>NZ_CP172299.1:0-5195709 GCF_058119595.1 Amycolatopsis sp. N2S4-7
GCGGCCGATTTCGACGTCGTCGAGGATGCCGAGGGCGTCGGGGACGAGGACGGCGGCGGAGTGGTGGGCGGTGAGGAGGTAGGTGGTGATGGCGTGGTCGTTGATGCCCATGAAGCGGACGTTGAGTCCGGGTTGGTATTGGTCGGGGAGGTTTTTCGGTCGGAGTCCGATGACGCCGGCGTCGTCTTCGCCGGTGCGCATGGCCAGGATCGAGGTGGTGCCGGCGGGAGAGATGGGGATTTTGTCGCTGGGCAGGAGGGGGACGCCGCGCCAGGTGGTGACGCGTTTGCCGTCGAGGGTGGTGGTGTCGGGGTAGATGTGGTGGGTGGTGCAGGCGCGGCCGAAGGCGGCGATGGCTTTGGGGTGGGCGAGGAAGAAGCGGGTTTTGCGGCGGCGGCAGAGGAGGTCGTCGAGGTCTTGGGGGGTGGGTGGGCCGGTGCGGGTGGTGATGCGGTGTTTGAGGTCGGCGTTGTGCAGGAGCCCGAAGTCGGTGTTGTTGATCAGTTCGTGTTCCTGGCGTTCGCGTAGGGCTTCGACGGTGAGCCGGAGTTGTTGTTCGAGCTGGTTCATGGGGTGGTTGTAGAGGTCGGTGACGCGGTTGTGGACGCGTAGGAGGGTTTGGGCGACGGCGAGGTCGTATTCCCGGGGTGCGGGGTCGTAGTCGACGTAGGTGCCGGTGAGGTGGGGTTCGCCGTCGTGGCCGGCGGTGAGGTCGATGGCGGCTTCGCCTTTGGTGTTCTGGGGTTTGGCGGGCCGGGTGAGGGTCTCGGTGACGTGGGTGCGGAGGGTTTCGGAGCGGCCGTTGAGGCGGGTGTAGGTGGCGGCGGGCAGGACGAGGGCGGTGACGCGGGTGGCGGCGCGGGCGGTGCAGGGCCAGGTGGTGTCGGTGCGGGCGAGGAGTTCTTCGCCGAAGTGGTCGCCGTCGGTGGCGGTGCCGAGGTGGGCTTCGTCGCCGTAGGGGCCGGTGCGGTGGGTGGTGACTTTGCCGTGGGCGATGAGGATGAGGGTGTCTTGGGGGGTGCCGGCGGTGAAGAGGGTGGTGCCGGGTTCGTATTCGCGTTGTTCGAACGCCTCGGCCAGCGCCCTCAAGGCGTCTTGGTCGGTGAAGTCGCGCAGGAGGGCGAGTTCGGTGAGTTCGGCGGGGACGACGTGGACGCGGGCGCCGGTGGTGTAGAAGCTGACTTTGCCGTCGCCGAGGGTGTAGGTGAGGCGGCGGTTGACGCGGTAGGAGCCGGCGGGGACCTCGACCCAGGGCAGCTGGGTGAGCAGCCAGCGGGTGGTGATGCCGCGCATCTGCGGCACCGATTTGGTGGTGGTGGTCAGCGTCCGCGCGGCGGTGATCCCCAGCGACAGCTGCACGGAGGTGGTTTCTTCGGTGACGGTCACGGGTTCACGCGCCGATCGGGTCCGGGTGCGTCGGGCGGGCGGGTGCCCGCGGTCTTGGGCACGACCCGGGCGGCGGTGGTGCCCAGCCCGGTCGGCCCGAACGCCGAGGGCGGCAGACCGGGCCCGGGCCGCGGCGGTTGCGCGTCGGGTGGGCGGGGCGGGGTGACCGGCTCGGGCATCACGCCTCCCGGCCGAGTTCGGCGCTTTCCAGCACGGCCAGGGCGTCGGGGACGAGGACGGCGGCGGAGTAGTAGGCCGAGACCAGGTAGGAGATGATGGCCTGTTCGCTGATGCCCATGAACCGCACGTTCAACCCCGGCTGGTACTCGTCCGGCAGCCCGGTCTGGTGCAGCCCCACCACCCCCTGGGCCTGTTCCCCGGTCCGCATCAGCAGGATGGAGCTGGTGCGGGTTTCGGTGACGGGGATCTTGTTGCACGGCAGGATCGGCACGCCCCGCCACGCCGGGACCTGATGCCCGCCCAGCTCGATCGCGTCGGGGTAGATGCCGGCCTTGGTGCATTCCCGGCCGAACGCGGCGATGGTTTTGGGGTGGGCGAGGAAGAACCCCGGATCCTTCCACACCAGCGCCAGCAGCTCGTCCAGATCGTCCGGGGTGGGCGGGCCGGTGCGGGTCGGGATCCGCTGGGCGAAGTCGGCGTTGTGCAGCAACCCGAACTCGGCGTTGTTGATCAGCTCGTGTTCCTGGCGTTCCCGCAACGCCTCCACCGTCAACCGCAGCTGCTGCTCGATCTGGTTCATCGGCTGGTTGTACAGATCCGCGACCCGGGAATGGACCCGCAGCACCGTCTGCGCCACCGACAGTTCGTACTCCCGGGGGCGGGCTTCGTAGTCGACGAACGTGCCCGGCAGCACCGGCTCCCCGTCATGGCCCGAGGCCAGCGAAATCTCGGCCTCACCGTGATCGTTGCTGGCCGCCGACCCCCGCGCCAGATACTCCTGCAGATGCGCCTGCAACGTCTCCGACCGGGCCAGGACCTCGTCGAACGCCGCACGGGGCAGCGTCAGCACCGTGCACGCGGTCACCGCCTTCGCGGTGAACTCCCAGATCCCGTCCCCCCGGACCAGGGCACTCTCCCCGAAATAATCCCCGTCCGCCAACGTCCCCAGCACGGTCTGGTCGCCGTAGGCGCCGGTACCGACCTTGGAGATCTTGCCGTGGGCGATCAGGAACACCTGATCGGCCTGGCTGCCGAACTCCACCAACGCATCACCCGGCTCGTACTCCCGCTGCCCGAACCGCCCCGCCAGCTCCGTGAGCACCTCCTCGTCGTCGAACCCCCGCAACGGCGCCAGCTCACCCAGCTCCGGCGGGATCACCCGCACCTCACTCCCGGTCGACGTGAACGTCACCCGCCCGTCCCCCACCGCGTAGGACAACCGCCGGTTCACCCGGTACGCACCACCGGAGACCTCCACCCACGGCAGCACCCGCAGCAACCACCGCGAGGAAATGCCCTGCATCTGCGGCACCGACTTCGTCGTCGTCGCCAACGTCCGAGCCGCCGCCCGCCCCAAACTCAACGGCGCCTGCTCGGATTCCACCGGGTCGGTGACAGTCACAGCGAAACCACCCAATCAATCGTCGATCACGAAGAAGTCAGGACTGGTAGCGGGGATTGGTGGCGTGCCAGGTGAAGCCGCCGCCCATCCAGGAACGGACACCCACGAGGAACCGCTGCAGCTCCGGGGACGGCACGGCCAGCAGGTCCCGGTGGCCGTCCTCGAACTCGTGGACGATCTTGTTGTGCAGCTCGACGGTGGCCTCGACCGCCTCCTCGACCGGGCAGCCCCGGTCCGCGGCGATCTGCAGGACCATGTTGCAGACCGGCTTTTCGTCGGCCGCGTCCTTGGCCACCGAATGGAGGTCGTTGACCAGCACCGACGCCGTCCCGGCCCGCATCATCGCCTCCCGCACGCGGGGGTCGTAGTAGAACGGCGCGGCCAGCTCGTAGCCGCCGACGGCGTCGACGAGGGTCATCGAGGTGTAGAAGCTGTCGTGCTGGCGGGCGGCCAGGTACTCCCACGCCGGTGGGTAACGCCCGGTGTGGCGCCAGGCTGCGTAGGCGTCCCAGCTGACGAACATCGAGAACGTCGCATAGCAGACCCGCTGCACGAGCACGGGCGAGCCGTGCCGGCCCAGGTGGTCGATCGCCGAGTTGAGCCCGACGAGGATCGGGTCCGCCCGCAGCGCCTCGTCCAGGGGAGCCGAGAACTCCCCGGCCGGGGCGACCGGGTCCATGGCCGCCATGACGAGCGCCAGGCGCGGCGGGAGCTCCGTGGGCGCCGCGCCGAGCGTGCTGTCGTCGGCGTAGTAGTCGTCCGCCGCCCACCAGACCGCGTTCAGCTGCGCGGCCACGAGCAGCCGGTCCGGGTCGTCGCAGTCGGCGTGGGCGAGCATCGCCAGCCTGCCGAACCCGGCCCCGGCGATCTGCTCCAGGCCTGCGCCGGTGAACCCGCAGTCCGCCGCCCAGGCGATCAGCCGCCGGTCGACCTCCGCGGCGAGGGCGTCGTCGACGCGGCCGGCCACGGGGCAGTACAGCGGCGGCGCGCTGCCGTCACCCCACGGCAGGTACGCGTAGGCCGGATCCTGCCCGGGCGCCGGCGCGAACCGCGTCGCGACGCGCGCCGCGGACGTCCCGAGACCGAACGGTCCGCCCAGCAGCCCCGCGGCGTCCCCGCTCGTCCACTGTGGACACACGGCTCCGGTCATGGCGGTCTCCCTCGTCACCCTCCCGGTCAGACGCGGTCGGCGGCGATGAGCAGGTAGTGGAAACTGCCTTCGCGGTAGGCGGTCAGGAACGGCTGTTCGATCCCGGTGGCGACCGAGGACTTCGCCCGCAGCTCCCAGTAGGGGATCGTCGCCGCCGTCAGGTCGACGACGTTGATCGGCACGAAACCGTTGGCGGACAACGCCTTGAAGTAGTCGCCGCGGGCGTGGATGTTGCAGATGTAGTGCTGGTCGATCTGGCTCACCGCGCGCGACCGGCCGCCGGTGACGTCGTTGTAGCAGCCGGTGATCGTCACGTACCGCCCGCCCGGCCGCAGCTGCCGCGCGTGCTCGGCGAACAGGGCGTGCAGGTCGACGTACATCGTGCTCTCGTTGTTCCAGATGCCCTGGAACGCCCCGGATTCGAACCCGGTGTCGAGCATGTTCCGCAGGTGGAACCGCACGGAACCGTCGATCCCGCGCTGCCGGGCCTGCTCGTTGGCGAAGCCGACCTGCTGCTCGGAGATGGAGATCCCGTCGACCTGGCAGCCGAAGCGGTGGTGGGCCATGACACTCGTGCCGCCGCGCCCGCAGCCGGCGTCCAGCAGCCGGTCTTCCGGCGCGATCCGGCCGAGGTGGTCGAGCAGGACGTCGGCCTGCGCGGTCTCCAGGCGGTGCATCTCGGCGATGATCGCTTCGTCGCGGGTGGCGGCCGGGGTCTCGAGCACGGCCGGGTCGTAGTCGCCGAGGCCGTAGTGGTGGTGGTAGAGACCGTCGACGTCGCCCAGCCGGAGGTTCACCGGATCCTTTTCCGCGTTCCAGTAGTCGGCGACCGACTGCTGGTACGCGGTGCGGGCCACGGGCTGGTCGAGAGCGGTCATCGAGAAACTCCCCTGTTCGGTTTCCTTGGTGGGCAAGGAATCGGCCGGCCGCCCGATGGCGTTGTCCGGCTTCGTCCCCTCCCCGTCGACGCTAGTGCGGGGAGTTTCGCGTGGACAAGGAGCTTCACTCGCGCTCCGTGGTCGTTGCCCGTCTGGACCAGCGGTGCCTGTGCCGGGGGTGGTCTGCGGTGGGTGCGGGCGACTCTTTCGAGACCGGCAGAGCCTCGTCCGGATGACGGCCTGCGACTGCCCGTGTCGGGGGCCGCGACCGCGACGGACGTCACCGGTCCCGGCCGGGGCCCTCCGTCGTGATCCCCGCCAGGAAGTGGCGCTGGGCCACGAAGAACACGATCAGCAGCGGCACGGTGGTGAGCACGCTCCCGGCGAGGACGATCTCCCACCGCTGTTCACCCGCTTGGCCGAACTGGTCGGACAGCGCCTTCAGCCCGCGCGGCAGCGTGTACAGCGCCGGGTCGCGGAGGTAGATCAGCGGCTTGAGCAGGTCCGACCAGCTGGCCTTCAGCTCGAACACGAAGCTGACGATCAGCGCCGGGCGGCAGAGCGGCACCGCGATGCGCCAGAAGAGCGTCCAGTGGTTCGCGCCGTCGACGCGGGCCGCTTCGAACACCTCCCGCGGCAGGCCGAGGAAGAACTGGCGCAGCAGGAAGATGTAGAACGCGCTGCCGAACAGGTTGCCCGCCCACAGCGGCACCTGCGTGTGCGCCAGGCCGACGCTGTTCCAGATCAGGTACACCGGGATCATCGTCACCGCGGCCGGCAGCATCATCGTGGCCAGCACCAGGCCGAACAGCGCGTTGCGGCCGGGGAACCGGAAGTACGCGAAGCCGAACGCCACCAGCGAACTCGTCAGCGTCACCGTCGCCGCCGCGGCCAGCGACACCACCACGCTGTTGACGAACCAGGCCGCGACCGGGGCCGCCCGCCAGATCTCGACGTAGTTGTCCCACGCCCAGGTCCGGGGGACCAGCCGGTTGTCGAAGACCTGGGCGCGCGGCTTCAGCGAGGCGCTCAGCAGCCAGCCGAACGGGTAGAGGAACAGCACGGTCGCCGCGGTGAGGCCCGCCCAGCGGAGCACGCGCCGCCCGGTCACCGGTCGCCGCCTTCGTAGTAGACGAAGCGGCGGCTGAGCCGGACCTGCACGATCGTGATCGCCAGGATGACGGCGAACAGCAGCCACGCCATCGCCGAGGCGTAGCCGAGGTGGAGGAACTCGAACGCCTGCTGGAACAGGTAGATCAGGTAGAACAGCGCCGCGTCGTTGCTGTAGGTCGCCGACGCCGCGGAGCCGTAGAACGCGGTGTAGGCCTCGTCGAACGACTGCAGCGCCGCGATCGTCTGGACGATGAGGGTGAAGAACAGCGCACCGCTGATCATCGGGACCGTGATCCGCCGGAACCGCTGCCACGCCGACGCGCCGTCGAGTTCGGCGGCCTCGTACAGCTCCCGCGGCACGCCGCGCAGCGCGGCCAGGTAGATCACCACCGTGCTGCCCACCGACCACAGGTGCATCAGCACCAGCCCCGGCTTCACCCACGGCCCGTCGGTGCTCCACTGCGGCCCGTCGACGCCGACCAGCCCCAGCACGGCGTTGACCAGGCCGACCTGGCCGTTGAAGAGGATCAGGAACAGCACGCCGACGGCGACCTTCGGCGTGATCTCCGGCAGGTAGAACACGGTGCGGAAGAACCCGGCGGACCGGCGGCCGACCCGGGTGAGCAGCGCCGCGAGCGCGAGGGAGACGGCCATCGTGGCCGGCACCGAAAGCACCGTGTACACCAGCGTGTTGACCAGGCTCTTGCGGATGGCGGGGTCCTCCACGAGCCGCTGGTAGTTCGCCCAGCCGACGGCGTCCGGCGACCGCAGCGCGTCGTAGTCGGTGAAGGAGAGCACGAGGCTGGCGACCATCGGGACCGCCATGAAGATCACGAAGCCGATCATCCACGGCGAAAGGAACGCGTACGCGGCCCAGGTTTCGCGGCGCCTCACCGGTGCCCCGCCGCGGCGTCCAGCGCCCGCTGGGCCTCCTGCTGCGCCTGGCGCAGCGCGTCGGCGGAACCCTGTTCACCCGACAGCACCCGGTTGACGGCGTTCTGCCAGGCCGTCTTGAACTCGGAACCGGCCGGCGAGGCCGGCATCGTGAAGGCGCTTTCCTGCGCGCGCAGCACCGCCTGCACGGCGGCGTCGAACGCCGGACGGTCCTTCAGCTGCACCAGGCTGCCGAAGATCTCCTGGTCGGCGACGCGGTTGCCGGTGTAGACGCCGGTGAACGCCTTGCCGGCCGCGCGGCGCTTCTCCGCGCGGGCCTTCGCGGCGGCGACCCACGTCTGCGCGTCGGTCATCGTCTTGATCCACGCGCACGCCTGCTCCTTGTGGGTGCTGCCGGCGGGGACGACCCAGGCGCTGCCGGTGACCCAGTCGATCGGCGCGTCGGCCGCGTCGGTGAACGGCGCCGCCGACAGCCGCACGTCCGGCGAGTAGTTGGCGAGGACGTTGAGGTACCAGTCGTCCATCAGGGTCGACGCCAGCTGTCCCTGCTTGAACGGGTTCTTCTCGCCGAAGAAGTCGAACGAGTCGCGGAACGCCTTCACCGGGCCCCAGCCGCCCTGGGCGTCGATCAGCGACTTGGTGTATTCGAGGACTTCCGCCAGCCGGGGATCGTCGAGGTGCGCGGTGCGGCCGTCGTCGCTGAGCATCTGCACGCCGTTCGCCTTCGCCCACAGGGGCAGGAACTCCGGGATCTTGGGGTCGAAGCCGATGCGCGAGAGCCCGCCGTTCGCGGTGCGGGCGGTCAGCGTCCGGGCCGTGGTGGCGAGGCGGGCCCGGTCGGCGGGGGAGACGTCCCGGGCCGTCAGGCCGCCCGCTTCGACGACGGCGTCGTTGACCAGCACGATCCGGTTGTCGTAGAACTCCGGGAGGCCGTAGACCTTGCCGTCGAGCGTGACCTCCTGCAGGGCGGCGGGGCGGTACTGGCCCACGTCGATGTGCTGCTTCGCGATGCAGGCGGTCAGCGGTTCCAGCGTGCCGCGGGCGGCGTAGGTGCCGAGCAGCTGCCGGTCGAGGTAGACGAGGTCCGGCGGGGTGTGCGACGCGACGGAAGCCAGGAACTGCTGGGCGTCGAACGCGCTGCCGCCGATCTTCACCGTGGCCGGCGCGATCGCCTTCCCGGCCAGGTCGGCGCGGGTGGTGGCGATCTCGTCGCCCAGGCCGAACCCCATGGTCGTGAGGGTGGCGGCCGCGCCGTCGTCGTTGCCGCCGGAGCCGACCCCGCCGCACCCGGCGAGCAGCAGGACCACGCCCGCACCGGCCAGAAGTTCCCGCACCATCGCACCCCTCCCGGAACCGTCGCACGGAAAAGCCTGCGGCGGTTACCCGCTGAACGGCGGTCCAAACCAGTGCGCTCAGTGCGGAGCGGCGACCCAGGGGTTGGGCCGGCAGACGGCGCCGTCCGCTTGGACCCGGGTGGCGGCCCCGGGTTCGGCGCGGTTGAGCTCCGCCAGGTAGGTGTTCGAGAGCCCGAAGGTCTGCTGCATCATCACCGGCGCCGGCGCGCCGGAGGCGGGGCAGCCGACGTGCCCGAAGCCGAGGGCGTGGCCCATCTCGTGGTTGATCGCGTAGGCGCGGTAGCCCGCGAGGTCGCCGTCGAAGGAGTGGGCGCCCCGGATCCACCGGGCGAGGTTGACGACGATCCGGTGGCCGCGTGAGAGGTGGCACGACGAGTCGTAGGGGATCGCGAAGCCGCACAGCCGACGGCTGGTTTCCGGGCTGGTGAGGCTGATCCGCACGGTGGGTTCGGCGTCCGGTTCGACGAGCCGCCGGAAGGACACCTCGCCGAGCCTGATCCAGCCGCGCGGATCGGCCAGGACGGCGTCGACGTCGGTGTCGAAGCCGGGAACGTCGACCCCGTCTTCGACCTCGACGGTGTAGGTGAGGACTTCGGCCCCGGTGCCGGCGAGGGTGCTCGGCCCGGGCAGGACGCGCCAGGTCCCGGCCCCGGCCGGGGTGACGGGAGCCCCGTCGGGCAGCGCGGCGGGCTCGGGAGCCCGCAGGGTGGAGGGAGCCGTGGCGAGCGGCTTCGGCGCAGCAACCCCACTGACCCGCCGCGGCTCGGTGGCGCGCGGGATGAGAAGCAGGGTAACGGAGAGAGCAACGGCAAAGACGAGCACGGCGGGCTGCCACCACGCGGCCGGAGGTCGCGGGTCGTGGGGTGGCGCCACGAAGGTACGCGCTTTGGCCGGCGCGGTGGCTGGCGATGCCGGTTCGGCGGATGGTGCCGGTTCGGCTGGTGGCTCGGGCGGTGCGGCCACTCGCGCCCGCGGCCGGACCGGTTCGGCTGCCGGGGCCGGGGTTGCCGGTTCTGGCGGTGCGGCCACCTGCGCTCGCGGCTGGGCCGGTTTAGCTGCCGGGGCCGGGGTTGCCGTTTCCGGCAGCGTGGCCACCGTCGGCGGGTTTGCCGGGTCCGGCAGCTCGGGCGGCGCGGCCACTTGGGCCTGGGCCTGCTCCACGGGTGGTTCGACCACCCATGCCCGCGGCCACTCAGGCTTGGGAGCCGGGGTGGGTGGTTCAGTGCCCAGCGGAACTGCAGACACCGGCGGCTCAGGCGGCCAGGCGATGTCTGGCTCCGGCTTGAGCTCGGTCGCCAGGGGCGGTGGTTCGAATGGCCGAGCCTCGTCAGGCGCGGCCGGGAGTTCCGGAGCCACCGGTGGGGCCTGAGGCGAGTCTGCTGCCGGAGTCGGTGGTTCGAGTAGCAGACCCATCGGCGGCGAGGGCACCATCGCCGGTGCCGCCGGTGCCGCCGGTGCCGCCGGTGCCGCCGGTGCCGCCGGTGCCGCCGGTGCCGCCGGTGCCGCCGGTGCCGCCGGTGCGCTGACCGCGGCCCCCTCAGCCGGTGCGCCCTGCGGCCCCGGCACCGAGTTCACCCGGCCCGATCGCGACCACCGGCGCGGACGAGGCACGCGCGTCACCCGCGTCACCCTCGCCGGCGCCTCGGGTGCCGGATCCGGATACGGCCGGGGCCGTGGCTGGGGGAGCCAGTCGACGCGGGCGGCGGGCGCCGGTTCAGTAGGCAAGGCCCACGCTCGCACAAGCCGGCGCCGGGGCGCTTTCGGAACGGGGGTACGACACCGTCGACGGGTCGCCGTCGGAGGTGTAGCGGTGGCCCTGGGGCGATGCCAGCTCGTCGAGCCAGTGCGTCGAGCCGTATTCGGCCTCCGGACCCGCCGACTGCGAGCGGATCCGGGGGATCGAACCCGGCTCGAACGCGGTCGAGCACGGGGACGGCGCGGGACCGGCCCCGACGAGCAGCGCGCCGCCGTACTCGTACCCCGGGCCCCGCAGCGCCAGCTCTTCGCGCCGGGGGTGGGTGCCGTACGGCAGCGCCAACGTCGTCGGCCGGTAGCCCGGCACGGCCTGGCGGATCGCGGCGTCCTCCTCGGCGATCGCCGCCGTCACCGCGCTTTCCGTGGCCGTGCGCAGGTTCGTGTGCCGCCGCGTGTGGTTGCCGATCTCGAAGCCGTGCCCGGCCAGCCAGCGCAGCGCCCGCTCGTCGTCCGCCCCGCCGAACGGGTGCTCGTTGACGTACAGGCTGGCGACCGGCCGGAACCGCGGGTGCGCGGCCGCGACGTCCAGCAGGATCCGGACGGCCGTGCCCGGCGCCGGTTCCCCCTGCGGGGTAAGGGCGAACGTGCTCGGGTCGCCGTCGTCGAAGGTCAGGACCACCGGGTGCGCGCCCGCCGGCAGGTCGAGCCGCCGGGACACCAGCTCGGCGGTGGTGACGGGGACGTAGTCCTCCGCGGCGAGCCGTTCGAGCTCGGCGGTGAAGTCGGCCGGCGTGCGGTCGTAGACCGAGCGCGGCCGCTCGACGATGCGGTGGTACATGAGGACCGGCACCCGGCCGAGCTCGTCGGCGCCGACCTGGCGCGCGAGGGCGGGCGTGACGCGGGCGGGCGCGGCGGCGGGCGCCGGCCGGGGCGCCGAGGCCGGCGCCGGCGCCACGGGCGCGGGGCCGCCGCAGGCCGCCACGGCGAGAACGGCGGCGAACCCGGCGCCGAACCGGAAAAGGCAACGCATGCCGGAAGTGTGCTGCGGACCCGGACGGGCCGCGGGCTGACCCACCGGGTCGGGTGAGGGCCGCTTTCCGCCGCACAGCCCGGAAAACCACGTTTCCGCAGGCCGGGGGCCCGACGCCGGATCCGGAGAGTGCACGATGCGGTGATCGTCGGAAAACGGGTTTCGGCCAAGATCACCGGGGGTATTTCCCCGCGATGGTCCCGAAAACGGCGTCCACCGCCGAACGAACCCTCGATCGACGTCTGGTCCTCACCGCCGCCCTCGCGGGCCTGGTGGCGAGCGCGTGCGGTGCGCCGCAGCGGGGAAGGGCGCTCGCCGTGCCGGTCACGGCTTCCGCGTCGGCCCCGCCGGCACCGCCGCCGAACCCGTTGGAAACCAGCCTTCTCGTCGGCTTCTGCGGCGCGCCGGGCGCGAAGGCGCTCGGCCGGATGACGGGCGACCTCGCGGTGGCGAGCCGCGAACTGCGGCAGCGGATCCGGGCCTTCCCGGCGGGACGGCCGGTCACCCCGGTCGTCGAGCTGATCGCCACCACCGTGCACCGCTCGCCCGGCGCGGACGGTATGTACCGCAGCCGCTGCGAGGACGAGACGGTGCGGGACTACCTCGACGCCGCGCGCGCCCTGAACGGCCTGCTGCTGCTGAACATCCAGCCCGGCCGCGCCGACTTCCTGCCCGAGGTGCAGGCCTACGAGCGCTGGCTGACCGAGCCGGACGTCGGGGTCGCGCTCGACCCCGAGTGGGCCGTCGAGCCGGGGGTGGTGCCGGGCAAGAAGTTCGGCCGCACGACCGGCGCCGAGCTCGACGAAGTGGCGCAGTACCTCGGCGGCCTCGCCGAGGCGCACCGCTTGCCCGCGAAGGTGATGGTGTACCACCAGGTGGCGTCGTCGGTGGTGCGCGACGAAGAACTCCTGCGCGCGCACCTCGGGGTGTCGCCGGTGAAGGTGGTCGACGGCATCGGTTCGGCCGCGGCCAAGAAGGCGACGTGGACCACGCTGATGAAGACCAAGCCCGACCACGTGCGGCCGGGGTTCAAGCTGTTCTTCGAGGAGGACACCCGCCGCGGCGCGGACCTGATGACCCCGGCGGAGGTGCTGGCGCTGACCCCCGTTCCCGCCTACGTCGTCTACGAATAGCCGAAGCCCGCGAAAGCCCGGTGCGGAGTTCCGCACCGGGCTTTTCCACGCGTGGTCCGCGACGGTCCGACGACGAAAGCCCGGTGCGGGGAGGTGAGCCGCACCGGGCCATCGCCGGCCTGTCCGTCCGGGGGTCCGGCCGGCTCAGCCGACCGGGACGGGCAGGCCGCCGAGAAGGTCGTTGACGAGGGCCGACAGGCTGATCAGCACCCGCTGCAACAGTGCGTTGAGCAGAGCGGAGACGGGCGGGAGGGATTGACGGGCCTTCAGCTGCTCCGCCAGCTGGTCCACCCCCTTCCGCGCTTCAGTGTTCTCCTGCTGGGCCTTGACGGCGGTGTTCTGCGCCTCGGCCTGGATGGTGTACCGCTTGCCCTGTGCCAGATCCGTGAGCAACGGATCGAGCTCGCCCAGGGTCGCCTGCGTGCCGGGGACGTCCCCTTGGTCAGCGCGCGAAGCGAGCTGATCACGCAGGGCCTGGACCTCCGCCGCCGCGCTCGTGGTGCTCGACGATCCGCTGCCGCCGGGGCCGCCTGCCGTCGCCACACCCACGCCGGTCAGGGTCACCGCCGTCGCGGTGACGAAAACCATGACCGCGCGGGCCAGTGCACTTTTCATGTCGTACTCCTCCGGTTTTCCGATACCGACTGCGATCATGGTGATCTCCGATCGGCGATAGCGCGAGCGGTCGCCGGCGCCGGTCCGGGGGAGGTGATTCCGCTCGGTGCGCGGCGGAACGGGTTCCGCCGAACAAACATCAAGTTCGCGTGAAGCGGACGTGAAACAATTCTCGCCTTCAATCACGGTCGGTAGTGGCATCACTCGATCGTGATTGGCCGTTACGATGAATGGCTGAAATGGTCCGGTTTCCCTTACAGAAGGTACGACCGGGTTGGTTCTCGCGAGGCACGCAAGTTTCACCCGTTCGTGACGTTTATGCAGGAAGAGATTGGGTAATCATGCGCATTTGCCTGGGGACCGAAAGCCACTCTTAAGAAGGGTACGACGCAGAACCACTTCTTGCGCGGCGAGCGCATCGCTAACCTGGGCGGCGGCCGCGGGTACCGGGTTCCCGGTGCTCCTCGGCCTTCCTCGGTGCCGGGACCTGACACGAAGGCGCCAATCGGATGGGTCCGATAAGAAGAACGTCCCGGCGCTTCCCGCGCCGGGACGTTCTTCGCGGAGAGGGAAGGGGAACTCGGGTGCGGGGCGCCGGCGGTACTCGGGCATCCGGAGGGGGCCGGGTGCGGGGTACCAGGGGAGTCCGGGCGCTCGAGGGGCCCGGGGTGCGGGGGAGTGGCGGTGCGGCCGCCGAAGTCCGGGTGCTCGGGGTGCGGGGGAGTACCGGCGGCACTCGTGTGCCCGGCGAGATCCCGGGCGGTGCCGCCCGCGCGCCCTCGGAGATCCGGCTGCCGGGGACCAGCCTCCCCCAGGCGCCGACGCCAACCCGAGTTCGCGAGACCATCCGGACCCAGGCACCCCAAAAAAGACGGGTGCCGAGCGCCAACGGCACTCAAGCACCCGCCGAAATCCACCTCGACCGCGGCATCCCGGCGCCCGAAGGAATCCGGGCGCCGGGCACCGGCCGCGCTCAGACCCCCGGAGGGTTGCGGCGCGGTTCGGCCGGCGGGTACGCGTTGGCCGGCGGTGTCGTCCCGGCCGCCGGGTACCCGGCCATCGCGCCGGGCTTGGGCCCGCGGCGGACCAGGCCCGCCAGGCCGAGCAGGCCCACCAGGCCCAGCAGGCCCCACAGGCCGTTGTTGTCGTCGCCGTTGTCGGCGGTGCCGTCGTCCGGGTCGTTGTCGGCCTGCTGCCAGGCGGACATCCCGGACACCCCGGGCGCCGGGGCCGGGGCCGCGGACGCCGGGACCGCTCCGCCCAGTGCCACCGCCGCGGACGCGACGCAGCCGCAAACCAGGTTCCGCACGGTTCGGTTCATCTCGGTTCTTCCTTTCGGTCGGCCGATCGATCACCGGCCGCGTACCCGCGTCACCCGGCCTCACACCCGATGTCACGGGAACGGGCGACGTTTTCGCCCGGCTGCCCCGGTTTCCGGCTCTTCGGCGCCTTTTGTAGAATGGTGCCCGGTTCAATCCGGAGCCGTGGAGGGACGGGCCGCACGCGCACGTCCGCCCCCGGCTGTCCTTCCCGATTTCGCGCACCCGCGCATCCGCATTGGGAAACACAGTCCACTGCCGTGGACCGGGGGAGGAATGAACACTCATCTCGTGGTCGCGCCCGTCGGCGCGACCTACACGCCACGTTTGATCTGCACCACCGGCGACCGCCTGATCCACCCGGCGGACGGCCGCAACGACCTGGCCAGGATCGTGGTGCGCTGGGCCCGCGCGTGGGTTCCCGAAACCTGGCCCGCCCGCCAGTACTTCGCCGCACTGGGGATCGGTGACGACGAAAACCCTTGCTACACCGACGAAGACGTCACCGGCTGGCACCTCCTGCAGCCGCGGCCGGACTCGCTCGCGTGGCGGGTGCGGTCGGGCGAAATCGACGTCACCACCGCGCTCACGGCGGAAGCCGAGGCCTGGCCCGAATAGGAAGATCGCGACGAAAGAGCTCTGCGCCACGGCGGCGCAGAGCTCTTTCGCGCGCCCGGAACCCGCCTTGACCGGCGACGGCCGTGCGCGCAGGATGATCGGGAACACCTTGGCGGGCAACGAAACCGGCACTAACCCGATCGGGGCACACGGGGGCCGGTCAGCGGCCTGCGGCACCCACACGATGGTGGAACGAAGTGGAAACGGCGCCGCCGAATCAGTAGGTTTCCCTCACGCGGGCCGGAACACACACCTTCATTGCCGCCCCGCTTCCCGCAATCGTCTCATGAGGAGAAATCCATGCTGAAGAAGATCGGCTTCGTCACGGCCACCGTGGCCGCCGGCGCGTTCCTCGCCGGTGGCGTCGCCGCCGCCGGCACCCCGGACGGCCACGACCACCACGGGCACCACCACGGCTACGACTACACCGGTCAGGTCGGCCTCGTGAACCTGAACAACACCGACGTGCTCCACAACGTCAACGGCACGCTCGGCCTCTGCGGCAACGACGTCAACGTCCTGGGCGTCCAGGTGCCGATCCACGACTCGCTCAACGGCATCGGCGTGCCGATCCTGTCGCCGGGCGCGTCCGAGGCCGAGGGTGAGAACCCGTACAACTGCGCCTCGGGTGGCGTGTCCGACGGCGGCACGAGCCAGGACAACTGAGTTTCCGTGCCGAAGCCGCCCGCTGTGTGTGCGGAAGCCGGCTGAGGCACGGGAATCCGGCAGTTGCGTCGACGTCGCGTCGCGTGCCCGGAGCGGGGAGCGAGCTGCACACTCCGGTTCCTCGTTCCGGGCACGCCGCGACGCGAAGCGACGCCGGCACGGGTGGGACCGGTCACGACGCTGGAGAAGTGCGCCGGTCCCACCCGGCGTGCTGGCACCTTAACCGACATCCCCGGGCCCGGCGAACCGAAGCCGGGCCCGCTTGCTTTCCCCGATCTCCCGCCGGACGGCCCGGTGGGTTGTGATAAGGAGTTTCTTTCCGTGATCAAGCAGCTCGGCTTCGTCGCCACCGCCCTCGCCGCCGGGATGGCGGTGTTCGGCGGATCCGCGTCCGCGACGGGGATCTCCGTCGCGGGCCACCCGGTCGACTCCACCGACCAGTTCGGCCTCGTCGGCAACGTGCAGGACCTCGACGCGGTGCACAACCTGAACCTCGTCGGTGGCGTCTGCGACAACAACGTCAACGTGCTCGGCGTCCAGGTCCCGGTGCACGACGTCGCCCAGGGCATCGGCGTGCCGGTGCTCTCCCCGGGCGAGCACGAGGCCGACGGCGAGTCCCCGTACAACTGCGCCTCCGGCGACATCGCAGACGGTGGGACCGCGCAGGGCAACTGACGGTCCTGACCGGAGCCGCCGCGCGGTTGCCCCCCGCGCGGCGGCTTCACGTCCGGTCGAGCCGGTGCACCGCCACCTCCCGGACCACGAGCAGGACAGCGGCCGCGACGGGCACCGCCACGAACGCGCCGACCACGCCGAGCAGCTCGAACCCGAGCAGCACCGCGACGACGGTGACGAGCGCCGGGATCCGGACGGCCCGTCCGACGATCTTCGGCAGCAGCACGTAGTCCTCCAGCACCCGGTAGCCGACGAAGAAACCGGCAGTCGCCAGCCCGACCGGCACCGACACGGTGAGCGCGACGAGGCTGGTGCCGACACCCGCCGCCACCGAACCCGCCACCGGGATCAAGTCGAGCACGGCGACGAGCACCGCGAGCACGAGCGGGTACGGCACACCGAAGCCCCAGAGCCACGCGAACGTCGCCGTCCCCGCGATCAGCGACACCACGACGTTGCCGACGAGGTACGCGCCCACCTTCCGGAAGACCGCGTCGCCGATCAGGATCACGCGCGGCCGCCGCGACCGCGGGGCCAGCCGGTACAGCGCCGTGCGGACCCGCGGGAAGTCGGCGACGAAGTACGTGCTGAGCACCACGACGATCGCGGCGTCGCCGAGCAGGCCGGCGACCGACTTCGCCACGTCCGTCAGGTGGATGGCCCGGATGGCGGCTTCGAGGCCGAAGGTTTCGTTGGCGCGGCCCAGCAGGGTGGTGTGGTCGCGCAGCAGGGCGAAGTAGCGCGGCGCGCCGTTGCGCAGCTGCCCGGCCTGGTCGGCCAGGGGCACCGCGGCGAGCGCGACGGCGCCACCGACGACCGCCAGCCCGCTCACGACGACCACCGCGGCGGCGAGCGCGCGGGGCATCCGGCGCGCGAGCCGCGCGGTCACCGGTTCCAGCCCCACGGCCATGAAGAACGCGATGCCGATCAGCAGCAGCACGTCCGACGCCGCGAGCACGACCTCGACGACCGCGACGGTGACGACCACCCCGGCCGCGGCGGTCATCCCGGTGAAGAACGGGGACCGGCGGTCCATCGGTTTTCCCGGGGCACCCAACGGTTTTCCGGGCCGCTCGGCCGCCACGGCGGCCGCTCCCTCGGCTTCGCCGACGGCGTGACCGGCGCGGTGCGCGCCGCGCCCGTTCGTTGCGTGCATGAGACGGGGGCTACCCCGCGGCGCCCGGGCGAATCCACCCGATCCGGGCGCGCCGGGCAAGTCCACGCTTCCCGGTGACGGCGGCCGCCTGCCGTTGCCGACCGCGGTGGGGTGTCAGCAGAATCGCGTATGAGCATCAAGGATCTCGTGCTCGCTCCCGTCATCGCCGTCCTGGCCGCCTTCGCGCTGTCCCCGGAAGCGGCCGCCGCCAGTGCGCCCCGGCTGCTCGTCAACCAGGACTTCCCCGATCCGGACGTGCTGAAGACCGCCGGGGGCTACCTCGCCTTCTCGACGAGCACCGGCTCGACCCGGATCCCCTATGCGCGCGCGACGGCGCCGGAGGGGCCGTGGCGTGTCGCCGGGGACGCGCTCGCGGCCGTGCCGTCGTGGGCCAAGCCGGACGGCGGGGTCTGGGCACCGGACGTCACGCAGCTGGCCGACGGCACGTTCGTCGTGTACTTCGCGGCGCCGCAGACCGCCGGTGGCGAGATGTGCCTCGGTGCCGCCACGGCGGCGAAACCCGAAGGCCCGTACACCCCGGTGGGTGACCGGCCGCTGGTGTGCCAACCCGAAGACCACGGCGACATCGACCCGCAGACCTTCGTGGACGCGGACGGGACCCGGTACCTGCTGTACAAGAGCGACGGCGCGGCCACGGGGGCGCCGGCGGCGATCTGGGCGCAGAAGCTGCAGGCCGACGGGCGCACCCTCACCGGCCCGCGCACCGAGCTGCTGCGGGCCGACCTCACGGTCGAGAAGGCCGTCGTCGAGGCGCCTTCGGTGGTCAAGACCGCCTCCCGTTACCTGCTGTTCTACTCCGCCGACACGTACCAGAGCTCGGGGTACCACACGTCCTACGCGTCCGCTCCGACGCCGACCGGGCCGTTCGTTAAGGCTGACGGCCAGTTCCTGACCGGCCAGCTGCTCGGGGGCAAAGTGGACGCTCCGGGCGGCGCCGACGTCGTCGACGGCCACATCTACTTCCACGGCTGGCTGGGTGGCGGCCGCACGGCGCGGGGCCTGTACGAGCTGCCGATCTCCTTCCCGAACGACGCGCCACAGCTGGGGTGAGCGTGTCACCCACCCGGGTAACGCTCCGGTTGGGCCGCCGCCGTCCGGTTACCCGGTGCGCAAGTGCGGGAAGGGAGAACCGTCATGGCGGTGTGGTGGGGTCTGGCCGGCTTGCTCGGCTTGCTGGGGTGTTGTGGTCTCCTGCGGAGCCACCGGCCGGCGGAGGACGACCCGCTGGCGCGCTACCCGGCGGCGCGCGAACCGGCGAGGCCGAACGCCGACGCGGCCCACACGCCGCTGATGACGCCGGCGATCACGCCGGAGATGGTCGGGTCCCAGCCGCCGCCGGCGCAGCCCGCGCCGCCGGTGGCCGCCCAGTCCGCGCCGCCGGTGGCCGCGCCGGACCCGCTGGTGGCCGCGCAGCCGACGCCGCCGGTGGCCGCCCAGTCCGCGCCGCCGGTGGCCGAGCCGGACCCGCCGGTGGCCGCGCCGCCCACGACGCAGCCTGCGCCGCCGGTGGCCGCGCAGTCCGCGCCGCCGGTGGCCGAGCCGGACTCGGGCACCCTCACGGGGGAGATTCCCGGGCCGCGGCCGGAATCGGCTGAGCCGCACGAGAAGCCGGCCTCTCGGCAGGCGGAGGTGCCGCAGCCGCAGGAGGTTCCGGCGCGCGCTCCTCAGGTGGCGCAGGAGCCGGTGGCAGAGCGAGGGCAGGTTGCCCAGCCGATCACGGAGCCGGTGAGCTGGTGGGAGCAGGTCGCCGAGCCGGGGCCGCGGATGTCGCCCACGGCGCGGCAGGAGCAGGTCATGCCGGAGCCGGTGGCTTCGCAGGGATCGTTGGGTGAGCCGGTCATGTCGGAGCCCGTGGTGCGGCAGGAGCAGCCGGCCGAGCCGGTGCTTCCGAAACCTGCGGCTCCGCGGGAGCAGGTCGCGCAGACCTCTCCGACCATGCGGGAACCCCTGGGCGGGCGGCACGAGCTGCGCACCGCCCCAGCCCGGACGGAACAGGCCGCGCGGATGTCGCAGGCCGTGCAGGAGCCGACCACTGCGCACGAGCAAGTCGCCCCGGAGGAGCCGCGGCACTCCGTGCCTCAGCCGCGGGTCTCGGAGCCCCAGCCCGAGCAGCGTAACTACGAAAGCCCACCGGCCGTCGGGGAGGAGGCCGCGCCGAAACACCGGTTCGGTCCCGGCTCCGGTGCGCAGGGGTTCTTCGCCAAGGCCAAGCGCGTCCTTCGCCGCCGATAGCGGGGGTCAAGCGGGCAGCGGGGCGCGGCCGTCGTCCAGGTCGGCGAGGAGGTCGCCGTGCTCGTCGATGCGGTCGAGGACCTCGTCCGCGGTGAACGTCAGGTGGTGCACGTGGCGGCAGGCGCGGACCTCCGCCCACGTGACCGGCGTCGACACGGTGGGGTGGTCGCGGCCGCGGAGGGAGTACGGCGCGACCGTGGTCTTGGCCGGGTTGTTCTGGCTCCAGTCGATGAACACCCGGCCGGTGCGCTGCGCCTTGGCCATCACCGCGGTCACCGACTCCGGCGTCTCCCGGGCCAGCCGCTGGGCGAGCCGCTTGGCGTAGGCCGACGGCGCCGCCGGGTCGTCGGCGCTGATGGCGCAGTAGAGCTGCATGCCCTTGGAGCCCGAGGTTTTCGCGTACGGGGTGAGGCCGTCGGCGACCAGGAGGTCGTGCAGGCGCTCGGCGACGCGGCAACAGTCGACGATCGTGGTGCCGGGACCGGGGTCGAGGTCGAACACCAGCCGGTCCGGGGGCCGCCGCGCCGAGTCCGGGCCCACCGTCCACTGGGGAACGTGGAGTTCGAGCGCAGCCATGTTCGCCGCCCACACCAGGTCCGGCAGCTCGCCGAGCAGCGGGTAGTCGATGGTGTCGCCACTGCCGCGGGAGCCGGTGCTCGGCAGCCGCACGGTGCGCAGCCACGCCGGGGCCCCCTTGGGGACGTTCTTCTCGAACCACTTCTCGCCGTCGACGCCGTTGGGGTAACGGATGAACGTGACCGGCCGGCCGGCGAGGTGCGGCAGCAGAACGGGCGCGACGCGCGAGTAGTAGTTGATCACTTCGCCCTTGGTGAACCCGTCCGCCGGGTACAGCACCTTGTCCAGATTGGACAGCGTCAGCCGCCGGTTCCCGGCCTGGACGGTGATCCGCTGCCCCGCGGGCTCGGCCGGGGGCGGCGGCGGGGCGGCCGGTGCCGGGGTGCCCGCGCGCGGGGCGAGGACGTCGTCGGGTTTCTTGTCGGCCCGCAGACCGCGCCAGGCGGTGTGGCGGACGCGGCCGGCGCGGGTGAACTGCCGGTAGACGATCTCGCCGACCAGCCGCGGCTCGACCCAGCGGGCGCGGACGGTGTCCTCGCGCGGCGGCGTCGTGACGAACGGGTGGGTGCGGCGTTCGAGCTGCTCCAGCCGGGCCTGGAGGTCGGCGCGGGCGGCCTGGCTGAAGCCGGTGCCGACGTCGCCGATGTAGACCAGCTCACCGGTCGCCGGGTCGTGGGCGCCGAGCAACAGCCCGCCGAGGGTGCCGGTGAAGCTGCGCTGGCCGGGGCGCCAGCCGCAGACGATCACCTCCTGCGTCCGGATCAGCGGGTGCTTGAGCCAGGAGTCCGGCCGCTGCCCGGGCGCGTAGCCGGAGCTGCGCAGCTTCGCGACGACGCCCTCGTAGCCGGCGGCCGCGGCGTGGGCCAGGAAGTCCGCCGGCGTGCGGCGGTCGGCGGCGAGCTCGTCGAAGGTGACGGCGCGGACCACGGAGACGCGGTAGGGATCGGGCATCGGCAGGCTCGCCAGCAGGCGGCGGCGTTCGTCGTACGGGGTCGTGAGCAGCGAGCGGTCGCCGAGCTGGAGCAGGTCGAAGGCGAGGAACCGGACCGGGATGTCGTCGAAGGGCTCGTCGCGCCGCAGCGAACCCTGGTGCCGGACGTACCGGCCCCGGCGCTCCTGCATGAGCTCGAAGTCGATCCGGCCGTCTTCGCCGTAGACGACGACCTCGCCGTCCAGGTACGCGGCCCGGCCGTCGAGGGCCGGGGCGAGCACGCCGGCGAGGTCGGCGAATTCGGCGGTGAAGTCGATGTTGTTGCGGCTGGTGAGGACGGTGGTGCCGGCCGGGGCGATCCGCATGGCCGCGCGGTAACCGTCCAGTTTGTACTCGTAGGCCCATTCCGGACCGCTGCGCAGCCGTCCACCGTCGGCCTTGGCGAGCATCGGCTCGAGCCAGGCCGGGACGCGCGAGGCCTCGTTTGCCGCCATGCCGAACCTCCGTCACCTTACGCGCCCAAGGTAACCCGTTCGGCCTAGTTTCGCTGGGTTTATGCAGGTGAAGACGGGCGGAACGCTTGTTCCCACCGGTCCGCGCCGGCGAGCTCCTCGCCGGGGCCGGTCGCCCAGCACGCCGCGAGCAGGTCGTAGCCGAGGTGGACCAGCGCGGCGTGCGCGGGCCAGTGCCGGCGCGTCCAGCCGAGGTCGTTGTGCGCGGAGTCGATCGCGGCGCGGGTCGTGCCCTCGAGCTCGAACTGCAGGTCGCGGCGCAGGGGCATCGCCGGTTCCCGGCGCGCGGTGGCGAGCAGGGCGAGGGCGGCGTCGCGCACGCGGGCCTCGGTCCAGCGGAACGTCGTGCGGTGCGCGTTCGGCGCGATCAGGTACTGCGACAGCATCGCGAGCGCGACGCCGAGCACGGTCTCGACCAGCCGGTCGCGCAGCACCGGGCCGACCGCGCCGGTCACCGCGGCGCCGCCGGCGAGCAGGGCGACCGGGGTGATGAACACGACGGCCACGGCGTAGTTGCGCGGGACGAACAGCTCGATGCAGAACTGCAGCGCCGCGATCGTGACGATCAGCGCGAGGCCGGTGGGGGCGAGCCGGAAGAGCAGGGCGAACAACCCGAGGCCGGCCGCGGTGCCGGCGAACCGCTGCAGGCCGCGCACGTTCGCCCGGACCCGGTCGGTGCCCTGCTGCAGGACCACGAGGGCGCTGAGGATCGCCCAGTGCGGGCGCGCCAGGCCCAGGCTCGCGCTCAGGCTGCCGGCGGCCACGCAGGTGACGCCGACGCGCAGCACGGTCACCGTCGCGTGCGAGCGGAAAGTCGCCGACCGGCGCAGCCGGTACCCGACGCTCGGCCGGGGCAGGGGCAGCACTTCGCCCGGTTCGCCGGTTCCGGTCGCGTCGGCGAAGCGCCGGTGCGCGGCGATCAACGTCGTCGCGGGCGCCGAGGCGGGTCCGTGCCCGGCGTCGTGCACCGCGTTCCAGGCCGCCGAGATGGCCGAGCCCGCCGCGTGCCGGATCTCGGCGCTCGGGTTTTCCGTGCCGAGGAAGGCGTCGACGGCGCGCACCGCCCGTTCGACGGCCGTGCGTTCCGGCTTGCCGCGGTCGGTCAGGAACCCGGTCATCGACACCGCCACCGAGGAGACGCCGCCCAGCGCGGTGCAGACGAGCAGCGTCACCGGGTCCGCGCCGGCCTCGGTGGCGACCATCGCGCCGCCGCAGACGAGAGCGAAGAACAACGCGCCGGGCGGCCCGAGGCGCAGGGCGTCGACGGTGTAGACGGCGAGGAGCCCGACGGCGGTGACCACGACCACGACGGCGACGGTGCTGCCGGCGGTCCGGCCGACTGTCGTCCCGAGGGCCGCGGCGAGGAGCAACGCGGTGGCGGCGGTAAGGACTACTCCGGCGCGGACCCGGTAGGGACGGCCTTCGCCGTACAGGACGGCGAAGGCGCCGAAGGTGACGAAGAGCGCGACGTCGGCATGGCCGGCGAGGACGACGAGAGCGCCGGGCACACCGACGGCGGCCGCGGCCCGCACCCCGGCACTCCATCGCCGCCCGGCGGCGGGCAGGGCGAAGAGCAGGGCGCGGGGGTGCGCGATCCGGGGGAGCGGGTCTTCGGGCAGGTCGGACGGCACGCTGCCCATTCCAGCACGCGGGGTGATCGCGGTCCGGGGTGGGGAATCGGTCGGGCGCGTGCGTTCCAGGACGACAAACCCGGCCGGCAACGCTGCACCACTCAAGCCGGGAAGAAGTCCTCCACCGCGCGGCGCAGGGTGGCACGAACCGTCTCCGCGTCGTCGAGCTCACCGCCGTGGAGGGCACCGTCGCGGAGCAGCACCAACACCCGGGCCGCATAGTCCGGGTCCGGGTGGCCGAGGGCCTCCGCCTGCTCGCGGAGGACCCCGAAGAACCACTCGCGGTGGTCGTCGATCACCCGGCGGACCAGGTGCTCGGGGTCGGGGAACTCCGCCGCCGCGTTGAGGAACTGGCAGCCGCGGAAATCGTCGCCGCAGGTCGCGTCGCCGACCACGCCCAGGGTGTCCGCCAGCGCCTCGCGCGGGGGTTTGCCCGCCCGTGCCGCGTCGACGGCCGCGCGGATCTGGCGGCTCGTGGTCGCGAGGTAGGCCGCGACCAGGTCGTCCTTGGTCGGGTAGTGCCGGTAGAAGGTCGCCCGCGTCACGGACGCCTCGGAGACCAGGCGCTCGACGCCCACCGCGTGGATGCCCTCGGCGTAGAAGAGCCGGGACGCGGTCGCGAGCAGCCGGTCCTTCGGGTGCGCAGTCTCCATCTGCCCACCATAGAGAAAGAACAGTCGTTCCACCAGATCGGCTTCATCACATTGCCACGGCGGTCCGGACAGGCCAGAGTATGGAGACAGAAAGACCGATCGTTCTCTCATTGAGGAGCCAGCCATGAGCAAGCCCACCATCGTCCTGGTCCACGGCGCGTTCGCCGACTCGTCCAGCTGGACCGGGGTCGTGTCGAAGCTGCAGGAGCAGGGCTTCCCGGTCGTCGCGGTGGCGAACCCGCTGCGCGGCGTCGAGTCCGACGCGGCGTACGTCGCGGACGTGGTCAACGGCGTCGACGGCCCCGTCGTGCTCGCCGGGCACTCCTACGGCGGCGCCCTGATCACCCGCGCGGCCACCGGGACGCCGAACGTCC
Organism: Amycolatopsis sp. N2S4-7; assembly: GCF_058119595.1. NCBI lineage: Bacteria > Bacillati > Actinomycetota > Actinomycetes > Pseudonocardiales > Pseudonocardiaceae > Amycolatopsis > Amycolatopsis sp. N2S4-7. Next base: position 24,196 of record NZ_CP172299.1, read on the forward strand.
GCGCCCTCGTCTACATCGCCGCCTTCCAGCCCGACGCGGGGGAGAGCGTGTTCGAGCTGTCCGGCCGCTACCCGGGCGCCAAGCTCGGCCCGGAGACCACGAACGTCCTCGTCCACGACGGCCGACCCGAGCTGTCGATCAAGCCCGCGGACTTCGCCGAGGTCTTCGCCGCCGACGTGCCCGCGGACACCGCCGCGGTCATGGCGGTCACCCAGCGGCCGGTCGCGCAGGAAGCCCTCGCGGCCCCGTTCGAAGGCACCCCGGCGTGGACGAAGCTGCCCTCGTGGACGCTGATCGCCAACCACGACAACGCGATCCCGGCCGCGGCCCAGGAGTTCATGGCCGAGCGCGCGTCGTCGACGGTCCGCCGGATCGATGCCTCCCACGCCGTCGCGGTTTCCCAGCCGGAGGTCGTCGCCGAGGTGATCGCGGCCGCGGCCGCCGAGTGACTCACCGGCGCAGCGTGGTCTCTTCCTCCAGCCGCGACAGCTTCTCGGGGTTGCGCACCGCGTACAGCCCGGTGATCAGGCCGTCGTCGACGCGGACCGCCAGGACCGTGTCGACCCGGCCGTCGCGGCGGAAGATCAGCGCCGGGTAGCCGTTGACGTGGGCCGGCCGCAGCGCCCCGCCGGCGAAGCTGCCCAGGCCCGCGGTCAGCAGCCGGCCCACGTCGCCCGCTCCGACCACCGGGGACAGCACCGCCTGCACGACACCACCACCGTCGCCCAGGAACACGACGTCCGGGGCGAGGATGTCGAGCAGGTGGCGCAGGTCGCCGGTCTCGACGGCGCGCTGGAACGCTGCCAGCGCGCCACGGGCCGTCGCCGGGGAGACGGCCCCGCGCGGGCGGCGGGCGGCGACGTGGGAGCGGGCCCGGTGGGCGATCTGGCGGACCGCGGCCGGGCTTTTGCCGACGGCTTCGGCGATTTCGTCGTAGGCGAGGGCGAAGACGTCCCGCAGCACGAAGACCGCCCGCTCCGCCGGGGTGAGCGTCTCCAGCACCAGCAGCATCGCCAGCGACACGCTGTCGGCCAGCTCGACGTCTTCGGCGACGTCGGGCGCGGTCAGCAGCGGCTCGGGCAGCCACGGGCCGACGTAGGACTCCTTGCGCCTGCCGAGGGTCCGCAGCCGCATCAGCGCCTGGCGGCTGGTCATCCGGACCAGGTAGGCGCGCTGGTCCCGCACGCCGGCGAGGTCCACGCCCACCCACCGCAGCCACGTCTCCTGCAGGACGTCTTCGGCGTCGGCGGCCGAGCCGAGCAGCTGGTAGGCGACGGTGAACAGCAGGTTCCGGTGGGCGAGGAACGCCTCGGTGGCGGGGTCGGCCATGGGTGGCTCCTCTTTCGCGCTCGGCGGGGTTTACCACCAGATGCCGCGCGTCGCGGCGGCGTGACAGTGACCGTCCTCACGTGCCCACGGTGTCACGGGCGGCGGGTGGCCCGGCATCTGGTGGTCGTTCGATTCGCGACACGAGTGAGGACGAAGTCATGGAACCCCGTTTCAATCTGGTCGACGCCGAAGTCGGCGCCAAGTTCGCCAAGCGGTTCGGCACCGCGAGCCTGGCGATCGTCCAGTCGACGCTGCCGAAGGTCACGCAGGAACTGGTGTCGCTGCGCGTCAGCCAGGTCAACGGCTGCGGCTGGTGCGTCGACATCCACACCAAGGAACTCGCGGCCGCCGGCGAGCCCGCGGTCCGGATCCACCTGGTCGCCGCCTGGCGCGAGGCCACGGTGTTCACCGAGGCCGAGCGGGCCGCGCTGGCCCTGGCCGAAGAGGGCACGCGGATCGCCGACGCCCACCCCGGCGTCTCCGACGGCACCTGGGCTGCGGTGCGCGAGCACTACGACGACGAGCAGACCGCGGCGCTCGTCGCCCTGGTCGCCCAGATGAACTCGGCCAACCGGCTCGCCGTGATCGTGCACCAGAAGGGTGGCGCGTACGAGCCCGGCATGTTCGCCGGGCTGTCGAGCTGAGGCGGACCGTGCTTCGCTGAGGGCATGACGAAGGCGGAGCGGTGGCGGCGGTACTGGGACCGGAAGTCGTCGACCTACGACGACGAGATGGGCGTCTGGGACCGCCGCCTCTTCGGTGACTCGCGGGAGTGGGCCTGCGGGCAGGTTTCGGGCGAGGTTCTGGAGGTCGCCGTCGGGACCGGGCTGAACCTGCCGTGCTACCCCGCCGAGGTACCGCTCACCGGGCTCGACCTCAGCGAGGGGATGCTCGCTCTCGCCCGCGACCGGGCCCGCCGGCTCGGCCGCGCGGTGACGCTGCGGCAGGGCAGCGCCCACGAGCTGCCGTTCGCCGACGCGTCCTTCGACACCGTGGTGTGCACGTTCGGCCTCTGCGCCATCCCGGACCACGTGGCGGCCGTGGCGGAGATGGCGCGGGTCCTGCGCCCCGGCGGCCGGCTGATCCTGGTCGACCACGTGGCGGCTTCGCCGTGGGTGGTGCGGGCGATGCAGTGGCTGGTGGAACTGGCCAGCGTGCCGCTCGCCGGCGAGCACTTCCGGCGTCGTCCGCTGAACGTGGTCGAGGCGCTGGGGCTGCCGGTGGAGCGGCGCGAGCGGTTCAAGCTCGGCCTGGTGGAGCGGCTGGTCGCCCGCAAACCGGTCAGCTGAACAGGCCGGCCAGCGCGCTGTGGTCGAGTCCGGCCAGGAGCGCCGCGGTGTCGTCGTACGTCGCGACCGCGCCCGCTTCGAGCAGCTCGGCCGCGCTGATTCCGCCGGACAGCACCGAGACCGTCTTCACGCCGGCCTTCGTGGCGGCGTGGACGTCCCAGACCGCGTCGCCGACGAAGATCGTGTCCTCCGGGGCCGTGCCGGCCTTGTCGAGGGCCGCGAGCACCGGCTCCGGATCGGGTTTCGTCGCTTCGACGTCGTCGCCGGAGACGATCGCGGCGATCACGTCGTCGACGTCGAGGACCCGGCGCAGCACGTCCAGCTCGTCGGGCGCGGCCGACGTCGCCAGCACGACGCGCACCCCGCGCTCCGCCAGCGTGCGGACCAGCTCGGGCGCCCGGTCGAACGGCCGCAGCAACTCCGCCGTCTCCAGGTAGAAACGGCTGTGCAGTTCCTTGGCCTCGTCGCCGATCCGGCCGGCGTCTTCGTCACCCAGCAGGGTGCTCAGCAGCTTGCCGGAACCCTTGCCGATCGCGCGGTGCACGCGCCAGGAGTCGATGTCCCGGTCCAGGGCGTGGAAGGCGCGGCGCCAGGCGTGGACGTGGAGGTAGTTGGAGTCGACGAGCGTGCCGTCGACGTCGAACAGGACCGCGGTGGCGATGATGGGCTCCTCGGGTCGGGTTTCACCGGGCTCCCGGCGGGTAACGCCGGTGGGATCGGATAACCCGCGCGGGGAGGAAATACACATGACTACGCCGGCAGGCCTGGTGACGGCGGGCTTCCGCGGGCTGGCGGCGCTGCGGCGCGCCCCGGCCTTCCACCCCGCCGGCGTCGTGCTGCGCGGTGAGCTGCGGGCGGTCGCGGACGACCTGCCGTGGCCGGCCGGGCCGGTCGCGGTGGTCGCGCGGCTGTCCAAAGGGGCCGGGACACCGGGACGGCTGCCGGACGCGCTCGGGCTGGCGGTGCGGATCCCCGGCGCGGGCCGGGACGGCGGGCCGTGGGACATCACGCTGACGACGGCGGGCAGCGGCCACCTCGGCCGGATGCTGCCGCGCCCGGCGGCCGCGTGGACGCGCGGCGCGTACAGCAGCCTCGTGCCCTACCGCCGCGCCGACCGGCTGATCTGGCTCGGGGCGTGGGCGGAAGCGTCGTCGCCGCGGATCGAAGCTTCGCTCGCGGCGGTGGAACCGGGGCTGCGGTTCGTGCTCCGGACCGGCCGCGAGGACGGGCGCTGGTGCGACAGCGCGGAGCTGACCCTGCGGGAGATCGCCGGGGACGCGCCGTCGTTCGATCCGATGCTGAACCGCCCGGACGGGCTGGAGTTCGCCCCCGAGTGGCTCATGCGGCTGCGGGAGCGGGCCTACGCGGGGAGCCGGGCCGGGCGGCCGTCGTGAACGGCCCGCCCGGCCCGGCGTCCGCTCACCGCGAGTCGGCGATCGGACTGCGGGTGGCGCCGAGCGGGATGAGGCCGAGCGCGATCATCCCGACGCCCAGGCCGAAGTGCAGCCAGTTGTCGGCGGTGTTGAGCGGGACGAAGTTGGCCGCGCTGCCCTGGTCGATCACCAGGCCGTAGAGCCACAGGACGAGGTAGATCACGCCGCCGCCGACCAGGAAGGCCCGGGCGCCGCCCGGCGTCCTGGCCATGGCGAGCCCGGCGACGCCGAACGCCAGGTGGACGAGGTTGTGCAGGATCGACACGGTGAAGATGCCCAGGAGCATGGCACCGGAGTGGTGCCCGGCCCAGGTGAGCATGTCGTAGTGGGTCGTCACGCCGGGAATGAAGCCCAGCACGCCCACCAGCAGGAAAACCACTCCCACGATCGCCGCGAGAAGCTGGCGGGGGGTCCGCCGGACCGCGGTCTCCGTCGATGCCATGGTCGCTTCCTCCGATTCGGACGGGACGGGACCCTCGGCCGGGGGACCCGCCGGGGCGGCATGCCCGGCGGCGGGTCCGGCAAACGCGTTTCACCCGCCGGTCCGCCGGGTATGCGCCGGTTTCGCCCGAATGGAGGACGCCATGAGCACTCCCGAAATCGATCCGGTGACCGCCGAAAGCATGGAAGAGGACGCCGACATCGGCGGTGAGCACACCGAGCCGACCTTTCGCGACCAGGAACCGTGGCCCGCCGAAAGCGACGAAGAAGGTGCCGACAGCGGGGGCATGCCGCCTTCGTGACCTCAGGAACGGGCGCGCGGATAGGTCCGGCGCTCGCCGATCCGGCCGTCCTTCGTGTGGATGAAGTGGGCCGTCCCGCGCTTGATCGCCAGTTTCCGCCCGTCCGCGACGGCGTCGGACTTCGTTTCGGCGCTGCCGGACGCGCGTGAGTTGCCGACGACCTTGTTCTTCCACACCGAGCCGTCGTAGAACGTTTCGACGTCGCCCTCGGCCGGTTCGAGGGCCGGATCGCCGCCGTTTTCCACCGGCTGGGTGGCATAGGTGCCGTAGAGGGCGGGATCGGGCGGGGGTGCGGTGCCGGGGCCGCCGAGGGGTGCGGGGTCGGTGAGGTATTCGATGCCGTCGCGGGTGGTCCAGCCGCCTTTGGCGCCGTCGGGTCCGTCGGAGAGGTGCCAGATGGTGTTGTTGTGGGTCTGGTCTTCTTCGTCGAGCAGGGCGTTGGGGGCGATGTCGTCTTCGAGGCCGTCGGCTTTGAGTTCTTCGATGGCGGCGAGCCATTGTTTCTGGTGGACGGTGTCGCGGGCGAGGTTGAACTTGAGCATGGCTTTGACGCCGGGGTCGTCGGTCATGTTGTAGAGCCGGGCGGTTTGGAGGCGGCCTTGGGCTTCGGCGGCGGCGTTGGCGCGGAAGTCGGCGAGCAGGTTGCCGGAGGCGACGATGTATTTGGCGTTCCAGGGGTAGCCGTTGGAGTCGGCGGGCAGGGCGCCGCCGCCGGCGACGATGGCTTGCTGGGGGTCCATCCCGCCGATGACGGCGGCCATGACGGGGTCTTTGACGGCTTCGGCGGTCATGGTGGCGGGGGCGCCTTCCAGCAGGCGGGCGACCATGGTGGCGAGCATTTCGACGTGGCCGATTTCTTCGGTGGCGGTGTCCATGATGAGGTCTTTGTACTTGCCTTCGATGCGGCAGTTCCAGCCTTGGAAGAGGTACTGCATGGTGACGGTCATTTCGCCGTAGGCGCCGCCGATGAGTTCCTGGAGTTTGTGGGCGTAGACGGGGTCGGGCTTTTCGGGCTTGGCTTCGAACTGCAGCAGCTTCGTGTGACGGAACAACGTGGTCTCCCTTCCGAGCCCGGCGGGTTCCCCCGATCGGCCGCGTCAACCGGAGATTCGCTGTGTTTGACGGGTTCGGGATCGGCTATCCGTCCGGTGATCCACGGCGAGGAGGTGGTTCCGGTGCTCGCCCGGCACAATTCCGTGTGGCTGGTTCCGCGTGACGGCGCGGTGGCGAGGGCGTCGGTCGTCGGCGTGCTCGACCGGACGACGTACCCGCAGCTGCGTGACCGGCTGCTCGAGTTCGCGACCGACTCCGAGGACGGCGTGCTGGTCGACATCGAACGGCTCGAGCTCCGCGACCGGGCGCTGACCCGGGTGTTCGGGCTCGTCGCCCGGCGGGTCGGCGACTGGCCGGCGATCCCGTTCGCCCTCGTGACCGGCCGTCCCGAGCAGCGGGCCGTGCTGGCCGCGGCCGGGGTGGACCGGTGCGTGCCCGTGTACCCGGACCTCGCCACGGCGGAAGCCGCGCTGACCCGCCCGGCGCGCCGCCGGGCCGGGCGGCTGCTGGCCCGCTCGCCGCGGGCGTCGGCGCGGGCCCGCGGGTTCGTCCGGGGCACCTGCGCGGAGTGGATGGTGCCCGAGCTGACCGAGGACGCCGAGCTCATCGCCACCGAATTCGTGGAAAATGCCCTGCGGCACACGGATTCCGTACCCCGCCTGCGGCTCGAGCTGCGCCACGGGAAGCTGACGGTCGAGGTGGCGGACGACAGCGCGCACCCGGCGGTGCTGCGGGAGGGGCTCGACGTGGTCCAGGCGGGGCTGGGTCTGCGGATGGTCACGAAGGTCGCGAAGCTCTGGGGAAGCAGCCGGTCCGGCTCGGGTGGCAAGACGGTGTGGGCCGTCCTGCCCCGCGGCTGAAGCGGCACGGCGTCAGGTCGCCGGGGGCTCGGCTGAGGTGCGGCACAAGACGCTGGGCCGGGGAACAGGTCCCGCCGGGCCGATCCCTCGGCTCCGGTCGCGCGGCGCAAGGTCGCTGGGCCGGGGAACCGGTTCCGTGCCTCGCCGGCCACCCGGCCCGGGGACGTCAGGTCGCTGGGCCGGGGAACCGGTTCCGTGCCTCGCCGGCCACCCGGCCCGGGACGTTCCACGGCCGCCGCGGGTTCCCGATGGCGACGTGCGTCACGTGGGGGAACACCGCCGGTTCCCCTGCGTTGTAACGGATGTCGGTACGGCGGTGCCCCCGGGCCTCACCCCTCGCCGCCGGGGAATACCAGTTCGGCTGGAGCCTCGGTGTGCCACTCGCCGAGAGGCGGCCCCCGTACCGGCCTCAGCTCCCGTCCCCGCTCGCAGGTACCCCCAGCCTTCGCCGAGCGGGGGCGGGTCTTCGTCTACTGTGGACGATCATGCGTCACGCGGTTGACGGCGCCATGCCCGGGTACGCGGGGCGGAACCGGCCTCCCGGCCGGTGCCGCCTCCAGGAGTGCGTCATGGCCGATCCGCCACCGCTGCGAGCCCAGTTCGAACTGCTGACCTACGACGACCACGTCGCGTACCCGGTCCTCTTCCTGCAGCCGGACGACCCCTTCGACCACCTCGGCCTGTTCCGCGTGCTCGCCTCGGCCGGGCTCGCGCTGCCGGCGCCGTGGGAGTGGCGCGGCGGCCTCTGGCCGCTGAGCGTCACGTGCGAACTGGAACTCACGGGTGACCCGGCGACGGCGGTGGTCGTCGCTCACGGTCAGCCCGTCACCGCCGGAGAGCCGCCCGCGCTGTGGTCCCGGGCCGCGGGGGCGCGCGGCCGGGCGTTGCTGGTGCTCCTGCCGCCGGCCGAAGACGACGGCGAGGTCGGGGACTTCGCCGTGCTGGCGCGGGAAGCGCGGCGGCGGGCCTGCCTGGCCGGGAGTGTCGCGGCGGTTCAGCGCGAGGAGCGGCGGGCCCGGTAGTCGCGCTCGGTCTCGACGTCGCCCTCCGGCGTGTGGACCACGTGCCCGACGCGCCGCTTTTTCGCGATCAGGCGCCCCGCCAGCACGGCGTCCGTGCGGCGGGGAGACGTGTTGGATGCCCGGCTGCCGCCCTCGACGCGGTTCTTCCACAGCCCGTCTTCGAAGTAGGTGTGCACGTCACCCTCGGCCACGACGCCGCCTCCGATCATGAAATCCTCGAAAGCTGCGGATGCCCGGGGACGTAGCGGACAAACGTGCTCAGGCCAGGCCGAGCACCTCGATGGCGTTGTCCTTGAGGATCAGCGGCCGCACTTCGTCCTTCAGGTCGAGCGCGGCGAAGTCCGCGAGCCAGCGGTCCGGGGTGATGACGGGGAAGTCCGAGCCGAACAGCACCTTCCGCTTCAGCATCGTGTTCGCCGCGCGGACCAGCTGCGGCGGGAAGTACTTCGGCGACCAGCCGGACAGGTCGATGTACACGTTCGCCTTGTGCGTCGCGACCGAGATCGCCTCGTCCTGCCACGGCACCGACGGGTGCGCCAGGATCACCGTGAGCTGCGGGAAGTCCGCGGCGACGTCGTCGAGCAGCATCGGGTTGGAGTACCGCAGCTTGATGCCGTGCCCGCCCGGCAGGCCGGCGCCGATGCCGGTCTGCCCGGTGTGGAACAGGGCGGGCACGCCCAGCTCGGAAATCGCTTCGTAGAGCGGGTAGAAGCGGACGTCGTTCGGCTCGAACGCCTGCAGGCTCGGGTGGAACTTGAAGCCGCGCACCCCGTGCTCGGTGACCAGGCGGCGCGCGCGGTGCACGGCGGCCTTGCCGGCGTGCGGGTCGACCGAGCCGAACGGGATGAGCACGTCCGGGTGCTCGGCGGCGGCGTCGGCGATCTCCTCGCTCGACAGCGCGGGGTGCCCGGTGGCGGCCGGCGCTTCGACCGTGAAGACGACGGCGGCCATGTTCCGGGCCCGGTAGTGCTCGGCGATCGCGGTCACCGTCGGGGTGCGGTCCTGGTCGGCGCGGAAGTACTTCGCGGACGCGTCGAGCAGTTCCTGGTCGAGGGCGAAGCAGCCGTGGCCGTCCTGTTCGACGTGCGTGTGGACGTCGATGGCGGTCAAGGAGGAAAGGTCCATCGGAACTCCCGGGGTCAGGGCAGGTCGGGCTGGGCGGCCTTGGCGGCCAGCAGCTGGTCGAGGACGGCGTCGCGGGCCGCGACGAGCCGGTCGTGGCCGGTGCCGGCCAGTTCGGCGTCGACGCCGGCGACGAGGGTCCCGGCGAGCTCCGGCGTCATCCGGACGCGGCCCAGGTCGCGCCACAGCTCTTCGGTGGACGGGCCGAGGTGGCGCAGGATGTGTGCGAGCCCGCCGGCGCCGCCGGAGAGGTGCTGGTTGACGAACGGGCCGAGCACCGCCCAGCGCAGGCCGGGCCCGTGGGCGATGGCGGCGTCGATTTCGGCGACCGTCGCGACGCCGCGTTCGACGAGGGAGTACGCCTCCTGCCACAGCGCGGCCTGCAGCCGGTTCGCGACGTGGCCGGGCACCTCCCGGCTCAGCCGGATCGGCCGCTTGCCGGCCGCGGTGTAGAACGCGACCGCGCGGTCGACAACCTCGGGCGCGGTGGCCTCCCCGGGGACGACTTCGACGAGCGGGATCACGTGGGGCGGGTTGAACGGGTGCCCGACGACCACGCGCTCGGGGTGCTTCGGGCAGCCGCGCGCGATGACGCTCGGCAGCAGCCCGGACGAGCTGCTCGCCAGGATGACGTCGGGCCGCGCGGCCTCGTCGAGCACGCCGAACAGCTCGTGCTTGAGGTTTTCGCGCTCAGGCCCGTTCTCCTGCACGAAATCCGCGGCGGACGCGGCCTCCCCGGCGTCGGCGACGAAGCGCAGCCGGTCCTGCGACGCGCCCTCGGTGAGACCGAGCCGTTCCACGACGGGCCAGTGCGCGGCGACGTCGGCGCGGAGGCGGTCCTCGGCGCCGGGTGCCGGGTCGGTGGCGACGACGTCGAAGCCGTGGGCGAGGAAGTGCGCGGCCCAGCCGGCGCCGATCACGCCGGTCCCGACCACCGCGACGGTCGTCATGCGCGCTCCTCGAGGAAGGCGTCGAGGGACGCCGGGTCGGCCAGCACGTCCCGGCCGACGACCTCGTCGACCGGGGCGCCGCGCAGGAGTTTCTTCACGGGCAGCTCCAGTTTCTTCCCGGTGCGGTTGCGGGGGATCGCCGGGACGGCGGTGATCGCGTCCGGCACGTGCCGCGGCGAAAGCGCGCCGCGCAGCGCTGTCGTGATCTTGCGGCGCAGCGCGTCGTCGAGCTCGGCGCCTTCGCGCAGCACCACGAACAACCGCAGATCGCCGTTGCCGCCCGCGGGGTCTTCGAGGTGCACGACGAGGGAGTCGTCGACCTCCGGCAGCTCCTCGACGACGGCGTAGAACTCGGCCGTGCCCAGCCGGACGCCGCCGCGGTTGAGGGTGGCGTCCGAGCGGCCGGCGATGACGCAGCCGCCCTCGGGCGTGAACCGGATCCAGTCGCCGTGCCGCCAGACGCCGGGATAGGTGGAGAAGTACGTCTCGCGGTAGCGCTCGCCGGAGTCGTCGCCCCAGAACCCGACCGGCATGGACGGCATCGGGGCGGTGATCACCAGCTCGCCCAGTTCCCCGACCACCGGGGCACCGTGCTCGTCGAACGCCTGCGCGTCGACGCCGAGGCAGGGACCGGAGATCTCGCCCGCGCGGACCGGCTGCAGCGGGCTGCCCTGGACGATGCCGCTGCACACGTCGGTGCCGCCGCTGCCGACGTTGAGCAGGACGCCCGGAAACCGCTCGTGCACCCAGTGGAAGCCCTCGGCGGGCAGCGGGCTGCCGGCCGCGCCGAGCTGCCGCAGCGCCGACAGGTCGAACTCGGCGGCCGGGTCGAGGCCCGCTTCCCGGCACGCCATCAGGAACCCGGGACTCGCGCCCATCAGCGTCGCGCGGGTCTCGTGGGCCAGCCGCCACTGCCACGCCAGGTCCGGGTGCAGCGGGTTGCCGTCGACCAGCACGATCGACGCGCCGGTGAGCAACCCCGACACCAGCGCGTTCCACATCATCCACGCGGTGGTCGAGAACCACAGCATCCGGTCGCCGGGACGCAGATCCCAGCTGAGGCCGTGGTTCTTGAGGTGCTCCAGCAGGATGCCGCCGTGGCCGTGCACGATCGCCTTCGGCTTGCCGGTGGTGCCGGAGGAGAACAGGACGCACAGCGGGTGCGCGAAGCCGACCGGCTCGAACCCGGGGGCGCTTTCGGTGAGCAGCTCGGCCCAGGCGAGGGTGCCGGGCAGCTCGTGGTCGCCGTAGGGGACGTGGACGACGTGCTCGACGGTCGGCAGGCCCGCGCGGATCTCGGCGACCTCGGCGCGGCGGTCGACGTCCTTGGCGCCGTAGCGGTAGCCGGAGACGGTCAGCAGCACGCGCGGCTCGATCTGCCCGAACCGGTCGACGACCGAGCGGGCGCCGAACTCGGGGGCGCAGGACGCCCAGATCGCGCCGAGGCTCGCGACGGCGAGGTAGGCGACCACGGTTTCGGGGATGTTGGGCAGGTACGCGACGACGCGGTCGCCGCGCCCGACGCCGAGCCGGGCCAGCCCCGCGCGGGCGCGCGCGACCTGGTCGCGCAGCTGCGCCCAGGTGAGCTCGGTGCGCTCCCGCGTCTGGGAATAGGCGATGACCGCGGCCGCGTCGCCGGGCCCGTGGCCGAGGGCGTGTTCGGCGTAGTTGAGGGTGGCGCCGGGGAACCACTCGGTGCCGGGCATCCGGCGGTCGGCCACGACGGCGGTGGCCGGGGCGGGGAAGCGGACGCCGAAGAAGTCCTTGATCGAGGACCAGAAGCCGTCGAGGTCGGTCACCGACCAGCGGTGCAGGGCCGCGTAGCCGTCGAACGAGTGCCCGCGGGTTTCCAGCCACCGCAGGTACCGGCCGATCTCGGTGGTTTCGCGGACGTCGGGGGCGACCGGGCGCAGGATCATCGGCCCACCTTCCCGGCGCGCTTTTCCAGGAACGCCTGCATCCGCTCCTTCGCCTCGGCGCTGCCGCTCGCGACGGCGGCCATCAGGGCTTCCATCAGGTACCCCTCGGCGGGGTTGGCTTCGGCGATGCGGGGGAGGGCCTGCAGGACGGCGAAGTTCGTGATCGGGGAGTTCGTGGCGATCTTGCGGGCCAGGCCGAGCGCGTGCTCGAGGCCCTCGCCCGGCCCGGTGCGGTAGTGCGACAGCCCGGCGGCGTGGCCTTCGTCGGCGTCGAGGACGCGGCCGGTGAGCATCATGTCGGCCATCCGGTGCGCGCCGATCAGCCGCGGCACCCGCACCGACGCGCCACCGCCGACGAACAGCCCGCGCTGCCCCTCCGGCAGCGCGTAGAACGCCGACGGCTCGGCGACGCGGATGTGCGCGGCGGCCGCCAGTTCCAGCCCGCCGCCGACAACCGCGCCCTTGAGCACGGCGACAACCGGCACCCGGCCGCGTTCGAGCCGCTCGAAGGCGCGGTGCCACATCATCGAGTGCTCCAGGCCCTCGAACGCGTCGCGCTCGGTGAGCTCGGAGAGGTCCAGCCCGGCGGAGAAGTGCTCGCCATCGGCCGCGAGCACCACGGCCTTGATCCCCGAGGGCGGCGTGGTGAAGAACGCTTCGAGGCCCAGCACGGTGGCGTCGTCGAGGGCGTTGCGCTTCGCGGCCCGGGCCAGCCGCAGCACGGCGACGTCGTCCTGGATCTCCAGGCGCAGCGAGGGGGGCAGGAAAGCCTGGGTCATGCGGGTCCGTTCGTGAAGGTTTCGGTGGCGAGCGCGCGCAGTTCGACGCGGCGGATCTTGCCGGTGGCGTTGCGGGGCAGGGCTTCGGTGAACCGCACGTGCTTGGGGACCTTGTACCGCGCGAGGTGGTGCTTGAGGTGCGCGCGGAACGTGGCCTCGTCGAGTCCGGACCCGGGCCGGGGGACGACGAAGGCGGCGCCGACCTCGCCCCACCGCTCGTCGGGCACGCCCACCACGGCGCACGCGTCGACGGCGTCGAGCCGGGCGGCGACGGCCTCGATCTCGGCGGGGTAGACGTTCTCGCCGCCGGAGATGATCATGTCCTTGACCCGGTCGACGACGTGGGCCCAGCCGTCGTCGTCGACGCGGACGACGTCCCCGGTGCGGAACCAGTCACCGTCGACGAAGCTGGCTTCGGATTCTTCGGGCCGGTTCCAGTAGCCGGCGAACACGTGCGGGCCGCGCACCAGCAGCTCGGCGGGCGTGCCGCCGAGCGGTTCCGGGGCGGAGTCCGGGCCGAGGGCGGCCAGGTCCGTGAAGAAGTGCGGCACCCCGGCGGCGACGGGGTGCTCGAGCGTGCCCTCGTGGGTGGCCATGGACACGCCCGGGGCGGCTTCGGTCATGCCGTAGCCCTGGAGGAGTTTCACGCCGCGGTCGAGCCACGCGCGGGCGACGCGCTCGGCCACCGGCGACCCGCCGTAGAGCACGCACGTCAGCGAGCCGAGGTCGGTGTGGTCCCAGCGCTCGTGGCGGCACATCATCTCCAGCATCGTGGGCACCGCGGAGAAGCTCGTGATCCCGGCTTCGCCGATCCGGGCGAGGATGGTGCCCGGATCGAACTTCGCCACCGGCTCCACGCTGCCGCCCTTGAACAGCGTCGGCAGCGTGATCTGCCCCAGCCCGACGCAGTGGAACAGCGGCGCGATGCACAGCGCCTTGTCGGTGCCCAGCACATCGAGGTGGGCGAGCTGGTTGACCGTGTTCCAGGTGACGTTGCCGTGGGTGAGGACCGCCGCCTTCGGCCGGCCGGTGGTGCCGGAGGTGTAGAGCAGCAGGCAGGGGTCTTCGAGCCGGACCGCGGTTGCCGGCGGGGGGCCGGACGCGGCGAGCTCGGCCTCGAAGTCCAGGCCGCCCGCCGGGCACGACGCCGGCTCCGTCGCCACGACGTGCCGCAGGGTGCCCGGCAGCGGGTCCTTCAGCAGCTCGTCGGTGTCCGGGCTGTGCACGAGGACCGCGGCACCGCAGTCATCGAGCATGTACCGGATCTCCACGGGCGAGAGCCGGTAGTTGAGCGGCACGAAGATCGCGCCGCAGCGGGCGGTGGCGAACAGCGTCTCGAACACCGTGATGTCGTTGACGCCGAGGTAGGCCACGCGGTCACCGGGGCGCACGCCGAGCCGGGTCAGCGCGCCGGCGAGGCGGTCGACCCGGTCGGCGAGCCCGGCGTGGCTCAGCGTCCGGTCGTGCTGCACCAGCGCGGTGCGGTCCGGGTTGATCCGCGCCCGCCGCCGGGGCCAGCTGCCCAGGCCGAAATCGGGCAGGTCCACTGCTTCCTCCTTCACCAGCGGAGCACCGGTTTGATCGTCTTGCCGTCGAGCATGTCGTCCACCGCCTGTTGAATCTGCCCGAACTCGTAGTGGGTGACCAGCTTTTCGAGCGGGAACCGGCCGGTGGCGACGAGTTCGGCCAGCGTCGGCACCAGCGCCTGGGTGTCCGCGTCGCCCATCGTGAGGCCGGTGACGTGCCGGCCGGGCAGCAGGAAGTTGACGTCGACGGGCACCTCCGTGCCGAACGCCGGCGCGCCCACGACAACCGCGGTCCCGCGCGCGGCGAGGGCGCCGATCGCCGTCCGCAGGACACCGGCGTTGCCGGTGGTCTCGACGATCCCGTCGGCCCCGCGCCCGCCGGTCAGCTTCCCGACCGTCTCGGCCAGGTCCTCGCCGGTCGTGTCGATCGTGTCGGTGGCGCCGAGCTCCCGGGCGAGGTCCAGCCGGCCCGGCACGCGGTCGACGGCGATGATCCGCGTCGCCGGCGTCAGGCGGGCGGCCATCACCGCCGACAGGCCGACCGCGCCGGCGCCGGTGACCAGCAGCGTGGCGCCCGGCCGCGGCGCGAGGACGTTCCACACCGCGCCGGCGCCGGTCATGATGCCGCAGCCGAGCGGCGCCAGGAGGTCGAGCGGCGCGTCGGCGGCGACTTTGACGACGCTGCGTTCGTCGGCGACGGCGTGCCCGGCGAAGCTGGACTGGCCGAAGAAGTGCCCGCCGAGCGGGGCGCCGTCGCGGGAGAGCGGGGACGTGCCGTCCGGGCGCCGCCCGCCGAGCAGGTTGGCCGGCAGCCAGGTCTCGCAGTAGGCGGGGTGGCCGTCGCGGCAGTTCGCGCAGCGGCCGCAGGAGGTGTAGCTGAGCAGGACCCGGTCGCCGGGCGCGACCCGGGTGACCGCGGCGCCGACCTGCTCGACGATCCCGGCGCCTTCGTGGCCGAGCACCCCGGGCAGCGGGAACGGCAGGGCGCCGGCGGCGACGCCGAGGTCGGTGTGGCACACGCCGGTGGCGACGATCCGGACCCGGACTTCGTCGGCCCGCAGCTCGTCGAGGGCCACCTCGCCGAGGGTGAACCCGGCGCCGGCGGACTCGACAACCGCCGCCGTGGTCGTGGTGGGGGACATGGGTGCTCCTGGGGTCGGCTCAGGCGAGGGAGATGACGACGGACTTGGTCCGGGTGTAGGAGTCGAGGGATTCGGGGCCGTATTCGCGGCCGAAACCGGAGTCCTTGACACCGCCGAAGGGGATCGCGGGGTCGAGCATCGCCCAGTCGTTCACCCAGACGATCCCGGCCTGCAGCCGCGCGGCGACGCGGTGGGCGCGGGCGAGGTCCGTGGTCTGCAGCCCGGCCGCGAGCCCGTAGGGCGTGCCGTTGGCGAGGGCGACCGCTTCGTCCTCGCCGCGGAAGCGCTGGACGGTCAGCACGGGACCGAAGATCTCCTCCTGGATCACCCGGGAGGTGTCCGGCAGGTCCGCGATCACCGTCGGCTGGAAGAAGAACCCGCCGTCGATGTCCGGTCGCCCGCCACCGGCGACGATCCGGCCGCCGTCGGCGCGGGCGAGCTCGACGTACTGCTCGACCTTCGCGCGGTGCCGCTCGCCCGCCATCGGGCCGACCACCGTCGCGGGGTCGAACGGGTCGCCGACCGGCACGTGCGGCACGGCTTCGGCGAGCGCGGCCAGGACCGTGTCGTACAGCGCGTCGGCGACGAGCAGCCGGGGCCCGCCCATGCAGAACTGGCCGGTGTTGAACACGAACGCCTTGATCGCCGCGGCGACGGCCTGCTCGACGTCCGCGTCCTCGAACACGAGGTGCGCGGCGTTGCCGCCCAGTTCGAGGGTGATCGGCTTGAGCTTCTCCCCGGCCACGGCCGCCGCGTGCCTGCCGACCGCGGTGGACCCGGTGAACGCGATCTTGTCGACGCCGGGGTGGGCCAGCAGGTGGTCGCCGATCTCCGAGCCGAAGCCGGTGACGACGTTGAGCACGCCGTCGGGGACGCCGGCTTCGGCGAGGATCCGCGCCATCAGCAGCGCGCTGAGGGAGGTGTCCTCGGCCGGCTTGTGCACCACGGTGTTCCCGGCGGCGAGCGCGGGCGCGATCTTCGACGTCGAGAGGATCAGCGGGAAGTTGAACGGCGTGATCGCGGCGACCACCCCGAGCGGTTCGCGGCGGGTGTAGGCGTGCGACGGGATCGGGATCTGCCGCGTCGCGCCGTCCACGCCCTGCGCGAGGGCCGAGTAGTACTCGTACTGCTCGGCGACGGTCTCGACGTCGACCGCCCGGCAGAGCGAAACCGGCTTGCCGACGTCGGCGCTCTCGAGGGCGACGATCTCGTCCGCGCGCGCCCGCACGAGGTCCGCGACCCGGTGCAGGACCCGCGCCCGCTCCCGCCCCGGCGTCGCGGCCCAGCCGCCGGACGCCGCGCGGGCCGCGCCCACCGCGGCGTCCACGTCGGCGGCCGACGCGCGGGCGAGGGAGGTGAGGGTCTTCCCGGTGGCCGGGTCGACGGCGTCGAAGCGCGCACCGCCCACGGGTCCGGCCCACCGGCCGCCGATGAACAGCTGTCCCGGCTCGACGTCCGGGCGTGGCCGGGTGCCCGGCCGCTCCTCGACTGCGGTCATCGGTCGACTCCTCACTGAGCGAAGTGTATCTCAGGGTTGCTGATATAAGGCACCCTGAGATGCAGGATGCGGGGGAAGCCCGCCGCTGTCAAGGGGCACCGGGCCGCCGCCGCGCGGACCGTCCGAGGGGAACCGCCGGCCCGGTCATAGGGGCGGTTTTTCCCGGCCGGGTTTTTGGCCGTGCGTTAATCAACTCCACTGTGGACAGACGAGTTTTTTCGACGCGGAGCGGACATTTCGCCCGTCCGGCCGGTTCCGCGTAACGGCCGCGAACCGGCCTTCGACTCACCAATGCCCTCGGAAAAGGCCGTGTCCTTTTCGCACGGCCTGCCAGGCGTGTCGGAAAAGAGGTCAACCGTGCACCCGAAGATTTCCCGGCGGTTCGCCCGCCGGACGTTGCCGCCCGGCGCCGCCGTGTTCGCCCTGCTCGCCGGCGCGGGAGCCGCCATCGCCACCACCTTCGCCGCCGGGGTTCCGGTGCGGGTGCCCGACCACCCGCTGGGCGCCGGGGCCGCCTGTGCCGCGCTGGTCGCCCAGCACGAGGCCCTCGGCAGCGTCAACTACCCCGCGACGGAGGTCGAGCCCTACGTCGCCGCCGACCCGGCGGATCCGCGTCACCTCGTCGGCTCGGCGCAGCAGGACCGGTGGAACGACGGCGGGTCCAACGGCCTCACCAACGTCGTGTCCCGGGACGGCGGGGCGACCTGGACGCCGGCCGCCACGCAACCGGCGTTCAGCATCTGCGCCGGCGCGACGCCCGGCTCGCCCGGGTACTTCCACCGGACCACCGACCCGTGGGTCAGCTTCTCCGCCGACGGCCGGGTCGTGTACTCGATCGCCGACTCGTTCAACGCCAACGGCCCCGCGTTCGGCGGGGCGAGCGCGATCCTGATCAGCCGCTCGCTGGACGGCGGCGACCACTGGGAGACGCCGGTGACCGCCCGCCTGGACACCTCGACGCAGGTGCTCAACGACAAGGAATCGGTGACCGCCGACCCGCTGCTCGCCGGCAACGCCTACGCGGTGTGGGACCAGCTGGTCGCGCCGCAGAGCCACGCCAACCCCAGCGCGTACACGCACGCCTTCACCTACCGCGGCCCCAGCTACTTCTCCCGCACCACCGACCAGGGGCGCACCTGGAGCACCGGCCGGATCATCTTCGATCCCGGGCAGAACGACCAGACGATCGGCAACCAGATCGTCGTGCCGGTGACCGGCCCGGGCCGGGGCGTGCTCATCGACGGCTTCGACCTGATCACCAACAAGGGCGGCGCGTGCCCGTTCACCCACGGCGGTCAGCACTGCCGCGGCTCGTCCACCTCGACCGCCGCGGTCGTCCGGTCCACCGACGGCGGGACCACCTGGTCCCGCGCGATCGGCATCGACACCCAGCAGGTCGCCACGGTCGCGATCGCCGGCCACCCGGTCCGCTCCAGCGACGAGCTGCCCGAGTTCGCCGCCAACCCGGTCAACGGCTTCGTGTACGCGGTCTGGCAGGACGCCCGGTTCAGCGCGACCGGCGCGTCGAAGATCGCCTTCGCGCAGTCCGCCGACGGCGGCCTGACGTGGAGCGACACGATCCGGGTCGACCAGGCGCCGGGGGACACGCCCGCGTTCGTGCCGCAGATCCACGTCGCCGCCGACGGCACGATCGGGCTGAGCTACTACGACCTGCAGAACGCGACCCCGGCGCAGCCCGGGCTCACCGACGCGTTCATCGCCCACTGCCACGCCGCCACGAGCGACTGCGGCAATCCGGCGAACTGGGCCGTCAACGGGCAGACCAGGCTCACCGCCGGCCCGTTCGACTTCACCACCGCCCCGGACGCCGGCGGCTACTTCCTCGGCGACTACTCCGGGCTCGCGGGAACCGGCCCGGCGCTGAACGCCTACTTCGGCGTCTCCCGGCCGCTGGCCACCAGCGGCGCGTCGGACATCTTCGCCGACTCCGCCGGCTAGGACGGGTGACCGGAGCCGCCGGGTTTCCGGCGGCTCCGGTTCCTCCCGGTTCTTCGGTTCTCCGTCACGAATTTCGGCGGTGGTTCACCCGGATGGGTGGTTTGGGAAGGGCGCGTGCGGGTCGCGTGCGGGCGCGGCGGGTTCGGCCGTTGGCGGGGTTGCGCCGTTCGGATCAAGGACTACGCTGCGAAGTGCGGTTCAGCAGCAACAGCCGCCCCTCCGACTTTGCCGGCGTTCGAGCGGGCCGGGTGAGGCCCGTTCGTCACGTCATCTGCGAATGAAGGCGTGTGAAGATGTTAGTCGTCCAGCCCCCCGCGACGGCGATTTCGATAGCGCCGTCGGCGCCCGCGCGGCGCACTGCGTTCGACATCCAGGTCATCCGCCCGTACTTCGGCGCGGTGATGGTCCGGATCCGCGGCGCCCTCGACGCCGACAGCGCCGCCCAGCTCCGCTCGGCGCTGAGCACGTGGGCGCACCGCAGGTTCCCGGTCCTGGTGCTCGACCTGTCCGAGGTCGACTTCCTCGACTCGGCCGGCCTCGCCGCCCTCGGCGGCATCCAGGCCCGGACCGCGCGGGAGAACGCCACCCTGCGCATCGTCACCGGCGACAACCGGGTGGTGCGCCGGGCCCTGGCGGCCAGCGGCCTCGACCACGCGCTGAACGTCAGCCGCCTCCCCTCCGGCTGGGAACGCGCGACGGAGATCCCCAGCCAGAGCTGAGGGCCGCCTTCCGGGGCCGTGCTCAGTGGGTGCGGCCCGCTTCCGGCTGCCGCAGAACCCTGCTGTCCTGCCCGGGATTCCGGCGTACCCGGTACCGCCGCACCGGGACCGCAGCTCGGCGGCGTCCGGCTTGATCCGCCTGGCCGCCGGGTCCAGCCGTGCCATTCTCCACCCTCGGTCAGCCGCTTGGCTTGCCGCGTGGAGGCTGCGCCTCTGCCGTCGTGGGACATTGGTGGCATGCAGGAACCCGATGGCGACACCGGCCCGGACCCGGCGCTCGGTACCCAGGTCATGGTGGCCGAGTACGCGGCGCTGCGCGCCGAGGTCGAGCGGCGCGCGGCCGCCCAGTGGAACGTCTTCGCCCTGCAACTGGCTTCCGCGGGCGCGATCGCCAGCATCGCCATCTCGGCCACGTCGAACCTTGCCCTGCTGCTGCTGATCCCGGTTTCTTCTTATCTGCTCGGCAGCCGGTACCTCCTGCACGACTTCCACATCAAGCTGATCCGCCGTTATCTGCGTGAATCGCTCGCCGAGCGGCTGGCCGGGCTCATCCGGTGGGAGGCTTGGCGGTCCGAGGCGCTCGCTGCTCCCACATCGCGCGGCTGGTTCAGCGTCACCGGATGGAACTTCGTGCACCCCACCCGGCTGGCGTTCGAGGGGGTCGGCCTGCTGGCCATCGTCGCCGCCGGGCTGGCGGCCGGCTATCGCTGGTGGCTGAGGCCTCCGCCGTGGCCGTTGACCGTGGGGTTCGCCGCCGGCTGGGTGCTCGGCGTGATCGTCACCTCGATGCTGCGCCGGGCCTTCCGGCGCGCATCGGACCTGTGACCGCCGCCGGTCAGGAGCGGGCTGGTTCGCGCAGGCCTTCGATCGTCTCCCGCAACGCGTCGTCGGTCGATGTCGGCTCGATGCCGAACGTCGCCGTCGCTGCCGATGAGTCGAGGATGAACGGCTTGCGCAGCTGGTACTGCATCTCCACCATCTCCCGCGCCATCGGGTTGACCAGACCGGCGAGGCGCAGGACGAACCCGGGCATCGACGTGGCGCGGGCCGCCGGGGCCCCGGCCAGTTCGGCGGCGCGCTCGGCGAGGCGGCGGAGGGACATCGGCGGTGCCGTCGGCACGTGCCACGGCCGGCCCCAGGCGCGCTCGTCGGCCGCGGCCGCGACCAGCGTGCGGGCGACGTCGCCGACGTGGGTCCAGCTGTGCGGGGCGTCCGGGTCGGCCGGGGCCGACGCTCGCTTGCCCGCGAGCACCTTCGGCAGCACCAGAGCCGTGAACGCCGAAAGCGTGCCCGCGCCGAGGTAGTCGGACCCGCGCACCTCGGTCGTGCGGAGGCGGCCGGCTTCGTGGGCGGCCAGCGCGTCGGCCCACAGCTTGGCCCGCACCTCGCCCTTCGCCGAGTTGGGCCGCAGCGGCAGCCGCTCGGTCATCGGGCCGTCGACGGCGCCGTACGCGTAGAGGTTGCCGGTCGTGGCGAGCACGGCGCCGCTGGCCTCGGCCGCCCGCAGGAGCGCCGTGCCGAGCGGCGGCCAGCCGGTGATCCAGCGGTGGTACGCGGGCCCGGCGCAGCTGTACAGCGCGACCGCGCCTTCGGTGTGCCGCACCAGGGTCGCGGCGTCGGTGGCGTCCGCGGCGATCAGCCGGACCCCCGCCGGCGACGGGCATCGTCGCTGTACCGCTACTTCCCGAGCCGCGACGCCCTGCTGACGGCGTTGATCATCGACGCCTACGACGGACTGGGAGCCGCCGCCGCCGAAGCCGAGGCCGCCGTCCCGCGGGACGACCTGCGCGGCCGGTGGCTCGCCGTCGGCCGCGCGGTGCGGTCCTGGGCGCTCGCGCACCCGGCCGAATACGGTCTGCTCTACGGAAATCCCGTCCCGGGCTACGCCGCGCCGCAGGAAACCGTGGCCCCGGCGTCGCGGGTGATCCTGCTGCTCGCCGCCATCGCGGGGGAGGCCCCTGGCGAACTCCCGCCGGTGCCCGGGCCGATCCGCCCCGACCTGCGGCGCCTGATCGACGAGCAGGGCGGCGACCTCCCGGAGGCGCGCCTCGACCGCGTGCTGTTCGCGTGGACGCACCTGTTCGGCCAGGTCAACTTCGAGGTCTTCCACCGCCTCGACGACATGATCCAGGCCCGCGCGGAGTACTTCGAGCACCACCTGACGCTGCTGGCCGATCTCGCCGGCCTGCCCTGAGGCGTCAGGGTTCGGTGAGCGGGGCCAGCTCGGCGAACGGCCGCCGCAGCCGGACTTCGGGGCCCGAGAGGTCGACGTCTTCCCAGGCGACGTACCGGCTGTGCCGGTGCAGCCACCGGATGAGCGCGACGAGCGGCACCGGGCCGCGCTGGTCGTGGCGCTGGTAGCCGAAGAGCCGGACCCGGGTGCGGCCGACGATCACCCCGCGCACCACGAGCTCGGGCAGGCCGTCGCCGCGTGGCGTCGCCTCGGCCCGGATCTCCCGGATCGCGCCGACGTCCCGGCCCGCCGCGTCGCGGACCGGGCGGCCGATCAGCTCACCGGCTCGCACGGCCGGCTCCCGGGATCCGGTCGACGATCCGGCGCCGCAGCCAGTCTTCGGACGGGCTGTTCGTGGCGTGGGCGACGGCGGACGTCACGACGATCGTCGGCTCGATCCGGCGGACCGCGTTCACCGGGATCCGTTGCGGCGCCTCGGCGCGGAACCCGCGGCCGAGCCGCCGCAGCAGCTTCCCGACCGGGCCGTCGAGCCGGTCGGCGAGCGCTTCCGGGCCGACGAGCAGCGCATCGACGACGTACGTGCCGCCCTCGGCGCGGAGCTCGAGGTCGTCGACCTTGCCGACGACCGTGCCGTCCTCGCCGGTGATCTGCCGGTCGAGCAGGGCGTCGCCCAGGTCGACGGGGCCGTGGTCGGTGAGGGGGTTCATCGGCCCGCCCCGGTGAAGATCATCAGGGGAATCGCCACCAGGGCCGCGACGGCGATGACGACGAGCATGCCGACGCCGACGATGTTGCTGAAGTGGCCGTTGGCGTGCTTGCCGAGGTATTCGCGGTCGTTGGCCACGATGAGCACCGGCAGGTAGGTCAGCGGCAGCGCCACCGCGGAGAAGATCAGCGAGATCTCGGTCAGGCCGACCGGATCGAGCCCGGTCTGCACCACGAGCACGGCGATCAGCAGGCCGGCGGCGACGGTGACGTGGAACCGGGCGGCGTCGCGCGGTGCGCGGCGCTTGCCCCAGTCCCAGCCGAAGTACTGCGCCAGCATGTACCCCGACGACAGCCCGGTTTCCAGTGCCGCGCCGAAGGTGGCCGCGAAGATGCCGATCAGGACGATCACCAGGCCCGCGGTCCCCAGAGCGAGCGTCACCGGCAGCACGATCTGGCTGACCTGGCTGACGTCGACCCCGGCCGGGAACAGCACCACCGCGGCGCAGGCCATCACAGCGAGGGCGAGCAAGCCGCCGAGGGGGAACCCGAGCAGCACGTTGGCGCGCTGCACGGGCAGGTCCTTGACCGTCCAGCCCTCTTCGACGCCGCCGGAGGTGAAGAAGAAGACCTCGTACGGCGTCATCGCCGACGCGAACAACGCGACCGCGTGGTAGGCGTAGGTCGGCAGCGCCTCGTCGGCGGGCGGGGCGAACCCGGCGACCTGGGCGCCGAGCGACGACCAGTCGGGGTGCAGGAAGAACACCGCGACGGCGAACACCCCGATGGCGAGGCCGCCGAGGCCGAAGCCGGTTTCCATCTTCTCGAAGCCGACCCGCCAGACCACCAGCCAGACGAGCACGCCGATCGGCAGGACCCAGACCAGCCGGTCGACGCCGGAGGCGAGCTCGATGACGATCGCGACGCCGCCGATTTCGGCGCACACGGTCAGCAGCGTGATCAGGAACGACCCGGCGAGGTTGACCAGGGCCACGCGCGGGCCGAGGCGTTCGCGGATCAGGTCGAACACCGGGCGCCCGGACACCGCGACGACCCGCCCGGACATGTCGGCGTAGACGCAGATGCCGAGCACCCCCAGCACGGTCACCCAGAGCATCGCCATCCCGTAGCGGGCGCCGACGACACCGCTTTCGACGAGGTCGCCGATGTCGACGAAACCGCCGACCGCGGTGAGGATGCCGAGGGTGACGGCGAGGAGGCGCTTGCTCATGCCGGCACGCCCCAGCGGGCGAGTTCGGCGATCAGCCCCCGCAGCTCGGCGTCGATGCGGTCGAGCCCGTCGTCGGTGCCGTCGCCGAGGCCGTCGTCGAGCTGGTGGGCGAGGCCGACCGCGCGGTCGGTGATCGAGGCCAGCGCCGCGCGGGCGCGCTCGTCGGTCAGCTCGCCGACGTCCTTGCCCGCGGAACCGAGCTCGTCGGCGGCGTCGCGGACGGTGACCGTCAGGCTGGGCACCGGGGGCACGGCGGCGCGGTCGGCGGTCACCACGAGCCGCAGGAGTTCGAGCTGGCCCCGGATCTCCCGGCCGGCGTGCACGGTGTCGGCCCGCGGATCCGCGCCGCACCCCGCCACCAGGGCCGCCACCGCGGCGAGTGCGGCCAGCACGCGGAGAGGCGGCGCAATCACGGCCGTGGGATACCCGTTCGGTGGACGGACAAACCCCGGGATCGCACACTCCACGATGGACGACCGTTGTGGTTGAACCGGTCCCCGCCAGGGCAATTGGAGGCCATGCCGAGCGAACCACCCTTTCGTGAGGACGAGGGACTGGACGACAACGACCTGCCCGTCACCCGTCCGGCGTGGCCGATCACCGCCGTCAGCGAGGCCGCGCGCGGCGGCTTGCTCTGGGCCGGCATGGCCGGGGTCCTGGCCTGCCGCCGGGGTCGCTGGCGCCGGGCCGCGGGCCGCGGACTCGTGGCCGGCGCGACCGCGATGGCGCTGGGCCACGCTGTCAAGGCGCTCGTCCGCCGCCGTCGGCCGCCGGCGGACAACCTGCCGGCCCACCAGGCCCTGGGCGAGCACCCGTCGTCTTCGTCGTTCCCCTCGACGCACGCCACGACGGCCGCGGCGTTCGCGGTCGCCGTCGCGCTCACCGCCCCGGACGCGGGTGCCGTGATCGCGCCGCTGGCGGCCGCCGCGTGCTACAGCCGGATCCGGACGCGCGTGCACTGGCCGACCGACGTCTACGGCGGCGTCGCGATCGGGGCCGTGGTGGGCGGTCTCGTGGCCCGGCGGGCTCAGGTGCGGAAGTACGCCCGGATCGTCGTGCCCTGATCGCTCGTGTGCAGGCGCACGAGGTCGGCGAGGTGGTTGACGAGCAGGAGCCCGCGCCCGCGCGGCTGGACGGGGGTCGCGGGGTGCCGGCCGGCGAGCGGGTCGGTGAGCTTGCCCTCGTCGTGGACCTCGCAGACGAACTCGCCGTCTTCGGTCCACAGCCGGAGGGTGCCGGACCCGCTGCCGTGTTCGACGCTGTTGGAGAGCAGTTCGGTGACGACGACCTCGACGTCGGCGACCTGGTCGGCGGTCAGCCCGGCACGGGCCGCGCGGACGTGGCCGAGTGCCCGGGCCGCGGCGAGGTCGGTGGTGTCCGCCAGCTCGAAGACGCCCTCCGGCGCGGTCAGCGGCCGGTTGTACCGGGCGACGACGTCGTCGGGGTCGTAGGCGGTGCTGGTGCGCCGTCCGGTGCCGTCGATCAGCACGGGGTGCGTGGCTTCGGCGTCGGCGAGCACGTCCGGGGCGAGCGTCTCGACGTCGTAGGGGCACAGGATCGTCACGTCCCGGCCGGCGAAGGCCAGGTTGATCAGGGCCTCGTGCTGCGCGCACGCCGGGTACTCGACGTCCGACCGCGCGGCCCAGATCGGCTCGCCGATGATCCGCACCGGCCCGTCGGGGTGGGCGTCGGCGAAGGCCCGCAGCACCCCGGGGATGATCCGGCCGGGGTTGCGCCCGGCTTCGGTCATGTCCAGCAGGCGGACGCGGGCGGCGTCCGCGCCGAGCTCCCGCTTCAGCAGCGCCAGGTTGGGTCCCGGGACCGCGACCGCGACCGGCTCGTCCGCGGCCAGCGCGCCCCACACGAACGGCACGGTGCCGGCCAGGTACTCGGCATCGCCGCGGTAGAACAGGGCGGGGTGCACGAAGGGATCGGCCGGGTGGACGTCGGCGGTCGCGCTCAAGTGGCCTCCTCTTCCGGCCGGGACACCTCCAGTATGCGGGATCGCGTCACCGGATCGGGTGGCCCCTCGGGTCACCCGCCGGACGGCGGGTCCGGTGCGCTGGTCAGGCGCTGCGCCGACTCCAGCAGCATGGCGTGGACGAAGGCCTGCGGGAGGTTCCCGCGCAGCTGCCGCTGCCGGACGTCGTACTCCTCGGCGAACAACCCGGGCGAGCCGCAGGCCGCGCGGTTGCGCTCGAACCAGCGGAACGCCTCGGTCAGGTCGCCCTGGTGCCGGCAGGCGAGGGCCATGGTGAAACCGCACAGCAGGAACGCGCCTTCGGCCTCGCCGAGCGGCCGGTCGTCGGGGGCGAAGCGGTAGACGAAGCCGTCCTCGGTGAGGTCGCCGCGGACCGCGTCGAGCGTCGCGCGGGTGCGCGGGTCGTCCGCGGGCAGGGCGCCGCGCACCGGCGGGAGCAGCAGGGCCGCGTCCGTCCCGGGGTGGGCCGGGCCGCGCTGCCAGGCGCCGCGCCGGTCCAGGCAGCGGGCCGTGGTTTCGGCGAGCAGCTTGTCGGCCAGGCCCGACAGCTCCGCCCCGCGGTGGGCGGGGATCCGGCGGGCCAGCTCGCGCAGGCCCGCGACGCAGGCGAGGCGCGAGTGGGTCCACCACTCGTCCTCGAGTTCCCAGATGCCGGCTTCCGGGCGGTCCCAGCGTTCGGTGATCAGTCGGACGACGACGTCGGCGGCGCGCTCGACGTCGCCGCCGAAGCGGCCGTGGCGCGCCGCGGCCGCGTACAGCTGCAGCAGCTCGCCGAGGGCGTCCAGCTGGAACTGCCGGGTGACGCGGTTGCCGACGACGTCGGTCCCGCCGGGGTAGCCGGGCAGGTCGACCGTCGTTTCGCCGGGTGGCGGGGTGCCGTCGGTCCGGTAGGCGGGCAGGAGCCGGTCGCCGTGGTCGAGGACGCGGGCGGTGGTGAACCGGAGCGCGTCGTCGAGCAGCGGGTGGGCGTCGTGGACGGACACGGCCAGCCCGGCGTAGCACTGGTCGCGCAGCCACACGTACCGGTAGTCGTAGTTGCGGCCGGCTTCCGAACGCTCCGGCAGGCCCAGGGTGGGCGCGGCGACCATGCCGCCCTCCCCGGTGGTCAGGCCGCGCAGGACGGCGTAGGCGTGACGCGCGTCCCGGGGCGCGACGCTTTCGCCGAGCTCGGGGACGGCGGTGTGCCAGGCGTGTTCGGTGGCCTGCCACAGGTGCTCGGCGGCCACCGGGTCCGGCAAGCGCCCGTCACCGAGCTCGAGGACGAGGTCGTGCCGCCCGCCGGCCGGCACGGTCAGCTCGAACTCCAGCCCGTCCTCGCCGGCCACCGCGTCCCCGGCACCGGTCCACCGGACGCGCAGGTCGCCGGTGCGGCCCGTCCACGTCCCGTCTTCGTCCCGGCGCAGCTCGCGCAACGACCGGCGGCCGAAGCCGCTCGCCAGGTCGAGCCGGACCCGCAGCCGGACCTCGCGCTCGACCGCTTCGATCCGGCGCAGCAGGACGACCCGGTGCGGATCCCCGGGGAAGGCCAGGGCTTCGCGGCATTCGACCACGGTTTCGGTCGTCACCCAGCGGTTGCGCCAGATCAGGCTGCCGGGTTCGTAGTAGCCGCCCCAGACGCAGGTGCCGACCGGGCTGATCGCGTAGCAGCCGGTGCCGCCGATCAGCGACGACAGCACCGCGCTGTCGGCCCAGCCAGGCGCGCAGAGCCAGGCGATGTCCCCGCGCGGGCCGCACAGCGCGCCGCGTTCGCCGTCGGCCAGCACCGCGTACTCGCGCAGGACGTGCGGCGGGAAGCGGGTCATGACCGGGCCCGGCGCCACACCGCCAGCGCCGTCGCGGCGAGCGCGCTCCCGCCGGCGGCGAGGACGCCGTGGTGCCGGCTCGCCCACAGCTGGAAACTGCGCGGGGTCGCCTTGCCGTCGAACTCGCCGTGGGCGCCGAAGTCCCGCGCGCGGTCGGCGGGTTGCCACAGGTTCTCCGGCTGGTCGGCGGGCTTGGCCGCGCCCGTCTGCTGGGACCGGTAGCCGGTCTTGGCGAGGTAGCGGTCGAGCACGCCCGGGGCGACGGCGTTCGCGACGAGCGTGCCGACCGTGCTGCCGCCCACCCAGTACTCGCGCCGCCGCGGGTGGTCGGCGGCGTGCAGCACGGCGCGCGCGGCGACCTCCGGCTGGTAGATCGGTGGCACCGGCTGGGCGTGCTGAGGCAGCTTGGACCGGACCCACGAGAACTGCGGCGTGTTGACGGCCGGCATCTGCACCATCGTGGTGCGGACGTGGCTGCCGTCGTGCAGCAGCTCGCAGCGCAGGGCCTCGTTGAAGCCCTGGATGGCGTGCTTCGCGCCGCAATAGGCGCTCTGCAGCGGGATCCCGCGGTAGGCGAGCGCGGACCCGACCTGCACGATCGTGCCGCGGTCGCGCGGTTTCATCCGCCGCAGGGCGGCCATCGTGCCGTGCACGTACCCGAGGTAGCTGACCTCGGTGACGCGGCGGAACTCGTCCGGTTCGATTTCGCTGAACGGCGCGAACACCGACGTGAACGCGACGTTCACCCACACGTCGATGGGGCCGAGCTCCTTTTCGGCGCGTTCGGCCGCGGCTTCGACCTGGCCGAAGTCGGCGACGTCGGTGGGGATCGCCAGTGCGGTCCCGCCACCGCGGGTGACGTCCCCGGCCGCGGCGTCGAGGCCCGCTTCCCCGCGGGCCAGCAGGGCGACGCGGGCTCGCCGGGCACCGAAAGCCCGGGCGACCGCGCGGCCGATCCCACCGCTCGCGCCGGTCACGACGACGACCTGGGTGTCCTGTCCGGTCATGATTGCCTCCGTTCTCGGGGGTGGGCCGGCCGGTCCCGGGCCGCGCGAGCCCAGGCGGCCGCGACCACCGCGTTCACCAGTGCGGCCGCCCGCCACCGGCGGGAAACGGCCGCCAGGCCGAGCATGCTGACGCCGTGCGCGACGTCGGCCGTCCAGCCCCAGCGCGCGACGAACCCGTCCGGCCGCCGCAGGGTCGCGACGGCCTGGGCGAGGTGCCGGGATCCCAGCGCCAGTGCGACTTTCCGCGGGACGGGGAGGGATCGTGAAGCGATCAGGATCCCGCTGCCCCACACGGCTCGCGCGGCCGCGACCCGGCGCGTCACCGGGACCTCCGCCGCCGGGCCGCCACGACGCCGGCCGCGATCGTCACGGCGGCGGCCGCGAGTGCCGCCATCCGCCTCCGTCGCGGGGCCTCGGGCGGGCTGTCGAGTCCCCTCGCCAGCAGCTCGGCCAGGTGGACGCCCTCCCGTCCGCCGCTGTCCAGCTGGTGCAGCTGGGTGCGGCAGCTGAAGCCGTCGGCCAGGACCGTCGTCTCCGGCGAGGCCGCCCGGACACGGGGGAGCAGCACCCGCTCGGCGCACGCCTCCGACACCTCGAGGTGCCCCCGTTCGAAGCCGAAGTTCCCGGCCAGGCCGCAGCACCCGGAGTCGAGGTGCTCGGCGTCGACTCCGGCCGCCTTCAGCAGCCGGGAGTCGGCGTCCCAGCCCATCACCGCGTGCTGGTGGCAGTGCACCTGGGCGATCGCCTTCGCGTCGAGCCGCGGCGGCCGGTAGCCGGGGGAGTGCTCGGTGAGCAGCTCGGCCAGCGTCACGGTCTGCGCGCGCAGCCGCCGGACGTCCTGGTCGCCGGGGAACAGCTCGGCCGCGTCGGAGCGGAACACCGCGGTGCAGCTGGGTTCCAGCCCGACGACGAGCCCGCCGTCGCGCAGGTGCGGGGCGAGCTCCCGGACCGTGCGGGCCAGGATGTGCTTGGCGGTGCCCAGCTGCCCGGTGGAGATCCAGGTGAGCGCGCAGCACAGCGGAGCCGAGGGCAGGCTCACCCGCCACCCGGCGTCCTCGATGAGCCGCACCGCGGCCTGCCCGACGTGCGGGTGGAAGGAGCTGGTGAACGTGTCCGGCCACAGCAGCACCGTGCCGCGGGCCCCGGTGCCGGACGGCCCGCGCCGCGCGAACCACTGCTGCAGCGTTTCCCCGGCGAACAGCGGGATTTCGCGGTTTTCGACCCCCGCCGCGAGGGTGGCCGCCCGGGCCAGTCCGGGCGCGTGCGTGAGGGCGTTGACGAGCCGTCCGGCCCGCAGCCGGCCGACGACCTGGGCGAACGCGGGCAGCCAGCCCATGGTGAAGTCGGACCGCGGCCGCCGCCACGGGCGGCCATCGTAGTGGTGGCTGAGGAACTCCGCCTTGTAGGTCGCCATGTCCACATTGGCCGGGCAGTCGGTCTTGCAGCCCTTGCACGCCAGGCAAAGATCCAGGGCCTCGCGCACCTCGTCCGACCGCCAGCCGTCGGAGACGGGGCCGTCGCCGTGGCCGTCGAGCATCTCGAACAGCAGCCGGGCGCGCCCGCGCGTGGAGTGCTCCTCCTCGCCCGTCACCTGGTACGACGGGCACATGACCTCGCCGCCGCTCGTGGTGTGCCGCCGGCACCGGCCGACGCCGACGCAGCGGTTGGCGGCTTGGGCGAACGAGCCGCCGTCGTCCGGGAACCGGAAGTGCAGGTGCTGCGGGTCGGCGGGCGCCCAGTCGCCGCCGAGGCGCAGGTTTTCGTCGAGCCGGTACGGGGCGACGACCTTGCCGGGGTTCATCCGGTTCCCGGGGTCGAAGACCGCCTTCAGCCTGCCGAACGCGGTCACCAGCTCGTCGCCGAACATCTTCGGCAGCAGTTCGCCGCGGGACTGGCCGTCGCCGTGTTCGCCGGAGAACGAGCCGCCCAGCCCGGCGACGAGGTCGGCGGCGCGCTCCATGAACCGGCGGTAGGTGGCGACGCCGTCGGCGCTGTAGAGGTCGAACGGGATCCGGGTGTGCACGCACCCCTGTCCGAAGTGGCCGTACAGGCTCGGGCCGGTGTCGCCGGCGTAGCCGAATTCTTCGTACAGCGCGGTGAGCTTCCGCAGGTATTCGCCGAGCCGCTCGGGGGCGACCGCGGAGTCTTCCCAGCCTTCGAACGTGTCGGCCTTGCCGGGCACGTGCGCGGTCGCGCCGAGCCCGGCTTCGCGGACCTGCCAGAGCTCCTCCTCGCGGGCGGGGTTGTCGAGGAACTCGAGGTCGGCTTCGTGCTCGGTGTCGTGGAGGGCTTCGAGCATCTTGTGGGCCTGGCGCTCCGCCTCGTCGTGCGTCGACGCGGCGAACTGGACCATGAGGAACGCGCGGCCTTCCGGCATCTCCTGCAGGGCCTGCGGGTTCATGTGCTTGATCCGCTGGTCGCGGATCAGCTTGCGGTCGACGCCTTCGAGGGCGACCGGCTCGTGCGGCAGGATGGCGGGCACCGCGTCGGCGGCCTTCGCGATGTCCGGGTAGCCGAGGACCACGAGCGTCCGCTCGGGCAGCACCGGCACCAGTTCCAGCTCGGCCCGCAGCACGGTGACCAAAGTGGACTCGCTGCCGACGAGCAGCCCGGCGACGTCGAAGCCGTGCTCCGGCAGCAGCGAGTCGAGGTTGTACCCGGACACCCGCCGCGGGATGTCCGGGTACCGGCGGCGGATCTCCCCGGCGTACTCGTCGCGCAACCGCCGCAGCTGCCGGTAGATCGCCGAGCGCGGGTCGCCGTGGCGTTCGATCCCGGCGTACTCCTCGTCGGTCGTTTCGCCGCACCAGAAGCGGGTGCCGTCGTAGGTGAGCACTTCGAGGCGCGCGATGTTGTCGACGACCTTGCCGGTCCGCTGGGCCGTGGCGCCGCAGGAGTTGTTGCCGATCATGCCGCCGAGCGTGCAGTTCATGTGCGTCGCGGGTTCCGGCCCGAACCGCAGGCCGGTGGGCGCCAGCTGCCGGTTCAGCTCGTCGAGCACGATCCCCGGCTGCACCACGCAGGTGCGGGCCGCCTCGTCGACGGACTCGAGTTCCGTGCAGTACTTGGAGAAGTCGAGCACGACGGCGGTGTTGGTGCACTGGCCGGCGAGGCTGGTGCCGCCGCCGCGGGAGAGGACCGGCGCCCCGAACTCCCGCGCGACGGCGATCGCCGCCACGGCGTCGTCGGGCGTGCGCGGCAGGACGACGCCGATCGGGACCTGCCGGAAGTTGGACGCGTCGGTCGAGTACGCCGCGCGCGTCCCGCGGTCGAAGCGGACTTCGCCGCCGACCCGCTCGCGCAGCGCCGCGGCGAGGGCGTCGACGTCGAGGTCTTCGTGGTCCGCGCGGCGCACCACGGGGTCGGGCAGCTGGACGGGTCCCATCGCGGATCCTCCTTTCAGAGCGCGTGTCCGGCCGCGGCGTCGGCGCGGAAGGTCAGGCCGTGGCCGGGCACGGCCATCGACGGGGTCACGGTGCCGCCCGCGGGGTCGAGGCAGCCGTCGAAGAACCGGCGTTCGATCCGGTCGTGGTCGGCGAACCACTCGATGTGCCGGAAGTTCGGGGTCGCCACGGCGGCGTGCGCGGAGAGGTTCGGCGCGCAGTGCGCCGAGACGTCCCGGTTGGCCGCGGCCGCGAGCGCGGCGGCCCGGCGCCACTCGGTGAAGCCGCCGCAGCGGGTGACGTCGACCTGGAGGCAGTCGACGACCGGGACCATCCGCGCGAAGTACGGCAGGTCGTAGCCGTACTCCCCGGCGGCGATGTCCGGGCCGCCGGGGAACCGCGTGGCCGCGAGCCCGGGCAGGTCGTCGCTCGAGACGGGTTCCTCGAACCACGTGACGTCCCACTCCAGGAGCCGCTCGGCGACGCGGCGGGCCTGGCCGGGCGAGTAGGCGCCGTTGGCGTCGACGTAGACCTCGACGTAGACCTCGACGTCGTCGCCGACCTTGTCCCGCGTCAGGGCGACCCGGTCCAGGTCACGGGCCACGCGGCGGCCCGCCGACTCGCCGATCTTGATCTTCACGCGCGGGATGCGCTGCCGGTGCACCCAGTGGTCCAGCTGCGCGGCCAGCTCACCGTCGGTCAGCGTGGTGAAGCCGCCGCTGCCGTACACGGCGACCTCGTCGTCGCCGACCTTGTCCCGCGTCAGGGCGACCCGGTCCAGGTCACGGGCCACGCGGCGGCCCGCCGACTCGCCGATCTTGATCTTCACGCGCGGGATGCGCTGCCGGTGCACCCAGTGGTTCAGCTGCGCGGCCAGCTCACCGTCGGTCAGCGTGGTGAAGCCGCCGCTGCCGTACACGGCGACCTCGTCGTGCACCCGGCCCAGGAGCCTGCTGACGGGCAGCCCGAGCGAGCGCGCGGCGGCGTCCCACAGGGCGATGTCGACGGCGGACAGCGCGCACGAGACCAGGCCGGGACGCCCGAGGTTGCGGACGGCGTGCTGCATGGCCGCCCAGCAGGCGGGGACGTCGAGCACCGGGCGGCCGCGGACGGCGCCCGCGAGCACCCCCTCGATCAGCGGCACGCAGGCCGCGTCGGCGTACGTCCAGCCCAGCCCCCGGATCCCGCCGGCCTCGGCGTGCACGACGACGATCGTGGTGGCGTCCCAGGCCAGGGTGCCGTCGGCCTCGGGCGCCGGAGCCGGCACCCGGTAGGCCCGGGCGCCGACCCGCTCGATCGCGGTCATCAGTGGTTCTTCCCGGGCAGGAACTCCTGCAGCTTCGTCTTGACCCCCTGCACGACGAGGTGGAACGCGTCGGGGTCACCCTTGAGGACGGCCTCGGTCGCCGACTTCACCTGCTCGAAGGTGGCGTGCGGCGGGATCGGCGGCACCTCGGGGTCGCAGCGGATGTCCAGCAGCGCCGGTTTGCCCGCGCCGAGCGCGGTGTCCCACGCCGCAGCGAGCTGGTCGGGCTTGTCGACGGTGACGGCCGTCAACCCGAGGGAGAGCGCGAACCCGGCGTAGTCGACGTCCGGCAGGCTCTGGGACTCCTCGAACTTCGGGGCCCCGCCCATCGCGCGCAGCTCCCAGGTGACCTGGTTCAGGTCGTTGTTGTGGAACACGCAGATCACGCACGTCGGGTCGCTCCACAAGCTCTGGTAGCGGGCGATGGTGATCAGCTCGGCGAGGCCGTTCATCTGCATGGCGCCGTCGCCGACGAGGGCGATCACCGGCCGGTCGGGGTGGGCGAACTTGGCGCCGATGGCGTACGGGACGCCGGGGCCCATGGTGGCCAGGGTGCCCGACAGCGACCCGCGGATGTCACCGCGGATGCGGAGGTTGCGGGCGTACCAGTTGGTGGAGGAGCCGGAGTCCGCCGTCACGATGGCGTTCTCCGGGATCCGCTTCGACAGCTCGGACACGATGGCCATCGGGTTCACCGGGTCGGCGTCCACCGCGGCTTCCTGCTCGACGGTGTCCCACCAGGAGGCGACGTTCTTCTCGATCGTTTCGCGCCACTTCCGGTCCGGTTTGGCGGTCAGCCGGGGCAGCAGCGCGCGCAGGGTCGCCGCGCTGTCGCCGACGAGGTTGACCTCGGTCGGGTAGCGCATCCCGATGATCCGGCCGTCGAGGTCGATCTGCACCGCGCGGGCCTGGCCGAAGTCCGGCAGGAACTGGCTGTACGGGAAGTTCGAGCCGACGATCAGCAGGGTGTCGCAGTCACGCATGAGCTCGTAGCTCGGCCGGGTGCCGAGCAACCCGATCGCGCCGGTCACGTACGGCAGCTCGTCGGACAGGACATCCTTGCCCAGCAGGGCTTTCGCGACACCGGCGCCGGTGACCTCCGCGAGCTGCCGGACTTCCTCGGCCGCGCCGCGCGCGCCCTGCCCGACCAGGACGGCGACCTTCTCCCCGGCGTTGAGCACCTCGGCGGCCGCGTCGAGGTCGCGTTCGTGCGGGACCGGGGCCGACCACGAGGTGCCCGGCGGGCTGGACGGCACCTGCTTGAACGCGTGCTGCGGCGGGGAGTACTCCTCCTCCTGCAGGTCCGCGGGGATGATCAGCGCGGTCGGGCAGCGCGACGACTGCGCCGTGCGGATCGCCCGGTCGAGCGCGTTCGGCAGCTGCTCGGCGACGTTCACCTCGACGAGGTATTCGCTCGCGACGTCCTTGTAGAGCGCCTGCAGGTCGATCTCCTGCTGGTAGCTGCCGCCCATGGCGCTGCGCGCGGTCTGCCCGACGATCGCCACCACCGGGACGTGGTCGAGTTTCGCATCGTAGAGGCCGTTGAGCAGGTGGATCGCGCCCGGGCCGGAGGTGGCCATGCAAACGCCGACCTTGCCGCTGAACTTCGCGTAGCCGACCGCGGCGAACGCGGCCATCTCCTCGTGCCGGGCCTGCACGAAGCGCGGCTGGTTGTCCGCCTTGCCGAACGCGGCGACCAGTCCGTTGATCCCGTCGCCCGGGTAGGCGAAGACCTGTTCGACGCCCCACTCGCGCAAGCGCTGGAGCAGGTAGTCGCCGACTGTCTGAGCCATGAGAACTCCTTTCGCCGTGCGGTGACGGCGGCTCTTCCGCGCGCCCACGTTCCCGCTTACCCGCTTTTCGGCTTATCATGCTTGCGTGACGCAAACGTGGTCGACGCAAGACGGGACCGACGCCGCCATGGCCGTGCTACGGGCCATGGTGACGATCGCGGACTCGACCGTGGGGCGGAACACCGAACAGCTGACGCTCACCCAGTTCCGCGCGTTGCGGGTGGTGGTCGACCGGACCCCGGTGACATGGGCAAGGTGGCCCGCGAGCTGGCGCTGAACCCGTCGTCGGTCACCCGGGCGTGTGATCGGCTGGTGACCCTGAACCTGCTGGAAAAGGCGGCCAACCCGCTCAACCGGCGGGAGACGCTGCTCGCCCCGACGGCGGCGGGGCGGCAGCTGGTGGAGCGGGTCGACCACGATCGGCGGAAGGTGCTGGCGAGCGTGCTGCGCGCACTCGACCCGGCCGCCCGTGCTGCGGCGATCGCGGCGTTCACGCGGTTCGCCGGAGCCGTCAAAGCGCACGAAACGGATTTTCCGTCACTTTTGCGCGACGCAAATTAATGCCGGTTTGATGGTCCCCGGCCCGGGTATCCGGGGCGCAGCCGGGCACCCGGAGGTCTGCGGTGGGACAGCGCGACGGGATCACCGAACCGTGGGGGACGAGGACGCCTTACGGACCGGGGGAGCCGTGGCCGGCGCGGGTCGACAGCCGGCTCGCCGACGGCCTGAGCCCCGGGGACGTCGACCGCTGGGTCCGCAGCGCCGCCGTGCTGCACTCCAACGGCGACGGGCTCGACATCGCGGTCAAGGACGGCCGGATCGCCGGGGTCCGCGGCCGCGCCGACGACCGCGTCAACCGCGGGCGCCTCGACCCGAAGGACCTCTTCGCCTGGCAGGCGAACTCCTCACCGGACCGGCTGACCACCCCGCTGGTGCGCAGGCACGGGGAGCTCACCGAAGCGAGCTGGGACGAGGCGATGGACCTGGTCGTCCGGCGCACCAGGGAACTGCTCGACGAGCAGGGACCCGGCGCGCTCGGCTTCTCCACGAGCGGCCAGCTGTTCGCCGAGGAGTACTACACGCTCGCCGCGATCGCGCGCGGCGGCGTCGGCACGAACCACCTCGACGGCAACACCCGGCTCTGCACGGCCACCGCGGCCGCCGCCCTCAAGGAGTCGTTCGGCTGCGACGGCCAGCCGTCGTCCTACGCGGACGTCGACCACGCCGACGTCCTCGCCCTCTTCGGCCACAACATGGCCGAGACGCAGGCCGTGCTGTGGTCGCGCGTCCTCGACCGGCTCGACGGCCCGAACCCGCCGTCGCTGCTCTGCGTCGACCCGCGCGACACCCCGGTCGCCCGGGCGGCGACGCTGCACCTCGCGCCCCTGCCCGGGACCAACCTCGCGCTGATGAACGGGCTCCTGCACGAAATCGTCGAGCACGGCTGGGTCGACCGCGAGTACGTCGAGCGCCACACGGTCGGCTACGACGACCTCGCCGCGACGGTCGCGGACTACCCGCCCGGGCGCGTCGCCGAAATCTGCGGCCTCGACGCCGGGCGGATCCACGAAGCCGCCCGGCTGCTCGGCACGGCGGAGCGGCTGCTGTGCACGGTCCTGCAGGGCTTCTACCAGTCCCACCAGGCTTCCGCGGCCGCCGTGCAGGTCAACAACCTCGTGCTGCTGCGCGGCATGCTCGGCAGGCCCGGCGCCGGCGTCCTGCAGATGAACGGCCAGCCCACCGCCGAGAACACCCGCGAATGCGGTGCCGACGGCGACCTGACCGGGTTCCGCAACTGGGCGAACGACGACCACGTGGCCGAGCTCGCCTCGCTGTGGAACGTCGACGTCGGCAGGATCCCGCACTACGGGCCGCCGACGCACCTCATGCAGATGCTGCGCTACGCCGAAACCGGCACCCTGCGGTTCCTCTGGGTGTCGGCGACCAACCCGGCCGTCTCGCTGCCGGAACTGCACCGCATCCGGTCCGTCCTGGACCAGAGCCGGCTGTTCCTCGTCGTGCAGGACGCGTTCCGCACCGAGACCGCCGAGCTCGCGGACGTCGTGCTGCCCGCGGCGATCTGGGGTGAGAAGACGGGCACCTTCACCAACGCCGACCGCACGGTGCACCTGTCGGAGAAGGCGGTCGAGCCGCCGGGGCAGGCGCGGGCGGACCTGGACATCTTCCTGGACTACGCGCGGCGGATGGACTTCCGGGGCAACGACGGCGAACCGTTCCCGCAGTGGCACGACGCCGAAACCGCGTTCGAGGCGTGGAAGCGCGCGTCGGCCGGGCGGCCGTGCGACTACAGCGGGCTGAGCTACGCGAAGCTGCGCGAGGTCAGCGGCGTCCAGTGGCCGTGCACTCCGGACCGCCCGGACGGGACGGAACGGCTCTACACCGACGGGAAGTTCTTCGCCCAGCCCGATTACTGCGAGAGCTACGGCCGCGACCTGATCACCGGCGCGCCCATGGAGCCGGTGGAGTACCGGGCCATGAACCCCGACGGCAAGGCCATGCTCAAGGCCGCCGAATACGTCGAACCGCACGAACGGCCCGACGAGGACCACCCGTACTTCCTCATCAACGGGCGGACCCTCTGCCACTTCCACACGCGCACGAAGACCGGCCGCGCCCCGGAGCTGCGGGCGGCCGCGCCCGAGGTGTGGCTGGAGGTGTCCGAACGGGACGCGGCGGCCGCCGGGCTCGCCGAAGGCGACCTGGCGGAGGTCTCGACGCCCCGCGGCGCCGTCCGGGCCCGGGTCCGGCTCGGCGGCATCCGCGACGGCGTGCTGTTCCTGCCGTTCCACTACGGCTACTGGGACGTCGACCACGTGGCGGCGAAGGACGGCGACCGCGCGGCCAACGAGCTCACCTTCACCGACTGGGACCCGGTGTCGAAGCAGCCGCTGTTCAAGACCGCCGCGGCCGCGCTGCGCAAGGTCGGCACCTGGGCGGCCCCGGAGCCCGGGCCGGTGCCCGCGGCCGTCGACGAGGAGGTCGTCCGATGAAGCTCGATCTCGTCCTGCGCGAGCTGCACCGCGCGGAGAAGGCGCTGGCCAGGGACCTGCTGAAGACGGCCGACCGGCACCGGGCCGAGCACGAGGTCCACCACGTCGCCCGCGACCTGGCCGCCTGGTCGGTCGCGCACGTCCGCGACGTCGCCCGCGCCGGCCGCGACCTGGGCCTGCACCTCGACGAGGACGTCCCGGGCCCCGGTCCCCTGGAACCGCTGCGGACGGCACTGGCCGAGCTGAGCGGGCGCCGTCCCGAGCCGGGCCTGCTCCTGCTCGCCGACCTGCGCCGCCTGCACCGCCGGGCGGCCGGCGTTTCGCTGGACTGGGAGCTGCTCGCCCAGGGCGCGCAGGCCGCGAAGGACAGCGGGCTGCTGGACCTGGCGAGCCGCTGCCACCCGCAGACGCTCCGGCAGCTGAAGTGGACCAACGCGATGCTGAAGGTGCTCTCGCCGCAGATCCTGACCAGCTAGTTTAACGAACAGGCGCCCGGGTAAGGCGTGATCATGCTGCCCACGGTGAAGGACTTGGCCGGCCTGGCCCGGCTCTTCGAGGAAGAAGGCGACGACGACCTGTACGTCCGCTGGTCCCACGGCCCGGAAACCGACCTCGGGGACAAGGAGTCGAGCCGCGACGGCCTGACCGGCATCGCCCTGCCGGGGCTGTCGGCGAACTCGCTGCGCCGCGAGCCGTGGTGGCGCGACCGCTCGGTCCGGTTGTGGCTGGCCCGCCGCCTCTACGACTACGAGCACCTGCGCGACCTGCGCGGCCCGGGGGTCCGGCCGTGGGTCCTGCGGGCCCGCG
The DNA here is from genome assembly GCF_058119595.1 of Amycolatopsis sp. N2S4-7. NCBI lineage: Bacteria > Bacillati > Actinomycetota > Actinomycetes > Pseudonocardiales > Pseudonocardiaceae > Amycolatopsis > Amycolatopsis sp. N2S4-7. The sequence goes on from NZ_CP172299.1 coordinate 62,759, forward strand.
AGATCGCCCGCGGCCCGGACAACGAGCCCCTGGTGGTGGACGCGCAGCCGCTGGCCTGGGTGGCGGACGAGGTCCTCCAGGAGGCCCGGCGGCTGGTGGACGAGCAGGGCTCCCGCGAGTGGGGGCCGATGGACCGCCGCGCGACCCGCTGAGGGCGGCGCCGGCTTCAGCGCCGTTCGCGGGCCGCCGAGTGCCGGTCGCGGAGGAACGCCAGGGGGTCGTCGCCGAAGCGGTCGACGGCCCGGCGCCGGACCACCGACGCGCCGGCGGTGCCGGCGAGGCCCCAGACCGCGAGCACCGCGACCACCGCGGGCGCGGGGAGCACCCGGTTCAGGAAGGCGAGGTTCACGGTGGCGGCGAGGACCGCGACCTGGACGAGGCCGTGGTACCAGCGCGGCGAACCGCCCGCGAAGATCCGGGTGCCGGCGAAGTAGAGGGCCAGGCCGGTCGTGACGAACCACGCCGCCGCGTGCGGCGGGGACTCGTGCAGCGACAGGTTCACCCCGGCCGCGACGAGCACGAGGGCGAAGGCCGGGACGAGGTGGCCGGCGGCGTACAGCGAATACGCGAGCGCCGGGTTGCCGCCGGAGAGGCCGAGCATGCGCTCGTAGTTCTCCGCGGCCGAGGTGAAGTACAGCCACCACAGCGCGCCGGCCAGCACCAGGCCGCCGACCATCGCCAGCCAGTAGGCGACGTCGTCGGCCGGGCGTTCGAGGGCCGCGGTGCCGACGGTGATCACCAGCTCGCCGAGCAGCAGGATCATGAAGAGCCCGAAGCGTTCGGCGAGGTGGGCGGTGTCGACCGCGAGGTTCGGGTCGCGCGGCGGCGCGAACAGCGCCAGCATCCGGGCCGCCCGCGTCGGCCGCTCCCGCCGTTCGCCGCGGCGGTGTTCCCGGCGTTCTCGGCGTTCGCCGAGCAGCAGGAACCCCGCCTCCTGCAGCAGCGTGAACGCCCAGAGCGCGGACAGCCACGGCTGCGGGACGACCGCCGAGACGCCGAACAGGACGGCCGACACCGCGTAGCCCCCGCTGATCCGGCGCTGGTCGAGTTCCGCGCGGACCGGCCACCGGTGGGCGGCCGCCAGGATCAGGCGGACCCCGGCCATGGCCGCCGCGAAGACCGCCGGGTGCCCGTCGAAGACGTGGTGCGCCTGGGTGGCGGCGATCGCGCAGGGGACGGTGCCGGCGAGCACGAACAGCCGGTCGACGGCGCGGCTGTCGTCACCGCGGCGGTTGTAGAGCACGGCGAAGCCGATCCACGTCCACCACAGCGTCGCGAACAGGCCCAGCGCGGCGGCGACGCGCGCCCAGTGCGGCTCCGCGACGATGCCGTGCGCGACCTGGCCCACCGCGAACACGAAGACCAGGTCGAAGTACAGCTCGACCCAGCCGACCCGCTTGCCGCCGGTGTTGTCGTTCCCCTCGGTCACCACGGGGATTCTGCCGCCTCCCCGCCGCCGGGGCCCGGCCGGGGCCGCGACGGGGAATTAATAACAAACCATTCCGGCGGTGATCGACTTCGCCACGAATTCGTTCCCCGCGATACTTGTGGGTAATTCTGCCGCCATCGCGCCGCGCTGCCGCAAGCCTCGGAGCTGCGCGAACATTCTTTGTACGGTGTACAAGCTGCGACCGGCAGGGCACAATGCGTGATCCGTTCCGGCGCGCCGGAAAGAATTCATTCCGGTCGTCGGCGAAACGCCGGGGAACGGGTTGACAAGGGCGCCGGAGGTGAGGTTCTCTGCTGGTCGGCTCGATCACGCCACGTCTTCTCCGGCTGGGAGGGAGAGGCTTTCCGCCGGTGATCGGCCCCTGGGGTGCTCCCGTCCTGTCCGAGTTCGAAGTCAGCCACGCGCTGGGAATCGAGCGGTTCCGCCATGCACGAAAGAGGGTCCACGCCCCGCCGTCCGGCGGACGCCGCGTGGTGGCCGGCGCACTGGAGCGTCCGCACCAAGATCAGCGTCGTGCTCCTGCTGCCCGTCCTGGTCGCGGTGGCGCTCGCGGAGATCCGGATCCAGGGCGAGCTCGACCGGGCCACCACGCTCAGCGCGGCCCGCGACCGGCTGCCGGTGCTGCGCGACACGGTCGGCCTGACCGCGTCGCTGGGCCAGGAGATGGTCGCCGCGGTGGCGGTTCCGGCGGGCGCGCCGGACGCGGTGATCGCCGCCGTCGACGCGAAGGTGGCCGCGATCCAGCGCGACACCGGGTTCGCGCCGCTGCCCGCGGACACCGGCCGGGCGCTGAACACCGCGCTCGGCAAGCTCGCCGGGATCCGGGCGGCCGGGGCCGGCGGCGGCGACGTCCGCACGAAGGCCGCCGGCTACAACGACATCATCGCCTCCCTCGGCGACCTCGTGCCCGCGCTCGTCCCGGACGGCGTCGGCGCCGAAACCGCCGAGGTCACCCGGCTGCTGCTGCACCTGCGGGGCGAGCTGGCGACCGAGGAGACCTACGTGCGGGCGGCGCAGACCAGCCCGGCGGACTCCTCGCTCCGCCCGGCGATCGTGCTGACCGCCGCCGAGCAGGAGGTGCTCGGCGAACAGGCCGAACACCAGTTCTCGGGCGACCTGCTCGCGCGCTTCACCGCCGCCACCCGGTCGGCCGAAAGCCGGCTCGACGCCTTGCAGGCGTCCGGAAGCGACGCGGCACTCGCGGCGTTCCTCCCGTCGATCACCGCCGAGACCGCCGGGGTGACCGCCGTCTTGGACGACGTCTCGGCGAAGCTGGCCGCGGACGTCTCGTCGGCGGCCGACCGGGCCCGCGCGGATTCCTTGCGTGACACGGCTTTGGTGCTCGGCGCGCTGCTCGGGGCGCTCGCGATCGCCCTGCTGGTGGTGCGGTCGCTCGTGACGCCGGTGCGCCGGCTGCGCGCGGCCGCCCTGCGCGCGGCGAACGAGCAGCTGCCGGAGACCGTGCGGAAGGTGCGGGACGGCGCGGAGGTCGACTGGCGCGAGGTGCCCGAGGTCGGCGTCCGGACCGAGGAGGAGATCGGCCAGCTGGCCCGGTCGTTCGACGCCATGCACCGCCAGGCGGTCCGGCTCGCCGTCGAGCAGGCCGAGCTGCGCAAGCAGGTCAGCGAGATGTTCATGACGCTGTCGCGGCGGAGCCAGTCCCTGGTGGAGCAGCAGCTGACGATCATCGAGGACCTCGAAGCGGGGGAGCAGGACCCGCGCCGGCTCGACGAACTGTTCCGGATCGACCACATCGCGACCCGGCTGCGCCGCAACGGCGAGAACCTGCACGTGCTGGCCGGCGGACGGCCGGTCCGGCACGGCCGCGAACCGGTGCCCACGCGCGACCTGCTGCGGGCGGCGACGTCGGAGGTCAAGGACTACCGGCGGGTGGCGCTCGGCAACGCGCCGCGCAGCTCGGTGCAGCCCGAAGCGGCCGCGGACGTGGTGCACATCCTCGCCGAGCTGCTGGAGAACGCGACGCGGTTTTCCCCGCCGGAGCACAAGGTCGCGCTGACGGCCGACCGCGGCGCCGACGGCGGGCTGCTGATCGAGGTCGTCGACCAGGGCCTCGGCATGACGGCCGAGGAGCTCGCGACGGTGAACGACCGGCTCGCCGCCGCGGCGACCGTGGGCCCGGAGACGACCCGCCGGATGGGCCTGTTCGTGGTCGGCAGGCTCGCGGCCCTGCACGGGGTGACGGTCCGGCTGCGCGCGACGGGACCGGGCGTGCGGCACGGCGGAGTCACGGCGAGCGTGCACGTGCCGGGCGCGCTGGTCATCGCCGACCTCGCCCGCCCGATCGGCGCGGGCCGCCTGGCCACGGAACCGGCGGCGGCGCGCCGCAACGGCCACCCCCGGCCACCGGTGGTGCCCGCCCAGGCCTCGACACCGATCTTCGAGCAGGTCGTGACGAGCTGGTTCACCGAGCCGGTCGCGAAGCCGGTCCGGAGGAGCACACGGGTCGAGCCGGCGGCGGCTTCGGGGTCGCAGGCGGTGGATTGGCCTCCTTCGGTGGAGCTGCCGGTGGTTCGGCCGGAGCGGGCGCCCTCGGCGGAGACGACCACCGGAGCGCATTCGGCGGAGCGGCCCCGTTTTGCCGAGGGGTCGGTGGCTCGCCTGACCGCGCCCGAGGCGCCGCGTTCGGCGGAGCGGCCCGGTTTTGCCGAGGGGTCGGTGGCTCGCCTGACCGCGCCCGAGGCGCCGCGTTCGGCGGAGCGGCCCGCTTTCCCCGAGGCACCGGCGTCGCCCACCGCCACCGAAGACCCCGCAGCAGCCCAGCCGCTCGGCTGGCCCACCTCGGCCGACGAGCCCGTGGACCCCCGAAGCCGAGCGGCCACACCGGCATCTCCCACCGCCACCGAAACGACCGCCACCCGGGTGGGCAGCTGGGACACCCCGGCCGACCGGACGCGGCAAGCCGCGGAAAGCGCTCTCCAGCCCTCCGCCGCGCAGAAGCTGACCGATGCCGGGCTGCCGGCCCGGCGGCCCGGGGCCCAGCTCGCGCCCGGCGCCGCCGTCCCGCGGGGGCGGAGGAGACCGGGGGCGTCTTCCGGGATCCCGCCGCCGTCCGCAGCAGCCTGTCTCGGCACTACCAGGGCATGCGCGCGGCCCGGCAGCAGACCGCGGCGCGCGCCGAAGAATCCGGAAAGGACGAAGTGGAGCCTCGATGACGGACCTTCCCGACGTGCACCACCGGCGCGTACCCGGAGCCGAGGCGTCCCGGGCGCCGGCCTTGCCCGGTTCCCCGGCGCCGCCCGAGCGGACGGCCACGCTGAACTGGCTGGTCAACGGCTTCGTCCAGGACGTCTCGGGGGTCGCGCACGCGGTGCTCGTGTCCGCCGACGGCCTCCTCGTCGCGGCCGACGACACCCTGCCCCGCGAGCGCGCCGACCAGCTGGCGGCCATCGCGGCCGGCCTCTCCAGCCTGTCGCTCGGCACCGCGGAGCTGTTCACCGCCGGCCGGGTGGTGCAGTCGGTGATCGAGATGGAGCAGGGGTTCCTGCTGCTGATGAGCGTCGGTGACGGCTCGAACCTCGTCGTCCTCGCCTCGACCGGCTGCGACATCGGGCTGGTCGGCTACGAGATGACCATGCTGGTCGAGCGGGTGGGGCGGAAGGTCGACGTGCCCGCGCGCGAGATGCCGGTGGCCCAGGACCGGCGGTGACCGGGTACGCGCCGGGGGAGGGCGAGCCCCGCCGGAGCCCGGCGCTCGCCCGCCCCTACGCGTGGACCGAAGGCCGGACGGCGCCGTCGGTCGACCTGGCCGTGGAAGCGCTCGTCGAAACCACGGAAGAGGGCCGGGCCGAGGCCTACTACCACTCGACGAGCGCGCAGGCGCAGGTCACCGAGCTGTGTGTGCGGCCGCGGTCGCTGATGGAGATCGCCGCGCTGCTGGCGCTGCCGCTCGGCGTGGTCCGCGTGCTCGTCTCGGACCTGATGGAGCAGCGGCTGGTGGTCGTCCGCGACACCCTCGCCGACGTCTCCGGCTGGGACGAGCGCCACGACCTGATGGAACGCGTGCTGCACGGCCTGCGCGACCTCTGAAGGAAGGATCCACCATGGACCACGCCGAGCATTTCGCGCTGGGGCACTGGCTGCTCGTGCTCGCCTACCTGACCTCGGTGGTCGGCTGCGCGCTCGGACTCGCCTGCGCCGTGCAGGCGCGCCACGCGGCGAGTGACCGGCTGCGCGTCCGCTGGCTGGTCCTGGCGGCGGTTTCGATCGGCGGCGTCGGCATCTGGCTCATGCACTTCGTGGCGATGCTCGGCTTCAGCACGCCGGGGATGCCGGTCCGCTACGACGTCTTCCGCACGGTGCTCTCGGCCCTGCTGTCGGTGGCGGCGGTGTTCGCCGGCCTGCTCGTCGTGGGCGGCCGCGCCCGGTTCGGCTGGTGGCGGCTGGCGCTCGGCGGGCTCATCACCGGCCTCGCGGTCAACGTCATGCACTACACCGGGATGTCGGCCCTGCGCGTGAAGGGCGACTTCGGCTACGACGGCCTGCTGGTGGCCCTGTCGGTGGTGATCGCGGTGGTCGCGGCGACGGCCGCGCTCTGGTTCGCCGTCTTCCTCGACCGGCTGTCCCTGCGGCTGCTCGCCGGGTTCGTGATGGGCGCGGCCGTCACGGGGATGCACTACACGGGCATGGCCGCGGTCCGGATGAAGATGGACATGGCCGCCCCGGACCCGGCGGGCATCGAGGTCTTTTCGTTCCTGTTCCCGGTGTTCGTCATCGCGGCGATCGCGATGGCGGTCCCGCTCTGCGCCGTCCTGATGGCCCCGGCGATCGAGCCCGAGGTCCCGGCGGAGGAGGAAGTCCTGGTGTGACGCGGGGCGCGCGGGACGGCCCGCGCGCCCACCGCGGCGGTCAGGCGTCCTGCTCGCCGGTCATGTACCGGGCGTACCAGCCGGGCCAGTCGGGGTCTTCGTACCCGAGCTCCTTCTCGTGCTCACCGTGGGCTTCGGCGGCCCGGCGCAGGGCCTCGGCCAGTTCGGCCGCCGACCCGTAGGCGACGCCGTCGACGCGGCCGGGCAGGCGCTTCGTGACCTCCTGCAGCAGCCAGGTGTTGCCGTCCGGGTCGTGGAACTCGGCGAAGGAGCCGTAGCTGCGCCGCTCGGGGTCCGGGCCGGCGACGCGCGCCTCGGTGCCGGCGTGGTGGAACACCCCGCCCGCGTCGTGGAACACCTCGCTGACGTCGACCCCGTGCCCGGCGAGCTCGGCCCGGGTCGCTTCGATGTCGTCCACGACGAGGTAGAGGCCCCGCGCGGACCCCGGGGCGGCGGAGGTGATGCCGCTGCCGAAGATGACCGACGCCGGCGACCCCGGCGGGGTCAGCTGCACGACGTGGAAGCCGTTCTCCCCGGCGAAGTCGGCGTCTTCGCGCCAGCCGAGCGTCTTGTAGAAGTGCTTCGACCGGTCGACGTCGGAGACCGGGACGACCGCGATTTCGAGCTTCATGTCCATGATCGGAACTCCCTTGGTGTCCGGCGGCTGTCCTGCCGCCTGCGACCACCATCGCCCCCGGGCGGGGTCCCTCGCCCCAGGGAAACACCCTGGCCGACCCCCGGCCCGTGCCCCGGTGGCCCGGTACTGTTCCGGCACGCACGGCGGGAGGCGGGACGGTGGCTGAGCTGGTGGGCCGGGGCGGCGAACGCGCGGCGCTCGACCGCCTCCTCGCCGGCGCCCGGGCGGGGGAAGGCCGCGCGCTGGTCCTCCGTGGCGAGGCGGGGATCGGCAAGACCGCGCTGCTGGACGACCTCGCGGCGCGGGCCACGGGATGCCGGGTCGTGCGGGCCGCGGGTGTCGAGTCCGAACGGGAACTGGCCTACGCCGGGCTTCACCAGCTCTGCGCGCCGTTCCTCGACCGGATCGGGCACCTGCCCGTTCCCCAGCGCATGGCCGTCGCGACGGCGTTCGGCCGCGCCGCGGGTGAGCCGCCGGATCGGTTCCTGGTCGGGCTGGCCGTGCTGACCCTGCTCGCCGAAGTGGCCGACGAGCGGCCGCTGGTGTGCCTCGTCGACGACGCCCAGTGGCTCGACCGCGTCTCCGCGCAGACGCTCGCCTTCGTCGCCCGGCGGCTGCTGGCCGAGCGGATCGCCCTGGTGATCGCGGTGCGGGACCCCGCGGACGAGCTCGACCTCGGCGGCCTGCCGGACCTCGCCGTCGGCGGGCTGGCCGAGCCGGAGGCCCGGCTGCTGCTGGACTCCGTGCTCAAGGACCCGGTGGACGCCCGCGTCCGCGACCGGATCGTCGCCGAGACCCACGGCAACCCGCTCGCCCTGGTCGAGCTGCCGCGGGCCTGGACGGGCGCCGAGCTCGCCGACGGCTTCGGCCGGACCGGCGCCGACTCGCTGGCCGGCCGGCTCGAGCAGTGCTTCCTCCGGCAGCTGGACCCGCTGCCCGCCGACACCCGGCGGCTGCTGCTGACCGCCGCCGCGGAGCCGCTCGGCGACGCCACCCTGCTGTGGCGCGCGGCCGGCGAGCTCGGGCTGGGCGCCGACCCGGCGGCCGCGGCCGAGACGACCGGGCTGATCGAGTTCGGCCCGCGGATCCGGTTCCGGCACCCGCTGGTGCGCTCGGCGGTCTACCGGTCCGCGCCGGCCCGCGACCGGCAGGCGGTGCACCGCGCGCTGGCGGCGGTGACCGACGCGGGCGTCGACCCGGACCGCCGCGCCTGGCACCGGGCGCAGGCGACGGTCGCGCCCGACGAAGACGTCGCCGCCGACCTCGAGCGCTCGGCCGGCCGGGCGCAGGCCCGCGGCGGGCTGGTCGCGGCCGCCGCCTTCCTCGAACACGCGGCGACGCTCACGCCCGATCCCGCGCGCCGCGCCCGCCGCGAACTGGCCGCGGCCCGGGCGAAACGCGGCGCGGGCGCGCTCGAAGCCGCGCTCGGGCTGCTGAGCGCGGCCGAGGCCGGTCCGCCGGACGCCGTGCGCGCCGCCGAGGCGGAGCGCCTGCGCGGGCAGATCGCGTTCGACCAGCGCCGGGGCGGCGACGCCGCCCGCCTGCTGCTGCGCGCGGCCGAAGGGCTGGCGCCGCTCGACGCCGACGTGGCGCGGGAGACGTACCTGGAAGCGCTCGGGGCGGCGATCTGGGCCGGGACCGGGGTGGCCGAAGCGGCCGAGGCCGCGCGCGCCGCGCCCCCGGCCGGAGTGCCGCCGAGGGCCGCCGACCTCGTGCTGGACGCGCTCGCGACCCGCCTCACCGACGGCTACGCGGCCGCGGCACCCCTGCTGACCGCGGCTTTGGAAGCCGTGCGCGCCCTCGACGCCGGTACCGAAGACGCCGGCCGGGTGCTGTGGCTGCTGGGCAACCGGGCCGGGGGCACCCTGGCGACCGAGGTCCTGGACTTCGCGTCCGGACGCGCGTTCGCCGAGCGCCAGGTGCGGCTCGCGCGGGACACCGGCGCGCTCGTCCAGCTGCAGTTCGCGCTCAACTTCCTCGCCAACCACGAGCTGCTGGCCGGCGACCTGGCCGCGGCCGAGACGCTGGTCGGGGAGGACCGCCTGCTCGCGGAGGTGACCGGCAGCCCGCCGGTGGGCTACAGCGCGATCCTGCTCGCCGCGCTGCGGGGCCGCGAAGCCCCGGCGGCCGAGCTGATCCCGGCCACGGCGGAGCAGGCGGCGGCGCGCGGGCAGGGCCGGGTCGTGGCGTTCGCCGATTACGCGAACGCCGTGCTGGGCAACGGTCTCGGCCGCCACGACGCCGCCCGCGACGCCGCCCGCCGGGTGTTCGAGCGCGACGCCGTCGGCCACCAGACGCTCGCCACCGTCGAACTGGCCGAAGCGGCGTCGAGAACGGGCGACGACGAGCTCGTCGCCGCGGCGCTGGCACGGGTCGCCACCCGGGCCCGGGCGACGCCGACAGCGTGGGCCCAGGGGCTCGAAGCCCGGTTGCGCGCGCTGGCCGGCGAAGACCCCGAGCGGCACCACCGCGCGTCGATCACCCTGCTGACCGGCACGCCGTTGCGGGTCGACCTGGCGCGCGGCCACCTGCTGTTCGGCGAATGGCTGCGCCGCGAAGGCCGGCGGGCCGAAGCCCGCGAACACCTGCGCACAGCCCACGAAACGCTGACGGCGATGGGGCTCGAGGCCTTCGCCGACCGCGCGCGGCGCGAACTGCTGGCGACCGGGGAAACCGCGCGGAAGCGGACGGCCGAGGTCACCGGCGAGCTGACCCCGCAGGAGGCCCAGATCGCCCGGCTGGCCCGCGAGGGGTTCTCCAACCCGGAGATCGGCACGCGCCTGTTCCTCAGCCCCCGCACGGTGGAGTGGCACCTGCGCAAGGTGTTCGGGAAACTCGGGATCACCTCACGACGGCAGCTGCGCGACGCCGTCACCGTCCGATGAGGACGGCCCGCGGGGAGACTCCCCGCGGGCCGTCACCTCACCTCCCTAGAGGATGCACAGCAGCGAACAGGCCTTCGCCGACGACCACGCCGTGTGGGACGGCGGTGTTCCGGCGGGCACGTTCACCGGCAGGTAGCTCACCTTCGCCTGGTTGGTGATCGGGAACAGGCTCAGCAGCGCGTACGTCGAGCAGTACACCTGCTTCGACTGCCCGGCCGCCAGCGTGAACGGACCCGTCTGGCACGACGGCTCCACGCTGTCCACCACGCTCGCCGAGGTGATCCCCACCGGGCCCTCGTTCGTCACCGTGATCCGCCAGTACGCCGTGGCGTTCAGCAGGCCGAGCAGCCCGACCCCGGCCTGCTTGGCCCACGGCCCGGACCCGCCCGGGCCGCACTTGGCCGCCGTGGACGACGTGCAGATCTGCTTGTCCACCTTGACCTTCGGCGTGCAGGCGGCGCCCGGCGCGACCGGGAGCGTCACCGTGTTGGAGGTGAACGTGCCCGTCGAATCGGTGCCCGTCGCCGTGTTGGCCACCGCCGTCACCGCGCAGTCCGCGGCGATCGTCGTGCGGAAGCACAGCTGGGGTGCGTCGCCCGCGTAGTCGACGACCAGCGAGCCGCTGAAGCCGGCCCCGCTGTGCAGGACCAGCGTCGTCGTCACCGTGATCGACGGGTGGGCCGCCACCGAGACGCCCGTGAGGTCCACCGAACCGTCGGGCGCGAAGCCCGGCGTCGGCACGACCACCCCGTCCTGGTCCACGACGGTGACCCGCGACGCCGCGAAGTCGACGTTCGCCGGGTCGACGCCCGTCAGCCGCGCGGCCGTGTAACCCTGGACGTGACTTCCGCCGTCGCAGTAGAAATCAGCCGGTTTCAGCGTGACCTGCCCGCCCGAGCGGACGCACGGGGTCGCGCCCGTGCCGGGATCCATCGAGAACAGCACCCCCGCGTCGCCCAGGCCGATCAAGCAGCCCGACGGCGGGTCGTACGTGTAGCCGTAGTCCCGGGTGGCGCCGCCGTTGACGTCCGGGTGCGCGATCGGGCCGGGCAGGCCCGCGCACGCCGACGCCGTCGTCCAGTCGTGGCACAACGTCGCGCCCGGGTAGCCGCCGTTCCAGATCGGGAGGTAGCTGCGCACGTGCCCGTTCGGGTCGGTGACCACCTCCGGGTCGAAGACGTACACCCCGCCGGGCAACGCGGCCGCGAGCGGCGGTGCCGGCAACGCCGACCCGTCGAGCGCGAAGCACGTCGTGACGTTCGTGCCGCCGGTCGTCGACGAGCACACGCCCACCGGGGCGCCGGCCGTGTCGAAGGCCGTGTAGGCGTTGTAGGTGAAGTTCCCCGCCGGGCCGGTCGGCCGCCAGGACGCCCAGCCGGCGCACGCCGTGGCCGTCGCCGGGTCGAAACAGCCCAGTGACGGCTGCTGCGCGGTGTTGGGGTCGGACGACGACGCGAACACCTTGCCCGCCACCACGTCCAGCGCGCCGTAGACGTACGTCTGGTTGGTGTTGATGGGCGGTGCGATCGGCGCGTACGGCTGGCCGCCGCAGGCGCTCTGCGTCGCGATCGTCCAGCAGACCAGCGCGCCGCTGCTGACCAGGCCGTACAGGTTGCCTGCGGTTTCGACGAACCCGGTGATGCTGCGCACCGGCGGCGACCCGCCGACGGCGGCCAGTGCCCAGTACCCGCAGTTGGCCGAGGCGGCCATGTCGAGGCAGGCGACGCCGACGGAAGCCGCCGTGACGGCGGGGTAGTAGACCTTCGCGGGCGCGGCGGGGTCGCGCACGTACTGCTCGACCATGGTGCTGGCGATGTCCCCGGCCCCCAGGGTGCCGAGCGGGCCGGGCGCGGTGTTGAGCACCTTCGGCCACGGCCCGCCCGGGCAGCGCTGCCCGGTGGCGAGATCGGTGCAGACCACCTTCGGCGACGTGGCCCCCAGGTGGTGGTAGATGTTCCACGCCTGCAGCACCCCGGCCGGGGTGCGGTACAGGATCGGGGTGAAGCCGTCGCCGCCGGTCGCCGTCGTGACCGCCTGCACGGGCGGGGTGAGCGAGCCCGACAGCGACGTCGCGTCGGGGCCGGAGACGGGGTCGACCGCCCGCACGGCGGTGACCCCGGACGCCGGTTCGGTGCCGGTGAAGGTGCTGCCGTCGGTGGACCACTCCGGCGTCCAGCCGGGCGGGACGTGCAGCGAACCGGGCTGGAAGGCCTGGCCGGCGCCGACGGCGTCGGTGATGGTCGCGGCGCCGGTCGTGGTGGCGTGGTCCTCGTAGCCGACGACCCAGTTCGCGGTGGCGCCGTGGTCGGCGGGGGATCCCGTGCCCTGCACGGACTTCGTCAGCGCCGAGACCGCGGCCGGCGCGGGGTCGGCGGCCGCGGGCAGGGGCGCGGCGGTGGCCGTCACGAGCACCAGGGGCAGGACCGCCCCCAGCATGCGTCTTCGCATGGAAGGTCCTCGATTCTTTTGCGGTGGAAGGGGCCGGGAATCGTTTTCCCGGCCGAAGGAAAATCCTATGCCGCGCCCGCAGTGCGTTGAAGTGCTCTCACCCGGGCGCCGAAAAGGCGAAACCAACAGCGCAGTTTCCGGTCCGCGCGCCGCGGTGCGCACCTGTCGTGACGAGGGGGTTCAGGCGCGGCGGTCACCCGAACGCTCCCAGGCGTTCACTCGATCGGGTAACGAGGACACGCTAAATAAGCGTTCGCGTTCCCCGGTGAAGATCTATTTCCCGGTTCTACCCGGATTCGGCGTCGAAGCGCAGTTTCGACGTGATGCGGTAACGGTCACCGCGGTACACCGAGCGGGTCAGTTCGACCACCCGGCCCGTCGTGTCGCGGGTCAGCCGCTCGATGTGCAGGATCGGCGCGTACACCGCGATCTCGAGCAGCTCGGCCTGCTCCGGGTTGGTGACGGCGGGCTCGATGGTCTGCACCGCGTCCTGCACGACGATCCCGAAGCGTTCCCGCAGCAGCCGGTAGAAGTTGCCCGATTCGAGGTCGGCCGGCGTCAGGCCGGGCACCAGAGAGGCGGGCAGCGCGAGCCGCTCGATCGCGATCGGCTCGTCGTCGACGTGCCGGACCCGGGTCACCCGCAGCACCGGCGTTCCCGGCTCCCGTTCGAGCTCGGCGGCCAGGGACCGCGAGGCGGGGGACACCGCGAACGCGACGACCCGGCTGGTCCAGTGCCCTTCCGCGGGCGGGACCGCGAGCCCGGTCGCGAGTTCCTGGGTGACCTTGTCCGGGCTGGTGAACGTGCCCCGGCCGCGCTGGCGCACGAGCAGCCCGGTGCGGGTCAGCTCGTCGATGGCCGCCCGGACGGTCGGGCGGGAGACGCCCAGCTCCGCGGCCAGTTCCCGTTCCGAGGCGAGCCCGGTGCCGGGGCCGGCGTTCTCGATCACCTTCAGCAGGTGCCGCCGGACGCGGTCGCGCTTCACGGTGGGCGGCCGGTCCGCCGGCTCGTCACCTTCTTTTCGGGGGCTCCGGGTGGGGGAGCCTCCGGCCTGGGGTGCGGCCGCGGATGGCACGGCGGCTTTTCGGGGGCTCCGGGTGGCGGAGCCCCCGGCCTGGGGCGAAGCCCCGGATGGCACACCTTCTTTTCGGGGGCTCCGGGTGGCGGAGCCCCCGGCCTGGGGCGAAGCCCCGGATGGCACACCTTCTTTTCGGGGGCTCCGGGTGGCGGAGCCCCCGGCCTGGGGCGAAGCCCCGGATGGCACAGCGGTCAAGGCACCGTCTTCCCAGGTACTCCGAGCGCGCCGGCGAACCGGACGCGCTCCTTCGGCAGGGCGTCCAGCGCGCGCAGCCGGTGGAGGTGACCGGCCAGGCGCTGGCGGAAGTCAGCATAGCCGCGGTCCGGTGGCGACCACGCCCGCTCGGCCAGCGCGCACAGCCGCGGGAACGCCAGGTGCCGCACGTGGTCGGGGGTCGGGGCGTGCTCGGTCCACAGCTGTGCTTGGGTGCCGAGGATGCCGGGCGCGGTCCCGTCGGCGACCGGCAGGCCGCCCGCCAGGGGATCGAAGCGGTAGACGTCTTCCAGTGTCGTCACGGGCTCGCGCGGTGGCTCGCCGTCCTCCTCGCTCTGCCGGTAGTCGAAGTAGGTCGAGGTGTGCGGGGCCATGATCACCCGGTGGCCGCGGGCGACGGCGAGCGCGCCGTGGGCGGCGTCGCGCCAGGCCGTGACGACCACGTCCGGGGGAGCCGTCCCGCGGCGTGCCCGGTTTCGTCCCAGCAGACCGCCTGCTTGCCGAGCCCGGCGGCCACGCGGTGCAGTTCGCCGAGGAACCACGGGTGCAGTTCGGCGGTGGTGCGCAACCCCAGCCGCGCGGCCTTTTCCCGCGCGATCGGGCTGGTTTCCCACTGGACCGTCGGGCATTCGTCGCCGCCGATGTGCAGGTACGGCGCCGGGAAGACGTCCGCGACCTGGGTGAGGACGTCGCGGCAGAAGGCGAACGCGCCGTCGTGGACGCCGAGGATGTCCGGGCTGATGCCCCATTCCGTCCACACCGGCAGTGGCGTTTCCGGCCGGTTGCCCAGCGAAGGGTAGGCGGCCAGCGCCGCGCGGACGTGCCCGGGGAAGTCGATCTCCGGCACGATCCGCACCCCGCGCTCGGCGGCGAAGGAGACGAGCTCGCGCAGCTCCCGCTGGGTGTAGAAGCCGCCGTGGGGGACGCCGTCGAAGACGCCGCTGCCCGCGGGCCCGACCATCGACTCGGCGCGCCGGGCCCCGACCTCCGTGAGCCGGGGCCAGCCGCCGATCTCGACCCGCCAGCCCTGGTCGTCGGTGAGGTGCAGGTGCAGGACGTTGTACTTGTGCAGCGCCAGGAGGTCGACGAACTCGCGGAGGAAGCCCAGGGGCATGAAGTGCCGCGCGACGTCGAGCAGCACCCCGCGCCAGGGCAGGCGCGGCGCGTCGCGGATCGTCAGGCACGGCAGGATCCCGGCAGACAGCTGGCGGATCGTCTGCACGCCGGCCAGCAGGCCCGCGTCCGTGGACGCGGTGAGCAGCGCGTGGTCGGGCGTGACCTCGAGGGTGTACTCCTCCGGCCCGAGCCCCGGTTCCCGCGCGAGCCGGATGACCGGTCCGTTGTGGACCGGCGGGAGACCGGTGTACGCGGCGAGCAGCCGGGCCGGGCCGTGGGTGCCGGGGCCCGCCAGGATCCCGGTGGGCACGCAGGAACCGGCGCGGCGCGTGAGCCGCGCGGGGTGGGGGATGAGCATCAGCCCTTCACCGCGCCCGCGGTCATGCCCTCGACGAGGTGGCGCTGCACGAGCGCGAAGAAGACGACGACGGGCAGCGCGAACAGCGTCGACGCGGCGATCAGGCCGCCGTAGTCGGTGCCGGTGCTCGTGCTGAACGACACGAGCCAGACCGGCAGCGTGTACCCCGAGCTGTCCTTCATGATCACGTAGGCGAACAGGAAGTCGTTCCACGCGGTGATGAACGCGAACACGCTGGTCGCGATCAGCCCGGGGAGCACCAGCGGCAGCAGGACCGAGCGCATCACGCGCCCGCGCGTCGCGCCGTCGACCATCGCCGCCTCCTCCAGTTCGACGGGGATGCCGTGCAGGAACCCGCGCAGCGTCCAGATCGTGAACGGCAGCACGAGCGCCACGTACGTCAGGATCAGCCCGAACAGCGTGTCGAGCAGGTGCGCGCTCTTGAGGCCGAGGAACAGCGGGATGACCAGGGCCGGCACCGGCACCATCTGCAGCACCAGCACGCCGATGAGGAAGCTCCGGCGCCCGAAGAACCGGAAGCGCGTCAACGCGGTCGCGGCGAGGAAGGCGACCACGACGGACAGCGCGACGACCACGACGACCACCACCACGCTGTTCGCCAGGTCCTGGACGAACCCGGGCTTGGCGAGCGCGTCGGCGAAGTTGTCCAGCGTGACGTCGAACGGCAGGAACTCGGGGGTGGGGCTGAGGATCTCGCCCGCGGGCTTGAACGCCGTGAGCACCATCCAGTAGACCGGGAAGATCCACACGAGGCAGAACACGGCGGCCGCGGTGTTGCGGCCGATCCGGCGCATCACAGGTCCTCCCCGGAGCGGACGAGCCGGCGCACGTAGAGGGCGGTCATCCCGACGAGCAGCGCGACCGAGACGACGGCGATCGCCGCGCCCTGGCCGAAGTCGTTGCGGCTGAAGGCCCGGGTGAACGTCCAGATGCCGAGCGTCGTGGTGCCGCCGTCCGGGCCGCCCTGGGTGAGGATCCAGATCTGGTTGAACACGGTGAAGTCCCAGATCACCGAGAGGATGGTGACCAGGCCCAGGATCGGCTGCAGGAACGGCAGCGTGATCGTGCGGTGGATCCGCCACGGCCCGGCGCCGTCCAGCTCGGCCGCTTCGTAGTAGGAGCGCGGGATCTGGGACAGGCCGGCGTGGAGCGTGAGCGCGACGAACGGCACCGACTGCCACACGACCAGCAGCCAGACGAGCGTGAACGCCGACGCCGGCGACTTGGTCCAGTCGTGCTGGGTGAGGTCTCCGAAGCCGGCCTGGGTCAGCAGCCAGTTCACCACGCCGTACCCGGGCTGGAAGAGCCACTGCCAGACGAGGGTGGACGCGACGTTCGGCAGCGCCCAGGCCGCGATCAGGCAGAGCGTGACGGCCGTGCGCATGCCGCGGCCGAGGCGCCGCAGCAGCAGCGCGACGCCGAAGCCGATCACGAGCGTGCCGGTCACGAGGGCCGCGCAGAACCCGACGCTGCGGGCGAGGACCGGGAGCAGCTGGTCGTCGCCGAGCACCTCGGCGTAGTTGTCCCAGCCGGCGAAGCTCGTCGTCCCGGTGAACAGCGACCGCAGGCCGTACTCCTGCAGGGAGATGACGACCAGGCGGACCAGCGGGTAGCCCAGGACGAGCCCGAGCAGCGCGGCCGCGGGCAGCAGCAGGCCGTACGGGAGCAGGGTGCGCCGCCGGCGCCGCGGGGTGGTTCTTCCGGGCGCGGGTGTCGGCGCCTTCACCAGCAGCAAGGGGAACTCCTTCGCGAAGGGGGGCGGGGTGGCCCGGGTGGGGACGGCAGTCGGCCGGGCCACCCCGCCGGTCAGCGGGCGTTGAGCGCCTCGGTCAGGTGCGCGTCGAAGTCCCGTGCGGCGTCGGCGATCGGCCGCCGCCCGGTCGCGATGTCGGCGAAGAACGTGTTGATCGACTTGTCACTCTCGATGGTCGCCCAGCCGGGGGCGGCCGGGGTCGCGACGCTGGTCTTCGCCGCGGTGGCGAAGGCCGCGTTGAGCGGGGGCAGCGTCGGGGTGACCTGGTCGATCAGCTCGGTCGAGACCGGCGTCCAGCCGTCGATGCCGACGATCGCCTCGCGCTGCACCGCCGGATCGGTCGCCGCCTTGAGGTAGGCGAGCGCGAGGTCCTGGTTGCGGCTCTTCGCCGCGACGGCCAGGTCGGACCCGCCGAGGAACACCGGCTGCGTCTTGCCGGGCGTGGCGCTGGGGAAGGGGAAGGTGCCCAGGCGGTCCTTCAGCTCGGGCTTGTTCTTGACCACGGTGTTGACGCTCGTGTCGAGGATGGCTCCGGCGCCGCCGGCGGAGAAGATCGCGGCCTGGTCCGGGGCCTTCGTGTCGACGTTGCGGGACGCGGCGGAGGAGTAGGCGTTCTGGAAGTCCTTCCAGGCCTGCAGGCCTTTCTGCGCCTCCGGGCTTTCGAGTGCGCCCGCCCACTTCCCGTCCTTCCGGGTGGCGATCTGCCCGCCGGCGTCCCAGACGAACTGGAGCGCGCCGAACCAGTAGCGGCCGGGGAAGTGGAACGCCGAGTAGTCCGCCGCGGGGTGCTTCGCCTTGATCTTGCCGAGCGCGGTGGTGAGTTCCTGGAAGGTCTTCGGCGGGGCGGTGACGCCGGCGTCGGCCCAGACCTGTTTGTCGTAGATGACGGCGCGGTTGCCCGCGAACAGCGGCGCGGCGTAGAGGTGTCCGTCCACAGTGGCCGGTCCGGACAGGCCGGGCAGCCAGGTGTGGCCCGCGGCGAGCTCGTCGCGGTGCGGGGTGAGGTCGGTGAGCGCGCCGTTGGCGGCGAACAGCGGGACGTTCGTGTTGCCGATCTCGATGACGTCCGGCGTGGTGTCCTGGGCCAGCGCCGTGCTGATCTTGGTGTTGATGTTGTCCCATTCCTGGATCTGCACGGTGACCTTGGCGCCGGTGGCCTTCTCGAACGCGGCGCCGATCGCCGCGGTGGCCTTGTCGCTGAGGTCGCCGTTCATCAGCCAGACGGTGAGCTCGCCGCCGTGGGCGGCGGGAGCGGGGGTGTCGGTGCCGCAGGCGGTGGCGGTCACGGCGGCGACGGCCAGTGCGGCGGCGAGGGTGCGTCTGCGCACGGGGAACTCCTGGGAGGGCGGCGGGCCGCCGCGGCCCGCGAACGGGCCGCGGCGGGGGGAGGTCAGCAGTGGCCGAGGTCGGCCCATTGGGCGGTGAGCCCGGGTTCGGAACCCTGGGTCCACCAGTTCGCCTGCCAGAGGTGGGCGTTGTGCTTCACCCGCTGGCCGCCGAGGTACACCGTGCCCCAGTCCCACTCCGCCGCCGTCGAGCAGTCGGCGGGCTGGGCCGGGGTGGTCGGGGTCGTGGGCGTCGTCGGGGCGGTGGCGGTGGTCGGCGTCGTCGGCGGCGGGGTGGTCGGCGTGGTGCAGCCGGTCACGGTGTCCACATGGGACGTTCCGGCGGTGCGGTACTGCCCGGCCTTCGCGACGGCGTCCGCGGGCGAGACGACCTGGTTGCCCGCGTAGTAGGTCCAGTCGACCTGCTCGGTGTAGGCACTGGTGCCGCTCGTGTGCCCGGCGGTGTCGATGAACCACATGTTGTAGTTGATCGACATCGGCGTGCGCGGGTACACCGGGTTGCCCTGGGCGTCGGTGGTGTGGTCCGCGGTCGGCACGCCGTCGATGTAGTACCTGACGTGCCCGCCGGAGACCTGCGTGACGATGTCGTGCCAGCCGGCCATGCTGCGGTTCTGCGCGGTGGACGTGCGCAGGCCGTCCCACGTCGGGCTGTTCCAGTAGGTGTACCAGCTGGTCTGGTAGTTCGCCTGGGAGCCGCCCCAGCCGCCGTTCGGCAGGTACTCGGAGAAGTCCAGTTCGCTGTAGAGGGGATCGCGGTCGTACCGCAGCGGCGAGATGGTGAAGTACGTTTCGTTGACGTGGTCGCCGTCGGGGCCGCTGTCCGGCGCGTCGGTGAAGCGGACCCGGCTGGCGTACGTGCCTTCGAAGAACCGCAGCTGGTTCTGGTAGAGCTCGGCGTGGGTCGTGCCGGCCGCGCTGCCGTCGGTGGTGGCGGCGAGCTGGGCGACGCGCTCGCCGTTCACCGCCGGGAAGGTGATGTTGCTCGTGAGCCACCGCGCGCCGGGCACGCCGGGGCTGCCGACGTCGTTGCGCGTGGTCCAGCCGGCACCGCCGAATGCGGAGTCGGTGGGCGAGGCGTAGTGGAAGTCGTCGAACAGCACGCCGCAGCCGGCCGCCGGGGCCGCCGGGCTGGCGTCGGCGCCGCCGGACAGGACCAGGGCGGTGGCGGCGATCGTCGCGAGGCTCGTCAAGGTTGCTGTGGTGGTCCGGATTCTGCGGGACATGGGTCTCCTCCTGGGGATGGCCGTACCGCGGGGAGCGCCGATTGGTCTAGACGAATCAGGTGGCCGAGACTCTCCTCCTGACCATTGGTAAAGTCAAGACGGCAGCAGAACTTACCTTTGGTAATTTCTGGGCACTAACCGCCGGTCAGGGCTCCGGGACCCACAGGCGGTGGACGAGCTCCAGGAACGAGCGCCGGTCACCGGCGTCGAGCGCGGCGCGGCGGTCGGCGTAGACGTCGAAAGTGGCGTACAGCCGGGAAATCCGCAGCGCCTGGCGCGCGGCCGGGTGCCGGGGCGTCGTGAGGCGGAGGGTGCACCGGCAGCGCGCGACGTGGTCGCGAGCGTGCAGCAGGACCCGGATGCCGGCGCCGGTCAGCGCGGTGACGCCGGCGAGGTCGAGCACGACGACCTCGGGCGCGGGGTCCTGCGCCAGGCTCTGCGCGACGGCGCGGGCCATGAGCAGCACGGTTTCGCTGTCGAGTTCCCCGTCCAGTGCCACGACGGCGGGGTCGCCGTGGGACCGGGACACGGTCAGCCTGCCGGGACGCGCACCATCGGCCGTGGACATGGTCGGACCCACCCTCCCGCGGAAAGGTGACCAGGGGATGGCTCGGGGTTGAACCGTGATGCTGCCAGCCTAGAACCGCCTCGGACCGGCCACAACGCGTCGCCGCGGGGTTTGCGGGGAATCGGGCCGGCTACGCGTCGCCGCGGCGGGCGAGCTCGGCGCGCAGGAGATCGATTTCGGTGTGGGCGGCGGTGAGCTCGTCCTGCAGGCCGAGGATGCGGGCGGCCGCGGCGAGGGTGTGGCCGTCGTCGAGCTGTTCGCGGACGCGGAGCACGAACGCGAGCTGACGGCGGGTGTAGCGGCGGTGGCCGCCGTCCGAGCGGTGGGGCCGGACGAGGCTCGCGGCGTCGAGGCTGCGCAGGAACGCCTCCTGCACGCCGAGCAGCGTGGCCACCTGCCCGGTGGTGTAGGCCGGGTAGTCGAGGTCGTCGAGGTTGCTCGGATCGGCCACGGACCCAGGGTAACTGCGCCGGGTACTGGCAACAACCTGCAGCGGGTGCTGCAGGAATGCCGATTTCCGGCGAGTCCGGCCCGGGCTGTCGAGTTACGGTCGTGCTGTTCGTCATCCTCTTCGACCGACACCGCACGACGCGGCCTGGGAGGGCACGTGCTGTACATGCTGCTGATCCACGACTGCGACCGGCCGGAGCCGGACGACCCCGGGTTCGAGGAGGCGCTGGCCGCGGTCAACGCCTTCGCGGACGAATGCCGGCGCCGCGGGGTCTTCGTGTCCGGGCACCCGCTGCAGGGCGAGCACACCGCGACCACGGTGACCGTGCGGGAGGGCCGGACGCTCATCACCGACGGGCCGTTCGCCGAGACCCACGAGCACCTCGGCGGGGTGTACGTCCTGGACTGCCGAGACCTCGACGAAGCGCTCGAGCTGGCCGCCCTGTGTCCGATGGCGGCGCAGGGCTCGGTCGAGGTCCGCCCGGTCGCCGGGGTGCCGGGGCTGGACCACCGGGCCGCGCGGGCCGCCGATGGCTGATCGCGCGGCGACGGTCGTCGAACGGGTCTACCGCGACGACCGCGCCCGGCTGCTGGCGGCGCTGGTGCGGGTGCTCGGCGACTTCGAACTGGCCGAGGACGCCCTGCAGGACGCCGTCGCCCAGGCGTTGCGGGCGTGGGGGCCCGTGGTCCCGGACGACCCCGCGGCCTGGTTGCTGACCGCGGCGCGCAACAGCGCTGTCGACCGGATCCGGCGCGCCCGCGTCGGACGGGCCAAGCTCGCCCGGCTCGCGGCCGGCGAAAGCGGGGTGAGGACGGTGGACCTGCCGGACGACCGGCTCGCCGAGGTGGGGGACGACCGGCTGAGCCTGCTCTTCACGTGCTGCCACCCGGCACTGGCGGAGGACGCGAGGGTGGCGCTGACGCTGCAGGCCGTCGCCGGGCTGACCGCGGCGCAGATCGCCCGCCTGTTCCTGGTGGCCGAGCCGGCGCTGGCGCAGCGGCTGGTGCGGGCCAAGCGCAAGATCCGGGACGCGGGCATCGCGCTGAGCGTCCCGCCGGACCACCTGTTGCCCGACCGGCTGTCCGGCGTCCTCACGGTGATCTACCTCGTCTTCACCCGGGGCTACGCGTCGCCGTCCGGCGGGGACGAGCCGGCCGAGCTGCGGCGCGAGGCGATCCGGCTGGCGAAGCTGCTGGCCGCGCTGATGCCGGACGAGCCCGAAACCCTCGGCCTGGTCGCGTTGCTCCTGCTCCAGGATTCGCGGTCGGCGGCCCGCTTCACGCCGGACGGGGACGTCGTCCTGCTCGAAGACCAGGACCGCACGCGCTGGGACCGGGCCGAGATCGCCGAAGCGCTCGGGGTGCTCGGGCGGGCGCTGCGCCGCGGGACGGTCGGGCAGTACCAGCTGCAGGCGGCGATCGCCGCGCAGCACGCCCAGGCCGGCACGGCCGGCGACACCGACTGGGCGCGGATCGCGGGTCTCTACGCGCAGCTGCGCGGGATCGCGCCGTCCCCCGTGGTCGCCCTCAACCACGCCGTGGCCGTCGCGATGGCCGACGGCCCCGAAGCCGGGCTCGCCCTCGTCGAGGGCATCGACGGGCTGGCGCGCTACCACCTGTGGCACGCCGCTCGCGCCGATCTGCTGCGCCGCCTCGGCCGCCGGGCCGACGCCGTCGCGGCCTACCGGCGGGCCCGGGAACTGGCGCCCGCGCCGCCCGACCGCCGCTTCCTCGACCGCCGACTGCACGAACTGGAGTCCTGATGCGACTGTCCGTTCTGGACCACGGCCACCGGCGCCGGGCCCGGCTGTTCCTCACCGCCACGGCGCGGCTTTCCCGCGTCCCGAGCCCGGACATCGTCAAGATGCTGCTGTACCGGCCGGAGTTCCTGACCCGGCCGCTGCTGGAGCTGACCGCGCCCGCGATGCGCGGCGAGTCCTTCTGGACGGCGGGCGAACGCGAGTACCTCGCGATGGCCACGGCCCGGGTGCACGAGTGCCCGTTCTGCGTCGTCACGCACGCCGAGCTGACGCGGATCGCCGGCCACGGCGAGATCGACCCCGACCACCCGGCGGGCGCGCGGCCGGAACTGCTGGCCGTGCAACGGTTCCTCGAAGACGTGTCGCGAGCGGCGGACGCCGACCCCGCGCCGGTCCGGGACCTGCCCGGCCAGGCGGTGCTCGACGCCCTGCGCGTCAACCTGGTGTGGAACATCGTCAACCGGCTCGCCAACGCGTTCGGCTTCGAGCTGCTCGACGGGCAGCTGAAGGCGGGCACGCGGGCCCTGCACCGGGCGGGCTACCGGTTCCCGGGCTTCCTGCTCGGCGAGGACCACGGCGACCTCCGCGCGAGCGTCTTCGACCAGCCCGCGCACACGAGTCCCGAGCTCCGCCGGGCCGCCGCGACGGGTGACGGCCTGGCGGACCCGTGGCACGCCTACGCGGCCCTGGTCCGCGACGCCTCGCACCGGATCACCGACGACGACGTCCGGAGCCTGCTCGCCGCGGGGTGCGCGGAGGACGAGGTCTTCGAGGTCACCGTGGCCGCGGCGACCGGGGCGGCGCTGCGCTGCTTCGACGCCGGCCGTGACGCCCTGCGGTGAACCCGGTCTTCGTCAGGTGACGCCGACCCAGCGGTGGTAGGCGGCCAGGTCGACGTTGCCGCCGCACACGATCGTGACCACGTGCCGCCCGGCGAAGCGGTCGCGGTCTTCGAGGATCGCCGCGATGCCCAGCGCCGCCGAGGGTTCGACGACGAGGCCCGCGTGGTCGAGCAGCAGCCGCATCCCGGCCGTGATCGACGCCTCCCGGACCAGCACGGCGTCGTCCGCGACCACGAGGAGGTCGGCCAGGACCTCGGGGATGGGCCGCCGTCCGGCGACGCCGTCGGCGATCGTGTCGGTCGTCTCGGTGGTGACGACGCGCCGTTCGTGCCAGGAGCGCGTCATCGCCGGCGCACCCAGCGGCTGGACGCAGAGCACTTCGGTGCCGGGCGCCAGTGCCTTCAGCACGTGCCCCACCCCGGTCGCGAGCGCCCCGCCGCCGAGGGCGACCAGGACGGTGTCGAACGCCGTCGCGGCCTCGGCCAGCTCCAGGCCGATGGTCGCCGCGCCCTCGCAGGTCTCCAGGTCCAGGCTGTCTTCGACCAGCCGGATGCCGTCGGCCGACGCGATCGCCGCGGCCCGCTCGCGAGCCAGTTCGTGGTCGCCGTCCACGAGTTCCAGCTTGGCGCCCAGCGCGCGGATGCGCTCGAGCTTGGCCGCCGTCGCGTGGCGGGAGGCGACGACGGTGACGTCGAGCCCCCGGCCGCGTCCGGACCAGGCGAGAGCCTGCCCGAGGTTGCCCGCGCTGGCGCACACGGCCGCGCGCGAGCCGAGCCCGCTCGCGACCACCTCGGTGCCGCGGCCCTTGAAGCTGCGCACCGGGTTCGCCGTTTCGAGCTTGATGCTCACGGCGCACCCGAGCGCGGGCTCCAGCGCCTCGCACCGGTACAGCGGGGTGTCGAGGAAGACCGGGTCGATCAGCCGGCGAGCGGCCCGGATCCGGGCGAGGTCGAGACGCGTTTCCTGCACGGCACCGCAGCGTAGCGGCGGACGGCCGGTCAGCGGGCGGGCTGGAACAGCTCCACGAGGTTGCCGGCGGGGTCCGCCAGGAGGATCTGCCGCCCACCCGGACCGGCGACGACCTCGCCGCGGAAGGCCAGGCCGGCGTCGGCCAGGCGGGCGATCTCGGCGTCGAGGTCGGGGACCACGAGGTGGATGCGGTTGCGCCCCGCGCTCGAGGAGTCGGCCGGGGTGGCGCGGGCGCCCGAGCTGGCGGGGCCGGACAGCAGCAGCCGCAACGGCCCGCGGACGACGTCGGCGAAGGCGGGCGCCGCGCTCATGCGCACTTCGAAGCCGAGGTGGGTGGTGTAGAACTCGATGGCCGCGGGGACGTCGTCGACGACGTACCGGACGCTGGCGTACTGGTCGGTCACGGCTGGACCTCCTTTTCTCGTGCCGCAACGAGATCCGGCAGCAGGTGCCGGACGCGGGTGTCGAGCTCGGCCGCGGTGCGCCGGAACGCGCCGTAGCCGGGACCGCCCGGCGTCGCCGGGTCCGGGATGCTCCAGTGGCGGCGGCGCGGGTGGTGCGGGAACTCGGGGCAGGTCTCGCGGGCCTTGTCGCACAACGTGATCACGTGGTCGAACCGGCGCCCGGCGACCGTGTCCAGGTGGCGCGGCCGCTGCCCGCCGACGTCGATGCCGAACTCCTCGGCCAGCACCCGCACGGCGTCGGGGTGCAGCTCGGGTTTGGGGTGGCTGCCCGCGCTGGTCACCGTCACCGCCCCGCCGGCGCGCCGGCGCAGCAACGCTTCGGCGATGGGGGAGCGGGCACTGTTCCCGGTGCAGACGAACAGCACGGCGATCCGCCCGGACGGCGAAGCCGGCGGCTCCGGCCGCAACGCCGGGTGCAGCGCCGCGCCGGTCCCGGCGAGCGCGGCGGCGCAGCGGTCGAGATCCAGGTGGTAGTAGGTGTCGCGGCCGTCGTGACTGCTGCGCGTGGTGGTGACGAGCCCGCCGTCGCGCAGCAGCCGCAGGTGGTAGGAGACCAGGTTCTGCGGCTCACCGGCACGGTCCACCAGCTCGCGCACGCGCAGGTCGCCGCCGGCCAGCGCGGTCAGCAGCGCCCACCGCAGCGGGTGCGCGGCCAAGCGGACGAAGGCGGGCGGCTCGGGTGCCATCCCCGGACAATACATCAAATGGGTTTGATGGAACAGGGCGGCTCATGATGGGGAGGAGGGGCACGGCCGATCGAGAGGACCGAGATGGACGGGCTGACCGAGGAGGAGGCCGCGATCGTCGCGGTGGTGCGGGACTTCGTGGACCGCGACGTCCGGCCCGCGGCGCGGGAGCTGGACCACGCCGACACCTACCCGGAAGCGCTCATCGAGCAGATGAAGACCCTGGGGGTCTTCGGGCTCGCCGTCCCCGAACCGTGGGGTGAGACGCGGGTTTCGGCGCAGTGCTACGCCGTCATCACCGAAGAGCTGGCACGCGGCTGGATGAGCCTCGCCGGCGCGATGGGCGGCCACACCGTCGTCGCGAAGCTCATCGCGACCTACGGCACGCGGGAGCAGCAGGACCACTACCTACCGCGGATGGCCGCCGGCGAGGTCCGCGCGACGATGGCGCTGACCGAGCCCGGCGGCGGCTCCGACCTGCAGGCCCTGCGCACCACCGCCCGCCGCGACGGGGAGTCCTATGTGGTCGACGGCGCGAAGACGTGGATCACCAACGCCCGGCGCTCGCAGCTGGTCGCGCTGCTGTGCAAGACCGACCCGGCCGCCGAACCCGCGCACACGGGCATCAGCATCCTGCTGGCGGAGAAGGGGCCGGGCTTCCACGTCTCCCGCGATCTGCCGAAGCTGGGCTACAAGGGGGTCGAAAGCTGCGAACTGTCCTTTGCGGACTTCCGCGTCCCGGTGACCGCCCTGCTGGGCGGCGAAGAGGGGCAGGGCTTCGCGCAGATGATGCGGGGCCTGGAGATCGGCCGGATCCAGGTCGCGAGCCGCGCCCTCGGCGTCGGCCGCGCCGCCCTGGAGGATTCGCTGCGCTACGCCCAGGAACGCGAGACGTTCGGCCGCCCGATCTGGCAGCACCAGTCGGTCGGCAACTACCTCGCCGACATGGCCACCAAGCTCGAGGCGGCCCGCCAGCTCGTCCACCACGCCGCCCGCCGCTACGACTCGGGCGTGCGCGCCGACCTGGAAGCCGGGATGGCCAAGCTGTTCGCCTCGGAGACGGCGATGGAGATCGCGCTGGACGCGGTCCGGATCCACGGCGGCTACGGCTATTCCACGGAGTTCGACGTCGAACGCTACTTCCGCGACGCGCCGCTGATGATCGTCGGCGAGGGCACCAACGAGATCCAGCGCACGGTCATCACCCGGCAGCTGGTCAAGCGCCATCCCCTCACCGGCCGCGGCGGTCCGGCATGACGCACACCGAACTGATCCTCCCCGGCCCCGCCGAGGCCCTGGGCGCACTGCTCGACGTCCCGGTGCCCGCCGACGGCGTCCTCCCGCTGCTGTGGCACTGGCTCTACCTGCTCGACCGGCCCGCCCAGGCCGATCTGGGCCCGGACGGCCACCCGGTCCGCGGCACCGTCCTGGCCCCGCCGGGCCCGGGCCGGCGGCGGATGTGGGCCGGTGGCCGCGTCCGCACACCGGGGGAGCTGCGCTGCGGCGAGCCGGCCACCCGCCGGTCGGAGGTGCTGGCGAGGCGGGAGAAACACGGCCGGTCCGGGCCGCTCACGTTCGTCACGGTGGGGCACCGGATCACCCAGGCGGGCCGGCTGGTGGTCGAGGAGGAGCAGGACATCGTCTACCGCGCGGCCGCGCACCCGACAGGGGATCCGTGGCCCACCGACGGCCCGGAGGTCCCGCCACGCGAAGGCGAGTGGCCGGTCGAGGTGACGCCGACGCTGCTGTTCCGGTTCTCGGCGCTGACGTACAACGCCCACCGCATCCACTACGACCGCGACTACAGCCGCGAGGTGGAGGGCTACCCGGGGCTGCTCACCCACGGGCCCCTGCAGGCGCTGGCCATGGCCGAGGCCGCGCGGGCACGGGGTGTCGGCGGGCGGCTGGAGTTCGAGTACCGGCTGGTGGCACCTTTGTTCGACTTCCAGGGTTTGGTCGCCTCGGCAGAGCCCGGCCTGGCGGGGCCCGGCTCGGTGGGGCTCGGTTCGGCGGAGCGCGGCCTCGCGGGGCCCGGCCTGCCGGCCCTCGGCTCGGTGTCGCCCGGCTCGGTGTCGCCCGGCCCGGCCGCGCCCGGCCCGGCGCCCCGCCTGGGCGAGCCCGGCGCGGCCAAGCCCGGCCCGGCGGCGCCCCGCCTGGGGGAGCCCGGCGCGGCCGAGCCTGGCCGGGCCGAGCCTGGCCGGGCCGAGCCTGGCCGGGCCGAGTCTGGCCGGGCCGAGTCTGGCCGGGCCGAGTCTGGCCGGGCCGCGCCGGGTCCGGCCGCGCCGGGTCCGACCGAGCCCGCGGCCGCCGAGCCCGGCCATGCCGAGCCAGCCCCGGCCAGGCCCAACCCCGCCCAGCCCCACCCCACGGAGACCCTCACCTCCGTGCGCGACCGAGCCGGCCGGGTGACCGCCTCCGGCGTCCTCCGGCAACTACCCCAGTGACGTCACCGGCCGTTCGCAGTGGTCAGCCCACCGTCACGATCTCGTCGCAGATATTGTCAACAATTTCATCGACGATTAGTGTGCGACTGTCAAGCCTGCGAAGCCCCGAGGAATCACCTTGATCATCGACTGCCACGGCCACTACACGACCGCGCCACCCGCCCTCGCGGCGTGGCGCGACCAGCAGATCGCCGCGCTCGACAACCCCGCCGCCGCGCCGGTCCGCGCCGATCTGAAGATCAGCGACGACGAGCTGCGCGAGACGATCGAGCCGAACCAGCTGCGGCTGATGGACGAACGCGGCATCGACTTGACGATCTTCTCGCCCCGCGCGTCGTTCATGGCCCACCACGTCGGCGGGTTCGAGACCTCGGCGGAGTGGGCGGCCATCTGCAACGAGCTCTGCCACCGCGTCAGCCGGCTCTACCCGGACCGGTTCGTCCCCGCCGCGATGCTCCCGCAGTCCCCGGGCGTCGACCCGGCCACCTGCGTCCCCGAGCTGGTCCGCTGCGTGGAGGAGTACGGCGCCGTCGCGCTCAACCTCAACCCCGACCCGAGCGGCGGCCACTGGACGGCCCCGCCGCTGACCGACCGCTCGTGGTACCCGATCTACGAAAAGATGGCCGAGTACGACGTCCCGGCGATGGTGCACGTCAGCACCAGCGTCAACCCCGCGTTCCACACCACCGGCGCGCACTACCTCAACGCCGACACGACCGCGTTCATGCAGCTCGTGCAGGGCGACCTGTTCCGCGACTTCCCGACGCTGCGGCTGGTCATCCCGCACGGCGGCGGCGCGGTGCCCTACCACTGGGGCCGGTTCCGCGGCCTGGCGATGGCGCTGGGCAAGCCGGAGCTGGAGGAGCACGTGCTGAACAACGTCTTCTTCGACACGTGCGTGTACCACCAGCCCGGCTCGGACCTGCTCTTCGACGTCATCCCGGCCCGCAACATCCTCTTCGCGTCCGAGATGATCGGCGCCGTCCGCAGCGTCGACCCGCGCACCGGCCACCACTTCGACGACACCCGCCGGTACGCCGAAGCCGCGAAACTGTCCGAAGAGGACTGGGCCGCGATCCGGGAGCACAACGCCCGCGCCGTCTACCCCCGGCTGGACGCCCTCCTGAAGGGACAGGGGCGGTGATCGCGCGGTCCCCGACGACGCCCGGCTGGCTGGACTGGTACGCGAATCCGTCCACTCCGGACTTCGCGTTGCCCGAAGGCACCGTCGACGCCCACTGCCACGTCTTCGGCCCCCAGGCCGAGTTCCCGTTCGCGCCGGAGCGCAAGTACACGCCCTGCGACGCCGGCAAGGAGCAGCTGTTCGCCCTGCGCGACCACCTCGGCGTCGCGCGCAACGTCATCGTGCAGGCCACCTGCCACGGCGCGGACAACTCCGCGATGGTCGACGCCGTCCGGGCGGCCGGCGGCCGGGCGCGCGGCGTCGCGACCGTGCGGCCCGGCATCAGCGAGGCCGAACTCCGCGGGCTCGACGCGGCGGGCGTGCGGGGCGTGCGGTTCAACTTCGTCAAGCGGCTCGTCGACGCCTCGCCCCACGACGCGCTGAGCACGATCGCGAAGAAGATCGCCCCGCTGGGCTGGCACGTGGTGCTGTACTTCGAAAGCACCGACCTGCCCGAGCTCGAGGACTTCTTCGGTGCGTTGCCCGCGCCGCTCGTGATCGACCACATGGGACGCCCCGACGTCACGAAACCGGTCGACGGCCCGGAGTTCGCCCGGTTCCTGGAGTTCGTCGACCGCAACGACGTCTGGGTGAAGGTCAGCTGCCCCGAGCGCCTCACCGTGACCGGGCCACCGGCCCTCGACGGCGAGCGGCACGCCTACACCGACGTCGTCCCGTTCGCGCGCCGCGTCGTGGCGGAGTTCCCCGACCGGGTGCTGTGGGGCACCGACTGGCCGCACCCGAACCTGAAGAACCACATGCCCGACGACGGGCTGCTGGTCGACTACGTGCCGCAGGTGGCCGACACCGCGGAACTGCAGCGGAAGCTGCTCGTCGACAACCCGATGCGCCTCTACTGGCCCGGCGAAACCGCCTGAGCCACCCTCTTCCCCGAAGGGCATGCAATGCAGCACGCCAACGCACTCAACCGGCTGAACCGCCTGCCGATCTCGCGGTTCCACAAGATGACCCTGCTCGCCGTCTCGTTCGCCTACTTCTTCGAGTTCGCGGACATCAACAGTTTCGCCACGACCGCCCCGAAGCTGATCAAGCTGTGGGGCGTGACGGTCAACCAGGTCGCCTACGTGACCTCGCTGTCGTTCGTCGGGATGTTCTTCGGCTCGATCATCGCGAGCAAGCTCGCCGACCGCTGGGGCCGCAAGAACGCCCTGATGTGGACGACCGTGTGGTTCGGCGTCTTCTCCTTCGCGGCGGTGTTCTCGTGGGACATCGTGTCGCTGGGCGCCTTCCGGATCCTCACGTCGGCGGGCCTGTCGGCGATGACGGTCGTCGCGGTCATCTACGTCAACGAGCTCTACCCCGCGGCGAGCCGCGGCAAGTACCAGGCGTACGCCATCGTGATCGGCATCTGCGGCACGCCGGTGACCAACCTGATCGCCAGCGCGGTGGTGCCGCTGTCCAGCTGGTCGTGGCGGCTGGTGTACCTGTGGGGCGCGCTCGGCGTCCTGCTCGTGCTGTTCACGCGGCAGCTGAAGGAGTCGCCGCGCTGGCACGAGAGCCGCGGCGACCACGCCAAGGCGGACGCGGTGCTGCGGGAGATCGAGGAGCGCGTCGCGGCGGAGAAGGGCCCGCTGCCGGAGCCCGCGCCGCCGATCGACGAGGCCCCGGTGGCCAAGGCGCCGCTGCGGCTGCTGCTGAACAAGAAGTACCTGTACCCGACCCTGCTCCTGACCGTCCTGTGGGTGACGCAGACGATCGGCTTCTTCGGGTATTCGAGCTGGGCCCCGACGCTGCTGGCGAAGGAGGGCTTCAGCGTCGAGAAGTCCGTGTTCTACGTGGCGCTCACGACGGTCGGCGCGCCGCTCGGGTCGTACCTGGCGGCCCTGGTCACCGACCGCTTCGAACGCAAGTGGTGCCTGGTCGCGTTCGGCACGGTCATCGCGCTGTGCGGGCTGCTCTACGGGCTCACGTTCAACCCGGTGCTGATCGTGGTGTTCGGGTTCCTGGTGAACCTCTTCGAGCGGGGTTACACGGCTCTGGGGTACGCGTACTCGCCGGAGCTGTTCGACACCCGCGGCCGCTCGCTGGGCACCGGCGTGTCGTACGGCCTCGGACGGCTGTCGAACGCGGTGGGACCGTTGATCGTGGCCGGGCTGTACAACGGCAGCGGGTACCAGAGCGTGTTCTTCTTCATCGCGGGGACCTGGCTGGTCGGCGCGGTGGTGCTGGGGATCTTCGGGCCCCGGACGCGGCAGGCGCGGCTCAGGCCCTCGGCCCCGGAGGCGAAGACCGCCGGAGTCTGACCCGCCGCGCATGAGAGACTCGGTCACGGCCGCAGCCACCGCGAGGTGGCGCACCGTCGGGGGCGGTCAGCCGAGACCGAGGACGCCATGACGTACCCGCAGCACCCCGGGCAGCCGGGGCCAGGACAGCAGCCGCCCTACCCGGGGCACCAGCCCTACCCGGCGCCTTCGGGCGGCTTCCCGGCGCAGCCGTACCCCGGGCAGGCCCCGTACCCGGGTGGGTACCCCGCCCAGCCCTACCCGGGGTACGGGATGCAGCCCCCGAAGCCGAACGGTGCCACGGCGATCATCGCGGGGGTGCTCGCGGTGCTCGGCGGGCTGTTCTACCTCGTCGGCCTGATCGGCAGCGTCGTCGGGATGGCGAACCTCGGGTTCCTGCCCTGGATGTTCATCGTCTCGCTGATCGAGGACGCCGTGCTCGCGGGGACGCTCCTGTCCGGCGGCATCCTGCTGTTCCTGCGCAAGCCGGTGGGCCGGGTCCTCACGATCATCGGCAGCGGGCTCGCCATCCTGCTGGCCGTCGGATCGGTGGCGCTCGGCGCGCTCGGTGTCTGGCGCTACGGCGGTGTCGGCGGGATGTACGTCGGCGGCGCGGTCGTCGGGCTGGTGATCATCCTGATCCCGGCCGTGGCGACGCTGGTCCTGGCGATCGTGAAGCCGACCGCGCAGTGGTGCGGCCGCGCGGCGCCGGGCTACCCGCCGCGCTGAGGTCAGGCTTTGGCCGGCCGCATCGCGGTGACGACCGCCGTCGTGACGGCCAGGTGCATGAGCATCAGCCCGGCGACGTTGGCCGCCGTCGCGCCCGCGGTCAGGAGCAGCAGGTCCGGGATCCAGGTCAGGACGAGCACCGCGGGCACGACCACGCGCAGCGCTCGCGGTGCCCGCCGGGCGATCAGGGTCCAGCCGGCCGCGCCCACGAGGAGCCCGGCGACCGTCGCCGGCAGGTAGGCGGCGGGGGAGAGGCCGATGCCGAGGCCGCCGTCGTCGAGCGCGGACGCCACCAGCGCGATGGCCGTGTTGACGGCGAGCGCCGCCAGCGCGGCCAGGCCGAGCCGGAGGGCGATGACGGGGGTGGGGGTCGCAGCGGTGGTCATCGCTCCTCCTTGGGTTGCGTGTTAAACCCAAGGTAGGTTGAGTTGCGTGTTAAAGTCAACCCGTGGGTGAGCACGACGAGGAACCGGTCCGCTGGCTCGACGGCGATCAGCACCGGGCGTGGATCAACCTGGCCAAGGTCCTGCTGACCCTGCCCGGGGCGCTGGAAGGCCAGCTCCTGCGCGACGCCGACCTGACGCTGCTGGGCTACATGATCCTCGCCCGCCTGTCGGTGGTGCCCGAGCAGACCCTGCGGATGAGCGAGATCGCCGAGATGGCGAACGGGTCCCTGCCGCGGATTTCGCACGCCGTCGCGCGGCTCGAGGACCGGGGCTGGGTGACCCGGACGGTGTGCACCGGGCAGGGCCGCCGCTTCACCGTGGCGACCCTGACCGACGCCGGCCGCGCGCACCTCGAGGCTTCGGCGCCCGGCCACGTCGCCACCGTGCGCCGGCTGGTGGTCGAGCCGCTGGGGGAGGACTTCGTCCGGCTCGGCGACGCGGTCGAGCGGATCGTCGAGGTGCTCGGGCTGCCCACGACGATCCTCAAGCCCTAGACCGGTTCAGGCGCTCGGCGAACCGGAGGCCGCGGTCCGGCCGGGCCGACCATCGCGATCGCCGAGGGCGGCAGGCCGCCGAGCCGGGCCGCCGAATTCCCTTGCGGACATCCTCGTCCCTTTCGTCCCGGGCGCGGTCAAGATTGTTGACAATCCCGGGAATCAGCTATGTGCGCCAGCTGGTCCCGGGCGGCGCCGGCGACGTCGGCGCGGACACCCAGCTCGCCGAGCATCTCGGCGGCCGCCGCCATCTCGGCCGTGCGGCGGACGGCGTGCCGGTGCGAACCGTCGACCAGCCGGTCCACGGTGGCGGCGTTCGCGCCGGTCAGCTCGTCGACGATGATCTTCCGCAGCCAGTCTTCGCAGCCCGCGGCGCGGGCAGCCCGCAGCGCCTCGACCACGGCGGCCGACATCCCCTTGAAGAACACGCTGCGGAGCAGCTTGCGTTCGGCAGCGAGCCCGGCGTCGCCGGCCATGACCTCGACGGCGGCGCCGAACGAGTTGAGCGCCGTGGCGACGGTGCCGGCCGCGACACCGGTGGCCAGCATCGGCACCCGCAGGCCGCGGCCCGGGACCGGCGCCATGATCGCGACGTCGGCGAACGGCACGCCGTGTTCGGCGGCGATGGCGGCCAGCCGGCGCTTGGTGCCGGGGGAGGCCGTGTTCAGATCCGCCCAGGCCACGCCCGGCCGCAGGCCGGCGAGCCCGGCTTCGAGCGCGCCGACGGCGGCCGCCGAGCTGTTCACGCTGAGCACCAGATCGGCGCCGTCGGCGGCCTCGGCTTCGGACCAGGTGGCCACGGCACCTTCGGCCGCGGGGACGGCCGGGTCGTACCCGCGCACGACGGCGCCGGCGGCGGCCAGATCGCGGGCGAGCGCGCTGCCGGCTTCGCCCAATCCGAGTACCGCGATGGTTCCGGTCATAGCAGAATCCTCTCTACAAGCTACGATCGAGTACACGATGTGCTCGACAAAATTGTCAACAAACGGAGTCGGGGTATGACCGAGAGTGCTGCGGACCGGCAGCCGGGGGAGCGTTCCGTGGTGGCGGCCATCCGCGACGCGATCGTCCGCGGCGAGTTCGTGCCCAACCAGCGGCTGGTCGAGGCGGACCTGTCCGGCCAGTTCGCCGCCAGCCGCGCGACCGTGCGGGCCGCGCTGATCGAGCTCACGAACGAGGGGCTCGTCGAGCGGGTGCAGAACCGGGGCGCCCGGGTGCGGGCGGTGTCGCTGGAGGAGGCCGTCGAGATCTCCGAAGTCCGCATGATGCTCGAGTCCCTGTGCGCGGCAAAGGCGGCGGAGCGCATTTCCGACGCGGAGGTCGGCGAGCTGCGCGAACTCGGTGAGCTGATGCACCAGGCCGTGGCCGCCGGCGACGTCGTGGGGTACTCGGGGCTCAACCAGCGCCTCCACCGCCGGGTCCGCGAGATCAGCGGCCAGCGCACGGCGGCGCAGGTTTTGGAGAGGCTGCGCGGGCAGAGCGTCCGCCACCAGTTCCGGTTGGCCATGCGCCCGGGGCGGCCCCAGGTATCGCTGCCGGAGCACCTGGCGATCATCGACGCGATCTGCGCCCACCACCCGGAGCGGGCGGCGGAGGCCGCGCGGGTGCACTTGGGGAGTGTGATCGACGCTCTGAAGGCGGCGGATGCCGCGGAGGTCTCGCCACTGCACCGGTGACGGGGTGATGGGCTGGGCTGGCTTCCTTGCTCACTCGGGCGAGGTGCCGAACCCGGCCCGCGCCGCGGCGCCGTGCCCGGGGCCGCGGCGCCGAATCGGCGACGTGCGCCGACCCGCCTTCCCTTGCCTGCCGCGAAATCATCCCGCCGCAACCTGCGCCACCCTCACGCCCACTTGCCCGCCAAAATTGTTGACAATTTCGTCTACGGAACTTACCGTAACGGCATGCAGCCCGTCATCGTCACCGATCCGCCGCGTGCCGACCTCGAGCAGGTGACTCGCCTGGCCGACTACGGCGTCGCCACCGTTCACGAGGCGCTCGGCCGCTCCGGCCTGCTCGGGCCGGACCTCCGGCCGATCCAGGAAGGGGCGCGCGTCGGCGGCACGGCCGTCACCGCGCTCTGCTGGCCCGGGGACAACCTCATGATCCACGCGGCCGTCGAACAGTGCCGCGAAGGCGACGTCCTCGTCGTCACCACCACTTCGCCCTGTCGCGACGGGCTGTTCGGCGAGCTGTTCGCCACCGCGCTGCGGTACCGCGGCGTGCGGGGCCTCGTCATCAACACCGGCGTCCGCGACGTCGCCGACCTGCGGGCGCTCGGCTTCCCCGTGTGGTCGGCCGCCGTCAGCGCGCAGGGCACCGTCAAGGCGACCGCCGGTGCGGTGAACGTGCCCGTCGTCGTCGGCGGGCAGGTCATCCGCCCCGGTGACGCCATCCTCGCCGACGACGACGGCGTCCTGCGCGTCCGCCGCGAAGATGTCCAAACCGGACTCGAGAAGTCCCAAGCCCGGCTCGAAAAGGAAGCGGCCGCCCGGGAAGCGTTCGCGGCCGGCCAGCTCGGTCTCGACCGGTACGGGCTGCGCGAGAAGCTCGAAGCCCTCGGCGTCCGGTACCTGACGGCCGAGGAGTACGAGAAGGAGCAGGCATGACCGGCGTGCGCTGCATGCTCATGCGCGGGGGAACGTCCAAGGGCGCCTACTTCCTCGCCGCCGACCTGCCCGCCGACCCCGCGGCCCGCGACGACCTGCTGCTGCGGATCATGGGCACCCCGGACCCGCGCCAGATCGACGGCCTCGGCGGCGCCCACCCGGTCACCAGCAAGGTCGCGATCGTGTCGGCGGCGAGCGAGCCCGGCCACGACGTCGACTACCTGTTCCTGCAGCTCGGCGTGGAAGAGGCCACCGTCTCGGACCGCCAGACCTGCGGCAACCTCCTGGCCGGCGTCGGGCAGTTCGCCGTCGAACGCGGGATCGTGCCCGCGGGGGACGACCGCACCACCGTGCGCGTGCGGCTGCTCAACACCGGAAGCATCGCCGTCGCGACCTTCGCCACCCCCGGCGGCGAGGTCGACTACAGCGGCGGCACGGCCATCTCCGGCGTGCCCGGCACGGCCGCCCCGGTCGAGCTCGACTTCACCGAGACCGAAGGCTCCGTCTGCGGCAGCCTCCTGCCCACCGGCCACGTCCGCGACGACGTCGGCGGCATCGAAGTGTCCTGTGTGGACAACGGGATGCCGGTCGTCGTGGCGCGCGCCGAAGACCTCGGCATCACCGGGTACGAACCGGTCGATGAGCTCGCGGCCGACACCGCGCTCGCCGGGCGGATCGACGCCCTGCGCACCGAAGCCGGGAAGCTGATGGGGCTCGGCGACGTCAGCGGCGGTTCCGTGCCCAAGACGACCCTGGTCGCCGCGCCCCGCGACGGCGGCGCCATCTGCACCCGGACGTTCATCCCGGTCAAGCCGCACCCCTCGATCGGCGTGCTGGGCGGGGTGAGCGTGGTGACCGCGCTGCTGCTCGACGGCGCCGTGGGCCACGACCTGCTCGCCCGCCCGGCCGAGGGCGAACCGATCGAGATCGAGCACCCCAGCGGCAAGCTCGCCGTGGGCGTCGAGTTCGACACCACGTCCGGCACGCCGCGGGTCGCCCGCTCGACCGTGTTCCGCACGGCCCGGAAGTTGTTCGACGGCACCGTTTTCCCCCGCCCCTGAGGAGTCAGCCATGCCCGATCCCTCGCCGCGCCACGAGATCGCGCACCTCGGTCACGTCGAACTGCGCACGCCGGAGCCGGAGAAGAGCCTGGACTTCTTCGTCCGCGTGCTCGGCCTCACCGAGAACGGCACCGACGGCGACTCGGTGTACCTGCGCACCTGGGACGACTACGAACACCACAGCCTGAAGCTCACCGCGGCCAAGACGTCCGGCGTCGGCCGGGCGGCGTTGCGCGCGTCCAGCGAAGAGGCCCTCAAACGGCGTGTGGTGGCGCTGGAGGAACGCGGTCTCGGCGTCGGCTGGGTCGACGGCGACACCGGCATCGGCCCGACGTACCTGTTCCGCGACCCGGACGGCCACGAACTCGAGCTCTACTGGGAAACCGAGCGCTACCGCCCGCCCGAGCACCTGCGGCCCGCGCTGAAGAACCAGGCGCAGGCGTACCCGGCGCGCGGGGTCGGCGTCCGCCGCCTCGACCACGTCAACTACCTGGCCCGGGACGCGGAAGCCAACGGGCGGTTCATCTGCGACGCCCTCGGCGGCCGGGTGACCGAACAGATCCAGCTCGACAGCGGCGTCATTTCGGGGCTGTGGACGCACTTCGGGCAGAAGTCGTACGACATCGTCTACACCACCGACTGGACGCGGTCGACCGGGCGGCTGCACCACATCGCCTTCGCCACCGACACCCGCGAAGACATCCTGCGCGCGGCCGACATCGCGCTCGACCACGGCGTCCCCATCGAAACCGGGCCGCACAAGCACGCGATCCAGCAGACGTTCTTCCTCTACCTCTACGAACCCGGCGGCAACCGCATCGAGCTGTGCAACCCCACCGGACGGCTGATCTTCGCGCCGGACTGGGAACCGGTCACGTGGACCGAAGCCGAGCGGGCCAAGGGGCAGGCGTGGGGCCTGAAGACGATCGAGTCGTTCCACACGCACGGCACCCCGCCGGTGACCTGATCACCGCGCGGCCGTGACGGCGGGGGTGGTCCGGCCGTCGGCGGTCTGCCAGCGGAAGACCCCGGCGCCCTGCGCGTAGGCCAGGTGGCCGCCCAAGGCACCGCCGGCGCTCGTCATGGCGAGGCCGAGCGCGCCCAGCAGCCGGCCCCGGGCCAGCCGGCCGCGGGTGCGGGCGAAGTAGGACGCGCCGAAGAGGGCGATGGCCGCCGCGTTGCCGGCGGCGTGGGTCAGCCCGACCCGGCGCTGCCGCTCGTCGAGGTCGGCGTAGTCGAACAGGCCGAACAGCACGGCCCCCGGCGCGGCCAGCAGCCCGGTGGCGACGAGCCGGCGGGCCGCCTCCTCCTGGCCGGGGAGCAGGTCGAACAGCGCCGAGCACAGCCAGGCGCCGATCGGCACCGTGACGACGAGGGGGTGCAGGGGATGGCCCAGCCAGCGCCCGCGCAGCAGCTGACCGGGGACGCTCTTGGCCGCCCCGCGCAGCCGGTTCGCGAGCCCGGCGGCCGGCTCGTCGAGTGCCCGGGCGTCCTCGACCGCCCGCAGGATCCGGTGCGGGTCACCACTGTGCGGTCTGTGCATGCCGTTCCGGCTACCCGATCGGGCGCGCCCCAACCACCCGCTTCGGACGGTGGTGGACGGCGACGGGGAGCGCTACCGTGAGCACCTCGGGCAGTGCTCTGCGTGACAGCCGGTGGGGTGGGGATGGCTGGTCGGCGTCCGGCCGGGACGTGGTCCGCGTTCGCGGTGCGCGGGTTCCGGGTGGTGTGGCTGGCGGGCCTGCTGTCGGTGGCCGGCGACCAGCTCGCGCGGGTCGCGCTGGCGATCCTGGTGTTCCAGCGCACGGGTTCGGCCGCGCTGAGCGCGGCGACGTACGCGCTGTCGATGCTGCCCGCCCTCGTGTCGGGGGCGTTGCTGTCGTGGCTGGCCGACCGGTTCCCGCGGCGCCGGGTGATGGTGGCCTGCGACGTCGTCCGCGCGGTGCTGGTGGCGGTGATGGCCGTGCCCGCCGTGCCGCTGGCCCTGCTGGCCGCGCTGCTGGTGCTCGTGCAGCTGGCCGAGGCGCCGTTCTCGGCCGCGCAGGGTGCGGTGCTGCCGGACCTGCTGGGCGGCCGGTACGAAGCGGGTCAGGCGGTGCAGCAGGTCACCGGGCAGCTGTGCCTGGTGCTGGGGTTCGCGGCGGCCGCGTTGGTGGTGACCGGCGTCGGCGCGCACGCCGCGCTGGCGATCGACGCCGCCACGTTCGCCGCCTCCGCGGTGCTGATCCGTGCCGGTCTCGGCGCACATCCGCCCCCGGCTGCCGCGGACGGCGACGGCGGGGCGACGTGGTGGCGGCG
The DNA here is from genome assembly GCF_058119595.1 of Amycolatopsis sp. N2S4-7. Taxonomy (NCBI): domain Bacteria; kingdom Bacillati; phylum Actinomycetota; class Actinomycetes; order Pseudonocardiales; family Pseudonocardiaceae; genus Amycolatopsis; species Amycolatopsis sp. N2S4-7. The sequence continues at coordinate 101,356 of NZ_CP172299.1, forward strand.
CTCCTGGCGCCGCGTCGCCGCGGGTGCGGTCGTCGTGAGCCGGGACCGCACGCTGGGCACGCTGCTGTGGCTGGGGTGGCTGGCGCTGTTCACGGTCGTCCCCGAGGGCCTCGCGGTGCCCTTCGCCCAGGAGGTCGGCGCCGGTGGCGGCTGGATCGGGGTGCTCCTCGCGGCCGAACCGGCCGGCGCGGTCGCCGGGGCGCTGCTGCTGCGCCGGGTCGCCCGGTCGGTGCGGGTGCGCGCGCTGGGCGTGCTCGCGGTCGGGACGTCGGCGCCGCTGGTGGCGTACTGGACCCAGCCGGCCCTGGGCACGGCGCTGGCGCTGTTGTTCGTCTCCGGGCTGTGCTCGGCCTACCAGGTCACCGCCGGGGCGACGTTCGTCCAGCTGTCCCCGCCGCACGTGCGGGGCCGGGCGCTCGGGTTCGCGCGGACCGGCATGGTCGCCGGGCAGGGCCTCGGGATCGTCGCCGGCGGCGTGCTCGCGCAGCTGGTCGGGCCGACGACGGCGATCGCGTGGGCGGGGACCGCGGGAGCGCTGGTCGCGCTCGCCGCAGCCGCGGTCTGGTCGCGCCGCCGTCCGGCCGCGGTTTCCGCCGCCCTCCCCGCCGAGTCCTGAGGATTCCGGGTCACCATCCCTTGTCGCTCATCGCATGCTCCTTCCGGTGGTGGTGCTGGAATTCGAAAAGTGCGGTTCACCAGCCCTTGTCGCTCATCGGCTCACCTTCCTGTGCGCTTTGTCCGGTACCGGATACCCGAAATGGTCCCAGCCGCCCGGTCGGGTCGCCCCGCGGGGAAACAGCTGACATCGGGCCGCGACGCGACTACCGTGGGCGAACATGTGATTACGGCACAGAGCGGGGCGGGGAGGCGCTGCGATGAGCGGAGACGAAATCACGCACGGGGGCTGGGCACTGTGGTCGTTGCCCAGGCGGGTGCTGGTCCTGGTGCTGGGCGCCGACCTGGCGGCGGTCGGGGTGCTGGTGCTCGCGGCGCGGACGGCGCCCGCGGCCCAGCAGTGGGCGACGGCGGGCTGGCTCGCCGCGGCGGCGGTGCTGCACCTGCACGCGTCGCACCTCATCGAACGACGGCGTCGCGACCGGTCGGGGTCGCCTTACGTGGACCTCTGCAGCGTCTGGATCTTCGCCGGGGCGATCGCGCTGCCCCTGGTGCTCGAACTGGCGCTGGTGGCCGTGATCTACGGGCACCGGTGGGTGCTGGTCAACCGGTTCGACCCGGTCCGGCCGCCGCACCGCACCGTGTTCACCGCGGCGACGCTCGCCCTGGCCGCGTCCGCCGCGTGGGCGGTGCTGCAGCTGACCGGCGCGCACCTGGGCGCCGGCGCCCGGCCGGGCTGGGGTGAGCTGGCCGCCGTGGTCGCCGCCGCGGGGGTGCAGTGGACGGTGAACACCGCGCTCGTCGGCACGGTCGTCGCCTGGACGGTTCGGGTCGAGCACCCCCGGCAGGCCGTGGGCAGCGCCTCGGACAACCTGCTGGAGGTCAGCCAGCTGGCGCTCGGGGTGTTCGTGGCGCTCGCGCTGCTGTGGTGGCCGCCCGCGGCGCTGCTGATGATCATCCCGACGTTCGCGCTGCACCAGTGCGTCCAGCTCGACCAGTTCAAGCTCGCCGCCCGCACCGACCAGCGGACCGGGCTGCTCAACGCGATCGCCTGGCAGGAACAGGCCGAGCACACGCTCGAGCGGGCCCGCGGCCGCGTCGGGGTGCTGATGATCGACCTCGACTGGTTCAAGCGCATCAACGACACCCACGGCCACCCGGTCGGCGACGACGTCCTCGCCGAGGTGGCGACGGTGCTCACCAAGACGGTCCGCCGCGGCGACACGGTCGGCCGGTACGGCGGCGAGGAGTTCGCCGTCCTCCTCCCCGGCGTGGACGAAGACGAGGTGCGGACCATCGCCGAGCGGATCCGCCTCCGGATCCGCGGCCTGCGGATCACGGCACCGACGGGCGAGCTGGTGACGTTGTCGGCGACGATCGGGGCAGCATTGCACCCCGTGGCGGGCGAGGCGGGGCTGGACGAGGTGATCCGGGCGGCGGACAACGCGCTGTACGCCGGGAAGAAGGCCGGGCGGGACCGGGTGGCGCTGGCCGCCCGCTGAAGGCTCGGCCGCTTCGGCCGCGCCGGCTGCTTCGGCGGCTCCGGCTGCTTCGGCTGCTTCGGCTGCTTCGGCTGCTTCGGCTGCTTCGGCTGCTTCGGCTGCTCAGGCTGCTTCGGCTGCTCAGGCTGCTTCGGCCGCTCAGGCCGCTTCGGCCGCTCAGGCCGATCCGGTCGGTTCTGGCCCCGGTTGGCCGGGGCCCTGTCGGTTCCGGCGGGTTGGCCGGGCCCTGCCGGTTATGGCTGGGGTCGGTCGGGCCGTTGTGGTGCTGGCCGGGTCGGCCGGGCCCTGCCGGGTGCTGGCCGGGGTCGCCGGGCCGCCGTGATGCCGGCGGGGTCAGCCGGGCCGCTGTGGTGCTGGCGCGGTCGGTCGAGCCCCCGTGGTCCTGGCGAGCGAGCCCGCGTTCGTGGCCGAACGTCATCGGGGGCGCCGCCCGGCCCACTCTTGCAACGTGGCATGCCACGTTGCAAACTGAGGTGACACCGTCGTCGCGCCCAGCTGGAGGCCGGAATGACCGCGCACCGGACCGCACCCGCCCCGTTCACCGCCGCCGAGCTCGACTCGCTGACCGGCCGGCTGCACCAGGACGGCATCATCGGCCTGCCGCAGGCGTTCACCCGGGACTGGGTGCGGCAGCTCGGCGAAGACATCGACGCGGCGTTCGCCGAGGCGCGCGCCCGGCCGGGCGGCGCCGTCGGCCGCGGGCCGCACCGCTACTACGTCGAAATCCACCCGGAGCAGCTGCGCGGGTTCGTCGACCTGGCCACGCACCCGTGGATCACGGCCGTCGCCGAGGCGGTGCTCGGGCCGGAGTACCGGATCGTCGAGGTGGGCTTCGACGTCCCGCTCGCCGGCGCGGTCGACCAGCCGTGGCACCGGGACTTCCCGATGCCGGAGGAGACCGCGCGCGACCGCAGGCTGACCTCGCTGGCGGTCAACGTGACCGCCGTCGACACCGAACCGGACATGGGCCCGTTCGAGATCGCGCCCGGCACGCACTGGGACGACGGCGGCGCGTTCGAGCACGGCATGTTCCCGCCGCGCGAGAGCTACCCGCGCTACCGGGAACTCGCGACGCGCAAGTTCCCCCGCATGGGCGATATTTCGATCCGCTCGGCGCTGACGGTCCACCGCGGCACCGCGAACCAGTCGGCCAAGGCGCGGCCGGTGCTGGTCCTGGGCCTCGACGCGCCGGGAGCGGGCAACGACGAGCGTCACGACACCGCCGTGACGCGGGAGTTCTGGGCGTCGCTGCCGGATTCCCTGCGCGCGCACCTGCACTGCCCGGTCGTCGACGTCCTCCGCCCGATCACCCAGAAGCACACGATCGAGGGACTCGTGATGGGTGAAGGTTCTTGAGCCCGATGTTTGCCGGACCCGGACGAGGGCACCTGGTGGCCATGGCTGATGCGGGAATCACCGAAATGACGGGCCGGGCCGGAGCCATCGCGGCGCTGCGCCGCGTACTCCTCGCCTTCGGGGTCGGCGGCGCGCTGGCGTGCGTCGCCTGGATGGCGCTCTGGCTGGCGATGCATCTCTAGGTTCCCGACGAACCCGAGGAGGATCGGTTATGGCGACCGGAGAGACCGGTTTCGACGACGTCACGTACGACCTGGTGTCCGTTCAGTACCACGCGCTGAAGGCCGGTCACGACTACGGCCAGTACGTCCGCGACGCGGACAACGCGGGGCGCAAGGACATCGCCGACTTCTTCCGGCGCGTGATGGACGAAGACTCCGCCCGCGCGCGGCAGTGCCACGAATTCCTCAAGGACCTGTCGGGCACCGCGGAATCGGGCCCGGCCGTTTCCTGACCGCACGACCGCGGAGCACTTCCGCAAGCTCCGGCCGCGCGGGCGGAAAGCCCGCGCGGCCGGAGCCGGAAGTCACTGGCAGGCTTCGCAGTCCGGGTCGTCGATCCGGCAGGCCGCGCCGTCGGTGAGCGGGAAGTCGAAGTCGTCCAGGGCGGGCACGACCGGCGCGGCCGTGGCTTCTTCCGGGGTGGTGGGGGCGGACATGGCACTCCTTCGAAGACGAACGGTTCCTACCCGGGTGTAGCGCCGAAGATCGACAGGCATTCCGTGACGCGCGCCACAGCGGCGACCGTGTCGACATGTCGCCGCGGGTGGTCAGCGGAGGACGCCCCGGATCATCTCGACCAGGGCCTCGACGTCGGCGTCGGCCATCGGCTCGCCCGTCATGCCCATCCGGTGGAGCAGGGTGCCGACGATGACGTCGATGACGAACAGCACCCGGTGCTCCGGCTCGCCCAGGACGTCCTGCAGCGCCTGCCGGTACGGGTCCTGCAGCCGCGTCGACAGGACCTCGCGCAGCGCCGGATCGCTGACCGCGTCGACGAACACGCCCGCGAACGCGCCGCCCACCCCCGGCTCGCCGATCTTCGCCGCGATCCAGTGGATGGCCGACGCCGCGATCTCGTCGCGGCCGGCGCCGTCGAGCGGCGCCGGGCCCAGCGCGTGGACGAGGCAGTCCGTGATCAACGCGCCTTTCGACGGCCAGCGGCGGTAGAGGGTCGTCTTCGCGACGCCCGCTTCGGCCGCGATGCGGTCCATCGTCGCGCCCGCGTAACCCAGCTCGTGCACCGAGCGCAAGGCTGCCGCGAACACGGTCGCGTCCAGGTCGGAACGGGGCCGCCCGGGCGCGGACGGGGTGGAAGTCGGCACCGGGTCAGGCTACCCTGGTGATTACGCTACCGTTGGTAGCGTAATTCGACCGGAGGAGAAGGCCATGGGGGACAAGGCACCGCTGGGCACCCGCATCGTGCTCAGGGACAAGCTGGACTGGGACGCGCTCACCGCGGACCAGGTGATCGCCGCGCGCGAGAAGGTCAACCGCGTCCGGCGGTCCCGCGCCACGCGGATCATCACGGGCCTGCCCGACCGGGGCGCCCGCATCGAAGAGACCACGATCGACCTCCCGGGCCGCCGCCTGGTGCTGCGGGTGCACCGCCCGAAGGACGCCGGCGCGAAGCTGCCGTTGATCCTTTCCTTCCACGGCGGCGGTTTCATCGTGGGCACGGCCGCGCAGAACGACTGGCTCAACAGCAGGCTCGCGGCCCGGTGCCCGGCGGTGGTCGTGTCGGTGGAGTACCGCCTCGCCCCGGAACACCCGCTGCCCGGCCCGGTCGACGACGGCTACGACACGCTCGTCCGGCTCGTCGAAGATCCCTTCGGCTGGGGCATCGACCCGTCCGCCGTCGCGGTCCTCGGCGAAAGCGCCGGTGGCACGCTCGCCGCGCTCGTCGCGTTGCGCGCCCGCGACGACGGGCCGCCGCTGCGCGGTCAGGTGCTCCTCTACCCGAGCACGGACTGGACCGCGACCATGCACGAGTACCCGTCGGTCGCCGCGAACACCGGGCAGCCCGGGCTCTCGGCGTCCGAGTGGCGCACGGCGCGCCGGATGAGCGTCCCGGCCACGCTCGACGCGCGCAGCGTTTCGCCCGTGAAGTTCGAGAACCTCGCCGGCCTGCCGCCGGCGCTGATCGTCACCGGCGCCCTGGACGCCGCGACCGACCACGGAAACCGTTACGCCGAGCGGCTTCGCGAAGCCGGCACCGAGGCCCGCGTGACCTGCCACCCGCGGGCGGTCCACGGTTTCCTCAGCATGCCCGGCCTGGTCCCGGCCGCCCGTCCCGCGCGCCGCGAGGTCCTCGCCTTCCTCCGCGGCCGGCTGAACCCGGTCACGCAGAGCGCGCCAGGACCGACGGCGGCGGGGACGCGGTGACCCGGCTCAGCCGGCCTGCACCAGTGCTTCGAGGTCGGTGACGAACTCGGTGATCGGCGGCAGGTCCCGGACCTGCCGCCGGAAACCCTGCGCGGCCGAGCGGTACGCAGGGTCGTCCAGGACGCGCGAAACCGCAGCAGCCAGCGCTTCCGCGGTCAGCCCGGCCGCGTCGACGCTGAGCCCGGCGCCCAGTTCGTGCACGCGCGCGGCGTTCGCCGGCTGGTCGGCGAACAACGGGACCGCGACCATCGGCACCCCGGCCGACAGCGCCTCCCGCACGCCGCTGAAGCCCGCGTGCGTGACGAACACGTCGCAGCCGCCGAGCAGCGCTCGCTGCGCCACGAAGCCCGCCAGTTCCACGTTCGCCGGGCGGGGACCCGGCCACGACTCCACCGCCTCGTCGCTGCCGAGGGCGACGACGGCCGGGACGCCCACCGCACCCAGCGCCTCGACCGTGATGGCCATCAGCCCGGAACCGGCCGACAGCAGGGACGGCACGTTCGAACCGAAGGCGGCGAGCACGCGCGGTCCGTCCGCGGGCGTGTCCACGGCCGCTTCCGGGGCGCGGTAGTACCGGTGCCCCGGCGTGCGCAGGCCGGCGGGGTACCACGGCTCGGGCAGCAGACCCGCGGTCAGCGCGGCGGCCGTCCCGCCCGGCGGCAGCCCGAGGCCGGCGCGCAGGACGTCCAGCCGCCCGGCCAGGTCCGGCACCAGCCGTCCGATCAGGGGCGCGATGTCCGCCACGGCCGACGGCACCCCGAGCGCCTCCGCGGCCAGGTGCCCGCCGTACTCGTTGGTTTCCCGGACGAGCACGTCCGGCCGCCACCCGGCCTCGACGACGCTCGCGGCGAATTCCCCGGTCAACGTGTCGTTGAGCAGGGGCACGGCCAACGGGCCGGTCACCTCCGGCCGCCACTGCCGCATCCGCTCCAGCAGCGCCCGGTCCAGCAGTTCCGGACGGCTGCTCAATTCCCCGGGCGCGAGCACCCCGGGCAGCACCACGACCGGCACCCCGAGCCGTTCGAGGTCGTCCGCGACCGCCGCCCCGGTGGCGATCGCGACCTCGTGCCCCGCCTCCCGCGCCGCCCGGGCCAGCGGGACGAGCACGGGCAGCAGGTGGGACCGGATCGGCAGCCCCGTCAGCAACATCCGCATTCCCCGCAGCGTATCGGGGTTCCCGCGGCCGATCGGGCGGACTTTCTCGCCCGGCCTACAGGTCCAGGACGACGTCGTCCCGCGGCCGGGCGCAGCAGACCAGCGCTTCGCCCGGTGCCGGGGGTTCGAGCGGCTCGGGGTCGTACCCCACGCGGCCCGCCAGCACCGGGGTCACGCACGTGTGGCAGACACCGGTGCGGCACGACCAGCGCGTCGGGACGTCGCACGCTTCGGCGAACTCCAGGAGGCTGGGGTATCGGTCGCTCCACGGCACCGTGAGCCCGCTGCGCGCGAACGTGACGGCGGGGCCGGTGCCCGCGGCGCCCGACGGCGGGTGCGGGGGCACGCGCACGGCGCCGGTGATGCCGGGGTTGATCGCGGACACCCCGCCGAAGAGTTCACTGTGGACCCGGGTCGGGTCGAAGCCCAGGGACACGAGGGCTTCGCGCATCGCCGTCATGAACGCGTCCGGCCCGCAGAGGTAGGCGGTCGCGGCCGCCGGAAGGTCCAAAGTGGACAGCGTCTCGCGGGTCAGCCTGCCGCGGGTGGCGCCGGGGCCGGCCGGGTCTTCCGCCGTGTAGAAGACGTGTTCCCGGCCGTGGGGCAGGCTCGCCACCAGCCGGTGCGCCTCTTCGGCGAACGCGTGCTCGGCGGCCGAGCGGGTGGTGTGCAGCCAGTGGACCTCGCGCTCGGTCCGGCTCGCCGCGAGCGCGTGCAGCATCGCCAGCACCGGCGTGACGCCGATGCCGGCGGAGATCAGGACCACCGGCCGGTCGTCGGCGGCCAGCACGAAGTCGCCGCGGGGCGCGGCGACGTCCACGACGGCGCCGGGCGCCAGCCGGGTGTGGAGGTAACCGCTGACGATCCCGTCCCGCTTGACGCTGATGCGGTACTCGGTGTCCGACGGCGCCGCCGACAGCGAGTAGCTGCGCACCGGCGCCGGGTCGCCGGCCCCGGGCACGCGCAGCGTGAGGTACTGGCCGGGTTCGGGCCGGGGGAGCGGGGTGCCGTCGCCGGCGGCCAGGTGGATCGACGCCACGGTCGCGCTCTCGGGCACCACCCGGGCCACGCGCAACGGCCGGAACCCGCGCCACCCGCGCGGTGCGGGCGCCGGCTCCGCTGCGAGCAGTTCGCGGAACGACCCCTGCCAGCCGGGGCTCAGCGCGGGGATGTCGACGGCCTTGCGGAGCGCGCCGGCGTCGCGGTCCGGCAGGTAGAGGAGCGCGTCGATGTCCGCGACGCTCATCTCGTGGCGCCCGGTCCGGGTGCGGACGATCTCGTCGCCGGCGCGGACCAGCCCCTCGGTGATGACCCGCAGGTAGAAGCCGGGCCGGTGGTGCGCGACGAGCAGGGACGGCATCCGCGGCTCGCCGAGGCGCATGCCGACGCGGAAGCACGTCACCCGCGGCTGGGTGACCTCGAACTCGGCCTCGCCGATGCGGTACCGGTCGCCGATGTGCACCTCGTCGTCGGGCAGGCCGTCGACGGTGAAGTTCTCGCCGAACCGGCCGTCCTCGAGGTCGTCACGGCCGAGGAAGCGCCGCCAGTGCTCGTACGACTGGCGCTGGTAGACGAGCACCGCGCGGTTCTCGCCGCCGTGGCCGCCGAGGTCGCCCTGGCCGTCGCCGTCGACGTTGAGCCGGCGGACCAGGCGGGGGCCGTCGACGGGGTACTTGAAGATCCCGGTGTGGACGGTCCGGCCCTGCCAGGCCACGTCCTTCGGCATCCCGACGTTGAGTGAAACCAGGCGTGCCACGGTGATCGGCCTCCTTCAGTCCGCCGCGACCGGGCGGGTGCGCTGGTAGTGCCGCCGGGCCTTCATGCGGTTGCCGCAGACCGCCATCGAACACCAGCGGGCGCTGTTGGGCTTGCTGTGGTCGATGAGGAACAGCCGGCACTCCGGGTTGGCGCACGGGCGCAGGCGGCCGGGGCTCGACTTGGCCAGCTCGTCCCAGGCGAGCACCACCCGCGCCGCGGCGGACCGGCCCGACGGCACGTCGAGCACCCACTCGATCCCGCCGTCGCCGAAGGACGCCCGGTAGCTCACGGCGTCGACGAACCGGGCGGCGGCCGCGGGCGGATCCTCGCCGCGCACGATCCGCTGCAGGACCCGCCGCACGTCGAGCAGGGCGCGGTGTTCGTCCTCGGTGGCCGGCTGGCCGTGGGCGGCGAGCCACTCCCGGGCCGCCCGGGGGTCGGCCAGGTCGTCCTCGGGGGTCCCGTCGCGGACGGGGGTGGTGTTCAGCAGATCCAGGAGCAGCCGCTCGTCGGTCATCGACCTAACCTCCAAAGTCACCCTTGACAGGTTACAGCACCGGTGCTTGCATGTCTAACCATCAAAACTATTTATAAAGGTTAGGAGCAAGCGATGGGACTGGCCTGGCAACAAGGACCCCTCTCCGCCCGGGCGGTGGGGCACTTCCTGACCGCGCAGCCGCTGCCCGAGCGGATGCTGTTCGCCGAGCCGCTCCGGCGGCGGCTGCGCGTGCGGTTCGGCGGGGAGTGGGTGGCCGACAGCGAGGACGTCGTCCTGCTGCACGAGCCCGGGCGCTACCCGGTGGCGTACTTCCCGCTCGCCGACGTCCGCGAGGACGCCCTCGTCGCGGAAAGCCGCGCGACGACCCACCGCGACCTCGGCCCGACCGGGTGGTTCACCGTGCGGGCGGGCGACCGGGAGGCGCCGCGAGCGGCCTGGCGCCACACCGGGCTCCCCGGTCACGCCGACGTGCTGCGCGACCGCGTCGCCTTCGCCTGGCGGGCGATGGACGCCTTCTACGAGGAGGACGAGCGCATCGTCGGGCACGCGGCCGACCCGTACCACCGCATCGACATCCGGCAGACCTCCCGCCACCTCGTCGTGCGCGACGGCGACCGGGTCGTCGCCGAGACCCGGCGGCCGGTCGTGCTCTACGAGTCGGGCTTCGCGCCGCGCTGGTACGTGCCGCGCGAAGACGTCGACCTCAGCGCCCTGGTGCCGGTCGAGGGCCAGACGTTCTGCCCGTACAAGGGGCTGGCCGGGTACTTCGACATCGGGGCGGGCAAGCGCGCCGCGTGGTCGTACCCGGAGGCGTGGCCCGAGGTCGAGCGGGTGGCCGGGTTCGTCTCGTTCGAACCGGACGTCGTCGAGGTGACCCTCGACGGCCGGAAGCTGGCCCTCGAACCGGGCCAGACCGTCACCCCGCACGGCATCGACCGGGGCCTGGACCCCGACGAGGTCCGCACGCCGGTGCCGGCCGGAGGCGAGTGACGTGGCCGCGTCCCTGCGGGACCGCACGGTGCTGGTCGTCGGCCGCGGCAGCGGCATCGCCCGGGCGGTGACGCTCGCCGTCCGGGCGGCCGGGGCCGCGGTGGTGGCCGCCGGGCGGGACGAACGGGCACTGGCCGCCGCCTACGACGCCGACCCGGGCGTCACGGTGGCCCCCGTCGACCTCACGGACGAGGCGTCGGTCGCCGCGCTGGCCGAGCGGCTCGGCCGGGTCGACCACGTCGTCTCGACCGCGTCGGCCCGGGCCCGCGGCACGGCCGGCGACCTCGACCACGCCACCGTGCTCAGGTCGTTCGAGGTCAAGGTGCTCGGCCCGCTGCTGCTGGCCCGGTACTTCGCACCCCGCCTGCCCGAAGACGGCTCGTTCGTCTTCTTCTCGGGGGCCTCGGCGCGGAAACCGGCCGCCGGCCTGCTCGCCGTCGGCGCCACCAACGCCGCGGTCGACGCGCTGACCCGGGGCCTCGCGGTCGAACTGGCGCCGATCCGGGTGAACGCGGTTTCGCCCGGCACCGTGGACACCGGGGCCTACGACGGCCTCGGGGAGCGGAAGAAGGCCGAGCTGTTCGCCACCCGCGCGGCCACCAGTCCGGCGCGGCGCGTCGGGCGGCCCGGAGACATCGCCGAAGCCGTCGTCTTCGCGCTGGGCAGCACCTTCCTGACCGGTGCCTCGCTCGGCGTCGACGGCGGCGAACCCCTCATCTGACCACTGTGGACGGAGTTGTGATGGAGTACCGCAAGAACGTGCCCCCGGCCGGGGGCGTCACCCCGGACTTCGGTCCGGTCCCGGCGATCTACGTCCCGCGGCGGCCCGCCAGGGCGGCCCGCCGGCCGCGGCGCCGGGAGCGTGCGTGATGGACTTCCGCCTCGAGGTCGTCACCCTGCCGGTCACCGACGTCGACCGCGCCGCCCGGTTCTACACCGAGCAGGTGGGCTTCACCCTGGACGTCGACTACCGGCCCACCGGCGCGTTCCGCGTCGTCCAGCTGACCCCGCCGGGGTCGGCCGCCTCGGTCCAGCTGGGGACCGGCCTGACCGACGCGGCGCCCGGTTCGGTCCGTAACGGTTACCTGGTGGTCGCCGACATCGAAGCGGCGCACCGCGAGCTGGCGGGCCGCGGAGTGGCGGTGAGTGCGGTGCGGCACAAGAAGTCCGTCGACTGGCAAGGCGATTTCGTGCCCGGCGTGGATCCCGGACGCCGCGACTACGCGAGCTTCTTCGGCTTCGCCGACCCGGACGGCAACACGTGGATCGTCCAGGAGCGCGGTCACCGCTAGGCGGGACGCGGCGCGCGGTCGGCGATTTCCATGGCCCACGCGTAGAACTTCGCCGGATCACCGGCCGTCGCGCGGATGCCGGGTTCGACGAGCGGGCCGTTCACCGCCTTCAGCAGGTCGAACAGGCCGAGGTAGGCCCACTCCCACAGCATGCTGTCGAAGTTGTAGGCGGTCATCAGCCGGGTGAGCCGGCGGCGGATGCCCGCCACCTCGGCCGGGGCGAACCCGGCTTCGTGGAGCCGGGCGTCGGTGGCGCGTTCGGCGTCGGCGCCCAGCTCCGTGTCGAGGAACGGCTCGAGCAGGTCCGCCCAGGTGTCGCGCCGCTGCTCGAGAGCGATTCCGGTGCGGTGGCAGAACTTCTCGAGCTCGGGCCCGTCGCCGTGGGGCACGAACAGCGTCTCGCCGCGGGTGGTCCGGATCTCCGGGGGCGTGGCGCGCCAGTCGGCGTCGCGGATCCGGCCGGCCGGGACGACCCCGGCCGGGTGGACCGTGGCGCCGGGGAACGGGTACCGCCGGAAGCAGATGTGGTCTTCGGCGAAGGTGACGTCCACGGTCAGCGGGCCAGCAGCCCGGCGAGGCTGAGCTGGTCGGCCGCGGTGTGGACGTCGGCGTCCGGCCGGCCGGCGAACACCGCCGCGACGTCACCGGGGGTGGCGGCGTGGCGGGCCGCCGCTTCGAGCAGGTGGCGGCAGCGGTCCGCGGTGCCGGGCCCGGTCTGGCTCGTCATCGCCCGGACCGTTTCCTCGGCGGTCCCGATCGGCGGCACGGGCGCGTCGAGCTCGCCGGAGGTGTCCGTCGCGCCCCGGCGCCATTGGTCGCCCGCCCACCAGAAGCAGAAACTCAGCAGGCCGTTGCGGTTGCGGGTGTTGAGGACGCTGTCGTTGACCCAGGCCGGGGACCCCGTCCAGAGATCGGGGAGCGGCCGTCCGCCGTTGTAGGCGGCGTCGAGCAGCGGGGAGTTCCACTTCCCGCCCGAGAGCACCGCGCGGCCGCCGGGCAGCAGGTACAGCGTGGACCCGCTGCGGTGCTCGTTCTCGTACCACGCGTAGCCGGGGCGGATCCGGGGTCCCCACTCCGATCCGGCGCCGGTGTAGGCCGCCGAAAGCACCGCCCAGCGCGTCCAGAGGTCGCCGAGGGCGGGGACGCCGGGAGCGGCGACGGCGAAGCGGCGCCCGTGGAGGTCGGCGGCCGCCTCGAGCGCGGCCCGGCGCGGGTCGCGGCCTTGCGCGGCGGGTCCGGCGACGTAGCCGGCCAGCCAGACGGGCAGGTGCCGCCGGGGATGGGCGGCCAGGTCGTCGCGGTAGTGCTCGGGGGCCAGGAGCTGGTCGTCGGGGAACGGTTCGTCGCCGTAGTCGTAGTCGACGGTCGTCCCGCCGTCGCCGGTGACGGTCAGCAGCAGCCGCCACCACGGCCCGGCCGGCATCCGCGCCGCGACGTCCCGCTGGCGGCGGACCAGCCCGGCGACCGCCTGCGGCACCGGGACGAGTCCGGACCGGTGGCCGATCCAGAACCGCAGCCGGGCGACCTCGGCGGAGACGGTCATCGAGAACTCGGCCGCGAGCCGGTCCCAGCCGGGCGGCCCGAGCCGGGCCAGTTCCTGCACGATCGGCTCGATCAGGTCCGACGCCTCGGCGGCGGTCCGCTCGTCACCCGGCCCGACCTGGTGGAACCCGCTGATCACGGGTGGGCCGTCCGCGGCGGCTTCGTGGAACGCCCGGGCGAACTCGGCCATGAAGGCGGCCTCGTCGGGCTCGCCGGGCGTTTCGTCCGGCTTCGGCTCGTTGCGGGCGAACCGGTCGAGCGCTTCCTGCGGGGGCACGGACGACGACACCTCTTCGAGGCGCCCGGAGTCGCCGACCAGGAACACCGACCGCCCGACCGGCAGTTGCAGGAAGGCCATCGGGTCGCTCTCGTCGACCTCCACCGGCGCGTACACGCTCCAGCCGTGATCGAAGCGATCGGCCTCGAGCCCTTCGGTGGGGTAGTCCAGGCCGTGGTCCCGGATCCACCGCACCACCAGGGAAATCGCCCGCGCTTCGTCCATCCGCCCCAGCCCTCCTCTGCGCCGCGTGATCACCCTAGGCGGCGGCTGCCGGGCGGGGAAACCCCGGCTCGCCGGATGATTGCGCCGACTTGAGCGCCGAGCCGGCCGGAGGCTTTCGGCCGTCCGCAGGCGGCCGGGCCGCGAGGGCCGGTCGCTCAGCGAGCGGGCGGCCGCCGAGGGCGCGGAGAAATCCGGCCGGCGCGGCGCCGGGAGTGTCCGCGCAGAGGTCGAGGAGCAGCGGGACCTGGTGCGCGTGGTCGAATCGATTCCCGGAGGTGTCCACGAGGGCGCGGGTGGGTAGTCCCCGGTGGATCGTGACGTCGGCGGAGGGTGGCTTTTTCGTGCCGCAGTGGGTGGAAGCGGGGTTGTGGGGCCTCCTCGGCGGGGCCGCGCTGGTGCTGGGCGCCGCCGTCGCGTGGGGCGTGCGCGTGTCGCGGCGGGTCGTCGCGGGGATCATGGCGTTCGGCGCCGGGGTGCTGATCTCCGCGCTGGCCTTCGACCTGGTCGACGAGGCCCAGCGCTCCGGCGGGCTCGGGCCGACCGCGGGCGGGTTCCTCGGTGGCGCGGTCGTGTACGTCGCGATCAACGTGCTCCTCGCGCGCCGGGGAGCCCGGCACCGCAAGCGTTCCGGCGGCCAGCAGCCGTCCGAACAGGACACTTCGGGCAGTGGCGCGGCCATCGCCGTCGGCGCCCTGCTCGACGGCGTCCCGGAGTCGGTCGTGCTCGGCGTTTCCCTGCTCGGCGGCGGGGGCATCGGGCTCACGGTGCTGGCGGCGGTGTTCATCTCGAACGTCCCGGAGGGACTCTCCAGCGCGGCGGGCATGAAGGCCGCCGGCCGCAGCGCGCGTTACGTGTTCGGCGTGTGGACCGGCATCGCGGTCGCCAGCGGGATCGCCGCCCTGCTCGGCAACCTGACCCTGCGCACGGCGTCCCCGGCGACGATCGCCGCGATCACGGCGGTGGCCGCGGGGGCGATCCTGGCCATGATCGCCGACACGATGATCCCCGAGGCGTTCGAACGCACCGAGCTGTACACGGGCCTGCTCGCCACCCTCGGTTTCCTGACGGCGTTCGTCATCGAGCACGCCGGCGGCTGACGGTGGCGGCCACCGCGACGGCGACCCCGGCCGCGGCGAAGAGCGCGGTGGCGACGGGACTCAGGGACTTCGAGAGGCTGGGCGCGTCGCCGGGCCCGAGCAGCCAGGCGCCGAGCAGGGCGGCGTACCCGGCGGTGAGACCGAAGGCCCACCAGCGGAGGGACGCGGATCGGCGCAGGGCACCGACGAGCACGACGGCGATGGGAATCCCGGTCAGGACGGCGAACTGACCGAGAACCATGACGGGAACGGCCCAGGCGGCGACGAGCACGGCGGCCGAGGTCCGGCGAACGGCGGGGGCGGTCATGACGTGCTCCTTGGGGTGCGGGGGCGGGCCGATGGCTGCGGTCATGGTGTGCTCCTCGGGGCTCAGCACGGGCGGGCTTCGGCGGTGGCCTTCAGGTCCGCCAGCCACGCGTCGAGCCCGGGGGCCAGGTACCGGATCGCCGTGGCCGGGTCGGCTTCGATCTGCTCGCCCGTCCAGCTCTCTTCGGTGCGGACCAGGACGCCGTCGCGCACGGGCGTGAAGGTCCAGACGTGCACGCCCCGGTCGATGCGGAGCCCGTCGCCGATCGCCGGGCCGGTCCAGCGGATGCACCGGCCCGGCTGGACCTGGTGGACGGTCGAGGTGATGACCAGGGTCGTCGCCGGTGTCGTGGGCGTGGGCGGCGCCGGGGTGGTCCACCGGAACCGGGAGCCCGGCCGCAGCGGTCCGGGGTCCAGCCGTTTCGCGGTGGTGACGGCGGTCTGCCACGAAGGCCAGTCCGCGACGTCGGTGTGCCGCTTCCAGACCGCGCCGGGCGGCGCCTTGATCAGCGTCTCGGTCCGGTGGTGGAGCTGAGCGGCAGGGTCGATTCCCGCTCCGCCGCAGGTCAGGGTGGCGGCCTGCGCCGGAGCGCCGACGCTCAGAAGCCCGGCGGTCAGGGGAAGGGCGAGCAGGGCGGAACGCAACCGGATCATGGGTCTCTCCTCGGAAGTGAGCGCCTATCGTGATAGTTAGAAGCTATAACCACGCCCGCGTGAGTGTCAATAGGAAAAGTGATAGCCTCTAACCGTGAACGAGACCCCGCGGGAGCGCTACCGGGCCCAGGTGCGCGAGGAGATCAAGCGCCACGCGTGGGAGCAGATCGCCGCCGCGGGGGTCCCAGCGCTGTCGCTCAACGCCATCGCCAAGCAGGTCGGCATGAGCGGCCCCGCGCTGTACCGGTACTTCGCGAGCCGGGACGAGCTGATCACCGCGCTCATCCGCGACGCCTACCGCAGCCTCGCCGACGCCGTCCGGGCCGCCCGCGGCTCGGGCTTGGCCGCGCTCGCGCAGGTCATCCGGGACTGGGCGCGCAGCGACCCGCAGCGGTACTTCCTCATCTACGGCACGCCCGTCCCCGGCTACCACGCTCCCGAGGACACCACCGCGATCTCGTCCGAGGTCATGGCGGTGCTCGTCGAGGCGTGCGCGGAGCTGCCGGGGGAGCGGCCGCCGACGCCGTTCGACGTCCACCTCGAGACCCACCGCGACTGGGCGGGCGGGCAGCAACCGACCTGGGCGCTGCACCGCGCGCTGGCGTTCTGGACCCGCCTCCACGGCGTGCTGTCCCTCGAGCTGGCCGGTCACTTCGCGGGCATGAAGTTCGATCCCGACCTGCTCATCGACGAAGAGCTGACCGCGCTCTCCTGGGACTGATCCCCGCCGAAGCGCGCGAGTCCGGTGGCGGTTCAGCGCGTCCTGACGCAGAGTCGAAAAATTTCTGATTCATGTCAAGTTCTTGCATGTCGTCTCCTCGTTGTTGCATCCTCGTGGGGCTCGCGCTCCCTCCCCTGCCGCTCTCGACGAAGAGAAGACGTCATGACACGTATGCGCTTGCCCCGGCTCCTCGCCGGTTTCCTCGCCGCGGGACTCTCGGTCACCGGCGTCTCCCTCGCCTCCGCCGCCGGTGCGCCACCCCGGGCCGCCGACACCCCGGCGGCCGCGCTCGCGGAAGTGCCGTTGACGCGCGCCGTGTCGGCGAGCAGCGCGCTGCCCGGCTACCCCGTCGCGAACGCCGTCGACGGGAACCAGGAGACCTACTGGGAATCCGCGAACAACGCGTTCCCGCAGTGGATCCAGGCCGACCTCGGGTCGGTCAAGGCCCTCTCGCGGATCGTGCTGAAGCTCCCCGCGCCCTGGGAGGCCCGCACCCAGACGCTGGCCGTGCGCGGCAGCACCGACGGCACGGCGTTCACCGACCTCGCCGGGGCCAGCGGCTACGCGTTCGCCCCCAGCGGCAACACCGTCACGATCCCGGTGACCGCGTCGACCCGGTACGTGCGGCTGAGCATCACGGCCAACACGCGGTGGCCCGCGGCGCAGCTGGCGGAGTTCGAGCTGTACGGGCCGGACACCGGTGACACGCAGGCGCCGACCGCGCCCGCGAACCTCGCGCTGACCGAGCCCGGCGCCGGCCAGGTCCGGCTGACGTGGTCGGCGTCGACCGACGACGTCGGCGTCACCGGCTACACCGTCTACCGCGACGGCACGCCCGTCACCACGACCACCGCCACCACGTTCACCGAGACCCCGCCCGCGGGCCCGCGGATCGAGTACTTCGTGCGGGCCAGGGACGCGGCCGGTCACGAATCCGCCGACAGCGGCCACGTCGTGCGCGCCGGGACCACCGCCGGGCAGAACCTCGCCGCGGGCAAGCCGATCGAGGCCTCCTCGGCAGCCGGCACCTTCGCCGCCGCGAACGCCAACGACGGCAACACCGGCACCTATTGGGAATCCGCTGCCGGCTACCCGAACACGCTCACGGTGAAGCTCGGCGCCGACGCGGACCTCGACTCGGTCGTCGTCAAGCTCGCCCCGGACCCGGTCTGGGGCGCGCGGACGCAGAACTTCGAAGTCCTCGGCCGGAACCAGGGCGCCACCGCGTTCACCTCGCTGAAGGCCAGGGCCGACTACCGCTTCGACCCGGCCGCCAACCAGAACACGGTGACCGTCCCGGTCGGCGGGCGGGCCGCGGACGTGCGGCTGCAGTTCTTCGCCAACTCCGGCGCGCCGGGCGGGCAGGTCGCGGAGCTGCAGGTGCTGGGGACGCCGGCGCCGAACCCGGACCTGGTCGTCACCGGCACGACCTGGACCCCGGCGAACCCGACCGAAACCAGCCAGGTCGCGGTCTCGGCGACCGTGAAGAACGCGGGCACCGCCACCGCGGGCGCCACGACCGTGAACGTCGGTCTCGGCGGCGCGGTCGTCGGCAACGCGGCTGTCGGCGCGCTCGCCGCGGGCGCGTCGACCACGGTGACGGTGAACGCGGGGACCCGGCCGCAGGGCACCTACAGCGTGACCGCCACGGTCGACCCAGCCAACGCGGTGGTCGAGCAGAACGACACCAACAACACCTTCACTTCGCCGGCTCCACTGGTCATCGCGCAGGCACCGGGGCCGGACCTCGAAGTCACCGGCATCACGGCGAACCCGCCGAACCCGGCGGCCGGCGCGGCGGTGTCGTTCACCGTCGCGGTGCACAACCGCGGCACGAGCGGCGCGGACGCCTCGGTGACCCGGCTGGTCGCCGGCGGCACCACGCTGACCGGCGCGACCGGCCCGCTCGCGGCCGGCGCCACGGCGAACGTGCCGATCGCGGGCACGTGGACCGCCACCAGCGGTGGCGCGACCCTGACGGCGACGGCCGACGCGACCGGCGGCGTCGCGGAGACCAACGAAACCAACAACGCGCTCTCGAGGACGATCGTGGTCGGCCGCGGCGCGGCGGTGCCGTACGTCGAATACGAGGCGGAAACCGCGCAGTACCAGGGCCAGCTGCTGGAGGCCGACCCGCTGCGCACGTTCGGGCACACGAACTTCGCGACCGAGTCCTCGGGCCGCAAGTCGGTGCGGCTGGCGAGCCAGGGCCAGTACGTGGAGGTCACCTCGACGAACCAGGCGAACTCCCTCGTCGTCCGCAACTCGGTGCCGGACGCTCCGGGCGGCGGGGGACAGGACTACACGCTCAGCCTGTACGTCAACGGCGTCTTCGCGCAGAAGCTGACGCTGTCGTCGAAGCACAGCTGGCTCTACGGCACCACCGACGACCCCGAAGGCCTGACGAACACCCCGCAGGGCGACGCGCGGCGGCTGTTCGACGAGTCGCACGCGCTGCTGGCGCAGTCCTACCCGCCGGGCACGAAGTTCAAGCTGCAGCGGGACAACGGCGACAACGCGGCCTTCTACGTCCTCGACCTGGTCGATCTGGAGCAGGTCGCGCCGGCGTTGCCGAAGCCGGCCGAGTGCACGTCGATCACCGAGTACGGCGCCGTGCCGAACGACGGCGCCGACGACGCGGCGGCGATCCAGCGCGCGGTCACCGACGACCAGAACGGCGTCATCGCCTGCGTGTGGATCCCGGAGGGACAGTGGCGGCAGGAGGCGAAGATCCTGACCGACAACCCGGCCGTGCCCAACGGCGGCGGCCAGTACAACCAGGTCGGCATCTCCGACGTCACGATCCGCGGCGCCGGCATGTGGCGCTCGCAGCTGTACTCGCTGATCCAGCCCCAGGACGCGGGTGGCATCAACCACCCGCACGAGGGGAACTTCGGGTTCGACATCGACAAGAACACGCGGATCTCCGACATCGCGATCTTCGGGTCCGGCCGGATCCGCGGCGGTGACGGCAACGCCGAAGGCGGCGTCGGCCTCAACGGCCGGTTCGGCACCGGCACGAAGATCGCGAACGTCTGGATCGAGCACGCCAACGTCGGCGTGTGGGTCGGCCGGGACTACAGCAACGTCCCGGCGCTGTGGGGCCCGGCCGACGGGCTCGAGTTCAGCGGCATGCGGATCCGCGACACCTACGCCGACGGCATCAACTTCACGAACGGCAGCCGGAACTCACGGGTGTTCGACTCGTCGTTCCGCACCACCGGGGACGACTCGCTCGCGGTGTGGGCGAACCAGTACGTGAAGGACCCGTCGGTGGACATCGCCCACGACAACGTGTTCGCCAACAACACGATCCAGCTGCCCTGGCGCGCCAACGGGATCGCCGTCTACGGCGGCTACGGCAACCGGATCGAGAACAACCTCGTCTCCGACACGATGAACTACCCGGGCATCATGCTGGCGACCGACCACGACCCGCTGCCGTTCTCCGGGCAGACGCTGATCGCGAACAACGCCCTGTACCGCTGCGGCGGCGTGTTCTGGGGCGAGCAGCAGAAGTTCGGTGCGATCACGTTCTTCGCGCAGGGCAAGGACATCACCGGCGTCACCCTGCGGGACACCGAGATCCACGACTCGACCTACGACGGCATCCAGTTCAAGACGGGCGGCGGCGCCATGCCGGACGTCGCCGTCACGAACGTCAAGATCGACAGGTCGAACAACGGGGCCGGCATCCTGGCGATGAGCGGTGCCCGCGGCAGTGCGAAGCTGACGAACGTGACGATCACGAACTCCTCGACGGGGAGCGTGGTGGTCGAGCCGGGTTCGCAGTTCGTGATCACCGGCGCGCCGGTGCCGGCGGTGGTGGCGGCGGGCCGCCGCGGCGCGCGGTGACCCGGGTCCCGTGCGGCGGCGCCCGGCGTCGCCGCACGGGGGTCACCCCGTCTGCTCGCGGATCCAGTCGGCGACGACGTCGACCCGCGCGATCGTCTCGGCGCCGGGCTGCGGGCACGGCGGTCCGGTGTTCACGATGGCCACCAGCGTGGCCGTGTGGTCGTCGTCCGAGAGGAAGAACGGGCCGCCCGAGTCTTCCGGGCACGGGCCGTTCTCGACGGTGCGGGTGCCGACCGGCAGGGCTTCCAGGGTGGTCTCGCCGATGCCGGAAACCTTGAACCGGCCGCGTTTGAGGTGGTCGGAGGGGCCGAGAACGGTCGCCGAGAGCGAGCCCCAGCCGGCGAACTGCAGCTGTTCGCCGACCGCGGGGCGCTTCCCGGCGAGCGTCACCGGGGCGATGTCTTCGACCGTGGTGCTCAGCCTCGCCACCGCCAGGTCGTTGACCGGCGACTGCCGGACGTCGACGACCTCGGCGGTGTGCCCGCCGGGATCGCTGTCCTTCAGCCGGCCGACGGTCACCGTCATCGTGTACGGCGGCCGTCCGCCGATCCGGGCGTCCTTGAGGTTGTGGAAGCAGTGCCCGGCGGTGACGACCCACTGGGGCGCGACCAGCGCGCCGCTGCAGGCGCCGCTGCGCACGCCGCCGCCCGCGACCGGAATGTCGTCGGACGTCAGTTTCGCGTTGAAGGGCAGGACCGGGCTGGGCGCCGGCTTGGCCGTCGTGGCCGGGGCAGTGGTCCCCGGGTCGGTGTCGGGCAGGCTGTGCCCGCCGGGTGACGCGGCCAGCACGGGGTCCGTGGCCGATCCGCCGGTGGCGACGTGGGCGTACGCGCCGCCGGCCCCCACCAGCACCGCGACCGCCACCGCCCGGGCCCGGAACAGCCGCCGTCGATCCGAAGTCGTCCTCACACTCTTAATGCACGGGCGAGAGCCCCGAATGGTTGCGTGACGGCGCGGGTTATCGGCCCCGGGGCGGCGTCTGTGCCGGTCAGAAGGGCGGAAAGCACGCGAAACTCCGCGGCTTCGCCGGGAGCGACGGCGGGCGCGCGCGGACGACGCGCTTTAGGAGGTCCGGTTGTCGGAACTCAGCGGCGTCGGCGCGTGACCTTCTTCGCGATCGCCGGCCACAGCACCGAGACGACCGCTTCGGGGATGTCGTCCTTGCTCTCGCCCCGGTAGAAGGCGCCGAAGTAGCTGCCGAAGCACATGGTCGCGATCGTGTGCCGGTCGATGTCCTCCTGCACCGCGCCGCTCTCCTGCAGCTGGGACAGCACGTTTTCGATCAGCGTGACCCGCGGTTCGACGGCGTGCTCGCGCAGGATGCCGAGCAGTTCCGGCGTGCGGATCGCCTCGCCGGCGAAGTTGCCCATGAGCACCATGGCGTCCGGGTTGAAGTACGCGGGGTCCAGGCGGCGAACGGCTTCGGTGAACGCTTCGCGCGGCTCCATCCGGCTCAGGTCCACCGCGTACATGGCGCGCTGCTTGCGGAAACCGTAGTCCAGCGCGTCGACGACCAGTTCGAACTTGGTGCTCCACCGCCGGTAGAGCGTGGGCCGGCTGACCTTCGCGTCCGCCGCGATGTCGCCGATGGTCATGAGCGAGTAGCCGTCGCGGACGAGGCGCTCCCGGGTGGCCAGGATGATCGCTTCGTCGAGCGCGGCGTCACGGGGGCGCCCGCCGGGGCGCGGCCCGGCTCCGTCGTCCTCGTCGGTCGCTTCGCGGGCTCGGGCCATGGCCGGAGCCTAGCCGATCCGTTACGACCAGAGGCTGTTACGTGCACGGTTACGTCCAGTACTTGTAACGTAATGGGAGTCGGCTCGGGCCCCGAGGAGTACCGCCGCCGGATCGGTGCGGCCCCGTCCGGGGTGCCCGGCATCGACGCGCTGCGGACGCTGCAGCGCCGCCACCTCGAGCACGTCCCGTTCGAGAACCTGGACGGCTGCCTGGGCCGGCCCGCCGACCCGGCGGAGCCCGCGCTGCCGGCCAAGATCGTGCCGCGGCGACGCGGCGGTCTCTGCGGCGAGCTCAACGGCGCCTTCGCCGTCCTCCTGTGCGGGCTCGGCTACGACGTCCGGTTGCTCGGGGCACGGGTGCTGCGCCGCGACGGCGGGCTCGGGCCGCCGCTGGACCACCGGCGAGGCCGTCCTCGCCGCGTGCCGCGAGCACTTCGGGATCACGCTCGACCGCGTGCCCGGGCCACGGAAGGAATGCCAGTTAAGTTACGATACTTGACTGTAATGAAACACCGTCCTATCTTCGGGTCAACCCCTTCGGAAGGAGCCGACGATGACCACCGCCCAGGAGCTGATCGACCGGAGCATCCCGTTCCTCGACGACGTCAAGAACCGGACCGCGGGCGGGGAACTGGAGACGTGGCTCAACGAGCACCACGGCCCGGGCAGCCCGCTGTACGAAGACCTGGCCCGCATGATCACCGACGGCGTCCGCGAGGGCTGGGCGGCGAACATCGAGGTGGACGGCCCGAAGTACCGGCGCAGCCGCATCGCCGAGCCCCGTGACGTCCTCAACTACTTCAGCGTCACGGCCGTCTACATGGACAGCGTCGAGCCCTACCGCGGGCAGTACCACCAGCACCCCTACGGCGAGCTCAACCTCGTCGTGCCGCTGGACCCGGACGCGAAGCTGAGGGGGCCGCGCGGCTGGAGCGGGCCGGGCTGGACCGCGCCGGGGCCGGGCAGCCACCACTACCCGGAGGTCAAGGGCGGCGCCCTGATCGCGCTGTTCTACCTGCCCGCGGGCCGGATCTCCTACGACATCACCCCGCCCGTCGACTGAAGCCCGTGACCACCATCGAGGAGGCGCTGCTCAGCCGGCGCAGCTGCCGGGCGTTCCGGCCGGATCCGGTGCCGCGCGCGGAGATCGAGCGGCTCCTGGACCTGGCGGCCCGCTCGGCCAGCAACTCGAACAGCCAGCCGTGGCAGGTGCACGTGCTGACCGGCGCGGCGAAGCGCGCGCTGACCCAGGACCTGTTGTGCGCCCACGACGAAGGACGCCGGGCGGTGGGGGAGTTCCCGTACCAGCCCGGCGCGGACCAGTGGCGCGAGCCGTTCCGCTCGCGCCGCCGCCGGTTCGGCGAGGGCCTCTACCGGGACACGCTCGGCATCGCGGCGGACGACACCGCCGGCCGCCTCGGCCACCACCGGCGCAACTACGACTTCTTCGGCGCGCCGGTCGGCATCGTCCTCACGGTCAGCCGGCTTCCGCTGCAGGGCGCCCTGGTCGACGCGGGCCTGTTCCTGCAGGCGCTGATGCTGGCCGCGCGCGGAGCCGGGCTGCACACGTGCGCGCAGGCGTCGCTGATCGACTTCCACCCGGTGCTGCGCCGGCACGTGCGGGTGGCGGACGACCACGTGATCGTCTGCGGCGTCGCGCTCGGCTACGCCGACGAGGAGCACCGGCTCAGCACCCACCGCACCACCCGCGAGCCGGTGGCGTCGTTCGCGTCCTTCTACGACGGTCTCGCCCGCCGGGACCCGGCGTGAGTCCCGGCGGGCCGGGCCGTCAGGGCCGCTGCCCCACCTGGTCGACGAAGGCCTTCACGGTCCGCGCGCCGCTGTTCGTGCCCAGGAACTGGTGGGTGGTGGCGTCGAAGACGAGCACGACCGGCTTCGCCTCCGACGACGCGCCCGGGCCGACCGGCCAGGTGATGCCGACCCCGGTGCGGCCGATGCCGTCGGTGGCGTGGTCGAGCGCGGTCAGGCCGGGCACCTTCGCCGCCGCCGCGAACAGGGCCGCGTAGGACGCGGGCGGGAGGACGTGCTCGTTGGCGAGGTCGATGACGTCCTTGCCCATGGCGTTGAAGTCGCCGTCGTTGCCGCTGTGGGTGGCGTCGAGGTAGGCGAACATCGCGTCGGCGGTCTTCGGCAGGTCCGGCAGGTAGGCGGGAGACGGCCGGCAGTCCTCGAGCGTGCCTTCGTTGCGCGGGTCGTTGGCGCCGTAGACGCGGGCCTTGCCGTGGAGGCAGCCGGCCGTCTTGGTGGTGTCGATCAGGCCGTCCCGGGTGCCGTCGACCGAGAGCCACACCTCGCGAGGGGGGTAGCCCGTGAACTCGGTCTTCACGTAGAGGAACTGGTCCGGGCGGGGCGGCCCGGCCGGTTCCTTGAGCGCCGCGCTCGCCGCTTCGGTCAGCACCTTGACCGGATCGGCGTTCGCGACGCCGGCGCCGACCCCGATCCGGTCGGCCGGGGCGAGCGCGACGACCGCGGTGATCGCCGCGGCCAGCCCGACCGTCGTGGCCCCGGCCGCCCAGAACCACCGCCGGGACCGGTGCGGGCGTTCCCCGCGCGCCGCGGCCAGCAGCCGCTCCCGGGCCGGGGCGAGGTCGTCCGCCGACGCGAAGCCGACGGTTTCCGCGCGTTCGCGGATCAGGTCCAGTTCATCCATGGCCGGAGGTCTCCTTCACGAGGTCGAGGGCGCCGAGTTCGGCGCGGACGCGGCCGCGGGCCCGGTTGAGCCGCGATTTCACGGTGCCGACGGGGATGGCCAGTGCTTCGGCGACCTCCTGGTAGCCGAGCCCTTCCGCGGCGACGAGCAGCAGGACGTCCCGCTCGCGGGGCCGCAGCGCGGCCAGGGCGCGATCGAGGTCCCGGCCGAGGGCCTGGGCGCTGACCTGGGCGGCGACCCGGTCGGCGTGCCCTTCTTCGGCGGGCGGCGGCCCGATGGCCAGCCGGAGCTTCAGTTCGCGCACCTCCGCCCGCCGCTGCCGCGAGACGAGGTTCGTGGCGATGCCGTAGAGCCACGGCCGGGCGTCCGGCCGCGCCGGGTCGAACTTCTCCCGCTTGTCGAACGCGACCAGGAACGTGTCGGCGAGCACGTCGTCCGCGGCGGTCGCGCCGAGGCGCCGGACCAGGTAGCGGTGGATGTGCCGGGCGTGGCGGTCGAAGATGACCGCGAACAGGCTCGGCTCCCGCCGCGACCGCGCGATCACGCTCGCGTCGTCGTCGGCATCGGTGTCTTCCGGGGTCATCGCCCGCCTTTCGCTCCGGCCAGTGTCATCTGCTGTTCGCGGGCGGCGCGGAACGGGTTCCGGAATCCCGGGGGATCGGCGGGGAAAGTGACACAGGTCACCTGGGTGCGCCGGGGCGCGGCCTTGGCGGAAGGCGATCCGTCGCGGGACAACGCGGGGAGCTACGGGTGCGACGTCTCCCGGCGGTGCGGGCTCGCCTCGACGCAGTCCTCGCCCGCCAGCATGCGGTGGTTCGCCTCGCCGAGCCCGTCCGCCAGCGCGTGCAGCTGGTCCGGGGTGAGGACGTCGACGAGCAGTTCGCGCACCAGGGCGACGTGGCCGGGCGTGGCCCGCTCCAGCACGTCCGCGCCCGCGTCGGTGAGCACGGCCCAGACGGCGCGGACGTCGCTCTCGCAGGTGCGCCGGCGCACGTGGCCCGCCTGCTCCAGCCGGCCGATCTGGTAGGTCACCCCGCTTTTGGAGTTCGACACCGCGCAGGCCAGCTCGGCCATCCGCAGCTCCCGCTCCGGGGCCGCGCCCAGCCGGGCGAGGATCTCGTACTGCAGGTGGGACAGGCCGGCGTCGCGCTTGAGCTGCTGGTCCAGCCGCTGGTGGAGCAGGGTGGCGGTGGTGCGGAACGCGGTCCAGGCCCGCTTCTCCTCGGCACTCAGCCACCGCGTACGACCCATGCCACCACCGTACCCGGTGTTCAAATTCGAACCCAAGCGGTGAATTTCGGGACGTCGTCGGCGGCGGGGTCCGCTGTTAGTGTCGACAGGAGTCCGGCCGAGATGACCATGGAGCCGCGTGTCCGAGGCGTTGACGTTCGATCCGGGGTCCGCTGCCCGGGTGCGGTTGTGCAGCCGCCGGGACAACGGCTGGTCCGCCCTGCTCGTGCGGCTGCTGGACAACGCCGAAGAGGCCGAGCTCGACCTGCCGCCCGCTACCGACCAGACGATCGTGCTGGTCAGCGCGGGGACCACGACGATCGAGTCGCGGCACGGCGCGCGGTGGCACCAGGCGGGCTACGGCCCGGGCTCGATCGGCCTGACCGCGCCCGGCCACCCGACCCGGATCCGCTGGCGCGGGCCCGGCCGCACGCTGACGACGCACGTCCACCTCCCCGGCGCCCTGATGGACCGCACCGCGCTCGAACTGTGGGGCAAGGACGCGGACCGGCTCGGCCGGCCGGACGCCCTCTCCGTCGAGGACCCTGTGCTGGCGTCCGTGGCCGAGGCGCTGGGGGCGGCGGCGCTCGCCGGCACCGACGAGCTCTACGCCGAGTCGGCGGCCACGTTCCTGGCGGTCCACCTGCTCACCCGCCACGCGGTGGCGCCCCCGTCGCGCGAGCCCGGCCGCGAGGAACTGCGGACCGGCCGGGCCGTCCGGTTCATCCGGGAGAACCACCACCTCCCGCTGACGCTGGCCGACATGGCGGCCGCGGCGGAGCTGAGCCCGTTCCACTTCCTGCGCGTGTTCAAGACGGCGACCGGCCAGACGCCGTACCGCTTCCTCACGCGGATCCGCGTCGAACGGGCGTGCCGCCACCTGGAGCGGGGCGACCTGTCGGTCACGGAGATCGCCCAGGTGTGCGGTTTCGCGACGCCGTCGCGGTTCGCTTCGGCCTTTCGCGCCCAAATCGGACAATCGCCGTCGGCGTACCGGCTCGCCGTACGCGGCTGAGGCTCCCGGCGCACCAGGCGCAATAAACGGCGGCCCGGGCAGCAACCACGGGAAGGCGCCCCCGCCCGCGGGCGGGTTAGCGTCGCCGCGTGTCCACTCCAGAAACCACCGTCGAAGCGACCGTGAACGGCGAAGCCGTCCGGCTCCGGCTCGATCCGCGGGAGTCGCTGCTCGACGTGCTGCGCGAACGGCTCGGCCTGACCGGCACCAAGAAGGGCTGCGACCAGGGCCACTGCGGTGCCTGCACGGTGCACCTGGCCGGGCGGCGCGTGGTGTCCTGCCTGACCCCCGCCGTGCAGGCCGCCGGGCAGGACGTCACCACCATCGAAGGCGTCACCGGCCCGGACGGCGCGCTGCACCCGCTGCAGCAGGCGTTCGTCGACAACGACGCGCTCCAGTGCGGCTACTGCACGCCCGGCCAGATCATGTCCGGGCTCGCCTGCATCGCCGAGGGCCACGCGGGCGACGACGACCAGATCCGCGAGTACCTGAGCGGCAACCTCTGCCGCTGCGGTGCCTACGTCGGCATCGTCGCCGCCGTCCGGCAGGCCGCCGAAGCCACCAAGGAGGGCTGAGGCGTCCCTTCGCCTACGTCGCGCCCGGCAGCCTCGCCGATGCCGTCGACGCCCTCCGCGACGCCGTCCCCGGCACCAAGGTCCTCGCCGGCGGCACGACGCTCTACGACCTCATGAAGCTCGGCATCGAGACCCCGCCCGCCGTCGTCGACGTGCACCGGCTGCCCGAGCTGACCACCATCGACGCCGGCGACGACGAGCTGTCCTTCGGCGCCGGCGCCCGGATGGCCGACGTCGCCGACCACCCGGCCGTCCGCGACGGCTACCCGGCCCTGTCCGAATCGCTGTGGCGCGCCGCGTCCCAGCAGCTGCGCAACATGGCCACCGTCGGCGGGAACCTGCTGCAGCGCACCCGGTGCGGGTACTTCCGCGGCGGCCCGGAGTTCCCGTGCAACAAGCGCGAACCCGGCAGCGGCTGCGCGGCGCGCGAAGGCCACGACCGCACCCACGCCCTGCTCGGCACCAGCGACGCCTGCATCGCGACCTACCCGGGCGACTGGGCGATCGCGCTGCTCGCCTTCGACGCCGTCGTCGACGTCGTCGGCCCGCGCGGGGAACGCACGGTGCCGTTGCAGGACCTGCACGTCGAGCCGGGGGACGACCCGACACGCGAACACGTCCTCGACCCCGACGAGCTGCTCCTGCGCATCCGGGTGCCGTCGACGCCCGCGGGCCGCGGGTCCGTCTACCTGAAGATCCGCGACCGCGAGTCCTACGCCTTCGCCCTCGCGTCGGCGGCGGTCGCGCTGACCGTGGAAGACGGCGTCGTCGGCGACTGCCGGATCGCGCTCGGCGGCGTCGCCACCCGGCCCTGGCGGGCGGAGGAGGCCGAACGCGTCCTGCGCGGTGGCCCGCTGACGCCGGAGGCCGCCCGGCACGCCGGCGAGATCGCCTTCGCCGGCGCGCGGCCGGGCACCTACAACGGATTCCGAGTCGAATTGGGCATCCGCACCGTCGCCGACGCCGTGCGCATGGCCGGGGAGAGAGCCACCCGATGACCGCCGACACGCGCCGTGTGGACGCCTACGAGAAGGTCACCGGCCGGGCCGCCTACGGCACCGACCGCGTCCCGGACGGCGTCGCCTACGCGACCCTCGCCCTGGCCCGCATCGCCCGCGGCCGGGTGTCCCGGGTGGACACCTCCGCGGCGGAAGCCGTGCCCGGCGTCCTGCTCGTCGTGACCCGGTTCGAGGCCGACGAGCTGGGCGGACCCGGGTTCATCATGGGTGGCGGCTTCTCCTTCCAGAGCCTGCAGCCGCTGGTGGACGACCACATCGCCTACCGCGGCCAGCCGATCGCCCTGGTCGTGGCGGACACCCTGGTCGCCGCGACCGAAGCCGCCGAGCTCGTCACCGCCGAGTACGAGACCGAGCCCTTCGCCGTCCACCTGGACGCCGAGGGCGCGACCACCCTCGTGCAGGAAGAGGCGATCCCGCTGCCGTTCCTCGCCGACATCAAGGTCGGCGACGCCGACGCGGCGGTCGACGCGAGCCCGGTGCGGATCGAAGGCACGTACGAGCACGCGGCCCAGCACGCGGTCCCGATGGAGCTCAACGGCGGTGTCGTCGAGTGGCGGGGCGACACGCTCGTCGTCCACGAGGGCACCCAGAACGCGGCCGCGGTCCGCGCCGGGCTCGCCCAGCAGCTCGGCCTCGACCCGGCGCACATCGAGGTGCGCTCGCCGTACGTCGGCGGGGGCTTCGGCCAGAAGAACTCGCTCCAGCCGCACCTGGGCCCCCTCGCACTGGTGGCGCGGCGCCTGGGCCGGCCGGTCAAGCTCGTGCTGGCCCGCACCCAGACCTTCCACAACGGCAGCTTCCGCCCGGCCACCCGCCACCGCGTCCGCCTCGGTGCCGACGAGTCCGGCAGGATCCTCGCCGCCGTGCACGAGGTCGACCAGCAGACCTCCCGGCACGACCTGTTCCCGGCGATGCACACCGAGGTCACCGCGCGCCTGTACGGCTTCCCGGCGTTCCGCGGCCGGCACCGCCTGGTGCAGACCGACGTCCAGACCCCGGGGTACATGCGGGCGCCGTTCGAAAGCTCGGCGATGTTCGCGTTCGAGTCGGCCGTCGACGAGCTCGCCTACGCCACCGGCCAGGACCCGGTGGCGCTGCGGCTGGCCAACGACACGATGACCGACCCGGTGACCGGACGGCCGTTCTCCACCCGCTTCCTCGCCGAATGCCTCCGCCGCGGCGCGGAGAAGTTCGGCTGGGCGGACCGCGACCCGGTGCCCGGCTCGATGCGCGCCGACGACGGCTCGCTGATCGGCTGGGGCGTCGCCGCGGGCAACTACCCGGGCCACGCCGCGCCCGCCGTCGCGCACCTGACCGCCACCGCCGACGGCTGCGTGACGGTCGGCGTCGACGGCCACGAAATGGGCCAGGGCATCCGCTCGGCGATCGCCCTGCTGGTGGCCGGCGACCTCGGCGTCCCGGTGGGGAACGTCGAGGTCCGCGTCGGCGACACCCGCTTCGCGCCGCAGCACCTCACGGCCGGTTCGTGGGGCACCGCGACCGCGCTGCCCGCCGTCCACTCGGGACTGCGGGAGCTGCGCAAGCACCTGAACGCCGCGGACACCGGCGACGTCGACGTCGCCGCGGCCGTCGGGCGCGCCGGGCACCCGGTGGAGGTCGAGGTGGCCACGGTCGCGGCCGGCCAGGCCCCCGAGGTGGTCGACCGGTCGAAGTCCGGGCACCTGGCCATCGCCGGGCCGGTCTACCCCGGATTCAGCACTTTCAGCTGGGTCGCGCACTTCGTCGAGGTCCGCGTGGAGCCGACGACGTGCCGGATCCGGGTCCCGCGGGTCGTCAGCGTCGTCGACTGCGGGCGCGTGGCCAGCCCGGTCACCGCCGCCAGTCAGGTCCGCGGCGGCGTGGTGTGGGGCATCGGCGGGGCGTTGCGCGAGGAGAGCCTCGTCGACGACCGGTTCGGCGGCTTCCTCAACTCCACGCTCGAGGAGTACCCGGTCATGGTCAACGCCGACGTCCACCGCATCGACGTCGACTTCGTGGACGAGCCCGACCTGCTGTTCAACCCGGTCGGGGTGAAGGGGCTCGGCGAGGTCGCGATGGTCGGCGTCGCGGCGGCCGTGGCGAACGCCGTCCACCACGCCACCGGACGGCGCCACCACCGGCTGCCGATCCGCGTCGATGACGTCCTCTGACCAGCAGCTCGACGACCGCCCGGCGGTCTGCCGCCCGGACGCGCTGAGCCCGGAAGCCCTGGCCGACGCGCGCCGGGCGCAGCCCCGGCGAGGGCTGCTCGGCCTGGCGTTCGTCCTGCCGGTGGCCGCGCTGCTCGCGGCGGGCGCCGGTGGCCCGGCGCGCTCGCTGGAGGTGCTCGGACCGCCGGTCACGTTCGCGCTGCCGATCGTCGCGGTGATCGCGTTCTGGTGGGAGGACTGGCCGGGCAGCCTCCTGCGCGGCGGCTGGCCCGGTCTCTCCGACACGGCGCTGGTGGTGGCGGGGGGAGCGGCGCTGACGCTGCTCGGCCGGGCCGTCACCGGGGCGGCTTCCGTGCCGCTCGCGGCGGGCATCTTCACCCTGGTGCTGCAGGTGACGCTGGTCGGTGAGGGCTGGCCGCTGCGGGGCCGGGGCGTGCGCTGGCCGGGCGTCGCCGCCCTGGCGGTGTGCTGGGTCGCCGGGTGGGCGCTGTACCGCGGCCTGGTCGGGACCGGCCTGGTGCCGGGCGAGGACTACGGCGCGTGGTTCGCGGTGCTGGGTGCCGGGCAGATGGTCTGGTACGTGGCGTTGCGCGGCTGGCCGTTCGCCCGGATCCGGCGGCGCGCGGTCCGGCTGGCGTCGGCGCACACCGCGGTCGTCGCCTGCGCCTGGGCGGGTTACTTCGCGCTCCCGCGGGACTGGACCGCGCCGGTCGCGGGCGCGGTCATCGCGTCGGTGCTCGTGGTGGCGATGCTGTTCGAGGCCTGGCCCGGGATCCGGCTGACGCCGGTGCCGGGCCGCGGCACCGTCCTGGTGCTGGCGGCGTTGCTGACGGCGGCGCTGCTGTGGCTCGTCCCGCTGGTGGCGCGCGGGACCGGGGTGCCGGACCGGCTGGTCGCCGGGTGGACGACGCACACGACGTTGAACGCGCTCAGCCTGGCGGTGATCCTGCACGTGGCGGTCTGGCGCCGCTGGCCGGTTTCAGCGTCGTGACGCGGCGGTCGCCAGCTGCTCGGTGATCTGGGCGAGCAGCTCGGTCGCGGCCTGGCCCAGCGCGGCCAGGTCGGCCAGCGTCGTCTCTTCGGTCTTCACAGGTCTTCCTCGAAAGCTTCGTGACGGGCGATGACGGCTTCGGCGAACGCGGTGTGCACGCGGAGGTACTCGTCGCGGCCGACCGCCGCGTCGGCCCACTCGTGCCAGCGGATGTGCGCCTCGGCGACGTCGATCTTCGCGGCCGCCGCCACCGTGGCGGGCGCGGTGCCGGCGAGGATCGCGTGGTGCATGAGGGACGGCGAAGAACGCCGGGCGAGCTCGGCCAGCGCGGCGAGGCGGCCGAGTTCGGTGAGCGCGTCGGAGGCAACCGGACGGCGGCGCGGCACGGGGACCGGGCGCGAGCTTTCGAGGCCGTCGGTCAGGACGCTGGTCATCAAACGACTCCTGGGCGGAAGCGGCGAACAGACCTGAACGGAGGACGTTTACCCGGGCCGAGCTGGGGTAAACGCGCGCGCTGGTGATCTCCGTCTCACCGCATCAAGTGACGCCGGGAAGGCCACCCCGGCGAGTCCTCCGAGGTGGCCGTCACGGACGGGTGCGCCGGGTCAGCTGAAGCGGATCGCCCCGCAGGGCCGCGGGATCCGCTGCGGCCGCACGCTTTCCAGGGTCGGCGTCACCGGCGCGATCGTGCCGTCGGGACGGAAGGTCAGCTTGTCGATCGTCGTTTCGCGGTGCGTCCCGTCTCCGCCCGGCATGCCGAAGCGGTGGTAGGCCAGGTACCAGTCGTCGGTGCCCGGGACCCGCAGCATCGAGCTGTGCCCGGTGCCGAGGACGCCGAGGTGGGCGTCCTTGCTCAGGATCAGGCCGCGGTTGGTGAACGGCCCGGCCGGGCTCGTCGCCGTCGCGTACCCGACGCGGTAGTCCTCGCTGCGGGTGTCGTCGATCGACCAGCTGAGGTAGTACGTGCCCTTCCGCTCGACCATGAACAGGCCCTCGCGGAAGCCGTCGAGGCCGGTGAGGCGGGTGATCTTCGCCGGGTCGTAGGACACCATGTCGTCGTTCAGCGGGACGACGTAGGCGTTCCCGTTGCCCCAGTACAGGTACGGCTGCCCGGTGTGGTCGACGAACACCGCCGGGTCGATCGCCTGGCCGCCGTCCGGGTTCTTCGCGATCAGGGGCCGGCCGGAGTCGACGAACGGGCCGGTCGGGGAGTCGCTCACCGCGACGCCGATCTTGGCTTCGGCGCAGAAGTAGAAATAGTACTTCCCGTTGTGCTCGGCGATCGTCGGCGCCCAGGCGTTCTTGTCGGCCCAGGCGACGTCCTTGCCGAGGTCGAGGATGACCCCCTCGTCCTTCCAGTCGACGAGGTTCTTCGACGACCACGCCGAGAACTTCGTGCCGCTCCAGCCGTCGAAGCCGTCGGTGGTCGGGTACAGGTAGTACGTGTCGCCGAACGCGACGATGTTCGGATCGGCCTGGTAGCCCGGCAGCACCGGGCTGCGCATCTCGTGCGCCTCGACCGTCCACACGCGACGGTCGCCGCCCGCGCCGGTGACCGTGAACTGCTTCGGCGAGCTGAGGTCGACCGTCTTCCCGTTGTCCGGCTTGACGGTCGCGCCCGGCGCCAGGCCGAACTTCGGCGCGAGCCTGCGCAGGTCGGTGCCCGGCCGCACGGGCAGGACGACCGTCCCGGCCCCGGCGTCGATGACGGCGGGCACCTTGAGCGCGTCGAGCTGCACCGACCGGATCGTGGTGCTGTTCGACGGGAGGGTGGCCACCTCGGGGCCGGACAGCGCCCGGTTGTAGAGCCGCACGTCCTTCATCCTGCCGGTCAGGGTCTTGTCGCTCGCGTACACCGAGCGGCCGAGGTAGTTCGCCGCCGTGACGCCGCCACCGAGGTCCGACGGCTTGATGGTGGCGTTCGGGTTGCGGGCGACTTCGACGCCGTCCACGTAGAGCACCTCGACACCGCCACCGACGGTCAGGGCGACGTTCTTCCAGACCCCGCGGGGAAGCCCGCCGGCTCCGGCCGCCTGCTCGGTCGTCCAGTTCCCGGTCGCGATGGCGCCGCGCACGCCGCCGCTCGCGGTGCCCCCGGTGGTGAACAGGTAGCCGCTCCCCGTGCCGTCCTTCGCCGTGTTGCCCAGGCCCCACAGGAAGTACGGCGTCTGCTGGTTCGGATCGACCAGGACGTCGGCCGACACCGTCGCCGCGGCGGCGCCGGTCAGCAGGTTGTTCGGCAGCTGGACGTGCCCGTTCTTCCCGCCGAAGGCCAGCGAGCCGCCGGCCCAGGAGACGTCACCGGCGAGGGCGCCGTCGTAGCCGTGCCCGGTGGCGTCGACGGCGACCTGGCCGGCCTTCGCGTCGAGCGGCCAGTGCGCGACGAGGCCGTCCGGGTCGGCCTTCGCGGGCGCCGGGGGAGCGCTGAGCCGGTTCATCTCCGCCTGCGTGACCGGCAGGACGGTGCCGTGCCGCGGCGACGCGGGCAGGTGCGCGCCGGTCGACATCGTCCACTTGCCGGAGGCGGGATCGGTGCTCTCGAACGGGACGTAGCCGCGGCCGCCGAATTCGTCGATGAACAGGTACCACTTGTTCTCGGTGTTGGACTTGAACCCGGTCGGCCCTTCGCCCGCGGAGAGGCCGGGGCTGGTCGCCGTCGCCTTGCCGAGGCAGTCGGCGACGAAGGCGTAGTGCGGGTCGAGCAGGTCGGTGGACTTCTCCTCGGTGATGAACTTGCTGCACGGCGTCGACGACGTGTTGTTGCGCTCGTCCTTGGTGAACCGGTAGTAGGTGCCCTTGTCCTGGATGATCGTCGAGTCGATCACCGAGTAACCCGGGTCGATCCACACCTGGGGCGCGCTGAAGGTGACGAAGTCGCGCGTGGTCGCGTACATCATCCGGTTGTAGGTGTCCCCGGTGTGGTCCGGGTCGTTCTCCGCGTAGAGCTTCGACGCCCAGTAGACGACGTAGTTCCCGCGTTTGGCGTCCCAGAAGGCTTCCGGGGCCCAGGTGTTCCCGGCGGTGGGCGGGGACACCTGCACACTGCGCTGGCGCGACCAGTGCGCGAGGTCGGTGGACTCCCAGACCATGATCGACCGGCTGCCGCTGCGCTGGGCGGCGTCCCACCCGCGGCCGTCGTAGATCCGCAGGTCGGTGGCGAGCAGGTAGAACTTGTCGCCGTCGGGGGAGCGCAGGATGAACGGGTCGCGCACGCCCAGTTCGCCGAGGCTCGACTTGAGCACCGGCTGGCCGTTGTTGAGCTCGGACCAGTTCAGCGGGTCGTTGCCCTTGCTGAGCGCCGAGTAGATCTGCTCGCCGTTGGAGGTGCCTTCGCCGGTGAAGTAGAAGAAGCTGTAGCCCGCCAGGGGTTCCTGGGCCGGCTTGGGGACGACGGTGGCGGTGAACCGCCGGGTCGTGCTCTCGCGGCCGAGGCTGACCTTCGCGGTCAGGACGACCTTCGCGGGCGCCGCGCCGGTCGGCGGCCGGGTGACCTCACCGGTCGGCGTGATCACGGCGGGCGCGGACGACGTCCAGGCGACGCCGGCGCCGTCGGGGGTGGTGGGGGGCAGGGTGAGGTTGCCGCGGACGTCGTCGACGCCGGGCACGGAGAGCGTGGCGGCGGCGGCACGCACGCCGGCTTCGGCGGCGGGTGACGACGCCGCTCCGGCGCCGGGGGAGAGGCCGAGGGGGACGAGCGTGGCCACGACGGCCAGCACGACGCCGAAACGGCGCGGGGAGAACAACTTCATCGTTGTCGGTTCCTTCGGAGCGCGTCGGGCCGGGAAGATGTTAACGTTAACATCCCGGGGAGCACGCTGACTCTAAGTCTGTGGTGCCGAGGGGTCAAGGGCCGGAAGGCGGGTCGCGGGCGGCTTCGCCCCGCTCGAGCTTCGCCGGAAGACGAACTCGACCGGCATCGGACCGCACCACCGGCGAGGTCAAGCCGACGGGCACCGGCGCGCGGAGCGGTGCCCGGCTCGGCCCCGGAGCTGCGCGCGGTGGCCGACGGCTGCGTGAGCGGCGATGCCGGGCCGTGTTCGGCCTACCCGAGCCCGCCGAACGCGGGTGCGAGCCGTTCCAGGTCTGCGGCGTCGGTGGTGGGCGGGGGCAGGAGGACGACGTGGTCCGCGCCCGCGGTGAGGTGTTCGCGCACCTTGGCCGCGATGGCCTCCGGGCCGCCGTAGGCCACCGTCGCGTCGGTGATCCCGGCGACGTCGTCCGGCGCGAAACCCAGGCGCCGCACCGATTTCCGGTACCACTCCAGGCCGAGGCTCGCCGCCACCGACTCGCGTGCCGCCTCGACGTCGCCGGTGACCACGGACAGGCCGGCCACGAGCAGCTTGCCGGGGCCGAGCGTCGCGCGGGCCTCGGCCGTGAGCGACGGCGGCTGGTTCGCCGGGAAGGCGCCGTCGGCGATCTCGGCGGCCAGCGCCAGCATCTTCGGCCCGTTCGCGCCGAGGATGCGCGGGTACTCCGCCGCGGGTGCGGCCGGCCACGTCTGCGCGTCCATCCGGGTCACGTAGTCGCGCACCGTCTTCAGCGGACTGCCGTACTCGCGGCCGACGGCGGCGGCCTGCTCGGGGTGGCCGGCCCCGACGCCGAGCACCAGCCGGCCCGGGTAGGCCTCGGCGAGCTGGGCCGCGGCGGCGTGCAGCGTCTGCGGTTCCCGGGCCCAGACGTTCGCGATGCCGGTGCCGAACTTCAGCCGTTCGGTCGCGGCCAGCAGGAGCGCCAGCTGCACGAGGGCGTCCTTCCCGCCGACGACCTCGTTCGTCCAGACGGTCCGGTACCCGGCGCGCTCGAGGCGTTGCGCGGTTTCCCGCTGACCGGCGGCGGAAGGCAGCTCGGTGAACGAGATCGGCAGGTAGACGCCGACCGGTCCCAGGTCCGTCATCGCACGCCCGCCTCGAAGTAGTGCCCGGCCTCGAGGTCTTCGACGAGCCCCGGCCGCTCGGGGCGCCAGTCGAACTCCTGGCGCGTCCGCTCGGCCGAAGCCGGGATGTCGAGCGTGAGGACGGCGCCCACGAACCCGAAGTGGTCGTACGCCGCTTCCGCCGGGATCGACGTCACCGGCACGTCCAGGTGGCGCCCGATCACCTCGGCGAGCTGCCGGACCGGGATGGCCTCGTCGCCGATCGCGTGCAGCCGCGTTCCCGCGGACGCCGTTTCCAGGGCGAGGCGGAACAGCCGCGCCGCGTCGAGGCGGTGGACCGCGGGCCAGCGTTGGGCGCCGTCGCCGGGGTAGGCCGAGACGCCCTTCGCGCGGGCGACGTCGATGATCCAGGACACGAAGCCCTGGTCGGTTTGGCCGTGGACGCTCGGGGGCAGGCGCAGCACCGAGACCCGCACACCGCGGCCGGCGAACGCGAGCGCCACCGTCTCGGTGCCGAAGCGG
The DNA here is from genome assembly GCF_058119595.1 of Amycolatopsis sp. N2S4-7. Classification (NCBI taxonomy): domain Bacteria; kingdom Bacillati; phylum Actinomycetota; class Actinomycetes; order Pseudonocardiales; family Pseudonocardiaceae; genus Amycolatopsis; species Amycolatopsis sp. N2S4-7. The sequence goes on from NZ_CP172299.1 coordinate 138,363, forward strand.
GGCGAGGTGATCGCCGCGGGGTCGGGCGTCATGTCCTCGGTCACGACCCGGCCGGGCGCGGCGCCGGCCGTGCCGGAGGTGACGACCAGGGGCCGCCCGGAACCCGCGAGCGCTTCGCCCAGTGCCTCGATCGCCCGCCGGTCCTCCCGGGCCGCGGCTTCGAACCGGGTGAAGGCGATGTCGTGGTTGAAGGCGAGGTGGATGACGCCGTCGGAGCCGGCCGCGCCGGCCCGCAGGCTCTCGAGGTCGTCGAGCGAGCCGCGGTGCACGCCGGCCCCGGCGGCTTCGAGCGCCGCGGCGGAGGCGTCCGAGCGGGCGAGGCCGAGGACCTGGTGACCCGCGTCGAGCAGCTCGCGGACGACGACGCTGCCGATGAAGCCGGTGGCGCCGGTGACGAAAACACGCATGGTGGGGTACTCCTGGGAAGAACGGTCTGGTCCTTCCACCGTGGCGGCGCCGAGGGTGCCGGGTCCAATGAATGTTTCGCGAAGCGTGACGCGGTTCGTGCATCACCGCAGGTCGAGCCGCTACGCTGGCGCCATGCCCGAACCGGATCTCGATCTCCGCCTGGTGCGCGGCTTCGCCGTCGTCGCCGAGCACCGGCACTTCGGCCGCGCCGCCGCCGAGCTGCACCTGACGCAGTCGTCGCTGAGCCGGCAGATCAACCGGCTGGAGCAGCAGGTGGGCGCGCGCCTGCTGGACCGCACGCCGCAGGGCACCCGGCTCACCGAAGCCGGCGAGGCGTTCCTGCCGCTCGCCGTCGAGGTGCTGCGGTCGGCGGCCGGGGCGGCCGCGCACGCGCGGGCGGTCGCCCGGCCCAGCCGGATCACCGTCGGGTACACGGCGAACCTGATCATCACGCCGGTGGTGCGCGAGCTGCGCCGCCGCCACCCCGGCGCCGAGGTCCGCACGCAGCACCTGAACTGGGGCGGCGCCCACACGGCCTTGCTGGAGCACCGCGTCGACGCGGCGGTGCTCCGGCTGCCGTTCCCGGCGGCGGGCCTGCACGTGACGGTGCTCTACGACGAGCCCCGCGTGCTCCTGATCCCGCGCGACCACCGCCTGGCGGGCAAGGAATCGGTGTCGCTCGACGACATCGCCGACGAGCCCCTGCCGCGCGCCTCGGACGCGGAGTGGGACGCGTTCTGGCGCGTCGACCCCCGCCCCGACGGCCGCCCGGCCCCGGACGGCCCGTTCATCACCGCGGTGGAGGACAAGCTGGAGCTGGTGGCGAGCGGCCAGGCGGTGGCGATCATCCCCGCCGCGCCGGGGAACGCCACCAACGTCCGCCCGGACCTGACGACGGTGCCGCTGGTGGACGTCTCGCCGAGCCAGGTGGCGGTGGCGTCCCGCGCCGGCGACCGGAGCCGGTTGGTGGCCGCGTTCCGCAAGTGCGCGGAGGCGTTGCTGACGGGGCCGCCGGGCTGACCGTCCGCTGTGGACGGACAGGCCCACCGATGTCGCCGGCCGCGTCCCGCGCCGCGTTGATCCCGTCGAGGTGACCAGCCTGTTCGGCGTGGGCACCAGCTGGGGACGCCGTCGTGCCAGAACACCCAGCGGCTCCGGCCTGCGGGCCCGGCGAGCGTGGTCCCGCCGTCGGTCACCGTGACGGACGCGGTCGTGACGCCCGCGGGCAGCGCCGGCGGTTCCGCCGTGCAGGTGCAGGACGCGGCCGTGGCCGCCTCGGCGGCCGGATCGACAAGCCTCAGTTCGCCGGGTCGCGGGCTCCGGCGAGGCCGTCCAGGAAGACCCGCACCAGCCGCTGCGCCGGTTCCGATCGCTCCCGCGGTGCCGGGCCCGCCACCAGTGCGGCCTCGTGCATTTCGAACAGCAGCGCCAGGTCCGCCGGTTCGAGGTCCGCCCGCACGCTGCCCTCGCGCTGGGCCCGCTCGAACGCCGGGCGCAGCAACGCGATCAGCGTCTGGGTGTACTGCCGCCGGCTGCGTTCCGGGAGCTCGCGGAACAACCGGACGAGCGGGCGCCGCCGGGCCTGCATCGCCAGCACCGTGCGCAGCAGCTCGCGGAACGGCTCCTGGCCCCGCACCCGGTTCTTCAACACCGCGAGGTGGTGCGCGGCGACGGCGAAGGCCAGCGCCGTGCGGTCGGGGAAGTGCCGGTAGACCGTCGCCCGGCCGAGGCCCGCGCGGCGGGCGACTTCGTCCAGCGCGACGTCGGCGTCTTCGCTGAACGCCTCGTCCGCGGCGCGGAGGATCGCTTCGCGGTTGCGGCGGGCGTCGACGCGCCGGGGCACGGCCGAAGACGGTCGCCCAGCGCGCATGGCGTCGAACCTTACTCGCGAGTAGTGAGACCGGCAATCCGTTCCATCTCTCGGTTCGGGTTCCTACAGTCACCCTCGGTCACCATCGCCGCCGGAGGAGCCCGCCCATGCGCACCCTGAACCGCCGTACCGTCCTGCGGGGCGCGGCCGCCGTCGCCGGCGCCGCCGCGCTCGGCGCGGGCCGGGTGCCGAGCACCCGGGAGGAGCACCGGGTCGTCGTCATCGGCTCCGGGTTCGGCGGCGGGGTCACCGCCCTGCGGCTCGCGCGGGCCGGGGTGCCGGTGCTGGTGCTCGAACGCGGGCGGCGCTGGCCGAGCGGGCCGGACGCCGAGACGTTCCCGCACCCGACGTCGGCGCCCGACAAGCGGATCTTCTGGCTCGGCTCGGCACCGGCGCTGCCGGGATTGCCTTCGCTACCGCCCTTCGAGCGCTACACCGGGCTGCTGGAACAGGTGAGCGGCCAGGGCATGAGCATGATGTGCGCCGCGGGGGTCGGCGGCGGTTCCCTGGTCTACCAGGGCATGACGCTGCAGCCGACGGCCGAGCTGTTCCACGCCTGCTTCCCCGAGCAGCTCGGCTACGCGCGCATGGACGCCGAGTACTACCCGCGCGTCGCCGCGATGCTCGGGATCGCCACGGCGCCGGACGCCCTCGTCGAGAGCAAGCCCTACCGGGCCGCGCGGATCTTCGCCCGCAACGCCCGCAACGCGGGCTACGGCGTCGAAAAGATCCCGATGCCGATCGACTGGGACTACGCGCTGCGCGAACTCGACGGCGAGCTGAAACCGTCCTACACCAACGGCGACTGCGCACTCGGGGTGAACAACGGCGGCAAGCACTCGGTCGACGTCACCTACCTCGCGGCCGCCGAAGCGACCGGCCGGTGCACGGTGGCGACCCTCCACAACGTCACCGACGTGGCGCTGGCGCCCGACGGCCGCTGGGAGATCCGCGTCGACCGGATCGACACCGGCGGAACCGTGCTGGAGAAGAAGGTGCTCCTCGCGAAGGCGCTCGTCATGGCGGCCGGGACGGCGAACACGACCCGGCTGCTCATGCGGGCGGGCGCGAAGGGCGACATCCCCGACCTGCCCGACGCGCTCGGCGCCGGCTGGGGCACCAACGGCGACCGCATCTACACGTGGACGAACCTCGCCGACGACTTCGGCGCGCCCCAGGGCGGCCCGGTGGTCTACGGCAGCAAGGAGTGGGACGACCCCGCCACGGCCAACACCGTCATCCAGGCGTCCCTGCCGCCGCTGCCGGACCTGCGGACCACGATGCTCGTCGGGTACGGCGTGAGCGAGGGCCGCGGCCGGTTCGTCTACGACGCCGCGAAGGACGACGCCGTCCTGCGCTGGCCCTCGAACGCCGACGCGAAGCTCAGCGCGCGCATCCACGAACGCATCTCCCGCATCGCCGGCCCCTTCGGCGTGCTGCTCGACACGACCGCGCTGGTACCCAGCACCTGGCACCCGCTCGGCGGCGCTTCGATGGGCGCGGTCTGCGACCTCGAGGGCCGCGTGCTCGGCCACCGCGGCCTGTACGTGCTCGACGGTGCCCTGATGCCGGGGACGACCGCCGCCTGCAACCCGTCGATGACCATCGCCGCGGTCGCCGAGCGCGCGCTGGACCACCTGATCGCCGAAGACGTCGACCGCGTCTTCTGATCCCTTCCGGACTCGACGAGGAGTTCCCGTGCGCAGAAGTCCTGTCTGGACGGTCTTGCCGGCCGTCGTCGCCACCCTGCTTTCGACGGTGTCCGCGAGCGCCGCCGCCGCGGACCCGCCGCAGGGCCCGGCCGGCAACGCCTTCTACACCCCGCCCAGCCCGCTGCCCGAGGGCGCCGACGGCGACGTCGTCTGGTGGCGGCCGCTGCCGGATTCGGCCAGTACCAAGGGCTACCTGGTGCTGTACCGGTCGAGGTCCGCGACGGACACCCCGATCGCCGTGTCCGGCCGGGTCCTGGTGCCCACCAAGCCGTGGGCCGGCGGCGGGCCGCGCCCGATCGTCTCGCTGGCCGGCGGCACCCGCGGCATCGGCGACCGCTGCGCGCCGTCGAAGTTCCAGCCCGACTACGAAAAGCCGCTGTTCATCGACGCGATGCTGAGCCGCGGCTGGGCCGTCGCGATCACCGACTACGAGGGCCTCGGCACGCCCGGCCTGCACACCTACGTCGTCGGCCGGTCGGAGGGCCACACGGTGATCGACGCCGTCCGCGCGGCCACCCGGCTGCCGGCGGCGGGCCTGGCGGCCGGTGGGCCGGTCGCGTTCTCCGGTTACTCGCAGGGCGGCGGGGGAGCGGCGTGGGCGGGCGAGTTGGCGCCGTCGTACGCGCCGGAGCTGATCGTCGCCGGCATCACGGCGGGCGGCACGCCCGCGGACCTCGACGTGGTGGCGAAGAGCCTCGACGGCGGCGTCGGCTTCGGGTTCCTGCTGCTGTCGGCGCTGGGCCTGGACGCGGCCTACCCGGAGCTGGACCTGCCCGCCTACCTCAACGAGCGGGGGCGCACGCTGTACGAGACGCAGCAGGACGCCTGCGTCGACGCCGTGTTCGGCTACGCCTTCGGGCACATCGCCGACTACACGACGTCGAACCCGCTCGGCACGGCGAAGTGGCAGGCACGGCTGGCCGAGAACGAGCTGGGCGCCCGGCCGCCGAAGGCGCCGATCTTCCTCTTCCACGGCAGCGCCGACGAGATCATCCCGCCGGCGCAGGCGCAGACCCTGCGCCGCGAGTACTGCGCGGCCGGCGTGGACGTCACGTGGGGCACCTACCTCGGCGAGCACGTGACGACGATGGTGTTCGCCGCGGGTGACGTCGTCAACTACCTCGGTGACCGGTTCGCGGGCAAGCCGGCGCGCTCCAGCTGCTGAGCGATTTCGTCCCGGGGGTACGGCGTCTTGCGGCTTTCGGTGTGGAGTGCGAGGTAGAAGTCGTTCACGACCTCGGCGAGTGCGGAATAGCGGTGGAGACCGGTGTCGTCGAGGTCGTGCCGGACGGCCCAGTTGTGCAGCCGGGTCAGCACGTAGGCCCGGTCGTGCGCGGAGTGGTCGGCGAGGAACTCCGCCTCGGCCGCCGACAGCGCGAAGTCCGGGAGCACCGCGAGCCCGAAGTCGGTGAGGTAGAGCCGTTCCCCGTCGGTGACGATGTTCTCGAAGTGCGCGTCGAAGTGCTGGATGCCCTGGCCGGCCAGGAAGTCGGTGAGCTCGCGGAGGTCACGGTGGGCCAGGTCCACGCCACTGGGGTTGTCGCTGAGCCATTGAGCGAGGTTGCTCGGCACGTACTCCAGGAACAGCACGAGGTCGGTGGTGGCTCCGGCGAGCGCTTCCAGCCGGCGCCGGACGCCCGGATCGCCGTGCCAGAACGCGACGTCCGGCTCGATGTCGGTGCGGGGCCGCCGCAGCCCGGGCAGGATCCGCCAGTGGTGCAGGAGCGGGAAGTTCGCGCACTCCCCGTCGCGGACCCAGCCCGTGGCCGCGAGGTGCGCTGCCAGCTCGCGCCAGGCCCCGCCGCCTGCGGAGCCGACCCCGTAGTGGGACCACGGCGGCAGCCCGTAGAGGTCGGCGGTCGACCCTTCGTGCCGCAGCTCGACGTCGGTGAGGGCGACCCGCTTCACGAACACGGGTTCACCGGCCACCTGCAGCAGCCAGGTCGACCCGCCGATCCCGGTGCCGAGCGGGCGCGCGGACGCCAGGAGGTCGTCGGGCGCTTCGGCCAGGGCGGCGGCGATCTTGTCGTGGCGGGCGAGTCGGGTCACGCTTCGACGTTACTCACGGGCGGACCACGGTGAGGGCGAACCGCGCCGCGCCGCCGGCCGCGTGGTCGAGGGCGCTCGCGATGTCGTCCAGTCCGAACTCGGTGACGGTGAACCGGTCCAGGTCGAGCAACCCGGCGCGGGCGAGGGCGATCAGGCTCGCGTTCGCCGTCCGCGGGCACAGCCACTGGCCGCGCAGGGTGATGTTGTTGCGCATGAGCCACGGGTAGGGGAGGGCGAGGTCGTCGCCGCCGAGCATGCCGACCCCGCCCATCAGCACCACCCGGCCGTACTCGCGGACCGTCATCGCCGCCGCGCGCACGGGCGCGGTGCCCGCCGACGGCGGCAGCAGGTCGAGGACGACGTCGATCGGCCCGGGGGCGGCCCGGCGGAGGCGGGCCGTGTCGTCGTCCCCGGTGAGCCGCACGGTCCGGACGCGGGCGCCGAAGCGCCGCTCCAGGTCTTCGAGAGCGGCCTCGTTCCGGCCCGGCGCGACGACGCACGCCGCGCCCATGGCGAGCGCCACCGCGACCGCCGCGCTCCCGAAGTTGCCGGTGGCGCCGCTGACCAGCACGGTCTCGCCCGGCCGCAGGTCCGCCGCGAGGAGCCCGCCGTACGGCACGAGGCAGAGGCTGAGGGCGGTCCACCGCCCGGCCTCGGCGGGATCGAGCGGGCCGACCGGGATCGCGTTCTCGGTCGGGACCAGGACCTGCTCGGCGTACGAGCCGTGGCCGAAGTGGCGCTGCAGGAACACACCGCCTTCGCCGCGCGCGCTCAGCCCCTGCAGGGTGATGTCGGGGGTGAGCGCGTCGTCGCGGGAGCGGATCGTGGGGTCGCACAGCACCCAGTCGCCGGGTGCCAGGCGGGTCGCGTCCGGGCCGGTGGCGCGCACCCGGCCGATCGCGCCGGCGCCGGGGACGACCGGCAGCGTCAGCAGGTAGTTCCGCTCGCCGCGGAACACCTCCGCCGCGTAGGGCAGCACCGGGGCGGCGACGACGTCGACCAGCACCTCGCCCGTGCCCAGGACGGGGGCGGGGACGTCGCGCACGGCCAGGGGTGTTCCGAATTCTTCGAGGATCGCGGCTCTCATGGCTCGATCGTCGGAGAACCGGGGCGTCCTAGCCAGGCCTGGTATCATCCTGGGACTGTCGGATGCCAGGCGGAGGTCGTGATGCCGGAGGCGGTCCGGGCCGGGCTGGGCGAGTTCCTGCGGTCCCGGCGCGAGCGGCTGAGCCCGGCGGCGCTCGGGTTGCCCGACCGGCGCCGTCGCCGGACCCCCGGGCTGCGCCGCGAAGAGGTCGCCGAACTGGCCGGTATCGGGATCGACTGGTACATCCGGCTCGAGCAGGGCCGGACGGTCAGCCCGTCGTCCGCGACGGTCGAGGCGCTCGCGGACGCCCTGCGGCTGGACGACGCCGAACGCGCCCACCTGCGCGCCCTGGCGCTGAACCCGGTCCGGACCCCGTTCGCCCGCGAGCGGGTGCCCGGGGCCACCCGGCGGCTCGTCGAGGGCCTGACCGAGCCCGCGTACGTCACCGGCCGCCGCTGGGACGTGCTGGCCTGGAACGCCGCGGCGGCCGAGCTGTTCACCGATTTCGGCGCGGTGCCGGAGGCCGACCGGAACGTCCTGGTCTTCCTGCTGCTCGGCGAGCGCGGCCGGCGGCTCTTCGGGGCCGGCTGGGCCGCGCAGGCCGAGCACACGGTCGCGCAGTTCCGCGCCGTGCACGACCTGTGGGCCGGCGACCCGGCGTTCACCGGGCTGGCGGCGCGGCTGCGCGCGGGCTGCCCGGAGTTCGCGACCTGGTGGGACCGCCACGACGTCGGCCGGAGCGGACCCGGCCGGAAGACGCTGTACCGGCCCGAGCGGGCGGAGTTCGACTACGCGACCTTCCAGGCCGCCGAGGATCCGGCACTACGCCTGACGATCTACGCGCCCACCAGCGGCAGGTAGACCTCGTCGACGATCTCGACGAGCACGCCGTCGTCCGCTGTGGTCAGTCCGCGCGTGAGGATTTCGTTGCGCAGCAGCACGAGCGCGACGGTGGCGGCACGCGGGGTGCGGGCGTCCGGTCGCGCCTCGCCGCGGGCGATCGCCCGGTCGAGGATCTCCAGCCACGGCGCCGCGGCGCCTTCGGCGGCCTGTTCGTGCAGCTGTTCCCGCAGCTCCGGTTCTTCGCCGACGCCGGTCAGCAGGCCGCGGAGGATCCGGGCGGCGGGGGAGGACTGGCCGCAGTTGATCGCGCGCAGCAGCGCCAGGGCGTCTTCGCGGAGCTCGCCCGTGTCGGGGGGTTTCAGCCTGTCCTCGGCCAGGTGCCGGTAGGCGGCGACGCCGAGCGCGGCGCGGTTCGGCCAGCGGCGGTAGAGCGCGTTCTTGTTGGTGCCGGCCCGCTGCGCGACCCGTTCCATGGTCAGCCCGGGGTAGCCGACCTCGGCGAGCTCGTCCGCGGCGGCGCGCAGGATCGCGTCCTCCAGCTCGGCGCCGCGGCGCCGGGTCTTCTCGGCCATGGGCCGCAGCGTAGCGCATTTAGGGTACGGTACGGTCCGTACCCTAATGAGGAGGAAGCATGCGCGCCAAGGGCATCGGCTACGACACCGGCCTGGAGCACGGCGGACGGTTCAACCGCCCGTTCGACCCGGACCTGGTCCGCCGCGAGCTGACGATCATCCGCGACGACCTGCACTGCACGGCGGTGCGGCTGATCGGCACCGACCTGGACCGGATCGAGCACGCCGCCCGCGAGGCGGCCGCGCTGGGGCTGGAGGTGTGGTTCTCGCCGTTCCCGTGGGACCGCACCCCGGAGGAGATCCTCGAGCTCCTCGCCGACGGCGCGGCGCGGGCCGAACGCCTCCGGGTGGCGGGTGCCGAGGTCGTGTTCGTCACCGGCGCCGAACTGAGCCTGTTCAACCACGGTTTCCTGCCCGGCTCCGGCCTCGAGGAACGGCTGGCCGGTCTGCTGGCGTCGCGGGATCTCGTGGCCGGGCTCCCGGAGCGGGTCAACGCCTTCCTGGCCCGGGCGGTCGAGACGGTCCGGGCGCGGTTCGGCGGCCGCGTCACGTATGCGGCCGTGCCGCTGGAGCGGGTGGACTGGGCGCCGTTCGACATCGTCTCGGTGGACGCGCACCGCTCGAAGGAGGTCGAGCACCTCTACCGCGAGGGCGTCCGGAGCCTGGTCGCGGCGGGCAAGCCGGTGGCCATCACGGAGTTCGGCGTGACCCCCTACCGCGGCGCGGCCGACCTCGGCGCCCGCTGCGGCGAAATCCTGGAGTACGAGGGCGATGTCCCCGTCCGGGTGAAGGGTGACTACGTCCGCGACGAAGAGGAGCAGGCGCGCTACTTCCGGGAGCTGCTGGAGATCTTCGAGACGGAGGGCGTCGACGCGGCTTTCGCGTGCACGTTCGTCTGCTACGGCCTGGTGCACCGGGCCGATCCCCGGGTGGACCTGGACCTCGCGAGCTGGGGCGTGGTGAAGGTGCTGGAGGAGGGTTCGGGGGAGAGCTACCCGGGAGTGCCGTGGGAACCGAAGGCGGCGTTCGGCGCCCTGGCCGAGTGCTACGCCTGAGCCGGTATTCCGCGCAACCACCTCCCGGGATCCCGGTGGGCTGCTAACGTCCTGCCGGGAATTCCACCGGAGCCGGCCTGCTCGTCGGCGAGCGACCACGCGTGGGGCGAGGAGAGGTGATGGCGCAGGTCCTCCGGGGGCGGTACCGGCTGGGTTCGGTGCTCGGCGAAGGCGGCTTCGGGAAGGTGTGGCGCGCGACCGACGAGCTGATCGGGCGGGTCGTGGCCGTCAAGGAACTGCGCCCACCGCCCGGCCTCTCGGCCGAGGGCCGGGCCCTGGCCGTCCGGCGCGCCCTCCGCGAGGCGCGCACCGCCGGGCAGATCAGCCACCCGGGTGTCGTCGCCATCCACGACGTCCTCCCCGCGACCGAAGACGACGACGCGGTGTACGTCGTCATGGAACTGGTCGACGCCCCGTCCCTGGCGGAGCTGCTGGATCGCGAAGGGGCGCTGCCGGAGGAGAGGGTCACCGCCCTGGCGGTGCGGATCCTCGAGGCGCTCGCCGCGGCGCACGAGACCGGCGTGGTGCACCGGGACGTCAAGCCCGCCAACATGCTGGTCCTGCCCGGCGACCGGGTGAAGCTGGTCGACTTCGGCATCGCCCACGCCGTGGACGAGACCCGGCTGACCCGGGACGGGGCGATGGGCTCCGCCGGCTACATGGCGCCCGAGCTCCTCCACGGCGAAGACCCCACGCTGGCCGCGGACCTGTGGTCGGTGGGGGCGACGCTGTTCCACGCCGTCGCGGGACACGGCCCGTTCGACCGCGCCACCGCCGCGGCCGTCCTGCACGCCGTGCTCTACGCCGATCTGCCGGCTCCGCCGTGCGGGGGACCGCTCGCGCGGGTGATCGCCGGGTGTCTCGTCCGTGACCCCGCCGAGCGCTTGACGGGAGCGCAGGCCCTGGCGCTGCTGCGGCCCGGTGTCACCGTTCCGCAGGCGGTGTCCGCGCGTGCCGGAACCCCTGTGCCGCAACCGAAACCGCAGACCACGGTGCGGGAGACGGCAGTCACGCCGGCCGCGTCCTCGAAGATGAACCTCCCGGTGGTGCTCACGATCGCCGGGCTGGTGGTCGCGCTCGTCGTCGTGTGGGCCGTGTCGGCGTTACCGGACCGGACGGACGCGCAGGCGACGGCCGTCGCGCTCGGCGCCCTGCCGGGCGCCGTCTCGCTGACCCCCAGGGACACCCCGCAGGCGGCGGCGTTCAGCCCGGACGGGCGCGTGCTCGTCACCGGGGCCGGGACGGCGGTCCAGCTCTGGAACCTGACCGACGCCGCCCATCCGTCGGCCGCCGGCCGGATACCGCGGCCGGGCGGCTCGGAGGGGCCGGTCGTCTTCCGCCCGGACGGCCGGGTGGCCGCCGTCGCCGGCGAGGCCGCCGTCGAGCTCTGGGACACGGCGGATCCGGCGCACCCGGTGTCCCTCGCGCGGCTGAAGATGTCGTGCTGCGCCATCAACGCCGTGACGTTCGGCTCCGACGGCCGGACCCTCGCGGTCTCCGGCTCGGGATACCTGCAGCTGTGGAACACCGCCGACCCCGCCCACGCGGTGGAGCTCGGCCCCCTGACGAAGCTGACCGGCGTCTCGTCGGCCGGGTCGATGGCGTTCGGCGCCGGCGGGCGCACCCTCACGGTCGCCCAGGACGACGTCGGACCGGTGCTGGTGCTGGACGTGTCGAAGCCGGCGCGGGTCACGACACTCAGCAGCACGGACGAGGCCGACACCGCGGAACTGGCGGCGCGCCCCGACGGCCGGGGCTTCGTGATCGGCAAGTGGAACTCGCTGCAGCTGTGGACGACGTCGGACCCCGCCCGGCCGCAGGCCGCCGGCGCGGAGCTGAAGCACGGGTACGCCGGCGGTCACCTCGCGTTCGGCGCGGGGGGCCGCCGGCTCGCCGTGGCCGACAGCACGGGCCGCATCGGGCTGTGGGACGTCTCGGAGCAGGACGCCGTGACCTTCAAGGGCGAGGCGAAGCTGCCCGGAACCGGCCCCTTCGACGGCGTCCTGCTCGGCCCCGACGGGCATCTCGGGGTCTCCGTGGCCCGGGGCTCGACCGCGATCTCCCTCTGGCGTATCGAGTGAAGTCCTCTGATGACTGGGTGGGTGAATTTCGAGCCCTCTCGGCGAGCGTTGACAGAAAGCGCTCTCCCTTCTAACTTCAAAGCGCAAGACATCGGATGTCCAGCCCGGTTTCGCCGGGCCCTCCGCCGGCCGATGTGCACCCCTGCCGAACCGTCGTCAGGAAGGACACACCGACGATGCCGGAATTCCCCCGCAGGACGGCCCTCCGCTCCTTCGCCGTCTCCGCCCTCGCCGTCCCGATCGTGCTCGGGACGGCGCTGCCCGCCCAGGCGGCTCCGCTGTGGCACCCGAACCCCGCCACCGACGGCCTGAAGGCCTTCGAGGGCATCGAGGCCGACCGCGGCCACCACCACCCCGACCGCAAGTACGTCGTCGTCGAGGGCGACCACTACCGCTTCAACATCTGGAAGGACGACCGCGACACCACCGGCGGCGGCGACCGCCAGCGCACCGAGTCGAAGGGCATGGTGCAGAACGGCACCGCGCTCAAGATGCACGACGGCGAGACCTGGACGATCTCCTACGAGATGTACATCCCGGCGTCGCTGCACGGCACCAGCAAGTTCACCCACATCTTCCAGACCAAGACGCCGTCGACCAACGGCGGTCCGTGGGTGACCCTGGACCTCACCCGCAGCGGTGGCAAGGAGATGCTCGACGCCCGTGCCTACGCCAACTCGGGTTCGCCGAGCATCGCGGCCACCGCCCTCGCGCCGCTGCGCGACAAGTGGATCACCATCGAGTGGACGTTCACCCCGGGCTCGAAGGGGAAGGCGGCGTGCGTCATCCGGAACGGCACCGGGTCCGGCGCGCCGGTCGCCGCGCAGGGCGCGATGAGCGGGGTGAACATCCCCGACCAGGGCGACTACGTCCGCCCCAAGTGGGGGATCTACCGCTCGGTCCAGAGCGCTTCGTCCGACATCCTCGACACGTACCTGCTCTTCCGGAACTATTCGGCCTCGCGCAAGTAGGCGGTGTCGATCCGGGGCGGGCGCGTTCGTACAAGCGGCGAGCGGCGGGATCCGCCCGCCCCGCGAGGAGGAGCGTCATGGCGCACTACCTGCTGTCGGTGCACCGCGTCGAAGGCGAGGTCCGCGAACCGCCGTCCGAGGCGGCGATGCGGGAGACCCAGCAGCCGCTCGGCGACGTCGAGCGGGACCTGAAGGCGACCAGTGCCTGGGTCTTCAGCGCCCGGCTGGACGAGCCCGCCGCCGCGCTCGGGTGGGCCGCCCGGGTCACCGCGGCCATCCACGCGCTCGCGGGGGCCGCCGGCTGAGCCGTGGCGGCGACCGGGCGTTCGGGGTGACACTGGCGCCATGAAGGTCGTCGACGGGCAGCGCGGGGCGTATCGCCCGACGACAACCGTGCCGCCGCCGCTGCGGCGCGGTCCGCTGCTGGTCACGGCCGTTTTCGCCGCGCTCGGCGGCGCCCTGATCCCGGCGGCCGCGGTGCCCGCGCTCTGGCGGCTCTGGCAGCTGTACGCGATGTTGTTCGGCGCGGTGGCCGCCGTCGAACTCCTCGCCGTCGTCGTGGTGCTCGGGTGGCCGACCCGCAGGACCGCGCACTTCGGTGCTTTCGCGGCGGCGGCGGCGCTCGCGCTGTGGGTGGTCAGCCGGCCGCTCGGGCTGCTGACGCGGTTCGACCCCTGGCAGCCGGCCGACACGGTGGCCGGGTTCACCGACCACGCCGCCGCCGCGCTGCAGGTCGTCGCGCTGTTCGGGTTCCTGGTCGTGGCCCGGCGCCGGGCGCACCCCAGGCCGTCCGCGCCGCGGCGGGTGGCGGCGTGGATCGTGCTGTTCCCGGTGCTCCTGCTGGTGCTCGCGACCGGCGCGGCGGGCACCGTCGCGGCCGGCGACAACGTCACCGGTCAGCCGGCCTCGACCCTGCTCGACGGCAGCACGGTCGAATACTGCCGCCCGGACGGGATTCCCCTGGCCATGGACCTCATCCGCCCGCGCCCGGACGCCCGCGGCGCCCCGGTGGCGCTCTTCCTGCACGGCGGCGGGCTCGTCCTGGGCAACCGCAAGCCGTCCGGCCCGGGCGCGCTGCTCGCCGGGTCGCGGCTCGGCCCGCTGCGCGACGCGCTGACGGCCCGCGGGTTCGCGGTCGCCTCGATCGACTACCGCCTGGCCCCCGCGGCGCCCTGGCCGGCCCCCCTCGCGGACGCCCGCTGCGCGGTCCGGTTCCTCAAGGCCCACGCGGCGGAGCTGAACCTCGACCCGGCCCGGATCACGGCGGTGGGCACCGGAGCGGGCGGCACCCTGGCGGCACTCCTCGGCGTCGCGCGGGAGGCCGAGAACAGCACGGTCCGCGCGGTCGCGGCCCTGGCGGCCCCGGCCGACTTCGACCTGGCGGGCCTCGACCCGCTCACGCGCGCTTCGGTGCTGACGGCCCTGGGCCGTTCCCCGGCCACGCTGAGGTCGGCGAGCCCGCTGACGTACCCGGCCGCGGGCGCACCCCCGTTCCTCCTCGCCGAAGGGGGCCGCAAGTCGGCGGAGTTCGCGGACCACCTGCGCGCGGCGGGGGTTCCGGTGACGACGGACCCGGACGTGGCCGCCTTCCTGGCGACGGCCGTCGGCTGACCGGGCACCCTGCGGCTACGGGGCGATTCCTTCGGCTCTGCCGTGGACCTGGACGGTCCCGAACACACCGGCGGATCCGTGCCGGCTGACCGTGACAGCGCCGCTCTGGGAGCCTGCCCCGGTGGGGACGAACGTGACGCGGACCGTGGTGGAGTCACCTTGACGGAGGCGCGCAGGAGGTCTGCCGAGGTGGAACGCGGTCGAACCGGTGCGTCGGAGGTCCAGGTCCAGATCACGGGAAGTGAAGTTGGTGATCGTGAAGCTGGCCGGGCTGGGTACTCCGATACGCGCCGTCCCGAAATCGATCGACGTCCGGTTCAGCCGAGGTCGGCTCTGGGTGAATTTTTCGGCGTGGCCGCGCAGGCGCCAAGCCGTGAACGAATCGCCCCAGTCGGCGGTGATCTCTTGGGCATTTTCGTCGAACCCGGCCAGGAGCGAGTACCAGATCTTCGATCCGATGAGGTCATCGGGATTCGACCAGGACCACAGGTTTTCGAGAATGTTCTGCTGAGCCCGGATGGCCGACTCGACCCTGGACCGGATCAGTTCCGTGAAGGCAGCTTCGTCGAAGCTGAGGGCCGTGGCGAGGTTCGCCGCGATCCCTTCGATGGCATACCGTACCTGGGACAGCAGTTCGCGGCGTCCGGCTTCGGCGCCGTCGTCGGTGACGCGGTCCTCCTCCATCAGGATCGCGATCACGCCGACGATCGCGCCCACCTCGGCGTTGATGGTGCCCTCGGCCTGGGGAAGTTCTCGCAACGTGGTTTCCCACCGTCCGACCCGGTCCGGCACCGCGACGGACGCCGGCGCCCGAACAAAGTCGACTCCGAGGTTGCCGTGGCTTCCGGGAGTCCCGGCCACGGTCGCGACCGGCGCGCCGGTCTCGCGGTCGTCGTCGATCTTGAAGAAGACGGTCCACAGGTACGGCTGGGCCCGTTGGTTGCGGAACGGACCTGTGTTCCGGGTGGCGCGGAATTCGACGGTGTCCAAGGTGATTCGAGTGTTGATGCGCATCCGTCCCCTCCACGGGACTCGACGGGATCACGGCCCGGTCGGCACATAGGTGTAGGTGACGTCGACCGTCTCCCGGACGCGCAGCTGAACTCGGGCGTAGGCAAAACTTGCGCCACCGACCGAAAGAGTCCGGGGGTTGCCGTCCAAAGTCTGGAGTTGACTGTTGCGGCCCAGCCATCTTCCGTCGCCGTAGCGGACTTTCACCCGGGCGCCTTCCGGGCCGCGGAAGATGCAGGAAAAACTCACGTTCCACCCGGATTCCAGGGTGCGCCACTCTCCGGGGCGCACTTCCTTCGTTCTGACTACTTCGGACATGGTGATCTCCGCCGAGGTGTCGACAATGGTCGACTCGAGGATGATATCTTCGGATGTCGCCGTCAACCGCCAACGTGTTGAATCGGAAACCGCGGCCTGCTCAATAATTTCCAACCTGCGAGAATCGTGATGAGCGAAATGCGGTCGACTTCGCGAGATGTGAATCCCTGAGGCGGCCGGCGTCACTCCCAGACGACCACATTGCGCCGCGTGGGGACCGAGGTCGGGTCCGTGCTGAACAGCTCCGGGGACCGGGCCCGGATGCGCTCCACGTCCTCGAACACCGCGCGCAGGTGCCTGCGCATCGCCGTGCGGGCCACCGTGATGTCACCCTCGCGGACCGCGTCGAAGATCTCCACGTGCTGCGTCGCGAACTCCGCGGGGGTCTGCGCGTCGTAGAGCCCGAGACGGCGGGCCCGGTCGAGGTGGCCTTTCGCCGACGCCACCGTCGTCCACGCGTTGCCGTGGCCGCTCAATTTCAGCAGTCCCTGGTGGAACGCCTCGTCCAGCGCGAAGAACTCCTCGAGGTCGATGTCCGGGCGCTGCTGGCGCGCCAGGTTGGCCAGCAGGTCCTCGACCACGGCGTCGTCCAGAGCCGGCGGCAGGTCGTCGAGGGCCGCCAGTTCCACCGCTTCGCGCAGGAACTGCGCGTCCGCCACGCGCTGCGGGTCGACGCGGGAGACGAACGAGCCGATCTGCGGGAACACCTGCACCAGGCCCTCGTCGGCCAGCAGGATCAGGCCTTCGCGCACCGGGGTCCGGCTGACGCCCAGGCTCGCCGCCAGCTCGTTCTCCGACAACGCCGCGCCGGGCGGCAGCTCCAGCGTCAGCACCCGGCGCCGCAGCGTCTCGTACACCGCGCGCCGGTTCGTCCCGCGCTTGTTCCGTTCGGTCACCCTTGACATCCTAGCCGACAGACACTTGTATACAAGCACTGATGAACAGGAGGACGCCGGGTGAGCAGGATCGAACGCGCGGAGGTGCTCGTCGCCTCGCCGGGCCGCAACTACGTCACGCTGCGGATCACGACGTCCGACGGGGTGACGGGGCTGGGCGACGCGACCCTCAACGGCCGTGAGCTCGCCGTCGCGAGCTACCTGCGCGACCACCTCGTCCCGCTGCTGATCGGCCGCGACTCCGCCCGCATCGAGGACACCTGGCAGTACCTGTACCGGGGCGCGTACTGGCGCCGCGGGCCGGTGACCATGACCGCCATCGCCGCCGTCGACACCGCGCTGTGGGACATCAAGGGCAAGGTCGCCGGCCTGCCCGTCTACCAGCTGCTCGGCGGCCGCGCCCGCGACGGCGTGCTCGTCTACTCCCACGCCAGCGGCGAGGACGTCCCGGAGCTGCTCGACGACGTCGCCCGCTTCCGCGACCTCGGCTACCGCGCGATCCGGGCGCAGGCGGCGGTGCCCGGGATCGCGGGCAGCTACGGCGTCCGGCACGGCAAGGTCTACGAACCGGCCGCGACCGCCCTGCCCGACGAGCAGCCGTGGAGCACCGAGGCCTACCTCGACTTCGCGCCGACCTACCTCCACGCCGTCCGCGAACGCTACGGCTTCGGCTTCCACCTGCTGCACGACGTCCACCACCGGCTCAGCCCGATCGAGGCCGCCCGGTTCGGCAAGAGCGTCGAGGACTGCCGCCTCTTCTGGATGGAGGACCCGACCCCCGCCGAAAACCAGGAAGCCTTCCGGCTGATCCGCAGCCACACGACCACGCCGATCGCCGTCGGCGAGGTGCTCAGCTCCATCTGGGACGTCCAGCACCTCATCACCGAGCAGCTCATCGACTACGTGCGCACCACCGTCGTGCACGCCGGCGGGATCAGCCACCTGCGCCGCATCTTCGACCTCGCCGCGCTCTACCAGGTCCGGACCGGCTCGCACGGCGCGACCGACCTCTCCCCGGTGACCCTGGCCGCGGCGGTGCACGTGGACATCTCGGTCCCGAACTTCGGCATCCAGGAGTACATGGGCTACGCCGACGAGACCGCCGAGGTCTTCCACGGCGGCCCCGCTTACGCCGACGGGATGCTGCTGCCGTCCGAGGAACCGGGCCTGGGCGTCGAATACGACGACGAGGCCGCCGAGAAGTTCCCCTACGACCCCCGTTACCTGCCCGTGGCGCGCCGCCTCGACGGCTCCGTCCACGACTGGTGACGACCATGACCCGACTCGGCTCGTCCACAGTGGACATCGAGCGCGCCGGCCGCCGGCCGCGGATCGTCCACTTCGGACTCGGCGCGTTCCACCGGGCCCACCAGGCGGTGTACACCGAGGCCGCGGGGGAGCCGTGGGGCATCGCGGCCGTCGCGCCCCGCTCCACGGCCGTCGTCACCGCCCTGCGCGCCCAGGACTGCCTCTACTCGGTCACCGACCCGACGACCCGCGTCGTCGGCTCGATCGTCGAGGCGCTGCACCTGGGCTCGGACGCCGCGCGCGTCGGCGAACTGCTCGCCTCGCCGGACGTCACGGTCGTGACGCTCACCGTCACGGAGAAGGGCTACCGCGGCGGGCCGGTCGTCGGCGCACTCGCCACCGGCCTCGCCGGCCGGTTCCGGCGCGGTGGCGCGCCGGTCAACGTCGTGTCCTGCGACAACCTGACCGCCAACGGCCGCGTGCTGGAGCGGGTCGTGACGGACTTCGTGGCCGGGTCGGCCTGGCCCGACCGCGACCGGGTGCTGACGTGGCTGGCGGAGTCGGTCGCGTTCCCGTCCACCGTGGTCGATCGGATCGTCCCGGCCACCACCCCGGACCACCGCGCGAGAGCCGCCGAAGCGCTCGGTCTCGACGACGCCGTGCCGGTGTTCGCGGAGCCGTACCGCCAATGGGTTCTCGAGGACGCCTTCGCCGCCGAAATCCCGCCGTGGGACGGCGTCCACGTCGTGCCCGACGTCACGCCGTTCCAGCAGCAGAAACTGCGGCTGCTCAACGGAACGCACTCCGCGCTGGCCTACCTCGGGTCCGCTGCCGGGCACGAGACGATCGCCGAAGTCGTGGAAAGCGCATGGGGCGAGCGGTTCGTCCGCCGCTTCGGCGCCGAAGCCGCCGCGGTTCTGCCCGGCGACCACAGCGCGTACGTCGATCAGCTCGTCGAGCGGTTCCGGAACCCGGACATCCGGCACCTGCTGAGCCAGATCGGCTCCGACGGCTCGCTGAAACTGCCCGAACGCTGGTTCGGCACCCTCCGCGACGCCGAGAGCAAACCCGCGCTGGAACTCGCCCTGGCCGCCTGGGCGCGGGCCACCGAGCCGGACGCGGGCACCGGCATGACCGACCCCCTCGCCGGTGAGCTGGCCGCGTGCTGGCGCGCGCCGGACGACGTCGAAGCCGTCCGGCGGCTGCTGCGCCTTATCGGCGCCCCCGACGACGACACCCTCCCGAAGGCGATCGCCCGCCACCTGCCCGCCCTGCGGGCCGGGCGCGTCGGCTTCTGACCCTGCCGATCACGAGCAACGGAGCACAGTGATGACGGACAACCCACCGGCGGTGGCCGTGC
This sequence comes from Amycolatopsis sp. N2S4-7, assembly GCF_058119595.1. Classification (NCBI taxonomy): domain Bacteria; kingdom Bacillati; phylum Actinomycetota; class Actinomycetes; order Pseudonocardiales; family Pseudonocardiaceae; genus Amycolatopsis; species Amycolatopsis sp. N2S4-7. Next base: position 157,455 of record NZ_CP172299.1, read on the forward strand.
AACCGCAGCAGCACCGCACCACCCGCGACCTCGTCCGCGCGGCGATGTCCGGCTGGCTGGGCACGGCCATGGAGTTCATGGACTTCCAGCTGTACTCCCTCGCCGCGGCCATCGTCTTCAACAAGATCTTCTTCCCGGACGTCAGCCCCGCCATCGGCCTGATCGCCGCGATGGCGACCTACGGCGTCGGGTACGTCGCCCGCCTCGCCGGCGCGATCTACTTCGGACGGATGGGCGACCGGCTGGGCCGCAAGAAGGTCCTCTTCATCACCATCTCCCTGATGGGTGTGTCCACCACGCTGATCGGCGCGCTCCCGACGTACCAGGCCGTCGGCATCCTCGCGCCGATCCTGCTCGTGGCGCTGCGCCTGGTCCAGGGCTTCGGCGCGGGCGCGGAGATCGCCGGCGCCACCGTGATGCTCGCCGAGTACGCGCCGGTGCGCCGCCGCGGCCTGATCGCGTCGCTGGTTTCGCTGGGCACCAACTCCGGCACGCTCGCCGCGTCCGCGCTGTGGGCCCTGCTCATCGGCGTGCTGTCGGACGAGCAGCTGCTGTCCTGGGGCTGGCGGCTGCCGTTCCTGCTCAGCTTCGTGCTGATGGTCTTCGCCGTGTGGCTGCGCCGCAACCTCAAGGAAAGCCCGGTCTTCGAGGAACGGCCGGACGTCGTGGACGGCGTCGCGCTGTCGCGCGCCGAGCTCGAAGACCGCGGTGTCCTGGAAGCGGGACTGCGCCAGCGCAAGGGCAAGGCGTTCTTCCTCGCCCTCGGCCTGCGGTTCGGGCAGGCGGGCAACTCCGGTGTCGTGCAGACGTTCCTCGTCGGCTACGTCGCCACGACCCTCGCCGTGAGCAAGTCGGTGCCGACCACCGCGATCGTCTACGGCTCCCTGCTCGGGTTCCTCACCGTCCCGCTCGTCGGCGTGCTCGGCGACCGCTTCGGACGGCGTCCGGTGTACCTCGCGCTGACCCTGCTGACCGCCGCGCTCGCGTTCCCGCTGATGTTCCTCATCACCAGCGGCACCACGCTCGCGCTGGAGGTCGGGATGATCATCGCGCTCAACGTCGGCGTGCTCGGCCTGTTCTCGCTGGAGAGCGTCGCGATGGCGGAGCTGTTCGGCGCCCGCACCCGGTTCACCCAGCTCGCGCTGGCCAAGGAGATCGGCGGCATCCTCGCCACCGCCGTCGGGCCGGTGGTCGCCGCGACGCTCACCGCGGCGACCGGGCACTGGTGGCCCGTCGCGGCGATGCTCGTCGTGTATTCGCTGATCACGCTCGTGGCGACGGTCCTGTCGCCGGAGATGCGCGGCCGCGACCTGGTCCGGCTGGAGGACGCGGCGTGAAGGCGGTGGTCGTGCACGGGCCCGGCGACGTGCGGGTCGACGACGTCCCGGCCCCGGTGCCGGGGGCGGGCGAAGTGCTCCTCGCCGTCGAGTGGGGCGGGATCTGCGGCTCCGACCTGGCCTACTGGCGCCACGGCGCGTCGGGCACCGCGGTGCTCAAGCACCCCCTGGTCCTGGGCCACGAGGTCGCCGGGCGGATCGACGGGCGCCCGGTCACGGTCCACCCCGCGCAGGCCGTCGGCGACGAACCCCTGCCGCCCCGGCTCGCCGGGCGCACCAACCTGCACCGGCAGGTGCGCTACTTCGGCTCGGCGGCCTTCGACCCGCACACCGACGGCGCGTTCTGCGAGTTCAAGGTGGTCCGGGCCGCGCAGGTCCGGGCGCTGCCCGAAGGGGTCGGAACGCGCGAAGGCGCGCTGGCCGAGCCGCTGGCCGTGGCCCTGCACGCCGTCCACCGCGCCGGCGACGTGCGCGGCCGCGACGTGCTGGTCAACGGCGCCGGGCCGATCGGCGCGCTGGTCGTGGCGGCCGCGAAGCACCGGGGTGCCCGCACGGTCGTCGCGGCCGACGTCGCCGCCGCGCCCCTGGCCGTCGCCCGCGCGATGGGCGCCGACGACGTGCGGGACCTCGGCGCCGGTGACCGGCTCCCGGACGACGTCGAGATCGTCTTCGAGGCTTCCGGTGCCCCGGCCGCGCTGGGCGGCGTCCTGCGGGCGACCGCGCGCGGCGGCACGCTCGTGCAGGTCGGCAACCTGCCAGGGCAGCCCGCCCCGGCCGAGCTCGGCGCCCTCGTCACGCGCGAGATCACGTGGACCGGGTCGTACCGGTTCGCCGGTGAGCTCGACGACGCGCTGGTGGCGCTGGGCGACGGCCTCGACGTCACGCCGCTGATCACGCGAGTCTTCGCCGTGGACCAGGCCGGGGAAGCACTGGAAGCGGCTTCCGACGGGCCCGGCAAGGTGCTGCTGCGGATCGGGGCGGACCGGTATGCCGACGGCGAGTCCGGCGCCGCCGGTGATCCGGCCGGCCGGCGGTGTGGTCAGCAGGGCCATGGTCTCGCCGAGCGTGACGACCGAGCCGGTCATGGCTCTCGCCGGACGACGTCGACGAGACGCTGATCGCCTCGGCCGCGATCCTGCACGTCACCGGCATCACGCCCGCGCTCGGCCCGGGGCCGCTGGCCGCGGTGGAGCGGGCGGTCCCGGTCGTCCGCGCGCACGGGACGCTCGTCTCGTTCGACGTCAACCACCGCCGGTCGCTGTGGTCCGAAGCGGCAGCGGCCCCGGTGCTGGCGCGGCTGGTGGCGGCCGCCGACCTGGTGTTCGCCGGTCCGGCGGAAGCGGAGCCGGTGCTCACCGGTGGCTGGCCCGCCTCCGACGACTCGACGGTGGCCGAAGGCGCCGGCCTGGCCGTCCGGCTGGCGGAGCTGGGGCCCGCCACCGCGGTGGTCAAGCTGGGCGCGGTCGCCGTCCACCGGGGCGAGCCGGTCCACGTTCCGGCGCGGGCCGTCGAGGTCGTCGACACGGTCGGCGCCGGGGACGCCTTCGTCGGCGGCTACCTGGCCGAGCTGGCCGCCGGCCGCTCCCTCGGCGAGTGCCTGACCACGGCGACCGCGCTCGGGACGGCGGTGTGCACGGTGCCGGGCGACTGGGAGGGCATCCCGACCCGCGCCGAACTGGCCGCGCCGGACCTCGCCGTCGTGCGGTAGCTTGGGGGCATGAGCGGACGGGCGATCTTCGGCGATCACTCCTACCGCAGCGACTTCCACGGTTGACGGTTCCCCGCTCCGGGACCCCTTTTTCGTTCAACCGTAAGGATGGTCATGTCTTCCAGCACCCAGTGGGCGCTCAACCACATGCCGCTGACCGCCGCCGCCGTCGAGGAGGTCGCGCCCGTGCTGAGCGGGCGCCGCCTGGCGATGTGCCTGCACGTGGAGCCGAAGACCGCGGCGCTGGTCACGCTGCTGGCCGGCGCCGGCGTCGAGGTCACGCTGACCGGCTCGCCCGGCACCACCCACGACGACGTCGCCGACGCGCTGCGGGACATCGGCGTGGTCGTGCACACCCGGCGCGCCGACGACGACGCCGGCCACGCCCGGAACGTCGCCGCGGTGCTCGAGTGCGAGCCGGACCTCACGCTCGACAACGGCGCCGACCTGACGCTGTCGCTGCTGGCGTCCGGGACGCCGGCGGGCTACCTCGGCGGCACCGAAGAGACGACCACCGGCGGCCTGCGGCTCCGGGAAGCGCGCGTCGGCCACCCGGTCGTCGTGATCAACGACTCGCGGCTGAAACTGCTGGTGGAGAACGAGTTCGGGGTCGGCCAGAGCGTCGTGCAGGGTTTCCTCAACGCCACCAACCTGATGGTGCCCGGGATGCGCGCGGCCGTCCTCGGCTATGGGCCGTGCGGCAAGGGCGTCGCGGACACCCTGTCCCGCCTCGGCGCGCGGGTCGCGGTGTGCGACACCGACCCCATGCGGGCGCTGCAGGCCATTTTGGACGGTCACCGGATCGGCTCGTCGGTCGAGGTGCTGTCCGACGCGCAGGCGGTCTTCACGGCGACGGGTGCTCCCGGTGTCGTCGGCGCGGACGAGCTGGCTGCCCTGCCCGACGGCGCGCTCATCGCCGGGGTCGGGCACTTCGCGTGGGAGATCGACGCGGCCGCCCTGCAGGCGGCGACCGCCCGCACGGTCGAGTACGGCGAGCCCGGCCGTCGCACCGGGCACGTCCTGGGGGACGGCCGCGAGGTCGTCGTCCTCGACCGCGGCCGGATGCTGAACCTGACCGCGGCGAACGGGAACCCGATCCAGGCCATGGACCTGGGGCTGACGCTGCAGGTCCGCAGCCTGGCGGCGGTGGCCGCGGGCGGGCTGCCGGCCGAGGTGCAGCCGGTCCCGGCGCCCGTGGAACACCGGATCGCGACGGACCTCGTGGCCCGGCTGCGCTAGCGGGTCAGGTGCGGTGGAACGTCATCGCCCGGCGGAGCACGTCGAGGGCCTCGTCGGCCCACGACAGGATGGACAGGCCCGAGTCGATGATCGCCGGTGGCGTGTTGACCAGCGTGTCCCGGCGCAGCAGCCGGTCGAAGTCGACCAGCACCGGATCCGGCCGGACCGCGCCGTTGGCGGACCTGAACTCCACGCCCGCGAGCCGCATGACGTTGATGAGTTCCTGGGCCAGGATGCCGTAGGCCACGGTGGTCGGGTGCACGCCGTCGAGGGAGAACAGCCCGCCGCCGTCGCGGCGGGTGCCGTCGCTGCTGAGGAACTGCGAGCTCAGGGGAGGCGTGCAGGCTCGCAGTTCCGCGGGCAGGACGTAGGGCTTCCACCACGACGGCCGGGCGAGCGGGTCTTCGATGTAGCGGCGCTGGGCGAGCCGGTCGAGGAGACCGGCGGTGTCGAGCAGGAACCAGTCACGCGGCTTCTTACCGGTCCGGGCTTCGTAAACGACTTTGGTGATCTCGTCGTTGTACTCGTCGATCGCGGAGTCGACCTCGCGAGCCTCGTCGGCGGTGATGTGCGGGTCGCGGGTGGGGTCGAAGCGGTCGCCGGAGATCCACGGGCGCGTGTAGTACGGGAAGTAGCGGGACCCGGGCGCGATCTTGGGGCCGACCCCGCGGGCGAGGGGCACGATCGTCACGTGGGGCACGGTGCACCAGATGACGTGACGGGCCTTGATTTCGCGGACCTTCCCGGCGACCAGGGCGAGCTCCGCCTTGAAGTGTTCCGGTCGCCAGACGGTGTACCGGCCGGCTCCGGCGACCGTGTCGTACCCGGTGTCACTCCAGACGACCTTGAGGTCGACGACGCTGCGGAGGGCGTTGTTGGCGCCGAGGAACACCACGAGGGTTTCGATTCCGGCCTCGGCCCCGCCGGTTTCGGCGCCGAGGGCGGCCGCGGCGTCGAAGAGGGTCAGGTTCGCGTTGGCTTTGCCGGACGGGTAGACGCGCAGGGCGGCGCGCTCGCTGCTGTTCTCGACCGGGCTGAACCAATTGTCGGACGGCTGCTCCAGGTTTTCCGAGAGCGTCGCGGCGTCGAGGTCGAGGGCGTCCCGAAGATTCCAGCCGTACACCGCGAGGTTGTGGTTGATCGCCGTCGGGGACGAGCTCGTCGCGCCGGGGCCCCGCTCCCAGTAGTCCTCCACCTGGTCCAGGAACTGGCGCCCGCGGTAGAGGGCGAGCGGGATCTCCCACCAGTCGACGGCGCGGCCGCACGCGTGCTCGAGCTCCCGCAGCAGGAGTTCGACGTTGAGCGGAAGACCGCCGAAACCGTTGTAGGTGGGATACCGGAAACTGTCCAGCCAGCCGAGTTCGTGGGCGATGATCGCCGGGTAGGAAACGTCGGTGTGGAAGATGGCGCCGCTCTGGAAACCGTGCGTCAATGAATCGCCGATCGTGACCAGGCGGTGCGGCGGGTGGTCGGTTTCCTTCCAGGTGCGCGGCACCTTTTCGCCCAGCGTGGGATCCCACACAGGTTCACGTGGTTCGGCCATGGCTGCCGCCTTTCGGAGGAACGGCGTTGTCCCGTATGTCGTAGTCGCCCGTTCCCGAAGCCCGGTTACAGCGCGAACCCGTCCGGGGGTGGCGTTCACGCGTGCGGAGTAATCCGGGACTTGCCCTGGAGCCCGCTCCAGGTCCTACCGTGGCGGGCACGCCGACCACACGTCAGGAGCACGCTTCATGGAACTCGGTTTCCACCTCCCCATCTTCGACATCGACGGCGGGACCACCGCCATCGCCGGTGAGCTCGCCCGGGTGGGCGCCGCGGCGGAGGAGGCCGGGGCGACCTGGCTGTCCTTCATGGACCACTACTTCCAGATCGAGCCGACCGGCCTCCCCGCCGAGTCCAACATGCTCGAGGGCTACACCACGCTCGGCTACCTCGCCGCGCACACGTCCCGGCTCGACCTCGGCCTGCTCGTCACCGGCGTGACCTACCGGCACCCCGGGCTGCTCGCGAAGATCGTCACCACGCTCGACGTCCTCTCGGGCGGGCGGGCGGTGCTCGGTGTCGGCGCCGCCTGGTTCGAGCGCGAGCACCGCGGCATGGGCGTGCCGTTCCCGCCGATCGCCGAGCGGTTCGAGCGGCTGGAGGAGACCCTGCGCGTCTGCGGGCAGATGTGGGACCCCGAAAACAACGGCCCGTTCGAAGGCCAGCACTACCGGCTGGCCGAGACGCTCTGCTCGCCGCAGCCGATCCGCCGGCCGAAGGTCCTGGTCGGCGGCGGGGGAGAACGCAAGACGCTGCGGCTGGTCGCCCAGTACGGCGACGCGTGCAACCTCTTCGGCAGCGCCCCCGAAGACGTCGCGCACAAGCTGGACGTGCTGCGCCGTCACTGCGACGACGTCGGCCGCGACTACGACACGATCCGCAAGACGATCCTCGCCAACAACCCGCGTCCGACGCCGGAAACCCGCGACGAGTTCGTCCGCAGCATGGCCGGCTACGCGAAGCTCGGTGTCCAGACGGCGATCGTCACCCCGACGACGGGCGCGCCCGCCGCGTGGATCGAGGGCATGGCCCCGGCCGTGCCGCAGCTGGCCGAGCTCTAGCCGGCCACCACGGCGGTCCGGATCCGCTCGGTGACCAGCTCCGGGCGCTGCAGCGGCAGGGCGTGGGTCGTGCGCGGCACGACTTCGACGTCGAACAGCGGGTTGAGCTTCGGCACGCGCTGTTCGACGTCGCGCGCGGGGTGGATCACGCTGCGCTCGCCGAGGAGCAACCGGACCGGGACGGTCACCGCGCGCAGCTCGTCGTCGGTGAACACGTGCTGTGGCGGGTGGTGCGCGCGGTAGGTGAGCCCGCCGAACAGCAGCGGGCGCAGCGTGCGCCGCACCGCCGCCCGGGGACGGGGGTCGAACCAGGTCGCGATCTCCCGCAGGCTCCACCAGAGGAAGCCGCGCCCGATCAGCGCGAAGCCGGCCGGCTCGATCGCGACCACGCCCGCGATGCGGTCCGGCGTGCGGACGGCCAGGTTGAGCGCCAGCCAGCCGCCGCGGGACACCCCCGCGAGCAGGAACTTCGCGTGGCCGAGGGCGTCGAGGACGTCGCTCAGCCAGTTCGCGCAGTCGTCGCCGGTCAGCACCGGCCGGGTCTGGCGTGAGCGCCCGGGTTCGCCGATCGTGTCGACGGCGTACACGCGGTGGCGCGCGGCCAGGTCCGCGACGTGCGGGTACCACGACAGCGACGTGCCCATCAGGCCCGGCAGCAGCACCACCGGCGGCCCCGTCTGCCCGCTCGCCCGGACGCGGGTGGGCCCGTAGCGCGTCGCGACGTCCAGATCCAGCACCGGCACGGGCCAGCGCGCGGCGATCCCGTCGTAGGCGGCCAGGTAGCGGGTTTCGGCCCGGTGGTCCTTGAACGCTCCGATCATCGTCCCTCCCCAGGGTTTATAGTGCAGATGCACGATAACAGTGGGTGTCCGATTCTGTCGAGCTGTGGCAGAGTGATCACGTGCCGAAACGCGTCGACCACCAGCAACGCCGACGGGAGATCGCGGAGGCGCTGTTCCGGATCGCCGCCCACGCGGGGCTGGGTGCGGTGACGCTGCGTGCCGTCGCCGCCGAAGCCGGGATCTCGATGAACCTGGTCCAGTACTACTTCCCGGCCAAGGACGACATGCTGCGGTTCGCCTGGCAGCGGATGGTCGAGCTGGGCATCGAGCGAGGGACCGTCGAAGTCGGCCGCGCGCTGGAAACCGGCGACGAACGGGCGGTCGTGCGCGCCTACCTGGCCGCCGTGCTGCCGTCCGACGAACGCAGCCGGCTGCTCTGCGCGGTGCAGATCGCGTACTTCGCCGCCGACGTCACCCGCGGCGGCCCGCAGCCGGACCAGGAAGCGCTGCTCCCGCACCTCGTGCGCGGGCTGGCGGAGCAGCTCGGGCTGGCGCAGCGGAAAAACCGCGTCGACCCGGACCTGGACGCGACGCTCGAGGCCGACGCCCTCGCGACGATGGCTGCCGGTCTCGTCACCGGGATCCTCGTCGGGGCGTACACCGCCGAGCGGGCGTTCGCCCTCGTCGACTACCGGCTCGACCAGCTGTTCGCCGGTCCCGGGAGCGTGGGTTAACCCCCGGATCACACGGGCCCTGGTAGGCAGGGGCCGGACCGGCGGACCGCCGGTCCGGTGCGCCGCGCGCCCGATTCCGCCGCCGTCCATAGTGGACATTCCGGCTTTTTCCGTTGAACCGCTTCGGTCGCCGCGCCGTGTGCCCTGGTGAGGTGGCGACCAGAGAGGAGGGGCTGATGCCCCACAAGCGCACGGCAGGACGACACCGCAAACCGGCGACGATCGGGCTCGCGGCCCTGCTGGGAGTCGCGGGGGCGACCGCCACGGCGATCGCCCTGAGCAGCCCGGCGAGCAACGCGGCCACGGAGAACTGCGGTGGTCTGGACACGGCGCTGCAGAACAACCTCACGTTCATCAAGAGCCAGCAGCAGGCGCCGGACGCCCAGTCCGCGGCCCGCATCGCGAACCGCCAGGCGGTGGTCGACCAGATCCAGCAGCGCCGCGAGGCGGCGGGTTGCGACGGCGAGGTAGCGGTCAACGCGGCGGCGGCGGAATGCGCGGCTCTGGCGGCGGCCGATCAGGAGGTTGCCGCGGATCGGAAGGGCAAGGCCGAGAACGGTAAGGCCGAGCAGAACGGCATGGCCGAGAACGGCGAGGCTGAGAACGGCATGGCTGAGAACGGGATGGCCGCCGAGAACGGGATGGCCGCCGAGAACGGCATGGCCGACCAGAACGGCATGGCCGCCCAGCAGGGTGCGGCGGCCCGGAAGGAAGCCGCCGACCAGGACGGATCCGGCGCCCGCAACGGCAAGGCCCAGCAGAAGGGCATGGCCGCCGAAAACGGCGCGGCCGACGAGAACGGCATGGCCGCGGAGAAGGGTGAGGCGGCCGAGAACGGCATGGCCGCCCAGCAGGACGCGGCCGACCAGAACGACGCTGCCGCCCAGGCCTGCGCGGTGGTCCAGGAATGCCTGGCCCAGGCCGCCGGTGTGGCCGATGCCAACGGCATGGCGAACCAGAACGGCAAGGCCGAAGAGAACGAGGCCGCCGACCAGAACGGCAAGGCCAAGCAGAACGGCAAGGCCGCCCAGAAGGGTGCGGCCGCCGAGAACGGCATGGCCAACGAGAACGGGATGGCCGCCGAGCAGGGCGCGGCTGACCAGAACGGCATGGCCAAGCAGAACGGTATGGCCGCCGAGAACGGCATGGCCGACGAGAACGGGATGGCCGCCGAGCAGGGCGCGGCTGACCAGGACGGCATGGCCGACCAGCAGCAAGACGCGGCCAAGGCCGAAGTAGCCGAGCAGGACTGCGGCGCCATCCTCGAGTGCGTCGCTCAGGCGGCCGCCGACCCCGCCGCGATGGCGGAGCAGCAGGGCATGGCCACGGAAGAGAAGCAGCAGAAGGCCAAGGGCAAGAACAAGGCCGACGCGGCCGAGCAGGCGGCCGCAGCCGTCGCTGAGAAGTGCGTCGCCGCCGCGGCGGAGGGCGCGACCGCGACAGCCACCGCGGGCAAGTGAGACCCGGAGGGGGTGCCTCGGTGGCGGGCCGGGGCACCCCCTCCGCCAGCGGCAGGGGGACAGCCGCGAAACCAACGGCGCGAAGCCGGGCCGGGCACCCGCGCCGGGTGCCCGGCGACCTGGCCTCCGCCAGCGGCGCCGGCGCTAACCGAGCCGCCGCCTGCCGAGGTCGTGCCCTCCGCGCAGCCCAGTGACGGCTCAACCCACCCGAACCGGTGACCGGCGGGAACTCCGGCCCGTCGCTGTCCGTTGATCCAAGTGAGCGCAGTAACCTGGTGCTCGGAAACGACCGACGACAGCACGAGGCTTCAGTGACCACCGACCCGGCGGCCGAGGACGCTTCCCTGCGCGAGGTGGCCGATGAGCTCGCCGTCGCCGGGCAGCTCCCCCGGTTCCTCCTGATGTACAAGTTCGCCATCGAAGAGCTGATGACGAAGCTGCGGATCCTCAGCGAGGAGTTCGACTTCGTCCACCGGCACGACCCGATCGAGCACATCACGAGCCGGGTGAAACGGCCCGAGGCGATCAAGGAAAAGGTGCACCGCCGCGGCCTCGGCGGCGACTGGGTCTCCGCGGCCCACTCCCTCGACGACATCGCCGGCGTGCGCGTCGTCTGCCCGTTCGTCTCCGACGTCTACGGCGTCGCCCGCATGCTCACCGCGCAGGACGACGTCGAGCTGTTGCGCACCAAGGACTACATCGCGCGGCCGAAGGCCAACGGCTACCGCAGCCTGCACCTCATCGTGCGCATCCCCGTGTTCCTGTCCGACCGGGTGGAGAAGGTCAAGGTCGAGGTGCAGCTGCGCACCATCGCCATGGACTTCTGGGCGGCCGTCGAACACAAGCTGTCGTACAAGTACAGCGACGACGTGCCGCCGGACTTCGCGGGTGAACTCGCCGCGGCCGCCCGGACGGCGGCGGACCTCGACGCCCGCATGGCGGCCCTGCACGAACGCCTGCGCTGACCGGCGCCGGAAGCACTGTCGACGCGCTGTCGACGCGCTGTCGACGAACTGTCGACGGCGGCTGCCAGTCTCGCCTCCTCAGCCCGATCACGGGGACATTCGCCGAAGGAGAGCCCGAGACCATGCGTCACACCTTCAGAAAGATCCTCGGCGGCCTCGCCGCCACGTTCCTGCTGGCCGGTGCCGGTCTGGCCACCGCCCCGGCCGCCGGCGCCGCCGCCTTCCACCCGATCAAGAACACCGGCAGCAACCTCTGCCTCCAGCCCGAAGGCGGCTCGACCGCGGAGTTCGCGGCGATCGTGCAGGTGCCGTGCAACCGCACCCCCGCGCAGGGGTGGCTGGAGCAGAAGGTCGCCACCCACCACTACATGTTCCTGAACCAGGCCAGCGGCTTCTGCTTCGACGCCTTCGACGGCGCGTTCAACGGCGCGCGGCTGCTGCAGGGCACGTGCAAGCGGATCAGCAACGAGGAGTTCAACACCGGCGTCGACCTGCCGAACATCACGTTCATCGAGTCGCGGGTGCACTTCACCGACACCGGGTTCTGCGTCGACGTGCCCGGCGGCCAGCCGACGATCGGCCTGGCCATGCAGATCTTCCGGTGCAACGGCACGCCCGCGCAGCGCTGGGTGATCGGCTTCGACCTGTAGCCGCGGAAGGCGGGGACGGCCCGGGCCGTCCCCGCCCGAGGGATCTGCACGAACCCGTTACGGCTGTCGTCCGGCCGGCGCGAGCAGGACACCCAGCGCGACCAGCTCGGTCAGCGCCATCCCGCGTTCCACCAGGCCGAGCGGGATCAGCGTCCACCAGCGGCCGCCGTCCACCGCGGCGACCACGACCGCACCCAGGATGACCGCGAACCAGCCCAGCGACGCGATCGCCAGCACCCGGACCAGCCGGCGCCGGCCGGGGGAGCCGGGGAACGCCGTCCGCGCCGCGACCAGCACCGCCAGCGGGAGCGCGACGAACGCGACCACGCTCGCGATCCGGTGCAGCGTGCCGCCGAAGTCCGCGCGCGAAACCGTGGCCCAGTCGGGCTTCGGGAAGGCCACGATGACCAGCAGCCCGACCGTCCACAATGTACCCAGGATGGCCGCCGGCACCGGCAGCCGCCGCTGGCGGCCCAGGACCGCGAGCCCCGCGGCCGAGCCGAGCGCGACCAGGACCACGGCGAGGTCGAACACCCACTTGTGGTCGGACAGACCGTACTCGCTGATCGTCCGCCGCGTCACGCTGATCTCGTCGGTCGGCGGGATGACCTGCAGCAACAGCACCAGGCCGGCGCCGATCACCAGCGCGGCGACACCCGAGAGCGAAACAGCGACCGAAACCCGTCGCGCAGGGACCGTGACCATGAACCGACAGTAGCCGACGGGCAGTTGAACTCCCGGTGAAACCGGCCTTTCGGACAGGCGCCGGCGTTGAAAGCTGTACAACTTCCGGCGGTTACCCCAGCCGGATTTCCTCCATTATGGTCACTCGCTACCGGTACGTCCGCGGTGCCGGCCCTCGGTCAAGGAGGCTTTTCCTGTGGGGAATTCACCAAGACGGTTGGTGATGACGGTCTCGGCTGTCGCGCTGGCCGCAACGTTCGTCGCGCTGCCGACCGGCACCGCCGGCGCGGCGCAGAACATCCTGCGTGCCGACAAGTCGGTACCTCGCTCGTGCTTCGCGAAAGTGCTGCCCAAGGGCACCTCGGGCGCTGATCGCCGCGAGGTCACGTCCACCGTGGACGGTCTCGTGCAGGCCCGGCTCAAGCCGGCCCAGGGCGCCGAGGGCGACTGGGACGTCGCCGTCTTCGACAAGGCCACCGGCGCCGTGGTCGCCGCCTCCACGGCGTTGCGCACTCGCGAACTCGCCGAGAGCTTCGTGAAAAAGGGCCAGGAGCTCGTCGTCCAGGGCTGCCGCTACGGCGGCTCGGCCGGGCAGGCCCAGCTCGGCGTCGACTTCCTGGCGCTGACCCCGCAGGGCACGCCGACCGGCACCGCCGCGGCGCCCCAGCGCGCGGAGCTCGTCCGCGTCGAGACGCCGACGCGCGCCGACAAGAACAAGCTGACCGGCCTCGGCCTCGACGTCACGGAGAAGGGCGACGCGACCGGGGTCGAGGTCGTGCTCGCCAACGACGCCGACCGCAAGACGCTCAAGGACAGCGGTTTCAAGTCGAAGGTGATCGAGGCCGACCTCTCGGCCAAGTCGGTGCAGGACGCGAAGACCGACCGCCAGTACGCCGCGGCGACCGCCACCTCGGCGCTGCCGTCCGGGCGGACCAGCTACCGGCACCTCTACGACTACAACTACGAGCTGAAGGAACTGGCCCGCAAGAACCCGGGCCTGGTCTCGGCGTTCACCATGCCGGAGTCGACGTGGGAAGGCCGCGACGTCGTCGGCGTCGAGATCGCCACCGACGTCAAGAACGTGACCGACGGCAAGCCGGTGAACTTCACCATGGGCGTGCACCACGCCCGGGAGTGGCCGGCCGGCGAGCACGTCATGGAGTGGGCGTACGAGCTGGTCAACGGCTATTCGCGCGACGCCTCGATCCGCGGCATGGTGAGCAAGACGCGCAACATCGTCGTGCCGATCATCAACCCGGACGGCTTCGAGATCTCCCGCGAGGCCGAGCCCAAGGGCGACTTCACCCGGTTCGACTACGAGATGAAGCGCAAGAACTGCAACGTCAACGACTCGCCGCCGCAGTTCGCGACCGGCGTGTGCAAGGCGAACCCGGGCGGCCGCCTCCGCGGCACCGACCCCAACCGCAACTACGCGGGCTTCTGGGGCGGCAACGGCGCCGAGCTGACCTGGAGCGGGGACACCTTCCGCGGGTCCGCGCCGTTCAGCGAGCCCGAGGTCCGCAACGTGCGCTCGATCGTGTCGTCGCGCCAGGTGACGAACCTGATCACGATGCACACCGTCGCCGCGCTGGTGCTGCGCCCGCCGGGCGTGGCGGACGTCCGCCCGCCGCTGGAGGAGCCGCAGTACAAGGCCCTCGGTGACAAGCTGGCCTCGCGCAACGGCTACACCAGCGAGCCGAGCTGGGCGCTCTACGACACGACCGGCACCACCGAGGACTGGTCGTACTGGGCCACCGGCGGCTGGGGCTTCACCATCGAGGTCGGCGGCAACGGCTTCCACGGGCCCTACGCCGACAGCGTCGTGGCCGAGTACGAGGGCCTGGCCCCCGCGGCCGGCGCCGGCAAGGGCGGCAACCGCCAGGCGTTCCTGGACATGCTGGGCAACGCGGCCGACCCGCAGCAGCACTCGACGCTGATCGGCTCGGCGCCCAAGGGCTACCAGCTCAAGCTGCACAAGACGTTCCAGACGCCGACGTCGCCGGTGCTGCAGCCGGACGGCTCCACCAAGCCGCCGATCTACTACACCGACGACCTGAACTCGAAGTTCACCGCCACCGGCGGGCGCTTCGCCTGGTCGGTCAACCCGTCGACCCGGCCGTACGTGGCCGGCCGGTACGGACGCGACCCGCAGGGCCCGGCGCAGCAGGGCTTCGCGGTCACGAACCCGGCCGGGGTGCCGCCGATCAACCAGAACTACCCGGTCGACCCGGCGGGTGACTCGTTCACCTTCCACGTCGACGGCCTGCCGAAGGTCGACAACGGGAAGTTCAGCGTCAACATCAACTGGGCGAACACCGCGACCGACTGGGACCTCTACATCTACGACTCGGCGGGCAACCTGGTCAGCTCGTCGGCGAACGGCGGCACGACGTCCGAGCACGCCGTGCTGTTCGACCCGCCGGCCGGCGACTACAAGGCCGTGGTGGTCAACTACGACCAGGCCGACCCGAACGCGGTCGACGACTGGGCCGGTGACGTGTCGTTCTCGTCGCCGATCCCGCCGACCTACGGGACGAAGGAGGCCTACCAGCTGACCTGCTCGGCGCCGAACGGCAAGCTCGTCGGCGTGGCGGACGTCTTCGTCGACCGCGCGCAGACGGTCGACGTCGGCGAGGTCTGCACCCGCTCCGCGCACGCGCAGAAGCAGCGCGCCTCGGGCGGGGTCCGGTAAGGAGTTCCGGTTCGTTCGTGAAGGCCTCCTCGCTCGCGCGGGGAGGCCTTCACGGCGTCAAGGCCAGGGTGACGCCGAGGACGACGAGAACGGCGCCCACGACGCGGTTGAGGGCCGGTTTCGCGTGGGCGTACCAGCGCTGGGTGGCGGGCGAGGAGAACAGCAGCGCCACACTCAGGTGCCACGCGGCCGAGGCGGCGACGATCAGCGCCACCGCGGCGGCCTTGACGGCGACGGGCTCGGTGGGCGGGAGCGTCGCGGTGAGCACGCTGCCGAAGAACGCGGCGGCCTTCGGGTTGGTCAGGTTGCTGACCACGCCACGGCGGAAGGCCGTGGCCTTCCGGCCTTCCGCCGCCGGGCTGCCGGATTCGCCCGGCGCGGCTTCGGGGGTCCGGGCCCGCAGCCAGAGCCGCAGGCCGAGCCAAGCGAGGTAGCCGCCGCAGACCACGCGCAGGGCCGTCGCCAGCCACGGTTCGCGCGCCAGCACGGCACCCAGCCCGAAGACGGCGACGGCGGCCAGCAGCCCGCCCGCGGCGACGACCCCGAGCGCGACCCCCACGGCGGCGCGCCGGCTCCCGGCGGCGGCGGTGTGGGCGATGAGGACGAAGTTGGGCCCGGGGGAGACGGCGGCGGGGAGGTAGGCCAGCAGCACGGTGCCGAGCGTGGCGGTCGTGTTCATGCGGCTGGGCGAGTAGCGCCGGGGCCCGCGGTTGCGGCGGGCCCCGCGTCGAGGGCGGCGCTCACGCCGCCCGGCCGCCCCCGCCGACCACCTGGTCGCGCATCGCGCGCAGCGCCTCGTGATCCACTGTGGACGGATCGGCGGCCAGCCACTCGCCGATCTCGTGGAGGAACGTCTCCGGCGTCATCGGCGCGGCCGGCAGGTCGCCGGGGACGGCCGTGGTCAGGTCGCCGCTGCGGCTCGGGTACACGATCATCGCGCCGCGCAGCGCCACGCCGGGCAGCAGGTCGCGGTACGCGGCGAGGCTCTCGGCGAGCCGGCTGCCGCCGCCGCGGAACGGCCGTCCGTTGCGCAGGAGCCTGCCGTCCTCGGCGGTCTCGTAGTGCCCCGGCAGCCACAGCTTCGACTCGATGAGGACCAGCCGCTTCCCGCACAGCACGGCGTGGTCGACGTCGGCGAACACCGACCCGGGCCAGGCGAGCCCGTGGAAGATCCGGGCGCCGGGCAGGCGGGTCAGGTAGCCCTCGAGCAGGTCGGCGGTGAGCCGCTCGGCCAGCTCGTCGCGCTCGGTGCCGGGGGTGCCGAAGACGGTGCGGCCGCCGAACTCCTCGGCGTAGGCCTCGCGCGCCCGGGCGGCCCGCAGGTACCCGCGGGCCAGCCGCTGGACCAGCAGGGCGGTCCCCGCGGTCAGGATCAGCCAGACGATGAGCACCGGCGGCGAGAACCCGACCCCGGTGACCAGCGGCAGCAGCACGAGCACCATCCCGGCGACCGCGGCGACCACCGGCGTGTGCCCCGGCCCGCGGCGGCGGCCGTGCCGCATGCGGGTGTCCTCGCCGGCGAAGTGCCACCAGCTCAGGTCTTCGGCGTCGAGTTCGGGCAGGTCGGGGACGAACCCGGGCTCGTCGCCGAAGCGCCGCCGGGGGCGCGGCCGGACGGGGACGGGCACCACGGTGGCACCGCCGGCGTCGTAGCGCGCGCGGGCCAGCGGGTCGCTCAGGACGTCGTAGGCCTCGCGCAGCAGCCGGAACGTGCCGACCGTGCCGCCGCCGTCCGGGTGCATGGTCTTCGCCAGGCGGCGGTAGGCCGTCTTGACGTCGGCCGCCGTCGCGTCCCGGCGGACGCCGAGCACCTCGTAGTAGTCGACCTCGGGCACGCTGGCGTTCACCTCCGGATGGCTGCGCGAAGACTTTATGGGGTCGCGTCGCGGGGCCGGTCACCGCCTCCGCGGCGCGGCCGGGTGATGTTCCCGCGACGCAGGTCAGGGCCGTGTCCGGAGTTTTACCGGTGACGGCGGCGGGTTCGCGCGCCCGGGCTCGCGGAGCCCGCGGGCCGCGTGACGGGGGCTCGCGCGCCTTCGGCGGGGCGTTTGCGGTGGTCCGTGAGTGTCCACTGAGGACCGTTTGTCGCCCGGAAGTGTTGCCGGGGCCGGAAACGCGGGGATCGTGGTGACTTTTCGTAACCGGATTTCACCTGGATGGACGGGAACAGGTGTTCGAATACTCGGCTAGGATGGAGGCATGTCCCCGGCATTCCCCAGACGTGACGGGCCCACCGCCACCCCACCTCGGCAGCGGGCCCGTCACCCCCGTCAGCGCTCGCGCAGCAGGAACCGCTGCAGCTTCCCGCTCGCGTTGCGCGGCAGCGCGTCGATGAACCGCACCCGGCGGGGGTACTTGTACGGCGCCGCAACGGCTTTGGCGTGCTCCTGCAGGGCGTGCACGACGTCCGGGCCGGGCGTGACGCCGGGGCGCAGCACGACGAAGGCGGTCACGACCGCCCCGCGGTCCGGGTCGGGCGTGCCGACGACGGCGCACTCCTCGACGTCCGGGTGGGTCAGCAGCACCTCTTCGACCTCGGGAGCGGCGATGTTGTAACCGGAGGAGACGATCATGTCGTCGCTGCGCGCCACGAACCGGAAGTAGCCGCCGGGTTCGCGCACGTAGGTGTCACCCGTGATGTTCCAGCCGTCGCGGACGTAGTCGGCCTGGCGCGGATCCTCGAGGTAGCGGCAGCCGGTGGGGCCCTGCACGGCGAGCCGTCCGGGCGTGCCGTCGGGCACCGGCTTGCCGTCGAGATCCAGGACGGCGGCGCGGAAGCCCGGCACCGCGGTGCCGGTCGTGCCGGGCCGGGCCGCCTCGTCGGCCGCGGAGATGAAGACGTGGAGCATCTCCGTGCTGCCGATCCCGTCGATGAGCGGCCGTCCGGTGACCTCGCGGAACTGCTCGGCCACGGCGGCGGGCAGGGCTTCGCCGGCGGACACGGCGCGGCGGACCCCGGCCAGCAGCGGTCCGTCGCCGGAGCCGAGGATCGCGCGGTAGGCGGTCGGCGCGGTGAACAGCACGGTCACCGACCGCTCGGCCACGATCGACGCCAGCTCCTTGGGCGTGGCGCGGTCCAGCAGGAGCACGGACGCGCCGGCGCGCAGCGGGAACACCAGCAGGCCGCCGAGGCCGAAGGTGAACGCCAGCGGCGGGGTGCCGCAGAAGAGGTCGTCCGCTTCCGGCCGCACGACGTGCCGGGAGAACGTGTCGGCGATGGCGAGCAGGTCGCGGTGGAAGTGCATCGTCGCCTTGGGCGTCCCGGTGGTGCCGGAGGTGAAGGCGAGGAGTGCGACGTCGTCGGCGGCCGTCGGCACGTCGGCGAAGGTCGCCGGGTGCCGTGCGCAGCGTCCGGCGAGCTCGGCGCCGTAGGACACCACGGGCAGCCCGGGCGGCAGCTCGTCGAGCAGGCGCTCGTCGCAGAGGGCGACCGCCGGCCGCGCCCGGTCGACGATCTTGCCGAGCTCGTGGCGGCGCAGCATCGGCATCGTGGTGACGGCGACGGCCCCGGCCTTGAGCACGCCCAGCCAGCACGCCGCGAGCCACGGCGTGTTGGTGCCGCGCAGCAGCACGCGGTTCCCCGGCACGATCCCGAGCTCCGCGGTGAGGACGTGCGCGATCCGGTTGGCGCGCGCGACGACCTCGCCGTAGGTCCACGTCTCGTGCAGCGAGCGCAGGCAGGGCCGGTCCGGGCCGAGGCGGGCGGCCGTGTCGTCGAGCAGCGCGGTCGCGGCGTTCAGCCGGTCCGGGTACCGCAGCTCCGGCAGGTCGAACACCAGCCGCGGCCACTGGTCACCGGGCGGCAGCCGGTCACGGCAGAACGAGTCGGTGTGAGCGCTGGGAGTAAGCCTCATCGCAGCTCCTCGGGTCGGCCTGCACCCCGAGGAACGTAGCACTCGTTGCGACCGTTCAGAAGACGCAATGTCGCATCGATGACGGCGACGACGGAAGAGCGATGTCAGGGCCGGGCGTGCTCCCTGGGGTCGGGCGGGGCCGCGACGTCGTCCACCGGGGGTTCGGCGCGCGCGAGCGGGATCGCGCAGCCGAGGGCGAGCGTCGCGATCGAGCTCCAGAACAGGACCGCGACCCAGGCGCCGCGCGCGGTGGCGAGGCTCAGCGCCGGCGAGATCACCGAGCCGGCGACCGCCCAGGCGGGAACGGCGGCTAAGGCGAAGGCCCCGAGCGCGATCCGCGACCAGAGGGCACCCCGGCCCGCGATCGCGTAGCCGCCCGCCATGCCGAACAGGGGCAACACGAGCGCCCCGCCGCCGAGGCCGTCGCTGAACGGGACCTGACCGGCCACGATCGTGGTGACGGTGTCGGGCGAGACGATCACGGCGATGGGGAACGCCAGCGGCGCGGCGACGAGCCACCGGTGGCGGCGGGTGAGCCACGTCCAGCCGAACAGCGCGCCGGTGACCAGGCCGGGCAGCAGGATCTGGACGAAGGTGCCGTACCAGTGCACGGTGGTCTCCGGCCCGGCGACCTCGACCATCATCCCGCGCAGCCCGGCGGCCCAGGTCAGGCCCGCCGCACCGCCGGCGGCGAGCGGGCCCGCGAGGCGGCTCATCGGGCGAGAGCGCGTTGCCGCGCGCCGCTCTCGAGCAGTCCGACGCCGGCGATCGTCAGCACGATCGTGGCGCCCGCGATGAGCCGCGCCCACGTCGGGGCCTCGACGAAGAAGGCGGGCAGCGCGAGCAGCCCGGACAGCGCCCGGGAGACGCTCATCGCCAGCCGCCCGGCCCGGTTGCCCCGCCAGGCCGGAACGGCCGCGGCGAGGGTGATGAGCCCGAAGACCCCGCCGAGCACGACAACGACCAGCGGCGGCGCCCCCTCGACGTTGACGGCGGCGACGCCGACGAGATCGGCCACGCCGAGCACGACGCAGATGACGTAACCGGTGGTGAAGGCGGGAGTGCGGGTCATGGTGTCCTCCTGGAGTCTCGAAGCGGCCTCCAGACTGGGCCGACCAGGCTCCCCGGACCACGACGCGCGCCCACCGAGCGCTCACCGTTCCGCGGCCCGGCGCCGGCTCACGGCAGCGGAACACGCATCGCCGCCGGCATCGACTGCTGGTACAGGTTCTCCCACGCGGTGTTGTAAACGGTGTCGGCTCCGGCGTCGTAGCCGGGAGGCCACCCCGTCGCCAACCCGGTCACCGCGCCGCCGTAGGACTTTCCGTGCCAGTATCGGCGGAGCAACCGGTCACAGTTCTTGCCGGCGTATCGGCCGTTGCAGGGGACCTGCTCGCACACGCTGAGCAGGGTCGCCCCGGTCAGCCCGGCCCGGCTGCGGGAGCGCAACTGCACCTTGATCTCGTCGAGCGCGAACTCCTCCGCGTGCCTGCGCTCGTCGACGTGCTTGTTCCCTTGCGCGAACCCGACGATCTCGCCGTCGCACTTCGCGGCCACCATCGCGCAGTTCATCGCCCGGCGCAGCTCGCGCAGGAAGCTGCGCCGATCGCGCCGTACGGCCATGGTCGTGCGCGGCACACCGGGCCGGTGCGACCAGAACCGCCGCAAGTTGTCCGGCAGGTCGGCCATCGCCCTGGTGAGGACCCAAGCCGCCAGCGGTGCCGGATTCGGCGGGACACAGTTTTGCCCGCATGTCCGCTCGCGTACCACGATGTGCTGCCGGATCTGCGTCGCCGTGATGCCACCGGCGAGCGTCGCGACGAACGGCCCCACGAGATTTCCCGGCGTCAGCGCCGACGGCCGCGCGGCGGCACGCGGAATCCTCGCCTCGTCCGGCAACCTCGGCCGGGGAGCGGCAGCCGGAGCCGCCGCGGCCTGGCTGAACCGCTGCCAGTCCTGCGCCGCCAGGTACACCAGCACCCCCGTGCCGACGACCGCCAGCCCGATCAGCACCACCGGGCTCTCCACCACTACCGCCGCCGCCCCGGCCGCGAGCTTGGCGGCGCCGCCGACCACCACGGTCACCAGTGCCGCGCCCTCGGCGCCCCCGATGATCCCGATCACCGTCAGCGGCACGGGCCCGGCCAGCTGCGGTGCCACCGCGCTCGCCAGGTCCCCGCCGAACCGCTGGGCCACGACCAGGTCCGCGGTCGCGCGATTCCCCGCCGCGCGCTGAAGGAACAACAGGTCCGAGTCTCGGCGGGGCGAGGGCACCGCCTTCGGCGCCGCCTCGGCCCGCGACACCGGACGTTGCTGGTGGTCCCGCATGCCTGACCTCCCCCCGACTTTCACCCAGAGTGACGGGTCGACGGGAGGGAGGTAAGGACCACCAGGCCGCCCGAAAGGGCCGAATGGGCTGCCCTGCGCTCTGCCGTTCAGAACCGGCCGAGGAGGACGAGCGTGCTCTCCTCCGCCCGGGCGTGGCCGGTTTCGGTGAGGTCCGCGGCGCGGGCGAGGAACGCCGTGAGCGACGGCGCCTTCGGCTCGTCCAGGTCGGGCACGTCGGGCCGGAACACGACCTGGCCGTGGGTGCCGCGCTCGCCGACCGCGTCGGTCGGCATGCGGTGCGTGTCGATGATCTCCTCGACGGCCAGGAAGTGGTGGAAGCCGGGCGGGCCGGACAGCTGGCCGGGGTCGTCCTGGCCGGCCGACGCGCGCGGCCGCGCACCCAGGCCGTCCGGGAGGGCGAGCCCGGTCGCGGCGGCGAGCCGGTCGAGGTCGTGGTCGGTCGCGCCGGGCCGGAACGGGGCGGTCCCGGGCAACCGCCGCTCGATGAGGGGCTGCAACCGCGCGAACTCGCGGGCGGTCTGGTGCATGGCGGCCAGCCTGTCGTACGCGCCGGCGAGTCAGCCGTTCTCGGTCCCGGTGAGAGGGGGTACGCCGTTGTTCCACAGTGCTTCGGCCTCGTCGACGAACGTCTGGTAGCCCGGTGAGCTTCCGGGCTGGAGGACGAACTTCGGTTCCCCGGGTGCCTGGTAGGTGTAGTACTCGGCGAAGACGGCGGACAGGGGACCGGTGTGGCCGGGACGGCTGTCCGTGGCGATGATCCCGACCGTGAGCGGGTGCGAGACCAGCCGGACGGTCAGGTCGCCGTCCGTCGCGCTCTTGAGCTCCGACAGGAGCCTCAGCGTGTAGCGCACCCGTTCCCGGACGCTGGCGGGTGACCGGTGCACCGGGTAGCGCGAAGCGACGGCGTCGATCGCGGCCGATTCGGGGTCGACGAGCAGGAACCTGATCGCGGTGCCGGCCTTCAGGAGTTTTTCGAGCTTGGAGTAGTGGTTGTTGACGAAGGCGTTGCGGGCCATGCCCGTGATGAACAGGTCGGTGGCGCTTTCGATCGCCAGCTCCAGCTCCGGGCCGAAGCTCTCGCCGAAGACGGGACGGCGGGCGCGGGCGAGCTGCTGGGGCAGTGACAGCGGCCAGGGCGTGCCGTCCTCCCACAGGCGCTCCGCCTCCGCCGCGAAGTGCTGGTACCAGGGAGTGTCCTTCGGCTCGAGGACGAACACCGGCGCCGCTTCGCCGACCGGGTGGTACTCGTAGTGCTGGACGCAGACCATCCCGCGCGGCCCGGCCACGTCGAGGCAGTTGAACCCCGCCGACGAAATCCGCGAGGAGACGCGCACCTCCAGCCGGCCGGTCGTCTTGCTCCGCAAGGCCGTCAGTTCTTCGAGTGTCGTCATGACCCGCTGCCGCAGCCGGCCGCTGCCGAGGCTCTGCGAAACGCGGCGATCGGCCGTTTCGATGAGGACGTCGTCGGTCGGGTCCAGCACCAGCACGCGGATGCGGCCGCCGGCTTCGAGGATGGCGAGCATGTCGCTGCGCATGCCCTGGACGGTCCTGGTCATCGAGTGGCCGACGAGCAGGACGTCGAACGCAGCGGCCCGCCGGGGAATGAGGTCGTCCGGGAAGCGGGTCTTGAACAGCGCCGTCGGGTCGGCCTGGTGGGATCTTCTGACCTGGTCGATCAGCCGCCGTGACCGGATCTGCGAGAAGGCCAGCAGGGCCAGCAAAGCCAGGACCACCGACGACAGCGTCTTCACGTCGGAGACGCCGGTCGCCCCGAGGACGGTGAACGCCAGGGCGACCACGCCCAGCAGGTAGAGATCCAGGTTGTCGTCGTTGATCGCACGGACCAGGGCTCGCCTGATCCGCCCGTGCTCGTCTCCCACGAATGTCCTACCGTCGTCGGCTGCGCTCGCCCTCCAGTATCTCCGACCACGGTAGGTGCCGGGCGCGGGAGAGCACCACCGCGCCCAGCGCCACGACGAGGACCGTTCCGGCAAGCAGGACGCGGACCCGGGGCGCGGGCAGTTCGGCCGCCCGGCGGGGCATGGCCAGGTCGGCGAACATCCGCTCCGCCTCCGCCATCGTGGGCCGGGCGGACGGCTCGGGGCGCATCAGCCCCAGCACCGTGTCGAGGACGGCTTTGCGCTGTCGTGCTGGAGCTTCGCCGCCGGATGGAGCTTCGTCGAGTGCCGTGTGCAGGGTGGCGCCGAGCGAGTAGACGTCGGACAGGAAGTGCGCGGTCCCGCCGGCGGCCACTTCCGGGGCCTGGAAGGCGCGGGCCGGGCCCAGCCCGAAGTCGGCGATCTTGGCCGTGCCGTCCGGGGTGACCAGCACCCGGTCCGGGCTGATCCCGCGGTGGAGGATGCCTTCCGCGTGCGCGGCCGCCAACGCCGAAGCCACCTGCGCGCCGAGCTTGGCGACGTCTTCCGGCTCGAGACCTCCCTGCTGCTCGATCAGTTCGGTCAGGGTCCGCGCCGCCAGGTCTTCGGTGATCACGTACGGCGTGGCGTTCACTTCGAAGACGTCGTGGACGACGACCGCGTGCGGGTGCCGCAACGAGAGGGCCACGCGGGCGTCGCGGATCGCTTTGGCGCGAGCGCGGTCGGAATGCGCCGCGTCGAACGGGCAAGTGGCGGAAAGCCGTTTCACGGTGACGAACCGGTCGTGCAGCTCGTCTTTCGCTCGCCACGCGGAACCCGCCGGGCCGTGGCCGGCTTGGTGGAGCAGGTGGTAGCGGCCGGCGAGCTTGTTCTTCTTCGTTGCCACCACGGACCCTCCAAAGTCGACGGCGTCATCAGGCACTACGGCCGGACGAGGACTTCGGTTCGGCAAAACGGTGCATTGGCTGAGCCGATCGGCCGATCGGTGAAACCCTCGAAATATCGTGGGCGACGGTGTCGGATCGGCGGTGCACCGTTCGTGGAGCAGGTGAGCGGCCGCCACGAGGGGCGCCGCCGGAACCCGCAGGGGATGAGATGTCGCACCCGGAGCCCGTTGCCCGCCGCATGTACGACCTGGTCGAGCCCATCGGCCTGGTGCCCTACTTCGCCGACGAGTCGGACGAGGCCCTGATGGCGCTGGGCCTGCGCAACGTGTGGGACGCCTACTTCGCCGGGCGGGCCGCGCCCTTCGGCCGGTCGGTGCCGGCCGAAGTGGTCCACGCCGTCTTCTACAACTTCGCGCCCGGCGAGGTCGCCCGCCACCTCCCGCGCGTCTGGGACCTGACCACGCCCGAGGCCGCGCTGGCCGCCCGCGAGCGGGGGTGCGTCGCGGGGATGCGGCGGGTCCTCGGCGACCTCGCCGACGACCCCGGCGTCGCGCGCGCCGGCGACCTCCTGCTGAAGGCGGCGACCAGCGCGCCGGTGGAGGGACGTCCCCTCTACGCCGCCCTGCGCGCGCTGCCGGTACCGCGGGAGCCCGTGGCCCGGCTGTGGCACGCGGCCACCCTGCTCCGCGAGCACCGCGGGGACGGCCACACCGTCGCGTTGGTGGCCGAGGGCGTCGGCGGGACGGAGGCCCACGTGCTCCACGCGCTGTCCGTCGGCATGCCCGCGCACGAATTCGGGCGGGTCGGCCACCTCCCCGCCGCGCAGCTGACCGCGGTCGTCGACGGCATGCGCGCCCGCGGCCTCGTCGGGACCGACGGCCGGCTCACCGCCGCCGGCCGGGCCACGAAGGAACGCGTCGAGGCGCTGACCGACCGGCTCGCGGAAGCGCCGTACCACGCCCTGAGCCCCAGCGAGCTCGAGCGCCTCCTCGCCGACCTCGAGCCGATTTCGGCTGCCTTCCGGGCGGCCTTCCCGATGTAGCGCCCCTTACGGCACGTCCACCCGGACCCCGGGCAGGACGATGCGCACGTCGACGTCGGGAGCGAGACGCGCGACCGCGTCGGCGTAGTGGCGCGGATCCTGATCGGCCTTGGTGAGCATCCGGTCGCCGAGCCGGCCGCTGTGGAACGCGTAGTGGTGGGGGACGGCGACGGCCGGCCGCAGCACGGCGGTCAGTTCCGCCGCCTGCTCGGCGTCCATCACCACCTGCGTCAGGTCGGCCGGGCGCACGCACAGGCCGTTGGTGGGCAGGATCGTGAGGTCGATCGGCCCCAGCCGGCCGGGGATCAGGTCGAGTTCGGGCACGCGCAGCGAGTCGCCGCCGAAGAAGACGGTGCGGCCGCCCGCCTGGAGCACGAAGGTCACCTCGTGGACGCCGTGCTTGCCCGGCGTGGCGGTGATCGTGAGGTCCCCGATCCGGGTGGACTCCCACGCCTCGATGGTGTGCAGGGTGCGGAACCCCTTGTCCTTCGCGAGGGCGGTGACGGTGCCGGGCCCGACGATGGGCGTGTCCGGGTCGAGACCGCGGGCCACGAGGGCGTCGAGGTCGCAGTGGTCGTAGTGCTCGTGGCTGATCACGACGGCGTCGAGGCGGTCCGGCAAGGACGCGGGCGCCGCGAGTTCCTCGCCCTGGTAGTAGGTGGCGGTCTGGGTGAACCACGGGTCGGTGAGGATCCGCAGGTCGCCGAGCTCGATCAGCTGGCAGGCGTGCGCGATCCGGGTGACCGCGAGAGGGGTGCGCATTCCGGGTCCTTCCAGGAGCGATCAGTCGAAGAGGGCGCCGAGCAGTTCTTCGGGCGTCTCGACCTGGGGCAGGTGGCCGGAGCGGGGGAGCAGGGTGAACTTCGACGTCGGGATGGCGGCCGCGTACGCCTTGCCGTACTCCGGGCTGACGATCCCGTCGCTTTCGCCCCACACGACGTGCACGGGGAAGTGGCCGAGGGTGGTGAGCCGGTCCAGCAGGGTCGGGTCGGACATGGTGGGCCCCGCGTAGGAGATCAGGGCCTGGATGTCCGGGCTCGGCCCGCTGCCGGCCGCCGCCGGGGGCGCGGGGGCCTTGCCCGGGTCGTGGAACGACAGCTTCCGCAGGTCGGCGGGCGCGAGGCCGGCGACGCTGGTCACGGGGTGTCCTTCGACCTCGATCCCGATGCCGTCGACGATCACGGCGCCGCTGACCCGGGGGCTGCCCAGCAGCGCGATTTCCGCGGCCAGCCAGCCGCCGAACGAATTGCCGAGCACGGTGACGTCGCTGAGCCCGAGTTCGTCGAGCAGGCCGACGTAGGCCGCGGCGAGGGCGCGGGTGGAGTCCACGCTCGGCACCCGCGGCGTGCCGGCGAAGCCGGGGTGGGTCGGGGTCAGCACCCGGGAGTGCGTGCGCTGCGCGAGCAGGTCGGCGAACCCGGTCACCGTCGCCGGGCCACCGCCGCCGTGCAGGAGGAGGAAGGGGCGGGTGTGGTCGCGGTCCTCGACGGTGACGGTGCCGTCGGCGAGCGGTGCGGTCAAGACGCGGGTGGGCCGGAGGCTGCCGGCCGGGACGGGGATACTCATGTAAGTAACCTTATATAAATATCCTTAGTTTGCCAAACGCGAGGAGGACCGCCGGTGGTGGGATACGCTGCGTCGGTGTCACCGTCGCTTAAGGAAATCGGGCTCGCGGTGAAGCGGCTGCAGTGGCGGCACCACCGTGAGGCCAACCGCCGGCTGTCCGCGCACGCGGGGCTTTCCCTGGTGCAGTGGGACGTGCTGCGGCACCTGCACGAGCAGCCGGAAGCCACGCTGCACACGCTGGCGGAACTGACCTTCCAGACCGACCAGTCGATGGGGACCCTCGCCAAGCGGATGATCGACCGGGGCCTGCTCAAGCGGGCCGACGGCCCCGGCCGGGCCACCCGGCACGAACTGACCGACGACGGCAAGCGCGCGTACGAGGCCGGGTCGGTGATCCTCGAGGGGGTCCTGGCCGAATCCGTCGGCGCGCTCACCGAAGCCGAGCGGGTCGTCCTGCACGAGCTGCTGATCAAGGCCGCCCACGCCGGACCGCGCTGACCGCCTCCCGTTCGGGTCAGGAACCGCCGGCGGTCCGGATGGGCGGGCCCGACTTCTCCCGGACTTCGTCGAGCGTGACGCCGGGGGCGAGTTCGGCCAGCCGGAGGCCGTCCGCGGTGACGTCCAGGACGCAGAGGTCGGTGATGATCCGCTGGACGACGCCACGGCCGGTGTAGGGCAGCGTGCACTCGTCGACAACCTTGTGGCTGCCGTCGCGGGCGGTGTGTTCCATCAGCACGATGACCCTCTTGGCCCCGTGGACGAGGTCCATCGCGCCGCCCATCCCCTTGACCATCTTGCCGGGGATCATCCAGTTCGCGAGGTCGCCCGCCGCGGAGACCTGCATCGCGCCGAGGATCGCGGCGTCGATCTTGCCGCCGCGGATCATGCCGAAGGAGAGGGCCGAGTCGAAAAAGGACGCACCTTTGTGGACGGTCACGGTTTCCTTGCCGGCGTTGATCAGGTCCGGGTCCACCTCCTCCTCGGCGGGGTAGGGGCCGACGCCGAGGATGCCGTTTTCCGACTGCAGCACGAGTTCGACGTCGTCGGGCACGTAGTTGGGCACCAGCGTGGGCAGGCCGATGCCGAGGTTGACGTAGTCGCCGTCGCGGAGTTCGGCCGCGGCGCGGCCGGCCATCTGGGCGTGGTTCCACGGCATGTCAGGCACTCTCCTCGGGGATGCGCACGGTGCGCTTCTCGATCGGCTTGTCGGCGGCCTGCGCGGGCGTCAGCGGCAGCACCCGGTGGACGAACGCGCCGGGCAGGTGGACGGCGTTCGGGTCGAGGTCGCCGGGCTCGACCAGCTGCTCCACCTCGGCGACGGTCACGCGCCCGGCCATCGCGGCCAGCGGGTTGAAGTTGCGGGCCGAGTCCTTGAACACGAGGTTGCCGTGCCGGTCGCCCCGCCAGGCGCGCACGAGCGCGTAGTCGGCGGAGATCGCGCGCTCGAGCAGGTACTCCTTGCCGTCGAAGACCTGGCGCTGCTTGGCCGGGCTCGCCTTCGCGACTTGGCCGCGGGCGTCGTACTTCCACGGCAGGCCGCCCTCGGCGACCTGGGTGCCGACCCCGGTGGCGGTGAAGAACGCCGGGATCCCGGAACCCCCGGCGCGGAGCCGCTCGGCGAGCGTGCCCTGGGGCGTCAGCTCGACTTCGAGCTCGCCGGCCAGGTACTGGCGGGCGAACTCCTTGTTCTCGCCGACGTAGGAGGCCACGACCCGGCGCAGCCGGCCGGCGCCCAGCAGGACCCCGAGGCCCCAGCCGTCCACGCCGGCGTTGTTCGAGACGACTTCGAGGTCGGTGGTCCCGGCGGCGAACAGGGCGTCGATCAGGGTGGCGGGAACGCCGCACATCCCGAAGCCGCCCACGGCGAGCGTGGCGCCGTCGGGGATGTCCGCGACGGCTTCGGCGGCGGACGCGATCACTTTGTCCATGCCGGACATCAGAAGACAGCCCGGGCCACGCGGTCAACCAGTGAACGCGCTCCACCTCGGGATTGTTCGTATCGCGGTCGATGACGGCCCGGTAGTGTTCACTGAGTGAACGCACCACCGGACCTCGTCGGCCGCATCTACCGCTCGTTGCGCGCGGTCGCGGCGAACGAGCCCGAGGGGGCGACGACAACCGCCATCGCCCGGGACGCGGGGCTGCCCCGGCCGACCGTGCACCGGCTCCTGACGTCGCTGCAACGGGTGGCGCTGGTGGAGCGGGTCGCGGGCACCGACAACTGGGTGCTGGGGCCGGAGCTGTACCTGCTCGGCGTGGCGGCGGCACGCCGGTACGACGTCACCGAGCTCGCCCTGCCGGTCGTCCGGCGGCTCGCGCTCGCCACGGGGGAGAGCGCGTTCTTCTCGGCCCGGCGCGGCGAGGAGACGATCTGCCTGGTCCGCGAGGACGGGGCGTTCCCGATCCGCAGCCACGTCCTGCACGAGGGCGCCCGGTTCCCGCTCGGGGTCGTGTCCGCGGGCATGGTGATCCTCGCGCACCTGCCCGACGCCGAGATCGACGAGTACCTCGGCCGGGCGGCCCTCGCCGCGGAGTTCGGCCCCCAGCACGAGGCCGCGGAGCTGCGCAAGCACATCGCGCGGACGCGCAAGTACGGCTACGCGGTGAACCCGGGCCTGGTGGTGGCGGGCAGCTGGGGCGTCGCGGCGGCGGTCTTCGACGCGGCCGGGACACCGCGGTGGGCGCTGACGCTCACCGGGGTGGAGCACCGGTTCACCGCCGACCGGCTGCCGCAGCTGGGCGGACTGCTGCTGCGCGAGGCGCACGCCCTGTCGGAAACCCTCTCCGGCCGGAGCTAGCGCCGGTGTGCGGCAGGCGCCGGCCGTCCGGGGCTCGTCACGGCCGGTCGTAGGTGGAGAAGCCGCGGCCGGTCTTGCGGCCGAGCAGCGGCGGGGGGCGCGAGCGGTTCCTTGCACTCCTCGTAGCGCGATTCGGCGCCGGCCTTGGGATCAGCGGCGCGTTGACCACGAACCCCGCGCGGTCCTGGCAGAGGATCGCCTGTTTGCCGAGCGTGTCGCCGGCGAAGGCGCGGTCGACGGTGGCTTCGGCGGTGAGGAGGCTGGGGACCAGCTCGACCAGGGGGGGCACCGGCACCGGGGTGAAGAAGTGCACGCCGACAACCTGGGCGGGACGACCACGACGTCGGCCCGGACCGGGCGCACACCTCGGCGATCCCGGCTCCCATCAGCCCGCATCCGACCACGCCCGGTTCGGCGAACAGCGCGAACGCCGCCTCGGTCAGGCGTTCCTTGGCCGGCATGACGTGATCTTCCCGGACCACGAGGTGCTCCTGCGGGCCGTCGAGGAGCGCTTGCGTGGCTCGACCGACCGCACAGCCCTGATCGCGGCGACCGAGGGAGCCCGGCTGGTCCTGCGGCACTACCTCGCCGAAGGTGAGCGCGTGCGGACCCGCTACCGCCTCACGCGGAGTGTGCCGGCGCTGCGCGACTGCGGCGAAGACGACGCACCGTCCATTGTGGTCTTCCGCACGAGGACGGACCTCGACGCCGTCCTGCCCGAACTGAACCGGGTCCTCGCCACGGACCGGCCCGCCGGTCCTGGGTGCCGGGCGAAGGTCACCGGCCGAGTGACTGCCGCGCCCGGGCGAGCAGGGCGTCGGCCGGGCGCGCGGTGCGGGGACTGCGGTAGACGACGTCGGGGTCTTCGTCTTCGTCTCCTTCGACGAGGCCGTCGTCCGCGGGATCGTCGGCCCGGGCCTGCAGGGCCTTGCGGACGGCGTCGAGGATCACCTCGTCGGCGGTGCCCGCCCGTTCGCCGACGTCGACAACCTGCCGGACCAGCTCGAACCGGAAACCGTTCAGGCCGGCCGTGACCTGGCCCTGCATCCGCGGCGCCAGGGCCGCGAGCGTGAACGCGAGCAGGCCGAGCACGCCGAAGGTGCCGGCCAGGGCCTCGTGCTCGGTGAGCATCGCGGTCGCCGCGAGGGCGACGAACGCGACACCCGCGCTGACGAGGACCACCCCGCCGAAGTGACTTTGAGTACGGGAACTCACACCGCAAGCTAACATGCCGGACGAGGCCACTGTGAAGACAGCGGGGGTGCGCATGTTCGGCAGGCGCTCGGGTCCGGACGCGAAGCGGTTGCTGCGGGCCATCCTCCGCGACTCGCGGCTCGGCGCCAAAGCCAAGGCACAGGCCCTCCTGGAGCTCGCGTCGGACCTGTTCCCCCTGGGAGATCCCCAAGTTCGCGCCGAAGCGCTCGACGCCGCCGTGCGGCTCTCCGGCGAGAGCGGCGATCCGAGGGCCAAGGACGAGATCGTCGGCCGGATCGGCAGCGAGCTGGCCGCACTGGCGGACGCCGGTCTGCGCCACGGCATCGAGGGCACCGAAACGCTCGGGGATTCCCTGCTCTCGCTGGGCCGCAGGCTCGACAACCCCTCGCTGGCCGGGATGGTCTTCGAACGGGCACTCGCCGTCCACCAGGCGCACGGGAACCTCAAGGGGCAGGCCGACGCGCTGACGCAACTGGCCGCGCTGGACGTGCGGGAGAACCGCGACCAGGGTCGGGCGGAGCGCGCGGTGCGGATCTACGCCGAAATCGGCGACGACAAGGGCCGGTTGTTCGCGCTGAACCTCGCGTCGATCGCCGCGAAGCGGCGGGGCCGGCCGGCGCAGGCGGAGAAACACCTGCGGGAGGCGCTGGACATCGCCAAGGCGTGCGGGGACGTCGACGGCGAGGCCGGGACGTTGCTCGGACTCGCGAGCCACATGATGGCCACCCGGCGCGACGTCGAGCGCGCCGAGAAGTACGTGCTCGCCGCGCGGGAGCTGATCCCCCGGCTCACGGACCGCGGCATGGCGATCACCATCCACACGATGCTCGGGAGCCTCGGCCTGAGCCGCGGCGACTTCGCCGCCGCCGAGCGCGACCGGCACGAGGCGCTCGGCTACCACACCGAAGCGTGGGCGGAAAGCACCGCGGCCGTCCGGGGCGCGGCGGCCGACAGCCTGGCCGGCCGGGGACGCACCGACAAGGCGACCCGGGAGGCGCTCGAGCAGGTGAGGCTGCTCGAACAGCAGCGGCGCCGGCTGGGCAACGCCCGCAACCAGGCTCGCGCCTACCGGAAGAACCGTCCGGTCTACCGGCGGGCACTGGAACTCGCCGCGGCCTCGGGCGACGGCGAGGCCGCGCTGGAGGTGGTGGAAAGCGGCCGCGCGCAGTCCCTGGCCGCGGTGCTCGGCGGTGATCCGGCGCTGATCGCGCGCACCGCGTTCGACTTCGACGGTGAGCTCGACCGGCTCCTGCGGCGCATCTCGACGTTCGAAGACTCCCCGGACGTGTTCGAGACCGGCGGGAACCTGACGCCTCAAGCCCGCGCCAAGTGGACGGCGACGATGGCGAAGGCACTCGAGGAAGACCACGAGCGCCTCGCCGACCTCGTCGGCACGGAGCTGCTCCGGAAGGCGGGGCCGCCCGAGCCCGTCGCCGATCACCGCGCCGCGCTGCCACCCGGCACCCACACGCTCGCCTACGACCTCGAATGGAAGGTCGACCGCGCCACCGTGCACGCGGTGTGGGTGCCGCCGCTGCCCGGTGTGCCCACGGTCGACCGGATCGACCTGGATCCGGAGCGGGCGGTGGATCCGTGCGCTCGCCGACCAGGACACCGCGACGACGGTGCTGGACCAGCCGTCGCACGCGTGGCAGAAGGGACTCGCCTCGCTGATCCCCCGGCCCTTGCAGGACGTCCTCCTCGGTGCCGGACGGCAGCGGGACGGCATCGAGCTCGTGATCGTTCCCGCGGGCGAGATGTGGGCGATTCCGTTCGCCGCGCTCCACCTCGACGACACGCCTCTGCTCGATCTGGCCACCCTGTCCCTCGCTCCGTCGCTGGGGGTCGCCGCGACCGCGAGCACCCGCCGGACCCGGCGGGTGCGGCGGGCGTTGGCGGTGCTGGACCCGGGTTTGCGCGGCACCTCGGCCGAACGGGCGGCGCTGAAGCGGCACTTCCGGCTGAAGGAGGTGCGGCCGCTCGCCGGGGACCTCGTCACGGCGTTGAAGCCGGACAACAAGTTCGACCTCGGCGTGGTGAGCGCGCACGGCGACCACGTCCGGGGGCTGGCCCACTCCCTCCACCTCGGCGAGGAGGCCCGGTTGTTCGCCGGCGTCCTGCTGCGGTGCAGCGTGCCGTTGTGGTGGGTGATGGGTGCCTGCTGGTCGGGCCGGGTGACCAACGAGCCGGGCGAGGAACCGGTGGGGCTGCCCACCGTGGCGTTGCTCCGCGGCGCGCGGGCCGTGATCGCCGCCTTGCACGTCGTGCCGGACCGCGCCACGGGCCACATCCTGGCGGCCGCTTACGGTGGCCTGGCCGAGGGCCGGCCGGCGCCGGCGGCGCTGCGGTCCGCGCAACGCCGGTACCTGGCCGAGCACGGCGACCGCCCGCTGATCTGCTGGGCTCCGCTGGTGTCGATCGGCGCGCCCGGCGGCACCTGATCCCCCCCCGGCGTCAGATCTTGCGGTACCGGCTTTCCAGCAGGGCGAACACCCCGAAGACCGCGATGCCCGCGGCCAACGCCAACAGCAGAGCCTGCCCGTACGGCTGGACGGCGAGCGTCTTGAGCGCGGGGTCCAGGCCGCCGGCTTTGGCGGGGTCGTACTCGACGGCGGCGACGACGAACATCGCGCCCACCGTGCCGTAGGCGACCGCCATCGCGCACCAGCCGACCTGGCCGAGCCGTTCCGTCGAGCGCCGCAGATGCCGGGGGGCTTCGCCGAAATCGAGGTCCTGGACGAACTTCTTCCTGATCCCGCGGTGGGCGAGGAACCCGGCGACCGCGATCACGACGCCGCCCGCCGCGATCACCGCCGCGGCTCCCCAGGGCTCGTCGAGCACCATCGCCACCACCGAGCCCGCCTTGCCGGAACCGCCGGTCGCGATCTTGCCCGCGCTGTAGGCGACCAGGGCGTACAAGACCACTTCGACCCCGCTCGTCGTCCGCCGCACCCACCGGCGGCGTGGTGGGACGTGCCGGTGACCCACGATCGCCTCGGACAGCTGCCACAGGGCCAGCACCCCCGTGCCGGCGGCGACCAGCCAGAGCAGCCACGCCCCGCCGCCCGCGGCGACGATCTGCATCGCGCCGGCCTTGTCGGCTCGCTCGTTGTCGCCGAGGGCCACCTGGGCCGTCAGCCAGGCGACGACCAGGTGCACGAACGCGTAGCAAGCCAGCCCGATCCGGGCGAACAGGCTGAATCCTCTGATGTCGGGCATCGGTGGATCCTCGTCCATCGGGGCCCGGATAGCCAGGGGCAGCGCTCGAAACTCGGCCGAAACTCTTTGCGTGGCGTCGGAGCGCCGTGCTCTGCTGCTGAAAGGTGAAGTTCGTCGATCCGTCCAGGTCGCCGATGACTTGGTTCCCTTGCCGGGCAACGTCGGCGGGGACCTGGGGCGTCTCCTGGGCGTGCCTGGAAGGAGACCACGGATGGCAGCAAGTTCGTCGGGCCCGCGCGGGGGACGGTGGTGGCGGTCACCGGCCGGCCGGGTCCTGGCCGGAGTGGCCACCGTAGCCGCGACGGCGGCGGTCCTGGTGACGGCGCCGGGCGCCGACGCCGCGGCCGGCACGCTGGGCGCCGCGGCCGCGCAGTCCGGCCGGTACTTCGGCACCGCGATCGCCGCCGGCCGGCTCGGCGATTCGGCCTACACCACGATCGCGGCGCGTGAGTTCAACATGGTCACGCCCGAAAACGAGATGAAGCCGGACGCGACCGAACCCAACCAGAACCAGTTCAACTTCTCGTCGGGCGACCAGATCTACAACTGGGCCGTCGGCCACGGCTCCCGGGTGCGGGGGCACACCCTCGCCTGGCACGCCCAGCAGCCGGGGTGGATGCAGAGCATGAGCGGCAGCACGCTCCGCAACGCGATGATCAACCACATCCAGAAGGTGATGGCCCACTACCAAGGCAAACTCGCGTACTGGGACGTCGTCAACGAGGCCTTCAACGAAGACGGCAGCCGCCGGTCGTCGAACCTGCAGGGCACCGGCAACGACTGGATCGAGGTCGCGTTCCGGACGGCGCGCGCGGCCGACCCGTCGGTCAAGCTCTGCTACAACGACTACAACATCGACAACTGGAACTACGGCAAGACCCAGGGCGTGTACCGCATGATCCAGGACTTCAAGTCCCGCGGCGTGCCGATCGACTGCGTCGGCCTGCAGGCCCACTTCACCGGCGGCAGCTCGGTCCCGAGCAACTTCCAGACCACGATCTCCAGTTTCGCGGCGCTCGGGGTCGACGTGGCGCTCACCGAGGTCGACGTCACGAACGCCTCGACCTCGCAGTACTCGGCGCTGACCCAGGCGTGCATGAACGTCGCGCGGTGCGTCGGCATCACCGTGTGGGGCGTGCGGGACAGCGACTCGTGGCGGTCCAGCGAGAGCCCGCTCCTGTTCGACGGCGGCGGGAACAAGAAGGCCGCCTACAACTCGGTGCTGAACGCCCTCAACGCCGGCGGCACGACCACGACTCCGACGACCACCCCGACGGGTCCCACGACCCCGACCACCCCGACCACCCCGACGACGACGCCCACGACGCCCGGCGGGGGCGGCTGCACCGCAACGCTTTCCGCGGGGCAGCGCTGGAGTGACCGGTACAACCTCAACGTCGCGGTCAGCGGGTCGTCCTCGTGGACGGTGACCATGACCGTGCCGAGTCCCGCCAGAATCAGTGCCACCTGGAACATCAACGCCACGTGGCCCAGCAGCCAGGTGCTCGTCGCGAAACCCAACGGCAGCGGCGACAACTGGGGTGTCACCATCCAGCACAACGGAAACTGGAACTGGCCCTCGGTCAGCTGCAGCACCACCTGAGGCGAGGGGAGTGCGGGCTCGTTCGCGAAGGGAACTTCGCGGACGAGCCCGCGGTGACGTCAGGCCGCGCCGGCGGGACGCGGGGTGCTCGGCCCGCCGAGGCCGAAGAACGCGATCGCGTAGGCCGTCATCCCGCCGGCCGGCAGGCTGTGCCCGGCGCCTTGGACGCTGTAGGCCTCCACCTGCGCGGTCCCGGAGCCGTAGCGGCGGCGGTGCCAGCCCGGTTGCGGGGTGTCGGTGGACGTCGGGGTCTGGCTCAGCCCGGACACGTTCGTCCACTGCTCGATTTCCTCCTGCAGCAGCGAATACGGCACCAGGGTGTCCGCGGTGCCGTGCCACAGCTGGATTCGCGGGCGGGGTCCGGTGTAGCCGGGATACGCCTGCCGGACCGCGTCGCCCCACTGCTGCGGGGTCCGGTCCATGCTCCCGCCGGTGCACTTGCTGCGGCCGGGCGGGTAGTCGGCGGCGCCGGCGAAGCAGTCGAACGGGACGCCCATGAAGGCCGCGCCGGCCTTGAACACGTCCGGGTAGAGCGCGAGCATCTCGTTGGTCATCATGCCGCCGGAGGACGACCCGGTGGCGAAGACCCGGCCCGGGTCGCCGCCGTAGTGCTGTTCCGCGTAGGTCACCATCGAGACGATGGACACCGGGTCGCTGCCGCCACCCCGGTGCTTGGCCGCGTCCGACCAGGTGTCGAAGCAGTTGCCGAAGCCGGCCTGCTGCTGGGCACTCGGGTAGATGACGAGGAATCCGTACCGGTCGGCGAGCGAGGCGAATTCGCTGCCCGCGTAGAAGCCGGGTCCGGTGCCGCCGCAGCCGTGCATGGCGACCACGATCGCCGGGCGGGCCGGCCGGGAGTCCGGCACGTAGACGTGCATGCGCATCCCGCCGGGGTTGTCGCCGAAGCCGCTCACCTCCACGAGGGAAGCGGCGGAAGCCGCCGGCGGGAGCGCGACCGCGGCCGCGGTGAGGAGCAGGGTGCCGGCGAGCGTCGCGAACGTCTTTCCGATCCGGGTCATCATCGACCTCCGGTGAGGTATTCCCCCTCCAGGGCGAAGATAGGCATTCTCTTGACGACCGTCAATGATATGCCGAAGGTGGTTTTCGAGAGTGTCGGTGTGCTGCCCGAAATTCTCGGCGGCTCGCGGAAAAGCCCGCTGTGAACCTAAGTCGGCAAGGTCGGAGACGAGACCGCCCCGGAGGCGCTTGCGGGTGGCTACCGTCGATCACGTGCGCCTCCTCTTCACATCGCTGGCCGCCTACGGTCACGTCTACCCGCTGCTGCCGCTCGCCGTCGCCGCGCGGGCGGCCGGGCACGAAGTCCTCTTCGCCACCGCCGAAGGCTTTCTGCCGCACCTGCGCGCGGCCGGGGTCGAGCCCGTCGCCGCCGGGCTCGACGTGCGTGCGGCGTTCGACCGTCTCTTCGCCGAGGCCGGTGAGACGCCCGGCGCGGAGATGCCGCTGGAGCGGATGACCGAGGTGACGGGGCAGGTGTTCGGCGATGTGCTGCCGCGCAGCTACTTCGCCGACCTCAGCGAGGTGTTCGCCCGGCGCCGGCCCGACCTGGTCGTCTACGAGGCGTCCAACATCGGCGGCTCGTTCGCCGC
Source organism: Amycolatopsis sp. N2S4-7 (assembly GCF_058119595.1). Taxonomy (NCBI): domain Bacteria; kingdom Bacillati; phylum Actinomycetota; class Actinomycetes; order Pseudonocardiales; family Pseudonocardiaceae; genus Amycolatopsis; species Amycolatopsis sp. N2S4-7. The sequence goes on from NZ_CP172299.1 coordinate 194,326, forward strand.
GCGGGCCGCCGGAATCCCGGCCGTGGGCCACACGTTCGGGCACGTGATGCGCGTCGAGGCCGACGCCGACCAGGTGGCGCCGCTGGCCCGGCTCGCGGCCGAGTTCGGGCTCGAGTGGCGCGGGCTGGCCGAACTGGGCCACCCCTTCGTCGACATCTGCCCGGATTCCGTGCAGCACCCCGGTTTCCGCGAGCTGGTCCCGCGGCTGCCGGTCCGCCCGGTCGGCTGGAGCGGCGCCGGTGAGCTGCCGGAGCTGCCGGACCGCGACCGGCCCCTGGTCTACCTGACGCTCGGCACGGTGATGGGCAGCGCGGACGTCCTGCGCACGGCGATCGCCGGCCTGGCGGTGCTCGACGTGGACGTGCTGGTGGCGTCGGGGCCGACGGTGGCCCCGGCCGCGCTCGGCGAGCTGCCGCCGAACGTCCGGAGCGTGGCGTGGGTCCCGCAGGCCCGCCTGCTGCCCCACGTGGACTTCGTCGTCCACCACGGCGGCAACGGGACGATGCTGGGGACGTTCGCCGCGGGGCTGCCCCAGCTGGTCCTGCCCCAGGGCGGCGACCAGTTCGCCAACAGCGAGGCGGTCGCGGAGTCGGGCGCGGGAGCCCGGTTGCCGGCCGAGGAGGTGACGGCGGAGGCGGTCACCGAGCGGGTCGCCGGACTGCTGAAGGACACGTCGGTGCGCGAAGCGGCCCGCGCGGTGGCGGCGGAGATCGCGTCGATGCCGTCCCCGGCGGACGCGGTGCCCGGGCTGATCGCGTGCGCCTGAGGCGGTGGGCCGGGAACGGGCCATCGCGGACCTCGGGCCGGTGGCGGCGATCCGTCCCCGGCTGAGGCGGTGCGCGGCCCGATCGCGGCGGGCCGGAATCCTGCCGCCGCGAACCCCGGGCCGGTGGCCACTCCATCCGGGTGAGTGCGCTGGTCCGACCCGGCGCAGTTCGGCGAAGTCGCGCCACCCCGCGCCGGCGTCGGCGTAGGTTCGCGTGAATGGGGTTGGAGGCCGAGCGGCGCCGGTGGCGGGTCCGGCTGCGCGACGGCCCCGGCCGCATCCACGGCGCCGGCACGATGCTCGACGAACGGCACCTGCTGACCTGCGCGCACGTGGTCGACCGCTGCGGCGGGCCGCGGGCGCGGATCCCCGTCGACTTCGTCGGCCTGCCCGGCGCCGGCACCGGCCACGCCGCCGTGGTTCCGGACGGCTGGAAGCCGCCGACCGACGACGAGCGCGGGGACATCGCCCTGCTGCGTCTGGAAAAGCCGGTGGCCGGCGTGTTCGGCGCGCCGCTGCACCGGATGGCCCTGCGCGACCACCAGCTGGTGCGCGCCTACGGGTTCCCGGCCGGGGCGGACGCCGGGCTGTGGACGTTCGGCAGGCTCGTCGGCGAGGGCGGCCCCGGCTGCGAATGGATCCAGCTGAACAAGACCGCCGACGCCGAGCCGATCGAGCCGGGGTTCAGCGGCACCGCCGTGCTCGACGAGGCCACCGGCGTCGTCGTCGGCATGATCGTCGGCAAGTACACCGGCGAAGGCGGCCGGGTCGCGTGGATGATCCCGGTCGAGACCATGCTCGGCCACCTGCCGGGGCTGCGGGAGTGGTCCACCGGCGAACCCGCCGTCGACGAGAGCTTCGTCCGGCCGGACGGCGCCGTGGACGCTTCCTTCGTGCAGCGCCTGCGGAACTGGCTGTCCGACCCCGGTTCCGGCGCGGTCTGGGTGGTCGTCACCGGCGGCGAGGAGTCGGCGACGGCGAACGCGCTGCGGCTGGGCGTCGTGCACGCCGACCGGGAACGCTCGTTCAGCGCCCCGAGGCCGCCCGCCGGCGCCGGCGATCCGCCCCCGGCGGGCGCGGTCGACCTCGCCGTCGACGCGTCGGGCAAGACCGCCGACGAAGTCAGCGGCCGCATCGAGGACCGGCTCGACCTCACCGGCGCCCGCTCCGCGCGGGGCCGCACCCTGGTCGTCGACGGCATCGACGACGCCGCCGAGCCGGACCGGCTGGTGCGCGAGGTGCTCGCCCCGCTGGCCGGCCGCGCGGACCGGCTCGGCCTCCGGCTGGTGCTGGCGTTCCGGCGGGAGTCGTCGCCGGGGGTGACGGTCGTGCGTTCGCTGCCGGGCGCGTCCCGGCCCGGCGGGGAAGACCTGGGCGGGCGCCTCGACGTTCTCACCAAGGACCTCGACGAGCTCGCCGCGATCGAGGAGTTCCAGGCCACGGTGGCGCCCCGCTTCACCGGCGTCGAGACGGTGCGCCCGCGCGCGAACCGGCTGCGCGCCGAGGTCAACCTGCTGCGCGCCACCGAGGCCCGCGGCGATCCCGAGGGCGTCGCGCGCCACCTCGGTGACCGCGAGCGGTCCGTCGGCCGGGCGGTCGAGGACGGCCGGCGGCTGCGCGCGGATCTCGACGGCAGGCTCGCGCGGCGCGCGGAGCTGCGGGCCCGGCTGGACGGCTACGCCGAGATGGCCCGCAACCACGGCGTCGTCGAGGAACCGGAGCTCGATCGGGCGTACGGCCGGGCGTGGGAAGCGCTGTTCGTGGCGCCGTGCGACCTGGACGCGGCCGAGCAGGCCGTGACGGCCTACGCCGCCGCGGTGCACGACCGGGGCGGGAGCCGCCCATGACGGCGTGCCCGAGGCAGGCGTGCACCGGCACCATCGGCCCGACCGGGTTCTGCTCGAAGTGCGGTCTCGCGCCGCCGGGACCCGGCGCGCCGGACGGCTCCGGCGTGACGGTGCCGGTGAGCCCGACGTCGGCCACCGAGGGCCGGGCCACCGACATCGTCACGTCGGTGAGCCCGACGTCGGTGAGCCCGGCTGCGGGCCGGGGCACCGACGCCGTCACGTCGGTGAGCCCGACGTCGGCGACCGCGGGCCGGGTCACCGACACCGTCGCCACCCGGGCCCAGCAGACCACCGGGCACGGCACCGGCGACACCGCGGTCCCGCTGCCGGTGGTCCGCCTGCCCGACCTGCCCAGCCGGGTGCTCAGCCGGCCGGAAGTGCCCGAAACGCAGCGGTTCTGCGGAAAACGGGGCTGCGGCGAGCCGGTCGGCCGGTCGCTGCCCGGGCAGCCGGCGGCCGAGGAGGGCTTCTGCCCGGCCTGCGGCAGCCCGTTCTCCTTCACCCCGCGGCTGCGGCCCGGCGATCGGGTGGCGGGCCGCTACGACGTCCAGGGCTGCGTCGGCCACGGCGGGCTCGGCTTCGTCTACCTCGCGACCGACAACCGGCTCCACCGGCCCGTCGCGGTCAAGGGGCTCATCGACGTCAACAACACCGCCGCGGTGCGGATCGCGGAGCTCGAGAGCGAGGTCCTCGTCGCGCTCGAGCACCCGAACATCGTGCGGATCTTCGACGTGGTGACCCACGAGGACTCCCGCTACATCGTGATGGAGTTCGTCGACGGGCTTTCCCTGCGCCAGGTGAAGAACCGTGGCCGGGCCCTCCTGGACCCGGCCGAGGGCCGGCTGCTGACCGAGCACGTCGTCGTCTACGGCCGGGAGATCCTCACCGCGCTGGCCTACCTGCACGACCAGGGCCTGCTGTACTGCGACATGAAGCCGGACAACGTCATCCACGGCGAGCAGCGGATCAAGCTGATCGACTTCGGCGGGATCCGGCGGATCGACGACCACGAGAGCCCGTGGGTCGGCACGAAGCCCTACCAGGCCCCGGACGAAGAACTGCGCCGGCACCGGCTGACCGTCCGCTCGGACGTCCACACCGTCGGCAGGACGCTGCGGGAACTGTTCGACGCCAGCGACGGGGCCCTGCCGGGCGCGCAGGACGGCCCGATCGCCTTCGGCATCCGCAGCTTCCGGCACGTGCTCGCCCGCGCGACGGCACCGTACGACCAGCGGTTCGCCAGCGCGCGCGAGATGCTCGTCCAGCTCGACGGCGTCCTCAACGAAATCCTTTCGCTGCGCGACGGCGGGTCCCGGCCGGTCGTCTCGACGTTGTTCACCGAACCCGCCGTGCTGCTGGACGCCGGGCTCGGCCAGCCGCCGCCCCTGGAGCACTGGACCGCCGGCGTCGAGCTCTCCCTCGGGGCGCGGCCCTCGCCGCGGGACATCGCACTCGGGCTGCCGGCACCCCGGGAAGACCCGCACGACGCGCAGGTCGCGTTCCTGCGCACGGTCCGCGCCCCGGACGCCGGCCGGCTGCTGAAGAAGCTGGAGCGGGCGCCGTCCTCGGTCGAGGTCGAATTCCGCCGGCTGCGGGCATTACTGGAACTGTCCGATGTGGACGGGGCCCGCCACCGCCTGGCGGCCGCCGAGCGGAAGCTCGCCGGCCGCGCCGGGCACGACTGGCGCTTCCCCTGGCACCGCGCCCTGATCGCGCTGGCCGACGGGCACGCCGGGACCGCGGCCGAGGACTTCGAAGCGGTCTACCGCGACATCCCCGGCGAGGAGACGCCGAAGCTCGCGCTGGGGCTGTGCGCGGAGCACACCGAGGAGGACCCGGAACCGTTCTACCGGGCCCTGTGGGTGCACCGGGTCCAGGTGAATGCCGCGTTCGGGCTGGTCAGGGTGGCGCTGGGGCGCGGGGACCGGACGGGCGCGGTGCGCGTGCTCGACGAGGTCCCGGAGTTCTCGCGGCACGACGAAGCGGCCCGGGTCGCCGGGATCCGGGTGCTGGCGGGAAAACTGCCGGACGCCGCCGGGACCGCGCCGTCCGAAGAACAGCTCCGCGAAGCCGGCGAACGGCTGTCCGGTCTCGAACTCGGCGAGGCGGCCACCACCCGGCTGCGGGCGCTCCTGCTGCAGACGGCCCTCGAGTGCCACGGCGAACTCACGAAGCCGCTCTGCGGGGCGGGACCGACGCGGAAGGGCCTGCGCGCCGGGCTGGCCGAAGCGCTGCGCGGCCTGGCGTGGCGGGCGCCGGGCAGCAGGCACGCGCACGACGTGCTGACCGACCTGGCCAACGCGACCAGGCCGGCGAGCTGGATCTGAGCGGAACGGACAGAGGGGAGCCGGCGGCGATGAGCGGGGCGGAGCTGAGCATCGAGGTGCACCAGCAGAAGTTCCTGGCCGAGGGGGACACCGCGATGCACGCGATCCTGACCGTGACCGCGCGCGGCGGTCCCGACCGGCCGAGCGGTGCCACCGCGGCGGAGGTGCTGCTGGTCGACTGCTCCAGCTCGATGCGTCACCCGCACACGAAGATCGAGGAGGCCAAGCGGGCGGCCGCGGCCGCGATCGACGTCCTGCCCGACGGCGTGCTGTTCGCCGTCGTGCGGGGCACCGAGATCGCGACCATGGTGTACCCGCACGACGAGCAGCTCGTCGTGGCGTCGGAGGAGACCCGGCGCGCGGCGCGGCAGGAGGTCGCGCACCTGGGCGCCTACGGCGGCACCGCGATGGGCCGGTGGCTCGACCGCGCGAAGGGGCTGTTCGCCGGGCACGACGGCGCGGTCTGCCACGCGATCCTGCTCACCGACGGCAAGAACCAGTCGGAGACGCGCGAAGCGCTGGTCAGCACCCTCGACGCCTGCGAAGGACTGTTCGTCTGCGACGCCCGCGGGGTCGGGGACGGCTGGGTGCCCGACGAGCTCGCCGAGATCGTGAAGGTCCTGCGCGGCGGCGCCGACTCCGTCGTCGAGGACCGGAAGCTGACCGCGGACTTCCGGGAGCTGATCGGCGCGGCACTGACCAAGGTGCTGCCCGAGGTCCGGCTGCGGATCGGCCTGATGGGCTACAGCTCGCTGCGGTTCGTCAAGCAGGTGCGTCCCCACGAGTACGACCTCACCGACCGCTGCCGCCCGGCCGGCGACGGCGAAGTGGTGCTGGCGCTGGGATCCTTCGCCGGGGAGGAGTCCCGGGACTACCACCTCCGCGTCGACCTCGACCCGCGGCTGGAGCCCAGTCTCGACCAGGACCGCCAGCTCGCCTGGGCCGCCGTCGAGCCGGTGGCCGGCGCGCGCACGGACGGCCCGGTCGCGGTGGTCGGCCGGTGGACGCACGATCCGGTGCAGCCCACCCTCGTGCACCCGATGGTGCTGCGCTACACCGCGCAGGCCGAGCTGGGGGAGGCGCTCACCGCGGGCGGGGACGCGCTGGCCGTGGGCCGGGCCGAAGACGCCGAGCGGGCGTGGGGCACCGCGGTCCGGCTCGCCACCGAGCAAGGCAACGAAGAGATCCTCGCCCGCCTGCGCCGGGTGGTCGACGTCCTCGACGCCGGCACCGGGCAAGTCCGCCTGCGCCCCGATCCCGGGCTCAGCGCGGTCCTCAACGTGCTGATCTCCCGGGTGTCCCGGATCGGGCCGGAGCCCCCGGCCCGCGAGCCGGAGCCGGCGGGATCGCCGGTCACCTGCCCGCAGTGCCGGAAGCTGTCCCCGGCGGGCGCGCGGTTCTGCACGGCCTGCCAGGCCGTGCTGGACGAGGCGACGGCGTGACCGCGCCCGCCGAGGCCCCGCCCCTGCGCCCGACCCGGACGCGGGTGCGCCTGATCCGCCTGCTGGTGCTGCTGCTCGCCACGACGCTGGTGATGCTCGCGGTGTCGCTGGGGGCGGTGCTCGGCGTCCTCGGTGCCGCCCGGACGGTGCGCGACCACACGACCGAGGCGGTGCTGGAGGTCGCGGCGGCCCGTGCCGCGCTGAGTGAAGCCGACCAGAGCGCGATCGAAGCGTTCCGCACGGGCGAGGCGAAGCTGGCCGGGCCGGGGCAGGACTTCGCGAACAGCCTCGCCGGGGCGAGCCAGAGCCTGGCCACGGTGGCCGAGGCCAACCAGGCCGGCGCCGCGGGCACCGGCATCCTGCAGGTGGTGGAGGGCCTGATCGCGGCCTATTCCGGGGCGGTCGGGCAGGCGGACGCGCACTTCCGGCAGCCGGGCGGCGAGGTGCTGGGCGTGGCCGACCTGTGGTACGCCTCGCGGCTGCTGCACGGCCCGGACGGCGTGCTCGCGCAGCTGACGACGTTGCAGGGGTTGCAGCGGGCCGCGCTCGACGACCAGCTCGAAGACGGGATGAGCCCGGCTCTGCTGCCGGTGTGGCTGCTCGCCCCGGCCGCGGCGGCCGCGGCCCTGGCAGGCACCCAGTGGTACCTGTGGCGCCGGTTCCGCCGCCGGTTCAACCTGCCGCTGCTGGGGGCGACCGCGCTGACCGTGGGCGTCGGCGTCACCCTCGCCGTCGTGCTGGGCCTGCAGCTGCGGCTCGACGACGTCCGGGCCCGGACCGACACCGTGCTCGCCGGCCGGCAGACCCGGATCGCCGCGACCGACTCCGCCGGGCAGACCGGGCTGGTGGTCCTGCTGGCCCGCCACTGCGACCGGGGGCCCGGGTGCGGCAGCACGGTCGCGGACTTCACGGCCCAGCCCCGGTTCGCCGCGACCGCCGTCGAACAGAGCGCGGTCGACGCGGGCGCCGAGGGTGTAGCGGCCGGCGCGCGCGACGCGGCCGACTCCGGCGGGGTCGAGTACCTCGCCCCGGCGTTCTCCGTCGCCGCGCTCGGCCTGATCGCGTGGGGGATGTCCCGCCGCATCGACGAGTACCGGTACCGCGCATGAAGCATCCACTGTGGACGAAGCTGCCGCTGCTCGTGCTCGTCGTGCTGCTGCTCGGGGCGAACGCCTGCGGGACGGGTGGCGCCGGCCGGGTCACCGTGCTGGCGTCGTGGACCGGCGCCGAGGAGGCCGACTTCCGCGCGGTGCTGCGGGCGTTCACCGCCGCCACCGGCATCGAGGTCGACTACCAGGGCACCCGCGCGCTCGACCAGGTGCTCGCCTCCGACGTCCAGCGCGGCACCGCCCCCGACGTCGCGGTGCTGCCGAACCCCGGATCGCTGGCCACCTACGCCCGGCGCGGGAAGCTCAAGCCGCTGGACGCCCTGCTCGGCCCGCAGCCGGGGTTCGGCAAGCAGTGGCTGGACCTGGAGAAGGCCGGCACCGGGCAGCAGTACGCGATCGCCGTCAAGGCCGACCTGAAGAGCGCGATCTGGTACGACGTCACCAACCTCGGCGGCGCCCGGCCGGGCACGTGGGCCGACCTGCTCGCGCTCAGCCGGCAGCTCACCGCCGACGGCCGCACGCCGTGGTGCCTGGGCATGGGCGCGCCACCCACCTCCGGCTGGCCCGGCACGGACTGGATCGAAGACATCCTGCTGCACTCGGCCGGCCCCGGCACCTACCGGCAGTGGGCGGCGGGCAAGCTGTCGTGGCGCTCGGCGCAGGTCCGCCAGGCGTGGACGGACTGGGGCGCGCTGGTCGCCGTGCCGGGCGCGGTCCGCGGCGGGGCGCCCGCGGCGTTGCTGACCGACTTCGGCGACGCCGGGCGGGGGCTGTTCACCCGCCCGGCGCAGTGCGTGCTGGAGCACCAGGCTTCGTTCGTCATGAGCCGTTACCTCGGCATGAAGCGGACCGACGGCAGCAAACCCCTGCCCGGCAGCGGGTTCGCGTTCTTCCCGTTCCCCGGGCCCGCCGTGTCGGAGGTGTCCGCCGACCTCGCCGCGATGTTCCACGACACGCCCCAGGCGCGCGAGCTGATGAAGTACCTCGCGTCGGACCGGGCGCAGCGCATCTGGCCCGGCATCCACCGGGGCAGCGTGTTCTCGGTCGACCGGAACGTCGGGGGCGTCTACGACGACGTGGTGAGCCGCCAGGTTTCCTCGACGCTGACGTCACCGCAGCAGCGGCTGTGCTTCGACGCGTCCGACCTGATGCCGGCCACGATGACCGGGGCGTTCTACCGGGCGGTGCTGGAGTACCTCGACGACCCGTCGCGGCTGGACGAGCTGCTGAAGGACCTGGAAACCGTCCGCGGCGGCGTGCCCGCCGGCGAGTGGCTGGACGTCCCGTGTGGACAGTGAAGGAGCAGGAGTGACCGAGCTGGCGCGATTCGCACTGCAGCAGGGCGGCGAGGTGGTGGTCGAGGTGGCTGCCGGACCGGCGACCGCCCGGGTGTCGCGGAACGAGAACCTCGTGCTCGACGCGAAGGTGTCCTTCGAGCGGGCACTGGGCGCGGTGAAGGACGCGGCGTCCGCCGCCCTCGGCCAGTTCCAGGCGATGAGCCGCAAGCCGGACGAGGTGGAGCTCAAGTTCGGGGTGAAGCTCTCGGCCGAGGCGGGCGCGGTGATCGCGAAAACGGGGTTGGAGGGCCAGTTCGAGGTGAAGCTGAAGTGGAAACAGCCCCCGGCGGTGGTCGAAGATCCTGCGGCCGCCGGGGACTGAACCCTCCAGCTCTGCGGCCCGGGCTATTCGGCCACCAGGCGGTGGCGCAGCTTCTCGAGGGTTTTGGTCAGCAGCCGGGAGACCTGCATCTGGGACACGCCGATCCGCTCGGCGATCTGGCTCTGGGTGAGCTCGTCGACGAACCGCATCTGGATGATGGCGCGTTCCCGGGGCGGGAGGTCCGCCATCGCGGCTTCCAGCGTGAGGCGGTCGTCGGCCTTCGAGAACGGGGCGTCGCGGTCGGTGAGGCGGTCGGCGACCGTGATCGTGTCCTCGGTGCCGCGCACCGGGGCGTCGAGGGAGGCGGGTTTGTAGGCCTCCGCGGCGAGGAGCCCTTCGCGGACGGTCTCGATGTCGATGTCGAGGTGGGCCGCGAGTTCGCTCGGAGTGGGGGCGCGGCCCAGGTCGTGGGTCAGGGTGTTGGTGGCCTTGGCCAGGGTCTGCTGGAGGTCCTTCAACGCGCGCGGCACGCGCATCGACCACGCGCTGTCGCGGAAGTGGCGGCGGACCTCGCCCATGATCGTCGGCACGGCGAAGGACAGGAAGTCGCTGCCGCGCTCCGGGTCGTAGCGGTCGACGGCGCGGATCAGGCCGGTCCGCGCCACCTGCACCAGGTCGTCGAACGGTTCACCGCGGCCGCTGAAGCGCTTGGCGATGTTCTCGGCGAGACCGAGGTGCTCGGTGATCAGGCGGGCGCGCAGGTCGTCGCGCCGGGGGTCGTCGGACCCCAATTGGCTGCGTTCGTCGAACAAGGGAACACAGTGGACGTACTGGTCGGTCGGCCGCGGTGCGGGCACGGTGAGCACCGCTGGGGACCGGGTTCGCTCAGGCGCTCTGACAACCATGGTGACCACATACCCAAAGTCCTCGCGAATCACACGATCGATGGTCGGCGCGCCGGGCGCTCCGGCGGCGCACCCGCTGTGCCACGCTGGGGGACCGCCCCTGACCCGGTAAGAGAGGACCCCGATGCACCGGCTCACCGTGCTCTACCCGCCGCCCGCCGACGAAGCCCACTTCCGCGACTACTACGTCGGCACCCACCTGCCGCTGGCGGCGAAGCTCCCCGGCCTCGTGCAGTCGCAGTACTCCTTCGAGGTCGCCTCGCTCGCCGGGCAGAGCAAGTACTTCGCCGTCTTCCACGCGGACTTCGAGTCCGCCGAGGCCATGGCCGCCGCCCTCGGCTCGGAGGCGGGCAAGGCCGTCGCCGCGGACGTGCCGAACTACGCCACCGGCGGCGTGGAGATGATCCACTACCCGCTCGGCTGAGCGCCGGCGGCGGAACGCGGTCCGGCATTCCGCCGAGGGCCCGGCCCGCGCGAAGATGAACCTTCTTCGAATCGTTCGTACCGGCGAAGTGCGCACCCGGGTTTTCTCACCCCGGCGGGGGAGATTTCGGCATCCCGCGTCCGGTCGAGGTCAACTTCCGGCAACGCGATCAAACCGTTACGCGTTTTGCGGCGGCCGAGTCGTATCTTTTCGAGCAGGCGATGATCGACATCGGTTGACGGAGGTAACGGCGTTGGGTCCCGCCGGGCCCGGAGGTCCGGGCCGGCGGAGCGGGACCGGTGCGGTGGAGCGGGTCACGAGCGAAGTTCCGGCGCGCAACTGAAGACGCGGGTCGCGATCCCGCCCCGGCGGCGAAATCCTGTTCGCCTGTGTTCGGCCACCGGAAAATCGCGGTTCGAATGCCCTGTTTCCTTTCCGGAATGGGGCGAAACAATCTGGAGCGAATAAGCCGAAGGATTCATCATGCCCGCTGCCATCAGGTCGTTGTCTCCGGGGGACCAGCCTGGCGTGAACGGTTGCCGGTATCTGCTCCTCCCACCGGCCGGTGGCACCGTCGGCCTGTTCCGGCACGTCGCGGGGGCGGCGTCCGGGGCCGAGGTGTGGGGCGCGGAGTACCCGGGCCGGGGCGACCGGCTGGACGCGCCGCCGCCGGCGTCCCTCGGCCGGCTGGCCGAGCAGATCACCGGCGAACTCCTCCGCCGGAACCCGGTGTGGGTGCGGCGAACCGTCGTCGTCGGCTTCAGCATGGGCGCGTTCGTCGCGGTGGAGCTGGCGCAGCGGCTGCACACCCGCTGCGGCCCGGCGCCCGCGGCCGTCGTCGTCATCGGGACACCCGCCCCGGACCGGCGGGTCCGCGGGCGGTACGGGCGCCTCGGCGAGGAGACCCTCGCCGAAGTGCTGGGCGGTGAGGGATTCGTTCCCGGCCTGGGGAACCGCGCTTCCTTCGAGGTGTGGACCTACGCCGCGGACCTGCTGCGGCGCGACGTCGACCTGACGACGGCGTACCGGGGACCGGCCGCGACGGCCGTCCACTGCCCGCTGGCCGCCTTGTGCGGCGACGACGACGCGATCGCGGCCGAAGACGCGACCGAAGCGTGGCGGACGTGGACGACCGGTCCGTTCCTGGCCGCGACCGTGCCGGGCGGCCACCTCGGGCTGCTCGCGCCGGGCCGCGGCGCGGAGTTCTGGACGTGGATGCGGCGGATCGAACACGGCGTCGTCGCGGCGGGAACGCGCGATGCCTGACCGGCCGCCGTCCGTGGTCGGGGGTGGGCGGCGGTTCGTGCCGCAGGTGGGCTGGCAGGAGCTGTTCGAGCTGCGGGCGCGGGCGTTCCCGGGGCTGACGGCCCTGGTCGCCGACGGCGTCGCGTGGACCTTCGGTGACCTGCACCGGTGGAGCGGGCGGCTGGCGAACGCGCTGCGCGCGGCCGGCGCGGTGCCCGGCTCGGTGGTCGCGTGCGCGATGACCAGGTCCGTGCGAGCGGTGCTGGCTCCGCTGGCGGTCGCCAAGGCCGGCGCGGTGTACCTGCCCCTCGATCCGGGGCTCCCGCCGGCCCGGCGCGCGCTGATCCTCGCCGAGGCGCGCCCGGCGGTGCTGCTCACCGACGTCGCCGCCCTCGCCGCGGGCGCGGACGTCGCGCTGTCGCCGGAGAACTGGCGTCGTGAGCTCGCCCACCGGCCCGAACACGCGGTCGCGGGCAACCGGGCGGGGGAGCGGGCGTACATCGTCTACACCTCCGGGTCCACCGGGCGTCCCAAGGGCGTCGTGGTCGGGCACCGGAGCCTGGTCAACCTCTACTGCGAGCTCGCCGCGCGCCTGTTCCCGGCCGGGCGCGAGCCGCAGCGGGTCGCGCACGGCCTGCCGCTGGCGTTCGACGCGTCGTGGGACCCGTTGCTGTGGCTGATCGGCGGGCACGAGCTGCACCTGGTGCCGGAAGACGTCCGCGCCGATCCCGAGAGCTACGTCCGGTTCGTCCGTGAGCGGCGGCTCTCGGTCGTGGAAGCCGTCCCGGCGCAGCTCACGGCGCTGGTCGACGCCGGCCTGCTCGCCGGCGACCACCGCCCGCGGATGGTGCTCACGGGCGGCGAGGCGGTCGGGCCGTCGCTGTGGGCCCGGCTGCGCGCGACCCCCGGGCCGGCGGCGGTCAACCTGTACGGCCCGACCGAATGCACCGTGTTCACCACCTGGTGCCGGCCGGCGGAGCACGACGCACCGGCGATCGGGCGGCCGATCGCCAACACCTGCGTCCGGGTCGTGGACACGGACCTGCGGCCGGTGCCGGTCGGCGAGACCGGTGAGCTGCTCGTCGGCGGGGCGTCGCTCGCGCTCGGTTATCTCGGCGACGCGTCGCGGACGGCCGAGCGGTTCGGGACCGGGGCCCAGCACTGGTACCGCACCGGCGACCGGTGCCGCTGCGAGCCCGACGGGACGCTGCGCTGGCTGGGCCGGTTCGACGACCAGGTCAAGATCCGCGGCCTCCGGGTCGAACCGGGCGAAGCCGAACACGCCCTGCTCGCCCTGCCGGGCGTGCGGCAGGCCCTCGTCCGCGCCGAGGGCACCGGCGACCGCCGCCACCTGGTCGCCTACGTCGTCCTCGGCAGCGGGGCGGCAGAAGACCTGCGTGACCGGCTCCGCGAGACGCTGCCCGAGTACCTCGTGCCCACGAGGATCGTCGAGGCCGGCGCGTTGCCGGTCGGGCGCACCGGCAAGGTCGACCGCACCGCCGTCCGGATCGGGCCGCGCCGGCTGAGCCCGGCCGAAACCGTGGTCGCGGCGGCGTTCCGGAACCAGCTCGGGATCTCCGCGGTCGCCCCGGACAGCGACTTCTTCGCCCTCGGGGGGCACAGCCTTTCGGCCGCGGCGCTGGCGGCGCGGCTGCGGTCCCGCGGGGTGCCGTGTTCGCTGCGGGACGTCCTGCGCCGCCGCACCGTCGCCCGGCTCGCCGAACTCGTTCCCGACAGCCCGGAAGGCGGGGTGTGATGACCGGATTCGACGTCATCGTCGTCGGCGGTGGTCCCGGCGGCTCGACCGCGGCGGGCCTGGTCGCCGCCGACGGCCACCGCGTCCTGCTGCTGGAGCAGGAGCACCTGCCGCGCTACCAGATCGGGGAGTCGCTGCTGCCGGCGACCGTGCACGGCATCTGCGCCCTGCTCGGGGTGCGGGACGAGGTCGAACGCGCCGGGTTCGTCCGCAAACGCGGCGGCGTGTTCCGCTGGGGCAGCAGCCCCGAACCGTGGACGTTCGCGTTCGCGGCCTCCGAGCACCTGGCCGGGCCGACCTCCTACGCCTACCAGGTGGAGCGCACCCGGTTCGACACGATCCTGCTGCGCAACGCGCGCCGCCTCGGCGCCGACGTCCGCGAGGGCCACCGGGCGCTCGGCACGCTCCGCGAGGGCGGCCGGATCACCGGCGTCCGCTACCTCGACGCCGCCGGTCACGAGCAGGCGGCGACGGCGCGGTTCGTCGTCGACGCCTCCGGGCACGCCAGCCGCCTGCACCACGATGCCGGCGGTACCCGCGAATACTCCCCGGACTTCCGCAACCTGGCCTTGTTCGGCTACTTCCGCGACGGCGCCCGGCTGCCCGAACCGGACGCGGGCAACATCGTGTGCGCCGCCTTCGCCGACGGGTGGTTCTGGTACATCCCGCTCTCGGCCACGCTGACCAGCGTCGGCGCGGTCGTCCGGCGGGACGCCGCGGCCCGGGTCCGGGGCGACCGGGAGGCGGCGTTCCGGAGCCTGATCGCGGACTGCCCGCTGATCGGCGGGTTGCTCCGCGGCGCCCGGCGCGCCACCGAGCCGCCGTACGACCGGCTGCGGGTGCGCAAGGACTACTCCTACGACCGGACTTCGCTGCACTGCCCGGGCATGGTGCTGGTCGGTGACGCAGCCTGCTTCATCGACCCGGTGTTCTCCTCCGGCGTCCACCTGGCCACCTACAGCGCCCTGCTGGCGGCCCGGTCGATCAACAGCTCCCTGGCCGGCCTGGTGCCCGAAGAGCGGTGCTTCGCCGAATTCGAAGCCCGCTACCGCCGCGAGTTCGGCCTGTTCCGCGACTTCCTGCTCGGCTTCTACCGGCTGGAAGCGGACCAGCGGTCCTACTTCCGGCACGCGCACCGGATCACCGGCCACCACGGCGACGACCGGACGGCGTTCCTCGACCTCGTCGGCGGGGTGTCCTCGCCGGACTTCGACACCTTGGGTGAGGTCCTCGCCGAAGGCGCGCAGGTGCAGCTGCGCGGCCTGCTCGGCGCCGAAGCCGGTGAGGAGCCGCCGATGTTCCCCGGTGGGTTGGTGTCCAGTTCGGATGGTCGTCGCTGGCAGGTGCCGGATGTGTGAGGCCGTGGGGTGGCCCGGTCCGGCCCGGATCGCCGGTGCGGCGGTGGCCCGGCGGGGGCGGCGTGCGGTGCAGCTGCGGGGCCTGCCCGGCGAGCCGCCGATGGTCCCCGGCGGCCTTGTGCCTCCTTCGGATGGCCGCCCTCGGCAGGTGCCGGATGTCTGAGCCGGCCATGCTGTTCGCCGCCCTCGCGGTGCTGCTCGGGCTCGCCCGGCTCGCCGGTGCGGCGGTGGCCCGGCTGGGCCAGCCCGCGGTGCTCGGCGAGATCCTGGGCGGCGTGGCGGTCGCGCCGGCCGTGCGGCTGCTGCCGGCGCCGGTCGACACGACGCTCACCGCGATCGCCCAGCTCGGCCTGGTGCTGTTCCTGTTCGCCGCCGGTGCGCACCTGGCGCCGGCCCTGACCGGGGGCGCGCTGAAGGGCATCGTCGTCCCGGCGCTCGGCGCGACCCTCGTCCCGCTCGGCCTCGGCGCGGTGCTGGCCGGGTGGCTGGCCCGGCGGCACGCACCCGGCGGCACCGGGCCGTTCGTGGTGTTCGTCGCGGCCGCGATGGCGGTGACGGCGTTGCCGGTCCTGGCCCGGATCCTCGCCGAACGCGGCCTGCTCGACACGACCGCCGGCCGCCACGCGCTCGGCGCGGCCGCGGTCACCGACCTCGCCGCGTGGCTGCTGCTCGTCCTCGCCGCCGCGGTACCGCACGGCGGGTCCGCGAGTTCGCCGCTGGCCGTGCTGGTCCTGCTGCCGTGGCTCGCCCGGGGCCGGTTCCGCCGGTGGATCGGCCGGCTGCCCCGGCCGGGCGCGGCGGTGGTGCTGGTCGCGCTGGCCTGCGCGGCCGCGGCGGTGACGGAGGCGGCGGGCCTGCACCCGGCGATCGGGGCCTTCTTCGCCGGCGTCGTCCTCGGTCACGCCGTCCCCGCGCTCGACCCGGCCGCGCTGGTCACCCCGGTCGGCTCGCTGCTGGCGCCGCTGTACTTCGTGCTCGCCGGCCGGGCCGTCGACCTCGGGCGGTTCGATTCCGCGCTGGCCGCGGACATCGCGGCCGTCGTCGCCGTCGCCGTGCTCGGCAAAGCCGGCGGCGCCTACCTCGGGGCGCGCCTCGCCGGCGCGGCCCCGCGCCCGGCCGGGGTGTTCGCGGTTCTGATGAACACCCGCGGCGCCACCGAACTGGTCTTCGCCGGCCTCGGGCTGAGCCTGGGCGTCATCGACGGCGCGCTCTACACCGCGATGGTCGTCATGGCGCTGGTGACCACGGCGATGACCGGCCCGCTGCTCACCCGGCTGTCCCGGCGACGCGAGGGAGTCTGACATGCCCGCCTACCCACCGGAACCGTGGCGCGTCAAGATGGTCGAGCCGCTGCGGGCCACCACCCGAGACGACCGCGAAACGGCGCTGCGCGCGGCCGGCTGGAACCCGTGCCTGCTGCGCGCGGAGGACGTCTACGTCGACCTGTTCACCGACTCCGGCACCAACGCGATGTCGGACCGGCAGTGGTCGGCGCTCATGCGCGGCGACGAAGCGTACGCCGGCGCCCGCAGCTTCTACGTCTTCGAAGAGGCCGTGCGCACCTTCTACGGCTACGAGCACGTCATCCCCGTGCACCAGGGCCGCGGTGGCGAGAACATCCTGTCCCGCTGCCTCATCCGGCCCGGCACCCACGTCCCCGGCAACATGTACTTCCCCAGCACCCGCGCCCACCAGGAACTCAACGGCGCCACCTTCCACGACGTCATCGTCGACGAGGCCCACGACCCCGGTTCCGAACACCCCTTCAAGGGCGACGTCGACCTCGGCAAGCTGCGCGCGGTGATCGACGACGTCGGGGCCGAGGCGATCCCGTACGTGTCCCTCGCCGCGACGGTCAACATGGCCGGCGGGCAGCCGATCAGCGTCGCGAACCTCACCGAGACCTGCGCGCTCGCGCACGCCCACGGGATCCCGGTCTTCCTCGACACCGCCCGCGCGGTCGAAAACGCCTGGCTCGTCAAGCAACGCGAACCCGGCTGGGCCCGGCGGACGGTCGCCGACATCCTGCTCGCGCTGTGCGCGCCGACCGACGGCGCGGTCATGTCCGCCAAGAAGGACTCGCTCGCCAACATCGGCGGCTGGCTCGCCCTGCGCGACCCGTCGCTGGCCGACCGGGCCCGCGGTCTCGTCGTGCTGTACGAGGGGCTGCACACCTACGGCGGGATGGCCGGCCGCGACATGGAAGCGATCGCCGCGGGCATCGCGGAATCCGTCGACGAGAACCACATCCGCGCCCGCGTGGCCCAGGTCGGCTACCTCGGGACGCGCCTGCGCGAAGCGGGTGTGCCGATCGTCCGCCCGGTCGGCGGGCACTGCGTCTGCATCGACGCCGCCGCGGCCCTCCCGCACATCCCCCGGAGCGCGTTCACCGCCCAGACCCTGGCGTGCGCGGTGTACCTCGAAGCGGGCATCCGCGGCGTCGAACGCGGCGCGGTCACCGCCGGCCGGGACCCGGACACCGGGGAGAACCGCCTGCCCCGCCTGGAACTGCTGCGCCTGGCGATCCCGCGCCGCGTCTACACCCGCGCCCACATCGACCTCGTCGCCGACAGCGTCATCGCCGTCCACCGCGACCGCGACCGGATCAGGTGCGGGCTCGCGTTCGCCTACGAACCCCGGCACCTCAGGTTCTTCCAGGCCCGCTTCGAGCCGACGTCCGGTGCCACGATCTTCGACGATGCCTGAAGCGGCTGGTGCCCCCGGTCACCCGACCGGTTCCGGGTTCGCCTTTCAGGCCGAGCGGGCCTGGGTGACCAGGCGCCCCCGGTCCGAGTCCGCGAACCGGGCCAGCAGGACGCGCAGCTCCTCGGCACTGACGTTCGCGCCGAACGCTTCCGAGCCGGGTTCGAGGCGGACGCCGTCGGCGAGGGAGCCGGCGATGACCGGGTCGAAGCCGAACGCGTCGACCAGGTCCGCGACGCGCGCCACGTCGGCCGGGTCGTCGCCGGCGATCGCGATGGCCTTGCGGCCGGGGGTGCCGGCGGGGCGGGCGCCGTCCTCGAGGTCGTGGTAGCCCATGTGGTTGAACGCCTTCACGACGCGGGAATCCGCCAGGTACGCCTGGACGGTCTCGCTGGACGACGTGCGCGGGTCGTTCAGGTCGTCGCGGCCGCCGTCGACCTCCCACCAGTAGTTCATCGCGTCGATGACGAGCTTGCCGCGCAGCTCCGGGCCCGGGACGGCGCGGTACTTGCCCAGCGGCAGGGCGAGGAGCACGACGTCCGCCTCCGCCGCCGCCCGCGCGGCGGTCACCGGGACCGCGCCGGGGGTGAGGACTTCGGCGGTGAGTGCGATCTTCGCGGGCGCCCCCGAGCCGGCGAGGAGCACCCGGTGGCCGGCGGCGAGCGCGAGCCGGGCCAGGACCGTGCCCACCTTCCCGGCCCCGAGGATGCCGATCGTGGCCGTCATTTCTCCTCCTCCGTGAGGATGTCGCGGACCATGGGGATCACCTTCGTGCCGTACAGCTCGACGGCGCGCAGGCGGGCGCCGGCCGGCTGCGACCCGCCCGTGTAGATGAGGTCGAAGCGGCCGACGCCGAGGTCCGCGACGGCGCGGGCGATCTTGCGGGCGACGGTCTCCGGCGAGCCGATGTACAGCGAGCCGTGCTCGATTTCGTGGTCGTACTCCTCGCGGCGGATCGGGGGCCAGCCGCGCAGGGCCCCGATCCGGTCGCGGATCACGCGGTAGCGCGGCCAGAACACCTCGCGGGCCTGCTCGTCGGTGTCGGCGACGAACCCGGGGGAGTGCATGCCGACCGGGTGCGCGGGGGTGCCGAACTGGTCGGCGGCCCGGCGGTACAGGTCCAGGTAGGGCGCGAACCGTTGCGGCGGACCGCCGATGATGGCGAGCATGAGCGGCAGGCCGTGGCGGGCGGTCCGGATCACCGACTGGGGGGAGCCGCCGACCCCGACCCAGGTGGTCAGGTGCCCGGAATCGGTCTTCGGGTAGACGTCGGCGTCCGCCAGCGGTGGCCGGAGGGTGCCGCTCCAGGTGACCGGCTTCTCGTCGAGCAGCCGCACGAACAGGTCGAGCTTCTCTTCGAACAGCGCGTCGTAGTCGCTCAGGTCGTAGCCGAAGAGCGGGAACGACTCGGTGAACGAGCCGCGGCCGAGGATGACCTCGGCGCGGCCGTTCGAGAGGGCGTCGACCGTCGCGAAGCGCTGGAACACGCGGACGGGATCGTCCGAGCTCAGCACGGTGACGCCGGAGGACAGGCGGATCCGCGACGTGCGGGTGGCGATGCCGGCCAGCACGGTCTCGGGCGCCGAGATCGAGTACTCGGGCCGGTGGTGCTCGCCGAGCGCGATCACGTCCACCCCGGTCTCGTCGGCGAGGACGGCTTCCTCGACCACCTGCCGGATGGCCGCGCCGTGGGAAAGCGGCCGGCCGGTGTCGTCCTCGGGGACGTCGCCGAACGTGTCGAGGCCGAAAACCGGGTCAGACATGGGAAGGCTCCTTCGCGAGCAGCTCGCGCACCCGCGGCGCGACCTCGCGGCCGAGCAGCTCGATCGTCCGGGCACGAGCCGGCCGCGGCAGGTGCGTGATGTCGTACTTGAGGTCGAAGCGGTCCAGGCGCAGGTCGCGCGCCACGGTGGCGATCTTGCGGGCGACGGTGTCCGGCGAGCCCACGAACAGCGCGCCGGTGTCGATCTCGGCCAGGTAGCGGTCCCGGTCGGGCCGGGAGAAGCCGCGTTCGGCGGCGAGCCGCGTCACGACCGGCTGCCAGTACCGCCACCACGTCTCGACCGCTTCCTCGTCGGTGTCCGCGATGAGGCCGAGGGAGTGCTGGCCGACCGGCTGCGCCGCCTGGCCGTACTGCTCGAGGGCGCGGTGGTAGAGCTCGACGTGCCCGGCGAACCGCTGGGGGCGGCCGCCGATGACGGCCAGCATGAGCGGCCGCCCGTACCGGGCGGCCCGCACCACCGAGCCGGGGCTGCCGCCGACGCCGATCCAGGTCGGGATCCCGCCCGGGCGCATCCGGGGGTGCAGCGTCTCGCCGGTCAACGGCGCCCGCACCGAGCCGGACCACGTCACGGCGTCTTCGCGCTGCAGCCGCATGAAGAGGTCGAGCTTCTCCTCGAACAGCCGCTCGTAGTCGGCGAGGTCGTAGCCGAACAAGGGGAACGACTCGGTCGCCGAAGCCCGGCCGAGGACGAGCTGGGCGCGCCCGTCCGAGACGGCGTCCAAAGTGGAGAACTCCTGGTAGAGCCGCACCGGGTCGTTCGTGCTCAGCACCGTCACGGACGTGCCGAGCCGGATGCGGCGGGTCGCCGTCGCGATCGCCGCCAGCAGCACCGGGGTCGCGCTGTCGGTGTGCCCCTCGCGGTAGTGCTCGCCGACGCTGAAGACGTCCAGGCCCGCCGATTCCGCCAGCCGCGCTTCCTCGACGAGCAGCCGGACGGTCTCCGCGTCGCTCAGCACGCGGCCGCCGTCGGTGGCCACCTCGCCGAACGAGTTCAGCCCGAGCTCGAACACGTGTCCAGCTCCTCCCGCCGGTTTGATTGACACGTCAATCATGCGCCCGATATGATTGACGTGTCAATCAGGAGGAGAGTGACCCGGATGACACGACGACGCGTGCTGCCGACCACGGAGGAGCTGCGCGTCTGGCGCGGCTTCATCGAGACCGCCGAGGCGCTGCGGGCGGAACTCGGTTCGCGCCTGCAGGCCGAATGTTCGCTGTCGCCGGGGGACTACGCCGTGCTGCTGGCGCTCAGCGAGGCGGCGGGACAGCGGTTGCGCTCCTCGCGGCTCGCCGGGGACATCGGCTGGGAGCGCAGCCGCCTGTCCCACCACCTCGGCCGGATGGAGCGGCGGGGCCTGGTCCGGCGGGAGGAGTGCGTGGCCGACAACCGGGGCGCCGAGGTCGTCCTCACGGCCGACGGCGAGGCCGCGTTCCGCGCGGCGACGGTCCCGCACCTGACGGCGGTCCGCGAGCTGTTCGTGGACGCGCTGACCCCGGCTCAGCTCGCCGCGGCGGGCGAGATCGCGGCGGCGCTGCGGTCCGGCCTCGACGCGCGGTAGTTCAGGGGTGGGCCAGGTCCCCCCGCGAGACGGGCGAGAGCGCAACGGCCCTGGGGCCTGGCAGTCGCCCGGGGAAGGCCGTCAAGCGGCAGCCGGGTCCACTGTGGACCACAGCGTCCGGCCGAGGCCCGGCTACGGTTCCCGCAGCGCCTCGACGACGGCCTGGTGCCGGGGCGGGTTCATCGGGGGCAGCCGCGCGTCGAGGCGGGTGAGCAGCTCGTCCCGGTCCGCGCACAGCCGGGCCGCCGCAGCACGGTCGCCGTCCTCCAGCGCGATGGCCGCCAAGCCCTCCAGGCACCACGACAGGTACATCGGGTTGCCGATCCGGCGGAACAGCGTGCGGCTCTCCGTGAACAGCTCCCGCGCCCGCTCGACCTGCCCGTCCGCCAGCTCGACGTGGCCGAGCTGGGTCGTGGACATCGCCGTCGCCCAGAGGTCCTCGTGGTGGCGGGCCGAGGCGAGGGCCTCGACGCTGAGCTCGCGGGCCTCGGCGAGGTCGCCGACGAGCATCGCCACGTAACCCAGGTGGGCGAGCAGCTGGTCGGCCGTGCGGTCGTCGCCGCGTTCGCGGTTGAGCCGTTCGCTCTCCTTCAGCGCCTCGACCGCCTCGGGGTACCGGCCCATGAGCTCGGCGTTCGTGCCCAGGCCGCGCAGGGCCTCCGCGGTCCGGCCGAGGTCGCCGATCGAGCGCGCCAGCTCGGCCCCCTCGGTGCCGAGCTCACGCGCCCGGTCGTGCCGGCCCGCGTGCATCGCCTGCCAGGCGAGCAGGATCAGCGCGTCGGCGACGTCCCGCTCCGACCCCGTCGCGCGCGTCTCGGCCAGCGCACGTTCGGCCAGCTCGGCGGCCTGGCCGGACTGCCCGGTGAACAGCCGCGTGTAGGCCGTCCCGACCAGCGCGGTGGCGCGCCCGGCGCGATCCCCGGCGGCCTCGGCCAGCGCCAGCGCCTCCTCGTGGTCGGCCAGCGAGTCGGCGTAGCGGTCGACCATCCGCGCCAGCACGCCGCGGGTGTTGAGCGCGGTGACCAGCCCGGTCCCGGCCCGCCGCGCGAGGCCGACGAGCTCCTCGCACCACGCCGCCGCCTCCTCGAAGGCGGAGATCTCGGTGGCCATCCGCGCCGCGCCGGCCAGGGTGGTGAGCCGGGCCGGCGCGTCGCCGGGGAGGGCGAGCACCGCCGCGGCGGCGCGGACGCCTTCGTGCAGCAGGCCGTGGTGCGCCCAGAACCCGGAGAGGGCGACCCAGAGCCGCAGCGCGTGCTCCGCGTCCCCGCGCGTGACGGCCCGCTCCAGCGCGGCCCGCAGATTGTCCTTTTCGGACTCGACGGCGGCGGCGTCCAGGTCCGCGAAGAACGCGAGGTGCCGGGCGACGGCGGCGTCTTCTTCGCCGGCCGCCCGCAGCCGTTCGAGCCCGTACTCCCGGATCGTCTCGAGCATGCCCAGGCGGCCGTCCCGTTCGGCCGTGACGAGGCCGGCGTCGACGAGCTCGGTGAGCGTATCCAGGTCGTCGACGGCCTCGAGCGGGCAGCCGCCCACGAACACCGACAGCGTCCGGAACAACGCCTGCGCCGGCGGCGACAGGAGCTGGTGGCTCCAGCCGATCGCGTCCCGCATGGTGCGCTGCCGGTCGGGCAGGTCGCGCGGGCCGCCGACCAGCATCGGCAGCCGCTGTTCGAGGCGCCGGAGCAGGACGCGGGGTGGCAGCACCCGGGTCCGCGCGGCGGCGAGCTCGATCGCCAGCGGCAGGCCTTCGAGCCGGCGGCAGATCCGCATGACCGTGTCGTCCGCCTCGAGGGACACGCCCGCGGCGGTGGCGCGCTCGGTGAACAGCCGCACGGCCGGGTCCGGCTCGAGCGGCGCGATGCGGTACTCGCGCTCGGCACGCACGCGCAGCGGCACCCGGCTGGTGACCAGGACCGTCACCCCGGGGCACGCACCCAGCAGGGCCAGGACGTCGGCGCCGGCGTCGACGAGGTGCTCGAAGTTGTCGAGCAGCAGGATCGCCCGCTTCTCGCGGAACGCGGCGGCCAGGCGGCCGGCCACCGGGACCGGCCCGCGGTCGTCGAGCCCGGCCTCGTGCGCGATCGCGGCGACAACCTGCCCGGGATCGCGCAGCGGCGCGAGATCGGTGAAGAGCGCGCCGTCCGGGTAGCGCGGCCGGAGCGTCTCGACGACGTCCAGCGCGAGCCGCGTCTTGCCGACGCCGCCGGGGCCGGTGAGGGTGAGCAGCCGCGTCTCGCCGCGTTCCAGCAGCTCGACCAGGGCGGCGGCCACCCCGTCGCGGCCGATCAGCGGCGGCAGCAGCCGGGGCGGGCCCGGCGCGGGCGGTGCGCCGGCCGGGCGGGCCGCGGCCAGCAGCGCGGCCCGGTCCGGCCCGGCCAGCCCGAGGGCGTCGGCGAGCAGCCGGACCGTGTCCAGCCGCGGGATCCGGCGCGGGTCGCGTTCGAGGTCGCTGACCGCGCGCGGGCTCACCCCGGCGCGCTCGGCGAGCGCCTCCTGGGTCAGGCCCGCGGCCAGCCGCAGCCGCTTGAGCAGGGCGGAAAAGCTCACGGCCTGTGAATCGTCGCGGGGCGGCCGGATGTGTCATGCCGACGGTGGGTGAACGTCGTGGTCCCGTCCGTGCCCGGGCGCGAGGCTGGCCGCATGACCCCCGACGAGATCCGGGCGCGGGCCCGCAGAATCACCGACGAGCTGTTCAACCAGGGCGACGTGGCGGTCCTCGACGAGCTCGTCGACCCCGCCTACGTCCAGTACCTCGCCGCCGAGGACCGCACGACCGGGGCCGCGGAGCTGGCCGGATTCGTCACCGGGCTCCGGCGCGCGTTCCCCGACCTGCGCGCGCACACCGACCAGCAGGTCGTCGAAGGCGACACGCTCGCCCAGCGGCTCACCGTCACCGGCACCCACCGCGGCGCGGCGTTCGCCGGGCGGCCGGCGGCCGGCGCCCGCCTGCGGGTCAGCGTCGTCGACATCTACCGGATCGGCCCGGCCGGCCGCTTCACCCGGCGGTGGACGCTCTGGGACGAGCACACCGTCCGCGTCCAGCTGGGACTCGGGTCGTGAAGACGCTCCCGCGCCTGGCGAACAGGCTGGCGGTGGCCCTCTACGGCCGGGGTGTCGGCCGGACCGCGAAGCACGTGCCTGTCCTGCTGCTCACCGTCGCCGGCCGCCGGACCGGCACCCCGCACACGGTCCCCGTCGCCTACTTCGAGCACGACGGCGCCTACCTGGTGGCCGCGTCCGCGGGTGGGGCGAAGCGGGAGCCGCAGTGGTTCCGCAACGTCCGCGCGGCGGGGCACGCGCACGTCCGGGCCGGCGACCGGCACCGGGACGTCGACGTCCGCGTCCCGGACGCGGCCGAACGCGACCGGCTGTGGCGGGACGTCGTCCTGCGCCGGGCGCCGTTCTTCGCGGACTACGAGCGCAAGTCCGGCCGGACCGTCCCGCTCTGCCTGCTCACTCCCGTCCGGTGACGTTTCGGCCGGCGCCGCGGTGGTAGCCCCCGGGCATGGTGAGTGTCGGATATTTTCTGTCGTCCGAGGAGTTTTCGCCGCGTGAGCTGGTCCGGCAGGCCCGGCTCGCCGAGGCCGCCGGGTTCGAGCGGCTGTGGATCTCCGACCACTTCCACCCGTGGCTCGACGAGCAGGGCAGCAGCCCGTTCGTGTGGTCCGTGCTCGGCGCGCTCAGCGAGGTGACGTCGCTGCCGATCTCCACGGCGGTGACCTGCCCGATCATCCGGACGCACCCCGCGGTGATCGCCCAGGCGGCCGCCACCGTGGCCGTGCAGTGCGAAGGGCGGTTCGTCCTCGGTGTGGGCACCGGGGAAGCGCTCAACGAGCACGTCACCGGGGAACAGTGGCCGCCGCCCGCGGTGCGGCTGGAGATGCTCGAAGAGGCGATCGACGTCATCCGGCAGCTGCACACCGGCAAGGAGGTCAACCACCGCGGCCGGTACTACACCGTCGACCACGCCCGGCTCTACACGGTGCCGGACGAGCCGGTGCCGATCTACGTCTCGGCGTTCGGGCCGTCGGCCACCGAGCTGGCCGCGCGCGTGGGGGACGGCTTCTGCACCGTGATGCCGGACGCCGACCTGGTGCGCAAGTACCGCGAGGCGGGCGGCGGCGACCGGCCGGTGCAGGGCGGCCTGAAGGTCTGCTGGGCCGGCTCCGAAGAGGAGGGTGTCCGCACGGCGCACCAGCGGTGGCGCAACGAACTGCTGCCCGGCAAGCTCCCGTCGACCCTCCCGACCCCGGCCGACTACGCGGCCGCGTCGAGCCTGGTGACCGAGGACATGGTGCGGGAGCAGTTCCCGTGCGGCCCCGACGCCGACCGGCACGTCGCCGCGGTCCGCGAGTTCGCCGACGCCGGGTTCGACGAGGTCTACGTCCAGCAGATCGGGCCCGGCCAGGAGCAGTTCTTCGAGGCCTGGCGCACCCAGGTGCTGCCCCGGCTTCGCGGCTGAGCGCGACGGCCGGCTCGAGGCCCGCCATGGCAGCAGGCGGACGCCGAGCCCCTCGGCGGCTGGCCCGCACGGTGCCGGTGCCGTCGACCCACGAGGTCCGGCGGCCGGCCCGCCGCCCTGCGTGCCGCCGCCCGGGGGTGATCAGGCGGGCGGGGCCACCGCGGCGTCCGGCTGGTTCGCGCGGCGCAGAGCCTCCGCGACGAACCCGTCCGCCTTCAGCTCCTCGACCAGGTCCCGCAGGAACGCCACCGTCTCCGGCCGGCGGTCCGGGCCCGTGCCGACCGCCTGCCGGATCTGCATGAACCGCTCGCCGAGCACGCGCGTTCCGGGGTGCGCGGCGGCGTAGGCGGTCATCGGCTGACGGATGCCGGCGGCCACTTCGAGGCCCTGCTCTTCGAAGGCGACGACGCCGTCCTCGCCGCGCACGATCGTCGCGTGCTCGAGGGTCCGTGTGAGGTACAGGTCGTAGGCCGAGCCCCGCTTCACCCCGATCCGGACGCCCTCGCGGTCGACGTCGGCCGGGGTCTCGAACGGCGAGCCGTCCGGGACGACGTACACGCCCTCGATGACGACGTAGGGCGCGGTGAAGGCGACCTCGGCCGCGCGGGCCGGTTCGATCGCCAGGAAGCACAGGTCGGCCGCCCCCGAGGTCAACGCCTCGAACGACTTGCGGGCCGCGTCGAAGCAGCGGAACTCCACCGGCACGTCCAGCCGGGCCGCCACCTCGCGCGCGAGGTCGACGGTGACGCCTCCGGGCGCAGCCGGCGTTCCGTGCGCGAGCACCGGGTTGCCGAGGTTGACGGCGGCGCGCAGCACACCGGTGGGCGCGAGGTCGGCGGCAAGATCTCCCATGACCGGCGAGGGTAACGGCGCGGCCCCGCGTCCGCCCCGGCTGTGTTGCTCACGCCACGGGCGGCCGGTCCGCCGTGGTCAGCTCGAACACCGTCTCCTGGTGGTAGACCTCGCCCGGCCGCAGGACCGTGCTGGGGAAGCCCGGCCGGTTCGGGGAGTCCGGGAAGTGCTGCGCCTCCAGCGCGAATCCCGCGCCGCGGTGGTACGGGCGGCCGTCCTTGCCGAGGTGGTTGCCCGAATAGAACTGCAGGCCCGGCGCGGTCGTCGTCATGGTGAGCAGCCGGCCGGACACCGGGTCCCACGCCCGGGCGGCGAACGGCGAGCCGCCGTCGAGGACCCAGTTGTGGTCGTAGCCGTGCCCGACGGCCAGCTGGGGGTGGGGGTCGTCCAGCCGGGCGCCGATCGCCGTCGGCAGGCGGAAGTCGAACGGCGTGC
The DNA here is from genome assembly GCF_058119595.1 of Amycolatopsis sp. N2S4-7. Lineage (NCBI taxonomy): Bacteria > Bacillati > Actinomycetota > Actinomycetes > Pseudonocardiales > Pseudonocardiaceae > Amycolatopsis > Amycolatopsis sp. N2S4-7. The sequence continues at coordinate 220,895 of NZ_CP172299.1, forward strand.
CGCCGACCGGCACCGGATCACCCTCGGGGATCAGGTTCTCGTCGGTGGGGCAGTAGCGGCTCGCGGCGATCGCCAGCCGGTGTTCGCGGACGTCGCCGGTGCCGGCGAGGTTCCAGTACGTGTGGTTCGTCAGGTTGACGACCGTCGGCGCGTCGGTGGTCGCGCGGTAGGTGATGGTCAGCCGGTCGTCGAGGCGGTAGGTGACCTCGGTGGTGAGCCGGCCGGGGTAGCCCTGGTCGCCGTCCGGGCTGACCAGCGTCAGCCGCAGGCCGCCGGGCAGCGGCGTCGCGGACCACACGCGCGTGTCGAACCCGGCCGGCCCGCCGTGCAGGCTGTTCTTCCCGTCGTTCACCGGCACCCGGTGCAGGACGCCGTCGAGGGTGAACGCCCCGCCGGCGATCCGGTTGGCGAACCGGCCGATCACCGCGCCCAGGAAGACCCGCGGCGCGCCGGGCCGGTTGTTCGCGACGTACCCGTCGAGGCCGGGAAAGCCGAGGACGACGTTGCCCGGCCGCCCGTCGCGGTCGGGCGCGTCCAGGGACTGGATGACGCCGCCGTAGTCGAGGACGCGGACGGTCAGCCCGCCGGGCCGGGTCAGGGTGTAGCGGTGGACGTCGGTGTCGCCGACGCGGCCGAAGAACTCCCGGGCAGGTTCGGAAAGGGGCATCGGCGTGTCCTCCAGCGTACTGTTAGCGCTAACAGTGTGCTGGCACCTTAAGTTCGGGCGCGGCGCACCGTCAAGGCCCGGTCAGTGGTCACCCGCCTCCGGCCGCGTGCCCAGCAGCTGGTGGGCACGCAGGGTCATCTGGATTTCCAGCCGCTGCGCCGGATCGGTCAGCCGGTCTCCGAACAGGTCGCTCAGCTGGCTCACCCGGTAGCGGACGGTCTGGGGGTGGATGCCCAGCGCCTGCGCGATGTCCGGCGTGTTCCCGTTGTGCTCCAGCCAGCTCAGCAACGTCTCGGCCAACCGGGTCTGCTGCTTCACCGTCAGGCCCGCGAACGGCGCGAGCGTCTTCGCCGAAAGCGCGTCCAGCAGGAACCGGTCGAGCAGCAGCCAGTGCGTCGCCAGGTGGTCGGCCGTGTGCGTCACCGGGCGGTCGCCGACCAGGCCGCGGCGGGCCAGGTCGAGGGTGCGGCGCGCCCAGAGCAGCGACGTCGCCGCGTCGGCCGGGCGGACGCGGGGGCCGACCGCCGCGCGCCGGCCCGGCAGGCGGCCTTCGAGCCGCCGCAGGTCGCGGTCCGGGTTCGGGGTCAGCAGGCAGGGTTCGGTGCCTTCGAGGTCGAGCAGCACGTCGTCGGCGACCTGGGGCGCCGGCGTCAGGTGCTGCTCGGTCCGCGGGTCGAGCGCGACGACCGTCACCCACTCCGGCATGGCCCACTTCGCGGCCTGCGCCATCGTCGCGATCGTCGCCGGGGACGACGGCGGCGTGGCCAGCAGCAGTTCGAGCAGGCGACGGCGGCGGCGTTCGAGCGGGCCCGACGCCATCGCCTGCGCCAGCGTGTACCCCTCCACCGAGTACGAGGAAATCTCTTCCACGTAGGCGAAAATGGCCTCCGCGCTGACGCAGAGCACCGCCGCCGGGAAGCGGTGGGCCTGGCCCAGTTCCGCCATGTAGCGCCACGCCGCGCGACCGCCCGCGCGGTAGGCGGCCTGCAGCGAGTTCAGGCTGCCGCCGTCGTGGTGAACGCGCTTTCCGACCTCCATGAACAGCTTCGCCCAATTGTCCTGTGTGGACGCCAGATCCTCGATGCTGTCGATGCAGCTGACCACCGCCTGCTCGATCGCCAGCACGATCATCTTGCCGAACTCGCCTTCGAGGGGCTTGGCGTACTCCGGCACGGCCCGCTGGACCTCTTCGAGGATCCGCCGGGCCAGCGAGTCCGCGTGCGGCCGGAACCGCCGCGCGAGCTCCGTCGGCAACGAGCACCACAGCTGCCGCGCGCGGCCGGTGCCCCGTGGGTGGGGGATCGTCGCGGGCGTGATCGTCCGAGTCATGGGACACCCCTTCCTGCTCCGGCGCGGACGTCATGTACTCACACGGAAACGGCCTTGGCAACCGGCGCTCCTGGCGCGGGAGCGGGTTCTGTCACGCCGGGACCAACCGCGGCGCCGGAGTTTGTCACCCGTCCGACAAACGGCGGAACACTCATCGGCACAAGGGTTTTCGCGAACCAATTTGTGAAGCGGGACGGTATCTTCGTGCCCCTTTCCGTTGTTAGCGTGATCAACCGAGCACGCGGGAGGAGACGCCGATGACGACGCTCGTTTCGTGGTGCTTCCGGCGCGCCGGCGTGGTCGCCGTGCTGTGGCTGGTGGCACTCGGCGGGCTCGGCTTCGCCGCGCTGCACACCGGCGCGGCCTTCCGCGACACGGTGGACCTGCCCGCCGCCGACAGCACGGCCGCGGCGAACCTGCTGCGGGGCAGCGGCCCGGCCGGCGCCGCGGAACGGGTCGTCGCCCGCGCGGCGGACGGCCCGGTCGACACCGGCACGGGCCGCGCCCGGCTCGACGCGCTCGCCGCCCGGCTGGCGGCGCTCCCGCACGTCGTCTCGGTCGACCCGCCGCCCGGCCAGGTGTCCGCCGACCGGCGGACCGCGGTGCTCACCGTGCGGTTCGACGCGCCGGCCGCCGACCTCGGGCAGGGGACGGCCGAGGCACTGGCCGCCGTCGTCCGCGACGCCGGCGGCCTCACCGCCGGCGTCTCCGGCGAGCTCGCCGCGATGACGGCGGCCGCGCCGGACCTGGGCAACGCGGGCATCGGCCTGCTCGCCGCGGCCCTCGTGCTGCTGGTGGCCTTCGGCTCGCTGACCTGCGTGCTGCTCCCGGTCCTCACCGCGTCGGTGTCGGTGGGCTGCGCACTGGCCGTCGTCACGCTGCTGTCGCACGTCATGACCGTGCCGAAGATCAGCACGGAAATCGCCGCCCTGCTCGGGCTCGGCGTCGGCGTCGACTACGCGTTGTTCGTGCTCACCCGCTACCGGCAGGGCCGCCGGGACGGCGCGGAACCGGCGGTGGCGCTGGCCGGCGCGGCGGCGACGTCGGGCCGCAGCGTGGTCTTCGCCGGGGTCACCGTCTGCGTGTCGCTGGCCGGCATGCTGACCGTCGGCCTGCCGTTCCTCGACGGGATCGCGGTCGCCGCCGCGGTTTCGGTGCTGCTGACCGCCTTGGCCGCGCTGACCCTGCTGCCCGCGCTCATGCGCCCGGTCGCCCGGCGAATGCGTGCCGGCGCGGGGGAAACCGGCGCCCGCTGGGCCCGGCTCGCGCGCTCGGTGACCGCGCGGCCCGGGCCGTACACCCTGGCCGCGCTGCTGGCCGTGGCCGTGCTCGCGCTGCCGGTGACCGGGCTGCGGCTCGGGGTGCCGGACGCCGCCCACGACCCGCCCGGCAGCGTCACGAAGACCGCCGCCGAACTCCTGGAACAGGGGTTCGGGCCGGGCGCGGACGCCCCGCTGCTGGTGACCGGGACCGACGGCTCGTCGGTCGGCATGCTGCGGGAGGCGCTGCTCGCGAGCGCCGGCGTCGGCCCGCCCACCGCCCTGCCCGGCGGGGGCTGGCTGCTCACGGTGACCCCGTGGACCGCGCCCGGCGACCCGGCCACCGGCGAACTGCTGGCCTCGACCCGGGTGATGGCCACCGTGGTGACCGGCCCGGACACGCACGTCGGCGGGGTCGTCGCGGCGCGGGCCGACTTCTCGGCGGCGATCACCGCGCGGCTGCCGCTGTTCCTCGCGAGCGTCGTCGGGATTTCGGTGCTGCTGCTCGCCTGGGTGTTCCGCAGCGTGCTGATCCCCTTGACGGCGGCGGTGATGAACCTGCTGACCGCGGCCGCGACGACGGGGGCGGTCGTGTTCGCCTTCGGTGCGCCGATCGAGCCGTACCTGCCCGTGTTCCTGTTCGCCGGGCTGTTCGGGCTGTCGATGGACTACGAGGTCTTCCTCATCGCCCGGATCCAGGAGGCCTGGCGCCGCCACGGCGACACGAAGGCAGCCATCGTCGACGGCGTCGCGGCGACCGGGCGGACCATCACCGCGGCCGCGCTGATCATGGCCCTGGTGTTCGTGTCCTTCGCCTTCGTGGACGCCCGCGTCGTGCGCGAGGCGGGCGTCGGGCTGACCGTCGCCGTGCTCCTCGACGCGGTCGTGGTCCGGTGCGTGCTCGTGCCGGCGGTGATGGCCCGGCTCGGCGCCGCGAACTGGTGGTTCCCGGGCGCGCAGGCCCCGGTCCCGCGCGTCCGCCGTGAGCTGCAGCGGAGCGCGCGGTGACGCGCCGGGTCCCGACGCTGGTGCTGATCGCGCTCGGTGCGTTCGTCACGACGCTCGACAACACCATCGTCGCGGCGGGCGTGCCCTCGATCGCCCGTGACCTCGCCCTGGACCTCGGGACGCTGCAGTGGGTCGCCCTCGGCTACATGCTCCCGTTCGCCGGGTTGCTGCTGGTGGCGGGCACGCTGGTGGACCGCTGGGGCCGGCGCCGGACGTTGCCGGCCGGGCTGCTCGCGTTCGGCGCCGGCGCGGCCGCCGGCGGGCTGGCCGGTTCGGTGTGGCTGCTGGTCGCCGCCCGGGTGCTGCAGGGCGCGGCGGCCGCGTTCCTCGTGCCGGGCCTGCTGAGCCTGCTGCGCACGAACCTCGACGCCCGCGGCCGGACGCTCGGCGCGGCGGTGTGGACGGCCTGCCTGGCCGCCGCGCTGGCCCTCGGCCCGGCCCTGGGTGGCGTGCTGAGCGAATACCTCGGCTGGGGCTGGATCTTCTTCGTCAACCTCCCGTTCGTGGCGGCGATGCTCGTCCTGCTGCCGGCGACCGTCCCGCCCGGCCGGGAGCCGCCCGGCCCGCGCCCGGCGGTGCCGGCGATGATCGTCGTGACCGCGAGCCTGGTCCTGCTCACCGCGGCGCTGGTCGAGCTCGGCGGCGACCGGCGGAGCGGGGCCGGGCTGCCGCTGCTCGCCGCGGGGGCCGCGCTCGGCGCCGCGTTCGTGGTCCGGGAACGGCGGGCGCGCGAGCGGCTGGTGCCGCCGGCTCTGACCGGCAACCGGGTGTTCGCCGGCTCGCTCGCCGTGCAGGTCCTCTGGGGACTGGGGATTTCGGGCGTTTTCTTCTTCACGCCCTTGCTCCACCAGGAGTTCCTCGGCCTCGACCCGGTCCGCGCGGGGTTGCCGCTGGCGCTGGTCGCCGTCGCGGTCATGGCCGCGACGCCGCTGGTCCCGTGGGCGGTGGCCCGCGCCGGTCCACAGAGGACGGTGGCGGCCGGGCTGGCCGTGGTCGGCGCCGGGTTGCTCGCCCTGGCCGTGGTGAACCACGTCCCGGCGATCGCCCCGCGGATCCCCGGGCTGGTGCTGATCGGCGCCGGTTCGGCCTTCACCACCCCGCTGACGTCGCACGCGCTGGACGTCGTGGCCGAACGGTCGTCCGGCACGGCGTCCGGGCTGCTCACGGCGTCCCGCGAGGTGTCGAGTGCGCTGGGGGTCGCGCTGATCGGCGCCGTGCTGACGGCGGTCCGCGCGGCCCGGCTCGGCGCGGGCGCCGCGGCCGGACCGGCACTGGCCGGTGGCTACACGGCCGGGCTGCTCGTCGCGGCCGGGCTGACGCTCACCGGCGCGCTGCTCGCCGTGCGCGTGTTGCGGACCCCCGTCGCCACAACCTCGTCGCCGCGTGACAAACGTGCTGTCCCGTAATCCGTTTCCGCGTGAGCAAGCGGGATCCGCCGATTGACAATCGCCCGGGAGCAGATATTCACTGCGCCGGTAAACGCTATCTGCGAGGAGCCATGGAAACCATTTCCGAGCCGGTTTCCGTCACGGGTGCTGCGGCCCGCGACGGCGAGTCGTTCGCGACCCTGCTGGGCCACTGGGCGCGGCTGCTGGGCGACGAGGTCGCCGTGACCCACCTGGACCACCGCGCCGGCGCGGACGGCCGAGCCGTCACGCTCACCTGGCGGCAGCTCGACGAGCGGGTCGACGCGGTCGCCGCGCGGCTGGGCGAGCTCGCCGTCGCCGGGGAGCGCGCGGCGGTGCTGGCGGGGCAGTCCGCCGACTACGTCGTGGCCTTCCTCGGCGCGATCCGGGCCGGGCTGGTCGCGGTGCCGCTGTTCACCCCCGACCTGCCCGGGCACGCGGGCCGGCTGGCCGCGACGCTCGCCGACTGCGCCCCGCGGGTCGTGCTCACCACGGCCGGGGAGATCGACGGGGTCACCGGGTTCCTCGCCGGCACCGGCCTCGAACCGGCCGTCGTCGCCGCCGACGCGCCGGCCCCGGCCGGGGCGGCGCCGCGCGACTGGCCCCGGCCGGACCCCGGCGCCCCGGCGTACCTCCAGTACACGTCGGGTTCCACCCGCTCGCCCGCCGGCGTCGTGCTGACCCACCGCAACGTGCTCGCCAACGCCCGGCAGGCGTGCGCCGCCTACGGCGCCGAGACCGGCACCACGTCGACGGTCAGCTGGCTGCCGCTGTTCCACGACATGGGCCTGATCCTCGGCATCGGCGCGCCGATGGCCGGCGGCCTGGCGTCGGTGCTGATGGACCCCGTGGCGTTCCTCGAGCGGCCGTCGCGGTGGCTGCGCGCGCTCTCGGCCAGTCCCGGCGCGATCAGCGCGGCGCCCAACTTCGCCTACGGCTACTGCGCTTCCCGCGTCACCGAGGCCGAGAAGAACTACCTGGAGCTGAGCCGGGTCGTCTCGCTCATCAACGGCAGCGAACCGGTGCTGCCGGCCACGATCGCGCAGTTCCAGGACGCCTTCGGCGAATGCGGGCTGCGGCCGGAGGTCCACCGGTCCTCCTACGGCCTGGCCGAAGCCACCGTGCTCGTTTCCGTCACCGACGCCGGGAAACCGGCGCGGCAGGTCACGTTCGACCGGGCCCGGCTCGCCGCCGGGTTCGCCGAGCCGGCCGCGTCCGGCACGACGCTCGTTTCGTGCGGCCGCCCGGCCGGGCAGCGCGTGCGGATCGCCGACCCCGTCAGCGGGCGACCGGCCGCGCCGGGCGAGGTCGGCGAGATCCGGGTCAGCGGCCCGAACGTCGGCCGCGGCTACTGGGGACGGCCCGAAGCGTCGGCGGCCACGTTCGGCCTGCCGCCGCTCGATCCGGAGACCGGCGAGGGCTGGCTCGCGACCGGCGACCTCGGGGTGGTCTTCGACGGCGAGCTGTTCGTGACCGGCCGGCTGAAGGACCTGGTCGTCGTCGACGGCCGCAACCACTACCCGCAGGACATCGAGCAGACCGTGGAAGAGCACCCGGCGGTCCGGCCGCACTCGGCCGCGGCCTTCGCGATCGACGGCGAAGAAGGCGAAGCCGCGGTCGTCGTGCTCGAACGCGCCAAGGATTCCGGCGCCGACCTCGCCGAGGCGGCGGCCGCGCTGCGGGCGGCGGTGTCGGCCGGGCACGGCCTGCGCCTGCACGACGTCGTCTTCCTGGCGCCGGGCGAAGTGCCCCGCACCTCGAGCGGCAAGATCAGCCGGGCCCGCTGCCGGAAGTCCTACCTGGACGGTGCGCTGACCGCCCGGCGGCTCGGATGACCGCGCCGGGCGCCGCCGCGATCCGCGCCTGGCTCGCCGCCCGCGTCGGCGAGGTGGACCCCGACCGGCCGCTGCAGGAGACCGGACTGTCCTCACGGGACGCGACGAGCCTCGCGGCGGACCTCGGCGGGTTCGTCGGCCGTCCGCTCTCGGTGACGCTGGTCTGGCGGTACCCGACGATCAACGCGCTCGCCGAACACCTGTCCACAGCGGAGCCGGGGCCGGCGCCCGTTCCGCTGCCGCAGCGCGAGGCGGAGGAACCGATCGCCGTCGTCGGTCTCGGCTGCCGCCTGCCGGGCGGGATCGAGTCGCCGGAGGCCTTCTGGCGGTTCCTCGACTCCGGCGGCGACGGCATCGGCGGCGTCCCGGAAGGTCGCTGGGAGACGTTCGCGGCGGCCGCGGACCTCGCCGGCCTGCCGTCGTCCGGCGGGTTCCTCGGCGACGTCGCCGGGTTCGACGCGGCGTTCTTCGGCATCACCCCACGCGAGGCCGAGGCGATGGACCCGCAACAGCGGATCCTGCTCGAGGTCGTCTGGGCGGCGCTGGAGCACGCGGGGATCCCGCCCGCGACCCTGCGCGGCAGCCGGACCGGGGTGTTCGTCGGGCTGTCGGCGACCGAGTACGGCTCGCTGACGATGACCGACGTCACCGGCGTCGACGTCTGGTCCGGCACCGGCGCCGCGGCGAGCATCGCCGCGAACCGGCTCTCCTACCTGCTCGACCTGCGCGGACCCAGTCTCACCCTCGACACGGCGTGCTCGTCGTCGCTGGTCGCGGTGCACCAGGCGGTGCAGAGCCTGCGTCGCGGCGAGAGCGAGACCGCGCTCGCCGCGGGGGTGAACGTGCTGCTGTCGCCCGGCATCACGGCCGGCTTCCACCGCGCCGGGGTGCTCGCCGCCGACGGCCGCTGCAAGCCGTTCGACGCCGGCGCCGACGGGATCGCACGCGGTGAGGGCTGCGGCGTCGTCGTGCTCAAGCCGCTGCGGGCGGCCCGCCGGGCCGGCGACCGCGTGCTGGCGGTGATCCGCGGCAGCGCGGTGAACTCCGACGGCCGGTCCAACGGCCTGACGGCCCCCAACCCGGACGCCCAGGCGGCGTTGCTGCGTGACGCCTACGCTTCCGCCGGGGTCGATCCGTCCTCTGTGGACTACGTCGAGGCGCACGGGACCGGGACGCCCTTGGGTGATCCCTTGGAGGCGGCCGCGCTCGCGACGGTGCTCGCGGCGGGGCGAGACCCCGGCCGCCCGCTGCTGCTGGGTTCGGTGAAGAGCAACCTGGGCCACCTCGAAGGCGCGGCCGGGATCACCGGGCTGGTGAAGGTCGTGCTGGCGATGACGCACCGGCGGCTGCCGCCGAGCCTGCACTTCCGGGCGCCGAACCCGCACATCGACTTCACGGGCTTGCGCGTGGTCGCGGAGGGCGAGAACTGGCCGCGCTACTCGGGCACGGCGAGGGCGGGGGTGTCGGCGTTCGGCTTCGGCGGGACGAACGCGCACGTGGTGATCGAGGAGTGGCCGGCGGCGTCGTTCCCGCCGCGAGCGGAGGCCGGGGGACCGCAGGTGTTCGCGCTCTCGGCCCGGTCGGCGGAGGTTCTGCGGGCGCGGGCGGGGGAACTGGCGGACTGGCTCGAGGGGTCGGAGGTGCCGCTGGGCGCGGTCGCGTCGACGCTGGCGCACGGGCGGGAGCATTTGCCGGTTCGCGGCGCGGTGGTCGGCGAGAGCCGGGCCGAAGTGGTCGACGGGCTGCGGGAACTGGCGGCGGGACGAGGGATCATCGGTGAAGCCGCCGGGCCGGGCCGGGTTGCGGCCGCGGGCGAGGTCCGGGACGCGGCCGCCGGTCCGGCGGTTTCCGGCGAACCGGCCGCCGGTCGCGGCGTCCGGGTCGGCGAGGTCCGTGACGCCGCCGCCGACCGGCGCGTGGCCGAGCCCAGCCCCGGCGCCGATGCAGGCGTTGTGTTCGTCTTCTCCGGTTATGGCTCGCAGTGGTCCGGTATGGGCCGCCTGTTGCTCCGGTCCGAACCCGCCTTCCGGGCCGAGGTCGAGGCGCTCGATCCCGTCTTCCGCGCCGAAGCCGGGTTCTCCCTGCGCGAAACCCTCGAGCACGAAGCTCCGGACCTGGCCACGACCCAGCTCGCCCTCTTCGGCATGCAGCTCGCGCTCGCCGCGCTGTGGCGGGCCCACGGGATCACCCCCGCGGCCGTCCTCGGGCATTCGATGGGGGAGGTCGCCGCGGCGGTGGTCGCCGGGGCGCTCGAGGCCGGCGAGGGTTTGCGCGTCATGGCCACCCGGGCGCGGCTGCTCGCCGAGCTCGACCAGCGTGGCGACGGTGCGATGGCCGTCGTGGAACTTTCCCCGGCGGAGCTCGCGAAGTTCCCCGAAGTCACCGTCGCGGTGTACGCGTCGCCGACTCAGTGCACCGTCAGCGGGGCCGCCGGTGAGGTCGATGCCCTGGTCGAGCACGCCGAAAGCCTCGGCAGGCTGGCCCGTCGGCTGCCCGTGGGCGGGGCCGGGCACTCCGCCGCCGTCGACGCCGTGCTCGGCCGGTTCCGCGCCGGCCTGACCGGGATCCGGCCCGGGAAGCCGGAAATCCCGTGCTACACCAGCGTTCTGGACGATCCGCGCGAAACCCCCGCCTTCGACGTCGAGTACTGGGCGGCGAACCTGCGCCGCCCGGTGCGGTTCAGCCAGGCGCTCGACGCCGCCGCGAAAGACGGGCACACCGTGTTCGTCGAGGTTGCGCCGCACCCGGTGGCCCTGGCCGCGATCGAACAGACCGTCGGCGAGCGGGCCCGGTGCCTGCCCTCGGCGAGCCGCCGGATCGACGAGCGCACGGCGTTCCTCACCAGCCTCGCGCGGGTGCACGTCCGCGGCGGTCACGGAGTCCTGACCGGCCGCCCCCGGACGTCGCCGGTCGAGCTGCCCGGCCCCGTCTGGCGGCACGAGCGGTTCTGGCCGCGCCGGATCACCCGCACCGGCGGCGCCCACCCGCTGCTGGGCGTCCACATCGAACACCCGGACGGCCACCTGTGGCGCGGCGACGCCGGCACCGGCGCCTTGCCGTGGCTCGCCGACCACACCGTGCGGGGAACGCCGGTGTTCCCCGCCACCGGCTTCCTCGAACTGGCGCTCGCCGCCGCGGGGACCGGGCGGATCCGCGACCTCGAACTGCGGGAAGTCCTGCCGCTGGACGAGCACACCGAAGTGACGACCAGCCTCGCCGGCACCGAGCTGAGCGTGCACGCCAAGTCCGCGCAGGGCGAGTGGGTCCGCCACGCCACGGCGCGGATCGAGACCGGCGGCACCCCGTCGGCGCCGTTCGGCGAGACCACCGGCGAGCCCCTGGACCTCTACCGCGTGCTCACCGAGCTGGGCCAGGACTACGGCCCGGCGTTCCGCGGCCTGCGCCGGGTGGTGGCGGCGGACGGCCGCGCGTCGGCGTCGATCACGCTGCCCGGAGCCGACCACCCCGCGTTCCGGCTGCACCCCGCGCTCGCCGACGCCTGCCTGCACGCGCTCGCCGCGGCCGTCGGGGACGCGGACGCGCTCTACCTGCCGCTCACGATCGGCGAGGTGGTGCTCGCCGGCGAGCCACGCCGCGGCGTGCGCGTGGATGCCGTCGTCGGTTCGGTCGATCCGTCCGGGGACGGCCTGCTCGGCAGCGTCCAGCTCGTCGACGCCGACGACGTCGTCCTGGTGGAGTTCCGCGACGTCTACTGCCGGCGGTTCCGCGACGCGGCGCTGGCGCGGCTGCTGTTCGAGGCCGCCTGGCAGCCGGCCGACCTGCCGGCCGCGCCCGAGCGGGCCCGGCGCTGGATCGTGCTGTCCGAAGAGGACCTGGGCGACGCCTTCGCCGGCGACGACCTGGTCACCGCCCGCCTCGGCGACCGGGCCGCGCTCGCGAAGCTGCTGCGTGACGGGGAAGCGTCCGGGGTGCTCGTCTTGCTGGGCGAGGCGGGCGAACCGGACCCGGCGCGGGCCGCGCGGCTGGTCGGCACGCTGTCCGGCGTGGTCGCCGAGCTGGCCGAAGTGCCGTCGGCGCCCCGGTTGTGGCTGGTCAGCTCCGGGGCGCTGAGCGTCGAACCCGGCGAGCCGGGCGACCCCGGGCTGGCCGCGCTGCGCGGGCTCGTGCGGGTGCTCGCGTTCGAACACCCCGAACTCAGGGTGAGCCACGTCGACTTCGACGCGGGCCCGGATCCGGCCCGGCTGTGGGCCGGGCAGCTGCGGGACGAGGTCCGCGCGGACGGGCCGGACGACGAGATCGCCTGGCGCGAGGGGATCCGCCACACGCGCCGCCTGGTCCGCCCGGAGCTCGGCGAACCGCTGCGCGACCCGGTCCGCGACGGCGCGTACATCCTCACGGGTGGCCTCGGCGGCCTCGGCCGGGTGGCGGCGAAGTGGCTGGCGCAGCACGGCGCGACGCGTCTGGTGTTGAACAGCCGCCACGCCGCCGACGCGGAGCTTGGTGACCTGGGGCTCGTGGCCGGTGGCATCGCCGAGCCGGACGCGGCGTGGCCGGTGCCGACCAGCCGCCACGCCGCCGACGCGGGTCTCGTGGCGGGTGACGTCGCCGAGCCCGGCGCGGCGCGGCCGGTGCCGACCCGACCGCACGCCGCCGCCGCCGACGTGGGTCTCGTGGCGGGTGACGTCGCCGAGCCTGGGGCGGCGCGGCCGGTGCCGAGCCGCCCGCACGCCGCCGCCGCTGCGAGCCTCGGCGAGCTGGGGATCGACGTCCGGGTCGTGGCCGGGGACATCGCCGAGCCCGGTACGGCCGAGGCGCTGGTCGCGGCGGCCGTCGAGGGGGGCGTGCCGCTGCGCGGGGTGCTGCACGCCGCCGGGGTGCTGGCCGACGGTGCCGCGATCACCCTCGACGCCGGCGCGCTGGACGCCGTGTGGCGGCCGAAAGCCCTGGGGGCCTGGCGGCTGCACCAGGCGACCGCCGGGCACGATCTCGACTGGTGGCTGGTCTACTCGTCGGCGGCCGCGCTGTTCGGCTCGCCCGGGCAGGCCGCCTACGCCACCGCGAACGCGTGGGCCGACGCCCTGGTCGCGTGGCGCCGCGCCCAGGGCCTCCCGGCCGCGACGATCGGGTGGGGCGCCTGGGGCGAGGTGGGCGCCGCGGCCGGGTCCCGCAACCCCGTGCTCGACCCGCTCGGCACCGAGGAGGCCCTGGCGGCCCTGGATGCCGTCCTGGCACGCGATCGCGCGTCGACCGGCGTCGCCCGCGTGAACGCCGAGACGGTGCTCGACCTCTTCCCGCGCCTGGCCGAGCGGCCGTTCTTCGGGCTCTTCACCCCACGGGCCGAACCGTCCACTTGGGACGGAATGGCGGCGTTGCGCGGCGGCTCACCGGAAGCCGCGCGGGCCGCGATGGCCGACCACCTGGCCGGGCTCGTCGGGGGACTCCTGGGCTACGCCGAGGTCGACCGGCACGTGCCGCTGACCCGGCTCGGCCTGGACTCGCTGTCCGCGATGCGCGCCCGGGGTGCGGTGGAACGCGACTTCGGGCTGCCGCTGCCCATCCCGCTGCTCCTGCGCGGCGCCAGCCTCGCGGAGCTGGCCGCGCACCTCGCCGAGCAGGCCGGGTTCGGGACGGCTGCGCCGGCCGCGCCGACGGTGACGGCCGGTCCCCGCGACCCCGCCGAGCGCTGGGTCGCCCGCCACTGGCAGGCCGAGCTGGGCGGTCCCGCACCCGGCGTGCACGACGACTTCTTCGCCGTGGGCGGCGATCCGGACCGCGCGCGGCGGCTGCGGGCGGCGTTCGCGGAGCAGCTCGGCGGCGTCCCCGCCGTGGACCGGCTGTTCGCCACGCCGACGGTCGCCGCGATGGCCGACCTGCTGCGCGCGGAGCTCGAAGGCCACGGCGGCGGCCCGGTGCGGCTGCTGCGCGACGGCGTCGGCCCGGAGCCGGTGTTCCTGTTCCACCCGGCCGGCGGGCCGTCGAGCGTGTACCGCGAGCTCGTCCGGCTGCTGCCGGAAGGGCAGCCGGTGTACGGGTTCGAACGCATCGACGACGAGGACACCGTCGAGGGCAAGGCCGCGTGCTACACCGAGCTGATCCGCGAGATCCAGCCCCACGGCCCGTACCGGCTGGGTGGCTGGTCGTTCGGCGGCTGCCTGGCGTACGAGACGGCGCGGCAGCTGACCGCGGCCGGGGAGCCGGTCGAGCTGGTCTTCCTGATCGACACGATCCTGCCGCTGCCCGCACCGGGCACGCCGGTGGGCGAGCTGCTGCTGGACCGCTTCGACCGGTTCGCCGACCACGTGTCGCGGACGTACGGCGTGCCGTTCACGGTCCCGCGCGACGAGCTCGTGCGGCTCGACGAGGACGCCCAGATCCGGTGGGTCCTGGAGAAGCTGACCGAGCGGGTGCCCGAGCTGGGCGCCGGCGTCCTGCGGCACCAGTACGAGTCCTATGTGGACGCGCGGGTCGCCGAACGCTACACGCCGGAGCGCTACGACGGGCGGGTGCTGCTGCTGCGCGCGCAGGACCCCCACCCGCTGACGACCACTTTGGACCCGCGCTACCTGCGCACCGACGACACCCTCGGCTGGGACGCGTTCTCGAGCGCGCTCGAAGTGGTGCGGGTGCCGGGCGACCACGTGTCGATGATCGACCCGCCGCACGTGGCGGTGCTCGCCGCGGCGCTGGCCGGGCGGCTGGCCACGCCGGTGGGGGAAGGAGCCCGATGACGCTCGACGACCTCACGCCGACCACGGCCTTCCGGATCGCCGACCTGGCCGCGCGCCAGGACGAAGTCGTCCGGATCGCCGAAAAGCGGGCCGTCGACCGGCAGCACGCCAAGGGCAAGCTGACCGCCCGCGAACGGATCGGGCTGCTGCTGGACCCCGGCTCCTTCGTGGAGCTCGACCAGTTCGCGCGGCACCGCTGCGCGGAGTTCGGGATGGACGCCAACCGGCCGTGGGGCGACGGCGTCGTCACCGGGCACGGCACCGTCGACGGCCGGCAGATCTGCGTCTTCTCCCAGGACTTCAGCGTCTTCGGCGGCAGCATGGGGGAGGTCTCCGGCGAAAAGGTCCTCAAGGTGATGGACCTGGCCCTGTCGCTGGGCTGCCCGGTCGTCGGGATCAACGACTCCGGCGGCGCCCGCATCCAGGAAGGCGTCGTCTCGCTGGCGTACTACGCCGAGCTCGGCCGCCGCAACGCGCACGCCTCCGGGGTCGTCCCGCAGATCTCGATGATCATGGGCCCGTGCGCCGGCGGGGCGGTCTACGCGCCCGCGATCACCGACTTCACCGTGATGGTCGACGAAACCTCGCACATGTTCGTCACCGGCCCGGACGTCGTGCGGGCCGTCACCGGCGAGCGGGTCACCGCGCAGGAACTCGGCGGCGCCGCCGTCCAGAGCGAAGTGGCCGGCAACGCCCACCACCGCGCGGCCGGCGAGCAGGACGCGATCGAATGGGTGCAGACCCTGCTCGCGTACCTGCCCTCGAACAACCTCGACCCCGCCCCGGAGTACGCCGACGACACCAGCCCGGCCCTCACCCCGGCCGACCTCGAGCTGGACCGGCTCGTGCCCGACTCGCCGAACCAGACCTACGACATGGCCGAGCTGATCGTCCGGCTCGTCGACGACGGCGAGTTCACCGAGGTGCACAGCGCCTTCGCGCCCAACATGATCTGCGCCTTCGGCCGGGTCCAGGGCCGCACGGTCGGCGTCGTGGCGAACCAGCCGCGGCACCAGGCCGGCGTGCTCGACATCGACGCGTCCGAGAAGGCCGCCCGGTTCGTGCGTTTCTGCGACGCCTTCAACATCCCGCTGCTGACCCTCGCCGACGTCCCCGGCTACCTGCCGGGCACCGGCCAGGAACGCGGCGGGATCATCCGCCGCGGCGCCAAGCTGATCTACGCCTATTCCGAGGCGACGGTGCCGAAGGTGACCGTCGTCGTGCGCAAGGCCTACGGCGGCGGCTACGCGGTGATGGGCTCCAAGCACCTCGGCGCCGACGTCTGCCTGGCCTGGCCCACCGCGGAGATCGCGGTGATGGGCGCGGAGGGCGCGGTGCAGGTGCTCTACCGGCGCGAGCTGGCCGAACTCCCGCCGGAGCGGCGGGAGGCCGCCCGCCGCCGGCTCACCGACGAGTACCGCGAGCGCCACACCGGCCCGTACCTGGCCGCCGAGCGCGGCTACGTCGACCAGGTCGTCGCGCCGTCGCAGACCCGGCTGCAGGTGGCGCGGGCCCTGCGCGCGCTGCGCACGAAACGCCAGACCCTGCCGGCGAAGAAACACGGAAACATCCCCCTCTGAGGAGCCGCTGTGAACCGGATCGCCCTGCTGGCGTTGTCCGTCGTCCTCCTGATCGCCGGTGGTGGTGTCACGGCCGCCCAGGCGAGCCCGGCGATGGCCGACGACGGCGCGAAAGTCGTCGAGGAAACCTGGCTGGACGCCCGGACCGTGGACCTGAAGATCAGCTCGCCCGCCCTGGGCACCACCGGGATGGTGCGGCTGATCGTGCCGTCCGGCTGGGCGGCGCAGCCGACGCGGACCTGGCCGGTGCTGTACCTGCTGCACGGCTGCTGCGAGCCGGTCGACTACCGCTCGTGGGACCAGTTCACCGACGTCAAGGCGTTCACCGCGGCGAAGGACGCGCTCGTCGTGATGCCGACCGACGGGCCGGCGGGGATGTACACGAAGTGGTGGAACTTCGGCCTGAAGAGCACCCCCGACTGGGAGACGTTCCACACGGCCGAAGTGCGCCAGCTGGTGGAACGCGGGTACCGCGGCGGCACGCGCCGCGCGGTCGCCGGGCTGTCGATCGGCGGGTACGGCGCGCTCGCGTACGCGTTCAAGCACCCGGGCATGTTCGGCGCGGCGGCGTCCTACAGCGGCGTGCCGAACACGCTCTACCCGGGGATCCCGGTCTGGATCGTCGGCATCCTGGCCCGCGCCGGGATCTTCAACTACCTCAACCTCTGGGGCGATTCCTTCGGGATGCAGCCGATCTGGTCCGCGAACAACCCGTACGACCACGTCGACGCCCTGCGCGGCACGGCGCTCTACATCTCCTGCGGCAACGGGCAGACCGGGCCGCTCGACCCGCCGGGGCAGTCCGACGTGCTGGAACCGTCGGCGCTGCTGTCGTCGCGCAGCTTCACGGACAAGCTGCGGGCGGCCGGCGTCCCGGCGACCGTCGACTACTACGGGCCGGGCACGCACAGCTGGCCGTACTGGCAGCGGGCCCTGCACAACTCGTGGCCGGTCCTGGCCGGCGCGCTCGGCCTCCCGGCCTGAGCGGATCCCCTTCCCTGATGGAGGTTGCGGTGAAGTCTGTCCACTGGCGACGCGTGCTGTCGGCGCTCCTGGGCGTTTCCCTGGCGGCGCTGGGGGTGCTGGCCACGAGCCCACCGGCCGGCGCGGCTCCCGTGCTGCCCGGGCCGTTCGACGACTCCTTCTACACCCCGCCGTCGCCGCTGCCGGCCGGCAAGCCCGGTGACGTCATCCGCTGGCGGCCGTCGGTGCCGCTGCTGAACGCGGCCAACGCCGACGCGTGGCAGGTCATGTACCTGTCGACCGACGCGCGGGGCCGCCCGGACGCGGTGACCGGGACCATCCTGGTGCCGAAGGGCAAGGACCCCGCCACGGCGCCGATCGTCGGGTACGCCGTCGGCACGCAGGGCCCGGCGTTCAAGTGCACGGCGTCCAAGGCGATGGAGCGGGGCACGCTCTACGACCAGCCCGCGATCAACGACACGATCTCCAGCGGCTACGCCGTCGCGGTGACCGACTACGAGGGCTACTCGCCGACGACCGTGCCCACCTACATCACCGGGCAGTCCATGGGCCCCGCCGTGATCGACTCGGTGCGGGCGGCGCAGAACCTCCCGGCCGCGCGGCTGGCGAAGTCGGCGAAGGTGATCTTCCAGGGGTACTCGCAGGGCGGCGGCGGCTCGATGTGGGCGGGGGAGAAGCAGCCCTCGTACGCGCCGGAACTCAATGTCGTCGGGGTCGTCGCGGGCGGGGTCCCGGCCGACCTGAACGAGGTCGCCAAGGGCCTCGACGGCTACATCGGCTTCGGGTTCCTCGCCTTCGCCGCGGTCGGGCTCGACGCCGCCTACCCGGACCTGAAACTGGATTCCTTCCTCAACGACACCGGCCGCCGGCAATTGGCCGACGCGAAGAAGAACGCCTGCACGGCCGAACTGCTGCTGAACTACGCGTTCAAGAAGATCGGCGACTACACCACGGCCAATCCGCTGCCGACACCGCAGTGGCAGGCGCGGCTGGCCGAGAACAAGCTGGGTTCGAACCCGCCGCGGGTGCCGGTTTTCCAGTACCACGCGAGCGTCGACGAGATCGTCAACACGCCGCAGGCGGAGACGCTGCACCGGGCGTACTGCGCGGCCGGGGTCCGCGAGCAGTGGCAGACCTACCTCGCCGACCACGCGACGGGCATCCTCGCCGGCAACGCGGACGCCCACCAGTGGATCGTGAAGCGGTTCGCCGGGGAACCGGCGCCGTCGAACTGCTGAGAACAGGTCCGTGAAGGCCCCGCTTGGTCCGGCTTTGGCCAGGAGTTCGGCGAAACGCTCGGCTGGAGTGCCCCGGCCGAGCATCGCGGCCCAGCTCGGCGGCGATGGCCCGCATTGAGCGGCCCTCGCGCGGCGGATCCGCGATCAGGATCCGTTCCGCGACCGGGAGGAAACGTCCCACCGAAGGCAGCGGCCGGGCGGAAGACCGTCGCTCTGTCTCCCGCCCGGCCGTGGCCTCGCGCCACAAGATCAAGATGGGTCTGGCGCCATCGCCCGGCTTCCTCGGACCTCGAGGCGACCGGTCGTCGCGGATCTCGAACACTGAAACCCCTGAACAGCTCAGGTGTTGCAACGACCACCGGAAGCCAAGCCCGAGTTCTTCGGCGGGGCCTTCACGAACGTGGGTCAGACCTTGCCGGCGGCGAACGCGGCCGCGTCGGCGGCGTTGCCGCCGTAGCTGAGGTGGGCCAGGATGTTCAGGCCGCCCGCCTGGCAGACCGGGTCGCCGAAGGCGCAGTAGTCCTTGGTGCGGCTCTGGTAGGTGCCGGTGACCTGACGGCCGATCGCGCGGATCGGGTTGCCGAACAACAGGATGGCCGCGATCCGCGGGGCCAGGTCCGCCGGGATGGTCGCGGCGATCGGGCCGCCGACGACGGCGCCGGCGCTGCTGATGCCGATCGAGTTGTCGACGACGTTGGCGCCCTGGGAGTAACCGACCAGGATGAACCGCTGCTGCGGGCAGGACGCGGCCTGCGACCGCACGTGGTTCACCAGGTCGGTGTTGCCGCGCTGCACCGACGCGGGCTGGATCAGGTCGGCGGGGTAGTTGACCCCGTAGCTGCTCACCGACCGCGGCCGCAGCCGGTTCTGCACGGCCTGGAAGACCGGGTCGCCGACGATGAGGCCCAGCGAGCCGGGCTCGCCCGTACCCCGGGCGACGGCCACGTCGATGTCGGTGCACGGCGCGGCCGAAGCCGCCGGCGCGGCGGCGACGCTGAGGCCGGCGATGGCGAGGCCGGCCGTGGCGATGGCGGAAAGCCAGCGGGTTTTGGGGACGCGAATCATGGCGATCAACACCTCTTTTGCGGAGAAATGGGGTCGGCAAGCGCTTTCCGTGGGGAGCGGAAATGAGTGCGTCGCTTGCGGTAACGGCAGCGTCGCAGCGGTTGCCGACCGGAGCAAGAGGGTGTTCCGGTTCGCGCCGGGAATTGTTCAGCAGGTGATAATCGGTCCGGTGTGGATGCTCAGGTGACGCACTGTCCGGCGGCCTGGGGGGCGTCGACGCGCTCCAGCAGACCCGGGTCGAGGCCGCGGAGGGCGGCCATCACGAAGCCCGTCGCCAGTTCGCCCGCCGCCATGGGGTCGAGGCCGGGGGAGTGGGACACGTGCATCGCGGCGCGGCCCACCAGACCCACCATCATCGCCGCGAGGAGATCCGCGCCCGGGCCGGACGGCCGTCCGTGGGCGAGGAGGTGCTCGCGGATCTGGGTGACCACGTGCGCGGAGATCGTGTCGGCCAGCGCGCGGCGCTCGTTCGACATCTCGTCGACGGCCGAATCGAACAGCAGCCGGAAGCTGTCCGGGTGGGCCCCGGCGTAGCTGAACATCGCCATCACGGAGAGCCGGACCCGGTCCTCCAGGGGGCGGGCGTTCGCCGTCTCGTAGGCGGCGATCACCCAGTTCTGCAACGCGGCGACCTCCCGCGTCACGGTCGCGCGGAAAAGGGCCGCTTTGTCGCCGAAATGCGCGTAGAGCGTCGGCTTGGTGGAGTCGGCGCGGTCGGCGATCAGCCCCATCGTGGCCTGCGCGAACCCCCGCTCGGCGAACACGGCGCGGGCGGCGTCGAGCAGTTCGTCGTCGGTGGGCCGGGCGGCCGGGCTGCGGCGAGTGCTGGATCGATCAGGAGAACTCTGCCCGCTCATGGAGGTGTACTGTACGGTCTCCCCTGCTTTACTGCCCGGTAAAGCGCGCTTCTCCCCGTGGAGGAAGCTGGTGCCCCGCGACAGTGCTCGACAGCGCGTCCCGGTCGCCCGGGACGCGGGCGAGGAGGTGCTCGGGAGAGCGGAGCTGGCCGCACTCATGCGGCCGGCCGTCCCGGCGCTGGTGGACTGGATCGTCCGGGAGGTGTGGCGGGCCGTGCCCGTCTACGCCCGGCCGGGCGACGGCTCGTACGGCCGCGTCACCCGGCACGGCGTCGAGTGCGCCGTCGCCCTCTTCGTGGACCTCGTCGACGATCCGCTGGCGTCGCGCGACCGGCTCTACGAGACGTGCCGCCGGCTCGGTGCCGGCGAGGCGCACGAGGGCCGGACGCTCGACGACCTCCAGGCGGCCTACCGGGTCGGCACCCGGGTGGGCTGGCGCTGGATCATGCGGCTGGGCCGGCGGCACCGGCTGTCCTCGGCCGCGATGGCCCAGCTCGCCGAGATGCTCTTCGGCTACGCGGACGACCTCGCGCGCGTGTCGATGCGCGGGTACCGCGAAGCGCGGGCGGAGATCGACGGCACGCGGGCGGGCCTGCGCCGCCGGTTGCTGCGGCTGCTCACCGGTCCCGGTGCGGTCCCGGACGCGGTGCTCGCCGAACTCGCGTCGGCGGCCGGGTGGCCGGTGCCCGCCGAAGTGGCGGCCGTGGCCGCCGAGTCCGCGGTGAGCCGCCCGTGGGGCCCCGAGGTGCTCGCCGACCTCGAGCCGCCGCAGCCGTACCTGCTGGTGCCGGCGCCGGTGGACCCGGACGGCCTGGCCCGGCTCGGCACGCGCGTCGCGGTGGGTCCTCCGACGGACCTCGCGGCGGCCGCGCATTCCCTGCGCTGGGCGCGGACGGCGCTGCGGCTGGTGGCGGACGGCGTGCTGCCGGACGCCCCGGTGACGTGGTGCGCCGACCACCTGACGACGTTGTGGCTGCTGTCGGACGACGACCTGGCGGACCAGGTCGCCCAGCGCGAACTGGCCCCGCTGGCGCAGTTCCCCGACCGCACGCGGCGCCGGCTGGGGGAGACCCTGTTGTCCTGGCTGGAGAACGGGGGCAACTCCGAGAAGATCGCGGTGGACCTTTCGGTGCACCCGCAGACGGTCCGGTACCGCGTGCGGCAGCTGAAGCAGGCGTTCGGGGAGCGCCTGGACGACCCGGACGCGCGGTTCGCGATGCAGGCCGCCCTGCGCGCCTCGGGACTGCGGTCCCGAGGCGCGTGAACGTCAGCTCTTCACGAGGGCCGCGACGGCTTCGGCCAGCGGCGTCGTCGGGCGGCCGAGCAGGCGGCGCAGGTCACCCGAAGCCGAGGACAGCTCGCCGTCGGCGATGCCGCGGTCCGCGTCGACCAGCATGGCCGCGAGCGGCTCCGGCAGGCCCGCGCCCAGCAGGATCTCCTGGTGCTTCGCGGGCGGCAGGTCCTGGTAGGACACCGGCTTGCCCGCGGCCGCGGTGATCGCGGCCGCCAGGTCGGCGTAGCTCCACGGCTCGTCACCGGCGAGCTCGTACACCCGGCCCACGTGGCCTTCGCCGGTCAGGACCTCGACCGCCGCCTCCGCGAAGTCGAGGCGCGGAACGCCGCCGAGGCGGCCCTCGCCGGCGCTGCCCACGAACGACCCGGACGCCGGCGCCTGCGCGACCGTCTGCGCGTAGTTCTCGGTGTACCAGCCGTTGCGCAGGAACGTGAACGGCACGCCCGACTCGCGGATGACCTGCTCGGTCGCCTTGTGCTCGGCGGCGAGCGACAGCCGGGTCGTGTCGGCGGCCAGGACGCTGGTGTAGGCGAGGTGGCCGGCCCCGGCCTCCCGCGCGGCCGCGACCACGGCCGAGTGCTGGGCGAGCCGCTGCCCGGGCGTGCTGCTCGAGATCAGCAGCACCTTGTCCGCGCCGGCGAACGCCGCGGCGAGGGTCGCCGGGTCGTCGTAGTCGGCGGTCCGCACCTGCACGCCGCGGGCGGCGAACCCGTCCGCCTTCCGCGGGTCGCGCACGGCCGCGACGACCTCGGCGGGCGGGACCTTCTCCAGCAGGCCCTCGACGACCAAACGGCCGAGCTGTCCGGTGGCACCGGTGACGACGATCATGCGTTCACTCCTCGCGGTTGGGCTGCTTACCGACAGAGTGTACTAACTTTGAGAAAGTGCAAACTTTTGGTGAGCATCCTCACCTGGGCGGCCCCGGCCGTCGAGGTACCGTTGACGTCATGAGCGAAGCGCGGGAGTGGGACGAGCACGGGCAGGTGCTGTTCGACGTGTTCGCGCAGGCGTGCACGTCCCGGGCGACGCTGGAGCACATCACCGGCCGCTGGGGAATCCTGGCGATGGCCGCCCTCCACGACGGCACGCTCCGGTTCAACGCGCTGCGCCGCCGGGTCAGCGGGGTCAGCGAGAAGATGCTCGCCCAGACGCTGCAGGCCCTCGAACGCGACGGCTTCGTCCACCGCGAAGCCCAGTCGACCATCCCGCCGAAGGTCGAGTACAGCCTCACCCCGCGCGGCCGGCGCACCGCCGCGCTGCTGCTGGCCCTGATCGAGGACGTCGAAGGGCAGATGCCCGAGGTCATGGCGGCCAACGCCGAGTACGACGCCGCGAAGCGGGACTGATACGGGTTCCAGTCACGGCGGGCGAGTCCCGTCGGGATCCAGCTCGGGGTGGTTCGCCACCACCTTGCCCAAAGCGAGAACGTGTTCTAGTTTTGGGGAGTGAAGACCGATCTGGGCCTGACCGGTGCCGTGGTGCTGGTGACCGGCGGCGTCCGCGGGGTGGGCCGGGGCATCAGCGCGGTGTTCCGCGCGCACGGCGCCCACGTCGTGACCTGCGCGCGGCGCGAGGCCCCCACCGAGGCGGAGTTCGTCCGGTGCGACGTCCGCGACGCCACCCAGGTCGCCGCCCTGGTCGACGGGATCGTCGAGCGGCACGGGCGCCTCGACGTGGTCGTGAACAACGCCGGCGGGGCGCCGCACGTGGCCGCGGGCGAGGCCTCGCCGCGGCTGCACGACAAGATCGTGCAGCTGAACCTCCTGGCGCCGCTGCTGGTTTCGCAGCACGCCAACGCCGTCATGCAACGCCAGGACGGCGGCGGGTCCATCGTCATGATCTCCAGCGTCAGCGGCACCCGCCCGTCGCCGGGCACCGCGGCCTACGGCGCCGCGAAGGCCGGGCTCGACAACCTCACCGCCAGCCTCGCCGTGGAGTGGGCGCCGAAGGTGCGGGTCAACGCGCTCGACGTCGGCATGGTCCGCACCGAGCAGGCCCACCTGCACTACGGCAGCGAAGCCGCGATCGAGGCGGTCGGCAAAACCGTGCCGCTGGGCCGCCTCGCCGAACCCGAGGAAGTGGGGGCGTGCGCGGCGTTCCTCGCCTCGGGCCTGGCTTCCTACGTCTCCGGCGCGACCCTGCGCGTCCACGGCGGCGGGGAGGTCCCGGCGTTCCTCGCCGCGGCCGACGTCAACCATCGGGAGGATCAGTGAGCAGGTTGTGCCAGGACCGCGTGGTCGTGGTGACCGGCGCCGGCCGCGGCATCGGACGCGCCCACGCCCTGGGCTTCGCGGCCGAGCGCGCGCCGGTGGTGGTGAACGACGTGGACGGGGACGCCGCCGCCGGGGTCGTCGCCGAGGTCGAGGCGCTGGGCGGGCGGGCGGTGGCGAACACCTCCGACGTCGCCGACTGGGCCGGGGCGGGGGACCTGATCGGGACGGCGCTGGCGCACTTCGGCCGCCTGGACGTGCTGGTCAACAACGCGGGGTTCGTCCGGGACCGGATGCTCGTCAACCTCGGCGAGGACGAGTGGGACGCGGTGGTTCGCGTGCACCTGAAGGGACATTTCGCGCCCTTGCGGCACGCCGCGGACCATTGGCGAGCCGAGGCGAAGGCCGGGCGGCCGCCGAGCGCCCGGGTGATCAACACGAGCTCGGGTGCCGGGTTGCTGGGCAGTGTCGGCCAGGCCAACTATTCGGCGGCGAAGGCGGGCATCGCCGGGCTGACCGTCGTGGCGGCGGCCGAGCTGGCGCGCTACGGGGTGACGGTGAACGCGATCGCGCCGGCCGCGCGGACCCGGATGACCGAGGCGGTGTTCGCGTCGATGGCGCGTCCGGACGACGGCTTCGACGCGATGGCGCCGGAGAACGTCTCGCCCCTGGTGGTCTGGCTGGGCAGCGAGGAGTCGTCGCAGGTGACCGGCCGGGTGTTCGAGGTCGAGGGCGGCAAGGTCTCCGTGGCGCAGGGCTGGCGGCACGGCCCGGCCGTGGACAAGGGCGACCGGTGGGACCCGGCCGAACTCGGCCCGGTGGTGAAGGACCTGCTCGAGCGCGCGCCCGAGCCCGAACCCGTCTACGGAGCGAGCTGATGGGCATCCTCACCAAGCGCGACGGCCACGTCGAGGTCGTCACCGTCGACTTCCCGCCGGTGAACGCGCTGCCCGTGCAGGGCTGGTTCGACCTGGCCGACGCGCTCACGCAGGCGGGCCGCGACCCCGACGTGCACGTCGTGATCCTCCGCGCGGAAGGCCGCGGGTTCAACGCGGGCGTGGACATCAAGGAGATCCAGCGCAGCGCGGGCTACGACGCGCTGGTCGGCGCGAACCGGGGCTGCTACGCGGCTTTCGGGGCCGTCTACGACTGCGAGGTCCCGGTGGTCGCCGCGGTGCACGGGTTCTGCCTCGGCGGCGGGATCGGCCTGGTCGGCAACGCCGACGTGGTCATCGCCTCGGAGGACGCGACTTTCGGTGTCCCCGAGGTGGAGCGCGGGGCCTTGGGGGCGGCGACCCACCTCGCCCGCCTGGTGCCGCAGCACCTGATGCGCACGCTCTACTTCACCGCGCGGAAGATCACCGCCGCCGAGCTGCACGCGCACGGTTCGGTCTACCAGGTCGTGCCCCGCGCGGAGCTGGACGAGGCGGCGCTGGCGATCGCTCGCGACATCGCGAAGAAGGACCCGCGGGTGATCCGGGCGGCGAAAGAGGCCCTGAACGGCATCGACACCCAGCAGGTGCACCGCAGTTACCGGTTCGAGCAGGGCTTCACCTTCGAGCTCAACCTGCTCGGCGCGTCCGACGAAGCCCGCGAGGAGTTCTTGAATGGCCGATAAGCGCACGACCGCCGACGAGGTGGCGGCCGAGCTGACGGACGGCATGACGATCGGCATCGGCGGCTGGGGCTCGCGGCGCAAGCCGATGGCCCTGGTCCGCGCGATCCTCCGCACCCCCGTGCGCGACCTGACGGTGGTTTCCTACGGCGGCCCCGACGTCGGCCTGCTGTGCGCGGCGGGCAAGGTGAAGCGGGTGGTCTTCGGGTTCGTGACGCTCGATTCGATTCCCTTCGACCCGTGGTTCGGCCGCGCCCGCGAGACCGGCGCGATCGCCGTCACCGAGTACGACGAAGGCATGTTCGGGGCCGCGCTTTCCGCGGCCGCGCAACGGCTTCCGTTCCTGCCGACGCGCGCCGGGCTCGGCTCCGAGGTGATGCGCGCCAACCCGGACCTGCGGACCGTGCGCTCGCCCTACGCCGACGGCGAGGAGCTCGTCGCGGTCCCGGCGCAGCACCTCGACGTCGCGCTCGTGCACCTCAACCGCGCCGACGCCCGCGGCAACGCCCAGTACCTCGGCCCGGACCCCTACTTCGACGACCTGTTCTGCCTGGCCGCGGAGAAACGGTTCGTGTCGGTGGAGAAAATCGTCGACACGACCGAGCTGACGGCGGGCGGGCCGGTGCAGTCGCTGCTGCTCAACCGCGGCGCCGTCGACGGTGTCGTCGAGGCCCCGCGTGGCGCGCACTTCACCACGGCCGTGCCGGACTACGGCCGGGACGAGCGGTTCCAGCGGCACTACGCCGCCTGCGCCAAGGATCCCGACGCGTGGCCGGGCTTCGTGGACCGGTTCCTGTCGGGAGACGAGCGCAGCTACCTGTCCGAAGTGGACAAGTTCGAGGCGGAGGCGGCATGAGCGCGACCCGGGCCGAGATCGTCGTCGTGGCGATGGCCGAGGTGTTCCGCGGCGACGGCGAGATCGTGGTCAGCCCGATGGGCCTGGTCCCGCAGCTCGGCGCGAAGCTCGCGCGGCTGACGTTCGAACCCGATCTCCTCATGTCCGACGGCGAGGCGTACCTGGTCACCCCCGACGGCGTGGTCGAGGGCTGGCAGCCGTTCCGGAAGATGCTCGACACGATCGTCCCGCACGGGCGGCGGCACGTCGTCATGGGCGCGAACCAGGTCGACCGGTACGGCAACCAGAACATCTCCGCGATCGGCGACCACGCCCGGCCGAAGAAGCAGCTGCTGGGCGTGCGGGGCGCGCCGGGCAACACCGTCAACCACCGGACCAGCTACTGGGTGCCGCGGCACAGCACGCGGGTCTTCGTCGAGAGCGTCGACGTCGTTTCGGGCGTCGGCTACGACAACGCGGCGAAGGCGGGCCCGTCGGCCGAGAAGTACCACGACGTCCACCGGGTGGTCACGAACCTCGGCGTCTTCGACTTCGCGACGCCGGAGCACTCGATGCGGGCCGTGTCGCTGCACCCCGGCGTCACCCCGGACGAGGTGATCGCGGCGAGCGCGTTCGAGATCGGCTTCACCGACGTGGGCGTCAGCCGCGAACCGACCGACGAGGAACTGCGGCTCATCCGCGAAGTCGTGGATCCGAAGAGCCTGCGCGACAAGGAAGTCCCGGCGTGAAGACGGCGCTGACCGAGCTGGTCGGGGTCGAGCACCCGGTCGTGCAGACCGGGATGGGCTGGGTCGCCGGCCCGCGGTTGGTCTCGGCGACCGCGGAAGCGGGCGCCCTCGGGATCCTGGCGTCGGCCACCATGACCTTCGACGAGCTGGACGCGGCGATCGCCGAAGTCAAGAAGCGGACGGAGAAGCCGTTCGGGGTGAACCTCCGTGCCGACGCGGCCGACGCCGGCGCCCGCGTCGACCTGCTGATCCGCGAGGGCGTCAAGGTGGCGTCCTTCGCGCTCGCGCCCCGCAAGGAGATGATCGCGAAGCTGCGCGACCACGGCGTCGTCGTGATCCCCTCGGTCGGCGCCGCGCGGCACGCCGAGAAGGTCGCCGCCTGGGGCGCGGACGCCGTCATCGTCCAGGGCGGCGAAGGCGGCGGGCACACCGGGGGAGTGGCCACCACCCTGCTGCTGCCGAGCGTGCTCGACGCCGTCGACATCCCGGTCGTCGCCGCGGGCGGCTTCTTCGACGGGCGCGGCCTCGCCGCCGCACTCGCCTACGGCGCGGCGGGCGTGGCGATGGGCACCCGGTTCCTGCTGAGCAAGGAGAGCACGGTCCCCGACGACGTCAAGCGCCTCTACCTCGGGCAGGGTCTCACCGGGACGGTCGTCACCCGGCGCGTCGACGGCCTGCCGCACCGCGTGCTGCGCACGGACCTCGTCGACAAGCTGGAACGCACCGGCCGGATCCGCGGTCTGGCGCAGGCCGCGCGCAATGCCTTGCGGTTCCGGAATATCACCGGACTGTCCCCGGTTGCCATGGTCAAAGAAGGCCTTGCGATGAAGCACGGCAACGATCTGACCTGGAGTCAGCTGGTCATGGCGGCCAACACCCCGATGCTGTTGCGGGCGGGGCTGGTCGAGGGCCGGACGGACGCGGGAGTGCTAGCGTCGGGACAGGTGGTGGGCATGATCCACGACCTGCCCACGGTGGCCGGGATCGTCGAGGGCACAGTGGCCGAGGCAGGTGAGATCCTGCGGCGACTCGGCCGGGAAACGGGAGGATGAGCGTGGCGCTCAAGGTCGGTTACAAGGCGTCGGCGGAGCAGTTCGGACCGCGGGACCTGGTCGAGTACGCGGTGCGTGCCGAAGAGGTCGGCCTCGACTCGGTCTGGGTGTCCGACCACTTCCTGCCGTGGCGGCACGAGGGCGGCCACGCGCCGTGGGCCCTGGCGTGGATGCCGGCGGTCGCCGAGCGCACGAAGCGGGTGCAGATCGGCACGAGCGTGCTGACCCCGACGTTCCGGTACAACCCGGCCGTGATCGCGCAGGCGTTCGCGACGATGTCGCTGCTCTCGGGCGGCCGGGTGATCCTCGGCGTGGGCTCCGGCGAGGCGCTGAACGAGATCGCCGTCTCGGGGCGCGAGTGGCCGGAGTTCAAGGAGCGCTTCGCGCGGCTGCGCGAGTCGATCAAGCTGATCCGCGAACTGTGGACCAGCGACAACGTGAACTTCAAGGGCGACTACTACGAGCTGGTCGACGCCAAGATCTACGACCGGCCGGAGCAGCCGGTGCCGGTGTACATCGCGGCGGGTGGCCCGGTGGTGGCCAAGTACGCGGGCCGCGCGGGGGACGGGTTCATCTGCACCTCGGGCAAGGGCATGGACCTCTACACCGAGAAGCTGATGCCCGCGGTCAAGGAAGGCGCCGAGGCGGCGGAGAAGACCGTCGAGGACGTCGACCGGACGATCGAGATCAAGCTGTCCTACGACCGCGACCACGAGAAGGCCCTGGAGAACACCCGGTTCTGGGCGCCGCTGTCGCTCTCGGCGGAGCAGAAGCACAGCGTCTCCTCGGCCGAGGAGATGGAGCGGCTGGCCGACGAGCTGCCGATCGAGCAGGTCGCCAAGCGCTGGATCGTGGCGTCCGACCCGGACGAGGCCGTGGCCCAGATCAAGCCGTACCTGGACGCGGGCCTGAACCACCTGGTCTTCCACGGCCCGGGCCACGACCAGGAGCGCTTCCTGACCCAGTTCTCCGAGGACGTCCTGCCGAAGCTGCGCGCCCTCGGCTGATCAGAGCCGTTCGATGATGGTGACGTTGGCGGTGCCACCGCCTTCGCACATCGTCTGCAGGCCGTAACGCCCCTCGCGGCGCTCCAGCTCGTGCAGGAGCGTCGCGAGGAGCTTCGTGCCGGTGGCCCCGATCGGGTGGCCGAGGGCGATGCCGCCCCCGTTCACGTTCACCCGGTCGGGATCCGCGCCGGTTTCGTCCAGCCACGCCAGCACCACGCTGGCGAACGCCTCGTTGACCTCGAACAGGTCGATGTCGCCGATGCCCAGCCCGGTCTTCCGGAGTGCCTGCGCGGTGGCCGGGATCGGGCCGGTCAGCATCCACACCGGGTCCGCCGCGCGGACCGACAGGTGGTGGATGCGGGCCCGCGGCGTCAGGCCGTGCTCCTCGACGAACGACGACGACGCCAGCAGCGCCGCACTCGCGCCGTCGGAGATCTGGCTGGCCACCGCCGCCGTCAGCCGGGACCCTTCGCTCAACGGCTTGAGGCCGCGCATCCGCTCCGCCGACGTGTCCCGGCGCGGCCCCTCGTCGTGCCGGAATCCGTCGACCGGCGCGATCTCCGCGTCGAACCGGCCGGAGTCGATGGCCGCGAGCGCCCGCCGGTGGCTGCGCAGCGCGTACTCCTCCATGGCCTCGCGGCTGATGTCCCAGTGCTCGGCGATCATGTCCGCGCTGCGGAACTGCGAGACCTCGGCACTGCCGTAGCGCTCCTGCCAGCCCTTCGAACCGGAGAACGGGTCGTCGAAGCCGTACTCGCGCCCGGCCAGCATCGCCGCGCTGATCGGGATGCGGCTCATGTTCTGCACACCCCCGGCCAGGACGAGGTCCTGCGTGCCGGACATGACGGCCTGCGCCGCGAAGTGCACGGCCTGCTGGCTCGACCCGCACTGCCGGTCGATCGTCACCCCGGGCACGTGGTCCGGGAAACCCGCCGCCAGCCACGCCGTGCGCGCGATGTTGCCCGACTGCGGGCCGAGGGTGTCCGTGCAGCCGAGGATGACGTCGTCGACCAGGTCCGGGTCGACGCCCGTGCGGTCGACGACGGCCTTGATGACGTGCGCGCCGAGGTCGGCGGAGTGCCACCCGGACAGCGCGCCGCCGCGCCGGCCGACCGGGGTGCGGACCGCGTCGAGGAGGAAGGCTTCGGGCACAGGGGCTCCTAGGGGTGCTGGCTGCTGACGGAGACGACTTCGCCGGTGAGGTAGCTCGCGTAGCCGCTGGCGAGGAAGACCATGACGTTGGCGACCTCCCACGGCTCGGCCGCGCGGCCGAACGCCTCCCGTTTCGTGAGGTCGTCGAGGAGTTCGTCGCTGGTCACTTTGGCGAGGAAAGGGTGCATGGCCAGGCTCGGCGCGACGGCGTTGATCCGGACACCGTGTTCGGCGGCGTCGAGGGCCGAGCACCGGGTCAGCGCCATCACCCCGGCCTTCGCGGCGGCGTAGTGCGCCTGCCCGGCCTGGGCGCGCCAGCCGATCACCGACGCGTTGTTGACGATGGCGCCGCCACCGCCCTGGGCGACGAACCGCTTCAGCGCGGCCCGCGTGCAGCGGAACGTCCCCGTGAGCGTGATGTCGAGGACGCGCGACCACTCGTCGTCGGTCATGTCCAGGACGGACTTCGTCCCGCCGAGCCCGGCGTTGTTGACCAGCACGTCGAGCCGTCCGAAGTGGTCGGCCGCGCCGTCGATCAGCGCCTGGACCTGGTCTTCCTGCGTGACGTCGCACGGAATCGCGTGCACCTTGCCCAGTGCGGCCAGTTCGGCCGCCTTCTCGCCGAGGCGCCGCTCGTGCCAGTCGCTGACGACGACGCTCGCGCCCTCTTCGAGGCACCGGCGGGCCACGGCCGAGCCGATGCCGGTGCCGGCCGCGGCGGTGACCACGACGACCTTCCCGGACAGCAGGTCGTGGCCGGGTACGCCTTTCGAAGGCGCTGTCTGCGGGCTCACGGGCGTGCCTCCCTCGGCAGGCCGAGCACGCGCTCGGCGATGATGTTCCGCTCGATCTCGTCCGAACCGCCGTAGATCGTGTCCGCGCGGGTGAACAGGTACAGCCGCTGCGCGTCGTCCAGCTCGGCCCCGCCGGCGGCCAGCGACCGCGCCCCGCGGGCCCGCATGGCGAGCTCGCCGAGCCCGCGGTGCCACTGCGCCCACAGCAGCTTGCCGACGGCGACCTCCGGCCCGGCGGGCCGCCCGAGCGTCCGCAGGGCGTGGGCGCGCAGCACCCGCAGGCCGATCCGGGCGCGGGTGAGGTCCGCGCGCAGCAGCGGGTCGTCGTAGGTCCCGGTCCGCTTCGCGTCGGCGACGATGTCGTCCAGTTCGCGGCGGAAGCCGATCTGCTGGCCCAGTGTCGAGACGCCGCGTTCGAAGCCGAGCGTGGCCATGGCGATCTTCCAGCCGTCGCCGGGTTCGCCGACGACCAGGTCCGCGGGCGTGCGGGCGTCGTCGAAGAACACCTCGTTGAATTCGGAGGTGCCGGTGAGCTGCTGGATCGGCCGGACGGTGACGCCGTCCTGGCGCAGCGGGACCAGGAGGTACGACAGGCCGTGGTGGCGCCGGGATCCGGGTTCGGTGCGGGCCACGACGAAGCACCAGTCGGCCACGTGGGCCAGGGACGTCCAGATCTTCTGGCCGTTGAGCACCCATTCGCCGCCGCGCCGGACCGCCGACGTCGCGACGGCGGCGAGGTCGGAGCCGGCGCCGGGTTCGGAGTAGCCCTGGCACCAGAGCTCTTCGACGGTGACGATCTTGGGGAGGAACCGCCGCTGCTGCTCGGGCGTGCCGAAGGCGATGAGCGTCGGGCCGAGCAGCTGCTCGCCGATGTGGTTGACGCGCGCGGGGGCACCCGAAGCCG
Organism: Amycolatopsis sp. N2S4-7; assembly: GCF_058119595.1. Classification (NCBI taxonomy): domain Bacteria; kingdom Bacillati; phylum Actinomycetota; class Actinomycetes; order Pseudonocardiales; family Pseudonocardiaceae; genus Amycolatopsis; species Amycolatopsis sp. N2S4-7. Next base: position 252,424 of record NZ_CP172299.1, read on the forward strand.
CGTACTCCTCGTGGAAGGCGACCTGCTCCTCCAGCGACAGGCCGCGGCCGCCGTGCTCGACCGGCCAGCCGACGCAGGTCCAGCCCGCGGCGGCCAGGTGGCGTTCCCAGGCCAGGCGCAGGTCGAACGCCTCGTGCTCGCGGCCCGGCCCGCCCAGGCCACGCAGCCGAGCGAACTCGCCGGTCAGGTTGTCGGCGAGCCAGCCCGCGACCTCGCGGCGGAATCGCGTCGGTTCCACGCACGCCTCCTTGCTGCCGGGCCGGTCCGGGACCTAGGGTAATGAGAACACGTTCTAGTTTGCCGGTCCAGAGGAGGGTGTGGTGGGACAGACCACGATCCCGGCCGTAGTCCGCGATGCCGCCGCGAAGTTCGGGTCCGCGGAGGCTCTCGTAGACGGCGCGCTGCGGCTCGGCTTCGACGCGCTTCTGGAACGTGTTCGGACCGCCGCCCGGGCGTTCATGGCGTCCGGCGTCCGGCCCGGCGACCGGGTGGCGATCACCCTCCCGAACACCCACCACTGGGTCCTCGCGGCGCTGGGCGCGCTCTACGCGGGCGCGACGCTGGTGCCGGTCAACACCCGGTTCACCGCCGCCGAGACCGTCGACCTGCTCGCCCGCAGCCGCGCGAAGGCGCTGGTCGTGGCGGCGGACTTCCTCGGCGCCGACCGCCACGCCGCGATCGTCGCGACCGGCGTCGCGCTGCCGGACCTCGCCACGGTCGTCCGCGTGCCCCTGGAGCAGCCGCACCGGCCGGTGCCGGGGACACTCGGCTGGGACGAGTTCCTCGCCCGGGCCGAGCAGGTCACGGAGGTGGAAGCCGAGGCGCGCGCGGACGCGGTCGCCCCGGGCGACGTCAGCGACGTCCTGTTCACCTCGGGCACGTCCGGCCGGTCCAAGGGCGTGCTCTCGGCCCACCGCCAGGTGGTCGACGTCGCCGCGGCCTGGGCGGAGTGCGGCCAGGTCACCGCCGGCGACCGGTACCTGGTGGTCAACCCGTTCTTCCACAGCTTCGGCTACAAGGCCGGGATCGTCGTCGGCCTGCTCACCGGCGCGACGATCGTCCCGCAGGCGGTGTTCGACGTCCGCGCGGCCCTCGAGCTGATCGAGCGGGAGCGGATCTCGGTGCTGCCGGGCGCGCCGACGATCTTCGCTTCCCTGCTGCGCGAAACGCGCGACCACGACGTCTCGTCGCTGCGGCTCGCGGTCACCGGCGCGGCGACGGTGCCGGCGTCCCTGGTCCGCCGGATGCGGTCCGAGCTCGGCTTCGACACCGTCCTCACCGCCTACGGCCTCACCGAAGCCGTGGTGGTGACGATGTGCCGCCCCGGCGACGACGCCGAGCTCGTGTCCCGGACGTCCGGCCGCGCGACGGCGGGCTTCGAGGTGGCGATCCAGGGCTCGCCGGGCGAGATCGTCCTCCGCGGGCCCAACGTCATGCTCGGCTACCTCGACGACCCCGAAGCGACGGCGCAGGCGATCGACGACGAGGGCTGGCTGCACACCGGCGACGTCGGCGAGCTCGACGACGACGGCAACCTCACCATCACCGGCCGGCTCAAGGACATGTACATCTGCGGTGGCTTCAACGTCTACCCGGCCGAGGTCGAACACGCGCTGACCGAGCTGGCCGGCGTCCGCGACGTCGCCGTCGTCGGCGTCCCGGACGCCCGGCTCGGCGAGGTCGGCAAGGCCTTCGTCGTCGGCTCCGGGCTGAGCGCGGACGCCGTCGTCGCCTTCTGCCGCGAGCGGCTCGCCAACTACAAGACCCCGCGGTTCGTCGAGTTCCTGGACGAGCTGCCCCGCAACGCTTCCGGCAAGGTGCTGAAGCGGCTGCTCAGTGAGGAGAAGGCATGAGTGAACCGGTGGTCCGCTCCGAGCGGCGCGGACCGGTCGCGCTGATCACCATGAACCGGCCCGACTACCGCAACGCCCAGAACTCGGCGATGACGTACGCGCTCGACGACGCCTTCGCCCGGGCCGTGGACGACGCCGAGGTGAAGGTGATCGTGCTGGCGGGGGCGGGCAAGCACTTCTCCGCCGGGCACGACATCGGCACCCCGGGCCGGGACGTGGACCAGTCGTTCGACCGCCGCGCGGTGCTGTGGTGGGACCACACCGACCGGGCCGGGGGAGACCAGCGGTTCGCCCGCGAGTCCGAGGTCTACCTCGGCATGTGCCGCCGCTGGCGCGAGATCCCGAAGCCGATGATCGCCAGCGTCCAGGGCGCCTGCATCGCGGGCGGGCTGATGCTCGCCTGGATCTGCGACCTCGTCGTCGCCTCCGACGACGCCTTCTTCGCCGATCCCGTGGTGCGGATGGGGATTCCGGGTGTCGAGTACTTCGCGCACCCGTGGGCGCTCGGGCCGCGCGCCGCGAAGGAGGTCCTGTTCACCGGCGAGCGCTTCTCCGTCCAGCAGGCCAAGGACTGGGGCATGATCAACCGGATCGTGCCGCGCGCCGAACTCGAGCAGCACACCCTCGAGCTGGCGGAGAAGATCAGCGCGATGCCGCAGTTCGGCCTCGCGCTGGCGAAGAAGGCCGTCAACCAGGCCGAGGACCTGATGGGCCTGCGGTCCGGCATGGACTCGGTGTTCGGGCTGCACCACCTGGCGCACGCCCACAACGCGGAGACGTCGGAAGACCCGCTCGGCGGGCAGTCCGCGCGGTCGATGCGCGACGCGAACCAGGGGGGCTGATGGACCTCGACGTCGACGAGGCTTCCGCGGCCTTCCGCGACGAGGCCCGCGCGTGGCTGGCCGGGCACGTCCGGGCGCTGCCGTCGATGGACACCGCCGAAGGGTTCGCCGCGCACCGCGAGTGGGAGGCCGAGCTGGCCGAGGCGCGGTGGTCGGTGGTGTCGTGGCCGCGCGAGTACCACGGGCGCGACGCCTCGCTGCTGCAGTGGCTGCTGTTCGAGGAGGAGTACTACGCGGCGGGCGCGCCGGGCCGGGTCAGCCAGAACGGGATCTTCATGCTCGGCCCGACCCTGTTCGCGCACGGCACGCCGGAGCAGCGGGACCGGATCCTCCCGCCGATGGCCCGCGGCGAGCAGGTGTGGGCGCAGGCGTGGTCGGAACCCGAAGCGGGCAGCGACATCGCGGCGCTGCGCAGCACGGCGGTGCGGACCGCCGGCGGCTGGCTGCTGTCGGGGCAGAAGACGTGGAGCTCACGCGCGGCCTTCGCCGACCGCGCGTTCGGCCTGTTCCGGACCGACCCCGACGCGCGGCGCCACCACGGCCTGACGTACTTCATGGCGGATCTGCGCGCCGACGGCGTCACGGTCCGGCCGATCCCGCAGCTGGACGGCGAGCCCGGGTTCGCCGAGATCTTCTTCGACGAGGTGTTCGTCCCCGACGCCGACGTCATCGGCGAGGCGGGGCAGGGCTGGCGGGTCGCGATGACGACCGCCAACAACGAGCGCGGCCTGTCCCTGCGCAGTCCCGGCCGGTTCCTCGCCGCGGCCGGCCGGCTGGTCGACCTGTGGCGTGCGCAGGGGTCGCCACCGTCCACACAGGACCGGGTGGCGGACGCCTGGATCGGCGCCCGCGCCTACCAGCTGTACACGTTCGGGACCGTGAGCAGGCTCGCCGAAGGCGGGGAGCTGGGCCCGGAGTCCAGCGTGAACAAGCTGTTCTGGTCCCACCTCGACGTCGACCTCCACGAGACCGCGCTCGAGGTGCTCGGCCCGGAGGCGGAGACCGACCCGGCGTGGGTGCACGGCTACCTGTTCTCCCTCGCCGGGCCGATCTACGGCGGCACCGACCAGATCCAGCGGAACACGATCGCCGAGCGGCTGCTGAAGCTCCCGAGGGAGGCCCGCCGATGAAGTTCCAGCTCTCCCCGGAGCAACGGCAGTTCGCCGCGACCCTGCACGAACTGCTGGGCGGGGCGGACACCGCGGCCGCCGCGCGGGCCTGGGCCGCCGGTGAGCACGACCGCGGCCTCAAGCTCTGGCGCGCGCTCGCCGACCTCGGGGTCTTCGCGCTGCTCGTGGACGAAGAACACGGCGGCCTCGGCGCCGGTCCGGTCGACCTGGTGGTCGCCTTCGAAGCGCTCGGCTACCACGCCGTCCCCGGCCCGCTCGTCGAGTCGGCGGCGGTCGCCCCGGCGTTGCTGACCGGCGACCGGCTCACCGCGCTGGCCGAGGGCGACCTCCTGGCCACCGTCGTCGCGCCGCCGGAAGTCCCCCTCGCGCTGGACGCCGACGTCGCGGGCGTGGTGCTGGACCTCACCGGCGCGGAGCGCACTGCCGCGGAACTGGTCCGCTCGATCGACCCGGTCCGGCGGCTGTTCCGCGTCCCCGGCACCCCGATGGCCGGCACGGCCGCGTTCGACCGCGGTGTCCTGGCCGTGGCCGCCCAGCTCCTGGGGGCCGGGCAATGGCTGCTCGACACCTCGGTGGCGTACGCGAAACAACGCAGCCAGTACGGCCGGTTGATCGGGGAGTACCAGGCGGTCAAGCACCTGCTCGCCGACGTCGTGACGCGGCTGGAGCTGGCCCGGCCGCTGCTCTACGGCGCGGCCGTCGCCGGGGACACCTTCGACCGCGACGTCTCCGCGGCGAAGGTCATGGCCGGCGACGCGGCGAACCTGGCCGCGCGCACGGCGCTGCAGGTCCACGGCGCGATCGGCTACACCGCCGAGCACGACCTCGGGCTGCGGCTGACGAAGGTGCGCGCGCTGGCCGGAGCCTGGGGGAGCGGGGCGTTCCACCGCGCGCGGGTGCTGGCGGGTGCGGGATGACGGATCCGCTGGAGACCGAAGAAGCCCAGGCGCTGCGGGCCGCCGTGCGCGCGTTGCTCACCCGGCGGTCGGGGCCGGAGGCGGTGCGGGCCGCGATGGAGTCGCCGCTGGGCTACGACGACAAGCTCTGGTCGACGCTGTGCGAGCAGATCGGCGTCGCCGCCCTCGCGATCCCCGAGCGCTACGGCGGCGCGGGCGCGGGACTCGCCGAGACGTGCGTGGTCCTGCAGGAACTGGGCCGGACGCTCACCCCCGCGCCGATGCTGGGCTCCGCCGTGCTGTGCGGGGAAGCGGTGCTGCGCACGGGGAACGACGAAGCCTGCGAGCGGCTGCTGCCGGGCATCGCCGCGGGCACCAGCCTCGCCGCGCTGGCCTGGGCCGACGAGGAGTGGGCGCCCGGGCTCACCGCGTCGGCCGCCGGACTCGACGGCCGCGCCCACTACGTCCTCGACGGCGACCTCGCGGACGTCCTCCTGGCCGTGGCCCGCACCGCGGACGGCGTCGGCCTGTTCGAAGTGCCCTTGGCCGGCGTCCGCCGCGAGCGCGTCACCACGCTCGACCCGACCCGCCGGCTCGCCGTGGCCGACTTCGCGTCGAGCCCGGCCCGGCGCCTGGACACCGGCGGGTTCACCGAGCAGCTGCGGCAGCTGCGGGACACGGCGGTGATCGCCGTCGCCGCCGAACAGGTCGGCGCGGCGGCCCGCGCGCTGGAGCTGACGGTCGAGTACACGAAGCAACGCCGTCAGTTCGGCCGCCCGATCGGCTCGTTCCAGGCGCTGAAGCACCGGATGGCAGACGTGCACGTCCACGTCGAAGCGGCCCGTTCGGCGCTGTACGCGGCCATTGTGGACGGTGATCCCGAAGCCGTCACGACGGCGAAGGTCGTGTGCGGCGAAGCGTTTTCCCACGCGGCGGCGGAGATGATCCAGCTCCACGGCGGGATCGCGATCACCTGGGAGCACGACGCCCACCTGTACTTCAAGCGCGCCCACGGAACCGCCCTGCTGTTCGGCGACCCCGTGGGCGCGCCCGGGTCCTAGGGCGTGTCCTCATAGCTGGTGGTGACTGCTTGATCTTGGGTTGTGGTGCGTAGGCATGAGCTGACTGATGAGCAGTGGCCGGTGATCGAGCCGTTGCTGCCCGCTTCGGGGGCGAAGGGACGCCCGCGGGTGGGTGACCGGCGCACACGCGCGCGGCGGGCACAGCGAGCCAGATGATCATGCCATCGGCCGGTCCCGGGGTGGACCCACCACCAAGATCCCTCTCGGCTGCGACGGTCACGGGCGGCCGTTGTCGGTGGTGCTGACTGGCGGCAACGTCAACGACTGCACCCAGTTCACCGCGGTCATGGCGGGTGTCGAGTTCCGCCGCCCCGGTCCGGGCCGTCCGCCGACGCGGCCGAGCCGGGTGCTGGCGGACAAGGGCTACTCCAGCCGGGCCATCCGCTTCTCCCTGCGCCGACGGCACACCCCGGCGACGAGGGCTGACCGACCTGGCCACCCTGCTCCTCCGGCTTCGAGGACAGGCCCTAGGACAGGTGGTGGACCTCCTGCAGCCCGTACACCGGCGTCGGGATGCCTTCGGCGCGGGCCTTCAGCTGCAGCGCCAGGTACAGCGAGTAGTGCCGTGACTGGTGCAGGTTCCCGCCGTGGAACCAGAGCCCCTCCTGCTGCGTGGGCTTCCACATGTTCCGCTGCTCGCCTTCCCACGGGCCGGGGTCCTTGGTCGTCGCCGAGCCCAGGCCCCAGACCTTGCCGACCTTGTCCGCGACCTCCTGGCTGATCAGGTCCGCCGCCCAGCCGTTCATCGAGCCGTACCCGGTCGCGTAGACGACGAGGTCCGCCTCGAGCTCGGTGCCGTCCGCCAGCACGACCGACGTCTCCGTCAGCGACGTGACCTGGCCGTGCGCGAGCTTGACGTCCCCGTTGGCCACCAGGTCCGCCGCGCCGACGTCGATGTAGTAGCCCGATCCGCGGCGCAGGTACTTCATGAACAGCCCGGAGTCGTCGTCACCCCAGTCGTGGCGGAAGCCGGCGGCTTCGAGCCGGTCGTAGAACTCCTGGTCGCGTTCCTTGATCGCCGCGTAAACCGGCTGCTGGAAGGAGTGCATGATCCGGTAGGGGAGCGAAGCGAACGTCAGGTCCGCCTTCTGTGTCGTCATCCCGGCCGCCACCGCGCGCTCCGAATACAGGTCGCCCAGCCCCAGCTCCATCAGGGAATCCGACTTCACGATGTGCGTCGAGCTGCGCTGGACCATGGTGACGTCGGCGCCGGCCTCCCACAGCGCGCCGCAGATGTCGAAGGCGGAGTTGTTCGACCCGATGATCACCGCCTTCTTGCCGCGATAGGCGTCCGGCCCGGGGTGCTGCGAGCTGTGGTGCCGGTCGCCGCGGAAGCGGTCCTGCCCGGGCAGCACCGGCACGTTCGGCTTGCCGGACATGCCGGTCGCGAGCACCAGCTGCTTCGGGCGCAGCACGACTTCTTCGCCGTCGCGGTCGAGGACGACCGTCCACTCCCGGGCTTCTTCGTCGTAGGAGGCGCGCTTGCAGGTCGTCGACGACCAGTAGTTCACCTCCATGACCTTCGTGTACATCTCCAGCCAGTCGGCGATCTTGTCCTTCGGCGCGAAGACGGGCCAGGTCCGCGGGAAGTCCAGGTAGGGCAGGTGGTCGTACCAGACCGGGTCGTGCAGGCACAGCGACTTGTACCGGCCGCGCCACTGGTCGCCCGGCCGGGCGTGCCGGTCGACGACCACGTGCGGCACGCCGAGCTGGCGCAGCCGGGCCCCCAGCGCGATCCCGCCCTGGCCGCCGCCGATGACCACGACGTACGGCTGCCGCGTCGTGCCCAGTTCCGCCGCCTCCGCCTGCCGCGCTTCGGCCCAGGTGACCCGGTCGGGGTGGATGCCGTGTTCGGCGCCCATCGGCCGGGTGGCGCCGAGCGGCTCCTCGTGGCCCTTGAGCTCGTAGAGCGTCGTCAGCAGCGTGAACGCGCCTTCGCCGGTGAGCCGCAGGTGGCCGCGGCCGCGGCCGGCCGCCGTCTCGAAGCCGATCCACGCCTCGACGACGCCGTCGGATTCGGTCGGGTCTTCGGTCGTGTGGAACCCCTTCGCGTCGGTGCTGTCCATGGTGGCGAGGAGCAGATCCTCGACGCCGTCGCGGTTCTCGACCGTCTTGAGGTTCCAGGTGAACGCGACCAGGTCGCGCCAGAACGACGTCGTGGCGAAGAGGGCGGCGGCCCGGCCGGCGTCGCGGGCCGCGAGCGCGGCCTCGAAGTCGGCGAGCCAGCCGTCGACGCGCTGCCGGGCCTCGTCGAGGGCCGCGGCCGGTTCGAGGGTCTGGGTCATGAGCGGACCTCCCCGTCTCGGGCACCGTCTTCGTCGGCGGCGCGCTCACCGCAGCCAACCCCGGCGGGCCGGGTCCGCGTAAGGGTTGCCCTAAGGTTGCATCAGCACGACTTCGATGCCCGGCGCGATCCGGTACGGCCGGGCGAGCAGCAGGTCGCCGACGAGCTTGCGCAGCCGCGACAGCTCGGCGCGCACGGTCACCAGGTGCGTGCGGTCGCCGTAGAGCGTCTCCGACAGCTGCGCGGCCGGCACCCCGGCGGGGCCGGCGGCCGCGATCAGCCGCAGCAGGTCCGCCTGCCGCCGGCCCAGCGGGTGCGTCCACCGCACCGATCCTTCGACGATCGCGCGCGGCGGTTCGTGGCCGAGGTCGAGGGTGAGCCGCAGGGCCTCCCGGCGGCTCGGTCGCAGCAGCCAGCCGCCGGGCACCGGCTCGGGCTCGCACGCCCCGACCCCGCGGACCGCGACCGGGACGCCCGGGCGGGGCGCGGCGACCCGGCCGATCCCCGCGACACCGCGCAGGGCGGCGACCCAGCCGTGGTCGTCGACGACGAGCCCGGGCCCGCCGACGCCGGCGAGGAGGTGGCCCGAGAGCTGCCGGAGCGCCTCCAGCCGGGCCTCGTGCCGCTGCCGGAGCACGGCCTCGGCGAGCCGCACGGACGTGCCGACCAGGGCGACGGTCATCGGGTGGACGGTCTCGGCCGGGCCGCTGACGTCGACGATCCCGAGCAGCTCGCCCGTGCGCGGGTCGTGCACGGGGGAGGCGGTGCAGGTCCAGGCGTGGTGCGAGCGCACGAAGTGCTCGGCCGCGAACAGCTGCACCGGTGCCGCCTCGGCCAGCGCCGTGCCGATCGCGTTGCTGCCGATCGCGGGTTCCGACCAGGTGGCGCCTTCGGTGAAGCCGAGCGAGTCGGCGCGGTGGCGCACCCGGCGTGCGCCCTCGCGCCACAGCACGACGCCGTCGGCGTCGGTGACGACCATCAGGTGGTGCGCGTCTTCGGCCACCGACGTCAGCGCGCCCCGCAGCTCGGGCAGGACCTCGTTCAGCCGGCAGACCGTCCGCCGCCGTTCGACCTCGGCGGCGCCGACCGGGTCGGGGGCGGGCGGCCGGTCGGGATCGACGCCCTGCGCGGCGACGCGGCGCCACGAGCGTTCGACCAGCCGGCGGGGCGCCGACGCGGGCGGCCGCCCGGCCAGGACGACGTCGTGGATGCCCGCGAGCAGGCGCGCGTGCCCGGCCACGTCGGTGCCGGGCCGGACCGCGCAGACTCCTTCGTCCACCGCACCTCCTGGGGCCGTGGCTTCACGGTAACCCGGCACGCCGGGGCCCCGGCAACCTTCGCGCAACGCCCACGCGGTGGCATACTGCCCCGACTCGTCCGAGGAGAGCGCCCATGGACTCCGACCACCTGCCGGCGGAAATCGACCTGGAGCGGCCCAACGCCGCCCGCACCTACGACTGGGCGCTGGGCGGGACGGCGAACTGGGCGATCGACCGGCAGTACGGCGAACAGGCCCTCAAGGCCTATCCGCAGCTGCGCGTCGCCGTGCGGGCCAACCGCGACTTCCTCGGCCGCGCCGTGCGGTACTGCCTGGCGAACGGCATCAACCAGTTCCTCGACCTCGGCTCCGGCGTCCCCACGATGGGCAACGTGCACGAGGTCGCCGACAACCTGGACGACGAGAGCCGCTGCGTGTACGTCGACGTCGAACCGGTGGCGGTCGCGCACTCCCGGATCCTGCTCGACGAGGACGGCGACCCGGACCGCCACACCGTCCTCCACGCCGACCTCTGCCACGCCGACCAGGTGTGGGACGCCGTCCAGGACACCGGCATCCTCGACCTCACCCGGCCGATCGCGCTGCTCACCGTGGCCGTGCTGCACTTCCTCCCGGACCCGACCGGGGTCCGCGAGGCCATCCGCGCCTACCGCGAGCTGCTGCCGCCGGGCTCGCTGTACGTCCTTTCGCACCTGTCGCACTCCGACGTCGCCGACGGCGAGCAGAGCCAGCTCCGCCGGCTGGAGAACGTCAGCAAGCAGTCGAGCACGCCGGGCGTGCTGCGGACCCACGAGGAGATCCTGGCGTTCTTCGGCGACTTCGAGCTGGTGGAGCCCGGCCTGGTGCCGGTGGGCCGGTGGCACCCGGACACCCCGGAGGACCCGGGCGCCGCAGTGCGGACCGCGGTCGGCGGGGTGGCCCGCAAACCCGGTCAGTGAGCGCGCAGCGGGTGCCGGGGGCGGTTCACCGCACCGGGTAGCTCGCGGTTCGCCTCGTCCAGGCCGGACGCGACGGACCGGCACGAGCCGCAGCCGGCGATGTGGTCGGCGATCGCGTTCGCCCGGCGCGGCGAGAGCGTGCCCCGGACCCACGCGCCCATCCGGCGGCGGGGCTCGCGGCAGATCGGCTCCTCGGCGTCGGGCACCTGGACCTGCAGGTACGCCTGCCGCAGCCCTTCCCGCGCCCGCATCGCCAGTGCCGCGACGCTGTTGGGCGACAACCCCAGCAGCGGCGCCACCTCCGTCGGGGTGTCGCCTTCGGCCTCGGTCCGCCAGAGCACCGTCCGCCACCGGCCGGGCAGCGTGCAGTAGGCCGACCACACCAGCTTCTCGATCGACCGGTGCAGGGCCAGCTCCTCGGCGCCCCCGGTGCTGACGGCCGCCTCGGGAACCGTCTCGCAGAGTTCCACCCGGCTGCCCTGCCTGCTCCACCGGGCCACCAGGTTGCGCATCGTGACGACCAGGTAGGGCCGCAGCTCGCCGTGCGGTCCGCCGCCGGCGCGCACGACGGCCAGCACCCGCGCGAACGTCTCGGCCACCAGGTCGTCGCGCTCCGCGGGCTGCTTCGCCCAGGCGCTCGCCGTCCGGCGCAGCGGCTCGGCGTGCCGGCGGTACAGGACGCCGCCGGCGTCGAGGTCGCCGCCGCGGAGCGCGGCGAGCAGCACCGCGTCCGGTGGCTCTTCGTCAGCTGGTCCCATGGTGTTTCTCCCGGTTCGGCACGCTCCGTCATCCGGGGGTACCCAAAGTAAGAGGTACAGCAGCGTACGTCATAACCGGACGCCGCTACACTCCGGTGTGATGACGTCGCCGAACCCGCCGAGGTCCCCCGACGGCCGGGCCGCGCGGTGGGCCGGCCAGCGCGACCGCCGTCGCCGCGAATTCGTGGAAGCCGGCCTGCGCGCCATCGCCCGGCACGGGCCCGAGGTGTCCACCGAGCAGATCGCCGACGAAGCCGGCGTGGCCCGCACGCGGCTCTACCGGCACTTCGACGGCGCCGCCGACCTGCAGCACGCGATCGCGAGCCGGGTGGCCGAGCTGATCACCGCCGAGTTCGCGCCGCTGTGGACCCCGAGCGGCACGCCGATGGACCTGATCCGCACGGCGATCGGCGCGCACACCCGCTGGCTGGCCGAGCACGGGTCGCTCTACCGCTACCTGACCCGGCACGCGGTGACCGGCACGGACGGCGCCGCGGACGTCTTCGCCGACGGCAAGACCGCGATCGCGCGGCAGCTGACCGTGGTGTTCGAGCACTACCTCGGCCTGTTCGGGGTGGAGACGCGCGTCTGCGAAGCGGTCGCGTTCGGGCTGGTCGGCCTGGTCGAGTCGAGCACCTCGCGGTGGCTGGAGCACCCCCGCGGCGTCGACCGCGCCGAGCTGGCCGCCCTGCTGGCCCGCTGGGTGTGGGGGATCGTGGACGACACCCTCCGCGCCGGCGGCGTCGAACTCGATCCGCACGCGCCGCTGGCGGCGGCCGACCTCTCCGCGCCCTGACCGTCCACTGTGGAGCTGCCGTGCGCGCTCGCCGGTCCGCCCCTAGGATCGCGGGCAGGACCGGGAGCGGGGGAGCGGATGGGCATCGGGGTCGGCACCTGGCTCGCCACCATCGGCGTCATCCTGGGGCTGCTCGCCCTCGACCTCGTGCTCGCCGCGGTCCGGCCGCACCGGGTCGGGTTCGGCGAGGCGGTCGCCTGGTCGGTGGGCTACATCCTCGTCGCGGTGGCGTTCGGGGTGTGGCTGACGCTGGCGCACGGCGGCGAGTTCGGCGCCGAGTACTTCGCCGGCTACATCGTCGAGAAGAGCCTGTCGGTCGACAACCTGTTCGTCTTCGTGATCATCATGACGACGTTCGCCGTCCCGGAGGAGCACCAGCACAAGGTGCTCACGTTCGGGATCGTCCTCGCCCTGGTCATGCGGGCGATCTTCATCGCTCTGGGCGCGACCCTGCTGGCGCTGTTCTCCTTCATGTTCCTGCTGTTCGGCCTGCTGCTGATCTACACGGGCGTGCAGCTGTTCCGGCACCGGAACTCCGACCCCGACATCGAAAACAACGTCGTGGTGCGGACCGCGCGGCGCGTGCTGCCGGTCTCGGACGCCTACGACGGCGGCCGGCTGACCACCCGGGTGGCGGGCCGCCGGGCGGTCACTCCGCTGGTGGTCGTCCTGGTCGCGATCGGCGGTGTCGACCTGCTGTTCGCGCTGGACTCGATCCCGGCGGTGTTCGGCGTGACCGAAGAGGCGTACATCGTCTTCGCCGCGAACGCGTTCGCCCTGCTGGGCCTGCGGGCGCTGTACTTCCTCGTGAAGGGGCTGCTCGACCGGCTGGTCTACCTTTCCGCCGGGCTCGCGGTGATCCTCGCGTTCATCGGGGTCAAGCTGATCCTGCACTGGGCGCACGTCGACATCGACGCGCGGGTGCCCGAGATCGCCACGCCGGTCAGCCTCGCGGTGATCATCGGCATCCTGGTCGTGGTGACGGTCGCGAGCCTCGTCAAGACCCGGCGCGATCCGGCGGCGAAGGCGCACCCGGGTTCGTTGCGGGCCTCCGACGTCTCAGATGGCTCACCGGTCTCAGACCGCGAAGACCTGTGAGTCGTCGGCGAACGCCTTGAACTCCAGGGCGTTCCCGGCCGGGTCGAGCAGGAACATGGTCCACTGCTCGCCGGTCTGGCCCTCGAAGCGGACGTAGGGCTCGATCACGACCTCCGTCCCCGCGGCGCGCAGCCGGTCGGCGAGGGCCTGGAACTCGGGAACGGTGAGGATCAGGCCGAAGTGCGGCACCGGCACGTCGTGGCCGTCGACGGGGTTGTGGATCCGCTTCGGCCCGGCCGGCGCCAGGTGCGTCACGAACTGGTGGCCGTGCAGGTTCCAGTCGGTCCAGGTCTCGCTGCTGCGGCCCTGGTCGAGGCCGAGGACCTCCCCGTAGAAGCGACGGGCGGCGGCGAGGTCGTCCACGGGCATGGCGAGGTGGAAGCGGGGGATGCTCATGTCGCAATGTTAACATTCGGACATGACGAGTACGCGGGGCATGGCGCCCGCCCGCCGCCGCGGGCTGGCCGACGAGGTCGCCGACCGCATCCGGGACGCGATCTTCGACGGCGTCTCCCCGCCCGGCAGCCCGCTGCGCGAGGTGGAGCTGGCGGAGGCGCTGGGGGTGAGCCGCGGGCCGGTGCGGGAGGCGCTGCTCAAGCTGGAGCGCGAGGGCCTCGTCCGCGGCGAGTGGCACCGGGGCACGACGGTGACCGCACTGTCCGAAGAGGACGTCGCCGAGCTGGACAGCCTGCGCGCGGCGCTGGAAGGGCTCGCCGTCGGGCTGGTGGTCGACCGCGCGTCCGACGAAGACCTGGCCGCGATCGACGCCGCGGTGAGGCGGATGGAACGCGCGGCGGACGAGCACGAGATGGTCCGCAGCGACCTCGCCTTCCACGACGCGGTGTACGCCGCCGCCGGCCACCGTCGCCTGCGCGAGGCCTGGCAGGCGATCCGCTCCCAGGTCCACCTGTTCCTGCTCACCCGGATCGGCGTGGAAACGGAGGGCTATTTGGCGGGGATTCCCGCCGAGCACCGGCAGCTCGCCGACGCCCTCAGGGACCGCGACCGAGAAGGGGCGCTCGAGCTGTTCGCCGAGCACCGGCGGCACGCCTTCGAGATCCTCGATGGACGGCCCGCGCGACCGACGCACTGAGGGGGCGCCGGTTCGCGATCGCGGGGACGCGGAGGAAGCGATCGGCCCGCCTTGGCGCTCGGGCGCGGGACTGGCGGCGGGCGCCCGCCCGGCGGCGCGGAGGTGGTGCTCCCGGCGTTCGGCCGGGGCAGGCGCGGGCCTGGCGCCCCCGGTCAGCTGCCGAAGAGCTGGTCGACGATCCGCCGCACCTTCCCGGCGGCGCTCGTGTCACCCAGGCGCATTGCCGTGTTGGCCGCGACCAGGACCGCGTCGAGCTGGAACGCCGTGAGGTCCGGATCCAGGTCCCGGATCTCGCCCGCCTCGACGGCGTGCCGCAGCCGGGCCGCCAGGTGGGCGAGCCAGGCGTCGTGCTGGGCGAGCAGGACGTCGCGGACCTGGCCCGGGCGGCTGTCGAAGTCCGGCAGCGTCGCGGACCAGAAGCAGCCGCCCTCGAACAGGGGGGTCTCGGCGTAGGCGATCCAGTTCTCCGTCAGCGCCCGCAGCCGCGCGGCGCCGTCGGGGACCTCCCGGGCCGGGACGAGCACCGCCGCGGTGAACTCCGCCAGTGCCGCTTCGGCCGCGGCCAGCTGGAGGTTCTCCTTGGTCTTGAACAGGGTCTGGATCCCGCTCTTGCTCAGCCCGAGGTCGGTCGCGAGCCGCCCCAGGCTCAGGCCGGTCAGGCCCTCCACGGACGCGATGTCGACCGCGCGGCGCGCGATCCGCTGCCGGGCTCGCGCGCCGCGCAGGAGCCGCCGGTCCTCGAGTTCGGTCATCGGGACCATCCTGGCACAGCCCTTGCCAAAAGAATACGTCCGGTCGTATGTTTTGTGGGCGAAAGGAGCCGTCATGGACGATCACCGGATGTTCGAGCTGGTCCAGGCCCTGGCCGAGGCGAAGAGCCGGCAGGACGTGCCGGCCGCGCTGCGGCTGTTCCACCCCGGCGTGGTGCTGGAGGCGCCCGCGTTCGGCGTGACCGCGCGCGGCCTGGCCGAGAACGAGAAGGCGCTCAGGGGGTTCTTCACGTCGTTCCCGGACTACGCCGTGACGCTGGAGGGCCACGCGTGCTCCGGCGGCACGCTCGCGTGCTGGGGAACCGCCCACCTGACCATGGCACGAGGCTGGCTCGGCCTCACGCCGCACGGCCGCCGCGCCGAGCTGCCGGTGTTCCTGCGGTTCACCTTCGCGGACGACCGCATCGCGAGCGAACACTTCTCCTTCGACCTCGCGGCGCTCTGCGCCCGCTCCGGCGTCTCCGCCGACGCCGCCCTGGAAAGGCTGGCCGCGTGACCGACCCGCGGATCAAGGACGTCGGGGACGTCCGCACCGAGCACCTCTTCGACCTCGTCGTCGACCTGAACGACCCGCTGCCGATCGGGCCCCGCGTGCTCTTCGGCGCCGCCGGCGGCACGTTCCACGGGCCGCGGCTGCGCGGCGAAGTCGTCCGCGGCGGCGGCGACTGGGCGCGGTTCCGCCGGGACGGCACGATGACGCTCGACGTCCGCCTGACGCTGCGCACCCACGACGGCGCCTTGGTCCACATGAGCTACGGCGGCCGCTGGGTGACCCCGCCCGAGCTGCGGGAGCAGGTGGCCGATCCGCGACGGCGGCACGAGATCGACCCCGCCCGGTACTACTTCCGCACCAACCCGCTCTTCGAGACCGGCTCGCCGGACTACGCCTGGCTCAACGACGTCGTCGGCGTCGGCTCGGGCTACCTGGTCGAGGGCGGGATCGCCTACCGGGTCGCGGAAGTCCGCTGAGGCGTCAGAGCACGAGGTCCCCTTCGCCCCGGATCTCCTTCGCCTGGCTCGTCGACTCCAGGCCGGCCAGCGGGTCGGCGTCCGGCAGGTCGCCGAACGTCAACCCGGTCAGCTCGGCGATCCGGCGGACCGGGACCTGGTAGGTGCGGTAGGCGCCGTAGCTGAACTCCGTCGCCGCTTCGAGGCCCTTGATGAGCTCTTCCTGGCTCAGCAGGTACGCCGTCGCCGAGAGGGTGCCGTCGGCCTTGACCATCGCGACGACCTTCCAGAACTGGCGCGGCAGCCGCACACCGCGGTAGCGGTCGTCGTCCTCGGCCAGCACGGGACCGGTCACCACGCTGACCTTCAGGTCGGCGTTGTCCGCGTTCTTCAGCACGTAGTCCTCGAGCCCGGCCCACGTGGTCTTGTTCTGGTTGAAGTCCTTGTGCTGCGGCGAACAGTTCGTGAAGTGGAACGTGTCGTCGTTGCCGAGCTGG
The DNA here is from genome assembly GCF_058119595.1 of Amycolatopsis sp. N2S4-7. Classification (NCBI taxonomy): domain Bacteria; kingdom Bacillati; phylum Actinomycetota; class Actinomycetes; order Pseudonocardiales; family Pseudonocardiaceae; genus Amycolatopsis; species Amycolatopsis sp. N2S4-7. The sequence continues at coordinate 268,688 of NZ_CP172299.1, forward strand.
GCGATCGCCTCCGTCGCGCCCCACGCCGGGTCGAGACGGCGCACCAGGTGGCCGCGGTCGAGCGGGTTGTCCCGGTAGATCTCCTCGCCGACCTGTTCGGCGACGTCCACGCGCGGGTCGAGCGACCAGTGGTCGGCCTCGCGGTGCAGGGACTGGCTGGTGCGCCCGTCGATGTTGACCGCGGTGAACAGCGCCAGGCGCCGCTCCTTGTGCATGACGACGCTGAAGTGGTGGTACGGCAGGACGTACCGCGGTTCGCGGGTGGCCTGCCGGTTGATCGCCGCCAGCGGGACGAGGGCGTCGGGCAGGCCGGGCAGCGGCACGGTGTGCCCGGGCAGGAAGCCCGGGTCGTAGCCTTCGCGGTTCGAGTAGTCGGGGTCGATCCGGCCGGTTTCCGGTTTCGCGGCGGCGGGTTCGGCGCGCAGCCGGATGTCGAACGGCGTCGTGAGGGTGAGCACCTGCGGCGTGGCGTCCGGAAGGGACGGCCGCGGCGCCGGGGTCGCGCGTTCGGGCCGGGCGGAAAGCCGGTCGAGGAGCGCCTGCTGCGCCGCGGGGAACTGTTTCCCGCGCAGGAACTCCAGCAATCGGCTGACCCGGATGCCCTCGTTGAGGAAATTGCCGAACTCGGCGTGCCCGTCGGCCCGGACGCTGGCGTGGTGCAGCGCCACGATTTCCCACTGGTCGTTGAACACCGGCGAGCCGGACGACCCCGGTTCGGTGTCGGTTTCGTAGTGGAGGAACTGTTCGAGGACGTCGACGATCCGGTTTTCCCGCAGCGCGACCTGTTTCTTGCCGCCCTGGGGGTGCTGGATGATGGTGACGAAGTCGCCGACGATCGCCTTGCCTTCGGTGCCGATCAACCGGTTGAAGCCGAAGGGGCTCAGTTCGTCCGCGGTCGCCTTGACGGCGACGAGGGCGAAGTCGAGGCCTTCGTCGGCGATGAAGAAGCGGTCCGGGTCCAGCCCGAACGCCCGCACGGGCCGGGGAAGGCCGTCGACGCCGTCCTGGTAGTCGAACTCGACGACGCTGAACCCGGCGGTCGTCGCGTCGGGCAGCACGTGGTGGTTGGTGAGCAGGAGTTCCGGCGACACCAGCGAACCCGTGCCGTAGCCGGCGAGCCGGCCGCGGTCGTCGCGGATGTTCACCCGGCCGACCGCGCTCGAAGCCCGGACGCCGCCTTCGAGGTAGCCCACGCCGAGGAGGTCGTTGGTGAGGATGATCCGCTCGAGGATGGCGCTCGCGGCGGTCATCGCCGCCGGGTCGCCCGCCGCGATCGCCGCGGGGCTGACCGGCCGCACGTCGGGGTAGTAGCGGCCGAGGCGGTCGATCCGGGTGGCCACGCGGCTCGGCTGGTCGGCGTGGGCGATGCCGCCGGGCGTGCGCAGCAGGGCGATCTTGGCCCGCCGTTCTTCGGTGCGCCGGCCGGCTCGCGCGGCGACGGCTTCCTGTTGCCCGGACGGCCGTTCGGTCTTGACGTCCACGGTGCCTCCCCGATGGCGTTCTCCGCCGCGTTAGTCGGGTTCGCCCGATGTGCGTTACACGCTTTCCGGCGTGTCCGCGGGAATGGGGCCCAGGCTGTGATGGTGGGTTTTCGCACCGTTTGGGGAAATGGGAAAATAACCGCCGGGTTCAGCGCCGGCGGGACCAGGCGGCCGCGTCGGCGCTGTAGCGGACCAGCAGCCGCGCGAACCGGTCCCGGTCCTCGGGTGACCATTCTGCGGTGATGTCCTCGAACGCTTTCCGCTGCTCGGCGGCGAAGCGGCCGCGTTCGGCTTCGCCGCGCTCGGTGAGTTCCAGCACGGTCCGGCGCCCGTCGGCCTGGGACGCCGCCCGGCGCAGGAGGCCGTCGGCGATGCAGGCGGCCACCGTGCGGCTGGCCACCGGCTGCGCGACGCCCATCTCGGTGGCGAGCCCGCCGACCGTCATCTCGCCCGGTGCGTCGGCGACCACGTTCAGCACGAGGTTGCGGGACAGGTCCTTGCCCGACGCCGGGGTGCGCCGGCGCAGCCTCGACAGCGCCGGGCCGATCTGGTCCAGGGGGGCATCGCCGGAAGCGCTCACCCGGTGGAGCGTAGTGGACCACCCGGCATTTGCATACCTTAGGTCAAATGCATAGCATTGGGTATGTAAATCCGTTCGAGTCAGGAAGCGAGGTGGGTCGCCGTGGCGCTCACCGCCATCACCGGTGCCCGGGTCTTCGACGGGGAGAAGGCCCTCGGGGTCCGGACCGTCGTCGTCGAGGGCGGCCGGATCCGCCAGGTCGGCGGCGAGGTGCCCGACGGCGCCGACGTCGTCGACGGCCGGGGAGCGACCCTGCTGCCCGGCCTCATCGACGCGCACGTCCACTCGGCCCCGGGTTCCCTGGCCCTGGCCCTGCGGTTCGGCGTGACGACCGAGCTGGAGATGCAGGGCATGAACACCCGCGAGAACCGCGGGCAGGTCACCGGCGACGACACGGTCGCCGACGTGCGGTCGGCCGGTTTCGCCATCACGCCGCCGGGCGGGCACCCGAGCGAGCTGATGCCGGAGGGGTTCCGGCCGGCCGGGGAGCTGCCGCCGGTCCGGCCGCTGATGCCGTTCGCCACCACACCGGAGGAGGCGGCCGCGTTCGTCCCGCAGCTGCTGGCGCGCGGCTCCGACTACATCAAGTTCATGATCGACGACGGCAGCGTCGAAGGGCACCCGGGGCTGCCGATGCTCGACCAGGCCACGTTGGACGCGGGGGTGGCCGAAGCCAAGAAGCACGGCGCGCTCACCGTGGCGCACGCCCTCACCCTCGACGCCACCCGGATGGCCGCCGAGGCCGGGGTCGACGGCGTCGTCCATGTGTTCATGGACCGCCCGCACACCGAGGAGATCATCACCCTCATCGCGGAGACGGGGATGTTCGTCGTCCCCTGCATCTGCCTGAACGCCTCGATGATGGGCATCGGCGGCGGCGACCTCGCCGACGACCCGCGCGTCGCCGGCCGGCTCGACGCCAAGTGGGACGAGACCCTGCGCTCCAGCTACGACCGCTACCCGCAGGGGAAGCTCGAAGACGTCTTCGCCACGGTGCGGGCGCTGGACGGCGCGGGTGTGGACCTGCTGGCCGGCACCGACGCGTCCATGGCCGAAACGTTCTTCGGCGGCCTGGCGCACGGAGCGAGCCTGCACCACGAACTGCAGTACCTCGTGGCGGCCGGCCTGACCCCGGCGCAGGCCCTGCGCGCGGCCACGGCGACCACGGCGCGCCGCTTCGGCCTGGGCGACCGGGGCCGCATCGCCGAAGGCCTCCGCGCCGACCTCCTCCTGGTCGACGGCGACCCGACGGTGGACATCGGCGACACGCTGAACACGCGGGCGATCTGGCGGCGGGGAGCGCGGTTGGCCGGCTAGGGCGCGATCTGGCGGCGGGGAGCGCGGTTGGCCGGCTAGGGCGCGATCTGGCGCTGGGAAAAGCGCTTGGCGGGGGAGGGCGCGATCTGGCGGCGGGGGCGCGGTTGGCCGGCTAGGGCGCGAGCTGGCGGCGGGGAACGCGGTTGGCCCGCTAGGGCGCGATCTGGCGCTGGGAAAAGCCCTCGGCTGGCTAGGGTGCGACCTGGCGGCGAGGGACGCACCTGGCCGGCCAGGGCCTTACCCCCGCACCTCGGCCGGTCACGAGGTGCGGACCGGGAGCACGATCGCCGACGGGTGGCCGGGGTCGTGGTGGACCTCCTGGTCCGCCGCGCGCAGCGTGACCGCGGTCGCGTGGGGCTCGCCGGTGCCGGGATTGCGGGCGTAGCGCGGGAAAGCGCCGCTGGAGACCTGGACCCGGATGCGGTGCCCGCGCCGGAACCGGTGGGCCGTCGGCCACAACCGCACCGGGACGGCGGCGAGCTCGTCCGCGTCCGTGAGGCTGGTGAGCCCGTCGCAGACGTTGACCGAACGGCCGTCCGGGCCGACGTCGCAGAGCCGGACGAAGACGTCGGCGAAGGGCAGGCTCGAGCGGAACCAGATCTCCGCGCTCACCTCCCCGATGACCTCGACGTCCTCGTCCAGCACGGCCGTGGTGTAGGTCAGGACGTCCGCGCGGGCTTCCAGCGCCGCGTTGTCCACCCGGCCGGCGTCGGGGGCCATGCGGACGCCGCCGGCCGCCGGGGTCGGGTCCGCCGGGTCGTAGCGGTAGCCGTCGGGCTCCGACGCGCCCGGCGCGCCCGGCGTCAGCGTGCCGCCGGACCCGAGGTGGAACCGTTGCGGCGCATAGCCCTCCGGCGGCCATGACGCGAAGTCGCGCCAGGCTTCCTCGCCCATCACGAACAGCCGGACCGGCGCCCGCTCCGGCGGTTCCTCGCCGCGGGCGTGGGCGAGCCCGAACCCGAGGGTTTCCCGGAGCGTGGTGCCGAAGCCGGCCAGCAGGTCGGGCCGTCCCGCGTGGGTCCACGGCCCGACCGTCAGCCGCGGCCGCCGTCCCGCGTCCTGCAGGGTCCGGAAATCGCGGAGCTGGCCGGGCAGGAAGATGTCGTACCAGCCGCCGATCGAGCTGACCGGCACGGTGACGTCCGCGACGCGGTCGCGGTGGTTGATCGCGGCCCACCGCGGGTGGTTCCCGGGGTGGGCCAGGACGTCCTGGATGTAGTCGGAGCGGTGGCCGATCGCGACGACGTCGGCCCGGCCGAGCGGCAGCGTGTTCAGCGCGCGGTTCAGCTTCTTCGCCTGGGCGCGCTGCCGCAGCAGCGCGAAGCGGCGCTCCTGGACCGCGACCTGGACGCCCCAGCCGAACGGCGTCTCCAGCGAAAGGCCGTCCTCCCGCAGGAACTCCAGCGTCAGCCCGGATTCGGTGATCTGGGGGATCATCGCCTTGACCTGCGGCGGCAGGCGGTCGGCCACCGCCCACTGCACGTAACCCAGGTAGCTGCCGCCGACGAGCACCATCGCGTCGCCGAACCACGGCTGCCGCACGACCCACTCCAGCGTCGCGACGCCGTCCTCGCGTTCCTGCCGCAGCGGGTCGAAGACGCCGCCGGAGCCGAAACCGCCGCGGGTGCTCTGCATGAGCACCTGGAAGCCGCGCTCCGCCAACGGCCTGGCCAGCACCGTGCCGAACACCCCACGGCGGCCGTAGGGACTGCGCAGCAACGCGGTCGGCAGCCCGTCGCCGCCGGTGCGCGGCGCCCACCGGTCGGCCAGCAGCTCGGCGCCGTCGGCCATCGGGACGCGCAGGTCCCGCTGGACGGTGAGGTCGCGCGTGACCGGCGGGGGCAGCTTGAGCAGACGCTCGATGAGGTGGCTGATCGGGTTCACCGGCCGGGCTCCTTCGTGATCATCGCCGTGACGACCGACCGGAGCAGCGTGTGCCGGTCGGCGAACTCCTCGGGATCGAGCGGGTCCGGCCCCTCGATGACCCACGTGTTGACGACCGCGGCGGCCCCGCCGGTCAGGAAGAGGGCCAGGTCCTCGACCCCCCGCGGGCCGAGCCGGTCGCCGTGCCGGCCGATGAGCTGCCGGTTGAGCGGCAGGAACAGCCCGGTCAGCGCCTTGTTGAGGGCGAACGCCGACGAGCTGGTCAGCAGGGCCCGGTAGAACCGCCGGTGCGCGGCGAAGTGCCGGGCCAGCGCGAGCATCGACTCGCGGGAGTCGTCGGGGTAGGTGGCCCGGGCGAGCTCGTCCAGCAGTTCGCGGCGGACGAGGTCGAGCGCGGCCTCCAGCACCAGCGCGTCCCGGTCCCCGAACTGCTGGTAGAGCACCTGGCGGCTGACGTCCGCCGCCTCGGCGATGTCGGAGACGGGGACGGCTGCCGAGTCCCGCTCGCTGACGAGCTCGACGGCGGCCCGCATCAGCGCGGCACGCGACCGGCGCACCCGCCGGTCCTTGGCGGGGGCTTCGGTCGTCCAGTCGGCCTCCACGCCGTAGATAATGGACAGCTGTCAATAAAAAGGCAAGTGTTCATCAGGGGGCCGGTTCGTCGCCGGGCGGCGGGTGCGAGCATGCAGCCATGACGTCGACGATGCGGGCCTTCGTGCTCACCGGGCCGCGGGAGTTTTCGGTGCGGGAAGTCCCGGTGCCCGAGGCCGTGGCGGGGGAGGTCGTCGTCGACGTCGAGCGGGCCGGCGTGTGCGGGACCGACGTCGAGTTCTTCACCGGCGAGATGACCTACCTGCACCAGGGCCACTCCGCGTACCCGATGCGGCTCGGGCACGAGTGGGCCGGCACGGTCACCGCGGTGGGCGACGGCGTGGATCTCGCCTGGCTCGGGCGCCGGGTCATGGGCGACACCATGCTGGGCGACCGGACCTGCCGCCGCTGCCGGAAGGGCCACCAGCACACCTGCGAGAACCGGCAGGAGGTCGGCATCCGCGGCGGGCGGCCGGGCGCGCTGGCCGAGAAGCTCGCCGTTCCCGCGTGGTCGCTGCACGCCCTGCCCGGCTCGGTGGACGCCGTGCTCGGCGCGCTGGTCGAGCCGGGCGGCAACGCGCTGCGCGCGGCGCGGGCGGCCGGAGCCGGTGCCGGCGACCGGGCCCTCGTGCTCGGGCCCGGGACGATCGGGCTGCTGACCGCGATGTTCCTGCGGGCGGCGGGCGCCGAAGTCCACCTCATGGGCCAGGACGGCGACACGTTCGCCCGTGGCCTGGGCTTCGAGCACGTCTGGACCCGCGACACGCTCCCGGACCTGCCCTTCGACGCGGTCGTCGACGCCACCGGCGCCGCCGACCTGCCCGCGCTCGCCGTGGACCTCGTGGAACCCGCCGGCCGGGTCGTCTGCATCGGACTGGCCGGCCGCCCCAGCCGGCTCGACACCCGGGCGCTGGTGCTGAAGGACGTCACGGCCGTCGGCGTCCTGTCCGCCTCACCCGGGCTGGCCGAAACCATCGCCGCCTACGCGAGCGGCGCGGTCGACCCCCGCCCGCTCGTCGCGGCGACCGTCGGCCTCGGCGAAGCCGGCGCGGTGCTGGCCGGGGAGCGGGTGGCGGGCGGGGGCCCGAAGATCCACATCGACCCGCGGCGCTAGGCCGGGACGCGCGGGGACGCGAGGGTCGTGGTGCGGGTGCGGCCGCGCAGGGTGACGTCCTCGGTCGCCGTCCACTGGGCTGCCTCGTCCGTGGCGGCGGCTTCGACGGCGGTCCAGGAGGCGAGCAGGCGGCCCGGCGCGTTCTTGGCCAGCTCGGTCAGCCGGGCGGCTTCGTTGACCGGGTCGCCGATCACCGTGTACTCGAAACGGCGCGGGTCGCCGACGTTGCCCGCGACCGCGTCCCCGGTCGCGACGCCGATCCCGGCCGGGCCGTCGGGGACCTCGGCGGCCAGCCGGCGGGCGATCGCGCGGCCGGCGGCGAGGGCGCAGGTCGCGTGGTCGCCGAGCGGGGCGGGCGCGCCGAAGACCGCCAGGGCGGCGTCGCCGACGAACTTGTTGACCAGCCCGTGGTGCCGGTCGACCTCGTCCACCACGACCGCGAAGAACCGGTTGAGCAGCTCGACGACCTCCTCGGGCGGGCGGCTCGCGGCCAGCGTCGTCGACCCGACGATGTCGACGAACAGCACCGACACCGTGCGCACGGAGCCGCCGAGCGCGGTGCTGCCCTCGGACGTCCGCATGGCCTCGGTCGCGACCTCGTGGCCGACGTGCCTGCCGAACAGGTCGCGCAGCCGTTCCCGCTCGGCCAGCCCGGCCGCCATGTCGTTGAACCCGGCCTGCAGCAGGCCGAGCTCGGTGCCGTCGTAGACCGGGATCCGGACGTCGAAGTCGCCGGCCCGGACGCGGGCGAGCGCGTCCCGCACCGAGCGGATCGGGTTCACCACGGCGCGGGCGGTGAACACCGTGACCAGCAGGCCGAAGCAGAGCACGACCAGGCCGAGGGCGATCACCGACACGGCGAGTTTCGTCGTGGAGACGTCGCCGCGCACCCACGCCAGCACCGCGGTGACCACCAGCCCGGCCACCGGCACCCCGGTGCCCAGGCACCAGAACAGCAGCATCCGCAGGTTGACGCCGCCGTTGACCGGGCGCGGCTCGGTGGTGTCGGCGAGGGCGAGCGCCGCGTACGGCCGCAGCGCGAACTCGCCGAACAGGTAGGCGATCGCGCAGACGACGACGGCGGCGAAGGCGACGACCAGGAGCTCGGTCAGCATCACCTTCGGCTGGACGAGCGCGGCGAGCCCGCCGAACAGCAGCGTCGCGATACCCCACAGCACGGCCTGGACGACGGTGAGCCGCAGCGGGACGCGCAGGCTCGCGGCGCGTTCGGCGTCGGTCGGGCGGCGACCGTCGGCGGCCCAGCGCAGGGTCCGCAGCGCGCCGCGGGTGCCCCAGAGCGTGCCGGCGACGACCGCGGCGACGACGTACACCGGCACCGCGACCGCGGTGACCCGCAGGAGGTCGCCGGACATGCCCGGGGCCGGCATGAGCAGGGCCGCGAGCCCGACCACGACCAGGGCGCCGATGACGTTGGTGGCGATCAGGGCCGCGGTGAGCAGGCGCTGGACGCGCCGGCGCAACGCGGCGACGTTCTGGCCGAGTGGCCCGAGCAGCCCGGAGCCGAAGGGGCCGGGCCGGGCGGGGGAGTCGCTGGGTGAGAGCACCGGTTCCTGCCGATCGAGGCGATTGAGTGAACGAATGTACACCGAAACTGGCTCCGGGTGCGAGCAGCCGGCCTCGGCGTGTCCGGCGTCCCGCGTCCCGGTGTGCACCCGGCCGAGTATGTGTTACGGTTGGTAACAGTGAACTGCGGTAACACCTGACGAGGAGGTCGGTCGTGACGAGCATCAGCGAACCGGGCGTGTCGGACCGGGAGGCCGTGGCGCGGCGCCTGCTCGACTCGTCGGAGCAGCTCTCCTACGACCCGGTCAAGGAGGTCGACTGGGAGACGCCGCTGGACACCGCCCACCACGGCGCGAGTCCGGAGTGGAGCACGCTCTATGGCACCTCCTACTGGGCCGAGATGACGCCGGAGCAGCAGCGCGAGCTGACCCGCCAGGAGGCGGCGTCGGTGGCCAGCACCGGGATCTGGTTCGAGATGATCCTGCAGCAGATGGTGTTGCGCGACTTCTACGCCAAGGACCCGACCGATCCGGCGTTCCAGTGGGCGCTGACCGAGATCGCCGACGAGTGCCGGCACTCGATCATGTTCGCCCGCGGCGCGGCGAAGCTGCGCGCGCCCGCCTACCGGCCGCGCCGGTTCGTCGTCGAGCTGGGCCGGGTCTTCAAGGCCACCGCCACCGGCGAGGCGGCTTACGCGGCGATCCTCGTCGCCGAAGAGGTCCTCGACGTCATGCAGCGCGACTGGATGCGCGACGAGCGCGTGGCCCCGTTCGTGCGCACCATCAACAACATCCACGTGGTCGAAGAGTCGCGCCACATGAAGTTCGCCCGCGAGGAGACCCGCGAGCGGCTCGAGGGCGCCGGCTGGCTGCGGCGGCAGATCAACGGCCTGGTGGTCGCGATCGCGTCGTACTTCATCGTCACCAGCATGGTGAACGCCCGGGTCTACGAGAACGCCGGGCTCGACGGCAAGCGGGCGCGGCGCGAGGCGAAGGCGAACGAGCACCACAAGTCGATGCTGCGCTCGAGCTGCTCCGGGCTGATGGAGTTCCTGCACTCCGCCGGACTGCTGACCAAGCCGTCGCTGTGGTTCTACCAGCGCGCGCACCTCATCTGACGCCATGGCCTTCGCGATCACCCAGACGTGCTGCGCCGACGCGACCTGCGTGTCGGTCTGCCCCGTCAACTGCATCCACCCGACGCCGGACGAGCCGGGCTTCGGGCGCACGGACATGCTCTACATCGACCCGGCCACGTGCATCGACTGCGGCGCCTGCGCCGACGCCTGCCCGGTCGACGCGATCTTCCCGGCCGGCGACCTGACCGGGCCGCTGCGGGCGTACGAGGAGATCAACGCGGAGTACTACGCGGGACAGGACGTGCTCGCCCAGGCCACGGCCGCCCCGAACTTCCACCGGTGGGCGCCGCCGGAGTTCGGCCGGATCCTGCCGAGCGACTTCGCGCCGCTGGACGTCGCGGTCGTCGGCACCGGCCCGGCGGGGATGTACGCCGTCGAGGACCTGTTGCTGCACACCAACTCCCGGGTCACGCTGATCGACCGCCTGCCGGTGGCCGGCGGCCTGATCCGCTACGGCGTCGCGCCCGACCACCCGTCGACGAAGAAGATCGGCGAGACGTTCGCGCGGCTCCACGACCACCCGCGGCTCCGGCTGCGCCTCGGCACCGAAGCCGTCCCCGACGAGCTGGCCGCCCAGTACGACGCCGTGCTCTACGCGGTCGGCGCCACCGAAGCCCGGCGCCTCGGCGTCCCGGGCGAGGACCTGCCCGGCAGTCTGCCGGCGGCGGCCGTGGTGGGCTGGTACAACGGCCACCCGGACGCCGTGCCCGTCGACCTCTCGGCCGAGCGGGTCGTCGTGGTGGGGACCGGCAACGTCGCCCTCGACATCGCCCGCATCCTCACGGCGGACCCGGATTCCCTGGCGGGGACGGCGATCGCGCCGTCCGCGCTGGCCCGGCTGCGGTCGGCCAAGGTGCGCGAGGTGGTGCTGCTGGCCCGCCGCGGCCCGGAGACGGCGGCCTGCACCCGGCCGGAACTGCTGGCCCTGGCAGCCCGCGGCAACCTGGTGGTGGACACCCACGACCCGCGCATCGAGACGGCGATCGACGAAGCCGCACCGGGGGACAAGGCGGCACTGCTGCAGGGGGTGCCGCGGTCGGTGGTGGACTGGTCGTCCCCGCCCCCGGACGGCCGCCGGATCGTCCTGCGGTTCCATTCGTCGCCGGTTTCGTTCCGCGGTGACACGGAGGTCCGAGGGGTGGTCGCCTCGGGCCCGGCGGGCGAGGTGGAGATCCCGGCGGGCCGCGTGATCCGCGCGGCGGGCTTCCGCGGTGCCGCGGTGCCGGGGCTGCCGTTCGACGAGGAGACGGGGACCGTGCCGAACGTGGCCGGCCGGGTTTCGGGCGTGCCGGGGACGTACGTGGCCGGCTGGATCAAGCGCGGCCCGTCGGGAGGCATCGGGGCGAACAAGGCGTGCGCGCGCGAGACGGTGGGGGCGCTGCTGGAGGACGCGGTCGAGGGGCGGCTACCGCGGCGGCGGCGGACCGGCTTGCGCGCCAGACTCGGCGGCCGCGCTTGAACCGCGGGGGAGACCCGGCGCGGTGATTGGTGGGCCGGTTTCCGTTGGCTCGCCCACGTTGGCGCGCTTCGGGCAGAGCGCCCCAACGTGGCGTTCGATGCGTGGGATGCGCCGAACGCCGCGTGGGGTGCGTTGGGCGCACCGAACGCCGCGTGGGGTGCGTTGGGCGCGCCGAACGCCGCGTGGGGTGCGTTGGGCGCACCGAACGCCGCGTGGGGTGCGTGGGGTGCGTGGGGCGCACCGAACGCCGCGTGGGGTGCGTGGGGCGCACCGAACGCCGCGTGGGGTGCGTTGGGCGCACCCATCGCCACCTTGGGGTGCGTGAGCCGGTACCCCTACCGGCTTTCCGGCAGGCACCAGTGCGGCCCGGTCGTCCAGCCGAGGAGCCGTCGCCCCGGTTCGCCCGCGACCCGGCCGTCCGGCTTGAAACGGCCGCCCGCGACCGTGTGGGCCAAGCCCGTCACCGCCGGGCCGAAGCGGTCCTCCAAACCCGCTTCCGTCACCAGCTCGCCGAGCCGGTCCACCGCCTCCTGCTGCTCGGCCGGGGTACAGAAGCTCAAGAAGAAGATCGCCTGCCGCCAGGCGTAGGCGATGTTCTTGATCCGCTGCCGGCCCTCGTGGTGGTGGTTCACCCGCATCGCCAGGCGGCGCACCACCCACGCGAACACCTCCCCGGCCAGCCCCGGCCCCGCCTCACGCAGCCGGGGCCGCAGGTCCAAAGCCTCGACCAGCACCGCCAGGTTGTGCGTGGTGAGGATCTGGCTCTGCTCGAGCACCGTGCCGTTGGCCGCGACGAAACCGGAGCGGCCGTTACGGGCTTCGGCCGCCCGGGCCGTGCAGACCGCCGCGAAGTCGTCGGCCGTCCGGTGGCCCAGGGCGCGGGCCCAGCGCGAGCGCGGGGCCTCCGGCGGCGGCCACGCCGGCAGGTCGTAGTACCGGGCGTAGAGCGTGCCCGCCATGACCTGGCTCGTGACCGCCGCGGCGGTGCGCCACTTCGGGGTGAACGTGCCCATGAAGATGTCGGCCGCGACCTCCTCCACCAGCGGCATCGGCAGCCCCGCCTGCTTCGCCAGCGCGCCGAGCTCGCGGACCAGCGTGTTCGGCAGGATCGCCTGCGGGAACGAGCCGAGGGCCAGCAGCACCGTCTGCGTCAGCGTCTGGCGGGCCGCCCGGGCGGCGTCGGGACGGCGCACCCGGAACGGCTCGAGCGCCCGGACCCACGGCAGTTCCTCGAGCCGGATCTGGTGCTCGAGGTCGAGCAGCAGCAGCCCGCGACGCCGCCGGAAGGCCGCGTAGGTCTGCGCGTAGAGCGCGGCCAGGGCATCGTCCTCGAAGTTCGCCGCCAGCAGCTGCGCGGTGATCTGCGGCAGGACCGTCGCCAGCACGTCGGCGGACGTGATGACGTCGCGGGCGACCAGTTCCCCGATCGGTGCCTCCAGCGCCCGCGCCACCTTCGCGACCAGGTGCGCCGGGATGGCGTGCCCCGAGCCGGTTTCCGCGGCGATCGGGTCGAGCGCGGGGAGGCCGCCGTCGGCGGGGTAGTCGTCGAGCCGCACGGCCAGCACGGCCGCGAGCTCGGCGTACGTCGGCCGCGCGGCCACTTCCGCCTGCCCGGACCGCAGCGCGGCCCGCCGCTGCGAGCCCGGCTCGCCGTGCTTGGTGACCGTGTTGGCGAGGGCACGGCGGATCCAGCCGACGTCCCGGCCGGTGAGGCGGGTGCTGTCGTGCTCGCAGGCCAGCAGCGCGCGGCGCAGCCGGGCGAAGTTGCTCTTCGGGTGCCGGTGGGCGGTCGACGCGGTGTGCCGCGCACTCGCGGCTTCGTAGTCGGCGAGCCACCGCGCGCGCCGCTGCGTCCAGCCGGCCGGCCACGTCCGGCACGGCCAGCCGCCGGTGACGGTGGTCCCGGTCAGCCGCGGCAGGTCGCCGTCGACCGTCTCGGCCCAGAGGGCGACCAGCCGGTCGAACAACGGGTGCCAGATCCGCAGGGTCTCGAGCATGGCCGCGATCGCGGGCTTCGGTGCCGCCGAACGCAGGTTCTCGCGGACCTCGCCGACGGTGCTCAGCCGCACCAGTGCCCCGGCCGGCCGGGGCGCCGCGCCCGGGGGCGGGGCCAGGCGCAGCCGGTGCAGCAGCGGGCGCAGCTCGGCGACCAGGTCGAGCGCCGCTTCGGCGTGCCCGTGGTCGAGCAGCCAGGCGACGACCGGCAGCGCGGCGTCCTCGGGAACCGCGATCCGGTAGGCCTCGGTGGCCAGTGCGGCACGCAGGGCGGCGAGCCCGGCGTCGGTGAGGTACCAGAGGTTGAGCTCCTCGCGCTCGGTGGTGGCCGGCGCGCCGGCGGGGAGCTCGTCCGGGCGCACCGGGACCTCGGCGAGGTACCGGCCGGTGGCGAACCCGCCGTGCGCGACCTCGAGGGTCACCCACGCCGGGGTGTCCGCGACCGGCGTCCGCGACCCGGCGCGGAGAGTGCCGTCGGCCATGCCGTCGAGGACGTCCTGCCACCGCCCGGCCTTCGCCCGGGCACGACGGCGGGTTTCGCCGTCCTCGGCGGACGCCGCGGTGCGCAGCGCTCGTTCGAGCTGCCCGTAGGCGTAACCGGGCGACGCTTCGTGCGCCATGGACCCTCCCCCTGGTGGAAAACGAGACTTGGAGGCAGGAGTCGAACCTGCGCCTTCCCGGAGAACAGCCGGGTGTTCTGCCTGCTGAACTACTCCAAGGTGCGGGGGTGGACATGGAGGCGGGACTCGAACCCGCGCCCTCCCGGTCCCGAGCCGGGCGATCTACCCCTGATCCACTCCATGTCGTTTCCCCGCCGGGGCAGGGTAATCGGCCGGGACGGCGCGGCGCGACCTACTTTCCGCCGCTGCCGAGCCGGTGCAGGAGTGCGGCGGCGAGGGCCGTCCGTTCCAGCATCCCCGCGACGCTGATGTGTTCGTGCCGCGCGTGCGCACCGTCACCCACCGCGCCGAAGCCGTCCAGGACCGGGTGACCCAGTGCTGCCACGAAGTTGCCGTCGCTGGCTCCGCCCACCGAGCACTCGTGCAGCGTCACCCCGAGTTCGGCCGCCAGTTCGCGGGCCAGGCCGTACAGCTCGGCGATCGGCTCGGAGCGCTCCATCACCGGCCGGTTCCAGCCTCCCTCCACCGTGATCGTCGCGCGCGGGTCGCGGGCCGAAAGGGCCGCCAACGCGGTGTCGACGCGGGTGGCCTCCGCCTCGCTCGCCACGCGGACGTCGATTTCGCCCGAAGCCGCGCCCGCGATCACGTTCTGCCGGGTTCCGCCGGAGATCACGCCGACGTTCACCGTCGTGCCGGTGTCCGGTGAGGACAGTGCGTGCAGCGCCAGCACCGCCCGCGCCAGCTCGTCGATCGCTCGCGCCCTTCGCCGGGTCGAGGCCGGCGTGGGCTTCGACGCCCTTCGCGTGCACCTTGAACAGCCCGACGCCCTTGCGGGCGGTCTTCACCGCGCCGTCGGCGCTCGCCTCGAACACCAGCGTCGCGCGGGTGCCCGCGGCGGCCTCCTCGATCACCGGCCGGGAGGCCGGGCTGCCGATCTCCTCGTCGCCGTTGAGGACCAGCCGCACGGCCGGGCGCGGCAGCCCGGCCGCGTCGAGCGCGCGCAGCGCCCACACGGCGTGGACCAGCCCGGACTTCATGTCGAAGATCCCCGGCCCGGTCGCGCGGTCGCCGTCCACCGTGAACGGCCACCCGGCGAGCGTGCCGAGCGGCCACACCGTGTCGTAGTGGCACAGCAGCAGCACCGGCGCGCCGGTCCCGGCGAAGTCGTAGACCTTGACGTCGCCGTACCGCCCGCCGCCGACGTCCCGGACGGCCGCGGGCGGGCCCAGGCGGGACCGCAGCCAGCCGTCCACCCAGGACAGCCCGCGGTCCAGGGCGGCCTTGTCGTCGCTGGGTGTTTCGATGCCGACGTAGGCGGCGAGGTCGGCCAGGAGGTCGTCGCGGTGGGCCGACACCCACTCGTGCAGTTCGCGGATCACAGCGCTCGCTCCAGTTCGGTCAGGTGGTTCTCGGACATCGGGACGGCGCCGGTCTCGACGTCGCGCAACCGCGCCAGCACCGCCCGCAGCAGCGGCACCCGGGCCGCCGCGAGCACCGGCGCGTAGTGCTCGTGCACCTCGACCGGGCGGTGCCGGACGGCGATGTCCCGCCAGATGCCGCTGCGGTCCTTCGGCTGGGTCCGCAGCCAGGCGACCAGCCGGTCGGTCGCCTCCTCGCGGCCGGCCGCGCCCGGCAGGTAGGCCGCCGGGTCGAACTGGTCGAACGCCTCCAGGACCCGGTCGCCGGCCGCGGCGAACACCTCGGCCGTCAGGGCGTGCATCAACGGGCGGTGCCGGTCGATGAGGTCGGCCATCGGCGCGTCGGCCAGGGCCGTCGTGGTGAGCATCGCGCCGAAGCCGAGCTTCGCCCACAGATAGCCCTCGACGTTGGCGGTCGCCTTCGCCGGGCCCCAGGCCTGCAGGTCGGCGACGACTTCCTCGACGCGGCCGGTGATCCGGCCGTCCGGTTCGCCGACGACGAGCGCGCCGGGGCCGCCGTCCCGCACAACGCCGGGTTCGACGACGTCGGCGAACAGGTTCACGAACGCCCCGACCGTCCGTTCCGGACCGACGTGGGAGGCGATCAGCGGCTCGTTCAGCCCGTTCTGCAGCGACACGACGAAGCCGTCGTCCGCCAGCCGCGGCGTCAACCACTCCAGCACGGCCCCGGTGGCCTGGGCCTTGACCGCCAGGAGCACCCGGCCGAGCGTCGGCGGAGCGTCCTCGGGCACGAACGCGGGCAGCTTGACCGTCTCGTCGCCGCCGGGGCGCCGCAGGGTCAGGCCGCGCCCGGTGAGCGCGGCGACGTGCGCGGCGTCGGCGTCCACTATGGACACCGGGTGCCCGGCCCGAGCGAGGTGGAAGGCGATCGTCCCGCCGATCGCACCACCGCCGACCACCGTGTAGGAGCGCCGGTCAACCATGGGCTTCCTTCCCTTGCTGCACGGGGGTTTCCCCGGTCCAGTGCAGCGGCAGCCCGGCCGCGCCCGCGGTCGACCCGCCGTCGACGCGCAGGACCGCGCCGGTGATCCAGGCCGCCTCGGGGCCGGCGAGCCAGAACACCGCATCGGCGATCTCGCGCGGTTCGCCGCGCCGGCCGAGCGGGTTCACCGAGACGGCCGCCGCGTACGCCTCGGTGACCGGGTTGGCCTCGCTGTCGACGGTGACGAAGCCGGGACTGACGGCGTTCACGCGGATGCCGTGCGGGCCGAGTTCCACCGCGCAGGCCTTCGTGACCATCTCCAGCGCGGCCTTCGACGTCGCGTAGTGCGCGGCGCCGGGACGGGCCCGGGTGGCCGCGCCGGAGGAGATGTTGACGACCGCGCCGGGGGTCCCGGCGGCCGCGTGCGCCCGGCCGAACGCGACGGTCGTCAGCAGCGCGGCCCGCACGTTGACGTCCTGCACGCGGTCCCAGACCGCCGCGGTCATCTCCAGCAGGGGAGTGGCCGGGTAGATCCCGGCGGCGTTGACGAGCACGTCGACCGGCCCGGCGCGCTCGACGAGCCCTTCGGCGAACGAGACGTCGGCGAGGTCGCCCGGGAGTTCGCGCACCTCCGGGCCGAGCCGGGAGGCCACTGTGGACAGTTCGGCGGGGCGGAGGTCGGACAGGACGACGCGGTCGCCCGCGGCGGCGAAGCGGTCCGCGACGGCGGCGCCGATGCCGCCGCCGGCGCCGGTGACGAGCACGGTCCGCACTACAGTTCCGTCCCCTTCGTCTCGGGCATGGTGAGGTAGACCGCGACGCCGATCAGCGCGGCGGCCGCCACGTAGACCCACACGAGGTGGCCGAGGTGGTTCGCGTTGAGCCAGGTCGTGACGTAGGGCGCGGTGCCGCCGAAGAGCGCCACGGCGAGGGCGTACGGCAGCCCGATGCCGGTGGTGCGGACCTCGGCCGGGAACTGCTCGGCCATGATCACCGCGCAGTTCGCCGAGTAGCCGACGATCAGGACGAGCCCGATCAGCTCGATGACGAACACGCTCCAGAACCCGTTGGCCAGGAAGTGGAACGCCGGCCACGCGAACACCACGAAGCCACCGGCGAACACCGTCATCGTCGCCTTGCGCCCGAGCCTGTCGGACAGCAGGCCGCCGAACGGCAGCAGCGCGATGAACACGACCATGGCGAGGGTGTTGGCCAGCAGCGCCGTCTTGAGCGGGATGCCGGTGGCCAGGTGCGCGTACGCCGGCATGTACGAGACCCACACGTAGTAGATCAGCGTCCCGGCGATGGTCACCCCGGCGACGCGCAGCGCGGCACCCGGGTGGTCGCGCAGCATCGCGACCAGCGGGTTGCGCCGCGGCGTCCCGGCCAGCCGGGTGAACGCCTCGGTCTCCTGCACCGACACGCGCAGCCAGAGGCCGACCAGGCCGAGCAGCCCGGCGAGGCCGAACGCGAGCCGCCAGCCCCAGCCGTGCAGGTCGGCGTCGGACAGCGTCGAGTTGAAGATCGTGCCCATCAGCGAGGCGAGCAGCGAACCCAGGCCGACCGACACCTGCTGCCACGAACCGGCGAACGCGCGCCGCCCGGGCGCGGCCGACTCGATGAGGAACGCCGAGGACGAGCCGAACTCGCCGCCCGCGGAGAAGCCCTGCACGAGCCGGGCGAGCAGCAGCACGATCGGGGCGAGCACGCCGATCTGCGCGTACGTCGGGCACAGCGCGATGACGATCGACGCCCCGGCCATCAGCGAGATGGTCAGGGTGAGGCCCTTCTTGCGGCCCCGGCGGTCGGCGTACGCGCCGAGCACCGCGCCCCCGACGGGGCGCATGACGAACCCGACGGCGAACACGGCCAACGTCGACAGCAGCGCCGTCGTTTCGGTGCCCCCGGCGAAGAACTGCCCGGCGAAGACCGGGGCGAAGGTCGCGTAGACGGCCCAGTCGACCCACTCCACGGTGTTGCCGACGGCGCCGGCGACGATCGCCTTGCGCTGCCGCGCCGTCAGCCGGTGCGAGACGGCGGTGGTGTCCGCAGTGGTCATGACGCCTCCGCCAGGACGTGGTCGACGATCTGCGCGTGCGTGGCGAACCAGACGCCGTCGTGGCCGGTGATGTGGTCGAGGAGCTCGGCCAGGATCGCGAGCCGTGAGCGGTGCCCGATGATGTGCGGGTGCATCGTGAGCTGGAAGATCCCGCCGTCGGCGTAGGCGGCGTCGAACTCGTCGCGCCAGATCGAGAGCACGCCGCGCGGCGGGGTGTAGGGCCGCAGCGCCGCGAACCGGTCCATCATGAAGTACGGCGCGTCGTCGCGGATCCACTCCACCGGCAGCTCGACGACGCCGGTGGGTTCGCCGTGCTCCAGCAGCTCGTAGCAGTCGTCGTCGGCCATCAGCGACGAGTCGTACCGCAGGCCGAGCTCGCGGGTGATGGCGAGGGTGTGCGCGGAGAAGTCCCACGACGGCGTCCGGATGCCGACCGGCCGGGTGCCCGTGAGGCGTTCGAGGACGTCGGCGGCCCGGAACGCCAGGTCGCGTTCCTCGGTCTCGGTGAGCGCGGTGTTGCGTTCGTGGATCCAGCCGTGCAGCGCCACCTCGTGCCCGGCGTCCACATAGGACTTGACCTCGCCGTCGTGCAGCAGCGCCGACACGGCGGGCACGAAGAACGACGCGGGCGCCTCGTAGCGCCGCAGCAGCTGGAGGATGCGGGGCACGCCGACGCGGGCGCCGTACTCGCCCTGGGCGAGCTTGCCGGGCAGGACTTCGCCGTCGCGCAGCGCGGGGGTCTCGTGGTCGGAGTCGAAGGACAGGGCCACCGCGACCTTCGCGCCGCCGGGCCACGCCGCCGGGCGCAGCGGGCGGCCCGCCCGGACGTGCTCGACGTGCCCGCGCCACGTCGCTTCGTCCCAGCGCCAGGGTTGTCCGGTCATGCGTCCTCCCGGCCGGCGGCGGGCGTCGGGGCCCACGCGCGCTTGAGCGTCGAAACCTGCAGGGTCACGTCGGCCTCCCGGAGCCCGGGCAGCGCGCCGACGACGTCGGTGGTGTGGCGGTACAGCTCGCCGTAGTGGCGCAGGACGATCTGGCCGACGAGGTTGAACCGGCCGGTGGTGGCGCTCAGGTACTTCGTGCCGGGGTGGGCGGCGAGCTGCTGCCCGGCCCGGTCCAGCTCGCCGGGCAGCACCGAGAGCCAGAGCATGAACTCCAGCGCGAAGCCGAACATGGCCGGCTCGGCGAGCGTCCGGAAGCGCAGGCAGCCGCGGCGCACGAGGGAGTCGACGCGGCGGGCGACGGTGGACTCGCTGGTGCCGACCTGCCGGGACACCTCTTTGAACGGCAGCCGCCCGTCCTCGCCGAGCGCCGCACAGATGGCCAGGTCCAGCTCACCCAGCTGCTCGGGCGGGCGTTCCCAGTGCTGTTCCTCGAACGGCCGGACGTCGCCGCCGCGCAGCTCGGACACCGCCTCGGCGCTCAGCTCGCCGGAGTCCCAGTCGTGGTTGGAGGTGAACGTGCGCATGACGGCGAAGGTCTCGGCGTCGTGGACGTCGCCGGCGCCGGGGAAGCCACCTCGCTGCAGGTGCGCGACGTCGCCGTAGGAGGGCAGGACGAACTCGGCGGAGCAGTCGGCACTGCCCGCCAGGACGGTCGCGTAGCGCACTTCGGGCCGCGCGGCGAGCGCTTCGGCGACGCCGGCCGCCGTGCCCGGGCGGCACCGCAGCCGCGCGAGCACCGGCACGCCGAGGCCGCACCGCAGCACGTCGACGACGCCGATCACCCGCAGCCGGCCGCTGTCGGTGAGCTGCGCGGCGCGCCGGAGGACGGTGGATTCGCTCGCGCCGACGTGCCGCGCGATGGCGCCCCACGACGCCCGGCCGTTGAGCTGCAGCGCCGCGACGATGCGCCGGTCGAGTTCGGATCCCTTGCCTTCGATCTGCACGAGACGCATCCTGAATGCAGGAAATCGTCAAGTCAAGGGAAGCAGGTGCAGGAAAGCTGCAATCAGGCGAGGTCCTCGTCGAGGGGCCTGGGCCGGCCGTAGCCGCGCTGGACGGCGGCCGCGACGACGGCGTCCTGCTGCTGCGGGTCCAGCACGCGTGGCGCGCCGAGCGTCGCGGCCCGGACGTACAGGCCGCAGGCCCACTCCAGGAGCAGCGCGTTGTCCACCGCGGCCTCGAGCGTCGGGCCGTGGGCGATCGCGCCGTGGTTGGCCAGCAGGGCCGCCGCCTTGCCGTCGAGCGCCGCGAGGGTCCCGGCGGCCAGCTCGGGCGACCCGAACACGGCGAACGGCGCGACCCGGATCGCGCCGCCGAGCGCGAGCTGCTGGTAGTGCACGCACGGCAGTTCGTCGAGCACCAGGGAGACCGCGGTGGCCTGCGGGGAGTGGGTGTGCACCACGGCGCCCGCGCCGTAGCGCCGGTAGATCCCCAGGTGCAGTTCCAGCTCCGACGTCGGCGTCAGCTCCCCGGCGACCACCTCGCCGTCCAGGTCGACGACGGTCACGTCGTACGGCGTGGCCCGGCCCAGCACCACGCCCGTCGCGGTCACCGCCACGTGCTCGCCCGTCCGGACGCTGACGTTGCCCGCCGTCCCGATCAGCAGGCCCTCGCCGGCCAGGCCGTGACAGGCCCTGGCCACGGCCCGCCGCGCCTCGTCGAGAACCGAACTCCCCACCACCATGGAGCGAGGCTAGGATAAAAGCGAATCAAAGTCACGTTCAGGTTGGGAGCGCGATGACCGGGCCGGACCCGATCGAAGCGGGGGTCCGGCTGCGCCGGGTGCCGCGTCAGGCGCGCTCGCGGCAGAAGCTGGCCCGGGTGCTGGCGGCCGCGGACCGGCTGCTCGCCGAGGAAGGCGTCGAGGCGCTGACGACGACCCGGGTCGCCGCCGAGGCCGGCGTGTCCGTGGGCGCGCTCTACCAGTACCTGCCGGACCGGGACGCCATCACCGAAGCACTGGCCGACGTCTACCTCGCCCGGCTGGAAGACCTGATGGACTCCTTCGCCGCGCGGGCGGCCCAGGAGGCGTGGGACGACCCGGTCGGCCTGCTCGTCGACGCCTTCGCCGGGCTCTACCAGGCCGAACCGGGCTTCCGGGCCCTGTGGTTCGGCCGCGGGCTCACCGACGGGACGCGCGAAGCCGACCTCGCGCACAAACGCGTCATGGCCACCGGCGTCCACCGCATCCTCGTCGCCCAGCACCTGCTGCGCGACGACGCCGAGGCGGCGACCGCGTGCCGCACGGCGTTCCTCGCCGCGGACGCGGTCATCCAGGAAGCGTTCCGCGGCGACCCCGCGGACGCGGCCGGGCTGCTCGAGCAGCTCAAGGCGATGCTGCGCGCGTTCCTGGTCCGGCTGCCTTCCTGACCGCCCCCGTCAGCCCGCCTTCGGGGCCTGCAGGCTCCAGGTCCGGCCGTCGGGGTCGCGGACCGTCATCTCGCGCGTGCCGAAGTGGGTCTCTTCGAAGGGGCTGACGACCTCGACGATGTCGTCGGCCTCGAAGCCGCCGGGAACCTTGAACACGACCTGCGTGCGGGGCTCCTCGGACTCGGGCACCTCGGCGATGAACAGGTAGGGACCGTCGCCGGCGCGGAGCTGGCCGGAGTTGTGGTCGGTCGCGAACTCCAGCTCGAACCCCAGCGACTGGAAGAACTTGGCCGCCTTGCCCCAGTTGTGGGTCGTCAGGTACACGGCCTCGATGCCCTCGGTCGTCATGTCAGCTCTCCTCTTCGGGTGCGGGGTCACGGGGGTGGTCGAGGTAGGCGCGCAACGCCTCGGCGACCAGCGCCGAAAGCGAGAGCTCCGCTTCCACGGCGTGGTGCTTGACCCGCCGGATCAAGCCGACCGGCAGGTACACGTTGAACTGCTTGACGTCCTCATCACCCACGGCCTGAGGCTAGCGTGCTCCCCGGGCGGGTGTATAACGGCCTACCCGGCGCGTCTGGGACGAACTGTGGGTGTCGAACCAGTCTTCCGATAGCTAATCCGGGTGTACACCATCGGGTCATCACGACGTCGGACGGTGGTCATCTGCCGAATTTAGCGTTTGCGGGCCTTTCGCCCTCGCGGAAGGAAACGGTCCTTTCGGAAGAGGTGACACATGGCTGGTCCACTCGACGCTGCCGCGGGTCCGGCGCCGTCGCGCCGGCAGGTCCTCCTGGCGGGCACGGCCGCGCTCGGCGCCGCCGCCCTGTCCGGGATCCCCGCCGCGGCGGCCGAAGGCGCCGGGTCCGCGCCGGTCCGGGCGCCGTTCACCCTGGGCGTGGCCTCCGGCGACCCGCTGCCCGGCGGCGTGGTGCTGTGGACGCGGCTCGCGCCCGAGCCACTGGCGGCCGGCGGCGGGATGCCCGCCCGGCCGGTCCCGGTGAGCTGGCAGGTCGCCGAGGACGAGCGGTTCCACCGGGTCGTCGCGGCCGGTGCGGAACTCGCCCGCCCGGAATCGGCGCACGCGGTGCACGTCGAGGTGCCCGGGCTGCGGCCCGGCGCGGAGTACTTCTACCGCTTCCGGACCGGGCGGGAGCTGAGCCCGGTCGGCCGGACGAAGACCGCGCCGCGGCCGGGCGCGCGGACGGGCCGGTTCGCGTTCGCCTTCGCCAGCTGCCAGAACTACCCCGAGGGGTACTACACCGCCTACCGGCACCTGGCGGAGGAGGACCTCGACCTGGTCGCGTTCCTCGGCGACTACATCTACGAGGGCGGCGCGCAGGGCACGATCGGCCGGGGCCACGCGCCGGCCGCGGAGACCTGGACCCTGGCCGACTACCGCACGCGCCTCGCCCAGTACAAGAGCGACCCGGACCTGCAGGCCGCCCACGCCGCCTTCCCGTGGGCGGTCGTGTTCGACGACCACGAGGTGGAGAACAACTGGGCGGGGGACATCTCCCAGCCCGACACCGAACCCGACCAGGACCCGGCGGTGTTCCGGCAGCGCCGCGCGGCCGCGTTCCAGGCCTACTTCGAGCACATGCCGCTGCGGCGCGCCCAGCGTCCGGTGGGCCCCGACATCCGGATCCACCGGCGGCTGACGTTCGGCGACCTGGCCGACCTGCACCTGCTCGACACCCGCCAGTTCCGCGACGACCAGGAGGTGACGCCCGAGCAGCGGCTCGACCCGGACCGCACGATCCTCGGGCAGGCGCAGAAGGAGTGGCTGCTGCGCAATCTGGCCGGGCGGACCGCCCGGTGGAACATCCTGGCCCAGCAGGTGTTCTTCTCCGCGCGCGACTTCACGGCCGGCCCGGGGACGAGCTTCAGCGACGACGCCTGGGACAGCTACCCGGCCGAGCGCGACCTCGTGCGCGACCACCTGGCCCGGGCGAGCAACCCGGTGGTGATCACCGGCGACGTCCACGCGAGCTACGTCGCCGACATCAAGGCCGACTTCGCGAACCCCGCCTCGGCGACCGTGGGCACCGAACTCGTCGGCACGTCGATCACCTCGGGGGGCGACGGCGTCGACCAGAACGCCGGCGACGCGGTGCAGCTGCGGGAAAACCCGCACCTGAAGTTCGTCAACCGCAAGCGCGGCTACGTCCGCAACGTCGTCACCCGGGCCGAGTGGACGGCCGACTACCGCGTCGTCGACCACGTCTCCCGGCCGGGTGCCCCGGTGTCGACCCGGGCGAGCTTCGTCATCGCCGACGGCGAACCCGGCGCCGACCCCCGGTAGCCGCGGGGCGCGTCCGGAGCCAGAATCACCCCTCGTGACCACTCCGGACGCGCCACCGGCGCGCACTTCCGAGTACCGGGCGTTGCTGCTGCGCGAACGGGTCTACGGCGGCATCACCTGCCTCAGCACGCTGCTCGTGCTCGCCGGGGCCGCGAGCCCGTGGGCCGCGGTGCTCGACCTGGTGATCGCCACCGGCGGCATCTGGGCGGCGAGCCTGTTCGCCGAGTACCTCTCCCACCTCGCCCTCCACGAGGGCGACGGCGAACGCGTCGACGTCCGGCTGCTGCTGCGCGCGAGCGGCCAGATCCTCGAAGCGGCCGTGCTGCCGGCGATCGCCCTCGTCGCCGGGGCGCTCGGCGTCGTCCCGTTCCCGGTCGCCCTCCGGGTGAGCGTGGGCGTGCTCGTCGCCGAGATGGCGGTGTTCTCGCTGCTGGCCGTGCGCCGGACCCGGCTGCCGTGGGGCAAGCAGCTCCTGCTCGTCGCCGGGCTGGTCGTGTTCGGCCTCGTCGTGATCCTGCTGAAAACGGCCAAGTGACCGAAGTTCCGCCGACCGCCGCTTGACGGGGATCTCCCGGAAGTCAACAATTCATCCGTACCACCGAATGTTAACGCTAACATATTCGATCGTTTTCGACGACGAAGTCGGAGCCACGCCATGAAGCTGCGCCGCGGGTTGTTGTCCGCGCTCCTGCTGATCGCCGGAGCAGCCGTCCCGGGAACGGGGATCGCCGAGGCGAGCCCGGCCGTGCCGGAGGTCGCGGCACCCCCGCCGGCGATGGGCTGGGCGTCGTGGAACACCTTCGCCGCCAAGATCGACTACAACGTCATCAAGGCGCAGGCCGACGCGCTCGTGACGTCGGGGCTGAAGGCCGCCGGCTACAGCTACGTCAACATCGACGAAGGCTGGTGGCAGGGCACCCGGGACAGCGCCGGGAACATCACCGTGGACACCGCCGAATGGCCCGGCGGCATGAAGGCGATCGCGGACTACCTGCACGGCAAGGGGCTGAAGGCGGGCATCTACACCGACGCCGGGCGGGACGGCTGCGGCTACTACTACCCGACCGGGCGGCCCGCGGCGCCCGGCTCCGGCAGCGAAGGCCACTACCTGCAGGACATGCTGCAGTTCCAGCGGTGGGGCTTCGACTTCGTCAAGGTCGACTGGTGCGGCGGCGACGCCGAGGGCCTCGACCCGGAGAGCACCTACCGGGCGATCAGCGACGCCAACCGGGCCGCGGCCGCGCAGACCGGGCGCGAGCTGGTGCTCTCGATCTGCGACTGGGGCAAGAAGAACCCGTGGAACTGGGGCGCCGGCACGGCCCCGATGTGGCGGACCAGCACGGACATCATCTACTACGGCCAGGCCGCGACCCTGCCGCAGGCGCTGACCAACTTCGACCAGGCGCAGCACCCCGTGTCGCAGCACACGGGGTACGTCAACGACCCCGACATGCTCACCGTGGGCATGCCCGGGCTGACCGCCGCGCAGGGCCGGACCGAGCTGGCCATGTGGGCGGTCTCCGGGGCGCCGCTGCTGGCGGGCAACAACCTCGCGACGATGAGCGCCGAGACGGCGGCCGTCCTGAAGAACCGTGAAGTCATCGCCGTCGACCAGGACCCGCGGGGCCTGCAGGGGGTGAAGGTCGCCGAGGACGCCGCCGGGCGCCAGGTCTACGGCAAGGTCCTCAGCGGCTCCGGCAAGCGCGCGGTGCTGCTGCTGAACCGGACGTCGTCGGCGGCGACGATGACGGCGAGGTGGGCCGACCTCGGCCTGGCCGCGGCCCCGGCGAAGGTGCGGAACCTCTGGGGCGCCCAGGATGCCGGCACCTTCGGCACGGGCTACAGCGTGAACGTCCCGCCCAACGACTCGGTGCTGCTGACCGTCCAGGGCACCGACGCCGCGTCGGCGAGCTACCCGGCCGACGGCTCGCGGTTCACCGGGATCACCGCGGCCGCCACCGGCCTGGCGGTCGCGACCTTCGGCTACCGCGCGACCACCGCGCAGACGGCCGCCCTCGCCGTGAACGGCCAGCAGCCGACCGTCGTCGCCTTCCCGTCGACGGGCGGAGCCGTGAAATCCGTCTCGGCCGTGGTCTCCCTGGGCAAGGGCAACAGCAACGCCCTGACGTTCTCGGGCACCCCGCCGCAGCTCACCGGCGTCTCGATCCTGCCGCTGCCCGGGAGCGACGGCGTCCAGCTGACGGGTGTCCAATCAGGACGCTGCCTCGACGTGGACGACAACAGCATCGCCAACGGCGTCCAGGCGCAGCTGTGGGACTGCGCCGCGGGGCCGAACCAGACCTGGGTGCCGGTGCGCGGGCAGCTCGTCGTCAACGGCACGAAGTGCCTCGACGCCTACGACAGCGGGACGGCGAACGGCACGTCCGTGGTCGTCTGGGACTGCAACGGCCAGCGCAACCAGCAGTGGGCGGTCAACGCGAACGGGACCGTCACGAACGCGGTGTCCGGCCTGTGCCTGGACGCCAGCGGCGCGGGCACCGCGAACGGCACGAAGATCATCCTCTGGGCCTGCGGCGGTGGGGCCAACCAGCAGTGGACCCGGCGGTGACTCAGGCGGTCGAATCCCGGATCACCAGCCGGCACGGCCGGGTGTGCCGGCCGGGGGAGGGCTCGCCGTTGATCGCCGCCAGCAGCATCTCGGCGGCGGTCCGGCCGAGCGCCTCCAGCTCCATGTCGACGCTCGTCAGCGGCGGCTGGCAGGCCAGCGCCATCACGTCCCAGTTGTCGAAGCCGACCAGGGCGACGTCTTCGGGCACGCGGCGGCCCGCCGCGCCCACGGCGTCGGCGACGCCGCGGGCGATCTGGTCGCTGCCGCAGAACACGGCGTCGAAGGCGGTCCCGGCGCCGAGCAGCATCCGCGCCGCCTGCCGGCCCCACGCCTCGCTCCACTCGCCGAACATCGGGGCGCCGGCCAGGTCGAGCCCGGCCTCGCCGAGCCGTTCGGCGGCCGCGTCGGCGCGCACCGTCGCCGAGTGGTGCCGCTCGGGGCCGGTGATGTGGGCGACCCGGCGCCGTCCGGTGGCCAGCAGGTGCTCGACGGCCTTGCGGGCGCCGCCCGCCTCGTCCGGCACGACGGAACAGTCGTGCGGGTCGGTGGAGCTGATGAAGGCGTACACCACGGGGATGGGCAGCCCCGCGCCGATCGGCGCCCGGGACTTGGTCCGGCGGCCGGTGACGATGATGCCGTCGACCCGGCGGGACAGCAGGGTGCGCAGGTAGTACTGCTCGCGGATCGGGTTGTCGCGGGCGTCGCAGAGGAAGACCGACATCTCGCCGGCGCCGAGGGCGTCCTCCGCGCCCATCATGAGCGGGATGCTGAACCGGCCGATGGTGTCGGTGGTGATCATGCCGACCGTGTAGGTCCGCCCGGAGTTCAGCGTCACGGCCGCCCGGTTCGCCTGGAAGCCCAGCTGCTCGGCCGCGGACAGCACCCGCTGCCGGGTCTCCGCGCGCAGCGACCCGCGGCCGTTGAGCGCCTTCGACGCGGTGCCGACCGAGACGCCGGCCAGCAGGGCGACCTCGCTGATCGTGGCCGGCTTGGCGAGGTTTCCGGGAGTTTCCGAAATTTTCCGCGGTGGCATGAGTGGCACAGTACCTCCGCCGGTCGCCGCTGACCAAAAGTAACGCCGCTGACTGCGAGTATCAAGCCTTGACTTGCCGGTGACGGACGGCCTAGCTTGGTTCGGCAACCGGTTTCCTAATTTTCCTCGGTTGCCTCCCCGACACCCGCAGGCGGCGGCCTCCCGAGAGGAGAGTCGATGACTTCGCACATCCGAACCAGGGCACGGTGGGGGCGTGCCGCGGCCACGGTCGCCGGCGTGCTCGTCCTCGCGGCCTGCCAGAGCGGCCCGTCCGGCGCGGCGGCGGGGGACACCGCGAGCGTGGACGACGGCACCACGATCACCATGTGGACCCGGTCGCCCACGGCCACCTTCAGCCAGACGCTGATCGACGCCTACAACGCGAGCCACCAGAACAAGGTGAAGCTGACGGTCTTCCCAGCCGACTCCTACCAGCAGAAGGTCGGCACGGCCGCGGGCGCGAAGCAGCTGCCGGACCTCCTGGCCGCCGACGTCGTCTACGCGCCCAACTACGCGGCCAAGGGGCTCTTCCTCGACCTCACCGCCCGCGTGGACCAGCTGCCGTTCAAGGGCACCCTCGCGCCGGCGCACGTCAAGGCGGCCACCCACGACGGCAAGCTCTACGCGGTGCCGCACGACATCGACCTGTCCGCGGTCTTCTACAACAAGGTCCTGTTCACCCGCGCCGGCCTGGACCCGGCGAAGCCACCGGCCACCCTGGACGAACTCGCCGCGGCCGCCCGCAGGATCGCCGCGCTCGGCGGCGACGTCAAGGGCTACTTCTTCGGCGGTGCCTGCCCGGGCTGCCAGCTGTTCACCAGCTGGCCGATGATCTGGGCCTCCGGCGGCACGGTGCTCAACGACCAGGGCACCGCCGCCACCCTCGACGACCCGAAGGCCGCGCAGGTGTACTCCTTGCTGCGGCAGCTCTACACCGACGGCGTCGTGCCCGCGTCGGCGAAGAACGAGTCCGGGCCCACCTGGACCCAGCCGTTCCTCGACGGCAAGATCGGCATCCAGCCGATGGGCGCGACGGCGTTGCAGGGCATGAAGGAAGGGCCGGACCTCCAGGTCGGCGTCGCGCCGATCCCCGGCCTGACCGGCGGCAGCTCGTCGTTCGTCGGCGGGGACGTCGTCGGCGTCGGCAGCAACAGCCAGCACGCCGCGGCCGCGTGGGACTTCATCTCCTGGACGCTGTCCGACCAGGCGCAGGTCGACGTCGTCGCGAAGAGCAAGAACATCACCGTCCGCTCGGACCTGGCCGGCAACACCTACGCCAAGCAGGACCCGCGCCTCGGCGTGTTCAACCGGCTCGCGAGCGAGGGGCAGACGCCGATCTCGGTCAACTTCGGCAAGACGTTCAACGACACCAACGGTCCCTGGACGGCGACGGTGATCGACGCGGTCTTCGGCGGCGGTGACGTCGGCTCGATCCTGAAACAGCACAACGCGGCCGTCACCGAGTCCCTCTCCAGCGGCAGCTGACGATGGTGTCGCTGTTGTCCTCGCGGGTACCGGCGCCGGAGACCGCGGCGCCGGCCCCCCGCCGCCGCCGCGGCTCGATCGCCCGGGGACGGCGCCGGCTGGGGATCGCCTACGCCGCCCCGATGGCCGTGCTGGTCGCCGTCTTCTTCGTCATCCCGCTCGGGCTGATGCTGTGGATGTCGGTCAGCCACTGGCCGCTCGTCGGCGCGTCCGCGCCCAACGGCGTCGAGAACTACGACGCGCTGGGCGACCCCCTGTTCCTGCGGGCGGTGGGGTTCACGCTCAAGTACACGCTGGTGACCACCGTCGTGCTCAGCCTCGTCGCCTTCGGGCTGGCGCTGCTGGTGCAGCACGACCGGCCCGGCACCGGTGTCGTCCGCACCGTCTTCTTCCTGCCCAGCGCGGTCGGGCTCGCCTCGACCAGCCTGCTGTTCTACGGGCTGTTCAACACCGACTCCTCGGCGCTGAACCACCTCGTGGGCTTCCTCGGCCTCGGCCGGGTGGACTGGCTCGGCTCGGGCGGCAACGCGCTCGGCTCGACGGTCGGGATGATCACCTGGCGGTTCGCCGG
This sequence comes from Amycolatopsis sp. N2S4-7, assembly GCF_058119595.1. Lineage (NCBI taxonomy): Bacteria > Bacillati > Actinomycetota > Actinomycetes > Pseudonocardiales > Pseudonocardiaceae > Amycolatopsis > Amycolatopsis sp. N2S4-7. The sequence goes on from NZ_CP172299.1 coordinate 298,085, forward strand.
GTTCTACATGCTCATCCTGATGACCGGCCTGCAGGGCATCGACCCGGCGCTGTACGAGGCCGCGCGCATCGACGGCGCGAACCGGTGGCAGATCCTGTGGCGGGTGACGCTGCCGCTGCTGCGCCCGACGCTCGCGCTCGCGATGGTGCTGTCCCTGACCGGTTCGCTGCTGGCGTTCGACCAGTTCTTCATCCTCACCGGCGGCCGCCACGACACCGCCACCGTCGTCATCGACATCTACCGCGAAGCGTTCCTGTCGCAGGACCTCGGCCGGGCGGCCGCGGTCTCGGTGGCGACGCTCGCCGTGCTGATCGTGCTCAACGTCGCCCAGCTGCGGCTGATCCGCCGGGAGGGCAAGTGAACCGGCTCCGGGCCGCGGGCCGGCACGTCACGAGCGCGGCCTTGGCCGTGCTGTTCCTGCTTCCCCTGCTGTGGACGCTGTATTCGTCACTGACCGGGCGCGAGGCCGGGGACGCCGGGACCGCCAACTACCGGCGGCTCGCCGACTACGGCAGCGGCCTCGGCACCTACCTGCTCAACACGACCGTGGTCGCCCTGGTCGCGGTGGCCGTCACCGTCGTGGCGACCACCCTCGGCGGCTACGCGATGGCCCGGCTCGCCTTCCCCGGGCGCAACGTGCTGTTCCTGGTCACCCTGGCCATCCTGATGGTGCCCTACACGACGATCCTGGTGCCGCTGTACATCCTGCTCGGCTGGCTCGGCCTGCAGAACTCGCTGATCGGGCTGGGCCTGGTGATGGCCGTGCTCCAGCTGCCGTTCGGCCTGTTCATGATGCGCAACTCCTTCGAAGCGCTGCCCGTGGAGCTCGAGGAGGCGGCGCTGATCGACGGCTGCTCGGTCGGCGGCGCCCTGCGGCGGGTGCTGCTGCGCGGGGTGCTCCCCGGCATCGTCACCATCGCGCTGTTCTCGTTCCTGGCGGCGTGGAACGAGTTCGTCGCGCCGCTGATCTTCCTCACCGACGGCGAGAAGTTCACCCTGCCGGTCGCGCTGTTCAACCTCCAGTCCGGCAGCCTCGGCTCGGTCGACTTCGGGGCCCTGCAAGCGGGTGTGGTGGTCTCCGCCCTGCCGTGCGTGGCGGTCTTCCTCGTCCTGCAGCGGTACTACGTCCGCGGCTTCACTTCGGGAGCCCTCAAGGGCTGAGACAGGAGCACCTCGATGACCGAACGCATCCTCGGGCCCGTCCACCCCACGCCCGCCGCGAGGTCGGCGCTGCGGCCGCTCTTCCTCGGCGCCGTCACCTTCGCGCCGGGCAGCCTGCTCGGCGGCTGGCAGGCGCGCAACGCGAGCCGGACCCTGCCGCACTGCGTCGAGCACCTCGACACCGCCGGCGCGCTGGACAACCTCCGCCGCGTCACCGGCGAGGTCGACGGCGACCACCGCAACATGTGGTTCGCCGACTCCGACGTCTACAAGACCCTGGAAGCCGCCGCCTGGCAGCTCGGCCGCGACCCGGACGACGCCGAGCTGCGGGCGTTCCTCGACACGACCGCCGCGCTGGTGGCCAAGGCGCAGGAGGACGACGGCTACCTGAACTCCTACTTCACCGTCGACAAGCCCGGGCTGCGGTGGCGGGAGCTGCACTGGAGCCACGAGCTCTACTGCGCGGGCCACCTGATCCAGGCGGCCGTCGCGGCGGCGCGGGCCGGGGTGGGCGCCCAGCTCGTCACCGTCGCCCGGCGGTTCGCGGACCTGATCGTGGAGCGCTTCGGGCCGGTCGGCGGTGTCGACGACGTCGACGGGCACCCCGAGATCGAGACCGCGCTGGTCGAGCTCTACCGGGTGACCGGGCACCGGCCGTACCTCGACCTGGCCCGCCGGTTCCTCGACCTGCGCGGACGCGGCCTCCTCAACGGTGAGCGGTTCGGCTCGCGGTACCTGCAGGACCACGTGCCCGTGCGCGAGGCCGACGAGGTCGCCGGCCACGTCGTGCGCCAGCTCTACCTGCTCGCCGGCGTGGTGGACGTCGCCGTCGAGACCCGCGACGACGAGCTCCTGGAAGCCGCCCGCCGGCTGTGGGCCGACGCGTTCGGCGCCAAGACCTACCTGACCGGCGCGCAGGGTTCCCGGCACCGCGACGAAGCGTTCGGCGACCCGTACGAGCTGCCGCCCGACCGGGCGTACGGCGAGACCTGCGCCGCGATCGCGAGCTTCCAGTGGAACTGGCGGATGCTGCTGGCCACCGGCGAGGGCCGGTACGCCGACGAGATGGAACGCGCGCTGTACAACGCGATCGCCGGCTCGACCGCGCTGGACGGCACCCACTTCTTCTACTCCAACCCGCTGCACCTGCGCACCGGCCACGACGGCTCGCACGAGGACGCGCCGTCGCAGCGCCTGCCGTGGTACTCGTGCGCCTGCTGCCCGCCCAACCTCGCCCGGCTCGTCGCGTCCCTGTCCGGCTACGTGGCCACCACCGACCCCGGCGGGCTCCAGGTGCACCTGTACGCCGACGGTGAGCTGCACACCACTGTGGACGGTGCCGAGGTCCACGTCGTCACCCGCACCCGGTACCCGTGGGACGGCCGGATCGAGCTGACCGTGACCACCACGACGCCGCTCATGCTCGCCCTGCGGATCCCCGGCTGGGCGGAGGGCGCCCTGGTCGACGGCGCACCCGCCGCAGTCCGCGACGGTTACACGGAGGTGCGCCGCGACTGGTCCGCCGGCGCCACGGTGACCCTGGACCTGCCGATGCCCGCCCGCGTCGTCCGGCCCCACTCCCGGATCGACGCCGTGCGCGGCTGCGTCGCGGTGACGCGCGGGCCGCTCGTCTACTGCCTGGAACAGGCCGACCTGCCCGCCGGGGTCACCCTGGAGGACGTGCGGATCGACCCGGCCGCCCCCCTCTCCGCCGGACGGCTGCCCGAGGTGCCCGTGACCCTCACCGCGCGCGGCCGCGTCGAGGCAGCCGGGTCGGACGAGCTGTACCCGGCCGGTGCCGCGGAGGCCGCGGACGCCGGGCCGGTCGAGCTGACCGCGATCCCGTACTTCCTGTGGGGCAACCGGGAACCCGGCCCGATGCGGGTCTGGATCCCGGTCGCCACCACGAGGTGACCCCCGTCCCCCCAGCCCATCGAGGTCCCGATGTCACCACGGACACGACGCACTCTCGGGCTCGTCACGGCGGCGGCCGCCGCCCACCTCGCGGCACCGGCGGAAGCCGCCGGCCACACGCTGGTGGTCGACGCCGCCGCGCCGTTCCGGCCGGTCACGCACGCCGCCGCCGGTGGCCTCTACGCGCTGGCCGAGAACGACCGGCCGGCCGCCCCGGCCCTGCTGCCGCTCAAGCTGAACACCCTCACCCAGCCCCCGCCGGGCGTCGGGCAGCAGCCCAACGGCCAGCCGCCCGGCGGGGACGCGCTCAAGATCGCCCCGCAGGCCGACCGGGTCGGCGCCGCCCAGGTGATCCGGATGCCGGACAGCCACCCGGACTTCCCGTATCGGTGGGTCAGCTGGGAAGACTGGCCGGCCAAAGCGGACACCATGGTCGCGCAGCGGCCGGGCGCCACGTTCGTGAGCAACGTGGCGGCCTGGGAGATCTGGAACGAGCCCGACTGGACCTGGGACACCGCGAAGGCCGGTGACTTCGACGCCGGCTGGGCGCGGACCGGCCAGCGGATCCGGACCCGCGACACCGTCTCGCCGGTCGCCGGGCCCGGCTACGCGGGCTGGGACGCCACCCGGATGCGGGCGTTCCTGCCCACCGCGAAGAGCACGAACACCCTGCCGGACCTCGTCGTCTGGCACGAGCTGAACCACAGCAGCGGCGCGATCGCGGCCGACGTCGCCGCGTACCGCTCGGCGGAGGCGTCGCTCGGCATCGGCCCGCGGCAGATCTTCATCAACGAGTACGCGTGGACCGACGAGGTCGACGTCCCGGGGCGCGTGGCGAACTACGAGTACGGGACCGTCGACGGGCTCGTCGTGAACAACACCCAGCCGACCGGCACGTGGTGGCACTACCAGTGGTACGGCGACCTGGCCGGATCCATGGTGACCACGACCCCGCCCGCGCAGACCGGCTTGGACGGGTTCGCCTCCTACGACACCACGCGCGCGTACCACCTGGTCGTCGAGCCGGTGACCGGCGTACCCGCCTATCAGCAGCGGTACGAGGCCGAGAACGCGTCGGTGTACCGCGCGCAGCGGCTGGCGGGCGGCAGCGCGTCCAACGGCGGGTACGTCGGCCGCATCGACAACAGCGGCGACCCGCGCAGCGACAGCTACGTCGACTTCGTCGTGAACGTGCCGAGCGCGCGGGCCTACACGATGACCATCGGCTACGCGAACGGCACCGGAGCGACGGCCACCCAGGGCCTGGCCTGCCACGGTGGCGGCTGGTCGGCGATCGGCTATCCGCCGATCGCCGGGTGGGGCCGGTTCGGGTCCACCGTCTCGACGTCCGTGAACCTGCACGCGGGCTACCACACGATCCGCCTGGCCAAGGGCGCGCCCTTCTTCGCCGGTGGCACGGGCTACGCCGAACTCGGCTACCTCCAGCTCACCTGATTTCCCCGAACGGCACCGGGAGCGCACCCAGCCGTCACTGTCAACGCTGACAACCGAAGATTGCGAGGACCCGATGACGCGTCCTGTGGTATTCCGGCACAACCGTGGCGTGATGCGGCTGGCTGCCTCCGTGGTGCTGTGCCTCGTGGCCGGCCTGCTCTCGGTGCTGTCCGCGAGCAGCGCCCTGGCCGCGGCCGCCTTCACCAGCACGGTCGTCAACCAGGCCAACGGGAACTGCGCCACTGTTCCCGGCGGCACCAGTGCGGTCCAGCTGACCCAGTCGGGGTGCACCTCGGCGGCCGGCCAGGCGTTCCGGTTCACCCCGGGGTCCGGGGACGTCTACACCGTCGCCACCTTCACCGCCGGCAGCTGCCTGGACATCTCCGGTGCGTCCGCTTCGGACGGCGCGCCGGTGATCCAGTACGCCTGCCACTCCGGGACGAACCAGCAGTTCCGGCTGCAGGCGGCCGGCACCGCGTTCGCCCTCGTCTCCGCCGCCTCGGGCAAGTGCGTCGCCCCGGCCGGGGACAGCCCTTCGGCCGGCACCGGACTCGTGCAGCTGCCCTGCACGAGCGCCGCGAGCCGGGGGTGGCGGCTGGCCGGGTACCCGACCGGCGGCGGTACGCCGAACCCGGCGGAGAAGACCGTGCGGGTGTGGCTGCTGCGGCCGTCCGACGTGCCCTACGACCAGCGTTACCCGGACGGCATCGCGAACGTCCTGCGCGAGGCCCAGCGGTACTACGGCCAGGAACTCGGCAAGACGTTCCGGCTCGCCGACCCCGTCGTCCAGGTGGTCACCGGTGAGCACGTGAAGAGCTGGTACGAGAACACCCCGAACGGCAGCGACCGCTACTGGTGGGCCGTGTTCAACATGCAGCAGGAACTGCTGCGCCGGTTCGACGTGAAGGCCCCGGACAGCCGCTGGATCAACGTCGGCGAGGTCATCGCCGAAGGCCAGGGCGCGGGCGGCGGCGGAGGCGGCGGCTGGGTGATCCTGTGCCAGCACGACGCCGACGGCGCGGCCGGGCTCAACGGCCCGATGAACCGCTGGTACGGCGGCATGGTGCACGAACTGGGCCACGCGTTCGGCCTGCCGGACTCGACGTCGACCGACGGGACGCCGATGTCGGCGTCGTTCTACGACTACCCGAACACGCACTTCGACCAGAGTCAGAAGACCGCGATCCTCAACGGCCCGTACGGCTCCTTCCTGTTCTGAGCTTGGAGACCCCGATGAGACGTCCAGTCCTGCTCACCGCCGCCTCGCTGGCGGCCGGATTCTTCGTGGTGGCCCCGGCCGGTGCCGCGACCACCTTCACCAGCACGATGGTCAACCAGGGCAGCGGGAACTGTGCCACGGTGCCCGACGGCACCAGTGCCGCGCAGCTGACCCAGGCGGCCTGCACCTCCGGTGCCGGGCAGTCGTTCACGTTCACCCCGGCTTCCGGGGACGCCTACACGATCGGCACGTTCACCTCCGGCAGCTGTGTGGACATCTACGGCGCTTCCCCCGCGGACAACGCCGCGGTGATCCAGTACACGTGCCACGGGGAGACGAACCAGCAGTTCCGGCTGCAGCCGGTCGGGACGAACACCTTCGACGTCGTCGCCGTCAGCTCGGGCAAGTGCATCACCCCGGCGAACGACGCGCTCGTCCAGCTGCCGTGTTCGAGCGCGAGCGCCTGGCGCGTGCCCGGCTACACCCCCGGCACGTCCGACGCCTACCAGGGCATCCCGAACCTGGCCCCGAACGCGTGCAAGAACTCCGGGCTGCCGCGGTCGTACGGCACCAACTTCCCCACGCCGAACGACCCGTACGGCCAGGGCTTCCAGAACACCACGGCGATCGGCTGGGACGGCAACCACTGGCCCGTCTCGACCTACCTGTCCGGTTCGTTCTTCGCCCGCGGCGTGAACACGACGTACAACGGCCTGTGCGGCGGGATGTACTCGTTCGGCGCGTACACCTACGGCGGGAACCCCGGCGCGCAGTCGGTGCAGTGGACCGAAGACAACGGCTACCTGCCGGCGATGACGACGAGCCGCACCTCGGGCAGCGTCGGGATCACCATCAAGAACTTCGCCGACAAGGTCACCGTCAACGGCACGTCGTTCATGCTCGTCTACACGCGGGTGTCGATCAGGAACAACGGTTCGTCGCCGGTGACGGTCCCGCCGGGCGGCTCGGGCCCGGGCCTGGTCCGGCTCACTTCGTCCGGGTTGGACACCGTCGCCGCGGGACAGACCAGCAACCACGACTTCGTGGTGGCGGTGGACGACTTCGGGTCCGGCGTCGCGCTGCCGACCGGCACGACGCTCTCGGCGAACGCGCCGAACTACGACACCGCCTACGGCCAGATGGCGTCCTACTGGAACGCGCGGCTGGCCGAGACGAACACGTTCAGCCTGCCGAACACCACCCTGCCCAACACCGGCGGCCTGGCGAACCCGGGCACCGCGATGGCGAACGCCTACAAGGCCGGCACCGTCTACAACCTGATCATGCAGGTGGGCAAGGCGCAGTTCTCCGGCGCCAACAACTACAACTGGATCCTCAACCACGACGTGCCCGGCGAGCTGACCGCCAAGTTCGAGACCGGCGACTTCCGGGACGCGCGGAACCTGCTGCTCACCGCGCGGATCTCCGAACAGGACAACTGGGACGAGGTCGGCGCCAACTGGTACTGGGACGGCGTCTGGAAGACCACCGGCGCGTGGGCGACCTACCTGGCCAAGACGAACGACACGGCGTTCGTCGGCCGGTACTTCCACGACGACGCGAGCGGTTCGTCGCCGTGGGGCCCGAGCCTGTACACGATCGCCCGCGTCAAGTACCCGGCGCAGCTCGCCTCCGACGGCACGCTGCGGGCCAACTTCGACAACGACTCGACCGGGCGCTGGCTGTTCAGCAACTTCTCGGCGTTGCAGATGCTGGCGTCGTACAAGTACATCGCGACGAAGCTCGGCCAGAACGCCGAGGCGACGTGGGCCGACGGTGCCTACACGTCGTTGCTGAACGCGTTGAACACCGTGGTGGGCCGCAACCAGTCCGCGAACGGCTTCTCCTACCTGCCGTGCGAGGTGGACAAGCCGAACAGCGCGAACCGCTGCGGCACCTTCAACGACGCGAACTGGGCGTCGCCGGGGTGGGTCGGCCAGAACCAGTGGTCGACGATGCTGTCCGGCGGCGCGCTGACCGGGATCATGGGTGACCCCGGGCAGATCGACCGGATGTACCAGTGGGGCTTCAACCGGCTGTCCGCCAACGGGTACCCGTTCCCGACGTTCGGCGCGTTCACCGGCTATTCGACCGCGTACAACACGTCGTACTCCTCCGACGGGCTGTTCTCGAACACCTACCGGGACCTGCCGATCACCAGCTACGCCTGGCAGCTCAAGACGACCACCGGCGGCCCGAACGCGTGGTGGGAGGCCAACGGCAGCGGGCCGAGCACGGCCAACCCGTGGATCGGCAGCCACGCCGGCCCGCAGTTCGGCGCGTGCCCGTACGCCTGGCCGATCGCCGGGCAGCAGCAGGGCCTGCTGGAGTCGCTGGTGGCCGAGGGCCTGGCGTCGAGCGGGTCCGGGCCGTACACCTTCACCCGGCCGCTCTACATCGGCCGCGGCGTGCCGAACGCGTGGATCGCGCCCGGTCAGACGGTGTCGGTGGGCAACCTGACCAACACCTACGACGTCGTCTCGGGCAGCCGGTCCACCTACGGGGTTTCCCTCGCGGTGAGCGGCTCCAGCGGCGCGCGCGTCGTCACGGTGACGCTGTCGGGCAACCCGCCCGGCGGCGCGGTCGCCATCCAGCTGCCGGTGTTCTTCTCGACCGGCGTGAACTCGGTGAGCGGGGGGACCTACAACTCCGCCACGCACACGGTCACCGCGAGCTCGGCCACGGTGACCATCAACCTCGCGAGCTGAACCTCCCCGGGGTGCGCCGCGCCCGCGGCGCACCCCGCCCCAGCGAAGGGCTCGATGATGCGTGAACCCACCTTCGACCGCCGCCTGCTGCTCAAAGCCGTGGGCGCGCTCTCGGCGAGCGCGGCCCTCACCCCGGCGTTCGCCGGCACCGCCGGCGCGGCCACCCGGCCGGACATCGGCGTCTCGGTGTTCCCGTTCCCGCTCGGCGCGGTGCGGCTGCAGGCCGGCCCGTTCCTCGACAACACGAACCGGCAGCTGGCGTACTTCCGGTTCGTCGACGCCGACCGCCTGCTGCACACGTTCCGGACCAACGCCGGGCTCGCCAGCTCGGCCCAGCCGTGCGGTGGCTGGGAAAGCCCCACCACGGAACTGCGCGGCCACTCGACCGGCCACCTGCTGTCGGGGCTGGCGCAGGCGTACGCGAACACCGGCGACACCACGTACAAGACCAAGGGCGACTCCCTGGTCGACGCGCTGGCCGCGTGCCAGGCGGCCGCGCCGGGACGCAGTTTCCGCGCCGGGTACCTCTCGGCGTTCCCGGAGACCTTCTTCGACCGGCTCGAGAGCGGCCAGTCGGTCTGGGCGCCGTACTACACGCTGCACAAGATCATGGCCGGGCTGCTCGACCAGTACCTCCTGGCGGGCAACCAGCAGGCCTTGGACGTGCTGCTGCGCAAGGCGGCGTGGACGAAGGCCCGCACCGATCCGCTGTCCTACGACCGGATGCAGCAGGTGCTGCGGACCGAGTTCGGCGGGATGCCGGAGGTGCTGGCCAACCTGTACCAGGTGACCGGCGACCCCGGTCATCTCACCACGGCGCAGCGCTTCGACCACGCGCAGATCCTCGACCCCCTCGCGGCGAACCAGGACCGGCTGGCCGGGTTCCACGCCAACACCCAGATCCCGAAGGTCCTCGGCGCGCTCCGCGAGTACCACGCCACCGGGACGACCCGCTACCGCGACATCGCCGTGAACTTCTGGCGCATCGTCCTCGACCACCACACGTACGTGATCGGCGGCAACTCCGACGGCGAGTACTTCCAGGCACCCGACGCGCTCGCGAGCCGGCTGTCGGACACCACGTGCGAGGTCTGCAACACCTACAGCATGCTCAAGCTGACCCGGCAGCTGTTCTTCACCAACCCGGCGCCCGAGTACCTGGACTACTACGAATCGGCGCTGTTCAACCAGATCCTCGGCGAGCAGGACCCGAACTCGGGCCACGGGTTCGTCACGTACTACACGCCGTTGCGCGCCGGTGGCATCAAGACCTACGCCAACGACTACGACGACTTCACCTGCGACCACGGCACGGGCATGGAGTCGCAGACGAAGTTCGCCGACAGCGTCTACTTCTTCAGCGGCGAGACGCTGTACGTGAACCTGTTCCTGGCTTCGGTGCTGACCTGGCCGGGCCGGGGGATCACGGTGAAGCAGGACACGACGTTCCCGGCGTCGTCGAGCACGAAGCTGACGATCACCGGCTCGGGGCACATCGCGCTGAAGGTCCGCATCCCGCGCTGGACGTCGGGGGCGACTGTGAAGGTCAACGGCGTCGCCCAGGGCACGGCCACGCCCGGGACGTACTTCACGATCGACCGGACCTGGGCCTCCGGCGACGTCGTCGACGTGGCGCTCCCGGCGTCGCTGACCTTCCCGCGGGCCAACGACGACGCCGGTGTCGGCGCGGCCAAGTACGGTGCCATCGTGCTCGCGGGCCAGTACGGCTCGACGAACCTCAGCGCGCTGCCGACGTTGCAGACGGCGACCCTGGTGCAGGATCCCGCGAACCCGTTGCGCTGCACCGGAACGGCGAGCACGGGCCCGGTGACGTTGCTGCCGTTCCACGCCACCCACCACCAGCGGTACACGGTGTACTGGCGGCTCGGGACCGCGCCCGCCGGGACGTCGTACGAGGCCGAGTCCGGCACCTTGGGCGGGCAGGCCGCCGTGCGGACCTTCTCCGGCGGGGCCCTGGCCGGCTACGTCGGCGGTGGCCCGGCGAACTACCTGCAGTTCACCGGGGTCGACGCCACCGCCGGCGCGCACCCGGTGACGATCTTCTCCGCGTCAGGCGAGGCGCGTTCGCTGACGGTGAGCGTCAACGGCGGAGCCGCGGTTTCCGTCGCCACGCCCGCCACGGGCGGCTGGGACACCGTCGGCTCGGTGCAGGTGACGCTGAACCTGGCCGCGGGCGCGAACACGATCCGCCTCGGCAACCCGTCGGGCTGGGCACCGGACATCGACCGGATCGTCGTGAGCTGACCGGCCGTGGGGGGCGCCTTCATGGTGGCCGGAAACGATTACCGGTGCAGCAGGTAGCAGTCGAAGAAAGCGCTGAGATACGCCCGTTGCGTGGCGACGCTCCGGCCCGCGTCCACGGTCCCGATGAACGGCGCCAGTGCCACCGGGTCGAGGCCGAGCTGGGGGAGGAGGGCCTGGTAGTCCGTGTAGCTGAAGTGCTCGCCGTCGGCGAGGTGGAACTGGCGGACCGGACCGCGCTGGTGGCTCAGGAACTCCTGCCACGACTCATCGGACGCGGCGCTGTGGTCGCCCGCGCTCAGGAGGAGGAACGGCTGGTCCAGTCCTTCGTCCGCCGCGCGGCCGAAGTCCCGGGTCGACAGGGAGTACGCCATGCTGCCGTCGAGGTCGGCGCCCGCGTCGATGCGCCGGTCCGAGACCATCGTCTCGCCGGTCGTGAACCCGCCGGCGGAGTGGCCGAACATGCCGGCGCGCGAAAGGTCGAGCGAGAGCCCGGCCGGAAGGCGCGTGCCGTCCCGGCTCAGGGTTTCCAGCGAGTCCAGGACGAACCGGGTGTCCGCCACCCGCGTGGCGATCAGCCGCCGGCCGGCGTCGGGCCCGGACGGCAGCACCCGCCGTTCCACGCGGCCGCCGGGGAACTCCACCGCCGCCGGCTCGTGCGTGTGGTCGATCGCCACCGTCACGTAGCCCTCGCTCGCGAGCTGCTCCAGCTGCGCCGTGCCGACCGACCGGGGGTACTTCGCGCTGGGCGAGTAGAGCACGACGGGCCGTCGGCCGCCCGCCGCGGTGGCGCCGGTGCGGGCGTGCGTCGGAAACGTGTAGTCGAGCCGGTCCGCGGCGAGGCCGAGCTGGCGCGCGTCCTCCTCGGCCACGATCTTCGCGGCACCCGGAGGCAGATAGGGCGTCCGGGGGCCGCCGCCGGGCCGCGCCGGGTACCGGACGGTCACCATCAGCTCCCGGGTCGTGCCCGCGACCCACGGGTCCGGGCGCGCGTGGTCGACGAGGTGCAGTTCGGTGCTGCCGACGGCATAGGGCCCGGTCGGCGCGGGCAGGGCGAACCGGACCGGGACGGTCGCGGCCGCCGCGGCGGGCAGCGCGGTCAGCAGCAGGACGCCGGAAAGCCCGGCGATGAGGGTTTTTCGCATGGGACCAACGTATTGACGGCGTCGCCGCGCGGCATCGGGATGATCACCCAGATCCTCCCGGAGGGGGTCAGCCCAGCCAGTGCTCCACCGGCAGGCCGGGCACCCGGCGCCCCCGGTGGCCGGTCATCTCACGGTTCCCGGCCAGCGCGTTGAGCACCGCCTCCTCGACGACCTGCACCACCGCCTCCAGGAACGGGTCGATCCGGCCCCACGGCACGAACCGCAGGCTTTCGTATTCGGCCTCCGCCGTGCGGGGGAACGTGCTGGTGAGCGCGCCCGGGTTCGCCGTGCTGAACGCGAGGAACAGGTCACCGGAGAAGTGCGAGCCCGTCGTGCCGGTGCGGGCCAGGCCGAGCGGGACGCGCCGGGCGAGCGCCGCGCACTGGCCCGGCAACAGCGGCGCGTCCGTCCCGACGACGACGATCACCGAGCCCGCGCCGGCCGGCGCCGCCGCCCATTCCGCCATCGGGTTGTCCGCCGCCAGCAGGGAACCCACGGCTTCGCCCGCGACCGTCAGTTCGCGGCGGCTGCCGAAGTTCGCCTGCACCAGCGCACCCACCGCGTACTCGTCCGCGCCGTGGGCCACGAGCCGGGACGCCGTGCCGGTGCCGCCCTTGAAGCCGTAGCACGTCATCCCGGTGCCGCCGCCGACCGAGCCCTCCTCGAGCGCGCCCCCGCGGGCCGCGTCGATGGCCGCGCCGGCGTGTCCACTGTGGATCGCCGGGGCGTTGATGTCGTTGAGGTAGCCGTCCCAGGTCTCGGCGACCACCGGCAGCAGCCACTCCGCCGCGACGTCGGGACGTTCGCGCACCACCCAGTCGATCACCCCGCGGTGGCACGCTCCGACGGCGTGGGTGTTGGTGATCAGCACGGGCAGCGTCAGCGACCCGGTCTCGGCGAGCCACGCCGTGCCCGTCATCTCGCCGTTCCCGTTGAGGGAGAACGTGCCTGCCGCGCACGGCACGGCGAACCCGGCGCGGCCGCGGGGGAGCACGGCGGTGACGCCGGTGCGCACCGACTCGCCCTCGACCAGGGTCGTGTAGCCGACTTCGACGCCGGGGACGTCGGTGAGGGCGTTGTGCGGGCCGGGCCGGCCGGGCAGCGGGACGCCCAGGTCGCGGGCGCGGGTCATGCCGGGTCCTCCAGGGCGCAGGCGGTGGCCGTGCGGGCGAACGAGAGCAGCATCGCTTCGGCGGTGGCCCGGTCGAGCGTCGGGACGGCCTGGGTGAGGTGCAGGCCGTAGCCGTCCTCGAGGGCGACCAGGTTCCGCGCGATCGCCACCGCGTCGGCGGCGAGGGTGAATTCACCGGTCGCCGCGCCGGCTTCCAGGATGCCGGCGTAGATCCCGGCCTGCCGTTCGAACAGCGCGATGTGCCGGGCGGCGTACACCGGGTCGCGGCGCGCGATCGTGCCGAGTTCGTAGAGCAGCACGCACAGTTCGTCGTCCGGGCCGGTGGGCAGGCCGCTGCGGATCGTCGCGAGGAGCCGTTCCCGCGGGGTCCCGCTCCGCGCCGCCTGTTCGCGGGTGGTGCAGAAGCGCTCGACGGCTTCCCGCTGCACCTCCTGGAGCAGGTCGGCCAGGGTGGGGAAGTAGTAGAGCACCGAGCCCGACGACAGGCCGGCGCCGTCGGCGATGTCCCGCAGCCGCAGGTCGAGGACACCGCGTTCGACGACGGCGCGCCGCGCCACCGCGATCAGCTCGGCCCGCCGCTCGGGGGCCCTGCTCGGTCGTGCCATGCCGCCATTCTTCGAAGGATCTTCGAAAAAAACAAGGCCTTGACTTGGTGACCTGGAGAGCCTTTGATCCGTGGTCACCTGGTTTTTCGAAGGAGCTTCAGAGAACTGGAGGCCCGCTGGTGACCACCCCTCCGCTGCGCCGCGGCCTGCGCACCCTCGGCACCCTGCTCATCACGCTCTCGGCGATCAGCCCGGCGTCGTCGGTGTTCGTCATCGCGCCGGGGGTGCTCGCCGGCGCCGGCACCGGCGCGTTCCTGAGCTTCGCGGCCGCGGCGGTGGTCGGGGTGTTCATGGCGTTCGTCTACGCCGAGCTCGCGTCGGCGTTCCCGCTCGCCGGTGGCGAGTACGCGATCGTGGCGCGCACGCTGGGCCGGCTCCCGGGTTTCGCCGTGCTGGGCCTGATGATCATCACCCAGGTGCTCATCGTCGCGGTGATCGCGCTCGGCGTCGGCACCTACCTGGGGGTGCTGCTGCCCGGCCTCCCCGGGCCGGCGGTCGCCGCCGTGACCTGCGTGCTGGCCGCTGCGGTCGGCGTGTTCGACGTCAAGCTCAACGCGTGGGTCACCGGCGTCTTCCTCGCGATCGAAATCCTCGCGCTCGTGGTGGTCAGCGCGCTCGGCCTGGTCCACTCGGCGCGCCCGTTCACCGACCTGCTCGCCCACCCGGTGGCGGCCGACGGGAGCCCGGCGACCCTCGGCACCATCGCGATCGCGACGTCGGTGGCGACGTTCGCCTACAACGGCTACGGCTCGGCGGTGTACTTCGGCGAGGAGACCCAGGACGCGTCCCGCGGCATCGCCAAGGCGATCCTCCTCGCGCTGGGCATCACCGTGGTCGCCGAGCTGGTCCCGGTGACGGCGGTGCTGCTGGGCGCGCCCGACCTCGGCGGGCTGTTCGGCGCCGAGAACATGTTGTCCGCCTTCGTCTCCGCCCGCGGCGGCAGCACGCTCGACACCGTGCTCAGCCTCGCGGTCGCGCTGGCGATCGTGAACGCCGTGCTGGCGATCGTGCTGATCGGCTCGCGGCTGGTGTTCAGCAGCGGCCGCGACCGCGCCTGGCCCGGCCCGGTCAACCGGGCGCTCGCCGCGGTCCACCCCCGCTTCGGCACGCCGTGGGTGGCCACCGCGGGCACCGGGGTGGTGGCCGCGCTGCTGTGCTTCGCCGAGCCGCGGGTGCTGCTGGTGGTCACCAGCACGTCGATCGTGGTGGTCTACGCCGCCCTCTGCGTCGGCGCGATCCTCGGCCGCCGCACCGGCGCGACCGCCCACGCGCGGTACCGGATGCCGTGGTTCCCGGTGGCGCCCGTGGTGGCCTTGGCGGCGCTGGTGTTCGTGGGGTACCAGAACGCGCTCGACCCGGTGGTGGGCCGGCCCAGCCTGCTGGTCACGGCGGCGATCGTGCTGCTGGCGACGGGCTACTACGCGCTGGTCCTCCGCCGCGGCGGCTGGCGGCTCGCCGAACCGGTGAGCGAGGACCCCGCCGGGGAACCCGTTCGCGGCTGAACGCCGGTCAGGCGCCGGGCTCGGCGATGCCCGGGTCCGCGAAGCCGGTCGCCAGGGCGCGCAGTGCCGCGTCCAGGTACACCGTCAGGTCCGCGTCCGCCCGCGCCGACCAGCGCTCGTACGCCGCTCGGCACGTCGCCAGCACCGCGCGGCCCACCGCCAGCGGGTAGAGCGCGTCCGCCGGCCGGCCGGTCCGCTCGCCGACGTAGGCGCTGACCGCGCGCTCCCAGGCGTCGTAGTGCCGCGTCGCGCTCGCGGCCAGTTCCGGGACCGAGCTGACCAGGTTCATCCGCATCCGCAGCTCCGGGACGTCCTCGGCGCGGTAGTGGTTCGCCGCGATGACCGCCTCGCGGACGGCGTCCAGCACCGGCAGGTCGGCGGACGCCGCGGCGAGCAGCTTGGTGATCGTCTCGACCTCGGTGTCGAACTCGTTCCACAGGACGTCGGACTTCGCGTCGTAGTACCGGAAGAACGTGCGGCGGCTGACGCCGGCGGCCGCGGCGATGTCGTCGACCGTCGTCTCGTGGAAGCCCCGCTCGGTGAACAGGCGCAGGGCGATGACCTCCAGCTCGCGGGCGCTCGTGCCCGGTGGCCGGCCGCGGCGGGCTGCGGGGGTGCGTTCGGTCATCCGGGTGCCGTCGCCTTTCCGGGGGTTGTTTCCGACACCGCGTGACATTACTCTGCTCGATATTCGTCACAGTGTGCCGAAAACCCGTCGACGTGCCGAAGGAGTCACGATGACCGAGAAGATCGCCGAAGAGCCCGTCGAGGAAACCGTGGTGGCCGAAGACCTGCTGGTCGAGGAGGTCTCGATCGACGGGATGTGCGGTGTCTACTGACGCCGTCCCGTTCGACCTGGACACGGCCTGGCGGCTGGACGACCGGGTGTCGATCCGGCCCGAGCGGTTCGGGGCCCTGCTCTACCACTTCGGCACCCGCCGCCTGTCGTTCCTCAAGAGCCCGGCCCTGCTGACCGTCGTCCGGTCCCTGGACGAGCACCCGACCGCCCGCGCCGCCTGCGCCGGTGCGGGGGTCGGGGCGCCCGAACTGCCCCGCTACCGCGCCGCGCTGGCCTCGCTCGCCGCGTCGCGGATGATCCGGCCGAGGAGGGCCTAGTGTCCTTGGTGGACGAATTCCAATACGGCCTCGACGCGCCCATCTGCCTCACCTGGGAACTGACCTACGCCTGCAACCTCTCGTGCGTGCACTGCCTTTCCTCCTCGGGACGGCGGGACCCGCGCGAACTGTCCACAGCGGAGTGCCGGGCCCTGATCGACGAGTTCGAGCGGATGCAGGTGTTCTACGTCAACATCGGCGGCGGCGAACCCACCGTGCGCCCGGACTTCTGGGAGCTCGTCGGCTACGCGACCGAGCACCACGTCGGGGTCAAGTTCTCCACCAACGGCGTCAAGATCACGCCGGACGTCGCGAAAAGACTGGCCGCGAGCGACTACGTCGACGTCCAGATCTCCCTCGACGGCGCCACCGCCGAGGTCAACGACCACGTCCGCGGGCCCGGCTCGTACGCCACCGCGATCCGCGCCATGGACCACCTCGCCGGCGCGGGCTGCGAGAACTTCAAGATCTCCGTGGTCATGACGCGCCACAACGTCGGCCAGCTCGACGCGTTCAAGGCCCTCGCGGACCGCTACCGCGCCCAGCTGCGGCTCACCCGCCTGCGCCCGTCCGGCCGCGGCGCCGACACCTGGGACGAACTGCACCCCACCGCCGCCCAGCAGCGGGAACTGTACGACTGGCTCGTGGCGCACGGGGAGAACGTCCTCACCGGCGACTCGTTCTTCCACCTCGCCGGCTACGGCGACGGCGGGCTGCCCGGGCTGAACCTGTGCGGTGCCGGGCGGGTGGTGTGCCTGGTCGACCCGGTCGGCGACGTCTACGCCTGCCCGTTCGCCATCCACGACACCTTCCTCGCCGGCAACGTCCGCGACGGCGGCGGGTTCACCCGCGTGTGGCGCGAATCCGAGCTGTTCACCGAGCTGCGCAGCCCGCAGAGCGGCGGCGCGTGCACGGCGTGTTCGGCGTTCGACGCCTGCCGTGGCGGCTGCATGGCGGCGAAGTTCTTCACCGGCCTGCCGCTCGACGGGCCGGACCCCGAATGCGTGCGCGGCCACGGGGAACTGGCGCTGGCCGGCGTCACCAGCGTCCCGAAGCCGTCACTCGACCACTCCCACCGGCGGCGTCCCGTCCCGGTCACCATCGGGATGCGGCGGCCGCCGCAGCGGGCCTGCGACGAGAACCCGCTGTCCGGGTTCGGGCGCTGACCGTGCGGCTCGCGGACCTGGCCTGGCCGGACGTCGCGGAGCGGGCGGCGGCCGGGGCGATCCTGGCCGTGCCGGTCGGCGCGACCGAGCAGCACGGCCCTCACCTGCCGCTGACGACGGACACCGACATCGCGCTCGCGCTCTGCGCCCGGCTGGCCGGAACCCGCCCCGACGTCCTGGTGGCGCCCGCCGTGGCGTACGGCTCCAGCGGCGAGCACGCCGGGTTCGCCGGGACGCTGTCGATCGGGCAGGCGGCGACCGAGCTCCTGCTGGTGGAGCTGGGCCGCTCGGCGGCCGAAACGTTCCGGCGGCTGCTGTTCGTCTCCGCCCACGGCGGCAACGCCGGACCGGTCGCCCGCGCGGTCGCGCGGCTGCGGGCGGAGTCCCGGGACGTCGAGGTGTACCAGCCCCGCTGGACCGGCGACCCGCACGCCGGACGGCCGGAAACGGCGCTGCAGCTGGCGTTGCGGCCGGGCCGCGTCCGGATGGACCGGGCCGTCGCGGGGGACCGGCGCCCGCTCGGCGAGCTGCTGCCCCTGCTGCGCGACGGCGGAGTCGGGGTGGTCACGGCGACGGGCGTCCTCGGCGACCCGACCGCCGCGACGGCGGCGGAGGGCACGGCGCTGCTGGACGAGCTGACCGCCGCCCTGGTGTCCCAGGTGGACGCCTGGAGCGCGCGCACGAGGCCTGAACCGACGGGCGGCTCGCTGTCCCCGGTGGACCATGGGCGGCTCGCGTGACGACGCGCACGGCCCTCGTCACCGGGGCGGCCCGCGGGATCGGCGCCGCGACCGTTCTTCGCCTGGCGAGCCAGGGGTACACCGTGCTCGCGGTCGACGTCGCCGCCGACGACCCCGCCCTCCCGTATCCCCTGGGCAGCGAAGCCGAACTGGCCGCGGTCGCCGACCGGCCGGGGGTCGAGGCGTTCGTCGCCGACGTGCGGGACCCCGCGGCGCTGGCCGCCGCCGTGGCCGAGGCGGAACGGCGGTGGGGCGGCCTCGACGTCGCCGTCGCGGCCGCGGGCGTCGTCGCCGGGGGCGTGCCGCTGTGGGAAGTCCCGCCCGAGCAGGAACGGGCCGTGCTCGAGGTGAACCTGACCGGGGTGGTCCACCTCGCCCGCGCCGCCGTGCCCGCCCTGCTGCGCCGGCCGCGGCCGCGGTCCGGGCGGTTCCTCGCCGTCGCCTCGGCCGCCGCCACCCGCGGCCTGCCGATGCTCGCCGCCTACTGCGCCGCGAAAGCGGGCGTCGCCGGGCTGATCCGCGCGCTCGGAGCGGAACTGGGCGACAGCGGCGTGACCGCCAACGCGGTCAGTCCGGGCTCCACCGACACCCCGATCCTCGCCGAGAGCGCGCGGCTCTACGCCCTGCCCGAGGCGGCCGCGTTCGCCGCCCAGCAACCGGTCGGGCGGCTGCTCGACCCCGCGGAAGTCGCCTCGGTGCTGGCGTTCCTGGCCGGCCCGGACAGCGGCGCGATGACCGGCGCGGTCGTGCCGGTGGACGGCGGGCTGGCCCTGTGACCGCCCTGCCCGCCGGGTTCCGCCTCGAACCCGACCGGGACACCCGGCAGCTGACGGCCGACCTGCTGTTCGGCGGCTCGCCGGCCCGCGTCCTGCGCCTGACCGCGGCCGGGCGCGAAGCCTGGGCGGAACTCACCGCCGGCCCGGTCACCTCGGCCGCGGCCGGGGTGCTCGCCCGCCGCCTCACCGACGCCGGGCTCGCCCACCCCGTGCCGCCCGAGCCGGCCGGGCCCGCCGAGCTCACCGTGGTCGTCCCGGTCCTCGACCGGCCCGGGCCGCTGGCGCGCTGCCTCGCCGGGCTCGACGGCCGCCACCCCGTCCTCGTCGTCGACGACGGCTCACGCGACCCCGCCGCGATCGCCGCCGTGGCCGCCGCGCACGGCGCGAAACTGGTGCGCCGCGACGTCAACGGCGGCCCCGGGGCCGCGCGCAACACCGCCCTGGACCACGTTTCCACCGCACTGGTCGCGTTCCTGGACAGCGACTGCGAACCCACACCCGGCTGGGCCGGACGGCTCGCCGCGCACTTCGCCGACCCGCTCGTCGCCGCGGTCGCGCCCCGCGTGCGTGCCCTCGCGCCGGACACCGCGGCGGGCCGCTACGCACGCGCCACGAGCAGTCTCGACCTCGGCGACCGGCCCGCCCGCGTTGCGCCGGGCACCCGGACGTCCTACGTGCCGACCGCCGCGCTCGTCGTCCGCCGGAGCGCGGTGACCGAGGCCGGCGCGTTCGACCCGGCCCTGCGCGTCGGTGAGGACGTCGACCTCGTCTGGCGGCTGCACGCGGCCGGTTTCCGGATCCGCTACGCCCCGGACGTCCACGTCGGCCACCACGAACCCGAGACGTGGCGCGGAATCCTGGGCCGCCGGGTCCGGTACGGCACGTCCGCCGCGCCGCTCGCGAAGCGGCATCCGGGTGCGCTGGCCCCGCTGGCGCTGCACCCGTGGCCCACGCTGACCGTCGCCGCGCTGCTCACCCGGCGCCCGCTGCTCGCCGCGCTGGTGTTCGGCGGCTCGGTGGGCGCCATGGTCCGGACGCTGCGCGAGCACGACATCCCCGCCGACGGCGTGGTCCGCGCGATGGCGACCGCCGTCCACCAGACCTGGCTCGGCTGTGGCCGCTACGGCACGCAGTTCGCGGCGCCGGTCCTGGCCGCCCTGCTGATCCCGCGCGGGTGGGGACGGCGCGCCGCCGTGGCGTCGCTGCTGCTCGGCCCGCCGCTGACCGCGTGGGCGAGCCGGGGTCCGGAGCTGGATCCCGTCCGCTACACCGCGGCGGCGATCGCCGACGACTTCGCCTACGGCGCCGGCGTGTGGGCCGGCTGCCTCACCCACCGCACGCTCGAGCCGGTCCGCCCGGCCGTCGCGCGGCGCCTGCTGCGGTTCGATTCGAAGGGAACACCATGAGCACCTGGTTCGAGTCCGTCGCCGAAGCCCAGCGGCGCGCGAAGAAGCGGTTGCCCCGGTCCGTCTACTCCGCCCTGATCGCCGGTTCGGAGAAGGGCCTCACCCTGGCCGACAACCTGAGCGCATTCGACGAGCTGCGGTTCGCGCCGCGCACGGCCGGGCACCACGCCGGACGCGAGCTCGGCACGCACGTGCTCGGCCGCGACGTCGCGCTGCCGGTGCTCATTTCGCCGACCGGGGTGCAGGCCGTGCACCCCGACGGCGAGGTCGCCGTCGCCCGGGCCGCCGCCGCGCGCGGGACGTCGGTGGGCCTGAGTTCCTTCGGCAGCAAGCCGATCGAGGACGTCGTCGCCGCCAACCCGGCCACGTACTTCCAGATCTACTGGACCGGCACCCGCGACGACATCCTGCGGCGCCTCGAGCGCGCCCGCACGGCCGGCGCCGTCGGCATCATCCTGACGCTCGACTGGTCGTTTTCCCACAGCCGCGACTGGGGCAGCCCGCACATCCCCGAGCGGCTCACCGCCCGCGAGCTGCTGCGGTTCGCGCCCGAGGGCCTCACGCACCCGCGCTGGCTGCTGGACTACGTGAAGACGCGGCGGCTGCCCGACCTGAGCGTGCCGAACATGGTCGCCCCGGGCGAGGTGGCGCCGACGTTCTTCGGCGCGTACAGCCAGTGGATGCAGACACCGCCGCCGTCGTGGGAGGACGTGGCCTGGCTGCGCGCGCAGTGGGACGGGCCGTTCCTGCTCAAGGGCGTCATCCGGGTCGACGAGGCCCGCCGCGCGGTCGACGCCGGCGTCAGCGCGATCTCGGTGTCCAACCACGGCGGCAACAACCTCGACGGCACGCCGGCGACGATCCGCGCCCTCCCGGCGATCGCGGACGCGGTCGGCGAGGAAGTGGAGGTCCTGCTGGACGGCGGCATCCGCCGCGGCAGCGACGTGGTGAAGGCCCTCGCCCTCGGCGCGCGGGCGGTGCTGATCGGCCGCGCCTACCTGTGGGGCCTGGCGGCGGACGGCCAGGCGGGCGTGGAGAACGTCCTCGACGTCCTGCGCAACGGGATCGACTCGACGTTGCTGGCGCTGGGCAAGAAGAGCGTGCACGACCTCGGCCGCGACGACGTGATCGTGCCGGCGGGCTTCACGGCCGCTCTCGGCGCCGCGCACGAACGTGGCCCGGACCGGAGCCCGGGCCACGCTCAGCGGGCTCAGAAGCCGTACACGGTTTCGTAAACGCGTTCGGACGCGCCGGTCGCGACGAGGCCGTTGGCCCACAGCGAGTTCACCCGCGCACGCTCGGTCGCGTTCGGGACCGCGTTGGTGCAGGACGGGCCGGGGCCGCCACCCGACATCAGCTCCGAGCACGGGCCCGAGTAGTGGTCCGGCAGCCCGAGGGCGTGACCGGTCTCGTGCGCCGCGATGCGGGTCGGGTTGTACTGGCGGGCCTGGGTGTAGTCGATGAAGATGGTGCCGCTGCCGTGCCCGTTGGTCGAAGCGTAGGAGCCGCGGGGGTCGTTGCCCTCGGTGTAGCGCAGGCTCGCGCCGGAGTTGCGCTCGACCAGCCTGACGTTGGTGACGCTGCGGTTCCAGTTGGCGGCACCGGCGTTGATCACCGAGCGGAACGTCGGCGCGCTGGCGGTGCTGTAGTACACCGTGGTGACGGCGGCTTCCTGCTCGGTGGCGGCCGACGCGGTCCCCGCGGCGAGCGGGGTCATGGTCAGGGCGAGCGCGACAGCGCCGGCCAGGGCGAACTTCCTCGACATCGGAAGACTCCTCGTGGGGGACGGGGATTTGCCGGATTTGCGCGCGCTGTCGAGAATTTACCCGGAAGCCGCCTTCGCCGGAGCCGACTAACGTAGGGCCGGGAAAGTGGTGATTTACCAACACCTTCGGCGGGTTGACAGGAGGCCTGCCGGGCCGTCTCCGGGGTCAGGTGTCCAGGGTCAGGTCCAGCAGCTGCCGTTCCAGCTTCCGCGCGGCCGCGACGTCGATGCCCGCACCCCACAGCGGCGCCGTGCTCGCGCCGTCCGCCGCGGCGACCACCAGCGTGACCACGTGGTCCGGGAGGCCGTCGGCGTGGAGTTCGCGATCCCAGCGCTCGGCGTCCGCGCGGGCGATCTCCGCGATTTCGGGGATCGAGATCAGCTGCGCGATCAGGGCGATGTTCTCGCGGACGGCGACCTCGTCGTAGGAGGTGTCCAGCGACGCGCGGACGTACGCGCGGGTGAGCCGGCCCGGGAGCGTGTCGGCGGGGTCGAGCGCCGCCTGCACCTCGGCGCGGAAGGTGTCGAGGAGGTCCTGCGCGAGCGTGCGCACCAACGCGTCCTTGGCGGGGAAGTGGTACAGCAGCCCGCCTTTCGACACCCCGGCCGCCTTGGCGATGTCGTCGAGGGACGCCGCGGCCCCGCGCGTGCGGATGACGCTCCCGGCCGCGTCGAGCAGCGCCCGGCGCGTTTCTTCCGGGCCGCGCCCGGCTTTGCGAGGCATGCTCAGTCCTCCCTTCTTCGTTGGGTCTGATCTGGTCATTCGTAGGATCGGTGGGCCCTGGGGCTCAGGTATGGCTTGCATGGTCGCGCCGGTGGTGAAGGCTGAAAGGACTTGGCCGCCCGAGTCCCCGTGGAGGTGGTCGTGCCCCGGATCCGGGCCGGCGTGGACATCGGCAAGGAGCACCACCACTGCGTGGTGATCTCAACTGCGGCGGTGCTGCGTTGCTGATCGGGCTCTTGGTCAACCACGACCAGGCGCTGGTCTACATCACCGGGCTGAAGGTCCACCGCGCCGCTGGAACCTACCGAGGGGAGGGCAAGACCGATGCCAAAGACGCGTTCGTCATCGCCGATCAGGCTCGTGTCCGCCGTGATCTCGGCCCGCTGCGTGCGGGGGATGAGATCTCGGTCGATCTGAGGACTTTGACCAACCGGCGCACCGATTTGGTCTGTGACCGCACTCGCCGGATCAACCGGATCCGGCACCGGCTGCTGGAGTATTTTCCCGTGCTGGAGCGCAGCCTCGACTTGTCCCGCAAAGGGCACTTGTTGCTGCTGACCGGCTACCAGACCCCCGAGTCGATCCGGCGGCTGGGCGAGCAACGTCTGGTCCACTGGCTGCGGCACCGCAAGGTCCGCAACGCCGACACGGGTGCGCGCAGAGCGATCGAGGCCGCCGCAGCGCAGCACACCACGCTGCCTGGGCAGAAACTGGCCGCTGCGATGGTCGAACGTCTGGCCGAGGGGGTGATCGCCCTCAACACCGAAATCGCAGAGATCGACGCGATGATCGAGGAACGATTTCGCCGGCACCGCCACGCCGAAGCGATTCTCACCCTGCCTGGGTTCGGGCCGACCCTTGCTGCGGAGTTCCTCGCCGCCACCGGTGGTGGGATGACCGCGTTCGGGTCGGCGGACCGTCTCGCCGGTTACGCCGGACTCGCGCCCGTACCTCGAGACTCCGGTCGTGTTCACGGCAACCTGCGACGGCCTCGCCGCTACCACCGAGGCCTGCTCAGGTCCTGCTACCTCGCCGCCATGGCCAGTTTGCCGGCCTGTCCCACCTCGAAGGCCTACCACCAACGCAAACGAGCCGAAGGCAAACGACATGAGCAGGCCCTGCTCTGCCTCGCCCGCCGACGCCTCAACGTCTTGTGGGCCATGCTCCGCGACGACTCCCGCTACCACGCTTCACCCCCGATCCCGGCGGCTGCGTGACTTGACAATCCCCATTGGGAAGTCCTTTCCGGACGGAATCGTACGCCAGGCGATCACCGCGGCGACGGCGGTGACGGCGGCCGCCGCGAGCGACGTGATCTGCATGGCGCCGGTGAACGCCTCCCGGGCGGCACGGGCGAGGTCAGACCCCGGGTCGAGCACCGCCACCGCGGCGGCGAGGGAGTCGCGCACCTCGGGGCCGGCCGGCGGCAGGAGCGCGCGGTAGACGACGGTGACCACCGAGCCGAGGATCGCGATGCCCAGCGCCGCCCCGAGTTCGTACGCGGTTTCGGAGATCGCCGACGCCGCACCCGCCTTGTCCCGCGGAACTGCCGAGAGCACCGAGTCGACGGTGAGCGTCAGTGCCAGGCCGACCCCGAGCCCGACCGGCACCAGCGTCAGGCCCAGCCACCAGTACTGCGGCGCCCGCTCGGCGACCGCGACCAGCGCCAGCCCCAGCGCGGCGACGGCGAGCCCCGCCGCGACGGCCCGGCCCCGGCCGAGCCGCCGGGTGACCACGCCGACCGCGGCCACGACGGCGATCGAGGCCAGCGTCGCCGGCATCTCCGCGAACCCGGCCCGCAGCGGCGGGAAGCCGCGGACCAGCTGCAGGTACTGGGAGAAGAAGAACAGCAGGCCCATCAACGCGAAGACCGCGACGAAGCTCGCGAGGACGGCGCCGCTGAAGGCCCCGTTGCGGAACAGCGTGACGTCGATCAGCGGATCGGCCGCCCGCCGCTGACGGCGGACGAACAGCACGCCCGAGGCCAACCCGAGCGCGGCCGCGGCCGCCACCTGCCCGTCGATCCCGGCGCTCACGGCGTGCTTGACCGCGTAGACCAGCGGGACGATCGCGGCCAGCGACAGGCCGGCCGAGAGCAGGTCGAAGCGGCCCGGGTGCGGATCGCGCGACTCGGGCAGCAGCAGAGCGCCGGTGATCAGGAAGACGACGACGATCGGCACGTTGATCAGGAACACCGAGCCCCACCAGTAGTGCTCCAGCAGGGTCCCGCCGACGAGCGGGCCGAGCGCGATGCCGCCGCCGGATCCGGCCGACCAGATCGCGATGGCGCGGGTGCGCTCGCGCGGGTCCGGGAACAGGGTGCGGATGAGCGACAGCGTCGACGGCATGATCGTCGCGCCCGCGACGCCGAGCAGCAGCCGCGCGAGGACGAGCACGCCCGCGGTGGGGGAGAAGGCGGCCAGTGCGGAGGCGAGCCCGAACGCGGCCGTGCCGAGGAGCAGCACCTTCTTGCGGCCGAAGCGGTCGGCGAGGTTCCCGGCCGTGACCAGCAGGCCCGCCAGGGCGAGCGAGTAGACGTCGCCGATCCAGAGGATTTCGGTGGCCGTCGGCGCGAGCTCCCGCGTGAGCGACGGCACGGCCAGGTAGAGCACGGTCCCGTCGACCGCGAGCAGGAGCACGGCGCCGACCAGCACGCCCAACGCGGCCCAACGCCGTCGCTGGTTCACCGGCTGGAGGTAGGTCGTCGTCATGCCCGTTACTATACCGTCTGGACGGTACAGTAATGCAGGTGAGCTCGCTCACCGGCCGCCCGCGCGGGCGGCCGGTGGCCCGGCTCAGGACTTGGTCAGGAAGAAGTAGGCGTAGTTCTTGTCGAGCTCGTTGCGCGGCACGAGCTGCACGGCCGCGGGCGTCAGGCCGCAGCGCGTGGCGAGCTCCCAGAAGGCCGCGATCGGGTAGGTCGTCATCTCGGCGAGCCCGGACCGGTAGCCGCGGCGCCGCGGCCGGGTCCACCAGCTGCCCGGGTCGTACTTGATCTGGATCAGGGCCAGCCCGCCCGGGGCGAGCAGCCGCGAGGCGATGCGGAGCAGGCGCTCGCCGTACTCGGGGGTGGGGATCAGCTCGAAGACGTAGAAGCAGAGGAAGACGTCACACGGCTCCCCGATCCGCCCCAGCGCCGCTTCCGGCTCGTCGACGTCGATCGAGACCGGCGTGAAGGGCGTGTCGCACGCGGCGGCGACCTCTCGCTCGCACTCGCGCAACGTGTCGGGGGAGATGTCGACGCCGATGTACTCCAGGGCGCGCGGGGCGAACCGGACCGCGTTCGCGCCGCCCCCGCAGCCCCAGTCGACGATCCGGTTCCAGGGCCGGGTGAAGCCGGCCATCCGCGCGCCGCGCTCGAACAGCTCGAGGTGCTCGCGGCCGATGCGCGACCACAGGTCGTTGTCGTGGAACACCGAGGCGTCCCGCCAGTGGGAGTCGGCGCGCCACCGGTCACCGGCCGGCTCGCGCCAGTACGCCTGGGCGTCGGTCGAGATCCGGCTCTCGGACTGCCGGGCGCCCACGCCGGTCAACGTCCGCTGGACGAGCTCCTCGGCCCGGCGGGCCAGCCGTTTCGCCTGCCGGGTCGCGGTCGAAGTACTCGGCGCCAAGCTGAACATGGGTCACCATCCGCGGTAGGGGGTCTGTCACCGGGAATGTCGTTCGCGAGGCGGCGGTTGTTCGGAGTCGAAGGTCCTCGCCGGTCCCGGCGAGGACGGGACCGGAACGGGCCGAACGGCCCTGGCCGCCGGTACGCTGGAGCTGTCGGGAGGAGCGGACATGACGGCGGAGGAACTGATCGTCGAGTTCGCCCTGACGCGCCTGGACCACCCGGACCTCGACTTCGAGGAGATCGCCGCGCTGGTCGTCCGGCGGGGCGGACCGGAGCGGGAGCTCGAGTTCGCCTCCCGCAACCTCGCCGACCGCGGCGAACTGCGCGGCGCCACCTTCCCGACGGCCGTCGAGTACGTGCTGCGGGTGGTGCTGACCCTGCGCGGCCCCTCGGACTAGAACGTCCGGCCGGTGTCCCCGAAGCCCGTCGCTGCGGCTGGCTCCCTGCTAGGCCTCGCCTGCCGCGCGGCGGAGGCCCCGGCGGTCGAACACCAGGTCGCGGGCCGTGGCCAGGGCCGTCGCGATGGCTCCCGCCAGGACCGCGTCCTCGCCGAGCTGGCCGGCCACGATCTCCGGGACCGCCGGGATCGTCGCGGCCAGGGCCCGGCGCATCGGGGCGGCCAGGAGGTCGGCGTTGCCGCCGATGCCGCCGCCCAGGACGATCAGGCGGGGGTCCAGCACCGCCGTCACCGCTGCAACCACGTACGCCAGCTTCTCCGCTTCGTCCTCGACCACGCGCAGGGCGAGTTCGTCGCCCGCCCGAGCCAGCCGGAAGACGTCCTTCGCCGACCGCGCCTTCGCCAGACCGAGTGAACGGGCCGCTTCGACCACCGCCTGGCCCGCCGCCGCCGTCTCCACCGGGCCCGGGCGGCGCGCCGCCGCGCCCGCCGGGAGCGGGCCGTACGGCAGGTCGGCGATCTCGCCCGCCGCGCCGTGCGCGCCCCGGAACAGCCTGCCGTCCACCAGCAGGCCCATCCCGATCCCGGTGCCGACGGTCAGGCACACCAGCACGTCGACGCCGAGCGCCGCGCCGAGCGCGTGCTCGCCGACCGCGCACAGGTTCGCGTCGTTCTCCACCACGACGTCCGAGCCGGCGACCGCCAGCGTCGAGACGAGCTCGTGCAGCAGCCCGCGCCGCTCCCAGCCCGGCAGGTTGGGCGCGCGGTGCACGGTCCCGGTCGCCGGGTCGGGGACACCGGGCGTGCCGACCACCGTCGCGACGACTTCGTGCGGGCCCAACCCCGCGGAGGAGACCGCGCGGGCGACGGATTCGCTCACGGTGCGCACCAGCGCGCTCGCCGAGCGGCACCGGTTGGGCTCGTCGAGCCGCGCGACGATGCTGCCTTCGAGATCGGCGACGGCGACCCGGATGACGCGCCGTCCGATGTCGACGCCCACGACGTGCCCCGCGTCCGGCGCGGCCTGGTAGACGACCGCCGCGCGGCCGGGACCGGCGAGGCTCCGGCCGGTGGTTCGGACCAATCCGTGCTGCTCGAGGTCCAGCAGCGCCTGTCCCACGGTGGGTTTCGACAGCCCGGTGTCGGCCGCGATCCGGGGCCGCGTCGCCTCGCCGTGCGCGCGCAGCCGCTCCAGCACCAGGCGCTGGTTGAGCGCCCGCATGCTCGCCGGAGTTCCGACCTGCGGTCCGATTGGTCCCACCCGCTCCTCCTGTGTTGCCGCAAGTTTACCCGCGGAACCCTTTCGACCCCGCCCGTTCTATGTTAAGAAACTTTACTAACTACTAGTCGGAGGCACGTCGTGAGTTCACCCACTCGTTCAGGGGAACCGCCCGCCCTTGAGCGCAAGATCGGCCCGCTGCAGGCCACCGCGATCAACATGACCCAGATGTGCGGTATCGGCCCGTTCGTCACGATCCCCGCCATGGTCGCCACCATGGGCGGGCCGCAGGCGATGTTCGGCTGGATCATCGGGGCGATCGTCGCGCTGGCCGACGGGCTCATCTGGGCCGAGCTCGGCGCCGCGATGCCGGGTGCCGGCGGGACCTACCTCTACCTGCGCGAAGCGTTCCAGTACCGCACCGGGCGGCTGATGCCGTTCCTGTTCGTGTGGAGCGCGGTGCTGTTCATCCCGCTGATCATGTCGACCGGCATCATCGGCCTCGTCCAGTACCTCGGCTACCTGGTCCCCGGCGTCACCGACGACAACGGCACCACGCCGCTCGGGAAGATCATCGGCGTCGCCATCACGCTCGTGATCATCCTGGCGCTGTTCCGCAAGATCGGCCAGATCTCCAAGCTCACCACCGTGCTGTTCGTGGTCATGCTGGCCGCCGTGCTGACGACGATCGTCGCGGCGTTCTCGCACTTCAGCGCGGCGCAGGCGTTCGCCTTCACGCCGGGCGCGTTCAGCTCCGCCGGTACGGGCACGTTCTGGGGCGGCCTCGGCGCCGGCCTGATCATCGCCATCTACGACTACCTCGGCTACAACACCTCCGCCTACCTCGGCGGCGAGGTGCGCACGCCCGGCCGGACCCTGCCGCGGTCGATCATCTTCTCGATCCTCGGCATCATGGGCCTGTACTTCCTGCTGCAGGTCGGCGTGCTCGGCTCGATCCCGCTGGAGCAGCTGAAGGAAGCGAAGTCGGTCGCTTCGTCGGTGCTGGAGCAGGTGTGGGGCACCGGCGTCGCGAAGGCGATCACCGTGCTCATCGTGATCGCCGCGATCGGGTCGGTGTTCGCCGGCCTGCTCGGCGGCTCGCGCGTGCCGTTCGAAGCCGCGCGCGACAAGGTGTTCCTGCCGATGTTCGGCAAGCTGCACCCGAAGCTGCACCTGCCCACCGCGGGCGTGCTCACCATGGGCGCCATCACCGTCCTCGGCTCCCTGTTCACCCTGACCACGGTGATCAACGCGGCGGTCGCGACGCTGGTCATCATCCAGTCGCTGGCCCAGGTCGCCGCGATCGTCGTGCTGCGGCGGCGGCAACCGGAGCTGCGGCGGCCGTACCGCCAGTGGCTCTACCCGGTGCCGACGCTCATCGCGCTCGTCGGGTGGGTCTACATCTACGTCTCGGCCGACTGGCTCTCCATGGGGCTGTCGGTGGGCTGGATCGTGGTCGGCGCCCTCGCGTACCTCGTCTACGCCAAGGCCGAGCGCACCTGGCCGTTCGGACCGAAGGAGATCAAGGAGGCCTTCGCCTCCGACCCGGAAGGGGTTCAGGCATGACCAAGAAGCTCGCGGCGCTCGCCGCGCTGCTCCTCGTCCCGGGGGTGCTCAGCGTCGCCGGACCCGCCGCCGCGCAGGAGGTCCAGGCCGTGGCGAAGCCGCACGGCCTCACCACGATCGGCACGCAGGGCTGGCAGGTCCTGACCACCGCGAGCGTGCCGGACGGCGGCGACAAGGTCTCCACGCCCGGGTACGCCACCCGCGGCTGGCTGCCGGTCGAGCCGGACGACGCGGGCGCGCCCGGCACCGAGATCAACGCCCTGGTGCAGAACGGCAAGTGCCCCAACGTCTTCTACTCCGACAACATGCGCAAGTGCTTCGGGTACGTCGACAAGCTCGGGCCCGTCGTCACCAAGCCGTTCTCCGACCCGTGGTGGTACCGCACCGACTTCACCCCGGACTTCCGGCCGGGCCAGCACGCGAAGCTGACCATCCCGGGCATCGTCGGCGAGGGCGACGTCTGGGTGAACGGCAAGCTCGTCGCCACGAAGGACGTCGTGAGCGGCGCGTTCGCCGGGCACACCTTCGACGTCACGAAGCTGGTGAAGCCGGGGCGCAACACCCTGGCGATCAAGGTCTACCCCAACGACCCGCTGAAGATGTACACCCTCGACCAGGTCGACTGGGGCCAGATCCCGCCGGACAACAACACCGGCATCCAGTTCCCGCCGACCCTGCAGGTCTCCGGCGCGCTCACCGGCGACAACGCGCACGTCGTGCAGGACAACGCGCCGGACCTGTCCAGCTCGAAGCTGACGGTGAAGGTGGACGTCACCAACAACGCGGCCACCGCGCAGACCGGCGACGTCGCCGCGACGGTCACCCCGCCCTCGGGCGCGCCGGTTGTCGTCCGGCAGCGGGTGACGATCCCCGCGAACACCAAGCGGACGGTGGCGTTCGCGCCGGTGAAGATCGTGAAGCCGCAGGTGTGGTGGCCGTACTCGATGGGCGCCCAGCCGCTGTACACGCTGACCACCGCGGTCTCGCAGGACGGCACGCTGTCGACGTCGTCCAAGAGCACCTTCGGCATCCGCACGGTGACTTCGCGCCTGGTCGGGAAGTCGGCGCCGCTGCCCGAGGGCGCACGGCAGTTCACGATCAACGGCAAGGACTTCGTGTTCCGGGGCGGCGGCTTCGCGCCGGACCTGTTCCTGCGCTACGACTCCGCCGACACCGCGCACCAGATCGCGCTGATCAAGAACCTGGGCCTCTCCGGCGTCCGGCTCGAAGGCCACGACATGCCGCAGGACTTCTACGACCAGGCCGACCGCGCCGGCCTGCTGGTGATCGGCGGGTTCCTGTGCTGTGACGCCTGGCAGCCCGAGGACGCCTCGAAGCTGACCGAGCGCGACTACCGGATCATGCACGACTCGGCGTACACGATCGCGCAGCTGGAGCGGAACCACCCGAGCGTCTTCAACTACGGCTGGAGCGACAACGAGCCGGTGCCGCGCCAGGAGTCCGAGACGCTCAAGGCGTTCCAGGAAGCCGACTTCCAGGTGCCGGTGATCGCCTCGGCCGAGTACAAGAGCACGCCGACGCTGGGCCAGTCCGGCGAGAAGGAAGGCCCGTACGACTGGGTCCCGCCGTCCTACTGGTACGACACCTCGCACTTCGACGCCGACGACTCGTCGCGCACCAACGCGGGCGGTTCGTGGGGCTTCGCGAGCGAGCAGAGCGCCGGGCACACCGTGCCGACGCTCGATTCGATCAAGCGGTTCCTGTCGCCCGCCGAGCAGGCGAAGCTGTGGCAGGACCCGGCGTACAACCAGTACCACGCCAACTTCGAGCCCGGCCACGGCGGTTACGCCTTCGGCACGCTGTACACGCTGGACCAGTCGATCACCCGGCGGTACGGCAGGTGGAGCTCCCTGAAGTCCTATGTGGACCTGGCGAACATCGCGAACTACGAGAACACCCGCTCGCAGTTCGAGGCGTTCCTGCACCACTCGACGGACAAGGACAACCCGGCGACCGGTGTCGTGTACTGGCAGCTGAACAAGGGCTGGCCGACGCTGCTGTGGTCGCTCTACAACGACGACGGCGACCAGGCCGGCGCGTACTTCGGCGCGAAGAAGGCGAACAAGCCGTTGCACGCGATCTACGGCTACGACAACGGCTCCGTCACCCTGGACAACCTCGGGGCGGCCACGCAGTCCGGGCTTTCGGTCCAGGCCCGCGTGCTCGACACCGCGGGCAAGGTCCTCGACGACCGGACCGCGTCCGGGATCTCGCTGGGTTCGCAGGGTGTGCGCACCGGGGTCCTGAAGCCGAAGGTGCCCGCCGAGACGAAGGCCCCGGCGCCCGCGCAGGTCTACTTCGTCGAGCTGCAGGTGAAGCAGGGCGGGAAGGTCGTCGACCGGAACGTCTACTGGCTCTCCACGCAGAAGGACGTCGTCGACTGGGGCAAGACGCTCGGCAACCCGCAGGCGACGCTGTCGCAGTACAGCGACCTGCAGGCCCTGCAGAACCTGCCGAAGTCGCAGGTCGGCGTGGTGGCGTCGACGCGCTCGAGCGGCCGGGAGAACGTCACCACGGTCACGGTGACCAACACGTCGAAGACGCCGGGGGCGGCGTTCTTCCTCCGGGCCGACGTCCGGCGCGGCACGCCGGACGGGCACGAAGGACCGGGGGACAACCAGCTCGCGAACGCGACCTGGGACGACAACGACATCACGCTGTGGCCGGGCCAGTCGCAGACGCTGACCGTCACCTACCAGGCGTCCGACCTGCGCGGCGCTGCCCCGGTGATCAGCGTCGACGGGTTCAACACCGGCCGGATCGTGGTGGGTGCGGCCGGCGGGCACGGCCACCACGGGGACGCGGCCGTCGCGCCGCAGATCGAGGGGTTCAGGGAGTGACGGGCGAACGGGTTCTCGGGATCGACTTCGGCGGCACGAAGGTGGCGCTGGGGCTCGCCGACCGCGACGGAAACCTGCTGGCGACGCGCCGGCTGGACACCGACGCGCAGGCGGGGGCCGAGCAGGTGGTGGTGCGCGCGCTCGCCGGAGCCCAGGCGCTCCTGGCCGAGTCGGGCGCGGCGCCGACCGCCATCGGCGTCGTCAGCCCGGGGATCGTGCTGCCGGAGGAGATCCTCCTCGCGCCGAACGTGCCGGGCTGGGAGCAGCTGCACCTGGCCGAGCTGGTGGCCGCGGAGTTCCCGGACGTGCCGATTTCGGTGGGCACGGACGCGAAGGCCGCGGCGCTGGCGGAATGGCGGTGGGGCGCGCTGGCGGGGGCCGACCCGGCGGTGTTCCTGTCCCTGGGCACCGGCATCGCGGCGGCGGTGCTGGTCGGCGGCCGGGTGCTGACCGGCGCCAACGGAGCTGCGGGCGAGATCGGGTACAACCTGCTCTCGCCGCAGGACACCGAGGGTTTCGCGAGCGGAGCGGCGCCGCTCGAAGAAGCCGTCGGTGGGCGTGGGCTGGGCGGCCGGGCGAGCACTCTGCTCGGCCGCCCGGTCACCGCCGGGGAGTTGTTCGCCCTGGCCAAGGAGAACGTCGAGGCGAAGGAACTGGTGACGGCGGCGCTCGACGAGCTGTCGATGCACGTGGCCAACCTGGCGATCGCCCTGGACCCCCAGCGCATCGCGGTCGGCGGCGGCCTGGTCCGCTCGGCGGACGTGCTCCTCCCGGCCCTGGCGGACCGGCTGGCCCACGCGGTGCCGTTCCCCCCGGAGCTGGTATCGGCCCGCTTCGACCAGGACGCGGCGCTGCTGGGCGCGGTGGCGCTGGCCCTGGGCGGCTAGACGTCCGGGTGGCGAGCCGGTGCCCCGACCCGGCCCGCCACCCGGCATCAAGCCGGTGCCCCGACCCGGCCCGCCACCCGGCATCAAGCCGGAGCCGGCGCCGGAAGGAGGCCCCCTCGCGCCCGAAGCGGCGAACCTCCCCGTCAACCCGCGGCGGCGGCCGCCAGTTCTTCGGTGCGGCGGAAGGCTGCGGGGGAGAGCTGGAACCACACGAGGACCGCGCTCAGGGCCTGGATCGCCGCGACCACCAGCCAGACGCCCCGCAGGCTCCAGTGGGCCGCGACCAGCCCGCCGGTCAGTGCGCCGAGCGGGGTCAGGCCCCAGGCCAGCGCCCGGTGGCTGGTCAGCACCCGGCCCAGCAGCGGCGCCGGGGTGAAGCGCTGGCGGCTGGACTGCGAGCAGACGTTCCAGACCAGCACCGTCGAGGTCAGGAACACCAGCACCACCCCGATCAGCGGCGGCCACGGCGGCAGCACCGCCAGCAGCAGCGGCGCCACCGCGCCGAGGCCCTGCGCGCCCCGCATCGACCACGAGTACCCGAGCCGGTCGACGATCCGCTGCACCACGAACGACGACGCCACCCAGCCGACCGCGAGGCAGGCCAGCAGCAGGCCGTAGCCCACCGAACCCACGTGCAGGATCTGCGTGGCGTAGAGGACGAACATCGAGTTCCCGGCGCTCGCGGCGAACGACCCGAGCGCGACGTTGATCGTGATCGACCGCAGCAGCGGCGTCCGCACCAGGTGCGTGAGCCCGGCGGACAGGTCCCGCAGCGGATGGGTTGTCGCCGCGACGACGGACTCCGACGGGATCCGGCGCGCCAGCACCAGCGCGACCAGCGCGCACGCGGCGGCCAGCCACGCGGGCGCCCCGGCGGTGACCACGACGAGGAACCCGGTCAGCGGCGGCACGACGAACTGCACGACACCCCGGTCGATCACCGTGAGCCGCGCGTTGGCGGCGGCGAGCCGGCCGGGTTCGACCAGCTCGGGCACGAGCGCGCCGCTGGCGCCGTCCCCGAGGACCTGCGCGGAGGTGACGACGAAGGCGACGACCAGCAGCACGGGCAGGCTGAGCAGCCCGGCCGACGCGACCGCGGCGAGCACCAGCGCGGCGCCGGCCTGCACCGCGTACGCCCACGCGAGCACGGCGGTCCGCCGCACCCGGTCGATGAGCACCCCGGCGAACAGCGACAGCAGCAGCCACGGCGCCTGCCCGGCGATGTTGACCAGCGAGACCTCGCGCGGATCGGTGGTGATCGACACCGCGAGCAGGGGCAGGGCCGCCAGCATCAGGCCTTCGGCGGACGAACCGGACACCGCCACGGCCTGCAGCCGCACCCATCTGCTCCTCATGATCGTTAGCCTGCCAAACGACCCGCCGAAGCCCAACCGGTTTTCCGGCGCGCGCCCGGCCGGGCCGGGGACCAATGGTCCCGGGTGGCCCGGGCCTTAGGTCCCGAAATCGGCGCGAACCGTCGCGGGCGCATATTCCGATGATATCCTTCCGGTGTCCGGACCGATCGGTTCCCGAATTCCCATCCCGGCGATTTCTCTGCCTGGCGAGATCCACCGAACGCACCTCCACGCGAACGTGCGCGTGGACCGATGTGAAGGGGAATGTCCATGAACGACACCGTTGTCGCCCAATCGGTCAACCTCAACCCGGGGCTCGCCGCGATCGGGTACGGACTCGGCGCGATCGGCCCCGGAATCGGCGTCGGCCTCATTTTCGCCGCCGTCGTCAACGCCACCGCCCGGCAACCGGAAATGCGGGGGAAACTGCAGACCATCGGCTATTCGACCTTCGTGCTGTCGGAAGTGCTCGCGTTGATCGGTATCGTCATCTACTTCATCGCGTCCAACCGGTGAATGCGTTGATTTCGCTGACCCCACCGGTCCGGTGGGGTCAGCGGCGCACCCGGGTCGACTCGCGGACGACCAGCTCCGGGGTGAACACCACCGCCCGGTGCTCGGCCTTCGTGTCCGCCGTTTCCGCCAGCAGCAGCTCCGCCGCCGTGCGGCCGAGGCGGCGGGCCGGCTGGCGGACCGACGTCAGGGGGACCGCCGCCGCTCCGGCGAACTCGATGTCGTCGTAGCCGATGATCGCCATCTCGTCCGGGACGCGGATGCCCGCGCCCACCATCGCCTGCAGCACGCCCAGGGCGAGCAGGTCGTTCGCGCAGAACACCGCCGTCGGGCGGGGGCTCATGCCGAGCAGGCGGGCGCCCGCGTCGCGGCCCGAGGAGACGTCCAGGCCGATCGCCTCGAGCACGGTCAGCTCCGCGGCCGACCCCGAAAGCGCCGTGCGGACGCCCTGCTCGCGGTCGCGGCACTGGGTGAGGATTGCCGGGCCGTTGACGAACGCGATCCGGTGGTGGCCGGTCTCCAGCAGGTGCCGGGCCGCCAGCGCGCCGCCCGCGATGTCGTCCACCGCCACCGAGCTCGCCTCCGACGCCGGGGCCTTGCGGTCGACGAACACGTACGGCGTGCCGCTGCGCCGGAACGCGCGCAGGGCTTCGCCGGACGTCGCGACCGGGCTCAGCAGCACGCCGCGGACCCGCTGCTCGGCGAACATCGCCAGGTACGACGCCTCGAGGTCGGACCGCTGGCTGCTGTTGCACGTGATGACGTTGACGCCCTCGGCGTGCGCGGCCTGCTCGGCGCCGCGGGCGACGTCGACGAAGAACGGGTTGCCGAGGTCGAGGACCAGCAGCCCCAGGATCCGGCTCCGGCCGGCGCGCAGCTGCCGGGCCGATTCGTCGCGGACGTAGCCCAGCTCCTCGATCACCGCCAGCACCCGGTTGCGGGTCGCCGCCGCGACCACGTGCGGCCGGTTGACCACATTGGACACCGTGCCGATCGAGACGCCCGCCCGCTTCGCGACGTCCTTGATGCCGACCACCGCACCCCCTCGCTGAGAAGGCGTGAGCCTACCATGGTCTGAAACGTTTCAGAGACGGATTCCCGCCGATAGTCGCATGATCGCGCCGCTAGGCTCCGAGCCGGGTGAGCTTGGCCGCTGGGAGGAGTCCGGGTGCGGATCTTCACGATCGTCCTGTCACTGGTGCTGACGTGGGTGCTGTCCGGGGCGGTCGCCTCGGCCTCGCCCGTCGTGGAGGGCGACACCGACGATCCGGTGACCGCCGCGCCCGCCGTGACACGGCCCGCCACCCCGCACTGCACCGTCACCCTCGCCGACGGTTTCCGCTCCAACGCCGCCGACGGCACCCCGCAGTTCTACGAAGGCACGCTCGCCCCGCCGAAGGCCTGCCCCGGCCCGTGGGCGAAGGTCGTCATGGACCAGACGGTGACCGTCGCCGGCCGCCAGTACGACCGGATCGGCGACCTGCGGATCGGCGGCACGGAGGTCTGGTGGGGGACCACCGAAGAGCCCAGCGGGGAGGGCCGGCGCCCGATCACCTACCACGTCGACAAGGACCTCACGCCGTACTCCGCGCTGCTGCGCACGCCCCAGCCGTTCCACGGCGGCATCGAGAACTACAACTCGCCGATCTACACCGGCGTCTACGCGCAGACCGTGACGCTCACCTACTACCAGGCCGACCGGAAGCACCCGGTGCCCGAGACCGCGGACCACGTCGCCGGGTTCGGCCACGCCGACGCGACCCCCGCGGCGCCCACCGTGCACTTCACCGCGAAGGACCTGCCGCGCAACATCACGCGCGCCTACCTCGAGGTGACGCTCGAAGGGCACGCCTGCGACGAGCAGTGGTTCGACGACGTGCCCGACGAGGTGTCGGCGAGGTACCCGGCGGCGGGACTCTGCGGGAAGGGGCCCTACCGCGAGGCGGACTTCGCCATCGACGGAACCGCCGCCGGCAGCGCGTTCACGTTCCCGCACATCTACTCCGGCGGGATCGTGCCGCAGCTGTGGCGGCCGATCGTGGCGATCGACACCTTCAGCCTGCACGCCGAAACCTACGACGTCACGCCGTTCGCGGGCCGCCTCGTGGACGGCGGCGCGCACGACATCTCCTTCTCCTTCCCGGACATCGGCGGCGAATTCACCGTCGTCCCGACGCTCCTGCTCTACACCGACAAAAACGCGTCGCGGACATCGGGCGCCCTGACCCAGGCCGACGTCGCCGCCGCCCCGGTCCGGCAGACGACGGTGAAGGACATCGAAGGTGGCGTGAACGTGACTGTCACGGCGAAGCGGCACGACGTCACCGCCGGCTACGTCGACACCTCCGCCGGCCGCGTGGCCACCCGCGTCGAACGCACCCGCGACTACCGCAACAGCGACGACGTCACCGGCGGCGGCTTCACCCAGCACGTCGTGCAGAACGACTCCGGGCAGCAGACGTCGATGTCCACAGTGGACGGGCGGGTGCGGTCGGCGGACCGGCACACGTGGTCCTACCCGCTGACCACCGACGCCACCGCGAACATCACCGACGACCAGAACCTGCGGATCTCCGGCTCGGCGGAGATGACGAAGGTCCTCGGCGACCTCACCGGCGACGGCCGGTCGTGGCGGCCGGTGCGCGCGTCGCGGGAGTGGCTGAGCTCGTCCGGCGTGCTGGCCCGCACGAACGGCGTCAACACCGAAGCCGACGGCCGGTCGAAGACGCTCTTCACCGGCACCGACGACCTGGGCCGGCCGTACTTCCACTACGTCACGAGCGAGCACGGGCTGATCACCGGGAACCGGGAGCTGCCGCCGCGGAGGTGAAGCCCGTCTCGCCGCTCGTCACCCGATCGGGCTAGTGCGGTAGTGTCGGACGCATGGGGAGTCTCCGCTCACGGGTCCTGGGCTGGGTCGGGCGACGGTACCTCGCCCGCCAGTCGAAGAAGGGCTTCGACCTCGAGAAGATGTCGTCCTTCCTGCCCGATTCGGCGCTGGTGCCGCTGAAGCGGGACGGCCTCGACCCGGTCGCCGAGATCGGCGCGCGGCGGGCCGCCGCCCCGATCGACAAGCTCGACCTGCCGTTCGGGATGAACGCCTGGCTGGTCACCGGTTACGACGAGGCGAAGGCCGTGCTCGGCAAGGTGACCGAGTTCTCCAGCGACTTCACCAACCTCGTGGGCAACGCCGGGGTGACCGCCGACCAGAACCCGGGCGGGCTCGGCTTCGCGGACCCGCCGGTGCACACCCGGCTGCGGAAGCTGCTCACGCCGGAGTTCACCATGCGCCGGCTCAACCGGCTGACCCCGCGCATCGACGAGATCGTCGCCGGACAGCTCGACGCGATGGCCGCGGCCGAGGGCCCGGTGGACCTGTGGCAGGCCTTCGCGCTGCCGATCCCGTCGCTGACCATCTGCGAGCTGCTGGGCGTGTCCTATGAGGACCGCGAAGAATTCCAGCGGCTGAGCACCGCCCGGTTCGACCTCTTCGGCGGCGCCGGCGCTTCGCTCGGCGCGATGTCCGAGTCGCTGACCTACCTGCTCGACATCGTCAAGAAGCAGCGCGAAGAGCCCGGCGACGGCCTGCTCGGCATGCTGATCAAGGAGCACGGCGACGAGATCGACGACCGCGAGCTGGCCGGCCTGGCCGACGGCGTGCTCACCGGCGGCCTCGAGACCACGGCGAGCATGCTCGCCCTCGGCGCGCTGGTGCTGCTGCGCGACGAAAAGGCGTTCGACGCCGTCCGCGGCGACGACGAGTCCGTGCACCGCTTCGTCGAGGAGCTGCTGCGCTACCTGACGGTCGTGCAGATGGCGTTCCCGCGGTTCGCCAAGCAGGACATGGAGATCGGCGGGGTCCACATCGCCGAGGGCGACATCGTGCTGGTGTCGCTGTCGGCCGCCGACCGGGACCCGAAGCTGGGCCCGGACATGGACACGTTCGACGCCACCCGCGAGCCGACGTCGCACCTGGCGTTCAGCTACGGCATCCACCGTTGCATCGGCGCGGAACTGGCCCGCATGGAGCTCCGCACGGCCTACCCGGCCCTGGTCCGCCGCTTCCCCAACCTGCGGCTGGCGGTGCCGGAGGAGGAACTCTCCTTCCGCAAGGTGTCCATTGTGTACGGACTGGACGAACTCCCGGTCCTGGTCGACTGACCGCGGTGCCCTCCGGTGCGGCCACCGCCACGAGGCTCACCGTTTCCTCTCCGGGCGCGCCGAGCCCGGCCTCGTCCCCGTGCAGCACGATGCCGAGCCGGCCACGAGGTCCTGGTCCGTCTCGCGCGCGGGCCGGACTCCGGCGGTCGAACCCACCGCCTGCGCCGTCGACGAGCGTGCGGCGCGCGTGGGCCGCAGGCGGGTGAACTGCGGTGGTTCGCCGAGAGCGGGCACCCGCCATCCTCAGGGGTATCCGAGCCGTCAATCGCGGATGGTCAGCGGACCCCGCGCGGCCGGAACTGGATGCTGATCCGCGGCCCGGCCGCCCGGTTCGTCTTGGGGATCGCGTGTTCCCACGTGCGCTGGCACGACCCGCCCATCACGATGAGGTCCCCGTGGCCGAGGGCGTAGCGGTGGGACTCGCCGCCACCGCGGGGGCGCAGGGCCAGCTGGCGCGCCGCGC
Source organism: Amycolatopsis sp. N2S4-7 (assembly GCF_058119595.1). Lineage (NCBI taxonomy): Bacteria > Bacillati > Actinomycetota > Actinomycetes > Pseudonocardiales > Pseudonocardiaceae > Amycolatopsis > Amycolatopsis sp. N2S4-7. The sequence continues at coordinate 337,916 of NZ_CP172299.1, forward strand.
CCACCGAGACGATCGCGACCATCGTGTCCTCGGTGCTGCCGCGGCCGATGGTGTCGCCGTGCCAGGCGACGCTGTCGCGGCCGTCGCGGTAGTAGCACAGCCCCGCCGTGCGGAACGGCTCGCCGAGCTCGGCGGCGTAGTGCTCGCTGAGCGCGTCGCGGGCCTCGGCCAGCACGGGGTGGGGGAGCGGCGCCGCTTCGCGGTAGAAGCACAGCAGCCGCGGGACGTCGACGACCCGGTCGTACATCCGGCGCCGTTCCGCCTGCCACGGGACGCCGGTGACGAGCTCGGCGAACACCTCGTCGGCGCCCTCGAGCCAGCCGGGCTGCACGTCGATCCACGCGCCGGAGCCGAGTGCGGTCCGGCCGGGCGCCAGCGCGTGCAGCGTGACGGGGCCGGACTCGCCGAACAGCGATGCCTGCAGTGCCGGGGTCGTCATGGGTCCGACCGTACACGATGTTCGAACAGATGTTCTACGTGAACCATCGCGGGACCGGCCGGACCCGCGACCCGGTCAGCGCACGAATTCGTAGACCAGCTTCTGGACGCCGTTGCCGTAGGCCTCGCTCTCGACGAGCTTCAGGTTCTGCTTGTCCTTGTCGGCGTCGCTGAACAGCCGCTTGCCGGCGCCGAGCAGCACGGGGAAGACCAGCAGGTGGTAGCGGTCGATCAGGCCCGCGTCGGCCAGGCCGCGGTTCAGGGTCGCGCTGCCGTTGACGATGATCGGCCCGCCCTCGGTCTCCTTGAGCGCGGCGACCTCGTCCAGCGACCGCAGGATGGTGGTCTCGCCCCAGTTGCCGACCAGGTCCGTCTCGGTCAGGGTGGTCGACACGACGTACTTCGGCATCGCGTTGTAGCCGGCGAATTCGACCGTCATGCCCGGCCAGACCGGCGCGAACGCCTCGTAGCTGACCCGGCCCATCATCAGGGCCGTGGCTTCCTCCTGCTCGGCGCCCTTGATCGCGTAGGCGGCCGGGTCGAACTCGATGTCCTTGAACGTCCAGCCCGCGTTGCGGTAGCCGGGCTCCCCGCCGGGGGCTTCGACGACGCCGTCGAGGGAGACGAACGAGGTGGAGATCAGGGTGCGCATGCGGGTGCTCCTCGTGCTCGGGCTTGCCTTCGCCAGTGTGTCGAACGGGAGCGGCCGGATTCGACACGGACCCCGGGGAAACTTCGGCTGCTCTTGTCTGTGACGGCCCGGGCTCGTACAGTCACTGCCACGCCGGACAAAGGTCTGGACCTGTTGTCCCGCTACCGCCGCCCCGAGTAGCACAGGAGGTTGGACGGTGCGCAGACTTCGCGGTGCGGGCGTGCTCGCGGCGGTCGTGGCGGGGCTCGCGGCCTTCGCCCCGGTGGCGAACGCCCAGGTCGGGACGGGTCCGTGGATCTCGGATTCGCCGGGTTACGCCGAACAGGAGCGGGGGTGCGGCCAGATCTCCGGGCTCACCTTCCGGCTCACCTGCTCGACCGGCAGCGGTGACCAGCGCGCGGAACGCCGCTACACCACCTACACCGGCGGTACCCACCAGTTCGAGGGTTCCTTCAAGATCACCAGCATGACCGGCTCCCGGATCAGCTTGAAGCAGACGTTCCGGGACGGCTCCGACGCCGGGCCCTACTTCATGCTGGCCGTCGAAAAGGGCGGCCGGATGTACGCCGTCGAAGGCGGGGCGACGCTGGGCAGCGGCGCGACCGTCGGCACGTCGGTGCGGGTCAACACGATCAACCAGGTCGGCAGCTCGCACAAGGTGTACCTCAACGGCTCGCTGAAGCAGACGATCTCGAGCGCGAGCGGCAGCTACTACGACAAGTTCGGCAGCTACCGCACGTCCAGCGGCGCGGGACCGATCACCGTGCAGTGGAGCGGGATCAGGTTCTGGCACAAGTGACGCCCGCGGCGCCCCCGGTGGACGCCGGGGGCGCCGCCCAGGCGCCGGGGCCGTCCCAGGCGGAGAGCCGCCGGCCGCTGGTGAACCGGCGGTGCGCCCCGGTGAGCGGGTCGTCGAAGTCGAGGACCTTGGCCAGCAGCTGCAACGGTTTCGTGAAGTCGCCGAGGGGCTTCTCCCGCAGCTGCGGGTAGAAGTCGTCGCCGAGGATCGGCACGCCGAGGCCGCTCAGGTGCACGCGCAGCTGGTGCGTCCGGCCGGTCGAGGGCGCCAGCCGGTACCGCCCCAGCCCGGCGCGGTGTTCGAGCAGCTCGACGTAGGTTTCGGCGTTCGGCGGGCCGGGCACCTCCTGCGCGGCCAGCACCCCGCGTTCCTTGACGATCCGGCTCCGGACGGTCCGCGGCAGGTCCAGGGCCGGGTCGTGCGGCGCGATCGCCTCGTACTCCTTGTGCACCTTCCGGTCCCGGAACAGCGTCTGGTACTTCCCGCGCAGCTCCGGCGTGATCACGAACATCACCAGTCCCGCGGTGACGCGGTCGAGCCGGTGGGCGGGGGACAGGTGCGGCAGGCCGAGGTCGCGCCGCAGCCGCACCAGCGCCGTCTCGAGGATGTGCCGGCCGCGGGGGATGGTCGCCAGGAAGTGCGGCTTGTCGACGACGAGCAGGTGCTCGTCCCGGTGCACGACGTCGATCGCGAACGGCACCGGCACCTCGTCCGGCAGGTCGCGGTGGAACCAGACGAACGAGCCGGGCTCGAACGGCGTGTCGACGCCGAGCGGGCCGTCGGCGCCGTGGATGAGCTCCTCGCGCAGCATCTGCTCGATGCGGTCCGGCGCCACCCGCGGCAGCCGGTCGACGAGGTGCGCCAGCAGCGTCGGCCACTCGCCCTCGGCGGGCAGTTTGAGCCGGGCGGGCTCGAGCCCGTGGCGGGGCGGGATCGGCGGCCGGAGCTTGCGTCTCATCGTCCCCGACTGTAGCTAACCCTCCGACGACGTCCGGTAGCGCGCGAGGTAGCGGGCGGTCGCTTCGGCGTTCTTCGCTTCGGCGGCCTCGGCGCGGAGGCGGCGTCCGGTGTTGTGCGGGAAGCCCTGCCGGCCGAGCCGGTGCTCGACGCTCTCCTCCATGTACGCGCACGAATAGAAGTACGCCACGAGCGCGGCCATCAGGACCAGCGAGAGCCGCAGCCAGATCGAACCCGGCAGCAGCAGCCAGACGGCGCACAGCGGGACGATGCCGACCGACCGCTGGAGCACGTACCGGGCCCGCCAGTGCTTCGACGTCGCGTCGTGCAACGCCCAGTCGTTGTAGCGCTCGGGGAGGCGCACGCCCACGGCGTAACCGGACCAGCGGAGCACACTCGGTCGTTCCATGAGTTCGATAGTACACTAATACTTAGTGCACTAATCGTTAGTGTCTGTCAGGCCACGTTAGGATCGGGACATGATCGACCTGGGTGAAGACCCGCTGAAGCTGGACCGGCAGGTGTGCTTCGCGCTGTCGGTGGCTTCGCGCAGCGTGATCGCGATCTACCGGCCGCTGCTGGAGCCCTACGGCCTGACCCACCCGCAGTACCTGGTGATGCTGGCGCTGTGGGAGCGGTCGCCGCGGTCGGTCAAGGACCTCGGCGCGTCCCTGCGCCACGAGCCGGCGACGCTGTCCCCGCTGCTCAAGCGGCTGGAGGCACTGGGGTACGTCACGCGCGCCCGGAGCCGTTCGGACGAGCGCCAGCTGACGGTGGAGCTGACGGAGTCCGGCCGGGCGTTGCGCGCGGAGGCCGAGAAGATCCCGTACAAGGTGGTCGAGACGCTCGGCATGGACGTCTCCGAACTGGAGGCCCTCCACGGCGTGCTGACCCGGGTCATCGACGCGACCGCCTGAGGAATTCCTGGCCTCCCGGCGCGTTGCCCCCGGAAAGACCCCTGGGAGGAACCGTGCTGAAGATCAGGCTGGGCGTCGCGCCGGCGGCGGGAACCGGGCCTGAGGAGTTCGCCGGGCTGGCCGAACGCCTGGAATCGGCCGGGGTGGACTCGCTGTGGCTGTCCGAACTGGTCTACTCCCCGGAAGTCGACCCGATGATCGGCATGACGCACGCGCTGGCGCGGACCTCGAAGCTGAAGGTCGGCACGGGCGTCGCGATCCTGCCCGGGCGGCACCCGGTGCTGGTCGCGAAACAGCTGCTCACGCTGGCCGGCCTGGCGCCGAAGCGGGTGCTGCCGGTCTTCGGCCTCCGCCCGGCGCGCGCCGCCGAGCACGACCTGTTCCCCGTCCCGGCGGGCCGCCGCGCCGCGGTGTTCGACGAGTCGCTGGTGCTGCTGCGCCGCCTCCTGGAGGAGGAATCGGTGTCGTTCGACGGCGAGTTCTTCCAGGTGTCCGAAGTCCGGCTCGGCCCGCGCCCGGCCAAGCGCCTGGACGTCTGGCTCGGCGGCTCGGCCCCCGCGGCCCTGCGCCGCACGGGCCGCCTGGCGGACGGCTGGCTGGGCAGTTTCCACACGCCGTCCCAGGCGCGTGAGGCCCGCATCGCGATCCAGGCCGCCGCGGCCGAGGCGGGGCGCGAAATCGAGGAGGACCACTTCGGTCTGAGCCTCCTGGTGGCGGACAAGGGCCTCCCCGACGAGCTGGCGGCGATGGCGGCACGCCGCCGTCCGGGGGTGCCGGTGGCGGACCTGGTGGCGACGAGCTGGCCCGAAGCCCGTCGGCTGGTGGAGCAGTACATCGAGGCAGGCCTGTCGAAGTTCGTGATCCGCCCGGGCCACGGCGATTTCGAGGCGTTCCTGGAGAAGTTCCAGAGCGAACTGGTGCCGCTGCAGAACTGAGCCGATCGGGTGAGCCGCGGGCGAGGGCTCAACCCGTGACCGGGTGCGCGCGTTTCGCCTGCGACCAGTCCGGACCCGGAAGGACCCCCGCGATGCGCCGCTTCGCCCGACTCGCCACGATCCTCGGTATCTCGGCGGCACTGGCCGCCGCCGGTGTCGGTGCCGCCGAAGCCCGGCCCGCCAGGTTCACCGTCGCGGTGGTGCACGCCGCGGGCACGGGGGCGACGGCCGGATCGCTCTCGGGCGCGATCGGGTGGTCGAGCTCGCTGAAGAGCGTGACGCTGTCCGACGTCAAGCTGTTCGTCAACAGCGGCGAGTGCATCAACTTCCAGGTCGCCGGCCGCCAGGGCTCGGCCACCGTGACCGAGATCAAGCGCTACCCCTTGCACGGCACCAACTACTGCGCGGAGAAGGCCTACACGTGGTCGATCGGGACCATCGGCCTGACGGCCGACGTCCCGGGCGGGATCGAGCACGTCGACTTCGACATGTCCGACTACGGGCACGCCGTCCACGGCTGGACCGTCTGCGACCGGGACGCCGCGGCCTGCTCCGGCGCCAACCACTGACGGGCGGTCAGAACTCCAGCTGCTCCCGTCCCGGGTACCGGTGGCGGACCTGGTGGCGACGAGCTGGCCCGACCGAACTGGTGCCGCTGCAGAACTGAACGCCCACAGCGGACAGATAGTGGACAGTTCCCGGATCGACAAGGGTCCCGCGCCTTCTCCGGGTCAAACTGAGTACACAGCGTGACGCGTCTTGCCGATGCTGTACCCAGGTCCACGCCGACTCGTCGGCAACGGGAGCATCGAAGGCGCGGTAACACGGGCATGACCGGACTCTTCGTCAACTATCGAACCGAAGACGGCGAGTGGGCCGCGCGGACCATCGCGGACAAGCTGGGGGAGTACTTCGGGCCCGGCAACGTGTTCTTCGCGAGCAGGTCGATCAGCCTCGGCGAAGATTTCGCCGAGGCCATCCGGCGTGAGGTCGGCGACTGCGAGATCCTGCTGGCCGTGATCGGCCCGAACTGGCTGAAGGAGGACGAGAACGGGCGACGGCGCATCGACGAGCCCGCGGACTGGGTCCGCGCCGAGATCCGGCTGGCGCTCGACCGCGGCACCTCCGTCATCCCCATCCTCGTCGACGGCGTCGGCCGGCCGGCCGAAACCGACCTCCCGCCGGACATCGCCCGGCTGGCCCGGTGCCAGTACCTGCGGCTGGACTACCGCAGCAAGGACGAGGAGTACTCGATCTTCGCCGACGAGCTCGTCGGGTTGATCTCGGACATCTCCCGGTACCGGACCGGGCGGGCGGGCCGGCTGGGGCATCGTTCGCCGGGTCCGCTGGACGAGATCACCGGCCGGCTGGCCGACGCGGTGTCCGTGCAGTGGACCCGCGAAGAGGAGAACCGGCGGATCCACGACCCGGCGCCGCTGCCCGTGCGGTGGACGAACGCCGACGAAGACCTCATCGACCACTGGGCCGCCATCTGCGGGAACCCGGCGGGTGCCGATCGGGACCCGCTCGAGCTGGCCGGCACGCTCGGGTCGATCGTCGCCACCTACCGCCGGATCCCGTCCGGCCGGCTGGTCGTCCTGGGCGGCGCGGGGTCGGGGAAGACCATCCTCGCCATCCGGTTCGCGCTGGCGATGCTCGGCCGCCGTACCGGGGCCGACCCGGTTCCGGTGATCGTGAACCTCGCGTCCTGGGATCCGGCGAAGACGCCCTTCCGCGACTGGCTGGCCGGACAGCTCGCCGACAGTCACCCGGCCCTGTCCGCCCCGGGACCGAACGGCGCCACCCTGGCGGCCGACCTGGTGGGGAGCGGGCGGATCCTGCCGGTGCTCGACGGCTTCGACGAGATCGCCGCCGGGCTGCACCCGCTGGCGATGAAGGCGCTCAACGGCACGGGCCTGCCGCTGCTGCTGACCAGCCGGCCCGAGGAATACGCGTCCGCCGTGAAGAACGTCGACGTCCTGACCGCGGCGGCGGTGGTGGAACTCGCGCCCCTCGGGGTCGGCGACCTCGCCGGCTACCTGCCGGCGACGACCCGCCGGACCCGGCTGGTCGACGGGCGCGCCACCCCGCTGTGGGAGCCCGTGCTCCGCCGCCTGGCCGAGCAGCCGCCGACCCGGGCGGCGGCGAACCTCGCCGAGGTGCTGTCAGCCCCGCTGATGGTCGGCCTCGCCCGGGCCATCTACAGCGAAACCCCCGGTCACGACCCTGCCGACCTCCTGGACGAAGACCGCTTCGGCACGACGCTCGCCATCGAGGAGCACCTGCTCCAGGGCTTCGTGCCGGCGCTGTACGAGAACGCCGGGGAACGCCGCTTCGACGCGGCTCGCGCGGAGCGCTGGCTGGGGTTCCTGGCCGACCACCTGAACCGGACGGGCAGCCAGGACCTGGCGTGGTGGCGGATCTGCTCGTCGATCCCGCGCCGCACCCGGGCAATCGTGCTCGGCGTAGCAGTGACGGCGGCGGTCCTGTTCGCCTTGATGGCCATGGGCAGTGTGTACGCGCTCTTTCGTGACGGTCCTCCGCGGGGCGACCGGACGGTGACGTTCCTCTTCGGGGCTCTGTGCGGGTTCTCGGCCGCCGTCGGGGTCGGCACCCGGCGCACCTGGCCGGTCGTCCTGATCGGCTGCGCCGCCGTCTCGCTCTCGTCCGTCAGCGGGCACATCCCCTTGAACTCGGCGATCGCCCAGGGCCTCGCGATCACACCGATTTTCGTTCTCATGAACAAGCTGTCCGCAGGTGACGAACTCACTCCGTCCCGGGTGCGCATCACGCTCCACGGGCAAGCAGCCAAGTACCTCGTCTCATCGGGTTTCGTCATCGGCGGGAGCCTGCTCGTGGGCTTGTGCGTGATCTACTTCAACGCGGCGATCGGCTGGAGCGGCAGCACACTGCGCCCCTTCGAGCCGGAGGCTTCGCTCATGCTGGTGGCCCTTTCCGGCATGGGTGCACTCGTCCTGTGTTGCGTGAACGGATTCACGGCGCGATGCCGGGTGAGGTCCGCCATGCTCGGCGCCTTTCTCGGGCTGGTCGCCGCGGTCTGCCTGGTGATCATCGCCCGAGGGCCGGAAGCGGCTCTGGCGAACCTGGTTCCGGTCGGCCCTCCGGTAGTTGCCTTCGGATTCGCCCTTGGCCTGCCGGTGGCCGTAACGGAACCGAGGAAGAGCCGGCACCTGTTCACCTACTTCGCCCGGATGCGTCTTGTCCGGTTCATGGCCATCGGCCTCGTCGCCGGTGTGGCTTTGAGGTCCCTTTCGCTGCTCATTCCCGGCCTGATTCCCGCGGAGCTCCTCGCCCTCCGGAATGACTACACCATTGCCGACAAGATCATCAACCTGGCGGTCATCGGCGCGAGTTTCGGGCTCGTGGCAGCCCTGCTCACGGGGCTGTTCACGATGATGGAAAAGTTCGAAGTCGAGTTCGACGTCGCGGTGGTGGTGAATCCCGCCTTCCTGCTCGCCGCGGACCGGCGGAACGCGCTGGCGAGATCGTCGCTCTACGCGGCCACGCTCGGGGTGGGGATGACCCTTGTCTTCATGGCGGTCGCCACCGACGGCGCACCCGCAAGCCTGGCAGGAGCGATGGTGGGGCTTCCGTTCGCGGCGGTCGTCCTGCTGGCCGGCCGGGCCTGGGGCCGCTGGCTCGTGCTGAGCAGGGGGTGGCTGCCGCTGACCGGGCGGCTTCCGTGGCGGCTCGTCGGATTCCTCGAGGACGCCCGCCGGCGGGGTGTCCTGCGTCAGGTCGGCGCCGTCTACCAGTTCCGGCACGCCCGGCTCCAGGACCAGCTCGCCCGGGGCTACCGGACGGGGCCGGTGCCACTCCGGGAATCCGCGCCGGCCCTGCAGAGCCAGAACTAGAACTCCAGCTGCTCCGTCTTCCTCGGCATGAGCAGCAGCGCCACCACCGAAAGCACCGCCACCGCCAGCAACCCCACGAACACGTAATGCGTCGCGTCCGCCAGCGCGCCCCGCACGAACGTCGCCACCGGGGAGTGGTCCGTGTGGCCGCCCAGCACGAGGCTGGTCGCGTCCACCGAAGGCGGCAGCTTCCCCGCCACCTCCGCCGGCGGCGAAGCGAACCGCGCCGCCAGGGTCGCGTTGGCGATCGCGCCGAAGACCGCCGCGCCGACGGCGCTGCCCAGTGACCTGCTGAAGAGGTTCGTCGCCGTCACCACGCCCCGGCGGTCCCAACCCACCACCGACTGGACCGCCACCAGCGTCGGGCTCGACGACAGGCCGAGGCCCAGCCCCAGGACGAACGCCGCCAGCGCCGCCGACCAGATCGACGACCCGCTGTCGAGCAGGGCCACCAGGACGGCGCCCGCGATGACGAACACGCTGCCGATCAAGGCCGTGTCGCGGAAGCCGATGCGGAGGTAGAGCTTGCCCGCCAGGGACGCCGAAATCGGCCAGCCGACCGTCAGCGCCGCCACCGCGAACCCGGCGACCAGCGCGCCGGCGCCGAGGACGCCCTGGGCGTACGTCGGCAGGTACGACGTCAGTCCCATCAGGACCGCGCCCACCACCACGGCCACCAGGTTGCCGCCCACCAGGATCCGGCGGGTGAACACCCACAGCGGCAGCACCGGCTCGGCCGCGCGCTTCTCCGCCAGCACGAACGCCACCAGCATCGCCGCGCCCGCGACGAAGATCGCCACGCTCGGCAGCGACCCCCACGCCCACGCCACGCCGCCTTCGAGCAGGCCCAGGATCACCAGCGAGCAGCCCACGGTGAGCAGCGCCGCGCCGGTGTAGTCGACCTTGTGGGGCTTGCGCTCCACCCGCTCGGCGAAGTTGCGGAACAGCATCAGCGCGGCGATGGCACCCAGCGGCAGGTTGATGAAGAAGATCCACCGCCAGTCCAGGTACTCGGCGAACACGCCGCCGAGCGTCGGGCCGACCACTGACGCGATGCCCCAGACGCTCGCGACGTAGCCCTGCACCCGGGCCCGCTCCTCGACCGTGTAGAGGTCGCCGATCACCGTCATCGACATGGGCTGGATCGCCCCGGCCCCGATGCCCTGCACCGCGCGGGCGGCGATCAGCACCGGCATGCTCCACGCGGCGCCGCACAGGACCGAGCCGACGAGGAACGCCGCGATGCCGAAGAACATCACCGGGCGGCGGCCGAGCACGTCGGCGAACTTGCCGTAGAGCGGCACCGTCACGGCCTGGGTGAGCAGGTAGATCGAAAACAGCCACGGGAACTGCGAAAACCCGCCGAGGTCGCGCACGACCGACGGCACGGCGGTCGCGATGATGGTGCTGTCCAGCGCGACGAGCGCGGTGCTGAGCATGACCGCGACCAGCACCGGGCCGCGTTCGGAGCGGAACCCGACCCCTTTCACGCTGGTGGCGGCGGGTGTCGTCATCGGCGGCGTGCTCCTCGGGGCGGTCATGACCGGACTCAACTACTTTGCAGTCCTAAGCATTCCACCGGGCGGCGCCGGACCCCAGCGTTTTTCCGTCACAGTGCTCTTCGCGCAAGATGGGGCCGATGAACGACTGGATCCGGCCGATCGGGCGGGGCTGGGTGGTCCGCGACGCGGTCCCCGGCCCCGACGTCGACGAGTTCGCCGAACCCGACCGGGTGATCACCGCGCTGGCCGCGCCGGGTGCCGCGGACAGCCTCCTGGCCGTGCAGCACCCGGCCCGGACACCCGCGGCGCTGGCGCGCGGGCTCGACCTGGCCGCCGCCGTCCCGGTCGCCCGCGCCGTGCTCGAACGGCTCCGCAAGCGGTTCTACCGGCCGGTCCGCGAGATCGTCGCGCCCTACCGGATCGAGGGCCCGGACGGCGTGGCGCTGGGCCTGCTCTGCCTGGTCGACCCGGCGGCGGTGACCGACGAAGGCGCCGCGCGCGTCCGCCACACCGAGGACGTCTACCCCGACGTCGTGGCCGAGCGGGCCGCCGTGCTGGCCGGGCTGGGCTGCGCGACCAGCGCGGCGCTGCTCGTCCCGGCGACCGGCGGCGACGTGCTGACCGACGAGGTCTCCCGGGCCTGCACCGCACTCGGCCTGCCCGATCTGTCCACTTCGGACGCGGCCGGGCGGCGGCACGACCTGTGGGTGGTGCCCGCCGGGCCGCTGCAGACCCGGCTGCTGGCCGCGGTCGCCGCCGCCGAGCTGCTGGTCGCCGACGGCAACCACCGCGTGGCCGCGGCCGCGGCGGCCGGCCACGGGGCCCTGCTCGCCCTGGTCACGGCGGGACCGGCCCTGAAGATCGGCGCGATCCACCGGGTCCTCACCGGCACCGGCCTCGGCCCCGAAGACCTGGTGCGGCGCTGGTCCGCGGCGGGCCTCGACGTCCGCTACGACGAGCACGCGGTGCCGGTCACCGGCGAGGCCGTGGTGCGTGCGGGCTCGGCGGTGCTGCGGGTCCCGCTGCCGCGCCAGGACGGGCCGGGACCGGTGATCGACCACGAGATCGTGGAGCGGGTCCTCTTCGCCGCCGCGCTCGGCGTGGATCCCGACGGGCCGTGCGTCCGCCCGCTCCCGGCCGGCCGCCCGGTGCCGGCGGACGCGGACGCGGTGGTGCTGCTCGCGCCGGTGGCCTACGCCGACGTCCTGGCCGTGCACGCGACCGGCCGCCGGATGCCGCGGAAAGCGACCTACTTCACGCCGAAGCCGCGCAGCGGACTGCTGCTGGCGGAGCTCTAGGAGGCGTCCCACCAGTTCAGGACGCGGGTGGCGAACAGCGTCAGCCACTTCGACGGCCGCCCGGCCGGAACGTCCACTTCGAACCACACCCGGCCGGGGTCCTGCCGCGACTGCAGCCAGGTGCCGTCGGGCTGCCGGGCCGCGCGGACCAGCTCGATCGCCTCCGCCAGCCGGGGGTCCCGCCGGGCCGCGTCGCGGAAGTACGAAGCCGCGTTGAGCACGTCGTAGCGCCACCGGAACGGGTAGCCGAACTCCGTCACCCACGGCCCCACCGGCTCACCCGTCGACAACCGGCGGAACAGCCCGCGCTCGAGCAGGTACTCCTCACCGGCGCGGCGGGCTTCGCGTGTCGCGCCGGTGCCGCCGGTCGCCGTCTCGTAGGCGAGCAGGCCCTTCAAGGAGTTCAGTGTCGAGTGGACCGACGAGCGCGTCGAACCCTCGGCCCAGGCGCAGTTCCAGCCGCCGTCGGGCAGCCGGTGCGTGACGAACCACCCGGCGATGCCGGCGACGTCCGCGCCGAGCCACACCCCGTTGGCCAGCGTCCAGGCGTTGATGCAGCAGTCGACCTCGCCGCCCCAGTAGGGCAGGCCGTCGTACTCCCAGCGGCAGTGCGCGGCGAGCCGCTCGGCCGTCCCGTGCAGCGCCGAGGCGTCGAGACCCCACTCGCGCAGGGAGTTCAGCGACCACGTCGTCGCCGTCCACGGCTGGCCCTCGGTTTCGATGCGGTCGAAGGCGAACCCCGCCGGGAAGAACGCACCGCCCGCCCACCGGCCGTCGGGGTCCTGCAGCGCCAGCAGCCGCGCGCCGAACCCCTCCGACGCGATCCGGGCGCGCGTTGCCTCCCAGACCTCCGGCGGCTCGCCCGCGAGGTCGCGCTCGACCTGCCAGCGCAGGGCCGGGTCGGAGTCGCGCAACCAGGCGAGCAGGTCCACTAGGCCCCCGTGACGCCGTCGATGGCCTCCCGCAGGAAGTCGGCGTGGCCGTTGTGGCGGGCGTACTCGTGGATCATGTGCAGCATCACCAGCCGCAGCGAGACGTCCTCGCCCCAGCGCGCCTGGTGTCCGGTGACGTCCAGGGACTCGGCCGCCTCTTCGATCTTGCGCGACTGCTCGACCTCGGCCTGCCAGGCCTCGAACGCCTCCGCGCGCGTCGACGAGCTCGCGTCGTAGGCGGCCTGGAAGTCCCCTTCGGCCGACCACCGCAGCGGGACGTCCTCGGCGTTGATCACCCGCCGGAACCAGGTGCGCTCGACCTCGGCCATGTGCCGGACGAGACCGAGCAGGGACAGCGTCGAGGGCGGGCTGGCGGCCCGGCGCAGGTCCTCGTCGGACAGTCCGTCGCACTTCATGGCGAGGGTGGCGCGGTGGAAGTCGAGGAACGTGCGCAGCATTTCGCGCTCGCCCCCGGTCAGCGGCGGTTCGGGGCGTTCGAAGGTCACGGAGGAGTGTGTATCACGCCGGGAAATGTCGTACCGGTCATTTAGGATCGCCGACGTGGACCTGCCCGTGATGCCGCCCGTGCGGCCGATGCTCGCGAAGGCCGTGCACGACGTGCCCCGCACGCCGGGGCTGCTGTACGAGCCCAAGTGGGACGGCTTCCGCTGCGTCGTGTTCCGCGACGGCGACGAGGTCGAGCTCGGCTCCCGCAACGACCGCCCGCTGACCCGGTACTTCCCCGAGCTGGTGGAGCTGCTGGCCGCCGCGCTGCCGCCGCGCTGCGTCGTGGACGGCGAGATCGTGCTGGTCACGCCCCAGGGGCTCGACTTCGAGGTCCTCCAGCTGCGGCTGCACCCGGCGGCCTCGCGCGTGCGCAAGCTCGCCGAGGAGACGCCGGCCAGCTTCATCGCCTTCGACCTGCTCGCCCTCGGTGACGACGACCTCACGGGCGAGCCCTTCCGCGAGCGGCGCCGGCGGCTGGAGAGCGTGCTCGCCACCGGGGCCGGGGGCCTGCAGCGCGTCCACCTGACCCCGCTGAGCGAGGATCCCGCGCAGGCCGAGGACTGGTTCACCCGGTTCGAGGGCGCGGGCTTCGACGGCGTCATGGCCAAGCCCGGCGACCTGCCGTACGAGCAGGACAAGCGCGTCATGCTGAAGGTCAAGCACGAGCGCACGGCCGACTGCGTCGTCACCGGGTTCCGCTGGCACAAGGACGGCGCCGGCGTCGGCTCGCTCCTGCTCGGGCTGTTCGACGACGAGGGCGTGCTCCACCACGTCGGCGTCGCCAGCAGCTTCACCAAGGCGCGGCGCGCCGAGCTGGTCGAGGAGCTGGCGCCGCTGCGCGAGAACGCGCTCGAGAACCACCCGTGGCGCACCTGGGCCGAATACGAGCCCGAGCCCGGGCGGCAACCGGGCGCGATGAGCCGGTGGGCGCCGCAGAAGGACCTTTCGTGGGAGCCCGTGCGTCCCGAGTGGGTCGCGGAGGTGCGCTACGAGCACCTGCAGGGCGGCCGGTTCCGGCACGGCGGGCGGCTGGTCCGGTTCCGGCCCGACCGCACCCCGGAGTCCTGCACGTACGCCCAGCTCGACGAGGCACCCCCCGCCGAGCTCGCGAAGCTGTTCGGGGAGGCGCGATGAGCGGGGCGGTGCTGCTCGACGTCGACGGCGTCGAGGTCAAGATCAGCAGCCCGGACAAGGTGTACTTCCCGGAACGCGGCGAGACGAAGCTCGACCTCGTCGAGTACTACCGGGCGGTCTCCGGGCCGCTGCTGGCCCGGCTCGGCGGGCGCCCGCTGCTGCTGGAGCGCTACCCGGACGGCGCGGGCGGCAAGAACTGGTACCAGAAACGCGTGCCGAAGGGCGCGCCGCCGTGGCTGACCACCACGGTCGTCTCGACGCCGAACGGCACCACGAGCGACGCGCTGGTCGCCAAGGACCTGGCCCACATCCTGTGGGCGGTCAACCTCGGCTGCCTCGGCTTCCACGTCTGGCCCTACCTCGCCGACACCCCCGAGGTCACCGACGAGCTGCGCGTCGACCTCGACCCGTCGCCCGGGATCGGCTTCGACGAGCTGCGCGAGGCCGCGGTGCTGACGAAGGAATTCCTGGCCGGGCTCGGCATCGAAGGCCACCTGAAGACGTCCGGCTCGCGCGGGCTGCACCTGTACGTGATGCTCGAACCGCGCTGGGACGGCTTCCAGGTGCGGGCGGCGGCCGTCGCGCTGGCGCGGGCGCTGGAACGCCGTCACCCGGAGAAGATCACCGCGCAGTGGTGGAAGGAGGAACGCGGCTCGCGCGTGTTCGTCGACTTCAACCAGAACGCGCCGCACAAGACCGTGTTCGGCACCTGGTGCGTGCGCCCCCGCGTCGGCGGCCAGGTCTCCACGCCGATCGGCTGGGACGAGCTGGACACCGTCGAGCCCGACGCGCTCACGCTGAGCACGGTGCCGGCCCGGGTCGCCGGGCGGGGCGATCCCTGGGCGGGCGCGGGGGAGCGGCCGCAGTCGATCGAGCCGCTGCTGGAGATGTCCGAAGCGGACATGGCGAACGGGCTGATGGACGCGCCGTGGCCGCCGGTCTACCCGAAGATGCCGAACGAGCCGCCGCGCGTCGCGCCGAGCCGGGCGAAGAAGGCGTGAAGTGGCCACCGTCGCCGAATGCCCGGCCGACGACGGGCTGCTGCTGGCGCTGCTGACCGCGATGACGGCCGAGCTGGTCGTCGCGTACGACCTGCCGCCGGACGCGCGGCCCGGGCCTCTGGACCCGGGCAGCCGCTACCTGCTCGCCCGCGACGGCGAGCGGGCGATCGGCTGCTGCGCGGTCGAACCGGTCGGGCCGGGCGTGTACGAGCTGAAACGGATGTTCGTGGCGCCGGGCGTCCGGGACGCCGCCCTGCCGGGCGCGCTGGTGGCGGAGTCCGAGCGGCTGGCCCGCCGCGGCGGCGGCGTGCGGCTCAGGCTGGAGACGGGCCGTGGCCAGCCGGCGGCGAGGCGGTTGTACGAGCGGGCGGGCTACCGGCGGGTGCCGAACTTCCCGCCGCACGAGGCGGACCCGGAGTCGGTCTGCTACGAGAAGGTCCTGGTGTAGCCGGGCCGTTGCCCATCGGTCCCGGGTGGCCCGCCCGGCTCTAGGCCTGGATCGCCGGTCCAGCGGGAGCCGGTTCAGGCTTGGACCTCCAGGTTCAGCGCAAGCCGCCTCAGGCTTGGATCTCCAGGTCCAGCGTGAGCTGACCGCGGTCCTCGCCACCGGCGATCCGGACGCCGGGCGGGGGCGCGGGCAGGGTCGCGGCGCACGCCGGGCACGGCTCGACCTCGGACGTGGTCAGGTCCACCGGCTTCCAGCTGCGCGATTCCCGCTCGCCGCAGGCCGAACGCCGGTAGCGGAGGTCGCCGGCGCGGGTCATCAGGTGCGCCTGGGGCACGTCTTCGGGCAGCACGCCGACCCGGTACCAGCGTGGTGCGCTCACCGCGGTGGTCGTCATGGCCGCCAGTGTCCGTCGCGGCGGCCGGGACGGGACGGCATTTGCCGATCCTCGGCGTGGCGGGGCCGGTCAGGCCTCGTCGGGCAGGTAGCGGAGGATGTGCAGCAGCCCGCGCTCGTCGACCACCGACGGGTCCGGCGCCACGCACCGGCCCAGGTCGGCCAGCGCGGCGTCCGCGTCGATGCCCGAGCCGATCAGCACGAGCTCCGTGCGCCGCGGCGCGCCCGGCGGCCACGCCGAGCGCTCCAGCTGCACGAACCCGCCGACGGTGTGCAGGCCGAAGCGCGACCCCGCGCCGAAGTCGGCCTGGCCCTTCATCCGGTACAGCCCCGCCGGACGGCGCTCGAGGAACTCGACGAACGCGCGCGGCGCCAACGGCGTCTCCGCGGCGAAGGTGACCGTGTCGTACCGCGCGTGCAGGTGGTCGGAGTGGTCGTGGTCCTCGCGCAGGTCGTCGAACGTCAGCTGGCCCACCCGCTCGCCGCGGGGCTCGGGGTCGAAGAACAGCCGCGGGTCGACGCGCCCGTGGGTGGTGACCAGCAGCGGGCGGCCCGGCGCCAGCTCTTCGACGGTCGCGGTGAGCTTGGCGAGTGCTTCGGCGGGCACCCGGTCGGCCTTGTTCAGCACCACGAGGTCGGCGAGCCGCAGGTGGTCGGCCAGTTCGGGGTGGCGTTCGCGGGCCGCCTCGAACTCGGCGGCGTCGACCACCTCGGCCAGCCCGCCGTAGCGGATGTCCGGGTTCTCGCTGGCGATCATCAGGCGGATCAGGTCGCGCGGCTCGGCGATGCCGCTGGCCTCCACGACGATGACGTCGATGCCGGCCTCGGCGCTCGACAGCTTGGCGAGCATCGCGTCCAGCCCGCTCGCGCCGCCCTTGCCCCCGCCGCCACCCTCATCGGAGGCGCTTCGCGCCGCTGTGTCCACCCAGGCGCAGCACAGGCAGCCGTTGCCGAGCGAGACCATCGTGTCGACCTGGCCGGCGACGGCGAGCGCGTCGACGTTCACGCTGCCGAAGTCGTTGACCACGACGCCGACCCGGGCGCCCTCGCGGTTGGCGAGCAGGTGGTTGAGCAGCGTCGTCTTGCCCGCGCCGAGGAACCCGGCGACGAGAACCACGGGGATCTTGCGCACGAAACGACTCTAACGCCGCGGCCCGCGCCGCCCATACACGGGTGACCACCGCCGGAGAAGGCCGTTGGGCGAATACCCACGAAAAGACGCAGGCGATCCGGCGAGAAAGGATCACGCGAATTTCTCGGTCCGCGGTGATCGATTGACGGGAAATGCGCTGAGCCATGTCCGGATAACGCGTGGTAGCAGTTATTTTCCCGGGCTTTTCCCTGGCGGCGGCGAAATGGCGGGGAAGGCCGCCGTGCCGTTCCCGTCCGGCGGAGTGCGTCCCGCGGGACGTGGGGTATCCTCCCCGGCCTGGCCGGAGGTCCTGTGCCGCAGGAACTTCCGGCCTGCCGTGTCGTCGGCGACCATCGGAGGAACGGTGCACCTTTTCGTCGGGATGCAAAGCACGATTTCGGAGAGTGGGGTAGCGCGGTGACGGTTACGCCCGAGCGGGTGACGGCCCCGCCGCCGCTTTACCGCCAGCGCGTCTCGGGGAAGCAGGAGGTCAATTCCGCGGAAGCGGAGGAATTCCTGCACCTGATGTTCGCCGAAGGCGCCGCCGAGGAGGGGGACCGGCTCGAGACGCGGCTCGCGCAGGTCCGCGCGGAAATCGCCGGAACGGGCACCTACCGGCACACCGCGGCCGAGCTGGCGTTCGGCGCGCGCGTCGCGTGGCGGAACTCGGCCCGCTGCATCGGCCGCCTGTACTGGCGCAGCCTGCGGATCCGCGACCGGCGCCGGGTCACCGAGCCCGCCGCCATCGCCGGCGAGTGCGTCGCCCACCTCCGCCAGGCCACCCGCGGCGGGCGGATCCGCCCGACGATCACCGTCTTCGCGCCGGACGCCCCGGGCGAGCCGGGGCCGCGCCTGCACAACGAGCAGCTCATCCGCTACGCCGGGTACCGCCTCGAAGACGGTTCGGTCCTCGGCGACCCGCGGTACGCCGACTTCACCGAGCACGTGCGAAGACTCGGCTGGCGGCCCCCGGAGCGAAGGGGGTCGTTCGACGTCCTCCCGCTGGTCGTCGAGGCGACGCCCGGCGATCCGCGGCTGTTCACGCTGCCCGCGGACGCCGTCCTGGAGGTCCCGCTGACCCACCCCGAGCACCGGTGGTTCGCCGGGCTGGGACTGCGCTGGCACGCGGTGCCGGCGATCAGCAACATGCCGCTGGAGATCGGCGGCGTCACCTACCCCGCCACGCCGTTCAACGGCTGGTACCTCGGCACCGAGATCGGCGCGCGGAACCTGGCCGACGAACAGCGCTACGACCTGCTGCCGGTCGTCGCCGAGCTGATGGGGCTGGAAACGGCGACCGAGCGCACGCTGTGGCGCGACCGGGCGCTGGTCGAGCTGACGCTGGCGGTGCAGCACTCCTTCGACGCGGCCGGGGTGACGATCGCCGACCACCACACCGAGTCGCGGCGGTTCCTGTCCCACCTGGAACGCGAGGAGCGGGCCGGGCGCCGGTGCCCGGCCGACTGGAGCTGGATCGTGCCGCCGCTGTCCGGCGGCCAGACCGCGGTGTTCCACCGCTACTACGACCCACCCGATCCGGGGGAGCGGCCGGCGTTCCTGCCGCCGGGCTGAGCCGGCCGGTCACCGAGAGCAGCGTGGAAGCGCCCGTTCGGCGGATCGTTCGCGGCCCGCGGCGCAGCCCGGGCCGCGAAGGCCGACAATGGACGCATGACCGCAGTCCTCGTCGCCTACGCCGGGCGTCACGGCGGAACCCGGCAGATCGCCGAGGTCATCGCCACCGAACTCCGGGAAGCCGGCCTGACCGTGGACGTGCGCGACGCGGCCGACGTCGCGGGGGTCGGCCACTACGCCGCGGTCGTCGTCGGCAGCGCCCTGTACTACCACCGGTGGCGGCCGGAGGCGGTCAGGCTGCTGGAGCGCAACGCCCAGGCGCTCGCCGAGCGTCCCGTGTGGCTGTTCCACAGCGGACCGTGCGGCCCCGGCGCGGCCACGCACCAGGTCAGCCTGCCGGCGAACGTGGCGCTGCTGGCGGCGCGCATCGACGCGGAGCGCACCGCCACCTTCGGCGGCAAGCTCGACCCGGCGACCGTGCGCGGCCTGATCCCGCGGCTGATGGCGTCGGGGCGGCGGGCCGGCGACTTCCGCGACTGGGACCGGATCAAGGCCTGGGCCCGGGACGTCGGCCGCCGGGTCCGCACCCGCGTCGCGCTCTGACCGGTCTTGCCCGGGCGGGGTGGTGGGTGCTACACCGTCGGTGAGGTCTTCCGGTGAGAAACCGACGGGACGGGGGCAAACGTGACGGATCGGCAGGCGGCATCCGCACCCGCTAAGAAAGCGCTTACAGCCGACCAGCGCAACGCGTTCCTCGCGGCGCTGCTCGGCTGGAGCATGGACTCCTTCGACTACTTCCTCGTCGTCTTCGTCCTCGCGGACATCGCCAAGGACAAGTCGTTCGGCGCGACGGCGACGCAGCTGGCGTTCATCACCACCGCGACGCTGGTGATGCGGCCGGTCGGTGCTCTCCTGTTCGGCCTGTGGGCCGACCGGGTGGGCCGCCGGATCCCGCTGATGGCCGACGTCCTGCTGTACTCGGTGGCCGGCCTGCTGTGCGCGTTCGCCCCGAACTACACCGTGCTGCTGCTCCTGCGGTTCGTGTACGGCATCGGCATGGGCGGCGAATGGGGCCTGGGCGCGGCGCTGGCGATGGAGAAGATCCCGGTGGCGCGGCGCGGGTTCTTCTCGGGCCTGCTGCAGGTCGGCTATTCGATCGGGTACCTGCTGGCCGCGCTCGCGTACCTGCTGTTCCACTCGGCGCTCGGCCTCGAGTGGCGCTGGATCTTCGTGCTGAGCATCTTCCCGGCGCTGATCAGCCTGCTGATCCGGGCGCGGGTCCGCGAATCGGAGGTCTGGGAGACGACGCGGGAGAAGCTGCGGGTGACGCGGACGTCGGTCAAGGACATCCTGCTGAACCCGAAGGTGATCCGCCGCTTCGGCTACCTGATCCTGCTGATGACGGCGTTCAACTGGATGAGCCACGGCACCCAGGACGTCTACCCGAGCTTCCTGAAGGCCCACGAGAACGGCGGTGCCGGGCTCAGCGCGTCGACGAGCACGTGGATCGCGGTGCTGTACAACGTCGGCGCCATCATCGGCGGCCTGACCTTCGGCACGCTGTCCGAACGGCTGGGCCGCCGCCGCACGATCGTGACGGCGGCGGTGCTCGGCCTGCCGGTGATCCCGATCTTCGCCTTCGACCACGGCGCCGGGATGCTGGCGCTGGGCTCGTTCCTGATGCAGATCATGGTGCAGGGCGCGTGGGGCGTGATCCCGGCCCACCTGACGGAGATGTCCCCGGACGCCATCCGCGGCTTCTACCCGGGCGTGACCTACCAGCTGGGCAACCTGCTGGCGGCGCTGAACCTGCCGATCCAGCAGGCGATCGCGGAGTCCCACGGCTACACCTCGGCTCTCGTGTGGACGGTCGTGCCGGGACTGATCGCGGTCGCGGTCCTGACCGCACTCGGCAAGGAGGCCAAGGGAATCAGGTTCGGCGAGTCGGCGGTGACGACGGCCCCGGCGGCCACGA
Organism: Amycolatopsis sp. N2S4-7; assembly: GCF_058119595.1. Lineage (NCBI taxonomy): Bacteria > Bacillati > Actinomycetota > Actinomycetes > Pseudonocardiales > Pseudonocardiaceae > Amycolatopsis > Amycolatopsis sp. N2S4-7. The sequence goes on from NZ_CP172299.1 coordinate 358,383, forward strand.
AGTAACGCGCTCTGTTGCCACGGCGGGAATCCCCGGTGTCCACAGGGGATCGGGATGGTGATCGCGGGTGCCCTGGCGTGGGGGCCTGCGCGGCTCGGAGGCGCGCGTGCCACCGGAGTTCCCCTCGCCGCGCGCCTCGGGGGAGGCGGCGCGCCGGCCGGACCTCGTGCCGGGCCTGCGCGCCGGCCGGACCCGTGCTGTCCGGCCGGGCCCGCGGACAGCCGGACCTTGCGCTGTCGTGCCGGGCCTGCGCGCCGGCTGGACCCGTGCTGTCCGGCCGGGCCCGCGGACAGCCGGACCTCGTGCTGTCCGGCCGGGCTCGCGGGCAGCCTCACCCGACGTACCCGCCATCCCGCCCTCGTGCCGTCCGGCCGGTTCCCGGCACACTAACCGGGGTGCGCCCGGAGCCGGGCGCGGGAACGAGGGGTCTCGTGCGGCGTGGGTGGGTGATCGCGGCGGCAGGGGTCGCCGTCGCGGGTGTGGTCGCGCTCGTGGTGTGGTGGCCGTCGGGCGACGAGCCGGGCCTGCCGCCCGCCCGGGCGCGGGTGTACGCCGACTTCTCGGCGTGCCTGCTCACCGCGGGCCAGGGCTTGGCGGCGCCGGGCGTCGCGCCGGTCTGGGCGGGGCTGCAGGACGCGTCCGGCGACACCGGGACCAAGGTCTCCTACCTCGCCGCGGCCGGGCCGGCGACCGAGGCGAACTTCCTCCCGTACCTGAACTCCTTGGTCCAGCGACGCTGTGACGTGATCCTCACGGTCGGGGAGCCGGGCACCGCCGTGGCGCTCGCGCAGGCGGGCGCGCACCCCGCCACCCGGTTCGTCACCGTCGGCGGGACCGGCCGTCCGGCGGCGAACATCTCCCCCGTGGGGGTGACCGGTCACGTCCGCGAGGACGTCGCCGCAGCGGTGCGGGAGGCCGCGCACGCCGCCGGACACTGAAAAATTGCTCCTCCTTTGTCCTTTTCGGCGGCTTTTCGACGGATCTGCCGTGCCCCAGCTCTCAAAAGTTCGTCGATTCGCAGTCTTTTCCGGACCACCGGCGGTGTGGTGAACTCATCCGCCGTTCGTCGGGGATGGACATCGAGGGGGACCCGTGCGTCGTCGCGCCGCGAGAATTTGTGCTGCCTCCATCCTTTTGGGACTGGGGCTTTCGCTCGGCAGCGGCCAGGCGGACGCGGCTCAGCTCGCCCCGGGGCACCTTCCGCTCGCGGAACTGGGCTCGTGGCTCGGTTCGCTGGTTTCCGGGTCCCCGCACTGGGGCGCGACCCCGCGGCAGACGACCGGGACCGCGGACGGCAAGGGGCACGACGCGAGCACCGCGTCGACCCGTGCCACCGGCGGCACCGGGGACGCCCCGGACACCGGACCCGGGGAGCTGGCCGCCGAGGGCGGTCACCGCACGAAGGTGACTCCGGGGCCGAGCGGCGGCTCGTCGCGGGGCTTCGACCCCGCGACGAGCGGCCGAGCGGCGGCTCGTCGCGGGGCTTCGACCCCGCGACGAGCCGCCGCGACGCGGCGAAGTCCACGGCCACGATGAACTACTTCACCAACGCCGACGGCTCGGTCACCCGCGACTACACGCGGGGCCCGGTCAACTTCGCGGACGGCCCCTGGGGCTGGCGCCCGATCGACACGTCCGTGCGCGGCGGCCAGGACGGCCGCCTGCACGAAACCGCCAACTCCCTCTCCGTCGACTTCGCCGGCAACGCGGCCGACCCGGCCCTCGCCAAGCTGGCCGTCGACAGCGGGCACACGATCTCGTACGGGCTCGAAGGCGCCCGCGCGGTCCCGCCCCGGGTCGACGGCCACACCGCGACCTACCCCGGCGCGCTCCCCGGCACCGACGTCACGCTCGAGCCCACCACCACCGGGCTGAAGGAATCCCTCGTCCTGCGTTCGGCGGCGGCGCCCGGCTCGTGGGTGTTCCCGCTGACGCTCGACGGGCTGACCCCGCGGATCGAGACCGACGGCTCGGTGAGCCTGCTCGACGGCGCCGGCGCGATGCGGCAGCGCATCCCGCGCGGCTACGCCTTCGACGCGAAGGTCGATCCGGTCTCCGGGGTCCCCGCCACCACCTACGCCGTCGGGTACGAGCTGACCACCGCGGCGGGCAAGCCGGCGCTGAAGGTCACCCTGGACCCGAAGTGGCTGGCCGACCCGGCCCGGGTGTTCCCGGTGACCGTCGACCCGACCTTCACCGACACCCCGTCCTCGACCTACGCCGAGATCGGCGCGCCCGGCGACCACTCGATGGAGAAGACGGTCAAGATCGGGTCGTACAACTCCGGCGCCGACTCGGCGAACACGTTCCTGCAGTTCCCGAAGGACCTCGACGGCTCCCAGGTCACGGTCAGCGCCGCGACGCTGAAGCTGTACGACACCTGGGCGTCGACGTGCACCCCGGAACGCTTCGACGTCGCCCCGGTGACGCAGGCGTGGACGCCGTCCGGCGTGAGCGCCTACCCGGGGCCGTCCTACGGCGCGAGCATCGGCAACGTCACCCCGTCGGTGCCCAACGCCTGCGCCAACCGCGCGGGCGACCGGACGGTGGGCGACTGGGTGAGCGTCCCGCTGTCGACGGCGACGTTCACCGGCTGGGCCAACGGATCGGCGTCCGACTACGGCCTGGCGGTCTACGCGGCGACGAACGACACCCTGCACTGGAAGCAGTTCGACTCCTGGCTGATGAACGCCGGCTACCAGCCGGTGCTGTCGCTGACGACGAGCGGGAACGTGCCGCCGGTGGTCGACTCGGCCTTCCCCGGGGCCGGCGGGACGACCACGAGCCTCGTGCCGTTCCTGTTCGCCACCGCCCACGACATCGACGCCGGCCCCGGCGCGCTGAAGTACCGCTACCAGGTCGCCGACGCGGCGGGCACGACCCTCGCCGACTCCGGCCTGGTCAACGAGGGCACCTGGCGGGTGCCGGCCGGGAAGCTGAAGTACAACCAGACCTACTACTGGGCGGTCCAGGCCTACGACGGCGCGTCCTATTCGGCCGACCCGCCGTGGAACCCGCTCACCGTCGCGGTCGACCAGCCGCTGGTGACCTCGTCGCTGTCGCAGAACACCGGCGTGCACGGGGTCGAGCCGAGCATCGGCAACTACACGACGTCGGCGACCGACGCGGAGGTGCACACCGTCGGGCCGGCGCTTTCGGTGGTGCGCAACTACAACTCCCGCGACCCGCGCTCCACCGGGGCGTTCGGCGCGGGCTGGTCGAGCGTGGTCGACGCGCGCGCGACCGAGCAGTACGACTTCGACGGCTCCGGCGCGGTCGTGAGCGTGCTGGTGACCTACCCGGACGGCTCCGAAGTCGGGTACGGCAAGAACGCCGACGGCACGTTCTCGCCGCCGTCCGGCCGGTTCGCCACCTTCAAGTCGGTCACCGGCGGGTACAGCCTCACGGACAAGAACGACACCGTCTACTCGTTCACGCAGGCGCTCGGCTCCGGCGTCTACCAGCTCTCGTCCATCGCGGACGCGAGCGGCCGGACGGCGACGCTCACCGCGTCGGGCGGGCACGCCACCGCGCTGACGTCCACGGTGTCCGGGCGGGCCCTGCACCTGACCTGGACCACGCCGGCGGGCGCGACGAGCCCGCACGTCGCGTCGGTCTCGACCGACGACCTCAGCGCGGGCGCGCCGCTGACCTGGACCTACGCCTACACCGGCGACCAGCTCACCGCCGTCTGCCCGCCGGGCACGACGACCGCCTGCACCCGCTACGGCTACACGTCCGGTTCGCCGTACCGCACCAGCGTCCTCGACCTCGGCGCGCACTCGTTCTGGCCGCTGGCGGAGACCACCGGGACGACCGCCGCGAGCGCTGTCCTGACCAACGAAGGCACCGACGCGGCCACCTACCACGACGTCGCGCTCGGGCAGGCCGGACCGCTCGCCGGCTCGGCGGCGACGGCGGCCGGGTTCAACGGCACGTCGTCGTACGTGCAGCTGCCGCGGGCCGACGCGGCCGCGCCGAACACGATGTCGGTGTCGATGTGGTTCAAGACCGCCGCCACCAACGGCGTCCTGTTCTCCTACAGCACCATGCCGCTGACGGAGACGACGAGCCCGGCGTCGCAGTACACGCCGGCGCTGTACGTCGGCAACGACGGCAAGCTGGTCGGCGAGTACTGGACCGGTGCCACGGACAAGACGATCACCACGGCCAACCCGGTCAACGACAACGCGTGGCACCACGTCGTCTTCACGCACTCCTCGACCAGCCAGGGCCTGTACCTCGACGGCCAGTTCGTCGGGTCGTCGATCGGCGCGATCGTGCCGATGGGTCCGCAGAACCGCTTCATCGGCGCGGGTTTCCTCGGCAACCAGTGGCCCGACGAGGTCAACCAGGGCAAGCCCGGCACCGCGACGTTCTTCAACGGCCAGATCGCCGACGTCGGCATCTGGGACAAGTCCGTGCCCGGCGTCCAGGAGATGCCGCTCTACCAGGCGGGCAAGCAGCAGGCGAGCCTGCTCACCTCGATCACCCGCCCGTCCGGCGCGGTGCACACGACCGTCTCCTACGACCCGGTCTCCCAGGCGGTCACGCAGATCGGCGACGAGAACGGCGGCACGTGGAAATACGCGCCGCTGGCGGCCAGCGGATCGAGCCAGGTCTACCGCGGTGCCGTGCTCGGCTCGCAACCCGAGCTCTACCAGCGGTTCGGCGACGCGCCCGGCACGGCCTCGCCCGCGGGCGAAGTGAACTACCGGCCGTCGGCCTACACGAACGCGACGCTCGGGGTGACCGGCCCGTTCACCGACTCGACCGCGGCGAAGTTCCCCGGCACGGTCGCCGGGGTCACGCTGCCCGACCACCTCGTGAGCGCGTCGGCCACGGCGTCGGTGGAACTGTGGTTCTCCACGACGTCCACCGCCGCCGGCACGCTGTTCTCGACCGGGACCTCGGCCCTCGGCGCCGCGAACCCGTCGGGCAACGCGATGCCGGTGCTGTACGTCGGCACGGACGGCAAGCTGCACGGGCACTTCTGGGACACCACCGTCGCCGGCATGGCCTCACCGGGCAAGGTCAACGACGGCAAGTGGCACCACGTGGTGCTGTCCGGCGCGAACACCAGCCAGGTGCTCTACCTGGACGGCCTGCAGGTCGGCACGCTGTCCGGCCAGATCGGCAACTACGACCCCCTGAACTTCGCCGGCGCGGGGGTCTTCAACAGCAACGGGTGGCCGGCCGCGCCGTCCGGGACCACCTGGAACTACTTCAGCGGGTCCCTCGGCGAGGTCGCCTACTACCGGTCGGCCCTGACCGCCGCCCAGGTCGCGCAGCACTTCCTCGCCGCGGGCAACTCGCAGGGCCTGGCGCCGATCACCACGGCGACCATCACCGACCCGGCGGGCAAGACCGCGTCCCAGCAGTACGACCCGGCCGCGGGCAACCACAAGGTGTCCGAAACGGACACGAACGGGAAGCGGACCACCTACGGCTACGACACTTCGGGCTTCCTGCACACCACCACCGACCCCAACGGCAACGTGGTCACGGTCGGGCACGACGTGCGCGGCAACGTCGTTTCGCAGACCTCGTGCCAGAACCAGGCCGCCGAGAAGTGCTCGACGTCGTACTCGACGTACTTCCCGGACGACACCACCGCGCAGCTGACGACGGCCGACGCGCGCAACGACCTGATGCTGACCTCGCGGGATCCGCGCTCCTCGAGCGCTACCGATCCCGCCTTCCTGACGACCTTCGGCTACGACGCGGCCGGCAACCGCACGACGGTGACGACGCCCCCGGTCCCGGGCTTCCCGAACGGGCGCACCACGACGATCGCCTACAGCGACGGCACTTCCGCGTTCCCCGCGGCGGATTCGGGGAACGTGCCCGCCGGGCTGCCGGTGAAGACGACCTCGCCCGGCGGCGCGGTCAACCGGATCTCCTACCGGCACAACGGTGACGTCGAGAGCACGACGAACGCCGACGGCCTGCTCACGCGGTTCACCTACGACCCGCTCGGGCGGGTGCTGACGAAGACGGCGGTCTCCGACAGCTTCCCGGCGGGGCTGGTGACGTCGTACGGCTACGACGGGAACGACCAGATCGTCTCGCAGACCGACCCGGCGGTGACCGACCGGGTCACCGGTGCGGTGCACACCGCCGTCACGACCAGCGTCTACGACGCCGACGGCGGCCTCACTTCGCAGACCGTCGCGGACGGCACCGGCGGCGACGCCGCCCGGACGACCAGCTCGACCTACAACGACAAGGGCCAGGTCGCGTCGACCACGGACGCGAACGGCTACGTCACGACCTACACCTACGACGTCTACGGCAACAAGAAGAGCGAGACCGACCCGGCCGGCACCGAGACCGACTGGACCTACGACGGCGAGGGCCGGCTGCTCACCCAGGGCGTCTGGTACACCGGCAGCCCCGCCGACCCGCAGCCCGCGAAGTTCCTGACCCAGAAGTCCAACGCCTACGACCCGGCCGGGCGCCTCGCGTCCGAAACGGACTCGATGGGCAACGTCACCGCCTACACCTACACCGACAACGGGCTGACCGCGACGGTGACCCGGAAGGACCCCACCGGGCAGCAGTCCTTCGTCGCCGAGTCGAGCACCTACGACGCGGCCGGGGACCTGGTCGGCACGGTCAGCGGCAACGGCGCGAACACCTCCTCGTCCACTGTGGACGCCGCGGGCCGGATCTCGCGGACGGTCGACGACCCGGGCGGCGCGGCGCGCACCACCTCGGTGTCCTACACACCGGACGACAAGGTCGCGACGAGCACCCAGTCGGACCCCTCGGGGCGCAGCCGCACGGTGAGCGCGTCGTACGACCCGATGGGCGTGCTCACCGCGCGGTCCATCGCCGCCGACGGCACGGGGCACCCGGTCGGCTGGTGGAGGCTGGACCAGACCTCCGGCACCACGGTCACCGACTCCTCCGGGACCGGCAACACGGCCTCGGCGTCGGCCGTCACGTGGTCGGGAGGAGCCGCGACCCTCGACGGGACCAGCTCGCAGATCGCGACCAACGGCCCCGTGCTCAACACCGCGGCGAGCTACACCGTGTCCGCCTGGGTCAAGCCGGCGACGCTCGGCTCGGCGTTCCAGACGTACGTGGTCCAGAAGGGGGCCGTGATGAGCGGCCTCTACCTCGAGTACGACCCGAGCACCCACAAGTGGTCGTTCTCCCGGTTCGGCACCGACGCGTCCAACGCGACCGCCTACCGCGCGGAGTCGTCGGCCGACGCGCAGGCCGGGGTGTGGACGCACCTGGCGGGGGTGTACGACTCGGGCACCGGTGCCATGACGCTGTACGTCAACGGCGCGGCGACCGGGAGCACGACCGACCCGTCGCCGATGGCCTCGGGCGGCCCGCTGGCGATCGGCCACGGCTGGTACCTCGGCGCCAACGGCAACTACGCCACCGGCCAGGTCGACAGCGTCCAGGCCTACTCGCGCGCGCTGCCGGCCGCCGACATCGCGGCGGTCTACAACGGCGGCCGCAACGGCGGGACCGCCGCCTCGTCCCCGGCGGAGACGACGACCTGGACCGTCGACCAGCGCGGGCTGCCGACGTCGATGACCGACGCGAACGGCAACACGACGTCCTACGCCAGCGACGAGGCCGGGCAGCCGTCGGTGACCACCGCGCCGACGGTGAACACCGAGACCGACGGCGGACCGGCCACCGCGGTGCACCCCGTCACCACCACCGGGTACAACACCTTCGGCGAACCGGTCGAGGCCGTCGACCCCGACGGCAACCAGGTGACGACGGTCTACGACGCGGCGGGACAGCCCGTCTCGGTCACCAACCCGAACTACACCCCGCCGGGCGGCGGCTCGCCGATCACCGCGACCACCGTGCGCACCTACGACAAGATCGGCCAGGTCGTCTCGGAGAAGGACCCGCTCGGCCACGTCACGGGGCTCGGCTACGACCAGCTCGGCGACCTGGTCCAGGTGACCAAGCCGTCCGGTGCCAAGACCGTGTCGACCTTCGACACCAACGGCGACCGGCTCTCGGTCGTCGACGCGAACGGCGCCCGGACGGAGGCGACCTACGACTTCCTGTCCCGGCCGCTGACCTCGACCGTCTACGAGCGCTACCCGAGCACGCTCACCGCGACCACGACGAACTCCTACGCCGCCTCCGCCACCAACCCGGGCGGCGCCCGCCTCGCGTCCACCACGACGCCGGGCGGCGCGGTGACCTCCTTCGGGTACAACGCGCTCGGGGAGACCACGTCGGTCACCGACGCGGCGGGCAACACCACCCGGTACGGGTACAGCTACCTCGGCGAGAAGGCGTCGGTCACCGCCGCCGACAACACCTCGACGGTGACGGCCTACGACCAGTCGAGCCGTCCGGTGCAGGTCACCCGGAAGGACGCGACCGGCGCGGTGCTCCAGCAGACGTCGGCGACCTACGACGCCGGCGGGCGCCTGGCGTCCAGTGTGGACGGACGCGGCACCGCGCGGACGTTCACCTACGACGCGGCGAACCGGCTGGCCGGCGAGATCCAGCCCGTCTCCGCGACGTCGTCGATCACCACGACGTTCGGGTACGACGCGGCGGGCAACCGGACCCGGTTCACCGACGGCCGCGGCAGCCGGACGATCACCCGCTACAACCCGTGGAACCTGCCGGAGGCCCTGGTCGAACCGGCCACGGCCGCCTACACCGCCGACGCCGACCGGACCTACACCTCGGCCTACGACGCGGCGGGGCGCCCGGTCACGCAGACCCAGCCGGGCGGGGTGACCGTGTCGGCGGGCTACGACGACGACGGGAACTTCGTCAGCCAGTCCGGTGGCGGCGCCGACGCGGCGACCGCGACCCGGACCTTCGGCTACGACCCCGGTGGCCGGCTGACCTCGGCCGCCACCACCGAAGCCGGGACCGCGGGGCATTCGGACCACCAGGCGGCGTCCAGCGAAACCTTCGGCTACAACGACCGCGGCGAGCTGCTCACCGCGAGCGGCTCGGCGGGCTCGTCGTCGTTCGCCTACAACACCGACGGGCTGATGACCTCGCGCACCGACGCGGCGGGCACCACGTCCTACGGCTACGACAACGCCGACCGGCTCTCGACCATCACCGACGCGGCCACCGGCGGCACGCAGACCCTGAGCTACACCCCGCTCAACCAGGTCGGCGGGGTGAAGTACGGCACCGGCAACGCCCGCACGTTCTCCTACGACGGCCTGCACCGGCTGACCGGCGACGCGCTCAAGACGGCCGGGGGAGCGGCGATCGCGTCGGTCACCTACGGCTACGACGGCAACAGCAACCTCACCTCGAAGACGACCGCGGGCTTCGCCGGGTCGGCGGCCAACACCTACACCTACGACCTGGCCGACCGGCTGGCGTCGTGGAACAACGGCACGAGCACCGTGGCCTACGGCTACGACGCCGCGGGCAACCGGACCCGGGTGGGTTCGTCGACCTACACCTACGACGAGCGCAACGAGCTGACGTCCGACGGGGCGAACACCTACAGCTACAGCGCGCGGGGGACGCTGCGGGAGCGGGCGTCGTCGACCGGCACGCTGGTGTCCTCTTCGGACGCCTTCGGGCAGATGGCCGTCCAGGGGACGCAGGCCTTCGGCTACGACGCGCTGGGCCGGAACCTGACCGACACGACGATCACGTCCGGCGCGGCGACGACGTTCTCCTTCTCGGGCATGGGCAACGCGATCGCCTCGGACGGCACGTCGACCTACAGCCGCGACCCGGGCGGCGGGCTGGTCGGGATCGCCTCCGGCGGCACGGGGGCGTTCGCCTTCGTGGACCAGCACACCGACGTGGTGGGCACGTTCACCGCGACCGGGCCGGCGCTGGCCGGCTCGACGTCCTACGACCCGTTCGGGAACGTGCTGGCCTCTTCGAACCCGAAGGGTCAGCTGGGGTACCAGTCGGGCTGGACGGACCAGCCGACCGGGAACGTGAACATGGCGGCGCGCTGGTACAACCCGGCCGTCGGGCAGTTCATGAACCGCGACACGGTGTCGAACAGCCCGGTGCCGAACCCGATGGAGGCGAACAAGTTCGTCTACGTCGACGACAACCCGATGACGGGCACCGACCCGTCCGGGCACGGCTGGCTGGGCGACGCGTGGTCGGCCTTCACCAGTCACGTCGTGGCCCCGGCGGCGTCGTTCGTCTACCACCAGGTGATCCAGCCGGCCGCGCACGCGCTCAACACGTACGTGGTGCAGCCGCTGGTGCACGCGGCGGTGGCGACCTACCACGTGGTGCGGGACGGTTACCACGCGGCGGTGCGGGTGGTGAAGAACGCCTACCACCGCACGGTCCGGTTCGTGAAGCACGTCTACCACGCGGCGGTCCACGTGGTGAAAACCGCGTACCACGTCGTCGCGAAAGCCGTGAAGACGGCGGCCCACGCGGTGGTGCACGCGGCGAAGGCGGTGGCGCACGCGGCGGTGTCGGCGGCGAAGACGGTGGGTCACGCGGTGGCGTCGGCGGCGGTGGCGGTCGGCCACGCGGCGGCGTCGGCGGCCTCGCACGTGGCGACGTTCGTGAAGGACCACGCGTCGACGATCGCGGGCATCGCGGCGGGCGTGGTGGTCGGCGCGGCCTGCACGGCGGCGACGCTGGGCATCGGCGCGGTCGGCTGCGCGGCCATCGGCGGCGCGGTCGGTGGCGCGGTGTCGTACGGGATGGACTGCTCGAAGGCGCACAACTGCTCGGCGGGTGGCGCCGTGGAGGCGGTGGGCCTGGGTGCGCTGGGTGGCGCGCTGGGTGCGGGGCTGGCGGGCCCGCTGGGCGGCAAGCTGGTGTCGGACGCGCTGAACGGCGTGCTGCCGGAGGTGGCGACGCAGGGGTTGGTCGGCGCGGGTTCGGGAGCGGTCACCGGCGGCGTGACGGCGCTGGCCGGGTACGGGCTGAACTGCGGCCGGGATTGTTCGGTGGGCGGCGCGCTGTCGGCGGCCGGAGCGGGTGCCGCGGCCGGTGGTGCCGGGGGAGCGGCGTTCGGGGCGTTGGGTGGTCTGCGGGCCCGGGGGCGCAGCTCCTCGGAGGAGCCGGCGGCGTGTCCGATCCACAGTTTCACCGCCGGGACGAAGGTGCTGCTGGCGGACGGTTCCGCGAAGCCGATTTCTTCGGTGAAGGTGGGGGACCGGGTCGCGAACTCGCAGCCGGGCAAGGCCGGGCTGGAGACGCATCCGGTCGACCGGGCGATCGTGACGGAGACGGACCACGACTTCGTGGACCTGAAGGTGAAGCCCAGCCGGGTGCGCCGGGCTGTCGCGGGTCTGGCCCTCGCCGCGGCGGCGGTGGCGGGGAGTGCGGCGCCGGCCTCGGCATCGGCGGAGGCGCTGACGACGACGTACCACCACCCGTTCTACGACGTGACGCGGGGAAAGTTCGTCGAAGCGGTGGATCTGCAGGTGGGCGACCACCTGCAGACCGCGGACGGCGGCGAAGCGACGGTCGAGGAGGTGACGCCGTACCACTCGACGGAGGTCACGTACGACCTGACGATCGACGAGCTGCACACGTACTATGTGTTGGCCGGAGAGACGCCGGTCCTGGTCCACAACTGCGGTGAAAGCAAGCTCAAAGACGGTGAGCAGTACGTCTACCGCGCCGTGAAGGATGATGAGCTGAAGCAGATCATGGACACCCGGCGTTTCCAGAATCCGCCCGGAATCGAGTCGAAGTACTTCTCTTCAACGCCGGAGGGTGCGGCTCTCTATGGTAGAACCGCCCATGCGACCTTCCCCGAGGAAGGTCCTTACACGGTGGTGCGCGGCGTGATCAGTTCTGATCGTATTCCGGTGGAGAGCAGGATTGAGCACCTGGCTGATGGTGGTGGTGGAATCGACGCATTCGCGCTCTGGGAAAATGCCATGAGTACGATCGGCCGAGTGCGAATCCTTCCTTCCATGCCGATCCCGCAGGGAAGCAGATGAAGATTTACGTGTCATCCCTCCGGCAGTCGACGCTGGACCTCTGGTCGAGGTTGCTGCCCGCTTCGAAAGAGATCGAGTTCGTCAACGGAAGCAGCCGCTCGCTCGGCGCCGACGTGCTCGTGATGTCCGGAGTCTGGGCGTTCGACCGCTACGGTGGCCGTCCGGACAGGGAGGCGGCGCAGGTCCTGCCCAACTCGAGAGGTGATGGCTTGCCGGCATGGATTGTCGTGCCACCCTTCCGTCCGGTCACCGAGCGGGGTGGCGGAGTGTCGATCAGGGATGACTTCGAGCAGGTAAGCCCTGCTTACCATGCCGTTCTTCAGTCTCTCAGGGTGGTGAGAGATGAGTTCGGAGAATCGGCCAGTGTGGCGCTGGATCTCCCGTTGCTCGGAATGGATGATCCTGGCGACGAGTCGACTCCGGTGTCGGTGGCGCGGGCCATCGAGGAATTTGCGAGAGAGTGAGCCGCGTCTTGCCGATGCCCGGCTCGCCGGTGGTGAGGACCGGTCGTCCGCTGCCCGGCCGAGGGGCCCGAACCGTGTCGGCGAGGTCATGGTGCCGCCACGGACCCCCGGAGTGCGCCGGGACTGGGACGTCAGCCGTGCGATCGGGGTGGCGGCAACGACGACTCGAGATTCGGTGGATGAGGCGCGGGACTGATCGAGCCCCTGGAGGCGCGTCGGGTCCTCATCACCGTGGGCTGGTCCAAGGACGGGACGAGCGGCCGTGGCCGTTCCGCGTCGCTGCGTTCGCCGACGGAGCGCTGCCCGGCATCGGGCCGGGCGGTCCTGCGCGGCGACGTGGATCGGTGACTCGGCGGAACTGCCGGCCACCCGGGAATACGAAGTCGACCTCCGCGGTGGCCGGGACCCGGCCACCGCGGAGGTGACGACCCGCAATTCAGCTGCAGTGCTCGAACTCGCTGTTGTACGCGTCGGTGCCGGTGGTGCCGCCCCACTTGACGCACTTGTCCGCGGCCGCCGCGGTGACCGGGCCCGCGAAGTACGAGAACGAGCCCGAGTCCGTGGTGCGCGCGGAGCCCTGGACCTCCAGGTACGCCGAGGTCGACGTGGCCGTGCCGGCCGAGGTGCTCTTCATCGTGCTGACGCAGTTCTTGCCGTTCGAGGCGTTGTACGACAAGTACACCGTGCCCGCCGTGCCGAGCGGGGCCGAGTCGATGACGCTGTAGCCGCCGCCGCAGGCCGGGGCGCCCAGGGCCGCTTCGGTCACCGTCGCGTAGCGGATCGTGTCGTTCGCGTGGAACTCCGGTCCCGCCTCGAACAGCACGCCGACCGACGACTGGGACAGCTGCACCATGTCGGAGTACGCCGCGTCCTGGTCCCACACGAGCAGGCTGCCCGCGGTGCCCGTCCAGTTGGCGCCTTCGTCGAACGACGAGTGCACCCGCAGCTCCTTGCGGCGGTCGCAAGTGGACGGTGCCGCGAACAGGATCCGGTTGTACTTGCCGCCGGTGTCCGTGGCGCTCATCCGGGCCGTCGAGCCCTCGACGGTCGGGGCGACGAGGTCGGTGGCGAAGGCGAACTTCGAGCTGAACGTCGCGCCGCCGTCGGAGCTGATCGCGAAGGCGCGGTTGCGCGTGCCGCCTTCGAGGCACTTGTTGCCGTCGTTCGCCTGGTTGCGGGCGGCGGCGTAGATCCGCCCGTCCTTCAGCTCGGTGACGCTGATCTCCTGCGGGTTCATCGCGCTCGACGCCGGCTGGTCGGTGGCCCCGCGGTGCCAGGTCGTGCCCTTGTCATCGCTGTAGACCAGCGCGCCGACGTTCGAGTAGCTCATGCCGGCCACGAGCCGCCCGGCGTGGGCGCCGCGGGTGAGCACGATCCCGTGCGACGGCCCTGTCGCCAGCCAGCCCGGTGCGCTCGCGAAACCGAGCTCCGTGGTCAGCACCTTCGGCGCACCCCACGTCTTCCCGTTGTCCTCGCTGATCGACACGCGCGGGATCCGGCCGCAGTCGGGATTGGTGTAGCACTGCATCGTCGACAGCAGCACCACCCGGTTGCTGCCCGGGATGACGATCGGCGCCGGGTTCCCCTTCGTGTCGCCGTTCGCCTTGATGACGGTCTGCAGGGCGCCCCACGTCTTGCCGCCGTCGGTCGACCGCTTCAGCACCAGGTCGATCTCGCCGAGATCGTTGCAGGTACTGGCGCCCCCGTTGCGGCCTTCGGCGAAGGCGAGCAGCGCGCCGTCGTTGGCCTTGACGACGGTGGGGATGCGGTAACAGTCGTGGCCTTCGGTGTTCTTGGTGAACACCAACGTGCTGGCGACGTCGGCCTGCGCCGTCGCGGCGCCGGTTACCGCGGGCACGGCCAGGGCGGCGCACCCCAGCAGCCCGGCCAGCAGGCTTCTGGTGATCCGGGTGATCTCCACGATTCTCCCTCGGGTCGTTCTACGTCCTACGTCTCGGCAGTAGCGTCGACCCGGCCCGTACAAGACCCGTACAACCCGGCGTATAACAACCTATACCTTGCCGGGAGGCGAATTTCAGGTGAACGCGGCCAGGGTGCCGAACCCCGTCGCCAGCACCAGAAGCGTGGACAGGAGACCCAGGAGCAGCGCGCGGCCGCCGCCGCGCAGCAGCGTGCCGAGCCGGACGGCGCAGCCGAGTCCGAACAGCGCACCGGCGAGCAGCAGGGTCGATGCGGTCTTCGCGACGTCGAGCACGAACGCCGGGACCAGACCCGTGCTGCGGAGCGCGACCATCGCGAGGAAGCCGAGGACGAACAGCGGCACGAGCGGCGTGCACCCGCCGCGGCGGGTGCGTTCGGTGGCGCCGACGAGCGCGACCACCGGCGCGAGCAGGACGACGCGGCTGAGCTTCACGACGATCGCGACCCCGACCGCGGCGGCGCCCGCGGGGCCGGCGGCCGCGACGACCTGGGCGACCTCGTGCACCGAGATCCCCGCCCAGCTGCCGGTCCGCACGGCGTCGAGGCCGAGCCACCGCGCGGTCAGCGGGAGCACGGCGAGGGCGAGACTGCCGTAGCAGGTGACGAGCGCGACGGCGGTCGCCACGTCGGAGTCCTCGCGGTCGACGACGCCCTCCATCGCCGCGATCGCCGACGCGCCGCAGATCGAGAACCCGGTGGCGACCAGCACGGCGAGCCCGCGCGGCACGCGGACCAGCCGGCCGAGGCCGAGCGTGCCGAGGAAGGTGACCGCCACCGTGAGCACCACGGCGGCGAGCGTGCCGGGGCCGAGCGCGAGCACCGCCGGCAGGGCGAGCTGGAGCCCGAGCAGGACGACACCCGCGCGGAGCAGGCGTTTCGTCACGCGCGCGACGGCACGGCGGTGCTCGTCGCCGAGGAACGGCGTGCTCCCGGCGACGATGCCCAGCACGACGGCGACGGTCAGCGCGCCCGCCACCGGCCACGCCGAGCTCAGCGCGTAGGCCGCGGCGACCCCGAGCCCGGTGAGCGCCAGGCCGGGGAGGAGGGGTTTCACCGTCGTCAGTGCCATGCTTCCAGCGTCGCCGCGGACGGGGGTTTCCGGTAGCCGCCGATGACGGCGGAGGTCATAGACTGAGGCTATGACCGGACCCGATCTCGACTCGCTGCGCCTGCTGGTATTGGTCGACGACCTCGGCAGCATCGGCCAAGCGGCCGCGGCGCTCGGGATCGCGCAGCCGTCGGCGAGCAAGCGCTTGTCCACTTTGGAACGTCAGCTGGGACTGTCCCTGGTGGACCGGACCCGGCGCGGCTCCGCGCTGACCCCGGACGGCCGGGTGATCGCCGGCTGGGCGCACCGCGTGCTGACCGAAGTGGACGGCCTGCGCACAGGGGCGGAGGCCCTGCGCACCCAGCGCGGCGCGCAGTTGCGGGTCGCGGCGAGCATGACGCTGGCCGAGCACTTCGTCCCAGCCTGGATCGGCGAGGTCAAGCGGACCGGGCCGGACACCTACGTCGGGCTCGAGGTGGTGAACTCCGAGCACGTCGCCGACCTCGTCACGCGTGGCCGCGTGGACCTCGGCTTCGTCGAGTCGCCGGGGCCGTGGCCGGGCCTGGCGACCCGCCGCGTGGCGGTGGACCGGCTCGTCGTCGTGGTGCCGCCCGGGCACCCCTGGGCGCGGCGCCGCCGTCCGCTCACCGCCGCCGAGCTGGCCGCGACGCCGCTCGTCGTGCGGGAGCCCGGGTCGGGGACCCGCGAGACGGTCGAGGCGGCGTTGCGCCGGGCCGGCGCGGGGCCGGTGCGGCCGCTGCTCGAGCTGGGTTCGGCGTCGGCGGTGCGGAACGCGGTGATCGCCGGGGCCGGGCCCGCGGTGATCAGCGACCTCGACGTCGTGCGGGAGGTGGCGGGCCGCCGCCTGGTGCCGGTGGCCGTGGACGGCGTCGACCTGGGACGGGTGCTGCGGGCGGTGTGGCCGGCGGGGCGACGGCTCGCGGGTCCGGCCGCCGAGCTGCTGACCTTGGCGGTCAAGTCCGGCTGAGGCGGGGCAGCGAACGGCCCCGCCTTGCCGTCGATCCAACGGCGATATATCGTGGGAATGTCGCCGATACGACTACGTGAAGGAGCCGAGCATGGAGATGAGCGCGGGAGCAGGACGGATGTTCGCCGGATTCGGGGGCGGCGGTCCCTTCGGCCACGGGCCCGCGGGGCACCACCCGGGCCACGACCACGGGCGCGCCGGACACGACCACCTGGGCCACGACCAGGGTTTTCCCGGGTACGGGTCCGCCGGGCACGACCACCTGGGCCACAACCAGGGTTTTCCCGGGCACGGGTCCGCCGGGCACCACCCGGGTCATGACCACGGGTTCCCCGGCTCCGAGGACTGGGACGGCGGCCCGGAGCTGGCGCGCGGCGGCCCGCCGGGCGGGTTCCCGCCGCCCCCGCCCCACCCGCCGCAGCCACCGGGCGGCCCCGGTGTTCCGGGTGGGCCCGGGGGCTTCCCCGGGTTTCCCGGCTTCCCGGGTGGCCCGGGATCGTTCGGCGGCCCCGGCGGCTGGGGCGGCGGCGGACCGTGGCAGCGGGTCCGCGAGTTCCGCGGCGGGCGGCCCGCGGCCCGTCCGGTGCGCCCGGCCGTGCTCGCCCTGCTGGCCGAGGAGCCGAGGCACGGCTACCAGCTGATGCAGGAGATCCGGCGCCGCACCCACGACCGGTGGCGGCCCAGCCCCGGCTCGGTCTACCCGATCCTGCAGCAGCTGGAGGACGAGGGCCTGGTCCACACGGTCGAGACGGGCGGCCGCCGGGTCGCCGAGCTCACCGACGCGGGCCGCGAGCACGTCGCCGGCCGCGAGGCCGAATTCGCCGCGCTGTGGGCCGAGCCGGAAGAGGAGCCCGGCGCCGACCGGTTCGCGGCACTCTGGCACGCACTCGGGGAGCTGTCCGGCGCCGCCGCCCAGGTCGGCCACAGCGGTACCGAAGCGCAGGTCGCCGAGGTGAAGAAGATCCTCGCCGACGCCCGCCGCCGCGTCTACGCGGTGCTCGCCGACGCGGGCCTGGAGGACGAGGACGCCTGACGCCCGGCGGGCGGGCCGTCCACTTCGGACGGCCCGCCCGCACCGGCCGGTAAGGTCGGATCGCATGGAAGAGAAGGACTTCGCCGCGCACCTGACGGCGACCATGACCGGCAGCGCCCTCACCATGCTGATCGGGGTCGGGCACCGCACCGGGCTCTTCGCGGCCGCCGCCCGCGGTCCCGCGACCAGCGCCGGGCTCGCCGGACGGGCCGGGCTCGAAGAGCGTTACGTCCGCGAATGGCTGGGTGCGATGGTCACCGGTGGCGTCTTCACCTACGACGCGGGCGAGTACACCTTCCCGCCGGAACACGCGAAGTTCCTGCTCGGCGAGACGGCGTCGAACCTGATGCCGTCGCTGCTGACGCTGTCGGCGTTCACCGGCATCCTGCCCGACCTGGAACGCGCGTTCGCCGAAGGCGGCGGCGTCCCGAGGTCGGCGTACGGGCCCCACCTCGAGACACTGGGCGCGAAGACCGGCGACAGCTGGAAGCACATCTACCGCGAGCACCTGGTGGACGGCTTCTTCGGCGCGGTCCCCGGCCTCAACGAGCGGCTGACGGCCGGGGCGCGCGTGCTCGACCTGGGCTGCGGCACCGGGAACGCCATCGCGGTCGCCGCCCGGGCGTTCCCCGCGTCGCGGTTCACCGGCCTGGACATCACCCCGAGCGTCGTCGAGCAGGCGCGGGAGACCACGGCCGGGCTGCCGAACGCCGAGTTCACCGTCGGGGACGCCGCCGAGCTGACCGCCGACCCGCCGTACGACGTCATCACCGCGTTCGACGCGATCCACGACCAGGACCGCCCCGGCGTCGTGCTGCGCCGGATCCGCGGCGCGCTGGCGCCGGACGGCCTGTTCTTCATGGTGGACACCAACTTCTCCAGCCACGTGGAGAAGAACGTCGGCAACCCGCTGGCCGCGCTGGGCTACTCGATCAGCCTGATGTACTGCACGACGACGTCCCTCGCCGAGGGCGGCGCCGCCCTCGGGGCGGTGTGGGGCACCGAAAAGGCGACGGAAATGCTGGCGGACGCGGGGTTCCGGCACGTCGACGTGCTCGGTTCCCCGCGTCCGCAGAACTGCATCTACGCCTGCCGGCCCTGACGGGTCACTGCTGGTACGGCGCCGCCGCGGCCTTGGCGGCGGTGATGAACGCACCCTTGTTCTTCGGCCAGAAGGTGCTGTCGACGCAGGTGTACTTCGGGAGGAACCCGCCGCAGGTGCCGCTCGAGCTGCCGACCTCGAACGTCACGCTGGCGACGCCGAGCACGCCGTAGGTGAAGTCGTCGGTGGTGCCGGTCGTGTCGTAGCCGACGGTCTCCTCGTTCGTGCCCACGAGGTAGCCGTTCGACGCCGAGTACTTCGCGCCGAGCCTGCGGTACTGGGCGTCGTTCGGCGAGGTCGCCTGCGTGAAGCCCCACGGGATGATGATGTCGTTGCCGTAGCTGTGCAGCGTGATCATCGTGCCCTTGGCGGTCGACGGCGCCGGGTCGTTGTCGCCGGTGCCGCGCTGGTCCGGGAAGATCGCGCGGGCGAGCTTCTCCAGCGCCTGGACCTCGGGCTCGGAACCGGCGCTCACGCCCTGGTAGGTCTCGGAGCAGGCGGAGTTGGAGTCCCCGCCCCACTTGAAGGTGGAATTGCGGTTGAGGTCGACGCCGATGTTCGTCCCGGTGCAGCTGCCGCGGGAGTTGTCGGCGTTCTTGCGCTGCAGCTTGGGCGAGTTGCCGCCGGAGGCGACGATGTCGACGCCGTCGGGGTTGGCGATCGGCACCACCCACACTTCGGTGGTGTCCAGAATGGACTTCGCGGTGGCGTCGGTGGCGTAGCCGTCGGCGAGGTAGTCGATCCAGCGCCAGGCGAGCTCGCCGGTGGACAGTTCGCGCGCGTGGATCTGGCCCATGATGAAGAACTTCGGCTTCGGCGACGTCGTCGACAGCGTGCAGTCGCCGGCCTGCTTCTTCGTCAGGCAGATGGCCTGGATGTCGTGCCCGCCCTGGCCCTTCGTCTTCTTCCACGACTGGCCGATCGTGTACTTCGTGGCCAGGTCGGGGTGCGCGGAGGCGACCTGCGCGAGGTGGTTCTCGTGCGCGGTGACGGTGCGGTACCCGCCGTAGAAGGTGTCGGCGGCGACGGCGCTGGGCTGCGCGGCCGGGAGTTCCTTGTAGACGGTGTCGAAGAACGACGGCCGGTAACCCAGCGCCCGCAGCTTCGCGGCGACGGCCTGCCCGCCGACGACGTTGACGGTGCCGGCGTCGCCCTCTTCGACGTCGTAGCCGGCTTCGGTCAGCGCCTGCGCCTGCGCGGCGGTGGCCGGCACGCGCCAGAACACGGGCGTGTCCGCCGCCTGCGCGGTGGCGGTGCCGCCGAGCACGGTGGTGAGCAGGACACCGGTGGCCGCGCACGCGAGCCGGGACAGGGACCTTGACGCCATCGGGGGATCTCCTCACGGCCGCACGGATGGACGACCGGCGCGGACCGCGAGCCCACGGTCACCGAACCGGCACGCACAGTGTGTCGGCCCGGGACAAACCCGGCACACCCCCGAAAGTCGCGAAACCACCCCGCGCCACCGCATCGGGTACCCGGGGCTCGCACGACCGGAGGTGGCGCGCACACGACCGGGGCCGGTCACTCGGTGACCGGCCCCGGTTTTCCGTCGCGAACTACTTCTTCAGGCCGTGTTCGATGGCCTCGATGATCCGCGGCCGCAGCTCCGCCGCGCTGATGATCGCGTCCACCGAACCCACCTCGACCGCGCGCTGGATGCTGTGCACCCGGTCGAACTCCGCGGCCACCTCGCCGACCTTCTCCGCCCGGACCGACGACTGGACCTCCGCGAGCCGGGCGTTCAGCGCCGCACGGTCGGCGCCGCCGGCCGCCGCGACCCGGGCCTGCAGCTCGGTCACCCGCGGGTCGTTGGCCGTGCGGTTGTTCACCTCGCCGGAGAACACCACCGCCGCCGCCGGGGCGCCGCCCAGCACCGAGGCGAACGAGCCCTCCAGCGCCAGCACCGTCATGTTCGGGTTGAGCGCCTTGGAGAACACCACGAACGCGCCGCCGTGGTAGCGGGAGATCACGCAGAACACGATCGGGCCCTCGAAGTTGACGATCGCCCGGCCGATCTCCGCGCCGTACTCCAGCTGCAGCTTCCGCAGCGACTCCGGCGACCCGTCGAAGCCGGAGAGGTTCGCGAGCACGACCAGCGGCCGGTTGCCCGACGCCGCGTTGATCGCCCGCGCCGTCTTCTTGGACGACCGCGGGAACAGCGTGCCCGCCGTGTAGGTGTCCGGCCCGTCGGTGGGCGGGAAGCCGCGGCGGGGCACCGAGCGCGACTCGATGCCGACGAGGCAGACCGGCCACCCGCCGATGTGCACGTCCTGGACCGCCGACGTGTCCGCGTCGGCCATGCCCGCCCAGCGTTCCAGTACCGGGTGGTCCTGGTCGGACACCGCGCGCATCACCGTGCGGATGTCGAACGGCTTCTTGCGGTCCGGGTTGTGCTCGGCCGAGAAGATCTCGCCGACGGTGGTGAAGTCGCTGCCGGCGATCGCGTGCGGGTACGACGAGACGTCGCGGCCGGCCGGGTCGGTCGTGGCCGCCTTCCGCGGCCCGGTCTCGCCCGGGACGACGTAGGTGTGGTCGTAGTGCGCCATCAGCACGTCGCGGGCGGCCGGGAGGTTCGGCGCCCAGTACTGCGCCTGGCCGTTGGGGCCCATGACGCGGTCGTAGCCGCCGATGCCGAAGTTGTCCTCGGCCGACACGCCGCCGGAGAAGTCCAGCGCCTGCTTGCCGGTGAGCACCATCGCCGAGTCCGGCGTCATCACCAGGATGCCCTTGGTGTGCATGAGCATCGTGGCTTCGGCGTTCCAGTACGGCTGGGCGCCGACGTTGATCCCGCCGACCACGATGTTGATCTCGCCGCCGTCCTGGGTGAACGTGACGATCCGCTTGAGCGCCGCGGCGACCCAGTCCATGTTCTCGGTGCCCGAGGACATCGAGATCCGCGCGCCCGCCGACACCGCGAACCACTCCAGCGGCACCCGCATCCGCTCGGCCAGGTCGAGCGCCGCGATCACGCGCGAGCACTCCGGCTCCGACAGCGCGCCCAGCGCCTTCGTCGGGTCGCCGAGCAGCGCGACGCGGGTGACGCCTTCGGGGTGCCGCTCGGTCCGCGTCGTCACGACGCCGGCGACGATCGCCGCGGTGTTCTTGCCCTTCGGCCGGTCCACCGGGACCAGCACGCCGGACTCGTCCAGGTCGTGTTCGACGAAGGAGCCGTCCGGCCCGGCCAGCAGGCCGGTCAGCTCGTACGGGTAGACGGTGCCGCGCCGGGCCGCGCGCAGCACCTTCAGGCGGTACTCGTCGAGGGGCTGCACGGGCTCGGTCGAGGGCGCTCCGACGTGCAGCCGCGCGCCGTGCCCGGCGTCGAAGGTGATCCGGACGGCGAGCTCGGTCGGCTTGTCCGCGTCGGTGCGCCGGCGGGCCAGGAACTGGACCTCCTCGAGCCCGGCACCCACCGAGGTCGGCAGGATGCGGTGGACGAGCGTGTTCAGTTCCTCGGTGGTCAGGTCCGTCGACGGCCAGACGTACATCATGATCCGGTTGGTGTCGAACCGCTTGTTCTGCGGCCGCTGCGCCTGGATGTTCCGGATCGCGTCGAGGCAGGCGGTGACCGCGTCCTCGAGGGCGGGCAGGGCCACCAGCCGGCCGTCGGCCTCGCGCAGCGGCGTCAGGTCGCGGACCTGGCCCATCGCGATCAGCCGCTCGTCGGCCGGGTTGGACTTCGCCACGGCCTTGAACAGGTAGATCTCCTCGTCCGCCGACGGCAGCCGGGTGAGGTCGAACTCGCGCAGCCGCTGCAGCTGCAGCCGCCGTGCGATCTGCGGGTGCAGGCCGCGGATCAGCCGGTCCTCCGCGAAGCCCGCGCCGTCGCGCCGGAAGGTGAAGTGGTGGTGCATCACCGCGCCGCCGGTGCCGGCCACGGTGACCACGACCCGGTGGACGCTCTCCGGCAGCGGGTGCTCGGCCAGCAGCGTGGCGAGCCGCGCCGCGGTCGCGTCGACGTCCGGCTGGTCCTCCCAGCGCAGGTACAGGTCGGCGACCACGCCTTCGGTGGCCACTTCGCCGAGCGCGCGGAGGGCGCCGGGCAGGGCGGCGATGTCGACGGCGGTGGTGACCAGCGGCAGCACGCCTTCGGGGGTGTCCAGCCCGGCGGTCAGCCACCGGTGGCCACCGGCGTCGCGCACGGCGACCCCGGACAGCCGTCGGTTGCCGTAGTACCGGCGGGTCAGCACCTCCAGCAGCGGCGCGTGGTCGCGGCCGGGCCGCCCGATCCGCTGCCCGATCAGCCGGACCAGGGGCTGCGAGCCGGTGATCATGGCCTGGATCCGGTCCGCGCGGTCCGGCGCGTCCGGGTTCTGGTCGAGGTACCGCAGCTCGGTGCGGACGGCGGCGTAGACCTCGGCGCGGTGGCGGCGCAGCAGCGGCTGGGCGAACCAGCGGAACACGACGCCGCGGGCCAGGTCGGACACCGCGGGGAAGCGCACCTGCGTGGCCTCGACCAGGTGCTCCAAGGTGAGCCCGGCGCGCTCGCCGAGCGACTCCGCCGGCGGGGCCCCGGCCAGCCACTGCCGCAGCAGCTCCGAGACGACGGCGACGTCGGCCGTCATCCGCTGCTGCGCGAGGAAGATCCGGAAGACCGCGGACTCCAGCTCGGGCGTGCGGTCGAGGTCGGCGACCCCGTAGTGCGCGAGCACGCGGCGCAGCTTCGCCTGGAAGCCCTCGGTGACGCCGGCGCGCTCGACGTCGAGGCTCTGCAGGTAGCTGTGGAAGAACTCGCGCGGGCTGTGCACCGGGCCCTCCGGCTCGGCGTCGAGCTCGCCGCCCGGGGTGTTCCGGCTCAGCTCGGACAGGTCGGCGAAGACGGTGAGCAGTTCCCGCTCGCCTTCGACCGCACGGTTGCCCAGCTCGGCCCGCGCCTCGAGGTAGGCCGCCAGGAGCCGCTTGCGCTCGGCCGGGTCGACGTCGAAGCCGAGCAGCAGGCTCCGCAGGTCCTGGAGGCCGCGTTCGACGCGGTCGGCCGCGGACACGCCGGCCGGCGCGGCCGGCAGGTCGATCTCGACCGTCTCGCCGCTGTCGGCGGCCTCTTCCTCGGCGCCGTCGGCCAGCGGTTCGAGACGCATCAGCGGCGCGCCGGTCTCGACCTGGCTGCCGACCGAAACCGGGCATTCGCGGACGCGGGCGCGGAACGGCGCGCGCAGCACCGTCTCCATCTTCATGCTCTCCAGCACGAGGATCGGCGCGTTCGCCTCGACCTCGTCGCCGACGGACAGCGGCGTCGCGACCACCAGCGCGGGCGCGGGGGAGCGGACGACGCCGCCCTCGTCACGGCTGACGCGGTGGGTGACACCGTCGACCTCGACGAGGTGGATGGGGCCGTGGGTGGCCGAGATCAGGCGGAAGCGCCGCCCGTTGACCAGGATCCGGCCGCTGTGGGCGTCGAACCGGTCGATCTCGACGTCGGCGTGGTGCACGTCCGAGCCGCCGGCCGAGATGCCGACGCGGAAGCGCGTCCGGCCCGCGCGGGCCACGCTGACGCGGTAGCCGACGCCGCGGAGCTTGAGGTCGAGCGGGCGGAGGGTCTCGTGCTGGACCTGCGGGCGCCCGCCGTGCGCGGTGGCCAGCAGCCGCTGGACGGAGACCTCCTCCTCGTCCTGGTAGGCCTCGATGGCGGCCGCGGCGAGCGCGATCGCGGAGTGCCGGTGGGTGACCAGGCGGCCCTCGCCGCGGACGCGGTCGATCCAGCCGGTGTCGGCGCTCGCGTCGATCACCTCGGGCTGGGCGAGCAGGTCGAGCACGAAGCTCTTGTTGGTCGCGCCGCCTTCGATGATCACGGTGGTCTCGGCCATCGCGCGGCGCAGCCGGCCCAGCGCCTCGTCGCGGTCGCGGCCGTAGGCGATGACCTTGGCGATCATCGAGTCGAAGTCGGCGGGGATCGTGTCGCCCTCGCTGACGCCGGTGTCGACGCGGATGCCGGGGCCGGCGGGCAGGGCCAGCCGCGCGATGCGGCCGGGGGAGGGGGCGAAGTCGCGGTCGGGGTCTTCGGCGTTGAGCCGCGCCTCGACGGCGTGGCCGCTCTCGAGCGGCTGCTCGCCTTCGAGCTTGCCGCCGCCGGCGACGTGCAGCTGCAGCTTGACCAGGTCGGTGCCGGTGGTGATCTCGGTGATCGGGTGCTCGACCTGCAGCCGGGTGTTGACCTCGAGGAAGGCGAAGAGCTTCTCGCCGGGGTGGTACAGGAACTCGACGGTGCACGCGCCGCGGTAGCCGACGGCCACCGCGAGCCGCTCGGCCGACGCCTTCAGCTCGGCGGTCTGCGCCGGCGACAGGACGGGGGAGGCGGACTCCTCGATGATCTTCTGGTTGCGCCGCTGCACCGAGCAGTCGCGGACGCCGAGCGCCCACGCCGTCGCGCCGTCGGAGATCACCTGGACCTCGACGTGCCGGGCGCCGGTGACCAGGCGCTCCAGGAACACGACGCCGGAGCCGAACGCGCGCAGCGCCTCCTGGCTGGTGCGCTCGTAGGCGTCGGCCAGCTCGCCGGCGGAGGAGACCTTGCGGATGCCGCGCCCGCCGCCGCCCGCGGTCGCCTTGAGCATCAGCGGGTAGCCGATCCGCTCGCCGGCGCTCAGCGCGTCTTCGAGGGTGGCGACCTCGCCGCGGCTCCACGGCGCGACCGGCACGCCGACCTCTTCGGCGATCAGCTTCGCGCCGATCTTGTCGCCGAGCTTGCGCATGGCGTCGGCGCTCGGCCCGACGAAGGTGACGCCGACCTTCTCGCACAGCTCGGCGAAGGCCGGGTCCTCGGCGACGAAGCCCCAGCCGACCCACGCGGCGTCGGCCTTCGTCTCGACCAGCGCCTGCTCCAGCTTGGCCAGGTCGAGGTAGGGGCGCGCCGAAGCCGGGCCCAGGTCGTAGGCCAGGTCGGCCTCACGGACGAAGGTCGCCGTGCGGTCCGCGTCGGTGTAGAGGGCGACCGTCTCGATCCGCGTCCCGGTTTCCGCCGACAGGTCCCGGACGGCGTGGATGAGCCGCATCGCGGCCTCTCCGCGGTTGACGATGGCGACACGACTGAACACCGGCTGAGCCTCCCAAGTACCCACGCACAGAAGGCGACGCACCTGGTCCGGAGCGTCGCCTGCACCTGTCTACACCCTGCTGGATTACCGCCGGGTAGACCAATGTCCGCCATGGCGCATGCCGAGGCGGCTGCGTTGTGGGAACCCCACAAAAAGCGACCCGCGCCACACTGCCGGGGCCCGGTTTCGCGCGAGGTCTGCCACAAAGCACACCGCGCAGCCTACGGCCTGGGAAACATCCGGTGACGGGGAAGTGGTCAGGAGGCCAGCAGGACGTCGGACTCCAGCACCTGACCCAGTTCGCGGCGTTCGGCTTCCGACAACGGGACGGCGGCGACGCTGCACCGGCCGTCGGGGCCGGGCGCGGTGGTGACGGCCAGCACGGACCGCCCGTCGATCTCGCGCAGCGTGACGCGGCCGCCGCAGGAGAGGTCCACGGTGACGCCGGGGCGTTCGCGATGCCGGCCCAGCCAGCGGCTGACGAAGTCGAAAGTCATCGCGGTCTCCCCTCGGTACGGGCACTACCCCTCGAAGCACAAGTGGTCCTTGGTGATGCCCCGGATACCTCGGGTTTACACCCGATCGTGGCGAAGAGGTCAGCGGGGCCCGGCCGCGGCCATCACGGATTTCGCCGCGTCGGGCCAGTTTCCGCCGGTCACGACGGTCGTGTCGCTGATGACGACGTTCGTGCCGAGGTTCTTCACGACGGTGTTGTCGGTGAAGTTGCCGTGGACGGTGATGTCGTGGATGGTCGGCGTCCACATGCCCACCCAGCGGCCGGTCGGGTTGCTCACCACGTTGTCGTGGGTGTCCCAGTACGCACTGCCTTCGTCGTGGTAGAGCATGTTGTTGTTGTGGGGTGCGTCGTGGACCCAGTTGCCCGCGGTGACCGATCCGGCGGCGCCGTCCTGGCCGCCGAGGGTGTAGATGGGGCCGCCGTCGAGCAGCGTGCGCATCACGTCGTGGATGTCGTTGCCGAGGATGCGGTTGCCGCCGGAGTAGATCGTGCCGCGCCGGCAGGCGGTCAGGCCCTGCTTGGCCTGCAGTTCGCACCGCGACGCCCAGCCCCAGCCCCACCCGAGCGAGAGGCCCGAATAGGGCGTTTCGGCGATTTCGTTGTGCGCCAGGGTGGTGCGCCTGCCGTGTCCGGCCCAGATGCCGACGGCGTCGTGGTAGTCCTGCCCGACCCGCGTGATCGTGTTGTCCGCGACGGTCGTGTCCAGCGTCATGCGGGCGGGGTCGGTGAGGTAGTAGTCGTCGACCTCGCCGATCGCGACGCCGCCCGCGGAGGTGTCGGTGACGGTGTTGCGCGTGACCCGGGCGTTCTGCGTGCCGTCGGCGAGCGCGAGCCCGGCGCCGCCGAGCTGCCGGAAGGTGCTGCCGCTGATCGTGACGTCCCGGCCGCGGTGGATTTCGAGGGCGGCGGGTGGCCGGATCGGCGCGTGCGGAGCGGCGGCCGCCCACTGGACGCCCGCCTGGTTGTCGAGGTAGCCGTCGCGGGAGGGCAGCGTCCACGTCGTCCCGGTGAACGTGAGCCCGCTGAAGCTCAGGTCGTGCGCCGGCCGCACCGCGTCCGGGACGACGACGAAGGCGTCGACCTGGAAGAACCGGTCGCTCCGGCTGGTCAGCGTCACCGTGTGCCTGCCCTTCGGCAGGTCCTTGACCGCGTAGACGACCTGTTGCGCGAGCCGCACGGTCCCGGCTTCGGTGAGCGGCCGCGGATCCGGCGCGCCGTCGACGGTCGCGGTGAACGCGCCTTGGTCGGTGTTCGTCTCGGCCAGCACGTCGAGGCCGGTGCCGGTGAAGGTGTAGCTGACCGAAGCGCCCGCGGTCTTCGTGACGTGCACGCCGTCCTGGTAGTCGCCCAGCCGACGGTTCGCGGACGTCGTCCAGCCGCCGTGGTAGACCGCCGTGTCGTCGTCGGCCGGTGCCAGGTGGCCGGGGGTGCCCTCGGCTTTCACGAGCGTCTCCAGCAGGGGCAGCTCGACGTCGGCCTTCGCCGGGTCCTGGCCGGGCAGCGGGATGTAGGACAGGCGCCCGGCCGCGCGGTCGAGGTACCACTGCCCGGGCCGGGTGAGGAGCTCGGGCGCGTTTTCGATCCAGCTGACGCCGTCGAGCTTCGGGAGCCCGTTGCCGTTGAAGGGGAACTGCCGGTTGACGACGGCGGTGTTGTTGTTGAGCCAGCAGTCCGGCCGCACGGTGAGCGCGGATCCGGTGCCGTCGCGGGTGATCGACGTCAGCGGGCAGCGCAGGTGCTTCCACTTGTTCTCCCGCACCACCTCGACGTCCTGCTGGTTCGTCAGTGCGGCGAAGGACGGGTCCGGGGTGGTGAAGCCGGTCGCCGTGACCGTGAAGGCCGCGGGGTCGAGCGCGGTGCGGGCGCGTTCGGCGCGGACGCCGTCGACGAACAGCTGCCGGGTGTCGGTGCCCGCGGGCACGCTCGCCGTGTAGACGTTCCGCGCGGCGTCGGTGCGGGTGAACCCGGTGACGCGGCGGGCGCCGGTGAGGACGGGCGTCTCGCCCGGGGCCGCGCGGAACGCGACCTTCGCCGTGGTCGGGGGCAGGTCGAGGGTCCTGGTCAGGCGGTAGGTGCCGCCGCGCAGGAGGACCGTGACGTCGCCGCGTTCTTTCGCGAGCCGCTGGGAAGCGCTTTCCAGCGCGCACGGCCGGGGTGCCGAGCAGGCGGCGCCGTGGCCGTCCGGGGCCACGACGAGAGTCCGGCCGGGAGCGGCGTCCGCGGGCGCGGCGACGGTGACGCCCAGCAGGAGCAGTGCGGTGCCGAGGGCCGCGCCCCGTCGTCCGAAGTCCATGACGGCGACGCTGACACCTCATACATCAGATGTCAACGCGCACTTCTGGCTTAGACAGGCGATTTGCTGCGGAAACAGGGGAATACATCGGATGAATGTGTCGATGAGCGGGACGGGGAACGGGCCGGTACCCCCCCGACGAGGTGCCGGCCCGTTCCGGCTCGCGTCAGCGCAGGGGCGCCTCGACGACGTACCGCTTCGCGAGCCCCGCGCCGCAGTCCACCTCGACGGTCCGGCGGACGACGTGCGTCCCGTCGTCGCCGCGCAGCGCGTAGCCGACGGCCGTCGAGTCCGGGATCGTGCGGACTGCGGCGGGCACGCGGCCGCCGGCGGCCAGCCGGCGCAGCAGACGCTGCAGCGGCGCGTCCAGTGCTTCGTCCACAGTGGACGGCGAGCGGGTGGCCTCGCGGGCCGAGGGCGGTGCGGTGGGCGCGCTCTCGGTCAGCCGCTCGACCTCGCGGGTGGCGTCGACGATCGTCGTCACCGTGCCCGCGCCGTCGATGCCCACCCGGACCTCGCCCAGGCCGGGCGTGACGACCGGGTGCCCGTCGACCAGCTGCGTGAACACCACGTGGGTCTCGCGCACCCGCGGGTCGGCGACCTCGCCGGCCGTGCCGCCCGCGTGGTACTGGTGGCGCACCTTGTCCGCGACCAGGTCGACGCGGTCGGCCAGGCCGAACGTCTCGACGGCGTCCTGGGCGATCCGGACCGCTTCGGCGGCGCTCGGCGCGTCCCGGCCGGTGCCGTCCGCGTCGGCGAAGGTGATCTCGCGGACGCCGCGGGAGTCGATGCTCAGCCGCGGCCCGCCCTGTTCGGCCCCCAGCACGACGCCGTGCGGGCCCAAAGCGTCCTCGGGCAGCCCGCCGTCGAGCCGGACGCCGTAGTGCCCGGCCAGCTCGCTCAGGCGGGCCGGCGAGAGCCGGTGCGGGGCGAACCGGGCCGTCCGCGGCGAGTCCGGCAGCTCCAGCCGCGGCGGGCTGATGCTCTTGGCGGCGTCGTACCAGGTCCACCACCAGTAGTTCTTCGACGCGGCGGCGGTCGAGAAGGTGCCTTCGTTCCACAGCCGGTCCTGGGCCTCGGCCTGCGTCGCCCCGCACGCGACGGCCGACGGCGCCTGGTGGTGGTCGATGTCCCACGACGCGTCCAGCCACGCCTTGCTGAACTTGTGGCCGTTGGCGTTCCACTTGGTGAAGAAGTAGGCGCCGTAGTGCGGGCTGTCGA
This sequence comes from Amycolatopsis sp. N2S4-7, assembly GCF_058119595.1. Lineage (NCBI taxonomy): Bacteria > Bacillati > Actinomycetota > Actinomycetes > Pseudonocardiales > Pseudonocardiaceae > Amycolatopsis > Amycolatopsis sp. N2S4-7. Next base: position 387,933 of record NZ_CP172299.1, read on the forward strand.
CGCTGGTGGTCTCGAAGCCGAAGATCATCCGCAGGCCCAGGTTCGCCGCGTCCCACGTGCGGATGGGGCTGTTGCCGTCGCCGATGCGCAGGGACAGGCAGGTGGAGAAGAACAGGTAGCGCGCGACCTCGTTGCCCAGCCGCATGTCGGGGGAGCTCGCCCACGCCGCCCCGCTCCAGGTGCCGCCCATCGGCATCCAGAAGACGCCGTTGCCGTCCATCGTCCCGTGGCCGGAGTGGTACTCGGCGACGCAGGCGTCGAAGCCGTAGGTGCCCTGCCAGTCGTCGTACTGCTCGCCGTAGATCCAGGACAGCACGCCGCCGTCCTGGTACCAGAAGTTCGGCGCCGCGAACTGTTTGACGTAATTGTAGAAACCGCCCGCGTCCTCGTGGGTGGCGGAGAGGTCGGTGATTCCCGGCGGGAAGTCCTCGATGGAACAGACGCCGTACCGGTTCGCCCCGCGATCGGCGGCGATCCCGCCGGCAGCGAACGGATCGTCCGAGGTCAACGGCCGCGCCGCGGCCGGTGCGCCCGGTGGTGCGGTCACCGCGCCGTTCTTGAGCAGTGCCATGGTTCCTCCCCGTGGATGTCCTGTTCGAGCGATTCGACGCTACGCGCCGAGGTGGGGAAAACTTTCGGATACATCTTTTTGCCACACCTTCAGCGCAATTTTTTCAGGGCTGCACCGATTCCGTGAACCATTCCCGGACGGGGTGGGGAACCGGTCAGCCGGAACCGGCCACTGTGGACACCCGGCGCCGGGGTCGATGGGCGCCGCCCCCGGTTTCCACGCTACCGGTGGCCACCGACAAAACCGGGTGCGCCGTTCATGAGGTGCCGCGGACTCCGGTGCGCGGTCATGATGGCCCGATGAAGCTCGGGGACTTGGCGGCGGCCGCGCGGGAGCTCTTCTCCGCGAAACTCGTCTACGGCGAACCGGTGGAACGCGACGGCGTCGTCGTCATCCCGGCCGCTGCCGTGTTCGGTGGTGGCGGTGGCGGCGACTCGGACGCGCTGCCGGTGCGGGAGGGCGCCGGGTTCGGGGTATTCGCCCGGCCCGCCGGCGCCTTCGTCCTCCGGGACGGCGGGGTGGCCTGGGTGCCCGCCACCGACGTCACGCGGCTCGGGCTGGCCGCCGCCGTCGCCGTCGTCGCCCTCGCCAAGGTGCTGCGGACCAGGGCCTGATCAGGATCCGTCGAAAGTTCACCGCCGGTTCTTGTCCGCGTTCGCGTTGCTGACCTAGCGTCGGGTCGTCTTTCGATGCGGAGGTACGCATGAGTTCTGGGGACTTCAGCCGGCGGACGCTGCTGCGCGCGGGCGGGGTGGCGGCGGCCGGGGCGGCTGGGGCGGCCTTGGGGACGCTGCCCGGCGTCGCGTTCGCCGACCAGCCGGGCGGCACCGGCAGCCAGACCCGGACCGTCTCCGGCACGTTCCGGCCGGACGTCCCGGACTGGTACTACCTGCCCGTCGACGTCCCGCGCGGGGTGCGCCGCATCGACGTCGTCTACTCCTACGACAAGCCGCCCGTCCCCGCCGGCACCCGCGGGAACGCCTGCGACATCGGCATGTTCGGGCCCGAGGGCCACGACCTGGGCAACGCCCGCGGCTTCCGCGGCTGGTCCGGCGGCTTCCGCGACCGGTTCTCGATCAGCGCGTCCGAGGCCACGCCCGGCTACCTCGCCGGGCCGATCAAGCCCGGCCGGTGGCACGTCGTTCTCGGCCCGTACACCGTCGCGCCGCAGGGCCTGAACTACCGGGTGGACATCACGCTCACCTTCGGCCCGGACGGCGCGCCGTTCCAGCCGAACCCGGCGCCGGAGACCGCGCCCGCCCGCGAAAAGGGCCGGGCCTGGTACCGCGGCGACAGCCACCTCCACACCGTGCACTCCGACGGCCGCCGCACCCCGGAGCAGCTGGTCGCCGACGCCCGCGCGGCCGGCCTCGACTTCATCGTCTCCACCGACCACAACACGTCGAGCTCGCAGCTCGTCTGGGGTGACTACGCGACCGACGACCTGCTGATCCTCAACGGCGAAGAGGTGACGACGCGGTCCGGGCACTGGCCCGCCATCGGCCTGCCCGCCGGGACCTGGATCGACTGGCGCTACCGCGCGGCCGACCCGCGGGACTTCCGCCGGTTCACCGACCAGGTGCACCGGGCCGGCGGCCTGGTCACCGCCGCGCACCCGTTCGCCAACTGCTTCGGCTGCACCTACGAGTTCGCGTACGAGATCGCCGACCTGGTCGAGGTGTGGAACGGCCCGTGGACCCAGGACGACGAAGCGAGCGTCATCCACTGGGACGGCCTGCTGCGCGGCGGCCGGTTCATCCCGGCGATCGGCGACTCCGACGCGCACAACCCGGACCAGCGGGTCGCGCTGCCGCACACCGTCGTCCTCGCCGACCGGCTGCGCCGCCAGGAGCTCCTGGCCGGGCTGAAGGCGGGACGGTCGTGGCTGGCCGAGTCGTCGGCCGTGCAGCTCGACTTCACCGTCTCCGGCGGTGGCGCCACCGCGGGCATCGGCGACCGGCTCCCGGCGGGCACCGGCACCCCGGTGACCGTGCGGGCCGTCGTCGGCGGCGTGCCGGGCACCACGGTCACGTTCCTCGACCAGCTCGGCCCCGAGCACACCGAGACCGTCGGCGACTCCGGCGCGGCGACCGTCACGTGGACGACCTACCCCCGCTACAGCCGCTGGGTCCGGGTCGAGGTCCGGCGCCCGTCCGGCGGTCCGAACACGACGGTGCCGAACGCGATGGTGGCGATGACCAACCCGATCTTCCTCGGCGCCGGCCGCTGAACCCCGGCCCGGTCCGCCGCGTCCCTGTTTCGGGCAGACTGGTGCGAACGGGTGACGGGAGACAGGGTGCGTGGTTGTGGCCTGAAGGTGGCCATCTTCCTGGGGGCGGTCGTCGTGCTGACGGCGGGGATCGTCGTGGTGGTGGTGCTGACGCGCAGCCCGGTCCGGACGCCGGGCTGCACCGTGGCGCTGCCGGGCGAGAACGCGGCCGCGTACACGTTCACCCCGGAGCAGATGAACAACGCCGCGACGATCTCGGCCGTCGGGACGAAACTGGGGCTGCCGCCGCACGCGGCCACGGTCGCGCTGGCCACGGCGTTGCAGGAGTCGAAGCTGCGCAACCTCGAAGGCGGCGACCGCGACTCGGTCGGGCTGTTCCAGCAGCGGCCCAGCCAGGGCTGGGGGACGGTGGCGCAGCTGCGCGACCCGGTCTACGCGGCGACGGCGTTCTACGAGAAGCTGGAGAAGCTGCCGAACTGGGACACCCTGCCGATCACCGAGGCGGCGCAGGCGATCCAGCGCTCCGGCGTCCCGGACGCGTACGCGCAGTGGGAGCCGCAGTCCCGCGCCATGGCGGCGGCGTTCAACGGCCAGTTCCCGGCCGCGTTGACCTGCCGCAACCTGACGCTGGCCGCACCGGGCGACCTGGCGACGACGGCGTCCGGCGAACTCGGCACGACGAGCCTGAGCGGCCCCCACCCGGCGGCGCAGGGGTGGACGTACGCGAGCTGGCTGGTGGGCCGGGCGGAGGCGCTGGGCGTGGACAAGGTGAGCTTCGCCGGCCGGACGTGGACGGCGGAGTCCGGAGCCTGGGCCCCCGACCCGGCCGCGGGACCGGACCTCACGCTGCACCAGGCCCCGGCGGCGCAGCCCAGCGAGTAACGGCCCGGCTCGAACGCGCCACATGGGGCTCAGCGGGCAGCCGGGGCGCAGCGCACCCTGGGGCGCTGAGCGGGTGGCGGTGGCCCGGCGCGCCGTGGAGCGTTGAGGAGGCAGCCGGGGCGCGGCGCACCGTGGGGCGCTGAGCGGGTGGCGGTGGCCCGGCGCGCTGTGGAGCGTTGCGGAGGCAGCCGGGGCGCAGCGCACCCTGGGGCGCTGAGCGGGTGGCGGCGGCCCGGCGCGCCGCGGAGCGCTGAGCGGGCAGCCGGGGCGCAGGGCACCGTGGGGCGCTGAGCGGGTGGCGGTGGCCCGGCGCACCGCCGGGCCTGAGCGGGCGGTCGCGGCCCGGCGCGCAGCCGGGCCCGCCGCGGGCGGTCCCGGCCCAGCGGACCGCCGAAGGCCCTCAGCGCGTCGCCGCGGCCCAGCGGACCGCCGGGCCCATCGCCCAGCCCGCGGCCGCGAAGAGCGCGCCCATGAGGAGCCAGCCCGGCAGGCCCCAGCCGATGACCACCGTGCTCAGCAGGACCGGGCCGATCGCGCGCGCCACCGAGGTCCCCGTGCCGAAGAAGCCCTGGTACTGCCCCTGCCGGTCGGCCGGGGCGAGGGCGAAGCCGATCTCCCACGATCCCGCCGACTGCAGCATCTCGCCGAGCACCTGCACCAGCGCGCCGGCGACGAGCACCCCGAACGCCACCCACGGCGAGGTCCCCGACGCCGCGAACGCGAAGGCCACGCAGGAGGCGAGCAGCAGCACGCCGGACCGGCGGACCATCCGCGCCGCCGCGCCGATGCTCGCGAGCCGGCCCGCGACGCGGACCTGGAGCAGCACCACCACGACCGTGTTGAGCACGAACAGGGCGGACACCGTCCAGCCCGGCGCGGCCGTCCGTTCGACGATCCACAGCGGGATCGCGACGCTCAGCAGCGGCATGCGCAGCAACAGGATCGCGTTGAGCAGCGTCACCAGCGCGTACGGCCGGTCGCGCAGCACCGCCAGCTTCGGCTCGCCGGTGCGCGGGGACGCCGCCCGCGGGACCGCCGGGAGACCGTGCAGCAGCGCCGCCGTGACGACGAAACCGGCCGCGTCGAGCACGAAGACCGTCAGGTACGCCGAAGCCGTGTCGGCCGAGAGCGCGAGCCCGCCCAGCCCGGCGCCGACGGCGAGCCCGGCGTTGCCCGCCGACTGCAGGTGCGCCCGGACGCGCGTCCGCCGCCCGGGATCGGCCAGCGCGGCCAGCAGTGCCTGGCGGACGGCGGCGAGCCCGGTCTGGCAGCTGCCGTAGAGGCAGGCGGCGAGGACGAACAGCAACGGCGAGCGGACGGAGAGGAACGCCAGGATCGACCCGCCCGTCGCCAGGGCCAGCACGACGGCCGAGCCGCGCGCGCCGTGGCGGTCGGCGAGGTGGCCGAGCGGCACGCCGGCGACGGAGCCGACCGCCCAGCCGAGCGTGAGACCCAGCCCGACCTGCGCCGGGGTCAGCCCGACGATCCGGGTGAAGAACAGCACCGAGCACGTCAGGAACGCGCCGTCGCCGAGCGAGCCGGTCAGCTGGGCGGCGGCGAGCAGGCGGCCGGGGCGCCGGTTCGCCGGGGGCTTCGGGCGTTCGAGCGTCACCGTCATGCGAGCTACGTTAGGGCGGCACTTGGCCCGATCCCAGATCCAATTATGACTCTGTGGATTGGGCCAATGTAGGCTCACGGGATGGACTTCCACGTCAGCCTGGCCGGGCGTGGCGACCTCAGCGTCCGGATCTACCGGCAGCTGCGTGACGCCGTGCTGGACGGCAGGCTCCGGGCGGGGGAGCGGCTGCCGCCGACGCGGGAGCTGGCGCGGCGCCTGGCCGTTTCGCGCAACACCGTCGCGGTGGCCTACGACCGGCTCACCGCCGACGGCTTCCTCACCGGGCGCGTCGGCGCCGGCACGTACGTCTGCGCCGAGTTGCCCGCGCCCAAGCCGCGCAAGGCTCCTTCGGCGCGGGGCCCGCGGCCCAAGGCGATCTGGCGCTCGTTGCCGCCGGCCGTCGCCGCGCCCGCGGAGGAGCCGGTGTACGACTTCCGCGTCGGCATCCCCGACGCCGGGTTGTTCCCCCTCGAGACATGGCGGCGGCTGCTCTCGCGGGAACTCCGGGACGCCGTGGGGTTCACGCACTACGGGGACCCGGGCGGGCACGCGGGCCTGCGCGCGGCGATCGCCCGGCACGTCGGCGTCTCCCGCTCGGTGCGCGCCGACGCCGGCGACGTGCTCGTCACGCAGGGGGCGCAGCAGGCGCTCGACCTGCTCTGCCGCGTCCTGCTCGAGCCGGGCGACCGGGTGGCCGTCGAAGAACCCGGCTACCGGCTGGCGAAGCTGCTCTTCGCGTCCCACGGCGCCGAAGTCGTCGGAGTGCCGGTGGACGGCGAAGGTCTCGACGTCGCCGCGCTGCCGCCGCGGACGAAACTGGTGTACGTCACGCCGTCCCACCAGTTCCCGCTCGGCACGCCGATGTCCCTGGCGCGGCGCACCGCGCTGCTGGCGTGGGCGTCGCGCGCGGACGCCGTGGTTGTCGAAGACGACTACGACAGCGAGTTCCGGTTCTCCGACCGTCCGCTGGAGCCGTTGCAGAGCCTGGACCGCGGCGGGCGGGTGGCGTACGTCGGGTCGTTCTCGAAGACGCTGCTTCCCATGCTGCGCCTGGGGTTCCTGATCGCCCCGGCGTCACTGCGGGACGCCTTGCGCCACGCGCGGCAGCTGTCGGACTGGCACGGCGACCTGCCGGCCCAGGCGGCGCTGGCCCGGTTCGTCGACGAAGGCCTGTTCGCCCGCCACATCCGCCGCGCGACGAAGGTGTACGCGGAACGCCACGAGCGCATCACGGCGACCCTGGAAAGGGTTTTCGCCGGCCGTCTGGACCAGGTGCCCTCGGCGGCCGGCCTGCACCTGTGCGCGCTGGCGGAGGAGGGCCCGGACCTCGAAGCCGTCGCGGCCCGGGCAGCCGCGGCCGGCGCGGCGGTCCAGACGCTGGCCGACCTGTGCGGCGGATCCCCAAGGCCGGGCCTGGTCCTCGGTTACGGCTCGATCCCGTTGACGAGCATCGACGCCGGGCTCGCGGCGCTGGACGAGGCCTGGGGCTCCACGTAGTGGTCCGTGCGGCGCCGCGCCGCGATCAGGAGGCCGCCGGCGGAGGTCGCCACCGCCGTCGCCAGCACCACCGCCCAGCCCCGCCGGAAGTCGGCCAGGTCCGGGGTTCCCGCGAAGACCGCGACCAGCACCGCCGTGCCGAGGACCGTGCCGATCTGGCGCATCGTGTTGACCATCGACGAACCCGCGCCCCAGCGGGCCGCCGGGAGGACCGTGCCCACGACGCCCGACAGGCTCGGCAGGATCAGCCCGACCCCGATGCCCGTCAGCAGCTGGCCCGGCAGCATCGACGCCGGGTAGTCGGGCGCCGGACCCATGCGCAGCAACCAGACCAGCACGCCCGCCCCGAAGGACACCCCGCCGAGCGCGACCACCGGGCCCGGGCCGAAGCGGTGCACGAACCGGCCGCCGAGGATCGACACCGGGACCACCATCAGCGGCCCCGGGGCCAGGGACAGCCCGGCCACCAGGATCGAGTCGTGCCAGATCGACGTCAGGAACAGCACGTTGCCGAAGAGCATCGCGGCGAACCCGGCGGCGAACACGCCCGTGGTCAGGCAGGCCAGCCACAACGTCGGGACGCGCAGCGCCGGCAGGTCCAGCACCGGCACCGCGTGCCGCGCCGAGCGCAGCGGCACCCAGGCCAGCGCCACGACGGCCACCGCGAACGCCGGCACGACCTCGGCCGCGCCCCAGCCGTGGCCGGACGCCTCGACCAGCGCGTACGCCAGCGACCCGACGCCCACCAGGAGCCCGGCCGCGCCGAGCACGTCCGGGACGCCCGTGGTGGTGTCGCGCGACTCGCGCAGCACCCGCGGCCCGGCGAGCAGCGTCGCCGCGCAGATCGGCAGGTTGACCAGGAACACCCAGCGCCAGGAGGCCTCGACGAGCAGGCCGCCGACCGGCGGGCCGAGCGCCGCGGCCGCCGCGCCGACCGACGCCCAGACGCCGACGGCGAACGGGCGCCGGTGCGGCGGGAACGCCGTCAGCAGCAGCGCCAGCGACGTCGGCATGACCAGCGCCGCGCCGATCGCCTGCACCGCGCGGAACGCGATCAGCGCCGGGATGGACGGCGCGGCCGCGCACGCGGCCGAGGCGAGGGTGAACACCGCGACGCCGATGAGGAACAGCCGCTTCCGGCCGTACCGGTCGGCCAGCCGCCCGGCCGGGGCGAGGCAGGCGGCGAACAGCACCGTGTAGCCGTTGAGCACCCACGACAGCGTCGCGAGGTCGTCGCCGGGGAAGGCGGCCCGGATGCCGGGGAAGGCGATGGTGACGATGAACGTGTCGAGGCTGGCGAGGAACGCCGCCGTCGAGACGACCAGCAGCACGAGGCCGGGCTTCGGCGCGGTGGCGGTCATGTTCCTCCTAGGTTCGAAAAAGCAACCTAGCTGGAAACAGTGGGTCTCAACAAGAGACTGACCAGTTCGAAGCGATTTAGCTCACGCCGCGGCCGCGCGCTCCTCGGCCCGCGCCTTCAGCGCCGCGAGGGTATGTTCGATCGACCGGACGTTGTAGCCGGGCCGGTCCGCGCGGCCGGTCACGCGCGGGCCCATGAACTTCCGCACCACCCAGCTGCCGATCCGGTACCAGTTCTCGGTGACCACGCAGCCGGCCGCGCTCGGCGCCAGCACGTACTCCCACCGCGAAACCCGCGAGCCGAACGGCGTCCGCACGTCGAAGGCGAACCGGCGGCCCGGTTCGAACGCCACCACCCGCACCCGCGTCCACCACCGCAGCTCGCCGTTGCGGTTGCGGCCGCGGAACCGCGCGCCGAGCGCGGGGCCGGTGCCGTCCACCCAGCGGCCGCCGACGTTCTCCGGGCTCAGCTCGCCCATCCGCGGCAGGTCGGTGATCCACGACCAGACCGTGGCCGGGTCGGCGGGGACATCGGTGCTGCGGGAAATCGTCGGTTCCACGTCCCGACGGTGACAGCGGTACGCCCTGGGGGGCAAGGGATCCCGGCGTGGTGCGCAGCCGAGGAGAGCCCGGCTGAAAAACCCGCCCGCGGAACCGGGTTGTGCGCGGGCCATTCTGGGTACCTCGCGCGCGGAGGAGTCTCGACACGGAGGGTGCGGTGGTCAGCGTGATCCCGATCGAGGTCGTGGGGATGGCCGTCCCGGTGCCTGGTGAGGCGCCGTTGATGCTGCTGCGCGAGCCGGAGGGGGCTCGCCGCTGGCTGGCGATCATGATCGGGTACGGCGAGGCCGAGGCCCTCGTGCGGGCGCGGGAGCAGATCGCGCAGCCGCGCCCCGGCACGATCGAGCTGCTCGGCGACGTGCTCGCGGCGTTCGGCCAGGGCGTCGCCGCGGTCGAGCTGACCGAGGTGCGCGACGGGATCTTCTACGCCGACCTCGTGCTCGCCTCCGGCACCCGCGTCTCGGCCCGCCCGAGCGACGCGGTCGCGCTCGGCCTGCGCCAGGGCGCGCCGATCCGCGTCGCCGAAGAGGTGCTCGACGTCGCGTCCGTGCAGCTCGAGGTCGAGCAGGAGGCCGAAGGCCCGGCCGCCGACGTGCTGGACACCGAGGCCGAGGTCGCCCGGTTCCGCGCCGAGCTCGACGGCCTGCGGCCGGAGGACTTCGACGACCTGGGGTGAGAATCTTCTCCCGGAGGCGATGGATCCCGGCCGCGGCGCCGGTACACCCCCCGACGCCGGCCGGACGGGAGAACGATGCAGGACTTCGCCACGCGCACCGAGCCGCACCGGCGCGAGCTGCTGGTGCACTGCTACCGCATGCTCGGTTCGGTGCACGAGGCCGAGGACCTGGTGCAGGAGACCCTGGTCCGCGCCTGGAAGGCGTGGGCGGGCTACGACCCGGCCCGCGCGTCGGTGCGCACCTGGCTGTACAAGATCGCCACCAACGCCTGCCTCACGGCGCTGGAAGGGCGGGCGCGGCGGCCGCTGCCGTCCGGGCTCGGCGGCCCTGACGACCCGGGTGCGCCGCTGACGCCGTCCTTCGAAATCCCGTGGCTGCACCCGTTTCCGGACGCCCGCCTCGACAACCCCGGCCACCGCCTGGCGCGGCGGGGCACGCTCCGGCTGGCGTTGCTGGCGGCGATGCAGACGCTGCCGCCGAAGCAGCGCGCGGTGCTGATCCTGCGCGAGGTCCTGGAGTTCAGCGCGGCCGAGGTGGCCGGCTTCCTGGACACGACGCCCGCGGCGGTCAACAGCGCCCTGCAACGCGCCCGCGCCGGGCTCGGCGGCCTGTCGGCGGACGACGTCGGCGAACCGGACGACGCCGCCGTGGAAGCGGTCCTCGACCGCTACGTCGAGGCGTTCGAACGCGCCGACGTCGCGGGCCTGGTCGGGCTGCTGACGGAAGACGCCGTGATGGAGATGCCGCCGGTGCCGCTCTGGTTCCGCGGCCGCGACGACTACGGCCGCTTCCTGGAGCGCCTCTTCGCGATGCGGGGCCCGGACTGGCGGATGAGGCGCACGGCCGCCAACGGCCAGCCCGCGCTGGTGGCGTACTGCCGCGACGACACCGGCGTCCACCGCCTGCACACCCTGCAGGTGTTCACCGTGACCGGCGGGCGGATCGCGCACAACGTCGTGTTCGCCGATCCCGCCGTGCTGGCGCTGTTCGATCTCCCGGCGGTGGCCTAGCCCGCGGCCCGGGCCTCCGCGGGACGGCCGTAGGTGCCGCCGTCGTTGCTGCGCTGCAGCAGGCCGTCGTCCACGAGGTACCGGCGCAGCGTCGCGTGGTCGTCGTGGACCATCGACAGCTTTTCCCGGACGTCCTGCTCGGTGTAGAGGCGGCCGGGCTCGAACCGCTCGGCGAGGTACCCGAGCAGCGCGCGCCGCCTCGGACCCGAATGCGGGATCGCGACGAGCCGGCCGCGGCTGAACAGGGCCTCCAGGGGATCGGCGGGGGCTTTGGCGAGCGCTTCGCGAAACACCTCGGGGACGGCGCGGTAGCGGTTCCCGGCGAGCGTGACCAGGCCCGCCGAGAGCAGGCGCCGGGCGAGTTTCGCCTCCTGCCGGTCTTCGGCGACCGGGAGTCCGTCGGCCGCCGTGCAGATCCGGGCGAACAGGTGCAGCCGTCCGGCGTCCGCGAGCGCGGAGACCAGTGCTTCCGGTGAGGCCATGCCCGGACCGTACCGCGGCCGCCCCGACGGCGAACGGGATTTCGGCCGTCCAGTAGGTTGCGCAGCGTGCCCCGTCCGACCGAGCCGGTGACCGTGCCCGAGGAGGTGCTGCGCGCCTCGATCGTGGACCGGCTCTTCGCCCGCGCCGGCGACGACCGCCCGCTGTTCACCCACCAGGACCACACCCGCGGCACCGAGCACACGGTGACGTGGGCCGAGTTCGCCGCCCGCGTCCGCGTCGTCGCGGGGGAGCTGCGGCGGGTCGTGGCACCGGGCGAGCGCGTCGCCGTGCTCGCCGGTCAGGAAACGGCGTACCCGCTGGCGTTCTTCGGCGCGCTCGCCGCCGGGCTGGTCGCCGTGCCGCTGATGGCGCCGTCCACCCGCGCGCAGGCCGACCGGCTCGCCGGGGTGCTGGCCGATTCCGGCGCGCGGGTGTGGCTGACCTCCGCGGCCGCGGAGGCGAAGGTGCGCGAGAACGGGAACGGGGAACAGCTCGTCGTCGTCGACGAACTGACCGGGCCCGGGACCGATCCGGTGCCGGTGGACCCCGAGAGCCCCGCGTACCTGCAGTACACGTCGGGATCGACGCGCGAGCCCGCCGGCGCGGTGATCCCGCACCGGGCGATCACGGCCGCCTGCTGGCAGGGGAGCCGGGCCTACGCCGTCGACGAGGGCACCACCTGCGCCGGCTGGATCCCGTTCTTCCACGACATGGGCCTGATCCAGCTGCTGTGCCTGCCGGTCTTCGCCGGCGCGCGGTCGGTGTTCATGGCCCCGGCCGAGTTCGTGCACCGGCCGCGGCGGTGGCTGCGGCAGCTGGCGGACCACCCGGCGGTCTTCACCGCCGCCCCGAACTTCGCCTACGACCTGGCCGCCGACGCCGGCGCCGACGACGACCTGGACCTCTCGGACGTGCGGGTCGCGCTCAACGGCAGTGAGCCCGTCCGGCCGCGGACGGTCGAGCGCTTCCAGGAGGTCTTCGGGCCGTACGGGTTCCGGCGTGAAGCCCACCGGCCGTCGTACGGGCTCGCCGAAGCCACCGTGTACGTCGCGAGCGCGGGGCCGGAAGGGCCGCGCGGCGCGGTGTTCGACCGCGAGGCCCTCGCGCAGGGCCGGGCGGCCGAAACGCCGGACGGGCAGGAACTCGTGTCGGTGGGCCGTCCCGTCGGGCAGCTGGTCCGGATCGTCGGCGACGGGCAGGTGCGCCCCGACGGCGTCGTCGGCGAGATCTGGGTGCGCGGCCCGAACGTCGCCACCGGCTACTGGGGCCGCGGCGACGCCGCCGCGTTCGGCGCCACGCTCGACGGCCTGGGCGGCTGGCTGCGGACCGGCGACCTCGGCGTCGTGCACCGCGGCGACCTCTACGTCACCGGACGGCTGAAGGACCTCGTCGTCATCGACGGCCGCAACTTCCACCCGCAGGACATCGAGGCCGCGGCGGGGGAGGCCCACCCCGCGGTCCGCCGCGACCGCGTCGCCGCGTTCGGCGTCTCCGACGAACGCGGGGAAGGCGCGGTAGTGGTGGCCGAGTGGGTGCGCGGCGCCGAGGCCGACGTCAAGGAAGTGACCAGAGCGGTGCTGCGCGCGGTGTCGCGGGAGCACGACCTCACGCTCCGTGCGGTACATCTGGTCCCTTCCGGTGGCCTTCCGCGCACCTCCAGCGGCAAGGTCGCCCGGTCGGCCGCGAAGGCACGTTATGGTGGCGCCCGTGGGTGATCACCGCGCCGAGGTCACGAAGGTCGTCAGCGACACCTTCCGGCTCGACCCGGGACTCGTCGAGCCCGACGCCACCCTAGAGGAGCTGGGCATCGACTCGAAGGGCCGGATCCGCCTCCTGGCGGCACTGGAGATCTACTACGGGGTGACGCTCGAGCTGGACCAGCTCGAGCGGTTCACCGATGTGGGGTCCGTGGCCGACGTGCTCGCGGAGGCCATGGGAACTGGCGGAGCTGAGGAGAGGCGCTGAAATGAGCGGCGGGGGGTACACCGCGACGACGGAAGCGTTGTCGACGGCGTCCAAGACCATCGGTGACCTGGCGGAGCACCTGCTCGACGACAACCCGGACCTGCAGAACACGCAGGTGACCGCGGAGAAGTTCGGCCGGGCGCACGGCACCCACGCGGAAAAGTACACCGCGGGCGCGAAGGCGCTGTGGGCGGCGGTCTCCGGGTACAGCAGCACGCTGGGCTCGTTCGGCGCGAACCTGGGCACGGCGGGGTCGAGCTACAGCGCCAACGAGGACGACCAGGCGGGCGCCATCACCAACGCCGGGGGATCGCTCTGATGGCGAAGAAGTGGAGCGAGGTCAAGGCGCTGCTGGACGACCCCGGCATCCCGGCGGCGCAGAAGAGCACGCTGATCAGCAGCTGGCTGCGCGAGAACCCGCCACCGCCGCCGTTCCTGGCCGACCAGGAACCCGACGACATCAAGCAGAAGCGGCAGGAAGCCGACAAGTACGCGCACGCCTACAACGCGAACCCGCTGTTCGCCGGGCAGTCGGTCGACGACGCCTACGACAAGGCCAAGTCGACCGGCGACCAGAACTCCTACAACGAGGACCAGGAAAAGAAGGCCGTCGACGAGGGCAAGAGCAAGCTCGACGGCACCCAGCCGCCCGCGTCCGGCGACAGCGGGAGCGCGACCGGCACGAAGACGTCCGACGAGATCTTCGACGCCGCCGCGCCCGCGCTGAAGCTGTTCGAAACGTTCGGGTCGCTGCTGGCGAAGCTCCCCGCCGACTGCCGCGGCAACACCCGGGCCCTCGACCTCGACAAGGACATCCGGACGCCGTTCGACGAGCAGCGCGGGATCAGCTTCGCGGACTTCGTCGCCGACGCGGCGCACTTCAAGCGCGGTTCGGAGACGGTGGACCGGACGGTGCAGGACACCGGTTCCCAGCTGGGCAGCCTGTACCAGAGCTGGAGCGGCGCGGGCGCGGACGCGGCGTCGGACACGTACAACGACAAGATCCAGCCGAAAGCGGCGAAGCTGGCCCAGACGCTCGGCACCGCGAGCGAGGCGACGCTCACCACCGCCACGACGGTTTTCCAGCTGTGCAAGGGCAAGGCCGACGCGATCATCGGCATGTACACCGACCTGGTGGGCCGCGCCGACTACACGATGGCGCAGAAGGTGGTCGCGGTCGCCAGCGGCGAGCACGGCAGCAAGGACGACCTCGCCCAGATCGCGGGCTGGATGGACGTCAACTTCGGCACCAACCTGGTGAAGACCCTCAACGACGACGGCTGCTGCGACGACGACGAGATCACCCGCCACGGCCAGGACCTCGCGAAGCAGTGGGTGCAGAACCAGTTCAACCCCGACATGTGGGACCGGCTGTACCAGGGGTTCGTGAAGACCTGCAAGGACACGAAGGACCTGGTCGACCAGGCGTACGACGCGCTCGACAAGGTCATGGGCGCGGTCCGGAACGAGTTCGAGGGCGTGACCCTGCCCGGCGGCTCGGGCTCGGGTGCTCCCGGTGGCTCCGGTTCCGGTGGTTCCGGTGGTTCCGGTAGTGGCTCGGGGTCCGGTTCGGGTGGTTCCGGGGGTGGTTCGGGTTCCGGTTCGGGCATTCCCGACGGTGGTTCGGGTTCCGGGTCCGGTTCGGGTGGCTCCGGGGGTGGTTCCGGCTCGGGCATTCCCGGTGGTGGCTCGGGTTCCGGGGCGGGCCCGGGCATTCCCGATGGCGGCTCGGGCGCCGGGGCTTCCGGCGGGGGCTCGGGTTCCGGTGGTTCGGGCTCGGTTCCCCCGATCCCCGACGGGACCACGCCTTCCGCGAGCGGTTCCGGCTCGGGCGGCGGCCCGGGATCCGGCGGCGGTGGCCCGGTGCCGTCGATCCCGGACGTGTCCACCCCGTCCGGCGGCGGCTCGTCCGGCGGCGGATCCGGCGCCTCGTCGGGCCAGGACGACGCGGCCGCCGCGCAGGAAGCGGCGAAGCAGCAGGCCGTCGAGGCCGCGGAGGCCGCGAAGAAGCAGGCGTCGGAGGCGTTGGGTTCCTTCGACGGGGACCCGATCAAGACGGAGCCGGGCGCCGGCGCGGGTCTGGGCGGCGCGGGTTCGCCGGGCGGCCAGGAGGCGGCGGCCGCGGCCGCGGAGGCGGCGAAGAAGCAGGCCTCGGACGCCCTCGGATCGTTCAGCGGCGACCCGATCAAGACGGAACCCGGCGGCGGGCTCGGCGACACGCCCGGTTCGACGGGCGGCGGAGAGGCAGCGGCCGCGGAGTCGGGCGCCGGTGCCGGATTGGGCGGCGGTTCGGGTTCGCCGGGCGGTGGTCAGGAAGCCGCGGAGGCCGCTGCGGAGGCGGCGAAGAAGCAGGCTTCGGAGGCGCTGAATTCGTTCGACGGCGACCCGATCAAGACCGAGCCGGGCGACGGGACGGATGCCCCGGACGGCAAGGAAGCCGCGGAGGCCGCCGCCGAAGAGGCGAAGAAGCAGGCCTCGGACGCGTTGGGCGCCATGGACGGTGACCCGGCCGGCGAAAATGGCGAAGACGGCGACCAGCCCGACACGCTGAAGGTCAAGCAGGGCGACAAGACCTTCGAGATGTCCGAACCGGACCACGACGGCAAGATGGACATCAAGGTCGGCGACGGTTCCGGCCCGCTGAAGGACTTCAAGCTCGACTGGACCGACGAAGGTCCACAAGGGACGGACGACGTCCACTGCCCGGGACCGGACGGCAAGATCCACATCGAGGACGGCGACCTCAAGATCACCGCCGAGCGGCCCGACGGCCCGGACGGCGCGACCGTGGTCACCGTCGACGACGGCACCGGCACCCCGACGACCTACACCCTCGGCGAGGACGACAAGCCGTCCCTCGGCGACACCCCCGGCAAAACCGGACTCGACGACGACCTGCCGACCCACCGCGGCACCCTCGAGGACCTCGCCCCGCACAGCGGCGGAACCGACGGCCCTTCGCACGGCGGCGGTGGTGATGGCGCTTCCCACGGCGGTGACGGCGCATCGCACAGCGGCGGTGGTGACGGCCCCTCCCACGGTGGCGCATCCCACGATGGCGGCGCTCCCCACGGCGGCAGCGGCGGCGGCGAGGGGCTCGCCGCGCACCACGGCGGCGGGTCCGTCCCCTCAGCCGCCGGTTTCGGCCCGGGCGGCGCCGGAAACCCGGCCGGGCTCGGCGAAACCCCGATGTCCGGCGGTGCGCACACCGGCGCCGGAGCCGCCCAGCCGCAGCCGGCGGCCTTCGCGGCCGCGGGGGCGAGCGGCCCGGCGGGCCAGTCGATGTCCGGGATGCCGGGCATGGGCGCCATGGGCGGCGGCGCGCACGGCGGCGGCGGGGGAGACACCGAACGGTCCCGCGCCTACCGCGTCGAGGGCGCCGTCTTCGACAACCTCGGTGAGCCCGCCAGCCGGATCACCGGTTCCCTGATCGACGGCGAAGAGCCGCCGTCCGCCCGGACCTGGTAGGAGGACGCATGAGCGACATCGCCGGGATGAAGGCCGAGCTGGACGGTCTCGTCCGGGAGCAGGCCGAGCGCCGCGCCCTGCGCGAGCAGCGCGGCGAGGAGATCAAGGCCCGCTCCCACGAGTACATGACCAAGCAGGTGCAGGCGGCCGAGCGGTACGTCCAGCACCGCCGCGAGCTCGGCCAGCGCAAGACGAAGGCCGGCTGGAGCACGGACCGCTCGAGCACCGAGCCCGCCTCGGCCTTCGACACGAACCCCTTCGGCGACGAACCCGCGGCCCCCTTCGCGACCCGCCCGTCCGCCCGTGACGAGGCCCCGCGCCGCGCCCGCCGCCACCGCGCGGGAGAAGAGGACGACGCCTTCGACAACAACCCCTGGTGAGGCTGCGGGTCACGGCCGCCAGAGGTCGACCGCGATGTCACGCAGGCGCTCGCTGAACGTCCCGGCCGGGCTCGCGCGGTGCAGCAGCTCCCGCAGCTCGGCCTCGAACTCCGCACGGCGCTCCCCGAACAGGTGCGGCGTCGAGCTGGACAGCGAGAACACCTTCGCGACGACGTCGTCCGCCGTGCGCGGGACCACCCGGCCCGGGACCGAAAACCGCAGCGGCCCGCCGAACCCCGCGGCCCGGTAGATCTCCGATTCCCCGCCCGGCGTGCCGTGCGGGAGGTGGCCGCGGCCCGCCCGCCGCACCGGGCCGAGGTACTTCCGCACCAGGTCCTCGATCGCCGCGTGCGGGGTGGAGTCCTCGACGCCCTGGTGCGTCGTCGCGTGCACGTGGGCGCAGAAACCGCCGGGCTCCAGCATGGCGCGCACCGCCGCGGCGACCCGCGGCCGGTCCAGCCAGTGGAAGGACTGGGCGAAGGTCACCAGCCGGAACCGGCCCAGCCCGGCCGGCAGCTCCTCGGCGCGCCGGTGCACCCACCGGCAGTTCCGGATCCCCGCCTCCGCAGCGAGCCGGCCCGCTTCGGCGAGCATGTCCGCGTCGGCGTCGAGCCCCACCGCCTCCTCGAACCACCCCGCCAGGAGCAGCGTCAGGGAACCGGGCCCGCAGCCGACGTCGAGCAGGCGCCCCGACCCGTCGAGCCCCGCCTCGGCGGCGAAGGCCGTGGCGAGCGCCTCCGGGTAGGCGACGCGGCCCCGCGCGTAGTACGCGGCGCTGCCCGAATAGAGGGACGGATCTCCGTTGGGCGCGTCGGTCACGACCCCAGCGTAGATACTCGGGTGTCATGGACAACTGGTGGCGCGACGCCGTGGTCTACGAAGTCTACGTACGCAGCTTCGCCGACGCGGACGGCAACGGCACCGGGGACCTCGCCGGCCTGCGCGCCCGTCTCGGCCACCTGGCCGAGCTGGGCGTCGACGCCGTGTGGACCACGCCGTGGTACCGCTCGCCGATGGTCGACGGCGGCTACGACGTCGAAGACCACCGGTCCGTCGATCCCCTGTTCGGCACCGACCCGGACGCGCTCGCACTGGTCACCGAGGCGCACCGGCTCGGGCTGCGGGTGCTGATCGACGTCGTGCCGAACCACACCTCCGACGCCCACCGGTGGTTCCGGGCCGCGCTGGCCGCCGGGCCCGGCTCGCCCGAACGCGCGCGCTACCACTTCCGGCCCGGCCGCGGGGCGAACGGCGAGCTGCCGCCGACGGACTGGCGCAGCGTCTTCGGCGGACCGGCCTGGACCCGGGTCCCCGACGGCGAGTGGTACCTGCACCTGTTCGCCCCCGAACAACCCGACCTCAACTGGGACCACGCCGAAGTCCGCGCCGACTTCGAGGACCTGCTGCGGTTCTGGTTCTCCCGCGGCGTCGACGGCGTCCGCATCGACGTCGCCCACGGCCTGCTCAAGGACCCGGCGTTCCCCGACCTCGGCGCCGACGACGAAGAGATCGCGCGGCCTCCGGACCGCAGCCGGCACCCGCACTGGGACCTCGACGGCGTGCACGACATCTACCGCACGTGGCGGAAGATCGCCGGCGAGTTCGGCCCGGACCGGGTGTTCGTCGCCGAGGCGTGGGTCGACCGGCCCGACCGCCTCGCGCGGTACGTCCGCCCGGACGAGCTGCACACCGCGTTCAACTTCGACTTCCTGCGCTGCGCCTGGGACGCCGGCGCGCTGCGCGAGGTGATCGACCGGACCCTCGAGGCCCTGCAGGCGGTCGGCGCGCCCGCGACCTGGGTGCTGTCCAACCACGACGTCGTCCGGCACGTGACGCGGTTCGCCGACTCCGGTGATCTCGCGCTGGGCCGCCGGCGGGCGCGGGCCGCGCTGCTGCTGATGCTCGCCCTGCCCGGCGGCGCCTACCTGTACCAGGGCGAGGAACTGGGCCTGGAGGAGGTCGAGGACCTGCCCGAGGCCGTCCTCGCCGATCCGACGTGGGAACGCTCCGGCCGCACCCGTCGCGGCCGCGACGGCTGCCGGGTCCCGCTGCCGTGGTCGGGGACGGCACCGCCGTTCGGGTTCACCCCCGACGGTGTGCCGCCGTGGCTGCCGCAGCCCGCCCGGTGGCAGACGATGACCGCGCGGGCGCAGGCGGCGGACCCGGGCTCGATGCTCCGCCTCTACCGCGCCGCCCTCGCCGCGCGGCGGGCGCACCCCGCGCTGGGAGACGGGACGATGACGTGGCTGCCCGCGCCGGAGGGAGTGCTGTCCTTCGCGCGGGAGCCGGGTTTCGGCTGCGTGGTGAACCTGTCCGCCGAGCCGTCCGCGCTGCCGGACGGTGCCCGGGTGCTGCTGGCGAGCGCGCCGCCGGACGGTAACCGGGTGCTGCCGGACTCGGCGGTATGGCTCGACGGGAGTTGAGCGGGCACCGCCCGGAAAGGTTCGGTGGAGCGGTGTGAAAGCCGCGGCGACGGGGTATCCGGTCGCGTTCGTTTCGCCGCCGAATGAACCGGAGGTCGTCCGATGCCCGTCCGAACCGCCACCCCGCCCGCCACCGACGTCGTCGGCCTGGCGCTGGAAGTCCTTGCGGCCCAAGGCTTGAGCGGCCCGGCCGCGCACGCCGCCCTGGTTTCGATGGCGCGGGAAAGAGGGCTGGCGGTGGGGCGGTG
This sequence comes from Amycolatopsis sp. N2S4-7, assembly GCF_058119595.1. Classification (NCBI taxonomy): domain Bacteria; kingdom Bacillati; phylum Actinomycetota; class Actinomycetes; order Pseudonocardiales; family Pseudonocardiaceae; genus Amycolatopsis; species Amycolatopsis sp. N2S4-7. The sequence continues at coordinate 407,305 of NZ_CP172299.1, forward strand.
CGCGGCGCTGGTCGTGGCCGCGGTCGACGGGCGGGTGGGCTGATGGCCGTCACCGGCGGGTTTTCGCGGGCCGGGAACGACGACACCGCCTCGGTGGGCGGGGGCGTGCTGCTCGCCGTGGGGCTGGTCGTCGCGTTCTTCTCGTGGTGGTCGTGGTGGACGGTGGCGGGGATCGCGCTGACCGCCGCGGGCGCGCTGTGGCTCACAGTGGCGAACCGGGACGAGTAACCCGCCCGCGACGGGGAAAGCCTCCGAGCGACCATCGAGCGAGGAGGAGGTTCTCCCATGGCGGGGAACGAGGAAGACGTCATCGAGCTGCTGCAGCGGCAGCACCGGGAGATCCGCGAGCTGTTCGCCGGGCTGGAGACCGCCGAGGGCGACCGGCGGCGGGAGCTGTTCCACGCCCTCGTGCGGCTGCTCGCGGTGCACGAGACGGCCGAGGAAATGGTGGTGCACCCCGAGATCCGCGACCTCGAACCCGCGGCCCGGCCCGTCGTCGAAGCCCGGCTGGGCGAGGAACACCGGGCCAAGGAGCTGCTGACCACCCTGCAGAAGATGGGCACGGAGGCCGACGGGTTCGACACGCTGCTCGTCCAGCTGCGCGAGGACGTGCTGGCGCACGCCGAGCACGAGGAACGCGAGGAGTTCCCGCTCCTGCGGGCGCACCGGCCGCCGGAGCGGCTGCGGGCCATGGCGGCCACCGCCAAGCTGGCCGAAGCGGTGGGGCCGACCCGGCCGCACCCCGGCGTGGAGAGCGCGAAGGCGAACCTCCTGCTGGGCCCGCCGGCGGCGATCATGGACCGCGCGCGCGACCTCATCCGCTCGGCGTTCGGGGGCTGACCGCGATGACGTCCGACGAATCGGAACCCGGCGAGCTGCCCGACCCCGAGGAGTTCGCGGAGGAGGCCGGGACCGACCCGACCCCGCAGGAAGTGGACGAGTACCAGGAGCTGGCGAAGAAGCGGGCGCCCTGGTCGTCGCCGTCCTGACTGGGTACCCCGTCTCCATGGCAGACGTCCCGGCCCGCAAACTGCGGCGTTACCAGGAGATGCGCGACTTCGGCCGGACGGCCGAGCCGGCCGGCGGGGACGCGCCCGCCGCCGACGGCCACCGGTTCGTGGTGCAGCGGCACCGGGCGCGCCGGCTGCACTACGACTTCCGGCTGGAGCTGGACGGCGTGCTGGTCAGCTGGGCGGTGCCGAAGGGCCCGACACTGGACCCGAAGGTCCGCCGGCTGGCCGTCCACGTCGAAGATCACCCGATCGAGTACGCCGGCTTCGAGGGCGTGATCCCGCGCGGCGAGTACGGCGGCGGGGACGTCATCGTCTGGGACCGCGGGGTGTGGCGGCCGGTCGAGCCCGACCCGGCCCGCGCGATCGAGGACGGCACGCTGCACTTCGACCTCGAGGGCGAGAAGCTGGCCGGGCGGTTCGTCCTGGTCCGCACCCGCCGCGGCGACGGGGACAAGGAGCAGTGGTTCCTCCTGCACAAGCAGGACGAGCACGCCACCGCCGGCTGGGACGCCGAAGACCACCCGCGTTCGGTGAAGAGCGGCCGCACGAACGACGAGGTGGCGGCCGCCCCGGACGCGTTGTGGCACGGCGACCGGCCGGCCGCCGAGGCGGAGGAAGCGGTGGGATTCCCGGCCGCGACCGACGACGAACTGGCCGCCCTCGACGCTCTCGGCGCCAAGGGCAAGTGGTCGGTCGCGGGCCGGGAGCTCGCCCTGACCAACCTGGACAAGGTGCTCTTCCCGGCGGCCGGCGGCGGCGAGCCGGTCACCAAGCGGGACCTGATCCGGTACTACGTCACCGTCGGGCCGGTGATGCTGCCGTACCTGGCCGGCCGCCCGCTCAACACCCAGCGCTTCCCGCAGGGCGTCACCGAGCCCGGGTTCTGGCAGAAGGAGGTCCCGGGGCACGCGCCCGGCTGGCTGACGACCTGGCGCAACGAGCGCGCGGAGGAGGGCGAGAGCCAGCGGTACGTGGTGGCCGACAGCGTCGCGACGCTGGCCTGGCTGGCGAACTACGGCGCGCTGGAGCTGCACGCCTGGACCTCCCGCGCCGTCGACGTCGACCACCCGACGTGGGTGCTGTTCGACATCGACCCGGGACCCGAGACGTCCTTCGGAGAGGTGCTGGAGCTGGCCCGGCTGCACCGCACCGCGCTCGAGCACCTCGGCCTGACCGGGCGGCCCAAGGTGACCGGGCAGCGCGGGATCCAGGTGTGGGTGCCGATCGCGCCGCGCTGCACCTTCGAGCAGACCCGCGCGTGGGCGGAGACGGTGTCCAGGACGATCGGGCGGGTCCTGCCGGACCTGGTCAGCTGGGCGTGGACGAAGGACAAGCGCCGCGGCCGCGCCCGGCTGGACTACACGCAGAACGTGCTCAACAAGACCCTGGTCGCGCCCTACAGCGTGCGTCCCCGGCCGGGTGCCCCGGTGTCGGTGCCGCTCGAGTGGGACGAGCTCGAGGACCCGGACCTCGCCCCGGACCGCTGGACGATCCGGGAAATCCCCGCACGCCTGGCCGAGCGCGGCGACCCGTTCGCGGTGCTGCTGGGGCGGGAACAGTGGCTGCCCGGCCTGTAGCGGGGGGCAGGCGTCGACGGTCTCCAGCTGCGGTTGCAGCCGGTCGAGGTCCGGGGCGGGTCAGCTGCTCCCGCCCGCGCCCGGCGACTCGTTCGTGGTGCTGCTCGGGCGGGAGCAGCGGCTGCCGGGCCTCCAGCCGGGGTGAGGCGTAGACCAGGCCTCTAGCGGAGGTGACGGCGGCTGCCGGGCGTCCAGCCGGGGTCAGGCGTCGACGGTCTCCAGCTGCGGCTGCAGCCGGTCGAGGTCGGGGCGGGTCAGGTGCGGGCGCCCGCCCGCGTGCTCGGTCGTCGCCGCGGCCGCCGCCACCGCCAGGCACGCCGCCGTCTCCAGGGGCCGCCGCCGGGTGAGTGCGGCGGTCAGCGTGGCGACCAGCGCGTCGCCGGCGCCCGTGGGGTCGACGACCTCGGTCTCGACGTGCGGCACGAACCAGGTGCCCTCCGGCCCGGCGAACAGGTTGCCCTGCCCGGACACCTCCAGCACGACCAGCGACGGCCCGCGCCGCCGCAGGTCGGCGGCCGCCCGGGCTGCCGCGGTGACGTCGTCCACCGGCCGACCGGTGAGCAGCTCGGCCTCGTGGCCGTCGGCGCGCAGGACGTCGGCGAGGGCCAGCAGGTCCGAGGTGAGCGCGTCGTCCTGCGGCGCGCCGTCCAGGACCACGCGCGTGCCCGCCGTGTGCGCGAGCCGGGCCGCCAGCAGTGCCGCCGCGGCCGGCTGCTGCAGCTGGACGATGAGGGAGCCGGCGGCCGAGATCGGGGCCGACGCGGCGAAGACGTCGGTCTCGGTGAGCAGGGTGCCGTCCGGGACGTGCTCGAGGTAGCGGCGGCGGCCGTGGTCGTCGACCACGTCGACCAGCAGCGCCGTCTCGGCCCCGGGCCGGCGGACCACGTGCGAGGTGCCGATCCGGTCGGCCCTGGCCTGGGCGAGCAGCGTGTCGCCGGTGCGGTCCTGGCCGACGACGCCGACGAGCGACACCGACGTGCCGAGCTGGCTCAGGGCCACGGCCTGGTTGGCGCCCTTCCCGCCGAGCAGCTCCTGCCGGTGCCGCACCGGCGCCGACGAGTCCGCGGCCGGGGCGTCCGGCACCTCGATCACCAGGTCGCGGGCGATCTGCCCGACGACAACCACTTCGCTGAACATCACCGGTACCGCTGGTCGGTCATGGCGCCTCCTCGGATCACTGGTCGGCTACCCCGCCCGCGACGGCGGGTAAACCGCTCGTTCGGGTCGAGCGGTTGCCGCCCGCGGTCCGGGGTAGCCCTGCGCCCATGAGAGACGGTGCAGACGAACTCCGCCGGCTGGCGGCGGAGCGGTTCGGCTGGGCGCGGCTGTCCGCCGAGCAGGTCGAGGCGATGAGCGCGGTGCGGGCGGGCCGGGACGTGCTGGCCGTGCTCCCGACCGGGGCCGGCAAGTCGGCGATCTACCAGGTGCCCGCGCTGGTGCTGCCCGGCCCGACGGTGGTCGTCTCACCGCTGCTGGCCCTGCAGCGCGACCAGATCGAGGGCCTGGACGCCGCCGCCGTCCCGGACGCCGTCGCGCTCGACTCGCGCCAGTCCGCCGCCGACCGGCGGCGGGTGTGGGACGCGATCCGGCGCGGCGCGGCCGAGTACGTCTTCCTGTCACCGGAACAGCTGGCGAAGGACGAGGTCGTCACCGGGCTGGCCGCGGCCGGGGTGTCGTTGTTCGTCGTCGACGAGGCGCACTGCGTTTCGGCGTGGGGCCACGACTTCCGGCCCGACTACCTGCGGCTGGCCCCGGTCGCCGAGCGGCTCGGGCGGCCGCCGGTGCTCGCGCTGACCGCCACCGCGGCCGCGCCCGTCCGCGACGACATCGTCGCCGCGCTGGGCCTGCGGGACCCGGTGCGGGTGATCGCGAGCTTCGACCGGCCGAACCTGCACCTGGCCGTGGCGAGGTTCGCCGGCGACGCCGAGAAGCGCGCGGCGGTGGCCGACGGGGTCACCGCGATGGCCGGCAGCGGGCTCCTCTACACCGCGAGCCGCCGGGAGACCGAGGACTACGCCGGGGAACTGGCGGCCCGCGGGGTCCGCGCCTTCGGCTACCACGGCGGGATGAAGACCGCCGACCGCGACCGGGTGCACCGGCTGTTCGCCGCGGGGGAGACCGATGTCGTGGTGGCGACCTCGGCGTTCGGCATGGGCATCGACAAACCCGACGTGCGGTTCGTGGTGCACGCGTCGGTGCCGGACTCGGTCGACACGTACTACCAGCAGATCGGCCGGGCGGGCCGGGACGGCGAGCCCGCCGAGGTGCTGCTCTGCTACCGGCCGGAAGACCTCGCGCGCCAGCGGTTCCTCACCCGGTCCGCGCCCCCGGAGGCGGAGCTCCGGGCCGTCGTCGAAGCGCTGCGGGCGGGACCGCTGAACCGGCGGCAGCTCGCCCGCGCGGTCCCCGGGCCGTCCGCGCGGCGGACCCGCGCGCTCGGGCTCCTCGAGCGGTGCGGCGACGTCCTGACCGGCCCGGACGGCCGGTTCGCGGTCAGCGGCACCGACGGCGCTGTCGAGCGGGCGCTCGAAGCCGCGGAGCGGGCCGCCGAGGTCGTCCGCTCGCGGGTGGAGATGATCCGCGCCTACGCCGAGACCACCGGCTGCCGCCGCCGGTACCTGCTCGGGTACTTCGGCGAGGAGCTGGGCGCGCCCTGCGGCCGCTGCGACACCTGCGAGTCCGGCCTCGCGGCGCAGGAGCCGCCGCCGTCGAGCGAGTTCCGCGCGGAAAGCGTCGTCCGGCACGCGGAGTGGGGAAGGGGCGTCGTGATGACCGTCGAAGAGGAGAAGCTCACCGTGCTCTTCGACGAAGTCGGTTACCGCACGCTGTCCCTGCCGGTGGTCCGCGAACAGGATCTCCTCGACCGCTGCTGAGCGTGGCCGGGCCATCCGCCGTTGCGCCGGACGGCCGTACCGGCGCCACCCCTGTCGCGCGGCAGGACCCACAAACCGGCGCGTCAGCGCGAGCGGATCGCCGCGTCTCCGGGAAAATCAAGGGGGTATCAAGACGAAGGTGGAAGCGAGGTTCGGTGACCGAAACCCTGATGAACGCCGCGGACCGGTGGAGACCGCTGACCGAGTTGCTGCACGCCCTGCTCGAGCGGATCACCGGCGAGCTGTCCGGGTGCCTCGGCGCGGCGCTCACGGTCAGTCACGGCGAGCGGCCGCTGCGGGTGCTCGCCACCGCGGGGGCGGCCGAGCACCTGGTGCCCGCCCAGCTGACGCACGGCGGCCCGGTCGTGGTGGCGGACGTCACCCGCGAACCAGTGACGACGGACGACCTCTTCACCGACGAGCGCTGGCCCGGGCTGACCCGCGAGGCCGCGGCGGCGGGCCGTCCGGTGCTCGCGGAGCGCTTCGCCGCCATCCGCGGCGCCGCGGCCCTGCCCGGCTTCTGGGCCGACGACAGCGGGGCGTTCGTGCTGTCGGCGACGCTCGACCGGCCGGCCGGCGCCGATGCCCTGGCGGTCCTGCGGCGCTACGAGAAGCTCACCGAGATGACGCTGGTGGTCGCCGAGACCGCCACCGCCGGCGACCCGGACCAGATGCTGGACCTGCTGGCCTCCCGCGCCGTCATCGAACAGGCGAAGGGCGCGATCATGGCGGTCCGGCGGTGTCCGCCGGACGAGGCCTGGCAGACCCTGCGCCGGACCAGCCAGGAGTTCAACGTCAAGGTCCGCGAGCTGGCCGTCGCCCTGGTCCGGCAGATCGGGGGCGGGGACGCGCCCCAGCCGGAGGGCACGCCGGAGATCCGGCCCGGTGCCCCGGCCCACCACGCGGCGGAACGGCTCTGGTCGGCCTTCACCGCGAAATAAGGCGGTTTCCCCGCCGGACGTTTGGGTATCAAGACCCCGTCCTTGATCACCTCCCTGTGTCGCCGGCCGAGCGCCGGTGCGGAAGGCCTGCCGAACCCGTGTTCCCCACTTCACCGGTCCCCACCCGGTCCGCGCCGCTGACGGCGCGCCGGACGGTGTACCGCCCCGGCCTCGTCGTGCTGACCTTCGCCGGCGAGATCGACGCGCTGACCCTGCCGATCCTGAAGCGCGAACTGGGGGCGGCGCCACCCGGGACGACGGTGGTGGACCTGACCCAGGTGGCCTTCGTCGGCCTGGCGGGCGCTCGCACCCTGGCGGCGGCCGCGGAGCGCGCGGGCACCGAAGGACGCCGGTTCGGGGTGGTGGCGAACAGCCGGACCCTGGCGCGGCTGTTCCGGATCACCGGGCTGGCGGCGGTGGTGCCGATGTTCGCCTCGCTGTCGGACGCGCTGCGCGAGCTCCTGTCGGCCGGAGTGCACGACACCGCCTGCTGAGGACACCGGCGCGGAGCGGATCGGCGGCGGCGGTGCCGCCCGGTGGCTCAGCGTGGCGGCCAGGGCGGCGGGGACACGGGCGTCGTGCCGCAGCTTGTCCGCTGCGGCGGCGGGTGCCGACCGGAGACTCAGCGAGGCAGCCAGGGCGGCGGGGACACGGGCGTCGTGCCGCAGCTTGTCCGCTGCGGCGGCGGTGCTGCCCGGAGACTCAGCGAGGCAGCCAGCGCGCGACCAGCACCCCTGCGTCGTGCCGCAGCTCGCCGCCGGCGTGGTCCAGCACCGCCCGGGTCAGGCGGCGGGCGATCTCCGGGGGCAGCTCGTCGGCGTCCCGCCCCAGGAGCTCGGTGATCCGCGTCAGCCCGAACCGCTCCCCGGCCGCGTCGGTCGTCTCCGCGACCCCCGGTGAGCACAGCGCGAGCAGGTCGCCGGGTTCGAGGCGGGCCGTCCGGGCCCGGCCCGGGTGCCCGAACCGGGTGGTCGCCGGCTCCGGCTGGGGGAGGACCGAACCCCGGCGGACCAGCAGCGGGGGCGGGTGCCCGGCGTCGTGCCAGCGCAGGTCGCCGGTGCGCAGGTCCAGCTCGGCCAGCACCCCCGTCACCACCGGGGCGCCCGGCCGGGCGGCCGGCTCGGTGCCGACCGCGGCGTACTGCTCGTCGAGCGAAGCTCCGTCGCGCCGGGCGGCGCGGTAGGCGGCCAGGGCGTTCACCACGGCGAAACTCGCGCCGCCGCCGCGCGGGCCCGCGTCGAACATCGCCAGCTGGGCCCGTCCTTCGGAGAGGGCGTAGTCGAACACCGTGCCGCACACCTCGTACGCCGGCTGCACGCTCGCGCCGACGACCACGCGTTCGGTCGCGCCGGTGAGCGGCGGCAGGCTCTGCCACAGCAGCTCGGCGGGCGAGCCGCGGTGACGCCGGCGGCGCCGCATGTCCAGGCCGTCGCCGTACTGGGTCGTGACGGTGACGAGGTGGCCGAGCAGCGCGGCCAGCCAGCTGCACTGCTCCCGCAGCACCGGGTCGTCCGGGTCGGCGTCGTCGGCCGGGACGATCTCCAGCACCCCCAGCCGCTCCACGCCGTCGAGCAGCACCGTCCACAGCGTGGGGGCGGCCCCCTCCCGCGTGACGGTGGTCCCGGCGCGGCGGAAGACGTCCCCGCCGACGGTCGTCTCGATGTCGAGCTCCGCGGCGCCCGGCCGCAGCGGCACGAGCGTCCGCTGGTCGTAGTCGGCCAGGTAGACGTCGATCGTCAGGTCGAGCGCGCGGCCCGCCTCGGCGACGATGGCGGGCAGCCGCTCGGGCGGCGCGCGGTGCGCGCCTTCGAGCAGGTCGACCAGCGCCTTCAGCGGGCCGTGCAACGGCTTCCCGTCGCGGACCGAGTGGCTGTAGGGCGCGCGCGGCGGGCCGGCCAGCTCGTCGAGCCGCTCGTTGACGGCGTGGGCGAGCATGTCGCGGTCGACCCGGGGCAGCGTGGTCAGCCCGTTGAGGTAGGCGTCCAGCTCCAGCAGGCTCAGGCTGCCACCGAGCGCGAAGTAGCGCATCCACAGCTGCTCCAGCGTCAGTTCGCTCCGCGCGAAGCACGCGGTGAGGAGCCGCTGCTGTTCCCCCTCGGGCAGAAAGCGCATGGGTGGGTTCACCTTTCCCGCGGCGCCGGGGCGACGAGGTCGGCCGCGGCTTCGGCCGGGCTGCGGCCGCGGGCGCGGGCCAGTGACAGGAGGCGGTCGAACGCGGTGTCCTCGTCGAGGCCCTCCCGGCCCATGAGGAAACCCTTCGCCAGGCTGATCCGGTCGCGGTCGAGGAGCGTGTGCTTGAACTCCTCGCTGAACCGGCTCGCCCGTTCGTAGGCGCGGGTGTTGGCGACCAGGACCGCGGCCCGATCGGCGAACGTCATCAGCGTCTGCTCGTCGGAGGGCCCGAACGCGCCCGGCACCGTCGCGTAGAGCTTGATGGCGCCGTGGCAGCCGTCTTCGGTGACGAGCGGGGCGGTGAGCACCGACCGCAGCCCCCAGCCGGCGACCGCCGTGCACCACCGGCTCCAGCGCCGTTCGGAGGCGATGTCGTCGATCCGCTTCGGCGCGCACTCGGCCAGCGCGGCCATGCAGGGACCTTCGCCGAGGTCGTACTGCAGGCTGTCGGCGTCCCGCACGAGCGGGCCCGACGCGCTCGTGGTGGCCAGGCCGCCGTCGTCGTCGACGAGGGTCACCCCCGCGCCCGCCGCGGCGCTGATCGTCGTCCCCGCCAGCGAGACGATCAGTTCCAGGACCGAATCGACGGTCTCGCGCGACAGGAGCAGCCCGGACATGCGCGCGGCGACCGTGGCCAGCTCACCGTCCAGCGGCAGCCCGCCCGGTGAGACCTCTTCCGACGACATGGCCGCTGAATACCATCCGGCGGACCCCGGCAAACCTGCTCCGGGACATGGTTGGGCGCGAAGTGGGTACCCGAGGGCACTTCGCGCCCGAGCGGGAGGATGTGGACATGGACCGGCCGGAACCGACCGCGACGACTTCGACGCTGTTCGACGAGGTCACCGGAGCCCTCGAAGCCCTGACCGCCGTGCTGCAGGAGGAGGACGACTTCCGGATCCTGCTGCGCCACGTCTGCCTGCAGGTGCGCCACGCCGTCCCGGGGGTCGACGAGGCGTCCGTCACCCTGGTGCGCGCGGAGGAGCCGCACACGGCCACCGCGACGAGCGGGGTCGTCGGCGACCTCGACGCCGACCAGTACCGGATCGGCGACGGTCCCTGCCTCGAGGCGATCCGCACGGGCAAGATCGTCCGCACCGCCGTGTCGGACGCGATCGAGCGCTGGCCGGACTTCGCCCGCGGGGCGCGGGAGGCGGGCTTCGGCAGCTTCCTCGCCGCGCCGCTGGTGGCGGACGAGCGGTTCACCGGCGCGGTCAACTGCTACGGCCGCCGGGACGACGGCTTCGCGGAGGTCGACGGCCGGCTGCTCGAGCTGTACACGGCGGCGGTGGAGGCGGTGCTCCGGGTGTACCACCGGTACCTGCGCGCCCGGGAAACGGCCGACCACCTGCGCACGGCCCTGACCTCGCGCGCGGTCATCGACCAGGCGAAGGGCATGCTGATGGCGATCCGGCAGATCGACGCCGACGACGCTTTCGCCCTCCTCGTGGAGCAGTCGCAGCGGGAGAACACCAAGCTGCGCGAAGTCGCGGAGCGGTTCGTCGCGCGGGTGGTTGCCGGGCACGTCGTGCCGTGACCGCGTCCGCGCTCGCCGCAACCGTGGAGGGGGCCGGGCGCGGTAACGTGGGGGCGTGGTGGGGAGCCGGGTCACGGTGCGGGTGGGCGAGCGGCAGCTGACGCTTTCGAACCTCGAGAAGGTGCTGTACCCGCGGCACGGCTTCACCAAGGGCGAGGTGCTCGACTACTACACGCGGATCGCGCCGGTGCTGCTGCCGCACATTCGCGACCGGGCGATGACGTTCGTGCGGTTCCCCGACGGCGTCGCCGGTGGTTCGTTCTTCGAGAAGGACGTCTCCCGCCACGCCCCGGACTGGGTCCGCACCGCGCGCCTCACCGTCGGCGGGCGCGGCAAGGAGCCGGAGATCATCGCCTACCCGCTGATCAACGACCTGCCCGAGCTCGTGTGGGCGGCCAACCTCGCCGCGCTCGAACTGCACGTCCACCAGTGGACCGTCGAGGGGGACGACGAGCGGAGCACGCCGGACCGGCTGGTGTTCGACCTCGACCCCGGGCCCGGGACGTCGGTGGTCGACTGCTGCCGCGTCGCCGAGCGGCTCTACGACGTCCTCACCGCCGACGGGTTCACCCCGGTGGCGAAGACCAGCGGCTCCAAGGGCATGCAGCTCTACGCGGGCGTGGTGACCACCGACGGCGGCGAGACCTCGCAGTACGCGAAGGCGCTGGCCGAGCGGCTCGCCGCGGAGACCCCGGACCTCGTCGTGGCGCGGATGACGAAGACCCTGCGGCCGGGCAAGATCTTCATCGACTGGAGCCAGAACAACCCGTTCAAGACCACCGTCGCGCCGTACTCGCTGCGCGGGCGGGACGAGCCGACCGTGTCGACGCCGGTCACGTGGGACGAGGTCCGTGCCTGCCGGCACGTTGCGCACCTGCGGTTCACCGCCGACGAGGTGCTGGCGCGCGTCGACGACCTCGGAGATCTTTTCGCCGACCTCGAGCGCACCCGGGTCCCGATTCCTGCGTTCGGCTGAATTTCCGGAACCGCAATTCCTCGGCGAATCCCGTCGCGTTCCGGCCCCGGCGGCCACGATTTCCCGGCGAATTGCGCCGGCACGGGTCCGACCAGGTGATTTGATCGTCCTCAATGGACTTCTGCACGTGCAGAAGGGCGTGTCGGTGCACGGCCCGATCGGCCGCGGTGTTTCCGTTGTGCCGCAACCTGGACGAACTGGGTACGGTCGACGCGAAACCGTGGGCGAGACCGGGAGACATCGTTCTCGCGACCGTCGCCATTCTTGTCGAATGTGCGGAAACCGGGAAAGCGGTGCGGCGGCCGGCGCGGGAACCGGCACCGCCCCGATCCCGGCTCCAGCTCCACCGGCCGCGCAGGGCGCGCGGCCGGCTTCCGGTGCGAAGAAAGGAAACGGGTGTCCGGCCTGATCGACACCGATCTCGAGTTCTGGTTCCAGCGCGGCCTGCGCGCGTACCTCGGCGAGGTGGCCCGCGCGCTCGGCTTCGGCCTCGAGTCCTGCACCGTGGACGTGGACGTCCCGGTGTCGGCCTACGTCGCGGTGGACTGGCGGCTGCGCCGGTTTCCCGAGCGCGACGTGGCGCTGCTCTGGGACGAGGTGCACGGCTGGGCCGTCGCGGTCGAGGCGGCGTGCGGGGAGGAGATGATCGTGCTGGCCTACCTGGGCGGGGCCGACATCCTGCCGCCGCCGCGCGTGATCGTGCGGTTCCTGGCCGCGCTGCGGGCCGGCGACCTGGAACCGGACGGGCCGGGCTCACCCGTGCTGCGCCGCGCCGGGAGCCACCAGGAGCTCCTGCCGCTGCTGCCGGCCGGGTGACCGCGCCGTCCGCCGGTCGTCCAGACTGGACGCCGGCAGGGGAGGTGGCGATGGCGGGGATCGTGCCCGACGCGGTGGCGCCGATGCTGGCGGTCGACGGGCCGCTGCCGGACGACGACCGGCACGGCTACGAGTGGAAGTGGGACGGCTTCCGCGGCTGCGCCCGGGTTTCGGACACGGGCGAAACCCGGATCACCAGCCGCAGCGGCAGCGACCACACCCACCGCTACCCCGAGCTCGGGGACATCTTCGGCCCCGCGCTGGGCGGCCGGGCGGCGGTGCTGGACGGCGAGGTCGTCGCGCTGAACGCCGCCGGCCGCCCGGAGTTCGAGCTGATGCAGCGCCGCGCGATGCACGAGCCGACGGCGACGCTGCGCGCCGAGGTCCCCGTCGTCTACTTCGCGTTCGACCTGCTGCGGATCGGGGACGAGTCACTGCTGACGCGGCCGTACGAGCAGCGCCGCGAACTGCTCGGGGAGCTGCTGCGGCCCACGGACGGCCGGATCGTCGTGCCGCCCTGGTACACCCGCGCCGACATCGCGCCGGCGCAGCTGCTGGAAACGGCGGCCGCGCACGGCATCGAGGGCGTCGTCGCGAAACGCCTGGACGCGCCGTACCTGCCCGGCGCCCGCACGCCCTTGTGGACGAAACGCGCGCTGACGCGGACGTGCGAGGTGGTCGTCGGCGGCTGGCGCATCGGCGCGGGCCGCCGCGCGGGCACGCTCGGCGCGCTCCTGCTCGGCGCGTACGACGACGAAGGCGCGCTGGTGTACATCGGCGACGTCGGCACCGGCTTCACCGACGACGCGCTCGACCACCTCCGCGCCGTCCTGGCGCCCCTGGCCCGCGCGGAGAGCCCGTTCGCCGAGGACGTTCCGCGCGACCGCGCCCGTGGCGCGCACTGGGTGTCCCCGTCGCTGGTGGGCGAGGTCGTGTACCGCCGGATCACGCCGGACCGGCGGCTGCGCCACACCTCCTGGCGCGGCCTGCGCCCGGACCGGACCCCGGACGAGGTGCGCGTGCCGGGAACCGCCGGGTGACGTCGCCGCGCGTGCGGCCGGCCGAGATCGCCGCCGAGAACCGCGGTGTGCGCCCTGCGCGTTCACCCGGACATGCGGCCGGCTCTCGGATCTACGCGGCCGGCCGCAGCGCCACCGCCCACGGACAGGGCCCGAGAACGAGCCCGGCCCAGCGCGGGATGTCGTAGTCCTCGAGCAGGAACTCGCGCACGAGCGTGATCGGTGAGCCGAGCCCGCCGAACACGGGAATCGTGACGTCGTCGCCGATCGGCGGCCGCAGTGCCGCCCTTGCGCAGCAGCACGACCTCGGCGGTCACCTTCGAAACCTCGACCACCACCTGCGTCCCCGGCTGTGAGCAGCCCGGCCGGGACGGCGAACCACAGCACGGTTCCCAGGATCCGCAGCATGATCATCGGCCCAGCCGACCACGGGCGCGGGCGGGGCGGGAGGGGTCGACGACCCTCGGCCGACCCTGTGACCGCCGTCACTCTCGGGGCTGTCACATCGGTTCTCACCGCGGAGTCGTGGGGGTGACGGACCCGGAACCCCGGGGTCCGCGATTCCCCCGAGGAGGTCCGATGTCCACCGCTTACGTGATCGTCACCCTGGCCGCCGCCGCTTGGGTCGGCTTCTCCGCCGTTTCCGTGTTCGCCCGGGCGAAGTGGGTTGTCGAGCCGATCACCGAGTACGGCGTGCCCGAGTCGTGGTGGATGTGGCTCGGCAGCGCCAAGGCCGCCGGGGCGGTCGGCCTGGTCGCCGGCCTCTTCGTGCCGGCGATCGGCGTCGCGGCCGCGATCGGCCTGGTGCTGTACTTCACCGGCGCCCTCGTCACCGTGGCCCGCGCGCGGTCGTACCCGCACCTGGCCTTCCCGCTGCTCTACCTGGCGCCGGTGGTGGCTTCGCTGGCGCTGCTGTGACCGGCGAGCCAGCGGAGGGCGCCGGCGGCGTGGCCGAGCACGGACAGGTGCCCGTCGCCGGCGGTGGGCCGGAACTCCGCGTCCGCGCAGCGCCCGGCGAGCCACGCGCTGTGCGTGGCGGGGACCATCCGGTCGTCCTCGCCGTGCACCAGCAGAACGGGCGCGCTGATCGACGCCGGATCGGCGCCCCACGGCGTGACGTAGGCGAGGTCGTCGTCGATCAGGCCACCGGGCCCGCCCGCGAGCGCGGCCTGGACGACGTCGTCCAGCCACGACCACGATCCCTTGAGCACCGCGAAGTCGGCCGCGGTGAAGACGTCCGGATCGAACTCGGCGGCGGCTTCGTACTTTTCCTTGGCGGCCCGGCCTTCGGTGGCCGCACGCAAGGAGGCCGCCCCGGCGGCGGCCATGCCGCCGAACCAGTCGAGCCCCTCGGCATCGAACGGCGCGACGGCGGCGAGGCTCGCGACGGCGACGACACGATCGGTCAGCAGCGCCGCGGTGGCGAGGGCGTGCGAGCTGCCACCGGAGTGCCCCATGACCGCGAACTCGCCGATCCCGAGAGCATCGGCGACCGCGCTCACGCATGCGGCGGCGCTCCCGACGGTCCGCCCCGGCACCGGCGTCGAGGTGCCGTAGCCGGGCCGGTCGAAGGACACCCAGCGCACGCCCAGCTCCTCGCCGAGCGGTAGCAGCGGCCCGGGCGGCGCGCCGGTGTTGGGCGTGCCGTGGTGCCAGAAGACGGTGAGCCGCCCGGGGCCGCCGGTGTCGTAGACGTGCAGGGTACGTCCGCCGGGCAAGGCCAGATCCGTCTCGGTGACCATGGGGCCCGAGCCTAGTCCGTAGGCGAATCGAGACATTAAGGCCGTAACTCACCGCGATCGCGCGGCGTCTCCGCATTCAGACGGGAGCAACGCCCTGACGGGCGGTTTCCCGGCGTGGAGAACGGAGTGGCCCGTGAACAGCAAAAGCGATTCGGTCGAAACGGCACTGCGCGAGGTCGAAGCCGCGGTCGCGAAGCTCAAGCGTTCGGAGACGAGCCGGGCGTGGGTGAAATGGCTGATCGCGGCGGCGATCGCCGTGGTCTTCCTCCTCGCGGGGGCGGCCGTGGTCGTGCACACCTTCCTCGAGTCCGGCGGGTTTCACGCCGATGAGACCACCGCGTTGCTGCTGGCCGTCTTGCTGGTCACGCCATTCATCCACCAGTTGAAGAACTTCGAGTTCGGTGGCGCGAAAGCCGAGTTCGCCGCCCCGGCGGCCGACAGCCTGAGCGGGCTGGTCGAGGTGCTCAAGACGGTCGACGGCGCGGTCTCCCGGCTCGTCCAGGAGAAGGCGCTGCACGCCGGCGACCAGGCGGGTGAGGCGGATGCCGCCTGCGTCGTGCAGCCTCCCGATGCGGCGGTCACGAAGTCCCCATCGCGCGCCCAGGTGCTCTGGCTGGACGAAGCCCCGGCGTCGACCGCCTACGAACGCGAGGCGTTGGCCAGGCTCTTCTCCGTCACCGTCGAGCGGAGCGAGCGAGCGGCAGCGAGGCAATGGCGCAGCGGGAACTTCGACGCCGTCGTCATCGCGGCGACCGGAAAGTCCGCCGGCGCCGACGGGACGAGGAGAACGCTCGACTCGAAGGTCGCGACGAAGTTCGCCAAGAAGCATCCCGCGCGGGACGTGATTCTCTATGTGTCCCCGGATACGGTGGTGGTCAAGAAATCGGAACTCGACGGCGTGGCCGTCGCGGCGTCTTTCGACCAGCTGGCGAAACGCGTGCGCCGGGTGGCCAGTGCGCGCTTCGACCTCGAAGTGCGCGAGCAGATCACCGAAGCAGGCGCCAATGCGGTCGCTGATATGCAGGACGCCGACTTCATCGCCGACTTCGGTGAGGGGCACCGGATCGCGGTGGAAACGGCGTACTGGCTGCGTCCACCGAAAACGGACGCTCTGCAGGCGAGGATCGACGAGCTCGAGAACGTCGTCGGACTCGGGAAGGCGTGCTCCGCGCTCCTGGTCACCCTGAAACCGATCACCGGCCCGAAACGGGACTCGATCCGGCCGGTGGACGGCGTCGAGCTGGTGACATTCGACGAGCTTGGGCCCACCTTGACCCGGCTCGCGGCGGCTCAGCGGGCCAGCCGCTCCGCGAGCCAGCCGAGCGAAAGCGGGTAGCGGTAGTCGATCCCGCCGTGGCCGGCGTCGAACAGCTCGAAGTGGACCCGGTCGTCCGGCAGGCCCGCCTTCGCCACCTCCGCCCGGAACGCCTCCGCGCCGAGGTCGAGGAACCACTCGTCGCTCGTGCCCGCGTCGATCCACACCGCGCGCAACGCGCGGATCGCCTCCGCGTGGTCCGGCACCATCCGGACCGGGTCCCAGTCGAGCCAGCGCTGCCACTGTTCCGGGCGGAGCGCCCCGGTCCGCGGGTTGAACGGCAGCTCCGGCGTCCCGTCCTCGCGCGCCGAGAAGCTCGCCGAGACGCCGAGCATCATCAGCAGGGTCGCGTCCTCGGGCTTGGTGAACGCCGTCCGGCCGCGGAAGTCGGCCCACCACGCCTGGATGTCCTGGTCGTACTCGCGCAGCGCGCGGACCGCCTTGCCGAAGTCGGGGACGTAGCACAGCTCGTACAGCGAGTCGCCCGCGTGCGTCGCCAGCGCGCCGAACAGGTCGGGGCGCAGCATCGGCGTGATCATCGCGCCGAACCCGCCCGACGACTTGCCGGTGATCGCGCGGGATTCGCGCTCCGGGATGGTCCGGTAGTGCGCGTCGACCCACGGCACGACCTCGTCGCACAGGTACGAGTGGTAGCGGCCGGTGCCCGGGGAGTCGACGAACTGCGAGCCGCCGTACGCGGTCCACGCGTCGACGTACACCACGACGCAGCCGGGCGCGCCGTCGGCGAACACGGCGTCGGCCGTCTCCACGAACGGCTGCCGGAACGGCGTCCGGTTGGCCCACATCGTCAGGTGCCCGGTGTAGCCCTGGATGACGTACACCGCCGGGTACCGCGCGTCCCCGTCGTCGTAGCCCGGCGGGACGTACACCCACAGCGGCCGTTCGTGCGGGTCGCCGAGGGGGTTGCCGCGCAGCAGCGCGGAGTGCACGGTGTGCCGGTCGAGCCGGCCGGCGAGGTCGCCGTCCCAGGGCAGCATGCGGCCAGTCAACCACGGGTCACCGGTTGCGGGGGCTAAGCGATACCTCTTTTCCGCGCGTAGCGTTGAGCCGTTTCGCCCCGACCTCCGTGTTACGGGCACGGTGGTGGGTAGGGAGATGCGGGGAAAGCCATGAAACGTCCGGGGCCGTTGTTCACCTTGCTCGCCGGTGTGGTGCTCGCCGGCGGGATCGGGATCGTCAACCTGGCGACGGGGACCGGCGTCGCGCCGGTCGCCGGAGCCGCGAGCGCGGCGGGCGCGGCGAGTGCCACGACAGCGCCGCCCAAGACGGAGGCGCCGACGACGTCCGAGGCGCCGAAGCCCGAAGCACCCGCGCGGGCGGACTACGCCGGGCGGGTTGTCGGCGGTGGCGCGTCGGTGGCGGTGTCGGTGCGCGACGGCCACGCCATCGCCTACCTCTGCGACGGCAAGAAGGTCGAAGCCTGGCTGCAGGGCGTGACGACCGGCGGGAAGCTGGACCTCAAGGGGGCCAGGAACGCCGGCCTGACCGGCACGTTCGACGCCGCCGCGGTGACCGGGACGGTGACGGCGGCGGGCAAGACGTGGCAGTTCACCGCGCCCCCGGCGAAGAAGCCCGCGGGCCTCTACCGCGCCACCCCGAAGGTGCGGGACAAGGCGGCGAAGGTCGGCTGGATCGTGCAACCCGACGGCAGCCAGGTCGGCATCCTCACGACCGGCGACGACTCGGCGGCCGCGCCGGCGCTCGACGCGGCGACCGGGACCGCGACCGTCGACGGCGCCCCGGTGACGGCCGAGCCGATCAGCGGCCTGGCCGGGAACGGGGACTTCTGATGGCCGTCCCGGCGGCGAACCACCGCGCCGCAGCCGCGCTCGTGGTGCCCCTGGCGGTCGGCGCCGTCGTCTCGGTGGCGCTCGGCGTCTACGGCGGCCTGCACACGCCGACCGGCGTGGCGGTGAACGTCGCGGGCTTCTCCGGCCCGCAGGCGGTGAAGGCGTGGCTGGCCACGGTCGTCGTCGTGCTGGCGCTGGTGCAGCTGTTCTCGGCGCTGGCGATGTACGGCAAGCTCGGCGGCGGCGCGCCCGCGTGGGTGGCGCCGGTGCACCGCTGGTCGGGACGGCTGGCGTTCCTCGTGTCGATCCCGGTGGCGCTGCACTGCCTCTACGCGCTCGGGTTCCAGTCGTTCGACACGCGCGTCCTCCTGCACTCCCTGCTGGGCTGCTTCTTCTACGGCGTGTTCGTCGCGAAGATGTTGCTGCTGCGCAAGGACGGCGCGCCCGCGTGGTCGCTCCCGCTGCTCGGCGGGCTGGTCTTCACCGCGCTGGTCGGGCTCTGGCTGAGCGCGTCGCTGTGGTTCTTCACCCGATCCGGCTTGACCTTCTAGGCGGAGGACGATCGTGCGGAACGACGAAACGGACCCGGTGCTGGCGCGCCGGGCAGCGCTCGCGGTCCTCGGCGCCGGGCTGGTGGCCGGGTGCAGCACCTACGGCGGCTCGGGCACGGCCGCCCCGGCAGCACCGGCCGCGCCGGCGCCCGCGGCCGGCGGGACGCCGCTCGGCGCGACCGGCGACGTGCCGGTCGGCGGCGGCAAGGTCTTCGCGGACCAGCGGGTGGTGGTGACCCAGCCGGAGGCGGGGACGTTCGCGGCCTTCTCGGCCGTGTGCACCCACCAGGGCTGCACGGTCGACGCCGTCGCCGACGGCACCATCAACTGCCCGTGCCACGGCAGCAGGTTCAAGATCGCCGACGGCTCGGTCGCGAACGGCCCGGCGGCGCGGGCCCTGGAGAAGAAGACGATCACCGTCACCGGCGGCAAGATCACCTTGGGCTGAGCGTGGCCGAGCTCGCCCAGGTGAACGTCGCGGTGCCGCGGGCGCCGCTGGACGACCCGGTCATGGCCGGGTTCGCGAACGCGTTCGACGCCGTCGCGCGGCTCGCCGAAGCCGCGCCCGGCTTCGTCTGGCGGCTGGGCGCGGGGTCCGGCCACGCGGTCGTCGCGGCGGCCGGCGGCACCGACCTGGTCGTCAACGTCTCGGTGTGGCGCGACTACCGCAGCCTGCACGAGTTCGTCTACCGCAGTGCGCACGGGCAGCTGCTCCTGCGCCGCCGGCAGTGGTTCGGCACGACGCGCCGGCCGTCGACGGCGCTGTGGTGGGTACCGGACGGCGGACGTCCCAGTGTCGAACAGGCCTTGGCGCGGCTGCAGTTCCTCCGGGCCCACGGACCGTCCCCGCAGGCGTTCTCCCTGCTGCGCCAGTTCGCCGAGGACGGACGCCCGCTGCGCCGGGGCCGATAACGCGGTCGCCGTGGCCCGGCGGGTCTGGCACCATCGGAGCGGTGAGCCCGGTCGAGATCGCCTGCGACGAGTCGGGTTCCGAGGGCGAGAACCTGCTCGGCGGCGAGACGGACGTCTTCGCCCACGCCGGGGTGCGGCTGACGCCGGAAGCCGCGGCGGCCTGTGTGCGGGAGATCCGGGACCGCATCGGCTCGCCCGCCGAGGAGTACAAGGCCAACCACCTGCTCCGCGCCAAGCACCGGGCCGTGCTCGAGTGGCTGCTCGACCCGGCCGGCCCGCTCGCCGGCCACGGGCACGTGCACCTGACCGACAAGACCTTCTTCGCCGTGCGCGCCGCGGTGACGCTGCTGGCCGAGGACGCCACCGACGCCATGGCGCGCACCCTCCACCGCGCGGGCCCGGCCGCCTTCGGCGAAGACCGCTGGGAGTTCTTCCTGACCGCCTTCACCAGTGTGCTGCGGCTGCGGCCCCGGCGCGGCGTGACGTCGTCGCCGGAGGAGTTCTTCGCCCTGGTCGACGAACTGGCCGCGGTTCCGGGCGAAGCCGGCGAAATCCTCGGCCGGTTCCGCGGCGGCGCCGGAAAGGTGGCCGCCTACCGCGCCCGGCTGGCGAGCGACCCGGGCCTGGTGCCGGTGCTGGATCCGCTGGTGCCCGCGGTGATCCACACCGTCCGGCACTGGAGCACCGGCGGCACCCCGGTCGCCCTGGTGCACGACGAACAGCTCGCCCTCACCGCCGAGCGCGTGCTGCAGCTCAAGACCACCCTCGGCCACCGGCTGGCCGGCGTCCGGTTCGTCGACTCCCGGTCCGACGCCCGGGTGCAGGTCGCCGACTTCCTCGCCGGGGTGGCCCGCCGGATCGCCTCCGACAACCTGAACGGCCGCGGCGACCCCCGGCTGACCACCCTCCTGAAGTCCTTTGTGGACGAAGAATGGCTCAGCAGGTGATCACCTGGGTCGGCGGGGTCGTGTCGTCGAGCCGCTTGACGTACGCGTCGCCGGCGCGCCGGGCGCACGCGCTTTCCTTGGTGGCGAACGGCCCGCTGTAGACGGCGTACACGTCGGCGCCGTTCAGCTGCTGCCGCAGCGAGCCGCAACCGGTGGTCGGTGCGTGCAGGTAGCCCGCGCCGGGGTGGGCGTCGAGGAAGCGCTGGACGTCGGCGCGGTAGCGGGCCGGGGTGACCGCCGAGCCGAGCACCACGACGTACGAGCCGTCGCACGCGGGCGTGCTCATCGCGGTCGCGAGCCCGAGGTCCGCGCCGCCGATGGTGGCCACCGAGGTCCGGACCGTCACCTGCGTCGTCGTGACCGGCGCGACGGACGGCGGCGGCGTCGTGGACGGCGTCGTGGACGGCGTCGTGGACGGGGTCGCGGAGGGCGCCGCGGACGGCGTCGTCCCGGCCTGCGACGACGGCTTCACCACCGTGAACCACCCGGCGACGGCGACGAGGGCGAGCAGGGCCACCGCGGCGACCAGCCAAGGCGCCTTCGAAGCCCGCCGCACCCCGGTCACCGGCGCCACCAGGGTCGGGGGAGGGTGGGTGCCGCCGAGCGCGGCGCGGGCGGCGCCGGCCAGTTCCGCGACCCCGCCGAACCGCTCCGCCGGGTCCTTCGCCATGCCCCGCGCGATCACGGCGTCGAACGCCGCGGGCAGGCCGGGCCGCACCTCGCTCGGGCGCGGGGGCGGCTGGTGCAGGTGGGCGCCGATCAGCGACGCCGCCGTCGACGCCGCGAACGGCTTGCTGCCGGTGAGGCACTGGTGCAGCACGCAGGTCAGCGAGTAGACGTCGACGCGGTGGTCGGCCGGCGCGTCGGTGAAGCGCTCGGGCGCCATGTAGTCGAGCGTGCCGACGGCGCCGCCGGTCGCGGTGAGCTCGGTGCCGGGCCCGGCCGCGCGGGCGATGCCGAAGTCGACGAGGTAGGCGAACCCGGTGGCGCCGACGAGCACGTTCGACGGCTTGACGTCCCGGTGCACCAGCCCTTCGGCGTGCGCGGCGGCGAGGGCCTGGGCGACCTGCCCGACGAGGTCGACCGCTTCGGCCGGGGCCAGCGCCCCGCCCGCGGCGAGCCTGCTGCCGAGGTCCTCACCGTCGACCAGGCGCATGTCGAGGTAGAGCCGCCCGTCGATCTCGCCGTAGGCGTGGATCGGGATCACGTGCGGCTCGCGCAGCCGCGCCACGGCGTGCGCCTCCCGCCGGAACCGCTCCTGGAAGTCCCGGTCGGCGGCGAACTCCGGCGCGAGCAGCTTCAGGGCGACGACGCGGTCGTGCCGGGTGTCGTAGGCGCGCAGGACCTCGCCCATCCCGCCGCGGGCGATCAGCGACTCCACGCGGTACGGCCCGAACTGCCAGCTCACGCGCTTCCTTCCACCAGACCCCGGACACCGGGAAATCGTGCCCCGCGCGGCCGGGCGTTACACGCCGGATCGGTCCGGCCGCACCCGGACGGCCTGCCCCGCGACGCCGATCCCTGACTATAGTCAGGGAATGGAACGGGAGCTGGTCGACGGCGTCCGGCGGTTCAGCCGGACCGTCACCCAGCGCATCGGCGCGCTCGACGACGCCTTTCTCGCCCGCGGCCGCCCGCTGGGTCAGGCGCGGGTGCTGTGGGAGATCGGCGCGGCCGGCCGGGACGTCCGCGAGCTGCGGGCGTGCCTCGACCTCGATTCGGGCTACCTGAGCCGGCTGCTGCGCGGGCTGGAGGAGGACGGCCTGGTGCGCGTCGAGCCCAGCGGCACCGACCGCCGCGTCCGGACCGCGTGGCTCACCGAGGCCGGGCTCGCCGAACGCGCCACCCTCGACCGGCTCTCCGACGACGCGGCCGCCGCCCTCCTCGCCCCGCTGTCCGGCGGGCAGCGCACCCGGCTCGTCGCCGCGATGGGCGAGGTCGAGCGGCTCCTGACGGCCTCGGCGGTCGAGTTCGCCCCGCGCCCACCCACCGACCCCGCGGCTCGCTCCTGCCTGCGCGCCTACTTCGCCGAGCTGGCCGAGCGGTTCGACGACGGCTTCGACCCGGAGCTCAGCATTTCCGCCGCCGACGCCGAGATGACGCCGCCGGCCGGGGTCCTGCTGGTGGCCACGCTGCACGGCGGCCCCGTCGGGTGCGGGGCGCTGAAGTTCCACGGCGACGCGCCCGCCGAGATCAAGCGGATGTGGGTGGCGCCGTCGGCGCGCGGCCTCGGGCTGGGCCGGCGCCTGCTGGCCGAGCTGGAGGCGCACGCGGCCGCCCACGGCGTCCGCACGCTGCGGCTGGAGACGAACCGGGCGCTCGGCGAAGCGATCGCGCTCTACCGCGCGGCGGGCTACCGCGAGGTCGCGCCGTTCAACGACGAGCACTACGCCGATCACTGGTTCGAGAAGATCCTTCTCGGCCCACGTACCCTGGCGTAGTGCGGACCCGACCCACCCTGAGCTGGACGTCGGCGGAGGCGCCGCTGCCGCGGACGGCCCGCCTCGACGAGCTGACCGACGTCGTCGCGCGCGGCGGGGTCGCCGTGCTGAGCGGCGCCGGGCTGTCCACCGAGTCCGGGATCCCCGACTACCGCGGCGAAAGCGGCAGCCTGCGCAAGCACACGCCGATGACCTACGACGAGTTCGTCACCAGCGCCGAGGGGCGGCGGCGGTACTGGGCGCGCAGCCACCTCGGCTGGCGCACGATCGCCCGCGCCGACCCCAACGACGGCCACCGCGCGGTCACGGCCCTGCGCGACGGCGGCTACCTCTCCGGCGTCATCACGCAGAACGTCGACGGCCTGCACCAGGCGGCCGGCACCCCGGACGCCGTCGAGCTGCACGGCAGCCTGGACCGGGTCGTCTGCCTGGTCTGCCGCCGGACGAGCCCGCGCGCGGAGCTGGACCGGCGGCTGCGGGCGGCGAACGCGGGCTTCGACGGCGAAGCCACCCGGATCAACCCGGACGGCGACGTCGAGCTGCCCGACGAGGTGGTGCGCCGGTTCACCCTCGTGCCCTGCGAGTCCTGCGGAGGCGTGCTCAAGCCGGACGTCGTCTTCTTCGGCGAGAACGTGCCGCGGCCGCGCGTCGAGCAGTGCTACCGGCTGGTCGACGACGCCGGCGCGCTGCTGGTGCTCGGCTCGTCCCTGACCGTGATGTCCGGCCTGCGCTTCGTCCGCCACGCGGCGAAGGCGGGCAAGCCGGTGGTGATCGTCAACCAGGGCGAAACCCGCGGCGACCGCTACGCGTCCGTGCGGGTCGACCGGCCGCTCGGGCAGGCGCTGACCGAGCTCGCCGCCCGGCTGGGCTGCGGCAGCGGGGTCAGCGAGGATCGCGGCCGAACCGCGTGAGCAGCCGGTCCTGGCGGGTCTCGCCGGTCACGCCGGGCGGGGGGTCGGCGAAGAACCGCGGGCCCAGCGCGAGCCCGGCGAAGATGGCGTCGAAGTCCTCGTCGATCCACGCGACCAGGCCCGGGTCGAGGGTTTCGTCGGCGCCGAGCGCGCGGGCGAGGTCCCAGGTGTGCACGGTGCTGTCCGCCGTGCGCACGGCCAGCGCCTGCCGGGCGGTGATCCGGCCGGGCGGGTAGTCGAGAACGCGGTCCAGTGCACCTTCCTCCCGGAAGGCGTCCGCGAAGGCCTGCACCGATCCCGCGAACGCGGCGGCGGGGTCGTCTCCCAGAGCGTCGTCGTCGCGGTGCGCCAGGAACTCTTCCCGGGTGGCGCCGCCCAGGAGCGCGATGTAGTTGAGGTTGCCGCGGGTCATGTGGTTGACCAGGGCCCGGACGTCCCAGGCGGAGCAGGGCGTCGGGGCGCCCCAGACGGCCGGCTCCACCGTGCGCAGGTGGTGCTCGAAACCCCGGGAGGCGAGGAAGAAGCGGTCGAGGAGCATGGTGGCCAGTCTGGCCCGGCCCGCGGGTGCGGCGCAGGCGGGTATCGGACGTCGTGCCGGAGGACGAGACCGGTCCGGGTGGGTGGGGGGAACCCGCCCGGACCGGTCTCTGCGACGGACCTCCACAGCCGGTCGTTCCCTGCAAGACGCGGCGGCGGCCCCGGTCGTTACACCGGCTGCAACCCGTTCCACGACCAGTGCGGCATGGCCAGCCCGGCGGGGACGTCGCCGGCGGGACCGGGGTAGGTGAGCACCTCGGCGACGGCCCATTCCATGTAGGCCCGCAGCGCGGCGCGGAACTCCGGATCGGCGGGCAGGCCGGCGTCGTCCGCGGCCCGCACGAAGCACGTCACGAACCGGCGGCCGAGGTCGCTCATGTCGCCGTTTCCGGCGTGCATCTTCAGCATCGACGAATGGTCGCCGCACCCGGTGGAGAACCGCGGCGGCCCGCCCATGACCTCGGCCCAGTACCAGGCCAGCCGTTCGACGTGCCGCGGGTGCTGACCCGGGTGCGAGAACGGGTGGTTCAGCTCCGGGTCGGCCAGGCACCGTTCGTGGTGGGCGGCGGCCAGCGCGAGGAACGCGGGGTCACCGCCGGCGAATTCGTACAGCGTGGGGCGCACCCGCCGAGCCTGGCACGCCCGGCCGCCGAACACCAGGACGTCAGCGCGCCGCCGCGGCCGCGCGTTCCGCGGCGGGGGTGAAGCCGCCGAACGCCTCGACCGCCCGCCGGACGTCTTCGGCGACGAGGTCGTGGTTCAGCGCGCCGGCGGCCGCCGCGCCCTGGGCCGCGGCGATGATCACCGTGGCCCGCGCGTCGGCGACGTTCCCGGCCGCCCACACGCCCGGCACGCTCGTCTTGCCGGACGGGTCGACGTCGCCCTCTTCGTAGCCGAGCCCGCGCAGCAGCTCGTCGTGCGGGACCGTCCGGGTGCGCAGGAACAGCGCGGCCCGCGGCACGAACCGGGCCCCGAGCTCGATCCCCGTGAGACGGCCGTCCTCGCGCCGCACGGCGGTCACGAGCCCGTCGACGACGCGGATGCCGCGCGCGTCGAGCCGCGCACGGTCCTCTTCGGACGGCGGCGCCGTGTGCGAGAAGTACACGACGTCCGGCGACCACTGGCGGACCAGCAGCGCGTGCTCGACGCTCGCGGCTTCGGTGCCGAGCACGCCGAGCGGCTGGTCGCGCACCTCGTAGCCGTGGCAGTAGGGGCAGGTGACCGCGTCGGAGCCCCAGCTTTCGCGCAGGCCCGGCAGGTCCGGCAGGTCGTCGTGGACGCCGGTGGCGACCAGGACGCGCCGGGCCGTCAGCTCCCGCCCGCCGGCCAGCCGCGCGGTGAAGCCCGGGTCGAGCCGGGTCACGCTGTCTTCGATGATCCCGACGCCGTAGCCGGCGAGTTCTTCGCGGCCGATCTTGAGCAGTTCGGACGGCGGCAGGCCGTCCCGGGACAGGAAGCCGTGCATGTGCGACGCCGGCGCGTTGCGCGGCGACCCGCCGTCGACGACCGCGACCCGCCGCCCCGCCCGGCCCAGCATCAGGGCGGCGCTCAGGCCCGCGGCGCCGCCACCCACCACCAGTACGTCGAAGTTGTCGTGTTCGCTCATGCCGCCACCTTGACCCCGGACTCGCGAATCCGACAACTAATGTTGCCGTTTCCGGGACGAGCGGGTTTCCTGGGGACATGACGGACGCGATCACCCAGGCCCTGGCCGAGGTCGGCCCCCGGCTCAAGCGGGTCCGCACCCAGCGGCGGGTCACGCTGGCCGACCTGTCGGCGGCGACGGGCATTTCGAAGAGCACGCTGTCCCGGCTGGAGTCCGGCCAGCGGAAGCCGAGCCTGGAGCTGCTGCTGCCGATCGCGCAGGCCCACCAGGTGCCCCTGGACGAACTGGTCGGCGCCCCGGAGGTCGGCGACCCCCGGGTCCGGCTGACCGCGCGGCGCATCCCGCGGCACAACGGCGCCACGATGACGGTGCTGCCGCTCACCCGCCAGCCGGGCGCGCCCCAGGCGTTCAAGATGATCCTGGAGCCGGAGACAGGCGAGCCGGACCCGCAGGTCCACGAGGGCTACGAGTGGCTGTACGTCCTGTCCGGGCGGCTGCGCCTGATCCTGGCCGACCGCGACATGACGCTGGGCCCGGGCGAGGCGGCGGAGTTCGACACCCGCCTCCCGCACTGGTTCGGCGCGGTCGGCGGCCGGCCGGCGGAGATCCTCAGCCTGTTCGGGAAGCAGGGGGAGCGGCTCCACCTCCGGGCGAAGTCCCGCTAGCCGAGTTCGCGCGGCAGGGGGGCTTCACCTGCGCGCGGCGTTCCGCTAGCCGAGTTCATGCGGCAGGGGGGCTCCACCTGAACGCGGCGTCACGCTAGCCGAGTTCGCGCTGCACAAGGAGCGGCTCCACCTGCACGCGGCGTTCCGCTAGCCGAGTTCGCGCTGCATGAGGAGCGTGTCGAGCCAGCGGTCCTGTTTGAACCCGACGCGCCGCAGCACCCCGGCGTCGGTGAAGCCCGCCGCGAGGTGCAGGTTCCGCGAAGCTGGGCTGCCGGAGTCGACGATCACCGCGATCGCCTGCCGCGCCCCGGCCTCGCCGCAGCGCTTCAGCAGCTCGCCGAGCAGGCGCCGCCCGTAGCCGCGGCCGGTGGCGGCCGGGGCGAGGTAGATCGTCGTCTCCACCGAGTACCGGTACGCCGGCTTGGGCCGCCACGGCGCCGCCAGCGCGTAGCCGAGGACCTCGCCCGCTTCGGCCAGGACGAGGAAAGGCCAAGTGCTCTCGCGGATCTTCGCGCGCCACTGGGCCGCGGTCGGCGGTGTCGTCTCGAACGTGACGACGGAGCCGGTGACGTACGGCGTGAAGACGGCGGCGATGCCTTCGGCGTCGGCCTCCACCGCTTCCTCTATAGTGGACATGGTCGGTATTATAGAGGAATGATCGATCCGGTGATCCTCGGCCGCCGCCTGCACGCCCTGCGCGCCGACCGCGGGCTCGCCCTCAGCGCGCTGGCCAAGGAGGCGGGCGTCAGCGTCAGCATGCTGTCGGCCATCGAGCGCGGCGAGAAGACGCCGACGGTCGTGGTGCTGTCCCGGATCGCCGACGGCCTCGGGCTGTCCCTCTCGCGGCTGCTGGCCGACCTCGAGACCGACCGCGTGCTCGTCCGCCGCGCGGCCGAGCAGGACCACGTCGCCGAACCGGGCGGCTGGCACCGCACGGTGCTGACGCCGGTCGTCCCCGGCGTCAACTTCGAGTGGATCCGCACGACCCTCCCGCCCGGCTGCGACGCGGGCGATTTTCCGGCGTACGCCCCGGGTTCGCACGAATTCGTCGCCGTCGAGTCGGGCGCGCTGTGCCTCGGCGTCGGCGAGACGGAGTACTCCCTGAACGCGGGCGACTCGCTCTACTTCCCGGCCGACACAAGGCATTCCTACGCGAACCGCGGCGAAGAACCGTGCGTCTACCACGTCGCGGCGCTGATCATGCGGCCCCGCTCGGCGCGACCGGCAGGACGAGCTTGACTCGTCCGATCATTTGCTCTTAGCTGAAGACGCATTCCCGATTCCGCCGTCGGAAGCACTTTGAGGTGCTTTCGCCGTGGCGAGTTGAGGGAGCTGTCGTGGGAAGAGCGTTGAGCCGCCGCCGTGTCGTCGCCTGGGGAGCCGCGGGAGCCGCGGGGGCCGCCCTGCCATTGGCCGGGTCTCCAGCGGCCGGAGCCGAGGAACCGGCGAGCCCGCCGGGCCGCTTCTTCGACGTCACGAAGTTCGGCGCGAAGGGCGACGGGCGCACCATCGACACCGCCGCGATCAACCGCGCGATCGACGCGGCCGCCGTCCGCGGCGGAACCGTCTGTTTCCCGGCCGGGACGTACGCGAGCTATTCGATCCACCTCAAGAGCAACATCGCGCTGTACCTGGCGGCGAACGCGACGATCCTCGCGGCCGCCCCGGCGGGCGGCCGGGGCTACGACCCCGCCGAACCGGGCGCGGGCAACCCGTACCAGGACTTCGGCCACAGCCACTGGCACAACAGCCTGATCTGGGGTGAGAACCTGGAGAACGTCACCATCGAAGGGCCGGGCAAGATCGACGGCCAGGGCCTCGTCGCCGGCGGCAGCGCGGAATCCGCGCCGCTCAACGGGAACAAGGCGATCGCGCTCAAGCTGTGCCGCAACGTCGCGATCCGGGACATCACGATCGTCAACGGCGGGCACTTCGGCATCCTCCCGACCGGCGTCGACAACTTCCGCCTCGACGGGCTGGTGATCGACACCAACCGCGACGGCATCAACATCGACTGCTGCCGGAACGTCCGGATCGCCAACACGACGGTGAACTCGCCGAACGACGACGCCATCGTGCTCAAGAGCACGTACGCGCTGAACCAGGTGCGCGACACCGAAAACGTCACCATCGACAACTGCTTCGTCAGCGGCTACGACCTCGGCACCCTGGTCGCCGGCACGTTCAAGACAGCGTCGGCGTACGGGCGCACCGGCCGCGTCAAGTTCGGCACCGAGTCCAACGGCGGGTTCCGCAACATCGCGATCTCCAACGTGGTCTTCGAACACTGCCGCGGCCTGGCACTGGAGACGGTCGACGGCGGGTGGCTGGAGGACGTCACGATCAGCAACCTGACGATGCGCAACGTCCAGATGCCGCTGTTCCTCCGGCTGGGGGCGCGGATGCGCGGACCGGCGGGGCTCCCGGTGGGGTTCCTGCGCCGGGTCAGCATCAGCGACGTCACCACGCACGACGCCGACCCGCGGTACCCGTCGTGCCTGGCCGGGATCCCGGGTCACCCGATCGAGGACGTGAAGCTGAGCAACATCCGCCACCACCTCGCGGGCGGCCTCACCCCCGGCGACGCGGTGCAGAACCCGCCGGAGCTGGAGACGGCCTACCCGGAGCCGTCGATGTTCGGCACGCTGCCGGCGTACGGCTTCTTCGTCCGCCACGCGCGCGGCGTGAGCCTCGACAACGTGGACGTGAAGTTCGGCGCGCCGGACACGCGCCCGGCTTTCGTGCTGCGCGACGTCGTGGATCTCGACGTGCACCACTGCCGCGCGGACAAGGTGGCCGCCACGCCGACGTTCGTCCTGGACGACGTGGGCGACTTCCGGGTGAGCGACGGCCGCCCGGTGCCGGAGGCCCGGGTGGAGCACGCGGACCACCAGGAGCTGTAGCGGCCGGTTTCGCTGTTTCGCCGGTATCGGGGGCGTGGCGTTGGTAGCGTCCGGATCGTGCGGATGGGGTGGAGCGGTCTGGTCCTGGGAGTGGTCCTGCTGGCGGGAGCGTGCGCCGCCGGCGGCGGTTCGGGCAGCGGCCGCCTGGTGCCGTCGACCACGCCCGAGCCGACGCCGAGCACCACCGCAGTTCCGGCGACGACGGAGTTCCCGCTATCCACGGCGACCGCGCCGCCGACGACCCCGACGAGGGCCCACGCCCCGACGGTGACGGCGAAGAGGTCGACGCCGACCCCTCAGCGGCGCCCCACTACTCGGAGGACCCGCTGAGGTCGGTCGCTGCGCGCTGAGCCAGGCGGTGGGGCGACGCCTCAGCGCCGCCCCACCGGCGCACCCCGCTGACGCGGCGTCCGGCGCCTTCCCGGCCGCCGGAACCCTGCCTGCGCCCCTGAAGCTCAGCGGCCGCGAAGCTGCGGCCTCGCCAGACCCAGTCCCGCGCAGACGATCAACGCCACCGCCACGACAGCGACGAGCACTTCCAGCACCGGCACCCGGGTGCCGGCCGCGGGCAGGGTGATGATGCTCGACACCAGCAGGAGCACCCCCGCCGCCATGGTGAGCCAGCACAGCGGGGCGGTGGTCGGGATGATGTGCCAACGGTTCCGCTCGGCCATCGAACCTCCTCGGTCGGTCTCTCCCCGAAGCTGCCCCGGTCCGGAGCCGATCAAACCGGCGGGAATCCGACGTGACCCCGCGCGGCCACGGAGCTGTCGCAAACCTGCCAGCCCGCGCGCGCCGCCGCCGGTCTACTGGGGCCCCATGAACGCACCTCCGCAGCACCGATGGGCCGCCGTCGCGGCCGTGACCGTCGGGATCTTCGCCATCGTCACCACCGAAATCCTCCCCATCGGCCTGCTGACGCCGATCGCGGACGGCTTCGGCGTCCCGCCCGGGACCGCCGGCTGGACCATGACCGTGCCCGGTCTCGTCGCCGCCGTCGCCGCGCCCGTGGTCACCGTCGCCACCGGACGGTTCGACCGGCGGCTCATGCTGGCCGGGCTGATGCTGCTGCTCGCGGTCGCCGGCTTCCTCGCCGCGGCCGCGCCCGCGTTCTGGGTGCTCCTCACCGCCCGGTTCCTCGTCGGCCTCGTCATCGGCGGCTTCTGGTCGATCGGCTCGGGTCTCGCGCCCCGGCTCGTCGGGACGGCCGCCGCCGCGCGGGCGACGGCGGTGATCTTTTCCGCCGTGCCCCTCGGGTCGGTGCTGGGCGTGCCGCTCGGCACCCTCGTCGGCCAGCTCGCCGGGTGGCGGACGGCGTTCGCCCTCCTGGGCCTGCTGAGTCTCGGCACCGCCGCGGCGCTCCTCACCCTCACCCCGTCGTTGCCCGCCCGGCAGATCACCGCGTTCGACGTCCTCAGTGGCCTGTTGCGTCAGCCGAAGGTCCGAAGTGGACTCCTGGTGACCTTCCTCGTGGTCCTGGCCCACTTCGGTACCTACACCTACGTAACCCCGCTGCTGCAGGACATCGTCCGGCCGGGCGTGCTCAGCCTCTACCTGCTCGCGTACGGCGCCGCCGGGATCGCGGGCACCTTCCTCGCGGGCCTGAGCCGCAGCTCCGAAGCCACCTTCGCCGCCGCGGCCGCACTGATCGGGGTGTCGGCCGTCCTCCTGCCGCACGCCGGCCCGGTCGGTGCGCTCGCGCTCCTCCTGCTGTGGGGCGTCGCCTACGGCGCGGTGCCGGTCTGCTCGCAGACCTGGTTCGCGCGCGCGGCACCGGACGCGCCCGAGGCGGCGACCGTCCTCTTCACGGCGTCCTTCCAGGCGACGATCGCCGCCGGTGCGCTGGCCGGCGGCTTCGTGGTCGACGCCGTGTCGGTGCCGGCCGTCATGACGTGCGGGGGAGTGGCCGCCGCCCTCGCGGCCGGGGCGGTCGTCCGGAGCGCCCGCGCCCGCGAGGAGGGGAACACGCCCTCGGCGTTCCGCTGACCGGAACAGACGGCTGTCGTGGACGGCGGCCGCGGTGCGACGGTCGGGGCATGGCTCCCGTGATGGCGGCGATCGTCGGCCCCGGCAACATCGGCACCGATTTGCTGGCGAAGCTGCGACGCAGTGAAGTGATCGAAGTCGGCTACGTGGTCGGCGTGGTCGAGTCCGACGGCCTCGAACGCGCCCGTGCGCAGGGGATCGAGGCGTCCGCCGAGGGCGTCGACTGGCTGCTGCGCCAGGATCCCCTGCCGGAGCTCGTGTTCGAGGCGACGTCGGCGAAGGCGCACGCGGCGAACGCGCCGCGGTACGAGGCCGCCGGCATCCAGGCGATCGACCTGACCCCGGCGCACCTCGGCCCCATGGTGTGCCCGCCGGTCAACCTCGGCGCGCACCTCGGCGCCCCGAACGTCTCGATGATCACCTGCGGCGGTCAGGCCACCATCCCCATGGTGCACGCGGTTTCCCGGGTCACCCCGGTGCCGTACGCCGAGATCGTCGCCTCGGTGGCTTCGCGCGGCGCGGGCCCGGGGACGCGGGCGAACATCGACGAGTTCACGCGCACGACGTCGCACGCGGTGGCGGAGGTCGGCGGCGCCGGGCGCGGCAAGGCGATCATCATCCTCAACCCGGTCGAACCGCCGATGATCATGCGGGACACGGTGTTCTGCGCGATCCCGCTCGACGCCGACCGCGACGCGATCACCGCGTCGATCCACGAAATGGCCGAAGAGGTCCGGAAGTACGTGCCGGGCTACACCCTGCGGGCGGATCCGCAGTTCGACGACGCGCGCGAGGAGTGGGACGGTCACGCGCGGGTCGGGATCTTCCTGCAGGTCCGCGGCAACGGCGACTACCTGCCCGAGTACGCCGGGAACCTGGACATCATGACCGCCGCGGCCGCCCGCGTCGGCGAGCTGATGGCCCGCGCGAAGCAGGAGGTGCCCGCATGACCCGCCCCGAACTCGAGCACGACGTCCGGATCGTCGACACGACGCTGCGCGACGGCAGCCACGCGATGGCGCACCGCTTCACCGAGCAGCAGGTGCGCGACACGGTCCGGGCGCTCGACCGCGCCGGCGTCGAGGTCATCGAGGTGACCCACGGCGACGGACTCGGCGGTTCGTCGTTCACCTACGGCTTTTCCGCCGTCGACGAACTCGAGCTGATCGCCGCGGCCCGCGAAGAGGCGAAGCGGGCGAAGATCGCCGTGCTGCTCGTGCCCGGCATCGGCACGGCGGAGGACCTCCGGCGCGCCTTCGACGCGGGCGCGGAGATGGTGCGGGTCGCGACGCACTGCACCGAGGCCGACGTCTCGCCGCAGCACTTCGGGCTGGCGCGGGAGCTCGGGATGGAGACCGCCGGGTTCCTCATGATGGCGCACCGGACGCCGCCGGAGGACCTGGCGAAGCAGGCACGGATCATGGTCGACGCGGGCTGCCAGGCGGCCTACGTGACCGACTCGGCCGGGGCGCTGCTGATGCACGAGGCCCGCGACCGGTTCGAGGCGCTGGTCGCCGAGGTCGGCGACACGGCGTGGATCGGCTACCACGGGCACCAGAACCTCTCGCTCGGCGTCGCGAACTCCGTGCTGGCCTACGAAGCCGGGGTCCGCTACATCGACGGTTCGCTCTGCGCGCTCGGCGCGGGCGCCGGGAACTCGCCGACGGAGGTCCTCGCGGCGGTGTTCGACCGCCTGGAGATCGACACCGGCCTCGACGTCGGCGGGCTGCTCGACGCGGCGGAGGAGGTCGTCCGCCCGTACCTGCACCGGTGGCCGAAGATGGACCGCAACGCGATCGTGCAGGGCTGGGCCGGCGTCTACTCGAGCTTCCTGCTGCACGCCGAGCGCGCGGCGGAGCGCTACGGCGTCCCGGCGCAGGCGATCCTGCGCCGCTGCGGCGAGCTCGCGCTGGTCGGCGGCCAGGAGGACATGATCATCGACGTCGCCGTGCAGCTGGCGGCGGAAGGCTAACGCGCGAACCGGTCCAGGGCGGCCAGCTTCCAGGCGCGTTTGACGTCGCTCGCGTGGTGCCCGGACCGGTCGTCGACGAGCAGTTCGGCGCCCGGCCAGGCCCGCGCGAGCTCCCACGCGGTGGTGACCGGGCAGCTGAGGTCGAGGCGGCCGTGGATCAGCACGCCGGGGATGCCCGCCAGGCGCCCGGCGTCGCGGATCACGGCGCCTTCCTCGAGCCAGCCACCGTGCGCGTAGTAGTGCGTGGTGAGCCGGGCGAACGCCAGCAGCGCGGCGTCCGGTGGTCCACTGTGGACTTCGGTCGGGGCGCCCGGTTCCAGGGACAGCACCGTTTCTTCCCAGGCGTACCACGCGAGGGCGGCGCGCTCGCGCTGGTCCGGATCTTCCATCAGCCGCGCGTAGGCGGGTACGACGTCGTCGTCCCCGGCGACGGCGCGGAAGAGCTGCCACGCCTCGGGGAAGAAGCGGCCGGCGCCGCGGTACAGCCAGTCGAGCTCCGACCGGCGCGTCGTGCTGATCGCGCTGACCACGATCTCCGACACCCGGTGCGGAAAGCGTTCGGCGTACACCAGCGCGAGCGTCGTGCCCCACGAGCCGCCCGTCACCAGCCAGCGCTCGATGCCGAGGTGCTCCCGCAGCCGTTCGAGGTCGGCGACGAGGTGATCGGTGGTGTTGTGCCGCAACGATGTCGCGGGGTCGGCGGCGTGCGGACGGCTCCGGCCGCAGCCGCGCTGATCCAGCAGCACGACGCGGTACCGGGCCGGGTCGAACATCCGCCGCATGCCCGGCGTGCAGCCCTGGCCGGGGCCGCCGTGCAGCACCACCGCCGGCTTGCCGTCCGGGTTCCCGCAGGTCTCCCAGTACACGTGGTGCCCGTCGCCGACGTCCAGCAGTCCGTGGTCGTAGGGCTCGATCGCCGGGTGGAGTTCGATCACCACCCCATCCTGCCCGGGCGCGCCGGGTGCCGGCGCGCCCGGTCCGTGCGTCAGGCGGGCTCGCCGAACCACCGGCGCAGCACCGCTTCGAGGCCGGTCGCCGCGCCGTCTTCGCGGGCCCAGGCGACGAAGCCGTCCGGCCGGATCAGCACGCCGGTCAGCGCCGGTTCGCTGTCGCACTTGGCGGTCAGCACCCCGACGCGATCGGCCCAGCCGCCCGCCGTCTCCCGCAGGCCGGCGTGGTCGGCGAGGTCGAGCAGGAGGGCCCGGCCGTCCCGCAGGTGCTCGCCGAGCCGGGTGCCGTCGGCGAACGCGAAGTCGGGCGCGCCGCGGCCGGTGAGGTCGTGCTCGCCGTCGATCGGGTACCGGTGCAGGACGCCGGAGAGCTTCTTGGCCAGGTACGTCGCGCCGTCGTCGGTGTGCAGCAGGTCGGTGACGACCTGGCGCAGCGCCTTGGTCCGGACGTCGCTGCGCATCAGCGCGACCTGGGCCCGCGTCCACTCGAGCACCCACTCGCCGATCGGGTGGCGTTCGGTCGTGTAGGTGTCGAGGAGGCCGTCGGGCGCCCAGCCGCGGACGGTCGCCGCGAGCTTCCAGCCGAGGTTGACGGCGTCGCCGATGCCGAGGTTGAGTCCCTGCCCGCCGAAGGGGGAGTGGACGTGCGCGGCGTCCCCGGCGAGGAGCACGCGGCCCCGGCGGTAGGTGGTCGCCTGCCGCGCGTTGTCGGTGAAGCGCGTCGCGCTGTGGACCTTCTTCACCCGGATGTCCGCGCCCGACACCCGCCGGAAGCTGTCTTCCAGCTCCTGGGCGGTGATCGGCGAGTCCCGGTCCTCGGGCGGCCCGTCGAACTCGACGGTGAGCATCCGGCCGGGCATCGGCCCGTGGACGTAGAGCCCGCCGGTGCCGTGCTGCCAGCCGGCGGGCAGCGCTTCCGCGCCGGTGAGCTCGGCGAGCGCCTGCCTCCCGGTGATGGCGGGCTCGGTCCCGGGGAACTCGAACCCGGCTCGCTTGCGGACGAAGCTGCGGCCGCCGTCGCAGCCGACGAGCCAGCCGGCGCGGACGGTGTCCTCATCGCCGAGCCGCACGGTCACGCCGTCGTCGCCGGCGTCGAACCCGGTCACCTCGACGCCCCGCCGGAGCTCCACCCCCAGCTCGAGCGCGCGCTCGGTGAGGATCGCCTCGACCGCCTGCTGCTGGATCACCACCACGCGCGACGCGGGCCCGACGTCCCGGAAGGCGGGATCGCCGAAGTCGACACCGTGGGAGGCGACCATGATCCCGGCGAAGTGCCCCACCGGCAGCGTGCCCTTCGGCCCGCCTCCGCCGCGCGACTTCATGAACTCCTGGATCTTCTCGAAGTTCTGCCGCACGACCTCGTCCATCGCGGGCAGCAGGCCACGGCGGTAGAAGGCCTCGGCGGTCGTCAGGTTGACCCCGCCGGCCTTGATCGTCCGGTCCGGCTCGGGGAGCCGTTCGACGACGAGCACGTCCACGTTCTTCAGCCGGAGTTCGCAGGCCAGCATCAGGCCGACCGGCCCGCCCCCGGAGATCACCACATCCCAGTTCATGCCTCCGATGATGCCAGAAACTTTTACCGAGTCAAACTTTGGGCTCGGTCTATACTCTCGGCTCATGGCGGATCACGGACTGCGCGAACGCAAGAAGCAGGCCACGCGCCAGCTCATCTCGAACGTGGCGACGGGCCTGTTCATCCAGCGCGGCTTCGAGGAGGTGACGGTGGCGGAGATCGCCGAGGCGGCGGGGGTCTCGAAGATGACCGTGTTCAACTACTTCCCGCGCAAGGAAGATCTCTTCCTCGACCGCCACGCGGACCGGCTGCGCGAGCTGACGGAGGTGGTGCGCACGCGCCCCGAGGGCGTCTCGGCCGCGACGGCCCTGCGCCGCCACCAGCACGAGCTCCTCGCCGCGGGCCACCCCCTGTCCGGCGCCATCGCCGGCGGCCCCGGGTTCTGGTGGGTGCTGACCTCGAGCCCCGCGCTGATGACCCGGTGGTACGAGCAGGAACGCGAGATCGCGGAGGCGTTCGCCGAGCTGTTCACCGAGGAGACGGGCGACCCGTTCCGCTCCCGCGTGGTCGCCGGCCTCCTGACGACGGCGATCACGACGGTCTTCGCCCACGCCATGGGGCGGATCTTGGCGGGGGAAGACGTCGAGCAGGTCCGGCGGGAGCAGGCCGGGTTCATCGATCAGGCCTTCGACCTGGCCGAACACGGGGTGGGGGACTTCCCGGACGGGCCTGCCGGCGGGGCTCGCTAGGCCCGCGCTCCGGTGTCCACGTTCGTCCAGCTCTGTCCAGGAGCACCCCTGGAATAGGGAGCAAGCTGGTCTACTTCGCTCGTCCGGAGAGGGGGAGCGATGGTGCAGACCAGGTTCGGGGATGGCCTGGGGGCGGGCCGGGACGGGCACGCGGCGCCCGGGTCCCGTTGACCGGAACGGCGTGGTGGTCCGCGGTGGCCCTGGCCGCGGCTCTCGCGGCGGCGCCGCCGGTCGCGGCGTCCGCGGCGCAACAGCCCGGCTCCTCCTCGAAGAGCGGGGCGCCCGACCACTACGTGTACCGCATCTCGGCGGACCGGAGGCTGGTCCGCGCGCCGGACGGCGGCTACCGGGTGGTCTACGCGATCACGGCGACGCGGCGCGCCTACTGGTCGTGGCCGGTGGCCGGATCGTGGCCGGTGGCCGGATCGTGGCCGGTGGCCGGCGAGGGGCTGCGGCCGTGATGCGTCCCGTGGGGGAGGTCGCTCGGCGGCGAGGGGCTGCGGCCGTGATGCGGCCCGTGGGGGAGGTCGCACGCCGCGATGCGGGCCCGGACCTTCGCGGCTGCGGGGTGGCGCAGGTCCTCGTAGAGCGCGAGGGCGCCGCTCCACAAGCGCTGGGCGCCCTCCGGATCTTCGCCGGCCAGGGTCTCGGCGATCCCGGCGAGCGCCCTGGCCTGTTCGTACCGGTCGCCGGCTTCCACCGCGAGGGCCCGCGCCGCCTCGTGGTGCTCACGGGCTTCGCGGAACCGTCCCAGCCCGCGCAGCGTGGTGCCGAGGCTGTTGCGGACATCGGTGAGGATGCCGTGGTGGCCGGGGTCGGCCAGCTCCAGGGCCCGTTCGTGGAAGGGCAGGGCCGCAGCGAAGTCGCCGGCCCGCGCGTGGTCGAGGGCGATGCCGTTGGTGGCGTCCACCTCGCCGTCCCGGATCGAGAGTTCCTGGTAGAGGGCGAGGGCGCGCTCATGGTGGTCGAGGGCCTCGGCGCCGCGGCCGCCGGCCCGGTGGGCGTCGCCCAGGTTGTTGAGCGCGTGCGCCTCACCCAGCCGGTCACCGATCTCGCGGAACAGCTTCAGGGCCGCCGTCAGGTGGTCCTCGGCGCCGCCGAACGCCTCCGCCCGCATCGACGTCACGGCCAGGTTGAGCAGGACCGCGGCCTCGCCCCGCAGGTCACCCGCCTTCCGGCGCAGCAGCAGGGACCGCTCGTAGGCCGCGACCGCCTCGTCGAGCCGGCCGAGCAGGCCGGCGACGATCCCGAGGCTGTTGTTCGCGCCGGCTTCCCCGGGCTCGTCGCCGAGCTCACGCCGCAACGCCACACACTGCTGCGCGTAGGCGAGCGCTTCGGTGTAGTGGCCGGCGTTCCGGTAGACGGTGCTGAGGTTGCGCAGGGCTTCGGCCTCCGCGGCGGCGTCTTCGCCGGCCCGCGCGGCGGACAGGGCGAGGTGGTGCAGGGCCATGGCGTCGGCCGTGTGCGTCTGCGTGTCGAACTCCCGCCAGAGCGTGCCGGCGAGCTCGCCGATCCACCGGGTCCAGCCCTGGGCTTCGGCCAGCCGCACCATCCCGATCACGGTCGCCCGCTCGGCGGCGAGCCAGGCGCGCGCCGCCCCCGCCTCCGCGAGGTCGGGAACCGCGGTCGCGCCCGGACGGGCGATCCGGGGCCGCCGCTCCCGTTCGGCCGGGTAGAGCGTGTCCATCGCCGTCATCGCGGTGAACGCGTAGTAGCCGAACAGCCGCTCCAACGGCTCCGGGGAGCGATCGCCGCCGGCCACTTCGAGGGCGTACGCCGCGAGCAGGTCGTGCATGCCGTAGCGGCCCGGGCCGGTGGAGTTCACCAGGTGGGCCCGGACGAGTTCGTCGAGCAGCGCCGCCGTCGACACGAGGTCCGTCCCCGCCAGCGCCGCGGCGGCGTGCAGGTCGAAATCCGGGCCGGGGTGCGCCCCCAGCAGCCGGAACAGGCGGGCTGGGCCCTTCGCCAGCGCGCGGTACGACCAGGAGAACACGGCCCGGACCGCCGTCCGGTCGTCGCCGCCGGCGTCCAGCACGGCCAGCCGCCGGTGCTCGTCGTGCAGCTCCCGCACGGCGTCGGAAAGGGTGACTTCCGGCCGGCTGCGGACGTACTCCCCGGCGATCCGCAGGGCCAGCGGCAGACGGGCACAGGCCTGCGCCAGCCCGGCGGCCGCGGCCGGCTCGTCGCCGACCCGTTCCCCGATCAGCATCCGGACCAGCGCCACCGCGTCCGCCAGCGGCAGCAGGTCGAGGTCGATCCGCCGGGCCCCGTCGCGCGCGACGAGCCCGGTCAGGGCGTCCCGGCTGGTGATCAGGGTCAGGCACCCGGGCGCGCCCGGCAGCAGGTGCCGGACCTGCTCCGCCGAACGCGCGTTGTCCAGGAAGAACAGGAACCGCTTTCCTTCGGACACCGAACGCAGCAGCGCGGCCCGTTCGTCCAGCGACGCCGGCATGTCCTCCAGGTCGACGCCGAGCGCCCGCAGCAACCGGCCGAGCGCCTCGTCCGGCCGCATCGGCGCCTCGACGTCGTAGCCGCGCAGGTTCAGGTGCAGCTGCCCGTCGGGGAACCGGCCGGCCACCCGGCGGGCCCAGTGCACGGCCAGCGCGGTCTTCCCCACTCCGGCCGTGCCCGCGATGGCGGACACCACCACCGACACCGGCGAGCCGCCGTCCGGGTCGGGCAGGAGGTCGTCCAGGGCGACGAGCTGGTGGTGCCGGCCGACGAAACCCGGGACGTCCGGCGGCA
Source organism: Amycolatopsis sp. N2S4-7 (assembly GCF_058119595.1). Taxonomy (NCBI): domain Bacteria; kingdom Bacillati; phylum Actinomycetota; class Actinomycetes; order Pseudonocardiales; family Pseudonocardiaceae; genus Amycolatopsis; species Amycolatopsis sp. N2S4-7. The sequence goes on from NZ_CP172299.1 coordinate 446,485, forward strand.
GCTGCCGGGGCACGACGGCGGGCGGCGCCTCGCGCCGGCGCCCGTCACGGTCGGCGGTGATCCGGAACCAGGCCTCGCTCCACGCGCCGAGTTCGCCGGGGCGAGCGCCCAGCGCGAGGACGATCCCGTCCAGGACGTCGATCGGCGGGAGCGCCTTGCCCGAGACGTAGGTGTGCGCGGTCGAGCGCGGCAGCCCGGTCAGCCGGCTGAGGTCCTGCAGCGAAACGCGGCTCTTCCCGGTGCCCCGGGCCGCCCGGCGCCGCAGCCGGTCGAGAGCTTCGGCCAGCCCCGCGAGGTCCGTCACCGCGGACGGGTCGGGCTCTGAACCTTCGCGCACGTGTGTTCCCTTCCCGTTCGGCCACCCGGGCCGGGAATTTCCGTCCGCATTCTCCCAAACCGCCCGGACCCCGCCACCAGGCCGGTCCTCTCGGCGCGCTCTCGACGGCGGGGCATGGCCGCTGCCGGTCAGCGGAGGGTGTTCCGCGCGCCGTGGGCCGGCGCCGCCGCCGGTCAGCGGAGGGTCTTCCTCTCGGCGGTGGGAATGGCCGCTGCCGGTCAGCGGAGGGTGTTCCGCGCGCCCTGGGCCAGCGCCGCTGCCGGTCAGCGGAGGGTGTTCCGCGCGCTGTGGGCCAGCGTCGCCGTCGGTCAGCGGAGGGTCTTCCGCGCGCCCTCGGTGACCGCCGCTGCCACGGCCGCCAGTGCGGGCGAATCCAGCTTCCACTGCTGCCAGTGCAACGGCACGTCGAGCGGGCGGTCCGGCGCCAGTTCCACCAGCGCGTCGCCGCGGGAGGCGGCCTGGATCTCGGGAACCATGCCCCAGCCGAGGCCCGCCGCCACCGCGTCCACGAAGGACTCCGACGCCGGGATGTGGTGGCGCACCAGGCTGAAGTTCCGGCGGCGCGTGAGGCCGCGCAGGAAGCGGTCCTGCAGGTCGTCCTTCCGGTCGAAGACGATCACCGGCGCGGCCGGGAGCAGCTGGGGGAGCGGGCCCGAAGCCAGCCGGCGCGCCACGAACCCCGGGGACGCCATCGCGCGGTAGCGCATCCGGCCCAGCCGGACGGACGTACACCCCTGGACCGGCTGCGGCGCCGCCGTCACCGCGGCCATCACCAGGCCTTCGCGCAGCAGCTCCGCCGTGTGGTCCTGGTCCTCCCGCTGCAGGTCGAAGCAGATCCCGAGGTGTTCGGGGACACCGGCCAACGCGGGCAGGAACCAGGTGGCGAGCGAGTCGGCGTTCACGGCGATCGACAGCGTCCGCGTGCCGGCCGAGCCGAGGCCGAGTTCGGCGCGCGCGTCCTGCTCCAGCTGGGCCAGCGACCGCGCGAACCGGACCACGACCTTGCCCGACTCCGTCAGCGAGACCGGTTTCGTGCGCAGCAGCAGCACCCGGCCGATGCGCTGCTCCAAAGCCTTGACCCGCTGGCTGACCGCGGACGGCGTCACGTGCAGCACCGCGGCGGCGGCGTCGAAGCTCTGCTCGTCCACGACGGCGAGCAGGGTCCTGACCTGGTCGAGGGGCAGATCCGACATCACGAGCGCTAATGTTACGTAAGAATCTTTAGCTGGAGTAATGCGGTCACGGGACCTAGCGTCGAGGGGTGTTCGCTCTCCTCGTGGCCGGGTTCGGGACCGGCCTGTCCCTCATCATCGCGATCGGCTCCCAGAACGCGTTCCTCCTGCAGCAAGGCCTCCGTGGTGGCGCGGTGGCGCCGCTGGTCGTCATCTGCGCCGTGTCCGACCTCGTCCTGATCGGCCTCGGGGTCAGCGGGATCGGCGCCGTGCTGGCGCGGTGGCCGACCGCGATCGGCGTCATCGCCGTCGGCGGCGGCCTGTTCCTCCTCGGCTACGGCGCCCTCGCCGCGCGGCGGGCGTTCCGGCCGTCGGTCATGACGGTCGGCGACGAACGGACGCCGCTGCGCAAGGCCGTGCTCGCCTGCGTCGCCTTCACCTGGCTCAACCCGCACGTCTACCTCGACACCGTGCTGCTGCTCGGCTCGGTCGCGGTCGCCCACGGCGACGGGCGCTGGCTCTTCGGCGCCGGCGCCGGGATCGCCAGCGCCGTCTGGTTCAGCGCGCTCGGCTTCGGCGCCCGCCGTCTCGCGGGCGTCTTCGCGAAGCCGGTGGCCTGGCGGGTCCTCGACGTCCTGATCGCCGTGACCATGACCGGCCTCGGCGCGGCGATGCTGCTCGGCCGGGTCTGATCACCACAGCTGCCCGCGCTCCTCCGCCGGCGGGCGCTCCAGCTCCAGCAGGAACACCTTCCGCTTCAGCCCGCCCGCGTACCCGGTCAGCTTCCCGTCCTTGCCGACGACGCGGTGACACGCCACCAGGATGCTCAGCGGGTTGCGCCCGACCGCGGCCCCGACCTCGTGCGGCAACCCGCCGACGGCCCGCGCCAGCTCACCGTAGGTCGCGGTGGCGCCGTAGGGGATCTTCGCGATCTCCGCCCAGACGGCGCGCTCGAAGTCGTCGCCTTCGGCCCGCACGGGCAGGTCGAACGCCGTGCGTTGCCCGGCGAAGTACTCCTTCAGCTGCCGGACGGCTTCCGGGAACGCGGAGCCGTCCCGCGGACCGAACGCCGACCGGTCCGGGCGCGTCCAGTGGTGCGGGAAGTACAGGCCGGTGACGACCTCGCCGTCGTCGTCGCCGACCAGGGTGAGTTCGCCGATCGGCGAGTCGAGGATCGTGTGCCGCATCAGTCCTCCCAGGTGGTGCCGTCGGCCCGGGCGCCCCGGATGCCGGGCAGCCGGAAACCGGCCAGTGCCGCGGTCAGGACCGTCCGATGTGGACGCCAGGACGTCGACATCCGCAGCCGCAGCGCCATTCCGGCCCAGCCGGCCGGGGTCGCGCTGACGACCCAGACGTCCGGGTCCGGCGCCGCGAACCGCCGGGCTTGGCGCAGCCACGACGCCGCCGTCTCCGGCCACGTCACCGTCGCCAGCACCGGCCCGCCCCACGCCGCCGCGATCCGCGCCCCGTCGGCCCGCGACACCGGATCCACCGCGGTGCCGATCACCGCGTGCCGCGCCGGCCCCATCAGCCGCAGCACCGCGGCCAGCTCCTCGGCGGTCATGCCGCATCGTGGAACACCAGGCCCAGGGTGTGCCGCCGCCCCGAGCGGACCGCCGAAACGCCGTGGCGCACCGGGGCCGCCGACCAGCCGCGCGCCGAGCGGACCGGCCGGTCGCGGGTGGTGAACACCAGGCCGTGCCCCTGCGGGATGAGCGTCGCGGTGCCGCGGGACTGCGCCCGCGGCCGCTGCTCGACGAGCAGGAACTCGCCACCGGTGTGGTCGGCGCCCGGCTCGTTGAGGTTGATCACGACCTGCAGCGGGAACACCTTGTCGCCGTAGAGGTCGCGGTGCAGCGCGTTCCAGCCGCCCGTCTCGTAGCGCAGCAGGATCGGCGTGGGCCGCTCCTGCCCCGCGGCGTGGCAGATCGCCAGCCACTCGTCCAATGTGGACGGCCACTCCGCCTCACGCCCGAGGCGGGCGTGCCAGTCCCGCGCGATCGGCAGCAGCCGCGGGTAGAGCGCCTGCCTCAGCCGCTGCACCGGCTCGGGGAACGGCGAAGCGAAGTACCGGTAGTCGCCGTTGTCCCCGAAGCGGTGGCGGCGCAGGTTCACCGTCGCGCGGAAGTGCGCCGGCTCGTCCCACAGCCCGGCCAGCCGGGCGCACTCGGCCGGGGTGAGCAGCCGCGGCAGGAGCGCGCAGCCGTAGTCGTCGACCTCGGCGGCCACCGCGTCCCAGTCGGCCGCCGCGACGCGCTTTTCGAACGTGGTCACGCCGCCTCCATCGTCAGCAGGGTCCGCTTGGCCTCTTCGCCGCCGGCGTACTGGCCGTACGACCCGTCCGACCGGACGACCCGGTGGCACGGCACGACCACCGGCAGCGGGTTGAGCGCGCACGCCGTGCCGACCGCGCGGACCGCCTTCGGGCTGCCCGCCGCCGCCGCGACCTGCGCGTAGCTTTCGGTGTGGCCGTAGCCGATCTCCGGCAGGTGCTCCAGGACGGAAAGGCGGAACCCGCGGGCGAGCCGGAAGTCCAGCGGCACGTCGAAGGTGCGCCGCCCGCCGGTGAAGTACTCGTCCAGCTGCCGGGTGACCGCCTCGAGCCGCGCCGGGGCGCGCAGGATCCGCGGGCTGATGGCCTCGGCGAGCGCGGCCAGCACGGCGTCGTGGTCCTGGCGGTCGAAGGCCACCTTGACCAGGCCCTGTTCGGTCGCCGCGAGCAGCAGCGACCCGACCGGGCTGTCGAGCGTGCGGTAGGCGACGTCGAGCAGCCCCTCGCGCTCCGCCGCGGCGGTCAGCCGCTCGTGCAGGCGGTGCGGCGTGACCTCGAAGTCCGCCGGAAGCGACGCGATGATGTCCGTCATGAGTGCGCTCCTTCCAAGCTGGCGGGGTAGGTGGCCCGCAGGGCCTTGATGCCGTCGGCGGCCGCCCGGCGGGCGGCGTCGGTGCTGCCCCCGGTGATCTCCGCGATCTCGCGGTAGGGCAGCCCGGCCAGGTAGTGGTAGGCGACGGCGGCGCGCTGCTTGTCCGGCAGCCGCGCGAGCGCGTCCCACAGGTCGCCGTCCGGCGCCTCGGCGCGGCCGGGCCGGTCCGGGATCTCGCCGACCGGCACCGGATGTCGGGCCTGGGCCCGGGTGACGTCGATGGCCTTGCGGTGCGCGATCGTGACGAGCCACGCCTGCACGTTCGCGTCGGCGGGCAGCCCGGGGTACGCCTTGAGGGCCGCGAGAAAGGTCTCCGACCAGGCGTCTTCAGCGTCTGCCGGGCCGAGGACGGCCCGGCAGACGCGAAGGACCATCGGCCCGTGCTCGGCCACGATCTGCTCGAACGGTTTCACGATCACACCCTGCAGACGTCCGGGGACGCCGGAACGTGAGATCGGATTTTGTCACGCGTACGGGTAAACCCAGTACCCGTCCCCGTCGAGCAGGTGGTTGTTCACGACGAACTGCTCGACATCCGCCAGCAGGGCCTGGTAATCGCCGCTCGGCACCGGCTGGACGGCGTACGACGGGCCCCGGTCGACCCCGGGGACCGGCAGGGTGGCGCCGTCGCGGGTGGTGTCGAACGGGTAGACCCCGCAGGTGTTGACCTGCCCGTCCGGCCGGGTCGCGTAGTCCGGCCCCCAGCGCTGGGTGCACGCCAGTTCCGCGGTGGCGCGGTGGGCGGCCCGCGCGGCCGTGTCGTAGTGCAGCCGGGTGATCGGGTACGTCCGGCTCGACCCGGTGCCCTGGTAGCCGGGGTTGCCCGGGACGAAGTGGCCCTGGGCGAGCCCGGGGTAGGTGCTCGCGAAGCTGTTCATCGCGGTCCGGATCAGCGCCGCCGACGCCGGGAAGCCGGACGTCGCCGAGTTGTCCAGGGTGTACAGCGGCTGGAACCCGAACGCGCAATCGCTGCCGCCCGCGTACGCCGGGTCCAGCAGGCGGGCGACGTCGCAGCGGAGGGACGCGCTGTGCGCGCCCGTGGTCAGCGTGGTGCGCTCGCCGGTTTCCTCGGCGACCAGGTGGCGCTCGCCGACGTACCAGGTGCGCTGCTCGGCCTGGACCGCGGGCGGGTCGGCCGCCACCGGCGGATCGGTGCCCTCCATCGTGAAGACGTGCGCTTCGTCCGGCTTCGCCCGCCAGTCGGCGATGCTCTTGACGACCTGCTCGGACGGCGTGTCGCAGTGCGCGGTGCCGGTGGTGGACCGGGGAGCGCAGCTCATCGACACGCCGAACCGCATGGCGTCGGTGACGACGCCGGACACCGACCAGCCGACCATCCGCGTCGCGACCTCCAGGCGCCGTTGCGCCGGCAGCAGGTTGCCGGTGGAGACGACCCGCGCCGTCGCCGTCCCGATGACCGCGCAGCCCGCCTCGGGACAGGCGTAGCGCTGGTAGGCCATATCCGTGATGGTGCAGCTGGCGAACCGGTTCTTGGTCCAGTAGCCGGCGCGGATGTCCTTGCGGCACTCGTCGAACGTCACCGGGGACGGCGTGTTCTGGCCGGCGGACAGCTGCCGGGTCTCCGCCGGGGCGGCCGGCGGCAGCGTCCGCAGGTCGAGGGACTTCGTGAGCGGCACGCCCGCGGGGACCTCGCGGAAGAGGCCGACCGAGCGGTCCGGCGCGGCGTGCGCCGTGGCCGGGCTGATCGAAAAGAAGGCGACGAGGATGGCGAGGGCGCTGGCGGCCCCTCTTCGACCAGGCATTGCTCCCCATTTCTGCCGGTCCGCCGAAAAGCGGTGACCGGACATTAGCGTGCGGGGTTCCGGGCGGTCACTCCGGCGAAGGAGTGAACGGGATCCGTTGCGCCACAGGCTAAATCACGCCGTTCCGGTGACGACCGTCGCGCCGATCTCGGCGGAATCGTGAATGCGCGGGGTCAACCCGGCCGCGGTGAAGATTTGCGCCAATACCGGCGCCTGCCGCTCACTCGATTCGACCAGCACGGTCCCGCCCGGCGCCAGCCAGCGCGGCGCGCCCGCGGCGACCCGGCGGGCGAGGTCGAGGCCGTCGGCACCGCCGTCCAGCGCGCTGAGCGGCTCGTGCAGCCGCGCCTCCGGGGGCATGGTCTCGATGGCCTCCGACGGCACGTACGGCACGTTCGCCATGAGCACGTCGACGCGTCCGAGCAGCGACGCCGGCAGTGCGTCGAAGAGGTCGCCTTCGTGGACGCGGGCGTCCGGGAGGTTGAGGCGGGCGCACGCGACGGCCGCGGGTTCGACGTCGGCCGCGTGCAGCTCCCGCGGCCGTGCCGCCGCGGCGAACGCGGCCCCGAGCGCGCCCGAGCCGCAGCACAGGTCGACCACCACCGGATCCGGCGGGGCCAGCGCGACCGCGACGTCGACCAGGAACTCGGTGCGGTGCCGCGGGACGAACACCCCGGGCCGCACGGCGACGCGCCGTCCGTGGAACTCCGCCCAGCCGAGCAGGTGCTCCAGCGGCAGCCCGGCGACGCGCCGCTCGACGAGGCTCTCCAGCTCCGCCGGGGTCGCCGCGGCGGCCGCGAGCAGCTCGGCTTCGTCCTCGGCGAACACGCAACCCGCGGCACGCAGCCGCGAAACGACGGAGGAAAGGGAAGTGGTCACCAGGCGGTGACCCTAGCGGACCTGCACCGCGTCGCCGACGGCCAGCCCGTCGAAGAACGCCGCCGAATCCGCGTCGGTGAGGTGGACGCAGCCGTGCGACGGCGCGTCGAGCGGCCCGGCGTGGAAGGCGATGCCGCCGGCGGCGAAGAACACGGAGTTGGGCATGTCCGTGCCGTACGCGCTGCTGCGGTGCTCGCGGTCCTTCCACACGACGTGGAACGACCCGGCGGGCGTGGCCTGGTCCGGCGGGCCGAACCCGGCCGGGACCGGGCCGCGCACGACCCGGCCGTCCCGCAGCAGCCAGGCCAGCCGCTCGGACAGGCTCACGCACGCCCCCGTGGTGACGGCGCACGGGGGCGCGGGTGGCGGGGTCGTCGTGGCCGGGGACGGCTTCGGCGTGGTCGCCGGGGTCAGCGGCGCCGGCTCGGCGATCGGGCCCGGCGTCGTCGGGCGCGGCGCCGCACAGGCCGTGACCAGCAGGAACCCCAGCAGGTGACCGCCATCGCCCTGCGCATCCGTGGTTCTCCTCGTCGTCACTCGTCCGGGGGTCAATACGGCCGGAAGGCCCCGAAGGTTGAGCCGCGCGTGCACCCGGGTTGTCCCTGCGTGCACCGCGGCTACCGTCAGGGGTGCCCGGACGGTCAAGGTCGAACCATGACGAAGCTGACCGCCGAGCAGATCGCCCGGCACGCCTACGCGGCCGGGTTCCGCGGCCAGGGCCTGACCACCGCGGTCGCGGTCGCGCTGGCCGAGTCCGGCGGGCGGGCGAACGCGCACAACGCCGTGCCGCCGGACGACTCCTACGGGCTGTGGCAGATCAACATGCTGGGCGCGCTCGGCCCCGACCGCCGCCACGAGTACCACCTGAAGTCGGACGATGCGCTCTTCGACCCGGCCACCAACGCCCGCGTCGCGAACCGCATCTCCGGCGACGGCCACGACTTCACGCCCTGGTCGACGTACACGAACGGCGCCTACCGGCACCACCTCACCGCCGCACGCCGGGCCGCCCAGGACGTCACGAAGCACCACGGCAAGCCACCCGCCCACCAGGGGCCGGGCGGCGGCGCCCTCAAGGTGGACGACGCCGTGCTGCACACCTACGTCCGGCGGACCCGGCACGTCGGCGACGCGCTGGGCGCCGCGACCGGGCCGCTGCGCGACGTCCGGGAGATCGCGGACGACAGCTTCGGCCGGATCGGCAAGGAGTCGGGCTTCGCCGACGCGCTGGCCGGCTTCGGCCTGGCCCTGCAGCGGCAGGTCAAGGGCGTCGGCGCGCACGCCGACGGGCTGGCCTCGGCCGCGCAGAAGGCCGCCAAGGCCTACCGCGACCACGAGACGGCCACCGCCGCCGCCCTGACCGACCACGCCCGACGGAGCTGACATGGACACCACCGCGCTCGCGCGCTCCTTCGCGAAGGACCTCATCGCGCACCGCAACAAGCTCGCCGGGAAGGCCGAGGACGCCGTCCGCGCCGAGTACGCCCTGCACCGGGTGGCCGCGACCCTGGACGAGCAGCACGACGCCTACCACCGGGAGAGCGCCACGGTCCTCGGCCACTGGCACGGCCACGGTGCCGACGGCTTCCGCCACACCAGCGCGAAGCTGACCGGGGAACTGCGGGTCACCGGCGCGGCCGGGGCGGCGGCCGAGCGGGTCGTCGCGCACGTGGCATCCACAGTGGACACCGGGCACACGGCCGTGCAGCGGCTGGTCGACGAGTACACCGCCAAGGCGAAGCAGGTGCTCGACGCGGGTGTCGCCGCCGGGACCCAGGCCGCGCTGATGCGGGCCGTCGGGCACGCCGCGGACCTGGCACCGCACTACACGCGCCAGTCCGCGTCGACGCTGCGGCACGTCGACGCGGAACTCAAGGCGGCGGCGGAGAAACTGCACGCCCTGCGGAAGGATCTGACCCACGACGGCGTCGCCGACAGGAAGGCACCCGCGACGCATCCCAGCAAGGTTTCCGGGCGGGGCAAGGACATCGTCCACGCCGCCCGCGGGGAACTCGGCACCCGCGAGAACCCGCCGGGCAGCAACCGCAACCCGTACGGGCCGACCGCCGCGTGGTGCTCGTCGTTCGCCACGGCGATGTGGCGCAAGGCCGGGGTGAAGATCCCGGTCCTGCCCTTCAGCGGCGACGTCTACCACTGGGGCGAACGCAACGGGCACGCCTACGGCAAGCACTCGCTGCACGAGGCCCGCCCGGGGGACGTGCTGATCTTCGGCACGGGCCCGCAGAACACCTCGACGAGCACGCACATCGGCATCGTCGAGAAGGTCGAGGGGAACCGGGTCACGATGATCGAAGGCAACTCCGGGGACGCCGTCCGCCGGAACACGCACACGCTGTCGGCGTCGACGTTCTACGGAGGGGTCCACCCGTGATCACCGGAAAAGCCGCCGACCGGACGGTCGCCGTGGAGGTCGCGCCCGGCGGGGCGCTGCGGGAGCTGACGCTGGAAGCCGCGGCGCTGCGGCTGGAACCGGACGAGCTCGCCCGCCGGATCCTGCTGCTCACCGCGGCGGCGTCGGCCCGTGCCACGGCCTCGCTGTGGCACAGCCTCGACGGGGACTGGGACGCGCTGGGCCTGCCCGCCCCGGGGGAAGCGGCGGAAGAGACGACGCCGGAGAGCTGGCGGGCCCAGTGACCGCCGAACGCACGGCCCTGGAGCTGGCCGACGACGCTTTCACGGCACCCGACCCGGGCTACGGGGCCCGGTTGGCGGCGATCCGCGCCGGCGCCGCCGCGGACGGGGTGACGGTGGCGGTGGATCTGCACGGCGCGCTGGTGGATTTGCGCTTCGACCGGTGGGCATTGAACCGGCCGCCGCACGAGCTGGCGGACTTGGTCCGGCGACTGGCGGGGGAGGCCGGGGCCGACGCGCTGCGCCAGGGCCGCGCTCTGTTGGGCGGTCTGCTGCCTGAGGACGCCGGCGGCCGCTCGCGGCAGGATCCCGAGCCGGGCGGCCTGCTGCCCAGGGACTCCGGCGGCCGCTCGCGGCAGGACCCCGGGCCGGGCGGCCTGCTACCCGAGGTCTCCAGCGCCAGGCGACCCGCGCGCCCGCCGCGGGACCCCGAGCCGGACTCCTACCTCCCGGCGACCTGGGCGACCTGACCCGGCGCTCACCGGGCCGCGTCGACCAGCCGCGTGAGGCGGTCGGTGAGCCAGGGGGTGCCGGCGGGCGTGACCGTGACCCACGGCTCGCCGCCGACGTCCTCCGGGGTCACCGCGTAGCGCCCGGCCGCCGTGTCGAACCAGGCGAGCACCGGGGTCCGGCCGGCGGGGCCCGTCGCCGCGAGCTGGCCCGCCGCGTAGCGCTCCGCCATCACCAGCGTCGCCAGGGGGCGCACCGCGCGGCCGGTGATCCCGGCCGTGCCCAGTGCCCGCTCGAACGCGTCGTACCCGCTGCGCGCGCAGGCGTCCATCGCCGCCGAATACGCCGCACGCGGGAGGCGCAGCTGGTCGCCGGGGCCCGGTGGCTGCTCGCCGAGCATCCGCGAGACGGCGGGCACGAGGTCCGGCGGGCGCAACGGTTCCAGCACCAGGTCGCGCTCGTCGAGCACGGCGAGCACCCCGGCCGCGTCGCGCACGGCGGCGAGCAGCCGCCACGGCGCTTCGCCGAGCACCAGCGCGTCGACGCTCAGGGTGGGCGAACCCAGCAGCACGAACAGGTCCGCGAGCCCCGGGTCGACGTCGTCGCCGTCGGTGAGCCCGGCTTCTTCGAGCCCCGCGAACACGCGCACGCCCAGGTCGTCGCGCTCGGCGTGGGTGGCGCCGTGCGCCGGCACGTCGAACGGGTACGGCGGCGGCCCGCCCGGTCCCAGGTCCTCCCAGAGGAGATCGAATTCCAGATGCGACAGGATCACTCCGGCCGTCGTCGCGGTGCGGCGCGCCATCGTCCCCCTTCCCGTGGTGGGCGGCCGCCGTCGGGCACGATGGTCCCGATGGCCGAACCGCACCCAGTGGACCTACCCGCGAGCGGGTACCTCGTCGTCCGCGCTTCGGGCGCGGCGGCGGCGCGCGCGGCGATCCTCGGCGGCGCGGCCGGTCCTCCCGAAGGCATCCAGCTGCTGCTGCGCTGCCCGGTCCCGCGCGCGGTCGCCGAGTCCGGCGCGAAGCTGACGTTCGCGGACGCGACGCTGCACCTGCAGCCGTCCGGCGTCGTGATGCTGACCGTCGCGACGGCGAAGCTGTCGATCTCCTTCGCCGAGCTGCGGCCGCTGATGTTCCGGCCGGTCGAGGTCGACGCGCCGCTGCGGAGCCTGTTCGCCGGCGCGGTGGCGCACGTCCTGGCGGCCGGGCCGCGGCTCGACCCGCACGGCCTGGCCCACCACCTGCTGGGCCTGGCCGAACTGGTGCTGCGCAGCGCCCTGCGCGTCGAGCTCGACCGCGTCGACGCGCTCGCCGCCCGGCGGCGCGAGGCGCTGGAGTACATGCGCGCGCACCTGTCCGAACAGTCGCTCACGGCGGACAGGATCGCCGAAGCGCTGTACATCTCGCGACGGCGGTTGTACCAGCTGTTCGACGACGGCCAAGGCGTCTCGGAACGGCTGAAGGGACTGCGGATCGACCGCGCCAAAGCCCTGCTCGCGGACCCGGCGAAGGCGGGCCGCGGGATCGCGGAGATCGCGCGGGACTGCGGGTTCACCAGCGCCCCGCACTTCTCGCGGACGTTCCGCCGGGCGACCGGCCGGACGCCGCGCGAGTACCGGGAGCGGGCGCTGCGGGCGTGAGGTCGACGCCGGCGACGAGCGTCCCGGCCAGCCCGGCGACCTCGAGCCAGCCCCGCCCGCCGGGGGAGTGGAGGGTGAACACGGCGGCGCGCGGGCGGTCCGGGTCCAGCACGACGGCCTGCAGCTGCGCGCCGGACAGGCCGATCCGCTCGACGATCACCACCGGGTAACCGCGGCCGGTCCGCGCGCTGCTCACCTCGCGCAGGCCCGGGGTGGTGTCGGCGACGAAGTGCTGGAGGTCCGCGGCTTCTTCGAGCGGTCCGTCGAGCGGGACCACCCCGGCGATCAGCAGCGCCGGGTCGGCGTCACGGTGCTCGACCAGGGCGAGCAGGCCCGCCTGCTGCTCGTGGGCGATCTCGGCGGACTGCACGGCGGCGGCCTCCAGCCCGGGATCACGGGCGGCGTCGGGACCGCGCAGGCGGGCCATGAGGGCGTGCAGCTCGGCCGTGGTGCGCTCGACCGAGTCCAGGCTCACCGGGGTGATCCCCGGGACGGCGGGCAGTTTCACCGGCCACCCAGTGCCGCGGCGAACGCGTTCACGGCCCCCGGCGGCGGGGTCACCGGCGCGACGGGGGTCCGCGCGACGGTCACGCCCAGCTCCCGCCCGGCGGCCGAGAACGTCTCCAGCCGGCCGGCCAGGCCCCGGAAGTCGGGCGCCGGCGGAAGCGGGCCGCCGTCGCCGAGCGCCCGCAGCCGTTCGGCGACGCGGGCCGCCTCGGCGTTGTGGGCGCGTTCGAGGGCGCGGGCTTCGTCGAGGACGCGGTCGAGCGCGTGACGTCGTTCCGCGAGCCGGGCCCGGACGGCGGTGAGGTCTCCCCGCCGGGTGAACTGGGCTTCCGTCTCGGCGCGCTCGACATCGTCTTCGGCCTCGACGACGGCCCGCCGCGCGGCGGTGGCCCGGCTGTCGAGCTCCTCGGCCCGGCGGTGCCGGTCGAGCAGGGTCCCGGCCCAGTCCTCGAGGACCGCGGCGGCCGAGCGCAGAGCGCCGGGGACGGCGGCGAGCCCGGCCGCCGCGCGTTCGGCGCGATCGGCGAGCGCCTGCGCGGAGGGCCCGGCCCATTCGGGGATTCCGCCGGGGGTGCGGGTTTCGGCGAGCCGGGCGGCGGCCGCGGAGCATCGGCGGGCGGCTTCGGCGACGGTGTCGGGGTTGCCGGGCACGGGGTCGAAGCCGAGACCTCGGAACTCAGCCATCGGCGCGTCCGAGCTCGTCGGCGGCGTTCGCGTCCGTGGTCCGATACGCCTTCGCCGCCGCGTGGACGCTCGCCGCCGCGGCGTGGAAATCCTTCTGCGTCGCCCGGGTCCGGGCCGACCACCCGGCCGTCAGGGAGGCGAGCGCGGACGTCACCGGGAGGGGGCCGAGGTCACCCCGGCCGGCGGCTTCGATGTCGGCCGCCGCGGTGCCGTACTCCTCGGCCGCGTCCTCCAGCCGCCGCGCGAGGGCGGACAGGGCGGCCGGGTCGGCGTGGAACCCCGTCATTCGCCGAACACCGGCGGGTACGCGGGCGGCAGGTCGTCGAGCAGGTCGTAGCCCTCGGCGTACTTGTCGCGGTGCTCGGTGTCCTCCTCGCGCCGCGTGCCCTGGCCCGGCGGGTACATGCCGTACCCGCCCGCCGCGCCACGCCCCCCGGAAGCACCCGGTCCGAAGCCGGACACCCCGCCGCCGGGACCGCGCCCGACCCCGGCCCGCCCGCCTTCGCCGAGCGCCCCGGAAGCCGGGACACCCGAACCCGGGACACCCGAACCCAGGACGCCGGCACCCGCGACGCCGGCGAAGCCCGGCCCATAAGTCCCGTAGGCCCCGGGACCGCCCGGTCCCGTCCCGCCGATCACCCCGTCCAGCCCGCCGGGGAGCCCGGCCCCCGTGAACGTGCCGGGCGTGGCGGAGGCGGTCGACGTCGTGTCGTCCGGCCCCGGTCCCGGCGGGTCGACCTGCCAGGAGTCGATTTCGGGCGGGGGCACCCGCGCCGGCGGCCGGGGTGCGACGACGTCGGCGCCGTCCGCGCTGACCTGCGGCGCGGTGTCGAACGCCGGCGGCAGGCGGTGGCGGACGTCGTGGCTCGCGCTCTCGTACTGCTCCATCACGCGGACGGCTTCCGCCTTGGCCTCGTCGGCCTGCTTCTTGGTCGGCAGCCGGTCGTCGACGAGGTCGTCGAGCATGTAGGTGCCTTCGGGCCCGTCGAGCCGCTTGACCGCGTAGCCCTGCCGGAACCACCGCTCGGCCCAGTAGTGCACGGGTTCCGGCATGCGCCGCTGGGCTTCGTCGATCGCCGAGGTGTAGGTGTCGAGGCCGTCGCCGATGTGCCGGGCGTTTTCGCCCGCGGTGCTCGCCCAGCCGGTCAGCCGCTGCACCGAGTCCGCCGCCCGCACCGCGGACGGGCCGCGCCACGACTGCAGCAGCTTGCTCACCAGCGCGTGGACGTCACCGGTCGCGGTGTCGACGCCCTCGGCGAGCAGCGCCCACCGCCGCGCCTGCTCGCCGAGCTTCGGCAGTTCGGCCGACTGCACCATGTCCCACAGTTCGCGGTGGTCGTAGCTGTTCCAGTGGATCCGGCCGAACGCGGCTTCGCGGTCGTTCGCGGCCTTCTCGCGACGGACGCGCCGGGCCTTGGCCTTCTCGCGCGCGGTCGGCCCGTGGTGCGTGGAGTGGAACTCAGGCATCCGGCTCACCCGCCCGCAGCGACGCGGCGGCGGCGTCGTCGTTGACGCGGTGCTTCGTGGCGACGGTGTCGAGCGCCTGCCGCAGCGAGGTGAGCTCGCCGAGGTAGGAAACCAGCGCGGCCTGCACCCCGCCGGCTTCCGCGCCGCCGCGCAACCCGAACGAGCGGCGCATCCAGTGGGAGACGGGCCCCTTGCCGTCGGCCAGCGGGGAGCCCAGCTCACGGGCGCGTTCGAGGTAGGCGGACAGTTCCGCGTGCCGCTCGTCGAGGGCCTTCTTCGCGGCGTCGATCTCGGCGTAGTCCAGTTCGAGGACATCGGTGCCGCCGGCGGCCAGCGCGGCGGCCCCCCGGCCCTCCGGCCTCGCGACGTCCGAGGCGTGTTCCCTCGGTTCGTGCCGCTGGTGCTTCTCGCGCTGGTGCTCCGCGGACAGCTGCCGTCGTGCGTCGGCTTCGTCGCGCACTGTCGCCATGGACGTCCCTCCCTCGCCACCCAGGCGTCCATCCTGGCCAATGCGCGGCGCGAAGAGAAGGGAGACCCGCGCGGCTGCACGGGTGGACACGAAGACTGCACAGGCGGATAGGGCAGGATGTCCGGATGATCCCGCTTCGTGCGTTCGGAGCCGTGCTGGCCGCTCTCGCCGGGCTCGTCGTGCTCGCCGGACCCGCTTCGGCCCACACCGGGCTCGAGGCCAGCTCACCCGCCGAAGGCGCGTCGCTCGCGACAGCGCCGACGCAGGTCCAGCTGACCTTCGGCGCCCCGGTCTCGCTGCCGCGGGACCCCGTCACGATCACCGGCGCCGACGGCACCGCCTGGCCGACCGGCGCCGCGACGGTGGCCGGCTCGGTCGTGACCGTCCCCGTGACCCCGGCCGGACCCGCCCAGGCCTACACCCTGACCTGGAAGGCGGTCGCGGACGACGGCGACGCCCTCGACGGCGCCGTGCACTTCACCCTCACCGCGGCGACGGCCTCCGCGGTCCGGGCGCAGGCGACGACCGCGCCCAGCTCCCCGGCGCCCCCGTCCGTGGACACCTCGAGCATCCCGGGCTGGATCTGGATCCTCGTCGCGGTCGCCGGCCTGCTCGCGGTGATCGTCGTCGGGGTGCGGCAGCTGAGGGGTGGCCCGAAGGGCTGAGCTACTCCTGCGGGACCGTCACGACCCACCGCCCGGGACGGCGGCGCAGGTACCCCCACCAGTACAGCGCCGACACCACCAGGACCCCGGCGGTGATGCCGAGGTCGAGCGCGCTCTGCTCGACCAGCACGTAGGCCAGCGCCGCGACCGCCAGCACCGGCACGAGCGGCCAGGCCGGCATCCGCCACACGTGCGGTTTCCGGTGCGCCGCCCGGCGCGCGCCGAGCGCGGCGGCCGCGACGCTGAGGTAGAGCGCGACGACGGCGACCCCGGTGACGCCGCTGAGCGTGTCCACCGGCACGAAGCAGAGGACGGCTTCGGACAGCCCGGTCACCAGGGTCGCGACCCACGGCGAGCCGAACCGCGCGCCGACCACGCTCATCGCGCGGTTCACCGGCGACGGCCAGGCCTGGTCGCGGGCCGACGCGTAGAGCACCCGCGAGTTCTGGACGACCATGACGATCACGGCGTTGACGATGGCCGCGGCGATGCAGAGGCTGATCGCCGCGCCGACGCCCGTGGTGCTCCAGCCGGTGACCAGCGCGGTCAGGTCGATCCCGGCGAGCGCGGCGGCGTCCGGCACGGCGAGGGTGATCGCGACAACCGGCACCAGGATGACCACGGCGCTGATCCCGAGCGTCCAGAACACCGTGCGCGCGACGGTCCGGCGCGGCTCGCGCATCTCCTCGGCGAGGTAGACGGCCGTGCTGAAGCCCTGCACGACGAACAACGCGACCGCGAGCCCGGCCACGACGGCGATCAGCCCGATCCCGCTCGTGCCGAGGCTCGGTTTCAGCAGCACCGCCGGGCTCTGCGTGGTGTGCGTGAACCCGAGCAGGGAGACGGCGAAGATCGCGATGAGCTCGATGACCAGGAAGATCCCGGTGATCCAGGCGTTGGACCGCAGGTTCAGCAGGCCCATCACGGTGGCCGCCAGCATCACGAGCGCCCCGGCGACGGACGGGTCGACGTCGGCGACCGCGGCGACGTAGTCGGCGACGCCGATCGCGATGATCGGCGGCACGACGAGGATGACGACGAACGACAGCATGAACGTCAGCCAGCCGGCGAACCGGTTCGCCACCGTCGTGACCATCGCGTATTCGCCGCCGGCGCTCGGCACCAGCGTGCCGAGTTCCGAGTAGCAGAAGGCGATCCCGACGCAGAGCAGGACGGCGAGGGCGATGGCGAGGGCGGTGCCGGTGCCGAGGTCGGCGAACAGCGGGGGGACGAGGACGAACAGCGACGACGCCGGCGTCACGCAGCTGAGCGTGAGCAGGGTGCCGCCGCCGACCCCGGTGGACCGGGTGAGCGTGCGGGCCGTTCCGGGCTCGGCGGCCGCGGCGACGTCGGGCGGGGCGGGAGTGCGGGGCATGGGGCGTTCCCTCCGGCCGGGGGCAAGGTGCGACGGATGGAACAGCACCGATTTGGGGTTGTCAACGCCGTCAAGACGACTAAATCCGTCGTGCAGGCGCGAGTTCACCTTCGTATTTAGTGACCGACCGCGACGGCGTCGCCGGGTTTGCCCTGTGTCGCCCGGGTCGGGGATGATCCGGGGCGTGAGCAGCCAGGACACCCCCAGCCGGCCCGCCCCGCCGGCGCTCGACGACATCTCGCGGCAGATCATCGCGCAGCTGCAGGAGGACGGGCGGCGCGCGTACGCCACGATCGGCAAGGCGGTCGGCCTGTCGGAGGCGGCGGTCCGGCAGCGGGTGCAGCGGCTGTCGGACTCCGGCGTCATCCAGATCGTCGCCGTCTCGGATCCCTTGCAGGTCGGGCTGTTCCGGCAGGCGATGATCGCGATCACCGTCGAGGGCCCGCTGGAGCCGGTCGGCGACGCGCTGGCCGAAATGGACGAAATCGCGTACGTGATCCTCTGCGCCGGACGCTACGACCTGCTCTGCGAGGCGGTCTGCGCGGACGACGAGGCGCTGCTCGACCTGATTTCGACGCGGATCCGCGCGCTGCCCGGCGTCCGGCACGCGGAGGCGATGGTCTACCTCAAGCTGCGGAAACAGACCTACCAGTGGGGTACTCGCTGAGGGTGACGACTAAATCCGAAGCACTTGGCCGATTGTTGACCATGAATTAGTTGCCGTTGTTCGTCCGGACGACTGAATCGCTTGCTTCGACCGGTTGAGGCATGCGATAACCGAGTCATGACCACTACCGCCGACCTCGCTCCCGCCGACGCCGCCGGCCTCGCGCGGGCCGCTCGCAGCAACCTCTGGATGCACTTCACCCGCCACTCCGCCTTCGACGAGACCGACGTCCCGGTGATCGTGCGCGGCGAAGGGCCCTACATCTGGGACGCCCGCGGGAAGCGCTACCTGGACGGGCTCGCCGGCCTGTTCGCGGTCCAGGTCGGCCACGGCCGCGAGGAGCTCGCCGAGGCCGCCGCGCGGCAGACGAAGCAGCTCGCGTACTTCCCGCTGTGGGGCCACGCGCACCCGGCGGCGATCGAGCTGGCTTCGCGGCTGGCCGACGCCTCGCCCGGCGACCTGAACCGCGTGTTCTTCACGGTGAGCGGCGGCGAGTCGGTCGAGACGGCGTGGAAGCTCGCCAAGCAGTACTTCAAGCTCGTCGGGAAACCCACCAAGCACAAGGTGATCAGCCGCGCGCTCGCGTACCACGGGACGTCACAGGGCGCGCTGTCGATCACCGGCATCCCCGCCGCGAAGGCCGACTTCGAGCCGCTCGTGCCGAGCACCCTGCGCGTGCCGAACACGAACTTCTACCGCGCGCCCGAGCACGCCGACGACTACGAGGCCTACGGGCGCTGGGCCGCCGACCGGATCGAGCAGGCCATCGAGTTCGAAGGCGCCGACACCGTCGCCGCGGTGTTCCTCGAGCCCGTGCAGAACACCGGCGGCTGCTTCGTGCCACCGCCGGGCTACTTCGCGCGGGTGCGCGAGATCTGCGACAAGCACGACGTGCTGCTGGTGTCGGACGAGGTGATCTGCGCGTTCGGCCGCGTCGGGTACGACTTCGCCGCCAAGCGCTACGGCTACCAGCCGGACATCATCACGACGGCGAAGGGCCTGACGTCCGGGTACGCGCCGCTGGGCGCGGTGCTGGCTTCGGAGCGGTTGATGGAACCGTTCACCCGGGGCGAAACGACGTTCATGCACGGGTCGACCTACGGCGGGCACCCGGTGTCGTGCGCGGTCGCGCTGGCGAACCTCGACCTGATCGCGCGGGAGGGGCTGTACGAGCACGTGCTGCGCAACGAGGCCGCGTTCCGGTCCACTTTGGACAAGCTGACCGACCTGCCGATCGTCGGGGACGTGCGCGGTGCGGGGTTCTTCTACGGCATCGAGCTGGTGAAGGACAAGGCGACCAAGGAGACTTTCAGCGCCGCCGAATCCGAGCGGGTGCTGCGCGGGTTCCTGTCGGACGCGTTGTTCGAGGCCGGGCTGTACTGCCGCGCCGACGACCGCGCCGAGCCGGTCGTGCAGCTGTCGCCGCCGCTGATCTGCGGCCAGGCGCAGTTCGACGAGATGGAGCAGATCCTGCGCGACACGCTGACCCAGGCCGGGAAACTGCTGTAGTCCGGGCCTCCGGCCCCGGTATCCACGCTAGGGCCTGTCCTCAAAGCTCCTCTGGCTTTGAGACCAGGACCTCGCGGAAGGGGCCGACAGTTCCGGGGGCGCTGGCCCGAAAGGGCGGGGAATCCCGCGTTGCCCGCCCTCGCCGGGGTTTCTGGGTACCGTGGAACGCGGGGGGACCGGGGGAGCGGCCGGTGACCGGGCCGCCCGCGTCCGCGCCGACCGGCCGCGCTCCCGGGAGGAGAACCCGATGACCGCGACCACGGACACCCCGCGCCTGCCGTTCGACCGGCCGAACGTCCTGGAGATCGCCCCGCTCTTCGAGGTGCTGCGCCGCCAGGGGCCGGTCGTGGCGGTGACCACCCCGACCGGCGACCCCGCCTGGCTGGTCACCGGGTTCGAGCAGGTCCGCGCGGTGTTCACCGACCCGCGCTTCGGCCGCTCGCACCCGGCGCCGGAGGAGGCGTCGGCGCTGTCGGACGCGGCGATCCTCAGCCGCCCGCAGGGCGACCACGAAACCGAGCACGCCGAACACGCGCGAATGCGGCGGATGCTCGTGCCCGCGTTCTCCGCCAACCGGATCCGGCGGCTCGCGGGCCACGTCCAGGAGCTGGCCGACGGCTGTTTCGACGCCATGGAGCGTGCCCGGCGGGGGAACGAGCCCGTCGACCTGCACGAGCACCTGTCGTTCCCGCTGCCCGTCCTGGTGATCTGCGAACTGCTCGGCGTCCCGTACGAAGACCGCGACACGTTCCGGGTGCTCTCGGACCGGATGGGCCGGATGGACATCGGCGCCGGCGCGGAAGCGGCGCTCGACGAGTTCGCCGGGTACATGGGGCGCCTCGCGGCGGCCAAGAGACGCTCGCCCGGGCAGGACGTCGTCTCGGACCTGGTGCGCGCGCAGGCCGAGGACCCGGCCTTCGGCGACGACGACCTCGCGCGGCTCGCCGCCGGCCTGCTGTTCGCCGGCCACGAAACGACGTCCAACCGCATCGACCTGGGGGTGCTGTACCTGCTCACCGACCTCGCCCGGCGCGACGCGCTGGCCGCCGACCCCGAGGGCCGGGTGCACGGCGTGGTCGAAGAGATCCTGCGGCTGTCCGCGCCGGGCGGGCTCGGCGTCCTGCGGTACGCCCACGACGACGTCGAGCTCGGTGGCGTGCGGATCGCCCGCGGCGACGCGGTCGTCCTGTCGCTCGCGGCGGCCAACCGGGATGCGTCGGTGTTCCCCGCCGCCGCGGAGTTCGACCCCGACCGCAAGCCGAACTCGCACGTGGCCTTCGCCTACGGCGGCTGGTTCTGCATCGGCGCGAGCCTCGCCCGCACCGAGCTGCGCGTGGTGTTCGGCTCGCTGTTCGGCCGGTTCCCGGGGTTGCGCCTGGCCGTGCCGGTGGATGAACTGGAGGTCCGGACGAACCGTGTCACCGGGGGAGTGGACCGCGTGCCGGTCCTCTGGTAGACCTGCGGCGGCCGTGACTGGAGGAAAACCGTGACCCTGTGGGACAGGCTGGGGATGGACGACAAGCTCGTCAAGGTGCTGAAGGAAATCCCGCCGGGGCCGGACGTCTCGGAGTTCGGCCCGGCTTACGTCACCATCCACCAGCTGGCCGTCGAGCTGGACCAGCGGTTCCCCGAGGTGCGCAAGCAACTGGACGTCCCGCTGGGCGGCGGCTCGACCCGGCACGCCGGCCTGGTCGAGCTGCTCGGCACGGAGCTGGTGGACAAGATCAAGCGCTACGGCGACGTCTACCCGATCGAAGCCGCCCAGCTGTCTTCGGTGCGGTTCCGTGAGCTGCGGCTGCGCGGCCCGGGCGGGCGGGACCTGGTCGGCGCGTCGAAGAAGGACCTGCCGCTGATCCGCCTCCGGCCCCGGGACTGACCGGTGCTGCCCGCCCCGCCGGTCCGGGTCCTGGTGGCCGACCGCGATCCGGCCCTGCGGGCCCGCCTGGGCACGATCCTGGGCGAGGCGGACGGCATCGAGGTGGTCGGCTCGGTGGGCGACGCGCACTCGGCCCGGACGACCCTCCGCCGCCGGCTGCCCGACGTGGTGCTGCTGGACCTGCGCCTGATCGTGCGCGAGCCGCTTCCCCGGCGCCCCGCGGTGGTGGTGCTGGCCGCGTTCGATTCGGACGCGGGGATCCTGCGCGCGTTGCACGACGGCGCCGCGGGCTTCCTGCTGCGCTCGGCCCGCCGCAACGAGCTGCTCAAGGTGGTCCGCCTCGCGGCGGACGGCCACGTGGTGCTCTCCCCGGACGCTTCGCGACGGCTGGTGTCGGCGGCCACGAGGCTCTCCGGCCCCCGCGACGAGCGGCTGGCCCGGGTGGACCGGCTCTCGATCCGGGAGCGGGAGGTGCTGGCATTGATCGGCGAGGCCCGGACGAACGCGGAGATCGCGGCGCGGCTGGGGATCGCCGAGCCGGTGGTGCGCGGTCTCGTGACCCAGGTGGTGCGGAAGCTGGGCTGCGCGCACCGGACCGAAGCGGGTCTGCTGGCCTACGAGCGCGGGCTGTGCCGGCCGGGCGATGGCCGAGCGACCGTGGAGGACTCGTTCCGGTCACCGGACGACCGGAACGAGTCCTCCAGGGCGTGAGAGCCGGCTGCGTCAGAAGCCCGCGAGGCCGTTCGGCACGCCCACCCCCGTGGGGGCGTCGTAGCCCGGACCCGCCACGCACAGGTAGTCGCCGCCGCACTTCTTGCCCGCGCCGGACGGGTCGTTGTGGCCGGTGGTGATGTCCACGAACTGGGCCGCGTGCGCGTACAGGTCGGCCGGCTGGGCGACGCCCGCGCGGCCCGACCGGCCGTACAGCCCGGCCACGAACGGCGCCGAGGCGCTGGTGCCGCTCACCGGGAGCCAGCCGCCGGCGTCGGTGCTGTGGACGGCCACGCCGTCGGCGATCGCCGCGACGTCCGCGACCGTCCGCTTGCCGCAGTGGGTGTCCTGCTGCCACTTCGGTTTCGCGATGTAGGCCGAGCAGCCGCTGCCGCCGTACACCCACGCCGACTCCGCCCAGCCACGCGGCGAATCCGGGTCGCGGGCCAGCGACGTCCCGCCGACGGCGACCGTCGACGCCAGCACCGCGGGGTAGCTCGCCGCGGTGAAGCCGCTGTCGCCCGAGGACGCCACCACCGTCACGCCCGGGTGCCGGTAGTGGTTCGCGTACGCCAGCGGCGCGCCGCCTTCCCGTGCGCCGTAGCTGTTCGACACCACCTTCGCACCCAGGCGCACCGCGGTGTCCTCCGTCTCGGCGAGGTCGGCGAACCCGGGCGTGTTGCCCTCCACGACGAGGATCCGGCACGACGGGCACGCCGCCGACACCATCGACACGTCCAAAGTGGACTCCAGGGCCCAGCCGAAGTTCGCGGCGGGCAGGGGAGCCGCGGCGCCCTGCTGGTTCACCTTGCGGAAGCAGCCGTTCGCCGTGGTGCACGGCGGCAGGCCGTACTGCGCCCGGTACGTCGCGAGGTCGGCCTCCAGGCTCGGCGCGTCGTAGGCGATCGAGATGCCGACGACCGTGTCCGGCCCCGCTTCGGCGGGCAGCCGGTAGGCCGACGCCAGGTCGTCGGCACCCCAGCCGACCGGGCCGTCCGCCAGGGTGTGCGCCCGGCCCGGGGTGTACGTGGTGAGGCAGCGCAGCAGGCCCGGACCCGGGTCGGGGCAGGCCGCCCGCGGTGCCGGTGCGGCGGACGCGGCCGGGGTGAGGACACCCACGGCGACCACCGCGGCGCTCAGCACGCCGATGATCGATCTGTTCACAGTGGACGTTCCCCTCAGGACTGGTGGACGTGGTAGGCGGCGGTGATCGATTCGGCCACGGTCGCCCCGGCCGCGTCGGAAGCCGTGACGCGCAGTGAGACGTCCGCACCGCGGAACGAGTCCGTGGCCGCGACGAAGTCGGCGTGGAAGACGCCGTCGCCGCGCGGGGTCACCGTCGCGTCCTGCCACGTCGTGCCGTCGGTCGAGTACTGCACGGTCGCGGCCGCCACCGGCGAAGCAGCGCTCTGCTGCAGGTGCCCCACCGTCAGGTCGAGGCTCTGCGAGCCGGTGAGCGCCGAACCGTCCGGCCGCAGCCCGCCGACGGCGTACCCCAGGGTCAGCATCGGCTCGACGGCGCACGACCGGTCGACTCCGCCCTTTTCGCGCACGCAGACCAGCGCCGGCGGGAGCTCCGCGCCCTCGACGTGCCGGGACTTCCACGTCCACTCGGTGTGGGTCGCGGTGCTCTGGCGGTACATCGGCCCGGTGCGCCCGGCGTCGACCGTCAGCCCCAGCGTCGACGATGCCGGCGCCACCGGCTGCTCCAGCGTGAGTTCGGTGGTCCCGGCCGGGCTGCCCTCGGCGATCGTGGCGCCGTCCTGCGTCAGCGTGTAGTGCCCGGTGACGGTGTCGCGGGATTCGCCGTAGAAGCCGAAGCCGGTGTGCCCGGGCTGGTTGTCGCTGAACGGCGTGACCGACAACCGCAGCAGGTCACCCGCGCGCGTGGCGGCCGGCTGCTCCGGCGCGCTGCCGTCGTTCAGCGGCAGCAGGGCCACGCCGCCCGCCGGGTGCAGCGGGAACTTGTTCCACTCCTCGGTGACCGACGAGCCGCCCTGGTAGGCGTGGAAGGCCTCGTACTGGCCGCCGGCCCAGCCGGCGAACGGCCCGGGCAGCACGTACTTCGAGAACCCGCCGAACCAGCGCAGGTCCGGCGCCGCCGAGACGTATTCGGTCTGCTTCCGCGGCAGCTGGATCGGGTGCGACACGTGGCCGCTGACGTCCTCGAAGGCGAACATCCCGCTGCGCTGCCGCAACCCGAGCGAGGAGAACTCGCTGTAGTAGGTGGCGTCCACCGCGGCGACGTCCTTCGCCGTGATCACGTACCGCTGCTGCGGAATCGTGCCGGCACTGGCCTTCTGCAGGACGTATTCGTACGGCGTGCCCGGTCCGGGCGGGGACACGAGCCTGCTGTACGGGTACGTCTGCAGCGCCCCGGTGCGCACCGGGACGGCCGTCGGCGACACCGAGATCGGCACGCCCGGACCGGCGTCGAAGTCGACGAGCAGGGCGGGCCCGGTCCTGGCGGCCCGGCGGAACAGGAACCCGGTGTCGTCCAGCAGCGCCGGCCGCGGGGTCACCCAGGTCACCTTGCTGGACGCCCGTTTCGCGTCGACGCGGACGGTCGTGTCCGCCTTGACCGTGAACTCGGGCTGCGCGCTGAACCGCACCTCGGTCGGGTTGCCGTCGGCGTCGGCGGTCCAGAAGAGGCCGAGCGCGCTGTAGTTCCCGTCCGGCGCGCTGAACTTCGCCGTGCCGCCCGAGAAGTAGCCGAGGTTTTCGTTCGGGTCGAGGATGTTCCCGTCGTCGGTGTTGTACAGGAACGCGACGCCGGTGTCGGCGGGCTTGCCGCCGATGTCGGTGGCGTCGACCGACACCGTGCGCATCACCGAGCGGGGCTGGGCCGCCCGCCGCGCCGGCGCCCCCGGGAGCGCGAAGGTCCTGCCCCCGGCGAAGAGGCCCTGACCCCCGAAGCGGCCCTTCGCGTTGTCTTCCTTGAACTGCTTCGCCAGGGCGGCGCCGAACGCCGCCGGATCGACCGGGGCCGTGGCCCCGGCCAGGAGTGCCTTGACGTCGAACAGGCTCAGGTCCAGCCCGCGCCCCAGGTAGGGGAGCGCGGTGCCGGGGACCTCGTAGTCGCGTTCGCCCAGCCGCAGGTGCACCAGCGCCCGCGCCATGCCCTTCTCCGCGACCGGCCGGATGTCGTACAGGGACCGGCCGTCCGCGGTGGTCCGGACGGTGAGCCGCTCACCCGTGGGCAGGGTGGCGGTGGCCGCCGTCGTCGTCGCGGCCACCGCGGACGGCGGGGCGAGCCCGGTCAGCCCCGCCGAACCGGCGAGCAGGATCGCGAACACCGAAAGTCTTCTTCGCACTGGCGCCTCCCTGTGGTGGTTGATCACCACTGACGACGAGCCAGACGCCCCGGCCGTTGAGGCCGGTTCTCGAACTTCCGGAAGTTACCTCGAACGGGTCAACCACCCAGAGTCAGGACGAGTGGGCCGCGGGCACCGGCCTCGCCACGCCGAAACCGCCGTACGGACCGGCTTTCGCGCGCTTGCGGACCTCGTCGAAGTGCCGGTGCACGGCTTCGGCCGCGGCGTCGGCGTCCCGCAGCAGCAGCGCGTCGACGATGGCCTGGTGCCGTTTCGCCGTCGCCGTCGGGGACGACGCCGGTCCGCCGAGCTCGCTCTCGGCGATCCGGTAGACGTCCCAGAACAGCCCGGTGAGCTCGCGGGCGAGGTCGAAGCCCGCCTCGGCGCAGATGAGGTCGTGGAATTCGCGGTCGGCCTCCGCGGCGTCCGGGCCCTTGCGCTTCATCCGCGTGACGCAGGCTTGCAGCTCCTCGACGAGCCCGGGCCGGTGGTCGGCGGCGACGCGGCGGGTGAGCTCGGTTTCGAGCATCTCGCGCACCTCCAGGAGGTCGCGCAGCCGTCCGACGTCGGTCGCGCCCCGCGCGCGGGTGCGGAACAGCAGCCACGTCTGCAGCGACTCCGAGCCCGCGGAGCCGACGAAGGTGCCGTAACCGTGCCGGATCTCGACGATGCCGAGGGCCTGCAGGGCCTTGATCGCTTCGCGGATCGAGTTGCGGCTGACGCCGATGTCCTCCATCAGGCTCAGCTCGGTGGGCATGGGGGCGCCCGGCGGGAGCTCCCGTTCGACGATCAGGTCGATGATGCGCTTGGTGATCTCTTCGCTGCGCTGCGGACGGGCCACTGCTGTCCTCCCCGGATGCGTCGTGAGAGGACATCCTACGTCATACGTCCAGGCCTCTTGACCGGCACGCGAACGCATCCTAGGCTCACGCCGGTCATAGGACGTCCCACGTCCTACCGTTCGAGGCCCCCAGGAGACAGCGATGTCCCAGAGCCCGTCGCTCAGCCGCCGCCAGTTGCTGCGCTACACCACCTTCGCCGGGGCGGCCTTGGCGTTCCCGACCGTGCTCGCCGCGTGCGGCGGCCCGGCGTCGACCAACAAGACCGGCAGCTCCGCCGGCTCGCTGACCGCCGTCATCGGGTACGGCAACAACCAGACGTGGGACCCGCTGCAGACCGCCTCCGCGTTCTCGATGGCCGCGATCCTGCACTGCTACGAGTCCCTCGTGGAGGGTGACCCGATCACCCGCGCGCCGTTCCCGGGCCTGGCGAAGGCCCTGCCGGCCGACGTCGGCGGAACCAGCTTCACCTTCGAGCTCCGCGACGGCGCCCAGTGGCACGACGGGCAGCCGGTGACGGCCGACGACGTCGTCTTCACCTACGCGAGAGCGCTCGACGACAAGGAAAACGTGCTCATCCACAGCTTCTTCGCCACCTGGCTGAAGGAAGTGCGCAAGACCGGCGACCGCTCGGTCGAGTTCGTCCTCGAGTTCCCCTTCCCGTACGCGCTGCAGCGGATCCAGTGCTGCAAGATCGTCCCGAAGCACGTCTACGACGGCAAGTGGGACGACGCCAAGGGCGGCAAGGTCGTCGGCTCCGGCCCGTACAAGGTTGTCGAGCAGGCGCCGCTGAGCCACACCAGCTTCGAGAAGTTCGCCGCCTACAACGGCCCGCGCCCGGCCGCCTACGACAAGATGCTGTGGAAGTCCATCGTGGACGCCGCCCCGCGCGTCGCGGCCATCTCCGGGGCGAAGCCGGACGCGCAGATCGCCGAGAACATCCCGGCCGCCAACGCCGAGCAGCTGCGCAAGGCCGGCCGGACCGTCGAGTTCGCCGACGGCGGCAACAACCTCTTCCTGCTCTTCAACACCCAGCACGCGCCCTTCGACAAGAACCTCGTCCGGCAGGCGCTGCACTACGCGATCGACAAGAAGAAGATGGTCGAGATCGGGCTGAAGGGCGCCGGTACGCCGGGGACGTCGTTCATCAACCCGAAGCTCCCGTCTTCGCAGCCCGCGTCGCAGGACTTCGCCTACAACCCCGAGAAGGCGAAGCAGCTGCTGCAGGAGGCCGGCGTGAGCGGGCTGAAGGTGACGCTGTCCACGACGAACACCTCCCTGGTCGCCGACTGCGTCAAGGTCATCAAGGAGGGCTGGGACGCGATCGGCGTCCAGACCACTTTGGACTCCCAGGACACCAAGGCGCTGTTCTCCAAGCTCGACGCCGGCACCGACTTCCAGGTCGTCGCGACGACCAACAACCCGATGCAGTTCGGCAACGACCCGGACCTGCTCATCCGCTACTACTACGACGCCAAGTCGATCCTCACCACCAGGTACGCCCGCTGGACCGGCCCGGACGCCCAGGCGCTGCTCGCCCTGCAGGACCAGGCCGCCGCGGAGCCGGACGAGGCCAAGCGGACCGCGCTCAACAAGCAGCTGCTCGACCGGATCTCCGAGCAGGCCGTGATCTACCCGGTGGTGTTCACGCAGCTCGGCACGGCGTGGGACCCGAAGGCGATCACCGGCGTGCGCGCCCAGGGCTACCCCGGCATCTACCTGAACCAGGCCAAGCCCGTCTGAGCGAGGAGAACCCCCGTGGCCGTCGTCGTGCGGATGCTGCTGAGCCGCATCCTCGCCCTGATCCCGCTGCTGCTCGGCGTGGTCCTGTTCGTGTTCATCGTGATGCGCTTCGCGCCCACCGACCCGGCGCTCGCCGCGTTCGACGGCGCGAACGCGACCGCCGAGCAGCTCCAGCAGTTCCGGCTGGAGAACGGGCTGCTCGACCCGTTGCCGCTGCAGTACGTCCACTTCGTCTGGCACCTGGTCCAGGGGGACTTCGGCACCAGCGTGATCACCAAGCAGCCGGTCGGCGAGATCATCGCGACCGCGCTGCCGCTGACCGTGCAGCTGACCCTGCTCGGGCTGGTCATCGCGCTGGTGACGTCGCTCGTGCTCGGCGTGACGTCGGCGCTGTTCCGCGACCGCTGGCCGGACAAGGTGATCCGGGTGGTCACCCTCGCCGGGGTGGCGGCGCCCGCGTTCTGGGTGGCGCTGCTGCTGGTGCAGTGGCTGGCCGTGGACCAGGGCCTGTTCCCGACCAGCGGCTACGTCAGCCCGGCGGACTCCTTCGGCGGCTGGCTCAACTCGCTGACGCTGCCCGCGGTCTCCCTGGCGCTGCCGGTGGCCGCCCAGCTGACCCGGGTGATCCGGACTTCGATGGTCGAGGAACTGGACAAGGACTACGTCCGGACCGCGCGCGGCGGCGGCCTGCCGCCGGTGGTCGTGGTCGGGCGCAACGTGCTGCGCAACGCGCTCGTCACCCCGCTGACCGTGCTCGGCCTGCGGGTCGGCTACCTGCTCGGCGGCGCGGTCGTGATCGAGACGATGTTCGCGCTGCCGGGGATGGGGCAGAACATGATCCAGGCCGTCAAGGACGGCGACACCGCCAAGGTGCAGGGCTTCGTCATCACGATCGCGATCGGGTTCGTCCTGGTCAACCTGATCGTCGACGTCCTCTACCTGATCGCCAACCCGCGCCTGCGGAGCCACGCGTGAGGCGGCTGCGCGGGTCCTGGCCCGCTCTCGCGATCCTCGGCGTCCTCGTGCTGGTCGCCGTGCTCGGCACGCTCGTGGCGACCCACAACCCGGACGCGCTCAGCACCGACACCGGCGGGCCCGGTGGCTCGCACTGGTTCGGCACGGACACCTCGGGCCGGGACATCTTCTCCCGGCTCGTCGCCGGCACGCGCTGGTCGCTCGCCATCGGCCTGGGGGCGGTGGCGCTCGCGCTCGTGGCGGGGGCGGTGATCGGGGCCTTCGCCGCGACCTCGCACCGCCGGGTGGACGCCGTGGTCATGCGCGTGCTGGATGTCGTCATGGCGTTCCCGGGCATCGCGCTGGCGGCGGTGCTCGTCGCCGTGTTCGGGCACGGGATCCTCGTGCTGATCCTGGCCATCGGGTTCCTCAACACGCCGCCGGTGGCCCGGGTGATCCGGGCGAACGTGCTGGCCCAGTACGGCGAGGACTACGTCGCCGCCGAACGCGTCATCGGGGCCCGCCGGTTCTTCGTGCTGACCCGGCACGTCGCGATCAACTGCGCCGCGCCGGTGCTGGTGTACTGCACGGTCACGGTGGCCGACGCGATCGTGTTCGAGGCGTCGCTGTCGTTCATCGGCGCCGGCATCCAGCCGCCGGACCCGTCGTGGGGCTCGGTGCTCGCCGACGGCAAGGACCTGGTGCTGACCGGCGGCTGGTGGGCCACGCTGTTCCCCGGCCTGCTGATCCTGGTCACGGTGCTCGCCCTGAACATCCTGTCCGAGCGGATCTCGGACGCCTGGGCCGCGCCCTCGGCGCGCGCCGTCAAGGCGGCCGAAGTCGCGAAAGCCGTCGCCAAGCGGGAGGACGCCGACACCGCGCCCGTCCTGCCGATCACCGGCCTGCGGGAGGCGGGGGAGCGGCTGAGCCGGACCGCGCGGTCCCTCGACCACCGCGAGACGGTGCTCGAGGTCGACCGGCTCCGGATCTCGTTCCCCGGCCGCCACGAAGGCGTCGACGTCGTCGACGGCGTGTCGTTCAGCGTGCGCGCCGGCGAAGTCCTCGGCCTGATCGGCGAGTCCGGCTGCGGCAAGACGCTCACCGCGCTGTCGATCCTCGGCCTGCAGCCGGCGGGTGCGAGGGTGTCGGGCCGGATCCGGTTCGCCCAGCGCGACCTGCTGAACCTGCGGCCGGGCGAACGCCGCCGTCACCTCGGCCACGACATCGCGATGATCTACCAGGACGCGCTCAGCTCGCTCAACCCGGCCATGACCATCCGGGCCCAGCTCAAGCAGTTCACCCGCCGCGGCGGCACCCGCACCCCGGGGGAGCTGCTCGAACTGGTCAACCTCGACCCGGACCGGACGCTGCGGGCCTACCCGCACGAGCTGTCCGGCGGGCAGCGCCAGCGCGTGCTGATCGCGATGGCGCTCTCGCGGGATCCCAAGCTGATCGTCGCCGACGAGCCCACGACCGCGCTCGACGTCACGGTCCAGGCCCAGATCATGGCGCTGCTGCTGCGGTTGCAGGAGGAACTCGGGTTCGCGCTCGTGCTCGTCTCGCACGACCTCGCGCTGGTGTCGGAGATCGCCGACCGCGTCGTCGTCATGTACGGGGGCCAGGTCGCCGAGCTGGGCGCCACCGCCGAGGTCGTCGGCTCGCCGCGGCACCACTACACGCGCGGCCTGCTCAGCGCGGTGCTGTCGCTGGAGGCCAGCGAGGCCCGCCTCACCCAGATCAAGGGCGTCGTCCCGGCGCCGGCCGAGTTCCCGGCGGGCTGCCGGTTCGCCGACCGCTGCCCGGCGGCCCGCGCCAAGTGCCACGAACAGACCCCGGTCCGCTTCGGCGAGCCGGTCGACCACCTCGTCGCCTGCCACTTCCCGGCGGTCGACATCGCCCGCGAAAAGGAGGCGACGGCGTGAACCTCCTCGAGGTCGACGGCGTCCACGTCGTCCACAAGATCCGCGGCCGCGGGCTGTTCGGCCACCAGCACGTCCACGCCCTGACCGACGCCCACCTCGTGGTGAACCCGGGCGAGACGATCGGCGTCGTCGGCGAGTCCGGCTGCGGCAAGTCGACCCTGGCCAAGGTGATCGTCGGCCTGCAGCGGCCGACCGCGGGAGCCGTGCGCTTCCGCGGGGAACCGCTCGTTTCCGGGCGGGAGGTCGGCATGGTCTTCCAGGACCCGTCGACCGCGCTGAACCGGCGGCTCGCCGTCGCCAAGATCATCCGCGACCCCCTGGACGTGCACCGGGTGGGCACGCCGGCCGAGCGGGACGACCGCGTCCGCGAGCTGATGGCGCTGGTCGGCCTGCCCGCCAGCGCCGCCGACGCGGTACCCGGCCAGCTCTCCGGCGGCCAGCGCCAGCGCGTCGCCATCGCGCGCGCCCTGGCACTGGGGCCGGCGCTGCTCGTCGCCGACGAGCCGACGTCCGCCCTCGACGTCTCGGTCCGCGCCCAGATCCTCAACCTCCTGCTCGACCTGCGCGAACAGCTGGACCTGGCGATGGTGTTCGTCTCCCACGACATCCAGACCGTGAAGAAGATGAGCGACCGCATCGTCACGATGTACCTCGGCCGCGTCGTCGAAGAGGCCCCGGCTCCCGAACTCCCGGAAGCCGCCCGGCACCCGTACACCCGGGCCCTCTTCTCGGCGACACCCAGCCTGCTGCACCCGGTCGAGCCGATCGTCCTGACCGGCCCGGTGCCCTCGGCGACGAACCCGCCGAGCGGCTGCCCGTTCCGCACCCGCTGCCCCAACGCGACCGGCGCCTGTGCGGCCGAGCTGCCGCCGCTCGCCGCCGCCGACGGGCCGCCCGGGCACACCTACCGCTGCATCCACCCAGAGATCCCGACCGGAGTGACCGCCTGATGCCGAAGTTCGCCGGAATCGTCCCGCCGCTGTGCACGCCGTTCAACGACGACTTCAGCGTGGACACCGTCTCCCTGCGGCGCCACCTCGAGGTCCAGCTCGACGCCGGGGTGCACGGCGTCTTCGTCCTCGGCTCCTCCAGCGAGGTCGCCTTCCTGCCGGACGCCCAGCGCCGCGTCGTCGTCGAAACGGCGGTCGACCAGGTCGCCGGCCGCGTCCCGGTGCTCGTGGGCTGTATCGACATGACGACGTTGCGGGTCGCCGAGCACATCGCGGCCGCCGAAGCCGCCGGGGCCGACGCCGCCGTCGTCACCGCGCCGTACTACACGCGGACCCACGTCGCCGAGATCGATCGGCACTTCCGCCTGCTGCACGAGCGCACGTCGCTGCCGATCGTCGCCTACGACATCCCGGTCGCGGTGCACACGAAGCTCGACGGCGGAATGGTGCTCGACCTCGCCGCCGACGGGGTCATCGCCGGGTTGAAGGACTCCAGCGGCGACGAAGCGGCGTTCCGCGCCGTGCTGCTCGGCAAGCGCGACCGCGGCCTCGACTCGTTCGCCGTGTTCACCGGCTCCGAACTCGTCGTGGACGCGGCCCTGGCGATGGGCGCCGACGGGGCGGTCCCGGGCCTCGGCAACGTCGACCCGGTCGGGTACGTGCTCATCCACGACCACTTCAAGTCCGGCAACCTCGCCGCGGCGCGCCGCGAGCAGGAACGGCTGATGAAGCTGTTTTCGATCACGTCCGTCGCGCCGCCAAGCCGGATGGGCCGCGGCTCGGCCGGGCTCGGCGCCTTCAAGGCCGCGATGAAGATGCGCGGGTTCATCGACAACGCTGTCATGGCGCCGCCGCAGCTCCCGCTGGACGCCGAAGAACTGCTGCGGATCAAGGAGAAGCTCGCCGAAGCGGGCCTGCTCTGATGATCCGCTACGGCGCCGACTACAACCCCGAGCACTGGCCGGAAGAGGTCCGCCGGGAAGACCTGGAGCTGATGGCCGAAGCGGGCGTCACGATGGTCACCGCGGGGATCTACTCGTGGGCCGGGGTCGAACCCCGGCCCGGGGAATACGACTTCGGCTGGTTCGACGACGTCATGGACGGCTTGGCCGGCGCCGGGATCCAGGTCTGCCTGGCGACGATGACCGCGTCCCCGCCGCCGTGGCTGTCCCACGCGCACCCGGAGATCCTGCCCGTGCGCGCCGACGGCGTCCGGCTTTCGCCCGGGGCGCGGCAGCAGTTCTGCCCGTCGAGCCCGGTCTACCGTGCCCATGCCGGACGGCTGGTCTCGGAGCTGGCGACGCGCTACGCCGGGCATCCCGCGCTGGCGATGTGGCACGTCGGCAACGAGTACGGCTGCCACGTCCGGGCCTGCTACTGCGACGGGTCGGCCTCGGACTTCCGTCGCTGGCTGCGGGAGCGCTACGGCTCGATCGACGAGCTCAACGCGGCCTGGACGACGACGTTCTGGGCCCAGCGCTACTCCGCGTGGGAGGAGATCCTGCCGCCGCGCGTCGCGCCGACGTTTCCGAATCCCGCCCAGCAGCTCGACTTCCACCGGTTCTCCTCCGACGCCGCGCTCGGCTGCTTCCTGACCGAGCAACGCGTGCTGCGGCGGATCACCCCGGGCGTCCCGGTCACGACCAACTTCGTCGGACGGGTGCAGAAGGCCCTCGACTGGCACACCTGGACGCCGCACGAGGACGTCGTCAGCCTGGATTCCTACCCGGATCCGGACGATCCGCGGGCCCACGTCGAAGCCGCGTTCGCCTACGACCTGGTCCGGTCCGCCAAGGATCGGCCGTGGCTGCTCCTGGAGCAGGCGCCGAGCGCGGTGAACTGGCGGCCGCGGAACAGTCCCAAGCCGCCGGGCGCGATGCGGCTCGGCAGCTGGCAGGCCATCGCGCAGGGTGCCGACGCCGTGCTGTTCTTCCAGTGGCGCCAGACCAGCGGCGGCGCCGAGAAGTTCCACTCGGCGATGGTGCCGCACGGCGGCCGCGACACCCGGACGTTCCACGAGTCCGCCGCGCTCGGCCAGGAGCTCGCGAAAGTACCGGAGCTGGCGGGGACGCGCGTGCGGGCCGACGTCGCCCTGCTGCACGACTGGCCGAGCTGGTGGGGCCTCGAACTCGACTCGCACCCGGCTCAGCTGGAGTACCTGGAGACGCAGCTCGCGCACTACGCGCCGCTGTTCGACGCCAACCTCACCTGCGACGTCGTCCACCCCCGGCGGGATCTCACGCGCTACAAGCTCGTCGTCGTCCCGAACCTGTACCTGCTGGACCGGGCTTCCGCCGACAACCTGCGCGCGTACGTCGCGGGCGGCGGGCACCTCGTGGTCTCGTACTTCTCCGGCATCGTCGACGGCTGCGACCGCGCGTACCTCGGCGGGCACCCGGCACCGCTGCGGGACGTCCTCGGCCTGCGAGTGGACGAGTTCTGGCCCCTGGCCGCGCCGGCCTCCCTGGATTTCGCCGATGGCACCACGGATTCCGGGTCGGTCTGGTCCGAATGGATCGAACCGGAAGGCGCCGAGGCCGTCGCCTCGTTCGCGAGTGGTGACCTGGCCGGGCGGCCCGCGATCACCCGGCACGCCTTCGGCGACGGCGTCGCCTGGTACCTGGGCACGCGGCCCGACCTGGCGGTGCTGTTCCGCCGCATCACCGCCGAAGCCGGGGTAACGCCGGTCTTGGAGGCTCCGCCCGGCGTCCAGGCCGTCGTCCGGCACGGCGAGGAGAGCGCTTACCTGATCCTGCTCAACCACGGCACCGAGCCGGTCACCGTCGACCTGCCGCACACCGCGCCGGACCTGCTGACCGACCCGTCGCGGCCGGTGCGCGAGGTCCGGCTCGCCCCGCGAGGTGTCGCCGTCCTGAAGGGATGAGAATGAGAACACCGGGGAGATGGGCCGCGCTGGTGGCCCTGGTGGCGGGCTCGCTGCTCGCCGTGAGCCCGGCGCAGGGCGCGCCGCGGCTCGACCAGCAGGTGCTGTTCAAGGCGTCGCAGGATCCGGGCTACAGCTGCTTCCGGATCCCGGCGATCGTGAAGTCCGCCCACGGCACGCTCCTGGCCTTCGCCGAGGGCCGCATCGACAACTGCGGCGACACCGGCGACATCGACCTGGTGCTGAAGCGGTCCGCCGACGGCGGGAAGACGTGGTCGCCGCTGCAGGTGGTCAACCGCGGCGGCGGGGACACGCACGGCAACCCGGTGCCCATGGTGGACCGCCGGACCGGCCGGATCGTGCTGATCACGACGTACAACAAGGGCCGCGACGACGACAAGGCGTGCGACGTCCCGTGCCCGCGCACCCCGCATGCGCAGTACAGCGACGACGACGGCCTGACCTGGTCCACGCCGGTCGACATCAGCGCGCAGGCGAAGCTGCCGGACTGGGACTCCTGGTACGCGTCCGGCCCGGTGCACGGGATCCAGCTGACTCGCGGGAAGCACGCGGGCCGGCTCGTGTTCGGCGTCAACGCGGAGACCAGCGACGGCACGCACTCGATCGAAAACCACGCCGGGCTGGTCTACAGCGACGACGGCGGCGGGAGCTGGCACGTCGGCGCGGTGAACAGCTACCCGCACCCGGTCGGCGGGACCTACACGCAGAAGCCGTCCGAAGTCACCGTCGTCGAACTGGCCGACGGCTCGATCTACGCCGGCGGCCGCGAGCAGGGCGGCACCGACATCGGCAACCGCGACTACGCCCTCAGCCGCGACGGCGGCGAGACGTTCACCCGGTCCTTCACCACCATCCCCGACCTGGTGACGCCGATGGTGCAGGGAGCGGTGCTGCGCGTCGGCCACCGCCTGCTGTTCTCGTCGCCCTCGGACACCGACCGGCGGCGCTGGATGATGATCCGGTCGTCCTACGACGGGGGCCGCACGTGGGAAAACGCCGAGCAGGGCACGCGGATCACGACGGACTGGTCGGGGTATTCCGACCTCGTGCAGATCAGCGGCTCGGACATCGGGCTGCTCTACGAGGGCGGCGCGGTCGACGCGCGGGACGAGATCCGCTTCGCGCGCTTCGACGAGGACTACCTCGGGTGGAAGAACCCGGCGGGACCGTCCACACCGGACGTTTCGCACCACGCGGATGCCCGGGTCCTCGGGGGCGCTTCCCTGGCTGCCGGACGCTTCGGCGGTGCCCTGTCGCTGGACGGCGTCGACGACTACGTCCGCGTGCCGTACGACCCGGCCCAGCCGCCGGGCGACGGCGACCTCACGTGGACCGGCTGGTTCTCCTACGGCGCCACGAAGGGCAACCAGGTCCTGTTCTGGCTGGGCGGGATGGGCAGCACGGCACCGCAGCTGTGGCTGCGCGGCGAACCGGCGAACCACCGGCTGCTCGCGACGATGACCACGGCCGCCGGGAGCGCGTCGATCTCGACCGCGCAGGCGTACGACGACCAGGCCTGGCACCACGTGGCGCTCGAGCGGACCGGCGGGAAACTGCTGCTGTGGGTGGACGGCGTCCAGGTCGCCTCCGGGGCGGCGGCCGCGGGGTCGGTCAGCCGGACGGTGTCGTTCCAGCTGCAGCTGGGCCAGCGGCTGGACAACCAGTTCCGCTGGAACGGCGGCTTCGACGAGGTCCGCTTCTACCACCGGGCCCTGACGGAACCGGAGCTCGACGCGATCCGGACGGGCAACGCCCCGGTGACCACGGGCCAGGTCCTGCGGCTGCCGTTCGACCGGATCCGCTGAGCGCGCCTCAGAGCGTCCGGCAGGTGACCGCCGGGCGCTCCGAGGCCTTGCCGCTGCCCGCCAGGGCGATGAAGCCGAACGTCGTCGAGCCGCCCGCGGCGAGCTTCGCGTTCCAGCCCGCGTTCTCCACCGTCACCGTCGAGCCGTCGACCTCGAAGTCGCCGTTCCACAGGCCGCTGATGTGGTGGCCCTCGGGCAGGGTCCAGCGGACGCTCCAGCCGGACAGGTCGCCGCCGTGGTCGTTGCGGACGGTCACTTCCACCTGGTAGCCGCCGGGCCAGGAGTTCGTCACCTCGTAGCGGGCGGCGCAGCCCAGGTCGGGCGCCGTCGTCGGGGCCGGTGGCGTGGACGCCGGGGGAGCGGACGTGGCCGGTGCCGCGACCGTCGTGCCGCCGTCCGGCACGAGGGCCGTGCCGATCACCACGCCCAGGGCCAGCAGGACCGCTCCGCCCGCGGAAGCCAGCACCAGCCGCCGGCGGGGACGGCGGACGCGCAGCAGGCGGGTCCCCATCCGGCCGCGGGGGCGGGGCGGCGGCAGCGGGCGGCCGCCGGTGACCGCCTCGAACAGCTCCTGGACCTCCGCCATCGCCGGCCGCGCCGGGGGATCGCGCTGCAGCAGGCGGCCGAGCACCTCGGCGAGCGGGCCGCCGTGCCGCGGCGGGACGACCTCCTCCCGGGCCACCCGCAGCAGCAGCGCGATCGCGTTGTCGTCGTTGCCGAACGGGGGCGTGCCCTCCAACGCGCGGTAGAGGGTCGCGCCCAGGGCGAAGACGTCCGACGGGAAGCCGGCTTCGCCGCCGCCGGCGACTTCGGGTGCCAGGAAGGCGGGCGTGCCGGCGATGAAGCCGCCGCCGGTCACCGTGCCTTCGCCGGTGGCGCGGGAGATGCCGAAGTCGGCGATCTTGGCGACGCCGGACTCCCCGATGAGGACGTTGCCGGGCGTGACGTCGCGGTGCACGATGCCCTCGGCGTGCGCGGCGGCCAGCGCCGAAGCGACCTGGACGCCGATGCGGGCGACCTCGTCGGCGGGCAGGGTCTCCCGGTCCAGCAGGATGTCCGCCAGGCTCCGCGACGGCAGGTACTCCATGACCAGGTAGGGCCCGCCGGGCTCCTCGACCACGTCGTGCACCGTGACCGCGTGCGGGTGCCGCAGCCGCGCGGTCAGCCGCGCCTCGCGCAGGGCGCGCTCGCGCGCCTGGTCACCGGCGGCCTGCCCGATGGCCGGGTCGTAGTCCAGCTGCTTGACCGCGACGACCCGGTCGAGCCGCTCGTCGCGGGCGCGCCAGACGACGCCCATGGCGCCCTGGCCGATCCGCTCGGCCAGCCGGTAGCGCCCGGCGATCAGCTGTCCTGCGTCGGTCACGACGACCTCCCGGCCTTCCCCGGAACACACGGATGCGGAAGACGATCGGTTCGAGCTTAACGACCTGCCCGCCGGGGTGCCGGCGGGCAGGTCGGGCGCTCACGCCGCGGGCCGGTGCAGCTGGTCCCACGTCGGGACGTACGGGGTGAACCGGAGCTTCATCCCGGCCTCGCCCGGCAGCCGGTCCGCCTTCCGGGCGTTGCAGCTGCGGGACGTGCCGCCGCACGCGGCGACCGTGTTGAGCCAGTCGGTCCGGGCGCCGCCGCGGCTCAGCGGCGTCACGTGGTCGATCGTGGTGGCGCGCTGCCCGCAGTAGGCGCAGCGGTGCCCGTCCCGGACCAGCACGCCGCGCCGGGACCACCGGGGCGGCTGCGTATATCGCCACTTCATGACGACGTACCGCAGCAACCGCACGATCTTCGGGCGCGGGAACAGCCCGTAGGCGAGACCGTCCTCGGCCTCGTGGATCTCGGCGACGTGCCGCACGAGCATCCGGATCGCGTGCGGCACGGAAACGGTCTGCAGCGGCTCGTAACCGGCGTTGAGGACGAGAACCTTCACGACACACCCCTTTCACTGAGGCGAAAGCCGCCCGCCGGCTGTTCCGGCGGGCGGCTTTCGCCTGGTGGAAGTCATGGTCGCCGAGCCGCGAGGCGGGCGTCAATCGCGTTTCACCGCAGGGGATGGGCGCGGAAGAACCGCCAGATGACCGGGGTCGCGTCGATGACCGTCGGGGTGGCCGAGTCGTTGTTCGGCCGCGTGCTGGGCCAGACGTGCCCGGCCCCCTCGACGCGGTAGTGCTCGAGGGCGCTCCGCCGGTCGCAGCCGAGCCACTTCTGGGCGACGACCCCCGCGACCGGCGTCCACGACACCGGCTCGGGCCGGCAACCGTCCCTTGTGGACCACGCGGCCAGCCAGTCCGGGATGGCGGGCAGACCCTTGGCCGGGTTGCCGGCGTAGGGGATGGTCGTGTCGGCCGTGCCGTGGAAGTCGAGGACCGGCGCCGGGCGGCTGGGGTGGCAGGCGCCGCCCTGCGGGTAGAAGGCGCCGGACACCGGCGCGAACGCGGCGATCCGGCCGGCCAGGCGGCACGCCAGGACGCCGACGAACCCGCCGCCGTTGGACTTCCCGGCGGCGAAGATCCGGGCGGGGTCGACGCAGAAGGCGCGCTGCAGGGACGTCAGCAGGTCGCTGGTGAACAGGACGTCGTCGGCGGCGGCGGAGTAGGGCGCCCCGGTCCAGGCCGACTCGCCGTCGGTGCCGATGAGGCCCTGCGGGTAGACGGCGATCGCGTCCAGCTCCGAGAAGCCGGACAGCTGCTCCTGGTACAGGGACGTGCGCTTGTGCCCGTGGAACGACAGCAGCAGCGGGTACGGCCGGTGCGGGGTGTAGCCCGCGGGCAGGTGGACGGTGTACTCGCGGTCCAGGCCGCCCGAGGTGACGTGCCGGGTGGTCGTCTGCCCCGCCGGCACCGGGGCCGCGCGGCCGCAGCCGGTGGTCGGGACGGGGCGGTCGACGACGCCCGCGGCCGCGGCGGGCGCGGCGAAGGCGGTGGTCAGGGCACAGGCCGCGGCGAACACGGCCGCCCACCGGGGGAAGCGTCCGGGCACTCGATCCTCCTTGATCGGCAGCGGGGCGTGGCCAGCATCACACCGGGAGCCCGGCGCACCTACATTGCGTTCATAAAGTGCGCGGGCGGGTGACGACGGGGAGCGGCGGACCCGCTCGGTAGGATCGGCCACCTCGGCTTCGACACGCTTGACATGCGGAAAGGAACGGAAGTGACCACCCCGATCGAGACGCTGGAGTTCCAGTCGGAAGCGCGTCAGCTGCTCCAGCTGATGATCCATTCGATCTACTCGAACAAGGACACCTTCCTGCGGGAGCTGGTGTCCAACGCCTCCGACGCCCTCGACAAGCTGCGGCTGGAGTCGTACCGCGACAAGGACCTCGAAGCGGACACCGCCGACCTGCACATCGCGATCGAGACGGACCCGGCCGGGCGGACCCTGACCGTGCGGGACAACGGCATCGGCATGACGCGCGACGAGGTCGTCGCGCTCATCGGCACGATCGCCAAGTCCGGCACCGCCGACTTCCTGACCAAGCTGAAGGAGGCGAAGGACGCGGCGGCGTCGCAGGACCTGATCGGGCAGTTCGGCGTCGGGTTCTACGCGAGCTTCATGGTCGCGGACAAGGTCACCCTCGTGACGCGCCGCGCGGGCACCGCCGAGGGCGTCCGCTGGGAGTCGACCGGCGAAGGCACCTACACGATCCAGCCGGTCGAGGACGCGCCCCAGGGCACCGCGGTGACCCTGCACCTCAAGCCCGAGGACGCCGAGGACCACCTGTACGACTACACGTCCCCGGCGAAGATCCGGGAGATCGTCAAGAAGTACTCCGACTTCATCACCTGGCCCATCCGGATGCGGGGTGACGGCGAGGACGCCGAGGTCGAGACCGTCAACTCGATGAAGGCGCTGTGGGCGCGCTCGTCGAGCGAGGTCACCGAGGACGAGTACCACGAGTTCTACAAGCACGTCAGCCACGACTGGCAGGACCCCCTGGAGACGATCCGGCTGCAGGCCGAGGGGACGTTCGAGTACCAGGCGCTGCTGTTCCTGCCCTCGCACGCGCCGATGGACCTGTTCCTGCGGGAGCGCAAGCGCGGCGTGCAGCTCTACGTCAAGCGCGTCTTCATCATGGACGACTGCGAGTCGCTCGTCCCCGAGTACCTGCGGTTCGTCAAGGGTGTCGTCGACGCGCAGGACCTCTCGCTCAACGTCTCGCGGGAGATCCTCCAGCAGGACCGGCAGATCCAGCTGATCCGCCGCCGCCTGGTGAAGAAGGTCCTCTCGACGGTCAAGACGATGATGACCGCCGACGCCGACAAGTACGCCACGTTCTGGCGCGAATTCGGCCGCGCGGTGAAGGAAGGCCTGCTCGACGATTTCGAGAACCGCGAAGCGATCCTCGAGATCTCGTCGTTCGCGTCGACGCACGACGCCGAGAAGCCGACGTCGCTGCGGGACTACGTCGAGCGGATGAAGGACGGCCAGGAGCACATCTACTTCATGACCGGCGAGTCGCGGTCCGCGATCGAGAACTCGCCGCACATGGAGGCGTTCCGGGCCAAGGGCTACGAGGTCCTGGTGCTGACCGACCCGATCGACGAGATGTGGGTCGACGCGGTGCCGGGCTTCGACGGCAAGCAGTTCCAGTCGATCGCCAAGGGCCAGGTCGACCTGGAGTCGGACGAGGACAAGAAGGCCACCGAGGTCGCGCGCGAGCAGCAGAAGAAGGACTTCGAGGGCCTGCTGTCGTGGATGGGGACGGCGCTGGGCGAAACCGTCAAGGAAGTCCGCCTGTCGTCGCGGCTCACGACGTCGCCGGCCTGCATCGTCGGGGACGACCACGACCTGACGCCGACGCTCGAGAAGATGTACCGCGCGATGGGGCAGGAGCTGCCGCCGATCAAGCGCATCCTCGAGCTGAACCCGGAGCACGCCTTGGTGACGGGCCTGCGCGAGGCGCACGCGTCGCGGCCGGACGACGCCGGGCTGGCCGAGACGGCGGAGCTGCTGTACGGCATGGCGCTGCTGGCCGAGGGCGGCGAGCTGGGCGACCCGGCCCGGTTCATCAAGCTGCTGTCGAGCCGGCTGGAGAAGACCCTCTGAGGCCTGCGCCCGGGCGGGATCGCCGCCCGCCCGGGCGCCGGCTCAGGGTGCCGCGTTCATCAGGTCCAGGGCGCTCTGCTGGCGAGCGGCGTCGGACTGGTCGAACGGACCTGCCCACATCAGCCCGTACGCGTCCGCGGCGGTGCGGTCGTTCGCGTACGCCGAATTCGCCTGGCGCTGCAGGTAGCCCGTGTACGGGTGGTCCGCCAAGGCGGCGTTCAGCACCGCCAGGTCGCGGACGTACACGCCCTTGAACGTCGGGCCGTCGAGACCGCCACCCCCGGCCGTTTCGCCCGGGTCGCGCAGGATGCCGCCGGGGTTGAGCGCCGTGTTCGTCGTCGACGCGTTCGCCATCGCACGGGCCTTCGTCAGCAGGCCCGCATCACCGGTGGCGCGGTACAGCTCGGTCAGCGCCGCTAGGGGCACACCCTGGTTGTACGTCCAGACCGGCTGGCCGTTGTTCGCGCACGTCGACATGTTCAGGCCGTCGTTGACCAGGTTCGCGCCGTTGATCACCCCGCTGCCGGAGAACCAGGTCCAGCCCGCGCGGGCGCGCGCCAGGTACGCCGTGTCACCCGGGACGCGGTTGTGCAGGGCCGCGTTCAGCTGGATGTACAGCGAGTTGGGGATCGCGTTCTTCGTCGTCCGGGTGGTGTTCCACCAGACCCCGCCGCCGCAGACGCCGTCCCAGTAGGCGGACATGTGGTCGGCGTCGGCGCGGGCGGTGTTCAGGTAGCGGCTGTCGCCGGTGAGGTCGTACGCGTCCACCCACGCCAGGCCCCACCACGCCGTGTCGTCGAGGTAGTCGTTGCGGAAGCTGCCGCCCTGCGCCGACAGGTTCTTCGTGTACGTCGTGTCGATCGCGTAGCGGTAGCTGCCCATGCCGCTGATCCGGATGTTGTCGATGACCGCGGTGAGGGCGTTGGCGGAGTTCCACCACCCGGTCGTGTCGAAGAGGCCGGTGCCGAGGTTGTAGCGCTCCATCAGCGCGGTGGCGGCCGCGGTGCGGCGGTCCCAGGCGTTCCACGTCGGGCGGGCCCAGCCGGTGCAGGCGATCGTTCCCGATCCCGCGGGCTGCTCGCAGGCCCGCAGCAGGCCGACGCCCTTGTTCGCCCAGTCGTCGGCGTTGTACATCAGGGTCCGCCAGCCGGTCGACCCGGACGGCGTCGCGGTGTCGCCGAGCTTGCTGCCCGACGCCCAGGTGCGCCCGGCGTCGAACGACCGGTCCAGCCAGACGTGGTCACCGGCCGCACCGCCGGTGATCGCCGCCCAGCCCATGTCGTCGGCGTCGTCGAGGTGCAGGGAGATCCGGCGGCCGCC
This sequence comes from Amycolatopsis sp. N2S4-7, assembly GCF_058119595.1. Classification (NCBI taxonomy): domain Bacteria; kingdom Bacillati; phylum Actinomycetota; class Actinomycetes; order Pseudonocardiales; family Pseudonocardiaceae; genus Amycolatopsis; species Amycolatopsis sp. N2S4-7. The sequence goes on from NZ_CP172299.1 coordinate 489,023, forward strand.
GACGCCGGCCGAACCGCCTTCGCGGTCGCCGGGGGACAACGCGGGATCCCTGGCGTCGCAGTACTTGTCGCAGATCGCGGCGAGCGGGGCGGCCGCCGCCGGTGTCGGTGCCGGTGTCGGAGTGGCTGCCAGGACCAGGGTGAGCACGGGGACAAGGAAGTGCATCGGCCACCTTCCACGCTGAAGGGCGATGCTCTCCATTGTCGGGCGCCGATAATATTGGTCCAGTCCTTTTCCGGACAGGTTTCCGGACAGGAATTCACGCCCGCCGCGAGCTCAGCAGGAGCAGGCACAGCACGGCGACGCCGGTGACGAGCCCGGCGACCAGCAGCATCGGGTCCAGCGACGGTGGTGACGCCGCGCTCGCCTGCTGGACCACCGGCTGCCCGGTCGCGGGAGCGGCGGCGGTGGCGGTGGTGGCCGGGGGAGCCGTGGACGGCGCGGTGGTGGCCACCGGCACCGCGGCGGCCGAGGTGGCGGCCGTCGTGGTCCGGGCGGGCGTGGTCCGGGGAGCCGTGGCCGGCGGCGCCGTCGTGGGCGCGGGCAGGACCGTCACGGAGGCCCGCATGTCGGGGTGCACCGAGCAGTAGTACTGGTAGGTGCCCGGCTGCCGGAACGTGTAGCTCCAGCTCTGCCCGGACGACAGCTGCGGGCTGCGGAACGCGACGGGCGCGCTCGTCGTGACGACGTCGTGCGGGGCCTGGTCGTGCTGCATCCACGTGACGGTGTCGCCGACCCGGACGGTCAGCGTGGCGGGGGAGAAGGCGTAGTCCTGCATCATGACCTGCTGGGTCGCCGCGACGGCCGGCCCGGAGGCGAAGGGCACGTTCAGGAACAGCAGCAGGCCGGCGACGACGAGAGCGGCGCGCCTCATCGGACGAACTCGATTGCGATCTCGACGCGCAGCCGTCGCCGGGCGAGCAGGCGCGCGATCCGGCCCGCGTACCGCGGTTTCCGGCGGGACGGCAGCACGTGCCCGGCGGCCCACACGACGACGCCGTGGTCGTCCCGGTGCCGGATGTCGCCGCGCAGGCGCACTTCCCGGCCGGCGACGCGGCCTTCGACCACGAAGGGGTCTTCGGCGACTTCGGCGGCGATGAAGGTGAGTTCGCCGCCGCGGAACGCCCGGCCCAGGTACGGGATGCCGGTCCGCACCGAGCCGGGGTCGAGGGTGACGGTGAGCGCCGAGCCGGGCGTCCAGTGCCCGCCGGTCGCGGTGAGCCGGCTGCGGATGCGAAGGGGATGCGGCGAGGAGAGCTCGATGACGCACCGGTCGCGGCGCAGGGTGTACCCGGTCCCGGGCGGGGCGGGCAGGACGGCGGTGTCGGGCATGGGGAAGTCCTCCGGGAGGGGGCGGGTGACCCGGCGAGGAACCGGGTCACCCGCCGCGGTCAGCAGCTCGCCTGGTTCAGCAACGGGGTGAGCACGTTCTCGAGCCACACCGTGTGCGTCTTGATGTACTGGTCGAGGTTCAGCAGGTCGGTCACCTGCTGGCCCAGCGACGTCTCCAGGTGCGCGCTCTTGATGTGCGCGATGATCGGCGCGAGCGTGTCGGTGACGACCTTGTCGGCCGACCCGTCGAACGCCGGGGCGAGCACCGTTTCCAGCCAGACCGTGTGGGTCTTGATGTACTGGTCCAGGTTGAGGATGTCCTGCACCTGCTGACCCGGTGAGGTCTCCAGGTGCGCGCTCTTGATGTGGTCGAGGATCGGCTGCAGGACCGACTTCGGCACGCAGGAGCCGCCGCCGGCCGGGGTGGACGGCACCGGCATCGAGTGCGTGGGTTCCGAGGTCGGCGCGGACGTCGGGGCCGGCGTCGGCGGGGCCGTGGTCGGCGCCGGACCGGTGACGGTGACCGTGGCCTTCATGTCCGGGTGGATCGAGCAGTAGTACGAGTACTTGCCCGCCTGGGTGAAGGTGTGGCTGAACGTCTGGCCGGTCTGCAGGGTCGGCGAGGTGAACTTCTCCGGCCCGTCGGTGACCACGATGTTGTGCGGGGCGGTGTCGTGGTTGGTCCACGTCACCGTGTCGCCGACGGTGATCGTCAGGTCGGCCGGGGAGAACTTGTAGCCCATCGCTTCGACGGACTTCGTGGCCGGCGCCGCGGCCGCCGCGGCGCCCCCGGCCTGTTCCTGGGAAAGCCCTTGGTAGAGCGGGACCGCCAGGGGGCCCTGCTGGGCCAGTGCGGCGAGGTCGACGTTCGCGGCCTGGCTCGGCGCGGCCTGCTCGGTCTGTCCGCCGCGAAGCGTGGCGAGGCTGAACAACGCCGTCGCCAGGGCGAGGATCGCCACGGCGATCGGCCAGTTCCGCCGTCGCCGCACCACCTCCGGCTGTTCGGGGGCGGCGGGGGTGGGGTTGTCCATCGAGGGACTCCTTTCGGGTACTGCGCGATCAGCGGCCGGGGCTGGCCGTGACGAGGAAGCTCGCCGCGAGGAGGACCACGAGCACGAGCGTGGTCTCGGCGGCGACGGAATAGACGAAGGGGCGGACGGTCCCGGCGTCCCCGCGCAGGACGACGGCGAAGTCGAGGCGCCGGCCGACCCAGCTGCGGCTGGCCTGCGCGGCGAGGAGCACGGTGGCGAGCACGGCGAGCTTGATCAGCAGCGTCTGCCCGTAGGCCGTGCCGAACACGCGGCCGATGCTGCCGACGGTCTGCCAGGCGAGCACCGTGCCCGCGGCGACGACGACGGCGACCGACGTCATCGCCAGTTTCGAGTAGCGGGGGACCACCGCGGCGAGTTCGCCGGGGTCACGGCGGGCCAGGACGCCGAACAGCAGCACGGCCAGGCCCCCGATCCACGCGGAGGCCCCCGCGAGGTGCGCGAAGTCCGCGATCTGCGTCAGCCACGGCCGGGTGCTCTCCACCGCGTGCCCGGTGAGGCCGGTCGTGCGGAGCAGCCCGAGCAGGATCGCGCCGGTCCCGACCCGCCACGGCAACGCCGTCGCGGCGGCCTGGCCGCGTTGCAGCAGCCAGGCCAGCACGACTCCGCCGAGCAGCCACAACAGCGCCCTGGCGAACCAGATCCGCCCGAACTGGCTGTCCAGGGCCTGGCTGAGCAGGTCCCAGGCGACGAAGTCGGCGGGCGGGCGCTGAGCCGCCCAGGCGGCCTGCAGGCCCAGCCCGGCGAGCGTGCCGAGCAGGCCGAGGACCCAGCCGGTGACCAGCACCGAGCGGGCGCCGCGGTGGCCGGCCCCGGCGGGCCAGAGCACGGCCAGGAACAGCAGCCCGCCGGCGAACAGGGTCAGACCGGCGTAGTCGACGCTGCGGGCGATCACGTACCACGCCTTGACGGGTTCCACGGCTCACCGTCCACTCGGGACGGCCGGGGCCGGGACGCCGACGGCGCCGGCGGGCACCATCGCGGGCTCGAGACCCCCGTCGGTGGTGCGGCAGTAGCCGAGGACGAGCGCGGCGGCGCCGTCCGGGCCGGTGACCCCGAGGCCGGTGGTGACGGCCCCGAGCAGGGGCAGCCCGCCAACGGTGGCCAGGACCTGCTGGGGCAGCCCGGGTCGGCACGCGGGCACGTCGGTTCCCGGCGGCGGGAGCGGCGGCGGTGTCGTCGGTGGTGGTGACGACGGCGGCGACGGGGAACCGGGGCCGGGGACCGGCTCCACGCCGCCGCCGGGCATCGGCGGCATCGTCGGAATCGTCGGCACGGCCGGCGCCGGCTGGTCGCCTGCCGGGACCGCAGGCAGCGGGGCCGCCGGGACGCCCGAGGGCGGCAGGCCCGGCGGAAGTGGTTGCGCACCAGGGGTTTCCGGGGTGGCCTGGTGCCCGCCGTCCGCGATCGGGGGTGTGGCCGCGTCGGCGGCGGTGCCGGGGCGCAGGCCGATGCCGGACGCGTAGCCGACGACGATCACGACCGCGCCCGCCAGGCTCGCGGCGATGACGTGGTCACGGCGTGGTGCGGGACCTGGCACGGTTTCGTCCTCCAAGAACGGGAAATCCCGTGCGGGATCCGCCGGAATGCGACGGCCACCGGGAAATGGGGAAAGGGGATGTGGGGAGCAGGTAACCAGCCGCCAGGTTTCGGGGCGTGATCCTCGCATGAAGTCCAGGTAAAGTCGGAAGGCCCGCGGACCGCTCGCGACCGTGAGTTCGTGCGCCGAACGGCCCGTTCGCTCCGCTGTTCGGGTGCTCGACCCGGCGAACGCCCGGAGTAGTCGACCGATTTGCCCGGTTCGGCCGGGGCGGCCCGGTACGGCGGTGAGAAGTGCTTAACAAATACGTTTCACGGCTCGCCGGTGCGCTCCGGCCGCCGGCCGTTACGGTTCCCGGTATCCGGCCGTCCGGTCCCGCAATTCCCGTCGAACGCGAGGAAATCATGTCTTCCCGTTTGCTTCGTCCTGCCCGCTCGTCCACCGCCGTCCGGCTGACCGCGCTCCTGGCCGCCGCCGGCTGCGCGTTCCTGCTCGGCGCGCCCGCGGCGGACGCGCACAGCGTCCTGCTGTCCAGTTCGCCGGCCAGGGACGCGGCGGTCGCCGACGCCCCGGCGGAGGTGGTGCTCGTGTTCAACGAGCCCGTGGAGAACCGCTTCACCGAGCTCGCCGTGCTGGGGCCCGACGGCACGTCGCACTGGGAGGCCGGCGCGGCGTCCGTTGTGGACGGCCGCGTGTCCGCGCCGCTGCGCCCGCTCGGGCCCTCCGGCGGCTACACGATCCGGTACCGGATCACCTCCGCCGACGGCCACCCGGTCTCCGGCGCGATCCCGTTCCGGCTCACCGTCGCGGGCCCGGCGTCGGCGGGCCCGGCCGCGGCGATGACGGCGAACCCGGCCGGCGGCGGTTCGATGCCGCTGTGGCCGTGGATCACCGGTGGCGCCGTCCTGCTCGGTACCGGTTTCGCGGTGGCCCGGCGGCTGTCGCGCGCGCCGGCCTGAGGGCGTGTGTGCCGCCGCGGCCGGGCGGGTATCCCGGGCCCATGACGAATCTCGACGACACGACGACCGCGAAGCTGGACGAATTCGTGCTCGCCCGGCTCGCGGAGGACGAAGAACGGGTCCGCGCGGGCGAACTGCCGCTGATCGACGAGGCCGAGCGGCGGGGCAGGCTGCGGATCATGCGCGCGGACGGCGGCGACGGGCTCCTGCTCGCCGGCGGACCGGTCGAGACGATGGAGGACCGGCAGCCGGTGCCGTTCGCCGAGAAGGCCGAGTTCCTGCGCCGAGAGATCCGCGACAGCCACGACGACGCGTCGGTGAAGCTGATCGCCTCCGTCTACGAAGCCCACCCGGACTGGCGGGACGAATGGCGGCCGTGACCGGCTGACGTTTGCCTGCCCTCCGAACGGGAATGCGCCAGTATGTCCGAAACGGTGCTCGACGACGTGACGACGATCCGCGAAGCGGCCGCGCCGCTGCGCAGCCCGCAGGATCTCGACCCGCTCGTCCGGCGGATCGGGGACGCCCGGATCGTGCTGCTCGGCGAGGCCACCCACGGCACCGCGGAGTTCTACCGGTGGCGCGCCGAACTCACGAAACGGCTGCTGGCCGAACGGGACTTCGCGTTCGTCGCCGTCGAAGGGGACTGGCCGGAGTGCCACCGGGTGCACTGCTGCGTCGCCGGGGCGCCCGGCGCGCCCAACGATCCCGGCCAGGTCCTGTGGGGCTTCCGGCGCTGGCCCACCTGGTTGTGGGCGAACGAAGAGGTGGCCGAGTTCGCGGCCTGGCTGCGCTCGTTCAACGCCACCGGGGACGGCGTCCCGTGCGGATTCCACGGTCTCGACGTCTACAGCTTGGGCGAGTCGTTGCGCGTGGTCCTGGACTACGTCCACGACCACGCGCCCGAGCACACGGAGGCGGCGCTCGCGGCGTTCCGGTGTTTCGAACCGTACGGCGAAGATCCCCGCGACTACGGCGCTTCCGCCGAGCTCGTGCCGGAGAACTGCCGCGAGGAAGTGGTGCACCTGCTGGCGTCGGTCCGGGTGGCCGCCCTCGCCGACCACGTGCCCGGCCTCGACGCCGCCTTCGTCGCCGGGCAGAACGCCGAGGTTGTCGCGGGCGCGGAACGCTACTACCGGGAGCTGGTGCGCGGCGGCGTGCGGTCGTGGAACGTGCGCGACACCCACATGAGCGACACCCTCGACCGGCTGCTGCGCGCGTACGGTCCGCGGGCCAAGGGCGTGGTGTGGGCGCACAACAGCCACGTCGGGGACGCCCGGGCGACCGACATGGCCGCGGCGGGGATGCTCAACCTCGGGCAGCTGGTGCGGGAACGGCACGCGGCCGACGGCGTCGTCGCCGTCGGGTTCGGCACCTACCGCGGGTCCGTGATCGCCGCCGGCCACTGGGGCGGGCCGGTGCGCCGGATGACCGTCGAGCCGGCGCGCCCGGACAGCCTCGAAGGCGTGCTGCACGAAGCCGTTCCCGGGGAGGACAGCCTGCACGTCTTCCCGGACGACGGCTGGGCGCACGCACTGCGCGGGCACCGCGCGATCGGCGTCGTCCACCGCGGCGGCGGGTACGTCCCGACCGTGCCGGCCGCCCGCTACGACGCGTTCGTGCACTGCGACGAGACGACCGCGATCACGCCGCTGCACCACTGGGAGCCGGAGGAGGACGCACCGGCCGCGGCGTACCCGGGCGGGGGGTGACGCGATGGCCGCCCGCCGGGTCTTCGCCGACCGGGAGGACGGCGGCCGGCAGCTCGCCGGCGAACTGCGGCGGCGCACCTGGGCCGACCCGCTCGTGCTCGGGCTCGCCCGGGGCGGGGTACCGGTGGCTGCGGTTGTCGCGCGGCGGCTCGGCGCCGAGCTGGACGTCGCGGTCGCGCGCAAGATCGGCGCGCCCGGGCGGCGGGAGTACGGCGTCGGCGCGGTCACCCCGGACGGTCCCGCGATCTACGACGAAGCGATCCTGCGCGCGCTGAAGCTGACGGCCGCCCGGATGGCGCGCGCGGAAGCCCGGGAGCGGGCGGAAGCGCGGCGGCGCCTCGAGCGCTACCGCCGCGGCCGGGCCCCGGCCGCCGTCGCCGACCGGGACGTCATCCTCGTCGACGACGGCCTGGCCACCGGCGTCACGGCGACGGCGGCGCTGCGCGACGTGCGGGCCGGGCACCCGCGGACCGTCGTCTTCGCGGCGCCGGTGGCCGCTCCGGGCGCGGCGGCCGGGCTGCTGCACGAAGCCGACGACGTCGTCTGCGTCGCCGAACCGCCAGGATTCCGCGCGGTCGGCCAGTGGTACGCCGATTTCCGCCAGACGAGCGACGACGACGTGCTGGAACTGCTCGTCCGGTGACCCTCGGGATTCCACAGAGGACTACCGGTGACGTGCTGCTCCACCTGGGGAAGGCCGGGTTGACCGGTCGGGTGACGGGGTATCACGGGGCGGGGGCACCGACCGGATGGGCAGGCGCGAGATGATCGAACGGGACGGGCTCGGCGCCGCGGCGCGCGGGCTGCGGCAGTACCTGCTGGCCGTCGCGGGCAGGCTGGACGTGCCCGCCTGGTTCTGCGACGTCGACGTCCCGGCCGGCGCCTACCTCGCCCTGGAACGGCGGCTGGCGCGGTTCCCGGAGCACGAGACGGCGTTGCTGTGGGACGAACGGGACGGCTGGGCCGCGGCGGTCGAGTCGGCCTCGGGCGAGGACGTGGTGGTGCTGGCCTACCTGGGCGACGACGTGCTGCCGGCCCCGGAGGTGGTGGCCGCGTTCGTCCGCGACCTCTACGGCGAGGTCTACCCCGGCCGGCCGGACCCGCCGGACTTCCGCAGACCCGGCACCCGCGACGGCTTCGACGAGCGGCTCGCCGCCTACGCGGGTGACCCCGTCTGCCTGCCCGAGCCCTGAGTCGGCGCGGCCGCGGGACGCAGCCATCGTTGATAGCCGCCACCAACCGCCAGTACCGCGTGATGCGAGGATCGTCGGCAACCTCGAGCCGCTCGAGGATCCACCGCTTGAGCCGGTCGCCGTCGGCCTTGCCGAAAGTCTCGGCGTAGCGCGCGGTGAGCGTGGCGACAATGCCGTCGGCCCGCTCCGAGTCCGGTGCGACCCCCGCCGCAAGCGCGCGGCCGACGTCTTCGCGCACGGTCGCGGTTAGGTCGTGGTGCAGGCCGGTCGTGTCCCCGTCGGCGCGTCGGGCCGCCTGGTACTCGGCCATCCGCCGGACAGCGGCCCGGAAGTCGGTGTCCTGCACCAGCTCCCCGAGTTCCATCCACGCCTCGACCTGTTCGGGTGTGGCGTCTTCGGGGAGCTCCGGCGCCGTTCGGCATCGGACAGGTTCACCGGTTTGTGCATCAGATCCATCCCCTGAGGGTCGATCCCGGTTCGCGACGGCCGCCAGCACCGCACGCCGCAGGCGCAGTGCCCGGATCTGCACGTCGAGGGCCGCCGCGTGCGCTGCGGCGACCTCGGCCAGCGTGGTCTCGTCGGCCAGCACGCTCAACCCGACGGCGAGTCAGCGCGGCGGCAGGACGCAGAACTCGTTGCCCTCCGGGTCGGCGAGGACGATCCACGGGTTGTCGTCCGGGTCTTCGAGGACCTTCGCGCCCAGCATCACCAGGCGTTCCACTTCCGCGCGCTGGTCGCGGCCGACCGGGGCCAGGTCGAGGTGCAGCCGGTTCTTGACCGCCTTCTCCTCGGGCACCGGCTGGAACAGCAGCGCGGGTCCCTCGTCGAACTCGAGCTGGCGGTAGGTCGTCCCGTGCGAGTCGGTCCAGGTGCGGGTCTTGCCGTGGCCGAGCGCCTTCTCCCAGAACGCGGCGAGCAGGTCCGGCTGCCGGCAGTCGACCGCCACGGCCAGGATGCGCGTCGTCGTCATGCGTCCGCCACGATCCGGTTGACGGCCGCGGCGACCAGCTCCGGTTCGGAGACCGTCACCGTCAGGCCCGGGTGGCGGATCCGGCCCCAGGGGTCGATGCCCGTGACCGGCTCGCGGAACCGGAGGCACACGCCGCCCTCGGTCGTGGTGCCGAACGTCAGCCCCCGGTCGGCGAGCGACAGCCGGACACCGAAGGCGCGGAGCGCGCTGTACGGGCCGGTCGCCTCGGCGCCGGCGAGGTTGCTCAACGGCGTGCTGACCAGCCACGGCCCGAACCGCACGCGCAAGCCGTCCGCGTCGAGTTCCAGGCCGCTGCGGGGCCCCAGCAGTCGGCGCAGCCAGGGAAACGGGACGGCGAAGTCCGCGTGGAGGCGGTAGTGGACGACGACGGCGGGTGCACCCACCGCCGCCGGCTCCGGGGCCGTCACGCGCCGCCGTCCTTCGGCGGGACGTCGCTTTCGCGGTGCATGGGGGACCTCCTTCACGCCGGGTTCTCCCCGGCTACCCGGTGTTCCCGCGCCGAAAACCGCGTGGCCGCGCGGGCGCCGGCGATCCCGAGCACCAGCCCGGCCGCCGCGGTGGTCCCGTGCAGCCAGTTGTCGGCCCAGTTGATGTTGATCGGGTCTTCGGGGTTGACGAACGCGGCGGCCAGGACGCCGTAGGCGGTCATCCCGGCGAAGCCCACGAACAGCACCCAGCAGTAGATGATCGAGCCGGTGCGCCGGGTCGCGGCGAGCAGCCCGAACACGCCGACCACCGCGTGGACGAGGTTCAGCAGCGGGGTCACGCTGAAGATCCAGACCGCGCGGCTCGTTTCGTGCCCGACCGCCGCGGTTTCCGGCGTCAGGAACCCGGCCACGCCGAGCGCCAGGTAGAGCAGCCCGACCACGGCAACGACCGGGCGGAGCCAGGCCGGGCCCGGCTTGGAGCGGGTTTCGGCGGACGCCATGGGGACCTCCTTCCCTCCGGACCGGGATACCCGGCGCGATCATCCGGAAACGGAGAGAGGGAATGGAACGGGCCGGACGGCGGGCTGGGGATCCGCCGTCCGGCCCGTGGCCGGGACCCGCGCCGGTCCCTGCAGCCAGGACGCGGGCCCCTGGTCTCAGGGGGAACGCCAGTCGTGACCGCGGGCGGCGGTCCCGTGCTGGGCACCCATCAGGAGCAGGCCGCCGTCGACGACGAGCGACGTGCCGGTGATGTAGCCGGCGGCGGGGGTCGCGAGGAACGCGACCGCGGCCGCCACTTCGGCGGCGTGCCCGGGGCGGCCGAGCGGGATGCCGGGCCGGTCCTGCTCGCGCGGGTCGGCGTCGGTCTGTCCCGTCATCGGCGTCGAAATCTCGCCGGGTGCCACCGAGTTCACGGTGATGCCGTGCTCGGCCAGCTCCAGCGCGAGCACCTGGGTGAGCGCGCCCGCACCGGCCTTGGCCGCGCAGTAGGGTGCGGCGCCGACGCGGGGGACGTGCTCGTGCACGCTGGTGATGGTGATGATGCGGCCGCCGCGGCCGGCGTCGATCATGTGCCGCGCCGCGCGTTGCGACACGAGGAACACGCCGTCGAGGTCGACGTCGAGGACTTCGCGCCACTTCTCGAAACTGAGGTCCATCACCCGCTGGCTGCTGCCCGTCCCCGAGCAGTTGACCAGGACGTCGATGCCGCCGAGGTCGGCGGCGAACGCGTCGAGGACCTCGGCGGCGCCGGGCAGTTCGGTCAGGTCGAGCCGCCGGACGTGGGCCGCCACGCCGTGCGAACGCACCTCGGCGGCGGTTTCCTCCGCGCCGTCGGCGTCCGAGTGGTAGGTGATGCCGACGTCCAGGCCGCCACCGGCGAGGGCGACGGCCACCGCGCGGCCGATACCGGAGTCCGCGCCCGTGACGACGGCACGCCGCGGCGAAGCGGCTTCGTCGGGCAGCGGCGCCGGAGCGGGCACGGGACTCTCCTTTCGGGGCGTTCGTCGTCGGCTACCACGTCCGACGCGGGCTAAACCCGAGGGGTGCGGAAGTTTCGCCGGGGAGTATCCCGGCCCGATGAGACCGGCCGTGCTGGACAGCGGGTCGAACTCCGCCCAGCTACAGGTGGTGACTGTTCGCCGGGGCACCGCCACTGCCGGCCCACGCGGTGAAGGAGCCGACGCTGCTCGCCGAAGAGCTCTCGCCCGACGGGACGCTGAGCGAGCCCGGGATCGAGCGGGTGACCGCCGCGGTGGGCCGGGCGGTGGACGCGGCGGCCGGCTCGGCGCCGACCCCTGTACCCGTTCGTCACCGCGGCGGTGCGGGACGCGGTGAACCGCGAGGAGGTCATCGACCGCATCCAGGCCGGCTCGGGCATCCGCCCGCAGTTCCTCTCGGGCGAGGAAGAGGCGCGGCTGACGTACTTAGCCGCGCGCCGATGGTACGGCTGGTCGGCCGGGCGGCTGCCGCTGATCGACATCGGCGGCGGATCGATGCAGCTGGTGCTCGGCCGGGACGTCGAGCCCGGGCCGGCGGTCTCGCTCCCGCTCGGCACGGGGCGGCTCACCCGCGAGTTCCTCACCGCCGATCCGCCGCGTCGAGATCTGCCCGTGGGCGCTGCGGGAGGGAATCCTGCTGCGGCACCTGGAAAGGGTGGCCGATACCCCGGCGTTGCCGGTGCAGCCGTTGGCGCGCCACCCGGACGCCACGGTGCGGCACCTGCACAGCGCGGACGAACAACCGGTGCCGTCCTGAGCGTCTCTTTATGTCGCGGGTCGTGCATTCACCGGGAAAGAACGCTCGCGGCCTTATCGCCCGGCGGTCCGCGCCTGCTCGAAGGCGGTGATCACCTCGGAGGACAGGCGGCCGCGTTCGGAGACCGTGTAGCCGTTCGCGTTGGCCCACGCCCGGATCTGCTGGTTGCGTTCGCGGTCGGCGGTGGGGCCGGTGGTGGCGCGGGCCTTCCGGCCGCCCGTGCGGCGCGCGGCGCTGATGAAGCGGGCCAGTTCGCCGCGCAGGGCGATGGCGTTGTCCTCGGAAAGGTCGATTTCGTAGGTGACACCGTCCAGGGAGAACGGGATGGTGCGGGCGGCGGTGCTGCCGTCGATGTCGTCGACCATCTCGACGAGGACCTTCTGGGCCATTCCTGCTCCTTGGGAAGATTCGCCCGATGAATCGGCTCCTCTGCCGAGGCTAGCAAAACCCGGCGTTTCAGGGAAACATTTCCCCCCGTTTTCCCGCAGCCGCGCGAAAGCCGAGTCGGCCGCCGAAAGGGGGACAACTCGGTCTCCGCCCCATCCCCCTTCCGGACGACCTGCGACCCCGAGGTGGCCAGGGCCGCGCTCAAGCGCCCGGACGCGGCTCGGACCCCTTGATCCGTTCGACGAGCTCGTCGCGGTACTCCCGCACCGCCTGAAACTCCGGTTCGTCGCCGGTGGCCCGCTTCAACGCGCCTTCCAGGATCTTCAGCCCCTGGTGTTCGTCGCCGCGCGCGTCCGCCTGCCTCGCGGCGTTCTCCATGGCTTTGGCGAGCTTGGTCTGCGCTTCGGGTTCTTTGGCGGCCTGGTGGATCCGGATCCAGTTGCCGCCCGGGTCGACGACGGTGAACCCGGTGTACCGGTCGTTGCGCAGCCGCGGCCGGGTCATGCGCGGGATGCCGGAGACGAGCAGTTTTCCGTGCACGGACCGCATCCCCGCCGCGAACGCCTCGAACAGCTCGCCGGTGTCGGCCACGATGACCAGGCACGTGCTGTACGACTGCGCCGGGTCGTAGCCGTCCATGCCGAAGAAGTGCAGGTTGAGGTCTTCCCGCCGCACCGCGACGTGCGGGTTCGGCCGCGTCTGCCGATAGGTGATCTCGAAGCCGAGCATCTGGTAGAACGACGCGATCTCGTCGATGGAAGGACAGGGCAGGAGCGGAATGGTCAGTTCGTTCGCCACCGCCCGACGCTAAGCCCGGACCGGCCGAAACGACACCAAGCTATTTGCTCATGCGAACAGCATCGCGGTCCCGCCGGTGCCCTCGTCTCCACCCGGAGGTGACCGGCGCGGGCCAGGGCGATCACTTCCCCCCGTGCCCGAGCACTCCTGCCCTCCCGAGGTGTGTTCAGCCGGGAAGGGGGTAATCGCGCCGTTCCTCGAACGGAAGGAGCGCTCTCGTGAGCAAGCCGAACCCCATCGAGCTGCAGAAGTACCTCTCGGGTGTCGACTATCCGGCCCACCGCGACGATCTCGTCCGTGCCGCCGAGAAGAACGGTGCCGACTCCGACACCCTCAGCGTCGTGCGGGGCCTGCCCGACCGGACCTACGACGGGCCCAGCGGGGTGAGCAAGGAGATCGGTGGCTGACTCACGGCGGTAGCGGCTACCGCCGTGAGCTCATCGCCGCCCCGGCGGCAGAGCCGACGCCCGGTTGGCTGAGTTCCGCGACCGCGTGGCAGACCTCCGCCGGGTCGATCGTCTCGAGACAGGGGTGGCCCGGCACCGGGCAGACGCGCGCCCGGCTGTCGCGGCACGGTGCGTGCTGCTCGCCGAGCAGCACCACCGGGACCCCGTACGGCGCCCACCTCGCGGCCGGCACCACCGGCGCGAACAGCGACACCACCGGCGTGCCCGCCGCCGCCGCGAGGTGGGCCGGGCCCGTGTTGGGGGCCACCACCACCTGCGCTCCGGACAGCACCGCCGCGAGCTCCGCCAGGGACGTCCGGCCGCCGAGGTTCACCGCCGACGTGCCGGCCACGCTCTGGGTCAGCGGCCGTTCCGACGGCGCGCCCGTCACCAGAACCCGGTGCCCGTCCTGGGCCAGGGCCTTGACCATCCGGTGGCTCCACTCGGTGGACGGCTGCCGCGCGGGGACCGACGCGCCCGGGTGGACGACGACGTACGGGCCGCCGCCGGTCAGCCGGGCGGTGTTCGGCAGCGGGCGGCGCAGGGCCAGGGCGCCGTGGTCGTCCGGGGGCAGGGAAAACCCCGCCGCTTCGGCGAGCGACAGCATGCGGACCGCCTCCGGCGGGTCACCGTCGACGCGGTGGCGCAGGTCGAGCAGGCTGCCCGGGTAGTCCTCGGAGATCGCGCCGACCCACGGCACCCCGGCCTGCCGCAGCAGCAGGGCCAGCGGCAGCGGCGACTGGTGGAACGACGTCAGGATCAGCGCCCGGTCGAACGACCGCGCCCGCACCCGCGCCACGAACTCGCCGGTGTCCTCCGCGGTCACCGGCGGCGGCTCGGGGTCGATCCACGGCGCCAGCCAGGTGAGCACCTCGTCGACGCCCGGCAGCAGTTCGCCCGCGGCCCGGCCGTGGGGTCCGGTCAGCAGCGTGACGTGGGACGCGTGCGCGGCGACCGCGCGGACGCACGGCCCGGCCAGGAGGACGTCCCCGAGGTTGTCCTGGCGGGCGACGAGCACCCGGGTCATCCGGCGACCCCGGCGACGCGCAGCGCTTCGGACAGGTCCCGGGCGACGGCGGCGTGCTCCCGGGCGCGGGCGATCTCGGGTTCGAGGGTGCGCGCGGTCGGCACCAGCACCGCGCGGGCGCCGGCGGCGAGCGCGGCGTCGACGTCGGCGCCCGTGTCGCCGATGACCACGCAGGACGCGGGGTCGACGCCGAGTTCGCCGGCTGCCCGCAGCACCATGCCGGGGGCCGGTTTGCGGCAGCCGCAGCCGTCACCGTCGTCGTGGACGCAGACCTGCCACGTGCCGAACGGGCCGAACAGCTCCTTGACGCGGGCGTTCACCGCGGCGAGCTGGTCCGGGGTGATCAGTCCTTTCGCGACTCCGGACTGGTTGCTCACCACACCGACCGGGATGCCCCGGTCCCGCAGGCCCCGGACGAGCTCGACGGCGCCGGGCACCGGGCGGACGGCGTCCGGGTCGGCCAGGTAGGGGACGTCGACGATGAGCGTGTCGTCCCGGTCGAACAGCACCGCGACCGGCGGCCGGGGCCGCCGCGCCGCGAGTTCGCCGCGGATCCGGTGGTAGCACGCGGCGGGCGGGATGAGGGCACTGGTGACGGCCATCCGCGCCACCTCGCCCGGCGTCCGCGGGCCCGGCAGGATCCGGCGGGTGGCGAACTCCGCCGTCAGCCCGGCCCAGACCCCGGCGGCGAGGACGGCTTTCCCGCGCTGCCGCAGCAAAGGCAGCGCGAGCGCCGCGAGACCGGCCACTGTGGACAGTGCGTGCAGCCCGAGCCGCCCGGAGCCGGCGCCGGTGCGCTGCCGCCAGAGCACGCCGTGCTTGTGGCGCATCAGGGCGTTGTCGGCGTTGCCGCGCTGGGCTTTCAGGCTGTAGAAGAACCCGGCGCGCCGGGCCGGGTGCGTCGTCAGCCGCTCACCCTGGTCGATCCGGTGCCCGGCTTCGGCGACGCGCAGCGCGAGGTCGGAGTCCTCGCGGAAGGCGCGCGGGAACCGCTCGTCGAAGCCGCCCGCTTCGACGAGCGCGCGGCGCCGGTAGGCCATGTCGGCGGTGATCCACCGCGCGTGCTCCAGGCCCGCCGTCCCGCGCTCGTCGTCGCTCGGACGGCGGTCCGCGGGCAGCGGGACGGTGATCCGGCCCTGGGAGGCGGCCACTTCCGGCGGCAGCGAGGCGAGGTCCGCCTCGAGCTGCCGCGGCCAGTCCGGCGCGAGCACGACGTCGTCGTCGACGAAGGCGATCCATTCGCTCTTCGCCGTGCGCCAGCCGAGGTTGCGGGCGGCCGCCGGGCCGCGCCCGCCGGAGCGGAGCACGCGCACGCCGCCGGGAACGTCCAGTGCGGACCCGCTTCCCGGGCGGTCGTCGACGACGAGGATCTCCGCCGGTCGCGGACCCTCGCCGCCGAGCAGGGTTTCCAGCAGTGGCCGAAGCGTCTCCCGGCCCGTCGTGGGGATCACCACGGTGTAGTCGAGCGAAGCGGTAGTCACCGCAGAGGGCTACCCGGAGCGCCGCCGCTCAAACGGCGTGTCGAACGCCCCGCGCACGGGTAACCGGCCGGCGACACGGAGGAGGTGCGGATGACCGCGGGGACGATCGAAATCCGGAACCCGGCCGACGGCAGCGTGGTGGGCAGTGTGCCGACCGCGGGCGAAGACGAGATCGACGCCGCCCTGGCCCTGGCGAACCGGACCCGGGCCCGGTGGGCGCGGACACCGGCGGCCGAGCGCGGCGCGTTGCTGCACACCGCGGCCGAACGGCTGCGTGCCCACGCCGGCGAGCTCGCCGAGGCCAACGAGTCGGAGACCGGACGGCCCCGCGGCGAGGCCCGCGAAGGCGTGCTCGCCGGCGCGGGAACGCTCGACCAGTACGCCGAACTCGGCCCGGTCCACCGCGGGCGCAGCCTGCTCGGCGGCGTCGACGCCACCGACCTCATGGTGCCCGAGCCGCGCGGCGTCGTCGTGGCGCTGACCCCGTGGAACGACCCGGTCGCGGTCGCCTGCGGGCTCCTCGGCGCGGCCCTGGCCACCGGGAACACCGTGGTTCACAAGCCGAGCGAGCGCGCCCCGCACACCGGCGAACTGCTCGGCGAAGTGCTCTCCGGCGTGCTCCCGGCCGGCGTGCTGCAGACCCTCCACGGTGACGGCGGGGTCGGCGCCGTGCTCGCGATGCGCGACGACGTCGACGTCATCGCCCACGTCGGCAGCACCGCGACCGGCCGGTCGATCGCCGCGAGCGCGGCCGCGACCGGCGCGAAGACCCTGCTGGAGAACGGCGGCAACGATCCCCTCGTCGTCGACGAGGACGTCGACCCGGCGTGGGCCGCCGCGCAGGCGGCGCTCGGCGCGTTCGCCAACTCGGGGCAGATCTGCGTGGCCGTCGAACGGATCTACGTCCACGAAGCCGTCGCGGAGCCGTTCCTCGCCGCGCTGGTGAAGGAAGCCGAGGCGCGGACCCTCGCGCCGCTGGTCGACCGGCGCCACCGCGACCACGTGCACTCGCACGTCGAGGACGCCGTCGAGCGGGGCGCCCGGCTGCTGACCGGGGGAGCGGTGCCGGACGGACCCGGCGCGCACTACCCGGCCACCGTGCTCACCGGCTGCGCGGCCGGCCTGCGGGTGATGACCGAGGAGACGTTCGGCCCGGTGGCGCCGGTCCAGGTCGTCGCGAGCTTCGACGAAGGCCTCGCCGAAGCCGCGAAGGGCGATTACGGGCTCGCCGCGACCGTGCTCACGGCGTCGATGGCGCACGCCCAGCGCGCCTGGCGCGAGCTGCCGGCCGGCACGGTCAAGGTCAACAACGTCTTCGGCGGCGCCCCCGGCGGTGCCGCGCACCCCCGCGGCCGCAGCGGGAACGGCTACGGCTACGGGCCCGAGCTGCTCGACGAGCTGACCCAGACGAAGCTCGTGCACGTGGCGCCGCCCGGTGCTTGACGAGCACGACCGGACCCCGGTCGGCTGGTTCGCCCGTGCCCTGCGGGTTCCCGGCAGCGAACGCCGGAGCCTGGTCCAAGCCGCGAAGGCCACCTTCGCGGCGACCGGGGCGTGGCTGCTGGCGACTCTGGTGTTCCGGCTGCCCCAGCCGTTTCTCGCGCCGTACGCGGCGGTGTTCCTGGTGGACGTGACGGTGTACCGGTCGCTGCGCGGCTGGGCCCAGCAGGTCGCGGCGGTGGCGGCGGGCGTGCTGCTCGCCGCGGTGGCCGGCCACCTGATCCCGTGGCAGGCCGTCGCGCTCGGCGTCGTCGTGTTCGTCGGGCTGCTGGCCGGGAACTGGCGGCACTTCGGCCCGGCCGGGATCTGGGTCGGCGTCACCGGCATGCTGCTGATTTCGTACGGCACCGCGACCGAGACCGTCCTGCTGGGCGACCGGCTGCTGGAGACGGCGCTGGGCGCGACGATCGGCGCCGCGGTGAACGCGCTGATCTTCCCGCCGCTGCACGGCGACCGCCTCGCCACAGCCACCCAGCGGCTTGCGAAGGCGCTGGCGGAGCTGCTGGAGACGACGGCCGACCTCGTGCGCCGCGACGAGCCGCCGGAGGACGTCGAGGACCTGCTCGCCCAGGCCCAGGACGTGCGCAGCCAGGTGCTGGTGGCCGAGGACGCGGCCGGCCTGACCCGCGAAGGGCGGGTGCTGAACCTGCGCCGCCGCCGTCCCGGCTCCGGAGCCCGCCACGACCGTCCCTTGGAGACGCTCATCGCGCTGTGGACACCGGTCTCCCAGCTGATCGCCGCGGTCCGGACGACCTCGGCGCGGCAGGACGAGCCGTTCGCGTACCCGTGGCCGGACGCGCGCAACTGCCTGGCGGACCTGATCCGCGGCCTCGCCGGCGCCGTCCGGTCGGTGGCGGTGCAGGGCGAGCCGGTGGATCTCGACGAGTGCCGCACGCTGCTGTCGCAGCTCGAGCGGCGTCTGGTCACCGCCGAGGACGACGGCGTACCGGCCCGGCTGGGGCTCGGCACGCTGACGCTGCCGGTGCGGCACCTGGTGGAAAAGCTCGAGCACCGCTGACGTCCGTGCAGGCCGCGCCGAGTCCCCTCGACGTGGCCTTCACGGACGAACTAGGACACCGCGACCGCGTCGGGTTCGGAACGGTGGCGGCGGCAGGCCGTGCACACCATGGTCTGGCCCAGCAAGGTGCCGTCACCGGACACCAGACGAGCCACGTGCAAAGCGGGCAGCCCGCACTCTTCGCACGGGATGGGCTTGCTGTCGCGGCTGATCAGCATTCGGTTCGGCATGGCGCCCCCTGGCGGTCGAAGGTCCGGCCCGGTTACCCCCGTGGCGGGCGCCACACTCGTCCGGAGCAGTGACGTCACTCGAACGGAGTAGCTACGAAGCCGGGTACTGCTCGGACCGGAGCAGGTTCGCCAGGTGGACGGCGTTGCGGACCAGCGTCGCGTTGGTCGAGGCCACGGCCTTCGGCGTTTCGTCGAGGTCCTGGTAGTCGCCGCCCTGCATGGCTTCGCCGTTCCAGTAGGTGGCGCCCTGGGCGGGCACCGTGAACCCGACGTCGTTCAGGGCCTGGAACAGGTCCGCGATGATCTTGTGGGCGCCGTCCTCGTTGCCGACCACCGCGGCGACCCCGACCTTGCCGAACATCGCGGGCCGGCCCTCGTCGTCCGTTTCGGACAGTTCCGCGTCGAGGCGTTCGAGAACCCGCTGCGCGACGCTCGACAGGTGGCCGACCCACGTCGGGGTGGCGATCAGGAGGATGTCCGCGGCCGCGATCTTCCGCCGGATCCCGGGCCATTCGTCGCCCTCGCCCATGTCGGCCTCGACCCCCGGGCGGACGTCGTGGTCGACCACGCGGACCACCTCGCCGGTGACCCCGCGTTCGGCGAAGAGGTCGAGCAGCTGCCGCGCGATGAGATCGCTGCTCGACTTCGCCGGGGACGGCTTGAGGGTGCAGGTCAGCGCGAGGACGCGCAGGGGCATGACTACCTCCGTGAGTGCGTGCCGAGGCCGACGTGGGTGAAACCGGCCTCGGCGACCGCGTCGGGGTCGAGCAGGTTGCGGGTGTCGACGACGATCGGCCGGTCGGCCGACGCGGCCAGCCGGGCCCAGTCGAGGTCGCGGAACTCCGGCCATTCGGTGAGCACGACCAGGGCCGCGGCGTCCTTGGCCACCAGGTACGGGTCGTCGACGACCTGGACCGCGCCCATGCCGGGCACGCACCCGACCGCGGGGTCGTGCGCGGTGAGCTCCGCCCCCGCGCGGGCGAGGTCCGCGGCCACGGCGAGCGCCGGGGAGTCGCGCAGGTCGCCGGTGCCCGCCTTGAACGCCAGGCCCAGCAGGCCGATGCGGACGTTCGCGAGGGACCCGTCCGCCGCCCCCGTGACGGCCTGCCGCACGGCCCGCACCACCCGGGCGCGCTGCCGGTCGTTGACCCGGACGGCGTCGCGCAGGATGCCGAAGTCGACGCCCGCCGACTCGGCCGCGTGCAGCAGGGCCGAAGTGTCCTTCGGCAGGCACGAGCCGCCCCAGCCGGGGCCGGGGGCGAGGAACTCGGGGCCGATCCGCGCGTCGAGGCCCATGGTGCGCGAGACCTCGCGGACGTCGGCGCCGAACCGTTCGCACAGTTCGGCGAGGACGTTCACGTAGGACAGCTTCACCGCCAGGAACGCGTTGCTCGCGTACTTCGCCAGTTCGGCGCTGGCCGAGTCGGTCGCCACGACCGGCGCGCCGGTCGGCTCGTACAGCCGCGCGACGCGCCGCGCCGCCGCCGAATCCGGCGGATCGGTGCCGACCACCACCCGGTCCGGGTGCAGGAAGTCGTCGACGGCGTGTCCCTCGCGGAGGAACTCGGGGTTGCCGACCACCGGCAGGTCGTCGCGCCGCAGCAGGCCCGGCAGCCGGGCCGCGGTGCCGACCGGCACCGTCGACTTGGTGACGACCACGCAGCCGGGCCGGAGCAGCCGGCCGAGCTGCGGCAGGACCTGCTCGAGGACGCCGAGGTCGGGACGCCCGTCTTCGGCGGGGGGCGTCGGCAGGCAGAGCAGGACGAGGCCGGCGCCGTACAGCTCGGCCTGGGCGGTGGTGAAGGTCAGGGTGCCGTCGCCGAGGCCTTCGGCGACCAGCTCGGCCAGTCGGGGTTCCGCGATCGACACGACGCCACGGCTCAGCTCGTCCACTTTGGACTCGTCGGCGTCCACGCAGGTCACCCGGTGGCCCAGCCGGGCGAAGCAGGCGGCGCTCGTCAGGCCGACGTAGCCCGCGCCCACGATCCCGATGTGCTCAGCCATGCGGCACCCGTGCTTCCAGCGCCGAGCGGGTGGCGGCGAGCACGCGCTTTTCGCCGAGCAGCAGCAGGCCGCCGTCGGGCCGTTCGCCGTGGGGGTCGCCGACGTTGCCCGCCCACAGCACCACATGCTGGCGCGCCTCGGGCGGCGGGCCCCACAGCCGGGGCGGGGTCGGGCCGAACAGCAGCACCGACGGCGTGCCGAACGCGGTCGCGAGGTGCCCGACGCCGGTGTCGCCGCAGACGACGAGCGCGGCCCCGGCCACCAGCGCGGCCAGGTCCGCCAGGCCGGTCCGCCCGGCGAGCACGGCGTCGTCGCCGAGCCCGGCCGCCTCGGCGATGCCGCGGGCCAGGTCGCGTTCGCCGGGGCTGCCGGTGAGCACGACGCGGTGCCCGGCCGCGGCCAGCGCCCGCACCACGCCGGCGAACCGCTCCGGTGGCCAGCGCCGGGCCGGGAAAGCCGCGCCGGGGTGCACCACGACGGCGTCCGGGGCGGGGCTCGGGCCCGGTGGCGCGGCCAGCCGCAGCGCCGAGCGGTCCGCCTCCAGGTGGGCGTACTCGACGAGCCGGCACCAGCGGTCGACCTCGTGCACGTCGTCCCGCCACGGGAGGCCGGGCACGTCGGGGAAGTCGGGGTGGTGGTGGGTCAGCAGCTCGGCGGGGTCGGCGGCCAGCAGGTCGTGGAGGCTCTCCGGGCCGCTGCCGTGCAGGTTGACCGCGAGCCTCGGCGGCGGTCCGGGCCACTCGAGCTCCCCGAGGCGGGGGGTGGGCAGCAGTTCGTCGACGGCGTCGATCAGCTCCACCAGGTCGCGCAGCTGCTCCGGCGCGGCGAGCACCAGCCGGTCGTCCGGGTACGCCGCGCGCAGGGCGCGCAGCGCCGGGACGGCGGTCAGCAGATCGCCGATCCCGAGCGCGCGCAGCACGAGCACCGCGGAGCTCACGGCCATGACCCCTCCTCCGAGGCGCACACGACCAGCTCGCGGACTTCCGCGCCCGGCGGCTGCTGGAGCGCGAAGACCACGGTGTCCGCCACGTGCTCGGGCTGGTTGAGCTTCGCGTCCGGCGGCGGCTTGTACTGGTCGGTGCGGTCGTCGAAGAAGTGCGTCCACATCCCGCCCGGGATCAGCAGCGTGACGCCGACCCGGCCGGCCAGCTCGGCGGCGAGCGCGCGGGTGAACCCGACGACGCCGAACTTCGAGGCGCAGTAGGCGGTCGCGTCGCTCACGGCCTTGATGCCCAGGGTCGACGCGACGGTGACGACCCTGCCGTGCGAGCGTTCCAGAGAGGGGAGCGCGGCGCGGATCACGGCCGCCGTGCCGAACAGGTTCACCTTGACCACCCGCTCCCAGTCCTCGGTGGACACGCTGCCGAGCGGCCCGCAGGCATCGGTGCCGGCGGCGGTGAAGACGCCGTCCAGGCCGCCCGCGCGTTCGGCGATCTCCCGCACGGCCCGCTCGGTCGCGGCGGTGTCGGTCAGGTCGGCTTCGACGTACTCGGCCGGGTCTTCGGGGCGGACGCGGTCGAGGACGTACGGGGTGCCGCCCGCCTTGCGGACGGCGTCGACGGTGGCGGCGCCGAGGCCGGACGCGCCACCGGTGATCAGGACGTTGCCGAGGGGTCGCATCGCTCTCCTTCGCCGGGTCGGGGGATTCCGGGGGATTTCAGGCACTGGCCGCGGCGGCGACCAGCCGGGACGTCGAATAGCCGGGCACGGTCGGGACGAGCACGACCTCACCGCCGTGCCGCTCGACAACCTCGCGTTCGGGCAGGTCCGCCGCCGCGTAGTCGCCGCCCTTCACCCAGACGTGCGGGCGCAGCCGCTCCAGCACGGCCGCGGGGGAGGATTCGTCGAAGACGGCGACCGCGTCCACAAAGGACAGCGCGGTCAGCAGCCGCGCCCGGTCGCGGTCCCGCACCAGGGGGCGGCCGGGTCCCTTGAGGGCCCGGACCGAGGAGTCGGAGTTGAGGCAGACGACGAGCGCGTCGCCGAGGGCGCGCGCCTGCCGCAGCAGGCTCACGTGCCCGGGGTGCAGCAGGTCGAAGCAGCCGCCGGTGGCGATCAGGCGGCCGCCGCCCGCGCGGACGCGCTCGGCGAGACCGAAGGCGTCGGTCGCCGGCTGCGGGTCGGGGACCGGGCCGTCGTTCGTGGACAGGGCCGTGGCGCCGCCGGCGGCGACG
Organism: Amycolatopsis sp. N2S4-7; assembly: GCF_058119595.1. Classification (NCBI taxonomy): domain Bacteria; kingdom Bacillati; phylum Actinomycetota; class Actinomycetes; order Pseudonocardiales; family Pseudonocardiaceae; genus Amycolatopsis; species Amycolatopsis sp. N2S4-7. The sequence goes on from NZ_CP172299.1 coordinate 511,548, forward strand.
AACCGGGCGGCCGCCTCGACCGCCGTCGCGACGGCTTCGGTGACGTCCGCGCCGTCGAGCAGGGCCGCGGTCGCGGCGGCGGCGAACCGGTCGCCCGCACCGCACGTGTCGGGCGCGGTGTGACCCGGCGTCCGCGCCGCGGCGGGGATCGGGACGCTCGTTTCGCCGAGGCCGTCGGCGAGCACGGCGCCCTGGGCGCCGACGGTGACCGCGACCGCGTCGGCGTGCCAGTGGCCGCGCAGCAGCTTCGCGAGTTCGGCCGGTTCTTCGTGCCCGGCGAGCACCGCGCGCGCCTCGGCGAGGTTCGGCGTGACCAGCCCGGTGCCCGGCACCGGCTGAGCACCGCGGGGGTGCGGGTCCCAGACCACCGGGATCCGCTCGGCCAGCTCGCGCAGGACCCGCCGGACGTCGGCGTTGCGCGTCAGGCCGCGGCCGTAGTCGGCGACGAGGATCGCGCCGGCGCTTTCGAGGGCCTCGCGCACCCGGGCGGGCAGCGGGTCGGCGGTCGCCGTGCCGTCGCCGGAATCCAGGCGCAGCAACGACTGCCCGCCCGCGCGGACCCGCGTCTTGCACACCGTCGTGCCGCGCAGCGGCAGCGGCAGCACGGTCACGTCCGGTTCCAGCAGCCCGGCGAGCGCGTGCCCGCCTTCGTCGTCCCCGAGCGGGGTGACCAGCACGACCTCGGCCGCGGAGCGCGCGGCCAGCAGGGCGGCCAGGCCCGCCCCGCCCGGGCGGCGGCGCCGCGCCGTCAGGTCGACCACCGGCACCGGCGCCTCCGGGCACAGCCGCTCGGCGGTGCCCTCGGCGTCGACGTCGAGCAGCGTGTCGCCGAGGACGACCAGCGGCTTCACGCGGTCACCCCGAGCGCGTCGTCGAGCGCCGCGCACAGTCCGTGCACCAGCGCCAGGTGCATCTCCTGCACCGTGGCGACGGTCGGCGCCTCGACCGTCACGGCGTCGTCGCACAACGCGGCGAGGGGGTTCGGGGCCGGGCCGGTCAGCGCCCACGTCGTCACGCCGAGTTCGTGCGCGGCCTTCGCCGCGGCGACGACGTTCTGGCTGCCGCCGCTGGTGGACAGGCAGACCAGGACGTCGCCCGGCCGGCCGTGGGCGTGCACCTGGCGGGCGAAGACCTCGTGGTCGCCGTAGTCGTTGACGATCGCGGTGGTGGCGGACGTGTCCGCGTGCAGCGCGATCGCCGAAAGGGGCCGCCGTTCGTGGCGGAACCGGCCGACGAGCTCGCCCGTCAGGTGCTGGGCCTCGGCGGCGCTGCCGCCGTTGCCGCAGGCGAGCAGCCTGCCGCCGGCTTCGAACACGCCGGCGAGGTGCCGTCCCCACGCGATTATCTTGGGAGCGGATTCGCGGGTCCGCCGGGCGGCTTCGGCCAACGCGGCGAGATGGTCTTCCATCACGGCACCTCCTTCTCCTCCGGCGACGCCGCGCCGGTGTGGGTCGGACGGGGACGCCGGAGCACGAACGGCCCCAGCGCGAGCAGGTCGATCGGCGCCGAGCCGAAGCATTCGAGCGCGTCGCGGGGCGAGTCGACCATCGGCCGGCCCGCGGTGTTGAGGCTGGTGTTGATCACGACCGGCAGGCCGGTCCGCCGCTCGAACGCGGCGAGCGTCCGGGCCAGGACGGGGTTTTCGCGTTCCTCGACCGTCTGCACGCGGGCGGTGCCGTCGACGTGCGTGACGGCCGGGATGCGGTCCCGCCAGTCTTCCGCGACGTCGTGCACGAAGAGCATGTACGGGCTCGGCAGCGGGCCGCGGGTGAAGATGCCGGCCGCGCGCTCGGCGCGGACCATCGGCGCGACCGGCCGGAACTGCTCGCGGCCCTTGACGTCGTTGAGCCGTTCCAGGTTCGCCTTGCGGCCGGGGTGGGCCAGCAGCGAACGGTGTCCCAGCGCCCGCGGGCCGAACTCGGCGCGGCCCTGGAACCAGGCCACCACGTCGTCCCGGGCCAGTGCTTCGGCGACGGTCTCCGCGAGGTCGTCCGGGCGCTCGTACGGCAGCTTGGCCCGCTCGAGGATCTCTTCGAGCTCCTCGTCGGTCCAGCCGCGGCCCAGGCCCGCGTCCCCCATGGGTGCCCCGCGTTCCCCGGCGTCGGCGGCCAGCTGCAGGGCGGCGCCGAGCGCGGTGCCCGCGTCACCCGCGGCGGGCTGCACCCAGATCCGGTCGAACGGACCCTCGGCGTGCAGGCGGGTGTTGGCGACGCAGTTGAGCGCGATCCCGCCCGCCATCGCCAGGTCCCGCTGGCCGGTGCGCTCGTGCAGCCAGTCCGCCAGCTCCAGGAGGATGTCTTCGAGAACCCTTTGGACACTCGCGGCGAGATCGGCGTGGCGGGCGGTGAGCTCTTCGCCCTCCTTGCGCCGCGGGGCCAGTGCCTCGAGGTCGACGCCGGTGGCCCGGAAACCGCCGTCGCCGGTGACGTGGACGTGCTCGCAGAGCTGGTCGAGGTACTCCGGCGTGCCGTAGGAGGCGAGCGCCATCACCTTGTACTCGTCGCTGGAGCGGGCGAAGCCGAGGTGCTCGGTGAGGTCTTCGTAGAGCAGGCCGAGCGAGTGCGGAAGCCGTTGCGCCGCCAGCTCCTTGAACCGGCCGTCGCGGTATTCACCGGCCAGGTAGGACGTGCTCTCGCCGCGGCCGTCGGCGACGAGCACGGCGCAGTCGCCGAACGGCGCGGCGAGCGCGGCCGACGCGGCGTGCGCGACGTGGTGCCGGACGAACCGGACGATTCCCGGGTCGAGACCGGGCAAAGCGGATTTCAGGAACAGCGGCGCCCGTCTCGCGAACTCGGTCCGCAGCTCTTCGCCGCTGGGGTCGTGCCCGGCCAGTCCGGGTTCGACGAGCGCGGGGTCGTAGGAATAGCCGACGGCGTCGAGGTCCTTGGCGGACAGTCCCGCCTGCTTCAGGCACCAGGCCGCGGCCTGGGCGGGCTGTTCCCAGGTGGAGAACGGAACGGCCTGCTTGCCGTGTTTGCGGCGGCTGAAGCGTTCCTCCTCCGCCGCGGCGACGATCTCCCCGTCCACGATCAGCGCCGCGGCCGGGTCGTGGAAGACGGCGTTGATCCCGAGTATGCGCATCGACCTGCCTCTGGCGTTCCGGTGCGGACCCACCTCGGTCCGCTCTCGCCTATAGCGCTACCCGGCGAAGTCGTTGATAAACGACGGGCGGGAAAAGCCCTGGGCGTCGCTACTCAGCGCGACGGCGCCCGCCGGAACCACGCCGCAGTGCGATGAAGCCCGTCGTCGGCGTCGATCTTCGGTTCCCAGCCGAGGACGTCGCGGGCGAGGGAGATGTCGGGGCAGCGGCGCCGGGGGTCGTCGACCACCGCGTCGATGTAGGCGATCGGGGACGACGAGCCGGTGATGCCCTTGATCCGTTCCGCCACCTGGCGGACGGTCAGCTCGTACGGATTGCCGATGTTCATCGGGCCCGGGTGGCCGGACCGCGCGAGCGCGAGCAGGCCGCGGACGGTGTCCTCGACGTAGCAGATGGACCGCGTCTGCTCGCCGGTGCCGGTCACCGTGATCGGCTCGCCTTTCAGGGCCTGGTCGAGGAAAGCGGGGATCATCCGGCCGTCGTGGGCGCGCATGCCGGGGCCGTAGGTGTTGAAGATCCGCGCGATGCCGGTGTCGACGCCGTGTTCACGGCGGTAGGCGGAGGTGAGGGCTTCGGCGTAGCGCTTGGCTTCGTCGTACACGCTGCGCGGCCCGATCGGGTTGACGTTGCCCCAGTACTCCTCGCGCTGCGGGTGTTCCAGCGGATCGCCGTAGACCTCGCTGGTGGAGGCGAGGACGAACCGGGCGTTGTCGCGGCGCGCCAGGTCGAGGGCGTTCTCGGTGCCGTGCGAACCGGCGCGCAGCGTCTCGATCGGCAGGGCCAGGTAGTCGCGCGGCGACGCGGCGCTCGCGAGGTGGAAGACGACGTCGGCCCGGCAGCCGAGCGGCATCGGCCGCGTGACGTCGTGGCGCACGAACCGGAACCCCTCGTGGCGGCGCAACTCCGCGAGGGTGTCCGCCGAGGACGTCGCGAGGTTGTCCACGGCGATCACTTCGATGTCCTCTTCGAGCAGCAGCGCGCACAGGTGCGCGCCGACGAACCCGGCGCCCCCGGTCACCACTGCCCGCTCGAACCGCCTGGTCGCTCCCGGATCCGTCATGTCGATCCGGCTACCCGCCTCCGATGCCGGCAAACCCGTTTAGGAGAGCGCAGGCGGGTACCCGCCCGGCATGCGAGTTCTGCTCACCGGATGGGCCAGTTTCCTGCACGGCGAAGCGACCGCGGGTGACGTCCTCAGCCTGCGCGCGGCCGGGACCGCGCTGACCGACGCGAACATCGACCACGACGTCGCGTGGAGCCCGGGCTTCCGGCCCGGGGCCCGGCACCTGCCCGACGCGCCGCCGTCGGACTACACGCACGTGGTGTTCGTCTGCGGCCCGGTGCACGGGCCGCAGGTGCGTTCGCTGCACGAGCGGTACGCGGACTGCCGCCGGATCGCGGCCGGCGTGTCCGTGCCCGACCCGGACGACCCGGCGGTGACCGGGTTCCACCGGGTGCTGGCGCGCGACGCGGACGGCACCGCGGAGCCGGATCTTTCCCTGGCGGCGCCGGTGTCACCGACGCCGGTGCTGGGCGTGGTCCTCGCGCCGCACCAGCCGGAATACGGTGACGCCGGCCGGCACGACGACGTCCACGCGGCGTTGACCGGCTGGCTCGCCGGCCTGGACTGCGCCCGGGTCCCGCTGGATACCCGGCTGGCGCACGAGGACTGGGAGCGGTGCGCCACGCCCGACCAGTTCGTCGCGGCGGTGTCCAAAATGGACGCGATCGTGACCACCCGGCTGCACGGGCTGGTGCTCGGGCTGAAGGCCGGGGTGCCGGTGCTCGCCGTCGACCCGGTGGCCGGCGGCGGGAAGGTGACCGCGCAGGGCGCGGCGCTGGACTGGCCGGTCGTCACCGCCGAAGACGCCGGGGACGCCGCGCTGCTCGATTCCCGGCTGAAGTGGTGCCTGTCGGCGGACGGGCGGTCCGCCGTGCACCCTCCGGTGCCCTCCCTGGCCGGCCTGGTCGAAGAGCTGGTGGGGCGGCCGTGAGCGCGCGCACGACCGTCGTCATCGCGACCCGCGACCGCGCCCGCGAGCTGGCCCGCACGCTGGCGCAACTGTCCACGTTGGACCCACCGCCGCCGGTCGTGGTGCTGGACAACGCCTCCGAGGACGACACCGCCGACGTCGCCGGGCGGTTCCCCGGCGTGCGCGTGATCCGGCTGCCGCACAACCTCGGCGCCGCCGCCCGCACCCTCGGCGTGCTGGTCGCCGAAACGCCGTACGTCGCCTTCAGCGACGACGACTCGTGGTGGGCGTCCGGCGCGTTGTCCGAGGCCGAGCGGATCTTCGACGAGCACCCGCGGACCGGCCTCCTCGCCGCGCGCACCCTCGTCGGTCCCGAATGCCGGGACGACCCGGTGACGCCCGAGATGGAGAGCAGCCCGCTGGGCCACCCGGACGGCGCGCCGGGGCCGCTCGTGCTCGGCTTCCTCGCCTGCTCGGCGATCGTCCGCCGCACCGCGTACCTGCAGGTGGGCGGGTTCAGCCCGCTGCTGCACTTCGGCGCGGAGGAGCAGCTGCTCGCCTACGACCTGGCCGCGCGCGGCTGGGAGGTCTGCTACGTCGGGCGCCTGCGCGCCCACCACCACCCGTCCCGCTCGCGGCCGCCGTCGTCGTGGCGCCGCCGGGCCGAACTGCGCAACCGGCTGCTCATCGCCGTGCTGCGCCGGCCACCGCGCGTCTGCCGCCGCGAGGTCGCGCGGACGCTCGTCACCGCGCCCGGCGCCGTGCTCGGCGCGGTGGCCCGGCTGCCGCGGGCGCTCGGCTCCCGACGCGTGCTGCCCGACCACGTCGAAGACCAGGCCCGGACACTGGAAAGGACCGCCGAATGGCGCGAATCTCGGTCGTGATCATCACCTGCAACCGCCGCGAGCAGCTGCGGGAAACCCTGGCGCACATGACGTCCCTGCCGGACGCCGCGCCGATCTTCGTCGCGGACAACGCGTCCGCGGACGGCACGGCCGACATGGTCTCCCGGGAGTTCCCCGGCGTCCGGCTGTTCCGGCTGGGGGAGAACCTCGGCGCGGTGGCGCGGAACGTCGCCGTCGAGGAGGTGACGACCCCGTACGTCGCGTTCTGCGACGACGACACGTGCTGGCAGCCCGGCGCGCTGACCCGGGCCGCGGACCTGCTCGACGAGTACCCCGGCCTCGGCTCGGTGACCGGCCGCTGCCTGGTCGAGCCCGGCCTGGCCGAGGACCCGATCACGCCGGAGCTGCGCGACTCGCCGGTGCCGGGGCCTTCGTGGCTCCCCGGACCGGCGCTGCTGGGCATCATGGCCGGCTTGACCGCGGTGCGCGTCAGCGCGTTCCGCGAGGTCGGCGGCTTCTCGACCCGGATGTGGCTCGGCGGCGAGGAGGAGCTGTTCGCCCTGGACCTCGCCGCCCGCGGCTGGTGGATGTGCTGGGCCGAGGACGTCGTGATCCACCACGCGCCGTCGAAGCTGCGGGACCCGCGCCACCGCCGCCGCCTGGGTATCCGCAACACGCTGTGGACGCTCCTGCTGCGCCGCCCCTGGCCGGCGGTCTTCCGCCGCGGCCGGGAGGTCCTGCGCACGGCACCGTTCGACAGCGCGACGGCGGCGGCCCTGCTCGACGTGGTCCGCGGCCTGCCGTGGGTGCTGGCCGAGCGCCGGGTGGTCCCACCCCGGGTCGAGCACGGCCTGCGTCTGCTGGAGGCCCCTCAGCGCGAGTCCCAGGCCCGCCGTTACGTCGGCTGACCCGTAACCGGACGGTCGGCTCCCGGACCCCCAGGCTCGGCTCGCGTACCGGAACAGCCGGTGCACGAACCGACCCTCCAGGTACGCGAGCCGGCCCTCTGAGTACGCGAGCCGGCCCTCTGGGTACGCGAGCCGGCCGTTGCGGTCAGCGGGCCTCGGCCGTCATGGCGGCTTCCGGGACCAGCTTGTGGTAGGCGCGCAGCGTGTCGGCCGCGACGCGGTCCCACGAGTAGCGGGCCACCGCGCGGTCGTGGCCCGCGGTGCCGTACGCGTGGCAGAGCGCCGGGTCGTCGAGGAGCCGGCGGACCCGCGACGCGAGCTCCTTCGGCTGGTGCGGGCGGACCAGCAGCCCGGTGACGCCGTCGACAACCGTGTCGGTCAGGCCGCCGACCGCGGCCGCGACCACCGGGACGCCGCACGCCATCGCCTCCAGGGGCACGATCCCGAACGGCTCGTACCACGGCGCGCAGACCACCGCGTCGGCCGAGCGCAGCAGGGCGGGCATGTCCTCGCGCGACACCTGGCCCGGCCAGCGCACGCGGTCACCGACGCCGAGCCGGTCGGCCAGGGCCCGCAGCCGCCGGGCCTCGGGGTCCTGGGACAGCCGGCCGCGCTCCGGGCCGCCGGCGATCACCAGCTCGGTGTCCGGCAGCTGGGCGAGCGCGGTGATCGCGATGTCGAACCCCTTCCGCGGCACCAGCCGGCCCACGGTGACCAGCCGGTGCGGCGCCTGCCGGCGCGCGACGGGCCCGTCGGGGGTGAACCGGCCGAGGTCGACGCCGCAGGGGACGATCGAGATCCGCGACCGCGGGACGCCGAGCCGGGACAGCTCGAAGACCTCGTCGGAGCAGGTGGCGATCACGCGCCCGGCCTGCCGCCCGATGATCCGCTCCAGCCGGATCCGGTCGGCCGGGCTGGTGTCCTGATCGCCCTGGTACCGCTTCTTGACCACGCCGAGGGCGTGGAAGGTCTGCGCGACCGGCGTCCCGGTCGCGCTCGCCGCGAGGGAGGTCGCGAGGCCCGACATCCAGAAGTGCGCGTGCGCCAGGTCGGGCCGGTCGCCGGCCCACCGGTCCCGCAGGAAGCTGCCGAATTCGCCCATGTAGGGCAGCAGGTGGTCCTTCGGCTCCTTGCGCGGTGGCCCCGCGGGCACGTGCACCACCCGGAACCCCTGGGGAGCCCGGACCTCCGGCGGCTCGGCACGGCTTTCCCGGCGCGTGTAGACGGTCACGTCGTGGCCGGCGCGGGTGAGCGCGGCGGAAAGCTCGGCGACGTGGACGTTCTGGCCACCGGCGTCGGCTTCGCCCAGCGCTGCCAGGGGGTTGGCGTGCTCGGACACCATCGCGATCTTCATGGGTGAGGCGTTCCCTTCGGGGTCAACGGGCCGTCTCGGCGAGGAGGTGGTCCCAAGCGGTCAGGAAGGCGTCGAGCCCGTGGTGCTTCAGCGCGTGCTCGCGGGCGTTCTTCCCGGCGAGCGCGGCGAAGTCGGGTTCGTGGATCAGCTCGCGGAAACCCCGGGCCAGCACGGAGACGTCGGTGGAGAGCACCCCCGCGTCGGCCGGCACGGCTTCGACCGCCTCGGTCGCGGCGAAGACGACAACCGGCATCGCCAGGTGCATCGCCTCCAGAAGGGACAGTCCCAGCGACGTCCACCGCGCGGTGTGCAGGTAGACGCGGCGGCGGGCGATCTCGTCGTGCAGCGCGGGCGCGGGAACGTCGCCGCGGCCGCGCAGCGGCTCGCCGAGCTCCTCGGTCCCCATGCCGAACACGTCGACCGGCGCGGCTTCGGCGAGCCTGCCGAGCAGGTCGGCCCCGGTCACCCGGCGGCGCCGGACCGGCTCGTTGATCATCGACACGCCGGCGGCGAGCTCGCCGGTGTAGCGCGGGCCGGGGTCGGGGATGCCGTGCGGCACGACGGTGGTGGGCGCGCGGCCGCAGTCCCACATCGCCTCGTTGAAGTGGGTCACGTGCGCGACGGTGATGTCGGAGCGGCCGGCGAGGGGGTGCTCGCTCGACGCGGCGGACGGCCGGGGCGCGTTGTGTTCCACGTAGACGGACGGGACACCCAGGGGCGCGGCGAGGTCCAGCTCCTCGGGGCGCTGCAGGACGACGACGTCCGGCTCGGCCTCGGCCAGCCGGTCGAGCGGCACTTCGGTCACCGACGGCCAGTCCCGGCCGGCCTTGCCGAGCCCCCAGGGCGCGCCGTCGGGCGACACCGGCAGGAAGTAGTCGTGCCGGCCGCGGACGAAAGCGTCGGTCCACGAGCCGTGCACGTGCCAGAGCAGTACTCTCAGGCGCCGGGTTCCGGGAGCGGTCATGGCCTCCTGGTTTCCCGGAGACCGCCGGTTAAACGTACGGCCGGGCGGGGTACTCGGCTCCGACGGCTGTGCGCGACGAAGGGACGTCCATCCATGCGGTTCACCCCACGGGGCAGCCGGTTCTTCGACCTGCTCGCCGACGCGGCGGCCAACCTCGTCACCGCCACCGCGCTGCTGAGAGAGCTGGTGGCCGCGCAGCCCGCCGAGCGCGAGCCGATCGCCAAGCGCCTGCACGAGGTCGAGCACCAGGGCGACGAGCTGACGCACACGATCATGGTCGAGCTGAACAGCTCCTTCGTGACGCCGTTCGACCGCGAGGACATCCAGGCCCTCGCCGCCAAGATCGACGACGTGCTGGACTTCATGGACACCGCGGGCGACCTGACCGTGCTGTACCGGATCGAGGCGTTCCCGCCGGGGATCGACGTGCTGGTCCGGGTGCTGTGCCGGGCGGCGGAGCTGACCGCGTCGTCGATGCCGCTGCTGGCCAAGGTGGGCGAGCTCGAGCCGTTCTGGATCGAGATCAACGAGCTGGAGAACGAGGCCGACCGGGTCTACCGGCGGGTGCTGGCCCACCTGTTCGAGCCGGGCGGGGACGCCCTCGAGGTGCTGAAGACGAAGGAAGTCGTCGAGCAGTTCGAGCTGGCCGCCGACGCCTTCGAACACCTGGCCGACGTGGTGCAGACCATCGCGGTCAAGGAGTCCTAGTGACGGGGACGGCCGCCCTGGTCACCGTGGTCGTGCTGACGCTGTTCTTCGACTACACCAACGGTTTCCACGACGCGGCGAACGCGATCGCCAGCGCGGTGTCGACGCGGGCCCTGACCCTGCGCGCGGCACTCCTGCTGGCGGCGGTGATGAACCTGGCGGGCGCGCTGCTGTCCACCGGGATCGCCGCGACGGTCGCCAAGGGCATCATCGACGTCCCGGTCGGCCCGGACGCCCTCACCGTGGTGTTCGCCGCGCTGGCCGGCGCGATCACCTGGAACCTCATCACCTGGTACTTCGGCCTGCCGTCGTCGTCCTCGCACTCGCTGATCGGCGGGATGGTCGGCGCGGCCCTGGCGGCGGCGAGCACCGTGCACTGGGCGGGGATCGGCGAGAAGGTGCTGATCCCGATGGTCGCGTCGCCGCTGCTCGGGCTGGGCCTGGGCTACCTCGCGATGGTCGGCGCGTTGTGGCTGCTCCGCCGCGCGAACCCCCACCGCAGCGGCCGGGTGTTCCGCCGGTTCCAGATCGTGTCGGCGTCGGCGCTCGCGCTCGGCCACGGCCTGCAGGACGCCCAGAAGGGCATGGGCGTGATCGTGCTGGCGCTGGTGGCCGCGGGGCAGCAGGCGACGTTCGACGTACCCCTGTGGGTGACACTGGCGTGCGCCGCGGCGTTGTCGCTGGGCACCTATTCGGGTGGTCTGCGGATCATGCGGACGCTCGGCCGCCGCGTCTTCCCCCTCGACCCGCCGCACGGGTTCGTGGCGGAGTCGGTGGCATCGTCGGTGCTGTACGTGACGGCGTTCGCGGTGAAGGCCCCGATCTCGACGACCCACGTGATCACGGCGGCGATCATGGGCGTGGGCGCGACCCGCCGCCTGTCGGCGGTCCGGTGGGGCATCGCGCGGGACATCGTCCTCGGCTGGGTCCTCACGTTCCCGGCCGCCGCAGCGGTGGCCGCGGCCGTGTACCTGGTGGCCGACGCGCTCACCTGAGCCGGGCGGCCGCCCGGAAGATCGGGTCGCCGAGGTCGGCCCTGTTCGCCGAGGCGCCGCGGCTGTGACAGCCGCGTACGGAGGTCGGCCACGGCGGACGGGCCCGCCCGCGCCGGGATGGACGCAGCCGGACCACCCCGGGGCGGATCGGCCGACGTGCTCCCGTCCGCATCGCCGCCGGGCCGACGCGCTCACCTGACCTGGGCGGGTTTGTCCGCCGCCGGGCGGGGGAAGCCGGGGCGGAGACATCCGTCCGCGGAGAGGGAGAGCCATGAAGGCAGTGACCTGGCACGGCAAACGCGACGTCCGCGTCGAGGAGGTGCCGGATCCCAAGATCGAGGAGGCCACGGACGCGGTCGTGCGGATCACGTCGACCGGGATCTGCGGCTCCGACCTGCACCTGTACGAGGTGCTGGGCGCGTTCATGACCGAGGGTGACATCCTCGGCCACGAGCCGATGGGCGTGGTCGAGGAGGTCGGGCCGGAGGTCAAGAACCTCAAGCCCGGCGACCGGGTCGTCATCCCGTTCAACATCTCCTGCGGCCACTGCTGGATGTGCGAACGCGGCCTGCAGTCGCAGTGCGAGACCACCCAGGTCACCGAGCAGGGCAAGGGCGCGGCGCTGCTCGGCTACACGAAGCTCTACGGCCAGGTCCCCGGCGGCCAGGCCGAATACCTGCGCGTCCCGCAGGCGCACTACGGCCCGATCAAGGTCCCGGACGGCCCGCCGGACGAGCGGTTCGTCTACCTGTCCGACGTCGTCCCGACCGCGTGGCAGGCCGTCGAGTACGCCAACGTCCCGAAGGACGGCACGGTCGTCGTCTTCGGGCTCGGGCCGATCGGGCAGATGTGCTGCCGGATCGCCCGCCACCGCGGCGCCGGCCAGGTGCTCGGCGTCGACCTCGTGCCGGAGCGCCTGGCCCGGGCCCGCGAACACGGCGCCACCGCGCTCGACACCCGCGACCACAAGGACATCGGCGACACGATCCGCCAGCTCACGAACGGGCGCGGCGCGGACTCGGTGATCGACGCCGTCGGCATGGAGGCGCACGGCGCGCCGGTCGGCAGACTGGCGCACAACCTGGTCAACATGCTGCCGCAGCCGCTGGCCGCGAAGGTCACCGAGAAGGCGGGCATCGACCGCCTGAGCGTGCTCTACGCGGCGATCGACAGCGTCCGCCGCGGCGGCACGATCTCGCTGTCCGGCGTCTACGGCGGGATGGTCGACCCGATCCCGATGATGGAGCTGTTCGACAAGCAGATCCAGCTGCGGATGGGCCAGGCCAACGTCCGGCACTGGCTCGACGCCATCATGCCGGTGCTCACCGGCGACGGCGACCCCCTCGGCGTCGAAGGCTTCGCCACGCACAAGCTGCCGCTGGAAGACGCGCCCCGCGCGTACGAGATCTTCCAGAAGAAGCTCGACGGCGCACAGAAGATCCTGCTGCAGCCGAACGCGTAACCCTGGGAGGAAGTTGCTCTTGCGAGCCGTCACCTCGCTGCCCCACGAAATCACCGAGACCGACCACGTCCGGATCCCGGTGTCCGACGGAACCGTCCTGTCCGCCCGCATCTGGCGGCCGGTTTCGTCGGACACCGATCCGGTGCCGGCGATCCTCGAGTACATCCCCTACCGCAAGCGGGACCTCACCGCGCCCCGCGACTCGATCCACCACCCCTACCTCGCCGGGCACGGGTACGCCTGCGTGCGCGTGGACATCCGCGGCACCGGCGAGTCCGAGGGCGTCCTGGCCGACGAGTACCTCGAACGCGAGCAGCTCGACGCCGAGGACGTCCTGGAGTGGATCGCCGCGCAGCCGTGGTGCACCGGCGACACGGGCATGATGGGGATCTCCTGGGGCGCGTTCGCCGCGCTGCAGGTCGCGGCGCGGAAACCGCCGAGCCTGCGGGCGATCGTGATCTCGTCGTTCACCGACGACCGGTTCGCCGACGACATGCACTACATGGGCGGTTGCCTGCTGTCGGACAACGTCGCCGAGTCCGGCACCATGTTCGCCTACGCCACGCTGCCGCCGGACCCGGCGGTTGTCGGGGAGCGCTGGCGCGAGATGTGGCTGGAGCGGCTGGAGAACTGCAGCCTGTGGATCGACAACTGGCTCGCCCACCAGCGCCGCGACGACTACTGGCGGCACGCCTCGGTGTCGGAGAACTACAGCGACGTCCAGGTCCCGGTGCTGGCCTCCAGCGGCTGGGCCGACGGCTACTCCAACGCCGTGATCCGGCTGCTGGCCCACCTCGACGTGCCGCGGCGCGGGCTGATCGGCCCGTGGTCGCACAAGTACCCGCACCTCGGCGAGCCGGGGCCGGCGATCGGCTACCTCCAGGAAGTCGTGAAGTGGTGGGACCACTGGCTCCGCGGCGAGGAGAACGAGGCCATGGACGGGCCGATGCTGCGGACCTGGATGCAGGAGAGCGTGCCGCCGTCGACGTCCTACGAAGACCGGCCCGGCCGGTGGGTCGGGGAGGCGACCTGGCCGTCGCCGCACGTGAAGCCCACCCGGCTGCCGCTGGCGCGGCACCGCCTCGCGCGGCCGGACGAGACCGTCGAGGACGAGGCGCTGACCGTGTCCTCGCCGCTGTCGGTCGGCCAGTTCTCCGGGAAGTGGGCCTCCTACAGCGCCCCGCCGGACCTGCCCTACGACCAGCGCGAAGAGGACGGCGGGTCGCTGGTGTTCGACACCGACGTGCTCACCGAGCGCTGCGAGATCCTCGGCTCGCCGGTCGTCCGCCTGGAGGTCTCGGCCGACCAGCCGGTCGCGATGGTGGCGGCCCGGCTGTCCGACGTCGCGCCGGACGGGCGCGCCACGCGCGTCACCTACGGGCTGCTCAACCTGACCCACCGCGACGGCCACGACGAACCGGCGCCGATGGAGCCGGGGCAGCGGTGCGCCGTCGAGATCGAGCTGAACGCCGTCGCGCAGGCCTTCCCGGCCGGGCACCGGATCCGCCTTTCGCTGTCCACGTCGTACTGGCCGCTCGCCTGGCCGCCGCCGACGCCGGCGCTGCTGTCCGTCCACACCGGACACAGCACGCTCGAGCTGCCGGTGCGCCCGGTCGCCGAACCGGACGAGCTGCCGGCGCGGCCGTTCGGCGAACCCGAAGGCACACCGCCGATCCCGGTCACCGCGGTGACGCCGGGGGAGCAGCGCTGGACCGTCTCCCGGGACCTCATCGGCTACCGCTCCGCGCTGGACATCGTGAAGAACGCCGGCACGGTGCGCTACGAGGACATCGACCTGGAGGTCACCCGGGACGTCCGCGAGTGCTACAGCTGGGTCGCCGACGACTTCTGCTCCCCGGTGGCGGAAACCGGGTGGGAGGTCACCTTCGCCCGCGGCGAGTGGCTGGCGCGCAGCGAGACCCGCACCCGCGTGTCGTGCACGGACACCGAGTTCGTCATCGACGCCCAGCTCGACGGCTACGACGGGGCCCGGCGGATCGTCTCCCGCAACTGGCACCGGCGGATCCCGCGCGACCTGGTCTGATTTTCCGGGTCGGGTGGCGAAGCCCCGGTCGCCGCTGGTTTCGCGGTGGCGACACGGGGTAAGCCTTTCGCGTGCGCATCGTGATCACCGGGGCCACCGGTAACGTCGGAACGGCGTTGCTCGCCGCCCTCGAGCCCGGGCACGACGTCGTCGGCCTCGCGCGGCGGCTGCCCGACACCACGGCCGAGCCGTACCGCCGGGCGGGCTGGCGGGCCGTCGACGTCGGCGTCCGCGGCGCCGACCGGGAACTGACGCGGCTGTTCGAAGACGCCGATGCCGTCGTCCACCTCGCGTGGGCCATCTCGCCGGTGCGCGGCGACCCGCCGATGTGGCGGACCAACGACCACGGCACCCGGCACGTCCTCGCCGCGGCCGCCCAGGCCGGGGTGCGGCACCTGGTCGTCGCGTCGTCGGTGGCCGCCTACGGGCCCGCGCCCCGCTGGGAAAAGGTCACCGAGGACTGGCCGTGCGACGGCATCGCGAGCAGCGCCTACAGCCGGGGCAAGGCCGCCCTCGAAACGCTGCTCGACCGGTTCGAGGAGCGGCACCCCCAGGTCCGGGTGGCGAGGCTCCGGCCGTGCGCGATCCTGCACCGGCGCGCCGCCGGCGAGTTCGCGCGCTGGCTGCTCGGCCCGGTGGTGCCCGCCGGCGTCGTCGGCGGCCGCCGGCTGCCGGTTCCGCTGTGGACGGAGCTGCGCGCGCAGGTGGTGCACACCGCCGACGTCGCCGACGCGATCCGGCTGATCCTCGACGCCGGCTTCACCGGCCCGGTCAACCTCGCCGCGCCGGAGGTGCTCGACGCCGACGCGCTGGCCGGGGTCCTCGGCGGGGTGCGCGTGCCGGTGCCGAAGCCGTGGGTGCAGGTCGCGGCCCGGGCGGCCTGGTGGACCGGCGCGCTGCCGCTGCACCCGGGCTGGCTCGAGCTGGCCGATCGCGCGGCGCTCGGGGACACGACCCTGGCGGAGACCGCGCTGGGCTGGCAACCTCGGTACGACGCCGCGTCCGCGCTCGCCGACCTGGTCGACGGGCTCCGGTCGGGCGCGGGGGCGGCGAGCCCGCCCCTGGCCCCGCCGCGCCGCGACGGGCTGGTGTCCCGGCTCCGCTCGCTCACCCGGGTCGGGCCGAGCCACCAGTCGCAATCCTGAACACCTGAGCAGGTCGAGCCGCCGGGAGGCCCCAGTGAGTACCGAAGCCGCCGACGCCGTGGTGATCGGCGCCGGGCACAACGGCCTGGTGGCGGCGAACCTCCTGGCCGACGCGGGTTGGTCGGTGCTCGTGCTGGAGGCGACGCCGCGCCCCGGCGGGGCGGTCCAGACCGCCGAGGTGACCGAGCCCGGCTTCCGCAACGACCTGTGCAGCGCCTTCTTCCCGCTCACCGCGGTGTCGCCGGTGATCCGGGGGCTCGGGCTGGAGGAGCACGGCGTGCGCTGGCGGCACGCACCGGAGGTCCTCGCCCACGTCCTGCCCGACGACCGGTGCGCGGTGCTGTCGCGGGACCTCGACCGCACCGCCGCGTCCGCCGACGAGTTCGCGCCCGGGGACGGTGCGGCGTGGCGGCGGCTGTTCGAGCAGTGGCAGGAGATCCGCGAGCCGCTGCTCGACGCGTTGTTCACGCCGTTCCCGCCGGTGCGCCCGGCGCTGCGGCTGCTGCGCCGCACCGGGACGGCCGACGCGCTGCGGCTGGCCCGGATGCTGACGCTGCCCGCCCGCCGGTTCGGCGACGAGCTGTTCACCGGCGAGGGCGCCAAGCTGCTGCTGGCCGGGAACTCCGCGCACAGCGACCTTTCGGTGGACAACGCGGGCAGCGCGGTGTTCGGCTGGCTGCTGGCGATGATCGGGCAGGACGCCGGCTTCCCGGTGCCGGAAGGCGGCGCGGGGGAGCTGACGGCGGCGCTGGTGCGCCGGCTGGAGTCGCGCGGCGGGAAGGTCCACTGTGGACGTCCGGTGGCCGAGGTGCTCGTCGGCGGCGGGCGGGCGCTGGGCGTGCGAGACGGCGCCGGAGACCCGGTCCGGGCGCGCAAGGCGGTGCTCGCCGACGTGCCCGCGCCGGTGCTGTACGGCGAGCTGCTCGCCGCGGAGGCGCTGCCGTCGCGGCTGCTCGAGGACCTCGGCCGGTTCGAGTGGGACAGCGCGACGGTGAAGGTGGACTGGGCGCTGTCCGGCCCGGTGCCGTGGACGGCCGAAGGCGCGCGCGGAGCGGGGACGATCCACCTGGGCTCGGACATGGACGGCCTGTCGGCGTTCGGCGGCGAACTCGCCCGCGGCCGCACCCCGCGCCGCCCGTTCCTGCTGTTCGGCCAGATGACCACGAGCGACCCGGGCCGTTCGCCGGCGGGCACGGAGGCGGCGTGGGCGTACACGCACGTGCCGCGCGGCACGATGGAGAACCGGGCGGCGCTGGAGCGGCGGGTCAAGCGGATCGAGGAGACGGTGGAGGCGAACGCGCCCGGGTTCACCGACCTGATCAAGGCCCGGTACGTCCAGGGCCCGACCGAACTGGCGGGCCACGACCCGGGCCTGGTCGGCGGCGCGATCAACGGTGGCACGACGGCGATCCACCAGCAGCTGTTCTTCCGGCCGGTGCCGGGCACGGGCCGCTCGGACACCCCGGTCGACCGCCTGTACCTGGCGGGCGCTTCGGCGCACCCGGGCGGCGCGGTGCACGGCGGCCCGGGGGCGAACGCGGCCCGCGCGGCCCTGGCCCGATCAGGACGCCTGGGCGGCGGCTACGCGGCGGTGATCCGGGCGGCGCACCGCGCGGTCTACGGCTGAGGAGTTCCAAGAGCGGAAAGGTCCCCTTGCGGAACTCCGCACGGGACCTGCCCGAGCCGGGCTGGAGCGGAAAGGCCCCTTGGGGAAACTCCGCCCGGGGGGCGCGAGCCGGGCTGGAGCGAAAGGCCCCGTGCGGAACTCCGCACGGGGCCTGCCCGAGCCGGGCTCGGCCGGGCTGAGCGGAAAGACCCCTCGCGGAACCCAGAAGGGCCTGCCCGAGCCGGGCTCAGCCGGGCTGGTCGGTCTTGGTGCCGGCGTACTTGCCCGTGGCCAGGTCCGAGAGCCGGGCGAGGGATTCGGTGTTCCGCGGCTTCGCGAGGAGCGCCTGCAGCGGCTCCGGCAGCACCTTGCCCGGCCCGCGGACGATGTGCTCGGTCATCCGGACGAGCGTCTGCCCTTCCCCGTGGGGGACCAGCGTGAGCCCGACCGCCGCGGCGCCGAGGGGCCAGCCGCGCGCCTCCAGCGACAGCGAAAGCCCCGGCTCGACCGCGCGGACCACCGTGACGTCCTGGATGTGCAGCGGCCACGGGCCGACACTGTGGTGGATCCGCGAACCCACGGCGGGCCAGGACGCGTCGACGTCCCGGATGTGCGAGCTGCCGACCACCCAGCCCGCGTAGAGCCAGCCGTCGGCGAGCACGGCGAACACGGCCTCGGGCGGTACGTCGATGACGCGGCTGACCTCGGGCACGGCTTCCTCCTGCTTCTCGGGACGAAGGGGGAATACCCAGTCCCGGACGGGGTATGCCCGCGGCGACGAAGCGGAGGTGCGACGGTGGCCAGACGAAGGAAAGAACCCGAAGGGCCGGGCGAGCTGTCCAAGCGGTCCTGGGGCGCGGTGCTGAAACGCACTTTCAAGCAGTTCAACCGGGACAACCTGACCGACTGGGCCGCGGCGCTGACCTACTACGGCGTCCTGTCGCTCTTCCCGGGCATCATCGTGCTCACCGCGATCCTCGGCCTGCTGGGCCCGGACAAGATCCAGACCGTGATCGACAACATCAACCAGATCGTCCCCGGCCAGGGCAAGGACATCCTGGTCGGGGCGATCAAGGAGCTGACGGGCTCGCGCAGCCTGGCCGGGCCGCTGGCGATCCTCGGCCTGCTCGGCGCCCTGTGGTCGGCGTCCGGGTACGTCGGCGCGTTCATGCGGGCATCGAACGCGATCTACGGCATGCCCGAGGGACGGCCGATCTGGAAGACGATCCCGCTGCGGGTGGCGCTGACGATCGGCATCGTCGTGCTGCTGGCGGCGTGCGCGCTGGGCGTGGTCGCGACCGGCTCGGTCGCCCGCCGGATCGGTGACCTGGTCGGGCTCGGCTCGACCGGGATCCTGGTGTGGGAGATCGCGAAGTGGCCGGTGATCGCGGTGCTGGTGAGCCTGGCGTTCGCGTTGCTGTACTGGGTGGGGCCGAACGTCCGGCAGCCGGGGTTCAAGTGGCTGACGCCGGGCGGGCTGCTGGCCGTGGTGCTGTGGGTGCTGGCGTCGGCGGGGTTCGCGCTGTACGTGGCGAACTTCGGTTCCTACAACAAGACCTACGGCTCGCTGGCGGGCGTGATCGTCTTTCTCGTATGGTTGTGGATCTCGAACCTCGCCGTGCTGCTGGGGGCCGAACTGGACGCGGAGGTCGCCCGCGGCCGGACGATCGAGGCGGGGCGGGCCGACGACGGTCAGGACGAGCCGTTCCTGCCGCCACGGGACACGAGGGCGATGGACGACGACGAAGCCGCGGAAGTGGCGGCGGAGACCGAACGGAGATGAGCGGATGGCCGGCCGGATCACCGAACTCGTGCTGGAGTGCCGGGATCCGGACCGGCTCGCGGAGTTCTGGGGCGCGGTGCTCGGCTACGAGGTCGTCGGCCGCTGGCCCGGCGGCCTCGGGCTGGGCGCGCCCGGTCACCGCTTCGGCGACGGCCCGCCGGCGCTGGTCCTGGCTCAGACGGACGACCCCCGCCGCGGCCGGCTGCCGCTGCACCTGGACGTCAGCCCGGCCGGCCGCGACCAGGAGACGGAGCTCGCCCGGTTGACGGCGGTGGGCGCGCGGCCGGCGGACGTGGGCCAGACCGGCGAAGAGCCGTGGGAGGTGCTGCAGGATCCCGAGGGCAACGAGTTCTGCCTGCTGGGGACGGACGTGGGAGCCGGCCGGGACGAGCGGATGACGTGCCGGATCACGGAGCTGGTGCTGGAGTGCCGCGACCCGGAGCGGCTCGCGGAGTTCTGGTGCGCGGCGCTCGGCTACGAGGTCGTCGGGCCCGAGCCGGACGGCCTGGAGCTGGGCCCGCTGGGACACCGCTTCGGCGACGGCCCGCCGACGCTCATCCTCGCCCAGACGGCCGTCCCGCGCCGCGGCAAGTTGCCGTTGCACCTGGACGTGAGCCCGGTGGGGTGCGACCAGGAGACGGAGCTGGCCCGCTTGACGGGGCTGGGCGCGCGCCCGGCGGACGTGGGCCAGACCGGCGAGGAGTCCTGGGTGGTGTTGCGGGACCCGGAGGGCAACGAGTTCTGCCTGCTGAGCGAGGACGTGGGCGCGGCGGGCTGAGGGCCCGCACGATTCCGCAGGCCGGGTGCACGCCGGGGAGATTCAACGCCCGCGAGGTCGGTTCATGAGCGCGGGACTCGCTCCGGGAGATCCCTGACCAGCCGAAACACATTCTGCTCCCGGGTCGCAGGCTCCGCCGTCAGCCGTCGGTGCTCTCGGCGGCGCAGCGGCGCCACTGCACTCGGTCCCCGGCCCGGTCGGCGTGCCAGACCGCGGTGCCCGAGTCCGACTCCCAGGTGGGCACGAGCCGTCCGGTGACGACGTGGCCGCGGGCCACCCGGCCGAACAGCTCGACGCCGTCGGCGCGGCGGGCGGCCGGGATCCAGGCGGGGAACCGGGTGCGGGGCAGTTTCCGCTCGATCCACTCCCGCGCGGAGCCTTCGCTGCCGTGCTCGGACTCGACGATGCTCGACACCGGGCCGCCGCCGCCGACGGCGAGGCCGATCGACGCGCGCCAGCGCACGGGGGAGGCTTCGGGGTTCATCGTGTCCAGGGTCCCGGACGCGCGCGTCCGCGGGCCAGTACACGTTCGGATGGATCGGCGTTCACTCACCGTGCCCCCTGCCGCTCGTGAGACGTCTCCACACCGGGGAGGGTTCCCGCTCGGGTGACGGCTAACCACGAGACGGCGTCAGGACGCGTTCAGCAGCCGGGCGCAGGCCTTCTCCAGGACCGCCCGGGCCTCGTCCCCGTCGAGCCGTCCCGCGCGCTTCAGCGCGGGGGCGATGGTGCGCTCGCCGCGGTAGGCCTCCACCAGCCGCGGGTCCACATAGGACGACCGGCAGACCGCCGGGGTGTTGCCGAGGGCCTGGGAGACCTCCTTCATCACCCGCGCCTCGGAGCGCTTGCGGGCCGTCTCCGACGTCGGCGGGTCCGCGACGGCGAAGGCGGCCGCGGCCAGCACCGTCGCGTTCCACGTGCGCAGGTCCTTGGCCGTGCAGTCCTCGCCGGCCAGCTCCTTGAACCGCTCGTTGATGTCCGCCGCGTGCACCTCGTGCCAGGTGCCGCCGTCCCGGTGGACGAGCAGCCGGTCGCTGCCCGACCGGCTGCGCAACAGCGCCTTCACGACCTTCGCCAGCGCGGCGTCCCGGATGGCCACCTCGCGGTCGAGGCCGCCCTTGGCGACGTAGCAGAAGCGGCACTCGTCGCCGCGGACCGCGACGTGCTCCCGCAGCAGCGTCGCGACGCCGTGGGTGCCGTTCTCCTCCGCGTACTCCTCGCCGCCGGTCCGGAAGATCCCGCGGTCGAGCATCCGCAGCGCCGCCGCGAGGACCCGCTTCCGGGTGAGGCCGCTCCCGCCGAGGTCGGCCTCGACCTCGGCGCGCCACGCGGGGAGCCGGCGGGCCATGGCCAGCACGCGGTCGTGCTTCTCCTCGTCGCGGTCCCGGCGCCACTGCTCGTGGTAGAGGTACTGGCGGCGGCCCGCGTCGTCGGTGCCGACGGCCTGGACGTGCCCGTTCGGGTACGGGCAGATCCACACGTTCCGCCAGGCCGGCGGGATGACGAGGGCCTTGATCCGGTCGAGGGTCTCCGGGTCGGTGACCGGTTCGCCCTCGGGCGTGGCATAGGAGAACCCGCGGCCGCGGCGGATCCGCCGGATGCCGGGGCCGCGCAGGTCACTGCGCCGGAGTCTGATGCGTCCCACCGCCGCGAGGTACCCGCCCCGCGTAGGGGGAAACCATGATTGCCGCCCGGCGCGGCGGGTACGTACGGCAAGAAGTTCACAGGTGAGCGACAGGGCCCGATGAAGAGCCCGGATCGGCGGACGCATGAGCGTGGTCAAGGAAGTCACGGAGAAGGCGAAGCAGGTGCAACGCGGGTATGCGGGCGACGCCGACCGGCCCCTGGGCGGGTACGTCGGCGTGATGGGGGCCTACGGCGTCCTGGTCGGCGGGCTGACGGCCGTGGGGCGCGTCCTCGGGAGACGGCTGCCGCACCGGTTCGGCGTCGGCGACACGGTGCTGCTGGGCACGGCGACGTTCAAGGCCAGCCGGCTCCTGGCCAAGGACGCGGTGACCAGCCCGCTGCGCGCGCCGTTCACCCGGTACGAGGAGCCGGCGGGCGACGACGAGCTGAACGAGTCCGTTCCCGCGAAGGGTCACGTCGCGCACGCGGTGGGCGAGCTCGTGTCGTGCCCCTTCTGCCTCAACGTGTGGATCGGCACGGGACTGGCCGCGGGCCTGGTCATCGCACCCCGCCCGACGCGGCTGGCGGCCACGGTCCTGACGGCGGTGGGCGTTGCCGACGCCCTGCACCTGCTCTACGACGCGGGCAAGAAGCTCGCGTCCGGTTAGGACCGCGCCGGGCCGGACCTTTCCCGGCCCGGCCACGGCCCGCTCAGGCGGGACCGCGGCGCAGCGGGCGGACCGCCGGGCCCTGCACCACTTCGCCGTCCACGCCGAACCGGGAGCCGTGGCAGGGGCAGTCCCAGGTCTTTTCCGCGTCGTTGAAGGAAACCAGGCAGCCGAGGTGGGTGCAGTGCGCGCCGACCGTGTGCAGCTGCCCGGCTTCGTCGCGGTGGGCCGCGACGAGTTCGCCGCCGACCCGGACCACCTCGGCCTCGCCGGGCCGGAGGTTGTCGAGCTTCTCGGACCGCCACAGCGCGGCCACGTGGTCGCCGACGAGGTAGCGCGCGACCGTGAGGTTGTCCTGGGCCACGCCGAGCACCGAACGCGCGTCGAAGCGGTTGGGGTCGAACAGATCCGCCGCCGGGTGCGCCTCGCCGAGGATCCGCGCGGCGAGGACGTGCCCGGCCGCGGTGCCACCCGTCATGCCCCACTGGCCGAACCCGGTGGCCACCCACAGGTTCTTCGTCCCCGGCAGGTAGCGCCCGACGTAGGGCACGCTGTCCGGAGTGGACATGTCGTGGGCCGACCAGCGGTGGGTCACGCGGTGCAGGCCCGCGTGCGCCTCCGCCCAGTCCGCGAGCCGCCGGTACCGGCGTTCGACGTTCACGTGCGCGCCGACGCGGTAGTGCTCGCCGCCGGCGATCACCATCGGCGTGCCCGCCTCGGTGTAGCCGCGCACGGAGTGGTGGGTGTCGGCGTCGAGGAACATGCCCGCCGGCAGGGCGTTCCCGGCCGCCGGGCCCGCGACGACGAGGTCGCGCACCGGGTCGAGCCGGGCGAAGTACAGGCCCCGGTCGAGCACGGGGTAGTGGGTCGCGACGACGACCTCGTCCGCCACGACGTCGCCGCGCGAGGTGCGGACGGTCTGCCCGTGCACCGCCGTCGCGCGGGCGTGTTCGACGATGGTCCCGCCGGCCCGCTCGATCGCGTCGGCGAGCCCGAGGAGCCACCGGCGCGGGTGGAAGTGCGCCTGCCCGGTGGTCCGGACGGCGCCGAGGGCCGGGACGTCGAGCGTGACGTCTTCGGTGAACGACGCCGGCAGGCCCGCCGCCGCGGCGGCGTCGGCCTCCCGCTTGAGCGAGTCCACGGTCTGCTCGCGCGTGGTGTAGACGTAGCTGTCGGCGCGGGTGAAGCCGCAGTCGATGCCGAGTTCGGCCGCCGTGGCGGCGATCCACTCGCACGCCGCCACCTGCGTTCCGGCGTACGTCTTGGCGGCTTCGGCACCGTGCCGGGACGTCAGCTCCGCGTACTTCGCCCCGTGCTGCGCGCTGACCTTCGCGGTGGTGTGACCGGACACCCCGGCGGCGACCCGCTCGGCCTCCAGCACGACGACCGACCGGCCCCCGCGGGCGAGCAGCAGCGCGGTGGTGAGCCCGGCGATGCCCGCGCCGAGCACCGCGACGTCGGCGGACTCCGGCACCGGCACGCCCGTGCGGTCCGGAGCGGGTGCGGTCTCGACCCACAGGGAAAGCGGTTCGGGCAGCGCTGTCATGCCTGCGGATGCCCGCTCCCGGCCGGGTCAAACCCGCCATCCGGCCCGTTTCGCCGGGTCGGCGGGCCGGGTAGCTCTTTCGCATGAGTACCAACATTTTCGTGGTCGGCCTGGACGAGGAGAACCAGCGAGTACTGGACCGGCTGCCGTGGGCCGAGCACTACCGGTTCCACGGGCTGCTGACCCCCGAAGAGCTGCAACACGGGGAAATCGACTTCGAAGCGCTCCTGAAGACGGCGCAGCACCAGCTCGACGCGTTCGACGGCGACGTCGGCGCGATCGTCAGCTACTGGGACTTCCCGGCCGCGTCGCTGGTCCCCATCCTGTGCGCCCGGTACGGCCTGCCCAGCGTGCCGCTCGAAGCCGTGCTGAAGTGCGAGCACAAGTACTGGAGCCGGCTCGAGCAGAGAAAGGTGATCGACGAGCTGCCGCACTTCGGCATCGTCGACCTGGACGACGAGCACCCCTCCCCGCCGGAGGGCGTCGGCTTCCCGATGTGGCTGAAGCCGGTCAAGTCGTTCTCCTCCGAGCTGGCCTTCAAGGCCGAGAACGAGACCGAGTTCGCCGACGCGGTCGCCGAGATCCGGGCCGGCGTCGGCCGAGTGGGGGAGCCGTTCGGCTACGTCCTGGAACAGGTGCAGCTGCCGCCGGAGATCGCCAGGGTCGGCGGTGCGGCCTGCCTGGCCGAAGCGGCGCTGCACGGGGTCCAGGCCGCCGTGGAGGGCTACGTGTACCAGGGCGAGGTTGTCGTCTACGGCGCGCTCGACTCGATCAACTACCCCGACAGCTCGTCCTTCCTGCGCCACCAGTACCCGTCGCAGCTGGGGGAGGAGCCGGTCCAGCGGATGCGGGACGTCGCCAAGCGGGTGATGCAGCAGATCGGCTTCGACAACGCCACCTTCAGCATCGAGTTCTTCTGCGACCCGGAGTCCGGCCAGGTGTGCCTGCTGGAGATCAACCCGCGGCACTCGCAGTCGCACGCCGAGCTGTTCGAGTTCGTCGACGGGGTCGCCAACCACGAGATCATGGTCCGCCTCGGCCTCGGCGAGGATCCCGGCCGCCGTCCCCACAAGGGGACGTACCAGATCGCCGGGAAGTGGTACCTGCGCCGGTTCACCGACGGCGTCGTGACGCGCGTGCCGACCCCGGACGAGATCGCCGCCGTGCAGGACCGCATCGACGGCACCCAGATCGAGATCATCCCGCAGGTCGGGCAGCGGCTGTCCGACCTGCCGGAGCAGGACAGCTACAGCTTCGAGCTGGCGCACCTGTTCGTCGCCGGGCACACCGAGCACGACATGGTGCAGAAGTACCAGGCGTGCGTGGACGCGCTGCCGTTCGAGTTCGACGAGGCGTGAGAAACGGGGGTCGCGTTCGGACAGTCCGAACGCGACCCCCGGTCCCGGGTCGTGAGCCGGGGGCTCGGCTCGAAGCCACCCCGGCCGGACGCGTCAGCCCGACTGCGGGTCGCTGTCGTCGTGCTCGTCGCCGCCCGACGTGCCCTGCTCGCCGCGGAGGGTTTCGCGCTGCGCCTCCGGCGTGTCGCCGTGCGGGTCGTCGCCGCGGGCGCCCTCGGCGGGCTCGGTCGGGTGCTGGGTGCGGTCGGAGCCGTCTCCGGACGTCATCTGGGTCCTCCTTCGGGGTCCTTTCCGGATCGGATACCCGGGCCCGGCCGCGTCAACCACCTGCGGCGGGTTCCGTTTGCGCCGATCTTGGCCGGGTAGCCGGGGGCACGCGGTTGTCCGCCGGCGATCGCGCCGGGACCGCGGCGAGTGAAGGAGACCGAGATGACCACGTCGGCGGAACCCGTCCGCCCGGGCCCCTTGGCCGCCCGGCCCGTCGTCCACCGTCCCGTTCCGGCCGCCCCGCGGCTGCTGCGGCTGCCCGGCGTCTACCGTCCCCAGGAGGACACCGCCCTGCTCGCGGCCGCGATCGACGACCTGGCGATCCCGGCCGGCGCCCGGGCACTGGACCTCTGCACCGGCACCGGCGCCCAGGCGATCACCCTCGCCCGGCGGGGGGCCGGAACCGTGCTGGCAGTGGACCTTTCGCGCCGCGCGCTGGTTTCGGCGCGGCTCAACGCCCTCGTCCGCCAGGTCACGGTGCGCCCGTGCCGGGGCGACCTCACGAGAGCGCTGCGCGAAGGCCCGTTCGACGTCGTCGTCGCGAATCCGCCGTACGTGCCGGCCCCGGCCGCGACGGTCCGCTCCACCCGCGCGTGGGACGCGGGCCCGGACGGCCGCGCGGTGCTCGACCCGCTGTGCGCCGCCGCGGGCTCGCTGCTGCGGCCCGGCGGGACCCTGCTGCTCGTCCAGTCGGCTCTGTCCGATGTGGACAAGTCCTGCGAACTGCTGGCCGCGCAGGGCCTGCGGACGTCGGTGGCCCGGCGGGCCCGGATCCCGTTCGGCCCGGTCCTTTCCGGACGGACGGAGTTCCTCGAGTCGGCCGGGCTGATCGAGCCGGGGCAGCGGATGGAAGAGCTGGTGGTGCTCCGTGCCGACCGCTGAGCGCCGTCCCCGCCGCGTGACCGTCGTGCCCGGCGGCCCCGTCCTGGTGGAGGGGCCGGTCGAGCTGTGCACGCCCGAGGGCGAGACCGTCCGGTCCGACCGGTTCGTGGTCGCGGTGTGCGCGTGCCGGCGGAGCAAGCGGTTCCCGTTCTGCGACACCAGCCACCGGAAACGGGTGCGGACGCAGGCGGGCGAGAAGAACTGACACGGCGGCGACCTCCCCGGAGGTCGCCGCCGCGCTTTTCAGTCCAGGGCCAGGGGTTGCCGCAGCGAGGACCGCCCGGCGCGCCAGCTGTCCAGCACCTGCGAGCCGAACCGCCCCTCCAGGAACTCCGTCGCCTGGATCCCGAAGACGACGTCGGCGGCGAGGCCGGGCTCCTGGTCGAGCAGGTCGCCGAGGACGTCGTGGCGCATCACCTGTTCGTGGACCGCGTCCGCCTCGATGTGCTCGGTGTAGAAGAACCGGCACGTCTCGGGCGCGTCCAGCCGCCGCAGGGCCTGGTCCATGCGCGTGGCGGACGGGGCCGTCGTGATCTCGGCCGCCGCGAAGTGGCCGCACAGCGCGCCCCGCAGGGACCGGTGCAGGCCGAACAGCGACATCATGTTGACCACCGCCAGCATCGACCCCGGGACGTGGTCGATCAGCTCCAGGTAGCCGTCCGGCAGCCCGGCCGCGCCGAGCAGGTCGGCGTAGAGGCGCGAGTGCGCGCACTCCGCGCGCCCGCCGCCGAACTCGTCGAACTCCACGGCCACCAGCGCGGCCTTGGCGCGCCCGCGCAGCCGGGGGATCACCCACGCGTGAGGGTCCGCCTCCTTGTGGTGGTACACCGATCGGTGGACGAAGTACTCCCGCATCTGCGTCCAGTCACCGTGGTCGCGCAGGAAGTGCGAGACCCCTTCGGCGTCGAGCGGTTCGACGAGCAGCCCGTCGAGTTCACCGGTGACGTCGTCGCCGCCCGCCACGTTTTCCCGCAGCGCGGCGAGGAACCGCGCCTCCAGCGCGCCGCGCAGGCGCAGCAGTCCGGGGTTCCACTCCCAGTCCGGCGACACCCCGGGCAGGCCCTGGTAGTGCAGTTCGTAGCACAGGTGCAGGGCGAGCTGGAGGTCGTCGCCGAGCGGGTCGGCGTCGGCGAGGCCGTCGAAGTCGAGGTCCGCCCGCGGCTGCTCGCCCTGTGACATCCGGGGCTCCGCCCCGGGCCGGGGGCTTCGCCACCCGGACCCCCGAAAACCGGCTAGCAACGTCCCGCGTACGGACTCCGAGAGCGGACCCCGGGCGGCCGGCAGGGTGGCCGCGGTGGCGGTGAAGGTCGTCATGACCCTGGGCTACCCCGTGAGCAGCGTTCCATGCCCCGCCGGCACCGTCCGCCCGGTGAGCCACCGCACCGCGGCCGCCGTCCCGCGCCCGGCCACCGCTCGCTGCTGCGCGGAGCCGGTGCCGTCGGCGCGCAGCGCGGCGACGAGCGTCTCGACCTCGGCCAGGTCTCCGCTGTCTTCGAGGGCCGTCCGGACGTGCGAGAGCAGGTCTTCGACCAGTGACCACGCCGGCCGCCGCGTCTCCTCGGCGGCGTCCACGAGCCGGCCGGTGAGACCGTGGCGCGCCGCGGCCCACACCGCGGCCGCCGCCACCTGCGGGGAGAGCGGCGTGGCTTCGCGGCCTTCGCCGAGGTCGGCCAGCGCCCGCTGCACCAGCGCCCGGCTGAGCAGGGCCTGCAGCACGGCGTGGTCGACGGTCAGCGCTGTGTCGGCGACCCGGAACTCGACCGTCGGGAAGCGGCCCGACGGGCGGGCGAGCCAGAACGTCTGGTCCGGGTCGACGAGCGCCCCGCAGTCGACCAGCGTCTCGACGGCCTGGCGGTATTCGGCGTACCCGCGCAGGTGCGGGGCGACGCCGGAGCCGGGGAAGCGGGACTGCAGGACCATCCGCCAGCTGTGGTAGCCGGTGTCGCGCCCGTGGTCGAACGGCGCGTTCGCCGACAGCGCGAG
Organism: Amycolatopsis sp. N2S4-7; assembly: GCF_058119595.1. Taxonomy (NCBI): domain Bacteria; kingdom Bacillati; phylum Actinomycetota; class Actinomycetes; order Pseudonocardiales; family Pseudonocardiaceae; genus Amycolatopsis; species Amycolatopsis sp. N2S4-7. The sequence continues at coordinate 539,543 of NZ_CP172299.1, forward strand.
CAGCGTGGGCAGCCACCGGCCCAGGTGGTTGACGACGGCGACGGCCGTGTCGCGGTCCTCGACCCCGACGTGGACGTGGCAGCCGCAGGCCTCGTAGTCGGCGACCACCGCGCCGTAGGCGGCGTCGATCTCGGCGTACCGGCCGGTGCCTGCGGGCGGCGGGGACGCCGGCCCGGGCCCGATCGGCGTGCCGGTGGCCAGGAGCGCGCAGTCCTCGGCCGCCGCGGCGCCGGCCAGCACGCGGCGGGCGGCGGTCAGGTGGGTGCGCAGTTCTTCGGCGTCGCGGCAGACTCCGCTGGCGGCCTCGATCTGCGTGAGCCGCAGTTCGCGGTGCACCTTGACACCGCCGGGCAGCGGACCGTGGTGGCGGTACCGCGCCAGCACCGGTTCCGCGCACGGGGACGCGTGCCCGGTGCGCGGGTTCACGAGGAGGAACTCCTCTTCGACGCCCATCGTGGGCGGGCCGTCGGACATGGGCGGGCTCCTTCCGGGGGGCGCTGGCCGGGGGTACCCGCTCCGGGCCGGTAAATGCGCCGGTACCGGGGGCTTGTTTCGCCGCGAACGCGGCCGGGGTACCTCGAACCCATGACGACCTACGAGCGGCCGGGAGAGGTCGGCCTCGAGCCGCCCCGGACGCACCGGCTGCCCTCGCCCCGCGCGCCGTCCGACGCCCCGGCGGGCAGCCGCCTGCGCTGGAAGACCCCCGACGCGATCGTCGTGCAGGTCGGCGGGGAAATCGATCTCTGTTCCGCCCCCGGGCTCGAAGCCACGCTGGACGAGCACGTGCGCGCGTGCCCCGGCGTCCTGCGGGTCGACCTCGGGGAAGTCCGGTTCCTCGGCGCCGCGGGCCTGCGCGTGCTGCTGCGGGTCCACCAGCACGCCGAAGCCGCCGGTGTCCACCTCGTCGTCGACCCCGGCCGCTCCCGCCCCGCCGTCCGCGCGCTCGAACTGCTCGACGGCTGGCCCCCGTCGGCGGCCTGACCGCTTCGCCGGTGGCCTGACCGCTTCGCCGGTGGCCTGACCGCTTCGCCGGTGGCCTGACCGCCTCGGCCGCGGCTGACCGCTTCGCCCGCGGCCTGACCGCCTCGGCCGCGGCCTGACCGCCTCGCCCGCGGCTGACCGCCTCGCCGATGGCCTGACCCCGTCCCGCCGGCGGCCTGACCGCCCCGCCCGCGGCCTGACCCCGTCCCGCCCGCGGCCTAACCGCCGGCGAGCAGGTCGACGACGTCTTCCGCGCGGTCCCGGTCCGCGAACCGGCGCCGCTGCCGGTCGGCGCCCCCGCCTTCGGCCGCCAGCCGGGCCAGCCCGTCCCGCGCGAAGTCGAGATCCCCCGCCGTTTCCAGCGCGGGGGCGGTCAGCTGCAGCAGTTCGTCGAGGACCGCCGTCGTGGGCACCAGGTCCCCGGTCTTCGGGTGCGGGCAGCAGCCGGTCGCCCCTTCCCGCGAGGCCCGCCAGAGCTGGGCGCGCAGCACCTCGTTCGGCAGCTCGGGCGGGGGACCGTCGTCGGCCAGCGCGGTGGCGACCAGGCCCCGCGCCAGCACTCCCAGCAGGACCGCTTCCTCGGGCGTCGCGGCGACGTCGGCGATGCGGAATTCGAGGGTCGGCTGCTTCTCGGACAGCCGGACGTCCCAGTAGATCATCCCGCGGTCCAGGATGGAGCCGGCGCGCAGCCAGGCGTCGACGATGCTCTCGTATTCGTCGAGCGACGCGAACTGCGGCGGCGGACCGGCCGAAGGCCACCGGCTCCACTGCTGGTAGCGCCAGCTGCAGTACCCGGTGTCGTAGCCGTCCGAGATCGCCGAGTTCGCGGTGACGGTCAGCAGCGCCGGCAGCCACGGCCGCACCCGCGCGAGCACCTGGATGCCGGTCTCCTTGTCGGGGATCGCGACGTGCACGTGGCAGCCGCAGGTGTGCGAAGTCCGCGCGGTGGCCCCGAAATGCTCGGCCATCCGTTCGTAGCGGGGGTTCGGCGTGATGCTCGGCGGGTCCACTTCGGACAGCACGGCCGCCGCCGCGGGCAGGAGCCGGTACCCGCGGCGGCGCGCGGCCTCGGCCAGGTCGCCGCGCAGCCCGCGCAGCTGGCGCAGGGCTTCGGCGTGGGTCCGGCAGACATCGGTGGCCGCCTCGGCCTGGGACCGGGTGAGCTCGTGCTGCAGCTCGCCCTGGTCGTCGACGGCCGCCTCCGCGGCGTCGACCACGTCGTCGCCGGCCTGCGAGAGGTGCCCTCGGCGGTCGACGACGAAGAACTCCTCTTCGATGCCGAAAGTCAGCACGTCGCCGGTCTTTTCGTTCACCGGTGCTCTCCTGGGGGTCGGGGCCCGCTGGGTACCCGTGGGGCGGATCGGGCAAACGGCGTTTTCCCCGCCGCCGAGCGGGTATCCGGGCCGTCATGAACCCGAGCGCCGCCCCCACGCCGTCGCTGCTGGCCGCCGACGCCGGTGCCACCGTGCGCCGGTTGTCCCGCTGCGTGTTCGACGGCGAGCTCGATTCGCCGGCCGAGATGTACCGCGTGCTCGGCGCCCTCCGGCTGCTGGCCGGCGACCTCACCCATCTGCTGCCGGCCCTGCAGGACCGGCTGGAGGACCGGTTGCTGTCCGGTCAGGTCGTGCGCCGGCCGGGCGGCGAGCACCTGGCGGGGGCGTGGGACGCGGTCGGGGAGGTCGGCCGGGCGCTGGCCCACGCCGGGACTGTCGCCCTGCTGATGACGAAGGAACTCGAGAACTCCCAGGTCGCCCTGCGGGACCTGGCCACACCGTGAGGACACCGATGTCGACCGACGCGATCGTGCTGCTCAAGAACGACCACAAGACCGTGGAGAAGCTGTTCAAGGAGTTCGAAAAGGCCGGGGACGAGGCGTACGAGGAAAAACGCCGGATCGCCGACTCGATCATCGAAGAGCTGACCGTCCACGCCTACATCGAAGAGGAGATCTTCTACCCGGCCGCGCGGCAGGCGGTGCCGGAGACGAAGGACCACGTGCTGGAAAGCGTGGAGGAGCACCACGTCGTGGTGTGGATGCTGTCCGAGCTGCTCGGCATGGACCCGAAGGAAGAGACCTTCGACGCGAAGGTCACGGTGCTCACCGAGAACGTCCGCCACCACGTCGAAGAGGAAGAAGACGAGTGGTTCCCGGAGGTTCGCTCGGCGATGGGTCGTAAGCAGTTGCAGGAATTGGGGCAGCGGATGATCGACGCCCGTTCTTCGGCGCCGAAGAACCCGTTGGAGCTCAAGAGCGCCAAGGCCTGATCCTCCCGCACACGACGAAGGCGGCACCTTCTCCGCGAGAAGGTGCCGCCTTCGTCGTGTCGTCAGCGCCGGGCGACGACCCGGACCGACTCGAGGTCGGAGTCGGCGGGATCGGGCAGTTCCATCCCCGCTGCCAGACCGCTGCGCAGGTAGTCGAGGATCGGCTTGGTGATCACCTCGCCCGGCAGCACCCCGGGCGCGCCCGGCGGGTACGGCGTGATCATCTCCGCCGCGATGCGGCCGGGCGCTTCGGCGAGCGGCACCTGCTCGGCCGGGCCGAAGAACGCGTCCCGCGGGAGCATCGCCGTCTCCAGTTCGAACTCGTGCGGGGGCGGGATCTCCACCTTGGGCGGCCGGGAGAACGACGGCGCGGCCTTCACCAAGGCGTCGAGGGCGTCGACGAGCACGCCCGCCGTCTCCTCGTCGTCCGAATGGTTGAACTGGGCCACGATCCGGCGATGATCGGACAGGCCGACGGTGACGCGCTGGTCCTCGCGGAGCCAGTCGGCGGCCTGGTACCCGCTGATGCCCAGCGGATCGAGGTCGAGCACGACCTTCAGCGGATCGGCCGAGTCCGCGAGGTCCGGCCCGAGGAATTCGTCGTACAGCACGGTCAGGCCGAGACCGGCCAGCCGGCCGCGCACCGACGTCACCAGCTCCAGCGCGCCGCTCAGCAGTTCCTTGCCCTGCTCCGCCATCTGCCGCCGCCAGCCGTCGAGGGCGGCGTAGACCAGGGAGCTCGGGCTGGTCGTGCCGAGCAGGTCTTCGCGTGACTTCAGCACGTCCGGGTCCACGCGGTCACCCTGGAGGTGGAACACCGAGCTCTGCTCGACCGCGGCACCCATCTTGTGCACGCTCGTCACGCACACGTCGGCGCCCGCGTACATCCCCCACGGCGGCAGGTCGCCGTGGAAGGGCAGGTGCGCACCCCACGCCTCGTCCACGATCAGCGGCATCCCGCGCTCGTGGCAGAAGTCGGCCACCGCGCGGACGTCGCCGCAGGTGCCGTAGTCGGTCGGGGTGACCATCAGGGCACCCTTGACTTCGGGGTCGCTCTCGTACGCTTCGGCGTACTCGCGCGGGCCCGGCGGGTGGCTCAGGTGCTGCCGGGCGTCCCAGTGCGGGCGCACCCACACCGGCTGGACACCGCTGACGATCAGGCCGGACACCACCGACTTGTGGACGTGCCGGGGCACCAGCAGCTTTTCGTGCGGCCCGGCGACCGCGAGCATCGCGCTCTTGACCGAAAGCGAGCTGCCGCAGGTGGAGAAGAACGTGTGCTCGGCGCCGACCGCGTCGGCCATCAGCTGCTGGGCCTCGGCGAGCACGCCTTGGCGCATCAGCCGGTCGTCGAGGCCGTTGAGCGCGATCACGTCGGACTTGAACACGTCGGCGCCGACGACGTCCAGGACGCGCGGGTCGATGCCGCGGCCCTGCTTGTGGCCGGGCGCGTTGAACGGAACGTACCCGGTGCGGTGGTAGTCGCGCAGCGCCTCGAGCACGGGTGCCTTGCTGTGGTCCATTCCGCCGGAGTAGCCGGAGCCGGCCGCGGTGAAACGCCCCCGGTGGTGTGACCGTGCGTGGTGGGGGTATTCCGGTGGGCATGGAGTGGCACGAAGAGCTGCACGAGCGGGCCGACGAGCGGATCGAGCACCTGGACGAGCGGTTGTGGGCCGTCGCCACCGCGCTGCACGAGCGGCCGGAACTGTCCTATGAGGAGCACGCCGCCGCCGAACGGCTCACGGGGGAGCTGGCCGCGGACGGCTTCGAAGTGGAAACGGGGGTCGCCGGGCTCCCCACGGCATTCGTCGCGCGTGCCGGCCACGGACGGCCGTGCGTCGCGCTGCTGCTCGAATACGACGCGTTGCCCGGGCTCGGGCACGCCTGCGGCCACAACCTGATCGCCGCGGCCGGCCTCGGCGCCGCACTGGCCGCGAAGGAGGTGCTGGGGGACAGCCCGGGGTCGCTGCTCGCCATCGGCACGCCGGCCGAAGAACGCGGCGGCGGCAAGGTCGCGATGGCCGAGGCCGGTGTCTTCGACGACGTCGACGCGGCCCTGATGGTCCACCCCGGCGTCCACTCGTGGTCGTGGGCCCCGCTGACCGCGCAGGTGGAGCTGAAGGTGACCTTCCACGGCCGCGCGGCCCACCCGACCGGCGACCCCGAGCACGGCATCGACGCGCTGGCCGCGTTGATCCAGGCGTTCGGCGCGGTCTCGGCCCTGCGCCAGCGGCTGCCCCCGGCGTCCCACGTCCAGGGGATCATCACCCACGGCGGCGAGGCGACGAACATCGTCCCCGACCGGGCGGAAGGCCGGTTCGGTCTCCGCGCGCTCACGACCGCCGCGCTGGACCGGCTGGCCGAGGACGTCGCGACGTGCGCGGAAGGCGCGGCGCTGGCGACCGGTGCGAAGGTCGACGTCGAACGCCTCGGGCCAGGCTACGCGCACTTCCGCGACAACCCGGTGCTGTCGGAGCGGTTCACCGAGCACCTGGCGGCCTGCGGGATCCACGCGACGCCGCCCGCCCCGGGGGTGTACCTGGGTTCCTCGGACATCGGTGACGTCAGCGTCCGCGTGCCGGCGATCCACCCGTTCGTCGCGATCACGGCGGAGGAGTACTCGGACCACACGCCGGAGTTCGCGGCCGCGGCGGCGAGCCCGCGGGGACGCTCGGCGATGCTGGCCTCGGCCGCGGCGCTGGCCCGGACGGCGATCGACCTGCGGACGCACCCGGCGCTGGTCAGCCGGGCGTGGGACTGCTTCCGGGACCTGGCGCGGAACGGGCGGTGACCGGGCGCCGCCGCAGGGTGCGCTCCACGTGGTTCATCGCCTCGCGGCCCTCCGGGATCGCCTGCATGAGCCAGTTGTGGAACAGGCCGGGGTAGTCGCGGTAGTCCAGGTCCACACCGGCCTCCTCGGCCCGGGACGCGAACCGCCGGGCGTCCGGCAGGAGGACGTCCCGGGTCCCGATGAACAGCGGGTCGCGCGGATCCGTTCCCTCGACGTACATCCGGCCCGCCTCGCGCAGCCCGGCGATGCCGGGCATCGGGTCGTGCTCGTCGAGCAGTTCCGAAACCGGGTCCTCGAGCAGCACGTCCAGCCACGGCGAATACAGGATCAGCCGGTCGGGCTGCGGAGCCGCCGGACATCACCACGCGCTCGTCGCCGATAGCCGCGACCTGGTCGTAGGCGGCCTGGACCATCGGGGATCGTGGCGGGTGTGGTAGCCGCCGCCGTGGAGGTGGAAGACGTGCAGGTCGCTCGCGGGCCCGCCGCGCGGCCGGAACGTGTAGCAGGGGAAGCCGTGCACCTCGTGCCGCTCCTCCTCTTGACGCATACCCATATGGGCATATGATGAGCCGCGTGGCGCGGGCAGCGACGACAACCGACACCTTCAACGCCGTCGCCGAACCGCGGCGGCGGCAGATCCTCGACGTCCTCATGGGCGGTGAGCGTTCGGTCGGCGACCTCGTCGAGCTGCTCGGCCTGGCGCAGCCGCAGGTGTCCAAGCATCTGCGGGTCCTGCGGGAGGTGGGCGCGGTGGACGTGCGCGGCGACGGACGGCAGCGGCTCTACCGGCTCAACGGCGCCGCGCTCAAGCCGATCCACGACTGGGTCAAGCGCTACGAACGGACGTGGGCGGAGCGGTTCGACCTGATGGACGACGTCCTCGAAGAACTCAAGGAACAGGAGCAATGACGTGGAGATCACCACCCCCGCCGACGACCGGATCCTCATCACGCGCGAGTTCGATGCGCCGAAACACCTGGTCTACCGGGTGTGGACCACGCCGGAGCTGGTGAGCCGCTGGTGGAGCGGCCATCGCGGGACCACCACCGAGGTCAACCTGGACCTGCGGCCCGGCGGCCGCTGGCGGTACGTCCTGAAGACGAACGACGGCGCCGAGGTCGGCTTCCACGGCGAGTACCGCGAGATCGTGCCGGACGAGCGGATCGTCTACACCGAGGTGTTCGAGCTGCCCGGCGTCGACCCGGACTCGGTGGACGGCCCGCTCAACACGGTCACCTTCACCGCCATCGACGGCGACCGCACGCGCCTGGAGCTGCTGACCGAGACCGGCAGCAAGGAACTGCGCGACACGATCCTGCAGTCCGGCATGGAGGTCGGCGTGCGGGAGCAGATGGAAATCATCCAGGAGCTGGCGGACTCCCTGCGCTAGCGGCCCGCAGGAACCGCTCGCCGGTCTTCGCCAGTGCCTCGGCGAGCTCCGGCGCGTCCAGCACCTCGAAGTCCACCTCGAGCAGGCCCAGGTACAGCCCGAGCATCTGGGCGTGGTCGGACCCGAGCTCGGCCACGCAACGGTCCGGGCCTTCGGCCGTCAGGTCGACCGCGATCGGCAGGCGGGCACGGACGTAGCCCACCGACGCGTGCAGCCGGACCCTCGCGTGGAAGCGCCACGTCGCCGCGCCCGCGCTGCGCTGCACGAACTGCACGACGTCCCCTTCCGGTGGCTCGCGCGGGGCGAAACGCGGGCCGGTCGGCACCTTCGGCGTCATCCGGTCGACGCGGAAGGTGCGCCAGTCGTCCCGCCCGGTGTCCCAGGCGACGAGGTACCAGCGCCGGCCCCAGCTGACCAGCCGGTGCGGCTCGACGTCGCGGTGGCTCTCCGCGCGCAGGTGGCTGGTGTAGCCGAACCGGAGCCGCTCGCCGGCCCGGATCGCCGACGCGATCGCGGTCAGCACCTCCGCGTCGACGGCCGGGCCGGTGCCCGGCACCGCCACCGTGGCCGCCTGCATCGCGTGTACCCGGTGCCGCAGCCGCGACGGCAGCACCTGCTCCAGCTTGGCGAGCGCGCGCACCGACGTCTCGCCGATCCCGGCGACGCCGGTGGCCGTCCGCAGCCCGACCGCGACGGCCACCGCCTCGTCGTCGTCCAGCAGCAGCGGCGGGAGCTGCGCGCCGGCGCCGAGGCGGTAGCCGCCTTGGACGCCGGGGGAGGCCTCGACCGGGTAGCCGAGCTCGCGCAGCTTGCCGATGTCGCTGCGGACGGTGCGCGTGGTGACGCCGAGCCGGCCGGCGAGGTCGGCGCCGGTCCAGTCGCGCCGCGTCTCGAGCAGCGACAGCAGGCGCAGCAGGCGGGCGGAGGTCTGCAACATTGTCCGAGGATCCCACGAATCGCGGAAGGAAGTCTTCCGCAATGGCTCCTACCGTCCTTCCCATGACGAACGAAATCCGCCCCTTCCGCCTCGAGATCCCCCAGGCCGAGCTGGACGACCTCCACCGGCGCCTCACCGACGCGCGGTTCCCGGCCCCGGTGCCCGGCGACGAGCCGGACTGGTCCCGCGGCATCCCCGCCGACGCCGTCCGGGAGCTGGCCGGGTACTGGCGAGACGGCTACGACTGGCGCGCCCATGAAGCGGCGCTCAACGCGTTTCCGCAGTTCACGACCATGATCGACGGTCAGGTCATCCACTTCCTGCACGTCCGGTCGCCGCAGGCCGACGCGGTGCCGCTGCTGCTGACCCACGGCTACCCCAGTTCCTTCGCCGAGTTCCTCGACGTCATCGGTCCCCTGACCGAGCCGGGCCCGGACGCTTTCCACGTCGTCGTGCCGTCGCTGCCCGGGTTCGGGTTTTCGACGCCGTTGAGCGGGCCCGGCTGGGAGCTCGCCCGGACGACGGACGCCTTCGCCGAGCTGATGACCCGGCTCGGCTACGACCGCTTCGCCGCCCAGGGCGGCGACATCGGCGCGGGCGTCACCGGCCGGCTCGCCGCGCTGTACCCGGACCGCGTCCTCGGCACCCACGTCAACAGCGACCGCGGCACGATCGCGCTGGCCGGGGAACAGCTGCCGATGCCGGACAACCTGACCCCGGCGGAACAGTCCGAACTGGACACCGCCCGCGAGGCGTGGAAGGCGGCCCGCGGCTACCTCGATCTCCAGTCGCACAAGCCCGAGACGATCGCGGCCGCGCTGACCGACTCGCCGGTGGGCCAGCTGGCCTGGATCGCGGAGAAGTTCGAGGCGTGGACGAACCCCGGGGGCGGCGTCGGGCACGACCGGCTGCTGACGAACGTCAGCCTCTACTGGTTCACCCGCAGCGGGGCGAGCGCGGCGCGGTTCCTCTACGAGGCCGCCCACTCGGCCCACGGCTGGCTGGCGCCGTCGGACGTCCCGGCGGGCTGGGCGGTGTTCAACAGCTCGCCGGTGGTCCGGCGGATCATGGACCCCGACGGGAAGATCGCGCACTGGTCGGACTTCGCCGAGGGCGGCCACTTCGCGGCGATGGAGGAACCGGCCCTGCTGGTGGCCGACGTCCGCGCGTTCTTCCGCGGGCTGCGGGCGTGAACGTCCGCGCGCTCAACCGGGCGCTGCTCGCGCGGCAGCACCTCCTCGAGCGGTCGTCGCGCCCGGCGGCCGCGATGCTCGGGCACCTCGTCGGGATGCAGGCGCAGGCCCCGCTCGCGCCGTACGTCGGGCTGTGGACGCGGCTCGACCGGTTCCGGCCGGACGAGCTGGCGTCGCTCGTCACCGGCCGCGCCGCCGTGCGCGGGCTGCTGATGCGGGGAACGGTCCACCTGGTCCTCGCCGAGGACGCCCGGGTGCTGCGGCCGCTGGTCCAGCCGGTGGTGGCCGGCGGCTACACCGGCCACTTCGGCCGCCGGATCGGCGACGCCGACCTCGACGCGGTGGCCCGCTTCGGCCGTCAGCTGCTCGAAGAGCGGCCCCGCACCCGGCGGCAGCTGCAGGACGCGCTCGCCGTCCGGTGGCCGGGGCAGGACGCCGAAGCGCTCTCGTACGCGGTCGGCTACCTGGTGCCGACCGCGCAGGTGACACCTCGCGGCGTGTGGGGGTCGACGGGCCCGGCCACGCTGACCACGTTGGAAGGCTGGCTCGGCCGTCCGCTGGCCGACGGACCATCGCTGGAGGATGTGGTGCGCCGCTACCTGCGCGCGTTCGGCCCGGCTTCGGTCGCCGACGTCCAGGCGTGGTCGGGACGGACGAGGCTGCGCGACGTCGTCGAGCCGATGGGGCTGCGGACGCACCGCGCGGAGTCCGGCGAGCTGCTCTACGACGTCGAGGACGGTCTCCTGCCGGACCCGGAAACCCCGGCGCCGCCGCGGTTCCTGCCCGAGTACGACAACGTCCTGCTCGCGCACGCCGATCGATCCCGGGTGCTCCCGCCGGGGCGGCGGGTCCCGCTGCCGCCCGGCAACGGCGCTTCGCGGGGAACGGTGCTGGTGGACGGGTTTTATCGAGCGGACTGGCGGTTGTCCGGGTCCGGTCTCGACGTCACGCCGCACGACCGGCTGGCGGCGGGGGAGCGGGCGGAGGTCGAGGCGGAGGCCGTGCGGCTGCTGGAGTTCCTCGACGCGGGGGGCAGGTCGGTCCGGTTCACCGAAAACCGACCGCCGGGCCCTCGTGCTGGGCCAGAATCTTCCCCGTGCAGTTCGCCATCCTCGGGCCGGTCGAAGCCCGCCGTCCCGATGGGACACCGGTCGCCCTCGGCGGCCCTCAGCTGCGGGGGCTGCTCGCGTTGCTCGCCCTCGACGCCGGCCGCGTCGTCGGTTCCGGGCGGCTGATCGACGGCCTGCACGGCGAGCACCCGCCCGAGGGCGCCGCCGAGGCGCTGCAGTCCCAGGTCTCGCGGCTCCGGCGGCGGCTCCGGGACGGCGGTGGGCCCGACGGCCTGGTCGAGTTCACGCCCGCCGGGTACCGGCTGGCCGTCGACCCGCAGGACGTCGACGTCCACCGCTTCGAACGTCTCATCACGCAGGCGAGGGAAGCGGCCGATCCGGGTGTGAAGCTGGAGCTCTTCGGCGAGGCGCTCGCCCTGTGGCGCGGGCCCGCGCTCGACGGCCTCGCGGATCCGCCGGTCGCGGCCCGGCTGGCGGAGCTGCGGCTGGCCGCGACCGAGGACCGCGTCGAAGCCGGGCTGGCCCTGGGCCACCACGACCGGCTCGTCGCCGAACTGCGGGAGCTCACGCGCGAGCACCCCCTGCGCGAACGGCTCACCGCCCAGCTCATGCGGGCGCTACACGGCAGCGGCCGATCCGCCGAAGCGCTCGAAGTGTTCGCCGCCGTCCGGGAGCGCCTCGCCGACGAGCTCGGCGCGGACCCGTCGGCCGAACTCGCGGACGCGCACGCCGCCGTCCTGCGGGCCGCCACCCCGGCCCCGGCCCGGCGGGTTCCGGTACCGCTCACCGGTTTCGTCGGCCGGACCGAACTCGACCACCTCACCGCAGCCCTGCGAGGCGTCCGGCTCGTCACGCTGACCGGGCCGGGCGGCGCGGGCAAGACCCGGCTCGCCGTCGAAGCCGCGGCCCGCGAAGCCGGCGAAGTGTGCTTCGTCGAACTGGCGACGACGACGGAGGTCCCCCGGGCCGTGCTCGCCGCGCTCGGCCTGCGCGAACAAGGCGTCCTGGCGCCGGGCGCACCGCCGGACCCGGCCGACCGCCTGGCCACCGGGCTCGCCGACCGGCCGCTGCTGCTGGTCCTCGACAACTGTGAACACGTCGTCGCCGAAGCGGCCAGGCTGGTGCAGCGCCTCCTGCGCGAGTGCGCCGGCCTGCGTGTGCTCGCCACCAGCCGGGAAGCGCTGGGCCTGACCGGCGAGACGCTGGTGCCGGTCGGCGCGTTGCCCGCGGCCGCCGCGGCGCGGCTGTTCACCGACCGGGCCAAGGCGTCGGCCCCGGGCCGAGAGCCCGAAGCGAGCGCGGTCACGCGGATCTGCGCGGCCCTCGACGGCCTGCCGCTGGCGATCGAGCTCGCCGCCGCGCGGCTGCGGTCGATGTCCGCGGACGACGTCGCCACCCGGCTGGGTGACCGTTTCAAGCTCCTGTCGCGCGGCGAACGGACCGCCGAACCGCGGCACCGGACCCTGCGCGGCGTCGTCGAATGGAGCTGGGACCTCCTCGACCCGGCGGAACAGCAGCTGGCCGGCCGGTTCGCGGTGTTCGCCGGCGGCGCGCGGCTCGACGCGGCCGAGCGGGTCTGCGCCGTCCCCGACACCGACGTCGTGCTCACCGGCCTGGTCGAGAAGTCCCTCGTCGAGTTCGACGGCGGCCGGTACCGGATGCTGGAGACCATCCGGGCGTTCTGCGCCGAGCAGGGCGACGACCGGCGCGCGGACCACGCGAAGTACTTCTTGGACCTCGCGGGCGCGGCCGAGCCGAAGCTGCGTGGCGCGGACCAGCTGACGGCCCTGGCCGAGCTGACCGCCGAGCACGCCGACCTGCACGCCGCCCTGCGCTGGAGCGTCACCGCGGCCCCGGAACTCGCGCTGCGGCTCATCGCGGCGCTGACCTGGTACTGGTGGCTGCGCGGCCTGCGAAGCGAGGCGACGCCGTTCGCGGACGCCGTGCTGGCCGCAGTCGGCCCCGAACCGCCGCCGGGCCTGGCCGAGGAGTACGTCCTCTGCCTGATCCACGCCTCGGCGACCGACGTCGCGGTCGAGCCGGTCCTGCAGCGGCTCGAGGGGCCGCTGCGGTACCCGTACCTCTTCCTCCTGTGGGCGTTTTCCCCGCACACCAAAGCGAAGGACGGCGAGCGGCTCGCCGCGCTCGTCGGCCCGGACGCCTGGGCGCGGGCGTTCACGCGGATCGGCGACGGCCTCGGCGCGCAGTACCGAGGCCGGATCGCCGAAGCCGAGACGCACTTTTCGGCCGCACTGGCCGGGTTCCGCGACCTCGGCGACCGCTGGGGCGAGGCGAGCGCGCTGGAGAAGCTCGCCGAGTTCGCGGACTGGCGCGGCGACCCCGTGCGGTTCCGCGAGCTGATGGACGAGTCCGTCCGGCTGGCCGGTGAGCTCGGTGCCGTCGAGGACGCCGCCGACCTGCTGTGCCGCCGGGCCGACGGCGTGCTCCGGGCCGGCGACGCCGAAGCCGCGAGAGCCGACTACGAAGCCGCCGCCGAGCAGGCCCGCGCCGCGGGGACGCCGCTGACCCTCGCCCGAGCTCGCGGCGGGCTGGGCGAAATCGCGCGCCGAGCGGGCGACCTGGCCGCCGCCCGGCGCTGGTACACCTCGGCGATCGGCCTGGCCACCGACCCCGTGACCGGCGGCGAGACGCGGATCCGGCTCCACACCGGCTTCGGCTGGACGGCGGCGGCCGAAGGCGACCTCGATGCGGCGACCGAGCTGCACCAGGAAGCCCTCGCCACGGCACTGGACCACGCGAACCTGCCCGGCGCGGCCCAGGCGATCGAAGGACTGGCCGGAGTTCTCGCCGCGCGCGAAGAGGACGAGCGGGCCGCGTTCCTCCTCGGCGTCGCGGTCGGGCTGCGCGGGGCGCCGGTCTCCGGCGACCCCGACGTCGGCGGCGTGGCGGACCGCGTCCGCGGGCGCATCGGCGCCGAGGCCTACGCCGTCGCTTACGGCCGCGGCCGGGAAATGCCGTCCGACCAGGCCGTTCAGGAGTTCGGTCAGCGGCGGTTCGCGCTCGGTTCGTGAGCGGTCAGCGGCCGCGCCCACCGTTCGGGGCATGACGAAGAACATCCTGATCTCCGGCGCCGGCGTCGCCGGCCCCGCCCTCGCCTGGTGGCTGCACCACCACGGCTTCCACGCCGTCGTCGTCGAACGGGCCCCGAGCCTGCGCGAAGGCGGCTACAAGGTCGACATCCGCGGGGTGGCCGTCGACGTCGTCCGCCGGATGGGCCTGCTCGAGCGGGTGCACGCGGCGAGCACCGCCATGCGGGGCGCCGCCTTCGTGAACAAGCGGGGCAAGGAGCTCGCCACGCTCGACGCCGACACCTTCGGCTTCCGCCACGGCGACGACACCGAGATCCTCCGCGGCGAGCTGGCGGAAATCCTCCACGACAGCACCCGCGAGTACACCGAGTACGTCTTCGGCGACTGGATCACCGGGCTCGACCAGGGGCCCGACGGCGTCGAGGTGACCTTCGCCCACGGCGCGGCGCGCCGGTTCGACCTGGTCGTCGGCGCCGACGGCCTGCACTCCGGGGTCCGCGCGCTCGCGTTCGGCCCGGAGGAGGACTTCCTGCGCCGGTTCGACGCCTACATCTCGATCTCGACCGTGCCCAACACGCAGCAGCTGGACCGCTGGGAGCTGCTGCACTCGGCGGCGCCGGGCAAGATGGTCAACGTCTACAGCACCGCCCGCGCCGACGACGCGAAGGCCGCGTTCTGGTTCAGCGCGCCGCCCCTGGCCTACGACCGCCGTGACGTCGACGCGCAGAAGGACCTCGTGGCCGGCCAGTTCGCCGGCCTGGGCTGGGAGATCCCGGAGCTGCTGGAGTCCATGCGCGAGGCGGGCGACTTCTACTTCGACCCGGTGTGCCAGATCAGGATGGACCACTTCTCGGCCGGCCGCGTGACCCTCCTCGGCGACGCGGGCTACTGCCCGTCGCCGGCGTCGGGGCAGGGCACGAGCCTCGCCTTGGCGGGCGCGTACGTCCTGGCGGGCGAGCTGGCCGCGGCGGCGGGCGACTTCGCGGTGGCGTTTTCCCGGTACGAGGCGGAAATGCGGCCGTACGTCGAGAAGAACCAGGCCCTCGCGAAGACGGCCTTGCGCGGGATCCTCCCGCAGTCGCGGGCGTTCGCGTGGTTCAACACCCGGATGATCAAGCTGATGCCGTACCTCCCGGGCCGCAACCGCGTCCTGGAGCAGATGGCCCGCCCGGTCCGCGAAGCGGCGAACGCCCTGGTGCTCAAGGACTACCACCTCAGCGGCGGGTACCCGCGGTGATCACGGGCAAGCGCGACGTCAAGGCGTCGCCGGAGGAGCCGCAGTACCTCGTGCGGAGCGAGAAGCCCGGGAAGACCGCGGTGCACCACCCGGACAAGCTGCACCCCGCCTAGAGCGCCGCCTTGACCTTGCCCGCGACCTCCGCCAGTTCCTCGCGGGAGCGCACCCGCCAGTCGGCGTCCATGACGAAGCCGTCGCCGGCGTGGCGGGGGATCACGTGCAGGTGGACGTGGGGGATCTCCTGCCCCGCGGCCTTGCCGTCGGCCAGGAACAGGTTGATCCCTTCGCACGGCAGGTCCGTGCGGCGCAGGGCCGCCGCCAGCTGCTGGGCGACCGTGAACATCCGCGCGCCCGCTTCGGGCGGGAGGCTCGCCAGGTCCGCGTGGTGGGCGCGGGGGAGCACCAGCAGGTGGCCGGTGGTCACCGGGCGCAGGTCGACGACGCCGACGAATTCGTCGTCCTCGTGCACGAAAGCCGCGGGGGCGCGGCCGGTGCCGATCGCGCAGAAAACGCATTCTCCGCCGGACGTGGTCGCCGGCATGCGGCGGAGTTCACCCATGCGCGTGACCTTATCGATCATCGCCCGGGTTGTCAGGTGCCGTCGAGCCAGTGCTGCAGGGCCCACCACGCCCGCACGGAGTCGAGCACGCGCCCGCCGCTGTTCTCGGCCAGCGCCAGCGGGGTGAGCTCGGCCAGCCGGTCGAGGCGGTACCGGACGGTGTTCGGGTGCAGGTGCAGGGCTTCGGCGGTGGTCCGCAGCCGCTGGCCGTGGTCGAGGTAGGCCAGCGCCGTCGCCGCCAGCTCGTGGTGGAACGGGTTGCCCCGGTCGAGCGCGCCGAGCAGGCCGGTCGTGAGCAGGCCCGCGAGCAGCGGCTGGGCCGACAGCGCGATTTCGCCCGCCAGCTCGGTGAGGTCGTGGTAGCCGCGCCCGGCGGCGACGCGCACCGCCGCCGTGCACAGCCGGTGGACCTCCCGCAGCTCGGGCAGGGCGGCCGGGGGCGCGACGACCAGCAGGACGTCGTCGGCGAGCGCGACCCCGGCGGGCGGGCGGGCCGCCAAGCCGGTGAGCCTGCCTTCGACCAGCCCGTACACACCGCCGAACTCCAGGAGCGCCTGCTCGAGCGTGCGCGCCCGCGCGGGATCGCTGACGTCGGAAACCACGCAGGAGTACCGGCCTTCGGGCCGCAGGCCCGCCTGCCGGACCTCTTCCGGCGTGGGCGGGTGCCCGGCGAGCAGCAGGGTGCGCAGCAGCTGGGTCCGCGCGTCGCGGACCGTGCGCGACAGCTGCAGCTCGGCGGCGTGGTAGCCCTTGACGATGTGCCGCTCCAGCGCGCCGGTGTAGCGCTCGGCGTCGAGGATCGTTTCGAGGATGAGGTCGTCGGGCACGCCGGCGGCCCGGGCGCGTTCGACCGCGACGCGGGCGGCGAGCGTGCGGCCGGCCTGGACGCCCCGCAGCAGATCGGTCAGCGGGACACCCTGCGCCGCACGGTCGGCGCCCAGCGCCTCGGCGGTGGTGTAGTCGGCGGTGTCCGGGTTCGTGGTGGCCCGCAGCGCGGCGGAGAGCAGGAACTGGACGTGCCGCCGGTTCTCGGCCTCCGGCAGCCGCGCGACGCCGGGCGACTGGGTCCGCGCGGCCTTGACCAGCTCGTCCAGCACGGCCTCGTCCGCGGCCATCGCGTCCAGCACTTGCCGGAGCAGTGGCGACGCCGGCACGGCACCCTCCCGAACCCGTTGTGGCACGGCCACAACACCGCGACCGCGATGTTGGGCGAGCGGCCCTACCGGAGGAGCTCCGGTGGGCCGTTATCGTGGCCATACCGGACAGTAACCCCTCTACCTCGCGAAAGCCATCGATCGCGAGGTTGTCGTCGCACCTCTTCAACGTCGAAAGGTGTTTTCCCGTGCGCACTTCCCCGAGCACCCGCCGACGGCGGTCGTACCTCTCGCGCCTGGCGTACCTGGCCTCCACCGTCACCCTGCTGGCGGCCGGCGCCGCGGTGCCGGCCGACGGCGCGCCCGCGGCCCTGCGGGAGGTGATGTTCGTCGGCAACAACTGGGAAGGGACGGCCGACGTCATCCAGTCCCGGGGCTCCTTCGCCCGCATCGGGCGGGTGAACGTCATCCCGGACAAGGACGAACGGCTGCGGGAGATCTACCTCAACCCGGTCAAGCTGGCCTTCTTCCTCGGCATCCGCAACGGGCCCGGCGAGGGGCACGACCAGTTCGTCGACGACATGTACACCACGCCGGACGGCGGTTCGGTGGTGGCGTCGCGGCCGAGTTTCGCCGACGTCGTGTCGATCAGCCTCGCCACCGGCCGGATCAACTGGCGCTTCCCGGTGTCGGGCTTCCGCTCCGACCACATGGCCGTCTCGCCGGACGGGCGCCGCGTCGCCGTGTCCGCCTCGACGTCCAACACCGTGCACGTGCTCGACATCGTCACCGGGCAGCAGGTGGGCTCCTTCGCCACCGGCGACAAGCCGCACGAGAACGTCTTCACCGACGGCGGCCGGACCCTGTGGAACATGTCGATCGGCGAGGTGAACACCGACCTCGACGACCCGGGCTGGGACTTCACCAAGGGGGACCGGCGCATCACCGTCGTCGACGCCGCGACGTTCCGCCAGGTCAAGGTGATCGACATGCGGCAGCGGCTCGACGCCTTCGGCCGGAAGGACCTGTCCGACGCGGTGCGGCCGGTCGCGTTCACCCCGGACGAGTCGAAGCTGTACTTCCAGGTGTCGTTCTTCAACGGCTTCGTGGAGTACGACGTCGCGACCGACAAGATCACGCGGGTCAAGGAGCTGCCGAAGAACCCGGCCACCAGCGACGACCGCAAGACCTTCGTCAACGACTCCCGCCACCACGGCATGTCGATGAGCCCGGCGGGGGACAAGCTCTGCATCGCCGGGACCATGGACGACTACGCCACGGTCGTCGACCGCGCGTCCCTGCAGCAGGGCCAGCTGGTGCCCGCGGTGAAGCCGTACTGGGCGACGGTGAGCGGGGACGGCAGTGCCTGCGTGATCTCCGAAGCCGGTGCCGACCAGGTGACCGCGATCGACTTCGCGACGGGCCGCAAGCTCGTCTCGGTGCCGGTCGGCGACCACCCGCAGCGGGTGCGGATCGGGCACGTCCCGGAGGGCTGGACCGGACCCGCGGGCTCCTGATTCAGGAGATCTCGTAGGCGATCGTCAGCCACCCGCGGACTTCGTCGTCCACATCGGACACTGCGCGCAGGCTCAGCCGGTGGCCCACCCGCGGCCCGCTCGCCCAGCTCGCCGGGGCGATGCGGGCCGTGGTGACCGGGCCCGGCAGCCACAGGTACACCAGCACGTCACGGGAGCGGGGGCGCAGCTCGGCGAGCTTGCGCTCCCGCTTCAGGAACACGCCGACCTTGACGGCGTCCTCGTGGACGTCGCCGAGGGTGCGCACGTGCGCCACGACCGCGTCGTAGATCGCGCGCTGCCGCGGGTCGCGCCCGGCGAAGGTCTCGTCGACCGTGCACCCGGGCACGCAGGTGTGCCCCTGGCGGGCGCGCGCGAACTCGCGGTCGCAGCGCGGGCACGTCCAGCGGGTCGGCATGCCGTCCAGGATGGCACTCACAGCGGTGCGGGGCCGAGCGCCGGGACGGTGGCGGCCGCGTGCACCAGCCGCCGGGCCGCCGCGGCCGCGGCCTTCCGCTGCGACGGCGGCAGCCGGTCGAGCAGCGAGCCCAGGGCGGCGTGCCGCCGGTCGAGGATCCGCGCCACGAGCTCACGCCCGGCCGCGGTCACCTCCAGGGTGACGACGCTGCGGTTGCGCGGGTCGCGGCCGCGCGCCACGTAGCCGAGGGCCTCCAGGCGGTCGGCCAGCCGGGTCACGGAAGACGCGTTGACGCTCATCGCCGCCGCCAGCCGCGAGCTGGGGACCCGGCCGAGGCGGTCGAGGATGAGCAGCAGGCGCGTCTGGGGGAAGGTGACCTCGGGCGGGGCCGCGTGCGCGCATTCCCACGCGATCCCGACCAGGACCAGGGTCAGGCCGTCGAGGGCGGCCACGTCCGGATCGGCGCCGGGGGCGGCGTCTTCGAGGGTTTGCATGACGCAATACTTGCCAACGGCAAGAGCATCGGTCAAGATGGGTGACCCCGGCACTCGCCCGGGACGTCCGGCCCGCTCGCGGCCGCCTCTTCCTTGTGTCTCCACAGTGGACTCTTCTGTGCGGATCCCGTTGGTGCACAAGAAAAAACTTCCGGATTTCGGTGAACTCCGCCGCGGCGGCGCCCGTGTAGCCCGTACAGGTACCTGTCGCGAGAAGGAGGAACGATGCCGGATCACCGTGGCATGACGGGCCGGGTCAAGGCCCGGACGGCGCTGGTTGTCGTGGCCACGCTCGCCGTGGTCGGTGTGGGGTCGGTCATGGTGCTGCGGGCCGGTGCCGAGCAGCCGGCCCAGGCGCAGACGCAGGCCCAGGTCCCGGCCTACGGCCAGGGCATGGCCGGCATGGACATGGGCTCGGCCGCCGCGGCCGCGGCCGACGTGGCGGGCGCCGGGCCGGTCACCGAGCTCGACAAGACGTTCCTGGTCAAGGTCCGCCAGGCCGGGCTCTGGGAGATGCCGGCCGGCGACCTCGCGCAGACCCACGCCAGCAGCGACGCCGTGAAGCGCGCGGGGCTGCACCTGCTCGACGGGCACTCCCACCTCGACCAGCTCGTCCGCGAGGACGCGAAGATGCTCGGCGTGACCCTGCCGGACCAGGCCAGCGCCGAGCAGCAGGGCTGGGTCCGCCGGCTGACCGCCGCGCAGGGCCTCGAGTTCGACAAGCTGTTCGTGAACCTGCTGCGCGCGTCGCACGGCAAGATCTTCGCGACCATCGCCGAAGTCCGCGCGGGCACGCAGAACGACGTCATCCGCCGCCACGCGCGGCAGGCGAACCAGACGGTCCTCGACCACATGGAGGTGCTGGAGGACACGGGCCTGGTGGACGAGAAGACCCTCGCCGACGTCGCCGCGGCGGTCAACCCGCCGCCGAAGTGACGAGTGCCGACCGCGGGGGAGCGAGGGAGCCGCCCGCCGGGGAAACCCGGCCCGGGCGGTTCTCGTCCGCTTCAGCCGCCCGTCAGGTAGCGCTGGACGGTCGGGGCGATCTCGGCGACGATCTCCGCCGGGGTCAGCGCGACCACCGGCGGCAGCCGCAGGACGTACCGGGTCAGTGCCAGGCCGAGCAGCTGGCTCACGACGAGCCCGGCGCGGCGCGGGGCGCCGGCCGGGGCCCCGCAGCGCAGGACCGCCGGGGTGACCTGGCCGGCGAACACCTGCTGCACCTTCTCGACCACGGCGTCGTCGGCGACGGCCGAGCGCAGCAGCGTCAGCAGGATCTCGTCGGTCGGCGGCCGCTCCCACAGGGCCAGGAACTGCCGGGTCAGCAGCTCGCCGACGGTGGCCGGATCGGCCGCGGCCAGGTCCGGCAGGTCGAGTTCGACGTCGACGGCCGCCGCGAACAGGCCGTCCTTGCTGCCGTAGTAGCGCATCACCATCGACGGGTCGATGTCCGCGTCGGCGGCGATCGAGCGGATCGTCGCGCGGCGGAAGCCGTCGGCGGCGAACCGGCGGCGCGCGGCTTCGAGGATGGCCGCCCGGGTGGCGTCGGAGCGGCGGGGCGAATCAACCATGCCAACAAGTGTAGGCCAACGCTTGTTGACACGCGAGCGAGGGCGCGCCTACAGTCATGCCAACAGTTGTTGGCAAACCGAAGGAGCCCGCCATGACCCCCTCTCTGCCGGCCCGGACCGACGTGCTCGTCGTGGGCGCCGGCCCCGCCGGGCTGGCCGCCGCGATCGTCCTGGCCGAGGCCGGGGCCGACTTCGTCCTGCTCGACCGCCAGGCCGAGGGCGCGAACACCTCCCGGGCCTGCGTGGTGCACGCCCGGACCCTCGAGGTGCTGGCCGAGCTCGGCGTCACCGAGCGGCTGCGGGACCTGGGTGTCGTGGTCCCGACGTTCACCGTCCGCGACGGCGCCTCGGTGCTGGCCACCGTGCCGTTCGGCGGGCTGCCCACCGACTACCCGTACACGCTGATGGTGCCGCAGGATCAGACCGAAGCGGTGCTGCTGGCGCGGCTGCGCGAGGCGGGCGGGGACGTGCACCGCCCGTACCGGGTCGCCGCCGTCGCCGGCGACGGCACCGGCGTCACCGTGACCGTCGAAGACGGCGAGGGTGTGGCGAGCACCGTGCGCGCGGGGTACGTGATCGGCGCCGACGGCATGCACAGCACCGTCCGCGAGCAGGCCGGCATCGGGTTCACCGGCGCCACCTACGCCGAGTCCTTCGTGCTGGCCGACGTCCGGATGAGCTGGCCGCTGGCTCGCGAGGAGGTCAGCCTGCACCTGTCGCCGGAAGGGGTCACGGTGGTCGCGCCGCTGCCCGGCGCCGCCGACCGCTACCGCGTGGTCGCCACCGTCGCCGAGGCGCCCGAGAAGCCGGGCATCGCCGACGTCCAGTCCATTGTGGATGCGCGGGGCCCGGAAGGCGGCCGCACCCGCGTCACCGAAGTGCTGTGGAGCTCGCGGTTCCGCGTGCACCACCGGGTGGCCGACCACTACCGCGCCGGCCGGATCCTCCTGGCCGGCGACGCGGCCCACGTGCACAGCCCGGCCGGTGGCCAGGGCATGAACACCGGCATCCAGGACGCGGTCGCGCTCGGCCGCCTGCTGGCGCGGGTCGCCGGCGGCGAGCCGGACGCGATCCTCGACGGCTACGAGGCGAAGCGCCGCCCGGTCGCGACCGGCGTCGTGGCGTTCACCGACCGCATGACGCGGATGGCGACGCTGCGGCCGCGGCCGGCGCGGATGGCGCGCAACGCGGTGCTGAAGGTGGCGCTGTCCCTGCCGCCGGTGCGGGCGAAGCTGGCCTACCAGCTGGCCGAACTCGCCGCCCGCTGACCGGTCACCGGGCCGGGGGCACGATGCCGTACTCGTGGATCTTGCGGTAGATCGTCGCCCGCGAGATCCCCAGCAGCTTCGCCGCCCGCACCTTGTTCCCGTCCGCGTCCTCCAGGCACCGCACGATGGCGTCGCGTTCGATCGACTCGAAGCGGTTCAGCGGCCGCCGCGTCACCGCGTGGAACTGGGCCGGGAGGTCGCCCGGGCGGATGGTGCCGGCCCGGCGGCGCTGGGCCACCTTGCGCAGCACGTCGTAGAGCTGGCCGGTGTTGCCCGGCCACTCCGCCCGCATCAGCAGGTGCAACGCGGCCGCCGAGCACGTGAGCCGGCCGCCGTAGCCGAGTTTGCTCAGCACCAGCGGGACCAGTTCGGCCAGGTCGTCGACGTGGTGGCGCAGCGGCGGCACCCGCACCGTCCGGGGGAACGACTTCAGCAGCTCGGCCAGCGCCGGTTCGGTCTCGGCCTCCGGCACGAGCGTGGCCACGACCCACGGCGCGTCGGCCCGGTCCCGCAGTTCGCGCAGCAGCGCCGCCAGCGCGTTCGCCGCCGGTGCCGCCAGCCGGTCGGCGTGGCGCACCACCAGCGTGCGGATCGGGGCCTCGGCGTGTTCACGCAGCACCGCCGCCCAGTCCGGGGTGAGGGCCGCATCGACGGTCACCAGCCGCGCCGCCGGGTGGTGGCGCTGGTGCAGGCCCTTCACCAGGGTCAGCTTGCCGGTGCCCGGCTCGCCCTCCAGCGCGACCCAATCGCCGCGCTGGTGGCCGGTGTCGAGTTCGTGGCCGCAGCGCAGCCACAGCGGCGCCGAACCGACCACGCCCGGCAGGTACATCGGCAGCATCGGCGTCGGCACGGCCAGGGGCTCGTCGGCCTCGATCAGCTTCACCGACAGCACGCCGCCGGCGGTGTCGGTCTCGCGCTGGCCCGGGACGCGGCGGCAGAACACCCGGACCCGCAGGCCGCTGGACAGCGCGAGCGTCGCCGGCGTCCGCCGCCCTTCGGCGAGCGCCTCGGTGGCGTGGCCGAGCAGCACCGACTGGTCGGCCGGGTCGAGCAGCTGCCGGGCCCGGTCGTTCATCATCACGATGTCCTCGTTGAACGCCAGGACGATGCCGGTCCACCGGCGGCAGGTCTGCAGGTAGGCCTGGAAGAGGATCATCTCCCGCAGGTCGCTGTGCCGCAGCAGCGCCTGCCGGATCTGCTCGGCCGTCGAGCGGGCCAGCGCGATGAGCAGCCCGCCCGCGTCCTTGTACCAGCAGGTCAGGTCGACGGCGCCGATCTTCTTGCCCGAGATCGGGTGGTGGATCGGCACGCCCGCGCACGCGAGGTTCTCCAGGTGCTCGGCGTAGTGCTCGTGGCCGAACACCGTCGTCGCGCGGCCGTCCTCCAGCGCCGTGCCGATGCCGTTCGTCCCGACGGACTGCTCGCCGTAGCTGAACCCGGGCACGAGCTCGACGCGCTCCAGGTGCCGGCGCAGATCGGCGTCGCCGGTGCGCTGGGTCAGGACGACGCCGCTGGCGTCGGTGAGGATGAGGCTGATCGGCTGGCCCTCGAACTGCTCACCCAGCTTGTCCAGCACCGGCTCGGCGCCGCGGATGAGCGGGATGTCGCGGTTCTGGTCGCCGAGGTAGAGCGGGTCGATCCGCTCGGCCTGCACCCGGAACTCCCGCGAGCGCCGCCACGAGGCCAGGATCGTCTGCCGGACCGTCCCGGGCGGGACCGGCTCGGCGGTCAGGAAACGCACCCGGGTCCGGGCGAGCTCGTCGTCGGCGAGCAGGGTTCCGGGCGCGATCTCGTCCACGTGACCTCCAGCTTCCCGCGGCCCACGTGGGTGCGGGCACACCCGTTGTGCCGCCTGTCCAGCGTAAACGCGCCGCGGCCGGCGGGGTGTCTCAAATTGAGACGCTCCGGCCGCGCGGGCGGCGGTGCGATGGATCCATGGCCGCCGAGACGTACAACCCGTGGACGATCGTGAACCTGGTTTTCACGCACCTGGCCGAGCAGGGCCTGCACCCCGTGCTCGGCGGGGAAGGCCATCCCGGCGAACCCGCGGCCGCGCTGCTGCGGGCGCTCGGGATCGTGCCCACCGTCGAAGGCGACGCGCGCGTGCAGGCCGGCGTCCACAGCGAGCTCGCCGAACTGCGCGCCCGGATGCTGGGCGAAGGTCAAGCGCCCTGAACAGCGGTTCTGTCTCAGATTGAGACCCGCGTCACTCGCGGGCGCCCCTTCAATGGTCAACGCAGGACGTGCGCCCCGAACCCCCGGCCGGGAGGGGAGCCCGCTCGGCCGCCGTAGGCAGGAGCCACGGATAAGGAGTGATCCATGAGTCGCCAGAGTGTGGCGAAAGCCCACCAGAAGATCCAGGAACTGTCGTGGGAACCGGCGTACCACACCCCGGTTTCGCACTACGGGACCGACTACACCTTCCAGAAGGCCAAGAAGAAGGACCCGTTGAAGCAGGTCCTCCGCTCGTACTTCCCGATGCAGGAGGAGAAGGACCACCGGGTCTACGGCGCCGAGGACGGCGCGATCCGCGGCAACATGTTCCGCCAGGTCCAGGAGCGCTGGCTGGAGTGGCAGAAGCTCTTCCTGTCCATCATCCCGCTGCCGGAGATCTCCGCGGCGCGGGCGATGCCGCTGCTGTTCCGCACGGTGCCGAACCCGGAGCTGCACAACGGCCAGGCGATCCAGATGATCGACGAGGTCCGCCACTCGACGATCCAGCAGAACCTCAAGCGCCTGTACATGCAGAACTACATCGACCCGGCGGGCTTCAACTCGAGCCTGCGCAACTTCCAGAACGACTACTGCGGCACCATCGGCCGCCAGTTCGCCGAAGGCTTCATCACCGGTGACGCCATCACCGCGGCGAGCATCTACCTCACCATCGTCGCCGAAACGGCGTTCACGAACACGCTGTTCGTCGCCATGCCGGCCGAAGCCGCCGCGAACGGCGACTACCTGCTGCCGACGGTGTTCCACTCGGTGCAGTCCGACGAGTCCCGGCACATCAGCAACGGCTACGCGACGCTGCTGATGGCGTTGTCCGACGAAAGCAACCACCAGCTGCTCGAACGCGACCTGCGGTACGCGTGGTGGAACAACCACGCCGTCGTCGACGCCGCGATCGGCACGTTCATCGAGTACGGCACCAAGGACCGCCGCAAGGACCGCGAGAGCTACGCGGAAATGTGGCGGCGCTGGATCTACGACGACTACTACCGCAGCTACCTCGTCCCGCTCGAGAAGTACGGGCTCGTCATCCCGCACGACCTCATCGAAGAGGCGTGGAACCGGATCTGGAACAAGGGTTACGTCCACGAGGTCGCGCAGTTCTTCGCCACCGGGTGGCTCGCCAACTACTGGCGCATCGACCCGATGACCGACGAAGACTTCGAGTGGTTCGAGTACAAGTACCCGGGCTGGTACGACAAGTACGGCAAGTGGTGGGAGAACTACGCCCGCCTCGCGACGCCGAACGGGCACCACCCGATCGTCGCCGAGGACGTCGACTACGTGTACCCGCACCGCTGCTGGACCTGCATGGTGCCGTGCCTGATCCGCGAGGACATGGTGGTCGACGAGGTCGACGGGCAGCACCGGACGTACTGCTCGGAGACCTGCCGCTGGACCGACGCCGAGGCGTTCCGGCCCACTTACCAGGGCCGCAACACCCCGAACATGGGCCAGCTGGTCGGCGCCCGCGAGTGGGAGACGCTCTACCACGGCTGGAACTGGGCCGACGTCGTGTCCGACATGGGCTTCGTCCGCGACGACGGCAAGACCATGGTCGCGCAGCCGCACCTGGACCTCGACCCGAAGAAGATGTGGACGCTCGACCACCTGCGCCGGATGCCCGAGGTGCAGTCGCCGAACGTGCTGCTGAACCGGATGACCGACGAGGAACGGGCCGCCTTCCAGGCCGACTACAACCGCCAGGGGCCCGCCGGCCGCCCGGCGCCGCAGCAGGCCTGACAGGGGAAGGGCCCGGCATGGCAGAGAAGCACCGCGTCCGGTTCGAGCCGGTCGGGATCGAGATCGACGTCGCCGAGGACCAGACGATCCTGCGCGCCGCCGCCGAGCAGGGCGTCATGCTCATGCACGGCTGCAAGGAAGGGCAGTGCGCGGCCTGCAAGTCGTTCATCCTCGACGGCGAAGACGTCGAACACGACCGGTACTCGACCTTCGCGCTCCCCGACTACGAAAAGGAGGAGGGTTTCACGCTGCTGTGCCGGGCCCACCCCTACGAGGACCTCACGATCGAGCTGCTCAACTACGACGAGGAGATGATCCAGTCCGGGCTGCCGATCCAGGAGGCGGTCGCCGAGGTCGTGGCCAACGACCCCGTCACGCACGACCTGCGGCACCTCGTCGTCCGGCTGGACCGGGAGCTGAAGTTCTTCCCCGGCCAGTACCTGGACTTCGCGATCCCGGGGACCGAGCAGACTCGGTCGTTCTCCATGGCCAACACCTCGGCACGGGACGGGCTGCTGGAGTTCGTCATCAAGATCTACCCCGACGGGCTGTTCTCCCGGTTCCTGGACACCGCTGTCGCGGTCGGCGACCGGCTCCGGGTGACCGGCCCGTTCGGGGTGTTCACCCTGCGGGACAACCCGGGCGCGGACCTGGTCTTCGTCGGCGGCGGGGCCGGGATGGCGCCGATCCTGGCGCTGCTGCGGGCCATGGCCGAGCGCGGCATCGACCGGAAGGCCACCTTCTACTACGGCGCCCGCCGCCGGCACGACCTCTGCTTCGAGGCGGAACTGCGGGCGCTCGAGGAGAAGCTGCCGGGTTTCCGGTACGTACCCGCGCTTTCCGAGCCGGGAGACGACGGCTGGGACGGCGAGACCGGCCTGATCACCGACGTCCTGCGCCGGGCCGGTCTCGACCTGACCGGAGCCGACGCCTACGTCTGCGGGCCGCCGCCGATGGTGGAAGCCGCGCTGGAACTGCTGCCCGCGCTCGGCGTCGCCGACAAGCGCGTCTTCTACGACAAGTTCACCACCACGGGCGAATCCGACGCCTGAGACAGAGGACGGATCCCATGACAGCCACGCAAGAACGCAGCGTGCCCAAGCCGACGTTCACCGACGCCGAAGCGGGCGCCAAGGTCTTCCCGGACTCCGACGCCCGGCGGTTCAACTACTTCACCGCCGCCAAGCGCAAGCAGAGCCACTACGAGGACGTCACCGTCGAGGTCCAGCCCGACCCGCGGCACTACCTGGCCCAGGGCTGGCTCTACGCCTTCGCCGACGGCAAGGCCGGGTACCCGCTCGAGTGGACCGCGCTGAAGGCGTGGGGTTCGGACCGGCCGGTGCCCGAACGCAGCCCCGGCTCCGGCGGCCAGGGCTACGAGTGGCCGGCCCACGGCTGGCACGAATTCCGCGACCCCAACGAGGAGTGGGAGCTCACCCTCTACCGCTACAACGCGAACGTCGTGCGCCAGCTCAACCAGAACATCGACGCCGCGCGCCAGGCCAAGGCGTTCGAGCAGTGGAACCGGAACTGGGTCGACTTCGTCGCCAAGCACGTCGGCGCGTGGATGCACGTCGACCACGGCCTCGGCCTCTACCTGTACGCCAACGCCAACCGGCGTGCGCCGACGAACATGCACAACAACGCCATCTCGGTGAACAGCATGCACCGCATCCGCGCGGCGCAGGACCTCGCGCTGTACAACCTCACGCTCACCGAAGAGGTCGAGGGCTTCGACGGCACGGCCCACCTGGCGACCTGGAACGAGGACCCGGCCTGGCAGGGCGTGCGGGAGACCGCCGAGCAGCTGACCGGCATCTTCGACTGGTGCGAGGCGATCTTCGCCGCGAACGTCGTCTTCGAGCCCCTCGTCGGCGAGCTGTTCCGCAGCAACCTGGTGCAGCAGGCCGCGCCGGCCAACGGCGACTTCGTCACGCCGACGCTGATCGGCGCCGAGGAGTTCGACTTCTCCGAACGCGACCTCCGCTACACGAAGGCGATGTTCCACCTCCTGGTCAACGACAAGGAGTTCGCCGACCACAACCGGGCCCTGCTGCAGAAGTGGCTCCAGGACTGGGTGCCGCGCAGCATCGCCGCCGCCCGCGCGCTGCAGCCGCTGTGGTCGCAGCCCGACGCCAAGCCGATCCGGTTCGAGGACGGTCTCGACCGCGTGAAGAGCCGGTTCGCCGGAATCCTGTCCGAATTGGGCCTCAAGGCACCCGAGGAGCTGGGCCAGTGACTGTCTTCAAAACCGCGGAAAGCCCGTTCAAGGCGGACAACACCGCCTCCAACATGTGCGGGTTCACCCTGATGAACAACCAGGTCGGCGCCATCATCGCGGAGGTGATGGGGACGAAGGACAACGTCACGATCACGCCGCTGCCCTCGATGATCCGGGTCGACGCCGTCGGCCGCATGGAGGTCGTCTACGCCGAGGTCGACGAGGCCGCCGGCGAGGAGGAGGGCTGGTTCAACGCCGCCGAGTTCGAGGAGAGCATGTCCACCCACTACGGGCGGATGATCCACGAAGACGACCGGACGATCATGTTCGCCAACCCCGAGGACGCGGCCGAGTACCTCGACTTCGACCTCAAGCCGATTCGTTAGCAGACAACGCAAGGACGCACTCGATCCGCTCAGGAAGGATCACCCATGTACGAAAAAGACGGCGAAAAATACTTCGTGGTGGACGGCCACACCCACTTCTGGGACGCGAGCCCGGACAACTGGGTGAAGGGCCAGGAGGAATACGCCAAGGGGTGGATCGAGTGCTTCCACGCCTACCAGGGCCTCGGCCCGAAGGAGACGCACTGGCCGATCGACCGGTTCCAGAAGTACTCCGAGGAGCTGATGATGCACGACCTGTTCGAGGTCGGGCACGTCGACACGGCCATCTTCCAGCCGACGAACCTGCGGCAGTGGTACAAGAACGGCTTCAACACCACCGAGGCCGACGGGGCGCTGGCCGAGAAGCACCCCGGCAAGTTCCTGGTGAACACGACCTTCGACCCGCGTGAAGGCGACGAGGGCATGAAGGCGTTCGAGGAGCGGGTCAAGCGGTACGGCTGCAAGGGCGTCAAGCTCTACACCGCCGAGTGGCGCGGCGACTCCCGAGGCTGGAGCCTCAAGGACCCCGAGGCGGCTCGCTGTCTCGAGAAGTGCGAGGAGCTCGGCGTCAAGAACGTCCACGTCCACAAGGGCCCGACGATCTGGCCGCTGGACAAGGACGCCTTCGACGTGTCCGACGTGGACAAGGTGGCGACGGACTTCCAGGGGCTCAACTTCATCGTCGAGCACGTCGGCCTGCCGCGCATCGAGGACTTCTGCTTCATGGCCACCCAGGAGCGGAACGTCTACGCGGGGCTGGCCGTCGTGATCGGCGGCCTGATGCACGCCCGGCCGAAGTTCTTCGCCAAGGTCATGGGCGAGCTGATGTTCTGGCTCGGCGAGGACAAGCTGATCTTCGGCGCGGACTACGCCATCTGGGAGCCGAAATGGCAGGTCGAGGGCTTCGTCGACTGGAACATGCCGGGTGACGAGGAGCTCTCGGACTTCGCGCCGCTGACGGTCGACCAGAAGAAGAAGATCCTCGGGCTGAACGCCGCCCGCCTCTACGACATCGACGTGCCGGAGGAGCTGCGGCTGAAGGACCCGGAGACGGTCGAGCCGGTCGGCGTGCCGAGCTCATGACCACGCTGGTGACCGGTGCCCGCGCCGCCGTCTGGGCGGCGCTGGGCACCGTCCGCGATCCCGAACTGGACGAACCCCTCACCGACCTCGGGTTCGTCGCCCGCTGCGAGGTGAGCGACGCGGGCCACGCCGTCATCCGGTTGCGGCTGCCGACGTACTTCTGCGCGCCCAACTTCGCGTTCCTGATGGTCGCGGACGCCTACGACGCCGTGGCCGGGGTGCCGGGCCTGACCGGGCTCGACATCCGGCTCGACGACCACTTCGCGTCCGACGTCATCAACCGCGGGGTGGCGGCGCGGCAGGGGTTCGTCGCGTCGTTCGAGGGCGAGGCCGTCGACGAGCTCGACGGCCTGCGGCACGACTTCGTGCGCAAGGCGGTGCTGGCGGGAACCGACCGCGTGTGCCGGTCGCTGGCCGGGCGGGACCCGTCGGCCCTGACCCTCGGCGATGTCCCGGCGAGCCCCGACCTGGACCGGCTGCGGGCCCGGCGCCGCGAGCTGGGGCTGCCCGCCGAGGACGGCGACCCGCTGCTGCTCGACCCGGCCACCGGGCGGGCGGTCGCCCCGGCCGCCGCGAAACGCCACCTGGCCTTCGCCCGGCTGACCCGCACGAGCATGGAGGCCAACTCGGGCGTGTGCCGCGGCATGCTGCGCGCGCGGTACTCGCTGACCAGCGAAGAGGAGGGCACGGGATGAAGGCCGTGCGGCTGCAGAAGTACCACCAGCACCCGGTGATCGAAGAGGTACCGGAGCCGCGCGCGACCGGACCCCTCGACGTCGTGGTCAAGATCGGCGGCGCCGGCGTGTGCCGCACCGACCTGCACATCATCGAGGAGCAGTGGGCCGAGAAGTCCGGCGTGACGCTGCCGTACACGATCGGCCACGAGAACGCGGGCTGGGTGCACGAGGTCGGCCCGGCGGTGACGAACGTCGAGGTCGGCGACACGGTCATCCTGCACCCGACGCCGACGTGCGGGCTGTGCCACGCCTGCCGCGCGGGCGACGACATGCACTGCGCAGGGGGGAGCTTCCCGGGCATCGACTCCGACGGCGGGATGGCGGAGTACCTGCTGACGTCGGCGCGGGCGTGCATCAAGCTCGACCCGGCGACCCAGCCGTCCGACGTCGCGGCGCTGGCCGACGCGGGCATCACCGCCTACCACGCGGTGCGCAAGGCCGTCCCGCAGCTGTACCCGGGCACCACGTGCGTCGTCAACGGCGCCGGCGGGCTCGGGCACATCGGCATCCAGTCGCTGCGGGCGCTGTCCGCGGCGCGCGTGATCGTGGTCGACCGCAACGCCGACGCGCTGGAACTGGCGTCGGCCTTGGGCGCCGACGAAACCGTGCTGGCCGACGGCAAGCAGGTCGACGCCGTGCTCGACCTGACCGGCGGCAACGGCGCCGAGGTCGTGCTCGACTTCGTCGCCGAGCAGGGCGCCCAGCAGGACGCGTTCGCGATGACGCGGCGCGCCGGCTCGCACTTCGTCATCGGCTACGGCTCGAACATCGAGATCCCGACCATCGACATCATCTCCACCGAGCGCAACATCGTCGGCAACCTCGTGGGCACCTACAACGACCTGGCCGAGCTGATGGTGCTCGCCCAGGCCGGGAAGGTCACGCTCCACACGAAGAAGTACCCGCTGGACGCCGCGCTCGACGCGCTGGCCGACCTCGACGCCGGGCGCGTGCGCGGCCGGGCCATCCTCACCCCCTAGGAGCAGGCACATGGCGAAGGAACTGCGGTTCGGCTCGGACGCCCGCGACCTGCTGCTGGCGGGCGTCGACAAGCTCGCCGAAGCGGTCAAGTCCACCCTCGGCCCCAAGGGCCGCAACGTGATCATCGAGAAGATCACCGGCTCGCCGGTGGTCACCAACGACGGCGTCACCATCGCCCGCGAGATCCACCTGAAGAACCAGTTCGAGAACATGGGCGCGCAGCTGGTCAAGGAAGCGGCGATCAAGACCAACGACGTCGTCGGCGACGGCACCACGACGGCCACGGTGCTCGCTCAGGCGATCGTCCACGAAGGCATGCGGGCGATCGCGGGCGGCGGCAACCCGGTGCTCGTCAAGCGCGGTATCGACCACGCCGTCGGCCTCCTGGTGACGCACCTGGAGAAGCAGGCGCACCCGGTGGTGTCCGAACAGGACTACGCGCGGGTGGCGGCGATCTCCGCCAACGACGACGAAGCGGTCGGCACGGTCATCGCCAAGGCCCTGCACACCGTCGGCGACGGCGGGGTGGTGACGGTCGAGGAGTCGCCGACGATCGGGATGAGCGTCGAGTTCGTCGAAGGCTTCGAGTTCGACAACGGCTACCTCTCGCCGTACCTGGTCACCGACCCGGGCCGGCTGGAGGCCGTGCTCGACAACCCGTACATCCTCATGTGCGCGGAGAAGATCACCAAGGTGCAGCAGCTGATGCCGTTGCTGGACAAGGTGATGCGCGCGCCCCGCCCCTTGGTGGTGATCGGGGAGACGGTCGAGGGCACGGCGCTGTCGATGCTGGTGCACAACCACCTGAACGGCACCTTCCAGTCGGTCGCCGTCCGCGCCCCCGGCTTCGGCGACCGGCGGCTGCACAAGCTGGAGGACCTCGCCGCGATCGTCGGCGGCGCGGTGCTCTCGCGGCAGTCCGGGTTCACGATGGAGACGATGACGCTGGAGCACCTCGGCCGGGCCAAGCAGGTCCGGGTCACCGAGAACCGCACCACGATCGTCGGCGGCGCGGGGTCCGCTTCCGCGGTCGACTTCCGGGTCGGGCAGCTGCGGGCGGAGCTGGAACGCGCGCAGTTCGGCGTCGACGAGGACGTCCTGACCGAACGGATCGGCGCCCTGACCGGCAAGGTCGCGGTCGTCCGCGTCGGCGCGGCCACCCCGGCCGAGCTGAAGGAACTGCAGCACCGGGTCGAGGACGCCCTGTCGGCGACCCGGGCGGCGATGGCCGAAGGCATCGTGGCCGGCGGGGGAGCGGCGCTGCTGCACGCGGAGAAGGCGCTGGAAGGGCTCGGGCTGGAAGGCGACCAGGCGATCGGCGTGGAGATCGTCCGGCGGGCACTTGCGGAACCGGCGTACCTCATCGCGCACAACGCGGGCCACCCGGCGCACGAGATCGTCGCCCGCACCCGCGAGCTGGGCGACGACGAGGGCTTCGACGCCCTGCACGACCGCTACGGCGACATGGTCTCGATGGGCGTCGTCGACCCGCTGCGGGTGTGCCGTTCGGCGGTGCAGAACGGGGCGTCGGTGGCCGGGCTGCTGCTGACGACGAACTCGCTGATCGCCGAGGAGCAGACCCCGTGGGGCGGCAGCGCGGCGCTGATGACCGAGTTCGGGCCCCTCGACGAAGGCCTGCACCAGCCGTCCCCGGACGCGAGCACACCGCAGTCGCTCGGAATGGGTCCCTCCGTCGGCTGAGACCCACGTCGATCGGCCCGCGGAGTGAGGAGGTCTCCTCGCCGGTGTCCTGAGCCCCGGCGGGGAGACCTCCGCGGCTCAGGCCAGAAGGCCGTGGCGGGCCAGCTCGTGGCCCGCCAGTTTCTCGATGACGTCCCGGTCGCGCTCCCGCCAGCCGGTGGCCGGTTCGCCCACCGAAGCCAGGCGGCCCAGCGGCTGCGTGGCCAGGGCCCGCAGCGCGAGCAGGTCGAGCCCTTCGTCCCCGAGGGCCCGCAGCCGCGCGGCCGCGGTGGCGCGGCGGGTGTAGTGCCAGCGCAGCGGCAGCCAGGTGACCACGAGGGCGAGCACCGGCACGGCGATGATGATCGCCGCCATCCACCAGGCGAGGCTCTCGACGGCCTCGATCTGCCACCGCCCCGCGTCGGCGAGCTTGGTCCCGACGTCGGTCCCGCCGTGCAGCGCCTTCGCGAGCGCGTCCCCGATGAGCGGGATCCCGTCGGCGGAGTTCGCCGCCGAGTCGAACGTGCCCCGCAGCCCGGTCCCGGCGTCGACGAGCCCGTCCCCGGGGGCGCGCAGCTTCATCACCTGGTCGTACACCGACGTCCCCAGCCACACCGCGATGACGACGAGCAGCAGGGCGAGCAGGTCGCTGACGAGCTGGGCGGTGCGGCGGATCGGCCGTTCGGCGTAGAGCTGCATCGGGAGGCCTTTCGCGGTGGGGGAAGCGCGGCCACGGCAACGTACCCGCGCGCGTCGCGGGCGAATCGGGCGGTCCGTCCTGATCTATGACAGCGGTCATAGTGTGCGTGCGTTCCGGCTGTGCTCTCATGGGACTATGACCGCTGTCATAGAGATCCGTGCGGCGGGCGCCGCCGACCGCGAGCTCGTCGCCGCCCTCGTCGCGGCCTGCTCGCCGGACAGCCTCCGGCGCCGCTTCATCATGGGCGGGCCGGCCGTCCCGGCCGAGATCTTCCGGCGCT
The DNA here is from genome assembly GCF_058119595.1 of Amycolatopsis sp. N2S4-7. Lineage (NCBI taxonomy): Bacteria > Bacillati > Actinomycetota > Actinomycetes > Pseudonocardiales > Pseudonocardiaceae > Amycolatopsis > Amycolatopsis sp. N2S4-7. The sequence continues at coordinate 573,415 of NZ_CP172299.1, forward strand.
ACCAGCGCTTCCTGCTCGCCGGGCCACCGGACGGCGTGGCGCTGCTCGCCACCCGCGCGGGCGTCCCCGTCGGGCTCCTCAACTTCGTCTCGGAGACCCCGGGTGACGCCGAGATCGGGATCCTGGTCGCCGACGCGTGGCAGCGGCAGGGGATCGGCAGCGCGCTGAGCCGGTGGCTGTGGGCGTCCGGGCGATGGCCGGGCTGGACCGTGCGGGCCACCGTGCAGGCCGGGAACGCCGGGGCCGAGGCGCTCCTGCGGCGCCAGGGCTTCCGCCCGGTGCCCACCTGCGAACGCGGCGAACGGGACTTCGCCCTGGTCGTGCCCGACTGGGCTACCATGACGGACGTCATGAAGGAGGCAGCCGATGACGAGGACACCGCGCGAGCGGATGGTGCTCAGCGCCGCGCAGCTGGTGCGGATCCACGGCGTCGGGGCGACCGGCATGCGGGACGTGGTCGCCCACGCCGAAGCGCCGCGGGGCTCCCTGCAGCACTACTTCCCCGGTGGTAAGGACCAGCTGATCGCCGAAGCCGTCGCCTGGGCCGGCGACTACGCCGCCCGGCGGGTGGCCCGCGTCGCCGCGAAGATCGAGGACCCGACGCCCGGGAAGCTCTTCGAGGCGATGGCGGCCCAGTGGCGCGACGAGTTCACGACGGCGGGCTTCGACGCCGGCTGCCCGCTGGTCGCGACGGTCGCCGACACCGCGGCGACCAGCGACGACCTGCGGGCGGCCGTCGGCAAGGCCTTCGACGGCTGGCAGCGCCCGGTCGCCGCCACCCTCGAGCAGCTGGGCGTGCCCCCGGCGCGCAGCACGTCGCTGGCCGTGCTGATGCTCAGCGCCCTCGAAGGCGCGATCGTCCTGGCCCGGGCCCACCACGACGTCGCGCCGCTCGACACCGTGGTCGCGGAGCTGCGGCCCCTGCTCGACGGCGCCGTCGACCGACGCCGCCGTCGAGCCTCCACTGTGGACTAGAGGCCGCGGAAGAACTCGCGGACGTCCCGCACCAGCTCCTCGGGGGCCTGCAGGGACGCGAAGTGCCCGCCGGTGTCGTACTCCGACCAGCGCGTGATCGTGTTGGACAGCGCGGCCAGGCCGCGGAGGGCGTGGTCGCCGCGGAAGTTCGCCACCGCCGTCGGCACGCCGGACGGGGCCGGCCGCTCGCCCCAGCCGTCCTGGCCTGCCTCGAGGTAGAGGCGCGCGGCCGAGCCCGCGGTGCCGGTGAGCCAGAAGATCGTCACGTTCGTCAGGATCGCGTCGCGGCTCACCGGGGTCTGGTCCGTCGCCGTGGGGTCCCAGTCCACGAACCACTCCAGGTTCCAGGCCAGCTGCCCGGCGGGGGAGTCGTTGAGGGCGTAGGCCAGCGTTTGCGGCCGGGTCGCCATCTGCGTGGCGTAGCCGGAGTGCGCGTACCACCACACTTCGTTCTCCCGGGCCCGTTCGGCGTCCTCTTCGGACAGCCGCGCGAGGTCGCCGGGCGCGGTCGGGACCCCGGCGTTGGCGACGGCGTTGACGTGCACGCCCAGCACCGCCTCCGGGGCGGTCCGGCCCAGCTCGGGGGAGACGATGCTGCCGAAGTCGCCGCCCTGGGCGCCGTAGCGCTCGTACCCCAGCCGCCGCATCAGCTCGGCCCACGCCCGGGCGATCCGGCGCGTGTTCCAGCCCGGTTCGCCGGTCGGGCCGGAGAAGGCGAAGCCGGGCACCGACGGCGCGACGACGTGGAACGCGTCCTTCGGGTCGCCGCCGTGGGCGCGGGGGTCGGTGAGGGGACCGAGCACGTCGAGGAAGTCGGCGACCGTGCTCGGCCAGCCGTGGGTGAGGATCAGCGGCGTCGCGTCCGGTTCGGGGGAGCGGACGTGCAGGAAGTGCACGCGCTGGCCGTCGATCGTGGTCGTGAACTGCGGAAACGCGTTGAGCCGGGCTTCCTGTGCCCGCCAGTCGAAGCCGTTCCGCCAGTACTCGGCGAGCTCGGCGAGATAGGGCTCGCTGACGCCGTACGACCAGCCGGCGCCGGGCAGCTCGCCCGGCCAGCGGGTGCGGGCGAGCCGGTGGTGCAGCTCGTCGAGGTCGGCTTGGGGGACGTCGATGCGGAAGGGATCCATGGCTCCAGCGTGTCGCCCGTGTAGGACAGCGTCGGTCCTAGATGTCCGGCAGTCTGGGGTCGTGCGCGAAACCTCCGGCCGGCTGCTCCGGCTGCTGTCGCTGCTGCAGCGGCCCCGGGACTGGTCCGGCACCGAACTCGCCGAGCGGCTGGGCGTGACGACGCGGACGGTGCGCCGCGACGTCGACCGCCTGCGGGCGCTGGGCTACCCGGTGCACGCGGTGATGGGCCCGGTCGGCGGCTACCGGCTCGGCGCCGGAGCCGAGCTGCCACCGCTGCTGCTCGACGACGACGAAGCCGTCGCGGTCGTGGCCGGCCTGCACACCGGGGGAGCGTCCGGGTTGGAGGAGGCGTCGCTGCGGGCGTTGACCAAGCTCTCGCGGGTGCTTCCCCCGCGGCTGCGGCACCGCGTCGCGGCGCTGGAGGCGAGCATGCTCGCGCTTCCGGTGCGCGGCCCGGAGGCACCGGCGGCGGTCCTGACGGTGGTCTCCGCGGCGATCCGCGCGACCGAAACGCTGCGCTTCGACTACGTCAGCCACGACGGCACCCCGTCACGCCGATCGGTGGAACCGCACCGGCTGGTGTCCTGGGGGCGCCGCTGGTACCTGGTGGGCTGGGACACGGGCCGGGCGGACTGGCGGACGTTCCGCGCCGACCGGCTGACCCTGCGGACACCGAACGGCCCCCGGTTCGCCCCTCGACCACCGCCCGACGGCGACTGGACCACGTACCTGACCCGGACGATGGGGCGCGAGATGTGGCCCTACCGGGTCAGGCTGAAGGTCCACGCGCCGGCTTCGGAGGTGGCGGGCCGGGTGGAGGGCGAGGTGACGCCGATCGACTCGCGGTCGTGCCGCCTCGAGCTGGCAACGGATTCGTACGACCTCGCCTTGTACGTCGTCGGGCTGCTCGACGTCGGCTTCGAGGTGGAGTCCCCACCGGAACTGGCCCAGCGGCTCCGGGTGCTGTCCGCGCGTTATTCCGGAGCCGTTCGGGAGGGCAGCTGAAGGAAAGTCAGCTCACTGTTCGACGGGTGCGTCGGTCTGCACGTCCTTGCCCATGGCACGGCTGATCAGCGACACCAGCGCCTGCTCGCGATCCTTCACGACGGTGTCGAAGTCGTCGTTGCGCAGATCGGCCGCCGAGATCCGGTGGGAGTGCACGTTCCGGTCGATGGTCTCCGGTGTCGTCTCGGCGTTCTTCGCGAGTCCGCGCAGATACACGGACGGCGGCCGGCCACCGATGATCCGGTTGGTGCGCGCGGTCAGCGGTGTCTTGTTCAGGATGGAGTTGTACCGGCTCGCCTCGATGCCGTTCTTCTCGCACCACACCTTCGGGAAGACGTGGTGGATGTCGACGGCGTTGTCGAAGTAGGTCTCATCGGACATCTTCGAGCCGGTGCACCAGTCCCTCGGATCTTCGCGGAGGAGCAGCGCATAGAGGCCCTTGTACGCGGCAGAGACTCGCGTCCGCAGAGACGACAGCCGGCTGGAGAAGAACTGGGCCTCCTGGACGGTCCGGGGTTCGGTTTCCGAGCCCCGGACCCAGTCCACGAGTTCGGGGACGTCCCGCGCGAAGCGCGTCTCCGTCGTGCCTCCGTAGAGCTCACCGAAGACGCCGCACCAATACCACCGGGAGATTTTCTGCCGGGCACCGATCGTCTTCGCTTGCTGGCCCAGAAGCGCGAATGCGGCGGCCATCGGGATGAGCTGGCTGCCGTAGGGGAGAAACCGGGTGTCGAAGATGTGCTGACCATGGAGGAACTGCGCCGCGGCCTTGAGTCCCCGGGTCACGTCGGGTGCCCACTTGAGGTACTCGGGCAGGGTCAGGTTGAGCATGTCCGCCCGGCGGCAGCCGATCCTGGGCGCGCTGGCTTCGTCACGGCCGGCTTCGATCGCCGCCTGTCGCCGCTCGATGGTCGCCAGCAACGCCACTGCCTGCAGGAAGTCCGTGTTGGCGACGTTGGCCAGGATGTTGTACTTGCCGTCGCTCCAGACCTCCCGGCGCTCGTCCCAATCGCGCCGCAGGTCGAAGTCGTCGGCGGCGAACGTCGCCGTGAGCAGCTCGAAGACGGTCAGGGTGATGCCACCGGTGTTGACCTTCTCGAAGACCTGGCAAACCGCCTGCCGCGGAGTGCTCTGACCGAGGTCGATCACCGGGAGCTGGTATTGGAGGAAACGCTGGACCACCGCGTCCTGGAACTTGCCCCACAGCTTGAAGTTGTCGCTCTGGAGCTCGGGGGAGTACTGGCAGAAGCCCATCATCCACGGCATCGAGTTGAACAACGCGACGCACGGGAACATCCTTGCCGCGTACTCCTTCTCCGGCGTCGAAAGATCCAGGACCGGGCGGCCGCGGAAGTCCACCCGGATCTTCGATTCCGGCACGAACACGACCACGTCTTCGCGGTCGCCGTCGTCGAGGACGGCTCGCTCCATGTCGAGGTAGAACCAGCCCTTGACCGGCTTCGCGCGGATGTCCTGCGTCTCGACCGGATCGTTGCGGAAGATCGCCTGGTAGAGCGACGTCAGCCGCTGCTGACCGTCGAGGATCAGCCGTTCGGGTGTGGCCTGGGCGGGCGCCGGGGCGCCCTCCACGGGCCTGGTTTTGAAGCGCGTTTCACCGCCCTGCTTCAGCATCATGATGGTGCCCGCCGGATAGCCGAGAGAGATCGAGGCGATGAGGCTGGCGATGTTGCGATCCGGCCATACCCACCCGCGCTGGAACTCGGGGAGCTGTGTCTTTCCCTGGTCGACCTGAGCGAGCAAGTCCTTGAGGAATTCCTTCCCAATGCCGAAACCCTCAACACCCACAGCTTCTCCGTTCTCCGTCTCGTCCGCCGTATGTCGCACGAGAACGGCGAAAAGTTTCAGAGTGGAGGTCAAGGGCTGATATCGATCGGCCCGGCGCTGGTCAGGTGTGCGTCCCGCCGTCGACGCGGATCTCCGTGCCCGTGATGAACTCGCCGTCGTCCGAGGCGAGCATCGCCACCACTCCCGCCACCGCCTCCGGGCGGGCCACCGGGTTGCCCACCTCCGTCGTCTGGTCCGTCGGCAGGATCGGCAGCAGCCGCCCGAACAGGGAGAAGTCGACGTCCTGGGGCAGCCAGCTCGCCGCCGAGTCCGTGATGCCGCTCTTCACGCTGCCCGGGGCGACGCTGACCGCGCGCAGGCCCTGCTTGCTGTACTCCAGGGCCAGCGAATGCGTGAACGCCTGGATCCCGCCCTTGCTCGCGCAGTACGCCGCCATGTACGGGTGGGCGAACGAAGCCGACGTCGAGCTGAAGTTCACCACCACGCCCTTGCCGCTCGCCAGGAGGGCCGGCAGCGTGGCCCGGGTCACCAGGAACGTGCCCGTCAGGTTCACCGCCAGCACCCGGTTCCACAGCTCCAGCGAGGTCTCGTGCGTGTGCGACGCCAGCAGGATCCCGGCGGCGTTGACCAGCACGTCCAGCCCGCCGAGGTGGTCGAGCGCGAACCCCGTGCGCTCGCCGACCGACGCCTCGTCGGCCACGTCCATCGTGAACGTCTTCAGGGCGGGGGAGCCGGGCAGCGCGGCGAGGCCCTCTTCCGCGACGTCGGTGGCGACAACCCGCGCGCCCTCCTCCAGCAGCCGCAGCGTGGTGGCCCGGCCGATGCCGGAAGCCGCGCCGGTGACCAGGACCCGGCGATCGCGGAAGCGTTCCATGGCGATCACCGTAGCCGGGAAGTCAGAGCGCGGGCACCCTCTCGGACGGCGGCGGCGGGCCGGGCGGGGTGCCGTCGCCGAACGGGCGGCCGCCGAGCTGCTCGCGGCCGTGCGGGGTCAGCCAGCCCGAGACGTCCGGGCCCAGCGGGACGATCTCGGTCGGGTTCACGTTCTTGTGCACCACGTAGTAGTGCTCCTTGATCTGCGCGAAGTCGATCGTGTCGCCGAACCCGGGCGTCTGGAACAGGTCGCGCGTGTAGGCCCACAGCACCGGCAGCTCGGTGAGCTTCTGCCGGTTGCACTTGAAGTGGCCGTGGTAGACCGCGTCGAACCGCACGAGCGTGGTGAACAGCCGGATGTCGGCTTCGGTGATCGTGTCGCCGACGAGGTACCGCTGGTCCGCGAGCCGCTCCGACAGCCAGTCCAGCCGGGCGAACAGCTTGCGGTAGGAGTGCTCGTAGGCCTCCTGCGACCGGGCGAACCCGCACTGGTACACCGCGTTGTTGACGTCGGTGAACACCTTCTGCGCGACGTCGTCGATCTCGTCGCGCAGCTTCTCCGGGTACAGCTCGGGCGCGCCGTCGCGGTGGTACGCCGTCCACTCGGTCGACATGTCCAGCGTCATCTGCGCGAAGTCGTTGGTGACGACCTTGCCGCTCGGGACGTCGACGAAGGCCGGCACCGTGATGCCGCGCGGGTACTCCGGGTCGCGCTTGAAGAACGCCTCCTGCAGCCGCTCGATGCCGAGCACGGGATCGCGGCCGTCCGGATCGAGGTCGAAGCTCCAGCTGCGCTCGTCGTGCACCGGCCCGGCGATGCCCATCGACAGCACCGGCTCCAGGCCCAGCAGCCGCCGCACGATCACCGCGCGGTTCGCCCACGGGCACGCGCGCGCGACGACCAGCCGGTAGCGGCCGGGCTCGACCGGCCAGCCGTCGCGGCCGTCGGCCGTGATGCGGTCCGGGATGTAGTTCAGGTCGCGCTGGTACTCGCCTTTTTCGCTCATCGGCGTCCTCAGCAATCGTCGGAGGGGGAGGTGGCTTCGAGCGCCGCGGCCAGCCGGGCCAGCACGGGCCCGGCCGTGCGGACGTCCTCGGCGCTCAGGTGGTCGAACACGGAGGCCCGGACCCGGGTGAGGTGCCCCGGGTAGGCCGCCTTCAGCTTCGCGAGCCCGGCGTCGGTCAGCACCGCGTTGGCCGCCCGGCCGTCCTCGGCGCACCGGCGCTTCTCGACCAGCCCGCGGCGGGTCAGGTCGTCGACCACCCGGCTGATCCGGCTGAGCGACAGGGCCGTCGCCGAGGCCAGTGCCGAGATGCGGCGCAGCTTGTCCGGCGCTTCGGACAGGGAGACCAGCACCGTGTAGTCGGTCATGGTGAGCCCCGTCTCGGGCACGAACTGGTCTTCGAGTGCGCGGGGCAGTGCGGTGATGATGCGGTGCAGCGGCCGCCAGAACGCGGCTTCGTCGGTGTCGAGCGCGGCCATTTCACCCATACCGGCAGTCTACCGAAAGCTTGCTTGCGCAACCAGCAAAATCGAGTACAGTCTTGTTGAACCCTCAATCACCGGGGGGACGTCACTACGAGGAGAGAAGAACAGCGATGACCAGCGCGACCACCTACCCCCAGCTGACCGGCGAGTACACCCTGGACGCCGCCCACTCGCGGATCGGGTTCGTCGCCCGGCACGCCATGGTGACCAAGGTGCGCGGCAGCTTCAACGAGTTCACCGGCACCGCCACCATCGACGGCGACGCCCCGGAGAAGTCGTCGGCCCAGGTGACCATCCAGGCCCACAGCATCGACACCCGCAACGCCGACCGCGACGGGCACCTGAAGAGCAACGACTTCCTGTCGATGGACGAGTACCCGCAGATCACCTTCACCTCGACCGGGATCAAGCAGACCGGCGAGACCGGCTTCGAGGTCACCGGTGACCTGACGATCAAGGACGTCACCCGCTCGGTGACCATCCCGTTCGAGTTCGAGGGCGCCGCGAAGGACCCGTTCGGCAACGACCGGATCGGCTTCGAGGGCTCCACCACGATCAGCCGCAAGGACTACGGCATCACCTGGAACGCCGCCCTCGAGACCGGTGGCGTGCTGGTGAGCGACAAGGTCACCCTCGAGTTCGAGATCTCCGCGATCAAGAACGCCTGACTTCGGGAGCGGGAACCGGGTTCAGTCCCGGTTCCCGCTCGCCCGCAGGTTGCCGATCCCGACGTCGAGCGCCGCTTCGAGGTGGTCGATGCGGCCGGTCGACAGCATCATCACCACGCCGCCCTGGATCCCGGCCAGCAGGGCGGCTGCCGTGCGTTCCGCGTCCAGGCGAGGGTGCACCTCGCCGGCCTCCTGCAGGTGGCGGATGCCCGCGGTGATCTCGTCCTGCCAGCGCCGCAGCAGCTCGCTCACCACGGCCTGCGCGCCCGGCGTCGCGCGGCCCAGCTGGGAGATGAGCACGTTGAGCGGGCAGTGCTGCCCCCGCCCGCGGTAGTGCGAGACGACCGTGTCGCGCCACCGGCGCCACCCCGCCCACGACGTCAGCTTCCCGAGCTGCGGTTGCTGGACCGCCAGGACCTGGTCGGCCTCGAAGCGCGCCACGGCCAGCAGGAGCTCGTCCTTGCCGTCCGGGAAGTAGTGGAAGAGCTGGCTCTTGCTGGTCCCCGTCCGCGCCCGGACGTCGTCGAGCGTCGTGACGGCGACGCCGCGCTCGCGGATCTCCGCCGCCGCGCCTTCGATGATCCGCTGCCGGGTCGCGGCGCCCTTGGCGGTCAGCTTTGGACTCACGGGTCCACTTTAAACCGGTGTCGCGCACCGGCGCCGGGCGGGACAATCCCGGTATGTCCACGCTCACGCCCTTCCCGGTCCTGGCGCTGATCGGCGCCGTGTCCGGCGCGGTCACGGCGTGGCTGATCCTGCGCCGGGACCGGCCCGCGCAGGTGCTCACCCCCTCGGCGCCGCCCGAGCCGATGCCCGCGGGAGCCACCGCCCGGCTGCTGGCCGACGAGTACCGCGCCCGGACGGACGTCCTCGCCGGCCTCGTCGCGCGGGCCGACGCCGACCCCGCCCGGCGTCAGGACTGCGTCGACGAGATCGTCGCCCAGTTCGGCTGCGGGTGGCACGACCGGCGAGCGTGGCAGGCGGAGCTGTGGGAGCTCCTGCTCCCGCGCCTGCGGCGGGCCTCGCCGCTCCGCTGGCCCGGAATGTCCCTGCACATGGAGCACCTCGCGCTCTTCGACGTCGACCTGCGGGGATGCGAGGTCCGCGATGCCGTGTTCCACCGCGTGCGCTTCGTCGGCGACGCCCGCTTCGAAGCGGCCGTCTTCACCGGCCTGGTCTCGTTCGAAGGGGCGTGGTTCACGCGGCACGCCCGGTTCGGGGGAGCGCGGTTCGGGGCGGGCGCGGACTTCGAGAACGCGACCTTCACCGGCAACGCGGACTTCGCGAGGGCGGACGCGCGCCACACGATGTGGTTCGACGAAGCCCGGTTCTCGGCTCTCGCGAACTTCACCGAGGTGACCTTCGACGCCGACGCGTCCTTCGCGGGCGTCGGGTTCGCGGGCCGGACGACGTTTCGCGGCGCCCGCCTCGCCGACGCCTTCTTCGGGGGAGCGCGGTTCGGCGGGCCCGCCGACTTCTCGGGAGCGGCGGCCGGCCGGTTCCGGTTCCCCGGGGCGCGGGCGCGCACGGACGTGCACGTGGCCCGGACCTGGCCGCCGGGCTGGACCCCGGGCCCGCCCCGGCCGCTCAAGCCGGGTGCCTGGGCGGACCTGCGCCCGCGGTGAACCCCGGAACTGATCGGCGGTGGCCCGCGTCGTAGCCTCGGGAACGATCTTCTGGAGGGAGCCTTGTGGTGGCAACGGAATCAGGCGGCTGGCGAGTGGTGTCGGAGCCCACACCCGGACCGACCCCGCCACCGCCGTCCCCGGGGGACCACGGCTCTTCGCCCGAGCCCGATCCGACCCCGTCGCCCTCTCCGGGGCCGCCGCCGAAGCGCGTGCCGCCCTGGGGTGGCGGTCCGGACCTCGGGGTCACGCCCCCGTGGCTGCGGCAACGCGCCGACGCGTGCGACGAGACCGCGCTGGCCGTGAACGCGCTGCGCGGCGCGGCCGACGACACCTTCGCGCCGCTGGCGCGGACGGCCCCCGGCTGGGAGTTCGCCGACAGCATCGACGAGATGCGGTCGCGGTGGGACGGTCTCAGCGACCTGCTGCACCGCCGGCTCGCCGAGGCGGCCGAGAACTTCCGGCTGAGCGCCGATTCGTACACGAAGACCGACTCCGCCGGCGCCTACGCCGTGGGTGGGGAGCAGCCCCGTGGTTGATTTCAAGCAGCTGACGGAACTGGACGTCGCCGGGCTGGAGACGTTCGCCGAGCAGTGGGCGATGGTGCACCAGAAGCTCCACCGGATCCGCGACGCCTACGAATCGGCGGTCGTGACCCCGCTCGAGGACGGCGAATGGGCGGGCAAGGGCGGCGAGGCGGCGACCCGGTACTGCGCCCGCATCCGGTGGGACTTCGACGCCGTGGACGCCGAGGTCAAGGCGCTGCGCAAGTACATCGACGTCGAAGCCGACGGAAGCGAGGGCACCGCGGGGATCCAGGGCCTGGAAGGCCACCAGCGGGCCGTGCTCGACCTGCAGCGCCAAGCGCGGGAACAGGGCATGACGGTCACCGCCGAGGGCAACGTCACCTGGGACGACACGCCGGGCGTGTCGCCGGGGTACTTCGACGCGCTCGGCGAGCAGGCCGAGATCGCCGACGGCCTGGAGAAGAAGATCCAGGCGCACCTGAAGCAGGCCACCGAAATCGACCAGGAGCTCGCCCGCAACCTCAAGGTCGTCTTCGGCACCGAGGACAACTTCGAGACCGAGGACCGCCGCTACGGCGTCCTCCCGCCGACCGAACACGACCGCCGGGTCTGGAACCAGCTGCACAACGTCGTCCTGCTCGGGCTGGTGAAGCAGGGCAACGACCACGCGGCCTGGCTGCTGCAGCACTACCTCGACGGCGACGGCACGACGGTCGAAGCGCCGGTGCAGGACATGCTGGACGACCTGCCGTCGTTCCGGGAGCAGGTCGACAAGGACGTGGCCGACGCCGGGAAAGGCCCGGACGGCCCGTTCACGACCGAGTGGAAGACGACCGCACCCGACCTCCAGCGGGACGGCAAGGGCGGCCAGGACTGGTACTACTCGTTCAACCACTTCCAGTACCGGCTGGTGGGCGAGAAGCACGGCGACGAGGTCGTCTACCACGTCGAGATCCAGAAGCGGTACGACTGGGGCATCCCCAGCGAGCACCGCCGCGACCTCGAGAAGAGCACCCCGGTCATGGACGTCGACTTCGAGCAGGCCGACATCGCGCACCTCAACACCACGGGCAAGGCACGCGACTTCGACGTCATCGGCAGCTCGGGCGAAAAGACGGCGAGGGTCTAGCCGCCGCGGAGGAGGCTTACCGGCGCGCCACCGCCTTCCGCGACGCGGTCACGGACGGCGGCGCATCGAACGGGTCGACCGCACCCTCGCCGGGGAATCGGCCTACGGCCAACCTGCACCAGCGCGCAGGTCCGAGCCGACGCGCTACCGCATTCCTGCACCGCCCCAACCGCGGGGCACTCCATCCGGCCGCCGCGGAGGTCACGGCCGGATCGGCAGGTCCGCTCCGTCGCGGAGGAACACCGGGATCCGCTCGGCCGGGGCCGCCGCCTCGACCGTGACCCCGCCTTCGTGGCGGGCACCCGTGACCGCGTCCGTCCACGCCGCGCCCGCGGGCAGGTACACCGGCCTGCTCGTGACGCCCGGCTCGAGCACGGGTGCCACCAGCACGTCGGGGCCCAGCAGGAACTCGTCCGTCACGTCCCAGGCGGCGGTGTCGGCGGGGAAGTCGACGAACAGCGGGCGCATCGGGGGGACGCCCTGCTCGTGCGCCACCCGCATCTGCTCCATCAGGTACGGCCGCAGCCGCTCCCGCAGCCGCAACGACTCCGTGATCGCCTCGTAAGCGGAAGTGCCGTAGGACCACACCTCGTTGGGGCCGCCCGTCATCTCCGGCCCGAACGGCGGGCGCGGGTCGCGGAAGCCGTGCAGGCGGAACAGCGGGCAGAACACGCCGTACTGGAACCAGCGGACCATCAGTTCGCGGTACTCCGGGGAGTCCGGGTCGCCGCCGTGGAAGCCGCCGATGTCCGTGGTCCACCAGGGGATCCCGGCCATCGCCACGTTGAGTCCCGCCCGCACCTGCGCCCGCAGGGACTCCCACGTCGCCCCGACGTCGCCCGACCAGAGCGCGGCCCCGTAGCGCTGGCTGCCCGCCCACGCCGACCGGCTGAGCAGCACCACCTCGTCGTCGCCTTCGCCGCGGATGCCGTCGTGGAACGTCTGCGCGTTCGCCTGCGGGTAGAGGTTGAACACCTCCGCGCCCGGGCCGGCGTGGAAGCCGAGGTTGTGCGGGTGGCCGGGCTGGATCTCCGGCTCGTCGCCGTCCAGCCACCAGGCGCGCACGCCCAGGTCGTAGTAGTTCTCCTTGACCTTCGCCCAGACGAACCGCCGGGCCTCCGGGTTCGTCGGGTCGTAGAACGCCACCGGCATCTCGACGTCGAAACCCTTGTCCTTCCACGGCGCGTGCGCCGGGACGCCGTTCTCGGCGGCGACCAGCAGCCCCTTCTCGTGCAGCTCGCGGTAGTTCGAGGACAGCGGGCTCACCGACGGCCACACCGAGACCATGAGCTTGACGCCGAGGTTCGCCAGCTCCCGCACCAGCCCGGCCGGGTCGGGCCACTCGGTCAGGTCGAACTTCCAGTCGCCGAGGTGCGTCCAGTGGAAGAAGTCCGCCACGATCACCGACAACGGCAGGCCCCGCGCGTGGTACTCGCGCGCCACCGCGAGCAGCTCCTCCTGCGTGCGGTAGCGCAGCTTCGACTGCCAGAACCCGGCCGCCCACTCCGGCAGCATCGGCGCGTGCCCGGTCGCGTCGGCGTAGTGGCCGAGGATCTGGCGGGGGCCGTCGCCGGTGGTGATCCAGTAGTCGAGCTGCCGCGCGTCGTCGGCGACCCAGCGGGTGCCGTTGGCGGCCAGCTCGACCCGGCCGACGGCGGGGCTGTTCCAGAGGAACCCGTAACCGCGGCTCGACAGCAGGAACGGCACCGACACCTCGGCGTTGCGCTGCACCAGGTCCAGCACGAGGCCCTTCTGGTCGAGCCGGCCGTGCGTGTGCTGCCCGAGCCCGTAGATCCGCTCGTCGTCGTAGGCGGTGAACCGCTGCTCGAGCCGGCCGTAGCCGTTGCGCGAGGGCATGAACAGGCGCGCGCCGGGCCACCAGAAGTGCGCGCGCTGCTCGGACAGCAGCTCCTCGCCGGTGTCGGTCCGGACGAACCGCAGCTGCGCGTCGATCCCGGTGTCGGTGTCGGCGATCTCGACGATCGCGGTGAGCGCGCCGTTGACCACCCGGCCGTGGCGCCCGTCGGCCTCCGCGGTGGCGGCGGACGGCTTCGCGGGCAGCAGCGCACCCGGGACGTCGTCGAGGATGCGGTGCCGTCCGGCGCGCACGCGCAGGCTGCCGTCGCCCCACGGCTCGATGCGCAGCACCTCGTGCCGCACGCTGACTTCGAGCGAGCGGCCGTCTTCGGTCGTGATCACGCGGTGTCTCCTTGCCAGAATTCAGTCTTTGACGGCGCCGCTGGTCAGCCCGGCGACGACGTACCGCTGGGCGACGACGAGCAGGACGGCCGCGGGGATCGCGGCGAGGACGGCGGTGGCCATGATCCCGTTCCAGTCGGCGGACTGGTTGCCGACGAACCGGTAGATGCCCACGGTGATGGGCTCGAACGACTGCCCGGTGGTCAGGGTGACGGCGAACAGGAAGTCCGCCCACGCGAACAGGAACGAGAACAGCCCGGCGGTGACCAGCGCGTTGCGGCTGACCGGGAGGATGATCGAGAAGAACGTGCGCCAGTAGCCGGCACCGTCCACCCGGGACGCCTCCGTCAGCTCCTTCGGCACGGAGATCATGAAGGCCCGCAGCAGCAGGACGGCGAACGGGATGGTCGCGGTCGAGTCGGCGAGCACCAGCCCGAGGTAGTTGTCGATCAGGCCGAGGTTGCTGAACACGGTGTAGAGCGCGTTGGCCATCACGATGCCCGGGATCATCTGCACGATGAGCAGCACGAACACCAGCGCGGGGCCGCCGCGCACCTTGAGCTGGGCCAGCGCGTAGGACGCGGGCGCCGCCACCAGCAGCGACACGAGCACGGTGCCGAGCGCGACGACGACGCTGGACACGAGGTTCGGCCCCTGCGTCGCGACGGCCTTGCGGTAGCCGTCCAGCGTCCCGCCGACGGGGAAGAACGCCGGGTCCGGGCGCAGCAGCGCACCGCTGGGCTGCAGCGAGGCGTTGACCATCCAGTACAGCGGGAACAGCAGCACCGCGACGATCAGGACGCCGAACACCGTGCGCGGCCAGGAAGCCGTCCTCATGCCGCCGCCTCCGCCAGGGTCGCCTTCGCCGAGCGCAGGTACAGCAGCCCGAAGACCGTCGCCACCACGATGAGGACGTTGCCGACCGCGGCGCCCTGCCCGAACGCGAAGTCCTGGAAGGACAACCGGTAGGACCACGTGGTGAGCGTCTGCGTCGCGTTGGCCGGCCCGCCGCCGGTGACGACCATGATCACGTCGAACACCTTGATCGTGTAGACCAGCCCGAGCATGAGCACGATCCCGGTGACCGGCCGCAGCAGCGGCCAGGTGACGTGCCGGAACCGCTGCCACGGACCCGCGCCGTCGAGCTCCGCGGCTTCGTAGAGCGACGCCGGGATCGCCCGCAGGCCGCCGTGCAGGATGACCAGGTTGAACGGGATGCCGATCCAGATGTTGGTGAGGATCACCGCGGGCAGCGCCCAGCCGGTGCTGCTCAGCCACGGCACCGCGTCGAGCCCCACAAACCGCAGGCCCGCGTTGAGCACGCCGTGGTCCTGGTCGAACATCCACCGCCAGACCGCGCCGCTGACCACCAGCGGCAGCAGCCACGGCAGCAGGAGCAGCGACCGCAGCAGCGCGCTGCCGAGGAAGCGGCCGTTGAAGAACACCGCGAGCGCCAGGCCGAGGCCGAACTGGAAGACGAGCGACCCGGCGGTGAAGAGCACCGTGTTGAGCGCCGCCGTCGAGAACAGCGGGCTGCTCAGCACGGCGGAGTAGTTCGCGAAGCCGACGAAGGGCGCTTCGCCGGTGTAGAACGACTTCACCGTGTAGTCCTGCGTGCTCATCACCAGGTTCGCGGCCAGGGGATAGCCGAAGAACACGACGACGTAGGCCACGGCCGGCAGCAGGAACGCCCACGCCGCGAACCGGTTGTCCCGCCGGGTCCGGCGGCCCGCGCGCAGCGGCGCCGCGACGGCGGGGGCGGTGAGCGTCACGACCCGCTCGCCTGCTGGGCGGCCTTCAGGGCCTGGTCGGCCGGCTGCTTCCCGGTCAGGGCCGCCTGGAGCGCGTCGGCCAGCGCCTGGGAGACCTTCGGGTACTTCTCGCCGAGTTCGGCGGTGCGGGAGCGGGCCGAGCCGACCTCGTCGACGAACGCCTGCATGGCCGGCTGCTCCGCGCCGAACTTCGCCGCCACGGCCGTCTTCGACGGGATGTAGGCGTGCGCCTTGCTCCACTCGAGCATGGTGGGCTCGGACAGGATGCAGGAGAGGACCTTGCCGGCGGCCTGCTGGGTGGGCCCGCCGGTGACCGGGATCGCGCCGACCTCGCCGCCGAGGGCGACCACCGGCTTGCCGCCGGCCTGCGGCACCGGGATCGGCACGACGCCGTAGTGCAGGGACTTCTGCTCGTCGAGCCGGGCCAGGTTCCACGACCCGTTGACCATCATCGCCGCGTTGCCGCCGACGAACTGGTCGGCGACGTCGTTCTGGTTCCAGGTCACCACGGACTTCGACGCCGACCCGGCGTTGACGAGGTCGGTGACGTACCGCAGCGCCTGGGTGGCCTGCGGCGAGTCCAGCTGGGACAGTTCGGCGCCGTTGCTCCAGAAGAACGGCAGGAACTGCCAGGTGCCCTCTTCGGACGGGATCGCGGAGAAGGCGAGGCCGTACTTGCCGTCCTTGGTCAGCTTCGCCGCGGCGGCCTTCAGCTCGTCCCACGTCTTCGGCGGTTCCACCCCGGCGGCCGCGAGGAGGTCCTTGTTGTAGATCAGCGCGAGGCCGTTGACGCCGGGGGCGACGCCGTACACCTTGCCCTGGTACGTCCCGGCCTTGACGATGCTTTCGTAGTAGCCGTCGGTGGTGATGCCGTAGTCGGCCAGCGGGGTCAGCGCGCCGGTGGCGGCGACCTGCTGCAGCGTCGGGTTGTCGGTGAAGAGCAGGTTCGGGAGCGTCTTGGAGCTGGCGCCCTGCAGGACCTTCGGCAGCATCTGGCTGGTCGGCACCTTCTGCCGGTCGATCTTGATCCCGGTCTGCGCGGCGCACGCGTCGAGGATCTTCTGCCACGCGGCGGAACCCTGTTCGTCGGCGTAGTAGTCGAGTTCGGTGATCGACGTGGCGGCCGGGGCGCCGGCGCCGTCCGACGCGGACGGGGCGGGGCTGGGGCTGCACGCGGCCAGCAACGCGGCGCTCGCGGCCAGCATGAGGGCGCGACGGGCTACGGACATGGTGATTCTCCTTCGGCGGCGGAGCAGAACCGGGATCAGGCGCGGGGCGCGGCGGTGCTGTCGCGCCGGGTGAGCCGGGGCCCGAGCAGGCGGACCTCCGGGGTGGTGTGGCCGGCGAGCCGGCGCATGGTCATCTCGACGGCCTGGGCCCCGACCTCCTCGGCCGGGATGGCGACCGTGGTCAGCGCGACCGCGTGCTGTTCGGCCATGGTGTCCGGGCACACGGCGACAACCGAGATGTCCTCGGGCACCCGCAGGCCGCGGTGGCGCATTTCCGACAGCAGCCCGGGCAGCACGGCTTCGTTGTGCACGACCAGGCCGGTCAGGTCCGGGTCGGCGGCGAGCAGGTCGTCCAGGCAGGCGCTCACCGCTTCGTAGGAGTGCGCGCACGGCCGGGAGGCCGCCCGCACGTCGCGGCTCTTCGCGGCTTCGTCGAAACCGCGCAGGAACCGCGTCGCGTAGCTCGTGCCGCGGCGGTAGACCGCGGGGGAGGGGCCGATCAGCGCGATCGAGCGGTGGCCGAGGTCGGCCAGGTGCGCGACGCACGCCGAGCCGGCGGCGGTGAAGTCGAGGTCGACGCAGCTCAGCCCGGCCGGGTGGTCGGGCACGCCGATGAGCACCACCGGCAGGTCGAGCGCGATGAGCATCGGCACCCGCGGGTCGGCGGCTTCGACGTCCATCACCATCAGCGCGTCGGCGATCGCCGACGACGCCACCCGCTGCAGGGCGGCGGGGCCTTCGTCCTTGGTGAGCAGCAGCAGGTCGTGGTCGTGCGCGCGGGCCGCGGTGACCGCCGCGGCGACGAACTGCATCACCACGGCGACGTTGAGGTCCGTGCGCAGCGGCACGACCAGGGCCAGCACGTTGGTCTTGCTGCTGGCCAGCGCCCTCGCCCCGGCGTGCGGGTGGTAGCCGAGCTTGCGGATACTCTCCTCGACCAGCCGGCGGGTCTTCGGCGAAATCGAACGCTTGCCGCTGATCACGTACGACACCGTGCTGGGTGCCACGCCCGCCGCGCTGGCGACGTCGTTGATCGTGACCACGGGCGGCCTCCTGGGGACGGGGCGGGAGATCGGTGTCGAAGCGCATCGACGATGGCACGAAGGTAAGTGACACCCGCCCGAAACACAAGCATGATTTGCCGCTCGCTCTTATTCGATTAGTATTCGACGACGGCCCTCGGTGTCGAAATTGTCGAACGCCGCTGATAGCGCCTCTTTCCGCAGCTCAAGGCGCAGTTTCCGGCGTGCTCCGGAGTTCCTGGGAGCGCGCCCAGGAACTCTTGACCTGCCGCTGACCCGGCTGTAATAGTCGTCACCATCCCCACCTTCGACGCGAATGTTCCGCGTCGCGCTGTCGAAACGATTCGACGAATCCGGAGGCGTCCGTGCGCCAGTCCCTGTTCCGCCGTGCCCTCGTCCCGGTGGTGACCGCGGCCCTGCTGCTGGCGCCCTCGCCGGCGCTCGCGGCACCCCCGCCCCCGTTCCGCGATCCGGCGCTGCCGCTGGCGACGCGGATCGACAACCTGCTCTCCCGGCTGACGGCCGACGAGAAGATCTCGCTGCTGCACCAGTACCAGCCGGCCATCCCGCGGCTGGGCATCGGAGTGTTCAAGACGGGCACCGAAGCCCTGCACGGGGTCGCCTGGTCCACCGACTACGACAACAACGGCGCCGTCGTCAAGGCGGACGGCACCGTGTTCCCGCAGGCCATCGGCCTGGCCAGCACCTGGGACCCGGCGCTGGTCAAGCAGGTGGGCACGGCCGTCGGGCAGGAGGCGCGCGGCTTCAACGCCCGCAACCCGACGCTGTGGGGGCTCAACCTGTGGGCGCCCGTGGTGAACCTGCTGCGCGACCCGCGGTGGGGCCGCAACGAAGAGGGCTACTCCGAGGACCCCTACCTGACCGGCGAGCTCGCGACCGCGTACGGCCACGGCATGCAGGGCGACAACCCGCGGTACCTGCAGGCCGCCCCGACGCTGAAGCACTACCTCGCCTACAACAACGAGGTCAACCGCGACACGAGCAACTCCTCGGTGCCGCCGAAGATCCTGCACGACTACGACGAGCAGGCCTTCAAGATCCCGTTGCAGGCCGGCGCGGCCAACGCCGTCATGCCGTCGTACAACCTGGTCAACGGGCGGCCCAACCACGTCAGCCCGGACCTCGACGCCAAGCTGCGGAAGTGGGCGCCCCGGGACATCGCCGTCGTCAGCGACGCCGGCGCCCCGTCGAACCTGGTCAACTCCGAGAAGTACTACGCCACCAAGGCCGAAGGGGACGCCGCGGCGATCAAGGCCGGGCTGGACAGCTTCACGGACAACGACACCAACGGGTCGATCACCGTCGAGGCGGTCAAGCAGGCCCTGAGTCAGGGGCTGCTGACCATGGCCGACGTCGAAACCGCCGACCGGCACCTGCTTTCGCTGCGCTTCCGGCTCGGCGAGTTCGACCCGCCGGGCCGCAACCCGTACGCGAAGATCACCCCGGCCGTCATCAACTCGCCGGAGCACCGGGCGCTGGCGCGCAAGGCCGCCGACGAGCAGGTCGTGCTGCTGCGCAACAACGGGAACGCGTTGCCGCTGGACGCCGCGCGGAACAAGAAGGTCGCCGTCGTCGGCCCGCTCGCCGACACGCTGTACGAAGACTGGTACAGCGGCGCGATGACGGAGAAGGTCACCCCGGTGCAGGGCATCGCCGAGCGACTGGGCGCGGCGGGCACGGTCGCTTCGTCGGAAGGCGTCGACCGGATCGCGCTGAAGGACCTCGCCACGGGCCGGTACCTGACCGCGCCCGCCACCCCGGGCAAGGTGACCGCGGGCGGGACCACGGCGGGGACCGCCGAGTCCTTCGACGTCTTCGACTGGGGCGCGGGCAAGAACACCCTGCGCGCGGCGGCGAACGGCAAGTACCTCGGCTACTCCGGTGGCGCACTGGTGAACGACGCCGCGCAGCCGACCGGCTGGTTCGTGCAGCAGCAGCTGAAGCTCGACCCGCAGCCGGACGGCAGCTACGTGCTCGAGTACGCCGGCAACGAGGTCGACGAGCCCTGGTTCGGTCCGAACCGCTTCGCCGTCGTCGGCTCCGACGGGGTCCTGACGATCTCCGCCCCGGACGCCGCGCACGCGACGAAGTTCGGCCGCGAGGTGCTGCGCAGCGGCGTCTCGTCGGCGGTCGAGGCGGCCAAGGACGCGGACACCGCCGTCGTCGTGGTCGGCAGCATGCCGTTCATCAACGGCCGCGAGGCGAACGACCGCACGAGCACGGAACTCGCGCCCGCCCAGCGCGCGCTGATCGAGGCCGTGCAGAAGGCCAACCCGCACACCGTGGTCGTGGTGGAGAACAGCTACCCGACCACCGGCTGGGACACGCTGTCGGTGCCGGGGATCGTGTGGACGAGCCACGCCGGCCAGGAGACCGGGCACGCGGTCGCCGACGTCCTCTTCGGCGACCACGACCCGAGCGGACGGCTCACCCAGACCTGGTACGCCTCCGACGCCGGGCTGCCGAGCATCCTCGACTACGACATCGCGAAGACCGGGATGACCTACCAGTACTACCGCGGGAAGCCGTTGTACCCCTTCGGGTACGGGCTGAGCTACACGAACTTCCGCTACGGCCCGGTGCACGCGGTCCGCGCCGGTTCTTCGGTCCGGGTGAGCGTCGAGGTGACGAACACCGGGGCCCGGGCCGGCACCGACGTCGTCCAGCTCTACTCGAAGGCGTCCGGGGTGCAGCGGCTGCGGGACTTCTCCCGCGTGACGCTGAAGCCGCGCGAGACGCGGACGGTCCGGTTCGAGGTGCCGGTCGCGGACCTGGCTTCCTGGGACGTCGCACGCGACCGGTCGGTGGTGGCGCAGGGGGTGTACGAGTTCGCCGTGGGCCGCAACGCCGCCGACCTCTCCGCCGCGCAGCCGGTCTTCGTGCCGGGGGAGCGGGCCGTGCCCCGCGACCTGAGCCGCCCCACACCGGCGCAGAACTTCGACGACTACTCCGGGACGACGTTGACGGACACGGCGAAGACCGCGGGCACCTCGGTCGCGGCCGTGGCCGGGAGCTGGCTGGCGTTCAAGAACGTCGCCCTGGCCGGCCCCGCCCGGTTCACCGCGTCGGTGTCCACTGTGGAGTCCGCGACCGTCACGGTCCACCTGGACTCGCCGACCGGCCGGGTGCTGGGCACCGCTTCCGTCCCGGGCACGGGCGACCGGTACGCGTACACCACGGTGACCGCGGACCTGGCCAGGGCGACCGGGCGGCACGACGTCTACCTGACCTTCGACGGCCCGGTGAACGTCTCGTCGTTCTCCCTGCGGTGACCTAGGGTTTGCGGCCGGCCCCGGCGTACGGCAGCGCGTTGATCGAAGGGGCGTCGGACATGTCTCCGGCGCCCTCGGGCCGCCACATCGCGCAGCCGACCACGCCGGGGCCGACCACCTCGAAGCTGCCGGGGTGAGCCGGCCGCGGTAGCGCGCGACGATGCCGGCCGATCCCACTCGTCCGGCACGAAGTGCAGCAGCAGCATGAACACCCCGGTCGGCCTGGAGGACGAGCAGTCGGGTCGCGGGCTATGCCGAAAACACCACGACGAAGCTGGCGGACGAACTGGCGGGTTCCTGTTCTCCACCGCGCTCGGCGACGCCTGCGCGAGGTGATCGGCGAAACCGTCGTCGCGGCCCGCGAACAGGGCGCCGGCCACGGCGGACCGGCAGGTGCACGACGAGGTCATCACGATCCTCGCCACCGGCGCCGAGACCACCACCGCCGTTGCGCAGCTCAAGGCCACGATGCAGCCGGACCGGCTGCCGATGACCGGGGTGGCGCGGCGGACCTGACGGTGGCTGTCCGGCTACCAGGTGTAGTGTTCCCGAGTTCCTTCACCTGTCCGAGCCTGAAAGGAATCGCCGCGTGCAGCTGCCCGTCAGGGTGACGTCAGCCTTGTTCGCCGGTGCCGTCCTGCTCGCCTCGCTGACCGCCGCGCTGCCCGCCGAGGCCGCCGTGATCTCCTGCGGCGACACGGAACTGCCGGTCGGCGGCCCGGGCCTGCCACCGCCGGTGCCGGGCGCGCCGGCGACGGTGCCCGGCCGGCTGTGCCTGCCGGCCGGGGCTGGGGTGGATACCGATGTGCCGGACACCGTCCCGCGGCTCGTGCACGGCGGGTCGTGCACCAGCGCGTACTGGGACCTCCTGTACGACCCGCAGACCTGCCACGACGTCGACGGCGTGGTCCTGACCGGCATCACGCCCCTGCCCGCGCTGCCGGTGCCGGCCCTCGGCCTGCAGCCGGCGCTGCTCGACCGGCAGCTCGGCAGCCTGGGCGGCGACCCGTTGTCCTTCACGACGAAACCGGGCGCACGCGCCGGGCTGTTCTACGCCGCGGGCGATTCCGACCCGGCCGCGATCGCGGCCGACGAAGCGGCCGAGGACCAGGTTTCGGTGCCCGGGATGGGCACCGTGGCGCTGTTCGGGATCGTGCGGCCCGCGACGAAGGGAATTACCGCACCGGTTTTTCAGGTGGTGGGGGAAAAGGACGTCCTTTTCCGCGGGCTGCTCGCCCTGCGTGACTGCGTGGACGCCGGTGTCCTGCGCGCGCAGGAGGCGCCGTGCTACGCCGATCCGTCGAACATGTCGATGTACGTCCTGCCGGGTGCCGGTCATTCCGTGGCGTGGCACGAAAACGCCGGTGAATACCGCGATGCCACCCGGTCGTGGTTGCCGGATCGCCGGGGCATCGCTCCGCAGGGTTATCACTCGATTGGATGAATGCTGTTTCGTGCACCGGACACAATTTCGCGCCAAGATATATCGGCTGACCCAGACCGGCTGAACAAGCTTCAGTGAAACCCAGGACAGGCTGAGGTGACTGCTCCTCGTCCCCGCGGTGACGCCCCGCGGAAGAAGCCGTCCGCCGAACGCGCGGCGCGGCGGCTCGGCACGCTCGCGCGCAAGTGGGGTTACCTGATCAGCACCACCGCGTACCTGCCGCACACGCCCGAAGAGATCGAGCGCGAGCTGGCGGTCCTGGTCGGCGGGCTGTTCGACGCGGTCGCGAGCGAGCCGCCGGACCTCGACGCCGCCGCCGCGGCCGGTGCCCGGCTCGTCGAGCTGCGGTGCGTCGGCGCGGAGAGCCTGCGCCGCACCCTCGAGGTGCTCGGCAAGGCCCTGGTGGGCGAGCCGGAGCTGCGCGGGGTCGACGGGCTCGCCGAGCGGGTCGTGCTGGTGCTCGGCGCGCTCAGCTCCGGGTACGGCGAGATGCTGCGCGAGGACATCCAGAAACGCCAGGAGGGCCTCAGCCGGGCGTTGCTGAAGGTCGAGCAGGAGACGCGGCAGAAGCAGGTCATCACCCGCGCGCAGTTCGAGGAGGTGTTCGCCGGCTCGGCCAGCGGCGTCGCCCTCACCGACCTGGACGGCCGGGTGCTGCGGGCCAACGCGGCGCTCGCCAAGACGCTCAACCGCACGCCGGCCGAGATCGCGTCGATGACCCTGTTCGACCTGGTCCACCCCGAAGACGTGGGGCAGCTGCGGGAGGCCTACCGGGAGCTCGTGGCCGGCCGGCTGCACCGGCTGCGCGCCGGCCGCCGGCTGGTCGGCCGGGACGGCGAGCCGATGTGGGCGACGTTCGCCGCGTCGGTGATCCGCGACACCACCGGCGTCGCGCGGCAGCTGATCACGATCGTCGACGACGACACCGAGGTGTCGCTGCTGCAGCGGCGGCTGTCCCACCAGGCCCTGCACGACGTGCTGACCGGGCTGCCGAACCGGCAGTTCTTCAGCACCCGGCTGGAGAACCTGCTGCGCGACGCCGACCCGGCCCGGGGCGTGACGCTGTTCCACCTCGACCTCGACGGCTTCGCGCAGATCAACGGCGGGCTCGGCCAGGAACTCGGCGACCGGGTGCTGCGCGGGGTCGCGGCGAAGCTGAAGACGGTGTTCGACGGCGAAAAGGCGCTCATCGCGCGCCTCGGCGGCGACGAATTCGGCGTCCTGGTGCAGAACACGGCGGAGACCCCGGGCGTGGTCACGCTCGTCCGCCGGATCACCCACGAGCTCGCGGAGCCGGTGTACGTCGACGGCGAACGCGGGGTCGCGGTGGCGGCCGGCATCGGCGTCGTCCACCGGCCGCCGCGTGACATCACCCCGGCGGAGCTGCTCCGCGCGTCGGACCTGACGCTGCGGCGCGTGCAGCGGGCGGGCGACCAGTGGGGCCTGTTCGACCGGGAGCTGGACCGGCGCGACCGCCACGAGTTCGGCCTGGCCGCGGCGATGGCGGGTGCCTGGGAGAACGGCGAGATCGAGGTCGGCTTCCGGCCGCTGGTGTCCGCGGCCGGCGGCTCCGTGCGGGGCGTCGAAGCGCGGCTGCGCTGGACGCACCCGGCCGAAGGCGTGCTGGCGCACGAGTCCTGCCTGCGGCTGGCCGCGGAGACCGGGCTGGCGCTGCCCCTGGGTACGTGGCTGCTGCGCACCGCGGCCGAGCGGCTCGCGGCGGCCGGCGTGGCGCTGCCGCTGACCGTCGAGCTCACGGCGCCCCAGGCGGCCGACCCCGAGCTGGTCGGCGAGATCCGCGAGGTGCTGACCTCGACCGGCCTCCCCGCGGACCGGCTGCGGCCCGGCTTCCCGGCCGCGGCGCTGCTGGCGGCTTCCGGCGACGCGGCGGACA
Organism: Amycolatopsis sp. N2S4-7; assembly: GCF_058119595.1. Lineage (NCBI taxonomy): Bacteria > Bacillati > Actinomycetota > Actinomycetes > Pseudonocardiales > Pseudonocardiaceae > Amycolatopsis > Amycolatopsis sp. N2S4-7. The sequence goes on from NZ_CP172299.1 coordinate 597,493, forward strand.
ACCTCAAGGTGCTGGCGGAAATCGGCGTGCCGGCGGAGATCCACGACTTCGCTGAAGTCACCTGCCTCACGGAGTTCCCGGCCCGTGCGGTCCGCGTCGCGGCGAAGCTGGTGGCCCGCCGCGACCACCCGCTGGTGACGGGAACGCTCTCGGCGTTGATCGACGCGGCGCACGCGGCCGGGGCCGAGGTCGGCGTCACCGGGATCGCGACCCCGGAGGAGGCCGGGTGGTGGCAGGAGCGGGGCGCGGACCGGATGTCGGGCCCGCTGTTCGCCGAGCTGCCGGGTGGCCTGCCCGGCTGCTGACGTCAGATCCGGACCAGCACTTCGTCGAGGGACTTGCGCCGCAGGTCCGGCACCACGCAGTCGCCGGCCGGGTAGCCCACCGGGATCACCGCGAACGCCCGTTCGTTGCGGGGACGGCCGAGCACGTCGCCGAGGAACCGCATCGGCGACGGCGTGTGCGTCAACGCCGCCAACCCCGCCACCTGCAACGCCGTGAGGAGCATGCCGACCGCGATGCCCACCGATTCGTCGACGTAGTAGTGCTTGCGGACGCCGCCGTCGTCGTCGAGGGCGAACCGTTGCTGGAACACGACGATGAGGTACGGCGCGTCCGTCAGGTGGGGCTTCACCGCGTCCGTGCCGAGCGGCCGCAGCGCGTCGAGCCATTCGCCGCCGAGCCTGCCGTCGTAGGAAATCCGCTCCTCCGCCTCGGCGGCTTCACGGATCCGCCGGCGCACCGCCGGATCGGTGACCAGGACGAACGTCCACGGCTGCTGGTGCGCGCCGCTCGGCGCGGTGGAGGCCACCGCGATCGCGTCGAGCACCGCGCGCTCGGGGACCGGGTCGGGGGAGAACATCCGCACCGAGCGGCGCGCTTCCATCCGCTCCCGCAGGGCGGCGGCGTGCGCGACGGTTTCGTCGGCGGGCAGGCGGGCGGGCCGGTAGGGGACCGGGTGGTAGGTCATGCCCGGATTGTGGCGGGGGACACGGCCGCGTCAGCAGGGCCGAACGTACGATTTCCGACGCAACGGCGTCCAGTGTACGGACAGTAAGGTCGACCTTGCCTCGATTTTTACCCCGAACAGCGCAGTGCAAGTAGGCCGTTCGGTCCTGTCGCAGCAAGTGAGCTTCTCATTACCCTCCAGTAGACAGTGGTGCCGATCACAGTCGTTCCAGGAGGCCCCATGGCGTCGCGCGTCCGAGGACCCGGCTCCGAAGACCGGCGCGAACTGCGGCTCAGGCACCTCACCGGCTGCCTCCCCTGCACCCTCACCTGTGGGTACTGCGGGCTGCCGGTGCGGCTCACCGGGCCGGGCGACCACCCCGGTTACGGCGTGGTCGAACAACTCGCCGGGGACGGCACCGCCGCCCCGGATCTGGTGCTGCTGCACCGGTTCTGCCGCAGCGCGCTCGGGCGCTGCCGGACGCGGGGGTGCGTGCTGCGGCGCGCCCACCTCGGCCGCGCGACCGAGCAGTACGAAACCGGCCGCCGGCCCGGGCGCTACCAGCGCCTCGGCGTCCGCCGGTCGCCCGACCTCGATCTGTACCGGAAACACTGGCGGGTCGCGAAGATGCGGTACGCGTGCAAGGCGTGCCGGTACTACACCGGCTCGCACTGAGCCGTTCCTTCAAGAACGACCGGAGGACTCGTGCTCGTTCGTCTCATCCTCGGCCTGCTCATGACCGTCGTCGGCCTCGCCGTCGCCGGCAAGCGCGTGGCCTTCCTGTACCGGCTGATCAAGGCCGGCCAGCCCGACACCAAACGGTCGGACGACCTGGGTGCCCGCGTCTTCGCGCAGGTGCGCGAGGTGTTCGGCCAGCGCAAGCTCCTGAAGTGGTCGGTGCCCGGCCTGGCGCACTTCTTCACGTTCTGGGGCTTCGTGATCCTCGCTTCGGTGTACCTCGAGGCGTACGGCGCCCTCTTCGACGAGCGGTTCGCGATCCCGTGGATCGGGCACTGGGCGGTGCTCGGCTTCCTGCAGGACTTCATCGCCGTCGCGGTGGCCGTCTCGCTGGGCGTGTTCACGGTGATCCGGATCCGGAACGCCCCCGCGCGCAAGGACCGCGCGTCGCGCTTCTACGGCTCGCACACCGGCGGCGCGTGGCTGATCCTGGCCATGATCTTCAACGTCGTCTGGACGATGTTCTTCTTCCGCGGCGCGTCCTCGGCGTCCGGCAACTTCCCCTACGACTCGGGCGCGTACGTCTCCCTCGGCGTCGGGAACCTCCTCGAGCCGCTCGGGCACTCGACGACGGAGGTCCTCGAGACGGTCGGCCTGCTGCTGCACATCGGCGTCATGCTGGTGTTCCTGTCGATCGTGCTCTACTCCAAGCACCTGCACATCTTCGTGGCGCCGATCAACGTCTCGGCGAAGCGGCTGCCGGACGGGCTCGGCCCGCTGCTGCCGATGGAGTCCGGCGGCAAGCCGATCGACTTCGAGGACCCGGGCGAGGACGACACGTTCGGCCGCGGCAAGATCGGCGACTTCACGTGGAAGGGCATGCTCGACTTCGCCACGTGCACCGAATGCGGCCGCTGCCAGTCGCAGTGCCCGGCGTGGAACACCGGGAAGCCGTTGTCGCCCAAGCTCGTCATCATGAACCTGCGCGACAACCTGTTCGAGGAGGCGCCCTACATCCTCGCGGGCACCGAGCACGAGGGCGCCCGCCCGCTCGTCGGGCCCGAGGACGACGGCGGCGTCATCGACCCGGACGTGCTGTGGTCGTGCACCACGTGCGGCGCCTGCGTCGAGCAGTGCCCGGTCGACATCGAGCACGTCGACCACATCGTCGACATGCGCCGCTACCAGGTGATGATCGAATCGGCGTTCCCGACCGAGCTGGGCGGGCTGTTCAAGAACCTGGAGACCAAGGGCAACCCCTGGGGCCAGAACAACTCGGAGCGGCTCGCCTGGACCAAGGACCTCGGCTTCGACGTCCCGGTGTTCGACGGCGAGCTGGCCGAGGACGTCGAGTACGTCTACTGGGTCGGCTGCGCGGGAGCGTTCGACGACCAGGCGCGCAAGACCGTCCGCGCCACGGCGGAGCTGCTGCACATCGCCGGGGTGAAGTACGTGGTGCTGGGCAAGGAGGAGTCCTGCACAGGTGACCCGGCGCGCCGCGCGGGCAACGAGTTCCTGTTCCAGATGATGGCCCAGCAGACGGCCGAGACGCTCAACGCCGTGTTCGAGGGCCGCGAGCCCCGGCTGCGCAAGATCGTCACGACGTGCCCGCACTGCCTGAACACGCTCGGCCGCGAGTACCCGGACCTGGACGGCCACTACGAGGTGGTCCACCACACGCAGCTCCTCAACCGCCTGGTCCGCGGCGGCCGGCTGACCCCGGTCGCCAGCGTGGACGGCGACGGCCCGCGCGTGACGTACCACGACCCCTGCTACCTGGGCCGTCACAACAAGGTGTACACACCCCCGCGCGAGCTGGTGGGCGCGACGGGCGCGACGTTGGAGGAGATGCCCCGCCACGCGGACCGGGCGTTGTGCTGCGGAGCGGGTGGTGCGCGCATGTGGATGGAGGAGCAGATCGGCAAGCGCATCAACCTGGAGCGCGTGGACGAAGCGATCGCCACCGACGCGGAGACCATCGTGACCGGCTGCCCGTTCTGCCGGGTGATGCTGACGGACGGCCTGGTCCAGCGCCAGAGCGAACAGAAGGCGGAGAACGTCGACGTCCGCGATGTGGCGCAGCTGCTGCTGGAGCGGGTGAAGACGCCGGAGGTCGCACCCAAGCCCTGACGCCTACTGGTCGACGGCCTTGATCGTCGCGCAGAACCCTTCGATGGCGGCGAGGTCCTGCTCCGGGACCTCCTCGCCGGAGAAGTGCATGAGCTCGTTGCGGATGCGCCGCGCTTCCTTGAGCAGGTCGAGGAACATCGCGTGGTCGAGCGGCCAGTTCAGCAGGGTGAAGTGGCGCGGGGTTTCGAAGATCTTGACGTAGTTGCCGAACGTCGGGTTGCCGTTCGCCCACGGGGGGACCGCTTTGTCGAGGACGTCCTCGGGCAGGCTGCGCCTGGTGTGCCGGCGAAGCCGCAGTTCCGCCTCTTCCAGCAGGGAGAACGGCCGGGTGAGCGTGCCGAACCGGCGGGCGAGGTCGTTGGCCGTCACGATGCCGATGAGCGTCCGGCGGTCCTCTCCCCGGACGAAGACGTAGCCGCGGCGGTAGATCTCGTCGATCTGGCCGAACAATTCCTCGTCGAAGTCGATGACCCGGACCTGCGTGGTCGCGTCCCGCAACGTCGGCTCGGGGTTCGCCAGGCGGGCCCGGCCGATGGATTCCCAGCTGACGGCCCCGGCGTAGAACCCGTCCTCGTCGGTCACCGCCAGCTGGGAGTAGTCCTTGGCCAGCATGAGGGTCACCGCGGCGGCGAGCGGCCGGCCGGCGGTGATGGTTTCGACGGCCGGTTCGGCCGGCAGGAGCGCGCGCACCGTCCACTTGATCGGCAGGTCGTCCGGCGCTTCGGCCTCGGGTGAGTCCGGCTCCGAACCCGTCTCGCCCGGCTCGACGGCGATCGGGACCAGTTCGACGAGCGCGTCCATCCGGGCGGTGGTGAACGGTGGCCTGGTCGAGACCCCGTGCTCGGCCAGCTCGGACTGGACGGTGACCAAGGAGGTCGCGGTCCGCCGCCGGTAGCCCCACATCGACAGCAGATCCCGTACGGTCAGCTTCACGGGCGCCGCACCGGTTTCGACGGCTTCCCACAGGTCGGCCTGGGTGGCGTCGGGATCGAGGTTCGCCGAAGCGTGCTGCCAGCCCGGATCCGGCCGCCCGGCCGCGATCTCGCCGATCCGCCGGGCGGCGTCGTGGCGGCTCAGCCGGCAGACGGTGAGCAGGGAACCGAGGCTGCCGCGCAGGTCGGGTTCGAACTCACCGGGGTCGATGCCGGTCCGGAGCCACCGGACCGGCCGGGCGTGCCGGCAGTCCGGAGCCGCGTCGGGGCGGTAGTGGTACGACCCGGTGATCTCCCCGACGGCGAACTGCCGCACGTTCTTGAGCGGCATGACGACGAGGTCGCCCTCGCTCATCTCCCGGTAGAAGCGCCACAGCTGCCCGGCCCAGTTCCCGACCACGTAGTTCGACCGCTGGGGGTAGCACTCCCGGAGACCGGCCTTGAGTGCGTCCTTGCTGCCGAACCCGCCGAGGGCGGGGACGCCGCCCCAGCCGACGATCGCGAGACCTTCGGCGAGGGACTCCTGGTCACGCTCCCCTTGCCGGCCCGCGCGGACTTGCCATGCTGACTTCATCGTTCTCCCGGTTCCCTGGGGCCGAACTGGCTCACGCACCCAGTCGGTCGAGGGACGATGATCGTCGCCCGAATGCGGCCCGGTTCACCCGTTCGGGGCGCATTTTTCCGCCGCGGCGTCGCTCTGTCCGGAGTCGGTGGCGGAGGAGGGGCGATGGGGCAGCGGGGAACGGCGACGATCGAGACGCTCGAAGGCGCCGTCGCGCGGCTGGACGTGCGGCGGGGTTCGTGGCTGGTCGGCCGCGGGCCCGAAGCGGACCTGCGGTTGTATTCGGACCGGGTGAGCCCGCGGCACGCCCGGCTCCGGCGCGACGCGCGCGGCACCTGGGTGTCCGACGCCGGTTCGCGCACCGGCACGCTCGTCAACGGCGAGGCACTGGTGAACGGGCAGGCGCGGCTGCTGCACGACGGTGACCGCGTGTCCTTCGGGCCGATCACCGCCGTCTACTCGGACCTCGGCGCGGCCGCCGGGGAGCGGCCGGTGTTCACCGCCGTCCCCGCCGAGCGGACGGGCACCGTCGCGCTGGTGCTCGGCCCCGTCCTGTTCGTGACCGGGTTCGGGCTCGGGGCGGCGAGGGTGCTGCGGCACTTCGACGCCCGGCCGGAGGTCGGCCTCGCCTTGCTGGTCCTGGGGTTCGCGGTGACGCTGGCCGGACTAGCCTGGGCACGGGCACGCCGGCGCGTGCGGGCCGGCCGTCCACAGTAGACCCGACCGCCGGGCACCGTGACGAGGACGCTCTTTCGCCGGGGCGGAAGCCGGGCTGGTGTGAACTCCCTGGTTCGTCCATCAACCCGGGGCGTCGCGTGACCAGCCACCTGATCGGACTCGTCGGCACCGGCATCGGGCCGGACCTCGACGTCGTGGGCCGCCCGGTCGGTGACGTGCCGGCCGCGGCCCGGCTCGCCGGGTTCGACGGGCTCAACGTCACTCACCCGGCCAAGCAGGCTGTCGTTCCTCGACGACCTGTCGCCGGAAGCCCCCGCGCGCGGTCTCCAGGGGCCGGTAGACGGATGTCGGCGACCGACAGTTCCGGGCGCAGCAGTTCCGCCGGGAGGGGCGGCCATCCCGGTCGGGGTCGCGTGCACCAGGCCGTTGGCGCGGTGGACGGCGTCGAGACCGCCGGTCCGCACGCGGCCGGCGCCGAAGCACGCCGACTCCTGGCCGCCGCCCGCGCCCGCGGCTGCCGGGAGCTGCACGGCGGCGGCCTGCCGGCTGTTCACCGGCGTCGAGCCGGATCCGGCGCGGATGCTGCGGCACGTCGACACCCTCGAAGGGGCCCCGCGCGCCGACACGCCGGTCCAGCAGCGAAAACACCGGCACGCCGCGGCTGCCGCCCCGGGGAAGTCTTTCCCGGGGCGGTTTTCGTTGCGCCGTCCGGGTGGCCGTGGGCCGGCTTCCGCGCGCCCACCGGTGAAAAACGTTCCGGACAGCCTCCTATTCGGACGACTTCCGCCGCAGGTCGGGGTCAGGCCGGTGACCGCGCGACTACTCGCCGTCAGAGTCCCCGGTGCGTTTACAACGTTCCGGCAACCGCCTTGACACCGCCTGTGGTACGTACCACTCTAACCCCAACATTGGTCTACACCATTTGGGGCGCCTGGCCGCGGCTGGCCGGGCATGGAAAGGACGGCATCGAGTGAAACGCTGGCTCAAGCTGGCGGCGGGCGCCGCCGCACTCACGCTCGCGACCGCAGGCTGCGCGGGCTCCAGCGGCTCGGACACCGCGGCCTCGTCGAGTGGCAACGCACCGCTCAGCGGCACGGTCACGGTCTGGCTGATGACCGGGTCCGCGCCGACGACCCTGACCGACGCGCTCAACAAGGAGTTCGAGGCCGCGCACCCCGGGGTCAAGGTCAAGTACGAAATCCAGCAGTGGGACGGCATCCAGCAGAAGCTGACCACCGCGCTGGCCGGCGGCACCCCGCCGGACGTCATCGAGATCGGCAACACCCAGACGGCCGCGTTCGCCGCGCAGGAAGGCGTCCTGACCGACCTGACCGGGGACAAGGAAAGCTTCAACGGCGGGCAGTGGCTGAAGGGCCTCGCGGACTCGGGCACCTACGACGGCAAGGTCTACGGCGTCCCGTTCTACGCGGCCAACCGTGAGGTCATCTACCGCAAGGACATGTTCGAGCAGGCGGGCATCGCCAAGCCGCCGGCGTCGAACGACGAGTGGATCGACGCGATCGGCAAGCTGAAGACGAAGTTCGGCTCCGACCCCGACTTCCAGGCCCTCTACATGCCGGGGCAGAACTGGTACTCCCTGCTGTCCTTCATCTGGGACAACGGGGGTGACATCGCCCAGCCCGACGGCAAGAAGTTCAAGGCGACGCTGGACAGCGCCGGTGCGAAGGCGGGCCTCGAGTTCTACAAGAAGCTCGTGGACACCTCCGGCACCAAGGCCCCGAAGGACGCCGACGAGGCCAAGCCGCAGCAGGCGACCGTCTACGGCGCCGGCAAGGTGGCCATGATGATCGGCCTCCCGTGGGAGCTGGCGACGGCGGCGAAGACCGACCCGAGCCTGACCGAGAAGACCGCCGCGTTCCCGATCCCGGGCAAGACCGCCGGCCAGAGCGCCCCGGTCTTCCTGGGCGGCTCCAACCTGGCCATCCCGGCCAACAGCAAGAACGCGGCCGCGGCCAAGGAGTACATCAAGCTGCTCTCCAGCGCGAAGTACCAGAGCCAGCTCGCCGCCGCCGGCGTCGTGCCCGGCACGTCGACCGACCTCACCGGCCTGGACAAGGACCCGCTGGGCAGTGTGATGGCGAAGGCTTCGGCCAACGGCAAGGCCGTGCCGGCCAGCCCCCAGTGGGGTGACGTGGAGTCCGGCCAGAACCCGGTCAAGGACATGCTGACCGCGTACCTGACCGGCAAGAAGACGCTCGACCAGGCGACCGCCGACGCCAACGCAGCGCTGAACAAGCTCATCGGCGGATGACAGCGACCGCGAATGTGACGATGCCGGCGGGGGCGACCCCGCCGGCATCGCCGCGCGACCCGGGGGTCAGGCGGCGCAGGCGGGGCCGGTTCGGCGACCGGGTGCTCCCGTACCTGCTGCTGCTCCCCGCGCTCGCCGCGATCCTCGTCCTGCTCGCCTGGCCGCTGGTCCAGGTGTTCGCCATCAGCTTCCGCAAGCTCGACATCGGCCAGCTCGTCTCCGGCAAGACCGTCTGGATCGGGTTCGACAACTACACGAACACGCTCTCGGACCCGGAGTTCTGGACGATCACCTTCCGGACGCTGGTCTTCACCGCCGCCATCGTGGCCGCCACCATCCTCGGCGGCCTGCTGCTGGCGGTGCTCATGCGCCACCTCGGCCCGGTCGTGCGGATCATGGTGCAGGTGACGCTGGTCCTGGCGTGGGCCACGCCGGTGATCGCCACGACCACGGTGTTCCAGTGGATCTTCGACGAGCAGTACGGCATCCTCAACAAGACCCTGGACCGGCTCGGCTTCTCTGGCTTCATCGGGTTTTCGTGGTTCTCCAGCGGACCGAGCACCCTGACCGTGATCGGGCTGCTCATCGTGTGGCAGGCCGTGCCGTTCGTGACGTTCTCGCTCTACGCGGGCATCATCGGCGTCCCGCGCGAGCAGTACGAGGCCGCGGGCATCGACGGCGCCGGCGCGTGGCAGACGTTCCGCGCGGTCACCTGGCCCGCCATCCGGCCGATCACCACCATGGTGACGTTCCTGTCGGTGCTGTGGGACTTCAACGCCTTCGCCCAGATCTGGGCGATCCGCGAGGGCGGGCCCGACGGCGGGAGCACCACCCTGGCCGTGGTCCTGTACCTCAAGGGCATCGCGGGCAACCACTTCGGCGCGGCGGGCGCGATCGCGACGCTGATGCTGATCGTGCTGGCGCTCATCACCGGCCGGTACATCCAGCTGCTCGTCCGGACCCCGGAAGGTGATCTCAAGTGAGGAAATCGCTGCCGCAGCGGATCGCGCTCTCGGTCGTCGGCGTCCTCGTGGCGCTGGCGATCGTCTTCCCGACGTACTGGATGTTCGTCACGTCGCTGAGGACGCCCGGCGAGATCCTCTCGCCCAAGTACGACCTCATCCCGACGTCGTTCTCGTTCGGCAACTTCGCCACCGCGCTCGGCAAGGACAACTTCCCGACCTACCTGATGAACAGCCTGATCGTCACGGTCGGGTCGGTGCTGTGCGCGCTGGTCGCCGGGACACTGGCGGCGATCCCGCTCTCGCGGCTGCGCTTCACCGGCCGCAAGGGCTTCCTGGTGCTGGTCATGGTGGCGCAGCTGGCCCCGGTGTCGGCCCTGTTCATCCCGCTGTTCCTGCTGATGCGGGACGCCGGGCTGCTCAACACGCTGCCGTCGCTGCTGCTGATCTACTTCGCGACCACGCTGCCGTTCACGGTCTGGATGCTCTACGGCTTCGTCAACGGGATCCCGTACGAGCTGGAGGAGGCCGCGATGATCGACGGCTGCAGCCAGACCGGCGCGTTCCGCCGGGTGACGCTGCCGCTGCTCGGGCCGGGGCTGGTCACCACGTCGGTGTTCAGCTTCATCACCGCGTGGAACGAGTACCTCTTCGCGCTGGTGTTCATCCAGGACAAGCCGAAGGAGACGCTGCCGGTGTGGCTGGCGTCGTTCCGCACCGCGTTCGCCACCGACTGGGGCGGCGTCATGGCCGCGTCGGTCATCTACGCGATCCCGGCGCTGATCTTCTTCCTGCTCGTGCAACGCAAGCTCGTGTCCGGCGCGACCGCCGGCGCCGTGAAGGGGTAGGGCGTTGTCGTCTCCGGAGAAACTCGCGGAAGCCGTTCTCCTGCCCGGGTTCGCCGGCACGACGGCGCCGGGCTGGCTCCGCCGCCGGATCGCCGAAGGCCTCGGCGGGGTGATCCTGTTCGGCCGCAACGTGATCGACGACGAGCAGGTCGCCGCGCTCACCGCGCAGCTGCGGGGTGAGCGCGACGGCGTCGTCGTCGGGATCGACGAGGAGGGTGGCGACGTCACCCGCCTCGACGTGAACACGGGATCGTTCGTGCCCGGGCCGCTGGCCCTGGGCGCGGCCGACGACCCGGAGCTGACCACGGCCGTCGCCGCCGCGCTCGGCGAACGGCTGGCGGCCTGCGGCGTCACCGTGAACCTCGCGCCGTGCGCGGACCTGACCCTGGCGGCCGAGGACCCGATCATCGGCGTCCGGGCGTTCGGGTCCGACCCGGCGAAGGCGTCGCCGCACGTCGCGGCCTTCGTGACCGGTCTGCAGAAGTACGGCGTCGCGGCGTGCGCGAAGCACTTCCCGGGGCACGGCGCCGCAACCGAGGACTCGCACGTGGCCCTGCCGGTGCTGCCACGCACCCTGGAAGAACTGCACGCCATCGAGCTGGTCCCGTTCGCCGCGGCGATCCGGGCCGGGGTGCGGTCGGTGATGTCGGGTCACCTGGTCGTCCGGGCGTGGGGCGCCGAGCCCGCCACGCTCAACCGCACCGCGCTCACCGACGTCCTGCGCGGCGAGCTGGGCTTCACCGGCGCGGTCATCACCGACGCGCTGGAGATGGGCGCGGTGTCCGGCGGGTACGGCCGGCACGACGGCCTCGGCCGCTCCGCCGTGCGGGCCCTGGCCGCGGGCGCCGACGCGCTGTGCCTCGGGGGCGCGGCGTTCGAAGCTCCGGCTCTGGACGCCTGCGTCACGGCGATCGTGGCCGCGGTGGCGGCGGGGGAGCTGCCGCTCGACCGGCTCGGGGAAGCGGCCGCGCGCACCGCGGCGCTGGGCACCGATCCGGCTCCGGCGAAGGTCGGCCCGGTCGACCGGCGGCTCGGCCTGGAAGCGGCCCGCAAGGCCCTCCGCGTCCGGGGCGAGGTGCGGCTGGACGGCCCGCCGCTGGTGGTCGACGTCCAGACCGAGCCCACCATCGCGGCCGGGCCGATGCCGTGGGGGCTCGGTGCGCACCTGGCCGAGCTGGTGCCGGGGACGCGGGCGATCACCGCGACCCCGGAGGACGCCGACGCGGTTCTCGAAGCGGCGCAGGGGTTCCGCAGCGTCGTCGTGGTCACCCGGGAAGCGCACCGGCACCCGCGGGTGCGGGCGCTGCTCGCCGCACTGTCCGATGTGGACTACATCCGCGTCGAGACGGGGGCACCGGGGCCCGCGGACGACGGGGGCCCGCGGATCGACACGTTCAGCGGTTCCTACGTCAGCCTCCGCGCGGCGGCCGAATACCTCGCCTGAGGGGCAAAAGGGACAGACTTCGCCGGAGTCTGTCCCTTTTGCCGTATCTCCAGGCGGGGGAACGGCTTTTGTACGCGGCTTGTATCGCCGCCCGTCACGCTGTCGCCACACCAGACAGTGGAGGACGGACAAATGAGAATTCGGATCGGGAAGCGGACGGCCGGCGTGGTCGGCGTCGCCGCGGCGATCGTGCTGGCCGGCGCCACCCCGGCCCTGGCCGCCTCGGGGACGGTGCACACCGACTCCGGCGCGCCCCTCACGGTGCGCTCGGCCCCGAGCACCGGCGCCACGTCGACCGGCACGGTCGCCGACGGCACCGCCGTCACGATCGACTGCCAGACCACCGGCGAGACGGTCACCGGCAAGTACGGCACGAGCAACATCTGGGACCACATCCCCGGCGGCTACATCACCGACACCTACGTCTACACCGGCACCGACGGCCGGATCGCGCCGGACTGCACCGACGTGCCGACCCCGCCGGCCGAGGTGTGCTCGACCTCCGGGCTGGGCGACCCGAACACCTGCGCCCAGGCGGTCACGAAGGCGAAGTCCCGCGTCCACACGAACTACGAATCGTCCTACGACGGCTGGTGCGACCGCATCAACGCCCAGAACTACGGCTTCACCGCGAGCGGCTCGACCACGGCGTACGTGCACTGGACGCAGATCCCCGGCCAGTACAAGCACGCGGGCAGCACCGACGTCCCGGCCGGCGGCCTGGCGTTCTTCTCCAACGGCGGCGCGGGCCACACGATGATCTCGATCGGCGGCGGCAAGTTCCTGTCGAACGACATCAACGGGGCCGGCACCTACACCGAGACGACGATCGCGCAGATCAAGAGCAAGTGGGGCCAGACCTACCTCGGCTGGTCGCAGCCGTGGTTCAAGGTGAACCACTGATCACCCGGTCCGCCTGACGCGCACGGGCCCCTGTCCACCTTCCCCGGACAGGGGCCCGTTCGCGTGTCTTCGGGACCTGCGCGGAAAACCGGGGACCCGGGCCGGGGATCGCCGTACACTCCGGACCGTCATCCGGACGGACGTGATGGGGGGACCGCGTGAGCGGGAGCAGGGTGTTGGTGGCCGGGGCGAGCATCGCGGGGCCCGCGCTGGCCCATTGGCTGCGCCGGCGAGGAGCCGAAGTGACCGTGGTGGAGCGGGCCCCCGGCCTGCGCCCCGGCGGTCAGGCGGTGGACGCACGCGGGGTGGCCAAGGAGGTCATCGCGCGGATGGGGCTGGCCGAGGCGGTGCGCGCGGCCCGCACGGACACCGCCGGCGCGCACACCGTCGACGTCGACGGGAACGTGCTGGAGACCTACCGCGCCGACGACGACGGCGGCGACGGGTTCATCGCGGAGATCGAGATCCTGCGCGGAGACCTGTCCCAGGTGCTCTACGACGACACCCGCGACGGCGTCGAGTACGTCTTCGGCGACCGGATCGCCGAGCTCACCCAGGACGCGGACGGCGTCGACGTGACCTTCGCGAGCGGTGGCCGGCGGCGCTTCGACCTGGTGGTCGGGGCGGACGGGCTGCACTCGGCGTTGCGCGCGATGGTCTTCGGGCCGCGCGAGCGGTTCGTCCGCCACCTCGGGCTCGTGCTGGCCTTCTCCAGCGTGCCCAACGAGTTCGGCCTGGACCGCTGGTTCATCGAGTACCAGGACCCGGAGACCGCGCGGTCCGCCGGCCTGCGGCCCATCCAGGACGCCACGCAGGCGATGGCCATGTTCGCGTTCCCCGCGAAGGACTTCGACGTCGACTACCGCGACGTCGAAGGCCAGAAGCGCCTGCTGCGCGAGCAGATGGCCGGCCTGGGCTGGTGGACCCCGCGCATCCTCGCGCACCTGGACGCCAGCCCGGACTTCTACCTCGACCAGGTCGCCCAGGTGGTGATGGACCGCTGGTCGGCCGGCCGGGTGGGGCTGATCGGCGACGCGGCGTTCAGCGCGTCGCCGATGTCCGGGGCGGGCACCGGGCTGGCCCTGGTCGGCGCCTACCTGCTCGCCGGCGAACTGGCCGCCGCCGGGTGGGATCCCGAGGCCGGGTTCGCCGGCTACGAGACCCGCATGCGCTCGTTCGTCGAGGCCAACCAGGAGATCGGCCGGTTGCACGCGCACAGCCGCGCCGTCCCCCGTCCGGACGCCGAACCGGGCCCGGAGCCCGACATGGAAGCGCTCACCGCGCTGATCGATCGCGCGATCAACGGCGTCGCACTGCCCGGCTACGCCGGGGTGCCGGACTTCGGGGCTTCGAAGTCCTCAGCCAGGCCGTAGCGGGTCACGACGGGCCGCCGCCCGGCTTGAGGTGGTGCAGGACGAAGATCCCGCCCACGGCCGGGCGGCCGGCGCGTTCGTGGTCGGTCGCCACGTACTCGTCCAGGACCGCCAGGATGCGGCGGTCCAGCTCCTCGACCTCGTCGGGGGACAGGTGCAGCAGGAACTTCTCGTGCACCGCCACCGACTCCGGGCCCGCCTCCGCCAGTTCCTCCTGGAAGATCTCGATCGGCGCGAACCGCGTCCGCGCGTCGGCGCCGGACAGCGGGCCGTCCAGCCACCACGTCTCGTTGTTCGACCGGTACGGCTTCTCCAGGGCGCCGCTGGCGCCGGTGCGGACCGGGGCCGGTTCGAGCAGGCCCGCCGCCACCAGCTGCCGCACGTGGTGCAGGACCGTGCCGGGATCGCGGTCGAGGCGGTCGGCCAGCTGCTTGTTCGTCAGCTCCTCGACCAGGCACATCCGCATGATGCGCAGCCGCAGCGGGTGGCCGAGGGCCTTCGCCTCCTCGGGCGTCGCCGGCCGCCGCCGGGGTTCTGTCATGCGCGCAGCGTAATCCATCGATGGATTACAGTCACATCGATGGAGTAAACCCATCGATGTGCGATTCTCCATCACATGGACGGCGTGTACTGGCGGCTGTGGACGGCGGCGGGCCTGTCGAGCCTCGCCGACGGGATCCTCAAGGTCGCCCTGCCGCTCGTGGCGGTGAGCTACACGCGGTCGCCGACGCTCATCGCGGGGCTGGCCTTCGCGTTCACCCTACCGTGGCTGCTCTGCGCGCTGCCCGCCGGCGCGCTGGTCGACCGGCTCGACCGCCGCCGGGCGATGCTCACCGCGAACGTCGTCCGCGGCGGGCTCCTCGCCGGGGCGACGCTCCTGACCGTCTTCGGCGGGGGATCGATCTGGGTCCTCTACGTCGTCGCGCTCGGTGTCGGCGGCGCCGAGACCGTCTACGACACCGCGGCGCAGTCGATCGTGCCGCAGGTGGTCGGCCGGGACCTGCTGGCCCGCGCCAACGGGCGGATGTACGCCGCCGAGCAGACGGCGAACGAGTTCGCCGGGCCGCCGCTCGCCGGGGTGCTCGCCGCGGCCGGGGTCGCCGTCGCGCTGGCCGCGCCGGTCGCGCTGTGGGTGCTCGCCCTGGCGGCGCTGCTGCTCGTGCGCGGCTCGTACCGGATCCCGCGCGCCGGGCGGACCACGCTCCGCGCGGACATCGCCGAAGGACTGCGTTTCCTCTGGCACCACCGGGTGCTGCGCACGTTCTCGGTGATGGTCGGCACGTTCAACTTCGCCACCGGCGCCGCGTTCGCCGTGCTCGTGCTCCACGCGGTCGGCCCGGGCTCGGCGATGGGCCTGTCCGCACCGGCGTTCGGGCTGCTGATGGCCACGACGGCCGTCGGCAGCTTGACCGGGTCGTTCCTCGCGGAGCCGGTCGAACGCCGGCTCGGCCGCGTCCGCACGCTGTGGGTGTCGTGGCTCGCCGGCGGTCTCACGGTGGGCGTGCTCGCGGTGACCGCGAACCCGTACGCCGTCGGGGCGGCGTTCTTCCTCGGCGGCGCGGGCATCGTGGTGTCGAACGTCGTGATGGTGACGATCCGCCAGCGGCTCACGCCCGGCCGCCTGCTCGGCAGGCTCAACAGCAGCCACCGGCTCGTGGCCTGGGGCACCAAGTCGCTCGGAGCGCTGGCCGGCGGCGCGATCGCGCAGGGGTTCGGGCTGCCCGCGGTGTTCGCCGTCATGAGCGTGCCGGCTTTCGCCGTGCTGGCCGGCCTTTTCGTGGTCACGGAAGACGCGCTCGCGGACGCCGAACGCGAAGCCGGGGAGGCAGTTGCGTGACGGTCAGAGCGGATGGGTCTCGACGTACTCGGTCCAGACCTTCTTCGGCACGCACATCCGCCACGCCTCCAGGACGAGCTCACGCATCTCGCCGGCGTCGATCGCCGCCAGGCGGCAGCGCACCCAGCGGAAGCGCAGGTCCGACGGCTCGGGCAGCAGGAACTTGCCGGGTTCCCCCGCCACCAGCGCTTCCCGCTGCTCGCGGGGAAAGGCGAAGCCCATCAGCGTCTCGTCGGCCGACAGCGCGACGAACACGATCTGCCCCACCCGGAACTTGATCCGGTCCCGCACGATCGCCTCGTAGGCGCGGGGGAGGGTGGCAGCGAACGCGCGGACCTCGTCAGCGGTGACCATACCCCCATTCTCGCGCGGAACCGGCGGCGCGCCGAAGGGGGCACGCCGCCGGTTCCCGGAGGGTCAGGCGCGGCAGGTCCGGCCGCGGTTCACGCAGTTGACCAGCCCGTTCATGATCCGCTGCGACATCACGTTGGCGAAGTCGTCGTGGTCGGAACCCGGGTTGTGCTTCTCCTGCGGGAAAGCGTCCACTTTGTACTGCTTCTTGACCTGGATGTCGTGCGGGATGTCGTAGGTCAGCGAGATCTGCAGCTGCGGCACGGCCTTGAACCCCTTGGCGCACCGGCCCGACTGGTCCGGGAACACGATGTGCGTGCGGTGGTTGGCGCTGTCGGTGTTCTTCCCGTCCCAGCAGCTGGGGAAGGTGTGGACGCGCTTGACCTTGCTGTTCTGCGGGCAGATCGGGTACTTGTCCGTGACGCGGTTCTCGAACCCGGTGCACGTCCAGCTCGCCCGGGCGTTGGCCGGCCCGTTCGTCGAGACCTTCGCGTCGCCGTAGAGCACGCGCAGGAAGCGCGGCATGGCCACGACCTTGCCGACCGGGCTGCCGCGGAAGGTGATCTGCACCCGCTGCGGCCGCAGGATCTTGCCGTCGTTGCCCGGCAGCTCGTTGTTCTCGTCCTGGCCCGGCAGCGCGCCGCCCGCCGTGGTGCTCGGCGGCGGGGTGGGCGTTCCGGTGTCCTTGCCGGGCTTCGGCGCACACGGCGCGAGCCCGCCCAGGTCGCCCGGCTTCGGCGCGAACCGGCCGATCGCGATGGCGATCCGCTCGATGATCGCGGTGCGCCGGTCCTTGAGCGGATTCAGGATCGCGTTGCGCACGAAGTCCGCGCCGCCCTGGCCCTGGGTCGCCGCGACGCGCTTGTTGGCCTCGTCGGTCTGCGTGTCGAGCTGCTCCAGGTTGCTGTCGACCTCGGCCATGGCCTGGTCGGGGATGTCCGGCAGCTTGCTCGCGACGTCCGGGCAGGCCACCTGGACGGTCTTCGCCTCCTGGTCGGCCTGGGTGCGGTCGCCGTCGGGCGCCTTCGCGGGCTCGTTCTTCTCCTCTTCGCCGGTGTCGATGCGCACGACCGGCCAGAAGTAGGCGGACTTGTCGCCGTTCCTGCAGGTGGTGCCGGCCTTGACGAGGCTCTTGTTGTTCGAGTCGGCGTTCGTCGACAGGTTGCCCACGTAGTCGTGCAGGTGCTGGGCGCCGTTGCGGACGCCGGGCTGGGCGATGAAGTTGTCGGGGTTGAAGTGGCCGTTCTCGTTGCGGCCGCAGTCCACGGTGAACGTGCCCGTCGAGGCGCCGGTGACCGGCCGCGGGTCGAACTGGTTCGGCTTCACCTTCAGGATGTCGACGAAGAAGGCGGGGTCGGCTTCGTCGGCGCTGGCCTCACCGGGGTTGCCGGTGGTCGTCGCGACGACGATGCCGCCGACCGCGATCGCGAGGGCGAGGCCGCCGGTCGCGATCTTCGTTCTGCGGGAAAGACGATGGCGTCCTTGGGTGCGGGACATGGGAAATCCTCCGGGTGTCGGGCTGGCGGGAAGGCGCGACACTGAACGGGACGAGCCCAGGCTCGTCCCCATCAGGGAATGCGTCGGCAAGGCCACGATTCCCGGCCGGCCACCGACCCGACATCGGTAGGCATGCGGCCACCTGCCCGTGGCCGCGCCGTCAACCGGCTGGTTATCGTTCCGTGATGGAAGCTACACCGGGGTTTGACATCGGGCAAGAAGGTATTTCCGGCAATTACGAACCGTCAGGCCGGTGTCCGGTTTCCGTAGCCGTGCTCGAACGCAAAAAGGCGTCAGGAATGGACGAGGAATGGCGCACGCGGAAAACGCGGGCGCGACGGCCCGCACCTGGATCACGCTGAGGCGGCCGCGCGTGTCCCTCTCCGGCGTACTCGGGGTGCGCCCATCCTCGGCTCCTGACCGGGGCGTTGTCCAGCTTCGGCGGGTGTGGCGAAGCCCGCGGAAAAAACTTTGAACCGACCTGAACCCGCATCCGTATCCCTGAGTGAGGCGCGCGGAATGCCCGCACCCGCGGCCGGAGGCGGAACCCGGTTCGGTCCGGACTTCCGCATTTCCGGGCGTCGGGTGGTCCGATTGGCGAACACCACCGCCCTCGTCATTCCCGTTGCGCCCTTTTCGGGGGCGGATCGTCCTCGTCCGGCCGTCCCTCCGGCTCCGTCAGCGCAGCGCGGCCGGAACCGCGGGAATCGCGGCCAGCGCCGAATCCAGGCGGTGGCCGACCGCCAGGCCCACCTGGTCCCGCAGTTCCGCCAGCTTCTCGACGTCGATCCCCGTCGCGATGCCTTCGCGGTGGAAGAAGTCGACCAGGTCGTCCGTGGCGACGTTCCCCGAGGCGCCCGGGGCGAACGGGCAGCCGCCCAGCCCGCCGAGTGCCGAGTCGAACCGGCGGATGCCGAGGGAAAGCCCTTCCCAGGCGTTGGCCGCCGCGCGGCCGTAGGTGTTGTGCAGGTGCAGGCCGAGCGGGACGTCCGGCAGCTCGTCGCGCACCGCGTTCACCGTCGCGCGCAGCTGCCCCGGCCGCGCCGCGCCGATCGTGTCGGCGAGGTGGACGACCCGCGCGCCCAGCCGGCCCAGGCGCGCGGCCACGTCGGCCGTCCGGTCGGGATCGGTGTCGCCGTCGAACGGGCAGACGAACGCCGTCGCCACACTGGCCTCCACCGCCACACCCGCCGACGTCAGCAGGGCGGCGCACGCCGCCAGCCGGTCGAGCGCCGCGTCCGTCGGCACGCCGGCGTTGGCGACGCTGTGCCCGTCGCTGGCCGACACCACCAGCCGCACCGATTTCGCGCCGGCGTCGATCGCCTGCCGCGCCCCGCGTTCGGTGAACACCAGGGTGTGCAGGCTCGCGGGCACGTCCGGCAGCAGCGTCCGCAGCACGTCGCCGGTGTCGGCCATCTGCGGCACCCGGCGGGCGGAGACGAACGAGCCGACCTCCAGCGAGCGCAGGCCCGCGTCGATCAGGCCGCGGGCGAGCCGGACCTTTTCGTGCGTCGCCACGGTGACGGGCTCGTCCTGCAGGCCGTCGCGCAGGACGACCTCGGTGATGAGGACTTCGGTCATGTCAGATCACTCCGCTCTCGCGCAGGCGGGCGGCCGCCTCGCCGGTGACACCGAGCTCGGCGAGCACGGCTTCGGTGTGTTCGCCCAGCTCCGGCCCGAGCGCGCGGGTGCGGCCGGGCCGTTCGGTCAGCGTCGGCACGATGCCGGGGAAGGTGACTTCCGTTTCGTGGTCGCCGTCGAGGCGCACCCGGTGCCGTTCGTGCATGCCGCGCGCCTCGAAGTGCGGGTCCTTGGCGATGTCGGCCGCGGTGAGGATCGGCCCGCTGGGCACGGCGGCGGCCAGCAGCGCGGCTTCGGCGGCTTCCTGGGTGAGCGTCGCCGTCCACGCGCCGATCGCGTCGTCGAGCAGGCCGGCGTGCGCCACCCGGCCGGCGTTGTCCGCGAATCGCGAGTCGCCGGCCAGGTCGGCGCGGCCGATGGCGTGCATCAGCCGCCGGAAGATCGCGTCGCCGTTGCCGCTGACCACGATGTACTTGCCGTCGGCGCAGCGGTAGGTGTTGGAGGGTGCCACCCCGGGCAGTGCGGAGCCGGCCGGGCCGCGCACGACACCGAACGCCTCGAAGTCCGGGATCAGCGACTCCATCAGCGAATAGACGGCCTCGTACAGCGCGACGTCGACCACCTCGCCCGGGGCGGCGCCCGGCTCGCGGTCGCGCCGGAGCAGGCCCATCAGCGCGCCGATCACCGCGTAGAGGCCGGCGACGGAGTCGGCGAGGCTGACCCCGACACGGGTGGGGGCCTGGCCGGGGTAGCCGGTGAGCGCGCGCAGGCCGCCGATCGCCTCGGCGACGCCGCCGAAGCCGGGCCGGTCGCGGTAGGGGCCGGTCTGGCCGTACCCGGAGACGCGGACGACGACCAGCCGGGGGTTGAGCGCGCGCAGCTCGTCGGGGCCGAGGCCCCAGCGTTCGAGGGTGCCGGGCCGGAAGTTCTCCAGGAGGACGTCGCTGCGGGCGGCCAGCGCGCGGACGATCTCCTGGCCTTCGGGGCGGCGCAGGTCGACGGTCACCGAGCGCTTGTTGCGGCCGAGGGTGCGGAACAGCAGTGACGTGTCGCCGGCGTGCAGGCGCCAGCGCCGGAGCTCGTCGCCGGTGCCCGGGCGCTCGACCTTGACGACGTCGGCGCCGAAGTCGGCCAGCAGGCGGCCGGCGGTCGGCGCGGCGATGAAGTTCCCCAGTTCGACCACCCGGATGCCGGACAGCGGCCCGGTTTGTTCACTCATGCCCGACTCCAAACCACGATGTGAGTTGTAAACCCAGAATACGGGCGAGTGTCGGGGAGTCAACCGGGAAGAGCGTGGATAGACTGTGTGGCACACCACGGGCACGGGGCGGGGCGATGGCAGAGGAAGAACGCAGCGGCACGACGCCGGTGCTGGTCCTGCGCAAGTTCAAGCAGATCCTCGAGTCGTTCACCATCGACAACCCCGAGCTGACGCTGCAGCAGATCACCCGGTCCACCGGGCTGCCGGCGAGCACGTGCCAGCGGCTGGTGCACAACCTGGTGCGCGAAGGCTTCCTCGACCGCTACGACGACACCTACCGCGTCGGCCTCGGCCTGGTCCGCTGGGCGGCGCCGGGCACGTTCGGCCTCGACCTGGTCCGGCTGACCCGGCCGGTGCTGCAGCAGCTGCGCGACGAAACGGGCGAGACGGCCTGCCTGTACGTGCGCGACGGCGCCTACCGGACGGTGATCTCCCTGGCCGAGTCCCGCCACCCGGTGGTGCGGCTGTTCGTCGTCGGCATGGTGATGCCGCTGCACGCGGGTTCGGCCGGGAAGGTGTTCCTGGCCTGGGACAAGCTGGCGGTCCGGGACGCGATCGGCCACGGGCTGGCCCGCTTCACCCCGCGCACGGTCGTCGACCTCGAGCTGCTCACCGAGCAGCTCGGGCAGATCCGCGACGCGGGGTACGCCTCGAGCTTCGAGGAACGCGACCTGGGCGCGGCGTCCCTCAGCGCCCCGGTGTTCGGGCTGAACGGCGAGGTCAGCGCGGCGATCGGGATCGGCGCCCCGACCCAGCGCATGACCCCGGCGGACGTTCCGCGGCTGGCGCCGATCGTGGTGGAAGCGGGACGGCGCGCCTCGGAGCGGCTGGGGTACCGGCCGGGGGTCGAGCAGGTCGCCGCTCTCTGAGCGCGCGCCGGTGCGGCGGCTCGCCGCTCTCCGGATGCGCCGGTGCGGCAGTTCGAGCTGCCCTGGCGCCGATCGTGGTGGAGGCGGGGTGGCGAACCTCCGAGCGGCCGAGGCCGCGCGGATCCCCGCTCCCTGATCACCTGAGCGTCCCGCCGTGCCCGATTCCTGTCGGACTGCGCCGGTTGCCCGTCAACTCACCCTCCTGGTGTCGCGCCTGTCCTTGACTCTGCCCGTCGTCCGTCACATTATGGGTCGGCCAACCACATAGTGGAGAAGTCAAAGGAGACGACGGATGGCGAACACCTACGACGCCACCGCGCCGGACACCGGCACGATCGCGGGCCGGCTCGACCGGCTGCCCATCACCCGCACGCACCGGCGGGCCACCGTCGCCGTCGGGCTCGGGCTGTTCTTCGACTTCTACGAGGTCTTCCTGACCGGCGTCCTCAGCTCGGTGCTCGTCGAGGAGTTCAAGCTCACCAAGGCGGAACTGCCGCCGCTGCTCGCGTCGACCTTCGTCGGCATGTTCTTCGGGGCACTGCTGCTCGGCAGGCTCGCCGACCGGTTCGGCCGCCGCGGGGCGTTCCTGCTCAACCTCGGGCTCTACTCGCTCTTCTCGCTGCTCGGCGCGTTCAGCGGCAGCGCGCTGATGCTGCTGGTGACGCGGTTCTTCGCGGGCATCGGCCTGGGCGCGGAACCCCCGCTGGCCGACACCTACCTCACCGACCTGCTGCCCGCCCGCAAACGCGGCCGGTTCATCGCCTGGGCGTACACCCTCGCGTTCTGCGGCTTCCCGGTCGTCGGCTTCCTCGCCCGCGGGCTGACCGAGCACGAGATCTTCGGGATCGCCGGCTGGCGCTGGCTGTTCGTGATCGGCGCGCTCGGCGCCGGCGCCGTGTTCCTGCTGCGGCGCGGCCTGCCCGAGTCGCCGCGGTGGCTGGAGTCCGTCGGCCGCACCGAAGAGGCCGAGCACCTCGTCGCCGGCATGGAGGCCGAAGCCCGCGGCGCCGCCAACGACGTCCCCGCCCCGCCGCGCGGCACCACCCGCAAGCGCGCCGCCGCGCCGGTGCGTGAGCTGTTCGGTCCCGGGCAGCGCCGCCGGACGTGGATGATGGTCGTCTTCCACGTCCTGCAGACGCTCGGGTACTACGGCTTCGGCACGCTCGTGCCGCTGGTGCTGGCCGCCAAGGGGTACGCCCTCTCGCAGTCGCTGCTGTTCGCCGCGCTGACCTACATCGGCTACCCGGTGGGCTCCGCGCTGTCGCTGCCGCTCGTGGAACGCTTCGAGCGGAAGTACCTGGTGGTCGGCTCGGTGCTGGCGATGGCGGTGTTCGGCATCGCGTTCGGCTTCGCGGGTTCGATGGCGCTGATCCTCGTGTTCGGCTTCCTCTACACCGCGACCAGCAACGTGTTCTCGAACGCCTACCACATCTACCAGGCCGAGATCTTCCCGACGGCGCTGCGCTCGACGGCGTCGAGCGGCACCTACTCGCTCTCGCGGCTGGCCAGCGGCGCGATGCCGTTCGTGCTGGTGCCGCTGCTGAACTCGCACGGCCCGACGACGCTGTTCCTGGTCGTCGCCGGCGCGCTGGTGGTGGTCGCGGTGGACATCGCGGTCCTCGGCCCGCGCACGACCGGCCGCCGGCTGGAGAGCGTGAACGACGCCGTCACGGTGCCGCGGCAGCCGCTTCGATGACCGCGGCCGCCTCGCCGATCGACCGCCGGGCGGTGTCGACGACGAGGCGGCCCCGGCTCCACGGTTCGTACTCCCGGCTCAGGATTTCCTGCCACGTCGGCGGTGTGAGGCCGGGGATGCCGGCATCGCGGGTTTCCGCGCGGCGGCGGTGTTCGGCCCGGTCGGAGCAGACGATCTCGGCTTCGAGCACCCGCGCGCCTTCGCCGAGGCCGGTCGCCCGCCAGGCGTCGCGGGTGATGGTCAGGGGGTTGACGCACTCGGCGATCACGCTGACGCCGGTGCGGAGCAGATCGGCGGCGACCTCCCGGGCGACGACGTAGCCGACCGGTCCCAGCGGCGGGGCCAGTGCGGTGGTGCGGAGGATCGCCTGCTCGATCGTGTCGACGCGCAGGAACGCGAACCCGGTCCGGCGGGCCAGTTCCACGGCGACGCTCGTCTTCCCGGTCGCGGGCAGCCCGCCGACGACGATCAGCAGCGGAGGCACCACCGCATGATCGCACGCGGGTGGTCGGGGGCGGTGTACGCGGGGTGGTCAGGAGGCCGGTGCACGCGGGTGGTCGGGGGGCGGTGCGCGCGGGCTGGTCAGGAGGCCGGTGCACGCGGGTGGTCGGGGGACGGTGCACGCGGGCTGGTCAGGAGGCCGGTGCACGCGGCGCGGTCACGAGGCGGCGCGTTTTCGGTCGAGCAGGCCGCGGCGGAGGGTGGTGAGGGCCCGGTGCTGGGCGACGCGGACCGCGCCGGCGCTGCTGAGGCCCACCGCGGTGGCCGTCTCCTCGGCCGACAGGCCCAGGATGATGCGCAGCACCAGGATTTCGCGCTGGCGCGGCGGCAGCGTGTCGAGCAGCCCGGCCGACCAGTCGAGCGCGGCGGAGCGTTCGACCTCCTCGCCCGTCGGGTCCGTGCCCACCCAGCGGTCGGCCGGCGGCTCCGCGACCGGGCTGGTGCGGTCGCGGGCCCGGCGGCGGTGGACGTCGGACACCTTGTGCGCGGCGATGCCGAAGACGAACGGCAGGAAGCCGTCGGGCTCGTGGCGGTACCCGGGCAGCGCGCGGACGACCGCGAGCAGCACGTCCTGCGCGCAGTCCTCGGCGTCGGACGAACCGTCCTGCCACGTGCCCAGCCGGCCGAGGCAGTAGCGGAAGACCGTCGGCCGCAGCGTGCGCAGCAGCCCGGCCACCGCGGCGCGGTTGCCCTTGAGCGCGGCCCGGACGAGCGCGGGGTCGAGGGAGAACGTCGCCGTGGGCGTGGAATCACCCTCGGCGGAGTGCGGCGACATCGGGCTCACCTCCCCTCACCGGCGGCAACGGACGGTCACGACGCTAGGTGACGCCGCGTGGCCGCCACACCGGCCGGGCGGCCGCCGCGACCCGGGTCTTCCGGCCCTGGCGCGCGGGCCCCCCGTGTGCGTACCGGGCCCGCGCGGCGGCGGCCGGGCCGAACGGCCCTATTCGCGACCGGGTGCACCGATCACGCTGATGTCCGGGATATTCACCGGAGAAACACAGGTACGCGATGGTGGACGACGTGGGCTTCGGGCTGCTGCTCGACCGGCAGCAGTGCCTGGCGCTGCTCCGGACGGCGACCCTCGGACGGGTGATCTTCACCCACCGAGCCATGCCCGCGGTCCGCCCAGTGCGCTTCACGGTCGTCGACGACGCCGTGGTGTTCGCCGTGCCGGTCGGCAGCCCCCTCTACGCCGGCGCGCGCGACGCCGTCGTCGCGTTCGAGGCCGACGACTTCGCCGCCGACCTCGGCGACGGCTGGTACGTCAGCCTGCTGGGGCGCGCTACCGAGTCCGGCGTCGCCGACGTCGACGAGATCGCCTGCCGCTGCCCGTGCCCGGCCCGGGCGGGCCGCCGGTTCCTGCGCATCCCGGTCGAGACCATCACCGGTCACCGCATCGCCTGCCACGCCGAGTGACCCCGCGACATCCGTAACAGACGCGGTCCCGCCATCGACCCACCGGATGGACGAACCGGATTGGGCCGTCGCGGGCAGTCGCCTGTGGGACCCTTGACGGCCCGGGGCAAGCCCGGGATCGGGCGGAGCCAGCGGGGTCTGACGGGTAGTGGCGGACGAAATCAGCATGCCGGCGATCCTCGCGGCGGTGGGCGGCATCGCCCGCGAGCTGGAGCTGCCGGCGCTGATGGACCGCGCGGTCACGGCGGCGGGCGAGCTGCTCGGGGCCCGGCGCGCCCGGCTGGAACTGCCCGAGGGCGGCGTCGCCGAGTACGGCCGCGGCAGGCCCGGCGCCGGTGCGCTCGAGCTGCCGGTCCGCGCGGGGACGCAGACCTTCGGCACCCTGGCCGTCGAACCCGGGGACGGCGGCGAGTTCGGCCGCCGCGAGCGGGAGGTGCTCGGCGCGCTCACCGCGGCCACGGGGATGGCCATCGAAAAGGCGCTGCTCGTCGACCAGATGCGCCGCCGCGAACGCTGGCTCGAGGCGTCCTACGACGTCACCGGCGCGCTGCTCGCCGCGCAGGACCTGCGGGCGACGCTCCGGCTGGTCGCCGAACGCGCCCGCGTGGTCGCCGGCGGGACCGCGGGCGCGATCGCGCGGCCCGACGGCCCGGACCGGCTGGTGTTCGACGTCGTCGAGCCGCCGGGGGAGGACGCCGACCGCCTCACCGGGCTGACCGTGCCGGCCGAAGGCACCGCCACCGGGATGGCGTTCACCACCCGCCGCCCGGTCGTGGTCCGCGACTACGGCGAGCGCGTGCAGGAACAGCAGCGCGACCGCGCCGGGCCGATGCCGGCGATGATCAAGGACCTGGACTCGGCGATCTCCGTGCCGCTGATCGTCGGCGACGAGACCCTCGGGGTGCTGGTCGTCGCCAAGTTCCGCGACAAGTCGCCGTTCACCGACTCCGACGTCCAGCTGGCCGAGACCTTCGCCGGGCACGCGGCGCTCGCCGTCGAGTTCTCCCGCGCGCAGGAGGCGCGGCAGCAGCTGGCGGTGTTCGAGGACCGGGACCGGATCGCCCGCGACCTGCACGACCTGGTGATCCAGCGGCTGTTCGCGACCGGGCTCGGGCTGGAGGGCGTGAGCAGGCTGATCGCCGACCCGGCGGTGGCCGCGCGCGTCGCCGGGTTCGCCCAGGACCTCGACGGCACGATCCGCGAGATCCGCAACAGCATCTTCTCGTTGCAGGCACCGGCGCAGGCGCAGGGCAGCCTCCGCGCGGAGCTGCTGCGGGTGGCGGTCGACGCGCGGGACACGCTGGGCTTCGAGCCCCGCGTCGGCTTCGACGGGCCGCTCGACGCGGCGGTGCCGGACGCCGTCCGCACCGACCTGATGGCGTCGCTGCGGGAAGCGCTGACGAACGTCGCGCGCCACGCCGGCGCGACCTGGTCCTCGGTCGAGGTCACCGTGGACGGGCTCGGCCGGCGGCTGAGCCTGGTCGTGCGCGACGACGGAGCGGGCCCGCCGGCGGAGACCGGCCGGGTCAGCGGGCTCGCCAACCTGGCCGCCCGCGCGGCCCGGTGGGGCGGGAACTGCGTGCTGGTGGCCGCCGAAGGCGGCGGCTCCCGGCTGGAATGGACCGCCGAGCTGCCGGCGCGGACCGGCGAGCAGGGGAGTGGGCGATGACGATTTCGGTGTTCCTGCTCGACAACCACGAGCTGGTCCGGACGGGGCTGAAGACCGTCTTCGAGTCCGAACCGGACATCGACGTGGTCGGGGAGGCGGGCACGGCGGCCGAGGCGCTGGTCCGGATCCCGCAGGCCCGCCCGGACGTGGCGATCCTCGACGTCCGGCTGCCCGACGGCGAGGGCGTGGGGGTGTGCCGTGAGATCCGCTCGACGGTCGAGCCGCCGCCGGCGTGCCTGATGCTGACGTCCTATTCGGACGACGACGCGCTGTTCGGCGCGATCATGGCCGGTGCGGCGGGCTACATGCTGAAGCAGGTTTCCGGCCGGTCGCTGATCGAGGCCGTCCGCACGGTCGCCGTCGGCGGCTCGCTGCTGGACGCCACGCTCACCGCGTCGGTGATGAACAAGCTGCGCGGCGAGAACGTCTCGGCCCCGGATCCGCGGTACGAGCAGCTGAGCCCGCAGGAGCGGCGGGTCCTCGACCTGGTCGCCGAGGGCCTGACCAACCGGCAGATCGCCGAGCGGCTGTTCCTGGCCGAGAAGACAGTCAAGAACTACGTGTCGTCGGTGCTGCACAAGCTCGGCGTCGAGCGGCGCACCTCGGCGGCCGTCTACATGTCCCAGCGGCGCGCCGAACCGGGACGATCGGGCTGATCCGGCGACTGTTCGGACGTAACCGGTGGGGCGTTCGACGTATCTGGCCCCGGATGGAGTACACCTGTCGTGGTGACGCACGGGGCCGGCAGGGGACCCTGGTGCGTGGTGGAGGGGACGGCATGGCGGGGTTGTCGAGCGGGGACTATGTCACGCAGCAGATCCGGGCACTCGCGGAAGCGGTGCGCCGGGAAGGGGCCGGCGGGATCGGGGCCCGGAGTTTCCAGCTGGCCGAGCACCTGGCCGCGGAGGGTGGCGTCCACCGCGGCGACATCCTGACGGCGACGGCGACGCTGCTCGCGATGACGGCCTGGTGCGACGGCGCGGCCGACGCGGCCCGCCGGTTCGCGGAGCTGGCGGGCGAGCACGACGAGGAGTCGCGGGAGCTGGTGACGCACCTGCTCCGCCTGGAGGCGGGGGTCGACCAGGGCTGGCTCCCGGAGGCCCAGGCGGAAGCGTTGCTCGACTACGCCCGCCGCGCCCGCCGGGACGACCTGGAGACGCGGGTGCGCGCCATCGCCGGCGCCCGTGGTGGGCGGCACCGGCGCGACTGACCCCGGCGGGGTTGGTTACCCCGCTCGATTCGCCCCACCTCGCGGCGCCGCGGAACGGCGCGGCCGGACGATGGGCTCCGCCGAGGTCGGCCGCGGGCTCAGGCGTGGGCCGGCTCGGGCGTGGCGGGCGGCACCGGCGCGACTGACCCCGGCTCAGGCGACTGACTCCAGCTCAGGCGTAGGCCGCGAGCTCAGGCGTGGACCCCGGTCAGGGCGAAGAACTCCTGCCGCGTCTTGGGTTCCTCGCGCAGGAGGCCGTGCAGGGACGAGGTGACGGTGAGCGCGCCGTCGGCCCGGACTCCGCGCAGCGACATGCACAGGTGCTCGGCTTCGATCACGACGCCGACGCCCTTCGGCGCGAGGTGCTCCTGGAGCCAGTCGGCGACCTGCTTGGTCAGCCGCTCCTGCACCTGCAGGTCGCGCGCGAACAGTTCGACGACGCGGGCGAGCTTCGAGAGCCCGAGGATCCGCTCGCCGGGCAGGTAGCCCACGTGCGCGACGCCGCGGAAGGGCAGCATGTGGTGCTCGCACAGCGACTGGACCGGGATGCTCTTCGCGAGCACGAGCTCGTCGTAGCCCTCGTCGTTGGGGAACGTCGTCAGCCGGAAGTCGCGGGGCCGGAGCATCTCGGCGTACGCCTGGGCCACCCGCCGCGGGGTGTCGCTCAGGTGCTCCGACACCGGGTCCTTGCCCAGGGCCCGCAGCAGGTCGGCGACCGCGCGCTCGGCCGCGTGCAGGTCGACGGCGTCGCGGTTGTGCACGACACCGAGGTGCCGGAGCGGGATCGCTTCGCTGACGGGATCGACGGTCACGGGGCCTCCTTCTAAAAACAAGTCGAGCTGACGTTAGAAGCTCGCGGGGGTTTTCGTCAACGGTTATTTGTTTTAGAGTGCGGTGATGCACGATTCCGGTGGCCTGGCCGCGGTGGCGGCCCTCGACGAGCCGACCCGCCGCCGGCTGTACGAGTACGTCGTCCGCCAGCCGGAGCCGGTGAGCCGCGACGACGTGGCCGCCGCCCTCAGCGTGCCCCGTGCGACCGTCGCGTTCCACCTCGACCGCCTGGTGGACGAACGCCTGCTGACCGTCGGCCACGAACGCCGCACCGGCCGCAGCGGTCCGGGAGCGGGCCGTCCGGCGAAGCTCTACCGCCGGTCGGAGCGGCAGGTGAGCGTCTCGCTGCCCGAGCGGCAGTACGAACTCGCTGGTCAGCTCCTCGCGGCGGCGGTGGAGGAGGCGGACGAGACCGGTGGTTCGGCGCGGGAGATCCTGGGCCGGCGGGCCCGGGAACGGGGGGCGGAACTCGCCGACGGCGCCCCGGAGATCGTCGGCACGCTCGAAGAACACGGGTTCGAACCACGCGTCGAGGACGGCGAGGTGCTGCTCGGCAACTGCCCGTTCCACCGGCTGGCCCAGGCCCACACCCAGCTCGTGTGCGGGATGAACCTGGGGCTGGTCGAAGGCATGCTCGCCGGGGCCGGCGGCCGCGGCCTGCGGGCGCGGCTGGACCCGCGGCCGGGCCTCTGCTGCGTCCGCCTGGTGCGGGCCTGACGCCTCAGCCGCGCCGGGCCAGGTGCGCGGCCAGCGCGTCGTGGTAGGCGAACAGCGCGGGCACGCCGCCGCTGTGCAGCACGACCACGCGGTGCCCGGCGGTCCAGCGCCCGGCCGCGTGGTGGGCGAGGAACCCGGCGAACGTCTTCCCGCTGTAGACCGGGTCGAGCAGGACGCCTTCGGTCCGGGCCAGCAGCAGGATCGCGTCGAGGCAGGCCTCCGTCGGATCGCCGTACCCGCGCCCGACGAACTCGTCGTGCAGCTCGACCTCCGGCGGCTCGCCGCCGGCTCCCAGGAGCGTGGTCAGCTCGGCCCACCAGTGCCGGTAACCGGCCAGGCAAGCGGCGCGGTCCTGGTTCACGCTGATCCCGATCACGGGGCAGCCGAAACCCTGGTCGCGCAACGCGAACGTCACCGCGGTGAAGATCCCGCCGGTGCCGAACGGCAGGTAGACGGCGTCCGGGTGGTCACCGGTGGCCCGCAGCTGCGCGGCGAGTTCCAGACCGGCCCGGACGTAGCCGAGGCAGCTGTGCGGGGTGGTGCCGCTGATCGGGATGGCGTGCGGCCGCCGTCCCGCGGCGCGCAGCTCGCCGCACACGGCGCGGACGTGGGTGTCGAGGGCCCAGTGGTCTTCGACGTCGACGATCCGCACGTCGGCGCCGAGCACCCGGACGGTCAGCAGGTTGCCCTGGAACTCGTCGTAGGCGTCGCGGCTGAGCACGACCACGCAGTCCATCCCGAGCCGGCGCGCGGCCGCGGTGGTCAGGCGGGCGTGGTTGCTCTGCATCGACCCGCACGTCACCACGACGTCGGCGCCGGCGCGGCGGGCCCGCGCCAGTTCGTATTCGAGCTTGCGGGGTTTGTCGCCGCCGAGCGCGAGCCCGGTGAGGTCGTCGCGTTTCAGCAGCACGCGGGGGCCGAGCCGGGCGGAGAGCGCGGCCAGCACGTCCAGCGGGGTCGGCGTGAGGGCGAGGTCCTCACGCGGGAACTGCTCGAGCCGGGTGGCCAGGTCCACGGGCTGGTCCTTTCTAGCGCGGCAGGAACGGAAGAGTGATCAGGAAGGCGCCGAAGCCGACCAGGGCCGCCGACGCCACGCGGTGCAGGCGCCGGCCCCGCAGCCGCCGGGCCAGCCGGGTGCCGAGCAGTGTGCCTGCTCCGGCGAGCACGCCGAGGACACTGCCCAGTCCGAAGTGGACGGAGCCCTGCGCCGCGTAGCCGAGCGTCGCGAAGGTGACGAGGGGCAGCTGGATCAGCTGCCCGGCCGCGATCGTCGTCAACGCCGGCACGCCGAGCGCCAGCAGCAGCGGGACGAGCAGCACCGGCCCGCCGGTCCCGGTCAGCGCGGACCCGAACCCGACGACCGCGCCGACGACGACGGCGTCGGCCGCGGGCAGCTCCCGGGCCTCGCGCGGCCGCGCCCAGAGGTTGTAGCCGCCGGACCCGGCCGTGACCACGCCGAGGACCAGCCACAGCACCGTCGCCGGGACCACGCCGTTGACCAGGGCACCGGCCGCGGCGGCCGGCGCCGCGCCGAGGGTGAGCAGGCCGCCGAAGCGCCACGGCATCGCCTGGTGCCGGGCGTAGCCGGCGGTGCCGACGATCCCGGTGAACAGGAAGCACCAGCTGCTGGTGCCCGCCGCCGCGTGGATGTCGAGGCCGCCGAGCCAGGTCAGCGCGGGCGGCAGCAGGACGCCGCCGATGCCGACCGTCCCGATGAGCACGCCCACCGGGACCGCGAGGACCAGGACGGCTAACACGGTCCGAAGTGCTCCCGGAGCCGGCGCAGGCGGCGCAGCTGGGACGGCGGCAGGGCGGGGCAGCCGGCGGCATTGTCCACAGCGGACAGCAGGTGCCGGCGCGACGCGGCGGCCGCGGCCGTGCCGTCGCCGCGGGCCAGCGCGGCGACGATCTCGCGGTGGTCGGCGGTCCACCGGCGCGCGAGTCCGCCGCCGTCCGCCCACGCCGCGGCCTGTGTCTCCCGCCAGACCGGCCCGGACGCCCGTTCCAGCAGCGCCTCGACCTGCTCGCGCAGGTCCGGGTTCCGGCAGACGCGGGCGATCGCGGCGTGCAGCCGGTGGTCGGTGTCGGCCGGCAGGGTGTCGCCGCCGGTCACGAGCGCCATCCCGGCGACGGCTTCGTGGGCCAGGTCGAGGGCCGCGGGATCCGGGTCGGCCGCCGCGAGCGCCAGCACGGCCGGTTCGAGGACCAGGCGGGCTTCCAGCAGGTCCACGGCTTCTTCGAAGGTCCGTGCCGCGCGGACGTGCCGGGCCGCGCCGGGCACCGGCGCACCGCCGAGCACGACGGTGCCGCGCCGGCGCCGCGGTTCGACGTACCCGGCGAACTGCAGCGCGCTGAGGGCTTCGCGCACCGACGACCGGCTGACCGCGAACTCACGGGCCAGCTCGAGTTCGGTCGGCAGCACGGTGCCGGCGGGCCAGCGCCCGTCGTCGACGCGGGCGCGGACTTCGGCGGCGATCCGCAGCCCGGCCGAAGGCCCGGCGGCGGTTCCGGTGGTGCCTTCCACGAGCCGACGGTACCACCGATATGTCCGACATATCAGCCGTCAGCGTCGGACAAACCCGGCCGGCGAACCCGGCCGCCTTGAGGACGCTGCGTCCCTCAAGGCGGCCTCCGGGCTACCGCGCCGGGACCTCGCCCAGCCGGCCGGCGACCGCCGTGGTGATCGCGCTCGCGCCGAGCTCCGTGCCCGGCTTGATCCACGGTTCGTCCGGCTCGGCGCCGGCGACCGTGCGCTCGCCGAGGAACCCGCCGGTGACCGGGTCGATGATCAGCTGCCGGATCTCGTGCCGGTCGTCGAGCCCGAGCGCGACGCCGGTGCGGCCGTCGAGGTTCGTCTCCGCGGCCAGCACCTGGATACCGGGGATCTTCGCCAGCGCCCGGTACCACTGGGCCCGCAGCCCGGCCGGCATCAGCCCGGCCCGCAGGATCTCGATGCCGAAGTGGAACATGACGCTCGGCGTCGAGCCACGGCCCTTCGTCATGTCCCGCAGCTTCGCGTAGAGGCCGTCCGGGTCACGGGGCAGCGCCGCGTAGAACGCCGGGCTGTCCCAGTCCGCCGGGTCGCCGCACTTCTTCGCCGGCTTGGCGCGGGGGAAGAAGTCGCCGCACCGCCCCTGCCACCGGCCCTGGTCGGTGCCGGTGACCGGGGGTTCGGGCGCCTGCGCCTGCGGCACCGAGCCGCCGAGGAACTTCCCGGTGCTCAGGATCCTGCGCGTTTCCTGCCAGACGTCGGTCTCGTCCGCCGGGATCCAGCGCTCGACCTCCTGCTCCCACAGGTACGTGTAACCGGTCCCGTCCGCGGTCTGGACCCCGCGCCCCACCCAGGTGTGCTCGCCGACGTAGCGGAACTGCCCGGGGCCCACCGGCCGGTCGACCGCGCCGACACTGAGGTCGGCGGCCCGGTCCAGCACCTCCGTCGCCGACATCAGCCGGATCTTCGGCGGGGCCGCTGCCGTGGGGGCGGGCGCGGCGGCCGTCGGCCCGCCGGCGGGCCCCGGCGAACCGGCCTGCACGACGACGACCGTCACCGCGACCACACCGGCCACCGCGGCGGCGGCGGGCAGGGCGAACCGGCGGACCCGCTTCGGGCGCAGCGGGACCACGTCCGCCGGCTGCCGGCGAGGTCCGCTTCCGTGCGAAAACCGCCCCCGCGGGCCGGCTTCGCCGCCGAGCTCGGCCATCAGCCTCGCGCGGGCCGCCGACAGGTCGGCCGGGGCGGTGCGGGCGTCGCGGTGGAGCAGCCCGAGGGTTTCGTCGAGCTCGTTCATGAGTGGTTCTCCTCGGTGGGGACGAGCTGGGCCTGGAGCCGGTGGCGCACGCGGTGCAGGCGCGAGCGCACCGTGCTCGCGGGCACACCGAGCGCCTCGGCGACTTCGGCCGGTTCGAGCCCGGCCCAGGAGGTGAGCAGCAGGACGTCGCGGTCCTGTTCGGACAGTGCGGCCAGCTCGCCGGCGAGCACGCGCAGGCGCGCCGCCGCGTCGACCCGGCCGGCCACGGCGGTGTCGTGGTTTTCGGCCGGGCGGTCCTCCGCGCCGGCCTTCGCGGTCAGCTGGAACCCGCGGACCTCCTGGCGCACGTGGTTGCGCAGCAGGTTGGTGGCGATGCCGTAGAGCCAGCCGCGGATCGGCGCCTGGCCGGGGTCGTAGCTCGCCCGTCTTCGCAGCGCGACGACGAACGTCTCCGCCACGAGGTCGTCGGCGACGTGCACGCCGACCCGGCCCGCGAGGTAGCCGCGCAGGGGAGCGGCGTACTCGTCGAAGAGCCGCGCGAAGACCTCTTTCGGATCCCGCGCGGCGAGGTCGGGCCGGTCCAGCCGTTCGACGATTCTGGTCACGCTACTGGTTGTCGTGACCGGCCGCCCGCGTCCCCGATCGCTCGTCCGGATGAGACACAGGCCACATCCGGGCCGTCCGGGCGAACACGATCGGGGGTTCCGGACAACAGCCGGTATGCACAGGGGAAACGCGATGCTGCTGGCCGGGACGTGCGCCGGCGCGGTGGTGGCGATGCTGGTCGTGGCCGCGGTGATCCGGACACCGGGGCCGGCCTCCGCCGCGGGGCCGTCGCCCGCGCCGCGGGTGACGACGAGCGTGGCCACGACGGCGACTTCGGCGCCGAAGACCTCCGCGAAGCGGTCCGCGAAGGCGAAGCCGCTGCCGGACGGCGCCACGCTGGCGGCGCTCGTGCCGGGCAGGCTGAGCGTGCTCGTCCACGACCGCGAGACCGGCCGGGACGTCGTCTCCTACCGGCCGGACGCCGCCTACACCTCCGCCTCGCTGGTCAAGCTGCTCATCGCGCTGGAGGCGCTGAAGCAGGGGGAACCGGCCGGTGAGGTCGCGGAGATGCTCTCGCGCAGCGACGACGAGGTGGCCAGCCGGCTCTGGGCCCGGCTGGGCGGCCCCGCGATCGTCACCGCCTGGGCGGCGCGGATCGGCATGACCTCGACGCGCCCGCCCGCCGACGCCGGGCACTGGGGCAGCACCCTCGTCACCGCCACGGACCTGGCCCGGTTCTACCGGTACCTGCTCGAGGAGGCGCCCGGCGGCACCCGCCAGGTCGTCCTGCGCGCCCTCGACGGCGCCACCGGGCACGGCGCGGACGGCTTCGACCAGTTCTTCGGCATCCCGTCCGCGGTCACCGGCACCGACTGGGCCGTCAAGCAGGGCTGGTCGTGCTGCGACCCGGGCCGCAACCTGCACACGAGCGGGCTCGTCGGCGACCGCCGGTACGTGGTCGTCGTGCTGACCGCCCAGCCCGCCGCCACCGGCTGGACGACGGCGTCCCAGCGCGTCACGGCCGTCGTGAAAGCGCTCTCCGCTCCGCTCGGCTGGTCCTGACCCGGCGCGGGACGTCCGGCGCGCGGCGATTCGGCGGTACCGTCTCGGACGTGGTGAGACGGCGCGAGGTGGAGGGGGCCAGGGTGGTGGACCGGGCGAAGCCGGGGGAACAGGCCAGGACGGCGTTGCCGGGGCCGCGGCAGCCGAGCCTGGCCGACGTCGCCGGCATGGCCGGGGTCTCGCACATGACCGTCTCGCGGGTGGTCAACGAGAGCGGGCCGGTGCGCCCGGAAACGCGCGATCGCGTCCTCGCCGCGGTGCAGAAACTCGGGTACCGGCCCAACACCGCCGCGCGGACACTGGTCACCGGCCGGTCCGGCACCCTCGGCGTGGTCGCGCTGGAGTCGAACCTCTACGGGCCGGCGAGCACCCTGTACGGCATCGAGAACGCGGCGCGCGAAGCCGGCTACGGCGTGGCGATCTGCAGCGTGACGCGGCCGGGCCGGACGTCGATCGGCGACGCGGTGGAGAGCCTGCGGCGCCAGGCGGTCGAGGGGATCGTCGTGATCGCCCCGCACGTGACGGCCGGCCGCGCGCTCGCGGCGGCTCCGGCGGACATCCCGCTGGTGGCGGTCGGCGGCGGGGAGTCCGCGCCGGTGCCGGTGCTCTCGGTCGACCAGTACGACGGCGCGCGCCGGGCCACCGAGCACCTGCTCGCCCTGGGGCACCGGACGGTCTGGCACGTCGCCGGGCCGGAGGACTGGCTCGAGGCCCGCGACCGCGAACGCGGCTGGCGCGAGACCCTGGAGGCCCGCGGCCTGCGGGTACCGGCGGTCGTCCGCGGAGACTGGAGCCCGCGGTCGGGCTACGAGGCGGGCCGGGCGCTCGCCGGCAAGCGCGGGCTCAAGGCGGTCTTCTCGGCCAACGACCAGATGGCGCTGGGCCTGCTGCGCGCGTTCACCGAGGCGGGCATCCGCGTCCCGGAGGACGTCCACGTGGCCGGCTTCGACGACGTGCCGGAGGCGGCGTACTTCAACCCGCCCCTGACGACGGTCCGCCAGGACTTCATCGAGGTCGGCCGCCGGACGTTCGGCCTGCTCGAAGACCGGATGGCGGGCGGGGACGCCGGGGTCCGGCACCTCGTGCCCGCGGAGCTCATCGTGCGCGAGAGCACCGGGCCCCGCTGAGGTTCGTCCCGGGACCGGGACGGCTGGGTCGTCCGGCTCGGTGACATCGTTTTGCAGGAGGTCTGCACTGCCGGCGTACCCGCCAGCCCGGACTGTTAGCGCTAACACGACCTCGGCACTGATCCATCCCGGTGTTGCATCTTGACCGCTTCTGTGGAGTTGGCAAAGGATCGTGTTCGGTTCTGGTTCAGTGCTGCTCCAGCCGTTCCCGGAGGTCCCCGCATGCGCTCCGCCCGCCGTGCTTTTCCCCGGACGTTCTTCGCGGCCCTGCTCGCCGCGCTCCTCGCCCTCGCCGGGGTGGCCGTTCCGCACGCCACGGCGGCGCCCGCGGCGAAGCCCGCGCACACCGTGACCTACGACGGCTACTCGTTCCTCGTCGACGGGAACCGGACCTACCTGTGGTCGGGGGAGTTCCACTCCTACCGGCTGCCGAGCCCGGACCTGTGGCTCGACATCTTCCAGAAGATGAAGGCCGCCGGGTTCAACTCGACCTCCCTGTACTTCGACTGGGGCTACCACTCGCCGCGGGAGGGGGTCTACGACTTCACCGGCATCCGGGACCTCGACCGGCTCCTCGACCTGGCGCAGCAGGCCGGCCTCTACGTCATCGCGCGGCCCGGGCCGTACATCAACGCCGAGGTCGACGGCGGCGGCTTCCCGACCTGGCTGTCCACCACCCCGGGCCACACCCGCAGCGCCGATCCGGTCTACCTGAAGTACTCCGACGAGTGGCAGACGCAGATCGACCGGATCATCGCGCGCCACCAGCTGACGAACGGCACCGGCAGCGTGCTCGCCTACCAGGTCGAGAACGAGTACTACAACGGCAACGCCGACGGCCGCGCGTACATGAAGCACCTCGAGGACAAGGCCCGCGCCGACGGCATCACGGTTCCCCTGGTGGGCAACAACAACGGCACCTTCAACGCCGGTGAGGCCGCGCTCGACGTCGACGCCGCCGACTCCTACCCGCAGGGCTTCGACTGCTCGAACCCCGCCAAGTGGAACGGCGTGCCGGACATCAGCTACGACCACGTCCCCGGCAAGCCGCTGATCACCGCCGAGTTCCAGGGCGGTGCCTTCGACCCCTGGGGCGGCCCGGGCTACGAGAAGTGCGCCCAGCTGATCAACGACCAGTTCGCGAACGTCTTCTACAAGCAGAACATCGCCGTCGGCGCGACCGGCCAGAGCTTCTACATGCTGCACGGCGGCACGTCCTGGGGCTGGAGCGCGATCCCGCAGAACTACACGTCCTACGACTACGGCGCAGCGATCACCGAGGCCCGCCAGTTCGACCCGAAGTACGCCGAAGACAAGCTGATCGGCTACTTCACCCAGTCCGTCGCCCCGCTGACCAAGACCGACGGGCTCGCGGGCGCGCCGCTGACCGACCCGGCCCTCACCGACACGGCCCGGATCAACCCCGACACCCGCACGCAGTTCCACACCCTGCGCCACAGCGATTCGACGTCCACCGCCACGAACACCACGACCCTCGCGCTCGACCTGGCCGCGCACGCCGGCTACACCTACGACGACCGCGCCGCCGAGGTCGGCTACACCGGCACCTGGAGCCACGTCGGGCCCGAGGTCAACTACACCGGCGGCGACTACCAGCACACCGAGTCGTTCTCGAACGTCGCCGGCGACAGCGTGAGCATTCCCTTCACCGGCACCGGGATCCGGTGGGTGACGTCGAAGGACCCGAGCCACGGCATCGCCGACGTCTACCTCGACGGGGCCGAAGTGGGCACCGTCGACCTCTACGCGGCGGGCAAGCAGAACCAGGTCACCGGCTACGAGGTGCGCGGCCTGCCCGCCGCGGCGCACACGCTGAAGATCGTCGTCACCGGGCAGAAGAACGCCAAGGCGACGGGGGCGTTCGCCGTCGTGGACGCGGTCGACCTGCTGTCCGGCAGCACCGACTACTACCCGGTCGTGCCGCAGCAGCCCGGCACCGGCGTCACGCTGACCGGCCGCCAGTCGAAGATCCTCGTCGCCGGGTACGACCTCGGGGCCACGCGGATGCAGTACTCGACGTCGGAAATCATGACGACCGCGGCCATCGGCGGCCGGGACGTCGCGGTCCTCTACGGCGACCGGGGCGGACCCGGCGAAACGGTGCTGCGGTTCGCGGGGCAGCCGTCCGTGCAGGTCCTCGACGGCGCCGCGACGAGCACGTGGGACGCCGCCCGCGGCGACCTGCGGCTGAACTACACCCACCAGGGCCTGGCCCGGGTCCTCGTCACCGCCCCGGGCGCGCGGCCGCTGCTCCTGCTGCTCGCGGACAAGGCGACGGCGGCGACGTTCTGGCGCCAGGACACCTCGGCGGGCCCGGTGCTCGTCCGCGGCACCCACCTGGTCCGGACCGCGGCCGACCGGTACGGCACCCTGGCCCTGACCGGCGACACCGGCACCGACGGGGCGTTCGAGGTGTTCGGCACCCGGAAGTCGGTGCTGTGGAACGGTTCTCCCGTGCCGGTGCAGCCGACGTCGAGCGGCAGCCTCACCGCCACCGCGCCGACCGCGAAAGCCGTCACGCTCCCGGCCCTGACCGGCTGGAAGCACCAGCAGGAATCCCCGGAGAGCCAACCCGCCTTCGACGACTCGGCGTGGCCGGTGGCCGACAAGGAGACCAGCAACAGCTCGACCGCGCTGGGCACGAAACCGGTGCTCTTCGCCGACGACTACGGCTTCCACACCGGCAACACCTGGTACCGCGGCCACTTCACCGGCGACGGGAAGCAGACCGGGATCACCCTGTCGAGCCAGAGCGGCGGCCCGGCGGGCGCGTTCTCGGCGTGGCTCAACGGCGTCTTCCTCGGCAGTTCGACCACCTCGCAGCACACGTTCCCGTTCCCCGCGGGCGCCCTGCGCCAAGGCGACAACGAGATCTCCGTGCTCACCGTGAACATGGGGCACGAGGAGGACTACAGTGCCGCGAACGGCAACAAGGCCGCCCGCGGGCTCACCGCAGCCCGGCTGACCGGGGCCCCGCTGACGTCGGTCACCTGGCGGCTGCAGGGCGTCCGGGGTGGCGAGACCGGGCTCGACCCGGTCCGCGGCCCGCTCAACACCGGCGGCCTGTACGGCGAGCGCGCGGGGTGGTCGCTGCCCGGGTTCCCGGACGGGGGCTGGACGCCGGCGTCGCTCCCGGCGAAGGACACCACCCCCGGTGTCTCGTGGTACCGGACGGCGGCGGACCTGGATCTGCCGCGCGGCCAGGACACCTCGCTCGGCCTGACGATCACCGACAACCCGGCGCGGCATTACCGCGCGCTGCTGTTCGTCAACGGCTGGCAGCTCGGCCAGTACGTCAACTACCTCGGCCCGCAGCACAGCTTCCCGATCCCGAACGGCGTCCTGAACCCGAACGGGCACAACACGATCGCGGTCGCGGTGTGGAACCTCGACGGCAGCACCGGCGGCCTCGGCAAGATCACCTGGACGAACTACGGCAGCTACCGGTCGCCGCTGACCGTCCGGCAGAACGCCTCGCCCGGGTACGACCCCGTGCGGTACGCGATGCCGCCGGCGCCGACCACCGCGGTGGCGCTGACCGCGCCGGACACCGCATCGGGCGGGCAGCGGTTCACCGCCTCGGCCACCGTGCGGGTCCCGGCGGGCGCGCCGCCCGCGTTCGACGTCAAGCCGGTGCTCACCGCGCCGGCCGGGTGGACGGTCGGCGCCGCGACGCCGCCTTCGGTCGCGCGGATCGACGGCGGCAGGTCCGCGACGTTCTCGTGGACCGTGACGCCACCCTCCACAGTGGACACGGCCGCGCTGAAGGTGGCGGTGGCGTACCGGCAGGCGGGCCGCGCGGGTTCGGCGACCGGGGAACGGATCGTCGGCGCGGTGCCGCCGGCGCCGCCCGCCGGCGAGGTCGCGGTGAGCTCCCTGCCGTTCCTGACCGCGACGAACGGCTGGGGCCCGGTCGAGCGCGACACGAGCAACGGCGAAGCGAGCGCGGGCGACGGCAAGCCGATGACCATCGGCGGGGTGGCGTACGCGAAGGGGCTCGGCGTCCACGCGGCGAGCGACGTCCAGCTCTACCTGGCCGGCGCCTGCACGCGGCTGACGGCTTCGGCCGGCGTCGACGGCGAGACGGGCACCGGCGGCAGCGTCGCCTTCGCCGTCTCGGTGGACGGCGCGACCCGGGTCACCACGCCGGTGGTCAAGGGCGGCCAGGCGGCGGTCTCGATCGACGTCGACGTCACCGGGGCCCAGGTGCTGGACCTGCTGGTCACCGACGGCGGGGACGGCAACGGGCAGGACCACGCGGACTGGGCGGTGCCGACCCTGACCTGCGTCACGCCGCCCGCCGGGTGAACTCCGGGACGGGCCGGACGAAGAACGCCGCCCGGACCTCCCGGCGTTCGCGCACCAGGTGGTACAGCGCGAGGGCGAAGACGACCGAGCCCACGACGTTCGCGGTGAAGTGCCACCAGACGCGGTAGGTGGTCAGCCCCGGGCCCGGGTCGACGAGGCCGAAGAACGTCGACAGCCCGATCGCCCGGGGCGCCCCGAAGCCCACCGACAGCGTCAGGACCAGGTGCTCGAGCCCGTGCAGGCCCTGCATCCAGACACCCGTTTTCGCCCAGCGCCGGGCGCGGGTGGCCCCGGCCCGGCGGGTGATCACCATGACCCCCGCCAGGCCCGCCAGGAAGAGGAAGTTGCCGGTGAGGTGCAGCAGCTCCATCCCGAACGTCGGCCGGTCCGGGAGCACCTGCTGCAGCCCGTTCGCCAGCGCCGTGCCCCAAGGCGTCATCCACGCCGGGGAGTTCGGGTGCCCGAGCCAGTAGCCCGCCTGCGCGACGTGCTCCTGGACGTGCCCGAGCTGCCCGAGCACGCCGAGGCCGATCACCACGGCCGAGCCGCGGTACACCCACGGCCGCACCGGCCCGCGGTTCGCGGACGCCAGCACCGCGACGGCGGCCCCCATGGCCAGCGCCCAGAGCACCAGCAGCACCGCGCCCGCGGTGTCCCACCCCGACATCGGCATCGCCATGGCCGCCTCCTGTGGTCGTCCCCTCGACGCTAGCCGGGAGCCGGGCCGGCGAACGTCTTCCGGCGTGCGGCCGGAATTCGGACAAACCGTTACACCGCAACGGTTTTCTGCTCAGGAGAGGACAAGCCGGACGGCCAGCGCGGTGATCACCGCGCTCGACACGAGCGCCGTCACCAGCCGGCCGCGCGGCCCGGTGAGGACCCGCCCGAGCAGGGCCCCGCCGCCGGCCAGGAGGGCTTGCCAGCTCGCCGAGGCGGCGAACGCGGCGAGCACGAACACGGCCTGGTCGAGCACCGACACGGCCGTGCCGGCGCGGTCGCCGACGACCAGGGCCGTGAAGTAGACGACCGTGGTCGGGTTCACCAGCGTGATGCCGAGCAGGCTGACGTAGGCGCGGCCGGGTGCGAGCGGCGTCACCGGCCGCGCGGTGGCCTCGCGGTGCGAGCGCAGCGCCAGCACGGCGCCGCGGACCGCCAGCACGACCAGGATGCCCGCCGAGACCAGCCGCAACGGCCCGGCGACCGGGGCGATGACGCCCGCGA
Organism: Amycolatopsis sp. N2S4-7; assembly: GCF_058119595.1. NCBI lineage: Bacteria > Bacillati > Actinomycetota > Actinomycetes > Pseudonocardiales > Pseudonocardiaceae > Amycolatopsis > Amycolatopsis sp. N2S4-7. Next base: position 638,697 of record NZ_CP172299.1, read on the forward strand.
TCGCCGCGCCGCCGAGCACGGCCACCAGCGCGTACACACCGTCGGCGGTCGCGACGCCGAGGGCGGCGGCGAGGCCGGTCCGGAGCGAGGTCCGGGCGGTGAGCGCGACCAGGTACGTCGCCACGGCACCGACCGGGATCGCGATGCCGTAACCGGCCAGCAGGCCGGCGAGCAGCGCGCCGGTCACGGCGCCGGGGTGATCGACCTCCGCGGACGGCACGGCTGCTGCTGGACCGGCGCGGTGGTGGTCGCGGCGACGGTCGGCAGGAGCGGGGTGCGGTGCGTGGTCATGCGCAGATGGTGCCGCCGGCGGGCGGGGGCGGCAACCGGATTTCCAGCCGGTGCGCGTTCGCCACCTGTGCTTGAATCGGCCGGAGGGACACGCGACGCGAGAGAGGGCTTTCACGATGCGGGTCGACCTGAGCGGGAAGACGGCACTGGTCACCGGGTCCACCCAGGGCATCGGCTCGGCGATCGCGGCGGGGCTCGCGGCCGCGGGCGCGCGGGTCGCGGTCAACGGCCGCGGCGAAACCGGCGTGCACAAGGCCATCGCGAGGCTGCGGGAAGCCCTGCCGGACGCGGATTTCATGCCGGCCCCGGGCGACGTCTCGGAGGAGGCCGGCGCCGCGCAGGTGGTCGAAGAGGTGCCGGACGCCGACATCCTGGTCAACAACCTCGGCATCTTCGGCGCCCAGGAGCCCCTGGAGATCACCGACGCCGACTGGCGGCGCTACTTCGAGGTCAACGTCCTGGCCGCGGTCCGGCTCACCCGCGCCTACCTGCCGGGCATGATCGAGCGCGGCTGGGGCCGGATCCAGTACATCGCCAGCGATTCCGCGATCGTCATCCCGGCCGAGATGATCCACTATGGAGTGTCGAAGACGGCGTTGCTCGGCGTGTCCCGCGGGTTCGCCAAGCACGCGGCCGGCACGGGGGTCACCGTCAACGCCGTCATCGCCGGGCCGACGCACACCGGCGGGGTCGAGGACTTCGTCTACGAGCTCGTCGGCAAGGACCTGCCCTGGGACGAGGCGCAGCGGGAGTTCATGAAGAAGCACCGCCCGCAGTCGTTGCTGCAGCGGCTGATCGAGCCCGAGGAGATCGCGAACCTGGTGGTGTACCTGAGTTCCCCGTTCGCCTCGGCGACCACCGGTGCGGCGGTCCGGGTCGACGGCGGGTACGTCGACGCGATCGTGCCGTGAAGTCCCGCCCCCGCCCGGAAGCACGGGGGAGCCTCGGGTGGGAGCGGGAGTTTGCGCGCCGGCACCCGGTACAACGGACACGGACCCCCGGTGTTCCCGCGGACGGGGGTGACGTGCGTCGCCCCCGTCCGTGGAACTTTCAGGGCGTCACCGGGATGTTCGTCAGCCCCGACCGGGCGTTCGTGACCGTGTTCGACGCGTGGACCACGTTCGGGCGGGCCGCGCACTTCGACACGGAACTGATCTTGATCGCGTAGGCGCCGACGCCGCCGAGGTCGGACCGGTTGTCCCGCCACACGTTGCCGCAGCCGTTGGGGAACGACGGGGTCGTGCCCGGGTTGTGGTTCTCGTAGCCGTTGGCGAACGTGCCGGGCGGGGCGAACGTGCCCGTGTTGCCTTCGATCGTGTAGCCGATGCCCTTGACGTCGATCCAGGAGTCCGCCGAGTTCTGGCCGGTGATCCCGCGGCCGTCGAAGGTGTTGCCGCGGATGACGCCGTCGAAGGTGCCTTCCTTGACGTCGATCGGCTCGGCCGCGACGAACGGGCCGATGTGGTTGTCCAGCACCTGGATCCGGTCGCCGCGGTCGACACCGCCGGAGTTGCCGTGGCAGCCCCAGTTCGAGCCGGCCGAGCCGAGGTAGACGCCTTCGCCGTAGCCGGGCTGCACCAAGCCGGTGTAGGTGATCGTCGAGTTCTTCAGCACGCTGTCGGCCGACGAGCGGCGGAAGTGCACCGCCTCCTCGTCGATGTGGTGGACCGTGACGCCGTCGATCGTGGTGTGCGGGGAGCCGTCGGCGACGATGCCCTTCTTGGACTCCTGGACGGTGAACCCGCTCAGCGTCCAGTACGGCGCGCCGGACAGCCACAGGCCGTACCCGGGGTCCCAGCCCGCGGTCGGCGCCGGGCAGCCGGGGGCCTCGCCCGACGGCCCGTCGTTGATCAGCACGGCGTCCGCCGGGCCGGACAGCGTGATCGGCTGCGCCGCGGTGCCGGCCTTCGTCGTGACGAACGAGCCGCGGTAGGTGCCGGCCGCGAGCCGGATCACCTGTCCCGGTGCGGCGTTCGCCAGCGCGGCCCGCAGCTGGGCAGCGGTCGAGACGTCGACCGCGGTCAGGTTCGCCGCGGTGGCCGGCGCGAGGGCGACGGCGGCGGCGGAAAGGGTGGCGCAGCCGAGGAAAACGGCGCGGCGAAGCGGGATTCTGGGGGACACCGAAAGCCTCCGGACACGGGACAGCGGAGGTGTTGCGGCGGACACCCGGACGTTTCCTTTATAGGTCACCGGCGGGAGGGGCGTCAACAGGCCGAACGGTGATCACGTACGTGAACGCGGCCAGGGCCACCTCGTGATCACCGCGAAGCGGGAGAACAGCGGCCACAGCTGCTGGTACGGCACCTGCGAATACACCTCCGCGCGGCTCGACACCTCCGGCAGGTTCTCCACGAGGTCCGGGCACGTCGAGGCCCGCCCGGCCGGGCCTGGGCGGGAAGTCGTGGGCGTTCGACCACCCGTTCTTCGTCATCCCCAACCTCGCGGTCGGGAGCGACCCCGACGGCAGCACCGGGTTCCCGCAACAGCTCGTGGTCGACCACGTCCACGTGAGCCGAGCCGCCCCGTCTGCTGGTACAGAACCGGGACACTTCTGGTTCAGACCTGTCGAACAACCCCGACGGACCGGCGATCTTCTCCGGACACAGTGACGGTGTGCGCTGCGAAAGCGCACCCGGCACCCGGAGGAGAGATGGCCCGTACCCGAATCCCGCCCGTCGTCGGGGGGCTCGCCGCCGCGGTGGCCGTGGCGGTCGCCGCGGCCTGCTGGGTCGTCTTCCCGCCCGAGATCGCCGGCCGGGCGAGCGCCGCCCGGCCCGACGTCGACCTGCCGCTGCCGTGGCCCGCCGAAGGCCAGGCGAGCGCCGAGGTCCAGGGCCTCGGCTCGCTCGGCAGCCGCGGTGAGCAGACGCCGGTGCCGATCGCCAGCGTCACCAAGGTGATGACCGCGTACGTGGTGCTGAAGGACCATCCGCTCGGTGCGGGCGAAGCCGGCCCGGACGTCACCGTCGACGACCAGGCCGAGACCGAGGCGGCGGCGGCCGGCGAGTCGACCGCGCCGGTCCGCGCCGGCAGCCGGATCAGCGAGCGGGACCTGCTGGCCCTGATGCTCGTCCCGTCCGGCAACAACGTCGCCCGCCTGCTCGCCCGCTGGGACGCCGGGAGCCAGGAAGCGTTCGTCGCGAAGATGAACCGCGAAGCCGCGGCACTCGGCATGACCAGCACCACCTACACCGGCGCCAGCGGCGTCGAGGACTCCACCACGAGCACCGCCACCGACCAGCTGCGGCTGGCCCGCGAGGTGATGAAGAACGACGTCGTCCGCGAGATCGTCGCCACGACCCGGCTCAAGGTCGACGGGGTGCCCGGCGCGGTCGTCAACACGAACACGCTGCTCGGCCGCGACGGCGTGATCGGGCTCAAGACCGGCTCGTCGACCGCCGCCGGCGGCGCCCTGATGTGGGCGGCGAAGGCCCGCAGCGGCGCGCTGATCCTCGGCGTGGTGCTGCACCAGAACCCGGGCGGCAGCCCGTCGGCCGGCCTGCGGGCCGCGCTGGAGACCAGCGAGAAGCTCATCGCCGGGATCCAGCGGGAACTGCCGGCGGCCACCCGGTGACCGCGACCCTCGAGCGGGAGACGCCCCCGCACGTCCGGGCCGGGATCTGGCGCCGCGGCCGCGTCACGGCCGCCTTCGCCGTGCTGGTGGCGTTGGTGATGCTCGCCCACCCGCTGGTGCCCAACGGCGTGGGCAACGCCGGCAGCCTGCTGGAGACGTTCCTGCCCTGGACCGGCCTGCTCGTGCTGCCGCTGCTCGTCGCGGCGCTCGTCCGGCGCTCGGCGCTCGCGCTCGTGGCCCTCCTGCTGCCGGCCCTGGTCTGGGGCGGGTCCTTCGGCGGCAGGTTCTTCGACAGGACGGAAGCCGGCGGCGACCTCACCGTCGTTTCGCACAACGTGAACGACGAAAACCCCGACCCGGCGGGCACCGCGCGCGCACTGGCCGCCTCGGGCGCGCAGGTGATCGCGTTGGAAGAGCTGAAGAAGCCCGAAATCCCGAAGTACGAAGACGCGCTCGCCGCCGGTTACCCGCACCACTCGGTCCAGGGGACGGTCGGCGTCTGGAGCACGTTCCCGCTGCGCGACACGCGCCCGCTGGCGATCATGCCGTGGACCCGCGCGCTCCGGACCACAGTGGACACTCCGAAGGGACCGGTGGCGCTCTTCGTGGCCCACCTGCCGTCGGTGCGGGTGCGGCTCGACGCGGGGTTCACGGCGAACGGCCGCGACGCCGCGATCGGGCTCCTCGCCGACGCACTGGCCGCGGAATCCGCGTCGCGCGCGGTGCTGGTCGGCGACTTCAACGGCACCGCCGACGACCGCGCGCTCGCGCCGATCACCGGCCGGTTGCGCGCCGCGCAGGACGAGGCCGGCGACGGCTTCGGCTTCAGCTGGCCCGCGGCGCTGCCACTGGCCCGGATCGACCAGATCTTCGTCTCCGGGGTGCGGCCGGTGGCGTCCTGGACGTTGCCGGCGACCGGCAGCGACCACCTGCCCGTCGCGGCCACGCTGGCGCTTTGACGTCCCCGCCGGGGGCGAACATGCGACCTGAACACCGCGGCGGCCGGGCTTCCGGTGATTTACCCACGACGGTCCCCGCAGGTCGGGCCGTCGAATTCGTCGGCGAGGGGGTCGCCGGGTCACGTGACTAGACCGTTACGCGACCCGGGGTTGACCCCGCGGGTGTTATCGCTAACACTACTCCTCGCCGTCACCGGAACAGGTGACGCGGACCACGTCACGGTCGACGAAAGGGGACACCGGTGGCCGAACGACCCCGCTCCGGCGGACCCGTGAAGACGACCGCGGCCGGAACGCGGCAGCCGAGCCTGACCGACGTCGCGGGGGTGGCCGGGGTGTCCCACATGACCGTCTCCCGCGTGATCAACGGGACCGGCCCGGTGCGCCCCGAGACCCGGGCCCGGGTGCTCGCCGCGATCGAAGAACTGGGCTACCGCCCCAACTCGGCGGCCCGGGCGCTGGTCACCGGGCGGACCGGCACGCTCGGCGTCGTCGCGCTCGAGTCCAACCTGTACGGTCCGGCCAGCACGCTGTACGGCATCGAGAACGCGGCCCGCGAAGCCGGGTACGCGATCACGATCTCCAGCGTCAGCCGTCCGGGCCGGTCCTCGATCGCCGACGCGGTGGAGAACCTCCGCCGCCAGGCCGTCGAGGGCATCATCGTCATCGCCCCGCACGTCACCGCGGGCCGGGCCCTGGAAGCCGCGCCCGCGGACTTCCCGGTGGTCGCGGTCGGTGGCGGCGAAACCGCGCCGGTGCCGGTGATCTCCGTCGACCAGCGCGACGGTGCCCGCCGCGCCACCGAACACCTGCTGGCCCTGGGTCACCGGACCGTCTGGCACATCGCCGGACCGGAAGACTGGCTCGAGGCCCGCGACCGCGAACTCGGCTGGCGGGAGACGCTGGAACGCCACGGCGTGGCGGTGCCGCGGGTCATCCGCGGCGATTGGAGTTCGCGCTCCGGCTACGAGGCGGGGCGATCCCTCGCCAAGGAACGCGACCTGGACGCCGTCTTCGCCGGCAACGACCAGATGGCGCTCGGCCTGCTCCGCGCGTTCGCCGAAGCGGGCATTTCGGTGCCCCGCGACGTGCGCGTCGCGGGTTTCGACGACGTACCCGAGGCGGCGTACTTCACGCCGCCGCTGACCACGGTGCGCCAGGACTTCATCGAAGTCGGCCGGCGCACGTTCGGCCTGCTGGCCGGGCGGATGGACGGGGGCGACCGGCACGCGCGCGCCCTGGTCGTCCCCGAGTTGATCGTGCGCGAAAGCACCGGGCCGAGGTAGCGCCCCGGCCCGGGTGGACCTCGTGGTCCACCTGGGAGTGTTAACGCTAACAACTGTTTTGCGATTTTCCCTTTTTGAAAATGTCACAGATCCACAGATCACCGTCGATCGAGGAGTGAACGTGCTGAAGAAGCGATGGGCCGCCGCGGCGGCCGCGGCGGCCGGACTCGTGCTGCTCACCGCCTGCGGGAATGGCGGTTCGTCCGGTAGCTCGGGCGGGGCCATCACGCTCGGGTTCGCCCAGGTGGGCGCCGAGAGCGGCTGGCGGACGGCGAACACCAAGTCGATCCAGGAGTCGGCGAAGACCGCCGGTATCGAGCTGAAGTTCTCCGACGCCCAGCAGAAGCAGGAGAACCAGATCTCCGCGATCCGGTCCTACATCCAGCAGAAGGTCAAGGTCATCGCGTTCTCGCCGGTGGTCGAGTCCGGCTGGGACACCGTGCTCAAGGAGGCCAAGACGGCCAACATCCCGGTCATCCTCACCGACCGGGCGATCGACTCGCCGGACAAGTCGCTCTACAAGACCTTCCTCGGTTCGGACTTCGTCGCCGAGGGCAAGAAGGCGGGGGAGTGGCTGACCAAGGAGTTCGGCAGCGCCACCGGCCAGGTCAACATCGTCGAGCTGCAGGGCACCACGGGTTCGGCGCCGGCGAACGACCGCAAGAAGGGCTTCGCGGACGTCATCGCGGCGGACCCGAAGTACAAGATCGTGGCTTCGCAGACCGGTGAGTTCACCCGCGCCAAGGGCAAGGAGGTCATGGAGGCCTTCCTGAAGTCCCAGCCCAAGATCGACGTCCTCTACGCGCACAACGACGACATGGCGCTCGGCGCCATCGAGGCGATCGAGGCCGCGGGCAAGGTCCCGGGCAAGGACATCAAGATCGTCTCGGTGGACGCCGTGAAGGACGGCATGCAGGCGCTGGCCGACGGCAAGATCAACCACATCGTCGAGTGCAACCCGCTGCTCGGCCCGCAGCTGATGGACCTGGTGAAGAAGGTCGCCGCCGGCGAGCAGGTGCCCGCCCGCATCGAGACCAAGGAAACCGAGTTCGACCAGGCGGCGGCCAAGACCGCGCTGCCGCAGCGCCAGTACTGATCCCGACCCGCGTCCACCCCGGAGCACACCAAATGCCTGAACCGCAACCCATGGTGCGGATGAGCGGTATCCGCAAGGAGTTCCCCGGCGTTCTCGCCCTCGACGGGGTCGGCTTCCGGATGTACCCCGGCGAAGTCCACGCCCTGATGGGCGAGAACGGCGCCGGCAAGTCCACCCTCATCAAGGTGCTGACGGGGGTGTACGGGGTGGACGCGGGCACGATCGAGCTGGGCGGCGACCAGGTCGCCTTCAACGGGCCCGGCGAGGCCCAGCAGGCCGGCATCAGCACGGTCTACCAGGAAGTCAACCTCTGCCCGAACCTGTCCGTGGCGGAGAACGTCTGCCTCGGCCGGGAACCCCGCCGCTTCGGCCGCATCCAGTGGGGCCCGATGCGGCGGCGGGCCGAGGAACTCCTGGCCCGGCTGGACGTCCACGTGGACGTCTCGGCCGAGCTGTCCACCTGCTCCATCGCGGTGCAGCAGCTGGTCGCGATCGCCCGTGCGCTCGACGTCGACGCGCGGGTGCTCGTCCTCGACGAACCGACGTCCAGTTTGGACACCGGCGAGGTCGAGCAGCTGCTGAAGGTCGTGCGGTCCCTGCGCGAAAGCGGCATGGCGATCCTGTTCGTGTCCCACTTCATCGACCAGGTCTTCGCCATCGCCGACCGGATGACCGTGCTGCGCAACGGAAAACTGATCGGCGAGTACCGCACCGCGGACATCACGCCGGTCGAGCTGGTCACCAAGATGATCGGCAAGGAACTCCAGGTCCTCGAGGACCTGGAGGACTCCGGCCCCAGCCGGGCCGAGGTCGCCGGCGCGCCGGTGCTGCTGGCCGCCGAAGGCCTCGGCCGCAAGGGCGGGGTCGCCCCCTTCGACCTCGCCATCCACGCCGGCGAGGTCGTCGGGCTGGCCGGCCTCCTCGGCTCCGGCCGCACCGAACTCGCCCGGCTGCTCTTCGGCGCCGACCACGCCGACAGCGGCTCGGTGAAGGTCGACGGCGAGCCGGCCTCACTGCGGACCCCGCGCGCCGGGCTCGACCACAAGATCGCCTTCCTCTCGGAGAACCGCAAGGCCGAAGGCCTGGTTGAGGAACTGACCGTCCGCGAGAACATCGTGCTGGCGCTCCAGGCCTCCCGCGGCTGGGCGCGGCCGCTGTCCCGCCGTCGCCAGGACGAAATCGCCGAGAAGTACATCAAGGCGCTCGACATCCGGCCCGCCAACCCCGAAGCGCTGGTGGGCAACCTCTCCGGCGGCAACCAGCAGAAGGTGCTGCTGGCCCGCTGGCTCATCACCGAACCGCGGCTGCTGATCCTCGACGAGCCCACGCGCGGCATCGACATCGGCGCCAAGACGGAGATCCAGCGGCTGGTCACCCAGCTCTCGGGCGACGGGATGGCCGTCGTGTTCATCTCCGCCGAACTCGAAGAGGTCCTGCGGCTCAGCCACCGGGTGGTGGTGCTGCGGGACCGCAAGGTCGTGGCGGAGCGGGAAAACCAGTCGCTCACCGCGGACGACATCATGGCCACCATGGCCGAGGGGGTGCAGGCGTGAAAGCCTTGACCAAACAGCGGCTCTTCTGGCCCGTGATGGCTCTGCTGGTGCTGCTGCTGGGCGACCTGATCGCGAGCCCGTCGTTCTTCAAGATCGAGCTGCGCGAGGGGCACCTCTACGGGAACCTCGTCGACATCCTCAAGAACGGCGCCCCGCTGATCCTCATCGCGATCGGCATGACGCTGGTGATCGCCACCCGCGGCATCGACCTGTCGGTCGGCGCGGTCGTGGCGATCAGCGGCGCGCTCGCCTGCCTGTGGATCAGCGACAACCCGGACGGCGTCGGCACCACGCTGATCGCGTTCGGCCTGGCGCTGGGCCTCTCGCTGCTGCTCGGGGTGTGGAACGGCTGGCTCGTCGCGGCACTGGGCATCCAGCCGATCATCGCCACCCTGATCCTCATGGTCGCCGGCCGGGGCATCGCGCAGCTGATCAGCGGCGGGCAGATCATCACCGTCAACTCCCACTCGTTCGAGTGGATCGGCAGCGGGTACCTGTTCACCCTGCCCGGCGCCATCCTCATCGCGCTGGCGGTGTTCGTGCTCGCGTCGGTGCTCGTCCGCCGCTCCGCGCTCGGCATGCTCGTCGAGGCCGTCGGCGGCAACCCCGAGGCCAGCCGCCTGGCCGGGCTCCGCTCGGCGCGGCTGACCTGGCTCGTCTACGTCTTCGGCGCGCTGTGCGCGGGCATCGCCGGGCTGATGATCAGCGCGAACGTGCACAGCGCCGACGCCAACCACGCCGGCCTGTTCATCGAACTCGACGCGATCCTCGCGGTCGTCGTCGGCGGCACCCAGCTGACCGGCGGCCGGTTCTCCCTCGGCGGCTCGGTGATCGGCGCGCTGCTCATCCAGACGCTCACCACCACCGTCAACGCCCTCGGCATCCCACCGGAGTCGATCATGCTCTTCAAGGCCATCGTCGTGCTGGTGGTGTGCCTGCTCCTGTCGCCCGCGTTCCGCCGCAAGTTCCGGCGGCGACACGCCCAACCGGTCACCCCGGCGCCGTCGCCGGAGAAGGTCGAGGTCGGGGTATGACCACGCTCACCCGTGTGAAGGGCTACCGGCCGCAGCAGCGGCACGTGCCGATCCTCGCGACGCTGGCGCTGCTGATCGCCGCGTATGTGTTCGGTGCGGTCCAGTACGAGGCCTTCGGGTCCGGACAGGTCGTCCTCGACCTGTTCATCAACAACGCCTTCCTGCTCGTGGTCGCCGTCGGCATGACGTTCGTGATCCTCACCGGCGGCATCGACCTGTCCGTCGGGTCGGTGGTCGCTCTGTCCACGGTGATCTCCGGCGACCTGATGCAGAAGCACGGCTGGCCGGCGTACGCGGCGATCGCCGTGGTCCTGGTGGTCGGCGCGCTGCTGGGCGCCGGGATGGGCGCGCTGATCCACTTCTTCGAGATCCAGCCGTTCATCGCGACGCTGATCGGGATGTTCTTCGCCCGCGGGCTCTGCTACACGATCACCACGGAGGCCTACTCGATCGACAACGCGACGATCGCCACCCTGGCCCAGACGCAGATCCCGCTCGGCGGCGAGCTGCACATCTCGATCAGCGTGGTGGTCTCCCTGCTCGTCGTGGCCGCCGCGGCCTACGTCCTGGCCTTCACCCGGTTCGGGCGCACGGTGTACTCGATCGGCGGCAACGCGCAGTCCGCGATGCTGATGGGGCTCAAGACCGGCCGCACCAAGATCGCCGTGTACACGATCAGCGGCGTCTGCTCGGCGCTCGGCGGGCTGCTGCTGGTGCTCTACAAGTCCTCGGGCGACCCGCTCAACGGCGTCGGCCTGGAGCTGACCGCGATCGCCGCGGTCGTCATCGGCGGCACCATCCTCACCGGCGGCTCCGGCTACGTGCTGGGCACCGTCCTCGGGATCATGGTGCTGGGCATCATCCAGACGCTGATCACCTTCGACGGCACCCTCAACTCCTGGTGGACCTCGATCATCACCGGCGCCCTCCTGTTCGTCTTCATCGTCCTGCAACGCCTCGTCACCCGGCGAACCCGCTAACCCCGTGCACCCCGGTCCGGCCTCCCGCGCGGAGGCACCTGTGAGCGCTCACACTCAAGGGAGAGTCATGCTCCGCAGATTCCGGCGGCCCCTGGCCGTCCTGGCGGCCCTGGCCCTGTGCTCCGGCATCCCGATCGCCGCCGCGCCGGCCGCGTCGGCCGACCCCGACCCGGCGCTCGCCGGGCACTGGGCGTTCGACGAGGGCGGCGGGACGACGGCCGCCGACAGCGCGGGCAGCCACCCCGCGACGCTCACCGGCGGCGCGGGCTGGGGCCCGGGCCTGCGCGGCGGAGCGCTGACCACCGACGGGGTGAACGGCTTCGCCGACGCCGGCGCGCCCGTGCTGGACACCACCAAGAGCTTCTCCGTCAGCAGCTGGGTCAAGCTCGACAGGACGTCGGGCTACCAGACGTTCGTCAGCGTCGACGGCACCCAGGTCAGCAACTTCTTCCTCCAGTTCCGCGACGACTCGCGCCGGTTCGCCTTCACCCGCCTGGCCGGGGACGCCCCGACCGACGGCGTCGTCGCGTCGGCGAACTTCGACCCCGCCATCGGCCAGTGGTACCAGCTGACCGGCGTGTTCGACGCCGCCGCGTCGACCCTCTCCCTCTACGTCGACGGCACCCGCCAGGCCACCGTCGCCGCCCCCGCGGGCTGGGCCGGCACCGGGGACCTGGTGATCGGCCGCGGCAAGTACGGCGGCAACCCGGTGGACTTCGTCGACGGCGCGATCGACGACGTCCGCGCCTACACCGGCGCGCTGACCCCCGCCGACGCCGCCCGCCTGGCCATCGCCGGGCACTGGGGCCTGGACGAGGGCAGCGGCACCACCGCGGCCGACGACTCCCTCGACGCCCGCACCGCCACCCTGACCGGCGGCGCGACCTGGGGCGACGGCGTCGTCGGCCCGCACGGCGTCGCCTTGAACGGCACCGACGCCGCGGTCGACGTCCCGGCCCCGGTCGTCGACACCGCGCAGAGCTTCTCGGTGTCCGCGTGGGTCAAGCCGGCCGCGGCCACCGGGTTCCGGACCGCGGTGAGCGTCGACGGCTCGGCGATCAGCGGCTTCTACCTCCAGCGCGGCGCCGACGGCCGGTTCGCCTTCACGCGCCGGGCGTCCGACGGCGACTCGGCGTCGTCGTCGGCCGTGTCGACGCTGCCCGCGCAGGCCGACCAGTGGCAGCACCTCGCCGGCGTCTACAACCGCGCGGCCGGCACGCTTTCCCTGTACGTCAACGGAACCCTCCAGCAGAGCGTCCCGTTCACGACGCCGTGGACCGCGGCCGGGCACCTGGTCGTCGGGCGCGGCAAGTGGGCCGGGAACCCGGCCGACTGGTTCGCCGGAGGCGTCGACGACGTCCGCGCGTACCCGACGCCGCTGACCGCGTCCGCCGTCGCCGCGCTGGCCGCGAGCGGGTCGTGGCACTTCGACGAGGGCACCGGCACGGTCGCGCACGACTCCTCGGCGAACGCGGCCGACGGCACCCTGCGCGGAGCGACCTGGACCGCCGGGGCGGCGGGCAAGGCCGTGCAGCTCGACGGCAAGTCCACTGTGGACATGGGTACCTCGCCCGCGTTCGACACCGGCACCGGCTCCCTTTCGCTGGCCACGTGGTTCCGCACGACCTCGGGCGGCACGCTCGTGGACCACGGCGACGGCTACGCCCTCGGCGTGACCGGCGGCAAGCTCACTGCGCGCGTCGGCACGATCCAGGTGACCACGAGCGGCGGCGGGCTCGCCGACGGCGGCTGGCACCACGCCGCCGTCGTCCTGGACCGCGCGTCGCAGCGGCTCACCGTCTACGCCGACGGCGACGCGGCCGCGGTCACCAGCACCTGCGGCACCCCCACCGGCACGACCCTCGACGTCTCCGCCTGCCCGGCCTCGGGTACCGCGGCGGCGCCGTTCACCGTCGGGTCCGGCTTCACCGGCGCCATCGACGAGGTCGAGCTGCGCCGCTTCCCGCTGACCGCCGCGCAGATCGGCACCCTCGCCGGGGCCAACCAGCTCGCCGTCGACGCCAACGTGGTCCGCGCCAACACCCGGCCGACGACCTACGGCTCGATCCTCGAGGACATCAGCCACTCGGTCGAGGGCGGGCTGTACGCCGAGCTCGTCCGCAACCGCACGTTCAAGGAGGGCTACCAGCCCGGCAGCGGCGCGGGCAACACGCCGGTGCCGTACTGGTCGCTGCTCACCTCGGCGGGCGCGACCGGTGCCTACTCGGTCGACACCGCCAACCCGCTGAACACCGCGCTCGACCGTTCCCTGAAGCTGCACGCCGACGCGGTGCCGGCCGCCGGGCGCGTGGCCGCCGCCAACGTCGGCTTCTACGGCGTCGCCGCGAAGCCGTCCACCAAGTACACCGGCAGCTTCTTCGCCAAGGGCAGCTGGACCGGCGGTGTCCGGGTCAGCCTGGAGAAGCCGGACGGCACGGTGCTGGCGAGCAAGGACGTCCAACCCGTCGGCGCCGCGTGGGCGCAGCAGACGTTCAGCTTCACCACGCCGTCGACGATCACCGCGTCCACCGACAACCGGATCGTCGTGTCGCTGGTGAACAAGGGCAAGACGGCGCTGACCGGCGACGCCTGGTTCCAGCAGGTGTCGCTGTTCCCGCCGACCTTCAAGAACCGGCCCAACGGCGTCCGCGCCGACCTCGGGCAGAAGCTCGCGGCGATGAAGCTCGGTCTGTTCCGCGTCCCCGGTGGCAACTACCTCGAGGGCAACACCCTCGACACGCGGTTCGCCTGGAAGAACACCATCGGCCCGCTCGAACAGCGGCCCGGCCACCAGAACACCGCGTGGGGCTACTGGTCCACCGACGGCTTCGGCATCCTCGACTACCTGAAGCTGGCCGAGGACATCGGCGCCCAGCCGCTCCTGGCCCTGTTCGCCGGCTACACCCTCAACGGCCGGCACGTCGACCAGGCCGACTACCCGCAGTACGTCCAGGAGGCGCTCGACGAGATCGAGTACGCCATCGGCGACAGCTCGACGCCCTGGGGCGCCAAGCGGGTCGCCGACGGGCACCCGGCGCCGTTCGACCTGCACTACGTCGAGGTCGGCAACGAGGACTGGTTCGACGGCTCGGGCAGCTACGCCTGGCGGTTCACCGACATGTACAACGCCATCAAGGCGAAGTACCCGCAGCTGACCGTCATCGCCACCACCGGCGGCCTGCAGGGCGGGGCCGCGTCGAGCACGTCGACCGGGGTGCGCCCGGACGCCGCGGACGACCACTACTACCAGTCGCCGCAGTGGTTCACCGACAACTCGACCCGCTACGACACCGCGGACCGGTCCGGCCCGGACATCCTCGTCGGCGAGTACGGCGCCCAGGACGGCCGGCCCACCGGCACCCTGGCCGCCGCCATCGGCGAGGCCGCGTTCCTCACCGGGCTCGAACGCAACAGCGACGTCGTCATCGGCTCGATGTACGCGCCGGTGCTGGTGCACGAGAACCAGTCCAACTGGCCGGTCAACCTGATCGGCCTCGACGCCGGGAGCAGCTACGGCTCGCCGTCGTACTGGGTGCAGCAGATGTTCTCCAGCACCCTCGGCAAGCAGATCGTGACCAGCCGCCTCAACCAGGGCAGCCCCCTGCGGCAGGTGGTCAACGTGACCACGAAGAGCGGAAGGAAGACCTTCACGGTCAAGCTCGTCAACCCGACCGCGCAGGTGCAGACCACCCGGCTGGCGCTCACCGGCGTCACCGCCGTGGACGGCACCGGCACGCTCACCACGCTCACCGGCGACCCGGCGGGGCGCAACAGCCTCGCCGCGCCGACCGCCATCGTGCCGCAGACCAGGGAGATCACCGGCCTGGCCGCGACGTCGAAGCTGACGTTGCCGGCCAACTCGGTGACGACGCTGGTCCTCACCGGCCGCTAAGACCCCGGGGCGCGGCGCGTCCACCGCCGCCCGCGCCGCGTCCCGGTCACCAACCAGGAGGGAGGACACCGTGTCAGAACCACTCACCGTCGGCGTCGACTTCGGCACGCTCTCGGGCCGCGCGGTGATCGTGCGCGTCCGGGACGGAGCGGAACTCGGCAGCGCCGTCTTCGAGTACCCGCACGGGGTGCTCGACGAGACGCTGCCCGCGACCGGCCGCGCGCTGCCGCCGGACTGGGCGCTGCAGGTGCCCGCGGACTACGTCGGAGTGCTCCGCAACGCCGTACCGGCGGCGCTGCGGGACGCCGGCGTCGACCCGGCCGACGTCGTCGGCATCGCCACCGACTTCACCGCGTGCACCATGGTGCCGACAACCGCGGACGGCACGCCGCTGTGCGAGCTGCCCGAGTTCGAAGGCAACCCGCACGCGTACGTCAAGCTGTGGAAGCACCACTCGGCCCAGCCGCAGGCGGTCCGGATCAACGAGCTGGCCCGCACCCGCGGCGAGAAGTGGCTGCCGCGCTACGGCGGGCTCATCTCGTCGGAGTGGGAGTTCGCCAAGGCGCTCCAGGTGCTCGAAGAGGCTCCGGACGTCTACGCCGCGATGCGGCACTGGGTCGAGGCGGCCGACTGGATCGTCTGGCAGCTGACCGGGACGTACGTCCGCAACGCCTGCACGGCCGGCTACAAGGGGATCCTGCAGGACGGCCAGTACCCGAGCCGCGACTTCCTCCGCGAACTGGCGCCCGGCTTCGAGACCTTCGTCGCCGACAAGCTCGAACACCCGCTGGGCCAGCTGGGCTCGCGCGCCGGGTCGCTGTCGGCCGAGGCCGCCGCCTGGACCGGGCTGCCCGAAGGCATCGCGGTCGCCGTCGGCAACGTCGACGCGCACGTCACCGCGCCCGCCGCCCAGGCCGTCGAGCCCGGGCAGATGGTGGCGATCATGGGCACCTCGACGTGCCACGTGATGAACGGCGCCGAACTGCGCGAGGTCCCCGGCATGTGCGGGGTGGTCGAAGGCGGGATCGTGCCCGGGCTGTGGGGGTACGAAGCCGGCCAGAGCGGTGTCGGCGACATCTTCGGCTGGTTCACCGAGCACTTCGCCCGCGACGGGCACGACCAGCTCACCCGGCTGGCGGCCCAGCAGGAGATCGGCGAACACGGCCTGGTCGCGCTGGACTGGCACAGCGGCAACCGGTCGGTGCTCGTCGACCACGAGCTGTCCGGCGTGATCGTCGGGCAGACCCTGGCGACCCGCGCCGAGGACGTCTACCGCGCGCTGCTGGAGGCCACGGCGTTCGGCACGCGCAAGATCATCGAGACGTTCAACGAGGCCGGCGTCCCGGTCACCGAGCTGATCATCGCGGGCGGCCTGGTGAAGAACGCGCTGCTCATGCAGATCTACGCCGACGTCACCAACCTCCCGCTGTCGGTCATCGGCTCCGGGCAGGGGCCCGCGCTCGGCTCGGCCATCCACGCGGCCGTCGCCGCCGGGGCCCACGCGGACATCCGGGTGGCCGCCGCCGCGATGGGCTCGGTCCAGCGCGCGGTGTACCGGCCGGTGCCCGCGCACGTCACCGCCTACGACGAGCTGTACGCCGAGTACACGGCGTTGCACGACTACTTCGGCCGCGGCGGCAACGATGTCATGCACCGCCTCGCGGCCCGCCGCCGCGAAGTCGCGAAAGGACGGTCCTGATGTCGCTGACCGACGAAGTCCTCGACACCGTCGCCGAACTGCGGGAGACGGTGGCGAACCTGCACGGTGAGCTGACCCGCAACGCGCTGGTCATCTGGACCGCGGGGAACGTCTCGGCGCGCGTGCCCGGCCGGGACCTGATGGTCATCAAGCCGTCGGGGGTGTCCTACGACGACCTGTCCGCCGACTCGATGGTGGTCACCGACCTGCACGGCGAGCTCGTGCACGGCGAGCTCGCGCCGTCGTCCGACACCGCCGCGCACGCCTACGTCTACCGGCACATGCCGGAGATCGGCGGGGTCGTGCACACGCACTCGACCTACGCCACGGCGTGGGCGGCCCGCGGCGAGGCGATCCCGTGCGTGCTCACGATGATCGCCGACGAGTTCGGCGGGGAGATCCCGGTCGGGCCGTTCGCCCTGATCGGCGACGACTCGATCGGCCGCGGCATCGTCGAAACGCTTCGGGCGAGCCGGTCGCCCGCGGTGCTGATGCGCAACCACGGCCCGTTCACCGTCGGCCGCACCGCCCGCGACGCGGTGAAGGCCGCGGTGATGGTCGAAGACGTGGCCCGCACCGTGCACAAGGCCTTCGAGCTCGGTACGCCCGAACCCCTGCCGCCCGAGGACGTCGACCGGCTCTACGCCCGGTACCAGAACGTCTACGGCCAGCACTGATTTTCCAAGGAGAACGATGACCCGCGCGTCGAAACCCCAGCTCTGGTTCCTCACCGGGAGCCAGGCCCTCTACGGCGAGGAGACCCTCGAGCAGGTCGCCGGCCAGTCCCTGCGGATCCAGCAGCTCCTGGCCGCCTCCGGCGGCCTCCCGGCCGAGATCGTCGGCAAGCCCGTGCTGACCGAGGCCTCGGCGATCCGCCGGGTGCTGCAGGAGGCCAACGCGGACGCCGCGTGCGTCGGCGTGATCGCGTGGATGCACACCTTCTCGCCCGCGAAGATGTGGATCACCGGGCTGGACGCGCTGCGCAAGCCGCTGCTGCACCTGCACACCCAGCTCAACGAGGCACTCCCGTGGTCCACCATCGACATGGACTTCATGAACCTCAACCAGGCCGCGCACGGCGACCGGGAGTTCGGGTTCATCCAGACCCGGCTCGGCGTGCCGCGCAAGACCGTCGCCGGGCACGTCTCCGACCCGGCCGTCGTCGCGCGGATCGACGCGTGGGCGCGGGCCGCGATCGGCGCCGACCACCTGCGGAACCTGCGCCTGGCCCGGTTCGGCGACAACATGCGCGACGTCGCGGTCACCGAAGGCGACAAGGTCGAGGCCGAGCTGCGGTTCGGCGTCTCGGTCAACACCTACGGCGTCAACGACCTCGTCGAACTGGTCGATCAGGTTTCCGAAAAAGACACGGTGGACTCGCTCGTAGCCCAGTACGCCGAGGATTACAACGTTGTCGCGGAGCTGGCCGCCGGGGGAGCGCGGCACGAGTCGCTGCGCTACGCGGCGAAGATCGAGGCCGGGCTGCGGAAGTTCCTCACCGACGGCGGGTTCGGCGCGTTCACCACGAACTTCGAGGACCTCGGCGGCCTGCGCCAGCTGCCCGGCCTGGCCGTGCAGCGGCTGATGGCCGACGGCTACGGCTTCGGCGGCGAAGGCGACTGGAAGACCTCGGCGCTGCTGGCCGCGGTCAAGGCCATGGGCGTGGGCAAGGACGCCGGCACGTCGTTCATGGAGGACTACACCTACCACTTCGGGCCGGGCACGCCGAAGATCCTCGGCGCGCACATGCTGGAGGTCTGCCCCAGCCTCGCCGCGGCGAAGCCGTCGTGCGAGATCCACGCGCTCGGCATCGGCGGCCGCGAAGACCCGGTCCGCCTGGTCTTCGACGCGGCACCGGGCCCCGGCGTCACCCTCGGCCTGGTCGACCTCGGCGACCGGTTCCGCCTGGTGGCCAACGAGATCGAGGTCGTCGAGCCGGACGAGCCGCTGCCGAACCTGCCGGTGGCCCGCGCGGTGTGGGAGCCGGCGCCGTCGCTGTCGACGTCGGCCGAATCGTGGATCACCGCGGGCGGCCCGCACCACACCGTGCTCACCCAGGCCGTGAGCACCGAAACCCTTCGCGACTTCGCGAACCTGCTCGGCGTCGAGCTGCTGGTGATCGACAAGGACACCACGCCGCACGGCTTCGCCGACCGCATCCGCTGGAACCAGGCGTACCACCGCCTCGCCCAGGGCTTCTGAGAAAGGAAGAAGGAACAATGAAGTTCACCAGAACACTCGCGGGGATCGCCGCCGCGGGACTCGTGCTGACGCTCTCGGCGTGCGGCTCGAGCCAGAAGACCGCCGACCAGGCGGCGTCCTCGAGCGCCGGTGCCGCCGGCGGCCTCGTCGGCGTCACCATGCCGACGAAGTCGTCGGAGCGCTGGATCCACGACGGCGACAACATCAAGTCGGCGCTGGAGAAGCTCGGGTACAAGGTCGACCTGCAGTACGCCGAGAACGACATCCCCACGCAGGTGAACCAGATCGAGAACCAGATCACCAAGGGCGCCAAGCTGCTGGTCATCGCCTCGATCGACGGCACCGCCATCACCACCCAGCTGCAGGAGGCGGCCGACCGCAAGATCCCGGTCATCGCCTACGACCGGCTGATCCGCAACTCGCCGAACGTCGACTACTACGCCACCTTCGACAACTTCAAGGTCGGGGTCGAGCAGGCGAACTCGCTGGTCAAGGGCCTGGGCACCGGGCCGGGACCGTTCAACGTCGAGCTGTTCGCCGGTTCGCCGGACGACAACAACGCGACGTTCTTCTTCAACGGCGCGATGTCCGTGCTCAAGCCGCTGATCGACAGCGGCAAGCTGGTGGTCAAGAGCGGGCAGACCGACTTCGCCCGCGCGGCCATCCTGCGCTGGGACCCGGCCACCGCGCAGCGGCGCATGGAGGACCTGCTCACCAAGACCTACACCGGTGGCGCGAAGGTCGCGGGCGTCCTCTCGCCGTACGACGGCCTGTCGATCGGCATCCTCTCGGCGCTGAAGAGCAACGGCTACGGCACCGCCGGCCAGCCCTACCCGATCGTCACCGGGCAGGACGCCGAGGTCGCCTCGGTCAAGTCGATCATCGCCGGTGAGCAGTACTCGACGGTGTTCAAGGACACCCGCATCCTGGCCGACACCACGGTCAAGATGGCCGACGCGGTGCTCAAGGGCGGCAAGCCCGAGGTCAACAACACCAAGGACTACGACAACGGCAAGAAGGTCGTCCCCTCCTACCTCCTGCAGCCGGTGACCGTGGACAAGTCCAACTACCAGAAGGAACTGGTGGACTCCGGCTACTACACGGCAGGTCAGCTGAAATGACGGAACTGCTCGGCATGCGCGGGATCACCAAGACCTTCCCCGGGGTCAAGGCGCTGTCGGACGTCACCCTTTCCGTGCGCCAAGGGGAGATCCACGCGATCTGCGGGGAAAACGGCGCCGGGAAGTCCACCCTGATGAAGGTGCTCTCGGGCGTCTACCCCCACGGGACGTACGACGGTGAGATCCACTTCGACGGGCAGCGGTGCGAGTTCGGGTCGGTGCGCGACAGCGAACGGCGCGGGATCGTGATCATCCACCAGGAGCTCGCGCTGTGCGGCCAGTTGTCGATCGCGGAGAACATCTTCCTCGGCAACGAGCAGGCCAAGCGCGGCTGGATCGACTGGAACCGCACCAATCACGAGGCCGGCGCGCTCCTGCGGCGCGTCGGCCTCGCCGAAAACCCGGTCACCCAGGTCCAGAACCTCGGCGTCGGCAAGCAGCAGCTGGTCGAGATCGCCAAGGCCCTGTCCAAAGAGGTCCGGCTGCTGATCCTGGACGAGCCCACCGCGGCGCTCAACGACGAGGACTCGGCCCACCTGCTGGAGCTGCTGCGCGGGCTGCGTGACGAGGGCGTCACGTGCGTGATCATCTCGCACAAGCTCGGCGAGGTGACGGCGATCGCCGACACCGTCACGATCCTGCGTGACGGCCGGACGATCGAAACACTCGGCGCCGCCGGGCTCACCGAAGAGCGCATCATCACCGGCATGGTCGGCCGCGACCTCGAGCACCGGTTCCCGCCGCGGGAACCGGAGATCGGGGAAGAGGTCCTGCGGATCGAGGACTGGACCGTGCACAGCCCGACCCAGGCCGGCCGGGTTGTCGTCGACGGCGCGTCGCTCACGCTGCGGCGCGGGGAGATCGTCGGCCTGGCCGGGCTGATGGGCGCGGGCCGCACCGAGCTCGCGATGAGCGTGTTCGGCCGGTCCTACGGCAAGGACATCTCCGGGCGCATCCTCAAGCACGGCAAGGAGATCGAGGTTCGCTCGGTGCAGGATGCCGTCCGCCACGGCATCGCCTACGCCACCGAAGACCGGAAGCGCTACGGGCTCAACCTGATCGAGGACATCCAGCGCAACGTGTCCGCGGCCGGGCTGGGCAAGCTGGCCAAGCGCGGCTGGGTCAACGAGCACGCCGAGCACGACACCGCGTCCCGGTACCGCCGTGACCTGCGGATCAAGGCGCCGAGCGTGCAAAGCGTGACCGGGAAGCTCTCCGGCGGCAACCAGCAGAAGGTCGTGCTGGCCAAGTGGATCTTCACCGATCCGGACGTGCTGATCCTCGACGAGCCGACCCGCGGCATCGACGTGGGCGCGAAGTTCGAGATCTACACGATCATCAACGAGCTGGCCGCGCAGGGGAAGGCCGTGCTGGTCATCTCCTCCGAGCTGCCGGAGCTGCTCGGGCTCTGCGACCGGATCTACGCGCTCTCGGCGGGGCGGATCACCGGCGAGGCCAAGCGCGAAGAAGCCACCCAGGAACTGCTGATGCAGTACATGACGAAGGAACGGGAATGACCACGACCGAAGCGCGGCCCGCCGTGCCCCCGGTTGAGCGCTCCAAGCGGAGGATCTCGATCAACCCGCGCCAGAGCGGCATCTACGTCGCGTTCGCGCTGATCGTGGTGCTGTTCGAGGTGCTCACCGGTGGTGCGCTGCTGGAGCCGCAGAACATCTCCAACATCATCGTGCAGAACTCGTACGTGCTGATCCTCGCGATCGGGATGATCCTGGTGATCATCTCCGGGCACATCGACCTCTCCGCCGGGTCGGTTGTCGCGATGACCGGCGCGGTGTCGGCGGTGCTGATGGTGAACTCGCACGTCCCGTGGTTCTGGGCGGTGCTGATCACCCTCGCCGTGGGCGCGGCGATCGGCGCGTGGCAGGGCTACTGGGTCGCCTACTTCGGCATCCCGGCGTTCATCGTGACGCTCGCCGGCATGCTGGCGTTCCGGGCGCTGACCCTGACGGTCCTGGGCAACCAGGGCATCGGCCCGTTCCCGGACGCGATCCGCACGCTGTCGAACGGCTTCACCGACGGCTACCTCGGCAACATCGGCCTCGGCCCGCTCGGCGGCGCCGACCTGGTCTCGCTGCTCGCCGGCGTCGCGGCCGTCGCCGGGATCGCGTTCACCCAGTGGCGGAAGCGCTCGGCGCGCGTGGGCTACGGCCAGGACGTCGACCCGCTCGGCGTCTTCGTGCTCAAGATCGCCGGGATCGCGGTGCTGGTGCTCGCGCTGGTCGTGCAGCTGGCGCGGTTCAAGAACCTGCCGTGGGTGCTCATCCTGCTGACGGTGCTGGTGATCGGCTACTCGCTGGTGGCCGGGAAGTCGGTGTTCGGCAGGCACATCTACGCCGTCGGCGGCAACCTGCAGGCCGCGACCCTCTCCGGGGTCAAGGTCAAGTCGGTGACGTTCTGGATCTTCGTCAACATGGGCGTGCTGGCCGCGCTGGCCGGCATCATCTTCGCCGGCCGGCTCAACCAGGCGGGCCCGACGGCCGGCGTCAACTTCGAGCTCGACGCGATCGCGGCGGCGTTCATCGGCGGCGCGGCCGTCCAGGGCGGCGTCGGCAAGGTCGTCGGCGCGATCACCGGCGGCCTGATCATGGCCGTGATCAACAACGGCATGTCCCTGATCGGCGCCCCGAGCGAGCGGGTGATGCTGGTGAAGGGCGTCGTGCTGCTGGCGGCCGTGGCGTACGACATCTGGACGAAACGCCGCGCGGCTTCCTGAGTCCCGCGTCGAAAGGGGCTTTCCCGTTCGACGGGAAAGCCCCTTTCTTTTTCGAAGTTCTCGAATTGCTTGACCCGGCGGTAACGGGACGTACATAGTGCTGGTGAATCCCTCACCAGCGGAGGACCTCCCTTATGCGCAATGTCGTGCGTTCCCTTGTGGTTTCCTTGACCGTGGCCGCTTCGGTGGCTGCCTCGGCCGGTGTCGCGACCGCGGCCACGTGGTCGTCTTCCGACAAATGGGCGACCTGGTCCAACGGCGGCTACACCGTCCGCAACGACGTCTGGGGCAGCGGTGCCGGCCCCCAGACCATCTGGGCGAATTCGTATTCGAACTTCGGTGTCTGGTCGGACCAGCCGAACACCGGCGGGGTGAAGACCTACCCGCACTCGGCGAAGAACGTCGGCAAGAAGCTGAGCGCGCTCGGCCGGGTTTCCAGCAGTTTCTCCGTCAACCGCCCCGGAAGCGGCGCCTACGAAACCGCCTACGACATCTGGGCGGACAACAACGCCTACGAAACCATGCTGTGGATGAACAAGCAGGGCGCGGTCGGGCCGCTCGGCACCAAGCAGGCCACGGCGACCGTCGGCGGCCACACCTGGGACGTCTACAAGGGATCGAACGGCTCGAACGCGGTGTTCTCGTTCGTGCGGACGTCGAACACGAACTCCGGCACGGTCGACGTGCTCGCGGTCCTGAACTGGATCCGCGCGCGGGGCTGGTTCGGGGACGTGACCCTCGGTGAGGTCCAGTTCGGCTTCGAGATCACCTCCTCCGCCGGCGGCCTGAACTTCACGACCAACAGCTACTCCGTCAGCGCGTCCTGAACGGGGAGGGTGGCGTGCGCCGGCTCGCGCTCGCGGTGATCACCGCGCTGCTGTGCTGCTTCTGCGTGCCCGTGGCCGTGGCGGCGCCACCCGGCGGGCCCCGCGCCGAGACGGTGCTCGCCACCGGCTGGAAGTTCCACCTCGGCGACGTCCCCGGCGCGGCGGCCGCGGGCTTCGACGACTCGGCGTGGACCCCGGTTTCCCTGCCGCACACCTGGAACGCCGCCGACGGCGCGGACGGCGGCGGCGACTACCGGCGCGACGTCGGGTGGTACCGCACCCGGCTGGCCGTCCCCGCGGGCGGCCACCGGGTCTTCCTCCAGTTCGACGGCGCGAACCTGGTCACCGACGTGTACGTCGGCGGCCGGCCCGCGGGCCGCCACGAGGGCGGTTACTCCGGATTCCGGTTCGACGTCACCGGTCTCGCGCCCGCCGGGCGGACGGTGCCCGTCGCCGTGGCGGTCGACAACCGGAAGAACCCGGACGTCGCCCCGCTCGACGGCGACTTCACCCTGTTCGGCGGCCTCTACCGCGACGTGCGGCTGATCGTCACCGATCCGGTGCACGTGGACGCCCTCGACTACGGCGGACCGGGCGTCTACGTCCGCCAGAAGGCGCTGACCGCGACGGCGGCGGACCTCGAAACCACCACCAGGGTCACCAACGACTCGCCGGTGCCGCGGCGGATCCCGGTCCGGACGGTGGTGCGGGACGCTTCCCGGCGCGTGGTGGCGGTCGCGGCCACCGCGGTCACCGTGGAGCCGGGGCGGACCGTCCCGGTGACCTCGGCCGTGCGCGTGCGCGACCCGCACCGCTGGAACGGGGTGCGGGACCCGTACCGGTACTCGGTCACCGCGTCGGCGGGCGGGGACGAAGTGACCGTCCCCCTGGGACTGCGCACCTTCGCCGCCGATCCCGCCCGGGGGTTCTTCCTCAACGACGTCCCGTACCCGCTGCACGGCGTGAACACCCAGCTGCCCAGCCGCCCGGACCGGGGCCCCGCGGTCGGTCCCGCCGACATCGACGCCGACTACGCGCTGATCGCGCAGCTGGGCGCGAACGCCGTCCGGATGGCCCACTACCAGCACTCGCCGCGCGAATACGACCTCGCCGACCGGCTCGGCCTGGTGGTGTGGACGGAGGTCCCGCTGGTCGGGTTCGTGACCGGCTCCCCGGCCTTCACCGCGAACGCCGGGACGCAGGCGCACGAGCTGGTCCGGCAGAACTCCGCCCACCCGTCGGTGGCGCTGTGGGGCCTGGGCAACGAGCAGTACGTCTCCAGCCCGGCCGCCAACGCCGTGCTCGCCGCGGTCCAGGCCGTGTTCCGCGCCGACGACCCGGACCGGCTCACGACCTACGCCCACTGCTGCCTGTCCGACACCGACGCCCTCGCCGGGCACGCGGACCTGACCGGCTACAACCGGTACTACGGCTGGTACCTCCCCGGCGCCGCGAACCTGGGCGGCTGGGCGGACGAGCTGCACCGGGCCGAGCCGGGTCGCCGGATCTCGGTCTCCGAATACGGGGCGGGCGCGAGTGTCCGGCAGCACGAGCAGCACCCCGTGCCGCCGCCGCCCGGCGGCCACTGGCACCCCGAGGAGTACCAGGCGGAGGTCGCCGAGGCTTCGTGGCGCGCGCTCGAGGCGCGGCCGTACCTGTGGGGCAGTTTCGTCTGGGTCATGTTCGACTTCGCCTCGGACGGGCGAAACGAAGGCGATCGGCCGGGGATCAACGACAAGGGGCTGGTCACCGCCGACCGCCTGACCGAAAAGGACGCTTTCTACTGGTACCAGGCGAACTGGTCGGCGCGGCCGGTCCTGCACATCACCTCCGCCCGCGACACCGTCCGGACCACGGCCACCACCGACGTCAAGGTCTACGCCGGCACCGCGCCGGTGAGCCTCACCGTCGACGGGGTCCCGCTCGGCACCCGCGTGCCGGCCGGCCACGTCGCGGTCTGGTCCGGGGTCGCCCTGCGGCCGGGGCCGAACGTGGTGCGGGCGACCTCGGTCCAGGACGGCCGGGTGCGCACCGACACGGTGACCTGGGTCCGGCAGCCGTGAAGGCCACCGGGTGAGGACGCTGAGTCCTTGCCGGTGGCCTCCACGGGTGGTCAGCCGGTCACTGCGAACAGCGTTTGCCGGTGTTGATGCAGTTGACGGCCTGGTTCATCAGGCGCTGGCCCATGACGTTGGCGAAGTCGTCGTGGTCCGAGCGGGGGTTGTGGTTCTCCTGCGGGAAGGCGTCCACTTTGTACTGGCCCTTGACCTGGATGTCGTGCGGGATGTCGTAGACCAGCTTGATCACCAGCTGGGGCACGTTCTTGAAGCCCTGGGGGCACTTGCCCTGCTGGTCGGCGAACACGATGTGGGTGCGGTGGTTCGCGCTGTCGATGTTCTTGCCGTCCCAGCAGTTCGGGAAGGCGTGGATGCGCTCGACCCTGCTGTTCTGCGGGCAGATCGGGTAGTGGTCGGTCAGCCGGTCCTCGAACCCGGTGCAGGTCCAGCTGGGCCGGGCGTTGGCCGGGCCGTTGGTGCTCTGCTTGGCGTCGCCGTAGAGGATGCGCAGGAACTGCGGCATCGCGACGACCTTGGCGGCGCCGCCGCTGGTGAACGTGATCGTCGCCGACCGGACGCGCTGGATCTCGCCGTCGTTGTCGGCGATCTCGTTCTTGTCGTTGACGCCGGGCAGTTCGCCCGCCTGGCCGCCGCTGTTCTGGCCGCCGTTGTCGAGGCCGCCCTGGCCGTTCTGCTTGAGCGCGCACTGCGCGAGCCCGCCCAGGTTCGTCGGCTTCGCGGCCCGGCGGCCGATGGCGATGGCGATCCGGTCGATGGTGGCGGCCCGCTTGTCCTTGAGGGGGCCGACGACGGCGTTCTGGACGTCCTGCGGGGTCTTGAGGTCGCCGTTCGCGATCCGCTTGTTCGCCTCGTCGATCTGCTTGTCGAGCAGGTCGAGGTTGCGGTTCACCTCGTCCATGGCCTGGTCGGGGACGTCGGGGAGCTTGCTCGCGACGTCGGGGCAGTCGACCTGGGTGCTCGCCTTGTCCTGCGCGCTTCCCGCGCGGTCGGGTTGCGTGGCGGGCGGGTTCTTCTCCTCTTCGCCGGTGTCGATGCGGACGACGGGCCAGAAGTAGGCGGACTTGTCGCCGTTCTTGCAGGTGGTGCCGGCCTTGACGAGGCTCTTGTTGTTGGAGTCGGCGTTGGTGGAGAGGTTGCCGACGTAGTCGTGCAGGTGCTGGGCGCCGTTGCGGATGCCGGGCTGGGCGATGAAGTTGTCGGGGTTGAAGTGCTGGTTTTCGTTGCGGCCGCAGTCCACCGTGAACGTGCCGCGTGCCCCCTTCTGCTGCGCCTTGTTCACGTTAACACCGGCGGGCACCTTCGCGATGTCGAGGAAGAACGACGCGTCGGCGGGATCGGCGCTGGCCTCGCCGGTGCGGCCGGCGGTGGTCGCGACGACGATGCCGCCCACCGCGATCGCGAGGGCGAGGCCGCCGGTCGCGATCTTCGTGCGGCGGCTGATGCGATGTCTGCCCGTGGCGGGGGATCGGGGGATTTTCCGGGCCATGTTCACCTCGTTCGGTTTTTCCGGGCACGCCGAAGACAGCTGCGTGCCCGGGGAGACGCGCGGAACCCGGGGGAGTGCCACCGGGCGCGGAAGGTCGGGGACCGCGTCCGGGTGTCACTGGTTCCGGCATTGGCAGAAACGGCCCGGAACGGGGGCCGGTTCAAGCCGCCCTTCCGCCGTTACCGGTTCGTTATTTATGGAAGGTGAAGGAGGTTCACGTCCGGGGATGTGATCGCTAACATCGGCGCATGCCCCCGGACGACGCAGGTCCCGACGGCCCGCTCCGCGCGCCGGCCCTCCGCCGCCGGGGCACGCTCGGCGTCGTCGCGACCGGGTCCGCCGCGTCGGGGCCGGTCCTGAACGGCCTCCGCGCGGCCGCTCGCGAGCAGGGGTACGCGCTCATCGTCTTCAGCGTGCCCGGGCCCGGCGGGGCGGCGGTGCCGGCCGCCGTGACCGGCCTGCGGCTGCAAGGCGTCGCCGGGATCGTCGTGCTCGACCCGCACTCCCTCGCCGAACCGGCGCCGGCCGCCGGGATCCCGCTGGTGCCGGCCGTGTCCGCCGACCAGTGCGAAGGCGCGCGCCGGGCCACCGAGCACCTCCTCGAGCTCGGGCACCCGACGGTCTGGCATCTCGGCGGCCCCGAGAACGGGCCGATCGCCCGCGCCCGCGAGCGCGGCTGGCGGGAAACCCTGGAACGCCACGGCGCGGAGGTGCCCCCGGTCGTCCGCGGCGACTGGACGGCCCGCTCGGGGTACCGGGCCGGGCAGTCCCTGGCCGTCGAACCGGGGGTGCGCGCGGTGTTCACCGCCAACGACCACATGGCTCTCGGCCTGCTCGCGGCGTTCACCGAAGCGGGGATGCGCGTCCCGCGCGACGCGCACGTCGTCGGGTTCGACGACGTGCCCGAGGCGGCCTACTTCGAGCCCCCGCTGACGACGGTCCGCCAGGACTTCGTGGCGGCGGGCCGGCAGACCCTCGCGGCGCTCGCGGCCCACATCGCCGGCGTGGCGCCCCCGGTCCGCGGCCCGGTGGAGGCCGAGCTGGTGGTGCGGGAGAGCAGCCGCCCCAGCCGCGCCTGAACGACCCGGAAATCCCCTAGGCTGAGCCCATGGCGGACACCTGGGGGACATCGCCGGCGTTCGACGCGGCGCTGGCGGAGGTGGCCGGCCGGGCCGCGGAGTTCACCCGGCTGCGGCACGTGCCGCGCGACGTCGTCGACAAGTTCCGCCTCGCCGGCTTCTACCGCGCGACGACCCCGGAGCGCTTCGGCGGGGACGCCCTGCCGCCGGCGGAGTTCCTCCGGATGGTCGAGCGGATGTCCGAAGTGGACGGTTCCGCGGGCTGGGTCGCGAGCTTCGGCTCGTCGGGCGTCTACCTCGCCGCGCTCCCGCCGGAGACCCAGGCCCGGCTCTACGCCGACGGCCCCGACGTCGTCTTCGCCGGCGCGCTCTTCCCGGTGCAGCCGGCCGAAGAGGTGCCGGGCGGGTTCCGCGTCCGCGGCCGGTGGCGCCTGGCCAGCGGCTGCCTCGCGGCCGACTACCTCGGCGTCGGCATCGGAACGGGGTCCGCGGGCCGCCCGCGGACGGCGGTGGTGCCGGCCGCGCAGGCGGAGGTCGTCGACACCTGGGACGCGGTCGGGCTGCGCGGCACGGGCAGCCACGACCTCCGGGTGGACGGCGCGTTCGTCCCGGCGGAGTGGACGTTCGTCCGCGGCGGCGCGGCCACGATCGACGAGCCCCTCTACCGCTACCCGGCGCTCGCCTACGCGGCGCAGGTGCTGGCGGTGGTCAACCTCGGCATCGCCCGCGCGGCCCTGAACCACGTGACGGGCTTCGGCGCGGGCCGCGCGGGCCTCACCGGCGGCCCGGTGCTCGCCGACCGCGCGTACGCCCGCATCACCCTCGCGAAAGCCGAGGCGGACCTCCGTTCGGCCCGCGCGTTCTTCTACGAGGCGACCGAAGAGGCGTGGGAGACGGCGTCGGCGGACCGGCCGGGCCCGGAGCAGGTGAGCCTGCTCCGGCTGGCCGCGGCCCACGCGGCCCGGGTGGGTTTCGCCGTGGTCCAAGCGGCCTACCAGCTGGGCGGCACGGCGGCGATCGAGGCGGACCACCCGCTGCAGCGGCACCTGCGCGACGCGGCGGTGGTACCGCAGCACGCGTTCCTGGGCGAAGGAATGTACGACGCGGCAGGAGCGGTGTTCCTCGGCGGCCGGCCGTTCCCCGGGTACCTCTAAAGCGTCAGCCGGTCGCCCAGCTCGCGGATGTGCTCCGCCTCGCCGCAGCCCAGGTCCAGCTGGCGGCGGCGCTCCGCCACGAACGCCCGCCCCAGACCTGTCCGGTCCGAAGTGGACATCGTGCGCCGCAGGTCGTTGAGGCGTCCGCGTTCCTCGCCGCGGATGTGCGCGTCGACCGCGTTCTCCAAGCGCAGCAACGCCTTGTCGGAGTCGTCGGCCTCGAGGACCGCGAGCAGGTTGTCGGCGAACGGGGCACCCGGCGCGTCCGGGCGGACGATCCGCTCGGTCGCCGTCGCGTGGGCGACCAGCAGGGCCGACAGCTCCGCGACCAGGGCGGGGCGGTCGGCTTCCGCGTTGCGCAGGTCGCGGAAGAGCTGCTCGAACCGCCGGTGGTCGGCCAGCAGGACCTCGACCAGGTCCGAGCCCGGCGCGACCGCCGCCGGGCCGGGGCGCATCCAGCCGAACGTCAGCTCCACCGCCTGGCGCCAGTGCGCGTATTCGCTGTCCCGGCGGGCCGGGTCCATCGCCGGCAGCCACTGGCCGGCCCGGTGCCAGTTGCGCCGCAGCCCCTCCAGGTCCGGCCAGTAGCCCACGGACAGCCCCGCCGCGTAGGCCGCGCCGAGCGACACCGTCTCCGCCACCATCGGGCGGACCACCGGCACGTCGAGGACGTCGGCGATGAACTGCATCAGCAGGTTGTCGGCGGTCATCCCGCCGTCGACCTTCAACGTCGAGAGCGCGAGCCCGGAGTCGGCGTTCATCGCGTCGACGACCTCGCGGGTCTGCCAGCCCGTCGCCTCCAGCACCGCCCGCGCGAGGTGGCCCTTCGTGATGTACGAGGTCAGCCCGGCGATCACGCCGCGGGCCTCGCTGTGCCAGTGCGGCGCGAACAGGCCGGAGAACGCGGGCACGATGTAGCAGCCGCCGTTGTCCTCGACCGTCTTCGCGAGCGTCTCGATCTCGGGCGCGCTGCCGATGAGCTCGAGCCCGTCGCGGAACCACTGCACCAGTGACCCGGTGACGGCGATCGAGCCTTCCAGCGCGTACACCGCGGGCTCGTCACCGATCTTGAACCCGACCGTGGTGAGCATGCCGTGGGTGGACAGCACCGGCGTCGACCCGGTGTTGAGCAGCAGGAAGCTGCCGGTGCCGTACGTGCACTTCGCCTCGCCGGGCGCGAAGCAGGTCTGGCCGAACAGCGCCGCCTGCTGGTCGCCGAGGGCCGCGGCGATCCGGATGCCGGGCACCACGCGGGACGTCGTCCCGTACACCTCGGTCGACGACCGGATCTCGGGCAGCATCGCCCGCGGGACGTCGAAGAACTCCAGGAGCTCGTCGTCCCAGTTCAGCGTGCGCAGGTTCATCAGCATGGTGCGCGAGGCGTTGGTGACGTCGGTGATGTGGACGCCGCCCTCGGAGCCGCCGGTCAGGTTCCAGATCAGCCAGCTCTCGATGGTGCCGAAGAGGACGTCGCCGCGCTCGGCGCGCTCCCGCAGGCCCGGTGTGCGCTCCAGCAGCCAGCGGATCCGGGGCGCCGAGAAGTAGGTCGCCAGCGGCAGGCCGCACAGCTGCCGGACGCGGTCGGCGCCCGGCTCGCGCGCCAGCTGTTCGAGCATGGCGTCGGTGCGGGTGTCCTGCCAGACGATCGCCCGCCCCACCGGGTTGCCGGTGTGCCGGTCCCACAGCACCGTGGTCTCGCGCTGGTTGGCGATGCCGAGGCCGACGACCTGCTCGGCGCCCGCCCCGGCGTCGGCCAGCGCCTGCGGCACGATCCGGGACAGGTTCCGCCAGATCTCGACGGCGTCGTGCTCGACCCAGCCCGGCCGCGGGAAGTGCTGGTGGTGCTCGCGCTGCACGACCGACACGAGCCGGCCCCGCGCGTCGAACAGGATGCAGCGGGTGGAGGTGGTGCCCTGGTCGATGGACATCACGTACCGCTGGACCATGGTCCTCCCTTCACCATCGGGACGCGCCGAGGTCGCGGGAGACCGCGCGCGCCGCGTCGCGCACGTGGCCGAGCAGCCGGGGGCTCGGGCCGCCGTCGGCTTCGCAGATGCGCTCCACCGAGCCGGACACCCCGATCGCGCCGACCACGATGCCGCCGTGGCCGCGGATCGGGGCCGCGATGCCGGCCTCGCCGGAGATCATCTCGCCGTTCTCCGCCGCCCAGCCCGCCTCGCGCACCTTGGCGCAGGCGCGCTTGATCGCGGTCTGGGTGACCAGGGTCCGGCGGGTGTAGGCCTCCGGTTCGCCGGTGCGCAACGATGCCACGAGAGCCGTGTCGTAGGCCAGCAGGACTTTCCCGAGCGCGGTCGCGTGCAGCGGCAGCAGCGTGCCGACGTCGAGGGTCTGCAGGCTGTCGTCCGGCCGGAACACGTGGTGCACCACGAGCACGCGGCCCTCGAGGGGCGCGCCGATCCGGACCGCCTCGCCGCTGCGCGCGGCCAGCGCGTCGGCCCAGTTGATGGCCCGGGACCGCAGCTCGTTGACGTCGAGGTAGCTCGTGCCCAGGTGCAGCAGCGCCGCGCCGAGCTGGTACTTGCCGGTGTCGCGGTCCTGCTCGACGAACCCGACGCCCTGCAGCGTGCGCAGGATCCCGTGCGCGGTGCCCTTGGCCAGCTCGAGGGCGTCGGCGATCTCGCCGACGCCGAGACGGCCCGTGCCGCGCGCCAGCAACCGCAGGATCGCGGCGGCGCGCTCGATGGACTGGATCGGACCGGGCACGGCGCGACCCTAACCCGACCGGCCCCGATTCGACAATGTCGAACATCCACATCGGGCGTTCGACAATGCCGACCGGTGTCCGTTGACCCTCCCCGGGAGCGAACCTAGCTTTCATCCACCAGGGGGAACGAACGGTCCTTTGTGGAGGAAAGCAATGGTGCGAAACCTCAAGGCCCGCGGGCTCGGCGGCGAAATGGCCGCCGAGTTCGTGGGGACGATGATCCTCATCCTGTTCGGGTGCGGGGTGGTGGCGCAGGTCGCCGCCGCGGGCATCGGGGACCACGACAGCATCGCCTGGGCCTGGGGCCTCGGCGTCACGCTCGGTGTCTACGTCGCTTCGCGGATCAGCGGCGCGCACCTGAACCCGGCCGTGACCATCGCCCTCGCCGTGTTCAAGGGCTTCGAGTGGCGCAAGGTCGCCCCCTACGCCCTCGCCCAGACCGCCGGCGCGTTCCTCGCCGCCATGCTGGTGCGCTGGAACTACACCGAGGTGCTCAACGCCAAGGACCCCGGCCTGACGATCAAGACCCAGGGCGTGTTCTCCACCCTGCCGGGTAACGGCACCCTCCCGGTGGGTGACTGGGGCGCCTTCCGCGACCAGATCATCGGCACCGCGATCCTCCTGATCGTCCTCTTCGCCATCACCGACCTCCGCAACACCTCGCCGGGCGCGAACCTGGCCCCGGTCGTCGTCGGCTTCCTCGTCGTCGCCATCGGCATGGCCTGGGGGACGAACGCCGGGTACGCGATCAACCCCGCCCGCGACTTCGGCCCGCGCCTGGCGTCCTGGCTGACCGGCTACGACACGGCGTGGTCCGACCAGTACGGCTTCCCCTACTGGTGGATCCCGATCGTGGGCCCGGTGATCGGCGCCCTCGTCGGCGGCGCGATCTACAAGTACCTGATCGAGCGGTTCCTGCCCGCCGGGGACCCGCTGGACGCCATGCCCGCCAAGGACCTCGAGCCCGCCAACTGAGCAAGGAGCACCCCATGCCTGACTACGTCGGCGCGGTTGACCAGGGCACCACCAGCACCCGCTTCATGATCTTCGACCACGGCGGCAACGAGATCGCCCGCCACCAGCTCGAGCACGAGCAGATCCTGCCCCGGCCCGGCTGGGTCGAGCACGACGCCACCGAGATCTGGGAGCGCACCCGCTCGGTCATCGCCACCGCGCTCAACAAGGCGAACCTGACCGTCGGCGACCTCGCCGCCCTCGGCATCACCAACCAGCGCGAGACCACCGTCGTGTGGAACCGCCGCACCGGCCGCCCCTACTACAACGCGATCGTCTGGCAGGACACCCGCACCGACCGGATCGCCTCGGCCCTGGAGCGCGAGGGCAAGGGCGACGTCATCCGCCGCAAGGCCGGCCTGCCGCCCGCGACCTACTTCTCCGGCGGCAAGCTGCAGTGGATCCTCGAGAACGTCGACGGCGTGCGCGAGGACGCCGAAAAGGGCGACGCCCTCTTCGGCACCACCGACTCGTGGCTCATCTGGAACCTCACCGGCGGCCCGGACGGCGGCGTCCACGTCACCGATCCGACCAACGCCTCCCGCACCATGCTGATGGACCTCGAGACGCTGGACTGGGACGACGAGCTGCTGTCGTTCTTCAACGTCCCGAAGCGGATGCTCCCGGCGATCCGGCCGTCGTCGAACCCGGGCTTCTTCGGCACCACCCGCGCGGACGGCCCGCTCGGCGGCGAGGTCGCCATCACCGGCGTCCTCGGCGACCAGCAGGCGGCGACCGTCGGCCAGGTGTGCTTCCGGCCCGGCGAGGCCAAGAACACCTACGGCACCGGCAACTTCCTGCTGCTCAACACCGGCCAGGAGCTGGTCCGCTCCCAGCACGGCCTGTTGACGACGCTGTGCTACCAGTTCGGCGACGAGAAGCCGGTCTACGCACTGGAAGGCTCGATCGCCGTCACCGGCTCGGCCGTCCAGTGGCTGCGCGACCAGCTCGGCATCATCAGCGGCGCGGCCCAGAGCGAAAGCCTGGCCCGCCAGGTCGAGGACAACGGCGGCGTCTACTTCGTCCCGGCGTTCTCCGGCCTGTTCGCACCGTACTGGCGTTCGGACGCCCGCGGCGCGATCGTCGGCCTCACCCGCGCCACGACGAACGCCCACATCGCGCGGGCGACGCTGGAAGCGATCTGCTACCAGACCCGCGACGTCGTCGAGGCGATGCAGAACGACTCCGGCGTCACCCTCGACGTCCTGCGGGTGGACGGCGGCGTCACCGCCAACGAGCTGTGCATGCAGCTGCAGGCGGACATCCTCGGCGTGCCGGTGTCGAAGCCGGTCGTCGCCGAGACCACCGCGCTCGGCGCCGCCTACGCGGCCGGGCTGGCCGTCGGGTTCTGGTCCTCGACCGACGAGCTCGAGCAGAACTGGAACGAAGACAAGCGCTGGACGCCGTCGTGGAGCGACGAGCAGCGCGCCGAGGGCTACGCGGGCTGGCAGAAGGCCGTCGGCCGCACGCTCGACTGGGTCGACGTGCAGTGACCATGAGGAGGAACACCGTGACCCCGCTTTCCCCGCAGTACCGCGCGGAAGCACTGCGCAGGCTGGTCCGCGAAGAGGTCGACGTGCTGGTCGTCGGCGGGGGAGTGACCGGCGCCGGCGTCGCGCTCGACGCCGCGTCGCGCGGGCTGTCCGTCGCGCTGGTCGAGGCCCGCGACTTCGCCGCCGGGACGTCGAGCCGGTCGTCCAAGCTGATCCACGGCGGGCTGCGCTACCTGGAGCAGCTGGACTTCAAGCTGGTCCGCGAAGCCCTCAAGGAGCGGGGCCTGCTGCTGCAGAAGCTGGCCCCGCACCTGGTGCGGCCGGTGAAGTTCCTGGTCCCGCTGCAGCACCGGGTGTGGGAGCGCGGCTACATCGGCGCCGGCGTCACGCTGTACGACACGCTCGGCGGCGCCCGCGCGCTGCCGCGGCACCGGCACCTGTCCAAGCGCGGCGCGGCCAAGGTCGCCCCGGCCCTCGCGGACGACGCGCTGATCGGCGCCATCCAGTACTACGACGCCCAGGTCGACGACGCCCGCCACACGATGACGATCGCGCGGACGGCCGCCGAGCAGGGCGCCACGGTCCTGACGCGAACGCGCGTCACTTCGCTGCTTCGCGACGGCGAGCGGGTGGTCGGCGCGAAGGTGGTCGACCGGGAGAGCGGGGTCGAGTTCGAGGTCCGCGCGCGGACGGTCGTGGCCGCCACCGGCGTGTGGAGCGACGACATGGCGGCGGCGGCCGGGATTCCGGCGCCGTTCACCGTGCGCGCGTCGAAGGGCATCCACCTGGTGGTGCCGCGGGAGAAGATCGACCTCGACACGGGGCTGATCCTGCGGACCGAGAAGAGCGTGCTCTTCGTGATCCCGTGGGGCCGGCACTGGATCGTCGGCACGACCGACACGGAGTGGGACCTCGACCGCGAGCACCCGGCGGCGAGCCGCGCGGACGTCGACTACGTGCTGGAGCACCTCAACGCCGTCCTGCGCACCCCGGTGACGCACGACGACATCGAGGGCGTGTACGCCGGGCTCCGGCCGCTGCTCGCGGCGAAGGCGGCCGCGACGACGAAGCTGTCGCGGGAGCACGCGGTCGCGCACCCGGTGCCGGGCCTGGTCATCGTGGCCGGCGGCAAGTACACGACGTACCGGGTGATGGCCGCGGACACGGTCGACGTCGTCGTCGAGGAGCTCGGCCGCCCCGCCCCGCCGTCGTGGACCGACCGGCTGCCGATCGCCGGCGCCGACGGCTACCACGCGCTGTGGGCCGACCGCGCCGGGCTCGCGTCCCGGACGGGGCTGCCGCTGCCCCGCGTCGAGCACCTCCTCCAGCGGTACGGCACGCGGATCTGGAACCTCCTGGACCTGATCGAGGAGCGGCCTTCGCTCGGGGAACCGATCACGGACACGTCGGAGTACCTCCGCGCGGAGGCCGTCTACGCGGTTTCGCACGAAGGCGCGCTGCACCTGGAGGACATCCTCACCCGGCGGACGCGGATCTCCATCGAGGAACGCGACCGCGGCGTGACGGCGGCGCCGGTGGTCGCCGAGCTGGTGGCCCCGCTGCTGGGCTGGGACGAGCACAAGCGGGAGCGCGAGGTCGCGAACTACCTGGCGCGGGTCGAGGCGGAGCGCTCCGCCCAGGAGGCCCCGGACGACGCGGCGGCGAACGCCACCCGCCTCGCGGCGCCGGCGCTGCTTCCGGGCTGAGCGATCCGGCGGGGGGCGTGGCGGTGTTCGCGGCCGCCACGCCCACGACCGTCGAAGGACCGGCCCGCCCGCACACCGTGCTGGCCGCTGCCACACCGCGACCGGGGCGGCCTCGGCGCCCGGCCAGTCCTTCGAAGGGCCGATTCACCCCTTCGGGCGGCAGCCCAGCTCCGTGAGCACGTACCGGGCGTTGGCCGAGATGACCGGGTTGGTCGTGCGGTAGTACGGCAGCTGGATCACCGCCATCGACAGCGCCCAGCCGCGGCCGCGCGCCCAGGTCGCCTCGTCGGCGCCCACGGCGTCGCGGAAGAGCGGGCGCGTGGCCGCGGACAGCAGGTTCCACGCCGGGATCAGGTCGCACGCCGGGTCGCCGAGGCCCGCCGTGGCCCAGTCGAGGACCCCACTCAGGCGGCCTTCGCGCAGCAGGAGGTTGCTCGGCATCAGGTCGGCGTGCAGCCAGCACGGCCGCCCGGTCCACTGTGGAGCGTTCAGCGCCTCGGTCCACACCGCGAGGGCCGCCTCGGGGTCGAACGGCTCGCCGGTGCGGCTCAGCGACTCGATCGCCCGGCGGGTGGCCTCGTCCACAGCGGACAGCGGCTCCCCGCGGTAGGCCGGGGGACCGTCCGCCGGGTTCGCCCGGAGCGCGAGCACGAACTCCGCCAGGTCCCGGGCCGGTGCCGGGGCGCCTTCGACCGCCGGTGCGCCGTCGAGCCAGCGGTGCACCGCCCACGGCCACGGATAGCCCTCGGCGGGTTCGCCCACCCCGGCGACGACGGGGACCGCCACCGGGAGCCTGCCGATCGCGGTGAGGACCCGGTGCTCCTTCGCGATGGCGGAGGCGCCGCCCGCGGTGCGGGGGAGCCGGACCGTCAGCTCGGCCCCGAGGCGGAACACCGCGTTGACCGTGCCGCCGGAGGCCAGGGGAGTGATCGGCAGGTCCGCCCACCGCGGGAACCGCCCGCGCACCAGCCGCCCGACGAGCGCGGGGTCGATGACGTGTTCGTCGGCGTGCATCCGGCCCATGGACTCACCGAACCACCCGCGTCAAAGCCATTACGGTGAGCCCGGGCACCCCGGATTGCACGACGATGCATAGCCGTGCATAATCATTCGCATGTCCAAGGTGCTCACTTCCCTGCCCGTCGGCGAGCGTGTCGGTATCGCCTTCTCCGGTGGCCTCGACACTTCCGTAGCGGTCGCGTGGATGCGCGACAAAGGCGCGGTCCCCTGCACCTACACCGCCGACATCGGCCAGTACGACGAGCCCGACATCGCGTCGGTGCCCGGCCGGGCCACGGCGTACGGCGCGGAGATCGCGCGGCTGGTCGACTGCCGGGAAGCGCTGGTGGAGGAGGGGCTCGCCGCGCTGACCTGCGGCGCCTTCCACATCCGCTCCGGCGGCCGCAGCTACTTCAACACCACCCCGCTCGGCCGCGCGGTCACCGGCACGCTGCTGGTGCGCGCGATGCTCGAGGACGACGTCCAGATCTGGGGCGACGGCTCCACCTTCAAGGGCAACGACATCGAGCGGTTCTACCGCTACGGCCTGCTGGCCAACCCCTCCCTGCGGATCTACAAGCCGTGGCTCGACGCCGACTTCGTGACCGAGCTCGGCGGCCGCAAGGAGATGTCGGAGTGGCTGCTGGCGCACGACCTGCCCTACCGGGACAGCACCGAGAAGGCCTACTCCACCGACGCGAACATCTGGGGCGCCACCCACGAGGCCAAGTCGCTGGAGCACCTCGACACCGGCCTCGAGATCGTCAAGCCGATCATGGGTGTGGCGTTCTGGGACCCCGAGGTCGAGATCGCCGCCGAAGACGTCACCATCGGCTTCGAGCAGGGCCGGCCGGTGACGATCAACGGCAAGGAGTTCGCCACCGCCGTCGACCTCGTGCTGGAGGCCAACGCCATCGGGGGCCGGCACGGGCTCGGCATGTCCGACCAGATCGAGAACCGGATCATCGAGGCCAAGAGCCGCGGCATCTACGAGGCGCCGGGCATGGCGCTGCTGCACGCGGCCTACGAGCGGCTGGTCAACGCGATCCACAACGAGGACACCCTCGCCAGCTACCACAACCACGGGCGGCAGCTCGGCCGCCTGATGTACGAAGGCCGCTGGCTCGACCCGCAGGCCATGATGCTGCGCGAGTCGCTGCAGCGCTGGGTCGGCACCGCGATCACCGGCGAGGTGACCCTGCGCCTGCGCCGCGGCGAGGACTACTCCATCCTGGACACCACCGGCCCGGCGTTCAGCTACCACCCGGACAAGCTGTCGATGGAGCGGACCGAGGACTCGGCGTTCGGCCCGGTCGACCGGATCGGCCAGCTGACCATGCGGAACCTCGACATCGCGGACTCGCGGGCCAAGCTCGAGCAGTACGCGAGCCTCGGCATGGTCGGCAGCACCTCGCACACCCACCCGAAGCTGATCGGCGCCGCCCAGGCGGCCTCGACCGGCCTGATCGGCGCGATGCCCGAAGGTGGCGCGGAGGTCATCGCCTCGCGCGGCAAGGCGGGCAACGACGCCCTGCTCGACAGCGCCGCGATGGAGTT
This sequence comes from Amycolatopsis sp. N2S4-7, assembly GCF_058119595.1. Lineage (NCBI taxonomy): Bacteria > Bacillati > Actinomycetota > Actinomycetes > Pseudonocardiales > Pseudonocardiaceae > Amycolatopsis > Amycolatopsis sp. N2S4-7. Next base: position 677,236 of record NZ_CP172299.1, read on the forward strand.
CGGCACGGACTGACCGCGGTCCGGAGGCCACCACGTCCGCCGCGGTGGCCTCCGGCGCGGTCAGGGCACGAGCACGACCTTGCCGGTGACCGTCCCCGTTTCGGCCAGGGCCAGGGCTTTCGCGGCTTCGGTGAGCGGGATCCGGGCGGCCACCTGCGCCTTCAGGTCCCCTTTCACGGCCAGGGCGAAGACGGCGCCGAGGTCCTCGGCGAGGCGGGCGCGGAACCGGGGGAGGTTCCGCTTGCCGCCCCACACGTTGTAGAAGTGCGCGCGGCGGCGGTTCGGCAGCGCGTTCCACCACCACAGCCGCGCGAACAGCTTCAGCACCGGCAGCCGCGAGTTGCCCGGGTCGTCCTTGGTCGACGCGCTGCCGTAGGCGACCAGCGTCCCGCCCGGCGCGAGCAGCCGGAACGAGTCGGCGATGCCGGGGCCGCCGACGTGGTCGAACACCGCGTCGACGCCGCCGGGCGCCAGCTCGCGCACCCGGGCCGGCACGTCGCCGCGGTAGTCGAGGGCGGTCGCGCCGAGCGCCGTGACGACGCCGGCGTTGCGCGCCGAGGCCGTGCCGATCACGCGGATCCCGGCCGCGCGGGCGAGCTGCACCAGCGTCGTGCCGACACCGCCGCTCGCACCGTGCACCAGGATCGTGCCCCCGGCGCGGACCCGGGCGGTCCGGTGCAGCAGCTGCCACGCCGTGATCCCGTTGACCACGAACGTCTCCGCCTCGGCGGCGTCGAGCCCGGCGGGCACCGGGACCAGGTCGGCGGTGTCGAGCACGAGGTGGCTGCTCCAGCCGCCGACCTTGGTCAGGGCGGCCACGCGGCGGCCGGCCAGGGCCGGGTCACCGGCTTCGAGCACCGTGCCGACGACGTCGTACCCGGGGACGAACGGGAACGGCGGCTGGTCGTAGTACTTCCCGCGGCGCATCTGCTGCTCGGCGAACGAGATCCCGCTCGCCTCGACGCGGACGAGGGCCTGACCGGCGGCGGGCGGCGGCAGCTCGCGCTCGGTCACCCGCAGGCCGTCCGGCTCGACGAGGCCGGGCAGGACGATTTCGACGGCGGTGGTGGTCATGGGACTTCCCTTCGGTTGTGAGTGATTGGTCAATCACTCGATGGGCGTGAAAAAGGCCCCGGCGCGCGGGGCCGGTTCAGTTCTTGCCGGGGTGGCGGATGCCGGCGGCGAGGACGCCGGCCCACTCGCCGGTGTGCTCGTCGAGGTCGAGGGTGACGATCAGGTGGCAGAGCTGGCCGTACGCGACGAACCGCTGCACCGCGTCGTCTTCGGCGCCGGAGCGCGACCGGGCGAACTCGGTCACCTTGGCCAGCCCGCGGCGCACGGCGTCGGCGATCTCGGGGGTGTCCGTGGCGGACTGGGCGTGCACCTGGAGCATCAGGAGGTTCCGGTCGGCGATCAGCTCCGCGTAGGCGCCGCCCATTTCGTGCAGGATCGCGGCGGGCCCGGCGTCCCCGGCGCGGGCGGCGCCGTTCGCCAGGGCGCGCACGACCAGTTCGTAGCACCGGTCGAGTGCGGCGACGAACAGGGAAACCTTGCTGGGGAACAACTTGAAGACGTAGGCCGGGGAGATGTCGGCCCGCGCGGCGACGGTGCTGATCGGCGTGCTGTGGTACCCGCCCCGCGCGAACTCGGCGATGGCCGCGTCGACGACGACGTCCCGCCGGGCGTCGGAGGTGGAGAGGGTGGCGCCGCGCTTCGTCATGTGAGTGACTGTACACTCACTCTTGCCGGGAGGGCAACTCAGCCGGGTTCGGGGGAGCCGCCCATCATCCGCAGCATGCCGATCCCGCCCGTGCGGGTGAACCGCACGACCAGCGCCGCCGCGAGCGCGAGGAACGCGATGTTCAGCCACGTCGTGTAGTTCCAGGAGAGGCCTTCCCGCATCACCGTCGCCGAGCGCCCCTCCGGGATCAGGCCCGTGACGCCGAAGAGCAGCTCGACGACGTACCCGGCGCCGACCATCGAGGCGTAGAACGTGCCCAGCAGTACCAGCGTCATCCGGGTGCCGTAGTACTTCCGGTAGATGTTCAGGATCGGCAGGATCAGCAGGTCGGCGAAGATGAAGGAGACGACGCCGCCGAAGCTGATGCCGCCGTTCCACAGCACCGCGGCCAGCGGCACGTTGCCGATCGAGCACACGAAGGCCAGGACCGCCACGACCGGCCCGATGATCGGCCCCCAGACCGCCGACGCGACAGGGTGCTCGGTGAAGAACAGCGCCCGCCACCACGATTCGGGGACCCACGCGCCGACCGCGCCGGCGATGAGCAGCCCGATCACCAGGTCGCGCAGGATCGCCGCCCACTCCATGACGAACACGTGCGCCACCGCGGTGAGGCCGTCCGCGGAGAACAGCCGCTGCCGGAAGGTGCCCGGCCCCTGGACGGACATGTCCATCGCCGCGTGGCCCTCCATCGAACCCGCGAGTCCCTTTTCGGCCTGCTCCCGGGCCTTCTCCAGCAGCCGCCGGCGGACGAAGAGGCGGAACAGCACCGCGAGCAGCACGATCATGATCGGGCCGCCGACGAACTCCGCGGCCGTGAACTGCCAGCCCATCAGCAGCGCGAGGATGATCCCCAGCTCGACGACCAGGTTCGTGGAGCCGATCTCGAACGCCATGGCGGCGGTGAAGTGCGCGCCCCGGCGGAACAACGACCGGGCCAGCGCGACCGCGGCGTAGGAGCAGGACGACGACGCCGCGCCCAGCAGGGAGGCGACGGCGAGGGTGCGCGGCCGGTCGTCGCCCAGCAGCCGCACGATCGTGGACTTGCGGACGACCGCCTGCACGACCGCCGACAGCAGGAAACCGAGGATCAGGGCCCAGAGGATCTCCCAGGTCATCGACCCGGCCAGCGCCAGTGCCTCGCCGATCGCGGCCACGGCCGTCTCCTCCCGTATCGCCCACGGGACGCTACCCGCGCCGCCGCGCGCCTGCCAGGCGAGCGCGCCCGCCACGTCCACAGTGGACGCGGCGGGCGCGGTGGGCGGTGGCACGGCGGGTGGTGGCGCGGTGGTCGCGGTGGCACGGCGGGGGCGGTGGGCGCATTGGCGCGGTGACGCGGGTGCCGCAGTGGCGCTGCCCCGCGGTGGCGCTGTCCCGCGGGAGCGCGGTGGGCGGGTGCCGCAGTGGCGCTGCCCCGCGGTGGCGCTGTCCCGCGGGAGCGCGGTGGGCGGGTGCCGCAGTGGCGCTGCCCCGCGGTGGCGCTGTCCCGCGGGAGCGCGGTGGGCGGGTGCCGCAGTGGCGCTGCCCCGCGGTGGCGCTGTCCCGCGGGAGCGCGGTGGGCGGGTGCCGCAGTGGCGCTGCCCCGCGGTGGCGCTGTCCCGCGGGAGCGCGGTGGGCGGGTGCCGCAGTGGCGCTGCCCCGCGGTGGCGCGGTGGGCGCCGTGGGCCCGGTGGCGTTGCCCTGCGGTGGCGCCGGTGGCGCTGTCCCGCGCGTGGCGCAGCGGCCCGGTCGCGCGGGTCAGACCCCCGCGGTCGTCGAGATCCAGTCGCGGTACTTCGTGATGTTGATGTAGGCGGTGTAGGACTGGCGGTCGCTGGTGGAGGCGACGCCGACCTGCTTGCCGTGGGCGTACATGGGGCCGCCGGAGTCGCCGCCCGCGGTGATGCCGTCGCCGCGGTGGGCGCACACCGACACCCCGGCCGCGCCGTCGGGGCAGTCGGTCGAGGTGACGTTCACCGTCGCCACCTTGAGCAGCTGCGACTGGCACTCGATCTCCGGCTTGTCGGTGCAGGTCGCGCCCCAGCCGTAGACCTGTGCCTGGTCGCCGACCTTGACGTCGCCCTCGCTGCCCAGCGGCGCGTACTCGGTCGGCACCTGCTGGTCGATCCGCACCAGCGCGATGTCCGCGTCCGGCGCCTCGTGCACCGAGGTGGCGTTGACGGTGGTGCCCTTGGTCTGGTCGAGGTCGCCGACGTGGAAGCTGATCGGCCGGCCGTCGGCGCCCCGCGTGCAGTGGCGGGCGGTGAGGATCCAGTCGGGCGCGACGAGCGTCGCCGAGCAGATCTCCTGGCCGCCGGCGAACATCCGGGCCGCGGAGTGGAGCGAGCCGGCGTTGCCGCCGTCGATGATGGCCGGCTCGGCGGCCAGGGTCGGCGCCGCGGCCGCCAGCGCCGACAGGAGAACGCCGGAGACGACTACGCCGGTTCGCGCGATACGCACTGGGGGATCAACCTCCATCCGCGGACCCGGGGTCTCGCGGTGACGAGTGGTGAAGGACGCACCTACCGTCACCGTTGTGGGTGAATGTCCGGAACCCGCCGATGGTCGGTCAAGGAAATGCCCGACTTTCGTCGTGAGCCGTCCGGCGGAGCGTGCCCCGGACGGCGTCCCGGCAAACGAGTGACATCGATGATCCCGGTGTCCCGGATGTGGGCGATTTCCCCACGGGTCGCCCGGGCGTCCGGCTACAGTCCGGCTGCTCGGTTCCGCCTGGGGGCGGCCACGGGAACAGGGGGCACGCGATGGCGCCTGAAGTGCGGTTTCACCTGCTCGGACCGCTGACCGTGACGGTCGCCGGCCGGCCGCTGCCGCTGGGCGGGGCGAAACAGCGGGTCCTGCTGGCGCACCTGCTGCTCAACGCGAACCGGACGGTCGCGCCCGGGCAGCTGGTCGACACGATCTGGCCGAGCGAACCGCCGACGTCCGCCACCGCGAACCTGCAGACGTACGTGTGGCGCCTGCGCCGGCTGCTGCCGGAAGGCGCGGAACTGCGCACCCAGGGTCCGGGCTACTCGCTGGCCGTCGACCCCGGCGGTGTCGACGCGCACCGGTTCGCCCGGCTCGTCGGCGACGCCGCGCGCGAGGCCAAGGACGGATCGCCCGAGACGGCGCTGAAGCTGCTCGCCGAGGCGGAAGCGCTGTGGCGCGGTGACCCCCTGGAGGACCTGCCCACCGCGCCCGCCTGGGACGCCGAACTCGGCCGGCTCGTCGAGAACCGGCTGGCCGCCGTCGAGGAACGGCTGGCGCTGCAGGTGCGGCTCGGCCGGCACGACCCGGCGATCGCCGAGCTCACCGTGCTGCTGGCGGAACACCCGTACCGGGAACGGCTCTGGCAGCAGTACCTGCTCGCCCTCGCCGGCGCGGGCCGCCGGGCCGAGGCGCTCCAGGCGTACACGACGGCCCGGGAGCGCCTGGTCACCGAGCTCGGCGTCGAACCGGGACCGGAACTGCGGGCGCTGCAGGCCGCGATCCTCGCCGGCGAGCCGCTGCCCGGGCCGGCCGCGGCCGCGGACCGCCCGTCGCCGCTGCGGCAGCTCCCGGCGGACCTCCCGGACTTCACCGGCCGCGAGGAGTACGTCCGGGAGCTGGAAACGGCGCTGGACGCGGGGCCGGCGCCGGTCGTGCTGACCGGCGCGCCCGGCACCGGCAAGACAGCGCTCGCCATGCACGTCGCCCACCGCCTCGCCGGCCGGTTCCCGGACGGCCAGCTCTACGTGGACCTCGCCGGCACGGGCGCGCCGCGCGACCCCGCCGAGGTGCTCGCCGACTTCCTGCACGCCTTGGGTGTCACCGGAAACACCGTCCCGGCCGGGCTCGGCCAGCGGGCGGCGTTGTTCCGCTCGCGGCTGGCCGGGCGCCGGGTGCTGCTGGTGCTGGACGACACCGCGACCGCCGCGCAGGTCCGCCCGCTGTTGCCCGCCGACGCCGGGTGCGCCGTGCTGGTGACGGCCCGCGGGCGGCTGCCCGAGCTGGCGGGCGCGAAGCACGTCGAGCTGACCGTGTTCGGCGAACACGAGGCTTCGCAGCTGCTCGCCGGGGTCGCGGGCACGGACCGGGTCGTCGGCGAGCCGGCCGCGGCGGCGGCGATCGTGCGCTGCTGCGGTTACCTGCCGCTGGCGATCCGGATCGCCGGGGCGCGGCTGGCCGGGCGGCAGGCGTGGAGCCTGCGCACCCTGCACGACCGGCTGGCCGACGAGTCGAGCCGGCTGAGCGAGCTGCGCGTCGGCGATCTCGGCGTCCGGCCCAGTTTCGAGCTGAGCCTGCGCCAGCTGCCGCCGTCCGCGCGGACGGCGTTCGGCCGCTCGGCCGTGCTGGGCGCGCAGGACTTCCCGAGCTGGGTCGTCGACGCGCTGCTGGACCGCGCCGGCACGCACGAAGTGCTCGACGTGCTCGTCGACGCGAACCTGGTTTCCCTCGTGGGGCAGGATTCCAGCGGGCACCCGCGGTACCGGCTGCACGACCTGCTGCGCTGCTACGCGGCCGAGCTGCTCGCCCAGGAGCCGCTGCCGGCGCGGCGGGAGACGTTGGCGCGCGTGCTGTCGGTGCTGCTGGCGCTGGCGAAGGCCGCCGCGGCGGGCCTGCCGCCCGCGTTCGGCGCGATGACCGGGCCTCCGCTCGGTTCCCCGCCCGTGCCGGAGCGGCTGGTGGCCGACCCGCTCGGCTGGTTCACCGCCGAACGCAAGCTCCTGGCGGCCGCGGTCCAGCTCGCGGCCGACGCGGGTCTCGACGAGCTCGCCTGGCAGCTGACCGCCGCCGCCGTCCCGTTCTACGACCTGCGCGGCGCCTACGACGACTGGCGGCGCAGCCACCTGACCGCGCTCGCCGCGGCCGAGGCGGCCGGCAACCGCGCGGGCGCGGCGGTGCTGCGCCGCGGGCTCGGCCAGGTCCGGCTCTACCACGACGAATACGCGGCGGCGGTGCGGGACATGGAGCGTTCGGCGGAGTTGTTCGCCGAACTGGGCGACGTCCGCGGCGAGGCACTGGCGGTGGCGGGCCTCGGCACGGTGGCCCGCGTCCGCGACCGCCCCCGGGACGCGCTCGGCTTCTACCGCCGGGCGCTGGCGGGGCTGGAGCGGGCGGACGACCGCAGCGGCGTCGCCCAGATGCGCAACTCGATCGGCTCGACGTACGCGTTGCTGGGCGAGTTCGCCGAGGCGGAGACCTGGCTGCGCCGGGCGCGCGACCTGGCGCGGGAGATCGAGGACCCGCACCGCGAGGCGAAGGTCCTCACCGAACTCGGCACCCTGCACCGAGACGCCGGCCGGCTGCCGGAGTCGTTGACGTGCCTGCGGCTGGCGCTGAACATCCTCGAGGAACTCGACGACGAACGGTGCAGTGCGTACGCCCTGCTGGGCATCGGCCAGACGCTGCTGGCGGCGGGCGAGCCGGTGCAGGCGCGCGGGGTGTGCGACCGGGCGTTGAGGGTGTTCCGCGAGACGGGCAACCACCAGGGCGAGACGACGGGACTGGCGTTGCTGGAGCAGGTCCAACGGCGCCGGAGCCCCTCCGCCGCGGCTCGGGCTTGAGGGGCTTCCGGGGAGTTCGCTCGGACGGCCCCTGGCGATCTCGCCCTGTCTGTTTCCTCGCCGCCTGGCGCGTGCCTCGATCCGGGGGTGCTGGCCTTGTTCCGCGGGTTCCGCGTGATTGATTGGGGACGGGGCTCGCGTGATCGGGGGCGGAACTCGCGTGATTGCGAGGGGCATCAGGCCACGGCCGGCCGCCGGGCGGGGGAACGCGCCGGCGGCCTGGCCCGGTCAGTTGCTGTTGCCCGGCTTCCAGCCGAGGTAGTTGCTGAAGTAACCCTGGCGGGCGTGGCCGATCGCGCCGTTGACGCTCGTCGCCCAGACGCCGCCGCTGCCGTCCGCGATGCCGACGTGGCCGTAGGCCGAGATGTTCCAGAACACGAACGCGCCGCGCGGCGGGGTGCCGGTGGTGTGGCGGGCGCCGTCGGAGGAGCGCCAGTGCTCGATCGCGCTCGCGTGGTGCGTGACGCGGTCCCACGCCAGCCGGACGGCCCTCTCGCAGTAGCCCTGGTAGGCGGTGCTGCCGTTGCGGCTGGAGAACCACGCGATCGCCTGGCTGGCGGTCCGCGCGGCGGCCAGGTCGGTGGCCGAGTCGGTGATGACCGCGCCCGGGTCGGCGATGTCGGCGGCGGTGACCTCCGAGTACACCTCCGACGGCGGGGCGGTGGCGGCCGAAGCGACGCTCGCGCCGCCGAAGAGCAGGGCGGCCGAGAGCGCGGCCGCCTGGCAGATGGTCCTGGTACGCATGGGTGTCTCCCTCAGTGGACCGGGACTCGGTGCCCCGGCGTCGACGGGAACGACCTTGCGCGCGGCCCCTACACCGCCACTACACCGCCGCTCTCGCGGTGCTGACGCGGATGAGTGCCCGCGCGCCGGAAACTGTCACGTCCCGAAAGGGTGAATGACAATTCCCGCGCGCCCGACCGAAAGGCGCGTGACAAATTCCGGCCCGCCGGGAAAACGGAACTCCCGCGCGTTGTCCGGTTGGGAAGTTTCCACCTACTATCCGCAAGGGCGTTCAACGACGAAAGGACTTGATATGACGGAAACCCTCGTGCGGAAAACAGGCCGTCGATTCCTGGGAATGGGCGTGGCCGCGCTGCTGGCGGGCGCGGTGGCGGTCGTTTCCGCGGGACCGGCCGCGGCGGCCGAGAAAACGCTCACCTACCGGGGCGGCTTCCCGCTCATCGGCGACCAGACGGTGACCGTCGTGGTCAAGGCCGACATCCCCGCGACCGCCACCGCCGGCTCGCCGGTCTCGGTGCCGTTCAGCCTCGACGTCGACGCCGGCCAGGCGGCCGGGGACGGCCTGCGCCTCGTCGGCGCCACGAAGCTTTCGGGCACCATCAAGTCGCAGGTGAACGTCGCGATCGGCGGCCAGTCGGTGGCCATCCCGGTCGAGCTGCCGATCCCGGAGACGCCGGTGCCCGCCGAAGGCACGCTGAAGTTCACCGCGCAGGGCCAGGTCGACTTCACCGTCCCGGCCGGCACCCCGGCCGGCGAGGCGACCAGCAGCGTCGACGCCGCGGCGACCACGCACGTGATCACCGACAGCAGCCTCGGCGAGTTCGACGTCGCGCTGGCGCTCGACCCGCCGGACCAGGACGCCACCCTCGGCACGACGACGGTCGGCTGACGCTTCCGGCGGGGAGGCCCGCGCCTCCCCGCCGGAACCGGCCGCGGGAACGGGCCGCGGGAACGGGCCGCGGGAACCGGCCGCGGGACGGGTCGCGGGAACCGGCCGCGGGACGGGTCGCGGGAACGGGCCGCCGGAACGGGCCGCGGGAACGGGCCGCGGGAACGGGCCGCGGGAACGGGCCGCGGGAACGGGCCGCGGGAACCGGCCGCGGGAACCGGCCGCCGGAACAGGCCGTCGGAACCAGCCGCCGGAACGGGCCGCGGGAACCGGTCTCCGGAACCGGCCGCCGGAATCCGTCCGGCGGCCGTGAGGCGATGCCGGAATCCGGCACCCAGCGAATGCCGGGATCCGCCGGAAACCGTTTCCTCCCAACGTGATCCTCCCTTAGTAGGTACCGGGGAAACAGTGGTGCGCGGAGTATTCCGTGCCACCACGTCGATGCGTCACCCCGGCTGGAGGGTCACTTCGTGAAAACCACTTCGAAAGTCCTTCGTGGACTAGCGACGCTTTCGGCCGTCACGGCCGCCGCCGTCGCGTTGCAGGCACCGGCCGCCGCGGCCGTCGCGCGCACCGAGCTCGGCATCACCATGCAGGCCCAGCAAAAGGACCAGTGGTGCTGGGACGCCAGCGGCAACACGATCGCCGACTACTGGGGCCATTCCCTGACCCAGACCCGGTTCTGCCAGATCGCGCACAACGAGTCGGGCAGCGACTGCGCGAACAACCAGGGATACCTCAGCGACCAGCAACGCGTGTTCCGCTACCTCGGGTTCTCCAACATCGGCTCGTACAACTCCGGCGGGCAGGTCCTTTCCTTCACCGGCATCAGGAACCAGGTCGACGGAGGACGGCCGATCGGCACCCGCATCGGCTGGCGCTCCGGTGGCGGTCACATGCACGTGCTCTACGGCTACGACAACTCCGGCGGCGCCACGCGCGTCGAATACGGCGACCCGTGGCCGAACAACAGCCGCTACAACTCGATGAACTACGACACCTACCGCTCGAACAGCCAGTTCCAGTGGACCCACACGCTCTACGGGATCGAGGGATGAGCATGCTGAAGAAGGTGCTGGGCGCGGCCGTGCTGGCCGGCGCCGCGATGCTCACCACGGCGGGCGCAGCGGGCGCGGCCACCGGCCCCGACGGCGTCCCGACCGCGGCCGACACCGCCGCGATCGGGCAGCTCACCGGCGGGACGGCGACGCTCGGCCGGCTGGCCTCGACGAAGTTCCCCGGCGCGCACGCGGCCGCGGCGCCCGGTGCCGCGGCCGACCCGCGCACCCAGGTCGCGGTCTACGAGCCGACGGCGGGGTTCGTCGCCGGGACGTCGGACGTCCCGGCCGCGCTCGCCTACGTCGCGGTGCCGGCCCGGACCGGGGACGGCACGGCGGCCACCGTCTGGGCCGAGCGGCAGGGTGCGGCCTGGGCCGTCGTGAACGTCGCGTCCGGCGACTGCGAACGCCGGTACGCGCAGACCGCCGCCGGCGGGTACCTGCTGCACGAGCCGCAGGTCAACGCCTGGTACGCGGTGCACGGCGACTCCGTGACGGTCCTGGACGGCTCGGTCACCGGCCTGGCCCCGGGCACGAAGCTGGCCCTGCAGGACTACCGCGCCGCGCTGCACGAGCGGTACGCGGACAAACTGCCGGGCTCGGCCTACGACCGCGGCGGCGCGGGCGGCGGCTACGGCGGCCGGGAGCGCGCCGTCCCGGCCGCGGACCCGGCGGACGTGCCGGTCCTGCCGTTCGTGGCCGGCGGCGTCCTGGTCCTGGTGGCGGGCGCGGTCGCGGTGCCGCGGCTGCGACGCCGGTAGGACCGCGGGCCCGGCGGCCCTTGGCAGGTGATCATGACCAGGCCACAATACGCCATGCCCGTTTCCGCCGGTGCGCAGCCGGAACCGGCGCGACCGGGCCTGAGCGCCTCGGACCTCGCGCTGGTGGAAGCCCTGCAGCGCGACCCGCGGGCGCCGTGGACGCGGATCGCCGCCGCCGTCGGCACCGACGCGACGACGGCGGCCCGCCGCTGGGACCGGCTGCAGGCCGCCGGGCTGGCCTGGCTCACCGCGTATTCGACCGCGCCGACAACCACGGTCGGCTACGTCGACCTGGCCTGCCGCCCGGACGCCCTCGGCGCCCTGACCCGCGAGCTGTGCGGCTGGCCGTCGGTGTTCAGCGTCGAACGCACGACCAGCCGGTTCCCGCTGTTCCTCGGCCTGGCCGCCCGTGACCTCGACGCGCTGGACGCCCTGGTCACCGGCCGCGTCGGCGCCCTGCCCGGAGTGCGCGAAGTCCGCTTCGCCGTCGCGACCCGCGTCTACCGGGAGGGCAGCGGGTGGCTGGTGAACGCGCTGGGCCCGGAACAGCGGGCGGCGCTCGACGAGACGGCGGTGCAGGCCCGGCTGGTCGTCCCGCAGCAGTGGAACGACCGGGACCTGCGCGCGCTGGTCGAGTCCCTCGGCGAGGACGGCAGGCGCAGCTACGCCGAGCTGGCCCGCGACTGCCGGATGAGCGAGTCGGCGGTGCGCCGCACGCTGGCGCGGATGCTGCGCAACCACGAGCTGGACTTCCGCTGCGACCTCGCGCACGTCCCGGCGGGCTGGCCGGTGATCGCGGGCTACCGCGTCGACGTCGCCCCCGGCGACCTCGAGCGCGCCGGCACGGCGATCGCGCAGCTGCCGGAGACCCGGCTCTCGGCGGCGGTCGTGGGGGAGGGCAACCTCGTCGTGTCGGCGTGGCTGCGGGTGCCGGCCGACTGCACGGGCTACGAGACGCGGCTGGCGGGCGCGGCGCCCGGCGCGCGCATCCTCGACCGCGCGATCACCCTGCGGATGCCGAAGCGGATGGGCCGGCTGCTCAGCCCGCACGGCCTCGGCGGCACCCACCAGGCGATCATCCCGGCGCGCTGAGCCCCTCCGGGCGCCGCGTAGGGTCGGGAGCGGGATCCGGGACGGTGGAAGGAACTGCGTGGGCGAGTCGAACTGGGCGGGGAACCACACCTACGGCGCGGACGCGGTCCTGACCCCGCGCACGGTCGGCGAGGTGCGGGAAGCCGTCGCGGCCGCGGACCGCGTCAAGGCGCTGGGCAGCCGGCACTGCTTCAACGACATCGCGGATTCGCCGGGCGGTGTCCTGCTCGACCTGAGCGCGCTCGACACCCCGGTGGAGATCCGCGAGCGCACGGTGACGGTCGGCGGGTCCGCGCGGTACGGGGACTTCGCGCAGCGGCTGCACGCGGCCGGGTTCGCCCTGCCCAACCTCGCATCGCTGCCGCACATCACGGTGGCCGGGAGCGTCGCGACCGGCACCCACGGCTCCGGGCGGCGGCAGCCGGGGCTGGCGTCCGCCGTCTCGGCGCTCGAGCTGGTCACCGCCGACGGCGAGCTCCGCACGTTCACCCGCGAGGACGACGTCTTCCCCGGGCTGGTCGTCGGCCTCGGCGCGGTCGGCGTCGTCACCCGGCTGACCCTCGACGTCGTGCCCGCGTTCGACGTCCGGCAGGACGTCTTCGACGGCCTCCCGTGGGAGGCGGCGTACCGGCACTTCGACGAGATCGAGGACGCCGGCTACAGCGTCAGCCTCTTCACGAACTGGGCGAACGACGTGGTCGACCAGGTGTGGGTCAAGAGCCGCGCCGACGATTTCACCGAGCGGGCCGGGCTGCACGGCGCGGTCCCCGCCGACGGGCCCCGCCACCCGGCGCACGCGGCGGGCATCCCGGCGGACAACTGCACACCGCAGCAGGGCGTTCCGGGCCCGTGGCACGAGCGGCTCCCGCACTTCGCGCTGGCGTTCACCCCGAGCGTCGGGGACGAGCTGCAGTCGGAGTACTTCGTGCCCTACGGCGACGCGGTGGCGGCGCTGCGGGCGGTCCGCGAGATCGGCGACCTGATCGCCCCGCTGCTGCTGGTGTCCGAAATCCGCGCGATCGCGGCCGACGACGGCTGGCTGAGCCCCTGCCACGGCGGCGACCGGGTGGCGCTGCACTTCACCTGGCAGCCGCGGCAACCGGAGGTCGAAGCGGTCCTCCCGGTCCTCGAGGACCGCCTGGCCCCGTTCGGCGCCCGCCCGCACTGGGGCAAGCTCTTCCACGGCGGCGGGCTCGAGGCGCTGTACCCGCGGATGGCCGATTTCCGGGAGCTGGCGGAGAGCCTCGACCCGGGCGGGAAGTTCCGGAACCCGTTCCTGCGCCGCCACGTCTTCGGCGGCTAGCCCGCCGGCGGGGCGGTGGTGGCGCGCACGATCAGGTACGTGTCCAGCACCTGGGTCGTGTGTTCGTCCGCTTCGCCGTCGAGCAGGCCCAGCAGGATGGTGACCGCCGCGCGGCCCGCCGCCTCCGTCGGCATCGCGATCGTCGTCAGCGGGGGTGCCGAGATGGCCGCGAAGACCAGGTCGTCGAAGCCCACCAGGCTGATTTCGTCCGGGACCGGCACCCCGCGGGCGTTGAGCCGCGCCAGCGCGCCGAAGGCCACCAGGTCGTTGTAGGCGACGATCGCCGTCACGTCCGCCGCCAGCGCCAGGTCCGCGCCCTGCAGCCCGCCCTCGAACACCGGCGGGAACGGGCCGAACTCGACGACGTCCGTGCCGTGCTGCCCGGCCGCCTCCGCGAGGCCCTGCTTGCGGGCGCGGTTCGCCCACGACGTCCGCGGCCCGCCGAGGTAGGCGCAGCGGCGGTGGCCCAGCGCCGCCAGGTGCTGGATCGCCTGCCGCATCCCGTCCGCGGCGTCCATCACGATCGACGGGATCCCCGGCACCTCGCGGTTCAGCAGCACCAGGGTGGTCTGCCCGGCGAGCGCGCGCAGCTGGTCGTCGGTCATGCTCGGGCTGCACAGCACCACGCCGTCGACCTGCTTGGCCATCCGGCGGACGAGGTTCTGCTCGGTCGCCGGGTCCTCGTCGCTGTTGGCGAACAGCACGGCGATGTCGTCCTGCCGAGCGCGGGCCTGGACGCCGTTGAGCACCCCGGTGAAGAACGGGTTGCCCAGGTCCGAGACCACGATGCCGATGTGCCCGGTGCGGACCGCCGGCAGCGGCTGGGGCGTCCCGGCGGCGTGGTAGCCGAGCTCGTTCGCCGCGGCCAGCACCCGGGTGCGCGTCTGCTGCCGGACCAGGTCCGGCGACGTGAACGCCCGCGAGACGGTCGAGATCGACACGTTGGCCCGGCGGGCGACGTCGTGAATGGTCACGGTCACGGCAACTCCTCGGCAGGCTCTGCGCAACATCATGGAAACGCCCGGCAGCGTTGTCAACAACGGCACTGCGTTGGGGGGAGCCGGGATCCGGCCGTCGCGGGGCGGCGCAGGGCCATTCGGCTGGGCTTCCGCTGAAAATCCTGCAAATCGTTGACCGGATTTTGCTGCAAATCGTACAACGGAAGCTCCGCCGTGTTCCCCGCTCCCGGGGCGCGGGCCCCTTCCGGACTTCGAGGTGCCTGATGACCAGGACATCCGTGCTTTCCCCGCGCGTTTTCGGCTCGGCCGCCGTCGCCGCGGCGCTGGCCGTGGCCGTCCCCGCCGGCGTCGCCCACGCCGCCTACGAAAGCTCGCCCGTCGGCTTCGGCGCCGGCACGACCGGCGGCGCCGGCGGCGAGACCGTCACCGTCACGACGGCTGCGGCGTTCACCAGCGCCGTGGCCGACGCGACGGCCCGGATCGTCCGGGTGAGCGGGAAGATCGCGCTCCCGAGCAAGAGCCAGGTGAAGATCGGCTCGAACAAGACGGTGCTCGGCGTCGGTTCCGCTTCGGGCTTCACCGGCGGCGGGCTGCGCGTGGACAAGGCGTCGAACGTGATCATCCGGAACCTCGTCATCGCGAAGGCGGTCGGCACCGACGCCATCCAGATCCAGGGCGGCGCCACGAAGGTGTGGGTGGACCACAACGACCTGTCGTCCGACCTGGACCACGGCAAGGACTACTACGACGGGCTGGTCGACATCAGCCACGGCGCGGACCGGATCACCGTGTCCTGGAACAAGTTCCACGACCACTACAAGGTCTCGCTCGTCGGGCACAGCGACAGCAACGCCGCCGAGGACACCGGCAAGCTGCACGTCACCTACAGCCACAACTGGTTCGAGACGGTGAACTCCCGGCTGCCGAGCCTGCGGTTCGGCACCGGGCACGCCTACGACAACTATTTCCACGCGGTCGGCGATTCCGCCGTGCATTCGCGGATGGGTGCGCAGTTCCTCGTGCAGAACAACGTCTTCGAGAGCACCAAGACCTGCATCGAAACCACCGGGGACAGTGACGTCGACGGTTACGTCAACGAGTCGGGCAACTCCTTCGGCGGCTGCGCCAACAAGATCACCCGGACCGGCAGCATGACGACGGCGCCGTACTCCTTCGCCCTGGAAGCGACTTCGACGGTCAAGGCCACCGTCACCGCGGGCGCGGGCACCGGCAGGATCTGAGGCGGCCGGGCGGGGCGGCCGGTTCGGGTAAGCGCTATCTCGAACCGGCCGCCGCCGTTCGGAGCAAGCCGATTTCGACGAATTCGACCGCACGACGGCGAATATTGACACCCTCGTCGGCCACGCCCTACGGTGACGACCGGAAGATTCTCCCGAACTGTCACCCATTCGTCAGTTCCGCGCGGCCCGGACGGGCCACGCCGATCGGAGACCCATGTCGGGGAGCAGGCGCCGCACCGTCGCGGACCCGCCGAAGCTGGCCGTCGTCGGCACGTCCGGCTACGCGTTCAGTTACCTGCACCGTGCGCGCATCCTGCACGACGAGGGCCTCGTCCGGTTCGCCGGCATGGCCGACATCCGGCCGCCGTCGGCCGCCGCGACCGCGCTGCTGCCCGAGGGTGGCACGGCGCACGTCGGCGTCGACAACCTGCTCCGCCGGTGCCGCCCCGACATCACGGTGGTCGCGACCCCGCCGCACGCGCACGTCCAGGTCGGCGGCGCGGTCCTGCGGGCGGGCAGCGACCTGCTGCTGGAAACCCCGCCGGTGCTCGACCTCGCCGGGTTCACCACGCTGTCCCGGCTGGCCGCCGAGAGCGGCGCGGCCTGCCAGACCGGGTTCCAGAGCTTCGGCTCCCCGGCGTTGCCCGTGCTCCAGGCGGCGATCGCGACCGGCAAGCTCGGCGACGTGGTCGGCGTCGGCGCGGCCGGGGCGTGGATCCGCACCGACGCCTACTACCGCCGCAACCCGTGGGCGGGCCGTCGCTGGCTCGACGGCGAGGCCGTCGTCGACGGCGCCCTGACCAACCCCTTCTCCCACGCCGTGGCCACCGCACTGCTCGTCGGCGGGGTCGCCGGGCGCGACCCGGCCGAGATCGCCCTCGAGCTCTACGGCACCCGCGACATCGAGGCCGACGACACGGCGTGCCTGCGCATCCGGTTCGGCGAGGGGCCCGAGATCGTCGTCGCCGCGTCGCTGTGCGCCGAGCAGGACCACGAGCCCTACGTCGTCGTGCACGGCGACCGGGGACGGGCGAAGTTCTGGTACAAGAGCCACCGCCTGGAGCTCGACGACGAGCGGGTCCACCTCGGCGAACCGGCCGACCTGCTGCGCAACCTGGTCGCCCACCACCTCGACCCGGCCGGGGTGCCGCTGCTCGCGCCGCTGTCGGGTACCCGGGCCTTCGCCTCGGTGGTCGAGGCGGTGCGGGACGCGCCTTCGCCCTCGCGCATCCCGGCGGGCTGGATCCGCACGGTCGGCGAAGGGGCGAGCCGGCACCCGGTGGTGCGCGGGATCGGCGAAGAGGTCGCCGTCGCCGCGGACCGGCTGGCGTTGTTCTCCGAAATCGGCGTCCCCTGGGCGAGCGCCGAACGACGGCCGGAGACCCCGAAGGCGGGGACCGCCGAACGCACCGGATGAGGCAGGCCGGTGCCCCCGCGCTGGCAGCCCCGATCTCGCCCCGGTTGCTGTAAGCGCTTTCTCGACGTGCCTGCCGAACGCTGAAAATACTGCTGCACAAGGGGTATTGCGCCGTATTGCCCGTTGACAGCGGTGCGGCGGACTGCCTACCGTGAGCGCGCTGACAGCGTTTTCAGAAAACAGCTGACCGGCTGAGGACGGAGAGCTCGATGGGTCGGAAATCTGCGCACAGGACCAAGGGGCGCGGGGTCGCCGCGCTGGCCGTGGTGGTCCCGCTGCTGCTGACCGGGGTGGCCGCGTGCGGCTCGGATTCCGGTGCGGACGGCGGGGACGTGACCATCAACTTCGTCTGGTGGGGGAGTGACGGCCGGGCGAACCTGACCAAGAAGGCCGTCGAGCTCTTCCAGCAGAAGAACCCGAAGATCAAGGTGCAGACGTCGTTCTCGGCGTACGCGGCCTACTGGGAGAAGCTCGCGACGCAGACGGCCGGGGGCAAGCCGCCGGACGTGCTCAACGTCGACACCCGCTACCTGGCCGAGTACGGCGGGCGCAACGTCCTGGCCGACCTCAACTCCGGCGCCGGCAAGGCGATCTCACTCGCCGACATCAACCCCGAGCTGGCCGCGACCGGGGTGTACCAGGGCAAGCGCTACGCCGTGCCGTGGGCGCAGAACACCCCGGCGATGATCTACGACCCGGCCGCGTTCACCGCCGCCGGGGCGGACCCGGCGAAGGGGCTGAGCTGGGACCAGTACGCCCAGGCGACCGAGAAGGTCAGCGCCGCCGGCGGGTTCGCCGCGCGCGGCGCGACCGACTTCGGCATCCTCGACACGACGCTGGAGATCTGGCTGCGCCAGCAGGGCAAGCAGTTCTACACGCCGGAGGGCAAGCTCGGCTTCACCGCCGACGACCTCCGCCGCTACTGGCAGCTCGCGGGCCGGTTCCGCGACGCCAAGGGCACCTCGCCCGCCGACGTGACGGCGTCCTACAACACCTCGCCCGAGCAGTCCCCGCTCGGCAAGAAGCTGACCAGCTCGGAGTTCGCCTACGACAACCTCCTGCCCGCCTACAAGAAGGCGAACGGCAAGGAGCTGAACGTGGCGCCGTACCCGACCGACGTGGCCGGCAACACCGGGCAGTACCGGCGGCCGTCGATGTTCCTCGCCGTCTCCGCCCGCAGCCAGCAGCAGGAGGCGGCGGCGAAGCTCGTCGACTTCCTGGTCAACGACGCGGAGGTCGGCAAGATCGTCGGCACC
The DNA here is from genome assembly GCF_058119595.1 of Amycolatopsis sp. N2S4-7. Taxonomy (NCBI): domain Bacteria; kingdom Bacillati; phylum Actinomycetota; class Actinomycetes; order Pseudonocardiales; family Pseudonocardiaceae; genus Amycolatopsis; species Amycolatopsis sp. N2S4-7. Next base: position 695,222 of record NZ_CP172299.1, read on the forward strand.
GACCGCGGCCTGGCGCCCAACCTCAAGGTCCGCGCCCAGCTCGCGGCGTCGGCGACGGGCGACGACAAGACGCTCTACGACTTCGAAGCCGCCCTCGAACCGAAGCTCGGCGCCGCACCACCGGTGCCGCCGAAGGGCGCCGGCGCGATCCAGAAGCTCCTGCAGCGCACGTACGAGGAAATCGCGTTCGGCCGGATGGGCATCGACGACGCGGTGAACCGGTTCATGTCCGAAGCCGAGAAGGGACTGTCCTAGCCGATGACGACCCTGCGCACCCCGGACCCGCCGGTCGCGTCGGGGGACTCGCCTGTGCGCGTCCGCCGGCGGGACCGGCCGGCCGGGCGCCGCCGCAAGACCCAGCCGGAGGCCTTCGCCTTCCTCACCCCGTGGCTGCTCGGGGCGGTGGCGCTGACCGTCGGCCCGATGGTCGTCTCGCTCTACCTGTCGTTCACCGACTACGACATGTTCACGTCGCCGCAGTGGGTCGGGTTCGGCAACTTCACGCACATGTTCACCGACGACAACCGCTACCTGCAGTCGGTGAAGGTCACGTCGATCTACGTCCTGGTGTCGGTGCCGCTGAAGCTCACGGTGTCGCTGCTGGTGGCGATGCTGCTCAACACCCGCCGCGGGGCGAACGGCTTCTACCGCGCCGCGTTCTACGCGCCGTCGCTGCTGGGGGCGAGCGTCGCCGCGGCGCTGGTGTGGCGGGCGCTGTTCATGGGCGGCGGCCCGGTGAACGAGATCCTCGCGTTCTTCGGCTGGCACACGCCGAGCTGGGTCGACGACCCGCAGTTCAGCCTCGCCTCGATCGTGCTGCTCGGGGTGTGGCAGTTCGGCGCGCCGATGGTGATCTTCCTGGCCGGGCTGAAGCAGATCCCGGCGGAGCTGCACGAAGCCGCCGCGATCGACGGCGCGGGCGCGTTCCGCCGGTTCCGGCACATCACGCTGCCGATGCTGTCCCCGGTGATCTTCTTCAACCTGGTGATGGAGGCGATCCACGCGTTCCAGGCGTTCACGCCGGCGTTCGTCATCGGCGGCGGCCGCGGCGGCCCGGCCGACGCGGACCTGTTCTACACGCTCTACCTGTTCGAGGTCGGCTTCCAGGACTTCCGCATGGGCTACGCGTCCGCGATGGCGTGGGTATTGCTGGCGGTGATCGCGATCGTCACGGCGATCGTGTTCCGCACGGCGAAGCTGTGGGTGTTCTACGACGACGCCGAAGACACCGGGGGGCGGAAATGACCGTGCTGCCCCGCACGGCCCGCTCGGCGGGCTGGCACGTGCTGTGCCTCGTGATCGTCGCGGTGGTGCTGTACCCGCTGGTGTGGCTGGCGTTCGCGTCGGTCAAGCCGCCGGACGAGATCCTCTCGCGGCTGGCGCTGCTGCCGACCCGGTTCGTCTTCGACGGCTACACGAAGGGCTGGGAAGGCGCGGCGGACGTCGGGTTCGGCCGGTTCTTCCTCAACTCCTTCCTCGTGGCCGGGTTGTCGGTCGTCGCCAACGTCCTGTCCTGCTCATTGGCCGCGTACGCCTTCGCCCGGCTGAACTTCCGGTTCCGCGGCGCGCTGTTCGCGTTCATGATCACGACGCTGATGCTGCCCTACCACGTCACGCTGATCCCGCAGTACGTGATCTTCCAGCAGGCCGGGCTGGTCAACACGTTCGTCCCGCTGATCCTGCCGAAGCTCCTCGCGACCGAGGCGTTCTTCGTGTTCCTCATCGTCCAGTTCATGCGCGGGATCCCGCGGGAGCTCGACGAAGCCGCGATCATCGACGGCTGCTCGGTCTACCGGACGTTCTGGCACGTGGTGCTGCCGCTGTCGAAACCGGCGCTGGTGACGACGTCGATCTTCACGTTCATCTGGACCTGGAACGACTTCTTCACGCAGATGGTGTACCTGAACGACACGGAGAAGTTCACCGTGCCGCTCGGCCTGCGGCTGTTCGTGGACACCAGCAGCCAGTCCAACTTCGGCGCGATGTTCGCGATGTCCGCGCTCGCGCTCGTCCCGATCGTGCTGTTCTTCCTCGCCTTCCAGCGCCTGCTGGTCGAAGGCGTCAGCACCAGCGGCCTGAAGGGGTGAGGCGATGCGCAGCGCAACCGCGCGGACGAACTGGCGCGCCGGGTTGGGGGACTTCTCGGACTGCCTGCTGGCCGGGCTCCTGGTGGCGCTCGCGTCGGTGCCGGTGGTGACGGCGGGTCCGGCGTTCACGGCGGGCTGCCGGGTCGTCGACCGGCTCCGCCACGACCTCGGACGTCCACTGTGGACGACGTTCTGGGCCGACTTCCGCGAGGCGGCCCGCGGCGGGGTGCCGTTCGGGCTGGGGTGCCTCACGGCGGTGGTGCTGTTCGCGGTGGACCTGGAGGTCGTGGCCGCGATGCCGGGAGCGGGTGCGCTGCGGGCGGCGTTGTGGCTGCTGGCCGCGGCCGGTGCGGTGGTCGCGGTGCGAACCTGCGAGGTGGTGGCGACGGGTGGTCTCGCCTGGCGCGAGGCGAAGACGGCGGCCGGAGCGGCGGGTGGCGGCAGCGGTGGTCCGGCTTCGCCCCGCGCGGCGAACCCCGCAGCCGGTCGCCCGGTCTGGCGCCGGGCATTCGTCACCGCGGCGCGGGAAACCGCCGCGTCGCCGCGGAACGCGCTGCTCCTGGCCGCCGCCATCGGGCTCGCCGCCCTGCTCGTCTGGATGCTGCCGATCCTGGCGCTCGTGGTGGCCGGGCCCCTCGCCCTGGCCGCGGTGGCGACCGGCGGCCGCCGATGATCCCTGGGGTGGTCGTCTTCGGTACGGCCGGTTACGCGGGGCAGCACCTGCGCCGTGCCCGCGCGCTGCACGACCGGGGCGAGATCGTCCTCGCCGGGGCGTGCGACATCCGCGAACCACCGGCGGAGGCCCGCGCGCTGCTGCCCGCGGGCGCGGTGGTCACCCGGGACCCGGCCGAGCTGCTGGCCCGCACGACCCCGGACATCGCCGTCGTGGCGACCCCGCCGCACACCCACCTGCCCCTCGCAAAACTCGCCCTCGCCGCGGGCTGCCACCTGCTCGTCGAGAAACCGCCGGTGCTCGACCTCGCGGCCTTCGACGAACTGGCCCAGCTCGCGCGAAACCGCGGCCGCGCCTGCCAGACCGGCTTCCAGAGCTTCGGCTCCGCCGCCGTCCCCGTGGTCCGGGCGGCGATCGAAACCGGCGGGATCGGCACGGTCACCGGGATCGCCGCGGCCGGCGCGTGGATCCGGCGGGACCGGTACTTCGCGCGCACCGGGTGGGCGGGCCGCCGCCGCGTCGGCGGGCAGCCGGTGGTCGACGGCGCGCTGACCAACCCCTTCGCCCACGCCGTGGCGACCGCGTTGCTGGTCAACGGCACCGCGGAGGACCTGCCGGAGCGGACCACCGTCGAGCTGTACCGGGCCCGGGACATCGAGTCGGACGACACCGCGTGCGCGCGCCTGAGCTTCGCCGGGGCGCCGGACGTCGTCGCCGCGGCCACGCTCGACGCCGAGGCCGACCACGAGCCGTATGTGCTCGTCCACGGCACCGAAGGGCGGATCCGCTGGCACTACAAGACCGACCTCGTCGTCGTGGGCGATGCGAAAGCACCGGTCGGCCCGCCGCGGGACCTGCTGGCCAACCTCGTCGACCACGTCCGCGACGGCGTCCCCCTGCTGGCGCCGTTGGCCGCGACCCGCGCGTTCACCGCGCTGGTGGAGGCGGTGCGCGACGCCCCCGAGCCGCTGCCGCTGCCCACCGAGTGGGTCCACGCCGTGGGCGCCGGCCCGGACCGGCACTTCGTCGTGCCGGGCGTCGACCGCGACGTCGACTCCGCGGCCGACCGGCTCGCGCTCTTCTCCGAACTCGCCCTGCCCTGGACCGGCGCCGGTACTCGCGCCTGAAAGAGAGGTGATGGCGGTGCGTCGCCACGCGATCGTCGGCCTGGGTTCCCGGGCCCAGCTGTTCGCCCGGGCACTGGCCGCGTCGCCGCGGGCGGAGCTCGCGGCCTTCTGCGACCACAACGAAACCCGCATGCGCGTCCACAACGGCTGGCTCGGCACGCAAATCCCGGGCTACCGGCCGGAGGACTTCGCCGCGATGCTGGCGAAGGAGCGCGTCGACGTCGTCGTGGTCTGCACGCCGGACCACACGCACGCCGATTACGTCGTCTCCGCCCTCGAAGCAGGCTGTGACGTCGTCACCGAAAAGCCCATGACGACCGACGTCGACGGCGCGCGGCGGATCCTCGCGGCCCGGCGCGAGACCGGCCGCTCGGTGCGGGTCGCCTTCAACTACCGGTACAACCCGGTGCACCGCCGGGTGCGGGAGCTGCTCGCCGCCGGCTCGATCGGCGAGGTCGGTTCGGTCGAGTTCAGCTGGCTGCTCGACACCGCCCATGGCGCCGACTACTTCCGGCGCTGGCACCGCGACAAGGCCCACTCGGGCGGGCTGCTCGTGCACAAGTCCGGGCACCACTTCGACCTGGTCAACTGGTGGCTCGGCAGCGGACCCGAGACGGTGTTCGCGCTGGGGCGCCTGTTCTTCTACGGCGAGGAAAACGGACGGCGGCACGGCAGGCGCACCGGCTACGCCCGGGGCACCGGGGCCGGCGACGACCCGTTCGCGCTCGACCTCGAGCGGTCGCCGCGGCTGCGGGCGCTCTACCGGGACGCCGAGGCCGAGGACGGCTACCTCCGGGACCGGAACGTGTTCGCCCCCGGCGTCACCATCGAGGACGACCTGTCGGTGCTCGTCCGCCACCGCGGCGGCGCGGTGCTGAACTACCACCTGCACGCCTACTCGCCGCGCGAGGGCTACCGCGTCGCGTTCTCCGGAAGCCAAGGACGGCTCGAGCTCGACGTCCGGGAAAACGACCACGCGATCGGCGCGGCCAAGTCCGTCGCGGACCTGCCGCCGGGCGTGGTGCCCGAGCCGGGCCGCGCGCGGCTCACCCTGCAGCGGCACTGGGCGCCGCCCGAGGTCGTGCTCGACGAGCCGCTCGGCGAGGGGCACGGCGGCGGGGACGAGCGGATGCTCGCCGAGCTGCTCGGCGACGCGGGGCCGGACCCGCTCGGCTGCGCGGCGGACCACGACGCCGGCCTGCAGGCCCTGCTCACCGGGCTGGCCGCCAACCGGTCGCTGGCCACCGGCCGGCCGGTCGGCGTCGACGACCTGCTCGGGGAAATCGGGGAACCGGCGTGAGCCGGGCGGCGGTGGGGGACGGAACGTTGGAGCTGGCCGAGGAGGACGACGGCCGGGTGCGCGTCCGCCTCGGCGACGTCGTGCTGGCCGAGTACGTGGTCGTGCCGCCGACCCCGGCCGGGGACTCGCCGAAGCCGTACCTGCACCCGCTGCGCACCACCGCGGGGGAGGTCGTGACCGCGGTCCGGCCGCACGACCACACCTGGCACAACGGCCTGCAGTTCACCATGGCCCACCTGTCGGGGGAGAACTTCTGGGGCGGCCGGACCTACGTGCGCGGCCGCGGCTACACGCCGCTGGACAACAACGGCACGGTGGGCCACGTCCGCTGGGAAAGCATCGTCTGCGCGGCCGGGCACTGCGAACTGCGGCACGAGCTCGCCTGGCGCACCGCGTCCGGGCGGCGCTGGCTCACCGAGCACCGGACGCTGCGCTTCGGCGACGTCTCGCTCGCGGGCGGGCACTGGACGCTCACCTGGTCCAGCCGGCTGCGCAACACCAGCGGCCGCGAACTGCGCTGGGGGAGCCCGGTGACCGAAGGGCGCGACACCGCCGGGTACGGCGGGCTGTTCTGGCGCGGTCCGCGCTCGTTCGTCGGCGGCGAAGTCCGGACGTCGGACGGCCTGACGGCGGCGGAGGCGATGGGGCACCGGGCGCCGTGGCTCGCCTTCACCGGGCAGCACGACGAGAGCCTGCGGACCTCGACGCTGCTGTTCGCCGACAGCCCGGCGAACCCGGCCCACCCGACGGCGTGGTACGTCCGGGCCGAGCCGTTCCCGGTGGTCAGCTTCGCCGCCACCTACCACCGGCCGTGGCTGCTCGAACCGGGCGAAGAGCTGACGCTGACCCACCACGTCGTCGTCATCGACGGCGCACCCGGCCCGGCCCGGCTGGCTGAGCTCGCGGCGATGGAGCCGCGTAACGACTGAAGGAGCCGATATGCGCTGGAAGGCTTTCGCGGGGTGCCTCGCCCTGCTCGGATTCACCCTCACGGCCGCGCCGGCGGCGGCGCACGGCCTCGACCCCGGCCGGGTGGTGCTCGGTGCGCACGACGGCTGGGCCGCGGCGACCACCGGGACGACCGGCGGCGCGGCGGCCGCGCCCGGCGACGTCCACACGGTGACCAAGCGCTCGGAGCTGGCCGCCGCGCTGGCGGCGCACCCGGGCGCGCCGAAGATCATCTACGTCCGCGGGACGATCGAGGGCAACGTGGACGCCCAGGACCGGCCGATGAGCTGCGCCGACTTCGCCGACCCCGGCTACAGCCTGCCCGCCTACCTGGCCGCGTACGACCCCTCGACGTGGGGGAAGGTCGAACCGTCGGGGCCGCTGGAGGAGGCACGGGCGCGGTCGCAGGCCAACCAGGCCGCGCAGGTGGTGCTCGACGTCGGGCCGAACACCACGATCGTCGGGCTCGGCGGCCGCGCCACCCTGCACGGGCTGACGCTGCGGGTCACCGGGGACAACGTGATCCTGCGCAACCTCGGCTTCGCCGACGCGCACGACTGCTTCCCGCAGTGGGACCCCCTCGACGGCGCCGACGGCAACTGGAACTCCGAGTACGACAACGTCGACCTGGTCGGCGCGACCCACGTCTGGGTCGACCACAACGACTTCGGCGACGGCGGGAACACGGAGCAGCCCACGTACTTCGGCCGGAAGTACGAGATCCACGACGGGCTCCTGGACATCGTCAACGGCTCGGACCTCGTCACGGTGTCGTACAACCGGCTGCACGACCACGACAAGACGATGCTCATCGGCAACACCGACAAGCCGACCTACGACGTCGGCAAGCTGCGCGTCACCCTGCACCACAACCTGTTCTCCGAGATCGGGCAGCGCGCGCCGCGGGTGCGCTATGGGCAGGTGCACGTCTACGACAACCTTTACGTGGTCGGGGATCCCGCCGCCTACACCTATTCGCTGGGCGTCGGGGTCGAGTCCCGGATCTACGCGGAGAACAACTTCTTCCGGATCCCGGCCGGGCTGCCCCTGGGCGCGCTGGTCCACTACTGGAAGGGGACGGTCCTGCACGCGACCGGCACGCTGGTGGCCGCCGGCGCGGCGTGGCCCCGCCCGGTGGACCTGCTGGCCGAGTACAACGCGGCCGACGACCCGGACCTCGGCCCGGACGTCGGCTGGACCCCGAGCCTGGTCGAGCGCCTCGACCCGGCGTGGCAGGTGCCGGTCCGGGTGCTCGCCGGCGCCGGGCCGAAGGATCGCTGAACATTCGACACTTTCGGTGTTTTCTGAAAACCCGGGCCGGTGGCGACCATCCGGGCGACATGCCCGCCGCTGCGGCGAACGACATTGACACGGACTGCCGCCAACCCGAAACTCGGTGACGAGAAAGCGCTTTCACAACCCGGTCGGACGTTTTCGTCAGCGCCGATTGAAGAACCAGACCAGGGAGTGATGAATGGTTTCCCCAGCGATATCCCGGTGGTTGCGGGCAACGGCGGTCGCGGCGCTCGCGGTGTCCGCCGTGGTCGGCACCGGTGCCACCGCGTCGGCCGCCTCGTGGCCCAATCCCGGCACGAGCGTGCCGGTGGGTGCGAAGATCAAGGTCACCAGCGGCACCTACGACGGCGGCCTCAAGCGGTTCTACGGCACCGGCGACCTCGGTTCCGGTGGCCAGGACGAAGGGCAGAGCCCGCTCTTCGAACTCGCCAACGGCACCACCCTCAAGAACGTCGTCCTGGGCAGCCCGGCCGCCGACGGCGTGCACTGCCTCGGCACCTGCACGCTGCTCAACGTCTGGTGGGAGGACGTCGGCGAGGACGCGGCGACCTTCAAGGGCACGTCGTCGTCGCAGACCATGACCATCGACGGCGGCGGCGCGCGCAAGGCGTCGGACAAGGTCTTCCAGCACAACGGCCCCGGCACCATGTACATCCGCAACTTCCAGGTCAACGACTTCGGCAAGCTGTACCGCTCCTGCGGCAACTGCGGGACGCAGTACAAGCGCAACGTCGTCGTCGACAACGTCACCGCCACCGTGCCCGGCAAGGCCCTGGTCGGCATCAACACCAACTACGGCGACACCGCGAAGCTGACGAGGATCACCATCGTCGGCGACTCGAGCCGCAAGATCGAGCCCTGCCAGAAGTACAAGGGCGTGACCAGCGGCGAGCCGACGAAGATCGGCAGCGGCCCGGACTCGACGAACTGCCTCTACACCGCGGCCAACATCACCTACAAGTAACCGACCCACGCCGGGGGTGGCGGCCGCCGTCCGGTACCCCCGGCGTGTTCCCTCGTGGAGGCGTCATGCTCAAGACCCTGCTCCTCGCCTCGGTGGTCACCGCGGCGTCGCTGGCCGCCCCGCCGGCCGGAGCCGCGGCGGCGAACGTCGTCGTGGCCAAGGACGGCTCCGGCAGCTACACGAGCGTCCAGGCCGGGATCGACGCCGTCTCGGCGGGCGGCACCGTCTCGGTCAAGCCCGGCACCTACCGGGAGGTGATCTCCGTCCCCGCGGCCAAGACCGGGATCACCCTGCGCGGGACCACCGGCAAGGCGTCCGACGTCGTCGTCGACTACGACAACGCCAGCGGGACGAAGAAACCCGACGGCTCGACGTACGGCACCTCGGGCAGCGCGACGGCGACGATCGCCGCGAACGGCTTCACCGCGACCGCGCTGACCTTCCGCAACTCCTTCGACCGGGCCGCCCACCCGGAGATCACCGCCACCCAGGCGGTCGCGGTCAAGACCACCGGCGACCGGATGGTCTTCGACAACGTCACCTTCCTCGGGCACCAGGACACGCTGTACGCCGACACCGCCGCCGTCGGCACGGTCGGGCGCCAGTACTACCGGAACTGCTCGATCAGCGGGGACGTCGACTTCCTCTTCGGCCGCGCCACCGCGGTGTTCGACCGGGCGACGATCACCGCGCTCGACCGCGGCTCCAGCTCGAACAACGGTTACCTGACCGCGGCCAGCACCCGGCGGAGCAACCCGTACGGCTTCCTGGTCGTCGGCAGCCGCGTCGTCAGCTCGGCGGCGAACTCCAGCTACCACCTCGGCCGGCCGTGGCACCCCGGCGGCGACGTCGACGCCATCGCGCAGGTCGTCATCCGGGAGACCGTCCTGCCGGCGGCTATCAAGCAGGCGCCGTGGACGGACATGTCCGGCTTCTCGTGGAAGGACGCCCGGTTCTTCGAGTACCACAACACCGGCCCGGGCGCGGGGACCGGCGCCGACCGGCCGCAGCTGACCACCGCCCAGGCCGCGACCTACACCGCGCAGCGGTACCTCGCGGGCGGCGACGGGTGGAACCCCGTGCACTGAGACCGCCGCGGGGTGGGGAAAAACCTCCCGACGGCTCTTGACGGCGGGCGTGTGAACGTCAACCATCTCACCGTCACCTCACCCCGGAAGCCGTGAGCTGCCACCAGTTCGGAAGTGTTAACGCTAACAGTACGTCCAGGATCAGCGTCGAACCGAGGACCCCCATGAAACTGCGCCGCCTCCCGGCCGTCGTCGCCGCGGCCGCCGCCCTGCTGAGCGCCCCCGCGGCCCAGGCCGCGACCTACCCGAACCCGGGCTACGTCACCGGGGACATCGAGGCGGTGCACGACCCGTCGATGATCCGCGCGGCCGACGGCAGCTACCTGCTGTACTCGACCGACCAGTACCTGCAGGTCCGCCGCTCGACCGACCGGATCCACTTCACGAAGATCGGGTCCGTCTTCCCGAACGGCGCGCCGTGGACCGCGCCGTTCACCGACCCGGCCAACCCCGGGTACCTGTGGGCGCCGGACATCTCGTTCCACAACGGCAAGTACTACCTGTACTACGCCGCCTCGACGCTGGGCTCGCGCAACTCGGCGATCTTCCTGGCCACCAGCACGACCGGGCTGCCGGGCAGCTGGACGAACCAGGGCATCGTCGTGCAGACGAGCACGAGCAACGACTACAACGCGATCGACCCGAACCTGTTCGTCGACTCTTCGGGCCGGTGGTGGCTGAGCTTCGGCTCGTGGTGGACCGGGATCAAGATGTACCGGCTCGACCCGGCCACCGGCAAGCGCAGCACCACCGACACCGCGATGCGCAGCATCGCCCAGCGCACGGGGAGCACGTCCGCCGAGGAAGCGCCCTACATCGTCCAGCACGGCGGCTACTTCTACCTGTTCGTCTCGTGGGACCTGTGCTGCCAGGGCACGAAGAGCACCTACCGCGTGATGGTCGGGCGGTCGACCTCGATCACCGGGCCCTACACGGACCGCAACGGGGTCCGGATGACCGCCGGCGGCGGCACGCAGATCCTGGCCGGCCACGGCGACGTCCACGGCCCGGGTCACGTGGCCGTGCTGCACGACACCGACGCCGACGTGCTCGTCTACCACTACTACTACTCGGACGCGACACCGCTGACGGGGAAGCTCGGCATCAACCTCATCGGCTACGACAGCGCCGGCTGGCCGTACGTCTACTGAACTCCGGGAGACCCGTCATGCCCCGATTACGTGCGCTCTTCGCGACGATCGGTGTCGCGCTCGCCGTGTCCGTGGCCGCCCCGCACGCGGCGGCCGCCGCCACGGATGTCCCGGTCACCGACCCCAACCTCGCCTACGCCGGCCGGTGGACCACCGAATCGGCCGGCGCCGTCCCGCACTGGGCCGGCGCCTACGTCACCACGAAGTTCACCGGGACCACGGTCAAGGTGAAGGCCCGCAACGCGGTGAACTTCTACGCGAGCGTCGACAACGGCCCCGACGTGTTCTACGCCGGGGTGAAGGGCGTCGTTTCCCTGACGCCGGCGGCGTTGCCGGCCGGGACCCACTCGCTGCGGCTGTCCTACCGCTCCGGGGACACGATCTTCCAGGGGCTCGTCCTCGACTCCGGCGCGAAGACGGCCGCACCGGCGGTGCCGTCGAAACTCGTCGAATTCGTCGGCGACTCCATCACCTACGGCGCGCTGACGAGCAAGCTCGCGCTGTCGGCGTACGGCTGGCAGGTGGGCGAAAAACTGGGCGTGCGGCACACGCAGATCGCCCGCTCCGGGTACTGCCTGGTGGCGGCCTCCGGGTGCGTCGGGCAGAGCACGCAGTTCTTCAGGACCGACAGCACCGGCGACGCGGCCTGGGACTTCGCGCGCTACCAGGCGAGCGCGGTGGTCATCAACCTCGGCACGAACGACGCCGGTCACGGCGTCAGCGGGCCCGATTTCCAGGCCGCGTACACGAAGCTGCTCCGGGACACGCGGGCCAAGTACCCGAACGCGACGCTGTTCGCCTTCGAGACGCTGAAGAAGCGCTACGTCACCGAGACGAAGAACGCCGTCGCGGCCCTGGGTGACGCGAAGGTCCGGTTCATCACCACCGAAGGCTGGCTGACGACCGGCACCGACTACGCGGACGGCGACGGTCACCCGAACGACGCCGGGCACGCCAAGATCGCCGAGCGGCTGGCGCCGATCCTCGCGCCCACGCTGCAGGCGCCGGCTCTGGCCGCCGCGGGGAACGGCCTGCCGACCGACCCCAACATCCGGTACTTCGGGCGCTGGGACACCACTTCACCGACCGCCTACGTCTCCGAATGGGCCGGGGCGTACGTGGTCACCGGCTTCACCGGCACCACGGTGAAGCTGAAGCAACGCGGCGTGATCGACCTGTTCGCGAGCATCGACGGCGGCGCTTTCGTGCCGTACAAGAACGTGAGCGGCACGGTGAACCTCACGCCCCAACCCCTGAAGGCGGGCAATCACGTCCTGCGCGTGTCCTACCGCCCGGTCGCCGGTTCCTACCACGGGGACGCGGTCTTCGGCGGCGTGACCCTGGATTCCGGCGCGGCGACCTTCGCCGCGTCCGTCCCGGCGAAGCTCATCGAGTTCGTCGGCGACTCGATCACCGTCGGCCAGCTGTCGTCGGCCCAGGCACTGACCGCGTACGGCTGGCTCGTCGGCGAGCGGCTCGGCCAGGCCCACACCCAGATCGCGGTCGGCGGCGCCTGCCTGTACCCCTCGGCCGACGGCTGCCTCGGCATGCGGGACCGGTTCCTCAAGACCGGCCTCGACGCGTCCACCCCGGACTGGAACTTCGCGCGCTACCAGGCGAGCACCGTGGTCGTGAACCTCGGCACCAACGACGCCGGCCACCACGTGACCGGCGCGCAGTTCCAGGCCGCGTACGTCACCCTCCTCCAGCGGATCCGGGCCAAGTACCCGAACGCCACCGTCCTCGCGCTCGAGACGTTCCGGAAGCGCTTCGTCACCGAGACGAAGAACGCGGTCGCCGCCATGGGCGACGCCAGGATCCGGTTCGTGAACACCGAAGGCTGGATCACCGAAGCGACCGACACCGTGGACAACGTGCACCCGAACGACGCCGGCCACCGCAAGATCGCCGACCGGCTCGCCCCGCTCATCGGCTGACCGGAGGTCGCGACCGTGCCCCACCCCCGCAGGACCACCCTCACCGCCGGCGCCGCCGGTTTCGCGCTCGGCGGCCGCGCCGCCGCGGCCACCCGGGAGACCGTGCCGGGCGGCAGCTTCGCGAGCTACAGCACCCTGCAGCCGGAGGGCTCACCGGGGCCGACCTGCTACCGCGCCCGCAACGTCCACCTCGGCCGCAGCCGGGCGTGAGGAGAAACCCATGACGATCAGCCGCAGGACCCTCCTGGCCGGCGCGGCCGCGGTGCCCCTCGGCGTCGCGTTCCTCCCGGCCGCGGCCGAGGCGGCGCCCGCGTTCGGCCTGACGAACAGCGGCGGCTACTACACCGTGTCCACCGGCGCGGGCCTGGTCTTCAAGATCAAGCAGAGCGGCGGCGACCTGACGTCGTTGACCTACAACGGCGTCGAGCTGCAGCCGGCCGGCACGAACGGCTCCCACGTGGAGTCCGGCCTGGGCAGCACCGCGAAGGTGACGGCCGGCCGGAGCGGCAACTACGTGATCGTCACCGAGTCCGTCACCAACTGGTACGGCAGCGGCACCCTGGTCCACTACTTCGTCGCGGTCAACGGCCGCAACGACATCTACATGGCCACCTACGTCGACTTCGCGGGCGGTGGCGAGCTCCGCTGGATCCAGTACCTGAACCGGGACGTGCTGAGCAGTGTCGACACGCCGTCGGACGTCAAGGGCGGCACCCCCATCGAGTCGAGCGACATCGACCTCGTCAACGGCCAGACCCGGTCCAAGTACTACTCCAACCGCCGGGCCCTCGACCAGACCCCGCGCGGTGTCACCGGAAGCGGCATCGGCGTCTACCTGGCCTACGGAAACCGCGAAAGCAGCGCGGGCGGGCCGTTCTTCCGCGACATCGAACAGCAGGGCACCAGCGCGTCCATCGAGCTGTACAACTACCTATACTCCGGGCACAACCAGACCGAGAGCCAGCGGCTCGGCGTCCTGTACGGACCCTACGCCTTGATGATCGCGGGGACGTCGACGCCGGGCACGCCGGACATGAGCTTCCTGAGCACTCTCGGACTGCGCGGGTACGTGGCGACGTCCGCGCGGGGTTACGTCGTCGGCAAGGCATCCGGCGTCGCGAGCGGCAAACAGGCCGTCGTCGGGTTCGCGAACGGCCAGGCGCAGTACTGGGCGCTGCCGAACGCCGACGGCAACTTCAGCAGCCCGGCGATGAAACCCGGCACCTACACGCAGACGCTCTACCAGGGCGAGCTGGCCGTGGCCACCCGCCAGGCCGGCGTGACGGCCGGGGCCACCACGACCGGGCAGAACATCACGTCGACGTGGTCGACACCGCCGGCCGTGTTCCGGATCGGGGACTGGGACGGGACGCCGGGCGGGTTCAAGAACGCCGGGAACGTCACCTGGATGCACCCCTCGGACACCCGGATGAGCGGCTGGGGACCGACGACGTTCACCGTCGGCAGCGCCGTGAGCGGCTTCCCGGCCTACCAGTGGAAGGACGTCAACAACCCGACGACGGTCCGGTTCTCCCTGACCTCGAGCCGGCTCGCGGCCCGGACCGTCCGGATCGGGATCAGCGCGGCCCACGCCGGCGGCCGCCCGCAGATCCGGGTGAACGACTGGACGTCGCCGGCCCCCGGGGCGTCGTCGCAGCCCAGCTCGCGGAGCCTGACCATCGGCACCTACCGCGGGAACAACGCCCTGTTCACCTACCAGGTCCCGGCGAGCGCCTTCGTGGCCGGGACGAACACCCTGACGATCACGGTGATCAGCGGGTCCGGCGGCAGTGGCCACCTCAGCCCCGGATTCGCGTACGACTGCGTGGAGATGTCTTGATGATGCGCCGGTTCCTGGCCTTCGTGCTCGCCCTGCTCGTCTCGGCCGGGCTCTGCACCGCACCCGCGTCCGCCGTCGAGGCGGCGCCCGCGAAGCACCAGGTCACCTTCGACAAGTACTCGCTGCTGCTGGACGGCCGCCGCCAGGTCGTCTGGTCCGGCGAGTTCCACCCGTTCCGGCTGCCCAGCCCGGACCTGTGGCGTGACGTGCTGCAGAAGATGAAGGCCACCGGCTACACGGCCGTCTCGATCTACTTCGACTGGAACTACCACTCGCCGGCGCCGGGGGTGTACGACTTCACCGGCGTCCGCGACATGGACCGCGTGCTCGACCTGGCGGCCGAGGCCGGGCTGTACGTCATCGCGCGGCCCGGCCCGTACATCAACGCCGAGGTGACCGGCGGCGGCTTCCCGGCGTGGCTGAGCACCCAGGCCGGCCGGGCCCGCAGCGACGCGCCGGACTACCTCGCGGCGTCCGACGAGTGGCTGACGCAGATCGACCGGATCATCGCCCGGCACCAGTACACCGACGGCCGCGGTTCGGTGATCCTCTACCAGATCGAGAACGAGCTGGCCGCGACCGGGACCGCGCAGCGGAACTACATCGCCCACCTCTACGACAAGGTCCGGGCCGACGGCATCTCCGTCCCGGTCTTCCACAACGACAAGGGCCGCAACGGCAGCTGGGTGCCGGCGGACTCCGGCGTGCCCGGCACCGTGCCGGGCAAGGTCGACCTGTACGCCTTCGACGGCTACCCGGGCGGCACCTGCCGGACCGACGCGACGCCGGGCAACCCGAACGCCGCGCCGGACTGGGGCACGTACGGGCCGGGCGGGGCGAAGGGCGGCGCGAGCGCGTCGCCGAACACGCCCGGGTTCGTCGCCGAGTTCGGCGGCGGCTGGTTCGACTACTGGGGCAGCAACGGCACCTACCCGTGCACCGCGGTCCGGCAGGGCCCGGGCTACGAGCGCGTGTTCTACGGCACCAACCTCGCGAACGGCCTGACGCTGCAGAACTTCTACATGACCTTCGGCGGCACGTCGTGGGGCCGGCTCCCGGCCCCGGTCGTCTATTCGTCCTACGACTACGGCGCGGCGATCGACGAAGGGCGTCAGCTGCGGCCCAAGGCGCTGACGATGAAGGAGCTGGGCTACTTCCTCGCCACCGTCCCCGACCTGGCCAAAATGGACCACGGTGACCCGGTGACCCCGTCGTCGTCGGCGGTGAAGGTCTACCACAACGTCAACCCGGACACCGGCGTGCACTTCTACCTGCCGGTGCACTCGCCGTCGAACCTGACGACCGACGACACCTTCACCTTCCCGCTGTCCACTCCGGACGGTTCCTACACCGTGCCGCTGCGGCTCGACGGCCAGGACGCCAAGCACCTGGTGGCGAACTTCGACGTCGCGGGCCAGCACCTGGTGTACTCGACGTCGGAGCTGATGGCCCAGGCGGCCGGAACCGTGCTGCTGCACGGCAGGCCGGGCGAGGACGGCGAGACGGTGCTGCGGTACGCGTCGCGGCCGCGCGTGGACGTCCTTTCCGGGGACGTCACGACGACCTGGACCGGCAACGACCTCCGGCTGACCTACCGCCACGACGGTCTCGCGCGGGTCCGGATCAGCGGCGGCGGCCGCCCGGCCGTCACGCTGCTGCTCGCCGACGATCCGACCGCCGGCACGTTCTGGCTCGTGTCGGGCTTGCTCGTGCGTGGCCCGGACCTGGTGCGAACCGCGCGGTCCTGGCCCTTCGCCTCGCTGACCGGGGACACGAAGGCGGCGAGGGACCTCGAGGTGTGGGGCGCGCGCGGCCCGGTGGTGTTCTGGAACGGCACCGCGGTGCCGGTGCGGCCGACCGCGTCGGGCAGCGTGGCCGCGGTCCGGCCGCTGCCCGGGCCCGCCGACCCGCGGCTGCCCGAGCTCACCGGCTGGCGGTCCGCGCCCGGTTCGCCGGAGTCGGAGCCGGGGTACGACGACTCGGCGTGGCCGGCCGCGGACCGGACCACGACGAACAGCACCACTCCGCCGCCGGCCGGGCAGCCGGTGCTCACGGCCGACGACTACGGCTTCGGCGTCGGCGACGTCTGGTACCGCGGGCGGTTCACCGGCTCGCCGGGGGAGCAGGTGAGCCTGCGCTACGGCGGGGGCGGCGCCGGGATGCTCCAGGCGTGGCTGGACGGGCACTACCTCGGGCAGAACGTCCTGCCGTCCGCCCTGGCCTCGCCGCCGACGACCGGCACGGCGACGTTCACCGTGCCCGAGGGCCTGCGCGGCGACGGCCCGCACGTGCTGTCGGTGATGGTGCGGAACAACGGCCACAACGAGGACGGCGGCGTCAACGACGCGCACAAGGAGGGGCGCGGGCTGATCTCCTCGTCGCTGACCGGGGTGGCGTGGAAGCTCCAGGGCGGGACGGCGGACCCGGTGCGCGGCCCGCTGAACAGCGGCGGTCTCGCCGGGGAGCGCGCGGGCTGGCACCTGCCCGGCTTCCCGGACCGGGCCTGGACCCCGGCGGCGGTACCGGCGGCGACCGCTTCGCCGGGGACGACGTGGTACCGCACGACGTTCGACCTGCGCGTCCCGCACGGCCAGGACACGTCGGTCGGCCTGACCCTCGGCGACCCGGCCCGGCCCCGCTCCGGCGGGCGGTACCGGGTGCTGATCTTCCTCAACGGCTGGAACCTCGGGCAGTACGTCGCGGACGTGGGCCCGCAGCACACGTTCGCGCTGCCGACCGGGATCCTGGACCCGCACGGCCGCAACACCCTGGCGCTGGCGGTGACCAGTGACGGCGGCGAGGGCAACGGCCTGGAGCGGGTCGCGCTCACCGACCTCGGCTCGGCGCGCGGCGGGGTCCCGGTCCGCGAGGTCGCGTCACCGGGATGGCGGCGGTGAGAGGGCCTTGGAGCGGGCGACGAGGTGGCCCGCCTTGAGGACGAGGTCGCGTGGGGGCCGCGTCACGACCGCGTGGGCCGGGGTGTCCGCCTCGACCACCACGAGATCGGCCGGCGCGCCCTCGGCCAGGCCGTAGCCGTCGAGGCCGAGGGCGCGGGCGCCGCCGTACGTCACCGCCTCCAGCGCGACCTCGATGTCCTCGTCGCGGCGGAACGTGCTGCGGTAGGCCAGGTGCATCGCCCGTTCCAGGAGGTCGCCGCTGCCGTACGGGCTCCACAGGTCGCGGATGTCGTCGTGCCCGCAGGCGACGTTGACCCCGGCCGCGCGCAGCTTCTTCACCGGCGGGACGGGGAAGTCGAAGATCGCCGCCGTCGTGATCGTGATGCCCGCTTCGGCGAGCCCGGCCGCCAGCCGGTCCTGGGTCGCGGCGTCGGCTTGGGCGAGCGCGTACGCGTGGCTGACCGTCACCCGGCCGGCGAGGCCCGCGGCGCGGGTCCGCTCGATGATCAGCTCCAGCTCGAACACGCCGAGCGAGCCGCCGTCGTGCAGGTGCAGGTCGATCCGGACGCCGTGGCGCTCGGCGAGGCCGAAGACGACGTCGAGGTGGCGGACCGGATCGCGGTCCATCCCGGCCGGGTCGATCCCGCCGACCGCGCTCACCCCGAGACCGATGGCCTCCTCCAGCAGGCCGGCGGTGCCCGGGTTGGTGAGGATGCCGCTCTGCGGGAAGGCGACCTGCTCGACGGTGATCCGGCCGGCCAGCCGCGCGGCGATGTCCCGCACGACCTCGACCCCGGCCAGGCCGGTACCGGCGTAGACGTCGGTGTGCGTGCGCACGTGGGTGGTGCCCGTGGCGGCCATGGTCTCCAGCAGCGCGGTGACGCGGGCCGGGTCGGGCAGCCCGAGCTCGGCGCGGCGGACGCGTTCGTCGGCGATCCGGTCGGCCAGCGCGGGCCCGGCCGAGTGCGGCCGCCACGGCCCGCCGTACAGCGTCTTGTCCAGGTGGCAGTGGGCCTCCACCAGGCCCGGCAGGACGAGCCGGCCGCCGAGGTCGAGCACCTCCGCGTCACCGGCGTCGAGGCCCGGTCCGAGCTTGGCGACGACGCCGTCGCGGATGAGGAGGTCGGCCGGGCCGCCGGCTCTCCAGGGGCGGCCGTCGCGAAGCAGAAGTCCGGGCATCGTCGCTCCTTCTCGTCGCTGCCGAGCTTTACAGCCCGGCCCGGGAGAAGGAAGGCCCGGTGCGCGGGGTGCGCACCGGGCCGCCCGGTCAGGTCAGCTTGTTCTTGAGCTCCTTGGCTTTGCCTTTGGCGGTGCCCTTCGCGTCTTGCAGGGGTGCGTAGGTGCCGTAGAGGGCGGGGTCGGGTTTGGGGGCGGTGCCGGGGCCGCCGAGCGGCTGGGGGTCGGTGAGGTATTCGATGCCGTCGCGGGTGGTCCAGCCGCCTTTGGCGCCGTCGGGTCCGTCGGAGAGGTGCCAGATGGTGTTGTTGTGGGTCTGGTCTTCTTCGTCGAGCAGGGCGTTGGGGGCGATGTCGTCTTCGAGGCCGTCGGCTTTGAGTTCTTCGATGGCGGCGAGCCATTGTTTCTGGTGGACGGTGTCGCGGGCGAGGTTGAACTTGAGCATGGCTTTGACGCCGGGGTCGTCGGTCATGTTGTAGAGCCGGGCGGTTTGGAGGCGGCCTTGGGCTTCGGCGGCGGCGTTGGCGCGGAAGTCGGCGAGCAGGTTGCCGGAGGCGACGATGTATTTGCCGTTCCAGGGGTAGCCGTTGGAGTCGGCGGGCAGGGCGCCGCCGCCGGCGACGATGGCTTGCTGGGGGTCCATCCCGCCGATGACGGCGGCCATGACGGGGTCTTTGACGGCTTCGGCGGTCATGGTGGCGGGGGCGCCTTCCAGCAGGCGGGCGACCATGGTGGCGAGCATTTCGACGTGGCCGATTTCTTCGGTGGCGGTGTCCATGATGAGGTCTTTGTACTTGCCTTCGATGCGGCAGTTCCAGCCTTGGAAGAGGTACTGCATGGTGACGGTCATTTCGCCGTAGGCGCCGCCGATGAGTTCCTGGAGTTTGTGGGCGTAGACGGGGTCGGGCTTTTCGGGCTTGGCTTCGAACTGCAGCAGCTTCGTGTGACGGAACACGTGGTTTCCTCCGTCGTCCGGGGTCTGGGCTCCGCCGTCACCGGCGGTCGCTGGGACGTTCCCGTGCCTCGGGGCGATAACCGCGGAACCCGGGTTTTCCGCACGCCCGGGCGATGTTTGGGGCCGTGCGCGACCGGGTAGGAGTTGATCACCTGCAGCGCACCCTGGAAGGAGAACCCCGATGAGCGACCTGTCCGCCCTGCTGCTGACGGCGACAACCACGACGCCCCGGCCGGGAACGGTGAAGGTCACGGTGACGGGCGAGCTCGACATGGCCACGTGCCCCCGGCTCGACGAGGAGTTCGCCGCCGCCGTGGCGGCGGCCCCGCACCGGCTGGTCGTCGACCTGCTCGGCGTCGGTTTCTGCGGCGTGACGGGCGTGGCGTCCTTGGGGAGGCTGCGCGCCCGCTGCGCCGACGCGGGGATCGACCTGGTGGTGAAGCCGTCCCGGGTGGTGCGGCGAGCCCTCGACCTCGCGGCGGTCGCCCCGCTCTTCCGCCTTGAGGGCCGCGTCCTCGAGCAGGAGCAGCTCATCGCCCGGTGACCGCCGGTTCGGCCTTCTTCGCCCGGCCGCGGCCTGTTCGCCAGGTGACAACCGGTGCGGGACCACGAATCGTGCGTCTCCGGGACCTCCTCCCGAAGATCCGTTGGCCGCACACCCCTTCCGGGCCGCGGCGACGAACGTCCGACAATTCACCGACGTCGGTTCTCCCGGCCGTGGAACGTATCCCGTGCGGCCCGGCCCGCTCCTGTACGCCGAGCGCGCGGGATACCCGTGTCGCGGAGGGGCGGGCATGGGCGGGGTGGACCTCGGGGTGCTGGGACCGTTCGAAGTGCGGCTCGACGGCGAGCCGCGGGAGGTCGGCGGGCCGCGGCTGCGGACCCTGCTGGCGGTGCTGGCCGCGGAGGCGGGCCGCGTCGTGAGCGTGCCCGCGCTCGGCCGGGCGCTGTGGGGCGAGCGGCCGCCCGCGCACGCCGACCGGACCGTGCGGACCTACCTCTCGCGGCTGCGCGGCACCGTGGACTCCCGGATGATCCTGACCCGGTCACCGGGGTACGTGCTGCACGTGGCGCCCCACGCCCTCGACGCGGTGCGGTTCGAACAGCTCGCCACCGAGGGGCGGCGCGCCCTCGCCGGCGGCGAACCGGCCGCCGCGCGGGAGCACCTGGCGGCCGCGCTGGCCCTGTGGCGCGGCCGCGCCTACGAGGAGTTCCCCGACGTCGAAACCCTGAGGGCGGAGGGGATGCGGCTGGACCGGCTCCGCCACACCGCCGTCCAGGACCGGATCGACGCCGACCTCGCGGCCGGCGAAGACACCGGGCTGATCGCCGAACTCGAGGCGCTGACCGCCGCGTTCCCGGGGCACGAACGGCTGTGGGCGCAGCTGATGACCGCGCTGTACCGCGCCGGGCGGCAGGGCGACGCGCTGGAGGCGTTCCGGCGGGCCCGGCACGGCCTGATCACCGCCTCCGGCGTGGAACCGTCGCCGGTATTGGCGCAGGTGCACCGGCAGGTGCTGGCCCACGATCCGGCCCTGCTCGCGGTCCCGGCCGTGGTGACCGCCCCCGGCGACGCGCTGGCCGCCGGGGAGCACGCGCTGCTGGAGGACGGCGACCTCCGCACGAGCCGGGAGCACTTCGAAGCCGCCTACCGCCGGGCCGAGCGGGCCGGGGACGACGACGCCCTCGGCCGCGCGGTCCTCGGCCTGGGCGGGGTGTGGGTGCACGAACACCGGACGTCGGCCGCCTCGACGTCGCTGCTGACGCGCCTGCGGCACGCGCTGGAGCGGGTCGATCCCGCGTCGTCGCTCGGGCGACGGCTCCAGGCCCGGCTCGCGGGCGAACTGGACTACGAGGAGGGCACGCACGAGCGGATCTTCGCGATCCTCGAGCGGACGAGGGAGGCGGACGACCCGGTCGCGCACGCCGAAGCGCTGAGCGTGGCCCACCACTGCCTGCTCGGCCCGGACCACACGGACCTGCGGCGCACTCTCGCGACCGAGCTCGTCGGGGTGAGCAGCCGCTCCGGGCGGCGCACCGACCTCGTCATGGGCGTGCTGTGGGACACCGTCGACCTGTTCCTCGCCGGGGACCCGCACGCGCAGCGGCGGCTCGGCGAGCTCGAAGACCTGCTGGCCGCGCGGAAGCACCTGGCCGCGGGGTTCGTGGCCGACGCCCTCGGCGTCATGCTCGCCATCCGCGCCGGCCGGTTCCGCGAGGCCGAAGCGGGTGCGCAGGCCTGCGCCGAACTCGGGCAGGCGGCGGGCGATCCGGACTCGCTCGGCTGGTACGGGGCGCAGCTGGTGGCGATCCGGTGGTTCCAGGGCCGGCTCGGGGAACTGGTGCCGGTGCTGGACGGGCTGATGCACTCGCCGACGCTCAGCCCGATCGACAACTCGTACTACGCGGCGCTGGCCGTGGCGTCGGCGTCGGCTGGGGACCGCCGCACGGCCGCGGGCGCGCTGGCGAGGCTGTGCGGTGACGACCTGGGAGCGCTGCCCCGGTCGAGCACGTGGCTGATCGCGCTGTGCGGCGCCGCGGAAACGGCGTACCTGCTGGACGACCGCGCGACGGCGGCGCGGATCCGCGAGCTGCTGAGCCCGTTCGGTCACCTGCCCGCGATGGCGAGCCTCGCCATCGCCTGCTTCGGCTCGGTCCGCTACCAGCTGGGCACGACGGCCCTGACGACGGGCGACCTGGACCGGGCGGTGACGCACCTGCGGGCCGCGGTCCGGCACAACCTCGCGCTGGCCCACTGGCCGGCGGTGGTGCTCTCCCGCCGCCGGCACGCCGGGGCCCTGCGCCGCCGCGGCGCTCCCGGCGACGCGGCGGCCGCGGACCGCGAACTCGCCGCGGCCGCCGAAGAGGCCCGGACGTTCGACGAGCCGTCGGTCACCGGGCGATGACCGGCAACGGCTCGAAAGTGCGGCCCGCCGGCCGGAACAGCGGGCGTCCACCCTGGCCGCGGGCGCGACGCCCGCTGGCCACCGCCCGTGGACCCACCCGCCCTTACGTGATCGGCACCGTCGCGATGCACGAATCCGTTCCGTTGTCGAACTTCGTCGACGCCGTGCCGTACGAGCCGGCCGGTACGTCGATGCCCGACGGGATCGTCAGGCCCGTGCTGCCCGTCGTCGGGACCGAGCGGGTGTAGACGGTGTGCGTCGTCAGGCCGTCGCGGTAGGAGATCCGCAGGAGCAGGTTGCCCGCGTCGCCGATGTACGGCCCCGATGACGTGATCGCGCCGATCATGTGGTGGTAGCCACCGGAGGTCTCGTAGCGGAGGGTGAACCTGCCGCCGAAGTCGCCGGCCTGGCAGGTGCCCGTCTTCTCGCTGATCGTGGCCGCCTGCGCCGGGGTCGCCAGCACCGTCACGCCGGCCACCAGCGCGACCAGCCCGGCCTGTACCGCAGTCTTCATCTCTTCCTCCCGCTCGCTTCACCGGTCATCCTGCCCGGTCCCGCTTCCGTTCCGCTTCCGTCAGGACGTGGTGCGGACCAGGTGGACCGGGCAGGCGGCGTGGTGCAGGAGAGCCTGGCCGGTGGAGCCGAGCAGCAGGCCGGGGAAGCCACCGCGGCCGCGGTCGCCGAGCACGACCAGCTGCGCGCTGCCGCTGCGCTCGACCAGTTCGCGCCGGGGGTGGGCGTGGACGACAACCTGCTCGACCACGACGTCGCCGGTCTCGTGGGCGAGGACCCGCTCGCCGAGCAGCCGGCGCCCGGCCTCGGTGACGCACCGCGGGTCCCGGTGCGGCGGCGGGCTGTCGGCCCAGGCGTGCAGCACGACCAGGGGAGCGCGACGGGTGCGAGCCTCGGCGAGGGCGGTCGCGAGGACGCGGGTGCCGGCTTCGCTGCCGTCGATCCCGGTGACGATCGGGCGCTCGGCGGCCCCGGGCTCGTCCCAGCTGTCCCCGCGGACGACGACGGTGTCGCAGCGGGCGTGGGTCCCGACCGCCCCCGCCACGGACCCGGCGAGCAGGCTGGTGAGCCTGCCGTGCCCCGTCGACCCGACGACGAGCAGTGCGGCGGTGCGCGACGCCTCGATCAGCGCCTGGGCGGCGCGGTCGGAGTCGAGCCGGGTGACCGCGCCGGGCACGCCCTGCGCGGCGGCCAGCTCCCGCGCGGTCCGCAGCGCCCGGTGCCCGCGGGCGCGCAGCGCGTCGACCATCTCCTCCGGCGGCGGCACGACCCCGCCCGCGAGCAGGGCCGGGACGTCGAGGGCGTGCACGATCTCCAGGGGCGCGTCCCGCAGGCGGGCGGTCCGCGCGGCCCAGCGGACGGCGTCGAGGGATTCGGCCGACCCGTCCACCCCGGCGACGATCGGCGGTCCCGTTCCAGCGGTCATCAGCGGCTCCTTCGTCCTGACGACGATAGGCCCGCGCGGTCGCGGCCGAAGCCCGCGTCGGGCAAGATCTGCGGCGTCCCCGCCCCGATCCCGGAGGAGCCCGATGGCGGTGCTGGTCGTGGCGGCCGCGGTGCTCGGCCTGGTCGTCGGGTCGTTCCTCAACGTCGTGATCCACCGGGTGCCGCGGGGTGAGTCGGTGGTCCGCCCGCCGTCGCACTGCCCGGGCTGCGGCCGGGAGATCCGCGCCCGGCACAACGTCCCGGTCTTCGGCTGGCTGGTCCTGCGGGGCCGGTGCGCGGGCTGCGGGAGCCGGATCAGCGTCCGCTACCCGCTGGTCGAGCTGGGCACCGCCGTGCTGTTCGCGCTGCTGGCGCTGCGGCTCGACCCGCCGGACCTGCCCGCCCACCTGTACTTCGGCGCGATCGGGATCGCGCTCGCCCTGATCGACCTCGACTGCCGCCGCCTGCCGGACGCGATCGTGGTGCCGTCCTACCCGGTCCTGGCGGTCCTGCTGACGGCGTCGGCCTGGTGGCGCGACGACTGGTGGTCGCTGGCCCGCGCCGGGATCGGCGGGGCCGCGCTGTTCGCGTTCTACCTCCTCCTGGCGCTGGGGTACCCGGCCGGGATGGGCTTCGGTGACGTCAAGCTCGCGGGGATCCTCGGCGGGGTGCTCGGGTACCTGTCCTGGGCGGCGCTGCTGATCGGCGCGTTCGGCGGGTTCCTGCTCGGCGCGGTCGCCGGGGTCGTGGTGCTCGCGGCCGGGAAGGGCGACCGCAAGACGGCGTTGCCGTTCGGGCCGTTCATGATCGCCGGTGCCCTGGTGGCGATCTTCGCGGCCGCCCCGCTCGGCCAGGCCTACCAGCGGCTGGCCGGCCTGGCCTGAGCGTCACCGGTTCCCGGACCAGCTCAGCACCGACACCTGGCGGGCCCCCGGCACCGGGTTCGCCGGATCACCGTCCACATAGGCCACCCGTGCCCTGGCCACCGCGGCACCGCCCGGCGCGCACGTCCCTGCACCGGGGCAGACGTACGCCGACAGGTAGACCCCGAAGACGAAACCGGGGGAGTCGTCCGGGACCTCGATCACCGCGCCGGTGAACGTCACGCTGCCGGTCAGCTTCACCCACAACGACCGCGCGACGACGCCGAAGCGGAAGATCGGCTCGGTGGCGTTGTTGAGCGTGATGTCCAGGGCGGCCTTGGGCGCGTACGTCGTCCCCTGCACGTAGAACCGGTTGCCGGAGTTGTTCACCGACGTCACCATCGCGCACGCGGCACTGGTGGTGTACGGCAGCTGCGTGCACCCGCTTTCCGCGCGGAGAGCGGGCGGGGTGTAGGTCAGCTCCAGCTGCAGGGCATCGACCTGGTCGGTGTGCAGCACCTTGTCCGCGTACGCCGGCACCTTGGCCGGGGTACCCGCCGCGTTGAGCTGGACGGTCAGGTTGTCCTGGTCGGAGCCGTTGTCGTTGCCGTGCACCACGGTCACCCGGGCGGACTTGAGGATCGACCCCGCCGGATCACCGACGGCGGGGCGTAGCCGGCCGCGGTCACCGTGGCGCTCTGGTTGCCACCGGCGGTGTTGGTCCAGGTGGTGAGCTTGCCGTCCACAGTGGACAGGCTGCCGGCGTCGGTGCTGCACAAGCTGGGCGTGGAGCGCCGCACCTCGGCGGCGGTCTACCTGTCCCGGCGCAACGCGGGTCCCGGCACCGGCCGGTGACGGTCAGCGGCCGAGGGTGCGGCGCGCGGACCACCCGAGCAGGGCGAGCTCCAGCACAGCGAACCCGGCCAGCACGACCGAGCCCGGCGCCCGCAGCATCGCGAGGCCGATCAGCAGCACGGGCAGCACCAGCCCCGCGTAGGCGGCGAGGAACAGCGCGGCCAGGACCTCGCCGCGGGTGAGGTCGTCCGCCAGCGCGGCCACCGCGGCGACCGCGGCGCGGAACCCGAGCCCGAACCCGGCGCCGGCGAGCGCGCTCGCGCCGAAGAACAGCGGGAGCGACCCCGAGAACGCCGACACCGCCAGCAGCACCAGGCCGGTGCCCATCAGCGCGTACCCGGACCGCAGCTGCGGCCGCGTGCCGAGGCGGGCGAACGCGAGCTGGGCGAGCGCGGCGGTGCCGAGCATCGTGAAGGGGGCGAGCCCGGCGAGCAGGCGGGACGGCTCGTGCAGCTCGTGCGCCAGCAGCGCCGGGGCGAGGGCCATGAACAGGCCGCTGATCGCGAACGCCGCGAACACGCCGATCGCGGCGCCGGTGAACTCGGACCGCGCGGCCGCCGGCAGCGCGAGCCGCTGCGGGCGGTAGGCGGGGCGTTCCTCCCGGCGTTCGACGGTCTCCGGCACCAGGCTCACCGCGATCGCCTCGAGCAGGAGCACGACCAGGAACACCGCGAACGGCGTGCGCAGCGGCTGTTCGGCGAACCGCGCGAAGAGCCCGCCGACCAGCGGCCCGAGGGCGAGACCGCCGGCGTTCACGACGGTCGCGACGAGACCGGAGCCGTCGTCCGGCCGGGTCCGGGCGCGCAGCTCGGACAGGTGCGCGGTGGCGGTCGCGGTGAGGGCGCCGATCCCGGCGCCGCTGACCAGCCGCGCGACGATCAGGCCCGGCACGTCCGGCCACAGCAGGAACAGCGCCGCGGCGAAGGCCTCGGCCAGGAGCCCGGCGAGGAGGACCCGGCGGCGGCCCAGCCAGTCGCTGACGTGCCCGGCCAGGTACAGGCTGAGCATCACCCCGACCGCGTAGGCGGCGAAGACCACCGTGACGAGGAAGGTCGGGAAGCCGTCCCGTTGCTGGTAGAGCGCGTACAGCGGCGTCGGGACGGTGGAGAACGCGAGTGCCGTCGCGAACGCCACCGCGACGACGCGGAACCCCAGGCCGTGGCTCATGCGGAGCCGGGCCGGGGAGAGGGTGACGGACATCGGGACCTTCCGGGCGGACGAGGGATCTTCCGACGTCCACCATCGCCTCGCCGACTCACCAAGTCCAACGAAAAGTCCTGGTCCCAGTTATCGTTTGAGGCGATAAAATGACGGCATGGAGACGCGTCAGCTCGAGTACTTCGTCGCCGTGGCCGAGGAGCTCAGCTTCACCCGGGCCGCCCAGCGGCTGTTCGCCGTGCAGTCCACCGTGTCCGCCGCCGTCCGGTCCCTGGAGACCGAACTCGGCACGCGGCTGTTCGACCGGTCCACCCGCCGGGTGGCGCTATCGGCGGCCGGGGCGGCGTTCCTGCCCGAGGCGAAAGCCGCGATCGAGGCCCTCGAGCGGGCGCGCGCGACCGTCCAGGAGGCGTCGGAAGGCCTGCGCGGCAGCCTCCGCATCGGCACCCTGACGTCGATCGGCGGCGTGGACCTGCCCGCGCTGCTCGGGGCGTTCCACCGGCGTTACCCCCGGGTGGACATCCACGTCACGGTGTCGATCACCGGCTCGACCGGGCTGGCCGAGGAGGTCCGCCAGGGCCGGCTCGACGCCGCCCTGGTGGGCCTGCCCGAGGCCGACCTCGCCGGGCTGGACGTGCTGCGGGTCGACACGCTGCCGTTCGTCGCCCTGCTGCCGGCCGGTCACCGGCTGGCGGCGCGGCGCGCGGTGCGCCTGGCCGACCTCGGTGGCGAAGCCTTCATCGACACGCCGCGGGGATTCGGCAACCGCGTCGCGCTGGACCGGGCCTTCGACGCCCTCGGCGCGCCGCGGCGGGTCACCGTCGAGGTCGCCGACCTGCGCACGGTGCCGGGCTACGTCCGCGCCGGCCTCGGGATCGCGGTCGTCCCGGACACCCCCGCGCCGGACGAACCGGACGTCGTCACGCTGCCCCTCGCGGGCGCCGGCCTGGACTGGCCGCTCAACCTCATCACCGCCGGCTCGAAGCCGCCGAGCCGAGCGCTGCGGACGCTGCTCGACCTCATCGGCGGCCCACCCGGTATTTGAACACGTTCAACTCTTTCGGTACCGTGGGCTGCGGGGCGGAACGAAGGGGGATTCGATGAAGGTCGTGCTACCCGGGGGCACCGGGCACCTGGGCCGCGTGCTGAGCCGCGCGCTGGCCGGACGCGGGCACGAGGTCGTCGTGCTGACCCGGCGGGAGGCCGGGGCCGAACCGGGCGTGCGCCACGTCCGCTGGGACGGGCGCAGCGCCGGCGCGTGGACGCACGAGATCGACGACAGCGACGTCGTGCTCAACCTGGCGGGCCGGTCGGTGAACTGCCGGTACACCCGGGCGAACCTGCGCGAGATGTGGAACTCGCGCGTCGACTCGGCGCGGGTCGTCGGCGGCGCGATCGAGCGGGCCGCGCGGCCGCCGCGGGTCTGGCTGCAGATGAGCACGGCGACGATCTACGCGCACCGCTTCGACGCCCCGAACGACGAAACCACCGGCGTCCTCGGCGGCCACGAGCCGGGCGTGCCGGACTACTGGGCCTACAGCGTCGACATCGCCCGCGCGTGGGAGCGCGAGCAGCGGCTGGCCGACACCCCGCACACCCGCAAGGTCGCGCTCCGGACGGCGATGGTGATGAGCCCGGAGCCCGGCGGCGCGTTCGCGATGCTGCTGCGCCTGGCGAGGCTGGGGCTGGGCGGCCCGGTCGCGGGTGGTGCCCAGTTCATGTCCTGGATCCACGAGGACGACCTCGTCCGGGCGATCGGCTTCCTCGTCGAGCGGGACGACCTCGCCGGGCCGGTGAACCTCGCGGCCCCGGAACCGTTGCCGTACCGCGACTTCCTGCGGGCGCTGCGTGCCGCCGCCGGTGTTCCGTTCGGCCTGCCGGCGACGAAGTGGATGGCGGAGCTCGGCGCGTTCGTGCTGCGCAGCGACACCGAGCTGCTGCTCAAGAGCCGCCGCGTGGTGCCGGGACGGTTGCTGGAGGCGGGTTTCGCGTTCGACCACCCGGCGTGGCCCGCGGCGGCGGACGACCTCGTACGGCGGCTGCGCAGTCCGATGAGGACGGTCAGCTGAGGCCGGCGTTGTCCCGCAGCCGCCGCAGCATGAGAGCGAGGTGCAGCCGGAACCGGCCGGCGGGGGAGTCGACGTCGAAGCCGAGCACGGCTTCGGCGCGGGCGAGCCGGGCCGGCATGGTGCTGTGGTGGCGGTGCAGCACCGCCGCGGCCTTGCGCGCCGAACCCGTCGCGCACAGCGCGTCGAGCGCCGCCAGGGTGTCCTCGCCGTGGGGTTCTCCGGCCAGCCGGTCGAGCGCGCGGACGTCGGACGGCTCGGCGAGGTCCTCGGGGCCGAGCCGGCCGGCGATCGCGGTGAGACCGCCGAGCCGCTCCCACCACACCACCGGCTCGGTGGCCGCGGTGAACCGCAGCGCGGTCCGGGCGGCCTCCCACGACCGGGCCACGTCGATGGCCGGCAGCTCCGGGCCGACGCCGGCCCGGCCGCCCGCCGGGAGCGGGCCGGGCACCGCGCCGGTGAGCAGCACCGCCCGCACGCTGCCCAGCTGGGCCGACCGTCCCGCGAGCGCGTCGACGCCGGTGCCCGCGAGCACGCGCAACCGGGTCGCGGGGTCGATGCCCAGCAGGTGCAGGGCCCGCGACCGCTCCGCCGTCCCGGGTTCCGGGGACAGCACCAGCTCGACGAGGGCGGGGTCCCCGAGCTCCGGGCGCGGCACGCCGGAGTGCTCCAGCAGGATCGCGGCGGCGATCGCGAACCGTTCGAGCAGCATGTCGTCGAGCGGGATCGGCGCGCCCTCGCGGGCCACCCACACGACCACCCCGCCCTCGAGCACGCGGGTGGCCGCCCCGGTGGGTGCCGGGCCGGGCGTGGTGACGTCTGCGCCGGGGTCGGAGCGCAGGGACAGCCCCTGGCCGGGGGCGTGCACGCCGACCGGGCAGCCGGCGAGCCCGGCCGTGCTGCGCACGAGGGCGTCCAAGCCGGCGCGGCCGGTGATCAGGCGGTCGAAGAACCCGATCACCCGCACGGCGTTCTCGGCGTCGGCGTCGAGCCCGGACAGCCTCAGCAGCAGGCCTTTCATGCCGCCACGATAGGCGCGCCCGCCGCCGGATGGCGAGGACCGGCCCGGCAACGCCCGCCGCATGGCGGTGGCCGGGGTCACCTCCGGCGGCCGATGATCGGTCCATGACCTACGCGATCGATCCCGAGCTGGTGCCCTGGCTGGACATGCTCCCGGCGGTGGCCCTGACCGACCACGAATCCCTGCTGGCCGCGCGTTCTTCGATGGCGGAGCTGGGGAACGTCCTGCCGGCCTACGAGCCGGTGCACCCCGTCGACGTCCGGGACACGGCCGTGCCCGGCCCGTCCGACGCCCCGGACGTGCCGGTCCGCGTCTACTCGCCGGCCGGCCGCACCGGCGCGGTGCCCGGCCTGCTCTACATCCACGGCGGCGGGTTCGTCCTCGGCGACCTCGACATGTTCCACGCGCACCTGCTCCGCCTGGTCGACGAGCTGGGGATCGTGATCGTCTCGGTGGACTACCGGCTGGCGCCCGAGCACCCCTTCCCGGCGCCGGTCGAGGACTGCTACGCGGCCCTGCAGTGGGTCGGGGCCAAGGCCGCGGAGCTGGGCATCGACCCGGCCCGCCTCGCCGTCGGCGGCGAAAGCGCGGGAGGCGGCCTGTCGGCGGCGGTGGCGTTGCTGGCCCGCGACCGCGGCGGCCCGGCGCTCAGCTTCCAGTACCTCGGCATCCCCGAGCTGGACGACCGCCTGGACACCCTCTCGATGCGCGCCTACACCGACACCCCGCTGTGGAACCAGCCGAACGCGGTCTTCAGCTGGACGAGCTACCTGGGTGCGGAACCGGGCGGCGACGACGTCTCGCCGTACGCGGCCCCGGCCCGCGCGGCCGACCTCGCCGGGCTGCCCCCGGCGTTCGTGACGACCTGCCAGTTCGACCCGCTGCGCGACGAGGGGATCCAGTACGCGCAACGGCTCGCGCACGCGGGGGTGCAGACCGAGCTGCGCCACTACCCGGGCACGTTCCACGGTTCGGGGATGGTGGAGACGGCGGAGATCTCGCGCCGGATGTTCGCCGACGAGGTCGAGGCGCTGCGCCGCGGGCTGCGGGTGACCGGCGGCTGAGTCAGGGTTTCGGCAGCTTCCCCGCCAGCGCCTTGCCGAACGCCACCGCCGCGTCGCAGGCACCACCGCCGGTTTTCGAGGCGAAGATCCGGACGTGTTCCGTGCGCTTCGCGTCGAACTGGCGGTGGTTCCACGACACCGCGCAGCTGTCGCCGGTCGGGTGGCGCGTGCCGGTGACGCCGCCGAGGTCGACCGGGCTCCCGTCGTCCGGCACGGTGGAGTACCCCTTGTCGAACGTCAGCCGCAGCGACGACGACGGCGCTGCCGTCCACTCGCACTCGCGCAGCCGGGTGAGCTTGACCTCGCGGACGGGGCCGAGCGCCGGGGTCACCGCGGTCTTGTCGAGCAGCGTGCACGGGTCCGCCGCGAGCAGCGTGCCGGGCGGCAGGTCGTACCCGGTGCCGCCGCGGACGCGTTCCAGCACCTTGGCGAGCGTCGTCTTCGCCAGGCCGCACGTCTCGGCC
This sequence comes from Amycolatopsis sp. N2S4-7, assembly GCF_058119595.1. Classification (NCBI taxonomy): domain Bacteria; kingdom Bacillati; phylum Actinomycetota; class Actinomycetes; order Pseudonocardiales; family Pseudonocardiaceae; genus Amycolatopsis; species Amycolatopsis sp. N2S4-7. Next base: position 726,495 of record NZ_CP172299.1, read on the forward strand.
AGTGCCGTCACGCCCAGTTCCGGCTGCGCGGGGACCTGGACGCTGGCGTCGCACGTGCTGCCGCTGATCTCGGTGAACAGCACCGGCCGGCCGTCGAGGTCCTCGGCCGGCCGGCCGCCCTCGACGTAGATCTCGTCGCCGAGCTTGATCGAGATCTTCTCCCCGGACTTGGTCCGGTAGTCGCAGCGGTCGAAGTAGCCCGTGTCCGGGGCGGTGCTCAGCTTGCCCGCGTCCGGGACGGTGACCTGGTCGAGCACCTTGCACGGATCGGTGCGCCGCAGCGTGTCCAGGCTCGTCGGGTCCAGGTTCGCGCCCGCGGTCGGCGGATCCGCGTTCGCGGCCGTCCCCAGCACCGCCACCAGGCTGCCCACGCCGAGTGCGGCGACCGCGGCCAGCGCGGTCACGACCGGGAACCAGCGGCGACGGCGGGGCGGCGCCGGGACCGGCACCGGCGCGGGCGCCGGCCAGGACAGGGCGGTGCGGACCGCGGTGTCCTGCGCGTCGATCAGCCGGTGCACCGCGTCCGGCCACGGCCGGGTCCCCGGGGCGACCGGGCCGAGGAAGTCCAGGATCCGCTGGGGTGCGGGCCGCCGGGCCGGGTCCTTGGCCAGGCACGGCTCGACGAGGGCCCGGATCTCGGGCGGCACCCCGGTCAGGTCGGGGACGGCGTGCACGACGTTGTAGAGCAGCTGCGCCGTCGTCGTGCCGGTGAACGGGCCGCGGCCGGTCGCCGCCATGACCAGCAGGCCGCCGAGGGAGAACACGTCGCTCGCCGGGGTCAGCGGGCGGCTCTCGGCCTGCTCGGGCGACATGAACGCGGGGGAGCCGACGATGCCGCCGGTGTGGGTGAGGTCGGCGCCGCCCTCGGTGGCGCGGGCGATGCCGAAGTCGATCACCCGCGGCCCGTCCCCGGTCAGCAGCACGTTGCCGGGCTTGAGGTCGCGGTGGATCAGGCCGACCCGGTGGATCTCGATCAGCGCGGTCGCCAGCCCGACGGCGAGCCGGCGCACGGCCTCGACCGGCAGCGGCCCGGTCGCCTCGACGGCTTCCTTCAGCGACGGTCCCGTGACGAACACCGAAGCGAGCCACGGGGTTTCGGCGTCCGGATCGGCGTCCATGACCGCCGCGGTGAACGCGCCCGAAACCCGTTGCGACGCCTGCACTTCCTGCCGGAACCGGCCGCGGAAGCGGGGGTCGCGCGCGAACTCCGCGTGCACCTGCTTCAGGGCGACCAGGCGGCCGTCCGGGGCGACGCCGAGCAGGACGCGGCCCATGCCGCCCTCGCCGAGTTCGGCGACCAGGCGGTACCGGCCGGCGTGCCGGGCCTCGCCCGGCTGCAGCGGCTTCACGGCTTCGGCAGCCCGGGCCGGGCCGCCTTGGCGAAGTCCTGGACCTGGCGGCAGGTCTGCTCGATGGTGAGCGTGCTGGCGGAAGTCGTGTACCGGACGATGACGTTCTCCGAGGTTTCTTCGCCGACCGGCCGGTGCGACCAGGTCAGGGTGCAGTCGACCTTCGCGGGGTTGATCTGGTCCGCGGTGAAGTACGCGGTGACGCCGCCGAGGTCGACCGCGCCGGCCGCGTCGTAGGAGTTGTCCTTCGCCGGGACGGGCGGGCGTCCGCGTTCGAGCGCGACGGAAAGGTCGCCGCCCGCCGCCCAGCGGCATTCGTGCAGCCCGCGGGGTTCGACCTTGGTGATCGGCCCGGCGATCCGCTGCGCGGTCGCGGTGTCGACCAGGCCGCAGGGGTCGACCGGCGCGAGACTTCCCGGTGGCGCGGCGGAAACGCTCCCGGCGCGGAGGCGGTTCAGGGTTTCGGTGAGCGCGGACTTCGCCGCGTCGCACGGTTGGGCGAACTTCCCGACCCCGAGGTCGCCGGCTTCGACCCCGATGGTGGCGGCCGGGCGGTCGACGACCGGCACCGAAGCCGTGCAGCCGCTGCTCTTGACGTCGAGGCTCAGCGGCAGGCCGCCGAGCTCCCCGGCGGGCGTGCCGCCGGCGGCCGACGGGCCCCCGATCGTCAGCTGCATCCACTGGCGCTGCGTGGTCTGGAAGGTGCAGGAAACGAAGTCGGCTTCGCCCTTCGGCGTGAGCTGCCCGATCCCGGGCACCGACGGCAGCACCCGGCACGGGTCGGCGGCGCGCAGCTTGTCCGGGCCCAGCGGATCCGGGTTCGGCGCGGACGTCGTCGTCACCGGGGGCGGGGCCGGGCTGCTCGCCGGGGCGGCGGTCGCGCCGCCGTCGTCGTTCAGCAGCGTGACCGCGGTGATCGTGCCGGCCACGACGACCACGGCCGCCGCGGCGGCGAGCGCGACGCGCAGGCCGCGCCGCCGCGGCTTCGGCGGCTTGGCCACGACGGCCGCGACCTCGGCCCGGTGGCGCGCGACCAGCGCGTGCACCCCGGGCGGCCACGGCCGCTGGACCGGCGGCAGCGGCCCGAGGAGCTCGAGCAGCTGCGCCGGCGTCGGCCGCCGGGCGGGGTCCTTGGCGAGGCACGGTTCGGCGATGGCGCGGACCTCGGGCGGGAGGATCCGCAGGTCCGGGTGCGTGTGGACGACGTTGTAGAGCGACTGCGGGGCCGACGCCCCGGCGAAGGGACTGCGTCCGGTGGCCGCGAGGACGAGGAGCGCGCCGAGGGAGAAGACGTCGCTCGCCGGGGTCAGCGGCCGTCCGTCCGCCTGCTCGGGCGACATGAACGCCGGCGAGCCGAGGATGACCCCGGTGTGGGTCAGGTCGACGCTGCCCTCGGCGGCGCGGGCGATGCCGAAGTCGATGACGCGGGGGCCGTCGTCGGCGAGCAGGACGTTGCCCGGCTTGAGGTCCCGGTGCACCAGCCCGGCCCGGTGGATGCCCGTCAGCGCGGACGCCAGCCCGGCGGCCAGGTGCCGCACCGCGGCGGGCGGCAGCGGCCCGGTCGCGTCGACGGCTTCCTGCAGCGAAGGACCCGCGACGAAGACCGAGGCGAGCCACGGCGTCGGAGCGTGCGGGTCGGCGTCCATCACGGCCGCGGTGTAGGCGCCCGAGACGAGCCGGGAGACCTCGACCTCGCGGCGGAACCGTTCGCGGAACCCGGGATCGTGCGCGAAGCCGCGGTGCACCTGCTTGACGGCGGCCAGCCTGCCGTCGGGGGCGACCCCGAGCAGCACGCGCCCCATCCCGCCCTCGCCGACCGCGGCGAGCAGCCGGTACCGCCCCACCTGCGCCGGCTCACCCGGACCCAACGGCTCCACGCCCCACCTCCGCGGGCGATCGTAGAGCGTGGCCCCCCGCGACCGGCCGGGAATGTCCTGATCCGCGCCGGTGAGGTGATCTGGTACCGGGGTCGGTGCCCGGTTTCGCCGGGTGGGTGAGGGGCCGTGCGGCTTCGGGGGAGCCGGGCGCCCGGCGTTGGTAGGTGGCGATGCGGGATCCGCTGCCGGGTGGGTGGGCCCGCGCGGCTCCGGGGAGCCGGTTCGCCTGGCGTTTTCCTACCTGCCTTCGGCCTCCGGCCGGAGCAGGATCTTGCCGGTCACCCGGCGCCGTTCGATGTCTTCGTGCGCCCTGGCCGCGTCCCGCAGCGGGTAGATCCGGGTGACCATCGGCCGCAACCGGCCCGCGGCGGTCTCCGCCAGCACGTGGCGGATGCGGCGCGGGGTGTCCGGCCAGAACTCCGGCAGCTGGGACATGTCGGCCACCGTGACCCGGTGGCGGTCCGCGTCGGTGAGGGCCGTCGGTGCGCCGCTGCTCATGCCGTAGCCGGAGAACCGGCCGCCGTCGCGCAGGCGGGCCAGGGCGGCCGAGCCGAGCGGGCCGCCGACCCCGTCGAACACCACGTCCAGCCCGGGCAGCCGCCCGGCCCAGTCCGGGTCCGCGTAGTCGGCGGCCCGCACCCCCAGGTCCCGCGCGAGCGCGAGCTTCTCCGGCCCGCGGACCGCGGCGATCACCGCCGCCCCGGCGTCGCGGGCCAGCTGCACCAGCAGGCTGCCGAGTCCGCCGACCCCCGGCACGACCAGCACGACGTCCCCGGCGGAGACGGGCGTCTTCTCGAGCAGCGCCACCGCGGTGCTGCCGTCGTCGACGACGGCGAGGGCCTCGGGCAGCCCCAGCCCGGCCGGCACGCGGAAGGCGAACCCGGCGTCGGCGAGCACCGCCTCCGCGTAGCCGCCGCCGGGCGCGCGGGTGACGACCCGCGCGCCCGGCCAGTCCCCGGCCACCCCCGGGCCGGTCGCGGTCACCGTGCCCGCCACCGCCCCGCCCGGCACGTACGGCGGCCGCACCGGGAACTCCGCCGGGCCGTCACCGCGCCGCAGCAGCGTGTCCAGCCAGCCCACGCCGGCGTACTCGACGGCGACCCGCAGCTGCCCTTCCGCCGGCTCGGGCGTGGGCAGGGTGACCGGTTCCAGTACCTCGGGACCGCCGAAGCGGGTGACCGTGATCGCGTCCATGCCCCCAGTCTCGAACTTCAAGAACCCTTGAGGTCAAGGCACGACGTCGGTGACCGTGTCCTTGACCACCTGCCACCGGCCGTGGTCGCGCACCAGGGTCAGGCTGATCGTGTAGTGGCGGTCGATGCCGTGCGACGGCTCGAGGTAGTGCGCGTCGAGGATCGCGAAGCCCATGTGGCAGCCCTCGACGACGGTGTGCGTCACCGTCCACGGCATCGCGTACTCGTACGGCACCTTGAACTGCTGCTCCACCACCGGGATCACGTTCGCGTCGTAGCCGATGATGAGGTTGCCCCGCCGGCCCACCGTGACCATGTCGCGGTGGATGATCGCGCGGTAGCGGGCGGCGTCGCGCTTGTTGTAGCTGTCCATGTCCTCCCACACGGCGTGGTCGAACGCCCGCCGGCACTCCTGCTGCCCGCCGTCGCCGGTCTCGCCGGCCGCCGCGGCGACCGGCGTGCCGAGCACCGCCGCCGCCAGCGCGGCGCCCAAGGCCGCGTAACCCCACTTGCGCATCTGGCTTCCCTTCTTCGTGGACCGGCCGGAGCCTGCCGGGGCGGCGCATCACAGCTGCATCACTTCCGCACCGGCGCCCCGCGGCGGCCGGTTAACCTCGCCCGCGGGGTGAGTCATGGAGTTCCGCGTCCTGGGTCCGGTGCGAGTGCTCGGCGGCGGGCGGCCGATCGGGCCGTCCGGGCCCCGGCAGGAACGCATCCTGGCGGCGCTGCTGCTCGACGCCGGCCGGGTGGTGCCGGTGTCCCGCCTGGTCGACGTCGTCTGGGACGGCGAACCCCCGGCGACGGCCGTGCGGCAGGTCCGCAACCTCACCACCGCCCTGCGGCGCGCGCTCGTCGCGGCCGGAGCCGGCGAAGACGTCCTCACCGCCGAAGGACCCGGGTTCGTGCTGCGGCCGGGCACCTTCGACGTCGACGCCTTCGAGGAGCACGCCGCCCGCGGCGAGTACCGGCAGGCCCTGGCCTGCTGGCGCGGGCCCGCGCTCGCCGGGGTGGACAGCGCCGCCCTGCGCCCGGACGCCGAGCGCCTCGAGGAGCGGCGGCTGGCTGTGCTGGAGCGGAGCCTGGCTGCCGACGTCGAGAGCGGATCCGGCGACGCCGTCGCGGAGCTGACCGCGCTGGTCGCCCAGCACCCGCTGCGCGAAGGCCTGGTCGGGCTGCTGATGCGGGCGCTGCACCGGGCGGGGCGGCAGGCCGACGCGCTCACCGCCTACCAGTGCGCGCGGCGGAGGCTGGCCGAGGAACTCGGGATCACCCCGGGCGTAGCGCTGCGCGAGCTCCACGACCGGCTCCTGCGCGAAGAGCCCGCGCCGGGCCGGTGTTTCCTGCCCTACGACGTCCCGGACTTCACCGGACGCGCCGCCGAGGTCGCCGACGCGCTCGCGGCGTTGCGCGCCGGGCGGCCGGTGGTGGTCGACGGGATGGCCGGCGTCGGGAAGACGGCGTTCGCGGTCCGCGTCGCCCACCGGGCCGCCGCCGGTTTCCCGGACGGGCAGCTGTTCGTGGACCTGCACGGCCACACCCCGGGCCGCGGGCCGCTGGCGGCCGAAGCCGCGCTGGCGGCCTTGCTGCTGCAGACCGGCGTGCCGGCGAGCCGTCACCCGGACGGGCTCGACGAGCGGGCCGCCCTGTGGCGGTCGCGGGTCGCCGGGCGCCGCGTGCTCGTCGTGCTGGACAACGCGTGCTCGCCGGACCAGGTGGTGCCGCTGCTGCCCGGCGACCGGGACGCCGGGGTGCTGGTCACCGGCCGCCGCCGGCTCGCCGCGGTGGACGGCGCGCTCGGGCTCGGCCTGGACGTGCTGCCGCCGCCCGAGGCCGAGGCGCTGTTCACCGCCGCGGCCGGGGGCCGGTCCGGCGCGGGGGTCGCGCGGTTGTGCGGGTACCTGCCGCTGGCGCTGCGGATCGCCGCCGCCCGGCTCCAGGCACGTCCACTGTGGACTGCCGATGACCTCGTCGCCCGGCTCGGGTCCGAACACCGCCGGCTGGGGGAGCTGCGCGCGGGCGGCCGGGACGTCGGCGCGGCGTTCGCGTTGTCCTACCGGGATCTCACGGCCGCGCAGCGGCGGATGTTCCGCGTCCTCGGGTGCCATCCGGGCGGTGACTTCGGGGCGCCCGCGGCGGCGGCTCTCCACGGCACGGGCGTCACGGAGGCCGAGCGGCTGCTGGAGGACCTGCTCGACGCGCACCTGCTCCGGCAGCCCGCCCCCGGCCGCTACGCCTTCCACGACCTGATCGCCGAACACGCGCGGGAGGTGGCGGAACCGGACGAGGCCGCGGCGGCGCTGGACCGGCTGCTGGACCACTACCGCGACGCCGACTACTCGTTCGCCGCCGAGCGCGCCAACCTCGTCGCCGTCACCGCGCGGGCCGGTGACCACGACGAGCACGTCTGGCGCATCGCCGACCGCGCGGTGGCCGCGCTGCGCGAACAGGGGCACCGCGACGAGCTGACGGCGCTGGCCCGGGCGGGCGTCCGCGCCGCGGACCGGCTGGGCGATCCGCACGCCCGGCAGGTGAGCCTGGCGAACCTGACGACGGCGCACTGGGAGACCGGGCGGCTCGCCGACGCCGTCGAAGCCACGGCGGAACGGCTGCGCCTGGTCCGCGCGTCCGGCGACCGCGCGGCCGAAGCGGCGGCCGTAGCGCGGATGGGCGCGCTGCACGGCATGCTCGGCCGCTACCCCGAAGCGGTCCGGCTCTACCGGCGGGCGCTGGTGCTGGCCGGCGAGACGGGCAGCCACGCCGTCGCCTGCCTGGCCTGGGGCAACCTCAGCAACGCCCAGGAGGTGCTCGGGCAGCTCGAAGACGCCCTGACGTCGGCGGCGCGCGCCCGCGCGATCCGCGAGGAACTCGGTGACGGCGACGGCGCGATCCTGGCGTCGGCGCAGCTCGGGCTGGTGCTGGCCCGGCTCGGCCGGGTGCCCGAGGCCCTGGCCGTGGCGGAGAAGGCGGTGGCCGCGGCAGTCGGGCGAGAGTACGCGTTCGGCGAGGCGTGGAGCCGCATCGACGCCGCCGAAGTGCTGCTGGCGGCCGGCCGCCCGGCGGACGCGCACGGCCACGCCGAGCGCGCGTGCGCGATCCTCGCGCGGCTCAACCACCCGCTGCTGCTGACGATGGCGGCCAACAGCCTCGGCGCGGCCTGCCTGGCCCTCGGCAACCCGGCGGCGGCGACGGCGGCGCACGGCGTGGCGCTGACGACGGCGCGCCGCATCGGCTACCGCGCCCAGGAGGCCCGCGCCCTGCTCGGCCTCGCGTCGGCCCACGCCGCGCAGGGGCACCCGGCCGACGCGGAACGGCACCTGCGCCGGGGGCGGGAGCTGCGGGAGGAGATCGGCCTGCCGGGGAAGCGGGTCCGCACGCCCTGACCGGGAGCGTGCTGCTTCCGCGGAAGCCGCGTGCACCTTGGGCGCGGGTCCGCACGCCTTGACCGGCGCGTGCGCGATCATGGGTCCGCGAAAGGAGCGTGCACCTTGGACCAGTCTGTCGGGCTGCTGCACCCCGGGGCGATGGGCGCGGCCGTCGGGGCGGTGCTCACCGCCCGCGGGACCCGCGTCTCCTGGGTCTCCGCCGGTCGCGGGCCCGCGACGCGACGCCGTGCCGAAGCAGCCGGGCTCACCGAAGTCGCCTCGCTGGCCGGCTGTGACGTCATCCTCAGCGTCTGCCCTCCCGCCGCCGCGCTCGATGTCGCGCGGAGCGTCGCCGGGTTCGCCGGCGTCTACCTCGACGCGAACGCCATCAGCCCCCGGCACGCCCAGGAGATCGAGGCACTCCTGGGGGACCGGGCGACCGTCGTCGACGGCGGGATCGTCGGGCCGCCACCGCGGGCGGCCGGGACCACCCGGCTCTACCTGTCCGGGCCCGCGGCCGCCGTCACGCGGCTGGAAGGCCTGTTCGCCGGCAGCCACCTGCGGCCCGTCGTGCTGGACGGGCCGGTCGGCCGGGCGTCGGCGCTCAAGCTCGCCTTCGCGTCGTACAACAAGCTCACCTACGCGCTCGCCGCGCAGGCCCACGCCCTGGCGGAGCGCCACGGCGTCGGCGGCGAGCTGCGTGAACTCGCCGCCGACGTCCTGCCCGAGACCCCGCTGGGCGCGCCCGAAGGCCTCGCCTCCGCCGGGCGGAAGGCCTGGCGGTGGGAAGGCGAAATGGCCGAGATCGCCGCCGCCTGCGCCGATTCCGGGCTGTCACCCGCCCTGCTCGCCGCCGCGCAGGAGCTGTTCGGGCGCTGGCGGGACCACCGCGACGACGGCGTGGCGGTCGCCGACCTCCTTCAGGCGCTGGTCACCCCGCCGGGGTGACGTCGATCAGCACCTTCCCGGTGACGCCCTCCTCCGACGCGAGGTGGGCCTTCGCGGTGTCCTCCAGGGCGAAGCGGTGGACGGGCACCCCGCGGTCCTCGCCGAGCCGCAGCGCGCCGTCGGCCAGTGCCGCGGTGACGTCTTCGGCACCGGCGCGCAGTTTGTCCGCTCCGACCGTGTAGAGCACCAGGAACTGGTAGCGCGCGTTCAGCCACAGGTTCGCGCCGAAGTCGAGGCTGAGGGTGCCGGTGCCGCGGTCGTCGCCGTAGACCGCGACGGTGCCGCGGGGGCGCAGCACCTCGGTGTGCAGCCCCGCGTTGACACCGGCCGCGACCTCGACGACCAGGTCGACGCCGTCGGGTGCGACCTCGCGGACGCGGGTGGCGAGGTCCGGGTCGGGGTAGCGCAGCACGTGCTGGGCGCCGGCCGCGCGGGCGAGCGCGGCCTTTTCGTCGCTGCTGACCGTGGCGATCACCGTCGCCCCGGCCCAGCGGCCGAGCTGGATGGCGGCGTTGCCGACGGCGCCCGCACCCCCGCTGACCAGCACGGTCCGGCCGTCGAGCGCGCCGGGGCCGAGCCGGGCGGGCCCGTCTTCGGCGACGGTGAGCGCCCGGTGCGCGGTCAGCGCCGGGATGCCGAACCCGGCGCCTTCGTCGAAGCCGACGGTGTCCGGCAGGCGGACGAGCTTGGCGGTGGGGAGCACGGTGTACTCCTGCGCGGTGCCGGACGCCGGCGAGTGGGCGCCCGCGATGATCAGCCACACGCGATCGCCCGGCGCGAAGTCCGCGACGTCCGGGCCGACGGCGTCGACGACACCGGCGCCGTCCTGGTTGGGGACGGTTTCGGGCACCTCGGTCCCGGCTTCGGCGCCGCGGCCGCGCCGCGCCTTCCAGTCGGTGGGGTTGACGGCGGACACCACGATCCGGACGCGGACCTCACCCGGCCCCGGCTCCGCGGCGGCCCGCTCCGACACCGACAGCACCTCGGGGCCGCCGTGGCGGCGGTAGCTCACTGCTTTCATACCGGGTGCAATCCCCGGTGACCCGCGGGTATTCCCGGCGCCGGCGGAAATGGCGGGCGGGCAAATCGTATCTTTTCCGCGGAAAAGAAGACGTCGGGCGGGTGATCCCCCGCCCGGGCGATTTTCGGTGTTGCCCGAGCGAAATCGGCCGTCGTCCCAGAAACTGGGCGCGTGGGAGAGGAAAAGCGCACCCCGGGGGACGACCGGCCGAACGGCGACGACGGTGAGCCGACGCCGATCTTCGACGCCGTGTTCAGCGCGACGGTCGCGGGCGCGAATACCGGAAATCCGCCGGTGGAGCCGGACAAAACGGGACAGTGAGCGGAGCCGTCCGGTTTCGGGAGGAGCCGGGGGCGTGGCACCCGGCGGCTGACCTGCGGCACTTTGTTCGACGTCCGCAGCGAACATGTAGCATCCCGGGTGCACGTGCATCTGCGGTTGAGGAGTGAAGCGTGGCGAGCGTCGTGAACAGCATGATCGCGGCCGAGTACGCGGCGGGAGCATCGATCTCCGAACTGGCCGAGCGCTGGGGCATCGACCCGCGCCAGGTCGTGGAGCGCATCTCGGCGGCCTCCCACTCCTGACACCGGGCCGCGGCCCGGCGGATCGCGGATGCGCGCCCGAGCGGGATCGCCGGCGGGCCGCGCCTCCCACCGCCCGGTCAGATCGCGTGCCCGGTGCTCGGCACCACTAACCGCCCTCCCTCGAGCGGGAAGCGCGCGGGGCCCGGGGGCCCCGGCCGCGGGTTCCCGCTCCCGGCGGAACCGCAGCCGTGCGCGGGATCGCCACCCGGCCGCGCCCCCACGCCCGCCGCCCGGTCAGATCGCGCGTTCTCCCTTGCCCAGCACCACGATGCCGCCTTCGCTCACGTGGTAGTGCCCGCGATCCCGGGCCAGGTCCACCCCGATGTGCGCGCCCGGCGGGACCACGACGTTCTTGTCCAGGATCGCCCGCCGCACCACCGCTCCGCGGCCCACGCGGGCCCCGTCCAGCAGGACCGATCCCTGGACCACCGCGCCCTGCTCGACGATTACGTCCGGGGACAGCACCGAGTCGACCACCTGGGCGCCCGAGATGATGCAGCCGTTGCTGACGATCGACTGGTTCGCCGAGCCGCCCTCGACGAACTTCGCCGCCGCTCGCTGGCCCGGGTGGGCGAGGATCGGCCACTTGCGGTTGTAGAGGTTGAAGATCGGGTGCGTCGAGATCAGGTCGGTGTGCGCGTCGTAGTAGCTGTCGATCGTCCCGACGTCGCGCCAGTAGCCGTGGTCGCGTTCGGTCTCGCCGGGCACGACGTTGGTGTTGAAGTCGTAGACCGCGGCCTCGCCGGACTTCACCAGCGCCGGGATGATGTCGCGGCCCATGTCGTGGTGCGACGCCGCGTTCTCGGCGTCGGCGTACAGCGCCTCCAGCATCACCTTGGTGGTGAAGATGTAGTTCCCCATCGACACGTACGCCTCGTCGGGGGAGTCCGGCAGGCCCGGCGGGTCTTCGGGCTTCTCCATGAACGCGTCGATCATCAGCCCGTCGGTGGTCCGGATGACCCCGAACGAGCTCGCCTCCTCACGCGGGACGCGGATGCCGGCGACGGTCACCCCCGCACCCGACGAGATGTGGGCGTCCAGCATCTGCCGGGGGTCCATCCGGTAGATGTTGTCCGCGCCGAACACCGCGATGTACTCGGGGTTCTCGTCGTGGACGAGGTTGAGGCTCTGGTGGATGGCGTCCGCGCTGCCCTGGTACCAGCGCGGGCCCAGCCGCTGCTGCGCCGGCACCGGCGTGACGTACTCGCCGGTCAGCGCCGACAGCCGCCACGTGGTGCTGATGTGCCGGTCGAGCGAGTGCGACTTGTACTGCGTCAGCACGCACAGCCGCCGGATCCCGCCGTGCACCAGGTTCGAGAGGACGAAGTCGATCAGCCGGTGCGTGCCGCCGAACGGGACGGCCGGCTTCGCCCGGTCCGCCGTCAGCGGCATCAGCCGCTTGCCCTCCCCGCCCGCGAGCACGATCCCCAGGACATGGCATTCGCCGTTCACGACGACCTCCCGCACGCCTCGTAGAGGGCGACCGTCCGCTCGGCGATCGCCTTCCAGCCGAACTCGCCGACCGCGCGCTCGCGGCCGGCGGTGCCCATCGCGGCGGCCCGGTCCGGGGAGCCGACCACTTCGTTCAGCGCGGCGGCCAGGCCCGCCTCGAACCCGTGCGCGTCACTTTCGTCGTAGTGCACGAGCAGCCCGGTCCGGCCGTCGTCGACGACCTCCGGGATCCCGCCGACGTCGCTGGCCACCACCGGTGTCCCGCACGCCATCGCCTCGAGGTTCACGATGCCGAGCGGTTCGTAGACCGACGGGCAGGCGAACACCGCGGCGTGCGTCAGCAGCTGCACGACCTCGTCGCGCGGCAGCATCTCCGGGATCCAGCGCACCCCGGTGCGGGTCTTCTCGAGATCGGCGACCAGGCCGCGGAACTCCGCGTCGAGCTCGGGGGTGTCCGCGCCGCCCGCGCACAGCACCAGCTGGGTGCCCGGGTCGAGCCCCGCGGCCGCCCGCACCAGGTGCGGGACGCCCTTCTGCCGGGTGATCCGGCCGACGAACAGCACGTACGGCCGGTCCGGGTCGACGCCGTGCTTCGCCAGCGCGCCGGTGCCCGGGTCGGGGCGGTAGAGCGTCGTGTCGATGCCGTTGTGGATCACGTGCACGCGCTCGGGCGGCACCGCCGGGTAGGCGGCCAGGACGTCCCGGCGCATGCCGCCGCTGACCGCGACGATCGCGTCCGCGGCCTCGTAGGCCTCCCGCTCGATCCACGACGAGACGCGGTAGCCGCCGCCGAGCTGCTCGGCCTTCCACGGCCGCAGGGGCTCCAGCGAGTGCGCGGTGACGACGTGGGGGATGCCGTGGGTCATCTTCGCCAGGTGCCCGGCCAGGTTCGCGTACCAGGTGTGGCTGTGCGCGAGGTCGTGGCCTTCGAGGGCGTTCGCCATGGACACGGCGATGTCCATGGTCGTGAACGCGGGCTGGCGGTAGCCGTGCGGATCGGTGTGCCCGGTGGCGTCCGGGCGGTCCGCGCCCCAGCAGTGCACGTCGAGATCGACCAGCGGCCGCAACTCCCGGGCGAGGAACTCCACGTGAACCCCGGCGCCGCCGTAGACCTCCGGCGGGTACTCCCGGGTGAGCAGGCCGACCTTCATGTCCGGAACCCTATGGCCTGGAGGGCAAGGCGCGCAGTCTGGCACCCAGGGGAAATCCGCGAGTTTTCGGTCACTGCTCAGATGAGCGCGATCTTCACGGCTCCCGGGTGAGGGTGAAGTGCCCGACGCCCTTCGCCTCGGACCGGACCTGCCAGCTGTCCGGTCCGGTCGCCGGGCCGGGCGCGTACTGCAGCCGGTAGTCGACCTTGCGCGGCGCGGCGGTGGTGTCCAGCCAGTGGTAGTTCACCCGCAGCGCCAGGCTCATCAGCGGGTTCGCCGTCGCGATCCGCTCTTCGACGAGTCCCACCGCGCGGCCGCGGTCGGAGAATTCGTCGAGGATCGCGCACTCGCAGTAGTAGGCGAGGGTGCCGATCTCGCCGGGGCTGGCGACGGTCGCCCCGCCGAGCCGGCCGCGCAGCTCCGTGCCGACGCGCGCGTAGTCCGCCGCGCTCGCCCAGTTCCCGAACACCACCGGCGACTTCCACGGCAGGCCCTGCGCGGCGTCGACCGCCGCGCCGCCGGCCACGAGCGCGCCGACGAGCCCGAGCGCGAGCGCCGGCGCCCCGGTCCGCAATGCCGGCCGCGCGCGGGTCTGGGCGTACCAGGTGCCGAAGGCGGCGACGGCGAACGCGCCCGCCGTGGTCACCGGGGCCACGTAGTACCAGTGGAACGGGCCGACGCCGAGGCACGAATACGCGACGTAGTAGAGGATCCCGCCGCCGCCCAGCGCGGCGACCGGGCCGAGGGCGGGGAACTCCGGCCACCGCACGCCGAACCGCGCCGCGGCCCACGCGGCCAGGGCGACCACGCCGAGCAGGGCCGGGAGGAACGACACCAGCACGGTGACCGGCCAGCCGAGGTAGTACATCACCGGCCCGGTGCCGTAGCTCCACGGGGCGAACACCCCCGCCTGGACCTGCTTGATCGCCAGCGTGTCGGGCACGAACGACCCGAACGCGAGCCAGCTCACCAGGAACCACGGCGCGGCCACCAGCGCGGCGACGCCGGCGGCGGGCAGCGGGCGTCGCCGGATCGCGGGCGTGCTGATGGCGATCACCAGCACGAACACGACGAGGTCGAGCCGGGTGAGGAGCGCGAGCCCGCCGGCCACGCCGAACCAGGCCGGCCGGTTCTCGAGCGCGAAGACCGTGAGCACGAGCAGCACGGCCGGGATCAGCAGCACCTCCAGCCCGATCGCGGACAGCACGAACGGGTTGAGCAGCACCAGGGCGACGCCGAGCACCCCGGCGGCGGGCGGCAGCGCGAGCACGCGGCCGATCCGCTGCCACGCCCACCCGAGCGCGCCGCCGCACAGGACGGTCAGGACGCCGAGCGCGACCACCGGGTGCGGGCCGCCCGCCACCCGCGTCACCAGGGTCAGCGCGCCGAGGAGCAGGACGTTCAGCGGTGACGTCGCGGAGTTCGCGGGCGAGCCGGGGATGATGCCCCACTCGCCGTGGACGGCGAGGTTCTTCGCGTAGGCCAGGGTGATGTAGCTGTCGTCGGTGAGACTGCCGCGCACCACCAGGAAGACCGCCGCGCCCAGCACCGCCCCGAAGACGGGCAGCCACCGGCCGCGCGGGCTCGTCCGTTCCACGTTCGTTTCCGCAAGCACCTGTCCACCTCGCGGAAGCGCCACCGGCGCCGGATCCGCCCTCTGTCCGACCGACATGCCCGGGGACCGTAGTGGCGGGGCATTACCGCGGTGCTACACCGCGGTAAGGACCGCCGGTCCTGCGGGACTCACCCGATCGTGGCATGGCCCGGGCAGGTCCGCAGCGCGGCCGGGCTCCCTTGTGGACGAAGGCGGCGGCCCGTGGCCCGGCGGGCTCGCCGGGCCACGGGACCGGTCAGCGGCGGAACCGCAGGGCCCACTCCTCGCCGCAGTACCAGCAGGTCCCGACGGAGATGCTGGGGGTGTCGCCCTCGGCCGGGCGCCAGCCGCCGTCGACGCGCACGGTGTACGGACCGGCCGGGACGGTGCCGAACGCCACGTGGCCCCGGTCGTCGGTCTGGCCCGTCGCGGTCTCGGTGCCGTCGACCTGGTCGACCAGGGTCACCGTGGTGCCGGTGATCGCCTCGCCCGCGTCGACGGTGTAGTTGCCGTTGTCGTCGTGGTAGACGACCCCGGCGGTGGTGCCGGGCGGCGCGGGCACGTGCGCGGCGAGGAACACGCCGGGCCGCCCGTCCAGCGGACCGGGGTCGATCCCGAAGTCGCACGCCGCGTCGAACCCGCCGTACTTGACGGCCGCCTGGGGAACGGTGCCGGTCTCGGTGAACGTCCGCGTCTCGCCGGCCGCCAGGTCCACCGTCGCCGGGTAGGCGAGGTCGGCCCACGAGCCCCAGCCGAGGAGGTGGCGGTCCGAACCGGCGCGGTCGCAGCCCACCCGGATCCCGCGCAGGTCCGCGCCGGTGACGTTGGTCAGCGTGAAGGTGACCTGGACGGTGTCGCCCGGCTGGTAGGTCGTGCGGTCGAACGCCCCGGTCACGTGCAGCTGCTCCGAGAACGGCCGGATCGCGAGCAGCCGCGGCTCGGGGCCGGGATCGCTCCCGTCGACGTCCACGTGCTGCTCGGCGACCGTGCCGTTCACCCAGCCGTCGGGCAGGTTCCGCAGCGAGATCCCGTAGCGCCGGGCGGGCAGGCCGGTGAAGCCGAACCGGCCGTCGGCATCGGTCGTGGCCTCGACCGGGTCGCCCGAGGCCGTGCCGTAGAGGTAGGCCACGGCCCCGGCGAGACCCTCGCCCGTGTCGTAGGCCTGGTTGCCGTTCCGGTCGCCGTAGACGACGCCGGAGACCGAGCCCTGGGTCGTCGTCGGGTCGATCATCGGGACGACCAGGTCACCGGGCCGGTCCCAGGAGCCGCGGAACCGCTCGTGCGGCACGTCCTGGTTCCAGGTCCAGACGGCCGCGGTGAGGGTGAACGTCCGGGTGGCGCCCGGGTCGAGGGTCACCCCCTGGTCGAAGACGCTGAGACCGGCCCAGTCCTGGACCGACAGGTACGAGCCCGAGATGTGCTCGTCCCAGACGGTGACCTTCGTCAACGGCTGGTCGGTCGTGTTGGTGAGGGTCAAGGTGATCGGGAACGGCTTGGCGAGCAGCTGCGGCGCGTCGCCGGCCGACGCGGTGATGATCAGCTGCGGGCCGTCGGCGTGGGCGGCGGGCACGGCGAGCGCGCCGGCGGTGAGCACGGCGGCGAGCACGGCGGCGAGCACGGCGAAGAGCCGTCTCACCCCGCGCAGGGGTGGCTTGGACACGGTGGATCCCCCTGGAACTGGCCGGCCCGGAACTCCCCGCGGTGCCGCCCGGCGGTGGCGCAGAAAACTGCGATCACCGCCAAGCTAGCGAACCGTGGCGCCGGTGTGCGACGGCCGAGGGGGTGAGCCGTCCGGCGGTTCACGGCGTTTTGCCGCTCACCGGGGCGAAGTCCGTCGGTGTGCACCCGGTGAGCGCGCGGAAATCGCGGTTGAAGTGGGCCTGGTCGGCGTAGCCGCAGCGGTGGGCGATCTCCGGCCAGGGCAGCCGCCCGGCCAGGGACGCCGCGTGCTGGAGCCGGACGACGCGGGCGACGGTCTTCGGGCCGAGCCCGAACGCCGCGCGGAACCGGGTGGCGAGGTGCCGCCGCGTCCAGCCGACCTCGTCGGCGAGGGCGCCGATCCGCAGCCGGCCGCGGGTCGCCGTGAGCCGGTGCCACGCGCCGAGCACCGGCCGCGGCGGGGCCGGCGCGTCGAGCAGGCGCGCGCCCAGGAAGCCGTCGAGCACCTCCGTGCCCGGGTCCTCGCTCAGCCGCTCGGTGAGCAGCGCCGCCTCCCGGCCGAGCAGCTCCTCGAAGCCGGCGGTGGCGTTGGCCAGGTCCCGCAACGGCATGCCGAACAGCGCGTACGCGCCGGGCGGTGTCAAGGCGATCGCGAGGCCGCGGGCGGGGCCGGACTGGACCACTTCCAGGGGCCGGTCCCGCAGGCCCAGCACCGGCGATACCGGCAGGTCGTGCGCCGCGCCGGCCACGCGGCGGACCGGTGCCGTGAAGTCGAGCGTCACGGTGACCACCCCGAGCGGCGTGAACCGCCACGGCAGCGCGTCCGTGCGGTGGAAGTCGTGGGAGACGTACCCGAGCACGTGCCCGGCCAGCCGGGGGTGCGGAAGGGCGGTACGGCGTTCGGCGGGTGCGCGGACGGCGTCGCGCCTCGGCACCACGACCGTCCAGTCGGCCATGCCCCATCGTACTTTCGTCCAAGACCGCACCGGGCGGCTTTCCGTACTTTCGCCCCATGAAGGACATCGGAACGTTCCGCGACCCCGCCGCCGAAGCCCGCTACTTCGCCGCCTACGACCGCGCGATGAGCCGCTGCCCGGTCCCGGACGAAGTGCTCGACGTCGGCACCGCGCACGGCACGACCCGCGTCTACCGGTTCGGCGAGGGCGACGCGCCGCCGCTGGTGCTGCTCCCCGGGCTGGCGGCCACTTCGGCGTGCTACGCCGAGCTGCTGCCCGCGTTCGCCGCCACGGGCCCGGTCTACACCGTCGACACCCTGGGCGAGCCGGGCCGCAGCGTGCAGCGGAAGCCGATCACCGGCCACGCCGGGCGCGCCCGCTGCCTCGACGACGTCCTCGGCGAGCTCGGCCTCGGCGAGGTGCACCTGGCCGGCGGGTCCACCGGCGGCTGGCACTGCGTCAACCAGGCGATCCACGCCCCGGACCGGATCGCGTCGATCAGCCTGCTGGACCCGACGACCGTCACCGTGCCGTTCAGGCGCTCGGTGATCGCCCTCGCCCTCCTGGGCGCGGTGGTCCGGACCGACCGGGCCCTGCGGTGGCTCGTCGCCCGGACCGCCGGGCGGGACTCGCTCGGCCGGCCCGAGGTCGAGCTCGTCCTCGCCGGGGTGCGGGAGTACCGGCCGCGCGTGCCGTTCCCGGCCTGCCCGCCCGAAGACCGGCTGCGGGCCCTGCGGCTGCCGGTGCTCGCGGTGTTCGCCGGCCGCAGCGAAGTGCACGACGCCGCGCGGGCCGCCCGCCGCCTGGGCACCTTCGTCCCGCACGCCGACGTCGAAGTGCGGCCGGGCCTGTCCCACGCGTTCCCCCTCCCGGCGGCCGAGTCGGCCCGCTTCACCGCCCGGGTGCTCGCCTTCACCGGGCGGCGGGCGACCACAGTGGACGGACCTGGGCCGATGAAATCCGGGTGAACCGCCGCGTCCTCCCGGGGCGGGATGCGCCCGTCCGGGCGAGTTCCTAGGCTGATCCCGTGCGGGCGAGGGTGGTGAGCGGGCTGCGGGGCCGCCTGGAGACGAGCCTCGACCGGGCCGGGATCGCCCTGCCGTGGTGGGTTCCGGTGGGGGCGACGGCCGTCGGCGCGGTGCTCGCCGTGGTCGCGGTGGCCCAGCGGGGCCCGTCGGTGCTGTCGGTGCCGGCCGGGGTGCTGGCGGTGGCGACCCAGCTCGGCTGGTCCGTCACCGGTGTGATCGCGCCGCCGTGGCTGAAGTCGGTGACCGTGCTCGCGGCCGTCGGGATCCTCCTCGCCGATCCGGTCGTCCCGGACTTCGCCCCGGTCCTGCTGGTGGTGCTGGCCGCCGAAGCGGCGTTGATCACCCGGCCGGCCTTCGCCTACGCCGTGACCGCCGCGAGCGTGGCGGCCCTCGGCGTGGCGACGGCGTGGGTCGGGCTGGTCGGGTTCCCCGTCTACGTCGCCGCCGTGCTGCTGGGCCTGACGGGCGGGCTGATGGGCCGCTGGTACGGGCGGGCGCTGGACGCCGAGCGCGCGGCGCGGGACGCCGTCCGCGACCAGGCCGTCCTCGCCGAGCGCCAGCGGATCGCCCGCGAGGTGCACGACGTCGTCGCCCACTCGCTGAGCATCACGCTGCTGCACCTGACCGGCACCCGGCACGCCCTGCGCCACGACGGGGACATCGAGGAGGCCCTCGAAGGGCTCGAGGAAGCCGAACGCGTCGGGCGGGCGGCGATGGCCGACATCCGCCGGACCGTCGGGCTGCTCGCCGAGGCGCCCGCCGGCACCCACCCGCTGCCCGACGCGGCCGACATCGCGGCGCTGGTCGAGCGCACCCGCGCGGCCGGGCTCCAGGTGCACTACGAACAGCACGGCGACCTGGCCGGGCTGCCGGACCTGGCCGGGCTCGGGTTGTACCGGATCGCGCAGGAGTCACTGGCGAACGTCGCCAAGCACGGCGGCGGGGTCCCGGCGCGGATGCGGCTCGACGTCGGGCCCGCCGAGGCGCGGCTCACCGTCCGCAACCGGCTCCCCGCCGGGGCGGTGGCCGCCGCGGGCGGGTCCGGCCTGACCGGGATGTCCGCGCGGGCGGGCCAGCTGGGCGCCGAGCTGAGCGCGGGACCGGTGGGGGCGGACTGGGTGGTCGCGGTCAGCGTGCCCGCGGGTGTCGCGCCGTGACGGCCGCCGACGGCGAGGTCGTGCGGGTCCTGCTCGTCGACGACCAGGACCTGGTCCGGTCCGGCCTGCGGCGGATCCTGCGCCGCCGCGACGGGTTCGTCATCGCGGGGGAGTGCGGCGACGGCGAAGACGTCCCCGCCGCCGTGGCCGCCGCCGAGGTGGACGTCGTCGTGATGGACCTGCGGATGAAGCGCGTCGACGGGATCGAGGCCACCCGGCGGCTGCGGCGCGCCGGCAGCCACCCGCCGGTGCTGGCGCTGACCACGTTCGACGACGACGAGCTGCTCGCCGGCGCCCTGCGCGCGGGCGCGGTCGGCTACATCCTCAAGGACTCGCCCGCCGAGGACCTCATCCGGGCGGTGCGCGCGGTGGCGGCGGGCGACGCCTGGCTCGACGCCGCGGTGACCGCGCGCGTGCTCACGACCTACCGGCGCGCGGCCGCCGACGGGCCCGCCGGCCTGCCGCCGGGGATGCTGACGCCGCGCGAGCTGGACGTGCTGCGCGCGGCCGGCCGCGGCCTGACCAACGCCGAGATCGCCGCGGCGCTGGTCGTCTCGGAACTGACGGTGAAGAGCCACCTGAGCCGGATCTTCACCAAGCTCGGGCTGCGCGATCGCGCCGCGGCCGTCGTGTACGCGTTCGACCACGGCATCGTCAGCCCGCGGACGGGGGAGGGGCGCGCCGAGTCCGTTGTGGACGATGCGCCGATCCGGCCGGTCCCCGAGCCGGAGCCGGTCCCCGGCCTGCGGTTTTCGGTGCTGGGCCCGCTGCGCGCGTGGCGCGGCGGCACCCCGCTGGACCTCGGGCCGGTGCGCCAGCAGGCGCTGCTGGCGGCGCTGGTGCTCCGCCCGGGGGTCACGGTCAGCCAGTCCGAACTGCTCGACGGCGTGTGGGGGCTGGAGCCGCCGGGCACCGGCGGCCGCGTGGTCCCGGTGTACGTCCACCGGCTGCGCAAGTGCCTGCGCGCGCCCGGCGAGCGGACCCCGGATTCGGTGATCGGCCGCACCCGCGGCGGCTACCGCTTCGCGGCCGACGGCATCCGCACCGACGTGGCCCGGCTGGCGGAGCTGGACGCGGACGCCGCCGCGGCCGAGGCGGGCGGCGACCTGGCCGCCGCGGTGGCGTCCTGCTCGGCGGCACTGGCCCTGTTCCACGGCGAGCCCCTGGCCGGCCTGCCGGGCCCGTTCGCCGAGGGCCAGCGCCTGCGGCTGACCGAGCGGCGGAGCATGTTGTGGACCCGCAAGGCCCGGCTGCAGCTCCGGCTGGGCCGGGCCGCCGAAGCCGCCGACGAGCTGGCCGCCGTGTTGGCTCTGGAGCCGCTTCGCGAACCGCTGGCCGCGCTGTTGATGCGAGCGCTGCACGCGACGGGCCGCCGAGCCGAGGCGATCGCGGTGTATAGCAGGATCCGGGACCGGCTCGGTGCGGATTTGGGCGTGGAGCCGGGTGAGGAGCTGCGGCGGGTGCGCCGGGAGCTGCTGGATTAGCGGGTCTTGCGGGTGGCTTGCTGCGATTGTCGGGTTCTCGCGTGGATCAGCGGGTGCGGCCGCCGCGGGCTCTGGCCCCCGGGCCGGGTGCATCTGAGCTCGGTATGCCGCGCCGGGCGGAGATCATCACCGCCGGTCGGCCGTGCGCTGCCGACCTGGCGGGCAGGCCGTCCGTCGTGGACGGGAGCGGTCCGATCTTCACTCATCCGGCGGCAGCACGCTGCGACATCCGGGGGTTAACGATGCGCAAGCGTTGCACCTGGGTATAGCTTGGAGTGGAGCCACAACCGTGCCCCGGAACGACCCCGGCCGCGGCGGGTGCCACACCCCGCGACCGGCCGGATCCGGCCGACGCGGGCCGGATCACCGGCGCCGGGCGGCGCCGAGGGGACGCGGCAGGCCATCGCCCCGCCGCCGCGTCCCCTGCCACCCGCCAGCAGAAAGACCACACCCCGCCAGCCGCCGGTACGGAAGACAGCACGGCGCGGTTCCCGCCCGCGGGCGGGAACCGCGTGGAGCAGCTTCGCCGCGAGCCGCGAGCCGCGAGCCGCGAGCCGCGAGCCGCTTGCCGACCGCTGCCTGCCGACCGCTGGCGGGAAGACCGCGCGGAGCGGCTCTACTTCGCCGCCCGCCCGCCCGCCCGCCCCGCCCGGCCCGACCGCCGCATCCGGCCCGACCGATCCCCGGCCGTGTCCGCACACTCCGTGCCGCACTGCGTCCGGCAAAGCCGCGGTGCTCGCCGACCGGGCCTGTCCTTCCCTCCAGTCACCAAACTCCCGCGAATCGCCCGAACCCCTTGCCACCGGCGGAATCCAGGCAGCGAGCAGCCCGCCGTTGGCGCTCGTCGAATCCGGTCGAGCGGCCACCCCCTCACGGGTTTCGCCGTGTCGCCGCCGGTCGGGTGCGCTTCGCGTCGCTAAGCTTCGGCCAGTTCGCCGTCCGGCGAGGTGAAGGGAACCGGTGGAACCGCAGAACGTCGAAGGTGCCTGGGCGCCCGGCAAGGTGGCCGAGCTGCTCGGCGTGTCGCCCGTGACCCTGCGCAGCTGGAGCGCGCGGTACGGGATCGGGCCCGCCGCCGGCGGCGCGGGGCGCCATCGCCGGTACTCCGACGCCGACGTCCGCCGGCTGCAGCACATGCAACGGCTCGTCGCGCGCGGGATGCCCGTCCGGGAGGCGGCCGCCGCGGCGTTCACCGGCGGGCCGGCCGGCGCGCCCGACGTGCCGGCGTCGCGCCGCGTCCGCGAGCTCGCGGACGCCGCCGAAGAGCTGCGGTCCGCGTCGGTCGCCGGGCTGCTCGACGAGACCCTCGGCACCCTCGGCCCGGCCGCCGCGTGGACCGACGTCCTCGCGCCGGTGCTGCGCGGCCTCGGGGACCGCTGGCAACGCGGCGACGTGTGCTTCGCCTCGGAATGGACCCTGACGACCGAGATCTCGCTGGCCTTCGAGCGGTTCAGCCGCCGGTTCCCGGCCGCGGTGCCGGGCCGCCCGGTGCTGCTGGCCTGCTGTCCCGCCGAGCGCCACTCCCTGCCGATGGAAGCCCTGCGGGCCACGTTGGCCGAGGCCGGTGTCCCGGTGGCCTACCTCGGGCAGCTCGTCCCGGCCGAGGCGGTCGCGGACCTGGCGGCCCGGCTCGACCCGGTGCTGGTGCTGCTGTGGTCCTTGGCGCCCCCGACCGCCGACGACCTCCTCGCCGCCCGGGTGCGCGACCTCGGCCGCGTGGTCGGCACCGCCGGGCCCGGCTGGGCCCACCTCGGCGACCGCGGCTTCCCGCGGGTGAACGACCTCGGCTCGGCCGTGGCCCTGGCGGTCGAGCACACGGAGGCGTAACGCCGAAGGTGCAGCTTCGATGCGACCCGCTCGCCCGGAGCCCCGCAGACATCGATGTCATTACTCCGAATTCTTGTCCTCCTTGTCTTCTTGACGGTGCCGACAAGCGCGGCGGAAGCTTCCTGGCAACGTTGTCAGCCCGCGGCGCGACACCCGCCAGGTCCCTGCGCTCCAGCCCGGGCTGCCGCTTCGAGAACGGAGTTCGCATGGCGGAGGAGTACGGCATCGGCCCGGACGTCGAGCCCGTGGAGGTGGCCGCCGTTTCGCGGCGCCACGTCCTGGCCGCCGGGACCGGGCTGCTGGCCGGGTTCGGCCTCGCGGCCGTCCTGCCCGGGGTCGCGTCGGCCGCGCCCGCGGCGGCCGGGAGCCCGAAGACCGACCTGGCGCTGTTCCGCCCGGTCCAGGTGTCCTCGACCGACTACGCCGCCACCCCGGCCGAGTTCGCCGTCGACGGCCTCGCCGAGGTCGGCGTCCGCGGTTCCGGCTGGCGCGCCGCCCAGGGCGACGGCCAGTGGATCGTCGTCGACCTGCAGGCGTCGTGCCGGATCGACTCGGTCGTGCTGACCTTCGAAGCCCAGCCCGGCGACCCGGCGTTCGACGCCGGCGCGTCCCGCAGCCACACCAGCGGCTTCGAGGTCCAGTCGAGCTACGCGACGGCGTTCGACCTCGACGTCTCGGACGACGGCAAGGCCTGGCGCACGGTCCACCACACCGACTCCGGTACCGGCGGCGTCGTGACGATCCCCCTCGCCGTCACCGCGCGCTGGGTCCGGTTCAGCGCCGCCCGCCGGTCGACGGCCAACCCGCTCGGCCTCAACGGCTTCCAGGTGTTCGGCACCAGCCGCGACCCCCGCCCCGCCGTCCGCGGCTGGACCAGCTTCCCGGTCCGCCCGAACGACGACCCGCCCGCGCTCGCCGTGGCCGCCGACGGCACCGTGCCGCTCGAATCCGGCTGGGTCCTCACGATGGACGACTGGGCGCCGGCCGGCGACGGCAGGGCCCTCTCCGGAGCGGGCGTGGACACCCGCGGCTGGCTCCCGGCGACCGTGCCCGGCACCGTGCTGGCCTCGCTCGTCGAGCAGGGCCAGCTGCCCGACCCGGTGTCGGGCATGAACAACCTGCACGTCCCGGAAGCGCTCTCCCGGCACGCCTGGTGGTACCGCCGCCGCTTCGCGCTGCCGCGCGGCCTGGACACCTCGCCCGGGCGGCACGTCTGGCTCGAGTTCGACGGCGTCAACCACGAGGCCCAGATCTGGCTCAACGGCGCCGAAATCGGCACGCAGAGCCACCCGTTCGGCCGCGGCGTCTTCGACGTCACGGCGGCGCTGCGCCGCACCGGCGAGCAGGCCCTCGCCGTGAAGATCTCACCGATGCCGCGCCCCGGCAGCCCGGGCGACAAGGGCTCCAACGGCAGCTCGTGGGTCGACGCGGGCAGCACGATGTTCGACAACTCGCCGACCTACCTCGCCGTCTCCGGCTGGGACTGGATGCCCGCGGTGCGCGACCGCGCTTCCGGCCTCTGGGACCACGTGCGCCTGCGCTCCACCGGCGCCGCCGTGCTCGGCGACGTCCGCGTCGACACGAAGGTGCCGGACGCCGGCACCGCCGAGGTGACCCTCACCGTGCCGGTGCGCAACGCCGCCGCGACCGCTCAGCGCGTCAAGGTGAGCGCCGCGTTCGGCCCGGTCAGCGTGTCCAGCACGGTCACCGTCCCGGCCGGGCAGAGCACCGACGTCGTGTTCCCGAAGCAGGTGGTCGCGAACCCGAAGCTGTGGTGGCCCAACGGCTACGGTGACCCGAACCTCTACGACCTGACGCTCACCGCGGCGATCGGGGCCGCCACCAGCGACCGGCGGACTGTCAAGATCGGGCTGCGGGAGATCGGCTACCAGTACGACCTGCCGATCGTGATCGCCGACGGCCGGGCCACTCAGACCGTCGACCTCGGCCCGCAGAACGCCCGGTTCGTCCGGATGCAGGGGCTCCGGCGCGCCACCGGCTGGGGGTTCTCGCTCTGGGCGATGTCCGTGGTCGCCGCGGCGAACCCGGGCACCGACCTGGCCCAGGGCAAGACGGCGACGTCGCTGTCGGTGGCCGACGGCAACCCGCCCGAACGGGCCTTCGACGGCGATCCGAACACCCGCTGGACGTCCGCCTACGACGACAACCAGTGGCTGCAGGTCGACCTCGGCGCCGCGACCGCGTTCGACCGGGTCGTGCTGACCTGGGAGACGGCCTACGCGGCGACGTTCAAGATCCAGGTGTCGCAGGACGGTGACACCTGGACCGACGCCGCGTCGGTGGACAACAGCCCGAAGCCGCTGACCTTCCTCGTCAACGGCGTGAAGATCTTCGCCCGCGGCGGCAGCTGGGGCTGGGACGAGCTGCTGCGCCGGATGACGGCCGAGCGGACCGACGCGGTCGTCGCGATGCACCGCGACATGAACTTCACGCTGATCCGCAACTGGGTCGGGTCTTCGTACCGGCAGGAGCTGTTCGACGCCTGCGACAAGTACGGCATCCTGCTGTGGAACGAGTTCTGGGACGGCTGGTCGACCGATCCGGCCAACCACGACATCTTCCTGGAGCAGGCGAAGGACACGGTGCTGCGCTACCGCCACCACGCCTGCGCGACCGTGTGGTTCGGCTGCAACGAGGGCTCGCCGCCGGGCGTGATCGACCAGGCGTTGCGTGAGATCGTCACCGGCCACACCGACTTGCTGTACCAGAGCAACTCGGCGGGTGGCGTGATCACCGGCGACGGTCCCTACCGCTGGCTCGACCCGAAGCAGTACTTCACGGGCGAGGCGACCGGCGGCAAGGCCGGGTTCTGGAGCGAGATCGGGCTGCCCACGGTGTCGGTCGTGGAGAGCATGCGCAACCTGGTGGGCCCGGGTGACCCGGGCTGGCCGATCGGCGCGCCGTGGTTCCTGCACGACTGGTCGACGAACGGCAACCAGTCGCCGCAGAGCTACCTGGCGGCGATCGACGCGCGGCTGGCGCCCTCGACGAGCCTGGCGGAGTTCTGCCGCAAGGCGCAGTTCGTCAACTACGAGAGCATGCGCGCGATCTTCGAGGCGTGGAACGCGAAGCTGTGGAACGACGCCACCGGGGTGCTGCTGTGGATGTCGCACCCGGCGTGGCACAGCACGGTGTGGCAGACCTACGACTACGACCTCGACGTCAACGGCAGTTACTACGGCGCGCGCAAGGGCTGCGAGCACCACCACGTGCAGGCCGACCTGACGACGTGGCAGGTGCGGGTGGTCAACCACACCCCGTCGGCGCTGAGCGGGGTGACGGCCACCGCGCGGTTGTACGGCCTGGACGGCGCGAGCCTCGGGGCGGTCCAGCAGCAGAAGCTCGACGTGGCGGCGATTTCCGCAGCGGCGGCTTTCACGGTGCCGTTCGGCGACGCGCTGCCGGACCTGCATCTGCTGCGGCTGACCCTGACCGATGGCGGCGGCACGGTGCTGTCGGAGAACACGTACTGGCGCTACCGCAGCGACAGCGCGATGCGGGCCCTCAACCAGCTCCCGGGCGCGCGCCTGACGACATCCCTGCGCCCGGACGGCGACGCGTACACGGCCACGGTCCGCAACGACGGCCGCACGGTGGCGGCGATGATCCGCCTGTCGCTGCGGGAACGCAACGGCACGGACCGCGTGCTGCCGACCCAGTACGGCGACAACTACTTCTGGCTCCTGCCGGGAGAAAGCCGCACGGTCCGGGTCGAGCCGCGGCGGCGCGTGCCGGGGGCCCGGCTGCAGGTGGAGGCCTACAACGTCGCGGCCAAGCTGACCGGCTGAGTCCGCTGGAAAGCCCGTGAAGTCCGGTCGAAAGACCCGAACCGGCCTTCACGGGCTTTCGTCGTCGTCTTCCTCGTCCTCCGGGGGGACCGCGCGGCGGGCGAGGAAGATCAACAACGCGATGATCGCCACGGGACCCGTGAACAGGGCTATTTCGTCCCACCCGCCCTGGTGCATCATCACGACCCGGGCCGCCGTCACGATGGTCATGCGCCCGACACCAGGGCGATGCCGACGGCCGTGTAGCCGACCATCAACGCCAGCAGCGGGTACTGGCCCACCGTGCGGTACCCGCTGCGCAGCAGCCCCAGCGCGCGGTCGTGCGCCGAGCCGACCGCCAGGATGTGCCCGAGGACGATCGCGCCCACCTGGACCCACGCGATGACCGTCGTCGAGACCACCGTGTAGTCGACGACCGCGGGCGTGAACCCCCGCTGCCCGTCGAAGACGGCGAACGAAAAGTAGTGCGCCACCGTGTACCCGACCATGATCGGCACCAGCGTGTGCGCGAACCCGGGGTACGGCTCGGTGCCGCGGCGCAGGAACGGCCGGGTCAGGCGGATGCCGCCGGCGTACGCCGCCGCCGTGAGGGCGATCGCCGCCGCGAGGCCAGCCGTGGACAGCAGGACCGAGGGCGTCAGGTCGCTCCAGAACGGGAGCCGGGTCAGGCCGTCGAACGCCGTCGATCCCAGGACGACCAGGATCAGCGGGGTCAGGCCGGGGGAGCGGCTCAGGGTGAGCAGCCCGTCGAGGGGTGAGCGCACGACCAGCCGCCCGTCGGCCCGCCGTCCGAACGGCGACAGCCCCGCGATGAGCACGGCGTAGACCTCGAACCCGTCGCCGCGGTCGAACCACTCCGGCCCGAACACCGCGCCGCAGACCACGTGGACCACGGCGTACAGCGTGACGAACCCGGCGATCAGCCGCGGCGAGTCCGAACGGCCGGACGCCAGCTCCAGCCAGAGGAACGCGAGCAGGCCGAGCGCCGCAGGCAGGTAGCCGAGGCGCTGCGGCAGGGGACGGCGTCCGCGGCCGAACAGCGAAGCCAAGGTGCGCAACGGGTTCACCCGCCGCCAGACCGGGCCGAACACCAGCGACAGCGGCACCAGGCCGACCCAGAACCACACGTAGAACCACGCGGGCGCCGGGTTGGCCGACGACGTGTCCGGACCGGACCACGCCGTTGCGAGGAACCCGGTGAGGCACACCAGGCCGAGTCCTTTGAGGACGATCCACGCCGCCCGCGAGTCGATCGCGCGGGCGAAGGGCAGCGGCCGTCCCGCCCGGTCGCCCCGCAGCCGCGGGCTCGTCCACAACGCCGTCACGGCGGCGAACGACGCGAGGACCGCGGCCGCGCCGGCGTAGAGGGCGAGCCAGAGCGGGACCGGCAGGTCGGAGCGCCCGCCGAGCCCGTGGGCCAGGACGATCGTCACGTGCCGACCCGCAGCTGGGTCAGCTTCGTCCCGCTGTGGTGCAGCTCGACCTCGAACAGGCCCGGCACGTCGGCGGTGAAGGACACCGACCCGGCCTGCCCCGGTGTCAGCCGGGCTTCCCGGTCGTAGCCGTGGACGTGCAGTTCGTCGGCGGTGTCCGACGTGACCTCGAGCCGGACCGCGCGGCCGGTGGCGACCTCGACCCGGTCCGGCCCGGCGACCCGCTGGCCGCCCTGCACGGTGAACCGCTCGACCTGCTCGCCCGCGGGTGCCGCAGGGCCCGGGGACCCGCAGCCGCTCAGCAGCAGCGCCAGCAAGAGCACCAGGATCCGCGCCATCGCGCCGTCGTCCTCTCGTCACACGCGGGGTGTCCGGTCCGCGGCACCCCGGGGTTGCCCGGGCGGTTCGCCCGGCTTATCGTGTGACGAACAGTAACAGTTACTTCTGTTCACGGAATCAGGAAGGCACGCGAGATGGTCCTGGCGCAGGAGCCCAGCCCACCGGCCGGAGGTGCCCAGTTCGGCCAGATCGTCGTCGCCGGGCTGATGTTCCTCCTGGTGTTCTTCCCGCTCGCGATCTTCGTCCTGCGCGCCCGCGCCGGCAAACGCACGCTCGTCGGCCGCCTCGCCGACTGGTCGGGCGAGCTGTCCGGCCTGCCGCGCTGGGCCGCCCTGCCGATGTTCGTCGCCTTCCTCTCCGGCATGGCCGCGCTGATCGGCGTCTACTGGGACGTCCCGATCCACATGGAGCTCGGCCGCGACGAAGGGCCGCTGGCCAACCCGTCGCACTACCCGATCTACTTCGGGCTGATGGGCATCTTCGCCAGCGGCGTGCTCAGCGCCGCGCTGGCCAAGGGCAAGCTGCCGAAGCGCACGTTCAAGCTCGGCCCGCACTGGCGGGTGCCGATGGGCAGCGTCCAGATGATGCTGACCGGGCTCGTCGGCATCGGCGGCTTCCCGCTCGACGACGTCTGGCACCGCCTCTTCGGCCAGGACGTGACCGAGTGGGGACCCACCCACGTGCTCATGATCGGCGGCGGCGTCGGCGTGGTGATCGGCCTGCAGCTCCTGCTCGCCGAGGCCCGCCAGGCCGGCGCGACCGGCCCGGTCGTGCGGCTGCTCGGCCCGGTGCTCGCCGGCGCGTGGATGATGGGCGCGTCGGCGTTCCTCATGGAGTTCGACCTGGGTGTGCCGCAGTTCCCGATGCTCGCCCAAGTGGTGCTCGTCGGCCTCATCGGCAGCTGGACGCTCGTTTGCGGGCGCCTGTCGTGGGGACCGGGCGGCGCGCTGATCGTCGTCGCCGTGCTGCTGGTCACCCGGGCCGTCTTCTCGGTGATCCCGCTGGTGGCCGACCTGCACGTCGCGTCGCTGCTCCCGTACGTCGCCGAGGCGGTCGTGATCGAGTTCGCCGCCCTGGCGGTGCGCGGGCCGCTGTTCCCGGTCGTGGCGGGGCTCGCGAGCGGCACCCTCGGCCTGCTCGGCGAGTGGGCGTTCTCCCAGTGGCTGATGCCCGACCCGTGGCCGGCCGCCGACCTTGGCCTGTTCCTCGGCTTCGGCGCGGCCGCGAGCGTCGGGGGCGCGCTGATCGGCGCGTGGCAGTACCGGCGGATCGAGGACGTCGCCGCGGGCACGCGGCCGCGGCAGGCCTTCGGGGCCCGGCACGCCGCCGGGCTCGCCGGGGCGCTCGGCGTCGTCGCGCTGATGGCCGCGGTCGCCGTCCCGCTCGCCCCGCCGCCCGGCCTCGCCGCCGACGTCCGGCTGACCGAGGCCGCAGCGGGCCAGGAGATCTCCAACCCGCACGGCGGCGGCACGCCCCGCTGGGTGGACGCGACCGTGACGATCACCCGGCCCGACCTCGCCGACGACGCCGTCTGGCTGACCGGCTTCTCCTGGCAGGGCGGGGACTTCTACTCCGCGCCGCTGGAGAAGATCGGCCCGGGCGCCTACCGCACGGCCGAACCGCTGCCGGTGTTCGGGCAGTGGAAGACCGGGATCCGGCTGCACGTCGCGAACCGCATGATGGCCCTCGCCCCGATCTACGCCCCCGCCGACCCGGCGGCGAACGCGCAGGTCATCGCGGCGGAGTCCGGGCGCCGCGACTTCGTCTCGGAGATCTCGTTCCTGCAGCGGGAACGCAAGACCGACACCCCGCTGGTGCTGTGGACGGTGGCCTACGTGGTGGTCGGGGCGATCTTCGCCGGGATGTGGGCGGTGTTCGCCTGGCTGTACGCGGCCGCGGCGGCCGGCGACCCGGCGCGGCGGCGGGAGACGGCGAGGTAGTCGTCGCCGACGAACTCGGGGGCTGAATTCGTCCCTCTCGACGAACTAGGCTGGGGTCTGCCCGCCTAGCTTCGGGAGGTGCTCGTTTCGGTGAACCTGCGCCCGCACGCCAGCCTCGGCCGTGTCCTCGACGACCTGGGCGGCACCCTCCTGGACCTGGTGCTCGGGGACGGCGACCGCCCGGGCGGCATCGGCGGCGTCGCCATCCACGACCCCCTGGACGAACCCGCGCTGCCCCAGCACGCCCTGATGCTCGGCGTCGGCCTCGCCGAGCCGGCGGAGGTCGTGCGGCAGCTGCGGACGCTGGCCCGCCACGACGCGGCCGGGCTCGTGCTGCGCGCGCCGGTCACGGTGACGGCGGCGATCACCGCCGCCGTCGAGGAGACCGGCGTCGCCCTGCTGGGCCTGGCTCGCGGCGCGTCCTGGGCCCAGCTCGCCGCGATGCTGCGGTCGCTGCTGGCCGAGGGCGACGTCGGCGACGCCGAACCCGAGACCCTCGCCGGGCTGCCTTCGGGTGACCTGTTCGCGGTGGCCAACGCGATCGGGGCGCTGATCGACGCGCCGGTCACCATCGAGGACCGCCGCTCGCGCGTCCTGGCGTTTTCGGGACGGCAGGACGAAGCCGACCCGTCGCGTGTCGAGACGATCCTCGGGCGGCAGGTGCCCGAGCGCTTCTCCCGGATGCTGGCCGACCGCGGGGTGTTCCGCGAGCTCTACCGCACCGACCGGCCGGTGTACGTCGACCGGCCGCCGGAAAGCCCCGACGGGTTCATGATCCCCCGCGTCGCCGTCGCGGTCCGGGCCGGCGACGAGGTGCTCGGGTCCATCTGGGCCGCGGTGCGCGAACCGCTCACCCCGGACCGGACGCAGGCGTTGTGCGACGCCGCCCGCCTGGTGGCGCTGCACCTCCTGCGCGTCCGGGCGGGTGCCGACGTCGAACGCCGGCTGCGCGCCGACCTGGTCAGCACGGCGCTCGAAGGCGGGGCCGCCGCGCGCGAGGCGCTGAGCCGGCTGGGCCTGGCCGACCAGCCGGTCGTCGTGCTGGCGCTGGCGGTGCTCGACGGCGCCGACGCGCGCCCGCCCGACGCCGAGGTCGCCACCGAACGGCAGCGCCTGGCCGACGGCCTGGCGATGCACCTGACCGCGGTGCACCCGCGCTGCGCGGCGGCGCTCGTCGGCGATACGGCGTACGGGCTGGTGCCGGTGACGCGCGACGCCGACGGCGAACGACGGGCGCTGCGCATCGCGAAGGACTTCCTGGACCGGGTGGGCGACCGGGTCCGGGCCGTCGTCGGGATCGGGCCGGTGGCGCGCAGCGCGGCCGAGCTGCCGGAAGCCCGCGACAGCGCGGACCGGGCGTTGCGGGTGCTGCGGTCCGGCAGCGGCGCCGGCCGCCGCGTCGCGCTGCTGGCCGACGTCCACGTCGAGGCCCTGCTGCTGGAGCTGCAGGACCTGGTCGCCGCCCGGGGCGACCGCCCGACCGGGCCGGTTGCGCGGCTGCTCGACTACGACGAGCAGCACCACGCGCACCTGGTCGAGACGCTGCGAGCCTGGCTCGACGCCTTCGGCGACGTCATCGCCGCGTCCGCCGCGGTCCACGTCCACCCCAACACGTTCCGCTACCGGCTGCGCCGGCTCGCCGAGGTCGGCGGCTTCGACCCGGCCGACCCGGAAGCCCGGTTCGCCGCGATGCTCCAGCTCCGGGTGGTGGCCCCACCGGCCTCCTGACCCGTGCGGAAACGGGCATCACCCGTGATTGGAGGGGCATCACCCGTGTCTGGAGGGGCCTCGCGGGTGAGGCCCCTCCAATCACCCGTGATACCCGCTCAGCCACACGTGATGCCTTTCCGGACCCGCGTGGTGGTCCGGGAAAACCGGTTGGCCGGCCGCCCGGGGCGTCGTTAGGCTGCGCCGGAACCCGAACACCGCGTCGAACGAAGGGAGCCGGCCGTGCGTCACCGCATCGCTGTCGCTCCCCGGTCGTGGTCCGAGGTGATCCTGGTGTCTCCGCGTCTTCGGTGCCTGCCGCGCGGCTCGCACCGGACCCCGTGACGCGTTCCTGAAAACCCGCTGTCACGGGCAATCGCGCCGTCCTGCTCCGGATCCTCCACTAAGGACCGTGCCGTGCGCACCACCACCCGAGACCTGACCACCGTCCGCAACCTGGGCATCCTCGCCCACGTCGACGCGGGCAAGACCACCGTCACCGAACGGATCCTCCACCGCACCGGAACCACCCACAAGCAGGGCGAGGTCCACGACGGCACCACCGTCACCGACTTCGACCCGCAGGAACGCGACCGCGGCATCACCATCTTCGCCGCGGCCGTCAGCTGCACGTGGGACGGCCACCGCCTCACCCTCATCGACACGCCCGGCCACGTCGACTTCACCGCCGAGGTCGAGCGGTCGCTGCGGGTGCTCGACGGCGCCGTCGCCGTGTTCGACGCCGTGGCGGGCGTCGAACCGCAGAGCGAAACCGTGTGGCGGCAGGCCGACCGGCACGGCGTCCCGCGGATCGCCTTCGTCAACAAGCTCGACCGCGCGGGCGCCGACCTCGACGCGGCCGTCGCGTCGATCCGGGCGCGGCTGCACCCGGCGCCGCTGGTTGTGCAGCTGCCGATCGGGCGCGAGGACGGCTTCACCGGCGTCGTCGACCTGCTGCGCCTGCGGGCGCGGGTCTGGCCCGGCGGCGAGGAGGGCCCGGTGCCGGACGACCTGCTGGCCGAGGCGCGGCGACGCCGGCGGCGGCTCGAAGAGTCCGTCGCCGAACTGCACCCGCTGGCGCTGGACGAGTTCTGCGCCACCGGGACGGTCTCGGCGGAGACCTTCGACAAGATCCTGCGCGACCTGACCCGCAGCGGGGACGGCCTGGTGGTGCTGTGCGGCTCCGCCTACCGCGACCGCGGGATCGAGCCGCTGCTGGACGCTGTCGTGGCCTACCTGCCGTCGCCGACGGAGGTGCCTCCGGTGCGCGACGACCGGCCCGCCGACCCGGCGGCGCCGCTGGCCGCGCTGGTGTTCAAGGTCGTCTCGACGACCACGGGACGGCTGACGTACCTGCGGGTGTATTCGGGCACGCTGCGGAAGGGGGACCAGGTGCGGGACGCGGGCGCCGGGCGCACCGAGCGGATCGCCAGGGTCCTGCGCGTGCAGGCCGACCGGCACTCCGAAGTGGACAGTGCGGTGGCCGGCGACATCGTCGCGGTGGCCGGGCCGAAGGCGGCCCGCGTCGGCGCGACGCTGTGCGCGCCCGGCGACCCCGTGCTGCTGGAGCCGCCGGTGACGGCGGATCCGGTGGTCTCGGTGGCTGTCGAGGCCCGCCGGGCGGGCGACGGCGAGCGGCTGGCGTCGGCACTGGCGCGGCTGGCGGAGGAGGACCCGTCGCTGGTCGTGCGGGCCGACCCGGAGACCGGGCAGACCGTGCTGTCCGGCCTGGGCGAGCTGCACCTGGAGGTGGCGGTGGAGAAGCTGCGGCGCGACCGCGGGCTCGAAGTCGCGGCCGGCCGGCCGGAGGTCGCCCACCGCGAGACCGTGGTCCGCGGGGTGTCCGGGCTGGTCCACCGGCACGTCAAGCAGGACGGCGGCGCGGGTCAGTTCGCGCACATCGTCCTCGACGTCGAGCCGGCGGACGACGGCTTCGCGTTCGCCTCGGCGATCGTCGGGGGCCGGGTGCCGCGCGAGTACGTCCGCGCGGTCGAGGCCGGCTGCCGGGACGCCCTGGCCGAGGGGCCGCTGGGCGGGCACCCGGTGACCGGCCTGCGCGTCACCCTGACCGACGGGGCGACGCACCCGAAGGACTCGTCGGACCTGGCGTTCCGGACGGCGGGCCGGCTGGGCCTGCGGGAAGCCCTGCGCGCGTGCGTGCTGCGGCTGCTCGAACCGGTGGCCGAGGTCGTGGTGACGGTGCCCGCGGACGCCGTCGGCGGCGTGCTCGGCGACCTCGCCGCCCGCCGCGGCCGGGTCGCCGGTTCGGCGGTGCGGGCGGGCACGGCGGTGGTGACGGCGACGGTGCCGGTGGCGGAGCTGTTCGGCTACGCGAACCGGCTGCGGAGCCGGACGCAGGGCCGCGGCACGTTCACCGCCCGCCCGGCGGGGTTCGCGCCGGTGCCGTAGGCGCCGCCCGGCCCCAGCCCCCCCGGATGTGGCGTTCGGTGCGTTGGACGCACCGAACGCCACACGGGGAGCGGGCCGGGGACTCAGCCGCGGGGGAGGGACTCCACCCCGGCGAGCAGGGCGTCGACGTCGGCTTCGGTCGTGTACGGCGCGATACCCGCCCGCACGGCGCCCGTGTCGCCGAGCCCGAGGTGCCGGGCGCACTCGATCGCGTAGAAGCTGCCCGCCGGGGCGTTCACCCCGCGCGCCCCGAGGTGTTCGTACACCGCCTGCGGCGTGACGCCGTCGACGGAGAACAGCACCGTCGGGGTGCGCCGGCGCTCCGGCGCGCCGTACCGGGTGACCCCGCCGAGCCCGGCCAGGCCCGCGTCGAGCCGGGCGAGCAGCGCGTTTTCGTGCTCCTCCAACGCCGTCAGGGAAGCGAGGAGCCGCGAGCGCCGCGGGCCCGTGCCGGGGACGAGGCCGGCGAGGAAGTCGATGGCCGCCGTCGTTCCCGCCAGCAGTTCGTACGGGAGCGTGCCGAGCTCGAAGCGTTCCGGGACGGCGTCGGTCGAGGGCAGCAGCTTGTCGGGGTGCAGCGTCTCCAGCAGCGCCGGGGCCGCGGCGACCAGCCCGAGGTGCGGGCCCAGGAACTTGTACGGCGAGCAGGCGTAGAAGTCGGCGCCCAGCGCCGTGACGTCGACCGCCGCGTGCGGCGTGAGGTGGACGCCGTCGACGTACAGCAGCGCGCCGGCGTCGTGGACCGCCGCCGCGATCGCCGGGATGTCCGGCCGGGTGCCGAGCAGGTTCGACGCCGCCGTCACCGCGACCAGCCGCGTCCGCTCCGACAGCAGCTCCGCGATAGCGGACGGGGCGAGCTCACCGGTCGCGGGTTCGAACGAAGCCCAGCGCACGGTGGCACCGGCGGCCGCGGCGGCCTGCACCCACGGCCGGATGTTGGCGTCGTGGTCGAGCCGGGTGACGACGACTTCGTCGCCGGGACCCCAGCCCTTGGCGAGAGTGCGGGAGAAGTCGTAGGTCAGCTGCGTCATGCTGCGGCCGAAGACGACCCCGGCCGGGTCGGCGGCGAGCAGGTCGGCGGCGGCCTGGCGCGCCTCGGTGACCACGGCGCTCGCCCGCCGCTCGGCGGCCGTGACGACACCGCGGTTCGCGATCGCGGCGCACAGCGTGCCGGCCACCGCCTCGCCGACGACGTCGGGAACCTGCGAGCCGCCGGGGCCGTCGAAGTGGGCGGCGCCGCCGGTCAGGGCGGGGAAGTGCTTGCGGATCGTCCGCACGTCGTAGGTCACGGCGCCAGCATGCCAGGGCGCCGGACCCCGCGTCAGCGCCCGCGGTTGCGGGGGTGCTCGCGGGCCCGCCGCTCGTTGCCGTGCTTGTAGTTGCCGGTCGCGCGGGCCATCAGCAGCTGCGGGTCGTCACCGCGCCCGGCGGCGGCGAGGAACCGGGCGGCGGCGGTCCCGCGCAGCGTCCCGGCGGGACGGCCGTGGTGGGTGATCGTCACGGTGCCGTGCTCGTCGGTGTGGAAGGCGAAACCTCCGGGAGTCCCCATCCGCCCAGGCTGGCACGCCCGGCAACCGGTTTTCCCGGGGGCGGATCGGGGGTTATCCGGATGGCGCCCGCGCGGACACCCGACAGAATGCGTGAGATGACCGGAGGGGGATCAGGGGTGCGGGCCGGACTGGGGAACAAGTACGTGCTGCCGGGGGCCCAGCTGCTCGTGCTGGCGGCGTTGCTCGTGTCCTACAACGACGGCCGGTGGCGGTTCCCGGCGTACCGCGTCGACCTGGACGTCTACCGGCTCGGCTCGGCGGCGCTGCTGCACGGCGAAGCGCTGTACGGCACGTTGCCGCCCACCGGCGACGGCCAGCTCCTGCTGTTCACCTACCCGCCGTTCGCGGCGATCCTGCTCGCGCCGCTGACGCTGCTGCCGTACTGGGCCGCCTGCCTCGTGCTCACCCTGCTCACGCTCGGCGTGCTGGCCCTGGTGCTGACGACGGTGCTCCGCGCGCTCGGCGCGCGGTGCGACTGGCGCCGGGTCGGCGCGCTGCTGCTGGCCGCCGAGGTGCTGGAACCGGTGCTGCGCACGCTGTACGCCGGCCAGATCGACCTGCTGCTGGCGCTGGTCGTGCTGGACGTCCTGGTCGACACCCCGCGGTGGCCCCGCGGCCTGCTGATCGGCATCGCCGCCGCGGTGAAGCTGACCCCGGCGGTGTTCCTGCTCTACTTCCTGCTCCGCCGGGACGGCCGGGCGGCGCTGACCACCGTCGTGACGTTCCTGGCTGCCACGGCAGCGGGCTTCCTGCTCGCCGGCGCGGATTCGGTCCGCTACTGGACCGGCGCCCTGTGGGACACCGGCCGCGTCGGGGAGCCGACCTACGCCGGCAACCAGTCGCTGCTGGGCCTGCTGGCCAGGGCCGGGGTGCCGGCGGACGCGCGGACCGCGTGGTGGCTGCCGCTGGTGGCGGTGGTGCTCGTGCTGACCGCGCTGGGCGTCCGGCGCGCCCTGGCGGCGGGGGAGACCACGATCGCGCTCGGCCTGACCGCCGTCGGCGGGCTGCTGGTGTCGCCGATCTCCTGGACGCACCACTGGGTCTGGGCCGTGGTGGTGCTGCTCGGCTGGGCCGCATCGGCCCGCCGCACCCGGCAGCGCGGGTTCGCCGTCCTGGCCGGGGTGGGCGCGGTCTTGTTCGTCGCCGGCCCGCAGTGGTGGTGGCCGCGCGGCGGGATGGTGGAGCGCGAGTGGAGCTTCGGCCGGCAGCTGACCGGGAACGGCTATGTCCTCTTCGGACTCGCGCTGCTGGTGACGGCCGTCCTGGTGCGCTTCCCCCGGCGCGACAACCTCAGCGGCGCCGTCCCGGCCCGCGCCGCAGCCAGCCCGCTCCGAGGATGAGCATCGCGGTGCCGAACCCCAGGGCGAGGCAGATCCCGGCGGTGTTCATCGGGAAGACGTCGTCGAACGCGCGGGGCAGCGGGAGCAGGCCGGCGAGCCCGAGCAGCGCGTAGCAGCCCCCGCTCACGAGCAGGAACCGGCTGGACAGCTTCGCCGACCGGGTGCAGAACACGGCGGCGGCGCCGGTGAGCAGGTGCACGAGCGTCCACGTCCCCGAGACGGCGAAGACGCCGAACAGCTCCCGCGGCTTGTCGCCCACCGAGACGCCCGGCATCAGCTCCAACGCACCCAGCACGAGGAACACCAGGCCGATGAGCATGCCCATGCCCTGGACGGGGGCCGGACCGGGCTTCGGCACCCGGGCCGCGGATTCGCTGCGCGTCATGTCTTCCGGATTCCCCGCCGGGGGTGCCGTTATGCGCGCGCGGGCCAAGTACCGGCCCGGTTTCGGGTTGTGGTGGGCCGGACGGGGTAACCGGGCACCCGATCGGACCGCCGAGGAGGAGCTGACGATGACCGAGTACCGCCACACCGCGACCGCCGACATCCCCGCCGACGAGCTGTTCGCGTTCCTGAGCCACCCGGAGAACCTGCCGCGGTACTTCCCGGAGATGAAGGTGGCCGAGCCGAAGGGCGGGAACAGCGTCCACGTCGAGGCCGAGGTGCACGGTGAGCGCGTCGCGAGCGAGGCGTGGCTGCACACCGACCCGGCGAACCGGTCGCTGACCTGGGGCGCCGAAGGCCCCGACGACTACCACGGCGAGCTGCGCATCCGCGACGACGGCCCGGCGTCTTCGGAGATCACCGTGACGCTGC
Organism: Amycolatopsis sp. N2S4-7; assembly: GCF_058119595.1. Classification (NCBI taxonomy): domain Bacteria; kingdom Bacillati; phylum Actinomycetota; class Actinomycetes; order Pseudonocardiales; family Pseudonocardiaceae; genus Amycolatopsis; species Amycolatopsis sp. N2S4-7. The sequence continues at coordinate 764,480 of NZ_CP172299.1, forward strand.
ACAGCGTCCGGGAAGCCGGCGGGGACGAGGTCCAGCAGGGCCTCGAGCGCACGGTCGCGGCGATGACCCACGCGGCGGCCGCCGACGCCGATGTCGCGGCGGCGGAAGGCCAGGGCGGCTGGACCTCCTACGACGGCAAGGACTCGGCGCACTGACGCGCCCCCCTCGCGTATAACGACCTATACGTCCGGTCGTTCGACGCTCCGCGAACGCGCCCACCGGCCGAGCACGGACGCCGAAGCCGCGACGAGGAACAGTCCACAAGCGACTCCCGCGGACACCCGCACCCCGGCGGTGCACGCCGCCCGGGCCGCCGCCAGGAGTTCGTCGGCCACCGCGAGGCCGTGCGACGCCGCTTCCGCCTGCGCCGGTCCGGCGGAAGCCAGCCGGGCGGCGGCTTCGGGCACCCCGGGCGGCACGACGAGGTGCGCCGCGTACACCGCGGCCGCCAGGGAGCCGAACAGCGTCGTGCCCAGGCCCGCTCCCAGCTCGTAGCCGGTCTTCTCGACCGCGGCCGCGCCGCCCGCCCGGTCGGCCGGGGCGGCCGACAGCAGCGTGTCGGTGCTCGACGTCAGCGCGAGCGCCATGCCGAAGCCGGACCCCACCAGCGCGCCGCCCAGCCACCACGACGTCAGCCCGCCCGCCGCCGGGACCGCCAAGGCCACCGCCGCCAGGGCGAACCCCGCCGTGCGGACCCGGGCGTTGCCCCACCGCCCCAGCAGGGCCGGTGCCACGACGCTGCCGGCCGCCGACGCCCCGAGCACCAGCAGCAGCCGCGCCGCCGCGGCCGTGGGGGAGAGTCCCAGCACCAGCTGGAGGTACTGGGCCAGCAGCAGCCCGAACCCGACCAGCGTGCTCATCACCAGCAGCACGCCGCCGGCCGCGTCCGGCACGCCCGGGCGCCGGAACAGGGTCAGGTCCAGCAGCGGCGCCGCCGCCCGGCGCTGGCGGCGGACGAACAGGCCGAGGAGGACGCACCCGGTGGCCGCCGCCGCGAAGCCGCCCCCCGACGGCCCGACGGCGAACGCGATCCCGAGCACCCCGCCGGCCGCGAGCCCCGCGCTCGGCGCGTCCCACCGGCCCCGCCCGGGCGCGGTCCGCGGCAGCCACCGCAGCGCCGCGATCACCGCGGCCAGGATCACCGGTGGGTTGACCAGGAACGTCGCCCGCCAGCCCCCCGCCTCGACGAGCACCCCGCCGAGCACCGGCCCGAACACCGAGCCGGTGCCGGCGATGCCGCCGCACACCGCGATCGCCGTCCGCCGCCGCCGCTGCTGCGGGAACACCTCCCGCAGCAGCGACATCGTCACCGGCATGATCATCGCGCCGCCGCAGCCGAGCACCGCCCGCGCCGCGAGCAGCGCCGGGACGCCGGGGGCGAACGCGCAGCCGAGGGAGGCCAGCCCGAACACCGCGTACCCCGTCACGAGCACCCGCCGCCGGCCGAAGCGGTCGCCGAGCGTGCCGAACGGCAGCAGCAGCGGCGCCGCGGTGAGCGGGTAGACCGCCACGATCCACACCTGGGCGGCGGCGCCCGGGCGCAGCTGCCGGACGACGTCGGGCAGCGCGACGTGCAGCACGGTCGCGTCCACCGCGACGAGGAACAGCCCGGCGCCCAGCACGGCCAGCAGCGGCCACGTCCGGACCGCCGGTACCGCCCGCGTCACGGCCACAGCAGGGCCGCCAGGTGCCGCGCGACGACGTCGACGTGCGGCGGGTCGACCACCGAGAGGTGGTGCGCGGCGACCGGCACGACCTCCAGCCGCGGGCAGAGGTCCGCCCACCCCGCCGCGCGGTCGGTGCGGGAGTACCGCGGTTCCATCGCCAGCCCGGCGGCGTACGGCTCGGTCGCCCGGTACAGCACGACGCGGCCGTCGTAGGGCCGCGGCGTCCCGCGTTCCGCCGCGAGGGTGTCCAAAAAGGACTGCCGCTGGTGCCGGAGCACGCCGGGGCCGAGCAAGCCGGCCTCGGCGACCCGGCGCATGGTGAGCTCGATCTGCTCTTCTTCGGGCAGCGCCGCGAGTTCGTCGTGGCCGAGCCGGACCGCCCGGCCGTACGTGCCCTCGACGTAGCCGGTGAACCGCAGGAACCGGCGGGCGGATGACGCGCGCGCGTCGAGGTCCGGTTCCGGCAGCGGCAGCATGGTGTCGATGAGCGCCACGAGGTCGGCCCGTTCGCCCTCGTCCGCGAGCCGGGTGGCGACGCCGTAGGCCAGCGCGCCGCCGAACGACCAGCCGGCCAGCCGGTAGGGCCCGTGCGGCTGCCGCGCCCGCACCAGCGGCAGCAGCCGTTCGACGCGGTCTTCGATGCTCGTGCCGGGCACGCGTTCGAAGCCGACGCAGGGCACTCCGGCGGGCAGCCGGTCCAGCAGGGGCCGGTAGACGGTGCACGTGCTGCCGCCGGGGTGGAACAGCAGCAGGGGCGCGGTCCCGGCGTCGCCCGGCTTGAGCAGGTGCACCGGGCCCTGGGCATCGCGGGTGTCGAGGACGGCGCGTGCGACGTCGGCGATGGCCGCGAGGGAGTCGTGGCGCAGGAGTTCGGCCGGGTCGACCGGGGTGTCGAGCTCCGCGGTGAGCCCGTCGGCGAGCAGCCGGGCCAGCCGCTCCGGCCGGGCGGTGCCGGTCAGCGAGACGTGCGTGCCCCCCGCGTCGGCGCCGGTGTGTTCCCGCCACAGCCGCAGCACCAGGCGGTCGGCCGCGTCCCAGGCCCGCCCGCGGGCCGGCCGCGGTGGTTCGTCCTCGCGGGGCGCGAGGTCGCGGTTGAGGTCGGCGAGGGTCGCGCCGCGCAGCACCGCGGCCGCGTCGGGCTCGATGCCCAGTTCCCGCCGGGCGGCTTCGCGGATCCGGTTCGCCATCAGCGAGTCCAGGCCGAGTTCGACGAGCGGGACGTCGGCGTCGAGGCGGTCCGGGGCCAGGCCCATGATCGCGGCGACGATCCCGGTGAGCCGGTCGCCCCCGGCCGCGGGGACCGGCGACGGCGCCGGCTCGGGCCGGGCGGCGGGTTCCGGCGTGGCCGGGTCCGCGGTGTACCAGTGCCGCTCGTGGCGCCATGGCATCGGCGGGACGTCGGCGAGCCGCGCGCCGTCGCCCGGGCCGGCGAGGGTGATCCGGGTGCCCGCGCAGTAGAGCGCGCCCGCGGCCGCCCCGAAGGCCCGGACCTCGTCCTGGCCGCGGCGCAGGGTGCCGGTGACGACGGCGCCGGTGATCCCGCCGGCTTCGAGCGTCCGGGCCACCGAGCCCCGCAGGATCGGGTGCGGCGACACTTCGGCGAACACCCGGTGCCCGTCCGCGGCGGCCGCGGCCACGGCGTCGCGGAACCGCACCGGGCGGCGCAGGTGCGCGGCCCAGTACCCGGCGTCGAAGTCCGGCAGCTCGCGCGGGTCGGTCAGCACCGTGTCGTACCACGGCACCAGCGGCCGCCGCCCGCCCAGCTCCGCCAAGGCCGCCCGCAGCGGACCGAGGACGGGCTCGACCCGGGCCGAGTGGCCGGCGACGCCGACCGGCAGCCGCCGCGCCGTCCGGCCGGCGGCCGTCAGCTCCGCGACGAGCCGGTCGAGCACCGGGCCGTCCCCGGCCACGGTCACCTGCCCCGGCGCGGACTCGACGGCGAGCTCGACGCCCGGGTACGCGGCGAGCTCGTCCGGGGCCAGCTCGACCGCCGCCATCGCGCCGCCCGCCTCGATCGTGCCGAGCAGCCGGGCGCGGGTGGCCACGAGGTGGACGGCCTCGTCGTCGCTCAGCACCCCGCTCACCACGGCGGCGGCCGCCGAGCCGAGCGAATGCCCGAGCACGGCCGCGGGCCGGACGCCGAGGGCCTCCCACCGGGCGGCCAGCGCGACCTGCGTCCCGAAGATCGCCAGCTGCGTCTCGGCCAGTGACCAGCGGCCACCGGTCGTGAGCAGCGCGCGCAGCGATCGCCCGGTGCGCTCGGCGAACGGGTCGCCGAGCTTGTCGACCCGGTCGGCGAACGCCGGTTCGGCGGCCAGGAGGCCGCGGCCCATCCCGGGCCACTGGGAGCCGTGCCCGGAGAACACGAACACCGGGCCTTCGCCGGCGCTCGCCGTGCCGGTCACCGCGCCCGCGGGCAGGGGATCGGCGCCGTCGCCGACGGCACGCAGCAGGGCGGCCAGTTCGGTGCGGTCCGCGGCGACGAGGGCGGCCCGGTGCGCGGCGCCGTTGTCGCGCCGGAACAGCGTGTGCGTGACGTCGGCGAGGGAACTCCGCCGTCCGGCGGGGGAGTCCAGCCACGCCGCCAGCTGCGTGGCCCGCTCGGCGAGCCGGTCGCGGGTGCGGGCCGACAGCAGCCCGATCCGGACGCCGGTGCGGTCCGGCGCCGGGCCGGGGCACGCGGCCTCTTCGAGGACGACGTGCGCGTTGGTCCCGCCGAAGCCGAAGGCGGACACCCCGGCGGTGGCGCGCCCGGCGTGCCGCGGCCACGGCGTCGGCGCGGTGACCACCCGCAGCCGCAGCTCGTCGAACGGGATGTGCGGGTTCGGCGAGGTGAAGTGCAGCTGCGGCGGCAGTTCGCGGTGGGTCATGGCGAGCACGACCTTGATCAACCCGGCGATTCCGGCGGCGGCCTCCGCGTGCGCGATGTTCGTCTTCACCGAGCCGATCAGCAGCGGCGCGCCGGGGTCGCGGCCCGCGCCCAGGACGGCGCCCAGCGAGCGGGCCTCGATCGGGTCGCCGAGCAGCGTGCCGGTGCCGTGCGCCTCGACGTAGTCCACAGTGGACGGAGCGAGCCCGGCGGCGCGGTAGGCGTCGCGCAGCATCGCCTGCTGCGCGACGGGGTTGGGGGCGGCCATGCCGTTCGACCGGCCGTCGGAGTTGACGGCCGAGGACCGGATCACGGCGAGCACGCGGTCGCCGTCGACCTCGGCGTCGGCCAGCCGCTTGAGCACGACAACCCCGCAGCCCTCGGCGCGGGCGATGCCGTCGGCGCCGGCCGAGAAGGTCTTGCAGCGCCCGTCGAGGGCGAGCAGCCCGGCGGCGGCGAACGCGGCGGTCGGCGCGGGCAGCAGCATGAGGTTCACCCCGGCGGCGAGGGCCAGGTCGGCGTCGCCGTCGCGCAGCGCGCGCACCGCGTGGTGCACCGCGACCAGCGACGACGAGCAGGCGGTGTCCACCGCCAGGCTCGGCCCGCGCAGGTCGTAGACGTAGGACAGCCGGTTGGCCGCGATGCTGCCCGCCGCACCGGTGGCCGTCCACAGGTCCGGCTCGCCGCCGGCCATGGTGAGGTGGCCGTAGTCGTGCGTGGCGATCCCGGTGAACACGCCGGTGCGGCTGCCGCGCAGCGACGCCGGGGCGATGCCGGCGTGTTCGAGCGCCGCCCAGCTCACCTCCAGGAGCATGCGCTGCTGGGGGTCCATCGTCGCCGCTTCGCGCGGCGTGATGCCGAAGTGCTCGGCGTCGAACCCGGCGACGTCGTCGAGGAAGCCGCCGGCGACGGGCGCGGCGTCGGCGCTCCAGCGGCCGGGCGGTGCGGTCCGGACGGCGTCCCGCCCGGTCCGCAGCAGGTCCCAGAACTCGTCGAGCCCGTCCGCGCCGGGGAAGCGGCAGCCGAGGCCGACGACGGCGACCGGGTCGGTCCGGCGGCGGTCGGTGCCCGGCGCGGCGCCGGGTCCGGGCTCGTCGCCGCCGGTGAGGCCGCGGACGAGGTGGTCGATGGTGGGGCTTTCCCACAGCAGCGTCGAGGGCAGCCGGGTGCCGAGGAGGTCTTCGAGGTCCGCGGCGATGCCGACGGCCTGGCGGGAGGACAGGCCGTAGTCGGCGAGCGGGCGGTCGGGTTCGGCGGCGACGCCGGTGTGCTCGGCGACGGTGTCGAGGAGCCAGCGGCGCAGGGTGCCGGGCGTCGGGTTTCTCATCGCGCCAGTGCCTTCCGGTAGTCGCCGGCGAGGTAGCGGTCGCGGCAGGCGCCGCGCGCGATCTTGCCGCTGGAGGTGCGCGGCACCCGGCCGGCGGGGACGAGCAGGACGTCGCGCAGGGCCAGCCCGTGCGCGTCGGAGACCAGGCGCCGGATCGTCGTGGCCAAGTCGCGTCCCGCCTGCCCGGTGAGGTCGTCGCAGGTCCGGTGCTCGGCGACCACGACAACCGATTCGGTCTCGGCGCCCTCGACCGCGAAGGCGGCGACGCTGCCGGGACGGATCGCGGGATCGGCCGCGGCGGCGGTCGCTTCGACGTCCTGGGGGTAGTGGTTGCGGCCGTCGACGATGATCAGGTCCTTGATCCGGCCGGCGATGTGGAGCTCGCCGCCGTGCCGGACGCCGAGGTCGCCGGTGCGCAGCCACGGTCCTTCCGGCAGGCCGTCATGGCCGCCGGCCAGCCGGGCGCCGAAGGTTTCGGTGCTCTCCAGGGGTTTCTGCCAATACCCTTCGCCGACGTTCGGTCCGTGCACCCAGATTTCGCCGACTTCGCCGTCGGGGAGCGCGACGGCCGTTTCCGGGTCGACCAGGGCGACGGACTGACCGGCGGGCACCCCGCAGGCGACCAGCCGGACGCCGTCCGCGGCGGGTCGGCCGGTGCCCGCGCCGAGGGCGTCGCGGTCGAACGTCGTGACGCGCGGCGCGGCGGCGGGGCCGGTGGTGACGAAGACGGTCGCCTCGGCCAGGCCGTAGGCGGGCCGCGTCATCTCCGGCCGGTAGCCGGCGCCGGCGAACGCGGCGTGGAAGCGGTCGAGGACGTCCGGGTTGATCGGTTCGGCGCCGTTGACGATCCCGGCGACGCGGCCGAGCCGCAGCCGAGCGCGGTCGGGCTCGCGCACCCGGCTCGCGCAGTAGTGGAAGGCGAAGTTCGGCGCGGCGCTCCAGGCAGCGGCGTGGTCCCCGAGCAGTTCCAGCCAGCGGACGGGCCGTTCGACGAAGGCGAGGGGGTCCATCAGCACGGACCGCAGCCCCAGCGCCAGCGGCGTGACGAGGCCGAGGACCAGTCCCATGTCGTGGAACAACGGCAGCCACGAGACCATGGTCGCGGCTTCCGGGTCGATCCCGAGGCCGCGCACGGCCTGGCCGACGTTGGCGAGCACGTTCGCGTGGGTCAGCACCACCCCGGCCGGGCTGCGGGTCGACCCCGACGTGTACTGCAGGTAGGCGACGTCGTCCGGGCTCGCCGCGGGGGCGGGCCACGACCGCACCGGACCCGGGAGGTCCACCGCGACGACCGGGACGGCGCCGCCGAGGAACTCCTCGACCGCGGCCCGGACGGGCGAGGTGGTGACGACGGCGGTGGGGGCGCAGTCGGCGAGCACCGCGGTCAGCCGTCCCGCGTGGCCCGGCAGCCCCGGGTCGAACAGCGGTACCGCGATCGCGCCCGCGGCGATCGCGGCGAGGAAGCCGACGACGTAGTCCGTGCCCTGCGGGCAGAGCACGGCGACCCGGTCGCCGGGGCGCACGCCGAGCGCGCCCGCGGCGGCGTCGACGCGCTCGGCCAGCTGCCGCCAGGTGAGGGTGCGCCGCCGTCCGTCGCGGTCCGTGCCGAAGTCGGCGAAGGTCAGGGCCGGCTCGTCGGGCTTCGCCGCCGCCCAGTGGCGCAGGCGGGCGGTCAGGGTCGCGCCGCCGGGGTGCTCCTGGGACATGGTCTTCTCCTTGGGGTTCAGCGGCCCAGCCGCGCGTCCGCGTGCTGCCACGCGGCGACGGCCAGGGTGTCGAGGTCGAGATCGGTCGTTCCCGCGTCGCGGAGCACGACCAGCACGCCGTCGGCGGCGATGGCGACGGTGCGCAGGCGCAGCCCCGGCAGCCCGGACGGTTGCCCGGGCACGGTCAGGAGTTGCCGGTAGGACAGGGTTTCCGCGCCGGGAACGGCGGGCGCGGTCCCGAAGGTCAGGGTGGACACCGTGGGGAGGTCCTGGTCGTCGACGGTGACGCGGGCGCAGCGGCGGGCCGCGGCGGCCCAGGCGGCGAGGCCGGGCGGGCGCGGGGTGCGCGCGACGAGCTCGGACAGCTGCCCGCCGGGCACGGCGGTCTGGAAGCCCTGTCCCGTCACGGGTTCCGGTCCGAGCAGCCGGCCGTGGACGACGTCGGCGCACCCGGACCCGTCGTCCCGCCGGTCCGAAGTGGACACGTCGGTGGCGACGTCGAAGACGTCGCGCGTGGCCGGCGGCGCGGGGACGGCGCCGGCGGGGAGCAGCACGTCCGGGGGCATGGCGGGCGGCGGGGGGACGGGCGTCCCTCCGGCCGGTCCGCCGGACCCGGAAATGGTGGTCACCGCGGCCGCGACGACGACGATGGCGGCGAGGCGAACCGGGGGAAAACGAATTCGGGCAGGCATGGAAAACCCTTCCGGGAGCATTCTCGGGAGTGAGCGGCCCCGGCGCTGGGACTCGGGCCGGGGGCCGCGCCGGGGAGCGGCCGAACCCGGCGACACGGAGGAGGCTAGGGGAAGAAATCGGTTACCGGAACCCTCTCAAGATCCCGTAAACGTCCGCCGTGTACACGGTGTGAGCTGCAGAATCGCCTATCACTGACGGGTCACCTGCGGATGTGTGGCACGGCCGTCCGACTTTGGTCACCGAGGGTGGTCGACGGCTCACCCGCGCGGGGGAGTTTGTTTGCTTGGTATTCACATTGTCCCGTTGTGTGGCGGACGAGACAATTGCGGGCCGTGCCGGTGTTCCTCTAGCTTGGCGCACATCCGAAATCCTTTTCCGGTTCGGCTTGAAAGGAATGCGCATGCGCCTGTTTCCGATGGGGCTCGCCGTGCTGGCCGCCGTGGCGTGCGCGCTGCCCGGCGTACCCGGCCTCGCCGCCGCCGGCGTGCCGGACGCCCGCGCCGACGACGGGTCGCACGTCGTCGCTCAGACCACTGTGGACGGTGACGCCCGGGTCCTCGACCTGACCGTGCGCTCGACCGGCGTCGGGGCCTACGCGATGGTCCGGCTGATCGTGCCGCGCGGCTGGGCCGCCGCGCCGGACCGGACGTGGCCGGCGGTCTACCTGCTGGCCGGGGAGACCCGGCTGCAGGACTACCGCGGCTGGAGCGCCAACACCGACGTCCGGCGGCTCGCCGACGACGCCGGCGTCCTCGTCGTCATGCCCGGCTCCGGCCCGGCGGGCTTCTTCAGCGACTGGTGGAACTACGGCAAGGACATCGCGCTGAACCAGTGGGAGACCTTCACCGCCGTCGAGCTGCCGCAGCTGATCGACCGGGGCTACCGCGGCGGCGGGCGGCGCGCGGCCGCCGGGCTGTCCCTCGGCGGGTACGGCGCGATCGAGCTCGCCGCCCGCCGGCCCGGTGTCTTCCGCTACGCCGCCTCCTACAGCGGGAACGTCAACCCGGCCGGGCCCAGCGGTGAACTGCTGACCGACGCCATCGTCGGCTCCGCCCGCCTCGATCCCGAGGCGCTGTGGGGCGATCGGCGGCGCGAAGCCGCGCGCTGGGAGGCGCACGACCCGGTGGTGAACGCCGCCCGCCTGCGCGGCACCGAGCTGTACCTCTCGGCGGGCAACGGCCTGCCGGGGCCGCTCGACGCCAAGCTCCCGATCGACGTCCTGCCCGGCGCGATGCTGCTCGAATTCCTCTGCGGCGGCCAGACGAGCGCGCTGGCCGGGCGGCTGCGCGCCCTCGGCGTCCCGGCCACCGTGGACCTCTACGGGCCGGGCACCCACCAGTGGGCGTACTGGCAGGAGCAGCTGCACAAGACGTGGCCCCGGATGCTCCAGGTGCTCGGGGCGGCCGCGTCGTGAGGCCGTCCTACGTCGTCACCGGCGCGTCGAGCGGGATCGGCCGCGCCTGCGTGGCGGAGCTGGTCCGGCGCGGTGCGCACGTCTGGGCGAGCGTGCGCACCGACGGGGACGAGAAGGAGCTCGAACGGGCTTACGGCGACGCGGTCACCGTGCTGCGGATGGATCTGCGGGACACGGAGTCGATCGAGGCGTGCGGGGCGCGGGTCGCGGCCGCCGGGCCGGTGCGGGGCCTGGTCAACAACGCCGGGCTCGCCCGCCCCGGCCCGCTCGAATACGTGCCCCTCGACGCCTTCCGCGAGCAGCTCGACGTGAACGTCACCGGGCAGCTCGCCGTCACCCGGGCGATGCTGCCCGCCCTGCGCGTCGCCGAAACCGCGCGGGTGGTGACCGTCGGCTCGATCGGCGGCCGGATCGCCGGGCCGATGGTCGGGCCGTACCACACGTCGAAGTTCGCGCTGGTCGGCCTGACCGACAGCCTGCGCGCCGAGCTCGCGCCCGAGGGCATCGACGTCGTGCTGGTCGAGCCGGGCGCGGTCGCCACGGCGATCTGGCCCCGGGCGCGCGCGGCCGCCGAGGAGGTCCGCGCCGCCCTGCCCGCGGCGGGGCTCGAGCGGTACGGGGCGCAGCTGGCCGCGGCCGAGCGCGACGCCGCCCGCTCCGCGCGGACCGGGGTGCCGCCGCGGCGCGCCGCCCAGGTCGTGGTCCGCGCGCTCACGGCGCGCCGTCCCGCGCCGCGGTACCTGGTCGGCACGGACGCGCGGCTGGCCGCGGTCCTGGCGAACCTGCCGTTCCGGCTGCGGTACCGGCTGACGGCGGCGAAGCGGTGAGCCGGCTGGTGGTGCTCGTCGCGCCGGGCTCGCGGGGTGACGTCCAGCCGTGCGTGGCCCTCGGCCGCGGCCTCCTCGCGGACGGCGACCGGGTCCGCGTGCTCGCGGCCGAGCGGTTCCGGGCGCTGGTGACCGGGCACGGGCTGGAGTTCGCGCCGCTCTCGGCCGACCCGGGCGAGGTCCTCGGCTCGGCGGGGGGCCGCGAGTGGACGTCCGGCGTGACGTTCCTGCGCGGCCTCCGGGGTGCCCTGCGGCCGGTGCTGGACCGTCTCCTGGCCGACGTCGAGACCGGCACGGCGGGTGCGGACCTCGTGCTCGCGCCGTCCCTGGGGTTCCTCGGCACGCACCTGGGCGCCCACCTCGGCGTCCCGGACGTCGAGCTGCACTACCAGCCCGGCGTGCCGACGCGGGCGTTCCCGCACCCGCTGCTGCCGTGGGCGGGCCGGCTGGGCCCGTGGGGCCGTCAGCTGAGTTTCGGCGCGGTCGACGCGCTGACCTGGCAGCTCCTGCGGCCCGAGGTCGACCGCTGGCGCGTCTCGGCACTCGGGCTGCCCGCCGCCGGAAGACGCGGACCGCGGCGGCGTTCCCCGGTGCTGTGCGGGTTTTCCGACGCCGTGGTGCCCCGGCCGCCCGACTGGCCGGCCCGCGTCCACGTCACCGGGTACTGGTTCCTCGACGCCGGTGCCGCGCACCCGGACCCGCGGCTGCGCGACTTCCTCGCGGCGGGACCGCCCCCGGTCCACGTCGGCTTCGGCAGCATGCCGCCGGAGCAGACGTTCGCCGTCGTCCGCACGGCGCTGCGCCGCGCCGGGCTGCGGGGCCTGCTCGGCACCGACCTCGACGTCGAGGCCGACGATCTGCTGGCGGTAGCCGACGTGCCCCACGACCGGCTGTTCCCGCGGACGGCGGCGGTGGTCCACCACGGCGGCGCCGGGACGACGGCGGCCGCGTTGCGCGCCGGGGTCCCGGCGCTGGTGTGCCCGGTGTTCTCGGACCAGCCGTACTGGGGGGACCGGGTGTCCCGGCTCAGCGCCGGGCCGCGGCCGGTGCCCTTGAAGGACCTCGACGTCGACGTGCTCACCGCGCGGCTGCGGGAGCTGACCGGGAACCCGCTGTTCCGCCGCGGCGCCCAGTACGTCGGCGCGAGACTCCGCCGTGAGGACGGGGTGGCGCGGGCGTGCGCGGTGCTCAGGTCCCTCGGCTAGAGCGTCAGCAGGACGACCACCGCTACGACCAGGACGCACGCCGCGATCGTCGTGCGGCGGTAGTGCAGGATCAGGGCGGCGAACTCGCGCAGCAGGGCACTCGGCAGGAAGTACCGCGCCGTCGGCGAGCCGATCGCGTCGAACGGCAGGCTCAGCCGCCGGCACTCCACCGCCGTCCGGAACACGTGGTAGCTGCTGGTCACCGCGACCACCCGCCGGGCGTCGCCGGGCAGCAGGGCGGCCGAGAACCGGAGGTTCTCCTCGGTCGTCCGCGCCCGGTCCTCGCGGCGGATCCGGTCCGCCGGGACGCCACGCTCGCGCAGGTAGGCGTGCATCGCCTCGGCTTCGGTGACCGTCTCGCCCGGACCCAGCCCGCCGGAGACCACCAGCAACGGGGGCGTGGCCTCCCGGGTGTAGAGCCGGACGGCGCGCTCGAGCCGCCCGGCGAGCAGCGGCGGCACCCGGTCACCGGCCAGGCCGCAGCCCAGCACGATGATCGCGTCGAACCCGCCGCGGCGGCCGATCCGGCTGTACACCACGGAGTAGACCAGCAGCGACAGGAACAGGAACCCGAAGTAGCAGGCGAGCACCGCCGCGACGGTGACCAGTGCCGAGCCCCAGCGGCCGAGCGGGGCGAAGAACAGCGCTTCCAGGACGATCAGCCCGGCGCCGAGGCCGAGGGACAGCAGGTTCCCGGCGCTGCGCCCTTCCCGCCGCCACATGCCCACGCCGTTGACGAGCAGCGCGGCCGGCAGGACGAGCGCGACGAGCACCACCACGACGACGAACAGGCCCAGCAGCACCGGCGTCAGCCACTCCAGGTGGACGGCTTCGCGCAGCAGCCACAGCGCGGTCAGCAGGAGTGCGACGCCGAGCCAGACGGCGTTGCCCAGCCGCCGGGGTTCCCGCGCCAGCCGCACGGCGAAGACGACGAGGGCCACCGCGGCCGCGACGGGCAGCACGCCACCGGCCAGGTTCACTCCGGCCTCCCCTGACTGTTTCCCACCGGGAGGCCAACCTAGCCGGGGCGCCGGCCCCCGCTTCACCCGGCCGGGTCCCGGGCTTCTGGCATCGTGGACGCCGTGACCGATCGGCGACCGGCGTTCGTGCTGCACGAGCACTGGCGCCCGCGGCACCACTTCGACCTCCGCCTGGAGGAGAACGGCGTGCTGCGCTCGTGGGCAGTGCCCCGCGGCCTCCCCCGTCCCCGTCCGCCGACCGGCTCGCGGTCGCGGTGCCCGACCACGCGATGGACCACCTCGGCTACGAGGACGAGAGCAAGAAGATCGCCGACACCGGCTGGTGGGAGGAACACGACCGGACGGCCAAGCGGATCCTGTTCACCCTCCACGGCCAGGCGGGCGCGGTCCGGTACGCGCTGATCCACACCGCGCGCGACTGGCTGCTGCACCGCACCCGCGACCAGCCGGGCGACGGTTAGCGGGTTCCGCCGCCGAGGTCGTGTGCAGATCCCGCCGGAAGGTCTCCGGCGCCGGCCACGCCGAGACGATGAGGACGGTGGAGACGCCTTGCGGCCGCGCCGGTCGCCGCGGCGACCGAAGAACAGCCCGCCGAGCGGCCGGGCGGGACCCCACGGCGAACGTGCCGAACGCGGCGATGAAGCTTCTCCGGTCAACCGTCGCACCCCTAGGCTGGGTCCGTGCCCGAACCCGCCGGGAGCCGCCGATGATCGTCAGCCCGGTCCGCAAGTCCGCGTCGCTGTCCACGCACCTGGAGGGGTCCCGCGAGCGGATGCGCGCCGCGCTCGCCGACCTGTCCGGCCGGTCCTGACCCAGGGAGACGTCATGCCTCGTGCCGAGGTCATTTCCGCCACGCCCACCCTCTTCCGCGACGACGGCGGCCTCGACGAAGCCGCCAACGCCGCGTTGCTGGCCCGGCTGCGCGACCGCGTCGACGGCGTGTTCGTCGCCGGGACGACCGGCGAGTTCCCCGCGCTCGACCGCGCCGAACGCGGGGTGCTCGCCGAACTCGCGCTGGAGGCGTTCGGTCCCGCCCGCGTCATCGTGCACGTGGGCGCCGCGAGCACGCGCGAAGCCGTCGCGGTGACCGCGGACGCCGTCGCGGCGGGGGCGACGCGCCTGGCCGTGGTCACCCCGTACTACCTGCCCGCCGACGCCGCAGCGGTCCGGCGGCACTTCGCCGCCGTGACCGAGGCGGCCGGCGACGCCGACGTCTACGGCTACCTCTTCCCGGATCGCACCGGCGTCACACTCACGCCGGAGGAGTTCGCGGCGATCGCCGAGGCGACGGGCCTGCGAGGCGGCAAGCTGTCCGGCGCCGCGGCGGGCCGGTTCGCCGATTTCCGCGCCGCCCTGCCGGGGGCGCGGTTCTGGTCGGGGGCCGACACGGACCTCGCGGCGGTGGCCCGCGCCGGCGGGGCGGGCGTGGTGTCCGGCTTGTCCTCGGCGGTCCCGGAACCCTTCACGGACCTGGCCGCGGCCGTCGCGGCCGGGGACGACCAAGCCGAGCGCGACGCCCAGGCCCGGGCCGACGAGGTCTCGGCGGCGCTGGGCGGAACCGTGCAGGGGATCAAGGAAGCGCTGCGGCGGCAGGGGATCGGCACCGGCGTGCTCCGCATGCCCGCACCCGCCCCGGACGTCGAGCGCATCGCGGCCCTGGCCGGCTAGGCCGGGCGCCGGACGCCGGCGCGCATCGCGCGGTGGGCCCAGTGCCCGAGCACGGCCAGCAGCGCGATTTCGAGGACCATCATCAGGCGCTCCACCAGGCCGGTCGCGACCGTCGGGAGGTGGCCGCCGAGCACGACGTTGACGGCGAACGGGACGATGAACGGCAGGTAGAACGGGATCGCGGCGAGTGCGAGGCGCCGGGACCAGGCCGCGAAGCGCCGCCAGCGCGGGTCGTCGCGGTGCCGCCTGCCGAGCGCCCAGCCGACGATCGGCAGGCTCAGGCACGTCACCGCCGAGGCGTAGAGGTGGATCTTGCCGGTCGCGGTGATCGCGCCGCCCTGCGGGTCCTTGGCGAAGATCGCGACCGCCACCAGGCTCACGCACCACAACGCCTTCGCCGCCACCAGCGCCGGGTTCGCCAGCAGGCCGCGGCGGTAGAGCGCGACCAGCAGCAGGGCCGAGCCGGTGCTGGTGAGGATCAGCGCGCCGTCCCACATCCACCGGCCCGGGCTCAGCGCGTAGTCGCTGAGCATCGTGCTGACCGGATCGAGCGGCGCGAGCCGCCGGTCGAGGTGCAGCACGGCCAGCAGGACGACGGCGCCGGCGAAGGCGGCCAGCGCGCCCGGCACCAGCAGCCGCGCTCGGAGTGACGGGTGGACGGGTGCGGGACACAGCATGCGGTGAAACACTCCGGGACGGCTCGGCTGGTTCAGGCGGAGCCGCGGACGCTACCCGTGACCTTTCCGTGACCATCGCGGACACGCCCGCACTGTGACGCAGCCCACGCCCGTCAGTGGTCGCCGTCCTGCGGGATCTCGGCCGAGTCGGTGAGCCGGAGCTTGCGCCGGGCCCGCTGGTAGAACGTCGTCATCCCGAGCCGGACCACCCGCGCCGCGCTCGGGCGGGCGCGCAGGTCCAGGCGGTCGCCCGGGGAAACGTACCCCGCGACCTGGCCGTCGACCTCCACCGCCAGCCGTCCGCTGGTCGGCAGGATGTCCAGCGTCACCTCGTCGTGCACCGAGAGCACCACGCCCCGGCTGTAGGCCGAGTGCGGTGCCGCCGGCGTCACCAGCAGCGCCTCCACCGCGGGGCTCGTGATCGGGCCGCCGGCGGAGAAGCTGTACGCGGTCGAGCCGGTCGGGGTCGCCACGACCACCGCGTCGGCCGAGTAGCTGACGAACGGCTGGCCGCCGACGCGGACCGCGACCACCGCGCTGCCGTCGCCGGGCACGCGCACCACCGCGATGTCGTTGAACGCGGTGATCCGCCGCCCGTCCAGCACCGCGTCCACGGCCAGCCGCGGCTCCACCGTGAACTGGTGGTCGTCGATGGCCGAGAGCGCACCGGGCAGGTCGGGGACGTCGACCTCGGCCAGGAACCCGAGCTTGCCGAGGTTCACCCCGAGCACCGGCGCGCGCTGGCCGTCGGCCAGCCGCATGGCCCGCAGCATCGTGCCGTCGCCGCCCAGGCTGACCACCAGGTCCGAGCGGCGGCCGAGCTCCTCGGCCGTCACCCCGATCGCCGCGCAGTTCAGCCGGACGATCTCGTCGGCGATGCCGAGGATCTCGATGTTCCGGTTCCCGGCCCAGCCGAGCACCGCTTCGACGGCGGCCGCGGAGTCGCGGCGGGGGTGCAGCACCAGTCCCGCGGAGTGCATGTCAGCGGCCCCGGACGGCGGGCTTGTCGATCGTCATGCGCCCAGTCTGCCCGCTTCCGCCGGTCGTCGCGAGAAGCGCAGCGCGCCGTCGTCGATCCGGCCGTGCCGCAGCTTGACGAGGTCGTGCGCGTAGCTCATGCCCAGCTGCCACGGCGCCCGCGATCCCGCCTTGGGGAACTCGTCGATCGCCCGCCGCACGTACCCGGCGTCGAAGTCCAGCAGCGGCCGCTCGGTGACCGCCGGGTCGTCGTTCACCGGGACGCACTGGTCGTACCCGTGCCGGTCGAGGTGGCGCAGCAGGCGGACGACGTACTCGCCGACGAGGTCGGCCTTGAGCGTCCACGACGCGTTCGTGTAGCCGATCGTGAAGGCGAAGTTCGGCACGCCGCTGAGCATCATGCCCTTGTACGCCATGGTTTCCGGCAGCTTCACCGGGTCGCCGTCGACGGACAGGTCGATGCCGCCGAAGGCGAGCAGCCGCAGCCCGGTCGCGGTGACCACGACGTCCGCCTCGAGCTCCTCACCGGACTCCAGCCGCAGGCCGTTTCCGGTGAAGGAGGCGATCCGGTCGGTGACGATCGAGGCGTCGCCGCGGCGGATCGAGCGGAACAGGTCCCCGTCCGGCACCAGGCACAGCCGCTGGTCCCACGGCTGGTACCGCGGCTTGAAGTGGGTGTCGACGGCGTACCCGGCCGGCAGCTGCTTCATCGCCGCCTTGCGGATCAGCGCCTTCACCACGCCCGGACGGCGCCGGCTGAGCTGGTAGATCAGCGTGCTCACCGCGACGTTCTTCCAGCGCGCGATCGGGTACGCCAGCCGCGGGCCGAGCAGGCCGCGCAGCCGGTTGGCCAGCGCGTCCTCCGAAGGCAGCGAGAGGATGTAGGTGGGGGAGCGCTGCAGCATCGTGACGTGGGCGGCCCGGTCGGTCATCGCCGGGACCAGCGTCACGGCGGTGGCGCCGCTGCCGATGACGACGACCTTCTTGCCGGTGTAGTCGAGGTCCTCGGGCCAGTGCTGCGGGTGCACGACCGTGCCGCCGAAGTTGCCGATCCCCGGGAACTCGGGGGTGTGGCCGGACGCGTAGTCGTAGTAGCCGCTGCACAGGTAAAGGAACTTCGCGGTCAGCCGCACGGGTTTCCCGTCGTGCGTCGCCTCGACCGTCCACCGCGCGTCCTCTGTGGACCACGCGGCCCGGACCACCCTGTGCCCGAACCGGATGTGCCGGTCGATGCCCGCGTCGGCCGCGGTGTCGCGGACGTACCGGAGGATCGACGGCCCGTCGGCGATGGCCTTCGCGTCGGTCCACGGCCGGAACCGGTAGCCGAGGGTCTGCATGTCCGAGTCGGACCGCACGCCCGGGTAGCGGAACAGGTCCCACGTGCCGCCGATGGCGTCGCGGGCTTCGAGGATCGTGAACGTCTTGCGCGGGAAGGCGGAGCGGAGGTGGTGGGCCGCGCCGACGCCGGACAACCCGGCGCCGACGATCAGCACGTCGAGGTGCTCGGTCATGGCAGCGGAGCCTCCGTCCGCCGCGGGCGCCGCATCACGCGGGTCAGCACGGCGTTGTAGTGGGTGGGGGTGACGCGGGCGAGCGCGTCGAACAGGTAGGCGTCGGGCCCGACGAGGATGCGCGCCTTGCCGCGGTCGACGCCGGCGTGGATGATCGCCGCCGCCTTGTCCGGCGAGGTCATCGTCATGGCCTCGAACTGGGCGGCCATCTGCTCCTTGGTGCGGCCGAGGCCCTGCGGGTCCCGGCGCACCCGGGCGTTGCGCGCGATGTTCGTGGTGATGCCGCCCGGGTGCACGGTCACCGCCCGGACCGCGGTGCCGCGCAGCTCCTGCCGCAGGGACTCGGTGAAGCCGCGGACGGCGAACTTCGCCGCGCAGTAGGCGCTCTGGTACGGCATCCCGAGCAGGCCGAACACGCTGGAGGTGTTGACGATCGCGCCTTCGCCCTGCTCGACGAGGATCGGCAGGAACGCCCGCGTCCCGTGCACCACCCCGCGGAAGTTGATGTCGTGCAGCCAGTCGTCGTCTTCGGGCACCGCGTCGAGCACGGTCGAGGTCACCGCGACGCCGGCGTTGTTGAACACCGCGGCGAGCGGCGCCGGGAGCCACTCGCGCACTTCGCCGGCGAAGCGCAGCTGGTCTGCCGCGTCGCGGACGTCGAGCACGCGGGTGAGCACCCGCCCGTGCAGGGCCGCGGCCGTGGCTTTCAGGCCGTCTTCGTCGACGTCGGCGAGGGCGACCGGCGAGCCGAGCCGGGACAGCCGGGTGGCCAGCGCCCGGCCGATCCCGGACGCCGCGCCGGTGATGACCACCGGGCGGCCGGCGAGGCTGTGCCGTTTACGTGCCGATCCGGCGGCAGTCACGGCGGAAACCGTTGCCTCGCGCGGATCGGCTGCGGACCGTGTCCGCCTGCTTTCGACCGGATCGGCACTACGAGGCCGGGACATCGCTGCTCCTCGCGTGCTCGTCGATGAGGTCGAGGACCGTGGGCCACGCGCCTTCGGGCAGGTCGTGCCCCATGCCGCGGACGGTCTCGAGACGCGCGCCGGGAATCGCGCGGGCGGTGGCGGCGCCGCCGGTCGGGTGGACCATCCGGTCGCGGTCGCCGTGGATCACCAGCGTGGGCGCGGAGATCCGCCGCAGCCACGCCGTCCGGTTGCCGGACTTGAGGATCGCGCCGAGCTGGCGGCCCACGCCGCCCGCCGTCGGGTCGCGGTCCCAGCCCGTCCCGGCCGTTTCGCGCACCCAGGCCTCGTCGAAGGGGAAGCCGTGCGAGCCGATGTGCCGGAACATCTTCACGGCGCTTTCGACGGCTTCTTCGCGGGACTTCGGCGGCTTCGCGCCCATCAGCCGCAACGTCGAGAACGCCGGGCGGCCGAGGAGGCGGGACCCGGTCGTCGACATGACCGACGTCAGGGTCCGGACGCGCGCCGGGTGCAGCGCCGCCACCGTCTGGGAGATCATGCCGCCCATCGACACGCCCGCGATGTGCGCGGTCTCGATGCCGAGCGCGTGGAGCAGGCCCACGGTGTCGGCGGCCATGTCCTTCAGGTCGTACTGCTCCGGCGGGAAGCGGCCGGCGAACATCGCGGGCAGGCTCGACGGCCGGAAGCGCGGGTGCGTCGAGCGCCCGGCGTCGCGGTTGTCGAACCGCACGACCTGGTACCCACGCTCGGCGAGCTTCGCGCAGAACGCGTCCGGCCAGCTGTGCAGCTGCTGGCCCAGCCCGGCGACGAGGACCAGCGGTTCGGCGCCGTCGTCCCCGATCCGTTCGTACGCCAGGGAAATCCCCCGGCCGGCGTCGGCGATCTGCTCGGTCAAGAAGCACCTCCGGTGGTGGTTCGGCGGCGCACGACCGCGCGGCCGCCCTGGGCGGGGGCGTAGGCGACGCCCCGCGAGTGCCAGCGTTCGCCGGGCGCGCTCGTCGGCACGAGTGTGAAGTCCCGCAGCAGGGTCCGCAGCACGACGTTCATCTCCATGGTCGCGAAGGCGGCGCCGAGGCAGCGCCGGGTGCCGCCGCCGAACGGGATCCACTGGTAGAGGTCCGGGCGGGCGCCGGCGAAGCGGTGCGGGTCGAAGGTGGCCGCGTGCGGGAACACGGCGTCGTCGTCGTGGATCAGGGCGATGCTGACGAGCACCGCGTACCCCTTCGGCAGCGTCCAGCGGCCGAGCCGGAAGCCGTCCTGCTTGACCTGCCGGGCGGTGAGGTCGATGACCGGGCGGGTGCGCTGGACCTCGAGGAGGGTGGCGTCGAGGAGCTTGCCGTCTTCTTGCAGCTCTTCCAGCAGCTGCGGGTGCCGGCGGAGGCGTTCGACGGCCCAGGCCAGCGTGGTCGCCGTCGTCTCGTGCCCGGCGGTGAGCAGGGTGAGGAGCTGGTCGGCGATCTCGTCGCGGCTCAGCCCGGACCCGTCGTCGTAACGGGTCTGCAGCATCATCGAGAGGACGTCGTCGCCGTCCGGACGGGCCTTGGCGATGAGGCGGTCGACGATGGCGTCGTACTCGCGGCGCATCTTCTCGAAGCGGCGCCAGGGGTTGAAGCGGCCCTTCTTGGAGATCGGCAGCACGGCCAGCCGCGAGCCGAGGGTGACGAACGGCGGGAGCAGCTCCCGCAGCTCGTCGAACTCCGCCCCCTCGGCGCCGAAGACCGCGCGGAGGATGGCGTTGAGGGTGATCCGCATCATCGACGGCAGCGTGGCGAAGGCTTTCCCCTCCGGCCAGGTCGCGAGTTCCCGGACGGTCTCCTCTTCGACGATCTTTTCGTACGCCGCCAGCCGTCGGCCGTGGAAGGGCGGAACCAGGAGCTTGCGCTGCCGTTTGTGCTCGTCGCCGGAGAGGGCGAACATCGACCGGGGCCCGAGCACGCGCCCGAGGTTGACCTCGAGGTTGTCGACCAGGTCGGGCCCGGACGTGAACAGCTGCTTGATCTCGGCCGGATCGCTGATCACGACGGCGTGGCCGAAGATCGGCACGTTCACCGTGAAGGCGTCCCCGTAGCGCTCTTTGAGCCGGCGCATCCCCCGCAGCGGCTGGGTCAGCGCGTAGACGCCCTGGACGGGGCGGGGCGCGGCGGGCCCCGGCGGCAGCGTCACCGCGCTTGTCATGGTCGTCATCGACCCTCCCGAGATTGGTACGCGAACGTACCGTCGGTACGGTACGCCGGTGTACCATCCCCTTTCAAGAGTGAGGCTCATTCTGGCCAGGCCGCCGCGCCCCGCGCCCTCGGCCGCTGTCCGGCGCAGACGGCTGAACAAGCCTCAGGGAGGGTTATAGAGTGACTTCCGTGGACGTCGACACCCGCCGGCACCGGCAACGGCTGCTGGACGGGCTGGCCGCGTCGATCACCGAGGACGGCTTCCGCGACACGACGGTCGCCGGCATCGTCCGTCGGGCGCGCACGTCCCGCCGGACGTTCTACCAGCACTTCTCGAGTCGTGAAGAGTGCCTGATCGCGCTGCTGGCGGACGCGAACCGCGCGATGATCCAGCAGATCTCCGACGCCGTCGACCCGGCCGCGCCGTGGGCCCTTCAGGTGCGCCAGGCGATCGAGGCGTGGATCGCGTGCGCGGAGTCGGAACCGGCGATCACGCTGAGCTGGATCCGCGACGTCCCGGCGCTCGGCGCCGCGGCGCGCGATCTGCAGCGCGACGCGATGGAAGGGTTCATCGCGATGACCCACCGGCTGACCGACACCCCGGCGTTGCGCGCGGCGGGAATCAACCCCCCATCCCGCCAGACGGCGATCATCCTCCTGGGCGGCCTGCGCGAACTGATCGCCACGACAGTGGAGGACGGCGGCCGGGCCGGCGACGTCACCGAGGTCGCGGTGCGAGCCTCGATCGCGCTGCTCGGCCCGGCCTAGTCGGCTACCCCAGTCGAGGCAGTTCGCCCCGGGGACCGGTGCCGAGCGGGGACCATGTCGCCGAACCCTCGGAGCTGCTGCCCACGAGCCGACCGGGGCCGATGCTGACCTCGCCCGTCGGCCCCGAAGAGACCTGGTTCAAGCTGGCCGAGAGATCGGCTTCGACCCCGCCGGGCAGTTTGAGCCGGACGAGGAACGGCAGGACGAAGCCGAGCGCCACCAGGCCCACCAGGATCGGGGTCAGGGTGCTGATCACCACCGTCGTCACCTTGTCGGTGAGGAAGAACCCCAGCCACAGCGTGACCAGCAGGCCGCCGGCCACCGCGATCATCGTCGCACTGCCCGCGAGGCTGTTCCTGGTGATCGCGAGACTCTCCTCGGCGAGGGCCATGACACGCCGGGCCTCGATGTGCTCGGGATCGTGGTGCAGGCAGCGGCGAAAATGGTGGAGTGCCCGCCGGCGGTAGAACGGCCGCGCCTGCGCCTGGGGCCCGCTTTCCCCCGCCTTGTAGGCCGCCACCCCGGCCACGTAGTGGGGATCCGCCTGGTTGGCGGCCAGTTCGATCGCCTGCCGGGCGGTGCTCAGCGCTTCGAGGTGCAGATCACGACGCTGGGTTTCGTCGCCCCGGCCGATGAGCAGCCGCGCGAGAGCGACGAGGAGCTGCCATCGCGGCTGGTCGCAGTCCGGGCGGCGCAGAGCTTCCCGAAGAACGCGCTCCGCGGCCAGCAGGTCGCCGGGCGACTTGATCAGGGCCAGCGACAGCCCGATGGCGGCGGCACCGCGAGTCGGTTCGATGACCAGAGCCTGCCGGAAGTGCCGGGCGGCCCGCCGCGCTTCGGCGGGATCGTCGGTGCCGTCGAGGTCGCGCTGGAGGTGCAGGGCCCCGAGTTCGATGTGCGCCTGGCTGTCGTACCAGTTGCGTTCCAGGGCCTTGAGCAGGAGGGTTTCGGCCTCCTCGAAGCGGCCCATCTGCGCGAAGAGGGCTCCGAGGTCAACGTAGCTGCCGCCGTACGGGTCGATTTCGATGGACCGGCGGAGGTGGTGTTCGGCCTGGGGCAGGTTGCCCTGCCTGGCGTAGAGGACACCGAGGCAGGTGTGGGCGAGGTGGCGGCGCGGTGCGTCGGCAAGTACGTCGAGGCACAGCTGCTCTGCTTCGTCTTCGCCGTTCGGTTCCCCGTTGTGGACCAGCGTCCAGGCCAGCCCGATCTTGGCGTCGTTCGAGGCATCCTCGCCGATCGCGGCCCGGAACCGGCTTTCCGCCTGTTCGAGGTCGCCTGAGCTGTAGGCGGCCCAGCCCAAGCAACGCAGGGCATCCGCCCGGCCGCATCTGCCGACCGCCAGGGTGAGCGCTCGCTCGAAGGTTTGGCGGGCGCGGGCGAGTTCGCCGCGGTCGCGTAGCACCCAACCCCATTCGATCATCGGTTCGGCGCGCACGTTCTCACCGTCGACGTGTGGGGCGAGCAGCCGCTCAGCCTCCCCGAACCGGCCCAGTGAGCGTAGCGCAGCGGACTTCGCTGTCAGGGCCCACTTGGCCCTCGGGAGCCGGGCCAGACCGCGGTCGAACCAGGTGAGGGCTTCTTCGTGCCGATTCTGCACGTCGCGGAGCTTGCCCATTTCCAGCATGAGTTCCGGGTTGTCGGGCAGGAGGTGGAAGGCCGCCAACAGCGCGGCCTCCGCGTCCTCGTGCCGCCCGGCGCGCCACAGCGCGTTGGCGTGGTTCAGCTGCACCCAGGCATCCCGGGGGTCGATTCCGATGGCCTCTTCGTAGATGGTGATGCTCTCGTCCCGGCGTTCCATCCAGGCGTAGGTCCAAGCCAGTTCGACCCGGAATTGGAGGTAGTTCGGACGTCGCTCGATCTCCTCGAGCAGAATTCGCACGGCTTCGTCGTAGCGACGTAGCCGCCGCAGGCAGCCCACCTTCCCCCGCACGGAGATCCGGTCCGTCGGGACCAGAGCCAGTACCGCGTCGAAGTCGGCCAGCGCGGACTCGTATTCACCGAGGTCGGATCGGATATTTCCGATTGCGCGACGGAACTGGATGTCCGCCGGGAAGCGCTCCGCGGCGTCCACCGCTATCGCGATCGCCTGCTGGTGTTCCCGGGTGTCTCGAAGCAGGCCGACGCGGCGTTTGAGGACTTCTGGGTCGTCGGGGAGTCTCCAGAGGATTTCGCGGGCCTTTTCGTATTCGCGGGCGAGCCGCAGGTACCACGTCAGATTCAGTGCGAGATCCTGCCGGTTCGGCAGGGCGGAGCAGGCTTCGCGGAGGCAGGCGACCGCGGCGGCTTCGTCACCCATTTCTTGGTGGAGCCACGCGGTGCGGGTGCGGAGCTGGGCGGTGAACGGATTCGCCTCCACCGCCTTCCGCGCGACCTGCTCGGCTTCCGCGTAGCGCCGGCGCTTCGCGAGCAGCCGGATCCGGCGCTCCCAAGCGCCGGCGTACCGCGGCCAGCGGCGATTGATCCGTACGTAGTGGTCCAGTGCCTCGTCGACAGCACCGGCTTCCTCGCTGGCAAGAGCCTGCTCTTCGACGCGGGCGGGGTCTTCGGGAAGTTTCGTGCAAACCGCGGTCAGCAGTTGCAGAGCTTCGTCATAGCGACGGAGCCAGCGGAGGGCCGAGCTGACGGTCACGACGTACGAAGCGTCGCCGGAGTGCAGTTCTGCCGCCCGGCGGAACCAGGTGAGGGCCTCCTCGTCGCGGTCCTGATCCGCGAACACCCAGCCCAGTTCCCGCGGGAGTTCAGCGTCACGCGGACACTTGCGGATGGCCGCGGAAGCCGCGGATTCCGCGGCGGAGAAGCGATGGGCGAGCCTCAAGACCTTGACGTGGCAATGCAGCGCGGAAGGGTTCGCCGGGGTGAGCGAGGCGGCTTTCCCGGCGACGGCGAGCGCGGCGTCGACATCGCCGGAGTCGTAGTAGCGCCATGCCTGCTCGATCAGCAGGCCGACGGTGTCGGGGCTGGTTTCGAGAGCGGTTCGGAGGGTGGCGTGTGCGTCGGCTCTGCGGCCGAGCTGCATCAGTGCGAGCGCCCGCCACCCGTAGTAGTGCCCTTTGTACTGATCGATGGCGATGGCGTGGTCGAACTTCTCCAGAGCCCCGGCGAAATCTTGGCAGTGTCGACAGGCGATTCCCCAGGAAAAGTACAGCTTGCTCGCCTCCGGCAGGTTCGACACCGCTGTTTCGGCGCAGTCGAGTGCCTCGTCGAGGCGGTAGGCGTCGACCAGGACGTCGATCTTCCGGCTGTGCGCCTCGACGTACCCGGGCTGCATCTCCACGGCCCGGTCGTACTTCTCGACCGCCGCCGTGAACCGGCCTGACTTCGCCAGGCTGGATCCCCACGCCACGTACAGTTCCGCGGCCTCGGGATGGTGCTCCAGCGCTGCTTCGGCCGCGGCCATCGCCTCCTCTGGGCGATGCAGCCAGGCGAGTGCCCTGACGCGGCTTTCCAGCGCCTCCAGATGGCCGGAGTCGAGGCCGAGAACCGTCTCGCACTCATCGAGCAGGTACTGTTTGTCGCCGGTCTCGTCCGAGGTCACCCGCGCTCGCGCTATCCGGACCAAGTGAGCTTCCGGATTGTTTTCGAGGACGGCGTCCGCGGCGACGCGGGCCTCGGTGAACCGCCGCTGTTTGCTGAGCGCCGCGACCAGCCACGCAGGGGCCTCTTGGTCGAGCGGATCCAGTTCCGTCGCTCGGTGGAAGTGGCCCCACGCGATTTCCCACCGATCCCGTTCAAAGGCGATCCGGCCCAGCTCGACGTGCGCCGTGGCCCCGTCGAGGAGCTTTTCGATGGCCGTTTCCGCCTCGGCGTAGCGGCACGCCCGGCGCAATGTGGTGATCGTTTCCCTGGAATCGGACGCATTCACCGGCGTAGTGGACACCACAGAACAAGCCGGGCGCTTCCGCCGTTCGGGGGAAGCGGCCCCGGTGGTATCGGCGCACCGGGGCCGCTGCGAGTTTCTACGCGTCCAGGTCCTGGGCGATCAATTCGGCCACGGCGTCGACCGACGTCCGGGCCTGGTCGCCCTCGGCGGTCAATTCCACCTCGTCGCCGAAAGCGGCGCCCAGGGTCATCAACCCGAGGACGCTCGCGGCGTCGACCGGGTCGCCGGCCACTCCTCCGGTGATCTTGGCGATCCGGACCTTCGCGGGCTGCCCGGCGGCCGTGCGAGCCACCAGGCCCGCCGGGCGCGCGTGCAGTCCGACCGTGCTGGCGACGAGCGTGCGGCGTTGGTACACAGTGGACTCCTTCACGCGTTGACGGGCTGGCCGGAGACGGCGGCGGAGCGCTCCACAGCACGGAAGCGCACCTGCTTGAGCGCGATCACCGACCCGGCGGCGACCAGCGTCCCGGCGACCAGCGCCACCAGGAACAGCAGCGGGCTGCCGATCAGCGGGAGCACGAAGATCCCGCCGTGCGGGGCGCGCAGTGTCGCGCCGAACGCCATCGACAGCGAGCCCGTCACGGCCGAGCCGAGCATGATCGACGGGATCACCCGGAACGGGTCCGCCGCGGCGAACGGGATCGCGCCCTCGGTGATGAACGACGCGCCGAGCAGCCAGGCCGCGCGGCCGTTCTCGCGTTCGGCTTCGGTGAACAGCTTCTTGCGCACGGTCGACGCCAGCGCCAGTGCCAGCGGCGGCACCATCCCGGCGGCCATCACCGCGGCCATGATCTGCAGCGACGCCGTCGCGCCGGTGGTCAGGCCGCCGACGGCGAAGGCGTACGCGGCCTTGTTGACCGGCCCGCCCATGTCAAAGGCCATCATCAGGCCGAGCAGCGCGCCCAGCAGCAGCGCGCTGACGCCGCTGAGGCTGTTGAGCCAGTTCGTCAGGCCCGTCGTCGCGGCGGCGATCGGCTTGCCGACCACGACGTACATCAGCACCCCGACCACAATGGACCCGAGCAGCGGGTAGACGACCACGGGCATGATGCCCCGCACCGCCTTCGGCACCTCGATCTTCTTCAACGCCATCACCACGCCACCGGCCAGGAGCCCGGCGACGAGGCCGCCGAGGAACCCGGCGCCGACGGTCACGGCGATCGCGCCGCCCACGAAACCGGGGGCGATGGCGGGGCGGTCGGCCATCGCGAAGGCGATGAACCCGGCCAGCACCGGCACCAGGAAGTCGAACGCGGCACTGCCGATCTGGAACATCAGCGCGGCCCAGCCGGCGACCGAACCCGGGTCGAAGTGCTCGGTCACCTTCGGCGCGTCGACGATCCGGTAGCCACCGAGGGCGAAACTGAGGGCGATGAGCAGCCCGCCCGCGGCGACGAACGGGATCAGGTAGCTGACGCCGGTCATCAGCCACTGCCGGATCTTGGTGCCGGGCTTGTCGTTCGCGCCGACCTTCGAAGTGAGCTCCGGGGCGGCCTGCGTGGGGGCGGGCTCGCGGGCCGCGGCCTTGGCGCGTTCGAACAGCCCGGCGGCGTCGTTGATCGCGGCCTTGACCGGCGCCTCGACGATCGGCTTGCCGGCGAAGCGGTCCCGCCCCTGCACGGCGAGGTCGGCGGCGAAGATGACCGCGTCCGCGCTCGCGATGTCCTCGGCGGACAGCGGGCTCGAGCCGGCCGAGCCCTGGGTTTCGACGACGATCGTGTCGCCGTTGGCCTTGGCGGTCTGCTCCAGGGACTCGGCCGCCATGTACGTGTGGGCGATTCCGGTGGGGCAGGCGGTGATGGCGACGAACTTCATGGTCAGGACACCTCCTGGCTGATGTACGCGGCGACGGCGGCGGCGTCGGTGGCGTCCAGCAGGGTCTGCTTGAACTCCGCCCGGACGAGCCGGCGGGCGAGGGCGGCGAGGACCTTGAGGTGGTCGCTGCCGCCGCCGTCCGGGGCGGCGATGAGGAAGATCAGCTTCGCGGGGCCGTCCGGGGCACCGAAGTCGACGCCCGCGGCGCTGCGGCCGAACGCCAGCGTCGGCGTGGTGACCGCGGCCGAGCGGCAGTGCGGGATGCCGATGCCGCCTTCGAGCCCGGTGGCCATCTGCTCCTCGCGGGCGGCGACGTCCTTGAGGAAGAGGTCGAGGTCGGTCACCCGCCCGGCGTCGACGAGCCGCCGCGCGAGCCCGCGGACGGCGGACTGCTTGTCGGCGGCGTCGAGGCCGAGGTCGACCAGGTCGGCGGTGATCAGGTCTGGGGTGGTCATGCGGCGGCTCCGCTGAGGGTGAAGGTGGGGTCGGCGTCGAGCACGCGCACCTGGTCCGGGTGCACGTCCTGCGGGGTGGGCATGCGGCTGCCCTCCTGCGTGACCGCGGCGGTGCCGTAGGCGACCGCGGTCCGCAGGGCTCGGGGGCCGGTTCCTCCGGCGTGGAGGAACCCGGCGAGTGCGGCGTCTCCGGCGCCGACGGTGCTGCGCACGGCGACCAGCGGGCCGAGCGCGTGGCGGGTTTCGGTTCCCTCGACGAGCACGGCGCCGCGTGCGCCGAGGCTGACGAGCACGCTGCCGACGCCGCCGGAGATCAGCTCGCGGCAGAACGCGACGACGTCGCCGAGCAGCGGCAGCGGCCGGCCGGCGAGCTCGGTCAGCTCGTCGAGGTTGGGTTTGAGCAGGTCCGGCCCGCCCGCGCACGCGGCGGCGAGCGGCGCGCCGGAGGAGTCCACGGCGACCTTCGCCCCGGCGTCGTGGGCGAGTTTCGTGAGGCGCGCGTAGAAGTCGCCGGGCACCCCGGCGGGGAGGCTTCCGCAGCACACCAGCCATTCGCCGCGCGCGGCCAGCTCGACGGCGCGGCGTTCGAGGGTGGCCAGCTCGGCGGGGGAGATCTCCGGGCCGGGCTCGTTGATCTTCGTCGTGGTGCCGTCGGCTTCGACGAGCGTGATGTTGCTGCGGGTGGTCCCGGCGATCGGGACGGCGACGACCGGGACGCCTTCGGGGGCGAGCAGGTCGGCCAGCCGTTCGCCGACGAGGCCGCCGGCGGGCAGCAGGGCGACGGTCGGGGTCCCGGCGGCGGCCAGCGCGCGGGCGACGTTGACGCCCTTGCCGCCGGGGTCGAGCCGCACGGCTTCGGCTCGGTTGACCTCGCCGCGGCGCAGGCCGGCCAGCCGCGCGGTCCGGTCGAGGCTCGGGTTGGGGGTCACGGTGACGATCACGCCAGCACCACCTCCGGGCCCGCTTCCTCGAGTTCGGCGACCGCGCCCGCGTCGATGCCGCTGTCGGTGACCAGCACGTCGATCTCGGCCAGCCGCGCGAAGCGGCTGAGCTGGTCGGTGCCGTACTTGCTGTGGTCGGCGAGCAGCACCCGCTTGCGGGCGGCGGCGACCACGGCGGCCTTCACCGCGGACTCGGCCATGTCCGGGGTCGTGCAGCCGTGCTCGGCGGAAAAGCCGTTGGCGCCGAGGAAGGCGACGTCGACGAGCAGCCCGTCGAGCGCGTGCAGCGTCCACGCTTCGACGGCGGCGAGCGTCGTCCCGCGGACCCGGCCGCCGAGGATGTGCAGGGTGACGCCCGGGCGGGTGGCGAGGATCGAGGCGACCGGGATCGAGTTGGTGATCACCGTCAGGTCGCGGCCGTCGGGCAGCAGGGTCGCGAGCCTGCTGGTCGTGGTGCCCGCGTCGAGCAGGATCGAGCCGCGGTCGGGCACCAGGTCCAGGGCGGCCCGGGCGATCGCGTCCTTCTCGGCGGCGTTGGTCTGGTCCCGCAGGGCGACCTCGGGTTCGAAGTCGAGCCGCTCGACGGCGACCGCGCCGCCGTAGACGCG
Source organism: Amycolatopsis sp. N2S4-7 (assembly GCF_058119595.1). Taxonomy (NCBI): domain Bacteria; kingdom Bacillati; phylum Actinomycetota; class Actinomycetes; order Pseudonocardiales; family Pseudonocardiaceae; genus Amycolatopsis; species Amycolatopsis sp. N2S4-7. Next base: position 793,560 of record NZ_CP172299.1, read on the forward strand.
GCGGACGACGCCCTGGCGTTCGAGGACGCCCAGGTCGCGGCGGATGGTCTCGGGGGCGACACCGAGTTCGGCCGCGACGTCGTTGACGTCGACGCGGCCGTCGCGACGTGCGCGTTGCGCCAGGAGCTGATGCCGTTCGGCGGCGTACATGCCCGTTCCTCTCCGATGTTTGCCCGTTGCCGTTTGATTGTGTCCGTTGTTACCGTACTGTCAATCCCCAGTTACGAGATCCTTTGCTCCCGGAGGTCCCGCCATGCAGTTGTCCGGAGTCGGAGTCAGTCCTGGCCGGGTCGACGGTCCCCGCGTCGTCATGGCCGCTGACCTGCCCGAACCCGCGTCTTCGCCCGCTCCCGCCGATCTCGAGACCGAAGCGGGCAAGATCGGGCCGGCGGCGGCTTCGGTGGCGGCCACGTTGTCCGATCGTGCCCGTTCCGTGTCCGGTGATGCCCGATCGGTCCTGGAGACGACCGCGGCGATGGCGTCGGATCCGGCGTTGATCGCCTCGGCGGAACGTCTGGTTTCGGAGCGTTCGCTGCCCGCGCCGCGCGCCGTGTGGGAAGCGGCGGGGGAGTTCATGACGGCGTTGCGGGCCGCGGGCGGCTACCTGGCCGAGCGGGCGCGGGACGTCGCCGACGTCCGGGACCGGATCGTCGCCTCCCTGCTGGGCGTGACCCCGCCGGGCGTTCCCGACCTGACGTCGCCGAGCGTGCTGGTGGCGCGCGACCTCGCGCCGGCGGACACGGCCGGGCTCGACCCGGACTTCGTGCTCGCGCTGGTGACGTCGGAGGGCGGCCCGACGAGCCACACCGCGATCCTGGCGCGGGCACTGGGAATTCCGGCGGTCGTCGCGTGCGCCGGAGTCCTGGACCTTTCGAGTCCCGGGCTCGCCGTCGACGGTTCGGCGGGGACGGTTTCGCCGTCCGACGGCACGGTGCGGGCACCGGCCCGGACGCCCCGCGCTTTCTGGGACGGCGTCGGCCGCCTCGCCGACGGTCACCGCGTGAAGCTGCTGGCCAACGTCGGTTCCGCCGCGGACGCCCGCGCCGCCGCGGCCGCCGGGGCCGAGGGGATCGGCCTGTTCCGCACGGAGTTCTGTTACCTGTCGGCGGCTTCGGAGCCGACGGAGTCCGCGCAACGAGCCGCGTACGCCGCGGTGCTTTCCCCGTTCGAGGGGAAGCCGGTCGTGGTCCGGACGCTGGACGCCGGATCCGACAAGCCCCTGGCGTTCCTGCCGATGGGCGCGGAACCCAACCCGGCGCTGGGTGTCCGCGGCTTGCGGATCGCGTTCGACCGGCCGGACCTGCTGGACCGCCAGCTGGCCGCGATCGCCGCGGCGGGCGCGGACACCGGCGTCGAGCTGTCGGTGATGGCCCCGATGGTGGCCACGGCGGAGGAGGCGGCCTGGTTCGCCGCCCGCGCCCGCGCGGCGGGGATCGAGCGGGTGGGCGTGATGATCGAAATCCCGGCGGCGGCGTTGTGCGCCGATTCGATCCTCGCGGAGGTCGACTTCGTGTCGTTGGGGACGAATGACCTGGCGCAGTACGTGTTCGCGGCGGACCGCCAGCTCGGCGCGGTGGCCGCGTTGAACGACCCGCACCAGCCGGCATTGCTGCGCCTGGTGGGCATGGTGGCATCGGCGGCCATCTCAGCGGGCAAGCCGGTGGGAGTCTGCGGCGAGGCGGCGGCGGATCCGTCGCTGGCGCCGGTGCTGGCGGGATTGGGGATCACGTCGCTGTCGATGAACGCGGTGGCCTTGGCGGGCGTGGGCGCGGCATTGCGTGCGGTGGACCTGGCAGCATGCCAGGCGGCGGCGCGCTGACGACGTCGCGCGCCGGAGGCCTCCCGTCCGGTTCGCCGATGACTTCCGATGAGTCCGCAAGGGAAGGCGGGTGTCGATTCGGGCCGGGTTCGTTCGACGCGGTGGTGAAGCGACCGCTACCGAGGAGGACCCGTGTCCCAGGTGATCTTGTACATGTCCATGTCGCTCGACGGCTTCATCGCCGGCCCGGATGATCGGGCGGGGCAGGAGCTCGGGCGTGGGGGTGGGCGGCTGTTCAACTGGCTGGACGACCGCCTCGGCGATGGCCCCAGCGGGCAGGTGTTCAGCGAGGCCTTGGCAACCGGAGCGCTGATTTCGGGGCGCCGGACGTTCGAACTGGCGGGGCGCTGGAACGGCGACCACCACGACGGCGTCCCGATCCACGTGCTGACCCACCACATGGATCCGGCCGACACGCCGCCGGGTAGTGCGCGGTTCTTCACGGACGTCGTGGCTTGCGTGGAACAGGCGCGCGCGGCGGCGGGTGACCGCGGGGTGATGGTGCACGGCGCGAGTGCCGCGCAGTCGTTGCTGGCGGCGGGTTTGCTGGACGCGATGGAAATCCACCTGGTCCCGGTCTTCCTCGGCGCCGGCCGCCGGTTGTTCGACGGGGTGGCTCCCGCCGAGTTCGAGCTGGTGCGGCAGCTGCCGGCGCGGGACGTGCTCCACCTGCGCTACGCCCTGCGCCGCTGAGCGCGCTCGGTCCCGGGTGCGGACACCCGAGACCGAGCGGCGCCTCAGTCCGCGTCCGGGAAGTGGATGTCCGCCACGTGGACGTCCACCGACGCGACCTCCAGGCCCAGGTACTGCTCGACCGCTTCGATCACCTCGGTGCGGATCTGCTCGGCCAGCGTCTTGACCGCGCGTCCGAACTCGACGACCAGCGTGACGGCGATCGTGGCGACTTCGCCGTCGACCTCGACCGAAGTGCCGGCCTCGTCGAGTTCGTGCACGCCTTCGGCCTGGCGGGCGACGCGGACGACGATCTTGGTGACCACCCCGTCGGCCACCGTCGTGCTGCCGCGGGTGCCCGCGGCGGGCCGGGTCTCGGCCTCTTCGGACGCGACCCGCGCGACCGGAGCGACCGGCGCGGCCGGCGCGACAGCCTCGACGGGCGAGGCAGGCGAAACAGGCGAGTCGGCCTCGGCGGACTCGTCCACTTCGGCGGGCTCAGCAGCGGCCACCGGCACCTCGTCGCCTTCCGCCTCGCCGGTGTCCTCTTCCGCGCCCGCTTCGCCGGACTCGGCTTCGGTCTCGGCGGACTCGGCTTCGACCGCGTCCTCCGTCTCGGTGGTCTCGTCGGGCGCCCCGGCCTCGGTGGTGTCGGTCTCGGTGGCCGGGGTGCTGTAGCCGTACCCTGCTGAACTGGGCGTTTCGTTCTGGGAGCGGCCGAAGATGCTGTTCATGACGTCGGACATTCTTTCCCCTTTTCGGGAGCGTCGACTGCGGATGGGGACGAGCAGACGGCGACATGATAGGGGAAGACCGTGATCCGCATCACCGGGTCCCGGGTTCGAGACTCGCTTGTGTCCCAACGGACATCCGGCACGCTCCGAGTTGACTGGACCTGTGATCACGGTCCGTCAGGCCGGGTTCGGCGATCAGTGATGACGCGCCGGAAATAGCGTCCTGGAATTGTCCACTTTCTGTCGGAGGGACATTTCTTTTCAGCCGGTCCGGAATAGACCCGCCGGCACACTCGAGCCCAAAGCGCGGTAGCCGGCCGGGTTCAGGTGCAGGTGGTCGCCGACGTCGTAGGCGGGCGCCAGGCGGGACGGCGCCGCCGGGTCGCGGGTCACCTTGTCGAAGTCCAGCAGCGCGTCGAAGTGCCCCGGCTCCCGGATCCACGCGTTCACCTGCTGCCGCGCCGCTTCCCGCTCCGGCGAGTCGTATCCCGTGTTGCCGCCGAACGCCGTGATGGTCGCGCCGTAGACGCGGATGTCCTGGGCGTGGGCCCGCGTCAGGATCTGGTCGTACGCGTCGATCAGCTGCGCAGCCACGTCGGCCGCGGCCGACGGGGACGCCGTGCCGATGTCGTTGACCCCTTCGAACACGATCGCCCACGACACCCCGCTCGTCGACAGCAGGTCGCGGTCCAGGCGGGCCAGCACGTTCGGGCCCAGGCCGTCCTGCAGGACCCGGTTGCCGCCCGCGGCCTGGTTCACGACCGACACCCCGTGCAGGCGGGCGGCCAGGACGTTCGGCCAGCGGTCGTTGCCGTTCGTCGTCGAGCCGCGGCCGTCGGAGATGGAGTCGCCGATCACCGCCACCGCCGACGCCGGGGACAGCGTCTCGATGCCGCTCAGGAAGTACCAGTGGTCCACCGGGGTCGCCCCCGGCAGATCGGCGGCGGCCACCTGGTTGCCCGGCACCAGGTAGGACGTCGTGCGCGAACCCGGGTGGGAGGTGATCGACGTCGACGCCTGGCCGTGCGCCAGGTACGCCGTCACCGTGATGTTCTCCAGGGAGCGCACCGGGAACGGCAGCGGATCCGACACCACCTGCGCGCCCTGCGGGACCACGGTCGACGGCTTGCCGTGGAACGTCACCGGGAGCACGCTGCCGGGGACCACGGCGGAAACCCCGGCCGCCCCGGAAACCGGACGTGCGACCGACACCGCGGTCAAGGGCAACGGCGCCCCGCCGAAGGCGTTGGAGAACCGCAGACGGATCCGGGGACCGCCGGCCGTCACCTGCGCCGTCTGGCGCAGCGAAGCGTCGTCGAGCACCCGGTCGGTGCCCGTGAACGGCGCCGGCGGCATGTTCGACGGCTCGGTCAGCTGCGGCATCGACGTCCACGTCGCGACCCAGTGCGACGCCGGCGGACGGCCCGACGCGCCGACGAAGAGGGCAGTCAGCAGCACGAGGACCGAAACGACCGAGGCCCGCTTCATGACCCGAACTCCGGCGCGAGGACCCGGTCGAAGCCGACGAAGCGGCGCGGCCCGGCCAGCGTGCAGTGCAGGGTGGTGACGATCTGCTCGCTCGACGTCCCGACCCGCAGTTCGACGTCGCCGGGCTCGACGAGGCGGCGGCCCGCGCGGCCGGTGTAGGACGTCAGGTCCGCGTGCAACCCGATCTCCACCACGGTCGTGGCGCCGGGCGCCAGCGTGACCGGACGCGCCGCGATGAGCTGGCGCTCGGGCCGGGCGACCTCCGCCACCGGGTCGTGCAGGTAGACCTGGACGACTTCGGAAGCCTCGCGCTGGTGGTCGTTGCGCAGCGTCACCCGGACCCGGCACACGCCGTCGGTCGGCCACAGCGAACCCGTCGCGCTGACGTCCAGCCACGTCACCGGGGCGTAGGACAGCCCGTGCCCGAAGGGGAACAGCGCCGACGGATCGACCGTGCTCACCTCGCTGCGCCGGCCCAGCGGCGCCGCGAGGTACGTCGACGGCTGGCTCGCGCCGGCCGCCGGGAAGCTCACCGGCAGGCGGCCGGCCGGGTTGATCCGTCCACTGAGGACGCCGGCCAGCGCCGAAGCGCCTTCCTCGCCGGGGTAGAACCCGCACACCACCGCGGCCAGGCGGGGGAGCTGCCGGGAAAGTTCGTAAGGCCGCCCGGAAAGCAGGACCAGGACCACCGGCTTGCCCGTGTCCAGCAGGGCGTCCAGCAGTTCCTCCTGACGGCCCGGCAGCCGCAGGTCCGGTGCGTCGCAGCCTTCGCCGGACGTCCCGCCGCCGAACAGCCCGGCGCGGTCGCCCAGCACGGCCACGCACACGGACGCGTCCGCGCACGCCGCCACCGCTTCGGCGATCCCGTCGTCGTCACCGCCGGTGACCGGGCAGCCGAGCGCGTACGTCACGTCGAACGACAACCTCAGCGCCTCCACCACCGTCGGCACCGAGACGCCGAACGGGACGTCGGGGTGGTGGACGCCGACGTGCAGCGGGAACGAATAGCAGCCGAGCATCGCGCCGGCCGCGTCCGCGCGCGGCCCGACGACGGCGAGCTTCGCGTCCGGGGCGAGGGGCAGCGTCCCGTCGTTGTGCAGCAGGACGATCGAGCGCTCGGCCACCTCGCGCGCGAGCGCGCGGGACCCGGCGTCGTCCAGGTCGATCTCCTCCGGCACCTCCGGCGCCCAGTCCGCGTCGAGCAGCCCCAGCTCGCACTTCTGCCGCAGCACGCGTTCGAGGGCGCGGTCGACGGCGGCGGCGTCGACCGCACCCCCTTCCACCGCGGCGAGCAGCGGCTCGCCGTAGCAGTCCATGGTGGGCAGCTCCACGTCGATGCCCGCGGTCAGCGCCTGCCCGGCGGCGTCGCCGCGGTCGGCCGCGACGCCGTGCAGCCGGTGCAGGAACGCCACCGAGAAGTAGTCGGAGACGACCGTGCCGTCGAAGCCGTAGGTGTCGCGCAGCAGTTCGGTCAGCAGCGTCGGGTCGGCGGCACCCGGGACGCCGTCGATGTCGGTGTAGGTGTTCATCACCGACCGGGCGCCCGCGCGCAGCGCCAGCTCGAACGGCGGGAGCAGGACGTCGGCGATTTCCCGCGGCCCGGCCGAAACCGGGGCCAGGTTGCGGCCGGCGCGCGAGGCCGAATAGCCGACGAAGTGCTTCAGCGTCGCGATGATGCCGGCCGACTCCAGCCCGGCGACGTAGGCGCTGCCGATCGTGCCGACCAGGTACGGGTCTTCGCCGATGGTCTCCTCGATGCGGCCCCAGCGCAGGTCACGCGCGACGTCGAGGACCGGCGCGAGGCCCTGGTGCACGCCGAGCCCGCGCATCGTCGACCCGATCCGTTCGCCCATCCGGCGCACCAGGGCGGGGTCGAAGGTCGCGCCCCAGGACAGCGGGGCGGGGTAGATCGTCGCCTGCCACGCGGCGAGCCCGGTCAGGCACTCCTCGTGGACGACGGCGGGAATGCCGAACCGGCTGCTGGAGACGATCTGCCGCTGGGTGCGCGCGAGGGTGCGCGCCCCGATCGCGGGGTCGACCGGCCGGGTGCCGAACGCGCGGGTCAGCTGGCCGATGCCGTGCCGGGCCAGGTCTTCGAGGTCGATCGAGGCGTCGACGAAGTCGTGCTGGTGCGGCGCCATCTCGCCGCCGGAGTCGATGCCGACCCACACGCCGTAGAGCTGGGCCAGCTTTTCGCGCAGGGTCATCCGGTCCATCAGGGCGCGGACGCGCTCGGCGGGGTCGGCCGCGGGGTCGCGCCACGGCTCCGGAGCCGTGGTGGGCTGCGTGGTCAAGGCTTTCCGCCCTTCGTCAGGAGGGGAGATCAGGAGAGGGCGCGGGTCGAGTGCCGCACCACCAGGCCGGTGTCGAGCGTGACGTGGGTGCGCTCGACCTCGTCGCCGTTGATCAGCGCGATGAGCATGCTGATCGCCCGGTGGCCCATTTCGCGGATCGGCTGGTCCACTGTGGTCAGTGGCGGGCGGCAGAGCGCGGACTCGGGCACGTTGTCGAAGCCCACCACCGAAAGGTCGTCGGGCACCGAGAGGCCCAGCTCACGGGCCGCGCCGACGGTCGCGATGGCCGAGATGTCGTTCGCGGCGAACACCGCGGTCGGCCGGTCCGGGCCGGTCAGCAGGTCGTGGGCCGAGGCCGCGGAGATCTCCGGGTCGTAGGCGCCGATCCGGATCAGGTTCTCGTCGGCCGGGACACCGGCGGCCGCCAAGGCCCGCAGGTACCCGGTCTTGCGCAGTTCGGCCGACTGGAGGTCCGGGCGGCCGGAGAGGAACGCGATCCGCCGGTGCCCCAGCTCGAGCAGGTGCTCGGTGGCCAGCTGCGCGCCGCGCAGGTTGTCCGAGTCGATGGTCGGCAGGTGCGACGGCCCGGTGTGCGGGTCGACCGCGACAACCGGCGTGCCCGGCACGGCTTCCAGCGAGACGGCGGGCGTGACCAGCACGGCGCCGTCGACGAGGGTGCCGCTCAGCCGGGACAGGTAGCGCTTCTCCCAGCCCACCGGATCGCCGGTGCGCCCGCCCGCGGAGTAGACGACGAGTTCGAACCCGCTGCTGCGGATGGCGTCCGCGGCTCCCTTGAGCAGCTCGGTCGAGAACGGTTCGAGGTCGGCGACCAGGATGCCGATGACGTTCGTGCGGTGGTTTCTCAGGCTCTGCGCCACGAGGCTCGCCTCGTAGCCGAGTTCTTCGATCACCGCACGGACACGCGCGAGCGTCGCGGCGGAGACGCCGTAGCGCTCGTTGATGACTTTGGAAACCGTGGCCACCGAGACGCCGGCGCGGGCCGCGACGTCACGGATGGTCACCCTCGAACTGGGCTGCATCGGCTCAGACTAGCCATGTAAAACGTTATCGACAACGATTGACATCCGATTTGCCCCGGAGCAAACTCTTCGCCAACCCGGGCGCAGTGGCGCCCCGTCCAACTCGGCCGAAGTCGTCAGGAGTGGACCAACAATGTTTGTGAAACGCCGGATCCCCGTTCTCGCCGCGCTGGCGGCCGTCGTTCCGCTCGCCCTCGCGGCGTGCAGCGGGGGGAGCGAAACACCCGCACAGCCGAGCGGGCCGGTCACCCTCACCTGGTGGCACAACGGCACCACCGACCCCATCAAGACGATCTGGGCCCAGGTGGTCAAGGACTACCAGCAGGCGCACCCGGACGTGACGATCAAGAGCCAGCCGTTCCAGAACGAGGACTTCACCACCAAGGTCCCGCTCGCCCTGCAGGGGGCCGAACCGCCGGACGTCTACCAGTCCTGGGGCGCCGGCGAGCTGGCCTCGCAGGTCACCTCGGGCAAGGTCGCCGACATCACCGACGCGACCAAGTCCTGGATCGGCTCGGCGGGCAAGTTCGCCGAAAGCTGGCAGGCCGACGGCAAGCAGTACGGCGTGCCGTTCGAGCAGCACTTCGTCGGCTTCTGGTACCGCAAGGACCTGTTCACGCAGGCCGGGATCACCGCGCCGCCTGCCACCATGGACGAGCTGAACGCCGCGGTCACGAAGCTGAAGGCCAAGGGTGTCGCGCCGATCTCGGTCGGTGGCAAGGACCGCTGGCCGGATGCGTTCTACTACAACTACTTCGCCGTCCGCGAGTGCTCGACCGACGTGCTCAAGCAGTCGGTGAAGGCGGTCAAGCTGGAAGACCCGTGCTGGACGAAGGCCGGGCAGGACCTCAAGAACTTCCTCGCCACCCAGCCGTTCCAGACCGGGTTCGCCGGCACGCCCGCCCAGCAGGGCGCGGGCAGCTCCGCCGGCCTGGTCGCCAACGGCAAGGCCGCCATGGAACTGCAGGGCGACTGGGAGCCCGGCACCATGTCGTCGCTGACCGAGGACAAGGACCTGAACTCGAAGGTCGGCTGGTTCCCCTTCCCGTCGGTCCCGGGCGGCCAGGGCGACCCGGCGGCCGTGCTCGGCGGCGGTGACGGCTTCGCCTGCACCACCCGCGCGTTCAAGGCGTGCTCGGACTTCCTGCAGTACCTGGGCACCGAGCCGGTGCAGACGAAGCTGGCCGCGGAAGGCGCCGGTCTCCCGGTGAACGCCGCGGCGGCGAAGTCGCTGAAGACCGACACCCTCAAGCAGGTCTTCGACTACGGCACGAAGGCGCCGTACCTGCAGATGTACTTCGACAAGGCGTTCCCGACCGCGGTCGGCGCGGCGCTGAACGACGCGGTGGCGAACATGTTCGCCGGCCAGGGCACCCCCGAAGGCATCGTGGCCGCCGTCAACCAGGCCGCGGCGGGCAACAAGTGACCACGGCGACGACCCCGGTGCGGACGGCGGCGCGGCCGTCCGCACCGGCGGTCCGGACCCGGGCGCGCCGCCCCGGCCTGCGCAAACGGCTCGAGCTGGCGTTGCTGCTCGGGCCGGCGCTGCTGCTGTTCGCCGGGTTCGTCCTGGTGCCGATCGGGATCGCCGGGTTCTACAGCCTGTTCCAGTGGAACGGCTTCGGGCCGCTCGACGACTTCATCGGCTTCGACAACTACGCCGACGCCTTCAGCGGCGAGGTGTTCCAGGGCGCGATCCTGCACAACCTGATCATCGCGGGACTGTCGATCGTGGTGCAGCTGCCGCTGTCGATCGGGCTGGCCCTGCTGCTCAACCGGAAGCTGCGGGGACGCGCGGTGCTGCGGGCGCTGGTGTTCGCGCCGTACGTGCTCTCCGAGGCGATCACCGCGGTGATCTGGGTGCTCATGCTGCAGCCGGGCGGGTTCACCGACCAGCTGCTGAAGGGGGCCGGGCTCGGCGGCCTGGTCCACCAGTGGCTGGCCGACCCGGGCATCGTGCTCTACACGCTGTTCGCCGTGATCACCTGGAAGTACATCGGCTTCGGGATCATCCTGCTGCTGGCCGGGCTGCAGGGCGTCCCGGCCGAACTGCGCGAAGCCGCCGCGCTCGACGGCGCGTCGGCGTGGCAGACCACCCGGCACGTCGTGCTGCCGCTGCTCGGGCCGACCATCCGGATCTGGATCTTCCTCTCGGTGATCGGTTCGCTGCAGCTGTTCGACGTCGTCTGGATCATGACGCTGGGCGGGCCGGCGAACGCGTCGACGACGATGGCGTCCTACCTGATCGACCACGGCTTCAAGCGCTACGAGTTCGGGTTCGGCTCCGCGGTGGCGGTGATCCTGTTCGTCATCTGCTTCGTGTTCGCGCTGATCTACCAGCGGTTCGCGCTCCGCCGGGACACCCAGGGCGCCCTGACGAGGATGGTGGGCTGATGCGCAGTCGCCGGTTCGGCCTGTCGATGGGCTACCTCGCGGCCATCGTCGTGCTCGGCGTGACGGTCGTGCCGCTGCTGTTCGTCGTGCTGGGCGGGTTCCGCACCAACGCGCAGATCAACTCCGACCCGGCCGGGCTGCCCGGGCCGTGGGTGTGGGACAACTACGCCGCGGTCCTCGGCTCGGACGCGTTCTGGATCTTCCTCGGCAACAGCGCGCTGATCGCCGTGATCGCGACGGCGCTCGCCGTCGCGCTCGGCTCCATGGCGGGGTACGCGCTGTCCCGGTACCAGTTCAAGGGCCGGGAGGCGTTCTACACGCTGTTCACCCTCGGCCTGCTGTTCCCGCTCGGCGTCGCGACGCTGCCGCTGTACCTGTGGCTGCGCCAGCTCGGCATGCTCGAGAGCTTCTGGGGCGTGGCGATCCCGGAGGCGGCGTTCTCGCTGCCGGTGACGATCGTGATCCTGCGCCCGTTCATGCACGCGATCCCGGGGGAGATCGAGGACGCCGCCGTGCTCGACGGCGCCACCCGGCTCGGGTTCTTCTGGCGCATCCTGCTGCCGCTGTCGGCGCCCGCGCTGACCACGGTCGGCGTGCTCGCGTTCGTCACCAGCTGGAACGCTTACCTGCTGCCCCTGCTCGTGTTCAACGACTCCGCGCACTTCACGCTCCCGCTCGGCGTCGCGACGTTCCAGTCCCAGTACTCCCAGGACACCGCCCGGGTGCTCGCGTTCACCGCGTTGTCGATGATCCCCGCGCTCGCGTTCTTCGTGCTCGCCGAACGGCGCATCGTCGGCGGGCTCACCGGATCCGTGAAGGGCTGATCACAGGAGGTCTGCCGTGACGTCCGAGGTACACCGTCGTGCCTTCCTGCAACTGCTGGCCCTGGCCGGTGCCGGGACCGTGGCGTTGCCGGGACTCGCCGAAGCGGATACGGGATTCCCGTTGGTGGCGAAGGGAAAAGCAGCCACGCTCGTGGTGAGCTCCGGCGACCTCCCGGGCGTCCGGCGGGTCGCGGGCGATCTGGCCGCCGACGTCGAACGCGTCACCGGGATCCGCCCCGCCGTCTCCTTCGACGTCGTCCCGGCGCACGGGCCGGTGGTGCTGATCGGCACGCTGGGCCACAGCCCGCTGGTCGACGACCTGGTCGCCGCGGGCAAGCTCGACGTCACCGGGATCGCCGGGAAGTGGGAGACGTCGTTGAGCCAGGTTGTCGACGGGCGGCTGGTCCTGACCGGCAGCGACCAGCGCGGCGCGATCTACGGCGTGTACGAGATCTCGCGGCGCATCGGCGTCTCGCCGTGGTACTGGTGGGCCGACGTCCCGCCGAAGCGGAGCGCGGAACTGTTCGTCCCGGGCGGGCGGTTCAGCCTGGGCACCCCGCACGTGAAGTACCGCGGGTTCTTCATCAACGACGAGAACCCGGCGCTCGGCACCTGGGCGCCGGCCTACTTCGGGCCGGGCCAGGCGCCGGGTTTCCCGAACGGCTTCAACCACTTGTTCTTCGCCAAGGTCTTCGAAACCATGCTGCGGCTGCGGGCCAACTACCTGTGGCCGGCGGTCTGGGGGCGCGCGTTCGCCGAGGACGACCCGCTCAACCACGCCACTGCCAAGGAGTACGGCGTCGTGATGGGCACCTCGCACGAAGCGCCGATGATGCGCGGGATCGAGGAGTGGAACCGGCACGCGGTGCCGGCGGTCCGCGACGCGGCCGGGAACATCGTGACGCCCGGCCACGACCCGTACGGCGGCACGGGGGAGTGGAGCTTCCGCCGCAACGGCGAGGCGATCAAGGCCTACTGGACCGACGGGATCCGCCGGATGGTCCGTGAGGACTTCGAGGGCGTCGTCACGCTCGGCATGCGCGGCAACGGCGACGTCAGCCTGCCCGACGGCGACGGCATCGAGCTGATGCGCGAGATCCTGGCCACCGAACGGGAGATCCTCGCCCGCGAAACCGGCCGTGACCTCACGACCGTGCCGCAGGTGTGGACGCTGTACAAGGAGGTGCAGCGCTACTGGGCGCAGGGCCTGCGCCCGGCGGACGACGTCATCGTCGTGTTCACCGACGACAACTGGGGCAACATCCGCAAGCACCCGGACCCGGCCCTGCCGCCGCGGCCCGGCGGGTACGGGCTCTACTACCACTTCGACTACGTCGGCGGCGGCCGGAACTACAAGTGGGTCGACACCGCGCTGCTCGCGAACACGTGGGAGCAGCTGCACCAGGCGATCGCCTACGGCAACGACCGGCTGTGGGTGGCCAACGTCGGCGACATGAAGGGCAACGAACTGCCGCTGCAGTTCTTCCTCGACTACGCCTGGGACCCGGCGGCCTGGCCGGCCGAACGACTGTCCACGTGGGAGCGCCGGTTCGCGGAGACGAACTTCGGCGGCGCGACCGCGTCGGCGATCGCCGGGGTGCTGCACGACTACGGGCGGCTGCAGTCGCGCCGCAAGCCGGAGCTGCTCAACCGGCGGATCACCCTCGACCCGGCGAAGGACCCGGCCACCGCGGCGGCGATCCTCTACGACGACCAGATGACGCCGTTCAGCCTGGTGAACTACCGCGAGCTCGACACCGTCACGCAGGAGTGGCAGGAGCTGGCCGCACGGGCCGAAAAGATCACGGCCCGGCTGCCCGCCGCCTACCGCGACGCGTTCTACGAGCTCGTGCTCTACGAGGTCAAGGCGTCGGCGAACCTGTACGCGCTCCGGCGCGCCGAGTTCACGAACCTGCTGTACGCGGCCCAGGGCCGCGCTTCGGCCAACGGCCTCGCCGCCGTCACCGAAGCCCGGTTCGCCGACGACCTCGCGCTCGCGCAGAAGTACAACACCGGCATCGCGGGCGGGAAGTGGAAGGGGTTCCAGACCCAGCCGCACATCGACTACGGCGACGTCGCCCGCTACGGCCCCAACGCGCCGTGGCAGCAGCCGGAGCTGAACAACGTCGCGCTGCCGGACGTCATCTTCCCCGCCGTGCGGCGCCTCGACCTGCCCGCGGCCGCCGAGCTCGGGGTCGCCGTCGACGGGTCCGAGCAGTGGTGGCCCGCGGCGCCGGGACGCCCGGTCCTGCCGGAGTTCAGTCCCTTCCAGAGCGCACCGCCGCAGTACGTCGACGTCTTCAACCGCGGCCGGGCACCGTTCCGCTGCACCGTCTCCGCCGGTGCGCCGTGGGTGCTGGTCGAGCCGCGCGGCGGCCGGGTCGAGGAGGAGCTGCGGATGACCGTGCGGATCGACTGGAGCCGGGCCCCGCGCGGGACCACCACCGTGCCGATCACGGTGGCGGGCGCCGGACGTGAGGTCACGGTGGACGCCGTCGTCCGCAACCCGGCGCTGCCGCCGGCGTGGCGGCGCGGGTTCGTCGAGGCCGGGGGATACGTGTCCGTGGCGGCCGAGCACTGCAGCGCCAACGTCGCCGCGGCGTCGGTGTCGTGGCGGCGGATCCCGGACCTGGGCCGGACGGGTGCCGGGATGACGCCGTTCCCGGTGACGGCGGCGAGCCGGGCGCCGGGGACCGGGCCGCGGCTGGAGTACCGGATGACGTTGTTCACGACCGGGCCGGTCACGGTGTGGGCCTACCTTTCGCCGCGCAGCAACGTGCTGCAGGGCGACGGGCTGCGGTACGCGGTCTCGTTCGACGACGCGGACCCGCAGGTCGTCAACCTCACGAAGGCCACGGGCGCGGACGACATGACCATGAACCGGCAATGGGAACGGACCACTTCGGACAACGTGAACCTGACTTCGACGCGGCACGTCGTCGCCGAGCCGGGCTCGCACGTGCTGAAGTTCTGGATGGTCGACCCGGCCGTCGTCGTGCAGAAGCTCGTCGTCGACACCGGCGGCCTGCGGCCGAGCTACCTCGGGCCGCCGGAGAGCACGCGGTGGCCCTGGTGAGCGGGCGCGGCCGTGCTGTGGCGGACCACCAGGCTGGTGGCCAGCTCCAGCCGGTGGCTCTCCGGAGCCAGGCCGCGGGCCAGGGAGATGGCCAGCCGCGCACCGGCGGCGGCCATCTCCTGCAGGGGCTGGCGGACGGTCGTCAGCTCGGGGGTCAGCCAGCGGGCGATCGGCAGGTCGTCGAAGCCGACCACGCTCAGGTCGTCGGGGATCCGCAGCCCGGCGTCGCGCGCGGCCTCGTAGACGCCGAGGGCCTGCAGGTCGCTGCCGGCGAACACCGCCGTCGGCCGGTCGGGGAGGGTGAGCAGTGAGGCCAGCTCCCGGTACCCGGACCGGACGTGGAAGTCGCCGCGGCGCACCAGCGCCGGGTCGAAGCCCACGCCGGCCGTCTCGAGCGCGGTGCGGTAGCCGTCGATGCGGGCCCGGCTGCACAGCACGCCTTCCGGCCCGCCGATCATCGCGATCCGCCGGTGGCCCAGCTCCACCAGGTGCCGGGTGGCGGTCAGCCCGCCCTGCCAGTTCGTGGCCCCGATCGAGGGCGTCTCCGGGCCGGGGGCGCCGGCCGGGTCCACCACCACCAGCGGGATGTCCCGGGCGCGCAGCTTCGCCAGCTGCCCGCCGGTGAAGTCGGAGCACACCGAAACGATGCCGACCGGCCGCCGGGCGAGCACGCTTTCGAGCCAGCTCTGCCCGGGGGTGTGCCGCCCCGAAGATTCCGCCAGCACGACCGCCATTCCGTTTTCGCGGGCGACGTACTCGACCCCGCGGATGATTTCCAGCGCCCACGTGCTTTCGAGTTCGTGGAACATCAGTTCCAGCAGCCGGGAACGGCGGGAGCGCTCGTCGGCCCGGCGCCGGTATCCGTATTTCCCGATGACCGCTTCGACGCGGGCGCGGGTGGTTTCGGCGACGTCGGGGCGGCCGTTCAGCACTTTCGAAACGGTCGGCACGGAAACACCGGTCTCGGCGGCGATCCGGGCGATGGTGACCCGGGAGGCGGCCGGCTCGAGCTCCTCGGATTTCGCTGGCATGAGAGGGATTCTAGGTCATGGTGGCGCGAATGGACATGGTGCGAAACTTTCGATCATTGCTCCGAAAGGGACCTTGACCGTGGTCGGAAGACGCTTCTATCGTCGAACAAAGGAGTGAGCGACATGATGAGAGCAATTCGGCTGAAACGCGTCCTGGTGGCGGTGACCGCGCTCGCGGGCGTGGCCGTCTGGCAGGCGCCCGTGGCTTCGGCTTCGGTTCCCCTCCAATACATCACGAAACGGTATGTCGGCAGCGCCGTCGCCGCGGCGTATCTCGCGTCGGAACCCGATTACCGGGCCGTGCTGACACGGGAATTCGACAACGTGACCCCCGAGAACGAGATGAAGTGGGGCACGGTCGAGGCGGTGCGCGGCCAGTACGACTGGTCGGGCGCGGACGCGATCGTCCGGTACGCCCAGCAGCACCACAAGACGATCCGCGGGCACACGCTGGTCTGGCACTCCCAGCTCCCGGACTGGGTGGCCGCACTGCCCGCCGGCGAGCTGCGGCGGGTCCTGCGCGACCACATCATGACGGAAGTGAAGCGGTACAAGGGAAAGATCCGCGCCTGGGACGTCGTCAACGAGATCTTCAACGAGGACGGCACGCGGCGGGACACGGTGTTCCGGCAGAAGCTCGGTGACGGCTTCGTCGCCGACGTCTTCCGCTGGGCGCACGCGGCCGACCCGGCGGCGAAGCTCTACATCAACGACTACAACATCGAAGGCCGCAACCCGAAGAGCGACGCGGTGTACGACCTGGTGAAGACGCTGCGGCGGCAGGGCGTGCCGATCGGCGGCGTCGGCGTCCAGGCGCACCTGTCGATCCAGTACGGCTTCCCGGGCGAGTACCGCGCGAACCTGGCGCGGTTCGCCGCGCTGGGGGTGGACGTCGCGATCACGGAGGCGGACGTCCGGATCCCGACCCCGCCCGACGCGGCGAAGCTCGACACGCAGGCGAGCTACTTCGACCAGCTGTGGGACGGCTGCCACGCCGTGTCCCGCTGCGTGGAGTTCACGACGTGGGGCTTCACGGACCGGCATTCGTGGGTGCCGGACGTGTTCCCGGGCGAGGGGGCGGCCTGCCTCTTCGACGAGAACCTGCGCCCGAAGCCCGCTTACACGCGCATCAACCCCTGACCGCGGTCCGTGAAGGCCACCTTCCCGAGGTGGCCTTCACGGACTGGCGAGGACGAGGGGACGGCCCGCCTGAACGCCCAGCCGGCCGGGCCGGAGACCACGGGCGGTGAGCGCCGCGAGGATGCGGGGCACCGCTTCAAGGGTCGCCGCGCGGCCTTCGTGCAGGAGGACGATCCCGCCGGGACGCACCTGCGCCGCCGCGGCCACGATGTCGTCCGCGGGCGCGCCCGCCCAGTCGCGGGTGTCGACGCTCCACAGGACCTCGGTCAGCCCGTGCCCGGCGATGGTCGAGGCGACGGCGTCGTCGGTGTCGCCGTACGGCGGGCGGAACAACGCCGGCCGGTCGCCGGTCAGCTCGGCGAGGAGGTCCTGCGTACGCCGGACCTCCCGGTCACGGGCCGCCGCGTCGAGAGGCGTGAGACGCGGGTGCGTCCAGGTGTGGTTGCCGATCCCGTGCCCGGCCGCGGCGATCGCGCGGACCAGCTCCGGGTGCGCCGCGGCGTGCTCTCCCCACAGGAAGAACGTCGCCGCGGCACCGCCGAGCGCGGCCAGCAGCGCCGGGGTCGTCTCCGGGTACGGGCCGTCGTCGAACGTCAGGGCGACCGGGTCCATCCGTCCAAGATCGCCCGGTCCGCCCCGCCGGGCAAGGACTTTCGCCGGGGTTTCAGCGAGCCATCGCGGCGAGCCGCTTGGCCGTCGGCCAGCGGACCTGCGAAGCCCAGCCGAGCTTCTCGAACGCCCAGATCACGCGGGCGGAGATGTCGATCTGGCCGCGCTGCACGCCGTGGCGGGCCGAGGTCGGGTCGGCGTGGTGGGAGTTGTGCCACGACTCGCCCATCGACAGGATCGCCAGCGGCCAGAAGTTCGCCGACCGGTCCCGGCTCGCGAACGGCCGCTCGCCGATCATGTGGCAGATCGAGTTCACCGACCACGTCACGTGGTGCTGGAAGGAGATCCGGGCCAGGCCGGCCCAGAGGAACGCGGTCAGCGCGCCCCACCACGAGAGCGTGATCAAGCCGCCGAGCAGCGGCGGGAGCAGCAGGCTCACCACGACCCAGAGGGGGAACAGGCGGTCGACGACGCGGATGTCGCGGTCGGCGGCCAGGTCGGGGGCGAACCGGTCGACGTTGGTCTTGTCCCGGCCGAAGAGCCAGCCCATGTGGGCGTGCCAGAAGCCGCGCACCAGTGCCGCGGCGGAGGTGCCGAACAGCCACGGCGAGTGCGGGTCGCCCTCGCGGTCGGAGAAGGCGTGGTGCCGGCGGTGGTCGGCGACCCAGCCGATCACCGGGCCCTGCGCCGCGAGGCCGCCGGCAACGGCCAGCGCGATCCGCAGCGCCCGCTTGGCGCGGAACGAGCCGTGCGTGAAGTAGCGGTGGTAGCCGACGGTCACCCCGAGCGTCGACACCACGAAGAACGCCCCGCCGATGGCGAGGTCGAGCCAGCTGACGCCCCAGCCCCAGAACACCGGGACGGCCGCGGCGAGCGCGAGGAACGGGACGAGCAGGAAGGTGCGGATGGTGATCAGCTCGGCCAGCGTCTGCCGGCCGGAAAGGACGGGCTTCGGGGCCGGACGTGCGGGTTTCACGGGGGTGGAGGTGGTCATGCACTCTCGTTTCGAAGTCTTCGCCGCCGGACTGAGCCGCGCGGGAGGCCGGGGAGCGGAAACACCCGGCGGTCTGCGGTGAACGGGTGGCGGGGGCGTGGTCGCCGCTCCTGATCGGCGATCGGGCCCGGCCGGCCACGTCAGGCGGGAGTGAGACCGGTCTTGACCCGGCTTACGAGGTGCTCCCGCTCCTGCCGAGGCTACACGAGCGGCGACGTTCCGCAGCGCGGTCACGAGGCGCGTACGGTGGGGCGATGGCAGCCCAACCTGGTGGACCCGCGCTGGAACAGACCCTGTCCGAGTGGCTCAACGCCCGCGAGGAGACCCGGCGGCACCTGGACGGCGCCGTGGCGCCGGTCGACGAGGGCTGGGCCCAGCGGCTGGCCGATCTCCTCGCGACCGAGCAGTCCTGGCAGGCGCAGTACACCGAGCTCGTCGCCCTCGGCACCCCGCAGCGCCGGTTCCCGTCGTCCAACCGATGACACGAGAAAGGCCCCCGCCCCGAGGGGCGAGGGCCTTCGTGTGCCTCGTGGCTCAGATGACGCTTACGCGCTGGGCCTGGGGGCCCTTCTGGCCCTGGCCGATTTCGAACTCCACGCGCTGGCCCTCGTCGAGCGACTTGAAGCCGTTGCCCTGGATCTCGGAGTAGTGGACGAAGACGTCCGGTCCCCCGCCGTCCTGCGCGATGAAGCCGAAGCCCTTTTCACCGTTGAACCACTTGACACTGCCCTGAGCCATACCAATACCTACTCTTTGTAGTGAGCCTGGGCGCCCCGTTCGGACCCCCGGTCTCGTGACCATCATTCCATTACTCGTCCGAAGCCGCACCCCCGGTCTCAGACTCCCCAGTCGGGGCGCAGCGGCATGCCCATTCCGCCCTCGCTGTCGGTCCGCACCCCGAGGATGTGGTGCAGTTCGATCTCGCGCCGTTCGAAGGCCAGCCGGCAGGCCGCCAGGTACAGGGCCCAGACCCGGCTGCGTCCCGCACCGGCCTCGGCGACCGCCTCGTCCCAGTGCTCGTCGAGGTTGGCGCACCAGCCGGCGAGGGTGGTCGCGTAGTGCTCGCGCAGGTTCTCCGAGTGCCGGACCTCCAGCCCGGCGTCGTGCATGGCCGTCATGAGCTCGCCGGGCGCCTCCAGCTCGCCGTCCGGGAAGACGTAGCGGTCGATGAACCCGCGGGAGCGGTGGGCGACGCTGGTGTCCGGGTTGGTGATGCAGTGGTTGAGCAGGCGCCCGTGCGGCTTCAGCTTGCCGGCCAGGAACCGGAAGTAGCCGGGCACGTTGCGGGCGCCGATGTGTTCGGTCAGGCCGATGGACGAGATCGCGTCGAACCCCGTTTCGGTGACGTCCCGGTAGTCGAGGTGGCGGATCTCGGCCCGGTCGGCGAGGCCGAGGGCGACGATGTTCTTCTGGGCCCACTGGGCCTGTTCGCGCGAAAGTGTGACGCCGAGCGCTTCGACGCCGTAGTGCCGGACGGCGTGCGCGACCATGCCGCCCCAGCCGCAGCCGACGTCGAGCAGCCGCATCCCGGGCTTGAGGCCGAGCTTGCGGCAGACCAGGTCGAACTTGTTCGCCTGCGCTTCCTCCAGCGACGCGCCTTCGTGCGGGAACACCGCGCACGTGTAGGCCATCGACGGGCCGAGGACCAGCTCGTAGAACCGGTTGGACACGTCGTAGTGGCTGGCGATGGCCTCGCTGTCGCGCTGCTTCGAGTGCCGCAGCGCGGTCATCCCGCGCCGGAACCGGCTCGGGTGCTCTTCGGCGGGCGGCTTGACCGGCCGCAGGTGGCGGGGGCCGAGCTTGCGCAGCAGCCACAGCCGGTCGGCCGGGGTGAGCTGGTCGACCTGGGCCGACAGGGCGCGCAGCGCCGTGTAGAGGTCGCCCTTGACCTCCAGCGCGCCGGCGACGTACGCCCGGGCGAGGCCGAGGTCGCCGGGGGAGGACATCAGGTAGTCCAGCGCCAGCGGCGAGCGCACTTCGATGGCCACCGGCGCGCCGGCCGGGCCGCTGCTGCTGCCGTCGTAGGCGGTGATCGAGACCTGGGCGCGCGGGCCCAGCAGCCGCTCGAAGACGGCGCCGACCGGGGTGTTTTCCTGGGTCATGTTCGTTCCTTTCACCGGCGGCGGACGCATTTCTCGTAGAGGCCCAGCAACCGCTGGGCCGGGTCGTAGGTCCGCTTGAGGTCCCGGTAGGCGTCGCCGTTGTACAGCCGCCAGAACTCGTCCTCGGTGTAGAAGCTGTCCGAGTAGAGCGACTTGTGGCCGCCGAGCCGGGTGACCTCGGCTTCGATCATCCGGTTGTGCACGCCGTCACGCTCACCCGGGTCCAGCGGCACGGACGACCAGAAGCCGAAGTTGACGTAGAGCTCGGCGGGGTCGAGCTCGTAGAGCGGCCACCGCACGTCGCCGGGCCGCTGCCGCAGGGGGCAGATCCAGACCGGGCTGATCGGGATCTCCCGCTCGAAGAACTCGAGGAACTCCGCGGCCCGGTCGAGCGGGACCTCGATGTCCTGCACGATCGTCTCCTCGGGCGGCAGGCGCCGCAGCCGCAGGAGCCGTTCGGCGATCCGGAACCGGCGGTCGAGCGCGACGGCCTTCCAGTACACCGAGGACCGGAGGAACCGGCGGCCGAGCAGCAGCCGGGGGAGCCGGTGCTGGACGCCGAACGCGCGGGAGCACCAGAACCAGTCGGTGTCCCAGCGCCAGAGGTAGTCGCGGACGGTCAGGTGGTCGGTCCCGCGCCGCTGGATCGAGCGGTAGTAGATGTCCAGCCAGGTGTAGTCGCTGGTCGCGGGCGCGGTGTCGGTGAACGTGGCCAGGGTCAGGTACAGCTCGTCGGTGCCGAACACCGTGCCGTCGACGAAGTCGACCTGTTCGCCCTCGTACTCGCGCTTGGCGCAGACCTCGCCCAGTGCGGCGAAGTAGCTGTCGCGGTCGTGGTGGCGGACGTGGCGGAGCCGCACGAACGGCTTCACCGGCTCCAGGAGGATCCGCAGCCGCAGCGCGTAGCCGAGGGTGCCGTAGGAGTTGGGGAAGCCGTGGAACAGGGCGTGGTGCTCGTTGTCCGGCCGGGCGACGACGATCCGGCCGTCGCCGGTCAGGATTTCGAGTTCGAGCACCGATTCGTGCGGCATGCCGTTGCGGAACGACGACGACTCGATGCCGAGGCCGGTCACCGCGCCGCCGAGGGTGATCGTCTTCAGCTGCGGGACGACCAGGGGCATCAGCCCGTGCGGCAGCGTCGCGTCGACGAGCTGCTCGTAGGTGACCATCCCTTCGACGTCGGCGGTGCGGGTGTCCGGGTCGACGCGCAGCACGTGCGTGAACCCGGAGACGTCCAGGCCCGGGTGCTTCGCGGCGGCGCGGGAGCGGAAGAGGTTCGACGTGCGCTTCGCGAGCCGGACGGTGGCTTCGCCGCTGATCGCGGTGAGCTGCCGTCTCAGTGCGTCGACGCGGGATTCGTGCTCGGGGAAGGCCGGGCCCGGACGGGCTTCGGGCACCCCGGCCTGATGGATGGTCACCACCCGATCCTGCCTCACGGGAAGGGCGGACGCACATCCCCGGTGTGCTCCGTTTTCCCGCGGTCCCGCGCGCCGGGACCCCGCGGGCGGGGGACCCCTCGCCGGCGCCGGCGGGATCAGGCGGCGGCGCGCAGCGGCGTCTCCTCCCCGAGGAGTGTTTCGGCGTCGGCCAGCAGGGCGTCGACCGCCCGCAGCCGGGCGGCGGTGCGGCGTTCGACGGCCGCGAGGCGCCCGGCCCGCCGCCGGGCGTCGTCGACGATGTGCGCGGCCCGCGCCCGGGCGTCGGCGTCCCGGCGCCGCGCCGTCTCCTCCGCTTCCCGCACGATCGCGGCGGCCCGCTGCCGGGCCGTTTCGACGATCTCGGCCGCTTCGGCGTGGGCGAGGCCGAGCAGGTGGCGGACGCGGTCGCCGACGGCGGCCGGGTCGGCGGGCGTCCGGCACAGCCGGTCGGCGCGGGCGCGCAGCTCGGCGTTGCCCGCGCGGGCCTGTTCGAGCCGCCGGGCCAGGGTCTCGGCCTCGGCGACGGCCGCGTCGCGGTCGGCGGTCAGCAGGCGGATCTCGCCGAGGAGCTCGTCGATCCGCTCGTCGACCTGCTCGCGGTCGTAGCCGCGGAACGTCAGCGCGAAGCTCTCCGGCAGGGGCAGCGGCGCCGTCATCGGGCGGCGACCGGGCGGCGCAGCAGCGCGGCGAGCTCTTCGGCGTCGCCCGCGGCCCGCAGCGGCACCGGGTCCGGGCGCCCGACGCTGTGGTCGTCCTCGTGCAGGGCGGTGACGAACCGGGCGACCCGCCGCGGCGACGGGACGACCGTGGGCCCGCCGAGGTAGCGCAGGACGATCAGGTCTTCGCCGGAGTGCGTCTCGATCGCCGCCGCCCAGCCGCGCTCCTCGTCCCAGAGGAGGGCGACGTCACGGTCCGGGTAGTGCGGCAGGCGGGTGTCGAGGGCGACGTAGGCCGAGATCGGGCTGTCGTGGTCGACGGTGCACGACTCGAGGCCGATCCCCAGCCCGGCGGTGACGTCGCGGAGGTAGCCGAGCAGCGCGGGGACGGCGGGGTGCTGGTAACCGGTCGGGAGTTCGAGCGATGCGGTCACGGGGACGGAAGGCCTTTCTCGGACAGGGAGACGGGGTGCCGCTCCGGGGTTCGGCAGGCTCTTCCGTTCTAACATGTCATCGAAACGATGACAAGAAAGATGTCGCCGGAAAGACGACATGCGTGGGTCTCACTCCGAGATTGACCAGGCCGAGAGCGGGGTACCCGGCGCACGGACCGCGGGGATCCCGCGGCGAGACGGGGAAAGCGAGGCGGCGTTGAGCATTCTGATCGACTTCGGGCGCGACACGGAGTTCTCGTTCGAGCGGCGGTTGCGCGGCTACCTGGGCGCGGTGGCGCGGGCCGTCGGGGTGGGACTGGAGTCCTGCACGCTCGACGCGGGCACGCCCGCCGCGGCCTACATCGCCCTCGACTGGCGGCTGACCCGCTTCCCCGGCCACGACCTGGCGCTCGTCTGGGACGAGGTGCACGGCTGGGCGGCGGCGATCGAGGACGCGACCGGCGAAGCCGCGACCGTCCTGTGCTACCTCGGCGGCGAAGTCCTGCCCGACCCCCGCGCGGTGGTCCGGTTCCTCGCGGCGGTGCGCGCCGGCGACCCGGGCGCGGGCTCGCTCGAAGCCCCGGTGCTGCGGGAGGCGGGCGACCACGAGCAGCTCCTGGGCCTGGTGCCGGACACGACGGCCCGCCGCCCCGCGTAACGGCGTCGGCCGTTCGCGGACCGGCCGCCGTGCCCGGCTGAGGTGTCCTCCGCCTCCCGGCGAGTCCTGGCAGACTGGGGGCACGCGACGGGGGAGGCCGGGTGGGGGAACTGACAGCGGAAGCCGTGGTCGACCGGATCGTGCCGCGGACACCGCGGCTCTCCCCGGACGGCCGGTGGGTCGTGTTCGTGACCGGCACCGTGGGCCGGGCGGGCCGGCACCCGGTCAGCGGCCTGTGGCTCGCCCCCGCCGACGGCAGCGCCCCGCCGCGGGACCTGGCCCCCGCCACGGCCGAGGACCACGATCCCCGCTGGGCGGCCGATTCCGGCTCGGTGTTCTTCCTGTCGGACCGCGCCGAACGAGGCACCGCGCAGCTGTACCGGGTCCGCCTCACCGGCGGCGAGCCCGAGCCCCTGACCGACCGGGACGGCGGGGTCCGGGGTTTCGTGCCGGGCCCGGACGCGATCACCGTGATCGCGCCCGACGGGCGCGTGCCGGCCGACCCCCGGATCCGCACCGTGCCGGCCGGCGGGCGCTGGGACGCGGTGGACGCGCCCAGCCGCCTGTGGCGGCTCGAGCCGGGGACCGGTGTCCGCCGTGCGCTCGGCGACCTCGGCGAGCGGCACGTCGTCGAGGTCGCGCTCCGGCCGGACGGTGGCGCCCTCGCCGTGCTGACGTGGTCGGTCGCCGACCGCGAGCCCGGCGTCTTCGAACCCGGGCTGCACCTCGTCGACGCCGCCACCGGCGCCGTCCGCGACCTCGGCACCCCGGCGCTGGAGGCGGGGGGCCTCACCTGGTGGCGCGACGAAACCGGGTGGCGCCTCTGCTACTACGGGCTGACCCCGCCCGGCCTGGTCGGCGGCCGGGCGGTGTTCGCCGTCGAGGACGGGGAGCACCGCAACCTCACCGCCGGGATGAGCGGCTGCCCGGTCGAGCTGGCCCACGTCGAGGGCGGGACCCCGCTGGCGTTGTTCGCCGAGGGACTGGACACCACCGTCCGGCGGCTCGACCCGGTCACCCTCGGTTTCACGGAGATCTCGCGCGTACGCGGGGAGCTGACCGCCCTGGACGCGAGCCGGGACGCCGTCGCGGTGGTCGTGAGCACCGCGACCGGGCCCGACACCGTCCACGCGGGACCGCCGGAGGGCCCGCTCACCCGGCTCGGCGACAGCGGTCTCGACGGCATCCGCTGGGGCTCCCAGGAACGCCTGTCCTACCGCGCTCCGGACGGCCTGGACCTCGACGGCCTCCTGCTCCTCCCGCCGGGCAGGACCCGCGACGACGGCCCGTTCCCGCTGGTCACCCTGGTCCACGGCGGACCGTACGACCGCTACGCCGACCGGTTGAACCTGGGCTGGTACCCGTCGGGACAGTGGCTCGCGACGGCCGGCTTCGCCGTCTTCCTGCCGAACGCCCGCGGCAGCCTGGGCCGCGGCCACGCCTTCGCCGGGAGCATCGCCGGGGACGTGGGCGGCGCCGAGTTCGCCGACGTCCTCAGCGGGATCGACCTGCTCGTCGAAGACGGCGTCGCCGACCCGGAACGGCTCGGGATCGGCGGCTGGAGCCAGGGCGGGTACATGTCGGCGTGGGCCGTGACGCAGACCGGCCGCTTCGCCGCCGCTCTCGTCGGCGCCGGCGTCACCGACTGGCCGCTGATCGCGGCCACCGGCGAGCACACCCGGTTCGAGGCCGCCCTCGGCGGCCGGGAGCAGAGCCCGGTCACCCACGCCGCCAAGATCCGCACGCCGGTCCTCGTCCTGCACGGCGAGGACGACCCGAACGTCCCGCTCTCGCAGGCGGAAGTGCTGCACCGCGCCCTGCGAGCCGGCGGCGTCGAGCACGAGTTCGTCGTCTACCCGCGGGAGAAGCACTCGATCCGCGAACGCGGCCACCAGCTCGACGTCCTGCACCGCACGCGCGAGTGGTTTTCCCGGTGGCTCACACCTGTTCGCCCAGCTTGAACTCGGTTTCCCCGGCGCGGTGGGAGAACCCGTCGGCGCCGATCGTGACGTCGGCTTCGCGCGGCTCGGACCGCGCGACGACCGGCCGGACCGCGCCGTCGAGGTCCAGCACCACCGACGCGTCGGTGTACCAGCTCGGCACCACCGGGTTGCCCCACCAGTCGCGGCGCTGGTGGTCGTGGACGTCCCAGGTGATCACCGGGTTGTCGGGGTCGCCGGTGTAGTAGTCGTGCGTGTAGATCTCGATGCGGTGCCCGTCGGGGTCGCGGACGTAGAGGTAGAACGCGTTCGACACGCCGTGGCGGCCCGGCCCGCGCTCGATCATGCCGGGTTTCCGCAGCGCCCCCAGGTGGTCGCAGATGTGCAGGATCTGGTGCCGTTCGTGGCTCGCGAACGCGAGGTGGTGCAGCCGCGGGCCGTCGCCGCCGGTCAAGGCGACGTCGTGCACGGTCGGCTTGCGGAACAGCCAGGCCGCGTACACCGTGCCCTCGTCGTCCTGGATGTCCTCGGAGACGCGGAACCCCAGGCCCTCGTAGTACTTCCGGGCCGCCGGGACGTCCGGGGTGTCGAGGTTGAAGTGGTCCAGCCGGGACAGGGCGCCGGCGCCGTGGACGTCGTAGCGCTGCGTGAACCGCTCGACGTGCTCGGCCTCGTGGAAGAACTCGACCGGGAACCCGAGCGGGTCTTCGATCCGGACCGCCTCGCCGATGCCGCGCGTCGCGCCCGCCGGACGGCGGTCCACCCGCACGCCCAGCTCCCGGTAGTACGCCTCGGCGAGATCGAGGTCCGCCGCGCTCCGGACGCGGTAGGCCAGCACCGCCAGCGCCGGGGTGGATCCCCGGCGCAGCACCAGGGAATGGTGCAGGTACTCCTCGAACGCCCGCAGGTACAGTGCCTCGTCGTCCTCGTGGGTCACGACGAGCCCGAGCACGTCGACGTAGAACGCGCGGGACGCGGCCAGGTCGGTGACGACGAGTTCGGCGTACGCGCAACGCAGGACGTCCGGCGGGATCGCGGTCATGACTGTCCTTTCCGGACGCTGCCGAACCGGGCGGTGTGCACCGGGCCGAGCGAGACGTGGATCGCCTGCTGGTGGGTGTAGAAGTCGAGCGAACGGTAGCCGCCTTCGTGGCCGAGGCCGGAGGCCTTGACCCCGCCGAACGGCGTGCGCAGGTCACGGACGTTGTGCGAGTTCAGCCAGACCATCCCGGCCTCGACCGACTGCGCGAAGGTGTGCGCCCGCTGCAGATCCGCCGTCCACAGGTAGGCGGCCAGGCCGTACTTGACGTCGTTGGCCAGCGCCAGGGCTTCCGCTTCGGTGTCGAACGGGGTGAGCGCGACGACCGGGCCGAAGATCTCCTCCTGGAAGATCCGCGCGGACGCCGGGACGTCGGCGAACACCGTCGGCGCCACGTAGTTGCCGGTGGCCAGCCCGGGCGGACGCCCGCCGCCGGCGAGCAGCCGTCCTTCGGACTTGCCCAGCTCGACGTAGCTCATGACCTTCTCGTAGTGCTCCGGGTGGACGAGGGCGCCGACCTCGGTGGCCGGGTCGTGCGGGTCCCCGACGACGATGTTCGCCGCGCGCGAGGCGTACCGCTCGCAGAACTCGTCGTAGATCGGGCGTTCGAGGAGGATCCGGCTGCCCGCGGTGCAGCGTTCGCCGTTGAGCGAGAACACGCCGAACAGGGTGGAGTCGAGTGCGGCGTCGAGGTCGGCGTCGGCGAACACGATGGCCGGGGACTTGCCGCCCAGCTCCATCGACATGCCCTTGAGCCCGGCCGCGCAGTTGCGGTAGATCGTCTGCCCGGTTGTCGTCTCGCCGGTGAAGGAGATCAGCGGGACGTCCGGGTGCTTGACCAGCGCGTCACCGGCCTCCTCGCCGAAGCCGTTGACCAGGTTGAAGACCCCCGGAGGCAGCCCGGCGTCGGCGAAGATCCCCGCCCAGAGGCTCGCCGACAGCGGCGTGAACTCGGCCGGCTTGAGCACCACCGTGCACCCCGCCGCCAGCGCGGGCGCGAGCTTCCAGCTCTCCAGCATGAACGGGGTGTTCCACGGCGTGATGAGCCCGGCGACGCCGACCGGCTTGCGGTGCACGTAGTTCACCTGCCGCCCGGGCACCTGGTAGGTGTCGTCGGCCTGCGCGACGACGAGGTCGGCGAAGAACCGGAAGTTCTCGGCCGCGCGCTGCGCCTGGCCGAGCGCCTGGGTGATCGGCAGGCCGGTGTCGAACGTCTCCAGCTCGGCCAGCCGGGCGTCCTGGGCCTCGACGGCGTCGGCGATCCTGTTCAGCACCCGCGCGCGGGCCCGGGGCAGCATCCGCGGCCACGGCCCGTCGGTGAACGCCCGGCGCGCCGCCGCGACCGCCCGGTCGACGTCCTCGGCCTGGCCCGCCGCCGCGGTGAGGTAGATCCGGTTCGACACCGGGTCGAGCACGTCGAACGTCTTGCCCGAGACGCTGTCCACGAGCTCGCCGCCGATGCAGTGCTTCAGCTCGCCCGGCAGTCCTTCCGGGACGTGGTGAGTCATGCTTTCCCCTCCACGGTGAAGCCTTCGGCGGGCGAGAGGTACTTCGCGCCTTCGGCCATGAAGTCCTTGATCCGGGCGATACCGGCTTCGGACGGCGGGATCAGCGGTGGCCGGACGTGCCCGGACGCGATCAGCCCGCGGTGCTCCAGGACCCACTTGCCGGGCGCCGGGTTGGTCTCCACGAACAGCAGATCGACGAGCGGGTGCAGGCCGTAGTGGATCTCCCGGGCCCGCTCGTGGTCGCCGGCCTGCCAGGCTTCGTACATCTCGGCGCAGGCCGCGGGCGCGATGTTGGCCGTGGCGCTGACGAACCCGGCGCCGCCGAGGGCCAGCAGCGGCAGGCACAGCAGCTCGATCCCGGACCACACGAGCAGCTCGCGGCCGCACAGGTGCAGCACGCGGGAGAAGTGCTCGAAGTCCTTCGTCGTCTCCTTGATCCCGACGAAGTTGTCACACGAGCGGTACAGCCGCGCGACCGTCTCCGGCGCGAGGTCGACCGCGGTCCGGCTCGGCACGTTGTAGGCGACGATCGGCAGGTCCGGGAACTCCCGGCAGACCGTCCGGTACCAGACGAACAGGGCGTCCTGCGTGGGCCGCGCGTAGTACGGCGTGATGACCAGCGCCGCGTCGATCCCGGCGTCCCGCGCCGCCGCGGTCAGCTCGAGGGTCTCGTCGAGCTTCGCCGAGCCGGTGCCCGGCACGAACGGGACGCGGTCGCCGACCACCGCGGCCACCGTGCGGATCGCCTCCGCGCGTTCGGCGACCGTCTGCGAGCCGGGTTCGCCGGTGGAGCCGCCGATCGAGATGCCGTGGGTGCCGGCGGCGAGCTGCCAGCGCACCAGGTTCTCCAGACCGGCGTGGTCGACCGCGCCGCCGCCGGTGAACGGCGTCATGAGCGGCGCGATCGATCCGCGGATGGCGCCGGGGTCGGAGCGGAAGCGCATGGGGGTCCTTCCTGGGTCAGGGGTGGCGGTGGGCGAGGAACGCGTCGAGGGTGGCCAGCCGGTGCGCGCGGACGGCGTGTTCGACCTCGGCCGCGGGTGCTCCGCGGCCGAGCAGGCCGAGGATGTGCTCGTGTTCCGCGACGGACTCCCGGGCGCGGCCGGGCACGAAGCTGAACGTCGAGCTGCGCAGCCCGCTCAGCCGGTCCCAGCCGCGCCGGACCAGGTCGAGCACCTGCGGGTTGGGGCACGCGCCGAACAGCACGGCGTGGAAGTCCCGGTTGAGCGCGGTGAACCGGGCCGGCTCGAAGTGCCCGAGGCAGTCGGCGAGCTCGGCGTTGAGCGCCCGGGCCCGCTCCAGCGCGCCGGCCGGCAGGAGGGGCGCGGCGAGGGCGGCGGCGTAGCCTTCGACCAGGGCGAGGGTCTGCATCGTGTGCAGGTACTCGCTCTCGTCGACCATCGCGACCTGCGCGCCGACGTTGCGCTCGAACGTCACCAGCCCTTCGGCCTCCAGCAGCCGGACCGCCTCGCGGATCGGCACCGCGCTGACGCCCAGTTCCTGGGCGAGCTGGCCGAGGACGAGGCGGTAGCCGGGGGAGAAGGTGCCGTCGGCGATCCGGGCCTTGATCCACTGGTAGGCGATCCGCGACTTGCTCATCGCGGCGCCGTTCACCGCTTCGCGAGCCACGCGGCGTACCTCCCGCGCCAGTGTCCGTCCATCGGGTAGAGCCCTTCGACGCGTTCGCCCGCGGCGACCTGCTCGGCGATGAACGTCTCCTGCAGCTCCTGCTCGATCGCCGCGTCGACGACCTCCTCGACGAGCTCCGGCGGGATCACGAGGACGCCGTCGGCGTCACCTGCGACGACGTCGCCGGGGCAGACGGCCGCGCCCCCGCAGGCGATCGCGACGTCGACGTCCCACGGCACGTGCCGGCGGCCGAGCACCGCCGGGTGCGGCCCGGCGTGGTAGGTGGGAATGTCCAAAGCGGACACCGCGGCCAGGTCGCGGACGCCGCCGTCGGTGACGATCCCGGCCGCGCCGCGCACCTGCGCCCGCAGTGCGAGGATGTCCCCGACGGTGCCGGTGCCGCGCTCCCCGCGGGCCTCCATGACGAGGACGTCGCCGGGGCCGAGGCTGTCGATCGCGCGCTTCTGCGCGTTGTAGCCGCCGCCGTGCCGCTTGAACAGGTCTTCGCGGTGGGGCAGGTACCGCAGGGTCCGCGCGCGGCCGGTCAGCCGGGTGCCCGGCCGGGTCGAGGTCAGCCCGTCGATCGACACCGCGTCGAACCCGCGCTTGCGCAGCTGCGCGGAAAGCGTGGCGGTGCCGACCGATTCGATCCGCGCCCGCAGCGCCGGGGTCAGCTCGAACCGCGGTTCGGACCGCCCGTACGCGTCGGCTCGCTGCCGCTCGTCCACGCGGGGGAGCGCGCCGAACGGTCCGAAGGGGACGGTCCCTTCGACGATCGGGGTGACCAGGCGGCCGGTGGTGTGCCCGGCGGTGTCGACCTCGACCTCGACGACGTCGCCGGGGACGGCGACCGAAGCGCCCGCGGGGGTGCCGGTCAGGACGACGTCGCCGGGGTCGAGGGTGATGAGCTGCGAGAGGTCCGCGATCAGGCGGCCGAAGCCGAACAGCAGGTCGCCGGTGGTGTCCTCCTGGACCAGCTCGCCGTTGAGCCACGTCCGCAGCCGCAGCGCGGCGGGATCGACTTCCGCGGCGGGCAGCACGGCGGGGCCGAGCGGGGTGAACCCGTCGCCGCCCTTCGACCGCAGGTTGCTGCCCTTGTCGGCGTACCGCAGGTCGTAGACGCCGAAGTCGTTGGCGGCGGTGACCCCGCCGACGTGCGCCCAGCCGTCCCCGGGGGCGACCCGGCGGGCGGTGCGGCCGATGACCAGGGCGATCTCGCCCTCGAAGCCCAGCAGTTCGGTGCCGGCGGGGCGTTCGAGCGCGGTCCCGCTCGCCGCCACCGACGTCGGCGGCTTGAGGAAGTACGACGGCTGCTCCGGGACGCGGCCGCGCTGGGCGGCGCGGGAGCGGTAGTTGAGGTGCAGCGCGATGATCTTGCCGGGGCGCGCGAGGCTCGTCATCGGGGGTTCCTGCCTGCCGGTGCGAAGAACATATTCTAAATAATATACGATCGGTGGCGTGGGGAAACCCCCGATCGGGGCTCCCGCTCAGCCGTAGTGCAGCCAGACGGCCTTCGTCTCGGTGTAGGCGTCCAGGGCCCACGGGCCCATTTCGCGGCCCCAGCCGGACGCCTTGTAGCCGCCCCACGGCGCGGCCATGTCCGGGACCGGCGGCATGTTGACGAACACCGCGCCGGCCCGGAGCCCGTCGGCGTAGCGCTGGGCGGTGCGGAGGTCGCGGGTCCACACGGTCGCGGCGAGGCCGTACTCGGTGTCGTTGGCGCGGCCGAGCGGCTCGTCGCCGTCGTCGTAGGCGGTCACGGCCAGGACCGGGCCGAAGATCTCCTCGCGCATGATCGCCATCCCGTCGGTGACGCCGGCGAACAGCGTCGGGGCGTAGAAGTAGCCGTCGCCGTCGACCGCGCGCCCGCCGGTGACGAGGTCGGCACCCTCCTCGCGGCCGGTGCCCACCAACGCGGCGACGTGGTCCCGGTGCTTCTCCGAGACGAGGGGACCGAGCTGGGTCGTCTCTTCGACCCCGGGGCCGAGGCGCAGGCCCTCGAGGCCGCGAGCCAGCTTCTCGACGAACTCCTGCTCGCGCTTGCGGTCGACGTAGAACCGCGTGTAGGCCGCGCAGACCTGGCCGGTGTTGAGCGTCGCCCCGGCGAGGTTCCCGGCGACGGCCGCGTCGATGTCGGCGTCGGCCGCGATGATGCTCGGGGCCTTCCCGCCGAGTTCGAGGGTGAGGCGCTTGAGGTTGGACGCCGCACTTGCCGCGGTGATCAGCTTCCCGACGGCCGTGGAACCGGTGTAGGAGAGGTGGTCGACGTCCGGGTGCCCGCTCAGCATCGCGCCGACCGAGCCGTCGCCGGTGACGAGGTTGACCACGCCCGCCGGGATCCCGGCTTCGTGCGCCAGTTCGACGAGCCGGATGCTGGTCAGCGGCGTGACTTCGCTCGGCTTGATCACCACGGTGTTGCCGGTCGCCAAAGCCGGCGCGAGCTTCCAGGCGAGGATCATCAGCGGGAAGTTCCACGGCGTGATCAGCGCGTTCACCCCGACCGGCTCGCGGCGGGTGTAGTGCAGGGTGTCCGGGAAGGACACCGGGTTGGTGGTGCCCTGCAGCTTCGTCACCCAGCCCGCGAAGTAGCGGAAGTGCTCGGCGGCGCCGGTGACGCTCACCTGCCGGGACACCCCGATGGGCTGGCCCTGGTCGAGGGTTTCCAGGCGGGCCAGCTCTTCGTGGTGCCGTTCGACGAGGTCGGCCAGCCGGAACAACAGGGCGGCGCGCCGGACCGGGAGCAACCCGGCCCACGCCGGCGCGGTGAGCGCCCGCCGGGCGGCCGCGACGGCGGCGTCGACGTCGGACTTCGCCGCGGTGCCGACCTCTTCGAGCACGCGGCCGGTGGCCGGGTCGAGCGTCGGGAGCACGCCGCCGCCGGCCTCGGTCCACTGTCCGTCGATGCACAGGCGTGTCGCCATCGGTGTCGTCCTCCTCGGCGTGGGGTGCGCCGAGTATCGGGCGCCGGCCGGCCGCGGGTCTTGTCCGCTTCCGCACGCCCGTTGACCGACGGCGAAGGGATGGCGCCGTCCGCAGGGGAAGCCCGCCACGCTGGAGCGCGTGGACGTGATCGTGGTGGGCGCCGGCTCGGCCGGTGCGGTGGTGGCCCGGCGGCTGGTGGACGCGGGTGCGGCGGTGACGCTGCTGGAGGCGGGTGGCGCGGACGTGAACCCCGCCATCCACGACCCGTCCCGGGCGGGAGAGCTGTGGCACGGGCCGGAGGACTGGGACCTGTACACGGTCCCGCAGCCGCACGCGGCCGGCCGTCGGCTGCACCTGCCGCGCGGCAAGGTCCTCGGCGGCTCGCACGCGCTCAACGCGATGATCTGGGTCCGCGGCGCACCCGCCGACTACGACGGCTGGGGACTGCCCGCCTGGTCCTGGGCCGACGTCCGGCCGGTGTTCGAACGGATCGAGAAAGACCTCCTCGACGTCGTCCCGAACCAGCCGCTGCACCCGATCCAGCAGTCCACAGCGGACGCCTGCCGGGACGTCGGCCTGCCGTTCAACCCCGACTACCACAGCGGCACGCTCGACGGCGTTTCCGTCCAGCAGCTCACCCTGCGCAGCAACCGGCGGCTCACCACCTGGCACGCGTACGCGCTTCCGGTGGCGGAGCGGATGACCGTCCACACGGGAGCGCTGGTGCACCGCCTGCGGTTCTCCGGCTCGCGGGCGACCGGGGTCGTGGCTTCGCTCGACGGCTCGATCCGTGAACTGTCCGCGGACCTGGTGGTGCTCGCGGCGGGCGCGTTGGCTTCACCGGCAATCCTGCTCCGCAGCGGCGTGGGCCCGGCGGACGAACTGGCCGCGCTCGGCATCGACGTCGTCGCGGACCTGCCCGGGGTGGGCCGCAACCTCCACGACCACCTGCTTTCACCGGTGCTCTTCGCGACCGAACGTGAGGTCTCGCCGTGGCCGGGCCGCCCGGTGACGCAGGTCCACTGGTTCTGGCGCAGCCGCCCGGGCCTCGCGGTGCCCGACACGCAGCCGATCTGCTTCAGCGTGCCGATGTACGAGCCGTGGATGTCCGGGCCGCCGACGGGGTTCTCGCTGATGGCGGGCATGGTGACCCCGGAGAGCCGCGGAACCCTGCGGCTGTCCGGCCCGTCCCCGGACGACGTGCTGCTGATCGACCTGGCCGCGCTGGCGGCGCGATCGGATTTCGAGAGCCTGGTGGCATCGGTGGAGCAGTGCCGCGAGGTCGGCCGGGCCCCGGCACTGGCGGAGGACTGGGGCGCCCGCCCGCTGTACCCCTCGGACGGCGAGGACATCGGCGAGTACGTCCGCCGCACGGCGATCACGTACCACCACCAGGCAGGCACCTGCCGGATGGGCACGGACGACGACGCGGTGGTGAGCCCCGAGCTGGCATTGCATGGCTTTGACGGCGTGCTGGTCGCGGACGCGTCGGTACTGCCGCGGGTGACGACGGGCAACACGAACGCTCCGGCGGTGCTGGTCGGTGAGCAGGCGGCGAGGTTCATCCTCGACGGCTGACCGGAAGGGGAACTCAGGCAGCCGAATACACCTTCCGCCCGGCGAACCAGGTCTCAACGACCCGAGTCCCGGCGACATCCCCAGTCCGGAAAGGATCCCGATCAAGAACGACAAAATCCGCCGACAGCCCAGGAAGCAGCGCCCCGGTGACGTCATCCAGACCACAAGCCCGGGCCCCGCCGAGGGTGAACACCGAGACAGCCTCGGCGAGCGTAATCGCCTGCTCCGGCCACAGCGCCCCCGGCCACCGGCCGTACGGGTCCCGGCGCGCGACCAGACCGGCAATGCCCTCCCAAACGTTCGGCGAAGGGCTGACCGGCCAGTCGGAGCCACCGGCGACAAGGGCCCCGGTGTCCAGCAAAGCCCGGTTCGGCTGCATACGAGACGCGCGCGAAGCGGGAAGCACCGTAGCGATCGCCGAAGGGATCACCCCGGGCACCCACAGGAACGGCGAGATGTCGGCGGCAACGCCGAGCTCGGCGAACCGCGGCACGTCGTCCGGGTGCACGAACTGCCCGTGCGCCACCTGGAACCGCGTGTCGGTGTAGCCCGACGCCCGCAGTTCCGCGACCGCGTCGAGGAACTGCCGCACCGAGGCGTCGCCCGTGCAGTGCACCTTCGCCGAGAAGCCCGCCGAAGCGGCCGTGCGCAGCCAATCCGTGAGTTCCCCGGGCGGCATGGTCGTCGAGCCGTGGAAGCAGGCGCCGTGGTCGGCGTCGGGCAGGTACGGCTCGAGGAACGCCGCCGTGCGCGTCGGCGGCACCCCGTCGAGGAAGATCTTCACGAAGTCCGGCCGGTGGTGCTCGGTGCGGTAGCGCCCGGCGACCTCCAGCAGCGGCGCACCGACCGGGTCGAAGCCGAAGATCGGGTCGTTGACCAGCAGGGACGACACCACCCACGCCGGCAGTTCGCCGGCGGCGTCCAGCGAGCGAAGGGCTTCGAGGATGTCGGTCGAGACGCCGGCGTCCTGGAAGGCGGTGACGCCGAAGCCGTGCAGGATCTCGATCGCGCGCCGCGAGGCCCGCCGGTGCTGCTCCGGCGTGAGCCCGCCGGTGACCCGCTCGACGAGCACGCCCGCGGCCTCCAGGAGCAGCCCGCTGGGTTCGCCGCCGTCGCGGCCGATCACGCCGCCGGGCGGGTCCGGGGTGGCCGCGGTGATGCCGGCCAGTTCGAGGGCGCGGCTGCTGACCCACTTGTTGTGCCGGCTGTCGTCGGACAGCGACACCGGCCGTCCACCCGCGGCCGAGTCGAGCGCGCGCCGGGCCGAGGCGGACGACAGCGTCTCTGCCAAGGTGGACGCCCAAGCGCCGCCGGTCAGCCACTCGTCGGGGCCCAGCGAGGCGGCTCGCGCGCGGACCGCGTCGAGGATGTCCTCGAAGCCCGCGTCCGAGCCGAAGCCGAGCTCGAACAGCTCCGCGCGCCCGGCCATCGCGTGGTGGTTGTGCACGTCCACGAGACCGGGCATGACGAACGCCCCGCCGAGGTCGACGACCTCCGTGTTCGGTCCGCGCGGGACGTCTTCGAGGGCGAGGACCTTCCCGTCGGCGACGGCGAGCGCAGACGCCCACGGCCGCGCGCTGTCCACTGTGTACACGACGGCGTTGGTGAGGATCAGGTCGGCGGCCATGGTTTCAGGATTCCGCCGGGTCGAAGCCGTCCGGGTGGACGGTCGTGCTCAGCAGCCGCCCGTGCGCGCCGAAGGTGAAGTGCGTCGGCCGTTCCCCGGTGGCGTCGAGCCCGAAGAGGACGCCGTGGGAGCGCAGGCGGCGGGCGTCGCGGTGGTCGGCGACCGTCACCGACGCGCACGGGACGACCTTCTCCCGCCAGGCGAAGACGTGGATCCCGGGCCGGATCCGGTGGACGGTGTTCTCGTCGGTGTCGGCCAGCCCGCGCTCGGGGCCGGCCAGGCACTGCCAGGTGTACCAGTGCGGGCTGAGGTAGACGTGTTCGTAGGCGTGCTCGCGGCTGTACACCCACAGCGCGCGGCGGCCGATCAGCGCGGTGCTCGGCGCCATCGGCTCGCCGCGCACCTCGAAGCCGTCGAGCGTCGCGGGCCGGAACTCCTGGGTGACGCGCGGGGTGCCGCCGTCGCCGATCGTCGTGGTGACGACCAGCGCGCGGCCGTCGCGCAGGTCCAGGACGAGCGACACGGCTTCGCGCGCGGCCGGGTGGAACTGGACGTAGTACAGGTTGTCGTCGACCAGGAACGTCTCGCCGGGGCAGGTCGTGCCGTCCCAGGCGACGCGCGTGCCGGTGAACCGGGCCGTGCGGTCGTGGCCGCCGCCGTCGTCGTGCAGCACGAACGCGCGGCCGTGCAGGTCGCCGACCACGGGGGCCTTGTTCGCGTCGAAGCCGGGGGCCAGCCCGTCGAGGGGCAGCCAGGTCGAGGTGTCGGAGAGCGTCGTCACCCTGGTCAGTCTCGTTCCGCGCCGTCCCGCGCGGAACCGCTCGTGCGGCGGCGGACAACAACGCTGCGCTCGCGGCCAACGGCGTTGCGGCCACCCGCGGCGAGGATGGGCGCATGCGAACCGAGCTCGCCGGGAAGGCGGTCCTGGTGACCGGCGGGGCGTCCGGCATCGGGCTGGCCTGCGCGCGGGCGTTCCGTGCCGAGGGCGCCCGGGTGGGCGTCGTCGACCGGGAGCCCGGCCCCGACGTCGTCCGCGCGGACGTCACCGACGAACCCGCACTGGCCGCCGCGGTGGACACCGTGGCGCGCCGGTTCGGCGGCCTCGACGTCGTCGTCGGCTGCGCCGGCGTCTCCGGTCCGGTCGGCAAGCCGCTCGCCGAGACGAGCGCGGCCGAGGTGGCCGCGGTTCTCGCCGTCAACGTCACCGGGCAGTTCCTGCTGGTCAAGCACGCGCTGCCATGGCTGGCCGACGGCGGCGCGGTGGTGCTGCTCGGCAGCGACTCGGCGTTCACGGCGGCGCCGGGGATGGCGCCCTACTGCGCGTCCAAGGGCGCGGTGGTGGCGCTGACCCGCGCGCTGGCCGTCGAGGTGCCGGGCATCCGGGTGAACTGCGTCTGCCCGTCGGTGGTGGACACGCCGATGGCGCGCGCCGACCTCGGCGCGGTCCTCGACGACCCGGCGTTCCCGGTCCAGGCCGCCGACGACGTCGCCCGCCAGGTGCTGTTCCTCGCTTCGCCGGCTTCACGGCCGGTCAACGGCCAAGCGTTGCTGGCCGACTTCGGGATGTCGGCCCGCTCGGCGTTCCCCGCCTAGGGAAGGATCCACAATGGACATGTCGGGCAGCGTCGTCGCGATCACCGGCGGCGGCACCGGGATCGGCGCCGCGGTGGCACGCCGGTACGCGGCCGAGGGCGCGCGAGTCGTCGTGCTGGGACGGCGGCGCGAGCCCCTGGAGAAGGTGGCCGCGGAGACCGGCGCGCACGTCATCGCCTGCGACGCGAGCGTGCGTGACGACGCCGAGCACGCCGTCGCCGAGATCATCGGCCGGTTCGGGCGGCTGGACGTCGTCGTCGCCAACGCCGGCGGGCA
Organism: Amycolatopsis sp. N2S4-7; assembly: GCF_058119595.1. Lineage (NCBI taxonomy): Bacteria > Bacillati > Actinomycetota > Actinomycetes > Pseudonocardiales > Pseudonocardiaceae > Amycolatopsis > Amycolatopsis sp. N2S4-7. Next base: position 831,055 of record NZ_CP172299.1, read on the forward strand.
CGGCCTGTCGTCGGTCACCGACACCGGCGACGAGGAGTGGGAGCTGGCGCTGCGCTCGAACCTGTCGAGCGCGTTCGTGTTCTGCCGGGCCGCGCTGCCGTCGCTGGTCGAGACCGGCGGGCGGGTCGTGGTGGTGTCGTCGCTGGCCGGGCTGTTCGCCGGGCCGAACATCGCCGGCTACACCGTCGCCAAGCACGCGCTGATCGGCCTGACCCGGTCGATCGCCCGCGACTTCGGGCCGCGGGGCGTGCGGGCGAACGCGGTGTGCCCCGGCTGGGTCCGCACCCCGATGGCGGACGCGGAGATGGACCAGTTCGCGGCGGCGGCCGGGTTCACGGGCGGTCACGACGAGGGCTACCGCCGCGTGACGGCGGAGGTCCCGCTGCGCCGCCCGGCCGAGCCGGAGGAGATCGCGTCGGTGGTCCGGTTCCTGGGCTCGGCGGAGTCGTCGTACATCACCGGCGCGGTCCTCGTCGCCGACGGCGGCGCCCACGCCGTGGACCTGCCGACCCTGGCCTTCGAGCGTGCCGGCATGTGAAGGCCCGTCAGCCGCCCAGGTAGGCGGCGTGCAGCGTGGCGGGGGAGTCCAGCAACGTCCGCGCGTCGCCGGCGTAGGTCACCCTGCCCGACGAGACGACCAAAGCCTCCTGGGCGACACCGAGCGCCAGGTGCGTGAACTGCTCCACCAGCAGGATCGCCGCACCTTCGGCGGCGAACCGCGTCACCACCGGCAGCAGGCGGGTGAACACCACCGGCGCCAGGCCCAGCGACATCTCGTCGATGAGCAGGAACGCCGGGCGCGCCGCGAACGCCCGCGCCAGCACCACCATCTGCTGCTCGCCGCCGGACAGCAGCGCGGCGGGGGAGTCGCGGCGCTTGGCCAGCTCGGGGAACAGGGACAGCACCTCGTCGAGACCGGCCGGGGTGCGGGCGGTCAGGCGGAGGTTCTCCAGCACCGTCAGGCCCGGGAACACCGCCCGGCCCTGTTCGATGTGGGCCAGCCCGAGCCGCGCCCGCGCCACCCGCGAGTGCCGGGTGATGTCCACCCCGCCGAGGTGGACGCGGCCCGCCGACGGCGGGACCACGCCCGACACCGCCTCCAGGAGGCTCGTCTTGCCGGCGCCGTTCGGCCCGACCAGGGCCGTGATCCGGCCGGGCTCGAGGGTGAAGCCGACGTCCCGGATCACCGGGCCCGCTCCGCGCTTCACGGTCAGCCCGGTCACTCGCAACGCGTTCACAGCAGCTCCGTTTCGCCCATGTACGCCTTCAGGACCGCCGGGTCGGCCAGGACGTCCGCCTGCGGCCCGCTCGCCAGGACCTCGCCGAAGTCCAGCACGGTCAGGCGGTCGCACACCGACCGCACGAGGTCGAGGTCGTGCTCGATGAGCAGCACCGACACCCCGAACCGCGCCGGCACCTGCCGCAGCCGCCGCCCGAACGCGACGTGCTCCTCGTGCGGCAGCCCGGCCGCCGGTTCGTCGAGCAGGAGCACCCGGGGCCGGGCCAGCAGGTGGCCGACGACCTCGACGAGGCGCCGCGCGCCGGCGTCGACGCGGGACAGCGGCGTGCGCGCCGCCGGGCAGCCGAAGAACTCCAGCGCGCCGGTCACCTCGTCGCCGGAGAGCCGGCGCCGGGCGACGAACCGGACGTACGCGCCGACCGTGAGGCCGGGCGGGACGCGGTCCTGCTGGAACGTCCGCCGGAGACCGGCGCGGGCCCGCCGGGCCGGGGAGCCGGTGAGCGGCCGCCCATCCAGGGTCACCGTGCCGGTGGCCCGCGGCAGGAACCCGCTGACGACGTCGACCAAAGTGGACTTCCCGGCGCCGTTCGGGCCGATCACGCCCAGTATCCCGTGCTCCGGCACCGCGATGTCCACTTCGGACAGGGCGACGACGTGACCGAACTGGACGCTCAGCCCGCGCACTTCCAGCACCGGGGCACCGGGTGGCAGTGGCTCGACGTCCGGGACGTCCGCGGTGAGACCGACGCCGGCCGTGGCCCGCGACCGGCGGCGGTGGGCGAGGTTGCGGACGGCCGTGCCGAGGTTGCCGCGCCCGGCGAGAGCCTGGATGCCGAGCACACCGAAGATCACGAACCCCCAGTCCTGCGGTACGCCCCAGCGTTTCAGCAGTTCCGGCACCGCGACCCAGAGCAGCGCGCCGAAGACCGCCATGTCGATGAGGTGCGCGCCGGACATGATCGCCAGCACGTACAGCGCGAGGGACTGGATCGCGGTGAAGCTCGCCGGGAACGCGAGGCCGACCTGGCCGGTGAGCAGGCCGCCGCTGACGCCGCCGAGCGCGGCGCTGACCGCGAACGCCGTGAGCTTCGACGTCCGCACGCCGGCGCCGACCGCCGCGGTGCCGCGCTCGGAAAAGGCGACCAGGTGCCAGCTGCTGCCCCAGCGGCCGCGGCGCAGGAAGTGCACCAGAAGCCCGCAGGCGACGAGGACCAGGACCGCGAACAGGAAGTAGGACCGGTTGTCGGAGAACGCTTCCGGCCGCTCGACCGGCAGGCCCTCGGTGGCGCCGGGGAACTGGATCTGCACGAGCGTCAGGTCGGCGGCCGAGGCGAGCCCGAGGGTGACGACGGCGAGGGTGATGCCGCGCAGCCGCAGCGCGGGCAGCCCGACGAGCACCCCGGCGAGGGCGGCGGCCAGGCCGCCGAGGAGCAGCCAGACGACGAACCCGCCGGGCACGCCCGCGACGTTGCACGCGGAGACGACGAACGCCCCGACCGCGCCGAAGGTCAGCTGGCACAGGGAAACCATCCCGGCGGTGCCGGTGACGACCCCGAGCCCGAGCAGCGCAATGGCCGCGACGACGGCGCTCACGCCGAGGTAGACGAAGTACCCGGCGAGCCCGGCGCTCAAGGCATAACCGACCGCGACGGCGGCGGCCGCGACGAGCAGGGGCAGCCCGAACCGGCCGAGGGGGTGCTCAGCAAGCGGCACGGGACACCTCCTTTCGGGGCAGGGTGACGAGCGGCGGCGATCCGGGCTGGTCAGCGAGCCGCATCCCAGACCTCCTTGCGTTGGGTCCACAGGAGCAGCGCCACGATCACCAGCAGCGGGAGGAAGTACCGCAGCACCGACAGCCGGTCGGCCTGGGCGACCGCGCCCTGGGCCATGCCCAGCACCAGGCCGCCCGCCACCGCCAGGTCCAGCCGGCGGAAGCCGCCCAGGAGGGCCGCTGCCGCGGCCGGGACCACCAGCATCGCCAGGGAGGTCGGGTCGTTCGACTGGGACGGTGCCACGATCGAAACAGCCAGCGTCGCGATCACCCCGGTCGCCGTCCAGACGCCGACCGACAGCGGCCGGGCGGGGATGCCCAGCAGCTCCGCCGTCGTCGGGCGCTCCGACAACGCCCGCAGCCGGACGCCGAGCGCCGTGCGGGCCAGGACCGCGCGGCAGCCGAGCGCCACCAGCACCGCCAGCGCGACCGTCACCACCGTGACCTGGCTGACCACCACCCCGCCGGCCGTGAACGCCGGCCCGGCCAGCAGCGGGTGGAACGGCTGGGGCTTGTTGCCGAACAGGATGAACGCCAGCGAGATCAGCAGCAGGAGCACCGCGACCGTCACCGCCGAGCGCGTCCCGGTGTCCGCCTCGGCCAGCCAGGTGGACACGATCCAGCCCAGCACCGCGCTCAGCGCACCGCCGAGCAGGATCCCGGCGAGGGTCGCCACCCATTCCGGGAGTCCGAAGCGGATCGACAGGAACACCGCGACGTAGCAGCCGAACATCCCGGTGGCGGACTGCGCGAAGTTGACCACGCGCACCAGCCGCGACATCAGCGTCAGGCACACCGCGAGCACCGCGTAGAGGCCGCCGGCGGCGAGGCCGGCCAGAGCGCCCTGCAGCATGAACGTCCTCCTACGACCGGGGGATCCGGAGCCAGTCCCGCGCGGCCAGCTCCCACTTGTTCGTGCCGGAGGCGAGCTTGATCGGCCAGCCGGCGGTGTTGTCGTGGTGCGTGGCGGCCGGGCCGAACACGTACGGCGTGCCGACCATCGGGTCGCTGACCGGCTTCATCTCGCGCAGCGCCTTCGTCACCGATTCGCGCGTGACGTCGCCCTTGATGCCGCGGACGACGTCGAGGAAGTACTTCGCCGCCAGGTAACCGCCCTGGCTGAACGACGTCAGCGGGATCCGGTTCGCCGTCATCAGGTCGCGCCAGTCCTTCGTCTGCGGGCTGCCGGCGTCGGTGAACGGGTAGAACTCGGCGGGCACGTACACCCCGGCACCGGCGTTCGAGATCGCCTTGGCGTAGTTCTCGCTGTAGACGCTGGTCAGCAGCAGCCAGGTGACGTCGGTCCAGCCCTGCGCCTGCGCGGCCTTGAGCTGGCCGATCGAGTCGGGCTCCACCGGGTTCACCGTGATCGCCTTGCACCCCGCCGCGCGCGCCTTGACGATGGAGGAGGTGTAGTCCGAGCCGCCGTAGGGCAGGGTCGAGTCGAGGTGCTTCAGCGTCTTCCCGGTGATCTTCGTCCACTCGTCGATCGCCGCCCGGTACGCCGGCAGCGTGTTGCCCGCGATCTCCAGCAGCGCGCAGATGTCGCTCAGGTGCAGCACTTCCGAGCCGTAGAGCAGGGTCAGCGTCATGTCGTGGAACGGCCCGACGTTGACCGGCGCGATGTTCGGGCTGGAGAAGCACGCCGGGTCGACGCCGATGCCCTGCACGGACAGGATCTTCTGCTGCTCGTAGTACTTCGCGTTGATCTCGCACTCGATGAGGCTCGACGACCCGACGAGCGCGACGGCCTCGTCGCCGCCGACCACCTCGCGGGCGGCGGCCGCGGCCGCCGCCGGGTCGCCCTTGTCGTCGATCGCCTTGTACTCGATCCTGCGGCCGTTGACGCCGCCCGCGGCGTTGGCCGCGTCGAACACGGCTTCGGCCGCCCGGGAAGCTTCCGGGAAGGTGGCCGCGCCGCTCAGCGCGTTGACGGAGCCGACGACGATCGGGCCGTCGGTACCGGCCCCGGAGCCGGCGCACCCGGCGGTGGCGAGGAGGGCGGCGACCGCCAGGGCGGGAAGGGACTTTCTCATGGCTGCTCCCGGGTCGCGGCCACGACGGGCGCGGAGTCGACGATCTGCTCGAAGCTGACGACGGCACCGCCGTGGAAGCGCCACAGGTGCGCGACGCGGGCGGTGAAGGCCTTGCCGGTCCGGCGGTGGGTGCCGGTGTAGGTGCCGACGCCGATGACCGTGTCCCCGGCGTCGAGGAGGTCGGCGAGGGTGAACCGGTAGCCGTCCCAGTCGCGCCCGATCGCCTCGAAGACGTGGCGGCGCACCTGGTCCGGGCCGGTGTAGGTGCCCGCGTAGGGGAAGCCGGCGGCCTCCGTCCACTGTGTCTTCGGGCCGAGCGGGGCGAGCATGCCGGGCAGGTCTCCCCGGTCGCTGGCGGCGTAGTGCGCGCGGATGACGTCCACAGGGGACACGGGTGAACTCCTTCAGACGGGCTGGGCGTCGGGGTAGCTGACCGAGCCGAGCGGGTAGACGTGCCCGCCCGCCCGGGAGTGCTCGGACCGGCCGTCGCCGGTCAGGCCGAGGAACACACCGGTGGTGCGCAACGCGTAGCCGAGGTCGTGCAGCCAGACGCCGGCCACCGCGATCCGGAACTCGCGGAAGCAGAACAGGTACAACCCGTCGGCGAACTTCCACACCGTCGAGAGGTCCATGTCGCCGTGGCCGCGCTGCACGCCTTCGAGGCACTGCCAGGCGTAGCGCTCCGACGAGACGTAGACGTGCTCGTAGAGGTGGTCCGGGCTGTAGCGGTAGAGGTTGCGCTTGCCGATCAGGTCGCGCGACGGCCCGGGCACGGCGCCGGACGCCGGTCCGCCGTCGGTGACCCCGGACCGGAACCGCTGCGAGACCCGGGGCACGCCGTCGACGTCCTCGGCGCCGATCACCGACCGGACGGCGAGCGCGCGGTGGGTCGCCGTCGAGTACACGACGGTCAGCGCCTCGCCGTCGACGCTGGTGAACGGCACGTTGACGAAGAACACGTCGTCGCGGACGGCGACCGCGTCGTACGGGTCCTCGACGCCGTTGAGCACGACGTGCTTCGCGTCGTCGAAGGCGAGCGCGAGCTCGGCGCCGTCGTCGAGGGTGACGGTCAGCGAGCGGCCGGTGAGGTCGGCGTCCGGCAGGCGGTAGGTGGCGATCCCGGCGGCGAACTCGTCGTAGGTGCGCCAGCCGTCGGTGGGGGCTTCGGGCATGGCCTCATCGTCGGGCGGGGCGGCCCGCCCGACGAGCGGTCACGCGCCCGCGGACAACAACCCGTCGCGCACGGTCAACTCGCGGCGCAGCTCGCTCGGCGCGCGCCCGAACGCGGCCTTGAACACCCGGCTGAAGTGCGCGGCGTCGACGAACCCCCAGCGCGCGGCGATGGCCGCGACCGGGCGGCCGGCGTGCACCGGGTCGAGCAGGTCGCGACGGCAGTGCTCGAGCCGTCGCGTGCGGATCCAGCCGGCGACCGTGGTGCCCTGCTCCTGGAACAGCCCGTGCAGGTGCCGGGTGGAGATGAAGTGCTCGGCGGCGATCCGCGCCGGGGTCAGGTCGGCGGTGTGCAGGTTCGCGTCGATGTGCGCGCGGATCCGGCGCATCAGCTCGTGGTGCGGGTCGGCGTTCACGTGCGCCAGGTCGAGCTCGGTGGCGACGAGCGTGGCGAGCAGGTCGACCGCGCTGTGCGCCAGCCGCGCGCCCGCCGGGCCGGCCAGCTGCTCGAGGTTGCCGCCGAGCTGGGCGAGGAACGGCACGACGACGTTGCCGACGCCCTCCTTGCCCGAGATCCGCACCGCGGTCAGCCGCCCGACGAGCTCGGCGGGCAGGTCGATCAGCCGCTGCGGGAACATCACGACGAGGGTGCGGAAGTCCTCTTCGAACACCAGCGAGTACGGCCGGTGCGTGTCGTAGAGGGCGACGTCGCCGGGCCGCAGCACGGCCTGGCGGCCGTCCTGCACCAGGAGGCTGGTACCCGCGAGGACGAGGCTCAGCTTGTAGAACCGGCGCTCGCCGCGGGCGATCAGCTCGGGCGTGCGCTCGACGACGTGGGGCGTCGCGGTGACCTCGGAAACCTGCACCTCGTCGGCGGCCGACGAGCGGATCCGGCCGCGGAACCCGTCACCGCCCGCCGTGACGTGCAGGGGGACGAACGACTGCGAAACCGCGGTGCGGAACTCGGTGAAGTCGCGGGCGATCAGGGTGGTGGGGGCGGGCACGGGGTCACCTCACAGCGTCGGGAGGACGGCCTCGTATACGATAAGCGATACGATCTTCGGGGACAACGCTCCTGGCGCCCGGGCGCGCCCGCGTGTGATCCTCCTGAAGGGGAGGAAGGGCAGGGATGGAGTCGTTCGGGGCGCGGCTGCGCCGGTCGCGGCGCGCGGCCGGGCTGACCCAGGAGGCGCTGGCCGAGAAGTCCGGGCTCAGCGCGCAGGCCGTCGGCGCCCTCGAACGCGGCGACCGCCGGTTCCCGCACCGCGACACCCTCGACCGGCTCGCCGACGCCCTGGACCTCGACGACGACGCTCGCGCCGAGTTCGCCGCGGCGGCTTCGCGGCCGAAGACCCCGGCGGGCGAGGCCGTCGTCCCGCGGGAGCTTCCCGGCGGGGTCGCCGCGTTCACCGGCCGCGAGGTCGAGCTCGAGCGGGTGCTGGGCCTGTTCGCCGAACGGCGGGAGGGCGTCGTCGTCGCCATCACCGGGATGGCCGGGATCGGGAAGACCGCACTGGCGCTGGCGGCCGGGCACCGGCTCGCCCGCCGCTTCCCCGGCGGGACGCTGCACCTGGACCTGCGCGGGCACGCGGCCGACCCGCCGGATCCCCTGGACCTGCTCGACCGCCTGATCCGCGAACTCGGCGGCGAGCCGCCGACGCCGTTTTCGCTCGGCTCGGCGTCGGCCCGCTTCCGGACCCTGCTCGCCGGGAAGCGCGTGCTCCTGGTGCTCGACAACGCCCGCGACGCCGCGCACGTCTCGCCCCTGCTGCCCGGGGCCGGCGGCTCGGCGGCGATCGTGACCAGCCGCGCCGCGCTGCCGGACCTGCCGCAGGCCCACCGGGTGCAGCTGGACGTGCTGCCCGAGGCGGACGCGCTGCGCCTGCTCGCGGCCGAGATCGGCGCGGACCGCGTCGCCGCCGAGCCCGCCGCGGCGCGGAGGGTGGCCCGACTGTGCGGGTACCTGCCGCTGGCCCTGCACCTCGTCGGCGCCCGGCTGGCGACGCGGCCGGCCTGGCCGGTCGCCCACCTCGCGCACCGGCTCGACGACGAGCGCCGCCGCCTCGACGAAACCGGCGTCCGGCCCGGCTTCGCGCTCGCGCTCGGCGCCCTGGACGCGACGGCGGCCCGCGCGTACCCGCTGCTGTCCCTGCTCGACGTCCCGGAACTGTCGGTGCCCGTCGCCGGCCGGCTGCTCGACGCGCCCGAGCGCGAAACCGAGGCGCTGCTGGACCGGCTCACCGACGAGCACCTGCTGACCACGCCCGCGCCGGGCTGGTACCGGCTGCACGACCTGCTCCGGCTCTACGCCCGCGAGCACGCCGAGCGGCTGACCGCCGCCGAGCGGGCCGCGGCGATCACCCGCGTCGTCGAGCTCTGCGCGGCGATGGCCTGGCAGAGCATGGCGCTCGTCGCGGCGGCTTCGCACCGCCACGACTGGGCGGCGGGACGCTGGGCGGCCGCCGGACCGGCCGCCACGGCGGCTCCGGTGTCTTCGGAGCAGGTGTTCGGCTGGCTCGACCGGCACCAGGCGCACCTCGTGACCGTCGTGCGGCAGGCCGCGGCCACCCCCGGGGTGCCGCCCGAGACGATCGCCGCCGTCGCCCTCGGCCTGTACGAGTACCACCGGGCCCGTGCCCGGTGGCGCGACGCGATCCAGGTCGACGAGGTGGCCCTCGAACTGGTCGACGGCGTCGACCCGGTGGCGGCCGCGACCCTGCGCAACGACCTCGGGGTCGCCGAGGCCGAACTCGCCCACGGCGGCGAAGCGGCCGACTTCCGGCGCGCCCACGACCACCTCCGGCGGAGCCTCGCGGACTGGGAGGAAATCGGCGACCCGCGCCAGCTCGCGGCCACGCTCAACAACCTCTGCTTCGTCTTCGGCCTCGGTGACGACGTCGACGCGGCCATCGCGTTCGGCGAGCGGAGCCTCGCGCTCAACCGGTCGCTCGGCCTGCGGCACGTCGAGACGCTGAACCTGGTCAACCTCGCCGTGCTGTACGGGCGCCAGGGCGACCGCTCGCGCGAACTGGAGTACGCCGCCGAGGCGGTGGCCGTCGGGGAGGACGCCGGCGACGTGCGGGGCACCGCCTACGGCCGGATGCGGATCGGCGTCGTGCACCGGGAGCTCGGCCGGTACGGCTCCGCCGTGGCCGAGCTGCGCCGGAGCGCGGACCTCTGGCGCGCCGCCGGGGTCCGGCTGTACGAGGCCATGACACTGGCCGAACTGGGCCGCGCCCACCTGGGCCTGGCCGACCGCGACCGGGCGCGCGAAGCGCTCACGGAAGCCCTGGACCTGCTGCGGGAGTACGGCGGTGAGGAGCGCGCGGCCGCGGTGCGAGCGGAGCTGGACCGCTTGTGACGGCCGCGAAGCCGGCGATCAGGTAGGACCGCGGCCGGTGGACGGCGGCGCAGGTGACCTTGCCGGCGTGCGTCGCACAGCCGAGGTGCACCGTGTCGCGCACCCGCTGGACCACCACGACCCGCACCCCGGGTTCCGCGGCGTCCGCGCTCCCGGGCACGCCGGCGAGCGCGGACGCCACGAGCAGCGCGGCCGGAAGCGTCGTCCGAACGGTCGTCACCGGTGCCTTCCCCTCAAAAAGCTGCGGCAAGACGATCTTGGCGGTGCGCCGCCGGGCGCGACAGCGACAACCTCCACAACGCGCCTCTACAACCGCGGGCGTCGTGTGAACCTCCGCGACGGCGGGTAACCAGGCGGATGACCAGAACCCGGGTGTACCGCGACGGCGAGCTGCACAAAGAAGACTTCCCCGTCGAGGACGTCTCCGACTTCCTGGCCGAACCGGGCACCGCGGTCTGGGTGGACCTCTGCGCGCCGTCCGAAGCGGACCTGGCCGCCCTCGCCGGCGAGCTCGGCCTGCACCGGCTCGCCGTGGAGGACGCCGTCCAGGAGCACCAGCGGCCCAAGGTCGACCGCTACGACGGGCACGCGTTCCTGACCGCCTACGCGGTCCGGTTCGACGCCGCCACCGGCCGCGTCACGACCACCGAGCTCGCCGCGTTCGTCACGCCCCGGGCGCTGGTGACCGTGCGCAAGGACGACGGCTTCGACATCGAGGCCGTCGTGCAGCGCTGGGACCAGGCGGCCGAGCTGGCGAAGTCGGGTGTCCCGTTCCTGGTGCACGGCCTGCTCGACCACGTCGTCGACGGGCACCTGGAGGCCGTGCTGTCGCTCGACGAGCAGGTCGAGGCCCTCGAAGACCTCGTGTTCGACAACCGTCCCGACCAGTCGGAGCTGCAGCACCGCTCGTTCCGGCTGCGCAAGAGCCTGACCGCGCTGCGGCGGGTGGTGCTGCCGATGCGCGAGGTGATCAGCGACCTGACGCGGCCGGACCTGCGGCTGGCCGACGAGCTGACGCGCCCGTACTTCGCGGACGTCCACGACCACGCCCGGCAGGCCGCGGAGAAGACGGAGTCGCTGCGGGAACTGGTGACCACGATCCGGGAGACGCAGCTGAACCTGCAGAGCAACCGGCTGAACCTGGTGATGAAGAAGGTCACCGGCTGGGCGGCGGTGATCGCGGTGCCCACGGCGGTGACCGGGTTCTACGGGCAGAACGTCCCGTACCCGGGCAACGGCGCGCCGAGCGGGTTCTGGGCTTCGACGGTCGCCGTGGTGGTGCTGTCGGTGGGCTTGTACGCGCTCTTCAAGCGCAAGGACTGGCTGTGAGCTGGGGCCTGTCCTCAAAGGGGGCGATGTGTCCTGCTTTGATCCGGGTTGTGGTGCGTAGGCAGGAGTTGACCGATGAGCAGCGGCAGGTGATCGAGCCCTTGCTGGCGGCCTCCGGGGCCAAAGGACGACCGCCGGTCGATGACCGCCGAGTGATCAACGGGATGTTGTTCAAGGCCAAGACCGGTGTCGCGTTGCGTGGGCTGCCGGAACGGTACGGGCCGTGGAAGACGGTCTGCAACCGGTTCTGGCGCTGGTCACGCACTGGCACCCTCTCCGCGCTGGTGGCGCAGGCCGGTTCCAGGCCGTCCGCCGACCCGGCCGAGCCGGGTTCTGGCGGGCAAGGGCTACTCCAGCCGAGCCATCCGCTCCTACCCGCGCCGACGGCACATCCCGGCGACGATTCCCGAACGCCGGGATCAGCAGGCCGACCGGCTACGCCGTGGCCGGTCCGGTGGACGCCCACCGGCCTTCGACCGTGTGGCTCACCGGCGCCGCACTCATCTGGCTTTGAGGACGGGCCCTAGGGCGCGCCGGGACGTCCACAGTGGAGCGTCCACAGTGGAGCCGAAATCCGGGCGCAACGAAGCGCGGCGACGTCGTCGGGCACACGTCACCGGGGACCGCGCCGGCGTTCAGCCGAACGGGTCAATGCGGCCGGATGGCCTGGGGGAGAAGGAAAGGCTTTCGAGCACCGCCTGGGGAGCGCACGCGGACACGGGCGCGGCTGGTTGCTCAACCGTTGCCGCTCAGCATAGTGCAGCTGCACTATGCTGAGCCATCCGGTGTGCACGGCGGGACGGCGCGAGGGCGCCGACAGGCGAAGAAACGGGTGGCGGATGGGTGGGGCAATGGTCGACGGCGTGCGCCCGGGCGCGGACGCTTCGGGCGTGGGCGAGGCGGGGGAGCAGGAACTGCGCCGGCTGCTGGCCGGCCTGACCGCGGTCCGCGACGGCGACTTCGGCATCCGGCTGCCGGGTGGCGCCGACGGGCTGCTGGGGGAGATCGCCACCGTGTTCAACGGGATGGCCGACCAGCTGTCGCTGTTCACCTCCGAGGTCACCCGCGTGGCGCGGGAGGTCGGCAGCGAGGGGCAGCTGGGCGGGCAGGCGAAGGTCCCCGGGGTGTCCGGCACGTGGAAGGACCTCACCGATTCGGTGAACGCCATGGCCGGCAACCTCACCACCCAGGTCCGCGACATCGCGCAGGTGGCGACGGCGGTGGCGAAGGGCGACCTGTCGCAGAAGATCGACGTCGACGCGCGCGGGGAGATCCTGGAGCTGAAGGACACCGTCAACACGATGGTGGACCAGCTGTCGTCGTTCGCCGACGAAGTCACCCGCGTGGCTCGCGAAGTGGGCAGCGAAGGGCGCCTCGGCGGGCAGGCCCAGGTCCCCGGCGTCGGCGGCGTCTGGCGCGATCTCACCGATTCGGTGAACTTCATGGCGGGCAACCTGACCGACCAGGTCCGCAACATCGCCCAGGTGACGACGGCGGTGGCGAAGGGCGACCTGTCGCAGAAGATCACCGTCGACGCGCGCGGCGAAATCCTCGAACTCAAGAACACGATCAACACGATGGTGGACCAGCTGTCGTCGTTCGCCGACGAAGTCACGAGAGTGGCCCGCGAGGTGGGCACCGAGGGACGGCTGGGCGGCCAGGCCGACGTCAAGGGCGTCTCCGGCACCTGGCGCGACCTCACCGATTCGGTGAACTTCATGGCAGGCAACCTGACCGACCAGGTCCGCAACATCGCCCAGGTCGCCACCGCGGTGGCGAGCGGCGACCTCTCGCAGAAGATCAACGTCACCGCCCGCGGCGAGGTCCTCGAGCTCAAGGACACGCTGAACACGATGGTGGATCAGCTGTCCGCGTTCGCGGACGAGGTCACCCGGGTGGCGCGCGAGGTGGGCACCGAGGGCCGCCTCGGCGGCCAGGCCGACGTCAAGGGCGTGTCGGGGACCTGGAAGGACCTCACCGAGTCGGTCAACGTCATGGCCGACAACCTCACCGCGCAGGTCCGCTCGATCGCCCAGGTCACCACCGCGGTCGCGCGCGGCGACCTGTCGCAGAAGATCCGGGTCGACGCCCGCGGCGAGATCCTCGAGCTCAAGGACACCATCAACACGATGGTGGATCAGCTGTCCGCGTTCGCGGACGAGGTCACCCGGGTGGCGCGCGAGGTCGGCACCGAGGGCAACCTCGGCGGGCAGGCGACCGTCCGCGGCGTGTCCGGGACGTGGAAGAACCTCACCGACAACGTCAACGTCATGGCGTCCAACCTGACCGGCCAGGTCCGCTCGATCGCCCAGGTCGCCACGGCGGTCGCGCGCGGCGACCTGTCGCGCAAGATCACCGTCGAGGCCAAGGGCGAGGTCGCGGCGCTGGCCGACGTCATCAACACGATGGTGGACACGCTCTCCGCGTTCGCGGACGAGGTCACCCGCGTGGCGCGCGAGGTCGGCACCGAAGGCATGCTCGGCGGCCAGGCACGGGTGCCGAACGTGGCCGGCACGTGGAAGGACCTCACCGACAACGTCAACTCGATGGCGAACAACCTCACCGGGCAGGTCCGCAACATCGCCCAGGTGACCACCGCCGTCGCGCAGGGCGACCTGACCCGCAAGATCGACGTCGACGCCCGCGGCGAGATCCTGGAACTCAAGACGACGATCAACACGATGGTCGACCAGCTCTCGGCGTTCGCCGCGGAGGTCACGCGCGTGGCGCGCGAGGTCGGCAGCGAAGGCCGCCTCGGCGGCCAGGCCGAGGTCGAAGGCGTGTCCGGCACGTGGAAGCGGCTGACGGAGAACGTCAACGAGCTGGCCGGGAACCTCACCCGGCAGGTCCGCGCCATCGCCGAGGTGACCAGCGCGGTCGCCGAGGGCGACCTGACCCGCTCGATCACCGTCGACGCCTCCGGCGAGGTCGCCGAGCTGAAGGACAACATCAACTCGATGGTGGAGTCGCTGCGCGAGACCACGCGGGCGAACCAGGAACAGGACTGGCTGAAGTCGAACCTGGCCACCATCACCGGGCTGATGCAGGGCCGCCGCGACCTCGCCGTCGTCGCGGCCGCGGTGATGGACGAGCTCGTCCCGCTGGTCAACGCCCAGTACGGCGCGTTCTACCTGGCCGACGACACCGCCGAGGTGCCGGAGCTGCGGCTGGTCGGCGCCTACGGCCACCCCGAGGGCGAGGGCCCGGTGGTCCGGTTCCGGATCGGCCAGTCGCTGGTCGGGCAGGCCGCGCGCAGCCGCCGCCCGATCGCGGTCGACGACGTGCCGCCCGGCTACGCCACCATCTCCTCCGGGCTCGGCCGCACCGTCCCGGCCAGCCTGATCGTGCTGCCGATCGTGGTCGAGGACCAGGTGCTCGGCGTGCTCGAGCTCGCGTCGGTGCACGGCTTCACCGCGGTGCACCGGGCGTTCCTGGAACTGCTGATGGAGCAGATCGGCGTCAACGTCAACAGCATCGTCGCCAACGCCCGCACCGACGAGCTGCTCGGCGAGTCGCAGCGGCTGACCGCGGAGCTGCAGGCCCGCTCGGAGGAGCTGCAGGCGCGGCAGGAGGAACTCCAGTCCTCGAACGCCGAGCTGGAGGAGAAGGCGGCGCTGCTGGTCACGCAGAACCGCGACATCGAGACGAAGAACCTGGAGATCGAGCAGGCCCGCCAGGAGCTGGAGGCCCGCGCCCAGCAGCTGACGCTGGCGTCGAAGTACAAGTCGGAGTTCCTGGCCAACATGAGCCACGAGCTGCGCACCCCGCTCAACAGCCTGCTGATCCTCGCCCAGCTGCTCGCGCAGAACCCCACCCGCAACCTGACCGCGAAGCAGGTCGAGTACGCGGGCATCATCCACTCCGCGGGCTCGGACCTGCTGCAGCTGATCAACGACATCCTCGACCTGTCCAAGGTCGAGGCCGGGAAGATGGACGTCACCCCGGAACAGGTGTCGCTGCGCGGCCTGCTGGACTACGTCGAGGCGACGTTCCGGCCGATGACCTCGCAGCGCAACCTCGACTTCCGGATCACCGTCGCCCCCGGCTCGCCCACCGAGCTGCTCACCGACGACTCGCGGCTGCGCCAGGTGCTGCGCAACCTGCTGTCCAACGCGGTCAAGTTCACCGAGGTCGGCGGGATCGAGCTGCACATCGAGCCGGTGGACCCCGACCGGCTGCCCCGCCCGCTGCGCGCGCACGGCCCGGCCGTCGCGTTCCGCGTCATCGACACCGGCATCGGCATCGCCGAACACCAGCTGGAGTCGATCTTCGGCGCGTTCCAGCAGGCGGACGGCACCACCAGCCGCAAGTACGGCGGCACCGGGCTCGGCCTGTCGATCAGCCGCGAGATCGCCCAGCTGCTCGGCGGGTTCATCACGGCCGAGAGCACCGCCGGCGAGGGCAGCACGTTCACCTTCTCGCTGCCGGTCGCGCGGCCGGACTTCGCGCCGCTGCCGCCGGGCGAGCAGCCCTCGACCGCCCTCGCGACGAGGGAGTCCGGGGTCGCGACGGCCGCACCGCGCGCGTACCGGCGGCTGCTGGTCGTGGAGGAGCGCCAGCACGGGCTGCTGACGCTCGTCGCCGAAAGCGCCGCCTCGGACCTGGCCGACAGCCGCGACATCGGCATCTCGCCCGCCGAGGTCGAAGTCGTCACGGCGGTCGGCACGCAGGAGGCGGCGGCCGCGCTCGCCACCGACGCCTACCACTGCGTGGTGCTGGACCTCGACCTGCCGGACCGGGCCGCGTTCACCTTCCTCGACGCGATGCAGGGCGACAGCGCGCTGCGGCTGGTGCCGGTGCTCGCGCACAACAGCCGCCGCCTCGACGTCGAGCTCGCCCAGCTCGTGCAGTCCCGCGCGGACGTGCAGTCCCTGGAGGTGCTGTCCGGGCTGGACGAGCTGCGCGAGCGGATCGCGCTGCACCTGTCGGCGGAGAAACCCGGCGCGGTGCTCCCGCTGGTCCGCCCGGACGAGCCGGCCGCGCCGGTGCGGGCGGCCGACGTCGACACGACCCTGGCCGGGCGCACGGTGCTGATCGTCGATGACGACCCGCGCAACGTCTACGCGCTCACCGGGATCCTGGAGCTGCACGGGCTGCAGGTGCTGCACGCCGAGGACGGCCGCAAGGGCGTCGAGACGGTCGCCTCGCACCCGGGGATCGACCTGATCCTGATGGACGTGATGATGCCGGAGATGGACGGCTACACCGCGACCGCCAAGATCCGCGCGATGCCCGAGCACGCGAGCATCCCGATCATCGCGGTGACGGCGAAGGCGATGCCGGGCGACCGCGAGAAGAGCCTCGCCTCCGGCGCCACCGACTACGTGACCAAGCCGGTCGACGCGGACGACCTCATCGCCCGCATCAAGCGGCAAGTGACGGCGTGATCGGGTGACCGCCGAGGAAGAGACCCTCCCCGTGCTGGCGCCGCCCGCCGAGGTGACCGCCAACCTCGCCCGGCTCGCCGACACCGTCTCCCGCCTGCGCGACGAGGTCGACCACGCGCAGGCCGTCGCCGACGGGCGCGCGCTGATCGAGCTCGCCAAGGGCGTGCTGATGGAACGCCTGCACTGCACGCCCGCCGACGCCGCCCGGCAGCTGGAGAGCCTGGCCGAGCGGGCCGGGATGACGTCGCTGGAGTTCGCCGCGGACGTCGTCGGCGAGGCCGCCGAGGACCGGATCACCGAAGTGGCGCAGGAGTTCCTGGCCCGCGCGGACGGCGAAGAAGAGTCCGTCGCCGTGCGGCTGCGCACCGCGGAGAGCGGGGTGCTCGCGGCGGGGGACACCCAGCGCGTCGCGGAGTCCATTCTGGAGCACGCGCTGCGGCCGCTCGGCGCGACCGCCGTCGCGGTGTGGCTGGCCGGGCCCGACGGGTCGCTGACCCTGGCCGGCTCGGCCGGGTTCTCGGCCGAGGAAGCCGCCCGCTGGCGCTACGTCCCGCCGGGCGTGGCGACGCCCGCCCGCAGCGCGCTGCTGGAGCGCGACACCGTCTGGTTCCCCACCCTGTCCGCCGCCGGGCTGCCGTCGATCGGGCAGCACACGCTGGCCGGGGGCGGGCGGGTCGCGGTGCCGACCGGCACCGGCGGGCGGATCATCGGCGTCGTCGAGATGTGCTGGCCCGAGCCGCTGCCCGCCGAACCCGGGCGGCAGCGCCGTCAGCTGGAGGCGCTGGCCGACCTGTGCGCGCACACGCTCGACACCTGGGACGGCGTGATCGCGCCGGTGGCGGTGTCAAGCCGTTCCGGCGACATCCTCGGCGAGCTCGTGGACTTCATCGACGGCCTGCACGACCCGGCCGTGCTGCTCTCGCCGTGCCTCGACGGCGGCGACCGGCTCAACGACTTCCGCATCCACCACGCCAACGTCCGGTTCGCCGACCCCGGCGGACGGCCGCGCAGCCGGATCGTCGGCACCCGGCTGCTGGAGGCCTACCCGCTGGCCGCCGGGGAAAGCGGCCTGCTCGACAAGATCCAGCGCGTCTACGCCACCGGCGAGCCGTTCCGCGCCGACAGCATGGCGATCACCACGCTGGTCGACCAGGTGCCCCTGACCGTGCTCACCGACGTCAGCGTGACGCGCTTCGCCGGCAACGTGCTGCTGATCCTGCGCATCCAGGACGACGCGGCGAAGCTCGCCGTGCTGCTGCAGCACGCCCAGCGGCTCGGCCGCATCGGCGGGTTCGAGGAGAACGTGGTGACCGGGGCGATCACCTGGAACACCGAGCTGTTCGCCCTCTACGGCCTGCCGCCGAACGCCGCGCCGCTGTCGCTGCACGAACTGGCCAAGCACGCGCACTCCGACGACGCGCCGTCGATCGGCCGGTTCCTGCGGGCGGTGCTGCACCACAAGCGCCCGTCGTCGACGGCCTTCCGGCTGGAGCGCTCCGACGGCGTCGCGCGGCACATCCGGGTGGTCGCCGAGCCGGTCGTCGACGGCCGGGGCGAGCTGGTCGCGGTCCGGGGTGCCTACCAGGACGTCTCCTCGCAGCACTGGACCGAAGTGGCGCTGGCCGCGACCCGGGACAGGCTGGCCGAGACCGAGCAGGAGGCGATCGAGCGCAACCGGCTCGCGCTGCAGCTGCAGCGCGCGATCATGCCGCCGGCGAAGGGCCCGGTCGACATGCCGGGGCTGCGCGCCGCCGTCCGGTACCGGCCCGCGGAGAAGGAACACCTCGTCGGCGGCGACTGGTACGACGCCGTCGCGCTGCCCACGGGCGAGGTCCTGCTGTGCGTCGGCGACGTCGCCGGCCACGGCATCGACGCGGCCACCGGGATGGTCAGCCTCCGCAACGCCCTGCGTGGCCTCGCCGCGACCGGCGCCGGGCCGGCGCAGCTGCTCACGTGGCTGAACCTGGTGGCCTACCACCTCACCGACCACGTGACGGCGACCGCGGTCGCCGCCGTCTACAACCCGGCGAACCGCAGGCTGCGCTGGGCCCGGGCCGGGCACCTGCCGCCGATCCTGCGGCACCGCGACGGCTCGGCGACGACGCTGCCGCTGATCCGCGGCTCCCTGCTCGGCGCGGTGCGCGACGTCGTCTACCAGGAGGAAGAAGTCCAGCTCGACGAGGGCGACATCCTGCTGATCTACACCGACGGCCTGATCGAGCGCCGGGACCGCCCGGTGCAGGACTCGGTGGCCCGCCTGGTGACCCTGGTGGAGCGCCACGACGGCGGCCTGGAGCACCAGCTGGACACGCTCCTGACCTACAGCACGGCCGACACGGACGACGACACCTGCGTGGTCGGCATCGAGGTCACCGCGGGCCCCTGAGCCGCCGCGGTGGCCTCCACGGCTCCGCTGTGCTGTGCTGGACGGTCCGGTGAGGAGGTCCGCTTCCATGGCCACGGTGAGTGTCCGGTACATCGTCGAGGACGTCGACGCGGCGATCGCGTTCTACTGCGGGCAGCTGGGGTTCGCCGAGCGGATGCACCCCGCGCCCGGCTTCGCGATGCTGACCCGCGGCGACCTCCGGCTGCTGCTGAGCGCTCCCGGCGGCGGCCCGGGCGGCGGGGCGGCGGTCGCGGGCGTGCGGCCGGCGCCGGGTGGGTGGAACCGGTTCGCCCTGGAGGTCGAAGACCTGGCCGGGGAGGTCGAACGGCTCAAGGCGGCGGGGGTGCCCGTGCGCGGCGAGGTCGTCACCGGCGTCGGCGGCGACCAGGTGATCGTCGACGACCCGTCGGGCAATCCGGTCGAGCTGTTCCGGCCGACCCGGCCCGAGGCGCGGCTCAGGGGTTGACCGCCAGAACCAGGAACCCGGCCAGCAGCACCAGGTGCACCCCGCCCTGGAGGCGGGTCGCGCGGCCGGGGACGACCGTCAGGACGCTGACCACCACCGTCAGGGCGAGCAGCACGATCTGCGTCGAGCCGAGGCCGAGCAGCAGCTGGCCCGGCAGCCACAGCGACGCGAGCGCGATCGCCGGGATCGTCAGGCCGATGCTCGCGATCGCCGAGCCGTAGGCGAGGTTGAGGCTGATCTGCATCCGGTCGCGCTGGGCCGCGCGGACCGCCGCGAGGGTCTCCGGCAGCAGGACCAGCAACGCGATCACGACGCCGACGAACGACTGCGGGAAGCCGGCGGCGCGCACGCCCGCCTCGATCGCCGGGGACTCCACCTTGGCCAGCCCGACCACCGCGACCAGCGCCACCAGCAGCAGGGCCAGGCTGCCCAGCGCCGCCCGGTTCGACGGCGGGTCGGCGTGGTCGTCCTCCTTGACCTCGCCGTCGGCCGCCACCGGCAGGAAGAAGTCGCGGTGGCGCCTGGTCTGCGTCAGCACGAACGTCCCGTACAGCGCCAGGGACGCCAGCGCGGCGAACGTCAGCTGCGCGGGGGAGAACGCCGGGCCGGGCGTGCTGGAGGTGAACGTCGGCAGCACCAGGCTCAGCGTGGCCAGCGTCGCGACGGTCGCCAGCGCGGCGCCGCTGCCTTCGGGGTTGAACAACGTCGTGCCGTACCGGCGCGCGCCGACGAGCAGGGCGATCCCGACGATGCCGTTCGTCGTGATCATCACCGCGGCGAACACGGTGTCCCGCGCGAGCGAGCCGGCTTCCGGGCCGCCCGAGACCATCATCGTGACGATCAGCGCGACCTCGATGACCGTGACCGCCACGGCGAGCACGAGCGACCCGAACGGCTCCCCGGCGCGGTGCGCGACGACCTCCGCGTGGTGCACCGCGGCGAGCACGGTCGCGCCCAGGGCGAGCGCGACGATCGCCACGAACACCGGGCCGAGGTCGCGGCCCCAGGCCGCCGCCAGCACGACGATCCCGAGCACCGGCGTGACGGAGGTCCAGGACGTCAGGAAGGATCTCAGCGCGGCCATGCCCCCACCCTCGCACACCCGCGGTCACGATGCGTGGTCGTACGGGACTTCTCACATAGTCCCTTGTGGACGGTCGAACCCGGCGGGCACGGTGGCGAGGACGTGCCGCCGGAAGGTTTCGCTGAGCGGCGGGAGATTCCGCCCCGCCGCCCAGGCCAGGCCGATGTCGCGGGCAGCGTCCACATCGGTCAGTTCCAGGTGCGGTGCCGGGAACGCCGCCGTGTGCGGCAGCGGCAGCACGGACACGCCGAGCCCGGCGGTGACGAGCCCGCGCAGCGTCTCGACCTCGTCGCCCTCGAACCCGAGGCGCGGGGCGAACCCGGCCTCGGCGCACAGCCGCTCGGTCGTTTCGCGCAGGGCGTACCCAGGCCGCAGGAGGATGAACGTCTCGTCGGCGACGTCGGCGAGACGGACCCGGGTGCGCCCGGCGAGCGGGTGGTGCGGCGGCACGGCCAGCCGCAGCGGCTCGACGAGCAGACGCGTCCACTCCAGCTGCGGGTGCCCGGGGTCGCCGCTGGTGATGACGAGGTCCGCCGTGCCGTCGAGGAGTTCCGCCTCCAGCCCGGCCTCGCCGTGCTGCCGCAGTTCGAACCGGGCGCCCGGGTGCTCGCGCAGGAAGCCGTTCAGCACCGAGGGCACGAGCCAGGTCCCGAACGTGTGCAGGAAGGCCAGCGGCACCACCCCGGTGCCCGGCGCGACGATCTCGCCGACCTCGCGCAGGCCCTGGTCGAGCTGGTCGAGCACGAGGTCGACGTGCCGCTTGAAGGCGTGCCCGGCCGGGGTCAGCCGCAGCACCCGGCCGGACCGGCGGAACAGCTCGGCGCCGGCGTCGCGCTCGAGGCGTCGCAGGGCCCGCGACAGCGCCGGCTGGGTGAGGTGCGCCCGCGCGGCGGTCTCCGTGACGGTCGCACCCCCGGCGACCTCCCGGAAGAGCCGCAGCGTCTGCACGTCCATGTCTCCAGTGTATGGATTTTCAGCCGATCAGGCATTGGACGCATGCGTCGGACCGGGCCAGGCTGGAGGTATGGCAACCGTGGCAGAACAGCTGGTCAGGACCCTGCGGGACGCGGGCGTCGAGCGCATCTACGGCATCGTGGGCGACAGCCTCAACCCGATCGTCGACGCGGTCCGCCGCACCGACGGCATCGAATGGGTGCACGTCCGCCACGAAGAGACCGCCGCCTTCGCCGCGGCGGCCGAGGCGCAGGTCACCGGCAGGCTCGCGGTGTGCGCGGGCAGCTGCGGGCCGGGCAACCTGCACCTGATCAACGGCCTGTTCGACGCCCACCGCTCCGGCGCGCCGGTGCTGGCGATCGCGTCGCACATCCCGTCGAACCAGATCGGCACCGGCTTCTTCCAGGAGACCCACCCCGACCGGCTCTTCGCCGAGTGCAGCCACTTCAGCGAGGTCGTGGCGGACCCGGAGCAGCTGCCGCGCCTGCTGCGGATCGCCACGCAGGCCGCCGTCGGCAAGGGCGGCGTCGCGGTGCTGACCATCCCGGGCGACCTCGCCGACCGCAAGGCGACCGGCCCCCTGACCGAGCGCCTCCCGCTGGTCACGCCGTCGCCGGCGGTGCCGTCCCCGGAGACCGTCCAGGAGCTCGCGGACCTGCTGAACCCGGGCGAGAAGGTGGTGCTGTTCGCCGGCGCGGGGGTCCGCGGCGCGCACGACGAAGTCATGGCCCTGGCGGAGAAGCTCGCCGCGCCGGTCGGGCACTCGCTCGGCGGCAAGGAGTGGATCCAGTACGACAACCCGTTCGACGTCGGCATGAGCGGACTGCTCGGCTACGGCGCCTGCTACGACGCGATGCACGAGGCCGACCGGATCGTGTTGCTGGGTACGGACTTCCCGTACGACAACTTCCTCCCGCAGGCCCGCACGGTGCAGATCGACCACGACGCCTCGCGGCTCGGCCGGCGCACCCCGCTGGAGCTGGCGGTCCACGGCGACGTCAAGGAAACCCTGCGCGCCCTGCTGCCGCTGCTGCGTCCCCGCACCGACCGGGCGTTCCTCGACCGGATGCTGCGCGAACACGTGCGGAAGCTGGAGAAGGTCGTCGGTGCGTACACGACGAAGATCGAGCACCGGCGTCCGATCCACCCGGAGTACGTCGCTTCGGTGCTCGACGAGGTCGCCGCCGACGACGCCGTGTTCACCGTCGACACCGGGATGGGCAACGTCTGGGCCGCGCGCTACCTGACCCCGAACGGCCGCCGCCGGGTGCTGGGCTCGTTCCGGCACGGCAGCATGGCCAACGCGCTGCCGCACGCGATCGGCGCGCAGCTCGCCCGGCCGGGCCGCCAGGTCGTGTCCCTCTCGGGCGACGGCGGGCTGGCGATGCTGATGGGCGACCTGCTCACGCTGCCGGCCTACGACGTGCCGGTGAAGGTCGTGGTGTTCAACAACGCCACGCTGGGCATGGTGAAGCTGGAGATGCTCGTCGACGGCCTCCCGGACTTCGGCACCGACCACCCGCCGGTGAACTTCGCGGCGATCGCCGCGGCCTGCGGCATCTTCTCCTCGCGCGTCGAAGACCCCGCCGACGTCCGCGGCGCCCTGGAGAAGGCCTTCGCCCACCCGGGCCCGGCGGTGGTCGAGGTGGTGACCGACCCGAACGCGCTGTCGATCCCGCCGCGGATCACGGGCGAGATGGTCCGCGGATTCGCCTTGGGCGCCACGAAAACGGTGCTCAACGGCGGGGTCGGCAAGATGGTCGACCTGGCGCGGGCCAACCTCCGCAACACCCCGCGCCCCTAGGGCACGGCGACGATGACCCCCGTGGCGGCCAGCGTTTCGAGGGCGGCGAGGATCCGCGCCTGCCGGGTCTCGCCCAGCTCCGCCGCGTCGAGGGCGTCGCGCAGGCTGGCGTGCCACGCCAGCCTGCGGACGAACTCGACCAGGTCCGAGGCCGCGAGGAAGCTCAGCTCGCGGCGCCCGGAGTGGTAGGCGAGCGCCCCCAGCGGCTCGGGGCGCAACGCCACCTGCGGGTTGACCCGGTAGGACGCGTCGAGGTCCATTGTGGACTTCGGGCGCGGCGGGCTATGCGGAGTGGACGAGGACACCGCGGATGTTCTTGCCCTCGCGCAGGTCCTGGTAGCCCTCGTTGACCTGGTCGAGGGTGTACTTGCGGGTCACCAGCTCGTCCAGCTTGAGCTTCCCGGCGTCGTAGAGCCGCAGCAGCCGGACGATGTCGTACTGCGGGTTCGCCGAGCCGAACAGCGTGCCCTTGATCGTCTTTTCGAACAGGGTCAGCACCCCGCCGGAGACGTGCACGGTGAGCTTCTCGGGGTTGGCGAGCCCGGTGACGACCACGGTGCCGCCCTTGCCGACGACGTCGAACGCGGCGCTCACGACGTCCTCGTCGACCGTGCCGACGGTGATCAGCGCCTGGTCGGCCAGCTGGCCCCAGGTCAGCTCATTGACCTTCTCCGCCGCTTCGGCCGCGCTGGCGAACGCGTGGGTGGCGCCGAACTTCAGCGCCGCTTCCCGCTTGAACTCGACGGGGTCGACGGCGACGACGTACTTCGCGCCGGCGTGCGCGGCGCCCTGCACGGCGTTGATGCCGATGCCGCCGATGCCGTACACGACGGTGGTGTCCCCGGCCCGCACACCGCCGGCGTAGTTCGCGGTGGCCCAGCCGGTCGGGACGCCGCAGCCGACCAGGACGGCCGTCTCCAGCGGCAGCCAGTCGTCGACCTTGACGACCGAGTGCTGCGAGATGGTGGCGCGCTCGGAGAACGTGCCGAGCATGCACATCGCGCCGAAGTCCTGGCCGCCGCCGTGGAAGCGGAAGGTGCCGTCCGGCAGGTGGCCGTCGAGGATGGTGGCGCCCATGTCGCACAGGTTCTGGCGGCCGGTCGAGCAGTAGCGGCAGGTGCCGCAGTTCGGGATGAAGCTGCAGACGACGTGGTCGCCCGGCTGCACCTTCGTGACGCCGGGCCCGACCTCCTCGATGATCCCGGCGCCTTCGTGGCCGCCGATGATCGGGAAGCGCGGCACGAGGTCGTTGTCGATCAGGTGCAGGTCCGAGTGGCACAGCCCGGCGGCGGTGTACTTGATGAGCACCTCGCCGGGACCCGGCCCGTCGAGGTCGAGCTCCATGATCTCGAACGGCTTCCCGGCGTCGAACAGTACGGCTGCCTTGGTCTTCACGGCCATCTCCTCCACGTGCGGCGGGGCACCCCTCGGTGAGGATTGTGCGGAGCCGGGGAGGCGGCGGAGTGTCCAAATCCCGGACAGTGGCCGGTCAGCGCACGCGAAGCGCGCGCATCCGGTTGTAGAGCGTGGAGCGGCTGATGCCCAGCTGCTTCGCCGCCCGGACCTTGTTGCCGTCGCACGCCCGCAGCGTCCGGACGATCACGTCGTACTCGGCCTGCTCCCAGCCGCTCAGGGCCGCGCCCGGGGTGGTGTCCAGCGCGAGGTCCGCCGCGGTCAAGTCGCCCGCCGAGCGGCGGTCGGCCGCGGCGGCCAGGACGCCGGCCAGCTCGCGGAGGTTGCCCGGCCAGTGCTGGGCCGTCAGCAGCTCCAGCGCACCCGGCGTCAGGCGCAGCGAGTCGCCGAAACCGCGCAGCAGCTCGCGCGCCATCGCCGGGATCTCGTCGCGGCGTTCCCGCAGCGGGGGCAGCTCGATCCGCCGGTGCACCCGCGCCGCGAGCGTCGCCTGGTCGCCGCGCAGCTCCGACGGCGGCCCGCTGAGCAGCGCGAACCACGCCGCCGTCGTGTCCAGCAGGCGGGACAGGCGGACCGCCGCGAGCGGAGGGAGCAGCTGGATCCCGTCGATCACCAGCAGGCCCCGCGCCCCCACCGCGGCCTCGACCCGCGCGCACCACGCGGCCGCACCGGAAACGACGTCGGACGCGTCGAACTCGTGCAGCGGCTCGTCACCGGCGACGACGCGGGCCGCCGTGCTGCGGCCGGCGCCCGGCTCGCCGCAGATGAGGACGCGCCGCCGGGCGTGGCCGGCGCGCCGGAGGCGCTCGTCGATCGGGGCGGGGAAGAGCCCGCGCGCGGCTCGCGGCCGCGACACCACCGGGCTCGCCGGCCGCACCGGGGCCAGTTCGAACAGCAGCCCGGCGTTCGCCGACACGGCCTCCACCCGCACCTCGACCGGGGTCCCCGAGGTGAGCCGGATCCGCCGCAGCCCGCGCCGGGTGCGGCCGAGCTCCTGCAGCAGCCGGTGGTCGGCCGTGTCGACCAGCTCGGTCGCCGCCGTGTTGGCCAGCACCACGTCCTGGCCGAGGGCCAGCACCGCGCACGCCCGGTGCTGCACCGACTGGAACGCCGCCAGCAGCTGCTGCTCGGCGAGCTTCGCGTCGTCGAGCAGCCGCCGTTCGATGTCGGCGACCGCGCGGCGCAGGAACGGCCCGAGCAGCGGGTTCGCGTCGCCGGCCGGGCCGGTGATGTCCAGGACGCCCACCAGCCGCCGGGTCGCCGGATGCACGATCGGGTGGCCGTAGCAGGTGAACCGCTTGAGGGCTTCGAGGAAGTGCTCGTCGCCGTCGACCGCGACGCCGCGGCGGGTCTCGAACGGCGTGGCGAGGGAGTTCGTCCCGGTCCGCTCCTCGAGGAACTGGCAGCCGGGCACCGCGCTGACGCCTTCGAGGGCCAGCTCCACCGACCGCTCGGTGAACCGGCGGGCCACGATCCGGCAGTCCTCGTCGGCGAGCATGACGCAGAAGCGCGTGCCGGCCAGCTGCCGGGCCAGCTCGTCCAGCACCGGCGAGGCGGCCCGCAGCAGCCGGCTGCGGCTGTCGACGTCGGCGACGTCCAGCCGGTCGACGGACGACGCCGGCGACAGCCCGGACAGCTCCGCCCGCCGCCACGACTGCGCGATCTCGGTCCGCAGGTCCACTCGCACTCCTCGTCGAGCCGATCGGTGTACCCGGTCCTCCATCATCACACGGACCGGCCGCCGAATGAACCGCCCGCGCGGGTTCTCCTGCGCGACAACGGAAAGCGTGTCAAGACGGCGTCTCCCCGGCCCACTCCGGCAGCCGGACGCCGTGCAGGCCGCGGTAGGCCGCGCGCTCCGGCGGGCGCCAGTTCTCGAGCAGCCCGGGCCGGGGCTTGAACACCTCGACGCCGATCGGGTGGCAGACGTCGATCGGGTCGCGGGCGCCCGGGCCCCACAGCGGCACCGACAGGTCGCCGCCCGGGCACGTCGACAGGGCGCACAGCAGGTCCACCTCGGCGAAGAACTCGAAGTGGTCGCCCGGGCGGGCGGGGCAGGCCTTCATGAAGTACCGGTCCTCGTCGTTGAGGCCGGTGCACTGGAAGACGTTGAGGACGTCGTGCACGTCGAACTCGGTCAGCCCGAACGGCGCGACCGCGCGGACCAGGTTCGAGTGGCAGTGGAAGTCGAAGTCCTCACCGGTGAGCAGCCGGTTCACGTACGGGTCGCAGCGGGTGCCGAGCAGGTCGTGGACGCGGCCGCCTTCGCCGTCGGTGCCGTGGTCCTCCAGGGTGTCCGCGGTGATCGTGGCCAGCGGGCGCAGGAACGGCAGCGTCGACCACAGCCGGTCGAACGTGCTGACGTGCGCGCGCTGCAGCTGGCGGGTGCGCGCCGCCCAGAAGCGCTCGCGCGGGTCGGCGGCGTGCCACAGGTTGAGGTCGCCGACCTGCGGGCCCTCGACGGTGCGCAGCCGGCACAGGTGGCCCCGCGGCACGCGCCAGGCGCGGCCCGAGCGGATCGGGATCTCGAACGCGTCGACGCGTTCCCGGCCGGGTTCATCGGCGAGCCGACGGTAGAACGGCCGGTCGACGTCGAGCGCGCGGCCCTGGTAGGCGGCTGGGGGCATCGGCATCTCCCTCGTCGGGGGCGGGGGTCCAGCATGACCCGGCTACGCACGGTGGTGTTCGACCACTCGTTCGGCTGCTGGGGCGGGAGCGGGTTCGCCTCCTACCGTCGAGAGGGGCGTTCTCGTGGGAGGGGGACCGGAGTGCTCGTGGCCCTCCAGCGCACCGGTGAGCGGCGGGAGCTGCCCGCCGCGGCGGAGCACCTCGTGCGATTGCTGGGTTCGTGGGGACCGGGGCCGGACCACCTGACCGGCCTGGCGCTGGCGGGCATCACGGTGCCGAGCCGGCTCGGGCCCCGGTTCGTCGACGCGCTCGTGTTCACCCGGTCCGGGATCGTGGTCATCGCGGCCCACGAGCCGGGCCCGGAGCCGCGGCCCGACCCCGGTGAGCGAGCCGGAGCGGGGGTGGCGGCGGCCAAGGGCGCGCTCGCCGGGCACGACGGCGGCCGGTACGTGACGGGCCTGGTCGCGGTCGTCCCGCCGGTGCCGCGGAACGAGCTCCGCGAAGGCGATCTCGTGCCGGAACCGCGTCCGCCCGGGCCGGATCCGCTGGGGCACGAACCCGGCACCGTTCCCGGCGTCGCCGTGGTGCTCGCCGACCCGCGGGGACTCCGGCGGATCATCGTGCAGCACAACCGGTGGCGGACCGTCTGGTCGGCCGACGACGTCCTCGACGCCTGTTACGCGCTTTCCCTCGCCCACCTCGCCCCGCCCCGGGCGGCGCTGCTCGCCGACGGGTTCCCGGCGCGGCTCCCGGCGGTGGCGAAGGTGCCGCGGCTGCCCGCCGTCGTGTCCGTGCCGCCGCCCGAACCGCCGCCACCCCCGGCGGACGACGAGCCCGGTGCCCGGGTGCCGCTGCCGCGCGGACCGGTCTCGGCGGTCTTCCCGCGGCCGCGGCCGGTCCGGCAGGTGCCGTGGGGCCTGGTCGTGGTGCTGGCCCTGCTCGTCACGGTGGGCGTGGTCGCGGCCGTGTTCGTCGCCCAGGTCTTCCACGGCTCGTGAGCTGCCACGATCGGTTCGCGTCAACTAGGCCGTCTGCACCGTTTCCCCGCGAAGGCTCCTGGGCACCTCCCGGTAGACGTGAAAGGGGTTCACGATGCCGCGCACGCTTGCCCTGGCCCTGGTGGCCGTCCTCGCGGGAGCCGCCCTGACCGGCTGCAAGCTCGACGAACTGGCCGCCGGGTCCGGGACCCAGGCCACCGGGACGGTGGCCGCGCCGCCGATTTCGGCCGCCGAGGCCCGCACCCGGCTGGCGGCGCTCAAGATCGCCGTGCGCGGCACGATGGACGGGTACGACCGCGAGGAGTTCCCGCACTGGGACAAGGTCGACGCCAACTGCGACGTCCGCGAGCAGGTGCTCAAGCGCGATGGCAAGGACGTCAAGACCGGCGCCGACTGCGCGCCGAAGTCCGGCACCTGGGTCAGCCCCTACGACGGCGAGACCTGGCACAAAGCGTCCGATGTGGACATCGACCACGTCGTCCCGCTCGGCCAGGCCTGGGTGAGCGGGGCGAAGAAGTGGACGCGCGAACGCCGTGAGCAGTTCGCGAACGACCTGGTCCGCCCGCAGCTGAAGGCGGTGACCGACAACCTCAACGAGCAGAAGGGCGACAAGGGCCCCGACGCGTGGAAGCCGCCCCTGGTCTCGGACTGGTGCGCCTACGCCACCGACTGGATCGTCGTGAAGAGCAGCTACGAGCTGACGATCACCGTGCCGGAGAAGAACGCCCTGACGACGATGCTCGGCCACTGCGGCTGATCAGCCGAGGGTGCGCGCGGCGGCCACCGCCCGCCCGGCATAGGACTGTCCGAACAGGACGGTGTGCACGAGCAGCGGGAACAGCTGGTGCAGCCCGGTCCGCTCGGCCCAGCCGCCGGCCAGGGGAGCGGTCTCCCGGTACGCGGCCAGGACGCGGTCGAGGTGCGGGCAGCCGAACAGCCGCAGCATGGCCAGGTCGGTCTCGCGGTGCCCGCCGTGCGCGGCCGGGTCGATCAGCCACGCGTCGCGGCCGTCCCAGAGGACGTTGCCGTTCCACAGGTCGCCGTGCAGCCGCGCCGGCGGCTCGTCCGACGCCGGGAACCGGCCGCAGGCGCGTTCGAACAGCGCGGCCTCGGCCGTCCCGAAGGTACCGGCGTCGACCGCCAGGCGGACGTACGGCAGCACCCGGTGCTCGGCGTACCACGAAGCCCAGTCCGGGCCCGGCACGTTCTTCATCGGCGCCAGGCCGATCCACGCGTCGGTCGGGCCGCCCGGGGGTGCCGCGCCGAACGCCGGCGCGCCGGCCGCGTGCAGCCGCGCCAGCCCGCGCCCGAAGCGTTCCGCCGCCGGCGCCGACGGGCGCCCGGCCGGGACGCGGTCGATGACCAGCGAGTCCTCGTCCTGGCGGTGGACCGCCGGCACCGGAACCGTGCCCGCCGAGGCCAGCCAGCGCAGGCCTGCGGCCTCGGCGGCGGCCGCGCCGGGGCCCTGCCCCCGCTTGACGACCACCTCGCGGCCGTCGTCGAGAACGGCTTCGCGGAGATCCCCGGACTCGCTCATGTCCCGCACGGTACCGGCGCGCTACGGTGTCCGCCGGAGGGTGCGACGGTGACAGTGCGGGTTGAGGAATTCGAACGGGTGCTCGGCGGGCTGGCGGAGGTCCAGCGGTCCGAGGCGCGCGACTACTCCTCGTTCAGCGTGCGCGGCAAACGGTTCGGCTACTTCTGGCCGCGGACCCGGACCGTCGGCCTGAAGCAGACGATCTCCGAGCAGCTGGCGCTGGTCTCGGAACGGCCGGACGTGTTCGAGGTGCAGTTCACCGCCGGCGGCTTCGGCTGGGTGGTCGTGTACCTCGACGGGATCGACGCCGACGAACTGGCCGAGCTCCTCTACGAGGCCTGGCGGCTGTCCGCCCCGGAGGACCTGGTCGCGGAGGTGCCCTTCACCAGGATTGCCCGGGCGTAGAGCAGGTCGAAGCCCTGCCGCTGCGCGTTCTGGTGCGACTTCGAGCCCGGCTGCGTGGTGACGACGGCGACGTCGCACCCGGCCCCGGCGGCCGCCGCGAGCCGGGCCCGCAGCAGGGCGGTCTGCACGCCGCGGCGGCGGTGCGCGGGCACGGTCGCCGCGCCGGTGAACTGCGCGATCCCGTCGGTGACGCGGAAACTCGCGCCGCCGGCGAACTCGCCGTCCCGTTCCGCGAGGTACCGCCGCACCCCGGCCATGTCCCGCAGGGCGTTCACGAGGAGCTCGCGGGGGAAGTCCTCGTGCGAGGGCAGGCCCTGGTCGTCGGCCACGGCGGACGCCTCGGCCACCGCGGTCAGCCACGTCTCCAGCTCGTCGTCGCGGCACGGCCGGACTTCCCCGGCCACCGGGCCGGGGTCGTCGCCCAGCCGCCGCCCGAGCACGTTCTCGTACGACTCGAGGCGGTACCCGCGGCCGGTGAGGAACGCGCCGGTCGCGGCATCGGCGAGCTGGGACAGCTCGACCTGCACCGGAGCGCCCAGCTCCGCGAAAGCCGCCTCGATCTCCTCGAGCGCGGCGACGTCCGGCGGCCCGGCGAAGCCGAGCCCGGCCACCTTGGTGAACGGTGAGCCCAATTCGGCGAAGGTCGCGACGCCCCCGGCGAGCGGGCGCGTGAACCCGGCGCCGCCGCCCCTGCGGGCCCGCGTCGCCTCGGCGCACGCGGCGACGAACCGGGCTTCCGCGTGTTCGATGCGCTCGGCCAAGCCGGTGTCGCAGAAGAGCCGTTCCCCGTCCATGCCCCCACAGTGGGGGACACGGACGGGGAACTCCAACCGGTTTTCTCAGCCCTCCACGCGGTGCGAGGCCCAGAACGACGTCAGGTCCGTGGACCCGGCCGCCGCCTGCGCCGCGGCCTTGAACTCGGCCGTCGTCGACACGCCGTACCAGTGCGACTGCGCGTACGACTTGAGCAGGTTCGCCATCGCCGTGTCGCCGATCAGCCGCCGCAGGTCGTGCAGCGTGCACTTGCCGTAGTTGTAGACCACCGTGGAGTACCGGGACGCATGCGCGTCCCAGTAGGCCATCGAGTTGGTCAGCTTCTCCGCGCTCGACTGCCAGGTGATGCCGCAGCCGCTGCCGGTGACCCCGCGGTAGAGGTCGGTGGCGTAGTCGGTGAAGCTCTCGTCGAGCCACGGGGAGTTGTACTCGTCGTCGCCGACGATCCCGTAGAACCACTGGTGCGCCAGCTCGTGCGGGAGCGCCGTGGTCGAGACGAGGTCGAGCACGAAGCCCGGGTACTCCATGCCGCCGAACCAGAAGTTGTTGTCCAGCACCACGTCCACCTCGCCGTACGGGTAGTCGCCGAAGCGGCCCGAGTGGACGTCGATGGAGTCGGCGGCCAGGCTCAGCATCTGGTTGGCGCTGCTCGTGGAGATCCCGCTGACCGAGTAGACGTTGACCCGCACGCCCTTGCCGGACGTCGTGGTGATCTTCGCGAACGGCCCGGCGGCCCACGCGAAGTCGCGCACCTTGTTCGCGACCGCGTGCGTGGTCGTCGTGCTGCCGCTGGTCGTCTCGGTCGAGGACCCGGTGGCCGGGGTCAGCAGCGACGCCGGGTGCACGAGCGTGACGTCGAAGTCGCTGATCAGCGTGTAGAACGACTCGCCGTTGTTCGTGTACGGGTCGAGGTGCCAGCCGGCGCCGTCACGGACGGCCAGCACCGGCAGCGCGTTGCCGATCATGGTGTACGCGCCGTCGTGGCCGAACCGGTCGGCGCCGCTGGGGACGACGATCTTCAGGTCGAGCCCGATGGTCGCCGACTGCCCCTGCGCGAGCGGGGCGGGCAGGCTGATCTTCAGCGCGGTGCAGTTCACGCTCAACGCCGACGGGGTGCCGCCGGTGACGTTCGTGACCGTGATCGGCGTCGACGGGCAGCTGCCGTGGTAGTTGTCCCACAGGCGCAGGTACACCTCGGGCAGCGCGGTCGCCGACCCGTTGGTGAAGCTGACGCTCTGGTGGCCGGTCCACGTGTCGCCCGCGGTGTTCGAGGTCAGGCTCACCGTGTACGCGGGGTTGACCGGCGTCCGCGTCGAGTCCGCCGGCGCCGCGGAGATCGTCCAGGTGAACGTGGCGCTCCCGCTGTTGCCGGCCGGGTCCTTGGCCGTCACGGTCACCGAAGACGTGCCCGCCGTCGTCGGTGTGCCGGTGATCTTCCCCGTGCCCGCGCCGATCGCGAGCCCGGCGGGCAGCCCGGTCGCGCTGTAGGTGAGCGCGTCACCCTGCGGGTCGCTCGCCTGGACCTGCAGCGCCACGGCCTGGCCGGCGGCGCCGGACTGGGCGCCCGGCGAGGTGACGACCGGCGACTGCGGGTTGCTCGTCCCGGTCGTGGTCAGCGAGAAGTCGTCGAGGAGGAAGTTGGTGGCCAGGCTCGAGTCCTCGGTGCCGGTGATCTTCAGCGTCACCGTCTGGCCGAGGTAGCGCGACACGTCGACGGTGCGCTGGACGTACCCGGTGTTCTTGTCGAGGTTGGAGTAGCTCGCGAGGGTGTCGGAGCCCGCCTGCACGACCAGCTTGTCGTAGGCGGTGCTGGTGGTCGTCTCCTTGGTGTCGATGTGCGACCACCAGGACAGCGTCGCCGACGCGCAGCCGGCGGGGAGCGTCAATGCCTGGGACAGGGTGTCGGTGTGCGTACTGCCGTAGCCGTCCAGCCAGGCGTCCATCGTCCCGCCGTGCGCGGGCTCCGCCGTGGTGGCGGCGGAGACGACCCCGCTCGTCTGGGTCCACGGCGTCGTGCCGCTCTCGAACCCGCCGTTGCCGACGACCTGGTCACCGCAGACCGCGGCGGCCTCGGCCGGTGCGGCGACGGCGACTGTGCCCAGCAGGCCCACCAGGGCACTGAGCGCAGCAGAAAGCACCCTCGATCTCATGGAGGCAGTCCTTTCCCGGCTCCACCCGTGGGAGCCCTGGAAAGCGTCCTCTGCGGCCGGAGCCGCAACAACCCGCCATGAGTCGGGTTCCGGGTCAGGCCTGCTGGAGCACGTTCAGCAGGATGACGAGGAGCGCGACGGCCCCGGCCACCGCGAGACCCGCGGAAACGGCGGAGCGGATCATCTCCCCGAACCCCTTCGCGGTGCGGGCCCGGTAGGCGGAGTAGTTGGCGCGGGCCTCGCGGGCGCTGTGGACGCGGCTGCCGACGAGCAGCCCGGCGGCCAGTGCGAGGAGGACGGCGATGAAAACGGACACGAGCGGGTCCCTTCGGGTCGGGAACAATGGACGGCCTCATTCCTAGACCCGACGGACGCCGCGCGCCACGGCTTATCGGCAGCCGGTTCCCGGGCCGGTCGGCCCTGGTGGTTTCCCCGCCCGGCGTTCCTCGCACGCCACCCCCCGGCGGGCGCGGGTATCCGCAGTCTTCCGCGCCCGGCAAGGGGAATTCGGTGGTTCAGTCGTTCGTGGCCAGTCCTTTGTGCCGTTCCCGCAATTCCCGCTTGACGATCTTTCCGCTGGGATTCTTGGGAAGACGGTCCGCGAACACGACGTACTTGGGACATTTGTAACCGGCGAGGTGTGACTTGGCGTGGTCGATCACTTGCCTTTCGGTGAGGGCCACGCCTTCGCGCGGTACGACGACCGCGGTGACCGCTTCGATCCAGTGTGGATGGCCGATCCCGAAGACCGCGACCTCGGCGACGCCATCGAGCAGGTACAGCGCCTCTTCGACCTCGCGGCCGGCCACGTTCTCGCCGCCGGTCTTGATCATGTCCTTCTTGCGGTCCACGACGGACAGGTAGCCCTCCTCGTCGAGCACACCGAGGTCGCCGGAGTGGAACCAGCCGGCGCGGAACGCCTCGGCGGTCTTCTCCTCGTCCCGGTAGTAGCCGAGGGTGGCGTGCGGGCTCCGGTGCACGATCTCGCCGACAACCCCCGGCGGGACGGGCCGGTCCTCGTCGTCGACGATCCGGGTCTCGACGTTGAGCGAGGGCCGCCCGGCCGACCCGGCGCGGTCCAGCTGCTCGTGCGGGCGCAGGATGGTCGCCAGCGGCGCCATCTCCGTCTGGCCGTAGAAGTTCCACAGCGCGACGTCGGGCAGCCGGCGGCGCAGCTCGCGCAGGACCTCGACCGGCATCGCGGAGGCGCCGTAGTACCCCTTGCGCAGGCTCGAGAGGTCGTGCGGTCGAAGTTTTCGTGCCGCAGCAGGGAAATCCACACCGTCGGCGGCGCGAACAGCTTCGTGGCCCGGTTCCGCTCGACGGCGGCGAGCACCGCGGCCGGGTCCGGCCCGGGCAGGATCACGCTGGTCGCGCCGAGGTAGACGTCGACGGAGAAGAAGCAGTCCAGCTGGGCGCAGTGGTACAGCGGCAGCGAGTGGACCTCGACGTCGTCGGCGCTCATGCCGCCGTCGATCACGCACGAGACGTACTGCGCGAGCAGGGACCGGCTGGACAGCAGCACGCCCTTCGGCCGCGACTCGGTGCCGGAGGTGTACATGATCCGCAGCGGGTCGTCGTCGGCGACGGAGACGGCGGGCGCTCCGGTGTCCCCTTCGGACAGCCACGCGCCGACGTCCTCCCCGCCGCCGCCCGGGCCGATCCGGCCCCGGACGACGTCGCCCAGCTCGGCGAGCTCCAGCGCCTTCCGCGCGGTCGGCTCGAGGGTGTCCTCGGCGACGAACGCGGCGACCTCGGCGTGCCGGAGGAGGTAGGCGACCTCTTCGGCGCCGAGCATGAAGTTGACCGGCACGAGGAGCACGCCGAGCTTGGCGGTGGCGAACGCGAGCACGCCGTACTGCCAGCAGTTGTGGCTCAGCAGCGCCAGCCGGTCGCCCTTGCGGAGACCACGGGCGGCGAGGGCGTGGGCGCACCGGTTGGCGGCGGCCTCGAACTCGGCGAAGGTGAGCCGCCGGTCCCCGTCGACGACGGCGAGCTTGCCCGGCAGCCGCAGGGCGGTGCGGCGGAGCAGATCGCCCAGGGCGTGCTGCCGGGCGCGGTCGACGAGGGCGGCGGTGGCCGCGGAGAACGGCTGGTCCATCCGGGCAGTCTCGGCCGGGGCCGTGGAACGCGCAAGCGTGGCGGCCTGCCTGTTTCGTCGTGTGTGCGCGACGACGTCCCGGTGTACGGATCTTGTACGGCGGGTTGCGAGCTTGGGGCCTCCGCCAGGGAGGAAGACATGATCCCCAAGATCAAGGCACTCGTCGCGGGAGTGGCGGCCGCCAGCGCGGTGCTCGCGCTGTCCGGCGGCTCGGTCGCGAGCTCCGCGCCGGCGGCCGAAGCCGCGAGCGGCATGGAAGCGATCTTCAACAACCCGCCCGAGAACGGCGACCGCGACCACTCGATCGAAACGCGGCTGGTGCAGCTGGTCGACGGCGCGCCGGCCGGGTCGGAGATCCACTTCTCCGTCTACAGCTGGACCCGCCCCGCGGTCGCCGAAGCGATCAAGGCGGCGCAGGCCCGCGGCGTCAAGGTGCGGATCGCCCTCGACGGCGGCGCCGACGACGACGCGACGAACACGGCGATGCCGATCCTCAAGTCCGCCGGGCTCACCCAGCTCGTGTTCTGCGGCACCGGCGGGCTGAACACCGGCTGCATCGCCCACGACGGCAGCCCGCACTCGATCAACCACGACAAGCTGTGGATGTTCTCCGAGACCGAGGGCAAGAAGGACGTCGTCGTCATCGGCTCGCACAACCTGACCACGGTGCAGGGCACCATGTTCAACAACGCGCTGCTCACCTACGGCGACGCCGACCTGTACGGCTTCTACCTGGGGCACGTGCGCAAGATGCTGGCGCAGAAGAAGGACAACAACTACTACGACGACGCGGGCTACTTCAAGTCGCTGAACAGCATGGTCACCAGCTACCTCTCGCCGCGCGCGGACTCCAAGGGCGGCAGGTCCGAGGAGTTCGCCACCGACACGTGGGCGCAGCTGCTGAAGTGGATCACCAAGTACGAGTCCGGCTGCTCGCTCAACGTCGTCCAGGCGAACATCGCCGACTCGCGCAGCCCGGTTGTCGCGGAGCTGGTCCGGATCGCCAAGCTGGGCTGCCAGGTCCGGATCGTCTACGACGACATGGGCACCGCCGCGTTCGCCGCGCTCAAGGGCAAGGCGAACGTGACGCTCAAGCGGTTCAGCACGACCGTCGACGACCGCGAGATCACCGTGCACTCGAAGTACATGCTCTACACGGGCCACTACAACGAGACGGCCCACCGCTCGATCGTCTTCACGGGCTCGCACAACGTCTCCGGCGCGGCCCTGCGCGACAACGACGAGATCCTGATCAAGGTCGAGAACCCGGCGATCAGCACGGCCTACCAGCAGAACTTCGGCACGATCCTGGCGCGGGCCAAGTGCGCGGCCCCGCCGACCGGCACCTGCTGAGGAGCCCGAGGCCCCCGCGGGCGCGGGGGCCTCGGCCGGCCCGGGGCGTCGGCCATCCGGCCGAGGGCGCGGGGCTTCCCGTGCAGCCCGTCGTTCGTCCTGGTCGTCGCCGTCGGACGGCCCCGGCCACCGGCAGCGGCGGCAGGCCGAGCCGGGGTGTGAGGCACTCGTTGGCTCGGCCATCCAGGTCGTCGGTCGTACCGCAGCCGGGCCTGCTCAGCCGCTCAGCTTCTCGAGGGTGTCGACCGCGCGCGTCTCGAGCGGCCGGTAGCCCGCCCGGGCCGCCAGCTTGGCCGCCGCCTCGCCGTGTCCTCGCGCCTGCTCCGCGTCCCCGAGCGCCAGCGCCGCCTCGGCCAGCCCCGTCAAGGCCGCCGCTTCGCACCACGTGAAGCTCGTCTCCCGGGCGACGTCGAGCGCCTCGGTCAGGTGCGGCACCGCGCCCTCCGCGTCGCCCAGCCGCAGGCACGTCTCGCCCCAGGCCGCCAGGGCCGAGGCCTCCGTGCCGCGGTCGCCGATGCGTCTCGTCAGCTCCACCGCCTCGGCCGCGTCGGCGAGGGCGCGCGTGCCGTCGCCGGACCGGGACTCCAGGACCGCCCGGCCGGACAGGGCCGCCGCTTCGCCGTACTGGTAGCCGAGTTCGCGGTTGGCCGTCAGCGCCCGGTCGTAGAACTCCGCGGCGACGGCGTTGCCGAGGTCGCGGTGGACGTGCCCGAGGTCGACCAGCAGCACCGCCACGCTGAACCGCGCGCCGTCGCGTTCGGCGATCTCCAGCGCCCGGCCGAAGTGGCGCAACGCCGCGTCGTGGTCGCCGACCTGGCCGCAGGCGAACCCGAGGTTGGCCAGCGCCATCGTCACGCCCGGGATGGCCAGCTCTTCGCACAGCCGCAGCGACTCCGCGCCGCACGCGATCGCCTCGTGCGGGTCGCCGAGCCGCTGGTGCACGGCGCTGAGGTTGTTGAGCGCCGCCGCGCGCCCGGCAGGCCAGTCCGCCGCCAGCCCGTCGTCGAGGACCGTCGTCAGGTGCGCGCGGGCCTCGGCGTAGCGGCCGCTGTTGACCCCCGCGAGCGCGATCGACAGCCGCATCGCCGCCTGCGCCTGGCGTGCCCCGGCGGCCTGCGCGGCGGTCAACGCGGTCGTGGCGGTGTCGATCCACTCGGTGTGGTGGCCGCGGTGGTGGAAGAACGCCCGCAGCGCGTCGGCCAGGTGCCAGGCGTGCTCCCGCGCCGCGGGGTGCTCGACGGCGGCGGCGAGGTTCGGCCATTCGGTGTCCAGCCAGGCCAGCGCGTCCTCGGTGCCCTCGAAAACCCGCGCCGGCTCGGCTCGCGGCAGCCGGAGGAAGTGCGGGATCAGCAGGCGACCCGCCGCGTCGGCCGTCGCGAGGTAGTGCTCGAACAGGCGCCGCCGCGCCGCGTCCCGGTCGTCGGCGGGGTCGTCGGCCGTCACCCGCCCGGTCGCGTAGCTGCGCAGCAGGTCGTGGAAGCGGTAGCGGCCGGGCAGGTGCCGTTCGACGAGGTTGGCCGCGGCGAGCGCCTTGAGCTGCTGGGCGGCCCGGCCCTCCGTGACGCCGGCGAGCGCCGCGGCCACGGGCGGGGTGAACGTCTGGCCCGGGACCAGCGCGAGCCGCCGGAAGAGCAGGCGGTGTTCGGCGGGCAGCGCCCGGTAGGACACGGAGAACGCCGTCGTGACGGCGCTTTCCTCGGCGCCGTCGACGCTCAGCCCGGCCAGGGGGTCGCCGCCGGCGAGCTCGCGGGCCAGCTCCGCGATGCCGGACGCCTCACCGGCCCCCAGGTTCGCCGCGGCGAGCCGCAGGGCCAGCGGGAGGTGCCCGCACAGCCGGGCCAGTTCCGCGGCCGCGGCCGGTTCGGCGGCGACCGCGGGCGGCCCGAGCACGGTTTCCAGGAGCTGCCGGGAGTCGTCCGCGGGCAGCACGGACAGCGGCACCGCCCGGGCCCCGGTGCGGGCGATGAGGTCGCCGAGCCGCTGGCGGCTGGTGACCAGCACGGTCCCCGACGGCGGCAGCAGCGGCGTCACCTGCGCGCTGTCGCGGGCGTTGTCGAGCAGCACCAGCACCTTGCGATCGGCCAGCAGCGAGCGCCACAGCGCCGTCCGCCCGTCCGGGTCCGGCGGGATCGCGCGCGGGTCGGTGCCCAGCGCCCGCAGCAGCTGCGCGGCCGCGAC
Source organism: Amycolatopsis sp. N2S4-7 (assembly GCF_058119595.1). Lineage (NCBI taxonomy): Bacteria > Bacillati > Actinomycetota > Actinomycetes > Pseudonocardiales > Pseudonocardiaceae > Amycolatopsis > Amycolatopsis sp. N2S4-7. Next base: position 869,580 of record NZ_CP172299.1, read on the forward strand.
GGCCGGGGTCAGCGGCTCGTGGTCGGCGTCGAACCCGCGCAGGTCGAGGTAGAGCTGGCCGTCGGGGAACCGGTCGCGGACGCGGTGCGCCCACCGCACGGCCAGCGCCGTCTTGCCGACCCCGGCGGTCCCGGTGAGCACCCGGATGTCCGGCCCCGGCCCGGCGTCGGCCGGTTCGTCGAGCCGGGCCAGCTCGGCGGCGCGCCCGGTGAAGCCGCGGACGTCGTGGGGCAGCTGGGCCGGGCGGACGGGCCCGGGTGGCGGCTCGGGCGCGCCGTCCAGGGCCGGGTCGCCGGCGAGGATCGCGGTGTGCAGGCGGGTGAGCTCCGGCGCCGGGTCGAGCCCGAGGTCGCCGGCGAGCCGGGCACGCAGGCCGCGGTAGGCGGCGAGGGCGGCGTCGGTGCGGCCTTCGCGGTGCAGGGCGAGCATCAGCTGGCCGACGAACCGCTGCCGCAGCGGGTGCGCGGCGACCAGCGCCGTGAGCTCGGCGAGGACGTCCCGGCCGCGCCCGAGCCGCAGCTGCGCGTCGATCCGGTCCTCCAGCGCGCTCCAGCGGGCCTCGTGCCACCCGGCGAGCAGCCGGTCGGCGATGTCGGCGGACGCGGCGCCGGCGAGGGCGTCGCCCCGCCACAGCCCGAGCGCCTCGTCGAGCAGGGCGACGGCGGTCTCGTCGTCGGCCGCGCGGGCCCGGCGGGCGAGGGCGGTGAAGCGGTGGGCGTCGATCGCGTCCGGGTCGGCGCGCAGGACGTACCCGTGCCCCTCACTGACCAGTTCGGGGCCGTCCGCGGCGCGGAACACCGCGCGCAGCCGCGAGATCAGGGCCTGGACCGTGTTGCGCGCGCTGGCCGGGGGAGCGGCGGGCCAGAGCAGGTCGACGAGCCGGTCGAGCGACACCGGGCGGCCGGCTTCGAGGAGCAGGACGGCGAGGACCAGGCGCTGCTTGCGGGAGCCGAGGTCGACCGGGACGCCGTCCGCCGTCGCCTCGACGGCGCCGAGGACGCGGAACTCCACCCGGTCACCTCCGTTCACCCGGTCGGGCGTGCAAGCGTACTGCAAGCGGGTTGCAGTGCCGGTCCGCGATCCTGGCCGGGCTGCAGGACACCACCCCGACGATGTCCACGGCCGGCTCGGTCGCCGGTGAAATCCGACGGGTTCGGCAGTCGCTCTCACGGGCGGCGCGAGCTGGGGGTAGGGCCACCTCGGCGACCCCTATCCCCGGTCGCCGTGGTGGCCCTTTGCTCGGTTCAGCGGGCGGTGGGGTCGATCTGGACGGGATAGCCGGCGCGCAGCACCGCGACCGTGGCCGGCGGGGTCAGCACCGGGACGGTGCCTGCCCGGGGCAGTGACCGCCGGGTGCGGTAGCCCCCGGTCGTCCACTCCGCCAGGTGCCCGTCCACGACGAGTTCCGGGTGCCGGCCGCGGAGCACGAACACGCCGTCCGGGAGATCCGCCCAGCGCAGCCGGTGCAGCCGGCGGACGTGGGTGCCGCGGTCGAGCCGTTCCCCGTGCAGCCGCCGGTTCATCGCGGTGGCCGACGGCGGAGGGCCCGGCCAGGCGTCGCGGTAGGCCGTGTACGCGGGGCGGCGGCACTCGCCGCAGGGCCGGTGCCCGGCGGCGAACGAGACGGCTTCGTCGTGGAAGAACAGGTGCGTGTAGCGGTTCGGCAGCCACTGCTCGCGCCACCGGTCCTTGAAGGTGAGCGCGCAGGTGATCCACAGGTCGCCCGCGTGGAAGCGGACGATCTCGTGGCCGTCGTGCAGGACACCCCGGTTGCCGGTCCACGCGCCGCGCAGCGGGACGTCGACGATGTCACCCGTGGGCGTCACGCGGTTGCGCACCGGAACCCCCGCCTTCCGGAGTGGCGGCCCGCGCGGGCGCGACGCAGAATGCGCGCATGCAGCGCACGGTCGTCCGGGTGGCGCGCCTGTCGGACCCCGTCGGGCCCGCCGACGGCACCCGCGTGCTCGTGGAACGGCTCTGGCCGCGCGGCACCGCCCGCACGGCCGTCGTCCTCGACGGCTGGTACCGGGCGCTGGCCCCCTCCGACGAGCTGCGCACCTGGTACGGCCACGATCCGGAGCGGTTCCGGGAGTTCGCCGAGCGGTACCGGGCGGAGCTGCGGGAGCCGGACCGGGTGGCGGCGCTGGAGCGGTTGCGGGAGCTGGCGCGGGGTGGCCCGGTGACGCTGCTGACGGCCAGCGGCTCGCCGTCGATCAGCCAGGCCGCGGTCTTGGCGGAGGTGCTCGCCGGCGAAGGGTGACGTCATGAGCGCGTCCCCGCGGCCCCGCCGGTGGTCACCGTCGCGGTCGCGGTGCCCAGGGTGCCGTGCCGGGCTGTCAGGGTGAGCGTTCCCGGCGGGCCCGCGAACGGGCGCAGCCACACCGCCGCCGCGCCGCCGGTCGCCGCGAAGTCCAGCGCCGGATCGCCGATCAGCTCGCCCGGGCCGGTCAGCGTCAGGGACACCGTGCCGGTCGTTCCGGCGCGCAGGGTGCCGAAGCGGTCCGTCGCCGCCACGACCACGCGGGTCGCGTCGCCGCCGTCGGCGCGCAGTTCCGGGTCGTCGGGGACGCAGCTCAGCACGTCGTGGCTCCGGTCGCCGCTGAAGCGCCGGGTGACGACCAGCCGGCCACCCGCGTAGCCGTCGACGCGCAGCTGCGGCCGGCTCCCGCGCGGCACCGTGAGGTCGGCGGCGAACGGCGGGTACTCCAGGTGCGGGAAGTCCGCCCGGCGGCGCCGGGCCTCCCCGGCCGGCCGGTCGTCCAGGAACAGCAGCAGCCGGTCGCAGTTCGACCAGATCGTCGCGCCCGGCCCCGGCCCGGCCGGCCGGGCGGTGAAGTCCCAGGCGAACCCGGGCTCGACGACCGCCCGGACCCGCGGGTCGCCCTGCGACGCGTAGAACGCCGCCGCGGGCTTGGGAATCCGGAAGATGTCGGCCACCCCGGCGAACTTCGACCCGCCGACCGAGCGCTGCCAGCCCGACGGGTAGTCGAACGCGCACCAGGCGAGCAGCCCGCAGTAGCGGTCGTCGGCCGCGGCCAGGTCGTGGGCCTTCGCGTGCAGCTCCGCCTGCAGGTCCTGGGTGGCGGCCGGGTCGGTCCGCCGGTAGGCGCGAGCCCCGGCGAGCGTGCCGATCGACTCCGTCACCAGGTACGGGACCCCCGGTCGCGGTGGCCGTAGCGAGAACGGCGCGCCGCGCCGGGCCGTGTAGTCGTTGAACGCGACGACCTCGACGTCGGTGCCCGCGAACCGCCCGCCGGTGGAGGTGGCGAGCGCGCCGCTCGTCGGCCGGGACGGGTCGAGCTGCCGCGCGAGCCGCCCGGTCCGCTGGTACATCGCCGTCGTGCCGTTGGCCTCGTTCACCCGGGTGCCCCAGACGACGATGCTGGGGTGGTTGCGGTCCCGGGTGATCATGCCCGAGACGTCCCGGAGGTTCCGCTGCTGCCAGGCGTCGTCCCCGACCCGGCCCCAGCCGGGGATCTCCTCCCACACCAGCAGGCCCAGCTCGTCGCAGGCGTCGAGGAACGCGCTCGACTGCGGGTAGTGCGAGCAGCGGACCATGGTGCAGTTCAGCTCGCGGCGCAGGATCTCGGCGTCGCGGCGCTGGACGCGATCGGGCAGCGCGCCGCCGGCGAACGGGTACCACTGGTGGCGGTTCAGGCCGAACAGCTTGAGCCGCCTGCCGTTGAGGAAGAAACCGTCGGGGGTGAACCGCGCTTCGCGGAACCCCGTCCGCACCACCCGCTGGTCGAGCGTCCGCGGCCCGGACCGGACGCTGACCACGACGTCGCACAACGCCGGATCGTCGACGTCCCACAGGCGGACGGCGCCGAGGCCGTGGACGTCGAACTCGACGGTCGTGCTGCCCGCCGGGACCGCTGCGTCGCCCCGCGCCAGCTCGCGGCCCGCCTGGCGCACCGACGCGGTGACCTGGGCCGCGACGGGCGCGTCGAGCGTGCACGTCAGGTGCAGCGACCGGCCGGGGGAGAGGACGTCGACGGGACGCGCGAAGACGTCGGCCAGCCGGACCCGCGGCACCGCGCCGATCGTGGCCGGCCGGTAGATCCCGGCCGGCTGGTAGAAGTCGATCGCCGACGGCCCCGCGCTGTGCGGCAGGTTGGGCGGGACGTCCAGGGCCCACCGCCCGTCGACGACCACGGCGAGGACGTTGTCGCCCGGCACCACCCCGGGCAGGTCCACCTCGAAGGGGAGGTAGCCGCCGTCGTGGGTGGCGACGAGGTCGCCGTTGAGGTGCACCTCCGCGGTGGTCATGACGCCGTCGAAGCGGGCCCGGAACCGGTCACCCGCGGTCCCCGTGAAGTGCTTGCGGTAGATCCACCGGTCCTGCCAGGACGCCGGGTCCCAGCCGGTCCACGACAGCGGCGTCACGCAGTGGGGCAGCTGCACCGGCGCGAGGTCGATCTCGTCGAAGGCGGGATCGGTGCAGCCGTCGCCGTACCGCCCGAACAACCAGAAATCGCCCAGCTGTCCCGTTTCCGGCCCGGACGCGGCGAGCCCGGCCGAGCCGGCGACGGCGGCGCCGAGCAGTGCGGCCCCGCTCGCGGCGAGGAACCCGCGCCGGGACAGCCGCGGTGACGAGTCGGCCATGGACGACCTCCGTGCTCGGGCTCCCCGGTGTTATCGCCTGTGCTTGCTGAGACGTCACAAACGATCAGCGGGTTGCTCAGTGGAGGGTCGAAGCGCGGACCACCAGCTCGGGGGTGAAGACGACCTGCCGGTGCTCGTGGCCCGGCTCGGACTCCGCCAGCAGCAGCTCCGCGGCCGTCCGGCCGAGCCGCCGCCGGGGCTGGCGGACCGACGTCAGCGGGACGGCGGCCGCGGCGGCGAACTCGATGTCGTCGTAGCCCACGATCGCCAGGTCTTCCGGGACGCGCATGCGCAGGTTCGCGCAGGTCTGCAGCAGGCCGAGGGCGACCAGGTCGTTGGCGCAGAACGCGGCGGTCGGGCGGACCCCGGCCGGCAGCCCCGCCAGCCGCTCGCCCGCGCCCCGGCCGTCGGCCACGGTCAGCGCCGTCGTCGTGAGGTCGACGAGGTGGTCCGCGCCGAGCCCCGCGGCCTCCAGCGCGCGCAACGCGCCGAGCCGCCGGTCACGGACCTGGCCCACGGTCGTGTGGTTGCCGATGAAGGCGATCCGGTCGTGCCCCTGCTCCACCAGGTGCCGCACGGCGATTTCGCCGCCGTAGACGTCGTCGACCGCGACCGAGCAGTGCGACGTGCCGCCGGGCGTCCGGTCGACGACGACCACCGGGGTCCCGCGGTGGGCGATCTCGCGCAGCAGCGGGGCGTCCGGGTCGACGGGGGTGATGAGGATGCCCTGCACGCGCTGCTGTTCGAGGCGGTTGAGGTAGGCCTCTTCCCGCGACCGCAGGTGGGCGCTGTTGCAGAGGAACAGCGAGAGGCCGCCGTCGCCGGCGGCGTCCGCGGCGTCTTCCATACCGGCGGCGACGTCGGTGAAGAACGGGTTGCTGCCGTCGAGCATGACGTAGGCCAGCACGCGGCTGCGCCCGGCCCGCAGCTGCCGCGCGGATTCGTTGCGGACGAAGCGGAGCTCGGCCATCGCCGCCTCGACCTTCGCGCGCGTGGCCGGGCTGACCCGGTCGGGCCGGTTGAGCACGTTGGACACCGTGCCGAGGGAGACGCCCGCGGCCGCCGCGACGTCCTTCATGCCCGCCGCTCTCGGCTCGGCGCCGGACTCCTGGACCGTCATCGGACCCCCTCTTCCCCCGGCTGTTGAAACGTAACATCACGGCGAACGACCTGGTCGAGAAGTCGTTTGGCCACGGTTGCGCCGATTCATTGACTTGGTCTTCGGCTGCATAGTAGCGTCACCGCGCCAGGTTTGTGAAACCTTTCAATCCGGAGGTCGCGATGACGCGGCAGGACCCGGGCCGGGCTCCTCTGCTGGAGGTGCGCGGCGTGACGAAGTCGTTCGGCGCCGTCGCGGCGGTCGACGGCGTGAGCTTCGGCCTGCACGCCGGGGAGGCCCACGCGCTCGTCGGGGAGAACGGCGCCGGCAAGTCCACGATCGTGAAGATGCTGGCCGGGGTGCACAAGCCCGACGACGGCACGCTCCTGCTGAACGGCGAGCCGGTCGAGTTCGGCTCCCCGGCCGACGCGAAGGCGGCCGGGATCGCGGTGATCTACCAGGAGCCGACGCTGTTTCCCGATCTTTCGGTCGCCGAGAACATCGTGATGGGGCGGCACCCGCGCAAGAGCCTCGGCCGGATCGACCGGGCGGCCGTCCGCGCGGAGGCCGAGCGGCTTTTCGCCCGGCTGGGTGTGCGGATCGATCCCGATCGCCCGGCCCGTGGCCTGTCGATCGCCGATCAGCAGATCGTGGAGATCGCCAAGGCGCTCAGCGCGGACGCCCGCGTGCTGGTGATGGACGAGCCCACGGCGGCGCTGAGCCTGGTGGAGGTCGAGCGCCTCTTCTCCGTGGCACGGGCCCTGCGGGACGAGGGCGCGGCGATCATGTTCATCTCGCACCGGTTCGAGGAGATCACCGAGCTCTGCCAGCGCGTGACGATCATGCGCGACGGCAAGCACGTCTCCACCGACGCGATCGAGGACGTCTCGGTCGAGGAGATGGTCCGGCGCATGGTCGGCCGCGACCTCGCCGCCCTCTTCCCCAAGCAGGATGTCGAGCCGGGCGCGGTCGTCCTCGAAGTCGAAGGCCTGGCCAAGGAAGACGTCTTCCGCGACATCTCTTTCTCGGTCCGCGCGGGGGAGATCGTCGCGTTCGCCGGGCTGGTCGGCTCCGGCCGTTCCGAAGTCGTCCAGGCGGTGTTCGGAGTGGACGAACGTGACGCCGGAGTGGTGCGGCTCAACGGGAAGAAGCTCAAGCCGCACTCGCCGCGGGCCGCGATGGGCGCCGGGATGGCGCTCGTGCCCGAGGACCGGCGTCAGCAGGGCTTGATCATGGACCTGTCGATCGAGCGGAACGTGACCTTGCCGCGGTCCCGCGCCCTTTCCAAGCTCGGGTTCCTGACCGGGGCGAGTGAACGCCAGGAGGCCCGGCGCTGGACCGAGCGGCTGCGGACGAAGTACCGCCGGCTCGGTGATCCCGTGGGGACGCTGTCGGGTGGGAACCAGCAGAAGGTGGTGCTGGCGAAGTGGCTGGCGATGGCGCCGAAGGTGCTGATCGTGGATGAGCCGACGCGTGGGATCGATGTGGGGACGAAGGCGGAGGTGCACCGGCTGATGTCGTCGCTGGCCGCGGAGGGGGTGGCGATCGTGATGGTGTCGTCGGAGCTGCCGGAGGTGCTCGGCATGGCCGACCGGGTGCTGGTGATGCGGGAGGGCCGGATCGTCGCCGAGCTCCCGCGCGCCGACGCGACCGAGGACGCGGTGATGTTCGCCGCGATGGGCCAGGGAGCCGCCGCATGACCGTGACCGGGGAAGCCGCGCCCGCCGCGAGCCCGGCCGTCCACTCACGACGGTCGTGGACGGCGAACGTGTTCAAGGCCCGTGAGTCCGGGATCGTGCTGGCGTTGATCGTGCTGGTGGCGTTCACCGCGACGCAGAACTCGAGGTTCCTCTCCGGCCAGAGCATCCGGGACATCCTGCTGGGCACGGCGATCCTCGCGGTGCTGGCCGTGGGCCAGGCGATCGTGATGATCACCCGCAACATCGACCTCTCGGTCGGCTCGGTGCTCGGGCTCTCCGCGTTCGCCGTCGGTTCGCTGATGCAGGACAACCCCGGCCTGCCGGTGATCGTCGCCGTGCTGGCCGGGCTCGTCGTCGGCGCGGTCTGCGGGCTGCTCAACGGCGCGCTGGTGCGGTTCGGCCAGGTCCCGGCACTCGTCGTCACGCTGGGCACGCTCTACGCCTTCCGCGGCGTCAGCTTCTTCTGGGCCGGTGGCCGGCAGATCAACGCGGACAAGCTGCCCGCGTCGTTCCTCGAGTTCGGCACCGCGTCGGTGCTCGGGGTGCCGTGGCTGGTGCTCATCGCGGTGGTCGTGATGGTGCTCGCCGGGATTGTGCTCCGCAGCTACCGCGCCGGGCGCGAGCTGTACGCGATGGGGTCGAGCCCGCAGGCCGCCGAGCTGGCCGGGATCAAGGTCGGCCGCAACACCACCGTCGCCTTCCTCGTGAGCGGCGCACTGGCCGGGCTGGCGGGAGTGCTCTTCGCCGCGCGGTTCGGCACGGTCGACGCCGCGGCCGGCACCGGGTACGAGCTGAACGTCGTCGCCGCCGCGGTCGTCGGCGGGGTCGCGGTGTTCGGCGGCAGCGGCTCGGTCTGGGGTGCGAGCCTCGGTGCGTTGCTGCTGACGGTGATCGGGAGCGCCCTGGCGGTGCTGGACATCAACCAGTTCTGGCAGCAGGCGATCGTCGGCGCGCTGATCCTGCTGGCCATCGGCGCCGACCGGCTGGTCGCCGTCCGCGTCGCGAAGGCGCTGAAGAAGAGGGATTCCCATGTCTGAACCCGGGAACCGGCTCGGCCGGCTGCTCAGCTGGGACGCCGCCGTCGTCCTGGTGACGGTGATCGTGCTGATCGTCGCCTCCGGCGCCGTCGAGAACTTCGGCACCAGCCGCAACTTCACCTTCCTGCTGCTCGACCTGCTCCCGATCGCGCTGGTCGCGTTGCCGATGACATTCATCATCGTCACCGGCGAGATCGACCTCTCGGTGGCGAGCACGCTCGGGCTGACGTCGGCGGTGATGGGCTCGCTGTGGGACGCGGGGCTGTCGATCGAGACGATCATCCCGCTCTGCATCGTGCTGGGGGCGGTGCTGGGCGCGGTGAACGGCTTCTTCGTCACCGTGCTGAAGCTGCCATCCCTCGCGGTCACGATCGGCACCCTGGCGCTCTACCGCGGGCTCGCCTTCGTCGTGCTGGGCGACGGCGCGGTCGCCGACTTCCCGCGTGACTACACGAGCTGGGTCACCGGCACGATCGGCGACGGCCCGATCCCGAACGTGCTGATCCCGCTGGTCGTCGTCGCGCTGATCTTCGGAGTCGTGCTGCACGCGACCCCGATCGGCCGCGGGGTGTTCGCCGCCGGCGCGGGGGAGCAGGCGGCCCGGTTCGCCGGCATCCGCACCGGGCGGCTCAAGTTCTGGCTGTACGTCGTGAGCGGCGCGGTCGCGGGTCTCGCGGGGGTGCTGTGGACGCTGCGGTACTCCAGCGCCCGCGCCGACAACGGTTTCGGTCTCGAACTGGCCGTCGTGGCTGCCGTGCTGCTCGGCGGCGTGTCCATCTTCGGCGGCAAGGGCACGCTGCCCGGCGTGCTCGCCGGGGTGGTCCTGCTGGCCTCGCTCCAGAACGCACTGCGCCTGCAGGACGTGTCGAACGAGGCGCTCAACATCGTGACCGGCGTGCTCCTGATCGTGTCGGTCCTGCTCCCCAACATCGTGACTTCGGCCCGCACGGCAGTGCGTCGCCGTCGGCAAGCGGTAACTCCGGAAAGGTGACGAAGATGTCCCGACGGTTCCTCACCGGCGCAGTGTCGGCCGGGCTGGTGCTGGTCCTGGCCGCCTGCGGCGGCACGACCAAGAACGACAGCGGCGGCTCCGGCGCGCAGCAGTCCACCGCCACGGCCAACCCCGGCGCCGCCGCCAAGGAAGGCGTCAAGATGGCCTTCCTGCCCAAGCAGCTCAACAACCCCTACAGCGACATCGAGGTCAGCGGCGGCAAGACCGCGCTGGGCGAGCTGAAGGGCGAGTACAAGCTGGTCGGGCCGAACGACGCCAACGCGTCGTCGCAGGTCAGCTACATCAACACGCTGATCCAGCAGCAGCAGGACGTCATCGGCATCGCCGCCAACGACCCGAACGCCGTGTGCCCGTCGCTGAACCAGGCGCGCAGCGCCGGCATCAAGGTCGTGGCGTTCGACTCCGACGCCGCCAAGGACTGCCGCGACGTCTTCATCAACCAGGCCACCACGCAGGGCATCGGCGAGCAGCTGGTGAAGCAGGCCAAGGAGCTGTCCGGCGGGTCCGGCGAGATCGCGATCCTGTCCGCGACGCCGAACGCCACCAACCAGAACGCGTGGATCGAGGTCGCCAAGAAGGAACTGGCGAAGCCGGAGAACGCGAGCCTGAAGCTGGTGAAGGTCGCCTACGGCAACGACGACGACCAGAAGTCGTTCCAGGAGGCGCAGGGGCTGCTGCAGTCGTTCCCGAACCTCAAGGTGATCGTGTCGCCGACCACCGTCGGTATCGCGGCGGCGGCTCGGTACGTCAGCTCGTCGAGCTACAAGGGCAAGGTCGCGGTGACCGGGCTCGGCACGCCGAACCAGATGCGCGCGTTCGTCAAGGACGGCACGGTCAAGCAGTTCGCGCTGTGGAACCCGGCCGACATCGGCTACCTCGCCGCCTACGCGGGTGTCGCGCTCAGCTCGGGCCAGATCACCGGCAAGGAAGGCGAGAAGTTCAAGGCGGGCAAGCTCGGTGACTACACCATCGGGGCGAACGGCGAGATCGTCCTCGGCCCGCCGACGACCTTCGACGCGAACAACATCGACAAGTTCAACTTCTGAGTCTCCCGGCCGGGTCGCGGGTCGCGGCCCGGCCGGGCTCCACAAAGGACGGACTGTGCCCCGATACTGCTTCTGCCTCCAGGTGAAGCCCGGCCGGAGGGCCGAGTACGCCGAGCGGCATCGCGCGGTGTGGCCGGAGATGCGGCAGGCCCTGCACGACACCGGCTGGCGCAACTACTCGCTCTTCCTGCGCGAAGACGGCCTGCTGATCGGGTACGTCGAGGCCGACGACCTCGCCGCCGCGCAGGCCGCCATGCAACGCAGCGACGTCAACGCCCGCTGGCAGGCGGAGATGGCGGAGTTCTTCACCGGCCTGGACGGCGGCCCGCCCGACGAAGGGTTCCAGCTGCTCGAAGAAGTCTTCCACCTCGAACCCCCCTCCGTCCGGGAAGGACAGTGATCGCCGTGGATGTGACCGTGGATGTGAAGGCGGCCCTGCGGGCCCAGCGCATCGAGACGCCGTCGTGGGCCTACGCGAACTCCGGCACGCGCTTCAAGGTTTTCCCCCAGGCGGGCGTCCCGCGCACCCCCGAGGAGAAGATCGCCGACGCGGCCACCGTGCACAGGTTCACCGGGGTCGCGCCGAGCGTGGCGCTGCACATCCCGTGGGACCGCGTCGACGACTACGGCGCCCTGACCGCGTACGCGCGTGACCTGGGCATCGAGATCGGCGCGATCAACACGAACGTGTTCCAGGACGAGGACTACAAGCTCGGCTCGGTGACGAACGCGGACGCCGGGATCCGCCGGAAGGCCACCGATCACCTCCTCGAGGCGATCTCGATCATGGACGCGACGGGCTCGCGGGATCTGAAGCTGTGGTTTTCCGACGGCCTCAACTATCCCGGCCAGGACGATCTCCGCGACCGCCAGGACCGCCTGGCCGCGGCGCTGCGGGAGGCCTACGACCGGCTCGGTCCGGGTCAGCGGATGTTGCTGGAGTACAAGCTGTTCGAGCCCGCGTTCTACGCCACCGACGTCCCGGACTGGGGTACCTCCTACGCGCATTGCATCGAGCTGGGTGAGAAGGCGACGGTGTGCATCGACACCGGTCACCACGCGCCGGGGACGAACATCGAGTTCATCGTGGCGTTCCTGCTGCGCGCGGGGAAGCTGGGGGCGTTCGATTTCAACTCCCGCTTCTACGCCGACGACGACCTCATGGCGGGCGCGGCGGACCCGTTCCAGCTGTTCCGGATCATGTACGAGATCGTCCGCGGCGACGCCCTCGACCCCGCGTACGGCATCGCGTTCATGCTCGACCAGTGCCACAACATCGAGGCCAAGATCCCGGCGATCATCCGGTCGGTGATGAACGTGCAGGAAGCGACGGCGAAGGCGCTGCTCGTCGACCGCTCCGCGTTGCGGGCGGCCCAGCAGTCCGGGAACGTCCTGGAGGCCAACGCCGTGCTGATGGACGCCTACAACACCGACGTCCGGCCGCTGCTGGCGCAGCTGCGCGAGGACTCCGGGCTCGACCCGGACCCCGTCGCGGCCTACCACCGCAGCGGGTACCAGGAGAAGATCGTGGCCGAACGGGCGGGCGGCACGCAGGCCGGGTGGGGGGCGTGAGCATGACCGTGCCGGAGCAGCTCATCGCACGCAGCAACGCGCTGGGGGCCGACCCGCGCAACACGAACTACGCCGGCGGCAACACCTCCGCCAAGGGTGCCGTCACCGACCCGGTGACCGGCGCGCCGACGGAGGTGCTGTGGGTCAAGGGTTCCGGGGGCGACCTCGGCACACTCAAGGAGTCCGGCCTGGCGGTGTTGCGGCTGGACCGGCTGCGGTCCCTGGTGGACGTCTACCCGGGGGTGGAGCGCGAGGACGAGATGGTCGCCGCGTTCGACTACTGCCTGCACGGCCGGGGCGGCGCCGCCCCGTCGATCGACACCGCCATGCACGGTCTCGTGGAGGCGGCGCACGTCGACCACCTGCACCCCGACTCCGGCATCGCCCTGGCGACGGCGGCTGATGGTGCCGCGCTGACCAAGGAGTGCTTCGGCGACCGGGTGGCGTGGGTGGACTGGCGACGGCCGGGGTTCCAGCTGGGCCTGGACATCGCCGCGGTCAAGGCCGCCAACCCGCAGGCCATCGGCGTGATCCTCGGCGGGCACGGCATCACCGCCTGGGGTGCTACTTCCGAGGAATGCCAACGCAACTCCCTGGACATCATCCGGACGGCGGAGAAGTTCCTGGCCGACCGAGGCCAGGCCGAGCCGTTCGGCGCCGTCGTCCCCGGGTTCGAAGCACTGCCCGAAGGCGAGCGGCACGCCCGTGCGGCGGCATTGGCGCCGCTGATCCGCGGCTTGGCGTCGACCGATCAGCGTCAGGTCGGGCACTACACCGACAGTGACGTCGTGCTGGAATTCCTGGCCCGGGAGAAGCTGGCGCCGCTGGCTGCGCTGGGTACGTCGTGCCCGGATCACTTCCTGCGCACCAAGGTCCGTCCCCTGGTCGTGGACCTGCCCGCATCTGCGCCCCTCGAGGACGTCGTCGCGCGGTTGAAGGAACTGCACGTGTCCTATCGCGAGGACTACCGTGACTACTACGAGCGCTACGCGACACCCGATTCCCCGGCGATGCGCGGTGCCGATCCGGCGATCGTGCTGGTGCCGGGTGTGGGGATGTTTTCCTTCGGCAAGGACAAGCAGACCGCGCGGGTGGCGGGGGAGTTCTACGTCAACGCGATCAACGTGATGCGCGGCGCCGAAGCCGTCTCGACGTACGCGCCCATTGCGGAGAGTGAGAAGTTCCGGATCGAGTACTGGGCGCTGGAAGAGGCCAAGCTGCAGCGGATGCCCAAGCCCAAGCCCCTGGCCGGGCGGATCGCCTTGGTCACCGGGGCGGGTTCGGGGATCGGCAAGGCGATCGCGCAGCGGCTCGCCGCCGAGGGCGCCTGTGTCGCGATCGCCGACCTGAACGCGGACGCGGCCGCGGCGGTGGCTGCGGAGATCGGGGGCACAGCTGTGACCGCCGACGTCACCGACGCCGGCGCCGTCCAGGCCGCGGTGGACGCGACCGTGCTCGCCTTCGGCGGGATCGACCTGGTGGTCAACAACGCCGGGTTGTCGATTTCGAAGCCGTTGCTGGAGACCACCGAACGCGATTGGGATCTGCAGCACGACGTGATGGCCAAGGGCTCGTTCCTGGTCTCCCAGGCGGCGGCGAAAGCCATGGTGGCGCAGGGCATCGGCGGGGACATCGTCTATATCTCGTCGAAGAACTCGGTGTTCGCGGGCCCGAACAACGTCGCCTACGGTGCCGCGAAGGCCGACCAGGCCCACCAGGTGCGGCTGCTGGCCGCCGAACTGGGCGCGCACGCCATCCGGGTCAACGGCGTCAACCCCGACGGCGTCGTCCAGGGCTCGGGCATCTTCGCCGGCGGCTGGGGCGCCCAACGCGCCGCGGTCTACGGCGTTCCCGAGGAGAAGCTGGGCGAGTTCTACGCCCAGCGCACCATCCTCAAACGCGAAGTGCTGCCCGAACACGTCGCCGCCGCCGTCTTCGCCCTCACCGGCGGCGACCTCACCCACACCACCGGCCTCCACGTGCCGGTGGACGCCGGGGTGGCCGCCGCGTTCCTGCGCTGAAGGGAGAACCGATGACCCTGGACCGGATCGTGCCCCGCCGTACCCGCGTCGGCCTCGTGGCGGGCGGGCTCGGCGCGTACTGGCCGCAGTTCCCCGCGCTGCTGCCCCAGCTGGAGGCGTCCGCCCGGCGCGTCGCCGACCGGCTGTCCGGAATGGACTGCGAAGTGATCGACGCCGGGTTCGTCTCCGACGCGCAGCAAGGCGCGGCCGCGGCGGAGACGCTCCGGGTGGCCGGCTGCGACCTGATCATCGGCTTCCTCGCGACGTACCTGACGTCCAGCATGCTCGCGCCGATCGCGCAGCGTTCGGACGCGCCGGTGCTGCTGCTCAACCTGCAGCCCACCGAGGCGATGGACCACGAAACCTTCGACACCGGCGCGTGGCTGGCCTACTGCGGTGCCTGCCCGCTGCCGGAGATGGCCAACGCGTTCCGCCGCCTCGGCGTCGAGTTCCGCTCGGTGTCCGGGTACCTCGAGGACGAGCGCGCCTGGACGCGGATCGAGCGGTGGATCAAGGCCGCCGACGTCCGGGCCGCGCTGCGGCACGGCCGCCACGGCCTGCTCGGGCACCTCTACCCGGGCATGATGGACGTCTCCACCGACCCCACCCTGGTGTCGGCCCAGCTCGGCGGGCACGTCGAAATCCTGGAGGTCGACGACCTGCGGGTCCGGGCCGAGAAGGTCACCGACGACGAGACCGCCGCGCGCGTCGCGCTCGCCCGCGAAGTGTTCACTGTGGACGAGTCCGTCGTGGACGAAGACTTCGCCTGGGGCGCGCGGGTGTCCGTCGCCCTGGACAGGCTCGTCGAGGACTTCTCGCTCGACTCCCTGGCCTACTACCACCGGGGCCTCGACGGCGAGACGCACGAGCGCGTCGGCGCCGGGTTCATCCTCGGCGCGTCCCTGCTCACCGCGCGCGGCATCCCGGCCGTCGGCGAATACGAGCTGCGGACGTCGCTGGCCATGCTGGTCATGGACCGGCTCGGCGCGGGCGGCTCGTTCACCGAGCTGCAGGCGCTGAACTTCCGCGACAACGTCGTCGAAATGGGCCACGACGGCCCGGCGCACCTCGGCATCAGCGCCCGCAAGCCGCTGCTGCGCGGCCTCGGCGTCTACCACGGCAAGCGCGGCTGGGGCGTGTCGGTGGAATTCGACGTCAAGCACGGGCCGGTGACGCTGTGCGGGCTCGGGCAGCGGCGGGACGGCACGTTCACGCTCATCGCCTCCGAAGGCACGGTCGTGCCCGGGCCGCTGCTGCGGATCGGCAACACGACCTCCCGCGTCGACTTCGGGTGCGACCCGGGGGAGTGGACCGACGCCTGGTCGGCGAGCGGCATCGCGCACCACTGGGCGCTGGGCACCGGCCACCGCGTCGCCGAGCTGACGGCCGTCGCGGACCTGCTCGGCCTGGAACTGACCGTGGTGCGCCCGTGACCCGCGTCGCGGCCGTCGACCTCGGCGCGTCCAGCGGGCGCGTGATGGCCGGGACGGCCGCGCCCGGCCGCCTGAGCGTCGAGGAGGTCCGGCGGTTCCCGAACGGCGGGGTCCGCGCGGGCCCGGCGCTGTACTGGGACGTCCTCGGGCTCTTTCGCGAGACCCTGGCCGGGATCCGCGACGCGGGCCCGCTCTCCGGGGTGGGCATCGACTCCTGGGCCGTCGACTACGGGCTCCTGGACGACCGGGGCGCGCTGCTCGGCAACCCCGTCCACTACCGCGATTCGCGCACCGAAGGCGTGCCCGCGGCGGTGGCGGCGAAGGTGTCCGCGCGGGAGCTCTACGACGTCACCGGAGTGCAGCAGCTGCCGTTCAACACGCTCTACCAGCTGGTGTCCGAAGGGGACCGGCTGGCCGCGGCCCAGACGATGCTGCTCATCCCGGACCTGCTGAACTACTGGCTGACGGGGTCGATCGGGGCCGAGCGCACCAACGCGTCGACCACCCAGCTCTACGACGTGCGCGCGCGGACCTGGGCCGGTTCGCTCGCCGAACGGGTCGGCATCCCGCCGCGGCTGCTGCCGCCGCTGCGCGACCCCGGCACGGTGGTGGGCGAGGCGCGCGAGCTGTCCGGGCTGCCGGTGGTGGCGGTCGGCTCGCACGACACGGCGTCCGCCGTGGTCGCGGTCCCGGCGGCGCCCGGCACGAACTTCGCGTACATCTCGGCGGGCACCTGGTCGCTGGCCGGACTGGAGCTCGCGTCGCCGGAACTGGGCGACGCCGCGCTGGCCGGGAACTTCACCAACGAAGGCGGCGTCGACGGCACGATCCGGTTCCTGCGCAACGTGATGGGCCTGTGGGTGCTGTCGGAGACGCTGCGCACGTGGTCGGCACCGGAGGCGGACCTGCCCGGCCTGCTGGCGGCGGCCGCCGAGGCTCCCGGCCTGGCGGCGGTGGTCGACATCGACGCCCCGGAGTTCCTCCCGCCGGGCGACATGCCGGCCCGCGTCGCGGCCGCCTGCCGCGCGACCGGCCAGCGGCCGCCGGAGAGCCGGGCCGCCGTGGTCCGGTGCATCGTGGACAGCCTGGCGCTGGCCCACCGCCGCACCCTCCGCGCGGCGGCGGCCCTGACCGGCCGCACGATCGACGTCGTCCACATCGTCGGCGGCGGTGCCCGCAACGAACTCCTGTGCCAGTCGACGGCCGACGCCTGCGGAGTGCCGGTCCTGGCGGGCCCGGCCGAGGCGGCCGCGCTCGGGAACGTGCTGGTGCAGGCGCGGGCACTGGGGGAGGACCTGCCGGACCTCGCCGCGATGCGGGCGCTGGTGCGCGAGACGCAGGAGATCCGGCGTTACGAGCCCGCGGGCGGCGCCTGGGACGCGGCCGAAGCCCGGCTCGCCTAGGCGCTGTCCTGTGAGTCATCGGAGCCAGAGCACGATCGCGGCGATGGGGAGTTCGGCCTGGTAGCAGGCAGCGTGTTTGCCGTAGCGGGTAGCCAGGTCACGGAACTGCTTGAGCCGGTTGAAGCACCGTTTCCCGGGCGAGGGATGCGAATACGCCTTGTCCGCGATCACCGTCTCCGGCCGGCACCGCGGACGTCCCGGCCCGAGCCGGGCGACGCTGATGCCGTCCGGCAACGGCACCAGCGGCGGATTGTCGCCGGCCTGACCCGGGGAGCAGGAACCGTATCGGCAGGGCACGTCCGTCGACGGCGAGGTGGATCTTGGTACTCAGTCCGCCGCGGGACCGGCCGGTCCTTCTCCGTCGAGGGCGAGGGCTTCGATGTCGTCTGCGCAGCCCACAACCGCAGACGTTCGTGCGCGGTTTTCCGGGGCCGTAGCGTTCGGGCAGGCCACGGGGCACCGGTGCGGAGTTTCCACAGGATCGCGTTGATCACCTGGCGGTGATTCCGCCACCGCCGCCCCGTCTTGCTGCGGTGGCAGCAGAGGCTCGATCACCGCCCATGCCTTGTCCGTCGACTCACCGCGTCCGACCACCGGGCACCACTACCAGAGATCCAGCTCAACCTCTTACAGGACATGCCCTAGCTCGTCACCGGCGGCTCCGGCCGCGCTTCAGCTCGAAGAAGCCCGGCGTGCCGGTCACGAGCAGCACGCCGTCCCACAGCCCCCCGGCCTCCTCGCCGCGCGGGACCGGGCTGACCACCGGGCCGAAGAAGGCGGTGCCGTCCACGTGGATGGCCGGGACGCCGAGGTCCTCCCCGATCGGGTCGAGCGCCGCGCGGTTGCCCTGCAGCAGGTCCGCGTCGAGGTCCGGGGACTCCGCCGCGTCCGCCAACGACGCGGGCAGGCCGGCTTCGGCCAACGCGGCGAGAACCGTCGCCCGGTCCCGGTGGATCCGCGTGCCGAGGGCGGTGTAGAGCCCGCGCAGGACCTCGTTCCCGTGCGCCCGCTCGGCGGCCAGCGCGACGCGGGCGGGACCCCGGCGTTCGTCGAGCCGGCCGCGGTACCACGCGTCGACCTCCCGGCCTTCGTTGTGCACGGCGAGGCCGAACACGTGGAACCGCGTCCGGACCGCGCGCACTTCCAGCAACCACCGGGAGTGATCCACGCCCACGGGCACACGGGGTCGAACCACAGGTCAACGGTCTTCACCCGGCCCACGCCAGCCACGGGACCGGCCCGCCAGAAGATCCGATTCCGGGACGCCGGACCGGGCCGATCAGAGCCAGCCGCGCTCGTCGGCGATCCGCACGGCTTCGACGCGGTTGCGGGCCCCGGTCTTGGTGATCGCCGCCGACACGTAGTTCCGCACCGTGCCTTCGGAGAGGTAGAGCCGGGCGGCGATGTCCGCGATGGTGGCGCCGGTCCGCGCCGTCATGAGCACATCGCGTTCGCGGGCCGTCAGCGGCGATTCGCCCGCGGCCAGGGTGGCGACCGCCAGCGCCGGGTCCACCACCCGCTCGCCGGCCCGCACGCGGCGGATCGCGTCGGCCAGCCGGTCGGCCGGCGCGTCCTTCACGACGAACCCGGCCGCGCCGGCGTCCATCGCGCGGCGGAGGTACCCGGCGCGGCCGAACGTCGTGAGCACGACGACGCGGCAGTCCGGCACCTGCGCGGCCAGCACCGCCGCGGCCGCGAGCCCGTCGAGGCCCGGCATCTCGATGTCGAGCAGGGCGACGTCGGGCCGGTGTGCGCGGGCCGCGGCGACCACCTCGTCGCCGCGGCCGACCGAGGCCACCACCTCGAAGTCGTCCTCCAGCGCGAGCAGCGCGCACAGCGCCTGGCGGATCAGCTCCTGGTTGTCGGCGAGCAGCAGGCGGATCGTCACAGCGTCACCCGCAGCCGCCAGCCGCGCGGGTGCAGCGGACCGGCTTCCAGACGCCCGGCGGACGCCTCGACGCGCTCGCGGAGCCCCTCGAGCCCGGATCCGCCGCCGGGCGAGCCGCCCACGCCGTCGTCGACGACCTCCACAGCGGACGCGGAAAGCATGACCGCGCACCGGGTCGCGCGGGCGTGGCGGGCCACGTTGGTCAGGCCTTCGCGCACCACCCAGCCGAACAGCTCCTGCCGGTCCGGGCCCACGACGTCCGTGGCCGTCGGCAGGTCGGCGGCGACCCCGCACGCGCGCAGCAGTTCGCGGCCGCGGGCCAGCTCGCCGGAGAGGGTCACCTCGCGGTAGCCCGACACCGCCGCGCGCACGTCGGTCAGCGCCTGGCGGGCCAGCGTCTCGACGGCGGTCATCTCCTCGCCCGCGCGGGCACCGTCGGCGGTCACGAGCCGCCGGGCCAGCGTGCTCTTGACCGTGATCGCGGTGAGCGAATGGCCGAGCAGGTCGTGCAGGTCGCGGGCGATCCGGGTGCGTTCGGCCTCGGACGCCAGCCGCGCGACCTCGGCGCGGGCTTCGACGAGCGCCGCGTTGGCCCGGAACGCCTCGGCGAAGGCGGAGACCATGAGCACGGTGAACACCAGGGCGACGGCCTGCGTCCAGCCCGGCCCGCTGTGCCACGGCCGCACCGCCCACGGCAAAACGACGGCGGCGAGCGCGGACATGGCGACCAGCACCCCGGCGTACCGCGGGAGCCGCGGCGCGGCCAGGGAAACGACGACGGCGGCGAGGAAGAACGCGTCGGCGTGGGCGAAGGGGAGCGCGGCGGCGAAGAGCGCGGTGCAGCCGGCCAGCAGCAGCCAGAACGGGCGCACCGCCCGCCGTGCGGCCGCCCGCACCGCGAGCAGGTAGCCGGCGGCGAAGGCGGCCACGACCGCGCAGCCGGCGACGGCGGCGGGGCCGGCCGAGTGGGCCAGGACGGCGGGCACGGTCACCGCCGGGTAGACGAGCATGCCCGCGTCGAGCAGCATCAGCCGCCAGCCGCGCACCCAGCGCCGCACGTCCGTCGTCGCATCCACCTCCGGCACGCTACCGCGCCCGCGGGCGCCGGCCGTTGACGAGCAGGGTGACGCCGAGCAGCAACAGCCCGCACCCCGCCTGCTCGATCCGCAGCCACAACGGGAACAACCCTGGCAGGGCGACGATGACGGCGATCGCCACGAGCATCACCGCCGAGACGATCCGCAGCCTCAGCAGCCCCTTGCGCGAGCCCCGCGCGGCGCTGCGCGCGAAGGCGAACGTCAGCAGCGAACTGGCGACGACGAGGGTGGCACGCACCCAGACCGCGTCGGTCACCATCGCGGGGTGGTCCCGGAACACGATGATCACGACGAGGGTGAGGACGGAAAGCCCGGCGTACGCGCCGGTCAGCAGCAGGACGGGCCGGAAACCGGCGGTGGACGTCCGGGAGGTGGTGGTCATGCCGGAAATGCTCGTCCGGGGCGGGCCGCGGGGGCAGTGCCGTCCCTCAGCGGCCGCCCATGACATTTGTCATCGGCGCGGCGGTGGGAGAGCGCTCTCACAGCGTGCTACAAAGAAGGGGTGACGACGCAGCCGCCGACCCTGGAGGACGTCGCGCGGGTCGCCGGCGTCTCGCGGGCCACGGTGTCCCGCGTGGTCAACAGCGTGCGCAACGTCGACCCGAAGCTGCGGGAGACGGTCGAACGCGCCATCGCCGACACCGGGTACGTGCCGAACCGGGCCGCCCGCTCGCTGGTCACCCGGCGCACCGGCGGGATCGCGCTGGTGGTGTCCGAGCCGGAGCGGCACGTCGAAGCGTTCACCGGCGGCGTCTTCGGCGACCCGTTCTTCGGCCGGGTGGTCGAAGGCGTGGTCTCGCACCTGCGCCCGCAGGGCCTCCACCCGCTGCTGATGCTCGTCGACAGCGACGAAGAGCGCGCGAGGCTGGTGCCGAAGCTGCGGCAGGAGCAGGTGAGCGGCGTGCTGCTGATCTCCCTGCACCCGGCGGAGGACCCGCTGCCGCGCGTGCTGACCGACGCGGGTGTCCCGACAGCTCTGTTCGCCCGCCCGGCCCGCCCGGCGCCGGTCTGCTACGTCGACGTCGCCCACCAGGACGGCGCCCGGCTCGCGGCGGGCCGGCTCGTCGAGCGCGGCTGCCGCCGCGTCGCGACGATCGCGGGCCCGGCGGGCACCCCCGCGGGCCAGGACCGGCTGGCCGGCTTCCGGGACGCGATGGCCCGCCACGGGCACGCGTACGTGGCCGTCGCCGAGGGCGACTTCACCGAGCACGGCGGCGAACGGGCGATGGAACGGCTCCTGGCCGAGGAACCCGCGCTGGACGGGCTCTTCGTGGCCAACGACCTGATGGCGTACGGCGCGCTGACGGTCCTGCGCGAAGCGGGCCGGCGCGTGCCGGACGACGTGGCGGTGGTCGGGTTCGACGACAGCCGGGTCGCGCTGAGCTGCCGCCCCCGGCTCACGACCGTCCGCCAGCCGGTCGAGGAGATGGGTGCGGCGATGGCCCGGATGGTCCTCGAGCGGATGGCCGACCCGGCGCGGCGCGCGGAGTCGGTGATCTTCGACCCGGAGCTGGTGGTCCGCGACTCGGCCTGAGCGGCTAGGTTCGGAGGCATGCTCGAGACCCAGCGGAAACCCGTGCCGCGCAACGACGGCGGCGAACTCGACACGGCCACGGCGTTCCTCTCCTTCGCCCGCGAGTGCGTCCTGAAGAAGACCGACGGGCTCACGGAGGAGCAGCTGCGCCGGGTCCTGGTCGGCTCGGGCACCACGTTGCTCGGGCTCGTCCACCACCTGACCTTCGCCGAGCGGGTCTGGTTCGGCCACCACGTCGCGGGCGGCCCGGACCCCGGGGACGCCGGGATGGAGGTCCCGGCCGGGCGCACCGCGGCCGAGGTCCTGGCCGGCTACCGCGAGGCGATCGAGGCGAGCGACGCGGCGATCCGGGCCGCCGGCGACCCCGACGCCCCGCTGGCGGTCGCGATCGACGGCAAGTTCCACACCCTGCGGTGGGTGCTGGCCCACATGACGAGCGAGACAGCCCGGCACGCGGGGCACGCCGACATCCTGCGCGAACAGATCGACGGCGTCACCGGCCGCTGATCTGTCCGGGACAGGTCCGGTGACCGGTCTGGACATCGGCCGATTTGCTGTGCTCAGATTTCCAACGTTGTAACGCCGCCGAGTCCCCTTCACCGGAACGGAGTTCCGCCGTGCGGAGCAGAACAGCGAGATCCATCCGGCGGGCCTGCGCGCTCGTCGTCGCCGGGAGTGCCGTCGCGGCGGTGACCGTCGCGACGCCGGCCGTCGCCGGGCCCGTGCGCCAGACCGTCACCGCCGGGAACGCCCGCTTCCAGGTGCTGTCCCCGACGGTGATCCGCACGGAGTACGCCGGCGATGGCCGCTTCGCCGATTCCGCCACCTTCAACGCCATCGGCCGCGGGTCGTTCACGCCCACGCCGTACACCTCGACGGTGTCGGGTGGCGTGCTGACGATCCGCACGAGCGCGACGACGCTCACCTACCGGCTGGACTCCGGGCCGTTCGACGGCGGAAACCTCGAGGTGCGCACGACGGCCGGCGCCACGCCGGTGCTCGCGGCGCCCTGGCACCACCTGACCTGCGCGGTCGGCGCGCTGTGCGAGGCCGAAGACCTCGCCGCCGACGGCCTCGGCGTCGCCACCGACCACCGCGGCTACACCGGCGAAGGGTTCCTCGCCGGGTTCGAAAGCACCGGCGCCTCGGCCACCGCCGACGTCCTCGCCGCCACGGCCGGGACCTACACGCTGACCGCCCGCTACGCGAACGGCCTGGCCGGGGACGGCAAGCACGTCACCCGCACCCTGAGCCTGTCGGTCGACGGCGGCGCGCCGCAGACCCTGAGCCTGCCGGTGACGGCCGACTGGGACACCTGGGCGCTCGCCTCGATCCCGGTCACCCTCGGCGCGGGCCACCACAGCGTCCGCCTCCAGCGGACCGCGGCCGACTCCGGCAACGTCAACCTCGACGGCCTCGCGGTCCAGACCGCCGGCGCGCCCTACCCGCCCGCCTCGGCCCGCGCCTTCACCGGCTGCCCGGCCGGCGTGAGCTGCGAAGCCGAAGCCGGGCTCCGGACCGGCTCGGCCGTCGTGGCGACCGACCACCCGGGGTACGCCGGGCGCGGCTTCGTCGCCGAGCTCAACCGCGGCTCGACGCTGACCCACCGCGTCGCGGACGTCCCCGCCGCCGGCACCTACCTGCTGCACGTCCGCTACGCCAACGGCACCGGCGGCGACGGCCGCCACGAGACCAGGACCGCGCCCGTCACCGCGAACGGCGTGACCCGCACGCTGTCCCTCCCGGTCACCGACAACTGGGACGCCTGGAAGAGCGCGTCGGTCCCGGTCGATCTGAAGGCCGGCACGAACGACGTCGTCCTCGGCTGTCCCGAAGACACCAGCTGCCACGTCAACATCGACACCGTCGCCGTCACCGCGGCCGGGGCCTCCGCGCCGGCGCCGCACCTCGCGCTCGGCGGTTACCGGCGCGGCCTCGACGGTGTCAACGGCGACAACGGCCTGCCGTCGACCACCGAAGGGCTCCTGCACTCCGACGGCTGGTACCTGCTCGACGACACGACGTCCGCGCTCTACGACACCCGCACGCGCGCGGTCACGCAGCGGCCGTCGCACGGC
Source organism: Amycolatopsis sp. N2S4-7 (assembly GCF_058119595.1). Taxonomy (NCBI): domain Bacteria; kingdom Bacillati; phylum Actinomycetota; class Actinomycetes; order Pseudonocardiales; family Pseudonocardiaceae; genus Amycolatopsis; species Amycolatopsis sp. N2S4-7. Next base: position 893,105 of record NZ_CP172299.1, read on the forward strand.
GGGAGCCCGTACCAGGACGGCTACGTCTTCACCTTCGGCCACGACTACAAGGCCGGCCTCCGCGACCTCGCGACCCTGACCGGGCCGCCCGAGCTGCTGCCCCGCTGGGCCTACGGCGTCTGGTACTCGGAGTACATCGACCGCACCGCGGCCGACTACCGCGACACCATCCTGCCGCGCTTCCGCAGCGAAGGCGTCCCGCTGGACGTCCTGGTGACCGACACCGACTTCAAGGCGCCGGACACGTGGAACGGCTGGCAGTTCGACAAGACCAAGTTCCCCGACCCCGCCGAGTTCTTCGCCTGGTCGAAGGCACAGGGCCTGCACAACAACCTGAACATCCACCCGAGCATCATGGGTTCGGACCCGCAGTTCGCCCGGGCCCAGGCGACCGCGAAGGGCAAGCTTGCCAAGTCCGGCTGCGGCACCGACTGCTACGTCTTCGACTGGGGCGACCCGGACCAGCTCAAGGCCTACCTCGACCTGCACGCCGGGATGATGGACCAGGGCAACGACTTCTGGTGGCTCGACTGGTGCTGCGACAGCTCGCGCTCGAGCCTGCCCGGCGTCACGCCGGACGCGTGGATCAACCAGCAGTACGCCGATCTGGCGGCGCCGGCGATCGGCCGCGGGTTCGTCATCTCGCGGGCGTACGGCTCCCTGCAGGCGGGTGGCTACGGCGGGCCGGTCGGGCTGCCGACCGGGCCGTGGGCGGACAAGCGGAGCACGCTGCACTTCACCGGCGACACGTCCTCGACGTGGGGCACGCTGCGGATGGAGGTCGGCGCGGCGCCGGCGGAGTCGGCCGCGACCGGGATGTCGGCGATCAGCCACGACATCGGCGGGCACAACGACACGACCGGGCTGCGCGGCAGTGAGACCTACACTTCGGGCGGCCAGCAGCACCAGACGTTCAAGCTGCCCGACGACCTGTACGCGCGGTGGGTGCAGCTCGGCACGTTCCAGCCGATCGACCGGCTGCACAGCAACCACAGCGACCGGCTGCCGTGGCAGTACACGGGCGCGGCGAAGGACTCCGCGACGAAGTTCCTGAACCTGCGCGAGAACCTGGTGCCCTACACCTACACGCTCGCTCAGGAGGCCGCGACGACCGGCGTCCCGGTGGTGCGGCCGACGTACCTCGAGTACCCGGAGGAGCCCGCTGCCTACGCCACCGCCGGCAGCGAGTACTTCTACGGGCCGGACATGCTGGTGGCGCCGGTGACGTCCCCCGGGACGTCGGCGACCACGTCGGTCTGGTTCCCGCCGGGCCAGTGGACGGACTACTTCACCGGCAAGACGTACGCGGGCGGCACGACGCAGCAGGTCACCACGGACCTCGGCACGATGCCGGTGTTCGTCCGGGCGGGCGGCATCGTGGCCACCCGGACGGCCGACGTCACCAACGACGTCCAGAACCCGCTGAACCGGGTGACGGTGACGGTCGCGCCGGGTGCGTCGGGGACGTTCTCGCTCTACGAGGACGACGGCACTTCGTCGGCGCGCAGCGCGACGACGAAGATTTCCTACACCGAGCAGGGCGGAGCGCACACGGTGACCGTGTCGCCGACGCGGGGCGGGTTCGCCGGCCAGGTCGCCCAGCGCGAATGGACGGTGAAGTTCGTCGGTGTGGCGGCGCCGCCGTCCCGGGTGAAGGTCGGCAACGGCTGGGCGCCGTCGTCCGCCTGGAAGTGGGACGCCGCAACGCACACGTTGACGGTGACGGCGCCGGGGCACCCGGGCCGCGCTCCGGTGACAGTCACGTACTGAGGCGTGCCGGGCATGCCCCGTCGAGGGAATCCTTCGACGGGGCATGCCCGGGTTCAGGCCGTCTTCGCCAGCAGCTGTTCCTGCCGCGTCCCCTCGGCGCCGAGCTCCCCGGCCAGCTCGCGCGTCTCCGCGTCCGCGCCGGACGTCTGCTCACCCCGCGCCAGCACGACGAGCTGGGCCGCGTGCGCCCGCAACAGGGCCACCAGCCGCCGGTCGAACTCGGCACCCCGGTCCGTCCGCAGCGCCACGAGGTCGGCCGCCGTGACCATGCCCGGCATCCGATGTCCACTGTGGACGTCGACGGCCGGGAGCCCCGCCCGGTCGCGGGCCGCAAGCAGACGCGGCAGCAGCCTCTCCTGCGTTCCCGCGAACGCGCCGGCCGCCGAGCGGACCGCCGGGCCGGACGCGTGGTCCGGCGCCAGGCGGGCCGCCGCCAGCGCGTTCTCGGTCATCGGCACGACCAGCTGCAGCCACGCCACGTCCGTCGGGTCGAACGGCGAAACGGGGGCGGTGGTGGTGGTGGTGGTGGCGCACCCGCCCAAGGTCAGCGCCACCACCGCCGCCCACAGGGCCGGCCGTCTCACGGACGGCCGGGCAGCCGGTAGTTCGGGCCGAGCACGCCGCCGCGGTCCGGCTTGTACAGGTCGAACCCGCGCGGGTCGCACTGCAGGCCGCCGTTGATGCAGTGCGTCACCAGCGCCGCCAGGGTTTCCGGGTCCCACGCGTTGTAGAAGTCGTAGTGCCACGAATACCCGCGCCCGCTGGCCAGGTGCACGCCCGACATGTCCCCGCTGACCGGGAACGCCATCTTGAACTCCAGCATCGGCACCGCCACCGGGTGGTCGGCCGGGCACGTCAGCGTCGCCCGCACCGGGTACGCCAGGTGGCTCTTGTGGTCGGCCGAGTCGAGGTGGACGCCGTCCCAGCAGCTCGGCGCCTGGTAGCGGATGTTGAGCTGGCTGCCGGGCACGCACTGCACCGGGATGTCCCAGTTGTGGAAGCTGTCCCCGCACTCCCAGCCCTCGATCGCGCCGGGCGCGTGCTGGAACTCGTCCTGCGTCGCCGTGACGCTCCCGGCGACGTACCGCAGGCCGGGCGGGAACGGGACGACCTTCGTGTAGTCGAGGATGCCGGACTTGTAGTAGACGACCTGCGCGAAGTTCGGCAGCACCACCTGGTTCCCGTTGTAGACGGTGGGGAACCAGTACGCGGACAGGTCGTCCGGCGCCAGGCAGGTGGTGTTGCCGACGCCCGCGGCCTGCAGCGACTGCGTGGTGGTCGCGGCGTTGGTCGTCTTGTTGCCGAGGAACGTGTGGTCGTGCGACGCGCCGGGCAGGCCCGGGAAGACGATCGGGTCGTCCGGCTGGTGGTGGCTGGGGGAGCAGTTGACCTGGAACTCGTGGTGGGTCACCAGGTTGTCGGCCCCGGCGGGCGACCAGGTGGCCGCGGTCAGGAAGGCGCCTGCCAGCACGGTGGCGGCGGTGCAGGCGAGGAGCGCGGCTTTCGTTGCCAAGGGTCCTCCACGGTGAGGTGCCAAGGATGGGAGAGCGCTCTCCAAGAGCATGCGCACCGAGCCGCCGCCCTGTCAAGGAGAACCCGGATCCCGCGACGGGCAGCCATTGTCCGTTTCGAGACGAGAACCTTGACAACGCGGGTCGGGGTGCCGAACCATCGGTCGCGCCGGAGAGCGCTCTCCCTCCTCCGCCCCCCTTGCCGTACGGGAGTCAACGTGGACCGACCGCCGCTCCTTCGCGCCGTCCCGGCGCTGGTGGCCCTGCTCGTGCTCGGGCTGCTCGCCGGACCGTCCCCGGCGCACGCCGCGACCCTGCTCTCCCAGGGGAGACCGGCGACCGCGTCGAGCACCGAAGGCGCCGCGACCCCGGCGGCCGCGGCGGTCGACGGCGACCCCGGCACCCGCTGGGCGAGCGCCTGGAGCGACCCGCAGTGGCTGCAGGTCGACCTCGGCGCGCCCGCCGACGTCAGCCAGGTGACCTTGAACTGGGAGGCCGCCTACGCGACCGCGTACGAGATCCAGGTTTCCGACGACACAGCGTCCTGGCGGACCGTGTACAGCACGACGACGGCGACCGGCGGCGTGCAGACCCTCGCCGTCTCCGGTCACGGCCGGTACGTGCGGCTCTCCGGCACCCACCGCGCCGGCGGCTACGGCTACTCGCTCTGGGAGTTCCAGGTCAGCGGCACCCCGGCGGCGCCGGACGGCCCCGGCGTCACGCGGGTGACCGGCACCCAGGGGAACTGGCGGCTGACCGTCGACGGCGCGCCGTGGACCGTCAAGGGCCTCACCTGGGGCCCGCCGGTCGGCGAGGCGGCCACGCGGATGCCCGAGCTGCACTCGATCGGCGTCAACACGGTCCGGACCTGGGGCACCGACGGCACCACGCAGCCCTTGCTGGACGCCGCCGCGGCCAACGGGATCAAGGTCGTCAGCGGCTTCTGGCTGCAGCCCGGCGGCGGGCCGGGCAGCGGCGGCTGCGTCGACTACACCACCGACACGAACTACAAGAACACGATGCTCGGCGAGATCCAGAAGTGGGTGACCGCCTACAGGGCGCACCCGGGCGTGTTGATGTGGAACGTCGGCAACGAGTCGATCCTCGGCATGCAGAACTGCTACTCCGGCGCGCAGCTGGAGCAGAACCGGATCGCCTACACGCGGTTCGTCGACCAGGTGGCGCAGGCCATCCACGCGATCGACGCGAACCACCCGGTGACCTCGACCGACGCGTGGACCGGAGCGTGGCCGTACTACAAGGCCTACGCGCCGAGCCTCGACCTGTACTCCGTCAACTCCTACGCCCAGGTGTGCCAGGTGAAGCAGGACTGGCTCGCGGGCGGGTACACGAAGCCGTACATCATCACCGAGACCGGCCCGGCCGGCGAGTGGGAAGTGCCGAACGACGTCAACGGCGTCCCCGCCGAGCCGACCGACCAGCAGAAGCGCGACGGGTACGTCAACGCCTGGAACTGCGTGCTGGCCCACCCCGGCGTGGCACTGGGCGCGACGCTGTTCCACTACGGCACCGAGGGCGACTTCGGCGGCGTCTGGTTCAACATCACCACCGGCAACGAGAAGCGGCTCTCCTGGTACGCCGTCCGCCGAATCTACAGTGGACAGACGGGCGGCAACACCCCGCCGGTGATCTCGTCGATGAACCTCAGCCGCAGCACGGACGTCCCGGCCGGCTCCACGTTCACCGTGACCGCGGCGGTGTCCGATCCGGACGGTGACCCGGTCGGCTACACCATGGGCTACAACAGCAAGTACCTCAACAACGCCGCGGGCCTGGTCCCGGCGCAGTTCACCGGGAACGGCCCCTTCACCGTCACCGCGCCGCAGCAGCTGGGCGTGTGGAAGCTCTACCTCTACGCCCGGGACGGCCACGGCAACGTCGGCATCGAGACGCGCTCGCTGCGCGTGGTCGCCCCGCCGGTGCCCGGCACGAACCTGGCCCGCGGCGCGGCGACCACGGCCTCGACCTACCAGGCCGACGGCCCCGGCGCGCCCTACCCGCCGCAGGCCGCGACCGACGGCAACGGCGCGACGCGGTGGGCGAGCGCGTGGGCCGATCCGCAGTGGCTGCAGGTCGACCTGGGCAGCAGGCAGTCGTTCGACCACGTCCAGCTGGTCTGGGAGTCGGCGTTCGGGAAGGCGTACGAGATCCAGGTCAGCGACGACGCGGCGAACTGGCGCCCGGTGTACGCGACGACGTCCGGTGACGGCGGCGCCGACGACCTCGCCGTCTCGGCGACGGCGAGGTACGTGCGCGTGGACGGGACCCAGCGCGGCTCGGGCTACGGCTATTCGCTGTACGAGTTCGGCGTGTACCGCACCTGAACCCCGGTTTCAGCCTTCGGCCAGGCAGAAGAGGTGGCCTTCGGGATCGGCGAGCACCACCCAGTCGGCGCCACCGGGCTGGAATTCCGGCCGGGTGGCGCCGAGCGCCTCGAACTCCTTGACGGCGCCGTCGAGGTCGCCGATGCGGAAGTCGAGGTGCGCGTGCTTCACGTCCGGCAGCCTGCCCGCGGGCCGGGTCGCGGTCTTGAAGATCCTTGCGCGGCGGGAATTGTCGTACCCCCGGCGTAGGGTCTGTTCCGTGCTCGAAGCAGTCGAAGTGGTGGCCCGCCCCGGTTACACGGTGAGCGTGGTCCGGTGCGCCGACGACCACCCCGGCTGGTCGCCACCCGAGGTGTCGGCCGGTCACCGGGTGGTGCTCGTGCGCAGCGGCCGGTTCCGCCGCCGCGCGCGCGGGGTGGTCGCGGACGCCGACCCGACGGCGGCCTACCTCGTCGCGCCCGGTGACGAGGAGAGCTTCGCCCACCCGGCGGGCGGCGACGTCTGCACCTCGGTGGGCTTCGGCGAGCAGCTGTGGCGGCGCCTCGCGGGTGAGCGGCGCACGCGGTCCACTGTGTACGTCGACGGCTCGCTGGAGCTGGCCCACCGCCGAGCCGTCGCGTCCGCCGCCGACCCCGACTACGCGCTGGCGGAACAGCTGCTGCGTCTGGTCGGCCACGCAATCACCCAGGCGGCCACGGCCCCGACCCCGGCGGGGGAGAGCCGCGCGGACGACCGAGGTCTGGTCGCCCGGGCCCGCGAGGCCCTGGCGGCCGACAACCCGTCGGCGGCCGGGCTGTTCCCGCTGGCGGAGTCCCTGGGCGTCTCGCCGTACCGGCTGAGCCGGGCGTTCCCCCGGGAGACGGGCGTCTCCCTGACCCGCTACCGCAACCGGCTCCGGGTGAGCAGGGCGCTCGAGAGGCTGGACGCGGGGGAGCGGAACCTGGCGGTACTGGCGGCGGAGCTGGGTTTCGCCGACCAGGCCCACCTGACGCGCACGGTGCGGGAGCACACGGGCGCTACGCCGGGGGTGGTGCGCCGGCTGCTGGCGAAGTAGGGCGAGGGCCGGAACCTCCGCCAGAGGCGCACCACCCGCCCCGCGGCTCAGGCGGCGAGCCCGGCGCCGCCGAGGCGCGCCGTCGACCGGCGAATCAGGCCGAAGCCCGCGCCAGGGCGGCACTTTTGCCGCACCGGCCCGATCCCGCGAACCCTACGCTCCGACGAATGTCGGACCTTGCCGTCGCCACGCGCGTCCTCCCGTTGTCCCACGCCCGCCGGTGGACCTGGGTCCTCGTCGCGGTCGCGCTCGGCTTCGGGGTGTGGCACGGCTACGGCATCACCGTCGCCCCGGCGCGGCCGTTCTTCTGGATCGGCGCCGTGCTCGACGTGCTGGTCGCCGTGGTCGCCTACGTCCTCGGCCGGGGCTGGCCACGCGAAGCCGTGTTCGAGCCCGGCGCCGTCGTGTTCGGCACGGACCGAGTCCCCTACGAAGAGATCACGGACCTGCGGCGCGGCACCGTGTCGGCCAAGCCGTTCTGGCTGGCCTTCTGGCTGCCGACGTCCCTGCTGATCGGCTTGATCGTCGCGCTGCGCCCGGCCGGCGACTTCGATCGCGAGGTCGTCGAACTCGGCACCCGGGCCGGCCGCACCCGCGTCCGGTGGCGCGACGACCGCACCGCCGACCGGTTCGTCACGGCGGTGCGCGACGCGCGGCCGGACCTCGAGCCGCGGTACGGCGTCGACCCCGCGGCCTTCGCGCACGACCGGTCGCCCCGGCTGGGTGTCGGCGGCGGCTTCCTCGCGTTCGGGCTCGGCCTCTGGCTGTTCTTCGGCGGCTGGTTCGGGCTGCAGCTGCTCGACCAGTCGCTCTACCGCGGGCCGTACCCGGCGGAGCCGACGTCGGCGGCGATCCGGGACCTGACCGGCGACCTGTCCGGCTTCGCGCCGCTGTCCGGCGTCGCCCGCGACTTCACCGAATGGCCGTGCGACCGCACCAACGACCTGATCCTCGGCCCCGCCCCGGACGCGGCCGACCTGCACCTGAAGCTGGAGAGCCGCACGCTGCCCGAGGCGGCGGCCGACGCCGCCGAAGACCGCCTCCGGCAGGCGGCCGGGATGGACCCCGGACAGTACCTCCAGCACTACGGCCCGGACGACCTCGACTTCGACGTGGACATCCCCGAAGACCACGACCTCTACGTCGAGTTCTCCACCGGGTGCGTCACCGAAGACGCGGTCCCGGGACTGCGCAACGACCTGACGAACCTGGCCGCCGCCATGGGAGCGCGCTGAAGCGGGGCGGCGCAGGGGGAAGGGCTATGCGGCTGCCACCCGAGCGCCGAAGCGGCGCGGGGAGGGAGGGCTAGGCGGTTGGCCATCCCGGCGGCCATGAGAGCGCGCCGAAGCGGGCCGGCGCGGCGGAAAGGAGCTCTCTCTTGCCACCCAGCGGCCGTGGAGCGCGCTGAAACGGGGCGGCGCGGCGGAGGGGGGCTAGGCGCGTGGCCACCCCCAGCGGCCACGTGAGTCACCCCGCGGCCGCTGCGCCACCCCGGGTCCTGCGTCCTGTTTTCGAAACACCTATCGGGAGTATCGTAGTCTTTCCGGGACAGGCTGTGTCAAGTTTTCGGGACAGCTACGCTGACGAGTGTCACGTTTCATGGGCTGAAGGCGGTGTGTGGTGAGCGAGGAGCGCAGTTTCGCCGAACGGCTGGCGCACTTGATCGCGACCGTGCACCCGCCGGACCGCAAGCCGTACTCGTACCGCGAGATCGCGCACGGCGTCGCCGAGCAGACCGGTGTGACCATGTCGGCGACCCACGTGCAGCAGCTCGCCGTCGGCGCGCGCAAGGACCCGAAGCGCTCACACATCCAGGCGCTCGCCCAGTTCTTCGGCGTGCCGGTGACGTACTTCTTCGACGACGACGTCGCCGGGCAGGTCGACAGGCAGGTCGAGAACGTCGTCGCGTGGCGCGACGACGAGGCCCGGAACCTCGCCCAGCGGGCCATGCGGCTCTCCCCGCGCGACCGCGAAACCGTGACAGCCCTGCTGGACCAGCTCAGCAGTTACGACGACACCCGGCGCCGCGAAGGCCGGCGCCGGAAGCCGGAGTGACCGTCCGCGGTCGGCTACGATGACCTCGTCCGTGATCGCGCCCCGGTGCACCCGGCTGGCGCCCGGTGAGTGGGGAGGACCCATCGACGAGCGCGGCCTGACGGACCTCCGTGCCGGAGCCAGGGAGCGGGTGCGGGCCGTGCTCGCCGCGGTCCCGCTGCCGCGGCCGTGGTCGATGAACGCCTGGGTCGACGGCCTCGAAACCTGGCGCGGGCGCGAGATCGACCTCGTCCCGGTCCGCTACCGGCCCGGGCAGCCCTCCGGCGCGTGGCAGGCCCGCCCGGACTACGACCTGATCGCCTACACCGAGCACACGTCGGCGCTGCACCAGGACCACATCATCGCCCACGAGCTCGCCCACATGCTGTGCGCGCACACCGGCACCTGCCTGATGTCGGAGGCCGAGGCCGCCGAGCTCGCCCCGGACCTCGCGCCGCGGGCGTTGTCGCACCTGCTGACCCGCGTGACGAGCGGCACCGACGAGTACGAGGCCGAGCTCATCGCCGTGCTCCTGATGAGCGCCGCGACCAGCGAACCACCCGCCGTTCAGCCGGGTGCGTCCGGCCGGGCGGCCGACCAGGCTAGGCGGCTGGCGGCACTCCTGGGATAGTGCGGTTCCGTGATCGACATTCTGTTCGTCGGAGTCGGGCTCTTCGCCCTGTTCGTCGGAATCTGGCGGGCCGTCCGCGCGCGGCGCACCGGCGCGGGCTCGGGCCTGGCTGTCTCGCTCATCGCGCTGGGTGCGGCGTTCTGCTTCCTGTCCAACCGCGCGCAGCTGGTCGAAAGCGAGATCTACCCGAGCCTCGGCCGGCTGCTGTCGAACCTGGCGACGATGGTCGCCGCGTACGGCATCGGGCTGACCGTCGCGGAGATCAGCGGCACCCGCGACCGCGGCCGGCGCACCCGGGTGGTCGCGCTGGTGGTCGCGCTGACCCTGCTCGTCGTGACGTTCTTCAGCACGTCCGACCTGCCGCGCGGCGTCGGCGTGTTCGACGCGCTGTACGGCACCCACCCGACGCTGGTCGTCTATGTCTTCACCTACACCGTCTACCTCGGGTTCGCCGTCCTCGACATCGGCGTGGTGGCCGCGGTGACGATCCGCGCGAGCGGCGGCGCGCTGCGGGCCGGGCTCGTGTTGTTGCTGCTGGCGTCGGCGTTCGCGGTCGCGTACCTCGCCGGCAAGGTGGTCGCGACGATCCACGCCCTGCAGGCCGACCACCCGGCGAAAACGTTGTGCCGCGGCCCGTTCTCGACGTTGCCCTGCACCCTCGACGTCGGCTTTCCGGCGGTGTCGGTACTGCTGATCGTCCTGGGGCTGACGATCCCGGCGGTACCGGGTCTGGTGGCGGCGCGCCGTGACGCGCGGACGCTCCGCCTCCTGCGGCCGCTGCGCACCCACCTGACCCGGCGGTTCCCGGAGATCGTCCGCATCGACCCGGGGGGTGAGTCCCGCCGCGAGCGCCTCCTGACGGCGATGAGCGAAACCAACGACGGCCTGATCCTCGCCGGCGTGACCCCGGACCTCCCGCCGCCCGCGGCCGCGCGGCTCGTGCGCGACCTCCCGGACGAGCGCGAGGAGACCGAACCGCCCGCCGCGTCCACGGAACCGTTCGCCGCGGACGTGGCCCGGCTGAGGGCGATCGCCCGCGCATACCGCAACCTCGAAGACGCGGCGGCGACGGAGACGACCCACCCGACACGCTGAGCTACCGCTGCTGGCTGCCCTCGTTTAGCAACTTCAAATCTGCATCAAGTCCAAAGGTGTAGTGACTACAGTTGTGTAGTTGCCCCGTGGGCGCATTGACTGCGGCAGCGCATTCACTGCGAAGGTGTACTCACTCCACAAAGGCATTCGCTGCGCTGTTCGCCCCGCCGAAGGGCACCGACAGCCGTGGCTCCCAGCCCCGTTGGGTCAGGGCCACCAACTGCAGCGCCTCCGCTTTGTCGTCCACCGGCAGCAGCGGCCGAACCTCCGAGGCGACCCGCTCGAGCACCTCGTCGTCGCCACCCATCGCCACTGTCAGATGAGGGTCCGGGCGGGGGCCGAACCGGCCGCCGTACGGCAAGACCTCCGGCCAGCGTGCGCAGACCGCGTCGGCGATCGGCTGGAGCGATGGCGTCGGGATCGCCGCGAAGCCGGGTGCCGTCACGAACTCGGCGAGCCGCACGTCAGTCGGGGGGACTGCTGCGGCGAGCGAGCGGACCGCGGCGAAGACCTCGTCGGTCAGGGAGCCGTCCGGCAGAAACGGGTACAGCGCCGTCACGTGGGCGGGCAGGCCGGGACGGACCAGGGCGGGATCGACCCGCCGGGCCGCGTCCAGCACCGGCTCGGCGGCGGGCAGCAGGATCACCAGCGCGGTGGTTCCGAGTTCGGGCACCTCCGCATCATGGCAGTCACGCCCCGGCGGCCTCCCGCAACCGCCCGACCCGCATGGCGGTCACGCGGCAGCCTCGGGGACGTGCCCGAGCCGCATGGCAGCCACGCCCCGGCGGCAGATCCGGAAACCGGGCCGAGCCACGCTGCGGTGGCGGCCTCGGGGACCGCCCGCGCCTCACGGCGGTCACACCGCGGCGGCCTCCGGGAACCGCCCGAGCCGCAGGTCAGTCACGCCGCGGCGGAGATCTCCGGGAACCGGCCCGAGCGGGCCAGCGCAAGGCTACGACGGCACAACTCCACGAGCTCCCGGTTGGCGCGGCTCCGCGGGCTGCGACCGCAGAGGCCGCAGTGGATGGCCACCTCGCCGGCCAGTTCGTCCACCGCCACCAGGGCCTGGTGGTCGCAGCGGCGGCACCAGCGGTACCCGATCGCCGGGTTGGCGTGGACCGGTGAGGACACGCACTCGTGCAGCCAACGCCGGTGCGTGCGGCACGTGACGCGGTCGGTCGGGTCGATCCCGCCGGCGTCCTCCACCCGGTCTTCGTGCGCCAGCGTCGAAGCCAGCAGCGGCTGCCGCGCCGCGGCGGGCCGGTCCTGCGGGTTCGGCGCGGCCCACGCGTGGTGGTCGCCGCATCGGCACTTCTCGGTCATGTCGCCCCCAGTGGTCGGGCTGTTCGATGGCTTCGAGTGTGGGCGCGGCGACGGAGGGTGGACAACCGGGAAAACGCTCAGTTCGGCCGGCGGCGCACCCGCCGCGGCAGGCGGGCGGGCGGGCGAGCGGCGCCGGCCATGCGGCAGGGAGCCGGTGTCGCCGACGCATGCCGTGCTGGAAGGCTGACGCCATGCGGAAACTGACCTACGGCATGAACCTGAGCCTGGACGGCTACGTCGCCGCGCCCGGAGACGACCTCGGCTGGGGCGTGTCGAGCGACGAGCTGTTCCAGTGGTGGTCCGACCGGGTGGGGGCGATGGGCCTGGCGCTGTACGGCCGCAGGCTGTGGGAGACGATGAACTCCCACTGGCCGACCGCCGACCAGCAGCCGGGCGCCACCCCGGCGCACATCGAGTTCGCCCAGCGCTGGCGGGACATGCCGAAGGTGGTGTTCTCCTCGACGATCGGCACGGTCGACGGGAACGCCCGCCTGGCCACCGGCGACGCCGTCACCGAGATCACCCGGCTCAAGGCCGGGGACGGCGGCCCCATGGACGTCGGCGGCGCCACCCTCGCCGCGGCGGCCATGCGCGCCGGGCTGATCGACGAGTACGCGATCGTCACCCATCCGGTCCTGATCGGTGGGGGCGCCCCGTTCTTCGCGCCCCTGGACAACTGGGTGAACCTGGCCCTGGTGGAGACCCGGACGTTCCCCGGCGGCGTGCTCCTGACCAGGTACGAGACCCGCCGCTGAGCCCCGAAGCTGGACGCACCGGCGCCCGATCGTAGAACATATGTTCTATGACGGACGAGGGGCCCATCCTGCACGCCGACCTCGACTCCTTCTACGCGTCGGTCGAGCAGCGTGACGACCCCGCGCTGAAGGGGCGGCCGGTGATCGTCGGCGGCGGGGTCGTGCTGGCCGCGAGTTACGAGGCCAAGGCCTACGGCGTCCGCACCGCGATGGGCGGCGCGCAGGCCCGCAGGCTGTGCCCGCACGCGGTCGTCGTGCGCCCGCGGATGTCGGCGTATGTGGCCGCCAGCCGGGCGGTGTTCGAGGTCTTCCACGACACCACGCCGTGGGTGGAGGGCATCTCGATCGACGAAGCCTTCCTCGACGTCGGCGGGCTGGCGAGGATCGGCGGACGGCCGAGTCACATCGCCGAACGGCTGCGTGCCGACGTCGCCGAGCGGGCCGGGCTGCCGATCACCGTCGGGGTGGCGCGGACGAAGTTCCTCGCCAAGGTCGCCAGCCGCGTCGCCAAGCCGGACGGCCTGCTCGTCGTGCCGCACGACGGCGAGCTGGCGTTCCTGCACCCGCTGCCCGTCTCGGCCCTGTGGGGCGTCGGCAAGGTCACCACGGAGAAGCTGCGGGCCCGGGGCATCACGACTGTGGGCCAGCTGGCCGCGTCCGAGCAGGTGGACCTGATCGGCCTGCTCGGCCGGGCCGCGGGGGCGCACCTGCACGACCTCGCGCACAACGAGGACCCGCGCCGGGTCGAGCTCGGCCGGCGGCGCCGCTCGATCGGCGCCCAGCGGGCCCTCGGACGCGGCAGGCGGACCCCGGCCGAGCTCGACGTCGTGCTGGTGGCGCTGATCGACCGGATCGCCCGGCGGCTGCGCGCGGCCCACCGCGTCTGCCGGACGGTGACGATCCGCCTGCGCTTCGCCGACTTCACCCGGGCCACGCGCTCGCAGACGCTGAACGACCCCACCGCCGGCACCGGCGTGCTGCTCGACGCCGCACGGGAACTGCTCGTCGCCGCGCTGCCGCTGATCGCCGACCGGGGGATCACGCTGCTGGGCGCCGCGCTGTCCAACCTGGCCGACGACGAACCGTTCCAGCCGACCCTGCCGTTCGAGCGGCAGCGGGCGACCGAGCTCGACACCGCGCTGGACGCGGTGCGGGACCGGTTCGGGAAGGCCGCGGTCACCCGGGCGGTCCTGCTCGGCCGCCCGGACGACCTCGAAATGCCGATGCTGCCCGACTGACCGGGAATGCCGCGCCACGACGGGAAAGTGTTCAGCTTCCGGCGCCGGCCATTCCGGGCCGGCCGGGAATCCGCGCGTGGGCCAGCGCGGAAAGCGCGGCGGGCCGCAGCGCGTCGGCGCGCTTCCACAGCTCCGGCGCGACGCTGTCCCGCTGGCCGGCCTGTTCGACGACGTCGAATCCGGCTTCGCGCAGGAGCCCGGCCAGCGCCGCGGGGGAGAGGAACGTGCGCCACGGCTCACCCTGTTCGGCGGCCACCGGCCCGACGGCTTCGGCGTAGCCGTTTCCGGCCGCGTCGCGCAGTTCCGGGGGAAGCAGGTGATCGGTCACGATTTCCGATCCCGGTGCGAAACCGCCGAGATCCGTCAATGTGGTGAGAATCGCCTCCCGCGTCAGGTACATGGTGACACCGAGCCAGCTCACGAACACGGGCCGGAACGGGTCGAGTCCACTCTGGACGAGCCGTTCCCGGAGGGGATCGGCTTCGAAGTCGATCGGGACGAAGGTGACCGAAGCCGGTTCGGCGACGCCGGCGGCGTCGAGCAGTTCCCGTTTGACCGCCTGGGTCGCCGGGTGGTCGACCTCGAACACGCGGAAACGGCCGGGCGGGGTCCGATAGGCGAACGAATCGAGGCCGGCACCCAAAACCACATACTGGTCTATACCGGAATTGGCGCGGAAGAGCCGCTCTTCGGTGAACCGGCTCCGGCACACCGCCTGGGCGCGGGCGCCGGCCAGGACCGGGTGTGTTCCGTGGAGGCGGTGGTAGGCCAGGAGTTCCTCGGCGTGGTCGCCGAGAAGGGGCGCGGCCAGGGTGTCGGAGAAGAGGAACGGCTCGGCGTCGACGAGCAAATGTGCTGCCCGCGCGGCGGCCGCGGTGAACGCCGTGCGGCTGGCGCCGGGGGCAATACCGGGAAAATCAGCAGTCGTCATCCCACCACGGTACCGATTTGATTTCGAGCATATCACAAAAACAAATATTGGACAAGACGGCGCGCATTTCGGCTCGGTTGCGGTCACCCTGGACGCGGGCGGCCTCGTCGCCCGGGCGGCCATTGTGGACGCTTCACGGGTGTCGCGCGTGCCGGACGTGATTCGACACGTTAGGGTCTGTCCGACCGTGTTCTGGAGAAGATGAGGAACGACGAACCATGGCGCAACGGGTGCACGTCGAGATGGTGGACGATCTCGACGGGAGCGAGGCTTCGCAGACCGTCCCCTTCAGTCTCGACGGGGTGACTTACGAGATCGACCTGTCCGAGGAGAACGCCTCCGCGCTGCGGGACGAGCTCGCCCGCTACGTCGCCTCCGCGCGGCGCATCGGCGGCCGCAAGGTCCGCCTCGCGACCGGCCAGTCCCTGACCGGCTCGGCCGGTTCGGGCACCGACCGCGAGCGCAACCGGCAGATCCGCGAATGGGCGCAGGCGCACGGCTACGAGGTCGCCGAGCGTGGCCGCCTCTCGAGCGAGATCATCGCCGGCTTCGAGGCCGACCAGGCCGCCGCGGCCGAACCGGCCGAAGCCAAGCCGGCCCGCAAGCGGGCCACGCGCAAGAAGTCTTGAGATCACCGGCGCGTTGACGAAGCCGCGCCACCGGGCGCGGCTTCGTCGGCGAGCGGCCGGTTGATCGCCTCTTCGTGACGCTGGGCGGCGCGCAAAATCGCGTTGGCCGGTAGCCGGGTCGTCGCGGTGCGTGCACGCCGCCCGGTTCTTTCCCGTCTCGTCCGGCTCGAATGTCTTGGTGGACCTCGCCGTCGGGACCATCCGCCCCGGCCCCGTGCCGTTCGTTGTGGACTCGAGCGCACTTTGCCGGGCGGGAAAAGCTTGTCGGAGGTGACTCCGATGGCCAGACTGGCAGTGCTCCGCGCGGCCGGTACCGCGCCGGAGCACCGGCCCGGTGGCTGCCTCCTCCCTCGATGGCCACCGGGCCGCCTTTCTCGCTCGCGGCCCTCGATCGCCGCGGCCTCGCCCGACCGGGCGGCACATCGGACCTTTCTGTGGACATCCGGCGCGGACAGGCGCACACTCTGACTACTCCATACTGCATACAATCTTCAGTCAGGGTGAGGAGGCGGTCACCATGTCCGAGGTCCGCGAGCTCCAGGACGTGTACGGACGGCGGTACCGCGTCGGGGAGTCCGACCGCGAGCTGCTCGGCCGGCCGCGGACGTGGATCACCTGGCTGGCCGCGGCGGGCATGCTCGCCGCCGGGGTGCAGCAGTACGGGTTCGGGGCGGTCGTCCCCGCGCTGAGCCGGGTGCACGGGTGGACGTTCGGCGGGATCGTCCTGACGTTCGCGGTGTGGGCGATCTGCCAGGCCGGGGCCGCGTTCCCGGCGGCCTGGCTGCGGGAACGCGGCGTGCTGCCCGCCCCCGCGGCGATGGCCCTCGGCGCGGTGCTGTGCGCCGCGGGGCTGGTCACGCTCGGCCACGCGAGCAGCCTGCTCGTCGTGTTCCTCGGGTACTCCGTGCTCGGCGGCCTCGGCACCGGACTGGTCTACGCCACCTGCGTCGGCGCCGTCCTCGCCTGGTTCCCGGATCGCACCGGAGCCCGCGCCGGCCTCGTGAGCGGGGCGTTCGCCTACGGCAGCGTCCCGTTCGTCGTGCTCGCCGCCGCCCTGCCGGCCGCGCGGCCGGTGCTGCTGGACGTCACCGCGGCCGTCGTGCTCGTCGTCATCGCCGGGAGCGGCGCGCTGCTGCGCTACCCGCCGCGGCACTGGTGGCCCGCGACGCCCGAGCCGCGCGCCTGGGCGCTGGACAAGGCGCACAACCGGCGTCCCGCGGTCCGGCACTACCGGCCGGCGGAGCTGTTCCGCTGCGGCACCACCCTCGCGCTGTACCTCGTGGTCGTGCTCGCGGCCGCCGTGCTGCTGTTCGACCTCGCCTACCTCGCGACGTTCGTCGCCGCGCGCAGCGGTCCCGGGCTCGCCGCGGCCGCGCTGGCGCTGCTCGCCGTGGCCACCGGCAGCGGGCGGGTCCTCATCGGACGGCTCGCCGACCGGCTCGGCCGCCACCGCATCCTGCGCTTCGCGCTGGTCGCGGGCGGGGCCGCGCAGTTCGTGCTCTTCTATTCCGGCGAGCACCGGCACGCCGTCGGCCTGCTGCTGGGTGTCACGCTCGCCGGGCTCGGCAACGGCTGCTGCTACACGCTGCTGGTCGGCCTGGTCCGCGAGTACTTCGGCGAGGAGTCGGCGGCGCAGAACTTCGGGATCCTCTACAGCGCCAAGGCCGTCGGTGCGGTGGTCGGGATCGGGCTCGCCGCCCTGGTCGTCACGTCGCACGGGTTCGCCGGCGCGTTCACCGCGGCCGGGGTGCTGAGCCTGGCCGGCGCGGTGCTGTCCGGGCGGCTGACCCAGCCGGGCCGGCCCAAGTCGCTGCTGCCGGTGGCGTGACATGGGCCGGATGACCAGCCGGCGGCGGGTGCTGCGCGTCCGCGACGGCGTGCCCACCGCGCGCCCGGACACGCTGACCGTCGAGGAACCCCTCGAAATCCGCGTCGCCGGGAAGGCGCTGTCGATCACGATGCGGACGCCGGGCGACGACTTCGACCTCGCCGCCGGGTTCCTGGTCGGCGAGGGCGTGGTGCGGGCGGCCGCGGACGTCCGCTCGATCCGCTACTGCGCCGGGGCGACCGCGGACGGCGGCAACACCTACAACGTCCTCGACGTCGTGCTCGCCCCCGGGGTCGCCCCGCCGGACGTCTCGGTGGAACGGAACTTCTACACGACGTCCTCGTGCGGCCTGTGCGGGAAGGCGAGCCTGGACGCCGTCCGCACGACGGTGACCTGGCCGATCGCCGCCGACCCGCTGGTCACCGATCCGGCGGCGCTGGCCGGGCTGCCGGACGAACTCCGGGCGGCGCAACGGGTCTTCGACCGCACGGGCGGCCTCCACGCGGCGGGGCTCTTCGACGCCGACGGGAAGCTGCTGTGCCTGCGCGAGGACGTCGGCCGGCACAACGCGGTGGACAAGGTGGTCGGCTGGGCGACCCGCGACGGCAGGCTGCCCCTCGCCGGGACGGTGCTGATGGTCAGCGGCCGGGCGTCGTTCGAGCTGGTGCAGAAGGCGGCGATGGCCGGGATCCCGGTGCTGGCCGCGGTTTCGGCGCCGTCTTCGCTGGCGGTGGACCTGGCGGCCGAGCTGGGGCTGACGCTGGTGGGGTTCCTGCGCGGCACGTCGATGAACGTCTACACGCGACCCGATCGCCTGGGCCTTCAGCCGAGCTGAGCCAGCACGGCGCCGACCGCGGCCGGGACCTCGCCCCGGTGCACGGCGGCGAGCTGCCACGACGGCGGCCGCGCGAACCGCCGGACGGTGAGGTCCGGGAACCGCGCGGCCGCGGAGGCGGGCAGCACACAGGCGGCGAGCCCGGCCCGCACGAGCCCCGCGGCGACGGCGAGATCATCGACCTCGAGCGCGACCCGGCGGCAGGGAAAGGCCCGGTCGACGGCCTCGCGGATCGCCCAGCCCGGCGGGAAGTCCACCAGGGACAGTTCGGACAGGTCGGCGGGGGCGGAGCGCGACCCGCCGGGCGCGGTGGCGAGGACGAGTTCTTCGCCGGGCAGGGGAGTGGTGACCGGCTCGGTCGCGGGCGCGGCGAACGGGGGTGGGGAGGCGGCGAGCTCCGCGTCGCGGGCGGCGTTTCCGGGCGGGGGACCGGCGGGCGTGGCGGCGGTGGTGGAGGTGGCTGCGTCGGCGGCCAGGTCGCCGGGTGCCGCGCCGTGGGCGGCGGTTCCCGGCCGGGGCGGCGAACCACCGGGTGCCGCGACCGGCGTGGCGGCGGAGCCACCCGGCGCCGGGCGCTCGGCGGCGGCCACCGGCTCGGGCGCCGCATCACCGCGTGCCGCGAGAACTGCAGCCGAGTCGGCCCCGGTTCCGCCATCCCCGCCACGCTCGGCGCAGCCGGGCGCCACCGTGAGCACTACGTCCACTGTGGACTCCGCCACCGCCCGCCGCACCTCGCCGCCGGGGATCTGCCGGACCTCCACCACCAACCCCGGGTGAACGTGCCGCAGCGTGGCCAGCACCCGGTGCAAATCCGCGAGCAGTCCCGGCCGGACCCCCAGCCGGACCCGGCCGCCCATGGGGGACACCGCCGCCCGGGCTCGTTCCGCCGCCTCGAGGGCTGCCCGCGCGGCGGGAACGAACGCTTCGCCCGCCGGTGTCAGCACCACCCGGTGCGTCGTGCGGTGGAACAACGGCGTGCCGAGGTCGCGTTCCAGCGCCCGCACGACGGTCGACACCGTCGACTGGACCGTCCGCAGGCGCTGGGCGGCCGCCGTGAAGCCGCCCTCCTCGGCGACCGCCACCACCACCGCCAGCTGGCGCAGCTCCATCACGTCACCTCGTCGAGCGCGCCCGTCCGCTCGTCCAGGACGAACCCGCGCACCTCCCCGGTGTGCGGGAGGAACGGGCTGGCCCGCAGCCGCGCGATGCACTGGCGGATGTCCTGGGCCGGGTCGGTGAACGTCTCCGCCGCCCAGCTCGGCCGCATCCCCGTCGACGACTCCAGCCGCCGCGCGAACTCCGTGTCGGTGAACGTGCGCATCCCGCAGTCCTGGTGGTGGATCAGCACGATCTCGCGCGTGCCGAGCAGGTGCTGGCTCACCGTCAGCGACCGGATGGCGTCGTCGGTGACCGCGCCGCCGGCGTTGCGGATCACGTGCGCGTCGCCCTCACACAGCCCGAGCAGCCGGTACACGCTGATCCGCGCGTCCATGCACGCGAGCACCGCCACCTTCAGCCGCGGCCGTTGCGGCACGTCGCCGAGCGGCAGCCGGGGCCGGGGGAACAGGGACATCAGCCCAGCACCTCGCGGGCGAGCGCCGCGGTTTCGCTCGGCGTCCGCCCGACGCGGATCCCCGCCGCCTCCAACGCTTCCTTCTTCGCCGACGCCGTGCCCGACGACCCCGAGACGATCGCGCCCGCGTGGCCCATCGTCTTGCCCTCGGGCGCGGTGAACCCGGCGACGTACCCGACGACCGGCTTCGAAACGTTCGCCCGCACGAATTCCGCCGCGCGCTCCTCGGCGTCGCCCCCGATCTCGCCGATCAGGACGATCAGGTCGGTCTCGGGGTCCTTTTCGAACGCCTCCACCGCGTCGATGTGCGTCGTCCCGATGATCGGGTCGCCGCCGATCCCGACGCAGGTGGAGAACCCGATGTCCCGCAGCTCGTGCATGAGCTGGTAGGTCAGCGTGCCGGACTTCGACACCAGCCCGATCCGCCCCGGGCCGGTGATGTCGGCGGGGATGATCCCGGCGTTGGACCTGCCGGGGGAGATGATGCCCGGGCAGTTCGGGCCGATGATCCGCGTCCGCCCGCCCGCCGCGACGGCGTGCGCCCACAGCCGCGCGGAGTCGTGCACCGGAACGCCTTCGGTGATCACCACCGCGAGGCCGATCCCGGCGTCGACGGCCTCGGCCACGGCGTCTTCGACGAACGGCGGCGGCACGAACAGCACGCAGACGTCGGCGGCGACCGAGGCCACCGACTCCGCGACGCTCCCGAACACCGGCAGTGCCGAGCCGCCGATCTCCACGGTCTGTCCCGCCTTGCGCGGGTTGACGCCGCCGACGACGTTCGTCCCGGCGGCGAGCATCCGCCGGGTGTGCTTGGCGCCTTCGGAGCCGGTGATGCCGGAGACGACGATCCGGCTGGTCTCGTCCAGGAAGATGGCCACGTCTCAGACCTCCGCGATCGCGAGCTTCGCCGCCTCGCGGGCGGCGTCGTCCATGGTGGCCACCACGGTGACCAGGGGGTGGGCGGCTTCGGCGAGGATCCGCCTGCCTTCGCTGACGTTGTTGCCGTCGAGGCGGACGACCAGGGGCTTGGTCGCGCGCGAACCCAGGATCTCCAGCGACCGCACGATCCCGGTCGCGACGGCGTCGCACGCGGTGATGCCGCCGAAGACGTTGACGAAGACGCTGCGCACCTGCGGGTCGCCGAGGATCACGGTCAGCCCGGCGACCATCACCTCGGCCGAGGCGCCGCCGCCGATGTCGAGGAAGTTCGCCGGCCCGCGCGCGCCCGCCTCGGCCGCGGCGGCCGCCACGACGTCCAAAGTGGACATGACGAGGCCGGCGCCGTTGCCGATCACGCCGATGTCGCCGTCGAGCTTGACGTAGTTGAGGCCCTTGGCGTGCGCCTCCCGCTCCAGCGGATCGCCGTCGTGCGGGTCCTCGAAGGACGATGAGCGACGGAAGGAAGCGTTGTCGTCCAAGGTGATCTTGCCGTCGAGCGCGACGATCCCGGTGGCCGTGCCGGCCAGCGGGTTCACCTCGACCAGCGTGCAGTCCTCGGCGACGAACACGTCCCACAGCTTCTCGACGACGCCGGCGACTTCGGCGCGGACGTCGGCGGGGAACCCCGCGGCGACCGCGGCCGCGTCGACGCCGGTCAGCGGGTCGACCGGAACGCGCCGGAGGGCCGAGGGGTTGTTCGCGGCGACCTCCTCGATCTCCATGCCGCCTTCGACCGACGCCATGGCGAGGAACGTCCGCCCGGCGCGGTCGAGCAGGAAGGAGACGTAGTACTCGTCGGCGATCTCGCTCGCCTCGGTCACCAGCACCCGGTGCACGGTGTGGCCCTTGATGTCCATGCCGAGGATGTCGTCGGCGGCCTGTTCGGCGTCGTCGGCGGTCTGCACCACGCGGACGCCGCCCGCCTTGCCGCGGCCGCCGGTCTTCACCTGGGCTTTGACCACCACGGGGCCGTCCAGGGCAACGGCCGCGGCCCGGGCCGCGGCCGGGTCGGCGGCGACCCGGCCGCGGGGGACGGGTACGCCGTGCTTCTCGAAGAGATCGCGGGCTTCGTGTTCGAAGAGGTCCATGCGGGGCGTCCTTTCCGCGGCGGGGCAGGGCAAGGAGGTCCGCCGTGCCCGGGCGTGGTGGTGGTCCGCGGGGCCGGGTCGAAGCCGGGAGAAAAACCCTGCGGATGGCCCTGGACACGGGCTGCTTGAGGAGTGACTATATGCCTACCCCATACGGTATGCAATCTACAGTCTGCCGCTCAGGGGCCGCTGACCTCGACGGACGTCGGCGGCGGCCCGAGCGGACCGGAGTACGGAGCGCCGGACAAGAGAGATCCGGCGGCGGACCAGAGGAGTTGAGCAATGGCGCTGACAACGACCGGCACGACCGCGGGGGAGAGTGCCCGAGCGACGAACGGCGCCGAGCCCGCGCCGGCCGAAATATCCGGCGGCCACCTGGTGGCGAAGGCGCTCAAGGCCGAAGGGGTCGACACGATCTTCACCCTGTGCGGCGGGCACATCATCGACATCTACGACGGCTGCGTCGACGAGGGCATCGAGGTCATCGACGTCCGGCACGAGCAGGTCGCGGCGCACGCGGCCGACGGCTACGCGCGGATCACCGGCAAGCCCGGGTGCGCGGTGGTCACCGCCGGCCCGGGCACCACCGACGCCGTCACCGGGGTCGCGAACGCGTTGCGCGCGGAAAGCCCGATGCTGCTGATCGGCGGCCAGGGCGCGCTGACCCAGCACAAGATGGGGTCCCTGCAGGACCTCCCGCACGTGGACATGATGACGCCGATCACGAAGTTCGCCGCCACCGTGCCGCACACCGCGCGGGTCGCCGACCTCGTGTCGATGGCCTTCCGCGAGGCCTACGCCGGCGCGCCCGGGCCGTCGTTCCTGGAGATCCCGCGTGACGTCCTCGACGCGCGCGTACCGCTGGAGCAGGCCCGGATCCCGGAAGCCGGCCGCTACCGGGCGTCGACGAGGAACGCGGGCGATCCCGCGGACATCGAGAAGCTCGCCGACCTGCTGGTGCACGCGAAGAAGCCGGCCATCCTGCTCGGCAGCCAGGTCTGGACCACGCGGGCCACCGGACCGGCCGTCGACCTGGTGCGCACGCTCAACATCCCGGCGTACATGAACGGCGCCGGCCGCGGCACGCTGCCGCCGGGCGACCCGCACCACTTCCAGCTCTCGCGCCGCTACGCCTTCGACAACGCCGACGTCATCGTCATCGTCGGCACTCCGTTCGACTTCCGGATGGGCTACGGCAAGCGGCTGTCGAAGGACGCCACCGTCGTCCAGATCGACCTCGACTACCGCACGGTCGGCAAGAACCGCGACGTCGACCTCGGCATCGTCGGCGACGCCGGCCAGGTCCTCGCCGCCGTGGCCGAGGCCGCGTCCGGCCGCTCCGACAACGGCGCCGTCGGCCGCAAGGTCTGGCTGGAAGAACTCCAGGCGGTGGAGGAGAAGGCGAAGCAGAAGCGGCTGCCGCTGCAGCACTCCGACGCGAGCCCGATCCACCCGTACCGGCTGGTGCACGAGATCAACGAGTTCCTCACCGAGGACTCGATCTACATCGGCGACGGCGGCGACATCGTCACCTTCTCCGGGCAGGTCGTGCAGCCCAAGTCGCCCGGCCACTGGATGGACCCCGGTCCGCTCGGGACGCTCGGCGTCGGCATCCCCTTCGTCATGGCCGCCAAGCACGCCCGGCCGGACAAGGAGGTTGTCGCGCTCTTCGGCGACGGCGCCTTCAGCCTCACCGGCTGGGACTTCGAGACGCTGGTGCGGTTCGACCTGCCGTTCGTCGGCATCGTCGGCAACAACTCGTCGATGAACCAGATCCGCTACGGCCAGGCCGCGAAGTACGGCCTGCCGCGCGAGCGCATCGGCAACACCCTCGGCGACGTCCGCTACGACGAGTTCGCCCGGATGCTCGGCGGCCACGGCGAAGAGGTCCGCGACCCGGCCGACATCGGGCCGGCGCTGCTGCGGGCCCGCGAGTCCGGCAAGCCGTCGCTGATCAACGTCTGGGTCGATCCCGACGTGTACGCCCCCGGAACCATGAACCAGACCATGTACAAGTGAGCGGAGGACAAGTCATGGGAAAGGCCCTCGACGGCGTCCGTGTCCTCGACATGACGCACGTGCAGTCCGGTCCGTCGTCCACCCAGCTGCTGGCCTGGCTCGGCGCGGACGTGATCAAGCTGGAGACCCCCGGCCGCGGCGACATCACGCGCGGGCAGCTGCGCGACCTGCCCGGCGTGGACAGCCTCTACTTCACGATGCTGAACTCCAACAAGCGCAGCATCACGCTCAACATGAAGAGCGACGAAGGCAAGGAGATCTTCGAGAAGCTCGTGTCCGGAGTGGACATCCTGGTCGAGAACTTCGGCCCGGGCGTCGTCGACCGGTTCGGCTACCCGTGGGAGAAGCTGGCCGCGCTCAACCCGCGGCTGATCTACGCCTCCATCAAGGGGTTCGGCCCCGGCCGCTACGCCGACTTCAAGGCGTACGAGGTGGTCGCGCAGGCCATGGGCGGCGCGATGAGCACCACCGGGTTCGAAGACGGCCCGCCGACCGCGACCGGCGCGCAGATCGGCGACTCCGGCACCGGCATCCACCTGGTGGCCGCCATCCTCGCCGCGCTCTACCAGCGGACCTCCACCGGCCGCGGCCAGCGCGTCCAGGTCGCCATGCAGGACGCCGTGCTCAACCTGTGCCGGGTCAAGCTGCGCGATCAGCAGCGGCTGGCGCACGGGCCGCTCGGCGAGTACCCGAACGACCAGTTCGGCGACGAGGTCCCGCGGTCGGGCAACGCCTCCGGCGGCGGCCAGCCCGGCTGGGCGGTCAAGTGCGCACCCGGCGGCCCGAACGACTACATCTACGTGATCGTCCAGCCACCCGGCTGGGCCCCGCTCGCCCGCCTGATCGGCAAGGAGGAGCTGGCCGAGGACCCGGCGTGGGCCACCCCCGAGGTGCGGCTGTCCAAACTGGACAAGATGTTCGCGCTCGTGGAGGAGTGGACCGAGAAGCACACCAAGTGGGAAGTGATGGAGAAGCTCAACGCCCACAACATCCCCTGCGGCCCGATCCTGTCCACGAAGGAACTGATCGAGGACGAGACGCTGGCCGAGCTCGAGTCGGTCGTCGAGGTCGCGCACCCCGAGCGCGGCACCTTCAAGACCGTCGGCTGCCCGCTCAAGCTGTCCGACTCGCCGGTCGAGATCGAGCGGTCGCCGCTGCTCGGCGAGCACAACGACGAGGTGCTGGCCGAACTCGGCTACGGAGAAGCGGAGCTCGAGAAGTTCCGCGCGGCGGGGGTGATCTGAGTGGCGGATCGCGCGGCGGTCGAAAAGATCCTCGACCAGGCGGCGGCCGAAGGGCGGTCTTCGCTGACCGCACCCGAGGGGCGTGCGGTCTGCGAGGCCTACGGCATCCCGACCCCGGCCGAGCGGCTGGCCACCACGGCGGACGAGGCCGTGGCCCACGCGCGGGACATCGGGCTGCCGGTGGTGCTCAAGATCGTCTCGCCGGACATCCTGCACAAGACCGAAGCCGGCGGTGTCCTCGTCGGGCTGAAGGACGCGGAAGCGGTCAAGGCGGGTTTCGAGAAGATCGTCGAGAACGCGAAGGCGTACAACGCGGACGCGCGGATCCTCGGCGTCCAGGTGCAGCAGATGCTCACCGAGGGCCAGGAGGTGATCATCGGCTCGGTCACCGACCCGACGTTCGGCAAGATCGTCGCGTTCGGCCTCGGCGGCGTGCTGGTGGAGGTGCTCAAGGACGTCACCTTCCGGCTCGCGCCGACGAGCACCGAAGAGGCGCTGTCGATGATCGACGGCATCCAGGCCGCCGAGATCCTGCGGGGCGTCCGCGGGGCCGAGCCGGTCGACCGCGCCGCGCTCGCCGCGGTGATCACCGGGCTCGGGCAGCTGGTCGCGGACTTCCCGCAGCTGTCCGAAGTGGACCTCAACCCGGTGCTCGCGACGGCGTCCGGCGCCACCGCGGTCGACGTCCGGATCCTGGTCGACGCCGACGCGGCGAAGGAGCCGGTCCGGTTCACCCAGGAGGAGATCCTCGCCTCGATGAACCGGATCATGAAACCGGCGTCGATCGCGGTGATCGGCGCGTCGGCCGAGGCCGGGAAGATCGGCAACTCGGTGATGAAGAACCTGGTCAACGGCGGTTACGCGGGGGAGATCCACCCGATCAACCCGAAGGCGACCGAGATCCTCGACCGCAAGGCCTACGCCAGCATCACCGACGTGCCCGGCGACGTCGACGTGGCCGTCTTCGCCATCCCGGCGAAGTTCGTCCCCGCGGCGCTGGAGGAGGTCGGCCGGAAGGGCGCGGCCGGCGCGATCCTCATCCCGTCCGGGTTCGGCGAGACCGGCAACATCGAGCTGCAGGACGAGGTTGTCGCCATCGCGCGCAAGCACGGCGTGCGCATCCTCGGCCCCAACATCTACGGCTACTACTACACGCCGGAGAACCTGTCGGCGACCTTCTGCACGCCGTACGACGTCAAGGGCGGCGTGGCCCTGTCGTCCCAGAGCGGCGGCATCGGGATGGCGATCCTGGGCTTCAGCCGCTCGGCGAAGATGGGCGTCTCCTCGATCGTCGGCGTCGGCAACAAGGCCGACATCGACGAGGACGACCTGCTCACCTTCTTCGAGCAGGACGACAACACCCAGCTCGTCGCCATGCACCTGGAGGACCTCAAGGACGGGCGGTCGTTCGCGGAGACGGCGAAGCGCGTGTCGAAGCGCAAGCCCGTCGTGGTCCTGAAGGCGGGCCGGACGTCCCAGGGCGCGAAGGCGGCCAGTTCGCACACCGGCGCGCTGGCCGGGAACGACAAGGTCTACGACGACATCCTCCGCCAGAGCGGCGTCATCCGGGCGCCCGGGCTGAACGACATGCTCGAATACGCCCGCGGCATCCCGCTGCTGCCCACGCCGACCGGCGAGAACGTCGTCATCATCACCGGCGCCGGCGGCTCGGGCGTGCTGCTGTCGGACGCCTGCGTCGACAACGGGCTGAGCCTGATGGAGATCCCGCCGGACCTCGACACGGCGTTCCGGAAGTTCATCCCGCCGTTCGGCGCGGCGGGCAATCCGGTGGACATCACCGGGGGTGAGCCGCCCTCGACCTACCGCAACACCATCGCGCTGGGCCTCGAGGACGACCGCATCCACGCCCTGATCCTGGGCTACTGGCACACCATCGTCACCCCGCCGATGGTGTTCGCGGAGCTGGTGTCCGAAGTGGTCGAGGAGTACCGCGCGAAGGGCATCCACAAGCCCGTCGTCGCGTCGCTGTCGGGCGACGTCGAGGTCGAAGAGGCGAGCACCTACCTCTACGACCACGGTGTCGTCGCCTACCCGTACACGACCGAAAAGCCGGTGGCCGTGCTCGGCGCGAAGTACCGCTGGGCCCGGGCCGCCGGCCTGCTGTGAACCGCCTCCACAGGGGCTGGCCCGATCGCACAGGAAGGACGAAGATCCACCGCACGACGGCAACAGAGGGATTTCAGTCAACGGTGACGAAAGAGAACTCTCATGACCGCAGCTACGTACCAGGAGATCACTGACCCGAACGGGCGGGTCTACCGGGTCGGCGAATCCGACCGGGACATCATGGGCAGACCCCGGTGGACGATGGTCGTCCTGCCCTGGGTGGCCATGATGGCCATCAGCTCTTCGGAATACGCGTTCACTTCGGCCGAGGACACGCTGTCCGCGGCGCACGGCTGGCACGGCGCGCACATCTTCTGGCTGCTGGCCGTCTGGGTGTTCTTCCAGGCGGCGGTCGCCTTCCCGGCGGGCAAGATGCGGGAGAGCGGCCGGCTGTCCGCCCGGTCCGCGATGTTCCTCGGCGCGGCCGGCACCGTGCTCGGCTACCTGGCCCTGGCCTACTCGCCGAGCGTCTTCTGGGCCTACCTGGGCTTCGGCCTGTTCGGCGGCGGTGGCGCCGGGTTCGTCTACGCGACCTGCATCAACATGGTCGGCAAGTGGTACCCGGAGCGCAAGGGCGGGAAGACGGGCTTCGTCAACGGCGGGTTCGCCTACGGGTCCGTGCCCTTCATCTTCATCTTCACGAACTACCTCGACCTGGGCAACTACGGCGCCATCCTGCCGGCGGTGGGGCTGTTCCTGGCCGCCGCCGTCGCGGTGAGCGGGCTCTTCTTCCGGGACCCGCCGAAGAACTGGTGGCCGGCGCACGTCGACCCGCTGAAGGTGCCGGACGACCCGCGGGTGCGCCGGTCGCTGGCGAAGAACCCGCCCGCGGTCAAGCAGTTCACCCCGCGGGAGGCGGTCCGGACCGGGATGCTGCCGCTGATGTGGATCTGCCTGCTGTGCACGGCGGGGGTGAACATCTTCGGCATCTCCGCGCAGGTCCCCTTCGGCAAGGAGATGGGCTTCGCCGGCGGCATCGTCGCACTGGCGATGAGCCTGAAGGCGGTCATCAACGGTGCCGGGCGCGGCGTGATCGGCTGGATCTCCGACCGGTACGGGCGGCGGCAGACGCTGCTGCTGGTCTGCGTGGTCCTCGGGCTGGCCCAGGTCGCGGTGTTCCTGTCCGGTTCGATCGGCAGCATGCCGCTGTTCCTGCTGGCGTCGATGGTCTCCGGGTTCGGCGGCGGGGCGATCTTCCCGTTGTTCGCCGCGCTGACCGCCGACTACTTCGGCGAAAACAACAACGCCAGCAATTACGGCCTCGTCTACAGCTCGAAGCTCGTCTCCGGGATCGTCGGTGCGGGCCTCGGCAAGATGGTGATCGACGGGTGGGGCTACGGCGCGGCCTTCTACCTGGCGGCCGGGACGAGCCTGCTGGCGGCCGGTCTCGCCCTGTTCTTGCGCCAGCCCGGCCGGAACGCCGGCGGGATGCGCCACGGGCTCGCCGAAACCGAGCTGGTGGCACGGCCGGCCACCGGCTGACGCCGGGTGCGCGCGACCGCAGAGGGACTTTTGGTGCTCTCGGGGGTCCGGGTGGCGAAGCCCCCGGCTCAGGGCGAAGCCCTGGATTTCCCTGTCAACGGTGACGAAAGAGAACTCTCATGACAGCAGCTGCATACCAGGAGATCACTGACGAGAACGGGCGCGTGTACCGCATCGGCGAGACCCCGCACGACATCATGGGGCGCTCGCGCAGCTGGATGGTCTGGCTGCCGTGGATCGCCATGATGGCGGTCAGCGTGTTCGAGTACGGCTGGGGTGCCGTCGAAGGCACCTTGGAGGAGAAATACGGCTGGACGCTGTCGGACGCGTTCTGGCTGGCCAGCATCTGGGCCGTGTTCCAGGCCGCGGTCGCCTTCCCCGCCGGGCGGTTGCGGGAGAAGAACATCGTGTCGGCGAAGACGGCCATGCTCGCCGGCGCGGCGTGCAGCGCCATCGGCTACTTCACCATCTCGCACAGCGGCAACCTCGTGCTGGCGTTCGCCGGCTACTCCGTGCTCGGCGGCATCGGCGCCGGGCTGGTGTACGCGACCTGCATCAACATGGTCGGCAAGTGGTACCCCGAGAAGCGGGGTGCGCGGACCGGCTTCGTCAACGGCGGGTTCGCCTACGGCGCGGTCCCGTTCATCTACGTGTTCGCCGCCTTCCTCACCCCGGCCAACTACTCGGTGATCCTCGACGTCATGGGCGTGTACATGCTCGTGGCCGTCGGGATCTGCGGGTTCCTGTTCAAGGACCCGCCGAAGAGCTGGTGGCCGCACGACGTCGACCCGCTCGGCTGGGTCCGCGACCGGCAGTCCAAGAGCGGCGGGCTGGCGAAGAACCCGCCCGCGGTGAAGCAGTTCTCGCCGGTGGAGGCCATCCGGACCGGGATGCTCCCGCTGATGTGGGTGTGCCTGGTGATCATCGGCGGGGTTTCGCTGTTCGGCATCAACTTCCAGGTGCCGTTCGCGAAGGTGAGCCACTTCGGCGCGTTCGTCGCGGCTTCTTCGGCCGGGGTCCTGGCGATCGTGAACGGCACCGGCCGCGCGGTCGTCGGCTGGGCGTCGGACAAGCTCGGGCGGCGCCAGACCCTCACCCTGGTGCTGGTGATCGCGGCCGGCGCGCAGTTCGGGGTGCTGTACGCCGGGAACACCCACAACCTGGTGCTGTTCATGGTGTTCGCGTTCCTGACCGGGTTCGGCAGCGGCGCGTTCTACCCGCTGTTCGCGGCGCTGGTGCCGGACTACTTCGGCGAGAACAACAACGCGTCGAACTACGGCCTGGTCTACAGCGCGAAACTGGTCGGTGGCGTCGGCGGCGGCGGGCTCGCCGCGGGTGTCATCAGCGTGTGGGGCTACACCGGCGCGTACGTCCTCGCCGGGTGCATCGCCCTCCTTTCGGCGGTGCTGACGCTGTTCCTGCGCCAGCCCGGCCGGAAGCGCCACCAGCTCGCCGAAACCGAGCTGGTGGCGCGACCGTCGGCCGCGGCCGACGGCTAGTCCGGTATCCCGCTCCCCGGTCCTGCCGAAATCAGGATCGGGGAGCTTCCGGACGTTCGTGGTAGGCCTGGCGGGTCCGCTCGGTGTGCTTGGCCATGATCTTCTCGGCCGCCTCCGCGTTCTGCGCCGAGATCGCGGTGATCAGCTCCTCGTGCTCGTGCCAGGCGTCCTGTCCGCGGGGCCGGGCGATCGGCGTGTAGTACCAGCGGACACGCCGGTCGACCAGCCCGATCAGTTCCGCGAGCACGGCGTTCCCGGACAGCTCGGTGATAAACGCGTGCAGGGCGGCGTTCGCCGCGACGAGGCCTTCGGTGTCCTCCTCGGCGAGGGCCTTGACGCCGGCGTTCTGCAGTTCCCACAGGCGCTTGACGTCTTCTTCGGTGGCCCGGTCCGCGGCGAGCTTCGCGGAGTGCGTCTCCAGCACGCTGCGGACGCTCAGCAGCTGGTCGGCCTCCTCGTCGGTGGGCAGGTGCACGAAGGCGCCCTGCGCGGGCCGGAGGTCGACCCAGCCTTCGCTCTGCAGGCGCTGCAGGGCTTCGCGGACGGGCTGCCGGCTGACGCCGAGGTACTCGGCCAGGTCGGCTTCGACCAGGTGCTGGCCGGGTTCGAGGGTGCGGTTGATGATCAGCTCGGCGAGGGCCTCGTAGACGACCTGGCGCAGCGGCGCGGGTCGTTCGACCCGCTTGGCGGCGGTCGAGCTGAGCGAGCCCTTGGCCGTGCGGCGGCCCGTGGGGCCGCGGTCTTGGAGCGGGGAAGCGGGCTGGCTCACAGGACACCTCGAAGGGGAGAGGAACGCGTTGACACCCAGGATACAGGTTTTGGTATGCAAAATCCCAGAATCTCACCCCGCTCCGGCGTTTTCTCCCGATGTGGATCAGCGACGACCAGGCGATGTGACCCCGAGTGTCCGGTTTGTCGCACTCGGCTGAGCCGCCTGAGTGGCGACGGATCGTCGAGCGGCACAAACTCTGGTCTCGATCGCGGATCCAGGATACTGTATGCAATTACGTGCTGGACCGAAGTGGGAGGCACATCATGAAGGTGGCTGTTCTCGGGGCCGGGGCGATCGGCGCCTACGTCGGGGCCGCGCTGCACCGCGGCGGGACCGAGGTGCACCTGATCGCCCGGCGGGCCCACCTCGCCGCGATGCGCGAGCGCGGCGTCCGCGTGCTCAGCCCGCGGGGCGACTTCACGGCGCACCCGCACGTCACGGACGACCCGGCCGAAGTCGGCGAGGTCGACTACGTGTTCCTCGGCCTGAAGGCCAACTCCTACGCCTCGTGCGGGCCGCTGCTCGCGCCCCTGCTCGGCCCGGAGACGGCGATCGTGGCCGCGCAGAACGGCATCCCGTGGTGGTACTTCCACGGCCTGAAGGGACACCCGCTCGAAGGGCGGCGGATCGAGACCGTCGACCCCGGCGGCTCGGTGACCGCGGTGCTCGAACTCCGGCGCGCGATCGGCTGCGTCGTCTACTGCTCGACGGTGATCGAGGAACCGGGCGTGATCCGGCACCTCGAAGGCACGCGGTTCTCCCTCGGCGAGCCGGACGGCGAGCTCTCGGCCCGCTGCAAGGTCCTCAGCGCGGCGATGATCGCCGGCGGGCTCAAGGCCCCGGTCGAGCCCGACCTGCGCGACGACATCTGGGTCAAGCTGATGGGCAACGTCGCCTTCAACCCGCTCTCGGCCCTGACCCGGGCGACCATGGCGCAGATGTGCGAGCACGACGACACGCGCGCGCTCGTCGCCACGATGATGACCGAGGCGCTGGCCATCGCCCGGGCGGCGGGCAGCGATCCCGGCGTCTCGGTCGAGAAGCGCATCGACGGCGCCTGGCGGGTCGGCCACCACAAGACGTCGATGCTGCAGGACCTCGAAGCGGGCAAGCCCCTGGAGATCGACGCGATCATCGGCGCGGTGGTGGAGCTGGCCGACCTGACCGGCGTGCCCGCGCCGGCCCTGCGCCACGTCCACGCCGCCATCGGCCTGCTCGACCACACCAGCTCCACGCCCGTCCCCGCCGCGGCGCACTGATCCGGAGGTTCCCGTGAAGCGCAAGAAGACCGAGCCGTACGTCCGCCTCACCCAGCCCCTCGTGCGCGACTCCGGGGTGCTGCGGCCGGCGACCTGGACCGAAGCCCTCGACCGGGCCGCCGCCGGGATCCGCCGCACCCTCGAGAACAAGGGGCCCGAGGCGTTCGGCATGTTCTCGTGCGCCCGCGCGACCAACGAGATGAACTTCGTCGCGCAGAAGTTCACCCGCGCGGTCGTCGGCACGAACAACGTCGACTCGTGCAACCGCACCTGCCACGCCCCGAGCGTCGCCGGGCTGGCCCGGGTGTTCGACAGCGGCGGCGGGACGTCGTCCTACCAGGAGATCGAGGACGCCGACGTCATCGTGATCTGGGGTGGCAACCCCCGCGAGGCGCACCCGATCTTCTTCCAGCACGTCCTCAAGGCGGTGCACCGGGGAGCGAAGCTGTTCGTCGTCGACCCGCGGCAGACGAGCACCGCGAGCTGGGCGCACCGGCAGCTCCAGCTCGAGGTCGGCACGGACATCCCGCTGGCCCACGCGATCGCGCGGGAGATCATCCACTCGGGACTGGCGAACACGACGTTCATCGAGCGCGCGACCGAGGGGTACGCCGAGTTCGCCGCGTCGGTCGAGCCGTGGACCCTCGAGGTCGCCGAGAAGACCACCGGCGTGCCCGCCGAGCTGATCCGCGAACTGGCCCACACCTACGCCCGCGCCGACCGCGCCCAGCTGTCGTGGACCCTCGGCATCACCGAGCACCACAACGGCACCGACAACGTCCTCTCGCTGATCAACCTCGCGCTGCTCGCCGGGCAGGTCGGCCGCTACGGCGCCGGGCTGAACCCGCTGCGGGGGCAGAACAACGTCCAGGGCGGCGGCGACATGGGCGCCATCCCGGACCGGATGCCGGGCTTCCAGGACATCCTCGACGCGGACGTCCGGGCGAAGTTCGACACCGCGTGGGGCTCGTCGATCCCGCCGCACAAGGGCCTCAACCTCACCCAGATGCTCGACGCGATGGAACGCGGCGACCTGACCTGCGTGTACATCATCGGCGAGAACCCGGTGCAGTCCGAAGCGGACTGCGAGCACACGATCAAGCGGCTGGCCAACGTGGACCACCTGATCGTGCAGGACATCTTCCTCACCAAGACCGCGCAGCTGGCCGACGTCGTGCTGCCCGCCTCGGCGGCCTGGTGCGAGAGCGACGGCACCTTCACCAACTCCGAACGCCGCGTCCAGCGCGTCCGCAAGGCCCTCGAACCGCCGGAAGGCGCGCGCGACGACATCGAGCTGCTCTCGGAACTGGCCCGCCGGCTCGGCCACGACTGGCACTACACCGGCGGCGAAGAGGTCTGGGACGAGCTGCGCTCCCTGTCGCCGATGCACGCCGGGATGTCCTACGCGCGCCTCGAAGAGCTCGGCGGCATCCAGTGGCCGTGCTACTCCGAGGACACCCTCGAACCGACGTTCCTGCACGGCCGCCTGTGGGCCGACGACCCGGCCGAGCGCGGCCGCCCGGCGCCGTTCACGGTGATCGAGCACAGCCCGCCGGTCGACCTGCTCACCGAGGAGTTCCCGATCCGGCTCACCACCGGACGGCGCCTGGACTCCTACAACACCGGCGTCCAGTCCGCCGGGTTCCCGTCGCCGCTGCGGCAGGGCGAGACCCTGGACCTGTGCCCGGAGGACGCGCGGTCACTGGGGGTCGAACCCGACGAGCTGGTCCGGATCTCCTCGCGGCGCGGGGAGATCGTGGCGCCGGTCCGGCTCGACAAGGGGCTGAAGCCCGGGCTCGCCTTCATGACCTTCCACTTCCCGGACGAGGTCGACGTCAACGTCATCACCATCGAAGCGACGTGCCCGATCGCCGGGACCGCCGAGTACAAGGCGGCGGCCATCCGCGTCGACAAGCTCCCGGTGGAGGTCTGAAGTGGACCTGAAGCTCTTGGACGCCGTCGCGTCGCGGGAAGAACGGGACGCGGTCGCGGGCTTCGCGGGCGGCGGCCGCGACCAGCTGCTGCCCGCGCTGCACGCGGTCAACGACCGGGTCGGCTGGATCAGCCAGGGCGCGCTCAACCTCATCTGCGAGACGCTGCACGTGCCGCCCGCCGACGCGTACGGCGTGGCGAGCTTCTACTCGCTGTTCGCCCTGGAGGAGCGCCCGGAGCGGGTGGTGCACGTGTGCACCGACCTGGCCTGCCGGCTCAAGGGCGCGGACACCGTGTGCGACGTCCTCACCGAGCACGTCGGCGCCGCGGGGAAGGCGCGCGGCGGGGTCACGTGGCTGCGCAGCCCGTGCCTCGGCGTGTGCGAACGAGCCCCCGCGGCGCTGACGTTCCAGGCCGGCGACCCGGCGACCACCGAACTGCTCGCTCCGGCGACCGGCGCGTCGGCCGTGCTGGCCGCCCAGCGGGAACCGGCTGCCGCCGAAGGCACCCCACCGGTGATCCACCAGACCGGGGGACTGCGGCTGCTGCGCCGCGTCGGCGTGGTCGATCCGTCCAGTTTGGACGACTACCGCGCGACCGGCGGGTACGCCGCCCTGCGGAACGCGCTGCGCGTGGGGCAGGCCGCGGTGCTGCGCGAGGTCACCGACTCCGGCCTGCTCGGCCGCGGCGGCGCCGCGTTCCCGACCGGGCGCAAGTGGGCGGCCACGGCCGCGCAGCCCGCCGGGCCGCACTACCTGGTGTGCAACGCCGACGAGAGCGAGCCCGGCACGTTCAAGGACCGGGTCCTGCTCGAAGGCGACCCGTTCGCCCTGGTCGAGTCGATGACGATCGCGGCGTTCGCGATCGGTGCCCGCCGCGGTTACGTCTACCTGCGCGGTGAGTACCCGCGGGCGCTGCGGCTGCTGCGGAACGCGCTGGAGGTCTGTCGCGAACGCGGATTCCTCGGGGTGGACATCATGGGCCACGAGGGGTTCTCGTTCGACATCGAGATCCGGCGGGGCGCGGGCGCGTACATCTGCGGCGAGGAGACCGCGATCTTCAACTCGATCGAGGGCTTCCGCGGGGAACCCCGCACGAAGCCGCCGTTCCCGGTCGAGAAGGGGCTGTTCGGCAAGCCGACCGTCGTCAACAACGTCGAGACGCTGGTGAACGTGCCGCTGATCCTCACCGAGGGCGCGGCCGCGTACCGTTCCCTCGGCACGGAGGCCTCCGCCGGGCCGAAGCTGTTCTGCCTGTCCGGCAACGTCGAGCGGCCGGGTGTCTACGAAGTGCCGTTCGGGACGACGCTCCGGGAACTCCTCTCCTTGGCCGGGGGAGTGCCCGAGGGCCGCTCGCTGCGCGCGATCCTGCTGGGTGGCGCGGCGGGCGGGTTCGTCCGGCCGGACGAGCTGGACCTGCCGCTCACCTTCGAGGACGCGCGGGCGGCGAAGACGACGCTCGGCTCGGGGGTCGTCCTGGTGCTGG
Source organism: Amycolatopsis sp. N2S4-7 (assembly GCF_058119595.1). Lineage (NCBI taxonomy): Bacteria > Bacillati > Actinomycetota > Actinomycetes > Pseudonocardiales > Pseudonocardiaceae > Amycolatopsis > Amycolatopsis sp. N2S4-7. Next base: position 928,506 of record NZ_CP172299.1, read on the forward strand.
ACGACCTGGCCGATCTCGGCGGGTTCCTGCTGCGGATCGCGGAGTTCTTCCGGGACGAGTCGTGCGGGCAGTGCGTTCCGTGCCGGATCGGGACGGTGCGGCAGGAGGAGGCGATCCGCCGGGTCCTGGCGGCCGGCTCGGACGAGCGGCCGCTGCTGCGCGAGGTGGGCGGGGTCATGCGCGACTCGTCGATCTGCGGTCTCGGCCAGACGGCGTGGAACGCCATCGAATCCGCCATCGACCGGTTGGGAGCACTGTAGTGACCAGCGACGACGCACGCTTCTCAGTGGAGGAGCCATGAGCACTGTGGACATCGGGATCCCGAAGCGGCTTGTCGAGTTCACTGTGGACGGTGAGGCGGTCCGGGTGCCGGAGGGGGCGACGATCCTCGACGCGTGCACGGCGGCGGGCAAGGACATTCCGACGTTGTGCTACGGCGACACCTTGGAACCGGCGAACGCCTGCCGGGTCTGCATGGTCGAGGTCGAAGGCTCGCGGACACTCGTCCCGTCCTGCTCGCGCAAGGCCGAGCCGGGCATGGTGGTGCACACCGATTCGGAGCGGACGCGCACGAGCCGCAAGGTGGTGCTGGAGCTGCTGGCGTCGGCGACGGACCTGTCGACCACGCCCGGCGTCGCCGAATGGATGACCGATACGGGCGCCGACCCCGGCCGCTTCGGCCCGGACGCCGCGACGGTGGCGCAACCGGCCTTGGTGGACAACGAGCTGTACGTCCGGGACTACGGGAAGTGCATTCTCTGCTACAAGTGCGTCGACGCCTGCGGCGACCAGTGGCAGAACTCGTTCGCGATCAGCGTCGCGGGCCGCGGGTTCGACGCGCGGATCTCCACGGAGTTCTCGAACCCGTTGCCGGAGAGCGCGTGCGTGTACTGCGGCAACTGCGTCGAGGTCTGCCCGACCGGAGCGCTGAGCTTCAAGCGCGAGTACGACAAGCGCGAAGACGGCACCTGGGACGAGTCCCGCCAGAAGCAGACGACGACGGTCTGCACGTTCTGCGGGGTCGGCTGCAACTTGACGCTGCACGTCCAGGACAACGAGATCGTCAAGGTGACCTCGCCGCACGACAGCTCGGTGACGCACGGGAACCTCTGCATCAAGGGCCGCTTCGGCTGGCAGCACGTCGAGAAGAAGGCGCCCTAGCGCTCAGCGCACCGGCTGGATGTTCTCGTCGAGGCGGAAGAAGTTCCCGGGTTCGTAGGACGGCAGCCACGCGGGCGATCGCGCCGCCCATCGGCTCGATGGCGATGACCGTGTGCGGGGACGGGACCGGCGCGGCAGGCGGGTTCGACCAGCCGCCGGATTTCCGGGTAGGACCGGGGCCGACGTCGTGGAGCGCGAACTCGAACCCCGGTGACATGCGGGGCTTCGCCCCGGGCCGGGCCGCCGGTCGATCATCCCGTTCCGGACGCGCCGGGGCGTGATCACCCGGCCGGCGTCCGCGGCGGCGACCGCCGGATCGGTGGTGGTGTTCACCCGGACCTCCCGCCTCGCTCCCGAGGGTGGAGGCAAGTCGGGCCTTTCCGCGCGGCCTGTTCCGCGGCAGCCGTTGACCGCGTCGCAGCTCAACGGCTATTCTCGATATGCGAAAGAAAAATTCCGGATAGCGAAATTCGAGGTCGCGATGCCAGAAGAGGGGCACTCCCTGCCGTACGTCGTCAACCTGTCGATCCTGTTCAAGGAGGTACCGCTGCTCGAGCGCGCGGCCGCCGCGCGGGAGGCCGGGTTCACCGACGTCGAGTACTGGTGGCCGTTCGACACCGCCGTGCCCGCCCGGGACGACGTGGACGCGTTCGTGCAGAGCCTCGACGGCGTCCGGCTGCGCGGGCTGAACTTCTACGCCGGCGACATGGCGGCGGGGGAGCGCGGCCTGGTGTCGTGGATCGGCCGCGAGGCCGAGTTCGCCGACAGCCTCGTCGTCGCGCTGGGCATCGCCGAACGCACCGGTTGCCGCAGCTTCAACGCGCTCTACGGCAACCGGCTCGACGGCGAGGAGCCGGCCAAGCAGGACGACCTGGCCCTGGTGCACCTCGCGACCGCCGCGGAGGCCGCCGCGCGCATCGGCGCGCAGCTGGTGCTCGAACCGCTCTCCGGCGCGGACCGCTACCCGCTCAAGACCGCCGCGGACGCCGTGGCCGTGCTCGACGACCTCGGGCGCGACAACGTGCGGCTGCTGGCCGACCTGTACCACCTGGCAGTCAACGGGGACGACCTCGACGCGCTGGCGACGCAGCACCTCTCCCGGATCGGGCACGTGCAGATCGCCGACGCGCCCGGCCGGCACCAGCCGGGCACCGGCTCCCTGGACCTCGACGGGCACCTCGCGAGGCTGCAGAAGGCGGGTTACGCCGGGTTCGTCGGGATCGAGTACGTCCCGGAGCCGGACACCCTCACGTCGCTGGACTGGCTGCCGATCACCCGAAGGGGACGAGCATGAAACTGGGATTCATCGGACTGGGCGTGATGGGGGCCCCGATGGCCGCGCACCTGGTCGCGGCCGGGCACGACGTCAGCGGCTACGACGTCGCCCCCGCCGCCGGGGAGAAGCTGGCGGCCGCCGGCGGGCGCGCCGCGAGCGGTGTCGCCGACGCCGTGGCGGGGGCGGACGTCGTGATCACGATGCTGCCCAACCACCCGCAGGTCGAGGAGGTCGTGCTGGCCGCGGGAGGCGTGCTCGACGCCGCCGGGCCCGGCACGCTCCTGATCGACATGAGCACCATCCGGCCGGAGACGTCGATCGCCGTCGCGGAAGCCGCGCGGGACAAGAAGATCCGCGTCCTCGACGCCCCGGTGTCGGGCGGCCAGGCCGGCGCCGAACAGGCCTCGTTGTCCATCATGGTCGGTGGCACCGAAGAAGACTTCGAAGCCGCCAAGCCGGTGCTCGACGCCGTCGGCAAGACGATCGTCCACGTCGGCCCGCACGGCGCCGGCCAGGTGGTGAAGGCCGCGAACCAGCTCGTCGTGGGCGGGATCTACGGGCTCGTCGCCGAGGCGATCGTGCTGCTCGAAGCGTCCGGAGTGGACGCCGCCGTCGGCTTGGACGTGCTCGCCGGCGGCCTGGCGGGCAGCCGGATCCTCGAGCTCAAGCGCAAGTCCATGGTGGACCGGCAGTTCGCCCCCGGGTTCCGGATCGACCTGCACCACAAGGACATGGGGATCGCGCTGGCCGCCGCCCGGCAGGCCGACGTCGCGCTCCCGCTCACCGGGCTGGTCGCCCAGCTCGTCGCCGCCGGCCGCGCCATGGGCCACGGCTCCCTGGACCACTCGGCCTTGCTGAAGGTCGTCGAACAGTTGTCGGGCCGCGTCCCGGCGGAGGTGTGACATGCCCAGGATCCCCGCCATGCAAGCGGTCGTCGACGTCCTGGAAAGCGAAGGCGTCGACACCGTCTTCGGCTGCCCCGGCGCCGCGATCCTCCCGCTGTATAACGCCCTACAAGGCCGGGCGATCGAGCACCTGATCGTCCGCCACGAAGAAGGCGCGACGCACATGGCCGACGGCTGGGCCCGGACGAACGGCAAGGTCGGCGTCGCGATCGGCACGTCCGGCCCGGCCGGGACGAACATGATCACCGGGCTCTACACCGCGCACGCGGACTCGATCCCGATGATCTGCATCACCGGCCAGGCGGCGACGACGAAGCTGCACCAGGAGGCGTTCCAGGCGGTCGACATCGTCGAGATCGCCAAGCCGGTGACGAAGTGGGCGGTGCAGGTCAAGGAGGCCGCGCAGCTGCCGTGGATCTTCCGCGAGGCGTTCCGGATCGCCCGCTCGGGGCGTCCCGGCCCGGTGCTCATCGACCTGCCGATCGACGTCCAGAAGCAGGACATCGAGTGGGACTCGTCGATCGATTCGCCGCTGCCGGTCACGGCCGTCAAGCCCGCGTCCGCGCGGGTCGAGCGGGCCCTCGAGATGCTCCTGGCTGCCGAACGCCCGCTGATCCTGGCCGGTGGCGGCGTCGTCCTCGGCGGGGCGAGCGAGCAGCTGCGGGCCGCCGCCGAACGGCTCGGCGTCCCGGTGCAGGTGACGCTGATGGGCAAGGGCAGCTTCCCCGAGGACCACGAGCTGTTCGCCGGGATGGCGGGCATCCAGACGTCGCAGCGCTGGGCGAACGCGGCCTTCCTGGAGTCCGACCTGGTCCTGGCGCTGGGCGCGCGGTTCGGCGACCGGCACACCGGCGAGCTGTCGGTGTACCGCGGTGAGCGGAAGTTCATCCACGTCGACATCGAGCCCACCCAGCTGGGCAAGGTGTTCGGGCCCGACCTCGGGATCGTTTCGGACACCCGGGAGTTCTTGGACGCGGTGCTGACCGCGCTGGAGCAACGCGAACCGACGCCGCGCCGCGAGTGGATCGGGCGCATCGCGGAGCTGAAGGAAGCGCTTCCCCGCCGGGACGACTTCGACAGCCTGCCGATCAAGGCGCCGCGGGTCTTCAAGGAGATCAACGAAACCTTCGGCGAGGACACCTACTTCGTCACCGCGATCGGGCTCTACCAGATCTGGTCGGGCCAGTTCCAGAAGGCGCACAAGCCGCGCCACTACCAGGTGTGCGGCCAGGCCGGCCCGCTCGGCTGGGAGATCCCGGCGGCGATCGGGGTGAAGAAGGCGCGGCCGGAGGCCGAGGTCGTCGGCGTGGTCGGCGACTACTCGTTCCAGTTCCTGGTCGAGGAGCTGGCGGTCGCCGCCCAGTACGACGTCGGGTTCGTGCTGATCATGCTCAACAACGAGTACCTCGGCCTGATCCGCCAGGCCGAGACCGGGTACGACATGAACTTCGAAGTCGACATCCACTACGACTCGAACGGCACGGACAACGTCAAGATCATGGAAGCCTACGGCTGCTCGGGCACCCGCGTGCTCGAACCCGGGGAGATCCGGACGTCCCTGGAATGGGCCCGCAAGGAGGCCGAGCGGACCAGCCGCCCGGTCCTCGTGGAGATCATGATCGAGCGTGAGGGCAACGCCGCGATGGGCGCCGCCCTCGACGCCGTGAAGGAGTTCGAACCCGCGTAGCACCCGCGTGGCCACGGCCGCCGTACGAGACCTGACCTCGTACGGCGGCCTTTCCGCGCGCGCACGAAGGCGGTTGTCGGAAAGTACAAACGCGAGCCCGAAATTCGCCCTTCTTTCAGGGGTTTTGCCGTGGTCCCGGCCACACCGGAGCGTGTGTACTTCTTGCCGAAGCAGCCCCGAAAGGACGTCCACAGTGGAATTCCTCCGACCCGCCTCGCTGGCCGACGCGCTCGCCGCGAAGGCCGCGAACCCCGGTGCGGTCCCGATCGCCGGCGGCACGGACGTGATGGTCGAGCTCAACTTCGACCACCGCCGTCCCGGCGCCCTGCTCGACCTCGGCCGCGTCGCCGAGCTGCACGAGCACGGCACCGACGGTGGCCGGATCCGGATCGGCGCGGCCGTGCCCTACACCCGGATCATCACCGAGCTGGGCGCGCGGCTGCCCGGCCTCGCGATGGCCGCGCGGACCGTCGGCTCCCCGCAGATCCGCAACCGCGGTTCCGTGGGCGGCAACCTCGGTGCGGCGTCACCCGCGGGCGACTCGCACCCGGCCCTGCTGGCCGCGGACGCCGAGGTCGAGATCGCCTCGGTGCGCGGCACCAGGATCGTCGCGGCGGAGGACTTCTACGTCGGGGTGAAGCGCAACGTCCTGGAGGACGACGAGCTGATCACCGGCGTCCTGCTGGCCCCGGCCACCGGGCCGCAGCAGTTCAGCAAGATCGGCACGCGCAACGCGATGGTCATCGCGGTCGCCGCCTTCGGCCTGGCGCTGCACCCGGAGCAGCGGCGGGTCGGCACCGGCGTCGGCTCGGCCGCGCCCACACCGCGGCGGGCCCTCGAAGCCGAGGAGTTCCTGGCCGGTGAGCTGGACTGGGACGCCCCGAAGGCGCTCGACGACTCGGTCAAGCGCCGCTTCGGCGACCTGGTCGCCGCGGCCGCGTCACCGATCGACGACGTCCGGGGCAGCGCGGCCTATCGGCGCCACGCGCTCGGCGTCATGGCGAGAAGGACGCTGACCTGGGCCTGGACCGAATACTGCGGAGGGAGCGCGAAGTGCGCGTGAACGTCACCGTCAACGGCGAGCCCCGCCGGGCGGACAACGTCTGGGAAGGCGAAAGCCTGCTCTACGTCCTGCGCGAGCGGCTCGGCCTCCCCGGCTCGAAGAACGCCTGCGAGCAGGGCGAATGTGGTTCGTGCACGGTCTACCTCGACGGCGTTCCGGCGTGCGCCTGCCTGGTCGCGGCCGGGCAGGCCGAGGGCCGCGACGTCGTCACGGTCGAAGGGCTCGCGTCCGGCGACGAGCTCGACCCGGTGCAGGAGGCGTTCGTCGAACGCGGCGCCGTCCAGTGCGGCTTCTGCACGCCCGGCCTGCTGGTCGCCGCGCACGACCTGATCGAGCGCACCCCCGAGCCCAGCGACGTCGAGATCCGCGAGGCGCTCGCCGGGAACCTCTGCCGCTGCACCGGCTACGAGAAGATCCTGGACGCCGTCCGCGACGCCGCCGCGAAGAAGGCCGTCCGATGAGCGCGCCGGCCCGCTCCCCGCAGGAGCTGCACGACACGATCGCGGGCGGTATCGGCGAGAGCCCGCTGCGCCCGGACGGCACGCTCAAGGTCCGCGGCGAGTTCGCCTACTCCTCGGACCTGTGGCACGAGGACATGCTGTGGGGCGCGACCCTGCGCAGCCCGCACCCGCACGCCCGGATCGTCCGCCTCGACGTCTCCCGCGCGCTCGCCCAGCCGGGCGTGCACGCGGTGCTGACCCACGAGGACGTCCCGGGGGAGAACGTCTACGGCCTCAAGTACCAGGACACCCCGGCGCTGGCCGAAGGCGTCGTCCGGTACCAGGGCGAGCCGGTGGCCATCCTCGCCGCCGACCACCCGGAGATCGCGCGGCAGGCGCTCAAGGAGATCGTCGTCGAGTACGACATCCTCGAGCCGATCACCGACCCCGAGCGGGCCGCGCACGACGACACCCTGCCGAAGCTGCACCCGGGCGGGAACCTCGTCCGCCACCAGCGGATCGTCAAGGGCGACCCGGCCGCGACCGCGGACGTCGTGGTGTCCGGGGTGTACGAGATCGGGATGCAGGACCAGGCGTTCCTCGGCCCGGAGTCCGGGCTCGCCGTGCCAGCCGAGGACGGCGGCGTCGACCTCTACCTGGCCACCCAGTGGCTGCACGTCGACCAGCGCCAGACGGCGAAGGCCCTCGGCCTGCCCCTGGAGAAGGTCCGGCTGACGCTCTCCGGCGTCGGGGGCGCGTTCGGCGGCCGCGAGGACCTGTCGATGCAGATCCACTCGTGCATGCTGGCGCTGCGCACCGGCCGTCCGGTGAAGATGAGCTACAACCGCCTGGAGTCGTTCTTCGGGCACGTCCACCGCCACCCGGCGAAGATGTACTACGAGCACGGCGCGACGAAGGACGGCAAGCTCGTCTACGTCCGGGCGAAGCTGTACTTCGACGGTGGCGCGTACGCGTCCAAGACGCCGGTCGTGGTCGGCAACGGCACCACGCTGAGCGTCGGCCCCTACGACGTGCCGAACGCGCACATCGAGGGCTGGGGCGTCTACACGAACAACCCGACCTGCGGCGCCATGCGCGGGCTCGGCGCGGTGCAGCCGACCTACGCCTACGAGTCCCAAATGGACAAGCTCGCGGCGGCCCTGGACATGGACCCGGCCGAGCTGCGGATCCGCAACGCGCTGAGCGAAGGGTCCACTGTGGTCACCGGTCAGGTGGTCGACTTCCCGGCACCCGTCGCCGAACTGGTCCAGCGCGTCCGCGACCTGCCGCTGCCGCCCGAACCCACCGGCTCGCGGGACATCCGCGAGCTGCCGGGCGGCGCGTCCAACACCACCCACGGCGAAGGCGTCGTCCGCGGGGTCGGCTACGGCGTCACCATCAAGAACATCTCCTACGCCGAAGGCCTCGACGACTACTCGACCGCCCGCGTCCGGCTGGAGGTGCTCGGCGGCGAGCCGGTGGCGATGGTGCACACCGCCGCGGCCGAGGTCGGCCAGGGGCTGGTGACGCTGCAGCAGCAGATCGCCCGCACCGAACTCGGCCTGACGCGGGTGAGCGTGCACCCGGCCGACACGAGCGTCGGCGACGCCGGCTCCAGCTCGGCGTCGCGCCAGACGTACGTCACCGGCGGCGCGGTCCGCAACGCCTGCCGCGCGGTCGCCGAGGCGGTCTGCGCGCGGCTCGGGGTGTCTTCCGAAGGGATGTCCCTGACGGGCGGGAAGGTCGTCGCGGCCGACGGCGAAGTCGTCGCGGACCTGGCCGAGCTGCTCGGCGACACCGCGATCGAGGAGACCCGCGAGTTCCACCACCGCCGGACATACCCGCTCGACCCGGAAACCGGCCAGGGTGACGCCCACGTGCAGTACGGCTTTTCGGCCCACCGCGCGGTGGTCGACGTCGACCTCGACCTCGGCCTGGTCAAGGTGGTGCAGCTCGACTGCGCCCAGGACGTCGGCAAGGCGATGAACCCCGACGCCGTCGTCGCCCAGATCCAGGGCGGCTCGGCGCAGGGCCTCGGCCTCGCGGTGATGGAGGAGATCCTGGTCGAGGGCGGCAAGGTGCGGAACCCGTCGTTCACCGACTACCTCATCCCGACCATCCTCGACATGCCGCCGATGCGCGTCGAGGTCCTCGAACGGCCCGACCCGCACGCGCCCTACGGCGTCCGCGGCGTCGGCGAGCCGCCCACGATCTCGGCGACCCCGGCGATCGCCAACGCCATCCGCGCGGCCACCGGCCTCGAGCTGCCGCGCGTTCCGATCCGCCCCGAGCACATCACAGGAGCCTGAGATGACCACGTCGATTTCCGTCGAACAGGAATGGCTCGACGAAGCCGTCCGCATCGCGGAGACCAACGTCGCGAACGGCGGCGGCCCGTTCGGCGCGCTGATCGTGCGGGACGGCGAGGTCGTCGCGACCGGCGTCAACCGCGTCACCGCGAACCTCGACCCCACCGCGCACGCCGAGGTCGTCGCGATCCGCGCGGCCTGCCAGGCGCTGGGCACCTTCAAGCTCGACGGCTGCGTGCTCGTCTCCAGCTGTGAGCCCTGCCCGATGTGTCTCTCCTCGGCGCTCTGGGCGCGCGTGGACAAGGTGATCTTCGCCGCCGACCGCGACGACGCGGCCAAGGCCGGGTTCGACGACCGGGCCTTCTACGAACTGTTCGACCGTCCCCGCGAGACGTGGACGGTTCCCGTGACGCGACTGTCGGCAAAGGACGGTTTCGCCCCCTTCGCGGCCTGGCTCGACAAGAGCGACCGCACCGACTACTGACCCACAAGGCCAGCTGACCGGAGCACAACCCGACGAACGTCCCGCTCGCCCAGGCACGGCGCTGTGCCTAGGCCTGGCCGAGCGCACCCACCGGCAAGGGCAGGACGCATGACCCAGACCGAAATCACCGCCCCAGTAGTCGACGAAGTACCCGAACCACCGCACCGCCGATCGCTGCTCGACAAGCTGTTCGAGCTGCGCGCCCGGCAGAGCACGATCGGCCGCGAAGTCCGCGGCGGCGTCACGACGTTCGTCGCGATGGCCTACATCGTGCTGCTCAACCCGCTCATCCTCGGCGCCTCCGCCGACATCACCGGCGCCCGGCTCTCGGCCGCGCAGGTGACGACGGCGACCGCGCTGGCGGCCGCGGTGATGACCGTCCTCATGGGACTCGTCGGCAACGCGCCCCTCGCGCTGGCCGCCGGGCTCGGCATCAACGGCATCGTCGCCTTCCAGATGGCGCCGTCGATGACCTGGGCGCAGGCCTTCGGGCTGGTCGTGCTCGAAGGCGTGTGCATCGTGCTGATGGCCGTCAGCGGTGTCCGCGAGCGGATCATGAACGCCATCCCGCGGCCGCTCAAGACCGCCATCACGGTTGGGATCGGGCTCTACATCGCGCTCGTCGGGCTGGTCAGCGCCGGGTTCGTGACCCGGGTACCGGACGTCGCCGACTCCCCGGTCCCGGTCCGCCTCGGCGCGAGCGGCCACCTCGCCGGCTGGCCGATCGTGGTGTTCTGCGTGGGCCTGCTGCTGATGATCGTGCTGGTGGCGCGCAAGGTCCCGGGTGCGGTGCTGATCAGCATCGGCGTCGCCACGGTGCTCGCGGTCGTCCTGCACGACGGCTTCGGCGTCGGCGGCTGGGGCCGCACCGACCCGGCGCTGCCCGACCACGTCGTCGCGGCACCCGACTTCGGGCTCTTCGGCCACATCGACCTCTTCGGCGGCTTCGCCTCGGCGGGCGCGCTCGCGGCCACGGTCTTCCTGTTCACGCTGGTGCTGTCCGGCTTCTTCGACGCCATGGGCACGATCACCAGCGTCTCCGACGAAGCCGGGCTGTCGAAGAACGGCAAGGTCCCGCGGATGGGCCGGATCCTGCTGGTCGACGGCGCGGGCGCGATCGCGGGCGGCGTCACCGGCTCGTCGCCGAACACGGTGTTCCTCGAATCCGCGGCCGGCGTCGGCGAGGGGGCGCGGACCGGGCTGGCGAGCGTCGTCACCGGGCTGCTGTTCGCCGGGACGCTGCTGTTCACGCCCCTGGCCGGGGTGGTCCCGGCCCAGGCCGCGGCGCCGGCGCTGGTGGTCATCGGCGGCATGATGGTCGCGCAGTGCCGGACCATCCCGTGGCACGACCCGGACTACACGATCCCGGTGTTCTTGACCGCTGCCTTGATCCCGTTCACCTACTCGATCACCAACGGCGTCGGCGCCGGCCTGATCGCGTTCGTGCTGATCAAGATCGGCCGCGGCAAGTGGCGCGAGGCCGGCTGGCTGCTGTCCCTGCTGGCGCTGGTGTTCGCGGTGTACTTCGCCATCGACGGTGTCGAAGCCCTCTTCCGTTAGGAGTTCCCGTGGCCCTGATGTTCTTCAACGGCGGCGCCATGCGCGGCGAGCCGCTGCACCACCTGCTCGAAGGTTCACCCTTCGTGGGCACCGCGCGGACGGCGGCGAAGTACCGGTTCTACGCCGTCGGCGACCAGTGCCCGGCGCTGTACCCGGTGTCGCACGGCGGCGCCCCGGTGACCGGCGAGGTCTACGACGTCTCGCTGGACGACCTGCGGGACAAGGTGCTGCCGTCCGAGCCGCACGAGCTGGAGCTGGGTGTCGTGGAGCTGGCGGACGGCAGTTCGGCGTTCGCGATGCTGCTGCGGCGGCCCTACACCTCGCCCGTCGCCCTGCGGGACATCACGGAGATCGGCGACTGGCGGGCGTTCAAGGCGAGCGCGTGAAGGTGCTCGTCGCGCCGGACAAGTTCAAGGGGTCGCTGACCGCGGCCGAGGTGGCGTCGGCGGTGGCTTCCGGCCTCGCCGACGTCCACCCCGGCCTCGCGGTGCACGAACTCCCGGTGGCCGACGGCGGCGACGGCACGGTCGACGCCGCCGTCGCCGCCGGGTTCCGCCGGGTGGCCGTCCCCGCGCGGGGCCCGACGGGGTTGCCGCTGACCGCGTCGTACGCGGTCCGCGGCGACACCGCGGTTGTCGAGCTGGCCGAGGCGTCCGGGCTGCACCGGCTGCCCGGAGCGCCGGAACCGCTCACGGCGACCAGCGCGGGCACCGGCGACGTCATCGCCGCCGCGGTCCGGGCGGGGTGCCGCCGGATCGTGCTCGGCGTCGGCGGCAGCGCCTGCACCGACGGCGGCGCCGGGCTGGTGACCGCCCTGGGCGCCCGGCTCCTCGACGACGCGGGGTGTGAACTCCCCCTGGGTGGTGCGGCCCTCACCCGGCTCGCTTCGGTGGACCTGACCGGCCTGTCCGAAGTGGACATCGAGCTGGCGAGCGACGTGGACAACCCGCTGTACGGGCCGCGCGGGGCCGCTGCGATCTACGGCCCGCAGAAAGGGGCGACCCCCGGCGACGTCGAAGTGCTCGACGCCGCGTTGCGGCACTGGGCGTCGATCGCCGGGCCGGAGTTCGCTTCCCGGCCCGGTGCCGGAGCGGCCGGGGGAGTCGGCTTCGCCGCGATGGCCGTGCTGGGCGCCCGGATGCGCCCGGGCATCGAGCTGCTGCTGGAGCTGCTCGGGTTCGAGGCGGCCCTGGCCGGGGCCTCGCTGGTCGTCACCGGCGAGGGTTCTCTCGACCGGCAGACGTTGTCCGGCAAGGCCCCGGCGGGCGTGGCCCGCGCGGCGGCGGCCCAGGGCATCCCCTGCGTGGCGGTGTCCGGACGCTGCCTGCTGTCCGGCCGGGAGCTGGCCGAGGCGGGCATCTCGGCCGCGTACGCACTCACGGACGTCGAGCCGGACCCGGCCCGCTGCATGGCGGAGGCGGCGCCGCTGCTGCGCCGCCTCGCCCACCGCGTGGCCGAGGATCACCTGGGCCGGTGACCTGTTGTTGGTGCGCCGCCTCGCCGGGGATCACCTCGGCGGGAGACCTGCTGTCGCGCCGCCTCGCCGGGGGAGCACCTGGGCCGGGGACCTGCTGTCGCGCCGCCTCGCCGGGGGAGCACCTGGGCCGGGGACCTGCTTTCGCGCCGCCTCGCCGGGGGAGCACCTGGGCCGGGGACCTGCTGTCGCGCCGCCTCGCCGGGGGAGCACCTGGGCCGGGGACCTGCTTTCGCGCCGCCTCGCCGGGGGAGCACCTCGGCCGATGACCTACTTCTCGCTGTCCAGATGGTCCAGCTGGGCGGCCATGTACCGGTCGCCCGCCGCGGCCCCGGCCGGGATCGCCGCTTCGATCTCGGTCAGGTCGGCCTCGGTCAGCTCGACCTCTTCCGCGCCCAGGGACTCCGCCAGCCGGGCCCGGGTGCGGGCGCCCACCAGCGGGACGATGTCCTCGCCCTGCGCGGCGACCCAGGCGATGGCCAGCTGCGCGGTCGTCACGCCCTTCGCCGCGGCGAGCTTGCCCAGCGCCTCGGTCAGCGCGAGGTTGCGGTCGAGGTTCTCGCCCTGGAACCGCGGGTTGTGCCCGCGGAAGTCGCTCGCGTCCAGCGCGCGCGACGGCGTCCAGTGCCCGCTCAGCAGACCACGGGACAGGACACCGTAGGCGGTGACGCCGATGCCCAGCTCACGGGCCGTCGGCAGGATCTCCGCCTCGATCCCGCGCGAGAGCAGCGAATACTCGATCTGCAGGTCGGCGATCGGGTGCACGGCGGCGGCGCGGCGCAGGGTGTCGGCGCCGACCTCCGAGAGGCCGATGTGGCGGATGTGCCCCGCCCGCACCAGTTCGGCCAGCGCGCCGACCTGCTCTTCAATCGGGACGGCCGGGTCGAGCCGCGCCGGGCGGTAGACGTCGACGTGGTCGGTGCCGAGGCGGCGCAGGCTGTAGGCGAGGAACGTCTTGATGGCCTCGGGACGGCTGTCGTAGCCGAGCCAGGCGCCGTCCGGGCCGCGCAGGGCGCCGAACTTGACGCTGATCACCGCGTGGTCGCGGTTGCGGCCGCGCAGCGCGTCCCGCAGCAGCAGCTCGTTGTGGCCCATGCCGTAGAAGTCGCCGGTGTCCAGCAGGGTGACGCCGGCGTCGAGGGCGGCGTGGACCGTCGCGACCGACTCGGCGTCGTCGGCCGGGCCGTACAGGTCGGACATCCCCATCAGACCGAGACCGAGGGGGGAGACGGCCGGACCGGTCCGGCCGAGGGTGCGGGTACTCATGAGCGAGAACTCCTCGTTTCCGTTGATATCGATCAGAACGTATCATCGATACTGAACGAGTGCTACCCGAGATTTGTTATCATTGGAACCATGGCGACGAAGACGGCGGTGGACACCCGTGAGCGGATCCTCGAGGCGGCGGCCGCGCTCCTGGCGGCGGAAGGGCGTGACGGCCTCTCGACCCGCGCGGTGAGCGCGGCCGCGGGCGTCCAGCCGCCCGCGCTGTACCGCCTCTTCGGCGACAAGGACGGCCTGCTCGACGCCGTCGCCGCCTACGGTTTCGACGAGTACCTCGGCAGCAAACGCGCGATGGGCTCGACCGGCGACCCGGTCGAGGACCTCCGGCGCGGCTGGGACACCCACGTGGAGTTCGGTCTCTCGCGTCCGGAGTTCTACGTGCTCATGTACGGCGACGCGCGCCCGGGTCGCACGTCACCCGCCGCGCGGGAGGCCGAAGCGATGCTGCGGGCCATCGTCGAGCGCGTCGCGGAGGCGGGCCGGCTGCGCGTGAGCGTCGAACGCGCGGCGCGGCTGGTGCACGCGACCGGCATGGGCGTGGTGCTTTCGCTCATCGCGACCCCCGAGGACGAGCGCGACCCCGAGCTGTCGGCGACGGCTCGCGAGACCGTGTTGAGCCGGATCCTCACCGGCGCCGCCGAACCGGCGGGGTCGGATCTGCCCGGGCGCGCGATCGCGCTGCGGGCCGGGCTCGACGGGGCGACGGCGTTGACCGGGGCCGAGCGCGTCCTGCTGGCGGAGTGGCTCGACCGCATCGCCGACGCCTGAGCCGTTCAGCGGAGGGCTGTATCGGTTCAGGACGACCGGACATTGCCTGTCATCGCTCCGGCGCGCAATATGTTGCGGCTCGCAACATATTGACGACGACGACGTCGGAGGGTCCCCATGATCAGGTGGAAAGCCGTCTTGGCCTGCGCGGGAGCGGGAATCCTGCTCGCCGGGACGCTGCCCGGCACGGCACTGGCGAGCGGCACCGCGACCGACTGCTGCGGCGGCGGGGCCTCCTGGGCGACCGGCGACAAGTCCGCGCTCGGCACCTCGACCACCACGGGCAGCCCGGTGTGGTTCACCGTCGCCGGCGGCGTGACCTCGGAAGTCTTCTACCCGCGCGCCGACGTCGCCAACATGCAGGACCTGCAGTACGTCGTCACCGACGGGTCGAGCTTCGTCGACCTCGAACGCGACGCCACGAACCACGTCGTCTCCATGCCCGACGAGAAGGCGCTGCAGTACACCGTCACCAACACCGCCAAGAGCGGGAAGTACCGGATCACGACGAACTACGTCACCGATCCGGCTCGCGCGACCCTGGTCACGAACACGCGGTTCCAGTCCCTCGACGGCGGCAGCTACCGGCTCTACCTGCTGGCCAACCCGTCGATGGCGGGCGGCGGGGCGAACGACAACGCCTGGTGGGACTCGTCCGGGGCGTTGATGGCGAGCGGCACCGAGACGCTGTTCGGCGGGAGCGCCACCACGGTCGTCTCCGCCCTGCGCGTCTCGACCGGCTTCACCGCCCACGACAACGGCTACAGCGGCGCGGCCAGCGACTGCCTGGTCGACCTGCGCGCCGACAAGAACCTGAACAACCAGTTCGACACCGTCTCGGGCACCGGCAACGTCGTCCAGTGTGGACAGATCCCGGTCGGCGCGGACACGACGTTCACCGTCGCCCTCGGCTACGGCGGCACCGCGGCCGCCGCTTCGTCGGCGGCCGGCGGGTCGCTGAGCAGTGGCTTCGCGAGCGTGTCGGCGTCCTACCGCAGCGGCTGGAATTCCTACGTCGGCGGCCTGAAACCCGCACCCGCGAGCGTTTCGGGCGACACCCAGCGACGTCGCGCGTACTACGTCGCGGCGATGGCCCTGAAGACCGCCGAGGACAAGCAGCACCCGGGCGCGAGCGTCGCGGGCCTGGCGACGCCGTGGGGCGCCTTCACGAACGGCGACCAGCTCAACGACGGCTACCACCGCGTCTGGGGCCGTGACCTCTACCAGCAGGCGACCGGCCTCCTGGCCGCCGGCGACAGCGCGCAGGCCAAGCGGATGGCCCAGTTCCTGTGGAACTCCCAGTGGATCGGCAGCCCGACCGCGGGTGACGGCACGACGTACCCGGCGGGCTCCTTCCCGCGCTACAGCCCGGTTTCCGGTGTCGCGGGCGCCAGTGCCCAGCAGCTCGGGTGCTGCGAACAGCTCGACCAGGACGCGGACGCGATCCTGCTGGCCTGGCTGACCGGCCTCACCGACGCCTCGACGTACGCCAAGGTCAAGACGACGGCGAACCACATCGTGGCGACCGGCCCGGACACCACCGAGCGGTGGGAGGAGCAGTACGGCAAGTCGCCGTCGTCGGTGGCGGCCGAGATCGCCGGGCTGATCGCCGCGGGCGCGCTCGCGCGGGCCAACGGCGACACCGCGAGCGCGACGTCGTGGGAGTCCACGGCGGACACCTGGCGCAACTCCCTCGCGGGCTGGACCGTGACGACCTCGGGCTACTGGGGCGGGCACACCTACTACGAACGCCTCGACCGCGCCGGGAACCCGAACGACGGCGCGACGATCTGCTTCGACGAAGGCTGCTTCTACGAGCACGACGTCACCGACTTCGGGTTCCTCGACCTGGTGCGCCTCGGTATCCGCCCGGCCGGCGACGCCACGATCGCGAACTCGGTCGCGCCGACGGCCGCGGCGTCCGACGGCAACTCCCCGGTGCAGGTGACCCTGCCCAACGGCGACGTCTACTTCCACCGCTACCCGCACGACAACTACGGCGAGAGCGGCGCGACCTGCACCGGCTGGCCCGCGGGCGGCAGTCAGCGGTTCGGGCGGCTCTGGCCGGTCCTGTCGGGGGAGCGCGGCCAGTACGAACTGGCCAACGGCCGCTCGGCGGCGGTGTACCTCAAGTCCATGGCGGACTCGGCCAACGACGGCTACTTCGTGCCCGAGCAGGTCTGGGACCGCGCCGACATCGGCTGCTTCGGGCTGGGCCGGCCGACCGGGAGCGCGGGTCCGCTGATGTGGGCCGAGGGCCAGTACCTGCGGCTGGCCCAGAGCATGGACGCGGGCCACAACCTCGACACGCCGTCGATCGTCAAGTCCCGCTACGGCACCTGAGTGACCCCCGGCCCGGCACGCCCCCTCGGTGTGCCGGGCCGGGGGTCACCGCACCAGGCGGACGGTCTTCGCCGCCGGGACGAACGTCGCCGTCTGGCCGCGGGTGAGGGCGACCGCGTCGGCTTCGAGGCCGTCGCCGAACGCGACCAGGCGGTCGGACTCGACTTCGACCGTCAGGGGCCGGCCGGTCAGTTCGCCTTCGGTGTGGGCAGTGCCCGTGCCCGGCGACGGCCACGCCTCCCGCACGAACCAGACCAGCCGGGACTCGCCGGGGGCCGGGAGGCGCAGCCCGCTGCCGCGCTCGCGCCTCACCGAGCCGCACCAGCCCGTCGCGCCGGTGCCGGTCCCGACCAGGATCCCGGACGACGCCTGCCGTTCCGCCCGCTCGCCCCCGACCCCCAGCCGGTAGCGGGCGGTCTGGTGCCCGGCGTGTCCCAGGTAGATCTCGTTGAGCGCGAGCAGCCGCTGGCCGTCGTCGGCGGTGAGCTCGGCCATCGTCCGGTGCTCGACGTTCCCGGTGGCGCGCACGAGGTCCGCGACCGCGGCCGGCGGGTGCCTGACGAGGACGCCGGGCGCGCCGGGCGTCACGCCGATCACCGGCTGGCCGTCGAGGTACTTGGCCACGTTGGCGATCAGGCCGTCCTGCCCGACCACGACGACGATGTCCTCCGGGGTGAACAGGAACCGGTCGAGGTCGGCGCGTTCGACCTCGCCGCGGCGCCAGTCCAGCGGGATGGCGGCGCTCGCCGCGGCGAGCGCCGCGCGCACGGCGGCGTCCGCCTCGGTCACCTCGGCGAGGTCGCGGCCGCGCGTGCGCAGGAAGAACTCCGCCTGACCGCGGGTCCCGTGCCGGGCCACGAGCTCGTCGAGCTCGGTGCGCCGGTGCACCAGCACGACGCGCGGCGCGAGGCTCACGACCGCACGCCCAGCTTCGTCAGCAACGGCGTGAGCAGATCGGGGGTCACGACCAGGCTGTCGATCTGCGGCAGGTTGCCGGCCAGCTCCTTCAGCGCCAGCCCGGCCAGGACGCCCTCGGGCAGGTCGCGGTACGCCGCGATCCGCGCGGCCTCACCGGCGGCCTCCGCCTCACCGAGGGCCCGCGTGCCCGCGGCCTTGACCTGGGTCAGCCGTTCCTCCCGGGACGCCTGCGCCTCGGTCTCGATGTGGTTCGCCGCCGCGGCTTCTTCGGCCTGACGGCGGGCGTTGGCGCCGCGCTGGGCGAGCAGCTGCTCCTCGCGCCGGGCCAGCTCGATCTGGTTCTGCAGCTCGTTTTCGCTGATCGCGCGTTCGCGTTCGACGGCCAGCGCGCGCCGCTCGAACGTCGCCCGGTCGGCCTCCTGCCGCACCTTCTCCCGCGCGGTCGTCTGCAGCGCCTTCTCGACCTCGGGTTCGGCGCGGATGGCGACAACCCGGACGTCGAGCACCGCCGACCCGGTCTGCGCGAGGCGCGTGTCCTCCTCGGCGAGCCCGGCGCGGATCCGGTCGCGGACCGCCCGGACGCCGTCGGCGAGCGCGGTTTCGAGAGGCGTGCGGGTCAGGACTTCGACGGCGTACTGCTGGACGTTTTCGGTGAGCAGCCCGCTGATCTGGGCGAGCGGGTCGCTTCTCCAGCGTCCGGTGTCCGGGTCGATGGAGAAGTCGATCCGCTGCGCGGCGAGCGCCGGGTCCTCGATCCGGAAGGTGAGGGCGAGCTGGACGGTGACGTCCTGGAAGTCGGCCGTGCGGGCGTGGAACAGCAGCGGCAGCTCGCGGTCGTCGACCGGGACCTCCGACACGACCGCCGTCAGCGGCCGGTACCAGAACGACAGCCCGACGCCGTCGTGCGCGAGCTTGCCGCGGCGGTAGTGGCGGATGTGCACGGTGGGTGCGCCGCGCAGGTGCCGGAACCCGAACCGGCGGTCGATGTCGGCCATGGAGCCCTCCTCTTATCGTCGAGGTGACGATATGGCGTGGGCGGCCTAATCGTCAAGCTGACGATTAGCGGGTAGGGTGGTGGCATGGGTCACCCGCCGTTCGCCGTCACCGTCGACCTCGTCGTGCTCACCCTGACCGGGGACGGGCTGTGCGCCTTGGTGGTGCGCCGCGGCGTCTCGCCGTTCCTGGGCGAATGGGCCCTGCCGGGCGGGTTCGTCCGCGCCGACGAGGACCTGTCGGACGCGGCGCGCCGCGAACTGGCGGAGGAGACGGGCCTGGCGCCGGGGACCGTCCACATCGAACAGCTCGCCGGCTACGGCGCCCCCGGCCGGGATCCCCGGATGCGGGTCGTGACGGTCGCGTACCTGGCGCTGGCGCCGGACCTGCCGACGCCCCGCGCGGGCACGGACGCGGCGGAGGCCCGCTGGGCCCCGGTGCGCTCGTTGCTGGGCGAGCGCCTGGCGTTCGACCACGACCGCATCCTGGCGGACGGCCTCGAACGGGCCCGGGCGAAACTGGAGTATTCCCCCTGGCGACGGCGTTCTGCCCACCGGAGTTCACGGTGGCGGAGCTGCGGAGGGTGTACGAGCTGGTGTGGGACACGCGGCTGGATCCGCGGAACTTCCACCGCAAGGTGACGGGAGCGGAGGGGCTGTTGGAGCCGACAGGCCGGACGACTACCCGGGACGGTGGCCGCCCGGCCCAGTTGTATAGGCGCGGGAATGCGGAGCTGCTGTACCCGCCGATGCTGCGGGGGTGATCGGGAGTGCTGCGGCCGCTGGTCAGGCCGCGCGGGCCGGAACCAGCCGTCGCGCCGCGGACACCAACGGCAGCAGGCGCGTCCCGAGATTGCGGGCAGCCAACCCCCGGCGCGTGGCCGGGATCAGCAGAGCCGCCGCCGTGGAGACGTTGCGCTGCTTCGGTTCCACCAGCTTCCGGTGTTCCTCCTCGTAGCGCCGGAATGCCGCCGCCGCGTCGTCCGGGGTTCGGCGCAGCTCCTCCGCCAGGGTGAAGGCGCCCGCCATGGCCAGCGTCGATCCGTCACCGAACAGGGACACGCACGAGGCCGCGTCACCCACCAAGGCGATCCGGCCGGTGGCCCAGCGGTCCAGCCGCACCTGGCTCACCGAGTCGAAGTACAGCTCGTCCGCCTCGCGCACGCGCTCCAGCAGGTCGGGCACCCGCCACCCGGCGCCCACGTAAGCCTCCGCGAGCATTTCCTTGTGCAGCGCGGTGTCCCGGTGGTCGAACCCCGGCACCGCGGCGCCGCGGAACATGAACGCCGC
This sequence comes from Amycolatopsis sp. N2S4-7, assembly GCF_058119595.1. NCBI lineage: Bacteria > Bacillati > Actinomycetota > Actinomycetes > Pseudonocardiales > Pseudonocardiaceae > Amycolatopsis > Amycolatopsis sp. N2S4-7. The sequence continues at coordinate 948,460 of NZ_CP172299.1, forward strand.
GATGCCGTGGCCGCGGGACGGGTGCACCGCGACCGCCCGGCCGGGCGAGTTGTACATCACGATCGCGCCCGGGTCGGCCGGCGGATCCGCCAGGGGCAGCGTCGCGATGTAGACGCCCATGTGCCGGACGAACGCGGTTTCCGGCCCGAACGCCAGCCGCCGCACGGCGGAGTGCAGGCCGTCCGCGCCGAGGACGAGGTCGAAACGCCGCGGGGCACCGCGCTCGAACGTGACGTCGACGCCGCCGTCGTCCTGCCGCAGTTCGGTGATCGAGTCGTGGAAGACGAACTCGGCGTGCTCGCCCGCCGCCTCGTGGAGGATCGCCGCGAGGTCGGTGCGGGGGAGTTCGATGTCGCCGTCGCCGCCGAGGGCGTTCATCGGCACCTGCGCGGTCCGCCGTCCGGCGTCGTCGACGAACTTCAGGGACGTCGCGTCGGTGCTCGCTTCGCGCAGCTTCGCGGTGATGCCCATCCGGTCGGCGACGCGCGCGGCCGGCCCGCGGACGTCGACGGGGCTCCCGCTGGAGCGCAGCCCGGCCGCGCGTTCCACCACGGTGGGCCGGAAGCCCGCGCGGGCCAGCCAGTAAGCCAGCGTCGGTCCGGCGACTCCCGCGCCGGAAATCAGTACGGTCTGCTCCGTCATGCCTGTACCCCCATCAAGGTCCTGACCATCGGTCAGTGGCGACGGTACACGCCTGTCCATCGGTCAGGCAACCGGCTAGGCTCGGCCGATGACGGACGACACCCGGGCCCGGATCCTGCGCGCCGCGCTCGAGGAGTTCTCGGAACGCGGCTTCCACGCGACGTCGGTGCGGGAGCTGGCCGAACGCGTCGGCCTGACCAAGACCGCGGTGCTGTACCACTTCCCCGGCAAAGCCGACATCGTGACGGCGCTGGCCGAGCCGCTCCTGGACGACCTCGAAGCGACGATGACGAAGGCCGCGGCCGCCCCCGACCCCCGCGCCGCGGCGATCGAAGGCCTTCTCGACGTGTGGCTGGCCCACCGGTACCTGCTCCGGATGAACCTGCGCGACCTCGGGCTGACCGCGTCGAAAGCGGTGTTCGACCGGTTCCGCGACGGCATGCTGCAGGCGAACCGGCTGGTCGCGGGCCCGGAGGCGGACCTGGCCGGCCAGGTCCGCGCGGCGCAGGCGATCGCGATGCTCAGCGACCCGGTGGTCCTGTTCGCCGACGCGCCACCCGCCGAGCTGCGCGTCGCGGTCCTCGACGGCGTCGACCGGCTGTTCGGCCCCGCGGAACCGGAGGAGCGCCCCCGGGGCCGCCGCGGCCGCCCCCCGGTGATGAGCCGGGAGACGATCGAGGCGGCCCGCCGCCTCTACGACGCGGGCCACTCCCCATCCGACATCGCGACGGCGCTGGGCGTCTCCCGGGCGACGATCTACCGGCACCTGCCAGGCGCGAATATTGAGACTGATTAATGAGACTTATTGAGACGATCGCGGGGAGAGGCCGGGAAACCTGGTCGACCTCGCCAACCTCGAAGACACGAACAACCTCCAGCGGACCTGCGCCGCCCACGCCCGTCCGGTCGGGTCGACGGTGGCGCCGGACGGTCCGATCGACAGCATGCGGACGGTCAACTGGCGTCGTGAGCACCCGAGCCTGAAGCGGCGGCTGGTCGAGCTGGCGGGCGACGTCTGCGGGCTGTGCGGCGCATGCTGGCCTGCGTCCTGGGGTGCGACAGCCTGTTCGAAAGGGGCTACGTCGCGGTCGGCGAAGGCGGCGGGATCTTGACCAGCGAAGTCGTCGAGGCGTCCGGCAGCGTGGCGCAGTTCGTGCACGACCACCTCCCTCTCGCCGAACCCCGGCACGCTCCTGCACCGGTGATCGGTTGAGACTTATTGAGACTCGGCGCTGACCTCGACAACCGGTAACGCCGCGAGCTCTTCCGGAGTCATTCGCGAGGCCGTTTCGAACACCTTCCGCTGGTGCTCCTGGATCCGGTCGTCGACGAGCCGGCTCAGCTCGAACGCCAGCCGCCCGGTCTGGCGGATCGTCACGTCGTCCACCAGGGGCCGCAGGGCCGACGTGATGACGATGCCCGCCGCCTGACCGGCCTCCGATTGGGAGACGCCCACCGCGTACGTCTCCCGCGGGTTGACCGGTCCTTCGATCGAGAAGTCGCGGATCCGGCCGAGCAGTTCGTGCCACTCCGCGACCTCGCCCGGGACCCCGGTGGCCTTGACGTCGTCCACCGTCAGGCCCATGCCGCGGTCGCCGGGGCGGAAGCAGCGCGCGTAGGAGTTCAGCGCGGACACCCACAGCGCCTCGACGAGCACCGCGTCCGGCTGGGGGTGCGCCACCTCCGTGACCAGCCGTTCGCAGCACTTCAGCGTGAACTGCAGGTCTTCGAACAACGCGACGAGGTCGGCCAGCCCCAGCGCGCCGGGGGTCGCCAGCAACCGCGCGCTCGAAGGGGTTGTCGTGGAGGGGCTCATCCGGGACGCTCCTGTCCTGTCTGGGCCTCAACAACACCGCATCCGGAGCGCCCCGGATGTCTCAATTTGCGACACCGCGGAACCACAGCGTGAACGCCGTCTTCTGCGGCACCAGCCGGTACGGCGGCAGCACCCCCGGCCCGCACGACGCCGACCCCAGGCCGTGCTGGGCCACGTCCAGCGTCAGGTGCACCACGTCGTCCGGGACCAGGTCGGACGTGTGCCGGGCCGCCTCCAGGGACGCCGCCGTCCACCGGCGGGCCGTGAAGTCGAACGTCGGGTCGCCGTCGATGCGCAGGCCCGTGCCGGCCGGTGTCGTCAGGCCGGCCCAGCGGACCGCCGTGCGGTTGCCGTTCTCCTGCGGGAACACGTACGGCGTCTGCAGGCCGTCGACGCTGCGGGAAAACCGGCCGATCCGCGCCGCCTGGCGGCTGTCCGGGTACGCCTCGCCCGGGCCGCCGCCGAACCACTCCGCCGAGCCGAGCGTGCCCGGGACCGCCATCGTCAGGCCGAGCCGGGGGAGCGTCTCCGGCAGCGAACCGTCCGGGGTCACCTCCACCCGGAGCCGCAGGCGGTCGGCGAACGCCGTCCACGTGTAGTCCGCGAACAGGCCGAACGCCTGCCCCGGCGGGGCGACGCGGGTGCGCACCACGAGTTCGTCGCCGTCGGCGTCGACCGCGATCACCCGGTGCTGCATCCGGTGCAGGCCCGCCTCGCGCCACTGCGAAGCCGGAGGCGGCCCCGCGAACGCGCCCCGGTCGTTGTCCGTCGTCGCGCGCCAGACGTCGAGCCGCGGACCCCGCACCTCGTGCCCGGCGAGCGCGGTCAGCGAACCGGTCACCGCGTCGAACTCGCCGACGCCGAGGACCAGCCGCCCGCCGGTGCGGAACACCGGCCCGCGCGGCGGCAAGGACGGCGCGGCCGGCGCCGGTGCCACCGGCAGCTGCCCCCACCCGACGACGTGCCCGGCGGGCGCCCACGGCGTCGCCGAAGCCAGCGACGCGGAAACGGTCAGCCACGCCTCGCCGCCCGTGGCGGGCAACGCGGGCAGCGGCACCGCGACGCTCTGTCCGGATTGGACGGACGGAACATCCAGGACGCCCGAGGCGACGGCGATTCCCTCGTCCTCGAGCACCCAGGTGAACGCCAGGTGCGCCGTGCCGACGAAGTCGTAGTGGTTCGCCACCTCGATGCCGGACGCGCCCGGCGAGATCCGGACCGGCTCGATGATCTTCGCGTACTCGACCAGCCCGGGCGACGGCGTCCGGTCGGGGAAGACGAGACCGTCGATGACGAAGTTGCCGTCGTGGATCGGCTCCCCGAAGTCGCCGCCGTAGGCGAAGTGGTCCGCGGTGGCCAGGCCGTGGTCGATCCACTCCCAGACGAACCCGCCCTGGCAGTTCGGGTACCGCTCGAACAGCTCCCGGTACTCGAGCAGGCCGCCCGGGCCGTTGCCCATCGCGTGCCCGTACTCGCAGAGCAGGAACGGCAGGTCCCGCCGCCGCGCGTTGTCGTCCTCGCGCCGGCCGATGCGCTCCACTTCGGCGTGTGTCGCGTACATCCGGCTGTGGACGTCCACATAGGAGCACTCGTGGTCGCCTTCGTAGTGCACCGGCCGGGTCGGGTCGCGGTGGCGCACCCATTCCGCCATCCGCGCCAGGTTCTCCCCGGTGTGCGCCTCGTTGCCCAGCGACCAGAGGATCACGCTGGGCCGGTTCTTGTCCCGCTCCACCGTGCGCCGCATCCGGTCGAGGTACGCCTCCGCCCACCTCGGCTCGCCGCTCGGGTTCCGGTCCCAGTCCAGCGGCCCGAACCCGTGGGTCTCCAGGTCGCACTCGTCGATCACCCACAGTCCGTGCTCGTCGCACAGCTCGAGGAACGCCGGGTCCGGCGGGTAGTGGCTGGTCCGGACGGCGTTGACGTTGTGCCGCTTCATGAGCAGGACGTCGGCGAGCGCGGTTTCCGGCGACACGACGCGCCCGGTGCGCGGATCGTGCTCGTGGCGGTTCACCCCGCGCAGCAGCAGCCGGCGCCCGTTGACCCGGAGCTGTCCGCCGGAGATCGTGACGGTCCGGAACCCGATCCGCACCCGCACGCGTTCGGCCGCGGTGGACAGCGTGCCCTCGTACAACCGGGGCGTCTCCGCGGTCCACGGCTCGACGGGCCGTTCGAGGGCGAGCCCGGCCGGGTGCCCGGTGACGCCCAGCTCGGGGATGTCCAGCACGACGTCCGGGCCGGTCTCGACCCGGACCGTGCCCAGCCCGGTCGTGTGGTCGTAGTCCGCGCGGACCCAGTAGTCGCCGATGCCGCCGTCGGGCCGGGTGAGCAGCGTGACGGCGCGGAAGATCCCGGACAGCCACCACATGTCCTGGTCCTCGAGGTAGCTGGCGGCCGACCACTGGTGCACGCGCACCACGAGCACGTTGCCGGTGGCCCGCAGCAGCGGTCCCACCTCGAATTCGGACGGCAGCCGGCTGCCCTTCGTGACGCCGAGCTCGGTGCCGTTGAGCCAGATCCGGCCGCACGAGTCGATCCCGTCGAAGCGCAGCACGGCGGACCCGCCGGGCCAGTCCGCGGGCAGGTCGAAGCGCCGCCGGTGGTCCCCGGTCGGGTTGTCCGACGGCACGTGCGGCGGGTCGACCGGGAACGGGTAGTGCACGTTCGTGTAGGCGGGCCGGCCGTGGCCGTGCAGCTGCCACAGCGACGGCACCGGCAGCTCGTCCCACGCCGAGTCGTCGAAGTCGTCGCGCTCGACGCCGGGGGGAGCGGCCGCGAGACCCGGCGACAGCCGGAACCGCCAGCTGCCGTTCAGCGACAGCGACGGGGCATCGGAGGTGAAGGCCGCGCGCGGGGGCAGCGAACCGCGCCCGGGGCCGGGGTCTTCGACGTACGACATGGACTCCCCTTCAGAACTCCGTGAACGCTCCCGTGAACGTTCACGGCACGCGCCGCAGTGTGCTCGGTGACGGAACGGCGTGTCAAGGGATCAGGCGGATTCGCGCAGGTGGAGCCCGGCGCGGACGATCAGCTCGCCGGGTTCGAGGGGAGCGGCACCGGTCACGAGCCGGGCCGCCTGGTCGACGGCCAGCGCGCCGAGCGCGCGGGTGTCGATCGCGACGCTGGAGAGCTCCGGTTCCACGAGGGTGCCGAGCGCCAGCCCGTCGAACCCGATCACCGCGAGGTCGGCGGGCACGCGCAGGCCGAACCGGCGGGCCTCGCGCAGGGCACCGATGGCGATCACGTCGTTGAAGGCGAACACGGCGGTGACGTCGGGGTGGGCGGCGAGCAGGGTGGCCAGCGCCGCGCCGCCGCCGTCGACGGTCTGGGCGGTGCGCGTGATCCAGCCGGGCGCCACGGCGATGCCGTGGTCGGCGACGGCCCGGCGGAACCAGACCTGGCGGATGCTCGGCTCGGGCCGGCCGTCGTGGTCGAGCATCCCGATCCGCCGGTGCCCGCGCCCGACGAGGTGGGCGACGGCCTCGCGGACGCCGTCCTCGCCGTCGATCGAGATACCGCTGAACCGCGGGGTGGGCGGCTCGCGGCCGATGAGCACCACGGGGACGCCGGCGGTGAACCGGTCGAGGTCCTCGTCGGACCGGCCGAAGTAGCCGACGACCGCGTCCACCTGGGTGCCGATCACCCGGAGCGTGGCGAGCTCCTGCTCGGGGTCGCCGGTGGTGTCGTAGACGACGACGTGCCAGCCGCGGGCCCGGGCCGCCTCCAGCGCACCGGAGGCGACCTCGGTGAAGAACGGGTTGAGCAGGTCCGGCACCACCAGCCCGATCGTGGTGGTGTCCGGGCGGACCAGGCCGCGGGCGAAGCGGCTCGGGCGGTACCCGAGTTCGCGGGCGGCGTCGAGGACGCGCTGCTTGGTCGAGCCGTCGATCTCGGCCTTGTCGTTCAGCGCCCGCGACACCGTCTGCCGGGAGACCCCGGCCGAGCGCGCGACGTCGTGGATCGTCACCCGCCGGGGTTCGGTGCTGCTCGAGGACACCCGTCGAGTATGCCCGCCCGCGGCCGGGGCGCTACCCGAGCGGGGTGCGTTCGCGCCGCTTCGAGATGACGCGCCAGCCCACCGCCAGGACCACGGCCAGCACCGGGATCGACCAGAACGCGATCTTCTCCGCGCCGTCCGAGAAGCCCATCAGCACCACGACCAGCGCCAGGAACGCCAGCGTCGCCCAGCCGCTGTAGGGCGCCCACGGCATCCGGTACGACGGCCGTTCCACCTCGCCGCGCAGCGCCGCCTGGCGGAGCCGCAGCTGGCAGAAGATCAGCGTCGCCCACGTCGTGATCACGCCGAGCGACGCGATCGCGATGGCGATGTCGAACGCCTCCTTCGGCACCAGGTAGTTGAGCACCACGCCGAGGAGGTAGGCGACCGAGGTGAAGAGGATGCCGCCGTAGGGCACGTGCCGGCTGCTCATCCGGCTGACGAAGGACGGCGCCTCGCCCTCGTCGGCCAGCGAACGCAGGATCCGGCCGGTGGAGTAGAGGCCGGAGTTGACACTGGACAGGGCCGCGGTGAGGACGACCGCGTTCATCACGTCGCCGATGCCCGGGATGCCGAGGCGGCTGAACACGGTCACGAACGGGCTCTCGTCGCCGTTGTAGAACGGCCAGGGCAGCAGCATCGCCAGCATCAGCACCGACCCGACGTAGAACACGCCGATCCGCCAGACCACGCCGTTGATCGCCTTCGGCAGCACCTTGCGGGCGTCCTTCGTTTCACCGGCCGCGATGCCGACGACCTCGATGGCCGAGTAGGCGAAGATGACCGCCTGCAGCGTCATCAGGGCGATCCCGACGCCGGCCGGGAAAAGTCCACTGTGGCCGGTCAGGTTGTGCACCCCGGCGGGCGTGCCGCCGATGTCCGCGCTGGTGAGCACCAGGCCGACGGCGGTGATCAGGAAGACCACGATGGCCAGCACCTTGACCACCGAGAACCAGAACTCCAGCTCGCCGAACAGCTTCACCGAAAGCAGGTTGACCGCGATCAGGACGCCGAGGGCGACCAGCGCGGTGACCCACTGCGGCACGTCCGGCAGCCACTTGTGCACGTAGATCGCCACCGCGGTGATCTCCGCGATCCCGGTCATCGCCCAGTTCACCCAGTACATCCAGCCCGAAGCGAAGCCGGCCCACGGCCCGATGAACTTCCGCGCGTAGGTGACGAAGCTGCCGGAACTGGGCTCGTGCAGGACGAGCTCGCCGAGCGCGCGCATCACGAAGTAGGCGGCCACCCCGCAGATCGCGTAGGAGAAGATCAGCGACGGGCCGACCTGGTGGAGCTTGCCGCCGGCGCCGAGGAAGAGCCCGACGCCGATCGCGCCGCCGATGGCGATCATCTGCACCTGGCGGTTGCCCAGCGCTTTCGAGTAGCTTTCACCTTTTTCGGTGAGCAGCGAGGAATCCATGGTTCCCGGACGCTAGAGCTTGTGCGGCAAGTCACCAAGCAGCATAAGGAAGACTTAAGGTGTGCCGGAGATCACGGGCCGGTTTTTCCCGCTGTCGCCCGGTTTCGATTTGACAGGGCCGCCTGCGACCCGGCCGGGAGCGCCTCCTACGCTACGGCCGTGGATCTCGCGGCGCTGCTGGACCGGATCGCCGTCGACGTCGCGCCCGACGTCGGCCGCGGCGCCGTCGCCGACTACATCCCCGCCCTGGCCCGGGTCGAGCCGCGGCGGTTCGGCATGGCGGTGGCCGAAGTGGACGGTGCGGTGCACGGCGTCGGCGACTAGAAGCACCCCTTCTCCGTGCAGAGCATGTCCAAGGTGTTCACCCTGGCGCTCGTGCTGTCCCGCGGCGACGGCGTGTGGGCGCGGGTCGGCCGCGAGCCGTCGGGCGACCCGTTCAACTCGCTGGTGCAGCTGGAACACGAGGACGGCATCCCGCGCAACCCGTTCATCAACGCGGGCGCGCTGGTGGTGACCGACGAGCTCGCCCGGCACGGCGACGCCGTCGCCGCCCTGCTGGCGTTCCTCCGCGAGGAGAGCGGCCGGCCGGAGATCGACGTCGATCCGGAGGTGGCCGCCTCGGAGGCCGGGCACGCCGACCGCAACCGCGCGCTGGCCTACTTCATGGCGTCCTACGGCAACATGCGCCACCCGGTGCCGTCGGTGCTCGACCAGTACGTCCGCCAGTGCTCGATCGCGATGAGCTGCGGCGACGTCGCCCGCTCGGCGCTGTTCCTGGCCCGCCACGGCGTCCGCAACGACGGCACCCGGTTGCTCGGGCTGAGCGCGGCGAAGCGGATCAACGCGGTGATGCTGACGTGCGGGACCTACGACGCGGCGGGGGAGTTCGCCTACCGGGTCGGCCTGCCGGGCAAGAGCGGTGTCGGCGGCGGCGTCGTCGCGATCGTCCCGGGCCGCTGCGCGGTCTGCGTCTGGAGCCCCGGCCTGGACGCGCGCGGCAACTCGGTGGCGGGCGTCTCGGCACTGGACCGGTTCACGACGCTGACCGGCTGGTCGATCTTCTGAGTCAGCGCAGGTAGTTGTAGACGCTGGCCCGGGAGATCCCGAGCAGGTCGGTCAGTGCCGGGACCGCGTTCTTCAGCTCCAGGAACCCGCGCTCCTTCAACGACCGGACGAGGTCCTTCTTCCCGGCCGCCGGCAGGCTGCGCGGGGTGTGGCCGCGTTCGGTCGCGTAGTCCTCGACCAGCGCGCGCAGCTCGTCGCCGGTCCGGGCGCGCAGGGATTCGGCGAGCGGGGCGGGCTCGTCGGTGCGCGCGAGCCGGGTCAGGGCGCGGGCCGCCGAGCCGAGCAGGGAGACGTCGAGGTTGAGGCACAGCGCCGCGACGTACTCGCCGCCGGAGTTGCGGATGCCGATCGACGTGCTCTTCGCCGGGCGGCCGTCGGGGAAGCGGTTCGGGTAGTTCTGGAGCACGTCCGGGAACTCCGGGTCGGCGATCCGGGCCAGGCCCAGCTCGGTCGCGGGGTCACCGACCGCGCGCCCGGACAGCCCGCCTTCGATCGCGCGGACGGCGTGGGCCGGGTCGCGCAGGTCGTGCAGGACGACCTCGCAGAGTCCCGGGAACATCCGCCCGACCGCCTGGGCGATCTTCCCGGCTTCGCGCAGCAGGAGCTCGTCCTCGGTCATCCGATCAGCTCCCGCAGCTGCTCGGCCGCCTTCAGGCCCGAGCCGGTGAGCACGACGACGGTGGTCTCGCCGGGCCGGATCGCGCCGCGGGCGCGGAACACGTCGATGGCCGCGGCGGCGGTCGCGCTGGTCGGCTCCGCGTAGAGGCCGAGGGACGCCAGGCGGCGGGCGGCCGCGGCGATGGCGTCCTCGCCGATCGCGGCGGTGTCGCCGCCCGAGCGGCGGATCGCCGCCACGACCTCGGGCAGCCGCACCGGCCGCCGGATCGCGGTCCCCTCGGCCACGGTCGGGGCGAAGGGCGGCGGCTGCCGGTCGTGGAAGGCCGCGTCGAGGGGCGAGCAGTTCCGCGGCTGCGCGACCAGCAGCCGCGGGCGCTCCGCGATCGACCCGGCGGCCAGGAGCTCGCCGAACCCCAGGTCGCAGCCCAGCACGATGCTGCCGGCGCCGGCGACCGTGACGACCGCGTCCGGCGCGCGGAAGCCGAGGTCCTCCCACAGCTCGTAGGCGAGGGTCTTGGTGCCCTGCAGGAAGAAGGGGTGCCAGTTGTGGCTGGCGTAGGTGGTCCGCGCCGAGCGGCGGACGGCTTCGGCGGCGGTGTCGTCCCGCGTGCCGGGCACCAGTTCGACGTTCGCGTCGTACGCGCGGGTCTGCAGGACCTTCGCCGGTGACGTCCCCTCCGGGGCCAGGACGGTCGCCGCGATCCCGGCCGCGGCGCTGTACGCCGCGACCGACGAGCCGCCGTTGCCGGAGCTGTCCTCCAGCAGTTCCCGCACGCCGGCGCCGGCCAGCGCGGAGATCATGACGCTGGACCCGCGGTCCTTGAAGCTGCCGGTCGGGCTGAACCACTCGAGCTTGAACCGGACGTCGCCGTCACCCCACCGCTGCGGCACCAGCGGGGTGCAGCCCTCGCCGAGGGAGACCGGACGCAGGTCGCCGGGCAGCGCGCCCCGGTACCGCCAGAGCGACCGGACCCCGGTGTCGACGTCGCCGGGGCCGAGCCCGGCCAGGGGCGCGACGGTCAGCGGAGCGCCGTCGTCGCCGCGCCACCGCAGCGGGTCGCCCGGGTAGCGCGTTCCCGAGCGCTCGTCGGCGTACCAGTACTCCACGACCACCTCCACACCTGGACATCCAGTCGAAGCCTAGACGATCTGTCCAGTACTACTCGCAAGTACGCGAAACCTTTTCAGCTTTCTCTCGGGAAAACTGTGCCGACCCGACGGAAAATTTCGAGCATCGGCACACGGACCTCACAAGACGTCGTACCGCCGGTGTGCGCCCGATAACCGCCCGTCGTGCGTCCGTGCCGGGCAGGGAGAGCCCGCGAGGGTGCCGGACGTCCGGCTGCCCAGGTCGCGTGAGCACGAAGAACCCCGGCGATCGGCGAATCCACAGTGGACGTCCGGGGCGGCGCGGGGGTCCGCCGGGCGTTTTCCGGGCGATTCTTCCGGAGCTCCGGAAAGCGCCGGGAATTCGCCGGGCGGACCCGGTGAACGGTATCCGGGCTTCGCTGCCGGAAACGCGGAGCCGCGGCTGGTGCTTTACCGCGCGGATACACCGCGACGACTCCCGCGAAACACCGACCCGCCGGTCGGAGTGGACCGGTCCGGCTAACGGTTCCGCGTCCGGCAGGCGGGATGGCTTGCGCCGTCCGGAGGCGTGACCCCGCAGGACCACCGGTCGCACCGGTCCGGGCGGGCGAACGCCCCTCGCGTGAGGCAATCCCGCTCGCCATCCCGGCGGGTGGAACGTGACGGCGAAGTTAAATTCTTGCGTCCCCAAGCTGGTCGATCCCGGATTTTCTGAGCCCCGGCGATGAAATCGGGGCGGGTTGTTGACGGCACCGAAGGAACCCGCTTAAGTACTCCCCGTTACCCATCACCCTTTCGTGCGTAGCGGGAGTTCCCATGCGTGTCTCGAAAGACGTCCGCGTACCGGCCACGCTGGTCGTCGCCGTGTCACCACTGCGGTGGCCGTCGGCGCGCGGGGTCGCGGCGGCCGCGCGCGGGGGCGGGCTCGGCGTGCTCGACCTGACCGGCGGGGACACGGCCGCCGCGGACGAGCTCGCGCTCCTGGGCGAATGGGGCGTCCCGGCCTTCGGCGTCCGGCTGACCGGCCCGGTCACCGACTTGCCCGAAGCCGTGTCGACCGTCCTGCTGACCGACGACTCGCCGTGCACGGCGCGGGATTTCCCGGGCCGGCGGGTGCTGGCCGAGGTCACCAGCCGGGCGGGAGCGGCGCGGGCCGTCGCCGGGGGTGCCCACGGGCTGATCGCGCGCGGTCACGAATGCGGCGGCCGGACGGGGGAGCTGAGCACGTTCGTGTTGCTGCAGGCCCTGCTCGCGGACGACGCTCTCGACGTCCCGGTGTGGGCGGCGGGCGGCATCGGGCCGCACACCGCCGCGGCCGCGGTCGCGGGAGGCGCGGCCGGGGTCGTCGTCGACACGCAGCTCGCCCTCCTGCCGGAAGCCGAGCTGCCGTCGGCGTTCACCGCCGCGCTGACCGGCCTCGACGGCTCCGAAACCGTCGTCACCGACGGCGTCCGCGTGCTGGCCCGGCGCGGCGCCGAGCCGCTCGAAGCCGGGCAGGACGTCTTCCTCGCCACCCGGTTCCGCGACCGCTGGGGCACGGTGACCGCGGCGGTGCGCGGCCTGCGTGAAGCCGTCGGCGAAGCGCTGGGCACGGAGGTCCCGGTGCTGGGCCCCGGCAGCCGCGCGTCGGGGACGTCGCTGCCGATCGCGCAGGGACCGATGACCCGGGTCAGCGACCAGCCCGCGTTCGCCGCCGAGGTCGCCGCGGCCGGCGCGCTGCCCTTCGTCGCGCTGGCCCTCTCCGGCCCGGAGCAGACCCGCGACGTGCTGGAACGGACCCGCGAAGCGGTCGGCGGCGCGCCCTGGGGCGTCGGCGTGCTCGGCTTCGCCGCCGACGACGTCAAGGCTGCGCAGCTGGAGGTGATCCGCGAGCTGCGGCCCACCCACGCGATCATCGCCGGCGGCCGCCCGGCCCAGGCCGCGGCGCTGGAAGACGCCGGCATCGCCACGTTCCTGCACGTGCCCTCGCCCGGCCTGCTCAAGCAGTTCCTCGAAGCGGGGGCGCGCAAGTTCGTCTTCGAAGGTTCGGAGTGCGGCGGGCACGTCGGGCCCCGCACCAGCTTCGCGTTGTGGGAGGCCCAGCTCGGCGTCCTCGCCGACTTCCTCGCGGCGACGCCGGACGCCGCCGCGGACCTGCGGCTGCTGTTCGCGGGCGGCATCCACGACGAGCGGTCGGCCGCGATGGTGGCGGCGCTGGCCGCGCCGGCGGCCGCGCGGGGCGCCGCGATCGGCGTGCTGATGGGCACCGCCTACCTCTTCACGCGCGAAGCCGTCGACGCGGGCGCCGTGCTCCCGCTGTTCCAGCGCCGGCTCCTCGAAGCCGAGCACACCGACCTGCTGGAAACCGCGCCGGGCCACGCCACCCGCTGCGTCCGCAGCCCGTTCACCGAGGAGTACGCGGCGATCAAGGCCGGCCTCGCCGAGCAGGGGGTGCCGAGCCGGGAGGCGTGGGAGCGGCTGGAGACGCTCAACGTCGGACGGCTTCGCCTGGCGAGCAAGGGCATCGAACGCGTCGGCGCGGAACTGCGGGACGTCGGTGAGGACCGGCAGCTCGCCGAAGGCATGTTCATGGCGGGCGAGGTCGCCGTGCTGCGCTCGGCCGTCACGACGATCGCCGACCTGCACGCCGCCGTCGGCGAAGGCGCGCACGCCTTCCTGCGCGCCCGGGCCGCCGAATGCGGTTTCGCCACCCCGGAACCGCCCGCGCCCGAGCCGCTGGACATCGCGATCGTCGGGATGGCCTGCATGTTCCCGCAGGCACCCGACCTGGCCGCGTTCTGGGCGAACGTCCTGTCCGGAGCCGACGCCGTCACCGAGGTTCCGCCGCAGCGCTGGGACGCCTCGCTCTACTACGACCGCGAAGGCCAGGGCGAGCGGACTCCGTCGCGCTGGGGCGGGTTCCTGCCGGAGATCGGGTTCGACCCGCTGCGCTACGGCATCCCGCCGTCGTCGCTGGCCAGCATCGAACCGGTGCAGCTGCTGGCCCTGGAGGCCGCGCACCGCGCGCTGGCGGACGCGGGCTACGCCGACCGCGCGTTCGACCGGGCCCGGACGTCGGTCGTGTTCGGCGCCGAGGCGGGCAGTGACCTGTCGAACGCGATGACCCTGCGCACCGTGCTGCCGTCGTACCTGGGCGAACTGCCGTCCGAACTCGACGATCGGCTGCCGCGGATCACCGAGGACTCCTTCCCGGGCGTGCTCGCCAATGTCATCGCCGGGCGGATCGCCAACCGGCTGGACCTGGGCGGGGCGAACTACACCGTCGACGCCGCGTGCGCGTCGTCGCTGACCGCGGTCGACGTCGCCTGCAAGGAGCTGACCGCCGGCACCAGCGACCTCGTCCTCTGCGGCGGCGCGGACCTGCACAACGGCATCAACGACTACCTGTTGTTCGCCTCGGCGCACGCCCTCTCGCCGACCGGGCGCTCGGCGACGTTCGACAGCGCGGCCGACGGCATCGCGCTCGGCGAAGGCGTCGCCTGTGTCGCGCTGAAACGCCTCGCCGACGCCGAACGCGACGGCGACCGCGTGTACGCGGTGATCAAGGGCGTCGGCGCGGCCTCGGACGGCCGCGCTCTCGGCCTCACCGCGCCCCGGCCCGAGGGCCAGCACACCGCGCTGACCCGGGCCTACCGCAACGCCGGTGTCTCGCCCGCGCGCGTCGGGCTCCTCGAGGCGCACGGCACCGGCACGGTCGTCGGCGACCGCACCGAACTGGGCACGCTGACGAAGGTGTTCACCGAGGCCGGCGCCGCGCCGGGCGGGTGCACGATCGGCTCGGTGAAGTCCCAGATCGGGCACACCAAGTGCGCCGCCGGGCTGGCCGGGCTGATCAAGACCGCGCTGGCCCTGCACACCGGCGTCAAACCGCCGACGCTGCACCTGACGGAGCCGAACCCGGCGTGGGATCCCGGCAGCAGCCCGTTCGTGTTCCGGACGGCCGCCCAGCCGTGGGCCGCCCCGCCCGCCGAACGGCTCGCCGGGGTCAGCGCGTTCGGCTTCGGCGGCACCAACTTCCACGTCGTGCTCGGCGCGCACGACGGCGTCCCGCCGGCGCAGGCGGCCGACGAGTGGCCGGCCGAGCTGTTCCTCTTCGCCACCGACGCGGCCGCCCGCGACCTGCTGGCCCTGGCCTCGGACGTGCCGGCGGACCGGCAGCCGTGGCGGCTGCGCGACCTGGCGCTGAGCGCGTCGCTGCGCGCGCAGGGCCGTCCGGTCCGGCTCGCGGTGGTGGCGTCCACTGTGGACGAGCTGACCGGGCTGCTGCGCCGGGCGTTGGACGGGCGAGACGTACCGGGGGTGTACCGCGCGGGCGACGGCGAGCCGGGTGCGGTCGCGGTCCTGTTCCCGGGCCAGGGCAGCCAGCGGCCCGGCATGTTCGCCGAGCTGTTCGTCACCTTCCCGGAACTGCAGCGGTACCTGCGGCTGGACCCGCCGACCGCCGAGGTGGTCTTCGGCCCGGCCGCGTTCGGCGAACCCGCGCGGCGGGCGGCCGCCGACCGCGTCACCGACACCCGCGTCGCCCAGCCCGCGCTCGGCCTCACCGGCCTGGCCGCGTTCCGGCTGCTGACCCGCGCCGGCGTGCGGCCCGCGATGCTCGGCGGGCACAGCTACGGCGAGCTGACGGCGCTGGCCGCGGCGGGCGCGTTCACGCCCGAGGCGCTGCTGCACGCCAGCCACGCCCGGGCCGGGGCGATCCTCGACGCCGTCCCGGACGGCGACCCCGGCGCGATGGCCGCGGTCTCCGCGTCCGCGGCCGACACCGGGAAGGTCCTCGCCGACGCCGGGCTCGCCGCCGTCGTCCTGGCCAACCACAACTCGCCCCGGCAGACCGTGATCTCCGGGCCGGCCGCCGACGTCGACGACGCCGTCGGGCAGCTGCGGGCCGCCGGGTTCGGCGCGAAGCGGCTCCCGGTCGCCTGCGCGTTCCACAGCCCCCTGGTGGCTCCGGCGGGGGAGGCGTTCGGCCGCGCCCTCGAGGCGATCGGCGTCGTGCGCCCGGCCGTCCCGGTGTACGGCAACCGGACCGCGGGACCGTACCCGGCGGACCCGGACGCGATCCGCGGCGAACTGGCCGCGCAGGTGGGCTCGCCGGTCCGGTTCGTCGAGCAGGTCGAGGCGATGTACGCGGCCGGCGCGCGGGTCTTCGTCGAGGCCGGGCCGGGTGCGGTCCTGGCCGGGCAGGTCGCCGCCGTCCTCGGCGACCGGCCGCACCGGACGGTCGGGTTCGAGCAGCCGGGCCGCCGCGGTCTCCCGGGCTTCCTCGGCGCGCTCGCGCAGCTGGCCGTGGCCGGGGTCGCCGTCGAGACCGGTTGGCTGTTCCGCGGCCGCGACGCCGTCGACGCGGCGACGGCCCCGCGGCCGAAGCGTCCCGGGTGGACGGTCGACGGCCACCTGATCCGCGCCGCGGACGGCACGATCCCGGCAGGTGCCCTGCGACCGGCCGAGCGGCTCTCGCTCGGCCTGCCCGCCGCGGCACCGGAGGCGACCACGTCGGAGGCGATGGTGGCCGACTTCCTCCGCACCAGCCGGGAGATGATCGCCGCCCAGCGCGACGTCCTGCTCGGCTTCTTCGGCGGTGAACCCCCGGTGCCGGTCCCGGTCCCCGTGGTGGAGGCGCTGCCGGTCGTGGCCGCGGCACCGGTCGTCCCGGCGGAGCGGCCCGTGCTGGAGACGGTGGTCGAGGTGATCGGGGAGCGGACCGGGTATCCGGCGGAGATGATCGAGCCGGACCTCGATCTGGAAGCCGACCTGAGCATCGACTCCATCAAGCGCGCGGAGATCGCGGGCGAACTGGCGTCCCGCCTCGGGCTCACCGGCGGGGACGTCGAGGAGTTCGCGAAGGCCCGCACGGCGGCGGCGATCGCCGCGTTGATCGGTGCCGAGCGTCCTGCGCAGGTGGCCGCGCCGCAGACGGCGTCGGTGCTGGAGACGGTGGTCGAGGTGATCGGGGAGCGGACCGGGTATCCGGCGGAGATGATCGAGCCGGACCTCGATCTGGAAGCCGACCTGAGCATCGACTCCATCAAGCGCGCGGAGATCGCGGGCGAGCTGGCCGTTCGCCTGGGCACCGGCGAGGTGGAGGACCTCGCCAAGGCGCGTACGGCGGCCGGGATCGCCGAGCTGCTGGGCACGCAAAGCACCGCCTCCGCCGCGGACCTTCCCGGAGCGGAGCCGGTCGCCGCCGAGCGTTCCGAGCCGCAGCCGGTGATCGTCGCGCCGAAACGGCTGGTGATGGCCGAGGTCGAGCTGGCACCCGCCGGAATCCCGGACGTCACCGGCCGGAGGTTCCTGCTCCTCGGCACGAGCCCGCTCGCCGAAGCGGTCCGGGACCGGCTCGTGGGCCTGGGTGCGACGGCCGAGATCGCCGACGAGGTCCGTGCCGGGTTCGACGGTGTGCTGCATTTCCCGGGAACCGGCGGCGGGCCGGTGCTGCCCGCCGCTTTCCCGGTGTACCAGGCGGCCCTGGCCGGAAACCCGGCCTGGCTGCTCACCGCCGGACCGGCGGAGGGGCTGCGCGGCTTCTACCGCAGCATCGCCCGCGAGTACCCGGACACCCTCGCCCGGGTCGTCGAACACGCCGACGCCGCGGGCCTCGTCGAAGAACTGTCCACGGTGGACCGGGAACCCGTCGTCCTGCGTGAAGGTGCTACGCGCACGGGCTTCCGGATGACCGAGCGAGACCTCGGCCTCCTCGGCAGCAGCGGCGCGGGCCCGGCGGGCGACGGCGCCGCCGAAGCGGCCGCGATCGGCCTGGGCCGCGACTCCGTCGTGCTGCTCGTCGGCGGCGCGAAGGGCATCACCGCCCGGTTCGCCGCCACCCTGGCCGGCGCCGCCCGCTGCCGCGTCGAGCTCCTCGGCCGGACGCCGGTGCCCGCGGCGGAGGACGAGTACCCGCGGGCGAAAGACGCCAGAGAACTGCGGGCAGCGCTCATCGAAGCCGGGGTGAAGAGCCCCGCCGAGATCGAGAAGACCGTCCGGCGCATCGAGAGCGAGCGCGAGGTCCGCCGGACCCTCCGCGAGCTCGAAGCCCTCGGCAGCCCGGTGCGCTACCAGTCCGTCGACATGCTCGACGCCGAAGCCGTGCACCGCGCGGTCAAGGAGATCCACGCCGAGCACGGCCGCCTCGACGGCATCGTCTACGCGGCCGGCGTGATCGAGGACAAGCTCGTCGCCGAGAAGACGCCGGAGTCGTTCGGCCGCGTGTACGGCACGAAGGTCGACGGCGCCCGGACCCTTCTGGAGGCGACCGCCGACCTGCCCGACGAGCCGAGGTTCGTGGTCCTGTTCGGCAGCATCGCCGCGGCGCTCGGCAACCGCGGCCAGGCCGACTACGCCGCCGCGAACGACGCCCTGGAGACGCTCGGTCGGCGGTGGCCCGCCGGGCGGGCGGTGACCGTCCACTGGGGACCGTGGGCCCCGGCCGGCGACCACGACGGCATGGTGACGCCCGAGCTGATGCGCGACTACGCCCGCCGCGGGATCGCCCTGATCGACCCCGAGGAAGGCACCCTCGGCCTGCTGCGGGAACTGGCGTGGGGCCGCCCGGACACCGCCGCCGTCGTCCACACGGCGTCCGGGTGGTGACGGACGTGCGCGTGGCCATCGTCGGGATGTCCGTGCTGCTGCCCGGCGCCCCGGACCTGGCGGCGTACTGGCGCAACCTCGCCGGCGGCGTCGACGCGATCACCGAGGTGCCGCCGGAGAAGTGGGACAGCGCGCACTACGCGCCGGCCGAGCGGCGGCGCGCGGACCGCGTCTACTGCCGGCGCGGCGGGTTCGTCGACGAACTGGCCGAAGTGGACGTCACCGGGTTCGGGATCATGCCGAACTCCGTCGCCGCCACCGAACCCGACCAGCTGATCGCGCTGCGGGTCGCGGCCCAGGCCGTCGCGGACGCGGGCGGGCCGGACCGGCTGCCCGCGGACCGCGCGAAGGTCGGCGTCGTGCTCGGCCGCGGCGGATACCTGACGCCCGGCCTGGTCCGCCTCGACCAGCGCGTCCGCACCGCGAGCCAGCTCGTCCGCACGCTCGGCGAGCTGCTGCCGGACCTCGGCGAGGACCGGCTCGACGCCGTCCGGCAGGCCTTCACCGACCAGCTCGGCCCGGAGGCGCCGGAGTCCGCGATCGGGCTGGTCCCCAACCTGGCCGCGTCCCGGCTGGCCAACCGCCTCGACCTGCGCGGCCCGGCGTACACCGTGGACGCCGCCTGCGCGTCCTCCCTGATCGCCGTCGACCACGCCGTGCGCGAGCTCGCCACCGGCCGCTGCGACGTCGTGCTCGCCGGCGGCGTGCACCACTGCCACGACATCACGTTCTGGAGCGTGTTCAACCAGCTCGGCGCGCTGTCGCCGTCCGAGCGCATCCGGCCGTTCCACCGCGACGCCGACGGCGTGCTGATCGGCGAGGGCACCGGCGTCGTCGTGCTCAAGCGCCTCGCCGACGCGCAGCGGGACGGCGACCGGGTCTACGCCGTGATCACCGGCACCGGCGTCGCCTCCGACGGGCGGACCGCGAGCCTGGCCAACCCGGACTCCGGCGGCCAGGTCCGGGCGGTCCGCCAGGCGTGGGCGGCGGCGGGCCTCGACCCGGCCGCCCCGGATTCCCTCGGCCTGCTGGAGGCGCACGGCACCGCCACCCCGGCCGGCGACGCGGCCGAGCTCGCCACCCTGGCGGAGGTGTTCGGAAGCACCGGGAGCGCGGTCCTCGGCTCGGTCAAGTCGATGATCGGCCACACGATGCCCGCCGCCGGGATCGCCGGGCTCGTCAAGGCGGCCCTGGCCGTGCACCACGGCGTCCTGCTGCCCACCCTGCACTGCGACGACCCGCACCCGGCGCTGGCGAAGACCCGCTTTTCCCCTTTGGACACCGCCCGGCCGTGGGACGCGGCGGTGCGCCGGGCCGGGGTGAACGCCTTCGGCTTCGGCGGGATCAACGCCCACGTCGTGCTGGAACAGGCACCGGACCGGGCCGTCCCCGCCGTCGTGGTGCGCGAACCCGAACGCGTGCTGCGGCTGGCCGCGCGGTCGGTCGGCGAGCTGCGCGAGCTGCTCGACCGGCCCGGACCACCGGTGGCGGGCGACGGGCCGGTCCGGCTCGGCGTCGTCGACCCGACCGAAAAGCGGCTGGCGCTGGCCCGCAAGACCCTCGCCCGCGGCCGGGCCTGGCGCGGCCGCAACGACGTCTGGTTCACCGACCGCCCGCTGCTCGGCCCGGGCGGCGGGAAGCTGGCCTTCGTCTTCCCCGGCCTGGAATCGGAACTCGCGTTGAACTGCGGCGACCTCGCCCGGCACTTCGGCCTGCCGTGGCAGCACGGGGACGTCGAGGTCGGCGACGTCGGCCGCCAGGGCGCCGCGGTGTTCGAACTGGGCCGCCTGCTGCACGCCGCGCTCGGCCGCATCGGCGTCACCCCGGACGCCGTCGCCGGGCACAGCCTGGGGGAGTGGACGGCGATGGCCGTCGCCGGTGTCCACGCGCAGGACGAGGTCGACGCGTTCCTCGCCGGGTTCGACCCGGACGCCCTCGTCGTCCCCGGCCTCGCCTTCGCCGCGATCGGCGCGCCCGCGCCCCGCGTGCTCGAGGAGCTCGCCGGGAGCGCGGACGTCGTGCTCTCCCACGACAACTCGCCGAACCAGGCCATGATCTGCGGCCCGGCGGCGGCGGTCGGGGCGTACGTGACGCGCTTCCGGGACGCGGGGATCGTCGCGCAGGTGCTGCCGTTCCGCTCCGGGTTCCACACGCCGATGCTGCGGCCGTACCTGGGCCCGATCCGCGAGGCGGCCGCCCGCTTCACCCTGCACCCGCCGCGGACGCCGCTCTGGTCGGCGACGACCGTGTCGGAATACCCGGCCACCGAAGCGGGCGTCCGCGAGCTGTTCGTCCGGCACCTGCTGGAGCCGGTCCGCTTCCGGCCCCTGGTGCGGGCGATGCACGCGGCCGGGTTCCGGGCGTTCGTGCAGCTCGGCGCGGGACAGCTCGGGTCACTGGTCGGCGATACCCTGCACGGCGAAGACCACCTGGTCGTGGCGGCGCACTCGGCGCACCGGCCCGGCCTCGCGCAGCTGCAGCGGGTCGCGACCGCGCTGTGGGCCGACGGGGCCCCGATCGACTTCACGCGGCTGCCCGGCGGCCGTCCGGCCCCGCCCAAGGCGGTCAAGCTGGATCTCGGCGGCCGCCTGATCTCCCTGGACGAACAGATCCGCGCGCGGATCGCGCTGCCGACGGCCCACGGCCGGTCCACCGTGGACGACCTGGCGGGGAAGGGGCCGCTGGCCGCGGAGTTCGCCGCGCTGCTGGCCGACACCGCCGAGCTGGCGTCCACCGTGCTCGCCGGCCCGGCTCGCCGCGTCCCGCCGCCGACGGAGCTGGACACGACGCTCACCGTGTCGGTCGACGCGATGCCCTACCTGCTCGACCACTGCTTCTTCAAGCAGCCGCCCGGAGCCGATCCGGGCGACCGCTGGCCGGTGGTGCCGGCCACGACGGTGATCGACCACCTGATGGGCTTCGCCGAGCAGGCGGCGCCCGGCCGGCACGCGGTCGCGGTGCACGACGTCCGGCTCACCCAGTGGATCGCGGCGGTGCCGGCGGTCACCGTGCCGGTGCGGGTCCGGCCGCAGGGCCCCGGCCGGGTGCTCGCGGCGCTCGAGGGCTACTCCCAGGCCGTCGTGGAGCTCGCGCCGGGCTACCCGGCCGACGCGCCGGAGCCGTGGCGCTTCCCGGCGTCGGCCGAGCGGGTGCCGGAGACGGAGGCGGCCGAGCTGTACGCCGACCGCTGGATGTTCCACGGGCCGCGCTTCCAGGGCGTCACCGAGCTGACCGCCGTCGGCGAGCGGCACGCGCGAGCCGTGCTGACGACGCCCGCCGCGCCCGGCGCGCTGCTCGACAACGTCGGCCAGGTGCTCGGCTACTGGATCATGTCCCGGCTGCCCGAACGCACGACCGTCTTCCCGGTCGCCATGCGCGAGATCCGGTTCCACGGCCCGCACCCGGCGCCGGGGGAGCGGCTGGACTGCCTGGTGCGGATCACCGGGCTGACCGAGGAGTTCCTCGAGGCGGACATGCAGCTCGTCCGCCACGGACGGGTCTGGGCCGAGTTCACCGGCTGGCGCGACCGCCGCTTCGACAGCACCGCGCACATCCGCCAGGCCGACCGGACGCCCGAGCGTTCGACGCTGTCGGTCGAGCAGCCGGGCGGCTGGGCCCTGGTGCGCGAGCAGTGGCCGGACCTGGCCACCCGCGAGCTGATCATGCGCAACTACCTCGCCGGCCCCGAACGCGACGCCTACGAACACCGGCCGCCGCGCGGGCGGCGCCAGTGGCTGCTCGGCCGGATCGCGGCGAAGGACGCCGTCCGGCAGTTCCTCTGGGCCCGCGGCGAACCGGAGATGTTCCCGGCCGAGGTGCGGATCGGCAACGACGACGCCGGCCGTCCGCTCGTCACCGGTGCCTACGGCCGGGAGCTGCCGCCGCTGGCGGTTTCGGTGGCGCACCGGGCCGAGGCCGGGGTGGCGATCGCCCGGCCCTGGCCGTGCGGCATCGACGTCGAAGAGGTCGTGCCGCGGCCGCGGTCCACTGTGGAGGCCGCGCTCGGTGCGGACGAGCTGGCCCTGTTGGCGAGCCTGCCCAGCGATCCGGAGCGCTGGTTCGCCCGGTTCTGGACCGCGAAGGAAGCCGTCGCGAAACTGCGCGGCACCGGCCTGCGCGGCGAACCCCGGGACTTCGAGGTCGTCGCGGCCGCACCGGCGGAACTCACCGTGCGCGTCGCCGGGCGCGAGCACCGCGTGTGCTGCGCCGACGCCGAGAACCCGCCGGGCACGCCGCCCCGCCACTACGTCGTCGCCTGGACCGAAGAGACGAAGGAGACCGCGGAATGAGCGTCGAGACCACGACCGGCGAGGAGACCGTGCTCGCGCAGCTGGCCGGAATGCTGCGGGACCTGCTCGAGGAGTACGGGCTCGACGAGGACACCGTCGAGATCACGATGGACACCACCTTCCACGACGACCTCGAACTGGAGAGCGTCGACCTGGTGGCGTTGTCCGGGCGGCTGCGCGAGCACTACGGCGACCGCGTCAACTTCGCGACCTTCATCGCCGAGCGCGACCTGGACGAGATCATCGCGCTGACCGTCGGGGAGCTCGTCCGGTACATCGTCGCTTCGCTGCGGGCGACGGCGTGAGCCGGATCCGCGCCGGAGAGCTCGACGTGCACGTCCAGCGGCTCACCCCCGAGGTGCCCCTCGACGGGGACGCACCGATCGTCGTGTGCGTCCACGGCCTGCTCACCGACAGCCTCGCCAGCTACTACTTCACGCTCGGTCCCGCCTTCGCCGAGCGCGGGCTCGACGTGCTGATGTACGACCTGCGCGGGCACGGCCGCACGACCCGGCCGTCGTCCGGGTACCGGCTGGAACAGTTCGTCGACGACCTCGTCGCCGTCCTCGACGCGTGCGGCGTCACCCGGCCGGTGCACGTGGTCGGCAACTCGTTCGGCGCCTCGGTGGCGTTCGGGCTGGCCGCCGCCCGGCCGGACCGCGTGGCGAGCGTCGTCGTCATCGAGGGCGAACCGCCGACCGAGGAGTGGACGCGGCACATGGCCGACGGCCTCGCCGACGCGAAGGCCCGGCTGGCGATCGACGAGGTGATCGGCTGGATCGAGGAGAACCACGGCGCGCACACCGCCCGGCTGTCGAAGGCGGCGAACCGGATCCTCCAGACCACCACGATGGCCGGCGACATCCCGCGCAGCGCGACGATCGCCGCGGACCTCTCGGCCGTGCGCTGCCCGGTGTTCGCGATCTTCGGCGGCGATTCGGGGCTCGCGGCGCAGGTGCCGCACTTCGAGGAGCACCTCGCCCGCTGCCGCTGCGTCGTGCTGCCCGACCAGGGGCACTCGGTGCTGGTCGAGCGGACCGCCGAGACCATCGAGCTGATCTTCGAGTGGGTCCGCGACACCTCGCGCGCGCCGTCGCGGGTGCGGTAGTGGGCCGGTTCCTCTTCGTCGTCCCGCCGCTGGTCGGGCACGTCAACCCGGCCGCCGGCGTCGCGGCCGAGCTCACCGCGCGCGGCCACGAAGTCGCCTGGGCCGGGCACGACGAGCTGCTGTGGCAGCTGGCCGGCCCGGACGCCCTGGTGTTCTCGTGCGCCCTGCCCCGGGACACGCCGGCGCGCCCGGCGGGGCTCAAGGGCCCGGCCGCCCTGCGGTTCCTCTGGCAGGACTTCCTCGTTCCCCTGGCCGACGCGATGGCGCCCGGCGTGGACGCGGCGATCGACGCCTTCGGGCCGCACGTGGTCGTCGCGGACCAGCAGGCTCTCGCCGGCGGGCTGCTGGCCGAGGCCCGCGGCCTGCCGTGGGTCACCTCGGCGACGACGTCGGCCGAGCTGGTCGACCCCCTCGCCGGGATGCCGAAGGTCGCGTACTGGGTCGGTGAACTCCTCGACGGGCTCCGCGCGCGGGTCGCCGGCGGCCGCGGCTCGGCCGACCCCCGCTTTTCCCCGCACGGCGTGCTCGCGTTCACCACCCGGGAACTGCTCGGGCCGGCCGCGCTGCCGCCGCGGGTGCGGCTGGTCGGGCCGTCGCTCGCCTCGCGTCCGTCCACAACGGACTTCCCGTGGGAGTGGCTCGACCCGCTCCGGCCGACGGTGCTCGTTTCGCTCGGCACGGCGAACACCGAAGCGGGCGCGGGGTTCCTGACCGCGGCCGCGGCGGCGTTCGCCGGACTGACCGCGCGGGCGGTGATCGCCGACCCCGGCGGCGTGCTCGGCGAGGTCCCGCCGAACGTCCTGGTGCGACCGCGGGTCCCGCAGCTGCCGCTGCTGCCCCGGGTCGACGCCGTGCTGTGCCACGCGGGCCACAACACCGTCTGCGAGACGCTCTGGCACGGCCTGCCCCTGGTGGTCGCGCCGATCCGCGACGACCAGCCGA
The DNA here is from genome assembly GCF_058119595.1 of Amycolatopsis sp. N2S4-7. Classification (NCBI taxonomy): domain Bacteria; kingdom Bacillati; phylum Actinomycetota; class Actinomycetes; order Pseudonocardiales; family Pseudonocardiaceae; genus Amycolatopsis; species Amycolatopsis sp. N2S4-7. The sequence continues at coordinate 973,033 of NZ_CP172299.1, forward strand.
TCGTGGCGGCCCAGGTCGTCACCGCGGGAGCGGGCGTCCGGCTGCGCTTCGGCCGCGTGGACGCGCCCCGCATCGCGGCGGCGGTCGAGGAAGTGCTGACCGAACCGTCCTACCGCCGCGCGGCCGAGGCGGTGGCGGCTTCGTTCCACGCGGCGGGCGGCAGTACCGCGGCGGCCGGGTACCTCGAACAGCTCGCCCTCGAAAGCCTCGCCCACCTGCGGCCCTGAAAGCCGGAATTTACTTCGGAAAATCGCGCGGTTACCGTGCTGGACATGGCTGTTTCGGTGAGTGTCACCCGAGATGTTCCCGCACTGGTCGCCTCCGCCGCGGCGCTGTTCGCCGAAGACGGCGGCCGCCGCGACCCGTTCATGGACACCGGCTGGCCCGCCCGCGAGGGCGAGGCCTACTACGCCGGGCTCGTCGAAGACCCGGATTGCCTGTGCCTGCTGGCCGACGGGGGCGCGGGCCACCTCGTGGGGCGGCTGCGCCACCCGGACCCGCTGCGGCCCGGGGCGGTGACGGCCGTGCTCGAGAGCATGCGCGTCGCGCCGGAGCGACGTCGCGAGGGAGTGGGCGGCGCGCTCGTGACCGCGTTCCTCGCGTGGGCCCGCGAGCGCGGCGCGAACGAGACGACCGTGCAGGCGTACGCGCAGAACGAAGGTGCACTCGCCTTCTACACGGCACACGGTTTCCGGCCGTTCCACGTGACCTTGACGCGCCCCTGATCTCCCGGGCCACACTGGGGGACATGGGAATCCTGGACGGGCGGGCCGTCGTGATCACCGGCGCCGGACGCGGGCTGGGGCGGGCGTTCGCCCGGCACGCGGCCGGGAGCGGCGCCGCGGTCGTCGTCAACGACATCGACGCGGAACCGGCCCGCGAAGCCGTCGCCGCGATCGAAGCCGACGGCGGCACCGCGGTGGCGAGCGTCGGTTCGGTGGCCGACGCGGACTACGCCCGGGCACTGATCACCCTGTGCGGCAACCGCTTCGGCAGGCTCGACGGCCTGGTGAACAACGCGGCCGTCGGTTACCACGCCCCGCCGTGGGAGGACGACGACGCCGAGCGGACCCGGGCACTGGTCGAGACCAACGTGCTCGGCCCGCTCCACTGCGGCACGGCGGCCGCGAAGGTCATGTGCGCCCGGCGCGGCGGGGTGATCGTCAACGTGACGTCGGGGTCCATGATCGGGCAGCGCGGGGCCGCGGCCTACTCGGCGTCGAAGGGCGCCGTGGCGTCGATGACGTACTCGTGGGCGGCCGACCTGGCCCGGTTCGGGGTGCGCGTCAACGCCGTCAGCCCGATCGCCTGGACCCGGCTGATGGCCGCGGATCCGCACGGCAACCCGGACGCGAGCCCGCCGGAACGGGTGGCGCCGCTGGTGACCTACCTCCTCAGCGACCTCTCCGCCGGGGTCACCGGCCAGGTGCTGCGGCTGGCGGAGGGCCACCTGCACACCGTGCGCCAGCCCGCCATCATCCGGCCGGTCCTGCACCGGGAGGTCTGGACCCCCGAGGAGATCGCCGCCGCCGTCGACGGCGAGCTCGTCCTCGAGTCGCCGCCGCGCGACCGCTGGACGCTCTGACCGGCCCGGACCACCGGAACGGGTGGCTATCCACAGTGGACCCCGCGCACTAGCCTCGGAGCCGAGCGAGGAGGGTGGGAGATGACGGCCACCGCGGAGGCCGCGTCCGGCGCGGCGGCGCCGCCCGCGCTGAGCCGCGGCCGGGTCAACGCCGTGTTCGGCGCCGTGCTGCTCGGGATGCTCCTGGCCGCGCTGGACCAGACCATCGTCGGGACCGCGCTGCCCACCATCGTCGGCGACCTCGGCGGCGCCGGGCACCTGTCCTGGGTGGTCACGTCGTACCTGCTGGCCGAGACGATCATGACGGTCGTCGTCGGCAAGCTCGGCGACCTCTTCGGCCGCAAGCTGATGTTCCAGCTGTCGGTGGTCGTGTTCGGCATCGGCTCGTTCTGCGCCGGGTTCGCCGACAGCATGGTCTGGCTGATCGTCTGGCGGGCGGTGCAGGGCCTGGGCGGCGGCGGGCTGATGGTCACCTCGACCGCGCTCATCGCCGACGTCGTCCCGCTGCGCGAGCGCGGCAGGTACCAGGGCGTGCTCGGCTCCGTGTTCGGCGTGGTGACCGTGGCCGGCCCGATGCTCGGCGGGTTCTTCGTCGACCACCTGTCGTGGCGGTGGGCGTTCTACGTCAACATCCCGCTGGTCGTCGTCGTGCTGGTGGTCGCGTCCTCGGCGATGCCGAACGCCCGCGCGGCCGTCAAGCCGGTGATCGACTACCTCGGCATCCTGCTCATCGGCCTCGCCGCCACCGGCCTGACGCTCGTGACGAGCTGGGGCGGCACGCAGTACGCGTGGGGCTCGCCGACGATCGTCGGGATGGCGGTCGGCTCGGTCGTGCTGCTGGCCGCGTTCGTCTTCGCCGAACTCCGGGCGAAGGAACCGATGCTGCCGATGCGGCTGTTCGGCAACCCGGTGTTCACCGTCGGCGGGATCATGAGCTTCGTCGTCGGCTTCGCGATGCTCGGCGCGTTGTCGTACCTGCCGACGTACATGCAGTACGTCCAGGGCACTTCGGCGACTTCGTCGGGGGTCCGGCTGCTGCCGATGGTGCTGGCACTGCTCGTCGCGTCGATCGCCGCGGGCAACGCGGTGAGCCGCACCGGCCGGTACAAGATCTTCCCGCTGGCCGGCGCGGCGGGCATGACGATCGGGCTGTACCTGCTGTCGCGGCTCGATGCCGACACCGGGTTCTGGGAGGCGTCGGCGTACATGGCCGTGCTCGGCCTCGGCATCGGGCTGGGCATGCAGGTGCTGACCATCGCCGTGCAGAACACCGTCGACTACGCCGACCTCGGCGTCGCGACCTCGGGCGTGACGTTCCTGCGGTCCATCGGCAGCTCGTTCGGCGCGGCGATCTTCGGCACGGTGTACGCCAACCAGCTGACGCCGAAGCTGGCCGCGCTTCCGGTGCCGGCGGGTGCCGACCCGCAGGCGCTCCAGGTCCCCACGGTGTTGCACGCGTTGCCGGACGCGGTGTCCGCGCCGGTGATCCAGGCCTACAGCGACTCCCTGCACGTCGTGTTCCTCGCGGCGGCGCCGGTCGGGCTGGTGGCGTTCGCGCTGGCGTTCTTCCTCAAGGAGGTCCCGCTGCGCGACACGGCGCGGGCCGCGGCACCGGACCTCGGCGACGGCTTCGCGATGCCGGAGGCCCGCACGGACGACCGCGAGCTCGAACGCGCGGTCGCGACGCTGTTCTTCCGCGAGCGCGGCGAGGTCGCCCCGGCGATCGTCTCCCGGGCGGGGACCGAGCTCGACGAGGGCGGTATTTGGTGCCTGCTGCAGGTCCACCTGCGCGAACGCCGCGGCGAGCCGGCAACGCTGCGGGCGATCGGCGGCTACTTCGGCGTGCCGGCCCCGGTCCTCGAACCGGCGTTCAACCGCCTGGAGCTGACCGGGCACCTCCGCTACACGAGCGGCCGCTGGGAGCTGACCGGCGCGGGCCACGAGGAGTTCGCCAAGGTGGTCCGCGCCTGGCACGACTGGCTGGCTTCACGCCTCGGCGACTGGGGCACGGCCGACCGCGCGGAGCTGGACGCGGCGATCGGGAGAGTGGCGGCCCGGCTGCTGGACCAGAGCGCGGAGTCCCGCAGCCACGGGCGGCACGCACTGGCCTGAGGGTCGCTGCCGGTACGGCCCGCGGCCTGCGCATCGGACGCCTCCTCGGGCGCCTCGCGCCGCAGCTCCCAGCCGCCGGGTCAGCGGCGCCAGAAGTCGTGCGGAGTGCGGCCCGGGCGGAAACCGGATCCCTCCACCATGGCGGCCGCCGCCGCGAAGCCGTGGCCGACCAGTCCCGGCTCGTGGGCGTCGCTGCCGAAGGCGACCGCGTCCCCTCCCACCTCGAACCACCACCGCACGACTTCGCCCGGTAGCGGCACCTTCGTGTTGACCTCCAGCGCCCGTCCGCTCGAGGCCAGCGCGCGCAGCACCGTCCGGAACTCCTCCTCGAAGTCCGCCGCCGCGAACGGTGGCCCCTCCGCGGGCCACGAGCGGAGGGCGTAGTCGATGTGCGCGAGCACCGCGAAGTCCGCCGCCGACTCGACGAGCCCGAGCACCTCCGCCAGGTAGGCCCGGAGCAGCCGGGACGGCGGCCGGTCCGAGACCACCGTGACCTCGTGGTGGTGCTCGCCGTCCGGCAGGGAGTGCACCGAGCCGAGCACGCGGTCGAAGTCGTGGGCCGCGAGCAGCGCGTCGGCGCGTGAACGGTGCCAGTGCGGTTCGCTCAGCTCCACCCCGGACAGGATCCGCAGCGCGGGGAACCGCGAGCGGCACTCCTCAAGGCACGCCAGGTACCCCGCGACGTCCAGGTCCGGCGGCTCGAGGACGCCGTCCGGGCGCAGCCGCACCCGGAAGTGGTCCGGCAGCAGGGGCCGGATCGGCTCCGGAATCAGCCACGGCGTCAGGTCCGCGTGCTCGGTGAACGCCACCGACGGCAGGCCCAGCGCAACCGCCCGCTCGCACGAGCCGACCATCGACCCGGTCACGGTGTCCCAGGACCATTCGGTGTGGACGTGACCGTCCGGCGGCAGGCTCACCACCCCACCGTAACCCGGGTTTTGGGCTACCTTCTGAGGCATGGCGCAGAAGTCGGCGGCGGTGGAGCTGGAGGTCGGCCCGCACACCGTGCGGATCTCGAACCCGGACCGGGTCTACTTCCCAGCCCGCGGCGAGACGAAGCTCGACCTGGTCAACTACTACCTCTCGGTGGGCGACGGCATCGTCAACGCCCTGCGCGAGCGGCCCTGCATGCTGCACCGCTTCCCATCCGGCGTGGCGGGGGAGAAGGTGCACCAGAAGCGCGTCCCGAACGGCGCGCCGCCGTGGCTGGAGACCGTCCGGGTGGACTTCCCCCGCTACGGCCGGCACGCCTACGAGCTGTGCGTGACCGAGCTGGCGCACGTCGCGTGGGCGGTGCAGATGTCCACAGTGGAGTTCCACCCGTGGAACTCGCGGCGCGCCGACACCGAGAAGCCGGACGAGTGGCGGATCGACCTCGACCCGATGCCCGACTGCGGGTTCGACCGCGTCCGCCGGGTCGCGCACGTCGCGCACGAGGTCCTCGACGAGCTCGGCGCGGTCGGCTGGCCGAAGACCTCCGGCGGCCGCGGCCTGCACGTCTACGTCCGGATCGAACCCCGCTGGGGCTTCACCGACGTCCGCCGCGCGGCGCTCGCCTTCGCCAGGGAGGTCGAGCGGCGTGCCCCGGACGACGTCACCACGACCTGGTGGCGCAAGGACCGCGACCCGCGCACGCTCTTCGTCGACTACAACCAGAACGCCCGCGACCACACGATCGCCAGCGCCTACTCGGTCCGCGGCAACCCCGAAGGCACCGTCTCGACGCCGATCCGCTGGGAGGAGATCGACGACGCCGAGCCTGGCGACTTCACCATCGCGACCGTCCCGGCCCGCTTCGCCGAGCTGGGCGACCTCCACGCGGGCATCGAAGACGCCGTCTTCTCCCTCGACCCGCTGCTGGAGTGGGCCGACCGCGACGGCGTCGAGGAGCCACCCGAACCCGACTGACGTATTTTCCGCGCCCCCGGCCGCTCTGCTGGGGGTGAAGATCGTGCTGTCCGGGTTGGACGACGCCGCGTGGAGCCTGGTCGCGCTCCAGGTGGTGCTCGAACGCGAAGGCCACCAGGTGGTCACCCTGGGGGCGAGGCCGCCGGTCGGCGTCGTGCTGGGGAGCTGCCGCCGAGAGCGGCCGGGCTGCCTGGTGCTGTCGACCGCGCTCGGTGCCGACGGCACGCCGGTGCTCCGCGCCGTGCGCGCCGACCCGGCGCTGGCCGGATTGGCGGTGGTGATCGGCGGCCGGCTCGCCGGTTCGCGGACGGACCTGCTGAGGCTCGGCTTCGACGACGCCTTCCCGGTGCTCCCGGCCACCCCGGGCCAGGCCGTCGCGTCGCTGCGGCGGTACCTGGCCCGGCGGCCCGGGGTCCGTCAGTCCAGGCGCTCGATGATCGTCGCGTTGGCGAGGCCGCCCGCCTCGCACATCGTCTGCAGGCCGTAGCGGCCGCCGGTCTGCTCCAGCACCGACAGCAGCGTCGTCATCAGGCGGGCGCCGCTGCCGCCGAGCGGGTGGCCCAGCGCGATGGCGCCGCCGTTGACGTTGACCTTGGCCAGGTCGGCGCCGATCTCGGCCTGCCAGGCGAGCACGATGCTGGCGAACGCCTCGTTGACCTCGAACGCGTCGATGTCCGACACGCTCAGCCCGGCCCGGTCCAGCACCTTGCGGGTGGCCGGGACGATGCCGGTCAGCATGTACAGCGGGTCGTCGCCGGCGACGGCGAAGCTGTGGATCCGGGCCCGCGGCCGCAGCCCGAGCGCCTTCGCCGTTTCGCTGCTGGTGATGAGCACGCCCGCGGCGCCGTCGTTGATCGGCGAGGAGTTGCCCGCGGTGACGTGCCAGCCGAGCTCGGGGAACCGCTGCTCCCAGACGTCGGCGCGGAACGCGGGCTTGAGCCCGGCGAGGATCTCCGGGGTGGTGCCCGGCCGCACGGTCTCGTCGGTGGTGACGTCCCGCAGGGCGCCATCGGGCCCGGGCGCCTTGAGCGGCGCCACTTCGCGCGCGAACTTCCCGTCGGCCCAGGCCTTCGCGGCCCGCTGGTGGCTTTCGGCGGAGAACTCGTCGAGCTGAGCCCGGGACAGGCCCCACTTCGCGGCGATCAGCTCGGCGCTGATGCCCTGCGGGACGAGGCCGTCCGGGTAGCGGGCGGCGACCTGCGGGCCGAACGGGTCCCGCCCGGCCGCCTGGCTGCCCATCGGCACCCGGCTCATCGACTCGACGCCGGAGGCGATCACGACGTCGTACGCGCCGGCGATGACGCCCTGCGCGGCGAAGTGGACGGCCTGCGGGCTGCTGCCGCACTGCCGGTCGACGGTCACGGCGGGCACCGACTCCGGCAGGCCGGCGGCGAGCGCGGCCCAGCGCGCGGTGTTCATGCTCTGCTCGCCGATCTGGCCGACGGCACCGCTGATCACGTCGTCGATCCGGGCCGGGTCGATCCCGCTGCGCTCGACCAGCGAGCGCAGCGCGTGGGCGTGCAGGTCGACCGGGTGCACCCCGGCCAGTGTGCCGTTCGGCTTGCCCTTGCCGATCGGGGTCCGTACCGCGTCGACGATCACCGCGTCCGTCATGGCGTCTGCCTCCTCGCAGATGGGGATGCCTTCGGTATACGCCGGGTGAGTTGGATTCCACAACTCACGTGTCCGGCAGGTCACACGCGACTGACGTGCTAGGTTGGATTTTCAACCCGTGGAGGTGGCATGGTCCGGCGTGGTCGCGAGTGCTCGGTCGCCGAGGCCCTCGAGGTCGTCGGCGAACGGTGGAGCCTGCTGGCGCTGCGCGAGATCATGCTCGGCGAGCGGCGGTTCAACCAGATCGCGGAGAACACCGGCGCCAGCCGCGACATCCTGGCCGCGCGGCTGCGCAAGCTCGTCGACGCGGGCGTGCTCGAGAAGGTCCAGTACGAGGCCCACCCGCCCCGCCACGAGTACTACCCGACCGAAGCCGGCCGGGCGCTCCAGCCCATCCTGCTCGGGCTGATGGCCTGGGGCGACCAGTACGTCCACCAGGGCGAGCCGCCGACGTTGTGGCGCCACGCCTGCGGCGAGGAGCTCCGCCCGGTCACCGTCTGCGCGCACTGCGGCGAGCCGGTCAACGCGCCCGGCACCCGCGCGATCCGCCTGGGTGCCGTCCACTCCTGATCGAACCGCAGACAAGGCCTCCTCGCGTCCCCGCGAGGAGGCCTTTTTGTGGCCCGGGCGTTGACTTGAGACCGCCGTCACTGTAACTCTTGAACGAATCAGTGCAAGAACCCGACAGTGCGGCGAGAAATTGCGGCAGCGGTCGGGAAGATCCCGCTCAGGTCCTCGACGAAGAGGTGCCCATGACGGCTGTTCCGTGCTGCCCGCGTGCGCCACCGGAGCGCGCCCGCCGCGTGTCCCGTTCCCCGGTTTTCGCCCCGAGTCGTCTCCCCTCCTCCCCGGATCAGAGGAACCCCATGAGAACGAAGCGACTTCTGTCGCGCGCGGCGACCTACGCCGCCCTGTCCCTGCTCCTGGCGGCGCCCGCGGTGGCGGCGAGCGGTGCCCCGGCCGCGTCCGTCGCGCCGGCCGCCGTCGTCCAGCCCGCCGCCCAAGCCGCCGCCGCGACCTACACCGCCAGCAGCCAGCTCGCCGGTTACCCGGCGTCGAACGTGGGCGACGGCAACCAGGCCACCTACTGGGAGAGCGCGAACAACCAGTTCCCGCAGTGGGTCCAGGCCGACCTCGGCGCGACCACGAACGTCGCCCAGCTCGTGCTCAAGCTGCCCGCGAACTGGGAGGCCCGCACCCAGACCTTCGCGGTGCAGGGCAGCACGAACGGCACGAGTTTCAGTGACCTGGTGCCGTCGGCGGGCTACCGCTTCGACCCGGCGACGGCCAACACCGTGACCGTGAACCTGACCGCGAACACCCGGTACGTCCGGCTGACCGTCACGGCCAACACCGGCTGGCCCGCCGCGCAGCTGGCGGAGTTCGAGGTGCACGGCCCGGCCGGCGGGGACACGCAGCCGCCGTCCGCGCCCGGCAACCTCGCCTACACCCAGCCCGCGAGCGGCCAGATCCGGCTGACGTGGTCGGCCTCGACCGACAACACCGGTGTCGCCGGTTACGACGTCTACGCGAACAACCAGCTGCGGGGCAGCGTCGCCGGGAACGTCCTGACCTACACCGACAGCCAACCGGACGGCGCGACCGTTTCGTACTTCGTCCGGGCGAAGGACGCCGCGGGCAACCAGTCCGCGAACAGCGCCACGGTCACCCGCAACGGCACCCAGGCCGGGACGAACCTGGCGCTCGGCAAGCCGATCACGGCGTCCTCGACGGAGTTCACCTTCGTCGCGGCCAACGCCAACGACAACTCGACCAGCACCTACTGGGAGGGCGGCGGCGGGACCTACCCGAACCTGCTGACCGTCGCGCTCGGCGCCGACGCCGACCTGAACCAGGTCGTCGTCAAGCTCAACCCCGACGCGTCCTGGGGCCCGCGGACGCAGACGATCGCCGTCGAAGGCCGTGAGCAATCTTCAAGCGCCTTCACCACGCTGTCCGCCGCGCAGACCTACAGCTTCAGCCCGGCGACCGGCAACACCGTGACGATCCCGCTCGGCGGCCGCGCCGCGGACGTCCGCCTGCGCGTCACCGCCAACTCCGGCGCGGGCGGCGGGCAGGCCGCGGAGTTCCAGGTCTTCGGCGTCCCCGCGCCCAACCCGGACCTCACGGTCTCGGCGGTGTCCTGGTCGCCGCAGAACCCCGTCGAGACCGACGCGATCACCGCGTCGGCCACCGTCCGCAACGCCGGAACGGCGGCCTCGGGCGCCACGAACGTGAACCTCTACCTGGGGACGACGAAGGTCGGCACCGCGAACGTCGGAGCACTCGCCGCCGGCGCGTCGGCCACGGTGTCGGCCAACATCGGCACCCGCGACGCGGGCAGCTACCAGCTGACCGCGAAGGTCGACGAGGCCAACGCCGTCCTCGAACAGAACGAGGCCAACAACTCCTACACCGGCTCGACGGCGCTGGTCGTCAGCCCGGTGGCGAGCTCCGACCTCGTCGCGGCCACGGCGTGGTCGCCGAACAACCCGTCGGCGGGGAACACGGTGACCTTCACCGCGACCCTGCGCAACCAGGGCACGGTCGCATCGGCCTCGGGCGCCCACGGCGTGACGGTGACGATCGCCGACCAGAACGGCACGGTGGTGAAGACCCTCAGCGGCAGCTACTCGGGCGCCATCGCCGCCGGAGCCACCGCGACGCCGGTCACCGTCGGCACCTGGACCGCGGCCAACGGCCGGTACACGGTCAAGACGGTCGTCGCGAACGACGCCAACGAGCTGCCGGTGAAGCAGGGCAACAACACCGGCACGCAGCCGCTGTTCGCCGGCCGCGGCGCGAACATGCCCTACGACATGTACGAAGCCGAGGACGGCGTCGTCGCGGGCGGGGCGTCCGTGGTCGGCCCGAACCGCACCATCGGCGACCTCGCGGGCGAGGCGTCGGGCCGCCGGGCCGTGACGCTGAACTCGACCGGCTCGTCGGTGGAGTTCACCACCCGCGCGCCGACCAACACCCTCGTCACCCGGTTCTCCATCCCGGACTCCGCGGGCGGCGGCGGCCAGAACGCCACGTTGAACGTCTACGTCGACGGCACGTTCCTCAAGGCCATCGACCTGACCTCGCACTACGCGTGGCTCTACGGCGCGGAAACCGGGCCGGGCAACTCGCCGGGCGCCGGGCCGCGCCACATCTACGACGAAGCCGGCACGATGCTCGGCACGACCGTGCCCGCCGGGCACCGGATCAAGCTGCAGAAGGACGCGGCCAACAGCACGAACTACGCGATCGACTTCGTGAACTTCGAGCAGGCCACCGCGACCGCCAACCCGGACCCGGCACACTTCGCGGTGCCCGCCGGGTTCACGCAGCAGGACGTGCAGAACGCCCTCGACAAGGTCCGGCAGGACGGCACCCTCACCGGGGTCTACCTGCCGGCCGGGACCTACGCGCTGTCGAGCAAGCTGAACGTCTACGGCAAGGCCGTGACGGTCACCGGCGCCGGGCCCTGGTTCACGAAGTTCTCCGCACCCTCGGGGCAGGAGAACACCGACATCGGCATCGACGTGCAGGCGAGCGCGAACGGCTCGACGTTCAGCGGGTTCGCCGTGTTCGGGAACTACACCTCGCGCATCGACGGCCCCGGAAAGGTGTTCAACCTGACGAACGTCGCGAACCTGACGATCGACAACATCTGGGTGGAGCACCAGGTGGTCATGGTCTGGGGCACCAACGTGGACAACACGACGATCAAGAACTCCCGGATCCGCGACACGTTCGCCGACGGCGTGAACCTCACGAACGGGAGCACCGGCAACCACGTCACCAACATCGAAGCCCGGTCCACCGGCGACGACAGCTTCGCGCTGTTCGCCGCCACGGACATCAACCCGGGCAACCAGTACGGCAACGTGTTCGAGAACCTGACCTCGCTCACCCCGTGGCGCGCGGCCGGGCTGGCGGTGTACGGCGGGTACGACAACACCTTCCGGAACCTCTACATCGCGGACACGCTGACGTATTCGGCGATCACGATCAGCTCGCTCGACTTCGGCTACCCGTTCCTCGGCTTCGGGCCGGCGCCGACGACGGTCGAGAACGCCTCGCTCGTGCGCGACGGCGGGCACTTCTGGGGCCAGCAGACGTTCCCGGCGCTCTGGCTGTTCTCCGCGTCCAAGGAGTTCCGCGGCATCCGGGTGTCCGATGTGGACATCCAGAGCCCGACCTACAGCGGCATCATGTTCCAGACCAAGTACAACGGCGGGCCGGAGCACCCGGTCGAGGACACGGTGCTGACGAACGTCTCGATCACCGGCGCCCACCGCAGCGGGGACGCCTTCGACGCGAAGTCCGGGATCGGGATCTGGGCCAACGAGCTGCCGGAACCGGGGCAGGGCCCCGCCGTCGGTTCGGCGACCTTCACCGGGCTCACGCTGAGCGACAACGACCAGGACATCCGCAACACGACCAGCACGTTCACCATCATCCGGAACTGAGCGATCACCGGGGTGCCCGCCGGGAGAGGCGTTTCCCGGCGGGCACCGCCGTGCCAGGATGACGCCGGAGGTGGTCGACGTGCGGATCCTGGTCACCGGCGGTACCGGGCAGCTCGGCGGCGCGGTGGTGGCGCGGCTGCGGGCGGCGCGCGAGGAGGTCCGCGTGCTGAGCCGGCGGGCCGCGCCGGACGTCGTCCGGGGCGACCTGCGCACCGGGCGCGGCGTCGACAGCGCCGTGGCCGGGGTGGACGTCGTCGTCCACTGCGCCACGGACTTCCGCCACGAGACGGCGATCGCCCGGGCCCTGGTCGAGGCCGCGCGCTGGGCCGGCGGCCCGCACCTGGTCTACGTCTCGATCGTCGGCGTCGACCGCGTCCCGCTCGGCTACTACCGGGCGAAGCACGAGACCGAGGAACTCGTCGCCTCCTCGGGCCTGCCGTACACCATCCAGCGGGCCACGCAGTTCCACGCGCTGGTCCGGACGTTGTTCGCGGGCGCGTCCCGGCTCCCGGTGCTGCCCGTGCCCCGGCTGCTGTTCCAGCCGGTGGACGTCCGGGACGTCGCCGAGCGGCTGGCGGACCTCGCGGTGGGCGAACCGGCCGGCCGGGTGGCCGACTTCGGCGGCCCGGAGGTCCTGTCGGCGGTGGAGCTGGCACAGGCGGTCGCGGAGGCGAGCGGCCGGCGGCGGCGGATCGTGCCGCTGAGCGTGCCGGGGGAGACGTTCCGGGCGTACGCGGACGGCGGCCACCTGACCCCGGACCACTGCGACGGGAAGATCACCTTCGGGGAGTACCTGGCCGAGCAAGCCGATGCGGGTGTGCTCCGGTACCGGCCGCGGTGAGCTTTCGGATGTATTCGGATTAATTACGAAGATTCTTGACCGCATGCCTGGATAGGTCATATGTTTGGCGGGCTCCTCGACCGGTTTCCGCCCACGCCGAACGGACCTGTCATGCCGGATCAGTCTCTCCCGCCGACGCGGCGGACCTTCCTCAAGCTCGGTGGCGCCGTAGGTGCCGGGGTCGCCCTGGGTGGCCTGCGTCCCTTCGCTGCCAACGCGGACGTCGTCCGCCCGGCGAGCGAGGACCTCGTCCCCGAAGGGCGGGCGACCACGTTGTGGTACCCCGCGCCCGCCGCCGAGGACAAGATCGTCGAACAGGGCCTGCCGATCGGCAATGGTCGGATCGGTGCGCTGGTCGGCGGTGACCCGGCCGCCGACTTCCTCTACCTGGCCGACGCGTCACTGTGGACCGGCGGCGCAAACGACGTCCTCGAAGACGACGGCCAGTTCCCCTACGACCGCGAGAAGTTCGGCACCCTCGGCCTGCTGGCGAAGGTGCGGATCACCGTGCCCGCGCACGTCGGCGTGACGGACTACCGCCGCACGCTCGACCTGAGCAACGGCCTCGTCGTGATCACCTACCGGCACAACGGGGTGCGGTACCGCCGCGAGTACTTCGCGAGCCACCCCGACGACGTCGTGGTGATCCGGTTGAGCGGGGGACCGGTCACGGGGTCGGTGTCGCTGGAACCCACCCGCGGCGAGACGCCGTCCGGCACGTCGGCGTTCACCGGCACCTTCGGCAACGGCTTGAAGTACGCGTGCGCGGTGGCCGGTGGCGTGACCTTCACCGGGAGCCGCGACGTCGTCGTCGTGGTCAGCGGCGGCACGAACTACGTGCCCGACGCCGCGCGGAAGTTCCTCGACGCGTCGCTCGACCCCCTGGCGCTCGCCCGGGAGAAGGCGTCGAAGGCCGTGCGCGTGGGTGGGGGCGCCCTGCGCGCCACCCACGTCGCCGACTACCGGCGGCTGTACGACCGGATGACCGTCGACCTCGGCCAGTCGCCGCCGGCGAAGCGGGCGCTGGACTCGTGGTCGCGGCTGGTCGCCCGCCACGACGACCCGGCGACGCCCGACCCGGAGCTGGAGGCGAGCTACCTGCAGTTCGGCCGGTACCTGACGATCACCGGCTCGCGCGACGGGCTGCCGATGGGCCTTCAGGGCCTGTGGCAGAACAACAACACGCCCGACTGGATGAGCGACTACCACACCGACATCAACCTCCAGATGAACTACTGGCTGGCGGACCGGGCGGCGCTGCCGGAGAGCTTCACTGCCCTGGCCGACTACTGCCTCGCGCAGCTTCCCGTGTGGACGGACAGCACGAAACGGCTGTTCAACGACCCGAGGAACCGCTTCCGCAACACCAGCGGGAAGGTCGCCGGCTGGGCCGTCGCGTTCTCCACCAACATCTACGGCGGCTCCGGCTGGTGGTGGCACCCCGGCGGCAACGCGTGGCTGTGCAACTCGCTGTGGGACCACTACGCCTTCACCCAGGACAAGGCGTACCTCGCGCGGATCTACCCGCTGCTGAAGGGTGCGTGCGAGTTCTGGGAGGCGCGGCTCGTCACGACCACCGTGGACGGCCGCGAGGTGCTCGTCGACGACCACGACTGGTCGCCCGAGCACGGGCCGCAGGACGCCCGCGGCATCACCTACGCCCAGGAGATCGTCTGGGACCTGTTCGAGCACTACCGCGAAGCCGTCGCGGTCCTGGGCCGGGACTGCGCGTACGGCGACCGGATCGTCGGGCTGCAGAAGAAGCTGTCCCTGCCGGAGGTGAGCCCGGCGACCGGCTGGCTCGAGGAATGGATGTCGCCGGACAACCTCGGCGAGACCACGCACCGGCACCTGTCGCCGCTGATCGGCTTCTTCCCCGGCGACCGGATCGCCCTCGACACGGCGCCTCCGGCGCTGGTCGAGGGGGTGCGCGCCCTGCTGGCCGCGCGCGGGATGGACAGCTACGGCTGGGCGTGCGCCTGGCGGTCGGCGTGCTGGGCGCGGCTCAAGGACGCCGACCGCGCGTACCAGCTGCTGCTCACCGTGCTGCGGCCGTCGGTGGCCAACGGCAACGGCACCTCCCCGAACTTCTTCGACATGTACAGCCAGGGCAGCTACACGATCTTCCAGATCGACGCGAACCTCGGCGCGCCCACGGCGATGGTCGAGATGCTGCTCTACTCGCGGCCGGGGGTGCTGGACCTGCTGCCCGCCCTGCCGTCGGCGTGGGCAGCGTCCGGGCGGGTGACCGGGATCGGCGCGCGGGGCGGGTTCGAGGTCGACCTCGCCTGGCGCGACGGGAAGGTGACGCGGGCGGTGATCCGCAGCGTCGGCGGAACCCGGACCGAGGTCCGCGCGGGAGCGTGGCGCCGCACGATCACCCTGCGGCCGGGGCAGTCGGTCACGGTCCAGCCAAGTTGAGACGCATCCTCCGGAAAGTGGTGTAGTGTTCAACCACTTTCTTCGAACCGGAGGTTTCCCGTGAATGTCGTCCTGTGGGTCGCGGCGGGTCTGCTCGCCGCGCTGTACCTCGCCGCCGGCG
Source organism: Amycolatopsis sp. N2S4-7 (assembly GCF_058119595.1). Lineage (NCBI taxonomy): Bacteria > Bacillati > Actinomycetota > Actinomycetes > Pseudonocardiales > Pseudonocardiaceae > Amycolatopsis > Amycolatopsis sp. N2S4-7. Next base: position 988,095 of record NZ_CP172299.1, read on the forward strand.
GCATGAAGCTCGTGACACCGCGCGAGAAGCTGCTGGAAAACCCCAACATGGGCTGGACGGGGGACTTCTCCGACGCGGCGGTCAAGGGCATCGGCGCGGTCGAGATCCTCGGCGCGCTCGGGCTGGTCCTGCCGCGGGCCCTCGACATCGCGCCGGTGCTCACCCCGCTGGCCGCCACCGGGCTGGCGATCGTCCAGATCGGTGCGATCATCGTGCACGCACGGCGCAAGGAGACCAAGGCGCTGCCGATGAACGCCGTGCTGCTCGTGCTGGCGGCGTTCGTGGCGATCGGCCGGTTCGCCGGCTGACGGTCGGAGGTTCTGCGTGAACGTGTCCCTTCCCGGTGGCCAGGACGTGGCCTGCACCGACCACGGCGGGTCCGGCCCGGTGGTCGTGCTGCTGCACAGCTTCCTGATGGACGAACGGATGTTCGCCCCGCAGCTGGCGGCGTTCGACGGCTTCCGGTGCGTCACGGTCGACGAGCGCGGCCACGGCGGCACGCCCGCTGCCGGGCCGTTCGACTACTGGGACGTCGCCCGGGACGTCCTGGGCGTGCTGGACCACCTCGGCATCGAGAGCGCGGCGGTCGTCGGGACCAGCCAGGGCGGGTTCGTCGCGCTGCGGATGGCGCTGCTGGCGCCGGAACGGGTGCGCGCGATCGCGGTGCTCGGGACGTCGGCGGCCGCGGAGGATCCCGCCGTCGCGGCCGGGTACCGCGCGGTGCTCGACGCGTGGGTCGGCGGCGGTGCCCCGGCCGAGGTGATCGACGGCGTCGCCCGGATCTGTTTCGGCTCCGTCGAGGCGCCGGAGTGGACGCGGCGCTGGGCGGACGTGCCTCCGGAGCGGCTCACGCTGACCATGAACGCGCTGGTGGACCGGGACAGCGTGCTCCCGCGGGCGGGCGAGATCTCGTGCCCGGCCCTGGTGCTGCACGGCTCGGCGGACCTCGCGTACCCGGTGGAACGCGCGGCCGAGCTGGCTGCCGCGTTGCCGGCGGCCGAGCCGCTGGTCGTCGTCGACGGCGGGGCCCACTTCCTCAGCTTCACGCACCCCGAGCCGGTGAACCCGCCGCTGGCGCGGTTCCTCGCCACGTACGCGTAATACCCTGGAGGTCTCAGGGAGGCCGGGTGGACGTCGATCTGCGCAAGCTGCGGTACTTCGTGGCGGTCGCCGAAGAGCTGCACTTCGGGCGCGCCGCGGCGCGGCTGCACATCGCGCAGCCGGTGCTCTCGCGCCAGATCCGGGCGCTCGAAGCCGAGCTGCACGCCGTGCTGTTCCTGCGCGACAAGCGGTCGACCGAACTCACCGAGGCGGGGCGGCAGCTGCTGGAGGACGCGGGTCCGCTGCTGGCCTCGGCCGAGGCGCTCCGGCGGCGGGTCGCGACGGCCGCGCGCGGCCGCTCGACGTTCACGGTGGCGTTCATGCCGGGCCTCACGGTCACCGGCGCCGTCGGCCGGCTTTCGGCGGCGCACCCCGACCTCACCGTCGAGCTGCTCCGCACGACGTGGGACGACCAGATCGCCGTGCTCCACGACGGCCGCGCCGACGTCAGCGTGATCCGGCTGCCGGTGGACCGGCGCGGCCTGACGGTGCGGCCGCTGTTCCGGGAGCCGCGGGTGGCGGTGCTGCGGGTGGACCACCGGCTGGCCGGGAAGGAGTCGGTCCGGGTCGGCGACCTCGCGGACGAGCACCTGCTCAACGACCCCGACGCGGTGCCGGAGTGGCGGGACGTGGCCGTCGAGCTGCGGGACGGCACCGCGCCGAGGTTGCGGGAGTTCCGCAGCGTCGAGGAAAAGCTGGAGCACGTGGCCGCGGGCCGGGGGATCGCGGTGGTCCCGCGGTCCACTTCGGAGTACTACACCCGGCCGGACGTCGCCCACGTGCCGGTCGAGGACCTCCCGCCCAACGAGGTCTGCCTGGCCTGGGTCGCCACCCGGCGATCGCGGATCCTCTTCGAGTTCGCCGAGCTGATGGAGTTGCGTTCGGTATAACCGTATATCAGTATGACGGAATGACCGAGAAGATCCGCTGGGCGACGTTCGACTGCTTCGGCACGCTGGTGGACTGGCGCCACGGCATCGCCACCGGGTTCGAGCTGCTGTTCCCCGGCCGCGGCGCCGAGCTGCTGGAGATCTACAACCGGTTCGAACCGCAGGTGCAGGCCGAACAGCCGGTGCGGCGGTACCGGGAGGTCCTCGCCGAGTCGCTGCGGCGGACGGCCGCCGAAGCGGGCCTCGAGCTGGTGCCCGACGACGCGTCCGTGCTCGGGACCGGCCTGCCGTACTGGCCGGTGTTCCCGGACACCCGGCCGGCGCTCACCGCGCTGCGCGAAGCGGGCTGGCGGCTCGCCATCCTGACCAACTGCGACCGCGACCTGATGGGGGAGACCCAGCGGCGGCTCGCCGTCCCGATCGACGTCGTCGTGACCGCCGAGGACGTCGGCGAGTACAAGCCCGGCCACGGCCACTTCGCGCGGTTCGCGGCTTCTTTCGGGGCGACGCGGGAGAACTGGGTCCACGTCGCCCAGAGCCACTTCCACGACATGGTGCCGGCGCAGGCCCTGGACATCCCGCGCGTGTGGATCAACCGGAACGGCGACCCGCACGACCCGTCGATCGCCGACGCCGTGCTGCCCGGCCTCGACAACCTCGTCGCGACGGTGGAGCGGGTGCACGGGTCCTGATGGCCCTGCAGACGACGAACACGCGGGACGCACTGGTCGCCGAGGTGCGCCGGCGGATCCTCAGCGCCGAGCTCGCCCCGGGAACACCGCTGACCGAGCAAGGCCTGGCGACGACGTTCGGCGTCGCCCGCCCGACCGTGCGGTCGGCCCTGCAGGAACTGGTCGCCCGCCACCTCGTCGAGCGCTCCGGCGGCCGGTCGCTGCGGGTGCCGGTCCTCACCGACGACGACGTGCGGGACCTGTTCACCGTCCGGCTGCCGCTGGAGCTCACGGCGGCGCGGCTGATCGCCGGCCAGGGCCGGGCTTTGGACGTGGCCGAAGCGGCTCTCGCCGGGCTGGAGGCACTGCCGCCGACGGCGGGCTGGAGCGAGCGCGTGGAAGCGCACACGGCGTTCCACCTGGCCCTCGTCGAGGCCGCGGGCAGCACCCGGCTGAGCCGGATCTACCCGCCGCTGCAGGAGGAGATGCAGCTCTGCCTGGCCCGGCTCCGGGGTGCCTACCCGGACCCCCGCGAGCTGGCGGTCGAACACCGCCGGTTGTTCGAGGCCATCGGCTCCGGTGATCCGGGGAGGGCGGAAGCCGAGATGCGGGCGCACCTCGAGCGGGCCTGCGCGGATCTGCTGTCGCCATGAGCCCCGCGGCGGCAGCCCGCTTTCGCGGACCTGCCGTCGCCCCGAGCCGGGCACCTCAGTGCGGCAGGGCCACCTTCCCGGTCGTCGCCGGGCTGGGCCGGTGGCTGCCGAACAGGGCGGCCCACAGCTCCCTCCAGGGCCGGGCCGCCGGGCGGGGCCGCGGGCCCGCCGGCGCGCCGCCGGCCCGGTACTCCATCTCCACCAGCACCCAGTCGTGCATCCAGTCGCCTCGCATGGTCTTCCCCTTCTCCTCGGCTGAGGAGTCCCACGTTCGTCCTGAGGGGACCGCGGCCGCATGGGGTGAACACGTCGTCCTGGCCGGCCGGGGCCTTACTCGCGGGCGCTATGGTCGGGACGATCCGGAGGAGGTGCCGATGGCCGCGACGACGTTCCTGTTCGTGCCCGGCGACCGGCCCGACCGCTTCGGCAAGGCCGCGGCCGGCGGCGCCGACGTCGTCATCCTGGACCTCGAGGACGCCGTCGCCCCGGCGGACAAGGACGCCGCGCGCGCCGAGGCCGGGGCGTGGCTCGGGCACCACCGGGCGATGGTCCGGATCAACGCGCCGGGCACGCCCTGGTTCGACGCCGACGCCGCCCTGGTGGCCGCGTGCGGGGTGCCGGTCGTGGTGCCGAAGGCCGAGACGCCCGGCGTGCTCGCCGGGTTCGGCGAGGTGGTCGCCCTCGTCGAGACCGCGCGAGGCGTCGAACGCGCCGGTGAGCTCGCCGCCGTCTCCTCGGTGACGCGGCTGGCGTTCGGCAGCGTCGACCTGGCGGCGGAGCTCGGCGTCGCCCCCGAGGACCCCGAGCCGTTCGCCTACGCGCGCTCGCGGCTGGTGATCGCGTCCGCCGCGGCCGGGATCGCGCCCCCGGTGGACGGCGTCACCACGGACCTGCGGGACGACGCACGGCTCGCGGCCGACGTGGCGTACGCCCGCCGGATGGGCTTCGGCGGCAAGCTGTGCGTCCACCCGCGGCAGATCGCGCCGGTCCGGGCCGGGTTCGCGCCGTCCGAGGCCGACCGGGAGTGGGCCCGCCGGGTCCTGACGGCGGGGGCGTCGGCGTCCACTGTGGACGGGCACCTGGTGGACAAGCCGGTGCTCGAGCGCGCCCGGCGGATCCTGGACCGCGGACCGTGAGCGGACAGCGGAAAGCGCAGCACGTGGCGCTGCGCCAGGTCCGGTCGGGCGACGACGAGTTCTGCTTCCAGGTGCACCGCAGCGCGCTCGGCGAGTACGTCGACGCGATCTGGGGCTGGTCCGAACCGGCGCAACGCGCCTACCACGAAGAAAACTTCGACGCGGAGCACACGCAGATCATCACCGTCGACGGCCACGACGCCGGGTCGCTGACCGTCATCGACGCCGGTACCGAAGTCGTCCTCGGCCGCATCGAGCTCGACCCCGTGTACCAGGGGCGCGGCGTCGGCGGGCACGTCGTCGAAGCCCTGGTCGCCGAAGCGGCGTCGCGCGGTCAGGACGTCGTGCTCGAAGTCCTCGACGTCAACACGCGGGCGAAGGCCTTCTACGAACGGCTCGGCTTCGTCGAGACCGGCCGTCCGCGGCCCCACAAGATCGCGCTGCGCTACACGACGTCCTGACGCCGCAACGCCTCCACGTCGAAGCCGCACTCGGCCAGGACCGCGTCGGTGTGCTCGCCCAGCGCCGGGACGGGGTCCATCCGCGGCACCCGGCCGTCGACGGTGATCGGCGGCAGCGTCGCGCGGACCGGCCCGGCGGGCGTGCCGACCTCGGCGAACCGGTCGCGCGCCGTGAGCTGCGGGTGCGCGAGGACGTCGGGCAGTTCGCGGCGGCGCGCGTGGGCGATCCGGCCGGCGCTGAGCCGCGCCTCCAGCTCCTCGCCGGTCAGCGACGCGAAAATCGCGTCGATCTCCCCTTCCAGCGAAGCGCGGTTGGCGACGCGGGCGCTGCCGGTGGCGAATCGCTCGTCGGTGACCCAGTCCGGCCGTCGGACGGCGTGCTCGCAGAACGCCGCCCACTCGCGGTCGTTCTGCACGGCCAGCACCAGCTCGGTCCCGTCGCCCGCGGCGAAGGTGCCGTACGGCGCGATCGCCGCGTGGCTGGTGCCGGTCCGCGGCGGCGGTGTCCCGCCGTAGCCGGCGTAATAGAGCGGGAAGCCCATCCATTCGACCAGCGAGTCGAACAGGCTGACCTCGAGCTCCGTGCCGTGCCCGGTGCGTTCCCGGTCGTAGAGCGCGGACAGGATGCCGGAGAACGCGTACATCCCCGCGCCGATGTCGGCGGCCGGGATACCGCTCTTGGCCGGCTCGGCCTCGGACCCGGTCACCGACACCAGGCCGGCTTCCGACTGGATGAGCAGGTCGTACGCCTTCGCGTCGCGGTACGGGCCGCTCGAGCCGTAGCCGGACACCGAACACGTGATCAGCCGCGGCCGCGACGCGCGGATCGCCGCCGCGCCCAGCCCGAGCCGTTCCGCGACGCCGGGCGCGAAGTTCTGCACGAACACGTCGGCCCGGTCCAGCAGCGCCGCCATGACCGGCGCCGCGGCGTCGCTCTTGAGGTCGAGCGTGATGCTCTCCTTGGAGCGGTTGAGCCAGACGAAGTGGCTGGACTGGCCGTGCACGGTTTCGTCGTACGCGCGGGCGAAGTCGCCGCTGCCCGGCCGCTCGATCTTGAGCACCCGGGCGCCGAGGTCGGCCAGGTGGCGGGTGGCCAGCGGTGCGGCGACCGCCTGTTCGCAGGACACGACCGTGACGCCGTCGAGGGGCAGGGAGGGCATGGCCGCATCCTGCCACCCCGGCTCAGACCGCGCGGGCGATGGCGATGGTGCCGGCCAGCCGCGCGCCGGCTTCGTAGATCATGTACTCGCGGCCCTGGTAGGTGCCGAAGCTCGGGGCCGCGCTGCGCCCGTTGTCCGGCGCGCCCGGCAGGGGCGGGTGGAAGACGCCGAGGTGGTTGCGCCGGGAGAAGTCGTTGCCCACCTCGGTGATCATCAGGTTCCCGCCGTGGGCGATGTCGGTGTTGTACACGACGTACGTGCTGTTGTTGCGGTACAGCAGGTGCGGGCCGCCGATGTCGGACGCGCCGACGTCGGTGTGCCGGACGAGCGGCGTCTGCGAGAACGTCCAGGTGCGCGCGTCGGGCGGCCAGCCCCAGCCGATGTCGCGGTGGTTGGTGGTGTTGTTGAGCATGAAGACCATGACGTAGCGGGCGTTCTTCGCCGGCAGGTCGTGGCGGAACACCCGGGCGTAGGACGTCTCGGTGGTGCCCGCGGGCTGCAGCCGCGTGGAGAGGACCTCCTTCTCGTAGGTGAAGTGGATGCCGTCGGCGGAGCTGGCCAGCCGGGTGACGGTGTTTTCGCCGTGGAAGTACCGGTAGATCCGCTTGACGTCGTCGTTCCACAGGGCGTGCGGGGAGGAGACGTGGCTGACCGAGTACTCGCCCGGCCAGGAGTTCGTGATGATCGGGTTGCCCGGGTATTCGGTGAACTCCTGGTCGAGGGAGTCGGCGTAGGCCAGGCAGATCCCGCCCGGGGCGTCGTGCGGCGCGTAGTAGAGGTAGTACGCGCCGAGCGCGCCCGGGATGCGGTGCCGCGGACGCAGGGGAAGATCAGCTCGCCGGTCGGGTTGTACCGCAGCTTGCTCTTGACGAGCGCGAGCCGCTGGTACCGGTAGTCCGGGAAGCCGGCGGGGGCCGCGGTGGCGGCCCCGGGCAGGAGTGCGGCCGCGCCGAGCGCGGTGGCGCCGGCCAGCAGGCCGCGTCGGGTCAGGGTCATGACCGCTCCTTCGTCGTCGAAGTCTGCGGCGAAGGTGACACGGCTCCGGGGGCGAGGTCAATGGAGTAATACGTATTAGTCCAGGGGGGCAGGTTTGCTGCAGTTTCGGGCAAAACCGTTGACCGGCCTTCGGCGGGCTTGCCCGCTGAACCGGATCAGCCGACCCCGGCGACCGGCGAGCGAGGTACCCGATGGGCAGGGTGCGGCAGGCCGACATCGCCCGCGTGGCCGGGTTTCGCAGGCGACGGTGTCGGTGGTGCTGGGCGGCAACCGCACCGGCGTCCGGCTCTCGGAGCGGACGCGGCTGAGGGTGCTGGAGGCCGCCGAACGGCTCGGCTACCTCCCGGACCCGGCGCCGTCCTCGCGCACCGGCCTCTTCGGGATCCGCGCCGGCGCCCCGGCGTTCGAGACCGCCCTGCCGATCCTGGCCGGCGCCGAGGCGGCGGCGGCCGAACTCGGCAAGGACCTCATCGTGTTCACCGCGCCGGAACACCGCACCCGGCTCGCCGACGGCTGCGGTGTTCCTCGGCGCCCCCGTGCCGCCGGACCTGCTCGCGACCGGGTTCCCGATCGTCCACATCGGCGGGCGGGCGGAGTTCGGTGGGTGGGTTCTCGATGTCGGCGGGCGGGCGGAGTTCGGTGGGTGGGTTCTCGATGTCGGCGGGCGGGCGGAGTTCGGTGGGTGGGTTCTCGATGTCGGCGGGCGGGCGGAGTTCGGTGGGTGGGTTCTCGATGTCGGCGGGCGGGCGGAGCTCGGTGGGCGGGTTCCCCACGACGGAAGGCGGGCGGAGCTAGGCGGGCGGGTTCCCCACCTCGAAGGGCCAGCAGAGCTAGGCAGCCGCGTTCCCCACGTCGAGGCGGACTACGCGGCGGCCGCGGCCGAGGTGGGCACCCGCCTGACGCGCGCCGGGCACCGGTGTGTCCGCTACCTGCGCGGGCCGGCCGACACCCCGGCCGCGCGCGACCGCGAACGCGGCTTCCGCATGGCGGGGCCCGGCGTGGTGGTCCGCACGGACGGCGCCGATCTCGGCGCGGCGGCGATCCACCGCTGGCTCGACGAAGGCGTGACGGCGCTCGTGGTCGAGGAGCCGCTGTTCGACGCGGTGCGGCGGGCCCTGCGTGCGGCGGAGGTATCGGTGCCGGGCGAGCTCTCCCTGGCGGTACTGGGCCGCCCACCGGAGGGCACGCCGGGCCCGGAGATCAGCGGCTTCGAGGTCCCGCGGCGGACCCTCGGGCGCGAGGCGGTGCGGCTGCTGGCGTCCCTGGTGGACACCGGAGTGGCCGGGCACCGGTTGCTGACGTGCCCGCCGGTGCCGGGGGAGACGATCGCCCCGGTCACCTGACGGCTTCAGACGAGCTGGAGCGTGCTGGTCCAGACGTAGGGACTCGTGTAGAAGAGCCAGTGGTCCGGCGGGGTGTAGGCGCTCGGCGGGAGGAACGCCGACGCGTAGCGGGCGTCTTCGGGGTCGAGGACGCAGGTGGTGGCGTAGTTCCGGATGCCGTCCTCGCTGCTCCACAAGTCGCAGCTCCACTGGTACCAGCCCGCGGCCAGCACCATCCGCCTGCCGTTCGTGTAGGGCGTACCGGCCCACTCGAAGGTGTAGGTCCAGTCGTAGGTTCCCGCGGCGAGCCAGAGGCGGCGGGGCGCGGCGTAGGGCAGTTCCGCCCACGCGGTGACGTCGGGGTGGGTGACCAGGTCGATCTGCCTGGTGATCGTGGCCGGCGCGGCCGCGTGGGCCGGGGGCGCGGCGAACAGCACGGGCACGAGCGCGGCGAGGACGGCGAGCGCCGGAACCTTCTTCATGCGGGATCTCCCCAGGTCCGTTGTCATCCGCCGCGTTCGCGGGCGAACGGGGACGAACACCCGACCGGACGCGCGCCGGACCGGCGTCCCGCGGCCAGCGCACCCGGCCATCCGAATGATAGGAATGGCCGGTGACCGAACCGAACCTGATCGAAGCTGCCGCGGCCGAGGCCGTCACGCTGACCAGCGAGCTCATCCGCATCGACACGACCAACACCGGCGATCCCGACACGCTGGTCGGCGAGCGGGCGGCGGCCGAGTACGTGGCGGAGAAGCTCACCGACGCCGGCTACGAGATCACCTACGTCGAGTCGGGCGGGAAGAACCGGCACAACGTGATCGTCCGGCTCGAAGGCGCCGACCGCTCCAGGGGCGGGCTGCTGATCCACGGCCACCTCGACGCCGTCCCCGCCGACGCCTCGGAGTGGTCGGTCCACCCCTTCTCCGGCGCGGTCCAGGACGACTACGTCTGGGGCCGCGGCGCGGTCGACATGAAGGACATGTGCGGGATGGCGCTCGCGCTGGCCCGGCACTACAAGATGAACAACGTCGTGCCGCCGCGCGATCTCGTCTTCGCCTTCCTCGCCGACGAAGAAGCGGGCGGCAAGTTCGGCGCCCAGTGGCTGGTCGAGAACCGGCCGGAGCTGTTCGAGGGCGTCACCGAGGCGATCAGCGAGGTCGGCGGCTTCTCGATCACGCTCAAGGACGACGTCCGCGCCTACCTGATCGAGACGGCGGAGAAGGGCATCCGCTGGATGAAGCTGCGGGTGCGCGGCACCGCCGGGCACGGGTCGATGATCCACCGCGACAACGCCGTGACGAAGCTGGCCGAGGCCGTCGCGAAGCTCGGCAACCACCGGTTCCCGCTGGTGCTCACCGATTCCGTGAAGGAGTTCCTCGCCGGCGTCACCGAGATCACCGGCTGGGACTTCCCCGAGGACGACCTGGAGGGCTCGGTCGCCAAGCTGGGCAACATCTCCCGGATGATCGGCGCGACCCTGCGCGACACCGCCAACCCGACCATGCTCACCGCCGGGTACAAGTCGAACGTCATCCCGTCGGTCGCCGAGGCGGCGGTGGACTGCCGCATCCTGCCGGGCCGCCTGGAGGCCTTCGACCGCGAGCTCGACGAGCTGCTCGGCCCGGACATCGAGAAGGAGTGGATGGAGCTGCCGCCCGTCGAGACGACGTTCGACGGCGCGCTCGTCGACGCGATGACCGCCGCCGTGCTGGCCGAGGACCCGGGCGCCAGGACGCTGCCGTACATGCTGTCGGGCGGGACCGACGCGAAGTCGTTCCAGCAGCTCGGCATCCGCAACTTCGGCTTCGCGCCGCTGAAGCTGCCCGCCGACCTCGACTTCTCGGCGCTGTTCCACGGCGTCGACGAGCGGGTCCCGGTCGAGGCGCTGAAGTTCGGCACCCGCGTGCTGGACCGGTTCCTGCGCACCTCCTGATGACCGGCTTCGCGCTCGCCGACGGCACGCCCCTGCAGGTGATCCGCAGGGGCGACCCGGCCGCGCCGGTGACCGCGGTCTTCGTCCACGGCTACGCGCTCGACCAGCGCAGCTGGGGCCGGATCGCGCCGCTGGTGCCGGACGCGGCCGACGGGCCGGTGGCCGTGCTGACCTACGACCAGCGCGGGCACGGCGGGTCCGGTCGGGCGCGGCGCGGGACGGCGACCATGGCGCAGCTCGGCGACGACCTCGCCGAGCTGATCGAGCGCGAGGTCCCGGCCGGCCGGCTGGTGCTGGTCGGCCACGACATGGGCGGGCTGGCCATCATGTCGCTGTCCCAGCGGCACCCGGAGCTGTTCGCCGCGCGCGTGGCCGGCCTGGTGCTGCTCGCGACGTCGTCGGGCACCCTCGCCACCGAGGTGTCCGCGGCCTGGCCGAACGCGCTGGGGAAGCTGGCCCGCGACCTCGAGGCGGTGCTCGGTTCGAAGGTCTTCGGCGTCGTGCGCGAGCACACCAGCCGGGCGGTCAGCGCGGGCCTGCGGTGGTGGCTGTTCGGCGACGACCCGGACCCGGAACTGGTCGAGCTGACGGTCAAGATGATCCGCGGCAACTGGCCGCACACCGTCTCCCTGTTCCGCCCGGCGATGGACGCCTACGCGCGTGACGCCGCGTTGGCGCAGGTCGGCGGCCTGCCGGTGACGGCGATCGTGGGGGAGCGGGACCGGATCGTCCGCGCGTCCGACGTCGAGCAGTGGGTCGGCGGGCTCGACGAGGGGACCGCGGTGGTGCTGCCCGGGGTCGGCCACGTCGTGCCGCTGGAGGCCGCGGGGCAGGTGCTGCCCCGGGTGGTCGCCCTGGTCAACGCCGCCTACCGACAAGACGACGATTCTTGACAACTTCTCTTTTCGGCAGGATGCTGGGCGCATGTTTTCCGTGGCGGTGATCGAGGACGCGGCGGCGGCCGAGGTGTCGCTGGACCCCGTCCGGGCCCGGCTGCTGGCCGAGCTGGCGGAACCGGCGTCGGCGACGATGCTCGCCGCGCGCGTCGGCCTGCCCCGCCAGAAGGTCAACTACCACCTCCGGACGCTGGAACAGCACGGCCTGGTGGAGCTGGTCGAGGAGCGGCGCAAGGGCAACGTCACCGAACGGATGATGCGGGCGACGGCGTCGTCGTACGTCATCTCGCCGACGGCGCTGGCCGCCGTCCAGCCCGACCCGGCCCAGTCGCCGGACCGGCTTTCGGCCCGCTGGCTGCTCGCCGTCGCGGGACGGCTGGTGCGGGACGTCGGCCTGCTGGTCACCGGCGCGGCGAAGGCGAAACAGCGCGTCGCGACCTTCGCGCTCGACGGCGAGGTCCGGTTCGCCTCGGCCGCCGACCGCGCCGCGTTCGCCGAGGAGCTGACCACGGCGATCACCACCCTGGTCGGCAAGTACCACGACGAAACGGCCGAGAAGGGCCGCAGGCACCGGGTGGTCGTCGCCGTCCACCCGGCCGTTCCGGAGGAGTCCGCCCATGGGGCATGAGTTCGAGACGACCGACTCCGCCGAGGTCGACGCCACCCCGGAAGAACTGTGGGACGCGATCGCGACCGGGCCGGGCATCGACTCGTGGTTCATGGGCCGCAACGAGGTCGAGGGCGGCACCGGCGGGGTCGTGCGCGCCGCGTTCGGCGGCTACCGGCCCGAGTACCGGATCCGGGAGTGGGAGCCGCTCGAGAAGCTCGTCTACGGCAGCGACCCCGGGCCGGACGGGCGCCGGATCGCCTACGAATTCCTCATCGAGGGCCGCGACGGCGGCAGCTCGGTGATCCGGTGCGTGACCAGCGGCTTCCTGCCCGGCGACGACTGGGAGGACGAGTTCGAGGCGATGACCACCGGCGGCGCGATGTTCTTCCGCACGCTGGTCGAGTACGTCACGCACTTCGCCGGCCGCGCGGGAGTCCCGGTCACGGCGTTCGGCCCGCCGGTGGGGGACTGGCCCGCCGCGTGGGCGCGGCTCGGCACGGCGCTCGGGCTGGCGGCGCGACCCGACGAAGGCGACCGGGTGCGGATCGAGCTGCCCGGCCGGGTCCCGGTCGAAGGCGTCGTCTACGCGGTGAACGACCAGACGGCCGGCGTGCGGACGCCGGACGCGATGTTCCGCTTCCTGCGCGGCTTCCACGGCCCGATGGTCGCTTCCCACCACGTGTTCACCCCGGGCGCGGACGCCGGGGCGGAGGAGAAGGCCTGGACCGGCTGGCTGAACCACGTGTTCGGTTGACAGTCGAGCGGTATACATCGATTCTCGATATATGCCTCGCTTCCTCGTGCTCGCCCTCCAGGCCGCCGTCGCCTTCGCGTTCCTCGCCGGCCTGTACGCGCAGGTCGTCGTCATCCCGACGACCGCGGCCGACCAGGTCGAGCTGTTCCCGCCCTACGCGCCGATCCGGGTGCCGCTGGTGACGGCGGCGATCCTGTTCGTCGCCTGCGGTCAGGTCGCGCTCGTGGCCCTGGCGATGCTGCTGCGCCGGGCGGGCCGGGGCACCGTCTTCGAGCCGACCTCGCTCACCTGGGCCAACGTCGTGGTGGGCGCCACCGCGGCGGCGACCGTCGTCACCGCCGCGGTGTTCGGGTACGTCACGCTCGCCGACATCCCGTCGCCGACCGACGGGATGGACGTGATCGGCCTGTGGCTCGGCACCGCCGCCGCGGTCGCGGCCGGCACGGTGGCCGTGCTGCTCCTGTTCGCCGGCCGGCACCTGCTGGTCAAGGCGATCGGCCTGCGCGCCGAGCTCGACGGCGTCGTCTGAAGCCGTTGCGGCCGCCTGCGAAGATCGGATCATGGGCCAACCGACGCTGCGCACCGAGCGGCTCACGCTCGTGCCGCTCGCGGACGAGCACCTGGCGCTCGAGGTCGAACTGGACTCCGACCCCGAAGTGATGCGGCACCTCTCCGGCCGGGCCATGACCCGCGCGGAGACCGAGGCCGCGCACCGGCGGCGGCTGGCCGCCTCGCGGGAGGTGCCGGGGCTCGGGTTCTGGGCCGGTTCCGCCGCAGACGGCTTCGTCGGCTGGTGGCTCCTGCAGCCGCCCCACGGACCGGACCAGCCGAAGGTCGCGGGGGAGGCCGACCTCGGCTTCCGGCTGCTGCGGAAGCGGTGGCGCCACGGCTACGGGAGCGCGGGAGCGCGGGAACTCGTCCGGTACGCCTTCGCCGACCTCGGCCTCGACCGCGTCTTCGCGCAGACCGCGGCCGGCAACACCGCCTCACGCGCCACCCTGGCGGCCACCGGGCTGTCCTTCGTCCGGGAGTTCGTCTCCGCCGGTGCCGGCCAGGAAGCCGAAGCCGAGTACGAGATCACCCGGGAGACGTGGCTAGGTCGGTAGCGCGCCCGGGAGGCTCTCCGCCGTCTTCTTGCGGCGCAGCCAGACCCGGCGCGTGCCGTCGGCGTAGAGCCGGACGGTGCGCAGTTCCCAGCCCGCGAACTCCGCGTGGATGGAGAGCTGGATCGCCGCCGCACGCCGGGACACGCCCGGAGGGAGGTGCAGGCGGCGATACTCCCAATCCCCTTCGACCACCGCCTCGCTGACCGTCGTCATGGCTGGATCACCTGGGTCCCTTCTCCGGCGGCCGAGCCGACGATCACCCGGCCGCTCTTCTCGTCCACCCCGACCGAGTCCGGCTGGCGCACGGTGGGGAAGCGGTACTTCTCGACGGGCTCGCCACCGCGGACGTCGAACCCGGCCACCTCGTTGCGTTCGGTGAGCGTCACCCAGGCCAGGCTCCGCGTCGCGTCGTAGGCGATCCCGTACGCACCACCGGGCACCGGGTACCGCTGCCGCAGGATCAGCGGGCCGGCCGAGAAAGCCAGCAGCGCGCCCGCCCGCGCGTCGGTCACCAGCACCCGCCCGTAGGAGTCCGCCACGGCGTTCGCCGCGCCGTCCCCCGCCCGCAGCCCCTCGTTGACCTTCCCGGCGGCGACGTCGACCGAGAACACCGCGGTCCGCAGCCGATCCAGCACCACCACCCCGTCCCCGGTGTCCACGACGTCGTCGGCGCTGTAGAGCTGCCCGCCGATCGTCCGCGCCGGACCACCGGCCGGCAGCACCCGGATGTCCTTGGCGTCCCCCATCGCGACCAGCCGATCGGCGCCGTAGGCGATGCTCGACGCCGGCTTCCCGCCGGTCTTCGTCTCGGTGAGCCTCCGGTCCGGCAACGTCAGCTGCTGCACCACACCCTGGTCCGGCTCGGCGATCTCGACCCGCCCCGGCGTCACCGTCAACCGCGAGACCTTGCCGTATAACGGCATATTCACCGGGGGTGACGCGAGCGCGTTCAGGTCGTAGAGCCGCAGCGACGGCGGCTCGGAAGCCGCGACGACGAGGGTCGAGGTCTTCGCGTCGACGGCGACGGCCGACACCGATCCGGTGCCGAGGACCTGGCCGGCGGGCTTCACGGTCACGGCGGGGGAGACGGCCGGGCGCGCGGCCTGCGGGTTCGCCACGATCTGGAGGTCGTCGCCGGTCGGCTTGGCCGACGAGCAGCCCGAGAGCACCAGGACACCGGCGAGCGGGATCGCGATCCGCGACACGGCGGCGAGCCGACGCACGTTGGTGCCTCCAGTTGTCCCTCGGCGGGTCGTCTTCACCAATATCCTCCTCGATCGCCGTGCCGTCACGCCCGTGTCACCCAACAGACACCTACCGCGGCCAGCGCTCGGGGTAGCCGACCTCGATCGCGCTGACGTCGTCGAGCGCGGACCGGATGGCGGGCGGGAGGGTGATCCCCTCGGCGGTGAGCGAACCGGTGAGCTGACCGGTGTCCCGCGCGCCGACAACCGGGGCGACGACGCCGGGCCGGTCGCGGACCCAGGCCAGCGCGACGGCGAGCGGGGACGTGCCCAGTCCCTCGGCCGCGGTCGCGACCGCCTGCACGATCCGCGCGGCCCGGTCGGTGCGGTGGTGCTCGACGTAGCCGGCGTACGCGCTGTTCGCGCCGCGCGAGTCGGCCGGCGTGCCGGTGCGGTACTTGCCGGTCAGGACGCCGCGGCCGAGCGGCGCCCAGGGCAGCAGCCCGATGCCGTGGTGCTCGGCGGCGGGCACGACCTCGCGGTCCACCCCGCGCTCCAGCAGCGAGTACTCGACCTGGGTGGAGATGATCGGCGCGACCGCCGAGGCGCCGGCGGCGGCCGTCGCCAGCTGCCAGCCCGCGTAGTTCGAGACGCCGACGTAGCGGACCTTCCCGCTGGTCACGGCCTGCTCGAGGGCGGCGAGGGTTTCGGCGACCGGTACGCAGGTGTCCCACGCGTGCAGCTGCCAGAGGTCGATGTGGTCGGTGCCGAGCCGCTTGAGGGAACCGTCGAGCGCGGTGAGCAGCGCGCCGCGCGAGGCGCCGCCGCCGAACGGGCCGTCGTCGCGCCGGGCGACCGCCTTGGTCGCGAGGACGATGTCGTCGCGGGGCACGAGGTCGCCGAGCAACGAGCCGAGGACCCGCTCGCTCTCGCCCTCGCCGTAGATGTCGGCCGTGTCCACCAGGGTGCCGCCGGCGTCGACGAAGGCGACCAGCTGGCTGGCCGCCTCCTCCGCGTCGGTGTCGCCACCCCAGGTCATGGTGCCGAGCGCCATCCGCGAGACGCGCAGTCCCGAGCGGCCGAGCAGTCGCTTTTCCACGACCGCCGAGCCTAGTGGGCTCCCCCTTCCGGAGGAGACCAAGGTGAGTCGTGTCGCCCGCAAGGGCCCCCGTTAGGGTCTGGCCCCGTGCGACTCGGACTGAATCTCGGCTACTGGGGGGCGGGGAACGACCCCGCGAACCTGGCCCTGGCGAAACAAGCGGACGACCTGGGTTACGCGGTCGTGTGGGCCGCGGAAGCCTACGGCTCGGACGCGGTGACCGTGCTGACGTGGATCGCGGCGCGGACGTCGCGGATCGACGTCGGCGCCGCCGTGCTGCAGATCCCGGCCCGGACCCCGGCGATGACCGCGATGACCGCCGCGACCCTCGACACGCTCTCCGGCGGCCGGTTCCGGCTCGGCCTCGGCGTGTCCGGCCCCCAGGTGTCGGAAGGCTGGCACGGCGTCCGTTTCACCTCGCCGCTGGGCCGCACCCGCGAGTACGCCGAGATCGTCCGCAAGGCGCTGCGGCGGGAGCGGCTGGTCCACGAGGGCGAGCACTTCACGCTGCCGCTGCCGGACGGTCCCGGGAAGGCGCTGCGGCTGACCGTCCGCCCGGCGCGCAAGCACCTCCCGCTCTACCTGGCCGCGATCGGCCCGAAGAACCTGGAGCTGACCGGGGAGATCGCCGACGGCTGGCTGCCGGTGTTCTTCTCGCCGGCGCACGCGGGGGAGCAGCTGGCGCAGCTGCGGACCGGCGCGGAGCGGGCCGGCCGCACGCTGGAGGGCTTCGACGTCGTCCCGACCGTGCCGCTCGTGCCCGGGGACGACTGGAAGGCCTGCGCGGACGCCGTCCGCGGCTACGCGGCGCTCTACCTGGGCGGGATGGGGAGCAGGGAGAAGAACTTCTACAACCGGCTGGCCTGCCGGATGGGCTTCGAAGCCGAGGCCGCCGAAGTGCAGGAGAAGTACCTGGCGGGCGACCGCGCCGGGGCGATGGCGGCGGTGCCGCTGGAGTTCCTCGACGCGACGTCGCTGCTGGGCCCGAAGGAACGGATCGCGGAGAAGATGACCGAATACGCCGAGGCCGGCGTGACGACCCTGTCGGTGTCGCCGTACACCCCGGACGCCGGGGCCGCGCTGACCACCGCCGTCGAAGCGATCGAGAAGGCGGGGGTGGCCTGACGTGGGCTGGTTCGAAGCGCTGGTGCTGGGCCTGGTCCAGGGCCTGACCGAGTTCCTCCCGATCTCCTCGAGCGCGCACCTGCGGATCGTCGCCGCGCTCGCCGGCTGGGACGACCCGGGCGCGGCGTTCACCGCCGTGACCCAGATCGGCACCGAGCTCGCGGTGATCATCTACTTCGGCCCGAAGATCGGGAAGATCCTGCGGGCCTGGTTCTTCTCCCTGACCAAGCCGGAGTGGCGCCGCGACCCGGACGCCCGGCTGGGCTGGCTGATCATCGTCGGCTCGCTGCCGATCGTGGTGCTCGGGCTGCTGCTGCAGGACGAGATCGACAGCGCGTTCCGCGACCTGCGGATCACCGCGACCGTGCTCATCGTGTTCGGCCTGATCCTGCTGGTCGCCGACCGGATCGGGAAGCAGGAGCGCACGCTGGACGACCTGACCGTGCCGCACGGCCTCGGCTTCGGCTTCGCGCAGGCGCTCGCGTTGATCCCGGGCGTGTCCCGCTCGGGCGGCACGACCAGCGCCGGCCTGCTGCTGGGCTACACCCGCGCGGAGGCGGCGGAGTACTCGTTCCTGCTGGCGCTGCCGGCCGTGTTCGGCTCGGGTGTGTACAAGCTCAAGGACATCGGCTCGGGCGGCGTGCCGGCCCAGTGGGGCCCGACGATCCTGGCCACCCTGGTCGCCTTCGGCGTCGGCTACATCGTGATCGCCTGGCTGATGGCCTACATCAAGAAGCGCAGCTTCGTGCCGTTCGTCGTGTACCGGCTGGCCCTCGGCGTGCTGCTGTACGTGCTGATCTTCACCGGCGCGCTGGACCCGAACGCGGGCCCGGTCGGCAGCTGATCCGCCCGCGTGGGGACCGCATGATCGGTCCCCACGTAGGGTGGGTCCCGTGAGTACGGTCATTCTGCTCAGACACGGCAAGTCGACGGCCAACGGTTCCGGCGTCCTGGCCGGGCGGTCCCCGAAGGTCAACCTCGACGACACCGGCCGCGCCCAGGCGGAGAAGCTGGTCGAACGCCTCGACGGCGTGCCGCTGGCCGAGCTCGTCGTGTCGCCCATGCTGCGGTGCAAGCAGACGGTCGGGCCCCTGGCCGCCGCGCGCGGGCTCGAGAAGGTCGTCGAACCCGGGCTGTCCGAAGTGGACTACGGCGAGTGGACGGGCAAGGAGCTCAAGCACCTCGCGAAGGAACCGCTGTGGCGGGTCGTGCAGGCGCACGCCTCGGCCGCGGTGTTCCCCGGCGGCGAGGGCCTCGCCCAGATGCAGGCGCGCTCGGTGGCCGCCGTCCGCGCCCACGACCGGCGGATCACCGCCGAGCACGGCGACCACGCCGTGTGGCTCCTGTGCAGCCACGGCGACGTGATCAAGTCCATCCTGGCCGACGCGCTCGGCCAGCACCTCGACGCCTTCCAGCGGATCGTCGTCGACCCGGCCTCCGTCTCGGTCGTGCGCTACACCGAGACACGGCCGTTCGTCATGCGGGTCAACGACCACAGCGGGGACCTGCGCGGCATCGTGCCGCCCGAGCCGAAGCCGAAACGGGGCAAAAAGGCCGCGAAGGACACCGGGAGCAGCGACGCCGTCGTCGGCGGTACCACCGGCCGGTGAGCTTGGCCACCTCCGGAAAGCGCTGACATCGGCACCGGCGGAACCCGTAGGGTGGCGGGACCGAGTGTTTCTCCCCGACCAGGAGCCTGCCCCGATGATTTCGCCGGACAACCCGTTCGCCGCACCCAGCGAACTGCCCTACGCCCTGCCGCCGTTCGACCGGATCGCGGACGAGCACTACCGGCCCGCGTTCGAGGCCGGACTGGCCGAGCACGCGGCGGAGATCGAGCAGATCGCGGCGCAGGACGCCGAGCCGACGTTCGAGAACACCATCGTGGCCCTCGAGCGCGCGGGCGAACTGCTCGGCCGCGTCGCGAGCGTGTTCTACAACCTGTCCGGTTCCAACAGCACCGACGAGATCCAGGCCATCCAGGCGGAGTTCGCGCCCAAGCTGGCCGCCCACCACGACGCGATCCACCTGAACCCCCAGCTGTTCGCCCGGATCGACGCGCTCCACGCGCGGCGCGGCGAACTCGGCCTGGACCCGGAGTCGCTGCGGCTGCTGGAACGGCGGCACACCGACTTCAGCCGCGCCGGCGCCGGGCTCGGCGAGGCCGAGCAGGCCCGCCTGCGCGAGCTCAACGAGCAGCTGTCCACCCTGCAGACGAAGTTCCAACAGAACCTGCTCAAGGACACCAACGACCTGGCCGTCGTGATCACCGACCGCGCCGAGCTGGCCGGCTTCGGCGACGGGGCCGTCGCCACCGCCGCCGAAGCGGCCTCCGCCCGCGGCGAGGACGGCAAATACGTCCTCACGCTGACCCTGCCGACCAGCCAGGCGTCGCCGCTGGAGACCCTGCGCGACCGCGAGGTCCGCGAGCGGATCCACACCGCGTCGATGGCGCGGGGCAACCGCGGCAACGAGTGCGACAACAACGCCGTCGTCGCCGAGATCGTGCGGCTGCGCGCGGAACGCGCCGCGCTGCTCGGCTACCCGAACCACGCGGCGTACGTCATCGCGGACGAGACGGCGAAGACCGCCGAAGCCGCCGCCGGCCTGCTGGAGCGCCTGGCGCCCGCGGCGGTCGCGAACGCCCGCGCCGAAGCCGCGGAACTCCAGCAGCTGCTGGAAGCCGACGTGCCGGGCGCGAAGCTGCGGCCGTCGGACTGGCCGTACTACGCCTCGCAGGTCCGCCGCGAACGCTTCGACGTCGACACCGAGGCGCTGCGCCCCTACTTCGAAGCCGACCGCGTGTACCTCGACGGCGTCTTCTTCGCCGCCACCAAGCTCTACGGCCTCACCTTCACCGAGCGGAACGACCTCCCGAAGTACCACCCCGAAGTCCGGACCTTCGAGGTCTTCGACGCCGACGGCAGCCCGCTGGGCCTCTACCTGCTCGACCTGTACACCCGCGACGCCAAGCGCGGCGGCGCCTGGATGAACACCTTCGTCGACCAGTCCGAGCTGCTCGGCCGCAAGACCGTCGTGGTCAACGTGCTCAACGTGAACAAGCCGCCGGCGGGGGAGCCGACGCTGCTCACCTTCGACGAGGTCGTCACCGCGTTCCACGAGTTCGGGCACGCCCTCCACGCACTGGTGTCCTCGGTGCGCTACCCGACGTTCTCCGGCACCAACGTGCCCCGCGACTTCGTCGAATACCCCTCCCAGGTCAACGAGATGTGGATGCTGTGGCCGGAAGTCCTGGCCCACTACGCCAAGCACCACGAGACGGGGGAGGCCCTGCCCGCCGAGCAGGTCGAGAAGCTCCTCGCCGCCCAGCAGTACGGCGAAGGCTTCGCCACCACCGAATACCTCGCCGCCTCCCTGCTCGACCAGGCCTGGCACGGCCTCGGCGTCGACAACCGCGTCGAAGACGTCCAGCGGTTCGAGACCGACGCCCTGGTCAAAGCCGGCGTCGCGGTCGAAGCCATCCCGCCCCGCTACCGCACGACCTACTTCGCCCACATCTTCAGCGGCGGCTACAGCGCCGGGTACTACTCCTACATCTGGAGCGAAGTCCTCGACGCCGACACCGTCCAGTGGTTCCGCGAGAGCGGGGGACTGACCCGCGAAAACGGCGACCACTTCCGCCGCACCCTCCTCGGCCGAGGCGGCAGCATCGACCCCATGGACGCCTTCCGCGCCTTCCGCGGCCGCGACCCCGAAATCGAGCCGCTCCTCACCCGCCGCGGCATCAACGGAGTCTGAACTCCAACTGTATAACGACCTATACTGCGGGGCTGGTTTCGGAAAACCAACCCCGCAGTGCTGTCCCCGCACGGCCAAATACCGCGAAGAAGGCCGCGGGGCGGGCCGGAACGGCTTCCCCGTAGGCCGCACATCCGTGACTCTCGCCGAGGTTGCCGGAGAGCTAGCTTGGGGCTTCGACAACTCTCGGGGAGGGAGATTCGATGAGCAAATCACGGATGTCGGTCATCGCGGCCTTGTTCGTGCTCGCGATGAGCAGCCTGTTCGTCGTTCCGGCTTCGGCGGGGACGCAGACGGCCGCCACGACGGAGGCGGTCTGCACCGGGGCGGGTTCCTGCTGGTTCACGTGGGGCCGGATCACGGCGGGCGACTGCACGATGGACCAGGCGAAGTGGACGCTGAACCGCAACGGCAGCGCGTCCTTCGAAGCGGTGATCACCAGCAGCGACAGCAACGACGCCTGGCTGATGTGGCCGGTTGCCGTGGACAGCAACGGTTTCGTCCTGGGACCGATCACGCACGGCGGTGACCCGAAGTTCGTGCGGGGCACGGTGAAGAACCAGTGGACCTGGTGGTTCGACGCCGGGTCGTTCGACGCCGGGTTCTTCGACCGGATCAACAGCATGAGGTTGACCAGCCACTGCTGATCGTGCGGGCACCGGCCCCGGCGCCTTCGGGCGTCGGGGCCGGTGCCGTGGTCAGCCGCCGGTGACGATGTGGTCGACGAAGCCGTAGGAAAGTGCTTCGTCGGCGTCGAACCAGCGGTCGCGGTCGGCGTCGGTGGTGATGCGCTCGACGGTCTGGCCGGTCTGGCGTGCGGTGATTTCGGCGATCCGGCGCTTCATCTTGCCGAAGACCTCGGCCTGGATGGCGATGTCGGTGGCGGCGCCGCTGATCCCGGCCGAGGGCTGGTGCATGACGATCCGGGTGTTGGGCAGCAGGTAGCGCTTTCCGGGGGTGCCGGAGGAGAGCAGGAACTGGCCCATGGAGGCGACGAAGCCGAGTCCCCACGTCGAGACGTCGGGTTTGACGAGCTGCATGGTGTCGTAGATGGCGAGGCCGGCGGTGACGGAGCCGCCGGGTGAGTTGATGTAGAAGGTGATGTCCTTCGCCGGGTCGTCGGCGGCGAGCAGGAGCAGCTGGGCGATGAGCCGGTTCGCGACTTCGTCGGTGACTTCGGAGCCGAGGAAGACGATGCGGTCGCGCAGGAGCTGTTCGTAGACCGAGTCGTTGAGGGACTGGCCGGGTGCCTGCATGTCGGGTACGGCGAGGAGGGTCATGGCTCGACGGTAGGGCCTCGGTTCGGGGGTGTGGCGGGGGTTTCGCTGTGGGCGTGCGGGTTTCGCTGCGGGCGATCAGGTGCGGCGGTGGCGGCCGGGGGTGGTGCCCATGATGGTGGCGAAGGCGGCGATGAAGTGGCTGGGGTTGGCCCAGCCGCAGGCGTGGGCGACGTGGGTGGTGTCGTGGCCGTCGGCGAGGAGGACGAGGGCGTGGTGGATGCGGAGCTGGGTGCGCCATTCGTAGAAGGTCATGCCGAGTTCGTCGTGGATGAGGCGGCTGAGGGTGCGGGCGCCGGCTCCGACCTGCTGTCCGAGTTCGGCGAGGGGGGTGTTGTCGCCGGGGTTTTCGGCGAGGGTGCGGGCGATGGCCCGCAGCCGGTCGTCGTGGGGTTGGGGGAGGTGAAGGGGTTGTTCGGGGGCTGTGTGGAGCTGGTCGACGAGGACGCGGCGGAGGCGGGTGTTCGCGGCGCGGTCGTGGTCGTGGGGGCCGGTGAGGGTGAGGAGGAGTTCGCGGGCGAGGGGGGAGGCGGTGAACACGGCGGGGTGGCCGGGCAGGAGCCGGGCGAGGGTGGGTGGCAGGAAGACGATCCGCATGTCGGTGTCGCCGTGGGCGCGGTGGTGGTGGGTGCGGCCGGCGGGGGTCCAGGCGACGCGGTTGGCGGGGACGATGGAGGTGCCTTGCCCGGTGGTCACGGTGAGGACGCCGCGGGCGGCGTAGACGAGGTGGCCGCGGGGGTGGGAGTGCTGGGGGCTGGTGCCGCCGGAGGGCCATTGGTGGGCGCCGCCGGTGGGCCAGAGCCGTGATGCGGAAGGTTGGCGGCCTGGGGGCACAGGTTGGCATTCTACCGGTGGTCGGCCGGGTGGGGTGGCGGTGACAGTGGGCGCATGAGGTCGATGCGAGCGGTGGTTTGCGTGCGGGCGGGTGGTCCGGAGGTGCTGGAGGTGCGGGAGCTGCCGGTGCCGGTGGTCCGGGCGGGCTGGAGCCTGGTGGCGGTCAAGGGTGCGGGGTTGAACCGGTCGGAGCTGAGGACCCGGCAGGGGCATTCGCCGGGGGTGCGGTTTCCGCGGGTGCTGGGGATCGAGTGTGTGGGGGTGGTGGCGGTGTCGACCGATCCGCTGGTGGCGGAGGGGACGACCGTGGCGGTGGTGATGGGTGGGCTGGGCCGGGACTTCGACGGGGGTTATGCGGAGTTCGCGTTGGTACCGAACGCGTTGCTGATGCCGGTGACGACGACGTTGCCGTGGGAGGTGCTGGCGGCGTTGCCCGAGACGTATTTGACGGCGCGGGGTGCGCTGGAGGCGTTGGGGGTGGTGCCGGGTGGCCGGTTGCTGATCCGTGGGGGGACGTCGTCGGTGGGGATGGCGGCGGCGTCGGTGGCGTCGGGGCACGGGGTGGCGGTGGCGGCGACGACCCGGCGGCGGGGCAAGGCTGGTGCGCTGGCCGCGGTGGGTGTCGAGCACGTGCTGGTCGACGGGGGTGCGGGGGTGCGTTCGGTGTGGCCGGAGGGGCCGGACTACGTGCTGGATCTGGTCGGTGCGGACACGGCGGTGGATTCGCTGGGGGTGGTTCGCCGTGGGGGGACGGTGTGTGTGGCGGGCTCGCTGAGCGGGTGGGTGGTCCCGGATTTCGAGCCGATCGCGAGGATTCCGTCCGGGACGCGGCTGACGGCGGTCCACAGTGACGATTTCAAGGGCCGGGCGGGGGCGGCGGTGTTGCAGCGGGTGGTGGACGACGTGGCGGGCGGTGTCTGCCGGCCGAACCTGGATCGGGTGTTCGGGCTGGAGGACGTCGTCGCGGCTCACGGGTACATGGAGGCCGACCGGGCGGCGGGGAAGGTGGTGCTGGTGCCGTGAGGGGCCGCCGTCCGGGGAGGACGGCGGCCCCTTGGTGGCCGGGAGAGCCGGCTCAGATGAGGCCGAGCTTCTGCACGGTGTCGCGCTCTTCGACGAGCTCGGCGACGGAGGCGTCGATGCGGGCGCGGGAGAAGTCGTCGATCTCGAGGCCCTGGACGATCTGGTACTGGCCGTTCTCGGCGGTGACCGGGAAGGAGGAGATGAGGCCTTCGGGGACGCCGTAGGAGCCGTCGGAGACGACCGCGGCGGAGGTCCAGTCGCCGGCCGGGGTGCCGTTGACCCAGGTGTAGACGTGGTCGATGGCGGCGGAGGCGGCGGAGGCGGCGGAGGAGAGGCCGCGGGCCTCGATGATCGCGGCGCCGCGCTTGGCGACGGTGGGGATGAAGTCGTTTTCCAGCCAGGCCTGGTCGAGTTCGATGGCCTTGCCGGCGGCTTCGGCGTGCTGGACCGAGGGGTACTGGGTGGCGGAGTGGTTGCCCCAGATGGCGAGCTTCTTGAGCTCGGTGACCGGGACGCCGAGCTTCTTGGAGAGCTGGGCGAGGGCGCGGTTGTGGTCGAGGCGGGTCATCGCGGTGAAGCGGTCGGCGGGCACGTCGGGGGCGTGCGAGCGGGCGATGAGGGCGTTGGTGTTGGCGGGGTTGCCGACGACGAGGACCTTGATGTCGTCGGCGGCGCCGGCGTTGATGGCTTCGCCCTGGGGTTTGAAGATGCCGCCGTTGGCTTCGAGGAGGTCGCCGCGCTCCATGCCCTTGCTGCGGGGGCGGGCGCCGACGAGGAGGGCGATGTTGGTGCCTTCGAAGGCCTGCTTGGGGTCGTCGAAGATGTCGGTGCCGGCCAGGAGCGGGAAGGCGCCGTCTTCGAGCTCCATGGCGGTGCCCTCGGCCGCCTTGACCGCCTGCGGGATCTCGAGGAGCCGCAGCTTCACCGGGACGTCCTGGCCGAGGAGCTGACCGGACGCGATGCGGAAGAGCAGCGCGTAGCCGATCTGGCCGGCCGCGCCGGTGACGGTCACGTTGACAGGGGCTTGGGTCATTGCGGTTCTCCAGCTTGAGACGACTTTGGCTAGTGCTTGGGAGCCTATCCCTCCTGGGCGTCGCTGTTCGGGTGCGGCCGGTCACTGTTGTGAGGATCGCTTTTCAGGTGTCGGTGACGTTGGCGGCGAGCCGGTGGAGGAGGTCGGCGAGCTGGGCGATCTCGGTTTCGGTGAGGCCTTTTCGCATGCGCTGGTCGTGGGCGATGGCGGCGGTGGCGAGCCGGTGGAAGAGTTTTTCGCCGTCGTCGGTGAGGGTGACGAGGTGGACGCGGCGGTTGTCGGGGTCGCGGCGGCGGGTGACGAGGCCGGCGGTTTCCATGCCGTTGAGGTGGTGGGTGAGGGTGGCGCCCTGGATGCCGACGGCGTCGGCGAGTTCGCGTTGGTTGGCGGCGGGCCGGGTTTTGAGGGAGATGAGGATCTGCCAGACGGGTTGGGAGCCGCCTTCGGCGGCGAGGGCCTGGTCGAAGGCGCGGGCGGCGGTTTTGGCGGTGCGGGCGAGGACGACGCCGATGGGTGCGGTGGTGGGTGCTGGCACGGTGGGGACCCTACCGCAGAAGCCGAGAGGTCTAAGCGTTTGACATCTAATGGTTAGACTTCTAACGTTGTGCTCATCGACCGGAAGGGGAACACGATGAGCACCGAAGAGCAGGTCCGCGAGTTCGGCCGGGTCTGGGCCGCGGCCGAGGAGCGCGGCGACACCGAAGTCCTGGCCGGCCTGGCCGCCGACGGCTTCCGCCTGGTCGGCCCGCTGGGTTTCGTGCTGGACCGGGACCAGTGGCTGGCCCGCTACGGCGGCGGCGGGCTGGTCACCGAGAAGCTGGACTGGGCCGAGGTCGAGGTCCGCGACTTCGGCGCCGCGGCGATCGCGATCGGCGTGCACGACCAGGTCGCGACGCACCAGGGCAACCCGGTGAACGGCCGGTTCCGCGCCACGCACGTCCTGGTCCGCGACGGCGGCCGCTGGCGGCTGGCCGGCATCCACCTGAGCCCGATCGGCGGCCCGCCGCCGTTCGCGCCCGCCGGGGAGCAGCGATGAGCGTCGAACTGAACCACACGATCGTGTGCGTCACCGACCGGGAGAAGTCGGCCGCGTTCCTGGCGGGGATCCTCGGCCTGCGGACCGGGCCGGTCACCGGGCCGTTCCGGCCGATCCGGCTCGCGAACGGCGTGACGCTGGACTACCTGCGCGTGGACCGGGTCACCAGCCAGCACTACGCGTTCCTCGTCGGTGACGACGACTTCGACGCGGCGATGGCGCGCATCGAAGCGAGTGGCCTCACCTACTGGGCGGACCCGTTCCACGAGCGGGCCGGCGAACTCAACCACGCCGACGGCGGCCGCGGGGTCTACTTCGAGGACCCCGACGGCCACAACATGGAACTGCTCACCAGGGCGTAGAGGAGGACGGTCATGCGGTTGAGCATCGGGGTCACGGACTTCTCGTGGCCGGACAAGCTGACCGACGAGCTCGCGGGCGTCGCCGTCGCGGCCGAGGACGCCGGCCTGGACACCCTGTGGGTCGCCGACCACCTGCTGCAGGCCGACCCGCACAGCACCGCGGATTCGGCCATGCTCGAGGCGTACACGACGCTGGGGTTCCTGGCGGGTCGGACCAGCCGGATCGGGCTGGGCACGATGGTCTCGGCGGTGACGTTCCGGCCGCCCGCGCTGCTGGTCAAGGCGGTCACGACGCTGGACGTCCTCTCCGGTGGGCGGGCCCGGTTCGGGATCGGCACCGGGCACCACGACGGCGAGGCGCGGGCCATGGGGCTGCCGTTCCCGCCCGTGGGCGAGCGGTTCGAGCGGATGGAGGAGACCATCCGGCTGGCGCTGCGGATGTGGGCCGGGGACGACTCGGCGTTCGAGGGCGAGCACTACCACCTCGAGCGTCCGATCGGGAGCCCGCTGCCGGTGCGGCGGCCGCGGATCCTGATCGGCGGGGCGGGCGAACGGAAGACGCTGCGGCTCGTCGCCCGGTACGCCGACGCGTGCAACGTGTTCGACATCCCCGACGGCGGCCGGACGGTGCGGCACAAGCTGGCGGTCCTCGCGCGCCACTGCGAGGAGGCCGGGCGGCCGTACGGCGAGATCGAGAAGACCATCAGCACCCGGCTTTCGCCCGGCGAGCCGGCGGGGGCGTTCGCGGCGCGGTGCGCGGAGTTCGCCGGGTGGGGGATCGACCACGCGGTGGTGATCACGGCCGGGCCGTGGTCGGTCGCGGGGGTCGAGACGCTGGGGCGGGCCGCCGGTCAACTGGACTGACCGGACGTCGCGGGGGTGATCGTGCCGGTGAACGGGGGGACCGGGGGCGCGAAATCGTTTTCCCGATAATTTGTTCGCGCTCACCGGGAATGGGTGGATCCGAGATTTGTCGGAAGGTGAGCAATGCCGTGTGGTGGGACGGCTACGCGGCGTTGCTCCGTTCAGCGGGGTTTGCTTCCATGATCCTTTCGCTACCATGGTTCGGCCCCCGTCCCCAATTTGAATGTATTGGGAAGGATTCCGATGCTGTCTGCGGTCGTTGCTGCCGTAATGGCGCTGTCCTCTGTGGTCGCCCCGCATTCGTGGAACACTCCTCCGCCGCCCGACAAAATTGTCATCGACGTCGTGAACGCCAACGGCACGGGCTGCCCGCTCGGCACGTCCGCGGTGGCCGTTTCGCAGGACAACACCGCGTTCACCGTGACGTACAGCGCTTACACCGCGTTGGTCGGGATCGGTGCCGGCCCGCTGGACGCCAGGAAGAACTGCCAGATCGGCCTGCGGGTGCACGTGCCGCAGGGCTTCACCTACGGAATTGCGCAGGCCGACTACCGCGGATTCGCCCACCTGGAACGCGGCGCGACCGGCCTGGAAAGAGCGAACTACTATTTCCAGGGTAATTCCCCGACGGCCTACATCCAGCATCCGCTGGCCGGTCCGTTCGAGGACGACTGGCATTTCACCGATTCGACGGAGGTCGGGGCGATCGTGTTCAAGCCGTGTGGCGAGGAACGCAACCTGAACATCAACACGGAATTGCGGGCCGCGGCCGGGACGTCGGATCCGAAGAAGACGACGAGCTACGTCACGATGGACTCGACCGACGGCAGCATCACCACGACGTACCACTTCGCGTGGTTGTCCTGCCCGTGACCGGCTCCGGGTGACCGGAGGTGGAGAGGGGCGGCGCGGCGGGAGAGCCGCGCCGCCCCGGCGGTCACCGGTTCGCCGGGGCCCGCGGGTCGGTGGCCTGGACGCCGAAGACGAGGCCGAGGGAGACGAGACCCTCGTCGAGGTGGCTGAGGCTGGAGAGGACGGCGCGGGTTTCGGCCTGCTCGACGCGGTCGGAGACGGGGGTGCCGTCGTCGCGCACGAGCGTGCCGGGTGTGGGGCCACCCGGGGCTGCCAGGGCTTTGCGGAGGACGTCGATGTTGGCCAGCAGCCGGCCGGTGAACTGGCGGAGCCGGTCGGCGTCGGCGCCGGCGAGCTGCCCGGGCTGGGCGCGGGCGGCGACGTGGCGGGCCCGGAAGGCGATGGTCTCCAGCGTGGTGAGCACGTGCCAGCCGTAGTCGCGGCGGGCGCTGCGGAGGTTGACCGGGTGGGTGAGCGGTTCGATGGTGGTGCGGACCTGTTCGACCGCGCGGTCGAGGTCGCGGGACAGCTCGATGATGTTGACGTTCTCTTCGCCGGCGAGCAGGCCGCGGGTGTGCTCGAGGAACTCTTCGAGCTCGTCGAGCACTTCGCCGATGTCGTCGAGCATCACCGAGCGGGTGCGGACCGGGACGATGACGACCGCGGCCAGGATGCCCGCGGCGGCGCCGACCGCGGTCTCGGCCACCCGGATCCAGAGGACTTCGAGGCTGAACGTGCCGAGCAGGCTGTAGAGCAGGCCGAGCATGCTGGTGACGAAGAACGCCATCACCACCTGGGACACCCGGGCGCTGTAGACCATTCCGAACACGCAGACCAGGATCAGCGCGAGCGTGGCCGGGGTGCTGCCGGCGACCAGGAGGGCGAGCACGACGCCGCCGACGATGCCGATCAGGGTGCCGCCGAGGCGGCGGACGCCCTTGACGAAGGTGGCGCCGGCGCTGGAGGCGCCGATGAACACGACGAACACCGTGAGCACCGCCCAGTACCAGCGCTGGTGGGAGACGAGTTCGCCGCCGACCACGGCGAGGCCGCCGCCGACGACGGCCTGGATGGCGCTGCGGGTCCGGTTGTCGTAGGCGAAGCGCGGCGCCGGTTCCTCGTCCTCGTCGGCGAGGGGATCCACTGTGGACTCGGGGGCGGCGGCGCGCTGGGCGCGGTCGTCGGCCAGGGCCAGCTCGGCCAGCGCCTTCCGGACGCCGTCGCCGGGAGCGGCGTGTTCGTCGATCCGGCTGCCTTCGACGAGCATGCGGCTGAACTCGCCGGTCTGGCTGATCAGCGGCAGCTCCCGCGGGTCGCGTTCCATGAGGGCGCGGAAGCGGGCGAGCCGGGCGATGAGGTCGTCGCGGACGTCCCCGGTGAGCTCGTCGGAGCAGGTGCGCTGGACGGTGATGGCCAGCCACTGCACCGCGAGCTCGACCTCGATGGCGCGGCGGCGCAGGCGGTCGGCGGCCCGGGCGTCGACGACGTCGGGGGCGGCGTCCTCGATGAGCAGGACGCATTCGTGGAGCCGGGCGATCGCCGAACGCAGCTGCTTGCGGGTGCGCTCGCTGCCGTTGACGGCCAGGTAGGCCTCGGTGGCGCGGACGACGGCGCCGAGGCGCGCGCGGAAGGCGCGGCGGACCCGGAGGAACTCGGCCTCGGCGTTGCGCCGCAGCAGCACGAACCGGACGACGGCGTTGGCGAGGACCCCGACGGCGAGCGCGAGCAGCAGCTGTGGCACCTGCTTGACGTGGGCCTGCAGGAACATCGGGAAGAAGAACAGGAAGAACCCGATCGAGCCGAGCGCGGTGCCGCGGGCGCCGAACCGCTGGGCGTAGACGGCGACGAAGATCAGCAGGACGAACACGACGCTGTCCATCGGCGGCAGGGCCGAGCCGAGACTGGCGACGGTGATCGACGCGGCTCCGGCGAGGAACGCCAGCACGAGGGTGACGGCCTGGGCGCCGGGGGTCGGGTCGTTGACGGTGAACGCCGTCATCATCGCGGCGATGGCGCCGACGAGCATGACGGTGAGCGGCACGTGCGCGGGCAGCAGCGCGGCGACGGCGAGGACGATGCCGAGGACGGCGGAGCCGGCCAGCCGCAGCCGGACCAGCCCGGGGTCGGCCGCCGCGAGCCGGTCGAGGGCGGCGGTGCGGAAGTGGTTCATCGGGCGAGCAGCTCCCACTGGGCGAGGGTCGCGCGGCGGCCGCGGGTGGCGGTGATCCGCAGCCGGTAGCGGGCGTGCGCGGCGGGGACGGCGAGGACGAACGGGCGGGTCTGGCGGCGCCACCGGAACAGCTCGCCGTCGCGTTCGTCGAGGGTGGTCCAGTGGGTGCCGTCGTCGGAGCCTTCGAGGACCCACGCGCTGGGGTCGCCGCCGCGGGCACCGGAGGTGAGCGTGTACATCGTGACTTCGCGGGGTTCGCCGGTGACGGTGAACTCGATCGCCGGGGTGGCGCCGCGGAAGGTGACCTGGGTGCGGGTGGTGTCGTCGAAGAGCGCGTCGACGCCGGTGCCGTCGGTGGCGGTCGCGGTGCCGGTGAGGTCGGTGACCGGGTCGGGGTGTTCGGCGGGCGGCGGCGGGGCGCCCCAGCCGGTCGGCTCGGTGGTGAGGTCGAAGACGAGTTCGGCGCCGCGGGCGAGGGTGGCGTGGGCGATCGACGTCGTGTCGTGGGGTTCGCCGTCGACGGTGAGGCCGCGGACGTAGACGGTCTCGTCGGTGTTGCCGGGGGCGCGGACGACGAGGGTCCGGCCGTCGCCGAGGTGCACCGTGGCCTTCTCGAACAGGGGTGAGCCGATCGCGTAGCGGGGGCTGCCGACGGCGAGGGGGTAGAAGCCCAGCGCGCTGAAGACGTACCACGCGGACATTTCGCCGTTGTCCTCGTCGCCGGGGTAGCCCTGGCCGATCTCACTGCCCAGGTAGAGGCGCCGCAGGACCTCGCGCACGACGCGCTGGGTCTTCGCGGGTGCGCCGGCGAGGTTGTAGACGCAGGGGATGTGGTGCGAGGGCTGGTTGGAGTGGCCGTACTGGCCCATCCGGACATCGCGGGCTTCGGTCATCTCGTGGATCAGCCCGCCGTACGCGCCGGGCCGCCGCCCGGTCTCCGGGGTCGCGAAGAACTCGTCGAGCTTGGCTTCGAGCCCGGCGTGGCCGCCGTGCAGGGCCGCGAGGCCGGGTCCGTCGTGGGGTGCGGTGAAGGCGGTGTTCCAGGCGTTGGTCTCGACGAAGTCGCCGCCCCACGCGGCCGGGTCGTAGCCCTCGGGGGCGAACTTGCGGCGGCCGTCGCGGTGGCGGCCCTGGAAGAACCCGATCGCCGGGTCGAAGTGGTGGACGTAGTGCTTCGCCCGCTCACGGAAGTAGGCGGCGTGGTCGGCGTACCTCCGGGCGCGCGGCCCGTCGCTCTCCCGGGCCAGGGCGTCGGACAGGTTGGCCAGGCCGAAGTCGTTGATGCAGCCTTCGAGGGCCCAGGACAGTCCTTCGTGGACCGACGTCGGGGTGTAGCCGAGGAAGATCGACTGGTCGAGGCCCTTGCGGCCGACCGAGCGGTGCGGCGAGGTGACGGTGGCGTTCTTCAGGCCGGCGTCGTAGGCGGCTTCGACGTCGAAGCCGCGGACACCCTTGAGGTAGGCGTCGGCGAACGCGACGTCGGAGCTGGTGCCGGTCATCAGGTCGGCGTACCCCGGTGACGACCACCGCGAGATCCAGCCGCCTTCGCGGTACTGCTGCACGAACCCGTCGACCATCCGGCCGCACTGCACCGGGGCCAGCAGCGCGTACGCGGGCCAGGTGGTGCGGTAGGTGTCCCAGAAGCCGTTGTTGACGTACAGCTCCCCGTCGACGACCTTCGCCCCGGTGCGCTTGCGGGTGCTCGGCCACCAGCGGCGGATCACCGGGCTGGCGTGCCGGATGCCGTCCGGTGTGTTCTCGTGGGCGACGTTCGGGTAGAGGAACAGCCGGTAGAGGTTGGAGTAGAGGGTGGTGAGCTGGTCCTCGGTGGCGCCTTCGACCTCGATCCGGCCGAGCTGCTCCTGCCACAGCTCACGGGCCCGGGCGCGGACCTGCTCCACCGTCGTCCCGGCCGGGATCTCCTGCTCGAGGTTGCGCTTGGCCTGCGCGAGGCTGATCAGCGACGTCGCGATCCGCAGCGTCGCCTCGGGACCGTCGAACTCGAAGTAGCCCGAGACGCGCCGCCACGGCGGGCGGTGGACCTTGGCCCCGCGCGTGGCCGGGGCGTCGGTGACGCCGTAGACGAACATGCGGCGCGCGCCGGCGGACAGGCGGCTGCGGACCCGGGTGTACCCGGTGATCACGCCGGTGTCGGCGTTCAGGCGGAGGCGGCCGCGGTTGGCGGCGTTGTCGAACAGCAGCCAGCCGTGCTTATCGGGGAAGGTGAAGCGCATGATCGCCGCGTGGGACGTCGGTGCGAGGTCGGCGGTCATGCCGTTGGCGAAGCGGACGCCGTAGTGGTGCGGCGAGTCGGTCTCGTCGTCGTGGGAGAAGGCCAGCGCGCGTTTGCGGCGGTCGGGCTCGACCGGTCCGGTGCCGGGCATGACGTGGAAGGTGTGCCGGTCGCCCATCCACGGGCTCGGCTGGTGGCTCAGGGCGAGGGCCTGCAGCGCCGGGCGGTTCTGCGCGTCGTTGTGGCGGTGGTAGGAGTAGATCCAGTTGGTGACCCCGGCGTCGGTCACCGGGGTCCAGAAGTTGAACCCGTGCGGCACGGCGGTGGCGGGGAAGTTGTTGCCGCGGGAGAACTGGTCGCTGGAGTGCGTGCCGCGGGTGGTGCGGACGAAGTCGACCGGGTCCCGGGGCGGGTCGGGGCGTTCGGCGACGCGGACGTCGTCGATCC
Source organism: Amycolatopsis sp. N2S4-7 (assembly GCF_058119595.1). Taxonomy (NCBI): domain Bacteria; kingdom Bacillati; phylum Actinomycetota; class Actinomycetes; order Pseudonocardiales; family Pseudonocardiaceae; genus Amycolatopsis; species Amycolatopsis sp. N2S4-7. Next base: position 1,021,085 of record NZ_CP172299.1, read on the forward strand.
AGCCGGTGATCTCGCCGTCCGGTGCCGCGGTGAGCAGCACGATCCGGCTGATCCGCCGCCCGGCGAACGCCCCCAGCGGACGGCGGACGAGGTTCCACTGGTCCACCCAGAGCGTCTTGTCGTCCTCGGGGGCGAACCCGGCCGACGTGCCGTCGGCGAATTCGACGTCGAGGCTGACCCGGGTGGCGTGGTAGGCGGGGATCTCGCCGTCGGACCGCGGGAAGACCACATAGGACAGCTCGGTCCGCCCGGTGACGGGCGCGTCGAGTTCGAACAGGACGCTGCGGGGCCGCGGGCCGTAGCGCAGGGCCTTGGCCCCGGTGAAGCCGACGCCGGTCTTGGCCGTGGGGGAGCGGTCCGGGCCGCCGTCGACCATCAGGTCGGGGTCCGCCGGCTGCGGCTCACCGGTTTCGAAGGAGGAGAAGAACACGGCGTCGGACATGAGCCCACCGTATCGGCCGAACGGCGTAGCCCGCGGTCCGGAACGGCACCGAAGCGGGGATTCCCCGCCTCTTCTCCCGGACAGGCCGGGCCGGGCCGGGCCGAAACGCCGTGAAGGCCTCCTCACCGGCCACAAGAACCGGCGAGGAGGCCTTCACGGACCTGCTACGGACCTAGATCTTCGCGCACTGCCCGGCCACCGGGCCACGGACCGTGTTCACCAGGTCGTGGTCGGTCGGGGCCGGCGAGTTGAGCGCGCAGGCCAGCGGGCCACCGACGGTGCTCGAGGTGAGCACCGGCCCGTGGTTGCCGGTCAGCGCGACCGGCCCGGCGACGTCGGTCAGCTCGACCGACACCTGACCGGTCGCCCCGGTGATCGCCAGCGGGCCACCCACCTTCGTGCGGTTGAGCACCACCTGGGCGGCGCCCGTGGCCGCCAGCGGCCCGTTGATCGAGCCGCCGCGCACCACCAGCGAGGCGCCGCCGCTCACGGTGACCGGCCCGGACACCGTCGCGTCCTGCAGGCACACCGTGCCCGAGGTGACCGACAGCGGCCCCGCCGAAGCACCCGTGATCGTGCGCGTGCAGGCGGCGTCCGGCTGACCCAGCAGCTCGAGCTCGGCCAGCTGCGCCGGGGCGCCGGTGCTGGTCGCGGTGACCTCGAGCTTGTAGTAGGCGTAGTGCGCCGGGTCGGCCACCTTGAACGCGCGGGTCTGCTGCCGCCAGCTGAACGCCTGGTTCGTCTGCCGGTCGGCCACCGCCCAGGTCTTGCCGTCGTAGGAGCCCTTCAGCACCCAGCTCTTCGGGTCGCCCGCACCGGTCTGGGACGTCAGCGTGTAGTGCGTGACGGCCTCGTCGGTGTTGTTCAGCTGGTACTGCACGGCACCGGTGACGGCGGCCTGGGTGCGCGAGGTGTTGTCGAGCAGCGCCGCGGCGTCGGAGCCGTCCGAAGTGGACAGCGTGCCCTTGCCGGGGCCCGTCTCGTCGTGCAGCGGCGTCGGCACCGCGTCACCCTTGGTGATCGACGTCGGCGCGTCGTTCGGGCCGGTGCCCCAGTTCGAGGGGTTCGGGCCCATGTCGAAGTCGATGACCCCGCCGCGCGCGATCAGGTCCTGCGACAGCGACGTCGAGGAGTACGCCTTGCCGTTGACCTTCACACCCTGGACGTAGACGTTCTTCGCGCTGTTCTTCGGCGCGTTGATCACCAGGTCCTTGCCGCCGGCCAGGTGGATCGTGGCCTTCTTGAACAGCGGCGACCCGATCGCGTAGTTCGGGCTGCCCATCTGCAGCGGGTAGAACCCCAGCGCGCTGAAGGTCCACCACGCCGACTGCTCGCCGTTGTCCTCGTCGCCCGCGTACCCCTGGCCGATCTCGCTGCCGGTGTAGAGCCGCGAGAGCGCCTCACGGACCTTCGCCTGCGTCTTCGACGGCTGGCCCGCGTAGTCGTACATGTAGAGCGTGTGGTGCGAGGCCTGGTTGGAGTGGCCGAGCTGGCCCATCCGCACGTCCCGCGCCTCCCGCATCTCGTGGATCACGCCCCCGTAGGTGCCCGGGAAGCCGGCGGTCTCCTGGTCGGCGAAGAACGCGTCCAGCTTCTTCGCCAGCCCCGCCTTGCCGCCGTAGAGGTTGGCCAGGCCCTGACCGTCCTGCGGCACGGAGAACGCCATGCCCCAGCCGTCGGTCTCGGTGTAGTCGATGCCCCACACCCGCGGGTCGTACTCCTGCGGCGAGCGGCTGAACTTGCCCGCCGCGTCGCGGCCCTGGAAGAACCCGACGCTCGGGTCGAACAGGTTCACGTACTGCTGGGCCCGGCTGGTGAAGTACTCGTAGTTGGCCAGGTACTCCTGCTTGCGCGGATCGCTCGCGGGAGCCTCGTCGTAGAGCTTCTTCGACAGGTTCGCGATGCCGAAGTCGTTGACGTAACCCTCGATCGACCACGAGAACCCGTGGTCGGCGCTGTTGGGCGCGTAGCCGAGGAACATCCCCTGGTCCACGCCCTTGCGGCCGACGGCGTTGTTCGGCGGCGTCACCGTCGCGTCCTTCAACGCCGCGTCGTAGAACGACTTGACGTCGAAGTTCTTCACGCCCTTGAGGTAGGCGTCGGCGAACGCGACGTCGGCGCTGGTGCCCGTCATCAGGTCGGCGTAGCCCGGCGAGGACCACCGGGAGATCCAGCCGCCGTCGCGGTACTGCTGCACGAACCCGTCGACCATCTTCCCGGCCATGTCCGGCGTGAGCAGCGAGTACGCCGGCCAGGTGGTGCGGTAGGTGTCCCAGAACCCGTTGTTGACGTAGGTCTGGCCGTCGACGATCTTCGCCCCGGTCTGCGTCGGGGTGTCCGCCCCGACCTTCGGCGAGACGAAGCTCGCGTACTTGTAGACCGGCTTCTCGGCCGTGCCGGTGTTCTCGTGGCTCTCGTTCGGGTAGAGGAACAGCCGGTACAGGTTCGAGTAGAGCGTCGTGATCTGGTCCTTCGACGCGCCCTCGACCTCGATCACCTTCAGCTGGTCGTCCCAGACCCGCTGCGCGGCGTCGCGGACGGAGTCGAACGTCGCGTTCGGCGCGACCTCGAGCGCCAGGTTCTTCTTCGCCTGCTCGACGCTGATCAGCGACGTCGCGATCCGCATGTTCACCGTCTTGTCGGCGCCCGCGGCGAACCGCAGGTAGCCGGTGACGTTGTCGCGGCCCTGCCCGGTGAGCTTCCCGCCCGCGGTGACCGGCTTGTCGAACGTGGCGTAGACGAACATCCGCCCCGCCCCGGCCGACAGACCGCTCTTGACGTCGGTGAAGCCCGACAGCGTGCCGTTCGCGGTGTCGAGCGTCAGCCCGCCCTGGTTCTTGAAGTTGTCGAAGATCAGGCTCGAGTCGCTGCCCGGGAAGGAGAACCGGAACATCGCCGCGTGGTCGGTCGGCGCGATCTCGGTCTTGATCCCGTTCTCGAACTGCACGCCGTAGTAGTGCGCGCGAGCGGTCTCGTTGTCGTGCTTGAACGCCAGCGCCCGGGCGTCGCGGTTCGCGTCCGGCACCCCGGCGGCCGCGGACGGCATCACCTGGAAGGTCTGCCGGTCGCCCATCCACGGGCTCGGCTCGTGGCTGACGCTGAACGCCTGCAGCTCCGGCAGGTTCTGCTCGTTGTTCTGGCTGTGGTAGTTGTACATCCACCGCACGTCGCCGTTGTCGGCGTTCGCGTCGGTCACCGGCGTCCAGAAGTTGAAGCCGTGCGGCACCGCCGTGGCCGGGAAGTTGTTGCCCCGGGAGAACGTGCCGTTGGCCATCGTGCCGCGCGTGGTGACCACGTTGTCGCTCGGGCGGGTGCTGGCCGGCGGGGTCGGCGTGGCCGAGATCTTCACGTCGTCCAGCCAGCCCTGCAGGGAGCCCGGGCCGTCGGGGTTGTCGTAGCCGACCAGGATCCGGTCGATCGTCTTGCCCTTGGCGACCGTGCCGATCGCCGAGCGCACCAGGTTCCACTGGTTGGTGTAGAGCACCTTGCTCTTGCCCTGGCCTTCCGGCGTCAGGGGGAAGCCGTACTGGTCGGTCGCGCCGAGGTCGCGCAGCCGGGTGCCGTCGGTGAAGACCAGGTCGATCGCGACGTTCGTGCTCTGGTACTTCAGGTCACCGGTGATGAACTGCGGCTGCACCTTGTACGACAGCTCGGTCGAGGCCACGACCGGGACGTCGACGTCGAAGACCTTGTTGTACGACCAGCCGTGGCCCTCGGCGGTCTGGCTGCCCGAGTAGCGGAACGCCTTGAGCCCGGTGAAGCCGACGCGGTTCTTGTTCGTGTACCCGCTGGTCGGGCCGGAGTCGGTGAAGGTGCGCATGTTCGGCAGCGGCGGCGGCGCCGGCTCGTCGTTGGCCAGCAGCAGCTCCGACAGCTGCAGGATCGGCCCGCCGTTGTTGCGGGTGATGTTCAGGCGGAAGAACTTGTACGCCGCGGTCGGGGCCGCGAGCTGGTAGTTCTTCTGCTGGAACCGCTCGGTGAACGCCTGGTCGGTCTGCTTGTCCAGATCGGTCCAGGTCAGGGCGTCGGTGGAGCCCTGCAGCGTCCAGTCCTTCGGGTCGCGGTTGTCGAAGTCGTTCGCCGAGGAGAGCGCGTAGTGCGTGATCGAGGTCGGCTCCGACAGCGTGATCTGCGCCCACGCCGTGGGGTCCCAGGACAGCCACTTCGTGTCGGTCGTGCCGTCGACGAGGTTCGAGACGACTTCGCCGCCGCCGGTGTTCTCGCTGCTGGCGCTGGACTCGGTGACCTTGCCGCGGATGTCGCCGGGGATCGCGGTGCCGTTCGCGCCGTTGATGCCGGACGCGCGGGGCTTGCCCGCCGCGTCGGTGTCGACGGTGTCGGTCCAGGTCGGCTGGACGTCACCGGGCTCGAAGGAGGACGAGAAATCGGCGGGGAGGGCTTCTTCGGCGGCGGACGCCGTCGTCGCGGGGAGGGCGACCAGGCCGGCGGCGACCACGGCGGCGGTCACCAGGAAAGCGACCGGCGGTCTGGCGCTTCGGGGCATCATTGCTCCAAGCTCTGGAGGGTGAACGGGGGACCGACGGACGGGGACCCGGCGGTGCCCAGGAAGCGAAACGCGCGGGTGACATCGATGTCAAGACCGGTTGGCAAACCTGGCCAGAACTGGACAACCGAGGGGAACGCGACCTGATGAGAACAGTCCGGATCTTCACCGCCATCGTCACACTCAGCCTCGCCACCGCCGGATTCGCCCCGGCGGCGGCCGCCGCCGCGACGGAGTCCCCCGTCCGGCCGATCACCGCCTGCGGCGACCTGGTCCGCGGGTTCGCGCTCCCGGGCGCCGCCACGCACGTCACCTCGGCGGCCGTGGTCGCCGCGACCGGCACCGACCCCGAGTACTGCGGCGTGCGGGGCTACGTCGAACCCGCCGTCCGCTTCGAGCTGCGGCTGCCCACCAAGACCTACGCCGGCCGCTACCTGCAGTACGGCTGCGGCGGCTTCTGCGGCCTGGTCAACCCGCCCGCCTTCGCCGACTGCGGCCTGCCGCACGGTGGCGACGTCGCGGTCGCCGCCACCGACGACGGGCACGTCGGCACCACCCCGGCCGTCGTCGACGACGGCAGCTGGGGCGCGGACAACCAGGCCGCGCGCGACGACTTCGAGTTCCGCGCGCCGCACGTCGTCTCGCGCGCCTCGAAGGCGATCATCCAGGCGTTCTACGGCGCCCCGCCGCGCAGGTCCTACTTCACCGGCTGCTCCGACGGCGGCCGCGAAGGGCTCCTGCTGGCCCAGCGGTACCCGGCGGACTTCGACGGCATCGACGCCGGCGCCCCCGCGAACTACTGGGGACCGCTGCTCGGGGAGTACCAGACGTGGCTCGCGCGGGCGAACGCCGCCGCCGACGGCAGCCCGGTCCTCACCGCCGCCAAGCTGCCCGCGCTGCACGACGCCGTGCTCGCCGCCTGCGACCGCCTCGACGGGCTCGCCGACGGCCAGCTCGACAACCCGCGCGCCTGCCGCTTCGACCCGGCCACGCTCACCTGCGCCGGCCCGGACACGCCGTCCTGCCTCACCCCGGCCCAGGTCGCCGTCGTGCGAAAGCTGTACTCGCCGCCCACCGACGCCCACGGGACGCTGCTCTACCCCGGCGGCCAGGAGCCCGGCTCCGAGCTGTCCTGGGCCGGCTGGATCATCGCGACGCCCGAGACCGGTGGCGTCGCCTTCGCCCGCAGCCTCGCCGACAACTACCTGCGCTACCTCGGCTACCCCATCGGCGCCCCGGCCTCGACCGTCGACACCTTCGCCTTCACCCGGCGCGAGTTCGACCGGCTCACCCCGGTCGGTGTCCGCTACAACGCGATGAGCCTCGACCTCTCGGCGTTCCAGCGCCGCGGCGGCAAGCTCGTCCTGTGGCACGGCTGGGCCGACGAGGCCATCCCGCCGGCCGGCACCCTCGACTACTACCAGCGGCTCACCCGCGGCCACGGCCAGGACTGGGTCCGGCTGTTCATGGTCCCGTCGCTCTACCACTGCGGCGGCGGCACCACGCTCACCGAGTTCGACCCGCTCAAGCAGCTGGTCGCCTGGGTCGAACGCGGCACCACGCCCACCGTGGTGACCGCGACCGGCCGCGACGCCGCCGGCACCGTCACGCGGACGCGGCCGGTGTTCGCCTACCCGCAGCGGGCGGTCTACGACGGCACCGGCAGCGTCGACGACGCGGCCAACTTCCGCCCGGCGCCGCCCACCTCGCCGGTCCGGGACGTCGTCCACTGGGCCGGCGAGCGGCTGCACGCGATTCCCGGCCCGGTCGCGCGGTAAAACCGGTCACGCGGGTCCGGCGCCGCCGCTAAGGTCACGCCCATGACGACGCCGGAACCCGCCGACCGAGTGCTTTCCCGCGCTTCCCTCGCCGAGGGCAGCCCGACCCGCTGGTTCGACGAGCTCTACACCGCCGCCGCCCGCGGCGAGGCCGAGGTCCCGTGGACCCGCGGCGCGCCCAACGCCGACCTGGCCGACTGGGTGCCCCCCGGCGACGGCCGCCGGGCCCTGGTGGTGGGCAGCGCCCTGGGCGACGACTCGGAGCTGCTGGCGTCGGCGGGCTGGGCCGTGACCGGCTTCGACGTCGCCCCGTCCGCGGTCGAGGCCGCCCGCGCCCGGTTCCCGCAGTCCACAGTGGAGTACGTGGTCGCGGACCTGCTGAAGCCGCCGGGGGAGTGGCACCACGCGTTCGACCTGGTCGTGGAGATCATCAACATCCAGGCGATGCCCCGCGACTTCCGCGCCGCGGCGATCACCGCCCTGGCCGGTTTCCTCGCCCCGGGCGGCACCATGCTGGTGTCGGAGGTGGCGGAGGAGAACGTGGCCCCGGAACCGGGGCCGCCGTGGCCGTTCAGCCGCGCGGAGATCGAGTCCGTCGCCCAGGACGGCGTGAAGCTGGTGAGCCTGGAAACCATCCGCGACGGGGCCCGCTACTGGGCCGAGTTCACCCGCTGACGAGCCGAGGCGCACGGGCGGCTGGGCCCGGTGGCCCCGCTCAGCACTCCGCGAGGAACCGCGACAGCACCCGGGTCCCGAAGTGCAGGCCCTCCACCGGGACCCGCTCGTCCACGCCGTGCGCCATCGCGCGGTACGGGAACCCCTTCGGCAGCCACAGCGGCGCGAACCCGTAGCAGTCGATCCCCAGCTGCGCGAACGCCTTGGCGTCCGTCCCGCCCCCGAGGCAGTACGGCACCACCACCGCCTCCGGATCCTCCGCCCGCAACGCCGAGGCCATCGAGGAGAACCACGTCGAGTCCACCGGCGCCTGCACCGGTGGCTGGTGCGCCACGAACTCCCGCGTCACGCCCTCGCCGAGCAGCTCGTCCAGCGCGGCGAACAACTCCTCCTCGGTCCCCGGCAGCACCCGCACGTCGACCTGGGCCGTCGCCGTCGAGGGGATCACGTTCACCTTGTAGCCCGCGTCCAGCATCGTCGGGGTCGTGCTGTTGCGGACCGTCGGCACCACCAGCGAACCCGCCGGACCCAACGCCGCCACCGCCGCGTCCACGGAATCCGAAGAGGACAGATCCACCGGGACACCCAGGGCCGCGCCGGTCCGCTCCAGGAACGCCCGCACCGCCGGCGTCAGCGACACCGGCCAGCGGTGCGCCGCGATCCGGTGCAGCGCGCCCACCAGCCGGGTGACGGCGTTCTCGTCGTTCGGCCGCGACCCGTGCCCGGCGCGGCCGCGGGCGGTCAGGCGCAGGTGCGCCGTCCCGCGCTCGGCCGTCCCGACCGGGTACAGGTGCACGTCACGGCCGTCCGCGGCGGGCACGTGGTAGGTGTAGCCACCCGACTCGCTGATCGCCGCCACACAACCCTCGAACAACGAGGGGTGCCGGGCCACCAGCCAGTGCGCGCCCCAGTCGCCGCGGTCCTCCTCGTCGGCGACGAACGCCAGCACCAGCTCCCGCCGCGGCCGCACCCCGCCCGCCAGCGCGGCGAGCACCATCGCGACGAAGTCCTTCATGTCGGTCGCGCCGCGGCCCCACAGGTACCCGTCGCGCACCTCACCGGCGAACGGCGGCACCGACCAGTCCGCGGCGTCCGCCGGGACGACGTCGAGGTGGCCCTGCACCAGCAACGCGGGCAGCGACGGGTCGGTCCCGGGCACGCGGGCGATCACGCTGGCCCGGCCCGGCGCGGCCTCGAGGATCTTCGACGGGATCCCGAGGCCGTCCAGGAACGCGGCGACGTACTCCGCCGCCGGCCGCTCGGGGGAGGCGTCACCCCCGCCGCGGTTGGTCGTGTCGAACCGGATCAGGTCCGCGCACAGCTCGACGACGTCAGCCATAGATGCCCTGCACCGCCCCCGCCGCGATCGCCGTGACGACCTTGAACGCCTTCATCGCTTCGGTCATGTTCACCGCGTCGAACCCGACCCGCCGCGTCCCGATCTGCTCCACCGTCGGGATCACCGCCGTCGCCTGCGCCAGGTGGCTCGCGTCGAACTCCACCTCGATGCGGTGCGCCCCGACCCGGCGCTCCTCGCGCCCGGCCTGCGCCATCGCGTCGCCCGCCGCGCCGGTCAGCAGCTCCGCCGTGCGCGACGGCGGCAGGCAGATCGCCGCGTACCGGCTCACGCACTCCTTCACCTGGACGAGCTCCGCCTCCGGTGCGTAGTCGCGGGCGTCGTCACACGTTTTGTCGTCACCCGAAACGAGCAGGACAGGGACGCCGTACTCCGCGGCCATCGCCGCGTTCAACCGGCCCTCGCTCGCCGGGACGTCGTCCAGCCACACCCCGGTGATCTGGTTCTCCAGGTACGTGTGGGAAAGCACGCCGTCGAACCCCGCGCCGGCGTGGTAGCCGAGGAACACCACACCGTCCACACCGGAATCCACGCCCTGCATCATCGACAGCGGCTTGTGCCGCCCGGTCAGCATCCGCGCCCGCGGGTCGAGCTCCTCCAGCAGCAGGTTCCGCTGCGACGAATGCGCCTCGTTGACCAGCACATCACTCGCCCCGGCTTCGAACAGCCCCGCCAGCACGGCGTTGACGTCGCCGGTGAACAGCCGCCGGAAGCGGTCCCACTGCGGGGAACCGGGCACGACGTCGTCGGTCCAGGTGACGCCGGTGGCGCCCTCCATGTCCGCCGAGATCAGGATCCGCATGCCGGGCACTCTAGCCAGGCCGGCGCCGCGCCGAGCGCGGATCCCCGATCACGCGGCGTCACCAAATCCGATCGATAACGATCGGACACCTGCCGAGGCGGGAACATATTGCGCGGTTGTCCCGATATGTGGTTACTTCTCGTCCTTGGGGAGGCTCACAGCGAACGATGGGGTGGTTTTTGGTGCATTTCCAACGCAGAGTCGGGCGGTTCGGCCGCGTGGGCGCGGTCGTCGCGGCGGCGACCCTGGCGGCGATCCCGCTCGCCGTGCCCGCCCAGGCCCAGCAGGGCAAGGTGCTGCGGGTCGCGCTGACGACCGGCATCGACCACCTCAACCCGTTCACCGCGATCCTCTCGGCCTCCACCCAGATCGGCCGGTTCACCTACGAGTTCCTCACCGTCCCGGACGCGGAGAAGGCCGAAGCCTCGCCCGCGCTCGCCGAGACGTGGACCCCGTCGCCGGACAAGCTCACCTGGACGTTCAAGATCCGCACCGGCGTCAAGTGGAGCGACGGCCGGCCGGTGACCGCCAAGGACGCGGCGTTCACCTTCAACCGCATGCTCACCGACGAGAACGCCCGCACCGCCAACGGCAACTACGTGGGCAACTTCGAGACGGTCACCGCCCCGGACGACACCACCCTCGTCATCAAGACCAAGACCGTGCAGGTCAACATGAACCTGCTCGACGTCCCGATCGTGCCGCAGCACATCTGGGAACCGGTCAAGGACCTCAAGGACCCCAAGACCGACGAACTGGCCATCGCCGGCGTCGCGGACGGCCCGTACCAGGTCACCGAGTACAAGCCGAACGAGTACGTCAAGCTCAAGGCCAACAAGGACTACTGGCGCGGCGCCCCCAAGGTCGACGAACTGCAGCTGCTGCAGTTCAAGGACACCGAGGCCGCGGTCAACGCGCTCAAGCAGGGCGAAGTCGACGTCATCAACCGGCTCAACCCCAACCAGTTCGCCGCGCTGCAGGGCCAGCAGGGCATCACCACCAACGCCGCCCCCGGCCGCCGCTACGACGAGCTGTCGATCAACTTCGGCGTCGCCGACAACGCCAACAACCCCATCGGTGACGGCAACCCGGTGCTCAAGGACTTCGCCGTCCGCAAGGCCATCGCGCAGGCCGTCGACACCAAGACCATCGTGGACAAGGTGCTCAAGGGCCTCGGCCAGGTCGGCGGCGGCGTCGTGCCGCCCATCTACCGCGACTACCACTGGGACCCGAGCGACGCCGAGCGCGTCAAGTTCGACCTCGCCGCCGCCAACACCACCCTCGAGCAGGCCGGTTACAAGAAGGGCGCCGACGGCGTCCGCACCGCCCCCGGCGGCGCCAAGCTGGAACTGCGCCTGACCGGGCACGCCAACCGCAGCTACGACCAGGGCGTCGCCCAGTACGTCGCCGGCTGGCTCAAGGACATCGGCATCACCGTCAAGCAGGACCTCGTCTCCGACGACGAGCTGTCCGACCGCACCGCCACCGGCAAGTACGACCTCGCCATCGGCGGCTACGGCACCAGCCCGGACCCGGACTACGCGCTGTCGCTGCACACCTGCGCCGCGCGGCCCAGCGCCGACGCCAAGGGCGGCAGCACCGACACGTTCTTCTGCGACGCCCAGTACGACGAGCTCTACAAGAAGCAGCTCACCGAGACCGACAACGCGAAGCGCGCGGACTACGTCAAGCAGGCCCAGGCCCGGCTCTACAGCCAGATCCCGACGATCGTGCTCGACTACCAGAACGCGCTCGAGGCCTACCGCTCCGACAAGTTCTCCGGCTTCACCACCCAGCCGCAGCCCCAGGGCGCCATCCTCGAACAGACCGGCTACTGGGGCGTCTACGGCGCCACCCCGGCCGGCACCGAGACCGCGGCCGGCTCCGGCGACAGCGGCACCGTCGTGTGGATCGTCGTCGGCGCCATCGTCGTCGTGATCCTCGTCGGCGGCGGCATCCTGATCGGCCGTCGCGGCAAGTCGGCGGAGGACCGCGAATAACCATGACCGCCCCCGAACAAGCCGCGGTGCTCGTCGACCCCGACGAGCACCGCGGCGGGACCGGCACCGCCCGGTTCGTGCTCAAGAAGGTCCTCGAAGCGATCATCAGCGTGGTGCTGGTGATCGTCCTGTTCTTCTTCCTCTTCCGCATGCTGCCCGGCGACCCCGTCGCGGCCATGACCCGCGACCGCGTCACCAGCCCCCAGCAGATCGCCGAGCTGCGCGAGAAGATGGGCGTCGACAAGCCCGTCTTCGTCCAGTTCGGCCAGTACTTCTGGGACCTGCTGCACGGCGACCTCGGCGAGTCCCGGCTGCTCAACAACGGCCGCCCGGTCGCCGACATGATCGGCGAACGGCTCTGGCCGACCATCCTGCTCGTCGGCAGCGCCACCCTGCTCGCCGTCCTCCTCGGCCTGTGGCTCGGCATCCGCGCCGCCTGGCGCCGCGACAGCTTCTTCGACCGCGCCCAGACCGGGATCGCCCTGACCCTCTGGTCGGTCCCGCAGTTCTGGCTCGGGCTGATGCTGCTCGTGGTCACCGGCGGCCTCTTCCCCAGCCGCGGCATGCACTCCCCGGACGCCGCGCCCGACGTCCTCTCCCAGACGATCGACGTCCTGCACCACCTGGTGCTGCCGTGCCTGACGCTGCTGGCGGTGTTCTACGCCCAGTACATGCTCATCATGCGGTCGTCGCTGCTGGGGGAGATGAACGCCGACTACCTCACCACCGCCCGCGCCAAGGGCCTGCGCGACGACCTCGTGCGCCGCCGCCACGCCGTCCCCAACGCCCTGCTGCCGACCACGACGCTGGTGTTCATGCAGTTCGGCCAGGTCGTCGCCGGCGCGGTCACCGTCGAGGCCGTGTTCAGCTGGCCCGGCCTCGGCCAGCTGACCTACGACGCCCTGCACGGGCCCGACCTGCCGGTGCTGCAGGGCGTGTTCACCGTGCTGGCGAGCGCCGTGGTGCTGATGAACCTGCTCGCGGAGCTGCTCTACCGCGTGCTCGACCCGAGGGTGCGTACCTCATGACCACCGCCGAGACACCCCGGCAGATCGCCTGGCACCGCCGCCGCGCCTCGCTCGCCCGGACCTGGCAGGAGTTCGCCGGACAGCGCGCCGCGCTGATCGGGCTGGTCCTGCTCGGCGCCACCGTCGTCGTCGCCCTGCTCCTGCCCCTGATCAGCGACCAGAGCGGCCTCGACGTCACCAAGGCCACCGGGCAGCCGCTGTCCCCGCCCACCGCCGACTTCTGGCTCGGCACCGACAACTTCGGCCGGTCGGTGCTGCTCATGACGATCTGGGGCAGCCGCGTCTCCCTGCTCGTCGGGTTCTCCGCCGCGCTGCTGTCGGTCGTCATCGGCACCCTCATCGGCATCGCCGCCGCCCACTTCGGCGGCTGGGTGTCGGCGACGCTGCTGCGGTTCACCGACTTCTTCCTGGTCCTGCCCTCGCTGATCCTCGCGATCGCGCTCTCGGCGGTGCTGCCGAAGGGCGTCGGCACGATCATCGTCGCCATCGGCCTCACCGCCTGGCCCAGCACCGCCCGGCTCGTCCGGGCGCAGACGCTGACCATCGAGAGCCGGCCCTACATCGAGCGCGCCCACGCCCTCGGCGGCGGTCACCTGCACGTCATCGGCAAGCACGTCCTCCCCGGCGTCATGCCGCTCGTGCTGGCCAACACCACCCTCGTCGTCGGCAACGCCGTCATCGCCGACGCGACCCTGTCGTTCCTCGGCGTCGGCGACCCCAACTCCGTCACCTGGGGCCTGGTGCTGGAAAACGCGCTCAACAACGGCGCCATCAGCCGCGGCGCCTGGTGGAACGTCCTCCCGCCGGGCATCGCCATCGTCCTCGTCGTCCTCTTCTTCACCCTGGTCGGCCGGGGCCTGGAGACCGTGTTCAACCCGAGGTTGAAGAAGTGACCACCCCGCTGCTGCAGCTCAAGGACCTCAACGTCACCTACCGCGTCGGCGACAACGACGTCCCCGCCGTCCGCGGCGTCGACCTCACCCTCGACCCCGGCGGCACTCTCGGCGTCGCCGGCGAGTCCGGGTCCGGCAAGTCCACCGTCGCGATGAGCGTGCTGCGGCTGCTCCCGCGCACCGCCGAGATCACCGGCGAGATCCTCCTCGACGGCGAAGACGTCACCGCCATGAAGTGGGGACGCCTGCGCACCGTCCGCTGGGCCGAGGCGTCCGTGGTGTTCCAGGGCGCCATGCACGCCCTCAACCCGGTCCGCAAGATCGGCGACCAGATCGCCGAACCCCTCCGGCTCCACCCGCCCGGCGGCAAGGAACCCACCGACGCCGAGGTCGACGCCCGCGTCGCCGAACTGCTCACCCAGGTCGACCTGCCCCCGAGCCGGGCCGGCGCCTACCCCCACGAGCTCTCCGGCGGGCAGAAGCAGCGCGTCATGATCGCCATGGCGCTGGCCTGCTCACCCCGCCTGATCATCGCCGACGAGCCCACCACCGCCCTCGACGTCATCGTCCAGGCCCAGGTCCTCGCGCTGCTGTCCCGGCTGGTCGCCGAGCAGGACATCGGCCTGATCATGATCAGCCACGACCTGTCCGTGCTCGCCGCCACCTGCGAGCGCATCGCGGTGATGTACGACGGGCAGATCGTCGAGGAAGGCCCCAGCGCCGAGGTCATGGGCGCGCCGAAGCACGAGCACACCCGCGCCCTCGCCGCCGCGTTCCCCACCGTCGGCGACCCGGTGTCCCGCTTCGCCCCCGCCACCAGCACCCCGCTGCCGCCCGAACCCCCGGACCGGGTGGCGGGCGGCGAGCCGCTGCTGGCCGCGGAGAACCTGCGCGTGTCGTTCCGCGACCGCACCGGCAAGCGCATCGACGCCGTCGCCGGCGTCGACCTCACCGTGTCGCGCGACGAGATCGTCGCACTGGTCGGCCAGTCCGGCTCCGGCAAGACCACCCTCGCCCGCACCCTGCTCGGCCTGCAGAAACCCGACTCCGGCGTGGTCCGCTACGCCGGGAAACCGGTCCCGGCCGGGGGAGCGGGCCTCAAGGCGTACCGCCGTCAGGTGCAGCTCGTCCTCCAGGACCCGACGAGTGCGCTGAACCCCGCCCACACCGTGTACGAGGCGGTCGCCGAAGGCCCCCGGATCCACAAGCTGGCCGACGAGCGCGCCGTCGTCCACCGGGCGCTGGAGGCCGCGGAACTGCGGCCCGCCGAGAAGTACGCCGACCGGCTCCCGCACCAGCTCTCCGGCGGGCAGCGCCAGCGCGTCGTCATCGCCGGGGCACTGGCGCTCGAACCGTCGATGGTGGTGGCCGACGAGCCGGTGGCGTCGCTCGACGCGTCGGTCCGCGGGGAGATCCTCGGGCTGCTGCTGCGGCTGCGCCGCGAACTCGGCCTCGCCGCCCTGGTGATCACCCACGACCTGGGCCTCGCCTGGAACATCGCCGACCGCGTCGCCGTGATGTACCGCGGCGAACTCGTCGAAACCGGGACCGTCGAACAGGTCCTGCTCGACCCGCGCCACGAATACACGAAGTCCCTGCTGGCCGCCCTGCCCGGCGGCACCGCCCAGCGCCGGACCGTCGGGACCTGACCCCGGCGGCGGCCGTGCCCAGCCGGAAACCCGGCACTGCGGGAACCCCGCGCGAGCGCAGTGTGTAATCTCCGAACGGAAATGGCGACCACCACCGACCCCGCACAGACGCCCTCGGCCGGACTGGCCGGGCTGCTTCTCACGCCCTCGCGGTTCCCGTACCGCACGATCGCGATGGGCACGGTCGGCACGACCCTGCTCATGATCGCCGCGCTCGGCGCCGGCGGCACCCTGATCTCCGACCCGGTGCTCGGCCACGGCCCGCTGTCCTGGGTCCGCTACGGCCACGGGCGCATGCTCGCCAACGCCGTCCTCTACACCGGCTTCGGCCTCGTCGTCTGGGCCTGGGTGCGGCTCGGCCGCTACGTGCTGCTCGGCCGCGTCGGCAGCAGGCCCGTCCTGATCGCCGCCGGCTGCTGGATGGCCCCGCTCATCGTCTCGCCGCCGCTGTTCACCCGCGACGTCTTCTCCTACCTCGGCCAGGGCGCCCAGCTGCTGTACGGCCTCGACCCGTACGCCAACGGCCCCGCCGAGCTCGACGTGCTGCCGAACGTCGTGCAGAACGTCCACCCGCTCTGGCAGACCACCCCCGCCCCGTACGGGCCGCTGTTCCTGCTGATCTCCAAGGGCGTCGTCGCCACCACCGGCGACAACATGATCCTCGGCGTCATCCTCATGCGCGTCGTGCTGCTCGTGGGCCTGGCCGGGACGCTGTGGGCGCTGCCGCGGCTGGTCAAGCACCTCGGCGGCAAGCTCCCGGTCGCGCTGTGGCTCGCCGTGGCCAGCCCGATGATGGTCATCCACCTCTTCGGCGGCCCGCACAACGACCTGATGATGCTCGCGTTCCTCACCATCGGCGTCCTCGCGGCGCTGGAACGCAAGCACGTCGTCGCGGTCGTCCTCGTCACGATCGGCATGCTGATCAAGCCGACCGCGGCGATCGCCCTGCCGTTCCTGGTGTGGATCTGGGCCAACCACCTGACCGGCGAGTCGAAGGTCCGCAACTTCCTGCGCGCCGGCGCGGCCTCGGTGGGCCTGTTCCTCCCGGTGTTCGTCGCCGGCACCTGGATCTCGCTCGGCTCCCTCAACCTCGGCTGGTGGTCCGGGCTCAAGGCCCCGCAGCTCATCGCGAACTGGCTGAACATCCCCACCGGCATCGGCGAGGTGTTCTACAACCTGGTCCACCTGATCGTCGACGTCCAGGTGTCCCCGTTCGTGACGGTCGCCCGCGCGGCGGGCATGCTGGTGCTGATCGGCTTCGGCATCCGCCAGTGGTGGCTCGGCCGCGGCGGCGGCACCGAAGCCGTCTACCGGGCGGGCATCTCCCTCCTCGCGGTGGCGATCCTCATGCCGCCGACCCTGCCGTGGTACCTGACCTGGGGTTTCGTGCTCCTGTCGGCGTTCAAGTGGCAGCCCCGGCACCTGGCCGTCGTGGTGGCGGTCTCGGTGTTCGTGACGCTGGTGTACTACCCGACGGGGGAGCAGGCCCTCTACGACTGGTGGTTCATCGCCGGGGTGGTGGTGGCGAGCCTGTACTCGGCGGCGTCCCTGCTGCGGCCGGACCCGCTGGGGATCATCGACGCCTGGCGCCGCCCGGAGAAGTTCCTCCGCGACTAGCCAGCCCGCACCGCGTCCAAGAACTGCACGGCGTAGTAGCGCCCAGCGTGCTCCCGCTCCTCATAGGCCATGGCCGGACGATGCCACTCCGGCCCGACGCGGGGTAGCGAATTCAGGCCGACCCGGACCAGCCGCGCCAGGTGTGGACCTGCGTGACCACCACCGCGTGCTCCGGCGGCCGCTGCGCGTACTGCTCGTACTTCGCCACCAGCCACGCCACCGGCGCGGCGCCCGGCGGCTCCACCCGCGCGATCCCGTCCGCGCGCGCCCACCACAGCCGGGACCAGTCCTCGTCGTAGCCGTCGGCCAGGAAGCACACCGCCGGGTTCTCCGCGATGTTGCGCAGCCGCCGCAAGGCCACGGACGACTTCGGCTTGTGGTCCACCGCGAACACCACCGTGTCGCCGCGCACCGCGAACGTCACCGGCACCAGGTGCGGCAGCCCGGCCGCCGACACCGTCGCCAGCCGCGCGACCCTCGCCGCGGCGAACCGGTCACGGGCCTCTTCCGGGGTCATGTCAGCGCCGGGGCGTCGAACGTCAGCGTCCCCAGGTCCGCGTCCAAGGCCACCGGCACGCCCAGCGGCACCGTCGGCGACGACGCCACGTGCCCGAACCCGAACTCCGCCAGCACCGGCACCCCCAGCGGCGCCAGCCGCTCCAGCAGCAGCGCCCGGACGTCGGCCGGGTCCCCGCACGCCGCCCACGAGCCCAGCACGACGCCGCGGACCCCGGCGAACCAGCCGCTGCGCAGCAGCTGCGTCAGCATCCGGTCCAGCCGGTACACGCTCTCCGTCACGTCCTCCAGCAGCACCACCGCGTCTCGCGCCGAACCCTGCTCCGGCGTCCCGATCCCCGCCGCCAGCAGCGACAGGTTGCCGCCGGTCAGCCGCCCGGACGCCCGGCCCGGAACCAGCGGGGCACCGCCCCGGATCACCAGGTTCCGCTCGGGGTCGAACAACGCCCGCCGCAGGTGCTCGACCGCGAAGTCGTCGAACAGCACGCTCGCCGGCATCGGGGAGAACAAACTGGACAGTCCCAAGTGGACATCCACCGCCCGGTGCAACGCCGTCACGTCCGACGACCCGGCCAGCACCTTCGGCCCCGCCTCCCGCAACGCCGCCCAGTCCACCAGGTCCAGCATCCGCTGCACCCCGTAGCCGCCCCGCGCCGCCAGCACGCACCGCACACCCGGATCCAGCCACGCCTCGGTGAACTCCGCCGCCCGCGCGGCGTCCGAACCGGACAGGTACGGCGGCGACCCCGGCGCGGCCCGCACGCACGGCCCGATCCGCACCTCGACGCCCCAGCCGCGCAGCACCGGCACCGCCTTCTCCAGCAGATCCGCCGGCACCGGCCCGGCCGGCGCCACCACCGCGATCGTGTCGCCCGCCCGCAGGCGCGGCGGCCTCACCGCGACAGCTCCAGCCGCGCCACACCCGGCGTCTCGAAGCCCAGCACCTGGCCGTAGAACGACAGCTCCGCCTCCAGCGCCGCCACGATCGTCGCGGCCTGCCGGAACCCGTGCTGCTCCCCGGCGAAGCGCTGGTAGGCGTACGGGATCCCGCGCCCGGCCAGCCCGGCCACGAACCGGTCCGCCTGCTCCGGCGGGCAGATCCGGTCCTCCAGGCCCTGCTGGAACAGCACCGGCCCGGCCAGCGCCCCGGCGTTCGCGAGCGGTGAACGTTCGACGTACCGCTGCCGCGCCTCCGGCAGCGGGCCGATCAGCCCGTCCAGGTACCGCGACTCGAAGTCGTGCGTGTCGCCCTCGGTGCCGGTCCACCCGGCCAGGTCCAGCACGGGGAACATCACCGTGCCCGCCCGGTACGTCTTCGTCGTCGTCAGCGACGCCGCCGCGGTGAACCCCCCGGCGCTGCCGCCGCGGATCGCCAGCCGGTCGCCGTCGGCCAGGCCGGCCGCCACCAGCGCCTCGGCCACCGCGACGCAGTCCGCGACGTCCACCACGCCCCACTGCTCCCGCAGCCGCTCCCGGTAGGCCCGCCCGAAACCCGTCGACCCGCCGTAGTTCACCGCCGCCACGGCGAGGCCGCGGCTGGTGAAGTACGCGATCTCCAGGTCCAGCACCGGGAAGTCCTGCCCGGTCGGGCCGCCGTGGACGTGCACGAGCAGCGGCGGGCGCTCTCCCCCGGGTGCGGCGAACTCCGGGTTCACCGGCAGGTACAGCACCACCGGCACCGTCTCGCCGTCGGCCGTGTTGAACACCCGCTCCTGCGGCACCGGCAGGAACGCCGAGGGCAGCTCCGGCTGCGGCGTCAGGTCCGTCACCGCGCCGTCGGGCGAAACGCGCACGACGGCGGACTCCCGCGCCGGGCCGGCCGCCACGCCGACAACCTCGTCGCCGAGGGCCGCGAACCCGGTGCTCGACCACGCCGTCAGCTCCCCGGCCACCGGCGTCACCGAGCCGTCCGCCTCGTCGAGCACGGCCAGCCGCCCCGACGCCAGCACCGCGTGCCGCCCGCCGCCGAGCGGCACGAACCACCGCGACCCCGTCTTCCACAGCGGCCCGCCCAGCTCCCGCTCCACCGGCGCGAGGTTCACCACCGCCCCGTCCAGGCCGATCCGGTGCAGGTTCCACCAGCCGTCCGGGTCGAGCAGGGCCAGCAGCGCCGACGGCGTCTCCCACTCGACCTGGCACACCGAGACGTCCGTGCCGCCGGCCAGCACCCGGTGCGGCCCGAACGACCCGTCCGAAGCGACGGGCGCGACGCACAGCTCGGTGCCGTCCCACGGCATCAGCGGGTGGTCCCAGCCGAACCACGCCGCGTGCCGCCCGTCCGGCGACAGCTTCGGCACGGTCAGGAACCGGTGGCTCGCGGCGAGGACCCGCTCGCCGCCGCCGTCCACGGCGATCGCGACGAGTTCCCGTTCGACGTCGGTCGGGCGCGGGCCGACACTGCGTTCGCGAACCGCGAACACCTCGCCCGGCCGCCCGGCGCGCAGGTCGCCGTACCGGACTCCCTGGGGCTCTTCCGGGGACGGCGTGAGCGGCACCACGCCGGTTTCGCTCAGCGCGTACACCCGCTGATCGGCCCAGTGCGTGAACACCACGGCACCACCGGCCACCGCCCACGGCCGGCCGCCGTATTCGTGCAGCCGGTTGCGGACGTTCCACGGCGGCGGCAGCACGTCCTCGGTACCCCCCGGCACCGCCCGGACCAGGGCGACCCGGCCCTGCTCACCGGGCCGCGCCTCGGCCCACCACACCTCGTCCCCGACGACGTCGAGCCACTGCGGGCCGCCACCGGCGGCGGCCACTTCGGCGGCGGTGATGGGCGAGGACCAGGTTCCGTACGGGGAGATCCGAGACACCCCCCGAGGCTAGCGGCCCGCGAAGGTGGGGCGGCGGATGCCGATCATGCGGCGGTGGCCTAGGGTCGACAGTGCTATGTCTCGCGTAATCCACGTCTTCCGCCAGCCGGATCGGTTCGTCGCCGGCACCGTCGGCGAGCCCGGCGATCGCACGTTCTACCTCCAGGCGTCCGAGGACGTGCGCACGATCAGCGTCACCATCGAAAAACAGCAGGTCGTCGTCCTCGCCGAACGCCTCAGCTCCCTGCTCGAGGAGGTCGCCAGCCGGTTCGGCGCCGATGTCCCCGACGACGCCCCCGACGACCTCGTCGACCTCGACCCGCTCACGGTCCCGGTCGAGGAGGAGTTCCGCGTCGGCACCATGGGCCTCGGCTGGGACGCCGACAGCAGCGCGGTCGTCATCGAGCTCCTCGCCATCACCGAGGGCGAGGTCGACGAGACGGTCGTGCTCGACGACACCGAAGAGGGCCCGGACGCCGTCCGCGTCTTCCTCAGCCCCGCCGCCGCCCGCGCCTTCGCCGAGCGGGCCGACCGCGTCGTCAACGCCGGCCGCAAACCGTGCCCGCTGTGCGGGGAGCCGCTCGACCCGACCGGGCACATCTGCCCCCGGCAGAACGGCTACCGGCGCGACACCGACGCGGGCGAAGACTGACCATGGCGAGAACTCCCGCGGACCCGCCACGCCCCGAGGACCCGGCGGCCCGCGAACTGGTCACCCACGGCCGCATCGACGTCGAAGGACGGCTCGTCGACGCCTCCAACGTCACGCTCTTCTGCGCGATCGAGCTCGACGGCGTCACCGGCCGGGTCGTCTACAAGCCCGTGTCGGGGGAGCGGCCGCTGTGGGACTTCCCCGACGGCACCCTCGCCGGGCGTGAGGTCGCCACCGCGATCATCGCCGACGCCGCCGGCATCGGCTCGATCCCGCCGACCGTCCTGCGCGACGGCCCGTTCGGCCCCGGCATGGTCCAGCTGTGGGTCGAGACCACCGAAGACGACCTCGTCGACGTCCGCGCCCCCGAAGAGGTCCCCGACGGCTGGCGGGTCGTGCTGCACGCCCACGACCGGCTCGGCGACCCCGCGGTGCTGGCCCACGCCGACCACCCCGGGCTGCGCGACCTCGCCGTCCTCGACATCGTCGTCAACAACACCGACCGCAAGGGCGGGCACCTCCTCGCCGGCGTCGACGGCCACGTCTACGGCGTCGACCACGGCATCTGCCTGCACACCGACCCCAAGCTGCGCACCGTCCTGTGGGGCTGGATCGGCGAACCGGTCCCGCCGGACACCGTCGAGAAGCTGCGGAAGCTGCGCTCGGAGATCGACGGCGGCCTCGGCAAGACGCTGTCGGAACACATCACGAAGGTCGAGATCCGGGCCCTGGCCGAACGCACCGACCTGCTGCTGGCCGAAGGCATCTTCCCCGAACCCGGCGACGACTGGCGTGCCATCCCGTGGCCGCTGTTCTAATCGACGACGCCGCCCGCGCGCGGCTGGTCGACCGTTTCGGCGCGGACCTGGCCGGACCCTGGTGCGACGCCCTCCCGGACCTCGTCGCCCGCCTCACCGCGAAGTGGGGCCTCGAGGTCCGCGAAGCCCGGCCCGGCAACACCGGCCGCACGTTGCTGTGCACCGGCCCCGCCGGTGACCTGCGGGTCCTCAAGCTGACCCCGGACCCCGAGGTCGCCCGGCTCGAGTTCACCGGCCTGCGCGCCTGGGCCGGCTGCTCCCGCGTCGTCCAGGTCCTCGACGCCGACCTCGACGCCCACGCCATCCTCCTCGAAGGACTCGTCCCCGGCACCCCGCTGGACGGCGACGTCCCGTGGGCCGAGCTCGGCGAAATGCTCGACCAGCTGCACTCCGTGCCCCCGATCGCGGGGTTCCGGCGGCTGGCCGAGGGCATCGAGTTCATCTTCACCCTCTCCGAACGCCGCCGCCGCGAGTCGCCGGCCGCCGACCACCTGAGCGCCGACGTCCTGCGGCGGGGCCGCGAGCGGGCCATGGCGCTGGCCACCAGCGGACCGGTCACGCTCATCCACGGCGACCTGCACCCGGCCAACGTCCTCGACGCCGGACCCGGTCGCGGCGCCGTGGCCATCGACCCGCGCCCCGGCCTCGGCGACCCGGCGCTCGACGCCGTCGACTGGATGTTCATCCCCGTGGCCCGTGGCGGCACGATCGACGACGGCATCGCCGCGCTCGCCCCGCACGTCGCGGATTTCGACGCCGAACGCGTCCGCGCCTGGTGCGTCGCCATGGCCCCGCTGGTCGCACTCGCGCCCCTGCGCCGAGGTGGACCCACACCGTTCACCGACGCCGTCCTCGAGTTGGCGCGCTGACCGGCGTGGCATGACCCGTCCGGGTGCGCACGCCCACTAAGTTCCCTGGTCGTGCGCTCCCACTCCTATGACGACGTGCTCGCCGGCCCGCGCCGCAAGAAGGTGCCGGAAGTCCCCGCCGAACCCGGGCTCGTGGTCGAGGACCCGGCGAGCGGCTACTGCGGCGCGGTGGTGAAGATCGAGTACGGGAACGTCGTGCTCGAGGACGCCAAGGGCCGCCACCGCGTCTTCCCGCTCGCCCCCGCCGGGTTCCTGCTCGAAGGCAAGCCCGTCACGCTGGTGCCGGTCAAGACGGTGAAGGCGCCGGTCAAGCAGGTCTCGGCGTCCGGGTCGGTGAAGGTGCAGGGCCTGCAGGCCCGTGTCGCCCGCGACTCGCGGATCTGGGTCGAGGGCAAGCACGACGCCGAGCTCGTCGAACGCGTCTGGGGCCACGACCTGCGCGTCGAAGGCGTCGTCGTCGAGGCGCTCGACGGCGTCGACGTGCTCGCCGACCGGATCGCCGAGTTCGGCACCGGCCCCGCGCGTCGACTGGGTGTGCTCGTCGACCACCTCGTCCCCGGCAGCAAGGAGTCCCGGCTCGTCGAGGCCGTCCACGACGAGAACGTGCTGGTCACCGGGCACCCCTACATCGACGTCTGGGAGGCGGTCCGCCCCGCCGCGGTCGGCATCCGGGCCTGGCCGAAGATCCCCCGCGGCACCGAGTGGAAGCAGGGGATCTGCGACGCGCTCGGCTGGGGGCAACCTTTCGAAGGCTGGCAACGTGTCCTGAGCGGGGTGAGCAGTTTCCGCGACCTCGAGACCCCGCTCATCGGGGCCGTGGAGCGGCTCATCGACTTCGTCACCGAGCCGACGGAAGAGGGTTGAATGTCCGATTTGTCCAAGGTCACGCGTGGGTCACGTCCCATCACCGTCCCGGTG
This sequence comes from Amycolatopsis sp. N2S4-7, assembly GCF_058119595.1. Lineage (NCBI taxonomy): Bacteria > Bacillati > Actinomycetota > Actinomycetes > Pseudonocardiales > Pseudonocardiaceae > Amycolatopsis > Amycolatopsis sp. N2S4-7. The sequence continues at coordinate 1,044,416 of NZ_CP172299.1, forward strand.
CGAACCGGCACGATCTGAGAGCATGAAGCCATGTCATGGGCACTGGTCTGGTTGATCGTCGGCATCGCCCTGATGATCGCCGAAGTCGTCTCCGGCGACTTCGTGCTGATCATGCTGGGGGTCGGCGCGCTGTTCGGCGCCGGTGCCGACGTGCTCACCGGAAACCTCTTCGTGGACGTCGCCGTGTTCGCCGTCGCCTCCGTCGGCATGCTCGTGCTCGTCCGGCCCGCGCTGAAGCGCCGCTTCCTCGCCGGCACCGGCCACCGCACCGGCATCGACGCCCTGATCGGCGCCCGCGCCGTCGTCGTGTCCACAGTGGACTTCGAGGCGGGCCAGGTGAAACTGGCCGGCGACGTCTGGTCGGCCCGCAGCCTGTCGGAACACCACCCGCCGATCCAGCCCGGGACCTCGGTCACGGTCGTCGAGATCTCCGGCGCCACCGCCGTCGTGTCGGCGGAGCCGTGAGCCTGGGGTTCGTCATCGTGCCCGAAGGCGCGGCCGCGGTGATCGAACGCGCCGGGCGGTTCCGCACCGTGCTCGGCGCCGGCCGCCACTTCGTGCTCCCGTTCGCCGACCGGGTCCGCGCCCGGTTCGACCTGGGGGAGCAGGTCCTGTCCGCCCCGCCCCGCGTCGTCGAGGCCGGCGACGGGCAGGAAGTCCTCATCGGCTTCGAGGTCACGTTCGCCGTCGTCGACCCACGCCCGGCGACCTACGAAATCAAGGATCCGGGGCTGGCGATCGAACAGCTGACCCGCACGGCGCTGCGGCAGGAAGCGGGCTTGACGACCGCCGAGCGCGCCGTCACCGCACCCGGGGACCTGCACCGTACAGTGTGGACAGTCCTGCACGACACGACCCGCCGCTGGGGCATCACCACGAAGGAGCTGACGCTCACGGTGAGCCCGCCCGCGGCGCCCGGAACGCCGTCCAATGCGCAAGAATGGTACTAGGTAAGGGGAAGATCTCTTGACCACCACAGTAGCGATCGTCGTGGTCGTGTTACTGGCCCTGTTCGTGATCATCACGGTAGCCAAGGCGATCATGGTCGTGCCGCAGGCGCAGTCGGCCGTGATCGAACGGCTGGGCCGGTTCCGCACGGTGGCGTCGCCGGGCCTGACCTTCCTGGTGCCGTTCCTCGACAAGGTGCGCGCCCGGATCGACCTGCGCGAGCAGGTCGTCTCGTTCCCGCCGCAGCCGGTCATCACCGAGGACAACCTGACCGTGTCGATCGACACGGTCGTGTACTTCCAGGTCACCGACTCGCGCGCCGCGGTGTACGAGATCTCCAACTACATCGTCGGTGTCGAGCAGCTCACCACCACCACGCTCCGCAACGTGGTCGGTGGCATGAGCCTCGAGCAGACCCTGACCTCCCGCGACTCGATCAACACCCAGCTGCGCGGCGTGCTCGACGAGGCGACCGGCCGCTGGGGCATCCGCGTCGGCCGCGTCGAGCTCAAGGCGATCGACCCGCCGCCCTCCATCCAGGACTCGATGGAGAAGCAGATGCGCGCGGACCGGGAGAAGCGCGCCATGATCCTCACCGCCGAAGGCCAGCGGGAGTCCGCGATCAAGACCGCGGAAGGCCAGAAGCAGAGCCAGATCCTCTCCGCCGAAGGTGCCCGCCAGGCCACCATCCTCGCCGCCGAAGCCGAGCGGCAGTCCCGCATCCTGCGGGCGCAGGGTGAACGCGCCGCGCGGTACCTGCAGGCGCAGGGCCAGGCGAAGGCGATCGAGAAGGTGTTCGCCGCGATCAAGGCCGGCCGCCCGACCCCGGAGGTGCTGGCCTACCAGTACCTGCAGACGCTGCCGCAGATGGCGCAGGGCGACGCGAACAAGGTCTGGATGATCCCCAGCGACTACGGCAAGGCCCTCGAAGGCTTCGCCCGCGCGCTCGGCGCCCCCGGCGACGACGGCGTGTTCCGGTACGAGCCGCCGCAGGAGGACGTCCCGGCCAAGCCCGACCTCGAGGACGAAGAGGTCGCCAGCTGGTTCGAGACCAAGAGCGACCCGAAGGTCGCCGAGGCGGTCGCGGCCGCGGAAGCCGTGGCGCGCAAGGAGGTCCCGGCGATCGGGACCCCGTCGTCGCCGGCCGCGCGGCCGGCGATCCCGCGTCCGGCCCAGCAGCAGCCGGAACCGGAAGCGGACGAAGACCGCGGCACCGAGGTCACCCCGGCGCCGCAGCAGCCTTCGACCCCGCAGAGCGGCCAGCCGCTCCCGCAGCCGCAGGCCCCGGCCGGCCCGCCCCAGGGCGGCCAGTACCAGGGTCCGCCGCCGCAGGCGCCGCCGCCGGGCCAGTTCGGCGGCCCGCAGCAGAACCCGGGCAGCGGGCCGTTCCCGCAGCAGCCCCCGTTCGGCGGCCCCCAGGGCGGCCCGCGCCGCTGACCCCGTCCGATCCGTGAAGGCCTCCCACCGCCTGGTGGGAGGCCTTCACGGCGTTTCAGCCCGTGCGGGTCGCCCGCAGGTAGACGCTCGCGTCGTCGATGTCCGCCTTCGACCGGTCCTTCAGGAAGATCACGCACAGCACCGTCACCACCGCCGACACGACGATGTAGGTCGAGATCGCGTACGGCGTCCCGGTCGTGTGCAGCAGCCAGGTCGCCAGCAGCGGCGCCGGCCCGCCCGCGAACACCGACGCCAGCTGGTAGCCGAGCCCGGCGCCGCCGTAGCGCAGGTGCGTCGGGAAGCTCTCGCCGATCAGCGCGGCCTGCGGCCCGTACTGCAGCGCGTGCGGGACGAACGACACCACGACCGCGACGAACACGAGCGCGTGGCCGCCGTGGGACAGCACCGTGAAGTACGGGAACGCGATCACCGCGGTGAGCACCGACCCGCACAGGTAGACCCGCTTGCGGCCGAAGCGGTCCGACAGCATCGAGAAGAACGGGATCATCGCCAGCTCGCACGCCGCACCGACGAGGACCGCGTTGAGCACGAACGTCTTGCTGAACTCGTGCCGCGCGACGACGTAGATCAGCACGTAGCTGGTGAACAGGTAGAACGGCATCTGCTCGCTGAAGCGGACACCGGCCGAGAGCAGGATTTCCCGCCAGTGGTGGCGGATCGCGTCGAGCACCGGCGTCCGCGCGGTCTGCCGGTTCTCGACGAGCTTGGCGAACATCGGCGTCTCGAGGATCTTCAGCCGGATCACCAGGCCGACCGCGACGAGCAGGAGGCTGGCCAGGAACGGGATCCGCCAGCCCCAGGAGTTGAAGGCGTCCGGGGAGAGGGTCGCCGACAGCAGCGTCATGCCGCCGGTGCCGAGCACCAGCCCGACCGGGACGCCGATCTGCGCGAAACTGCCCAGCAGGCCCCGTTTGCGCTGGTTGCCCCACTCCATCGCGAGCAGCACCGAGCCGCTCCACTCGCCGCCGATCGCGATGCCCTGGATCAGCCGCAGCAGCACCAGCAGCAGCGGGGCGGCGATGCCGATCGCCGACGTCCCGGGCAGCACCCCGACGATGCCGGAGGAGATGCCCATCAACAGCAGGGTGACGATCAGCGTCGCCTTCCGGCCGATCCGGTCACCCCAGTGCCCGAAGATCGCGGCCCCGACCGGGCGGGCGGCGAACCCGACCGCGTAGGTCGCGAACGACTGCATCGCACCCGCGTACGCGCTCGACGCGGGGAAGAACAGGTGGGGGAAGACCAGGGCCGCCGCGGTGTTGTAGAGGAAGAAGTCGTACCACTCGATGGTCGTCCCGACGGCGCTCGCCAGCGCCGCCCGTCGTACCTGGACTCGTCCTGACCTGCTGTCCGGCTCCACCTTGTGCGTGACGCCGTTGTCTCCCAGAACCATCTCGCAACACCTCCGGTGACCGATGTCACACAACAGTGTGACGCGCGTCGACGAATTCGGCGATCGATGGCCGGTATCTCGTCCGGTCGCGGTCAGCCGCGCAGCCGGGCGTTGAGCCGGGCTGCCTGCCGGATCAGGTGTTCGCGCTCCGGGAGGTTCGGGGCGGCGTGGGCGGCTTCGGCGTAGAGCCGGGCCGCGGTGGCCAGGTCGCCATCGCGCTCCTGGAGATACGCGGCGGCGGCGGTGTACCGGGGCAGGGCCGGGTCCAGCTCCGCCAAGGCGGCCAGGCCGGCGCGCGGGCCGTCGGCCTGGCCCACCGCGACCGCCCGGTTGAGGCGCGCCACCGGGCTGCCGGTGAGCCGGACGAGCTCGTCGTACCACTCGACGATCTGCACCCAGTCGGTCTCCTCGGCCGTGCGCGCGTCGGCGTGCAGCGCGGCGATGGCGGCCTGGGCCTGGAACTCGCCCAGGCGGTCCCGGGCGAGTGCCGCCTGGAGCACGGCGACGCCTTCGGTGATCAGGCGGGTGTCCCACCGGCCGCGGTCCTGCTCGGCGAGCGGCACGAGCCTGCCGTCCGGGCCGGTCCGCGCGGGGCGCCGCGCGTGGTGGAGCAGCATCAGCGCGAGCAGCCCCGCGACCTCCTCGTGGTGGATCCGCGCCGCCAGCTGCCGGGTGAGCCGGATCGCCTCGGCCGCGAGGTCGACGTCACCGGAGTAGCCCTCGTTGAAGACGAGGTAGAGCACCCGCAGCACGGTGGCGATGTCCCCGCTCCGGGTGAACCGCACTCCGGAGACGGTCCGCTTGGCCCGGCTGATCCGCTGGGCCATGGTCGCCTCCGGCACCAGGTAGGCCTGCGCGATCTGCCGCGTGGTCAACCCGCCGACCGCGCGCAGCGTGAGCGCGACGGCCGAGGCCGGGCTCAGGGACGGGTGGGCGCACAGGAAGTACAGCTGGAGCGTGTCGTCCACCGCGACGCCCTCCCCGGGCCCGGGCTCGCTCTCGACGCGTTCCTCGCGGTGCCGCCGCGAGGTCTCGGCGCGCGTGGCGTCGAGGAACTTGCGCCACGCCACGGTGACCAGCCAGCCCTGCGGGTCGCGGGGCGGGTCCGCCTGCCACCCGCGCAGGGCCTCGACCAGTGCGTCCTGCACGGCGTCCTCGGCCGCCGCGAAGTCGGCGCCGCGGTGGACGAGGATGCCGATCACCGTGGGGGTGAGGGTTCTCACCAGGGCTTCGTCCACTCGGGTCACTCCGTGATGGTCTGCGGCGGGGCGTAGAACGGGCGCAGCTCGAGCCACTCGTTGACCGGCCGCCCGCCCGCACCCGGCGCCGCGGACAGCTCGGCGGCCAGCTCGAGGGCCCGCTCGTAGCTCTCGACGTCGATCACCGTCCAGCCGGCGATCAGGTCCTTGGTCTCCGCGAACGGGCCGTCGGTGACCGGCTGTCCTTCGCCGCCGGCCCGCACGAACGTGCCGCCGGGGGAGAGCGCCTGGTGCTCGACGAACTCGCCGGTGGCCTCCAGCCGCGTGCCGAAGTCGGCCATGTACTGGACGTGGGCGGTGACCTCCTCCGGCGTCCACTGGTCCATCGGGACGTTGTTTTCCGGCGCCGGCGCGCCGCGGTAGTGCTTGAGCAGCAGGTACTTGGCCATCGGGTGCTCCCTCGGGGTTTCCCGGCCCATTCTGGCCGGGGTGGGTGTTCGGTGGACGGCGTGGGCGCTCAGGCGCGCCGGCTCTCTTCCCGCTGCCGGGCCAGTTCCTCGACCGCGCTCGGCAGGGTCGTCTCGAAGTCGATCAGCTTCGCCCACGTCGGGGTCACGACGATCCGGACCATGCCGTCGTAGAGCGAGCGAACCTCCGCCTCCCACTCGACCCGCTGCTCGGGCGTCATCTGGTAGCTGCCGTTCATCTGCAGGTACTCGTCCGGGATGCCGTCGACGACGTCCAGCTCGGCCCGGCCGCGGATCAGCAGGATCTTGGGCGGGTGCACCTCGGTGTCGATCGTCAGGGCGACCATCGGGTTCTCGCGCAGGGACGGGAGCTTGGGGGCGTTCTTCGAGGTGCACATGACGATCTCGGAGCCGTTCCAGGTGAACGCGATGGGGACCGGCGCGGGGCGTGCCGTCCTTGGCGACGTAGGCCAGGCGGGTCACGTCGCGGGCCAGCAGCTCCTGGCTGTGCGGGCGGTTGAGGACCTCGGTGATCTCGTTCGCGTGCACGGTGGTTCCTCCGGTTCGGGGCGGCCGGGAGGGCCGCTCGTGGTCCTGGGACGGAGCCGCGCCGACATTCTCGACACCGGCGGCGAAGAAATTTCCGGACTCGCCAAACTTGCAGACTCTGCAAGTTTGCAGAGTCTGCAAGTTTCTGTATGGTGGGTTCATGGACACCGGCGAGGGCGGGCTGCGGGAACGCAAGAAGCGGGAAACCCGCATCGCGCTGAGCTGGGCGACCATCCGGCTGGTGGTGGAACGCGGGCTGGACAACGTCCGTATCGAGGACATCGCCGCCGAAGCCGGGGTGTCCACCCGCACCTTCAGCAACTACTTCGCCACCAAGGGCGAGGCGATCGCGGCCCGCCACCTCGAGCGGGCCCGCACGATCGCCGAGCAGCTGCGGCTGCGCCCCGCCGGCGAACCGATCTGGATCGCCATCACGGAGGCGGCCCTGGCCGGGTTCGCCCTCGGCGAGCGCGCGCCCGAAAAGCTCGTCCCCGACGAGCAGTGGCTCAGCGGGATCCGGCTGATGGTCGCCGAGCCCGCGCTGCAGAGCGAGTTCGCGAAAGCCGGCGCCGCGGCCGAAGCCGAGTACGCCGCGGTGATCGCCGACCGCACCGGCACCGACGCCGGGAAGGACCTCTACCCCCGGCTGGTGGCGGCCACCGTGGTCGCCGCGTTCAACGTCGTCATCCAGCAGTGGCTGAGCACCGAACCGCCGGAGTCGATGGCCGAGCTCCTGCGCGACGTCTTCGGCCGGCTCGCCGCGGGCCTGCCCGCACCGCACTGACCTTCCCGGACCACTGAGGGCGCCCGGCACCCGCCGGGCGGATTCGTCCTGCCCTTTTCCTCCTGCCCTTTCCTTCGTACCCAAGGAGTCCCGCCATGCACGACGTCGTCATCGCCGGAGCCGGCCCCAACGGCCTGATGCTCGCCTGCGAGCTCAGCCTCGCCGGAATCCGGCCCCTCGTCCTCGAACGGCTGCCCGAACCCAGCACCGAGCACCGCGCCAACGGCATGGTCGGCCAGGTCGTCCGGATGCTGGACCGCCGCGGCCTCTACGAGCGGCTCGCCGGGCCGCTCGGCCCGCCCGCGCCCCGCTTCGTCTTCGGTGCCATGCCGCTCGACCTCACGCTCGCGCCCGACACGCCGTTCCACCTGCTGCCCGTCCCGCAACGGAAAATCGCGGCGATGCTCTCCGGCCGCGCCACCGAACTGGGTGTCGAGATCCGCCGCGGGCATCAGCTCACCGGCCTCGGCCAGGACGCCGACCGCGTCACCGTCGAGATCACCGGACCGGACGGCGCCTACACCCTCGAAACCCGGTACCTCGTCGGCGCGGACGGCGGCCGCAGCGCCACCCGGAAGCTCGCCGGCATCGGCTTCCCCGGCGTCACGGACGACCGCAGCGTCTCGCGCTCGGCCCACGCCACCGTCCCGCCCGAACTCCTCGACCCCGTGACCGGCGGGTTGCGGGTGCCGGGTCACGGCGTCATCCCGCCGCTCTCGCACTACCGGACCGAAACCGGGCTCTTCGTCTACGCGCCGCTGGCGGCCGGCACATCCGTGACGACCGTCGAGTGGGTGGCGGACGACACCGGCGACGACACGGCCATGACCCTGGACGAGCTGCGCGCGAGCATCCGCCGCGTCCTCGGTGCCGACGTCCCGCTGGGCCCGCCCGAAGGCGACGGCCCGCACCTGGCGAGGCGGCTCCACGGGCGCAACACCCGGCTGGCCGACCGCTTCCGCGACGGCCGCGTGCTGCTGGTCGGCGACGCGGCCCACGTCCACTCCGCGATGGGCGGCCCCGGGCTCAACCTCGGCATGCAGGACGCGATCGGGCTCGGCTGGAAGCTCGCCGCCGAGATCCACGGCTGGGCGCCGCCGGGACTGCTCGACACCTACGAGGCCGAGCGCCGTCCGGCGGCCGAACGGGTCGTCATGCACACCCAGGCCCAGTCCGCGCTCATCGCGCCCGGCGGCGAGGTCACCGCGCTGCGCGAGCTGTTCGGTGAGCTGCTCCGGCTGCCGGGCACCGTGCGGCACATCGCGAACCTCATGTCCGGCGCCGACATCCGCTACGAGGCGGCCACCGACCACCCGCTCGACGGCCGGTGGGCCCCGGACGTCGAGTTCGGCGACGGCGTCCGGCTGGCCGAGCTGACCCGCACCGGCCGGCCGCTGCTGCTGGACCTGACCGAAGGCGGCTCGCTCGGCGGCGAACTGCGCGGCTGGACCGACCGCGTCGACGTCGTCACCGCCCGGCCCGCGGGGGAGGCGCCCGCGACCGCGATGCTGCTGCGGCCGGACTGCTACGTCGCCTGGGCGACCGGCTCGGCGGAGCCCGACGACGCCGACCGGAAGGCCCTGCGGTCCGCCCTCGAACGGTGGTTCGGCAACCCCCTTGACGCGTAGGAGATCTCCTACGTATTGTCGCGGGCATGACGATCACCCACGTGCAGTTCCTGACCCTGCCCGTCGCCGACCACGCCCGCGCGCGGGACTTCTACGTCGGCAAGCTCGGCTTCGAAGCCCTCGTCGACCGTCGCACGCCCGAGGGCGGCCGGTTCGTGATGGTCGCGCCGAAGGGTGCGCAGACCGGGGTGGTGCTGACCGACCAGCAGGTCACCGGCATCGAGCCGGGACCACGGCACTTCCAGCTGCAGACGACCGACCTCGACGCCGACATCACCGCGCTGCGGGCGGCCGGGGTCGAGGTCGCCGAGCCGCAGGACCGGCCGTGGGGCCGCGCGACGTCGTTCAAGGACCTCGACGGCCACACGCTCGGCCTGCTCGAGCCGTCGGGCTTCGGCAACGTCCCGCGCTGATGCCGGTCCACGACGACGTGTTCGCCGCGCTGGCCAGCCCGGCCCGGCGCGAGGTCCTGCGGCTGCTGCTGGACGGCCCGATGGCCGCCGGCGCGATCGCCGAGCGGTTCGCGATGGCCCGGCCCAGCCTTTCGGAACACCTTCGGGTGCTCCGGCAGGCCGGGCTGGTCAGCGAGCAGCGCCAGGGCCGCCACCGCGTCTACCGCCTGGACGCGGCCCCGCTCGAAGAGGTCGCGGACTGGCTCACGCCGTACGAGCGGTTCTGGCGCAGCAAGCTCGCCAACCTGCGTGACCTGCTGGACGAGGAAGAGGACCTGTGACCGACGACGACCCGGCCGCGATCCACGTCGACCAGTTCCTCGCCCACCCGGCCCGCAAGGTGTGGCGCGCGCTCACCGAGCCGGACCTGCTCGAACGCTGGATCAACATGCCCAACGACATCAAACCCGTGGTGGGGCACCGGTTCGAGCTGCTGGCCGAGCCGGTGCCGGCGGCCGGGTTCGCCGGCGGCCCGGTCGCGTGCGAGGTCCTCGAGGTCGAGCCCGAGCGCAAGCTCAGCATCCGCTGGGGTCCGCAGTGGACGGTCACCTGGCGGCTGGCACCGGAGGGTACCGGCACCCGGCTCTTCCTCAGCCACGAAGGCTTCGACCCCGACGACGAGTTCCAGCGCGTCTCCCGGCGGATCATGGGTGGCGGCTGGCGTTCCCACGTGCCGCGGGCGCTGGCCCGGCTGCTGGACTCGCTGCCGGACCCGGCCGGTGACCAATCCGGCCGAAAGTAGGCGGACACGGTCCGGAGCCGACCCGCTCACCGGCACCCGTTCCGCCGTGGCTGCCGGCCGGATCGGTCACGATCAGCACAGTACGATCGGGTGGTGACCCCCGCCGCCGCTGATCCCCACGCGTCGAAGCCCCTGCGCGCCGACGCCCGGCGCAACCGGGCGCGCGTGCTGGAGGCGGCCGAGAGCGTGTTCGCCGCGAAGGGCACCGGGGCGCCGACCGAGGAGGTCGCCCGCGCCGCCGGCGTCGGCATCGGCACCGTGTTCCGGCACTTCCCGACGAAGGAAGCCTTGCTCGAAGCGGTGCTCGTCGCCCGGCTGCGCCGGTTCGTCGACGAGGCCGAAGCCGTCGTCACCGCGGACTCCGACGACCCGGGTGGCGCGTTCTTCGCGTTCCTCACCAGCTGGATCGAGATGTCCAGCGCGAAGAACGCCTACTTCGAAGCGCTGACCGCGGCCGGCGTCAGCTTGCCGACCACGAAGTCCGACATCGGCGCCCGGCTGATCCAGTCCCTCGGCGTGCTGCTGTCCCGCGCGCAGGGGGCGGGGGCCGTCCGGAAGGACCTCGTCGTCGGCGAGCTGATCACGGTGATCATCGGGGTCGCGCGGGCGGCCGAGTACGCCGGCCCGGACGCGCGCCTGCGCGACCGGGCCGTGGAAATCCTCTTCGACGGCCTCCGCCCCGGCGCATCAGCGGGGGAGCGGGGCTGAGCCGACCGGCTCCAGCGTCGGGCGCTTCGCGGTCAGCGTGTCCCCGGACGACTCGCCGCGCAGCCGGCGACGCACCCACGGCAGCGCGTGCTCCTGCGCCCACCGCAGGTTCTGGCTGCGGCGCTGCGCCGGGCTCAGCACGGCACGGGGGCCGAGCTCGCCGGCCGTCAGCGGGTGGTCGACGCCGAGGACGTGCAGCACCGCGATCGCGACCTCGGTGTGGCCGAGCGCGTTGAGGTGCAGCCGGTCCGGCGCCCAGAGCCGCCGGTCACGCAGCTGCCGCATCGCCCACAGGTCGACCAGCAGCGCGCCGTGCCGGGCCGCGATGCCGCGGACGTGCTCGTTGTAGATCGCCACCCGGCCGCGGATCCTGCGGAACAGCGCGTCCTCGACGCCGTCGACCCCGGTGAACAACACCAGGCGGGCGCCGGTCGCCCGGATCCGCTCGACCCCGGCTTCGTAGCGGTCCATGAGCCCGTCGATGTCGACCTTGGGCCGCATCAGGTCGTTCCCGCCGGCGTAGAGGGTGACGAGGTCGGGTTCCATGGCCAGCGCCGGCTCGAGCTGCTCGGCCAGCACCTGACCCAGCAGCTTGCCCCGGATCGCGAGGTTGGCGTAGCGAAAGCCCGGCTCGCGGGCGGCGAGCTGTTCGGCGGTGCGGTCGGCCCAGCCGCGCACCCCGTTCGGGGCGGCGGGATCGTCGTCCCCGACGCCTTCGGTGAAGGAGTCCCCCAGGGCCACTAAGCGCTTGCTCATGTGTCCAGTCTAGGCAGCGACGCCGGTCACCCCGGACCCGGCCGCCACCGGTTCGGCTCGGCCCGCCGGCCGCTCGGTTCCGCCGCACGCGGAATCCCTGGCCCGCTCCCGTGCCCGGCCGGTAGACGGGAAGCATGACGGCCTACGACGCGATCGCCGACTGGTACGAAACGACCTTCCTCGCCGGGCAGCGCGAGGACCCGCTGGCCATCGGACCCACGCTGCGGGACCTCCTCGGCCCCGGCTCCGGGCCGTGCCTCGAGCTGGGCTGCGGAACGGGCGTCCACGCCGGGGTGCTCCGGGAGCTGGGCCGGACCCCGCTCGGCGTCGACGTCTCCGCCGGGATGCTGCGGCACGCCGGGCGGCGGCTGCCGGTCGCGCAGGGCGACGCCGGGGCGCTCCCGATCGCCGGCGGCTCGGTGCCCGCCGTCGTGGCGATCATGGTGCACACGGACATGCCCGCGTACCCGGCGGTGCTCCGCGAGGCGGCGCGCGTCCTCGCGCCCGGCGGGGTGTTCGTGCACGTCGGCGTGCACCCGTGTTTCTGCGGCGGGTTCGCCGACCGCTCGGACGACCGGGCGGTGGTGATCCGGCCCGGCTACCGCGAGCCCGGCTGGACGACGGCGTCGTGGACCGACCAGGGCCTGCGGGACAAGGTCGGGGCCACTCACCTGCCGTTGCCCGCGCTGTTCCACGCCGTCCTCGACGCGGGCTTGACGTTCGAGCGGTTCGCCGAAGGCGGCCGGCCCACCCCGACGGTGCTCGCCTGGCGGGCCGGAAAATCTCCGCGGCCGGTGTCGAATCCGCCATTGCCCGGATGACGTCCTTGCAGAAGCCGGGACGCACCAGGGAGCTGAACGCCATGGCGAAGGAATTCGAAGTCGGGTTCGAGGGGACGCTGGCCGCCGCGCCGGAGGACTGCTGGCGCGCCGTCACCGTCGACGCCGGGAGCTGGTCGTGGCCCATCCGGTACGAGCCGTGGGTCGGCGGGCGCGAGTCCGGGCTGACCTTCTACGGCGGAGAGGTGACCGCGTGGCAGCCGGGCGAGCACTTCGCGACGCGCTGCGAGAAGGACGGCTGGTTCAACGACCTCGACTACACCTTCGAGCGCCGCGGCGACGCCACCCACCTGACGTTCGTCCACCGCGGCGTCTTCCTCGAGGACTGGGACACCAACTACGACGCCTGCCGCCGGCACACGGCCTTCTACTACCACTCCCTCGGCGAGTACCTCGCCCACTTCGCCGGCCGCGCCGCCACCTACGCGATGACCGAAGCACCCGAATCCTCGGCGCAGGCCGACGGCTTCACCAAACTGGTCGAAGCACTCGGCGTGACGCAGGACGTCGGCGACCGCGTGACCGTGCGCGGCGCCGGCGGTGTCGTCGACTACGCGGCCCCCGGCTTCCTCGGCATCCGGACCGCGGACGCCCTCTACCGGTTCTACGGCCGCAACGCCTTCGGCTGGCGGATCGGCGTGGGACGCCACCACTTCGGCGACGTCGACCCCGAGGCCGAGGAGCAGGACTGGCGGACGTTCCTGGCCGAGGTGTTCGCCTAGGGCGTGTCCTGTAAGTCGTTGATCTTGGGACTCGGCCGGTCCCGGGGCGGGCTGGGCACGAAGATCCATCTCGCGGTCGACGGGCGTGGTCTGCCGATGCGGTTCCTGCTCACGCCGGGCCAGGCGGGCGACAATCCTCAGTTGGTGCCGTTACTGGGGCTGAACTCGCTATCGCCGCCATCGTCCGCTGGCTTCGATGACTTACAGGACAGCGACTAGGCGCTGACCTGCCGGGCCCGGTGGTCGGCGACGTGGACGCGGGTGGCGCACCGCGTCGAGCAGAACCGGCGGCGGCCGTTGCGTGAGGTGTCGACGTACGCCGTTTCGCAGCCTTCGCGGCTGCAGATGCCGAGGCGGTCCGGGGCCTCGCAGACGAGGTGGGCGAGCCCGCCCGCGGTGTAGGCGCGGACCCGGCCGACCGGCCCGGCGTCTTCGGCGGAGTAGTGCAGGTGCGGGGGTTTGCCGTCGTGGGTGGTGATGTACGGCCGGCACGCGGCCTCGGCGAGCAGGTCGTTGACCAGCTCCGGGCGCGACGCGGGATCGGCGGCGAACACCGGGCGCAACCGGCTCGCCCACGTGCCGATCCGCGCCGCCTCCTCGGCGGTGAGGGTCGCGATGGCCATGCCGTTGCGGACCATCCCGTCGAGGAGCTCGCTCGCGGACCCCGCGTTCACCAGGTCGGCGGCCACGAGCGCGGCCGGGCCGCCGTAAGGGTTGAAGTGCACTAAGTCATTACACCACGATCGGGGCATGGACCGGAACCGTGGCCCCCGCTGCGGCTGGCCGCTCGCCGAACTCCCGGCGACCGCGGCGCAGCCCGTCTCCCACCGCCTCGACTACGTGCGCTGCGTCTGCGGCAGCTGGCTCGCCCGCCTCGACGGCGAAGTCGTCGGCGCCACCCGGGCCCGGCTGACCCCGTGAATCAGAGGTCCAGCACGCCGGCCGCGTTGTCGTTCCACTGGTCGACCCGGCGGATGTACTCGTAGAGCGCGCGGCTGCCCCGCACCCAGCGGCCCTGGTCGGCGATCGCGAGGTCGTCGGCCCCGGCCCGGCGCGCCTCCGTGGCGAACCCGGACCGCAGGGAGTGCCCGGTCACCGGGTACGGCAGCGCCGCCCGCACCCCGGCGCGGGTGAGGATCTGGTTGACGCCGGTGGTGCTCAGCGCGGGTTCGCCGACGTTGCCGTGCCGGTCGACCCGCCGGAACGCCGGCCCCTCGGTGATCCCCGCCCCGGACCGCCACGCGTGCCAGGCCCGCACCGGGTCGGTGTCGGGGCTCTCGCGCCGCGGGACGACCATGTCGCCGGTGCTCTTGCCGTGCCGCACGGTCACCGCCAGCCCCCGGTCGTCGACCGGTTCGACGTCGGTGACCAGCAGGTTCGCCAGATCCGAGCAGCGCGCCGCGATGGGGAACCCGATCAGCAGCATCGCCCGGTCGCGGGCGCCGGCGAGCGTGTCGGGACACGCGCGGGACATCGCCCGCAGGTCGGCGAGGGTGACCATGGTGGCCTTGCCGCGGCCGCGCTGGATCCCCTCCCGGGCGAGCCGCTGCCGGTACCCCTTCAACGCGCGCCAGGCGGCGCGGCTCGCTTCGGGGTCGACGACGACCTTGTGGTGCCGCAGCCCGGCGAGCGCTCCGGTGAGCCGCCGTTCGATCGTCGAGGGCGCCGCCGGGGCGGCCCGTTCCGGCACTTCGGGCACCGCGCGCTCGTCGGGCCGCAGCGTGCGCCCGCGTTCGAGCCACACGACGAACCCGGTCAGCGCGCCGATCGACGCCGAGAGCGGCGGGATCCCGGCTTCGGCGGTGTAGTCCTGCCACACCTGCCAGTCCTGGGCGTAGGCCTTGAGCGTGTTCGGCGGCCGCTGCCCGTCGACGTGCCGGGCCGCGGCCTCGTCGAGCAGCGCGAGCCGGTCCTGCGGGCTCGCGGCGGCCAGGGCCGCTTCGGTCACCGGTTCCAGGTCGCCACGCACCCGCCGAGGTTACGGGATGTCGATCTCCGCGGGCAGGAACCCGGCCAGGGCGGCGGCCACCGCTTCGGGGCGTTCCAGCGTCTGGATGTGCGGGGCGCCGGCCACGACCTCGAACTTCGCGCCGCCGCCGATCCGGGCGGCGATGGCGGCCATGCCCTCGACCGTGATCGACGCGTCCGCGTCACCGGCGAGCGCCAGCGCGGGAGCGGTGAAGCCGCGAAGCCGCTCGTAGACGTCGAGGCCGCCGTAGCCGCGCCAGATCGACGCCCACGTCACGGGGTCGAAGGAGGTGAGGCAGTCGCGGGCGTAGCGGACGCCGCCGGTGTCCGCGGCCAGGGCGGCCGGGGTGAACCAGCGGGCCAGGGTCGGTTCGACCAGCGGGGTCATGCCACCGGTCTCGGCGATCCGCGCGCGCTCCTCGAACGCCTCGGGGACCGGCCGGTCCGGCGCGGCCATCAAGGTGAGGGACGCGAACCGGTCCGGCGCGGCCACGGCGGCACTCTGCGCGATCGCCCCGCCCAGCGACAACCCGGCGACGTGGGCGGTGTCCAGCTCCAGCGCGTCCAGCACGGCGACGAGGTCGGCGGCGGTGGCCGCCATCGTGAACGGCAGGGGTGCCTGGGTTGCCACTGATCCGTGGCCGCGGACGTCGTAGGCGAACACCCGGCGCCCTTCGGCGAGCCGGTCCAGCACCGGGTCCCACATCCGGCGGTCCAGGCCGAGGGAATGGACGAGCAGCACGGCGGGCCCGCGGGTGCCGCGGACGGTCACGGTGGTCTCGTGGTCGGACGCGTGGATCCTCATGCCCTTGATCCTTCCGGCCCTGTCCACGGAAAATTCGTCCCGGGACGCTGTCGATCCGCTCGGGAGCCGTTCGTGTGAGCGGTGACGGCACCGACCCGAGGAGGACACGGTGAAGCAGTACCTGCTCAGCATCTACCAGCCCGACGGCCCGACCCCGCCGCCCGACGTGCTCGACGGCATCGTCAAGAAGCTCGACGCCTTGAACGCCGACCTGAAGGCCGCCGGGGCGTGGGTGTTCGCCGGCGGCCTGCACCCGCCGTCGACCGCCACCGTGCTGCGGGCCGACAACGGCGGCACCCTCGTCACCGACGGCCCCTACACCGAGGGCAAGGAACACCTCGGCGGGTTCACGATCATCACCGCACCCGACCTCGACGCGGCCCTCGCCTGGGGCGGCCGCCTCGCCGACGCCGTCGCCCCGCTGCCCGTCGAAGTGCGGCCGTTCAGCGGATGAACGTCGAGGGCGTCTTCGCCGCGGAGTACGGCCGCGCGGTGTCGGTGCTCGTCCGGGTCTTCGGCAACATCGACATCGCCGAGGAAGCCGTCCAGGACGCGTTCGCCGAAGCCGTCCGGCGGTGGCCGGCCGCCGGGCTCCCGCCGAGCCCGGCGGGCTGGATCATCACCACGGCCCGCAACCGCGCCATCGACCGACTCCGCCGCGAAGCCGCCCGGGAGGACAAGCACGCCCAGGCCGCCCTCCTGCACTCCGAATCCGAGCCCGTCGAGGAGGGCGCCGTGCCCGACGAACGGCTCCGGCTGATCTTCACCTGCTGCCACCCCGCGCTGGCCCGCCCCACCCAGGTCGCGCTGACCCTGCGGCTGCTCGGCGGCCTGACGACGACGGAGATCGCGTCGGCGTTCCTGGTCGCCGAGCCGGCCATGGCCCAGCGGATCGTCCGCGCGAAGAACAAGATCCGCGACGCCGGCATCCCCTACCGCGTCCCGCAGGACGCCGACCTGCCCGCGCGGCTGGCGGCGGTGCTCGGCGTGCTGTACCTGATCTTCAACGAGGGCTACACGGCCAGCGCGGGGGAGGAACTGGTCCGGGAAGACCTGTGCCGCGAGGCGATCCGGCTCACCCGCGTCCTGGCCGGGCTGATGCCCGACGAGCCCGAGGTGTGGGGTCTGCTGGCGTTGATGCTGCTCATCGACGCCCGCCGCCCCACCCGCACCACCGCCGACGGCGAGCTGGTGCTGCTGGCCGACCAGGACCGTTCCCGGTGGGACGCGGACCTGATCGCCGAGGGCCACGAGATCGTCCGCCGCTGCCTGCGCCGCGACCAGCCGGGCCCGTACCAGATCCAGGCGGCGATCCAGGCCGTCCACACCGACGCGCCCACGGACTGGTCCCAGGTCAAGGCGCTCTACGACCAGCTCCTGGCCGTGACGCCGACGCCGGTGGTGGCCCTGAACCGGGCGGTCGCCGTGGCCGAGGTCGACGGTCCCGCGGCGGCGTTGGCGTTGGTCGAGGACCTCGAGCTGGCCCGGTTCGGGCTGTACCACGCGATCCGGGCGGATCTGCTGGATCGTCTCGGCCGCACCGGGGAAGCGGTCGAGGCCTACACGACGGCGATCGCGTTGACGGCCAACTCGGCCGAGAGGGCATTGCTGGAACGGAAGCGAGCCCAATCGTCAACCCGGAGTTGACGATTGGGCGGCCCAGTTTTTCAGGCCCCCCATTTGCCCCTCTTCCCCACTTCGGTCATCTGCTGTGTCCTGAGTTTGGATATGTGACCTTATCCCAACCCAGGCGTGGTCCGGCTAATCTTCTGATTTTGAACAGATGCTTCTAGTTCTAATCAGAAGCTTTGATAGAGTCTCCGGCATGTCGGACGATGCTGGTCAGGCCCGAATCTGCGAGTACCGGCGCTGCGGGGCGCCGCTGCCGCCCGCGGTGGGGCGCGGGAGCCGGGCGCGGTTCTGTCAGGACGGGAAGACCTGGGGGCGGCGGAACCTCAGCTGCCGGGACGCCGAGGCCGTCCTGGCGGACGCCGAGTCGCTGCGGGAGAGCGACACCGAGCTCGATGACACCGCCGTCACAGCGCTCGCCGGGCAGGTCGACCGGGTGCTCGAACCGGCCCGCGGGCTCGTCGAGACGCTCACCACGCTGCGCCACCAGCTCGAGGCGACCACCGCCACCGCGCTCGCCGAACGGGACGCGGCCCTGGCCGAAGCCGACGACCACCGCCGTCAGCGTGGCCTCGCCGAAGCCGAAGCGGCCCAGGCGCGCGAGACCGCCGATGAGGCCGTCCGGGACGCGGCCGCCGCGGAGAAGGAGAAGGCAGCGGCCGTCCGGGAGCGGGATGCCGAGCGGGCCGCCCGCCGGGCCGCGGTGCAGGAGCAGCAACGCGCCGAAGGGCAGCTGGCCGCCGTCCGCGACGAGCTGGCCCGCGTCGGCGAGCGGGGCGAGGCCGCCGCCGCGCTGGCCGGCGAGCGAGCCGCGGCGATCGCCACCCTGACCGCGGAACTGGGTGCCGCCCGTGCGGCTCTCGACGAAGAACGCGGGCGCAGCCGGGCGGCCGAGGCCCGCGCCGAGGCGATCACCGAACGGCTGGCCGCGGCCGAAGCCCGTGCCGAAACGGCCGCCGAACGGCTGGCGGCGGCCGAAGCCCGCGCCGAAGCGGCCGCTGGGCGCCTCGACGCCGCGCGCGAAGAACTCACCCAGGCCGTCGCTGCCCACCAAGCCGCGCAGCAGGCCGCCTTCGAGCAGGCGCGGGTGGACGCCGAGCGCCTGCGCGCCGGGTTCGATCAGCGGCTGGCCGAGCACGAGCAAACCGTCCGGTCGATGCACGAGACCACCACGAACCTCGGCGCCGAACTGCGTGCGTGCCTGACCCGCGCGGACACCGCGGAGCGCGAGCTGGCGAAGCTCGTCTCCGCCGTGCGCGAGGTCCCGGACCTTCCGGAGGACGTCCAGGCAATGCTTAAGTAGCTACTTGACTATTGCGGGCCACCAGGCATAACTTAAGTACATGCTTAACCATGAGCTGGACCTGGTGTTCCGCGCCCTGGGTGATGGGACCCGGCGGGCGCTGGTGGAGCGGCTCGTGCGCGGTCCGGCGTCGGTCAGTGAGCTGGCCGAGCCGCTGACCATGTCGCTCGCCGCGGTGGTGCAGCACCTGCAGGTCCTGGAAACGGCCGGGATCGTGCGCTCGGAGAAGGTCGGGCGCGTCCGGACGTGCCGGATCGAACCGGAGGTCCTGCGCGCCGGCGAGCACTGGCTGGGCCGGCAGCGCACGACGTGGGAGAGCAGGCTCGACCGGCTCGGCGACTTCCTCGCCGAGCCGGGGACCTCGGAAGGGAGCCCGTCATGACCGTCACGCACGCCACCTTCACGCTCGAACGCAGCTACCCCGTACCGCCGGAGCGCGTGTTCGCCGCCTGGGCGGACCCGGCGGCGAAGGCGCGCTGGTTCGGCGGGGAATCGCACGAACTGGACTTCCGCGTCGGCGGCCGCGAGGTGACCCGCGGCCGCACCCCGGACGGGAAGCCGCTCGCCGCCGCCTCGACCTACCACGACATCGTGCCGGCCGAGCGGATCGTCTACGCCACCACGCTGACCGGCGGCGACACGCTCGCGACGGTCTCGGTGACGACCGTCGAACTCGCCGCCGACGCCGAGGGCACCCGCCTGGTCCTCACCGAGCAGGGCACCTTCCTCGACGGCGCGGAGGAGCCGGCGTGGCGTGAGCAGGGCACCAGCGACTGGCTGGACCGGCTGGGCGAGGCGCTGCGATGACCGCCGCACTCGCCGCCCTCGTCGAATCCCGGGTCGGGGCCGTGGCGGCGAAGGACGTCGAGACGCTGGTGGCCCAGTACGCCGAAGACGTCACGCTGTTCGACGCGCTCGGCCCGCTGCGCGACCGGGGCCGGGACGTCGAACGAGAACGGCTGCGGCAGTGGTTCGGCGCCTACCGCTCGACGATCGACCTGCGGATCGACGATCTCGAGGTGGTCGCCGACGGCGATGTCGGGTTCGCGCACTACCTGTTCCGGGTTCGCGGCACGATGACCGACGGCGCCGAGGTGGACATGTGGGTGCGCTCGACCGTCGGGTTCCGCAGGGGCGAGGACGGTTGGAAGATCGTCCACGAGCACAGTTCGGTGCCGTTCGACGGCGCCACCGGTCAGGCGCTGACGGCCCTCAAGCCGACCGGTACCGCTGCGGGCTGACGCCGAATTCGCGCTTGAAGGCCGTGCTGAGGGCGAAGGCGCTGCCGTAGCCGACCTGGTGGGCGACCGAGCCGATCGTGGCGTCCGGGCGCTGGCGCAGCAGGTCCGCGGCGAGCGCGAGCCGCCAGCCGGTGAGGTAGGCCATCGGCGTCTCGCCGACGGTGGCCGCGAACCGCCGGGCCAGCGCGGCGCGGGAGACGCCCGTGTCGGCGGCGAGCTTGGCGACCGTCCACGGCTCGGCGGGCTGGTGCTGCAGCAGCCGCAGCGCCTGCCCGACCACCGGGTCGTCGTGGGCGCGGTACCAGGCGGGCGCGCTGGTGTCCGGCCGGTCGAACCAGGCCCGCAGCGCGGCGATCAGCAGCAGGTCGAGCAGCCGGTCGAGGACGGCTTCCTGCCCGGGCACGTCCCGGCCGATTTCGGCGGCGAGCAGGCCGGCGAGCGGGGTGGGCCAGTCGGCCGCGCGCAGCACGATCAGCGTGGGCAGCGCCGCGAGGAGCCGCTTGCTCAGCTCGCCTTCCATGCCGTAGGTGCCGGTGAGCAGCACGACCGGGCCGTCGGTGCCGTGGCCCCAGGTGCGGACGCCGACGTGGGCGAGCTCGGTGAGGTGCCCGCCGTCGGGGGTGCGGCACTCCTGGCCGGGCAGGATCAGCGCCTGCGGCGGCGTCCCGGGGTGGTCGGCGACCAGGTAGGGGTCCGGGCCGCGGGCGATCGCGACGTCGCCTTCGCCCATCAGGACGGCTTCGCCGTTGTCGGGCACGATCCACGCTTCGCCGCGCACCACCGACACGACGGTCAGCGGCGCCCGGTCCTCGATCCGCAGCGACCACGGCGGGGTCAGCACCGAGCGCAGCAGGAACGCGCCGTGGGCGCGGGGGCCGTCGAGGAGCGCGGCGAGCGGGTCCATGCCTGCACTGTAGACGATGGAACATGCAAACGAGCCTGTGAACTATGGAGAGTCTCACGGCGGTGCGCTTGACTCAGGACCATGACAACGACATTCCTGGTGGTGGGCGGCACCGGCAAGACCGGGCGCCGGGTGGCGGACCGGCTGCGGGAGCGCGGCCTGCCGGTGCGGATCACGTCGCGGCGCGGGGTGCCGCCGTTCGACTGGAGCGATCGCGGGACGTGGGAGCCGGTGCTGGCCGGCGTCGACGCGGTCTACCTGACCTACTACCCCGACCTGGTGGTGCCGGAGGCGGCCGGCGACATCCGCGCGTTCGCCGAGCTGGCCGTGCGCCGGGGTGTGCGGCACCTGGTGCTGCTCTCCGGCCGCGGCGAGGAGGAGGCCGAAGCGTGCGAGCGGATCGTGCAGGGGGCCGGGACCGGCTGGACCATCCTGCGGTGCAGCTGGTTCGCGCAGAACTTCAGCGAGCATTTCCTCCTGGACGCGGTGCGCGGCGGGGAGATCGCGTTGCCGGCGGGCTCGGTGACCGAGCCGTTCGTCGACGTCCGTGACGTCGCCGACGTCGCGGTGAAGGTGCTGACCGAGCCCGGCCACACCGGCCGGCTCTACGAGCTGACCGGGCCGCGGGCCGTGAGTTTCGCCGGCGCCGCGGCGGAGATTTCGGCCGCGGCCGGGCGGGATGTCCGCTATGTTCCGGTTTCCGCCGGGGAGTACGCCGCCGCGGCCGTCGGCTACGGCGTGCCGGAGGCGGAGGCGGGCGCGCTGACCGAGCTGTTCGCGAGGGTCCTCGACGGCCGCAACGAAGCGGTGACGCACGACGTCGAGCGGGTGCTGGGCCGTCCGGCGACGGATTTCGCCGAGTTCGCGCGGGATGCCGCGGCGACCGGGGTCTGGGCACGGTGAAGGAGAAGTCGATGGTTTCGGATGTGGTGCTGGTGGCCGCGCTGGTCGCGGCCGGGCTGATCGCCGGGTTGTTCTACGCCTACGCCTGCTCGGTGATGCCGGGGCTGGCGCGCGGGGACGACCGGACGTTCGTGGAGGCGATGCGCGGGATCAACGTCGCGATCGTCAACCCGGTGTTCATGCTGACGTTCCTGGGCGCGCCCCTGCTGGCGGGCGTGGCGGTGTTCCTGCACCTGGGGTCGAAGTCCCTGCCGTGGGTCATCGCCGGGTTCGTGTTCCTGGTGGCGATGCTGGTGATCACCGGGGTGCTGAACATCCCGCTGAACAACGCACTGGAGAACGGCGGCCACGACTTCGCCGCGGTGCGGGCGCGGTTCGAGACGGCGTGGGTGCGCTGGAACGTCCTGCGCGCGCTGGTGAGCACCGCGGGCTTCGGCTGCCTGGTCGCCGCGGTGCTCACCCGGCGTGGGTGAGCACCGCGGCGTCAGCCGGCGATGCGGAAGAGCAGGTCGGTGACCCACTGCGCGGGGTCCGGCTCTTCACGGGGGTTGCTGCGCAGGACTTCGAGGCGGCAGCCCCATTCCTCGCCTTCGGGCCCGTCGTGGCGGTCCCACGTGATGCCTTCGGCGGCGCCCCAGGCCAGGACCGCCTCGGTCGCGGCGGCCAGGCCGGCGGGGACGCCGACGTAGGTGTCGAGGACGTACTTCCCGGCTGGGAGCTCGCCGGTGAAGGCCGGTTCGGCCGGGGCGAACCCGCCCTCGATGGGGACGCCGGCCTCGACGGTGAACCGCATCCCGGGGTGGAGGACGCGGTAGCGGAAGAACGGCGCTCCGGCGAGGGCCACGCCGGAGGCGGCGAGGGTGCCGATGAGCGGCGGCAGGCGGTCGGCGATCCGCGGGAACTCCGGGACGGCGAGGGTGGCGCGCTCGGCGACGTACCGCTGGGCCGGCCGGTCCACGATGGACGGCATCAGGCGAAGTCCTCCGGCCCGAGGATCGGCCGGACCTCGATGCTGCCGTAGGTCGCGGCGGGGTGCTTGGCCGCGACCTCGAGGGCTTCGTCGAGGTCGTCGCAGTCGAGGACGACGTAGCCGCCGATCTGTTCCTTGGCTTCGGCGAACGGCCCGTCGGTGAGCAGCACTTCGCCGTCGCGGACGCGGATCGTCGTCGCCTCCGACGGCGGGCGGAGGCCCCCGCCGCCGAGGATCTTGCCGCGGCGTGCCAGGTCTTCGCCCCAGCCGCCGCAGCCGTCGTTCTGGTGCTCCTCGGCGGTTTCGTCGCCGCAGATCATGAGCAGGTACCGCATTCAGCGTCCTTCCAGCACTTCGCGCAGGCGCGCGGCGAAGGCGACCGGCTCGGCGGCGAACCCGCCGTGGTCGCCCGGGAACGGTTCGGCGGTCAGGCCCAGCGCGGCGGCGAGCCCCAGGCCGGCTTCGTGGGCGGGCAGGCCGGCGGCCTTCTCGCCGACGCCGACGACCAGCCGCGCCGGCACCGCCCGCAGCGCGTCGAGGTCCGGGTCGTAGGCGCCGATGGCCGCCATCAGGTGGCCGAAGAAGTAGGCGAAGTTGCCTTCCATGACCTTCATGTGGGCGAGTTCTTCGGGCGTCGGGTCGGTCGGCGGGGCGATGTCGAAGCCGGCCATTTCCATGAACGCGGCGATGGCGGCGCCGATGCCGTGCTCGCGGTAGATCGCCGGGATGTCGGGGCCGTCGAGGACGGCCGGGCCGAGGTACCGGGTGACCGGCGGTTCGTGCAGCACGACGGTGCGGACCCGGCCGGGGTGGCGCACGACGTGTTCGAGCATGGTGATGGCGCCGCCGCTGTTGGCGAAGACGTCGGCGGGTCCGTCGCCGATGGCGGCGAGCACGCGCTGGACGTCGTCGGCGTGCTCGCGGAGGGCGTCGTCGCCGGGTTCGCCGTCGAGGGGGCTGCGGGAGATGCCCCGGGGGTCGTAGGTGACGACGGTGTGGTCCTCGGCGAGGATCGGCCGGATCGGGTGGAACATCGTGGAGTCGGCGGCGCCGCCGGGGATCAGCAGCAGGACGGGTCCGGTGCCGGTGACGTCGTAGGTGAGGGTGGCGCCGGGCACGGCGAGGGTGTGGGTGCTCATGGTGTCTCCTCGGTTCGGGGTTCGCCTTCCCGACGGACGGGGACGGCCGGAACAGACACCACCTCCGAAATTCTTCGGGTGAGGTAGGCGCGCTCGGCGTCGGTGCCGGCGAGGTCGCGGGCTTCGGCGTACCACCGGGCGGCTTCGGCGTGGCGGCCGAGGCGGCGGAGGAAGTCGGCGCGGGTGGCGGGCACCAGGTGGTAGCCGTCCAGGGTCAGTTCGTCGAGGAGGGCGAGGCCGGCGAGCGGGCCGTCGGCCATGCCGACCGCGACGGCCCGGTTGAGCTCGACGACCGCGCTGGGGACGTACTTGCGCAGTTCGCGGTAGAGGCCGGCGATCTGGGCCCAGTCGGTGTCGCCCGCCCGGGCGGCGGTGGCGTGGCAGGCGGCGATGGCGGCCTGGATCTGGTACGGCCCGGGGTGACGGCGGCGCAGCGCCGTCTCCAGCAACGTCGTGCCTTCGGCGATCTCGCCCGCGTCCCACCGGGTGCGGTCCTGCTCTTCGAGGGGGACGAGTTCGCCGTGGGGGCCGGTCCGGGTGGCGCGGCGGGCGTGCTGGAGCAGCATCAGCGCGAGCAGGCCGAGGACCTCGGGTTCGTCGGGCATCAGCTGGGCGAGGACGCGGGCGAGCCGGACGGCTTCGGCGGCGAGGTCGGGGCGGAGCAGGTCGGGCCCGGCGCTGGCGGAGTAGCCCTCGTTGAACGTCAGGTACAGCACGCCGAGCACGGCGGCGGTGCGTTCGGGCAGCAGGTGCGCGGGTGGGACGCGGTAGGGGATGCGGGCGTGGCGGATCTTGCGCTTCACCCGCACGAGCCGCTGGGACATGGTCGCTTCCGGCACGAGGAAGGCGTGGGCGATTTCGGCGGTGGTGAGCCCGGCGAGGGTGCGCAGGGCGAGCGCGACCTGGGCTTCGGTGGCCAGCGCCGGGTGGCAGCAGGTGAAGATGAGCCGCAGCCGGTCGTCGCTGACGCCGCTGTCGTCGTACTGGGGATCGTCGGGGACGTGCATGAGGCCGGCCTCCCGGAGCTTCGCGGCGCCGGTCGTTTCGCGGCGGATCCGGTCGGTGGCGCGGTGGCGGGCGGCGGTGGTGAGCCAGGCGCCGGGCCGGCGTGGGACGCCGTCGCGGGGCCAGGTGCGCAGCGCGAGGGCGAACGCGTCCTGGGCGCACTCCTCGGCGAGGTCCCAGTCGCCGGTGATCCGGATGAGCGTGGCCACGACCTGGCCCCACTCTTCGCGGAACGCCTCCGCGACCGCGGTCTCGACGTCCACCACCGCTTCTCCTCCCGCCGGTTCACCCACCCGACGAACGGCCGGGCACGGAATCGACAGCCGCGGCGTGGCAGGCCCCGAACCCCTCCGCGCGCGCGACGATCCGGCCGCCTTCGACGCGGACGGCCGTTTCGGTGGCGTCACTGACCGCGGTGACACCGGCGGCCGCGGCGAACTCACCCGTGGCGTCGCAAAGGATCCGCAGCCGGGGCCGCGGGTCGGGGGCGATCGCCTGGTCGAGGCAGCCGCGCAGGTCGGCGACGGCGAGCCGGGCCAGCGGGGCGAGCTCGCCGGGGTCGCTCGTGACGAGCACGGCGGTGACGTCGGCGCCGGCGCGGACGGCTTCTTCGAAGGCGGCGGCGCGGTGCAGGCCGAGGACGGTGACGACGCCGTCGCCGGGCCGGATGGTCTCGCCGGTCAGCAGGTCGGTCCCGGTCGGCGGGTGCCACGGTTCGCCGGCCGCGCGGGCTCGGGTCACGATCGGCGGCGTCGACGGCCAGTCGTCGCCGAGGTCCAGGTCGAGCAGGGCGGCGCAGGCGGTGACGATGTGGAAGGGCTCGCCGAAGCCGGGCGCGGCGGCGGCGAGCTGGCCGGCGCCGTGCAGCGTGGTCAGGGCGGCTTCGGCGACGCGGACGAGGCGCCGTCCCGGGCGGCGGCGTTCGAGGGCGAGCCCGAGCAGGATCGCGTTCACGCGCATGAGCTGCGCGAACGGCCGGCGGGTGTGCTCGTCGGCGAGGATCTCCGGGAGCAGGTCGCGGGCGAGGCGGGCGTCGTCGCTGTCGTCGTCGGTGGCCAGGGGGAGCCGGGCGACCCAGGCACGGGCGAACGCGGCCAGGACGTCGGCCGCGCTCGGGTCCGCGGGCGGGGTGGCGGGCCGGGGCGCGCGTTCGGCGAGGTCGGCCAGGACAGCGAAGTACAGGGCGCGTTTGCCGGGGAAGTTGGAGTAGACCGCGCCGCGGGTGAGCTCGGCGCGTTCGGCGATCACGTCGACCTTGGCTTCGCGGAAGCCGCGGCGGGCGAACTCGTCCCGGGCGGCGGCGAGCACCTTCGCGCGGTTGCGTTCCTGGGTCTCCGCCCTGCTGAGCCTGACCATCGTCCTCCTTGCCGCGGCGTCGCGGATCAAGATACCGTGACCACTGAGATGATAAGAACATCTGATGTGAACATCTGGAGTGGTGGATGATCCCCGAGATCGATCTGACCGACCGCAAGGTCCTCACCGACCCGTTCACCGCCTACGACCGGGCGCGGGAAGAGGGGGCGGTGGCCAAGCTGGTGATCCCCGGCTTCGGCCCGTTCTGGGCCCTCACCCGCTACGCCGAGGCGCGGGCGATGCTGAGCGACCCCCGGTTCGAGGTGAACTCCGGCAGCTTCCAGCGGCCGCCGGGCATCCCCGAACACTGCCTGGAGTACATGCGGACGATGGCCGAGCGGGACGGGCCCGAGCACCTGCGGCTGCGGCGGCTGGTCGCACCGGCGTTCACGCCGAAGCGGGCCGCGCAGCTGCGGCCGAGGCTGGCGGCGATCACCGAGCGGCTCCTCGACGATCTGCCCGCGCACGCCGAGGACGGCGTCGTCGACCTGGTGCCGCACTTCGCGCGGCCGCTGCCGATGGACGTGATCTGCGAGCTGGTGGGCATCCCGGACGGCGACCGGCTCCGCTGGCGCGAGTACGGCGCCGCGGTCGCCGGGGGGATGGGCCCGGACTTCGCCGCGGCGATCCCGGCGATCATCGACGGCGCGAAGGACGCGGTGGCGCGCAGCCGGGCCGAGCCGGGTGACGACCTCATCGGCGACCTCGTGCGGGCGCAGGACGGTGACCGGCTCTCCGACACCGAGCTGGTCACCCTGGTCTGGCACCTGGTGCTGGGCGGGCAGACGCCGGTGAACCTCATCGCCAACGCCGTCGAAGCCCTGCTCCGGCACCCGGACCAGCTCGCGGCCCTGCGGGCGGACCCGGCGCGGTGGCCGGGCGCGGTCGAGGAGCTGATGCGCTGGTGCAGCCCGCAGCTGCTGACCACGCCACGGTTCGCGCGCGAGGACGTCGAGATCGACGGCGTGGTCATCCACCAGGGCGAGCGGGTGACGGCGGCGATGGTGGCCGCCGACCGCGACCCGCGGGTGTTCGCCGGCGCCGACCGCCTCGACGTCACCCGCTCGGGGCCGCCGCAGCTGGGCTTTTCACACGGCCCGCACTTCTGCCTGGGCGCGTCGATCGCCCGGGTCCAGACGGAGGTGGCGCTGTCGGGGTTGTTCGCCCGCTTCCCGGAGCTGGCGCTGGCCGTCGACGACGTGCCGCGCGCACCCGACGGCGGGACCTGGCGTCCGGCGGAGCTACTGCTGACGCTCTGAGACCAGGGCTTCGATGCCGTCGAGGACGCGGGCGAGGCCGAAGCGGAAGGTGTAGGCCGGGTCTTCGGCGGCGTTGTGCGCTTCGCCGGCGGCCTGGCCGACCCGCGAGGCCAGGGGGTAGTGCTCCGCGGCGGCGGCCGGGATGCCGGCCAGCACCGGTGCGGCGCGCTCCCACCACTGCGCGTCGGTCAGGCCGCTCGTGCGGACCAGGCGGGCGGCGTCGAGCGAGCTGCGCGCGGTGGTCCGGACGAGGCCGGCAACGAGCGTGACGGCGGCGTCCATCTCGACGTCGTCGAGCCCGATGCCCTCCACCGCGCGCAGCTCGTGCTCGTACTTGGCGAAGCTGTGCGGGCCCAGCGCCGAGCGGCTGGTGGTGACCTGCAGCAGCCAGGGGTGGCGGTGGAAGAGCGCCCACTGGCCTTCGGCGATCGCCGTCAGCGCGTCGCGCCAGCCGAGGTCCGGGTCGGGGACGGGCAGTTCGCCGTGGGCGTGGTCGATCATCAGGTCCAGCAGCTCGGCCCGGCCCGGCACGTAGGTGTAGAGCGACATGGGGGAGACGCCGAGCTGCTCGGCGACGCGGCGGACGGTGACGGCGTCGATGGTGTCGGCGTCGGCCAGTGCCACGGCGGTGCGGACGACATCGGCCGTGGTCAGCTTGGGTTTCGGGCCGCGCCGCGGAGGTCCCGGGACGCCCCAGAGCAGTTCGATCGCCCGTCGCGGGTCGCCGCCGCCGTTCTCCTCCGTGCTCACGCCGCTCATTCTGCCCACCCGAATTTCGTACACCGTACAGAGTTGTGTTACCCTCTACTTCGTACACAGTACAGAGTTAAGGGGGAGGATGACTCCGCAGATCCACGCCGAGGGGCTTCGCAAGCGCTACGGCGACGCGTACGCCCTCGACGGCTTCGATCTCTCCGTCCCGGCGGGCACGCTGCACGGCCTGCTGGGGCCCAACGGGGCGGGCAAGACGACGGCGGTCCGCGTGCTGTCCACGCTGCTGCGCCACGACAGCGGTACCGCGCGCGTCGCCGGGTTCGACGTGGCGGGCGAACCGGCGCGGGTGCGCTCGGCGATCGGGCTGGTCGGGCAGCAGGCCGCGGTCGACGAACTGCTGTCCGGGCGGCAGAACCTGGTGCTCTTCGGCCGGCTGCACCACCTGGGCCGGCGCGAGGCCACCCGCCGGGCCGACAACCTGCTGGCGCGGTTCGGGCTCGCGGACACGGGGTCGAAACCGGTGTCGGCGTACTCGGGCGGGATGCGCCGCCGGCTGGACCTGGCCGCGTCCCTGCTGGCCGCGCCGCGGGTGCTGTTCCTCGACGAACCGACCACCGGGCTGGACCCGCGCAGCCGCGCCGAGGTCTGGACGGCGGTGCGGGCCCTGGTCGCCGACGGCACCACCGTGCTGCTCACGACGCAGTACCTGGAGGAGGCCGACCGGCTGGCCGACCGGATCTCGCTGGTGGAACACGGCCGCGTCATCGCCGAAGGCACGCCGGGCGAGCTGAAGGGCTCGCTCGGCGCGACCCGGATCGAACTGGTGCTGACCGACCCGGACGTCGTCGGCGCGGCGAGCGCGTTGCTGGCCCGGGTCACCGGCGCCGAACCCGTCACCGACGAGCTGCGGGTGAGTGCCCCGGCCGAGGCGTCGATGCTGACCGACGTCGTCCGGGAACTGGCCGCGGCGGACCTGACGGTGGCCGACGTCGCGCTGCGGCACCCGACGCTGGACGAAGTGTTCCTCGAGCTGACGGGAAAGGTGGCGCGATGAGGTGGGCCCTCGAAGACGGCTGGACGCTGACCCGGCGCTACCTGGCGCAGCTGGCGCGGCGCCCGGCCCGGCTGGCCACGGTGGTGGCCTTCCCGATCCTGATGGTGCTGATCTTCGCCTACCTGCTCGGCGGCGGGATGACCGTGCCGGGCGGCGGTTCCTACCGCGAGTTCCTGATGCCGGGGATGTTCGCGATGACGATGGCGTTCGGGCTGTCCGGGACGATGATCGCGGTGCTCGACGACGCGGCGAAGGGCGTCACCGACCGGTTCCGGTCGCTGCCGATGGCGCCGTCGGCGGTGCTCACCGGGCGGGTGGCCGCGGACCTGGTGAACGCGGTGCTCGCGCTGGTGGTGCTGCTGGGCTGCGGCTTCGCCGTCGGCTGGCGGCCGCACGGCAGCCTCGCCGGGACCCTCGCGGCGTTCGGGCTGCTGCTCCTGCTGCGGACGGCGCTGGTGTGGGCCGGGATCTACCTGGGCCTGCTGACCAGCGATCCGTCGATGGTGACGCTGGCGCAGACGCTGGAGTTCCCGTTCGGGTTCCTCTCGAGCGCGTTCGTGGCGACGTCGACGATGCCGGCGTGGCTGGGAACCGTGGCGGAGTGGAACCCGTTGTCCTCCACGGTGACGGCGGCGCGGGTGCTGTTCGGCAATCCGGGAGCGGCCGGGGGGTCCTGGGTGAGCGCGCACCCGGTGGTGATGGCGGTCGTCTGGCCGCTGGTGCTGCTCGCGGTGTTCGTGCCGTTGTCCGTGCGCCGATACGGGAGGCTGGGGAACTGAACGTCGACTTCGAACCGGGCGAACCACCACGGGCGGGACGCCTGGTCGTGGACGGCCGGGCACTGTCCATGGCGGACGGGCTCGCCGAACTGCTCGCCACCACCGATCCCGCCGCGGCGTTCTGGGCGACCGCGGCGAAGGCCGCGCTGCGGCTGGTCGCGGCGGGACGGCTGCTGCCCGGCGTCACCGAGGCCGGGCACGACGCCTGGCGCGTCGGGCCCCTCGAGCCGGGCGAGGCCGCCTGGCTGCGGGACCTCGCGGCGGCGATGCCGGTGGACGAACGCGCGCCGGGTCCCCTGCTGCGGGCGTTCCTCGACGCCGTCGCCGACACCATGCCGCGGACCCCAGCCGCGGCGAAGGCGGCCGGGACGCGGTTGTTCGCCGCGGTCGCGCCGCAGCGCGCGGAGTCCCTGCGCGACTGGGCCGACGAGCTGGCCGCGGGCCTGGACTCCGGGATCCGGGTGTCGCTGCGCGTGGAGGCGCCGGACGGGTTCGACGCCGGCCGCTTCCACGCCGTGGTGCAGGTGCACAGCCTCGCCGACCCGGGGCAGGTCGCCGACGCGGCGGACCTGTGGGCCACCGGCCGGTTCGGGCCGCGGGCCCGCATCGACGTCGTCCTGGCCCTGCGGCGGGGCGCGCAGGTGTGGCCGGCGCTGGGGCCGCTGCTCACCTCGGCGGTGCCGGACGAGCTGGTACTGGGCGAGGACGACGTCACCGAGCTGGTCGCGGCCGCGGCTCCGCGGCTGGCGGCGGCCGGGATCGACGTGCACTGGCCGGCCGAGCTGGCGGGGTCGCTGAGCGCGCGGGCCGTCGTGCGCGCCGGGGACACCCCCGGCGACCTGCCGTCGTTCTTCGGCGGCGGGCGGGCACTGGCGTTCGACTGGCAGCTCGCCCTGGGCGGCGAAGTGCTGACCGAGGCGGAGCTGGACGCGCTCGCCGAGGCACGCCGTCCGGTGGTGCGGCTGCGGGACCGCTGGGTGCTGGTCGACCCGGCGCTGGCGGCGAAGGCGCGCGAGCGGACGCTGAAGCCGCTCACCCCGGTCGACGCGCTCGGCGCGGTGCTGTCCGGCACGACCGAGGTCGAGGGCGAGCCCGTCGAGGTCGTCACCGACGGCTGGCTGGCGCAGCTGCGGGAACGGCTGTCGGAGCCACCGGAACCCCAGGCGCCGCCGGCCGGGCTGGCCGCGACACTGCGGGACTACCAGCTGCGCGGGCTGCAGTGGCTGGCGACGGTCACCGGGCTCGGGCTCGGCGGCTGCCTCGCCGACGACATGGGCCTGGGCAAGACGGTCACGCTGATCGGGTTGCACCTGCACCGGGCCTCGGGGCCGACCTTGGTGGTGTGCCCGGCGTCGCTGCTGGGCAACTGGGAACGCGAGATCCACCGCTTCGCCCCCGGGGTGCCGGTGCGCCGCTTCCACGGCAGCGCGCGGTCGCTCGACGACGTCGACGGGTTCGTCCTCACCACCTACGGCACGCTGCGCACCGATCCGGCACCGCTGGCCGGGGTGCGGTGGGGGCTGCTGGTCGCCGACGAGGCCCAGCACGTGAAGAACCACCGCTCGGGCACGGCGAAGGCGTTGCGGCTGGTGCCCGCGTCCGCGCGGGTGGCGCTGACCGGCACGCCGGTGGAGAACTCGCTTTCGGAGCTGTGGGCGATCCTCGACTGGACGGCGCCGGGGCTGCTGGGGTCGTTGCCGGAGTTCCGGGTGCGGTGGGCGAAGCCGATCGAGGCCGGGGACGCGGGCGCGGCCGAGCGGCTGAGCCGGCTGCTGCGGCCGTTCCTGCTGCGGCGCCGCAAGTCCGACCCCGGGATCGCGCCGGAGCTGCCGGCGAAGACCGAGACCGACCGGCCGGTGTCGCTCAGCGCGGAACAGGCGGCCCTGTACGAGGCGGTGGTGCGGGAGATGATGGCCGGTATCGCGGCCAGCGACGGGATCGCGCGGCGCGGCCGGATCGTGAAGCTGCTGACCGCGTTGAAGCAGATCTGCAACCACCCCGCGCAGTACCTCAACCAGCCCGGTGGCCGCTCGGGCAAGCTCGAGCTGCTCGACGAACTGCTGGACACGATCCTCGCCGAAGGCGGCGCGGTGCTGGTGTTCACCCAGTACGTCGCCATGGCCCGGCTGCTGGAGAAACACCTGGCCGCCCGCGGGATCGGCACCCTGCTGCTGCACGGCGGCACGCCGGTCGCCCGCCGCGAGGAGCTCGTCAAGCGGTTCCAGGACGGCGCCGTGCCGGTGTTCCTGCTGTCGCTGAAGGCGGCCGGCACCGGGCTGAACCTCACGCGCGCCGACCACGTCGTGCACTTCGACCGCTGGTGGAACCCGGCGGTGGAGGACCAGGCGACCGACCGGGCGTACCGGATCGGGCAGACCCGCCCGGTGCAGGTGCACCGGCTGGTCACCGAAGGCACGGTCGAGGACCGGATCGCGGCGATGCTGCGGGAAAAGCGGGCGCTGGCCGACGCGGTGCTGGCCGGCGGCGAGGCGGCGCTGACGGGACTGTCGGACACCGAGCTCGCGGAGCTCGTCGAGCTGAGGAGCCGCGGATGAGTGACGACCGGGTGCGCGGGTTCCCCGCGTTCGGGGCCACCGGGGCTCGCGGGCGCTTCGCGACGTCGTGGTGGGGCCGGGCGTGGCTGAGCGCGATGGAGGACACCGCGCTGGACCTCCGGCAGCTCAAACAGGGCCGCCGGTACGCCGCGGCCGGGCTGGTCGGGCCGATCACGGTGAGCCCGGGCCGGATCGCGGCGGCGGTCGACGACGTCGACGGCGGCCCGTACCGGACCGAGCTGCGGCTGGCGGAGTTGTCCGAACCGGACTGGACGCGGTTCCTGGACCGGGTGGCGTCGCGGGCGGGGCACCTGGCGGCGCTGCTGGACCGGGACATGCCGCACGACCTGGTGGAGGCGGCCGACGACGCCGGCGTCCACCTGCTGCCCGGGATCGGCGACCTCGATCCGGAGTGCGACTGCCCGGGCTGGGAGCTGCCGTGCCAGCACGCGGCGGCGTTGTCGTTCCAGGCGTCGTGGCTGCTGGACGCGGACCCGTTCGTGCTGCTGCTGATGCGGGGCAAGGGTGAGCGTGAGATCCGGGAGGAGCTGGAGAGCCGCACCGCGCCCCGCGCCGACGACGCGGTGGCCGTGGACCGGGTCCCGGGGGAGCTGCCGGACCTGGCCGGGTTCGCGCCGTCGGGGTCGCCGTCGATCCCGGCCGCGCCCGGGGTGCCCGCCGAGGCCTTCGCGCTGCTGACGGCGAACGCGTCGGCGCAGGCGAAGGCGGTGCTGGCCGGGGAGCCGTGGCCGGGACGGCGGGACGACGCGGTCCGGCTGGCCGCGGCGTTCCCGGCGGTGGCCGGGCGGCTCGGCGACGGGCCGGGCTTCGCGCGGGCGGTCGCGGCCTGGACCCACGGCGGACCGGCGGGCCTGGAGGTGCTCGAGTCGTCGTGGACCCCGCCGAAGGCGGCGCTGGCGGCCGCGCGGGCCGCGCTCGCCGACGTCACCGACGAGGAACCGGTGTTCGACCGCAACCACGGCACGGTCGGCGGGGTGCAGGTGCGGCTCGACCACCAGGGCCGGTGGCACCCCTACCGGCTCGAGGGCGACGCGTGGTGGCCGGCCGGTCCGCCGGAGACCGACCCGGGACTGCTGGTGGGCTGAAATCCGTGGCGGTCCGCGGTATCCAGCGCGGGACTCGTTGCCTCCTGTGGGCAACGGCGGGGTTCCGCCGGGCCCACTGGGGGTGCGGGCGCGCGGGCGTGCCCTCCCGCGCGCCCGCCCGGTTTCTGTCGGTGCCCGGCGCTAGCGTGCGCCCATGGACACCCTCGCCGCCGACTTGCGGCGCTACCTCCAGGAAGAGCGGGAAAGCCTGCTCGCGTCGCTGTCCGGGCTGAGCGAGTACGACATCCGCCGTCCGATGACGCCGTCGGCGACCAACCTGCTCGGTCTGGTCAAGCACGTGACCGGCGGCGAGTTCGGCTACCTCGGCGACAGCGTGGGCCGCCCGGCGCCGGTCACGCTGCCGTGGGTCGCGGACGGATCGATCTGGGACAGCGCGGACATGTGGGCCACCGCCGAGCAGACCCGCGAGGAGCTGGTCGAGCTGTACCGGACCGCGTGGCGGCACACGGACGAGTCGATCGAGCTGCTGCCGCTCGACGCGCCCGCGTCGGTCGCCTGGTGGCCGCAGGAGCGCCGGCAGACCACCTTCGGTTCGCTGCTGGTGCGCGTCGTCGCCGAGACCGCGCACCACGCGGGCCACGCCGACGTCGTCCGCGAGCTGATCGACGGCCGGGCCGGCGCCGACCACGACGACATCGGCGACGCCGCCTGGTGGACCCGCTACGTCGCCCGGGTCCAGGAGGCGGCCGACCAGCACCGCTAGGCGACCGGTGTGAGGGCGTAGTCCTTGACCCGCATCGAGTCGTGCATCCGCACGCCTCCGGTGTTCAGTTTCGCGATCGCCGTGGTCAGCCGGGCCGGCAGGGCGGAGACCAGCTGGCCGCCGCGGGCCAAAGCCCACACCCCGGTGCGGGAGGCGGGGATCAGGCTCCGGGCGGCACCGACCGCGAAGGCCCGGCTCTGCCGGACGAGGCCGGCCATTTCCCGTTCGTAGGCGGCGAACGCGCGTTCGTGGTCACCGCCCGCCGCGGCCAGCTCGCCGGCCAGGACGTAGGCGCCGAGCACGGCGAGGCTGGTGCTGCCGCCGACGGCCGGGCCGGGGCAGTAACCGGCGTCGCCGACGAGGGTGACACGCCCGCGTGACCAGGTGTCGAGCTGGAGCTGGGTGATGGAGTCGAAGTAGAACGGGCCCGGGCCGTCCAGCTCGGCCAGCCAGCCGTCGACCTGCGGGTGCATCCCGGCGAACGCCTCGCGCAGCAGTTCCTTCTGCCGCGGGACGTCCCGGTGGTGGTAGTCGAGCTCGGCGTCGCGGCGGAACAGGAACACCGCGCGGGCCTCGTCCAGGTGCCGGGCGCTGTAGATCCCGGTGGTGCGGCCGGCGCCGAGGTGCATGACGGTCTCGCCGTCGAGGCCGAGGGTGTCCGGCAGGGACAGCACGGCCAGGTACGCCCCGATGAACTTCGTCAGCCCGGCCTCCTCCCCGAACACCAGGCGCCGCACGTTCGAGTGCAGCCCGTCGGCCCCGACGACGACGTCGAACCGGCGCGGCGCGGCGTGCTCGAAGGTGACGTCCCCGTCGGGGGAGATGGCGGTGATCGAATCGCCGAACAGGTACTCGACGTCGTCGCGGCCGGCGTCGTAGTAGATCTCGCTGAGGTTGTCGCGCATGACCTCGACGTGCCGGTCGGACGTGGCGTGGAAGATCTTCCCCAGGTCGATCCGCACGGGCCGCCGGGCGCCCTCCCGGTGCAGCGTCAGCCGGGTCGTGCCGGTGGCCAGCGCCTCGACGCGGGGCAGCACGCCCATCTTTTCGGTGATGTCCATGGCCGGCCGGAACAGGTCGACGGCGTGGCCGCCGGTCTTGCGCAGCGCCGGGGCGCGCTCGACGACGGTGACGTCGAAGCCGTGCTGGGCCAGCCAATACGCCAGCACCGGACCCGCGATGCTGGCGCCGGAGACGAGAACCCGCATGTGAACCTCCCTGACTTAACGGTAGGTAAGTTGTACCACAGATCCTTACCTATCGTTAAGTCAGTTATGCTGGGTCCGTGCCGAAACCCTCCGACACCAAGCAGCGCATCCTCGACGTCGCCCGCGACCTGTTCACGACGCAGGGGGTGCAGCGCACCAGCCTCCAGGACATCGCCGACCGGCTGGGCATCACCAAGCCCGCGCTCTACTACCACTTCCCGTCCCGGGAGGACCTGGTGCGCAGCATCGTCGAACCCCTCCTCGACGACGGCGAGCAGTTCCTCCTCGAGCAGGAGGCGCGCGGCGACGCCCCGGTGCGGGAGCTGATCGAGGGGTTCTTCGACTTCAACTACCGGCACCGCGCCCCGGTGATCATGCTGCTGGCCGAGATGCCGACCCTGGCCGACCTCGGCCTCATCGACAAGGTCCTGGGCTGGCGCCGGCGTCTCACGGAGCTGATCTGCGGCCCCGAGCCGACGCTCGAGCAGGCCGCCCGAGCGGTGCTCGCCCTGGGCGGCCTGCAGGACGTCTGCATGCAGTTCCCCGACGCCCCGGTCGAGGAGCTCAGGGCCGCGGCGGTCGCCGGAGCCCTCGACGCCCTCGGCCGGTAGCTAGCGCACCGCGGCGCGCTCGATGATCGCCCCCGTGTCCACTCCGGACGGCAGGGTGCCGAACGCGATGCCCCAGTCGCCGCCGAAGCGGGATGCGCAGAACACATCCGCGACCGCCGGGTGGCCGTGGCGCACCAGCAGGGACCCCTGCAGCACCAGCGCCATCGCCTCGACCAGCCGCCGCGCCCGGTACTCGATGCCGTCGAGGTCGGTCAGCTCCTTGCGGACGCGGTCGACGGCGTCGTCCAGCCGCGCGTCGCCGCCGGCGGCCTGCTCGACCTCGGCGAAGAACGCCGCGACCGACTCCGGCTGCTTGCCCATGGCCCGCAACGCGTCCAGCGCGGCGACGTTGCCCGAGCCTTCCCAGATCGACGACAGGGGCGCCTCGCGGTAGAGCCGCGGCATGCCCGATTCCTCGACGTAGCCGTTGCCGCCGAAGCACTCCAGGGCCTCGGCCGCGTGCATCGGTGCGCGCTTGCACACCCAGTACTTCGACACCGCCAGGCCCAGCCGCCGGAACGCCTGCTCCCGCGCGTCGTCACGCCGGTCGCCCGCCGCGGCCAGCCGCATCGCCACGGTCGTCGCCGCTTCGGACTCGATCACCAGGTCGGCCAGGACGTTGGCCATCAGCGGCTGGTCGACCAGCGCCTTGCCGAACGCGTGCCGGTGGGTCGCGTGGTGGATCGCCCGCACGGCACCGAGCCGCATCCCGGACGCGCTGCCCAGCGTGCAGTCGAGACGCGTGTTGTTGACCATCTCGATGATCGTGCGGACCCCGCGGCCCTCCTCGCCGACCAGCCAGCCGACCGCGTGGTCGTACTCGATCTCCGACGACGCGTTCGACCGGTTGCCCAGCTTGTCCTTCAGCCGCTGCAGCCGGATCGGGTTGCGCGAGCCGTCCGGCAGCACGCGGGGGAGCAGGAAGCACGACAACCCGCCGGGCGCCTGCGCCAGCGTCAGGAACATGTCCGACATCGGCGCCGAGGTGAACCACTTGTGCCCGACGAGGGTGTAGCTGCCGTCGGCGCTCGGGGTGGCCGTCGTGGTGTTCGCCCGGACGTCGGAGCCGCCCTGCTTCTCGGTCATCGACATGCCCGCGATGAGGCCGCGCTTGGTGCTCGGCTCCCGCAGCCCGAAGTCGTACTCGGTCGCCGCCAGCAGCGGCTCGTACCGCGCCGCCAGCTCCGGGTTCGCCCGCAGCGCCGGGATCGCCGCGTACGTCATCGAAATCGGGCAGCTGTGCCCCGCCTCGACCTGGCCCCACACGTAGAACTTCGCGGCACGGGCCGCGTGCACGCCCTCGCGCGGGTCCTGCCACGGCGTCCCGTGCAGCCCGTGCGACACCGCGACGGTCATCAGGTCGTGCCAGTGCGGGTGGAACTCCACCTCATCGATCCGGTGGCCGTACCGGTCGTGCGTGCGCAGCACCGGCTCGTTCTCGTTGACCAGCCGGCCCCACTCCTGCGCCTGCTCGCTCCCGGCCAGCCGGCCCAGCTCGTGCAGCTCGTCGGACACCCAGCCCGCGCCCGCCCGCTCCAGCCCGGCCAGCAGCGCCGGGTCGTCCGCGACGTCG
The DNA here is from genome assembly GCF_058119595.1 of Amycolatopsis sp. N2S4-7. Taxonomy (NCBI): domain Bacteria; kingdom Bacillati; phylum Actinomycetota; class Actinomycetes; order Pseudonocardiales; family Pseudonocardiaceae; genus Amycolatopsis; species Amycolatopsis sp. N2S4-7. The sequence goes on from NZ_CP172299.1 coordinate 1,081,867, forward strand.
TGGCCCGCCAGCGGCGGGACCTGGTTGGTGACCTCATGCGTGGCGGGCATCGGAACCTCCTAGAGCGCGGACGACGAACGTGCGAAGCTCGGCGACGTCACCGGCGTTTCCGCTGGTCAACGGGCCGATCAAGACCTCGGCGGCGGCGCCCACCAGCGCGGCGGCGGTCAGCCGGCCGTCCTGCGGCGGGAGCGAGCCGTCCCGGACCCCGGCCGCGACGTGCTCGGCGACCACCTCGGTGAACGCCCGCCGGAACTCCAGCCGTTCGGCGTCGATCCGGGCGTCGACCGGCTCGGCGAGCAATGCGTACGCCTGCCGCGGCGCTTTCAGCGCGCGCTGGGCGAACGTCTCGAACACGGCCAGCACCCGCTCGGCGGGCTCACCCGGCTCCGCCGACGCCGCCCGGACCGCGTCGACCTCCCGGGTCACGACCTGCCGGAAGACGTGCACGACCAGGTCGGCCTTGGTGGGGAAGTGCCGGTAGACGCTGCCCACGGCCACGCCGGCGCGCTCGGCGACCGCGGCGACCGAGCAGCCGCTGTAGCCGTGTTCGGCCAGCTGACGCGTCGCCGCGGCGACGATCGTCTCGCGCTGGGCGTCCAGGCGTTCCTGCACCTTCGGGGTGCGGCGGTAGGGCACGTCAAGAAGTGAAGCACTGATTCATTACTTCAGTCAACGCTCCAGCAGCCGCTTCGCGCCCCGCACCTCAGCCTCGACGTCGGCCGGCAGCTTCCGTCGCAGGATCGGCTCCACCAGCCAGCGCAGGGGAGCGGGGAACCCGACCGCGATCCGCCGCGTCACCCGGATCCCGCCGACCACCGGCACGCACTCGAAGTGCGCCTCGAACGTCGAAACCCGGCGCGCCAGGCGGTTCTCCGGCCGTTCGGGCAGCCGCACGTCGACCCGCCGGCCCGGCGTCAACGTCATCCGCGACACGATCTTCGGCCCCGGCCCCAGCCCGGGCAGCGCCGACCGGAACCGGAACTCCGTGACGTCCCCCTCCCGGCGCACCCAGTCGATCGGCCCCAGCTTGCGATCGACCTCCGCGTACCGCCGCGGATCCATGACCAGCGCGAGAAAGGCGTCCGGCGTGCACGAAACGGTCTCTTCCACGGTCACTTCCACCATAGAAAGAGAGTAGTTTCTCACTATGGCTCGAACAACCCCCGGCGTCACCCGCCGCCGCATCCTCGACGAGGCCGTCCGCCTCTTCGCCACCCGCGGCTACGACGCCACCTCCGTCGCCGACATCCAGACCGCCTGCGGCCTCAACCCCGGCAGCGGCGCGCTCTACAAGCACTTCCCGTCCAAAGCCGCCCTCCTCGAAGCGGCGGTCCACGACAACCTCGAACGCCTCGCCGCCCGGACCGCCGAAACCGAAGACACCGCACTCCCGGCCGACCCCCGCGAAGCCCTGCAGGTGCTCGCCGACGTCGTCTGGGCGTTCATGGCCGCCGACCGCGACCTCATCCGCCTGATGATCCGCGAATTCACCGGCTTCCCCGCACTGTTCGAGCGGATGTGGCAGGGCGTCGTCGCCACCGTCTACCGCCGCGGCACCGAGTGGATCACCACGCTGCGGGACCAGGGGAGAGCCCAGGTGACCGACCCCGAAGCCACCGCCGCCGTGCTCGTCGCGTCCCTGACCTACTACCCGATCCTCGACGTCCTCATCGGACACACCCCCGGCGACCTCGCCCCGGACCGCTTCCTCGCCGCCTGGCTCGACTCCTCCGTCGCCGCCCTGCAGCTCAATTCCCCGTGATCACCCCGACCGCGATCCCCGGGATCGCGGTGTTGCGTCCGCCACCAGGATCGACCCACCCGCGCTCATCCCCACCACACTCACGACCCGCGTCGCGGCGAAGTCCGACCGCCGCCCCAGCAAGCTGCCCAGCCACGCCGGCTCGGCCTCGTCCGCCACGAGCCGGTACCGCCGGATCCGCGGCCACCGCGTCACGATCGCCGCCACGCCAGCACGTCCCACGTCAGACTGCCGGCCCACCGCGACGGCACCCCGGATCACCTGGTCAGGTACCCCGCTTCACCAGCGCCACCAGGTACCGGCAGGGGAGCCGCCCCGGGTTCGCGAACACGCAGTCCGCCGGTGCACCCAGCTGCAGGCAGTCCCCGGCGTCCAGCTCGTGCACCTGAGCGCCCTCGCGGAACCGCAGGTGCCCGTCCAGCACCCAGATCTGCTGGTGCAGGAACGCGTACGTCCCCGCCGCCAGCGCCACCTCCGCCCCCGGCGGCAACTCGACCTCCACCAGCTCCAGCGGACGGCCGCCGGCGGGGGAGACCGCCCGGCGCCGGTACCCGGTGTCCGGATCCACCCACACCGGCTGCTCGGCCGCGCGCGCCAGCCGCCGCTCGTCACCTTCGGCCCGCGCGATCAGCTCCGACAACGTCATGCCCAGCGCGGCCGACAGCCTCGCCAGCAACGCCGCCGTCGGCTGCACGTCACCCCGTTCGATCTTGCCGATCATCGCGCGCGAGACCCCCGATCGCTCGGCGAGCACCGCCGCCGAAAGACCGCGGGACGTCCGGGCCGCGTGCACCGTGGCGGCCAGGCGGGCAGTCAGGGGATCGGTCATGAACTGGATACTATACGACTCAAGTTGGCTATCATATGAGCCATGATCCGAGCAGCCACCCCCGACGACGCCGCAGCCTGCGCCGCCCTCTACGCGCCCTACGTCACCGACACCGCCATCTCCTTCGAAACCGAACCACCCGACCCCGCCGAAATGGCCCGCCGCATCACCGGCGCCCACGCCTGGTACGTCCTCGAAGACGACGGCAAGGTCGCCGGATTCGCCTACGCCCGCCCCTTCGCTGCCCGCGCCGCCTACCAATGGTCGTGCGAAACGAGCATCTACCTCGAACCAGGCCGCCGCCGCACCGGCGCCGGCCGCGCACTCTACGAGACCTTGTTCGAACGGCTCCGCCAACGCGGCTACTGCCGCGCCTTCGCCGGGATGACCCTGCCGAACGACGCGAGCGCCGGACTCCACCGCGCCCTGGGCTTCGAACCCGCGGGCGTCTACCGCCGCGTCGGCTGGAAACACGGCGAGTGGCACGACGTCGCGTGGTTCCAGAAGGACCTTCATGCAACTAACGGTTGCACATCTCCACCTGGACCGCTAACGTGACACGCAACCAAACGTTGCAGAAGGTGAGACCATGGAATTCGGCACACTCGAACGGGAAATCCACATCGACGCCACCCCCGACGTCGTCTTCGACGTCGTGAGCAGCCCCGAACACCTCCGCGAATGGTGGCCCGACGAGGCGGAGTACCCCGTCGAACCCGGGGGAGCGGGCCGCATCGCCTTCGGCGGCGACTGGGTCCAGTTCACCGTCGTCGACGCGATCCCCCCGAAACTCTTCTCCTTCCGCTGGACCCACGCCGAAGGGGAGACCGCCGCACGCGGCAACTCCTACCTCGTCGTCTTCGAACTCGAACCCGCCGCCACCGGAACCCGCCTGCGGATGACCGAAACCGGCTTCCGCGAGCGCGGCTGGGACGAAGCCAAGACCGCCGCCGAGTACACCGACCACGAGACCGGCTGGGACCAGTTCCTGCCCCGGCTCCGCACCTACGCCGCCAAGGTCGGAGCCGCCACGTGAGCACCGCCGTCGACGACGACCTCTGGTCGGCCATCGGCGACCCCACCCGCCGCCGGATGCTCGACCTCCTGCTCGCCCAGGGCAGCGCAACCGCCACCAGCCTCAGCGACCACCTCCCGGTCACCCGCCAAGCCGTGGCCAAGCACCTCGCCGTCCTCGACCGCGTCGGCCTCGTCCACGGCACCGCGGCCGGCCGCGAAAAGCACTTCCACGTCGACGAAGCCCAGCTCGCCCGCGCCGTCGCCCAGCTCACCGACGTCGGCAACGCCTGGGACGCCCGGCTCCGCCGCATCAAGCACATCGCCGAAACCATCGAAAGGACCAAGTAGCCATGGACATCCTGCACCGCATCGGCATCGAAAAGGCCACACCGGAGAAGGTCTACGACGCCCTCACCACCCTCGACGGCCTGTCCGGCTGGTGGACCGAGAAAACCGTGGGGGACACCGAACTCGGCGGCGTGATCGCGTTCCGCTTCATCCCGGGCGGGTTCGACATGAAGGTCACCGAACTGGACCCGGGCAAGCTCATCCGCTGGGAGGTCGTCGACGGACCGCCGGAGTGGATCGGCTCGACGATCCGCTGGGACCTCGAACAGCGCGGCGACTACACGATCGTCCTGTTCAAGCACGAAGGCTGGCACGAGGCCGGCGAGTTCATGCACCACTGCAGCACCAAGTGGGCGACCTACCTGATGAGCCTCAAGCAGCTCGTCGAGACCGGGGAAGGCGCCCCGAGCCCGCGGGGACGTGATGATCAGCGACTGGCACTGACGTTACTTGACATAATGTACATTATCGGCACTTGATGGCACGCTGCGCCGAGGGCCGAGAGGGGCGGAAGAACCGGGTGTTCGCCCGGGAGGGTTGCTTCGCCAGAACGGCTCCTGAGGAGACTGTGGCCCGTCTCGCCGAGTGCGGGACGGCTGGATCTCCTTGAGTCTCGCCAAGAAACGGCTACGAGGACCCGGACAGCGTCCCCTGGAGTCGTGAATCCGATGCCCTGCCACCCGACCTTAAAACGTCACGGTGACGAAACTGTCGGAGCGTTCGACGGTCAATGGGCCGGTTTGCCGCACTGATCCGGCGGACTTGCTCGCCCGGTCTCGTTACGAGAGCCTCGCTGACGCCGTCGAACATATGAACGATTCCCCGCAAGACGCGCGATTACGTCTCCAGAGGGCTCGGACGAGCCCCGGCGAGAGTCGGCATCCCCCGGGAGCGGAGTCCGGGCTGAACCGACGTTTCATGCATAATGGCAATTATGCATGAAACGTCGGTTCCGGACCCGGCCACCGGAATTGTCGGTGCCGTGCGGTACAAGATCCACATGAAGGTTTCCGAGGCCCAGCAAGCCTTCTTCGCCGCCCGGCGGCCCCGCAAGGACTCTCCGCACACCACCGACGCCTACCGCCGGGACCTCGCCGGGATCACCACTCTCCTGGTTTCGGAGCTCGGCCGCCCGGCCGAGGAGCTGGAGGTCGCCGATCTCACCGGGCCGGCGTTGCGGTCGGCGTTCGGCGCGTTCGCGGACGGGCACGCGAAGAGCTCGGTGCTGCGCGCCTGGTCGACGTGGAACCAGTTCCTGACGTTCTGCGTGGCGGACGGGCTGCTGGCGGGCAACCCGATGGGTGCCGTGGCGCGGCCGCGGACGCCGGCGTTGACGCCGAAACCGTTGCGGGGTGAGGAAACCCCGGAGCAGCTGCTGTCGGCGGCGGCCGCGGGTTCGCGGCGGGCGCGGGACCCGTGGCCGGAGCGGGACGTGCTGGTGATCGCGCTGGGGCTGGTGGCTGGTCTGCGGGCGGCGGAGATGCGGGCGTTGACGTCGCGGTCGCTGGTGGGGCGCGCCGGGGAGCTGCGGTTGCACGTCAAGGGGAAGGGCAGCCGGGACCGGTCGATCCCGGTGCAGCCGGTGCTGGCGGAGCTGATCGAGCGGTACCGCGAGTCGTGCCGGGTGCGGTTCCCGAACGCGCGCTTCTCCCCTGGTTCGCCGTTGCTGCTGGATCGGGCGGGTGAGCCGATCGGGCGGGGTGCGCTGGAGTACCTGGTGAAGTCGTGTTACCGGGGTGCGGGGTTGCACGACCGGGTGCCGGCGGGGGCGAACCTGCACGCGTTGCGGCACACGTTCGCGACGCGGCTGGCGGAGGACGGGGCGACGGCGTCGGAGATCATGGCGTTGCTGGGGCACGCGAGCCTGGCGACGAGCCAGAACTACATCGAGGCCACGGGTCGCGAGCAGCGCGCGGCAGCGGCGAGCAACCGGACGTACCGGGCGTTGGACACCCTGGGCTGAGGTAACCCCACCGGACGACACGCGTACTTGCACGGACGACACGCGTACCTGGATGGACGACACGGCATCGAGGGCGGGCGCGGTCGTGTCGTCCGGCGGGGTACGCGTGTCGTCCGGTGGGGTGCGTGTGTCGTCCGGTGGGGTGCGTGTGTCGTCCGGCTGGGTAGGGCGGGTGGTCAGCGGAGCTGTTCGAGGTCCTTGGCCGCGCGGGCGATTTCTTCGGCGAGGCCGCGGAGTTCGCGGGGGTCGGCGCCGTCGTCGGCCGCGGTGACGATGTCTTCGGCCGCGCACCTGAGCTGGAACAGGCGGTCCTGGAGGGCGGCGATCTCCGTGTCGGAGAGCACCACGGCGTCCTCGGGCAAGCCGCTTCGCTGCAACGCCGTGCGGCGTTCGTAGGCGCGCTGGCGGCAGGACTGGCCGCAGTACCGCCGGCGTCGGCCGACGTTGCCGGCTTCGGGCAGGCGGCGGCCGCACCAGCCGCAGTGCTTCGGGGCGCCGCGGCGGGCGGGGGCGGGTTCGAGCTGGGTCAGTTCGGCGGCTTCCCTCACCCGGGAGACCCTAGCTGGCCATCGTCCGCTCATGCCGGGGTCATGGCGGAAGGGCACACTTGGGGGATGCAGGTGTCGTTTCCGTATCTGGCCGATCCGCTCCCCCGTGCCTTCGCCCACCGCGGGTGGCACCTCGGTGAGCTGGACGGTCTCGAGAATTCGCTGCCGGCGTTCAAGCGGGCGTGCGCGGAGGGGTACCGGTACCTCGAGACGGACGTGCACGCGACGGCGGACGGCGTGGTGGTGGTGCACCACGACCCGAACCTGGACCGGACGACGGACGGGTCGGGGCCGATCGCCGCGCAGACGTGGGCGCAGTTGAAGGACGTCAAGGTCGGGGGCGGGCTCCACTGTCGCGGCTGGAGGACGTGCTGGAGGAGCTGCCGGGTGCGCGGTTCAACGTCGATGTGAAGGCCGATCGGGCGGTGGAGCCGTTCGTGCGGGTGCTGGAGCGGACGGGGGCGCACGACCGGGTTGCGGCGGCGGCGTTTTCGGACGCGCGGCTGGTGCGGTTGCGGAAGCTGGCGGGGCCGAAGCTGGTGACGGCGATGGGGCCGCGGTCGGCGTTCGCGTTGTGGGCGCGGGGGAAGCTGCCGTTGCTGCCGCTGGGGCGGCTGGTGCTGGGTGCGATGGCGCAGGTGCCGGTGCGGCAGGGGGCGTTGCGGGTGGTGGACAAGGCGTTCGTGTCGATCGCGGGGCGGTCCGGGATCGAGGTGCACACGTGGACGATCGACGATCCGGCGGAGATGCGGATGCTGCTGGACCTGGGGGTGCACGGGATCGTGACGGACCGGCCGGACCTGCTGCGTGAAGTGCTGATCGAGCGGGGGGTCTGGCAGCGGTCGCAGGAGCCGTGAGTCAGCGGGGTGCTTTGCCGTTCCAGGCGGCGTCCCAGGTCTTGGGGCCGAGGAGGCCGCTGTCCTTGATGCCGTTGGCGCGTTGGAGGTCGAGGACGGCGGTGCGGGTTTTCTCGTAGTAGCAGCCGGTGCCGCTGAAGCCGTAGCCGAAGGCGTTCATGCGGAGCTGGAACGCCTTGAGCGGGGTGGCGCAGTCGCCGTAGGAGTAGACGACGCCGGGCCAGGGGGGTTTGCCGCCGGGGTCCGGCGTCGGGGTGGGCTGGCCTCCCCCGCCCATGTAGGCGGCTTCGGCGTAGGTGGGGACGCGTTTGCTGCGGGCGTCGGCGTCGGCGGTGAGTTTGAGCATGCCGGCGCACTGCCAGGGTTGCCAGCCGCGCATGCGGTAGAGGTAGAGGGCGCGGTAGTCCTGTTCGCCGGGGGTGGCCTGGTCGGGGCGGCCCTGGCCGCCGACGCTGCGCCAGGTGGGCAGGTCGAACTGGTAGGCGCCGTAGTAGCCGTTGCCGGTGTTGGTGGCGTAGCGGCCGCTCGATTCGCACATGCGGAGCTTGGCCCAGGCTGTCGGCGCGGGGTCCGCGGTGGCGACGGCGGGGGCGGTGAGCTGCAGACCCATGGCGGCGAAGGCGAGGAGCAGGGCTCTCGTCACGGTGCGTCGACGGTTCTGGATCATGCGAGCACAGTAAGTGGGTGCCCCAATGGCCACAAGAGACGCACTGCGCGCTCCAGTCTCACATGAACCACTGTTCACAGAGGTCAGCGACACGCCGTGAAGGGCGGACCGGGATTGCCACGGAAGTGGCGGATGATCACGAAGCGACAAACCGGACACGGTTTCGGCGGCCCCGCGGCCCGTTCCGCTACCTCCCAGTAGTCTCCGCGCTGACCTGGAAGTTCTTGAGGCGAAGGAGCCGTGGATGACGCTGGCCGGGACGCGCTCGACCAAGCGCGAGCGCTGGGGCTGGTATTTCTACGACTGGGCGAATTCGCCGTTCTATTCGTCCACGACGACGGTGTTCGGCGCGCTTTCCATGAGCTCGATCGCGGCCGAGGACGCGAAGACGAACATCACCCTTAACGGGGACCGCGCCTGCCTCGACGCGGCCGGCAAGGCGGACACCCTGCACCACTGCGACGTGACGTTGTTCGGGCTGCACTTCCCGGCGGGGTCGGTGTGGGGCTACCTGCTGTCGGTGGCGACGGTGGTGCAGGTGCTGGTGCTGCCGATCGCCGGTGCGGTGGCCGACCGGAGCCACAACAAGCGGCGGATCCTGGGCGGGTTCGCGTTCCTGGGTGCGGCGGCCGCGGCGGCGATGTTCTTCCTGGCCGGTTCGGACTGGCAGCTGGGGGTGGTGCTGTTCGTCGTGGCCAACATCGGCTACGGCGGTTCGCTGGTCGTCTACTACTCGTTCCTGGTCGACATCGGCGGGCCGGACGAGCGGGACGACATCTCGGCGAAGGGCTGGGCGTTCGGGTACCTGGGTGGCGGGCTCGCGCTGGCGTTGCAGCTGGGGTTCTACCTCGGGCACGACGCCTTCGGGGTGAGCCAGGGCATGGCGGTGCAGATCTGTTTCCTGACCTCGGGGCTGTGGTGGGCGCTGTTCACCTTCCCGGCGGTGCGGGCGCTCCCCCGCCGTCACACGCCGGTGGACGTGGCGCGGGGGACGTCGGTGGTGCGCGCGGGCTTCGCGGAGCTGCGGCAGACGATCGTGGCGGCGAAGGCGTACCCGTTGACGCTGGCGTTCCTGGGCAGCTACCTGGTCTTCACCGACGGGATCAACACGGTGGTGACGGTGTCGGCCCAGTACGGCAAGGACGAGCTGGGGTTCGGCAACGAGGTCCTGATCGTGACGATCCTGGTGATCCAGTTCGTCGCCTACCTGGGCGGGACGTTGCACGGGCTGGTGGCGCGGCGGGTCGGGGCGAAGCGGACGATCCTGGGCAGCCTGGTGCTGTGGGTCGTGGTGCTGGCCGGGGCGTACTTCGTGCAGCCGAAGCAGCTGGGGCAGTTCCTGGCGGTGGCGGTGGGGATCGGGCTGGTGCTGGGTGGGACGAACGCGCTGTCGCGGTCGCTGTTCAGCCAGATGATCCCGGCGGGCAAGGACGCGCAGTACTACTCGCTCTACGTCGTGGGTGAGCGCGGGACGTCGTGGCTGGGGCCGCTGGTGTTCGCCGGGGTCGGGCAGGCGACGGGGTCGTTCCGGCTGGCCATCATCGCGCTGGTGGTCTTCTTCGCGGCGGGGCTGGTGCTGGTGTGGCTGGTGCCGGTGCGGCGCGCGATCGAGGCGGCGGGCAACCGTCCGCCGGAGGTCCTGTAGTCACCGATAGGGTCGGGCGTCGTGACCTTGTTGAACGACCGCGCCGCCGGCTCCGATCCCACCGATGCCCTGTCGTCGGTTCCCGCGGCCGGTTCGCGCCGCGGGACGCCGCCGGTGGGCAGGCTGAAGTTCTGTTACGGGCCGATGGACTGCGGGAAGTCGACCTTGGCGCTGCAGATCGACCACAACCACGCGCGGCAGGGCCGGCGGGGTCTGGTGCTGGTGCGCCACGACCGGTCGGGCGCGCCGCAGATCTCCAGCCGGATCGGGCTGAGCCGGCAGGCGGTGGAGGTCGGCGAGGACACCGACGTGCGGGACCTGGTGCGGCAGGAGTGGGCGCGCGGGCAGCACGTGGACTACGTGGTGGTGGACGAGGCGCAGTTCCTCTCCCCCGGGCAGGTCGACCAGCTGGCGGAGCTGGCCGACGAGGTCGAGATCGACGTGTACTGCTTCGGCATCGCGACGGACTTCCGGAGCCGGTTGTTCCCGGGGGCCGCTCGTCTGTTCGAACTGGCGGACGAGCTCCAGCCGGTCCAGGTCGAGGTGTTGTGCTGGTGCGGGCTGCCCGGGCGCTTCAACGCGCGGGTGCTCGACGGCGAGGTTGTCCGTGAGGGCGATACTGTCGTCGTCGCAGATACCGAACAATCCGTAGTTGAAACTTCAGCTTCAGCACGTTTTGAGGCCGAATCCGCTACTGTGCGTTATCAGGTATTGTGTCGCCGCCACTTTCGGGCGGGTGACCTGGGACCGGTTACCGCTCATCACGGTCAGTTACGGTTGACCTGAGCAGACCGCCAGTAGCCCATCTGGGGGATATCAGCACTAAGAAGGCCGTATTGACGTCACGCCGGAGCGCGAAACGCCTCCTACTAGGAGAAGCTGATGCCGGCGGGTGACGCAGCTCATCGTGAGCAACGACATGGCGTCCCGGGAATCCCCGGGACCCTCGAGTCGTTGCATAGGGTGAGCAACACCCTGGCTCCACCCCGGAGCTGACTGAAAGGACCCCCATCATGGCCGACCGTGTTCTTCGTGGAAGCCGGCTGGGAGCGGTCAGCTACGAGACCGACCGCAACCACGACCTCGCCCCACGCCGCACCGTGCGCTACGCCTGCCCGAAGAACCACGAGTTCGAGGTGCCGTTCTCCGACGACGCCGAGATCCCCACGGTCTGGGAATGCCGCCTGCACGGCAGCGAATCGGAGATCGTCGATGGCGGGCAGCCCGAGCAGAAGAAGGTCAAGCCGCCGCGCACGCACTGGGACATGCTCCTCGAACGGCGCACGATCCCCGAGCTCGAGGACCTGCTGAACGAACGTCTCGCCGAGCTGAAGGGCCGCCGGACCTCCCGGTCCGCGTGACCCTCCGGACCTCGGCCTTGTAGCCAAGCTCCCACCACAACCGAAAGGCCCCCGCGACCTCCCCCGCGGGGGCCTTTCGCGTGCCCGGGCCTACCTCGCCGTGGCGCAGAACGGGCCGTTCAGCGCCGCCCACTGCAGGAGCATGATCGTCTTGGCGTCGGCGATCTCGCCCGTGTCGATCATCTTCAGGGCGTCACTGAACGGCAGCTCGACCACCTCGATGTCTTCGCCCTCCTCCGCGAGCCCGCCGCCTTCGCCGCGCTCTGCCGGGTTGTAGGGCGCCGCGTAGCAGTGCAGGCGTTCGGTCACCGAGCCCGGGCTCGTGTACACGTCGAACACGTGCTGCAGCTCGCCGATGCGGACGCCGGTCTCCTCTTCGGCTTCGCGGCGGATGGCGGTCTCCGCGTCGTCCTCGTCGAGCAGGCCGGCCGCGGTCTCCAGGAACATGCCGTCCGGGTGGTCGTTGACGTAGACCGGGTAGCGGAACTGGCGGGTGAGCAGCACCGAGGCGTCTTCGACGTTGTAGAGCAGCACGGTGGCGCCGTTGCCGCGGTCGTAGGTCTCGCGCTGTTCGGTCGTCCAGCGGCCGTCGCCGTGCTGGTAGTCGAACGTCGTGCGGCGCAGGACGTGCCAGGCCGAAGCCAGCAGTTCGACCCGGGTGACGCGGACCCGCGGGTTGCGGTCCAGGCCGGGGACGCTTGTCGAAGAGGTCATGCCGCGACCATAATGTGCACGAGTCGGAAGAAACAAGGAGGATCGTGCATGCTGGTCGGCGAACGCCGTGAACTGCTGCTCGCCCGGCTGGGGGCCGACGGCAAGGTGCTGGCGAAGGACGTCGCGGCCGAGCTGGGCGTCTCGGAAGACAGCATCCGCCGTGACCTGCGGGACCTGGCCGCGGCCGGGCTCTGCCAGCGCGTCTACGGCGGAGCGCTGCCCGTCTCCCCCGCCGTCGCCGACTACGCGAGCCGGACGGCGATCGCCGTGGACGGGAAGGACCGCGTCGCCGCGATCGCCGCCGGACTGGTCCGGCCGGGTTCGACCGTCATCCTCGACGGCGGGACCACCACGCTGGCCGTCGCCAAGACCCTGCCCGGCGACCTCGAAGCGACCGTGGTGACCCACAGCCCGACCGTGGCCGTCGCCCTGCTCGACCACCCCGCCGTCGAGGTGTACCTGCTGGGCGGACGGCTCTTCCGGCACTCCGCCGTCACCTGCGGCGCGGCCGCCGCCGAAGCCGCCCAGGGCATCAGCGCCGACGTCTTCCTCCTCGGCGTCACCGGCGTCCACCCCGAAGCCGGGCTCACCACCGGCGACGCCGACGAAGCCGCGATGAAGCGCACGCTGGCCCGGCGCGCGGCCGACACCTACGTGCTGGCCAGTGCGGAGAAGCTCGGTGCGGCCTCACGGTTCACCGTGCTGCCCTTCGCCGCCGTCGCCGGCATCATCACCGACGCCGACGAGACCGACCAGAACGTGCAGAAACTTGCCAATCTCGGCGTGGAGATCCTGCGCGGGTGACTTCGACGTACCACTCGCGCCCCGCCACCAGCGCGAACACCGGCACCGGCAGCCACACGAGCACCCGCAGCACCGCCGAGAGCCGCCCGCTGCCCCGCACGTCGGACACGTGCGCGGCCAGCGCCGCCTGCTTCCGCGCGGCGAAGCGCCGCACGTCGAACCGGTGGGTGATGGCCGAGGCAGGGCTGTAGGCGCGGCCGAGGGCGCCGGTGTCGTACCGGAACGGGATCCGCAGCGCGCGCACCAGCCGGACCAGCCGCACGACGACGTCCCGCGGCATCGTGGCCTCCAGCAGCCGCGTCCCGGTCAGCCGAGCCGCCCGGCGGCCGACCTCGTGGACCTTGACGTGGTCGGGGTGGCCGTAGCCGCCGTTGGGGTCGTAGCCGAGCAGCAGATCGGCCCGCTCCTCCCCCAGGATCGCGGCGAGCCGGTGGGCGGCCTCCTCGGTGTCCGCGCGGACGAACCGCTGCCGCCCCGGCGGATCGGGGTAGAGGATGGGCCCGTGCCCGCTCTCGGCGTAACCCAGGTGCACGACGCGGTGCACGCCGAGGATGGCCGCGCTCGCGCGCAGCTCGGCCCACCGCGGCGTCGGGCAGTCCGCCTCCATGCCGTCGGTGGCGACGACGACCACCACCCGGTGGCCGTCGGCCGCGGCGCGGGCGAGGGTGCCGCCGCTGAGCAGAACGGGGTCGTCGGCGTGGGCGTGGAAGGCCACGATGGTCGTCACCGGCCCCATGATGGCCGAGAACGGGAGAAAACCGCATGAGCGAGCACCGCGTCCGCTTCGCCGCCGTCTTCGACGAGGAGGTGCGCAGGCACCACGAGCGGTTCCGCGACGTCGCCGCCGTGCGGCCCGGCGAAGACGTCCTCGACGTCGGCTGCGGCACCGGCGAGTCGACGCGGGAAGCCGCGCGGGCGGGCGGGACCGCCCTCGGCGTCGACGTCTCGGACCAGGCGATCGCCAAGGCCCGCGAGCTGGGCGGGGCGGCGTTCGAGGTCGCCGACGCGCAGACGCACCCGTTCCCCGCGGCCGCGTTCGACGTCGTGCTCAGCCGGTTCGGGACGATGTTCTTCGCCGACCCGCCCGCGGCGTTCGCCAACCTCGCCCGCGCGCTGCGTTCCGGGGGCCGGATGGTGCTGCTCGTGTGGCAGGAGCGCGACCGCAACGAGTGGTACTCGCTGCTGCACGACGCCGTGGCGCCGGGTACGCCACCACCGCCGCCCGGGCCGCACTTCTCCCTCGGCGACCCCGCCCGCACGCGCACGCTGCTCGAAGACGCCGGCTTCACCGGCGTCGGGTTCACCGAGCTGCGCGAGCCCGTCTGCTACGGCCCGGACGCCGCGACGGCGTGCGAGTTCGCCCTGGGCCTGCTGGACGTCAAGGAGCTGCTCGCCCACGGCGACGAGGGATCGGTGGCCCGCCTGCGGGAGGCCTTCGCCGCGCACGAGACCCCCGAAGGGGTGCTCCTCGGGGCCCGGACGTGGATCGTGACCGCGCGGGTCAGCCGCGCTTGACCAGCCGGCGCAGCTGCTGCCAGCGCCGCTCGACGCCCCACTTGGCCACCCGCAGGAACGCCTCACGGATGATCGAGCCGCTCATCTTGGACTCGCCGATCTCGCGCTCGGTGAAGGTGATCGGCACCTCGACGATCTCGAAGCCCGCGTCCGCGGTGCGCAGCGTCAGGTCGATCTGGAAGCAGTAGCCGTGCGAGTTGACCTCGTCCAGGGCCAGCTTCTCCAGCACCGGGCGCCGGTAGGCGCGGAACCCGGCGGTGATGTCGCGCACGCGCATGCCCAGCGCGACCTGCGAGTAGAGGTTCGCCCCCCGCGAGAGGACCTGGCGGTTGAGCGGCCAGTTCACCACGCTGCCGCCCGGGACGTACCGCGAGCCGATCGACAGGTCGGCGTCGCCGACCGCGTCCAGCAGCCGGGGCAGGTCCTCGGGCGCGTGCGAGCCGTCGGCGTCCATCTCGACGATCGTGTTGTACTCGCGGGCCAGGCCCCAGCGGAACCCGGCGATGTAGGCGGCGCCCAGCCCGGCCTTCTCCGTGCGGTGCAGCACGTGGACGTGGTCGTTCGCGGCGGCGCGCTCGTCGGCGAGCTCACCGGTGCCGTCCGGGCTGCCGTCGTCCACCACCAGCACGTGCACGTCCGGAAGTGCCTTGTGCAGGCGATCCAGGATCGGGCCGAGGTTCTCCCGCTCGTTGTAGGTCGGGATCACCACCAGCACCGGCTCGATTTCCCGGGCCCCCCGCGGCGCCTGCGACATCCGTCTTCCTCCGATATCCGCGGCGGTCAGTCCGCCGCTTCCCCTGCTGCTGTGCCGGCGCTCGCGCGCCGGGTGCGAAAACGGAGTACGAGCCCGCCGGCCACCCCGGCGATCGCCAGTGCCAGCAGCCCGTACTCCGTCCACGCACCGAGTCGATCCGACAGCGTAGTCTGCGTCCGCAACGGGACGCGCCCGACCAGGGAATCCGCGGTGAAAAGACCCGTTGAGCTGGTAACCGTCCCGTCGGGGGCGACGACCGCGCTCACTCCCGAGACGGCGGACACCACGACGGCGCGGCCGTGCTCGACCGCCCGCAGCCGCGACATCGCCAGCTGCTGGACGCTCATTTCGCTGCGGCCGTACCAGGCGTTGTTGGTCGGCACCACGAGCACCTCGGCGCCCTGCCGGACGGCGTCGCGGGCCGGGTAGTCGAACGCCGCCTCGTAGCAGACGGACACGCCGACCTTGGTGCCCGCGACGGCCAGCACCTGGTTCGTGCCGTCGCCGGGGAGCATGTCGACGGTCTCCTGGTCGAGGAACGGCGTGACGAGCTCGGCGACCTTGCGGGCCGGCACGTACTCGCCGAACGGCACCAGCTGCTGCTTCGCGTAGCGCTCGCCGGGCCCGGTGTGCGGGTCCCAGGCGACGACGGAGTTCTGGATGTGCCCGTCGGGCAGCACGTAGAGCGCCCCGATCAGCGCGGGCACGCCGAAGTTCGCGACGAGCTGGTCGACCTGGGGGTCGGGGCCGTCGAGGGTGGTGGCGCTCTCCGGCCACAGCACCAGGTCCGGCTTCGGCACCTTCCCGGCCTGGACGGCGGCCAGCAGCCGTTGGCTCTCGGCGATGGTGTTGCGGCGCAGCAGGTCACGCTCCCCCTGCAGGGCGAGCCCGATGTCCGGGGCGTTGCCCTGCACGGTCGCGACGGTGAGCTCGCCGTCCTGCGCGCCCGTGCCGATCGCCGGCCACAGCGCCAGCCCGGCGACGACCGGCAGCACCGTGGCCACGGCGGCGACGCCGGCCGGCCGGGTGAGCTTGCGGGTGTCCCAGAGCCGTCCGGCGAGCGCGGCCAGGCAGAAGCCGGTGAGGACGACGGCGAGGCCGACCAGCGGCGCGCCGCCGATCGAGGCGAGCGGCAGGAACGCGCCTTCGGGCTGGCTGAAGGCGACCCGGCCCCAGGGGAAGCCGCCGAACGGGAACCACGCGCGCGGCGTCTCCAGCCCGATGAACACCAGCGCGGCCCACAGCGGCCCGCCGGGCAGCCTGGACACCAGCGTGATGAAACCGCCCGCCAGGCCGTGGTAGAGCGCCAGCGCGAACGACAGGCCGAGCCACGGCCACGGGCCGAAGTCGGGGCCCAGGAAGTCCAGCAGCCACGTCAGCAGCGGCAGGAAGAACACGAACCCGAACGCGAAGCCGTACCCGAACCCGCCCCGGAAGCGGCGTCCGCGCAGCACGAGGGCGAACCCGGCGAACGCCAGCGGCGCCAGCCACCACAGCGGGCGGGGCGCGAAGCTCAGGTAGTAGGCGAAGCCGGACGCCAGCGCCGCGGCCACCCGCAGCAGCCAGGCGCGGGGGAACCGCCGCGTGCGGGCGGGGTGCTGCGGGGCGCCCGGTTCGGGGTCCGCCACGGTGACTGCCACGGTGCCGACTCTAGGTGATGGTGTCGTGGAGGACTTCGCCCGCGCGGACCGTCCGCAGGCACCGGGGCAGGGCGGCGTCCGGTTCGAGCCGCGGCAGGGGCGGCACGCCGGCGCGCGGGTCGGTGGACCAGCGCTGCACGCGGCTGTCCGGGGTCGCCACGACGAGGTCGGTGGCGTCCCAGATCGCGTAGTGCGCCGGTGCCCCCGGGACCAGGCTGCCGGTGACGCCGTCGTTGACGCCCGCGGCGCGGTGCCCGGCCCGGGTGTGGGCGGTGAACGCCGCCCGCGGGGACAGGCCCGCGCCCGGCGTGCGGTGGTAGGCGGCGGCGCGGACGCTCGCCCACGGGTCGAGCGGGGTCACCGGCGCGTCGGAACCGAAGGCGAGCAGGACGCCTTCGGCGGCCAGCGCCGAGAACGGGTTCAGCCCGGCCGCGCGGTCCGCGCCGAGCCGGTCGGTGTACATGCCTTCCGGGCCGCCCCAGAGCGCGTCGAACACCGGCTGCACCGAAGCGACGGCACCCCAGCCCGCCAGGAGCTTCGCCTGCTCGGCGGTGACCATCTCCACGTGCTCCAGGCGGTGGTGGCGGGCGGCCAGCGCGCGCGGCCCGACCTCCTTCTCGGCCAGGCGGAACCCCTCGACAACCTCCGCGACCGCGGCGTCGCCGATGACGTGGAAGCCGGCTTGCAGCCCGGCTTCGGTGCAGGCGGCCAGGTGGTCGCCGATGCGGTGGGCGTCGAGGTAGAGCGTGCCGGAACCGGGGTGGTCGGCATAGGCGTCGCTCAGCGCCGCGGTGTGGGAGCCGAGGGCGCCGTCGACGAACAGGTCGCCGGCGAGGCCGCGGGCACCGAGTGCGCGGGCGGTGCCGACCGCGCCGAGTTCCCCCAGTAGCCGACGACCTCGGGGGTGTCCGCGCCGGCGAGGGCGAGCAGGGCGGCGAGGTCGTCGCGGCCGGAGATGTCGGGCCCGGCGCATTCGTGCACGCTCACGATCCCCTGGCGGGCGGCCTCGGCAAGGAACGCGCGCTGGGCGCGGTCGCGCTGGTCCGGGGTGATCGCCGCGCGCACGGCGGCGCGGACGGCGTGGTGCGCGGCGCGGGTCAGCGGGCCGTCGGGCGACCAGCCGTCGGCGTCGCGGGCGGCCGGGGCCAGCTCGACCAGGGCGGTGGAGACCAGCGCGGAGTGGACGTCGACGCGGCTGAGGTAGACGGGGGCGCCGCCGGCGGCGTCGTCGAGCTCGGTGCGGCTGGGCAGGCGCGGGTCGGTCCAGGTGCTCTCGTCCCAGCCGTGGGCGAGCAGGGCCTGGCCGGGGACGACGGCGTCGCGCACGCGGGCGAGGAGCCCGGCGCGGTCGCGGACACCGGTGAGGTCGAGGCCGGTCAGGTGCAGGCCGGTGGCGGTGGCGTGGACGTGCGCGTCGACGAACGCGGGCGCCACGAACGCGCCGTCGAGGTCGACCACTTCGGCGCCGGGGTGCAGGGCGCGGGCCGGGGCGTCCTGGCCGACCCAGACCACGGTGCCGCCGGTGACCGCCATCGCCGTGGCGTCCGGGCCGGCGGGGGTGTAGACGCGCCCGCCGAGCAGGAGCGTCGTGTGTTCGTCCGTCACACCCTTGAGTTTGCCCCGCGTCTCCGGGCTTCCTCCACCTGGGGGAAGGCAGGCCAGCAGGCAGGAAGATTTACTCCGTGAGAACGTTATGACAGGATATTTTAACGCGATCCCGACGACTAGGAGTACAAGTGACTGCGACCCAGGAACCTGTGACGCCTGCCGCCGCCTTCGACCAGCCCTACGAGTACGCGCGCGCCGAGCTGGTCGAACCCGACTGGCGCCGCTTCCCGGGCTGGCACGACGTGACCGAGGCCGAGTGGCGTGACGCGCAGTGGCAGCGGGTGCACTGCGTCCGCAACGTCAAGCAGCTGCGCGCCCTGATGGGCGACCTCCTCGAGGAGCGCTTCTACGACGACCTGCTGGCCGACCAGCGCGAGCTCGCGACGATGTCGATGCTGCTGCCGCCGCAGATGCTCAACACGATGGCGCCGACGGCGGGCACCGACCCGGCCAAGGTGACCGAGGCCTTCTACGCCGACCCGATCCGCCGCTACATGCTCCCGGTCCGCAGTGATCGCGACGCCACGTGGCCGAGCCACCCGCACTCCGAGCGCGACTCCCTGCACGAGGCCGAGATGTGGGTGGTGGAGGGCCTGACCCACCGCTACCCGACGAAGGTGCTGGCCGAGATGATCTCGACCTGCCCCCAGTACTGCGGCCACTGCACCCGCATGGACCTCGTCGGCAATTCGACGGAGACGGTCGAGAAGCACAAGCTGACGCTCAAGCCGGTCGACCGCCAGGACGCGATGATCGCGTACCTGAAGAAGACCCCGGGCGTGCGCGACGTGGTCGTGTCGGGCGGCGACGTGGCCAACGTGCCGTGGCCGCAGCTGGAGTCGTTCCTGATGCGCCTGATGGACATCGACACGGTCCGCGACATCCGGCTGGCGACGAAGGCACTGGCGGCGCTGCCGCAGCACTGGCTCCAGCCGAAGGTTGTCGAAGGCCTCGAGCGCGTCGCCGTGACCGCCCAGCGCCGCGGCGTCAACCTGGCGATCCACACGCACGTGAACCACGCCCAGTCGGTGACACCCCTGGTGGCGGAGGCGGCCCAGACGGCACTGAACGTGGGGGTCCGCGACGTCCGCAACCAGGGGGTCCTGATGCGCGGGGTCAACGCGACGCCGGCGCAGCTGCTGGACCTGTGCTTCGCCCTCCAGGGCGAGGCGAACATCCTCCCGTACTACTTCTACATGTGCGACATGATCCCGAACGCCGAGCACTGGCGGGTTTCGGTGTGGGAGGCCCAGGAGCTGCAGCACGCGATCATGGGGTACCTGCCGGGGTATGCGACGCCGCGGATCGTGTGCGACGTGCCGTATGTCGGGAAGCGGTGGGTGCACCAGCTGGCGGAGTACGACCGGGAGCTGGGGATTTCGTACTGGACGAAGAACTACCGGACGGGCATCGAGCACTCCGACCCGGAGGCCTTGCAGCGGCGCTACCCGTACTACGACCCGATCTCGACGCTGCCCGAAGCCGGCCGGCAGTGGTGGGCCAGCCGGTCCAGCTGAGGAGCTTCCGGCAGAGCGGTGCGCGGGGGCGCCAGGCGCGTGGTTCGCGTCGCGGACGCCCCCGCGACCATCCCGGTCGTTCGGGCTGGTCGCGGCGGATCAATCCGAGCCGTCGGGTACCTGCACCAGGATGTTCCGGCCGAGAGGCCAGGCTCGACCGACCTGATCGAGGGCCGCCTGATGGATCCGGCCGTCCGAGAGCCGCGTCTGGATTTCCTTGATCACGGCGGCAAGTGACTGGCTGTTGGGCATTCCGCCGCGCTTGCCTTGGCGGAGTTCCTGGATGTACTGGTCGCGAGCCGCGATGGTGACGTCGATCCGGCGTGCCAGCACCCGGTTGAACAGCTGACCGAGACCCTCAAGAGTTTCCCGTTCGTGCTTGGTGAGTGGCTGCTTGGCGTCGACTTTCTGCCAGATCTTCGCAGCGAGTTCGAGGGTGGCTTTGACGGCTCTGATCTCGGTCTGGTCCGACGGGGACCGCAGAGATCCGATATCGGTCTTGATGTCGGCGATGCGTTTGGTCACCAGCAGCGTCGTGTCCTGCTCGTAGGTCGATCCCGATCCCGACCGGGTGTAGACGGGCGTGCTCGGATCCCAGCCCCCGACGAGGAGCTGGAGGATCGAGCCGGGAGTGATGTGCTCCGCCTCCAGCGTGCCGAAGTCCTTCTTGCGTCCCCACGAGAATTCCTTGTAACTGCCCGCATCTCCCAGGGTCTTGTCGACCGGCGGGGTCAGCGGCCCGAGATCTGTCAGGTTGTACCGCATGCCGAAGATCTCGAGGCGTTTCCCGAGCCGGGTGACGAGTCTGGTGACCTCCGCCTCCGGCGCGTCCGGCCCGAGCGCTTCGACCTGCGCGCGCAGAGAGTCGATTTGGCGGACGTCGCCGACCAGTTCGTCGGAGTCCTTGAGGTAGCGGTTCAACTCGTCGAGCAGGGCACGTTCGCGTTTACCGGCCTTCTTGCCCTTGGTGACGATTTCGTCCGCCTTCTGGCGGCCGGTGATGACGGCGGCCTTGCGCTTTTCGACGTCACTCAGTACCCGGGCGACTTTCGCGGACAGGGGCCCGGGAGACGCGGACGCCATTTCGAGCACCCGAGGTGGACCTGGTTTCACGGTCAGCGTGTGTCCGGCGCCCTTCATCGAGAGGTCCTGCTTGAACAACCTGCCGACCGCGGCCCTTCCTGCTTCGACCTTGCCCTTGACCCAGGCTTTCCCGGCCGCCACTTTTGCTTTCACCTTGCCGCTGATGCCCTTGATGCCGCGGATGATCGGGCCTGCCAGCTTCAGGCCCGTCTTGATCACGAAGTCCAGGGCCTTGTTCACCGGCTTCTGCAGGGTCTCGATGATCGAACGGATCTTGGCGCCGATGCCGCCGAGGCCGATGGCGCTCGCCAGGAAGCCGATGATGATCGGGAGCATCTGGCCGAGCACGTCGTTGATCTTGTCGACCACGCCGCTGACGTTGCCGCGGACGATGTCGGCCACCGAGTCGATCACGGTGTTGACGAACTTGAGGATGCGGCTGCCGTTGGTGACGAAGAACATGATCACGTCGTAGATCAGCTTGCAGGCCTTGATGAACGCCGCGGCCGGGTTGAGCAGGCCGATCAGCCAGGTGATGCCCGCGGTGATGATCTTCGTGATGACGAAGTCCTTCACCTGGTCGAGGATCATCTCCTTGATGTCGCCCAGCTTCTCGATCAGCATCTGCCACAGGCCGGCGACGCCCTGGGTGAGCATGACCTGGAAGATCTCCACGCCCTTCTCCGCGGCGGCCATCGCCCTCTCGCCGATCTGCCTGACCAGGCGGTTGCGGATGTTGGCCCAGGTCAGGCCGAAGATCGAGGCCAGCAGCTTGATGATGCCGCGCGCGTCGAACTTGTCGGGCAGCTCGACGCCGCCCTCGGCCAGCGCGCCGAACAGCCAGCCCATCAGGCCCTTGCGCAGGTGGTCGAGGATGTTGTCCTTGAACTTGAGGATGCCGCCCTTCACCCCGGCGATCAGGTTGCCCAGGAACGAAACCGGGTTCTTGATGATGTCGCCGACCACGTTCCCCGCCCGGGCGAGCACGCCGGTGAGCATCGCCGCGAGTTCGCGGATCGTGGTGATGACGCCCTTGATCGCGCCGATCGCCGCGTCGACCAGGCCCTTGTTCTCCGCCTGCAGCGCCTCGATCCGTTCGTCGAGGCCCTTGCGCGCTTCGACGTACTTCGTGGCGAGGGTGTCGACGACCGCTCCCTGCTTGTCGTTGACGTCGCTTTCGAGCTGCGAGAACTTGTCGCCGATCTCCTTCGACGCTTCGGCGCCGATCTTCCGCAGGTCGGGGGACAACGTCTTGACGTAGGCCGCGATGTCGGCTTTGCCCTTCGCGATGCGCTGCTTAGCCGCGGTCAGGTCGGTGCCGACGATGTCCGCGACCCGCGAGATCACGCCGTCCATCTGCTTGAGGTACAGCTCCCGGCCGGCCTCGTGGAATTCGTTGACCTTCGCGGGCATCCCGAGCAGCTTGTCCTTCGCCCAGCGCAGCCCGCCCAGCCAGCCGCTGTAACGATCTTCCTTGTACGCCGCCATTTTCGCCGACACGAACGACTCGAAGGCCGCCTTCGCGGCCGCCTCACCCTGTTCGAACGCGGCTTCGACCTTCGGGTCGATGCCCTCGAGGATCTTCTTCACCTCGGCTTCGGTGGCCGCGAAGATGCCCTGGATGTTCGTCGTGACTTCGGCGCGTTTCGCCTCGTCCTTGGACTTCGCCTGGCCCTTGTCGGCGACCAGTTTCGCGAGCGCCGCACCCTTGGCGCCCTGCATCCCCTCGACGCCGGCCTTCGTCTCCGTCGCGGCTTCGGCCTTGCCCTGCTGGAGAACCTGCTGCTCCTGCGCGCGGAACTGCCCGGGCGCGGTGTCCGCGTGCGCCGCCGCGGCCCGCTTGTCGGTGAGTGCCTGCTGGAACCCGGGCTCGTTGGACCGGGCGAGCTGCTGCTCACTGACCTCGGCGGCGGCCAGCTCCTGGTCGGCCTGCTGCTTGCCCGCTTCGAGGTTGACCTGCTCGGGCGGCGCCGGTTTCGGCACCGCGCCCGCGGCCGGGATCTGCGTCGTCGGGCCGGGCTGCTCCTCCGCCATCGGGGTGACCGGCTTCGGGACGGCCTTGGACTGGTCCGGCGGCGCGTCCGTCGCCGTCTCGATGTCCTTGGCCTGACCTTCCTTGCCCTGTGTGACCAGGCCCTTGACCTCGCCCTTGACTTCGCCGGTCTTGCCCGGATCCGTGGCCTCCACCAACGTCTTCGGCGCCTTCGCCTCGATGGCGGTCTTCACCGCCGCGATGAACGCCTTCTTGTCGAACGTCCCCGGCGGCTGGGCGTCCATCGTGTCGACCTTCGCGGCCTTGGCCTGCCCGGCGACGTCGTCGGACGGCGCGAGAGCCGCGTCCTGGGCTTCCTTGGCCTTCGAGGCCGCCGGCGGATGGGCTTTCTTCGCCCCGGCGAACGCCTTGACCTGCCCGGTGACCTGCGTGAACGCCGGATCCTCCTCGGGCCGCACCGCCACCG
Source organism: Amycolatopsis sp. N2S4-7 (assembly GCF_058119595.1). NCBI lineage: Bacteria > Bacillati > Actinomycetota > Actinomycetes > Pseudonocardiales > Pseudonocardiaceae > Amycolatopsis > Amycolatopsis sp. N2S4-7. Next base: position 1,104,961 of record NZ_CP172299.1, read on the forward strand.
GCGCCACCGGCGGCCGGAGGAGCTGGTCGCCCGTCAGCGGGGCGGGCGCCGCCACCGGAGACGGGGCGGGGACACTGATCGGCGCCGCGGGCGGGGCGTGGCCGCCCCCCTTGGCGGTCGCGGCCCCGGCTTTGCCCAGCGGGTGTACCGCGGGCACCGGCTTGGCGGGCGGCACCGGCTTCTTCGCCGGAACCGACGCCGGCCCGAACCCGGTCGTGGTCACCGCCAGTGCGGACGCGGGCGGCTTCGGACCCTCGAGTTCCACCGGGACCCCGGCCGCCTTGGCCTGCTTCAAGCCCTTCTCGACGGTGTCGATCTCGGGTTCGTCCCGCTTGATCTCCCGCAGCGCCGCGTCGATCTCCCCGACGGCCTGGCCGCCCGGCGACTTCGCCTTCGCGGCCATGAGCGCGCTGACCGCGGCGTTGCCCGCGCTGCGCTGCAACGCCATGAGCGCGAACGGCCCCACGGCGGCGCGCGCGTGCCCGCCGCCGGCCTTCCGCCTGCCGTCGACGAGGGCGTCACCGACCTCCGCCTTCGCCGAATCGGCCGTCCGACGTGCCGCGGCCATCCTCCCAGCGTGACCGACCCGGCCGCGGACCACCGCCGGACACCGGGCACCTCAACGGGCACCATCGGCTGCCCGAACGGGCAGGGGTGACGCCGGCCAGGCCGTTACCGGCCGAAGACCGAAAGGTCGATCGATTCGCCCAGCAAGCGGTCCCCCTCGGCGTTCGGGTGGTAGCAGTCGGTGCGCCAGGCCGCCGCGATCACCGTCGGGTCGGCCGGGTCGCGGAGGACCGCCTCGAAGTCCAGGACCGCGTCGAACGTTCCGGACGACCGGATCCACTCGTTGACGGCGAGCCTCGCCTGTTCCTTCGGGCTGCCCGCGGCGTTGCACATCGGCAGCAGGGTCGCGCCGACGATCCGGTGCCCGGCGGCGTGCACCCGCGCCACGATGCCGCGCATCGCGTCGATGACCTGGGACGCGGGCGCGGGCGGGGCGTACGTGCCGCCGCCGAGGTCGTTGGTGCCCTCCAGCAGGAGCACGTAACGGACTCCGGGCAGTGCCAGCACGTCCCGCTGGAGGCGTTGCGGGGCGGGCGCGCCGCAGCACTGGTTCGTCGGGTCGTAGGGATTCGGCTGGACGCTGACCGTGTTGCCGCTGATGCCGGCGTTGGCCACGGACAGCTGCCGCCCGGGCGGCAGCTTCGCGAGGCGGCCGGCGAGCACGTCGGTCCAGCGCCGGCCACCACCGAACGCGTTGTAGCCGTCGGTGATCGAGTCGCCGAGCGCCACGATCGTGCCGCGCGCCGACGAGACGGCGCTCACCGCGTCCACCCACCACAACACGCCCGGCGCGAAGGCACCGTAGGCGCTGCCTGACGAATCCGCGCCGGCGTCGCCGGGGCCGGAGGCGAACGAGCCCGGCGTGTCGGTCTCCGGCGGCGGGAACGTGTGGTCGTTGACCGGCGCCCCCGGCGCGTACACGCTCACCGCGACGTGGTCGCCCCGCCGGACGGTCAGCGGGATCGGGTCGCTCCACGCGGTGCCGCCCGGCGGCACGGTCACCGTCCGCTTGAACCCGAACGTGGCCCACCGGTTCGTACCGGGCACCAGCCCGGCCGAACCCGGCGCCGCTTGCACCCCGGCCCACACCGACCGCACGACCAGCGGGCTGCCGCCGAACGGATTGCCCAGCCGCACGCGCAGGGCCGTGCCGCTCGCGGTGACGGTGAGGACGTTGCGGACCGTGGCGTCGGGCGCCGTGCCGTGCACCCCTTCCAACGCCGATTCGGTCAGCGTCACCGTCCGCGGCCACGACAGGTCCGGAGTCGCGGCCTGCGCCGTGACCGGCAGGGAAAGCATCGCGGAAAAAGCGAGCACAACCGCCGTTCGACTCATTCTCATGAGCGCGCTCCTCGGGCTTCGACGCCGGTGTCGGGATCATGAGAACAGACGCCGGACGGCCGCCGCAACCGGCGAAGTCCGCCGAAACAATCGAATCCCCGGGCGAAAGTGTCGAAAGCCGGACGACCGCGGAATACCGGTGCGGCCCCTTTCCCGATCCCGCGTCCGCGACTACAGTCCCGGATCGCTGGGAGCGCTCCCAGGAGATCGGCGAACAGAAGCGCCACCCGGGACGTTCGAAGGAGAAGCTGCATGCGAAGCAGGACAGTGACCGCCGGCGCGATCGCCGCGCTGGCCGCGATCGGCGTCGTCGCGATGACCACGTGGGCCGGCGCGCAGGCGGCGGCGTCGGCGTACTACGTCGACCCCGGCACCAACGCGGCCAAGTGGGTCGCGGCGAACCCCGGTGACTCGCGCACCGCGGTGATCCGCGACCGCATCGCCGCCGTGCCGCAGGCGCGGTGGTTCACCACCACGAACACCTCCACGGTGCGCGGGGAGGTCGACGCCTACACCGGGGCGGCGGCCGCCGCGGGGCAGATCCCGATCATGGTGGTCTACGACATCCCCAACCGCGACTGCGGCGGGGCGAGCGGCGGCGGTGCGCCGTCCCACGACGCGTACCGGGCCTGGATCGACCAGGTGGCGGCCGGTCTGGCGGGACGGCCCGCGGCCATCGTGCTCGAACCCGACGTGCTCGCGCTCATGACGAACTGCCAGAGCGCCGACCAGCAGAGCCAGACCACCGCCTCGATCGCCTACGCGGGCAAGCGGCTCAAGGCCGGCTCGTCCCAGGCGAAGGTGTACTTCGACATCGGGCACTCCGCCTGGCTCTCCCCCGGCGAAGCCGCGAACCGGCTGCGCGCCGCCGACGTCTCGAACAGCGCCGACGGTATCTCCACCAACGTGTCCAACTACCGCGCGACCGCCGACGAAGTCGCCTACGACAAGGCGATCCTCGGCCAGCTCGGCAACTCGCGGCTGAAGGGCGTGATCGACACCAGCCGCAACGGCAACGGGCCGCTGGGCAGCGAGTGGTGCGACCCGGCCGGGCGCGCGATCGGCACGCCGAGCACCAACCAGACCGGCGACAGCCAGATCGACGCCTTCCTCTGGATCAAGCCGCCGGGTGAGGCCGACGGCTGCATCGCCACGGCCGGCCAGTTCGTGCCCCAGCGGGCCTACGACCTCGCCGTCGCCGCCGGCCCGGTCACGACCACGACCCCCACCACGCCGACGACCCCGACCACCAGTACGACCCCGACCACCACGACCCCGCAGCCGTCCGGCACCTGCAAGGTCACCCACCGCGTGGTCAGCACCTGGTCGACCGGCTACACCGGCGAGATCGTCGTCGAGAACCGCGGAGCGCCCACCGACCACTGGACGCTCACCTTCTCCGCCCCCGGCGTGACCGTCAGCCAGGGCTGGAACGGCACCTGGACCGACACCGGCGACGTCGTCAAGGTCGACAACGCCTCGTGGAACGGCACCCTCGCCACGGGAGCGACCGCCACGATCGGCTACAACGCGAGCTACACCGGTGGCACGCCGCCCTTCCAGTCACCGGCGCTCAACGGCGTCTCCTGCTCCTGACCCACCGTCCGCCTCGAAGGCCTCTTCGGAAGGATTCCTTCCGGGGAGGCCTTCGGCGCGCGGGGGGTGCCCCGTTGCGCCACCCGCCGCAGAGCGGTCTGGTCCGTCCGCCGTGCCACTTCCCGAATGCGCAGGACCGGGGCGTTGTCGAACTTCGACCAATTCGCGGCCCATTTCACCAATCGTTTTCGACAGCCCGGGCCGCCGGGTCGCGCCGGAACGCCGGGGGAACCCCCGGCGTTACCTCCGTTTTCGCATCGGGACCATTCCGTGACCTCTACCGGGCGTTCGGGGTGAAACGCCGGGGCCTGGTACGACGACTAGTACAGCGGGTGACCATCCCGCTACGGGAAACGGAGCAGCCGGTTGGACTACCCGCACGAGAGCTGGTTCCCCGAATTGCGATGGGGGTCCAGACCATTTCTGGCGGACGGGGAGAAAATGCGCCGGACATTCGTCGTCGCCGACGTCGTGCGTCCTTCCGGGTACGAAGACCGGCTCAGACGGGTGCTCAACGACCTGCACGACGGAGTCGGGCCGACGCTCGCGGTCGCCGTGCTCGGGGTGCGCGCGGCGCGCGAGCTGATCACCCGTGACCGGGCCGGCGCCGAGCACCTCCTGTCCCGGCTCGAGGACGAGCTCTACGGCGCGATCACCGATCTGCGCCGCATCGTGGCCGACGCGCGCCCGCCGGCGCTCGACGACGCCGGGCTCGTCCTGGCCGTGCGCCGGTACGCCGAGACGCTCACCGACCGGGTGCCCGCCGAACACGGCCCGCTGCGGGTCGAGGTCGAGGTCCGCGGCGAGCTGCCGCCGCTGCCGGCGGAGGTCGAGGTCACCGCGTACCGGATCATCCGGGAGGCACTGGTGAACGTCGCCCGCCACTCCGGGGCCCGGCAGTGCCTCGTCCACCTCTGGCCGCGGGACGGCGACCTGCACGTCGAGATCGTCGACGACGGCGTGGGCACGGACGGCGAGGCCCTGCCCACGATCGGCGGGACCGGGCTGCGCTCGATGCGGGAACGCGCGGGCGACCTCGGCGGCGGCTGCCGGATCGAGCCGGTTTCCTCGGGTGGCACGCGGATCGCCGCCTGGCTCCCGCTCGCCGCCGGGAGGTGAGGCAGGTGTTCGGCGCCCTGCGCGTCCTCGTGGTGGACGACCACCCCGTCTTCCGGGCGGCGCTCTGCGCGCTGCTCGACAGCACCGAAGGCCTCGAGGTCGCCGGTGAGGCGGCCGACGGCCTGACCGCGGTCGCCGACGCGGGCCGGCTGGAACCCGACGTCGTCCTGATGGACCTCAACCTCCCCGACCTCGACGGCGTCGAGGCGACGCGGCGGATCGTGGGCGCCGGCCCGCACATCGGCGTGCTCATGCTGACCATGTTCGAGAACGAGGCCGCGGTGTTCGCCGCCATGCGCGCGGGCGCCCGCGGCTACCTGCTCAAGGGGGCGCGCAACGAGCAGATCATCCGCGCGGTCCGGGTGATCGGCGACGGCGAAGCCATCTTCAGCCCGGCGATCGCCACGCGGGTGCTGTCCCTGCTGGGCACGGCCACCCCGCGCGACGAGTCGTTCCCGCAGCTGACCCTGCGCGAGAAGGAGATCATGCAGCTCATCGCGCAGGGCATGGGCAACGCGTCGATCGCCGACCAGCTGGTGCTGAGCCAGAAGACCGTGCGCAACCACGTGTCCCACATCTTCCGCAAACTCCGGGTCACCGACCGCGCCCAGGCCATCGCCAAGGCCAAAGAGGCCGGCATTGCCCGATCGGAGTAGTGAAAGCGGGACATATCGGGACTCCGTATCCCTGTTCGGGGAGCGTCCGCACCCCGATCCTTGGGGTGGAGCGAAGCGACACCGTTCGAGGGAGGACTCCACCGATGCTCACCGACCAGGTTCCGGTGCTGTTGCACGCCACCGACATCATCACCCACGCGGGCGTCACCGCCGCCCTGCGGTCACGCCCCGAAGTCCGCTTCGCCGACGGGAACTCCGGTGAGCCGGCCGTGGTGCTGGTCATCGTGGAGCGCCTCAACGACGAGGCCAAGCAGCTGCTGCGCAGTCTCCAGTGCGCCAACCACGCGGGCATCGTCCTGGTCGCCGGGGAAGTGGACGACTCGGAGCTGCTCGACGTCGTGGGCAACGGCGTCTCGGCGATCATCCGCCGAGCCGACGCCACCGCCGACACCCTGGTCCGGCTCGTCAAGGCCGCGTCCGCCGGCGAAGGCGCGCTGCCGCCGGACCTGCTCGGCCGCCTGCTGTCCCGGGTGTCCCGGTTGCAACGGGACGTGCTCCAGCCGAACGGCTGGGACCTCGCCGGGATGTCCCAGCGGGAGACCCGGGTGCTGCGGCTGGTCGCCGACGGGTTCGAGACCAAGGAGATCGCCGACCAGCTCAGCTACTCCGAGCGGACGGTGAAGTCGATCCTGCACGACATCACCAACCGCTTCCAGCTCCGCAACCGCGCCCACGCGGTGGCGTTCGCCATGCGCGAAGGGCTGATCTAGCAAGGTCTACTCGACCCGGCCGGAGAAGGAGACCGACGGGGTGCAGTGGCCACGGTCCCCCGGGTTCTGGCAGCTGACCGCGAGCACGATCTTGTCCCCCGGCTGGAACCGCCAGGCCTGCAGCCAGTGGTGGTCGAGGTCGCGGAAGTTCGACAGCCCGACCTCCAGCAGCACGGTCTTGGTGCCGCCGGAATCCCGCAGCAGGCGCAGGGTTCCGGTGTCACCGCGCGGGTTCTGCAGGATCAGGTCGGTGACCACCAGCGTCTTGTTCGGGTCCGGCATGGTGTACGGGAACTCGGCGAACCGGTTGACGTTCGAGTCGATGTTCGCGTCCGCGGCGACCCGGAAGTCCGTCGGGGTCCCGCCGGCCGCGTTCGCGCGGCTCGGGGCGGCCGGGTCGGCCACCGTACCGCCTGCGGAGCCTTCGCTCGGCGGGGTCAGGCCGACGGCCTTCATCGCCTGCTCGGAGTTCTGCTTGGCCTGGTCGGCGTTCTTCTTCGCCTGATCGGCCCCGGCGCCGGCGTCCTGCGCGGCCTTCACGATCTCCTGGTTCTGCTCCTGGGCGGCCTCCCGGGCGGCCGACTTCACCGCGGGCCGCAGCACGGTGAACCACAGCGTCACGAGGGCGAGCAGGAGGACCAGCAGCGCGGCGAGCGCGGGCAGCAGCCACTTCGGGAGCCGCTGCCGCTGCACCATGGTGCCATCGGTCTTGAGCGGCTCGGCGCCCTCGGCGGTGACGAACACCTGGAAGCGGTGCCGGACGGGTTGCCCGCGCAGGAACCGCTTCCGCGGCCGGGCGCGCATCCGGACGAACGCGGCCGTGCCCGGCGCCAGGTCGACCCGGTCGCGGTCGAGCTGGAAGTCCAGCTCGTCCTCCGGGTCGAGCGCGCTCAGCTCCACCGCCACCGGCCGGTTGCCCCGGTTGTCGACGGCGACTTCGTAGTCGGCCTTGGAGCTGGCCTCCACCTTGGCCGGGACGAGCTCGGCGGTCACCTCGGTGAAGGCGCCGAGCTGGACGGTGCCCTCCTCGACAACCGAGCCGCCGGGGTCCTCGCTCGAGAACACCCGGACCCCGAACGGGATCGTCCCGGCGGGGACGTCGGAGGACCGCGGCGGCGCGAACCGCACGGTGACCGTCCCCGTCTCCCCCGGCATCAGGTTGACCGTCGCGGGTTCCGCGGTGGCCCAGCCACTGGCGTCGCCCACCACGTCGATCGCGAACTGGTCGACGACCTGTCCGGCGTTCCGGATGGTCACCGAGCAGCTCGTCTCCTGGCCGGGTTCCGCGACCAGGCCGGCCTCGGACAGCGTCGCCGTTGCTCCCATGCCCGGAAGTCTGCGCGCCCAGCCCCCGCTCCGGCACCAGCGGACGGGTGTGCGGCCGTGCGCCCGTGGTTGCCCCTACGGGCAGCCGGTGCTCAACGCGGCACCGGCCGACCCGCGCGGACGCCACCACCCGCCGGAGCCCGGACGGGTGGTGGCGCCGCAAACGGCCGCGAGGTCAGCCGCGGCTGATGAACGGGGGTTGTTCCGTGCGCAGGACGACCAGGATCGGGTTCGACCGGGCCGTGCCGAACTTCGGCCCGCTCACCGACGTCACCGACAGCGTGCGCGGCCCGATCAGGTCGTGGTGGAAGATCAGGAACTGCGTCTGGAACGTCCCGTCCGCGCCCACGGTGACCAGACCCGGCGTCGCGGAGATGCCCGCCGACCACGCCAGCCGGACCGTCGCGCCCGGCGGGAAGCCGGTGCCCGTCACGCGCGGCACGAAGCCCAGCGGGCCGATGTCCGGGTCGACCTTCACCACCGGCTGCCGGATCACCACCCGCGCACTCGCCGTGTTGTCCCCGGCCGTGGTGTCCGGTCCGGTCGTGCCGACCGTGGCGGACACCGGCGCGTCCACCGCGGCCCTGGCCGCCAGCGAAATCCGGGCCTCGACGGTCTGCCCGGGCGCGAGCGTCCCGAGCGCACAGCTCCCGCCGCCCGGCGCGCACCCCGGCGTCACCGACGTCGCCGGCAGCGGCGACGGCAGCTGGGTGACCAGGCGGACGTCCGGCATCGGCGCCCCGGAACCGTTGTGCACCAGGAAGGTCAGCACGACGTCGTCCCCGCCGACGAACAGCGGGACCGCCGACACCGACATCCCCGCCGACAACGACCCCGGCGTGACCGGCGGCGCCGGCTTCTCGGCGACGGTGACGACCGCGGTGGCGGAGTTGTCGCGCGCGTCGGCGTCCTGCCCCGCCGTGGTGACCGTGCCGGTCGCGGCCTGCGGCCCGGCCACTTCGCCGGTGGCGCTGAACCGCACCCGCGCCTGGCCACCCGGGGCGAGCGTGCCGAACGCGCAGACCAGCTCCGGCGTGCACGTGCCCGCGGTGGTGAGGGGCGCCTGCGGCCGCAGCCCGGCGGTCAGCCGGACGAACAGCCCGACCCCGGGCGAGGCGGCGACACCGTGGTTGCTGACCACGAACTCGAACGTCGTGAGCCCGCCGAAGGGGATCTCGGCCGGGACGGCGGTGGCGGTCACCGCGACGTCCGCGATCCGCTGGAACGCCGGCTGCGACGCTCCGCCGGGGCCGGCGATCAGGAGCGCGGGCGCGCCACCGGCCGCGGGCACGACCTGGATGCTGGGCCGGGATTCCCCGGGTGCGCTGTCGAAGGCGACGAGCGCGCCGTCCGGTGACCAGGCCGGGTGGTCGACGGACCCGGCGTTCTGCACCAGGACCCGGCCCGGCCCGCCGTCGGCGGGCGCCACGCAGACCAGCCTGCCGCCGCTCTGGAACGCCAGGGTGACGCCGTCGGGTGAGACGTCGGCGGAGTCGTTGCCGCCGGTCCCGCAGGGGGTGCCGAACGACGGGGTCAGATCGCGCTGGGTCCCGGCGACGACGCTGTCCGGTCCGAGGGTGAGCGAGACCTGCCAGAGTTCCCGCCGGGACTCCCCGCCCGGGTCGACCGCCATCACCGCGGTCTCGGTGGCGGTGCCGTTGGTTCCGGTCGCGGTGCAGGTGACGGTGGTGGCGCCGACCGGGAACAGGCTGCCCGACGACGGCGTGCAGAACGGCGTGATCGCGGTTTCCCGGTCGGCATCGATCGCGGTCGCGGAGTACTCGATCACCGTCGGCGCGGTCCCGGTCACCGTCTTGTCGTGCACGGTGATCAGGGGCAGCCGCGGATCCCGCACCCGTACGGTGACGTCTTCGGTGTAGCCCGGCCGCACGCCGGGCTCGCCGTTCAGCCGGAACTCGACCTGGCAGTGCAGGAAAGCTCCGAGCGGCGCGGCCGGGGAGACCGTGGCGGTCTCGACGAACTTCGCGTCCGTGCCACCCGGCACGCGCTGTCCTTCGGGGCTGAAGGTGAGCGTGAGACCGGGGCCGCAGAACGGCACCGGCTGCACGGAGACCGGGATGTCCCCGATGCCCGCGATGATGGCGTCCGCGACCTGTTGCTCATCGCTGGTCCGGGTGACGACGCCGCCGACCTCCCGGACCGTGTCGCTCGCCTGGAGCCTGCGGTCCAGCCCGCGGTCCGGATCGGTGTCGCTGCCGGTGGTCTCGACGGGCACCGCGACCAGCTTGATCTTCGCGCCCAGCAGTTCGGCGCTCGCCGACAGGCGGGTCGCGGTGGCGTCGCGATCCGGATTGCCGCTGGGGTCGTGGCTGGTGGCGTCGCCCACCAGCACGACGATCCGGCTGCTGTTCTCGCGGAAGTGGACGGCGCCGGTCGCGATCTTGTGCAGCGCGTAGATCCAGTCCTCCGGGGTGTCGTCGCCGTAGGCCTGCTTGATCCGGCCGAAGGCCTTGCCCAGCTCGATCTTGCCCGCGTCGTCCGGTGTGATCAGGTCCTGCTGGACCTGGAAGAGCCGGCCGAGCGGCCCGGGGTTGTCCGGCGGCGCGATGGGGTCGCGCCGGTCGCCGAAGGCGGCCACCGCGAACTGCGCGTCCGGTTCCTTGTCCCGGACGGTGTCGATGACGGTGTTCAGCTTGCCCTTCATCTCGTCGAGGATCTTGCCCATCGAGGCCGTCTGGTCCATCAGCAGCACGATGTCCGGCCGCGGGGGGATCCGATCGGTCTGCACGGTCTTGGCGATCGACGCCGAGGTGCCCTGGCCCACCGGGATGTCGACCACCGCCGGGTCCACTCTGGACGGTCCCGGCGGCGCGACCCGCGTGGCCGCCCGCGTCAGGGTGACCTTCCTGCCGTCCGCGGACCACACCGGCTGCGAGTCCTGGCCGCGCAGGTACGCCGGGACCGGGATGTCGCCGAGGATCCGGCCGTCCGCGACCCGCGCGATCCGGACGAAGTCGTCCTCGGGGACGTCGTTGCCCACCGTGGTGTCGGTGAACGCGATCATCGTGGCGTCCGGGGACCACGCCGGGTGCCGCTCGCGCTTGAACACGTCCAACCCCACCGTCAACCGCCGCGGCGCGCCGCCGTCGGCGTTCGCGACGACGATCCGGGAGGCCGCGGACTCGCCGGCGGCCTGCTCGGTGTAGGCCAGCTGCGTGCCGTCGGCGGAGAACGCGGGGTCGCGCTCGGAGGCGTTCGGGCGGTGGGTGACGTCCCGGCGGTCGCCGCCGGTGGCGTCGGCGCTCCAGATGTCGGTGGTGGTGCCCGACCGCAGTTCGGTGAACACCGGCTGCCCGTTCGCGCGGAAGGTCGGCTCGGTCTCGCCGACGCCGGAGAGCGCGGAGATGACCGAGACCGTCCCGGCGGTGAGCTGCTTGACGTCGCCGAGCGGGTCCGGCGCGTGCGTCGTGAACGCCAGCCGCGCGCCGTCCGCCGACCACGCGGGTTCGGAGGAGTCGCCGGGATCGGGGATCGCGCGCGTCACCGTGCCACCGGTTTCGGGCACCAGCACCACGTCGCCGGCCGGGTGGAAGCGCGTGGTGGTGAACGCGATCCGCGCCGGCCCCCACGCGGGCTGGGTGTCCGCGGCCGGGTCGGCGGTCAGGCGCGCCGGGGTCCCGCCGTCGAGCGGGACGGTGTAGATGTCGCCGGCCGGGTCGTCGCGGTCGCTGCTGAACGCGAGCCGGGTGCCGTCGGGCGACCAGCTCGGCGAGTCGTCGGTGGCGGGCCCGGACGTCACCTGGCGCAGGCCGCGGCCGTTCACGCCGATCACGAAGAGGTCCCGGCTGCCGGCGCGGTCGGAGGCGAACGCGACCGAGCGGCCGTCCGGGGACAGCGCCGGACGGGTGTCGGCGGTCTCGTCGCCGGTCAGCCGCACCGGGGTCCGCGAATCGTCGGCGAGGTAGAAGATCTCGCCGTCACGTTCGGCGCCACCGGGCGTCGCGGCCCGGTGGCTCACCCACACCACGCCGCCGGTGCCCGCGGACGCGTCGGAGTCGACGCCCCCGGCTCCCGGCGGCAGGGCCGCCGCCGCGCCTTCCCCGGTCGCCTGGAACAGGCCCGTGGTGGCCTCGCTGACGTACCCGACGCGGTAGGGCGCCGCCACCGGGGCGGGCCCCTGCGCCGCGGTCGGCGACAGCGCCCCGCTGATCGCCCAGCCGCCGAGCAGCGCGACGACCGCGACACCCGCCACCGCTCGGTTCGCGCGCATGGTCAGTCCTCCCCAAACTCCGGTGGCTCAGCCGGCCTCGAACAGTTCGATCTCGGAGATCGCGACGTCCGTGCCGTTGAGCGAGCGATGCAGCCCGACCACGTGCAGCTCGACGCTCGTCGCGCCCTCGCTGTTCTCGATCGGGACTTCCTGGATGTCCGGCGTGTCCGCCAGCACCACGTCGAAGGTCTTGCCGGTGGAGAACACCAGGTGCAGCTTCTGCGGCCGGTGCGTCGACTGGAGGTCCGCGGCGTTGCCGGAATAGACGATCGCCTTCCGCAGGTCCGCCGGGTGGTCGAAGGTGAACACCAGCGCGGGTTCCCGGTCGACCGGGGCCGCCCAGAAGGTGTTCTTGGCGTTGTCGGCGACCAGCGGCGCCGGGTGCCCGCCGGACTCCGCGGTCGCGGTCACCTTGATCGGGTGCACCGGGTTCAGCTTGGCCTCGAAGATCCCGGTCACCTGGCTCCACAGCCCGGTCGCGGCGGTGTTGATCGCGCCGCGGAACGGCTGGTACAGCGCGTACACGAGCGCCGAGAGCAGCAGCGCGACCGCGACCGCCCGGCGGATCACCTTGCCCACGGTCCGGCGCGCGGCCCCGGCCCGCCCGGTCCGGCGGCGCACGCCGTCCTTGCCCGGCCGCTCGCCCGCCTTGTGCTGCTTCGGGTTGCGGCCGAACAGCCGGCGCCACCACGACGTCTTCACGACCTGCGACTCGGCCAGCGACGCGCCGCACCGGCTGCAGAAGTTCCGGGTCGGTGCGTTGCCCTTGCCGCACTGGCCGCAGATCAGGTCGCCGGGGGTGAGGACCTCCTCTTCGACAACCTGGTTCCGCGGCGCCCGGATCGGGGTGGTCGGCTCGGCGGGCTGCACGACCTGCTGCTGCACGGCGACCGGCTGCTGCCGCACGGCGACCGCCTTGTCGTCGTCCCACTTCAGGTACTGGCCGCATTCGCCGCAGAACTCGACCTCGGCGGGACCCTGGTGCCCGCACTCCGCGTAGATGACCATCCGCTACCCCTCCACCACTTCCACCGAGACCCGCACGTGGGCGGGCACCGCGTCCACGACCGTCGCGGTCAGCCGCCGCACGTCGATCCGGGCCGGGTCGGGGACCCGGACGAGCACCCGCACCCAGGGCGGTCCCGGGTCCGGCAGCGGCGCACCGGGCTCCGGCGACGCCACGACCCCGCCGCTGTCGGTCACCTCGACCGCGCCACCGGTCAGCAGCCCCACGTGTTCGGCGAGGCCGCGCCGGGTGCCGCGCCACCGGTGCAGCTCGACCGACCGCGTCACCAGCTGCCGCAGCTGGGCCGGGCTCCAGCCCTCGTCGACGCGCAGCGCGACCCAGTGCGCCAGCCAGCCGACGAAGTCCTCCGGCGCCAGCCCCGGGTCGAGGTAGCCCGAGAAGTTGTCCAAGGTGGACAGCACCGGCGCGAGGACCTCGTCGAGCGCGCCGGTGAAGCCCTGCACGAACCGGTCCTCGGCGTAAACCGCGGGCAGCTGCTCGCCGATCGGGTGCGGGCTCGCCAGCCCGGCGATCCCCGCCCTCATGCGCCGGCCTCCCGGACCCGGACCTGGTGCCCGAACGAGAACGCGAGCGCGTGGGGCGGCAGGTCGAGCCGGTCGACCTGCTCGCCGCGTTCGCGCGTGATCGGGTTCGCGGCGAACAGGCGCACGTCCTCCACCAGCTCGACGCCGGGAAGCCGTTGCAGCACCGCGAAGACCTCGCCCGACTGGACCGGCCGCCCGAACGGCCAGCCGTCGCCGTCCGGGCCGCCGCTGAGCGGGTTGAAGTAGTCGTACAGGGCCTGGATCGCCCGCGCGCCGAGGGCGCCCGCCGTCGTCCGGCGCCGGGCCCGCAGCCGCGCGACCACCGTGACGCCCTGGTAGAACGGCGGTTCCACGGAGACGAGCGCGCCCACGCAGCGTCGCTCCTCGAGGTACCGCTCGATCCGGCCCTTCATGGCCGGATCGAGCGACAGGGTCGCGAACGCGAGCTCGCCGGTGTCGGAGACCGCGGGCACGACCAGGACCCGGATCGCACCGGTCTCGCGGCCGTCCTCGCCGTGCGCCGGGATGCAGCGCACGCGAGCCGCTTCGGGTGCCGCTTCGCGGGCGAGCTGTTCGTAGTCCTCGGCGGTGACCGCGCGGTCGCGGGTGCGCAGCACCAGCGGGCCCCGCACCGCCGCGTCCCGCACCGACTCGCCGTCCACCCCGCCGATCGCGGGCCGCCGGTTCACCACGCTGCTCACGAACGGGATCGGATCCCGCTGCACCTCGAGGACCTCGCGGGCGACGTTGCCGCGCCGCCCGCCCCCGGAGCGGTATTCGGGCACGCGGATCGCGGCGGCCTTGGCCGGCACGGCGCCGTAGTACCGGACCCCGCCCTCGGGCTGGCGCACCGCGGGGCCGAACGCGACCTCGCCGGCGACGCGGTCGAGCATGACGTGCCGGTCGTCCGGCCGGGAGTCGGCGAACGACCGCACCTCGGTCCACTGCTGCCAGCCGTCGGGGCCGGAGACCTCCACGACCAGTTCGCCGTCGCCCGCGACGACCGGGCCGCGCCCGAGCGGGAACCGCTGGCCGGGCGTGCCCTCCGACGTCCCGACGATCTCGTTGCGGATGACCTCGGCGTGCACCGCGCCGACCGTGCCGCCGATGGTCGAGGCCTCGACCGCGTGCAGGCGCGGCGAGCGCTGGAAGAACGGCTGGTTCGGCTGGGGCTCGAGCAGGCGGCAGCGCACCCAGCCCGCGCGCCGCCGCGCGAGCACCGACATCGTGTGCTCGGGCGGGACGTGCACGACGATGTCGCCGGCCCGGTTGAACGCGCCGGTGCTGTCCCGGTCGACCTCGCACGCCGCCCAGCCGGTGCCGTCCCAGGCCTCCCACAGCCACGGCGGGTCGTGCGGGTCGACGCCCTGGCCCTCGACCTCGCAGTTCATCCGCAGCAGCACCGCACAGCCGGGCACGGCGTCCGACAGTCCGAACAGGACCGCGTCGCCGGGCGCCGGGGTCTCGGCGAAGGCCGCGGGACCACCGCCGACGAGCAGTTCGTCGGTGCGGTCGACCGGCGGCAGGCCCGTGTCGGACGTGCTGGTCGCCAGGTGCGCGAGCGAGCACGGCACGATGGTCAGCGTGCGCTCCACGGTGAACACCACGGGGTCCTCGACCTCGTTGCGCACGCTCGCGACCTGCTTGCCGCTCGCGACGACCACCGGGACGTCCCGGGCGGCCGAGAGCCAGAACGTCACGTCGGCGCGCGCGGCGGCGGGCGGGAACAGGCGGACCCCGATCAGGTCGAGGAAGCGCAGGTAGTGCAGGTCGGGCACCCGGTTGAGCCGGTAGAGCAGCTGGTCGACCATCTGCGCGAACGTCTCGATCAGCGTGACGCCGGGGTCGGAGACGTTGTGGTCCGTCCACTCCGGGCAGTTGCGCTGGACCAGGTACTTGGCTTCGTCGACCAGGTCCTGGAACCGGCGGTCGTCGAGGTTGGGCAGGGGCAGGGACATCACGCACCGTCCTCGGTGGACTCGTGCGGCGGGATGACGTAGAAGGGGAAGACGAGGTTGCGCGGGTCGTTCGTGCCGCGCAGGGTGTACCGGATGTCGATCAGCAGGGTGCCCCGGTCGGCCTCGGCGAAGCTGACGACGACGTCGTCGAGGGTGATCCGCGGTTCCCAGCGCTCCAGCGAAGTCCGCACCTCGTAGGCGATCTGCCCGGCGGTCGCCGCGTCGGCGGGAGCGAACACGAGGTCGTGCACCGCGCAGCCGAACTCGGGGCGCATCGGACGTTCGCCGGGCGCGGTCGCCAGGATCAGCCGGATGCTCTCGACGACCTCGCGCTCGCCGCCGACCAGCGCGACCGAGCCGGTCGCGTCGGTGTGCAGCGGGAACGCCAGTCCCCGGCCGAGGAAGTCCACGTCAGCCTCCGATCATGACGGTCGGGCAGCCCAGGATGATCGGCGCGCCGCAGGCGGCCAGGTCGCCCATCCGGGCCGCCGGCATGCCGCCGATCAGCACCGTCGGGCAGCCCGGCGGCGCGATCGGCGTCGGCGGGTGCACCGCCGGCGGCGGGAACGAGCAGGTGTGCAGCGTCCCGACGGTGGCGGCGGGCAGCCCGCCGATGAGCACGGTCGGCACGCCGGGCCCGGCGATGACGCCCGGGTGCCCGGTCGGGTCGCCGACCCTCGCGGCTGGTGGCATGCGCACTCCCCCGTCAGTTGATCTTGACCACGCTGCCGCGCACGGTGACGACACCGCTCGCGGTCAGCTCCGCCTGGCCCTGGCCCGCGACCGAAACGACGGCGCCTTCGACCTTCACGCCGGCCGTGCCGTTCAGCTTCAGCTGCGTCCCCGCCTCGACGCTGGCGTCGGTCTGGGACTTCACGGACACCTTCTGGCCCTTGAGCTCCAGCGGCCCGGTCCCGGCGTCGATGCTCACGCCGTTGCGGGCCTTGACCGTGACGCTCTTGCCGCTGGTCACCTCGATGACCTGGTTCTTCTGGTCGATCTTGACCACGAACTTCGCGTCCCCGGAGGACAGGATGATGCCGTCGTCCTCGGCGAACTCCAGCTTGTGGCCCTTCCGCGAGACGAACCCGCGGAGGGTGGCCTCCCCGCTGGTGCCGTCGACGACGGGCTTGGTGAACTTCGGCGGGGTGTCCTTGCCGTTGTGCAGCCCGCCGAGCACGTAGGGCGCCTCGAAGTCGCCGTGTTCGAAGCCGGCCAGGACTTCGTCGCCCACCTCGGGCAGCACGAGCCAACCGCGGTCCTTGCCCGCGCCGGCCTGGACCGTGCGCGCCCACGTGCTGGTGAAGTCGGCCGACAGCCACGGGAACTTCAGCTTGACCCGGCCGAGGTGCAGCGGGTCACGCAGGTCGGTCACCACCGCCGGCACGACCCCCGGCCACGACGAGCCCTTCGCCCCGCCCGCCACCAGGCCGTAGAACGAGCGTTCCTGGCGCCCGGACACCGTGAACTCCGTCGTGTAGCCGACTTCGGCGTTGAAGAGGTGCCGGGTGCTGGTGAGCGTGTACTTGCCCGAGAAGGGCGCGCCGACGCCGGTGAGCGTGACGGGAGTGCCCGCGCGCAGCTTCGGGTTGCCCTTCGCGACCCCGTCGAGTTCGGTGCAGGCGCCGCCGAACCGGTCGGCCAGGGCCCGCGCGGTCGCGTCCGCCTCGCCCTGCGTGCGCCGGGGCGAGGCAGCGTCGAGGAACGGCGGGCTGCCGAACTTGCCCGCCAGCTGCACCGGGTCCACGCCCGGCACCTCCGTGCCCGCGTTCTTCGGCGCCGCGGTGGCGCTGATCTCCTTCTTCTGCTCGAAGTCCCAGCCGCGGACCTGCACCTCGGGCACCTGCTCGGCCGCGGTGACGCTGGCGCGCAGGCTGACCAGCGTCCGGTGGGCCTCGAGGACGAGCGGGTCGGCCGTCGCCTTGGCCGTCGTCGCGGGGGCGCCGGAGGGCTTCTCGGGGAGTTCGAAGTTCAGCTTCCCGTCCCGCACGGCGATCTGCGCGCCCACCGCGCCGGCCAGCCGCGACAGGAATTCCCAGTCACTGACGTTGTCCTGGCTGAGCTGGGTGTTCGGGCCGCCGCCGAAGCCCTTGACGTCGTCGATCTTCCCGGCCGGGATCTGCGCGCGCTGGGCCACCTTGCGCACGACGTCGGCGATCGTCATGTTCGGGTAGGCCGCGACGCGGCGGCCGCGGAACAGCCGGTGCGCGTGGTCGTACCCGCGGACCTCGGTGAAGGTGCCGATCCGGTCGAGGTCGATCGCGACTGCCGTCACCTCGCCCGACAGCAGGTCCTGCGGCGCTTCGGGGTCGGACGTCTGGACCTTCAGCTTGACCTTCGCCCCGATCTTGAACTTGCCCTTGTCCAGCACCACGTGCCCGGAGTCGCGGAAGCGCAGGACGAACACGTCCGGCAGGTTCCGGCTGTCGTCGACGTAGGCGTAGCTGAGCAGCGTCTTGACGTCGTCGGGGAGCTGGTTGCCCTCGACCTCGACGAGCAGGTTGTTCGCGAAGCTCTCGTTAGCCATCGAGCTCCTCCAGGGCGGGCACCAGGAGCCGGGTGCCGGGCCGCAGCCGCATCGGGTCGTCGATGTCGTTGGCGTCGGCGATCTCACGCCACTTCCCGGCGTCGCCGTAGGCCCGGAACGCCACCGACGGCAGCGAATCCCCCGCGACGAGCACGTGCGTGTCCCGCGCCGCGAGCGCGCCCGACGTCGGGTTCTGGCCGCCCAGCTCGCCCGCGATCTCCTCCAGGTTCACCGTGCAGACCGCGCGCACCGGCGTGCCCGAGGGCGTGAAGAGCGTGTACTTCGCGGTGACGCTCGCGACGTAGGAGTGGAAGCCGGTCATGCCGCCCCACTTGAAGATCACCCAGGGCGGCGAGCCCTTGCCGTGCTGGCGGCTGTCCTCGGTGGCGACGCAGCAGCTGAACAGCTGCTCGACCTTCTTGACGACGGCGTCGTCCATCTTGTCGGTGGCGTCGAGGAACATCTCCAGCGTCAGCTTCGCCGGGTCGGAGCCCTTGAACTCCGGCGGCCCGCTCTTCTTCGCGTTGCGCTGGGGGTCGCGCGCCCACTTGGCGTTCTTGCTGAGCGAGAGCTCCTTGGGGTTGAACTGGAACTTGATCTCGAACAGCTGGGCACCGGGCTGCCCGGTGCCGCCGGACTGCGGCGGCTTGCGGACGTCCAGCAGCGCGCGCTGCAGGTTGTTCGGCGCCGGCTCGCCGGAGCCGTAGGCGGCCGGGGGCTGCGACCCGGCCGAGGTGAACGTGACGGGTGAGGACATGGCTAGCCCTTCTTGGCCGGGCTGAGGAAGCCGTGGTGCGCCAGTTCGAGGGTCTCGGTGGCGACCTTGGGCGAGTCGGGCGAGAGCTGCGGCCCGCTCCAGCGCACCGGGACGACGCCTTCCAGGGCCCAGCTGGCGATCACGGTGCCTTCGAGGGTGCGGGCCTCGATCGTGGCGGTCTTGCGCTCGATCCCGCTCGCCAGGCTGGCGAACCACTTGGTGATCTGCGAGCTGGCCGCGGTGACCGGGCGGGAGAGCTTGATGTTCGAGTACTTGATCCGGGTCGGCAGCTGCCAGACCATGCCGTTGTTGCCGCCCTCTTCCCGCTGTTCCATCACGAACTCGCAGCCCAGCCCGTCGCAGCTGGAGAACACGCCGAGGTTGCCGAGGTTCTTGTCGTCCAGCTTGACGACATAGCACACGGCGACGGCCTCTTCGGGGTCCGGCATCGGCTTCTCCTTCAGTGCGGGCGGTCGGTGAGCGCGCCCCGGCGCTCACGGTCGAGGCGGAGTTCGGTCTTCAGCCGCCGCAGCAGCGGGTCGAACAGCTTCTTGACGAGCTCTTCGGTTTCCGGCGCCGGGGCGGCTGCCGGTTGCGCGGCCGGGGCTTCCGGCGCTTCCGTGGCCGGTGCGGGGGCCGGTGGCGGAGCCGGTTCCGGCTCGCGCTGGACGACCGGGGCCTCCGCCTGCCGCGACACGACGACCGGCGGGGTGTTCAGCGTGAGGGCCTCGGTCGGGGGTACCGATCCGTGGGCCGTTCCCCCGGCCGATGGCCGGCCGGGGTCGGCGGTTCTCGCGACAGGCAGTGGTTCGGTGACCGGCCGTGGGGGGTTGCCGACGCCGTCGACGCTGCGCGAGAGGGGGAGCGGCGCTTCTGCCCGTGGGGCGACGGGCGGCGACGTCTCGGACAGGACCGGCGTGCGCTGGATCACCGGCGACCGTGTGTCGAGGATGAGCTCCGGGGTCTCGATCGCCCGGGACACCGGCAGTGGTGCGCCTTCGGGGTGCTGCATCGCCGGGGCCTCGAGGGTTCGTGCCACCGGGAGAGGCGGGGTCTCGATCGCCCGGGTCAGCGGGAGCGCGGGAGTCCCGGCTCGCTGCGCCGGGGCCGGTGAGTCCTCGATCGCTCGCGCGACGGGAAGCGGCGAGGTTGGTGCCGCCGGTACTGCTGAAGTTGGTGAAGGCTCGGTGGCTCGCGCGACGGGGAGCAGCGGACTTGGGACGGTCCGCACCGTTGAGGTCGGCGAGTCGCTGGCTCGCGGCGAACCCGGGGCAGCCTGTACCGCCGAGCCTGCCTCGATGGCTCGCGCCACGGGAAGCGGCGGCCTCGGGGAAGTCTGCACCGCCGGCGTTGGTGAGTTCTCGATGGCACGCGCCACCGGAAGCGGCGGACCTTCGGCCGTTCGCACCGCCGGGGCCGGTGAGTCGAGGGTCCGCGTTCCCGGAAGCGGAGAGCTTTCGATGGCCCGCGTCGGCACGGGTGGCGAGGCCACTGCGGCCGCTGGAAGCTGCGGTGTCTCGACGGCTCGCGCCACCGGCAGGGGCGGCGCGGGAGCCGTCGAGCCGCCCGGTGTCCCGGGCGGCTCCGTGGTCCCGGCGTGGATCTCCGGGGTGTCGAGCGGGCGGAAGGTGTTGACCGGCGACGACCGCGATGACGGGATCTCCGGCAGCGTTCCGGCCGTCCGCGAGACCGTCACCTCCCCGGGCGGGTGCTTCGAGTCCGGAGCGAGCGGCGCGTCCTCAGGTGGGAGCACCGTGGTCTCGACGGCACCGGCGAGTGGTGCGTCCACCTCCGCGACCGGCCGGGACGCAGGCCCGGGCTCCGGCAGGATCGGGGCGCCGAGCCCCAGCCGCCGGGGTGCCGACTGCTCGGTCCGCTGGACGACCGGCAGCACGGGCCGCGCCGGCTCGGCCGGGGGTCGTTCGGCGGCCGCCGGTTCAGGGACCGGCACCGGCACGACGGGATCGGGTGTGGTGACCTCGGCGGCCGGAGCGTCCACAGGGGACGGTTCCGCGATCGCCTGGACCGTCCGCACCGGCGCGGCCGGGACAACGGTGGCCGCGGCGGACGTCAGCGACCGCCCGGCCTCGGGCGCCGCGACGGTCGGCAGCACCAACGCGGGCATCGGCGGGGCCGCCGGTTCCCCGGGCCGCGACGGGACGGCATCCGCGACCGGAAGCAGGTCGCCAGGCCGCGACGGGATCGCTCCCCCGACGAGACCCGACTCCTCGGACCGCGACGAGATGGCTTCCCCGACGAGACCCGACTCCTCGGACCGCGACGAGATGGCTTCCCCGACGAGACCCGACTCCTCGGACCGCGACGAGACGGCTCTCGAGGCGGCCACCGGCTCCTCAGGCCTCGAGGGGACCGCTTCCGAGGCGGGACCCGGCTCCTCAGGCCTCGACGGGACGGCCGACGACGCGAGAACCAGGTCGTCGGGCCGCGACGAGACGGCCTCCGAGGCGAGACCCGACTCCTCGGACCGTGACGCGACGGCAGACGACGCGAGAACCGGTGCCTCGGACCGCGACGGAACGGCGGACGAGGCGGCAAACGGCTCCTCGGACCGCGAGAGGACGGCTTCCGCGACGGAGCCCGACTCCTCAGGCGCGGGAACAGCTGCCTCCGGCGAGGCGTCGCGCTGCACCGAAACTCCCCACAGCCGGGACAGCCCGGCTCTCTTGCGGGTCGCCCGCTGCACCACCGGCATGGCGGGCGCGGGCGTCTCGAGGGTCCGGGGCCGCGCCAGGTCGGCGATGATCCCGGCGGGTTCCTCCGGACCGACCCGGTGGCCGAGCGGCTCCAGGTAGCCCGGGCTGCGCCAGGACGTCAGCGAGGAGCTGAACCGCTGGACCGGGTTGACCAGCGGGTGCTCGGCGACGACGCGCTGGATCGGCGGCACGCCCCGCCACTCCGCGCGGGTCACCGGCAGGGCGGCCGGCGCGGGTTCCGGGGGCGGGGCCGCGTCCTTTCGGCGAAACCACATTCCTGCGTCACCGTCCTTGGCTCATCCGGGTGTTGATCCGGGCGATCTCGGCGACGTAGGTCAACCGGTCGGGGTGTTCGAGGTCGAGGATGTCGTCGAGGGACCAGTGCAGGTGGTAGGCGACGTACGCGACTTCCTCGTGCAGCCGGTCGGCCGCGTACGTCACGATTCCCCCAGGCGGCCACCGGCGACGTCGACGACGAAGCTGTGGCCGCACTCGGGGCAGGCGACGCCCGCCCTGGTGTGTCCCTCGCTGTTGATCCGGCGGTACATGTCCTGCAGGAACGCCAGGTCCGAGGCGAACAGGTTCTCGATGACCCCGGCGTGCACGTCGGTGACGTCGCCGATGCGGGTGACCACCCGGGCCAGCAGCACCACCGTGAGGAATGCCGAGTTCTCGCGGACCCGGTCGTCCCGCAGCGGGATCAGCTCGTCCCGCGCGGTGGCCAGCCGCATCACCCCGGAGTGGTGCACCTTGCCCTCGTCGTCGACGTAGCCGCGCGGGAGCTCGAACGCGAACTCCGTCCGCAGCTTCGGCCGTTCGGTCCGAGGCTCCTCCACGGGGGTTTCCTCGACCGGCGCCGACGCCATCACCCTGCGCATCGGCTCACTCGACTTCCATCTGCTCGTAGGTGACCACGAGCTTCTCGGTGAGGACGCTGGTGTCGCCGGCCTTCAGCGAGCCGATTTCCAGGCTCTTCGGCCAGGCGTTGGTGAGCTTGTAGCGCTTGAGCGCGGTGCCCTCGTAGTCGTAGACGATGATGGCGCCGCCCTTGCGCGCGGAGGCCATCTTGCCGAAGTGCGCGTCCTTGACCCACTTCTCGAAGCTGTTGTCGTCGGTCAGGCCGCGGGTCAGCGTCACCTCGCCGGCCTTGGGCCGGCCGGGCAGCTTCTTGATGACGTACTTGCCGTCCACGGTGTTCTGCTTGAGCTCGATGACGTCCTGCTCCATCTTGAGGCCGGAGACCTCGGAGATCTGCTTGATCTGGACGCCGTCGATCTCGAGCCCGAAGGAGTGGCCTACCGCCTTGTCAAGATCGGGAAGTGCCATGTCGGAGTCCTTTCATCACTCGTTGACGAGGCTGGTGCCGCCGGACATCTGGGCCAGCCGGAAGATGACGAACTCCGCCGGTTTCACCGGGGCGATGCCGACTTCGCAGATGACCTGGCCGAGGTCGATGCCCTCGGCCGGGTTGGTCTCCCGGTCGCACTTGACGAAGAAGGCCTCGTCCGGGGTGAGCCCGAACAACGCGCCCTTGCGCCACTCCATCACCAGGAACGCGCTGATCGTGCGCCGGATCCGCGCCCACAGCGCGTCGTCGTTCGGCTCGAACACGACCCACTGCGTGCCGCCGAGGATCGACTCCTCGAGGTAGTTGAACAGCCGCCGGACGTTCAGGTAGCGCCACGCCGGGTCGCTCGAGAGCGTCCGCGCGCCCCAGACCCGGATGCCCTTGCCCGAGAACGACCGCACGCAGTTGACGCCGATCGGGTTGAGCAGTTCCTGCTCCGCCTTGGTCAGGTGCGTCTCGAGGGCGAGCGCGCCGCGGACGACCTCGTTGGCGGGGGCCTTGTGGACACCGCGGGTGGCGTCGGTGCGGGCCCACACGCCGGCCATGTGGCCGCTCGGCGGGATGTACGTATTGGTTCCGGTGGCAGGGTCGAGCACCTGGACCCAGGGGTAGTAGAGCGCCGCGTACTTCGAGTCGTAGCCGGCCGCGTCCATCCGCCAGCTGCGGATCTCCTGCGGGTTGAGCGACGGCGGCGGGTCGATGATCGCCATCCGGTCGCCCATCAGCTCGCAGTGGGCGATCATGGCGAGCTGCACGGCCTTGACCGTGTCCAGGTCGACCAGGTCGCGCTGGTAGGCGGCCATCAGGTCCGGCGCGGCGACCATGGTGATCTCGTCGATCGCTTCCAGGCCACCGAAACCGGTGCGGTCGGCGACGTCGCCGACGTAGTCGTCGGCCGCGACCCGGCGCGGGACCGGCGGCGCCTGCGGCGGCTCGGTGAGCACCGCGGCACCCTTGTCGGGCTTGGTGACCGCGCCCCCGGTGGCGATCTCCTCGATGGTGATGAAGCTGGACTTCTCCCGCACCGCCGTGACGACGTTCTCCTTGGTGCGCTTGGTCGTCACGTTGTGCGTCTCGACGACCTTGCCGTCCTGCTTGACGAGCACGGTGAACCGGTTGTCGGCCGGGTTATCCCCGGTCGGGTCGGCCACCTCGACGGTGATCTCCCCGGGCTGCTTGCCCTCCGGCAGCTCCTTCGCGACGAAGCGGTAGCCGCCGAGCACGGCCTGGCGGGCGGCGATCTGCCGCGGCGCGGAGCCGTTTTCGTGGGCGCGCGACCCGCCGACGCGGACGATGTAGCAGTTGCTGCCCCCGTTGAGGAAGTAGCCGTAGACCGACTGGGCCAGGTAGCAGCCCTCGACGAAGTCGCCGAAGGTCTGCGTGAACTGACCCCAGTTGGACACGAGCGTCGGGGTGTTGAAGGGACCGTCCGCCGCGAAGCCGACGAAGGCGGCGACCGCGGTGCCCACGCCCTCGATCGGCCGTGCGCCCGCCTCGATCTCCTCGACGTACACCCCCGGCGTGAGATAGGTGGGCATGCGTGCCTCCCTTGTCGACGCACAAGTCTTGTCATCGGCGATGCTGCTGCCCGCGCGTCCGGCGCGGAACGACCGTGCGGCTAGGCCCGCGGGAACCGATCTCTGCCCTTAAAGGCAACTGCCCGTTCGGGCACCCGTGCCCGCCCGTCCGGCCGTTGGCAACCGGCCCGGCACGGCCGACAGTGAACCCATGCCGATCGGGCGGGACAAGCCACCACGGGAACCGTCCGCGCAGCCGGCACGTGCGGCGGGGCCCGCGCGCCGGGCGACCCCGCCCGCGCTGCTGCGCCTGCAGTCCTCGGCGGGCAACGCGGCGGTGTCGAAGCTGGTCGCGCTGCAACGGCAGAGCTGTCCCGCGCCGCCGGTCGCGCCAGCCGGCGTGACCCCCGCGGCCGACCCGAAGTTCCGGTCGCTGACGAAGGACGTCGGCGCCACGGCCAGGTCGGCGAAGGCGCACCCACCCGCCGGCGCGGAGGTCAAGAAGGCGCAGGACGCCGCGGTCGCCCCCGCCGACGACAAGGACGCGCAGGCCAAGGCCGCCCAGGCGGAAAAGATGGCGGCGGCGAAACCGGCCGGCTTCGACAAGGCGGCCTTCACCGCCGCGGTGAACGCCGCCATCGCCAAACAGGCGCCGAAGAACCTCGACGAGGCCGACAAGTTCGCCGGCTCCGGCAAGGCCGACCAGGTCAAGGCCGAGGTGCTGGGCAAGGTCACCGGCGGCAAGGACGCCTCGGCCAAGGACGTCACCGACCGGACGAAGGAGCCGCCGGACCCCAGCCGGGCCGTGGAGAAGCCGGTCACCCCGCTGCCGGAAGCCCCGGCGCCGCCCGCGCTCGCCCCGCCGGACCCGCGCAAGGCCACGCCGGACAAGGCGCCGCCCGAGCAGACCGATCTGCGCGCCGACCAGTGCGAAACCCAGGGCCGGATGGCCGAGGCCGGCGTCACCGACGAGCAGCTGGCGCAGTCGAACGAGCCGGAGTTCACCGGCGCGCTGGCCGCGAAGCGGGAGGGCGAGCAGCACACGGCTTCGGCGCCGGCCGCGGTCCGCGAGTCCGAAGCCGGGCAGCTCGCCGCCGTCACCGGCGCGGCCCAGGCGTCCGGGCAGGCTGCGATGGCGGGCATGACGGGGGCGCGTTCGGCGTCCGGGCAGAAGGGCCAGGCGGCGAAGGCGGCCACGAAGACCAAGGACGAGCAGGACCGGGCCAGGATCACCGGCGAGATCAAGGCGATCTTCGACGAAACGAAGACGAAGGTCGAGGGCGTGCTCGGGGCGCTCGACGACCAGGTGGCGAAGAAGTTCGAGACGGGCGAGGCGGCGGCGAAAGCCGCGTTCACCGCCGATCACCAGGCCCGGATGAAGAAGTACAAGGACGAGCGCTACGACGGGATCACCGGCGCGGCCCGCTGGGCCTACGACCTGTTCGCGAGCCTGCCCGCCGAAGCGAACAACCTGTTCCTCGAGGCGAAGAAGGTCTACGAGGTCAAGATGCAGGGCGTCATCGGCGACATCGCCGACTTCGTCGGCCAGAAGCTGGGCGAGGCGAAGCAGCTGATCGCCGAAGGCCGCTCGCGGGTGCAGCAGAAGGTCGCGTCCCAGTCGCCGGCGCTGCGCAAGATCGCGGGCGAGGCGGCGAAGGAGTTCGGCGGCCAGTTCGACGACCTCGAGAAGTCCGTCGACGAGAAGCAGGAGTCGCTGGTCGAGGACCTGGCCCAGAAGTACAGCGAGGCCCGCACCGCCGTCGACGAGGAGATCAAGACGCTGCAGGCGGAGAACAAGGGCTTGTGGGACAAGGCGAAGGAAGCCGTCGGCGGCGCGATCGAGACGATCACGAAGCTGAAGGACATGCTGCTCGGCGTGCTCGCGCGGGCGGCGGGCGCGGTCGGGCTGATCATCGCGAAGCCGATCGAGTTCCTCGGCAACCTGGTCAACGCCGTGAAGACGGGTGTGCTGAACTTCGGCGCCAACATCGTCGAGCACCTCAAGAACGGCCTGAAGGGGTGGCTGCTGGGCAACCTGGCCAGTGCGGGCGTCGAGATCCCGGAGGCGCTGGACGCGAAGGGCATCCTGAAGATGGTCCTGTCGCTGCTGGGCCTGACCTGGGCGAGCGTCCGCGCGCGGATCCTCCGGTTCATCCCGGAGCCGGTGCTCGCCAAGCTGGAGCAGACGTTCGAGGTCGTGAAGATCCTGATCACCGAGGGCGTGCCGGGGCTGTGGCGCTGGGTGGTCGAGAAGCTGGGCGACCTCAAGGAGATGGTGCTCGGGCAGCTCAAGGAGTTCGTGATCGAGAAGATCGTCAAGGCGGGCATCACGTGGATCATCTCGCTGCTGAACCCGGCGGCGGCGTTCATCAAGGCCTGCAAGGCGATCTACGACATCGTGATGTTCTTCGTGGACAAGGCGGCGCAGATCAAGGAGTTCGTCGACTCGGTCCTGGATTCGGTGGAGTCCATCGCCCGCGGCGGCGCGGGCGCGGTGGCGGGGCTGATCGAGCGGACGCTGGCGAAGGCGCTGCCGATGGTGCTGGGGTTCCTGGCGAGCCTGCTCGGGCTGGGCGGGGTCTCGGAGAAGATCAAGGCGATCCTGGAGAAGGTCCAGGCCCCGGTGGGCAAGGTGATCGACTCCGTGGTGGGGACGATCGTGAAGGCCGGCAAGAAGGTCTGGTCGAAGCTCAAGGGCGGCAAGAAGAGGGACGGCGCTCCGGATTCCCGGACGGCCGACCAGAAGCAGCAGGCGTTGCGGCAGGCGAAACAGGCCGCGGACACCGAGATGCGGAAGCCGGACGCGACACGGCAGTCCGTCGAGGCGGCCTTGCCGAAGATCAAGGACACCTTCCAGCTGAAGACGATCGCCTTGGTCCCGGCGAGCACCGGCAAGTTCAGGACCCACCTCGAAATCAACCCGACCGACGACACGAACGAACTCCCCCTGGGGCTGATGGCTCCCGTGGACGAAGCGAAGGTCTACCTCGGCAAGCGGTTCGTCGTGAAGGCGACCAACCGGGTCGCCAAGGTCACCGACGTCCGCCCCGACGGCTGGGTGACGCTCAAGTACGAGCTGGAACGCAACGCCGGCGGCCGCAGCAAGAGCTCCGAGGGGCGGCCGGCGTTCCCGGTGCTCAAGTTCCTGGCCAACACCCCCAACGGCGGCCCCGAACTCGCCCCGGCCGAAGGCGGCGCGGACCAGACGCAGTACACGATCGACGGAAAGACGCTGCGGCCCGAGTACCACGACGTCCGCGCGGTCTTCTACGGCGGTTCCCACAAGTACAGCGGCCACGACGCGGCGAAGATCGCCGCGGTGATGAGACCCGACGGGCTGACCTTCACGTGCCCGGGTGTCCCCTTCCTCGGCATCGCTCCGCACGTCACGGCGCGGACCAAACCGAACAACGCCGACAACTACGCGCTGGACCACCGG
Organism: Amycolatopsis sp. N2S4-7; assembly: GCF_058119595.1. Lineage (NCBI taxonomy): Bacteria > Bacillati > Actinomycetota > Actinomycetes > Pseudonocardiales > Pseudonocardiaceae > Amycolatopsis > Amycolatopsis sp. N2S4-7. Next base: position 1,132,339 of record NZ_CP172299.1, read on the forward strand.
AAGTCCGTGGCCGGGCACTGGAACGCCCAAGGCCGGGCGAGGGGGCAGGCCGACCGGACGGCGTTCTACGCGGATCCGGGCAATCTCGAGGTCCTGTGCGCGTCGTGCAACAGCAAGAAGGGCTCGAAGGACGCCGACACCGGTGCGGCCGAGCGGTACCGCAAGGACGTGGAGATCCCGGGCTTCACCGGCCCCGACGGGAACCCGTGAGCCGGCCGGCTTCACCGGACTGCACGACGGACGGCCGGGGGATCGCCGCCATCGTCATAGGTACCCGCGATCACGCCTCTTCTTCGGTCTCTTCCTCACGCTGCACGTAGGTCTGCGCCATCTTCTCCTCTTCGCCTTCTTCGGCCTCGGGAGCTTCCTCGCGCTGGACGTGCGCCGCGTCGTCCTCGCACCGCTGCACCGCGGCCCCCGGACCGGCCACCGCAGCAGCCGCGGCGGGAGGCGACGACATCAGCCGGTCCGCGTTGGCGACGGCTTCGCGCTCGAACCGGTCGGACGGATCCGACACCTTGACCCCGCCACCGGTGTCGGTCCCCTCGACCGGCCCGCTGCGCTGCTGGACCACGTGCGTCAGCTCGTGCGCCAGCATGTGCTTCCCGCCTTCGGAGCCCGGGTCGTACTTGTCGCGCTGGAAGACGATGTTCGACCCCACCGTGTAGGCCTGCGCGTTCACCGACTTCGCCGACTCGTGCGCGGCCCCGTCGGTGTGGACCCGGACGTCGCCGAAGTCGTGGCCGAAGCGGGACTCCATGTCCGCGCGCGTCTCGGTGTCCAGCGGCGCGCCGCCACCCGAGCCGACGACGTCGTGGACCGGGGAACGCTCCTCCTCGACCAGCGACGCAGTGCCTGCGTTGCCCACCGCGCGCTGCAGCCCCAGCATCCCCGCCGGGCCCAGGACGTCGGTGCGGCCGGCCGCGGCCGCGCGGCCCATCAGGTCGCCGTCGTCCCGCTCGATCCGGTCGCCGCGTGGCCGCAGGCCCGGTTCGAGGTCGTTTTCGTGACTGTGCCCGCGCATGGTCGCTCCCTCCGACGCCCGTCCAGCTTGCCCCGGCGCCGCGCCGCGCACCAGACTGCGGTGCGCCGCCGGACGGGCAGCGAAAACTGCCCGAACGGGCAGCTCAGCCGTCGGTCACCATCGCCAGGTAGGGCCCGAACTCCCGGTCGAGGCAGAGCCGGCCGAGCTTGCGGTACTCCCGGGCGACCGCGCCGACCAGGTCGCTCATCGCCACCGGCCGGCCCGCCTCGGCGGCCAGGTACGCGCCGGTGACCGCGGCCGAGCGGATGTGCCCGCCCGCCAGCTCGAAGGCCTGGGCGAGGAACCCGAGGTCCAGGTCCGCCCCGCGCGGCAGCCGGGCGCCGAGGCAGCGGTCCCACAGCCGGTGCCGGAGTTCGACGTCCGGCAGCGGGAAGTCCACGATGACGTCGAGCCGCCGCGTGAAGGCCTCGTCGAGGTTCGCGCGCAGGTTGGTCGCCAGCACCGCGATGCCGTCGAACGTCTCCATGCGCTGCAGCAGGTACGCGCTTTCGATGTTGGCGTACCGGTCGTGCGCGTCGCGGACCTCCGACCGCTTGCCGAAGATCGCGTCCGCCTCGTCGAACAGCAGGACGCCGTTGACCCCGGACGCCTCGGTGAAGATCCGTTCCAGGTTCTTCTCCGTCTCGCCGACGTACTTGTCGACCACGGTCGCCAGGTTCACCGTGTAGAGGTCCAGCCCGAGCGACGCGGCGACGACCTCCGCGGACATCGTCTTGCCGGTCCCGGAATCCCCCGCGAAGAGCCCGGTCACGCCGCGCCCGCGGCCGCCGCCCGGGCGCATCCGCCACTCGTCGAGCACCTGGTCGCGGTAGCGCGCCCGCGCGGCCAGTTCGTCCAACAGGGACAGGACACCGGCCGGCAGCACGAGGTCGGGCCAGCCGACGGCCGGTTCGATCCGTCGCGCGAGCCGTTGCAGGCCGGCGGCGTTCTGGCTCCGCGCGCCCGCGCGCAGGTGGGCCGTGCGGACGAGACCGTCATCGGCCAGGGCGGTCACCGACGCGGCTTTCGCCGCGCGGGCGATCTGACCGGGCCCCAGCACGAAGTGCGCGGTCGCCTCCCCCGGGTCGAGGTCCGGGGCGAGCCGGCCCTCGAGGCGGCTGCGCCAGAGGGCCGCACGGCTCGCGGCGGGCAGGGGTGCCGCGTCGAGCTGCAACGGCGGGGTCGCGCTCCACCGCGGGTCCCAGGTGCCCGTGCCGTGGACCACCAGCGGGATCGCCGGGTGCGCCAGCTCCTCCAGCCGCGGGTCGTCCACCGGGCCCAGCACGATCCCGGCGCCGCGCAGCAACGCCTCCCGCCGCAGCGACGCGGTCAGCTCGGCGTGGCCGGGTTCGGCCTGCCAGCGCGCCGCGTCCACCACCAGCGCCGGGAACCCGGCCGCGGCGAGCGCGCCGACGCCGAGCTCTTCGGCGCCGCCACCGGGGTGTTCCCTGAGGTAGACCAGCCCGACCTGGCCGCGGATCGCGCGGGCGAGCCGCTCGCGGCCGGGGACTTCGACGAGCTCGGTGCCCAGGTGGGCGCAGCCGGCCAGCTCGGGCGCGAGCCGGTCGTCGCCGAGCAGGTGGTTCACCACCCGGTCGGGGACGCGCAGCGGGCGGGAGAGGAACGGCCGTTCCTCCTCCCCCACGCTGAGCAGGCCGCAGGTGAGCAGCGGGGAGCCGGCGTCGAGCCGGGCGCGGCCGGCGGCCGACGCCTCGGGGAGCCCGCACAGGCGCAGGGCCAGCCCGGCGGTCGCGCGGCGGCGGGTCACGTCGTCGTTGAGGTAGCCGTAGAACTGCTCGAACCGGCTGTCCAGATCGGGGGCGAGCGCGACCAGGAGCAGTTCGACGTCGACGCCGGTGAGGCCCGCGCGGTCGGCGAGCGGGCGCAGCCTGCCGTCGGGGACGGAGTCGGTGAACGGGGTGAACGGTTCGCGGTGGCTTTCCAGCAGCGCGTCGATCGCCTCGTTCGACAGGTACAGGCCGCGGAACGGGTCGTCGGGGTTCGGGTCGGCCGCGCGGCGGCTGTCGACCGCGTCGCGGATGCGTTGTTCGAGGCGGGCCAGCCGCTCGAACAGGGAGCCCAGGCTCACCGGGGTTTCCGGTGGGTCCGCGCCATGGCGACCCGGCGCTGCCCGTCGACCGCGCCGTCCTCGGACACGTGGTGCCCGATGAGCTCGCCGCCGCCGGTGTCGAGCTTGAGGCCTTCCTTCGCCGGCGGCCCGGCCGGGTACACGCGCCCGCTGTGGATCGGGGCGGAGACGACGACGTCCAGCGACGGCTTGAGCTCGCCGCCGAGCGCGGTCCACACGTCGGCGAACGCGCGGTCCTCCGGGGGCGGCAGCGCGACGGTCATCGGCACCGGCAGCCCCATCTCGGCCAGCGACCCGGTGAGCACCGAGGCCGGCACGGCCTCGTGGCGCAGCAGGCCGAGCAGCAGGTCCGACAGCACGCGGTGCTCGTCCTCGGGTCGCTGGGTCCACGCGGTGACCAGGTAGGACAGCTTGACGTGCTTGGGCGGCAGGTGCCGCGCCGCGAGCTCGCCGCGCTGGTCGTACTCGTTGAGCAGCCCGCGCGAACGGCGTCGCATGTCCTCGCGGACGTCGTAGAGGTAGATGTTGACGGTCGGGGCGTTGCGCCGGGCCGCCCAGTCCTTCGTGGGCGCGTCGAAGGCGACGTCGACCTCGCTCCCGCGCAGCGCCTCGTCCTTCACCAGCCGCCGCAGCGCCTCGTCGACCTCGTGGATCACCGGCGGACCTCCTCGCAGCGGTGGTCCCCCCACGGTGATCGCGAAACCGCCGGGCGGCCAGCCGCGCAGCGGCAAACCTTCGGGTACGCCCGGCTGCCCGTAAGGGCAGGCCGGCTCACTCGTAGAAGTAGCTCTGGGCGCTGAACCCGATGTCCGGGTTGAAACCCCAGCCGCTCATGGCGTGGCTTTGGCCGGTGCAGTCGGTGCCCGCGTACAACGTCACCGGGCGGGGCGCGGAAATGCCGTAGGACCGCGAAGCCGGGATCTTCCAGCAGCCGCTGAAATAGATCGTCGTCCGGTATTCGGGGCCGCCGAAACCCGCTTGGGGCCAGAAACAGCCGTTGAAGATCATGCTGCTGCAGACCATTTCGGGGGCGGCCGCCTGGGCGGGCGCGGCGGGAACGGCAAGGCCGGCGAGGGTGAGCAGCGGCAAAATCGACGCGATTCTTCGCAGTTTTCCCATTCGGGACAGGGTAGCCAGGCCACGCCGTGATCGGATCCCGCCAATGGCGGGAGCCGGCCACCGCGGCGACTGGGCCGAACGGGTAACCCGGCTCAACCGGTGGGCGCAGCCGGGCGTGGGCGGGGGCGTAGACCGATTTCGAGGGGGAGATCGCATGTTCCGACGCACTGCCGTGCTCACGTTCGTGGCGCTGACGCTCGGCGCCGCCATTCCCGCCGCCATTCCGGCCGCGGCGGAAGCGGCCGCGGCCGAGCCGTGCACCTGGACGGTGCAGAAGGTCGTGCCGCCCGACGGCTACGACCCCACCTTCACGCACGTGACGGGGACCGACAGCCACGGCAACTACTCCGGTTGGGTCCTCGGCCACGGCACGGACATGGGCCGGGTCGTGCTGTGGACGGACGGGCGGCCCCGGATCCCCGACGTTCTGGCCCCGTTCGTCTACCCGCAGGTGGCCGACGAGAACTCCGCCGGGACCGTGCTCCTGTCGGGCACCCTGCCCCCGTCCGCCGAAGTGGGTGTCTACCTGTTCGACGGCGGTCATCGCGGTGCGGGGGCGCTGACCCGCCTGCCCGCGCCGTCCGGCTACCTGATCGGCTCGGCCGTCGCGCTCAACGAGCGGGGTGACGTTCTCGCGTCCGCCAATGCCGTCGGCGACGGCCACCGGGTCGCCGTCCTGTGGTCGACCCTCGCCGCGGGACCGCTCGTCATCGACACCCCGGCCGGGTTCGCGCTCGACCTCGACGACGACGGGACCGTGCTGCTCGGCGCGCCGGACAACAAGCCCGGCGCGCTCTGGCGCCACGGGCAGGTGACGCCGCTGACCGGTGAAGACCGCCCGGTGCTGCTCCGCCAGATCCGCGGCGGCGTCGTGGCCGGCACGGCGATCGACACGCCGTGGCCGCGGTCACGGGCCCTCGCCTGGCACGGCCCGGCCGACCCGCGGCCGCTCGAGCAGGGCGGCACCGCGGAAGCGCTGAACGCGCACGGCCTGATCGCGGGCAGCCTGACCGACCTGACCGGACCTCCCGCGGTCTGGCGGGACACGGAGCTGCTGGGGCGGCTCCCGGTGCCCGACGGCGTCGACGCGGACGTGTTCGTCGTCGGCGACGACGACGTGGTCTTCGGCAACACCGGCAGCGCGTACGGCCCGCTGCGCTGGACCTGTGGCTGACGACTGACGAGCAGGAGCACCGTGCCCATGGCTGGGCTGGTGCGGCTGACCGTCACACCGGGCGGAGGTCCGGCTCGGTCGTGTCGAGCAGCCGCGGGTCGGGCCGCCCGCCGGACATGGCGAGGAAACCGCGGGCGACCCGGAGCAGCAGCGGCCAGTTCTTCGGGTTCTTCTTGTCCACCCCGCCGACGAGCTGCTTGAGCAGCGAGAGCGTGTCGAAGTAGATGCGCTCGCACACGAGCTTCTCGTCGGCGTCGAAGACGAAGTAGGCCGTCATGCGCACCCGGAAGCGGGATCCGGTCGCCGGGATCCCGCCGAGGGGGCCGAGGTGGGTGCCCAGCAACCAGAACTCGACGACGACGGCGTCGGCGCTGTGCCGCAGCGCGATCAGCTCGTGCCGCTGGTCGGGGAACGCGGTGCGGGTGTCGTGGTAGTAGCCGCGGACGGCGCCGTCGCCGTCGTGGACCGTCATGGTCGCGACCACCTCGTAGTGCGGGTGCGGGAACGTCGAGAGGGTGGCGTCCCAGTCCTGGGCGACCTCGTCGCGGAAGTGGTCGAGCACCAGTTTCTGGCGCGCCGCGAGGACTTCCGGGCCGGGGATGTCGAACTCGCTCATCGCGCTCCTTGGCATCTACGGTGTAGGTATCAGTCGATAACCTACACTGTAGGCAACGTCTGCCCGCCGACGGAAAGGGGACGCCTGTGGTCCGGACGGTGCTCGACGGAGCCCTGGCGCGGGCGAAACCGGTCGTCCGGTGGAGCCTCGGCCACGCGTTGCCCCGGACCGTGCTGCGGCGCGAAGCCCGGCGCGGAGACCTCCAGGGCCGGATGGTGGTCGCCGCCGCCGACGGCCGCGACCTGACGCCCCTGTTCGAGGAGATCCGCGCCGCGGGCCCGCTCGCCCGCACCCGCTTCGGCTGGATGACCACGACGCACGCCGCGGTGCGGGAAGTGCTCTCCAGCGACGCCTTCCGCACCGGCGTGGTCGGGACCGACGGCTCGGCGCTCGGCCGGCTGGTGGAGTGGTCGGCCGGCGAGCACCTGCACCCGGTGCGGCCCCCTTCGCTGCTGGCGGTCAACCCGCCCGAGCACACGAGGTACCGCAAGCTGGTCACCGGCGTGTTCACCGTGCGCGCCGTCGAGCAGCTGCGCGGCCGGGTCCAGGAGATCGCGGACGGCCTGCTCGACCGCATCGGCACCGGCGACCCGGTCGACCTGGTCGAGTCCTACTGCGGGCTGCTGCCGGTCACCGTCATCAGCGAGATCCTCGGCGTCCCGCCGCGGGACCTCGGCAGGGTGCTTTCCCTCGGCGCGGCCGCCGCGCCCAGCCTCGACCTCGGCCTCGGGTGGCGGACGTTCCGCGACGTCGAGACCGCGCTGGCCGAGTTCGACGCGTGGCTCGGCGAACACCTCGACCACCTGCGCCGCCACCCCGGCGACGACCTGTTCAGCCGGCTCGTGGCGGCCAGGGACGACGGCGTCGGGCTCACCGAGACCGAGCTGAAGGCCACCGCGGGGCTGGTGCTGGCGGCCGGCTTCGAAACGACCGTCAACCTGCTCGGCAGCGGGATCGCGCTGCTGACCGCGCACCCCGGGCAGCTCGCCGTGCTGCGCGAGCGGCCGGAACTGTGGGGCAACGCCGTCGAGGAGGTCCTTCGCCACGACCCGCCGGTGCTGCTGACCGGCCGCATGGCGACCCGCGACACCGAGGTGGCGGGTGTCCCCGTGCGCCGCGGGGCGCTGGTGACGACGGTGCTGGCCGGCGCGAACCGCGATCCCGCCGTCTTCCCCGAGCCCGCCGCCTTCGACGTCACCCGGGACGGCGCCCGCGACCACGTCTCCTTCGGCGCCGGGCGCCACCACTGCCTCGGCGCGTCCCTGGCCCGCATGGAGGGCGAGATCGGGTTGCGCACGATCTTCGACCGGTTCCCCGGCCTGCGCGTGCTTCCCGGGGGCCGGCGCCGCCGGACGCGGATCCTGCGCGGGTACGAGTACCTGCCCGCCGTGCTCGACGGCGCCCGGTGACCGGTCCGGTGCCGCGGCGGCGGGGCCGTCCGCCCAAGGAGTCGGGCGGCTCCCTGTCGCGGGAGCGGATCCTGCGGGAGGCGCTGGCCCTGGTCGACGAAGAGGGCCTGGACGCGGTCACCATGCGCAAGCTCGCGCGCCGGCTCGGCGTCGACCCGATGAGCCTGTACAACCACGTCGACGGCAAGGACGCGGTGCTGGACGGGATCGCCGAAGTCCTGCTCGCCACGATCCCGGCCGCCGCGCCGGGACGGGACCTGCGGGAGACGATGTCCGCGCTGGCGCACGGTTTCCGGGCCGCGATGCTGGAACACCCCCGCGCGGCCCCGCTCGTGCTCACCCGCCAGCTCGCGTCGCTGACCGCGCTCGCGCCGGTCGAAGCCGTGCTCGGCCCGCTGCTCGCGGCGGGCTACCCGCCCGACCGCGCGGTCCACGGGCTGCGGGCGGTGCTGGCGTTCCTGATCGGCACGTTGATGCGCGAAGTCGCCGCGGCACCCACGTTCAGCGGCGCCGACCCGGACGGTGTCCGCCGCCGGCTCGCGGTCCTCGAGGCGCCGGAGCTGCCGGCCGTCGCGGCGGCCGCCCCGCACCTCGCGGTGTGCGACCACGAAGCGGAGTTCGAATTCGGGCTGCGTATCCTGCTCGACGCCTTGGGGGCGATGGCCCCGCAGGCGCACTAGCCGCACTACCACGATTCGATCAGCGGGACGTCGCGCTCGTGCCGCGGGCCGCCACCGCTCAGTGAGGCGGCCCGCGGTGGCGACCATGGCCGGGCGGGCGCCGGATTTCGGACAGCCTCCGCCGGTGACGTGGACGACTCCCCCTCAGGAAGCCAGGATCTGCAGCGCCGCGGCGTGCACACCCGGTGCGGCGGCGAGGTAGCTCTTGGCGGCCGGGGTCCACGGGTTGCCGTCGAGGTCGGTGACGACGCCGCCGGCTTCCTGGACCAGCAGGACGCCTGCCGCGTGCGCGCGGACGTTGTCGAGCTGCCAGTGCAGGTCCATGCGGCCCGCCGCGACCTGGGCGAGCTGGTGGGTCACCGGCACGGAGATCCGCACGTAGAGGGCTTCCTTCGACATCGCGGCGAAGGTGGCGCCCATCCGCTCGAAGAGGTCGGCGTCGCGGCCGGGCTGGGCCTGGCCGGTGCCGGCCAATGCGCCGTCCAGGGACGTCTTGCCGGAGACGCGAAGCCGTATGCCGTTGAGGAACGCCCCACCGCCCTCGGTGGCGGTGAACATCTCGTCGAACAGCGGGAAGTAGAGCACCGCCAGCACCGGGCGGCCGTCGCGGACGAGGCTCACGCCGATGTTCCAGTCGGTCATGCCGTGCACGGCGTTGACGTTGCCGCCGACCGGATCGATGAGCCACCACTCGCCCGCGGCCAGCGGGCCCGAGCCGTGTTCGTCGTTGAGCCAGTTCGCGTCCGGCCGGAGCTCGGTCAGGGCGGGCCGCAGCGTGTCGACGACGGTGGCGTCGTTGTCGTGGAGGGCGGTGAGGAGCTCGGCGAGCCCGGGCTGGCGGGCTTCGGTCGAGTAGCGCCGCAGCAGCCGGGCGCCGGCGAGGCGGACGGCGGTGGTCGTGGCGGCGAGCAGGTCCGGCGTCATCGAGTTCTCCTGAGTTGACTTCGGTGCATTCGTTTTGGGGTAGGGTTTACCGGCATGCAAGTGGATCTGAATCTGCTCACGGTCCTCGACGCCCTGCTCGAGGAGGGCAGCGTGATGGGTGCGGCGGAACGGCTGCACCTGTCGTCGCCCGCGGTCAGCCGCACGCTCGGCCGGCTCCGCGCCGTGACCGGCGACGACATCCTGGTGCGCACGGGCCACTCGATGGTGCCGACGCCGTATGCGCTGGCGGTCCGGGAGGAGGTGCACCGGCTGGTCCGGCAGGCTCGCGAGGTGCTCACCCCGGCCCGGCAGCTGGACCTGGCCGAGCTGGACCGCACGTTCACGATCCAGTGCCACGACGCGCTCGCCGCGTCCGTCGTCCCCGTGCTGATCGGACGACTCCGGGAGCAGGCTCCCGGGGTGCAGGTGCGGGTGCTGGCCGAGCACTCGGCCGACACGGACGACCTGCGGCACGGCCGCGTCGACCTGGAGCTCGGTGGTGGCCGGGCGAACTTGCCGGAGTTCCGGTCCGAGTCACTCGGGCACGACCGGCTCGTCGTGGCGATGCGTCCCGGTCACCCGTGCGCCGGTCACCTCGACCTGCGCGCGTACGCGGCGCAGCCGCACGTGCTGGTGTCCCGGCGCGGCAGGCTCACCGCACCGATCGACGAAGTGCTGGCCGCCGAGGGGCTGCACCGCCGGGTGGTCGCGTCGGTGGCGACCCTCTCGACGGCCCTGCAGACCGCCGCCCGCGGCGACGCGCTGGTGACCTGCACGGAGATCCTCGGCCGCCCGCTGATCGAGGCGTTCGGGTTGATCACCCGGCCGCTGCCGGCACCGTCCCCGCCGGCGGAGGTCTGCTGCACGTGGCACCAGCGCTACGACACTGACCCGGCTCACGCCTGGCTCCGGGAGCAGGTGCGGGCTTCCTTCGGCGAGGTGACCGGCGGCTAGCCGGTAAGCGTGGGGGGGACCGCTGGGGAAGCCGGGCGCCTCCCCCAGCAAGGCGACCGGCAGCTAACCGGTCAGCGGCAAGGCCACCGCGCCGGGAAACCTCGGCGCCTCGGCCTCATCGAGCATCGCGGCGGCGACGGTCTCCCGGCTGACCTTCGCGCCGAGGTCGAACGGCGGCGCCTCCTCCAGTCCGACCGTGCGCCGATCGGGACTCTCCGGTCCGTCCGTGAGCAGCCCGGCGTGGAAGACCGTGCCGCCGGCCGCGAGGATCGTGTTGTCGGCCGAGACCTTGTCGCCCAGCCGGTCGCCCAGCAGCTTCACCAGCACGTCGGCCGCTTCGCCCGCCGCCTCGGCGGACTCCCCCGTCCCGTACGCGCCGAGCCAGATGATCCGCCGCGGGGCGGCCGCGACCAGGGCCTTGGCGCCGGCGAGCAGGACCCCGGCCCGGTCCGTGCCGAGGCCGGACAGGACGACGGAATCGGCGTCGACGGCCGCGGCGACGCTCGCCGGGTCGTCCACGTCGGCCGCCACCTTGAGCAGGCCGGGCGCGTCGGGCAGGGTGATGCGCCCGGGGTCGCGGGCGATCGCGGTGACGGTGTGACCGCGGCGGAGCGCCTGCCCGGTGAGCGCGAGCCCGGTCCGGCCGGACGCCGCGAGGACGGTGAGGTTCATGCCGACCACGCTAGGGACGGCCTCACTTAACATCAAGTGCAAGTTCGTCAAGCAGCACGTTACCCAGACGCAATCCGCAGGAGCCATTCCGAACCGCGTTCAGGTCTCTCGCCAAAACCGGGAATGCGGGGATAAACGGGGAACTACCTGAGCGAGTGATTTAGCCGCGCTCATTCCCGGGGCGTTCCGGCGGGCGCCCTAGACTTGTTCGACCGCGCCCGGCAGTTGTCCTCCGCTCGGCGGGTAACACGCACCGATCGGGTATCAGCCCAGGTCAACGCGATCATGATCACGGTAACGTCCTATCCGGACAGATGTTCTGCCCCGACGTCCGGTTCCCCGAATTCGCCGGAGGTCGCAGCTCAGAAAGGAACCCCGAGAAATCATGTCCACATTGCGACGACTGGCTGTCGCCGGCGCATTCGCGCTGCCGCTTTCCCTCGCCGTCACCGTGCCCGCGAACGCCCACCCGCTCGACTGGCCGCACGACTCGTGGAGTGCCGAAAGCTCCGCGAGCTGGGCCGGCATCGGTGGCGCGGGCACGACCGACACCGACGAAGGTGGCACCTACTGGGGTCACCACTGGTCGTCGACGGACACCGCCGTGGCCGGGATCGGCGGGGCCGCCGTGACCCACCACGCCGAGTCGGGCGTCGACGACGACTGGAACGACTGGGACGACGACTGGGACGACGACGCGGACCACTGGGACCACGACGGTGACCACGGCTGGGTCGGTCACGACGACGCCGACGTGCCGGTGGTGGTCCACGAGTCGCACCCGGTCGCGCACCACCCCGACCCCGCGCCCGAGGACCCCGCCGACCACGACGCCGCCTACGTGAACGAGTCGGTCACGGCCGACATCGACGGTGCCACCTCGTCGCACATCGCCAGCCACGCCGGTGAGCACTACGCCACCTACGAGGCCGAGCACCTGACGGCCGGTCCGTACGGTGCGTCCTCCGACGGCGTCCACTCGGCCGCCGTCCCGGACCACGCCGCCTACCACTCCTGGTACACCGCCGCGGGTGAAGACGGCGCGTCCACGCACTCGGTGTCCGCGGTGGCCGACTCCACCGACGGCCACCACTACGTCGACCACGACGTGGACTACGACAGCGATTCCGACTACTACGACAACGACGACGACTACGGCTACGTTCACGAGTACGACCACAGCTGAACCCACGGGCCGGGTCCGCGCAAGCGGACCCGGCCCGTTCAGCGGTTCGCCCGCAGCAGGTCCAGCACCGCGGCGGACTTGGCCTCGTCCAGGAACCGCAGCCCCATGAAATTGTCCCCCACCGTGAAGCCGGGCAACGCCCAGATCGCCTCGTACGGCACCTCGACGGGCCGGTAGCGCCGCAGGCTGTAGACGTTGCTCCACACGCACTTGCCCGGGCCGGGGTTCCAGAGGCGCCGCGCGAACGCGGGGTTGCGGAAGCTGTGCCCCACCTCCGCGGTGGCCCGGACGTGTTTCCGGCCGGTGAGCAGCACGACGTCGCCGGTCGTGACGGTCGCCATCCGCTTGTCGTGCTTCTCGGTGGCTCCCCAGAACCGCGCCCGGCCGCCCGGGTGCAGGGCGTCGAGCCGGGCCAGGTCCTCGGGAGCCAGCAGATCGGCGTACCCGGCCTCCCGGAACGGGACGGTCCTGTCCAGCGTGCCGGTGCCGTACCGGCGAGCCTCGGTAGTGCCGTAGGACGGCTGGACGAAGACCTGGCTCACGCCCCGGAAAGTATCAGCCGCCGTGGGTGGCGTCGCTCTGGTAGTCGGTGTACGTGTACGGGTTGTCCAGGATCTTCGTCTCCGGGACGTCCGGGTTCATCCCCTGCCGCCACGCCTCCTCGCCCAGCTGCGAGCGCAGGTATTCCACGGTCTCTTCGATCCGCCGCCGGACCGCGGGCAGGTCGACGCCCACCAGCCGGCCGTCGCGCTTCACGATCCGGCCGTTGACGAGCACCGTGTGGACGTCGCCGCGCTGGGCCTGGAACGCCACGTGGCCGTACGGGTTCAGCAGCGGGAACGACACGGGCGAGTCGTCGTTCTTCAGCAGCACCACGTCCGCCTTCTTGCCGACCTCGAGGCTGCCCAGGTCGGCGCGGCCGAGCGCGTGGGCGCCGCCGCGGGTGGCCCACTCCACCACCTGCTCCGCCCGCAGCGCCGCGTGCGTCACCGTCTCGCCCTTGGCGTGCGCCTCCAGGTGCTCGCGGGACCGGTCCGCGCCCAGCGTCGCGCGCATCGCCGAGAACAGGTCGCCGCTCCACCAGACCGACGTGTCCATCGACAGCGACACCGGGATGCCGTACTTGCGCAGCGCCCAGGTGGGCGGGTAGCCCTGGCCGGCGCTCTGCTCGCTCTCGGTCGACACGGACACGGAACCGCCGGTGGCGGCGATCCGGTGGTAGGAGTCCGCCGACAGGGACGCGCCGTGCACGTAGATCGTCTCCGGCGTCATGAACCCGTGGTCGTGCATCAGCCGGATGCTGTCGTCGCCGGTGGCGCCCCACACGCCGGCGTGCGTGGTCACCGGCAGGCCGAGCTCGCGGGCCACCTCGAACGCCGGTTTCTCCGGGAAGGCCGGGTCGCCGGTGACGTCGAAGGCGAGCTGGAAGCCGAGCTCACCGCCCGCGCGCCGGGAGACGAAGTCGCGGAACGCGGGCGTGCCGGTCCAGGTCGCCGGGGAGTCCTGGATGTTGCCGTAGGCCAGGACGAACCGGCCGGGCACGGATTCGAGCGCGTCGGCCGCCGCGTCGGCGTGCTGAGTCGTCTGCAGGCCGTGCGACCAGTCCACTGTGGTCGTGACGCCGGCTTCGAGGGCCTCCAGCGCGCCGAGCAGGTTGCCCGCGTGGATGTCCTCGGGCCGGAACACCTTGCCCCACTCGAGGTAGTACCAGACGAAGTACTGGGTGAGCGTCCAGTCGGCGCCGTACCCGCGCATGGCGGTCTGCCACAGGTGGCGGTGGGTGTCGATCATCCCCGGCATGACGATCCCGCCGGTCGCGTCGATCTCCACCGTGCCCGCGGGGACGTCCAGGGCGGTTCCGATGGCGGCGATCCGGTCGTCGGTGACCAGGACGTCCGTGCCGGGCAGGACCCGGCCGGCGTCGTCGATGGTCAGTACCGTGCCACCCCGCAAGACGATCGATCCGGACATGCAGGCCTCCGTTTGCGTACACTCGTCCGCCAGGCGGACATCAGGTGGGTGCCGTCACTTTCGTCCAGTGCCGCGCCGGTGTCAACTCCCGCCACTACGCTGCCGTGAGGACCACTGCAGGAGGAGGTCGCGCATGCCACGCGAGGGAACCGGTCCCGACTTCATCGAGGCGCTGGCGCGCGGCCTCGAGGTGATCACGGTGTTCCGGCCCGGCCGGCAGGCGATGACGCTCGCCGAGGTGGCCACCGCCGCCGGGCTGGCCCGGCCGACCGCCCGGCGGATCCTGCTCACCCTGGAGGAGCTCGGCTACGTCCGCTCCGACGGGCGTGACTACTCGCTGACCCCGCGGGTGCTCGACCTCGGCGTCGCGTACGTGCATTCGATGGGCCTGTGGGACATCGCCCGGCCGCACCTGGAACGGCTGGTCGCGCGCACGAACGAGTCGTGCTCGATCGCCCAGCTCGACGGCTCCGACATCGTCTACGTCGCCCGGGTGGCGGTGCCGAAGATCGTCGGGCTGACCGTGCAGATCGGCACGCGGTTCCCGGCCCTGCCGACGTCGCTGGGCAAGGTGCAGCTCGCGGCCCTGCCCCCGGACGAGCTGGAGGCGGTGCTGGCCCAGCCGACGCGCTCGGGACTGGTCGCGCGGTGGCAGCCCGGACGGGCCGAGCGCGACGCCGAGCTGCGGGAGGTCCGGGCGCGGGGCTGGGCGCTCACCGACGAGCAGCTGGCGCTGGGGATCCGGTCGGTGGCCGCCCCGCTGCGCGACGGCTCGGGCCGGGTGATCGCGGGCGTCAACGTCAACTGCCACGCGGCGGAGACGTCGGTCGAGCGGCTCCTGGACCACCACCTGCCGCTGCTGCTGCAGACCGCCGGCGACATCAGCGCCGACTTCGCCCGGCTGGACGACGTCCCGCACGTCACCGTCCCCGCCGTGTCTTGACCGGGGGGCAGCGCTGACGCAGACTGGCCGAGCGGACACTCGTCCGCCTGACGGACAGAAGGCGAGGAATTGCGTGAACTCACCCGCCGGCCCGCTGTCCGGGCTGCTGGTCGCGGACTTCTCCCGGGTGCTCGCCGGCCCGTACGCCACGATGCTGCTCGCCGACCTGGGCGCCGACGTCGTCAAGGTCGAGGGCCCGCAGGGCGACGAGACCCGCACGTGGATGCCGCCGGTGCGGGGGGACGTCTCCACGTACTACCTCGGCGTCAACCGCGGGAAGCGGTCCATCGCCCTCGACCTGCGCGACGAGGCCGACGCCGTGGTCGCGCGCGAGCTGGCCGCCCGCGCGGACGTGGTGATCGAGAACTTCAAGCCCGGCGGCCTGGCCAAGTACGGCCTGGACTACGCCAGCGTCAAGACGGCGAACCCCGGCGCCGTCTACGCCTCCATCAGCGGTTTCGGTTCCGGCGAGGGCGCGCACGTGCCCGGCTACGACCTGATGGTGCAGGCGATCTCGGGGCTGATGAGCCTGACCGGTGACCCGGACGGCCCGCCGTACCGGGCCGGGATCTCGGTGTTCGACGTGATGGCGGGCAACCACGCCGTCATCGGCATCCTCGCCGCGCTGCGCCACCGGGACGCGACGGGCGAAGGCCAGCACGTCGAGGTGAACCTGCTGTCCTCGGCGCTGACCGGACTGGTCAACCACAGTTCGGCCTACGCCGCCGGTGGCGTCGTGCCGTACCGGATGGGCAACGCCCACCCGAGTGTCTTCCCGTACGAGCCGCTGCCGACCGCCGACCACGACCTGATCGTCGCCGCGGCCAACGACGGGCAGTTCCGGCGGTTGTGCGAGGTCCTCGACCTGCCGGACGTGCCGGACGACCCGCGGTTCGCCCGCAACGCCGACCGCACGGAGAACCGGGAGGAACTGCGGCCGCTGCTGGTGGAGCGGCTCGCGAAACGCGGCGCGGTGGACTGGTTCGACGCCCTGACGAAGGTCGGCGTGCCGTGCGGGCCGATCAACACCATCGACGGCGGCTTCGCGATGGCCGAACGGTTCGGGCTCGACCCGATCGTCGAGGTCGGCCACGGCGAACGCGCCGTCCCCACCACCCGCCACCCCATCCGGTTCTCCGCGACCCCGGCCGCCTACCGGCTCCCGCCGCCCGAACTCGACGAACACGGCAGCGAGCTGCGCGCGTGGCTGACGGAGGACGGACATGCCTGAGCCCGTGTACGAAACCGCGCTCGGCGCGTCCACAAAGGACAAGATCACGCTGCTCGGCCACGACCTCGCCGAGGACGTGATGGGCACGGTCGGGTTCGGCGCGCTGGCGTTCTGGCTGGCCACGCAGCGCCGGCCGAGCCCGGGCGAAACCCGGGTGTTCGAGGCGGTGCTGGCCGCGCTGGCCGACCACGGGTTCACCCCGACCGCGATCGTCACCCGGCTGACCTACCTGTCCGCGCCCGACTCGATCCAGGGCGCGCTCGCCGCCGGGCTGCTGGGCGGCGGGTCGCGGTTCCTCGGCGTCACCGAAGACTGCGGCCGGTTCCTGCACGCCGTGCTCGCCGAGGCCGAGCTGCCGGTGGACGAGGAAGGCTGGGACGCGCTCGCGCTGAAGACGGTCCAGGCCCGTCGCGCGGAGAGGAAGTTCGTCCCCGGGCTCGGGCACCACGTGCACAAGGACGGCGACCCGCGCACCCCGCGGCTGTTCGCGATCGCCGCCGAAGAGGGGCTGCGCGGCCCGCACCTGGAGCTGTTCGCCGCGATCGGCCGGGTGCACCCGCGGGTGCTGGGGAAGACGCTGCCGCTCAACGGCGCGGGCGTCTGCGGCGCCGCGCTCGCCGACCTCGGGCTGCCCCTGGAACTGCTGCGCGGGTTCGCGCTGCTGGCCCGGACCGCCGGGCTGATCGGCCAGCTCGCCGAGGAGCTGCGCCACCCCGTCGCGAACGACATCTTCCTGTCGGTCGACCTGAACAACCGGTCGGTCGCCCCGGACCCGGAAGCCTGAGAGGAACGCCGATGCAGCTCGTCACCGAGGACAACATCACCGAGCTCGCCGCGCAGCGCTGGGCGAGCGCCCACGACCCGCGGACCGCGGAGCTCATGACCGCCCTCGTGCGCCACCTGCACGCCTTCGCCCGCGAAGTGCGGCTGAGCGAGACCGAGTGGATGGCCGCGATGCGGTGGCTCACCGAGACCGGCCGGATCAGCGACGAAAAGCGCGAAGAGTTCATCCTGGCCTCCGACGTGCTCGGCCTGAGCATGCTCGTGGTCCAGATGAACCACGCCTTCGACGCGAAGGCCACCCCCGCCACGGTGCTCGGCCCGTTCCACATCGAGGGCTCGCCCGAGCAGGACTTCGGCGGCGACATGTCCGACGGGCTGCCCGGCACACCGCTCTACATCACCGGCTCGGTCCGCGGCCTCGACGGCGCCGGAGTCGGCGGCGCGATCCTCGACGTCTGGCAGGCCGACGAGGAAGGCGCGTACGAGTCGCAGATCCCGGGCATCGACGAGGCGCGGCTGCGCGCGAAGTACACCACCCGCGCGGACGGGTCGTACTGCCTGCGCACCATCGCACCCAAGGGGTATTCGATCCCGATGGACGGTCCGGTCGGCGAGCTCGTCGGCGCGACCGACATCAGCCACTTCCGCCCCGCCCACGTGCACTTCCTGATCAACGCCGCCGGCTACGAGCCGCTGATCACGCACCTGTTCCAGGAGGGCGCGCAGTACCTGGACAGCGACGTCGTGTTCGGCACCAAGCAGGAACTGGTCGTCGCCTTCGAGCCCCGCGAGCCCGGGCCGACGCCGGACGGCGGCGAGTCGGCCGAGCCGTGGCTCGAGGCCCGGTACGACTTCGTCCTCCAGCCCGTGTGACCCGCGGTGCGCGCGGCGGAGATCCGGGTCGCCGGGCAGCCCCCGGTGGTGGCCGGCCGGCCTGAACCCGAGCCCGGTCCGGGCGAGGTCGCGGTGCGGGTCACGGCGGCGCCGATCACCCCGCTCGACCTGCTCTGCGCGTCCGGGACGTCCTACTTCGGCGTTCCGTCGACGCCGTACGTGCCCGGGGTGCAGGGTGTCGGCGTCCTGACCCGCCCGTCGCCGTCGCACCCGGCGGGGACGCCGGTCTGGTTCGCCACGGCCGCGGGCATGCGCGACGGCGACGGCAGCATGGCCGAGCACGCCGTGGTCGCGGCCACCGACCTGGTCGTCCTGCCGCCCGGCGCCGACCACGCGCTCGTCGCCGCGCTCGGGCTGTCGGCGGTCGCGGCGTGGATGTGCCTGACCGCGAAGGGCGGGCTCGCGCCGGGTGAGACCGTGCTGGTGCTCGGCGCCGGCGGGGTGGTCGGCCAGTCGGCGGTGCAGCTGGCGCGCGTGGCCGGGGCCGGGCACGTCGTCGCGTGCGCGCGGTCGGCGGCCGCACTGGAGCGGGCACGGCGGCTCGGCGCGGACAGCGTCGTGCGGCTCGAAGAAGGCGACGACGTCGAGCGGCTGGCTTCGCGGCTCGGCGAGGCCGCGGGCCGGCCGGTGGACCTCGTCATCGACCCCGTGTGGGGGATCCCGGCCGCCGCGGCGCTGCGCACCCTGCGCCCGGGCGGCCGGCTGGTCAACCTCGGCAGCGCGGGCGGCGACGAGTGCCCGGTCCCCTCGGCCGTCCTGCGCAGCCGGTCGCTGCACATCCTCGGGTACACGAACAACGAACTCGACGCCGTCCGGCGGCGCGAAGCGCTCCTGACGGTGGTGGGGCACGCGGTGGCCGGCGCGCTCACCGTCGACTTCGAGCGCGTGCCCCTGCCCGACGCGGGTGCGGCCTGGACGCGGCCGGGCCGGATCGTGCTCGTGCCCTGATCAGCGGCCGTAGCCCTCGGCGGCCAGGACCTTCCCCATCTGCTCGTAGGCCGCCGGGTCCTCCGGGGCGACGGTGGCCAGGCCGTCGACGTAGCGGTTGTACATGCAGAACGCCGCCGCGATCAGCACGGTGTCGTGCAGTTCGACGTCGGTCGCCCCTTCCGCGCGGGCCGCCGCCACGAGCTCGTCGGTGACCGCGCGGCCGGTTTCGCGGACCGCCAGCGCGATCCGCAGCAGGGCCTTGAGCTTCTCCGACACCGGCGCGTCGTCGATCCCGGCGCACGCCGCGTCGACGACGGCCCGGCCGCCCTCGATGGTCTCGGCGGCCGCGGCGGCGTGGCTGCCGGTGCAGAAGCGGCATTCGTTGCCGTTCGACACGACCGCCGCGATCAGCTCGCGCTCGCCGACGGTGAGGGTGCTGGGCCCGCGCAGGAGGGTCTGCGCCAGTGCGTTGAGCGGGACCGCGGTCTCCGGCCGGAAGGCCATCAGCGACCGGATCCCCGGCAGCTGCGGGTCGAGCGGGATGTGCGGCATCGGTTCCTCCTCGCGGGGGCGGAAGATCGTCCCGTGCAGTCTTTCGGCCCGCGGCGGCCCGGCCTACCTCCGTCTTGCCCAACCGGGCCGCCGCCGAAAGCCTCAGCCGACGCTGAAGTCGTCGGCGTAGACGGCACTTTGGCCGTACCAGCCGTGGACGTACACCGTCACCGCGCCGGACGCCCCGGTCGTGAACGGCACCGACAGCTGGGTCCAGCCGCTGCTGGAGGTCCAGGTGCTCGCGCTCGCCCCGCCCCGGACGCCGACGTAGGCGTAGCTGCCCTGCACCCACGCCTTGAGGGTGTAGGCGTGGTTCGGCGCGAGCGTGACGTTCTGGGCGGCTTCCCCGGTGGCCGAGGCGGTGGGCACCACCTGCAGCGCGTGGGTCCCGGAATGGGCCGGGGTGGCCACGATCGCGTCACCCGCGGCGCTCCACGGGCTCAGCGCGCCGGACTCGAAGCCGCCGTTGACGACGCCACCCGCGGGCGGGGTGCCCTTGACGGTGAGGGTGAAGGTGGCGCTGTGGCTCGCGGCCGTCGCGGTGCCGGTGACGGTCAGCGGGTAGACGCCGGGGACGGCCGCGGTCGTGGTGGCGACCGAGAGTGTCGCGCTGCCGCCGGCGGTCACCGAGCCGGGGCTGACGGACGCGGTGACGCCGGCGGGTGCGCCGGTGACCGACAACGTCACCTGCTGCGCGGAGCCGGACGTCACGGCGGTGCCGATGGTCGCGGTGGCCGAGCCGCCCGGGTCGACCGCGGCCGAGGCCGGGTTCGCGGCGAGGGAGAAGTCGTTGCCGGGTACGGAGGTGCCGCCGGTGAAGGGCTCGAAGGCGTGGCTGAAGAACCACGTGTCCTGGGCGATGCCGGAGCAGTTGTCCGCGGCGGCGCCGCCGGGGCAGCCACCGTTGTCGCGTTGCAGGGCCCAGAACGAGATTTCGTTGATGCCCTTCGAGACGGCCCAGTTGTAGACGGTGGCGGCGTCGGCGGTCGTGAAGGTCTCGGCCGGGCCGAAGTCGTCGACGCCGATCATCTCGGTGACCCCGACCATGGCCCACAGCTGTGCCTGGGTCTTGCCCGGGTAGAGGGCGCCGAGCTGGGAGACCAGACCGGTGGCGGCGGTCTGGGTGTCGGTGGCCATCTGGTGGGCGGCGTTGTCGTAGTAGTCGAAGGTCATGAGGTTGACGACGTCGACGCGGGCGCCGTTGGAGACGGCGTTGCGCAGCACGTTCAGGCCGCTGTCGGCGAGGCCGCGGGTGGTCGTGGGCAGGGTGTAGGAGATCTGCAGCGGGCGCCCGGAGGCGGCGGCCCAGTCCTGGACCTTCTTGATGGCCTTGTTGCGGCGGTCGATCCCGGCGGAGTTGGTGAGCGAGTTGTCCTCGATGTCCATGTCGAGGCGGGGGACGTCGTAGGTGGTGATCACCGACTCGTAGGCGGCGGCGATGGAGTCCACGCTGGTGCAGCTGTCGGCGATTTCGGTGCCGGTGTTGTCGGCGGTGTAGCCGCCGAAGGACGGGATGACGTCCCCGCCGCGGGAGCGGATGGTGGCGATGTCGGCGCCGAAGGTGGCGTTCGAGATCGGCATCCCGGTGTCGCCGTTCCAGTACACGGTGCAGGAGCCCTTGGTGGCGGCCTGGACGAAGGCCATCGTCAGGTGCTTGGCGCCCGACTGCTGCGCCAGCGCGGCCGGGCTCTCGCCGGTCCAGGCTTCGAAGTAGGGGGCGAAGACGTGCGGGGGCAGCGGCGTGGCGGCCTGGGCAGTGCCGGCCGCGGCGACCAGCGAACCGGCCGAGACCGCGGTCAGGGCCAGGAAAACGGACATTCGGGCGAAAGGTCTGCGTCGACGCATCTGCGCTCCAGTGCCGGCGGGGAACCGTGCCGCGGCGGTGCGCGGCGAGAACGCTTTCAGCATTGGATCAGACCAATCCGGGCGTCAAGGTCTAGACCACTAAACCGGCCGGACGGCGGTAGGCGTTGCTCGTGCTACGTTCGCGGGGAGCGACCACGCGCGGTGAGCAACGATCGGAACAAAAACGTTCCAACTCCTGGGGTCTGACGGTAGCGTGCGCGTCCATGCGGGTGATGCGGGGGAAGATTGGACAACGCAGAGTGACCAAGCCGTGGCGAGCGGCCCCGAAGGCCGCCCTCTCCAGCCCGCTGACCCTGATCGTCGCGGCCGTGACCTCGTTGCTGGCCTGCTTCCTCGGCACGGCCGCCGTCCTGCAGGCCTCCGCCGCCGGCGGCGCGGCCGTGACCTACCAGACGGGGATCACCTGCCCCGACAGCTACGGCCCGATGTTCGGCAAGGGCAACATGCCCGTGAAAGACATCCCCGCCGTGACCGGCGCGATCCAGCGGCACGCCGCCGCCCACGGGTTCGGCGCGCCCGTCGTCGGCCAGTTCACGAACGTGCTCATCGGCACCCAGTTCAACGGCGACCCGCACTACAAGATCCGCCTCGGCTACCGCGACCAAGCCGGCCTCGACAACCTGACGCTGCAGCAGGGCACGCGCGCGCCGGGACTGTGGCTGGGCAACGTCGTGGCCGACGCCGAGCACATCGGCGTCGGGGCGAAGCCGAGCATCCAGGGTGTCGCGCTGCCGCCGGTCACCGGCATCTACCGCGACCTGCTCGACCCGCCGCCGCGGTGGTGGTGCTCCCAGCAGTCCGGGGCCGTGGTCGACCGGCTCGTCGACGACCCGATCGACTCCATCGTCTTCGCCACCGACCGCAAGACCTTCGACGACACCATCAAGGCGCTCGGCCTGCCGACGATGCAGTACTTCCACGTCTCGTTCTACGAGCCGGCACCGACCACCCTGAGCGCGGCGGAAGACCTGCTGCAGCGCTCCCGCGACCTCGTCGCCGACGTCCGCGCCGACCTGACCGCCCAGGGCCTCGGCTCCCTGGTCGCCGCCGACGTCCCGACGTTCCAGCGCTCGGTGCAGATCGCCCGCCAGGCCCAGGACAACGTGTTCATCTCCATCCTGCCGCTCGCGCTGATCAGCGTCCTCGTCGGCTGCGCCGGCCTCGGCACCGTCGCCCTGCAGTGGTACCAGCGGCGGCACGCGCAGCTGCGGCTGCTCTCCGCCCGCGGCAGCGGCCCCGGCGCCCTCGGCGGGCTCGCCGTCGCCGAACTCGGCCTGCCGATCCTGCTCGGCGGCGCCGCCGGCGCGGCCGCCGCCCGGGTGCTGCTCGGCGTCTACGGCCCACCCGGCACCCCCGACCCGGCCGCCGAACTGCGCGCCGCCACCGTCGCGGCGGGCACCCTCGGGGTGTCCCTGACCCTGCTGGCCCTCGTCGTCGCCGTCCGCGCCCACCGCGAGTTCGAACTCGGCCGGATCCGCCGCAAGGGCAACCGCGCCCGCCTGCTGGCCTACTTCCCCTGGGAGCTGGCGACCGCGGGCATGGCCTGGCTCGGCTGGACCCGCCTGGCCCGCTACGGCACGGAGTCCCGGCTCGGAAATCCATTACCGCAGGTCGACCCCCTCGCCCTCACCTACCCCGTGTTCGTCATCCTCACCGTCGGCCTGCTCACCGCGCGGCTGGCGTGGCTCGCCCTCCACGCATCGCACCGGGCCCGGTTCTGGTCGCGCCCGGCACTGCAGCTGGCGATCCGGCGGCTCGCCGGCGCCCGCGCCCCGGTCACCGGCGTGCTCGTCATCGGCACCCTCGCGATCGGCACCCTCGCCACCGGCATCGGCATCGCCCGCGGCCAGGAAGAGGCGCTCGAAACGAAGTCGGCGATCTTCGTCGGCAGCAACGCCCGCCTCGACACCGACAGCCCGATCGGCATGGGCCAGGTCGCGATGCCCGCCTCCCTGGCCGGCACCAGCACCGTCGTCGGAGAGCTGACCGGCACCGGCAGCGTCGTCCTCGTGGTCGACCCCGCCACCTTCACCGCCGGCGCCGCCGTCGACCGCATCCCGACCGGCGACCTCGACAACCTGCTGCGGAAGATCTCCCAGCCCGACCCCCGCGGCACCCCGGTGATCCGCGTCGGGCACACCGCCAAACAGACCGAAGAACTCCCCGACGGACTACCCCACGCCGTCGTCGCCGGCGACCTGCCGGTGTTCCCGATGATCGGCACCTCCCCCGGCTACGTCGTCTCCCGCACCGTCCTCAGCCACGCCCAGCTCGACAGCGTCCCCAAGTGGAGCGTCCTGACGACGGCCCCGATGGCCGACGCGACCACCGCACTGCGCGCCGCCGGCGTGTTCATCCCCAACCGGGTCAGCCGCGAAACCGCGCTCGACGGCCTCCCGTTCTTCGTCGTGTCGTGGACGTTCTCGTTCGTCGCCCTCCTCGGCGCCGTACTCGGCATCGTCGCCATCCTCACCCTGCTCGTCGCGGTCGAAGTCCGGCGACGGCAGAACGCCCTCGCCGGCGCCCTCGTGCTCCGGATGGGCATGCGGCCACGAACCCTGCTGGCCAGCCACCTGATGGAACTCGGCGCGCTCAGCGGCCTGGCGATCGTCGTCGGCGTGGCCTGCGGGATCTCCGTGGCCGGCCTGTCCGTGCCCCGCTTCGACCCGGCGACGTTCCTCGCCCCACGCTCCGAACTACCCGACCCCCTGCCCTTCGTGCTGACCGTGCTGGCCATCGGCGTGCTCGTGGTGGGCCTGGCCGGCTGGATCGCGGTGCGCTCCGTGCGCACCGCCCGGACCGCGGAGCTGATCCGTGCCTGACAAACCGATCTTCTCCCTCCGCGGCATCGGCGTCGACTACCAGACACCCGCCGGCGTCGTCACCGGCGTCGACGACGTCAGCATCGACGTCCCCGCCCGCGGCATGACCGTGTTCGCCGGACCGTCCGGCTCCGGGAAATCCACCCTCCTGCGCGTCCTCGGCCTGTTCGAACCACCCGCGCGCGGCACCCTCACCTTCCAGGGCGCCGACGTCCGCAAGCTCAAGCACCGCGAACGCCGCGCCCTGCGCCGCCACCACCTCGGCCTCGTCTTCCAGAACCCGTCCGACAACCTGCTCGGCTACCTCACCGTCGCCGAAAACCTCCGCGCCGCCGCCGAAGCCGCCGGAACCGACTGCAACCCCGAAGACATCCTCGGCCAGCTCGGCCTCCACGGCACCGGCGGCTGGAAGATCTCCGCCCTCTCGGGCGGACAGCAGCAACGCCTGGCCTTCGGCTGCGTGCTCGCCGCCCGCTCGACCGTCATCCTCGCCGACGAACCCACCTCCCAGCTCGACGAAGCCTCCGCCGACCTCGTGCTCGACACCCTGCGCTACCTCGTCGACCAGGACTTCGCCGTGCTGGTCGCCTCCCACGACGAACGCCTCATCGACCTCGGCGCCCGCGTCGCCCGGCTGCACAAGGGCGCCCTCCACGGCATCGAAGAACGGGAACCGCTGCCATGACCCTCGTGGAAGCCGTCGGCCTGCGCCGCAGCTTCGCCCACCCCAGCGGCGACATCGAAGTCCTGCGCGGCCTCGAACTGCGCGTCGGCGCCGGCGAACTCGTCACCGTCTCCGGCCGCTCCGGCTCCGGCAAAAGCGCCCTGCTCGCCCTCCTGTGCGGGTTCGACTCCCCCGACTCCGGCAGCGTGCTCCTCGACGGCGTCCCGATCAGCGGCGCCCCCTCGTGGCACACCTGCGCCGTCCTGCCCCAAGCCCTCGGACTGGCCAACGAGCTCACCATCGCCGAGAACGTCGCCCTCCCCCTGCGGCTGCGCTCGGACGTCCCCCGCCCCGCACCCGCCGCGATCCACGCCCGCGTCACCGAACTGCTCGACGAACTCGGCATCGGCGACCTCGGCGACCGCTACCCCCTCGAAGTCTCCTTCGGGCAGCAACAGCGGGTCGCCCTCGCCCGCGCCGTCGCCGGCCGGCCCCGCGTCCTGCTCACCGACGAACCCACCGCCCACCTCGACGCGGGCAGCACGCCCCGCGTCCTGGGCCTCCTGCGCCGCTGCGCCGAAGAAGGCGCCGCGGTGATCGTCGCCACCCACGACGACGAGGTCCACCGCATCGCCGACCGCCGCGTCCGCCTCCTCGACGGCATCCTCACCGCCCTGCTCGACTAGGGCGCGGCCTGGAAGCGGTTGGGACAAGATCCTCGACCGGTGATCGTCAAAGACGACGCCGTCGGCGACCTCGACTGGATCGTCTCCGGTTTTCCGGGCACAGCATGCCGCGGTGCCCGGAAAACAGGGATGCGCACGCGACATCGAAGCCCTCGGCCGCCACGGGAAGGCAACCGCACCTAACCGGTCAGGAATCGAGAAGCACAGGTCACCAGGCCGCGAATAGCGTCATCGCCGTACCGCACCCACGACTTTCAGGAGCACCGACGATGAGCACCCAGGGGATCAAGACCGTCCTGCACCCCGTCACCGACCTGGCCGCCGCCAAAGCCGTCTACACGGCCCTGCTCGGCACCGCCCCGCAGGCCGACGCGCCCTACTACGTCGGCTACGACGTCGAAGGCCAGCACATCGGCCTCGTGCCCAACGGCGCCCAGCAGGGCATGACCGGCCCCGTGACCTACTGGCACGTCACCGACATCGAGGCGAAACTCGCCGAAGTCACCGCCGCCGGCGCGACCGTCAAGGACCAGCCGAAGGACGTCGGCAACGGCCGCCTCGTCGCGACCTTCACCGACGCGGACGGCAACATCCTCGGCCTGCTCCAGGACCCCCAGGCCTAATCCAGCGCCGTCGAACGGCTGACCTCCTCCCAAGCGGCCAGCTCGGCGGCCAGGGACTCGTGCTGGGCCCGGATCGCCTCCACCGCGTCCGCGCCCAGCGCGAGGTGCAGCGGAGCGTCGTCGCTCCCCACCGCCCGCACGATCGCCGCCGCCGCCTTGGCCGGATCACCGGGCTGCGTGCCGTCCATGTTCTCCACCGCCTCACGCGTACCCGACGTCGACACGGCATAGGCGTCGATCGTCCGCGAGCGGTGCATCCGGCCACCACCGAACTCCGTGCGGAACGCCCCCGGCTCGACGATCAGCACCCGCACCCCGAACGGCGCGACCTCCGCCGCCAACGCCTCCGACAACCCCTCCAACGCGTACTTCGCCGCGCAGTACGCACCGAACCCCGGCATCGACACCTGCCCGCCCATCGAACTGATCTGCACCACCGTGCCGCTCCCCTGCACCCGCAAGTGCGGCAGCACCGCCTTCGTCACCGCGACCGCACCGAAGAACATCACCTCCATCAGCGCGCGCAACTCCGCCATGGTCAGCTCCTCCACCGCGCCGACCGAACCGTTGCCCGCGTTGTTGACCACGACGTCGATCCGGCCGAACGCCTCGAGCGCCGTCTTCACCGCCGCATCGACCTGCCCCGCGTCGGTCACGTCCAGCGCCGCCGTCCGGACCCGGCCCCCGCCCCGCTCCAGCAGCTCCGCCAGCGTCTCCGGCCGCCGCGCGGTCGCCACCACCCGGTCACCCGCGGCCAACGCGGCCAGCGCGATCTCCCGGCCGAACCCCGCCGAGCAGCCGGTGATCAGCCACACGCGGCCGTCCGTGTTCGTCATCTTCGCTTTCCTCCCAGTGGTTTCCTCCCCCATCCTGGGGACGATCACCACCGCGCCGCCAACACCGATGTCCTGCCGGAGCTACAGTCAGAGCCTGTGACCCCCGAGTTGCGGCAGCTCCGCTACTTCGTCGCCGTCGCCGACGAAACCAGCCTCACCCGCGCCGCCGCAGGCCTCCACATCGCCCAGCAATCCCTGTCCCAGCAGATCACCGCACTCGAACGCGGCCTCGGCGCGCGCCTGTTCGACCGCGACGCCCGCGGCGCCCGCCTCACCGCCGTCGGAGAACTGTTCCTCCCGGAAGCCCGCGCGGTGCTCGCCCGCGCCGACGAAGCCGTCACCACCCTCGGCCGCGCCGTGCGCGGCGAAATCGGCCGCGCGCGCCTCGCGTTCCTCACCACGACAGCGAACTACCTGCTGCCACCCGTGGTCCGCGCGGTCCGCGAACGGTTCCCCGGCCTCACCGTGACGACGGCCGAAGCGTCGATCGCCGAACTCGTCGACGGCCTGCGCGAAGACCGGTTCGACCTCGCCTTCACCCGGCCCCCGCTGGTCCCCGGCCTCGCATCGCGGACGCTGCTGACCGAAGAGGTCTGCGCCGTCCTCCCGGCCGACCACCCCCTGGCCGCCCGCACCTCGCTCACCCTGGCGGATCTCGCCGGCGAACCCTGGGTGCTCACCCCGCGCAGCAGCTGGGAACCCTGGCACCGCAGCTACGACGACGACTTCGCCGCCGCCGGCTTCACCCCGCACGTGGTGCAGCGAGCCGCCACCGTCCAAGGACTCCTGGGCCTCGTCGCCGCCGGCGTCGGCGTGACCCGGCTGACCCGCTCCTCCCACAGCCTCCGCCGCACCGGCGTCGCGTTCGTCCCCCTCGAAGGCGACCTCGCCCGCACCGAACTCGTCTGGCACCCCACCAACGACAACCCCACCCGGCCCGTGATCGCGGCCGTCGCCGCCGACCTCGCCGCGACCACCGACCTCACCCAAGCGGGCTGACTCCCCAGCCGACCGGTCACGCACGGTGCCCGACCACCCGTCCGTAGAATCGACGGCGATGCGACGTCTTCGGTGGTACTGGGGGGCCTTGGTCCTCGCCTGCGTGGCCCTGCTGGCCGGCTTCTTCGTCTTCTTCGGCTCCGAAAGCCAACCCGGCCGGCCCCAACCCCGCCAAGGCCCACCCGGCACCGGCCCGCTCACCGTCGTCGCGATGGGCGACAGCACCGTCTCCGGCGAGGGCGCCGGACAGTACACCGCCGCCACCAACGGCCAAGGCGGCAACTGGTGCCACCGCTCCCCCAACGCCTTCGTCGAGAAGATCTCGATCCCCGGCGTCACCGCCCACGTCAACCTCGGCTGCTCCGGCGCCCCCGCCGAACAGGTCGCCCTCGGCGACGTCAAGCAGTGGACGGAAGCCTCCCAGGCCCAGCAGCTCGCCGCCCTGGTCAAGGACCACCGGGTCGCCGCCGTCGTGATCGCCGTCGGCGCCAACGACGAACCCAAGTTCTCCAACCAGGTCAACGACTGCTTCAAAGCCTGGTTCAACGCCGGCGGCCCGCCGTGCAGCACCGCGCTCAAGCAGAGCTGGCAGTCCAAAGTGGACGCCATGGTGCCGAAGGTCGCCGCCGCCGTCTCCGACGTGAAGAAAGTCCTGGCCCAAGCCGGTTACGTCCCCGCCGACTACCAGCTGATCCTGCAGTCCTACGCCGCCCCGATCGGCCCGGACGTCCCCGAGGACCTGCGCAGCCTCAACGGCTGCCCGTTCCGCGTCGAAGACCTGCGCTGGATCGCCCAGACCGGCATCGGCGTCCTGTCGTCCGGCCTGAAGGCCGCCGCACAGCAGACCGGCGCCCGGTTCCTCGACCTGGCCAAGGCGGGCGTGAAGCACGAAGCGTGCAGCGGCGGCGCCAACCCCGCGACGGAGTGGTTCACCCGGCTCACGCTGCAGCTGGCCGACCTCGGCCAAACCGAACGCGCCGGTCACGCACTCCAGGAGTCCTTCCACCCCAACGCCGCCGGGCACGCCGCGATCGCGAACTGCCTCACCGAGTTCATCGCGGGCCGGGAAGGCAACGCGTCCTGCCTCGCGGGCGCGGACGGGAAACTGCACGCGGCCCCGGAGGTCGTGGCCCGCTGACCTGTGGGTCTCCCGCGTCTTTTGCGGTCTTTGGAGTGACAGGACGGGCCCGTAGAAAGCCGATGGTTTTTTGAAACCTGGCCGAACGTATAGGCCGTTATACACATTGAGATCGCTGGGGGATCGTCGGTGATCTCAGGCTGTCGTCGCCTCTTGGGAAGCGGAAAGGGTCCGCTGTCGCGCTGAAGGCGCTACGAACCCTCTAGGCCCCTCCCCTGCCCCACCGGGACGGCGTCAGAGGTCGAGGGCGGCGCGCAGGGCGATGTCGATGCGCTCCTGGACGTCCTGGTCGATCTCGGCGATGCGTTCGTCGAACCAGGGCCGGTAGAGGCGGGTCAGGTTGAGCGTCGACACCCAGTAGCGGGCGTCGATCGCGACGCCGAGGATGTCCTGCGGGTCGCGCTCGAGCAGTTCGGTGCCGAGCAGCCAGGGCCGCTCGGACTCGTTCACCCCGTCCGAGGACAGCAGCACGACCGTGCGCTGCCGGGCCGGATCGGTCGGGGGGTGGTACGTCCAGACTTCACCCCTGCGCACGCAGATCCTTCTCCGCCGCGGTGCGCTCGGCCTCGTCCGATTCCGCGGTGGCCGGTTCCGGCTTCTGCGGGGTGTAGCCCGTGCGAACCGCCTCGCGCCGGGCTGCCTTCGACAGCCAGGACGAGACCGAGATCCCGTGTGCTTTCGCGGCGCGTTCGGCGAATTCCAGGGCGCCACTGTCCAGCGAAAGAGTCACCTTACGTGTTGCCATACCTTTTACCGTACCAGTGCCCCGGTCGCCGGGCGGGCCGCCGGGGTCAGAACGTCGGCGAACGTCCCTCGAACGGCGTAGAGAGCACCACCGTCGTCCGGGTCGACACCTTCGCCGCCTCCCGGATCCGGCGCAGCAGGTCCTCCAGCGCCAGCGGCGACTGGACGCGCACCAGCA
This sequence comes from Amycolatopsis sp. N2S4-7, assembly GCF_058119595.1. Taxonomy (NCBI): domain Bacteria; kingdom Bacillati; phylum Actinomycetota; class Actinomycetes; order Pseudonocardiales; family Pseudonocardiaceae; genus Amycolatopsis; species Amycolatopsis sp. N2S4-7. The sequence goes on from NZ_CP172299.1 coordinate 1,162,046, forward strand.
GGATGTAGGACTCGTCGCCGGCGACCGAGTAGCACGACTCGATCTCCTTGATGTGCTGGATCCGCTGCGGGTAGTCGTCCGGCGCCGCGGGGTCGTTGGGCGTCAGCGAGATCAGGGCCGTGAGCGGGAGCCCGATCTGCTCGCCGTCGAGCCGCGCGGTGTAGCCGAGGATGACCCCGCGCTGCTCGAGGCGGCGCACCCGCTGGTGCACCGCCGAGACCGACAGCCCGACGCGCTCGGCGAGGTCGGTGAAGCTGCGGCGCCCGTCGGCCGCGAGCTCCTGGACGATCGACTGGTCCAGGGGCTCCAGGCCGCCGGTCGTCATGCGTCCAGCACGACGAGGTCGTGCGGCTGGTTGTTGACCGACTCGACACCGTCTTCGCGGACGATCACGATGTCCTCGATGCGGGCGCCCCACCGGCCCGGCAGGTAGATGCCCGGCTCGACGCTGAAGGCCATGCCCGGCTCCAGCGGCAGCGCGTTGCCCGCGATGATGTACGGCTCCTCGTGCACGTCCAGGCCGATGCCGTGGCCGGTGCGGTGGATGAAGTACTCACCGAACCCGGCCTCGGTGATGACGTCGCGCGCGGCGGCGTCGATCTGCTCGGCGGTGGCGCCGGGGCCCACGGCCGCGACCGCGGCGGCCTGGGCGCGCTGGAGCACCGCGTAGGTCTCGGCGACGTCGGCGTCGCGCGGCTCGCCGACCGCGTAGGTGCGGGTGGAGTCGGAGTTGTAGCCGGCGGGCAGCGGACCGCCGATGTCGACGACCACGACGTCACCCTTTTCGATGACGCGGTCGGAGACGTCGTGGTGCGGGCTGGCGCCGTTCGGGCCGGAGCCGACGATCACGAAGTCGGCCCGGACGTGGCCCTCCTCGACGATGGCCGCGGCGATGTCGGCGCCGACCTCGGCCTCGGTGCGGCCGGGCCGCAGCCATTCGTGGACGCGGGCGTGCACCCGGTCGATCGCCGCGCCGGCCTCGCGCAGCGACACGATCTCGGCTCCGTCCTTGCGCATCCGCAGCTCGCGGACCACCGGGCCGGCCAGGGTCTGTTCGGCCTCGCCGAGCGCCGCCCGCAGGGCCAGCACGTGCAGGGCCGGGGTGAAGTCGCTGACCGCGACGCGGCCGGGCTTGCCGAGCCGGCCCGCGACGAGCTTGTACGGGTCGTCGCCGTCGACCCAGGTGAGCAGCTCGACGCCGAGTTCGTCGGTGGGGACGTCGGCGTAGCCGGGCGCCTCCAGCTTCGGCACGACCAGCGCGGGGGTGCCGTCGGCCGGGACGACGAGGGTGGTGAGCCGCTCGAACGAACCGCCGGCCTGGCCGAGCAGGTAACGCAGATCGGAGCCGGGCGCGATCAGCAGGGCGTCGGTGCTCGCGGCGGCCGCGGCAGCGCGGGCGCGGTCCAGCCGGGCGCGCAGGTCGGCGGCAGCGGGCGCGGGCGTGTGGAGGGAACGGCGCGACATGGGGCCGAGCCTAGCCGGGCGGGCCGGGTGATCCACTCGCCCGGGCCCGCGACATGCCGGGCGGCGGCCGCAACTCCCACGGTGCTCTCGTTCCGTGCGGCGGACGCGTGGCATGCCCCTCTCCGGGGCCCGGGCGTGGCAGGCTGTCCGGGTGACCGGACCCCTTGCCTTGCTCGATTCCGCGAGCCTGTACTTCCGTGCGTTCTTCGCCCTGCCCGACTCGATGCGCGCCGCCGACGGGACCCAGGTCAACGCCGTGCGCGGGTTCGCCGACACGATCGCGCGGATCCTCACCGACCGGCGCCCGGACCGGCTGGTGTGCTGCCTCGACGCGGACTGGCGGCCGAAGTTCCGCACCGACCTGCTGCCCAGCTACAAGGCGCACCGGGTGGCCGAGGAGACCGGCAGCGGCCCGGACGTCGAAGAAGTGCCCGACACGCTCACCCCGCAGGTGCCGATCATCCTCGACCTGCTCGAGGCGTTCGGGTTCGCCACGGCGGAGGCGGCCGGCTACGAGGCCGACGACGTCATCGGCGCGCTGGCGACCCGCGAGAAGACCAACCCGGTCGAGGTGATCACCGGTGACCGGGACCTGTTCCAGCTGGTGCGCACCGAGCCGACCCCCACGTCGGTGATCTACGTCGGCAAGGGCTGGGCGAAGGCCGAGGTCCTCGGCCCGGCCGAGATCGCCGACCGCTACGGCCTCCCCCGCGACACGGCCGGCCCGGCGTACGCGGACATGTCGATGATGCGCGGCGACCCGTCGGACGGCCTGCCGGGCGTCGCCGGGATCGGCGAGAAGACGGCGGCGAAGCTGATCACCCAGTTCGGCTCCCTCGAGGAACTGGTGGCGGCGGCCTCGGCCGGCGACTCCCGCGTCCCGCTGAAGACCCGCCTGCGCCTGGCCGAGGCGGCCGACTACCTCGCGGTGGCGCCGACGGTGGTCCGCGTCGCGGTGGACGCGCCGGTGGAGCAGGCCCGTCCCGACACGGTGCCCGCGGCCCCGGCCGACCCGGAGCGGGTGCAGGAGCTGGCCGAGCGGTGGAACCTGGGCAACTCGGTCGAGCGCCTCCTCAAGGCCCTGCCCGGCGCCTAGAACAGCGTGCCGCACCACGGAGCGGCGACCGTGGTGAACAGCTCGTCGGCCCGCGCCGCCGCGGCCGGGTCATGGACCTCGATCCGGCCGGTGTGGGCCAGGGCCGCCGCGCTCCACTCCCCCAGGTACAGCATGCCGAGGGTGTCGACGTCCAGGGCGAGGTCCGCCGCGGCGTCCGTGCGGTGGGCGCCGTCCGGGCCGACCTCGTAGTGCCCCGTGTTGGCCGGCAGCCTCCGGTCGGTCACGGCGAGGACCACCGGGTCGGCCGCGCGGTACGTGCGGGCGGCGAGCGCGGCGGCGACGTCGACCGGACGCAGCCACAGGTCGTCCTCGACCTCGAGCGTGCGGGCGTGCCGGTGGTCGGTCAGCATCGGGGCGAGCGGCTCGTCGACCGGGCGGTGGCGGGCGTGCACGGCGGAGACGAGGTCGACCGACAGCAGGAACCGCCACAGCGCCGCCCGCGCCACCGGATCGGCGGCGTGCAGGTCGCGCACCTTCAGCACCGCGCCTTCGTCCGGTGACTCCAGGGAGCCGCGGCTGACCGTGTCGTACACGACGAAGCCGTCGTCGCCGCCGGGTCCACTGTGGACGGCGACGACGTGGCTGCCGTCCGGGCCCACCTGCCGGTCGTGCGTGATCGGCCACCAGAGGCCCGGCCGGGCGATCATCCCGGGCCGGTGCAGCCCGATCCGCCGGTACAGACCGGGAATCTCCTTCACCGCCTCCTCGGGGGTGAGCATCCGGACGTCGCCGCCGGCCGGGACGCGCTCGTGGAGCCGGGCGGCCGGGCGGGTGACCGACACCGTCTTGCCGAGCGCGGCCGAGCCGTAGCCGAACCGGCCGTAGATGGTGGGTTCGCTGGCGTGCAGGACGGCGATCGGCAGCCCGCGCGCGGCGAAGTCCGCCAGCTGCGCCGCCATCAGCGCGCTGAGCACCCCGCGCCGCGTGCGGTCCGCGCGGACACCGACGCCGTCGACGGCCGCGACCGGCAGGATCCGCCCGCCCGGCACCGCGATCTCGGTGTCGAAGGAGCTGGCGATCCCGATCGGGGCCTCGCCGTCGAACGCGCCGAACTTGTGCGCCGCGGGCCAGGAGTCCCCCATCCGGGCCCATGTTTCGTCGCTGACGCGGTTGCTGTGCAGCGCCCGGCCCAGCAGGTCGAACGTGGGGCGGCGCTCGGCCTCGGTGACGGGGCGGACGTCGAAAGCGGTCATCCCGCCGATCTTGCCGCCCGTCGCCCGGCACGGCACGCGGTTTTCGCGGGGTCAGAAGTGCGTTCCGCTCCAGGACGCCACGCGGGTGCCGAAGAGCAGGTCGGCGGCCTCGGGCGCCGCGGGATCGCGCACCTCGATCCGGCCCGCCCCGGCCAGCGCCGAGGGCCGCCAGGTGCCCAGGTAGAGCATCGCGAGGGTGGTGACGTCGAGGCGGAGCCCGGCGGGTTCGCCGGTGCGCTCGGCGCCGTCCGGGGTGATCCGGTACGCGCCGCTGTTGCCGGGCAGCAGCGGGTCGGTGACGTCCAGGACGACCGGAGCGGCGTGCCCGTACGCGCGGGCGGCCAGCGCCTTCGGGACGTCGACGAGCCGGATCCAGTGCTCGTCGCCGATCCGGTCGACGGAGCCGCGGCGGTGGTCGGCCAGCAGCAGCTCGATCGGCTCGTCGAGCGGGCGGGCCTCGGCGACGATCCGGTCGACCAGGTCGACGCCCAGCAGGAACCGCCACAGCTCGGCGAACGCCGACGGCGTGCCGGCGAACAGGTCCGCCACTTCCAGGCTCTTCGTCCACGGGTGCGCCTGCAGGCCGTCGACGACGTAGGTGGCGAACCCGTCCGGGCCGTCGGGGCCGTGGTGCACGACGGCCTTCATCGGCTGCGCGTGCCGGCGGGCCTGGTTCTCGTAGAGCCGCCACAGCACCTCGGGGCGGGTCATCATCCCCGGCCGGTGCCCGAGCCGCTCGTAGACGGCCGGACAGACCTCGAAAGCCCGGTCCAGGTCCAGCAGCTCGAGTTCGCCGCCCGCGGGGACGTCCGGCCGCAGCCGCGCGCGGTGCCGGTCGACGCTGTAGGTGCGGTACCGCGTCGCCAGGCCGTAGCCGAACCGGCCGTAGATCGGGGCTTCGGAGGCGAGCAGGTTCGCGAACACCACGCCCCGCTCGGCGAAGTCCTCCAGCTGCGCGACCATCAACGCGCTCATGACACCGCGGCGGGTGCGGTCGGCGCGGACCCCGACCGACGTGACGCCGGCCATCGGCAGCCGGGCCCCGCCGGGGACGGTCAGCTCGGCGTCGAAGGCCCGCGCGGTGCCGATGAGCTCCGGATCGAACGCGCCGATCGTGCCGCCGGGCTGGTACGACCGGGCCGAGCGTTCCCATTCGGTGTCGTCGGCCCGCGGGAAGTGCACGCTGTCGCGGAACAGGTCGCTCGCGGCGCGGTGCTCGTCGGTGCCCAGCGTCCGGATCTCGAAGTCGCTCATCCCCGGATCATCTCCGGAGACGGCGAGGTCCGGCCACCGGAATTCACCGGCGACCGGACCTCGGTCACTGCTACTTGGAGGCGGGCGGGGAAACCTCGTAGTTGCCGCCGTCGCCCTTCACCGTGATCTGGACCTGCTGCGGCTTGCCCGCGATGGTCGCGGTGCACTCGAACTTCGCGCCGTCCTCGACCTTCTGCTCGGCCGGGCAGGTGACCCCGGTCACGCCCTCGATCTTGTAGGTGTCGGTGAGCAGCTTCTGCACGTCGGTCTGCATCTGCGTGTTGTTGAAGACCTGCGTCTTGAAGAAACCGGGCGCGACGAAACCGAGAATGCCGACGACGGCCACCACCACGACCAGCGCGATGATGCCGATCAGCAGGCCCTTCTTGGACTTCTCCGGCTTCTCGCCCTCGGGGGCGCCACCGGGGAACTGCTGGCCGTATTCGTACTGCCCCGGCTGCTGCTGGCCGTACTGGGGCTGCGCCTGGGGACCGCTCTGGGGGTAGGCCCCGCCCGGCTGCTGCTGCCCGTACTGCGGCTGCGCCTGCGGCCCGCTCTGCGGGTACCCGCCGCCCGGCTGCTGGCCGTAGGGCGGGGGCTGCTGGCCCCACTGCGGCTGCTGCGGCGGGGTGTACCCGCCGGGCTGCTGCCCCCACTGCTGCGGTTGCTGGGGCTGCTGCGGCTGACCCCACGGCTGTTGCTGGTTCGGGTCGTGGGAAGGCGGCTGCTGCTGGCCCCACTGGGGCTGTTCCTGCGGCCCGCTCGGTGGGTACGCGCCGCCCGGCTGCTGCCCGTACTGGGGCTGCTGTGGGTCGTTGCCGCCATACGGCGTGCTCATCGTCTGCCTCCGCCTGCTTCGATCATGTCGCTGTCCACCCCGAAACCGTCGCCAAGCCGCGTACGCACGGTGTCGTGGGCGATCCAACCACAGGTCGGAGCCGAGCACACGTGTCCACGCTCACCGCCTGCGCCGTCTGGAGCAGGCCTAACACGGAGTTCACGCCGCACCCGCGGCCACGACACCGCGGCGCAGCGCCTTGACCGCCGCCGCGGCCGCCGCGCCGACCGGGTCGCTCTTGCCGAGCACGTCCCGGATCTGGTCGAGCAGGTCGATCACCTGACGCGACCAGCGCACGAAGTCACCCGCCGACAGCTCCTGGCCGTTGGCCTCGGCCGCCGTGAGCACCTTCTCCAGCGACTCACCCCGGGCCCAGCGGTAGATCGGCCAGGCGAACCCGGCGTCCGGCTCGCGGGTGCGGTCGAGGCGGTGGCGCCGCTCGTCCTCGGTGAGCTCCACCCACAGCCGCGCGGTCTCCTGCCACGCCTCCGGTACCGCACCGCCGGGCAGCCGCGGCTCGCCGGCGGTGTCGCGGCGCGCCTCGAACACCAGCGTCGAGACGACGGCGGCGAGTTCGGGCGGGCCGAGCTTGCGCCACACGCCGTGCCGGATGCACTCGGCGGCCAGCAGGTCGGACTCGCTGTAGAGCCGGGTCAGGCGCCGGCCGTGCTCGGTGACGCGGTCTTCGCCGTCCCCCGCCGTCTCCGGGCCCGGTCCACCGGTGTCCCGGCTTCGCTCCACGGCCAGGTACCCGCGTTCGCCGAGCAGCGCCAGGATCCGGTCGAACGCGCGCGCCAGCGAGTGCGTGGTCGCGGCCACCTTCCGTTCCAGCTGCTGGGTTTCCGCGTCGAGCCGCTGGTACCGCTCGACCCACCGCAGGTTCGCCTCGCGCTCGGCCAGCCCGTGGCACGGGTGGGCGCGCAGGGCCCGCCGCAGCGCCGCCAGCTCACCGTCCTCGTTCGCCCCGGAGCGCTGCTTCTGCCTGCCGGGCAAGGAAATCCCGGCGCTGCGCAGGCTCGACGCGATGTCCCGGCGGGTCTTGGGCGAGCGCAGCTCGATGTGCTTGGGCAGCTTGATCCGGCCCAGCGCCTCGACCGGCGCGGGGAAGTCGGCCACCGACAGCGGCCCGGACCAGCGGTCCTCGGTCACCACGACCGGACGCGGCTCGCGGATCGGGTCGAGGCCCGGGTCGACGACCACCGCGAGCCCGGCGCGGCGGCCCGCGGGCACCGCGATGACGTCACCCTTGCGCAGCTTCTCCAGCGACTCGGCGGTACCGGCCCGGCGCACGGCGGTGTTCTGCCGGGAAAGCGCCTTCTCCCGCGTCGAGATCTTCGCGCGCAGCTCCACGTACTCGAGCATCTCGTCGAAGTCGCCGGTCACCGCGGCCGCGTAGCCCTTGAGGGCTTCCTTGTTGCGCTCGATCCGGCGGGCCGTGCCGACCACCGACCGGTCGGCCTGGAACTGCGCGAACGACTGCTCCAGCAGCTCACGGGCCTCCGCCGCACCGACCTGGGCGACCAGGTTCACGGCCATGTTGTAGCCGGGCCGGAACGACGACCGCAGCGGGTAGGTCCGCGTCGAGGCCAGCCCGGCGACCTGCTTCGGGTCGACCCCCGGCTGCCACGCGACGACGGCGTGGCCCTCGACGTCGATGCCGCGCCGCCCCGCCCGGCCGGTGAGCTGCGTGTACTCCCCCGGCGTCAGGTCGACGTGCGCCTCGCCGTTGTACTTGACCAGCCGTTCGAGGACGACGGTGCGGGCGGGCATGTTGATGCCGAGCGCGAGCGTCTCGGTGGCGAACACGACCTTCACCAGCCCGCGGACGAACAGTTCCTCGACGGTCTCCTTGAACGCCGGCAGCAGGCCGGCGTGGTGTCCGGCGATGCCGCGTTCGAGCGCCTCCCGCCACTCCCAGTAACCCAGCACGCCGAGGTCGCCCTCGGGCAGGTCGGCGGTGTGCTCCTCGATGATCCGGCGGATCTCCTCGACCTCGCCGGGCCCGTTCAGCCGCAGCCCGGACCGCACGCACTGACCGACGGCGGCGTCACAGCCGGCGCGGGAGAAGATGAACACGATCGCCGGCAGCAGCCCGGCCCGGTCCAGCTGTTCGACGACGTCGACCCGGGACGGCGGCCGGAACCGCGGCATCCGCGGCGGCGCGCCACGGCGGCCACGCGGGCCGCGCAGCCCCGCCGGGGCGTACTGGCGGCCGATCTCCTCGGTGCGGCGCAGCAGGGTCGGGTTGATCCGCAGCTCGGCCCCGGGGGTGTGGACCTCCTCCCCGGCGAACAGGTCCAGCAGCCGGTTGCCGACGAGCATGTGCTGCCACAGGGGCACCGGCCGGTGCTCGTCGACGACGACGGTGGTGTCCCCGCGGACCTCGACCAGCCACTCGCCGAACTCCTCGGCGTTGCTGACGGTGGCCGACAGCCCGACCACGCGGACGTGCTCGGGCAGGTGCAGGATCACCTCTTCCCAGACCGCGCCGCGGAACCGGTCGGCGAGGTAGTGGACCTCGTCCATGACCACGTAACCCAGGTTGTCGACGGTGGAGGACCCGGAGTAGAGCATGTTGCGCAGGACCTCGGTGGTCATGACGACCACCTGGGCGTTGCCGTTGATCGAGGTGTCGCCGGTGAGCAGGCCGACGGCGTCCGGCCCGTACCGGGCCACGAGGTCGCCGTACTTCTGGTTCGACAGCGCCTTGATCGGCGTCGTGTAGAAGCACTTGCGGCCCTCGGCCAGGGCCAGGTGCACGGCGAACTCGCCGACGACGGTCTTGCCCGCCCCGGTGGGAGCGCAGACGAGCACGCCGTGGCCGCCCTCGAGGGCCTCGCATCCGCGGATCTGGAAGTCGTCGAACTCGAAGGACGCCTCCGCGGCGAAGCGGGTCAGCTGGGGGTACTTCCCTCGACGCGAGGAGGCCGCATAGGCCTCGGCCGGGGAGGGAGAAGGGCTACTGGCCACCTCGTCAGGGTTCCACATCCCCCCGGCAGTCCGCACGCCGCGTGACCGTCGCGGCGTCTTCGCTTCTTTTCGGGTACGCATCGCGACGCGATGATCACCGTCGACGGCGGCCGTATAGGTCGTTATACACCGGGAACCGGCGGTGGCGCGGGGGCGTCGGAGGGGCATGACCGAACCGTGTCCGAGCTGCGGACTGCTGGACCAGGTGCAGCACGTGCCCGCGGTGTACCACGGCGGGCACTCGTTCTTCCGCGGTCAGGGGCCGACGGTGGCGGTGCCGGCCGGGGACGGGGTGCTGTCCACGCGCAGCCAGGTCAGCGGGGTTTCGGTGTCGGCGGTGGCCCGGTCGCTGGACCCCTTCCCTCCCCCGCGCCGCAACGGCGGCCTGGTGGCCGCGGTGATCGTGCTGGCGCTGGTCGGGAGTTGTTTCGTGGCGTTGCCGTTCTCGGCGGCGGACGATCCGCCGCCGGGTGGGGCGGCGTCGCGGGTGGTGGGGTTCGCGGTGCTCTCGTTGCCCGCGTTCTGCGTGTACGTCGCCACCGGGGTGCTGGCCTGGCTGTACGTCCGGCGGCTGCGGGCGCACCGCAGGCAGCGGCGCGGGGTGCCGGCCGCGCAGCAGCTGTGGGAGCAGGGCTGGTTCTGCCACCGTTGCGGCGGCGTCTACTTCGCGGACGCGCGGTCCGATCGGCTGCTGACTCCGGCGCACTTCCGGCAGCTCGTGGCGCGGGCCGGTGGGTACGACCGTTAGGCCAGCACCGTCAGCGCGCCGGGGACGCAGCTGACCGCCACCGGCACCGTTCCCTGTGGCTCGCCGTCGGCGTACGCCGGCCAGGTGTTGCCCTCCAGCCGCACTTCGCGGGCGCGCAGGGTGCGGACGGCCGGGTGGGTGAGGTGCTTGCCGGTGCGCAGGCCGGGGAGCATGCGGACCAGGCCGCGGCGGGTGGCGTGGCCGATGACCGTCACGTCGAAGACGCCGTCTTCGGGGTCGGCCGTGGGGCAGATCGGGACGCCGCCGCCGTAGAAGCGGGTGTTGCCGATCGCGACCAGGGTGGCGTCGAGCTCGAGGCGTTCGGTGCCGGTGTCGACGACGACCGGGCGGGACCGGAAGGCGGCCAGCTCGGCGAGGATCGCGACGTCGTAGCGGCGGGGCCCGGACGGCCAGCGCATCCGGTTGGCGCGTTCGTTGACGGCGGCGTCGAAGCCCGCGCAGAGGACCGTCGCGAACCAGGTGTCGCCGACGCGGCCGAGGTCGATCCGGCGCCGCGCGCCCGACCGGAGGGCCGCCACCAGGGCGTCCACCGCCGGGAGGGGCTCGCCGGGGACGCCAAGGGCGCGGGCGAAGTCGTTGCCGGTGCCCGCCGGGACGAGGCCGAGCGCCACGTCGTGGTTGGCGCAGAACTGCACGCCCTGGTGGGCGGCGCCGTCGCCGCCGAGCACGACGAGGACGTCGAGGCCCGCGTCGTGGGACGTCCGCATCAGGGCGCGGGATTCCTCGACGGAGTTGGCGACCAGGACGTCGAGCCGGTCGACGGCGGTGCGCAGCCGCTCGGCGACGGTGTCGGCGATCCGGGCGGCGGCGCCGTGCCCCGACGCCGGGTGCACGGCGAGCGCGGCGTGGATCCCCACTACGTGACGTCGTCGGTGCTCGACCGGCCACCGGACGCGGTCGGGGCGGACGGCTCGTCGTCGATCTTGCTGGGCGTGTATTCGAACGGGGCGGCTTCGTCGTCGGCGAGCTGGTCCCAGCCCTCGTCGGAGCGTTCGCGGTCCTTCTTGCGGTCGTGCACGCGGGCGATCTGGATGGACAGCTCGAACAGCACGGTGAGCGCGCCGGCCAGGCCGAGCATCGAGAACGGGTCCGAGCCCGGGGTGACGAAGGCGGCGAAGACGAACAGCGCGAACACGATGCCGCGGCGCCACTTCTTGAGCTGCGCGTACTTGACCACGCCGACGCGGTTGAGCATCACCACCAGCAGCGGGAGCTCGAAGCTGATCCCGAAGATGATCAGCAGCGACAGCATGAAGGAGATGTACTTGTCCGCGGTGAGCGCGGTGATGAACTCTTCCTGCCCGAAGCCCATGAGCAGCTGCAGGGCGTGCGGGAACAGCAGGTAGGCGAGGACCGCGCCGGCGGCGAACAGCACCGACGCGAACCCGACGAAGGTCAGCGCGTACTTGCGCTCCTTCGAGTACAGGCCGGGGGCGATGAACGCCCAGACCTGGTAGAGCCACGCGGGCGAGAACAGCACGGCGCCGGCGGCGAGGCCGACCTTCAGCTGGATCATGAACGCTTCGAACGGCACGGTCTGCAGCAGCTGGCAGCCCTGGTAGCCGTTGAGCCGCCGGTCCGGCGGGATGGCGCAGTACGGGTCCTTGACGATCTCGCCGAGCGACGGGATCGGACCCACCTTGGTGCTGAACCAGAAGAAGCCGAGGATGCCGCCGACGACGACGGCGAGCAGCGCGAAGCCGAGCCGGCGGCGGAACTCGTAGATGTGCTCGATGAGCGTCATCGTGCCGTCGGGGTTGGTCCGGCGGCTGCGCTTGCGCCGCTTCGACCGGCGGCTGGTGCCGTTTCCGGAGGCGGGTTCCGCCACGGGATGTTCCGTTCTCGTCGGAGTCCACCGGAGCGCGCCGACTTCAGGCGCGCTCCGTGGACCGGGGACCGGGTGTGGCCTGACCGCTCAGCTGGCGTTCTTCTGCGGCTGGTCGGCGGCCTGCTGCTTCTTCAGCTCGTCGAGCTGCCGCTGGAGGTCGGCGACCTGCTGGTCGGTCGCGACGGCCGGGGCGGGCGTGGCCGGGATCTGCTTCGTCTCGACGGGCTCGGCGTCCTCGTGCGAGGCGGTCTTGTCGCCCGCGAGGTCCTTGGTCTCGGCCTTGAAGATCTTCATGGACTTGCCGATCGACCGCGCCGCATCGGGAAGCCGCTTGGCCCCGAACAGCAGCACGACGAGCAGCACCAAGATGATCAAATGCCATCCTTGCAATCCGTTGGCGAACAAGATGGCCTCCTATCTGCGTCTGGTAGGGATGTTACTGGTTTTCCGGATTCCGGCGGCGCTGCGCGAACGCGACGCGCAACGCTGCCGACCGGGCCCGGATGAGCCCGGCCCGGTCCTGGGTGTTCGTAGCCACCATGCTTGCGGTCCGCTTGAAAGCACGCAAGACCTTGACGGTCCGCACCAGCAGGACCAGGAGCAGCAGCAGGCCGATCGCGGCGAGCACGACGGTGGGCAGGTACGGCACGTCGATCACCCTAGTGGTCGCAGGTTGACGGAAGGTGACGGGCTCGGGCCACCGCGTCGGCGGCGCGGCGACCGACGTCCGACGCGAGGTCGGCCGGGCTCTCCACCAGCGCTTCCCCGCCCAGACCCAGCACCAGGCGCACCATCCAGGACTGGTCGGCGTAGCGCATCCGGATCCGCAGCCGGCCGCCGTCGAGCTCGTCGAGCTCCTCGCACGGGTAGTACTCGGCTACCCAGCGTGCGTCCGGGTCGAGGACCAGGACGGCCTCTCGCTGATCGGGACGCTCGCGGAAGACGCCGTCGGAAATGTCGGTCGGGTGGGCGTGCGCGGGCGGCCGCGAGGGCTCGTCGAGCACCGTCAGCTCGTCGATCCGGTCGAGCCGGAACAGCCGGACCCCCTCGGCGCGGCGGCACCAGGCCTCCAGGTAGCCGACGGCCTGGACGATCAGCAGCCGCATCGGGTCGACCGTGCGCTCGGTGATCTGGTCCTTGGACGCGGTGTAGTAGCGGATCCGCAGCGCCCGCCCGTCCTGCAGCGCCCGGGCGACCTCCTCGCGGGTCCGGGCGGTCTTCTTGCCCTCGCGCACGCCGCCGCCGACGACGACCCCGGCGGGCTGGGCCTGCCCGGCGGCGGCCTCGATCTTGGCGATGGAGCGCCGGACGGCGTCGCCGTCGACCACGCCCGGGGTCTCGGCCAGCGCCCGCAGCGCCACCAGCAGCGCGGTCGCCTCGCCGCCGGTGAGCCGCAGCGGGCGGTTCATCCCGGCGTCGTGGGTGACGACGATCGTGTCGCCCTCGAAGGACAGGTCGATCAGGTCGCCGGGCCCGTAGCCGGGCAGCCCGCACATCCACAGCAGCTCGAGGTCCTTGCGCAGCTGCTTCGGCGTGACGTCGAAGTCCTGCGCCGCCTCGTCGACGCGGATGCCCGGGCGCGCCAGGAGGTAGGGCACGAGCGCCAGCAGCCTGGACATCCGGTCGGTGGACCCGCTCACCGCACGCTCCCCTGCCGCGCCACGACGGCTTCCAGCCGGTCCTGGACGGTCTTCGCCAGCACATCGGGTTCCAGCACGACGACGTCGGGGCCCTGCGCGGCGATCCAGTCGGCCGCCGACTCCGGGAAGTACAGCCCGATCTCGACGAGGTCGCCTTCTTCGCCGTCGAGGGCGTAGCGGCCGACCACGGTGCCGCGGCGGCGGACGCCCGCGGCGCGGCCGTCGGCGACCCACAGCCGCGCCGCGGTCACCGGGGCCGGTTCGGGCTCGCCGGTCACCGACACCAGCTTGAGCAGGTTGACGCCCTCGGGGCGCTTGACCTCGCCGGGCTTGCCGGCCGGGCGGACCTGGCCGGTGACGCGGGACAGGCGGAAGCAGCGGGTGGCGCCGCGGTCGCGGTCGTGCCCGACGACGTACCAGCGGGCCCGCCACGAGACCACGCCCCAGGGTTCGAGGGTCCGCATGATCCGCTCGGGCGAACCGCTGCGCCGGTACTCGAAGCGCACGGCCTGGCCGTTCTGGACCGCCGCGAGCAGCGGCCCGAACGCCGGTTCGGCGCGCACGCGCGGCTCGACGACCGTCGGGGCCTGGTTGTCGACCTCCAGGCCGGCGGCGCGCAGCTTCACGAGCGCGCCCTGCGCCTGCCCGGTCAGTTCCGGCGAGTCCCACAGGCGGGACGCGAGCGCGACGGCGGCGGCTTCGTCGGGGGCGAGGTCGATCTCGCCGAGTTCGTAGTCGCGGCGGGCGATGCGGTAGCCCTCGATGGCGTCGAAGGCGGAGTTGCGGCCGGTCTCCAGGGGAATGCCGAGCTCGCGCAGCTCGGTCTTGTCCCGTTCGAACATCCGGAAGTAGGCCTCGTCGCTGGCCGCGTCGCCGTATCCGGGCACGATGCCGCGAATCCGCTCGGCAGTGAGGTACTGCCGGGTGGACAGGAGGGCCAGCACCAGATTGACCAGCCGTTCGGCGCGTGCGGTGGACACCCGGTAGAGCCTAGCCCGCGCCGCCCGGCCCGATCGTGAGGTCCGGGGTGCGCGCGTCGTAATCGGCCCGGGCGGCGTCGACGGCGTCGAAGTTGGTCTCCGCCCAGTCCTTCACGGCGGTCATCAGCGCGCGGAGGCTTTCCCCAAGCGGCGTAAGGGAATAGTCGACGCGGACGGGCACCGACGGGGTCACTTCGCGGCGCACCAGCCCGTCGCGCTCGAGGACCCGCAGGGTCTGGGTGAGCATCTTCTGGCTCACGCCGGCGATGCGTCGCGAAAGGTCGCTGTAGCGCTGCGGGCCGTCACCGAGCGCCACCAGGATCAGGCTGACCCACTTGCCGGCGATCTCGTCGAGGAGCTTCCGGGTGGGACAGGCCGCGAGGTAGGCGTCGTAGGCGGCTCGTTCGAGCTGCCGCCGTTGTTCCGCCGTGCGCGTGGGCACCGGGACGTACCTCCTCGTGCGGTGGGCACCTGCGGGTGCGTACTTCCCGATGGAGAGTAGCTCCCCATATGTTCGCGGGGAAGGTCCGACCCGCGAAGGAGACGAAGATGCGTGCGATGGTGGTCCGCCGGTTCGGCGGTCCGGAGGTCCTCGAAGCCGTGGAGGTGCCGGTACCGGAGCCCGGTCCCGGCCAGGTGCGGATCCGGGTGGCGGCGGCCGCGGTCAACCCGGTCGACCTCGCGACCCGCGCCGGGCTCCTCACCTCGGCCGGGATCATCCCGCCGAGGGAGGTGCTCGGCCTCGGCTGGGACGTCGCCGGAGTGGTCGAGGCGGGTTCCGGGTTCGAGGTGGGCGACGCCGTCGTCGGACTGCGCGACCGGATCGCCACGCCCCTGGGTGCTTACGCCGAGCAGATCGTGCTGGACGCCGCCGCCGTGGCACCCGCACCCGGCGGCGTCTCCCCCGCCGAAGCCGCGACCCTGCCGCTCAACGCGCTGACCGCCGCCCAGGCGCTGGACCTGGTCGAGACCACCGGAACCGTCCTGGTGACCGGTGCGGCGGGCGCGGTCGGCGCGTACGCCGTCGCGCTGGCGCACGCCCGGGGCCTGCACGTGGTCGCCGTCGCCGGCGAGGCCGACGAAGCGCAGGTCCGGGGGTTCGGCGCGGACGGGTTCGTGCCGCGCGGGCCGTCGCTGGGCGACCGGGTGCGCACGCTGGTGCCGGGCGGGGTGGACGCCGCCCTCGACACCGCTCTCCTCGGGCTGGACGCGCTCGACGCGGTCCGCGGCGGCGGCGAGTTCGTCGCCTTCGCCGCGGGCGCCGCCCCGATCCCGCTGCGCGGGGTGCGCGTGCGCAGCGTCTGGATCCGCGCCGACGGGGAACGGCTGGCCGAGCTGGCGAGACTCGCGGAAGCGGGTGTGCTGCCGCTGCGGGTCGCCGAGGTCCGGCCGCTGGCGGACGCGGCGGCCGCCCACGAACGGCTGGCCGCGGGCGGGCTGCGCGGCCGGATCGTGCTGACGCCGTGAATCGTCCCTAGCCTGGACGGCATGGATGATCGCGTTCTTCTCATCACCGGTGCCTCGCGCGGGCTCGGCGCCGCGACCGCGCGGCTGGCCGCCGCCTCCGGGTTCAGGGTCGCCCTCGTGGCGCGCAAGGCCGAGTCCGTCACCTCCCTCGCGGCCGAGCTCGGCGCAGACCGGGCGCTGGCGCTCGGCGCCGACGTCGGCGACTGGCCGAGCATCTCGGCCGCCGTCGCCGAGACCGTGGACCGGTTCGGCCGGCTCGACGCGGCCTTCGCCAACGCCGGGATCGGCATCGGGACGTCGTTCTTCGGCACCGGCGACCCCGACCCGCGGCAGTGGGAGGAGATGGTCCGCACCAACGTGCTCGGCGCCGCGTACACCGCCCGCGCGGCCCTGCCCGCCCTGAAGGAGTCGACGGGGCACCTGCTGATCACCGGGTCGGTCGCCGGCCGCTACATCCGCAACGCGAGCCTGTACTCGGTGACGAAGTGGGCCGTGACCGGGATGGCCGGCGCCATCCGCGAGGAGGCGGTCGGCACCGGGGTGCGCGTCACGCTGATCAACCCGGGCATCACCGACACCGAAATCCTCAACGACGACCAGCGCAAGAAGCCGAAGCTCGAGGCGGACGACATCGCCCGCGCCGTGCTCTACGCCCTGCAGCAGCCGCCGTCGGTGGACGTCAACGAAATCATGGTCCGCCCGACCGGCCAGGTCCTCTAGCGAAGCCGGGCGACCCGGCCCTGCGCGCCGCTCGCCCAGCAGCTCGCCCCGGCGCAGTCCACGGTGTCGAAGCTGCCGGTGTCGAACGGCGTCCAGTGCCGCCCGCCGTCCGGGCTGTAGTCGCTGCCGCCCGGGCCGACGGCGAGGACGGTGCCGCCGCGCCAGGCCAGCCCGGAGCGGTACCCGGCGGGGTACTGCCCCGGGGTGGTCCAGGTGCGGCCGCGGTCCCGGGTCAGGGCGACGGCCGGGCCGGGCGCGGCCGGGTCCGCGAAGTCGCCGCCGATCGCGACGCCCTGGCCCGGGGTGCGGAAGGCGACGGCGAACACGCCGGCGGACTGGCTGCTCGGCAGCGGCGTGCCGGACGCGGTCCAGTGGCGGCCGCCGTCACCGGAGTGCAGGACGCGGGCGGTGGCGCCGCCGCCGGTCGCGAGCCAGGCGTCGAAGGGCCCGGCCGTGGTGATGCACTGCCCGCTGGCCGCGAACCCGGCCTCGCCGGGCAGCGCGGGCGGGAAGCCGCTGCCGGGGACCGGCCGCCAGCTGCGGCCGCCGTCGAAGGTGGCCTGCACGCGGAACCGGCCGTCGACCGGGTCGCTCATGGCGAGCCCGCGCCACGGGTCGAAGAAGGCGAGGCAGTCGTAGAACGCGGCCGCGTCGGTGTTCTGGAAGGTCTGGCGCCAGTGCGTGCCGCCGTCGTCGGTCCGGTAGACCCGGGAGTCGGTGCCGGGGCCGATCGACAGGACCACGGCGTGGTCGGCGTCGAAGGCCTCGATGTCGCGGAACTGGAGCGCCTCGGTCCCGGGGGGCCCGACGGACTTCCAGGTCGCCCCGCCGTCGGTGGTGCGCAGGACGGTCCCCTGGGTGCCACTGACCCACGCCACGCGGGCGCTGACGGCGGACAGGCCGCGGAACTGGGCGGTGACGCCGGTGGGCGTCGGCTCCCACTTCGGCGGGTGCTCCCCCGCCGACGCCGGTGCGGCGACGGCGGCGAGCAGGGCGAGCACGAGGGCGACCACACGCACGACACGCATGCGCCGATCCTGCCGCACCCCCGACCCGACTTTCGTCGGGCGGCACGAACGCCGGGAAGGCCACCTCGATCTCCGCGAGGTGGCCTTCCCGGGCTTCCGTCAGAGCGAGCTGATCAGGCGTTCGACCCGCTCGTCGACCGAGCGGAACGGGTCCTTGCACAGGACCGTGCGCTGGGCCTGGTCGTTCAGCTTCAGGTGCACCCAGTCGACCGTGAAGTCGCGCCCGGCGGCCTGGGCCGCGGCGATGAAGTCGCCGCGCAGCTTCGCGCGCGTGGTCTGGGGCGGGGTGTCCTTGGCCGCCTCGATCTCGCCGTCGTCGGTGACCCGGCGGACCAGGCCCTTGCGCTGGAGCAGGTCGAAGATGCCCCGGCCCCGGCGGATGTCGTGGTAGGCGAGGTCGAGCTGCGCGATCCGCGGGCTGGACAGGTCCAGGTCGTGCTTGTGCCGGTAGCGCTCGACCAGCCGGTGCTTGATCGCCCAGTCGATCTCGGTGTCGATCTTGCCGAAGTCCTGCTGCTCGACCGCTTCCAGGGCCCGGCCCCACAGCTCGACGACGCGCTCGTTCGCCGCGGTCGAGCCGTTGTCCTTGAGGTGCTGCACCGCGCGGGCGTGGTACTCGCGCTGGATGTCGAGCGCGGACGCCTCGCGCCCGCCGGCCAGCCGGACCTGGCGGCGGCCGGTGAGGTCGTGGCTGATCTCGCGGATCGCCCGGATGGGGTTGTCGAGGGTGAAGTCGCGGAACTGGACGCCGGCCTCGATCATCTCGAGCACCAGGTTCGCCGAGCCGACCTTGAGCATGGTCGTCGGCTCGGCCATGTTCGAGTCGCCCACGATGACGTGCAGCCGCCGGTAGCGCTCGGCGTCGGCGTGCGGCTCGTCGCGGGTGTTGATGATCGGCCGCGACCGGGTGGTCGCGCTCGAGACGCCCTCCCAGATGTGCTCCGCACGCTGGGAGAGGCAGTAGACCGCGCCGCGCGGGGTCTGGAGCACCTTGCCGGCGCCGCAGATGAGCTGGCGGGTGACCAGGAACGGCAGGAGCACGTCCGCGATCCGGGAGAACTCACCCGCGCGGGTCACCAGGTAGTTCTCGTGACAGCCGTACGAGTTGCCCGCCGAGTCGGTGTTGTTCTTGAAGAGGAAGATGTCGCCGCCGATGCCCTCGTCGGCGAGCCGTCGTTCGGCGTCGACCAGCAGGTCCTCGAGGATCCGCTCACCGGCCTTGTCGTGCGTGACGAGCTGGACCAGGTCGTCGCACTCGGCCGTCGCGTACTCGGGGTGCGAGCCGACGTCCAGGTAGAGCCGGGAGCCGTTCGACAGGAAGACGTTCGATGAGCGTCCCCAGGACACGACCCGCCGGAAGAGGTAGCGCGCCACCTCGTCGGGCGAGAGCCTGCGCTGTCCGTGGAAGGTGCACGTGACCCCGAACTCGGTCTCGATGCCAAAGATCCGCCGCTGCATTCCACCAGAGTAGGCGCTGCACCCCCTTCGACGGTGCGCCGTTCGGGCGTCGACACGCCCCCAGTAGGCCACAGACGGTGAAATCTCCCCGATTCAGGCACGATTGGAGCACTGCTCTTGACGACTTGGGGAAGGCGACTCCTTGACACACCAGCTGATCCAGGCCTTCCGGCGGGTCGGGCGCACCGACCGCGCCCTGATGCGGCGCAGCGCCGCCCTCCCGGCCACCAGAGCCGACGACGCGCTGATGGCGCTGTCCAGATCGGCGAACAAGTCCCGCCTGTGGTGGGGCGTCGCGGCAGTGCTGGCGACCCGCAAGGGCGCGACCCGCCGGGGCGCGCTGCGCGGGGTGGTCGCGATCGCCGGGGCCAGCGCCGTGGCGAACCTGATCGGCAAGCCCCTGTTCCCCCGCCGCCGACCGGCCGAGGAGGAGGTGCCGATGCACCGCCGCCTGCGGAAACGCCCGACGTCGTCGTCGTTCCCCTCCGGCCACTCGGCCTCCGCGGCGGCCTTCGCGACGGCCGTGGTGATGGAGTCGCCGCGCGCCG
The DNA here is from genome assembly GCF_058119595.1 of Amycolatopsis sp. N2S4-7. Classification (NCBI taxonomy): domain Bacteria; kingdom Bacillati; phylum Actinomycetota; class Actinomycetes; order Pseudonocardiales; family Pseudonocardiaceae; genus Amycolatopsis; species Amycolatopsis sp. N2S4-7. Next base: position 1,181,320 of record NZ_CP172299.1, read on the forward strand.
GGTTCGCCGTGGTTCCGGTGGCCCTCGCGGTCGCGTACTCCCGCGTCCACACGGGCGTCCACTGGCCCTCCGACGTGGGCGTCGGCCTGGGCATCGGCGTCGGCGTCGGCCTGGCCACGCGGCACTGGTGGCCGCTGCACGACGACGTCCCGGGCCGCACGGCCCACGACGCGCAGGCACCCGAGATGGTCGACGGCGAGGACATGCTCGCCGTGGTCAACCCCAGCTCCGGGGTCGCGACCCAGGACCCGACCGAGGACGTCCGGTTCGCCTGGCCCAAGGCCACGCTGCTCTACCCGGACCCCCAGCAGGACCTGCGCGCCCAGCTCGAAGCCGAGATCGACGCCCGCGGCACGATCCGCGCGCTCGGCGTCGCCGGCGGGGACGGGACCGTCGCCGCGGTCGCGTCGGTCGCCGCCGAACGCGACCTGCCGCTGGCGCTGATCCCGGCGGGCACGCTCAACCACTTCGCCCGCGACATCGGCGTCAGCTCGATGCCCGACGCCGACGCGGCGACCGAGGTCGGCAACGCCGTCGGCGTCGACCTGGGCGAGGTCGAGATCGAGGGCGCCGGCGGCGCGGCCCACCGCTGGTTCGTCAACACCGCCAGCCTCGGCGGCTACCCGGAGATGGTCCGGCTGCGCGAGAAGCTCCAGCAGCGGCACCCCAAGTGGCCGTCGGCGGCGATCGCGCTGGCCAGGACGCTGCGGCACGCCAAGCCGCTGACCGTCCGGCTCAACGGCAAGACCACCCAGGTCTGGCTGCTGTTCGTCGGCAACGGCACGTACGCGCCGAAGGGCTTCGCGCCCAGCCGGCGGCCCGCGCTCGACACGGGCCTGCTCGACATCCGCTACCTGCGGGCCGACCTGCCCTACTCGCGTGCCCGGTTCCTGCTGGCGATGATCACCCGCAGCCTGGCCGCCAGCCACGTCTACCAGGAGCTCGACCTGCCCGAGCTGGACGTCGAGCTGCTCGACGGCAACCGCCGCGTCGCCACCGACGGCGAGGTCGGCCCGCTCGGCAACCGGTTCCGCTTCCGGTCCCGCCCCAGCGCCCTCACCATCTACCGCCTTTAACTACGCTTTACCTTTTCTCAACGAACCCACAGCCACCCCTGGCTAGCTTCGCGAGGGAGATGCGGGCAGTCCTGCCCGCGGCCAGGGGGGACTTCGATGGACGGGCACGGCTGGGCGAGCGTCGCGCACCGGGCCGCCACCGACCCGGAGCTGCCGGGCGACATCACCGCCCGCGCGCGTGACCTCGGCCCGCTCGAGTCGCCGCTCATCTGGCTCGCCCTGGCCTCGGCCGCCGTCGCGGTGCTCGCCGTCGTGATCGCGTTGGCGCACCGGCGCCGGGTCCGGCGCTGGGGATCCACCGCCTTCGGCGTCCTCCTGCTGCTCGCGGCGGTCACGGCCCTGAACAGCTACGTCGGGTACGTGCGCACCTCCGACAACCTCGCCCGCCTCCTCCAGCGCGGCCCCGGCGTCGTCAACCTCGCCGGCCGGCTGCTCGACGACGGCAAGGAAGCCCCTGCGTCCGCCCCGCAGCACCCCGGCGCGGTCGCCGCGTCCGCCGGCCAGCGGGTCGACGTCGTGAACCTGCCCGACCCCGCGCACGGCGTCCCGTCCGGCAGCAACTACGTCATCCTCCCGCCCGGGTACGACACCGACCCGGCCCGCCGCTACCCGGTCGTCTACCTGATCCACGGCTACCCGTTCGGCGGCCCCCGCGACTGGCTCACCTCCGGCGACGCCCCCGGCACGCTCCTGGCGCTGCAGCAGGCCCACGTGATCGCGCCGATGATCGTGGTCAGCGTCGACCTGACGGCCGGAAACCCGAGCACGGACTGGGAGTGCCTCGACGTCCCCGGCGGGCCCCAGCTGGAGACCTACCTCGCCCGCACGGTGGTCCCGGCGATCGACCACCGCTACCGCACCTTCGCCGACCGCGGCCACCGGGCCCTGGGCGGCATGTCCGGCGGCGGCTTCGGCGCCCTCAACATCGGGCTGCACCACGTCGACGAGTTCGCGACGCTGGTGATCGCCCTGCCGTACGACGACCTCAACGACTCGGTCGGCGTCCTCAACGGCAACCAGGCCGCCATCGCCGCCAACACCCCGCGCCGCTACCTGCCCACGATGCCGTTCCCGGCCCCGATCTCGGTGATGCTCGCCGTCGGCACCGGGGCCCCCACGGACGTGACGACGGCCCACCGGATCGCCGACGCGCTGCGAGCCCGCGGCCAGGAGGCGGTCGTCCACGCGGAGCGCGGCTTCAACCACACGTGGCACACGGCCCGGGCGACGCTGCCGTACCTGCTGGCGTTCGCGGACCAGAACTTCCGGGCGTCACCCGCGGTGTCCTGAACCGGCCGGCCAAGAACGAAAACGGGGGCGCGGCCACCCGGCCACGCCCCCGTCCCGTTTCAGGAACTCACTCGCCTTCCGGCTTCTTCTCGGGCTCCTCGCCCTTGGGGTCCGGCACCGGCAGCAGGGCGTCCAGGACCGTGCCCGTGAGCCGGCGGAAGGCGCGGCGGGGGCGGTCGCGGTCCAGGACCGCCACCTCCAGCTTGATCGGGTCGGCGTCGCCGTTGCCGTTCGCCGCGGCGTTCGCCGACGACGCAGACGACGAGGACGCACCCGACGAAGACGTCGTCGTCGGGGCCGGCTGGGTCGGCGTGCGCAACGCGGCCACCGCCACGCCCAGCGCCGCCTGCAGGTCCAGGCCGTCCTCGAACGTCTCCTTCAGCTTCGCCGCGATCTTCTCGTTCTGACCGCCCATCACGATGTACTGCGGCTCGTCGAAGATCGACCCGTCGTAGGTCAGCCGGTACAGCTGGTCCTCCGCCGCGCTCGCACCGACCTCCGCCACGCAGACCTCGACCTCGAACGGCTTCAGCTGCTCGGTGAAGATGCTGCCCAGCGTCGCCGCGTATGCGTTCGCCAGCGCCCGCGCGCTCACATCACGCCGGTCGTACTGGTAGCCCTTCAGGTCCGCGTGCCGGATGCCCGCCACCCGCAGGTTCTCGAACTCGCTGTAGCGCCCGACCGCGGCGAAGCCGATCCGGTCGTAGATCTCGGAAACCTTGTGCAACGTCGCCGACGGGTTCTCCGCCACGAACAGCACGCCGCCCGCGTACTTCAGCACCACCACGCTCCGGCCGCGCGCGATGCCCTTGCGCGCCAGCTCGGAACGCTCCCGCATCAGCTGCTCGGGAGAGGCATACAACGGCATCGTCACGGTGTGCGCTCCAGGTCTTTCGGTGTTCCAACGTTCACTGGTCGGTCCCGGTCAGGAAAGCCGGCGCTGCTGGCGCTCGATCCGCCCCGCCACGACGGCCTCCGCCACCGCGGCGGTCTCGGCCTCGGACAGCTGCACGGCGCCCTGCTCGGCGGTGATCGTCACGACGCTCGGGAAGATCCGCCGCACCAGGTCCGGCCCGCCCGACGCGGTGTCGTCGTCCGCCGCGTCGTACAGCGCCTCCACCGCGACGCGCACCGCGCCCTCGACGTCGGCGTCCGGGTCGTGCAGCTTCTTCAGCGCGGATTTCGCGAACAGCGAACCCGAACCGATCCCCGCGTAGCCGCCGTTCTCCTCGTACCGCCCGCCCGCGGCGTCGTACGAGACGATCCGGCCCGCGTGCTTGGCGTCCTCGGCCTCCAGGTCGTACCCCACGAACAACGGGATCGCCGCCAGCCCGGCCATCGCCATCTCGAGGTTCGCCTTGACCATCCCGGCCAGCTTGTTCGTCTTGCCGTCCAGCGACAGCGAAACGCCCTCGATCTTCTCGTAGTGCGCCAGCTCGACCGCGTACAGCCGCACCATCTCCACGGCCAGCCCCGCCGTGCCCGCGATGCCGACGGCCGAGTACTCGTCGGTGACGTGCACCTTCTCGATGTCCCGGCTCGCGATCAAGTTCCCCGACGTCGCCCGCCGGTCACCCGCGATCAGCACCCCGCCGGCGAACGTGCAGGCGACGATCGTCGTCCCGTGCGGGATCCCCAGCTCGGCCACGCCGCCGGCGACCCGCCGCTCCGGAAGCAGCTCCGGCGCCTGTACCCGCAGGAAGTCCGAAAACGACGACGTCGCCGACGAGAAGTACGCGGCGGGCAGCGCGGGACCCGAGATGCCCCTGGTGTTGTCCATACGTGCTCAAAAATCCCATCTGTGCGGGCCAGGACGACCGAAGCCCGCGCCCGGTGACCGGCGCCCGCACGCGGACGCGACCACCACCACGCGGAACCCCGGCCGCCGGCTGAACGGTCGGCAAGGGGCGCAGTGCCCCGAGCGGCTATTCGCCGCCCTTCTGCACGTAGGCCCGGACGAAGTCCTCGGCGTTCTCTTCGAGCACGTCGTCGATCTCGTCGAGGATCGTGTCGACGTCCTCGCCGAGCTTCTCGCGCCGCTCCTGACCCGCCGCGCCGGTGTCGTCGAACTCCTCGTCGGAGTCACCACCGCCGTGCTTCTCGATCTTTTCCTGGGCCATCTCGCCTCCCGGTGTGGCTGATGTTTCCTAGCCTACCCAGCGGCCCCGACATTCGGGGTAACGCCGCGATCGGTGGTGCGTACCGCCTAGTCCGAACCGGTGAGCGCCTCCACCAGCTCCTCCGCCGTCGCCGCGTTGTCCAGCAACTTGCCGACGTGCGCCTTCGTCCCCCGCAGCGGCTCCAGCGTGGGGATCCGCACCAACGACTCCTTGCCCACGTCGAAGATGACCGAATCCCACGAAGCCGCCGCGATCGACGTCGCGTACTTCTCCAGCGCCCGGCCCCGGAAGTAGGCCCGCGTGTCCGACGGCGGCGTCGTCACCGCGGCCAGCACCTCTTCCTCCGAGACCAGCCGCTTCATCGACCCGCGCGTCACCAGCCGGTTGTACAGGCCCTTCGCCAGCCGGACGTCCGAGTACTGCAGGTCCACCAGGCGCAGCCGCGGTGCGCCCCAGGCCAGGTTGTCCCGCTGCCGGTAGCCCTCCAGCAGCCGCAGCTTCGCCGGCCAGTCCAGCCGGTCCGCGCACTCCTGCGGGTCCCGCGCCAGCGCGTCCAGGACCTCGCCCCAGACCCGCAGGACCTCCTTCGACGCCTGGTCCGCGCCCGTGCGCTCCAGGTTCTGGGAGGCGATCTCGTGGTAGGCGAACTGCAGGTCCAGCCCCGTGTACTTGCGCCCGTTCGCCAGCGCGACCTTCGCCTTCAGCGTCGGGTCGTGGCTGATCTGGTGCACCGCCTTGACCGGCTCGTCGAGCTTCAGGTCGTCGAACCGGATCCCGGACTCGATCAGGTCCAGCACCAGCGCCGTCGTCCCGACCTTCAGGTACGTCGAGTACTCCGACATGTTCGCGTCACCGATGATGACGTGCAGCCGGCGGTACTTGTCGGCGTCCGCGTGCGGCTCGTCGCGGGTGTTGATGATCCCGCGCTTCAGCGTCGTCTCCAGGCCGACCTCGACCTCGATGTAGTCCGCACGCTGGGAGAGCTGGAACCCGGCCTCCTCGCTCTGCTGCCCGATCCCGACCCGGCCCGAGCCGGTCACGACCTGGCGCGACACGAAGAACGGCGTCAGCCCCGCGATCACCGCCGTGAACGGCGTCGAGCGCGCCATCAGGTAGTTCTCGTGCGTGCCGTAGCTCGCGCCCTTGCCGTCGACGTTGTTCTTGTACAGCTGCAGCTGCGGCTGGCCGGGCACGGAAGCGGCCTTCATCGCCGCTTCCTCCATCACCCGCTCGCCCGCCTTGTCCCAGATGACCGCGTCCCGCGCGTTCGTCACCTCGGGCGCCGAGTACTCCGGGTGCGCGTGGTCGACGTACAGCCGCGCCCCGTTGGTCAGGATGACGTTCGCCGCCCCCAGGTCCTCGACGTCCGGGTCGTGCCCCGGCCCGCCGGGCCCGGTCAGGTCGAAGCCGCGCGCGTCCCGCAGCGGTGACTCCACCTCGTAGTCCCACCGCGCCCGCCGGGCGCGCGGGATGTCGGCCGCCGCCGCGTAGGCGAGCACGACCTGGGTGGAGGTGAGTACCGGGTTCGCCGTCGCGTCGCCCGGCACGGAGATGCCGTACTCGACTTCGGTTCCCATGATCCGCCGCATGTCCACCACCCTACGGGGTCGCCCTAGTGGAACGATGCACCCATGCCAGGCAGTGACGAACTCGTTGCCCTCTATGACCAGGCCGGCGCCGTCGTCGGCGCGACCACCCGCGCCCGGGTCCGCGCCGGGGGCCTGTGGCACGCCGCCGGCGTCGTACTGGTCCGTTCGGGTGACGGAAACGCCGTCTACGTGCACCTCCGCACCGCCGTGAAGGACGTCTTCCCGTCCACCTGGGACTGCTGGGCCGGCGGGGTCGTCGCCGCCGGCGAGACCCCGGCCGAGTGCGCCCGCCGCGAACTCGCCGAGGAGCTGGGCGTCCAGGGGGTGGAACCCGTCCCGCTGTTCACCAAGGTCTACGACGACGGCCGCAACCGCTGCCACAACTTCGCCTTCGAGGTCCGCTGGGACGGCCCCATCCACCACCAGGCCGAAGAGATCGTCGAAGGCCGCTGGATCCCCTTGGCGGACCTTCGCGCCTGGGTCGACAACCCGGCGCCCGAGCTGCCCTTCATCCCCGACGGCCGCGAAGGCGTCCGGGAATGGTTCCGCCGCTACGGCTGAGCCGCGAGCTTCGCCGCCATCGCGGGCAGCAGGCGCTTCGCCGCGTCCACGGCCCGCGTTTCGGTGCTCGCCGAGACCGTCAACTCGGACACGAGCCTTCCCTTGGCCAGCAACACCGTGCAGGTCTTGCCGTCGCGCCAGGCCTGCTGCCGCTCGACCCCGGGTTGGACGGGGACGCTCACCGTCTTGCCCGGGCACTCGTTTTCCGCCACTGCCCGGGCGGCCGACCAGTCCGCGAACGCCACGACGCGGTGGCTCAGCTCCGACCCGCTGGGGTAGCGCCACGTCGTGGTCCGGCTGCCCGCCGACGGTCCGTCCGCCAGACACCCCGAAGCCTCGCCCGAACCCGGCTGCACGCCTTCCTCGGCGACGTCGGCGTCCGACAGCAGCGCCCGCTCCGCGAGCGGCCCGAGGTCGGGCACGACCGGCGTCACCGGGGCCGCCTTCGCGGGGCTCACCGGCGCTTCCGAGGTGACCGGGGCCGACGACGTGGGCGCCGGATCGTCGTAGTACGTCTCGAGGTTGTTCGGGTCGGGGCCGTCGCAGCCGGTGAGGCCGACCAACGCGACCGCGGCCAAGGCGACCACCTGCCGATGACGCACGTGCTCCGGCCTCCTGTCATCCCGTCCGTGGCTGCGAAGGGTAGTGCAGCCGCTCAGTCCCACGCCAAGGAGGACCGGTGTCGCCAGTACTCGCCCGGGTCCTCGGCGAGGGCCGCCAGCGCGGCCAGCTCGGTCGTCCCCAGTTCCAGCGTCGTGGCCCGCAGGTTCGCCTCGAGCTGCCCCGGGCTCGCCGGGCCGATCACGGCCGCGTCGACCCAGTCCTGCGCCAGCACCGCCGCGACGGCGACCGCGTCCGGCCCGGTCCCGCGCGCCGCCGCGGCGTCGACCACGACGGACGGCGCCTCGACCGCGAGCCGGCCGTTGGCCAGGGTTTCCTTGACCAGCACCCGTTTCCCGGCCGCGTGCGCGGCCCGCAGCGCCGGACCCGCGGACGGCTCCAGGAGGTTCCACGTCGACTGCACCGCCGAAAACACCGGCCGCCCGGCCACTTCCAGCGCGAACGCCCGCTCGATCGCGTCCGCCTGCGCCGGGCCGGAGGTGGAGAACCCGACCGCGACGCCGTTCGCGGAGAGTTCCGCCAGCGCCTCGAGCAGCGGCTCGTCGGTGAACAACGGACTGTCCACAGTGAGCGAATGCACCTGGTACAGACCCACGCGATCCCCCAGCAGCGCCAGGGTTTCCGCCCACTGCGCCGCGAACCGGGCCGCCGAGTGCTCCTTCACCTCGTGCACCTCGACGTCGAGCCGCCAGTCCCCGACGTAGGCGTAGCCCCACTTGCTCGAGATCCCGACGTCGGTGTGCCCGCGCTCGGCGAGCCAGCCGGCCAGGAACTCCTCCGAGCGCCCGTACGACCGCGCGACGTCGACGTGCCGGACGCCCGCGGCGTAGGCGTCGTCGAGCACCGCGAAGGTCGCGGCCCGCATCGAACCGACGTCCCGCACCGGCGGCAGCGCGCCGTCCCGGCCCAGGTTGATGTAGGCGGGCCGGCCCAGTGCCGCCAGGCCGAGGGCGATGCGATCCATGGGTCCCCTCACGCCGTCTGCTTGTGCCGGAGGATGGCCAGCCACTGGTCGGAGTTCTGGGCCTGCCGGTGGAGCTTCTCCAGGCGGGCCGCCGGGGCCCGGACGTAGCCCTTGCCGAAGACGGGGGCGATCTGACGGAGGCTCGCGCCGCCTTCACGGGCGGCCAGCAGGGCCCAGTCGGACGCGTCGGCGCAGGCCGCGGAAGCACGGCGGAGCTCGCCGAGGATGTCGATCAGCTCCTGGGCGCTCACCTCCCCCGCCTGGACGGCGGCGGCCGTCGTCTCGAGCCAGGCCAGGACGTCGGATTCGGTGATGGGCGCGCGGGGGCGGCGGATTTCTTCGCTCACAGCCGGTGAGTATAGGGCGTTATACGACGATATACTCGGCGCCAGCCATGACGACACGCACCGAATCCCAGCCGGACGCCGAGCAGCTGCTCGAGGTGTTCAAGGCGCTCGCGAACCCGGTTCGGCTGCAGGTGCTGCGGTGGCTGCGGGAGCCCGAGCGGCACTTCCCGGCGGACCGGGCCATCGCCGATCCGGCGGAGGTCGGGGTGTGCGTGAGCCACATCCAGGAGAAGCTGGGTCTCGCGCAGTCGACCGTCTCGGCGTACATGGCCGCGTTGCAGCGGGCCGGCCTGGTGCGGGCGACGCGCGTCGGCAAGTGGACGCACTACAAGCGCGACGAGGCGCGGATCGCCGCGTTCGTCGACGTGCTCGGGCACAGCCTCTGACCGGCTCCTCTCCCCTGCGCAGCCCCCTTCTCGACCGTCATATCGAATATCTGCGATACTTCGATTCATGGCTACGATCGAGAACCTGCGGCTCGGCCGCTACGGCATCTGGACGTTCGACTTCGAAGACCAGCCGGCGAGCCTGATCCGGGACTCCGCGCAAGAACTCGAAGAGCTCGGCTGGCCGGCCCTGTGGATCCCGGAGGGGAACGGCCGGGAAGCCCTGACGCACGCCGGGTTCCTGCTGGCGTCCACCGAACGCCTCACCGTCGTCAACGGGATCGCGCAGATCTGGTCCCGCGAGCCGCACTGGACCCGCGGCGCAGCCCTGCTGCTGGCCGACGCGTACCCGGACCGCCATCTCCTCGGCCTCGGCTTCGGCGGCACGCCGCGCCCGAAGCCGCTCCAGGCGATGAGGGGCTACCTCGACGCCATGGACGCCGCCACGAGCGCCAATCCCGCCCCCGGGGCCCCCATGAGGCGCCTGCTGGCGGCGTACGGCCCGAAGATGCTGGAGCTGGCCCGCGACCGCTCGGCGGGCGCGCACACCTACCACGTGACGCCGGACCACACGGCCCAGGCGCGGGAGATCCTCGGCGAGAAGCCGTTCCTCGGCGTCGAACACGCCGTGCTCTTCGAGACCGACGCGGCCGAGGCGCGCCGGATCGCCCGCGAGCACCTGCACCCGTACCTGACCCAGCAGTACAACATCGCGAAGTTCCGGCGGCTGGGCTACACCGAGGCGGACATCGACGGCGGCCGCGGCAGCGACCGGCTCGTCGACGACCTCGTCTTCTGGGGCGACCTCGACACGGTCACGGCGAAGCTGCACGCCCACCTCGACGCGGGCGCCGACCACGTCGGCATCCAGGTCATCGGAGTCGCGCCGGGCAGCTCGGCCATGCCGCACTGGCGCCGGCTCGCCGAAGCGCTGCTACCCGCCGGCGTCGGCGCGTAGCCCGAACCGCGCGGTGCAGTGCCAGACGCGCTTGAGCACCTGGGGGTCGTGCCGGCCGGCGCGGACGGCGTCACCGATGACACGGGCGTCCAACCAGCCCTCCTCGGCGATGTCCTCGCCGGCCCGCACGACGTCCTCGCCGCGGTAGTCCGCGTGCTCCGCGAGCGCCGTCACCGAGAGCCGGAACCCCGGGTGCCATTCCGTGGGGAACGGCAGCTCGGCGGCCGCCGCTTCGATGTCGGTCCCGCGGAACGCCGGGTCCAGCACCAGCGCCGCCACGTCGGACTCCAGCCGGAGCGGGCCGTGCACGTGAGCCTCGACGTAGTCGTCGAGTTCGTCCGGCGCGTCCGCTTCGACGAGGGGGATCAGCGGCAGGTGCGCGGCCGTGCCGAAGGCGGACGGCTCGGCGAAGCTGTCCGGGTAGCAGAACGTGACCCGCGCCAGCACCTCGCGCTTCAGGCGCAGGTGAGCCGAGCCGAACCGGACGGAACCCCCGGCCGGGCGGCGGCGGTGGTTCAGGGAGCCGTACTTCGGCCGCACCGAGGGTGGCAGGTTGTCGTAGACCCCGCCGAACATGCGGTGCTCCCAGCGCCACCGGTCGCCGCCCGGGTGCGCGGTGAGGCCGCCGTTGCCCGTCCCGGTTTCGAACTGCGAGCGGTACACCCCGTCGGACACCCAGTGCCGCAGCAGCGGCACCGCACCCACCAGCCGGTCCGGGTGGAAGTGCAGGGTGACATCCAGGTCCGCCGGCAGGGGCGGCCCCGAGACCCGGCTCTCGACGTAGGTGATCGCCCGTCGCCACGGCTCTTCCCCGGTCCCCCTGGACATGGGTGACATTCCAGTCCTCCGAGGTATAGGCCGTTATACAGAGGGAGAAGTCCGAAAACCGCTGGCTTCGCGGCCGGTCCGGCGGCTTGACTGCGCGCATGTCGTTCGGAGTCACGGGTTTCGGGGTCACGGTGCGGTTCGCGCTGTTGGCGGTCGTCTGGGGAGCGAGTTTCCTGTTCATCAAGGTGGGTCTCGGCGGCCTCTCCCCCGCCCAGGTCGCGCTGGCCCGCGTCGCGCTGGGCGCGCTGGCGCTGGCCGTGGTGCTGGTGCTGCGCCGGCGCGCGCTTCCCCGGGATCCGGTGCTGTGGGGCCATCTCGCGGTGGTGTCGGTGCTGCTGTGCGTGGTGCCGTTCCTGTTGTTCTCGTGGGCGGAACAGTACATTTCATCCGGTCTGGCCAGCATCTTCAACGCGACGACGCCGCTGGTCACGATGCTGATCGCGGCCGCGGCGCTGCCCGAGGAGCGGTTCACGCCGCCGCGGGTGCTCGGCCTGCTGCTGGGTTTCCTCGGCGTGCTGACGATCGTCGGGGTGTGGCACGGCATCGACGTTTCGCACCAGCTGACGGCGCAGCTCGCGTGTCTCGGCGCGACGACGTGTTACGGCGCGTGTTTCGTCTACATGCGCCGGTTCGTCTCACCACGCGGGACGGATCCGGTCGTCGTGGCCTTCGGGCAAACGGGTTTCGCGACGGTGATCCTGGGCCTGCTGGCCCCGGCGATCGCGACGGCGCCGGTCCGCCTCGACCTGCCGGTGGTGGCGAGCATGGTCGCACTCGGCGTGTTCGGCACCGGGATCGCCTACGTCTGGAACGTCCGGATCATCGCCGCGTGGGGCGCCGCGAACGCTTCGGCGGTGACGTACCTGACTCCGGTCGTCGGCGTGCTGCTCGGCGTGCTCGTGCTGGGGGAACCGGTGAGCTGGAACCAGCCGGCGGGCGCGCTCCTGGTGGTGCTGGGCATCCTCGCCGCCCACGGCAGGGTGCGCGTGCGGCGCGCGGCGCCGGCCGAAGCCGAACTCGTCCGCCGCTAGACACGCCGATGGGGCGGCCGCCGTGGCGACCGCCCCATCGGGCGCTCGGAACTACAGGTACTGACCGGTGTTCGTGGCGGTGTCGATCGCCCGCCCCGAGTCCTGGTTCTTGCCGGTGACGAGCGTGCGGATGTAGACGATCCGCTCACCCTTCTTGCCGGAGATCCGGGCCCAGTCGTCCGGGTTGGTGGTGTTGGGCAGGTCCTCGTTCTCCGCGAACTCGTCGACGATCGCGTCCAGCAGGTGCTGCACGCGGAGACCCGGCTGCTGGGTCTCCAGCACCGACTTGATCGCCGACTTCTTCGCCCGGTCCACGATGTTCTGGATCATCGCGCCCGAGTTGAAGTCGCGGAAGTACAGGACTTCCTTGTCCCCGTTGGCGTAGGTCACCTCGAGGAACCGGTTCTCGTCGCTCTCCTCGTACATCCGCTCGACGGTGTGCTGGATCATCGCGTCGAACGTCGCCTTGGCGTCGCCGCCGAACTCGGCGAGGTCGTCGGCGTGGATCGGCAGGCCTTCGGCCAGGTACTTGGAGAAGATGTCCTTCGCGCCTTCGGCGTCCGGACGCTCGATCTTGATCTTGACGTCGAGCCGGCCCGGCCGCAGGATCGCCGGGTCGATCATGTCTTCACGGTTGGAGGCGCCGATGACGATGACGTTCTCCAGGCCTTCGACACCGTCGATCTCCGACAGCAGCTGCGGCACGATCGTGGTCTCGACGTCGGACGACACGCCCGACCCACGGGTACGGAAGATCGAGTCCATCTCGTCGAAGAACACGATCACCGGGGTGCCCTCGGAGGCCTTCTCCCGCGCTCGCTGGAAGATCAGGCGGATGTGCCGCTCGGTCTCCCCGACGAACTTGTTGAGCAGCTCGGGGCCCTTGATGTTCAGGAAGTAGGACTTCCCGTCCGCCGCGTCGCCGCGGGCCTCGGCCACCTTCTTGGCCAGCGAGTTCGCCACCGCCTTCGCGATGAGCGTCTTGCCGCAGCCCGGCGGGCCGTAGAGCAGGACGCCCTTCGGGGGCCGCAGCTGGTACTCCTGGTAGAGGTCGGCGTGCAGGAACGGCAGTTCCACCGCGTCCCTGATCTGCTCGATCTGCCGGGTGAGGCCGCCGATGTCCTCGTAGCGGACGTCCGGCACCTCCTCCAGCACCAGGTCCTCGACCTCCGCCTTCGGCACGCGCTCGTACGCGTAGCCGGCCTTGGAGTCGACCAGGAGCGAGTCGCCCGGCTTGAGCGGCTGCTCCGCCAGCAGATCGGAGAGCAGGACCACCCGCTCTTCGTCCGCGTGCCCGACCACCAGCGCGCGAAGGCTGCCGCCCTCGACGTCGGCGGCGAGCACCTCACGCAGCGCACACACCTCACCGGTGCGTTCGAAGCCGCCGGCCTCGACCACCGTGAGCGCCTCGTTGAGCCGCAGCGCCTGTCCGCGCTGCAGCGACGAGAGTTCGACCGCGGGTGAGACCGACACCCGCATCTTCCGGCCGGCCGTGAAGACGTCCACCGTGTTGTCCTCGTAGGCCTCGACGAAGACGCCGTAGCCGGACGGTGGCTGGGCCAGCCTGTCGACCTCTTCACGGAGAGCGAGGAGCTGTCCTCGCGCTTCGCGCAGGGTTTCGACCAGTTTGGTGTTGCGTTCGGTGAGCTGGCTCACCCTTTCCGAGGCCTCGGCGAGCCGCTGTTCGAGAACTCGGTTCTGCCGTGGCGAGTCGGTCAGTTTGCGGCGCAGCAGCGCCACTTCCTCCTCGAGAAAACGGATCTGCCGAGCCTGCTCGTCCGCCGTCGTCCCAGCTCCGGATGTTGCTGAAGGGTCGGCCTCCTCGCGCCGACCTCCGGGAAGGTCATGATGCATCGGGCACCTCCTCGGAGTGCTTTTCATTCCACGGTACCGGCGATCACCGACAAGAAAAGGCCTTTCCGCATCACAAGATCGGCGCGTCGCGGTTTCCCAGCCTCCCCCAGCACGGACATTCCCGCAGCGCAAGCGGCCATTTCGGTGCCGTGGCGGGGGTGCTCGACGGGTTCGACCGGGCCGGGGTGAAGCCAGCACGACGGGAGTACCCCGCCCCCGGGACCGCCAACCCCGGCCGGGGCGGGCATTCCGGGCCAGTTCCGCCCTAACCGCGCGGCGGCCACGCCCGGTGGCTAGCATCGGGCCGACGTCGGCGCACGGATGGCCGGGTCTCTACGAAGGAACGCTAGGGGGCACCACTCATGACCTACCCGCCGCAGCAACCGGGCGGCTACGGCCAGCAGCCCGGCGGCTACGGGCAGCAGCCCGGGCCGTACGGCCAGCCCCAGCAAGGCGGCTACCCCCAGAGCGGACCGCAGCCGCAGCCGGGCTACGGCGGCACCCAGCAGTTCGGCCAGCCCGCGCCCTACGGGCAGCAGCCCCAGCAGGGCGGTTACCCGCCCCAGACGGGCCCTCAGCCCCAGCAAGGCGGCTACCCCCAGTACGGGCAGCAGCAGGACCAGTGGGGCCAGCAGCCGGGCGGCTACGACCAGCAGCAGCAGGGCTTCGGCGGGTACGACCCGTACGGCGGCGGCGGCTTCGGCGACGCTCCCCCGCCCAAGAAGAAGAAAACCGGGCTCATCATCGGGATCGCGGCCGCCGCGGTGGTCCTCGTCGGCGGTGGCGTGACCGCGCTGGTCCTCGCCAACGGTGACGACGACCAGACCGCGGCCCCGCCGGCCGGCAGCAGCACCTCGGCGGCCCCGTCGACCGTGCCGAAGGCGTCCACGCCGAAGCCCAAGTCCACCACGCCGACCAGCCCGTCGACGAAGAGCACGAAGCCCGCGGGCGGCCCGGCCCCCAGCGGCAGGCCGAGCTCGCAGGAGCTGTTCGACACGACGATCGCCGCGTACAACGCCGGCGACGAGAAGGCGCTGGGCGACACCATCTGCCGCAGCGTCTTCGAGGGCACCACCGGTGAGATCCCGAAGGTCACGGTGAAGCTGACCGGCTCGCCGACCGACAACGGGGACAAGTCCACCGTGCGGTACTCGGCCACCGACGGCAGCAAGACCAAGGTCGGCACGATGTCGGCGCAGAAGGAAGCCGGGCTGTGGTGCCTGTCCAAGGTGCAGGCGGACGGCTCGTGAGCCCGCGACGGCGGTGAACCGCGCGCTCGTCGCCGGGCTGGTGCTGCTCGGCGTGGCCGGTGCGGGCGTGGTGCTGGGTCTGGTGCTCGTCGCGCCGACCGGCTCCCCGCCCGCCTCGTCGAGCCCGCCCCGGCCGCCGACCCGCCCGTCGGTGCCGCCCGCGCCCGACGCGGCCGACACGGCGGCGGTGCGGGTGCTGGCCCGGGCGATCGTCGACGCGATCGCCGCGCACGACTCGTCGGCGTTCGGCAAGCTGACGTGCCGCCCGCAGAGCGCCGAGGCGCTGGCCGGGCTGCAGCGGACGTGGGACGCGGCCGGCCCGGTCACCGCGACCCTGCCCGAGCCCCCGGTCCTGCGCGGCGAATCCGCGACGGTGGTGGTGCACGTCGAAGCGGCGGGCGGCACCAAGGACACGCCGTTCCCGCTGCACAAGGAGAGCGGCCGCTGGTGCGTGCCCGGCTAGGACCCGCGCCGTCCTGAACGCCGCTCGACCGCTGGTTGCGTCCTCGGCTGGCGCCCGCGCCCCCTGACCACCCGTCGGTACGTGCCCGGCTAACGCCCGGCTCGTCCTGAACGCCGCTCGGCGGACCTCAGCCCTTGCCCTTGCTGGGCCGTCGCGACACGCGCGGGGACACCGTTCCGTCCGCCAGCCGCCGGGCGGTGAGCAGGAACGCCGTGTGCGCCACCATCCGGTGGTCGGGCCGGACCGCCAGGCCCACCACGTGCCAGGGCCGCATCAGCGTCTCCCACGACTCGGGCTCGGTCCAGCACTGCTGCTCGCGCAGCGACTCCGTGACCCGCGAAAGCTGGGTGACGGTCGCCACGTACACGGTCAGCACGCCGCCCGGCACCAGGTGGGCGGCCACGTTCGGCAGCTGGTCCCAGGGGGCCAGCATGTCCAGCACGACCCGGTCGACCTCGCCCTCGTGCGAGGCCAGGTCCGCGACGGTCAGCGACCAGTTCGCCGGCTTCTCGCCGAAGAACTTCTCGACGTTGCGCTCGGCGTGTTCGGCGTGGTCGTCGCGGATTTCGTACGAGTGCACGTGCCCGGCCGGGCCGACCGCGCGCAGCAGCGAGCACGTCAGCGCGCCGGAGCCGGCGCCCGCCTCGAGCACACGCGCGCCCGGGAAGATGTCGCCCCACATCACGATCTGCGCGGCGTCCTTCGGGTAGATCACCTGCGCGCCGCGGGGCATCGAGAGCACGTAGTCCGGCAGCAGGGGGCGCAGCGCCAGGTAGGTCGAGCCGCCCGCGGACGTGACGACCGATCCCTCGGGACGGCCGATCAGGTCGTCGTGGGCGAGCGCGCCGCGGTGGGTGTGGTACTCACCACCGTCGGCCAGCGTCAGGGTGTAGTGCCGCCCCTTCGAGTCGGTCAACTGCACCCGATCACCCGCGCGAAACGGTCCGCTGACCGACAACACTTCCTCCGATACCCCGAATGGCCGACGACAGATCTTCGCAGGCCGCCCGGACGGTGGTACCGCCGGGTCTCAGCGGGTCCGGCGGTTCAGGGCGGCCCGCAGGTCGTCCCGGCGCAGCACGCCCGCCGGGCGGCCTTCGTCGTCGACGACGAGGAACTGCCACGCCGGGGTCTCGCGGACGCGCTCGACGATGTCCTCCCCCGGTTCCGACGCCAGCAGCACGGTCTCGGCCCGGATCGGCTCGGCCGCCAGCTCGGCCGGCGCGTGCGGCGACAACCCGGCGAGCCGTTCGGCGGCGCCTTCGTCCAGGAGCCCGGCCGCGACGCCGTCGGCGCGGACCAGCACCACGCCCCGGCCCGCCGACGCGGCCAGCGCGTCCGACACCGGGCTCTCGGCAGGCAGCTGCAGCACCGGCCGGACCAGCTCGCCCAGGACGAGGCCGTCCGGCCAGGTGCGGCGCGCCTCGGCGGCCAGCTCGGAGCGCGCGCCGAGGATCACGAACCACGCCGTGACGACGCAGACGCCCAGCCGCAGCCAGCGGTCCGGGCTCGCGGTCGCCAGGCCCCACAGCGCCCACACGATCAGCCCCGCGGCCACCACCGCGCCGCCCGCGACGGCGGCCCGCGTGCCCTTGGCGCGGATGCCGGTGGCCGCCCAGACGCCGGCGCGGACCAGCCGCCCGCCGTCCAGGGGCAGGCCGGGCAGCAGGTTGAACACGCCGACGGCGAGGTTCGCGACCGCGCACTCGGCCACCAGGAGCCAGACCGCGCCGTCCGGGGGCACGGCGAACATCAGGAGGCCGCAGAAGCCGCCCAGCAGCAGCGACACCGCGGGTCCGGCCGCCGCGACCAGGCCCTCGTCGCCGGGGCGCTTGGGCGTGCGGGCCACTTCGGACAGGCCGCCGAGGAGGAACAGGCGCAGCCGCCGCACCGGGATCCCCAGCCGCAGCGCGACGAGGCAGTGGCCGAGCTCGTGGGCGAGCACCGACAGGCCCAGCAGCAGCGCGAAGGCGCCGGCCAGCAGCCACGACGTCGCCGCCGAGGCGTCCGGGAGCAGCCGCCCGACCAGCGGCGCGTAGAGCACGACGACGATCAGCGAGCCGATCCACCACGACGGCGCCAGCAGCACCGGCACGCCGGCGACCCGGAACAGCACGAGGCCACCGTCGGACAGCACGGCCTGCCGGGTGCCCCCGGTGCCCTGCTCACTGGTCGCGGCCATGCCGAGAGCCTAGAGCCCCGGGTGTGGGGAGCGGGTGATCCGGCCCGGATGGTGTCGCCCCCGCCCGACACGCGTGCCCAGCCGGACGACACGCGTTCCTGGACGGCCGACACGCGTACCCAGCCGGACGACACGCGTACCTGGGCGGTCGGCTCGTCGCCGGGCCCGAGCCGACTGTTGCGGTACGCCAGCCGAACCTTTTGGGGCGGGGCTGTCCGGCTGGGTGGGGGTGCCGGGCGTTGCGGTCGCCGGAACTGTCGGACCCCGGCGTTACGCTCTGCCCATGCCCGACGCCGACACCGTCACCACGGAACCCCCAGCCTCCGCCGTCGCCACCGAGGTGCGGCGGCGGCCCGCGTTGTCGCCGTCACGGGCCAGTGACTTCAAGCAGTGCCCGCTGCTCTACCGGTTCCGCGCGGTCGACCGGCTGCCGGAGGTCCCGACCAAGGCCCAGCTGCGCGGCACGCTCGTCCACTCGGTACTGGAGCGGCTGTTCGCGCTGCCCGCCGTCGAGCGCGTGCCACCGCGGGCGCGCGAGCTGCTGGGTCCGGCGTGGACCGACCTGTCCGCGGACCGTCCGGAGTGGACGGAGCTGTTCGACGGCGGGAAGCCGGACGACCACGCGGAATGGCTGCGGTCGGCGGAAAAGCTGCTCGACGCCTACTTCGAGCTGGAGGACCCGCGGCGGCTCGAGCCGGAGGCCTGCGAGCTGCACGTCGAGATCGAGCTCGGCTCCGGGGTCCTGCTGCGCGGCTACATCGACCGCGTCGACGTCGCGCCGACCGGCGAGATCCGGGTCGTCGACTACAAGACCGGGGCCGCGCCGCGCGAAATCGGCGAGGCCAAGGCGATGTTCCAGATGAAGTTCTACGCCGTGGTCCTGTGGCGGCTGCGCGGGATCGTGCCGCGCCAGCTCAAGCTCATGTACCTGACCGACGGTCAGTCGCTCGCCTACACGCCGGACGAAGCCGAGCTGGTGCGCTTCGAACGCACCCTGGAAGCCATCTGGCAGGCCATCCTGAAGGCGGGTAAGACGGGCGACTTCCGGCCGAACAAGAGCAAGCTGTGCAACTGGTGCGACCACCAGGCGCACTGCCCCGAGTACGGTGGCACGCCGCCGGAGTACCCCGGCTGGCCGGAGCCCGACGCGGGCGACGAGACGCCGCTGGACCGGGCCGACTGATGGCCGACGCGTTCTACGTCCCGCTCGGCGGCGGCCGGTTCTCCGCGACCGGGCACACGGCCGGGCCGTGGTCCTCGGACTCGCAGCACTTCGGCCCGCCGTCGGCGCTGCTCGTCCGGGCCCTCGAAAACGTCGATCCTGCCCACCCGGCGTTGCTCGCACGGGTGACCGTGGAGATCCTCGGCCCGGCACCGATCGCCGAACTCCTCGTGCGGGCCCGCGTGGACCGGCCCGGCCGGTCGGTGGAGCTGTTGCAGGCGGAGCTGGCGAGCGCGGACCGCGTCGTGGCGCGCGCGTCGGCGTGGCGCATCGCGACGTCCGACACGGCGGAGGTGAGCACCGACGCCGGTCCGCTCCTGCCGGCGCCGGCCACCGTCGAGGAGTCGCCGTGGCCGGAGGGCTGGCAGAGCGGCTACCTCGACGCGATGGAGTGGCGCGCGGTGCGCGGCGGCATGGACGTGCCCGGCCCGGCGGCGGTGTGGGCGCGCCAGCGCGTCCCGCTGGTCGACGGCGAGGAGCCGAGCGGGCTGCAGCGGCTGTTCACGGTCGCCGACTCCGCCAACGGCGTGTCGAACTACCTCGACCCCCGGAAGTGGTGGTTCATCAACTCCGAGCTGACCGTGCACCTGCGGCGGCCGCCCTCGGGCGAGTGGATCGGCCTGGACGCGGTCACGCTGGTCGGGCGCGACGGCATCGGCACGGCGACCAGCATCCTGCACGACGCCGGCGGGCCGGTGGCCACCGGCGCGCAGGCGCTGATGGTCCGGCCGCGACAGGCCGGGGGCGGATAGCCACCCACAACCGGCCCGCATCCAATAACCTTCGCGGAACGACCGACTTGAGGAGCGCTCCGGCATGCAGATCACCTCGGTGGTCAACCAGAAAGGCGGGGTCGGCAAGACCTCACTGAGCGTCGGCACCGCGGCCGCACTGGCCGAGCGGGGCCGGCGGGTGCTGCTGGTCGACCTCGACCCGCAGGGCCACGCGACGACCGAGATGCTCGGGTTGTCCGAAGTGCCCGCGGACCGGCCGAGCCTGGCGAAGGCGCTGGCCAAGACGTGGAAGGGCCCGATCGAGGAGCTCGTCGTCCCGCACCCGCGCAGCAACCTCGGCCGCGGCGGCGCGCTCGACGTCGTGCCGACGTCGCCGGGGATGTTCGACCTGATCCGGCGGCTCGACTCGTTCCGCGTGCCCGGCTGGCAGCTGGCGCGGGTCATCCAGTTCGCCAACTACGACCACTGCGTCATCGACTGCCCGCCGGCGCTGGACGTGCTGACGAACAACGCGCTGGCGGCGTCGCACGGCATCCTGGTGCCGGTCCAGCCGGACAAGACGAGCATCCGCGCGCTGCGGCTGCTGGCCGACCAGGTGCGGTACGTCGAGCAGACGGTGGGGCGGCAGCCGCTGTCGTGGTTCGGCCTGGTCCCGAGCCTGTACCGGCGGCCGATCTCGCACTACGCGGCCGCGGCGCTACAGGAGATGTACGACTTCGGCATCCCGATGCTGTCGCACCTGCCGCTGGGCGTGGTGATGAACGAGGCGGCCGCGAACGGCGTCCCGGTCACGACGTTCGCGCCGGAGACGTTGCAGGCGCTGTCGTTCCGCGAGATCGCGGGCACGCTGGACAGCTACCTCGAGCACAACTCCGCCCCGGCGGTGGTCCCGGCCGACGAGGAGTTCGTCTTCGAAGACTTCATCTCCGAGGTGGCGGTGGCCCGCAACGTCAACGACAACGGCGCCCGCAAGGGGCTGTACGACCTGCTGCCGAAGAAGCCGCACCGGCCCCGGTGAGCGGGTGCGCGGGCGGGAAGCGGTTTCCCGCCCGCACACCGGCGGTTCGCGCGCGGCGCGAGCGGATCGCGCCGCGCGGCTCACAACCTGCGGTAGATGCGCGGCGTGGGCAAACATGCCACCCGGCTCACAACCTGCGGTGGTGAGCCGGGCACGCCGCCCGGCTCACAAGCGGCAGGAGCGGATGTCCGACGCCAGGATCGCCTTCGCGCCGACCTCGGCCAGCTCGTCCATGATCCGGTTGACCTCCTTGCGCGGCACCATCGCCCGCACCGCCACCCAGTCTTCGTGGGCGAGCGGGGCCACCGTCGGCGACTCGAGGCCCGGGGTGATCGCGATCGCGCGCTCCACCAGGGTTCGCGGGCAGTCGTAGTCCAGCATCATGTACTGCTGCGCGAACACGACCCCGCGCAGGCGCGCGGCCAGCTGCGACTTCGGCTTGCTCTCCGGTGTCCCGCGACGCTGCAGCAGCACCGCCTCCGACACGCAGATCGGGTCGCCGAAGGCCACCAGGTTGTGCTGGCGCAGCGACCGGCCGGACTCGACCACGTCGGCGATCGCGTCCGCGACGCCGAGCTGGATCGAGATCTCCACCGCGCCGTCGAGGCGGATCACCTCGGCCTCGACGCCGTGGCGGGCGAGGTCGTCGCGGACCAGCCGCGGGTACGACGTCGCGAGCCGCTTGCCGTGCAGGTCGGCCGGCTTCCAGTCCCGGCCCGCCGGGGCCGCGTAGCGGAACGTCGAGCCGCCGAAACCGAGCGCCTGGACCTCCTCCACCGGGGCGCCGGAGTCGAGCGCGAGGTCGCGGCCGGTGATGCCGAGGTCGAGCTCGCCGGAGCCGACGTAGATCGCGATGTCCTTGGGCCGCAGGAAGAAGAACTCGACCTCGTTCACCGTGTCGAGCACCGTCAGGTCGCGCTGCTCATGCCGCTTCCGGTAGCCCGCCTCGCCGAGCATCTCCGTCGCCGCGGCGGCGAGGGCTCCCTTGTTCGGCACGGCAACACGCAGCATTTCGCTTCTCTCCTCGTTCCTCGCCCGGTCCAGCACCGGGCGAACCCGTCACAGGTAGCGGTAGACGTCCTCGGTCGACAGGCCACGGCCGAGCATCAGCACCTGCACCCGGTACAGCAGCTGCGAGATCTCCTCGGCGAGGCGCTCGTCGGACTCGTGCTCGGCGGCGATCCACACCTCGCCGGCTTCCTCGAGCACCTTCTTGCCCTGGGCATGGACTCCCGCGTCGAGGGCGACGACGGTGCCGGACCCGTCGGGACGGGTACGCGCGCGCTCGGCAAGCTCCGCGAACAGCTCATCGAAGGTCTTCACGGTCCGCGATCCTTCCATCCCGGACCCCGCGGCGCCGCCCCGGCCCGCCGGGGATGCTGCCCATCTCACACGGCCGTGGACCTCCGCTCCCACCAGCTGGGATCAGAAGAGCGCGCCCTGCTCGAAGTCCAGCAGGTACCGCTTGCGCTCGAGGCCGCCGCCGTAGCCGGTGAGCGAACCGGTGGAGCCGACCACCCGGTGGCACGGGACGATGATGCCGATCGGGTTCTTGCCGTTGGCCAGCCCCACCGCGCGGGAGGCTCCCGGGTTGCCGAGCCGGTCGGCGAGCTCGCCGTAGGAGATCGTCGTGCCGTACGGGATCTTCCGCAGCTCGGCCCACACCGCCTGCTGGAACGGCGTGCCCGCGAAGGAAAGCGGGACGTCGAACTCGCGCCGCTGCCCGGCGAAGTACTCCTTCAGCTCGGCTTCGGCGCGGTCGAAGATCTCCGCGCCCGGATGGTGCGAGCCGAAGGTCGGCTCGTCCGGGCGGTGGCGCTGATCGGCCATGTAGAGGCCGCGGAGCGCGTCGCCCTCGGCGACCAGCGTCAACGGGCCGCACGGGCTGTCGACGACGGCGTGGGTGCGCATGGTTTCTCCTGCCGGGTTCATGCCGCGGGCATCCGGTTGATCGCGTGGTCGCCGGTGGCCCACAGGTGCTGGGTGGCGTAGGCCCGCCAGGGGCGCCACGCCGCGGACCGGGCGACGACGGCCGCCTGGCCGCCCAAGCCGAGGGTCTCCGCCGCGTACTTGATGCCGAGGTCGGTGGGGAGGAAGGCGTCCGGGTCGCCCAGCGCCCGCATCGCGATGCTCTCGACCGTCCACGGCCCGAAGCCGGGCAACGCGCCCAGCGCGGCCCGGGCCGCCTGCCAGTCGCTGCCCGCGCTGAGGTCCAGGCCGTCGGTCAACGCCGAGACCAGCCCCAGCAGCGTGCGACGGCGGCTGCGCGGCATGGCGAGGGTCTCGGGATCCAGCGAAGCCAGGGCCTCCGGCGACGGGAACAGGTGGGTGAGCCCGCCTTCGGGGTCGTCGACCGGCTCGCCGTGGGCGACGACGAGCCGGGCCGCGTGGGTGCGCGCCGCCGCCGTCGAGACCTGCTGCCCCAGCACGGCCCGCACGGCGAACTCGGCGCCGTCGACCGTGCGCGGGACCCGCCGGCCGGGTGCGGCCGCGACCAGCGGCGCGAGCAGGGGGTCGGTGGCGAGCTGGTCGTCGACGGCGACCGGGTCGGCGTCGAGGTCCAGCAGGCGGCGGCACCGGCTGGTGGCGGCGGGCAGGTCGCGGAGGTCGGCCAGGGTGAGCCGGCAGGCGATGTGGCCGTCCTGCGGCCGCAGCGCGACGACGCCGTGGCCGTGCGGCAGCCGCAGCGTCCGGCGGTACGCGCCGTCGCGCCACTCCTCCACGCCCGGCACGCCGGTGGCCACGAGGTGCCCGAACAGGTTGTCCGGGCACAGCGGCTGCCGGTACGGCAGCCGCAGGACGATCGCCCCGGCGGCGCCCGACGGCGTGCCCTTCGCGCGGCTGCGCAGTTCCGTCGGCGAGAGGGCGAAGACCTCGCGGACGGTGTCGTTGAACGTCCGGAGGCTGCCGAAACCGGCGGCGAGGGCCAGCTCGGTCATCGGCAGGGTGGTCGTCTCGATCAGGGTGCGCGCGGTCTGGGCGCGCTGGGCCCTGGCGAGGGCCAGGGGGCCGGCGCCGAGTTCGGCGAGCACCTGGCGTTCGACCTGCCGGACGCTGTAGCCGAGCCGGGCGGCGAGGCCGCGGACGCCTTCGGTGTCGACGACGCCGTCGGCGATCAGCCGCATCGCCCGCGCGACGAGGTCGGCGCGCTCGTTCCACAACGGCGAGCCGGGGCTGGCGTCGGGGCGGCAGCGCTTGCACGCCCGGAACCCGGCCTGCTGGGCGGCCGCGGCGCTCGGGTAGAAGCTCATGTTCCGCGGCTTCGGCGGCACCACCGGGCAGCTGGGCCGGCAGTAGATCTTCGTGGTCAGGACGGCGGTGTAGAACCACCCGTCGAACCGGGCGTCCTTCCCCTGCACGGCCCGCACGCACCGCTCGAAGTCCTCATGCACCACGTCAGCATCGCGGACCTAGGGCGCCCCGGGCTAGCGGAAATGCGACATGGTGGTGCTCAGCCGAGCAGGGCCGCCAGCGCCGGCACGTCGATCCCGACGAGCGAGTCGCGGAACACGCGCCGCTCCCCCGCCTCGACCGGGACGTCGTTGGGGATCACCAGCACCGTGCAGCCCGCCGCGACCGCGGACGCGGTGCCCGGCGGCGAGTCCTCGACCGCGACGCACCGCTCGGGCGCAACGCCGAGCAGCTCCGCCGCCTTGAGGTACGGGCGCGGGTGCGGCTTGTTCAGACCTTCGACCTCGTCGCCGCACACGGTGACGTCGAAGAACTCCCGGCCGATCGTGTTCAGCGCCAGCTCGGTCAGGTCCCGCTCGGTGGAGGTGACCAGCGCCGAAGCCAGACCCGCTTCACGCACCGCCGTGAGTGCTTCGCGGGCACCCGGGCGCCACGGCAGTTCGTCGTCGAAGAGCCCGGCCGTGCGGCGGCGGATCTCCGCGCCCGTCGACGCGATCGCCTCGGGGGTCACCGGAAGACCGACGACCTCGAGCAGGTACGCCGAGGTGTCGTCCATGTTGGACCCGACGAGCGTCATCCGCTGCTCCTCGGAGAGCCTGCCGCCGAGCCACTCCGCCGTCTCGTACAGCGCGATGTCCCACAGCTTCTCGGAATCGACGAGCGTGCCGTCCATGTCCCACAGCACGGCGACGAGTCCGTCCACAGTGGATCTCCCTTAGGTGTTGAAGTACTTCGCTTCCGGGTGGTGGCAGACGATCGCGTCGGTCGACTGCTCGGGGTGCAGCTGGTACTCCTCGGACAGCTTGACGCCGATCCGGCCCGGCTCGAGCAGCGCGACGATCTTCGCCCGGTCCTCGAGATCGGGACAGGCGCCGTAGCCCAGTGAGAACCTCGCTCCACGGTAGCCGAGCTTGAAGAACTCCTCGACGTCGTCGGGGTCCTCTGAGGCGACCGCCACACCGCCGGGGAAGGTCAGCTCCTGCCGGATGCGGCAGTGCCAGTACTCGGCCAGCGCCTCGGTGAGCTGGACGCCGAGGCCGTGCACCTCGAGGTAGTCGCGGTAGGCGTCGGCGGCGAACAGCTCGTTCGCGTAGTCGGCGATCGGCCGGCCCATGGTGACGACGGTGAACGGCACGACGTCCACCTCACCGCCCGAGACGGCCTCCCGCGGCCGGTAGAAGTCGGCCAGGCAGAGGCGCCGGTCGCGGCGCTGGCGCGGGAAGGTGAAGCGCAGCCGCTCGGGCGCGTCCGGCTCGGGTTCGGTGAGCACGACGAGGTCGTCGCCCTCGGCGACGCACGGGAAGTAGCCGTAGACGACGGCCGCGTGGGCCAGGACGCCGTCCGCGGTCAGCCGGTCGAGCCAGTACCGCAGCCGCGGCCGGCCTTCGGACTCGACCAGTTCGTCGTACGTCGGGCCGGCGCCGCCGCGGGCGCCCTTGAGGCCCCACTGGCCCATGAAGGTCGCGCGCTCGTCGAGCATCGCCGCGTAGTCGGCGACCGGGACGCCCTTGACCACCCGGGAGCCCCAGAACGGCGGCACCGGCAGCGGGACGTCGGTGGCGACGTCCGACCGCGCGGGCGGCGGCCCTTCGAGGGCTTCTTCTTCGGCCTTGCGGGCCTTGCGCGCCTCGGCGATCCGCAGCGAGCGTTCGCGGCGTTCCTTGCGCTCCTGGCGTTTCTTCTCCGCGTCGGTGTCCACCAGCGGTGATTCGCCGCGCTTGGCGGCCATGATCGCATCCATCAGCCGCAGTCCCTCGAACGCGTCCCGCGCGTAGCGGACGTCGCCGAGGTAGAGCTCGGTCAGGTCGTTCTCCACGTAGGACCGGGTCAGCGCCGCCCCGCCGAGCAGCACCGGCCACCGCGCGGAGACGCCCCGGGAGTTCATCTCCTGGAGGTTCTCCTTCATGATCACGGTGGACTTGACCAGCAGCCCGGACATCCCGATGGCGTCGGCGCCGTGCTCCGCGGCCGCGTCCAGGATGGTCGTGATCGGCTGCTTGATGCCGAGGTTGACGACCTCGTAGCCGTTGTTGGACAGGATGATGTCGACGAGGTTCTTGCCGATGTCGTGGACGTCGCCGCGCACGGTGGCCAGCACGATCCGGCCCTTGCCGGCGTCGTCCTCCTTCTCCATGTGCGGCTCGAGGTGGGCGACGGCGGCCTTCATCACCTCGGCGGACTGCAGGACGAACGGCAGCTGCATCTGCCCGGAGCCGAACAGCTCGCCGACGGTCTTCATGCCGGACAGCAGCGTGTCGTTGATGATCTGCAGGGCGGGCCGCTGCTCCAGGGCCGCGTCGAGGTCGTCGGCGAGGCCGTTGCGCTCGCCGTCGACGATCCGGCGTTCGAGGCGTTCGAACAGCGGCAGCGCGGCCAGCTCCTCGGCCCGTGACGCCTTGGACGAGGCCGCGCTCACGCCCTCGAACACGCCCATCAGCTCCTGCAGCGGGTCGTAGCCCTCACGACGGCGGTCGTAGACGAGGTCCAGGGCGATCGCGCGCTGGTCGTCCGGGATGCGGGCCATCGGCAGGATCTTCGACGCGTGCACGATCGCGGTGTCCAGCCCGGCCTGGACGCATTCGTGCAGGAACACCGAGTTCAGCACCTGGCGGGCGGCCGGGTTCAGCCCGAACGAGATGTTCGACAGGCCGAGCGTGGTCTGGACGTCGGGGTGGCGGCGCTTGATCTCGCGGATGGCCTCGATCGTCTCGATGCCGTCGCGGCGCGACTCCTCCTGGCCGGTGGCGATGGTGAAGGTCAGGGCGTCGATGATGACGTCGGAGGTGCGCAGCCCCCACTTGCCGGTGATGTCCTCGATGAGCCGGGTCGCGATGTCGGCCTTCTTCTGCGCGGTGCGCGCCTGGCCCTCTTCGTCGATGGTCAGGGCGACGACGGCGGCGCCGAACTCGCTGACCAGGTCCATGACCTGGGTGAACCGCGATCCGGGTCCGTCGCCGTCCTCGTAGTTGACGGAGTTGACCGCGCAGCGGCCGCCGAGGCGTTCCAGCCCGGCGCGCAGGACCGGGACCTCGGTCGAGTCGAGCATGATCGGCAGGGTCGACGCCGTCGCGAGCCGTCCGGCCAGCTCGGCCATGTCCGCGGTGCCGTCGCGGCCGACGTAGTCGACGCAGAGGTCGAGCAGGTGGGCGCCGTCGCGGGTCTGCTCGCGGGCGATCTCGACGCAGTCGTCCCAGCGGCCCTCGAGCATCGCGGTGCGGAAGGCCTTGGACCCGTTGGCGTTGGTCCGCTCGCCGATCATCAGCACGCTGGCGTCCTGCTTGAACGGCACCGCCTGGTACAGCGACGACACGCCGGGCTCGGGGTGCGGCCGCCTCGGCACCGGCGCGGTGCCCGCGACGGCCGCGGCGAGCTGCCGGATGTGCTCGTCGGTGGTGCCGCAGCAGCCGCCGACCAGGCCGACGCCGAACTCGCGGACGAACCCGGTGAGCGCCTCGACCAGGGCTTCCGGGCCGAGCGGGTACACGGCGCCGTCCGGGCCCAGTTCCGGCAGGCCGGCGTTGGGCAGCACCGACAGCGGCACGCGGGCGTGCTTGGCCAGCTGCCGCAGGTGCTCGCTCATCTCGGCCGGGCCGGTGGCGCAGTTGAGCCCGATGACGTCGATGCCGAGCGGCTCCAGCGCGGCCAGCGCCGCGCCGACCTCGGTGCCGAGCAGCATGGTCCCGGTGGTCTCGACGGTGATGGAGGCGAGGATCGGCACGCGCCTGCCCTCGGCGGCCATCGCCCGCTTGGCGCCGATGATCGACGCCTTCGTCTGCAGGATGTCCTGGGTGGTCTCGACGATCACCGCGTCGGCGCCGCCGGCCAGCAGGCCGCGGACCTGCTCGGCGTAGGCGTCACGGAGGGTGGTGAACGGCGCGTGCCCGAGCGTCGGCAGCTTCGTGCCAGGGCCGACCGAGCCGAGCACGAACCGCGGGCGGTCCGGCGTCGCGAACTCGTCGGCGGTCTCCCGGGCCAGCCGCGCCCCGGCTTCGGCCAGTTCGAAGATCCGGCCGGTGATGTCGTACTCGGCGAAGTTGGCGAAATTGGCCCCGAAAGTGTTCGTTTCGACGGCGTCCGCGCCCGCTTCCAGGTACCCGCGGTGGACCGAACGGACCACGTCCGGCCGGGTGACGTTGAGGATCTCGTTGCAGCCCTCCAGGCCGCCGAAGTCGTCCAGGCTCAGGTCGTGGGCCTGCAGGGCCGTGCCCATCGCGCCGTCGGCCACCAGCACGCGGGACCGGAGGGCATCCAGGAACGGTGACGACAGGCGATCGGACATGCTGAACAGGGTAAGGCCGGTGGTCGTAGGCTGGTCCGGTGAGTGAGCCCGTCGACGAGACCCCGCGGCCGCCCGGCGACCGCCCCGAACCCTCCCGGCCATTGATGGTGGTCGCCTTCGAAGGCTGGAACGACGCAGGTGACGCGGCCAGCCGGGCGGTCGAGCACCTGCAGCTGAACTGGGACGCCACGCCACTGGCCGAACTGGAGCCCGACGACTACTACGACTTCCAGGTCAGCCGCCCGAACGTCCGGATGGTGGACGGCGTCACTCGACGGGTGGACTGGCCGACCACGACGCTGTCGGTGTGCCGTCCCGACGGGTTCGACCGCGACGTCGTGCTCGTGCAGGGTCCCGAGCCGAACATGCGCTGGCGCGCCTTCTGCGCCGAGCTGCTGGAGCACATCCAGCAGCTGGACGTCGCGACCGTCGTGACGCTGGGGGCGCTGCTCGCCGACACCGCGCACACACGGCCCGTCCCGGTCACCGGGACGGCGTACGACAAGGACACCGCGTCGCTGTACGGGCTCGACCTGAACAACTACCAGGGCCCGTCCGGCATCGTCGGGATCCTGCAGGACTACTGCGTGCAGGCGGGCATCCCGGCCGTGTCGATCTGGGCCGCGGTGCCGCACTACGTGTCGCACCCGCCGTCCCCGAAGGCGACGCTGGCGCTGCTGCACAAGCTGGAGGACATCCTCGACGTCGAAATCCCGCTGGGCGCGCTGCCGGAGCAGTCCGAGGAGTGGCAGCGCACGGTCAGCGAGATGGCCGACGAGGACGAAGAGATCAGCGAGTACGTCCGCAGCCTCGAAGAACGCGGTGACGCGCAGAGCGAGGTCGTGGCCGAGGACGTCAGCGGCGACAAGATCGCCGCCGAGTTCGAGCGCTACCTGCGCCGCCGCGGCCGTGGGGGCGGTGGCGGGCAGGAAGGCTTCGGCCTGCGCTGAGCCGGCCCCGAGCAGGGGCTACTTCAGCCAGCTGGTGGCGAACGCCCGGGCGGGGTTCGCCACCAGCATCGCCGTCACGACGTCGCCGCCGAGCAGCCGGGCGAGCCGCGGGGCCAGCGTGGTGAGCAGGTACGGCAGGCCGACCTCGCGGCGGGCCGTGGCGGTCGTCGTGTCGCCGCCCAGCAGCAGCTGAGCGCCGTGCCCGGCCTCGACCAGGGCCTCGAGGCAGTCCGGGAGCCGCCAGTCCGTGGCGTGGTTCGCCCGCGACGGCCCGTCGAACGCCAGGAACGTGCCCGCGTCGGCGATTTCACGCAGCAACCGCAGGTCGGGGTTGCGGTTGAGGTGGCCCAGGATCACCCGGTCGGCCGGAACGCCGAGGGATCCGCAGAGCAGCTCGGCGACTTCGAGCCCCGCCGTGCCCAGTTCGAGGTGGACGGCGATCGGTGCCCCGGTCTCGTCGTGCGCGACCGCCGCGGCGGTCAGCGTCGCCCGGGCGTGGTCGTCGATCCCGTGGAAGCCGCCCGCGACCTTGATGAGCCCGGCGCGCTGCCGGCCCCGCAGGTCCTCGGGCAGGTCCGCGGGCGGGGTGCCCTCGGTCAGATCGGCGACGAAGACCGCGACGAGGTCGTCGACGACCCGCTCGAGCACGGCCGGCGAGTAGTGCCCGGCCCGGTGCAGGCCGGTGGCCGCGACGATGTACACCCCGGTCTCCCGGGAGAGCTGGGCCAGTTCCCGGGTCCGGCGGCCGAGGCCGTACGGCGTCCACTGCACCAGCGTGGCGCCGCCCGCCCCCTTGAACTCGGCGAGCTGCAGCATCGCCGCGCCGGTGTCGTCGAGTTCCTCGCCCGGCAGCAGCTTCGAGGCGAAGAAGAGGTGGTCGTGCGAGTCGGTCACGCCCAGCTCGGCGGGATCGATGTCGCCGGTCAGCGTCCGCACCTTGGGTTCCCCGGTCACCCGCCCGAGTGTAACGGCTCACCCGTTACGATGACGAGGTGCCGGAAGAATTCCGCCTCGACATGGGCGCGCCTTGGCTGAACCTGCTCGCCACGCGTGGCCGCCACTTCGGGCCGCAGCCCGTCGAGCGGATCCCGACCGCGGAGCGGCTGCGCGACTGGCTGGCCCGCTCGGACCTGACCCCGCTGGCCCCGGTCACGGACTTCGACCTGGGCACCGCCCACGAACTCCGGGAGGTGCTGCGGCCGCTCGCGCTGGGCGCGGTCGGCGGCGTTCCGCCGCGAGCCGACCAGGTGCGCCCGCTGGCCGCGTTCCTCAAGCCCGAGCCGGTGCACCTGGCCGCGCTCGACCGGCTGCACCGCAGCGCCCCGCCGACCGCGGCCGCCGCCTTCGCCCGGCTGGCGCACCAGGCCGCCGACTGGCTCACCGGGCCGTTGCGCCACGACCTGCGGGCCTGCCCCGAACAGGACTGCCGGGGTGTGTTCGCCGACCCCGGCGGCCGGCGGCGCTGGTGCCCGTCCCCCGCCTGCGCCAGCCGGGGCCGCGTGCGCGCGCTCAGGGAACGGCGCCGCGCCGGGTCATGACGGCCAGAGGATGCGGCGCATCGGCACCGCGCCCCGGGCCCGCTTCCGCCACTCGCGCGGGTAGCCCAGCGAAACCTCTTCGAAGCGGACGCCGTCGGCTTCGGTGGTGCGCGGGATGTGCAGGTGGCCGTAGACGGCGATCTCCGCGCGGTAGCGGACGTGCCAGTCCTCGGTCTTGGTGGTGCCGCACCACAGCGCGAACTCCGGCCAGTACAGCGGCGCGGTCGGGTGGCGGTGCAGCGGCCAGTGCGACATCAGGATCGTGCCGTGGTCCTCGGGGATCGCGTCGAGGCGCTCGGCGCTGACCTTCAGGCGGTCTTCGCACCACGCCTGCCGGCTCGGGTACGGGTCCGGGAACAGGAAGTACTCGTCCGTGCAGACGACGCCGGCCTCCCTGGCCTGGCGCAGGGCCTCCTCCAGGGACGCCCCCTCGGCCTGCGGGGTCCGCCAGCTGTAGTCGTAGAGCAGGAACAGCGGCGCGATCGTCAGCGGCCGCGGGCCGTGCCGCCAGACCGGGAACTCGTCCTCCGGCGTCAGCACGCCGATCTCGCGGCACTGCTCGACGAGGTACTCGTAGCGGGCTTGGCCCCGCAGCTGGCAGTCGTCGTTCTTCGTCGTCCACAGCTCGTGGTTGCCCGGGACCCAGACGACCTTCGCGAACCGGTCGCGCAGGGTCTTCAGCGTCCCGATGGTGGCTTCGGCGCGCTCGGCGACGTCACCGGCGACGAGCAGCCAGTCTTCGGGGGTCTCCGGGACGACGGAGTCGAGGATCGGGCCGTTGCCCTCATGGGTCACGTGGAGGTCGCTGGTGGCGAAGAGGTGCGGCACCCCTCCACCGTAGCCACCGGCGCCGCGGGACCTTCGCGAAACCTGCGGATCCACCGCGTTCCGGGCACGAGCGCGACGATCCCGGCGAGGACGTAGACGCCGGCCTGGACGTCGAGCAGCACCGCCGGCCCGGTCGCCGCGACCAGCGTGCCGGCCAGCAGCGCGCCGGCGGTGGTGAACGTGGCGACGACGGCGAACGTCGTACTCAGCACCCGTCCGGCGCGTTCGGGCGCGACCGCGCTCTGGATCTCCGACAGCACGCCGGCCCCGACGACCACGCCCGGGGCGCCCACCAGCACGAACAGCCCGACGTACACGCCCAGCGCCGTCGTCACCAGGGACAGGTTCCAGATCACCGCGGACAGCAGGCCCAGCACGATCGAACCCCAGCCGAGCAGCGCGGCCGGCGCCACCCGCCGCGCCACGGTGGCCAAGGCGAACCCGGCGGCCAGCCCGCCGAGGGCCTGCACGCCCCGCAGCAGCCCGGCGTCGGCTTCGCTGCCGCCGAGCACGTCCAGGACGTACACCACGAACAGCACCAGGAACATGCCCTGTGCGAGCGAGGTGAAGACCAGGGCGAGCCCGGTGCGCCACAACCGCCGGTTGTGCGTGAGCTCCCGCAGGCCGTCGAGCCAGGCCCGCACCACCGGCTCCCGCGCGGTGGCCGGCGCGGGCGCGGCGACCCGGCGGAACGGCTTGGCCAGCAGCGCCCCGGCGACCACGAGCACCGCGAGGTAGCCGGTGACGACGTCGGCGAGCCCGCCGAAGCCCAGCAGCGCGCCGCCGGCCCAGCCCCCGGCCAGCCGCGCCACGCTGCCGTTGACGCTCATCAGCCCGTTCGCCCCGGTGACCTCCTCGACGCCGACCAGCTCCGGGACGAGCGCGTTGCGCGCGGGTTCGAACACCGACGCGAGGGCCGCCTGCGCGGCCATCACCGCGTAGACCACGGTGACGCCCGGCTCCGCCAGCAGCGGCAACACGACGACGGCCAGCCCGCAGCAGACGCCGAACAGCACCGCGCGGCGGTTCCACCGGTCGGCGACGACACCGGCGACCGGGCTCAGCAGCACCGCGGGCAGCAGGCCGAGCACGATGCTCAACGCCGTCGTCGCGGCGGAGCCGGTGCGCTGGAAGACGTGGACGGGCAACGCCACCTGCAGCATCCACTCGGCCGTCTCGCCGAAGAACGCGGCCACCCACAACCGCGCGAACGCCGGTACCCCCAGCAGCTGCTTCATTCCTCCGCCTTCCCCGAGTGTTCGATGCGCGGGAACGCCCGCAGGCCGACGTGCACCGGGCGCGCGTCCGGCGGCGCGTCCGGCCGGATCGCGCCGACGTAGGGCCGGACCAGTGCGTCGATCGCGTCGGTCAGCCGGGTCAGCTCGTCCGGGGTGACGCGCAGCGCGTAGGTCATCAGCCCGGACGCCGACCGCCACGCCGGGTCGAGGCCCTCCAGCGAGTCGAGGTACCGCTGCGTGAGCTCCTGTTCGTGCCCGAGCTGCGCGCCGACCACGCCCAGCTGCGCCGCCCGGCGCGCCGGGTCGTCGGCCAGCTCCCCCATCTCCAGGCCGACCTGCCGGGCGCGCCACGGCCGTTCCCGGCCGTCTTCGGCGTCGGCCCGCTCGACCAGGCCGTACTGCGCGAGCTGCCGCAGGTGCCAGCTGCAGTTGGACGCCGTGGAGCCGACGGCCTCGGCGCATTCGCTCGCGGTGCGCGGCCCGACCGCGGTCAGGTGGTTCAGCAGCGCCGACCGCAACGGGTGCGCCAGGGCGCGCAGCAGTTCGACGTCCTCGATCCGCTTGCGCGGCGGCAGCTCGGCCATCGGTCGTCCTATCTGAAAGAGCTCTTTCGAAAGTGCACTTTCATAGTGCGGTCCCGCCTGCGGGTTTGTCAACCGGCTCCGCTATCGTTCGCGGGGCAGTGACTGCGCGAAGCAGTGACTGCCCCGTCACCCGACCTTGGATGGACGTTGCCCGACCAGCGCGAACTCGCCACCGCCGCCGCCCTCGCCCTCCCCCGGTTCGTGGGCTCGACCGCGCTCTTCCACGCGGCGGTCGCCGAGCGGATGGGCGTCACCCCGACCGAGCTGCACTGCCTGCACCTGCTCCACGGCGGCGTCAGCGACTCGCCGTCCGAGCTCGCGCGCCTGCTCGGGATGAGCACGGGCGCGTTCACCCGCCTCCTCGACCGGATGGAACGCCACCGGCTCGCCGAGCGCGCCCCGGACCCGGCGGACCGCCGCCGGCTCGTCGTCCGGCCGCTGCCCGACCGGATGGCCGAGCTCGCCGAGCTGTACGCGCCGATGGCCCGGTTCGTCGGCGAGCGGCTCGCCCGCTTCGACCGCCGCCAGCTGACGGCGCTGCTCGAGTTCCTCACCGACGGCACCGCCGCGGCCGAACGGTCCACCACCGAGCTGCCGGATGTGACCCAGGCCATAACCGGTTGACTAACTCTACGGTTGTTGCGTTAACCTGAGTCCACTATGAGGAACTGAACCGCGCCCATCCCGCTTCCGAGGCGGCACCCGGTCGAGCCGACGCTCCCGCGTGCCACGACGCCCGGCGGGATTTCCGCTTCTTTCCATCCGGGCCCGGTGATCGCACATGTCTCTCGTTTTTCCGTTGCAGGCCAAGGACGTCGTCTTCGGCTACGGCACCCGCGTCGTCCTCGACGGCGTCTCGCTGACCGCGTCCGCCGGCCAGCGGCTCGGCCTGGTCGGCGAGAACGGCAGCGGCAAGTCCACGCTGCTGCGGCTGCTCGCCGGGCTCGAAGAACCCCGCTCCGGCGAGGTGCTGCGCGGCCCGGACGTCGGGTTCCTGCTGCAGGAGCTGCCCTTCCCGCTGGACGCGACGTTCGCCGACGTCCTCGACGACGCGCTCGCCGAGATCCGGGCCGCCACGGTCCGGCTCGACGAGCTGACCGCGGCCATGACCGACCGGCCGGACGACGCGGCGGTCCTCGAGGAGTACGGCCGCGTGCTGGAGTGGGCCCAGGCCCACGACCTGTGGGACGCCGACCGCCGCGCGAAGCTCGTCTGCGACGGGCTCGGCCTCGGCGGCGTCGAACCGGACCGGCGGCTCGGGACGCTGTCCGGCGGGCAGCGGTCCCGGCTCGGGCTGGCCGCGCTGCTGATCCGCCGTCCGGAGACGCTCCTGCTCGACGAACCGACCAACCACCTCGACGACGCCGCGATGGCGTTCCTGGAGCGCCACCTCGCCGAACTGACCGGGATCGTGGTGCTGTCCTCGCACGACCGGGTGTTCCTCGACGCCGTCTGCACGGACATCGTCGACCTCGACCCGGCCGCGGCCGACCGCCAGGCCGGCGGCGCGGTCCGCTACGGCGGCAGCTACTCCGACTACCTCGGGCACAAGAAGGCGGAGCGGGCCCGCTGGGAACAGCGCTACGCCGAGGAGCAGGAGGAACTCAAGGAGCTGCGGGAAACCGTCGCGGTCACGGCGCGCAACGTCGCCTACGGGCGCGGCCCGCGGGACAACGACAAGTTCATCCACCACTTCAAGGGCGCCCGCGTCCAGAAGACGATCTCGCGGCGGGTGCGCGACGCCGAGCAGCGGCTCGAGCACCTCGAACGCGACCAGGTGCGCAAACCCCCGCCCCCGCTGCGGTTCCGGGCGGAGCTCACCGGCCGCGCCGCGGGTGACGGGCCGTCGATCTCGGTGCGTGGCCTGGAGGTGCCGGGACGGCTGCGGCTGCCGCGGCTCGACGTCGGCGGTTCGGCCCGGCTGCTCGTCACCGGCGGGAACGGCGCCGGGAAGTCGACGCTGCTGTCGGTGCTGGCCGGGCACCTGACCCCGGCGAGCGGCTCGGTCCACTTCGGACACGGGGTGCGGGTCGGGCTGCTGGAGCAGGATGTGGCGTTCGCCGAGCCCGCGCGGACCGCGGCCCGCGTGTACCGGGACGCGCTCGGCGAGGAAGCTCCCCCGCTCAGCGGGCTGGGACTGCTGGCTTCGCGCGATCTGCGGCAGCCCGTCGGGGCGCTGTCGGTGGGTCAGCGGCGCCGGCTCGCGCTGGCGGTCCTGCTGGCGGAACCGCCGGACGTGCTCCTGCTCGACGAGCCGACGAACCACATTTCGCTGACCCTGGCGGAAGAGTTGTTCGCCGCCTTGGAAACGGCGCCGGGCGCGGTCGTCATCGCGTCCCACGACCGCTGGCTGCGCCGGGATTGGCAGGGCGACCACCTGGAACTGGCCGAGGGCCAGCCCGTGGCGGTATAGGTCGTTATACACAAGGCGGGGCCCGGTGGCGCTACCGGGCCCCGCCTTGTCGTCAGAGGGTGATGCCGAGGAGGGCGTCGACGGCGATGCGGATCAGGCCCGGTGCCGCCGGGTCCGTGCCGTCGCGGCGCAGGGCCTCGTTCGTCCACGCGTCGATCGCCGCCAGGGCCTTCGGCGTGTCGAGGTTGTCGGAGAGGTGGTCGCGCAGCCGGGCGACGGTGTCCTCGGCCGACGGCCCGGTGGGCAGGGAAACGGCCTCGCGCCAGCGGGCGAGGCGGCCCTCCGCGTCGGTCAGCAGAGCGGGGGTCCACGCGCGGTCGCCGCGGTAGTGCCCGGCGAACAGCGCCAGCCGGATGGCGCCCGGGTCGACCTGGTCGGCCCGCAGGCGCGAGACGAAGACCAGGTTCCCGCGCGACTTCGACATCTTCTCGCCGTCGAGGCCGATCATGCCCGCGTGCACGTAGTGGCGGGCGAACTGGCCGTCCTTGGCCACGGCTTCGGCGTGCGCCGCGCTGTACTCGTGGTGCGGGAAGATCAGGTCCGAGCCGCCACCCTGGACGTCGAACCCGAGGCCCAGCCGGTTGACCGCGATCGCGCTGCACTCGATGTGCCAGCCCGGGCGGCCGGGGCCGAGCTCGGACTCCCACGACGGCTCGCCCTCGCGGGCCACGCGCCACAGCAGCGCGTCCAGCGGGTGGCGCTTGCCGGCGCGGCCGGGGTCGCCGCCGCGTTCGGCGAAGAACTTCGCCATCGTCTCGGCGTCGTAGTTCGACTCGTAGCCGAACTTCCCGGTCGCGGTGTGGTCGAAGTAGACGTCCGGGAACTCCGGGTTGTCGGCCCGGTAGGCGGCGCCGTTGGCCAGCAGCTTCGCGATGACTTCGACGATCTCCGGGATGCTTTCGACCGCCCCGACGAACTGCTTGGGCGGGATGACGCGCAACGCGGTCATGTCCTCGCGGAACAGCGCCGTCTCGCGCATGCCCAGCACGACCCAGTCGTCCTGGTCGCGCTCGGCGCGCTCCAGCAGCGGCTCGTCGATGTCCGTCACGTTCTGCACGTAGTGGACTTCGTGGCCGTTGTCCCGCCAGACCCGGTTCACCAGGTCGAAGGCGAGGTACGTCGCGGCGTGCCCCAGATGCGTCGCGTCGTAGGGCGTGATGCCGCAGACGTACATCCGGGCGGTGGCGCCGGGCGCGGTCGGGCGGATCTGCCCGGTGGCCGTGTCGTGGAGCCGCAGCGGGCGGGGGGTGCCGGGGATGCGGGGCACGTCGACCGATGACCAAGTCTGCATACCCCCGACTGTAAGCGCTGCCCCCGGCACCCTCCCGCCCGGTGGGACTCCTCCCCCACGTGGAGTACTACCCGCGGCGCACCGCGTTCGCCCTGATCGCGTCGCGGACGAAGGCGCCGGTGCCGGGCCGCCGCTCGTCCTCCCGGACCAGGAAGCCGAGTTGCACCGGCTCCGTGACGTACAGCTCACCGATCCGCTGCTGCGTCTCGTACGAGCACTCGCCCATGAACCGGGCGAGCATCGCGCGGTGCTCCTCGGCCAGGTCCATCGCTTCGGGGCCGTCCGCGGCGCCGCCCGCGTCGAGGACGGTGTTCAGCCGGCGCACCCAGTCCTTCCGGACCGCCTCGCCCGCCACGAGGTCCTCCTTGGACGGTGCTGCTGCCCGCTGCCACTCGGGCGTGTCACCCCACCGCCGTGCCGCCTCCTCCGCGTAGCCGTCCGGCTCGCGGAACCCGCCGAACACCTCGAACTTCTCCTCGGGCGTCAACGCGTTGCCCATGGCTCTCG
Organism: Amycolatopsis sp. N2S4-7; assembly: GCF_058119595.1. NCBI lineage: Bacteria > Bacillati > Actinomycetota > Actinomycetes > Pseudonocardiales > Pseudonocardiaceae > Amycolatopsis > Amycolatopsis sp. N2S4-7. Next base: position 1,218,853 of record NZ_CP172299.1, read on the forward strand.
CCTCCATCACACGATCGACGGCCGCGACCATCCGCCCGAGCTCGCCCATCCGCGCCACCAGCAGCTCCCGCTGCCGTTCCAGGTGCGCGTCGGCGTCGATGCCCGGGTTGTCGACGAGGGTCGCGATCGTCTCGAGGGGAAACCCGAGCTCCCGGTAGAACAGGATGCGCTGCAGGCGGTCGAGATCGCCGTCGTCGTAGCTGCGGTACCCCGACGGCGTCCGCCCGCTCGGGCTGAGCAGGCCGATCTCGTCGTAGTGGTGCAGCGTCCGGACGGTGATCCCGGCCAGTGCGGCGACCTTGCCCACGGGGTGGCCCATCGTTCCCCTTCCTCTCCGGCCGGTGTGGCCCTTGCGGTGATCACCGTGGTGCCTCACGCGGCGTGAGGGTCAAGCGTCACCCTTCCGTAGCCGTCACACGGTCGCGAGCGCGGTTAGCCTGGCTCGATGCAAGCCGAGGTCGCGGTGGGCGGCGCCGTCGCCGTGATCGTCCTGGTCACGGTGGTCGCCGCGGTCTTGCGGCGGCGGCGCGCGCCGTCATCGGAAGAGCCCGGCGGGCCGCCGGAACCCGTGACGCGGCTCATGGTCGGCGCGGTCCCGCGCGAACCGCTTTCGGCCGTCCGCCGGGATTCGCTCGCGGCTCGCATCGACGAGACGTTCGCCGGCGGCCGGTTCTGCGTCCTGCTCGGCGGCCACGGCGTCGGCAAAACCCACCTCGCCGCCGCGTACGCCCGCGCGGCCGCGGGCCGGTCGGCCGTCGTGTGGGTGGCCGCGGAGGACCCGGCCAACGCCGTCCGGGCGTACGCCGAACTGGCCCCGCTGCCCGTCGCCGACGCCGAAGCGGCCGCGTTGGCGGGCATGGCGTGGCTGGACGGCCTCGACCGCCCGCTGGTGGTGTTCGACGACGCGGCCGACCCGGACGCCCTCAACCGGTGGCTGCCCGCTCACGCCCGGGTGCTCGTCACGACCACCGTGCCGGACTTCGAGATCCTCGGCGGGGTCGTGCCGGTGAGCGGGTTCGACGAGACCGAGGCGGTCGCGTTCCTGCGCGCGTGGTCCGGCCGGTCCGGCGACGAGGAGCTGGTCCGGGAGCTGGGCTGCCTCCCGCTCGCGCTCGCCCAGGCGGGCGCCGTGCTCCGGCGGCAGGGCCACCTCGGCCGGGTGCCCCACGCCGCGGTGGCGCCGGGCTACCCGGGCTGTGTCGAAGACACCGCGTGCGAAGCGCTGCGGGTGGTGGCGGCCCGGGACGGCCGGGCCCTGGTGCTCGCGGAGCTGCTGGCGGTGCTCGCGCCCCGCGGTGTCCGCCGTTCCCTGGTCCACCGGGCGGGCCCCGACCCGGTGGCGGTGGACGCGGCGCTCGCCGGCCTCACCGGGGCGTCGCTCGCCGGGCTCGACGTGACCGGCGAGGTCGTGACGATGCACCGCCTCACCCAGTGGGCCCTGCTCGGCCGGCTCCACGCGGAGGAGCGGCTAGCGCCGGCGCTGGACCGGGCGTTCGACGTGGTCGAGCCGGACGCGTCGGTGGAAGGCGTCGACCACACGGCGGCGTTGTGGCGCCACTTCCGCGCGCTGACGTCGGCGGAGCTCGCCCCGCGCCTCGACCGGATGCTCCGGCTCCGGCGCCGATCGGTGGACGTGCTGACCGCGGCGGGTGCCGTCGCGCAGGCGCGTGTCCTGGGCCGCGAGGTTCTGGCGGATCACGAGGCGTATCTCCCCGCGGGCCATGGGGACGGTCTCCTCGCCGCGGAGTCGCTGCGCAGGGCGAACGAACCGGTCGCCGCTCCGCGGCGCCGGGCGCGCAGGTAGCCGGTCACCGCCGCCTGCGCCGAGGGGCGAAGGCAGCCGCCCGGCCACGGCGCCGGGCGCGCTCGAGGCGAGCGGGCCGCCGGGCCCCGGCGCGGCCGGGTTCGCAGGTAGCCGCCCGGCCCCCAGCGGCGCCGGGCGCGCAAGCAGCCGCCCACCACCGCCTTCGCCGCACCTGCTCTGCCGCAGGCACGCGAGCCAGCCGCCTCCGCGCCGCCGGATGCGGACGCGGCCGCGCAGCACCGCTGCCTTCGCAGCGCGGGGCGAGCGAGCCGCCCGGCCACGGCGCCGGGCGCGCTCCCACGCAAGGCGAGCGGGCCGCCGGGCCCCGGCGCGGCCGGGTTCGCAGGTAGCCGCCCGGCCCCCAGCGGCGCCGGGCGCGCAAGCAGCCGCCCACCACCGCCTTCGCCGCACCTGCCCTGCGCAGGCACGCCAGCCAGCCGCCGTCCCGGTGCCGGGCCGCCCGCCCTCAGCGCCGTCGGGTCCGCAGGTAGTCGCCGACCACCGCGGCGCCCAGCCCGTCGAGGTCCGGGGCCACCACGCGGCCGCCCGAGCGGCGGGCGATCAGGTCCACGAACGCCGTCAGGCGGGGGTTGTCGCCGAGGCGGAAGACCGTCACCGAGGCGCCCAGCTTGGCCAGGCGGTCCACTTCGGACAGTGTCTTGTGGAGCGTCTGGGGCAGCGGCGGGTAGTCGAAGACCGCTTCGCCGTCCGGTTCCAGGTGGGCCGTCGGCTCGCCGTCGGTGACCATCAGGACCACCGGCTGGGCGTCCGGGTGGCGGCGCAGGTGCTGCCCCGCGAGCAGCAGCCCGTGGTGGGCGTTCGTGCCCTGCTCCCACGCGCCCTCGAGCCCGATCAGCTCCGGCAGCTCCACCGACGTCGCGTAGCGGCCGAACGTGATCAGCTGCAGGGCGTCGTTGCGGAAGCGGGTGCTGATCAGCTGGTGCAGCGCGAGCGCCGTGCGCTTCATCGGCAGCCAGCGCCCTTCCTGCACCATCGACCACGACGTGTCGACCAGCAACGCCACCGCCGCGCGGGAGCGGTGCTCGGTCTCGGCCACCTCGACGTCCTCGACGTCCAGCCGGACCGCGCGCTCCCCCACCGACACCGACCGGAGCACGGCGTTGCGGATGGTCCTCGGCACGTCCCAGGGCTGCATGTCCCCGAACCGCCACGGCCGCGACGCGCCGGTCGGCTCGCCGGCCGCGCCCGCCGACTCGGTCTCGCGCTCGCCGGCCTTGCCGCGCAACGCGTTCACGATGTCGGACAGCGCCGTCTCGCCCAGGCGCCGCAACGCCTTGGGCGACAACCGCAGCGAGCCGTCGGCGGCCCGTTCGAACAGCCCCTGGCGGCGCAGTTCACGCTCCAGCTCGGACAGCCGCCGCGCGTCCACCCCGGCGTCCTTGCCGAGCTGGCGTTCGAGCGCCTCCAGGTCGATGTCCTCCAGCCGGGCACCGGGGTAGGACTGGCCCAGCTGCTCGGCCAGCGCGTCCAGCTCGGCGAGATCCGCCATCGCCTGGGCGCCTTCGCCCATGCCCAGCGGGTTCTTGCCGCGGAAGCGCTCGGACGACGTCCAGTCCTCGCCCGGCCGCGCCGCCCGCAGCTGGGCGTCCAGCTGGGACAGCTGCTGGGCCAGGCGCGGGTCGCCGAACGCCTGCTGGGTCAGCTCGGCCAGCTCCGCCCGCTGCTCGGCCGACATCGAGTTGAGCATCCGCTGGGCCGCCGCGGACCGGGCGGCGAGCGCGTCGATCAGCTCCTCGACCGTGCGCGGGTTCTCCGGGAAGAACTCGCCGTGCTTGCCCATGAAGCCCTCGAAGCGCTCCTGGATGTCCTCGGCGCCCCGGGCGTGCGCGGCGAGGAGGTCGTTGAGGTCGGAGAGCATCTCGTTGATCCGCTCGACGTCCTCGGGCCCGGCGTTCTGCAGGGCCTGCTTCATGCCCTGGAACCGCGACTCCATCAGTTCCCGGCCGAGCAGGTCCCGGATCTTCTGGTAGTTCTCCCGGCCCTGTTCGGACCGCCAGTCGTACTCGGCCAGCTCGTTGACGGCCGCGGCCGTGCCCGGCGGCAGCGCGTCCAGCTGGGCCTCCCGGAACCGGGCTTCGTCGTCCGGATCCGGGAACAGCTCACGGCGCTCGGCGTCGAGGGCCTCGGACAGCAGGCGCTGGACCTCCTGCAGCGTCCCGTCGAGGTTGTTGCGCCGCTGGATCTGCGACCGGCGCTGCCACAGGCGCCGGGTCAGCTCGTCCAGCCCCGACGTGCGGTCGGTGCCCCGGCGCAGCAGCTCCTCCAGCGCGGACCGCGGCGACGCCCCGGCCATCACCTCGCGGCCGATCTCGTCGAGCGCGTCACGCAGGTCGGCCGGCGGCGCGAGCGGGTCCGGCCCGTCGTGCCACGGGCCGTAGGAGTAGCCGTCGGGAAGCGGGACCGCGGTCATCGGCCGTAGACGGTTGTCGCGTCGTCGGAGTCCTTGGCCAGCCGCCGGGCCAGGAACAGCGATTCGAGGGCGAGTTCGACGGCGGCCGCGATCCGCCCGGCGGGCTCGTCGGCGGCGACGCCGGCGCGCGCGGCGACCTCGTGCAGCACCGGCAGCTCCGGCAGCGCTTCGAGGACGTCCTTGCCCGGCACGCGCTCGCCGGTGGCGACCAGGTGGCCGTCGGCGACCGCGTCGGCCAGCGGGCGCAGGTCGAGGCCGGCGAACCGCTCACGGGCGGTCTCGGCGATCGCGCGGCGCAGCAGGTGCACGAGGTGCTCGATCTCGCGGCCCTCTTCGCCGGGCTCGAACTCGATCTTGCCGCGCAGCACCGACGGGACGGCGTCGAGGTCGACCGGCCGCGCCACGGCCGGCTCCTCGCCGGTCAGCGCCGACCGCCGCAGGGCCGCGGCCGCCACGGTTTCCGCCGCGGCGACGGCGAACCGCGCCGAGACGCCGGACCGCTGGTCGATCACCGGCGACTCGCGGAGGTTCCGGACGAACCGGGCGATGACCTCCAGCAGCGGCTCGCCGACCTCGGCGACCAGGTCGGCCTCCTGCCGGACGACCGCCACCTCCGACTCCACGTCGAGGGGGTAGTGGGTGCGGATCTCGGCGCCGAAGCGGTCCTTCAGCGGGGTGATGATCCGGCCGCGGTTGGTGTAGTCCTCGGGGTTCGCCGTGGCGACGAGCAGGACGTCCAGGGGCAGCCGGAGGGTGTAGCCGCGGACCTGGATGTCGCGCTCCTCCATCACGTTGAGCAGCGCGACCTGGATGCGCTCGGCGAGGTCGGGCAGCTCGTTGATGGCGACGATGCCGCGGTGGGCGCGCGGGACCAGGCCGAAGTGGATGGTCTCGGGGTCGCCGAGGCTGCGGCCTTCGGCCACCTTCACCGGGTCGACGTCGCCGATCAGGTCACCGACCGAGGTGTCCGGCGTCGCGAGCTTCTCGGTGTAGCGCTCGGAGCGGTGGCGCCAGGCCACCGGCAGGTCGTCGCCCAGTTCGGCGGCGCGGCGGATCGACGCGGGCGTGATCGGCTGCAGCGGGTGTTCGCCCAGCTCGGAGCCCTCGATGACGGGCGTCCACTCGTCGAGCAGCCCGGCGAGGGTGCGGAGCAGGCGGGTCTTGCCCTGGCCGCGTTCGCCGAGCAGGACGACGTCGTGACCGGCGAGCAGCGCGCGTTCGAGCTGGGGCAGCACGGTCCGCGAGAACCCGACGATGCCGGGCCACGCGTCTTCGCCCGATTTCAGGGCCTTCAGGAGGTTGTCGTGGATCTCTCGCGCGATCGGCCGCGGGGCGTACCCGGCCGCGCGCAGGGCCCCGGCGGTGCGGGGAAGGGCTTCGGGAACTGCGTTCACCCGTTCGACGCTACTGCCGGATCGGCGGTGCGTCGACGTGGAGCGACTCCAGCGTGGGCGCGCTCCCGCACCGCGGGAAGGACCGGTAAAATAGGGCGTCGTGTGCCGTCCCAGTGCGACCTTCGCCGTCTGGTCCAGCGCGTGGCTGAACGGAGCCGCCGCTTCCGACGATGTGCTCGACGCCCTGCTCGCGTGGGGTGAGGCCCATGACGTGGTCGCCGCCGACGCGGCCGCGGCGGAGGCGTTCGACCTGCCCCTGGCCTTCAACCGGGCGGCCACCCCGGTGCAGCTGCTGATGGCGCTGCGTTCGCAGGGAGCGAAATCCTTCCGGCTGGTGCTCCCCGTGCCCGGCGACGTCCGCGGCCTCGGCGGCGGCGGGCCGTTCACCGAAGCGGCGTTGCGCTCGGGCGACGCCGTGGTGCTCGCCGACCTCGGGTTCGGGCTGGTGCCGGAACCGATCGCCGAAGGCCTGGTGCGCTGGACGGTCTACTCGCTCGCGACGGCGGCGCCGGCACCGCCGGAGTACGTGGCCCTCGGCGAGGCCGAGCACGGGCTGACGGACGCGATCCGCGCGAGCGCAGGCGCATTGCAGGCGCTCGACGTCGCTTCCGACCGGCCGGGCGTGCGGGCGGAGCTGTCGGCGCACCTGCGGTCCCGGCCGGACGTCGACTGGCCGGCCGGCACCCCCGGGCGCGCGCTGCGCGTGCTGCAGCGGGCCGAGGAGATCGCGGCGATCCTCGTGGTCGCGCAGACCGACGACCCGGGCGGCGCGCTGTCGGCCTCGGCGTCGACGCTGCGGGCCCAGGCGTTGCGGCCGTTGTCGGACGCGGTCCGGACGGCGCGGTGCGCGGCGGTCAACGAGGCGGTCCGGGTCTTCGGGGAACAGACGGCCCGCGAAGGCTGACCCACCAGGATGACGGGCGTGCCGAAGATCGAGATCCGCCCCGCCGGTCCCGCCGATTTCCCCGCCGTCGCCGCGCTCCGGTGGCGCTGGGTGGCCGAGCAGGACGGCGTCCCCGCCGCCGGTCGTGCCGGGTTCGTGCGGCAATTCGCCGGCTGGGCACGCGACAACGCCGCCACCCACCGGTGCCTGGTGCTGGTGCGGGACGACGAGGTGGTCGGGATGGCGTTCCTCGCCGTCACCCCCCGGATGCCGACCCCGCTGGCCGTTTCCCGGGCCTGCGGGGACGTGCAGTCGGTCTACGTGACGCCGGAGGCGCGCGACAGCGGCCTCGGCGGCCTCCTGATCGGCGAAACCCTGCGCCTGGCCCGGGAACTCGGGCTGGAACGGGTCACCGTGCACTCGTCGACCCGCGCCGTCCGGGCCTACGAACGGCACGGGTTCGCGGTGTCGGCGAACCTGCTGCAGACCTCTCTCAGCGAGCCGGGCGCTTCGCCGGTTCGCAGCACCCCACCGCGCACGGCGCGCCGTTGACCGTGCAGCCCGCCGCCGGGAACGGCGACAGCTTGCGCGGCGCCACGCCGTGCGTGTGCTCGCGGACCAGTTCCACCACCAGCTCCGCGAACCTCGGGTCGCTGCCGGCCGTCGCCGCGCGGGCGAACGCCATGCCGTGCTCGGCCGCGCGTTCCGCCGCCTCGTTGTCCAGGTCCCAGATCACCTCGAGGTGGTCCGACACGAAGCCGATCGGCGAGACGACCACCGCCTGGACGCCCTCGGCGTGCATCGCGTCGAGGTGGTCGACGATGTCCGGCTCCAGCCACGGCACCTGCGGCGGGCCGGACCGCGACTGCCACACGACGTCGTACTCCGCCAGCCCTGCCTCGGCCGCGACGAGCCGGGCCGCCTCCGCGATCTGCTTCGAGTACCGGCGGCCGCCGTCGGACGGCGGGCCCGAGGCGAGGTCCGCGCTGTCCGGCACCGAGTGCGCCGTGAAGACCGTCCGGATCCCGGGCACGTCGCCCAGGGACGCGTGCGCCGCGCGCACGCCGTCGGCGACGGCCGAGACGAAGAGCGGGTGGTCGAAGAACTGACGCAGTTTCACCAGTTCGGGGGCCTCGGGGCCGACCGCGGCGCGGGCGCGCTCGATGTCCTCGTCGTACTGGCGGCACGCCGAGTAGCCGCCGTACGCGCTCGTGGGGAAGACCAGGACCCGCTTCGCGCCGGCCTCGGTCAGCGAAGCCAGGGTGTCCTCGACCATCGGGTGCCAGTTGCGGTTGCCGAAGTGGACCGGCAGGTCGATGCCGGCGGCCGCGAGCTGCTTCTCGACGGCGGCCATCGCGTCGCGGTTCAGCTCGTTGATCGGCGAGACGCCCCCGAAGTGGCGGTAGTGCTCGGCGACCTCCAGGAGCCGCTCGCGCGGCACCCCCCGGCCCCGGGTGACGTTCTCGAGGAACGGCATGACGTCCTCGGGTCCTTCCGGACCGCCGAACGAGAGCCACAGCAACGCGTCGTATCCCACCCCGTCATCTTGCCGATGTGGCGGCCCGCACGCTGACGGGGGCCGGTTGTGAATCGAGCAGTCCAAAACCCTGGTACGGTGACGGGCATGGCCAGGCCACGGGAGTTCGACGAGTCCGCCGCCGTCGAGAGCGCGATGCAGGCGTTCTGGGACCACGGCTACGAGGCGACGTCGACGCAGGACCTGTGCGCGGCGACCGGGCTCGGGCGCAGCAGCGTCTACAACACCTTCACGAGCAAGAAAGCCCTGTTCCGGCGCACACTGGCGCACTACAGCGCCCGCGGGCTGGCCGACCGGAAGGCCGTCCTCGACGGCCCGGGCACGGCCGCGGAGCGGATCGCGGCGATGTTCGACGCCCTCATCGGCGACGAACTCGAGCACGGCCGGCGCGGCTGCCTCGTCGTCAACACCCTCGCCGAACTCGGCACCCCGGACGACGAGGTGGGGGAAGCCCTGAAGCACGACACGGAGAAACAGCTGGCCCTGCTCGCCGAGTGCGCGCGGGAAGGTGTCCTCGACGGCAGTCTCCGGCCGGGCCGCGCACCCGCCGACGTCGCGGAGTTCCTGCTCAGCACGATCTCCGGACTGCGGGTGATGTCCCGCCGCGGCGCCAGCGGCGAGGCCATGCACGCCGTCGCCGACCTCGCCCTTACGGCCGTCACGGCCTGACGCACCCCGAATACGCGCCCCCAGGCCCCTGCCCGAGTTTTGAACTGACCGATCCACAACCATGGAGGACCTCGTGCCCCTGGCCGTCTTCGTCCTCGGGCTCAGCGTGTTCGCGCTGGGCACGTCCGAGTTCATGATCACCGGCCTGCTCCCCGGGATGGCCGCCGACCTCGGGGTGAGCATCCCCGACACCGGGCTGCTGATCTCCGCCTTCGCCGTCGGCATGGTCGTCGGCGCACCGCTGCTGGCGATCGGCACGCTGCGGCTCCCCCGCCGCCGGACGCTCCTGGTGCTGCTCGCGGTCTTCTTCGGAGCGCACGTCGTCGGCGCGCTCGCCGACGGCTACGCGCTGCTGTTCGCGACGCGGGTCGTGGCCGCGCTCGCCTGTGCGGGCTTCTGGGCCGTCGCCGTGGCGACGACGATCGCGCTGGTGCCCGTCGAGCGGCGCGGCCGCGCGATGGCGGTGCTCGTCGGCGGGCTGACCGTGGCCAACATCGCCGGCGTCCCGGCGGGGACGGTCATCGGCCAGCACGCGGGCTGGCGGACGGCGTTCTGGGCGGTCGCCGCGGTGACGCTGCTGGCGGCGGCCGGGGTGGCCGCGCTGGTGCCGGAGACGACCGGCGGCGGGATGAGCGTCCGCACCGAGCTGCGGCTGTACCGGCGCGGGCGGGTCTGGCTCGCGCTCGGCGTGATCGCCCTGTGCCAGGCCATGATCTTCGCCGCGTTCAGCTACCTCGCGCCGCTGCTGACCGAGACCGACGGCCTGCCTGCGGAGTGGGTGCCGGGGGTGCTCGCCCTCTTCGGCGTCGGCGCGCTCATCGGCATCACGGCCGGCGGGCGCCTGGCCGACCGGCGCCCGTTCGCCACGCTCTACGGCTGCGTCGCGCTCGCCTTGGTGTCACTGCTCGTCCTGGCCCTCACGACCGACCCGGTGGTCGCCGTGGCGGCCGTGCTCGTCTTCGGGGCCGCCGGGTTCGGCGCCAACCCGGCGCTGAACGTCCGCACGTACGCGGTGGCCGGGAACGCGCCGACGCTCGTCGGCGCCAGCACGACGGCGGCCTTCAACGTCGGGAACACGATCGGGCCGTGGCTCGGCGGCGTCGCGATCGACGCCGGGCTCGGCTTCCCGAGCGTCGCCTGGACCGGCATGGCCCTCGGCGCGGCGACCCTCGCGGCGCTCACGGCCGCGGCCGTCGTCCAGCGGAACGACAACCGCGAACCCGTGCTCGCGTGAGGCTCAGATGCCGAGGGCGTGGACCCCGCCGTCGACCATGATCATCGAGCCGGTGGTGGCCGGGAGCCAGTCCGACAGCAGCGCGCAGACGCTCTTCGCCGTCGGGTCCGGGTCCGAGCTGTCCCAGCCGAGCGGCGCGCGGTCGCCCCAGCCGTCTTCGAGGTCGGAGAAGCCCGGGATCGACTTCGCGGCCATGGTCTTCATCGGGCCCGCGCTGACCAGGTTGACGCGGATGCCCTGCGGGCCGAGCTCCTTGGCCAGGTACCGGTTGACCGACTCCAGCGCGGCCTTCGCGACGCCCATCCAGTTGTAGACCGGCCACGCGACGCGCGCGTCGAAGTCCATGCCGACGATCGACGAACCGCGGCCCAGCAGCGGCAGGCACGCCCTCGACAGCGACATGAACGAGTACGCCGAGACGTCCACGGCGGTCTTGACGTCCTCGGCCGGCGCGTCGAGGAACGGCGCGCCGAGGCAGCTCTGGGGGGCGAACCCGATCGAGTGCAGCACGCCGTCGAGGCCGTCGACGTGCTCGCGGATCCGGTCGGCGAGGCTGTCGAGGTGCTCCTGGTTCGTGACGTCGAGCTCGAGCACCGGCGCCGGCTTGGGCAGCCGCTTCGCGATGGTCTTGACCAGCGACATCCGGCCGAAGCCGGTGAGCACCACCTGCGCCCCCTCCTGCTGCGCGATCTTGGCCGCGTGGAAGGCGAGCGAGGCGTCGGTGATGATGCCGGTGATCAGCAGGCGCTTGCCTTCGAGCAGTCCGGGCACGGGTCCTCCATGTCTTGGTGCGGTGAACGGGTGGGTCAGTGGCCGAGGCCGAGGCCGCCGTCGATCGGCAGCACCGCGCCGTTGACGTAGCCGGCCTCGTCCGAGGCGAGGTAGCGGACGGCGGCGGCGATCTCCGACGGCTCGGCGTACCGGCCGGCGGGCACCTGCGCGAGGATCTCCTTCTTGCGGTCCTCGGGCAGCTCGTCGGTCATGTCGGTGTGCACGAACCCGGGGGCGACGACGTTCGAGGTGATGTTGCGCGAGCCGAGCTCCCGCGCCAGCGAACGGGCGAAGCCGACCAGCCCGGCCTTCGACGCCGCGTAGTTCGCCTGGCCGGCCGAGCCGGACAGCGCGACCACCGACGAGATGAAGACGAACCGGCCCCACTTGCCGCGCAGCATGCCGCGCGAGGCGCGCTTGGCGACGCGGTAGGCGCCGGTGAGGTTGGCGTTGATCACGCGCTCGAACTGCTCGTCGCTCATCCGCATCAGCAGCGTGTCGTCGGTCAGCCCCGCGTTGGACACGAGCACCTCGACCGGGCCCTGGTGCTCCTCGACGAGCTTGAACGCCGCGTCGATCTGCTCGGTGTCGGTGACGTCCGCCCGGACCCCGAAGAGCCCGTCCGGCGCACCCGAACCACGGTGCGTGACGGCGACCTGGTGCCCCTGCTCGGCGAGGTCCCGGGCGATCGCCAGACCGATGCCCCGGTTGCCCCCGGTGACCAAGACCGACCGTCCCACAGTGTTCTCCCTCTTCGTGAACCGCGCGCTGCTGTCGCGCACGAGGTTATCGGCAGCGCCGCCGGGTCGCGCACCCGCGCCCGGGGTCGCCGCGACCGTCCTAAGCGGGTGTTAGGAACTGCCTCCCGACCTTGCTGGTTACCCGCTGGTTGGTCACCGTGAGTCGCAACACAGGAGGTCGACGATGACAACCCGGATCAACGGCGCCGCGACGGGGGCCGTCAGCGAGAAACGCGTGATCGGCAACGTGCTGCGCGGCTCCATCGGCAACTTGGTCGAGTGGTACGACTGGTACGCCTACGCGGCGTTCACCACCTACTTCGCCAAATCCTTCTTCCCCACGACCGACACGACGGCCGCCTTCCTCGGCACCGCCGCCGTGTTCGCGGTCGGGTTCCTCATGCGCCCGCTCGGCGGCTGGATGCTCGGCCGCTTCGCCGACCGCTTCGGCCGCCGCAGCGCGCTGGTGCTGTCGGTCACGCTCATGGCGGGCGGCTCGCTGCTCATCGCCGTGACCCCGAGCTATCACACGATCGGGCTCGCGGCGCCGATCCTGCTGCTGGTGGCCCGGCTGATCCAGGGCCTGTCGGTCGGCGGCGAGTACTCCACGTCGGCGACGTACCTGTCGGAAGTGGCCACTCCCGGCAAGCGCGGCTTCTACTCCAGCTTCCAGTACGTGACGCTCTACGGCGGCCAGCTGCTGGCCCTGGGGCTCCAGCTGATCCTGCAGGGCCTGCTCACCGAGCAGCAGCTCACGTCGTGGGGCTGGCGGATCGCGTTCGGCGTCGGCACGGTGGCCGCGCTCAGCGTCATGTGGCTGCGCCGCGGGATGGACGAGTCGGAGAGCTACCGGCGCGAAGCGGACGAGAGCGCCGCGACCGGCGAACGCGGCACGCTGCGCGCGCTCGCCAAGTACCCCAAGGAGATCGCGCTCGTCGTCGGCCTGACCCTCGGCGGCACGGTGGCCTTCTACACCTTCGCCACCTACAGCCAGAAGTTCCTCGAGAACACCGCCCACATCCCGCGGCGGACGGTCACCATCATCCTGTTCTCGGCGATCCTGCTCGCGGCGATCCTGCAGCCCCTCGCGGGGAGGCTGTCCGACCGGATCGGCCGCCGCCCGCTGCTGCTGTTCTTCGGCATCGCCGGCACGCTGCTGACCGTCCCGATCATGACGGTCATGGGCTCGACCCGGAACCCGGTCGGCGCGTTCTTCCTCGTCCTGGCGGGGCTCGTCGTCGTGGCGGGCTACACGTCGATCAACGCGATCGTGAAGGCCGAGCTGTTCCCGACGAAGATCCGCGCCATCGGCGTCGGCCTGCCCTACGCCCTGACCGTCGCGATCTTCGGCGGCACCGCCGAGCTCATCGCGCAGGCGCTGAAGAGCGCCGGGCACGAGTCGGTGTTCTTCTGGTACGTCGCGGGCTGCGTCCTGGTTTCCCTGATCGTCTACGGCACAATGCGGGAAACCTCGAAGAGCTCCGAGCTGGAGGCGCGGCCCGAACCGGTGGGCGCGGGCGAACGCTGAGAAGGGGATGGCCGTGCGCGTGCTCCTCGTCGAAGACGACGCGGGTGTCGCCGGCGCGCTCGCCGAGTCGCTGCACGCGCGCGGTCATCCCGTCACCAGCGTCGGGCGCGGGGCCGACGCGCTGCACCACCACCGCGAAGCCGACCTCGTCCTGCTCGACCTGGGCCTGCCCGACCTCGACGGGCTCGACGTCCTCCGCAAGATCCGGGCGGTCTCCCCGGTGCCGGTGATTGTGCTGACCGCGCGCGGCGACGAGCGCTCGGTCGTGCGCGGCCTGCGCCTGGGCGCGGACGACTACCTGACCAAACCGGTGCGGCTGGCCGAGCTGCTCGCCCGGATGGACGCCGTCGTGCGGCGCGCGGTGGCCCGCGAGGCTCCGGCCGGCGACGTCGTGCGCGTCGAGGACGTCGAGATCGACCTCGGCGCCCGCCGGGTCCTGGTCGCCGGGCGCGACGCCGGGCTGACGACCAAGGAGTTCGAGATCCTGGCCGTGCTCGCCGCGCGCCCCGGCACCGCGGTGAGCCGCCAGCAGCTGATGGACGAGGTCTGGGGCGACGCCTACCTCGCGGTTTCGCGCTCCCTCGACGTCCACCTGACGCAGCTGCGCGCGAAGCTCGACCGGCCGGGCCTGCTCACCACCATCCGCGGCTTCGGCTACCGGCTCGGCCGGGGCTGACCCGTGCGCACCCGGCTCCTGGTGGTCCTGGTCGCCCTGGCGCTCGCGGTGGTCGCCGCGTTCGCCGTGCCGCTGCTGACCGCGACCGCCGAGCAGCGCACCCAGCAGCTCGTCATCTCCCGCACCGCCGACGTCGACCGGTTCGTCGTGCTCGCCCAGCAGGCCGTCGACACGCGCGACCCGGCGGCCCTCGCGGCCGACGCGGCGCGCTACGCCGAGCTGTACGGCGAAGGCGTGGTCATCGTCGACGCCCGGCGCGTCCCGCTGGTGCAGGCGGGCGGGCTGACCGCGGCGGACCCGGCGGTGCACGCGCTGGTGGAGGCCACGATGCGCAACGAGCCGGCGCCGCGGGCCGACCGGCTGAGCCCGTGGTCGGCCGAGCCGGCGTACTTCGCCCGCCCGGTCGGCACCGGCACCCGCGTCTCCGGCGTGGTCGTGCTGCGGGCGTCGGTGACGGCGGCCGCCGCGGACGTCGCCACCCGCTGGGGCACCATCGGCGCCGGCGCCCTGCTGGTCGCGGTGGTGTTCGTGCTGCTCGCCGTGGTGCTGGCCCGGTGGATGGTGCGGCCGCTGCACGAGCTGGAGACCGGGGTGCTGGCCGTCGCCGCCGGGCACCGCGCGCACGTCCCGGAACGCACCGGGCCCCGCGAGCTGCGAACCCTGGCCGGGGAGCTCAACCGGATGTCCGAGGCCGTGCTCGAAGCGGCCGAACAGCAGCACCGGCTGGTGGCCGACGCCTCCCACCAGCTGCGCAACCCGATGGCGGCGCTGCGGCTGCGCGTCGACTCCCTGGCCGGCCGGGTCGAGGGCGGCGACGCCACCTACCGGGCCACCGTCGCCGAGGTCGAGCGCCTCGAAAAGCTCCTGGACGGCTTGCTGGCGCTCGCACTGGCCGAGAGCACGGCGACCCGGGTCGCGGCCGGGGGCGCCGGCGAAGCCTGCGACCTCGCGTCCGTGCTCGCCGAGCGCGTCGACGCCTGGCGGCCCGCCGCCGAAGACGCGGGGGCCGCGCTGCTGCCGCCCCCGGGGCACGACGAGCCGGTGACCGTGCGCTGCCCGGAAGGCGAGCTCGCCCAGATCCTCGACGTGCTGCTGGACAACGCCGTCCACTACGCCGGCCGCGGCGCGACGATCACCACGGACTGGGGCGCCGGCCCGGAGACCGCGACGCTCGTCGTCCGGGACGACGGACCCGGTCTGTCCACTGAGGACCGGGCACGGGCGACCGAGCGGTTCTGGCGCGCCGGCGGCGAAGGCGCCCCGCGCGGCACCGGGCTCGGGCTGGCCATCGCGCACCAGCAGGTCCGCACCCGGGGCGGGGTCCTGGAACTGCGGCAGGCCGAGCCGCGCGGCCTCGAAGTCCGCGTCACGCTGCCGCTGCAGGAGGAGCCGGGATGACGCTCACCCGCCGCACCGCCCTGCTCGGCGGCCTCGGCCTCGCGCTGGCCGGGTGCTCGACGTCGGGCTACCCCGGCCCGGAGCGGCCGGTCACCATCGCCGCCGGCGAACGCGGCGGCTTCTACCTGGCGTTCGCGGAGCTGCTCGCGGCCGAGCTGAACGGTGCGGAACCGCGGCTGCACGCCACGGCCGTGCCCACCGAGGCGAGCGTCGCCAACGTCGGCCTGGTGCGCGAGGGCCGGGCCGACCTCGGGCTGGTGCTCGCCGACGTCGCCCAGACGGCGCTCGGCGGGGGGCCGCCGTTCGGCGAGAAGGTGCCGCTGCTCGCGCTGGGCCGGGTGTACGAGAACTACCTGCAGCTCGTCGTGCGGGCGGACGGGCCGGTGCGCCGCCTCGCCGACCTGGCGGGCCGCCCGGTGTCGCTGGGCGCGGGCGGGTCCGGCGCGGCCCAGCTCGGCGAGCGTCTCTTCGCGAAGGCGGGCGTCCCGGTCGACGCCCGGCACCTGCTGTTCGACGACGCGGTCCGCGCACTCGCCGCCCGCCGGATCGACGCCATGCTGTGGTCCGGCGGGGTCCCGACGCCGAAGCTCGCCGACCTCACCCGCACGACACCGATCGCGCTGCTGCCCCTCGATTCGGTGGTCCCGGCCCTGCGCGCGGCGTACGGCCCGGTCTACGACCAGGTCCAGGTGCCCGACGGCGCGTACCGCGGGGTGTCCGCGCTGGGCACGATCGGCGTGGCGAACCTCCTCGTCTGCTCCCCCGCCCTGCCCGACGACGTCGCCGCCGCGGTGGTCCGCCTGCTCGTGGAGCGCGCCACCGCCCTGGTACCCGCGGAAGCGGTCGGCACGCAGTTCCTCGACGTCCGCACCCTGATCGGCACCCAACCGGTCCCCCTGCAACCCGGCGCGGCCGCCGCGTACCGCGCCCTGCACGGCTGAACCCGACTTCCGGACGCCCCGGCCTCCCTCGCCGGTGGGAGGCACCGGCCGCTCGTCTTCGCCAGGCTGGACGGAGACCGACACACGAGGGGGATCACCTTGTCCGGAAAGCGCCGGGCGTTCGCCGCCGGGCTCGCGCTCGCCGCCGTCACCGCGGCTGCCGCGCCGGCCGCCGCCGCGACCCTGTCCGTCACCCTGCCGGAGCTGACCGGCCCGTACCGGGTCGGCACCACGGCCCTGCACCTCGTCGACCCCCGCCGGGCCGATCCGTGGGTGCCCGCCCAGCGGCGCGAGCTGATGGTCACGTCGACTACCCCGTGCGGTTCACCGGGTCCGCGCCGCGGGAGCAGTGGCTGCCCGGTGCAGTGGCTGCCGCGATCGAGGAGCAGGCCGCGTCGCCGGACTTCCCCGGGCTGCCGCGCGGCTCGGTCGACTGGACGGCGACGCGCCGCCAGGCCCGGGGGGAGGTGCCCGCGTGTCGCACACCCACGAAGCGGCCGCCGTCGAGTTCCCCGGCGGACAAGAAGAAGGCGCTCGACGCCCGCGTCGCGGACACGAAATCCGTGCTCGGCACCCTGGCCCGCGGAGTGCGGGCGGACGCCGACGGCAAGCCGCTCCCCCGCGGCCTCGGCGCGGCGCTCGACCTCCGCCGCGTCGGCATGGCCGGCCACTCCTACGGCGGGTTCACCGCGGGCGAGACGATGGTGACCGACCGGCGGATCGACGCCGGGATCAACCTCGGGCGGCGCGATGGGGTGGGGCTTCGGGCCACCGTCGCCGGATCCCTACCTGCCCGGCGACGTCGTGCGGCGGGGCCTCGACCGGCCGTTCCTGAGCCGGCCGGGCTCGTCACGCCGGAGCGGGCCGCGGCGGTCGTCGGGACGGTCGACCCGCAGCGGTCGCTGACCGCGCAACGCGACTACGTCGCCGCGTTCTTCGACCTGCACCTGCGCGGCGTCGACCGGCACCTGTTCGACGGGCCGTCACCGCGCTACCCGGACATCACGTTCGGCTAGATTGAGGCCGTGACCGAACCCCGCCGCCCGATCGTCGCGATGCCGCTGCGCGTGCGCTACCACGAATGCGACGGGCAGGGCATCGTCTTCAACGCCCACTACCTGGCCTATGTGGACATGTGCGCCTTCGAGGCGGAGAAGGCCCTGTTCGGCTCGCACGACGAGTTCCTCGCCCACGGCACGGACATCGTGGTCGCGGAGGCCAACCTCAAGTTCCGCGCCCCCGCCCGGTACGACGAGGAACTGGTCGTCTCCCAGTACCTGAACCACCTCGGCACGACGTCGCTGGTCTTCGACTTCGAGATCCACCGCGCCGCCACGCTGCTGCTGGCGGCGAACATCCGGTACGTGTTCATCGACCCGGCCACCCTGCGGCCCGCGGCGCCCCCGGACGCCGTCCGCAAGGTGTACGCGACGCTCCTCGGGGACTGAGCCGTGTTCCGCATCCTCTTCTACCACCCCGAAATCCCCCCGAACACGGGCAACGCGATCCGGCTCGCCGCCAACACCGGCTGCGAACTGCACCTCGTGGAGCCGCTCGGGTTCACCCTCGAGGACAAGCAGCTGCGCCGCGCCGGGCTCGACTACCACGACCTGGCGCGGGTGCGGGTCCACGCCGGCCTCCCGGCGGCGTGGGAAGCCTTGCTGCCGGCGAAGGTCTACGCGTTCAGCGCGTCGGCGACGCGGCTGTACACGGACGTCGCGTACGCGCCCGGCGACGTGCTGATGTTCGGGCCGGAGTCCGTGGGGTTGCCCGCGGACGTCCAGCAGGCGCCGGAGGTGACCGACCGCGTGCGGCTGCCGATGCTGCCGACCAGCCGGTCGCTGAACCTGGCCAACACCGCGGCGATCACGATCTACGAAGCCTGGCGGCAGAACGGCTTCGCGGTCCCTTGATCGCCTTCCGGTAGGTTCACCGGATGCGACAGCAGTTCCTGGGGGCGCTCATCGGCGCCGCGTTCGGCACCGTGTTCGTCCTGGTCAACTCGGGAGCTCCGCTGCCCGCCGCGGCCGGGTGGGTGCTGCGCGCGCTCGCCGTCGTGGCGCTCGGCGCCGTCGTCGTCCTCGGGGTCCGCGCCGGCGGGCGGCCGACCCTCGACGACCGGCCCGTGTTCGGTCCCCGCTACCGGGTGATCGTCGTCGGCGAAGTGGTGCTGCTCGTCGCCGGGTTCTTCGTCCTCAGCCTGCTGGACGCGCCGGTGCAGGCGAACGTCGCGTGGATCGCCACCGTCGTCGGGCTCCACTTCGTCGCGCTGGCGTCCGCGTGGAAGACCCGGTCGATCCTGGTGGTCGGCGTGGTCCTGACCGTGCTCGGTATCGCCGGTCTCGCCCTGCTCGGCACCGAGGCGCTGCCCTGGGTCCCGTTCGTCAGCGGCGTCCTCTCCGGGGTCACCCTTCTCGGCGGCAGCCTGTACGGCGTCCGCCGGGAAGGGTGAGCGTCACGGGAGTCTCTGCCCGAAGAACAGGCTGGCCGCCGCCCCCAGCATGAGGATCAGCGTGCCGACGACGACCCACGGCTTGCTCGCGTCGGCGTCCTTGATCTCGTAGCCGATCTGCTCGCCGAGGTCCGCGTAGACCTTCTTCAGCTCCTCGGCGCTGGCCGCCTTGTAGAAGTCGCCGCCCGACAGCCGCGCGATCTCGTGCAGGGACTCGTCGTCCACGCTGACCGGCTGGGGCTTGCCGTCGATGTCGACCGAACCGTGGGTGGTGCCGAAGGAGATCGACGAGATCGGCACCCCGGCCTGCTTCGCCGCCTGCGCCGCGGTGTACCCGCCGCGCGCCGCGTACAGGTCTTCCGGAACGGTCTGCTTCCCGTCCGACATCAGCACGATCCGCGCCGGCGGCGGCCCGTCCGCCCCGCCGACGACGCTGGAGAAGCTCTCCACCGACTGCAGCGCCGCGAAGATGCCTTCACCGGTCGCCGTCGACTGCGCCAGCTTGAGGTTCTCGATCGCCTTGATCACGCCGTTGCGGTCGGTGGTCGGGTTGACCAGCACCGTCGCCGTGCCCGCGAAGGAGATCAGCCCCAGGTTGATCCCCGGCGTCATGTTCTGCGCGAACGACGTCGCCGCCTCCTGCGCCGCCTTGAGCCGGGTCGGCGCGACGTCGGTGGCCTCCATCGACAGCGACACGTCGATCACCAGCATCACGGTGGCCCGGTTGCGCGGCACCTTCTGCTCGGCGGTCGGCCCGGCCAGCGCCACGGTGAGCAGCAGCAGCGAGAGCACGATCAGCACGGCCGGCAGGTGCCGGACCCAGCCCTGGCTCTTCGGCGCGATCCGTTCCAGCAGGTCCAGGTTCGCGAACCGCATGGTCCGCCGCCGCCGTGCCCGCTGGGCGAGCACGTACCCGACGGCGACCGCGGCGACCGCGATCAGCAGCAGGAACCACCAGGGCGCGGTGAACCCGGTCAGGCTCATGCGCGCACCCCGCTGCCCCGTGGTGCGGTGGTGGTGAACGGTCCGCTCACGCCACACCCCCCGACCAGCGCCGCTTGCGGGCGACGACGAACCGCACCATGTCGGCGATCCAGTCGGCGTCGGTGCGCAGCGTCAGGTGCGCCGCACCCGCGCGCCGCAGGCCGGCCGCCACCTTCTGCCGGTGGGCGTGGGCCGCGGCCCCGAACTCCTTGCGCAGCAAGGCCGAAGCGTGCACTTCGCGCTGTTTCCCTGTCTCCGGGTCGGCCAGCACGACGGTGCCCACCTCGGGCAGGTCGATGTCGCGCGGGTCGAGGACTTCGATCGCGATCAGTTCGTGGCGCCCGCCCAGCGCCCGCAGCGGCCGCTCCCACGAGCTGTCGCCCAGGAAGTCGGAGATCACCACGGCGAGGCCGCGGCGGCGCGGCGGGCGGCGCAGCGCTTCGAGCGCCTGGGCGAAGTCGCCCCGGGTGCCCTCGGGGGCGCGGGGCGTCTCGGCCAGCTTCCGCACCAGCCCGCGCGCGTGCGGCAGCCCGCCGCGCGCCGGGATGCGGGTGGTCTCCGCGCCGGTCGAGATCAGCGCGCCGATCCGGTTGCCGCCGCCCCCGGTCAGGTGCGCGACCGCGGCGACGGCGCAGACCACCAGGTCGCGCTTCTCGCAGAGCGCCGTGCCGAAGTCGAGGCTCGCCGACAGGTCGGCGACCACCCACGTCTCCAGCTCGCGGTCGGCGACGGTCTCGCGGATGTGCGGGGTCGTGGTGCGGGCGGTGACCGCCCAGTCCATCCGGCGGACGTCGTCGCCGGGCTGGTACGGGCGGGCCTCGCCGGGCTCGGACCCCGGCCCCGGCACGAGGCCGAGGTGGTTGCCCTGCAGCAGCCCGTCGAGCCGGCGGCGGACGTCGAGCTCCAGGGTGCGGAGCCCGGCTTCCATGCGGTCGCCGCGCAGCACCGGTGGCGCCCAGGAAGGGCGGGTGCCCTCCTCCTTCTTGGCCATCTCGGGGTTACCTGACCGGCGCGCCCGCCGGGACCGGGCCGCCCTGGCCGGTCCCGCCCTGCGGCCGGGCCGAGACCTGCGGCAGCGGCACGGTCTGCAGCACGCGGGTGATGATGTGGTCGATCGGCACGCCGTCGGCCAGCGCGTCGTAGGACAGCACGAGCCGGTGGCGCAGGACGTCCGGCACGACGTCGACGACGTCCTGGGGCAGCACGTAGTCGCGGCCGCGGACCAGGGCCAGCGCCCGCGCGGCGGCGATGATGCCGAGGCTCGCGCGCGGCGAGGCACCGTAGGACACCCAGCCGGCGACGTCGGCGAGGCCGTGCTCGTTCGGCGTCCGGGTGGTCAGCACCAGGCGGACCACGTAGTCGACGAGCGCGTGGTGCACGAACACCTGCGACGCGACGCCCTGAAGGCGGACCAGCTCGCCCGGGCTGAGCACCTCGTGCGGGGTGGGCGGGGTGACGCCCATCCGGTAGATGATCTCGCGCTCCTCCTCGGCGGAGGGGTACTCGACGACGATCTTGAACAGGAACCGGTCGCGCTGCGCCTCCGGCAGCGGGTACACGCCCTCGTTCTCGATCGGGTTCTGGGTGGCCAGGACGAGGAACGGGTCCGGCATCGGGAACGTCTGGCCACCGATCGACACGTGCCGCTCGGCCATCACCTCGAGCATCGCCGACTGGACCTTGGCGGGCGCGCGGTTGATCTCGTCGGCGAGCACGAAGTTGGCCACGACCGGGCCGAGCTCGACGTCGAACCGCTCGGCGCCCTGGCGGTAGATCCGGGTGCCGAGGATGTCGGCGGGCACCAGGTCGGGGGTGAACTGCACGCGGGAGAACGATCCGCCGACGACCCGGGCGAACGTCTCGACGGCGAGGGTCTTCGCCACGCCGGGCACGCCTTCGAGCAGCAGGTGGCCCTTGGCCAGCAGGCCGACCAGCATCCGCTCGACCAGGCGGTCCTGGCCGACGATGATCCGCTTGACCTCGAACACGGTCCGCTCCAGCAACTGGGCGTCCCGGGCCGGCGTCGCGGGCTGCTGCCCGTTCCCGCCCTCGGCGTAGCCGGGCTCGGTCACTCTGCCTCCTCAAGCTCGTGCGCCGCCCCCGCGACGGTGATCACGCGGTGCGACCGTACTGCGTCCCCCGGTCGTTCGTCCGTCCGGCACGCGGACGGGCGCGAAGGCCCGTGGGAGCAGCCAACACCGTCGCCGGTATGACACCTGTGAAGGAGGTCCGGTTCCCGCGCTCAGCGGTGGCGTTCGAGGTCCTCGGGCGTGTCGATGTCGTCCGCTTCGCCCCGTTCGGCCGGGACGTCGGTGACGGCCAGCCCGCCCAGGACGCGGCGCAGGGCCGCGTTCTCCACGGGGTCCGGCAGCGCCGCCTTCAGCGCGGCCACCCGCCAGGCGCCCAGCAGCCACTGCCGCGCCCCGGCCGCGTCGACCAGGACGGCGCCGTCGCCGTCGCCGATCGCGGCCACCAGCTTGTCCACTGTGGACCGGCGGACGCCCGGGAGGTCGGCGGCCAGGACGGCGACCGCCTCGACGTCCTCGGGCACGAAGGCGAGCCCGGCGGCCAGCGCCGCGACCGGTCCGGTGCCCGGCACCGGTTCCCGCGTCCACACCACGTCGAACCCGGGCCGCCGCGGGCCGACGGCGATCACCCGCTCGGCGCCGTCGAGGGCGTGGATCGCGCGGGCCAGCAACGGCTTCCCGCCCACCGAGAGGGCCGGCTTGTCCACACCGGACAGTCTGCGGGCCGAGCCCCCGGCCACCACGATCCCCGCGTAGCGCATCCCGGGAACACTAGCGGCCCGGCACGGGCGAGGTAAGGCCCGCGTCGGGCATACTCGACGCGGCGAGTTCCCGGAGGTTCGCATGACCTGCACCGTCGAGCCCCGCGTCGACGCCTACATCGACGCCCTGCCGGAGTGGCAGCAGGCGATCTGCCGTCAGGTCCGCGAGCTGGTCCACGCAGCCGACCCCGGGGTCACCGAAACGATCAAGCGCACCCGGCAGCCCTACTTCGTGCTGGAGGGCAACATCTGCGCCCTGCTGGCGGCGAAGGACCACGTCAACGTGTTCGTCTACGACGGTGGCATCGTCCCCGACCCGGCGGGCATCATCACCGCCGGGCACGGCAACAAGACCGCCCGGACGGTCGCCTTCCGCGAGGGCGAGCCGATCAACGCGCCCGCGCTCACGGCGATGTTCCGGCAGATCATCGCGAACAACCGCGCCGGCGGCTGGCGCAAGCTCAAGCGCGAGCAAGGCTGACCTCAGCGGCCGAGCACCAGGTAGGCGAGGCCCAGCACGCCCCGGTAGCCGCGGACGTACTGCCGCTGGCGCTCGTCGAGCCAGTCCCGCACCTCCGCCGCCCGCGGGTCGGCCGCGTTCGCCAGCAGCCACTCCTGCCAGGCCAGCTTCGACGTCGACTCGAAGTCGTCCCATTCGAGCTGGCCCGCGGTGCTGAGGTGCAGCACGCGCCACCCCGCGCCGTGCGCGGCGTCGAGCAGTTCCGGCAGGGTGAGCGTGTCCGGCCCGAAGATCTCCAGCGCCGCCGCATCGGGCGGGGCGGCCCAGAAGCCGTCACCGTAGAGCACCCGGCCCGAGGGCACCACGCGGGCGAGCCCCTCGATCGCCGCCTCGGTCGAGCCGAAGGCGTGCGCGGCGCCGATGCAGAACGCCCGCTCCGCGGGCACGTCCCAGGTCGCGGCGTCGGCCTCGGTGAACTGCACCGCCAGGCCGCGCTCGGCCGCCGCCGCCCGGCCGCGGTCGAGACCGGTCACGTCGGTGTCGACGCCGGTCACGCGCAGGCCGGGCGCCCTCGCGGCCGCCCGCAGCAGCAGCTCGCCCCAGCCGCAGCCGAGGTCGACGAGGTGCCCTTCGCCGAGGGCCATCCGGTCGAGCAGCAGCTCGGCGTGGGTTTCGGACAGGGGCGTGTTCCAGCGCATCCGCGAGCGCCGCAGCGCGTTCAGTTCGTCGTCCACCGGGTGATCCTGGCGGCCCGCCGCCGACGGCGTCGACCGGGTTTCAGCCGATCAGGCGCGTCGCGAACGGCATGATCCCGCCGTAGCGCACCGGCGCGATCCGGACGCGCAGCCCGGACTGCGGCGCTTCGACCATCTGGCCGCCGCCGAGGTACAGGGCGACGTGGTGGATGCCGCCCGCGCCGCCCCAGAACAGCATGTCGCCGCGGCGCATCTGGGACAGCGGGACCCGCCGCCCCGCCGTGTACTGGTAGCCGCTGTAGTGCGGCAGGCCCCTGACCCCGGCGAAGGCGTAGATCATCAGGCCGGAGCAGTCGAAGCCGATCTTGTTGTAATCGCCGTAGCGGTCGGCGACGCCGCCGTCGCGGATGCCGCGGGTCGCGCCGCTCGCGTTGCCGCCGCCCCAGGCGTACGGCATCCCGAGCTTCGACAGCGCGCGGGCGATCACGGCCTCGATCGACGAGCCGGCCGGGCCCGACGGCGCCGGCCCACCCGACGGGCGGCCCCCGCCGCCGGACGAGCCGAGCGCGGCCTGGCGGGCGCGTTCCTCGTCCTCCCTGGTCTTCTCGGCGAGCCAGTCCTGGTAGCGCTGGCGCTGGCCCTGCAGGCCGTTGACCTTGGCCTGCGCCGCGTACAGCTGCTGCTCGACGTCGGACTTGTTCCGCTGGAGCTGGGTGTTCTGCGACGCCTGGTCGTCCTGCGCCCGCACGGCGGCGGCCTGCGCGGCGTCGGCCCCGTTCTTGGCCTCGCGCGCGGCGTCCTGCTTCTGCTGGGCGATCTCGGCGGCCTTGCGGGCCGCGGCGTCCTTGTTGGACTTCTCGGTCTGGGCCTGCTGGAGCCGGTCGAGCGCGTTGAGCCGGTCGCCGCCGACGGCGTCGAGCAGCTGGGCGCGGGCGAGCATGTCCTTGGGGCTGTCGGCGCTGAGGTACGCCGAGAGCGAGCCGACCGTGCTGCCCTGCTGGAAGCTCGCCGAGGCGAACGTCTTGAGGTCCGTGCGGGCCTTTTCGATGGCCGCCGACGCCGCGTCGGCCTGGGCGCGGGCCGCCCGGGCGTCGTTCTCGGCGCGCTCGGCGTCGTCCTGCGCCGCCTGCAGGTCGACCAGGGCCTTGTTGGCCTCTTCCTGCTTGAGCTCGACGTCGTCCTGCAGCTGCGACAGCTTCTGCTCGGCCTGGGCCAGCTGGTTGGTCAGCTTGCCGACCTCGCCGGCCTTCGCGTTGGCGTCGGCCTTGCTCGAGTTCAGGTCCGAGTCGCTCGGGTTGGGCGGCGGCGGGGGCGCGGCGAGGCCCGTGCCGCCCGCGCCGAACAAGATCACCAGGACCAGGGTGCTCACGGTGAGTCCACGGCGGGCTCCCGGCACCCGGTCCCCGCCACGCCGTCCCGCCACGACCGCCACCTCCGCTCACCAGCGCACACCGCGTGTCACTGCAGTCACACCACTATCACAAGCATCACCGGAAACTTACACACCGTAGGCATCAATTCCCCTCATTGAGGGACCCCCGCCCCACCGCGTGTCCGGATGGCGCAGCCCACACCGCGTGTCGTCTTGAACCCCAAACAGGACACGCGTACTGTTTGAGGCGACGGCGAGGTGTGCCATCCCGCATCCGGTCCTACGGTGGGGGTGCGCAACACTCGCTTCCGCCTCGTGCGGACCTGCACGACACCGAACCCGACCGAACTGACCCGGGACCGACCGCCGCACCGGCGCGGAGTCCATGCCACTGGAGTTAGACGTGACCGCACCTGCCAGCAAGGACAGCTTCGGCGCCAAAGACACGCTGAAGGTCGGCGACGCCTCGTACGAGGTGTTCCGCCTGAACAAGGTCGAAGGCGCCGAGCGCCTGCCCTACAGCCTGAAGATCCTGCTCGAGAACCTGCTGCGCACCGAGGACGGCGCGAACATCACCGCCGACCACATCCGCGCGCTCGGCTCGTGGGACCCGAACGCCGACCCGTCGATCGAGATCCAGTTCACGCCCGCCCGCGTGATCATGCAGGACTTCACCGGCGTCCCCTGCGTGGTGGACCTCGCCACCATGCGCGAGGCGGTCACGGACCTCGGCGGCGACCCCGACAAGGTCAACCCGCTCGCCCCGGCCGAGCTGGTCATCGACCACTCGGTGATCATCGACGTCTTCGGCCGGCCCGACGCCTTCGAGCGCAACGTCGAGATCGAGTACGAGCGCAACCGCGAGCGCTACCAGTTCCTGCGCTGGGGCCAGGGCGCCTTCGACGAGTTCAAGGTCGTCCCGCCGGGCACCGGCATCGTGCACCAGGTCAACATCGAGCACCTCGCGCGCACGGTCATGGCCCGGGGCGGCCAGGCCTACCCCGACTCCTGCGTCGGCACCGACTCGCACACCACCATGGTCAACGGCCTCGGCGTGCTGGGCTGGGGCGTCGGCGG
The DNA here is from genome assembly GCF_058119595.1 of Amycolatopsis sp. N2S4-7. NCBI lineage: Bacteria > Bacillati > Actinomycetota > Actinomycetes > Pseudonocardiales > Pseudonocardiaceae > Amycolatopsis > Amycolatopsis sp. N2S4-7. The sequence continues at coordinate 1,244,687 of NZ_CP172299.1, forward strand.
CATCGAGGCCGAGGCCGCCATGCTGGGCCAGCCGGTGTCGATGCTCATCCCGCGCGTCGTCGGCTTCAAGCTGACCGGCGAGATCCCGGCCGGCGTCACCGCCACCGACGTCGTGCTCACCATCACCGAGATGCTGCGCCGCCACGGCGTGGTCGGCAAGTTCGTCGAGTTCTACGGCGAGAGCGTGGCCGCGGTGCCGCTGGCCAACCGCGCCACCATCGGCAACATGAGCCCCGAGTTCGGCTCCACCGCGGCGATCTTCCCGATCGACGAGGAGACCGTCCGCTACCTCAAGCTGACCGGCCGGTCCGCGGAGCAGGTCGCGCTGGTCGAGGCGTACGCCAAGGAGCAGGGCCTCTGGCACGACCCGTCGCGCGAGGCGGCCTACTCCGAGTACCTCGAGCTGGACCTCTCGACGGTCGTCCCGTCGATCGCCGGCCCGAAGCGCCCGCAGGACCGCATCGAGCTGACGGACGCGAAGTCGTCGTTCCGCAAGTCGATCCACGACTACGTCGACGGCGAGGACCTCACGCCGCACACGAAGATGGACGAGGCTTCGGAGGAGTCCTTCCCGGCCAGCGACGCCCCGTCGCTGTCGTTCGCCGAGGACGACGCCGCGCCGGTCACCTCCTCCGCCGCGAACGGAGCCTCGGGCCGCCCGACCAAGCCGGTCAAGGTCTCCACGTCCGACCGCGGCGAGTTCGTCCTCGACCACGGCGCCGTCGTGATCGCCTCGATCACTTCGTGCACCAACACCTCGAACCCGTCGGTCATGCTCGGCGCCGCGCTGCTCGCGCGCAACGCCGTGGACAAGGGCCTCGCGGTCAAGCCGTGGGTGAAGACGTCGATGGCGCCGGGCTCGCAGGTCGTCACCGACTACTACACCAAGGCCAACCTGTGGCCGTACCTGGAGAAGCTGGGCTACCACCTGGTCGGCTACGGCTGCACCACGTGCATCGGCAACTCCGGCCCGCTCTCGGACGAGATCTCCGCGGCGATCCAGGAGAACGACCTCACCGCGGTTTCGGTGCTCTCGGGCAACCGCAACTTCGAAGGCCGGATCAACCCCGACGTGAAGATGAACTACCTCGCGTCGCCGCCGCTGGTCATCGCGTACGCGCTGGCCGGGACGATGGACTTCGACTTCGCGACCCAGCCGCTGGGCCAGGACGCGCAGGGCAACGACGTCTTCCTCAAGGACATCTGGCCGACCGCGCAGGAGATCCAGGAGACCATCGACTACGCGATCACGCAGGAGATGTTCACCAAGGACTACGCGGACGTCTTCGACGGCGGCGAGCGCTGGAAGTCGCTGCCCACCCCGGAGGGCAAGACCTTCGAGTGGGACGCCGAGTCCACCTACGTGCGGAAGCCCCCGTACTTCGAGGGCATGACGCCGGAGCCGGCGGCGGTCACCGACATCACCGGCGCGCGCGTGCTGGCGAAGCTGGGCGACTCGGTCACCACCGACCACATCTCCCCCGCCGGCGCGATCAAGCCGGGCACCCCGGCCGCGCAGTACCTGACCGAGCACGGCGTGGAGAAGAAGGACTTCAACTCCTACGGCTCGCGGCGCGGCAACCACGAGGTGATGATCCGCGGCACGTTCGCGAACATCCGGCTGCGCAACCAGCTCCTCGACGACGTGCAGGGCGGCTACACCCGCGACTTCACGCAGGAGGGCGCGCCGCAGGCGTTCATCTACGACGCGGCGCAGAACTACGCGGCGGCGGGCACCCCGCTGGTCGTGCTGGGCGGCAAGGAGTACGGCTCGGGTTCGTCGCGTGACTGGGCGGCCAAGGGCACCTCGCTGCTGGGCGTCCGCGCGGTGATCACCGAGTCGTTCGAGCGCATCCACCGGTCCAACCTGATCGGCATGGGCGTCATCCCGCTGCAGTTCCCGGCGGGCGAGTCGGCCTCGTCGCTCGGCCTCGACGGCACCGAGACGTTCGACATCTCGGGCATCACCAAGCTGAACGACGGCGAGACCCCGCGCACGGTGCACGTCACCGCCACCAAGGAAGACGGCAGCAAGGTGGAGTTCGAGGCGGACGTCCGCATCGACACCCCGGGCGAGGCGGACTACTACCGCAACGGCGGCATCCTGCAGTACGTGCTGCGGAAGATGACGCAGGCGTAAGCAGCGTTCCCGAAGGCCTCCCCACCGTGCAGGTGGGGAGGCCTTCGTCTTCGGTACCGTGGCCGGTATGGGGGAACTTCTCGATCTCGGTGACGGCAGGCTGTCCTACGAAGTGCGCGGCCGGGGCCGGCCGCTCGTCTTCCTGCACCCGGGTGGCTTCGGCAGCGCGGTCTGGGACGAGCAGCTGGCCCGGTTCGCCGCGCACCACCGGTGCGTCCGGTACGACGCCCGCGGCCACGGCGACTCGTCGGAGCCACCGGCCGGGTTCGCCCACCACGAAGACCTCCGGCGGTTGCTCGACGCACTGGGGATCGACCGCGCGGTGCTGGTCGGTTCCTCGCTGGGCAGCCGTACGGCGATCGACTTCGCGCTCCTCCACCCCCACCGCGTCGACGGCCTGCTCCTGGCCTCGCCGGGGATGAGCGGCATGGCCGAACAGGACCCGTTCACCCTCGACCAGCGCCGGCTGGCCGGCGAGGCGATCGCCCGCCAGGACTTCGCGGAAGCGTTCGAGTGCGTGCTCCGGATGCTGGTCGACGGCCCGCACCGGACGCCGGAGCAGGTCGCCCCGGGGGTGCGCGCGCGCTTCCTGGGCCTGCTGACGGACAACGCGCGGAAGGGCCACGGCCGTTTCCCGCTCGGCGCGGAACTGCACGCGATCAGCCGGGCCGCCGAGCTGCGGGCGCGGATCCTGGTGGTCGTCGGAGCCCTCGACACCACCGACATCCACGCCGTCGCGGACTTGATCGAGCGGGAAGGGCCCCACGCCCGCCGGGTCTCGCTCGAGGGCGTGGGCCACCAGGTCAACGCCGAGCAGCCCGCCCGGTTCGACGAGCTGCTCGGCGCATTCCTCCGCACCTGCTAACCCGGCACGGCCACCCAGCGCACGCTGGACACCGCGGGCTCCAGCGAAAGCCGGGACACCGCGGACTCCATCTGAGCGTCGTCGCGCTGGTCGCCGACCAGTTCGGCGCGGACCTCGACCGTGCGGTCCTCCGGGCGGTCCGTGCTCAGCACCGACAGCAGCCGGAAGTCCGTGCGCGTCAACGCCTGCACGAGCAGGGCCCGCACGTGCGCCTCGGCTTCGTCGCGGGTCACCGCCTGGAACTCGTAGCGCGCCGGGGTCTCGTCGCCCGAGTCGGGACGGCGGTCGACGACGCGGCCGAGCGGGCGCAGCACCACGTTCACCCCGACCACGACGGCGGTTCCGGCCGCCGCCACCGCGTACAGCCCTGCCCCGGCGAGCGCGCCCACCGCCGCCGAGCACCACAGCGTCGCCGCGGTGTTGAGGCCGCGGACGTTGAGGCCGTCCCGCAGGATGACCCCGGCGCCGAGGAACCCGATGCCCGAGACGATCTGGGCGGCCACCCGGGTCGGGTCGGCGTCGCCGCTCGTGGTCAGCCCGCCGAAACCGTGGGCCGACAGCAGCACGAACAGCGTCGCGCCGACGGCGACCAGCGCGTTGGTGCGCAGCCCGGCCATCCGGGCGCGGAACTGGCGCTCGAACCCGATGACGGCACCCAGGCCGACGCCGGTGCCGACGCGCAGCAGCATTTCGAAGAGGGTCATGATCTCGCTCTTTTCCGGCGTGCGCGCACTGCCGGACAGGGGAAGACCGGACGGGATCAGCCCAGCCGGAAGCCTCCGGTGAGCGCACGCCCGGTCGTCTCGTGACTGTCCGCCGGCATGTGCCGCTCACCTCGCTTCCGTTGCTCGTGGTTGATCAACTCCCCCACTGTAGCGCCCCGGTCCCGGGCCCGGCGCCTGTGATGATCGCTACGCCCAGTGCCGGCGCAGGTGCGGCACGAGGTCCCCCGGCCGCTCGTCGGGGAAGAACAGCTTGGCGCCGGGCACCTCGACGACCTCGGTGACGCCGGGGACCGCGTCCCGGAACCGGTGCGCCCACTCGACACCGAAGTTCGGGTCGCCGGTTCCCCACACCAGCAGCGTCGGCACGCGGAACTCCTTGAGCAGGGGCTCGATCGCGTCCAGTTCCTCGCCGCGGACCGACGTCAGCAGGCGCTCGAACTGCCGCGCCGCGTCGAGCGTGGCACCGACCGGCCGCACGAAGGCGGCCAGGACCTCGTCGGGCAGCTGCTCCGGGTGCTCGTAACCCGCGCCGAGCGCACCGGCCCGCGCCTGTGCCGGGTCCGTGGCGAGCCGGACCAGCGACGGGGCGAGCTTCCCGCGCTCGGCCAGCTCGACGACCGGGCGGAACGCCTCGGGCGGCAGGTTCCCCTGCGTGTCGCAGTTGGTCAGGGTGAGCGTGCGCAGGCGGTCGGCGTGCTGCACGGCGAAGACCTGCGCGACCGCACCGCCGGTGTCGTTGGCGACCAGGTCGAACTCGCTCAGTTCCAGGGACTCGCAGAAGTCTTCGAGCAGCCGGGCCAGCCCGCCGAGGCTGAGGTCCTGCGCGGGCGTCACCGGCGAAGCGCCGTGCCCCGGCAGGTCGGGCGCGACGCACCGGCGCTCCTTTGCCAGCTCGGTCATCACCTTGCGCCACAACAGGTTGTTCGTTCCCACGCCGTGCACGAAGAGCGCTACCGGCCCTTCGCCGACGTCGGTGTAACTCACCTCGCCGGACGCCGTCGACACGCGTCCGCGCTGGTCCTCCCAGGTGCTCAGGTCCATGGTCTAAGGTCCCTCCAGAAGTAAACCGACTGACGGTCTAGTATCAACAGACCGACAGTCGGTTTGTCAACGACGGAGGCTGCCGAACCGCATGAACAAGAAGAGCGACCGAGGTCAGGCGACCCGCGAGCACCTCGTCGCGATCGCGACCGGCCTGTTCACCGAGCACGGCTACGACGGCACGTCGATCGAGGCCGTGCTGCGGGCCGCCGACGTGAGCCGTGGCGCGCTCTACCACCACTTCCCCGGCAAGGACGCGCTGTTCGCGGCGGTCCTGGACACCGTCTACGACCGGGTCGGCGCGGAGGGGGCGCGGGCCGTCGAGGGCATGAGCGACCCGGTCGAGGCGCTGCGCGCCGCGTGTCTCGCGTGGATCCGGAGCACCCGGGACCCCGTGGTGCGGCGGGTGATGCTCATCGACGCGCCGGCCGTGCTGGGCTGGCAGCGCTGGCGGGAGCTCGACGAGGTGCGCACGCTCGGCCGGATCAAGGCGGCCCTGCGGCGTGACGGCCGGATCCCCGCCCCGCGGGTGGACCTCTTCGCGCACGTGCTGCTCGCCGGCATGAACGAGATCGCGTTGCTGGTCGCCCGGGCCGACAACCACGAGAGCGCGGTCGCCGAAGCCGAGGCCGCCGCCGGGGACGTGCTGGACCGGCTGCTCGGAACGTGAAACGGGCCGGGGCGACAGCGTCACCCCGGCCCGTTTTCCTTGCTGCTACGCGATCTCGAACGGCTGGACGTTCGGCTGGAACACCTGCCCGTTCGCCGGCACCTTGAGGTCGGTCAGGTAGTCCGCCACGGCCTTGTCGACGCCGAGCGCGTCGCCGAGGATGCAGTGGCCGAACGCGTCGACCGACAGCAGCCGCGAGTTGCCGAGCTCGGCCGCCATCCGCTGGGCGAACCGGTACTGCGTCGCCGGGTCGTAGTAGTTGCCGACCACGACGACCGGGACGTCGGTCTTCGCCCGCCACGGGCCGCGGTAGGCGTCCGGCTTCTTCGCCGGCCACACCGGGCAGGCCGCCGTGTCGGCGAACGCCTGGTAGCGGCCGAAGGTGCGCGACTCGCGCTCCCACTTCGCGGCGATGTCCGGCACCTGCTCCTGCTTGATCCGGAACGGCTTGTCGGAGCAGTTGACGGCGAAGTACGAGTCGTCGCTGGTGTAGGGGCTGTCCGGGTTCTGGTCGGCCAGGCCCTGCTTGCCCGGCGTGAGCGCCTTCAGCGGCTTGGCCTGCAGCGCCTGGGTCTGCGCGCCCGCCGGGTGGATCGCGGTGTACAGCGCCTGCAGGTCCTCGGCCAGGCCGGCGAACGCCCCCGGCGAGTACAGGACGCCCGAAACCCCGCCGGTGAACTGGTTGATGTCCACCGTGCCGCCACCGGGGATGGTGATCGGCTGCTTGCGCAGGTACTCCCGCAGCTCGTCGAACTTCGCCCGCGGGGTGCCGTCGCTGAACGCGCACTTCGCGCCCACCTGGTCGCACCGCTTGAGGAACGCGTCGAGCGCGATCTCGAAGCCCTGCGCGCGTTCCCGGTCGTACTCGACGCCGTCGCTGGTGCGCAGCGCCGGGTCGACGTTGCCGTCGATCACGATCGCGCGGGACTGCTTCGGGAACATCGACGCGTAGGTCGAGCCGATGAGCGTCCCGTACGAGAAGCCGACGAAGGTCAGCTTCTGGTCGCCGACCGCCGCGCGCAGCGTGTCGAGGTCGCGCACGACGTCCTTGGTGGACATGTGGTTCAGCAGCGAACCCGCGTTGTTCTTGCAGAACCGGCCGTAGTCGCGGTAGCTCGCGAGGGTGCCGGAGATCTCGGCGCGGGTCAGCGGCACCGGGATCTGGGCGCCGAAGACCTCGTCGGCGTCCTCCTGGGTGGTGAAGCAGCGAAGCGGGTTGCTCTCCCCGACGCCGCGCGGGTCGAACCCGACGAGGTCGAACCGGTCGAGCACCTGCGGCTGGAAGTAGTACTGCCCGCTGATCGGCATCCGCAGGCCCGAGCCGCCGGGGCCGCCGGGGTTGAGGAACAGCGAGCCGACGCGAGCGCCGGGCGTGCGGGCAGCGCGCTTGAGCAGCGCGATGTCGATGGTGCCCAGCGACGCGTTGTCGTGGTCGATCGGCACGCGGTAGCGCGCGCAGCTGTAGAACTCGACCTGGTCCGCGGGCACGCCGGCGAGGGTGTCGCTCGAGCAGGTGCCCCAGTTGACGGCGGCGGTCGCCCCGACGACGGCGGGCTTGGCCACCGCGTCTTCGGCCGCCGCGGCGGTTCCGGCCGTCCCGGCCAGTCCCACGCCGGCCACGAGCGCCCCCACCAGTGCGAACGACCGCACCCGGCCCTGTGTGGATCTCGGCAAGACGTCTCCTCCCTTGGTCACGCACAAGCCGCGCGGCCGAACCGTCACGGCGCGTTACCCGGGAGAGACTGGCACAAACCGGTGAAAGCCGTCACCGGCCAAAAGGATGGTGGGAACCTACCTGGCCACGCGGGTGAGCACGAAAACCGGCAACGGCCGGGCCGCCTCCTCCTGCTCCATCGCGTAGCCCGGCCAGAACGCGAGCAGCTCCGCCCACATCGCGTCGTACTCCTCGCCGTGCAGCTCCCGCGCCACGACGTCGGCGGGACGCCCCGCCAGCGCGACCTCCGCCTTCGGGTTCGCGCGCAGGTTGAGCGCCCACGCCGGGTCGTTCGGGCGGCCCCAGTTGGACGCGGTCAGCACGATGTCGCCGCCGTGCGGGAAGTAGAGCAGGTTGGTGCTGCGGGCCAGCCCGCTCTTGCGCCCGGTCGTCGTCAGCCGCAGCGACGGCAGCCCGGCGAGCGCCACGAGGCTCACCCGGCCGCCGAACGCGCGGTGCAGTTTCTTGTCCGCCCAGACGACGAACCGGGCCGAGCGCATCAGCCACGGCTTCGTGCCGAGGGCCCGGGCCAGCGCCCGGAGAGGATTAGCCACGCACAGATCTTGCCAGGCTCACCCCGAACCGCTGTTGCGAGTCGGTCCACCAGCGCTCGAGGGCGAACCCGGCCGCGGCCAGCTCGGCCTCGACGCCGCTCGGGCGGAACTTGGCGGAGATCTCCGTCCGGATGTGCTCGCCCGCGGCGAAGCTCACCGTGAGGTCCGCGCCGGGGATCTCGACGGTCAGGTCGCGGCGGGCCCGCAGGCGCATCTCGATCCACTCGTTCTCGGTGTCCCAGTGGGAGACGTGGTCGAACTCGTCGGGGTCGAAGTTCGCGCCGAGGCGGGCGTTGACCACCCGCAGCACGTTCTTGTCGAATTCGGCCGTGACACCGGCGGCGTCGTCGTAGGCGCGTTCGAGGATGCCCGGGTCCTTCACGAGGTCGGTGCCGAGCAGCAGCCACTCCCCCTCGTCGAGCACTTCGCGCACCGAGCGGAGGAAGGTCGCGCGCTCGGCGGGCAGGAAGTTGCCGATCGTGCCGCCGAGGAACGCCACCACCCGCGGCTGGCCGCCGGGCAGGAGAGCCAGGTGCTGCGTGAAGTCCCCGACGACCCCGCGGACGGTCAGGCCCGGGTAGTCCTTCGAAATGGCCTCGGCGGCGTCGGCCAGCGCGGACTCGGACACGTCCAGCGGGACGAACGCCTCCAGCGTCCCGTGGCCGGTGAGGGCGTCGAGCAGCAGCCGGGTCTTCTCGCTCGATCCCGAACCGAGTTCGACGAGCGTGTGCCCGCCAGTCAGCTCCGCGACGTCGCCGGCGTGCGCGGCCAGCACTTCGCGTTCGCTGCGGGTCGGGTAGTACTCCGGCAGCTGGGTGATCTTCTCGAACAGTTCGCTGCCCTCGGCGTCGTAGAACCACTTGGGCGGCAGCCACTTCTGGGCGGCGGTCAGCCCGGCGACGACGTCCGCGCGCAGTTCCGCGGTGACGGCGTCGCCGGAGCGGTGGTGGTCGAGATCGACTTCGGTCATGGGTGCTCCTGGGTCAGGGGAAGCAGGTCGACGCCGGCCGCGGTGGCGCGCACGGCGTGGTGGTCGGGAACGGGTCGCCAGCGCGGGTCGCCGTCACAGGGTTCGGACGCCAGCAGGACGCCAGCCGGGGTCTCCAGCAGCGACAGCGCGTGCGTCCAGGCCGTGCCGATCAGCGTTTCGCCGTCGGTGAGCAGGAAGTTGAGCCGGGAACCGGGCGCGGCCGCCTCGACGGCGGCGGTCAGGCCCGCCACCGCCGCCAGGGGGTCCTCCCCCGTGGCCAGCCGGGCCCGCAGCATCGCCCAGAGCACCGCCGAGTCGGTCGGTGCCTCCAGGGTCAGCAGCTCGGTGACCGGCAGCTCCTTGGCGAGTTCCGCCAGCGAGCCGGGCCAGCCGCGGACGACGCCGTTGTGGCTGAACAGCCAGCGCCCCGCGGTGAACGGCGCCGCGGCCGCTTCGGTCACCGGCATGCCGGTGGTGCCGTTGCGGACCGCGGCGACGAACGCGCCCGAGGTCACCGCCGCGGCCAGCGGCGGCAGCGTCTCGTCCGTCCACAGTGGAGTGGACCGGCGGTGCCGGAGCGGCGCGGAGCCCGGGCCGGGGTACCACCCCAGCCCGAACCCGTCGGCGTTCACCGAGCCGCCGCCCCGCATGTCCGCCGGCGCGTAGGACTGCACCAGCAGGGAGTGCGGCGCGCGGAAGAGCACCTCGGCGGGCGAAGCGGGCTCGCCGAGGTAGCCGATGTGGCGGCACATGCGCCTAGCCCACCTCGCCGGGTGCCGCGTCACGGGCGCAGCGGAACCCGGCGAAGATCTGCCGCCGGATCGGGTAGTCCCAGTTGCGGAACGTGCCCCGGATCGCCGCCGCGTCCGTGCCGAACGAACCGCCGCGCAGGACCTTGTACTCCGGGCCGAAGAACACCTCCGAGTACTCCCGGTACGGGAAGGCCGAGAACCCCGGGTAGCCGTGGAAGTCGGTGCTCGTCCACTCCCAGACGTCGCCGATCAGCTGGTGCACGCCGGTCGGCGACGCGCCGGCCGGGTACGCCCCCGCCGGCGCCGGGCGCAGGTGCCGCTGGCCGAGGTTGGCGTGCTCGGCGGACGGCTCCTCGTCACCCCACGGGAACCGGCGCGACCGCCCGCTCGCCGGGTCGAACCGCGCCGCCTTCTCCCACTCCGCCTCGGTCGGGAGCCGCCGCCCGGCCCAGGCCGCGTACGCCTCGGCCTCGTAGTAGGAGACGTGCACGACCGGCTCGGCGGCGGGAAGGCGCTCGTAGACGCCGAACCGGGTCCGCCACCAGCCGTCCTGCTCCCGTTTCCAGAACCGCGGGGCGCGGATGCCGTGCTCGCGCAGGTAGGCCCAGCCGGCCGGGCTCCACCAGCGCTCGTCGTCGTAGCCGCCGGCGTCGAGGAACTCGGTGTAGGCCCCGCACGTCACCGGCACGGTGTCCATCCAGAACGCGTCGACGGCGATCTCGTGCGCCGGTCGCTCGTTGTCCAGCGCCCACGGCTCCGCCGACGTGCCCATCGTGAACGCCCCGCCGGGCACCAGGACCTCGGCCGGCAGCTCGCCCGACCGGGCGGGCGGCGGTTCCGGCGCGTGCAGCACCGGGTCGCCCCGGCGCAGCTGGTGGGTGGCCAGCATGGTTTCGTCGTGCTGCTGCTCGTGCTGGGTGATCATGCCGAACGCGAACGCCTGCTCGGTCAGCCGCCGCCCCGTCATCGGCGCGTGCTCCAGCACGTCGAACGCCTTCTCGCGCACCTGCTTGACGTACGCGCGCGCCTCGGCCGGGCCGAGCAGCGGCAGCTCCGGCCGGTCGGCGCGGGCGTGCTGGAAGGCGTCGTAGATGTCGTCGATGTCCGGCCGCAGCGGCTCCCGGCCGCCGACGTCGCGGACCAGCCACAGCTCCTCCTGGACGCCGATGTGCGCCAGGTCCCAGACCAGCGGCGACATCAGCTTGGAGTGCTGCCGGACCAGGTCTTCGTCGTCGACCGCGTCGGTCAGCGCGACACTGCGGGCACGCGCCCTGGTCAGTGCTTCGGCCGCCCGGGCGCGCAGGTCCTGCGCGCTCAGCTTCCCCAGCTCGTCGGCCTCTGTCGTGGTCATGCTTCGCTCCTCGATCGGTACGCGCGCCCCTGCACGCTCTCGCTGATCTCGGTGATCGACTCGTCCGCCAGCCCCGTCACGCCCAGCTCGGCGCAGCCGAGGTCGGCCAGCGCGGCCGCGGCGGCCGCCAGCTCCGGGTCGGCGAGGCCGCGCCGCGCCGCCGTGGTCCACCGGTGCGCGACCGGTGCGCACAGGTCGCGCACCTTGTCCACAGTGGACGGCCGGGCGAGCAGCGCGGTGACCAGCGCCACCGGCGCCAGCCACTCGTCCGGCGGTTGCGCGTCGAGGTACCGGATCTCCAGGTACCCCTGCGGGCGGACCGGGGTGAACATCGTGGTGAGGTGGTAGTCGAGATCCGCCACCGTGGGCCTCGGCAGCAGGGCCGCCGCTCCTCTGCCGTCGATCCAGTCGGCGAAGGTCAGCCCCTCCGGCGCGTCCCACGGCCGGTCGCCGCGGCGCAGCACCATCAGCGGGGTGTCCATCAGGCGCCCGGCCCACGCTCCGGCGGGGTCGTCGTCCGCGACGCCGGACGTGCGCGTGCGGACCGCCTCCGTGTCGTGCACCGCGAGCCAGCGGGCGGAGGCGTGTCCCGTGTCCCGTCCGGCGTGGACGCGGGAATTGGCGAACAGGGCCAGCAACGGCGGGCCCATCGCGTGCGCGGCCGCCCACCGGGCCGCGTACTGCCCCGGCTCCCCGGTGTCGACGCAGACCTGCAGGCCCGCGGTGCTGCACATCATCGTGATGCCGCCGGGACCGATCGGCGCGAACCGGCGCTCCATCGCCGCGTAGCGCGGCGTGTGCAGGACCCGGCGCGGCGCGCGGTGCGCGTCGATACCGGATTCGCCCAGCTCGAGGCCGTGCCGGGCGAGGCGGTCACGCAGGTGGTGGAGGTCGGCCGTCACGGCTGCGTCGAGGTCGCGCAGGGAGGCCTGGGGAAGAGCCGAGATCTCGACCTGGCACCCGGGTTCGAGGCTCACGGGTGAGCCGGCCGGGAGCGGCGAGGCGGGGCTGTCGGGGCGGAGCGTCCGCGGGGTGTGCGGACCCAGCGCCGTGGCGAGGACGTCGGGATCGAGGGGTCTGGCCGGGTCGTCGGCGTGGTGCACGGTGAACTCCAGCTCCACGCCGGTCAGGCGGGGTGGTCCGTGCTTGAAACACACCGATGCGACGTACGCCTCCCCGGCCGCGCGGTCCGCCAGGACCCGCGCGGTACGGTTCGACGCACTACCCGACTTCTCGGGGAAATCGTGCACCGCTTGCATGTCCGTTCCTGTTCCGTGTGGTGGAACTTCTTGACTTCGGACGCTACACGCGGGGTACGACAAAATCAGGCCGGATCTTGCCCAACGGGACCGGATCACCACTCCGTAAGAAGTCCCGGATCAGGGCAAAGCGGACTCCGTGCCCAGGCCCAGCTCGGCCGCGGACGCCCGCACGGCCTCGATCACCAGGTGCAACGCCGGGCGCCGGAACGCGGCGCGCCGGTAGGCGATCGAAACCGTCCGGAGCAGCGGCGTGGTGAGGGTGACGACGTCGATCCCGGGTGGCCGCAGCAACCGCAGGCCGAGGTCCGACACGAGGGTGATGCCGAGCCCGGCGCCCACCATGGCCATCGCCGTCGACTGCTCCTCGACCTCGTGGTTGATCTTCGGGGCGAAGCCGTGCCGACGGCAGGCCGTGCGCATCGCCCGGCCGAAGTGCGACTTCGGGCTGGCCAGGATCCAGGGGTGCTCGGCGAGGTCGTCCAGGGACGCCGTTCCCGACGGCACCGCACCGCGGGGCACCGCCGCGTGCAGCCGTTCCACGGCCACGACGGCGCGTTCCAGCCCGGCGTCCCACGTCGTCGGCGCGTCGGAGTACTCGATCACGAACGAGAGGTCGAGGGTGCCGTCCCGGACCGCTTCGGCCGTGTCTTCGGGCGCCAGTTCGCGGGTGCGCACCTCGATGCCGGGGTGCTCGCCGGCGAGCGCGGTCAGCGCCGTCGGGAGCAGGCCGGAGGCCACCGACGCCCACACCCCGGCGGTCAGCCGGACCGTGCGGGCCTCCTGGGCCTCCTCCAGGGCGAGCGTCGCGCGCTCCACCGAGCCGAGGATCTCTTCGGCGTGCTCGGTGAGCAGGGTGCCCAGCTCGGTCAGCTGGACCCGGCGGCCGAGCCGCTCGAACAGCTTCGCGCCGACGTCGCGCTCCAGCTGCGCGAGCTGCTGCGAAACCGCCGAAGCGGTGTAGTGCAGCGCGGCGGCCGCCGCGGTCACGGTGCCCCGGCGGTGCAGCTCGCGCAGCATCCGCAAGCGGTGCAACGAAAGCTCCATACACCAAACCTAAACGAGATCGTGCAGGTTCGTTAAATGGACGCGGACGCCACCGCGGGCGCACGCTCGGTGCCGGCGGTCACGAGGCCGCCCCGGACTTCCCTGGAGGTGAGTGGCCTGATGACCCCGCGCAACGCCGAGCCCCTGATGCGGCTCACGTGGACCGATCCCAGCACCGGCGCGCACGGCTACCTGGTCGTGCACAGCCTGGTCTCCGGCGTCGCCACCGGCGGCACCCGGATGCGGGCGGGCTGCACGATGAGGGAGGTGGAGGACCTCGCCCGGGGCATGGCCGACAAGACCGCGACGTTCAACCTCCCGGTCGGCGGCGCCAAGGGCGGCATCGACTTCGACCCGAAGGACCCGCGCGCGTTCGGCGTCCTGAAGCGGTTCTGCTCCTTCCTGCGGCCCTGGCTGGACGCGCACTGGGTCACCGCCGAGGACCTCGGCGTGCCGCAGCACCTGATCGACGAGGTGTTCGCCGAGCTCGGCCTGGAGCAGTCGTACCACGCGGCGATCCGCCGTTCGGCCGATCCGGCGCGCACGCTGCGCCGGGTGCAGGCCGGCCTCAACGCCCCCGTGCCCGGCGGGCTGCTGCTCGGCGACGTCGTCGGCGGCTACGGCGTGGCGCAGGCGTGCCTCGGCGTCGCGGCGGCGTGGGACTGGGACGTGCGCGAGACGACCGTGGCGATCCAGGGCATCGGCACCATGGGCGGCGGCGCGGCCTGGTACCTGCACGAGGCGGGCATGAAGGTGGTCGCGGTCGCCGACGCGGCGGGAACGCTGTACGCCCCGGACGGCCTCGACGTCCCGGCGCTGCTCGAGCTGCGCGACCGCTTCGGCGAGGTGGACCGGTCACGGCTGCCCGCCGGGGTCCGCTCGCTGCCGCGCGAAGCCGTCGTCGCGACCGACGCCGACATCTTCGTCCCGGCCGCCATCTCCTACGCGCTGCGGCCGGACAACGAGAACCTGGTCAAGGCCAAGGTGGTCGTCGAAGCGGCCAACGCGGCGACGACACCGGAAGCGGAAGCCGCGCTGTCGGCCCGCGGGGTCGCGGTCGTGCCGGACTTCGTCGCCAACGCGGGCGCGGCGGCGTGGGCGTGGTGGCTGCTCCTGGGCGAGGTCGGCGCGGACCCGGCCGACTCGTTCCTGCGGCTGCGCACCGAGATGCAGGCGAAGGTCGCGCTCCTGCTGACGGCGTGGAACATGGACCGGCTGCCGCTGCGCATCACCGGGCTGAAGCTGGCCGAGGCGAACCGGGCCCAGCGTGCCGAAGCGTCCCGCACGCCGGAGGGTGAGCCGGGGCTGCTCATCCCCTGAGCCGGGTCCGCGCGGCGCCTCGGCGGGGGAGGCGCCGCGCGGCAACCCTCAGGCCGCGAACCGGTCGGTCGCCCCGATCAGCACGTCCTGCATCGTCGCGGCCGACACCGTGTGCCCGACGTCGTCGAGCATGACCAGTTCGCTGCCCGGCCAGGCGTGGTGCAGCAGCCAGGGCGTGCCCACGAGGTTGTTCGTGTCCAGCACCCCCTGCGCCAGCACGGCCGGGATCCCGGCGAGCTTGCCCGCCTCCCGCAGGATCTCGCCGTCCTCGAGGAACGCGCGGTTGCTGAAGTAGTGCGTCACCAGCCGCGCGAAGCAGAGGCGGTAGGCCGGGTCCTCGAAGACGTCGTGCGGGGGCACGCCCGGGAGCATCGCGTCCTCCCAGGCGCACCAGCCGGCCGCCGCCGGGTGGTGCACCGCGGGGTCCGGGTCCATCAGCAGCCGGTGGTAGGCGGCGGAGAGGTCGCCGTCGCGCTCGCTCTCCGGCACGCCGTCGCGGAACTTGGCGAAGCCCTCCGGGAAGTACGCGCCCAGGCCGCGGATGAGCATCTCGATCTCGATGAACCGGTCGGTCGCGAGGCCCATCAGGACCATCTCGCTGACCCGGCCGGGGTGCCGCAGGGCGTAGGTCAGGCTGAGCACCGAACCCCAGGAACCGCCGAACAGCAGCCACTTCTCGATGCCGAGCCGGGTGCGCAGCAGCTCGAAGTCCGCGACGAGGTGGTCGGTCGTGTTGGCGGACAGGTCGGCGACCGGGGCGCCGGCGTGCGGGGTGCTGCGGCCGCAGCCGCGCTGGTCGGCCAGCACGATCCGGTACCGCTGCGGGTCGAAGAACCGCCGCACGTTCGCCGAGCAGCCGGAACCGGGCCCGCCGTGCACGACGAGCGCCGGTTTGCCGTCCGGGTTCCCGCAGGTCTCCCAGTAGATCTCGTGCCCGTCGCCGACGTCGAGCATGCCGTGCTCGTACGGCTCGATCGCGGGGTACAGCATCAGCGCGTCCT
Organism: Amycolatopsis sp. N2S4-7; assembly: GCF_058119595.1. NCBI lineage: Bacteria > Bacillati > Actinomycetota > Actinomycetes > Pseudonocardiales > Pseudonocardiaceae > Amycolatopsis > Amycolatopsis sp. N2S4-7. The sequence goes on from NZ_CP172299.1 coordinate 1,260,096, forward strand.
TCCACCGGAATACAACAGCGCTGTCACATTAGCCGGGCCGCGAGTCCCCCGCGCGCGGTTTTTACCTAGGGCGTGTCCTCAAAGCTGGTGGGTGGGTGACCGGCGGGTGATCAGCGGGATGGGGAAGCACACGCGCTCGGCGGACACAGCGAGCCAGACGATCACGCCATCGGCCGGCGCCGGGGAGGACCCACCACCAAGATCCCTCTCGCCTGCGACGGTCACGGACGGCCATTGTCGGTCGTGCTGACTGGCGGCAACGTCAACGACTGCACCGTTTGTCCAGGTCATGGTCGGCTATCGAGTTCCGCCGGCCAGGTCCCGGCCGTCCGCCGACCCGGCTGAGCCGGGTGCTGGCGGACAAGGGGCTACTCCAGTCGCGCCATCCGCTCTCCCTGCACCGACGGCTCATCCCGGCGACGATTCCCGAACGCCGGGATCAGCAGGCCAACCGGTTGCGCCGTGGCCGGGCGGTGGACGCCCACCCGTCTTCGACCGCACCGCCTACCGGCGCCGCAACATCGTCGAACGCTGCCGGCTCATCTCCTACCGGGGCCTGATCGACCTGGCCACGCTGCTCATCCGGCTTTGAGGACAGGCCCTAGGAGAGGGTGCCCGCCAGCTCGGTCAGCGTGTCGGCCAGCTCCCGCGGGCCCGCCGGGCCGATGTGGATGACCTCGTCGTCGCCCGTGCCGGACGTGTAGCTGAGGTAGCGGCCCCAGTCCGTGTCGGCGTAGTGCAGCGGCTGCTGCAGGCAGGTGTGGCGCCCGACGTCGTCACGGCGGCCGACGTAGAGTTCCCCGCTGCCCGACACCGGCCGCTGCACCAAGCTGACGACGTCGGCGATCGCCGGGTCCAGCGAGCGGGCGTCCTGGCCCCGGCGGGCCGCCTCGGCCAGGTCCGCCACCCGGACGGTGCGCGGGCGGCCGCCGCCCGGACCGACCGGCGGCAGCTGCTCGACGAGGGATTCGGCCAGCCGGTTGCGGTCGATCTCCTGCACGCCGACGTGCGTCCCGTCGGAGACCGCGAGGACCGCCTGCAGGCCCTTCGCCGCGGCGAGCACGCCGTAGGTCCGTCCCTCGGCCCCGACCCAGCCGTAGCACTCCCGCGCCGGCTTGACCAGCAGCGGGAGCCAGTCGAGGAAGTCGACGCCGGCCCGGCCGCGCGCGTCGACCAGCCCGGCCTCCGCCAGCGCGGCGTCGATCCGCTTGCCGGCTTCGGCGCGCTCGACGTCCGAGAGCCACAGCGGCTCCGGGCGCAGCGTGATGTGCAACTGACCGACCTGCTCGCGCTCGGCCAGTGCGGCCAGCGCCTCGACCGGAACGTCCACCCGGCCTGTTGCCACGTCCACCCGCCTACTCGCCGATGACCGGCGGACTGGTCCGCTGGTCGGTACCGAAGATCGCGTCCGGGTCCGCTTCGATCAGGTAGTCCGGGCGCTGGTGCTCATCATCTTCCTCACCCTCGCCCCGGCGGCCGCCGGGGCCCATCGGCCCCGCCTGCCCGGACCGGCCGGCCGCCGACCGCGCGGCGGCGGCTTCCGCGGCGGCCGCGTTGCCGAGGCCGCCCATGCCGGAACCGCGCCCGCCGCCGAGCCCGCGCTCCCCCGCCGCGCCGCCGCTCCCGCCGCCGGTGCCACTGCCGCCGCCGATCGGACGGCCGTTCGAGTCGAGCAGCCTGCTGCCCGCGTTTCCGCTGTTCGGCCCCCGGCCGCCGGTGCCGGAGCCGGGGTCGCTGCCGAAGGTGTTCGAGTAGTTCTGGCCGCCGCCCCCGCCGGTGCCGGTCGGGTAGAAGTCGATCCCGCCGGTGCCGGGCGGCGTCTTGCCCGGCCGGTCCGTCTCGCCGGTCGGCAGCCGCGTCGTCGGCCGGGTCGTGCTGGTCGGCCGGGTCGTGTCGGTGTCGGTGGGCCGGGTGATGTCCGTCGGCCGGGTGATGTCGATCGGGCGGCCCGTGTCGGTCGGGCGGCCGGTGTCCGTCGGCCGGGTGATGTCCGTCGGGCGGGTCGGGTCGGTCGGGCGGGTCGGGTCGGTCGGCCGGGTCGGGTCGGTCTGCCCCGGCTTGTCGGTTCCGCCGGTATGCGTGGTGTCGACGCTGGTGGTCGTGGTGTGGTCGCCGGGCGGATGCGGCTCCAGCTCGTGCTCGTCGATTCTGTGCGGCCCGATCGGCGGCGGGCCCGCGGGCGTGGTGACCGAGATCGACGCACCGTCGGACTCGAGGACGCCGTAGTCGGTGGGGAGCGCCGACCGGGTGCTGTCGGTGGCGCTGCTGTACTGGTCCATGACCCGGACGTTGGTCTCGTTCGCCGCGTTGTAGCGCGCCATCCCCTCCTGGTAGGAGTCGATGTCGTCCTTCGCCATGAAGGGCCCGGCGATCGGGATGGCGGCCTTGAGACCGGTGGTCCAGGGGTTCGGCTTGTCGGGCTTCGGCGGCACCTCGACGACGGTGTTGCTCGAGTCGTCGAAGACGGCGGCCTGGGTCCTGACGGAATCCGTCGTCGCGTCGAGCGGTGCCGAGCTGTCGTGGAAGGCCCGCTCCATCGGTCCCGCGCCCGCGTTCGCGGCGTCCGCGGCGTCCCCGCTCCACGACTCCACCATGCGCGCCTGGAGCGCCTTGATGCTCGCGCCGCGCTCCATGTAGGCGTCGGACAGCTGCTTCACCGTCTCCGCGGTCTGCTGCAGCCCCCGGGTGTCGCCCTGTCTGAAGTTGTCGAAGATCTGCTTGCCGTCCACTCGTCAGGCCCCCTTGAGTGTCTTGATGATGCCGGACGCCACCTGGGTGGCCGCCCCGCAGGAGTCGTCCTGCCCCTGGTAACCCTGGGCGTACACGTCGATCGCGAGGTTGTCGGCGATGCCGAGGCCGAGACCGCAGGAACCCGCCGGGCGCTCGTCCTGGATGCCGTAGTAGACCGCCGGATACCCTTCGATGTCCGGGGCCCGCTCGAGGAACCGGATGTAGGTCTTGTTGCGGTAGCCCGCGTAGAGCCCGGCCAGGCCACCCGCGCCCCGGTCGCGGTTGCCCGTCCCGAGCGTCACCGACAGGCCGATGCCTTCACCGCGCAGCTTCCACGAGCACGACGGGCCGGCCTTGGTGAACGCCGTGTCGCCCGTCGCCTGGTACACCCCCGGCTCGGTGTAGCGCAGCGGGGTGAGGACGTCCTTCGGGACGATCGCGCAGGTGTCGCCGACGTACTTGGCCGGATCCAGGGGAACGGCGACCTTCGGCACGTCGGGATCCGCCGACGGCGCGTCCGTCGCCGACGGCGAGGCCGTCGACGGCGAGGCCGTGCCCCCGGTTGTCGTGGTGCACGCCGCCGCGAGCCCCGCGGAAACGGTCACGAGGACCGCCAGGACACCCAGTTTGCTTCGGAACAAAGTTCGGCTCGCCTATGCCTTGAAGGTGTCGGACAGGTCCTGGTCGGTGACCACGGTCTTCGACTGCGCTTCCTTGAGCTTCTTGATGTAGTCCTGCGCGTACTTGCGCATGGACTCGTTCTGGTTGAGCAGCGCGACGATCGAGTCGGAACTGGCCGAGGCGAAGCTCCCGCTGACCGGGTCCTTGCCCGGGGCCGCCCCGCTCTCCACGACGAGGTGCCGGATCCGGTCCCCGTCCTCGGAGATCTTGTCGAGGACGTCCTCCCACTGGCCGATCACCACGGCCAGCTCTTCCGGGTCCATCTTGAACTGGCCGCCCTTGCCCCCGCCGTAGACGCGGCCCGGGGTGTCGAAGACGTCGCCCCACAGCGCCTGTGCCGCCTGCCCGGCTTCGCCGATGATCACGACCCGCACCTTCCCCTCAGTTCACCCACCGTGATGTGGCAAAGACTAGCCAACCGTCTCACTTCGTGTCAGCGAATCGCCGCAACGTTCAGACGATGGGGACGGCCGGGCGGTTCCCCGCACTCCGGGTCACAGTACGTACGTACGGATTGCGAGATCGCCATCCGTGGTGCCAGGATTTCAGGATGCCACGCGTAAGCCAGGATCACCTCGACGCACGCCGGCGCCAGATCCTCGACGGCTCGCGCGTCTGCTTCGCGCGCTACGGCTACGAAGGTGCCACAGTGCGGCGCCTCGAGGAAGCCACCGGGCTGTCGCGCGGAGCCATCTTCCACCACTTCCGCGACAAGGAGTCGCTCTTCCTCGCCCTCGCCGAGGACGACGCCATCCGGATGGCCGACGTCGTCGCCGAGCAGGGGCTCGTCCAGGTGATGCGGGACCTGCTGGCCGGCGGCGACCACCCCGCCGACTGGCTCGGCACCCGTCTGGAGGTGTCCCGGCGGCTGCGCACCGATCCCGAGTTCCGCGCCCGCTGGGCCGAGCGGTCCGAACAGCTGACCACCGCCACGCGCCTGCGCCTGCTGCGCCAGCGGGAGGCCGGGAACCTCCGCGACGACGTCGACGTCGACGTCCTCACGGCCTTCCTCGAGCTCGTCCTCGAAGGGCTGGTCTCGCACCTGGCCATGGGCCTGCCCGGCGCCGGCCTGGGCCCGGTGCTCGACCTCGTCGAGGAGACCGTGCGGCGGCACCGCCCGGGCACCGCCTGAGCCGCGAGATGAGCGCGCCGACACACCCGCGGTGGCGCGGCGGACGCGCCGGACACGATAAGATTGCCCGTATCTTCGCAGTACACGCCGATTTCTTGCTAGGAGTGACCGTTTCGTGCGCGCAGCGCAGTCACCCGGTGACAGTACCGGGCCGGGTGACCGACCCGGCTGTCCGATAGGTTCATCCCCCGCCACCGGGGCGGGTGCGGAATGATCCAGATCCTCTTCGCCGTGCTCGGCGTCCTCCTCTTCGTGCTGCTGACGGTCGGCACCGGCCTCGCCGTCGCCGCCGAGTTCTCGCTGACCGCGCTGGAGCGCAGCACCGTCGACGCCAACGTCCGCCAGGTCGGCGACCGCCGCGCCCTGACCGTCCAGAAGGCGCACCGGACGCTGTCCTTCCAGCTCTCCGGTGCCCAGGTCGCGATCACGCTGACGACGCTCATCACCGGTTACCTGGCCGAGCCGCTGATCGGCGAGCTCGTCCGGCCGCTGCTGACGGCGGTCGGCCTGTCCGCCGGGTTCGCCGCGGGCGCGTCGATCGTGCTCGCCCTGGTCATCGCCACCTCGCTGTCGATGATCCTCGGCGAAATGGTGCCGAAGAACCTGGCGATCGCCCGGCCGCTGCCGACCGCCCGCGCGGTCGCCGGCTACCACTCGCGGTTCTCGGCGCTGTTCCGGTGGCTCATCACGCTGATGAACAACAGCGCGAACTTCCTCGTGCGCAAGTTCGGCGTCGAGCCGCAGGAAGAACTGCGGTCCGCGCGCTCGCCGCAGGAACTGGGCTCGATCGTGCGGTCGAGCGCCGAGAGCGGCACGCTCGACACGTCCACCGCGGAGCTGCTGGACCGCTCGCTGCGGTTCGGCGAGCGCACCGCGGAGGAGCTGATGACCCCGCGCGTGCAGCTGGAATCCCTCGCCGTCGACGACACCGTCGAGGACCTCATCGACATCTCGCGGCGCACCGGGTTCTCGCGGTTCCCGGTGCACGCCGAGGACCTCGACGACGTCCGCGGCGCCGTGCACGTCAAGCAGGCCTTCGCCGTGCTCGCCGCCGACCGGGCCGCCGTGCCGATCGGCTCGGTCATGCGGCCGGTGCCGACCGTGCCGGAGTCCCTGCCCGGCGACGACCTGCTGCTGCGCCTGCGCGACTCCCGCTTCCAGCTGGCCATCGTCGTCGACGAGTACGGCGGCACGGCCGGGCTGGTGACCCTGGAGGACGTCGTCGAGGAGATCATCGGCGACGTCCGCGACGAGCACGACGACCGGGAGGCGCCGGCGTCGCAGCAGGTCGGCACCGACAGCTGGCTGGTCTCCGGGCAGCTGCGCGCCGACGAGGTCACCGACGTCACCGGGTTCCGGATGCCGGACGGCGACTACGAGACCATCGCCGGGCTCATCCTCGAGCGGCTGGGCAAGATCCCCGCCGAGGGCGACGCCGCGGAGGTCGACGGCTGGCGGCTCACGGTCACCACGATGGACAAGCGCCGGATCGCCGAGGTCGAGGTCGCCCCGGTGCCCGCCACCACGGGGCCGGAGGTGACGGCGTGACGGACTGGCTGAACATCCTGCTCGTCGTGGTCCTCCTGCTGACCAACGCCTTCTTCGTCGGCGCGGAGTTCACCCTGATCTCCTCCCGGCGCGACCGGCTCGAGGCGCTGCTGGAGCAGGGCAAGACGCGCGCGAAGATCGTGATCAACGCGAGCAAGCACGTGTCGCTGATGCTGGCCGGCGCGCAGCTGGGCATCACCATCTGCTCGCTGCTGCTCGGCCGCCTCGGCGAGCCCGCCGTCGCCCACCGGCTGTCGGCGTTCTTCGACCTGCTGGGCCTGCCCGAGGCGCTGCTGCACCCGATTTCGTTCGCCATCGCGCTGGCGTTCATCACCGTGGCGCACGTGCTGATCGGCGAGATGGTGCCGAAGAACCTCGCCATCGCCGAACCCGAGCGGCTCGCGCTGTGGCTGGTGCCGGTGCACGTCGGGTGGGTGAAGCTGGCCAACCCGTTCATCTGGCTGCTGAACTTCGTGGCCAACTCGCTGCTGCGCGCGGTGAAGGTCGAGCCGAAGGACGAGCTGGAGACGGCCTACACGTCCGACGAGCTGGCCGAGCTGCTCAGCGAGTCGCGGCGGGAGGGCCTCCTCGACCAGTCCGAGCACCAGCGGCTGGCCCAGACGCTGTCGTCGGTGCAGAAGACGGTGGCCGACGTGCTGGTGCCGACCGCCGAGCTGACCACGCTGCCCTGCGCGCCGACCCTCGGCGACGTCGAGCGGGCCGTCTCCTCCACCGGCTTCTCCCGGTTCCCGGTGTGCACCGACGACGGGCGGCTGACCGGCTACATCCACGTGAAGGACGTCCTCGACCTCGCGGGGCAGGACCCGGCGACGATCGTGCCCGGCGCGAAGACGCGGGCGCTCACCGAACTGCCGGCCGACGCCCGGCTCGACGTCGCGCTTTCGGCGATGCGCAAGGAGGGCAGCCACCTGGCCCGCGCGCTCGACCCGGGCGGGAACGCCGTCGGCGTCGTCGCCCTCGAAGACCTCGTCGAGGAGTACGTGGGGACCGTCCGCGACGGCACCCACGTCGGCGCATGACGGCTCCCGAGGTGCTCGCCGAATCGGACTGGCTGGCCCGGGAGGCGGCGCACGCCGAGCGGATGCGGCGGTGGACCGTCCCGCACCAGGAGCGGAAGGCGCGGGGCGAGAAGCACCCGGTGCTGGACTTCCTGTTCACCTACTACTCGCACCGGCCGTCGCACCTCGAGCGGTGGCAGCCGGGTCCCGGCGTCGCGCTCGCCGGGCCCGCGGCGCGGCGCTTCCTGGACCGCAAGGGCTACGTCTCGACGCCCGACGGGGTGACGCTGGATCCGGCGGGCTTCGGCGCGGGCAAGGCGCGGACGGCCGAGTTCGTCCTCGGCCTGCTGACGGCGACGGCGTCGCGGGCGCCCCGGCTGAGCTGCTTCGGCCTGCACGAGTGGGCGATGGTCTACCGCGAGCCGGCGGACTCGGTGCGGCACAACCAGGTCCCCCTCCGGCTCGGCTCCGCGGGCACCGACGCGGTCGTGGAGTCCCTCGACATCCGGTGCGGGCACTTCGACGCGTTCCGCTTCTTCACCCCGCCGGCGCGGCCGCGCAACGAGCTGACGCCGACGCGGGAGAGCCAGGTCACCCTCGAGCAGCCCGGGTGCCTGCACGCGAACATGGACCTGTTCAAATGGGCGTACAAGCTCGATCCGTTCGTGCCCGCGGAACTCGTCGCGGACTGCTTCGAGCTGGCGGTCGAGATTCGCACGCTGGACATGCGGGCGAGCCCCTACGACCTCGCCGGGTTCGGCTACCGGCCGGTGCGGATCGAAACGGCCGGGGGACGGGCCGAGTACGCCCGGGCCCAAGCGGAGTTCGCGCGCCGGGCCGCGCCGCTGCGTCATCGCCTGATTGCGCATTGCCATCGCCTGGTCAGCGCAGTGCCCTGAACACGGCCGCACTGTGAGTCAGATTATTCTCTCACCGATACTCACCTGTTAGGGTGATAACGGTTTGATTGCATCGCAGCGCGTGCTTGGCATGCGCAGAGCCGCGAAAGGATGACGATGGGGCGACACACCCGGGACGAGGAGCCGGTGCCGCACCCTCTGGACCGCACGCCGCGCGTCCCCGCCGAGGGCAGGCCGGCCGCTCCGGGTCGTCCGGGTTCGCCTCGGACCACCGGGTCGTACCCGGTCGCGGGGCGTGGTGCCGCCTCGGGCTCGTACCCGGCCGCCGGCTCGTATCCCGCCGCGGGACGCGGTGAAGCCTCCGGCTCCTACCCTGCCGCGGGACGCGGCGAGACCTCCGGCTCCTACCCCGCCGCCGGACGCGGCGAGACCTCCGGCTCCTACCCGGCTGCGGGACGCGGCGAAGCCTCCGGCTCCTACCCTGCCGCGGGACGCGGCGAGACCTCCGGCTCCTACCCCGCCGCCCGGCGCGGCGAGACCTCCGGCTCCTACCCCGCCGCCGGACGCGGCTCGACCTCCGGCTCCTACCCCGCCGCCGGACGCGGCGATGCCTCGGGCACTTCCCGGAAGCCGAAGCGCAGCTCCATCTCCGATGCTTTCGGGATCGCCGGGCGTGGTGCGGCCTCGCGGGTCCGCGGCCGCGGCGAGGCCTCAGGTTCGTACCCGGTCGCCGGGCGGGGTGAGGCCAGTGGCGCCTACCCGGTCGGCGAGGAGCCCTTCTCCCCTGCCGCTCGCCCGGGCGAGACCTCCGGTTCCTCCCTCGCGGCCCGCCGCGGTGAAGCTTCCGGCTCCTACCCCGTCGCGAGCCGCAGTGAGGCCCCCGCGGCCCGCCCCGCCGCCCGCCGGGGTGAATCTTCCGGCTCCTACCCCGTCGCGAGTCGCGGTGAGGCTTCCGGCGCCCAGCCTGCCGCCCGCCGGGGCGAATCCTCCGGCTCCTACCCCGTCGCGAGTCGCGGTGAGGCTTCCGGCGCCCAGCCTGCCGCCCGTCGGGGCGAATCCTCCGGCTCCTACCCGGTCGCAGCCCGCACCGAGGCCCCCGCGGCCCGGTCCGCCGGACGCAGCGAGGCCGCCACCGCGTCCGGCGCCTCCACCGGCGACAGCGCGAAGTCCGGCTTCTACACCGCGCTCCGCCGAACCGAACCCGCCGTCGAGCGGACCGAGGTCATCACCCGGCACGACGAGACCTCCGGCGACTACCCCATCACCGCCCGCAGCGACCAGGCAGCAGGTCAGGGCGACAGCGAAACCACCGCCTCCCGCCGTGGCCGCCGCCGCGGTGAAACCGGTGGCGAAACCACGCGCCGAGGCCGCACCGGCGAGAACGAAACCGGCCGTCGCCGGATGCCCGGCCGGGGCGACAGCACCGGTCCGAACCGCGCCGCCACCGGCACCGGGGAAACCACCGGCTCCCACCGCACCCTGGGCAAGGGCGATGCCACCGGCTCCCACCGGATCGTCGGCAAGAAGGCCCCGCGGCGCCGGATCGCCGGGTGGCCGATCGCCTGCCTCGTGCTCGCCGCCCTCATCGGGCTCGGGGTGATCGGCTGGAACTGGGCCGACAGCGAGCTCAACAGCCGCGCCGAGGCGCAGGCCGCCAGCTGCTCCGGGGGCACCTCGCACATGCGGATCGTCGTCACCCCGAGCGTGCAGAAACCCCTCGCCGCGGCGGCCGACCGGTGGAACCAGGCCGCCACCGTCGTCCACGGCCAGTGCGTGCACGTCATGATCGAGGCCAAGCCCTCGGCGCAGGTCCTCGACGCGCTCGTCGGCCGGGCCAACCTGGACTCGATCGGCGGGCTCCCGGCGGCCTGGCTGCCCGAATCGTCGTACTGGGTGAGTGAGCTCACCACGAAGAAGCCCGAGATGATCGGCTCGCCCGCCCAGTCGGTGGCGAACGCCCGCTCGGCGGACTACCCGTTCATCGGGCTCGCCGGCCAGGGCATCGACGACACCGTGCTGCGCGCCTCCCAGACCTTCCGCGAGTACCTCGAGCAGCCCGCCCAGCAGGCCGACTTCGCCGCCGCGGGCATCAAGTCGGCCTAGACGCGCGTCCCGTTGTCGAGCTCCTCGACGACGGCGAGGTCGTCGTCGGCCAGCTCGAAGTCGAAGATCCCGAAGTTCTCGCGGATCCGCGTGGTCGTGGCCGACGCCGCCACCGCGACCGTGCCGGCCTGCAGGTGCCACCGGAGCACGATCTGGGCCGGGGTCTTGCCGTACTTCGCGGCGAGCGCGGTGACCGTCTCGTCGGCCAGCAGCCCGGCGTTCGCGGCCGGGCTCGACGCCGCCGTCACGATGCCGTGCCCGGTGTGGAACTCGCGCAGCGGCACCTGCTGCAGCCACGGGTGCAGCTCGACCAGGTTGACCGCGGGGACCGAGCCGGTCGCGTCGATCAGCCGGCGCAGCTCGGAGACGCCGAACCCGGCGACGCCGACGGCGCGGGCGCGGCCGTCGGCGCGCAGCCGGCTCAGGGCGCGCCAGGTGTCGGTGAACGCGCCCTTCGTGCCGTCCAGCAGGCACAGGTCGGCCCGCTCGACCTGGAGCGCGGCCAGTGCCTGGTCGGCGGCGCGGCGGGCCGTGTCGTAGCCCTGCGCGGGCACGTGCACGCTGACGAACAGTTCCTCGCGGGGCACGTCGGCCGCGGCGAGCGCCGCGCCCACCGCCGTCTCGGTGCCGGGCGAGGTGTCGAAGCCGCGGTAGCCGGTGTCGAGGGCGATGCGGAGGGCCCGGCCGGTTTCGGCCGCGGTCAGGCCCGCGACACCGAACAGCAGCTGGGGGACGCGGACTCCGTCGGACAGGGCGAGCGAAGGCGGGACGGCCATCTACCGGTGATCCTCACTTCGGATGCTGCGCGGAACCCCATCATCCCACTCACGCGGCCCGCTCGCGCAGATACGCGGCCGTTGCCGGGTCGGCCGGGAAGAACGACTCGATCGCCAGTTCCGCCACCGTCACGTCCAGCGGGGTGCCGAAGGTGGCCACCGTGCTGAAGAACGTCAGGTCGGTGCCCTCGTGGTGGAACCGCAGCGGCACGAAGATCTCACCCGGTCCAGGGATCTCCACCTCGGGCACCGGCTGGTCGCACGGGTACGCGCGCAGCTCGGCGAGGAGGTCGGCGAGCCCGGCGTCGGCGCTCTGGGTCACCTGGCGCCGCAGCCGGCCGAGCAGGTGGGCACGCCACTCCCCCAGGTTCCGGATGTGCGGCGCCATGCCGTCCGGGTGCAGGGTCGCGCGCAGCACGTTGGTGGTCAGCTCGGGCGCGATCCCGGCGACGAAGAGGCCGGTGGCGGCGTTGGCGTCGACGAGGTTCCAGTTCCGGTCGACGACGGCGGCCGGGTAGGGCTCGTGGCTCGCGAGCAGCTGCCGGACGGCCTGGCGGACGGCGGTCATCTCCGGGTCCCCCAAGGCGTTCTCGGTGTAGGCGGGCGCGTAGCCGGCGGCGAGCAGCAGCCGGTTGCGTTCCCGCAGCGGCACGTCGAGGTGCTCGCCGAGGCGCAGCACCATGTCCCGGCTCGGCCGGGACCGGCCGGTTTCCACGAAGCTCAGGTGGCGGGTGGAGATGTCCGCCGAGATCGCCAGGTCGAGCTGGCTGATCCGGCGCCGGTCCCGCCATTCCCGCAGCAGCTCACCGACGGGCCGCTGCCGCGCGGCCGCCTGCACCGTAGTCGTCACCCGGGCGACGCTACGGCGATCACGAACGCCCTGCCATTACTTCGGAGGTAATGCCGGGGCATTACCTCCCGCGTAATCGACGGGCCGCCGCCGCGCCGCCAGAGTGGTGCTCAGCCCAGGACGACGGAACCCGTTGTCCCCCAACCGAAGGAGCACCCCATGACCGACGTCCGCACCGTCGTCGAGCAGTACATCGCCGTGTGGAACGAGACCGACGCCGGCAAGCGGCGGGCGCTGATCGCCGACGTCTTCACCGAGAACGCCGGCTACACCGACCCGCTCGGCGCCGTCACCGGCCACGACGGGATCGACCAGTTCGTCGCCGGGGCGCAGCAGCAGTTCGCCGGGCTCACCTTCAGCCTGCCCGCGGACCCCGACGCGCACCACGACCTCGCTCGGTTCCAGTGGTACCTCGGGACGCCGGGTGCCGAGCCGGTCGCCATCGGGTTCGACGTCGTCGAGTTCGAAGACGGCCGGATCGCGCGGGTGCACGGCTTCCTCGACAAGCTGCCCGGCTGACCGGAAAGCGTGCGGGCCCCCGGGCAGGGGAGCCCGCACGCCACCCGCGCCGCTAGCCCTTGAGCGCGCCCCGCCAGCGCACGGTCGGGCGCAGCTTCTCCGGGTTCACCCGGTGCTTGTTGGCGCCGACGATGTCGAACATCGACTCGATCAGGGTGTCCGAAAGCAGGTGCGGCTCCAGCCCCAGCTCGACCAGCCCGGTGTGCTTCACGTTGTAGTAGTGCTCCGGCGCTTCCGTGCGCGGGTTCTCCAGCTGCTCGATCTGCACCGGGCCGGGGAACCGGTCGGCGACGAGGTCGGCGATGCCGGCCACCGAGAGGCTCTCGGTCATCTGGTTGAAGACGCGGAACTCGCCCGGCTCGGCCGGGTGCTCGACGGCGAGGCGGATGCACTCCACGGTGTCGCGGATGTCGATCAGGCCGCGGGTCTGCGCGCCCTTGCCGTAGACGGTCAGCGGCTGGCCCAGCACGGCCTGGATGACGAACCGGTTCAGCACCGTGCCGAACACCGCGTCGTAGTCGAACCGGGTGGCCAGCCGGGGGTCCAGCGCCGTCTGCGGCGTCTGCTGGCCGTACACCACGCCCTGGTTGAGGTCCGTCGCCCGCAGCCCCCACGCGCGGCAGGTGAATTCGATGTTGTGCGAATCGTGGACCTTGGTCAGGTGGTAGAAGGAACCGGGCCGCTTCGGGAACAGCACGCGGTCGGAGCGCCCGTTGTGCTCGAGCTCCAGCCAGCCTTCTTCGATGTCGATGTTGGGCGTGCCGTATTCGCCCATCGTGCCCAGTTTGACCAGGTGGATCGCCGGGTCGATCTCGGCGATCGCGTACAGCAGGTTCAGCGTCCCGACCACATTGTTGTGCTGGGTGTACACCGCGTGCTCGCGGTCGATCATGGAGTACGGCGCCGACCGCTGTTCGGCGTAGTGGACGACGGCGTCGGGCCGGAAGTCCCGGACCGCGTCGAACAGGAACTCCGCGTCCAGCAGATCACCCTCGTAGCTGGTGATCTCCTGCCCGGACACCTCCTGCCAGGCGGCGATCCGGTCGGCGAGGGATTCGATCGGAACCAGGCTTTCGACGCCCAGTTCGACGTCGTACCCGCGGCGCGCGAAATTGTCGAGAACGGCCACCTCGTGGCCTTTGTCCGATAAGTGCAGCGCGGTCGGCCAGCCCAGATATCCGTCACCGCCGAGAACCAGCACCCGCATTGTGCCGCCTTTCCTGCTCGTTTACGCCACAAGCATGCCGGCCCCGTGCCGGAGCAGAAGCTTGCGAGAACCCGACGTTATCGATCACGTGCTGATGAAGACCTGGCAATAGGCTGTGAATCTCCTATGCATGAGGGGGCCGGACGGCGGCGCGGCGGGCCCGCGGGGAGGATGGGGGCATGACGACCGTAACCAACGGCGTGCGGCCCCGCACGGCGGACGAGACCCGCCGCCGCGGCTGGGCCCGGCTGGCCCGCGCCGCGACGACGTCGGTCGCCGCCACGGTTCTCAGCCAGGTCGTCCTGCTCGCCGTCCTCGCGACCGGGGGCGCCGCGGCTTTGGCGAGCACGCTGGCCTGGGCGGCCGGCGCGGTGCTGAACTTCCTGGTCACGCGGCGCTGGGTGTGGGGCCGCACCGGGCGGCCGCGCGTGCGGCGCGAACTGCTCCCCTACCTCGCGGTGATCGGGCTCGGCGGGCTCGCGTCGATCGGCCTGACGACGCTGGCGGGCTCCCTGCTGGCACCCCTGGAGCTGCCGCACTTCTGGTGGGTCGTGTTCGTCGACGGCGCGTACGTCGCGAGCTACGCGCTCGTCTTCGTCGTCAAGTTCACCCTGCTCGACCGGCTCGTGTTCGGCCGCGGCGCAGCACGTACCCCCGCCACCACGTCCCGGTCATGACCCGGGCGTAGTTGGCGCCGTAGACGAGGCTGCCGCCCTTCTTGCTCTTGCCCGCCTTGCGCAGCCGCATGCTCATCGGCAGCTCCCGCACCCGCGCGCCGCGCGCCGTCACGCCGAGCAGCAGCTCCGACGACTGGTACTGCGGCTCGTTGAGCGGCACGGAGCACGCCAGCTCGGCACGCATGGCGCGGAAGCCGAACGACGTGTCGGTGATCCGCCGCCCGGTCAGCACCGACGCCAGCGCGGCGAACACCCGGACCCCGAGCCACCGGACGCGGCTGTCGGCCTCCTCGTGCCCCAGCCGGCGCGAGCCGGTGACGAAGTCGGCGGTGCCGTCGACGACCGGGCCGACGAGGGCTTCCAGCTCGCTGTTGTCGTACTGGCCGTCGGCGTCGGTCGTGACGACGTACTCGGCGCCGGCTTCCGCCGCGAGGTGGTAGCCGAGCCGCAGCGCGGCGCCCTGCCCGCGGTTGCGCGGGGCGACGCAGACGTAGGCGCCGTGTTCTCCGGCGATCGCGGCGGTGTCGTCGGTCCCGCCGTCGACCACGACGAGCACGTCCACCGGCAGGCCGAGGCACTCGTCCGGCATCTTCTCCAGCACCTCGCCGATCCCGCCGGCTTCGTTGTAGGCGGCGATGACGACGGTCAGCGGCGCCAGCTTCAGGGCGGGGTGCCGGCCGCGGAAGTCGTCGAGCGCGCCTTGGTCGACGTCGTCGGGGAAGGCGGCGAGCCGTTTCCGGCTCGCCGATGTCAGCGTCGTGAAGCCAAGCGCGCCGGCGACCGGCAGCAGTACCAGCGCCGGGATCTGGTAGCGCCAGGAGAACTGGAAGACGGCCGAGGCGAAGAGCAGTACCAGGCCGCTGGACGCCGCCAGCAGCGCCCCCGCGCGCGCCCGGTCCAGGGGTTTCTTGCGGCGGAACACCGTCAGCAGGCCCAGCAGCGCGCCGAGGCCGAGCACCCCGCCGGAGACGTAGCCGCCGCCGAGCTGGTAGTCGCGCAGGATCTTCGCCGGCGGCTGGGCGACGTGCGCGACGACGCCGTCGTTCTGCAGCGTGACCAGGTCGATCAGCGACTGGTCGGCCCACTGCGGGTAGGTGAGCTGGAACTGCCAGCGGTCCAGGGGGACGTCGGTCGGGTCCTGCTCGCGGGTCCAGGCGAAGCTCTTGGCGAAGTCGTTCAGGACCGCTTCGGCGACGTCGCCGGGCTGGGCCTTGAGCACCTCGATCGCGAACTCGTGGGCCAATGCCTTCTTGTCCGCGCCCGGCGGGAGCGGCCCGGGCCAGTTCGGGTCGAGGTCGGCGTGCGTGTAGTTGTCGACCAGCCGCGTCTCGCGGGGTTCGGCCGGGCAGAACACCTGCAGCGCCGGGTCGAGGTGGAGGTTCGCGCAGTCGGCGACGGCGGCGGTGCGGCCGTAGAGCATGTTCCCCGACGGCCCGGTGAGGCCCCACTTCCCGGTCTCCGAGTGCACCCGCGCGGAGTAGGGCACGAGCACGACGAGAAGGCCCAGGAGGCCGATCCCGGCGCGGCGCCAGCCCGCCCGCTGCCGCCACGCTCCCCCGGCGGCGACCAGGAAGACCAGCAGCGGCAGGGCCAGCGAGATCCCGATCAGCCGCGTCAGCACGCCGAAGCCGAGCAGCAACCCCGCGGCGCCGGCGCGTTTCCAGCCCGGGGCGCCGCGGCCGAGCAGCAGCCACAGCAGCCCGAGGAGCACGGCCTCGAAGGTCACTTCGGACATGATGTTCTGCTCGATCTGCAGCTGGTAGGCGTCGAGCAGCACCGGCGCGGCGGCGAGCGCGGCGGCCCACGGGCGGCCGCCGAGGCGCAGGACCAGGCCGTAGACGCCGATCGCGATGAGGATCCCGCCGACGTGCTGCACGGCCGCGACCCAGGCGAGCCCGCCGACGGCGAGCAGCGGGCGCAGCACCAGGTCGTAGCCGATCGGGTCGAGCTGGTCGGCGCGCAGGGCGTGCAGGTTG
This sequence comes from Amycolatopsis sp. N2S4-7, assembly GCF_058119595.1. Taxonomy (NCBI): domain Bacteria; kingdom Bacillati; phylum Actinomycetota; class Actinomycetes; order Pseudonocardiales; family Pseudonocardiaceae; genus Amycolatopsis; species Amycolatopsis sp. N2S4-7. Next base: position 1,276,174 of record NZ_CP172299.1, read on the forward strand.
TCGAGGTAGCGGAAGGAATCGATGAACAACAGGGCGGGCCGGTAGGCCAGCCAGGTCAGGACCCGCAGGACGATCGCCGGGACGAGGAGCAGGAGCAGCAGCCAGTGGCGCGTGAAAAAGGTCTTCACGGCGTTGCGAGGCCGGAGAAGTACTTCCACGCCGTGGCCAGCCCGTCGGTCAGCGAAACCGAAGGCCGGTAACCGATCGTCTCCGCGCTGGCCGAGACGTCGACGACGACGGCGGGCATCTCCCCGGCCGGGGCCTCGACGTGCTCGACCGGCAGCTCGGCGCCGGTCACCTCGCGCACGGCCTCGACCATCTCCAGCACCGACACCGAGCGCCCGGCGCCGACGATCGCGCGGCCGGAGTGGCCGCTGCCGAAGGCCAGCAGGATCGCGCGGACGACGTCGTCGACGTGCACGAGGTCGCGGCGCTGGCGGCCGTCGCCGTACACCCGGATCCCGGTGCCGGCCAGGGCGGCCCGCATCATCCGGGGCACGAAACTGTCCTTGTGGGACATTCCCGGGCCGTAGACGTTGGTGAACCGCAAGGCACACGTCGTCATGCCGTACGCGCCGGCGTAGCCCGACAGCAGCATTTCGCACGCCGCCTTGGTCGCGCCGTACGGCGTCAGCGGGCGCAGCGGCAGGTCCGGCGTGATGGTCGCGGTCCCCACGTTGCCGATCACCGCGTTGGTCGAGGCGAGCAGGAACTTCGGCACCTCGTGGCGGCGGGCGAGCTCGAGCAGTTCCTGGGTGACGAGGACGTTGTCGGCGAAGGTGTCCTCGGGCAGCTCGACCGACTTCAGCACCGACGTCAGCGCGGCGAGGTGCACGATCCCGGCCGTCTCCGGGGTCACGGCCTCTTCGCGGACGGCCGCGTCACGGAGGTCGCCGGTCACCACGCGGACGCCGTCGAGCTCCTCCGGGAACGGGACCCGGTCGACGACGGTGACCGGGACGCCCCGGTCGCGGAAGGCGCGCACGGCGGCCCGGCCGATGAAGCCGCTACCGCCGGTCACGACCACGGACGTCCGATCAGGACCGTGCGCACTCGCCATGGCGTCAACCTACCTCCCGTTCCTGTGCGGGTGCCGTGCGCCCGCGTACGCAGAAGTGCGTATGGCCGCCGTCCCCGCCGGGTTGGTCTCCTTGACCGGTCACACCGCCCAGGGGGAGGAACAGGCGGCCACGACCGACGTCGGCGTGGTCCCGGCGAGCAGATCCTGCCCCGCCGGCACCGAAGCCGTCGTGATCCGGATGGACGACGAGGACTCGGGCAACGCGAACTCGCGCGGCGGGCATCGCCCAGTCGATGGTGAGTGCCGGGTCGAACACCACGCTGAACGCCCGGATCGCCCGGTTCGTATCCCACGGCGCGGTGCCTGCACCGCGCCCTCGAACTCGTGCGCGAACTCAAGGCAGCCGAGCCCCGGCTGGCTGACTAGGCGAACGCCTCCGGGGGCGGGCAGGAGCAGACCAGGTTCCGGTCGCCCGCCGCGCCGTCGATGCGGCGGACCGGGGGCCAGATCTTCGGTGCCGTGGTTCCGGCCGGGAACACCGCCGTTTCGCGGCTGTAGGGGCGGTTCCACTCGCCCGCGACGCAGCGCGCCGTGTGCGGGGCCTGCCGCAGCGGGGAGTCCTCGAGGGGCCACTCCCCCGCCGCGACGCGGTCGATTTCGCCGCGGATCGCGATCATCGCGGCGCAGAAGCGGTCGAGCTCGGCGAGGTCTTCGCTCTCCGTCGGCTCCACCATGAGGGTGCCCGCGACCGGGAACGACATCGTCGGCGCGTGCAGCCCGTAGTCCGCCAGCCGTTTCGCGACGTCGTCGACCGTGACTCCGGTGGCCTTCGTCAGCGGCCGCAGATCGAGCACGCATTCGTGCGCGACGAGTCCTTCGTGGCCGGCGTACAGCACCGGGTAGTGCTCGCCGAGGCGGCGGGCGACGTAGTTGGCGTTGGCCACGGCGACGAGGGTCGCCCGGCGCAGGCCTTCGGCGCCCATCATCCGGACGTAGGCCCACGAGATCGGCAGGATCGACGCGCTGCCCCAGGGCGCCGCGCTGATCGGGCCGACCCCGGTGGCCGGGCCGGCGGCCGGCTGCAGCGGGTGGTTCGGCAGGAACGGCGCCAGGTGCGCGCGCACCCCGATCGGGCCGACGCCCGGGCCGCCACCACCGTGCGGGATGCAGAACGTCTTGTGCAGGTTGAGGTGCGAGACGTCGGCGCCGAACCGGCCGTACTGCGCCACGCCGATGAGCGCGTTGAGGTTGGCGCCGTCGACGTACACCTGGCCACCCGCGTCGTGCACGGCCGCGCACACCTCGCCGACCGTGTCCTCGTAGACCCCGTGCGTCGACGGGTAGGTGAGCATGATCGCGGCCAGATCGGCGCGCTGGCCGTCCACAATGGACTTCAGGTGCGCGAGGTCGATGTTGCCCCGCTCGTCGCAGCGGACGACGACCACCCGCATGCCCGCCATGACGGCGCTCGCCGCGTTCGTGCCGTGCGCGCTGGCCGGGATGAGGCAGACGTCGCGCTCGCCCTCGCCGCGCGACCGGTGGTAGGCGCGGATGGCCAGCAGGCCCGCGAACTCGCCCTGGCTGCCGGCGTTGGGCTGCAGGGAAACCGTGTCGTAGCCGGTGATCCGCGCGAGCCAGGCACTCAGGTCCGCGACGACCTCGAGGAGCCCGGCGGCGTCCCCGGCCGGCGCGAACGGGTGCAGCCCGGCGAACTCCGGCCAGGTGACCGGCTCCATCTCGGCGGTCGCGTTGAGCTTCATGGTGCACGAGCCGAGCGGGATCATGCTGCGGTCGAGCGCGACGTCCTTGTCCGACAGCGCACGCAGGTAACGCAGCATCGCGGTCTCCGACCGGTGCGCGTGGAACACCGGGTGGGCGAGGAACCCGCTCGTCCGGCGCAGCGGGGCCGGGAGCGCGTCCGCGGTGTCCGCGTCGAGGCCGTCCACATCGGACACCGAGACGCCGAAGGCCTTCCACACCAGGGATAGCCGCTCGCGGGTGGTGGTTTCGTCGCAGGCGACGCCGACGTGGCCGCCGTCGACGAGCCGCAGGTTCACGCCGAGGTCGCGAGCCGCCGCGACAACCGCGTCCGCCCGCCCGGGCGTCGCCACGGTGATGGTGTCGAAGAACTCGCCGTGCACGACGTCGACGCCGCCTTCGGCGAGGCCGGCCGCGAGCACGGTGGCCATGCGGTGGGCGCGCAGCGCGATGCCGCGCAGCCCTTCGGGCCCGTGGTACACCGCGTACATCGACGACATCACGGCCGGCAGGACCTGCGCGGTGCAGATGTTCGACGTGGCCTTCTCGCGGCGGATGTGCTGTTCGCGCGTCTGGAGGGCGAGGCGGTACGCGGGCGCGCCGTCGGCGTCCTTCGAGACGCCGACCAGCCGTCCCGGCAGCTGCCGTTCGAGGCCCTTCCGCACGGCGAGGTAGGCCGCGTGGGGACCGCCGAAGCCGAGCGGGACGCCGAAGCGCTGGGTCGATCCGACGGCGACGTCGGCGCCGAGCTCGCCCGGCGGCCGCAGCAGGGTGAGGGCCAGGGGGTCGGCGGCGACGATCACCGCCGCGCCGTGCTTCTTGGCCTCGGAGATGGTCAGGTCGAGTTCGCGGACGGCGCCGGACGCGCCCGGGTAGGGCAGCAGGACGCCGAAGAAGTCGCCGCCGAGCCCGAGTCCGGTGAGGCCCTGGGAGAGGTCTTCGACGACGAGTTCGATGCCGAGGGGCTCGGCGCGGGTCCGGAGGACGGCGAGGGTCTGCGGCAGGGTGTCCTGGTCGGCGACGAACCGGTTCGACGCGGTCTTCCCGGCGCGGCGCACCAGGGTCATCGCCTCGGCGGCCGCGGTGGCCTCGTCGAGGAGCGAGGCGTTGGCGACGGGCAGCCCGGTGAGGTCGGCGATCATGGTCTGGAAGTTGAGCAGCGCTTCGAGCCGGCCTTGGGAGATCTCGGGCTGGTAGGGCGTGTAGGCGGTGTACCAGGCGGGGTTCTCGAGCACGTTGCGCCGGATGACGGGCGGGGTGACGGTGTCGTGGTAGCCGAGACCGATCATCTGCGCCATCGGCCGGTTGCGGGCGGCGAGTTCCCGCAGTTCGGCGAGCGCCTGGGCCTCGGTGGCGGCGGGAGGGAGTTCGAGGGGCTGCGCGGACCGGCGGAGCGACTCGGGGACGGCACGTTCGGAGAGCTCGTCGAGAGATGCGACGCCGATGACGTCGAGGATCCGGCGGAGTTCGTCCGGTCCGGGCCCGATGTGCCGGTCGGCGAAGGGAAGTCCCTGCTCGAGCGAGGCAAGCGTTGGGTGCACGACGGCCTCCTCCGAACGGCGGTGTCTCCTGACCCGACTCTAGAACGGAAGGTCACCACGGCGCCGATCCGGGGCCCGAGCATCCCGGGCTCAAAGCGAATGTGGCCGGCGCGGGTGCCGCGGCCGAGCCACCGGGCTCAGAGCGACGGGGGGCGTCAGAGCGACGGCGACCACGACGGGGGTCCGGGGGCGGAGCCCGCCGGGCGGGGTGTGGGGGTTGCACCCCCACAAGACACTCCGGAGGGTTCGGGCGAGCGCCTTCCGCGAGCACAGCTCACCCAAACCCGGAGGAACACCCTCCCCACTCTGTCCGTACCCCGAGGGGCGCCTGAGAGTTTCGCCCGCGTGGTTGAGCCGGGCTTGCACCGTCGGCGGGGTCGTCAGGTGGTGTTCTGACGACCCGCTTTCCAGAGGCGTCTCGTCCGCGCGGTCCAGGGTGCCTGAGAGGTTCCGGGGAGGACTTGCTCCTTCGGCGCCGAGCTCAATATGAGGCTCGGTCTCTCCCGCGCGGTTTCGTCGACCGCAGGGGGAACCTTACTCCGTCCGCCGGAGCGGTGATCACCCGGTCCGGCGGGCGTTGCGGCGCTGGGTGAGCTCGTCCGGTTCGTGCGCTTCGACGATGCCGCCGTCGGCGCGTTCGGCCGGGAATTCGTGGATGGTGCCGCTGATTTCCTGCATGGCGCCGCTGACCGCGATGCCGAAGACGCCTTGGCCGCCTTGGAGGAGGTCGACGATCTCTTCCGGCGAGGTACATTCGTAGACGGTGGTGCCGTCGGAGAACAGGGTCACCTTGGCGAGGTCGCGGACGCCGCGCAGGCGCAGGTGGTCGACGGCGACGCGGATGTTCTGGAGGGAGACCCCGGTGTCGAGCAGCCGTTTGACGACTTTGAGCACCAGGATGTCCTTGAACGAGTACAGCCGCTGCGAGCCGGAGCCGTGTGCGGTGCGGATGCTGGGTGCGACCAGCTTCGTCCGGGCCCAGTAGTCGAGCTGGCGGTAGGTGATCCCGGCGATCTGGCACGCGGCCGGGCCGCGGTAGCCCACCAGCTCGTCGGGCAGCGAGTTGTCGGGGAACAGCTCACCCTGCTCGCCACTCGCGACCTCAACAGGCTGCTTCTCGGAACCAGCCTCGACCACGCAAGCCTCCCCTCGCCCGACCGGACGGCCGGCGAATGACAGCCGGGTGGTCCCAGGAGCGGGACCCACCGGAGATCAACCGCCACGGTCCGGCCCCAGACCGTGAATCACACCGTGGCGATTTACCTCCTTCGACGGTAAGCGCCCGGACAGGACCGGTCAACGCGACGCGCGGCAAGCCTCAACGGTCGGATGAGCCTTTGAGCCATTCGCCGTACCCCCTACGGCGCGGTTCAAACTTCTTGCGTGGTTTTACTCAGCCGAGTAAATTCTTACTCATGCAAGTAAACACGGACCTCATGGCCGAACTGGGGCTCAGCGTCACCGAGGCCGCCCGCCGCGCGCAGATCGTCGGCGCGACGATCGGGGTCATCAACGACCTCGGCTACCGGAAGACCACGTTCGCCAAGATCAAGGAGCGCGCCGGGCTCAGCAGCACCCGGCTCATCTCGTACCACTTCACCAACAAGGCCGGCTTGATGCAGGCCGTGCTGAGCGCGGTCGTCGAGACGAAGAACGAGTTCCTGGCGTCCCGCACCGGCGGCGGGCTGGACCCGGCGGACCGTCCCGGCTACCTGCGGGCGCACATCGAGACGTCGATCGCGTTCCTGCGGGCGTACCCGGAGTGCGTCCGGGTGCTGACGGAGCTGGCGGCCAACGCCGACGACGCCGACGGCTGGTCGATGACGAAGGTGCTGGTCGACGACATGCGCGTGCACGGCCTGGCCCGCCAGCTCAAGCAGGGCCAGGCCGAGGGCGCGTTCGGCGCGTTCACGCCCGAGGTGATGGCGATGTCGATCGCCCAGGCGATCGACGGGGTGGCCGCCGCCTACGCGGCCGACCCGTCGCTGGACCTGGAGCAGTACGGCCGCGAAGTCGCGGACGCCTTCGTCAAAGCGACGGCGCCTTGAGGGCCCGGTCGAGGCGTTCTTCGATGCGGGCCTTCGGGAACGCGCCGACGATCGTCTCGACCGGCTCGCCGCCCGCGAAGAGGATCATCGTGGGCAGCGACATGACCTGGTAGGAGCGGGTGGTCTCCGGGTTCTCGTCGGCGTTGATCTTGCGGACGGCGAGCTCCCCGGCCCGCTCGGCGGCCAGCTGCGCCAGCACCGGGCCGACCATCCGGCACGGGCCGCACCAGGTGGCCCAGAACTCGACCAGCACGGGGACGTCGCTGCCGAGGACCTCGGCGAACGTCGCGTCGGTGACTTCGGTGACGGCGGTGTTTTCGGGCATGGCGGGCTCCTTCACGGGCGGGGTGCTCCGGGGACGACACACGGATCGGGCGCCTGCCGGGCGAGGGCGCCGGCGAGCTTCGCGGCCAGCTCGGCGCGGATGCCGCCGAGCCTGGCGAGGAGGGCGTCCGCTTCTTCGAGCTTGCGGCGGTAGACCTCGATCGAGCTCGCGCACGCGTCGCCGGTCTCGTGGCCGCTGCGCAGGCAGTCGACGAAGGGCCGGGTCTCCTCGAGGGTCAGGCCGACCGTCTGGAGGGTCAGGATTTCCTTGACCAGCTGGAGGTCGTCCTCGTCGTACTCGCGGTAGCCGTTCGCCGAGCGCCGGGCCGCGAGGAGGCCTTGGTCCTCGTAAAAGCGAAGCGCACGGGTGGTGACACCCGTGCGCCTGGCCAGTTCTCCGATCCGCATGCTTCGACGCTAGACGTTGACGTCCGCGTCAAGGCAAGTTCTCAGGTATCCGCTCCGCGGAAGTCCTCCGGGGAGACCGAGTCGAGGAACTCGCGGAACTTCTCGACCTCGTCCTCCTGCTCGTCCGGGATGATCAGGCCGGCCTCTTCCAGCACCGCGTCCACGGCGTGGATGGGGACGCCGATCCGCAGGGCCAGCGCGACCGAGTCGCTCGGCCGGGCGGACACCCTGATGTCACCGTCGAAGACGAGCTCCGCGAAGAACGTGCCCTCCTTCAGGTCGGTGATGACGACCTGCTCGAGCTCCCGGCCCAGCGCCCCGATGACCTCTTTCAGCAGGTCATGCGTGAGCGGACGGGCGGGGCGGACCCCCTGCTGCTCCAAGGCGATGGCGGTGGCTTCGACCGAGCCGATCCAGATCGGCAGGTACCGTTCACCCTCGGTCTCCCGCAGCAACAAGATCGGCTGATTCGCGGGCAGCTCGACCCGCACACCGACGACGCGCATTTCGCTCATCGGGCTTCGCCTCCCTCTCGTGCACACGGGCTTCAGCGCTGAAACGGCTTCGCGCCGCCACTGTCGACGCTACCCGTCATCCGTGCGCTGTGCTCGCTGTCCGGCTCTCTCGGTTCGCCTGCCGCAAACCCTTGCCCTCACGGTACGGCATGCGGTGCCGAACATTCAGTCATTGACATGGGACCGCAAAGAGGATCTCACTGCCCCGTTGCGGATCAACACCCCGAGACGCCACGGATTCCGGCCTTGACGAGAAGCGTGTGCAGGGTCACGGACAGTGCCGCGAGCTCCCTGACCACCTCGTCGGCCCTCGATTTGGCCTCCGGGTCACGGTGCCGATACACCGGTGTCACGATCTGCTCCAGCAACCCGACCTCGCGGTCGGCCGCGGCGCGGAAGGCACGCAGGTGTCTCGGCTCGATACCGAATTCGGTCATCGCCCGCACCGTCCGCGCGACCAGCACCGCGTCGGGGTCGAAGAACCCCGCCGGGCCGGGCCGGACCAGGCCGTACTGCTGCAGCTCGGCCAGCGCGGCGGCGTCGATGCCCGCCTGCTCCAGGAGCTCCTCCTGGGTCAGGCGCAGCTCCTTGCCCGTGGTGAAGTCCTCCGCCACGGGCAGGCCGACGTTCTCCGCCGGTGCGTCGATCGGCACCAGCCGGCGCGGCGGCCGGGGCAGGTCCGCGACGGGCCCGGCACCCGAGTCCGCCGCGTCCAGCTGCTCCTTGATGACCTTCAACGGGAGGTAGTGGTCCCGCTGGGCGGCCAGGACGAACCTGAGACGCTCCACGTCCGCCGTAGCGAACTGCCGGTACCCCGACGGCGTCCGGCCCGGCTGGACCAGGCCTTCCGCTTCGAGGAACCGGATCTTGGAGATGGTGACATCGGGGAAGTCCCCGCGCAGCTGCGCCAGTACGGCCCCGATGCTCAATCCCTGGTTCTGTGGCCGCCCGGCCGCCGTCACTGCGCCCCCTGGCCCCCGTGCCCCGGGCCGGTCAGGAAGACCAGGCGGAACTTCCCGATCTGGACCTCGTCGCCCCCGGCGAGGACGGCCTGGTCGACCGGCTCGCGGTTGACGTAGGTGCCGTTGAGGCTGCCGACGTCGATGACGACGAACTCGCCGCCCTCACGCCGGAACTCGGCGTGCCGCCGGGAAACCGTGACGTCGTCCAGGAAGATGTCGCTGTCCGGGTGCCGTCCGGCGCTGGTGGTGTCGCGGTCGAGCAGGAACCGCGACCCCGCGTTCGGCCCGCGCTTCACGACCAGCAGGGCCGACCCCGGCGGCAGGGCGTCGACACCCTGGACGGGTGCCTCGGGGGCCGGGGCGGGCTCGTGGCCTTCGGCTTCGGCCAGGAAGTCGGCCCGGAAGACAGAGGTCCGCTCCGGAGACTGCTCCGGGGGAACGCCGCCGGGCCCGTCGTTCGTGCTCACCTGAGCTCTCCTCCACACATGCTGTGTTGCCAGTACTCAAGAACGTGTAGCTGCCAACGTACCGTGCCTGATCGATTCTCCCAGCCCCGGCTCCCCGAACCGGCGCAGTGCCGGTCCGGCGGGGCGGGAACGGGCTTCAGCCCTTGGTCAGCGCGTCGTACGCTTCGGCTTCGAGCAGGGCTTCGAGCCCCGCCGGGTCGTCGAGCCGGATCTCGATCAGCCAGCCCTCGCCGTAGGGGTCGCTGTTGATCAGCTCGGGCGAGTCCGCGACCGCGTCGTTCACCGCGACGACCTCGCCGTCGACCGGCGCGAAGAGCTCGGAGACGCTCTTGGTCGACTCGACCTCGCCGAAGACGTCGCCCGCGCTCACCTGGCGGCCGACCTCGGGCAGGTCGACGAACACGACGTCGCCGAGCTGGTCCTGCGCGTACTCGGTGATGCCCACCCGCACGAGCGTCTCCTCGCGGGTGGCGACCCACTCGTGTTCCTCGGTGTAGCGAAGCTCTTCAGGAGCGGACACCGCCGGTCCCCTTTCATGCCCTCACTGGCGAAAACGTGCTGGGCGAAGTCTTACACCCACACGGCCCAGCCGCCCGCCACGACCCGGGGAAAGCGTCGCGCTCAGTCGCCGGCGGCGCCGCGCAGCGCGTTGCGCGCCTGCACGACGTAGAGGACGCCCGACCAGAGGTAGAGGACGCCGCCCCAGATCGTGAAGGCGTAGCCGATCGGCCGGGCGACCGCCGCGACGTCCGAGCCACCCTGGGTGAGCAGCAGGAACGGGAAGGCGTACATCAGCACGAAGGTCGCACCCTTGCCGATGTAGGTCACCTCCGGCGGGGCGAAGCCGCGGCGGCGCAGCGTCAGGACGCACACCCCGAGCACGGCTTCGCGCACCAGCAGCGGCACCACGACCCACCAGGGGATGATCTCGCGGAGCAGGAACGCGACCAGCGTCGCGAGGATGTACAGGCGGTCGGCCGCCGGGTCGAGCAGCTGCCCCAGCCGGGACATCTGGTTGAGCCAGCGGGCCAGCTTGCCGTCGAGCCAGTCGGTCAGCGCGCTGAAGACCAGCACGGCGAGCGCCCAGCCGTCCTCCTTCGGGCCGAGCAGCAGCCAGAGGAACACCGGCACGCCGGCCAGCCGCAGCAGCGACAGCATGTTGGGGACGTTGAAGGCCTGCCTCAGCAGGGACGGCTCGGCGCTCGCCGGAGCGGCTGGTTCGGGGGCGGCTGTGCTCACAAGAGCTCAGCTTAGAGCGCTGGTCAGCACGCGCGGCGGCGGTGGCTCCAGCCGCGTCGCTGCAGCTCGGCGCTGCTCAGGGCCTCGGGGCGGCCGCGGTAGTCGGTGCCCATCCAGCGGGCGCGGCCGGGACGCGCCTCGAGGACGTACGGGCGGCCGCAGCACCAGACGACGCTGCTCGGGACGGTCGGCGGACGGCACGGTTCGTCGGTGGTGGTGTCTTCGGGGCTGGTCGCAGCGTCGGCGTTCATCGCTCTCACGGGCTCGGGACGGGTGTCGGGGACGGGGGAAGCTCTTCGGCCTCCACCAAGATCTTCGGCTCGCGGGACCGGGATGTTAACCGGGACGGCGGGAATTAGACCGATCGATTCTTGATGACAGCCTGAGGTTTCGGAGCGTGAACGGAATGTTAATCGTCCATTGTGGACGGTATTGTGGCGGCCACCGGACCGGGCCGCCACCCGCCTGGAGTAATCTCCGGCACACCCGTGGGCGAGCCGCTCCGCGGGCCCCCGCCCGGCGGGGCCAGCACGACCCGGCCGGCCGACCGGCGAGGAAGGATCGCGGTGCCCCACCCGACCACCACGAGGACGTGGCGGCCGTTGCTCGCGGCCTGCCTCGCCGTGCCCGCGCTGGCGGCCTGCGCCGCCGAGCAGGGCGCGCCGGCACCCCCGTCCGCACCGCCCGCGACCACCTCCGCGGCGCCCGCGACGACGTCGGCGGGCACGCCTCCCCCGCCGCCCGCCACCGGCGGCTCGTCCGCGCCCGCACCGGCGTCGAAGCCGGCCGGGGCGCCGCCTTCGGTGCCCGGGTCCTGCGGCACGGTGACCGCGGCCAGCGGGCTGACGCTGTACGTGTTCGACAGCGGCTCCGCGGGCGTCAGCTGCGTCGCGGCGACGAAGCTGGTCGGCGACTTCCACCGCAAGATCGCCGGGCGCCAGGGCGCCGGCTCGAACGACGCGGTGAACGAGACCGTCGACGGCTGGCTGTGCACCTCCGGGCCGCCGGCCGCGCAAGGCGGCACCACCTGCACCAAGGGCGAGCAGACGGTCTTCGCGGCCGTCGTCCCGTCCGAGTGACGTCCTCCCGTTCCGTCCGCTCCTGAAGGGCCCATGAAGACACTCGCCTACCCCCTGCTGCTCGTCGCCGCGACCGCCGCTCTGGCCGGTTGCGGCGGCGGTGACCCGGCGCCCGCGGCGCCGTCCCCCGGAGCCCCGCCCGCCGCCGCGGCCGCCGCGGAGTCGACGGCACCGGGCGTGCCGTGCGGCGAAGTCACCGGCTCGGGCGGCGCCAGGACGGCGGTCGTGGCCCACGGCCGGGTGGACTGCGCCGTGGCGACGAAGCTGCTGAAGGACTACTTCGCGAAGCTGACGCCCGCCGAGGCGAACTCGCCCGACGGCCCGGGCCCGGTCGTCCTCGACGAGTGGACGTGCGGCAGCGGCGCCGACGACCCCGTGACGGCGTGCTCCACCGAGGACGGCCGCCAGGTCGAGGGCACCCGCGCCTGACGGCCGCCCCGGGTCAGCCCTTGAGCTCCGGGAAGTCCTCTTCGCGGTACTCGGTGCCTTCGGCCCGCTTCGGGTCGTTCTCCCGCCCCCGCAGCTCGACGCGGCGGATCTTGCCGGAGATCGTCTTCGGCAGGTCCGCGAACTCGAGCCGCCGGATCCGCTTGTACGGCGCCAGGTGCTCGCGGCAGTAGGCGAGGATCGCCTTCGCCGTCTCCGCGGTCGGCTCGTGGCCGGCCGCGAGGACGACGTACGCCTTGGGCACCGCGAGCCGGATCGGGTCGGGGGCCGGGACGACCGCCGCCTCCGCCACCGCGTCGTGCTCGATCAGCACGCTCTCCAGCTCGAACGGCGAGATCCGGTAGTCCGACGCCTTGAACACGTCGTCCGTGCGCCCGACGTAGGTGATGTAGCCGCGCTCGTCGAGCGAACCGACGTCCCCGGTGTGGTAGAAGCCGTTCGCGAACGCGGCCGACGTGCGCTCGTCGTCGTCCGCGTACCCGGTCATCAGGCCGACCGGGCGGTGCTGCAGGTCGAGGCAGATCTCGCCCTCCTGAGCGCGCTCACCGGACACCGGGTCGACCAGCGCCACCACGAACCCGGGCAGCGGGCGGCCCATCGAGCCGGGCACGACGTCCTGACCGGGGGTGTTCGCGATCTGGACGCTGCTTTCGGTCTGGCCGAAGCCGTCGCGGATGGTGACGCCCCACGACTTCCGGACCTGCTCGATGACCTCGGGGTTGAGCGGCTCCCCCGCGCCGACGACCTTCTTCGGCGGCGTCTTCAGCGCCGTCAGGTCGGCCTGGATGAGCATCCGCCACACCGTGGGCGGGGCGCAGAAGCTGGTGATCCCGCACCGGTCCATCTGGGCCATCAGCGCGTTCGCGTCGAAGCGGCTGTAGTTGTAGAGGAACACCGTCGCCTCGGCGTTCCACGGGGCGAAGAAGTTGCTCCACGCGTGCTTCGCCCAGCCGGGCGAGGAGATGTTCAGGTGGACGTCGCCGGGTTCCAGCCCGATCCAGTACATGGTGGACAGGTGGCCCACCGGGTACGAGACGTGCGTGTGCTGCACCAGCTTCGGTTTCGCCGTCGTGCCGGAGGTGAAGTACAGCAGCAGCGGGTCGCCCGCCTGGGTCGGGCCGTCCGGGGTGAACTCGGGCGACTCGGCGAACGCGCTCGCGTACGGGTGCCAGCCCTCGACCGGCTCCCCCACCGCGATCCGCGTGTAGTCACCCTCGACGCCGTCGAACTTCGGCGCGTCCGCCGAGCGGACCACGACGTGCTTCGCCGCGCCGCGCTCCACGCGGTCGGTCAGGTCGGCCGGGCCGAGCAGGGTGGACGCCGGGATGATCACGGCGCCGAGCTTGATCGCGGCGAGGATGGTCTCCCACAGCTCGCCCTGGTTGCCCAGCATGAGGATCAGCCGGTCGCCGCGGCGGACGCCGAGGCGGCGCAGCCAGTTCGCCACCTGGTTGGACCGGCCCGACATCTCCGGGTAGGTCCAGCGGTTCTCGCTGCCGTCCTCCTCGACGATCCACAGCGCGAGCCGCTCCGCGTTGTCGGGATCGTGCGCGACGACGTCGAACCAGTCGATCGCCCAGTTGAACTCGGCGAACTCCGGCCAGGCGAAGTCGCGGTAGGCCGTCTCGTAGTCCTCGCGGTGGGTCTGCAGGTAGTCCCGGGCCACCCGGAACGCGTGGTGGACCTCCGAAGCGGTCACGCTGCCTCCTCGTTACTCGCCCTTGAACTCCGGCGCGCGCCGCTCCATGAACGCCTGGACCGCCTCGCCGAGGTCCTTGCTGGGCAGGAACGCCGAGTTCCAGGCGGCGACGTACCGGAGGCCGTCGGCGACCTGGCGCTCGGTGTTCGCCGCCAGTACCTGCTTCGTACCTTGCACCACGAGCGGCGGGTTCGCAGCGATCTCGCCGGCGAGTTCCCGCGCGGCCGCCAGCAGCGCGTCCTGGTCCGCGTGGACGTCGTTGACGAGCCCGATCTTCTCGGCGCGGGCGGCGTCGATGTCCTTGCCGGTGAGGGCGAGCTCCCGCAGGTGCCCTTCGCCGACGATGGAGGCGAGCCGCTGGAGGCTGCCGAGGTCCGCGACGATGGCGACGCGCACCTCGCGGACGCTGAACTTGGCGTCCGCGCTGGCCAGGCGCACGTCCGCGGCGGCGACGACGTCGACCCCGCCGCCGATGCACCAGCCGGACACGGCCGCGATGACCGGTTTGCGGCATTCCGCGATCGAGCTGACCGCCGCCTGCAGCGACCGGACCTGGTCGAGGAAGGCCGTCCGCGGGCCGGCCAGGCTGTCCCCGCCCAGCATCGGCGCCCAGTCGCCCATCATGGCGGGCAGGTCGAGGCCGTAGGAGAAGTGCTTGCCACTGCCGGTCAGCACCACGGCCCTGACCTGCGGGTCGGCGTCCAGCGCGCGGAACACCAGCGGCAGCTCGCGCCAGAAGTCCGGGCCCATCGCGTTACCCTTGGACGGGCCGAGGAGCGTCACCTCGGCCACGTGGCCGTCGACGTCGACCTTCAGGGAGACGAGGTCGGGCAGACTGTCAGCAGTAGCGGTCATGGGGGTCATCTTGACCCATGCCCGCGGCGAGCCGCCATTGGCACGTTGTCAATTGACGTCATCGTCACTGTCAGGAACCACTGTGCCAACGTGGTCACGGGATGCTTTCCTGAAAGAACCGACGCCACGCCCCGGGGAGGACGGTGGGACATGAGCCCGGCCAGTAGTAGCGCGACCGTGATCGAACCGGAACCCGCGGCGGTGCCGGCCCGGCGGTCGTCCCGCCCGATCGAGCTGACCGGCTCGTTCGACCACGAGGGCCACCGGCTCTGGTACACCGAGTTCGGCAGCGGCGACCGGGTCGTCGTGCTCACGCACGGCATCATGCTGACCCGCCGGATGCACGCCCCGCTGGCGCGCCGGCTGGCCCGCGCCGGCTTCCGCGTCGTCACCCTCGACCTGCTCGGCCACGGCGACTCGGACCGGCCGACCGAGTCGTGGCTGTACTCGATGCCGTCGTTCGCCGAGCAGACGCTGGCGCTGCTCGACCACCTCGAGGTCTCCTCCGCCGTGATCGGCGGGACGTCGCTGGGCGCGAACGTGTCCCTCGAAGTGGCGGTGCTGGCGCCTTCGCGCGCCCGGGGACTGATCGTCGAGATGCCGGTGCTGGACAACGCGATCGTCGCCGGGCTGGTCACGTTCGCGCCGCTGCTGATGGCGGCCCGGTTCCTGCCGGTCACGGTCCAGGCGGTGGCGCTCGCGGCGTCCCTGGTGCCGCACGGCAACCAGTGGGTCGACGTCGTCACGGACACGCTGTCGCAGCGCCCGGCCCCGATGGCGGCGCTGCTGCACGGCGTCCTGTTCGGCCGGATCGCGCCCCCGAAGTCGGTGCGCCGCAAGATCACGACGAGGGCGCTGGTGATCGGCCACCAGGGCGACCCGATCCACCCGTTCGGCGACGCGGACACCCTGGCGGTCGACATGCCGGCGGCGGAGTTCGTCCAGGCCCGCAGCCCGGTCGAGCTCCGGCTCGACCCGACCCGGCTGTCGGACGCGATCCGGGAGTTCGCCGCGAGCTGCTACGAGGAGTGAAAGGCTTCGCCCGTGCCATTGGTGTGGGTGACCGGCAACGCCGGGGTCGGCAAGTCGGCGGTCTGCGCACTCCTCAAGGACCGGGGCGAGGTCGCCGTCGACGCGGACGGGGAGGGCTACCACCACTGGGTGGACCGGACGAGCGGGCAGGTCGTCACCGATCCGCCCGACCCGGTGCCGGCGGGCTGGCTCGGCCGCTTCGGGTGGCGGATCAGCCGCGCGAAGGTCGAGGCCCTGGCGGCGAGGACGTCCGGCGACGTCGCGTTCTTCTGCGGGTGCCCCGAGAACGAAGAGGATGTGGTGGACCTCTTCGACCTCGTGGTCTGCCTGGTGGTCGACGACGAGACCCTCCGGCACCGGCTCCTGACCCGCACCACGAACAGCTTCGGCAAGCACCCGGAGGAGCTGGCGGCGGCCCTCGACGACAACGCGGGCACCGGGTCCGCCTACCGCCGGCTGGGCGCGACGATCGTCGACGGCACCCGGCCGTTGCCCGAAGTCGCCGACGCGATCCTCGCCGCCGCCCGCCGGCTGCGCTCCGGGCCCGGGTCACGGCCTCACGCGTGACTGGCGGGGCATCGCGTCCGGTGCCCCGCTGATCACGCGTGAGGCCCGCGGGATCACGCGTGAGGCCCGTCAGGTCACCGGCGCCAGGCCCGCCACCGGGCCGATCACGATCACCGCGGGCGGGCGGACGCCCGAGGCCGCCGCGTCGGTGACCACCGTGTCCAATGTGGACCGCAGGGTGCGCTGGGTGCGCATCGTGCCGTCCTCGACGATCGCCACCGGGGTGCCGGCCGGGCGGCCGCCGTCCAGGAGGGCCTTCGCGAACTGCGGGAGGCGCTCGACGCCCATCATCAGCACGATCGTGCCGCGCATCTTCGCCAGGAGGTCCCAGTCGACCAGGGACCGGTCGTCGCCGGGGGCGACGTGGCCGGAGACCACCACCACCTCGTGGGCCACGCCGCGGTGGGTCACCGGGACGTCGGCCACCGCCGGCACCGCGAACGCGCTCGTGATGCCCGGGACCATCGTCACCGGGACGCCCGCCTCGACGCAGGCCAGCACCTCCTCGAAGCCGCGGCCGAACAGGTACGGGTCGCCGCCCTTGAGGCGGACGACGAACTTGCCCTCCTTGGCCCGCTCGACCAGCGTGGCGTTGATGACGTCCTGGCTGGCCGCGCGGCCGTACGGGATCTTGGCGGCGTCGACGATCTCGACTTCGGGCGCGAGCTCGTCGAGCAGCTCGCGGGGCGCGAGGCGGTCGACGACCACGACGTCGGCGCGCGACAGCAGCCGCCGTCCGCGCACGGTGATCAGCTCCGGGTCGCCCGGGCCGCCGCCGACCAGGGCCACGCCGGGCAGGCTGCCCTCGGGGTGCGGCTGGCGGCCGTCTTCGATCGTGCCGGCGTGCAGGCCGTCCAGGATCGAGTCGCGCACCGCGGCCGAGCGCAGCGGCTCGCCCCCGGAGAGCACACCGAACAGCAGGCCGCCGTGCCGCCCGGACGCCGGGGTCACGGCGCTGCCGGACTCGCCCTCGTCGGCGCGGACGCAGAACACGCGCTCGCGCTCGGCCTCGGCGCAGACGGCGGCGTTCACGGCCGGATCGTTCGTGCAGGCCAGCGCGTACCAGGCGTCCTTGAGGTCGCCCTCGGTGTAGCGGCGTTCGTGCCAGACGAGCTCGCCCGCGTCCACCATCCCCTGCACCGACGGCGTGGTGTGCGGGGAGACCAGTTCGACGCGGGCACCCGCGCTGATGAGCCGGGGCAGCCGGCGCTGGGCCACGGTGCCGCCACCGATCACCACAACGCGGCGGCCGGTGAGCTGGAGGCCGGAAAGGTAGTGCGGGTCGTCCATAGGCCGGGAGTCTATTTAGGGTTCACCCTCACGCCAGCCCAGCGTGGGTCACGCCACCCGGAAGACCGTCCGCGCGGCAGCGGCGCGCCCTCCGGCACCGGGAACGAGCGACGGCGGCGTCCCGACGGCCACCGCCTCGGCGAACCGTGGACGGCCACCCGGCACGCGGCCGCGGCCGCCGGGTCGATCCAGCCCGGGGGCACCTCGTCGAGGTGGTCGGCAGGGCCGGCGCCTGGCCGGTGGCGGGCAGGACTTCGGGCGGCTGGGCGGGCGTGCCCACGAGCTGATCGCGCGCCCGCCCAGCGTGTGCACCCGGTTCAGTTCGCGCGGCCCGAGGCCGGGTACGGCAGCAGGGCCATCTCGCGCGCGTTCTTGATCGCCGTGGCGATCTGTTTCTGTTGCTGCGGTGTCAGTCCCGTGACGCGGCGGGCGCGGATCTTGCCGCGGTCGGAGATGAACTTGCGCAGCAGGTCGGCGTCCTTCCAGTCGACCTCGGTGATCTTGTTGGCGCGCAACAGGTTCACCTTGCGCTTGGCGGGGCGGTCGCGGTGGGGTTTCGGCATCCGGCTCACCAGCTCGACTTCGTGACGCCCGGCAGCTCGCCGCGGTGGGCGGCCTGCCGCATCTTCACCCGGGACAGCCCGAACTTCCGCAGGTAGCCGCGCGGGCGCCCATCGGCCGTGTCGCGGTTGCGGATGCGGGTCGGGCTCGCGTCGCGCGGCAGCTTCTGCAGCGCGACGACCGCCGCCCCCTTCTCCTCGGCCGACGAGCCCGGCGAGGCGACGACGGCCTTGAGCGCCCGGCGGCGTTCGACGTACCGCGCGGCGATCACCTTCCGCTGCTCGTTCTTCGCGACCTTCGACTTCTTGGCCATCAGCGCTCTTCCTTGAACTCGACGTGCTTGCGCGCCACGGGGTCGTACTTGCGCAGGACCATCCGGTCGGGATCGTTCCGGCGGTTCTTCTTCGTCACGTACGTGTAGCCGGTGCCCGCGGTGGACCGCAGCTTGACGACCGGCCGGACGTCGGTGCTCTTCGCCATCAGAGTTTCACCCCCTTCGCCTTCAGTTCGGCGACGACCGCGTCGATGCCGCGCTTGTCGATCGTCTTCATGCCCTTGACGGAGACGCGCAGCCGCACCCAGCGGCCCTCGCCCGGCACGAAGTACCGGCGGCTCTGCAGGTTCGGCTCCCACCGCCGGGACGTGCGGCGGTGCGAGTGCGAGACCTGCTTGCCGTAGCCCGGCTTGCGGCCGGTGACCTGGCACACGGCGGACACGGACCCTCCCGAGTTGGTAGTGGTTATCATTGTCATCTACTCTACGCACCGTACCCCGCCCGCATTCCTGGAGCCACCGTGACCCCCCAGCAGACCCCTCGTCCCCGCGTCCCGCTCGTCCTCGTGAGCGGCCTCGCCCCGGGACCGAACGCCACGCTCGCCGAGCTGCTGCGGGCCGCCGCGCCGGGCACCGCCGTCGTGCACCACGACCTGCGCGAGATCCACTCCGGTGTCGTCCACCGACGGCTGCGGCTCGGCGAGCGCGACGAGCTGAGCGTGCTCGAACTCGCGCACGGCTGCGTGTCCTGCACCCTGCGGGAGGACCTGCTCCCCCTGCTGCGGCGGCTGGCCCGGCGCCCGGAGGTGACCCGGATCGTCGTCCGGCTCGACGAGGCCATGGAGCCCGAACCGGTGAGCTGGGCGCTCCGGAACGTCCTCGTCGGCGACCACCCGGTGAGCGACGACGTCGACCTGCGGGCGGTGCTCGCCGTCGTCGACTGCGCGACCTGGCTCGCCGACGCCACCGGCGACGACGTGCTGGCCGAACGGAACCTGCAGGCCGGCCCGGAGGACGAGCGCACCGTCGCGCAGGTCGCGCTGTCCCAGGTCGAGTTCGCCGACGTCCTCGTGCTGGCCGGCGCGGCCACCGACGCGTGGACCGCGGCGAAGGCGGCCGCCGTGCTCGACCGGGTCGCGCCGTCGGTCCCGCGCGTGGAGCTGGGCCGGATCGACGGGCACAGCGTGCTCGACGCCGTCCCGGCGAACGCGCGCCGCGGCGAGGTCACCGACATGCACGGCGCCCTGCTGCGCGGCGAGCCGCCGGTGCACGTCGACTGCGGCATCGGCCTGGTCACGTTCACCGCCCAGCGGCCGTTCCACCCCGAACGGCTGCACGACGCGCTCGACGTCCTGCTCGACGGCGTCGTCCGCACCCGCGGGCGGGCGTGGGTGGCCAGCCAGCCCGACGTGGCGTTCTGGATCGAGTCGGCCGGCGGCGGGCTGGGGATCGGCCACGCCGGGCCGTGGCTCGCGGCGCCGGACGGTCCGGAGTGGACGGACGTCTCCCCGGAACGCCGCACCCTGGCGTCCCTGCGCTGGGACCCGGTGCACGGCGACCGGGCGCAGGAGCTCGTCATCGTGACCGACCAGACAACGCCCGACGAGATCGACGCGGCCCTGCGCGGCGCTCTACTGACCGACGAAGAACTGATCGCCGGCCCGGCGGAGTGGCAGCGCTACCCCGACCCGTTCGGCGACTGGCACGAAGAGCCGTGCGAGGACACCGAGACCGACCCGGCGCGGCACGACGCGACCGCGGCGAACCGAAAGGAAGACCAGTGAAGACCGGCATCCACCCCGACTACCACCCCGTGGTGTTCAAGGACTCGTCCACCGGCGACGCGTTCCTGACCCGCTCCACCATCACCTCCGACAAGACGATCGAGTGGTCCGACGGCCGGACCTACCCGCTGGTCGTGGTCGACATCAGCGCGTGGTCGCACCCGTTCTGGACCGGCACCCAGCGGATCATGGACAGCGCCGGCCAGGTCGAGAAGTTCCACCGCCGCTACGGGAAGCGGGGGACGCGCTGATGGCCGTCCCGAAGCGCAAGACTTCCCGCAGCAACACGCGGTCGCGGCGGTCGCAGTGGAAGGCCGCCGCGCCTGCCCTGGTGCCGATCAAGGTCGACGGCGAGGTCCAGCTGGTGCCGCGTCGCCTCATGAAGCACTTCCACCAGCGGTGAGCGTTCCGGTCACCGTGCTCTCGGGCTTCCTCGGCGCGGGCAAGACGACCCTGCTCAACCACATCCTCGCGAACCGGTCGGGGGTGCGGGTCGCGGTGATCGTCAACGACATGAGCGAGGTCAACATCGACGCCGCCCTCGTGCGCTCGCAGGAGCGGCTGGTCGAGCTGACCAACGGGTGCATCTGCTGCACCTTGCGGGAGGACCTCCTCGAGGAGGTGGCGGCGCTGTGCGCGGACGACCGCTTCGACCACGTGCTGATCGAGTCGAGCGGGATCTCCGAGCCGATGCCGGTGGCCGCGACGTTCACGTTCCTGGAGTCCGTCGCCCACCTCGACACCATGGTGACGGTGGTGGACGCGGCGAACTTCGCCCGCGAACTGGCGACCGGCGACGCACTGGTGGAGCGCCGGCTGGACCAGTACGAAGACGACGAGCGGACGGTCAGCGACCTGCTGGTCGACCAGGTCGAGTTCGCCGACGTCCTGCTGCTCAACAAGACCGACCTGGTCTCGGCCGCCGAGCTGGACCGGCTCGTGGCGACGCTGCGGCGGCTCAACCCGGCCGCCGACGTCGTCACGGGCCGCTTCGGCGAGGTGCCCCTCGACCGCGTCTTCGGGACCGGCCGGTACGACCCGGTCAAGGCGCGGGAGGCGCCGGGCTGGGTGGCCGAGCTGAACGGCGACCACGTCCCGGAGACCGAGGAGTACGGCATCTCCAGCGTGGTGTTCCGCGCGGAGCGGGCGTTCGACCCGGCGGCGCTGTGGGACTTCGTGACGCGGCGGTTCGATTCCGGCGAGTTCGGGACCGTGCTGCGGTCCAAGGGGTTCTTCGCGCTGGCGTCCCGGCCCGGGGTGACCGGGCTGTGGTCGCAGGCGGGCGCGGTGGCGCGGTTCGAACCGCAGGGGGTCGCCGCGACACCGCGTCAGGAGCTGGTGTTCATCGGCGTCGACCTCGCCGGGGAGGCCCTCCTGACGGCCCTGCACGACTGCCTCGGCGAGGCCACCGGACCGGACCCGTTCCCGGAGTGGGGCCCGGTCCACGTCCACTAGTGGTTGTCGTAGTGGTCTTCGCGGGTCGCGTGGCGGTGCCCGTCGTGCAGGTGGTCGACGTGGTCGCCGTGGGGCACCGCCACGTGGCCGCAGCCTTCGCCGTGGGTTCTCCTCCGGGATATGTCCGCTTCGGACGCTGATCCCCGTGTCCGCGCCGGGCCGGGCGAAAGCTCCCGGCTCACCCGTTGGCAGCCGGTCCGTCCGAGTTGATCAACCCCGCTTTATCAGTCTAGGTTGACGATCGTGCCGGACGAAGACCTCCTGCAGGCGAGCACCGACCTCCGCGTCGCCCTCGGCCGGCTGGTCCGGCGGCTGCGGCAGGGCTACGTCGTCGGCGAACTGACCCTGCCCGAGCGCTCGGTCCTGTCCCGGCTCGACCGGGAGGGCCCGGCCACCCCGGGCTGCCTCGCCGACCTCGAACGCGTCAAGCCGCAGGCCATGGGCGTCACTCTCGCCGGGCTGGTCGGCCGCGGGCTCGTCGAACGGCGCAAGGACGCCTCCGACGGCCGCAAGGTGCTGATGTCGGTCACCGAAGCCGGTGTCCGGCTGCTCACCGACCGCCGTTCGCGGACGACGGAGAAGATGGCGACCGCGCTGGCCGAGAAGTTCACCGCGGCCGAGCAGCGCGAGCTGATCGCGGCCATCCCGCTGATCGAGCGGCTGGCGGACGAGCTGTGACCGTGACCGGAGCCCCGAGCCGCTACAAGTGGGTCGCGCTCTCGAACACCACGCTCGGTGTGCTGATGTCGGCGCTCGACGGCTCGATCGTGATCATCTCGCTGCCGGCGATCTTCCGCGGCATCGGCCTCGACCCGCTGGCCCCGGGCAACATCGGCTACCTGCTCTGGATGATCCTCGGCTACCTGCTGGTGCAGGCCGTGCTGGTGGTGACGCTCGGGCGGCTCGGCGACATGTTCGGCCGGGTCAAGATGTACAACCTCGGCTTCGTCGTGTTCAGCGCCGCGTCCGTGGCCCTGTCGTTCGACCCGTTCCACGCCGGCGGCGGCGCGCTGTGGCTGATCGGCTGGCGGGTCGTGCAGGCCGTCGGCGGGTCGATGCTCACGGCGAACTCCGCGGCGATCCTCACCGACGCGTTCCCGGCCGAGCAGCGCGGCATGGCGCTGGGCGTCAACCAGATCACCGCGCTGGCCGGGCAGTTCCTCGGCCTGGTTGTCGGCGGGCTGCTCGCCGAGATCGACTGGCGCGCGGTGTTCTGGGTGAGCGTCCCGTTCGGGCTGCTCGGCACGGTCTGGTCGATCCGCAGCCTCCGCGAGACCGGCACGCCCACGCGCGCCAAGATCGACTGGGGCGGCAACGTCACGTTCGCCGCGGGGACCGCGCTGCTGCTCGCCGGGATCACCTACGGCATCCAGCCCTACGGCGGCGGGGCGACCGGCTGGGGCAACCCGTGGGTGCTCGGCGGCATCGGCGCCGGCGTCCTGCTGCTCCTGCTGTTCGGGGTTGTCGAGACGCGGGTCGCCGCGCCGATGTTCCAGCTGCGGCTGTTCCGGATCCGCGCGTTCGCCGCGGGCAACCTCGCCGCGCTGCTCACTTCGGTCGCCCGTGGTGGCATGCAGTTCATGCTCATCATCTGGCTGCAGGGGATCTGGCTGCCCCTGCACGGCTACGACTACGAGCGGACGCCGCTGTGGGCCGGGATCCACCTGCTGCCGCTGACCGTCGGGTTCCTCGTCGCCGGCCCGGTGTCGGGCTACCTGTCCGACCGGTTCGGGGCCCGCTCCCTGGCCACCGGCGGCCTGCTCCTCGTCGCCGCGGCGTTCCTCGGCCTGCTCGCGCTGCCCGTGGACTTCGCGTACCCGGCGTTCGCGGCCCTGCTCGTCGTCAGCGGGATCGGCCAAGGCATGTTCGCCGCGCCGAACACGTCGGCGATCATGAGCAGCGTCCCGGCCGGGCAGCGCGGGGTCGCGTCCGGCATGCGGGCGACGTTCCAGAACTCCGGGACGTCGCTGTCGATCGGTGTCTTCTTCTCGCTGATGATCGCCGGGCTCGCTTCGTCGCTGCCGCAGACGCTCACCGGCGGCCTGCAGGCCCACGGCGTCCCGGCGACCGTCGCGGACGGTGTCGCGCAGCTGCCGCCGGTGAGCACGCTGTTCGCCGCGTTCCTCGGCAGCAACCCGGTCGGGCACCTGCTCGGCCCGGGTGTCCTTTCCGGACTCTCGCCCGCGGACCGGGCGACGCTCACCGGCGGCGAGTTCTTCCCGCGGCTGGTGTCCGGGCCGTTCCACCACGGCCTCGTGGTCGTGTTCACCGCGGCCGCGGCGATGGCCGTCGTCGCCGCGGTGGCGTCCGCCTCGCGCGGCGCCCGCGCCGTCCGCACCCCCGAGGAACCGAAGGAGAACCGATGACCGACGAGATCGTCGCCGGGACCGTCCCCATCACCGGCCACGGCGGGGACGAGCTCGAGGCCTACCTGGCCAAGCCGACCGACCCGGCCCCGCGCGGCGGGGTCGTGGTGATCCACCACTTCCCCGGCTACGACCGGGCGACCAAGGAGATGGTGCGCCGCTTCGCCGTCGGGGGCTACAACGCGATCTGCCCGAACCTGTACACCCGCGAAGCGCCGGGCGCGGACCCGGACGACGCGGCCGCGACGGTCCGCGCGGCCGGCGGTGTCCCGGACGACCGCCTGGTCGGCGACGTCTCGGGCGCGGCGGACTACCTTCGCGCCCTGGAAAACGCGAACGGCCGGGTCGGGGTGATCGGGCATTGCTCGGGCGGGCGCCAGGCGTTCCTGGCCGCCTGTTCCCTGGACCTCGACGCGGCGATCGACTGCTACGGCGCGTTCGTCGTCGACAACCCGCCGGCGGCCATGAAGACGATGAAGCCACTGCTCGGCCTGGCACCGCAGCTGTCGTGCCCTCTGCTGGGCATGTTCGGCGCCGACGACCAGTCCCCCGGCCCCGACGAGGTCGCCGTCCTGGCGGCGGAGCTGGAGAAGCTGGGCAAGGAGCACGAGTTCCACACGTACGCGGACGCCGGCCACGCGTTCTTCGCCGTCGACCGCCCGAGCTACCGTCCCGAAGCCGCGAAGGACGGCTGGGAACGGATCTTCGCCTTCTGCGCCCGCACGCTCGCCGCCTGAGAGGACCCGCCATGTGCACTTACCTGACCGAGAAGTTCGCCCTCGACGGCAGCAGCGGCAAGGGCGCCGGCGGCTGGTTCCGGCTCAACGAGGGCACCGTGTACGTCGACCACCCGGTCCACGCGCCGTACGCGCACACGGTGAACATCGACTTCCGCAACCCGGGCCTCGGCGCGTCGGCGCGCGTGGCGCTGGAGCTGACGGAAGAGGACGCACTGGCCCTGGCGGACGCGATCCACGCGGCGATCAGGTCGGCCCCGGCGGGGCTGGCTTCCCGGAACCAGTAGCCATTCGTGTTCGCGCTGCACAGGCGGAGGACGGCTATCAGTGAATAGCACGCTCCGAGTAGGCTTCGACCGGCTGCGGGGCGGCACCTTGCACTCAGACCCACCGCAGGAAAAAATGGCGTGACCGCAGACACCCGGTCGGTGGCCGCAGGAGGTGCGATGACGCGGATTGTCATGACTCACGGGATCGGCCATCAGAACCGGCCCAGGAACGTGACCAGGACCTCCTGGTACGCAGCGCTCGCCCGCGGACTGGATGACAGTCACTGTCCTCCGATCAGGCCCGAAGACATCGAGGTGGTGCACTACGGAAACTGCTTCCGCGCACGTGGCGGCAAGTCCGATACCGAGGGGGAAGACGAAAGCGCCCCGCCCCTACGCGCTGCCGACGTCGGGGACGGCTTCCAGTTCGAATTCCTGCAAACCGTCGCTCGAGGATTCGGGAACAGCGCGGGAACGGACTCCGGGAAAGTCTACCTTCCCCAGGTTGTACAGTCACTGATTCGGCGCATGCAGGACAGTGAATTCGTCCCCGATGCGCTCCAGAACACGGTCGTGTGGTTCGTCCGACAGGTCGACCGCTATCTCACCGACGACCAGTTGCGCGCCCGGATCCAGAACCGTCTCGCCGCCGCAGTCACATCGAGGACCAGAGTCCTCGTCGCGCATTCACTCGGCAGTGTGGTGGCGTACGAGGGGCTGCTGGCGAACCCGGAGTGGCAGATCGACACCTTTGTCACGCTGGGATCACCGCTGGGGATGCGAGTGGTCAACCAGCGGATCCGGCCGCGGGTGACCACCAAGGGGTCAATGCCCGCCGTGCGCCGGTGGGTCAACGTCGCCGCGCACGAAGACGGCGTCGCGTCGGTGAAAAACCTCGATACCGTCTTTGGCAACGTCGAGGATCAAGTGATCAGCAACGGCAGGCGACGCGCCCACGATGTCACACGTTATCTCACTTCCGCGGAGGCCTGCGAGGCGATCTCCCAGGGCCTCGGCTGACTACGGCGGGCCCGATGGAGACGATGCGCTATCTGGTTGCCGGCACAGCCACCTATCCCAGATCCGGCGGCAGGCTCCAAAAACTCCACAAGGTAGGTGACGAGCTGGCGATCGTCGCCGGGACACTCGAAGCCAACGGGGGAAAAGCGGTCGCGGGCGGCGGACTCGACCCCGACAGCAGAGCAGTCACGAAGGCGATAGCGGACGCCGTGGCCGAACAGACGACTCGCCCTCTCGTCGTGTACTTGAGTGGCCACGGCGTCAGTATGGACCCATCACAATACTACCTGTGTACGCACGATACGGTGCCGCAGCTCGGTATGTGGGGAAGCACCGCCATCTCTTCGGTCGAGCTCGCCTCCGTGCTTCGAGGCCTCAAAGGGCGTCAAGCGGTCGTAATCATCGACGCGTGCTACTCGGAGGCAGCGCTGGAAGCGACGACGCTGATGTCGTTGCTGGCGGCCCAAACGGACGGTCATCGCCCCGAAGTTCATCTCGTCGCGGCGGCCGCTCGTGCCGAGGAGGCCCTTCAGCTTGCCTTCGCCGAGGCGTTGCACGACGCGCTTTACAGACCGGCTGTCGGGCGCAGTCAGAGGTACCTGCGGATCCCGGCGATCGTCGATCAGATCAACCGAGCCTTCGACGAAAAACAGTTCGCGAACTGGGCACCCATCGGACCGCAGGTAAGCGATTGTCGCGTGTTCGTCAACCCGCTCTACAGCGGTCCGCCGCAGCCGGTCACCGACCGGACGCTCGGAATGTTCACCGGCCGAGCACGGGCGCTCGACCAGCTGCGGTTGTTCCACTTGCGTGCGCCCGAGATCGGGTCCGTTGCCGCGCTGTGCGTCACCGGGGCCTCCGGATCGGGGAAGTCGACGCTAGTCACCCACTTCCACCGAATGGCCAAGGATCGGCCGCAGATCCGCTGCGTGCTTGTCGACGCATACCGGCGGCATTGGCGGGATGTCGTTGACGACATCCAGGACCGGTTAGAGCTCGACCGCCAACACCCAGACGGGGGAGCAGTCGAGGCGCTACTCCAGTACGACAAACCGGTCACCTTGTTCCTCGACGGTGTGGACGTACTCGAGGACGACCAACCCGACTTGCTCGTCGACAAGGTCCTAGTGCCGCTCGCCGAGCGATCGGTCACGCTCAGGCTGGTGCTCAGCGCCGTTCGGCTGCCCGAAAGGCTACAGGGTCTCGCCGTTACCGTGGACCTCGACAGCGACGCGTACTTCGAGCGGAACGACCTAGTGGACTTCACCGCGGAGGTGCTGGCCTCGGATGACGAGAACCACTTCGACAGCCGCGCGGAGCTGATGGTCGTGGCTCGGAGAATTGCGGACCGCTCCGGCAGGTCCTTTCGCAGAGCCGAGATGCTCGCTCGATTCGGCGTGCACCACAAGGAGACCGACGTGCCGAACGCGCTCGCCAACCTGCGCACTGAGTTCAGTCGGCGCGGTCTCGACCCCGAGTCGAACGTCGGCCTGCTGACTCCGTTGGCTTTCGCGGAAGGACCCGGAATCCCGGATTTCACGCTGTGGCTGAACGTGGCACGACGGTCGACCGGAACCGGCTACTCCGCGTCGGACCTCGGTCAACTGCTGGACGCATTGCGCGATGTCGTTGTCACCGAGGCGTATGCTCAGCCCGAGCAAGCGTGCTGGCGGCTGGAGAACACGTCTATGGCCGAAGAGCTCGTCGCCGCGGGCAACGGCCGTTCCATGCACGAGGCGTTCACCGACACGCTGCTCGCGGCGCTCACCCACGGCGAGCAAGCATCACCAGTGTGGGAGCGAGCGGACGAGTACACGAGGCGTCACCTCGTGATTCACGCTCGCAAAGCCGGCCGGTTGCCGGATCTGCTCGATGATCCGGGGTTCCTCCTGACCACCGATGTGTCACGGGCGCGGCGCGCTCTGTTCGTGGAGGACTCCGACAAAAGCACCGTTGTCCGGAAGATCCTCGAAAGGCTGGCAAACCCGCGCGGGGGAGCAAGCGCCGATCGGGCCGCCCAGCTCTGTTACCTCGCCAGGGTCAACGGATTGGACGATCTGGCGGACCGAGCCGAGCGGTTGGACTGTGCGTGGCGAACGACTTGGGCGGCGCACGGCAGCCCGCCGGCACGGGTTTTTGCCTCGTGGGAGAGCAACGGGCAGCAAGTACTCGTCATCGGGGGTGCCGACGGATCAGTCCGCCTTCACCGGCTGGGCGACGGATCGACCACGCCGTTGAACGAGCTCATGCCCGCGATGATCACCGGGCTCGCCGTCGGCATCGTGGCTGGCCGCCTCCAGGCGCTGGTGGGAGCGTTCGACGGCTCCGTTCGCTTGTATGACCTGCGTGCCGGAACGGCAACGCGGATCGTCGACGCCGGGCCATCGGTGATCGGGTGCGCAATAGTCCCGGACGGGCTGGTGGTCGCCTCCGACCGTGGCTGGTCGCTCTACCCCCACAGCGGGAAGGAGCCCATTCGGTACCTCGACACGGGCGACGAGCAGTTCACCGCGTTCGCCTGCGGGGCTGTGAACGACGAGCCCGTTGTGGCCCTCGGAGGTTCACCGCAGCTGGTGGGCTGGAGCATCCGAACGGGAGAAGAGGTCCGGGTTGGGGCCGCGTCGATCGTGCGCGACAGGGTCAAAAGGCGCCGCCCGACTGCACTGGCGATCTGTGCACGCACTGGCGCGGTCGTGGTCGGCGCGCTCGACGGCACTGTCCGTGTCACGTCGGTCGCCGGCGAGGACCGGCTACTGCACCGCCACGAAGCAGAGGTCTCGGCCGCCGCGGTGATCCAAGACGGCAACGATCTCGTCGTGGCGTCCGCAGGCCACGACGGAGTGGTCCACCGGACACCCCTGAGCGCCGCCAAGCCGACCGTGACCATGCACTTGGGCGAGCAGATCACCGCGATGGCGGGCGCCATCGGTTGGATCGCGCTGGCGACACCATCGCTCGGCGGAGCCATCATCCGCTGGGACCCTTCTCACAAGGTTTAGACTGTGCCGTTCCGGTCCGGCGGGAAGGCACAGGAATGGACGAAATCAACAGTGTTGGAGTTTACGAGCGAGTCTGCTTTGGCCTCCACGCCCTGAACTCCGTGCTCCCCGACGACGATCTTTACGTCGATCCTCCTGCCCTGACTGAACTCATTCACCACGTCGGTGCGGAAATCGCCAGAATGTCACCGGACCAAGCTCTCCCGGCGTGGCTGCTCCGAATCGGTGTCGGCTCGTTGCAAGACCAATACATCGACGAAGCCGCACATCCTCATCTCGACGACGTGGTCAAGCGGCTGACTTCGGCGGACCTCATCGAAGAACTGGACCGGATCGCGCAACACCCGGCGACCTCGGATGCCACCCAACTTCCGGAACTGTCGATGCGGTCGGCGCTGTGGACACCGATCTGGCGCACGGGCTGGCCAAGTGCGCTTTTCGTAACCCTGGTGCCCGAGTTCGATGCCGAGACCGACACCGCGCAGGCGGCACGCATCGATGCCCTGCGCGAGCGTTTCCAGGGCGCGCCGACGTGGTTGCCGATCACCGACGCCGTGTCGACCGAAGCGCAGTGGGCATTGGCCGCCGCCGCGGACTTCCTCACCGAGAACGGCCTCAAGCCGCAGGCACCCGCCACAGTGTCGCTCGATGCCCCGAGCATTGTTCCACCGGTTTCGGTAACCGACTTTCCAGCTGCGGCGGCCCTCGCGCTGACCTATCTCGCCCTTCGGCTGATCTTCCGACTCCGGCCGAGAGCGGTGTGGTGGTGCTGGGCCGGGCCCTGCCGGACCGTTCGTGGGGCGCGCCGGACGAAGGCTTGCTGGAGGTCCTGCACCGCAGCGGTGGAACTACGACTACGGTCATCCGTCCCCGGCCGGACAGCACGTGGGTGCTCGATCGGACCCTCGAAGACGGGTCCGTGGAGTCCGAAATCGCCGGTGAGCCAGGCCTCGTGGGCGCGGCACACCTCCTTTGGGGCGATCATCTGCGCGGCGGCACCGACCAGCAGCGTGCCGGCGTTCTGGAAGACGCCGGCTGGTCCTGGAATTTGGGCGTATCCGCATGGCCTGCTCAGCAGACACGCTTCCCGGAAGCGAAGTCCGTCGTGTTCGAGAAGTTGCGCGGCCAGCTGTCGTTGGTGCTTCACCGGCAGAAGCCCACCGCTCTGGTCTTCGGTGGTCCGGTCAGCACCGGCAAGAGCGTCGCCGTCCGTCAGCTCGCCGAGGAGCTCGACGAAAATGGGTGGACGGTCCTTGTCATGAAGCCCCGCGATGGGGCGCTGCCTTCCTCGGACGACTTGGCGGAGCTCATCAAGTCCGCCCTCACGGTGTCGGGCACCAAAGCCGGGATCAAGACACTGGTCGTGCTCGAAGACCTGTACACCGTCGGCCGCACCGACATCGGCGACGTTCTGCTGGGCGTGCAGAACTCGGAGAAGGTCAACTTGCTGGCCGTCGCGCGCTACCAAACCGACGTTGGCGACGAATGGGACACCGGCAGCGCCGACCTCATCCCGTCCTTCACGGGGTTCAGCACGATTCTTCGGCTGGCCGAGGACCTCGTTGCTCAGTATCCGGACGTCTACGGCGCAAACCGGAAAGACCTGTCGGACATTGCCCGCGCTTCCGGCAACGATCTCCTGCTGCTGTGTGAACTGTTGGCCGCTACCGCGGGGTCAGGGACTGCCGGCCTCAACGCGTTCGATCTCCGCCAGAAAATCATGAAGGAGCGGCTGGAAACACTCGGAGAAGATTGCGTCGAAGCATTCGGCCTCCTCGTCGCGCTGTCGCTGATAGGTGCTTGGCTGCCGGAGGAGTACCTCACCCCGGACGTCGCCTCCACGTTGCGCTCCCTCGGTGCCCGCAGCGAACCGAACGGACTGATCCTGGCGAGCGCTTTCCGCGCCCGGACACTCCTCGGCCTGCTGCAGGGTGACCATGGCGAAGAGGAGGAGTCCGTGGTCACCGCGCTCATCGCGCCGCACCTCATCCGCCTGATCGAAGCGAAATCGGATCACGTGGTCACGCACCTGTTCCGACTGTGCCGTACGTACGACCTCGGACTACCCGTCGACCTCCTCGACATCCCGGATGTCCGCGCTGCCGTGGCCGCTTGGGTACAGGACGCGGAGATCACCGCGATCACCTCCGTGCTGATGATGCTCGATTTCGTCCGCGACCGGTCGTGGGTGGTCGAGCAGGTGGCCGTGCTGATGCGCAGCGCCCTGCATCGGGCCGATCTTCAAGCAGGCCAGCTGGCTTCGGTCCTTCGCTTGGCGGTTCGGTATCGCCCAGAACTGGAGGAAATGGATTCCGAGGACGAACCACCTTTTCGGGCCTTGATCGATCTCCTCACGGATGAGTACCAAGGCCTGCGCGCCATCCTCGATCGGCCGGCGACTCTCTCAGAGAGGTACGGCGCCGCTCGCCAGCTGGCGAGACTGGTGCGCGACGACATCGATGCGCTGGTGGTCGAAGACGCCGACGCGCTGTTGCACGGCGTGCAGCCCACCGCCGAGCACTACCGGTTGCTGCGCAAACTCGATCTGGTCGTAGATCAATGCCGACCGAACAGCGTTCCTGCCGACGACGACCGGCCACTCAGCAGGCACGAGCGTCTACAGGAACTGCTGGATTCCGCCTTTCCGGCCGACCGGGGCTTCGACACGCAGATGTCCTGGCTTGCCTTCCAGGTTCACTTCGGCGGCCCCACACTAGACTGGGAGTCACTCCTGGACCAGCACATCTACACGCTCGGCCTTTCGATGAGACAAGCCGGGGCGGCCGAGAGCGCACGAGGACTGGCCGAGGTCGCCACCGCCCGGCACGAGTTCGCCACGACCATGGTCAACCGAATGCGCAAAGAAGCCGACTTGGTCGACCGCCTGATCCAAATCCTGTCCACCGCCAAGGCGGCCGAAGCCGCCCAGCTCATATCGACGGTGAGTAACGTGCACGGCGGCGTGATGCGCGAAGTTCTCTACACCAAGGTCAAAGACGAGCTGGTTCCGAACGAGTCCCTCGCAATGAAGCTCGCCAGGCAGGCCACCGCGGTCGCCGATGCTAAGGGCATCGGAATTTTGCTGTCGAGCATCAACCGGGCCGTCGAGTGGTTCTCCCCCGATGGCTCGACGTTCGCCACACGCGTCGCCGAGAACATCGGACGGGAGTTCGCGGCGGAGACGATCGAGGTCGACACGCGGCCGGCAGTTCTCTATCACTTCTTCCGCGCTCTTCACGAAGCCGACGTGTCCTACTGGAACGACCTCGAGGGACGAGCGTTCAACACCATCATACGGTCTCTGCGTTCGCCGCGGACGCACCCGCGTCCTTGGGCGGCGCACCTCGCGCTCCTACTGGGGCAGGACGAATTCCTCGGCGAAAGCTTCCTCCAGCGACTGCGCCAGCATGTACCGGCGAAGTTCTTCTTGCGGCACATGACCACGGCGATCCGCGCCGATTCCCTGGTCCACTTGTACCGGCTCGGACGCGTTCTGTACCGCAATCTCCCGGCTACTTTCGTAGCCGACTTCGCCGAGGTAAAGGCCAAGTTTCTGCCCCTGCTGCTGGAGGCGCCTCCGCAGGCTCTGGTGGAGTATCTGCGGATCTGTGCGGAGACCAGGATACTCGGCGGTGAACGCCATGCGACCACTAAGCTCCTCCGGGAAGTAAGGGAAGTCGCGACGTTCACATGGGACGAGAAGTTCCGAACGTTGTACACTCCCGCGGATCTCGCGCAGGGCCTCAACAGTTTTGCGAAGCTCGACCACGGCACTGCGGTGGCACTCGCTCACTCACTCGCCGAGCAGACCGGAGAAAACCAACGCAGCTTCCTGACCCGGATGGTGTTCCGGGCCGTCAAGTCGCCGGCCGACATAGCGGAGCTGTTGCACGCCTGCCGCCGGATAGACCGGGAACTGGGCAACCGCTTGTACGCCGAACTCCAGCAGTCGAGCTGGGCGTGGGCTACGTTCACCAAGAATCTCCAATACGAGCAGAATCCGGCCCAGCAGTGCAAGGTCGGCCGACAGCTGACCGCACTGGGGCTG
This sequence comes from Amycolatopsis sp. N2S4-7, assembly GCF_058119595.1. Lineage (NCBI taxonomy): Bacteria > Bacillati > Actinomycetota > Actinomycetes > Pseudonocardiales > Pseudonocardiaceae > Amycolatopsis > Amycolatopsis sp. N2S4-7. The sequence goes on from NZ_CP172299.1 coordinate 1,308,938, forward strand.
GCCCCGGATAATCTGAACACCCACTGGATGCTCACTGACCTGTTGAACAAGCGGTGGATGCCGCTCGCCGTCTTCATCCGGAGCCCGCACGTTGTCACTCAACTGCTCAAGCTGCTCTACGCGTGGAAACCGGTGTGGGCCCGGAAGCTCGCCGACCAACTGGAGATCGAGCACGTCGTTCAACGGTTCGTCCAGCCGCGCCCCGGCGACCTGGCTACCCTGCCCGGCCTGCTCAACGCACTGGCGCTGGTGAAGGACCACGAAGGTCTGCGGAGATGCGTGGAAGTCGTGCAGACGAGCGACCAGGGATTGCTCGCTCGCAGGCTGGGCCTGCACAGCGGCTCCCGGTTACTGCACCAGCTCATGGTGCATTCGCCGGAGGACGTTGTCTCGTTCGGCACCGCGCTCGCCGCGGTCTGCGGAACTGCGCTTCGCCGCCGGATCGTCGTCGACGAACGCCGGCACTGGCTGGAACTCGGCTGGGCTGCGGCCATGCTGCACCAAGCTGGTCTGAGTGCCTTGATCCCTCAAGAAGAAACTGCCGTCAAACCCCACGAGGCCTACTTCCCGGAGGCGGCCTGGGCGGCGACCTGGCTGCCCCCTTCCACGATCCAGCTAGCTGCCGGTGCGCTGCAGGAATTCATGAATCAGCCACGCACCGACAAACACGCCGACCGCATTGCGATGGTGGTGATCCACCTCGCGCGTGCGGGACAGGCACCAAAGTTCGTGGAAGACGCGACCTATTGGGGCCAGATCGGTGATGCCGGGCTGGGCCTGCTAGCGGTCGCGTTCGGCGTCACGAACAACGAAGCCCTCGCCGCGCTGCTCAGGCAGTTGAAGCCGTACCTGACGACGCGGATCAAACACCCCTCCTTAGCGGCTGATCCTTTCCTCCCGGTAGTACGCAGGCACCTTCACGCAATCGAGTGACAGCTCACCGAGTAAGTAACGGGCTACCCCGGCGTGTAGAGCGCGCCCAGGAACTCCAGCAGCAGCCGCTCCCGCAGCGGCGCCGGTGCCGTCGCGAGGAGCGCGTTGATCGGCGCCATGCGGTCCGGGAGACCGGCGGCGCCGCCGAGGCCCGCCGCGGCCAGGAGCCCGGCGAACTGCTCGGACGTCAGCGTCGCCGGGTCGAGGGCCGCGACGAACTCCGCCACCGCCGGGTCCACCGTCACCGGGCCCGACTCGCGGGCAGCGTCCACCGAAGCCGCGAGGTCGGTCAGGAACTCCTTCTCGCTGCCCTGGTTCGCCGCCGTCACCGTCAGGTGCAGGTTCACCGGGGACGCCAGGTGCGCGAACTGCGGCTGGACGTACCAGCCGCGCGCCTTCATCTCGTCGGCCACCGTGAAGAGGTCGAACCCGTCGTCGCCGGTGAACGCGATCAGCGTCGACACCGGGTCGCCGAGCACCCGCAGGCCCTCCAGCTGGGCGATGCCCGCCCGGATGCGCGAAGCCGCCTCACGAGCGGCCGACGCCAGCCGCAGGTAGCCGTCTTCACCGAGGTGGTTCACCACCGCCCACGCCGCGGCGAGCGGACCGCCCGAGCGCGTGCTCTGGATGGTCGTGTTCAGCATCGTGTAGCCGGGCCAGCTCGCGCTCGCGAAGTAGTGCGAGCGGCGCAGCTCCGCCGACGCGTGCAGCAGCACCGACGTGCCCTTCGGGCAGTACGCGTACTTGTGCAGGTCCACCGAAATGCTCGTGACGCCCGGGACGCGGAAGTCGAACGGCGGCACGTCCGCACCCAGGCGCGCGAAGTACGGCAGCACCCAGCCGCCGATGCAGGCGTCGACGTGCATCCGGACGCCCCGCTCGAGGGCGAGAGCCGCGATCTCGGCCACCGGGTCCACCACACCGTGGGCGTACGACGGCGCGCTCGCCACGACGAGCACCGTCGAGTCGTCGATCGCCGCGGCCATCGCCGCCGGGTCGGCGCGGAACGTCACCGGGTCGACCGGGACCTCGACGCGCCGCAGCCCGAACAGGTGCGCGGCCTTGTGGAACGCCGCGTGCGCGGTGGTCGGCAGCACCAGGGACGGCGACGCGACGCCGGGCCGCGCGTCCCGGGCCGCGAGCACCGCCAGCAGGCACGACTCCGTGCCACCGGAGGTCACCGAGCCGACGACCCCGGGAACGTCGCCGAGCAGCGAAGAAGCCGCGGAGACGAGGTCGTTCTCCATCCGCAGCAGGCTCGGGAACGCCGTCGGGTCCAGCCCGTTCGCCGACGACGCCAGCGCGTGCGCCGCCGCCCCGAGGGAGTCCACTTCGGACAATCCGCTGTCGTAGACGTAGGCCAGCGTGCGGCCGCCGTGCGTCGGCAGGTCGCCGGCGCGCAGTTCCCGCAGCGACGCGAGGACGTCCTCCGGCGGGATCACGGGCGCGGCTCCAGCACCGAGCGCCGCAGCAGCGGCAGGGCCAGGGCGATCAGGACGCCGGGGATGATCGAAGCCCCGACGAGGATCGCCAGGATCGCGCTGTGCGGCTGGTTCGCCGTCGCGTCGGTGCTCGACACGTACCCGCCGACGGCGAGGATCAGTGCCCACAGCCCGCCGCCGAAGGCCAGCCCGAGCGTCTCCCCCGCGGTCCACACGCCCGCCGCGATCCCGGCCCGGGTCTCGCCGGTGCGCTCCTCCTCGGCGGTGATCAGGTCGGGCAGGATCGCCAGCGGGAACACCGAGATCCCGGCGTACCCGACGCCGCACAGCGCCACGAACACCAGGGACAGCACCAGCGGCAGCTCCCGCGCGAAGACCAGGCCGAGCAGCCCGACCGCGAACACCGCGGTGGCCAGCCGGAAGCCGTTGAGCTTGCCGACCCGGTCACCCAGCCGGGGCCACAGCGGCATGGTGACCAGCGCCGGGCCGACGAAGATGACGAACAGGATCGTGCCGTAGCCCTCGTCGCCGAGGATGCGCTGGGCGAAGAACGGGATCGCGGCCAGCACCGTGCCGATGCCGAGCGCCTGGATGAAGTACGTGCCCAGCAGCCAGCGGAACGGCCGCCAGGCGGCCAGCGTGCGCACCAGCTCCTTCAGGTTCACGGTGTTCGGCCGCAGCGAGCCGACCGGCGCGTCCTTGAGCCCGAAGTAGACGAGCAGCGTCGCGGCGAGCACGATCAGCCCGATCACCACGGCCATCACCCGGTAGCCCGCGACGCCGCCGATCCCGGTGCTGATGGCGGGCGCGCCGCCGCCGCAGACGAGGATCGTCACGGCCAGCACGCCGATGCGGACGCTGGTCAGCTTCGTGCGTTCGGTCGCCGACTCGGTGAGCTCGGCGGGCAGCGCGTTGAACGGCACCTGGAACAGCGCGTACGCCGTGGCGCAGGCGGCGAACATGACCGCCACGTACAGCGCGTCCGGCAGCGGGGCGCCGAAGCCCGGGTGGGCGAACATCGCCGCGAACAGGATCGCCACGCCGATGCCGCCGACGAGCAGGAAGCGCCGCCGGCTGCCGGTCTTGAGCAGATCGGCGTCGGACATCCGGCCGGCGATCGGGTTGAACAGGACGTCCCAGGCCTTGGGCACGAACACGATCGCGGCCGCCCAGCCGGCGGGCACGGCCATGGTGTCGGTCAGGTACTTGACCAGCACCAGGCCCGGGACCGTCCCGAAGGACCCGGTGACGAACGAGCCGAGCGAATAGCGGAACCTCGTCCGGCCGGACAACGTCGCCAACAGGTCCTCCTCGTCAGGCATACCGGGTGCAGGCCATGAGTATTCGATCTCGGCGTGCACCCGGTAGTGGTCGAGGGGAATCGTGCCATCGTCGTGACCAAGGACACGAAGCGACCCGCTCGGGCGGTCAGGACAGGGCGCCCGCGATCTTCTCCAGCGCCGCCGCGTCCCCCCGCAGGAGCAGGTGCGTGACCACCGTGTCCTCCCAGGCCTTCAGCTCTTCGCGGATCTTCGCCGGCGGGCCGATCAGCGACGTGTCCTCCACGAGCGACGTCGGGATCGCGGCCGTCGCCTCCTCCTTGCGGCCGGCCAGGAACAGCTCCTGGACCTTGTCGGCGACGTCCTCGTAGCCGAGCCGCGCGAAGACGTCGTGGTGGAAGTTGACGCTCTTCGCACCCATCCCGCCGATGTACAGCGCGAGCGACGGCTTGATCCAGCTCGCCGCCTCTTCGACGTCGTCGTGCACGATCACCGGCAGCGAGCAGGGCACCTCGAACGTCTCCAGGGTGTGCCGGGCGCCCGGGCGCGCGAAGCCTTCCTCCAGCGCGGCCTGGTAGAAGGCGTTGCTCTTGGGCGAGAAGAACAGCGGCAGCCAGCCGTCGCCGATCTCCGCGGCCAGCGCGACGTTCTTCGGGCCCTCGGCGGCCAGGTGGATCGGGATCTCCTTGCGCAGCGGGTGCACCGTCGGCTTCAGCGGCTTGCCGAGCCCGGTGCCGCCCTTCAGCGGCAGCTGGAAGTGCTCGCCGTCCAGGGTCACCGGTGCTTCGCGGGCGATGACCTGCCGCACGATGTCGACGTACTCGCGCGTCCGGGCCAGCGGCTTCGGGTACGGCTGGCCGTACCAGCCCTCGACGACCTGCGGCCCGGAGGCGCCGAGCCCCAGCACCATCCGGCCGCCGGACAGGTGGTCCAGCGTCAGCGCGCTCATCGCCGTCGCCGTCGGGGTGCGCGCCGCCATCTGCACGATGTTGGTGCCCAGCCGGATCCGGCTGGTGGAGGCCCCGTACCAGGCCAGCGGCGTGAACGCGTCCGAGCCGTACGCCTCCGCCGTCCACACCGAGTCGAAGCCGAGCTCCTCGGCCTTGAGGACCGCTTCCAGCGCACCCGGCGTCGGGCCGCTGCCCCAGTACCCGACGTGGAATCCCAGCTTCACGAATGCCTCCTAGACGTTCGGCGCGTAGTGCTCGGGCTTGCCCCGCGCAATTGCTTCCGGGGGCAAGCCCCGGACCCGGCCCGGGGCTTGCCCCCTGGACCCCCCACCACCGTCCATGGCGGCAGGTTCCTTCGTGGAGTCTCGACCAAGGGCGCGTCCGCAGCCACCTCGCCGCGCACGCGGCGCCAGCCGGCGCGCGCCCGCGGGTGGTAGCGGCGGTCGTGCGGCACGAGCTTGAAGACGGCGTTGACCAGCTTCCCGAAGCGCCGGTGGCGCCGGGCGTCGCGCTCGGACCAGCGGAAGCCGAGCAGGTCGCGGACCTCGCGGTCGTAGAGGCCGACCGTCAGCCAGACGAAATTGCGCGCGATGACCCGCTGGGCCGGCCGCCACAGGGCGTCCGGCAGCCACGGCAGGAACGGCGGCTTGCCGAGCCCGCGGATGTCGAGGACGTCCCTGGTCGCCTTGTTGTCCTCCAGGACGTCGGTGCACATGTGCTTCCAGTAGCGCTGGAAGTCCTCCCAGCTCTCCGGGACCGGCCGCATCGTCATGTCGTACATCCGCCACCACTGGACGTGTTCGTCGAACAGCCGCCGCTTTTCGGCCTCGCCGATGCCGCCCATGAAGTGGTCGGCGATGAGGATCGTGCTGACGAAGAAGGTCGCGTGCGCCCAGTAGTACGTCTCCGGGTCGAGCGCGTGGTACCGGCGGCCGCGGGCGTCGACGCCCTTGATGCGGTCGTGGTAGCCGCGGACTTCGAGCGCGGTCGCGTGGGCGCGCGGGCCGTCGTAGACCACCCCGCCGATCGGGTAGAGCGAACGGAACAGCCGCTGCCAGCGTTCCTCGAAGAACCGCGAGTGCTGCTCGACGCCGGCGCCGAGGCCCGGGTGCAGGTTCTGCATCGAGCCGGCCCACAGGCCGATGAGCAGGCCGCGCCAGTCGCCGAAGTACTTCCAGGTCAGCGAGTCGGGGCCCAGCGGCTGGGGCTCTTCCCGGGTCATCGGCGGCTCCTCGTCGAGTCGGAAACTGACTACGTGTGTTGTCAGGCTAGGATCTGACAACACACGTAGTCAACCGAGGAGCCGCCATGCCGGGCCGCACGTGGGCGGGCACGACGCTGGACGACCGGAAGGCGCTGCGGCGCGAGCAGCTCGTGTCCGCCGGGCTCGAGCTGCTGGGCACCGAGGGCTCGGCCGGGACGAGCGTCCGCGCGGTGTGCCGGCACGCGAAGCTCACCGAGCGCTACTTCTACGAGAGCTTCACCGACCGCGAGGAGCTCGTCGCGGCGGTGTACGAGCACGTCGGCGAGCAGGCGCGGCAGGCTCTCGTCGACGCGGTCCGGGACGCCCCGAGCCCGGCGCTGCGGGCGGAGAACGCCGTGCGGGCGTTCGTCGAGCTGATCGTCGACGACCCGCGCAAGGGCCGCGTCCTGCTGCTCGCCCCGCTGACCGACCCCGCGCTGACCCGCCGGGGCCTGCACCTGCTGCCGGTGTTCGCCGCGCTCGTCGGCGAGCAGCTGTCCCACGGCGACGAAACCGAACGGCAGCTGGTCGCCGTCGGGCTGGTCGGCGCGCTGAGCAACGTCTTCATCGCCTACCTCGACGGCTCGCTGAGGGTCTCGCGCGAGCGGCTCGTCGCGCACTGCGTGAAACTCGTGCTCGGGGCCGACGACCACTGACCTCACCTCCGCCTGCCGACCGGGTGACAGTCGCGCGGCGGATCGGGCACACTCAACCCATGCGTACCGCTGGGCGGAACGACGGGGTGAGCGGCGACGGTCTCGTCGCGACCCGGCTCGCCGCGCTCCTCGAAGCCTTCCGCCCCGGTGACGAGGCCCTCGGCGTCTCGGAGCTGGCCCGCCGGACCGGGCTGGCGAAGACCACGGTGCACCGGCTCGTCGGGCACCTCGCCGACACCGGCCTGCTCGAGCGGGAGGACAGCGCGGTGCGGCTCGGCCTGCGCCTGTTCGAGATCGGCCAGCTCGCTTCGCCCCGGCGCGGACTGGTCGAGGCGGCCCGGCCCTACCTCGCCGACCTGCGCGAGGCGACCCGCAACACCGTCCACCTCGCGATCCTCGAGGGCACCGAAGTGGTGTACCTCGACGTCCTGCGCGGACCGGACGCGCCGACGCTGCCCTCCCGCATCGGCGGCCGGTTCCCCGCGCACGCCACCGGCGTCGGCAAGGCGATCCTCGCGTTCTCCCCGGAATCCGTGGTGAACCAGGTGATCGACGCCGGATTGGCGCGGATGAGCGCCCGGACGATCACCGCGCCCGGGTTGCTCCGCCGCCAGCTCTCCCGGATCCGGGAGGACGGGATCGCGCTGGAGCGCGAGGAATCCGGCGTCGGTGTCGTGTGCGCGGCCAGCCCGCTGCTGGACTCCCGCGGCGTCGCGGTGGCGGCGGTGTCGATCTCCGGCTGGGCCAACCGGATGCGGACCGAGCGGGTCGCCCCCGCCGTCCACACGGTCGCGCTGGCGTTGACCAGGACACTCTCCGGGTCCACTCCGGACAGCCGGAAATAATCTTGCGTGCCAAGGCTTTCCCGGCGGCTGGGCCGTCCGGCTGACGGAGCCGTCCCGCGCTGGACGGGTGGCCGGGACCCGCTACCATCTCCTGCGATGGCCCAGCACAGCCGGGGAACGACGTTCTCGGGCCGCTCCCCCGCGACGTTCCCCGGACCGGGCGACCGGTCCTCGGCCGCACACCGGTTGCTCTCGCTCGACGCCGTGCTCGCGCTGCTGGCGTTGACCGGCGGCCTGCGCGTCCTCTTCCTCGCCACCCCCGCACCGGCCTGGCCCGCGGAAGCCGCGAACATCGCCCACGCCTACGCGCTCGGCCACCTCACGCCGTTCACCGACGCGGGCGGCGCCGGGTCCAGCCCCTTCGGCTGGGTGCAGCTCTCGGCGTACTCGATGGTCACGGGCGCGTTCGGCCGCTCGCCCACGGCGTCGGACGCGGTCCGCGAAGCCATGCTGATGACGGCGGTGACCGGCGCTCTGCTGCTGTGGTTCCTGGCGCGGCGGCTGGGCCTGACGCGGTGGGCGTCGGCGGCCGCGGTGCTGCTCCTCGCGGCGTCGCCGCTGGCCCTCGGCGTGCAGCGGCTGGTCGTCGTGGAGAACCTGGCGGTGGTGTGGGCACTGGGGGCGCTGGTGCTGATCACCCGGCCCGGCGCCCGGATCCGGCACGACGTCGTGGCGGCGGGCTGCCTGCTCGCGGCCGTGCTCACCTCGCCGCTCGCGCTGTTCTTCCTGCCCGCGGCCGGCTGGCTGCTGGTGCGGCGCGCGCCGGCCCGGGCCGCGCTGGTGGCGGTGCTGCTCAACCTCGGGCTGGGCATCGCGTTCGGGCCGGCGGCCGCGGTCCTCCGGCCCCACCTCGCGACGGCGGGCCGCCCGGCGGTCGCGGACTGGCTGGCCCTCGACCCGGCTTGGGCGCTGCTGGCGGCCGTCGCCCTGCTGGCCGCGCCGGCCGTCCCCGCGCTGCGGCCGTTCGCGGTGTCCGGCCTGCTGCTGGCCGCGACGCTGTTCGTGCCCGGCGTGCCGGCCACCGCCGTGCTCGCCCTGCTGCTGCCGGTGACGCCGGTGCTGCTGGCCGGGGTCGTCCAGGCCGTCACCCGGCAGCGCGTCCCGGCGCACCGGAGTCCGGCAGGCCGCCGGCGTGGACCGGCGTTCGCCGCCGTCGTCCTGCTCGCGATCGTCGCTACCGGCTGGGGGTACGGCTACCCGGCGCTGCGGCCGTCGGCGAGCCGGGCGGAGCCGCTCGCCGACGCGAGGGAATGGTTGTGGGACAACGCTTCCGGCGCCCGGGTGCTCGCCGACGACGCGGCTTGGGCGGAGCTCGCCAACGCGGGCTGGCCGACCGGCATGCTGGCCGCCCCCGCCGCGTGCGCGGCCGCTTGCCCGCCGGCCGAATGGGCCGTCTTCACCGCCGACGGCCCCGGACTCCGGAAGCGCTACCCGGCCCTCAACGCCGCCTTGGTCGGCGCGGCGAAGACGGCGGTCTTCGGCGACGGCGACCGGCGGGTCACCGTGTCCCGCCTGGGCCTGCCCGCGGCGCCCCCGCCGGAGTGGCCGGCCCGCGCCCACGCGGGTGAGGCGCTGACGGCGTCGGCCCGGATCACCATCGCCCCGGACGCCGCCGCCGTCCTCCGCGCAGGCCGCGCCGACCCCCGGCTGATCGCGACGATCGCCGCCCTCGCCGCGCTCCAGCCGGTCCGGGTCACGGCGTTCCCCGAGGTCCCCGGCGAGGATCGCGCGGGCCAGCCGCGCCGCCGGGTCCTGCTGACGGGCGGCGAAGACGGCGCCGTCGCGTTCTACACGGGCCGGCGCGACCTGTTCCGTCCGGCGACGGTCGCCCGCACCGGCGACGGCGTCCTGGTCACCTATCCGCTGCTCGCGCCGACCGGACTCCTCGTGCCGTTCTCCACACCCTGACGAAGCAGCGCGGGCACGTCCCTCAGCAGGCCGCGGCGAGCCAGCTCCGGGCGGACGCCGTCGCCGAACCAGTACGCCTCCTCCAGGTGCGGGTAGCCCGACAGCACGAACTCCGTGACCCCGACCGAGTGGTACTCCTCGATCAGGTCGGCGACCTCGCTGTGGCTGCCGACCAGCGCGGTGCCCGCGCCGCCGCGGACCAGCCCGACGCCGGCCCACAGGTTCGGGTGGATCTCCAGGCCGCGGACGCCGCCGTCCGTTCGGCCGCCGTGCAGCGCGACCATCCGCTGCTGTCCGACCGACTCGCTCGCGGCCAGCTGCGCCTGTGCCTTGGCGACCTGCTCCGGGCTCAGCGCGTCCAGCAGCTTCTGCGCCTCCGCCCACGCCTCGGCCGACGTGTCGCGGGAGATCGTGTGCAGCCGCACGCCGAACCGGATCGGCCGGTCCCCGGCCAGCTCCCGGACCTTGCCGATCTTCTCGGCGACCTGCGCGGGCGGCTCGCCCCACGTGAGGTAGACGTCGGCGTGCCGCGCCGCGACCGGCAGCGCGGCGGGCGACGAGCCGCCGAAGTAGATCGGCGGCACCGGATCCGGGGCGGCCAGCGTCGTCGCCCCCTCGACCCGCAGGTGCTCGCCTTCGAACGTGAACGGCCGGCCGGACCAGACGCCGCGGACGATGGTCAGGAACTCGTCGGTGCGCGCGTACCGGGCGTCGTGGTCGTGCCAGTCGCCGAACCGCCGCTGCTCCACGGCGTCGCCGCCGGTGACGATGTTGAGCAGCACGCGACCGCCGGACAGCCGCTGGAACGTCCCGGCCATCTGCGCGGCGAGCGTCGGCGAGATGACGCCCGGGCGGAACGCGACCAGGAACTTCAGCCGGGTCGTCTCCCGGATCAGCGCGGCCGTGGTGAGCCAGGCGTCCTCGCACCACGTGCCGGTCGGGGTCAGGACGCCTTCGAACCCCTGCCGCTCGGCGGCGCGGGCGACCTGGGCCAGGTAGTCCAGGTCCGGTTCGCGCTGGGGCGCCGGGCCCGCGGACCGGTTGGCGTGGAAGCGTTCCACGATCGTGCGGCCGTCGCCGCTGGTGGGCAGGAACCAGTGCAGCCTGATGCTCATCCGTTGCTCCTCGCCTGATCCAGATCGGGACCGAACCGCCGGTCGACGAAGGCGGCGAAGTCCACCTTGCCCGGCAAAGTCTTCTCGTCGGTGAAGGCGTCCGCGAGCTGCTGTTCGGAGGCGACGACGGCGTCGTCCAGCACGATCGGCAGGTCGCGGCCCGCTTCGACGGCCTTTCGCGCGACCTCGAGCTTCAGCCCGGTCTCCTTGGCCCATGCCTGCGCCCACTCTTCGCGGTGGGTGTCGGCCCACTTCTGCGCCTTGACCACGCGCACCGCGAAGTCCCGCAGCGCGGAGTTCTTGCCGGGGTCGCCGAGAGCGGCCGTGCTCGCGGTGAGGAAGCCGAGGCCGTTCGACGCGCCCCGGCCGTCGGCCAGCACCCGCGCGTGCGCTTCGAGCTGCGCCTGCGCGGTGTAGGGGTCCCAGATCGCCCAGGCGTCGATGGCGCGCTGGGTGAACGCGGCATAGGCCTCGGACGGCTGGAGGAAGCTCAGCTTGACGTCCTTGGTGGACAAGCCGTTGTTGTGCAGCGTGTTCAGCAGCTGTCCGTGTGCCGAGGTGCCCTTGGCGACGCCGATCGTCTTGCCCTTGAGCGAAGCCACGTCCTGCAGCGGCGAGTCCGGCGGGACGAGGACGGCTTCCCGCTCGACGTTGCTGCGCGACACGCTGATCACCTTGATCTTCGCCTTCGCGGCCGCTGCGAAGATCGGCGGGGTGTTGCCGACGCGCCCGGCGTCGATCGCCCCGGCGGAGGCCGCTTCGAGCAGCGGCGGGCCCGAGGTGAAGGTCGCCCATTCGATCTTGTACGGCGTCCCCTGCAGCAGGTTCGCCGCGGTGAGCAGGGACTTGACGCCACCCTTCTGGTCGCCCACCTTGAGCGTCACCTTCGCCAGGTCGGCCGCGCTCACCGCGGCCGGCACCGCGGCGGGGCCCTCGCCGGTCGCCGTCCCGCAGGCGGACACGACGATGGCCGCCGCGACCGCGATCATTCCCTTACGCCACAGCATCTTCGGTCACTCCCAGGTCGGCCAGCACGCGCCGGCGGAGGTCGTCGTGGCCGTCGCTTTCGCGCGGCCGGTGTTCGGCGACGATCCGGCCGCCGTCGAGGACGAGGACCCGGTCGGCGAGCAGAAGTGCTTCGTCGACGTCGTGGGTCACCAGCAGGACCGCGGGCCGGTGCCGCCGCCAGAGGTCCCGGACGAGCTCGTGCATCGCGATCCGGGTGAGCGCGTCGAGGGCGCCGAACGGCTCGTCGAGCAGGAGCAGGCCGGGTTCGCGCACGAGCGCGCGGGCCAGCGACACGCGCTGGGCCTCGCCGCCGGACAGCGTGAGCGGCCAGTCGTCGGCGTGCGCGGCCAGGTGCACCTCGGCCAGGGCCTTCTCGGCCAGCGCGCGGTTGCGGGACTTCGCGACGCCGTCCTGGCGCAGGCCGAGGACGACGTTGTGCCAGACCTTCCGCCACGGCAGCAGCCGGGGCTGCTGGAAGGCGACCGAGACCGTCCCGCTGACGGCCACGCCGCCTTCGACGTCGCCGTCGAGACCGGCCAGCACGCGCAGGAGCGTCGACTTGCCCGAGCCGCTGCGGCCCAGCAGGGCGACGAACTCGCCGCGCCCGACGGTCAGGTCGAGTCCCTTGAGGACGGTCCGGTCGCCGAACCGCTTCGTGAGGTCCCGGACCTCGGCTACCGGGTTCGCCACCGCAGCACCTTCCGTTCGAGCAGCCGGACCAGCGCGTCGGTGACCAGGCCGAGCAGGGCGTACAGGACGAGGCCGACGACCACGACGTCGGTGCGCAGGAACTCCCGCGCGTTGTTGATGAGGTACCCGACCCCGGCGTCGGCGTTCACCGTTTCGCCGACGATCAGCGCGAGCCAGGCGAGGCCGAGCGACTGCCGCAGCCCCACCAGCGCCTGGGGCAGCGCGCCGGGGAGGACGACGTGCCAGAGCCGTTCGGCGCGGGTGAACCCGAGGGCCCGCGAGGCTTCGACGAGGTCCGGGTCGGCGCCGCGGATTCCCGAGTGGACGTTGAGGTAGAGCGGGAAGGCCACGCCGAGCGCGACCAGCACGATCTTCGTCTCCTCGCCGATGCCGAACCACAGGATGAACAGCGGGATCAGGCCGAGGAAGGGCAACGTGCGCAGCATCTGGACGGGCGGGTCGACCAGCGCCTCCCCCCAGCGCGAGAGCCCGGAGACGATGCCGAGCAGGACTCCGGCGACGGCGCCGATGGCGAACCCGGCGCCGACGCGGCCGAGTGACACGGCGAAGGCGTCACCGAGTTCGCCGCTGCGCGCGACCTCGAGACCGGCCTGCACGACCGTCCACGGTGAACTGAGCTTGTCGGGCGGCAGCACGCCGGCGGTGCCGGCGATCTGCCAGGCGGCGACGAGCACCACCGGGCTGATCCAGCGCCGGAGATCGGGCCGCCGCACGGCGTTGCGCGGCGGCCCTTCGGCCGGTTTTCGGGCGCGCGCCAGCACGCCCGTGGTGGAAATCGACACGGATTTCTCCCGGGGGACGGGGGGATCACGGATTGCGTGGTCCCGACCTTCGAGCCCCGGGCAGGCGAAGTCAATGCGCGCCCAGTCCGTGAAATCGCGGCGTTTCAGCCCGTGGAACGGCTTGGCTCAGCCGCCGAACATGACCTTCCATTCGTCGAGCGACCGCGGCCGGTAGACGAAGTTCGTGCGCTTGACCTCCGACAGCGCGGCCGACGGCTCGGCCGAGTACTGGTGGCCGGGGTAGACGACCGGATCCCCGGCCAGGCCGGCGAGCGCCTGCAGGCTGCGGTAGATCTCCTCGGCGTCGCCGCCCGGGAAGTCGGTGCGGCCGCAGCCTTCCAGGAACAGCGTGTCGCCCGAGACGAGCTTGTCCTCGACCAGGAAGCACTGGCTGCCCGGCGTGTGCCCGGGCGTGTGCAGCAGCCGGATCGGGATCGCCCCGACCTCGAGGACGTCGTCGTGGTCGTGCGCGCGCAGGTCGGTGCCGGAGACGCCGGTGACGCGGCGGACCCACTCGGTCTCGGCGCCGTTGACGTGGATGGGCACCGGCTGGATCGCGAGCAGCTCGGCGATGCCGGGCAGCGAGAAGCCGAGCATTTCGCCGCCGACGTGGTCGGGGTGGTGGTGCGTCGCGAGCACGCCGGTGAGCCGCATGCCGTCGTTCTCCAGGACACCGAGGAGGTCCTGCACCGCGTAGGCCGGGTCGACGATCACGGCGTCCCCGGTCTCCCGGTCGCCGATCAGGTAGGCGAAGTTCACCATCTGCGTCGCGACGGGATCCCCGACGGCGAAGTCGCGGCCGGCGAGGAGCTGCCGGAAGTAGAGCCGATCTGCCATGGCCACACCTTACGGGGCGCCTCCCGCCCCCGACGGCACCAGCACGATCCGGCCGAACACCTCGCCGGTGTCCATTTTGCGGTGCGCCAGCGCCGCCTGCTCCAGCGGCAGGACTTCGTGGACGACCGCCGCCAGCTCGGCGCGCCGGGCGAACAGCTCGGCGATCGCGGCGCGCCGCTCGGAGACGGGGACCGTGTCCGCGCTGAAGGTCGCGAACGACATCGACTTCTGGAACCGGGTGAACAGCTCCCGGCCGAAGCCCGCCGGCGGGTCGCCCGCGATCGCGCCGACGGCGACCATGCGGCCGTTCGGGTTGAGCTTGGCGAAGAACGACGGCAGGGCCGCGCCGGCCACGACGTCGATGATGACGTCGAAGCCCTCGGTTCCCGTCGCCGCGCGGTCCAGGACGTGGGTCGCCCCCAGTTCGCGCAGACGGTCGCCGCGCTCGGCCGACGACGTCGTGACCGCGACCGTCGCGGCGCCCCCCTGCGCCGCGAGCTGGACCGCCATGATCCCGATGCCGCCGGCGGCGCCGCGCACCAGCACCGACTCGCCGGGCGCGAAGCGGGCGTGGCGGAGGCCGAAGCGGGCGACCACCCCGGAGCTGCCGAGCGTGACCGCGTCGACGGCCGACACGGCCGGCGGGAGCGGGACGAGCGTCTCGGCCGGGGCGATCGCCCGCTCCGCGTAACCGCCGCCCACACCGGTGAACCCCCACACGCGGCGGCCCGTCCACGCCGGGTCGACGCCGTCCCCGGCCGCGGTCACCGTGCCCGCGACCTCGCCGCCCAGGATGTGGCCGTCCTCGAAGCCGTACGCGGCGAGGGCGCCGCTGCGGATCAGGACGTCGACGCCACCGACACCGATCGCCTCGGTGGTGAGCAGCACCTCTCCCGCGCCCGGGCTCGGGTCCGGGAGGTCGACGACCGCGAGCCCCTCGGGGCCGCCGAACGCTTGCACCGCTACCGCTTTCACTGTTCTCTCCGTGTTCGTCGAGCCTCTTCCGACGCCGGACGGTAACGGACGCCGGCGTCCGGTTGGCTAAAGTGAGAGCGTGCCCGACCGATTGCCTCACCTGCTGCGCTCCGACGCCCGGGACAACCGCGAGCGCGTCCTCGGCGCCGCCCGCGAGGTGTTCGCCACCGACGGCCTGAACGTGCCGCTGCGGACGATCGCCCGGCGCGCCGGGGTCGGCCCGGCCACGCTGTACCGGCACTTCCCGACCAAGGAAACGCTGGTCACCGCGGCGTTCACGGACCAGATGCGCGCGTGCTACGCCATCGTCGACGAGGGGCTCGCCGACCCGGATCCGTGGCGCGGCTTCACCGTCGTCGTCGAGAAGCTCTTCGAGCTGCACGCCCGCGACCGAGGCTTCACCGCGGCCTTCATGGCGGCCTTCCCGCGCGCCCTGGACTTCACCGCGGACCGCGAACGGGCGGTGAAGTCGCTCGCGGAGCTGACCCGCCGGGCCCGCGAAGCCGGGCACCTGCGCCCCGACGTCGTCCTGGACGACGTGATCCTCGTGCTCATGGCCAACAGCGGCATCCAGGCCGCCTCACCGGCGGCCCGCGTCGCGGCTTCCCGCCGCTTCGCCGCGCTCGCGATCCGGGGGCTCCGAGCCTGAGACGGCCCACTGGTGGACGCTCCCCCGGTGCAGCGCGGCGTACACGCGGTCACGCAGGACGTTGGCTTCGTGGTCCGACAGCGTCGCGCCCATCGGCCGGAGCACCAGCCGGATCAGGAGGTTCTTCTGGTCCGGGCGGGCGCCGAGCCGGGCGCGCGCCCGCGGGGGCAGCTCCGCGCAGGGGGTCTCCTGGCGGATCTCGACCGACTCGACGACGTCGGCGTCGTCGCCGAGGGCGTCCCGGACACGGTCGCCGAGGTCCTCGGCCCGGTCGTCGGCGGCGACCGCGATCGACAGGTCGCGGCGCACCGGCGGCAGGGCGGACACCGGCCGGTAGGGCGTGAGGTCGGTGAGCTGCGCGGCGACCGCCGGTTCGGCCGAGCGCAGCAGCCGGATGTCCGGGATGCCCTTGAGCAGCATCAGCATCCGGTCGAGTCCCAGGCCGAGGGCGAGCCCGGACCAGCCGTCCCCGAGCCCGGCGCGGGCGAGGACGGCCGGGTGGGCGAGCCCGCACTCGGCGACCTCGACCCAGCCGCCGTCGTGCTCGACGTCCAGCTGGGCACCGTCCACTGTGTACGGGTGACGGCGGGGTTCGAGCCGCCACCGCCGTCCCGGCAGGAGCGCGTCGAGCAGGGCGGTCACCATCTGCTCGAGGTCCTGACGGGTGGTGGGGCCGCGGGTGATCCGCCACAGGTCGAGCTGGTGCGGCGTGCCGCTGTAGAGGCGGTCGATGCTGTCGCGGCGGTAGACGACGCCGGGGCAGACGAGCAGGACGTCGTCGGCCGGGCTCGCCGCCAGTGCCCGCAGCGCCGCCGGGATCATGGCGCTGGAGTGGCTGCGCAGCACGTGATCGGCGTCGACGTAACGGGTGTAGCGCGCGTCGCGGGTGACGTCGGCGGGGTCGTAGCCGAGGTTGTCGTAGTTGTCGGCGACGGTGACGATCCGGTCGCCGGGCCACCGCCGCACGGCACAGGGCCAAGCACCGGCGAGGGCGGCGACGGCCCGGTCGACGACGAGCTGGACGGCGTGCGGCCCGCCGGCCGGATCCGCGAGATCCCGGACGGCGAGGTCACGGATCAGCTGGGCGGGGGTGAGTGCTTCGGGCATGACGGAACCTCCGGGGTGAACGGGAGGGTGGGGGTACTGCTCCCCCTGGCCCGGACACCTCGGCGAGGTTCAGCGCGATGCGGGCGGCGACACCGGTTCGACGGCCGTGACGGCGGTCGGAGGTGTGTGGAGACGGCGAGCCTGTTCAGGCAGCGCCGGCCGCGGACGTGGCACCGGAACCCCGCTGGCACCCGTGTAGGGCCAGGGGGCCGGTAAATCGGCGGGTTCCCGCGATGACGGCCACGGATCCAGGGTAGCGGGCTCGTCACCCGGGTTTCCGCGGATGAGGAGGCAGCTCGTCGGCTCGCCCTCGCGGTTGGGGCGGGCCACCCCCGTCCATTGTGGCGTCGGTGCCATCGCGCTACATCGGAACTCTCGCGGCCGAAGCGCGGCTACGGGCTTTCCGCCAGAGCCTCCCAGCGACCCAGCCACCCCAACCGGTCACCCGCGCCTCACTCGCCCACCTCTCCGTCCGCCAATTCACGCAGCACGTCCAGATGCCCCACGTGCCGCGCCGTCTCCTGCACCACGTGGGCCACCACCCAGCGCACCGTGAACTCCGACCGGCGCCGGGTGCGGTCGTCCGGGCCCAGCCCGTTCAGTGCCTTCTCCGCCCGCGCCCACTCCGCCTTGTAGGCGGCCACCACCGATGCGGGGGTGTCGTCCGGGGTCAGGTTCCAGCTCGGGTCGGGCGTGCCCGCCCACAGCGACGGCAGGTCCGCCCCGCCCGCCTCGATGCACAGCCACCAACGCTCGACCGCCGTGAGGTGCTTCACCACGCCCAGCGCGCTCATCCGCGGCGACGACGGCAACGGCGTCGCCGCCGCCTGCGGGGGGCTCAGGCCCGCCAGCTTGTTCACCGCCGTGGCGCGGAGGAACTGCAGGAAGTCCAGGGACAGGCGCAGCTCGTCGAAGGCCAGGCGACCCGGCCAGCTCCGGCGCGTCTTCGAACTCGTGTTCGACATGAGGGCAACCTACCGCGCCGGTCCGACAAAAACCGGCACCGGGCTCGAGCCCTTCGGGTCGAGGCGCGCCTGACCGGTGCGAGGCCACCCGGCGAGTGAGCGGGCGGGGACAACCGCGTGAACTCCCCCGCGGCGGAATATCCGCCCAGCGAAGACGGGCACCACCCCGGCGGCCATAGAGTGATCGGCATGTGGTGGGGACTGCTCTGCGCCTTGGGCGCGGCATGCGCGTACGGGGTGGCTTCGGTGATGCAGTCGGTCGCCGCGCGGGCGACGGACACCGGCGCCGACGGCGTCGACCCGAAGCTGCTCGTGCGCGTGCTCGGCCAGTGGAAGTTCGTGCTGGGCCTGGTGCTGGACGTCCTCGGGTTCGTCGCGCAGATCGTCGCGCTGCACGTGCTGCCGCTGTTCGTCGTGCAGGCCGCGCTCGCCGCGAGCCTCGCCGTGACCGCCGTCGCCGCGCGGTTCCTCGGCGTCCGGCTCGGCAAGCGGGAGTGGGTGGCCGTGGTCGTCGTGTGCGCCGGACTCGCACTGCTCGGTGCCGCCGCCGAAAGCGAGGGCTCGGACCCGGTCGGGCTCGGGTTCCGGATCGTCCTGATCGGCGCGGTCGTCGTGCTGGCCGGAGCCGGGATCGCGGCGGGCAAGGCGAGCCGCCGCGTGCGGACGCCCGCGCTCGGGCTCGTCGCCGGCCTGAGCTTCGGCGTCGTCGCCACCGCCGGCCGGATCATCCCCAGCCTCGCGCCGCTGGACCTGCTCACCGACCCCGCCACCTACACCGTCGCCGTCGCGGGCGGGATGGCGATGCTGTTCTACGCGACGGCGTTGCAACGCGGGAGCGTCACGACCTCGACCGCGATGATGGTGCTCGGCGAGACGGTGATCCCGTCCCTGATCGGCGTGCTCGTGCTCGGCGACCGCACGCGGCCGGGGTTCGCCGTGGTCGCCGTCGCCGGGTTCGTCCTCGCCGTGGCCGCCGCGCTCGCGCTGGCCCGTTTCGGGGAGCCCGAGCCGGCCGCCGTCGCGAAGTGAGACGAAGTCGACCGTCTTCCCGTAACTTCTTTACTTAGACTAGCCTTACCTATCCCAGCACAGGACAGGGAGGCGCGGGTGAGCACGACCGGACGGGAAGTCCTCCGCCGTTCGATCGCCGGGCAACGACGATCGGTGGCGCTGGCGGCGCTGCTGACCGCGGGCCACCAAGGCGGCGAGGCACTGGTGCCGGTGGTGATCGGCGTGGTGATCGACCAGGCCGTCGCGGGCGGCTCGGCAGGCACGCTCGTCGTCTGGCTGGCGGTGCTGGGGGTGCTCTTCGCCGCGCTGTCGACCAGTTACCGCCTGGGTGCCCGCTTCGGCGAGCGCGCTGCCGAACGCGCGGCCCACGACCTGCGGCTCGACGTCGGACGCCGGGTGCTGCACCCCGGCGGCGTCGCCGACTCCGGCACCCTCGCGGGCGAACTGGTGAGCGTCGGGACGTCGGACGCGAAGCGGGTCGGCACGGTCAACGGCGTCCTGCCGTTCGGGGTCGCCGGCCTGGCCGGGCTGCTGGTCAGCGCCGTCGTGCTGCTCACCATGAGCATCCCCCTCGGCCTGCTGGTGCTGCTCGGCACGCCGCCGATGCTGTACCTGGCGCACCTGATCGGCAAACCCCTCGAACGCCGCAGCGAGGCCGAGCAGGAGCGGTCCGCGTTCGCCTCCGGCATCGCCACCGACCTCGTCGCCGGGCTGCGCGTGCTCAAGGGCGTCGGCGCCGAGCGCGCCGCCGTCGACCGCTACCGCCGGACCAGCCAGGACTCGCTGCGGGCGACGCTGCGCGCGGCGCGCGCCCAGGCCTGGCACAACGGCGCTTTGCTCGCGCTGACCGGGATCTTCATCGCCGTGGTCGCGCTCGTCGGCGGCAACCTCGCGGCGGCGGGCGACATCAGCGTCGGGGACCTGGTCGCTGCGGTCGGGCTCGCGCAATACCTCATCACGCCGTTCACGATCTTCTCGTGGGTCAACGGCGAACTCGCCCAGGCCCGCGCCTCGGCCGGGCGCGTCGCCGACGTGCTGAACGCGCCGCCCGCCGTCGGCGCCGGGACCGCCACGCTGCCCACGCCGCCGGCCGGCCACGTGCGGCTGTCTTCGCTGAGCCGCGGCGCGCTGCGCGACGTCGACTTCGAGGCCCGGCCGGGCGAGCTGCTCGGCGTGGTCGCGACCGATCCGGCCGCCGCGACGGACCTCCTCGACTGCCTCGGCCGCGCCGCCGACCCCTCGGCAGGCTCGGTGTCGGTCGACTCGGTCGACCTGTCCACTGTGGACCCGGCCCGGGTGCGCGAGGTGGTGCTGGTGGCCGCGCACGACGCGGATCTGTTCGCCGGCACCGTCGCCGAGAACGTGGAGACCGGGCCCCGCGCCGCCGAGGCGATGACCGCGGCCGCCGTCGACGAGGTGGCGAGCGCGCTGCCCGACGGCGTCGCGACCGCGGTCACCGAACGCGGGCGGTCGCTGTCCGGCGGCCAACGCCAGCGGGTCGCGCTGGCACGGGCCCTGTCCGTCGACGCGCCGGTGCTGGTGCTGCACGACCCGACGACCGCCGTCGACACGGTCACCGAAGCCCGGATCGCCGCGGGCCTGGCCGAACTCCGGCGCGGCCGGACCACCATCCTCGTGACCACCAGCCCGGCCTTGCTGGCCGCGACCGACCGCGTCGTCCTGCTCGACGACGGGCGGATCGCGGGCGAAGGCAGTCATGCCGAACTCGCCGGCCGGGCCGACTACCGGGCGGCGGTGCTGTCATGACCCGCGAACTCCTCCCCGTGGCCGGCGGCCGCCGGATCCGCGCCGTCCTCGGCGAGCTCCTGAGCCGGTCCAAGGGCCGCGCCGCGGCCGCGTTCACGATGCTCGTCGCCGCCACCGCGATCGGCCTGCTCACCGCTCCCCTGCTCGGCCAGGTGGTCGACCTGGTCGCGACGCGCCGCCCCGCGGCCGAGCTGCTCACGCCCGTGGCCGAGCTGGTGCTCGTCGCGGTGGCGCAGGCGATCGCGACCGCGATCGGCGTGTCACTGGTGGCGCGGCTGGGCGAGACGATCCTGGCCGAGCTGCGCGAACGGTTCGTCGAGCGGGCCCTCGGGCTGCCGCTCGAACAGCTCGAGCGCGCCGGGTCCGGCGACCTCACCGCCCGCGTGACGAACGACGTTTCCGTGGTCGCGGAAGGCGTCCGGCAGGCGCTGCCCGAACTGGGCCGGTCGGTGCTGACGGTGGTGCTCACCCTGGGCGCGCTGGCCGTGCTGGACTGGCGGTTCCTGCTGGCCGCGCTGGTGGCCGTGCCGATCCAGCTGTGGACCGTGCGCTGGTACGTCCCGCGCGCGAAGCCGTTGTACGCCGGCCAACGCGAGGCCGTCGGGGCGCAACAGCAGCAGCTGCTGGACACCATCGGCGGCGCGAAGACCGTCCGCGCGTTCCGGCTGGCCGACAGCCACCTGGAGCGGGTGCGGGAGCGGTCCGACGCGGCCGTGTCGCTCGCGTTGCGCGGGATCCGGCTGGTGACGCGGTTCTACGCGCGGCTCAACCTGGCGGAGTTCGTCGGGCTGTCGGCGGTGCTGGCGACGGGGTTCGTGCTGGTCGGGGCGGACGCGGTGACGGTCGGCGTCGCGACGGCGGCGGCCCTGTACTTCCACAGCCTCTTCGGGCCGATCACGACCGCGCTGGCGCTGGTCGACGACGCGCAGGCGGCCGCGGCCAGCCTCGCGCGCCTGATCGGCGTCGCGGACCTGCCCGCCGAGGCGTCGCCCGCCCAGCCGGCGCGGCCGGTCGACGCGTCGGTCAAGACCGCGGGGATCGGTTATTCCTATGTGGACGGTCACCCGGTGCTCCGGGAGATCGACCTCGGCGTCGCGCCCGGCGAGCGGGTAGCGCTGGTCGGGGCGAGCGGGGCCGGGAAGACGACCCTGGCCAAGCTGATCGCCGGGATCCACCGCCCGGACACGGGATCGGTCACCCTCGGCGGCGTCCCGCTCGACGAGCTGGGCCCGGAGGCGACGCGCCGCACGGTCGCGCTGATCAGCCAGGAGGTCCACGTCTTCGCGGGGTCACTGGCCGACGACCTGCGGCTCGCGCGCCCGTCGGCGTCCGACGCCGAACTGCGGGCCGCGCTGGCGAAGGTGGGCGCGCTGACCTGGGTGGACAGTCTCCCGGACGGACTGGCCACAGTGGTCGGTGAGGGCGGCCACCAGCTGACGGTGACGCAGGCGCAGCAGCTCGCCCTGGTCCGGCTGGTGCTGGCCGACCCGCCGATCGCGATCCTCGACGAGGCCACGGCCGAGGCCGGCAGCGCGGGCTCGCGGGTGCTGGAGTCCGCGGCCGCGGCGGCGCTGGAGGGACGCACGGCGTTGGTCGTCGCCCACCGCCTGACGCAGGCGGCGGCGTCCGACCGGATCGTCGTCCTGGACGCGGGGGCCGTGGTGGAGTCCGGAACCCACGACGAGCTGGTCGCCGCGGGTGGTGAGTACGCGAAGCTCTGGACGGCCTGGTCCGGTCAGCGCACCTGACGCCGTGTCGTCCCGCTGATCACGCGTGTCGTCCCTCTGATCACGCGTGTCGTCCCTCTGATCACGCGTGTCGTCCCTTCCGGAACACGGGACTCACGTGATTGAGCGCGTGACTCGCGTGATTGGACGCGGATCTCGCGTGATTGAAGGGGCATCTCGCGTGACAGGAGGGGCATCTCGCGTGCCTGGAGGGTCGGCTCGCGTGCCTGGACGGACGACACGCCGGGAGCCGTGAGGCTCCCGGCGTGTCGGGTGGGATGGTCAGGCGTCCATGGCGTCGGCCAGGGATTTGGGGCGCATGTCCGTCCAGTTCGCTTCCACGTGGTCCAGGCACTCCTGGCGGCCTGCGGGGCCGAAGGCGACCGTCCAGCCGGCCGGGACGTCGACGAACTCGGGCCACAGGCTGTGCTGGTTTTCGGCGTTGACCAGCACCAGGTACGTGCCGGACGGGTCTTCGAACGGGTTGGTCATGCCAGGCCTCCTCAGGCGGTGATGTCCGTGCGGGCGCCCGCGACGACCTCGGTCAGCTTCCGGATGACCGGGGCCGCGAGCACCGGGTTGAACCGGGGTTCGGTCGACCAGTCGGCGAGCTGGTTCGCCTTCACCGCGGGCAGCTGCGCCCACGTCGGGATCTGCGCCAGCTGCCGGCGCGTCAGCGCGTACGTGCGGCTGTCGGTGAGGATCAGGTCGGCCGGGTACTTGCCGGCCTGCTCCCAGCTGAGCGTCTCGAAGTAGTCGTCCGAGCCGCCGCCGTTGACGATCTCCAGGCCCAGGTCGCGGTAGTAGGCGAGGTCGGCGAAGAACTCCGGCTTGCAGATGTACAGGTTGTCCTTGTCGCTGGACACCACGAGCACCTTGAGGCCGGGCTTGGCCTTGATCGCCGCCTTCAGGTCGTCGGAGGCCTTCCGGAAGTCGTCCTTGCCCTGCTTGATGACGGCGGAGTTCGCGTCGCCGCCCAGCGCGACGGCGAGCTGCTCGTACCGCTCGATCACCTTCGGCAGCGTGACCTTGTACTCCGACAGCGCGACGATCGGTGCGATCTGCTGCACCTTCGGGCCGAGGTCGTCCTTCAGCACCCACAGGTCGGTCGGCTTGGCGCCGGTGAGCCCGGTGATCACCAGGTCCGGCTTCGTGGCGGCGAACTTCTCCATGCTGAAGTCGTCCCACGCGTTGCCGATCGACGTGACGGCGCCCAGGTCGATGTTGCCGGCCTGGATCTCCTTGGCGCCGTCGGCGGTCTTCTGCGGCCCGAAGACGCCGACCGGGCGGACGCCGTAGTCCCACAGCGCGGCGGCCGAGCTGACGTAGGCCACGACCCGGGCGGGGCGCTGGTCGCGCGACGCCTTCTGGCCGCGGTCGTCGGTGAACTCCCACGGCCCGGAGGCCGCGGCCGCCGGCTTGTCGCCGCCGCTGCCGCACGCGGTGAGCGCCGCGGCGGCGGCGACCCCGCCGGCCCCGATCAGGAATCCACG
This sequence comes from Amycolatopsis sp. N2S4-7, assembly GCF_058119595.1. NCBI lineage: Bacteria > Bacillati > Actinomycetota > Actinomycetes > Pseudonocardiales > Pseudonocardiaceae > Amycolatopsis > Amycolatopsis sp. N2S4-7. The sequence continues at coordinate 1,332,342 of NZ_CP172299.1, forward strand.
CCGGCTGAGCCCGGCAGCGCCTTGAAACACGGACATGAGAACCTTTCGAGGCTTTCGGGGGTTCCGGGTGGCAGCGCCCCCGGCCCGGGCCGAAGGCCCGGATGTCACCGCAGCTTTTAGGATAGGCACACCTTATTTAGGACAGCCTCGCAAAAGCAACAGCCGTGACTTCTCTGTGTCAGCGCCCACCCCGGCCCGAGAGCTGCGCTTCCGCCCCGGGCACCGGCTCGGCCGGGTCGTGTCCCAGGTGGACCTGGCGGTTGCCGGCGTCGACGTGCACCACCCGCGGCCGGTGCCCGGCGCGCTCGGACTCGTGGACCTGGGCGTAGGTGATGATGATGACCAGGTCGCCGGGGTGCACGAGGTGCGCGGCCGCGCCGTTGACGCCGATGACGCCGGAGCCCGGCTCACCGGTGATGGCGTAGGTCTCCAGCCGGGCGCCGTTGGTGATGTCGACGACCTGGACGCGCTCGCCTTCGACGATGTCCGCGGCGGCCATCAGGTCGGCGTCGATGGTCAGGGAGCCGACGTAGTGCAGGTCGGCCTGGGTCACGGTGGCGCGGTGGATCTTGGCGTTCATCAGGGTGCGGTGCACGTCTACTCCGTGTCTCGGGTCACAGGGCTTTTTCGGGGGCTCCGGGTGGCGGAGCCCCCGGCCGGGGCGAAGCCCCGGTTTCAACAGTGCGGCGAGTCCCGCCGCGGTGGGGGTACGGAAGAATTCGGCGATGGCCAGCTCGGTCCCGAGCCGCTCGGTGATCCGGTTGCGCAGGACCACCAGCAGCATCGAATGGCCGCCGAGGGTGAACAGGTCGTCGTCGGCGCCGACGGTGGCGACGTCCAGGACCTCCGCGAAGATCTCGCAAAGAGCCTTCTCCGTGGCCGTTTCGGGGGCCCGGCCGCGAGCTGTGTACCCGGGCACCGGCAACGCCGCCCGATCCAGCTTCCCGTTGGGGGTCACGGGGAACGCGTCGAGAGGCACGATCGCCGCGGGCACCATGTACTCCGGCAGCGACCGCGCCACGAACTCCCGCAACCGCACCGGGTCCACGGTCGCCGGCGTCGTGTAGGCGACCAGCCGCTTGTCCCGGTCCTCACGCACGACGACCAGGGCCTGCGTGACGTCTTCGTGCCGGGTCAGCGCCGTCTCGATCTCGCCGGGTTCGATCCGGAAGCCGCGGATCTTGACCTGGTCGTCGGTGCGGCCGAGGTACTCCAGCTGCCCGTCCGGCCGCCACCGCACCAGGTCGCCGGTGCGGTACATCCGCTCCCCCGGCGGCCCGAACGGGTCGGCGACGAACCGGTCCGCGGTCAGCGCCGCGCGGCCGTGGTAGCCGCGGGCCAGCCCGGCACCGGCCAGGTACAGCTCGCCGGGCACCCCGGCCGGGACCGGGGTCAGGCCGCCGTCGAGGACGTACGCGCGGGCGTTGTGCACCGGACGGCCGATCACCGGCCGGTCGGCGTCGCGGAAGCGGCCGACCAGAGCGTCCACCGTGGCCTCCGTGGGGCCGTAGAGGTTGTACGCCTCCGTGCCCGGCATGGACCGCAGCGTCTCCCACAACGTCTGGGACACCGCTTCACCGCCGACACCGACGACCCCCAGCGCGCATTCGCCGTCCTCGATCACCCCGGCCGCGGCCAGCTGCGCGAAGTGCGACGGCGTGAGCTCGAGGAAGTCGAGGCCGCGCTCGCGCACCACCGCGGCCAGCCGGTCCGGGTCGCGGCGCGTGTCGTCGTCGACGACGTGCACCTCGTGCCCGTCGAGCAGCCACAGCTGCGGCTGCCACGACGCGTCGAAGAAGAACGCCCAGGCGTGCCCGACCCGCAGCCGCCGCCCGCCCGCCGCCGCGACCGCCGGGCGGTAGAGCGTCTCGCGGTGGCTGTGGAACAGGTTCACCAGGCCGGAGTGCGGGATCACCACACCCTTGGGCTTGCCCGTGGATCCGGACGTGTAGAGCACGTACGCCGGGTTCGCCGGTGACGGCGGGATCAGGGCCGCGTCACTGTCCACAATGTCCTCGACGAACAACGCCCCGGGAACCGGTGACGCCAGCGAACGGCTGGTGAGCACCAACGCGGGCCCGGCGTCGGCGAGGATCGCCGAAATCCGGCCGGCCGGCTGGTCCGGGTCCACCGGCAGGTACGCCGCACCGGCCTTGAACACGCCGAAGATGGCTTCGACGACGGCCGCCGACCGCGGCAGCACCAGCGCCACGATCCGCTCGAGACCGGCACCGTGCGAGGCCAGCCACCGGGCGAGACGGTCGGTCCGGACCGCGAACTCCGCGAAGGTGACGCTCGACTCCGCGTCGCTCACCGCCGTCGCGCCCGGGGTCGCCGCCACCTGGGCGGCCAGCCGGTCGACCACCGTCGGCGCCGAGGTCGTCAGCGGCTCGCCGGCGCCCCACTCGTGCAGGATCTCGTCGCGCTCAAAGGGTTCGAGGACGTCGATGCGGCTCAGCGGCCGGTCCGGGTCCGCGACGACGGCCGCCATCAGCCGCACCAGGCGTTCGGTGAGCGTCCGGGCGGTCGGCTCGTCGAACAGGTCGAGGCTGAACTCGAGGTCGCCTTCGATGCCGCCGGGCGTCTCCACCAGGTCGAACGACAGGTCGAACTTCGCCTGCCGCAGCCCGGTGTCCCGGTAGGACGCGTCGAGCCCGAGCAGCCGCTCCGGCTCCGAGCCCGAGTGGTACACCGCGAGCATGACCTGGAACAGCGGGTGCCGGGCCAGGGACCGGGCCGGGTTGAGCAGCTCGACGAGGTGCTCGAACGGCAGGTCCTGGTGGGCGTACGCGGCCAGGTCGGCCTCGCGGACGCGGTCGAGGAGCTCCCGGAACGTGGGGTCGCCGCCGGTGTCGGTGCGCAGCACCAGGGTGTTGACGAAGAACCCGGCGAGGTCCTCCAGCGCGTGGTCGGTGCGGCCGGCCACCGGCGTCCCCAACGGGATGTCGGTGCCCGCGCCGAGCCGGGTCAGCAGGGCCGCGAGCGCCGCCTGCAGGACCATGAACGTGCTGGTGTCGCTGCCGTGGGCCAGGTCGCGCAGGCCGCGGTGGACCTCGCCGGGCACGGTGAACGGCACGGCGGCACCGCGGTTGGTCGACCGGGCCGGGCGCGGCCGGTCCGCCGGCAGCGCCAGCTCGTCGGGGAGTCCGGCCAGGGTGCGGCGCCAGAACGCGGCCTGGCGGCCGAGGAGGCTGTCCGGGTCGTCGGCGCGGCCGAACATTTCCCGCTGCCACAGGGTGTAGTCCGCGTACTGCACCGGCAACGGCGTCCACTGTGGACGCTCATCGCGCAGCCGGGCGGCGTACGCGGTGTCGAGGTCGCGCTTCAGCGGCGGCAGTGACCAGCCGTCCCCCGCGATGTGGTGCACCAGCAGCACGAACACGTGCCGGTCCGGTCCGGCCGAAACGAGGGTGGCGCGCACCGGGATCTCGGCGTCCAGGGTGAAGCAGTACGACGCCGCGGCGGTGACGCGGCCGGCGAGATCGGCCGCCGTTTCGGTGACGAGCACGGGCCGCGCCCGGTCGTCGCCGGGATCGAGCACGACCTGCCGCGGCCTGCCCTGCTCCTCGACGATGATCGTGCGGAGGATTTCGTGCCGCGCGACAACGTCGGCGAGCGCGGCCCGCAGGGCGCCGGCGTCGACCGGTCCGGTCAGTTCCCACGCCCACGGGATGTTGTAGGTCGCGCTCACCCCGTCCAGGCGGTCGAGGAACCACAGCCGCTGCTGGGCGAACGACAGCGGCAGGACCTCCGGCCGCTCGGCCGGGACCAGCGCCGGACGGCTCTCGCGGCCCGGGTCGAGCAGTTCGGCGAGCCGGGCCGGGGTCGGCGCGTCGAACACGGCCCGGATCGGCACCTCGACGCCGAGCAGCGCGCGGATCCGGCTGACCAGCCGCGTCGCCAGCAGGGAGTGCCCGCCGAGGGTGAAGAACCCGTCGTCCGGGCCGACCTGGGCCACGCCGAGGACGTCGGCGAAGAGGTCGCAGAGCGCCTGCTCGGCCGGCGTCCGCGCGACCCGGTCGGAGGTCCGGACTTCCGGGTCGGGCAGGGCGGCGCGGTCGAGCTTGCCGTTGGCGTTCACCGGCAGCTCCGGCAGGACGACGATCGCCGAGGGCACCAGGTACTCCGGCAGCCGCGCGGCGAGCAGCGCCCGCAGTGCCACCGGGTCACCCGACGGCGCCACGTAAGCGATCAGCCGGTTCTCCCGGGCGATCACGGCCGCGCGCGCCACCGAGGCGTCGGCCGTCAGCGCGGCTTCCACCTCGCCCGGCTCGACGCGGAACCCGCGGATCTTGATCTGCTGGTCCGCGCGGCCGAGGAAGTCCAGTGCGCCGTCGGCGCGGCGGCGGACGAGATCGCCGGTCCGGTACATCCGCTCCCCCGGCTCGAACGGCGAGGCGACGAACCGTTCCGCGGTCGGCGCCGGACGGCCGAGGTAGCCCCGGGCGAGCCCGGCACCGGCCAGGTACAGCTCGCCGCGCACCCCCGGCGGCACCGGCCGCAGGGCGGCGTCGAGGACGTACGCGCGGGTGTTCGCGATCGGCCGTCCGATGGCTACCGGCCCGCAGACCTGGACGAGGCTGTCGCCCGCGGCCTCCGAGCAGCCGTAGAGGTTGACCAGCTTCGCCGCGGGCCACTTCCGCGCGACCTTCCCGGCGAGAGCGGCGGAAAGCGGTTCGCCACTGGTGATCCACGTGGTCACCGAGGCGAACGCGTCGGCCGGGGCGTCTTCGGCGAAGCTGTCGAGGAGGCTCGGCACCACGGTCAGCACCTGCGCGCCGGATTCGCGCACCACTGCGGCGAGGGCGTGCGGGTCGGTGGCCGTGGCGTCGTCGGCGAGGACCACCGGGTCGCCCGCGACGAGCCCGCCGAGCAGCTCGGTCGAGCCGTCGATGAACGTCAGCGCGCTCTTGGCCAAACGCACGCCTTGAGCGACGTCCCGGCCCCAGTGCAGCCGGTTGGCCAGGGCCCGCTGGGTGCCCGCGACGGCCTTCGGGCGTCCGGTGGAGCCGGACGTGAAGATCACGTACGCGGGGTGGTCCGGGCTGATCGACGGCCAGGCCGGTTCCGGCCCGGTGTCGCCGGGCCGGACCAGCCGGGCACCGAAGCCGTCTTCGGCGATGACCAGGTGCGGCTCGGCATCGGTGAGCATCAGCTCGATGCGCTCGGCCGGGTGGTTCAGGTCGACGGGCAGGGAGGCGGCGCCGGTCTTGAGCACGGCCAGGAGGGCGACGACCAGGTCGGCCGACCGCGGCAGCGCGACCGCCACCACCCGCTCCGGCCCCGCGCCCCGCGCGAGCAACGCCCGGGCGAGCGTCGTCGCGCGTTCGTCCAGTTCGGCGTAGGTCAGGCGGTCGTCGCCGGACACCAGCGCCGTCGCGTCCGGTGTCCGCGCGACCTGGGCGGAGAACAGCTCGGCGGCCGTCTCCGCGGGCAGCGGCGTCGCGGGGACGGCCGCGAGCCGGTCGTGCTCGGCGTCGGTGAGCAGGTCGACCGCGCCGATCCGGGTGTCCGGATCGGCGACGACGGCCCGCAGCAGCATCCGGAGCCGCTCGAGGAGCAGTTCGACGCTCGCGCGGTCGAAGACGTCGCTGTTGTACTCGGCCGTACCACGGATCCCGGCCTGGTTGCCGGGCCGCTCGCCGACGAAGAACGTGAGGTCGGCGCGGGCGGTGCCGGTGCGGACCGGTTCCTCCGCGACGGTCAGGCCGGGCAGCGCGAGGTCGGCGACGGCGTTGTTCTGCCAGGCGATCATCGTCTGGAACAGCGGGTGGTACGCCAGCGACCGGACCGGGTTCAGCGCCTCCACGAGCCGCTCGAACGGCACATCTTGGTGGGCGTACGCGTCGAGGCTGCGGTCCCGCACCCGGGCGACGAGGTCCCGGAACGACGGGTCGTCGCCGGTGTCGACGCGCAGGACCAGGGTGTTGACGAAGAAGCCGACGAGGTCGTCGAGGGCCTGGTCGGTGCGCCCGGCGATGGACGTGCCGAGCGGGATGTCGGTGCCCGCGCCGAGCCGGGTGAGCACCGCGGTGAGCCCGGCGTGCACGACCATGAACACGCTGGCGCCGCAGGCGCGGGCCAGTTCGACGAGTCCGCTGTGGAGCTCCGCGTCCCAGCCGAACGCGAACTGTTCGCCCCGGTAGGACGCCTCCGCGGGGTGCGGCCGGTCGGCCGGCAGCTCGATCCGCTCCGGCAGGCCGGCCAGTGCTTCGCGCCAGTAGGCCAGCTGCGGCTCGATCACCGGCTCGCCGAGGACGTCACGCTGCCACAGCGTGTAGTCGGCGTACTGCACCGGCAACGGCGTCCACTGAGGAGCCTCTCCGGCTTGCCGGGCGGTGTAGGCCGTGGCGAGGTCGCGCCACAGCGGCGCGGTCGACCAGCCGTCGGACGCGATGTGGTGGAAGACCAGCACCAGGACGTGCTCGCGCGCACCCAACCGGAGCAGCTCCGCCCGCAGCGGGATCTCGGACTCCAGCTCGAACACCGAACCGGCCACCGCGGAGACCGCGCCGGCGAGCGTGGAACCGGTGACCGCGCGGACGGGCAGCGGGAGGGTGACGTCGTCGAGGACCAGCTGCCGGGCCTCCCCGTCGATCTCGGGGAAGACGGTGCGCAGGGCTTCGTGGCGTTCGACCACATCGGACAGCGCGGTCCGCAACGCCTCGACGTCGAGGTCGCCGGTCAGCCGGACCGCGGTCGGCATGTTGTACGTCGCCGACGGGCCCTCCAGGCGGTGCAGGAACCACAGCCGCTGCTGGGCGAACGACAGCGGCAGCACGGCCGGGCGCGGCTCGGCGCGCACCAGCGCGGGCCGGGCGGCCGCGGCGCCCGAAGTGGACAGGAGCGCGGCCAGCCCGGCGACCGTCGGGGTCTCGAACACCGACCGCACCTGCAGCTCGACGCCGAACACCGCGCGCAGCCGAGCCACCAGGCGCGTCGCCATCAGCGAATGCCCGCCGAGGGCGAAGAAGTCGTCGTCGACGCCGATCGACGGGGCGTCGAGGACTTCGGCGAAGAGCCCGCAGAGGACCTCTTCCACCGGGGTGCGCGGCGCCCGGCCGGCGGTGACCGCCTGCTGGTCCGGGCCGGGCAGGGCCCGGCGGTCGAGCTTGCCGGAGGCGAGCAGCGGCAACCGGTCCAGCACCACGAACGCCGAGGGCACCATGTACTGCGGCAGGCGGTCGCGGACGTGGGCCCGCAGCGCCGACACCAGCGCACTCGTGTCGCGCCGGCCGGCCGGGTGGTTGCCCAGCGCTTCGAGGGCGGCGCGAACCGGGCGGCCGCGGTGGATCCGCGTCGGCTCGCCGCGCGTGAAGACGGCTTCGAGCACGCCTTCCTGCGCGGTCGGCGTCGCGTACACCCGGTAGCCCAGGCGTTCACCCAGTGCGTGCAGGGTTTCCGGATCCACCCCGGACGGCTCGCTGTCCAAAGCGGACAGTGCTCCCTCGGCGTCCCCCGCCGCCAGCGCGGTGACGGCGGCGAGCTCGCCGGACAGCCGGGCGTCCGGCACGCCGGTGACGCGCACCCGGGCCGGGCCGGCCGCCAGGACCCGCTCCAGCTCGTCCAGTGCGGCGAAGGCGACGACCTGCTCTTCGGGCGGCTCGGGGCGAGGTGCCTTCCGCAGGACGACGTCGTAGCGGTGCCGGGTCAGCTCGTTGTGCGCGGCACCGCGCTTGACCCACAGGTCGACGTCACCGAAGCCGTCCAGTTCCCGCGCCAAGGCGGTGAAGAAGCCCGGATCGAGGACCAGCTCGCCTTCGCGCGCGATCGCCTGGTCCACCGCCGCCGCGTCCCGGCGGCCGTGCCGCAGCTCGGTCGCGGTCCGGAAGGCCCGCAGCGAGCGCAGGTTGCGGATGTCGCCGAGGAAGACCACGCCACCGGGCCGGAGCCGCGCGGCGGCCGTGCGGACGACCTCGGCGAGGTAGCCGACGCTCGGGAAGTACTGCGCGACCGAGTTGATGATCACCGTGTCGAAGTCCGGCAGGTCACCCAGGTCGTGCGCCGGGCGCGCCGCGAGGTGCACCTTGCCCGCGAACGGCGTCGCCGCCAGTTCCCGCCGCAGGTTGGCGATCGCCTTCTCGGACAGGTCGACGCCCCAGTACTCCTCGGCGTCCGGCGCGATCCGCGAGAGGATCAGGCCGCTGCCGACCCCGATCTCCAGCACCCGCTTCGGCCGGAGCGACCGGATCCGGTCGATCGTCGCCGCGTGCCACTCCCGCATCTCGCCGAGGGGGATCTCGGCACCGTCGTAGCTGGAGTTCCAGCCGGTGAAGTTCTCTTCCAGGCCGCCGGACGCCGCTTCCGTGAAGACGTTCTCGTGCAGCTCGCGCCACTCGCCGACGTGGTCCAGCTCGGCTTCTTCGTCCCGGCCGGCCGCCGGGACGGCGTAGGCGACGAGCCGGCCGTCCTGCGCGAGCACGACGGACTGCCCGACCGCCGGGTGCTCGGCGAGCACGGCTTCGATCTCGCCCGGCTCGATCCGGTAGCCGCGGATCTTGACCTGGTCATCGGCCCGGCCCAGGAACACCAGCCGTCCGTCCGGCAGCCACTTCACGAGGTCACCGGTCCGGTACAGCCGCCCGCCCGCGCCGAACGGGTCGGCGACGAACCGCTCGGCGGTCAGCCCCGGCCGGCCGAGGTAGCCGCGCGCCAGCCCGGAACCGGCGAGGTACAGCTCCCCCACCACCCCGGGCGGCACCGGCCGCAGCCCGGCGTCGAGGACGTACGCCCGGGTCCCGGGGTCGGGGATGCCGATCGGGACGACGGTCGCGTCCGCGAGCTCGGCCGGGTCGCTCTCGCCGAGCGTCGAGTTGGTGGTCGCCTCGGTCGGGCCGTAGGCGTTGAACATCCGCCGCCCCGGCGCCCACCGCCGCACCAGCTCCGGCGAGACCCGCTCGGTCCCGGCCAGCAGCACGCTGTCGCGCGGGAGGTCGCAGTCCTCCGGCATGGCGTCGAGCAACGCGGGCGGGAGGATCATGAAGTCCACCTCGTGCTGCTGCGCGTACTCGCTGAGCGCGGGCCCGGCGACCCGGCGCTCGGCCGGGACCACGACCAGGCGCCCGCCCGAGAGCAGGCCGAGGCACAGGTCCCAGAACGCGACGTCGAAGCTCGGCGACGCGAACTGCAGCACCCGGCTGTGCGGGCCGACGCCGAAGCGCTCGACCTGGGTGGCGACGAGTTTCGCGACACCCGAGTGCTGGAGGACGACCCCCTTGGGCCGGCCGGACGAGCCGGACGTGTAGATCACGTACGCCGCGTTCTCCGGCTTCACCTCGACCTGCGGGTCCTCTGTGGACATTTTCGTCAGAGCCGGGTTGTCGAGCAGGACCCGCGGCACGTCCGCAGGCAGCTTCGCGTCGATCTCGCGGGTCGTGACGACGCAGACCGGGGCCGCGTCCCCGGCCAGGTAGGCGATCCGGTCGCCGGGGTAGTCGACGTCGATGGGGAGGTAGGCGGCGCCCGCCTTGAGCACGGCCAGTTCGGCGACGATCATGTCGATCGACCGCGGCACGGCCAGCGCGACCACGCGCTCCGGCCCGGCGCCCCGCCCGGCCAGCAGGTGCGCGAGCCGATTGGCGCGGGCGTTCACCTCGGCGTAGGTGAGCTCGATGTCCTCGAACACCAGCGCCACGGCGTCCGGTGCCTCGGCCACGCGCCGCGCGAACAGGGCGGGGAACGTCTCCGTGCCCGCCGGTTCGAGCGACCCGGCCCACTGGCCGAGGACCCGGTCGCGCTCGTCGCCCGCCAGCAGATCGAGGGCTCCGACGGGACGGTCGGGCTCGGCCAGTGCCGCGCGGAGCAGCACTTCGAGGCGGCGCAGGATGGCGTTCGCCCCCGGGTGGTCGAAGACGTCGGCGTTGAACTCCAGCACGCCCGCGATCCCGGTTTCGCGCTCGGTCAGCGAAATCGAGAGGTCGAACTTGGCCGTCCCGGTGGTCACCGGGATTTCGGTGACGGTCAGGCCGGGCAGGCTCACCTCGGCGCGGGCGTTGTTCTGCCCGGCGATCATCACCTGGAACAGCGGGTGGTACGACAGCGACCGCGCCGGGTTGAGCACCTCGACGAGCCGCTCGAACGGCACGTCCTGGTGCGCGTACGCGTCGAGGTTGCGTTCACGGACCCGCGCCACGAGGTCGCGGAACGACGGCTCGCCCGCGGTGTCGACCCGCAGGACGAGGGTGTTGACGAAGAACCCGACGAGGTCGTCGAGGGCCTGGTCGGTGCGCCCGGCGATGGGCGAGCCGATCGGCACGTCGGTGCCCGCCCCCAGCCGAGTGAGCAACGCGGCGAGGGCCGCGTGCACGACCATGAACACGCTCGCCCCGCACTCGCGGGCCAGCTCGGCCAGCCGCCCGTGGAGTTCGGCGTCCCAGGTGAAGGTGTGCAGCTCGCCGCGGAACGTCGCGTTCGCCGGGTGCGGCCGGTCCAGTGGCAGCTCGATCCGGTCCGGCAGCCCTTCCAGGGCTTCGCGCCAGTAGCCGAGCTGGGCGCTCAGCACGCTGTCCGGGTCGTCCTCGCTGCCGAGCAGCTCCCGCTGCCACAGGGTGTAGTCCGCGTACTGCACCGGCAGCGGAGTCCACTGTGGAGGCTCACCGGCACGCCGGGCGGCGTAGGCGGTGGCGATGTCGCGCCACAGCGGCGCCATCGACCAGCCGTCGGAGGCGATGTGGTGGAACACCAGCGCCAGGACGTGCTCGCGCGCACCCGGCCGCAGCAGCTCCACGCGCATCGGCGCCTGCCGTTCGAGGTCGAACGAACCCCGGACGAGCCCGGTCAGCGCCTCGCCGAGGTCGGCGACCTCGCGGACGGGCAGATCGACGTCTCCGGCCGGGAGGATCTCCTGGTACGGCACGCCGTCCCGCTGCGGGAACCGGGTGCGCAGGGCCTCGTGCCGGGCGACCACGTCGGACAACGCGGTGCGCAGCGCCGCGACGTCGAGGTCGCCTTCGAGGCGCATGACCAGCGGCACGTTGTAGGTGGCCGACGGTCCTTCGAGGTGGTGCAGGAACCACAGCCGCTGCTGCGCGCCGGACAGCGGCACCGGCTCCGGCCGGCGCATCCGGACCAGCGGCGGCCGCGCGTTCCCGCCGGCCGTGGCGAGGACCCCGGCCAGGCCCGCGGCGGTCGGCGTCTCGAACACGGACCGGACCTCGAGCTCGGCACCCAGCGCCGTGCGGATCCGGGCGATCAGCCGGGTGGCCAGCAGCGAATGGCCGCCGAGGGCGAAGAAGTCGTCGTCCGGGCCGACCCGCGGCAGGCCGAGGACGTCGGCGAACAGCTCGCACAGCTGCCGTTCGACCGGGGTGCGCGGCTCGCGGTCCGACGTCGGCGCCACGGGGTCCGGCGACGGCAGGGCCCGGCGGTCGAGCTTGCCGTTGGCGGTCACCGGGAGCGCGTCGAGCACCACGATCGCCGACGGCACCATGTGCTCGGGCAGCCGGTGCGCGGCCAGCGCCCGCAGGTCCGCGGGCAGGGTGCCGATCCGGCGCGTCCGGCCCGGGTTGCCGGTGTAGGTGAGGATCGGGTCCGGGCCGGGCCGGAACGCCCCGGCCGGGTCGCCGCCGGTGAACAGAACGTCGACCGAGCCGTCGCCGACGGCGGACCAGGTGACGACCGCACCCAGTTCGTACCAGTATTCGGGGTCCACGCCTTCGGTGATCCGCCCGTTCGGGACGCCTTCGACGCGCAGACCGTCGCGAAGCCGCGCAACCACCTCGTCCACGGAGGACACCTCGATGCCCCACGTCAGCGTCTCCAGCGGGCGCGGCTCGGCCGTGCCGGGGCGCAGGACGACGTCGTAGCGGTACTGGGTCAGCTCGTTGACCGCGCGGCCGCGCTTGACCCGGATGTCCGCGGTGACGCCGTCGAGGCCCGCGAAGAACTCCGGAGCGATGAGGAGTTCCTTTTCGCGCAGCAGGCTCTGCTCGACGTCGCCGCCGCGAGCCTCGGCCACGGCGGTGTGGAACGCGCGGAGCTGACGCAGGTCGCGGACGTCGCCGACGAACACGGACCCGCCCGGTGCCAGCAGGTCGAGGGCCTTCCGCAGGACGTCCAGGAGGTAGGTGCCGCTCGGGAAGTACTGGACGACGGAGTTGAGCACGATCGTGTCGAAGAACCCGGACGGCAGGCCGTCGAGGTCGGCGGCGGCGCCGGTGCGCAGTTCGACGCGGCCGGCGAGCGCGGGGTCGGCCGCCACGCGCCGGCCCAGCGAGGCGATGACCTCGGCCGAGAAGTCCGTGCCCCAGTACGTCTCGCACCGCGGCGCCAGCTCGGTCAGGAGCAGGCCGGTGCCGACGCCGATCTCGAGCACGCGCCGGGGCTCCAGGTCGCGGATCCGCGTGACGACGGCCTCGCGCCACTCGCGCATCTCGGGCAGCGGGATCGGCTCGCCGGTGTAGCTGGAGTCCCAGCCGGCGAAGTCGTCTTCGGCGCCCGAGTACATCGAGTCGTACAGGTCCCGCCATTCGCCGACCTGCTCGGTCTCTTCCGCGGGCGATCCGGCACTGTCCGCCGGCACGACGTACCCGACCAGGCGGACGTCGCCCGGCCGGTCTTCGCGGGCCACCACCACGGCGTGGGCGACGTCGTCGTGCGCGGCCAGGGTCGCGGCGATCTCGCCGGGCTCGACGCGGAACCCGCGGATCTTGACCTGCTCGTCGCCGCGGCCGAGGAACTCGAGAACGCCGTCCGGGCGGAAGCGGGCCAGGTCCCCGGTGCGGTACATGCGGGAGCCCGGCGCGCCGAACGGGTCGGCGACGAACCGCTCGGCGCTCAGCCCGGGCCGGCCGAGGTAGCCGCGGGCGAGCTGGACACCGGCCAGGTACAGCTCCCCCGGGGTGCCCGGCGGGACCGGGCGCAGGGCGGCGTCGAGCACGTACGTCCGCGTGTTCCACACCGGACGTCCGATCGGGACGGTGGTGTCCCCGGGGGACGTGTGCCACGACGTGACGTCCACCGAGGCTTCGGTCGGGCCGTAGAGGTTGTGCAGCCCGGCGGACAGGACCCGGCCGAACTGGGCGACCGCGTCCGGCGGCAGGGCCTCGCCGCTGCACAGCACGCGGCGCAGGCTGGTGCAGTCCGCCGCCGCCGGCTCCTGCAGGAAGACCTGGAGCATCGACGGGACGAAGTGGACGGTGGTGATCGCGCGTTCGCGGATCAGCCGGGCGAGGTAGGCGGGGTCCTGGTGGCCGCCGGGCCGGGCGAGCACCTCGGTGGCGCCGGTGAGCAGCGGCCAGAGGAACTCCCACACCGAGACGTCGAAGCTGGACGGCGTCTTCTGGAGCACGCGGTTGTCGCCGGTGAGGCCGTACTCGTCCTGCATCCAGAGCAGCCGGTTGACGATGCCGGCGTGCGGCACGACGACGCCCTTGGGGCGGCCCGTCGAGCCGGACGTGTAGATGACGTACGCCGGGTTCTCCGGCCGGACCACGACGCCGAGGGGCGGGTCCGGGACTCCGGCCAGGGTGTCCGGGTCGTCGAGCAGCAGCGCGCCCGGGACGGCGGTGTCCGCGACGGCCAGCACCAGCGCCGGGTCGGCGTCGTCGAGCATGAAGGCGATGCGGTCGGCCGGATAACCGGGGTCGAGCGGCAGGTAGGCCGCGCCGGTCTTGAGGACGGCGAGGATGGCCGTCACCAGGTGCGTCGAGCGCGGCAACGCCAGGGCGACGACGCGCTCGGGCCCCGCACCTCGCGCGGCCAGCACGCGGGCGAGCCGGTTCGAGACGGCGTCCAGCTCGGCGTAGGTGAGTTCTTCGTCCTCGAAGACCAGGGCCGGGTGGTCCGGCGTCCGCGCGACCTGGGCGGCGAACAGCTCGGGCACGGTGACCGCGGGGACGTCCTCGACGGCACCCGACCACACCGCGTCCAGGTTGTCGCGCTCGGCCGGGGTCAGCACGTCCAGGGTGCCGAGCCGGCGGTCCGGGGCGGCGACGACCTGGCGCAGCAGGACTTCCAGGCGGTCGAGGAGGCCGGTCACGGTGGCGCGGTCGAACACCTCGGCGTTGAACTCGGCCTGGCCGTGGAGGCCGCCGGTCCGCTCGGTGAAGGAGAACCACAGGTCGAACTTGGCCGTGCCGGTGCCGACGGGCTGCTCGGTGACGGTCAGCCCGGGCAGTTCGACGCCGGTGCCGGGGGTGTTCTGCCAGGCGAGCATGGTCTGGAACAGCGGGTGGTGCGCCGGCGACCGGGCGGGGTTGAGCGCTTCCACGAGCCGTTCGAACGGGACGTCCTGGTGGGCGTAGGCGTCGAGGCTGCGCTCGCGGACCCGCGCCACGAGGTCGCGGAACGTCGGGTCGCCGCCGGTGCCGACGCGCAGGACGAGGGTGTTGACGAAGAACCCGACGAGGTCGTCCAGCGCCGGGTCGGTGCGCCCGGCGATCGGGGTGCCGATCGGGATGTCGGTGCCGGCGCCGAGCCGGGACAACAGCGCGGTCAGGCCCGCGTGCACGACCATGAACGGGCTGGCGCCGCACGCCCGCGCGAGGTCGGCGAGCCCGGCCTGGAGCCCGGCGTCCCAGGCGAAGGTGAAGAACCCGCCGCGGTAGGCCGACGTCGGCGGGTGCGGCCGGTCGAGCGGGAGGGTGATCCGCTCGGGCAGGCCGTCGAGGGTTTCGCGCCAGTAATCGAGCTGGGTGGCCTCCTCGGCCGCGAGAAGCTCGCGCTGCCAGAGCGTGTAGTCCGCGTACTGCACCGGCAGCGGCGTCCACGCCGGCGCCTCGCCGCGGAGGCGGGCGCGGTACGCCGTGGCGATGTCGCGCCAGAGCGGGGACAGCGACCAGCCGTCGGCGGCGATGTGGTGCACGACGAGGACCAGCACGTGCCGGCGCGGGTCGACGGTCAGCAGCTCGGCGCGCACCGGCACGCCCGCGCCGAGGTCGAACACCCCGCGGACCAGACCGTCCACCGCCGGGTCCACTTCGGACTCCCCGACCGCGCGGACGGCCAGCTCCACGACCCCTTCGTCGAGGACCCGCTGGTACGGGACGCCATCGGCGAGCGGGAACACCGTCCGCAGCGCCTCGTGCCGGGCGACGACGTCGTTCAGCGCCGAGCGCAGCGCGTCGACGTCCAGCTCGCCGGCCAGCCGCATGACGAGCGGGACGTTGTAGGTGGCCGATCCGCCTTCGAGGCCGTGCAGGAACCACAGCCGCCGCTGCGCGAACGACAGCGGCAGCCGCTCCGGCCGCTCGGTGACGCGGGTGAGCGGGTGCCGTTCCGTACCGGTGACGGCGCCGGCGAGGAGGTCGGCCAGCGCGGCCGGGGTCGGGGCGTCGAAGACCGCGCGCACCGGGACCTCGGCGCCGACCGCCGCGCGGATGCGCTGGATCAGCCGGGTGGCCAGCAGCGAATGGCCGCCGAGGGCGAAGAAGTCGTCGTCGGGGCCGGCCTGCGGCACCCCGAGGACGTCGGCGAACATCTCGCAGAGCAGCAGCTCGACGGGGTGGCGGGGCGCGCGGCCCGGCCCGGCGGTGAACCGCTCCGGGCTGGGCAGGGCCTTGCGGTCCAGCTTGCCCGAGGCGAGCACCGGCAGCTTGTCCAGCACGACGAACGCCGCAGGGACCATGTACAGCGGCAGCCGGTCGCGCACGTGCGCGCGCAGCGCCGCGACCAGCGCGCCGGTCTCCCGCCGGGCGGCCGGGTTGTTGGCGTAGGACGCGGGCGCGCCCGCCGGGCGCACCGGGCGGTAGGCGGGGCCGTCCTCCCCCCGCGTGAAGACGGCCTCCAGCTCACCACCCTCGGCCGCCCACGTCACCGCCACCCGGTAACCCGCGCCTTCGCCGAGCCGGTGCAGGGCTTCGGGGTCGACGCCCTCCCGGCGTCCGAGCGCGGTCAGGGCGCCCTCGGCGTCACCCTCGTCCAGGGCGCGGACCGCCGCCAGCTCGCCGGCCGATCGGGCGTCCGGGATCCCGGTGACCCGCAGCCGCTCCGGGGTCTCGGCGGCCAGGAACCGTTCCACCGTCCCCAGATCGCCGAACGCGACGACCTGTTCGCCGCCCGCGGCCGGCTTCGGGGCCTTCCGCAGGACGACGTCGTAGCGGTGGCGGGTCAGCTCGTTGTGCGCCTTGCCGCGCTTCACCCACAGGTCGACGTCCCCGATGCCGTCGAGGCCGCGGGCCAATGCCGGGAAGAAGTCGGGGTCGAGCACGAGCTCGCCCTCGCGCGCGATCGCCTGGTCGACCGCGGCGACGTCGGTGCGGCCGTGCCGCAGCTCGACCGCGGTGCGGAACGCCCGCAACGAGCGGAGGTTGCGGATGTCGCCGAGGAAGATCGTCCCGCCCGGGGCCAGGAGACCGGCGGCCGTGCGGACGACCTCGGCGAGGTAGTCGGCGCTCGGGAAGTACTGGGCGACGGAGTTGATGATCACCGTGTCGAACGGCTCGTCCGGCAGCTCGCCCAGGTCGTGCGCCGGGCGCGCGGCGAGGTGGACCTTGCCCGCGAGCTCCGGCATCGCGGCGACCTCGCGCCGGACGTTCTCGATCGCGCTCTCGGAAAGGTCCACGCCCCAGTAGGTTTCGGCCGCCGGGGCGATCCGCGACAGGATCAGCCCGCTGCCCACGCCGATCTCCAGCACCCGGCGCGGCCGCAGGGCGGCGATCCGCTCGATCGTCGCCGCGTGCCACTCCCGCATTTCCTCGAGCGGGATTTCCGAGCCGTCGTAGCTGGAGTTCCAGCCGGCGAAGTTCTCCTCGATGCCGGTGGAACCGGCGAGCATCTCCTCGTGGACGTCGTGCCATTCGGCGACGTGGCCCTGCTCGGCCGCCGGGTCGCGGTCGGGCACCGGCACGGCGTAGGCGACGAGCTGCCCGTCCTGGGCGACGACGACCGACTGGCCGACGCGGGGGTGCTCGGCGAGGACCGACTCGATTTCGCCGAGTTCGATGCGGTAGCCGCGGATCTTGACCTGGTCGTCGGCGCGGCCCAGGAACACCAGCCGCCCGTCCGGCAGCCACTTCACCAGGTCGCCGGTGCGGTAGAGGCGCCCACCGGAGCCGAACGGGTCGGCCACGAACCGCTCCGCCGTCAGCCCCGGCCGCCCGAGGTAGCCGCGCGCCAAGCCGGATCCGGCGAGGTAGAGCTCCCCGACCACGCCGACCGGGACGGGGGCGAGGGAGGCGTCGAGGACGTACGCGCGGGTGCCGGGGTCCGGGACGCCGATCGGCACGGCCGAACCGGGGGCGATCTCCGGGTCGCAGAGCCCGAGCGTCGAGTTGGTCGTGGCTTCGGTCGGGCCGTAGGCGTTGAACATCCGCCGCCCGGGGGCCCACCGCCGCACCAGCTCCGGCGACACGCGCTCGGTCCCCGCGAGCAGGACGCTGTCCCGCGGCAGGTCGCAGTCCTCGGGGAACTCGGCGAGCAGCGCGGGCGGCAGGATCATGAAGTCGACGCCCTTGGCGTGGGCGTAATCGGCCAGTTCGGGGCCGGGCACCCGCCGCTCGGCGGGCACGATCACCAGGCGGCCGCCCGACAGCAGGCCGAGGCACAGGTCCCAGAAGGCGACGTCGAAGCTCGGCGACGCGAACTGCAGGACTCGGCTGTGCGGGCCGACACCGAACCGCTCCGCCTGCGTCGCGACGAGCTTCGCCACGCCGGCGTGGGAAACCACGACCCCCTTGGGGCGCCCGGTGGAGCCGGACGTGTAGATGACGTAGGCCGCGTTGGCGGGGACGATCCGCGCCTCCGGGTCCGTCGCCGGGGCGTCGTCGAGGTTCAGTTCGTCCAGGAGGAGGACGTCGCCGTCGAAGCGATCGGCGAGGTCGCTCGTGGTCACCACGCACACCGGGCGGGCGTCGGCCACCATGAACGCGATCCGCTCGGCCGGGTAGTCCTGGTCGAGCGGCAGGTAGGCGGCACCGGCCTTGAGCACGGCCAGTTCGGCCACGATCATCTCGACCGAGCGCGGCACGGCCAGCGCGACGACCCGCTCCGGCCCGGCCCCGCGACCGATGAGGACGTGGGCGAGCCGGTTGGCGCGCGCGTCCAGTTCGGCGTAGGTCAGCTCCTCGTCTTCGAAGACGAGCGCGACGGCGTCCGGCGTCTCCCGCACGCGGGCGGCGAACAGCTCCGGCAGAGTGACCATGGGCGTGTCGAGATCCGTGGCGTTCCAGTCGTCCAGGATCCGCCGCAGTTCCGGCTCCGGCAGCAGGTCCAGCCGCGCGACCGGCCACTGTGGACGAACCTGGGCGTCGGCCAGCAGGTGCTCGAGCTGCCCGAGCATCCGGTCCACAGTGGACTCGTCGAGGACGTCGGCGCGGTAGTGCGCCGCCAGGACGTCCCCGGCGGTGGTCAGGTTCAAGTCCAGGGGCAGGTCCGTTTCGGCGCCGAACCCGACGTTGACGAGCACCGATCCCCCGCGACCGGGCTCCGGCTCCAGCTCGGCGACCAGGTCGCCGAACGGAACCTCGTGAGCCAGGGCCTCTTCACGCGCTTCGCGCACGCGGGCGACGACGTCGGCGAAACCGGGCGTCCCGCCGAGGTCGACCCTGAGCGGCACCAGCGAGCCGATGCCGAGGACCACGTCGGCGGATCCCGCATAACGGGACAGCAGCACCGTGAAGGCCGCGAGGAGGGTCAGCTCGTCGGCCGCGGGCAGGGGCCGGACGAGCGTCGCCCTGGCCGGACCGGGCTCCGCGGGGTACGGCCGGTCCACCGGCAGCGGCAGCTCCTTGGGCGCCGAGGCGAGGCGGTCACGCCAGAACCCGAGCCCCGACACCTGCTGCACAGCGTCACCGTTGCTCACCGGTAGACCAGCCTCCCGCTGCTCGCGGCGCCCCGGACGGGCGCAAACTTAGGTGACCCTAACAAACGGATGGTGAGGATGCACTCCTGTACCATCGGTTAGCCTTACCTAAAATGAGTACCAGTCGGAGGTGCGGTGCGAACAGACCCAGGAGGGATCGCTCTCACGCGACGCCCGCCACACACGGGCCGCGCCCTCGGTCTGCTGGCCGCTCTCGGCGTCCTGGTTTTCCTGTGCCTGCTGAGCATCTGGCTGGGGTCGAAGGAGATCTCGTTCGGCGCCGTCTGGCAGGTGCTGTGGCACGACGACGGCTCGGCGGACGCGGTGATCATCCACAGTGTCCGGATGCCGCGGACGCTGCTCGCCGTCCTCGTGGGCGCCGGGCTGGGGCTGGCCGGCACGCTCATGCAGGCGCTGACCCGCAACCCGCTCGCCGACCCCGGGCTGCTCGGCGTCAGCGCCGGGGCCGCGTTCGCCATCGTCTTCTCGATCACCGTGCTCGGCGTCGGCTCGCTCTACGGCTACATCTGGTTCGCCTTCGCCGGCGCGCTCGCCGCGACCGCGGTCGTCTACTTCCTCGGCACTCGCGGCCGCAGCGGGTCGAGCCCGGTCAAGCTCGCCCTCGCCGGGGCCGCCGTCACGGCGCTGCTCTGGTCGTTCACCAGCGCGATGGTGCTCTCGGACCCCGTGGCGCTCAACCGCTACCGGTTCTGGTCGGCCGGCTCGCTGGCCGGGGTGGACGGCGTCGCCCTGCTGCAGGTGCTGCCGTTCCTCGTGGCCGGCGTGGTGCTCGCGATCGCGTCCGGCCCGGCGCTCAACAGCCTCGCCCTCGGCGACGACGTCGCGGTCGCGCTCGGCCGGAAGCTGGGCCCCCTGCGGCTGCGCGGCGCGCTGGCCATCACGCTCTTGACCGGCGCGTCGGTCGCCGTCGCCGGGCCGATCGTGTTCCTCGGCCTGATCGTGCCGCACGCCGTGCGGTTCGTCATCGGCCCGGACCACCGCTGGCTGCTGCCCTACACCGCCGTGCTCGCGCCGTGCCTGCTGCTGGCCGCGGACATCCTCGGCCGGATCCTGGCGCGGCCCGGGGAGATCCGCGCCGGGGTGATCGTCGCGTTCGTCGGCGCACCGTTCTTCATCCACCTGGTCCGCCGGCGCAAGCTCGTGGAGTCCTGACATGAGCCTGCTTCAGGTGCGGCGTGACCGCGTCACCTTCCGCGCCGGCGTGGTGTCGGGCCGGGTCCGGCCGCGGCTGGTCTTCGTCTCGGTCGTGCTCGCCGTGGCCGCGTTCGTCCTCTTCTGTGTGGGCATGACGATCGGGGACGTCCCGATGAGCGTGTCCGACGTGCTTTCGGGTCTCTTCGGCAGCGAGAGCGGAACCGGCTACATCGTCCAGGAACTGCGGCTGCCGCGGGCGCTCACCGGGCTGCTGGCCGGGCTCGCGTTCGGCGCGTCCGGCGCGGTGTTCCAGACCATCACCCGCAATCCCCTGGCCAGCCCGGACATGATCGGGATCAACGCGGGCGCGGCGACCGCCGTGGTCGCCGGGATTTCGTTCGGGTTCGGCGGCGGGCTCGGCACCACCACGCTCGGCCTGCTCGGCGGCTTGCTCACCGCGCTGCTCGTGTACGCGCTGGCGTGGCGGCGCGGCACCACCGGGTACCGGATCCTGCTGGTGGGCATCGGGATCTTCGCGATGTGCACCAGCCTGACGGACTACCTGCTCAGCCGCGCGCAGATCACCGAGGCGCAGGCGTCGATCGGCTGGCTGGTGGGCAACCTCGCCAACCGCGGCTGGGAACACGTCGTGCCGCTGTCCATCGCGCTGGCCGTGCTGTTCCCGCTGGTGCTGGCGCTGTCCCGGTGGATGGGCACGCTGCTGCTCGGCGACGACGTGGCGGCCGGGCTCGGCACACCGGTGCAGCCGGTCCGGCTGGGCCTGCTGCTCGCCGGCGCCGGCTTGGTCGCGTTCGCGACCGCGTCGGCGGGCCCGATCTCCTTCGTCGCGCTGACCGCACCCCAGATCGCGCAACGGCTCGCGCGGCTGTCGTCGCCGCCGGTCACGGCGTCCGCGCTCACCGGCGCGGTCGTGGTGCTGGGCAGTGACGTCGTCGCGCGCTCGCTGACCGCGTCGCCGCTGCCGGTCGGCGTCGTGACCGGCGCGCTCGGCGCCCCCCTGCTGCTCTGGCTGCTGGCCAGGGCCAACCGATCCGGTTCCGGAGGCTGAGAAGATGACACCGTCCCTGCGCGTGCAGGACCTGCGCGTCGCCTACGACGACCGGGTCGTCATCGACGGCCTCGACCTCGACATCCCGCCGGGGCGGATCACCGCGATCGTCGGGCCGAACGCGTGCGGCAAGTCGACGCTGCTGCGCACGCTGGCCCGGCTGCTCACGCCGCGGGCGGGCGGGGTCTACCTGGACGGCCGGTCCATCCACGACCTGCCGACCCGCCAGGTCGCCCAGCGGCTCGGGATCCTGCCGCAGTCCCCGGTGGCGCCCGAGGGCATGACGGTGGCGGACCTCGTCGGCCGCGGCCGCGCCCCGCACCAGAGCTGGTGGCGGCAATGGTCCACTTCGGACGAAGGCGCGGTCGCTTCCGCGTTGGCGGCCACGGAGATGACCGACCTGGCCGGCCGGCCGGTGGACGAGCTGTCCGGCGGCCAGCGGCAGCGCGCGTGGATCGCGATGGCGGTCGCGCAGGGCACGCCGGTGCTGCTGCTGGACGAGCCGACGACCTACCTCGACCTGGCGCACCAGATCGACGTGCTGGATCTCGTGGTCGACCTCAACCGCGCCGAGGGCCGGACGGTGGTGATGGTGCTGCACGACCTGCCGCAGGCCTGCCGGTACGCCGACCACGTGATCGCGATGAAGGCGGGCCGGATCGTGGCCTCGGGCGCGCCGGCCGCCGTCATCACGGAGGAGCTGGTCGACGAGGTGTTCGACGTCCGCTGCCAGGTGACCCCGGACCCGGTGAGCGGGACGCCGATGGTGATCCCGATCAGCCGTCACCACCCGGCGCCGGTGAACTAGCGCTATCCTGGCGTCGGCCTTCCTCGGCTCCGGACCGTGTCCCCGAGGACTCTTCGGCCTTCTCCCCCACCAGGAAGCAGGTTGTGATGTACGTGCTGCCCGAAAAGACCACCGGCCCCGAGCGCGAGCTGCTCGAGGCCATGCTCGACCGCAACCGGCTCGCCCTCGTCGAGAACGCGCGAGGCCTGTCGGAAAGCGAGGCCCGGCAGCGGCTGGTCTCGTCGCTGACCACGCCGATCAGCCTGGTCAAGCACGCCGCGGTCGCCGAACGCCGCTGGTTCCAGTGGCTGGTGGCCGGGTTGGCCGAAGCCGAGTGCGACGGCCCGTCGACACCCGGCGACCCGAGTTTCGCGGTCGCCGACGACGAGACGGTGGCCGACGTGATCGCCGAGTACGAGCGCACGAGCGCCCGCTCCCGCGAGATAGCGGCGGGCTTCTCGCTCGACAACCGCTGGACCCACCCGGTCGTCGGCGAGGTCACCCTCCGGTTCATCTACCTGTTCCTCATCGAGGAGTTCGCCCGCCACACCGGCCACGGCGACATCCTCCGGGAGCAGATCACCGCAGGCTGACGGCGTACTCCCCGGCGGGCGCGGGGGCCTCTCGGCGTTCCACAATGGACTGCAGGATCTCCCCCACCCGCACCGCCGTGTTCGACAGCAGCGACGACGTGATGCCGTGCGTGTGCTCCGTCCCGCCCTGCAGGTAGATCCCGCCGCGCAGGGGCGAGTCCGTCGTCAGCCGGTAGTCGCGCTCCACGCGCAGGCGGCCGGACTCGTCGCGCCGGCAGCGGGCGCCGAGCTCGCCGAGCAGCGGGGTCGGGTCCGCGGGCCGGTAGCCGGTCGCGTAGACGACCGCGTCGGCCTCCAGCACCGTGCGCTCGCCCGTCGTCAGGGACTCGACCGTCGCCGAGACCGCCGTCCCCGTGTCCGTCACCTCGACCGGGCGCGAGACGTTGAACAGCCGCAGCCGCTGCTCGCCCAGCACCTTCTCGCGGTAGACCCGGCGGTAGAGCTCGTCGATCAGGTCGATGTCGACGGCCGAGTAGTTCGTCGCGCCGTGGTAGCGCATCAGGCGGTCCTTCACCGGCTCGCCCGCGCGGTAGAACTGGTCGACGGCCTCCGGGTCGAAGATCCGGTTGGCGAACGCGCTGTCGTCGGCGGGGCTGTAGCCGTAGCGCGCGAACACCGCGCACACCTCGGCGCGCGGGAACTCGTCGTGCAGCAGCGCGGCGACCTCGGCGGCGCTCTGCCCGGCGCCGACCACGACGAACCGCCGCGGCGCGCTGCCGCGCAGGCTTTCGACGCGGAACAGCAGTTCGCTGTTGTGCCAGATCCGGGCGCCGGCCGTGACGCCATCGGGCAGCTGCGGCCGCAGACCGGTCCCCATCACCAGGTTCCGGGCGCGCAGCGAAGAGCCGTCCGAGGCCTCGACGTCGAAGTAGGCCACTTCCGGACCGTCGTACACCGGCTTCACCGACACGACCTCGGTGCCGTACGAGACGACGTCGTCGACCTTCGCGGCCGCCCACTCGAAGTAGTCGTGGAACTCGACCCGCAGCGGGAAGAGGTTCTTGTGGTTGATGAAGTCGACCAGCCTGCCCGACGCGTGCAGGTAGTTGAGGAAGCTGAACCCGCTGGTCGGGTTCCGCATGGTGACCAGGTCCTTCAGGAACGACACCTGCATGGTGGCCGTGTCGATCAGCATCCCCCGGTGCCAGCCGAACCGCGGCTGCCGCTCGAGGAAGTGCGCGGTCACCGGGCTGTCCTGAGCGGCGTTGCCGGCGTTGTGCTCGGCGAGGGCGATCGCGAGCGCCAGGTTCGACGGCCCGAAGCCCACGCCGACGATGTCGTAGATCGGGACCTCTGAAGTCATGTTGCTCCCTCGCGCGCTCCGGTACCGTTCAGGGAACCCTAACCTAACTTAGGCGAGCCTCGCCTAGTACGTTCGTGGTGATGTTCGTCCCCCGACCATGAAAGGCACTCTCGAATGCGCGTGGCGATGTTCGGCTACCAGACCTGGGGGCACCGGACCCTCCAGGCGCTCATCGACGCGGGCCACGAGGTCGCCCTCGTGGTCACGCACCCGAAGAGCGACCACGCCTACGAGCGGATCTGGGCCGACTCGGTCGCCGACCTCGCCGAGGCCAACGGCATCCGCGTCCTGCTGCGCAACCGCCCGGACGACGCCGAGCTGCTGGCCGAACTGAAGGCGGCCGACCTCGACCTGATCGTCGCGAACAACTGGCGCACCTGGCTGCCGCCGGAGATCTTCGCGCTGCCGCGCCACGGCACCCTGAACATCCACGACTCGCTGCTGCCGGCGTACGCGGGCTTCTCCCCGCTGATCTGGGCGATGATCAACGGCGAGCCCGAAGTCGGCGTCACCGCCCACATGATGGACGGCGAGCTCGACGCCGGCGACATCGTCCTGCAGCGCGCGATCCCGGTCGGACCGCAGGACACCACGACGGACCTGTTCCACCGCACCGTGGACCTCATCGCCCCGATCACCGCCGAGGCCATCCAGCTCATCAAGACCGGCTACACGCCCGTGCCGCAGGACCGGGCGAACGCCAGCTTCTTCCACAAGCGCGCCCACCGCGACAGCCTGATCGACTGGACCTCGCCGCCCGCCGACATCGAGCGGTTCGTGCGGGCGCTGTCGGACCCGTACCCGAACGCGTTCGCCTACCACCGCGGCCAGGAGCTGCGGATCACCCGGGCGTCGGTGTCGAAGGGCCACTACGGCGGCACGCCGGGCCGGATCTTCATCAGGGAGGGCGACGGCGTCGTGATCGTGGCCGGGCCGGACGCCCGCCGCGGGCAGTCGCCCGGCCTGCTGGTCGAGCGGGTCCGCACCGCCGACGGCACCGACCTGCCCGCCCAGGAGTACTTCAAGACGATGGGCGGCTACCTCACCGACCGCCCCTGACCGGTGAGCGGGACATCCCTTGGCGGCGGCCACGCCGGTCAGCAGGATGTCCCGCATGACCGGGATCCGCCACATCCCCGCGCACCGCACCTGGGTGCTCACGGGGGAATCGAGCACGTACGCCCTGCGGCTCGGCGAAGATGACGTCCCGACCCACGTGTACTGGGGTCCCGCGCTGTCCGCGGCCGACGTCGTCGAGCTCACGGAGAAAACGCTTCCCCCGTGGGACGGCTTCAACGACCCGAACGAAGGGCTCGACGAGCTCGCCGCCGACGGCGGCACCCGGTACTGGACGCCCGCCCTGCAAGTCCGCTTCGCCGACGGCACGCGGGCCCTCGAATGGCGGTACGAAGACCACGAAATCACCGCCGGGCACCTGCGCCTCCGGTTCGCCGACCGCCACTACCCGCTGCGGATCACCCTGCACTACCGGCTGCGCTCCGACGTCCTCGAACGCTGGACCGAGCTGACCGCGGACGCCGACGTCGAGGTCGTCCGCGCGGATTCGGCGACGTGGGCGCTCCCGGTCTTCGACGGCTACCGGCTCAGCCACGCCACCGGCCGCTGGGCCGCGGAGACCCAGCTGCACCGGGAACCCGTGCCCCACGGCGAAACCGTCTTCGGCAGCCGCCGCGGGATCACCGGCCACCACGCCAACCCGTGGGTGATGGTCGACGACGGCACGGCGACCGAACGCCACGGCGAGGTCTACGGCGTCGCGCTGGCGTGGAGCGGATCGTGGCGGCTGACCACCACCCGCTCCTCGACCGGCCGCCTGACGGTGAGCGGCGGCTTCGGCCAGGACGGCGTCGTCCACCGCGTCGGCCCCGGACGCCCGCTGACCACGCCGGTCGCGGCCGGGCTGTACACGCGGGGCGGGTTCGGCGCGGCGAGCCGCGCCTGGCACGCCTACGTCCTCGAGCACGTCCTGCCGCACCCCGGCGAACTGCGTCCGGTGCTCTACAACTCCTGGGAGGCCACGGGTTTCGACGTCCACGAGGCCGGGCAGCGGGCGCTCGCCGAACGGGCCGCGTCGCTCGGGGTCGAGCTGTTCGTCATGGACGACGGCTGGTTCGGCACCCGCACCGGCGACCACGCCGGCCTCGGCGACTGGACCGTCAACCGCGACCGCTTCCCGGACGGGCTGAAACCCCTGGTGGACGCCGTCCACGGGCTGGGCCTGCGGTTCGGCATCTGGGTCGAGCCCGAGATGGTCAACCCGGACAGCGACCTCTACCGCGCCCACCCGGACTGGGTGCTGCACCACCCGCACCGGCGCCGCTCGGAACTGCGGCGCCAGCTCGTCCTCAACTTCGCGCGCGCCGACGTCGCCGCGTGGGCGCACGACTGGCTGGACCGGCTCGTCGGCGAGCACGGCGTCGACTTCCTGAAGTGGGACATGAACCGCCCGTTCAGCGAAGCGGGCTGGCCGGGCGAAGACGACCAGGATCGGCTGTGGGTCGAGCACACCCGCGCGGTCTACGCGCTGCTGGACCGGCTGCGCGCCGATCACCCCGGCCTGCGCGTCGAGTCGTGCGCCGGCGGGGGCGGGCGGATCGACCTCGGCGTGCTCGCCCGGACCGACCAGGTCTGGACCTCCGACAACACCGACGCCCTCGACCGCCTGCGGATCCAGCACGGCTACGGCCAGCTCTACCCGGCCCGCGCGATGTCGGCGTGGGTGACCGACAACCCGAACTTCGTGACGGCGCGCTCGATCCCGCTGCGGTTCCGGTTCCACGTCGCCATGGCCGGGGTGCTCGGCGTCGGCGGCGACATCGTCCGGTGGCCGGAGGAAGACCTCGCGCTCGCCCGCGAGCTGATCGCGCTGTACCGCGACATCCGGCCGGTGGTGCAGCACGGCGCGCTGTACCGGCTGCGACCGCCGGCGGCCGACGGCGTGGTCGCGCTGCAGTACGTCCTCGGCGACCGGGCGGTCGTCTTCGCCTACCGGCAGGCCGCGCACTTCAACGCGCCGGAGCGACCGCTTCGCCTCGACGGCCTCGATCCCGCTCAGCGGTACCTCGATCCGGATTCCGGAGCCACGCACAGCGGGGCCGTGCTGCTCGCCCGCGGACTGGCCCTCACCCTCCCGACCGGGGACTTCGCGAGCAAAGTCGTCCGGCTTGAGGCCGTAAAGATCTGATCTATTCTCCTTCCTGCGCCACTTTCGACGGTATTCGATGCTTGACACCCCCGAAAACGTCCGATCGAATGCGTCATACATCACATATGGTGGGTGACGAGAGGCGGCGGTCATGAGAAGGTCCCTGGCGCTGGGAGCGGCGGCGCTCCTGGCGGTGAGCGCGTGCTCGGTCGGATCGGGCACCGGCGGCAGCGGCGGCGCCGCGGAGATCACCTTCCTGACGTTCGAAACCCCGAACCTGACCCCGGCCTACTGGGACGCCGCCATCAAGCGCGTCACGGACAAGAACCCGGGGATCCAGGTCAAGAAGCTCGTCGCGCCGACCGCCGACGGGCGGACGTCGTACGCGAAGCAGCTCCTGCAGTCCGGCCAGTTCCCGGACGTGATGATCGCCGTCGACTCGGCGGGCTTCGCCGAGGCGGGCAACCTCTACGCCTGGACGCCCGACGAGCTCAAGGACTTCCAGTTCCCGCAGGCCAACCCGGTCAACGGCCGGTACTACCAGCTGCCGGCGAACACCCAGACGATCCCGCCGATCTACTACAACAAGAAGATGTTCGCCGACGCGGGCATCGGCGCGCCCCCGAAGACGTGGGACGAGCTCGTCGCCGACGCGGGCAAGCTCAAGGACAAGGGCTACGCGCCGTTCACCATCGGCGGCGGCAAGGACGGCTTCCCGTCGTCGATGATCCTGTCCGGGCTCGTGAGCACCGAGGTCTACAACACGATGCCGGACTGGCTGACCCGGCGCCGGCAGGACAAGGTCAAGTTCACCGACCCCGCTTTCCAGGCCGCCTTCGCGAAGCTGGCCGACCTCGCCGCGAAGGGGTACGTGGACAAGACCAGCGTGTCCCGCGACTACGCGGCGACCGAGCAGGCGTTCCTCGACGGCAAGAGCGCGATGTACCCGATGGGCAACTGGTTCGCCGCCAACGCCGATGCGAAGAAGCACGACTTCGAGGTGGGCGTGTTCAACTTCCCCACGGTGGACGGCAAGCTCGTCGTTCCCGCCTACACGGGCGGCGGGATGATCGTCAACGCCAAGGCCGCGAACCTCGACGCGGCGCGGAAGTTCGCGCTCGGCTTCCAGCTCGACAAGGACCAGCTCGACGCGTCGGTCAAGGCCGACGGCCTGTTCCCGGCGATCAAGGGCTACACCCCGCCGGCGGACGTCGGCCCGACGTTCAAGGCCGGCTACGACCTCTACACCGAAGCCGTGCAGCAGAACGCCGTCGTGCACGCGTTCCGCTGGGAGACCGCCGACGACGGGCTGCTGCCGGGTATGAAGGACAAGGTCGACCAGGCCGCCCAGGACGTCATCACCGGCCGGAAGTCCGTGGCCGACGCGTGCGCGTTCCTGGACACCGAGTGGGCGAAGGCGGGCTGACGTCCTTGACCGCCGTGGTTGCTTCCCCCGCTCCGCCCGATACCCGCCGGTCCCCCGCCCGCCGCGCGCGGCGCAAGCCGATCCTGCCGCGGGTGTGGCACTTCGCGTCGTTCGGCGCGCCGGGGGTGCTCGTCTACCTCTGCTTCGTGATGGCCCCGATCCTGATCAGCTTCGGGTACAGCCTGACGAACTACAACCCGTTCAACCCGCCGGTGAAGTTCGTCGGGCTCGACAACTACAAGCTCCTTTTCACGGACGAGCAGTTCCTCACCGCTTTGAAGGTGACGACGATCCTGACGGTGATCGTGGTCGTCGTGCCGAACGTGCTGGGTCTAGGCGTCGCGCTGCTGCTGGACCGGAAAGGCTGGCTGTACAACGCCTTGCGGAGTGTGTTCTTCACGCCGGTGATCCTCAGCTCGGTCGTCGTGTCGATCGTGTGGTCGCGGCTGCTCGACAACCAGGGGCCGCTGAACAACCTGCTGCGGGGGCTGGGCATCGAGCACCCGCCCGGCTGGCTGTCCGATCCGGACGTCGCGCTGTACTCGGTCGCGTCGATCGTGTGCTGGCAGATGCTCGGGTTCTGCGTCGTCGTCTACCTCGCGGGGCTGCAGGGTGTGCCCGCGGAGCTGCTGGAGGCGGCCGAGATCGACGGTGCCGGGCCGCTGCGCCGGTTCCGCGCGGTGACCTGGCCGCTGCTCGCGCCGTCGCTGACGATCAACACGGTCGTGCTGCTGATTTCGGCGTTCAAGACCTACGACTACGTCAAGGTGATCACCAACGGCGGCCCGGGTTCCGGCGCCACCGCGACGATCGCGTTCGACGTCCTGCAGACCGGCTTCGACTCCAACCACGTCGGCTACGCGTCCGCGATGGCCGTGCTGATGCTGGTGATCGTCGCGATCGCGACGACGGTGGTGCTCGGGTTCCTGCGGCGCCGGGAGGTGGACCTGTGACGCGCTCCTGGCTGCGCCCGGCGGTCGCGCTCCTTGTGAGCGCAGTGTTCTCCGTGCCGCTGTACCTGGTGCTGACGAACGTCTTCAAGCAGGGCTCGGAGATCGCTACGGAACCGGCATCGCTTCCCTTGCCGCCGACCCTGGCCAACATCCACGCCGTGCTGACCCGCCCGGACGGTCTGTTCTGGGTGAGCCTGACCAACAGCGTGGTCGTGACCTTGCTGTCGATCCTGGTGCTGACCGTGCTGTCGGCGATGCTGGGCCACTACCTCGCGCGCTCGGGCAAGCGGTGGACGAAGGTGCTGACGCTCGTGCTCCTCGCCGGGCTGATGATTCCGCCGCAGGTCATCCTCATCCCGATCACGGACGTCCTGCGGGTCACCCACCTGATGGCGACGCTGCAGGGGCTGATCCTGTTCAACGTCGGGTACTACGTGCCGTTCGGGGTGTTCGTGTTCACCGGGTTCATCCGTGGCGTGCCGGTGGAACTGGAGGAGGCGGCGTTGCTCGACGGCGCGAGCCGCATGCAGGTGTTCTGGCGCGTGGTGTTCCCCCTCCTCCGCCCGGCGACGGCCTCGGTCTTGATCTTCCTCGGCGTCTGGATCTGGAACGACTTCATCGACCCGCTGATCATCCTCGGCCCAAGCCAGGGCACAACGATCACGACGGGCATCTACCGCTCGATCGGCCAGTACCAGGCCGATCTGGGGAGCGTGTTCGCGCTGATGTTCCTGGCGACGCTGCCGGTGCTGATCTTCTACCTGGCGCTGCAGAAGCAGTTCGTGAAGGGCTTGACGGGCGGCGCGACAAAGGGGTGAGCGGTGCTTTCTTGCGAGAGCACCGCTCACCAAGCCGACGCAGCGGGTGCTCACCCCCGAGAGCACCGCTCTCCCCTTTCAGCGAGCAGCGTCCAGGTTCGAGAGCACCGCTCACTCACAGCGGTCAACGGCGCTCACACCCAAGAGCACCGCTCTCCCCGACTCTGCGCCATGTCCACAACCGAGAGCACCGCTCACCCTCGACCGCGCGCAGCGAGCAGCATCGAGAGCACTGCTCACCGACTTGGCGCGGCGTGCTCACCCCGAGAGAGCACCGCCCATCCTCGACCGCGCGCAGTCGGCAGATCCAAGAGCACTGCTCACCCCTGACCGCGGGCAGCCAGCCGATTCAAGAGCACCGCTCACCCTCCACAGCCGGCGGCGCTCGGCTTCGAGAGCACTGCTCACCCCGTCTGGCGAGCACCGTTCAAAAGCGAGAGCGCCGATCTCGCACCATTCCGACCCAGCGCTCCCAACCGAGAGCACTGCTCACCGAAGGCACTCGGCGACCAGCCTGAGCTTCACACCTCGCGAACCTTTCCACCATCGACCTCAAGGCGGCGGGTGACGTGCACAGCGTCGAGCATCCGCCGGTCATGCGTCACGAGCAGGAGCGTCCCCGGGTAGCTGTCCAGCGCCGCCTCGAGCTGCTCGATTGCCGGGAGGTCCAAATGGTTGGTCGGCTCGTCCAGCACCAGCAGGTTCACCCCACGAGCCTGCAACAGAGCCAGAGCCGCCCGGGTGCGCTCCCCCGGCGAAAGCGTCGCCGCCGACCGAAGCACGTGGGCGGCCTTAAGCCCGAACTTCGCCAGCAGCGTCCGAACGTCCGCATCCGCCAACTCAGGCACTTCCTGAGCGAACGCCGAAGCGAGCGGGACATCACCGAGGAACAGGCGACGAGCCTGGTCGACCTCGCCGACCACGACACCCGGGCCCAGCGCGGCAGCACCTTCGTCCAAAGACAACCGGCCCAGGAGCGCCGCCAAGAGCGTCGACTTCCCGGAGCCGTTCGCACCCGTGATGGCGACCTTGTCCGCCCAGTCGATCTGCAGGTCGACCGGTCCGAGGGTGAACCCGCCCCGGCGGACCACCGCGCCGCGCAGGGTCGCGACCACCGCGCCCGCCCGCGGGGCCGCGGCGATCTCCATCCGCAGCTCCCACTCCTTGCGCGGCTCCTCGACGACGTCGAGGCGCTCGATCATCCGGTCGGTCTGCCGCGCCTTCGACGCCTGCTTCTCCGTGGCCTCGGTGCGAAACTTACGAGCGGACTTGTCGTTGTCGGGCTGCTTCCGGCGGGCGTTCTTGACGCCCTTTTCCATCCACGCCCGCTGCATCCGCCCGCGCGCCTCCAGCGAGGCCTTCGTCCCGGCGTACTCCTCGTACTCCTCACGCGCGTGCCGCCGCGCGACCTCGCGTTCGTCGAGGTAGGCCTCGTAACCGCCGCCGAAGACGTTCACCTGCTGCTGCGCCAGGTCCAGCTCGACGACGCGGTCGACGGTGCGGACCAGGAACTCGCGGTCGTGGCTGACCAGCACCGTCCCGGCGCGCAGCCCGGACACGAACCGCTCCAGCCGGGCCAGGCCGTCCAGGTCGAGGTCGTTGGTCGGCTCGTCGAGCAGGAAGATGTCGTACCGGCTCAGCAGCAGCGAAGCGAGCCCGGCGCGCGCGGCCTGGCCGCCCGACAACGACGTCATCGGCTGGTCCAGGTCGACCGCCAGGCCGAGGTCGGCGGCCACTTCGCCGGCGCGCTCGTCGAGGTCCGCGCCACCGAGGGCGAGCCACCGGTCGAGCGCGGCGGCGTACCGGTCGTCCGCTCCCGCCGAGCCCGCGGTCAGTGCCTCGGTCGCCTCGTCGAGATCCGCCTGCGCCGCGGAGACGCCGGTGCGGCGCGCCAGGAACGCCCGCACCGACTCGCCTTCCCGCCGTTCCGGCTCCTGCGGGAGGTGCCCGACGGTGGCGGTCGGCGGGTTCAGGCGGATCTCCCCGCCGTCCGGCTTCGCGAGCCCGGCGAGGGTCCGCAGCAGCGTCGACTTGCCGGCGCCGTTGACCCCGACCAGGCCGACGACGTCGCCGGGGGCGACGACGAGGTCGAGCCCGGAGAAGAGGGTACGGTCACCGTGGCCCGCGGCCAGGTCCTTCGCGACGAGTGTTGCGCTCATGAGGTGGCCGAGTCTACGGGGCCCTGGTGAAGTGTCAGATCATGGTCAAAGACACCGACTGTGTGTGTCCGGTGGCGCTTTGATCACTCAGTGTGGGTAACCTGTTCGGTTGTCGGTACCCCCCAGCAGTGAGGTCGGTGAATCAGCATGGGCGAACCCGCTCCCCCGGTCACCCTCGGCCGCAGGCCGAAGCCGAGGGAAGGCCGCCCGTCCGCGCCCCGGCCCACGGTCAGCCGGCGGCGCGAGGTCAGCCACGCCAGCGCGCGGTCGCTGCTGATGACCGTGCTCGGCGAGTACGCGCTGCCCCGGGACAAGCCGGTCTGGACGTCGATGCTCGTCGAGGTCCTCGGCATCCTCGACATCGAGGAGAAGTCGGCGCGGCAGGCCCTCGCCCGCTCCGCCGCCGAGGGCTGGGTGGTCTCCGAGCGCGTCGGGCGCCGCGTGCGCTGGTCGCTGACCCCGCCGGGGCGCCGCCTGCTGACCGAGGGCGCCGACCGGATCTACGCGTTCGGCCGCGAGGAGCGCCACTGGAACGGGCAGTGGCTGATGCTCATCGTCTCGGTGCCCGAGGCCAAGCGCGACCTGCGCCACCGCCTGCGCACCCGGCTGACCTGGGCGGGCTTCGGCTCGCCCGTGGCCGGAGTCTGGGTCAGCCCGGATCTGAGCCGTCAGCGCGAAGCGCAGCAGATCGTCAGCGAGCTCGGCCTCGACGCCCAGGCGATGTCGTTCACGGCGGCGTACGGCGAGATCGGCGAGCAGGAGTCGATGGTCGCCCGGTCCTGGGACCTGACCGAGCTGAAGGACCGCTACGAGGACTTCATCGACCGCTTCACCGGCCTGCACCCCACCGGCGGCCGCGCGGTGCTGCGCGCGCAGACCGAGCTGGTGCACGAGTGGCGGCGGTTCCCGTTCCTCGACCCGCAGCTGCCCGCCGAGCTCCTCCCGGCGAAGTGGAGCGGGACGAAGGCGGCGGAACTGTTCCATCACAAACACGTCGACTGGCGCCCCGAGGCCCAGCAGTATTGGGACGACATCGTCGAAGCCGAAGAAGCAGGGTGAACATGACTGAGCAGGTCCGCCTCGATCGTGACGGCGGGCTCGCCGTCCTGACCGTCGACGCTCCGCCGTTGAACCTCTACACGGCTTCGCTGCAATCGGACCTCGCCGCCGCCATCGGCTCGTTGGAAGACACGCCCGCGCGGGCCCTGCTGATCCGCGCCGAGGGCAAGATCGTCAGCGGCGGCGTGGACGTCTCGCTGTTCGACGCCCAGGGCTCGCCCGCCGAAGCCAAGGTCCTGTTCGACGAGATGCTCGCGGTGCCGGACCGGATCGCGGCTTTGCCGTTCCCGACCGTGTTCGCCGCGCACGGCCTGTGCCTGACCTGGGCGTTCGAGGTCGCGGTGGCCTGCGACATCATCCTCGCCGCGTCGCGCGCGAAGTTCGGGCTGGTCGAGAAGGTCGTCGGGCTGACCCCGACCATGGGCGGCACCCAGCGGCTCGCTTCGCGGGCGGGAGCCGGCCGCGCCAAGGAGTTCGTGATGACCGGCGACACCTACGACGCCGCGACGCTCGAGCGCTGGAACGTCGTCAACCGCGTCCTGCCGGACGAGGGCTTCGACGCCGCGGCCCGCGCGTTCGCCGCCCGCCTGGCCGAGGGCCCGACCCAAGCCCACGCGGCGACCAAGCGCGTCCTCGACCACTTCTCCGCCGGCGGTGTCCCGGAGGCCAACGCGCACATCACCGAGATCGCGGCGGCGCTATTCGAGACCGAGGACCTCCGCAACGCCGTGAAGTCGTTCCTCGCCGACGGACCGGGGAAAGCCACTTTCTCGGGACGTTAACAGTCCGTTCGGACGACGGTTGCCGCCGTTCAGGCGTGCGCGGTTCTCCCGGCACCGGGTTACATTCGATTGTGGTCTAGACCACATCGTCCCCGCCCTCCCGGAGAACCGCCATGAGACGCACGTCCGTACGACTACGTTCCGCGCTCGCCGCCGTGCTGATCGCCGCCGGCGGCGCCGCGGCGCTCGCGCCACCCGCCGCCGCGGCCGGTTCGCTGACCGCCACCCTGGCGATGAGCGGCACCACCGGCACCTACACCGTCGCCAACACCGGGACGTCCTCGGTGAGCAACTGGGCGATCACCTTCACCCTGCCCGCCGGCGTCACCGCGAGCACCGGGGAAAACGGCACGGTGACCCAGAACGGCACCCAGGTCACCCTGACCCCGGCCTACTACATCGCGACGCTGGCGCCGGGCCGCAACACCTACCCGTACAGCCCGACCTTCCGGCTCAGCACCGCCGCGACGCCGGCGCAGTGCCGCGTCGACAACGCCAACTGCGACGGTTCACCGGACACACCACCGGGCGCGCCGGCGAACCTGCGCCTGGTCGCGAAGACGACCAAGACGGTCGCACTGGCCTGGAACGCGTCGGCGGCCGGTTCATTGCCGGTGACCGGCTACGACGTCTACCAGGGAACCTCCCTGGCCGCTTCGGTCACCGGGACGAGCGCCACGGTCGGCGGGCTCACGCCGGGGACGGCCTACTCGTTCACGGTGAAGGCCAAGGACGCCAAGGGGAACACGTCCCCGGCGAGTGCCGCTCTGGCCGTGACGACGAACAACCCGGCCGACGACACGCAGGCGCCGTCCGCGCCGGGCGGGCTGCGGTCCACGGCGGCCGATGCGGGAAGCATCTCGCTGGCCTGGACGGCGTCGACGGACAACACCGGCGTCGTGAGCTACGACGTCTACCGCGGTTCCGCGTTGGCCACGACGGTGACCACGACGGCGGCGGTGGTGACCGGCCTGGCACCGTCCACTTCGTACACCTTCACTGTGCGGGCCCGCGACGGCTACGACAACGTCTCGGCGCCGAGCGCCGCGGTCACAGCGAAGACCGGCGACATCGTGTCGGGGTACGCGAAGGTCGGGTACTTCGTGCAGTGGGGCATCTACGGGCGCCAGTTCTTCGTGAAGAACCTGGAGACATCGGGCGCGGCGGCGAAGCTGACGCACTTGCTGTACGCGTTCGAGAACATCGACCCGGTGAACCTGACCTGCCTGTCCGGCGTCACGAAGGGCACCACGGCGAACCCGCAGGACCCCAACCAAGGTGACGGCGCCGGCGACGCCGAGGCGGACTACTCGCGGCCGTTCCCGGCGGCGCAGTCCGTCGACGGCGTGGCCGACACGGGCTGGGAGTCGTTGCGCGGCAACTTCAACCAGCTGAAGAAGCTGAAGGCGAAGCACCCGAACCTGAAGGTGCTGGTCTCGCTGGGCGGCTGGACGTATTCGAAGTACTTCTCCGACGTCGCGGCGACGGAGGCGTCGCGCAAGAAGTTCGTCGCGTCGTGCGTCGACACGTGGCTCAAGGGCAACATCGCGCCCTACGGCGGGGCCGGCGGACCGGGCACCGCGGCCGGGATCTTCGACGGCATCGACCTCGACTGGGAATGGCCCGCCAGCGCCGACGGCCACCCCGGCAACCACTGGAGCCCGAACGACAAGGCGAACCTGACCGCGCTGCTGGCCGAGTTCCGCACGCAGCTCGACGCGTACGGCGCGACCACCGGCAAGCGCTACCAGCTGCACGCGTTCACCCCGGCGGACCCGGCCAAGGTCGCGGCCGGCTGGGACCTGTCCCGGGTGTTCGGCTCGCTCGACGTCGCGAACGTGCAGGGGTACGACTTCCACGGCTCCGGCAGCGACAACTCGTGGGAGCCGAACCGCACCGGCCACCAAGGCAACCTGTACGCCGACGCGGACGACCCGTACCCGTTCCGCTTCAGCGCCGAAGCCGCGATCAACGCCTACACGAACGCGGGCGTGGACCCGCGGCGGCTCACCCTCGGCCTGGCCTTCTACGGCCGCGGCTGGCAGGGCGTCGCGGACGGCGGGAAGAGCGGCGAGTGGCAGTCGGCGACCGGCGCGGCGCCGGGGCAGTTCGCCGAGGAAGCGGGCACGCGGGGTTATGCGAACCTGATGGCGAGCGTGCCGGGCTGCACGGTGCACCACGACACGGCCGCCGTCGCGACGTCGTGCTACACCGGCAACGGCGGGCAGTGGTGGACGTTCGACGACACGTGGTCGATCGGGCTGAAGACCACCTGGCTCAAGTCCCGCGGCCTGCTCGGCGTGATGGCGTGGGAGATGTCGGGCGACACCGGGGCGCTGATGAACGCCGTCAGCGCGGGACTCGGCTGAGTTTGTTCAGCCCGCTGAACGGAAATGCGCTTTCCGTTCAGCGGGCTGAACATTTCCCGCCTTTTCTTCAGAACCCGAACAAAGGGCGGTTCTCCGTCTTGACTGACGATGGTCTGGACCATGAGACTTGGGGCGAAGCGCGCTTGTGACCCACCTCGCAGCACAGACACCGTCGTCTGAGGAGAGCCATGTCCCGCTTGAGAAAAGTCTTCACCGTCGCCGCGCTCGTCCCGCTGGCGCTGGGCCTGCTCAGCACCCCGGCCCCCGCGGCGCCGGCGACGTTCACCCACCCCGGCGTGCTGGTGAGCCGTCCGCAGCTGGACTTCGTCAAGGCCCAGGTGAA
The DNA here is from genome assembly GCF_058119595.1 of Amycolatopsis sp. N2S4-7. NCBI lineage: Bacteria > Bacillati > Actinomycetota > Actinomycetes > Pseudonocardiales > Pseudonocardiaceae > Amycolatopsis > Amycolatopsis sp. N2S4-7. The sequence goes on from NZ_CP172299.1 coordinate 1,369,063, forward strand.
TGCCGGCGCCCAGCCGTGGAAAGCGGCGTACGACCAGGCGCTGGCGAGTTCGTACGCGTCGCTTTCCCGCACCCCGAAACCCCGGGCGATCGTGGAATGCGGCTCGTACTCTAACCCGAACTACGGCTGCACGGACGAGCGCGAAGACGCGATCGCGGCGTACACGGACGCGCTGATCTGGTACATCTCGGGCGACGCCCGCTACGCGCAGAAGGCGATCGCGCTGATGGACGCGTGGTCGGCGGTGATCACCGACCACACGAACAGCAACGCGCCGCTGCAGACGGGCTGGGCGGGCTCGTCGTGGCCGCGCGCGGCGGAGATCATCAAGTACACGTACCCGAGCTGGCCGAACTCCGGCCGGTTCGGCACGATGCTGCGCAACGTGTACCTGAACAAGGTCATCAACGGCAGCAACAGCAACGGCAACTGGGAACTGTCCATGATGGAGGCCGCGGTCGGCATCTCGGTGCTCCTCGAGGACAAGACCAACTTCGACAAGGCGGTCACCCGCTACCGCAACCGCGTCGCGGCCTACGTTTACCTGTCTTCGGACGGTGCCCTGCCCAAGACGGTCCCCGGCAGCGGCCTGTCGTCCCGCGACCAGATCGTGAGCTACTGGCAGGGCCAGGGAACGTTCGTGGACGGCCTGACCCAGGAAACCTGCCGCGACTTCACCCACACGGGCTACGGCATCGCGGCGATCGCGGACGTGGCGGAGACGCTCCGCATCCAGGGAGCCGACGTGTACGGAACGGACGTGGGCGAGCGCCTGCGCCAGGCCCTGGGCTTCCAGTCGAAGTACCAGCTGGGCACGGCGGTGCCGTCCTGGCTGTGCTCGGGCAGCCTGAAGCTGGGCCTGGGCCCGGTGACGGAGGTGGGCTTCAACGCGCTCCACACGCGCCTGGGCATCGCGATGACGAACACCCAGACGCTGACGGAGCGCCAGCGCCCGGCGGGCACGAACAACCTCTTCGTGGCATGGCAGACCCTGACCCACGCGAGCAACCCGGCCTGACCACCGCCGCCTGACCTGTTTCCGCAGGTCAGGCGGATAAGGTGCCCTGGTTGCAGGGCCGTTCGGACGGCGCGCTAAAGTACTTCCACGCACTCAGGGAGTGCGGGTCCGGGCTGTGGCGCAGTTTGGTAGCGCACTTGACTGGGGGTCAAGGGGTCGCAGGTTCAAATCCTGTCAGCCCGACGGACAAGCCACGTTTACCCAGGTAAACGTGGCTTTCGTCGTTTCTGGGCAACCCCCCTGTCAGGACCGCCGTACCGGTCCTGACAGAGTGGAACGATGTACGCACTGGTTGTCCGGTTCGACCTCCACGACGACGAACGCGCGGAGGCCTTCGACCGCCTCGTCGAGGAGACCGGCCGCGGGATTGCCGACCACGAACCCGGGACCCTCGTCTACGCCACCCACCGCGTCGAAGGCGCTCCCCTTGCCCGTGTCTTCTACGAGGTCTACCGGGACAAGGACGCCTTCGACGAACACGAGCGCCAACAACACACCCGGCGCTTCCTCGCCGAACGGGAGCAGTACGTCCGGTCCGTTCGCGTCGAGTTCGTCACCCCCGTGACGGCGAAAGGGCTACCGCAAGGGTGACGCAGGCAGTCGTGGCCTGCTTCAGGTGGTGCCGCAACACCGGGGCCGAGCGGGCCGCCAGGGCCTTCACCTCCGGGGACCAGCCGTACCTTGTCTCGCGCTCGCCCAATGCCAGCGCCCGGAGGTGCGCGCCGATCTGGTCGCGCCGCCACGCCGTGTCGAAGTCGGGGCCTGAGCGGGTGGACAGGTCTGCGATCTGGGCCAGCTGGTCGGGATCCGGCACCGAATACAGCGTCACGGCCTCCTGAGCCGAGACGGCGATCAGCTCAGCGTCCAACGCCGTGTGGTGTGCGGTGAACTCGCGACCCAGCTCGCGGACGCAACTCCCCCGCTCCGCCAACGTCCCGGTGACGATCTCGAACAGGTTGTTCTGGTGCGTTCGATTCAGGTACTCGCGATCCTGCGATGACACGCCGGCGTGCGCGGGCGTCGCCGGGAGCAAAACTCCGAGGGAAACAAGAACAACCAAAACGAACCGTGCTTTCATCGTGTTCTCCTGACTCGAAGGGGGCTCACTCCGATCGTCAGGATCGTCGGGAAAGCGGGCAATCCGTGGCCCGAACGGCCAGATCCGGAATGGCCGGCGCGCGGGAAGCGCCGGCCATTCCGGATGCTCAACCGTGCAGCAGGGGGAACGACGCGTGCAGGGAACGCTGCCACCACGGCCAGTTGTGCGTCCCCGGCCCGTAGAAGTCGGTCGTCACGGTCGCGCCCACCTCGCGCAGGCGCCGGGCGAAGACCGTGTTCATCTCTGCGCACAGGGGCTCGATGAACAGGTCCGGCGGGGTGCCCGGCGGGTCGAGGACCCCCGGCGTTCCGTTGCCGCACGCCAGGTACAGGGGGATTCCGGTCAGGCTGGGGGCCAGGTCGTACGGGTTGTGCGCCGCCCAGATGCCGGCGTTCAGGTTCGGGTCGCCCCACAGGGCCGTCGGGTCGTAGCCGTCCTTCACCAGGACGCCCTGGATCAGGCTCGTTCCGCGGGCGCCCTGGTACGTCGTGTGCACCACGCCGCTGTAGGACGCCGCCGCCGCGAACATGCCCGGGTGCCGGCCCGCGTAGGCCATCGCGCCCAGGCCGCCCATCGACAGGCCCGCGATCGACCGGACCGTCCCGGCCCCGTAGCCGCGTTCGAGGATCTGGCGCAGCTCCGTCAGGTGGAACGTCTCCCAGCGCGGCGCGCCGCCGGCACCCCGGTTGAACCAGTCCGAATAGAACCCGTCCCGGCCGCCCGAAGGCATCACCACCAGCAGTTCGGCGCCGCTGGTGAAGGCCTCGAGGTCGGTCGAGCGCGTCCACGACGTGTAGTCGTCGCCGGCGCCGTGGAGCAGGTACAGCACCGGCAACGTCCGCCCGGCGCCGGGCGTCCAGCCGGCGGGGTGCAGCAGGCGCACCATCGCCGTGGTGCCCAGGGCCGGTGAGTCGATGGTCAGGTCGACCATCTTCGGATCGAGGCGGTGTTCCGCGATCACCCGGGCCCCGTCGTCCGCGACCGCCTCGGAGGCGACGACGGCGCTCGCGGTCCGGGGCAGCGCGACGGCGAGCGCGGTCAACCCCGCGGCCGCGCCCAGGACGAACTTGCGCCTGGACAACCCGGTGGGGTCGAGGGGGGTTTGCCGGTCTTCGACGGGCCTGGGCATCGTTGCCTCCAGGGGTGAGGGATGCGGGTGCCTGGCGTCCCCGGGCGTGCTCGGGCGCGCCGGTGCGACCGGCCCGGGGACGCCAGGCGGCAGGAGAGCAGACCGCTCTCCTGGACCCGCGCCGGGCGTGGACCGGCGCGGGGGCAAGGGATCCCGGCGCACCGGGAACGGGGGACGGTACGGGCGCCGCTACCGCGAACGCCGCTCGGCGTAACGCAGGCCCGAGCGCCGGAGCTTGCCGCTTGGGGTCTTCGGCAGCTCTGGGACGAAGTGGACGATCCCCGGGGAGGCGAGGCGGGTCTTCACCAGGGACGGCCGCGGACCCGCGGGAGCGCCGGGCCGGACGACGACCTCGCCCCGCAGGCCGTCCGGGACGACGACGGCGGTGTGGGTCAGCGGCACGGATTCCACTTCGGACGGTCCGATCCGGCAGCCGGTGAACCACCTCAGCGGGCCGGCGGAAAGATCCGGCTCGACCACGGGGAATGCCACGCGGAAGGCCATGGTGTCCGCGGCGCCGGCCCGCGGGCGATCGGACAGCGACACCAGGTCCTCGGCATGGCGCGGGATGCTCGTCATGGGGGCCTCCTGGACCTACGCGGTACCGCCGCGGTGCCGTACCGTGGACAAAATGTCCCATCGCGGGGACGCCCCAGCTACCCCCGCGTGAGGGGAGCGAGCCCGAATTCGTGACGTCTGCGAGGAGGCGGGCGTGCATCCGAACGCCGCGGCCGACGACCGTCCGGAGATCCACCGCGCACTCGCCCGGATGCGGGACGCGACCGGCCTGCCGCTGACCTTCGGCGGCGAGGTCGGCGGCGGACGGCGGGTGAAGCTCAGCCAGTTCGTCGGCCCGGACACCGGCGCGCTCCGCGGCGTCAGCCTCGAGTACGGGCGCGGGCTGGGCGGGAAGGCCGTGGCGCAGCGGCGGCCGGTCGTCGTCGACGACTACGTCCGCTCCCCCGGGATCAGCCACCACTACGACCACATCATCGTCGCCGAGGGGCTGCGCGCGATGGTGGCCGCGCCGGTGGTGGTGCGGCGGACCGTGCGCGGGGTGCTCTACGGCGCACTGCGCAGCGCGCTCCCGCTCGGCGACCGCGTGGTCCAGTCCGTCGTGGAGTCGGCGCGGGAACTCGAGCAGAGCCTGGCCGTCCGGGACGAGGTGACCCGGCGGCTCGCCTGGCTGGACCGCTACGACGCGACCGGCTGCGACCGGCCGCACTGGGAGCTGGTCCGCGAGGCCTACGCCGAACTCCGGCTCCTCGGCCAGACCGTCGACAACCCGGTGCTGCGCGAGCGGGTCCGCGCGGTGTGCGAGACCCTCGCCGGGGTCACGGGCCGCCCGGCCCGGCGGGAGAACGTCCCGGCGCTGTCGGCGCGGGAGCTCGACGTGCTCGCCTGCGTGGCCCTCGGCTGGACCAACCAGCAGATTGCGGAGGATCTCGGGATCACCGCGGAAACGGTGAAGAGCTACCTGCGCAGCGGCATGCGCAAGCTCGTGGCGCGCAGCCGGATGGAGGCCGTGGTCACCGCCCGGCGGTTCGGTCTTCTCCCGTGAGGGTACGAAATGCGGTACGGTAGTACCTCGCGCCGCCTCGGGAACGGCGGTGTGCGAGGCTACGGAACCATGACCGCGAAGCCACCTTGGATGACGCCACCGGGAGCGCGCACGGCGCGAAGCCGACGCATGTCCGACGCCAAGCGCGAGGAGCTGATCCTCCGCCTGGAACGGCTTTTCCTGGACGAAGGCTTCGCCCGGCTGACCGTGGACGACCTGGCCAGCAGGCTGCAGTGCTCGAAGTCGACGCTGTACGCGGTAGCCGGCAGCAAGGAGCAGCTCGTCGTCGTCGCCGTCCGGCACTTCTTCCAGGAGGCGGCCGCGCGGGTCGAGGAGAAGGTCGGGCCGATCACCGACCCGCCGCAGCGCATCGCCGAATACCTCGCCGGGCTGGGCGCCGAGCTGCGGCGGATGTCGCCGGAGTGCTACGCGGACCTGCTCACCTTCGAGGCCACCGCGGAGCTGTACGCCCGCCATTCCCTCGCCGCGGCCCACCGGGTGCGAGAGTCCATTCAGGACGGTGTGGCCTCCGGCGCGTTCCGCGCGGTCAACGCGGACTTCGTCGGCGCGGCGGTCAGCCTGCTCATCGACGGCATCCAGCACGGCGAGCTGCTCGACCGCTCGGGACTGTCCATGGCCGACGCCTACACCGAACTCGGCGCGCTCGTGCTCGCCGCGCTGACCAACCCCGGCGACGAGTAGGCACGTCTTCCACTACGAGGGCTTGCGCCGCCCCGGCACGTGTGTCTAACGTACGGAATCCGGTACTGAAGTATTCGATCTCGTACCCACGCTGGGGTGGGCGGAGCGGAGGCGGCGATGCCTGCACGCACGGAGACTGACCGGCGCCACGAGGTCGTGCTCCGGCGCGACGTCCGGATCCCGACGCTCGACCCCGGAATCACGCTCTCGGCCAACCTGTTCCTGCCGGACGGGCCGGGCCCGTTCCCGTTGCTCGTGACGGCCCTTCCCTACCGGCGGGACGTCGCCGCGCTCACCGGATCGCCCACCGAACGCTGGTTCGCCGAGCGCGGTTACGCGTCCCTGCTCGTCGACCTGCTCGGCACCGGTTCGTCCGACGGCGTCCAGCGGCCGCCGTTCGACCCGGGCGACGCCGACGACGCGCTCGACGCCATCCGCTGGGGTGCCGGGCAGTCCTGGTGCACCGGCGCGGTCGGCATGTGGGGCGGTTCCTACGGCGCCATCACGACTTTGCGCACCGCAGCCCGGCGCCCCGACGCGCTCAAGGCGATCATCGCGCTCGAAGGCCCGACCGATCCCGGCCGCGACTTCGTCCACCCGGGCGGCGCGCGCGGCGCCTTCTCGCCGCTGGCGTCGTGGGCGGTGAGCACGCTGTTCAACCAGCTCCTGCCCCCGGTGGACGACTTCGCCGATCCGAACGAGCAGGCGCGCTGGCACCGCAGGCTGACCTTCGCGCCCTACGTGCTGGACATGTTCCGCAACGGACCCGGCTCCCCCGTGTGGGCGCGGCGCCGGATCGACGTCCCGGCCATCGAGGTGCCCGCCCTCTGCGTCGCCGGGTGGCGGGACCTCTTCGTGGACGGCGCGATCCGCGCGTACGAAGGCCTGCGCGGCACCAAACGTCTCATCGCCGGGCCGTGGATGCACGTCATGCCGCAGGAGTGCCCGGTCACGCCGATCGACTTCCTCGAGATCGCCCGGTCCTGGTGGGACCGCTGGCTGCTCGGCGTGGCGGACCCCGCGGAGGACGACGACGTCCGCGTGTACGTCCAAGGCGACCGGCCGCGCTGGCTCGGCTTCGCTTCCTGGCCACCGGAAGGTACGGTCCGGACCGAGGACCTCTCGGGCTGGCAACGGTTCACCCCGGCCGCCCCGGACCCCGCCACCGGCTTGCAGTCCGGGCTGTGGGCGACCCCCGCGGGACAGTTCGGGCTGCCCCTGGACCAGCACGGCGACGACAGCCGCAGCCTCTGCCGCACGTCACCGCCCCTGCCCCGGCCGCTGCTGATCAGCGGACGGCCCGAGGTGACGCTCGACCGGCCGTGGCCGCGGGTGTCGGTGAAGCTCACCGACGTCGACCCCGCCGGGCGGTCCCTGCTGATCTGCGCGGGACTCGAGTGCGCCGGCGAGGGTGAGCTCACCGTGCCGCTGACCCCGACGACGTACGAAGTGGCCGCGGGCCACCGGCTCCGCGTCGTCGTCTCGCCCGGCGACTTCCCCCGGGTCTGGCCGCGGAACCCGCCCGGCGGGTGGCCGTCGGCGCGGACGCTCCGGCTTCCCGTGGCCGATCCCGCGAGCGTGCACGACTGCCCGATGCCCGAACCGGCCGAGCCCGCGATCGCGGCCCTCGAGGAACAGCTCGACGGCAGCGGCCCCGGCGACCAGACGGCGTCCTGGGAGGTCACCGAAGACCTGTTGCGCGACACGGTTTCCCTGCGCCTGGCCGGCGGCAACCGGATCCGGCCGGAGGACGTCCCCGGCGGACGGCACGCCCTGCGCGTCGACCAGGAGCTCGTCGCCACCGCGCACCGGGCCGACCCGGACGCGTCCACCGTGTCCGGGCGCATCACCGGCGTCGTCGACACCGCGACCGGGGCCCACGTCACCGTCGAAGTCGCGGTCACCGCGACCGCCACCACCCTCGAAGCGTCCGGGAAGGTCGTCCAGGACGGCGTTTCCCTGCTCGACCGGCACTGGCGCGGCTGACCGCGTCCCGACCGAAAGGTGCCTCCATGGCGTCCCCCGCCGTCCTGTCCCGCCGCGACTTCACCGTCGGCGGCCTGCTGCTCGCCGCCGGGCTCGCCGCCGGTGCCTGCGGCGGGCCGTCGGGCACGTCGACCGACCGCACCCTGCGCATCGGCCAGTACTGGCCCCCGACCAGCCTCGACCCGGCGAAGGCGGGCGGGGAGTCCCAGCTGTTCCTGCAGCCCGCCTACGACCCGCTGATCTACCGGGCCGCCGACGGCAGTTACCAGCCGCGGCTCGCGACGGCGTGGCGCTACCTCGGCACCGGCAACACCGCGTTCGAGCTCACGCTGCGCGACGGCGTGACCTTCAGCGACGGCAGCCCGCTGACCGCCGGCGGGCTCAAGGCGAGCATCGAGCACTTCCGCCGGGCGGCCGGCCAGGCGGCGGCGTTCCTCGCCCCGATCGCCACGATGACCCCGCAGGGACGGCTCGTCCTGCGCCTGACGCTGAACCAGCCGCACCCGCTGCTGCCGTCGCTGTTCACCCAGGACTTCCTCGCCGGCGACGTGATCAGCCCGGCCGGCGTCGCCGCACCGGCGGACCTGGCGACGCGCACCTCCGGCGCCGGGCCGTACGTGCTGCTGCCCGGTGAAACCGTCGCCAACGACCACTACACCTACGGGCCCAACCCGAAGTACTGGAACGCCGCGGGCCGGTTCTACGACAGGATCACCGTCAAGGTGCTGCCCAACGAGAACACCGCGCTCGCCGCGCTCAAGACCGCCCAGGTCGACGTCGTCGAAGGCAGCTACGCCATCGCCGGCGGCGCGAAGGCCGCCGGGTTCAAGGTGGCGTCGAGCCCGGCGATCGTGATGGGCCTGCAGCTCAACGACCGGGCCGGCACCCTGTGCCCGCCGCTGGCCGACGTGCGGGTGCGCCAGGCGCTCAACTACGCGGTCGACCGGGTGAAGATCACCTCGGCGCTGCTCGGCGAGTACGGCGTCCCGGTCGACCAGCCGTCGGCGCCCGGGGAGGCCGGCTACAGCGAACAGCCCTTCTACACCCACGATCCCGCCAAGGCCCGGCAGCTGCTGGCCGAAGCCGGGCAGGGAACGGGGTTCGACCTGCCGGTGGTGATCCCGTCGACCCCGGCGTTCCCCGGCGACCTGGCCCAGGCCGTCGCGTCGGACCTGCGGCAGGTCGGCGTCACGCTGCGGATCACGGCGAAGGAGCCGGCGTCCGCCAACACCGCGCTCACCCGGTTCCCCGCGTCGAGCATGGGCTGGGGCGTGCTGCCCGCGTACTTCATGGGCCGCGGGCTCTGGCTGCGCGACGCCATCGGGATGAACCCGTTCCGCAGCAGCGATCCCGTGCTGGAGAGCCTCGACCAGCGGGCCGCGGCCGCCGACGAACGCGCCCGGCCCGCCCTCGACCGGCAGATCGTCCGGCGCGTGGTCGAGCTGGGCTGGTTCCTGCCGGTGTGCCTGAGCCCCGGCCTGCTGTTCTACCGCGACACCGTCGGCGTCGACCCGGTGCCCGGCAAGCCGTTCCCCAGCGTCGCCGCCTGGCACCCGGCCGGCTGACATGAGCGAACCGGAACTGGCGTTCCCGCCGGGGTTCTCCTGGGGCGTCGCCACGGCCGCCTACCAGATCGAAGGCGCGTGGGACGCGGACGGGAAGGGACCGTCCAACTGGGACACGCGCGCCCACCGGCCGGGCGGCCTGGCCGGCGGCGCCACCGGCGACGTCGCCTGCGACCACTACCACCGGCTGGCCGAGGACCTCGACCTGCTGGCCGGCCTCGGCGTCGGCAGCTACCGGTTCTCCGTGTCGTGGCCGCGGGTCCAGCCCGCCGGGCACGGCCGCTGGAACGGCCGCGGGCTGGCCTTCTACGACCGGCTCGTCGACGGGCTGCTGGCGCGGGGCATCGAACCGATGCTGACGGTGTACCACTGGGACCACCCGCAGCCGATCGAGGACGCCGGCGGCTGGGCCGGCCGCGACACCGCGGCCCGGTTCGCCGACTACGCCGAAGGGCTCGGGGCCCGCTTCGGCGACCGCGTCACGCGCTGGATCACGCTCAACGAGCCGCTTTCGGTGATGCACGCCGAGATGACCGGGCCGCCGCGGGAGCCCGTGCGCCGCCACGGGCTGCGGGTGGCCCACCACCTGCTGCTGGGGCACGGCCTCGCCGTCCCGCGGCTGCGGGCCCAGGCGCGCGGCGGGGAGATCGGGATCAGCCTGAACCTCGCCGGGACGACGCCCGCGAGCGAGCGGCCGGAAGACGTCGGCGCGGCCGCCCTGGCCGAGGCGTACGAGGACCGGCTGTTCCTGGAACCGTTGCTGCGCGGCGATTTCCCCCACGTCGACGGCCGGCCGGTGGTCGAGGCGAGCGACGCCGACCGCGCGGTCATCGCGGCTCCCCTCGACTTCCTCGGGGTCAACTGGTACGCCCCGGCGCGGATCGCCGCGTCGGCGTCCGGCGTGTTCGGCTACGCCCGGGTCCCGTTCCCCGGCGCGAGCACCAACCTGCTCGGCTGGCCGGTGGCGCCGGAGGAGTTCGGCGGGCTGCTGGCCTGGCTGCGCGCGCACTACCCGGACCTGCCGCCGGTCCACGTCACCGAAAACGGCTACCCCGGGCTGGACGAGCCGGACGTCACCGGCTCGGTCCAGGACCTGCGGCGCATCGCCTACCTGCGGGCCTGCCTGCGCCAGGTGCGTGCCGCGCTCGAGGCGGGTTCGGACATCCGGGGTTACCACGTCTGGTCGCTGCTGGACAACCTCGAATGGGACCACGGCTACCGCCCGCGCTTCGGGCTGGTGCACGTCGACTTCGCGACGCTCGCCCGCACGCCCAAGGCGTCCTACCGGTGGTACCGGCAGCTCGTCTCCGCACAGCAGCGGCGTCAGCGGAAGGGCGGGTCCGCATGCTCCGGTTGATCGCGCACCGCCTGATCGTCTCGGTGGCCCTCGTCTTCGTCGTGTCCCTGGCCGCGTTCCTGCTGCAGTCCGCCGCGCCGGGCGACCTCGCCCGCGCCATCCTCGGGCAGAACTTCAGCGTCCCGGCCTACGAACAGCTGCGCCGCCAGCTCGGCCTCGACCAGCCGGTGCTGACGCAGTACGGGCACTGGCTGCGGGACGCGCTGCGCGGCAACCTCGGCTCGTCCCCGATCAGCGGGCTTTCGGTGGGGGACGAAATCGTCAACCGGCTGCCCGTCACGCTGTCGCTGATCGGCTGCGCCACGGCGGTGACCGCGTTCGTCGGCGTCGCGCTCGGCGTCGTCAGCGCCGTCCACGGTGGCCGGATCGGCCGCGTCGTCGACGTGCTCTCGCTGATCGGCTACGCGCTGCCGAGCTTCTGGTTCGCGCTGACGATGGTGACGCTGTTCGCGGTCACCGTCCAGCTCCTGCCCGCCACCGGGTACGTCGCCCTCGGCGCCTCCCCCGCCGGCTGGGCCCTCAGCCTGGTGCTGCCGGTCGCGACCCTGGCCCTGCCGGGCATCGCCGTGTTCGCCAAGCAGACCCGCGACGCGATGCTGGACGCGCTCTCCCGCGGCTACGTGACGGCGTTGCGCGCCAACGGCGTCCCCGAAACGTCGGTGGTGCTGCGCCACGCGCTGCGCAACGCCGCGATCCCGGTCGTGACCCTGGTGGGGCTGACGTTCATCGGGCTGCTGAGCGGCACGGTGTTCGTGGAGTCGGTCTTCGCCATGCCGGGCCTGGGCAGCCTCGCGGTCCAGGCGACGTCGCTGCACGACATCCGGATGATCCAGGGCGTGGTGGTGGTGTTCACGGTGATCGTCGTCGTGGTCAACCTGGTCGTCGACCTGGCCTACGGCCTGCTCAACCCGAAGGCGCGGGTCCGGTGACCGCCGGCGTGGAGGAGTTCGTCGCCCGGGGCGTCCGGCCCGGACGGCGGTGGCGGGCCGCGCTCCGGCGCCCGCTCGCGTGGGTGCCGCTGGGGTACCTCGCGCTGCTCGTCGCCGGTTCGGTGCTGGCACCGGTCCTCGCGCCGGCCGGCCCGGTGGCGACCGACCTGGACCACGTGCTCGCCGGCCCCGGCCCGGCGCACCCGCTCGGCACGGACACGCTCGGCCGGGACGTGCTGACCCGGCTCATGTACGGCGGGCAGATCAGCCTGCTGCACGCCGCGATCGTCGTCGTCACCGTGATCGGGGTCGGCGTCACGAGCGGGATCGCCGCGGGGTACCTGAACGGCTGGTTCGACCGGGCGTTCACGTGGGTGGTGGACGTGCTGCTCGCCATCCCGGTGCTGATGACGCTGCTGGTGGTGCTGGCCGTCGTGGGCGAGCACCAGACCGTCGTGATGGTCGCGCTCGGCGTGCTCGTCTCGCCCGGGCTCGCGCGGGTGGTCCGCGGCGCCACGTTGGCGGTGCGCAAGGAGCTCTACGTCGCCGCCGCGCGGGTGTGCGGCCTGCCCCACCACCGGATCGTGACGGCGCACGTGCTGCCGCGGATCGCCGGCCCGGTCATCGTCCAGGTCTCGCTGCTCGCCGGCGGGGCGCTGCTCATCGACGCCGGCCTGAGCTACCTCGGGTTCGGCGCGCAGCCGCCGGACCCCACCTGGGGCGACATGATCGCGCAGGCGGCGTCGGTGATCGACCGGCAGCCGTGGCTGCTGGTGCCGCCGGGGGTCGTGCTCGGCCTGGCGATCCTGGCGTTCGGCCTGCTCGGCGACGTCGTCCGGGACGCGACCGCGCACGCTGAGCCCTTCCGCGATCGCCTGCACCGCGCGCACCGGGCGCCCGCGCCGACCTTGACCCCGCGCGCGGAGCCGTCGGAGGCCCTGCTTTCGCTGCGGGACGTCGAGGTGACGCTGTCCGGCGGCCGGGTCGTGGTCGAGGACCTCGACCTGGACATCGGCCGCGGCGAAACCGTCGCGCTGGCCGGCGAATCCGGCTGCGGCAAATCGATCACCGGCCGCGCGGTCATGGACCTGCTCCCGGCGGGCGGGGCGGTCACCGCCGGGAGCCTCCTCTTCGACGGCGCCGACCTCGCCCTGGCCGGGCCGCGGGCGATGCGCCGCCTGCGTGGCTCGCGGATCGGGTTGATCTCGCAGGACGCCGTGGGCGCGCTCGATCCGGTGTTCACCGTGGCGCACCAGCTGGGCGAGCTCGTGCGGCTGCGCCACGGCGGGTCGCGGGCGTCGGTGCGGGAGCGCGTCCTCGGCCTGCTGCACGACGTGAACCTGCCGGACGTCGTGGCCCGCCGCTACCCGCACGAGCTGTCCGGCGGTATGGCCCAGCGCGTCGCGATCGCGATGGCGCTGGCCGGGGAACCGAGCCTGCTCATCGCCGACGAGCCGACCACGGCGCTGGACGTCACCGTGCAGGCGGAAGTGCTCGGCCTGCTCGGGCGGCTGCAGGCGACGCGCGGGATGGCGATCCTGCTCATCACCCACGACTGGTCGGTGGTCTCTTCGTTCTGCCGCCGGGCTTACGTGATGTACGCCGGGCACATCGTGGAGTCCGGCCCGGTCGGCGAGCTGCTGACGCGGCCACGGCACCCGTACACCGAAGGGCTGCTCGGCGCGATGCCCGGCCGCGCCCGGCCGGGCACCCGGCTGGCGGCCATCCCGGGCACGGTCCCGGACCCCGCGCACCGGCCACCGGGCTGCCACTTCGCGCCGCGCTGCACCCTCGCTACGGCCGAATGCACTGCGGCGCCCATCCCGGTGGCGGAGCCCGGCGCCGGACACCGCACCCGCTGCCTCCACCACGCCAAGCTGTCCCCCGGGGGCGAACGTGCCACTGCTTGAACTCCACGACCTGCGCGTCGCCTACCGGCCGGGCCACCCCGTGGTGGACGGGGTGGACCTCGGGCTGCGGGCCGGGGAGACGCTCGGGCTGCTCGGCGAGTCCGGTTCCGGGAAGTCGACGATCGGGCACACGATCGTCGGCCTGGTGCGGCCCACCGGCGGGCGGATGCTCTTCCGCGGCGAGGACATCACGCACGCGACCGCCCGGCGGCGGCGCAAGCTGAGCACGCACCTGCAGATCGTGTTCCAGGACCCGCACGGGTCGCTGAACCCGTCCCGCACCGTCGGCAGCACCCTGGCCGAGCCGCTGCGGGTCGTGCACCGGCTGCCGCGCCGGGCGGCCGAGGCGCGGGTCGCCGACGTGCTCGAGCGGGTCGGGATGTCCCCCGCCGCCGGCGGCCGGCACCCCGGCGCGTTCTCCGGCGGGCAGCTGCAGCGCATCGCCATCGCCCGCGCGCTGGTGCTCGAACCCGACCTGGTCGTCTGCGACGAGCCGACCAGCGCCCTCGACCTGTCGGTGCAGGCTCAGATCCTCAACCTGCTCCTGGATCTGCAGCAGCAGCTCGGGTTGAGCTACCTGTTCATCTCCCACGACGTCGACGTCGTGCGGTTCTTCTGCCACCGGGCGGTGGTCCTGCGCGACGGCCGGATCGCCGAGCAGGACCCGGTGCCTGGGTGAGGGCGTCCAGGGACGCTGGTCAGCCGGGTGACCGGCGGCTTGCCGCCGGTTGAGCTGCGGGGCCGATGATGATCGTAGAAGTGCGGCCAGCCTGGGAACGCGGCCCGCCGCGGGGTTTCCGACGAGTAGAAGCGAGCGTATGCCCGGCCTTCGCCAGGGTGCGGTAGAAGCGAGCGTATGCCCGACACTCACGCCGAGGTCGGCGAACCAGGCCACCGCCCGGCGCAGCACCGCGGTGGCGGTACCGGCGGTCTCGGACAATCTCCCCGGACGTCACACCTGGGTGAGGGCTTCCAGCACCTTCACCGCGTGGCCGGTCCCGTCCTCCGCCCGGACCAGCTCACCCAGCTCGCGCGCCCGGGCCGGCGCGGTCCCGGCCACCGCGTCGCCGATCGCCTGAGCCAGGCCACGAGCCGTCAGCTCCCGCAACGGCTGCGGCCGCGGGGCGACACCCAGTGCCGAGAGCCGCCGCCCGAAGTAGGGCTGGTCGAACATGAACGGGCAGACCACCTGCGGGCGCCCGGCCGCCAGCGCCGCGGCCGTCGTGCCCGCCCCGCCGTGGTGCACGACCGCCGCCGTGCGCGGGAACAGCCAGGCGTGGGGTGCTTCCGTCAGGCAGAACGCGTCGCGGCCCAGACCGTCCGGCCGGATCCCGCCGCGGCCCAATGCCACCACCGCCCGGACCCCGGCCGCGCGCAGGGCGGCCGCGACGATCCGCCCGGTCCGGGCCGGGTCGCTGCCGACCATGCTGCCGAAACCCAGGTACACCGGCGGTTCGCCGGCCGCGAGGAACGCGGCCAGGTCGGCCGGCGGCGTCCACGGCACCCGGGACGGCAGGAAGAAGAACCCGGGCGTGTGCACGAAGTCCGGGTACCGCGCCCGCGGCGGCAGCACGTGCCGGCTGAACGCCTGCAGCACCGGCGCCCGGGTGCCGTCGGGCCGCCGGAGCGGGTCGTGGGCGAAGCGGCGGCGGGGCAGGCCGAGCCCGTCGCGCCGGAACCGTCCCGGGCTCCCGGTGAGGGCCCGCACGAACGTCCTCGTCGTCACGTACGAAGCCCGGTTGAGCACCGCGGGCACCGCGTACGGGAACAGCGGGTCGGGATGCGACGGCGTCGGCACCCAGAACGGCTGCAGGCACACCGGCACCGCCGGGACGCCCAGCAGTTCGGCGATCGCGTGCCCGGGCACGTTGACCTGGTGCACCACGACGTCGACGTCGTCGTCCTCGGCGAGCACCCGGCCCAGCGCCGCGAGGTCGCCGAAGACCCGCCGCATCGCGAGGCGGTTGCGGCGCAGCAGCCGCAGCCCGAGCCGTTTCCCGCGCAGGCCGCGGAAGTTGCGTTCGACCGCCTCCCACGCCGCCCGGTCGTCGACCAGCTTGTTCGTCCCGTCGTCGAGCGGGATCACCCGCGTGCAGTACGGATCCGCCACCGCGGCCGACGACGCGGGTGCGGCCAGCACCACCTCGTGCCCGGCGCCGGTCAGCGCCGCCGCCAGTGCGGCGAACGGCTGGACGTCGCCGCGGCTGCCGTGGGTCAGCAACAGAGCCTTCACAGACCGCCCTCCCTAGGCCGACGCGCCGACGATGAGCAGCTGCTCGTGCAGCTCCCGGACGAGCCGGTCGACGTCGCCGCGGGTGAAGAACCGGTCGGTGAAGATGTGCAGCACCGTCAGCCGGTCCCGGTAGGTGGAGACGTAGTAGCCGGGGAAGAACGTGTCGCCGACGGTGTTCAGGATGTGCAGCTCGCTGAACACGAGCCCGGCCGGAGCCGGGAACTCGTCGACGACACCGAGGTTGCTGATCAGCGCGTAGGAGAGGTTGCGCCCGAGGGTGTCCTCCATCGGCGCGTGCTCACGGACCCCTTCCGGGCCGGACAGGACTTCGTCCATCCGCGCCTTGACCTCCCGGCCGATGAGGACCGGGCTCAGCCGCGGGGACACGCCCGTTTCGGCGACGTAGGACATCATGAAGTTGGTCGTCTCGAGTTCGCCGACGGGCGGGTCGACGCGGCGCCGGAAGTCGACCGGCGAGACGCAGTACATCGGGACGGGTTCGCGCCCGCCGGCCAGGACGCGCTGGGCGAGCAGGATCGCGCCGGCGACCAGGCCGTGCACCGTGGTCTCGTAGCGCCGCGCCGCGCGCTTGAGCCACTGCGTCTCCTCGACACCCAGCCGCAGGTAGCCGCTGAGCAGGCCCGCGGTCCCGGCCGCCGGCTCGGGCGGGGTCGCGGAGTGGAACAGCCTGCGGTCGTACGGGATCAGGCCGAGCCGCTCGTGGAAGAGCGCGGCGGGCGGCGCGGGCAACGCCGTCCCCGGCTCGCTCACCGGCTCCTCCCCCGACGCGACCGCCGTGAACAGCCGCAGCAGCTCGCGGAACGTGCCGAGCCACGCGTTGGCGTCGGTGATCGAGTGGTCCGTGCGCAGGGCGACGTACCCGTGCCCCTCCCCCGGACGAGCACGAGGTCGGCGACCCCGGCGGTGGCGTCCCACGGCAGTCCGGCGACCTTCGTCAGGATGTCCGGCTCCTCGTCCAGGACGATCAGGTCCGGTTCGTGCTCGGGCGAGACGGCCAGCACGGCCTCCGGCGCGGTCCCGCGAACCCGGGCCCGCAGCACCGGGTGCACCACGCACAGGTGCCGGAAGGCGCGGGCCAGCGCGTCGGCGTCGAGGTCGCCGTCGTACTCCGCGGCCATGATCACGACCCGGTCGAGGTGGGCCAGCTCCAGGTAGTTCAGGGGACGTTCGAGCATCGTCAGGTCCATTTCCACTCCCGGGTGAAGAACTGGGTGCCGTTGACGAGCACCTCGGCCGTGACGGCCGCGTCGTCGGCGCCCATGTCGATGCCGGCCCGGACGACGATCCGGTCGCCGTCCGGGGTCTCCGCGGTCTTCTCCCCGGTCGCCGTCATGCGCGCGGCGGCCGGGTGGTGCTCGGGCACGCCGAGGTCGACCTGCGTGGTCATGGCGAGGAAGTCGCGGTCCTCGCCCGGGATCCGGATCCGGTCGCGCTTCTCCACCGTCAGCCGGACGGCCGAGCGGAGGTGGTCGCGGGCGATCTCCCAGCGGTCGCCGCCCCGGCCGGCCGGGCTCCGCCGGTCCGGCACCGGGACCACCACGTCGGTGAGCGCCTCCGGGGCGGCGGCCGGCAGGCTGAGGGTCGTGGCCTGGTGGCCTTCGTACTCTTCGGCGGCGAGGCCGACGTAGTCGCCGGGACCGCGGATCACGCGGACGCCGAGCAGACCCGGTTCGGCCGCGGGCCACAGCCGCGGGATGTCCGCCTCGGCCAGGACCAGCCGCACGCGGTGCCCGGCCGCGACCTGATAGCACGTCGGGTCGAGCTCGACCTGGACAACGCCGTCGCGCCGGGCCAGGTCCACCGTGCCCGCCGAGACGAGCAGCGACCGGTCCTGCTCGTCGACGTCGGTCACCTTGAGCACGCACCGGGTCGCGGTGGTCCCGGGACCCAGCAGCAGCCGCACGGCCGGGCGCCCGGCGATCAGCAGCGGCTCCGGCAGCGGCGCGCTGGTGAACGCGAGCGTCCGGGCGTCGTCGTCGTGCTGGTCGAGGGGGTAGCCGAACCGGTCGGTCGGGTGCTTCGTGAGGCCGCTCAACGCCCCCACGGTCGGGTCGCCCCGGCCGGTGACCGTGGCGACCGCCGACGGACGGCCGCCCGGCGCGGACCGGTAGAGGTGCCCCGAGCGGGACGCGACGAAGACGTGGTCGGCCTGCTTGTCCGGCGGCCACTGCTCCGCCCGCACCCAGCGGGCGCCCGCGCCCTGCACGAAGAAGGTCGCGGTCCGCTCGCGGGACCCGGCCCGCGGCGCCCGGCCGTGCAGCCAGCGGTCCCACCACGCGCAGGCGAGCACCGCCGACGGGAACGGCCCGACCGGCGCGACGTCCGGGAACGTGTGCAGCCACGGCCCGGCGATCAGCTGCTTCGGCGCCCGGATCTGCTGGTAGGCGGCGATCATCCCGTCGCAGAACAGGTCGCGCCAGCCCGCGACGCACAACGACGGCACGGTGATCCGCCGCGGGTCGATCCGGCGCTGCGCCCACACCGCGTGGCCCGGCGGGTGCTCCCAGGCGTCGGCGAACCACGGCTCGAACTTCTCCAGCCGTTCCTTCCACAGGCTTTCGTAGTTGTCCCGGTCCTCGCCACGCAGCGGGGGCAGCAGCGCGCAGAAGATGTTGTACAGGCTCAGGTGCCCGAACATCCCGATCCCGCCGCGCTGGCCGGCCGGGTGCACGAGGTCGCGTTCGACGTCGGTCCAGCCCATCACCGGGAAGATCGCCTTCAGCGCCGGCGGCCGCTCGGCCGCGACCGCCAGCGTCGTCAGGCCGCCGTGGGACAGGCCCCACATACCGACCCGCCCGGTGCACCACGGCTGCGCGGCGGCCCACTCGACCACCGACACGCCGTCGGCGACCTCGCCCGGGCTCAGCAGCGGCCGCGGCGTCCCCTCCGACGTCCCGATGCCGAAGCAGTCCACGTACAGCACGGCGTAGCCGCGTTCCGCGAAGTACCGCAGGTACCGGCTCGCCGAGATGCCGCCGAGGCCGTCCTTCCGTCCGGTGTGGAGGGTCACCAGCGCCGGCACGCGGTGCGCCGTCTTCGGCAGGTAGAGGTCCGCGCCGAGGGTCAGGCCCGGCTCGCTCGACGGGATGCGGACGTCGCCGTGGAACCCGACCTCGTACCGGGGCGGGCGCGACGGCGGTACCCGCACCGGGGGCCGGATCACCGGACCTCCCCGGGCGTGCGCGGGCGCGTCCAGCGCAGCGTGGCCCCGCCCCAGCTCATACCGCCGCCGAACGCCACGAGCAGGACGACGTCGTCGTCGAACAGCCGGCCCGAGCGGACGGCGTCGTCGAGGGTGATCGGGACCGAAGCCGCGCCCGTGTTGCCGTACCGCTCGACGGTCAGGTGCATCTGCCCGGGCCGCAGGTCCAGCGTCTTCGCCAGGTCCTGCAGCATCCGGCCGTTCGCCTGGTGCGGCACGATCAGGTCGATGTCCGCCACGTCCAGCTCCGCCGACTTCGCGACGTCGACGACGAGGTCCGGCAGCACCCGGGACGCGAGGTCCCGGACCTGCCTGCCGCGCATGGCGAAGTAGTGCTCGCCCGCGGCGAGGGTGGCCGCGCTCGCCGGCCGGCGGCTCCCGCCACCGGGCACGGTGACGAAGTCGGCGGTCGTGCCGTCGGACCCCAGCGCGCTCGACAGCAGGCCGCGGCCGTTGCCGCGCTTGCCGAGCACGACGGCGCCGGCACCGTCGCCGAACAGCACGCAGGTGCGCCGGTCCTCGTAGTTCAGGATGCGCGAGTAGGTGTCCGCGCCGATCACGAGGGCGTTGCGGGGCAACGGATCCGCTTCAAGCAGCGCGTGCGCGGTGACCAGCGCGTAGACGAAGCCGCTGCAGACGGAGTCGACGTCGAAGGCGGCGGCGCGCATCGCGCCGAGGTTCGCCTGCACGGCGCAGGCCGTGGCCGGGATGGGCTGGTCGGGCGTCGAGGTGGCGACGATCAGCAGGTCGATGTCGGTCGCGGCCAGGTTCGCCGCGCGCAGGGCGTGTTCGGCGGCCCGGGTGGCCAGGTCGGACGTCGCGTCGTCGGGCGCCGCGACCCGGCGTTCGGCGATGCCCGTCTTGTCGAAGATCCACTGCGCGCCGAGGCCGAGCCGGCGGCCGAGCTCGGTACTGGTGAGGACGGTCTCCGGCAGGTAGGAGCCGGTCCCGAGGATGGCGGTGTTCATGGGCGCCTCTCTATTCCGCGAACTTCGTCCGGTCGCACCAGACGAAGACGGCGCCGTCTTCCGGTACTCCGTGGGCACTGCTCTCGAAGACGAAGTGCTCGTAACCCGCCCGGTACGGGATCTTCAGCCGGGAGTGGGACAGTTCCGCGAAGCGGACGAGCACGGTTGCGGGCATTCCGTCGGGTGCTCCCTTCAAGGTCACTTTCACGGTCGGCTCGGCAGAGCCCATGGCCTGATTCACCTCTCTGTCATCCGACGCGCCGGTGGTAGGCGCGGATCGCCAGGGGGAAGAACACTCCGAGCACGCCGGCCGACCAGGCCAGCGCCCCGGCGAGCGGGCCCGCGACCGGCCCGCCGCCGAGCAGGCCGCGCACGACGTCGGCGAGCAGGCTCACCGGGTTGACGCCGGACCAGGCGCGCAGCCAGCCGGGCATGGTCGCGGCCGGCACGAAGACGTTGCTCGCGAACACGAGCGGCATGAACAGGGCGACGGCGCTGCCCTGCACCGCGTCCCGGTCGCGCAGCACCATGCCGAGGAACACGGTGACCCAGCAGAAGCACAGGCCGGCGGTCACCAGGACCGCCGTCGCGGCCAGCACCTCCAGCGGGCCGGTGCGGACGCGGAAGCCGAGGACGGCGCCCGCCGCCAGCAGCACCACGACCGCGACCAGGTAGCGGACCGCGCCGGCGAGCACCACCCCGGTCAGCGGCGCCGACCGCGCGATCGGCATGCTCCGGAACCGGTCGAACACGCCACTGCCCGCGTCGCTGTTCAGGCCGACCCCGGCGGACAGGGTGGCCATCAGCACGCTCGGCACCATCAGCCCCGGCACCAGGTCCTGGAGGTAGGCACCGGGGCTGCCGGCGATGGCGCCGCCGAACAGGAACCCGAACATGACCAGGAACAGCAGGGGCTGCACGGTGACGTCGACCAGGTGCTCGGGGTTGCGGCGGATCTTGAGCACACCCCGGCCGGCCAGGATCAGCCCGTGCCGCACCGCGTCCGCGGGAGAAACCCGGCCGCTCATCCGGCGCTGCCTTCCCGCCGCGCCGGACCGTCCGGTCCGGCGGTTTTCCCGGTCAGCGCGAGGAAGACCTCGTCCAGGCTCGGCAGCCGCAGGCCCAGTTCGGCCACGGCCAGCCCGGCCTGGTCGAGCTTCCGGACCAAAGTGGACAGCACCATCGGGTCGGCGGCCGGCGCGGTGAGCAGCCCGGAGCCGAAGTCGCGGGCCGGCGTGGTGCCGGTCAGCTTGCCCAGCACCCGGGCGGTGGCGTCCATGTCCTGCGCCAGCGCGGGCCGCACCTGGACCGTGCGGCCGCCGACCCGGCGCTTGAGCTCGTCGGGCGTGCCGTCGGCGACGACCCGGCCGGCGTCGAACACCGTGACGCGGTCCGCGAGCCGGTCGGCCTCCTCCAGGTACTGGGTGGTGAGCAGCACGGTGACGCCTTCGGCCACCAGTTCCCGGACCACCTGCCACAGCTCGCGCCGGACGTACGGGTCGAGGCCCGTCGTCGGCTCGTCGAGGCAGAGCACCCGCGGCCGGCCGATCAGGCTGGCCGCGAGGTCCAGCCGTCGCCGCATGCCGCCGGAGTACGTCGACGCGGGCCGGGCCGCGGCCTCCCCGAGCTCGAAGCGCTCGAGCAGGTCCGCCGCCCGGTCCCGCGCCGCGGGGCGGGACAGTCCCAGCAGGCGGCCGAGCAGCACCAGGTTCTCCGTGCCCGTCAGGTCCCCGTCGACGGACGCGTACTGGCCGGTGAGCCCGAGCAGAGCGCGAACCCGCGCCGGTTCCCGCTCGACGTCGAGCCCGCCGACCCGGACCAGGCCGCGGTCCGGCCGCAGGAGCGTGGCCAGTACCCGCACCACGGTCGTCTTCCCGGCGCCGTTCGGCCCGAGCACGCCGACCACCGTGCCCGCCGGAACGGCGAAACTGACCCCGTCGAGCGCGGTCGTCCGCCCGAACCGTTTGACCAGGTTCTCCACCCGGATCATCGGTGGCACATTCCCTCCTTCACGCGTCCTCGTTTCCGGCTGGAAATCCGGGATCACCCGTCCGTCCGGCCCGTGGTCGATGATTCCCCGGCGGGGTCGACCGGCGACATCCGAAAACCGAACAATTCCTCCCGATCCGCCGCCGGGCATTTCGGACGCGCACGAAAATCGGGTGCCGTCCACAGGGGACGGCACCCGATCGGAAAGGGCCCTTGTTTCCTCGCCGGCGTCAGCGCCGGAGCGTTTCCGACGGCCGTTCCCCGAACCGCTGGTGGTACCGGGCGGCGAAATGCCCCGCGTGCTGGAAACCCCATTCCGCGGCCACCGCCGTCACCGTGACCGCGTCGGACTGGGCCGCCCGCAGCTGGTCGCGCACCCCGCGCAGGCGGATCTCCCGCAGGTACTCCATCGGGCCCATCTTGAGGTGCTTGCGGAACCCCAGCTGCAGCGACCGTTCGGTGACGTCGGCCTCCCGGGCCAGGCTCGCGGTCGTGTGCCGCCACTTCGGGTGGTTGTCGATCCACTCCAGCGCGATGCTCACCGCGCGGGTCGGCGCGGCCGGTACCTCCCCGGCGAGCATCCGCGTGTAGTTGCTGGGGTGGCCCATCAGCAGCGCGGTGACCAGCGTCCGCTCGAACATCTCCGCGACCGCGCGCTGCTCGATCAGCGAGCCGGGGCGGTCCAGCTCGGTCACCAGCATCCGCAGGCCCCGCAGCCAGCTCCGGCCGTTGCCCGAGTCCACGGCCATCGCGGGCGCGAACCGCAGCGGCTTGCGCAGGGGCGCACCGAGCAGGTCGCTCAGCCGGGCCTCCAGCGCGGTCCGCTCCAGCCGCACGACCAGCTGGGCGCAGTCGCCCGGCCAGCGCAGCACCACCGGGTCCGCGGGCGAGAGCACCGCGGCGGTTCCGGTGGTCAGCCGCACGCGGTCGGTTCCGCAGAGCGCCTCGGCCTCACCGGCGAGCGGGACGAACACGGTGAAGAACGTTTCGGACGGCCCCGACGCGAAACGCACGGCTCCGCCGTAGCGGAGAACGCTCATCGACAGGTCGCGCAACCGCACGTGGTGCATTCGCGCGTCGAGCCGCGGATCACCCCCGAGCACCCGCAGGGTGTGCGGCGCCAAAACGCGGCTCACCTCTTCGCGCACATGATTCGGGTCACAAGAACGGAAGAGCTGGTAACGCGCGAGCGGCAACCCCGACGCGGAGCCGTCTTCCCTGGACAACACCGACCTCCGTCCACTATTCAGCCATTTTTCCGGGCCGGAAGGCGCAGCGCCGCGTCTTCCGCTCACGAAACCACGGCCGGCGCCCGAATTCGGGACGCGCCGGCCGCCGATCATCATCGTATGAGGACCGCCGCCGCGACCGCATCGGTCGAAAGAACGAATATCGACAGTTTCACACGACGCCGAGGTCGCGGGCGAAGGCCGCCAGCTGGGTCCGGCTGCGCAGGTCGAGGCGGGCGAGCATCCGGGACACGTGGGTCTTGACCGTCGACTGGCTCAGCCCCAGTTCCGTCGCGACCTCGAGGTTCGAGCAGCCCCGCGCGACGAGCCGGAGCACGCTCAGTTCCCGGTCGGTCAACGGGATCCTCGGCCGGTCCGGCGTCCGGAAGGCGTCGAGCAGTTCCCCGGCCGCCGGCGGCGCGATCCAGCCCTCCCCGGCGGCGATCGCGCGCACGACCGCGCCCCACGGGCAGCCCGGGCGGTCGACGACGTAACCGCGGACCCCGGCTCTCGCGGCCGGGACGACGTCACCGGGGTGGTACGCCTCGGCCAGCAGCACGACGGCCGGCGGGCGGCCGCCGCGCGCGATGTCCCCGGCGACGGTGCCGCCTTCGGCGTTCAGCACGGCCCGGTCGAGCACGACCACCGACGGCGTGAAGTCCTCGAGCTCGGTCACCAGGTCGCTCCAGGTCTCCGGCGCCCGGTGCCGCACCTCGACGTCCGCCTCCTCGGCGAGCTGCCGCCCGATCCGGCGGGAACGGCGTGGACAGGACAGGATCAGGAGGACGCGGATCACGGTCGTGGCGACCCGCTCTCGCTGCCGTTGCAGTGGTACGGACCAATGGCCCTGAACAAACCGCGTCACCTCCGGGGTCGGGGTCGCGCCGGCCGACGCCGGCGGAAAGTAGCGCGGCGGCGACGCTGCGCACCAGCGGCACACCGTGGATCTTCGTCCCATTCGCGCACATCACCGGTTCGCCGCAGCGCGCGTGCGCCGTCCGGTTCACCCGGGGGCGGCAGAAGGAGGCACGCGGGTCCGCACGACCACGGCGGCCATCAGGACGAGCAGGGCGGCGAGTCCCGCCAGCCCCGGCCCCAGTGCGCTCGCCGCCGCGACGGCGCCGACGAGCACCGGCCCGCCCGCGTCCCCGAGCTCGCGGCCGACCTCGGCCGAGCCCATCGTCTGGCCGAGCCGTTCCGCGGGCGCCGTCGCCGCGAGGTGGGCGAACCCGAGCGGGGTGACCAGCCCCGCACCGACGCCGATCGCGCCCGCGGCGGCGAAGAGCCCGGCGACGCCCGGGACCACCGCGGCCAGCACCAGGCCCGCCGCGGCGAGCACCAGGCCGGTGGCCATCCCGGCGCCGTCGGGGACGCGGCCCGCGTCGCGAGCGCGTCCCGCCGGCGGCTGGACCAGCGCGGCACACGCGGCCAGCACCGAGACCGCCGCACCGGTCACCGCCGGGCCGAAGCCGTGCCCGGCCACCGGGAGGAAGCCGACCCCGACGGCGAGGGCGGCCGTAGCGCCGGCGAGCGCCAGGGTGGGCCGGGCGAAACTCCCGGCGGTGAGGCGGCGCACCAGGTCCGCGACGGTCTGCCGGCTCCGCGGCAACGGCACCACCGCCGGCACGACCAGGGCGGCCCACGCCGCGACGGCCAGCGCGAGCCCCGCCAGGACGGCGAAGAGCAGCGGATAGCCGCCGACGGTGATCAGGACGCCGCCGAGGACGGGGCCGAGGGTGTGGCCGAGACCTTTCCAGGCGCCGTAGCCGCCGAAGGCCCGCCCACGCCGGGATTCCGGCGAGAGCCGGGCGACGAGCGCCCCGGCGGCCGGGGAGAACGCCGCCGCGGCGGCGCCCTGGGCGAGCCGGGCCACACCGACCAGCGCCGGATTACCGGCGACGACGAAGGCACCGGAAGCGACGGCGAAGGCGACCAGGCCGCCGAGCAGCACCGGCCGCGCGCCGATTCGGTCGGCCAGGGCGCCGAACACGGGTTTCAGGACGACTTCGGTGCCGTCGTACAGGGCGAGGAGGATGCCGAGGGCCAGCAAGGAATGACCGGCATAACCGCCGAGGCTGGCGGCGATGCTGTGGGCTCCGAAGGCGGTGACGAAGCCCGCCCCGTAGAGCGGAACCAGTGCGGTTGGGCGCTTCATGACTGATGTGGGGCGCGGACGGCCCGCGCGGAGGGCCGCGGGGCGCGGTGTTCGAGCCGCCGCGGGGACGAAACCGCCGCCATCACCCCGCTGGCCGCGAAAACCCGCCCGGAGCAGTCGGCGGGCGAGGCAGCGCAGTGCTCGAACCGCCGCCCGGCAGCAACGGCCGCCCGCTCGGGGTAACCGGCGAGCTGTGCGGGCACGGCCGCCGCCAACGCCGTTCCCTCCGCCCGCACCAACTCCGGCACCCCCCTCACAACTGGTGCAAGGCCTCGAAGACCCGCTCCGTGTAATCGGCCAACCGGGCAGCGCAGTCCTCGAGCCGGCGGTCGGCCTCGGCTGCTGCCGGCGCTGTGAACACGTCGCGGATCTTGATGTCCCGGTGCCAGCGGCGCAGGCGCTCCAGGCTTTGCTCCTCCTCTTCCAGCTCGGCCGTCGTGAACTTGGCCGTGCGGATCTCCTTGGCGATCTCCGCCTCGAACTTGCCGCAGTCGGCGAGGAACTCCGCCCACTCTTCCGCTCGCTCCGCGGTGAACAGCTCCGCCAGCCGCGCGGAGTCCTGCTCGGCGCGGCCCGTCGCGTCGAGGGTGAGCACCTCTCCGCCGCCGCGCTGGGCCAGGTCCAGGACGCGGGCGACGCCGTCGGCGAAGGCCGGGACGTCCGGTACCACCCAGGCGCCCTGGCCGAGCGAGACCGCGCCCGTCCGGCGCAGCTCGCGCCACACCGCGACCCGGTGCCGCGACGGGGACGCCGGGACGCGGACCACCAGCACCAGCCATCGCGTCACACTTCCGAATGTAGCAGCAGTTACATCCGCCGGACCCGCTAAGGTGGGTCGCGTCGTGGCGATCGACGAGGGGACGAGCGTGAGCGAACAGGACGAGGCCGACTGGATCCCGCCCGGTGCCGACCTTTCCCGGCCCAGCGCGGCCCGCATCTACGACTACCTGCTCGGCGGGGCGCACAACCTCGCCACCGACCGGGCCGTCGCGCAGCGGCTCGAAGCCATCCAGCCGCAGGTCGCCTCCGTCGCCCGGCGCAACCGCGCCTTCCTGCGGCGCGTCGTGCGGTTCATGCTCGACCAGGGCGTCCGGCAGTTCCTGGACCTCGGCTCCGGCATCCCGACCGTCGGCAACGTCCACGAAGTCGCCCAGGACGTCGACCCGGCCTCGCGCGTGGTCTACGTCGACTACGAACCCGTCGCCGTGGCGCACAGCCTGATGCTACTC
Organism: Amycolatopsis sp. N2S4-7; assembly: GCF_058119595.1. Classification (NCBI taxonomy): domain Bacteria; kingdom Bacillati; phylum Actinomycetota; class Actinomycetes; order Pseudonocardiales; family Pseudonocardiaceae; genus Amycolatopsis; species Amycolatopsis sp. N2S4-7. The sequence continues at coordinate 1,395,345 of NZ_CP172299.1, forward strand.
AAGGGCAACCCGAACGCGTCGGCGCTCGAGGCCGACGCCACCGACCCGGCCGCGGTGCTGGGCTCCGAGCCGGTCAAGCGGCTGCTCGACCTGACCGAGCCGGTGGGACTGCTGGCGATCACGCTCGGGCACTACCTGCCGCCCGAACCGGACCCCCGCGGGGTGTTCGCCGCCTACCGCGACGCGCTCGCGCCCGGCAGCTACCTCGCGCTCACCCACCTGACGAACGACTTCGCGGTGTTGCGCGACCCCCGCGTCGCCGAGACCATGCGCTCGACGCAGGACCACATCTACCCGCGCTCACGCGACGAGGTGCTGGCCCTCTTCGACGGCTTCGAGCTCGTCGAGCCCGGGCTGACCACGTCGGCGAACTGGCGGCCCGACCGGGTGACCGCCGTCGTCGACCCGGAAGAAGACGGCCTCTACGCCGGGGTCGGGGTGAAGCCGGTGTCCTGAGTGGACACCCGGGCGCGTCACTCCTCGCCGGAGAACCGCCCCCACGCCGACTGCCGGGTCATGCCGAGCGCCTGGCCGATCTGCGACCACGTGCCGCCCAGCGCCCGCGCCTTGCCGACCCACGCGGCCAGGTTCTGCTGCACCTGCGCGCTCGCGGCCGCGACCGGGGCCAGGTTCGCGAGCACCTGCTCGAGCGGAATGTCGTGTTCCCAGGGCGCGATGAGCGGCGCCGACGCCGGTTTCCCCTCGATCGCGGTCACGCACAGCTGCACGCACCCGTCGCAGATGAAGACCCCCGGACCTGCGATGAGCGTCTCCACGTCGATGTTCGGCCGCGCGCAGAACGAGCAGTGCGCGATCACGGCGGTGTCCTGACCAGTTGCCATCACAGCCTCCCTTGTCAGGACAGACCTTACAAGCGTCAGGACGTTCCTGACAACTGGCAATCCACGCCCAGGAAGGCGGACGTCCAGCCGGCGAGCTCGGTCAGCCGCGCCGTCAGGTCCTCGATCTCGGCCCAGCGGCGGTGTTCCCGTTCCAGGTCCGGCACCAGGAAGTCCTCGACGAGCAGCAGGAGCGTGGCGATCTCGTAGGCGACGTCGGCGAGCTGGAGGAAGGGCCGGTACTCGGCTTCGGTGCCCGTCCCGTGCCGCGCGGCCCAGTCGCGGGCGCCGTGCCCGGCGGTCCGGCAGACGGCCACGACGGTCCGCCGGATCTCGCCGCGCCGGGAGCCCGGCTGCCCTTCGCTCAGCGGGGCGACTTTCCACGCCACCGACAGCAGGCAGCACCCGGCGTCGTCCATCGAGTTGTTCATCACCCGACGTACTCTGGGGACCCGCGGGCACAATCCCGCCGTTCCGACTCGCCGGGTCACGCCATCGTGTGAAGAACCCGCCCCGATCGGGTCACTTGCGGGCGGACCCGGCCAGCATCGGCAGGGAGACGAAGTCGGCGAGCGCCTGCTGGCCGGCCGCGTTGGCGTGGATGCCGTCGCCGTTGTCGTAGGCCGGGAGGATGCTGTTCGGCTTCAGCGGGTCCTTGAGCACCTCGTCGAAGTCGACCACGCCGGAACACGTGCCACCGCAGTCGTTCCACTTCTGGACGAACAACGCGATCTCGTGCCGGGCCAGGTTGGCCTGGTCGCCGTACCCGGGCCGCGGCGTGCTCGGCGTGACGTAGACGGCGATCCCGGCCGCGCGCAACCGCTGGAACACCGATCGGTAGCTGTCCAGGATCGTCGCGCCGTCGCAGCCGTAGGCGAGGTCGTTGGTCCCGTAGTAGTAGATCACCGCGGTGACGCCGTGCAGCGCCAGGACGTCGCGGTCGAGGCGGCTCGAAGCGTCCAGCCCCGCCACCGACGGCGGCATGCCCGGGCACGAGCGCGCGCTCGTCGTGCCCGAGACACCGGCGTTGGCCACGGCCAGCTGGGCCCGGGCCGGCGACTCCGCGACGATCCGCCGGGCCAGGTCGTCGGTCCAGCGCCGGTCGGCGCCGAGCTGCGTGCACCCGGGACCGCAGTTGGTGCTGCCGATGCCGTCGACGACCGAGCTGCCGAACGGGACGACCGTGCCCTTCAGCGCGGTGTTGTGGACGTCGACGGCGCTGACGACGTACGTGGAACCGACCTTCCGCGTGTAGGCGGCCGCCCCGGGGTCGGCGGTGTGGTCGCCCGCGCCCGGTTCGGTGAGGTAGTTGTCCCGCAGCGCCGCGCCGTGGCGCCCGGGCACGGCGGTGCCCTCGACGGACAGGCTCACCGCGAGGTTCGCGTCCGGGCGCGTCACGAGCCGGGTTTCGTCGCTCCAGGCTTCGCCGCCGGCCGGGATCGTGACGGCGGAGCGGCCGGCGAAGGTCAGGTCCCGGACCCCCGAGACCTCCGCGGTGCCCGCGCTGAGCCCGGCGGTGGCGTGCCCGATGGTCAGCGGCCCGGTGCCGAAGGTGTTCTGCAGCCGGACGCGCACGGCGTCACCGCCCTGGCTGAGGTGGGTGATCATCCGCAGCGACTGGCCGGTCACCGGCGCGTCGGCCCGGCCGTCCTGCGACTGCGCCCAGGAGGTGAACCAGGCGTGCCCGGCCCCGGCGGCCCCCGGCGCGGACGCGACGACGGTCGCGGCCACGAAACCGGCGGCGAGAAGGGCGATCCTGCGCACGGCGCCTCCTTCGTCCACGGAATCCGCAGAGTCCACAGAGGACAGTCCGCGGCGACGGCCCCCGGCTGATCGTAAGCAGGCGATCACGGCGCGACAAGGTTTTGTCCGATCTTGTCAGCGACCGCGGTTTGCCGTTCGATGGCGGCATGGAACCCACCTCGTCCGCACCCGGCCTGTTCGGCGAACCGTACGAAACCCCCGACGGCACCACGGTGATCACCGTGAGCCGCCCGGCCGGGGTGTTCGTGATCCGCGAAGGCCGGGCCAGGTGGGAACCGGCGGTGGACGCGACGCGCGTCGCGTTGCTGGCCGTGGGCACCGGGCTGGTCGCCGCCACGCTCGGCGGGCTCGCGGTGCTGCACCGGCCGCCGTGGCCGCACCTCTCCCGCCGGGCGCCCCAACGCTAGCTCGCGCCCTTCGCCAGCGCCTGGACCCGGGCGATCGGGCCGTTGTAGTAGTTCTGGTCGCCCGGCAGCCCGCCGCCGCGCGCGAACTGCCAGATGCTCTGCTTCTCCCACCCCGCCGGCAGCTCGCCGACCTCCGGGCCGTACCGCGCCAGCCACAGCGGGTCGGTGTTCCCGAACCGGTCCGTGTTGCCCGTGCAGCGCTTCCACCACGTCGTGCTGGTGTAGATCAGCGCGCTGCGCTTCGCCTTCGCCAGGTACGTCCGCGTGAAGTCCGAGATCCACGCCGTCATGTCCGCCGGGCTCTTGCCGTAGCAGACATCGCCGTACGGGTTGTACTCGATGTCCAGCGCACCCGGGAGGGTCGTGCCGTCCGACCGCCAGCCGCCGCCGTGGGCGATGAAGTACTCCGCCTGCTCGGCGCCGCCGGAGACGTCCGGGCGGGCGAAGTGGTAGGCGCCGCGGATCAGCCCCGCCGTGTGCGCGCCGTCGTACTGCTGGCCGAACTGCGGGTTGACGAACCCGGTGCCCTCGCTCGCCTTGACGTAGGTGAACTTCGCGCCGGCCCCGGCCGCCGCGGGCCAATCGACCGGCCCTTGGTGCCCGCTGACGTCGTGGCCGAGCGTCTGCCCGGGCGCGTCGGCGCGGCCGCTCCCCTGCACCCCTTCGTGCGCGGCGATCTGCGTGCCCGCGAAGTTCGTCGCCGCGAGCGAGTAGTCGGCAGGCGCGGCGTCGGCCGGCGTGGTGACGACCGCCGCCGCCAGCGCGGCCAGCGCGCCCGCTCCCGTGAGCTTCGCGCGCCACCGCCGCTGTTCGTCGTGTCCGGCAACGGTTCGGCTCATCCGGGCTCCGATCTCGGTACTGGCACGTCCGGATCCCATGCTGCCTGCCCGCGTCGCTCCCCGCGAGGCTTGTGTCACTCGATGTAGTGATCTTGGCTTTCAGAGCTCGGTGGTGATGATCGCCTCCACCAGCACTTCGCCTTCCGGCGTCAGCTCGATCACCCCGCGGTCCGGCAGCAGCCTGACCAGGCCGCGCGCGGCCAGCGAACGGAACCTGCCCAGCCATGGCTCGGCGAACAGCGACCGCCCGGGGAACCGCGAGGCGTGCACGGAATCCCGCAGCGGCTGCAACGTCGTCAGCGCCATCTTCACCGCCCGCGCCTCCTGCGCCTCCGGCGTGAACCGCGTCGCCGAGCCGAGCGGGATCCGGCCCGCCTCGACGGTTTCGGTGTACCGCTTCGAGTTCACGTCGGTGATCGCTTCGGACGCGCGGCAGCTCGAGCTGCCGCCCAGCCCGATGGCAACCTCGGCCTCCTGCTTGTCCTGGTCGACCATGATGGCCTTCCACTTCTCCGGCCCAAGCCCGGCCCGCGCGAAGTACATCGTGGGGTGCTCGGTGTACCCGGCCGAGCGCAGGCCCTCGGTCAGCAGCTCCCGCATCTGGTACTGCTCGCCGAGCGTCGGCCAGCGGTGGCCGTCCCGCACCAGCTTGTCGCGGTAGGACGGCAGCTGCCACGCGGCGGGCTTCTCCCCGGTGACGCCGGTGCGGGTGTCGCTGTAGGACGCCAGGTGCAGCTTCGTGCACACCACCGCGGTGACTTCGTTCTCCAGCACGACGTCCAGGTCGCGCCGGACGCTGTCCAGGGTCTGGTCGAGCAGGCCGTACATGAGGTCGATGCTGACCCACTCGAACCCGGCGGCGGTGGCGCCCGAGACGAAGTCGACGCACATCCGCGCGGTGTGCTCGCGCCGGCACAGCTCCAGGACGTGGTCGTCGAACGACTGGACGCCGCTGGAGAGCTTGGTGCAGCCCAGTTCCCGCAGCAGCTCGAGCTTGGCCGGGGTGAACGTGCTCGGGTCGCCCTCGAAGCGGATCGTCGTGCCGGCGGTGAACCCGAACTCCGCACGGTAGAAGTCGAGCAGGCGGCGGATCTCCGGTTCCGGCAGCAGCGACGGCGTGCCGCCGAAGACGTTGAACTCCCCCACTTCGGCGCCGGCCAGGTGCGGCACGGCGTCGAGCCACAGCCGGGCTTCGGCGATGTTCAGGTCGACCCAGAGCTTCGCCTTGTCGTGCTGCACCTCGGGTTTGCCCTTGACCAGCACCACCGGGTACTGGCAGAACCGGCAGCGGTAGGCGCACGTCGGGATGTAGGACCACAGGTGGATCGGCCCGGACGAAGCCAGCTGCGCGTCCAGGTCGCGCAGGAACTCCGGCGGCGAGCCGGGGACGTTGCCGGGAAAGACGTGCGCCCCGAACGGATCCTCCCGCACGAACTCGAGGAGGTGCCGGTTCTCCGGCGCTTCGAGGACGTCGAGCACGGCGGGCCGCGGCCACGCGGGATCGAGGCCGTGCAGCGAGCCGATCGCCGCTTCGTAGGTGAGCGTCATCAGAACACCCCTCCGTTGCCGAAGTAGTTGTGGGCCTCTCCCGATTCGCGGTCCTCGCAGTAGTAGCGGACGAACTCCGCGAACCGCTCCGCCGGGACCTCCGCCAGGCACGGCGGCAACGGCGGCGGGTGCCCGATGTCGGCGCCGACGTGCCGCCGCAGGCACGCGAACAGCTCGTCGGCGAACTCGAAGTACAGCCGGTACGACGGCGTCTTGTACGCGTGGATCGGCGTGAAGTCGACGACGCGCATCTCGTCGCGGATCTCGGCGATCCGCCGCGCGAGCCGGCCGGCCAGGTCCGCGCCGAAGAACGCGACGACGGCGTCGTCCGCCAGCAGGGCCGGGGTCAGCAGCACCGGCAGGATGGTGTTCTTCGGGGTGAAGTCCTTGATCGAGAACTCCCACGCCTGCTTCGCCTCGGCCTCGGTGAGGTCGGCGGAAACCGCGGGCGCCGACGGCCGGATGTCGCGCATGACGATGATGCCGTCCGAGCCGTAGGCCCGGCCGGCGATGACCTCGTCGATGGCGTGGTCGACGCGGCGCGGGTTGATCTCGACCCGCGAGCGCGGCGCGTAGGTGATCGCGTCCCCGCCGCTGGCGACCTTGATGCCGAAGTCCCAGTCGTCGGAGAGGTGGTTGACGAACTTGCCGTCCTGCAGCTGGTAGAAGATCTCGATGCCGCCGGCGCGCTCGTAGGCGTCGCGCTCGACGGCGAAACCCTTGCCGTCCGGGAAGCCGCCGAAGAGCGCGAAGGTGACGGCGCGGCACCGCAGCGTCCGCTGGATCGCGTCCCACAGCCGTGGCCGCCCGGTGAAGTGCTCTTCGTTGTAGTAGTAGTCGCAGACGCCGATGGCGGCCTTGCTCTCCTCCATCGCGGCGAACAGCTCGCTCAGCCAGTGCGCGTCGACGCGGCAGTCCGCGTCGGCGGACACGAGGTAGAACCGTTCCCCCGGGTCGGTGTCGGGCCGGTTCCGGCTGCGCGCCACGGCGAAGTCCATGCCCGCCCGCCGCGCGCACGACACACCCTGCTCGGGCTCGTGGATCACGTGCAGGGCCAGCTCGGGGTGCGCCGCCGCGAAGGCGTGCGCGATGGCGACCGTGTCGTCGGTCGAGTTGTTGTCGACGAGCACGACCTCGTACCGGCCCTTGTCCAGCGGCGCGTCGCCGTCGCGCTGGTCGTGCAGCGTCCGCAGGACCTCCGGCAGGTTCGCGGCCTCGTTGTACACCGGCAGCACGACGCTCAGCCGCGTGCCGGCCGCCATCGGCGGCGGGTACAGCCGCTCGACCAGGTCGTCGACAACCCGGGTGCCGAACTGCGCCTGCCCGAGTTCCGAGTTCGCCCGCACCACTTCCGCCCGTTTCCCTTCGTCGGTGATCAGCTCGGCGACGGCACGGGCGAACGCCGCGTCCGGCAGGTCGCGGGCCCGGATGTCCAGCACCGGCGCCCGGAACCCCTTGCTGCCGTAGACGACGTCGTACAGCTCGTACCCGCTCGTCGCGTACGGCGTCCCGGAGGCGATGGCCTCGCTGATCGGGTTGCCGTAGCTCTCGTAGTCGTAGGAGGTCAAGAAGGAGACGACCGTCGCGTGGGCGAGGAGGTCGCGCACGGAGTACCGCCCGGGCACGGCCGTGTCGTACGGCGTCAGCCAGCCGCCGAAGACGACCCGGTCGCGCACGCCGAGGCGGGCCGCCAGGTCCACGAGCCGGGCGTGCTCGGCGGGCGCCTCGGCGACGTCGCCGGCCACGAACAGCCACGCGTCCGGCAGCAGCGCGAGGAGGTGGAGGTCCCGGTCGATCCGCTTCTGCGGGATGATCCGGGTGATGCGGGCGAGCAGCGGCACGTCACCGGGGATGCCGTGGTCCCGGCGGAATCCCGCGTTGCGGTCGTCGATCCGCGCGGGCGCGATGGTGAAGGCGTTCGGCAGGACGTCGAGGTTGCGCAGGCCCGGCACCCACTCCAGCGTCCGGGCCTTCGCCTGCTCGTGGAGGGCGAAGTAGTGGATGTGCGGGGAGTTGCGCGGCGCCGGGACGCCGGGGTACGGGAACCGCCCGTACTTGGCGATGCCCGGTTCGCTCTGCCACATCAGGTCGTGGTCGCGCCAGAACACGAACCGGCCCAGCCGGTGGCGGGCGCCGTAGCGCTCGATCGCGCGGTAGAGCGCCTCGGTGTAGGTGAGGTTCTCCGGCAAGGTCCCGTTTTCGACCATCACCATCGTCACGCCGAGGCGCTCCCAGGTGGCCACGATCCGGCCGGCCAGTTCGCCGGCGATCCGGTCGATCTCCGGGCGGAGGGTCTCGTCCTCGCCCTGGACGACTTCGCGCAGGACGCGCTCGACGAACTCGCGGTCGTAGCCGCGGATCTCCTCGACGCCCTCGACGCGGTCGAGGGTGACCCATCCGGGCAGCAGCCCGGCTTCGCCGCGGTAGGGCCGGAAGAACGCGCCCTTGTCGGCCTTGATGTCGTAGCCGAGGTCGAGGTGCACCCGGCGCCCGGTGAGCCGGCGCGCGGTCTTGAGGAATTCGACCACGAGCCCGGACAGCGGAGTGGCGTCGAAGGACACGCCCCAGAGCACTGACATCGTTGTCGGACCCCCGTCTCGGCTTCGCCGTCGTTCCCAGCCTAAGCGGCGGTGCGCCGGAAGGCCGGTTGAGCGGGAAGCGCTTTCCTCGCGGCGAAGTGGTTGACCCCCGGCGCCGCACGCCCCAGAGTGACCCCATGAACCGGGCCCTCGGGGTGCTGACCTGCGGCGCCTTCCTCTCAGTGGTGCTCGGGGTCCTCGGCTCCGGGGAGCCCGTGCTGTCCCTCGTACTGGGTGCGGTCTTCACCGCGCTCGCCACCGCGGGCTTCGGCTGGGTGCGCGACCGCGGCCGGCGGGCCTGGCCGGCCGGGTACGTCGTGGTCCAGCTGCCGCTGGCCTTCGTCATCTTCACGATCAACCCCGGCGTCGGGGCGACGCTGTTCCTCGTCGTGCTGGTCAGCCAGTGCGTGCTGCTGCGCCTGCCGCTGCCGGTGGTCGCGCTGGTCATCGCCGTGGTGCCGCTCGTGCACCTCGGGATGTCGCTGGGCGAGGGCCTGCGGGAAGGGCTCGGCACGCTCGTTTCCGTGCTGTTCGCGGCGGTGATCACCGAGCTGCTGCTGCGCGAGCAGCGGTCCCGCGGCGAACTCGCCGAGGCGCACGAGAAGCTGCGGGACTACGCGACCCAGGCGGAGCGGCTCGCGACGGCGCAGGAGCGCAACCGGGTCGCCCGCGACATCCACGACGGGCTCGGGCATTCGCTCACCGTCGTCCAGATGCAGGTGAAGGCCGCGCGGGCGGTGCTGCCCACCGATCCCGGGAAGGCCGACGAGGTGCTGGCGAAGGCGCAGGAACAGGCCGAAACCGCGCTGGCCGAGGTGCGCCGCTCGGTGAAGGCGTTGCGCGAACCGCGGTCGACGCCGCTGCCGGACGCGTTGCGGGCGCTGATCGCGGATGCGGGTGTCCCGGCCCGGCTCACCGTGTCCGGGGCCGAGCGGCCGCTGCCGGAAGAGCACCGCGAAGCGCTCTTCCGGGCCGCGCAGGAGGGGCTGACGAACGTCCGCAAGCACGCGGCCGCCGGGCACGCGGATCTCCTGCTGGACTACGCCGACGCGTCCGTCCGGGTCTCGGTGCGCGACGACGGCGTGGGGACCGGCGGCGACGCTCCCCCGGGCTACGGCCTGGTCGGGCTGCGGGAACGCGCGGAACACCTCGGTGGCAAGCTCGCCTTCACCTCGACGCCCGGCGGGGGCAGCGCGCTGAGCATGGAGGTGCCGGGATGACCCCGGTCCGCGTCGTGCTGGTCGACGACCAGGCCCTCTTCCGCGAGGCGCTCGCGACCCTGCTCGCCACCAACGACGGCATCGACGTCGTCGGCGAGGCCGGCAACGGCGAGGAGGCCCTTCGCCGGGTGGCTGCCCTGGCGCCGGACGTGGTCCTGATGGATCTGCGGATGCCGGTGCTCGACGGCATCGCCGCGACCCGGCGGCTGCGGCTCGACCACCCGGGTACCCAGGTCATCGCGCTGACGACCTTCGACGACGACGAGGACGTCTTCGCCGCCCTGCGTGCGGGCGCGGTCGGCTACCTGCTCAAGGACGTCTCCTCGGCGCGGCTGGTCGAGGCGGTGCTGGCCGCCGCGCGCGGGGAGTCGGTGCTGCAGCCGTCGGTCGCGGCGAAGGTCGTCGCGCGGTTCGCGCAGCTGCCCGACCCGCCCGAATCCCGCCCGCAGCCACTGGTGGTGCCGCTGTCGGAGCGCGAGCTCGAGGTGCTGCGGCTGCTCGCCGACGGCCGGAGCAACCGCGAGATCGCCGGGACGCTGTTCCTCGCCGAGGGCACGGTGAAGAACCACGTCACCAACGTGCTGGGCAAGCTCGGCGCCCGCGACCGCACCCAGGCCGCGCTGCGGGCCCGGGACCTCGGGCTGCTCTGACGGCGGTCACATGACCCGGGTCATGACTTCCGGCACCTGGCACCACGGCCCGCACCCGCGATTCTCGTCCAGGAGCAACCCTGGAGGGAAACCATGACCACCACCGAAACCACCCGGACCACCGCCCGCAAGCTCGCCCGGTTCACCGGCCACTACGCCGAGATGGTCGCCGCCATGATCATCGGGATGGTGGCCCTCGGGCCGCTGTGGCCGTCCGCCTGGCTGGAGCGCGCCGACGTCGACGCGCTCGTGATGGCCACGAACATGACCGTCGCGATGGTCGCGGCGATGGCGCTGCGCCGGCACTCGTGGCCGCGGATCGCCGAGATGGCCGCGGTGATGTACCTGCCGTTCGTGGCGCTGCTCGTGCCGCACTGGCTCGGCGCGCTCTCCGGCACCACCCTCATGGTCGCCGGGCACGTGGTCATGTTCCCGCTGATGCTCGCCGCCATGGTGTGGCGCCGCACCGAGTACTGGCACTGACATGCGCACCTTCCTGAAGTGGTGCGCGGTCGTCGTCGCCGTGCTCGCCGTCCCCGCCGCCGGGGCCACCCTCTCCGCGCTGGACGCGGTCGGCGCCCTCTACGCCCCCGGGCCTTCGCGGCCCGTCCCCGCCGCGGCGCCCGTCCCCCACGATCCGGCCAAGCCGACCGTGGTGGTCGTCGTCGGCGACCGGGGCGCGGTCGTCTCCGACGTCCTCGCGCCGTACGAGATCTTCGCCGTCACCGGGCGGTTCAACGTCTACACGGCCGCGCCGCACCGCGAGCCGAAGCCGCTGACCGGCGGCCTCGACCTGGTGCCCGACCTGAGTTTCGACGACCTCGCCGCCCGGCTCGGCCCGAAGCCGCCGGACCTCGTCGTCGTCCCCGCCCTGCCGGACGTCGGCGAGGCCACCACCGAGCCGGTCCGGTCCTGGCTGCGGGCCCAGGCCGCCCGCGGCGCGAAGCTGCTGGGCGTCTGCAACGGCGGTGCCGTGCTCGCCTCCGCCGGGCTGCTCGACGGGCGCCCCGCCACCGCGCACTGGCTGAAACTCGGCACCTGGGCCACCGATTACCCGGCCGTGCACTGGGTGCCCGGCCGGCGGTTCGTCGACGACGGCGACGTCGTCACCACCGCCGGGATCCTCTCCGGCGTCGACGGGACGCTGCACTGGGTCGAGCGGCTCGCCGGCCGCGAAGCGGCAGCCGGCGCCGCCGCGGCGATCGGCTGGCGCCGCTACGGGACGGCGGTGCCGGTGACGCCGCCGGCCGGGATGCCGGACCCGGCCGCGATCGTCAACGCCGGCTTCCGCTGGAACCCGGACGACGTCGGGGTGCTGCTCGCGAACGGCGTCGGTGAGCTCGAACTCGCGTCGGTGTTCGACACCCAGGGCCAGTCGCTGTCGTCCCGCACCCTCGCCGTGAGCGCCGACGGCGGCCCGGTCCGGTCCCGGCACGGGCTGACCTTCGTGCCCCGCGCGAGCCTGGCCGCCGCGCCGGACCTCGACCGGCTGCTCGTGCCGGGCGCGACGCGCGGGGTCACCCCGCCGCCCGGCGGGCCGGCCGCGGAGTACGTCCACGACCGGCCCGGCTTCGCCTACGACACCGCGGTGAGCGGCCTTTCCCGCAGCACCGACGTCGCCACCGCGCGCTGGACGGCGAAGGTGCTGGAACTGCCCACCGACGGGGTCGTGTTCGAAGGCCGGGCCTGGCCGTGGCTGCCCACGGTCCTGCCGATCGCGCTCGTGCTACTGGGCGCGGCGGTGGTCACCGTCGTCGTGCGGCTCCGGCGCCGTCACGGCGCCCAGGGCTGACCGACGACCCAGCTGACGTCGTCGGTCCAGGACGTGGGGTTGTCCCAGGCGTTCGTGCCACTGGTGTCGGCGATGTAGAGGGTGTTGTTGTAGTGCCGCAGGTACTTGGCCGGGAAGTTGGCCGACCGGAACGACGTTCCCTGGCCGTTCTTCCCGGCTACCGGGCAGAACGTCGCGTCCGAGCGGAACGTCGCCGTGCCGTCCATGGGCTGCCGCTGCACCTTGTAGTCGAAGTGGCGCAGGAAGTCCCCGGGGTAGTTCCGCGACTCGAACGACACGCAGGAGGGGTCGGCGAGGCCCCGGCGGACGATCCAGGTGGCGTCGCTCTTGTCCAAACCGGAGCTGCCGGAGGAGACGGGCGAGATCACCGCGTTGTCGTTCTGGTGGCGGATGTAGTCACCGGTGCAGCACGCGGTGGTCGCCCGCACGGAGATCTCCGAAGCCGGCGTCAGCGAGCCGGTGGTCCCGGTCGGGCCGCCGTAGCCGACCGACACGACGTTCGCCTGGACCGCGTTGTCCGCCGCGTCGGTCGGCAGCCCGGCGGTCATCACGCCTTCGAAGAACGACCCGATCGAGCCGTTGCTGTTGTCGCCGCCGGTGCCCAGGACGATCGCGCCCTCCTGGTGCATCGGCGAGTACCCGGACCCGGTCGTGGGTTCCGGACCGGAGTACGTCGTCCTGAGCGAGCCGGACTGCGCGTTGCCGTCCTTGAGCGCGAAGAAGTTCTGGCCGTTGTTCTTCAGCAGGGCCGTGACGAACGGGAACTTCGTCCCGGTGTTCGCGGTGTTCCGGCTGCCGCCGGCACTCGACTGGAACAGGCCGTTCTCCAGGTCGGCCTGCACCCACGGGCCGGTGCCGTTGCAGGGCTGGAACCAGCACTCGGTGCCGAAGTTGATCGCGTCCATGTGGCCGTTGCCGGTGTCCAGGTTGTTCGTCTCGGCGTTGCCGTAGTCGAAGCAGCAGCGATCGTTGACGTGGGTGCCGGAGGTGATCATGTACATGCCCTCGGGCTGGCCGTTGACGGCGACGCCGGAGGTCGTGTTGTCGCGGTACCCCATCCGGCCGGAGAACGACGCGCCGTAGACCTGGTGGCCGCCCGCCGTCACGGGCAGGCCGTCCGCGGGCACGCCGGTGTCCTGGCCGCCCGCGCCGCCGGGACCTTCGATCGTCAGGTCGTTGTGCCGCGGCGACTGGTCGTAGATCTCGGTGATCAGGCAGGTCGTCCCGGAGCAGAAGCTGTCCTGCGCGGCCGCGTTGGCGTAGCCGCCCGCCGCCAGCAGGCCGATGTTGGTCTTCGCGCCGTCGGACGCGCGCTGGACCTGGTAGAGGGGCCCGTTGTAGGCGGCGTAAAGGGCTCGCGTGGTGCTGTGCGCGGCGACGCACGGCGTGCCCGCCGCCCCGTAGATGTCGCACGGCAGCGACGTCGCGGCCGACGCCGTCGACGCCGCGGTCAGGCTCGCGCAGACCAGGGCCGCGGCACCGGTGACCACCAGCAGGATTCGCCGGCGAATGTTAGCGCTAACACTTTTGCTATCTCGACGTTGAGACATAAAAGCCTCCGTGGGGACCCGAATGATGTGAGCGTTACCAGCGAGCACTATCCAGCCCGGTCCGCGTTTCGTCAACGCTCTCATCAGGCGCAAAACGGACGCCGCGCCGCTCCTAAAACGATTTAGGAATCGCCCCTTCCGTCGAAGCGTTTCGCCTGGCCGTGCGCCCCAGTGGAGTATTGCCAACGTGTGATTTGCTCATTAAAGTCACGTATCACGCTGGGTTGAAACGTTTAAATTCCATAGCTCCGTCCCCGCCGCAAGGGAGCCCGCATGCTGCCCTCGAAGCTTTGGCGCGCGACCACCACGACGCTCGCCGCGATCCTGGCCCTGTCCGCCGCCGCCGTTCCGCCCGCCGGGGCCGCGCCACCGCCGGACCTGGCCGGCGCGCACTGGATCTGGTACCCCGAAGGCGACGCGCGCGTCGCCGCGCCGGCCGGGACCCGGTACTTCCGCACCACATTCACCGTGCCCGCCGCCGCGGTCACCGACGCCCGGTTCGTCGTGACCGGCGACGACACCGCCGACGTCTGGCTCAACGGCAAGCCGCTCGCCTCCTCGGCCCGGACCACGGACTCGTGGCGGACCGCACTGCCGGTCGACCTGCGGCCCGCGCTCACCCCCGGCGTGAACACCCTCGCCGTCGCGGTCCGCAACGCCGCCGGCCCGGCCGGCCTGCTCGGCAGGCTGCGGGTCACCACCACGGCGGGCACCACCGACCTGACCACCGGGACCACCTGGAAGAGCGCGACAACCGCGCCGGAAGGCTGGGAACAGCCGGGCTACGCCGACGGGACCTGGGCCGCCGCCGCGGACCTCGGCGCCTACGGCACGACGCCCTGGGGCACCCGGGTCACGACCCCGAACCCGTCGGCGGGGACGCCGCTCTCGGTCGCGAGCGCGACGGTCGGGCAGCGGGCGAACCCGCTCGGCGTCGATCCCGCCCAGGTGCGGTTCGGCTGGAAGCTCGCGTCTTCGGCACCGCAGCAGCGCCAGTCGGCGTACCAGCTCGTGGTCTCCGCGGGCGGAACCGACCTCTGGGACAGCGGCCGCGTCGCCTCCGCGCAGCAGGCCGACGTCGCCTACGGGGGTCCCGCGCTGACCTCGCTGGCCGCCTACACCTGGCGCGTCCGCGTCTGGGACGGCGAAGGCCGGATGAGCGGCTGGAGCCCGGTGCAGCGGTTCGAAACCGCGCTGCGCGCTCCGGCGACCGAGTGGACCGGCGCGTTCCTCGGCCGCGCCACGGCCGGTCCGGACCTCGCCGGCGCGAGCTGGATCTGGTACCCCGAGGGCGATCCGCTCGGCGGCGTGCCGCCGGCCACCCGGTTCTTCCGCAGGACCCTGGACCTGGCCGCCGCCCCCGCGAAGGCCACCCTCGTCGTGACCGGGGACGACACGGCCACGGTGTGGGTCAACGGCACCCGCGTCAGCGACTCGCCGCGGGTGCCCGACTCGTGGAAGACCGCCGCCGTCGTCGAGGTCGGCAGCCTGCTGACGGCCGGGACGAACACGATCGCGGTCAGCACCGAGAACACCACCCAGAGCCCGGCCGGGACGATCGCGAAGCTCACCGTCCCAGGTGGACCGGCACTCGTCACCGACGGCACGTGGAAGGCGAGCCAGACCGGGCCGGACGGCTGGCAGCAGCGCGCCTTCGACGACAGCGCCTGGCCCGCGGCCCGCGCGCTGACCGCGTACGGCACCGGGCCGTGGGGCGCGAACGTCGCCGTGAGCGCCCCCGCTCCCCTGCTGCGCAAGAGCTTCACCGTCTCGAAGCCGGTCGCGAGCGCGCGGCTGCTCACTACCGCGCTCGGGCTGCAGGAGACCCACCTCAACGGCGCCAAGGTCGGCGGCGAGGTCCTGGAACCCGGCTGGACCGACTACACCAAACGCCTGCAGTACCGCGTTTCCGACGTCACCGGTCAGGTCCGCGCCGGGGAGAACGTGCTCGGCGCGATGGTCGGCAACGGCTGGTACTCCGGGAGCATCGGCATCGCCGGCAGCCAGAAGTACGGCACCGAGCCGTGGTACTCCGCGCAGCTGCGGCTGACCTTCACCGACGGCACGACCACCACGATCGCGACCGACGGCAGCTGGAAGGCCGGCGACGGCCCGATCCGCGCCGACAACCTCTACCAGGGCGAGACCTACGACGCGCGGCTCGCGGCGGCCGGCTGGGACCGGCCCGGGTTCGACAACCGCGGCTGGGCGGCACCCCGCGTCAGGACCGGGGCGAAGCCGAACCTGGTGTCCCAGGTGGACAACGGCGTCACCGTGCAGCAGGAGTTCAAGCCCGTCGCGTGGACGCAGCCCAAGCCGGGCGTGTGGGTCGCCGACCTCGGCCAGAACTTCAGCGGCTGGAACCGGCTGTCCGTGACCGGCCCGGCCGGCACCACGGTCACCATGCGGCACGCCGAGGTGCTCAACCCGGACGGCACGATCTACACGGCGAACCTGCGCGCGGCCCAGGCCACCGACCGGTTCACGCTGGCGGGCACCGGCGGCGCCGAGACGTACGAGCCGCGGTTCACCGTGCACGGCTACCGGTACGTCGAGCTGACCGGTCTGCCGTCGGCGTTGGCGACAGTGACGTTGACCGGCCGGGCGATGTGGACGTCCGGCGCGCAGACCGGGACGTTCACGACGTCGAACACGGTGGTGAACCAGCTGCAGCACAACATCCTGTGGGGTGAGCGCTCGAACATGCTGTCGGTGCCGAGCGACTGCCCGCAGCGCGACGAGCGGCTCGGCTGGACCGGTGACATCGGGATCTTCGCCGGCACCTCGACGTTCAACCTCGACGTCGCGAACTTCCTCGGCAAGTTCAGCGACGACCTGGCCGACGCGCAGCACGCCGACGGGTCGTTCACCGACGTCGCGCCGGACGTGCTCGGCGGCTCGGGCACGGCGGGCTGGGGCGACGCGGGCGTCATCGTGCCCTACACGCTGTGGCAGCGGTACGGCGACACCGGCGTGATCGACGAGCACTTCGCCGCGATGGTGAAGTGGGTCGAGTACCTGCGCTCGACGTCCGGTGCCGACCTGATCCGCGACCACCAGACCTACGGGGACTGGCTGAACGTCGACGACAACACCGCGCAGGACCTGATCTCGACGGCGTTCTTCGCGTGGTCGTCCCGGCTGGTGTCGCGGATGGCGGCGGCGACCGGGCACACCGCCGAGGCGGCGAAGTACGGCACGCTCGCCGACCAGGTCGGGGCGGCCTTCACCGCGCGGTTCGTGGCGGCCGACGGCACGGTGGGGGCGAACACGCAGACCGGGTACGTCCTGGCGCTGGCGTTCGGGCTGCTGCCCGCCTCCCGGGTCCAGCCCGCGGCGGACAAGCTGGCGGCCAAGGTCGCGGCGTCCGGCGGACACCTGAGCGTCGGCTTCCTCGGCGTGGAGAACCTGCTGCCGGTGCTGGCGGCGCACGGCCACGCCGACGTCGCCTACCAGGTGCTGCTGCAGCCGGGCTTCCCCGGCTGGGGCTACATGATCGGCCACGGCGCGACGACGATCTGGGAGCGCTGGGACGGCATCAAGCCGGACGGCACCTTCAACGACCCGGGGATGAACTCGTTCAACCACTACGGCCTCGGCTCGGTGGGCGACTTCCTCTACCGCTCGGTGGGCGGCCTCGCCCCGGCAACACCGGGGTACGCGTCGCTGCTGGTGGCCCCGCGCCCGGGCGGCGGGCTGACGTCGGCGAAGGCGGCGTACGAGACGCCGTACGGCGGCGCGGTCAGCGACTGGTCGATCGCGGCCGGGAAGCTGACGCTGCGGGTGACGATCCCGGCCGGCGCCTCGGCCACGGTCCAGGTGCCGACTTCGGCGCCGGGCTCGGTGGTGGCGCCTCCGCAGGCGGTGCCGTCGGCGCCGGGAACGTACTTCCTCCCGGCCGGGTCGTACGCGTTCACCGCCCCGGCGTGACCCGGTGAGCCGGTGCCGCTCCGGCGGCACCGGCTCAGCCCGGGAGCAGCTTCAGCCGCAGGTGAAAGTTGTCCAGCGTCGCCGGGAGCGGGCGGTCCGGGGCCAGTACCGGCCCCGACGCCTGCTCGAAACGGTGCTCACGCAGCAGGTTGGCCAGCATCGTGCTCGCGCAGAACAGCACCAGATCCCGGCCCGGGCAGACGGCCGGGCCCGCGCTGAACGGGACGAGCGCGGGGTTCGCGCCGGCGCGGCCGTCGAGCCAGATCTCCGGCTCGAACCTGTCCGCGTACGGCAGGTCCGCGTCGCGGTGGAAGAACGGGGCGAAGATGAGCACCGTCGTGCCCGCCGGGCCCCAGGACGTCTCCTCCGTGGTCTCGCGCAGCACCATCGGCGTGGTCGGCCACAACCGCACCGCCTCCAGCGTGCAGGCCCGCAGGTAGCTCAGCTGGTGCGGCTCGGCGAGGTCGATGCCCCCGGCGTCCGTGCGGGCGCGTTCCAGCGCCGCCGGGTGCGTGGCCAGCAGGGCCAGCGTCCGGAAGGTCGCCATGCCCGCCGCGTCGAACGCGAACAGCCAGTGCGCGACCTGGTCGGCCGGGCCGACGTGCGGGTCGGCGCCGGCGGCGGCGACCACGGCCACGAGGCTGCCGGGCTCGGCCCGGCCGAGGTGCGCGGTCAGCCGGTCGTGGAACCGCGCGCGCAGCTGCTTGCGCCGGGGGTGCGCGTAGGCCCAGTTGGCGGCGAGCCGCAGACGGGCGAGCTGGTCGGTGACCGTGTCGTCGTCGCGGGCGTGGTCACCGAGCACGACGCGGCGGACGAGCCGCCACCAGGCGGTGTTGAAGGCCTCCCAGCTCAGCTCGCCGCCGGGCGTGGCTTCGGCGAGCAGGACGGCGGCTTCCCCGGCGATCGCCCGCGCGAACGGCGCCGCGAGCTCGTGCAGCGGACGGCCGGGCTCGAGGACGGCTTCGGTGAACCGCCGTCGCGCGACGCGGTCTTCGGCGTCCGAGATCAGCACGCCGTGCGGCTGGAAGTGCCCGAGCGCGGCCCGCTTCTCCACTGTGGACGGACTGAACGGCGTGGGCGAACCGGCCAGCACCGCCCCGACGTCCTCACCGGAGAGCGCCAGCTCGACGGACCGGCCGGGAACGCGCAGCTTCAGCGGCCGGGCGCCGTGCCGGTCGCGCAGGCGCCGCAGCAGGCGGACGGCCGGGCGGTCGAACTGGAGCTTCTCCGCCATGGCCATCGCCGCGGGCCGGCGCTTGATCACCCCGCCCAGCAGGGTGGGCAGCGCCACCCCCACCGCGACCTGCACGGTTTCGGCCACGGACGCGGTCACCGGTTCGGTCCTCGTGGGCTTCCCCTGAGTGGAAGTCATGAGGTCCGGCTACCCGGTGGGCCGGTCCGGAAACGCCGTCAGCGGCGCAGGGCGAGGTTCAGCACGTCACCCGCGTGGTCCAGGCAGTCCGCGCAGATCACCGCGTCCCGCGCGGCGCAGGTGACGCGCAGCAGAGGGCGCCGGAGACCGAGGAACGTCCGGCGCTCCCGGCGGCCGCAGAACCCGCAGACCGCGGCCAGCGGCGACGTCACCGCCGCCAGGACGTCCCCGGACCCGCTCTCGCGGTCCGCGCCGTCCCGCACCACCCGCAGGCCGGCCCGCACGCAGTCCAGGCAGATCGGCCCGTTGCGGCCGGGCACGCGGGGGTCGCGCCGCCTGCCGCAGAACCGGCAGGGTGCGCCGGCCCCGTTCGTCGCCGTCACCCGCGGCCTCCTCACGGTTTCGCCGCCCACGCGCCGGGAATCCGGGCCGCGGCGCGCCTCTCCCGCCACGCTACCCGGCTCCCGGGTACCCGGCGATCGCGGTGCGCCCGGCGGCACCCGGACTTACGCTCGGCCGGGTATCGGCAACACGCGGACCTCCCGACCGCGGTGGCGCGGGCACGAGCGGGCAGGAGGAGACTTTGTCGTCGTTGACCGTGTTGTTCGGGGTGGCCGGGCTGCTGGCGCTCGCCGCGGCCATCGTGCCGAAGCTCGTCGCGGACCGGCCGTTCTCGGTGCCGCTGGTGATGCTCGTCGCCGGGATCGGGCTCGGGCTGCTGCCGCTGCCCGCCCCCTACGGCGACGGCTGGGGCGACCCCGCCGCCCACCTGCACGGGGTCGAATCCTTCACCCAGCTGGGCATCCTGGTCGCGCTCGCCGGGGCGGGCCTGTCCGTCGACCGGCCGTTCGGCCTGCGGCGCTGGGGCTCGACGTGGCGGCTGCTCGCCGTGACCATGCCGCTGTCGATCCTGGCGATCGCCGTGCTGGGGTACTGGTGGCTCGCGCTCGCGCCCGGCGTGGCGTTGCTGCTGGCCGCGGCGCTCGCGCCGACCGACCCGGTGCTGGCGGGCGACATCGGCGTGCCGCACCCCGACGTCGAGCCGGAACTGGCCAGGGACAACGAGATCCGCTTCACGCTGACCACGGAGGCCGGCCTCAACGACGGCCTGACCATGCCGTTCGTCCTGCTCGGCCTGGCACTGGCGGGCAGTGAGCCCGAGCTGGACCTCTCCTGGGTGCTCGTGGACCTGCTGCTGCCGGTGGCGATCGGCGTCGCGGTCGGCCTGGCCGCCGGGCGGCTGCTCGGGTGGGCGATCTTCCGGGCGCCGTCGGACCGGCTGCGGCTGGCCGAGTACGCCGACGGGCTGGTGCTGCTCGCCCTCGCCTTCGTGCCCTACGCGCTCGCGGAACTGGTGCACGGCAACGGGTTCGTCGCCGTGTTCGTCGCGGCGGTCGCGGTCCGCACGCAGGAGCGGGAGCACGAGTACCACGGCGTCCTGCACGCGTTCGGCCACCAGCTGGAACGGCTGTTCGTCCCGCTGGCCCTGCTCGGGCTCGGGCTGGCCATCGGGGACGGCCTGCTGAGCGGGCTGCGTCCCCTCGAGGTGGTGATCGCCGTCGTCGCAGTCCTGGTGGTCCGGCCGCTGGTCGGCTGGCTTTCGCTGCTCGGCGCCCCCTCGCCCGGACGGCCGGCCACCGCGGCGATCGCGTTCTTCGGCGTCCGCGGCATCGGCACGCTCTACTACCTCGCCTACGCCCTCAACCGGCTCCCAGTACCGCAGCAGGACGTGTTGTGGCGGGTCGGCGCGGTCGCCGTCGCCGTGTCGGTGGTGGTGCACGGCGTCCTCGCGGAACCGGCCATCCAGCGGATCGAAGAAATGGGGGGTCACCTGCCCGCGCACTGATGTGTAGGCCCGCATCGAGTGGGTAACCGACCAGTAAGGCCCTTTTGGCGACTGGCCGATCCGGAAATGTCGCCGCGACCGGAAGGTGCACCCATGAACGACAAGTTCGAGAACAAGGGCGAAGAGCTCAAGGGCCGGGCCAAGGAAGCCATCGGTGACGCCACCGACAACGAGCAGTGGCAGGCCGAGGGCAAGTCCGAGCAGGCCAAGGGCTCGCTCAAGCAGGCAGGCGAGAAGATCAAGGACGCCGTGAAGGGTGTCAAGGACAAGAACTGACGCGTCCGTCCGCTGCCGCACCCCGGATCCCGGGGTGCGGCAGTTCCTTCTGGGGGTGACCGGTGTTCGAAGGCTTCACACTCGACCACGTCGACGTCGGGGACGTGACCCTGCGCGTCCGCCACGGCGGTTCGGGTCCGCCGCTGCTGCTCGTGCACGGCCATCCGCGCACGCACACGACGTGGCACCGGGTCGCCCCGCTCCTCGCGGACCGCTTCACGGTCGTGTGCCCGGACACCCGCGGCTACGGCGAGTCCACCAAGCCGCCGACGGACGAGGACCACACGCCCTACAGCAAGCGCGTCATGGCGGCCGACTGCGTCGCGCTGATGCGGGAGCTGGGGCACGAGCGGTTCTTCCTGGCCGGGCACGACCGCGGCGCGCTGGTCGCGACGCGCCTCGCGCTCGACCACCCGGACGTGGTCCGCGGCGCGGCGATCCTCGACTCCATCCCGGTCGGCGAAAGCCTGGCCCGCTGCCACGCCGAGTTCGCGCAGGCGTGGTACCACTGGTTCTTCTTCGCCCAGCCGGAGCGGCCCGAGCGGGCCATCAACGCCGACCCCGACGCCTGGTACAACGTCGCCACGAAGAACACGCCGGAGCGGCTCGGCGAGGAGAACTTCGCCGACTTCCACCGCGCGATCCACAACCCGGCCACGGTGTCGGCGATGCTCGAGGACTACCGCGCGGGCCTGGGCGTCGACCGCGCCCACGACGACGCGGACCGGGCCGCCGGGCGGCGGATCACCTGCCCCGTGCTGATCCTCTGGTCGAGCCTGGACGACCTCGAGGAAATGCACGGCGACATCCCCGCGATCTGGCGCGAGTGGACCACCGACCTCCGCGACGCCTACACGATCAAGTCGGGCCACCACATGGCGGAGGAGAACCCGGAAGACCTGGCGGCCGCCCTCGGCGGCTTCTTCAGCGGCCTTCCCGCCGGCTGAGCCGCTCCCGCTGCGGAACCACCACGTACTTCGGATCCCTTGTGGACGCCACCCCGGCCGCGTAGACGCCGAACCGCGTGCACAGGCCCGACGCGAGGTAGGCCGCGCCCGCCAGCACCCCCGCGGCGCGGTTGCGCCGAGCCGCCAGCGAGAGCCCGGCCCCGGCCACCGTGAGCGCCTTCGCGGCCTTCAGCAGCTTCCCCGCCCGGCCGGTCCGGTACGGCTCCGACGCCAGCCCCAGCCCCGTCTCCAGGTGGTGCTCGGCCACGAGTTCGGCGACCGCTCCGGCAAGACCCGCCCGGACGACCGGGCCGCTTTCTTCGGTCGTCAGAGCCCCGGCGAGCAGGGCCGCGCCCGCGCCGCTGGTCACCGCGCTGCCCGCGAACAGCACCGGGAGCGTCCCGTGGGCTTCGTGCCACGACGGCGTCGCCGTGTCCGCCAGCAGCACCGCCGTGTAGGTGCACATCGCCGGCCCGAGCGCGCCCGCGGCCGCCCCGGCCAGGCGGCCGGCCAGCGGCAGCCGTCCGGTCAGTTCGGCCGCCGCCGACACCGCCGCCAGCCCCGAGAACGGCGACAGGATCCACGAGCCCACCGAGAGCGGCGACGTCGGCTTCAGCACGCGCAGCATGTGCAGGAACCGCATCGGGCGGCCCAGGTCGTGGATCAGCGCCACGACGCTCGCCAGCGAGCCACCCGACGCGACGAGCCGTCCCACCCGGACCAGGCCCGGGCGCCCGGTGAGGTCGGCGAGCACCGCCATCGTCGCCGATGCGCCCGCCGCGCCGCCGAGGAACAGGTACAGCGGCACGTCCGGCTCCTTCCAGGCCGGCTCCTTGAGGATCGGCCTGCCGTAGTAGGACTTGAACTCCGCGGGCTCGACCATCGTCCGTTCACGACGCGGGCTCATCGGCGCCGCCCCAGGAACGACGCCGCCAGCGCCACGGCCACCCCGGCGGCCGTCACCGCGGCCCGCTTCCACATCGCCGGCAGGTCCCGGGTCGTCACCACCGGGTCCGGCGGCAGGCCGTAGACCTCGGGTTCGTCCAGCAGCAGGAAGAACGCGCCGTCGCCGCCGACGCCGTCCTCGGGGTCGTGGCCGTAAAGCCGGGCCTCCGGCACGCCCGAGCCGTGCAAGGTCTTCACCCGCTCGTCCGCCCGGGCCCGCAGCTCGTCCAGCTCGCCGAACTGGATCGAGTCGGTCGGGCACGCCTTCGCGCAGGCCGGTTCCATGCCCGCGCCGAGCCGGTCGTAGCAGAGGGTGCACTTGAACGCGCGGCCGTCGGACTCGCGCTTCTCGATGACGCCGTACGGGCACGCCGGCACGCAGTAGCCGCAGCCGTTGCAGATGTCCTGCTGCACCACGACCGTGCCGAACTCGGTGCGGAACAGCGAGCCGGTCGGGCAGACGTCGAGGCAGGCCGCGTGCGTGCAGTGCTTGCAGACGTCGCTCGCCATCAGCCAGCGCACGCCGGGGTCGTCCTGCCCCGGCGCGCCGACGTCCGGCATCCCCAGGTCCACAGTGGACTCGACCGGCTTCGGTTGCTCGATGAACGCGACGTGCCGCCACGTGTTCGAGCCGAGGTCGCCGGTGTTGTCGTAGGACATGCCCAGCAGGTCGAGCCCGCCCGCCTCGGGCACGCCGTTCCACTCCTTGCACGCGACTTCGCAGGCCTTGCAGCCGATGCACACCGACGTGTCGGTGAAGAACCCCATCCGGGGCTGGGTGCCGTACTCAGCCATCGGCTCGCCTCCGGTACTCCTCGACCATGGCCGGCAACGCGGCGCCGCGCGGGCGCCGCCCCGCCCGGATGTCACAGGTGGCCGCCTTCGACTCCTGGATGTGCACGTTCGGGTCCATCACGATCGACAGCAGGTCGTTGGCCGCGTCGCCGCGCGAAAGGCCGTTCGGGCCCCAGTGGTAGGGCAGGCCGACCTGGTGGATGGTCCGGCCGCGGACCTTCAGCGGCTTGACGCGGTCGGTGACGAGCACCCGCGCCTCGATCGCCGTCCGGGCCGAGATGATCGTCGCCCAGCCGCCGTTTTCGAGGCCGCGCTCGGCCGCGAGCGCCGGGGAGACCTCGCAGAAGAACTCCGGCTGCAGCTCCGAGAGGTACGGCAGCGTCCGGCTCATGCCACCGGCGGTGTGGTGCTCGGTGAGCCGGTAGGTGGTGAACACGTACGGGTAGACGGAGCTGCGCGCCGGGTTGTACGGGTTCGACGGGCTCTCGAGCGTCTGTCGCGTCGGCGACTCCTGCCGGCTGTAAAGCGCGTTGTCCACCGGGCTCTCGAACGGTTCGTAGTGCGCGGGCAGCGGGCCGTCGGCCAGCCCGGCGGGGACGTAGAGCCACGCCTTGCCGTCGGTCTGCATGATGAACGGGTCACGCCCGCCCAGGGCGTCCTGCGCCTTCGCGCCTTCGGGCGGCACGTGGTCCGGCGCCTTCGTCGGCTCGAAGTCCGGGACGTCCGGCCCGACCCACTTGCCCTGCCCGGGGTCCCAGCTGAGCAGCTTCTTCCGCTCGCTCCACGGCTTCCCGTCCGGGTCGGCCGACGCGCGGTTGTAGAGGATCCGCCGGTTCGCCGGCCACGCCCAGGCCCAGCCCTTCGCGATCCAGTCCTGCTCCGAGCCCGGCTGCCGGTTCGCGGCCTGGTTCTTCCCGTCCGCGCGGACCCCGCAGTAGATCCAGCAGCCGCAGGCGGTCGAGCCGTCGTCCTTCAGCTGGGTGTACGCCGAGAGCGGGCCGTCCGGGCCGTGGCCGTTGATCTCGGCGAGCACCGACTCGGCGCTGGGGTCGTCGGTCTCGCCCTCGACCGGGTAGCTCCAGGTGAGGTCGCGGATCGGCGCGTCCCGCGGGTCGTCGCCGATCCGCTCCCGGATGATCCGGCCCAGGTGGTAGTAGAACCACAGGTCGCTGCGGGCGTCGCCGGGCGGCTCGACGGCCTTGTGGTGCCACTGCAGGAGCCGTTGCGTGTTGGTGAAACTGCCGTCCTTCTCCGTGTGCGCGGCGGCGGGCAGGAAGAAGACCTCGGTGCCGATCTCCTCGGGCTTCAGCTCGCCGGTCTCGATCTCCGGGCCGTCCTTCCAGAACGTCGCGCTCTCGATCAGCTGCAGGTCACGCACGACGAGCCAGTCGAGGTTGGCCAGGCCGAGCCGCTGGAACTTGCCGTTCGCCGAGCCGACCGCCGGGTTCTCCCCGACCAGGAAGTAGCCCTTGCACTCCCCCTCGATCTGCTTCTGCACGGTCGCGTACGTCCCGTGGTCGCCGGTCAGCCGCGGCAGGTAGCCGAACCGGAAGTCGTTGTCCGGCCGGGCCGACTCGCCCCAGTAGGATTTGAGCAGGCTGACCGTGTACGAGCGCATGTTGCCCCAGAACCCGGTCTTGCCGGCGTCCGCCGCGACGAACTCGTCGAGGCTCTGGTGCTGGTGCGCGTGCGGCATCGGGATGTAGCCGGGCAGCAGGTTGAACAGCGTCGGGATGTCGGTCGAACCCTGGATGCTGGCGTGCCCGCGCAGGGCGAGGATGCCGCCGCCGGGGCGGCCGATGTTGCCGAGCAGGGTCTGCAGGATCGACGCCGTCCGGATGTACTGCGCGCCGACCGTGTGGTGTGTCCAGCCGACGGAGTACACCCACGCCGTCGTCTTCTCCCGGCCGGAGTTCGCGGTGATCGCCTCGGCGATCTCCAGGAACTGCGCCACCGGCAGGCCGCAGACGTCGGCGACCATCTCCGGCGTGTAGCGCGCGAAGTGGCGCTTGAGCACCTGGAAGACGCACCGCGGGTGCTGCAGCGTCTCGTCCCGCTCCGGCTTGGCGCCGACCGCCGCGCCGCCGCTGCCGTAGGTGTCCGCCCGGGCGGTGCTCTGGTGGCCCTCGCCGCCGTGGTGCTGTTCCGAGCCCGGCTCGCCCGGCTGCTCGGGGTCGGTGGACCCGGCGGCGGGCACGGTCGGCACGCCCTCGTACTGCCAGGTCGTCATGTCGTACTGGCGCCGTTCGGGGTCGTAGCCGGAGAACAGCCCGTCCAGGTCCTCGGTGTCGGCGAAGTCCTCACGCAGGATCGCGGCCGCGTTCGTGTAGGCCAGGACGTACTCGCGGAAGTCCTTCTCCCGGGTGAGCACGTGGTTGATCAGGCCGCCGAGGAACGCGATGTCCGTGCCGGCGCGCAGGGCCGCGTGGACGTGCGACACCGCGCTGGTGCGGGTGAACCGCGGGTCGACGTGGATGATCTTCGCGCCGCGGGCCTTCGCCTCCATCACCCACTGGAACCCGACCGGGTGACACTCGGCCATGTTGGAGCCCTGGATGACGATGCAGTCGGCGTTGGCGAGGTCCTGCTGGAACGTCGTGGCGCCTCCACGACCGAAGGAGGTCCCCAGACCGGGAACCGTGGCGGAGTGTCAAATACGGGCCTGGTTCTCGATCTGTATCGCGCCCAGCGCGGTGTACAGCTTCTTCATCAGGTAGTTCTCTTCGTTGTCCAGCGTCGCGCCGCCCAGGCTCGCGAAGCCGAGCGTGCGGTTGAGGCGGCGGCCGTGGTCGTCGACGTCCTGCCACGTCTCGTCGCGGGTCTTCAGGACCCGGTCGGCGATCATGTCCATCGCCTGGTCGAGCGACAGCGGCTCCCAGTCGGTGCCGTACGGGCGGCGGTAGAGGACCTCGGTGACGCGGCTCGGGCTGGTCACGAGCTGCTTGCTGGCCGAGCCCTTCGGGCAGAGCCTGCCGCGGGAGATCGGCGAGTCCGGGTCACCCTCGATCTGGGTGACGCGGCCGTCCTTGACGTAGACCTTCTGGCCGCAGCCGACGGCGCAGAACGGGCAGACGGACCGGACGACCCGGTCGGCGTCCTCGGTGCGCGCGTGCCATTTCTCCGAACCGTCCGATTTGGCCGCGGCGGCGCGGGCCGTCCGGTCGGGCCCGGTCAGCTGCCGGTACACCGGCCAGCCTTCGAGCCACCGCCGTACACCCATGTCTGGCACGGTAGTAGCGATACCCGGCGTTCGCAGGTCTAACCACCCGTGCGGCGGGTGCCGTCGCCGAGCGGTTCGGTCCGGCCCGCCGCGTCGAGGCGTTCCAGCAGGGGGATCATCACCCGGCGGGTGCTGTCCAGGGCCCGGCGCGCCTCCGACACCGTGAACGGCTGCGGCAGCGCGCGCAGCGCCGCCGCGGCCCGCTCTTCGACGTCCGGCCCGAGCACGACGCCCTCCGCGACCGCCGTCAACCGGCCGAGGCGGACGGCGGCGGCCAGTTCCTTCCGGCCGAGGCCGAGTGCGCGCAGCTCGTCCGCTTCCGGCGCGCGGAACGGGTGTTCCGCGAGCTGCTTCTCGATCACCTGCAGCGCCTTCTCGAGGGCCGGCGCCGGCCCGGCCCCGGGGCGCCGGACGAGCCCGCCCGCGACCTCGAACCCGGCGCCCAGCAGCGGGACGACCAGCTCCGGCGCGGGCAGGCCGAGCCGCTGCCGCAGGGCTTCGACCGGCATGCCGGCCGCGACGCTGTCCCACCCGCGCACGAGGGCGGCGGCCTCCGCGCGCAGCCCGGCGAACCGGTCCGGGTCGGCGAGCCAGCCGCCCAGCCGTTCGCCCCGTTCGGGCAGGCCCATCGCGGTGAAGTCCTCGATCCGGGCGAAACCGTGGCGGCGCAGGTACGTCCGGGCGAGGTCCGGGTCGTCGAGTTCGCTCCCCCGGGCCCGCGCCGCGCCCCGGCGGGTCAGCGGCGGCGGGTCGACGTCGAGGACGTCGAACCCGGCGGCGATCCGGTGCTCGCCGGGGTCGCGCACCAGCCCGCGGTCCCCGACGCGCAGCGGGAGCGCGGTGGCCGTGGTGAGCCGCGCGGTGTCCGTCCCGAGTGGACGGACCCGCACCGGGACCGCCACCGTGCCCAGGTGCAGCACCAGGTCCCGGTGCAGGTCGGCGGCGGCCGCGCCGCGCAGCCGGACATCGAACCCGGCCGTGGTGCGCCACCGGCCGGGCGTGAGCAGGACGTCGCCGCGCCGGACGTCGCCGCGCGCGGTGCCGCGCAGGTTCACCGCCACTCTCGCCACGGCCTCGACGCGCTCGCGGGGTTCGCCGAGCGCCTGCAGGCCGCGGACCTTCACCCGCACGGTCCCGAGGAGCAGTTCGTCGCCCACGGCGATCGTCCCGGCCGCGAGGGTGCCCGTGACGACCGTGCCCGCCCCCGAGACGGTGAAGGCGCGGTCGATCCACAGCCGGACGTCGGCGCCCGGATCGGGCGTCGGCAGGCCGCGGGTCAGTTCGCCGATCGCGGCGCGCACGCCGTCGAGGCCCGCTCCCGTGGTCGCGCTGACGGCGACGCTCGGCACGGCGCCCAGCGACGTCGCCGCGATCTCGCGCCGGGCCGCGGCCGTCGCGGCCGCCGGATCGGCCCGGTCCGCCTTGGTCACGACGAGCAGGCCGCGCCGGGCGCCGAACGCGTCGAGCGCGGCGAGGTGCTCGGCCGACTGCGGCATCCAGCCTTCGTCCGCGGCGACGACGAACAGCACCGCCGGCGCCGGCCCGGCCCCCGCCAGCATGTTCGGCACGAACCGTTCGTGGCCCGGCACGTCGACGAAGGCGACGTCCTCGCCGCCGATCCGGGTCCACGCGAAGCCGAGGTCGATGGTGAGCCCGCGGCGGCGCTCCTCTGCCCACCGGTCCGGCTCCATCCCGGTCAGCCGCCGCACCAGCGTCGACTTCCCGTGGTCGACGTGCCCGGCGGTGACGATCACCCGCATCGGCGCACGGCTTCCAGCAGCTTCGCGTCTTCCTCCGGCCGCACGGTCCGCAGGTCGAGCAGGCACCGGTCCTTGACGACCCGGCCGGCCACCGCGGGGTCGCCGGTCCGCAGCGCGGCCGCGTACCGGGCGGGCAGGCTCACCGCCGCGCTGGGCAGCTCGACGCCGGGCGCGCCCCCGCCGCCGACGGCCGCCACCGAGGGCACGACCTGCGCGTCGACGCCGTCCAGGGTGCTGACCAGGGCTTCGGCCCGGATTCGGAGGCTTTCGGCGGATGCGGCCAAGGCGGCGCGGACCGGGGGTTCCGGCCCGCGCAGGGTCGCTTCGAGGGCGGCGAGGGTGAGCTTGTCGACGCGCAGGGCCCGCGCGGCGGGGTGGCGCCGCAGCCGTTCGACGACGTCCGCGTCGCCGAGCAGCAGGCCGGCTTGCGGGCCGCCGAGCAGCTTGTCGCCGCTGGCCGTGACGATCGTGACACCCGCCTTCAAGGCGGTCGCCGCGTCCGGCTCGTCCGGCAGGAGGGGGTGCGGTTCGAGCAGACCGGAGCCGATGTCGGCCACGACCGGCACGCCGAGCCCGGCCAGCTCGCCGAGCGTGGCCTCCGCGGTGAAGCCGGTGACCCGGTAGTTCGACGGGTGCACCTTGAGGACGAACCCGGTGTCCGGGCCGAGCGCGGCGGCGTAGTCACCGGCGGTCGTCCGGTTCGTCGTGCCGACCTCGCGCAGCCGGGCGCCGGTCGACGCGAGGAGGTCCGGGATGCGGAATCCGTCACCGATCTCGACCAGCTCGCCCCGGCTGACGACGATCTCGCGGCCCGGGGCCATGGCGAGCGCGCAGAGCAGCAGGGCGGCGGCGTTGTTGTTGACGACGTGCACGGCCCCGGCGTCCGGCACGGCCGCGGCCAGCGCGGCGAGGGCGCCGCGGCCGCGGCGGGCGCGGTCACCGGTCGCGAGGTCGAATTCGACGTCGGTGGCCCCGCCGGCGGCCGCCAGGGCGTCGAGCGCGGCCGCCGAAAGCGGGGCCCGGCCGAGGTTGGTGTGCACGACGACGCCGGTCGCGTTGACCACCGGCCGCAGCGAGGACGCGCTCGCCGGGAGCCGCGCGAGGACGGTGCCGACGACGTCGGCCGGGGCGATCTCCCCGGCCCGCGCCGCCTCTTGAGCTGCGACGACGACGGATTTCACCAGGTCGCGGCCGAGGGTCCCGGCGAACCCGGCGATCCGGGGCTCGGCCAAGAGGGCGTCGGTGCGCGGGATCGCCCGGCGGGGGTCAGGCATGGCGGAGGCGGACGGGAATCGAACCCGCCAGCGGCAGGACCTGCCGCTCACCGGTTTTGAAGACCGTGCCGGTCACCAGGCCGGATACGCCTCCCTGAGCCATGGCTGCCATCCTGCCAACTCCGCGCCCGGCGGGCACGATGAACCGGTGGAGTACCGGCTGACGCAGTACGCGCACGGCGGCGGCTGCGCGTGCAAGATCCCGCCCGGCGAACTGGAGGCGGCCGTCCGCGGCCTGACCGGCGCCGCGCCCGCCGACCCGGCCGGCGAACTGCTCGTGGGCCTCGACACCGGGGACGACGCGGCCGCGGTCCGGATCTCCGGGAGCACCGCGCTCATCGCGACGACGGACTTCTTCACCCCCGTGGTCGACGACGCCTACGACTGGGGCCGCATCGCCGCGGCCAACGCGCTCTCCGACGTCTACGCCATGGGTGGCACGCCGGTCGTGGCCGTCAACCTGCTCGGCTGGCCGCGGGAGACGCTGCCGTTCGAGCTGGCCGCCGAGGTGCTGCGCGGCGGCCTCGACGTCTGCGGGAAGGCGGGGTGCCACCTCGCCGGCGGGCACAGCATCGACGACCCCGAGCCGAAGTACGGCCTGGCCGTCACCGGGATCGCCGACCCCGCGCGGCTCCTGCGCAACGACGCCGGCCGCGCGGGCGTCCCGCTGACGCTCACCAAGCCGCTCGGGATCGGCGTGCTCAACTCGCGGCACAAGGCCACCGGCGAGCGGTTCGAGCAGGCCATCCACGCGATGACGACGTTGAACGACGCCGCCGCCCGCGCCGCGCTCGCCGCCGGGGCCGTCTGCGCCACCGACGTCACGGGCTTCGGCTTGCTGGGCCACCTGCACAAGCTGGCCAGGGCCAGCGGCGTCACGGCCCACCTCGACGCGGCGGCCGTGCCGTACCTCGACGGCGCGCGCGAAGCCCTGCGCGACGGGTACGTCAGCGGCGGCACCCGGCGCAACCTCGACTGGGTGCGGCCGCACGCCGACCTGTCCCGGATCACCGAGGACGAGGCGCTGCTGCTGGCCGACGCGCAGACGTCCGGCGGGCTGCTGGTGGCCGGGGAACTGCCCGGTCACCCCGTGATCGGGACGCTGGGACCGCGCTCGGACCACACGATCGTCGTCGGCTGACGGTGTTTCCGCGCCGCTCGCGCCGGGTACGTGACCACCATGTCTGAACAGGACCGAGCCAGCTTCGAACGGCACCTGGCCGAGGCCGAATACCCCTGCGGCCGCGACGAGCTCCTGCGCCGCGCGGCCGCGGCCGGCGGCGGCGACTCCGTGCTCGGCTCGCTCGGCGGCCTGCCCGGCAGCGACCGGTACGAGAACTTCGACGCCGTCTGGGAGGCGGTGTCCGCCAAGCACATCGGCGGGGCACCCTAGGCGAGCCGCTCCACGGCGTCGCGCGCCTCCTTCAGGTCCGCGCCCGTGCTTTCGCGGTAGGCCTTGATCGCCTGGATCTTCTTGCCCTGGCGCAGCAGCGCGGTGACCTCGGCCAGCTCGGGATCGTCGACGGCGACCCCGAGCCGGTCGGCGATCGCGTCCAGCTTCCGTTCCACCCGCGCGAGCCGGCGGTCGACGCGGGTGAGCCTGCGGTCCGTGGCCGAAGACCCCAGTGCGACGACCGCGACGAGCACGACCACCCCGAGCAACAGCATCCCGTAGTCCATGGCGGGCCATGCTACTTCCGGAAACTGTCGGTGCCGGTGTTTATGGTGGCACCATGACCACGCTGACCGACCGGCCCGCCACCGCTCTCCTCGTCATCGACGTGCAGAACGGGGTGATGCAGGCCGCCCACGACCGCGCCCCCGTCATCGCCAACATCGCGACCCTGGTGGACAAGGCCCGCGCGGCCGGGGTGGAGGTGGTGTGGGTCCAGCACACCAGCGACGAGCTGCCGCGGGGCACCTCGACGTGGGAGTACGTACCGGAACTGGTGCGCGACGAGACGGAACCCCTGGTGCACAAGACGTACGGCGACTCGTTCGAGGACACCGACCTGGAAGCGGTGCTGGCGGCGCGGGGTGTCGGGAGGTTGGTGGTCGCGGGCGCCCAGACGGACGCGTGCATCCGCTCCACCCTGCACGGCGCGTTGACGCGGGGGTACGACGCGATTCTGGTCGCCGACGCGCACACGACGGAGGATCTGTCGGCGTATGGGGCGCCGTTGCCGGGTCAGGTGGTGGCGCACACGAATCTGTATTGGCAGTTTCAGACCGCCCCGGGCCGGACTGCGGGGACGGTGCTGACGGAGGAGGTGGATTTCGCGGTGAAGGCTCCGGCCTGAGGGCGGCTTTGGGGCCGGGTTGAGGCGAAGGGGACGCCGGAGGTAGCCGGGGCTGTGCGGGAACGGGAATGCACTGAGGCGAGTTCCGGCACGCCAGGCGCCGCCGAGGAGGCCCTCGGGGCGCAAGGCACGCGCCCCGAGGGCCTCCCCCGGCCCGCCAGACGCAACCGAACCCGCAGTGGCGCAAGGGAAGCCCGATGGGGGCGCGGACCAATGCACCGAGCGATGGCCCGCGCGCCGGACGCAGCCGAGATCGGCTTGGGGCGCAAGGGGTGCACCCCATTCCCCGCATCGGGTGCACCCCTGCCGCCGCTGCTACTCCCGCCGCTTGAAGCCGTACGCGCGCTCCACCCGGGCTACCTCGATGTGGTAATCCGCGTACCACTGCTCCCGCCCACGCCGCTGGGCTTCGAGGTGCTCCGGGTGCTGCTTCCACGCCTCGATCGACTCCGCGTCGCGGTAGTACAGCACCGTCAGCTCGCGGCCGTCGGTGTCCGTTCGGGACTCGCGGCCCAGGTAGCCCGGCTGGGCTCGGCCCAGCGTGGCCATTCGCGCGTCCATCTCCGCGTAGCCGTCGAGGTTGGGCTCGTCCAAAGCGCTGCTCACGATCACCGCGTAGTACGGCGGTTCGGGTCTGGTGAAGGACACCGCCGGAGCCTAGGGCGGGAAATCCCCTCACCCAAGCGGTTTTCTCACGCCGCGCGCAGGTGGTCGCGCAGGGCGCGGGCCACCCGGGCCATGAGCACGTCCGCCTCGGGCTGGAGCACCGCCGGGACCCTCGATTCCGTCAGCGCCACCACCCCGAACACGCCGCCGTCCGCGTGCTCGACCACGCCGGCTTCGTGCCGCATGTTCAGCAGCGTCCCCGTCTTCGACGACCACCGGGCCGCGTCGGAGGCGAAGTCGGGGGTCAGGCGGTGGCGGAGCACGTTGTGGGCCATCAGCCCCCGCACCCCCGCCGCCACCGACGGATCGATCTTCGACGGCGTCCACAGTGCCTGCAGCAGGTCGAGCAGCGCCCGCGCCGAGCCGGCGTTCGCGCGCGTGACGTCGAGCTGCGCGAGCCGGTGCCCCTGCCCGGCCGTGCCCGCGCCGATGGCGAGGGAATGGGCCAGGTCGACCTCGCCGTCGCCGAAGCGCTCGGCCGGCGTGTCGACGAGGTCGCGCATCGGGTGGCGCACCGCGATGCCGCGCAAGCCCCACTCCGCCAGCATCCGCGAGACATCGGCCGGGGGCGTCAGGTCGAACAGGACGTCGGCCGCCGCCCCGTCACTGAGGCACGTGCTCAGGTAGACCAGGTCGTCGACGGCGACCCGGGCCGGGTGCCGGAACCGCGTCAGCCCGATCGGCCCGGGCGTCGTGACGCCGCCGGGCGTCACCTCGATCTGCGTCGCGCCGTCGAGTTCGCCACGGCGGATGCGCTCCAGCGTCGCCGCCGCGAGCGGCACCTTCACCAGGGACGCGATCGGGTACGGGCGGTCCGGGTCGATCCCGAGCTCGACACCGGACTCCAGGTCGCGCACCAGGAATGACCCGCGCAGCCCGCCCTCGTCCAGCTCCGCCCGCAGGTCCCGGACCAGCGCTTCCGCGGTCATCGGCCGGCCCCGAGGCAGCGCCCGACGGCCGCGTGCAGCACCGTGCGCAGCCGGTCGGCGTCCTCGCCCAGCGCGGCGGCGACGGCGAAGCCGCGCGCGAGATCCAGCTCGCCGACCGGCCGCCAGTGCAGCCCCAGCTCGCCGGCCTGCGCGGCCGAGCACAGCAGCAGGTCCGCCGAGCCGAACACGCCCGCGGCCGCCGACGTGAGCGACCCGGCCACGGCGACCTGCGCGGGTGGCAGCCCGACGGCGTCCCGGACCCGCAGCACGCGGTCGCGGACGTGCGGGACGTCGTCCTCCGGCTGGATCCAGACGTGGCGGCGGGGCCCGGCGGCGGACCGGCCGGCGCGCAGCGTCTCCAGGTGGACCACCCGCCCCCGCGGCCGGGTCACCCCGGCCAGCCCCAGGGGCACGGACCACACCCCCTCCTCGGCCGGGACGGCGGTGAGCGCGGCCCGCACCTCCTGGACGCGGACGAGTTCGGCCCGCTCCCCCGGCGCCGCGGCGCGGAACTCCAGGTGGATCTCCAGGGCGCGGGCCTCCGCGGCGAGTTCGGCCAGGTCACGCACCCCGCAGGTGTCCGGCACGGCGACCCGCATCGGCCGCAGCCGCGCGCGCTTCGCGTCGTGTTCCATCGCGTCGGCGAGTTGCACGAGCCGGCGGGCCGACGGCAGCACGTCACGCCCGAACGAGGTGAGCCGCGCCCGGCGGGTGGAGCGGTCGAAGAGCCGCTCGCCGAAGTGGCGTTCGAGCGCGGCGATGCGCCGGCTGGCCACCGGCTGCGGAATGCGCGCGACCGCGGCGCCCGCCGTGAAGCTCCCCGTCTCACTCACGCTCACGAACGCCCTGCAGCCGCCGACCAGGTCCACGACCCCACTCTATGCGATTTCGGCATCGAACCGCTCACTTCCGTCTTCGACAGCATGAGCGAACTTCGCGAGACTGCGGTTGCCGATCAAGTCCCGGAAGGAAGCACCGTGTCGTTCCCCCACGTCAGGCGGGCCGCGCTCGCCGCGCTGGTCCTCGTGTCGCTCACCGCCTGCGCCGCCGAAGCCCCGGTGCCCCCCGCGCCGACGCCGACACCGGCATCAACGTCGTCGGCCGCCACCGCCCCCCAGCCGGACTTCGCGCCGCTCGAGCGCGAGTTCGACGCCCGCCTCGGCGTGTACGCCGTCGACACCGGCTCCGGCCGCGAATTCGCCCACCGCGCCGACGAGCGCTTCGGCTACGCCTCGACGCACAAGGCGTTCTCGGCCGCGGCGGTGCTCCAGCGCACGAGCCTCCCGGACCTCGGCAAAGTGCTGACGTACACGCGGGCGGACCTGCAGGCGAACTCGCCGGTCACCGAGAAGCACGTCGCCACCGGCGTTTCGCTGCGCGACGCGATGGACGCGGCCCTGCGCTACAGCGACAACACCGCCGCGAACCTGCTGTTCCGGGAGCTCGGCGGGCCGGCGGGGCTCGCCGCCGCCCTGCGCGGGATCGGGGACACGACCACCCACGTCGACCGGATCGAACCCGGCCTCAACGACCTCTCGCCAGGGGACGTCCGGGACACCAGCACCCCGCGCGCGATGGCCACCGACCTCCGCGCGTTCACCCTCGGCTCCGCGCTGCCGCCCGAGAAGCGGACCATCCTCACGGACATGCTGCGCGCCAACCGCACCGGCGCGGCGCTGATCCGGGCGGGCGCCCCCGCGGGCTGGGCCGTCGCCGACAAGACCGGCACCGGCGCCTACGCGACCCGCAACGACATCGCGGTCGTCTGGCCGCCGGGGCGCGCGCCGATCGTGCTGGTGGTCCTGTCCGACCGGAAGACCAAGGACGCTTCCCACGACGACCGGCTCATCGCGCAGGCGGCGAAGCTGGCCCTCGACGGCTTCCGCTGAAGCTACGGGAGCAGCCGCGCTTCGAGGTCGACGCCCCGCGCGCCGGTGACCTCGGCCCGGACCAGCGCACCCGGTTCCGGGGCGCCGGCGGGGAACGTCACGTGGCCGTCGAGTTCCGGCGCCTGGTGCGCCGCCCAGCCGTGGCCGCCGGTTCCGGCCACCACCTCGACGACGGAGCCGATCCGTTCCCCGGCGCGCCGGGCACCCACCTCGTCGGCGAGGACCGACAGCTCTTCGACGCGTTCGGCGCGCAGGGCGGCCGGCACCTTGTCCGGCAGGGCGGCGGCTTCCGTGCC
This sequence comes from Amycolatopsis sp. N2S4-7, assembly GCF_058119595.1. NCBI lineage: Bacteria > Bacillati > Actinomycetota > Actinomycetes > Pseudonocardiales > Pseudonocardiaceae > Amycolatopsis > Amycolatopsis sp. N2S4-7. Next base: position 1,430,978 of record NZ_CP172299.1, read on the forward strand.
GTCCTCGTCCGAATAGCCGAACACGCCGGCGACGTCCAGGCGCGCCTGCTCCAGGAACCGCTTCAGCTCGGCGAAGTCCGCGTCCGTCTCGCCGGGGAAGCCCGCGATGAAGTTGGACCGCACGCCGGCCTCCGGCGCGAGCGTCCGGACCCGGTCGAGCAGCTGCAGGAACCGTTCGCGGTCGCCGAACCGGCGCATCCGGCGCAGCACCGGGCCGCTGGCGTGCTGGAACGAAAGGTCGAAGTACGGCGCGACGCCGGGTGTCCCGGCGATCGCCTCGACGAGGCTGGGGCGCAGCTCGGCCGGCTGCAGGTAGCTCACCCGGACCCGGTCGACGACGGCGGCGAGCCGCGGCAGCAGCTTCTCCAGCGCCTGCAGGTCGCCGAGGTCCTTCCCGTACGACGTCGAGTTTTCGCTCACCAGCACCAGTTCCCGCACGCCGTGGCCGGCCAGCCACTCGGCTTCGGCGAGGATCTCGGCGGGCGGCCGCGACACGAACGCGCCGCGGAAGCTCGGGATGGCGCAGAACGTGCAGCGCCGGTCGCAGCCCGACGCGAGCTTGAGCGGCGCGATCGGGCCGCCACCGAGCCGGTGCCGCAGCACCCGCGGGCCGCTGGCCGGCCCGTGCCCCGGCACGTGGGCGGCCACCGCGGCGGGCCGCTGCACCGGCGTGATCGGCAGGAGCGTCCGCCGGTCGCGCGGGGTGTGCGCCGGGTGGGTCTTCCCGTGCAGGACGTCTTCGATGCGGTCGCCGATCTCCGGGTAGTCGTCGAACGACAGCACCGAGTCGGCTTCCGGCAGCGCGTCGGCGAGTTCACGGCCGTAGCGCTCGGCCATGCAGCCGACCGCGACGACCTTCGCGCCCTTGCCGGAGGCGGCGAGGACCGCGTCGATGGACTCCTTCTTCGCCGCTTCGATGAAGCCGCAGGTGTTCACCACGACGACGTCGGCCTCGGCACCGGGCTCGGCGACGCGCCAGCCCGAGTCGCCGAGACGCGCGGCCAGCTCGTCGGAGTCGACCTCGTTGCGCGCGCAGCCCAAGGTGACCAGGGAGACGGTGCGCACCACGGTCAGTACGCGACGATGTCGCCGTGCGGCGGCTGGTCGCCGATCGCCGACACGACGACCGAGTTGCCCTTGGGCCCGTCACCGATCGCCTTGGTCTGGACCAGCACCGGCGAGTCGACCGCGGGCACGACGGCGCCCAGCGGCAGGTAGGCGGTGATCACCATGCCGCTCGCCAGCAGCACGCGGGCGATCCGGCGGCGCCGGTCACCGGCTTCCCGGACGCTGACGCACGTCCCCCACTGCTGCCCGGCCGCGGCCTCCGGGGTGGTTCCCTGACGGCGACGGCGTTCTTCGGCCATCCGCTCGAGCATGCTCACGGTGCCCCCTCGGTGAGTCCGGTGACGGTCGCCCCGAGAATCGCACGCGGCCGGAAACCCGCTCAAGGACTTCACCGGAAGTGGCCGGAACCGGTCAATGACCACCGGAAAGCCGGTCACCGCCGGCAAGCCGGTCACCCGAAGAGCCGTCGCACCTCCGCTTCGACGTCGTCGAGCCACGCGCCGCGCTCGGGCGAACCGGCGCCGGCCACCACCCGCAGCACCAGCCGGCGCACCTCCGGTTCCCCGAGGTAGGGCGCCAGGCAGCGCCGCCAGATGGCGTCGAGCGGGTCGCCGAAGAGCGTCCGCTCGCGCTCCTCGGTGGTGTCGGACGTGTTCACCACGAGCAGCCGCCGCAAGGCGAGCAGCGACTCCGGCGCGCCGCCGGCGTCGCCGAGGCGGTACGCCACCCCGGGGACGAGGATCCGGTCGAGCCAGCCGCTGAGGATCGCCGGCGGCTTGCCCCACCAGTTGGGGTGGATCGCGACGAGCCCGCCCGCGTCCCGCAGCTCCTCGCGGTGCCGCCGCACCAGCGGGTCCGGTTCGGCGGCCAGGAACTCCTCCGCCCGGGTCCCGCTGGTGTACGCCTCTTCCGCCGTGAGCACCGGGTCGAAGCCCTCGGCGTAGAGGTCGTGGAACCGCACCGGCACCCCGGCCCCCGTCAGCGTGCCGACGACGCGCTCGGCGAGCGCGTGGTTGAAGCTGCCGGGCCGGGGGTGCGCGAGCAGCACCATCACCGGCGCGGTCATCCGGTCATCGCGACGAGGATGCGCCGCTTCCCGGTGAACGGCTCGCGGCCGTGCGCCATCAGCATGTTGTTGATCACCATGATGTCGCCGGCCTGCCACGGGAAGGCGTAGCTCACCTCGTCGTAGACCTCGCGGATCTGCTCGAGGTCGGCGGCCGGGATCGGGCTGCCGTCGGCGAAGTAGGCGTTGCGTGGCAGATCCTCCTCCGGGTACAGCTCCAGCAGCGCCTCGCTCACCTCTTCGCCGAGGCTCGAAACGTGGAACAGGTTGGCCTGGTTGAACCAGACGGTGTCCCCGGTGTGCGGTTCCTCCACGAAGGACGGCCGGACGTGCCGCGTGCGCAGGCCGTCCTCGGTCCACTGGTGCGTCTGTCCGTTGCGCGCGCAGTAGTCCTCGACGACCGCGCGGTCCTCGGTCTGGAACGCCTCCTGCCACGTCAGCCCGAGCCCCTCGCGGAACGCGCGCGCGTACGTGACGCCGCCGGCGAACCGCTCCCGGAGGTCTTCCGGCAGCAGCCGGTACATCGCCCGGCTGTCCGCGATCGGCGTGGCTCCCCCGGTTTCCGCGGCCGTGTCGCACAGGAAGAACAGCCGCGCCGGCCAGCTCGCCGAGTAGGAGTTCTCGTTGTGCATCGGGATCGACTCGGCGGGCGGGTACTCCGTCGAGGTGTAGATGTTGCCCGCCACGGCCGAGCGCGGGGTCGAGCGCTCGGTGTAGGTGAGCAGCGCCCCGCCGATCGTCTCGGTGACCCGGTTGAACAGGTCGAGGTCGACCGGCAGCCCGCGCAGCAGGATGGCGCCGTGGTCGCGCAGGTGCTGCCGGAGCTGCGGCAGGTGCGCTTCCACCCAGGCGAGGTCGGTGGCCGGGTAGAGGGCGATGCGAGTGTGCTCGTTGCCTTCGAGCTGCCCCAGCGGCGCCGCGAGATCGGCGGTCATGACTCCTCCAGTTCGAATCGGACAAGCTTGGCGGCCTCGGCGTGCAGCGCGGCCAGGTTGTCGGCGTCGGCGAACCCGGCGACGAGGACGTTGACCGCGTAGATCTCCTGGTTGTCGGTGAGCACCTGGCCGGGCGAGACGATGGTGACGACTTCGAGGACTTCGGGCAGCGCGGCGACTTCCTCGGTGCCGGTGACGCGCACCAGCCGCCCGGTGCCGTCGGCGTAGACGACCAGGTAGCCGACCGGCACGGGCAGGCCGGTGCCCCGCGCGGGCGGCGGGGTGCCGAGGGCGAGCGAGACGGCTTCGGCGGTGACGTCGATGCCGGTGGCGAGCTTCAGCAGCGCGGGCTGCGCTCCCCCGGCGGGGCGCCCGGCGTTGACCTCGACGACCACCGGTCCGAGCTCGGCGTCGTCGATCACCTCGACGTGGGCGGACGTCTGGTCGAGCCCCAGGGCCAGCACGGCGTCGGCGGCCGCCTTCCTGATGGCCGCCGCCCGCTCGGGAGCCAGCCCGAACGGCGGGCAGACCATGGCCAGCTCGAACTTCCGCTCGTCGATCAGCGGCTTGCCGACCACGGTGACGGGCTCGGCGACGCCGTCGCGGACGAGCACGTCCACCGCGTACTCCGGGCCGTCGAGGAAGCCCTCGACCAGGAACACCCGCAGCGGGTCGATCGCCCCCGGCAGCACGCGGTGGTAGCGCGCGTCCGCGTTCTCCGGGAGCCGGGTGGCGAGCAGCTCGTAGGCCGCCGTTAGTTCCTCCACTGTGGACACCGTGCGCACCAGTGTGCTCGCCGCGCCGTTGACGGGCTTGACGATCGCCGGGAGGCCGACCTCCTCGGCGATCTTCGCGGCGTCGGCGGGGTCGGCGAACAACGCGCACCGCGGCCCCGGCAGCCCCACCCCGGCGAGCACCTGCCGGACGGCGAACTTGTTGTGCGTCACCGTGAACACGTCGGCTGGGCAGCGGGCGACGCCGAGGAGCTCGGCAACCCGGGCGGTGCTCGCGATGATGCCCTCGGCGGCGGTGAGCACCGCGGCGGGCTCCCGGTCCCGCAGGGCTTCGGCGACGGCCGCCGCGTCCCGGACATCGGGGACGACGACGCACCCGTCCAGCTCCGCCGGGAGCTCGGCCTCGTCGAGGGGTTCGGTGACGAGCTCGACCCGGAACCCTTCCCGGCGGACCGCCGCGACGACGTCGTGGATCCAGTGCCCGCGCGTCTCGCGGACGACGAACGCGGTCTTCACGAGACCTCCAGCCGGATCAGTTTGCTCGCCTCCGCGTGCAGCGCGGCGAGGTCTTCGTGGTCGGCGAACCCCGCGACGACGAGGTTCACCGCGTAGGTCTCCTGCTCGTCGGTGAGCACCTGGCCGGGCGAGACCGTGGTGACGACGTCGACGACCTCCGGCAGCGCGGCGACCTCGTCGAGCCCGCCGATCCCGGTCAGGGTGCCCGAGCCCGAGGCGTACAGGATCAGCATGCCCAGCGGGATCGGCAGCTTCGCCGGTTCCCGCGCGGGCGGCGGTGCGCCGAGCGCCAGCGCCGTCAGCTCGGCGAAGACGTCGATGCCGGTGCGCAGCTTGGCCAGCAGCGGCATGATCGACCCCGCCGGGCGGCCCGCGTTGACCTCGACGATCGTCGGCCCCCGCTCGGCGTCGTCGATCACCTCGACGTGCGCGACCGTGTTGTCCAGTCCCAGCGCGAGAACCGCCGCCGAAGCCGCGGAAGTCACCAGTTCGGCCCGCTCCCCGGTGAGCCCGGCCGGCGGGCAGGACAGGGCCAGCTCGAACTTGCGCTCGTCGATCAGCGGCTTGTCGAGGATCTCCACCGGTTCGGCGACGCCATCGCGGACGAGCACGTCCACCGCGTACTCCGGGCCGTTCAGGAACCCTTCGACGAGGAACGTCGACGCCGGGTCCAGGGTGCCCAGCGGCCGGTGGTAGCGCGGGTCCGCGGACTCGGGCAGCCGCGAAGCCAGCAGCTCGTACGCCGCCGCCAGCTCCTCCACGGTGGACACCGTGCGGACGAGGTTGCTCCCGGCGCCGTTGACCGGCTTGACGATCGCCGGCAGCCCGACCCGCGCCGCCACCTCGGCCGCCTCCGAAGCCGACGAGATCAGCGCGAACCCGGGACCCGGCAGCCCGGCCGCGGCCAGGGCCTCCCGGACGGCGGACTTGTTCGCACACAGGGCGAACACCGAGGCCGGGCAGCGGGCGACGCCGAGCAGCTCGGCGACGCGGGCGGTGCTCGCGATGGCCCCGTCGGAACCGGTCAGCACGGCGGCGGGCGAGCCGAACTCCGAGCGGATCTTCGCGGCGACGGCTTCGGCGTCGAAGAGGTCGCCGACCGCCACCACGTCGTCCACCACCGCGGCGAGCGACGCGCGCTCGGCCGCGTCCACCGGCGGTGCGAGCAGCACCGCGCGGTGGCCGGCCGCGTGCACGGCGGCGGCGACCTCGCCGACCCAGTGCCCGCGGGCTTCCCTGATCAGCACCACGACGCTCACGCGGCCTCCTTCCCGGCGAGCTTGCGCTCCCGTTCCTGCGCGCCGACCAGGTCGTCCGGCAGCGAGTCGGGCACCTCGGTGTCGAAGCGCCGCAGCAGCCGCACGGCGAACCCGCCGGCGTTGACCAGCAGCAGGACCAGCGCGTAGACGACGTAGGCGAGCCCGACCCCGCGGCCTTCCCCGGTGCCCAGCACGGAGCCGGCCGATCCGGCCAGCGCACCGCCGGGGGCCAGCAGCGGCGAGAACCAGCCGACGGCCAGGGGCGCCAGCACGGCGAACCCGATCGGCAGCGTGGACCAGGTGATCGTCTGGTTGATCGCGAACACCCGGCCGTGGAACCGCTGCGGCACCTTGACCTGCACCAGCGTCGCGTAGATGCCCTGGGACACCGCCATCGCGGCGGCCAGCAGGAACACCCCGGCGGCGACGACCACCAGCGACGGCCGCAGCCCCATCACCAGGCTGCCGAGCGCGATGCCGACGTTGCCGACCAGGACGCCGACCATCCGCCGGTGGCGCGGGCCGCCCCACAGGGCCATGCCGATGCCGCCGGCCACGGCGCCGACCGCCTCGGCCAGCGCGACCCGGGCGACGTCGGTGACCGTGCCGAACGACAGCACCAGCGGGGAGACGAGCACCAGCGCCGGCGCGAGGAAGACGTTGGCCAGCGCGAAGTACAGCAGCATGGTGCGGAAGCCGCGGTGGTTCCAGGAGTACTTCAGCCCGCCCGCGATCGCCGTCAGCAGCGGTTCGCGCGGGCGCCAGCCCAGCAGGTCGGGGAACCGGACGAACAGCAGGCTGACGATGGCGAACGCGTAGCTCACCATGTCGAGGACCAGGATCCCGGACAGCTGGATCGCGGCCAGCAGCCCGGCCGCGATCACCGGCATCAGCAGCTGCGCGAAGCCGTTGGACAGCTGCGCCAGGCCCATCGCGTGGCCGAGGTACTGCTTCGGCACGAGCTGCGCGACCGACGACTGGTAGGCGATCCGCTGCAGCGACCCCGCGACCGAGCCGAGCGGGATCAGCACGTAGATGAACCACAGCTGGAGGTGGCCCGCGGTCAGCAGCACCGCCAGCGCGAGCTGGATCAGCCCCGCGACGGCACTGGCCGCGATCATGATCTTCCGGCGGTCGCCGCGGTCGACCAGCGCGCCCGCCACCGGCAGGATCAGCACCCCGCACAGCAGGGCCAGGGCCCAGAGCAGGCCGAGGTCGGTGACCGAGCCGGTCTTCGTGTAGAGCCAGATCGGCACGGCGAACGACGTCAGCGCCGAGCCGGTCGAGGAGACCAGCTGGCCGACGGTGACGGTGACGAACCGGGCCATGCTCGGCTTGATCGCGGGCTTCTCGTCCACGACGGCCCGGTGGGTGTCGTGGACCGCCCAGCCCGCGTCCTCGCCGCGGGTCGAGACGTGCAGGTCGCCCGGGTCGTCGAGCGCGGGGTGCACCCGGGTGAGGATTTCGGCCAGCTCCTCCGCCCGGTAGCGGAGGAAGAAGTGGCCCGCCTGGTCCAGCACGACCAGCGCGGTGCGGTCGGTGAGGAACTCCCATTCGCGGTAGCGCTCGGCGTAGTAGTCGGTGACCGGGTCCTCCGAGCCGACGACCGAGATGATCGGCGCGCGCAGCTTGGCGACGCGGGCGTCGAGCAGGCCGCTGAAGTACTCCTCGGCGGCGCGGCTGTCGGCCCGCATGTTGCCGATGATCCGGTCGGCCTGCGCCGGGTCGAGGTCGTCGGTGTCGACGCCCATGCCCTTGAGCCAGTTCGCGTAGTACCGGTTGCTGCGCAGCTTCTCCAGCTTCGTGCGCAGGGTGCCGACGGCCCCCTTGATCCGCGCGAACGGGAAGATCGCGCCGATGTGCACGACCGCCAGCTCGCGGCCGCGTTCTTCGAGCCGGCGCGCGACGCCGACGGCGAGGGCGTTGCCGACGCCGCAGTGGCCGTAGATGGCCAGCGGGCCGTCGATCCGGTCCAGGACCTCGTCCGCGAGCCGCTCGACCAGCTCGTCGAACGGGACGGCCTCTTCGGTCAGGCCGACGTCGTGGCCGGGGATCGCCACGGAGAACAGCGCGTACCCGCCGGGCAGCGCGTCGGCGAGGGGCTGGTAGACGATCGCGCTGCCGCCGCCGTACGGGAAGCAGACGTAGGTCAGCGTCGGCTTCGCGACCGGCTTGGTCAGCTCGTACAGCAGGTGCCCCGGCTCCTCGCGGTCCCCCTCCAGGAAGGACGCCAGGTCGCGGATCGTCCGGTGCTGGAACAGGTCCATGACCCCCGCCTGGTGCCCGGCCTTCGCGATTCGCGCGACCACCTGGGTGGCGAGCATGGAGTGGCCGCCGAGGTCGAAGAAGTCGTCGTCGACGCCCAGTTCCGCCACCTTGAGGACGTCCCGCCAGATGTCCGCGAGCAGCACTTCCAGCGGCGTCGAGGGTTCGACGAGCCGGGTGCTCGCGTCGCGGGCGGCGACCGGGGCGGGCAGCGCCTTGCGGTCGAGCTTCCCGTTCGGCGTCAGGGGCAGTGCGTCGAGCGTGACGAACGACGGCGGCACCATGTAGTCGGGCAGCGCCTGCTTCAACGCCGTCCGCAGCGTGCCCGGGTCGGCGTCACCGACGACGTACCCGACCAGGCGCTTGTCTCCCGGCGTGTCCTCGCGGACGAGCACGACGGCGTCGTCCACCCCGGGCTGCTCACGGAGGCGGGCCTCGATCTCGCCCAGCTCGATGCGCAGGCCGCGCAGCTTGACCTGGTGGTCGAGGCGGCCGAGGAACGCGATCGTGCCGTCGGCGCGCCAGTGCGCGAGGTCGCCGGTGCGGTACATCCGCCCGTCGTGGAACGGGTCGGGCACGAACCGCTCGGCCGTCAGCTCCGGCCGGTTGTGGTAGCCGAGCGCCAGGCCGACACCGGCGATGTGCAGCTCACCGGGGACGCCGACCGGGCACGGATTGCCCCGCTGGTCGAGGATGTAGATCCGGGTGTTCCGGATCGGCGCCCCGATCGGCACGGACGCGACTCCGGCCAGCGCTTCCGGCGTGCAGTGCCACGCCGTGACGTCGATCGCGGCCTCGGTCGGGCCGTAGAGGTTGTGGAGTTCGCAGTGCGGCAGCCGCCGGACGAAGTCGCGGGCGGTGTCCAGTGGCAGCTCCTCGCCACTGCAGACGACCCGCCGCAGCGCCGGGATCGGCTCGACCCCCGGTTCGGCCAGGAACAGCGTGAGCATCGACGGCACGAAGTGCGCGGTCGTGATGCGTTCGGAGACCAGCAGCTCACGCAGGTAGGCCGCGTCCTTGTGCCCGCCGGGCTCGGCCAGCACCAGCCGGGCGCCGGTGATGAGCGGCCAGAAGAACTCCCACACCGAGACGTCGAAACTCGCCGGGGTCTTCTGCAGCACGGAGTCCGACCCGTCGAGGCCGTACGCGCGCTGCATCCAGTCGAGCCGGTTGACGATCCCGCGGTGCCCGTTCGGCACGCCCTTCGGCCGCCCGGTGGACCCGGAGGTGTAGATGACGTAGGCGGGGTCGTCGGCGCTCGCCAGCGGCTCCGGAGGGGTGGCCGGGCCGGTCAGGTCGTCGAGGACGACGACGGTGGCGGCGCACGGCGGGAGCGTGTCCCGGAGCGCGGCCTGGGTCAGGACCACCGGTGCGGCCGCGTCCTCGAGCATGAACGCGAGCCGGTCCGCGGGGTAGTCGGGGTCGAGCGGCACGTAGGCGCCGCCGGCCTTGAGCACCCCGAGCAGTGCGACGACGAGTTCGAACGACCGGTGCGCGAAGACCCCGACGAGCGTGCCCGGCCGGACACCCAGCTCACGGAGGCGGTGGGCGAGCCGGTTGGCGCGCTCGTCCAGTTCCCGGTAGCTCAACGACGAGCCGCGGAACGTCAACGCGGGTGCGGCCGGCGTGCGGGCGACCTGGGCCTCGACGAGCTGGTGGAGAGTGCCCGGCGGGATGTCCCCGTCCGTGGCGTTCCAGCGGTTCAGGACCAGGTCGCGCTGGTCCCCCAGGATGTCCAGTTCGGACACCGGCCGCGCCGGCCCGTCGACGACCGAGCGCAGCAGGGCGACCAGGCGCCCGGCCATAGCGGCGACGGTCTCCGCGCCGAACAGCGCGGTGTTGTGCACGAACTTGCCGATCAGGCCGGAGTCGACCTCGATGGCGTGGAACTCGAAGTCGAACCGGGTCGAGGGCAGGTCCATCGGCAGCCAGCGGAAGTCCACTTCGGACTCCCCGGCCGCGCCCATCCGGCCCATCTCGTAGTTCTGCAGGGCGAACATCGCCTGGAACACCGGCGAGCGGCTCACGTCCCGCGGCACGCCGAGGGTGTTGACCAGCCGCTCGAACGGGACGTCGGCGTGGTCGAACGCGTCGAGCACGTGCCGCCGGGTCCGCTCCAGCAGCTCGGTGAAGCTCGGGTCGCCGGCCAGCTGGGCCCGCAGCGGCAGCATGTTGACGAACATGCCGACGACGCCCTCCAGCTCGGGCAGCCCGCGCCCGGCCGACGACGACCCGACCGCGAAGTCCTCCTGCCCGGAGTACCGGGCCAAAAGCACCTGGTAGGCGGCGAGGAGCGTCATGAACAGCGTGACACCGTGCGCGCGGCTCAGGTCGCCGAGCGCCCGGGCGAGGTCCCGCTCGACGAAGAACTCGTGGATCGCCCCGTCGAACGTCTGCGTCGCCGGACGCGGCCGGTCCGTGGGCAGCTCCAGGGGCTCGACGCCCTGGAGCGTCTCCTGCCAGTGGTCCAGCTGCCGGTCCAGCTCGGCGCCGGTCAGGGTCCGGCGCTGCCAGTGCGCGAAGTCGCCGTAGCCGATCGACAGCTCCGGCAGCGTGGCCGCCGTGCCGTGGTAGTGCGCCGCGAGGTCGCGCAGCAGCAGGTCGACCGACCAGCCGTCCCCGACGATGTGGTGCGTGCAGACGGCGAGGACGTGCAGCTCCTCGCGCACCCTGACCAGCGTCGCGCGCAGCAGCGGGCCTTCGGCCAGGTCGAACGGCTCGGCCGCGGCCGCGGCGACCGCCGCCCGCGCCGCGTCTTCGTCCGCGACCTCCACAGTGGACAACGGCACGGTGACGACCGGTTCGAAGCGGACGGACGGCTGCCCGTCGTCCCCCGCCGGGAACCGCATCCGCAGGGCCTCGTGCCGCGCCGGCAGGGCGTCCAGCGCCCCCTGCAGCACCCCGGCGTCGAGGCGGCCGGTGAGCCGGATCGGCACGGGGATGTTGTACGACGTCGTCCCCGGCGCGAACTGCTCCATGAACCAGACGCGTTCCTGCTGGTACGACAGCGGGACGGGGTCGCCGTCCGGCCGCCGGGTGATGGTCGCGGCCGGCTCGGCGCGCCGCCGCAGCCGCCGTTCCAGCAGGGCCCGGCGCGCGGCCGCGCTGCTGGTTTCGTCGATCGTCGTCACGCCTGCTCACCTTCGGCCAGCTGCCGCCGGACCTCTTCGTCGCTGAGCTGGTCGAGGTCCTCGGCCAGCCGCCGCTCGACCTCGGCGGCGAGCCCGGCCACCGTGGTGAACGAGAACAGGCCGCGGACCGGGAGGTCGACCCCGACCTGCTTGCGGATCCGGGCCATCGCGCGGATCGCCAGCAGCGAGTTGCCGCCGTGGGCGAAGAAGTCGTCGTGGACGCCCAGCTTCTCCACGCCGAGCAGCTCGCCGAGCACCTCGGCGACCAGCTCTTCGGCCGCGGTGGCCGGCGCCACGTACTCCGTCTCGCCGCCGAGCCGCGGATCGGGCAGCGCGGCCCGGTCGAGCTTCCCGCTCGCCGCCACCGGCAGGGCGTCGAGCGACACGAACACGGTCGGCACCAGGTACTCCGGCAGGGTCTGCCGCAACGCTTCGGCGGCGCCGTCGGCGTTTCCGACGACGTAGCCGACCAACGTGCCTTCGCGGACGGCCACCGCGGCGTCGCGCACCTCGGGCAGCTCCCGCAGCGCGGCTTCGACTTCGCCGGGTTCGATCCGGTAGCCGCGCAGCTTGACCTGGTCGTCGGTCCGGCCGAGGTACTCGAGGGTGCCGTCGCGGCGCCAGCGCGCGAGGTCGCCGGTGGCGTACATCCGGCCGGCCGGGCCGTCGGGGAACCGTTCGGCGGTCAGCTCGGGCAGCCCGAGGTAGCCGTGGGCCAGCTGCGGCCCGGCCAGGAAGAGCCGGCCCGCGACCCCCGGCGGCACCGGCCGGAGCCGGTCGTCGAGGACGAAGACCCGGGTGCCGGGCGCCGGGCGGCCGATCGGGACCGGCCCGGAGAGGGGGCCGTCGAGCCGGTGGAGCACGCAGCCGACGGTCGCCTCGGTCGGGCCGTACTCGTTGGTGACCGCGATGCCGGAGAACGGCCGGACCGCCTCGCCCATCAGCGCCTCACCGCCGAGCACCAGATCGCCGGTGGGGTAGGACTCCTCCGGCAGCACGGCGAGGTGCGTCGGGGTGGCCTTGACGAAATCGGGGCGGCCGGTGTCCACGACGGACCCGCCGGCCGTCAGCGGCCCCAGCAGCGTGGTCACCGTCAGGTCGAACGACACCGAGGTGTGCAGCAGCGCGCGGCCCGCCAGGCTCGGGTAGGCCTCGCGCGCCCAGCCCAGGTAGGTGGCGAGGGCGCGGTGCCCGACCTGCACGCCCTTCGGCCGTCCGGTCGAGCCGGACGTGTAGATCACGTACGCGACGTCGCCGGGCCCCGCGGCGGGCTCGGGGTTCTCCGCGGACGCGCCGGCCCACACCGCCGGATCGTCGAGCGCGAGGGTCTCCCCGTCGAGCGTGACATCTCCGGCGGTGAGCACGACCCGCGCCCCGGCGTCGGCCAGGATCAGCGCCTGCCGCGGGGCCGGGCTCGCGGGGTCGAGCGGCACGTAGGCGGCGCCGCTCTTCAATGCGCCGAGAATGCCGGCGATCAGCTCGGCCGAGCGGGGCGCGCACACGCCGACCACCCCACCGGCACCGAGGCGGTGCGCGACCCGGTTGGCCCGCGCGTTCAGCTCGGCGTAGGACAGCCGGACACCACCGAGGTCGAGTGCGACGGCCTCGGGCGTCTCCCGCACCTGCGCTTCGAAGCGCGCCACGAACAACGGTGAGTCCACAGTGGAGGAGCCGCTCCACTCCTCGACCTGGGCCCGCTCGGCGTCCGACAGCAGCGGCAGGTCCGCGATCGCTGCCGCGGGGTCCTCGACCGCGGCGGCCAGCAGCCGCAGGAACCGCTCGGCCATGGCCTCGGCGGTGGCCCGGTCGAACAGGTCCGTGCGGTAGAGCAGCCGGCCGCCGGTCGCGGTCAGGTCGATCGCGACGTCGTCCTTGGCCGTGGCGTAGCGGACCGGCTCGATGCCCGAGTCGGGGATGAAGTTGAAGCCGAGCTGGTAGAGCGCCTGCACGGCCGGGTCGCGGTCGGGCCGCACCTCGTCGGCGACCAGCTGGAACGGCACGCGGCCGTGCTCGATCGCGTCCAGCACCGCGGTGCGGACCCGGCCCACCAGCTGGGCGAACGACAGCTCGCCCCCGCAGTCGACGCGGATCGCCAGCTGGTTGACGAACATGCCGATCAGCGGCGCCAGCTCCGGCAGTTCGCGCCCGGCGACCGGGACGCCGACGACGACGTCGGCCGAACCGGACAGCCGCGAAAGCAGCGCGGTGTACCCGGCCAGCAGCACCATGAACGGCGACGCCGACAGCCCGCGGCCGACTTCGCCGACCCGGTCGAGCAGCCCGTCGGGCAGGGCGAAGTCGACCTGGTCGCCGTCGAACCCGAATTCCGCGGGCCGCGGCCGGTCGGTGGGCAGGCTGTGCACCGGCGGGAGCCCGGCCAGCCGTTCGCGCCAGTAGTCCAGCTGGGCACGCACGAGCGGGAGCTGGCCGCGCTGCCACGCCGAGTAGTCCGCGTACTGGATGGCGAGCTCGGGCAGCCGCGGCAGCCGCCCCTCGGCGGCCGCGTTGCACGCTTCGTTCAGCTCGCCGGCCAGCACCACCACCGAGCCGGCGTCGAACACCGTGTGGTGCACGACGAAGGTGAGCAGCCAGGCCGTGTCGGCGAGCCGGCACAGCTGGGCCCGCCACGGCGGCGCGGTCTCCAGGGGGATCGGGCGGCGGGCGATCACCTCGGCGAGCTCGGCCGCCTTCGCCTCCCGCTCGGCTGGGGGGAGGTCACGCAGGTCGTGCACCTCCGGCTCGATCGGCACCTCGGCGTGCACCACCTGGACGAGCTCGCCGCCGTCCATCCGGAACGCGGTGCGCAGGGCCTCGTGCCGCCCGACGACCACGCCGAGCGCGGCCCGCCACTGGCCCACCGTGAGCGGCAGGTCCTGCCGCACCTGGCAGGGCAGGTTGTACACCGGGGACGCGGGGTCGAGCTGGTTGGACAGCCAGATCCGCTCCTGCCCGAACGAGGCCGGGAACGTCCATTCCTTCGTGTCGGTCATGTCTCCTGCTTCAGCGCTCGAGCTTGGGGATGGTGGTGGCCGGGACGGGTTCGGCGGCGGGCGCGGTGTCGCTCCGCAGCTCCTCGATCCGCTCGACCAGCGTGGCCACCGTGGAGGATTCGAACAGCGTCTTCATCGCCAGCCGGGCGCCCGTGGTCTTGCGGACCTGGGCGATGAGCTGGATGGCGACGAGCGAGTTGCCGCCGAGGGCGAAGAAGTCGTCGTGGACGCCGATGCGCTCGACCCCGAGCACCTCGGCCCACTGGCGGGCGATCTCCGCTTCGAGGTCGGTGCGCGGGGCGACGTAGTCGTCCTGGGTCTGCGGCCGGGCGGCCTCGGCGACCTCTTCGGGCTCTTCGAGCAGTTCGGCGGTCACCCGGCGGGCGAACAGGTCGCGCACCGGGCGGGTGCTGATCACGACCTGGCCGCCGAGGCCGGGAGTCAGCGCCCGCAGGAACGCCTCGGCGCCGTCGACCGGCCGGATCCCGGCCGAGTCGTCCACAGTGGACCCGCGGGCCGGGGCCGCGAGCCCGCCGCCGACCGCGTCTTCGTCGACCTGGCGCAGGACGAAGTCCTCGATCTCGACCAGCACGCGGCCGTCGTCGCCGCACAGCGTCAGGTCCGCGGCGATCACCTGGTCGCCACCGCCGTCGCGGTAGCGCAGGTGGCTGTGGAAGCTCGCCGGGAGCGCGTCGTGCACGACCACCCGGCCGTAGCTCATCGGCAGGTACGTGCCGCTCCCCCGGCCGCGGCCGAACGCCGTCGCGACGTCGAGCAGGGCCGGGTGCAGCACCCAGCCGGTGTCGAAGACCGGCGCGACGAGCGAGGCCAGCTCCTCGTGCTCGCCGACGTGGTGGGTGCGCAGCGCGGCCCACCGCGGGCCGAAGGTGACCATGCTGGTCCGGCCGGTGCCGAAGGCGTTGCCGTCGTCGAGCACCCGGGTCCGGGTGCGCACCGCGTCGAGGTCCACAGTGGACGCCGAGGGCGCCGGGACCCAGCCCGCGGAGCCGCGGACGTGCACCTTCGTCACCCCGGCCGCCCGGCTGGTCACGGTGAACCCGTCGCCGTCGAAGCCGACCCGGTATTCGGCCACCGTGCCTTCGGGCACCGAGAACGGCTCCAGGAACGCGACGTCCCGCAGCTCGACGACGTGACCGTCCCCGGGCTTCGGCAGGGCCGCCTCGACCGCAGCCCGCACGGTCTCCAGGTGGCCGGTGCCCGGGACCACCGGGACGCCGGCGATCCGGTGCTCGTCGAGCAGCCAGTGCCCCGCCGCCGAGACCAGCCCGTGGCAGGCGTCGCCCGTGCGCGTGGTCAGCACCGGGTGCGCGACCGGGCCGTCCGCCTTCGTGCGCGTCGAGCGGATCGTCGTCGGCGCGGCCACTTCGGCGGCCATGCCGACCTCGTCCCAGCCACCCCAGTTGTGCGAGACCACGCGGGCCCGCCAGCCGTGGTCGCCGCGGGCGTAGGCGTCGAGGAAGTTGTTGGCCGCGCAGTAGTCGACCTGCCCGAAGTCGCCGGAGACCGCGGTGACCGACGAGCAGAGCGCGACGAAGTCCATCGGCAGGTCGGCGAACGCCTCGGCCAGGGCGAGGGTGCCGCCGATCTTCGGCGCGAGCACCGCTTCCGCGGCCGCCCGTTCCTTGACCTCGGCGACGCCGCCGCCGGGCAGCCCGGCCGCGTGCACGATGCCGTCGAGCCCGCCGAACTCGCGCTCGGCCAGTTCGCGGACCTCCCGCAGGCGCGCCGGGTCGGTGACGTCGGCGGCGAGGACGTGCACGACCGCCCCGGCCGCTTCCATCCGCCGGATCGCGCGGATCGCGCGGCCGGTCCGGTCGTCGCCGGCGTACGCATCCCATTCTCCGCGGGGCGGCAGGCCGGATCGGGTGAGCAGGACGAGCTTGGCCCGCACCCGCAGCGCGAAGTCCTCGGCGAGGGTGATGCCGATCCCGCCGGTCCCGCCCGTGATCAGATACCGGCCGCCTTCGCGCAGCACCGGCGCCGCCGCTTCGGGCACCGTGAGCTGCGTGTGTTCCAGGACCCAGCGGCGGCCGCGGCGCAGCGCGACCTCGGGCGCGCCGGCCGGTCCGAACAGCTCGGCCACGACCTCGCCGGACACGCTCTCGACGTCGATCCGGCGCACGACCGTGCCCGGGACTTCGAGGGGGACGACCCGCGCGATGCCCGCGAGGGTCACATGCTCCGGCCGGGTCAGGTCGGCGCCGGTGACGTCCGCGGTGCCCGTGCTCAGCACGTCGATCCGCACCGGCTCGCCCCAGGCCTGGACCAGGTTGAGGACGCTGAAGAACCCGCGGTCCTGGGCGGCCATGCCGGTCTCGGTCCCGCCGAGCGCCCACGCGTGGACCACGCGCTCCGGGCGCTCGCCGAGGGCGGCCACCAGGGCGTCGTAGTCCTCGCGCACACCCGGCCGGACGGTGAAGCCGTTCTCGGCGGCGGCGAACCGGTCGCCCGGACGGACCTCCGTGACCCGGGCACCGGCGTCCCGCAGGAGGCCGGGCAGGACGTCGTCGTCGACGAACGCGAGGCACGAGGCGAACGGCTCGCGCCGCAGTTGCGGCCCGTCCTGGCGCCAGGACGGCACGGCGAACCACTCGTCGAGGGGCAGCGGCCCGCTCGGCCGCTCGGGCTCGGCGACCGTCCCGGCCGGATCGGGGTCGACCCAGTACCGCTTGCGGGCGTAGGGGTAGCCGGGCAGGGGGACGCGGTGGCCGGGCGCACCGAAGGTGGCGGGCTCGATCGAAACGCCGTGTGTCCACAGCAGACCCGCGGCGGCGTAGAGCGTCTCGACGTCGCCGTCGCGCTCGGTGCGGCCGGGCAGGCTGGGCTGCGGCGCGGGGAGACCCTTCGGCACCTGGCCGCGGGCGAGCCCGGCCAGCTGGTGGCCCGGGCCGCATTCGACGAGCGCCCAGCGGTCTCCCCCGGCGAACAGCGTCCGGACGCAGTCGCCGAACCGGACGGCCTGGCGCAGGTGCGCGGCCCAGTAGCCCGGATCGATGGCCTCGCTGTCGGTGATCCAGCCGCCGGTCAGGTTGGAGAGGAACGGCAGCGACGGAGCCGACCGCGGCACCGCGGCGACGGCCTCGGTGAACTCCGCCAGGATCGGGTCCATCATCGGCGAGTGGAACGCGTGCGAGGTCACCAGCTCGCGGCACTGCACGTCACTCGACTTGAGCAACGCGGCGAAGGCCGCGACGGCGTCGGACGGCCCGGCGACGACACAGGTGCCCGGGCCGTTGACGCCCGCGATCGCCAAGCCCCCGGGCAGCCGCTTCGACACGGCCTCTTCGTCCAGCTGGACGGCGAGCATCGCGCCGGCGGGCATTGCCTGCATGAGCTCGCCGCGCCGGACGACCAGCCGCAGCGCGTCGGCCAGGGTGAAGACCCCGGCCACGGTCGCGGCGACGTACTCGCCCACCGAGTGGCCGATCATCGCGCCCGGCCGCACGCCCCAGCTGCGCCACAGCTTGGCCAGGGCGTACTCGACGACGAACAGGGCGGGCTGGGTGAACCGGGTCTCCCGCAGGGCCGTGTCCCCGCCGCGTTCGAAGATCAGCTGCTTGAGGCCGGGGACGCCGGCCAGCTCACAGCACTCGTCGACGGCGGCGGCGAACACCGGCTCGCCGCGGTACAGCTCGGCACCCATCCCGGCGTACTGGGAACCCTGCCCGGAGAACAGGAAGGCCACCTTGAGCTCGCCCGCCTGCGCCGTGAGGAGACGCCGGGGATCGCGCAGGCCGTCGACGGCGTCCTCCGGGTCGCGGGCGACGACGGCCGCCCGGTGCGGGTGTTCGGTGCGCCCGGCCGCGAGGGTGTGCGCGACGTCGGCGAGGTCGAGGTCGACGTCCCCGGCCAGCCGGTCGGCGAGGCGCTCGACCGCGGCCGCGAGCGTGTCGGCGGTCTTCGCGGACACCCGCAGCAGGTGCGCCGGGTGCGGGCGGCGGGTCCGCTGCGGCGCGGGCGCCTCCTCCAGCACCACGTGGGCGTTGGTCCCGCCGACGCCGAACGAGCTCACGCCCGCCCGGCGCGGGGTGGCGGCCGGCTCCCACTTCGTCACGGTCCGCGCGGGGTAGAACGGGCTGCGCGGGAAGTCGATGCCGGGATTGGGCTCGTCGTAGTTGATGGTCGGCGGGATGAGCCCGTGCTCCATCGCCAGCACGGTCTTGATCAGCGCCACGACGCCGGCCGCCTGGGACAGGTGACCGATGTTCGACTTGACCGAGCCGATGGCGCACCAGGCGGTGTCCGGGACGCCGTGTCCGTACACAGTGGACAGCGAGGTGATCTCGATCGGGTCGCCCAGCGCGGTCCCGGTGCCGTGGGCCTCGACGTAGCCGATCGTGCGCGGGTCGACCCCGGCCATCCCGACCGCCTGCGCGATCGCCTCGGTCTGCCCGGCGACGCTCGGCGCGGAGAAGCCGACCTTCGTGGCGCCGTCGTTGTTGATCGCGTTGCCGAGCACGACGGCCCGGATGTGGTCGCCGTCCTCCAGGGCCTGGGACAGCCGCTTGACCAGGACGACCCCGACGCCGCTGCTCCACACCGTGCCGTTGGCACCGGCGTCGAACGCGCGCACGTGCCCGTCCGGGGAGGTGAAGCCTTCCACGCCCATGTACCCGATGCCGTGCGGCATCTCGAGGTTCACGCCGCCGGCCAGCGCCATGTCGCACTCGCCGTTGCGCAGGGCCTCGCAGGCCAGGTGCACCGCGACCAGCGACGTCGAGCACGCCGTGTGGACCGCGAGGCTCGGGCCCCGCAGGTTGAGCTTGTAGGACACCGACGTCGTCAGGTAGCTCGGCTGGTTGCCGGTCGACATCCCGATGCCGCCGTGCTGCGACGCCATCACCCGCTGGTTGCGCAGCAGGTTCTCGATCAGGTAGCCGGTCCGCCCGGTGCCGCCGTACACGCCGATCGCCCCGCCGTAGCGGGCCGGGTCGTAGCCGCCGTCGGTCAGCGCCGAGTGGCAGGCTTCGAGGAACACGCGGTGCTGCGGGTCGGTGATCTCGGCTTCGCGGCTGGTCATCCCGAACAGCTCGGCGTCGAACTCGTCGAAGCCGTCGACCACCGTGGTGGCGTTGACCCAGCTGGGATCGTCCAAAGTGGCCGGATCGGCGCCGCGGGCGAGCAGTTCCTCGCGGGTGGCGGGCTTGATGGACTCGACGCCGTCGACGAGGTTGCGCCAGAACTGCCGGAGGTCGCCGGCACCGGGGACGCGGGCGGCCATCCCGACGATCGCGATCGGCTCGGCGCCGGCGTCGGGTTCGAGGTCGTGGGTCACTGCGGTCGCTCCTGTTCCTGGCCGGTCGTGCCGGCACTGCGGCGGGGTCTTCTGGACGGGGTGCGCCCCCGGCGGGCGGCGACCCGCTCGGCGGCGCGGGCGAGCTCCGGGTTCGGCGCGGCGCCCGCGTGCAGGTGGGTGGCGAGGGCGCGGACGGTGGGGTGGGTGAACAGGTCCACCATCGGGATGCGGCGGCCCAGCCGGGCGGTGACCTCGGCGTGGACCTTGGCCAGGGCGAGCGAATGCCCGCCGACGTCGAAGAAGTTGTCGGTCACGCCGACGGTCTCGAGGCCGAGCACCTCCCGCCAGGCCGCCGCGATGAGCGCCTCCGTCGCGGCCAGCGCGGCGGGGTCGGCGACGACCGCGGGTCCGGACCGGAGCCGGGCCGCGGCACCCGGTGCGGCGGTCCGGACGGCCGGGCGCGGGAGCTCCGGCGCGCACGTCCCGGCGGGCCGGTCCGGCTCGGCCACCACCGCCGCGAGCAGCGCCGTGAAGTCCTCGGCCAGCGCGGTCATCCGGGCCGCGTCGAACAGGTCCGGGTTGTAGAGCAGCTCGACGCCCCGCTCGAGGACGTAGACCGTCAGGTCGAACGGCGAGCCGGGCTTTTCGACCGGCAGCCACGTCCCCCGCACCCCGGCCAGGTCCAGCCGGGGTTCGGTGAAGTTGAGGACGTTGACCATCACCTGCACCAGCGGCGCCCGCGCCGGGTCGCGGGGCACGCCGAGCGCGTCCACGAGCCGGTCGATCGGCGCCGCCGGGTGCGCGGTGGCGGCCAGCAGTTCTTCGCCGGCGCGCCGGACGAGCGTGGTGAAGTCCGCCTCCCCCGCGCGCAGCCGGACCGGCACGATGTCGACGAAGAATCCGGCGACGTCCTGGGTTTCGGCGAGCTGCCGGTCCGCGACGACGGTGGCGACCAGGTGGTCGTCGGCCCCGGTGAGCCGGTGCAGCAGCTGCCCGAACGCCGCCAGCACCACGCCGGCGCGGGTGGTTCCCGTGCGGGTGGCCAGGTCCCCCGCGGCTTCCGCGACGCCGTCCGGGAACGCCCGGAAGCAGGTCGCGCCGCGGTAGGTCTGCACGGCGGGGCGCGGCCGGTCGCGCGGCAGGTCCACTGTGGACGGCGCACCGGCCAGGTGCCCGGTCCACCAGGCGAGGTCGACGGCTTCGCGACGGCGGTCGCGATCGGCGCGCCAGACCGCGTAGTCCGCGTAGGACGCGGCCGCCGGCGGCAGCGGCTCCCCGCGGTAGGCGGCGGAGAGGTCCGCGCACAGCACGTCCTGGGACCAGCCGTCGAACACCGCGTGGTGCAGCGTGAAGCCGAGCACGTGGTCCTCGGGCCCGAGCTCGTAGAGCCGCACGCGCCACGGCGGTTCGCGGTCGAGGCGCACCGGCGTCGCCGCTTCCGCGGCCAGGCGCTCGCGAAGGACGGCTTCGGGCAGCGGTTCCACCGGCAGCGGGACGTCGTCCGGCGGCAGGCAGTCCGCCTGGGGGACGCCGTCGACCGGCCGGATCCGCCAGCGCAGGACGTCGTGCCGCCCGGCCACCGCGCGCAGAGCCGTCCGCAGCGCGCCCACGTCGAGCGGGCCGGTCAGCCGGAACGCCATCGAGATGTTGTACGGCGCCGCGTCCGGGGCGAGCTGGTCGAGGAACCACAGCCGGCGCTGCGGTGGGGACAGGGTGGGCGCGTGCCCGGTGGTCAGGCCGGTTCCGGCGAGCGGAGGGGCCGCGGCCACGCGCCGGGTGAGCCCGTCGAGGGTCCGCCCGGCGAAGACGTCCTCGACGGAGACGTCGGCCGCGAGGTCCTTCCGCAGCGCGGCGACCAGCCGCATGGCCGCGATCGAGTCACCGGCCAGCAGGAAGTCCGACCCGGCACCCGCGCCGAGCACCCGCCGCCACACCTCGGCGACCGGCGAGCCGCCCAGGTCCTCGTGCGGCTCGGTCCCGGCGAGCGCGCGCAGTGCCGGCCGGTCGATCTTGCCGGTGACGGGGTTGACGGGCAGCACGTCCAGGCGCCGGATCGCGGCCGGGCGCATCGCCTCGGTCAGCCGGTCCCCCGCGTAGGCGTGAATGTCCTCGTCGGACGGTGCCGACGCCGGGCTGAGGAACGCGACCAGCCGGGTGCCGCCCGGACCGGGCACGGCCTCGACCGCGACGGCCTCGACGTCCGGGTGCGTGCCCAGCGCCGCCTCGACCTCGCCGAGTTCGATCCGCTGCCCGCGGACCTTCACCTGGCGGTCGGCGCGGCCGGCGAACTCCAGCCTGCCGTCGGGCCGCAGCCGCGCCAGGTCGCCGGTGCGGTAGAGCCGCTCCCCCGGGGAGAACGGGTTGTCGACGAACTTCCGCGCGGTCAGCTCCGGGCTGCCGAGGTAGCCCGCGGCGACGCCGGGCCCGCCGACGACCAGCTCGCCGACCTCGCCCGGCGGGACGGGCCGCAGGTTGTCGCCGACGACGCACGCGCGGTGGTTCGGCGTCGGTGTGCCGAGCGGCAGCGGGTCGGCGGGCACGCCGGTCACCTCGTCGGTGACCACGACGACGGTGGTTTCGGTCGGGCCGTAGACGTGGAAGAACCGGCGCCCGGGCAGCCAGCGGGCGGCCAGCTCGGCGGGCACCGGCTCGCCGCCGCAGGCCACGGTCCGCCAGCCGGGCACGTCGGCGGGGTCGAGCAGGGACAGCAGGGTCGGCGTGATGAACCCCCAGTTCACGTCGTGCTCGACGAGGAACCGGCGCAGCCGTTCCGGGTCGGCGCGGTCGGCCGAGCCGGCCAGCTGCACCGACCCGCCGACGGAGAGGGGGACGAAGACGTCCATGGTGAACGCGTCGAAGCCGGGTGAAGAGATGCCGAGCGCTCGGGTGCCGGGGCCGACGCCGAGCCGGCCGGCGAAGCCGGTGACGAACGCGACGATGTTGCGGTGGCTGGTGAGCACCCCTTTCGGCCGTCCGGTCGAACCGGAGGTGTAGAGCACGTGCGCGGGGTCGGCCGGCCCGGCCGGGCAGCCGCCGGGAGCGGCCGGCGGCGGCACGTCGAGGGCTTCGATCCCCGCCACGGCCCCGAACTCCGCGACCGCGGCGTCGCCGATCACGAGCGAAATCCCGGCGTCGGCGGCGATCCCGGTCAACCGGGCCCGCGGCCCGCCCGGTTCGAGCGGGACGTAGCAGGCGCCGGACACCAGGACGCCCAGCACGGTGGCGACCAGGGCGGGCCGCCGGTGGGCGCACACCCCGACCCGCGTCCGCGGGCCCGCGCCGCGTTCGCGCAGCGCGGCGGCCACTCCCCAGGCCGCGGCGACGAGCTCAGCGTAGGTGAGCCGGGTGCCGCCCTGCCGCACGGCGAGCGCGTCCGGCGTCCGCCGCGCCTGCGCCAGGACCAGGCCGGCGACCGTGGTGTCCGGATAGGACAGCGGCGGCCCGTGGATGCCCACGACGGGCAGCGTGTCGGTCACGGTGAACTCCCCAGTTCGGAACGGCCGCGGTGGCGGCCGGGTGGACGTGCGTGCGGGTCACGGGTGGTGTCCCAGGACCGGCGGATCGATCCAGAACCTGCTGCGCTGGAAGGGATAACCGGGCAGCGGCACCCGGCCCGGCTCCGCGCCGTCGTGGCGGGCAGCCCAGTCGACGCTCGCGCCGCCGGCCCAGCGGGCCGCCAGCTCGCGGGCCGCACCGGGCGGTCCGGCCACTTCGGACTCCTCGGCGAGCAGGCCGTCGAGCGCCTCGACGGCCTCCGCCGCCGTCGTCGCGACCACGGCCGCGCGGCAAGCGAACTCCCGGCGGCCGACGGCCAGCGTGTAGGCGGCGTCGGCCAGGTCCGGCGGATCGGTGGCGAGGCGGTCGCGCAACGCGGATAGGGCCTCGCGCAGGGCGGTGCGGTCCCGCGCCGACACCGGCAGGACGTGCGGGCCGGCGGCGGCGACCCGCGGCCCGGCGGCCGGCGCCTCCTCGACGACGACGTGGACGTTGGTGCCGCCCAGGCCGAACGCGCTGACCCCGGCCACCCGCCGCGGCGCATCCGGCCAGTCGACGGCCTTGACGGGCACGTAACACGGCCCGCCGGCCAGGTCGGCCTCCGGGTGCGGCGCGGTGAAGTGCAGGTTGGGCGGGATCACGCCGTGGCGCACCGACAGCACGGCCTTGATCAGGCCGGCCACCCCGGCGGCCGCGTCGAGGTGCCCGATGTTCGTCTTGACCGAGCCGAGCGCGCACGTGCCGGGAGGCAGGTCCCGGTAGACGCGGTTGAGCGCGGCCACCTCGATCGCGTCGCCCAGCGGGGTGCCGCTGCCGTGCGCCTCGATCAGCCGGACCTCGGCCGGGTCGACCTCGGCCACGGCCAGTGCCTCGGCGATCGCGGCCGCCTGGCCCGCCGGCCCCGGCACGGCGTACCCGGCCCGCTCGGCGCCGTCGTTGGTCATCGCCCAGCCCGGGAGCACGGCGTGGATGTGGTCGCGGTCGGCGAGCGCGTCGGAGAGCCGCCGCAGCACCACGACCCCGGCGCCGGAGCCGAAGCCGGCGCCGTCGGCCGCCGCGTCGAACGACCGGCAGCGGCCGTCCGGCGAGGCCAGGCCGCCGGCGCGGTACCGCGGCCACGTGACGCTCACCCCGCCGGCGATCGCCAGGTCGCACCGGAACTCGGCGAGGCTCTGCGCGGCCAGGCCCACCGCGGCCAGCGAACTGGAGCAGGCGCTCTGGACGGCGACCGCGGGCCCGGTCAGCCCGAGCCGGTAGGCGACCTGGCCGGGCAGGTGGTCGGTGAGCTGGCGGCCGAGGAGCCGGCCCTCCCAGTCGTCCGGGTCGACGTCCCCGCTCACGGCCGGGTTGCCGAAGAGGTGGAAGAGGAAGTACCGGTTCACCCCGGCGGAGGTGAACACCCCGACCGGGCCGTGCTCCTTCGCCGGGTCGCGGCCGGCGTCCTCCAGGGCCCGCCAGGCCGTCTCGAGGAAGAGGCGGTGCTGCGGGTCGGTGCGGGCGGCCTCCTCAGCGGTGAACCCGAAGAACCCGGCGTCGAAGTCCTCGACGCCGTCGAGCCGTCCCCCGGCGCGGACGTGCGCCGGGTCGCCGCGCAGGCCGGGCCCGATGCCGAGCGCGGCCAGCTCATCGTCGGTGTAGTCGTGGATCGCGTCGACCCCGGCGCAGAGGTTCCACCAGAACGCGTCCGCGTCCGGCGCGCCGGGGAACCGGCAGGCGAGGCCGACGACGGCGATCAGGTCGCTGCCCGGCTCGTCCTCGCCCCGCTCCGCCACCGTCACGCGGGGACTGTCCGACGCCTCCAGGTAGGCGGCCTGCGTCGCGACCGTCGGGTGTTCCAGCAGGCCGAGCAGCGGGACGTCGGCCCCGAACTCCGCGGCCAGCCGCTGCTGGACCCGGCCCAGCAGCAGGGAGTGCCCGCCGACGTCGAAGAACGCGTCTCCGGTGCCGAACCGGTCGTGCCCCAGCACCGCGCACCAGATGGCGTGGACCCGGCGCTCGGCGTCGGTCATCGGCCCGGCCGCGGCCGGCGCCGCCGGCCGCGGGTCCGGGAGGGCGTCCTCGTCCAGCTTGCCGGTGACGGTGAGCGGGAACGCCGCGACCGCGGTCACGGCCGACGGCACCGCGTGCGCGGGCAGCACCTCGGCCAGCGCGGTCCGCAGCGCGGTCGGGTCCGGCCGCGTCCCCGGCGCCGGGACGACGTAGGCGAGCAGCTCGCCGTCGCGGACGACGGCCCGGGCTTCGGCCACCCCGGGCTGTTCGCCGAGGCGCGCCTCGACCTCGGTCAGCTCGATCCGGAACCCGCGCACCTTCACCTGCCGGTCCAGCCGGCCGAGGCAGACGAGGTTCCCGTCGGGCCGGACCCGGCCGAGGTCGCCGGTGCGGTAGGTGCGGACGCCTTCGGCGGTGGTGCCGAACGCCGGGCTCGGCCGGTCGAGGTAGCCGTCGACCAGGTAGCGGCTCCGGACTTCGAGCTCGCCGCCGTCGAGCACGCCGACCGCGTAGCCCGGCAACGCGGTGCCGATCGGCAGCGGGCCGGTGGCGTCCGGGCCGACGTCCGCGGCGGTCAGCCGGTACTGCGCGGCGAAGGTGACCTCGGTCGCGCCGTAGCCGTTGACGAACACGCACCCGGGGGCGAAGCGGCCGCGGCGGACGTCGGCGTAGGTGGCCTGTTCCCCGCCGAGCAGGACGGTCCGCACGGACGGCAGGTCGCCTTCGAGGGCGTCGAGCAGGTAGCGGTAGACCGTCGGCGTCGAGTGGTAGACCGTCACCTCGTGCCGCGCGAGTTCGCGCGCCGCGTGGGCGACGCCGTGGGCGCGCACGTCGACCGGCACCACGGCGGCGCCGGTCAGCAGCGCCGGGTAGAGGTCGGGGATCGCCGCGTCGAAGCCGAAGGAAGCCAGCAGGCTGACGCGGTCGGCGGCGGTGATGCCGAGGGTCGCGATCTGGTTGTCGACCACGTGCAGCAGGTTGCGGTGGGTCTGCGCGACCGCCTTCGGCGTCCCGGTGGAGCCGGAGGTGAACAGCACGTAGGCCGGCGCGTCCGGGTCCGGGCCGGGCTCCGGCAGCGGCGCGGTGTCCTCCCCGGCCCGGACGACCCGGGCGGACCCGGTGCGGCACAACGCTTCCGCGAGGTCGACGTGCTCGGGGTCGGCCAGGACGGCCGACACGCGCGCCGCGGCGACCTGGTGGGCGAGGCGGTCCCGCGGGAACGTCGGGTCCAGCGGGACGTACGCGCACCCGGCGGACAACGTGCCCAGGATGGCGGCGATCGCCCGCGTGCCGTGCCCGGTGACCAGGCCGACGAACTCACCCGGCCGGACGCCGGCGTCGAGCAGCCGGGCGGCGTGCCCGCCGGCCAGCGCGGCCAGCCGGGCGTAGCTCACCACCGAGCCGGGCTCGACGACGGCGATCCGGTCGGGCGACTGCCGGGCGATTCCTGCGAAACGTCTGATGCAGCCGGCTTGCGTCATCGCTTGGCTTCGGCTCCCGCCGGCGAATAGGCGCGCGGAAACCCCAGCGGTGACGTCGGCTTCATCTCACTCCCCAGTGCGATTCATGGTGAAGAATCACGCAAGGTTAAGGCTCACGAAGCCGCCTGGGGGTACGTAATCCGCAGAGTTCCTCCGAATGTCCTATCGATCCTGGACCGGACGCAGCAGTTCGCCACGCGATCAAGAGCGATCTGGCCTCGAACAACGCCGGCCACCGCGTTCACGAACACCGTCCCCGCCTGATCGGATACTCCGCGTGACAATGTCTGATGTGTCCTATTGGCCGGTCGGATATTCACCGACCGCCGATTCGGGAAATGGTGTTCCGGCACGCCCGCGGTGGCGTTTTCACGAAATCGATCCAGAATCGAGCACCCGCGCCACCCGGGCCGCGGTGTCCACACTGGACTGCGGGTTCTGGCCCGTGACGAGGTTCCGGTCGGCGACGACGGTGCTCGACCAGGCCGCCCCCGTCGTGACGTCGGCACCCAGCTCGCGCAGCCGCGACTCGACGAAGAACGGGGACTTCTCCCCGAGCCCGCCCTGGCGCTCCTCCTCGTCGCTGAACGCCGTCATCGCGCGGCCGGCGAAGGGGAACGACCCGTCTTCCCGCCGGGCGGCGAGGAGCCCGGCGACGCCGTGGCACAGCGCGGCGACGATCTTGCCCTCGGCGTCGGCGCCGCCCAGCAGCCGCCCGAGGGCGGGATCGACGGCCAGGTCGGCCATCGGAGCGTGCCCACCGGGCAGGTAGAACGCCTCGTAGTCCGCGACGGCGACGTCCGCGAGCTTTCGCGGCGCGGCCAGCGCCCCGTCGATCGTCTCGAGGTAGGCGCGGTACTTCGCGGCCGCCTCGGAATCCACACCGCCGCGCTCGTCGAGGCTGACCGGGTCCGGCGACGGCCGGCGCCCGTCCGGCGTCGCGACGTCGACGCGGTGCCCGGCCTCGGTGAGCACCCGGTGGGACTCGGCGACCTCCTCCGCCCAGAAGCCGGTCGGGTGGTCGGTGCCGTCGGCCAGCCGCAGGTGGTCGGCGGCCGAGACGATCAGGAGAATCCGTGCCATCACTGAGGTTCCTTGTCCGCGGGGCCCGTGCCCCGCACGCCGGGGTCAACCTCGCCGCCCGCCCCGGTCAGTCCGCGCCGGGAGGTACCATCCATAACGTTGCTTATGGAAGGTGGCCGACGTGCCAAGTCTTGATCTGCTAGGCACGTTCCTCGCGGTCTACCGCCGTGGCTCGCTCTCGGCTGCGGCGGGAGAGCTCGGACTGACGCAGCCGGCCGTCACGGGCCAGCTGTCCCGGTTGGAGAAGGAGCTCGGCGAGCCGTTGTTCACCCGCTCGCGCCACGGCGCCGCGCCGACCGCGCGCGCGGTGGAGCTGGCCGCGCGCATCGGCACCCGCATCGACGAACTCCGGGGCGCGCTCGCCACCAGCCCGGACGACGCCGTCCCGCTCGACCGGGTCGCGCTCGGCGGGGCGAGCGACGCGATGGCGTCGCGGATCCTGCCCGCCCTCACCCCGCTGACGACGCGCGGGCTGCAGCTCGCGGTGACGCTCGGCCTCGCCGACGAGCTGCTGGCCGTGCTCACCGCGGCCCGCCTCGACCTCGTCGTCTCGTCGGTGCGGCCGCGCGACCGGGCGCTCACCGCGACGCCGATGATCGACGAGGAGTTCGTCCTGGTCGCCGCCCCGGCGCTGGCCCGCGGGATCGCCCCGGCGCGGCTCGCGGCCGAACCGGTCGCCGCGCTCGCGCACCTGCCCCTGGTCGCCTACGCCGACGAGCTGCCGATCATCCGCCGGTACTGGCGCAGCGAGTTCGGCAAGCGGCCGCCGAACCGGGTCGCGGTGGTGGTGCCGGACCTGCGCGCGATCCTGGCGGTGGTGGTCGCCGGCGCGGGCGCGACGGTGCTGCCCCGCTACCTCGCGGCGGCGGCGCTGGACGCGGGTTCGGTCGAGCTGGTCCACGAACCCGCGGCGGCGCCGCTCAACACGTGGTACCTGGTGACGAGGAACGCGGCCCCGCTCCGCCCGGCGGTCACCCTGGTCCGCGACCGCCTCCTGGACCGCGCCCGCGCCTGGGGCTCGCTCTAGGGACGGAGTCCGTGGACGCCGCGTTCAGGACAGGGAGTTCCCCGCCGCGGCATCCACGGACCCCGGGAGCCGGCGCGGCTCAGCCTGCGTTGGCCAGGAAGCCCTGACCCGACGGGGCGCTCTCGACGAGGCACCGGTGGCACGGCATCCCGCGCAGCCCGTCCAGCACCTCGGCTTCGCCGGGGAAGATCGACTCGCCGCACAGCGCCGTCAGGTACTCGGGCACCGGACCGGCAGGGACGGGGATCAGGTGGCAGACGCGTCTGCTCTCGCCGACGACGCCTCGGCGTAGCCGCACCAATGCGAGCATCCCACCGTTCTCACCCATGAGCGAACGGTAAGCGAAGATCACGGCGCCGACTTCGTGTCGGCGACCCAACGATCTTGGGCACCGGTGGTCCGGGATACCAAAGCTCACGCCGGGGAAAGCACCGCCGCGCCCAGCCGCTGGCACAGGTTGAGGGCGAGCTCGACGTCCAGCCGTCCTTCGGCGAGCCCGCGCGGCAGCAGCTCCTGCGCCTTGCGGACGCGGTACTGCACGGAGTTCTTGTGCATCGTCAGCTCGGCGGCCGCCGCGGTGTAGCTGCCGCCCGACGCCAGGAACACGCGCAGCGTTTCGCGCAGCCGCCCGCAGTTCTCGTCGTCGGCGGCCAGGGGCCCGAGCGTGCTCGCCACCCACAGCCGGGCCGCGTTCAGGTCGCTCGTCATCAGGGCCACCGTGCCGACCTCCCGGAAGGTCAGCACGCGGTCGCAGTGCTCGCCGGCGGCGAGCGCCAGCGCGTGCACCCGGCGGGCCTGCTGGTGGGTGTCGCGGAAGCCGTCGACCCCGGCCCCGGGGTCGCCGACGGTCACGCGCACGCCGGGCTCGGTGCCCGCGAGGGCCGCGTCGAGGTGCTCGCGGCGGACGGCCGCGCCCGGCGCGAGCGGCAGCCACACCCAGGCGCTGGCCTCGTCGCGGGGCACGAACAGCGGCCGGCCCTGCCCCTGGACGCGCTCCAGCACCGCCCCCGCCACCGATTCCAAAAGCGACAGAGCGTCGTCGACGAAGGCCTCCGACGCGTGCCAGACGATCATCCCCACGTGGGTGCCGCGCAGCCGGTAGCCGATCACCGACTCGGCGGCGTCGACGTCGGGCGGGCCGCCGTTCTCGCTCAGCAGGTCCAGCACCTTCGCCGCCCGCGCGGCGCTCCGGTTGAGCAGCCACCGGTCGCGTTCGTCCTGGTAGACGCCGACGAGCTGGCGGACGACCCGCGTGATGAACTCGTAGGCGACCTTGAGCAGCCGGCGCATCATGGCCCCGAGCAGGGCCGCGTCGTCGACCAGCCGGGTGCACTCCTGGAACCCGAAGTCGAGCATCGCGGCCTGCCCGAGGTCGTACGCGCGGATCAGGTCGAACACCGGCGTGCCGCGCTGGGCCAGCCGGCGCGCGTACTCCATGGCCGCGGCGGGCGGCTCGACCGTCGCCGGGTCGATGCCGTGCCGGAAGATCTGCAACGCGGTCTCGATGTTCTGGTAGACGCTCGCCGAGAGCAGGCTCACCATGCGCTCGTCGTCGTTGACCAGCTGCGGCAGGTCGGCGGCGTACAGCTGCACCAGTTCACCCGTCAGCTCGCCCGCCCGGTCCGCGAGGGTGGCGGCGATCTGCCGGATGCGCTCCGAGACGACTTCTTCGTCCACCATGGAGCCACTCTACGGGGTGGTGGATCAAGCTCTTCGAGGAACTCGTCGAACAAGTGGAACGTTTCGGCCGGAGCCCCGGGCCGCCGGGCGCCGGGCCCGCGGGCCGAAGCCGGCGGGCGGGGCTTCCCCGGCCCGGAGTGCGGCCGCGACGACGTCGCCCCCGAAAAGAATCGGAAACATTCCCGAAACAGGGCCACGGACCAGGTTCCCATACTGGTCTGGACCACTAAGGCAAGATCACCCGTACGGCGGTTTTCCTTGCCACACAAGACCGCGACCACCGGATTCGACAATTTGCGGACCACGGCGGCCATTGGTCCACCATTTCTTCGAAACTTGTTTACCCGCCATTCGGAGGATGTGCCAGCTTCTGGCGACCGGTATATCTGAATGGACTGAATCCGCCGTCGCCGGCCCGCTGCCGGCCGGCTCGATGCCGCCCCCACCCGCCACCGGAGGCACCCATGCACCGCCTTGACCCGGCTCGCGAACACGTCATCGGTCTCTACCGGATCGTCATCGGCTTCCTGTTCGCCTGTCACGGCCTCAAGACGCTGTTCGGCCTGTTCGGCGCGAAGGCCCCCGCGGCCGTCGGCGCCTGGCCGGGCTGGTGGGCCGCGGTGATCCAGCTCGCCTGCGGCGCCCTGGTCTGCGTCGGCATCGGCACCCGCACCGCCGCCATCCTCGGCTCGGGCTCGATGGCCTACGCGTACTTCACGGCCCACCTGCCGGACGGCCTGTTCCCCATCCAGAACGGCGGCGAAGCGGCCACCCTCTTCTGCTGGTCGCTGCTGGTGATCGCGTTCGTCGGCCCGGGCCGCTTCGCCCTCAGCAATCTCCCTGCCCTGCAACGGACTTCGCAGCCGGCCCGAGCGCGCGCGGCGGCCTGAGAAACGGTCCTCGCGGCGGCTAGGAGCGCGAGATCCCGACCCCGCTCCGGGCGTCGGGACCGTACTTCGCCACCTCCGCCGCGAGGTCCAGCCGGCTGATGGCCTTGCTCTTCGCCCGGTCCTCTTCGGTCAGCAGCTCGCGGGGGATGATCCACACGACCTCGAACTCGAGCCCGTTGGGGTCCTTGGCGTACAACGACTTCGTGGTGCCGTGGTCGGAGGAACCGACCAGCGCGCCGGCCTCGGCGAGCCGGCCCGCCAGCTGCTCGAGGTCGCCGAGGGTGTCGACTTCCCACGCGAGGTGGTACAGCCCCACCGAGGTCCGCCCCGCGCCCGACTCCTCGGCGTCGGCACCGATCTCGAACAGGCCGAGGTCGTGGTCGTTGACCGAGCCGGGGGCGCGCAGGAAAGCCGCGCCGCGGTGGGTGTCACCGCCTTCGATGTAGCCGAAGCCCAGGACGTCCCGGTAGAACGCGACGCTTTCGGCCAGGTTCCGGACGTACAGCACGGCGTGGTTCAGGCGAAAGATCGACATCGGCTCTCCGTGCCCCCGGCTGCGTGCCATTCGGTTGAAGTTTCAACTTAAGGCTAGGCGCGAAAGACCGGCCGGTCAAGCGACCAGCGTCGACACCCAGAGCCGGCCGAGCCAGGCCGAATACCGTTCGTCGGACCACGCGCGCCGCTCCACGAGCTGGTGCCACAGCGTCCCGTCCGTCGTGGACCACAGCACGTCACGGCACTCGTCCTCGGTGACGGCCAGCCGGCCGGTGGCCGCGGCCGCCCTGGCGTGGCCGGCCATGCTCTCCAGCCGCTGGCGGTCGATTTCGGCGAGCATCGCCGCCGCCGCCGGGTCGCCCGCCGCCGCGCCGCGCACGGCGAGGTGCAGCCGCGCGGTCCGCCGCATGGTCGCGGTGTTGAAGACCGCGAACGCGGTGAACCGGACCCGCAGGTCGGGCTCGGCGAACAGGGCCCGCAGCTCCGGCCGCTCGAGCAGCGGCACGTCCCGGTCGTCCCCGCCGACGGTGACGTCCCAGGTCCGGTGCAGCAGCGCGGGCTTGTTCTTGAACGCCGCATAGACCGTCTCGGGCGCGACGCCGGCCTCCGCAGCGACGTCCGCGATGGTCGTCCGCCCGTAACCCTTCGTGACGAACAGGTCGTGCGCGGCGCTCAGGATCCGGCGCCGGTTCTCCCTCGCCTGCTCCTGGCGGCGACTGGAGTCATAGCGACGCTTGACCGGCCCGCTCATCCGATACATCCTCACTGTATTGAAAACAGTCCGACTGTATTGGAGTCATCATGCCATCACCGACCGACGCCTTCCTGGCCGACGTGCTGCCGCGCCAGACGGCCGCCGAACGAGCCATCCACCAAGGGGACGCGGCCCCGCGCAGCGCCCTCTGGTCCCACGACGACCCGGTGAGCCTCTTCGGCGCCTGGATGCCCCTGAAGACCGGCTGGCCCGAGGTCAGCAGGGCGTTCGAACGGGTCGCCGCGCAGTTCTCCGACTCGCGCGAGTACCGCTTCGAGGTCATCGCGGCCGGCGCGAGCGGCGACCTCGCCTACACGATCGGCTTCGAGCACAACACCGTGTCGATCAACGGCAGACCCACGACGTACACCCTGCGCGTCACCCACGTGTACCGGCGCGAAAACGGCGAGTGGAAGATCGTCCACCGCCACGGCGACCGGCCACCGGACGAGCCGGGCCCGGACGAATCCCTCGCCCCGTGACCCACTCTCGGTGGGCCTGGTCTCCGACCGGGCGACAAACCTTCGACACCGCATCGAGGCCCTGGTCAGGCCGCCCGGCGGTTCGTAGGGTGGTTCCACCGCAGGACATCGTGTCAGCTGTCCCGCGGGCGGTGATGCCCCCGGATCCGACCTTTCCCCGAAGCCAAGTCCCGGGGCATCACCGCGGCCGTCAGCCGACCGTGCCGCTCTCCCACCACCAGCTCTGCGAGCCGTAGGGGTACTCGACCCGGCTGTCGACGTGCTGGTGCGCGTCCGAGAGCGTGTACCGCTCCAGCCCGGAGAAGCCGCAGGCCTCGGCGAGGACGTAGACCTGGCGGGTGGTCAGCCCGCTGACGTAGGTGTCGGCCGCGACGCCGTAGAGGTGCATGCTGTTCGACGCGCCCCCGACGGACTGGTTGTGCGCGATGCTGCGGAAGCCCGACGAGATCGTGACCGCCCGGCCGCCCGCCTTGTGCCGCAGGGCTTCCAGCTTGTACATCAGCCGCCGGACGTTCTCCTTGACCGTCGCCGAGCCGACCTTGCCGCCACCGAACCCGGTGCCGTCCTTCGAGGTGAACTCGCTCCATCCGAAGTGGACGGTCGAGCCGTCGGCCGACTCCAGGGCGTTGAGCGCCGTGAAGTCGTCGGCATCGGCGATCCCGGTGGCGGGCAGGTGGTTCGCCGTCTGGAAGCGCGTCAGCGCGGCGGCGGTGCCCGGGCCGAAGTCACCGTCGACCGCGACGTAAGTCTGCTTCGGACCGTCGGCCGCCCAGCCCGCGACGCGGATCTGCAGTTCCTTCACGGCGGCGCCGGTCGAGCCGGACCGCAGCGAGGCCGGCCACGCGTAGGCCGCGGCGATGCCGGGGAAGGCCGCCATCGCGGCGACACCGCCGGCGAGGACGACACCGGATTTGAGCAGGGTGCGGCGGGACGGGCTCATCGAGGCCTCCAGGTGCTGGACGACGGGGTCCACAGCAGACACGGGAGCGCCAAACATCCGCCAACCCCCGGCCGGGCCCGCACCGGGACCCGGCCCGGCCGGCGCTCCCCTGGTGAATTCCTGACACCCTGACGGTCAGTTACCTTAGCGATAAGCTATACTCCTTAGCGCTAAGACAACTGACCGAAGGAGTCTCATGCGCATCACCGTGTTCGGCGCCGCCGGGAACGTCGGCCGCCGAGTCGTCGCCGAAGCCGTCACCCGCGGGCACGACGTCACCGCCGTCGTGCGCGACCCGGGCCGCGCCACCGGCCTGCCCCCGGAGGTCACCGTGCACCCCGGCGACGCTTCGATCCCCGGCGACGTGACGTCGCTGAGCCACGGGCACGACCTCGTGATCACCGCGACCCGCCCGGCTCCCGGCCGGGAGCCCGAGCTCGTCGAAACCACGCGAAGCCTGCTGAAAGGCCTCACCGGCACCGGGGTGCGGCTCCTCGCCGTCGGCGGCGCGGCGAGCCTGCGCACCCCCGGCGGGACCACGGTCCTCGACGCCCCCGACTTCCCCGGCGACCTGCGCCCGATCGCCTCGGCCTGCGACGCGCAGCTCGAGGTCTACCGCGCGGACACGGCCGTCGACTGGACCTACCTGAGCCCGCCCGCCCTCCTGGAGCCGGGCGACCGGACCGGCCGCTACCGGCTGGGCGGCGACAACCTGATCGTCGACGCCGACGGCCGGTCGGCGATCTCGATGGAGGACTTCGCCGTGGCGCTGCTGGACGAGGCGGAACGGCCCCGCCACCACCGGACGCGCTTCACCGTCGGCTACTAGTCCCATTTACATACGTACACCATGTATGTAACCTGGCCGCATGACGAAGCGCAGCGAATCACTGGGTCAGGAGCACCGGGTCCGGCTGCCGGCCGGCGAGGTGCGGTACTTCGAGCGGGGCACCGGGACCCCGGTGGTGTTCGTCCACGGGGTGCTGACGAACGCCGAGCTGTGGCGGAAGGTCGTGCCGGACGTCGCCGCGGCCGGGTTCCGGTGCTTGGCCCCGGATCTTCCGCTGGGAGCGCACGAGCTCCCGATGCGCGCGGACGCCGACCTCTCCCCCGCCGGCAACGCCGACGTGATCGCGGACTTCCTCGACGCGCTCGACCTGCGCGACGTCACGCTGGTCGCGAACGACACGGGCGGCGCGCTGACGCAGATCCTGCTCAGCCGCCGCCCGGAGCGGGTCGGGCGGGTCGTGCTCACGCCGTCGGACTGCTTCGAGTACTTCTTCCCGCCGATCTTCAAGCCGCTGCCGCGCCTCGCGCGGATCCCCGGCTCGATGGCCGTGCTCGGCCAGCTGCTGCGGATCCGCGCGCTGTACCCGCTGCCGCTGCTGTTCGGGTGGGTGGTCAAGCGGCCGCTGCCGGACGCCGTCGCACAGGCCTATCTGGCGCCGCTGCGGAAGTCGGCCGGGGTCCGCCGCGACCTGCGCAAGCTCCTGCGGGACGTGCACCCGCGGCACACGCTCGCCGCCGCGGAGGCATTGCGGACGTTCGACCGGCCGGTGCTCCTGGCGTGGGCGCCGGAGGACAAGCTCTTCCCGATCCGGCTGGCCCACCGCCTCGCCGCCCTGCTGCCGGACGCGAAACTGGTGGAGGTCCCGGACTCCTACACCTTCCTGTCCGAAGACCAGCCCGCGGTGCTGGCCCGCCACGTCGTCGAGTTCGCGGGCGTCATGGCAGATTAGGCGGGGTGCGACGAACCCAGCAGGACCGTTCCGCGGGCACGAAGGCCGCCCTGGTCGCCGCCGCGCGCGAACTGTTCGCCACCCGCGGCTACCAGGCCGTCCCGGCGGACGAGATCACCCGCGCCGCCGGCGTCACCCGCGGCGCGCTCTACCACCACTACGCCGACAAGCAGGGCCTGTTCCGCGCCGTCGTCGAGGAACTGGAACGCGAACTGACCGAAGAGGTCGAAGCCGCGTTCACCGCCGGCCCGGACCCGCTGACCGGCATGACCCACGCACTGGGCGTGTTCCTCGACGCGTGCCTGCGCGAGGAGGTCCGCCGCATCTCGCTCACCGACGCGCCCGCGGTGCTGGGCTGGGAGGTCTGGCGGGAGATCGAGGCGGAGTACGGCCTCGGCCTGCTCGTCGGTGTGCTGGAGCAGGCCAGGGCGGACGGGCTGATCGTGGAGCTGCCCGTCCGCGCCCTGGCCCAGCTGGTGCTCAGCGCGGTCATGGAGGCGGCGCGGATGATCGCCGCGGCGGACGATCCGGCACGCACCCGAGCCGACGTCCAGCAGGTGCTGGGCGGCTGGCTCGCGAGCCTCCTGCGGACCTAGCGCGTCCGGTAGGTGCTCAGCACCGCGGCCCCCACCTGCGTGCTCGCCACCAGCCGCAGGTCGGCGGGCGCCGAGCCGTCGAAGAGCCGCCTGCCCGCCCCGGCGACGCTCGGGAACACGAGCAGGCGGTACTCGTCGACCAGGTCGTGCTCGGCGAGTGTCCGCGCGATCCCGATCGAGCCGATGACGACCAGGTCGCGCTCCTCCCGGGTGACCGCCTCGACGAGATCCCCTTGCAGCAGCGAGGAGTTCCGCCACGCGGACACGTCGCCGAGGGTCCGCGACGCGACGAGCTTCGCGGCCGCGTTGAGCCGGTCGGGGAACTCGCCCGAGCGGCCCGGCCAGAGCTTCGCGAACAGCTCCCACGTCGTCCGGCCGAGCAGGAGGACGCCGGTGTCGAGCAGCGCCCCGAGCCGGAACTTGTCCCCGGCGACGGCCTCGGGCCCGTGCCGGAACGCCCAGCCGCCGGCGGGCGTGCCCGCCGAGCCGTCCGGGTCGTCCACCACGCCGTCCAGGGTGACGAACTCGACGACGATCACGCTCATGATGACTCCCGGTGGTTCCCGCCGCGCCCGGGTGGCGCGGCCTCACCGGTACCTACCGGCGGCGGCCGCCGGATTCATCGCGGCTCACGGCCAAGGAGTTCCCGCTACGCCGTGACCAGGGACAGGCCGTAGGTCTGCAGGATCTCGTTCACCGGCTGGAACCACGTCTCGCCGCCGGAGCCGCAGTTGCCCCAGCCGCCGGAGGTGACGCCCTGGGCCTGGTCACCGGTGATGAAGGAGCCGCCGGAGTCGCCGGGTTCCGCGCAGACGTTCGTGCGGGTCATCTGGTAGACCGCGCCCTGGGAGTAGTTGACGGTTTCGTTCTGCCCCAGCACGGTGCCGCAGTGCCAGTGCGTGGTCGAGCCCGAGCGGCACACCGACGTGCCGACCGGCGCGACCCAGGACCCGCGGACGAGCGCGTCGCTCACCGTGCCCCAGCCGAGCACGACCGGCGCGGTCCACCAGCCGTTGCCGATGCGGATGAACGAATAGTCGTTGCCGGGGAAGGAGGATCCGGCGAAGCTGCCCATCGCCGAGCCGTCCCAGCCGACGACCGAGCTGCCGGCGCCGCCGCAGTGGCCGGCGCTGACGAAGCCGCCCTGCACGGAGAACCCGATCGAGCAGCGGGTGTTCCCGTTGATGTAGTACGGGTCGCCGCCGACGGTGCCGGCCGAGAACGGCTCGGCGGCCGGCGCGGTCGCCACGGTGACCGGGCCGGCCTTCGCGGCCCGGGCCAGGAAGGCGTCGACGTCGGCGCCGTGCGCGCCGGGCCGCAGCGTGACCACGACGCTGCCGGCGCGCGGGTCGGTGCGCCAGCCGCTGACGGCGGCCGGGGCGGGGTCCGCCTTGGCCGAGGCGTCGATCGCGGCCTTCGCCGCGTCGAGTTTCGCCGCGCTGACCCGGGCCGTGGCGGGCTCGGCGCCGGCCTGCCGGACGGCGGTGGCCGCGGCCGGGTCGGTCACGCCCACCACGAGCTTGCCGAGCGCCGGGTCGAACCAGGCACCGCCGAACGCCGCACCGGCGGCCCGCTGCGCGGCCGGCAGCACCCGCTCGGCGGTCATCTCCTGCCCGAGCCGGGCCTCGGCCTGGGCGGCGGTCAGGCCGAAGTCCCGCTGCATCGCGGCGAGCAGGCCGGGCGAGGCCATCGCCGGGCTGAGGGACGTGGAAGCGACGCTCGCGGTGAGGACGGCGACGCCGCCGAGGACCAGGGCGATTCTTCGACGCATGGGTACTCCTCCAAGGCCGGGGGAAAGAAACACACCGTCCGCCGAGTGTGCGGGCGCGCCCGGGCGGGGTCCAGATTTGTCCGGTCTTCTGTCCGCCATTCGCGGAGGCGAACGGCTGTCCATTGCAGACTGGACGCCGGGATCGCCTGTCCCGCAACGCTTTCCGGGAACAGCAAAGAGCCGCGAACGGTCATCGACCGTCCGCGCCGGGTGCGGCGCCCTTCTTCGCTGCGTTGATAAAAGGTCTGGACCAAGTACAACACAGGGCGGTGAGCCGTGGCCGGAACCAGAGTCTGCGGGGCAGCAGACGTGCATGACCGTCCCCCCGGCCACCGCGAACCGGCCGACGGCGACGCGCGCACCCCGAGTGACCACCTGAAACGGCGACGAGGTGCCCGGAAACCGTTCTTGGCGAATCGGCGGCCGGAAACGCGGACACGACACCGTCCGGCCACCCCGGAAACGGGTGCGGGGCCCTTTCTTCACCGGCTCACGCAGACCCGGTTCCGCCCGGAGTTCTTCGCCTCGTAGACGGCCTTGTCCGCGGCCCCGAGCACCTGGTCCACCCCGCTGCCCGCGGCCGGGTGGACCGCGACCCCGATCGACACCGTCACGCCGTCGATCCTCGGCGCGCCGCCGGCCACCTCGACGGCCAAGCCCGCGACCGCGTCGCGGATCCGCTCCGCGACCGCCACCGAGTGGTCCCGCCCGAGGCCGGGCAGCAGCACGACGAACTCCTCGCCCCCGAACCGGCCGACCGCGTCGTAGACCCGCACCTCGCCCCGGACGGCTCCGGCGACCGCGCGGAGCACGGCGTCACCCGCCAGGTGCCCGTGGGTGTCGTTGACGCGCTTGAAGTGGTCGAGGTCGAGCATCAGGATCCCGCAGGCGCCGCCGGCGCGCTCCGCCCGGTCCAGCTCGGCCTCCGCCCGCGCGCGCCACTCCGCGATCGTGAGCAGCCCCGTCTTGGGGTCGCGGGCCCGCAGTTCCAGCCGCCGCCCGAGCTCGCCGCGGTGCAGCAGCACGAGCGGCGGTACCAGCAGCGGGACCGCCCAGGGCCGCGCCACCAGCAGCACCGCGGCCACCGCGCCGAGGCACAGCGTCGCCGCGTCGAGCAGGTTGTCCGACACCGAACCCGCGAAGGCGAAGATCGGGCGCGCCGGCTCGTGGAGCTTGAACCCGATCATCACCAGCAGCGTGTTGACCAGGAAGAAGGTGAGCCCGGCGGCGACCGTCCCGGCGGCATCGGGCGCCCCCGGCACGGTGCCGAACAGGCCGGCGACGGCGTGGGCGGCGAAGATGGTGACCGCGTACGTCGCCACCGAGCACGCGGCCCGGTACGCCCGGGCGCCCGGCACACCCCCGGCCGTCCGCACCCAGAGGTGCCCGTAGACGAGCACCGTGAGCACGACCGCGAGCGTGGGCGGCATCGACAGCGTCGCGGCGAAGAACCACACCGAACCGACGCTGATGTGCGGGTTGCGGGCGAGGAACCGCCGCATCCGCTCGGCCTTCGCCGACAGTTCGGCCTGCACGACCGCTGTCCCGAGCAGGACCGCGAAGCAGAGCCGTTCCCGGTCCGTCGGGGCCGCCGAGGGCACCGCGAACGCCAGCGCGACGGCGAGGGCCTCGACCGCCAGGTAGTAGGGCAGCACCCCGGGCGGCGCGGTGCGCAGCCGCGTGTCCCGGGCCGGGTGCGCGGCCGTGACGTCCCCCTGCGGATCCACTCACCCTCCCGTGCCCGTGGATCGGCCGGGCTCCCCCGCCCGGCCCCACCACGATAGGCGCACCGGGCCGGGCCTGGGAAGCCCGCGGCCCGCCCCGGGCGCGGGAGTGTCCGAAGTGGACGATCAGCGGGCGAACGCGGTCAGGAAGCGGTCGCGGAAGGCGTCCATCTTCCAGACCGGCGCCTGCGCGGCCGGGTGCAGGCCGTCCGACCAGCCCCAGCCGGCGATCCGGTCCAGCACCTTGGGGTCCTTCGCGACGATCGTGATGGGGACGTCGTGCGCCGCGCCCTGCGGGGTGACCACGGGCGGCTGGTGGTCGCCGAGGAACACCAGCACCAGGTTGTCGCCGCCGTAGTGCTGCACGAACGAGATGAGCGTCTTCAGGGAGTAGTCGGTCGCGTCGCGGTAGGCGGCGCGGATCTTCGCGGGGTCCCGCCAGACCGATTCCGGCGCCTCCCCCGCCGCGGGCATCGGCCCGAAGACCGAGCCGTCCCCGACCTGGTTCCAGTCCACCAGCCAGGGCCGCGGCGACCACGGCGCGTGGCTGGAGACGAGGTCGACCTCGGCCATCACCGGCTGCTGCCCGGCCTTGGCGAGCTCGTTGCGCTGCAGCATCGAGAACGTGAACTGGTCGGGCATGGTCGCGTAGGCGAAGCCCGGCCCGTGGTAGCCGATGTTCCGCGCGTCGTAGTAGGCGTCCGGGTGGTAGAACTTCTTCCCCTCCGGCCAGTCCTTGGTGTGCGCGGGCACGTCCCAGACGGTCTTCCAGCCGGCGCGCTGGAACGCCCCGCCGAGGGTCAGCCGGTCGCTGCCGAGGAGGTCGTTGTACCGCTGCTGGTTGTCGATCCACATCCCCGACTGCACGGTCGAGTGCGCCAGCCAGCTCCCCCCGCCGAACGTCGAGGACGACAGGAACGCGCTGCGCGCGCCGATGCCCGCCGCGCGCAGCTCGGCCGTGCCCGCGTCGAGCGTCGCGCCGATCTTGGGCCCGAAGTCCGGGTCGTCGAGCGCGATCCGGCCGTAGCTCTCGACGAAGGTCAGCACGACGTTCTTGCCGCGCAGCCCGGTCAGCAACCGGTCGCCGGGGGTGGTGCGGAACGCGTCTTCGGCGGCCACCTCGCCGAACGGCCGCTGGTCCCGCAGGTCCGCGCCGACCTGGCGGAGGTCGCCGTAGGCCAGCGCCACGGCGCTCTGCGCGGCGACCGGCTGCCCCGGCGCGAGCTCCACCCCGAACACGGAGCAGACGATCCAGATCACCCCGAGCACGGCCACGACGCGCGTCGCCCCGGTCCGCCGCCCGGCGGCGATCCGGGTCAGCCGCAGCATGGCGAGGACCATGAACACCACGACCGCCACCGCGAGCAGCGCGGTGCCGGCGAGGGCGGCGACGGTCGCCGCGTCCCCGATCTGCCCGGCGAGGAACTCGACGCCGGCGTGGAAGAAGCTCCAGTCGTAGATCG
Source organism: Amycolatopsis sp. N2S4-7 (assembly GCF_058119595.1). Lineage (NCBI taxonomy): Bacteria > Bacillati > Actinomycetota > Actinomycetes > Pseudonocardiales > Pseudonocardiaceae > Amycolatopsis > Amycolatopsis sp. N2S4-7. The sequence continues at coordinate 1,471,808 of NZ_CP172299.1, forward strand.
GGTCGAACGGCTTCTCGAGGGTCGCGTAGAACCCGGTGTCAAGCGCCTTCAGCAGGGTCAGCAGCCCGAGGACCAGGCCGACGGCCACCGCGACGACGCGCCGCGCCCGCGGCGGCAGGACCAGCACGAACGCGGCGACGATCAGCCCCTCCACGGGCACGCGCACGAGCGCTCCGGCGGAGAACGAGTTGAGGTCGTCCGGGGCGAGCAGCCCGAACAGCACGAGCAGCGCGGCCAGCACCGTGAGGACCCGCCCCGCGACCACGTGCCGCGCCCGCCCGGGCCGCGGCAGCCCGAAGTCGGGCAGGGCCGCCCCCGGGACCGGGGTGCGGCGGCGGACGCGCCGCGGCTGCGGCAGACCGGTGTTTCCAACCATGGCGAGGCCTCACGTCGTGGTGCACGGTGGTGACCGCCGGTCCCTGCGGCGGGACGGCGATCTCACCGGATATACGAGCCGAGGCGGCGCGCGGTTCACGCGCCGCCTCGGCCCGTCACGCCGCGGGCGGCCAGACGTACAGCTTTTCCGGGACGATCCGGACGATCAGCCGCTCGGCCTCCGGTTCCGGCGGCGGCGTCGCCCCGCCCATGTACCGGGCGTACATCTCGTGCAGCAGCACCTTTTCCGGGTTGTCGGTGATCTCGACGCTCCCCCGGATCTCGACGTACCGGCCGGGGTTGCTCGCCACCAGCAGGCTCACCCGCGGGTCGCGCCGCATGTTGCGGGTCTTCAGCCTGCCCTTGATGGTGCTGAACACGACGGTGTCGCCGTCGCGCTTGACGAAGATCACCGACGACTGCGGCCTGCCGTCGGCGTTCGAGGTCGCGATCACCGCCGTGTGCGGGCCGTCGAGCACCTCACGGGCGGCTTCGGTCAGGGGCACGGTCATCGGGCGGTCCTTTCGATCAGCCACTGGCGGAAGGTCAGCAGGCCGGGGTGGAGTTCCCGGACTTCGCCGACGTCGCGCGCGCCCGCGTACGCGGCTTCGAAGTCCTGGGTGAACTGGAACATGTTGGCCAGTTCCGCGGCCTGCGGGAGGGGGAGGCCGCGGAACACGGGCAGCGGGACGTCGTCGAAGCGCACGGGTTCGCCGAGCACCTCGGCGAACCCGGCCGCAAGTTCGGCGCCGGTGAGGTTCCCGCCGGTGAGGCTCACCGTCTCCCCCGCCAGCTCCGGACGGCGCAGGATGGCGTGCGCGCACCGGCCGATGTCCGCCACCGCGATGCCGGGCAGCCGCGCGGACCCCAGCGGCAGCGCGAGGGCGAGGACGCCGTCCTCGCCGCGGCTCGGGCCGCCGCCGTCGAGGAGGTTCTCCCAGTAGAACGCCGTGCGCAGGAACGTGGTCGGCACGCCGGCGTTCCGGAACTCCGCGTCCGCGGCGCCCTTGACGTCGTAGTGCGGCACCCGGTACTCGCCGTGCAGGACCGGCATCCGGTCGTCGCCGGGCGGGACGAACGCCCGCGTGTCCTCGAACGTCGACCACACCACGTGCGCGACGCCGGCGCGGCGCGCGGCCGTGGCCATGGTCGCGGCGTGCGCCCGCTCCCGCTCGGGCGGGTACTCCTGGGCGAACGTGACGCAGTAGGCGCCGTACGCGCCGGCGAACGCGGCCTCGACGGAGCCGGGGTCGTCGAGGTCCGCGGCCACCACCTCCGCCCCCAGCGCCGCCAGTTCCTTCGCGCCCGGCGAACCCGCGTCCCGGGTGATCGCCCGGACCGCGAACCCGCCGTCCGGGTCCGCGGTGATCGACCGGACCAGCCCGCCGCCCTGGCGTCCGGTGGCGCCGACGACGGCGACCACCCGTTTTTCCTTCGTGGAAGTGCTCATGCCCGTACCGACCGGGGGCGGGCCGGAAAGGAATCGGCCGTACCCGCCGACGGCGCCGTCAAACCCGGGGCACCGGCTTTCACCCGCGGAAACGCCCGGAATACCCAGGACAGGTGAGGGAGCGTTGCGGGTCCTCCGCGCCGGTGTTCTCCTCGGGGTGTCCGAAGATCGGATTCCCGAACGGAGGCGGACCGATGAATCTGTTCGACAAGGCGAAGGAAGCCATCGGGAAGAACCCCGACAAGGCCGAGCAAGGTGTCGACAAGGCCGCCGAAGCCGCGAAGCAGCGCTTCGGCGACCACGCCGACAAGATCGACCAGGGCTCGGACAAGGTGAAGGACTACCTGCACAAGCAGGGCGGCGGGCAGCAGGACGCGCCCCCGCAGTGAGCCCGCACCGGTGATCGCCCAGCCGTCCGGGGGACGCATGCTTCGCGTCCCCCTCGGCTGGGTATCACCGGCTCCGTGGTCGCCACCTACCTCGTCCCCGTCCGGACCGCCCTCATCCTCTTCCCGTTCCTCGTGCTGGCCGTCATGCTGCCCGCCGCGTTCGTCAGCTACCGCCGCCGGGGCCGCGCCGGCGGCTGGCCGACGGTCGTGTTCTACACGTTCCTGTTCTACCTGCTGGCGATCGCGACGCAGACGGTCCTGCCGCTGCCCGCCGACCCCGCCTACTGCGCCGGGCACACCTACGCCAGTTCTCCGCAGCTGCGGCCCTTCTACTTCGTCGAGGTGGTCTCCCAGCGGGCCCGCGGCCACTGGGGCCCCGCGGCGCTGCTGCACAACCCGGCGCTCTGGACCACGGCGCTCAACGTCGTGATGCTGGCGCCGCTCGGGTTCTACGTCCGGTACGCGCAGCGGATGCGGCTGGTGCCGGCGGCCCTGATCGGCTTCGGCGTCTCCCTGTTCTTCGAGCTGACGCAGCTGACCGGGCTGTGGTTCGTCTACCCGTGCCCGTACCGGCTGTTCAGCGTCGACGACCTGCTGCTCAACACCGCGGGCGTCGTCGTCGGCTGGCTGCTGGCCGGCCCGCTCGGACGGCTGCTGCCGTCGCCGGAACCGGAGCTCGACCGGCGCCGCTACGCCGCGAAGGTCACCTTCACGCGGCGGCTGTTCGCGCTGGTCACGGACCTGCTCGGGTTCGCCGCGCTGCTCGGGTTCCTGTTCGGCCTGCTGACGCTGTTCGGCGAGGACCTGGCGCACCGCGACACGCCGGTCGTCATCCTCGCCCTCGTGTGGTTCGTGGTGCTGCCCGCGGTGACCGGGTCGACGCCCGGCAAGCGGGCGATGCTGCTGCGCGTGGCGCGCCGCGGCGGCCGCCGGGCCGGGCCGATCGCGCTGCTGGTCCGCAACGGCGTGCTCCTCTCGCCGCTGTGGCTGACGTGGCTGCTGCTGGACCTGGACCACTGGGACCTCGGCCGGCACCCGGAACAGCTGCTCCTGCCGGTCGCGCTGGCCGCGTCGGTGTTCGTGGTGGGCGTCTGGACGCCGCTGGCGGTGCTGCTGGACAACGAGCACCGGGCCCCCTACGAACGGCTGACCCGGACCGTCGACGTCGCCATCGTACCGCCGGCCGCGGCGGCGCCCGCACCGGCGCCGGAGCCCGCGCCGGCCGAGGAAGTCCTCAAAGGACGGTGACGGGGCACCGCGCTGCCCGGGGCTCCCGGCGCTGGTAGATTGCCCGGCAGCAGGTTGAGCCGCCAGCCCGCGTCCCCGTCCCCCGTTCTGGAGCGTTGATGACGACCGACGCAGCGCGGCCCCGGCAGCGGGTCTCCGGCGAAGGCCGGTCGTCCGCCGGCCTGCTCCCGCCCGGCCGCGGTGCCGACCGGGTCGTGCCGGACATGACCGGGGTCGGGTTCGGCGGCTCCAGCCGCCTGCAGGTCCTGCTGCGGCCCGGCCGCGGCCTGCGCGACGCCCGGGGCCGGTTCGCCGTCGTGACGACCGTGCCCGCGGTGGTCCGGCCGAGCCGGCTGCCCGGCCTCGGCGACGTCATGCCGGTGCGCCCGACCGTCGACGCGGCGCGGGCCTCTTGGGGCGAAAACACATGACTCCCTCCGATTCCCGTGTCGGCGAGCCCGGTTCCGGGCATGAAGAAGGGGAGAGCTCCTCTTCGGGGGCCGGCACGGCGAAGGAGGCGGACGTGAGACTACGAGCTGTCCGGCACGAACTGGACATCACCGCCGAGCTCACCGAGCTGGCCAAGGTCCGGCACTGGGTCCGCTCGGTGCTGTGCGGCTTCCCGGCGAGCGTCGTCAGCACCGCCGTGATGGTGGTCGACGAACTGACGTCCAACGCGCTGCGCCACGGCCGCGCGCCCTACCACGTCCGCCTGCTGCCCGGCGCCGCGAAACTCCGGATCGAGGTCGACGACGGCGATGGCGAACCCGCCCGCCGCCGGACGCCGTCCGACCAGGGCGGCCGCGGGCTCCTGCTGGTCGAGCGCTGCGCCGCGGCCTGGGGCCAGCTGCGCCGGCCCAGCGGCAAGACGCTGTGGGCGGAACTGCCCACGGACCCCGATCCCGCGGGCGCGGGTGGCTGACGCGGCACCCACCGCGCCGCCCGGCCCGGTCGTCGACGCCGGTCGCCGACGGCTTCGGCATGGTCCGGACGCTCGACCAAGCCGCCCGGCGGCTCTTCCCCGGCGCCGCCCCGCCCGCCACGGCGAGCGCATCGGCGGCGACTTCTACGACGTGCGCCCGGCGGTCCCGACCGACGGCGAGGAGGCCCAGGCCGTGCTCGGCGACGCCCGGCGGGACGCCTAGGCGTCCTTCTTCGCCAGCTTCGACGGCCACCAGATCCGGCGCCCGACGTCGACGGTGAGCGCGGGGACCAGCAGCGACCGCACCAGCAGTGTGTCGAGCAGGACCCCGAAGGCGACGATGAAGGCGATCTCCGCCAGGAACAGGATCGGGATCACGGCGAGCGCGGAGAACGTCGCCGCGAGCACGACCCCGGCCGAGGTGATCACCCCGCCGGTCAGGGACAGCCCGCGCAGCGTTCCTTCGCGCGTCCCGCGGGTCAGCGCTTCTTCGCGGACGCGTGTCATCAGGAAGATGTTGTAGTCGATCCCGAGCGCGACCAGAAAGACGAAGCCGAACAACGGCACGCCCGGGTCCGCGCCCGGGAAGTCGAGGAGGTGGTTGAACACCAGCGCCGACACGCCCATCGTCGCCGCGAACGACAGCACCACCGTGGCGATGAGCAGCAGGGGCGCGAGCAGCGACCGCAGCAGCAGGGCCAGCACGAGGAAGATCACCAGCAGCACGATCGGGATGATCAGCGCGCGGTCGTGCGCGGAGGTTTCCTGCGTGTCCAGCTGGATCGCGGTCGGGCCGCCCACCTTCGCGTTCGCGCCGGGCACCGCGTGCACGGCGTCGCGCAGCCTGCCGACCGTCGCGACCGCCGCCTCGGAGTCGGCCGGATCGCCGAGCACGGACAGGATCTGCACCCGGCCGCCGACCACCTTGGGCCGCCCGTCCGGGCCCGGCACCGGGAACGACTGGGCGACTCCGTCTATTGTGGACGCTTTCAGGACGGCGGGCAGGGCGCCGGCGTCGGCCATCGTGACCGCCGGCGCGCCGAGGCCGCCGGGGAAGTGCCGGCCGAGGACCTCCTGCCCCGTCCCGGATTCGACCTCGGTGAGGAAGACGTCGGACTGCGCGGTGCCGGACGCCTTGAGCTGCGGCAGGAACGCGACGCCGACGCCGAGCACGAGCGCCGTCACCACCCAGACCGCGCGCGGGCGGCGGCCGACCAGGCGCGCCACGCGGCCCCAGATCCCCGCGGTCTCCGGGTGCGGTGAGCCGAGCGCCGGCCGGAACGGCCAGAACGCGCCGCGGCCGCACAGGGCCAGCGCGGCGGGCAGGAACGTCGTCGACGCCAGCAGGGCGGCGCCGATGCCGATCGCGGCGACCGGGCCGAGGCCCTTGTTCGAGTTGAGGTCGCTGAACAGCAGGCACAGCACGCCGAGCACGACGGTGCCGGCCGACGCGGCGATCGGTTCGAGCGTCGCGCGCCAGGCGAGTTTCAAGGCGTCGAACCGGCTCGGCGTGTCGCGCAGCTGCTCGCGGAACCGGGCGACGAGCAGCAGCGCGTAGTCGGTCGCCGCGCCGAAGACGAGGATCGAGAGGATGCCCTGGCTCTGGCCGTTGAGCGCGAGGACGTCGTGCTTCGCCAGCAGGTAGACCACGAGGCTGGCGAGGCCGAGGGCGAACACCGCCGAGAGCAGGACCAGGACCGGCAGCAGCGGGCTGCGGTAGACCGCGAAGAGGATCAGCGCGACCACGCCGCCGGCGACGAGCAGCAGGATGCCGTCGATGCCGCCGAACGCCTTCACGAGGTCGGCGATCTGCCCGGCCGGGCCGGTGACCAGCACGGTGAGGCCGGCCGGGGCGCCGGCGAGCCGGGCGCGGATCTCCTTGACGACGTCGGCGGGGTTGCCGTCGGCCAGGACCGGCACGGCCAGCTGCACGGCCTGGTCGTCCCGCGGCGCCGCCTCGGGCTTGCCGAGCGGGCCGGCGACCCCCGGGATGCCGCTCAGCTCCTGGGCCTTGGCGTCGAGGAACCGGCGGTTGTCGGCGGTCAGGCCGGTGGTGCGTTCGGCAACGACGGTGGCCGGGAGCACCTGGCGCGGGGTGAACGCCTTCTGCTCGTCGGAGACCTCGGTCGCCTCGGCCGACCGCGGCAGGAAGGCGGCGTTGTCGTTCTTCGCGACTTCGCTGAGCTTCCCGGCGAACGGCCCGCCGAACCCGCCCAGCGCGAGCCAGGCGACGACCAGGAGCGCGGGGATGAGCCAGCGGAGGCGGCGCGGGGTCTCGTTCATGGTCGCTAAGGTCCCTTCGAGCGCGAACACGACCAATTGTTCAGCAAGCTGAACATTCTGCACGACGACCCGGAGTGACGGTGAGCACAACCCCCGAACCGGACCTGAGCACGTGGCCCACGGGCCGCCTGCTGGCGGCCGCCGCCCGCCTGGTGGAGCAACGCTGGGTGACGGTGCTCGCCGGGCTGGGGCTCACCCACGCGGGGCTCATCGCGCTGCACACCCTGCGGGACGGGCCGCTCCCCCAGCGGACGCTGGCCCAGCGCTGCCAGGTGACCGACCAGACGATGAGCCGCACCCTCGACCGGCTGGCCAAGGCCGGTTTCGTCACCCGCACGCCCGACCCAGCGGACGCCCGCCGCCACCTGACCCGGCTGACGGCGCGCGGCCGGGCGGTGCACGAAGAGGCGGTGCGCGCGGAACCGGCGCTGCTGGCCGGTCTCGGCGAGGACGACGCCTTTCGCGGGAGACTGCTGGACCTGATCACCCGGCTGTCCTCGGGCGAGTGAGGGGCCGGGCTGCCTTCTGGGCGATGTCTCCGCAGGCGATATCCACCTCGCCGCCCGCGGAACCCTGTCCCATCACCCGGTTTCGCGAACGACGACGCGAAGTTCCCTGGCCACGCAACGCAAACACCCTCGTCGCAAGCACGAATCCGGCCCGTCGGCGAACGGCCGAAAGCACGCCCCACCCTGCCCGCCCCGATCCCCCTCCTCATCCGCGAGCGATTCAGCGCACGCCGGAATGGGTAGGTCTTCATTCATGTGGATCGCGGTGAGCACCCCAGTGGCCCTCCTGATCGCTACCGTCCTGATGGAGCGGTTCGAGCGACGATGCGCCCCGCTGCACACCGCGAAGGGCGAGCACCCGCCGACCGGCGGATGATTCCCGCCGCCCGGCTGAGGCGGCGTCGCGGCCGGGCGCCCGGGATGGCGGGGACGATGTCAGCGCTGCCGGGAGGCGCCCGATGACCACCACCGACCCGACCGCCCGCCCGGCCCCGCCGGTGCCGTTCGACCCCGAGCTCGCCGCCGCGCTCGACGTCCTCTGGCGGAGATGGTTGTCTCACCCTCGAGACGCCGGCCGAACCCCGGGCGGTCGTGGCCCTGTCCCTCGAAGAGGTGACCGGCGACGGGCGGCTGGTCATCACCGAGCACTCCGCACCCGGCCCGAACGGGCCCCTCCCCCGGACCTGCCGGTCCTGTACTTCCTCCACGGCGGCGGCATGATCATGGGCGGCAACCGCGGCCGCGAACTGTTCTTCCTCCGCGACTGAGCCCTCGACGCCGGGCTGGCGTTCGTCAACATCGACCGTCGAGCAGGCCGCCGACCTGGGCATCGACGCCGACCGGGTGGTGATCGGCGGCGGCAGCGCGGGCGGCGGGCTGGCCGCGGCGACGGCGTTGCTCGCCCGCGACCGCAGCGGACCGCCCCTGGTCACCTACGCGAGCCGTCTCTGGCAGACCGGCGGGCAGGCCGAGGTGCACGTGCGGCCCGGCGGGTTCCACGGGCTGGCGCCGCAGGCCGCGCTGTCCCGCACGGTGCGTGAGCAGCGGGCGGTGTGGCTGCGGCGGGTGCCCGGGCCGTGACCGGCCGCCGGGCCTGAGGGCGTCATGGAGCACCTCGTCGCGCACCTGACGGCCCCGGCCCCGACGCGGCGCCACGGTCAAGGTGATCGGCTACTTCGACCGCCTCGTCGAGGCCGGGGGCGGGCCGGAGGCGATCGCGCGCGGCGCGGCCGTCCTCGCCGGCTGCCCGCTGCGGCTGGCCGACGACGAGCGGCGCGTGCGGCTGCGCGTCGAACCGGACGGGCTCGCGCGCGCCTCCTCCGGCGAGCGCGCGCCCGCGCGTGCGGTCGAGGACGCCGCGCGCCGCGGCCGCGGCCCGGTCCAGGATCATCGCGTCGACCGGGCGAGGCGGACCGGGCCGTTCCAGCCAGAGCGCCGGTTCGCCGCCGGCGCGCAGCGGGCCCGACGGCCACGCGGAATCGGGCTCCGCGCCGCGGCGGCCGCGCTGGTGCTCCACCATTCGACGTTGCAGGACCGGCTCGCGCACGCCGAGCAGCTGCTGGGGTGGCCGGTCCGGACGCCGGAGGGACGGCTGCAGCTCGCGATCGCGTTGTGACGGCCGCACCGGAACCCTTGATGTGATCCACGTCTCACTCCGTGCGTCCGAGAACCTCGGCCACCCCCGCCCGCGACTGACTGATCAGATCCGGCGATACCGGGTTCAAGGGAGGAGATCACCATGCACACCACCAAATCCACCCGCACGGTGCTCGGCCTGGCCCTCGCGGCCGGCCTGGCCACGGCGGCGAGCATCGGGATCGCCGGCGGCGCGTCGGCCGAGCCGGGAACCACGGAGGGGACCATGACGAACGCGAACCAGCCACCGAAGGGGGCGCGCGCCACCGTGCAGGTGAGCCCCAACCCCACGACCCAGCGCGGCCAGGAAGTGACGATCACCGGAAACTGCGGCGGCGGAACGGGACTGAAGTCCGTCCTCGGCGGCTTCCCGGACCGCCCGGCCCTGGAGAACATACGCATCCTCGACGCCGGCCCGGACCACTTCGTGGCGAAGGCGAACGTCGCCCAGCACATCGGCAACGGAGTAGGCCCGGTCTTCGTAGACTGCGGCGGCGAAGCGGGGGTGACGCTGCTGGTCACCCACGTGTAGGCGGCGTGAAAGGCCCCTGCGTCGGCGGCCGCCGACGCAGGGCCCGGCGGCGGCCTCGGTGCGCCAGGCGGCCGGGCGTGCCGCGATGGCGCGCCCATTCCCACCCAGTCTCGGCCCCGCGCGCCAAGTGGCCCGCCGCGGCGGGCCACTTGGCCGCACCGCGCAGAAGGCCAGGTGGCCGGGCGCGTCGCAACGGCGCGCCCCCGACCACCCGGCCGCGGCCCCCACCGCGCCAGGCCGCCCGGGCCGCGGCGGACCAGGCCCGTGCAGCACCGCGCGGGAAGGCCAGGCCTTGCCGCGCCGGTGCGCCCGTTCCCTCCCGCGCCCGCCGTCAGAACCAGTGCAGGCAGTGCGGCGTGCGGTCCGCGCGAAAAAGACTGTCCGCGAGAGCGGCCACCTCCGGCCCGTGCACCCGCACGTGGCCGGCGCGGATGAGGGTGCTCGGGGCGGTGCCGCCGAGGTAGATCGAGCCCAGGTCGCTCACGTCCAAGGTCAGGTCGGGCTGCCGATCCGTCGGGACGCACTCGGCCTTGCCGTCCCGGACGGTCAGCAGGTAGCGCCCCTGCTCGGCGAGGAACGGGTCGGTGACGTCGAGGACCAGCTCGCCGTCCGTGAACCAGCCTCGGGCGGTCAGCGCACGCGGGACGTCCAGCAGCCGCACCCACAGCCAGTCGGTGTCGTCGGTGACCTGGCCGGCCCGGAAGTCCGCGAACTGCCAGCGCAGCGGGTGCCCGGGCGGGACCTGCTTGAACACGACCTGGCCGACCAGGTCGTGCCCGAGCACGAACCGGGCCAGGGCCGTGAAGACGGCGTCGTCGGTGGCGATGGTCTCGTCGACCGTCAGGGTGTCGGGCTCCCCGAGCGAGTAGCTGGCGTACCCGTCCGCGACGCCGTCGGCATCCCGGTGGACGGCGACGTAACGCGGCGTCGGAGCGATCGGCGGGTGTCCCGCGCCCGAGGCCCACCAGCGGTGGGGCCGGGACAGCGCGCCCGGCTGGGCGCGGCGGTACCGGTCGTAGACCTCCTCCAGGAGCGAGCCGCAGTCGGCACGCCGCAGCAGCTCGATGGAGCCGGCGCCGGCCGTTTCGCCCGCCCGGGGGACGGCGAAGGCGGCCTGGTGACGCGGCACCGTCAACCGCTGGGTGTAGGTCGCCGGTCCGTAGCCGAACCGGCGGTAGATCAGCGCTTCGGAGGCCAGCAGCACGGAAAGGAACTCCCCGCGCGCCCGCACCTCGGCGAGCTGGCGCCGCATCATCGCGCTGAGCACGCCCTGGCGCCGGTGCGAAGGCAGGACGCCGACGGCGGTCACCCCGGCGGCCGGGGCGAGGATCTCGCCGGGCAGGGTGAGCTCGAACGAGTACGCGCCGGCCGTGCCGACGGGCCGGCCGTCCGGTGTCGTGGCCAGCAGGTTGCGGTCCATTTCGAGCGCCGACCACCAGACCCCGCCACCACCGTCGGCCGGGGTTTCCGGGAAGCGCCCGAACGCGGCGTGGAGGGTGTCGACGAAGACGTCGAGGTCCTGCTCGGTGGTGGAACGGATCTCCATCGCTGCCTTCCGGGGTACCGGCACCACGGCTCGTGGTGCCCCGCCCCAGTCCAGCGGTGCCCCGCGGCAAGATCAAGCGATTTAAGCCCGCCGGGGCCGGGGGACCGCGGCCGAGGCCCGCTCACCGGCCGGAGTTCCGGTGAGCGGGCCCGCGGGCGAAATATGAGCGAAATTCAGCAGGTCTTCCACGCGAAGTGGTAAATCGTGTCCACGCTCGCGTGTTCGGAATCCATTTCGATGTAACTCCCGCCGGCGGAGGTGCCCGCGTCCGCGCGCAGTTCCGCATTGATGTTCAGGTTGCGGCTCTCCCCGCACGGCGCGAACACCAGCTCGGCGACTTCGGTGACGTCGGTCGCGCGCCACGTGCCGTGGAACGGCCCGGGGAACGTGTGCCGCACCCGGGCGGTCGGCGCCGTGCCGGCGAAGTAGTAGTTGGCCTGCTCCAGCGCGCTCGCCCCGCTCTCGATGTGCGCGAAACCGCGGTACTCCGCCTCGGCGATCGCGTACGTGAACCCTTGCGGCACGTGGACGAGCACGTTGATCTGGCAGTTCTTCCGGGCCTCGAGCGCGGACGCGCCCCCGCCGGCCTTGGCGGTGAAGTTCGTGTAGTGCACCGTGAACGACGTGTTGTCGGACGCGACGTCGGCCGACGCCGTGGCCGTGCCGGCCGGGCAGCCGGAGCCGTTGATGGTCTTGATGTCGAGCGTGATCTTTTCGGTCGGAGCCGATGACGCCGGGGAATCGACGGGTGCGGCGAGGGCGGACAGAACCATTCCGGCTACGACCAACATACCGAGCATGACGCTCCTCCAAATGGGCCACGGTGCCTTTTGATCACGATGATCGCGCGCGGAACGGATCGTAGCGCGATCGCAACCTTTTCGACGGCCACTGAACGGAGTAACACGACAACCCGGGGTACGGGAAATCCATTTCCCGCTATTTCACCGCTCAACAGTTGAAGTATTCGAAGAATCGGCGGTCACGACTGGTACAGACCAGTATCGTGCCGGAGGGAATACGGCGGCGTCGATCCGCCGAGCAGCGCTTCGGCGTCCAGGGTCGCCGCGCCGCTCCCCCGCTCCGCGAACCGCCGCGCCACCAGCTCCCCCGGTCGCTCGACGGGGTCCGCCCGCCCGGAGAGGAACGCCCACTCGTGCTCGTCGGACCCGAAGTACAGCACCGTCCCGAACACCTCGCGGAACCGCCGCCACGACGCGAGCAGCGTTTCGTTGCGCCACAGGGTCGGGCAGCCCGCCTGGCAGGTCACCACCCCACCGGGGGCGAGGAGGCGCGCGCAGCGGCCGAGGAAGTCCTTGCCGTACAAGCGGTTGTGCTGCGCGTCCGGGTCGGTGTTCTCGTCCGGCAGGTCGATGACGACGACGTCGTAGGTGTCGCCGCGGGCCTCGGCCGCGGCCAGGAACGCCCAGCCGTCCTCAAAGGACACCCGGATCGGCCCGTCGCCCCGGACGGCCCGCTCGAGGTCCGCCGGCGTGTAGCCGTAGGGCAGGTGCTCGGCGCACGCCCGGACGGCCCGCTCGTCGATGTCGACGTGGTCGACGACCGAAGCGCCCGCGTCGACCGCCAGCTCGCACGCCACCCCTTCGCTCGACCCGATGACCAGGACCCGCCGCACCCGCTCGGCCAGCAGGAGCGCGGGCACCATCAGGGCCTCGTGGTACACCCGCTGGCTCGCCTCGGTGCTCTGGCGCTCGCCGTCGCAGAACAGGGAGACCCCTTGCGCGGTCTTCCCGATCAGCACCTCCTGGTACGGCGTGCGCGCGGCGAACACGACGTCGTCGACCTCCCACACGCGGGTGAGGCCGGCACCGACCGGTTCGTGGATCGAGGGCATCAGCGTTCTCCCCGGTGGACGACGGACAGGTGGACCGAGGCGGCGTCCAGCGACTTGGCCAGCAACCGCAGCGCCTGCTCGGGGTCGGCACGCTCGCCGCAGGTGAACACGTCGGCGAACAGCGACCCGTGTTCGGGGTAGGTGTGCACGGACGCGTGCGACTCGGCCAGCAGCGCGATCACCGTGGCGCCCTGCGGCGCGAACCGCTGCGCCACGACGTCGAGGACGGTCGCGCCCGCTTCCGTCACCGCCGCCCGCAGCAGCTCCCCCAGCCGCGCGGTGTCGTCGAGCAGGCCCGGGTCGACGCCGTGCAGCTCGGCCAGCACGTGCCGCCCGGCGAACCGGCCGAACTCAGTCATCGCCCCACCTTCCGACGCAGTGGGTGCGCAGCGGCTCGATCCCGTTGAACCCCACCGACGCGTAGCTCGCGGTGTAGGCCCCGGTGCCCGGCAGGTCGAGCCGGTCGCCGGTCCGCAGTGACAGCGGCAGCTCGTACGGCGTCCGCTGGTAGAGGACGTCGTCGCCGTCGCAGGTCGGCCCGGCGAGCACCACCGGCCCGGCCGGCCCGCCGGGCACGCCCACCGGCTCGAAACGGTAGGCGATCGCCTCGTTTTCGGCCTCGGCGAGCCCGTTGTAGCGGCCGATGTCGAGGTACACCCAGCGTCGCCCGCCCCGGTCCGCGACCAGGACCACCTCGGTCCGCAGCAGGCCCGCGTCGGCGACGAGGACGCGGCCCGGCTCCAGCAGCAGCTCCGGCGGTCCGGCCGGGAAGTACGTGTCGAGCGCCGAGGCGATCGTCGCCGCGTAGGTGGCCAGCGAAGGGACGCCGGTGCGGTGGGCGGTCGCGAAGCCGCCGCCGAGGTTGAGCCGCGTCATCGTGACACCCTGCGCGGCCGCCTCGCCGAACAGCTTCGCGGCCGTGGCGATCCCGATCTCCCACGCCGTGACGTCCGGCTGCTGCGACCCGACGTGGAACGCGATGCCGGGCCGCAGGCCCAGCGCGGCCGCCCGCAGCACCAGGTCGAGGGCCTCGGCCGGCTCGCAGCCGAACTTGCGGCCGAACGGCGTCACCGAGTCGGGCGCGTCGAGCACGACCCGGATCGAGACGGCCGAGCCCGGCGCGTGCCGTCCCAGGTGGTCGACGTCGTCGGGCGCGTCCGAAGTGAACTCCCGGACGCCGTGGTCGAAGGCTTGGGCGATGTCCCGCGGCTTCTTGATCGGGTTGCCGTAGGCGAGGTCCGCCGGGTCCGCGCCGCGGCCGAGGCACCGCGCCAGCTCGCCGGGCCCGGCGACGTCGAAGCCGATCCCGGCCGCCACCAGCGCGTCGAGCACCGGCGGCGCCGGGTTGGCCTTGACCGCGTACCGGATCAGGGCGCCCGGGAACGCCGAGCGGAACTCGCGCGCCCGCGCCGCGACGACGTCGGTGTCGACGACGAGGCACGGGGTCGGCGGATCCCGCTCGTCGAGGAACCGGCGGATCCGGGTGAAGTCGGCGCACACGGCGCCAGTGTCGCAAACGGCGTCAGACGAACCGCCACAGGTGGTCCGGTGTCCCGTTGTCGTCCCACTGCGTCACCTGCGCGCCGTCCGCCGTGGACTGCTGGTCGACCGCCATCACCTTGCCGCTGCGGACGTTGACGAGCTTCGACCAGCCACCCCCGGCGTCGACGATCCGCCAGTTGTGGTCCGGCGTGCCGTTGTCGCGGTACTGCTGCACGTGGGCGCCGTCGTCGAGGCTCTGGTCGTGCACCGCCAGGACCTTGCCGCTGTTGCGGTTGACGATCCGGACCGTGCCGTCACCGTTGTCGACGACCGCCCAGAGGTGGTCGGCGGTGCCGTTGTCCGACCACTGCGTCACCTCGGCCATGTCGGCCAGCGACATGTTCGAGACGGCGAGCACCTTGCCGGAACGCTGGTTCTGCAGCTTGCGCCAGACGGTGGTCGACGCGGCCGGGCGGGTCAGCAGCGCCAGGTAGCCGCCGGCGACCGGGCGGGCCTGGAAGCCGCGCTGGGTGGCGTCGGCGACGACGTACCAGTCGCTGAACGGCACCCGCTGCGGAGTGCTGTTCGCATAGCTGTACACGCCCTCGACCAGGGTGTTCCGGACGTTCGGCTGGTCGGTGAGCCACGCCGCGGTCCACAGCTCCCAGTCGGCCTTCGTGTAGTTGTTGCGCGGGTCGAGCAGCACGCCGTGGGCGCCCGCGCGGGCCTGGTACCAGGCGGCCTCCTGCGCCGCGACGCCGAGCGGCACCAGGTCGAGGCCGAGCACGCGGTCGGCGAAGCCGTTGTACTTCAGGCTCCAGGTGCCGTCCTGGTCGTAGGCGAGCTTGAGGTGCTGGTTGGACGGGTCCTGCGCGAGCGTCACCCACTGGCTGATGTAGCTGCGGGACGTCGAGCGGTAGCGCTGCGCGTCGGCCGCGTTGCCGGTCGCGGCGGCGATGATCCCCATCGCGCCGACGCCGACGATGCCCTTCAGCGCGAGGTTCGCGCTGTGCGCGATGAACCCGGTGAAGTCGTCGGTCTGGTTCTGGAAGCCCGGGTCGAGGGTGTTGGCGACGAGGTACTCCGCCCACTGCCGCAGGATCCGGTAGTGGGTGTTCGCGAAGGAGACGGCGTCCGCCGACGGCAGCCGCTGCACCAGGGCGGCGGCCATGATCAGCATGTTGGCCGACTCCTCGACCGGCATGCTCTCCTCGTTGCCGTCGTTGTGCCCGGTCGCGTCCGGGTAGTGGGTGCCGAGGTCGTGCTCGGCGAACTGCATCGGCCAGCCGCCGCGCTCGGCGTAGTCGAGCAACGGCTCCAGGACCAGCCGCAGGTAGGCCGGCGAGAGGTAGAGGTAGGCGGGGAACGCCGGGTACGTGACGTCCACTGTGGACATGTTGCCGTTGGAAGAGATCTCCTTGAGGAATCCCCACGGCGCGCCGTTCCGGTCGACCAGCTCGGTGCCGCCGAAGGCCTGGCGCAGGGCCAGCGCGCAGATCCCGGCGTAGTGCTCGCCGGTGCTGCCGCCGCCGGCCGCGGCGACGGCGTCGTCGTGCAGGCGCTGGTCGATCGCGGTCGCCGCGCTCAGCGCGCTCGCGTAGTCGTTGGCGAACCAGACGGCCATGTCCTGCCAGCTGCCCCAGTAGTGCGTCCACCAGGGACGCAGCTCGGTGCCGAGGTAGCGGACGGCGGGCGTGCGGACGTGCCCGACCGAGATCGTGAAGGGGGCCGAGGTGCCGCCGGCCGGGATGGTGCCGAGGTTCTTGTTGAAGGCGAGCACCGGCCAGCGGTCGTTGATCGCGCGTGGCTGGGCGGTGTCGCTGGTGTTGTTCAGCGCGCCTTGGCTCGCCGAGGCGGCGCGGGCGACGGTGTCCTGCCCGATCTGCCAGGTGACGCCGGACGTCGGCGCGGCCAGGACCAGGGAGCCCCAGCTCGCCTGGTCGCCGTTCTCCTGCAGCACGCCCGGGCTCGCCGGGGTGCAGCTGAGGAGCGTGTAGCCGTTCGATTGCTGTTGCGTCCAGGTGACCGGGGTCGAAGTGTTGCCGTGCACCCATTCGGCGGAGGTGTCGAAGTGCAGGTCGACGGCGTGCGCGCGGCCGTCGGCGCTGGTGGCCTGGATGGTCACGTAGCCGAAGGGCACGCACTGGCGCTGCAGGTTCGCCGGGTCGACCGGCGAGAAGAACGTGACGGTGAGGTTGACGCCGCCGCCGCTGAGGACGTAGGCCGAGCGGGTTCCGGTGACCTGCAGGCTGACCTGGGTCATCGGGGTCAGCGCCGGCCCCGACGGCAAGGCGGGCGAGCCGGCGAAGACGTAGGCGGCGCCGTCGACGCGGGCGAGGCCGCACAGGGCGGTGATGTGCCCGGTCCAGAAGCTCGCCCAGGTGCCGGGGAGGTTGTCGGCGGGCTGCCAGGTGGACAGGTAGGGCGACCGCACGATCAGCGGCGTGGCGGGCGGCCGGATCGGGCTGAAGGTCCCCGCGGCGGCAGTGCCGGGCAACCAGAGAGCGGCAGCAACGGCGGCGGCCGTGCCCCCGGCGAGCCGGAGCAGATCCCGGCGGGTGAGGTGATCGCGTTCTCGGGAGGACATCGGTGGCCCCTTCCACGGCGTGCGAGCCGGAGCGACGAACAGCGCAGGGACCGTTTTACATCGTTGGTACAACGTTGTAAATCCGCCGAAGGTCGGGGTGTGCGGTGGGGGCGGACCAGTGGGAGCGCAGGTCCGGTGCGGGTTTTGGGCGGAGGAGAGGGGCTGGGGGCGCGGCGGCGGGGTGGCCGACGACTGGGGCGGCTGGCTCGGCGCGGCCAGAGCTGCGGGGCGCCCTCGGGGCGGCATGGCGCAGCCGGGCGGCGCGGCCGCGCGGCGCGGCGCGGCCGGGCGGCGCGGCGCGGCCGCGCGGCGCGGCGCGGCGCGGCCGGAGCAGGCCAGGGCGAGCAGGGCGGCCCTGCGCGGTCCGGGCGGCCCGGGCGGACCGACCCGGTCGGGGTCGGGTCAGCCGAAGCCACCTGAGCGGCTGACCCTGCCGGGCCGGTCCAGCACAGTCAGGTCGGCTCGGCGCAGTCGGCTAAAGCAGCCCGGCACGGCCGGGTCGGCCTGGCCCGGCGGCTTCGGCCGGAGCAGGCCGGCGCGGCGGGAGCCACCGGTGCGGCGAGCCTCGTCAGGCGGTGCGCCGCGGGCGGTCCGACGGGGGCCACACGTACGGCAGGTCCGGCGGCACGTCCGGGAACTGCTTGCCGTAGTGGTCCGGGTCCTTCCGCACCAACGCGGACCGGTGGCTGCGGTGGAGCGCCTCGTCGCCCAGCCACGGCGGCAGCTCCCCCGCGGCCGCCAGCTCGGCCTGCGCGCGCACGTCCCTGCTGCCGAGCGACTGCCGGTACTCCTCAGCGAGCTTCCCCGCGCACGTGTCCGCCGCGCCGAGGGCGCACCACACCGCGCACACCTCGAGGCCGTAGCGGGTCAGGGCTTCTTCGTACCCCGTCCACATCTTCGCCGCGGGGTGGTGGCGCCAGCCGTAGCCGGGGATCACGAGCGCGCGCAGCACCTGGAGCGTCTCCACGCGCTGTTTGCCGAGCCGGCGGCGGTCGAGCGTGCGGGCGCCGGCCGTGAAGTCGGCGCACGGCAGGAACGTCTGCATCCCGCCCGGGTACCCCGCAACCGGCCGCCGATGCGGGAAGATCGGGTGTACCCACGCCGCCGCCCGGGGCCACACCGACCCCGGGCTGCGCCTCGCCGGTGAGCTCGCGCGCCCGGTTACCGTGCTGACCTACCCCCTCCACGGCCCCGACCACGTGATCGGGGCCGCGAAGGTCGCGTCGGTGTCACCGGGAGCCGGTGCGTCCCCGGGCCATGGCGACCGGTTCCGGCTCGACGCTCACCCGTGGGCGCAGGGGCAGGTTCTCCAGCCCCTCGACGTCGAGCACCAGGAACCAGTGCGCGTTGGCCGGGATGTGGATCTTGAACATCGGTGCGGTGGCCACCCCGCCGTGCATCCGGTAGTACTGCCGGCGCCGGTATGCCTGGAAGTTGACCTCCGTCAGGAGCCTGACGTTGGCCATCGCGTCCAGGCGGACGGTGACCACCGCGTCTCTTCGCACTTTCCCGAGGTCGAACACGTTCGCTTCCATTTCGTCCCTACTTCCACGCTGGGTTGCTGTTCGAGCTCTTGCGGTCGAGGGCATCGCGGAGCACGCCGCGGGGCCCACGACGGAACGGAAGATCAGGACGGGATCAGCCCGGGCCGGTGCCTGGTTCGCACGGCCGCCACAGCGGCACGAAGTCCCCGTACGACCTCGTCGACGCCTGGGTGGCGTGGGGTCCGTGGCCGGGGGTCAGGAAGGCGGGCGGGATGGTGGTGCAGGTCCCGGCGGCAACGTCGGACGGCCCGGGGAGCCGGGGCGACGGCGCCGGGGCGTGCCCGGGGACGCTGCCCCGCGTCGCTACGACCGGACGCGCCTGACGGGCCGGATTGGCTTGGCGGGTCGAGGCACGCCAGGATTCCGACCCGCCGGGCTCGGCGGCAAGGACTTGCGCGGCCGGTGCAGCCGTGTCGATGGCTACCGGCGGGCTGGTCGCGAGGACGGATTCGTCCGGTTCCCACGCGGTTTCGGCGTCGCAGGCGGCCTCTAACACCGGCTTGGTGACGGGGCCGAGCGCGGCTGGGCCGACGGTCGCGGCAACCGGAGTGACGACGGGCCGGACGACGGGGCCGAGCACCGGCCGCGTGAGCCCGGCGACCGGGGCGAGCAGGCCGGTCAGCACGGGCGACGCGGCATCGAGCACCGGTCCGGCGATGGGCCGGAGGACACCGTCGACGACCGGGGTGACCAGGCCGAGCACCGGCCCGGCGAGGTTCGCGGTCACCGGCCGCACGAGCTTGCCGACCGGCGCGACCACCTGGCCCAGGGCGCCGGTGAGCGGAGCCGCGAGGTCGGACACGGGCTTGGTCACGCCGGCGACCACCGGCTTGACCACGGTGGCGGCGGCCCCGGTCACGGGCGTGACAACCCCTTCGACGGTGCGGGAGACCGGCTCCACAGAACGCGCCACTCCCGACACCGGCTTGACCACCGCGGCGACGACCCCGGTCACCGGCGCCACAACCCCTTGCACGGTCCGCGAGACCGGCTCCACAGAACGCGCCACTCCCGACACCGGCTTGACCACCGCGGCGACAGCCCCGGTCACCGGCGCCACAACCCCTTGCACGGTCCGCGAAACCGGCTCGACCACGTGCACGGCCGGCTCCACGGTCGACGCGGCGGACCGCGCCACCCCCGACCCCGGCTTCACGGCCGTGGCGGCGGTCACCGGCGCCACAACCGCTTGGGCGGTGCGCGAGACCGGCTCGACGATCGGCGCCGCAGAACGCGCCACATCCGCCCGTGGCTTGGCCATGGTGGTGGCGGCCGGACCCGGAACCCCCGGCGCAACCACCGATGGCCCGTCGGGCGTCGCAGCGTCGGCGTGGCCGGACGTCAGCCATGACACCAGCCACAGGCCTGCCACGGCCCCGGCCAGCACGAGCAGCCGCCGTGCGGCGATGGGCGTCTTGCCCACGTCGCGAGCCACGGTCACGTCGGCGAACCTCCAGATGCGAGAGCAGATCTGGGACGTACCCCTCAACGGCCCGGCCCACACCCGCGCTACGGGCCACCCGGCGCTTCCACTCGTCCGGCCTAGTCGTCAGGTGTCAGCAAGCCTGACTCAAGGCGCCAGTCGGCGGAACCGCATCGTCCAGCCGCCACGAAGATCTTGCTTCACCCGAAAGTCAGGCTTCCTGAGAGCGGCGGTGCTCTGACAGCGCTCCCAGGGCCGTGACGCCGTGCTGCAGGCCCTCACGGAACGTCGCGCGCTGGCCCGGGCTCAGGTCGGCCAGCAGTGCCCGCTCCACCTCCACGACCGCCGGTGCGCAGTCGGCCAGCAGGGCCCTTCCGCTCTCGGTGAGGCCGGCCAGCAGGACGCGTTTGTTGCCCGATTTCGGCGTCCGCGCGATCAGCCCGCGGTTTTCCAGCGCCAGCACCATTTCGTGCATCGTCTGCGGCCGCAGGAAGGAGCGGCGGGCCAGCTGCGCCGACGACAGCGGGCCGCTGGCTTCGAGCACCGTCAGCGCGGTGTACTGCAGCGTGGTGAGCCCGAGCGGCCGCAGCGCGTCGTCGAGCAGCGCCCTGACCACCAGCTCGAGCCGTTTGACCAGGTAGAGGGTCAACGGCGCGCCGGCGGGGTGCTGCTCCGCGGAGGTGCTCACGCCGCCCATCATGACACGCGGCAGCCGATATGCTCCGATCATGGACCTCGGTCGGCAGACGCGTGTGCGGCAGGCCTTCGACACCTTCTTCCGGCCGCCCGGACCGCCGTCCGCGGACGCCGTGCTCGACCTGTTCCACCGGACCGCGGAAACCGTGCCGGCGTACCGGAAGTTCTTGCGGGAACACGGGATCGCGCCGGACGAAGTCACCACCATGGCCGACTTCCGGACGCTGCCGCTCGTCGACAAGGCCGGTTACCACCGCCGGTACCCGCTGCCCGAGCTGTGCCGCGACGGCACGTTCGCCGGCTGCGACATGATCGCCGTCTCGTCCGGATCGAGCGGGCGGCCGTCCGTCTGGCCCCGCGCGCTCGAGGACGAGCTGCACGTGGCGCGCCGGTTCGAGCAGGTGCTGGTGAACGCCTTCGAAGCCGACCGCCGCAGCACCCTCGCGGTGGTCTGCTTTCCCCTCGGCACCTGGGTGGGCGGCCTGTTCACCACGGCCTGCGTGCGCCACCTCGCGGCCAAGGGCTGCCCGATCACCGTGGTGGCGCCGGGCAACAACAAGGCGGAGATCCTGCGCGTG
Organism: Amycolatopsis sp. N2S4-7; assembly: GCF_058119595.1. Lineage (NCBI taxonomy): Bacteria > Bacillati > Actinomycetota > Actinomycetes > Pseudonocardiales > Pseudonocardiaceae > Amycolatopsis > Amycolatopsis sp. N2S4-7. The sequence continues at coordinate 1,492,841 of NZ_CP172299.1, forward strand.
CTGCCCGAGCTCGCGCCGCACTTCGAGCAGGTGGTGCTGCTGGGCTACCCGCCGTTCGTCAAGGACGTCGTCGACACCGGCCTGACCGAAGGCGTCGACTGGCCCGCGTACGCGATCAAGCTGGTGCTGGCGGGCGAGGTGTTCAGCGAACAGTGGCGCGACCTCGTGGCTCAGCGGGCCGGGGTGGCCGACCCGGTCCGCGACATCGCGTCGCTGTACGGCACGGCCGACGCGGGCGTGCTCGGCACCGAAACCCCGGTGTCGGTCGGCATCCGCCGGTTCTTCGCCGGCCACCCGGACCTCGCGCGCGAAGTCTTCGGCGACGCGCGGCTCCCGACCCTGGTGCAGTACGACCCGGCCAGCCGCTTCTTCGAGGTGCACGACGGCACCCTCGTCTTCACCGCGGACGGCGGAATCCCGCTGATCCGCTACCACATCGCCGACGACGGCGGGATCCTGTCGCACGCCGAGCTGCTCGCCTACTGCGCCCGGCACGGCTTCACGCCGCCGCCCGGCCCGGAACTGCCGTTCGTGTTCGTGTTCGGCCGGTCCTTGTTCACGGTGTCGTTCTTCGGCGCGAACGTCTACCCGGAGAACGTCACCGTCGGCCTGGAGCAGCCCGGCATCAGCGACACCGTGACCGGCAAGTTCGTCATCGAGGCGGACGAGGACGCCGACCGGGACCGGCGGCTGCGGATCACCGTCGAGACGGCGCCGGGCGCGACCGCCGACGCCGGGCGGATCGCGGAGTCGGTGCGGGCGCAGCTGGTGCGGCTCAACAGCGAGTTCGCGCACTACGTCCCGGCGGAGCGGCAGCTGCCCGACGTCGTCCTGCGCCCCGCCGGCGATCCCGAGTACTTCCCGGCCGGGGTGAAGCACCGCTACACGCGGCCGTCCTAGGCGGCCCGGGAAAGCTTGCGGAACCGTTCGCGGCGCTCGTCGGCGGACGAGCCGTCGGCGATGTCGTCGTCGAACCACGAGCAGAGGGCGGCCCACAGTTCGGCGCGGGCGCCGAAGTCGTCCACTGCCACCGGGGCCTGCTCGAGCTCGGCGACGTCGCCGGCGAGCTGGTCGAGCCGGCGGTCGCACAGCCGCACGTACTCCCGGACGACGACGTTCGGGTCCAGCCCGGTCTTCACGCGCGGGCCGGCCGCGCCGCGCAGCTGGGCGTGCAGCCGGTCCTCGCAGTAGAGCGGGAAACCCGAGATGGACCCCGGGTAGCCCGAGTCGGCCGACCACTCGCGGAACGCGCAGATCGCCTGGTAGCGGGTGTACCAGTCCTGTTTGCCGGTGGCCAGCCGGGCCAGCTTGCGCCAGGCGTCGCGGTCGGCCGCGCGCCAGCGGTCGAGCGTCCGGCCGTCCGGGGCGGGGTCGAGGGCGCGGACCCGCCAGAAGTGCGCGCGGCAGCCGGCGATCTCGGCGACGAGCTGCCGGACGTAGCTGACCTGTTCCCAGACGTGGGCGCGCTGCGGGCGCAGCGGCGCGGCGCGGTCCGGGGAGAAGGTGACCATCTCGAACACCCGGAACAGCTCGTGGCCGCGCAGCGCGGCGAGGTCGGGGTCCTCCCCCATCACCCACGAACGGCGCTCGGGCAGCCGTCCGCTGTGGCTGATCGTCGCGGCGTGGTAGAGCTCGCGGACCGCGCGGCGGGCCACTTCGTCCCGCGCTTCGCCGTCGAGGCGCGGGTTGCGGGCGCGGTCGCGCAGGTCGCGCTCGCCGCGCGGGCCGACTTCCAGCATCGCGACGGCGTACACGCTCGCCGCGTTGTAGCACTCCTCCCACGACCTGCGCGGTCCCGCGGCTTCGACGGTGTCGTCGAGCACCCGCGGGTCCGGCGGCCAGCGCCGGTCCGGGCAGACGTCGGCCAGCCGCACCCGGCTGCCCGGATAGGCCGGCCGGGGCACCGGGACCGCGCCGGTGACCGGCTCGACGTCCGCCATCGCCCGGCGCAGCACCGCCCACACGAGGGAGAGGTCGAGCGCGCGGTTCGTCAGCTGCTGCCAGCTGCGGCGCCAGCGCCTGCCGAACCGGCGGTAGTCCTCGATGAGCCGTTCGATCTCGTACTGCGACAGCGCGCAGAAGTACGACCGCATCTCGGCGGCGCGCTGGTTGTACTCGGCCAGCTGCGCCGGGGTCGCCTGGTGGACGACGAGCTCCTCGGCCGGGACGCGCAGCACCCGCCGGTGCAGCTCGAGCCGCTTCTCGCGCGGGATCGCGTCGGGCCGCGTCCGGACGTCGAGGTCGACGTACCGGCGGAAGCGCAGCTCCAGCGCGGCCCGCAGTTCGGCCCGGCGCAGCGCCCGCGCGTCCCCGGGCGCGCCCGCGGTGGTGCGCCGCACCCACCAGGAGCCGGCCACGGAGTCGCCGTGGCCGAGGACCAGCGCGTGCCGGTAGCGGGCGATCAGCAGGGCGACGTCGCGGCCGCGGCCGGCGTGACGGGGCTGGCGCGCGAAGTCCGGGCCGATCCACCAGCGTGCGAGGGCGGGGTGGCCCCGGCTGCAGACGGTGATCACGTCGTCGTAGGTGGCGAGCGCGTCGAGGTGCAGGTCGAGTTGTTCCTGCAGGGCTCCGATCTCGAGTCTGATGTAGACGTTCGACGGGTCGAGGCTGACCGCCCGGTAGTACTCGGCGAGGGCTTCGTCGTAGCGGCGGTAGGTGATGAAGTGGTTGGCGCGCTGGTAGGCGTCGAAGAGCTCGTACGGGATCTTCGCGTCGCGCCAGGCGGCCCAGTGGATGTTCGTGCGGACGTAGGCGCTGCGCGGGATGACCAGGGCGGCGACGGCGTTCGCGGCCCGGTGCAGCACGCGCGGCCAGTTCTCGTCCTCGATCACCAGCGGGCTGGCGGCGAACCGCGGGACGCGGACGAGCTCCAGGATGAGCTGGTAGCGCCCGGCGGTGTTGCCCGGCCGGATGGTGCCGGTCACGGTGAACGCGGCGGGCGGCTGGGCGAGCCGGATCAGCTTGGTCGCGGCCTTCCACCAGCCGTCCGCGGAGTCGCCGGCGTGCTCGACGATCTGGATGAAGTCGTACGAGCTCCCCACCCCCGGCACCGGGGTCGGGGTGTAGAGGCGGGAGTCGTTGAGGAACCGCTTGAAGGTGGCGGTCAGCTCGACGGCCGAGTCGATCTCGCGGTCGTGGCTGCCTTCGGGCCGTTCGTCGAGGAACAGCCGGATGTCGATCTGGTTGGCCCGGAACGCGGCGGCTTCGAGCCGGGCTTTGCCGACGAAGTACAGCGTCAGGACCGCGGAGACGACCACGATGGACGTCTGCAGGACGGTCCAGGTGATGACGCTCGCGACCTTCGGGTCGCGGACGAAGGTCCAGTTCTGGAAGAACGGCAGGTACGGCACGACCGCGAAGCCGGCCGCGACGAGCCCGGCCGTCACCGCCGCCAGCCACCACCTGATCCGGTGAGCCTCCGGCAGCTCGGCCTGGTCGAAGCCGCCGTGTCGTCGCGCGGACACCGTCGATCACCCCCTCGTGTCAGGTTACTCGCGGAGGGGGTGCGGTTCGTTACGGCCCGTGATCCGCGAGCTCGGCGATCACCTGGGCGTGGCACGGTTCGGGCACGCACCAGCACCCGAGCCGGCGGCCGCGCAGCTCCGGCAGGAGGGCGAGCAGGTCCGGCCGGGCCAGGAGGTGCTCGCGGTACTTGGCGAGGACCTCCTCGCGGGAGCCGTCCTTGCCGGGCTTGAAGGGGCTGGCCAGCCGGGAGCCTGCCAGGTGCCAGCCACCCCGGTGCATCGGCCGCCCGACGTAGACGACGTCGGCGTAGTCCGGGTCGTCCCGGTGCCCCTTGAGGTTCACGACCGTGGTGGGCATCCGGCCTCCTCGGAGTGGTCGGCGATCGGGGTCCGAACCCGCAACCTAACGCCGGTGCCGGAGGGCCGCTACCCCGCCGACTGACGGAAGTCGGCCACCAGCTCGTCCAGCCGGCGCCGGGCCCGCGCCCCGTCCGGGCCGGTCAGCTCCGCCCGGGACGGCAGCACCGCCGTCAACCCCCAGGCGCGCCCGCGCGCCCACGTCGCGTCGTCGATGTCCAGCAGCGCGCGGAACTCCCGCCGTCCCTCCGCCGGCAGCACCGCCCACGCCGCGATCAGGTCGCACGCCGGGTCGCCCACCGCCAGGGTGCCGAAGTCGATCACCGCGCTCAACCGCCCCTCGTGGGCCAGGAGGTTCCCCGGAGCCGGGTCGCCGTGGATCCACACCGGGGGCCCGTCCCACGGCGGAGCCGCCCGGGCCGCTTCCCACACCGCCGCCACCGCGTCGATGTCGATCAGGCCGTCCAGCGCCTCGATGCGCGCGGCGAGGCGGGCCGGGGCGATCGCCGAATCGCGCTCGTCCGTCATGGCCACCCCGCGGAAGCCGTTGCTCCACTGCGGCGGCGGCCCGCCGGTGGCGTCCACCCGCCACAACGCCGCGAAGAACCCCGCCAGGGCGGAGGCCTCGACCCGGTCCGGATCCACCGCCTCGCCGGGCAGCCAGCGCAGGACCGACCACGGGAAGGGGTACCCCGCACCCGGCCGGCCCTCGCCCAGCGGGACCGGGACGGGCAGCGGCAGCTCCGGTGCCAGCTTCGGCAGCCATTCCTGTTCCCGCGCCACCTGCCCGGCCCAGCGCGCGTACCGCGGCAGCCGCACCGACATGTCCGGCCCCAGCCGGTACGTCGCGTTGTCCACACCCTGCGTCGGCGCCGGCTCGACCGGGAGCCCCGCCCACCGCGGGAACTGGGTCTCCACCAGGCGCCGGACCACCGGCACCGTGATGGTCGCTTCGCCGGAAGACAGATCACCGGTGGCCAAGGGACCCCTCTCGTCGTCGGTGGCCGTCGCCTCCGATCCCACCGGCCCATGGCCCGGGCTGTCCACTCAATATGGCTTACCTAGTGCATATGCACTATGCTGAAGGCTCACGGTTGAGCCGTCAGCCGCTGCCGGACGTTCCACGCCCGGGCCGGCAGGCTGCCTTCACCGGCGCCCCGACCCTGCGTCCGGACTGTCCCCGCTGCCGACGAAAGGGTGTGCCGCGATGGTTCCTGAACCGCGCTCGGCCGACCACGAGCTCACCACCACCGACTGGATGAACGCCGGCGGCCACATGTCGCTGCGCGTGCTCCGGCCCGGCCTCCACACCGTCCTCGTCCAGGTGACCGGCGAGATCGACCTGAGCACCGCCCGCCGCTTGGACGAGGTCCTCCAGTCCCGCATCCGCAGCCAGGTCGACGAGGTCGTCATCGACCTCTCGGGCGTCACGTTCTTCTCGGTCGCCGGGCTGAACTCGCTGCTGCGGGCCCAGCTCCTCGCCGACACCGCGGGGGCTCACCTCACGGTGGACCCCGGGCGGTCACGCGCGGTGCGGCGACTCTTCGCCCTGCTGCCGGCGGACTTCGACGGCGTCGCGAACGCCCGGCCGGTGCGGTGACGCCTCACGAAGACGACTGACGGCCCAGCCGCCGGACGGCCTCGACGATCGCGGTGTTCGGCGCGCCTTTGACCAGGTACTCGGTGACGCCGGCCGCGGCCAGCCCGGCGATCGAAGCCCGGTCGGCGTAGGCGGAGAAGGCCAGGATGGCGGTGTCCGGGCTGCGGCGCGCGATTTCCCGGGCCGCCCGGGCGCCGCCCCCGCCCGGCATCCGGACGTCGAGGACGGCGACCGCGGGCCGGTGCTGCTCGGCGAGCCGGATCGCCTCGTCGACGTCGCCGGCGACCGCGACCACGGCGATGTCCGGCTCTTCGTCCAGGACCTCCCTGAGGACGTCACGGATCATCACGTCGTCGTCGGAGATCAGCACCCGCAGCTCGGTCACGGTTCCAGTCCCGTCACGTCGGGCAGCTTCGGCAGCCAGAACTCGACGGTCGTGCCCCGGCCGGGTACGCCGGTCACCGACAGCCAGCCGTGCGCCGCCTCCGCCCGTTCGTGCATCTCGACCATGCCGAAGTGCCCCGCGCCGGCGTCGTCCCCGCTCGTGCCGACGCCGTCGTCGGTGATCCGCACGAGCGTTCCGTTGTCCACTGTGGACAACGTGACGTCGACCCGGGTGGCACGGGCGTGCTTGTGGACGTTGCTCAGCGCCTCCTGGCAGATCCGGTACACCGTGATCGCCGCCTCCGGGGACGGCTCCTCGGTGAGGTTGTCGCGCACCGAGTGCGCCAGCCCCCAGCGGCGGCCGACCTCGTCGACGTAGCCGGACACCGCCTCCACCAGGCCGCTGCGGTCGAGCTCCGGCGGCCGCAGCCGGGACACCAGGCCCCGCAGCCGGGCGATGGCGGCCTGCACCGACTCGTCGAGCCCGCCGACGGCGCTCGCGTGCGGTTCCGGCAGCCGGGACGCGAGCAGCTGCAGCCGCATGCCGACGGCCACCATGGACTGGATCGACTCGTCGTGGACGTCCCAGGCGATCCGGCGCCGTTCCACTTCCTGCGCGTCGACGAGGTGACCGACCAGCCGCCGGCGTTCGCGCAGCGCCTGTTCGGCGTTGCGGCGCTCGGTCATGTCCCGGGTGACCTTCCCGAAACCCTGCAACCGCCGCTGCTCGTCGTACAACGCCGTGATCACCACGTTCGCCCAGAACCGGGTGCCGTCCTTCCGCACCCGCCACCCCTCGTCCTCCAGCCGCCCCTGCTCGACCGCGACCTCGAGCTCCCACGCCGGCTTCCCGGCCGCCACGTCCTCCGCCGGGTAGAACACCGAAAAGTGCTGCCCGATGATTTCCTCCGCCGAGTACCCCTTGATCCGCTCCGCGCCCGTGTTCCAGCTCGAGATGTGCCCACCGGGATCCAGCATGAAGATGCCGTAGTCCTGGACGCTCTGCACCAGCAGGCGGAACCGCTCTTCGCTTTCCCGCAGCGCCAGCTCGGCCTCACGGCGCTCGGTCACGTCCCGGGTGACCTTCCCGAAACCCTGCAACCGCCGCTGCTCGTCGTACAACGCCGTGATCACCACGTTCGCCCAGAACCGGGTGCCGTCCTTCCGCACCCGCCACCCCTCGTCCTCCAGCCGCCCCTGCTCGACCGCGACTTCCAGCTCCCGGGCCGGCTTCCCGGCCGCCACGTCCTCCGCCGGGTAGAACACCGAAAAGTGCTGCCCGATGATCTCCCCCGCCGCATACCCCTTGATCCGCTCCGCCCCCGCGTTCCAGCTCGCGATCCGCCCACCCGGATCCAGCATGAAAATCGCGTAGTCCACCACGCCCTGCACCAGCAGGCGGAACCGGTCGTCGCCGGGCCGGCGCGCATCGTCCATGCGGCAACTCTGCCGGATGACCGCGCGGCCGGCGCGGCGCGGCGCGCGCGGCTCAGCCGGCGAGTTCGGCGGACGTGGCGGGCAGCGCACACCAGACCACCTTCCCGTGGCCCTGGCGCGCGGTTCCCCACGCCAGGGACAGGCGCTCCACCAGGGCGAGGCCCCAGCCCCCGTCGGCGCCCGCGCGCCGTCGCACCGGGGGTGCCGGGTCGTCGTCGAACACCTCGACGCGGACGTGCGCGTCGCCCATGCTCAACCGCAGGACCGGGTGACCGCCACCGTGCTGCAGGGCGTTCGTCGCGAGCTCGGTGACGACCAGCAGAGCGTCCTCGACGGCGACGTCACCGGCCCAGGCCAGCAGGGTGAGCCGGGTGAACCGGCGCACGACGGCGAGCCCGCCCGCCAGGTCGGTCAGGGCGCACTCCGCGGTGAGAGGGGCCGGGGTGTTCACGCCGTCCAGCGTGCGCGACGCCGCCGGTTCGCACGAGATGCAAACCGCCACCCCGCGGCTGATGCAGCTGCATCAGCCGATGAGGCCCTCCCGGCGGGCCACGGCGACGGCTTCGAGCTTCGACCGCGCCCCGAGCTTCTCCAGCACCCGCTGGACGTGGTTGCGCGTGGTGTTGCGGGAGACGCCCAGCCGCCGTCCGATCTCGTCGGTGGTGGCGCCCTCCGCGAGCAGGTCGAGGGTTTCGCGCTCGCGCGCGGTCAGCGCCGCGCCGCCCTCGGACACCCGGCCGGTGAGCCGGTCGAAGACCCCGGGCAGCAGCTCCGGGTCGAACACGACCCCGCCGGCGGCCACGTCCCGCACGGCGGACTCCAGCACGCCGAGCTGCGACGACTTGAGCAGCAGACCGGCCCCGCCCGCCTTGGCCACCTGCACGGCGACCGCCGGGGTCGCGTCGCCGGTCAGCACCAGCACCCGCGCGCCCCCCGCCCCGAGCTCCGCGATGACGCCGAGGGCGTCACCGTCGGCGAGCCGCCGGTCGAGCACGACGACATCCGGTTCGTGCTCGCGCGCGTCGGCGACGGCCTCCGCCCGGGACCGGGCGCGGCCGACCACGGTGATCCCGGCGGCGCGGTCGAGGGCGAGCTGCAGCGCCTCGGCGACCATGTCGTGGTCCTCCACGAGGAGGACGCGGACGGGACTGGGTTCATCGGCGCTGCTCACGGAGTTCCCTCGCTGGACGGTCGCGGACGGCCCATCCTAGGCGGTCGGCGCCGCGGCTTCCCGCGGTGGCGGCGCTCGTCACCAGGCCGGGGAACTCGGCCGCAGCAACCCTTCGGGGCCGGTGACCGGAAGCCAGTCGACGAGGTCCTCGTGGTGACCCGCCGCGCGGAACACCGGCGGGCGGAACGAGCCGGCCGGCGGCCCGGCGACCCGCAGCAGCTCGAGGAACCGGGCGACCGCGCGCGGCGGCGGCAGCACTTCGTCGCCGCCGAGGTAGGCGAGCACCTTCGCCGCACCGGCACCCGCGGGCTCGACGACCGCCGACCAGCCGTGCACCTCGTCCCAGATGAGGGCCAGGTCGTGCCCCGGCAGGTCCGGGAGCCGCCGGTCGAGGGCGACGTACCCGGAGCTGGGCACGTCGAGGTCGAGCGAACACGACTCGAACCCGACGCCGACGGCGCGGGCGACCCGGGCGAGGTAGGCGCGCAGGCCCCGGGCGAAGTGGTACTCGATGTCCCTGCCGAAGTCGATGAGGGTGTCCATGTTCTCGCCTCCCGCGCCGCCGCAGCGCCGGAATACCCCGTTCGAGCGACGATCACACTTCCGGGTTACTCCTCGATCGCGCCACCGACGGCACGCAGGTGCGCGCGGAAGGTCAGGGCCGGGTCCGCTTCGCGCGCCGCGAGGAAGTCCCCGAAGCGGACCTGCTCGCGCAGCGGCTCGCCGGCCCGGATCCGGTCGGCCTGGCGGCGTTCGGTGTCGCGGATCGTCTCGGCGAGCGTGAACAGCTCACCGGCGCGGGCCAGCGGGACGAAGAGGACGCCGTCGTCGTCGCCCAGCACCAGGTCCGACGGCCCGATCCGCCAGGGGCCGACGACCGCTTCGGCCAGCCCGCCGTCGACGCGCGGGCCCAGGCCCAGCGGGCCGGTGGGGATCGAGCCGAGGCTGAACACGGGGAGCCCGATGGCCCGGATGTCGGCGGTGTCGCGGTGCAGGCCCCAGATCACCACCCCGGACAGCCCGGCGGCGCGCGCCTCGAGCACCACGAGGTCGCCGACGCAGCTCTCGTCGAGGCGGCCGCCGTTGTCGACCACCAGCACCCCGCCGGGGGTGGCGGTTCCGAACGCCTCCAGGAAGACGTCGACGCTGCCGACGTGCCGGGCCGGGACCGCCGGGCCGAGCAGGCGGGTGCCCGGCACCACCGCGCGGGTCGGCGGCGGTGCGCAGCGCACCGGGAGCCCGGCACGGATGCACGCGTCGGCGAGGTGGGCGGTGGTCAGCGTCGCGAAGCGCGTTCTCAGGTCGTCCATGGCGGACAGCTAACCACCGTTGTGCGTTTCGGTGGTCACCCACGCCAGGTACGCGGCGCTGCCGCCGACGATCGGGGTGGCGATCACCTCGGGCAGGTCGTAGCCGTGGAGTTCCCGGATGCGTTCGGTCAGCGCGGGCACCCGGTCGGCGGTCGTCTTGATCTCGACGCGCCACTCCTGGTCGGTCCGGATCGCGCCGTCCCACCGGTAGACGCTGGTGATCGGGCCGACGACCTGGGCACAGGCCCCCAGCCGCGCTTCCACCGCCTGCGCGGCCAGGTCGCGGGCCGCCGCCTCGGAATCGGTCGTGGACGTCACGATCACGTGCTCTGCCGCCATTCCGCGAGGTTACCGGCGCGGGTTCAGGTCGTGGCCTTCGTGCTCGTCGTGGACGGCGGTGTGGGGGTCGTCGTGGGGGTCGTGGTGCGGGTCGGCGTGGTGGTGCGGGTGGGCGTCTTGCGCCGGGTGGTCGCCGGCGGGTTCGTCCGCGGGGGCGCCGCCGTCGTGTGGGTGGTCTGCGGTTCTTCCGGGGACGGCACCGTCACGAGGCTCGGCGTCTCGCTCGCCGAACCCGACGCCGGCGGGGTCGTGCCACCGGACGGGCTGCCGCCGGAGTTGCTCACCGCGACGGCGACCCCGCCGATCGCCACCACCGCGACCGCGCACAGGCCGATGACCACCCCGCGGCGCGAAGCGCGCCGTCCCGGGCTCGAGCCGTCGGCCTTGCCGCGTCCGAGCGACGGCGGCGGCGCCCCGGCACCGAACCCCGGCGTCGCCATCGCGCGGATTTCCTCGCGGGGCGCGGGCACCCGTGGCGGCTCCGGCGGCGGGACGGGCCGGACCGCCGGCTGCGACCGCGTCGCCTGCACCCGCCCGGACCGGCCGGAGGCCAGTGCCGCGGCGCCGAGCGCGACGCCGTACTTCGGGTGGATGTCGACCGCGGTGGGCCGGCCGAGCTCGGCCGACACCAGCCGGGAGACCAGCGGGATCCGCGAGGAGCCGCCGACCAGCAGCACCGCGCCGAGGTCGGCCGGGCGCAGGTTCGCCGAGCGCAGCGCCCGGTGCAGCGAGCCGATGGTCGCGGTGATCGACGGGCGGATCATCTCCTCGAACTCGCCGCGGGTCAGCCGCACCTCGGTCTGCACCGACGGCAGCAGCACCGGGACGGCGGTTTCGGTGTCGGCGGACAGGGCTTCCTTCGCCAGCACGCACTCCTGGCGCAGCCGCACGACCGCGGCCACCGCGCCCGGGTCGTCCGGGTCGAGCTGCGAGAGCTTCCCGTCGAGCGCGCGGTCGACGTGCCCGAAGACGGCTTCGTCGAAGTCGACGCCGCCGAGGCCCTCGATGCCCTCCGGGGTGCCGAGGATCTCGAACCCGCCCCCGCGCTTGCGGAGCACGGTCGCGTCGAAGGTGCCGCCGCCGAGGTCGTACACCGCGACGACGGCGCCGTCGTCCAGGCGTTCCTGGGCCGCGTAGTGCGCCGCCGCGGCTTCGGGCTCGGTGACCAGGCCGACGCGGTCGATCCCGGTCAGCCGGGGCACCTGCTCGAACAGCTCCCGCTTGTAGGGCCCCCAGTTCGCCGGGTGGGTCAGGGTGATCCGGTCGGGGCGGCCGCCCTGCTGCCCGGCGACCGTCCGCACCACGTACCCGAGCAGGTGGGCCATCAGCGAGGCCACCGAATGCGGTGCGCCGCCGAGCAGCACCGGCGTCGGGTCGCCGAGGCGCCGCTTGAACTCCCGCGCCACGCGGTCCGGTTCGACGGACGCGCGCCGGCTCGCCGCGTCCCCGGCCAGCACGCCGCCGTCTGCCCGCAGCAGCACCACCGACGGGATGGCCGCCGTGCGGTCGCCGAGCGACACCATTTCGACGTGGCCGGCACGGTCGACGGCGGCGGCCGTGAAGGTCGTGCCGAGGTCGATGCCCAGTCCGTAGCCCATGTCAGCCTCCGCCGTCCGCGTGCGCGTGGTCCAAAGTCGGGTGCTGGTCCGGAACCCGGTCCGGTTCCTCGAGGTGGTCTTCGGGTACCGGCGGGCCGGGTGGCTCCGGCGGGGGCGGGTCGTGCGGTTCCGGCGCCGGGTCGTCCGGCGGGTGGCCCGCGTCCGGTGCGTGGTCGGGTTCCGGCCGGTCGCCGGGCTCCGGCTCGCGGTGCCGCGGTGGCTCGAACGGGTGCTCCTTCTCCACGGGGTGCGCCCGGGTGCCGGTGACCTCGCCCGCGTCGTGGCGCACCGGTCCGGGATCGGTGGCGAAACTGTGCCTCGCCACCGGGTGGTCGGCGAGCGTGTTCGACGCCGCCATCGTCGTGGTCCCGACCGCGATCGGCTGCGGCGTCCCTGCGTCCACAGTGGACGGCTGACGGCTGAACGTCACGACCGGCGGGGCGGGTGTCCCGGGCAGCGCCGGCGAGGGCGCGGTGACCTGCGCGGTGATCGTGGCGCCACGGCCCTTGTCGGCGATCACCTCGGTCTGGTGGATGGCCGGCCCGGCGGGCTCGCCGAACGGGTTGTCGGCCTTCGCCTGCTCGTCCACGGTGACGCCGACCTCGATGCCGGGCGGCCCGGTTTCGGCTTCGTCGAGGACGACCGTCTCCTCCTGGAACACCTCGATGTCGCCGTGGCCCGGCGCGTCGGGCGTCAGCTCGTAGGTCAGCGAACCCTCGTGCTCCACGGTGATCGTGCCGTCCGGGTTCTCGTGGATGACGACGTCGGCGTCCTGGACGATGTCGATGTCCGTGTCGCCGGGCGTCCCGTCCCCCGGCACGACGATGTGCTGGTGGTCGGTGTACACCTCGTCGTGACCGTGGTCGTGCACCACGAACCGCTCGGTCGCGTCGATGACGAAGTTGCCGAACTCGTCTTCGCGGACCTCGATCTGCTCGAACTCCTCGACGGTCGGCAGGTCCTCCAGCGGCAGGCCGCCGGTGGTCTCCGGGTGCCAGACCGTGCCGGTCCGCGCCTCCACGTGACCGTCCTCGCCCCGGGTGACGGTGCTGGTCTCGACTTCGGGCACGTACTCGTGGGCGGGGGCGTCGTGCGGGGTCTCCGCGGCGGCGGCTTCGGGCTGCGGAGTCGGGGTTCCTCCCGGCGTCAGCGCGTTGCCGGCGACTTCGGACGCGACGGCGCCCGCGGCGGCCGCCACCGCCCGCTTGATCTTCGACTTCGGGTGGTCGTTCACGACAGGACCTCCGCCCTGGCTTCGCTGAGCAGGATTCCTTCGCAGGTGCGGACGAGGACGCGGGCGGCGTCCCGGACGTCACGCGGCGACGCGGGGTGCTCGGCACGCCGCTGCCACCTCAGCAGCTGCGTGCCGAGCGTCTGCCGGATCGCGGCGCGGCCCGCGTCGGCCGGCAGCCCCAGCCGGCTCGGCACGTCCACCCCGGCCGCGCCGAGCAGGCGTTCCGCGTCGCGGGCTTCGTCGCCGGTGAACAGGACGACGCCGAGGCGGATCGAGTCGATCAGCTGGATCTCGGCGAACTCGTGCGCGCCGGCGACGATCCGTTCCCATTCGTGCAGCAACCCGCCGGTGCGGTCCGGGTAGGCGCGCAGCACCGGTTCCACCGCCTGCAGCGCGGAGCGCGCCTTGAGCACGTCGGCCCGCGCGGCGAACTGGGTGGTCAGCAGCGCCCGCAGGCGGTGCAGGCCGCTGCGGGCCAGCAGCTCCCCCGACAGCGCCCGGGCGCCGCTCACGTGGCCGCCGCGGGTCAGCTCGACCGCCAGCCGGACGCCGAAGAGGCCGTAGCGGGCGAGCAGCCCGGCGCGTTCGGCGGCGGGAACGTCCACTTCGGACTCGGCGCGGGCGAGCCGGTCGGCCGACGTCAGCAGCCGCGCCACCTCGGCTTCGGGGGCGGCCGCCAGCAGCCGGAACGCGCGGTACTCGGACTCCTTGAGCGACGCGGCCGAGCCGGCCAGCAGGCCCGCCACCGGCACGACGGTCTGGCAGAGCCCCCGGACCCGCGGGTCGCGGGCGTACCGGGCGGCGATCTGCGCGGCCGAGTCCAGCGCGTCGACCCGGGCGTGCCCGACCTCGTCGGCCTTCGCGAGCACGCCGATGGTGTTCACCGGCCGCCGCTGAGCCGGGTCGTCGTGGAACGCTTCGAGGAACCGGACGTCGTCGCCGTGCACGTGCCGCATCAGGTAGACGACCGCGTCCGCGGTGCCCACGCCGTCACCCTCGGGCACCAGCGCCACCTCGGTGCGTTCGGAGACGGCCGAGCGCGCCGAGCCGAGCCCGGGCGTGTCGATCAGGGTCATCGCGCGCAGGGCCGGCGACGGCCAGTCGACGACGAGCCGGTCGACGTCTTCGGGCGCCATGCCGAGCTCGAGGCCGAGCGTGCCGGAGAGGCGGCCGAACGGCAGCTGCCGGGGCATCCCGCGGACCGGGTGCAGCATGATCCGGTAGGTCGGGCCGTTGCGGTACCAGGTGACGACGCGGGTGCACTCCCCCGCGTCCGTCGCCGCCAGTTCCTGGCCGACCAGCGCGTTGAGCAGCGTGGACTTCCCGGCCTTGACGCGGCCGGCGATCGCGACGCGCAGCGGTTCGGCCAGCCGGCCGGCGATCTGCCGCAGCACGGGCTCGGCCGGGGTGCCGGCGTACCCGGCGCAGGCGCGGGCGACGAACCCGCGGACCTGGAAGTACAGCGGCGGGGTCATCGCGTCACCGCCGGGACCGGCTTCGGGGCGCTGCGCGTGGTCAGCTCGTCCGCGCGGCGGCCGAGCACTTCGAGGGCTTCGATGTCGGCCTCCAGCCGCTTGAGCTCGCCCGCCTCGGCCTCGTCGTCGACCACGGCCTTCTTCGCCGCGGCCAGCGCTTCGGTCAGGGAACGCTGCAGTTCTTCCACGCGCGCGCTGTAGGCGTCGCGCAGTTCGCGCTGGACGGTCCGCATCGCGTCGCGGGAGTCCTTGCCCACCTGGAGGTTGAACTCGTCGACGAACCGGCGGACCGCGGTCTTCGCCAGCGTGCGGCGCTTCTCCAGCTGCCGCTTGCGTTCGTCCATGAAGCCCGAGCGCCCCATCAGCAGGCCGGCCGCGACACCGAACGGGGTCGGGATGGCCAGCGCGGCCATCTTCGTGAGCATGGAGAACATCAGGAACCCGCTGTAGGCCTTCTGGAACGCGGCCATCCCGGTGGCGCCGCGGGTCTTCACCCCGGTGAAGGACGAGTCGATGCCGATCTCCTCGACGACCGTCACGGGTGCCCGGACCTCGCGCGGCAGCACGGCCTGCGACTCGGCGAGCTCGAAGTGCTCGGCGACGCGGGCGGCGAGGCCGCGGGCCTGCTTGACGAACCCCGCGTAGTTCTCCAGCGTCTCGTTCGCCAGGCGCTGGCGCAGCCACTTCTCGAACTCGGTCCAGTTCTTCGCGGGGTCGCCGTCCTCGATGGCCTCTTCGGCCTCGTGCAGCACCCCGCGGGAGCGGGCGCGCAGGTCGTAGTCCACATCGGACGAGATGTCGGCGAAGCCGTCGAAGAGCAGCTGCTGCCACTTCGCGGACTGGCTGCGCAGCGCGTCGACGCGGTCGTTCACCCGCTCCAGCTCCGCGACGAGCGCGGCGGACTGTTCGGGGTGGGCGAGCGACGTGCGCCGGGCGCGCAGGGCCGCGTGCAGCTGCCCGACCGCGGACCCGACGTGCAGGCCGACGGCGTTCAGCGCGGACCGCTCGGCGTCGCCGACCACACCCTGCAGGCGCTTGACCAGCTGCGGGAAGCCGGATTCGACGTTCATGTCCTGGTCGGCCGAGCGGGCCGCGACGGTGCGCAGCTCCGACGACACGGCGACGGTGTCGATGGCGATCCCGCACGCGTCGAGGTGGCCGGCGTTGAGCTCGAGGATCCGCCGCCACTGCGGGTGGAGATCGATCTTGGTGAGGACGAAGAAGACGGTGGGGCAGAGTTCCTGCACCGTCCGGAGGAACCGCAGCTCGGCGCCGGTCAGCTCCTGGGACGCGTCGGACAGGAAGAGCACCGCGTGCGCCCGCGGCAGGGAGCTGACCGTGACGGCGTTGTGCAGCGAGCCGAGCCCGCCGACGCCGGGGGTGTCGACCAGCACCAGCCCGCCGGAAAGCAGCTGGCGGCTGATCGACGCGGTGACCGACTTCAGCTTGCGGAGGTTGCCGGGGTTCCCGGCTTCGCTCACGTGGCTGGGCAGGTCGTCGAGGGAGATCCGCTCGGTCCACGGCGGCGACGACGGGTCGGCCGGCTCGTAGGTCGCCAGTGCCCCGGACTCCGGCGCGTACCGGACGACGGTCGGCACCGCGGTCGCGATGTCGTCGTCGACCGGGCAGATCTTGGCGGTCAGCAGGGCGTTGATCAGGGAACTCTTGCCCTGCTTGAACTCCCCGACGACGTAGACGGTGACGTCCGGTTCGGACAGCAGGCGCCGCGCGTCGGTGAGGCGCTGGACGAGGTCGTCCCGCCCGTAGGCCTGGGCACCCTTGACGGCGAGGTCGAGGGTGTCGAGGGCGATGCGCCCCCCGCCGCTCGGCTCCTGCATGACCGCTCCCTTTGCTTACGCCGGCTCAGAAGTGGTCGGCGTCGTGGTGGTGGTGCTCGGCGTGGTGGTCGTGTCCGCCGTGGTGGTGGTGCTCGTGCTCGTGGCCGTGGTGGTGCTCGGTGGCCGCCTGCTCGTTGAACTGGTTGCCGCCGTGGCCTTGGGCCTGCTCGTTCTGGAAGATGTTGCCGTGGCCGCCGGTGGAAGCCTGCTCGTTGAACTGGTTGCCCCCGTGGCCACCCGAGCCCTGCTCGTTCTGGAAGATGCTCCCGTGACCGCCCGTGGAAGCCTGCTCGTTGAACTGGTTCCCACCGTGGCCACCGGAGCCCTGCTGGTTCTGGAAGATGTCCCCGCGGCCGCCCGTCGAGGCCTGCTCGTTGAACTGGTTCCCACCGTGACCGCCGGAACCCTGCTCGTTCTGGAAGATGCTCCCGTGACCGCCGGTCGAAGCCTGCTCGTTGAACTGGTTCCCACCGTGACCACCGGAACCCTGCTCGTTCTGGAAGATGCTCCCGTGACCGCCCGTCGAGGCCTGCTCGTTGAACTGGTTCCCACCGTGACCACCGGAACCCTGCTGGTTCTGGAAGATGTCCCCGCGGCCGCCCGTCGAGGCCTGCTCGTTGAACTGGTTCCCACCGTGACCGCCGGAACCCTGCTGGTTCTGGAAGATGTCGCCGCGGCCGCCGGTCGAAGCCTGCTCGTTGAACTGGTTCCCACCCGAGCCACCGGAACCCTGCTCGTTCTGGAAGATCGAGCCGCCGTAGCCGCCGGTCGAGGCCTGTTCGTTGAACTGGTTGCCCCCGTAGCCGCCCGAGCCCTGCTCGTTCTGGAACACGTCACCGTGGTGACCGGCCGACGCCTGCTCGTTGAACTGGTTGCCGCCGCGCCCGGCGCCCTGCTCGTTCTGGAAGATGTCGCCGCCGCGGCCACCCGTCGAAGCCTGCTCGTTGAACTGGTTCCCACCCGAGCCGCCCGAGCCCTGCTCGTTCTGGAAAATGGTCCCCGAACCGCCCGCGGACGCCTGCTCGTTGAACTGGTTCCCCCCGGAACCACCCGAACCCTGCTCGTTCTGGAAAACGTCGCCCGATGAAGTCGTCATCGTGTGCACTCCTGATCTTCGGATCGGTGAAGCCGGTGCCCCTCCGTTGTCTTCCAGTCTTGGGCCGCGGGACGCCCGGGTCATGAGTAGCGCCTACTCGCCTTCGCGACGGCGGCCGGCGGGGACTACCTATGGACCGTCGCCGGGAGTACTCCCCGGCTCCGGCCGGCCCACTACCGAGGCCAGCTCGCGGCGCCCGGAGATACCCAGCTTCGCGTAGACGCCGTGCAGGACGTTGTCGACCGTCCGGACCGACACGACGAGCCGGTCGGCGACCGCGCGGCTGGTGAGCCCGGTCGCCACCAGCCGGGCGATCTCCAGCTCGCGGACCGTCAGGTCGAGCGGCGTGTCCAGCAGCGCCAGCGCCGGCGTGACAGCGTCCTCACAGGACACCAGCCACGCCTGCGCCCGCCGCGCCGAGGTGACCGCGCTGCCGAGCTTCCCCGCGGCGCGGTGGGCGCGGGACGCCTGCGCCGCGGCTTCCGCGGCGAGCAGCCGCGCGCCGATCCCCGCGAACTCCGTCGCGACGGCGTCCAGCGCGGCCGCGTTCGCCGAGGACAGGGCCCGCGCGTGCGCCGCGTACAGCGGCGCCAGCAGTCCGCCGGCGTCCGGGGAACACTCGGCGTCCACGCCGAACCGGACGAGGTCGTGCCGGATCTCGGCCGCGAGCCCGGACCGGCCCGACGCCTCGGCGGCGGCCGCGGCTTCGACGGCGAGGTCGGCGGCCCGGGACGATTCGCCGCGCGCCGCGGCCGCCCAGGCTCGGGCCCACCCGCCGAGCGGACCCGGCAGGTCCACGTCTTCCGGGCGCCCGCTCATCGCCGTGGCCCTGGCCAGCGCCGCGGCGACGGCGGGCCGGAACTCGTGCGGCTGGTCGTGCCCGTCGGCCGCCAGGGCTTCCCGCAGCCGGCGGATCGCGCCCCGGACGTTGCCGTAGGCGAGCGCGACCGTGCCGAGCGACGCCGCCGCGCCGGCGAGGGCCGGGCCCCAGCGGTCGCCGACCGCGTCCCGGTAGCCGGCCCCGGCCAGGTCTTCGGCTTCCTCGAGCCGGCCCGCCCGGCACAGCGCGACGATCCGGGCGTGCTCGAGCCGGACCGTCGCCCCGGGCGCGGACGCGTCGGAGATCCGCGCCGCGATGGCCAGTCCCTCGTCCACGACGCCGAGGCACGCCTCGGTGCGCCCGCTGTCGGCCAGGGCGCCGGCCGCGACCACCAGCGCCCCGAGCCGGAGCGGATCGCCGCGGCGGTTGCGGTCCAGAACCGGCCCGAGCAGGTCGAGGGCGGTCCGGCAGGCACCGGCCGCGGCGCGCAACGCCGCCCGCGCGGTCCCCAGCTCGTCCGCGGCCGCGGTGCCGGACACCATCGTCTCCGCGGTGTCCAGCACGGCTTCGGCCTCCTCCGCGCGGTCCAGGCCGAACGCCAGGTTCCGCGCCCGGGTTGCGGCGACCCGGGCGTGCTGCGCGTCCGACACCGTCTCGCCGGCGAGTTCGGCGAGCAATGCCTCGGCGTCGGCGTGCCGCCCGCCGGCGACCCGGACCTGCGCGAGCAGGAACTTCGCCCCGAACCCGCCGCCCGACCGGACGGCTTCGGCCGCCAGCTGCTCGGCCTGCGGGAAGTCCTTGCGCAGCAGGGTTTCCGCCGCGGCACGGACGAGCTGCGGGTCGATCGGCAGCCCGGCGGCCAGCCGCCACCGCACGAGCCGGGGCTTGTCCTCGGTGCGCCGCGCGCCGGTGAGGTCCAGGGTCTGGGCGAGGATCCGGTAGGTGTCGCGCTGGCGCAGCGGGGACGTCCGGCGCCGGATCACCTCGGCGTAGAGCGGGTGCGCGAGCCGGACGTTCAGCCGCCGTCCGGTGCGTTCCGAGACGACGAGCCCGGCCTGCTCGGTCGAGGCGAGGACGCGCCCGGCGCCGAGCCGGACCAGCGGTTCGCAGCCCAGCGGCTCCCCGAAGGCCAGCAGTTCCAGCAGCCGCCGTTCGTCGGCGTCGACCCGGTCGGTGCGGGTTTCGATCAGCTCGACCAGCCGCGGGGTCGCGGTCAGGGTGCCGCTCCACCGCCACACCCCGTCCACGGCCGACAGCGAGCCGCTGTCCAGGCCGCCCTGCACGAGCTCGCGCAGGAACAGCGGGTTGCCGAGGGACAGGTGCCACAGCCGGTGCTCCGCACCGTCTTCGAGCTGCCCGCCCAGCGCCGCGGTGATCAGCTCGGTGGTCTGCGGGCGGGTGAGCTCCCGGACGTCGAGCCGCTCGGCGACGCGGTCCTTCCACATCGCGAACACCGGGTCCGGCACGCTCACCCCGTGCGGCGCGATCACGATCACGAACGCCGACGCGGTCGCGGCCAGCTGGTGCACCAGCGTCGCGGACAGGTCGTCGAGCAGGTGCGCGTCGTCGACGCAGAGCACCAGGCGCCGTCCTTCCGCCCCGCGGGTGAGGTGGCCGGCGACCTGGTTGAGCCGGTGCGCGCGGTCCGCCGTGCCGTCGGCGCTGCCCGGCAGCAGGTGCGCGAAGGCGCCGAACGGGATGGTCGAGGCGGACGACATCGCGCGCACCCAGTGCGTGCGCGCGCCCGCGCCGGCCAGCTCGGCCAGCAGCACCTTGGCCAGGCGCGTCTTGCCGGCGCCCGCGCGCCCGGTCAGCAGCAGCCCGCACACCTCGGCGTCGGCCAGTGCCCGGCGCGCGAACGCCAGTTCGTGATCACGGCCGACGAGCGGCCAGTCGTTCCCCACACCCATTGCCTCCCCACCCCGCGCGCGTCCGCGCACCACCGTCTTGCGGATAATGACCACGCCGGCCCCGCCGAAGTACCGAATTCGCCCAGCGATTTGGCATAAATCGCCAAGCGGCTCGGCAAAGGTGACATAAAGGACACTCGATCTCCTATTCCGTGAGCATTTCCCGGCCCCGCGGAAGACACCGTGATCATTCGGTTTTCCGGTGATTCTTCGCCACTCTTCACCCGGAGTTCGAGACAGCGGCCCCGCCGGACGGCCAGGATGAACCGCGCCCCGTTCCCCGACGTGAGGATCCGAGGATGACCCGCTTGCCCGCGCTCGCCGTCGCCGCACTGGTGACGGCCGCGGTTCCGACCCCGGCCACGGCCCACGCCGCGAGCCCGCCGTTCACCGCCTCGGTGTTCCGGGCCACGCACAACAGCTATTCCGGCGACGTCGACGGCGCCAAGAGCTCCCTCGCCCAGCAGCTCGACCAGGGTGTCCGCTTCCTCGAGCTCGACGTGCACGACAACGGCTACGCCACGGCCCACGACTACGCGGTCGGCCACGACGCGCCCGGCAACCTCGTCGACCACAGCGGCGGCAACCCGGCGTCCGACCACCTCCGCGACTGGCTGACCGCGGTGAACACGTGGTCGGCGCAGCACCCGGCCGCCGCGCCGATCGTCGTCATGCTCGACCTGAAGGACGACCTGACCGACAACCCGTCCTACGCGGCCGGCAACCTGACCGCGCTCAACCAGGAGCTCGAGTCCGTGTTCGGCGCGCGGCTGCTGCGGGCGCGGGACTACCCGGCGGGCCGGCCGACGGTGGACGCGCTGCGCGGGCGCGTGCTGCCCCTGCTCTCGGGCAACGGCACGAGCCGCGGCGAGTACAAACGCGACGTCGGCTACCACCCGGCGGTCGCGCTGAACGGCCACGGCCAGGTCGTCGAGGTGCACGACTCCGGCGGCGGCGCGCTCTGGTACTGGACCGGGACCTACGGCGCCGACGGGCGGGTCACCTGGCTGCGGCACGGGAAGTACGACAGCGGCCAGACCCCGGCCGTCGCGCTCGACGACAACGGCGACCTCGTCGAGGTGCACCAGTCGCAGAGCGCGACGACGCTCTGGTACCGGGTCGGCAAGCTCGGCGCGGACGGCGAGATCACCTGGCAGGCCAGTCACCAGTACGACAACGGCGTGCTCCCGACCGTCGCCTTCACCGACCCGGCCGGGACGCGGCTGCGGGAAATCCACCGCAGCCAGAGCGGCAGCCAGAACTGGACGTGGACCGGCACGCTGTCGGGTACGGCGGTGTCGTGGACCGGCAACGCCAAGACGTCCGACGCGCGGTTCGCCAAGGACACCGCCACGAACGGCACCCGCGTGGTGACGGTGTGGACCGGCGCGGACGGACCGACCCCGGCGCAGACCCTGCGGGCCGACACCGACCGCGTCACCGGCGACCGGATCCGGTACCGGCAGGTCGCGTTCGACGAGTTCCAGAAGGGCGACAGCGCGGAGCTCCAGCAGGGCGCCCTGTTCTACGGCGCGCCCGCGACGGAGTCGGCGTTCATCACCTCCGCCCGTCAGGCGGGGAAGCTGGTCCGCGGCTGGGACTTCGATTCCGCGGGCGAGGCGACCACGCCCCTGGCGAACTACCCGGCGACGAACCACCCGTACGACGCCTGGTACCGGACCCTGCTCACCCAGAACGGCGCGGTGGAGTAGAGCACCGCGTCCCGGCCCGGACGTCGCCGAGCACCGCGTCGGCGGCGGTCCGGGCCAGGGCACGGCGCACCGCCTCGCTGACGGGGGCCGTCAGCCCTTCGACAGGGACCGGTAAGCGGCCGCGGCGAGGCTTCGCCGCATGAAGAACCTCTCCGTCCTCATCTCCGGCGCGAGCATCGCCGGGCCCGCGCTGGCGCTCTGGCTGACCCGGCACGGCTGCACCGTCACCGTCGTCGAACGCGCCCCCGCGGTGCGGCCCGGCGGCCAGGCCGTCGACTTCAAGGGCGCCACCCACCGGACCGTCCTGGACCGCATGGGCATCCTCGACGAGGTCGTCCGCCGCCAGACGGGCGGCCAGGACCAGACGATCATCGACGCCGGCGGGCGGGCCCGGGCGGTGATCCCCGGCGAGTTCACCGGCGGTGAGATCGAAATCCGCCGCGGCGACCTGGCCGCGATCCTGTACGAGCGGACCGCCCCGCACTGCGAGTACCTCTTCGGGGACACCATCACGGCGCTGACCGAGACCCCTGGCGGCGTCGACGTCCGCTTCGCGCACGCCGAGCCGCGCCGGTTCGACCTCGTCGTCGGCGCCGACGGCATCCACTCGAACGTCCGGCGGCTGGCCTTCGGCCCGGAACGCGGCTTCGTCCGGTTCCTCGGCCACTACTACGCCCTGGCCGAACTCGGCGAGGACGTCGGGGGCGGCGAGCCGGTGATGTACAACGAGCCCGGCCGGATGGTGGCGGTCGGCGGGCCGAAGGCGTCGGCGTTCTTCGTGTTCGCCTCACCGGAGCTGGACTACGACCGCACCGACGCCGGGCGGCAGCGTGAGCTCCTGATCGACGCCTACCAGGGCGCCGGCTGGCGGGTGCCCGAGCTGGTGGCGAAGCTCCCGGAGGCTCGCGAGTTCTACCTGGACTCCCTCAGCCGGGTCACGATCGACCACTACGCCCGCGGCCGCGTCGTCCTGCTCGGCGACGCCGCGTACGGCAACACCCTGGGCGGCTTCGGGACCGGGCTGGCGATCGTGGGTGCCTACGTGCTCGCCGGCGAGCTCCTCGCCGCGGGCGGCGACCACCGGGTCGCCTTCGCCCGCTACGAGGAGCAGCTCCGCGGCTACGCGAAGGTCTCGCGGCGCGGCAGCGCGGGCCCGTTCCTCGCGCCGCCGTCCCGGCTCCGGATCAGGCTGCGGGACTGGACGTTCAAGTCCCGCTTCCTGCTCCGCCTGATGCTCGAGGCGACCGACCGGTTCGCCACGGACATCGACCTCGAGGACTACGCCTCCGGCTCGTAGGCCAGGTTCGGCCGGAGCCACTGCTCGACCTCGGACCGCTCGACGCCCTTGCGGCGCGCGTAGTCCTCGATCTGGTCCCGGCCCAGCCGGCCGACGGTGAAGTACTTCGAGTCCGGGTGCGCGAAGATCAGCCCGGACACGCTCGCCGCCGGCGTCATCGCGTACGACTCCGTCAGCCCCATGCCCAGCTCGTCGGCCTCCAGCAGCTCGAACAGCTCGCGCTTCTGGCTGTGGTCGGGGCTGGCCGGGTAGCCGAGCGCCGGGCGGATGCCGCGGAACCGCTCCGCGTGCAGGTCCTCCAGCAGCGGCTGGGCGTCCGGCTCGAACCAGTCGCGGCGGGCCCGCAGGTGGATGTGCTCGGCGAACGCCTCGGCGAGCCGGTCGGCCAGGGCCTTGACCATGATCGCGCGGTAGTCGTCCTGCTCGGCCTCGAACCGCGCGGCCAGGTCCTCGGCGCCGTGGATGGCGACGGCGAACCCGCCGAGGTGGTCGCCGGCGGGGGCGACGTAGTCGGCGAGACAGCGGTTCGCGCGGTCGGCCGGCTTCGACGTCTGCTGCCGCAGCATCGGGAACCGGACGTGGGCGTACTCGCCGTCGAGGAGGATGTCGTCGCCGTCGCTGTGCGCGGGCCAGAACGCGTACGCGCCCTTCGCGGTCAGGCTGCCGTCGGCGATGATCCGGTCGAGCAGGGTGTTCGCGTCGTCGAACAGCTCGCGGGCGACCGGCTGCTCGAGGATCGCCGGGTACTTGCCCTTGAGCTCCCAGGCGAGGAACAGGAACTGCCAGTCGATCATCTCGCGCAGCTCGGTGATCGACGGCGTCAGCACGCGCAGGCCGGTGAACGCCGGGGTCGGCAGGTCGTCGAACGACACGCGCTCGGGGTTCGCGCGGGCCTGCTCGAGGCTGAGCATCGGGCGGCGCTGCTTGCTCGCGTGCTGCTCCCGCAGCACTTCCTGGTCGGCCCGGTTCTTCTCGGCCAGCACGACCGAGCGGTCCGGGTCGAGCAGGTCGGACACGACGCCGACCACGCGCGACGCGTCGAGCACGTGCACCGTGGCGTTGTCGTAGGCGGGCGCGATGCGGACCGCGGTGTGCTGGCGGGACGTCGTCGCGCCGCCGATCAGCAGCGGGATCTTCAGGCCGCGGCGCTGCATCTCGGTGGCGACCGAGACCATCTCGTCCAGCGACGGCGTGATCAGGCCGGACAGCCCGACCGCGTCGGCGCCTTCGGTCACGGCGGTGTCGAGGATCTTCGCCGCCGGCACCATCACGCCGAGGTCGATCACCTCGTAGTTGTTGCAGCCGAGCACGACGCCGACGATGTTCTTGCCGATGTCGTGCACGTCGCCCTTGACCGTGGCGAGCACGACCTTGCCCTGGCCGTTCGAGACCTCGGCGCGGCCCGCCAGCCGGGCCTCCTCCTTCTCGGCCTCCATGAACGGCTCGAGGTAGGCGACCGACCGCTTCATCACGCGGGCGCTCTTGACCACCTGCGGCAGGAACATCTTGCCAGCGCCGAAGAGGTCGCCGACGATCTTCATGCCGTCCATCAGCGGGCCTTCGATGACTTCGAGGGGCCGCGCCATCGTCTGCCGCGCCTCTTCGGTGTCTTCCTCGATGTAGTCGACGATGCCGTGCACGAGCGCGTGCGACAGCCGCTCCGCCACGGTGCCTTCGCGCCAGGACAGGTCCACGACGCGCTTGGTGCCGCTGCCCTTGACGTTCTCGGCGAAGCTCACCAGCCGGTCGGTCGCGTCCTCGCGCCGGTCGAACAGCACGTCCTCGACCAGTTCGAGCAGGTCCGCCGGGATGTCCTGGTACACCGCGAGCTGGCCGGCGTTGACGATGCCCATGTCGAGCCCGGCTTTGACGGCGTGGAACAGGAACGCCGAGTGCATCGCCTCGCGCACGATGTCGTTGCCGCGGAAGGAGAAGGACAGGTTCGAGATGCCGCCGCTGGTCCGGGCGCCCGGGCAGCGCTCCTTGATCCGGGGCAGCGCCTCGATGAACGCCTTCGCGTAGCCGTTGTGCTCGGCGATGCCGGTGGCGACGGCGAGGACGTTCGGGTCGAAGATGATGTCCTCGCCCGCGAACCCCGCCTGCTGGGTGAGCAGGTCGTACGCGCGGCCGCAGATCGCCACCTTGCGGTCGGCGGTGTCGGCCTGGCCCTGCTCGTCGAAGGCCATCACGACGACGCCGGCGCCGTAGTCGCGGATGGTGCGGGCCTGGGCGAGGAACGGCTCCTCGCCCTCCTTCAGGCTGATCGAGTTGACCACGCCCTTGCCCTGCACGCACCGCAGGCCGGCTTCGAGCACGGTCCACTTGGAGCTGTCGATCATCACCGGGATCCGGGCCACCTCGGGCTCGGTGGCGATGAGGTTGAGGAACGTCGTCATCGCCTGCTCGCTGTCGAGCAGGTCGGCGTCCATGTTGACGTCGAGGAGGTTGGCCCCGCCGCGGACCTGCTCCAGCGCGACGTCGACGGCGGCCTGGTGGTCGCCGGACTCGATGAGCCGCCGGAACCGCTTGGAGCCGGTGACGTTGGTGCGCTCGCCGATCATCACGAACCCGGTGTCGGGGCCGATGCCGAACGGCTCGAGCCCGCTGAAGCGGGTGTGGGTGCGCGGGGCGGGCACCGGGCGCGGGCCGACACCGGCCGCCGCGGCGGCGATCTCGGCGATGTGCGCCGGGGTCGTGCCGCAGCAGCCGCCGACCAGGTTGACCAGGCCGTCGCGGACGAACCCGCCGATCAGGCCGGCGGTCTCGCCGGGCGTCTGGTCGTAGCCGCCGAACGCGTTCGGCAGGCCGGCGTTGGGGTGGCAGGCGACGTAGGCGTCGGCGATCCGGGAAAGCTCCTCGACGTGCGGGCGCATCTCTTCGGCCCCGAGCGAGCAGTTGACGCCGACGATCAGCGGTTTCGCGTGCTCGATCGAGCTCCAGAACGCCTCGACGGTCTGCCCGGACAGCGTCCGCCCGCTCAGGTCGACGATGGTCACGGAGATCCACAGCGGCAGGTGCGGCGCGACGTCGCGCGCGGCGGCGATCGCGGCCTTGCAGTTCAGCGTGTCGAAGATCGTCTCGATCAGCAGCAGGTCGACGCCGCCTTCGGCGAGCGCGGCGATCTGCTCGGCGTACGCGGCGCGGACCTGGTCGAACGTGACCGCCCGGTACGCGGGGTCCTCGACCCGGGGCGACAGGCTGAGCGTGACGTTCAGCGGGCCGATCGACCCGGCGACGAACTTGCCACCCGCCTCGTCGGCGGCCTGGCGGGCGATCTGCGCGCCGCGGACGTTCATCTCGCGGACGTGCGCCTGGAGCCCGTAGTCGGCCTGGCCGATGCTGGTGGCGGTGAAGGTGTTCGTGGTGGTGATGTCCGCGCCCGCGGCCAGGTACTGGCGGTGCACGTCGAGGATGACGTCCGGGCGGGTGAGGTTCAGCAGGTCGGGGTCGCCCGTGACGTCGTGGGTGTGCTCGCCGAAGCGGTCGCCGCGGTAGTCGTCCGGGGTCAGCCCGGCGCCCTGAAGCATGGTGCCCCAGGCACCGTCGAGCACCGCCACCCGCTGGTCGAGCAGCTCACGCAGGCGCGCGGTCGCCTCGGGCTCTCGCGGGGTCATCGGGTTCACCGGCAGCCTCCCTCACTCGGGAGGCGCCCTTGGGTGGTGGTTCCCGGTCGAGCGTGGCGGACGCGGTGGTCCGTTGCAGCGCCTCTCGACCTGTGGTCCAGGGTATCGGAACCGAACCCGCGCACGCCATCCCGCCCCGCCGGGGCGTCCACGGACTGGGACACCGAACTCGATCGTCCACAATGGATCACTGGGTCCACCCCTCGTTCCGGCTTTTCCGGGCACACCGACCATGCCCCGGCGGCCACCGCCGCTCTGCTCCCCGCCTGCTCACCCGGGCGGCGTCCAGCACGACTCGACCGGCACTCGAGTGTAGGTCACGCGAAGTACCCAGTCGGACACCCTGGGCGAGCCCGCGCGGCCGTGCGCGCCGGCGGCACCGGCTTGAAAACTGAAACACGTTCTAATACGCTCCTCGCGTGGACTACGGAATCGTGCTGTTCACCAGCGACCGGGGCATCACCCCGGCTTCCGCGGCACGCGCTGCGGAAGCCGCGGGGTTCGCCACCTTCTCCGTGCCCGAGCACACGCACATCCCGGTGAAGCGCGAGTCCCCGCACCCGCGCACCGGCGACGCGTCGCTGCCCGACAACCGCTACAGCCGCACGCTCGACCCGTGGGTCGCGCTGGCGACGGCGGCCGCGGTCACCTCGCGGATCCGGCTGTCGACCGCCGTCGCCCTCCCGGTCGAGAGCGACCCGATCACGCTCGCCAAGACGATCGCCAGCCTCGACCACCTGTCCGGCGGGCGCGTCACGCTCGGCACCGGGTTCGGGTGGAACGTCGACGAGCTGACCGACCACGGCGTGCCCGGCAACCGGCGCCGCACCGCGCTGCGGGAGTACCTCGAAGCGATGAGGGCACTGTGGACGGAGGAAGAAGCCTCCTACGACGGGGAGTTCGTCTCCTTCGGCCCCAGCTGGGCGTGGCCGAAGCCGGTCCAGCCGCACATCCCGGTCCTGCTCGGCGCGGGCCCGACCGAGAAGACGTTCCGCTGGATCGCCCGGCACGCCGACGGCTGGATCACGACCCCGGCGGACACCGATCTGGACGGGCACGTGGCCCTGCTGAAGGAGATCTGGCTCGACGAGGGCCGCGCAGGCGCGCCGGAGATCTGCGCGCTGGGTGAACGACCGGACCCGGAACGCCTGGCGCACCTGGATTCCCTGGGCGTCACCGAGACGATCTTCGGCCTCCCCGACCGCGCCCCCGAAGAGGTCGAAGCCTGGATCGGGCGCCTCGCGGGGAAGCTCACCCTCGCCGCCGCGCACTAGAACGGCACCACGGGTCGCCCGAAGGTGCGCCCGATCGGTCCTGGCCGGCCCGCGCCCGGCGGGCCCAAGGTGGACCGGTGGCCCTCCGCGCACAGCCGGCGACGAAGACGCCCGCCGAGCCCGAAGCCGTCCGGGCCCGGCGGACCCCGGCACACGGGCCCGGCCCGGCCGGCGTGCGGAACCTGCAACGCCAGGCGGGCAACGCGGCGGTGTGCGCGCTGCTGGCGCCGGGCGCGGTCCGGCAACGGACGGATTCGCCGGTGACCGTCTCCCGGATCGACGACGACAAGGTCAAGGCCGACCTGACCGCCGTCGAGAACCAGAAGCTGCCGCTGAAGGAGCTGCTGGGCAAGCTCACGGAACTGCTGGCCGGCGACCCGGCGGACGCCGGCGCGAACTCCTTCGGCTCCGCGAAGGTGGAGCTGTTCGCCCAGCAGCTGGGCGGGCCCCGTCTCCGGATCGCCCTGCGCGCCGCGCTCGCCAAGCAACGCGGTACGGCGTGGCCCGCCTTCGTCGCCGCGAACGACAAGGAACTCGGCGAGCTGGGCGCGGTGTACGTGGACCAGATCGCCACGATCCTCGCCTACCTGGGCGGCCCCGCCGACCTCGGCCTCCCGGAGGGCAACCCGCCGCCTCCCGTCCTCTCGAGGAAGGACCTCGCGCCGCGGATCGGCAAGCTGCTCGGCACCAAGGTCGGGAGACTGGGCGAACGAGCCGTCGAAGAGCTCGACAGGTACAACATCCCCGACATCGTCGCCGTGCTCGGTCTGCTCCACAAAGAGGGCCGGCTGGACGCGCTGGCGGTGCACGCCGACGTGCGGCCCCTCGTCGCGAAATCCATCAAGGCGTTCAAGGACCCGAACAGCATCACCGACGCCGACCTGGACGAGAAGTTCATCCACAAGGACCAGCTGAAGCAGTTCCGGTCCACCTTCCACCCGGTCGAGGACAGTTTTCTCGGCGCCTTCAAGAAGATGTGCCAGGAACTGAAGTGCAAGCCCGAGCACATGCTGGCCGTCATGCTGTCCGAGACCGCGGAACCCGTCGGAGGCCGGGGCCCCTTCCGCGCCGTGGTCATCAATCCGGAGGCCGGGACCGGGGAAAAGGGCGCGGCCGGGCTCAACCAGATGACGCCGGGCACCCAGGAAGCCCAGAAGTTCCCCGGCGGCTCGCCCGCTTTCCGGGAACTGACCGCGACGGCCCAGTTGCCGTACATCCAGAGCTTCTTCACGCAGGTGGCAGGTCGGCTGAGCACCCCGGGCCGGATCTACGCGTGGAACTTCCTGAGCAGGGAAGACAAGTTCAACGCGGCCCTGTCCGGCGCTCCGCTCGCTCGCGAAGGAGAAAAGGCCTACAAGGACAACGCTGCCAACCTCGACATCACGAAACGGGGCTCGATCATGCTCGAAGACCTCGAAAAGCTGGCGGGCAGGCATGTTCGGGACGCGGAGAAGATCCTGGCCACCCTTGAGGCACGGGCGAGCAAACAGGCTGCCGCGGCGGACGCGGGAGCCCACGGCGACGGGGACGCGGGAGCCGGCGGGGACTAGGTCCTGTCCTCAAAGCTGGTTTGGTTGATCTGCTTTGATCTTCGGTCGTGGTGCGTAGGCATGAGCTGACCGACGAGCAGTGGCAGGTTATCCAGCCGTTGCTGCCGATGCCTGGTGCGAAGGGCGTCCGCGGGTGGATGACCGGCGGGTGATCAACGGATGTTGTTCAAGGCCAAGACCGGGGTGGCGCGGCGGGACCTGCCGGAACGGTATGGAGCGTGGAAGACGGTCTGCAACCGGTTCTGATGCTGGTCACGCACCGGCACCCTGTCCGCCCTGGTGGCGAAGGTGCGGGTGCTCGCCGAAGCGATCGACGAACTCGACCGGGAAGTGTCGGTCGACTCCAGCATCATGCGGGCACATCAGCACGCCGCCGGCGCCCGCCGTGCCCCGGTGTGTCACACAGGGGGCGGGCGGATCCTGCGGTGGGCAGAGCGAGCCGGGTGATCATGCCATCGGACGGTCCCGCGGCGGACTCACCACCAAGATCCACCTCGCCTGCGACGGCCACGGGCGGCCGCTGTCGGTGGTGCTGACCGGCGGCAACGTCAACGACTGCACCCAGTTCACCGCGGTCATGGCCGGGATCGAGTTCCGCCGCCCCGGTCTGGGGCAACCCGTGACCCGGCCGAGCCGGGTCCTGGCGGACAAGGGCTACTCCAGCCGTGCCGTCCGCACCTGTCTGCGCCGACGCCACGTCCCGGCGACCATTCCCACCCGCTTCGACAAAACCGCCACCTCCTACCGCGGGCTGACCGACCTGGCCACCCTGCTCATCTGGCTTTGAGGACAGGCTCTGGCACCGCACCGGCGGGGCACGGAGGAATCCGTGCCCCGCCGGTGAACGCCCCCGGGTCAGCCCTTGGCCACGACCCCCTGGCGCGCCCGCAGGTCCAGCTCGATCTGCTCCAGCGAGCGCCCCTTCGTCTCCGGCACCAGCCACTTCGTGAGCACGAACAGGACGACGTTGATCCCGGCGAACACGAACATCGAACCGCCGATGCCGAGCGACTTCGGGTCGGAGATGATCGGGAACACCGCGCTCACGATGCCGGTCGCCGCCCACAGCACGACGCTGCTGATGCCCATGCCCGCCGCGCGGAACTTGAGCGGGAAGACCTCCGACATCATCACCCAGACGACCGCGCCCCAGCCGAGCTCGTAACCCACCAGGTAGAGCACCATCATCACCAGCATGAGAATGCCGCGCAGCCCGGTGTCGTGGACGTTGAGCACGATGAGCCCGGCCGCGGCCAGCGTCAGCACCATGATCACGTTGCCGATGAGCAGCAGCGGCTTGCGGCCCCAGCGGTCCACGACGAACACGACCCACGCGGTGAACAGGAACTTCGTCACGCCCAGCAGCACGCCGGACAGCAGCGCGGCCTGCGTGGCGAAGCCGAGACCGATCAGCATCGTCGGGAAGTAGGCGTTGATCGCGTTCACGCCGCTGAACTGCTGGCCGATCGCGAGCAGCAGCGCCACGACCAGCATCGGCCGCACCCAGCCGGAGAACAGGTCGCGGAACCGCGGCTTCTCCTCGGTGTCCATCCGGATGACTTCGTTGATGGTGGCGATCTCTTCGTCGAGGTTCACCGTGTTGCCGTGCGCGCTCGCCAGTACCCGCCGCGCTTCTTCCTCCCGGCCGTTCTTCACCAGCCAGCGCGGGGTCTCCGGCAGGAACGCCAGCCCGACGAGCAGGATCGCCGCCGGCACGATCGCGCCGGCGAACATCCAGCGCCACGCCGAGATCGGCCCGAGCCAATAGCTGACGAGGAACGCGATCAGGATGCCGCTGACGATGAAGATCTGGTTCAGCGCGCCCATCGCGCCGCGCACCCGCGCCGGGGCCAGTTCGGACAGGTACGTCGGGACCGTCGACGAGGAAAGCCCGATCCCGAGCCCGATGACCAGGCGTGAGATCACCAGCAGCGTGAACGTCGGCGAGAAGCTGGCCGCCACCGTGCCCACGATGACGATCGCCGCGGCGACCATGATCGTGCGGCGCCGGCCGAGCGCTTCGTTGGTGCGGCTGGAGAACAGCGCACCGATGATGGCACCGACCGACAGGCTGGCGGTGATCACGCCCTTGTCCCAGCTGGTCAGCGCCCACAGTTTCCCGATGAACGGGAGCACCCCGGAGATCACGCCGAGGTCGTAACCGAAGAGGATGCCGCCGAGCGCGCCGAAGAAGTACAAGGTGGTTCGGCCGATGTGCCGCGCCGGGGCTGTCTGCGTCATTGCCGGGTCGCCTCTTTCGTAGGTCCAGTCCAGCCAGCGGCACCACACTCACACGCCGCAAAATGCCGGGCAAGACAGTCCTGATAACGATTCAGAAACCTGATCGCTGTTCACATATGTGACACCGATTGGCGCACAACGTTGCTCCGTCCGCCTGCTTCCGCAAATCGGTACACAATGGACACGGCCGCCCCGGCCGGCCGGTTCACGAAATCCATTGTGGACAAGGGCGCGACGGCGGCGTCCGGCGAAATCGTCGAAAGCGTTTCCGCTGGTCCGAGGCCACCGCGACGGACCTTTACAACGCTCGCGGCCCTGGTTTACCTTGCCTCCTGGAAGCGCTCCCAGAGTGTGGAGGCAGACGTGCACAACGCCGTGCGAAGAACGCATTCCCCGTCCGTTCCCCCGGCGAGGTCCCGCTCGTTGAGACGGTTCCTCGCGAGCACGCTCGCCCTCGTCCTGCCCGCCGCGGTCGCGGTCACCGTCGGCGCGCCGGAGTCCCCCGCCGCCCCGGCCCCCTACACCTGGCGCAACGCGGAGATCGGCGGCGGCGGCTTCGTCCCCGGGATCGTCTTCAACCAGACCGAACCCGGCCTCGTCTACGCCCGCACCGACATCGGGGGCGCCTACCGCTGGAACACCGCGACCGGGCGCTGGCTCCCGCTGCTGGACTCCGTCGGCTGGACGGACTGGGGCCACAACGGTGTCGTCAGCCTGGCCACCGACCCGGTCGACCCGAACCGCGTCTACGTCGCGGCCGGGATGTACACCAACAGCTGGGACCCGAACAACGGCGCGGTCCTGCGCTCGGCCGACCGCGGCGCGACCTGGCAGGCCGCGGCGCTGCCGTTCAAGCTCGGCGGCAACATGCCCGGCCGCGGCATGGGCGAGCGGCTGGCGATCGACCCGAACCGCGACAGCGTGCTCTACCTCGGCGCCCCGAGCGGCAACGGGCTCTGGCGCAGCACGGACTCCGGCGTCACGTGGGCCAAGGTGACCAGCTTCCCCAACCCGGGCAACTACGCGCCCGACCCGAGCGACCCGTCGGGCTACTCCAGTGACAACGAAGGCGTCACCTGGGTGACGTTCGACCCGTCGACCGGCACCCGCGGCAGCACCACGCAGACCATCTACGTCGGTGTCGCGGACAAGGCCAACACGGTCTACCGCAGCACCGACGGCGGCGTGACGTGGGCGCGGCTGGCCGGCCAGCCCACCGGATTCCTGGCGCACAAGGGCGTCCTCGACCCGGTCGGCGGGTACCTCTACCTCGCGACCAGCGACACCGGGGGGCCCTACGACGGCGCGAAGGGCGACGTCTGGAAGTACGCCACGAAGACCGGCGCCTGGACGCGCATCAGCCCGATCGCTTCCGACAGCGCCGACGACTACTTCGGCTACAGCGGCCTGACGATCGACCGGCAGCACCCGAATACGCTGATGGTCGCGACGCAGGTGTCGTGGTGGCCGGACGTGATCTTCTTCCGCAGCACCGACGGCGGCGCCACCTGGACCCGGATCTGGGACTTCTCGAGCTACCCCGACCGGTCGCTGCGCTACACCCAGGACATCTCCTCCGTACCGTGGCTGAACTTCGGCCTCCAGCCCGCTCCCCCGGTGCCGTCGCCGAAGCTCGGCTGGATGACCGAGTCGGTGGAGATCGACCCGTTCGACTCGAACCACCTCCTCTACGGCACCGGCGCGACGATCTACGGCACCTCCGACCTCACGAAGTGGGACAGCGGCGGGAAGATCACGATCAAACCGGTTGTCGGCGGCCTCGAGGAGACCGCGGTGCTCGACCTGATCAGCCCGCCGTCGGGTGCTCCCCTGCTGTCCGGCCTCGGTGACATCGGCGGATTCCGGCACGACAGCCTGGACGCCGTCCCGGCCACGATGTACACCCAGCCGGTGTTCACGACGACCACCAGCCTCGACTACGCCGAGCTGAACCCGGCGACGATCGTGCGGGCCGGCACGCTGGACCGGGCCGCGCGGCCGAACGACAACCGGATCGCCTTCTCCACCGACGGCGGGAAGAACTGGTTCCAGGGCGCCGAGCCGTCCGGCGGCGCGAGCGGCGGCACGGTGGCCGCGGCCGCCGACGGCAGCCGGTTCGTGTGGAGCCCGGACGGCACCGGCGTCAGCTACTCCGCCGGCTTCGGTTCGTCGTGGACGGCGTCCACCGGCATCCCCGCCGGCGCGGTCGTCGAAGCCGACCGCGTGGACCCGAAGCGGTTCTACGGGTTCGCCGCCGGGAAGTTCTACGTCAGCACCGACGGCGGCGCGACGTTCGCCGCGACCGCGGCCGCCGGGCTGCCCAGCGGCTCGGCGCACTTCAAGGCGATGCCGGGCGTCGCCGGCGACGTCTGGCTCGCCGGCGGTTCCGGCACGACGTACGGCCTGTGGCACTCCACCGACTCCGGAGCGTCCTTCACCAAACTGGCCGGGGTCACCGAAGCCGACAACATCGGGTTCGGCAAGGCCGCTGCCGGCCGGACGTATTCGGCGTTATACACGATCGCGAAGATCGGCGGGGTGCGCGGGATCTTCCGGTCGGACGACGCGGGTGGGTCGTGGACGCGGATCAACGACGACCGGCACCAGTACGGCAACATCGGGGCGGCGCTGAGCGGGGATCCGCGGGTGTACGGCCGGGTGTACGTGGGGACGAACGGGCGAGGGGTGATCGTGGGCGAGTCCGGGGGTGACGGGCCGCCGCCGACCACCACCACTCCTCCGACGACCACGACTCCGGCGCCGTCGGGTTCGTGCACGGCGGCCTACACGGTGACCAACCAGTGGCAGGGCGGGTTCCAGGCCGGGGTGAAGGTCGGGAACACCGGGCCGGCGCCGGTGGCCGGGTGGACGGTGACGTGGGCGTTCGCCAACGGCCAGAAGGTGACGCAGGCGTGGAACGCCCAGGTCACCCAGACCGGCGCGGCGGTGTCGGCGACCGACGCGGGCTGGAACGGGACCATTCCCGCGGGCGGCAGCGCCGAGTTCGGGTTCACCGGCAGCTCGGGGACGGCCAACGACAAGCCGACGTCGATCTCGCTCAACGGGCGGCCCTGCACGACGACCTGAGGCGGCCGCGCCCGCGGACGCGGGCGTCGCCGCGGGCACCGCGGCGGACGCGGGCGGCGCGGGCGCGGCATGGGTGCGGACGCGGGCATGGGCATGGGCGCGGTGCAGGCGTCGGCGCGGGCGCGGCATGGGCGCGGACGCAGGCGTCGGCGCGGGCGCGGGCGGGCGCAGGCACGGGCCCGGGCATGGGCGCGAGCCCCGTCGTGGGCGCAGGCACGGGCCCGGGCATGGGCGCGAGCGGCGGCGCGGGCGCAGGCGGGCGCAGGCATGGCTACGGCGCAGGCATGGGCGCGGGCGTCGCCGCGGGCGCGGGCGCAGGGGTCGGCGGCGGCGCGCGGGCGCAGGCGCGGGCCATGGGCGTGGGCTTGCCTGGACGAGTCGTCCGGGAGGGGGGCCGTGGGAGGCGAAGGGGGTTTCAACCCACCCCCAGGTGGTTGAAACCCCCTCCCCGCGCCCCCGGGTCAGGACCCTCGTCCCGAGCAGCCGCAGCCCGCTCGGGCGATGTCCTGGTGACCACCACTCTTCCCGTTGCCGTCAGCAGCCGCCATTCCTGCCGAAAGGGGACTTTTTCCCCCGGCCACACCCACGCTGAGCTGCGGAAAGACGATCCCGTGGTACCGGAAATACCCAGCCGGGCCGGCAAAAGTTACCCGTGGCTCTCCAGCACGACCTTGCCGATGTGGGTGCCGGACTCGAGGTGCTTGAAGGCGTCGCTGACCTCGTCGAAGGCGAACCGGCGGTCGATCACGGGCTTCAGCCCGGACGCCTCGATGGCCCGGTTCATCGCCTGGAACGTCTCGCGGGAGGCGTTGGTGAGGCCGCGCAGGGTCAGCTGCTTGACCAGCACGAGGATCGGGTCGGCGGCGCCTTCGTGGGTCAGCACGCCGGCGACGCTGACGTGCCCGCCGTACCGGGCGGCGAGCATCGACTGGCCGATCGTGCCGCCGCCGCCCACGTCGACGACGTGGTCGACCCCGCCGCCGGTCAGCTCGGCCACGGCGGCGCCCCACTCCGGGGTGGTGGCGTGGTTGAGGGTCTCGGCGGCGCCGAGGGCGCGCAGCCGCTCCAGCTTCGCGTCGGAACTCGACGTCGCGACGACGTGGGCGCCGCCGAGCGCGGCGAACTGCAGCGCGAACGTGGACAGGCCGCCGCTGCCGAGGGTGAGCACGGTCTGCCCGGGGACCAGCCGGCCCTCTTCGACGATCGCGCGCCAGGCCGTCACGCCCGCGCTGGGCAACGTCGCGGCCTCGGCGTAGTCGAGGTGCGCGGGCACGGCGACCAGGGCGTCTTCGGCGAAGACGGCGTACTCGGCGAGCACCCCGTCGAGCGTGCCGGCCAGGTCGTCCGCGGTCTTCTCCGGCGTGCCGGGGCCGGAGAGCCAGTTCGGGAAGTACGTCGCCGCCACCCGGTCCCCCGCCGACCACGCGCCGACCCCGTCGCCGACCGCGACGACCTCGCCCGCGCCGTCGGACAGCGGGACGACGTCCGGCTTGACCGGCTTCGGGTAGAAACCCTTGAGGATCATCAGGTCGCGGGCGTTGACCGCCCACCCGCGCATCCGGACCAGCACCTGCCCGGGACCGGGTTCGGGGACGTCACGCTCGCCGAGGACGAGTCCGGCGCCGGGACGCGGCAGGGAAAAACACTTCACAGCGGCTCCAAGGGTGCGGGAAAGGGTCAACCGGGCCAGTGTGTCGAAGCCGCGAGCTCTTCGTCGACGGTCGCCACGAGTTCCGGGGTCAGTTCGGCGAGCGAGGCGGGAAGGTGGCGCACGCCGCAGGCGGCCATGAACTCCCGCTGCCGCGCGTGGGCGGGGCTCGACGGGAACCCGACGAACCCGGCGCCGTGTGCGCGGGCGTCCTCGGCCACGCGGCTCACGTCGTCGACGAACACGATCTCGTCGAACCCGACGCCGAGCACGGTGCGGGCGATGTGGTCGACGCCCGGCCGGTGCTCGTTGATGCCGACGTACGGCACTTCGGGGTCGAGGAGGTCCACGAGGTCGCCGAGGTGGCGGTCGAAGGTGTGCTCCCGCGTCCGCCCGCCGTAGCAGACCAGCCGCACGGGCAGCTTCGCCAGCGCCGCCAGGCAGTCCCGCGCCCCCTCGGCGACCCGGATCGGGTGCTCGGCCAGGTACTCCTGCCGCGCGGCCCACAGCTGCTTGAGGGTCTCCTCGGCCGGCTGGTCGAGGCCGCAGAGCCGGGTGATCTTCTC
This sequence comes from Amycolatopsis sp. N2S4-7, assembly GCF_058119595.1. Lineage (NCBI taxonomy): Bacteria > Bacillati > Actinomycetota > Actinomycetes > Pseudonocardiales > Pseudonocardiaceae > Amycolatopsis > Amycolatopsis sp. N2S4-7. The sequence goes on from NZ_CP172299.1 coordinate 1,529,872, forward strand.
GGCGACGACGATGTCGCGCAGCCCGATCACGTCCCGCTCGGCCGCGGCGTCGTACACCCCGCCGTGGCCGGTGACGAACCGGGCGATCATGGCCAGGTACGTGTCGTCGATGAGCACGCCGTCGCAGTCGAGGGCGACCACCCGCAGTTTCCGCAAGCCGGTCACCGCTGCGCGAACACTTCCCGCGCGGCGGCGATGGCGTTGAGCGCGGCCGGGAACCCGCAGTAGAACGCCAGGTGCAGCACGGTCTCCACGACCTCCTGCCGAGTGCCGCCGACGTTGAGCAGGCCGTGGATGTGCACTTTCAGCTGCGGCAGCGCGGTGCCCAGCGCGACGCAGGCGGCGATCGTGACGATCTCGCGGTGGCGCAGGCTCAGGTGCGGCCGGGTGTAGATCTCGCCGAAGGTGAAGTCGATGATGTAGGTGGCCAGGTCGGGTGCGATGTCCTGGAGCGCCTCGGCGACCTTCTCGCCCGCCTCGCCGTCGACGGCCTTCATCGCGGCCAGGCCGCGCTCGTGGCGGTCCTCGATGCCCGCCCACGGCACGTCGGCGGACCCGGACGGCGACGGCTCTTCGGGCGGCAGGCCCTCGAACGCCGCCTTCAGCGCGGTCAGGGCGTTCAGCGTGGCGGGGAACCCGGCGAACGAGCTGACGTGGATGACCGCCTCGACCAGCTGGCGGCGGGTGCAGCCGACGTTGAGCGCGGCCTTGGCGTGGAACTGCAGCTGCGAGCCCGCGTAGCCGAGCGCGGTGAGCGCCGCGACCGTCGCCAGCTGCCGCTCGGGGAGCTCGAGGCCGGGCCGGTGGTAGACGTCGCCGTAGATGAACCCGACGCACTGCTCGCCGAACTCGGCCTCGCCGATGCTCGCGAACAGGTCCAGCACGGCCGGCCGGTCCACCCCGCCGAGCTGCTGGATGAGTTTCAGTCCTTGGGCGAAAGACGCGTCGCGGTCCTGCACGTCGGACATCGTGGTGTGGTTTCCCTTCCGGAGTGGGTTCGGCTCAGCCGAGGTAGGCCCGGGTGGCCTGGTCGGCCTTGCGGCGTTCCAGTGCGTCGATGCGGCTCTGCGCGATCATCGAGTACTCGATGCCGGCGGTGGCGACGGTGCGTCCCTGCTGGCGCACCGCGGTGGTGGCGCGGAACTTCAGGTGGGTCTCCCGGCCGAGGTCGGACTCCTCGATCAGGGACTCCACCGTGGCCGGCAGCGGGAACAGGAAGTCCTGGAAGCGCAGGTCGATCCGCTTCCACACGCCCGCGTAGGCGGCCGGGCCGAGGCCGGGCCGGACCGCGGTCTCGAACTGCGCGATGCAGATCTGCCGCATCGCCTCGATGATCACGATGCCCTGCACGTGCTCGCCGGTGTGGTGGTCGAGGATCAGCTCGTTGTCCCGGTGGATCCGCAGGTCGGCCCGGCAGTGCGTGGCCGACGGGCTGTGCACGCCGGCCAGCAGCACGTTCTCCGGCCGGTCCTTGTGGACGATCCCCGGGCGCTCCGGGCCCTGCCGGAACGTCGCCGGGTCAGCCAGGCGCACGGCGGTTTCGCTCCGGTCGCAGGCGGCTTCGAGCAGGTCGTAGTCCGTCCCGTCGATGCCCTGGCCGACGTGGACCACCCACTCGCCACCCCCGCCGGAGCCGCCGGCGGTGATCAGGCCGAGCAGGCCCGACATCGTGATCACCCGGTCCCCGCGGGCGAACCGGGCGAACCGGTCGGCGACCACCACGACGTGCCGGCGGGTGTAGCCGTCGAGCTCCCGGGCCGGGCCGCCGGGGGTTTCCGTGCGCGGGGCGTCGTGCGGTGCCACGAGGGGCACCTCCGTCCGGGTCGGGCCGGCCGTCACGGCCGCGCCGAAGCGTGGGCGTCCAGGAGGGCCTCGGCGAGGTTCCTGGCCGTCGCGGCCGAGCGCCAGCGCGGGCCGGACAACTCGGTGGCCAGGAGCTTGAGCATGGCGCGCACCATGTCCGGCTGCTTGCCGACGTCGGTGGTCAGCAGCGGTTCCACCTGCGCGGCGGCGCCGTCGAGATCGTCGAGCCGCAGGTGCGCGCGGCCCGTGTCGATCCGGATCATCGGGTCCATGGCCTCCCAGCGGCACTCCAGGGACAGCTTCTCGTGGGCCTCCCTGGCCGTGGCGAACTCGCGCAACGCGGCGGAGGCCTGGCCGACGGAGAGGAGCGAGGTGCCGGCCATGTAGTGGCGCCGGTCCTTCGTGATGTTGAAGAACGGGTTGTCGCCCCCGGCGCCGAGGTCCGGGTCTTCGATGGTGGTCCAGCGGGCGATCGCGGCCAGCACCTGCCGCTCGGCCTGCACCGACGACCAGCCGCGCGCCTCGGCGAGGATCAGCGGCGCGTCCGTGAGGCGCCCGCCGACGTGGTAGTTGAGCCCGTCGGCGGCCAGCTTCGCGGATTCGACGCCGTTGCCCGCCCAGAAGGCGACGCGCGCCTGCGACGTGCGGACCCAGCGCCGGGCGAGGAGGTTGTCGGCGTACTGCGTGTACAGCCAGGCCGCGGAGTTGAGCTCGCGCGAGAGCCGGTAGCGCCCGAGGTCCCCGGCGATCCACGCCATCATCGCCGCGGACTTCGCCCCGACGAGCAGCAGGTCCTGGGTCTGCTTCGGCCGTTGCCTGCCCTTGAGCAGGGCCGAGGCCCGTTCCTCGATGACGGCGAGCTCGCCGAGGATCGAGTCGGGGGCGGTGCGGGTGTAGGCGCTGCCCAGGAAGTCCAGGTCCGCCCAGAGGTTGTCGAGCTGGACGTCGTCGACGTTGGTCTTGGTGAGCAGGATCGCGTCGTCGAGGGCACCGGAGCCGATCTCCTCCTCCGGCCGGGTCTCGACGCGGGGGACGGTGCGCACCGGCGGCACCACCTCGGGCTCGACCACCACCGGCGGCGGCTCCGCCCCGGCGTGGTACTCGGCGAGGTCCTTGGCCGGCAGCTGCTCGAGGTCACGCAGCCCCAGCAGGGACTTCCAGCCGGTGCCGTACACCTGCGCCAGCACGCGCAGGGCCGCGACGGTGGGCCGGACCCCGCGCTCGGGCCACTGCTCGTACTCCCAGATCCGCGTGCCGCGCATGCCCGCGCGGGGGTCGCCGGTGACGGCGTTGTACTGGTGCGCCGCGACGTCGAGCGACAGCTCGGACGCCAGCCGCCACGCGGTGCGCGGGGGGATCCCGCATTCGACGATCAGGTTCTCCGCCACCCGGGCCGGGATCGCCGCTTCGGGGAAGCCCAGGGCGGCCAGCCGCTCGCGCAGCTGTGCACGGTAGGGCTTACTCCCTGGCTTGACCTGTCGACTCATCGTTCATCCAACGATTTCCGGAGTACGGGTGCACCGACCGACAGTACCGCAGCGTGACGGGGAGGGCCCCCGAAGTCACCGAGGAAAGGATCATGCGTTTGCCGAGAGGTTGAGCCTGCAATCTTCTGCAGCCGCAAGGACTTCTCCGGACGACGGAGGGTGACGGAAGGTGCTCCGCGGCCCCGGGTGGCCGTGCCGCCGCCGGAAGCGCGCGCTCGTCCGGCAGGTCCACAGAGGACTCCGCCACCCGCACGGAGGGACCGTGGCTGAGAGCGCTCCCAGCATGTTGGGCCGTGCTGCAGCGGCCCGGCGGCAGGCTTCCGCGGCGATCTTGTGCCGGATTCGCCGGAATCCACCCCAACGGCGGCATCCGGCGCCTCCGGCCGGTGGCGCAGTGCCACCACGGCAAGCTTTGCCTCCCAACGGATTCGGCCGTTCAGGAGTGTTCAGTGAACGCCGGGCGCGGGGCGGCACCGGAAAACGGACCACCGGATCGGGCCGCGTCCGGGTCGCTCTTTACAACGGCGACACACGGGGGTTACCTTCTCGGCGGCTGGAAGCGCTCCCATGCCAGGTCGCCTCACCAGAACGCGGCCACCACCCAGGGGCGTCGTGGTGCAGGCCACGGCGCCCCTGTCCGCGTCCCCCGGAGGATCCGATGAACAGGTTCGCCGGTGCCCTCGCCGGGCTCTGCCTCGCCGCGGCGGGAACCACCGCGGTTGTCGTCGCCGCCCCGGCCACCGCCGCGCCGGCCTGCTCGGTCGGCTACCGCGTCAACGCGTGGCAGACCGGGTACACCGCCGAGATCACCGTGACCAACGGTGCCACCGCGCTCTCTTCGTGGACGCTCACCTGGCACTACTCGGGGAACCAAGCCGTCACCTCCGCCTGGAACGCCACCGTCCGCCAGTCCGGGACCGCGGTCACCGCGGAAAGCCTGCCGTACAACGCCGCCCTGCCCGCCGGCGGTTCCGTCTCGTTCGGCCTCCAGGGCACCTCCAGCGGGACGAACGCCGAGCCGACGGACTTCGCGCTGAACGGCGTCTCCTGCGGTGACACCACTCCCCCGGGCACGACCACGCCGACCACGCCGACGACCCCGACCACCACGACGTCCTCGCCGCCGCCCGCCGGGTGCGCGAGCGCGGCGGTCTGCGACGACTTCGAACAGCAGACCGGCTCGGCCCCCGCCGGCCGCTGGACCGTGGGCGCGGCGAACTGCACCGGCACCGGCACGGTCAGCGTCGACCCGTCGGTCGCGCACTCGGGCACCCGCTCGGTGAAGGTCACCGGCCAGGGCGGCTACTGCAACCACGCCTTCTTCGGGACGAGCGTGTCGGGCTCGGGCAAGCTCTTCGGCCGGTTCTGGGTCCGCCACACCACGCCGCTGCCCGCCGGGCACGTCGCGTTCATGGCGATGCGCGACACCGCCGACGGCGGCCGCGACCTGCGCGCCGGCGGCCAGAACCGGGCCCTGCAGTGGAACCGCGAGTCCGACGACGCGACCCTGCCCGCGCAAAGCCCGGCGGGGGTAGCCCAGAGCGTCCCGCTGCCGACCGGCACCTGGTCCTGCTTCGAGTTCGAGCTCGACGGCGCCGCCGGGCAGCTCCGGACGTGGCTCGGCTCCGCCGAGGTGCCCGGCCTCGTCGTCGACGGCGTGCCGACCCCCGACATCGACCAGCAGTGGCTCGCCAGGACGTGGCACCCCACGGTGACCGACCTGCGGCTCGGCTGGGAGAGCTACGGCGGCGACGCCGACACGCTGTGGTTCGACGACGTGGCGGTGGGCACCGCACGGATCGGCTGCTGACCAGGGCCCTGGCCGCCACGGCACCGGCCACGGCCCCGCTCACCGCGGCAGCCCTGCCCGCCAGCCCAGCCCTGCCCGCCAGCCCGGCCCGCCGCGGCCGCTCTGCTCACCGCGCCCGCCACGCCAGCCATGCCTGCTGCGCCCGCCCTGCTCACTCCGCACGCCGCGCCCACCCGGCCCGCCACGCGCGGCCGCGCACGCCCGGCCCGCCACGCCAACCCGGCAGCTCAGCCCGCCACGCCAGCCGCGGCCGCCCTGCTCACTGCGCCCGCCGCGGCCGCCCTGCCCGCCGCGGGCCGCTGCCCCCGCCTCGGCCGGGACCAGGCCGCTGCGGCGGCGCCACGTGACCGGCGCCGCCGGCGTTACCGGGTGAGGATCCGGTCGATCTCGGCCAGCTCGTCGTCGGCGAAGGCGAGGTTCGCGGTGGCGGCCACGGTGTTCTCGAGCTGCGCGACGCTGCTGGCGCCGATCAGCGCCGATGTCACGCGGCCGTGGCGCAGCACCCACGCGATGGCCAGCTGCGCCAGGGTCTGCCCGCGCCGCTTGGCGACGTCGTTCAGCGCGCGGATCGTCGCCAGGGTTTCCTCGGTGAGCCGCTCGCGGGTGAGGAACGGGCTGGCGCCGGCCGCCCGCGAGCCGGCGGGGACGCCGTCGAGGTAGCGGTCGGTCAGCAGGCCCTGGCTCAGCGGCGAGTACGCGATCGAGCCGACGCCGTGCTCCTCGAGGGTGTCCAGGAGGCCGTCCTCGACCCAGCGGTCCAGCATCGAGTACCGCGGCTGGTGGATCAGCAGCGGCGTCCCGAGCTCCTTCAGCGCCGCGAGCGCGGCCGTCGTCTGCTCCGGGGAGTAGTTCGAGATGCCGGCGTAGAGCGCCTTCCCCGACCGGACGGCGGTGTCGAGGGCACCCATGGTCTCCTCGATCGGCGTGTCCGGGTCCGGGCGGTGCGAGTAGAAGACGTCGAAATGGTCCAGGCCAGTGCGGGCGAGGCTCTGGTCCAGGCTGGCGAGGAGGTTCTTGCGCGAGCCCCACTCGCCGTACGGGCCGTCCCACATCAGGTAGCCGGCCTTGGACGACACCAGGATCTCGTCGCGGTACGGGCGGAAGTCCGCGGCGAAGTGCCGTCCGAAGTTCGCCTCGGCCGCGCCGGGCGGCGGGCCGTAGTTGTTGGCGAGGTCGAAGTGCGTGACGCCGAGGTCGAACGCGCGGCGCAGCACCGCGCGCTGGACGTCGAGCGGCTTGTCGTCCCCGAAGTTGTGCCACAGGCCGAGCGACACGGCGGGCAGCTTCAGCCCGCTGCGGCCGGCCCGCCGGTACGGCATGTCCGCGTACCGGTCTTCGGCGGCGGCGAAAGGCGACATGGTTCTCCTTGTCGGAAGGGACGGCTCGGGCAGTCTAGTGGCGCGGCAGCAGCGCGCCGGCGAACGACGCGGCGGGCGGCAAGTCGGGCAGCAACGTCGCCTGGTAGGCGTGGTAGATGTCCGGCTTGCCGGCCCAGACCGTCGCCGCGGGACGGTTCTCCGGGTCGAGTTCGTGGTGCCACGACCCGAGTCGGCGGTCGGCGAAGCAGGCGTCGGCGTGGGCGCACCACTCCCGGAACCGGTCGAGGTAGGCCGGGTCGCCGGTCTCCTGGTGGAGCGTCCACGCGGCGGCGATCGCCTCCGCCACGACCCAGTGCAGCCGGGTGCGCACGACCGGCGTCCCGGCGAAGTCGGTGGTGTAGACGAATCCCGGGGCGCCGTCGACGGCCCAGCCGTGGCGCACCGCGGTCGCGAACAGCGCGGCCGCGTCGGGCCCGAGCCACGCCGGCGCGCCGTCCCCGAGCGCGCGCTTGAGGTGCACGGCCAGCCGCGCCCACTCGAAGAGGTGCCCGATGGTCGCGCCGAACGGGCGGAAGGGGTGCGCGGGCTCGTCCCGGTTGAACTCCAGGCGGACGTGCCAGTCCGCGTCGTAGTGCTCCGGGAGCAGCCAGCCGTGCGCGCGGGCCTCGCCGTGCACCAGCCGTTCCACAATGGACAAGGCGCGCGTGGCCCAGACCGGGTCGCCGGTGACGTCGGCGGCGGCCAGGAACGCCTCGACGGTGTGCATGTTGGCGTTCGCCCCGCGATAGTCCTCGAGGCTCGTCCAGCCGCGGTCCCAGACGTCGGCGACGAGACCCGGCCCCGGTTCCCAGAACCGGCGCTCGACGACTTCGAGGGCCTCGGCCAGCAGCGGTTGCGCGCCGTCGGCGCCGGCGGCGACCGCGCTCGCGGCCGCCAGGACCACGAAGGCGTGCTCGTACGCTCGCTTCTCCGACAACGTTGTCGACGCGTACCAGCCGCCGTGGTCCGGATCGCGCAGCAGGCCGGTCAGCGCCGCGACGCCGTGCGCGACCTGCTCCCCCGAGTCCGTTCCCCGCAGGGAGGCCAGCGCGAAGACGTGCGTCATCCGGCACGTGATCCAGGTTTCGACGGGCCGGTCGAGCACCGGCCGCCCGGCGTCGTCGAGCCAGGCGAACCCACCGCCGGGGTGCGCCGCGCGGGCGGCGAAACCGAGCAGCCGGGCGGGTTCGGCGCGCACCCAGGCGGGAACCGAAGACGGACTGTCCACTCTCTGCCTTTCTCGACGGGCCAGGCCGGGGTCCGGCTGCCCTCGCCAAGGTAGGCCAAGGCACCGGCCCGGGTCACCGCGGGCTGTTCCGGAAGTGACCACCGCCGCGTATCCTGACCTTGAGAGCGCTCCCAGTCTTCGACGCACGCTACCCGACGAAGGGACAGACGTGACCAGGAGACGAAGTACGATCCTCGCCGCCGTGACCGTGTTGCTGGCGAGCCTGACCGCGATCCTGCTCAGCACCGGCACGGCCGAAGCGCACGGCGCGATGATGAAGCCGGGCAGCCGGACCTTCCTGTGCTGGCAGGACGGGCTCAGTTCGACCGGCCAGATCATCCCCCAGAACCCGGCCTGCTCGGCCGCGGTGAACACCAGTGGCGCGAACTCGCTGTACAACTGGTTCGCGGTGCTGCGGTCCGACGGTGCCGGGCGCACCCGCGGCTTCATCCCCGACGGGAAGCTGTGTTCGGGCGGCAACCCGGGCTACGCCGGCTTCGACCAGGTCGGCGCCTGGCCGCTGACCCACCTCACCGCCGGCGCCACGTTCGACTTCTCCTACAACGCGTGGGCCGCCCACCCGGGCTGGTTCTACACCTACGTGACGAAGGACGGGTGGAACCCGAACCAGCCGCTGACCTGGGACTCGCTGGAGGACCAGCCGTTCCTGACGGTGGACCACCCGCCGGTGACCGGCTCGGTGGGCACGGTGGACGGCCAGTACAAGTGGAGCGGCGCGCTGCCGTCGAACAAGTCCGGCCGGCACATCATCTACTCGGTGTGGAAGCGCTCCGACAGCGCCGAGACGTTCTACGGCTGCTCGGACGTCACCTTCGACGGCGGGCACGGCGAGGTCACCGGCGTGAAGGACCCCGGCACCCCGACCACCACCACGCCGACCACGCCCACCACACCGACCACGCCCACCACACCGACCACGCCGACCAGCCCCTCGCCGGGCGGCTCGTGCATGGCGATGTACGAGATCACCAACACCTGGAGCGGCGGCTACCAGGCGACGGTGACGGTGATGAACCACGGCACCACGCCGTACAACGGCTGGCAGGCGGGCTGGACGCTGCCCGCGGGCCAGACGGTCGGCAGCGTCTGGAACGGCACGCTGAGCCAGTCCGGCTCGGCGGTGACGGTCCGCAACGCCGACTGGAACGGCCGGGTCGCCCCCGACGGTCAGACCACTTTCGGTCTCGTCGTTAACGCTTCGGGGAGCAACCCGGCCCAGCCGTCGCTCACCTGCCAGGGCACCTGACCGTCTCCTGTGGATGGTCCGGGGAGGCCACCTCGGCAGAGGTGGCCTCCCCGGGCTCACGGGCCCGCGGGGCCCGTGCTGCCGCGGGTGATCAGCCGCGGCCGGGACGCGCACACGTCGCCGACCGTCGCCCCGGCCAGCACGTCGTGCAGCACGGACGCCGCCAGCGGGCCGAGTTCGTCCAGCGGGCGCCGGATCGCGGTGAGCGCCGGGCGGACCAGCCGGCACAGCGGGGTGTCGTCCCACGACACGACCGAGAGGTCACCGGGGACGGCGAGGCCGAGTTCCCGCGCGGCGGCGAGCGCGGCCACGGCGAGGCCGTCGGTGTCGCACAGCAGGGCCGTGGGCCGGGGATACCCGGCGAGCACCTGCCGGACCGCGTCGGCCGAAGGTTCCGGGTGGACGGGACCGGCACCGGTTCGGCCCTCGGAGCCCGGACGGGCGGCCCAGCCCTCGGGGCCTGGGCCGGCGGGACCGGCGCCAGTCCGGCCTTCGAAGCCCGGATGGGCGGCACCGGCCCGCCGCTCGAAGCCCGGATCAGCGGCACCCGCACCAGCCCAGCCCTCGAAGCCCGGATGGGCGGCACCGGCCCGCCGCCCGAAGCCCGGCTCAACGGCACCGGAGCCTGCCCGGCCCTCGAAGCCCGGATGGGCGGCACCGGCCCGCCGCCCGAAGCCCGGCTCAACGGCACCCGAGCCTGCCCGGCCCTCGAAGCCCGGATCGGCCGCACCGGCACCGGCCCGGCCCTCGAAGCCCGGGTCCCGGACCGCGGACGGCACCAGCCGGATACCGCGGCCACCGTCGCCAAAGGGCACGGGCCACCCGCCGGGCGGCTCCCCCGCTCCCGCGGTCCGCACGCCGCCGAGGCCCAGCCTTTCCGCGGCCGTCGTGACCGCCCGTGCCCGGGCGGCGGGGTCCGCGAACGGCGCCGCGCCCGCGATCCGGACCACGCGGCGGTGTCCCAGCGCGGCGAGGTACTCCAGCACCTCAGCGGCTCCGGCGGTGTCGTCCACCCACACCGACGGAACGCCCGGCACCCCGCCCGGCCCGCCGAGCACCACCGCCGGCAGGCCGATCCCCACCAGCTCGGGCGCGTACCCGGGATCGGTGAGCAGCACGCCGTCGACCTTCCGTTCGGCCCGCCAGCGGCGGTAGATCGCCAGGGAGGCGTCGCGGCCGGTGGCGACCTGGAGCAGCAGCTCGTCCTCCAGCCCGTCGAGCAGGGCCGGGAAGAACACCTCGAGCGGCCGGTCGAGGACCAGCCCGATCGCCCCGGTCCGGCCGCCGGACAGCGCCCGCGCCGGGCCGCTCGGCGACCAGCCGAGCTCGCGGGCGATCTCGGTGATCCGCCGCCGGGTGGCCTCCGAGACGCCGGGGCGGCCGTTGAGCGCGTAGGACACCGCGCCCTTGGACACGCCGGCCTCCTTCGCGATGTCGGTGATCGTCGGACGCTTCATCGCACCCCTTCGTTGCACCACAAGGGACCAGGCCGGTCCGTGTCCGCCCGGACACCCGCCGTCGCGCACCTTGACACCCGCCGCACCGGGAAACAAGACTCCAGCCGGGAGCGCTCCCAGCCAACGAGGGCGAGGAGCGGGCGAACGGGGAGTGCGCGCACATGAGGAACGTCCGAAGACGGCTGGCGTTCGCCGTCGCCGTCGTCCTGCTCGTCCTGACCGGGGGCTGCGGCCCGTCGACGCCGGAGCAGATCACGCTCACCGTGGCGACGTTCGGGGAGTTCGGCTACGACGACCTCATCCCCGGCTACGAGTTCACCCACCCCGGGCTCACCGTCCGCCAGGTCCGGGCCGAGCAGGGCGGCCCGTACCACCAGGACCTGCTGGCCAAGCTGCAGAGCGGCCAGGGCCTCGCCGACGTCCAGGCCGTCGAGGAGGGCCACCTCGCCGACGTCCTCGCGCAGTCCGACAAGTTCGCCGACCTGGCGAAGATCGGGCCGGCCGACGTCAAGCCCGGCCGGTGGCTGGAGTGGAAGTACGAAGCGGGCCGCAGCAAGGACGGCAAGCTCGTCGGCTACGGCACCGACATCGGCCCGCTGGCCATGTGCTACCGCAAGGACCTGCTCGAAGCCGCCGGCCTGCCCACCGACCCCGGCTCGGTGAAGACGATGTTCGCGACCTGGGACAGCTACTTCCAGGCGGGCGAGCGGTACGTCCGGCGCTCGCACGGCAAGAAGTGGTTCGACTCCGCGGCCCAGAACTTCAACGCCATGGTCAACCAGCTGCCGGTCGGCTACCTCGACCGCGAAAACCACTCGACGCTCGAAACGAACACGGCGCTGCGGGACGCCTGGAACCAGGTCACCACCGCCGTCGCGCAAGGACAGTCGGCCGGGCTCACCGCCTTCGCCGACGACGGCAACAACGGCCTGCGCCTCGGCGCCTTCGCGACGAAGGTCTGTCCGGCGTGGATGCTCGGCGTCATCGAGCAGCAGGCCGGGCTCGGCAACGCCGGCAAGTGGGCGATCACCGACGCGTTCCCGGACGGCGGCGGCAACTGGGGCGGTTCCTACCTCACCGTGCCGGCCTCGAGCCCGCACCAGAAGGAGGCCGCGGCGCTCGCCGCCTGGCTGACCGCGCCGGAGCAGCAGCTGCACGCGTTCCGCGTCAGCGGCAACTTCCCCAGCCAGGTCGACGCGTTCACCTCCCCCGACCTGCTCAGCGAGATGAACGGCTACTTCGGCGGCGCGTTGAGCGGCCAGGTCTTCGTCGCCCAGGCCCGCAAGGTCGGGAAACCGCAGTACAAGGGCCCGGGCGACGGCAAGATCCAGGAGACCGTGATCGCGCCGGCGCTCAAGTCGGTCGAGCAGGGCGCCGATCCCGCCGCCGTCTGGCAGCAGGTGCTGATCGGGGTGCACCGCCTGGTGCCCTGACCGGAATTCCGGTGGAGGGAACGCGCCGCGGCGGGCAGGGTGGCCGGTATGACCACGCTCCCGCCCTGGCGGCACCACGAAATCCGGCACCCCGGCCCCGAAGACCACTTGCCCGTCCTCGCCGTCCTGGACGCCTGGTGGGGTGGCCTCGGCGGCGCGGAGGGCTCCCGCCAGCGGGCGCTCCTGCTGCCCAAGCTGATGTTCCAGCACTTCACCGACAGCAGCTTCCTCGTGACGTCGGACGAGCGGATCGTCGCGTTCCTGATCGGGTTCCTCTCGCCGTCGCGGCCGGCGGAGAGCTACATCCACTTCGTCGGCGTCGATCCCGCCGAACGCGGCCGCGGGCTGGGCGCGGCGCTGTACGAGCGCTTCTTCGCCTACAGCCGGGCGCACGGGCGCTCGGTGGTACGGGCGATCACTTCGCCGGTGAACAAGGGTTCGCACGCGTTCCACACCCGGATGGGGTTCGTCACCGAACCAGGGCCGAAGGAGTTCGAGGGACTGCCGGTCCAGCCCGACTACGACGGGCCGGGACTGGACCGGCTGAGTTTCCGCAAGGAGCTGTGACCCACCCGGGGACCCGGGCAGGTCAGGGGTTGGAGCCCGGGCCGGACGGCGGCTGCGCGGCACCGCCCGGCCCGGGACGCGGGGTTACTGCACCGGCGGGTAGGCGTTCTGGACCAGCTGCTCGAACTGGGCCTCGAACCACTTGCCGGACAGCGGGGCGTTCGGCAGGGCACCGGTCAGGTTGCCGCCGTTGGCCTGTTCGCTGCCGTGGAAGGTCGGGTCGCACATCGGGTCCGCGCCCTTGCCTTCGTCGTTGGGGATCTGCTGGCTCGCGCCGTCGGACTCACCCGGCGGCTTGATCCAGACGTAGGCGTCGAAGTGCGCCGCCGGCGAGGCCGTCGGCCGGACACCCAGACCCGCGCCGCTCTGGTTGCACCAGTTGCCGCGGTGCAGCCGCCGGTCGATCCGGCCGGAGTCGACGTAGGCGTCCACCGTGGACCCCGAAGCGCCGCTCGGCCGGGCCGCGCCGCCCCAGCCGTTGCGCGAGGTGTCGACCAGCATGCCGATGCCGCTCGGCAGACCCGCGGACACGAACGCGTTGTACATCGCGGTGGCGAAGGGGATCTCGGCGAAGTACGGGTTCCACTGGTAGAACTTCGCCGACTTCAGCTGCTGTCCGCCGATCGTCAGGTTCGGGTCGGGCAGGTTCGGCTCGGTCAGCGGCGTGTAGTTCGCCGTGGAGCTGATGAAGCCGTCGATGCTGTTCACGCCGGCCGTGGTGCCCTGCAGCGTCTGCTTGACCAGGTTGACGAAGGGACCGAAGTTGCTGTCCCAGCCCAGCCACGCCGAGTGCGCGATGTCGAGGTAGTTGTAGACGTTGGAGATCGCGTGCAGCTTGTTCAGCGCGTACTGGATGCCCTGCGTGTACACCCCGGTGGACTGCGCTTCCGCGCACGTCGCCATCGAGGTGTTGGTGATCAGGTTCGGCAGCGAGTCCGGCTCCACGACCGCGACGATCCGCAGCGGCGCGTACTTCGCGTCGGACAGGATCGACGCGATCGGGTCGATGTACTCGCTCTTGTACCGGGCCAGGCCGTTCTGGGAGGCCTTCAGCTCACCGTTGGACGCCAGCGCCGCGCAGTCGCGGTTCGGCAGGTCGTAGACGACGATCTGGATGGTCACCGGCGTGCCGCCGCTCGCCTGGCTCAACGCCGCGTCGAGGTGCCCGCGCAGGCCGCGCGCGCTCGATGTGCCCTCGATCGCCGCGATCCGGTCCAACCACACCGCCGTCGAGGTGTTCGCCACCTTGGCCATCTGGGCACCGAGCGTGCCGCCCTTGGCCGCGGCCGCCGCACTCACCTGGCCCGACCAGTCCGGGTTCACGTACCCCTTCGACCCGGCGTACGGGTTGTCCACGTGGGTGCCGGGCTGCGGCGTCGTGGTCACCGTCGTCGGGGTGGTGGGGGTGGTCGGCGTCGTCGGGGTGGTCGGCGTCGTCGTCAGGGTGGTCGGTGTCGTCGGGGTCGTGGTCGTCGGCGTGCCGTCGCAGTGGGCGCCGTTGAGCGAGAACGACGCCGGGATGTCGTTGGTGCCGGAGAACGAGCCGTTGAAGCCGAAGCTGGCCGTCGCGTTCGAGCCCAGCGAACCGCCCCACGACGGGTTCTTCGCGCTCACGTGCTTGCCGCTCTGGCTGAACGTGGCGCTCCAGCCCTGCTGCACCTGCTGGTTGCCGCCGAAGTCCCATTCGACGTTCCAGGACGAAACGGCGTCCCCCAGGTTGGTCACGGCGACGTTGGCGGTGAAGCCGGTGTCCCACTGGTTGACCGTGTAGGTGACCTTGCAGCCGGTGGCGGCGCCCGCCGGGCTGCCCCCGGCCACCAGTAGCCCGGCGGTGACCGCGGCCGCCGTCACCGAGGACGCCACGGCGAACCGTGACTTCCTCTTCGCGGACCAGAATTCACTCCTCATCGAGTGTGCTCCTTTGTCTTCGTCGGTGGGTGGGTCAGGTGGTGCAGGCGGTCGCGCCGACGGCGAAGCCGCCGGGGGTGCCGGTCGAGGCGCCGGTCGCCTGGAAGCCGATCGACACCGAGGCGCCGCCGGCCAGGTCGGGTGCCCAGGTCGGGGCCTTGGCCGTCGCCTGCTGCCCGGACTGGGTCACGGTCGCGCCCCAGCCGCCGGTGATCTGCGTCCCGGACGGGACGGTCCAGCCGAGCGCCCACGCCTTGAGCGGCGTGGTGCCGGTGTTCTTCAGCGAGACGGAGGCGACGAAGCCGCCCTGCCACGTGTTGTCGACGTGGTAGGTGACCGCGCAGCTCTGCGCGGGCGGCGGATCGGTCGTCCCGCCGCCGCCGACCGGCGGGATCAGGTACGGCTGCAGGATCGCCTGCTTGGTCTGGTTGACCGTGGTCCAGTCGTCGTTGAGGATGCCGCCGGTGTCCCCGGAGTTCGGGTTCCACGACCAGTACGTGAAGCTCATCCCGGTGGCGCCGGTGCCGCTGTACTTCATCAGCTCCTGCAACCACGTCTTGTCGCGCGGGTCGGCCAGGGTGGAGCCGAATTCGCCGAGCAGGACGGGCGCGATGTTCTCCTTGTGCAGGTAACCGAAGAAGTGGTCCCACAGCGCGGGCAGGTTCGCCGGGAAGGCCGGGTCGGAGAACCACTTCTGGGCGAACACCGACGTCGCGTACTCGTGCGCCGAGTACACCAGCTTGTCCGGTTTGGACAGCCGGACCGGGAACTGCCGCGCGCCGGAGAGGTTGCCGCCCCACCAGCCGCACTGCGGGTCGCCGGTGCCGCTGACGCAGTCGACGCCCTCGACGATGACGAGCCAGTCCGGGTTGGCGGACAGGACGGCGCTGCCGGCGCGTTCGGCGGCGAGCCGCCAGTCGGTCGCGGTGTCCCCGCAGCCCCAGCACGCGCCGCCGCCACCCTGGATCGAGTGCGGCTCGTTGTGCAGGTCGGCGCCGATCACCGTGGTGTTGCCCTTGTAGTGCTGGGCGAGCATCGTCCAGTCCGACAGCCAGCGGCTCTCCGGGTACGCGCTGGTGTACCAGAGCGGGGACTGCGCGCCGGAGTCCGGCCGGTGCCGGTCCAGGATCACGCGCATGCCCTTGGTCCCGGCGTAGGCGATGATCTTGTCGAGCACCTGCAGCCCGGAAAGCCCCTGCAGATCCGGGTTCTGGACGGCGTCGATGCTGGTGGGCTTGACGCCGGGGTCGAACAGCTGGTTGGAGTACGGCAGCCGCAGCGTGTTGTAGCCGAGGCCCGCCATCTGGTCGAGCATGTCCCGGTAGTTGCGGCTCCACAGGCCGTGCGGCGAGTAGTTGCCGGTCTCGGCGCCGAACCAGTTGACGCCGGTCATCCGGACCGGGGTCCCGGTCGCGTCGACGAGCTGCGAGCCGGCGGCGTGCCAGAAGCCGGTGCCGGTCCCGGCCGCCGCCTGCGTGGTCTCCGGGGCCGCGGCGGCCGGGGACGCCGTGAGAACGGCGCCCCCGACCAGTGCGGCGACCGCGAGTGCGAGCAGTCGCTTCATCGAGTGCCTTTCAGCCGAACAGGGCGACGTGCGCGGCGAACGCCGTGGCGATCTCCGACTGCGCCCAGAACCGGTGGTAGGTGAACGTCGGCGC
This sequence comes from Amycolatopsis sp. N2S4-7, assembly GCF_058119595.1. Classification (NCBI taxonomy): domain Bacteria; kingdom Bacillati; phylum Actinomycetota; class Actinomycetes; order Pseudonocardiales; family Pseudonocardiaceae; genus Amycolatopsis; species Amycolatopsis sp. N2S4-7. Next base: position 1,545,848 of record NZ_CP172299.1, read on the forward strand.
GGCGCCACCGTCCAGGTAGGACTGGACCTTCGGCCACTGCGGGTCGCTCTTGTAGAACGACCGGATCGACAGGAACGTGGAGTTCGCGTTGATCGGGTCGCCGTTCGGCATCGTGCCCGTCCAGCCCGAGGGCACGTACAGCCCCTGGTCCGTGGTGGCGTTGTACTTGTCGTCGAACCGGTCGTAGTCCGACCGGGTCTCCGGCACCGCGATGCCCTTGCTGTCCGTGTTCGCCGACAGCGCGTTCAGCAGCTGCTCCCCGACCGTCTTGGCCTGGGCGTTGCTCGACCCCGACGCGTAGTAGAGCAGCGTCTTGGCCAGCGAGGCCGCGACCCCGACGTCCTGGCTGTAGTTCTTCACCGAGACGTGCAGGCCGGTGTTCGAACCCGGGCTGGTGGCGCTCCAGGTGTCCGGCGCGCCGCTCCAGGTCAGGTCGGACGGGATCTGGAAACTCCCGCCGGCGCCGACCGTGGTGTTCGCGATCGCCCAGGGCACCCACTTGTCGAGGATCTTCTTCGCCCGGGCGTCGCCGGTCGCCTGGTAGTACTCGGCGATCCGCTCCATGCCCCAGGTCTGGAAGCCGAACCACTGGTTGCTCGGCGGGTCGTGCCAGACCGGCTGCCAGTCGTAGTACATCCCGTAGAAGGTCGGCGTGCCCGCGGGCGGGGTGCCGTACTGGCCTTCCCAGCTGTTGGTCGCGCCGCCGGCGAGACCGCCTTCGGACGACTGCAGCCACTGCAGGAACTCCATCTGCCGGCTGAGGCTGGTCGCCCAGTCGGTCGCGCCGGTCGCCGAAGTGACCTTCAGCCCTGGGTCGGCCGACAACGCGTACGCGGCCAAGGGGTTCTGGTAACCCTGGTGCGCCGCACCGTCGCCGATCCGCCACGCCCAGGCGCTGGACGAGTCCATCGACCCGCCCCAGGCGTAGTACCACGAGATCAGGTAGTGCTCGCTGTCCTTGCCGGTCCCGGCCGGGCAGCTCGACGGCCCGACGCAGTTGCCGATCTTCTTGAAGTACTTGTCGAACAGCGAGTACCGGAGGTAGTCGCCCATCTTCGACGCCTTCTTCAGCACGGCCGCGACGTCGGCGCTCTTGCCCTGCGCCTGCGCCCACTTCTCGGCCTGGAAGGCCACCTGCACCACGCGGGCGTCCGCGTCCGGTGCGTCGGTGTACTTCCACTGCTTGGCGTAGGAGGAGTCACCGGTGAACAGGTCGAGGTACCCGTTCTTGCCGCCGAACTTCAGGACGTCGCAGCTGGGCTGCGTGACCGTCTCCCAGACCGACTCCTGCGAACCGCGCTGGAAGGTGTTGATGAACGCCGGCGCGGTGTTGGTGCCGTCCTCGCAGTGCCCGAACTTGTAGATGTTGTCCACGTCCAGCAGCCAGTGCATGCCGTAGACGTCCGGCGAACCGTAGGCCGCCTTCAGCTCCGCCGCGATCGGGTCGCTGCCGACCGACACGTTGCTCTGCAGCGGCGACGGGTAGGACTTCGGCGTGGGGTACTCCGCCGCGTACGTCGCCGGCTTGCTCGCGTTGTACCCCGAGTTGCCCGGCTGGTCCGCCGCCGAGGGGATCGCGTACGTCTCGATCGACGTCCACGCCTGGTTGAACGGGGACCAGTCACCGGTGACCCGGCCGTAGGACGCCTCGAGCCACAGGTAGTAGCTGAACGCCTCCGACGTCGTCTCGTGGCCGTGGTCCGGTGCCTCGACGATCAGCGTCTCGATCGAGTGGTAGGGCACCAGGATGTTCCCGAACTTGCGGAAGTAGCCGTTGTTCGGGTCCTTGATCTTGTTGTACTGCGTGAGGAACGCGAGCTGGTAGTCCGAAGTGGACGACGAGATCTCGTTGACCGCCACGGTGGCCGCGGTGTACCCGCTGCTGCTCGCGGTGAAGGTCGCGCTGCCCAGGTCTCCCCCGTTGCCGGCGCTGGTCACCGTGACGTTCTGCGGGGTGTTCCAGTTCGTCGTCGAGAAGGTGAGGCTCGTGGGACTCGCGGTCAGGTCGGTGCTGCCCGCCGTCCGGGCGACGGCGACCGTGACCGGCGCGGTGGGCGCCCCGGCGAGGCTGACGGCGAACGTCGTCGTGCCACCCTGCTTGACCTGCGCGGTCGCCGGGGAGGCGACGATCGTCGGTCCGGAAAGGACCTTCACGCTGACCGGGCTGGAGGTCGTCGACGCGTTCTTGTTGTCGTAGGCCTTGGCCGTGATCGAGTACGTCCCGGCCGGGACGTTGCCCCAGCTGCCTTCGAACGGCGCGGCCGTGTCGGTGGCCAGCAGCGTGTCACCGGCGTAGAACTCGACCTTGCTCACCGTGCCGTCGGCGTCGGCGGCCGTCGCCGCCAGGGGGATGGTGGCCGGGGCGTAGTAGGTGCCGGTCGAGGCCGGCGAGGTGAGGCTGACGGTGGGGGCCTTGTTGGCCCCGGTGCACGAGGTGCCGTTGACGGAGAAGTCGGTGGGTGGACGGTTGGCTGAGCCCTTCGTGCCGTTGAACCCGAACGACGTGCTCGCGCCCGTGTCGAGGTGGCCGTTGTAGGACAGGTTCGTCGCGGTGACCGCGGCGCCGCTCTGGGCGAAGGTGGCGCTCCAGCCCTGCTGGACCTTCTGGCCGTCGAGGAACGTCCAGCCGACCTTCCAGCTGTCGAGGGCCGGGCCGTCGTTGCGCAGCGAGACGTTGGCGGTGAACCCGGTGTCCCAGTCGTTGGTGGTGTAGGTGACGGAACAGGCGACGTCGGCGCCGAGCGCCGGGGGTGGGGCGACCACCGCACCCGTGATCGCCAGCACGGCCGAGGCCAGTGCCAGCGCACGGGCGCGCTTTCGGGGAGAGGAACGCATGGCTGCGGAACTCCTTTGTCCGTAGGGAGCCAGCGATCTGGGAGCGCTTCCAGACGCAGACGGTAGCCAGCCGGAAACGTGCCTGTAAAGAATCGAGTCAGAAGGACACCGCGGCCGCGGACGTCACACCTGCGCGCCGGGCGAACAGCCGTCCACTGAACGCTCCTGAACAGCCGCACCCGTTGGTCGTTCCGTCACCCGTTCAGCCCAGTCGCCCGGTCACCCCGAGTGCTCGGAAAACGCTGTTTAGCGCCAAAGGCGTACATCTCGGGCCGGAACGTTCCCACCTATCGAGTCACGCACACCGTCTCGGCTTCACAATCACGCGTCGATGCTGAAATCACGCGAGCCGACCCTCCAGGCACGCGAACCGCCCCTCCGGGCACGCCAGCCACCTCTCCAGACACGCCAGCCGGCCCTCCAGGCACGCAACCCGGCCCCCAGGCACGCCAGCCGCCTCTCCAGGCACGCAAACCGGCCCCCAGGCACGCCAGCCGCCCTCCGGGCACGCAAACCGGCCCCCAGGCACGCCAGCCGCCCCTCCAGGCACGCGACTCACCCGCCCAACCCGGGCAGCCAGGGACGACACGCGTACCCAGGAAGCCGACACGCGGGGTCCCGGGGGCCGACACGGGCTCAGCTGGAGGCGCGGACCGCCAGGGAGACCGGGAGCACCTGCTGGCGCGGCTTGAGGTTCTGGTCGTCGAGCAGCTGCATCAAGGTCTCGACCATGGCGTGGACCTGCTCGCGCGGGTCCTGGTGCACCGACGTCAAGGGCGGGTCCATGGCCGGGGCCAGGGTGGCGTTGTCGTCGAAGCTGACGACCGCGACGTCGTCCGGGATGCGGCGACCCGCCGCGTCGAGCGTGCGCAAAGCGCCCACCGCCATCATGTCACTGGCGACGAACACCGCGTCGAGGTCCGGGTGCCGGGCGAGCAGCGCGGACATCGCGCCGGCCCCGCCCGACAGCGTGAAGTCGGCCTCTTCGGCCAGGTCGGCGGGGTCGAGCCCAGCGTCGAGGAGGGTCTTGCGCCAGCCGGCGAGCCGGTCGATGGGGGCGCTCTGGTCCTGCGGCCCGGCGATCGTGGCGATCCGCCGCCGGCCGGCCGCGACCAGGTGCTCGACCGCCAGCCGGGCGCCGCCCTCGTTGTCGAAGTCGACGACGTGCACGCCGCGCCGGATGCCGGCCGCCTGCCCGCCGAACACCACCGGGATCCGCAGCAGCCGGAGCGCCTTGGGCAGCGGGTCGGCCCGGTGCGGCGCGAACACCAGCGCGCCGTCGACGTGCCCGCCTTCGAGGAACCGGACCGTCCGGCTCAGGTCCTCGCGGATGTCGCTGAAGATCAGCACCATCTGCCGTCCGACGTCGGCGAGCTCCCGGTAGCCGGCCCGCATGACCGCCGCGCGGTACGGGTCGTCGAGCAGCCGGGACTCCGGCTCAGACAGCACCACGGCGATCGCCCCGGTCCGCCGGGTGACCAGCGACCTGGCCGCCTGGTTCGGGGAATAGCCCAGGTCACGGGCCGCGGCGCGGACCTTTTCACGCGCCGCCGCGCTGACGTACGCGTCGTCGTTCAACGCGCGCGACGCCGTCGACCGCGACACCCCGGCGAACGCCGCGACGTCCTCCAGCGTCGGCCGTTCTTCATCCCCTGCTCGAGGCCCCACGGTACCGCCCTCGCTCACCACAACCACCCGGACTTCCACAGCTTAACGGTCACGCAGGGCTATGTCCGGGAGCGCTCCTCGCAGGAAACACTCCGGTTACGACCCCTTGACACCGGTGGAGGCCCCCAGCAGACTCTGCGACACCTGGGAGCGCTCCCAGATCGGCTCCCAGCAGTGAGAGCGCTCATTCCCGTCAACAAGGTGGTTGGACACGTGAGAACGATCCGGAACGGCCTGGTCCTGGCACTGGGCATCACGATGACGGCGCTCGGCGCCACGGCCTGTGGTGGCGGCGGTGACGAAACGCCCCCCGCCGCGGGTCCGAACGAGCACGTCGACCTGACGCTGGCGACGTTCACCGAGTTCGGCTACGAGGCCCTCATCCCGGAGTACGAGCGGCTGCACCCCAACATCAAGATCACCCACCGCAAGACCGGCCAGGGCGGCCCCTACCACGAGGACCTCGTCACCAAGCTCGCCGCCGGCTCGGGTCTCGCCGACGTGACGGCGCTCGAAGAGGGCCACCTGTCCGACTTCCTCGACAAGGGCTCGAAGTTCAACGACCTGAGCAAGATCGGGCCGGCCGACGCCTCCCCCGACCGCTGGCTGAACTGGAAGTACGAGGCCGCCAAGACCAAGGACGGCAAGCTCATCGGCTACGGCACCGACATCGGCCCGCTCGCCATGTGCTACCGCAAGGACATGTTCAAGGCCGCCGGGCTGCCGGACGACCCCGAAGCGGTCAAGCCGCTGTTCGCCACCTGGGACAGCTACTTCGCCGCCGGCGCGGACTTCGTCGGCAAGTCGGGCGGCAAGGCCTGGTTCGACTCGGCCGCGCAGAACTTCAACGCCATGGTCAACCAGCTCCCCCAGGGCTACATCGGCAGCGACGACAAGCTGGCCGTCGAGAACAACCAGGGCATCAAGGACGCCTGGACCAAGGTCACCGACGCGGTCGCCAAGGGCGAGTCGGCCAAGCTCACCGCGTTCAGCAACGAGTGGAACACCGGTTTCAAGCAGGGCGCGTTCGCCACGAAGGTGTGCCCGGCCTGGATGCTCGGCGTGATCAAGGAGCAGGCCGGTCCCGAGAACGCCGGCAAGTGGGCGGTCACCGCGGCCTTCCCCGGCGGCGGCGGGAACTGGGGCGGCTCGTACCTGACCGTGCCGACGCAGTCGAAGCACCCGAAGGAGGCCGCCGAGCTCGCGGCCTGGCTGACCGCGCCGGAGCAGCAGATCAAGGCGTTCCAGGCCAAGGGCACCTTCCCGAGCCAGGTCAAGGCCCTCTCGGACCCCGCGCTGCTGAGCAAGACCGACGACTACTTCGGCGGCACGAAGGTCGGCGAGCTGTTCGCCGAGCAGGCCAAGAAGGTCCAGAAGCCGCAGTACAAGGGCCCGGGCGACGGCCAGATCCAGGAGAACGCGTCCAGCCCGGCCCTGCAGGCGGTCGAACAGGGCAAGTCGGCGGCCGACGGCTGGAACCAGATGGTCGACGCCGCGAAGAAGATCACGCGCTGAGCCGATGACCGTCCTCGACAAGGTCGCGCCGGAAGGGAGTAAGGCCGGGGAGCGTGTGTCTCCCCGGCCCACCTTCCGTCACCGGTTGAGCCGGTGGGACGTCAAGGTCTCGCCGTACCTCTACATCGCGCCGTTCTTCATCCTCTTCGGGATCGTCGGGCTGTTCCCGCTGCTGTACACCGCGTACGTCTCGCTGTTCAAGTGGGAGGCCGGCGCCGACCAGCCCGACTTCATCGGCGTCGACAACTACAAGGAGCTCTTCGCCGACGCGCAGTTCTGGAACGCGCTGACGAACACGATCAGCATCTTCCTGCTCTCCAGCATCCCGCAGCTCGTCATCGCGGTGCTGCTGGCGGCGCTGCTCGGCTCCCGGCTGCGCGGCGCCACGGGCTGGCGGGTCGGCATCCTGCTGCCGTACGCGGCCAGCCTCGTGGCCATCGGCATCATCTTCGCCAACCTGTTCGGCCCGAAGTACGGGCTGGTCAACGGCGTGCTGCAGACCATCGGGCTGGACCCGGTCGACTGGCAGGCCAGCCGGTTCGGCAGCCACGTCGCGATCGCGATCATGGTGAACTGGCGCTGGACGGGCTACAACGCCCTGATCGTGCTGGCGGCCATGCAGGCCATCCCGAAGGAACTGCACGAGGCGGCCGTGATCGACGGTGCGGGCACCTGGCGCCGCTTCTGGAACGTCACACTGCCCCTGCTGAAGCCGACGCTGGTCTTCGTCACCATCACCTCGACGATCGGCGGTCTGCAGATCTTCACCGAGCCGAAGCTGTTCGACGCCATGCCCGGGTCGAACAACGGCGGTTCCACCAACCAGTTCCAGACCGTGACGCTGTACCTCTACCAGACGGCGTTCCAGAACGCCGATCTCGGCTACGCCTCGGCGATCGCCTGGGTGCTGTTCGTGATCATCGTGCTCATCGCGCTGGTGAACTTCTTCCTCACCGGCCGGATCGCACGTCCCCAGGCGGTGAAGAAGAAATGACGACACTCCAGAGTGACTCCCCGAAAACGGGAATGCGGCAGAAGGTCGCCACGCTCGGCAAGCCACGCAAGGCGACCTACTTCGTGCTGGCGATCTTCGTGCTCGGTTCGCTGTTCCCGTTCTACTGGTCGTTCCTGGTGGCCAGCCGCGACAACGGGATGCTCACCGAGCGCATCCCGCCGTTCGTGCCCGGCGGCAACTTCTTCGCCAACGCCGCGCGGGTGTTCGACACCGTGCCGTTCTGGAAGGCACTGGCCAACAGCGTCATCGTGTCCGGCACGGTGACGCTGACGACGGTGCTGTTCTCGTCGCTGGCCGGGTTCGCCTTCGCGAAACTGCGGTTCCGCGGGCGCGACAAGCTGTTCGTGTTCATCGTCGTCACGCTCGCGGTGCCCACCCAGCTGGGCATCATCCCGCTGTTCATCGCGATGTCCGAACTGGGCTGGGCGGGGAGCCTGACGGCGGTGATCGTGCCCAACCTGGTCACCGCGTTCGGCGTGTTCTGGATGCGGCAGTACACAGTGGACGCACTGCCGTACGAGCTGATCGAGGCCGCCCGCGTCGACGGCTGCAGCATGATCCGGATCTTCTGGAACGTCTGCCTGCCCGCCGTGCGCCCGGCCGCGGCGATCCTCGCGATGTTCACGTTCATGATGTCGTGGAACGACTTCCTGTGGCCGCTCGTCGTGCTGGACGCCGGCAACCCCACCGTCCAGGTGGCCCTGGAAAAGCTGCAGAGCGGCTACTACGTCGACTATTCGCTCGTCCTGGCCGGCACGACCCTGGCCACCATCCCCATCCTCATCGTCTTCGTCCTCCTCGGCCGCCAGATCGTGGCCGGGATCATGCAAGGTGCCGTGAAAGGGTGAACATGTCCGTACATCCCGACAGCGTTCGGGCGGAGACCGCGTTGATGTTCCCGCCTGGCTTCGTCTGGGGCGCCGCCACGGCGGCGTTCCAGGTGGAAGGAGCCACCACGGCCGACGGGCGCACCGACTCGGTCTGGGACGTCTTCGCCCGCCGTCCGGGAGCGGTCGTGGGCGGCGACACCGGCGACCCGGCGGCCGACCACTACCGGCGGTACTCCGAGGACGTCGCCCTGATGCGGCGCCTCGGCCTCGGCGCCTACCGCTTCTCGCTGGCGTGGCCGCGGGTGCGGCCGGACGGCGGCGCGCCCAACGAGGCCGGGCTCGCCTTCTACGACCGGCTCGTCGACTGCCTCCTCGAGGCCGGCATCCAGCCGTGGGCGACGCTGTACCACTGGGACCTGCCGCAGGCCCTGGAGGAGAAGGGCGGCTGGACCTCGCGCGACACCGCGTTCCGGTTCGCCGAGTACACCGAGACGGTGCTGGCCAAGCTCGGCGACCGCGTCGCCAGCTGGTCGACCCTGAACGAGCCGTGGTGCGCGGCGATGCTCGGGTACGCGGGCGGCATCCACGCGCCCGGCCGCACGGACCACCCGGCCGCCGTCGCCGCGACGCACCACCTGCTGCTCGGGCACGGGCTGGCGATGGACATCATCCGGCGGCACGCCCCGGGCACGCCGGCCGGGATCACGCTGAACCTGTACCCGGTGGCCCCGCACGACCCGGCGAACGTGGCCGACGTCGCCGCGTGCCGCCGGATCGACGGCCTGCAGAACCGGCTGTTCCTCGACCCGGTCCTGCGCGGCGGCTACCCGGACGACCTGGTCACCGACCTGGCGCCGTTCGGGCTGGGCGAGGTGGCCAAGGACGGCGACGCGGCGATCATCGCCGCGCACGTCGACTGGCTGGGCGTGAACTACTACCGCGACTACCGCGTCGCGGGCCGCCCGGTGCCGGGCAGCGAGCCGGCGGGCCCGGAGTGGGTCGGCGCCGGCGACGTGCACTTCGTCCCGGACCCGGCGGCGCCCCGCACGGACTCCGGCTGGGAGGTCCAGCCGGCCGGGCTGACCGAGTCCCTGCTGCAGGTCCACCGCGGCTACCGCCAGGTGCCGCTGTACATCACGGAGAACGGCGCGGCCTACCCCGACGTCGTCGGCGACGGCGGTGACATCGTCGACACCGACCGGGTGGCCTTCCTGGACTCCCACCTCCGGGCGGCGCACGACGCCATCCAGGCGGGCGTCGACCTGCGCGGGTACTTCTACTGGTCGCTGCTCGACAACTTCGAGTGGGCCGAGGGGTACGCGAAGCGGTTCGGCCTGGTCCACGTCGACTACGGGACGCAGCACCGCACCCCGAAGCGGAGCGCGCACTGGTACGCCCGGGTGATCGGCCTCAACGGCCTGGGCTGAGCCCGCATCCGTGAAGGCCACCGGCGCGGGTGGCCTTCACGGCGACGCCGAGGGGAACGGCCGGGCCTGGTGCACACCGGGCCCGGCCGCCGGCGTGTGGGAGCCGGGCCGGAGCGCCGGGGCCCGGGTGCGGCTCCGGCCCGGCTCCCGCTCGCACGGAGTTGCGCGCCGGTCGGCACCGGCCGCCGGGTCCGGGTGCCGGGCCTGGGCCGCCCGGTCGGCACCGGCCGCCAGGCCCAGGTCGCCGGGCTTGGCCGCTGGGCCGTTGCCCCGGAGCCATGGGGCTGCTCCCGGCCCGACGCCCGCTCCCCAGCCACGATCCGGCTCGTGCTCGCCCCGGTTCCAAGCTCCCGCGCCCCCACCCGCCGATCCCACCCCGGCCAGGGGCGTGCATTCGGTCGTTCGCGTTGCCAGACTGGCCGGTATGGGACTGCGCAGCGAAGCTTGGTTCAACAACCCCGCCGACCCCGGGATGACCGCGCTCTACCTCGAGCGGTACATGAACTGGGGGCTCACCCGGGAGGAGCTGCAGTCCGGCAAGCCGATCATCGGCATCGCCCAGACCGGCTCCGACCTCACCCCCTGCAACCGGCACCACCTGCAGCTGGCCGACCGCACGCGCGAAGGCATCCGCGAGGCGGGCGGGATCGCGATCGAGTTCCCGGTGCACCCCATCCAGGAGACCGGCAAGCGCCCGACCGCCGCCCTCGATCGGAACCTCGCCTACCTCGGCCTGGTCGAGACGCTCTACGGCTACCCCATCGACGGCGTCGTCCTGACCACCGGCTGCGACAAGACCACGCCCGCGTGCCTGATGGCCGCCGCGACCGTCGACCTGCCCGCGATCGTGCTGTCCGGCGGCCCCATGCTCAACGGCTGGCACAACGGCGAGCGCACCGGGTCCGGGACCATCGTCTGGAAGGCGCGTGAGCTGCTCGCCGCCGGCGAGATCGACGACGCCGGGTTCATGGAGCTCGTCGCCTCCTCGGCCCCGTCGCCCGGGCACTGCAACACCATGGGCACCGCTTCGACGATGAACGCGCTCGCCGAGGCGCTCGGCATGAGCCTGCCCGGCTGCGCCGCCATCCCCGCGCCGCACCGCGACCGCGCGCGGATGGCCTACCTGACCGGACGAAGGATCGTCGAGATGGTGCTCGAGGACCTCAAGCCGTCGGACATCCTGACCCGCGAGGCGTTCGAGAACGCCATCGTCGTCAGCTCGGCGATCGGCGGCTCGACCAACGCGCCGATCCACATCGGCGCGATCGCCCGGCACATCGGCGTCGACCTGCCCCTCGACGACTGGCAGCGCCTCGGCCACGCCGTCCCGCTGCTGGTCGACCTGCAGCCGGCGGGCAAGTACCTCGGCGAGGAATTCCACCGGGCGGGCGGCGTCCCCGCCGTCGTGCACGAGCTGATGCGGCACAGCCTGATCCACGAAGACGCCCGAACGGTCAACGGCCGCACGCTCGGCGAGAACTGCCGCGACGCCGAGGCCGGCGACCGGGACGTCATCCGCACCTTCGACACGGCCCTCACCGCGGACGCCGGGTTCCTCGTCCTCAAGGGCAACCTCTTCGACGCCGCGATCATGAAGTCCAGCGTCATCTCGCCGGAGTTCCGCCGGCGCTACCTGGCCGGTGGCGTCTACGAAGGCACCGCGGTCGTGTTCGACGGCCCGGAGGACTACCACGCGCGCATCGACGACCCGGACCTCGGCGTCGACGAGCACACGCTGCTCGTGATGCGCGGCACCGGCCCGCTCGGCTACCCGGGCTCCGCGGAGGTGGTGAACATGCGACCGCCGGCGGAGCTGATCAAGCGGGGCGTGCACGAGCTGCCCTGCCTCGGCGACGGCCGCCAGTCGGGCACGTCGGGGTCGCCGTCGATCCTCAACGCCTCCCCCGAAGCCGCGGCGGGCGGCGGGCTCGCCGTGCTGCGGACCGGCGACCGGGTGCGGATCGACCTCGCCGCGGGCACCGCGGACGTGCTGATCCCCGACGAGGAGCTCGCGCTGCGCCACAAGGAGCTGGCGGAGGCGGGCGGCTACCCGATCCCGGACTCCCAGACGCCGTGGCAGGAGATCCAGCGGTCGATGGTCGACCAGCTGTGCGACGGCATGGTACTGCGCCCGGCCGTGGCGTACCAGCGGATCGCGGCGACGAAGGGCATCCCCCGGGACAACCACTAGCTTTCACGAGAAAGTGCCGCTTTGAACGGGAGGCGAGCGGGTATCTCTGCGGTAGCCGAGGCGAGGAGGCCCCCATGCTGCCGGAGCGAGAACGCCACGCCCTCCGCGAGATCGAGGCGGAGCTGCAGGCGAGCGACCCCGCGTTCGCCGCCGCCCTCAGCGGCGGCCGCACCCCGCGCGAAGCCAAGCGGTGGAACCTGCTGCTCATCCTCTCCGACGTCACGGCGGTGGTGATGCTGCTCGTCGGCCTGTTCGCCAGGGACGCCGCGCTCGTGCTCTGGGGCACGGTCGGCGCGGGCGCGCTGGTCGCGTGGCACATCGCGCGCGCCGAGTCGGTCCGGGAGTCCACAGAGGACGGCGCCGCGCCGGCGGCGGGCCCGCGCTGAGCCCCCGTTCCACAGTGGACTAACCGGCCGCCTTCACCGCGCCCGCGACCGCCTCCGCCATCGCGGGCACCAGCGCCTCGTCGAACACGCTCGGCACGATGTGCCCCGGCGCCAAGTCCTCGCCCACCACGTCCGCCAGGGCGTGGGCCGCGGCGAGGAGCATGTGCGCGGTCACCCGCGGCGCACCCGAGTCGAGCAGCCCGCGGAACATGCCGGGGAAGGCCAGCACGTTGTTGATCTGGTTGGGCCGGTCGCCGCGGCCGGTGGCGACGATCGCGGCGTGCCGCGCCGCCGCCTCGGGATCGACCTCCGGGTCCGGGTTGGCCAGCGCGAACACGATCGCGTGATCCGCCATGGCGGCGAGGTCGTCCGGGTCGAGGACGCCACCGGCGCTGACGCCGACGAACACGTCCGCGCCGCGCACGGCGTCCTTCAGGTCCCCGGTGGTACCGCCGGTGTTGGTGTTCTCGGCGAGCCAGCCCTTCTCGCCGGTGAGGTCCCGGTCCTGGTGCAGGGCGCCTTCGCGGTCACAGACCACGATCCCCTCGGACCGGTAGCCGGCGCGCAGCAGCAGCCGGGCGATCGCGCTGCCCGCCGCGCCGGCCCCGGCGATGACGACCGACGTCGTCCCGGGCTCGCGGCCGGTGAGCTTCAGCGCGTTGTGCAACGCGCCCAGCACGACGACCGCGGTGCCGTGCTGGTCGTCGTGGAAGACCGGGATGTCGAGCTCGTCGTGCAGCCGCCGTTCGACGGTGAAGCACCGCGGGGCGGCGATGTCCTCGAGGTTGATCGCGCCGAACGACGTCGCGAGGTCCTTGACCGTGCGGACCAGGTCGTCGGGCTCGCGGCTGACCGGGCAGATCGGCCACGCGTCGACGTCGGCGAACCGCTTGAGCAGCGCCGCCTTGCCCTCCATCACCGGCAGCGCCGCGGCCGGCCCCTGGTCACCGAGCCCGAGCAGGGCGGACCCGTCGGACACGATGGCAACCGAGTTGGCCTTGACCGTCTCCCTGGCGAGCAGCGACGGGTCGGCGGCGACCCGCCTCGCCTGGTCCGCGACGCCCGGCGTGTAGTGCTCGGCCAGGTCACCGGCGGTGTCCAGGGCGACGCGGGTCGCGACCGCCACCTTCCCTCGGCTGCGCGTCATACCCTTCGGGTACCCGCGCGGCCCGGGTGGGAATCAGTCGTAGGACAGCGCCTCGACGAGCTCACCGGCCGTCGGGTTCGACAGCGCGCGGGCGACGTCGGCCTGCGCGACGATGCCGACCAGGTCGTGCCCGTCGATCACCGGGAGCCGGCGGACGCGGTGCTCGGACATGGTCCGCAGGATCTCCTGGGCGTCGTCGTCCGCGCCGATCGTGACGACCTCGCCCTGGGCCAGCTCGCCGACGTGGACCGCGCGCGGGTCCTTGCCCTCCGCCAGGACCTTCACCACGATGTCGCGGTCGGTGATCATGCCCTTCAGCCGGTTGTCCTCGCCGCAGATCGGCAGGGCGCCCACCTGCTTCTGCGCCATGGTGACCGCAGCGTCGTGCACGGTGTCCGACTCGCGGGCGCAGGTGGCGTCCGACGTCATGATGTCGCGTGCGGTGGTCATCGTGATCTCCTTTCGTTCCGGTGCGGTGCGGTTCGGCTACCCCCGCCGGGCAGGTTTACTCGACGGGTGCAGGGGGAATTTCCCGGCACATGCCGGATCCCCGCGGAGCCGAGCCGCCGGACACCACCGACATCGACCGCCTGCGGTCGGCGGCGTCCGGCTGCCACGGCTGCCCGCTGTACAAGGACGCGACCCAGACCGTCTTCGGCGAAGGCTCGCCAGGGGCGAAGATCCTGGTCGTCGGCGAGCAGCCGGGCGACAAGGAGGACGTGGCGGGCGAGCCGTTCGTCGGCCCCGCCGGCAAGCTCCTGGACAAGGCGTTCGAGGAAGCCGGCTTCGACCGCGGGTCGCTGTACGTCACCAATGCGGTCAAGCACTTCAAGTTCAAGCGCGACGAACGCGGGAAGCGCCGGATCCACCAGAAGCCGGGCCGCACCGAGGTGGTCGCGTGCCGCCCGTGGCTGCTGGCGGAGCTGCGCGCGGTCCGCCCCGAGCTGGTGCTGCTCCTGGGCGCCACGGCCGCGCAGTCGTTGCTGGGCCCGAAGTTCCGCCTCACCGCCCACCGCGGCGAGCCGGTGGACCCGCCCGAGGAGCTGGCCGAGCTGGTCCCCTCAGCGGTGGCTACGGTCCACCCGTCGGCGGTCCTGCGGGCACCGGACCGGGACGAGGCTTACGCGGCCTTCGTCGCGGACTTGAAGGCGGCGTGCAAAGTCCTCGGCTGAGCGCGGCGTCCTCGGCTGAGCGGCCGCGGGGGCACCCCTGCCCCACACCCAACCCAAGCTGCGGGCCCTGTTCGACAGGCTCGCCCGCCACGGAACACTGCCGGTCGCGGTCGCCCGCGCAGCCGACACCAGGTCGCCTACCTGCCTGGCCCGGCCATGCGCCGCGTCGCCGGCCGCTACCCGGGACGCGTTCATCATCGCCGACGCCACCGGCTCCCTGCCGCACACGCTCCGACCAGTCGAGGTCGGCGACGAGGCCTTGGCCGAACCGGCGGCGCTGGTCGGGTTCGACGACCTGGCCGGCGAGGCCACCCGGATCACCAACCGCATCCGCGGTCTGCTCACCGGCATCCCCCGCCCTCGAACGGTCGACCGGCCCGCGGATCAGCCAGCCCACGGTGCCGGAAACCCTTCTCGCGCAGCGGCGGCCCAGCCGGCATCACCAAGGTGAGCCGCCGCAAACTCACCGCGATCGCCAAGGGCCCGCACCGGCGAGCAGTCGGCCGGGGCGATCATGGCCGCCTTGAGCGAACAGAGCGTCACCGTTGCGGGAACCACAGTCGCGGACGCGCACTTGGCCGCCTACGCCGGCATCTGCCCCGTAACCCGCTTCCGGGCGCCACCGGCGGCCCGCCCCTCAGCCGAGCTTCTTCAGCGCCGCTTCCGCCGAGCCGGCGTGCTCGTCCAGCGCCCGCCACGGATCTTCCTTCCGCGCCAACCTCGCCTTCTCCTTCGCCGGGTTCCACCCGTCCGGGTCCGCCTTGCCCAGCTCGCGCCAGTCGAGCGGGGTGGCGGCCGCCGCGCCGGGGCGGGCTCGCAGGGAATACGGGGCTACGAACGTCTGGGCGTAGCCGTTGCGGTTGGCGTCCAGGAAGATCCGGTCACCGCGCTTGTCCTTGCGCTGGGCCGTGGTCAGGCGGTCCGGGTCGTCCGCCGCCACGCTGTCGGCCAGTGCGCGGGACAGCTCCAGCACCACCGCCGTGTCCGACTTCGCGTCCAGGGGCGCGAGGATGTGGAAGCCGCGGCCGCCGGTGGCCTGGACGAACGCCGTCAGCCCGACCCGCTCGTAGTGGTCGCGGATCCGCCGCGCGACCGCGCGCAGCTCGGCGACCGGCGTGCCGTCCGGCGGGTCGAGGTCGAGCACCAGCCGGTCCGGCCGCTCCGGCGCGTCCACAGTAGACAGCCAGACGTGGAACTCCAGGGTGCCCTGCCGGGCCAGGTAGTCCAGCGTCTCGGCGTCGTCGCAGACCACGTACTCGTCCGTGCCGCCGCCGCGCCGGGGGACGCGCTCGACGCGGACCGAGTCCGGGAAGTGCTCCCCCGGGTGCTTCTGGAACCAGCCCTGGCCCCCGATGCCGTCCGGGAAGCGCCGCAGCGTCAGCGGGCGGCCGCGCAGGTGCGGCAGCATGACGTCGGCGACCGCCCGGTAGTACTCGACGACGTCGCCCTTCGTCAGCTCGTCGTCCGGGTAGTACACCTTGTCCGCGTGGGAAATCTCCTCGGTCACGCCCGCTCCCGC
Source organism: Amycolatopsis sp. N2S4-7 (assembly GCF_058119595.1). Lineage (NCBI taxonomy): Bacteria > Bacillati > Actinomycetota > Actinomycetes > Pseudonocardiales > Pseudonocardiaceae > Amycolatopsis > Amycolatopsis sp. N2S4-7. The sequence continues at coordinate 1,561,553 of NZ_CP172299.1, forward strand.
ACCACGTCCGCCGCCTTCTTGTCCTCGCGCAGCCCGGCGAACCGCGGGTGCCGCAGCCGCCCGTCGCGCGTCCACTCGGAGAAACCGATCTGCGCCACCAGGTCCGGCCGGACCCAGTGCGCGCCGCGTTCCCCGACCGTTCCGGCGAACGGCGAACGCGCCGTCTCCCGTTCGCGCAGCCGCGCGTGCAGCGACGCCAGGAGCTGCTCGTCGAACCCCGTGCCGACCTTGCCGGCGTACTTCAGGACGCCGTCCTCGTGGTAGCCCAGCAGCAGCGCGCCGAAGCCGTGGCGCGCGCCCTGCGGGTCGGTGAACCCGCCGATGACGAGCTCCTGTCCCTGCGCGCACTTGAATTTCAGCCAGTCGGGTGACCGCCCGTGGTGGTACGGCGCGTCGGCCCGCTTCGCGATGACGCCCTCCCAGCCCCGCCGGCAGGCCTCCTCGAAGAACTTCTCCCCCTCGGCGTTCCGGTGCGCCGACAGCCGGAGCGGGTCCCCGAAGTCGAACGCGTCGCGCAGCAACGCCTTCCGCTGCCGCAGCGGCAGCCCGGTCGTGTCCTGGTCGTCGAAGTACAGCAGGTCGAACAGGTAGTAGTAGACGCGCACGCCGGTGGCCCGGGCGCGGTCCGGGTCGCTCACGTGGATCCGCGGCTGCAGCGCGGCGAAGCTGGTGCCGGCCCCGTCGAACGCCACGATCTCGCCGTCCGCGACGAACCGCGGCCCGCCCTGGGCGGCCAGGGCTTCGACGAGCTCCGGGTAGGCGTTGTCCATCACCTTGTGGTTGCGCGAATACAGCGTCGGCGCGCCGCCATCGCGCACGCAGATCGCGCGGACGCCGTCCAGCTTGCGCTCGAAGATCCAGTCCTCGTCGGAGAACCGGCGATCGGTGAGCGTGGCCAGGGTCGGCTCGCGCCAGCCTGGTCCGGTCACGACGCCTTCAGCGCCTTCTCCAGCTCGGCGCGCGTCATCTTCGACCGGCCCTTCACGCCCTGCTCGCGGGCCAGCTTGTCCAGGTCCGACTTGGACAGCTCGGCCAGGTCGTCCTGCGGCTGCTTCTTCGCCTTCTTCTTCGGTTCCTTGCCGCCGCCCTTGCGGTTCTTCACGCTGCGCGACAGCGCCTCGAACAGGTCGACGACGTCGGCCGAGGGCTCCGGCGGCTCTTCGTGGGCGATCTCCTTGCCGGCCTTCTTGGCCTTGATCAGCTCCTCGACGCGCTCGGAGTACTCGTCGCGGTAGTCCTCGGGCTTCCACGGCGCCGTCATCTCGTCGACCAGCGCCATCGCCATGTCGAGCTCCTTCGGACGTGGCTTCGGCAGCTTCGGCAGCTTGCCCATGACGTCCTTCGGCTTCCGCAGGTCGGCGACGAAGTGCAGGGTGTTGAGCACCATGACGTCCTCGCCGGCGCGGATCGCCGCGAGGTACTCCTTGCCGCGCAGCACGAACTTGGCGACCCCGGCCTTCTCGCTGCGGTCCATCGCCTGCAGCAGCAGGCCGTACGCCTTGGCGAAGTCCTCCTTCGCCGGCTTCAGCCAGTACGTCTTGTCGAAGAACCACGGGTCGATGTCGTCGAGCTCGACGAACTGCTCGATGTCGATCCGCCGGGACCGCTCGGGCGCGATCTCGTCCAGCTCGTCCGGTTCGACGAGCACGTGGTCGCCGCCGCCGACGTCGTAGCCCTTGACGATCTCGTCCTGCTTGACCTCGTCGCCGGTCCGCTCGTTGATCCGGCGGTTGCGGATCCGGTCGGACGTCCCGCGTTCGAACTGGTGAAAGTGGATCGTGTGGTCCGCCACCGCCGGGTACAGCTCCACCGGAACGGTGACCAACCCCAGGCTCAGCGCGCCGCTCCACACCGGTCTAGCCATGTCGACCTCCTCACCGGCAGCGATACCCGCGTCAGAACTTCACGAAACGCGCCGGGCGGCGGTCCCGGTGATCTTCCCCCGGGTACGGCGGAGCCCGCCGGGACCGGCGGGCTCCGCTGCGGATCAGGCGACCTCGCTGCTGCGTTTCCGGGTCCGGTGCAGGCCCAGCATGTCCAGCAGCCGCGCGCAGTCCTCGGGATCCTTGGCCCGCGCCGCGACGGCCAGTGCCGCCTTGCGCCGGGTGCGTTCCTGCTCCGGTGAGTCGCCGTCCTCCAGCAGGAGGTCCGCCACCGGCCGCAGGTCGTTCCGCTTGTCTCGCATCTCGCTCCCCTCCGGCAAACCCCGGTGAACCTGTCGCGGCCGGGCTACCCCGGATCACACCGCGCGACACGGGAGTCACCGGAACAGGCCCCGAAGAGCGCAGGCGTTGGGCCGAACGAGTGAATTTGCCCAGTTTCGGCGCCGGAGACGGCAAGGTAGGTGAGACCCACGTCACAGCAGGAGGCCGGATGGGCACCCAGATCCGCATCAGCCGTGAGGACGGCTTGCCCTGCGAGGTCTGCGGCTTCCCGACCATGCACGTGGCGCAGGTTGTCGCCGACGACGGGACCGTGCTCGGCCGCACGCTGGTCTGCACGACGTGCCAGCGCAGCCGGCACCGCCCGGAGCCGGCGGTCGCGGAGACCGAAGCCCCGCCGGACGAAGTCCCCGCCGGCTGACGGACGCTCGTTTCGCGTACTCAGAGGGTCGGCTCGCGTACCGGAACGGTCGGCTCGCCGTCCGCCCTCTTACGTCGTCGTCGCCACCGCCGCGACGAACTCCGCCGCCACCTCGTGGAGCTTCCGGTTGCCGTCCTGCGACCGCTTCACGAGCCGCTGGAAGGCTTCCTCCGCCGTGATCCGGTGCGCGGCCATCAGGATCCCCTTGGCCTGGTCGATCACCGCGCGGGTCTCCAGCGCCCGGTTGAGCTGGTCGATCAGCTCACGCGCCGCGAAGTACCGCCGCGCGCTGCGCAGGCCGAACACCACCGTCGCCGTGTACAGCTCGAGGATCTTCGTGCCCAGCTCGCTGAAGCCGTGCTCGCCGAACCCGAACAGGTTCACCGCGCCGGACATGTCGCCGTCCACCGTCAGGGGCGCGGCGAGGAAGCTGGCCACGCCCAGCTGCTCGGCCGACGACACGAACTGGGGCCACAGGTCCCCCACCGCGCCGACGCCGACCCGCACCGGCTGCCCGGTCTCGGCCGCGCGCAGGCACGGCCCGTCCCCGATCCGGTACTGCTCGCGGTCGAAGTTCACCGCCCGCTGGTCGGTGCTCGCCACCGTCTCCGGCACGCCTTCGCGAACCAGGGTGATGCTCGCCATGTCGGCCCCCGGCACCACCTGCACGGCGTGGTCGCACACCGCCTGCAACATCTGGCCGAGATCCAGCTCGCTGTCCAGCATCGCGGTCAGCGACTCCATCGCGACTGTGACTTCGTCCAGCCGCGCGGTGAGCTGCTCGTGGCCGCCCGTCATCTGGTGACGCCCCTCATTCTTCTGCTCAGGGCGCTCTGGACCAGGGAGGACCCGGGCGCGCGCCACTAGTGGGCCGCTAGCGCTTTAACGGGTCCAGCGCGACATTACTGCATCCCGGTCGGCCCGGGCACGAGCGGTCACCACCGCGGCGCGCCCACACGCCCGTTCGGAGCAACGACGGTCGCCGGGCCGGCCGGACGCGGTTAGGCTCGGTCGACGGTTCAGCCCAGCAGCCGACCTCAACCCCCGAGAGCGCGGTGCCGCGGCTCCGCGCCGGAACAGGTGGCGAACCGACATGAACCTCCCCCGAGCACGACACCCGGCCCTGCGGCTGCGCACGGCGTGGCCCGCGCCGCACTCGGTCCTCATCACCGCACGAGGCGACCTCGACAGCGCGACGGCCGGCTACCTGGCCGCCCTCGTCTCCGACCGCCTGTGGGCCACCCCGGAGCGCCTCGTCCTCGACCTGTCCGAAGTGGACTTCCTGGGCGTGGCGGGCGTCCGGGTGCTGCTCCACGCGGCGCTGCAGGCCGGCCAGGGCGGGACGGAACTGGTTGTCGTCCCCGGGACGAACCCGGTGGTCGACCGGGCCCTGCGGGTGACCGGTGCCGACCGGCGCGTCACCCTGTCGGCGCCCCGGCCCGAACCCGCGCGCGCCTGACCGGCCCGTCCGCTCGTCAGCGCGCCGAACCCGCCGCGCCCGCGTGCCCTTCCCGCGCGCCGGGGAGATCGCCGTCCCGGGTCTGGGCCCGCTTCGACCGGACGTAGCGCTCCTGCACCAGCCGCTCGACGACTTCGGGGTGGTGCAGCTCGAACGCCGGGCGCTCCGAGCGGATCCGGGGCAGGTCGAGGAAGTTGTGCCGGGGCGGCGGGCAGGTCGTGGCCCATTCGAGGGAGTTGCCGAATCCCCAGGGGTTGTCGACGAGGACCTGCTCGCCGTACCGGTAGCTGCGCACGACGTTCCAGATGAACGGCAGGGTCGACGCGCCCAGGATGAACGCGCCGATCGTGGAGATCGTGTTCAGCAGGGTGAACCCATCCGTGGACAGGTAGTCGGCGTAGCGGCGCGGCATGCCCGTGTCGCCCAGCCAGTGCTGGATCAGGAACGTCGTGTGGAAGCCGATGAACGTCGTCCAGAAGTGCCACTTGCCGAGGCCTTCGTCCAGCATCCGGCCCGTCATCTTCGGGAACCAGAAGTAGATCCCGGCGAAGGTGGCGAACACGATCGTGCCGAACAGCACGTAGTGGAAGTGCGCGACCACGAAGTAGCTGTCGTGCACGTGGAAGTCCAGCGGCGGGGACGCCAGGATGATCCCGGTCAGGCCGCCGAACAGGAACGTCACCATGAACCCGACCGACCACAGCATCGGCGTCTCGAAGCTGAGGTGACCCTTCCACATCGTGCCGATCCAGTTGAAGAACTTGATGCCGGTCGGGACGGCGATGAAGAAGGTCATGATCGAGAAGAAGGGCAGCAGCACCGCGCCGGTGGCGAACATGTGGTGCGCCCACACCACCGCCGACAGCCCGGTGATCGCGACGGTCGCGAACACCATCAGCCGGTAGCCGTACAGCGGTTTCCGGCTGAACACCGGCACGATCTCGGTGATGATCCCGAAGTAGGGCAGCGCGACGATGTAGACCTCGGGGTGGCCGAAGAACCAGAACAGGTGCTGGAACATGATCGCGCCGCCGTTTTCGGGGTCGAACACGTGCGCCCCGAGCCGGCGGTCCGCCTCGAGGCCGAACAGCGCGGCCGTGAGGATCGGGAACGCCAGCAGGATCAGGATGGCGGTGAACAGGATGTTCCAGGTGAACAGGGGCATCCGCCACATCGTCATCCCGGGCGCGCGCAGGCAGACGATCGTGGTGATCATGTTGACCGCGCCGAGGATGGTGCCGAGCCCCGACACGATCAGGCCCATGATCCACAGGTCGCCGCCGATGCCCGGCGAGTGGATGGCGTTCGACAGCGGCGTGTAGGCCGTCCAGCCGAAGTCCGGCGCGCCGCCCGGGGTGGCGAACGAGCTGAGCACGATCAGCCCGCCGAACAGGTAGAGCCAGTAGGCGAACCCGTTGAGCCGCGGGAACGCGACGTCCGGCGCGCCGATCTGCAGCGGCAGGATGTAGTTGGCGAAGCCGAACAGGTTCGGCGTGGCGTAGAGCAGCAGCATGATCGTGCCGTGCATGGTGAACAGCTGGTTGTACTGCTCCGGCGACAGGAACTGCAGCCCCGGCCGCGCCAGCTCGCCGCGCATCAGCAGCGCCATCGCGCCGCCCGCCATGAAGAAGCCGAACGACGTCACCAGGTAGAGCAACCCGATCTGCTTCGGGTCCGTGGTGCGCATCAGGGACAGCAGCGTCCCGCCCTTCGGGCCGCGCCGCGCCACCGCCAACGGCACCGCTCGCAAGGTCGGTGCCGGCTTCACCTCGGTCATCCGCAACTCCCGCCGCTGGCACTGTCCCGTACTGCGCGTATTACTCCTGATGACGCCGGACCGCGTTACCCCGAACGGGTGGTACTACTCCCGCAACGCCGGGAGCAGCTCCTTCTCCGCGAAGTCGAGGAAGCCTTCCTGCTGGTCGCCGCCGATCTGGACCAGGGCGACATCGGTGAAGCCGGCCTTCTCGAACTCGCGCACGGCCGCCACGATCGGTTCGGCGTCCGGGCCGCAGGGGATCGAGCCGGCGACGTCGTCCTCGCGGACGAACTGGGTCGCCCCGGCGAACCCGGCCGGGCCGGGCAGCTCGGCGTTGACCTTCCAGCCGCCCGCGAACCAGCGGAACTGCTCGTGCGCGCGCTTGACGGCCGCGTCGCGGTCGGTGCCCCACGACACCGGCAGCTGCCCGACCTTGCGGGTCGCCGGCCCGGGCCTGGTCGCGTCCCACTCCTGGGCGAGCTCGGCTTTCGGCTCGACGGCGATCATCACGTCGGCCACCGGGGCGAACCGCCTGACCGACTGCGAACCGGACACGGCGACACCGATCGGCGTCCGCTTCTCCGGCAGGTCCCACAGCTTCGCGGAGTCGACGCGGAAGTGCTTGCCCTCGTAGTCGAAGTACCCGCCGTCGAACAGGCCGCCGATGATCTGGACGGCCTCGGCGAGCATGTCGTGCCGGACGTTGGCCGGCGGCCAGCCGCGGCCGACGACGTGCTCGTTGAGGTTCTCGCCGGCGCCGAGCCCGAGGGTGAACCGGCCGCCGGAGAGGGCCTGCACGGTCGCCGCCTTCTGCGCCACCACCGCCGGGTGGTACCGCATGGTCGGGCAGGTCACGTAGGTCATCAGCTCGACGCGGTCGGTGCTCTGGGTGACCGCACCCAGCACGCTCCAGGCGTACGGCGCGTGGCCCTGTTCGTCCAGCCAGGGCGAGTAGTGGTCGCTCATGACCTCGAAGTCGAAGCCGGCCTGCTCCGCACCGGCGGCGAACCGGACCAGTTCGTTCGGCCCGGCCTGCTCGGTCATCAGGGTGTAGCCGATCCGCATCGGCGCCTCCTCTCGATCAGCCCTCCGCGTACCCGGCCGGGGTGCCGGGTAACCGGCGGGTCCGCCACCCGAAGGTGACGTTTACCCGGTGATCGACCGGGTACTCACCGCGCGAGACGAAGGGAGTTGGTCGGTCATGCCCCAGTCGTGGAGCGCCAAGCGCGAACGCCAGTACGAGCACGTCAAGGACTCGGCCGAGGACCGCGGCGCGAGCGGCAAGCGGGCCAAGGAGATCGCGGCCCGCACGGTGAACAAGAACCGCGCGCAGTCGGGTGAGTCGCGGCAGGCCAGCAAGACGTCGGTGAAGGACAAGTCCCCGCAGAAGCGCGGCGGCGAGCGGTCCGGCAACCGGAAGGGCCCCGGCGGGCCGACCAAGGACCAGCTGTACAACGAAGCCAAGAAGAAGAACATCAACGGCCGCTCGACGATGACCAAGAAGGAACTCGAACGGGCGCTGGGCCGGTGACCAAACCCGAAATCCCTGAACACCAAGTGTCAGCTTTCCCCCAGATGGGTAGTACCTCCCGCATGGAAGAAACACGAAGTGGCGGCCCGTACGGCGGCAAGCCGGCCGTCGACGGGCTGCTGGACGAACTGGTGGAGCTGCGGCTGCCCGCCATGGCGGAGCAGATCCCGCTGGTTCGCATGCTCACGCACGGCATGGTTTCGCGCGCCGACTTCGGCCTGGACGCGATCGCCGACGCCAAGATGGCCGTCGACGAGGCGTGTGCCCAGCTCGTGCAGCTGGCCGAGCTCGGCTCGCAGCTGCACTGCCGCTTCCGGCAGGCCCCCGACGGCCTGCACGTCGTCGTTTCGACCCGCTCGACGGACCCGCGGCCGCCGAGCGACCGCACGTTCGGCTGGCACGTCCTGACCACCCTGAGCCGGTCGGTGACCGCGCACTGCGACGTCCTTCCCGGTGGAGGCGCGGGCATCGTCACGATCGAGCTGGTGCTGAACCCGGGAACGAGCGCGTGAGCGGCGAACGGAAAACCCTCCTCCACCGCCCGGACGAATACGCCCACTGCGAACCGCTGTTCGACGAGCTGGGCCGGCTCGACGTCGACGATCCCCGGCGGGAGGTCGTGCGGAGCAAGCTGGTGACCGAGCTGCTGCCGCTGGCCGAACACATCGCGACCCGCTTCTCCGGCCGCGGGGAGCCCCGCGAGGACCTGGTCCAGGTGGCCCGGATCGGCCTGATCAACGCCGTCGACCGGTTCGACCCCGCCCGCGGGCACGACTTCCTGTCGTTCGCGGTGCCGACGATCATGGGCGAGGTCCGGCGGCACTTCCGGGACACCGGCTGGTCCGTCCGCGTCCCGCGGCGGCTCAAGGAGCTGCACCTGTCCCTGAGCCAGGGCTCGGCGGTGCTGTCCCAGCGCCTGGGCCGCGCGCCGACGCCGACGGAGCTGGCCGAGCACCTGAACCTCGACGTCGACGAGGTCCGCGAGGGCCTCCTCGCCGGCAACGCGTACCAGGCGCTGTCGGTCGACAAGCCGGTCCACGACGACGCGGAGGCGCTGTCGCTGGCCGACACGATGGGGGAACCGGACCACGAGATGGCCATGGTGGAGAACCACGAGGCCCTCCAGCCGCTGCTGCAGGAACTGCCGAAGCGGGAGCGCGCGATCCTGGTGATGCGCTTCTTCGGCGGCCTGACCCAGACCCAGATCGCCGACCGCGTCGGCATCTCCCAGATGCACGTCTCCCGCCTGCTGTCGCAGACGCTGGAGCAGCTGCGCGGGAAGCTCACCGGCGAAGGCTGAGCCTGCCGGATCTGTTCTTCACCGCATTCGCGGACCTCGCCGGAGTCGGCCACGTAACCCGTTCGGATGACTTTCGCGCGGGCGCGGGCCGACCCGGCCATCTTTTTCGCCGCCGCTGGGGCCGCGGCGGGGCTGCTAGGGCGCGGCGGGCTGCTGGAGGCGGAGCGGGCTGCTGGGGCGCGGCGGGCTCCTGAGGCTGGGCGAGCTGCTGGGGCCGAGCGGGCTGCTGGGGCGGCGGGCTCCTGAGGCTGGGCGAGCTGCTGGGGCCGAGCGGGCTGCTGGGCGCAGCAGGCCGCTGAGGCTGGGCGAGCTGCTGGGGCCGAGCGGGCTGCTGGGCGCAGCAGGCCGCTGAGGCTGGGCGAGCTGCTGGGGCCGAGCGGGCATGGGGCGCGGCGAGCTGCCGGGGCCGAGCGGGCATGGGGCGCGGCGGGCTGCTGGGGCCGAGCGGGCTGCTGGGCGTGCTTCCGGGGCGGCCTTCCGGGGCGGCGGCCAGCGGCCAAGCTGGGGCAGCCGCTGCGCTGAGGCAACCCGACCGAGGCAACCCGACCGGTGCAACCCGACCGGTGCGTAGTGAAGGGGACCTCCCCGCGAGTCGCGGTGGAAGTCCCCTTCGGCCGGGAACCGGTCGGCTCAGCTCAGCCACCCGGGCCGGTCGCCCTTCCTGAGCCGGTGCCACTCCCCCGCGAACCGCTCCCGCAGCTTCGCCGCCCTCGCCTCGTCCTGGCCGTACAGCAGGCCGAACGTGAACGTGTTCTGGCTCTCCCCGTGCCCGGCGATGGTGAGGTGCCGCAGCACCTCGCGGCCGACCACCGTGTCCTGGTGCTCGCCCAGCGTGCTCTGGACCGCCTTGACGTTCTTCCGCCAGCTCCGCACCTTCTTGCCGTACACCGGCTTCACCGTGTCGGCGGCGTAGCGGGCTCGCTTCGCCTTCTTGCGGACCTCGTGCAGCGCCGGCTCCAGCTCGTCGCCCTCGAGGCCGCGGGACGCCGCTTCGGCGCGGCTCAGCTTCCGCGCCGCCTTGCGCAGCGGCTTGCGCAGGGCCGCCTTCGCGGGCTTGCGCGCCTCCGCCGTGAGGGGCGGCTTCTCGAGCAGCCGGTCCAGCGCCCGCAGCAGCTTCAGGTACCGCTTGCCGGTCAGGGCCTCGATCGCCCGGGCACGCGCCTCCTCGGCCTCCCGGGCGAAGTAGCGGGTCAGGTACTGGCGCAGGGGCCCGAACACCAGCTCCGACGGGACCTCGTCGAGCTGCGTGCGAAGCCGTTCCTCGGTGACTTCGGTGTCGCGAGCGGGCGAGAGCTGCTGTCCGAGCCACTTCAGCTCGGCCGCGAGCGGCGCGGTCGCCTCCTTGTCCACAATGGACCCGAAGGTGCGGAGCGAGCTGCGCAGCTTCCGGATCGCGACGCGCATCTGGTGCACGGAGTCTTCGACGTCCAGCCGCACGCCGACGTCCGCCCGGCGCAGCCGGGCGTAGTGCTCGCGCAGCGACGTCAGCACGACTTCCCCCGCCGACGGCTTCTTCTTGGCCCGCGGCGACGCCGTGACGCGGTCGCCGATGAGGCGGCGCAGCTTCGACGGCCACGGCGACGCCGAGGCCCCGGCTTCGGCCAGGGCGCGGTCGAAGTCCTCGAGCCGGCCGGGGTCGGTTCCGGGGTCGAGCTCCAGCTCCAGCTCGCGCCATTCGTCGAGCGTCGCGGTTTCCCCGCCGGCTTCGCCGGTGACGTGGTTGTCGGTGAGGGTCGCGACCGTCCGGCCGTCGGCGTCGGCCAGCCGGTGGGCGAACCGGTCGGTGCGCAGGTGCGCGATCGGCACCAGCTTCTCCCCCAGCGTGTACGCCCGGACCAGCCGCCGGAGCCGGCCGGGGACCTTGTGGGCGTCGCCGCCCAGCGGGAGCTGGATCTCCTGCCGTTCGTCGGCCGACACCGGCAGTTTGAGGTGCCAGCCCGCGTCGTGGCCGCCGACGCGCCGCCGCAGCGTGATGCCGCTCCTGGCGAGCCGGAACGACTCGGTGTCGTAGTAGGACGCGTCGAGGATCTGCTCGACCGGGTCGTCCTGGGTCTTCACGCCCGCGACGCCGATCAGCCGGGGCACGCCGCTGCCGGCGACGATTTCGTACTTGCGCTCGCGTTCGGTCACCGACGTGGGCGCTGCCATGGGAATCCTCCTCAGGGGCCGGTTCTCCTCACGAAATACCCGGTCGGTGCCAGGTCGACACGGGATTCGGCGGGCGAGCAGCGGGTATCCGATCCGGAAACCGAGCCCGGACCAGGAGCGTGCATGAACGGCAGCCAGCCCGCAACCGACCTGACCACCGTCCTCGCCGGCGACCACCGCGAGCTCGACCGGCTGTGCACCGAGCTGGAGCTCGGCCAGGGCAGCCCGGAGAACCGCAAGGACCTCGCCGACCACCTGATCGCGGAGCTGGTCCGGCACACCGTCGCCGAAGAGCCCTACCTGGACGGTGAGGGCGACCTGGCCGAGGCCGACGGCCTGATGCGGGAGCTGGAGGGCGCGGGACCGCAGGAGACCCGGTTCGAGCGCCTGCTGGGCGGGCTGATCCGCGCCGTCCGGCGGCACGTCCGCGAGGAGGGCCCCGCGGCCGTGCGCCAGGTCCGGCTGACCTGCTCCCCGGAGCGGCGCGCCGAGCTGGGCAAGGAGGTCCTCGAAATCCGGGACGCCGCGGCGTCGCTGCCGCACCCCGATCTGGCCGACCGGATGCCGCAGGCGGACCAGCTGTGGCCGGGCCCCGGCTTCGTCGACCGGGCGCGGGCCGCCCTGCGTGCGCCGGACGGGGGTACGGACTCGCCCGGTTGACGAACGAGCGGGCACCGATATCGGGTTGAATGGAAGGTCCAGCACCCGATCGAAGACAGCGAGGACGAATGAGCGTCGGCGAAGACGAGTGGGCCCGGGAACGGGCCTGGTTCGGGCCGGACGGTGAGCAGGCACCGGGACCCCTGGTGCGGCAGTTCGCCGATCTCACGCGGACCCTGCTCGACGTGACGCCGACCGTGGGCGGGGTGCTCAAGCTCGTCGTCGGCGCCGCGACCGCGCTCATCCCGGACGCGGACCTGGTCAGCGTCACCCTGCGCGACCCCGGCGGCGCGTTCCACACGCCGGTCGAGACGGACCCGGTCGCCGTGCACCTCGACCAGGTCCAGTACGACCACGGCGAAGGCCCCTGCGTCGAGGCGGCCCGCCCGGACGGGCCGGCCATCGGCTGGTCGCAGGACGTCGGGCACGACCCGCGCTGGCCGTCGTTCGGCCCGGCCGCCGCCCGGTACGGCTACCACTCGGTGCTGGCCACGGCCCTGCTGCCGGACGCCCGCCCGCCGCGGCTCTCGGGCGCGCTGAACATCTACTCGAGGCGCCCGGGCGCGTTCGACGCCCGGGCGGTCGACAGCGCGCTCCTGCTGGCCTCGCACGCGTCCCTCGCGCTGGCCCACACGCAGGCCGTGGCCTCGGCCGAGCTGGAGGCGGCGCACCTGCGCCGCGCGGTCGACAGCCGCGACGTCATCGGCCAGGCGAAGGGCATCCTGATGCAGCGCCGCGGCATCTCGGCCGACGAGGCCTTCGACGTCCTGCGCCGCGCGTCCCAGGAGATGAACGTCAAGCTCGCCGACCTGGCGAAGGCGCTCGCCGCGCAGCACACCGCGGTGGACCTGCCGGCCGCCGAGGCCTGAGCTCACCGGATACGCCGAGGGCGGCACTCCTGGGGAAAGTGCCGCCCTCGGTTGCCTCCGTCCCCGTTGTTACGGGGCCGAGTACGGGGACCGGTTCTCCAGCGACGGGCTGGCGGTCGGATACGGGCCTTCCTGCCCCGGCACCGGGGTGACCGACGGGCCCGGCTGCTCCGGCACCGCCGGCCGCCGTCCGCCGCGCTGGACGACCGCCTCGACCTCCTGCTCACCGCGGATGCGGGCGAGGATGCCGAGGGTGATCGCGTGGGCCAGGGCGAGGATCAGCAGCAGCACGCCGAGCCGCCCGACCACGCCCGGCAGGTCGCTGCTCCCCATGTTGATGGTCGAGATCAGCGCCAGCACCCCCAGCGTCGCCAGGTGGAACAGCACCGTGACCAGGCGGGTCATGGAAGCTCCGGCCGCCGGGTCGCCGTAGGAGTTCTCCAGGTACCGGCGACCGCTGCGGTAGATGACTTGCCCGTCTATCAGGACCAGCGCCACTCCGATCGCGAGAAACGACAGATACGCGTTGGTGGTCATGCCGGACGCTCCTTCCTGGGGGACCTACCCGGAAGAGGTACCCCTCAGGTTGCGCAGGGAAACGCCGCGGTCACCCCGTGAAAGTGTCCGGGTCCGGCCCGGTGCGGCGGTCGTCGTCGAGCTTGCCGATCGCCGCCATGTCCTCGTCGTCGAGGTCGAAACCGAACACGTCGATGTTCTCCCGGATCCGGCCGGGCGAGGACGACTTGGGGAACACGATGTTCCCGAGCCGGAGGTGCCAGCGCAGCACGACCTGCGCGGCCGTCCGCCCGTGCTTCTCCGCGAGCCCGGTGAGCACCGGGTCCTCGAGGACCTCGGCCTGCGCCAGCGGGCTCCACGCCTCGGTGGCGATGCCGTGCTCCCGGTGGTACGCGCGCAGCCCGGGCTGCTGCAGCGCCGGGTGCAGCTCGATCTGGTTGACCGCGGGCACGGTGCCGGTTTCGTCGGCCAGCCGGTCGAGGTGGGCGGGCTGGAAGTTGGACACCCCGATCGCGCGGGCCTTGCCCGCCCGCAGGAGGTCCTCGAAGCCCTGCCACGTCCGGACGTAGTTGTCCTTGTGCGGCAGGGGCCAGTGGATCAGGTAGAGGTCGACGTAGTCGAAGCCGAGACGCCGCAGGCTGCCCTCCAGCGCGGTGATCGCGTTGTCGTGCCCGTGCGCGTCGTTCGCCAGCTTCGTGGTGACGAACACGTCTTCGCGCGCCAGGCCCGACTCGGTGACGCCGGCGCCGACCCCCGCCTCGTTCCGGTACATCTGCGCCGTGTCGATGTGGCGGTAGCCCGCCTCCAGCGCCGTGCGCACCGCCTGGGCGGTCTCCTCGGGCGGGATCTGGAACACGCCGAACCCGAACTGCGGGATCCGCACGCCGTTGTTCAGTTCCACGGTGGGAACGTCGGCTGTGGTGGTCGTCATGGGTGCGGCCTACCCGAGGGCCGGAGACGCGAAACGCGGCGGGGCGAGATCCACTCGCCCCGCCGCGCCGCTGTGCCCGATCGGGTTACCGTCCCGGACGGTCCACGTCACCGCGCCAGGCGCCGGTCTCCCGGCCGCGCTGTTCGATGAACTCCTTGAACCGCTTGAGATCGCCCTTCACCCGGCGGTCGAGGACGCCGAGCTTGTCGGCGACGTTCTCGGCGAAGCCCTCCGGGTCGATGTCCATCTGGGCGGTCACCCGGGTGTGCGAGTCGTCCAGCCGGTGGAAGGTGATCACGCCGGCGTGGTCGGGCCCGGAGTCGGACGTCCAGGCGACCCGCTCGTCGGGGTGCTGTTCGGTGATCGTCGCGTCGAATTCGCGCGTCACGCCACCGAACTTCGTCACCCAGTGGGTGTGGGTGGCGTCCGTCTGGCGGATCTGCTCGACGCCCTCCATGAACTTCGGGAACTCCTCGAACTGCGTCCACTGGTTGTACGCGGTCGAAACGGGGACTTCCACGTCCACGATTTCGGTGATCGTGCTCATGCACTCCTCCTCGTCGGTGGTCGGGATCTTCGGCTACCCGGTGCCGCGGCCGTCAAACCCGCCGTGATTGACCTCGGGCGGAGCCGGGTACACGGCGGCCAGGTAAGGAGGTGTTCCGTGATCGAAGAGGCGAACAAGAAACCGGCGGCCGACCGCTCGGTCGGTGAACTGGTGACGGACCTCACCGACGAGGTGAAGCGGCTCGTCCGGGACGAGATGCGGCTCGCGGTCTTCGAACTGCAGCGCAAGGGCAAGAAGATGGGCCTCGGCGCCGGGTTGTTCGGCGCGGCGGGCCTGTTCGCGCTGCTGGGCGCCGGCACGCTGGTCGCGGCCGCCGTGCTGGCGCTCGCGCTGGTCGTGCCCGGCTGGCTCGCCGCGGTGATCGTCGCGGTGGTGCTGTTCCTGATCGCCGGGATCGCCGCGCTGGTCGGCAAGAACGAGGTCACCCAGGGGGTGCCGCCGGTACCCGAAGAAGCGATCTCCGGTGTCCGCGAAGACGTCGAGACCGTGAAACAGGGAGTGCGCACATGAGCGAGGACTTCCCGAAGAACGCCGAGGAAGCGAGGCTCGACCGGGACACCACCCGGGAAGAGCTCACCGAGACCCTGGAAGCGCTCGGGCAGAAGCTCGACGTGAAGACCCGGGTCAAGGAGAACGTCGACGAAAAGCTCGACAAGGCGACGGCGAAGGTCGCCGACGTGACGAACGCGCCGACCGCGGTGAAGTTCCGCCAGGGCGCCGACGTCGTCCGGAGCAACCCGCTGCCGGTCTTCGCCGGCGTGCTGGGCCTGCTGATCGTGATCCGCCTGATCCTGCGACGGAGGAACGACTCGTGAACAAGGTCCTGTACAAGCCGCTGAGCTGGGTCGTCGGCGCGCTGGGCGGGGTACTCGCCGGCCAGGCCTTCAAGCAGGTCTGGAAGCGCGTGGCCGGCGAGGAAGACGCGCCCGGCGCCACCGACCGCGACTACACCTGGCGTCAGGTGCTCGTCGCGGCGGCGGTGCAGGGCGCCATCTTCGCCGCGGTCAAGGCCGCGACCGAGCGGGCGGGTGCCATCGGCTACCAGAAGGCGACCGGCGACTGGCCGGACGACGACTGACCACAGTGGACGGCGGGAGGCGTGACGGGGTCACGCCTCCCGGCCGGGCTCGGACACCACGCCGGGGGCCAGTGCGGCGAGTGCCGCCCCGACGCCGGGGTGGATCTTCAGCACCAGGTCGGCCCCGGTGGCTTCGAGCGAGCGGGTCACCGCGTGGCCGCCGAGGACGACGGCGAGTTCGGTGCGGGCGTTCGCGGTGAGCAGCGACCGGACCCCGGCGCAGCTCAGGAACGCGACCCGGCTCAGGTCGGCGACCTGCCGGTCACTCGGGGCGAGGGCGTTGTCGAGCGTTCCGACCGTCGCGGCGTCGATATCGCCCACCAAGGTGTGAACGCGAATCCCGTTCGTTCTTTCGTTCGTGGTGACGGTCAACCCGGACGGTTCGTGCATCGTGCGGAACCAGTCGTCCATGGCGCTCCCTTTCTCAGCGTACAGGGGCGCTGACCGGAGCACGTGTCTGAACAACAGCCAACACCCCTGACCGTACGCCACTGGACCGGAAGGTCAACCCCGTGGGTTTCCCCGCCCCGGCCTCGGGTAATCGGCCGGAGACGGATATCCGCCCCGGAAGGAGATCCATGCGTGTCGTGATCGTCGGCGGCGGCTTCGCCGGTTACCACGCGGCGAAAAGCCTGCGGAAGGAAACCGGCGAGGACGTGGAAATCGTCGTGCTCAATCCGACGGACTATTTCCTCTACCTGCCGCTGCTGCCGGAGGTGGCGGCCGGGATCCTCGACCCGCGGCGGGTGACGGTGTCGATCCCCGAGACACTGCCGGGGGTCCGCCTCCTGCTCGGCGTCGCGACCGGGATCGACTTCGACGCTCGCGACGTCACCTACACCGACCCCGAGGACCGGGAGCACCGGATCCGCTACGACCGGCTGGTGCTCGCCGCGGGCAGCGTCAACAAGCTGCTGCCGATCCCGGGGGTGCCGGAGTACGCGCACGGGTTCCGGGGCGTGCCGGAAGCGCTCTACCTGCGTGACCACATCACCCGGCAGATCGAACTGGCCGCGATGGCCGAAGACCCCGCCGAACGCGAAGCGCGCTGCACGTTCGTGGTCGTCGGTGCCGGCTACACCGGCACCGAGGTGGCCGCGCAGGGCCCCGCGTTCACCGAGGCGCTGGCCGCGCGCCACCCCGAGCTCGCCGGGCAGAAGATCCGCTGGCTGCTGCTCGACGTCGCCGAGCGGGTGCTGCCCGAGCTCGACAAGCGGCTCGCCAGGACCGCCGACGCGGTGCTGCGCTCGCGCGGGATCGAAGTGCTGATGAAGACGTCCGTGGACCAGGCCGACGACAAGGGCGTCACGCTGACGAACGGCGAACCGGTGCCGACCCGCACGCTCGTGTGGTGCGTCGGCGTGCGGCCGGACCCGCTGGTGGCCGAGCTCGGCCTGGAGACGGCGAAGGGCAGGCTCGTGGTCACCGAGCAGCTGAACGTGCCGGGCCGCGACGACGTCTTCGCCTGCGGCGACGCCGCCGCGGTGCCCGACCTGACCCGCCCCGGCCAGTACACCGCGATGACCGCCCAGCACGCCGAGCGGCAGGGCAAGCTCGCCGGGCGCAACGTCGCGGCGTCGCTGGGGCACGGCCGCCCCGGCACCTACCGGCACCACGACCTCGGCTTCGTCGTCGACCTGGGCGCCGGCGCCGCCGCGGCGAACCCCCTGCACATCCCGCTGTCCGGGCTGCCGGCGAAGGCCGTGACGCGGGGCTACCACCTCATGGCGATGCCGGGGAACCGGGTGCGCACGGCCGCCGACTGGGCCCTCGAGAAGCTGACCGGCCGCCAGACCGTCCAATTGGGACTCGTCCGCTCCGGCGCCGTGCCGCTCGACACGGACACCCCGGAACTCCCCCGCCGCTGAAAGGAAGACCGCATGCCCGCCGAACCCGAACCCGTCCGTTCCGAAGGCCCGTCCGTGGTGACCGCCGGCGATCCGTCCGGCGCCAAGGTGATCGTCCTCGACCCCGCGGGCGCCGCGAAGCACGACGAGCTGCCCGCGACCTGGCGGGATCTCGCCGGGCAGCGCGGCGTCTTCTGGTGCCGGGTCCCCGCCGGCGGTGCCCTCACCGAGGCCGACGACCTCCTCGGCGACCAGGGCCCCGGTGACCCGGAGATCGCCGTCGTGGCGAGCGGGCCGTTCGCGGCGGAAGCCCTCCAGCTCGTCGAACGCCACCCGGGCGCGGCCACCCACCTGCTCCTGGTCGACCCGGCGTCGGACGCCTTCCTCGGGTCCGGCGACGCGGCGAAGGCCAACGACGCCTGGCTGGCCGAGCACGACGACGTCGTCGGCAAGCTGCGCGAGGCGGGCACGGACGTGCGGGTGATCGCCTCGAGCAGCGAGGGGCCCGAGGACCGCGTGCCGCCGCCGCTGCCCCTCGGCCACCCGGACGTGGTGGCGGCGGTCCGGGCCGCGCTCGGCAACGTTTAGCCCGCCGAAGCCGGCGCGGACGGCCGCGCATGAGCGGAACAGTCGCGACCCGGGCGAAGGTCGCGGTGCTGGACCTCCGGGAAGGCTCGGCGCCCTGCTGCGGCACTCCTGGCGCGAGTTCGGAAGGCCACCTCGAGGACTCGGAGTCCGTCGAGGTGGCCTTCCCGCGTTCAGTCGTCGTCGAAGACGGACAGGGCCTGGCGGCGGTGCAGCAGCTCGACGGCCGCGTCCAGCCGGCGTTCGAGCTCCTTGAGCCGGGCGCGCTCGTCCGGGGTGAGGCCGCCGTGGTGCAGCGCAGCCGTGCGCAGCCGGTGTTCTTCGTCGATCAGGTCGGCGATGCGGTCGGTGATTTCGTGCCCTGGCATGGGAAATCCCCTTCGACTCCGGATGCCCGCGAGCTTACGCCCCGCGAATGGTCCCGCCAGGGGTGATCGACTGGACGCCGAAGGTGATCGGCCCGGTCGGGTCCGCCGGACGCCGCATCGGGCGGGCGGCGAGGCACCGGAACGGGTGGCGTCCTCACCGGCCCTTCCCGCAAGTTCCGGAGCCTGACGCCGCTGAACCGAAGCCCGCTCACGGCCTTCCGGCCGAGGCGAGCTCCACGAACGCCTTCACCACCGGCGACACCGCCGCGGCGCGCCAGGCCAGGCCCAGGTCGATCCGCGGGACCGGCTCCTCCAGCCGCCGCAGCACCACGCCGCGGCGGCGGAGGGCGCGGGCCCGGTGCTCCGGGACCGCCGCGAGGCCCGCGCCCTCCGCTACCGCGCGCATCAGCTGCTCGTCCTCGGGTTCTTCGCGCACGATCGGCGGTACCCCGCCCGGCCACACCTGGCCGCTGATCGCGTCGTACTGGCCCGGGCCGTTCTCCCGGGGCCAGAACACCACCGGTTCGCCGGCGATCCAGGCCCGCCGCACCCGGCCGCGGCGGCGGGCGAGCGCGTGATCCGACGGCAGCGCGATCAGCACCTCCTCCGACCCCACCACGGCGACCTCCACGCCCGGGGCCGTCACCGGCGGCCGCACGAACCCGACGTCGATCTCGCCCGCCGCGAGCCGGGCCAGGTTCAAGCTGGTCCAGCCCGTCTCCAGGGCGAGTTCGACGTCCGGGTACCGCGAGCGGTACGCCGCGACCAGGTCACCGGCCCGCGGGCCGGGCGCCGACCGGGTGTAGGCGATCCGCAGCCGTCCGGCGTCGCCGCGGCCGGCCGCGGCGATCACGCCCCGCGCCCGGTCCAGGCGGTCGAGCAGCTCCCGCGCCTCCCCGGCGGCGACGCGCCCCGCCTCCGTCAGCGCGAAGCGCGGGCCCGACCGGTCGAGGAGCGCGACCCCGAGTTCGGCTTCGAACGCGCGGATCTGCTGGCTCAGCGACGGTTGCGACACGAACAGCCGGGCGGCAGCCTTCGTGAAGTGCATTTCTTCGGCGAGCACGGCGAAGTAGTGCCAGCGGCGAAGATCCATCCAGGCATTATAGGGCGGTCCTATGATTTCATCGGGACGAAGTCTTGGACCGGCCGCCCCGCGCGCTGCTGTCCTGGGACCATGACCACGACCAGCGCTCCCCTGACCCGCACCGACCGCAGGCTGCTCGCCCTCGCCGCCGCGGCCGAGCGGCGGCTCGTCGATCCGATGGCCGGGTTCGTCGACCTCGCCGGGCTCCGCACGGCCGTCGAAGAGCTCACCGAGGCGTTCGCCCCGCTCGGGCGCGTCCAGCACACGGTCGCCGTCAAGGCGTGCGGCCTGGCCCCGCTCCTGCGGTTCCTCGGCGACCTCGGGGTCGACGCCGAGGTCGCGAGCCCCGGCGAGACGGCGGTCGCCGAGGCCGCCGGGCTCCGCGGCCCGCGGCTGGTGCTCGACTCCCCCGCGAAGACCCCCGCCGAACTCGCGCACGCGCTGGCCGAGGGCACCGCGGTCAACGCCGACAACTTCCAGGAGCTGGCCCGGCTCGACCGGCTGGTCGGCGCGACGCCGCCGCGTTCGGTGCTGGGTGTGCGGATCAACCCGCAGGTCGGGGCGGGCCGGATCGGCGACACGAGCACCGCCACGGCGGCGTCGAAGTTCGGCATCCCGGTGCGGGACCACGGGAACCGGGGGCTGCTGCTCGAGGCCTTCGCGCACCGGCCGTGGCTGACCCGCCTGCACGTCCACGTCGGCTCGCAGGGCTGCCCGCCCGGCCTGATGGCCGAAGGCGTCGCCGCGGCGCACGCGCTCGCCGAGGAGATCAACGCCGAAGCCGGGTACCGGCAGGTGACCAGCATCGACCTCGGCGGCGGGCTGCCGGTCAACTTCGCCTCCGACGACCCGGGCCCGACCTACGGCGACTACGTCGCGACCCTGCTCGCGCGGGTCCCGGCGCTCGCCGACGGCCGGTACTCCTACGTCACCGAGTTCGGCCGGTCCCTGCTGGCGAAGAGCGGTTTCCTCGTCAGCACCGTCGAATACACGAAGGTGGCGGGCGGCAGGCACATCGCCGTGACGCACGCGGGCGCCCAGGTCGCGGCCCGCACGGTGCTCCAGCCGGAGCACTGGCCGCTGCGGATCAGCGCGCTCGACGCGTCGGGCACGCCGAAGACCGGACCCGCCGTGCCACAGGACATCGCCGGGCCGCTCTGCTTCGCCGGCGACCTCCTCGCGCGGGAACGGCCGCTGCCGCTGCTGGAACCGGGCGACCTCGTCGTCGCCCACGACACCGGCGCGTACTACTTCGGCGCGCACTACGCGTACAACACGCTGCCGCGCCCGGCCGTGCACGGGTTCACCGTGTCGGGCCGCGGCGAGGTGGAGTTCACGCCGATCCGCCGTGCGCAGACCGTCGCCGAGCTGGTCGCGGACGCGGGCGCCGAATACGTCGGAGCGCTCCCGGAAGCATGATCACCGGCGTACGATCCGGCCACGCTGAGGGGAGACTGCCATGGGGGACGGTCGGGAACTACCGCGGTTCGCCGCGTTGCCGGTAGGGATTGTCGTCGCCGCGCAGGCGGTGATCCTGACCGCGCTGTCCGGCCGTTACGGTTTCCACCGCGACGAGCTGTACTTCGTCGCGGCGGGCCACCGGCCGGACTGGGGCTACGTCGACAACCCGCCGATCACGCCGTGGCTCGCCCGCGCGTCGACAGCGCTGTTCGGCGAAACACCGAGTGGCCTGCGCGTGGTCGCGACCCTGCTGGGCATGGCGACGGTCGTGGTCGTCGCGCTGATCGCCCGCGAGTTCGGCGGCGGCCGCGGCGTCCAGCTGGGCACCGCGGTCGCGACGGCGCTGTCGGCGTACGTCCTGGTCGTGGCGCACATGCTGGCCACCAACTCCGCGGACGTGCTGCTGTGGTCGCTGATCACGCTCTTCGGCCTGCGGTTGCTGCGGACCGGCGACGGCCGGTGGTGGCTCGCGGTCGGTGCCGCGGCCGGGCTCGGCCTGGCGAACAAGTGGCTGGTCCTGCTCCTGCTGTCCGGGCTCGGCCTCGGCGTGCTCGTCGCCGGGCCGCGCCGCGTGTTCCGGACCTGGTGGCTCGCGGCCGGCGCCGGGATCGCCGTCGTGCTGGCCGCGCCGGTCGTGGTCTGGCAGGCGTCGCACGGCTTCCCGATGCTCACCGTCGCCGGCGGGATCAGCGAGGACGACGGCGCGGAGAACCGCGTCCTGTTCGTGCCGATGCAGCTGGTCTACCTCTCCCCCGTGCTGGTCCCGGTGTGGATCGCCGGGCTCCTGCGGCCGTGGCGCGAACCCGGTCTGCGCTGGGCCCGCGCCCTGGCGATCGCCTACCCGGTCGTCTGCGCGGAACTGCTCGTGCTGGGCGGGAAGCCGTACTACTCGGTGCCGTTGCTGCTGCCGCTCGTGGCGCTGGGGGCGGAGCCGGTGCTGCGGTGGCTGAGCCGGGGCCGGGTGACGCGGCGGGTGCTCACCGGCGCGGCGGCCGCGGTGTGCGTCGCCGTGTCCGTCCTCATCGGACTCCCGGTGGTACCGCCCTCGGCGCTGAACGGCGTCCTGCTGGCGATGAACAAGGAACCGGGCGAGCAGATCGGCTGGCCCCAGCTCACCGGCACCGTCGCGGACGCGTGGGCCCGGATCCCGGCCACCGAGCGGGACACCGCGGTGATCGTCGCCGGGAACTACGGGGAAGCGGGCGCGCTGGAGCACTACGGGCCCGCGCGCGGGCTGCCCCGGCCGTACTCGCCGCACATGTCCTACGCCGACTGGGGACCGCCGCCGGACCGGCTGGTCGGCCCGGTGCTGCTCGTCGGGGGCTTCGAGCGCGGCTCACCCGCGTCGCGGCTGATCACGGGCTGCCGCGTGGTGGCCAAGAACCGCACGGCCGACGGCGTCGACAACGACGAAAACGGCACCGTGCTCTCCCTGTGCACCCTGACCGAGCCGTGGTCGACCGCGTGGCCGAAGCTGCGTCAGTTCTACTGAACGGTTTGCCCGGTTCGCGCTACCCTCGGGCGCATGGTGGCGACGCGCACGGCAGTGGTCGTGGTGGGGGCGGGCCCCGCCGGGTTGACGGTGGCGAACCTCCTGCGGCGCGCGGGGATCGGCTGCGTGCTGCTGGAGGAACAGAGCCGGGCGTTCATCGAACAGCGGCCGCGGGCCGGCTTCATCGAGGAGTGGGCGGTCCGCGGGCTCGAACAGCGCGGCCTCGGCGAGCAGCTCGTCGCGAAGGCGCCGCGGCACGAGAAGTTCGAGTTCCGGTTCGCCGGGCGGCGGCACGTCTTCCGCTACGGCGACGTCACCGGGCAGCGGCATTTCGTGTACCCGCAACAACTCCTGGTGACCGATCTGGTCGCGCAGTACACCGACGCCGGCGGCGAAGCGGTGTTCGAGGTGTCGGACGTGGAATTGCACGACCTGGCTTCGGACTCCCCCGCCGTGACGTTCCGGACCGCCGGGGGCGCGCACCGGATCGACTGCGACTTCATCGCCGGCTGCGACGGCGCCCGCGGCGTCTCCCAGCGGTGTTTCCCGCCGGAATCCACGATCCGAGCCCATCACGACTACGGAATCGGCTGGCTGGCCCTGCTCGCGGAGGCGCCGCCGTCCGCCGACGGCGTGCTGTTCGGCATCCACCCGCGGGGGTTCGCCGCGCACATGGCGCGCACGCCGGCCGTGACGCGCTTCTACCTGCAGACCGCGCCGGGCGAGACGGAAGCCGACTGGCCGGACGAGCGCGTCTGGCAGGAGCTGCACGCGCGGCTGGCGGTGCCGGACGGCCCGATCATCGAAGGGAAGCTGTTCGAAAAGCGGATCCTCGACATGCACAACTACGTCGTGGAGCCGATGTCGCACGGCCGGCTGCACCTCGCGGGCGAGTCGGCGCACCTGGTCGCGCCGATCGCGGCGAAGGGCATGAACCTCGCCCTGCACGACGCCTTCCTGCTGACCGACGCGCTGGCGGCGCACTACGCGGGCGACCCGGCGCCGCTGGCCGGCTACTCCGACGCGTGCCTGCCGCTGGTGTGGCAGTACCAGGAGTTCTCCC
This sequence comes from Amycolatopsis sp. N2S4-7, assembly GCF_058119595.1. Lineage (NCBI taxonomy): Bacteria > Bacillati > Actinomycetota > Actinomycetes > Pseudonocardiales > Pseudonocardiaceae > Amycolatopsis > Amycolatopsis sp. N2S4-7. Next base: position 1,584,855 of record NZ_CP172299.1, read on the forward strand.
AGTGGCTGTCGGACATCTTCCACCACACCGCGGCCGCGGGCGAGAACCCGTTCCAGGCGCGCATCGCGGAGGCCCGGATGCGCCGGTTGCTGGGTTCGCCCGCGGCCGCGGCGGCGTTCGCGGAGCTCTACATCGGCAAGAACGCCGATCTCTGACCGGCGGCTGACGCTGTCAAGAAGAACAAGACTGCACTTTTCGCGAAATCGCGCGCACGCTCGTCGGCGTGCATGAACTCGCCGCAGAGCAGGACCACCTGAACGTTCTCTACGCCCACCTCGACGCGGCGCGGGCGGAGGCGGCCGCCGCGCTCGCCCGCGGCCACGCGCCGGACGTGTGGCGGGCGGAAGTGGCCCGGCTGGCGGTCGAAGACGGGCTGTGCTTCGGCCGGCTGGACCTGGCCGACGGCCGGCAGGTCTACATCGGACGGATCGGGCTGTTCGACGGCGACGAGCCGCTGTTGGCCGACTGGCGCGCGCCGGTTGCCCGCCCCTTCTACACCGCGACCGCCGCCGAGCCGGGTGAGGTCGTGCGCCGCCGTCGGATCACCACGCGCGGCCGGACCGTCGTCGCACTGGACGACGAGCTGCTCGACCCGTCCGCTGGGGGCGCACCGACCGCCGGGCTGGTCGGCGAGGCCGCGCTGCTCGCCGCCGTGACGGCCGAGCGGACCGGGCGCATGCGGGACGTCGTCACGACCCTGCAGGCCGAGCAGGACCGGATCATCCGGGACGACGCCCAGGGTGTGCTCGTCGTGCAGGGCGGGCCGGGCACCGGCAAAACGGCCGTCGCCCTGCACCGGGTCGCCTACCTGCTGTACACGCAGGAGCACCTGCGGTCCCGCGGGGTGCTCGTCATCGGTCCGAGCCGGGTGTTCCTCGACTACATCGGCCAGGTGCTGCCCGGGCTCGGCGAAGACCGGGTGGTGATGACGACCGTGCCCGATCTCCTGCCCGGCGTGGCCGTCACCCGGGTGGATCCGGCTGCGGAGACCGTCCGCAAGGGCCGGGCGGACATGGCGGCCCGGTTGGCCGAGCGGGTGCGGGCCACGGTCCGGGTGCCCGGGGAGCCGGTGGACGTCGAGTTCGAGAAGCAGGCGGTGCGGCTGGACCCGGCGGCGGTCCGCGGGGCCGCGCGGGAGGCCCGGGAGACCGGGTTGCCGCACAACCAGGCCCGGCTGGTGTTCCACCGGGCGGTCGTGGACGCCCTGACCAGGGAGCTGACCGAACGGCTGGAAGCGGTCGTGTTCACCGAGAGCGGTGCGGCGCTCGACGGCGGCAGCGCCGACGGCCGGCTCGGTGAGGCCGAACTGCGGGCGCTGGGGGCCGCCGGCGTGGTGCTCGGCTCGGAGGACGACGACGGCCCCCGGGTCCTGCTGGACGAGGTGGACCGGGCAGCGTTGCGGACGGCGCTGCTCGGCGACGCCGGCATCCGGGCCGTGCTCGACGAGCTGTGGCCGGCCCTGACCCCGGCGGAGGTGGTCGAGGGACCGTGGAGCGCGGCGGACATCCCGCTGCTGGACGAGGTCGCCGCGCTGGTCGGCGAGAGCGTGCCGGTGTTCGGGCACGTCGTGGTCGACGAGGCGCAGGAGCTGTCCGAGATGGCCTGGCGGATGCTGGTGCGCCGCTGTCCCTCCCGGTCGATGACCATCGTGGGCGACCTGGCGCAGACCGGGAGCGCGGCGGGTGCGGTGTCGTGGGACCGGGTGCCGCGGCCGCACCGGCTCGCGCAGCTGACCGTCAACTACCGCACCCCGGCGGAGATCATGGCGGTCGCCGCGGAGCTGCTTGCCACGCACTACCCGGCGCTGCGGCCGCCGCGGTCGGTGCGGGCCGGCGGGGAGGCACCGTGGCGCCTCCCCACCGCGGACGTGCCCGGCACGCTCGCCGAACTCGCCGACGCGCACACCGGGGGGCGGCTGGCGATCATCGCGCCGGCGGCAGGCGCGCCGGCGCTCCCGGTGCCGCCGGACCTGACGGCCGAGGTCGTGCTGCTGACCCCGGCCGAGGCGAAGGGCCTGGAGTTCGACGCGGTCGTGATCGCCGACCCCGCCGCCGTCCTCGCGGCCGGCCCGCACGGGCCCAACGACCTCTACGTGGCCATGACGCGGGCCACCCGGCGGCTGGGCGTGGTGCATTCCGGGCCGGTGCCGCGAGAACTGCGTTCGCTGACCGTCCGCCGTCCGCTCAACTCCAGGCGACCTTGAAGACCCAGGCGTAGCGGCCCGCCTGCCGGGCCGCGGCCGGGACGTCGATGACCAGCGCGCCGTTCTCCACCGTCCAGTGCAGGTTGCCGCGGTACCCGAGCAGGGTCACCCGGTCACCCGTGCGGATCGGCACCGGCGCGTCGACCACCAGCCTGCTGCCCGGCGCGGCCAGGGAGTGCACGTAGAACGCCTCGTTCTGCTTGACCGTGAACCGCAGGTCGCCGAGCTGGGCCATCCGCGACCAGTACGTCGTGCCGTAGATCGCCTCGCCGTTGACCTTGAGCCACGCGCCCGCGTCCCGCAGGTGCCGCTGCATGACGTCCGGGATGGTGCCGTCGAAGTCCGGGCCGATGTCGAGCAGGAAGTTGCCGTTCTTCGAGACGATGTCGACGAGCGTCCGGACGACCTCCGCCGCCGTCATGTACCGGTTGTCGGGGGTCGCGCGGTTGTAGCCGTAGGAGAAGGGGTCGAGGCCGCGGCTCGCCTCCCACTTCGCCACCACGGTGTTGGGGTAGGTCGTGTACTCCGGCGTGGTGAAGTCGTGGTCCGGGATGCCGCCGCGGTCGTTGTAGGTGACGTCCTTGGGCCGCTTGCGGTTCTTCGCGCGGTTGAAGTACTCCGTGAGCACGGCGCGGCTGTCGTTGACGCCGCCGATGTCGAACCACAGGACGTCGGGATCGAACTCCGAGATCAGCTCGAGCACCTGCGGCGCCTGGTAGTCGCGGACGAAGTCCTTCCCGGCGGTGTAGCCGGTGTAGGGCAGCGGCGCGCCGGTGTAGGGGTTGCGCGGCGCGTGACCCATCCACGGGTTGTCCGGGTTGAACCACTCGGGCAGCGAGAAGTACAGGCCGTTGCGCAGCTGGGGCGTGTACTTCCGCGACGCGGCGAACAGCTCGGCGATGATGTTCCGGCGAGGGCCGAGCTTGACGGAGTTGCGGTCGCTGACCTTGGTGTCCCACAACGCGAAGCCGTCGTGGTGCTTCGACGTCAGCACGTAGTACTCGGCACCCGCGTCGGCGATCAGGTTCAGCCAGGTGCGCGGGTCGAACCTCTTCGCGGTGAACATCGGGATGAAGTCGTCGTAGGCGAAGTTCTCGCCGTAGGTCTTGGCGTGGTAGGCGTACGTCGCGCCGTTCGGGTCCTGCTGGTTCTGCCAGTACCACTCCGCGTACTGCTGCCCGACCGGCGCCCACGCCGGGACGGCGTACACGCCCCAGTGGATGAAGATGCCGAACTTGCTGTCGTTGAACCAGTACGGCGCGCGGTGCGTCGACAGCGACGCATCGGTGGGCCGGAAGTCCGGGACGCCGAGGGTGATCGGGACCTGCTGGGCGGCGAGGGTCCCGCGCCCGGCGGTGACGCGGATCTGGCCGTTCGTTGTGGTTCCGGGCGGCACGGACGCGTTCGGCGCGAGCCCGAGCCGCACGCTCGCCTGCTCCCCCGGCGCCAGGGCGCGGATGGTCGCCGGCACGGTGGTCCGCCCGCCGGGGACGTCGACGGTGACGGTGACCCGGTCGCGCGCGCCGAGCCACACCGTTCCCGCGTTGACGACGGTCGCCTCGGCGGCCTGCGGGCCGCCGTCGGTCAGGAGGTTGGCCGTCGAGCGTCCGTCGAGGATCAGGGCCGAGCGGCCCACCGCCACCGGCTGCAGGGTGAGCGCGAAGACGTGCAGGCTGGAGACGTTCGGCGCGGGCGTGGCCGTCGTGGGCAGGGTCAGCGCGACGGCTTCGCGCGCGGGGTCGACCCAGACCTGGCCGGTGGCCAGGGAAACCGGGTTGTTGTCGACGACCCCGCCGGGTGCGTAGCGGAACGGCGAGACGAGGGCGCCGTTGCCGGTGTACCAGTCCGGGCCGGACAGGGAGCCGGTGCTCGTGGTGCCGTCGGCGTAGTGCACGGTCGCCGGGCCGCCGGTGGCGCCGTAGCTGGCGGCGACCAGGAAGTAGGCGACGAAGTAGCGGCCCTTCGGCAGGTCGATCCGCTGCCCGGTGGCGGCGATGTTGTTCTTGGCCCCGGCGGCCGCGGAGCCGAGCCGGAACGGGACGCCGCCCGCGGTCACCGGCCCGGCGGGCAGGTGTTCGGCGGGGAAGGTGTAGCCGGACCCGTCGAAGTCACCTCCGGTGGCCGACGCGCTGTCGATGCCGTCGTTCGAAAACCAGGCGTCGAGGGCGACCGGGACCGGCGGCGGGGGCGGGACGATCGGGGTCTCCGGGCTGTCGGGAGCGGCGTCGACGGGGATGGCGGCGCCGGCCGGGGTGCGGCCGGCCACGCCGAGCGCGACGGCACCTCCCAGCGCGATGCCGAGGGCTTGACGGCGGGGGAAGGTCGACACTGAGCCTCCAGGGATCGGATGACTACGGCGGAATTTCGACAGAGTTCGCCCTCAAGACGCACATCTGTCGTTGTCGGAACTGATTCATCCGATGAATGAGCCTGCTTGGTGGTCTCCGCCGTGTCAAGGGGCCAAGTGGACCGATCGTGGTGAACCGTGCTCGTGTTCGCCGCGTGTCCCTAGGTGACGAGCTGCAGCCCTCGCCGCCGAACCGAGCCGCACCGAAAGGCCAGACCGATGTCCACCGACCCGAACGCGCTGAGCCGCCGTGCGATCGCCATGCTCAAGGCGATCGCCGACGGGCGCGCCGAGCTCCGCTGCAGCTGTGAACCCGACCTCCGCGTGGACGGGCTGCCGTGCTGCGACCAGAGCACCGCCCACGACCTCGCCCGCGCCGGGCTGGTCCGAGCCACCCGGCCCGTCGCCCGCGGTCAGTGGGCGCCCGCCGAACTGACCGATGCGGGGTACCGCGCCCTGGGCACGTTTCCTGCCGTTGCCTGAGCCGCCGCTGCTTGAGCCTCCCGCTCGAAGACCGTGAAGGGCACCCTCGTCCGTGAGGGTGCCCTTCACGGCGTTCGGGCGTCGCCGGCCCGAGAAACCTGCGGGAGGGCTGAACCGGCCCGGGCCGGCGGCCGTGCTCTGGGTGAGGGCGTCTCGCACACGCCCTCCGGGGTCGCCACGATGCAACGATCCGGGCCAGCCTCCGCCCGATCGGGACCGGGTACCCCGGCGAGCGGCCGTCGCGGCAACGGCCACCTCGCGCGGGCCCGTCCGGCATCCCCAGAATCCCGGACGGGCCCGCCCCGGCCCCTGTCCCGGATCTTGTCCCCCTCGTCACCTGATCAGCGGTCGCTGCTGCGCGTGCCACGAGAGAACGTGGTGGCATGCGACGCTTCCTGGCCGTGAGCGCGGCTGTCCTGGCGGGCCTCGGCATCCTCACGACGTCCGGCGACGCGAATCCTGAAAGCGCTGTCCCGGTGGTCGCCCAGCACGCCGTCGGCGGCTGGGTCGGCACCTGGGCCGCGGCACCCGCGTCCGCCGTGGCGAACACCCCGGACGGCTACCCGGGCTACTCGATCCGCAACGTCGTGCACACCAGCGCCGGCGGCAAACGGGCCCGGATCCACCTGTCGAACGCTTTCGGGGCGACGCCCCTGACCTTCGGGCACGTCACCGTCGCGGTCCAGGGCACCGGCCCGGACGCCGTGGCGGGCACGCTGCGGTCGCTGACGTTCGGCGGCGCGCCGAGCGTCGTCGTGCCGGCCGGCGCCGAGGCGCTGAGCGACCCGGTGAACCTGCGGGTGCCCGCCGACACCAACCTGCTCGTCACGACGTACGTGCCGGCGAAGTCCGGCCCGGTCACCTACCACCCGGCCGCGTCGCAGACGTCGTACTTCACGCGCGCCGGCGACTTCGCCGCCAGCGAGTCCGGCGCCCCGTACACCGAGCAGACGTCGGTGTGGCACTACGTTTCCGGCGTCGACGTCCAGGGCGACGCCGACGCCTCGATCGTGACGCTCGGCGACTCGATCACCGACGGCGTCGGCTCGGTCGCCGGCGCCAACCACCGCTGGCCGGACTACCTGGCGGACCGGCTGCACGGCCGGTTCGGCGTGCTCAACGCGGGGATCAGCGCCAACCGGCTGCTCCTCGACGTGCCGGGGTCCGGCGCCGGCCAGAACGCGCTGTCCCGGTTCGACCGCGACGTGCTGGGCGTGGGCGGGGTGCGGACGCTGATCGTGCTGGAGGGCATCAACGACATCCAGCAGACGCCGCACCAGACCGACCCGGCCGCGATCACGTCGGCCTACCGCCAGCTGGTGGCGCAGGCGCACGCCCGCGGCATCCGCGTCCTCGGCGGCACGCTCACGCCGTTCAAGGGCTGGCGGGTCTACGACGAGACGCTGGAGGCCACCCGGCAGGCGGTCAACACGTTCATCCGCACGAGCGGGGTGTTCGACAGCGTGATCGACTTCGACGCGGCGGTCCGCGACCCGGCCGACCCGCTGCGGATGCTGCCGGCGTACGACTCGGGTGATCACCTCCACCCCGGCGATGCGGGCTACGAACGCATGGCGGCGGCGATCCGCCTCGACCGGCTCTAATTCCTCGGGATGAAGAGCACCGCGACCAGGCTCAGCAACGCCACCGCGACCAGATACAGCGACACCGAAAGGGAAGTCCCCGTGGCCGTCTGCAGTGCCGTTGCGATCAGGGGCGCAAACCCGCCGCCCAGGACCGCGCCCACCGCGTACGAGAACGACGCTCCGCTGTAGCGGTAGCGCGGTTCGAACAGCTCCGCGAACAACGCCGACTGCGGTCCGTACGTCGCGCCGAGGCCGAGGTTCAGCACCACCACCGCCACGATCAGCCACAGCGTCTGGCGGGTGTCCACCAGCAGGAAGAACGGGAGCGGCCAGACCACCAGCAGCACCGATCCGGCCAGGTACACCGGCTTGCGGCCGGCGTGGTCCGACCACGCCGCCGCGGCGAGGATGCTCGCCAGCCACGTCACGCTGCCGATGATGACCACCACCAGCAGCGTCGTGCGGTTGATCTTCAGCACGGATGTGCCGTAGGACAGCAGGTACGCCAGGAAGATGTACCCGATCGCGGTGTTCGCGATGAAGCTGCCCGACGCCACCAGCAGCGCCCGCGGCCGCTCGCGCAGGACGTCGACCATCGGCCGGCTGCTGCGCGCCTCGGACTCCCGCAGCCGCGCGAACACCGGCGTCTCCTCGATCCGCAGCCGGATCACCAGGCCGACGCCGACCAGCACGATGCTCGCCAGGAACGGCACCCGCCAGCCCCACGAGGCGAACTGCGCGTCGGTCAGGGCGCGGCCGAGGACGAAGAACATCACCTGCGCCAGGATCAGCCCGGCCGGGACGCCGATCTGCGAAAACGCGCCGTACCGGCCGCGGCGGTCCTCGGGGGCGTGCTCGACCGCCATCAGCGCCGCGCCGCCCCACTCGCCGCCCGCGCTCAGGCCCTGCAGCAACCGCAGGACCAGGAGCAGAACCGGCGCCCAGACGCCGATCGCGGAGTACGTCGGGAGCAGGCCGACGCCGACCGTGGCCACGCCCATCAGGAGCAGGGACAGCACCAGCATCGCCTTGCGGCCGACGCGGTCGCCGAAGTGACCCCAGAGGATGCCGCCGACCGGGCGGGCCAGGAACCCCACGCCGAGCGTGGCGAACGCGGCCAGCGTGCCCGACGCGGGCGAGAGCGTCGTGAAGAACAGCTTGCCGAAGACGAGGGCCGTGGCCGTGCTGTAGATGAAGTAGTCGTACCACTCGATCGTGGTGCCGACCGCGCTCGCCACGGCGACCCTCCGCAGCTGCCGCGCCGCACCGGGCGTGGTCACGAGCTCGGCTTCACGATCCACTCAGCACCGCCGCGGGGACCAGGTCCTCGGCGAGGAGGTCCATCAGCAGCCCGTCGTGCCAGCTGCCGTCCGGCCCGCGCTCGTAGGAGCGCATCGTGCCGACCGGCCGGAAGCCGAGCGACCGGTAGAGCTTGATCGCGGACTCGTTGTCCGCCGCGGGGTCGATCACCAGCCGGTGGTGCCCGCGCACCGTGAACAGGTGCTCGGCCAGCGCGCGGATGGCGTCGGTGCCGAGGCCGCGGCCCTGCCAGTCCGGGTGCACCGCGATGTCGATCCCGGCGTGCCGGTACTGGGGATCGGCCTCCTCGAACGCGAGCTCGATGCCGACGACGACGTCGTCGTGCTCGATGGCGTAGGTCGTGGTGCCCTCGTCGGGGTCCAGGAGGTAGGACACCTGGGCGGCCACCGGCTCCTCGGCGTCGGCCCACCAGCGGGCGACTTCGGGATGCGACAGGATCTCCTCGAACCGGGCGGCGTCCGGGGCGGCGGCGGGCCGCAGCCGGACACGGCTACCGGTGATCAGGCCGGTCATCGGCCCAGTGTCGTCCCCCGGGACACCCGCTGTCGAGTCCCCGAACGGGACGTCAGCCGTACACCGTCACGACGTCCTGGCCCGTTCCGGCCGCCGCGCGCAACGCGGCGAGCACGTCCTCGACCACTTCGGCGTCGTCCTCGTCGAGGTCTTCGGGCAGGTCGTCACCGGCACGGGCGAGCCCCTCGCGGAGTTCGGCGGCGAGCACCCAGCCGACCATCGGGTAGTCGTTCCAGACGATGCCTTCGAGGCCGCGCGCGAGCAGGTGGTCGGCCAGGTCCGCGCCGAGCAGCCCGGCGAGGACACCCCCGAACAGCTCCTCGCGGAACGCCTCGCCGCCCGCCACCGCGTGCCCGGTCGCGCCGACCTCGGTGCCCATCGCCAGCGCCGTGCGCACGACCGCCTCCGCGACCTCCTGCGTCGGCTCGCCCCCGCCGGCGTCGCGGAACGCCGCGACCACCGGGTCGGCGGCCACCCGCTCCCGGAACCCGGCGACCGACATCGCCCGGAAGACCAGCGCGTAACCCATGCCCTACCTCCCCGGCAGCGAGACGACCGCGGTGCCGTCCGCGTTGGCCTTGGTGTTGACCGTGACGTACTTGACCGGCGGCTTGCCCTCGTCGAGGGCCTTCCAGATCGACTCGCCCACCTCGACCCGGCCGTCGAACCCCTTGGCCTCCGGCTTGGTCCGCCACATGTTGGCGGCGACGTCCTTCAGGTACGGCTTGGTCCCCTGGTCCAGGCCGACGTCGGGCCGGGGCTTCGACGGGTCGTACCGGAGCCCGGTCGCCGGGTCGAACTTCTCCCGGCGGGCGCGCAGCCCCTCGGTGAGGGTCGAGCCGTTGCCCTTCGCCTCGACCACGTGCAGGGTCTGCCCGTCCCAGTAGGCGCCGTCGACGACGTTGTTGCCCTTGAAGGTCACCGCGTTCGGCCACGGCTTCCCCGCCTCGGTCTTGTACTGGCCGGCCGGCAGCGGGTTGTCCTTCGTCGGCTTGACCATGTCCAGGTCGTCCTTGCCGGTCGTCTTCTTCAGGTACTCGTGCGCACCCGCCTCGCCGACCTCTTCGGAGCGCTGGTTCTTGTTGAGGCCGCCGTCGTCCTTGTAGCCCTTCCCCTGGCCCTTCGGGAAGTCGTTGTACTTCTGGATCGACGGGTGCTCGAGCTTGTCGTTGACCACGTCGCCCGGCTTGTAGTTCTTGCCGGTGTTCGGCTTCTTGTTCGAGCCCGAGCCGGACGCGTTGGCCGAGTCGTCCTCGGAGCGCTTGCGCTTCGGGGCCCGGTTGTCGCTGACCTTCCCGCACGGCGACACGGTCGGCGCCAGGCCGAGCGGGTCGGCCGCGACGAGCGGGTTGGGCACGTACGCGACCGGGTTCGGCGCCGGTTCGAGGCCCAGCGGGTCCGGGCTGAGGTACCGCCCGGTCGCCGGGTCGTAGTAGCGGTAGACGTTGTAGTGCAGCCCGGTCTCGGCGTCGCGGTACTGGCCGGGGAACCGCAGCGGCGTGCCGCCCGGGTCCGCCGGGGTCAGCGGCGCGCCCCACAGGTCGGCCTGCCCGCGCCACAGCAGCGCGCCGGCCTCGTCGACGAGCTCGACCGGTGCGCCCACCTGGTCGGTGACGACCGTGGCCAGCCGGCCGGCGGCCAGCTGCGCCAGCGGTTTCCCGTCGTCCGGGTGGTACTCCCAGGTGGTGGTCCGCGGCCCGGCCTGCTCCTCGACGAGGGTGGTGCCGTCCCAGGTGAACAGCACCTGCTCGGCCACCACCGGGGCACCGCCCGGGCCGCCCGGGACGATCCGCTGCTTGGCCGTGCGCCGGCCCAGCGGGTCGTAGCGGTAGCGCCAGTGGCTGCCGTCCGGGGTGACGACGCCGGTGAGCCTGCCGAGGGCGTTCCACGTGTAGTGCCAGACGGCGCCCGCGGCGTCCCGGCGGGCGACCAGCCTGCCCTGCGGGTCATACTCGTAGGCCGCGGTGTCCGACGCGGTCAGCCGGGTGCCGGTGTAGAACCGCCGTTCCCGGGCCGTGCCGGTGATGTTGCCCGCGCCGTCGTAGCGGTACTGCTCGGCGCGGTTCGGGCCGGTGACCGCGGTGACCCGGCCGGCGGCGTCGAGCTGGTACCGCACGGGACCGGTGGCGTCGTCGTCGATGCCGGCGAGCTCGCCGTCGGGCCGGTATTCGTAACCCCGCGAGTGCACCCGCTGCCCGGCGACCGTGACGGTCTGCCCGGCGAGCCGCTCCCCCGCGTACGCCTGCTCGAGCACGACGTCGCCGAGGACGCGGCGGGTCTCGGCCCCGCCGTCGTGTCCGAAGTGGATCGACCGGCCCGCGGTCTCCAGCGCCAGCGGGACGCCGTCCGGGTCGAAGCGCCAGACACTGTCCACACCGGACGGTGTGCGGCGGTGCACGAGGTGGTTTTCGTCGTCGTAGCCGAACGAGATCGTCCGCCCGTCGACGGTGTGCGCGAGGACGCGGCCCTGCTCGTCGCGTTCGATCTCCACCCGGGACTCGGCGTTCGCCGCGGAGGCGAGCCGGCCGGCCGGGTCGTGGGAGAACGTCGTGAGCTCGTCGGCCGTGCGGCGGGAGACGACGTTGCCGAGCACGTCGTAGGCGTACTCGGCGACCAGGCCGCCGGATTCCGAGCGCACCAGCCGTCCGGCGGCGTCGTGGGTGTAGCGGGTGACGCGGCCGTCGAAGTCGGACTCGGCGGCGAGGCGTCCGGCCGGGTCGTAGGTGTAGTGCCAGCTCAGCCCGGCCGGGTTGGTCACCGCGACCAGGCGCAGCTCGGTGTCGTAGGCGTACGACGTCCGCGCGCCGGTGGCGTCGGTGACCGCGGTCAGCAGGTCGAACGGGCCGTACTCGCGGGACTCGACCTGGCCGAGCAGGCCGGTGTGGCCGAGTTCGTTGCCCTGCCGGTCGTAGCGCCACGCCTCCTGCGCCCCGGACGGCGCCGTCCGGGCCAGGAGCTTGCCTTCGACGCTCCAGCGCAGGCCGCTCCGGCCGCCGCCGGCGTCGACCGCCACCTTCGGGCGGCCGAACAGGTCGGTGTCGGCCCCGCGCTCGCGCACGTGGGCGGCGGTGGCCGCCGCGGTGCCGGGGCGCGCGGACTCTTCGCCGGCCGCCGCTTCCGCCGAGCCGTCGGAGGTGCCGAGCTGCGTGGTGTAGGGGTCCGGCGCGCTGCCGGCCGGGTAACTGCGCCGCCAGACGCGGCCTTCGGCCTCGACGGCGATGTCGAGGGCGCCGTCGAGGTGGCGGGTGACGGCGACGCGGCTGCCGTCGGGCCGGACGACGGCCCGCAGGGCGCCGGTCTCGTCGTGCTCGAACAGCGTGGTGTGGCCGAGCGGATCGGTGCGGGTCCGCATCCGGTCGTAGCGGTCCCAGGTGTACACCGTGACCGCGCCGAGGGGGTCGACCTCGCGCACCAGCTGGCCGAGCTCGTTGAAGTGGTGCTCGCTGGTGTGGCCGAGGGAGTCGGTGAACGTCGTGACGCGGCGCGCCGGGTCGTAGGCGAACCGGCCGTCGAGGAAGCCGGAGTCCCCGACGGTGACCACGCAGCGGCCCTCGGCGTCGTAGAGGTACCGGTACCAGACGCCGTTGCGGTCCTGCCAGCCGGTGATCCGGCCGGCGTCGTCGTACTCGAACCGGACCGCGGTCTCCGACGAGTCGTAGAGCGCGACCAGCCGTCCGCGCGGGTCGTAGTCGTAGCGGGTGGCGTGGACGCGGTAGCCGGTGTCGCCGTCGAGCACGTCCACCGCCACCACGCGCCCGCCGGAGGTGGTGAGCTCCACCTCGTACCCGGCCGAGTGCGACAGGCGCGACGGCGCGCCCGAAGGGGTGTAGGCGCAGGAGATGACGGAGCCGCCGAAGTCTTCGACGCGCCGCAGCGGCTGCAGCGCGGCGCCCCGGCCGGGCAGCGGCGCGAAGGTCAGCGTGCGGCCGGCCAGCGGGTCGTGGAGCGTGTAGCCGGTCGCCGTGCGGGTCAGCGGGCGCCGTGGTCCTTCCAGCGGCAGCACCGGGACGCCGGTGGCGGCGTGCGGGTACACCAGGATCAGACCGTCGGCGGAGAAGTAGCAGACGTGCTCGTCGTCGAGCTCGAGCCGCTGGTCCACAGTGGACGTCCACGTGGGACCGAACCACTGCCCGGCCCGGTAGGACGAGATGTGCGTGCGGTCGAGCACGAGGGCCAGCGCGTCCGGCAGCTCCAGGTCGCGCTGCTCCAGCACGACGTCGCCGTTGGCCACGTCGACCGGGTCGGACTTGCAGACGCGGTCGTCGGGGCCGACCCCGCGGTCGCGCGGGTTGTCCGGCTTGTTCGACGAGGGGCTCTTGTCCCCGCCGCCCTTGCCCGCGCCCGAGGGCGTGGTCGAGCCGTCCGGCGACGGGTCCGGGCTCTTCGGGGTGTCGTCGGGCCCCTTCGAAGCCGGGGGCGGATCGGTCTTCGGCGGTGCGTCCGGGCCGCCCTTGGCCCCGGAGGGCGTGGTGCCGTCGCCCTTCGCACCCGACGGTGCCGTGTTCCCGTCGGGCTTCGGCGCGTCCGGCGAGCCGTTGCCCTTGGGACCGTCGAGGCCCTTGGGGTTGCCCTGGATGTCGGCGTGCTTGGGCGGGGGCGCGGCCTTGCCCGGCTTGATGTTGCGCAGCGCCTTCGCCGCATCCGAAAACAGATCACCCGCCCGCTTCAACAGCGGAATCAGCGCCTTCAACGCCGTAACCAGCCGCTTCACCAAATCGGCGATCTTCGACGCGGTCTTCGCCACCGCACCGATCACCTGCGGCACCACCCACGTCAACCCGATCCCCAGGGTGAACACCACCTGCAACGCCCAGCTGATCAAATGCCCGACCAGCTCCGCGATGATGTCCCGCACCAGCGCCCGCACCGCCGCGACGACCTCACCGGCCGTCTTCACCCCACTGGACGCCCCCTCACAACCCTGCTGCGCCGTACCCAGCAACGTCACCGTGTCCCGCGCCCGCTGCCGATACGAATCCGCCGCGATCCCCGTCCACGACGCCGTATCCGCCGCGACCATGCCGGTCAAATCCTCACCGACACCGCCCAGCTCGGTCGCGATGTTCTTCCACGTCTCCGCCTGCGCCGCGATCTCATCCGCATTACCCGTCAACCCGTTGAGCGCCTCCTTCAACGGACCGACGTGCTCCATCAGCCAACCCACCCCGGCCGCCAGAATCGCCCCGAACGGGTCCATCGCCATCGACAACGCATCCAACGCCGTGCCGACCGAACCGAGCGCCACCGCCGCCCAGTCCCCGCTCTCGATCGCCGACTTCAGATCACTCGCCGACTCCAACAACGAAACACCCGAATACGCCTTGGTCGAGTCCTTCGCCTCCGCGACCAAAGGGTTTCCCACTGCACAACCTTCCCGACAACCCGGTCACCACGGGTTGTTGTCGTCGTCCTCCGGACGGGCGGCGGGCCGCCGCGGCGGCGGCGAGGCCTGCGGGGCCGCGGGGGCGGGCGGGACCGCCGCGCCACCCGCCGGGGACGGCGGCACCGGGCCCGGCTCGGCGGGCGGCGCCTGGTCGTCCGGGTCGTCGGGGTCGGGGAACCGGCCGCGCAGGGAGTCCAGCAGCGCGGTGCGGGTCTCGCGGTCCTCGTCGCCGAGCTGCTCGGCCATCACGCCGGCGACGCGGTCGGCGATGCCGGCCTGCGCGCGGCGCATCGTGGTCAGGATCTGCCGCGACAGCTCCTCCAGCGGGAACGACTTGACCTTGTTGGTGAAGGTCAGTTCGCTGACGGTGCCGTCCGCGCCGACGGTGACGCTGACCGCGCCGTCGGAACTGGTCGCGGTCAGCCGCAGCCGTTCGGTCTGCTCCTGCGCCGCCTGGTACCGCTGCGCCTTCGCCGCGAACCCGGCCGCCCAGTCGTCCATCCGGCGGATCGTCTCGTCCGGGTCCCCCATCAGGTCACCCAGGGCGTTCGGGCCCGTCATGCCGTCACCTTCGATTCCGCCGCGCGCGGCGCGGCCGTGAGCTGCCGCTCGAACGGCTGCGCGTTGCCCTCTTCACCGTCGCGATAGGACTGCGCCGCGGTCCGGACGTTGTCCGAAAGGCCGCGCACGCCCTCGATCGAGGCCGTCAGCGTGTCCTTCGCCTGCTCGCCCGTCGGCCGGATGATCGGCGGGAGGAACGCGCACAGCAGCCCGTAGGCGTGGTCCGACATCGCCGTGTCGGCCGCCGAAACGGCCGTGTTGAGCCGGTCCACCAGGCTGTCGACGTGACTCGCGTGCGCGACCAGGTCGTCCGGTTCGACCTCGAAACCAGCCGCCGTCATGCGTTCACTTCCAATCCTGGTTCTTCCAGTCGCCGATCACCGGGGGCGCGACCACCTGCTCGCCCGCGAAGAAGTTCGGGTCGTCGTTTTCGACGTAGTCGGCCGACTTGTGTTCCTTGTCGTCTTCCTTCTTGCCGCCGCGGGCTCCGGCGCCCATGCCGCCCATGCCCGGGGCGCCGGCCGCGCCGGCCTTCCCGGACGCTGCCGCGTTGCGCGCCGCCAGCGCTTCGGCTTCCGCGGCCGCGCCGGACGCCGCGCCGCCGCTCAGGTTGCCCGCGCCGCGCATCCCCGCGCCGCCGGCGCCCGTTCCGGCACCGGAGCCGCCGATCCCGCCGAGGGAGCCGCCACCCCCGCCGCCGCTCAGGCCACCGAGCCGGCTCGCGATGCTGTCGCCGTTGATCCCGCCGCCGCGGCCGATGGTCGGCATCTTGGCGCCGCCCGGGGTGTTGAGCCCGCCGGTGCCGGTGGGCAGCCCGGTGATGGGGTCGATGCCGGGCGGGGTGAAGCCCGGGATGGGGCTGCCGCCGCGGACGGTGCCGCCGCCGCTCTGGAAGTCCGGCACGTTCAGGTTGGGCGGGGTGAACCCGCTGCCCCCGGTGCCGCCGCCCCCGGAGCCGATCCCGGACGGCGAGAAGCCCGACGACGTCGTCGAGTCGTCGAAGCCCGGCAGAGACGAGCCGGGGATGCCGGCGCCGCTGAAGTTGCCGCCCGTGGGCAGGTCGGGAGTCTCGAAGTTCGGCGGGGTGTAGCCCGCGCCGCCGGCGCCACCCGCGCCGCTGCCGGGGATGCCGCTGCCGGAGAAGCCCGCACCACCGGCACCCGAGCCACCCGGGATGCCGCTGCCGGAGAAGCCGGAGCCCGAGCCGTCGCCCGAGCCGTCGCCGGGGATGCCGGGCATGCCCGCGCCGCTGCCGCCGGCCCCGCTGCCACCCGCGCCGCCGCCGGCGCCGCCCGAACCGTCGAGCGCCGCCGCGTTCAGGCCGGCCGGGATCCGCGCCCCCGCCGCGTCCGACGCCGGGTCCATCGGGGTCCCCGACAGGAACGGCTGGAGGGCGCCGTCCGCTCCCGCGCCACCGCCGGAAGCCGGCCTGGCCGACTGGTACGCGGTCGCGGTGGCGGTCGGCAGCTTCGGCGGGGCCGGGAACTTCGGCGTGGCGACCGCGCCGCCGATGGTGTCGTCGTACTGGGTCATGATCTGCGCGGCGTGCTCCCGGGCGGCCTGCTGGGCCCGGTAGGTCTGCATGGCCTCGCCGGCCGCCGCGGCGTACTGCACCGGGTCGGTCATCGACTGCAGGCGCTGGTTGGTGGACTGCAGGTCGAACTGCACCGGCGGGTTCGCGGCCATCTGGCGCTGGGTCTCGTTGAGCGCCTGGGAGTGGATCTCCTGCTGCCGCCCGGCGAGCGTCGCGCCCTGCGCGGTCGCGCCCAGCCACTTGCCGACACCGGCGAGGTGCTCGCGGACGGCGTCGCCGGCGTCACCTTGCCAGTTGCTGGTGCTCGCGGAGATCGCGTCGGCGAGGGTCTTCTGGTGCGTGCCGAGGTCGTTGCCGACCCGGACCCACTCCTCCGAGGTCTCCGCGACGGTCGCCGGGTTGGCGTCCTGCGTGATGGCCTCGTTCATCTGCTCGTGGCTGGCGTTGTCCCACAGCGTGCGCGGGGCGCCGCCGTTCTCGCGCATGGCCAGGCCCTCGTCGAGCCCGTGCTTGGCGTCGGCGAGGTGCTGCTCGTAGAGGTCCTGGATCTTCCGGTCGCGCAGGACGGGGTCGACGACCGGGCCGAGCCAGCCGCGCCGGATCTCGTCGTCGACCTGCCGGGTGGCCATCTCGCGGATCTCGTCGCCCGAGGGCGAGCTGTCCGTCTTCAGCGGCCCGACGTAGTACTTCGACGACGAATCGGCCGTCACGTCGTAGAGCGGGCTGCGCGGGTTGTAGTCCGGGGACGAGGGGTCCGACACGGATTCGGCGGTGGGTGCCACGGTCTCCCTCAGCTCTGGTCGGCGGTCGGGAGCGAGGTCAGCGTCGTGCGCGTGGTCTCCTCCCGCTCCTTGTAGTTCTGTTTCGCCAGCTTGATGGCTTCGATGTAGGTCGGGAACTCCTGCCGCGCGGCCTGCAGCTGGGTCACCAGGCCGTGCTCGTCGGCCGCGGTGCTGACCATGTGCGCGGAAACCCACTGGCCGGTCGCGGTCCGGCTCATCGCCGGGGCGTCGTGCAGCCGCTGCAGCGCGGCCCAGCGCGCCTCCAGCGACTCGAGCACGCCTTCGAGCGCCTCGATCAGCTGGTTGCCCGTGGTGTCGTCGATGGCGAAACCGCCGGACTTGGCGAGCTGCTTCAGCTGGGCGCCGGCCAGGCCGACGCGGACCGCGGCCATCGTCCTCGCCTCGGGGGTCACCGCGGACTGCAGCTGCGCGGTCGCCTGGAGAGCCTGGGCCGTCGCCTCGGTCTCTTCCGTCATCAGAAGCTGTTCCTTCCCGCTCAGTAGACGGCGGCGATCGCGTCGCGGATCGCGCGGGCGAGGTCGGCGCGGCCGGCCGGCACGTACTCCGCCGTCAGCTCCCCCGCGTCGCCGGTCTTGGTGTGCACCAGGTAGCGGCCGTCGGCGGTGTCCAGCCAGCTCAGCGGGTCACCCGCGACGCGCTCGCCGCGCTTGCCCTGCGCGGAAACGGCGATGTGGCCGCCGCCCAGCCGCGGTTCGGCGAGCACGCGCTCGAGCACGGCGACGTCCGACGGCTTCGGCGCCGGCGGACGGCGGCCCGGCCGGACCACGGCCTTGACCTCGATCATGCCGAAGGCATCGGTCTCTTCTTCGTCGAACTCCGCGTCCGCCATGCGCTTCGCCGCCATGGCCGAGACCTCGCGCCCGGCCGCGCGGTGCACGACGTGCCTGCCGGTGGTCGCGGCCGGGGCCGGGGGCAGCACGCCGGTGACGACCTCGACCAGCTCCTCGTCCGCGAACAGCGAGAACAGCAGGTCGTCGGTGTCCGGGGCCTGGGTGATGCCGAGCGCCTGGGCGCCGTCGCTGACCACGAGCACGGCGACGTCGGCACCGAGGCCGTCGATCCCGCTCACCGCGACCGACACGCGGGGCTGGGCCAGCAGCTCGAACGCCGTCCGCACGCTGGGGTGCAGCTCGCCCGACACCGAAAGCCGTCGTTCCTCGAGCGCGTCGTACACCTGCCGCGCGACCCGGACGAACCGCACCGGGTCGGCCGGGAGGTTCCCGGCGCGCAGCGGGTACCGCCGGACGTCGCCGCCGGTCGCCCGGCCGACTACGAGGGCTTCGACAACCTCGAGGACGAACTCGAACCTGTCCGCCATTTCCCCTCGCCGATTTCGTTCGTCAAACCTTCAAGCAACTCTCCTTACGAACATTAGCAGTGCCCGGAGACCGCGCGTCGGCGCCGCCACCCGGGTGCCCGAAAGACCACGATTCCGGTGCCTGTGCGGGCAAAGCGCCCTCGGTGACCGCTCACCCGATGCGGTGCTGGTGCACGCGCAGCTGGAGGGTGACAAGATCCAGCAGCGGCACGGCAACGCCCAGCTCACGGGCACGGGCGGTGAGGTCGCCGAAGATCTGCTCGACCTCGACCGGGTGACCGCCCTGCAGGTCCCGGTACAGCGAAGATCCCCCCATCGCGGGGTCGGTCACCGTCTTGCGGGTGGCTTCGAGGTCCGCGGGCGGCACCGGGAACCCGGCGGCCGCGGCGACGGCAGCGGCTTCGGCCACGACGGCTTCGGCGAACTCCGCGCCGCCCGGCACCGCCACGACGTCGCCGATCGTGGCGCGCATCAGGCTGTTCACCGCGCCGATCGCGGCGATGAACACCCATTTCGCCCACATCGCCTCGGTGATCCGCTCGCTGACCGCGGCCGGGAACCCGGCTCCGCCCAGCGCCGCACCGACGTCGGCCAGCCGCGGCGGGGCCGGCTCGGTGCGGGCGCCGTAGTCCAGGCTCTGCAGCGGCCCGAGCCGCCGGATCGCGCCGTCGTCGTCGAGGGTGGTCATCACCTTGGCGACCCCGCCGAGGACCGCGGCCTCGCCGAAGCGCGCGTCGAGGGTGCCGAGGTGCGCGAGCCCGTTGAGGAACGGCAGGATCAGCGTGCCGGGGCCGACCGCCGGGGCGAAATCGTCGATGGCCGCGGTCAAGGCGGTCGCCTTCACCGCCAGCAGAACCAGGTCGTAGGTCTCGTCCAGGGTCCCGGTCCCGACGAGCCGCGGTTCCAGGACCGTCTCCTCGCCGAGCCCGACGATCCGCAGGCCGTGCGCCCGCAGCAGCTTCGCCCGGCCCGGCCGGACGAGGAAGGTGACGTCCCGGCCGGCCTGCAGCAGCCGTCCGCCGAAGTACCCGCCGGTCGCGCCGGCGCCCACCACCAGAATCTTCAGGTCGTTCACGCCCCGACGGTACGCCCGGGGCCGGGGTGTCCCAGCCCGTGGACCACAGCGTTTCCACAGCAAGACACAGCGAAACGACAGGTCGATCCGCGGCGGCCGCCCGTTGGACGGGCATGGGAAGACGGATCCGCTGGACGCTCGCGGGCGCGGGGCTCGCCGCGGCGGCGTTGACGGCCGGGCTGCTGGTGGCGGCGGCGGACGGGCAGCGCGTCACGCCGCTGGCCGAGACCGCCGTGCCCGCCCCGCCGGAGGACACGGCGATCAGCCCGGTGGCGTCGACGTCCGAGGTCCCGTACCCCGACCTGTCCTCGGTCGCGGCCGACGTCGCCGCCGCGGTGACGGCCGCCTCGCGCGGCACGAGCGTCGGGTTCGCGCTGTACGACCGCGAGTCCGGCAAACAGCTGGCATCCCTCGACGCGGACCGGCCGTACTACACGGCGTCGGTGGTCAAGCTGCTGATCGCGATAGACGAGGTGCACGACGACACCACGGGCACGTGGGCCCTCCCGGACCAGGACGCGGTCGACAACCTGACGGACATGCTGGAGGGCAGCAACGACGCGATCGCCTCGGCGTTCTGGGAGCAGAACGGCGGCAACGCGATCGTCACGCGCACGGCCGCCCTGATCGGCCTGCCGCACACGACCCCGCCCACCGACCCGACCCAGTGGGGCATGGCGAAGACGAGCGCGTCCGACGTCGTCGCGACGTACGAGTACCTGGAGGACGTGGTCCCGGACGAGGTGGCCGCGCCGTTGCTGTCGGCGTTGGGCCACGCGCGCAACCCCGCCGACGACGGCTGGGACCAGTACTTCGGCATTCCGGACGGTTTGCCGGGAATGTCGTGGCAGGTCAAGCAGGGCTGGATGATCCTGCGCAACGCCCTGGTGTTGAACACGACGGGGGTGGTGGGCGGGCGGTACGTCGTGGTGCTGATGACGGAGCAGCCGCTGGTCGGTTCGGCGAAGGGCCGCGCCGCGGTGACCGCTGGGGTGAAGACCCTGGCGCCGGTGCTGGCCCGGCTCAACGCGACGTGACGGCGGCTGGTCGTGCCGCGGCGCCGCCTCACCGCGCCGGATCGTTTTCCGAGCCTCGCCGGCCCGCCGCTTCACGAGCCCGGTCGATGTCCGGTCCCCGGTACAACCGCTCGGGAATCCGGGACAACGTCGATGGATGAACCTGCGGTCCCAGCCCGTAGAGCTTCTGAAAGCTCATGATCAACGGCCGCCAGGCATCCGGATCGATGTGGTCTTCCGTACCGGCCGACCGGATCGAGTCGTGGACGAAGACCCGCTGCACCCGCACCTCGATGGCCACGATCGCCCCGCGCTGCCGCTCGTCGTCGGCCGCGACGGGGTGCACCGCCTCGACGACCGCCTCCATCGTCACGGGGCACTCGGAGACCCGCGGCGGCGCCACGGTCTCCGACGGAACCGGCGTGAGACCGGCCCGCTCGAACTTCTCCGCCACGTGGAAGTACCCGCGCTGAGCCTTCCCGGCGGGCACCGGGTCCGAACCCGTCGTCAGCGCGAGCCGGTCCACCGCCGCGGCGAGGGCGTCCGAGGGCAGGTTCAGCACGCATTCGCGGGTGCGCAGGAGGTTCTGGGCCGTCTTCGAGCGGGCGCCGAGGCCGAGGATCGCGCGCCAGCCGAGCCAGAACGCCGAGGACATCGGGGCCAGGTTGGCGGAGCCGTCTTCGTTCGTGCTGGAGATGAGGACCACCGGGGTGCCGAAGTAGAGGATACCGGGCTCGATGGCCGTGTGCGCAAGGGTTTCCGTCTTCACGACGTCGATCCTGCCGTCCACAAGGGACCGCCGCTGGCGGGAATCGGCCGTCGCGATCCGAGCCGGTGCCGGCCGTTGCCCGGGACATCCGGGCAACGGCCGGCACCTGCGCTCAGGACCCGGCGGCCTGGGTCAACGCCCGCCGGGTGAGGACGCGGGCCAGGTGGCGGCGGTACTCGGCCGTCGCGTGGGGCTCGTCCGGGGGGTTCGTGCCCTCCGCCGCCAAGGCCGCCGCCTCGGCGATCGAGGCCCCCGAGGCCAGCGCCTCCTCGGTCGCCGACGCCCGCAGCGGGACCCCGCCCATGTTGACCAGCCCGACGCGGCCGCCGACGACGGCCACGCCCACCATCGCCCAGTCGATCGCGCGGCGGGTGAACTTCTCGAAACCCCACCCGGCGCCGGTCTGGCGCGGCACCCGGATCTCGGTCAGCAGTTCGGCGGGCTCCAGCGGCGTCGTGAACGGGCCGAGGAAGAACTCCGCCGCGGGGATCCGCCGCTCCCCCGCCGGGCCGCGCACGACCAGCACCGCGTCCGAGGCCAGCACCGCCGCGGGCAGGTCGGCCGCGGAGTCCGCGTGCACCAGCGAGCCGCCGATCGTGCCACGATGGCGGACCTGGCGGTCACCCACCGAAGCGGACACGTGCGCGAGCAGCGGCGCGTGCTCCAGCAGCACCGCGTCCTGCACGAGGTCGCGGTAGCGGGACAGCGCACCGATCACGACGTCGTCGCCGTCGAGCCGGACGTACCGGAGCTCGTCGAGCGGCCCGATGTCGATCAGGTGCTCCGGCGCGGCCAGGCGCAGTTTCATCAGCGGCAGCAGGGAATGCCCGCCGGCCAGCACCTTGGCGTCGTCGCCCAACGAAGCCAGCCGGGCGATGGCATCGTCTACTGTGGACACCCGCTCGTAGCGGAACTCGGCGGGGATCACCGGTCCACCTCCTGCCCCGACGCGTCGATCACGGCGCTGACGATGTTGTGGTAGCCCGTGCAGCGGCACAGGTTGCCCTCGAGCCCGGCCCGCACCTCGTCGCGGGTCGGCTTCGGGTTGTCGGCCAGCAGCGACACCGACGCCATGATCATGCCCGGCGTGCAGAACCCGCACTGCAGGCCGTGCTGCTCGCGGAACGCCCGCTGCACCGGGTGGAGCCCGTCGTCCGAGCCGTCCGACAGCCCCTCGACGGTGGTGACGGCGTGACCGTCGGCCTGCGCGGCCAGCACCGTGCACGACTTGACCGACTCGCCGTCGAGCAGCACCGTGCAGGCGCCGCACGACGTCGTGTCGCAGCCGATGTTCGTGCCGGTGAGCCCGACGGTGTCGCGCAGGAAGTGCACCAGCAGCGTCCGGTCCGGCACCTCCTCGGCCACCGGCCGCCCGTTGACCTCGATCGAGACCTTCACCGCTCGTTCTCCTTCTGCGCTTCTTCGATGGCGGCCCAGACCCGGATCGGGGTCGTGGGCATGTCCAGGTGGGTGACGCCGCGCGCGGACAGCGCGTCGACGACGGCGTTGTGCACCGCCGGCGTCGAGCCGATCGTCGCCGCCTCGCCGATCCCCTTGACGCCCAGCAGGTTCCGGTCGGTCGGGGTGGCCATGTCGACGAGCTCGAAGTCGGGCAGCTCGACGGCGGTGATGAACGAGTAGTCCGCCAGGGTCGCGGTCGTCGGGTTGCCGTCCTCGTCGTAGGTGACGACCTCCATCAGTGCCTGCGCAGCGCCCTGCCCGAGCCCGCCGTGGCGCTGGCCGCGGAAGGTCAGCGGGTTGACGATCGGGCCGGCGTCGTCGACGGCGATGATCCGGCGCAGCTCCACCTTCCCGGTCTCGGTGTCGACCTCGACCACCGCGAGGTGCGCGCCGAACGGGAACGTCGGCGTGCCGCCGCCGAACCAGACGTCGGCGGAGAGCCTGCCGTCGGACGCCCGCTCGGCCACCTGCGCCCAGCTGAGCACGGTGCTCGACGGCGCGCCGCGGACCTGCCAGACCCCGCGTTCGGCGTCCAGCTCGAGGTCGTCCGGCGCGGCTTCGAGGAGGTCGGCCGCCAGCTCGCGGGCCTGGGCGATCACCTCGTCGGCCGCCTGCCGGATGGCCGAGCCGCCCAGCTGCAGCGACCGGGAGCCGAACGTGCCGATGGCCTTCGGCACCTCGTCGGTGTCGCCGTGGCGCACGGTGATCCGGTCCAGCGGCACGCCGAGCTGGTCGGACAGCAGCATCGCCAGCGACGTGCCGAGCCCCTGCCCGTGCGGCGAACTGCCGGTCCAGGCGACGACCGAGCCGTCCGGGTGGATGTCGACGCGGCCGCTCTCGCCACCGGAGTCGCCGCCGGTGATCTCGACGTAGGACGCGATCCCGAGGCCGAGTTCGACCGGGTCGCCCGCCTCGCGCCGCCGTCGCTGCTCGGCTCGCAGCTCGGCGTACCCGGCGGCCTCCAGGACCTTGTCCAGCGCCGCCGCGTACTCGCCCGTGTCGTAGGACGCGCCGGTCGGGGTCCGGTACGGGAACTCGTCGGGCCGGATGAAGTTGACGCGGCGGACCTCGGCCGGGTCCATCCCGATCTCGGCGGCGAACACGTCCATCACGCGCTCGAGAACGGCGGTCGCCTCCGGGCGGCCGGCGCCGCGGTAGGCGGCGACGGTCGTGGTGTTCGTGACGACCGCACGGCTGCGCGTCTCGACCTTGGGGAACCGGTACACGCCGACGGCCATCATCTCGGTCAGCGTCGGCAGGAACAGCGTCCGCGGGTACGCGCCGGCGTCCTGGATGACGTCGAGCCGGTAGGCGAGGACGGTGCCGTCGCGCTTCCCGCCGATGGTCACGGTGTTCTGCTGCGCGCGGCCGTGCGTCATCGCCGTCAGGTTCTCGCTGCGCGACTCGACCCAGCGCACCGGCCGCCCGAGCCGCTTGGCGGCCCAGCCGAGCACGGTCGCCTCGGGGTCCGCGCCGATCTTCGCGCCGAACCCGCCGCCGACGTCCGGTGCGATCACGCGCACCGACTCCTCGCCGACGCCGAGGCTCGCGGCCAGCTGCGACCGGGCGATCTGGGCGTTCTGCGTGGACAGCCAGACCGTCAGCCTGCCGTCCTCGCCCCACGCGCACGACGCGCCGCGCACTTCGAGCGGCGCGGGCGCGACGCGCTGGTTCACGATGGTGCGCGAGACGACGACGTCGCAGCCTTCGAAGATCGCGTTGTCGAACTCCTCCGCGCCGTTGACCTGCACGATGTTGCTGCCGGTCTCCGGGTACAGCAGCGTCTCCCCCGCCAGCGCCGCGTCGATGCTCGCGACGGCGTCGAGGGGGTCGTAGTCGATGTCCACCAGCTCGGCCGCGTCGGCCAGCTGGTAGCGCTCCTCGGTGAGGACGAGGGCGACGGGTTCGCCGACGTAGCGCACCACGCCGTCGGCCAGCCACGGTTCCTTCACCGGTCCCGCGTCGTGCGGGTCGAGGCCGAGGTCGGCGGCGGTGAACACGCCGAGCACCCCCGGCGCCGCCTTCGCTTCGCTGACGTCAATGCTTTCGATCCGCGCGTGCGCGACCGGACTGCGCACGAACACCGCGTGCGCGGCTCCGGAAAGCGCTTCCTCCCGCAGATCGTCCACGTAGGTGCCGCCCGCGGTGATCAGGTTCCGATCCTCCTGGCGGACCACCCTGGTCCCGACAATGCTCATCTGGTCTCCTGCTCGCCGATACCCCGCCGATCATGCCCTGTGACCCGGGCCGCCGTCAGCCCGCGGGCGGAAGTCGGTTCAGGCGAAGGCCTGCCAGCCGAGCACGACCGCCAGCCCGAGGCCGGCGACGCCGATCCCGAGGCGCAAGGGCGTGGCCGGCAGGTGGCGCACGAGGGTCGAGCCCAGCCACGAACCGGCGAGGGAACCGAGGCAGACGGCGAGCGCGGCGGGCCAGACGACCTTGCCGGTGACGGCGAAGACGATCGCGGCGAGCAGGTTCGCCGAGCCGGTGACCAGGTTCTTCGCCGCGTTCGTCCGGGCGAGCGGCTGCGTCCAGACCGACACCAGCAACGCGAGCATGAGCACACCCGCGGCGGCGCCGAAGTAGCCGCCGTAGACCCCGATGAAGAACGCGGCGACGCCGGTCGCCGGGCTCAGGCCGTGGTGCTCGGCGCCTTCGGCCAGCCGGCGCAGCCGCGGACCGGCCATCAGCACCAGGGACGCCCCGCCGATCAGCCACGGCACGATCACCGTGAACGCGCCGGCCGGGGTCAGCAGGAGCACGGTCCCGCCGCACGCGCCGCCGACGGTGGTGATGAGGCAGAGCGGGACGAGCCGCGGCCGCTGCCCGGCCAGCTCGGGCCGCGCCCCGGCGGCGGCGCCCGCGGTGGTGCCGAGCATGGCGACGGTGTTGGTGACGTTCGCGGTCACCGGCGGCAGCCCGGCGGCGAGCAGCGCCGGGTAGGAGACGAGCGAGGCCAGCCCGGCGATGGCGCCGGTCAGGCCCGCGCCGACACCGGCGAGCACGAGCAGGAGGAGAACGCCGGGGTCCGTGATCACGTTGTCATCTCAACACGGCGGGGCCGCCGGACCGCGGTGAGCTTGGTCCCACCGGATGGGCCCGACGTCCAGACTGGTCGGAGCATGCTGCCTCGTGGCGTTCGGCCAGGTGAACGGCGAACGAGCGCGCCCCAGGTCGCCGGTATAGGCCGTTATACGAATTAGCCAGGCGTTGTCCGAAACCGGACGGGATCGGCCGCCGGGCTTGCCCGGCCGCCGCCCGCCGTCCCAGAATCGCCGCGATGACAAGGTTGTCAACGAGCGGAGGCCGGGTATGGGCGAGCTGAACCGGCGGCGGGCGATCGGCCTGCTGGGTGCGGGCGGGGCGGCGGCCGTGCTGGCCGCGGGTCTGCTGCCGGGCACCGCGGGAGCCGCCGTCGCGGCGTCGAGCGTGCCGGGCGGGCCGCCCGATCCGGTCGCCGCGACCTACCTGCGCGTGCTGCTGCGGCACACGCGCTGGGCCGAGCAGCAGTTCGACCCGGTCGCCGGGATCTACCCCGCGCGCGACTTCACCTTCGCCGTGGTGCTCGGCAACGCCGTCCTGCTCACCCGCGACGGCTACGACGCCGCGATCGCCGGTGTCGACCGCGACACCCTGCGCGCCCACACGCTCGCCACGATCCGGCACTTCGCCGCGTCGAACCTGCTCACCGGCGGCACCGAGTGGGGCCGGAAGCTGTTCTTCGACACCACTTTCCAGTCGTACTTCCTGCTCGCCGCCCGGCTGCTGTGGGCCGACCTCGACGACGTCACCCGGCAGAACGTCGAGCGCATCACCACCGGACAGGCCGCCTACACCACCGCGCTCGGCACCGGCGACGACCCCACGTCGGGCAGCTGGACGCCCAACGGCCTCGAGGGCGGCTTCCAAGGTGACACCAAGCTCGAGGAGATGGGCGTCTACGCCCAGTCGCTGGCCCCCGCGCTCGCGTGGGCGCCGGGCGACCCGCGGGCGCGGGCGTGGCGGGACGCCTTCGGCGCGTGGAGCCGCAACGAGGCCGGGCTGCCGGCCGCCGACCTGGCCAACCCGCGGCTCGTCGACGGCCGCCCGGTCAGCGCGAACACCGCGACGAACCTCTACGACACCTTCCTCGTCGAGAACCACGGTTCGTTCGGCCCGCACTACCAGGAAGAGCTCTGGCGCACGTCCGGCCGCAACTC
This sequence comes from Amycolatopsis sp. N2S4-7, assembly GCF_058119595.1. Lineage (NCBI taxonomy): Bacteria > Bacillati > Actinomycetota > Actinomycetes > Pseudonocardiales > Pseudonocardiaceae > Amycolatopsis > Amycolatopsis sp. N2S4-7. Next base: position 1,611,426 of record NZ_CP172299.1, read on the forward strand.
GATGCACTTCCTCGGCGCGGGCACGCCGCTGCCCGAGGTGCTCACCGCGCAGCCCAACGGCGAACTGCTCTGGCGCACCATGCTGCTGATGACCAGCGACGCCGGCGAGCCGCTGATGCCGATGGTCGCCGACCGCGAGCACCTCTACGGCCGGGACGTCATCCCGCTCGCCTTCCGCGCGCAGGTGCTCGGCGACCGCTGTGCCGCCTATGCCGAAGCCCAGCTCGCCGCGCGGCTCGAGCCGTACCAGGCGTACGCGCCCGCCGACCGGATCACGAAGTTCTCCGGCGAACCCAAGTACGAGCCGGAAGCCCGCGCGGAGCTCGCCATCAGCTACCTCCTCCACGAATGGCGCGCCAAGCAAGGCGCAGTCAACGCCGTGACCAAGCAGGAGTTCGACACGCACGCCGCCGGCGTCGCCGACTTCGGGGCCGGGCCCGGTCTGCTCGCCCACCGCTCCCCCGCCGCCTGGGCGGGCACCGTCACCAAGCCCGGGTTCGTGAAGTTCGCCTGGCAGCCGCACCACGACGACTGGCTCTTCGTCCTCGGCGGCGCGAACCCGATGCTCCTCCCGGCCACGAACATCGCCGTCAGGGAACGCCACGCCACCGCCTACGCGAGGGTCCGCGACGGCTTCGACGGCACCGTCGGCGTCCTCCGCTTCGACACCGGGTACGCCGCCTTCGCCACCCTTCCCACCGGCGCCGCCGTGTACGCCAGCACCGGCGTCGCCGAGGGCGAAGGCGTCCTGAACGTCTACAACCTCGCCATGCCGGGCGTCCCGGGCCTCGACGGCGACCGCACCTACACCGCCGCCGAAGGCACGGTGACGATCGAGGCGCAGGCCGCGAGCACCGGCGCCCGCACCGACGAGCTGACGTTCGCCCCGGTCACCGCCCGGCACGTCCGCATGCTCGGCGTCCAGCCGGATCCGCAGTACGGCTATTCGCTCTGGGCCTTCGAGGTCCGCGACGGCGACGGCCCGGACCTCGCGCGGACCGGAACCGCGACGGCGTCCTCGGCGAGCGCGGGCAAGGAGGCGAAGTACGCCAACGACGGCAACGCCACCACCCGCTGGGCAGTGTCCACAGCGGACCGGCCGCGCGCGGACAGCTGGCTCGCCGTCGACCTCGGCGCGCCGCGGACCGTCGACCGCGTCCGGCTGAGCTGGGAAGCGGCCGCCGGGCGCAAGTACCGGATCGAGACGTCGCCGGACGGCGTGACCTGGACTCCCGTCGCCACCTACCCGGTGCCCGCGCTCAGCAGCACGAAAGGCCGGCTGGACATCGACGGCCGGGCCGGGATCACCGTCGCCGGCCCGAACCCGCTCACCGTCACCGGCGACCGCGTCACGCTCTCCGACGGCCCGCCCGCGCCGTTCGTCGCCGAGCTGCACCCCGGTCCGGCGCCGGCGAGCGGCCGGGTCACGACCGGCGCCGCCGCGGTCGAAGCCACCGTCACCGACGGCTTCCTCGTGCTGCTCAACCTCTCCGGCACCGCGGCGAGCGGCACGGCGACCCTCCCGGCGGACCAGGGCACGTACCGGCTGTACCGCGGTGAGCAGACCGTCACCCGGACCGGCACGGAGTTCTCCTACACGCTCGCCGCGGCGGAAGGCCGCATCGAGCCCGCGCGGTTCACCTTGACGGGCCCGGCCGGGGTGAAAGCGGTCGTGCGCGACGCAAGCCGGGTCGAGCTCACCGCGCCGGCCGGGTTGCTGCCCGTGCTCGTCACGGTGACCCCGGACGGCGGTCGTGCACGGCCGGTGCTGCTGCCGCCGCGCCGGACCGTGCCGGTCGAGTTCCGTGAAATCCGCCCGTATCCGCTGGCCGACCTCGCACTGGGCAAGACCACCTTCCCCGCCGAGCCCCTGCCGCCGGGCATGTCCAGCCCCGCCGCGGCCGTCGACGACAACCCGGCGACGGCGTGGCGGCCGGGGCCGGACGGCCGGCTGGTCGTCGATCTCGGGGCGGTGACGGCGGTTTCCGCGGTCGAGCTGGCCTGGACCCGCGGCCGCGTGCCCGCCACGACCGTCGAAACCAGCGTCGACGGCGTCACCTACGCGACCGCGCGCACCGGTCCGGCCCGGTACGTGGCGGTCCGGACGCGCTGGCGGACCGGCGATGCGGGCCTTTCGCGGATTTCCGTCCGGACTTGATCGATCTCGCACCGCTCGCGGCGGGCCCGGGGGCGAGTACCTTGGCACCACAGGACCGGGCTCCCCGGGAGGACGGATGCGCGTCACGATCGCCGAGGTCGCCCGCCGCGCGCGGGTGAGCAAGACGACCGTGTCGAGGGTGCTCAACAACAAGGCCGACGTCGACGCCGCGACCGCGATCCGGGTGCGCGAGGTGATCGCCGCGACCGGGTACATCCCCAGCGCCGGCGCGGTCGGGCTGGCCCGCGGCGTGACGCGCACGGTCGGGATGCTGGTACCGGGGCTGACCTGGCCGTGGATGGGCGAGGTGCTGCAGGGCGTCGCCGACGTCGTGGAGGCGAAGGGCTACGGCCTGCTGCTCAGCACCGCCAACCGCGGCGCCGACTCCCTGGACGAGTTCTCCCGGCAGGTGTCGGCGAAGGCGTTCGACGGGCTGCTGCTGGTCGAACCGCCGGACGCGGTGCGGCACCTGCGCGTGCTGCACGACTCCGGGCTGCCGGTGGTGGTGATCGACGACCGCGGCCGCCGTCCGGCGTTCCCGTCGGTGGGCACGGACAACCGGCAGGGCGGCGCGGCCGCGGCCCGGCACCTCCTCGCCACCGGCCGCACCCGGCTCGCCACCGTCACCGGGCCCCACGACTTCGGCTGCACGAGCGACCGGCTCAACGGGTTCAACGAGGCCGTGCGCGACGCCGGCCTGACGCTCGACCCGCGGCTGATCATCGAAGGCGACTTCACGAGCGAAAGCGGCGAGGCCGCGATCCTCCAGCTCCTCGAGACCGGTCCGGAGTTCGACGCGGTGTTCGCGCACAACGACCTCACGGCGGCCGGGGTGCTGGCCGGGCTCCGGAAGGCCGGGCGTGCCGTGCCGGGGGACGTCGCCGTCGTCGGGTTCGACGACATCCCCCTGGCCGCGCACACCCAGCCGGCCTTGACGACGATCCGCCAGCCCCTGCGGGAGATGGGCGAGACGGCGGCCCGCCAGCTGCTCGCCCAGCTGGGTGGGGCACCCCGGCCGGACGAGCCGCTGATCGTGCCGACGTCCCTGGTGATCCGCGAATCGACTCAGGAGACGGTCAACGCCGCCGAGAGCGGGACGTTGCGCGAAGAATCCCCGAGGTAGACGCGGTACTGGCCCGCGTTCGCCGACCACGACCCGGTCCAGTGGGCGAGGTCCCGCGGCGTGAGCGGGAACGACACCTGCCGGCTCTGCCCGGGGCCGAGCTGCACCTTCTCGAATCCCTTCAGTTGTTTGGGCGGCTCGCCGTTGCCGGCGGGCTGGCCGACGTAGAGCTGGACGACGTCCGCGCCCGCGCGCGTACCGGTGTTGGTCACCGTCGCCGTGACGGTGGCGGTGCCGCCCGTGCCCTGCGGCGTGACGACCAGGTTCGAGAACCCGAACGTCGTGTACGACAGGCCGAAGCCGAACGGGAACAGCGGCTCGAGGTTCCGGCTGTCGTACCAGCGGTACCCGACGTTCAGGCCCTCCGAGTACTCGATCCGGTCGTTCGCGCCCGGGAACTGCTGGACGTTCGCCGTGGGCAGGTCCGCGAGCTGCTTCGGGAAGCTGACCGGCAGCTTGCCCGAGGGGTTGACGTCGCCGTAGAGCAGCGACGCGAGCGCGTTGCCGTTCTCCTGCCCCGGGTACCAGCCTTCGATCACCGCCGCGACCTTGCCGAGCCACGGCATGGTCACCGCCGACCCGGTGTTGAGCACGACGACCGTGCGCGGGTTGGCCGACGCGACCGCGTCGATCAGCTCGTTCTGCTGGAACCGCAGGTCGATCGTGTCGAGGTCCTCGGTCTCGGACTCGCCGTAGCTGGCGAACACGATGGCGACGTCCGCGGTGCGAGCCTGCGCCACGGCCGCCGGGATGTCGGGCGTCTGCACGTGCTCGCCCGCGCCGTCCACATAGGACACCGTGACGCCGGCGCCCGCCCTGGCCTTGATGCCGTTGACCGGGTTCACCGACGCCGGGGACGGGTTGACCTTGGCGCTGCCGCCGCCGATGTTCTGCGGGTCGATCCCGTCGCCGCCGGAGAGCGCGATCGACTTCACCGCCGCGGTGAGCGGCAGGACGCCGGTGTTCTTCAGCAGCACCGACCCGGCCGCGGCGACGTCCCGGGCGGTCGCCACGTTCGCCGCGTTGGTCACGACCGACTGGGGCGTACCCCGCCGAGCCCGGTCGAAGACGCCGAACCGGAACATCTGGGTCAGCACGCGCCGGACCATGTCGTCGACGCGGGCCTGGGTGACCTCGCCGCGTGCGACGGCGTCGAGCAGGCCCTGGCCGAAGAACGCGCCGCCGGGCATCTCCATGTCGAGCCCGCCGTTGGCCAGCTGCCGGGCGCCGCCGGTGGCCGAACCCCAGTCGGAGCCGACGAAGCCGCCCCACCCGGCGTCCTGCTTGATCGCCGTGGTGAGCACACCGGCGTTCTGGCACGCGGGGACGCCGTTGATCCGGTTGTACGCGCACATCATCGACGCGACCTGGCCCTGGCTCGCCACCTGCTGGAACGCCGGCAGGTACAGCTCGTGCAGCGTCCGGTCGTCGATGACGACGTTGTCCGACGGTGTGCCGCGCGACGCCCCGGCCTCGACGTTGTAGGCGGCCGCGTGCTTCGCCTGTGCCATCACGCCCTGGCTCTGGATGCCCTGGATCGTCGAGGTCCCGGCCGCCCCGGCGAGGTACGGGTCCTCGCTGTAGGTCTCGAAGTTCCGGCCCCAGCGCGGGTCGCGGACCAGGTTGATCGTCGGGCCGAGGGCGATGTCGACGCCCTTGCCCGCGAACTCGGCGCCCATCGCCGTGCCGTACCGGTTCAGCAGCGCGGTGTCCCAGGTCGCGGCGGCCGTCACCGGCGCCGGGAACTGGGTGACGCCGTCGAGGCCGTCGCCGACCCCGGCCGGGCCGTCCTGCAGGCCGAGCGCCGGGATGCACAGCTCGGGCACGGCGTCGGTGTTGCCGATGTACGGCCCGGTCGCGCCGTTGCCGTGCAGCACCTTCACCTTCTGCTGCGGGCTCATCGCGGCCATCAGCTGGTTCACGCGGTCGGCGACCGGCGCGGTGGACCCCACCCACGGACACCCGGTCGTCGGGGGTGCGCTGTCGCTGGTGTGGACGGCGAACTCCCACAGCGAGACGCCCCACTGGGTCGCCCGGGCGGTCGCGTTCACCCGGACGTACCGTGCCGTACCGGAGACCGCGGGGTGTTCGGTGCCGCCCGCGCCGGTCACGGTCGCCGCCGTCGCCCACGACGTCCCGTCGGTGGACAGCTGGACCGTGTACGCGCTCGCGTACGCGGCTTCCCAGGTCAGGTCGACGCCGCAGACCGGGCGCGCGCTGCCGAGGTCGACCTGGATCCACTGCGGGTCGGCGGCCAGGCTCGACCACCGCGTGCCGCCGTCGCCGTCGAACGCCGCAGACGCCGGGAAGGCGCCGGACTGGACGCTGGAGGCCGTCGCCGGTTGCCGCAGCGCCGCGTTCGCGCTGCCGCACGCCTGCGCGGTCCCGTCGCCGAAGACCTGGAACTCCCACAGCGACACGCCCCACTGGGTCGCCCGCTGGGTCGTCGTCAGACGGACGTACCGGCCCCTACCGGACACCGGCAGCGCCTGGGTGCCGCCGGTGCCGGTCGTGGTCGAGTACACGGTGGACCACTGGGTCCCGTCGGCCGAGGCCTGGATCGTGAACGCCTTGGCGTACGCCGCCTCCCACTGGAGCACGACCTGGTCGAGGGTGTGCGCCGAGCCGAGGTCGACCTGCAGCGTCTGCGGATCGGCGGCGAGGCTGGACCAGCGGGTCCCGGGATCGCCGTCGACCGCCGCGCTCGCGGGGAAGGCGGCGTTCTCGGTGGAGGACGCGGTCACGGCGTGCCCCTCGGAGAGCAGCGCCGGAGCCGCCTGGGCGGTGAACAGCGGGGCGGTGAGGAGACCGGCGGCGACGGACGCGCCCGCGATGAGCGCGAGCCGCCGCCGGAACCCGGTCCTCACTGGTAGACCCGCACGTAGTCGATCACCATGTCCTGCGGGAGCACGGTCCCGGCCCCCGGCGGGCCGGGGAAGTCGCCGCCGATGGCGTTGTTGAGGATCAGGAAGAACGGGTGGTCGTACACCCACGGCCCGCGCGTGCTCTCCACGGTGTCGCGGTTGATCGTCTGGAACGCGTTACCGTCGACGGAGAAGGTCATGTGCGTGGCGTCCCAGTCGAGGCCGAAGCGGTGGAAGCCCGCGGAGACGTCCTGGCCGAAGTCGTACGGCGCGCCGATGCCGCCGGCGCCGTTGTAGGCCGGGGCGTGGATCGTCGAGTAGGCGAGGTTCGGCGACTTCCCGACGTGCTCCATGATGTCGATCTCGCCGCAGTTCGGCCACGGCGTGCCGCTGAAGAAGTTGGCGCCCAGCAGCCAGAACGCGGGCCAGAGCCCCTGCGTGCCGGACACCTTGATGTTCGCCTCGACGTGCCCGTAGGTGAAGCTGAACTTGCCCGCGGTGTTGATCCGGCCCGAGGTGTACTGGCAGGTCCCGCTGCCGCTGATCGGGTCGATCGGGCAGGCACTTCCCGGGGTGACCTCCCGGCGGACCTGGATGACGAGGTTGCCGCGGCCGTCCTGCTTGGCGTTGTTGTTGTTCGTGTAGTACTCGAGCTCGTTGTTGACGCCGGGGCCGGTCTCGGCCGTCCACTTGCTCGCGTCCGGGTTCGCCCCGGCGGCGCCGTTGAACTCGTCGCTCCAGACCAGCGTGCCCGGGAAGTGCGGGGCCGGCGGTGCGGGCGGCGGCTGCGTCGGGTTGCCGCCGGTGCCGTAGACGTCGAAGCCCCACAGCGAGTAGCCGTAGCCGTTCGACCGGGCGGTGCCGTACATCCGGACGTACCGGCCGGAACCGTTCACGGTCAGCGTTTCCTTGAAGCCCTTGCCCGTGGTGGTCGAGTAGAGCGTCGTCCAGTTCGCGTTGTCGTTCGACACCTGGAGCTGGTAGGCGACCGCGTAGGCCGGGTCCCACTGCAGGACGACCTGGTGGACGGCCGCGGGCGCGCCGAGGTCGACGGTGATCCAGCCCGGGTCGACCCAGCCGGTGGTCGCGCTGGTCGCCCAGCGCGTGGCCGGGTCGTGGTCGAACGCCTTCGCCGGGAGGCAGCCGGGGCAGGCGCCGTCGTCCTGGGAGGAGGACGCCGTGCCGGGCTTGCCGTAGGACAGCAGGACGTCACCGGGCTGGGTCGTGCCGCCCCCGCCGAAGACCTGGAACTCCCACAGCGAGTAGCCGTACTGCGTGGCCCGCTGGGTGCCGGTGAGCCGGACGTACCGGCCGCTGCCGGTGACGGTCAGCGTCTGGTTGCCGCCGGTCGCGGTGGTGGTCGAGTAGAGGGACGTCCAGGTGGCGCCGTCGGCGGACGCCTGGATCGTGAACGCCTTGGCGTAGGCGGCTTCCCAGTTCAGCACGACCTGGGACAGCTGCTGGCTGGACCCGAGGTCGACCTGGAGGTACTGCGGGTCGCCGAAGCCGCTGGACCAGCGGGTGCCGGGATCGCCGTCGACGGCGGCCGACGCCGGGAAGGCCGCGGATTCGGTCGAGGACGCCGTCACCGGACGGCCTTGGGAGAGCAGGACGGGCGCGGCCTCGGCCACCGGCGCGGTGAACAGGGCGGCGAGGGTGAGGGCGAGGACGGCGAGAACCCGGGTCCTCGGCAGGCGGCGTTGCATGGGCACCTCCACGGCGAACCGGCGCCGGGGCGGCCTTGCCCCGGCGCGGATCGGCTCACGTGGTCCTCGGCGCGGGTGTGGGTCCCGCTCCGCGGCACGCTCTTAGTTCAGGATATAAATAAAGAGCCGTAAAATGTCAACGGCGCTGCGCCGGACGGTCGCGGACCACGCGGGAGACTGGTCCGGCCGAACGAATCCGCGCCGGAACCTTGACTCCGCCGAACCCGGCGCTGTTAACTGCGAACTCATCGACGGAACCGGTTCCGTGACCGCCACCGGGACAGTTCCGCCGCGACAAACCCCTTCGGGCTGACTGGTTCGCGCTCCTCGCACCACCCGGTACCGCTCCTCCGGCTCACGGCGCCGGGCGGGTGCTCCGGGGCGCGTACCCGCCGCACCACCCGACGCCGGCGCGAGCTGTGGGGCCCGCCCGGTCCGTTTCGCACGTCCTCCCCCGATCAGCAGGCAGGCCGATGAGATCAACGACGTTCTCCCCCGTACACCGCCTCCTCGTCATCGCCACCACCTTCGTCACCGCGGTCACCACCGCGGCGGTGGTCGGCTCCGCACCGGCCCAGGCGGCCGCGTGCGGGACCACCAACCTCGCCCAGGGCCACGCCGCGACGGCGTCGTCCACCGAGAACGGCGGCACCCCCGCGCCCGCCGCGGTCGACGGCAACACCGGGACCCGCTGGTCCAGCGCGTTCAGCGACCCGCAGTGGCTCCAGGTCGACCTGGGTTCCGCGCAGCAGCTCTGCGACGTGGTCCTCAGCTGGGAAGCCGCGTACGCGAAGGCGTTCAGCGTCCAGCTGTCCGCCGACGCGAACAGCTGGACCACGGCGTACTCGACCACCACCGGCGCCGGCGGCACGCAGACCGTGCCCCTCACCGGCACCGCGCGCTACCTGCGGGTCTACGGCACCCAGCGGGCGACCGGCTACGGCTACTCGCTCTGGGAAGTCGCCGTGCACGGCACCGGTGGCGGAACGACCATCCCGCCGACCGACCCACGCAACCCGGACCTCGGGCCGAACGTGTCGGTGTTCGACCCCTCGACCCCGGCCGCGACGATCCAGAGCCGGCTGACGCAGATCGCCGACCAGCAGCACACCAACCAGTTCGGCAACGAGCGCTACGCCGTGCTCTTCAAGCCGGGCAACTACAACGCCGACGTCAACCTCGGCTTCTACGAGCAGGTCGCCGGGCTCGGCCTCTCGCCCGACGACGTCAACCTCAACGGCCACGTCCGCGTCGAGGCGGACTGGCTGCAGCAGGGCGACAACCCGGCCAACAAGGGCAACGCGACGCAGAACTTCTGGCGGTCGGCCGAGAACCTCTCGGTGACGCTGCCGGCCGGCCAGGTCGAGCGCTGGGCGGTCGCGCAGGCCGCGCCCTACCGCCGGATGCACCTGCGGGGCAGCCAGATCCAGCTGTGGAACGGCGGCGACGGCTGGGCCAGCGGCGGCCTGATCGCCGACAGCAAGATCGACGGCGTCGCCGTTTCCGGTTCGCAGCAGCAGTTCCTGACCCGCAACAGCGAGCTGGGCGGGTGGCAGGGCGGCGTCTGGAACATGGTGTTCGTCGGCTCGACCGGCACCCCGCCGGCGTCGTTCCCGAACCCGCCGGAGACGGTCGTCGGCCAGACCCCGGTGATCCGGGAGAAGCCGTTCCTCTACGTCGACGGTTCCGGCAGCTACAACGTGTTCGTCCCGGGGCTGCGGCAGAACTCCTCGGGCACCAGCTGGGGCCACGGCGCCCCGGCCGGGCAGTCGATCTCGCTCAGCGAGTTCTACGTCGCGCACCCGTCCGACTCGGCGGCGACGCTCAACGCCGCGCTGGCCGCGGGCAAGAACCTGCTGGTCACGCCGGGTGTCTACCACCTCGACCAGGCGCTGAACGTCACGCGCCCGGACACCGTGGTGCTCGGCCTCGGTCTCGCGACGCTGACGCCGACGAACGGCAACGCCGCGATCACGACGTCCGATGTGGACGGGGTGAAGATCGCCGGGCTGCTGATCGACGCGGGTGCGGTCAACTCGCCGGTGCTGGTGCAGGTCGGCCAGCCGGGCTCGACCGCGAACCACGCGGCCGACCCGACGTCACTGCACGACGTGTTCTTCCGGATCGGCGGCGCGGCCGTCGGGAAGGCCACGCAGACCCTGGTGGTCAACTCCAGCAACGTCATCGGCGACCACATGTGGCTGTGGCGCGGAGACCACTCGTACGGCGTCGGCTGGAACGTCAACACCGCGGCCAACGGTCTCGTCGTCAACGGCGCGAACGTCACGATGTACGGCCTGTTCGTCGAGCACTACCAGCAGTACGAGGTGCTCTGGAACGGCAACGGCGGGCGGACGTACTTCTTCCAGAACGAGCTGCCGTACGACCCGCCGGACCAGGCGTCCTGGTCCAGCGGCGGCGGACGGCAGGGCTGGGCGGCGTACAAGGTGGCCGACTCGGTGACCAGCCACGAAGGCTGGGGACTGGGCAGCTACTGCTTCTTCAACACCAACCCGTCCATTGTGGCCAGTCACTCGTTCGAGGTGCCGAACAACGGCGGCGTCCGGTTCCACAACCTCGTCTCGGTGTCACTCGGCGGTGTGGGCACGATCGCCCACGTCATCAACGATTCGGGTGACGCCGCGAACACCGGGCACCAGGTGAGCCCGCTGGTCTCCTACCCGTAGCACGGCGGCGACGTACGCGTCCGGGCGGACCAGCCAGGCTTCGCCCGGACGCGCACCCAGCACCCCGCCCACCGGGATCTCCGCCGACCGCGCACCGTCCGCCCGCACGCCCGGCGTCGTCAGGAGCAGGAACCCCTGCCGCGCCAGGTCCCGCAACCGTCCACTCGGGACGGTGACGTCCGGGAGCAGCACTCCCGGTCCCGGCGGCGGGACCGTCCCACGCGGTGGCCGCCCGGCGAACGGCCGTAGCGGATCGGGCGTGGTCAACGGCGAATCGACGTACCAGAACGGTTCCGCCAGCCGCCCCGAATCGACCTGCTCGCAGGCGGCCGGGTCGTGCGCCGCGCGCGTCAGGACGTCCAGGCGGCGCCGGTGCTGCTCGTCGTCCTGGGGCACCAGGAAGTCCATCGTGGCCGTGGTGACGGCCGCGTTCTCCACCGCGGCCGCGTGCCGCTCCGTGTGGTAGCTCTCCAGCAGCTCCTCCCCCGCGTCGCCGCGCAGGACGGCGGCCAGCTTCCAGGCCGCGTTCTCCGCGTCGGCCACGCCGGAGTTGAGACCGCGCGCCCCGAACGGCGCGACGAGGTGCGCGCAGTCCCCGGCCAGCAGCACCCGGCCGACCCGCATCCGCGGCACCAGCCGCGTGTGGAAGCGGTACACCGACCGCCAGACCACCTCGTAGGGCGCCGGGCCGATGATCGCCCGGATCCGCGCCTCCATCGCCCCGCCCGACTCCTCGGCCGCGAGGTCGTAGTCCTCGGGCACCTGCCAATCGATGCGGAACTCCGAGCCCGGGCACGGGTGGATGAGCACCTGGCGGCCGGGGTTCCACGGCGGGTCGAAGTAGAACCGGCGCTCGGCGGCCCAGCCCGGCAGGTCGGCCCGGATGTCGCAGATCAGGAACAGGTCCCGGAACGACACGCCTTCGAGGTGCTGCCCGAGCGCCCGCCGCACGGTGTCGCCGCGCGCGCCCGCGCAGGCGATCGCGTAGTCGGCCTCGATCCGGCGCGTCCCCTCCGCCGTGGCGCACTCGACGACCACCCGGCCGGGCTGGGTCAGGCCGGTGACGCGGTGGCCGCGGCGGACGTCGATCAGCGGCTGCCGCTCGATGAGCTCGTCCAGGACCTCCTCGACGCGGGCCTGCGACAGGTTGACGAACGGCGGCAGCGCCGATCCGCCGTCGGGCAGCTTCAGGGCGAACAGCTCGGTGGCGCGGTGGAACGTCCGCGCGGTCGTCCAGGTGAGGCCTTCCTCGGCCAGGCAGCCCGCGCCGAGCGACGCCCAGACGTCCAAAGTGTCCCGTTGCTGGCAGATGGCCTTGGACCCCACGGGATCGCGCACCTCGTGCTCGTCGACGAGCACGACCGGCACGCCCCAGCGCGCGAGCAGCAGCGCGGCCGTCTGGCCGACCGGGCCGCTGCCGAGGACGGCGACCCTCATCCCTGGAGCTGGTCCCAGACTTCGCGGTCGCGTTCGGCGGTCCACACCACCGGCCGTTCGATGCCGCCCAGCTCGTCCCACAGCCGGGAGACGTCGAAGGGCAGGCAGTGCTCGAAGATCGGCCAGTGGCCGTACTGGTCGTTCAGGGCCGCGTGGGTGCGTTCGAAGGCTTCCTTGAGCGTGCCGCCGGCGTCGCGGACCGCGCCGACCTCGCGGAGCATGGTGTTCAGGAAGTGCCGGGTCTGCGCGATGGCGGCGTCGACTTCGCCGCTCCCCCGGCTCACCCCGCCGCGGCCGCCGATCAGCACCTCGGCGCCGAACCCGGCAACCCGGTCCAAAGTGGACGAAGCCCAGTCGCGGTGGAACGCGTCGCCGGTGTACAGCGCGGCTTCGGCCTCGACGAGGTCGCCGGCGTAGAGGATCTTCCGGCGCGGCAGCCAGGCCACGATGTCGCCCTCGGTGTGGCCGCGCCCGCAGTACTGGAGGACCAGGTCGCCGCGGTCGCCGCCGAGGTCGATGGTGAGCCGGTCGGAGAAGGTGAGCGTCGGCCAGGTCAGGCCCGGCACCGATTCCGCGCCCTTCGCCAGCCGCGGCATCCGGCCGAACTCGCTCTCCCAGTCCTCCTTGCCGCGCTCGGCGACGAGGGCGCGGGTGTTCTCGTGGGCGACGATCACGTCCGCGTCGAACGCCGACGCGCCGAGCACGCGGACCGCGTGGTAGTGGCTCAGCACCAGGTAGCGCACGGGTTTGTCGGTGTGCTCCCGCAGTTTCGCGAGCCACTCTGCGGCCGCGACCGGCGTGGCCAGCGCTTCGAAGCAGACGAGGAAGTCCTCGCCTTCGATCGCGCCGATGTTCGGGTCGCCCTCGGCGGTCAGCGCGTAGACGCCGTCGTCCAGGACTTCGAGGGTTTGCGCTTTCTCCGCCAGGTCGGCCGAAGAGGCGAAGGCTTTCTTCGTCACGGCGAGCGCTCCTTTGGTCGTCAAAGGTTTGACTATCCGCGGCCAGGCTAACCCGCCGGATCCCCGCGGGGAACCCCCGATCGCCTAACCTGACCCGCATGACCGACCGACCGGCCGACCTGGACTACCTCTCGTTCGTCGACTTCGCGGTCGGCAGGACGCAGGCCGAGCTGCCCGCGACCGACCCGGTGGCGATGCGCCTCGGCCTGACCCTGCACCGGCTGGCCGGCGCGCTGGTGTACGACTGGGAATCGACGGTGCACCGGCCGCGCGGCCTGAGCTGGGGCGGGTTCCGGGTGCTGTTCGTGCTCTGGCTGGCCGGCCCGCTCGAGTCCCGCCACGTGGCCCGGCTGGCCGGGATGAGCCGCGCGGCGGTGTCGGCGCTGGTCAAGACCCTGGAGCGGGACGGCCTGGCGACGCGCACCCAGGTCCCCCGCGACCGCCGCGCGGTCGAGCTGGCATTGACGGAGGCGGGCCACACGGCGGTGACGGACGCCTACCAGGCGCACAACACCCGCGAGCAGGCCTGGGCGGCGTCACTGACCCCCGCCGAACAGACGGTCCTGATCGGACTGCTGGAGAAGCTGACCACGAGCCCCGCCGCCGCGGCGGCACAGCGCTTGTCCTGACCCTCCGGGCACGCGAACCGACGGTTCTGGCCCGCCGGGGTCAGCTGGCGATGCCCGGCAGGGTGAGCGTGTGCCCGGTCAGCTCCGCCTTCGCGCGGAGGTACCGGACGTTGCTGTCGGTCGCGAAGACCCCCGTCGCGACCTGGTCGCGCACCGCGATGCCGGCCGCCCGCAGCTGCGCCGCCTTGTCCGGGTTGTTCGACAGCAGATCGACCCGGTCCACCCCGAGAGCACCGAGCATCTGCGCGGCGACGGTGTAGTCGCGCGCGTCCTCGGGCAGGCCGAGCGCGGCGTTCGCGGCGTAGGTGTCGAGGCCGCCGTCCTGCAGGGCGTACGCGTCGAGCTTGTTGTACAGCCCGATCCCCCGGCCCTCCTGGCGCAGGTAGAGGAGGTACCCGCCGACCTCGGAGATCCGCGCGACGGCCTCGGCCAGCTGCGGGCCGCAGTCACAGCGCGCCGACCCGAAGACGTCCCCGGTGAGGCACTCCGAGTGCGGCCGCACCAGCGGCACCTCGCCGGGCGTCCCCAGGACGAGGGCGAGGTGCTCCCCGTCATCGGCCAGCCCGCGGAAGGTGACGGCTTCGGCCTCGACCGCGACGCCGCCGTCGAGCCGCAGCGGGATCCGCACCCGCGTCCGCACCTCAGCCGTCATGCTCACTCCACTCGGGTCACCCACAAGATCGACCCTACCGGAAGTTCAAATTCGAACGTGGCGAGCTCGGGCCGGACACACTGGACCGAACACGAGCCGGCCACCCGATGTTCCCCGTCCTCCGACTGCCTCCGCGTGGCGGCGCCCACAGGCCCCAGCGGATCCGAGCCTCCTGTCGGACCGGACACGATGATGGCTCGGTGCCCGCAGTTCGACGACCGCGTGACCTACGACGCCATCGGATGGCGCCCCGACGTGGCGGGCGGGCCGTATCCTCGGGGCCATGATCCCCGGTGCCACCGCCGCTTCGTTCCTGCTCGTCGTCGTGCTGGGGGCGATGTCGCCCGGGCCGGACTTCGTCGTGGTCACGCGGTCGTCGCTCACCGGGGGGAAGCGGGCCGGGATCGCCGCGGGCGCGGGGATCGCTCTCGGGGTGTTCGCCTGGGTCGTCGCGATCGCCCTCGGGGTTGCCGCCGTGCTCACCGCGTCGGCGGTCGCGTTCACCGTCGTCAAGCTGGTCGGCGCCGCCTACCTGGTGTTCCTCGGGGTCAAGGCCTGGCTGGCCGTGCGCCGCGGGGAGTACCGGGACCTCGGCGAGGCTCGCGACGCCAAACCGATCGACGCCTGGGCCGCCTTCCGCCAGGGCCTGTTCACCAACCTGCTCAACCCGAAGGTCGCGGTGTACTTCCTGGCGCTGCTCCCCCAGTTCCTCCCCGCGGACGGCTCCACCCTCCAGACGCTCGAACTGGCCGCGATCGCCACCGCCGGCACGGTGCTGTGGTTCGTCACCCTCGCCGTCGTGGTCGGCGCGCTGCGGCGGTTCTTCGGCTCCGGCCGCGTCCGCCGGGGCCTCGACGCCGTGCTCGGCAGCGTGCTCGTCGCGCTGGGGGTGAAGGTCGCCACCGACGCGGCCTGAGGGCCCGGCTAAGCGGGCCCGAAGCCGAGCTTCTCCGACGCCAGCCGCGTGCCTTCGACCCGCGCCTTGATCTTGGCGAAGGCGATCTCGCGCGACGTCGACGTGTCGTCGGCGAACGGCGAGAACCCGCAGTCGTCGCAGGTGCCGAGCCGCTCGGCGGGCAGGAACCGCGCCGCGGCCAGCACCCGGTCGCGGACCTCCTCCGGCGTCTCCACCCGCGGGTCGATCGGGTCGATCACGCCGACGAAGATCCGCTGGTCCGCCTTGAGGTGCTCGGCGATCACGGCGAGCGCGCGGTCCGGGTCGGCCTCACTGGCCAGCTGGACGTAGAAGTTCCCCGCCTTCAGGTCGAACAACGCGGGGAGCAGGCCCGCGTAGTCGACGTCGAGGCTGTGCGCCGAGTCCTGGTCGCCGCCCGGGCAGGTGTGGACGCCGATCTTCGCGCGCTCCGCCTCCGTGAACCGGTCGAGCACGGCGTTGTTGAGGTCGACGAACTGCCGCAGCAGCCCGCCGGACGGGTCGAGCTTCAGCGACAGCCGTCCCTCCGTGAAGTCGATCTGCACGCTGTCCGCGCCCGCGTCGAGGCTGCGCCGGATGTCCGCCTCGGCCGCGTCCACCAGATCGGCGACGAACTGTTCCTGCGGGTACCCGTCGATGCCGTCGCCCGGGTAGATCAGCGACAGGGCCGAAGCGGCGATCACCGCCTGCTTGACCGGACGGCCGGTGAGCGCCTTGGCCCGGGTCAGGTACGAGTCCGCGTGGGTCGCGTAGCGGAACGGCCCCGCGGTCAGCCGCGGCAGCTGCCGGGTGTGCCCGTCGGCGAACGGGATGACGACACCGTCCGGCGCCAGCGCGTCCAGCCCGGCCAGCGGGTACGTCGCGAAGCTGGGCTTGCCCTGCTCGCCGTCGGTCAGCACGGGTGAGCCGGTCTCCTCGAGCCGGCTGATCGTGTCGGCCAGCGCGCGGCCCTCCAGCTCGGCGAGCGCGACGGCGTCGATCCGGCCGGCGGCGAAGTCGCCGAGGCCTTCGACGAGGTAGGCCGGGCGCGGGATGCTGCCGATCGGTTCGGTGGGCAGGGTCATCGAGTCCTCCAGCTGCGGGAAGGGCTTGACCGGCCGCACCCGGGCACGAAAGCAGATGCGGCCCCCCCACGGGCGTCCCCCACCGTCGTCCGGGCCACGACGGGCCGCGTTCAAGGGGAACCTAACGCGACGGGAACCGGTCACGGAGCGAAGATCACCCGGTCGGCGCAGCGGAAAGCACGAAACAAGAAGGCATTCGGCGGTTCGCCGGGAGGACGATGGGGTATCTGCTCTCCGATACGGCGGGTTCGGCGCCGAAGGAGTGTCCGATGCTCAGTCACCACGATCGCACCGAGCTCGAGAAGATCGAGCGCAGCCTCGAACTCAGCGACCCCGACCTGGCCGCCGCCCTCCGCGAGGGGCGGCGCCCGAAGTCGCGCGCCTTCCGCAGCGCCTTGCTGATCATCGTCGACGTCATCGCCGTCACCCTGCTGGTCGCCGGGCTGATCCTGCCCGACCCCGGCGTCACGCTCTGCGGGATCCTCGCCCTCACCGGCACCGTCTGGACGCACGTGGCGCGGCACCGGATCTGAGGCAGACTGGGGCCGTGAAGTGGGTCCTGCACGTCGATCTCGACCAGTTCATCGCCGCGGTCGAGATCGCCCGCCACCCCGAGCTGCGGGGCAAGCCCGTCGTGGTCGGGGGCAACGGCGACCCCCGCGAACGCGCCGTCGTCGCGACCGCGTCCTACGAGGCCCGCGAGTTCGGCATCCAGTCCGGCATGCCGCTGCGGACCGCGGCCAAGCGCTGCCCGGACGCCGTCTTCCTGCCGAGCGACCCGCCCGCCTACCTCGAGGTGTCGGAGCACGTCATGGCGACGCTGCGCGAGTTCCCGATCGTCCTGCAGGTGCTCGGCTGGGACGAGGCGTTCGCCGGGGCCGACACCGGCGACCCGGAGCAGCTGGCGGCGGACCTGCGTGCGGCGGTCGCCCGCGAGACCGGGCTGTCGTGCGCGGTCGGGATCGGGGACAACAAGCTGCGGGCCAAGCTCGCCACCGGTTTCGGGAAGCCGGGCGGGATCTTCCGGCTGACGCAGGAGAACTGGTGGGACGTCATGGCCGCGCGCCCGACCGACGCCCTGTGGGGCATCGGCGGCAAGACGGCGAAGAAGCTCGCCGAGCTGGGTATCCACACGGTTCTCGACCTGGCCGGCGCGGACGCCGACGAGCTCGCCGCGCGGTTCGGCCCGAAGACGGGCCCGTGGCTGCGGCTCCTCGGCGGCGGCATCGGCGACGCCGACGTCAGCGCCACGCCGTACGTGGCCCGGTCCCGCAGCCGCGAGACGACGTTCCAGCACGACCTCACGGACCCGGCGGAGATGGCCGCGGAGGTATCGGCGCTGGCTAAGCGCGTCACGCAGGACGTCCTCGACGAGGGCCGGCCGGCCGCGCGGGTGGCGGTCAAGGTGCGGTTCGTCCCGTTCATGACCCACACGCACAGCATCACCCTCCCGGAGCCGACGTCGGACGGCGAGGAGATCGACCGCGCGGCCCGGGAGGTGCTCGGCATGTTCGAGCTGACCCGGGCGGTGCGCCTGCTGGGGGTGCGCGCGGAGTTCCTGCGCGAGGACTAGAGCCCCTCCGGCAGCGGCAACGGCCGGTCCGGGTCCAGTTCCACCCCGGCCGCCCGGAGGGTGTGGTCCAGCATCGCCCAGATCGTGCCGGTCAGCTGGTCCGTCAGCTGGGCCAGGCTGAGCGTGCCCGGGTGGTCGAGCCACCGGGTTGTCGCCGATTCGACGTAGCCGACCAGGCCGAACGCGATCGTGTCCGCCGGCGCCGGGTCGAGGCCGAACGCCGTCAGGTAGCCGGTGAACAGGCGGCTGAGGTGCCGGGCGATCGCGCCGCGGACGTCCGTGCGCCCTTCCGGGGTGCTCGTCAGGGTGCGGACGAGGTAGCGGTGCAGCTGGGCGTGCTCGGTCAGCCAGCGCAGGTGCGTCGAGATCGCCGCCGCGATCATCTCCCGTGGCGAACCCGACGGGTGCCAGAGCGGCTCCAGCTCCGCCGTCACCAGTTCCGCCGCCCGCTGGGCGATCGCCCGCTGGAGGTCGGCCGCGCCGTCGAAGTGCCGGTACAGCCGGGTGCGGGCGACGCCGGCGCGCTCGGCGATCTGCTCGGTCGAGACGTCCGGCCCGTGCTCGGCGATGGCCTCCAGGGCGGCGTCGACGAACTCCGCGCGCCGCCGCTCCTGCTGGCCCGCCCAGCGCGCCGCCCGCCCGTCGACCTTGGTCACGGCGAAAGCCTACTCAGGACCGCCGGGCGGGTGTACGCTCCCCAAAGTAACTAGTACATCGCGTACCCCCTACTTTCCGGAGGTCGCCATGGGCGTCGAGGCCCAGGACCGGGACGTCACCGCGGCTCGTCTGCTCAAGAGCTCCGCGAAGAACTCCTATGACCCGTACGTCGACATCGACTGGGACGCGCCGCTCGCCGAGGGCAAGGCGTACATGCCGCTGGAGCGCGTCTCGCTCTACGGCACGGACCTCTGGGCGAAGCTGACGCCGGAGCAGCGGATCGAGCTGTCCAAGCACGAGATCGCCAGCATCATGAGCGTCGGCCTGTGGTTCGAGATCGTCCTGATGCAGCTGCTCGCCCGGTACGTCTTCGACCTGGACGCGCGCACCGAGCACGCGCAGTACGCCATGACCGAGATCGGCGACGAGACGCGGCATTCGGTGATGTTCGCCCGCACCGCCGACCGGCTCGGCGTCCCGCGCTACGGCGTCCCGAAGGTCGTCCACCGCGCCGCGAAGGTGTTCGGCGCGACCGCCGCCGGGCCGTCGATGTTCGCCAGCGTGCTGGTCGCCGAGGAGACCACCGACCGGCTGCAGCGGTCGATGATGGACGACGACGGCATCCAGCCGCTGATCCGCTCGGTCAACCGCATCCACGTCGTCGAGGAGGCCCGGCACGTCCGGTTCGCCAAGGAGGAGGTGCTGCGGGAGACGCCGAAGCTGTCGGCGGCGGCCCTGCGGGGGCACCGGATGCGGACCGCGCTCGTCGCCTACGGCGTCATCGACAGCATGGTCGACCCGCGGATCTACCGCAGCGTCGGGATCGACCCGCGGGAGGGCCGCGCCGCCGCGCTCGCGAACCCGCACTTCCACGAGACGCGCCGCTGGATGGCCGCGAAGATCGTGCCGTTCCTCCGCGAGGCGGGGCTGATCGGCGGCCGCTCCGAAGGCATCTGGCGGCGTGCGCACCTGATCTGACGCACTGTTCCTTCCCGGGAGGTTCCGGACTGCGCCACGATCCTCGGGTGACCGAGGACTTCCCGAGCGAACCCGCCCCGGGACACGGCGAGCGGCGGGCGGTGCCGCGACGACCGCTCCTCGCCCGGCCCGCCGTGACCGGGCTGATCGGCCTCGCCGTGAGCGCGTTCCTGGTCGGCGTCCCCTGGCTGGTGCTGAGCCTGCTCGGCGGCGGCCCGAGCGGGCGGTCGCTGACCGCGCCACCCGGTCTCGGCGGGCTCAGCCGGGCCGAGGAGGCGATCGCGAAGCTCCACAAGGTCAAGGGGCAACCCATGATCGCCCGGATCGAGAAAACCGACCGCGAGACGGCCGCCCGGATCTCGGCGGCCTACGGCGGCACCGGCGCGGTTGGTGCAGCAGTACCAGGACGACCGGCTGCGGCGCGCCTTCCCGCTGATCGCCGTGCGCGCGCCCTCGCCGGAGCTGTTCGCGCCGTACGAGGACGTCGAGGCGCTCGGCTGGCCCGGCCGGGCACCGAGCTCGTCCGTGTCGGCGACGTCCAGTGCCTGCTGCACAACGACACGGCCGCCGCCGGCTCGGAGCGGTCGCTCGTCACGAGCTGCCGGCGCAGCGGGCCGGGTCTGCCCGTCACCATCCGGAGGGTGAGCGCGGAGGGCAACCGCGATCCGCGGGAAATCGCGAGCGTCGTCGACCAGGCCTGGGAGACACTGGGCGGGTGATCACGATCCGGCCCGCGCGGGCCGACGACGAAGCCGCGCTCGCGAACCTCGACCAGCGCACCTGGGACTCGCTCGTGTCCCCCGCTCCCCCACCGCCGCCCGGCACGCCGTTCTTCGACGACGGCGCCCCGCCCGAAGACTTCCTCGTCGCCGAGCACGACGGCGTGGTCGCCGGCTACGTCCGGCTGGCCGAGGGGTTCGGCATCCCCGCCCACCGGCACGTGCGGGTGATCGGCGGGCTCGCCGTCGACCCGGACCGGCGCCGGCTCGGCATCGCGCGCCGGCTCGTCGACGCCGCCGTCGCCGAGGCGCGCCGGCGCGGCGCCCGCAAGGTGACGCTGCGCGTGCTGGGTCACAACACCGGCGCCCGCCGCGTCTACGAGCAGTGCGGTTTCGTCGTCGAAGGCGTGCTGCGGGCAGAATTCCGCGTCGACGGCGCGGATATCGACGACGTTCTGATGGCCCAGTCGCTCGCTTGACAGCTTCCCGGCGGCTTTGCCATCCTGGTTGCGGGCCGAGAGGCGCTGCGACGGAATTCTTTTCCGCCACGCTCGGCCCGGGGATCACGAACCAAGGGCGCCTCCTGCGAAGGAGGTGCCTTTTTTGGTGGTACGCAAGGCCTTTCCGCACCTCCCGAGCAGTCCCGAAACCGGCCGCTCGATCCGGAAAGAGTGCGAAAAACCATGAGTGACAAACTGCAGAACCGCAATGGCCTCGACTTCGCCGTCGCCGATCTTTCCCTGGCCGAAGCCGGCCGCACCCAGCTGCGGCTGGCCGAGCACGAAATGCCCGGCTTGATGGCGATCCGCCGCGAATACGCCGACGCGCAGCCGCTGAAGGGGGCGCGCATCGCCGGGTCGCTGCACATGACCGTCCAGACCGCGGTGCTCATCGAAACCCTGGTCGCGCTCGGCGCCGAGGTGCGCTGGGTGTCCTGCAACATCTTCTCCACCCAGGACGAGGCCGCCGCCGCGGTCGTCGTCGGCGCGCGAGGCACCGCCGACGCCCCGGCCGGCACGTCCGTGTTCGCCTGGAAGGGCGAGACGCTCGAAGAGTACTGGTGGTGCACCGACCGGCTCTTCGCCTTCCCCGGCGGCCGCGCGCCGAACATGATCCTCGACGACGGCGGCGACGCCACCCTGCTCGTCCACAAGGGAGTCGAGTTCGAGGCGGCCGGCGCGGTGCCGCAGCCGTCCGAAGAGGACCCCGAGGAGTACCGGATCGTCCTCGACACGCTGCGGGCGAGCCTGGCCGCGGACGGCGACCGGTTCACCCGCATGGCGAAGGAGGTCCGGGGCGTCACCGAGGAGACCACCAACGGCGTCAAGCGGCTCTACAAGCTCGCCAAGGACGGCGAGCTGCTCTTCCCCGCGATGAACGTCAACGACTCGGTGACCAAGTCCAAGTTCGACAACAAGTACGGGATCCGGCACTCCCTTGTGGACGGCCTGAACCGGGCCACCGACGTCATGATCGGCGGCAAGCGCGTGGTCGTCTGCGGCTACGGCGACGTCGGCAAGGGCGCCGTGGAGGCCCTGCGCGGGCAGGGCGCCCGGGTCGCGGTCACCGAGATCGACCCGATCTGCGCGCTGCAGGCGGCGATGGACGGCCTCGACGTCGTCGAACTCGACGACGTGGTGGCCACCGCCGACATCTTCATCACCACCACCGGGAACTTCGGCATCATCTCCGCCGCCCAGATGGGCCGCATGAAGCACAACGCGATCGTGGCGAACGTCGGGCACTTCGACAACGAGATCGACATGGCGGGCCTGGCGAAACTGCCTGGTGTCACGAAGCACGAGATCAAGCCGCAGGTGCACGAGTGGACGTTCCCCGACGGCCACGCGATCCTCGTGCTGTCCGAAGGCCGCCTGATGAACCTGGGCAACGCGACCGGGCACCCGTCGTTCGTGATGTCGAACTCGTTCACCAACCAGGCCATCGCGCAGATCGAGCTGTTCACCAAGCCCGGCGAGTACGCCACGGACGTCCACCGGCTGCCGAAGCACCTCGACGAGAAGGTGGCCCGCCTGCACCTCGACGCCCTCGGTGTGAAACTCACCAAGCTCACGAAGGAGCAGGCGGAATACATCGGCGTCGACGTCGAAGGTCCGTACAAGCTCGATCACTACCGGTACTGATCCAAGGTTGCTCCATTCGCCGTAGTTTGGTTTATCCCGAAACTGGCCATCCTCCGGTCGAGAGCGCATCCGCCCGGACGGCACGGAGCCGGGCCGGGTCTCATGCGAAGGAGTGTGTCAAAGTGATCATTCTCGGTGTAATCCTGTTGGTCATCGGGTTCATCGTGGGCATCCCGGTGCTGTACACCATCGGCATCATCCTCGCGGTGGCCGGCGTGGCACTGGCCATCCTCGGCGGCACCGGCCGCCGGATCGGTGGCCGCGCACACTGGTACTGATCCGTTGACCCGCGAACGGCCTGGTGCCGGCGTCAGCAGCAATGCTCGCCGCGCCAGGCCGTTCGGCCTTCTTTCACCGCCACGAACGCGATCGTGAGCGCGACGACCGGATCGGCCCACCACCAGCCGAAGAGCGCGTTGAGCAGCAACCCCGCCAGCAGCACACCGGAAAGGTACGTGCAGAGCAGGGTCTGCCGCGAATCCGCGACGGCGCTGGCGGAGCCCAGTTCCCGGCCGGTTCGCCGCTGCGCCGCGGAAAGCGCCGGCATCACCCCGAGCGAAACCGCCGCGAGCACGACACCGGTGAGCGAACTTTCCGGTGCCGCCGCGGAGAAGAACGTCCGGACGGACTCCCCCGTCACGTAGACGGCCAGTGCGAAGAACGAGACCGCGATCACCTTCAGGGCCCGCCGTTCGCGGACTTCCGGGTCACGCCCCGAGAACTGCCACGCGACCGCGACGGCCGAAGCCACTTCGATCACCGAATCGAGCCCGAACCCGATCAGCGCGCCGGAAGAGGCCGCTGTCCCGGCGGTCAGGGCGACGACGGCCTCGACGACGTTGTAGGTGATGGTCGCCGCCACGAGCAGCCGGACGCGGCGCACCAGCACCGCCCGGCGGTCCGGGGTCACGGCGGGCGCCGGCGTGCAGCAGCCGTCGGCGCAGGTTTCGGCGACCGGTTCCGGCTTCACCGCGTCACCACCTCTTCACAGTCTTCCCGCGGTTCGACCGCCAGGACGACCTGGACGAGTTCCCGCAACGCCCGGGCCAGGTGGCCGTCGGCGATCTCGTACCGCACCTGACGGCCCTCGTAGCCCGCCACGACGAGCCCGCAGCCGCGCAGGCACGACAGGTGGTTCGAAACGTTCGACCGGCTCAGGCCGAGCTCGGCGGCGAGCCGCCCGGGATAGGCGGGCCCGTCGAGGAGCGCGGTCAGGATCCGGCACCGGGTCGGGTCGGAGAGGGCGCGCCCGATGCGGGCCAGCGCCGCCTCCCGCGTCTCACAGGTCACCATGCGATGAACTGTACATCGTCCGCTGACCTATCCATTCTTGGACACCGCGGAAATTAAAGGGTCCTCCGGCTCCGAGGGGGAGGGAGAGCCGAAGGACCCCGTTAGTGTTAGCACATCGCCAAGCCCGTGTACACAGCTGCATACACGATCGTGTTACGCGTTTGACGCCGTCCTCACGCCGTGAAGGCCTCCCCGCCGGCCGGCGAAGCCCGGCGCGAAGGCCTTCACGGTCCTGGCGGGAGGCTCAGGAAACCTGGTGCAGCAAGGGTTTCCCCGGCGTGGCGGCACAGCCGCAGTCCCCGCCGAGGGCCTGGCAGTCGACGATCAGCCCGTGCCGGACCCGGTCCCCGTCCACACAGGCCGGATCGGTGCACTCGGCGAACCCGCCTTCGGGGTGCACCACCAGCGTTCCGTGGCAGTGATCGATCCCCGCGTCACAAGAGGCGCACTCCATGACCGGCCCGCCTTTCCGCGTTCGTGCCCGGTGTGCTCGCACCTCTTGGTACCACCGCAACGCGGCGAGGCGTGGTACAGGCACGGCGTGTCGGCACAACCACCCGTCCGGGATCGGCGCCGAGCGGGCTCAGGCGGACTTCGGTGCCCGCTTGCGGGCCGCCGGCTTCTTCTTCGGGGCCGGCTTCTCGTCCTCTTCGGACTCCGTCGCCGCGGCCTTCGCCGGTTCGCGGGACTTCTTCGCGGCGTCCACACTGGCCTGCAGCGCCGCCATCAGGTCGACGACGTCGGCCTTGGCGGTGACCGCCGCCGGCTTGGTCGTCTGCTCCCCCGCGACCTTGGCCTCGATCATCTCTTCCAGGGCCTCGCGGTAGTGGTCGCGGTACTTGTCCGACTCGAACACCGGCTCGGCCAGCGAGTCGATCAGCGCCCCGGCCATGGACAGCTCCTGCGGCCGGATCTGCGGCGGGTTGTCGCGCAGGAACGGGAAGTCGGGCTCGCGGACCTCGTCCGGCCACAGCATCGTCGTCATCACCAGCACGTCGGCGTGCACCCGCAGCACCGCCATGCTCTCGCGCTGCCGGACGGCGACCTTCGCGACGGCCACCTGGCTCGACTTGTGCAGCGCGTCCCGCAGCACGATGTACGGCTTCACCGCGTTCTTCTGCGGCTCCAGGTAGTACGTCCGGTCGTACTGGATCGGGTCGATCGACTCCAGCGGCACGAACTCCAGCACGTCGATGGTGCGCTGGCTGGACAGCGGCAGCTCGGCCATCTCGGCGTCGGTGATCACGACCATCTCGCCGTCGGGCAGCTCGTACCCCTTGGCGATCTCGGCGTAGGGCACTTCCTCGCCGTCGATCGTGCAGAACCGCTTGTACTGGATGCGGCCGCCGTCGGCCTCGTGCACCTGGCGGAGGGAGACGTTCTTGTTCTCGGTGGCCGCGTACAGCTGGATCGGGATGCTCACCAGCCCGAACGACACCGAGCCCTTCCACATCGCCCGCATGCCACGCACCTCCGAGGTCGTCTTCACGCTACGTAACTACCGTAGCCCGAATCGTCCTCCGGCGACAGTGCGACGAGCCGTCGATCTAGACCTCTGCCAGGTATTTCTCCCAGAGTGCCGGATCCATGAACCAGTGTTGAAAATCGGTCGGGTCGGTGAATCCGTTCGCGAACCGCCGCGCCACGGCCGGATTCTGCCCCGCGACGCCGAGGATCTGGAGCACGTGCGGTGGCGGCGGGAGGAGCAGCGCGTTGGTCCATTCGGTGACGTGCCGGGCGTACTCCCAGTAGCGCTCGAACGTCGCCGTCATCCACGCCGCGTCGAACGGGCGGTCGCCGTGCGCCACGATCGCGTCCAGGTAGGTCGCCGCGCAGTGGCTGGCGTTGTTCGAGCCCTGGCCGGTGATCGGGTCGTTCGCCACGACGACGTCGGCCATGCCCAGCACGATCGCGCCGCCGGGCAGGGCACCGACCGGCTTGCGCACGACCGGCGGGTAGCCGCCCGCCAGGGTGGCCTTCGCGTCGGTCAGCTCGGCGTCGCGGCAGCGGTCGTACTCCCACGGCACGAACTGCCGCATCAGGTCGAGGATGCGCCTGAAGTGCTCGTCCGGGGCCGGGTGGTCGCCGAAGCAGTCCAGCGGGCCGCCGGGGACGCCTTCGAAGAAGAGGATGTCGCAGTTCCCGCTCAGCGTGTACGCGGGGATCATGAACAGCTCGCCGACGCCGGGGACGATGTTGAACCGCACCCCCACCTTGTCCGGGTGCTCCGGCCGCGGGCGGACGCCGTGGGCGTAGGCGAGCGAGAGCGCGCGCATCGGCTTCGTGTACGGCGACCGCTCGGGCACGCGGTCGAACAGCTGGACCAGCTCGCCCTTGCCGGCCGAGATGATCACCAGGTCGTACAGCTTGGACAGAGCGTCCAGCTCGGACGTCATCACGCCGTGGATGACGAGCTTGCCGCCGCGCTCTTCGAACAGCTCCAGCCAGCCGGCCATCTTGACCCGCTGGTCGACCGACTGCGCCACCTGGTCCAGTTCGGCGAACCAGTCGAGCGCGCGGCCGCCGTCCGGCGCGGCCACCGAGACGCCGAGGCCTTCGACGTTGACGGTGTCGGCTTCCCACAGGTTGATCCCGAGGTCGCGCTCGTGCTGCAGCGCGTCGTGGAACATGCACTGCGTCGACATCACGCGCCCGGCCCGGATCTCGTCCGGCGTCCGCGCGGACATCACGGTGACGTCGTAGTCCTTCGCCAGCAGCCCGAGGGCCAGCTGCAGACCCGACTGCCCGGCGCCCACGATCAGGACTCTGCGCATGGAGTTCTTCTCCTCCGGTTCTTCTCAGGCGTGCGGGGCGCTGCCGGCGAGCTCGCGGCCCGCCGGGCCGGAGAGCACCGCCAGCGACAGCGTGTGGCTGACCAGCTCGGTCAGGGTGGCGATCGTCGACGCGCGGTCGCGGGCGTCGCAGGTGACCAGCGGGACGCTCGGATCGAGGGCGAGGGCGTCCCGCACCTCGTCGAGGTCGTGCACCGGCATGCCCTCGAACTGGTTGACCGCCACGACGAACGGCAGCTCCGAGTCGTTCTCGAAGTAGTTGATCGCCGCGAACGACTCGTCGATCCGGCTGGTGTCCACCAGCACGACCGCGCCGAGCGCGCCGCGGCTCAGGTCGTCCCAGAGGAACCAGAACCGCGCCTGCCCCGGCGTGCCGAACAGGTACAGCAGCAGGTCGGGACGCAGTGTGATCCGGCCGAAGTCCATCGCGACGGTGGTCGTCGACTTGCCGCCGGGCGGGATGTCGTCGACGCCTTCCCCGGCCTCGGTCATCCACGCCTCGTTGCTCATCGGCGGCACTTCCGACACCGCGCCGACGAAGGTGGTCTTGCCGACACCGAAGCCCCCGGCGACGACGATCTTCGCGGAGATCGTCAGCAGATCGCCCTCAGGCGGGGAGCCGCTTGAGCCCATCAAGGATCCTCTCGAGCACGTTGGTGTCGTGGTGGTAGGCGTGCGCCGTGGGGTGGACGAACACCGCGCCCTGGGACGCGAGGTCGCCGATCAGCACCCGCACCACGCCGAGGGGCAGGTCCAGCCCGACCGACAGCTCGGCGATCGAGCACCGCCTCCGGGCGCGTTCGTAGAGCGAGCGCGACTCGGGCATGAGCGTGTCGCTCAGCGCGGGGTCGTACTGGGGCACCGAAACCAGCGTCTCCACCAGCAGCTGGTGGCGGGTGCTGGTGCGGCCGCCGGTGAGCGCGTAGGCGCGGATCCGGCGGCTTCTCCGCGGCAAGGCGGTGTCCTTCTCGGACACGGCGATCACTTCCTCGTGCTGTCCGGGGCTCCGCCCCGAGCCGGGGGTTCCGCCACCCGGACCGCCGAAAGACTCGTCGGGCATCCTCATCACACCCGGGGGCGGCGCGCGGTGAGCACCTGGCGCAGTTCGGCGCGCACCTCGGGGGTGAGCGCGTGGCCGGCGTTGGTGATGAACTGGGTCATCTCGTAGGCGACCACCTTCATGTCGGCCTCGCCCGAGGTCAGCACCGCGAGCCCGGCACCGGAGCCGATACCCATGAACAGGAAGTAGCCGTGGGTGAGCCGGATGATGATCTGCTCGCAGGCGCCCTTCCCGAACAGCGCCGCGCTGTTGCCGGCCAGGGAGAGCAGGCCGCTGGCGATGGCGGCGAGCTGCTCGGCCTCGGCCTCGGCGACCGAGTCCGACGCGGTGAGCGGGAAGCCGTCGACGCTCATGATCAGCGCGTGGCTGACGCCGTGGACCTTCCGGACGAAGTCGTCGAGCAGCCAGGCGAAGTTCGCCGGGGCCGGGTGGGGGGCGCTCACGAGGCGGTTCCTCCGGGCGTCTCGTCCTGCTGGGTCTGGTTCTCGGCGAGCGCGGCCCGCTCACCGTCGGCGAACGCGCCGAGGTCGGCGAGCAGCTGCTCGTGCCCGGCCGGCCCCGCGGCCGGTGGCGGGGGTGGTGGTGGTTCCGGCGCCGCCCCGCGGATGCTGCCGGGCACGCGGCGCGGCAGGCCGTTGGCGGTGGTGCCGCCGGCGGCCCGCTCGACCGGCCGGGGCCGCGGGCTGGGCTTGCGCGGCACCGGCGCGGACTCCTCGCGCGGGAAGGCGCCCGGACGGCGGCGCGGGAGCGCGCCGACGGCGACCGGTTCGCCGTTGGCCGTGGCCTTGACCGGCTCGATGGTGACGGTCCGGGTGCCCGACCACGCGTGCTCGGCGAGCTCGGTGACGATGCCGGTCGGCAGCAGCACGGTGGCCACGGTGCCGTGCGGGCTGCGCCGGTCGAGCCGCACGGTGACGCCGTGGCGGGCGGCGAGGCGGGCGACCACGGCGAGCCCCATGTGCCGCGCCGAGGCGTCGTCGAGGTCGCCACCCGCGGCCAGCCGCGCGTTGAGGCCTTCGACGCGGTCGGCGGGGATGCCGATGCCCTCGTCTTCGATGCGGACGAGGACGCTGCCCTGCTCGGTCAGGTGGGCGCTGACGTTCACCGGCGAGCTCGGGGACGACTGGTTGGCGGCGTTGTCGAACAGCTCGGCCAGCACCCGCCCCAGGTCCTCCGCGGCGAAGCCGACGACGCCGAGGTTCACCACGCGGCCGATGGTGATCCGGGCGTAGTGGTCGATCGAGGACATCGCCTCGCGCATGAGGTCGAGCACCGAGGTCGCCCGGGCGGCGTCGTCCGTGGTGTCCTGGCCGGCCAGGACGCGCAGGTTCTCCGCGTTGCGGCGCAGCCGGGTGGCGAGGTGGTCGAGCTGGTAGAGCTCGGCGAGGCGGTGGTGGTCCTCCTCCCCCGCTTCGAGCTCCTCCAGGCGGGCCAGGAGCTGGTCGACCAGGTTGAGGTCGCGCAGGGCGACGCTGGCGCAGATCTCGGCCAGCACGGCTTCGTCCGCCGGCGCTTCCGGGGCCGCCACGGGCTCCGGCGGCGGCAGTTCCGCGATCGCCGGTCCCGCCGCGGGCGCGTACCCCGGGTGCTTCGGGGGCGCAGTGAGGAACTGCGCGGCGGCGACCCGCGAGCGGTCCAGGAGGACGCGTGATCGATCCAGGATTTCCCGGGCCCGGCTCGCCATGTGGTCCCACTTCTTTCGTGCTCTGGTTCGGACTCGCTGCAGCGTGCGTGCCGACCCCCGGCGGCGACGACCGACATGCAAGCAGAAAGCCTCGGCACGTGTCCACAACCCGTCCCCGTGTGATCGCGCGCTGTGAGCACGGATCCGAAGCGTCGCTCCTGGTGAGCGCAGTGCATTGGGCCATTCGGCTCAATTTTGCAAGTTGCGCGTCGCAACGGAGCGCACACGGATCCCGATATCGCAGCTCGCGGCGGTCCGCACGGCGAAAGGGCAGGTCGTGCCCGATTCGTCCTAAACTTGCGTGGCCCGCACTTTTTTGCGTGGCCCGCAAGTTTTTCGCTACACTCCGTTCATGCCTCCGGACGAACCACCGAAGCTCACCCTGCGGGAGCGCAAGAAGCGCGAAGCCCGCCGGGCGCTCGCGCAGGCCGCGCTGCGGCTCGCCCTGGACCGCGGGCTGGAGAACGTGCGGGTCGAGGACATCGCGACCGAGGTGGGCGTCTCGCCCCGCACATTCAACAACTACTTCTCCAGCAAGGAGCAGGCGGTCTGCTCGATGGTCGTCGACCGCCACGAGGGGATGCGCGAAGCCCTGCTCGCCCGGCCGGAGGGCGAGCCGCTCTGGGAGTCCGTGAAGCAGGCGGTGATCGAGCAATATTCGCGTGAGGGCGAGCCGGATCGCGAGTATGTTGCCCGCATCCGGGAGCTGATGGGCCAGCTCATGCTGCGCGGCGAGTTCCTCAACGCGCACGCCGCGGTCGAGCGCGTCCTCGCCGAGACGATCGCGAAGCGGGCGGGCGGGGCGGACCACCTGCTCTGCCGGCTGATGGCGTCGTCGGTGGAAAGCGCTGTCCGGGTCGCCTTCGTCAACTGGTTCATGACCGAGGGCGAGCCGTTCCTGCCGACCCTGGAACGGCTGCTGGACGAACTCGCCGCCGGGATGCCCACCCTGACCGGTGGCACCGCACCGAAACCCGAACCGAACACCACCACCGCACTGGGGGAACCGTTGTGCTAGTCAAGCTCCTGCGCAGCCACCTGCGCCCGTACCGGGGCACCTTGTGGGTGATCGTGCTGCTGCAGCTCGTGCAGACGATCGCCATGCTCTACCTGCCGACGCTGAACGCCGACATCGTCGACAACGGCCTCATCAAGGGCGACATGCCCTACATCCTGCGGGTCGGCGCCGTGATGCTCGCGGTGACGCTCGCGCAGATCGTGGGCTCGGTCGGCGCGGTCTACTACGGCGCCCGCACGGCGATGGCCATCGGGCGCGACATCCGCGCCGGCGTCTTCCACCGGGTGCAGGACTTCTCGGCCCGCGAGGTCGGCCAGTTCGGCACGCCGTCGCTGATCACCCGCACCACCAACGACGTCCAGCAGGTCCAGATGCTGGTGCTGATGACGCTGACGCTGATGGTGTCGGCGCCGATCATGTGCGTCGGCGGCATCATCCTGGCGCTGAACCTCGACGTGCCGCTGTCGTCCCTGCTGCTGGTGATCGTGCCGGTGCTGGCGGTCGCGGTCGGCGTGATCATCGCCAAGATGCGCCCCGCCTTCCGCCTGATGCAGGAGCGGATCGACCGGATCAACCAGATCCTGCGCGAGCAGATCATGGGCATCCGCGTCATCCGCGCGTTCGTCCGCGACAAGCACGAACGGGAACGCTTCGACGTCGCCAACGACCAGCTGCTCACCGTGTCGCTGCGGGTCGGGCGGCTGATGGCGCTGATGTTCCCGATCGTGATGCTGGTGATGAACGCCTCGAGCGTCGCCGTGCTGTGGTTCG
Organism: Amycolatopsis sp. N2S4-7; assembly: GCF_058119595.1. Lineage (NCBI taxonomy): Bacteria > Bacillati > Actinomycetota > Actinomycetes > Pseudonocardiales > Pseudonocardiaceae > Amycolatopsis > Amycolatopsis sp. N2S4-7. The sequence goes on from NZ_CP172299.1 coordinate 1,642,328, forward strand.
GCGGGCAGCGCATCGACTCCGGCAGCATGCAGATCGGCGCCATGACGGCGTTCCTGTCCTACCTGCTGCAGATCCTGACCGCGGTCATGATGGCCACCTTCATGTTCATGATGGTGCCGCGCGCGGAGGTCAGCGCCGAGCGGATCAGCGAGGTGCTGGACACCGAGTCGAGCGTCCGCCCGCCGGTGTCGCCGGTCCGGCCCGGCGCGGTGCACGGGCACCTGGAGCTCTCCGGCGTCGAGTTCCGCTACCCCGGCGCGGAACAGCCGGTGCTGCAGGACATTTCGCTGATCGGGCGGCCCGGCGAGACCACCGCGGTGATCGGCAGCACCGGCACCGGGAAGACGACGCTGCTCAACCTGATCCCGCGGCTGATGGACGCCACCCGCGGCACGGTGAAGGTCGACGGCGTCGACGTCCGCGACATCGACCCGGCGGTGCTCGCCCGCGCGGTCGGGCTGGTGCCGCAGAAGCCGTACCTGTTCGCCGGCACGGTGGCGAGCAACCTGCGGTACGGCAACCCGGACGCCACCGACGAAGAACTCTGGCACGCGCTGGAAGTGGCGCAGGGCAAGGACTTCGTCGAGGCGATGGCCGAGGGTCTCGACGCGCCGATCGCCCAGGGCGGCACGAACGTCTCGGGCGGCCAGCGCCAGCGGCTCGCGATCGCGCGGATGCTGGTGCACAAGCCGGAGATCTACCTGTTCGACGACTCGTTCTCGGCGCTCGACTACGCGACCGACGCGGCCCTGCGCCGCGCGCTGGTGCCGGAGACGGCGGACGCGACGGTGGTCATCGTCGCCCAGCGGGTCAGCACCATCCGCAACGCCGACCGCATCATCGTGCTCGACGAAGGCCGCGTCGTCGGCACGGGCACCCACCACGAGCTCATGGACGGCAACGAAACCTACCGGGAGATCGTGCTGTCCCAGCTCACCGAACAGGAGGCGGCGTGAGTACCACGGAGACGCCCAAGGCCGCCGTCACCGACGCCGGCGAACGGCCGACGGCCGAGCGGCACCGGAACACCGGGGCCGCGACCTCGGGGCCCGGCAGGTGGATGGCCGGCGGCGCACCGCCGGAAAAGGCCCTCGACTTCAAGGGTTCGCTGAAGCGGCTGCTGCGCCTGCTGCGGCCGCAGCGGGCCGCGCTGATCGGCGTCCTCGTGCTCGGGGCGGCGAGCGTCACGCTGACGGTGATCGGGCCGAAGATCCTCGGCCAGGCCACCGACGCCATCCTCGCCGGCGTGCTCGGCAAGCAGGTGCCGCCGGGGGTCACCAAGGAACAGGTCGTCGCCGGGTTGCGCGCCCGGGGCGACGGCACGCTCGCCGACATCTACAGCCGGGTCGACCTCGTGCCGGGCGTCGGCATCGACTTCGACAAGGTCGGGCAGATCCTGCTGACCGTGCTGGCCCTGTTCGTCATCTCGTCGTTCTTCGGGCTGATCCAGGCCCGGCTGACGACGACGCTGGTGCAGCAGGCCGTGTACCGGCTGCGCCAGGACGTCGAGGACAAGTTCGCGCGGCTGCCGCTGAAGTACTTCGACCGCCAGCCGCGCGGTGAGGTGCTCAGCCGGGTCACCAACGACATCGACAACCTGGCGCAGTCGCTGCAGCAGACGCTGTCGCAGATCGTCTCGTCGCTGCTGACCGTGGTCGGCGTGCTGATCATGATGCTGCTGATCTCGCCGCTGCTGGCGCTGATCGCGCTGCTGACCGTGCCGCTTTCGGCGGTCGTGGCGGCGAAGATCGGGAAGCGGGCGCAGCCGAACTTCATCAAGCAGTGGTCGACGACCGGGAAGCTCAACGCGCACGTCGAAGAGATGTACACCGGGCACTCGCTGGTCAAGGTGTTCGGCCGCCGCGACGAGTCCGCGGTGATCTTCGACAAGCAGAACGAAACGCTGTACCAGGCGAGCTTCCGCGCGCAGTTCATCTCCGGGATGATCCAGCCGGCGATGATGTTCATCGGCAACCTGAGCTACGTCCTGGTGGCCGTGATCGGCGCGCTGCGCGTCGCGTCGGGCAGCCTCACCCTCGGCGAGGTGCAGGCGTTCATCCAGTACTCACGCCAGTTCAGCCAGCCGGTGACGCAGATCGCCAGCATGGCGAACCTGCTGCAGTCCGGCGTCGCCTCGGCCGAGCGGGTGTTCGCGCTCCTCGACGCCGAGGAGCAGGGGCCGGAGCCGGCCGACCCGGAGCGCCCGTCCCCGGTGCGCGGCCGCGTCGAGTTCCAGGACGTCTCCTTCCGCTACCTGCCGGAGAAGCCGCTGATCGACAACCTGTCGCTGACCGTCGAACCCGGCCAGACGGTCGCGATCGTCGGCCCGACCGGAGCGGGGAAGACGACGCTGGTCAACCTGCTCATGCGGTTCTACGAGCTCGACAGCGGGCGGATCACGCTCGACGGCGTCGACATCGCGAAGATGAACCGCGAGGAGCTGCGCGACCAGACCGGCATGGTGCTGCAGGACGCGTGGCTGTTCGGCGGCACGATCGCGGAGAACATCGCCTACGGCGCGGACAACCCGAGCCGTGAGGAGATCGTCGAGGCGGCTAAGGCGACGCACGTCGACCGCTTCGTCCGCACGCTGCCCGACGGCTACGAGACCGTGCTCGACGACGAGGGCGGCACGGTCAGCGCCGGGGAGAAGCAGCTGATCACGGTGGCGCGGGCGTTCCTGGCCAGGCCGGTCATCCTCATCCTGGACGAGGCGACCAGCTCGGTCGACACCCGCACCGAGGTGCTCATCCAGCGGGCGATGAACTCGCTGCGCAGCGGGCGGACCAGCTTCGTCATCGCCCACCGGCTCTCCACGATCCGCGACGCCGACGTCATCCTCGTGATGGAGCAGGGCCGGATCGTCGAGCAGGGCGACCACGAAACGCTGCTGCACAGCGGCGGCGCCTACGCGCGGCTCTACGCGGCGCAGTTCGCCGAAGCCATGGCGGAAACGGACTGACGGCCCCGGGTCCCCGGCCTCGCGCCGGGGACCCGGATCCGCAGCGCACGACGGGAGTTCCGGCCCGCCGCGGCGGCCGGTAACCTGGTGGCTCTGGAGAGCGAAGTGGGGGTGCCGGTCCCGCGATGGCCGACCGACTCGACGAATACCGGCGCAAGCGTGACCGTTCGCGGACACCCGAGCCGTGGCCGGACGGGCCGCCCGAACCCGGGAACGACAACCTGTTCGTCATCCAGGAGCACCACGCGACCCGGCTGCACTGGGACTTCCGGCTCGAGCGCGACGGCGTGCTGGTGTCGTGGGCGGTGCCGAAGGGCCTGCCGCGCTCCCCCGGCGTCACCCGGCTCGCGGTGCACACCGAAGACCACCCGATGGACTACCTCGGTTTCGAGGGCGAGATCCCGGCCGGCGAGTACGGCGGCGGGTGGATGGCGGTCTGGGACACCGGCCGCTACGAGACGCTGCACTGGAACGACCACAAGGTGGAGGTCGTCTTCCACGGCGCGCGGGCGCGCGGCAAGTACCTGTTCCAGAACAAGCACAACCCGGACGACCCGGGCGACTGGACGTTCCGCCGGCTCGACCCGGCCGAGGACGGCCACGAGGACTCCCCCGAGTTCCTCGAGCCGATGGCCGCGGTCCCGGGCGAGCTGCCCCCGCCGGCCGAGGACCACGACTGGGCCTACGAATTCGCGTGGGGTGGCGCCCGCACGATGCTGTGCGTGTCCGGCGGCCGCATCACCGCGCACGACGACACCGGCGCCGACGTCACCGGCCGGTACCCGGAGCTGCACAAGCTCGGCGAGACCCTGGGCTCGACGGAAGTGCTGCTGGACGGCGAGATGGTGGTCGTCCGCGAAGGCCGCCCGGACGCGAAGGGCCTCGGCGAGCGCAGCCGCGCGGACGGGAACGACGCGAAGCGGATGATGAAGCACTGCCCCGCGTTCTTCTTCGCGTACGACCTGCTGCACTACGAAGGCCGCCCGGCGGTGGACCTCCCGTACGTCGAGCGGCGGGACATGCTGACCGACCTCGGGTTGTCCGGCGGCAACTGGCAGGTGCCCCAGTACTTCCGGGGCAACGGCGAAGCGGTCCTGGCCGCGGCGCGCGAGCACGGCCTCGGCGGTGTCTACGCGAAACGCGCCGACAGTGCCTACCACCCGGGCAAGGCGGACGGGGACTGGCTCCACATCGAAACGTGACGGCGGCCGCCCCGGGAGGAATCCCGGGGCGGCCGCTGTCGACGTGCCTCAGTGCGCCGAAGGCGTCCGCTGCTCCGGAACCACCTGCAGCTTGCCGCCACCCGGCTTCCGCAGCAGCGCGACGGCCAGCACCAGCCCCACCGCCGCGAAGATCACACAGGCGACGAAGCCCTGCGTGAAGCCGTCCATCACCGCGCCCGGGTCGGTCGCCGCCTGCGCCATGTGGGACGCGATCACCGTCGAGACGATCCCCACGCCGATCGCGCCGCCGACCTGGAAGGCCGCCGTGTTGAAGCCGGACGCGATGCCCGCGTCCTTCTTCGCGATGCCGCCGAGCGCCGCCGCAGCCAGCGCGACCGGGCCGCCGCCGAGCCCGAACCCGAACAGGACCAGGCCCGGGAAGACGTGACCCCAGTAGCTCGCCTCCGGCGTGATCCCGGTCAGCAGCAGGCAGCCGACGCCGAGCAGCAGGACGCCGGTGACGGCGACCGGCCGGATGCCGACCCTGGTCAGCAGCGCGGAGGCGAGGTAGGCGCCGATCACCGCGGCGATCGGCATCGCCGACTGGCTGAGCCCGAACTCCAGCGCGGTGTAGTGCAGCACGCCCAGCGAATACTGGGAGATCGTCACCGACATGCCGAACGCCAGCATCGCCGCGATCCCGGTGACCAGGTTGCCGCCGACGAGGGCGCGGGAGCGGAACAGCCGCAGCGGTACCAGCGGCGCCGCCGAGCGCTTCTCGATCACGATCGTCAGCGCGACGAGCACGACGAACACCGCGGCGAAGCCGATGGTGTGGAAGCTGACCCAGCCCTTGGTGGGCGCCTCGACCAGGATGTAGACCAGCAGGCCGAGCGCGGCGGTGCTGACCACGGCACCGGCGAGGTCGAACGTCCGCTGCTTGCCCGCGTCCTTGCTCTCCCGCAGCAGCACCGGGCTCAGCAGCAGCATCAGCAGCGCGACCGGGACGTTCACGAAGAAGATCGACTGCCAGCCCAGCCAGTCGATGAGCGTGCCGCCGAGCAGCAGGCCGACGGTGGCGCCGATGGAGGCGATCCCGGACCACGCGGCGAACGCCTTGTTGCGCTCACGGCCTTCGGGGAACGTGTTGGTCAGGATGGACAGCGCGGTCGGCGCCATCAGCGCGGCGGAAACGCCGTGCAGCGCACGGGCCACCAGCAGGACCTCGCCGTTCCAGGCCAGCCCGGACAGCAGGGACACCAGCAGGAACAGGGCGGTGCCGACGATGAACACCTTCCGCCTGCCGAGCAGGTCGGCCGCGCGGCCGCCGAGCAGGAGCAGCCCGCCGAAGGTCAGCAGGTTGGCCGAGAGGGCCCACTGCGCCTGGACCGGCGACAGGTGCAGGTCCGCCGAGATCGACGGGAGCCCCATGATCACGATCTGGGCGTCGAGGATCACCATGAAGTTGGCCGTGCAGAGCAGGATCAGGGCTTTCCAGCGGCGCGGGTCCAGACCCTGCGCCACCGAGGTGGGGGCGGCTTGAGCGAGGTTCACGGCTCTCTCCTTCGAGCGGAGACGGCGTTTCTCCGCGGTCCGTAGGTCTGCGTCGACCGTACGGAGAAGGAGGGCCCCCACCTTCCTCCCGATTGCACAGGGATTTCTTCCCGCCTGCGGTTCCCGCCGATCCCGGAACTGCCCGCGAGCACGCGGACACGCGCAGCTCAACCCGCGGATACCGGCCGCATCCGGCTACAGCTTCTTCAGCTGCTCCATCGCCTTCGCGGGGGAGGCCGCGTGCTCGGCCATGCCGGCCCACGGATCCTCCTTGCGCGCCAGGCGTTCCTTGATCCGCTTCGGCGTCCAGCCGTCCGGCTCCGCCTTGCCCAGCTCGTGCCAGTCCAGGGGCGTAGCCACCCCCGCGGACGGCCGCGCGCGCAGGGAGTACGGCGCCACGAACGTCGAGGTGTAGCCGTTGCGCAGGACGTCGAGGTACACGCGGCCGCCGCGCTGGTTCTTCCGCACCGCCGTGGTCAGCCGGTCGGGGTCGAGCCGGGCCAGCACCTCGGCGGCCGCCTTGGCCAGGTCGCGGACCTCGTCGTAGTTCTGGCTCGGCTCCAGCGGCGCGACGACGTGGAACCCGCGCCCGCCGGTGGCCTGCAGGTACGCGGTGAGGCCGGCGGCGGTGTAGACGTCGCGGACCATGCGCGCGATGTCCCGCAGGTCGGCGACGGTGGTGCCCTCGGGCGGATCGATGTCGATCAGCACCATGTCCGGGTGCTCCAGGTCGTCCACTGTGGACGACCAGATGTGGTACTCGATCGCGGCCTGGTTGGCCAGGTACACCAGCGTCGCGGCGTCGTCGCAGAGCACGTGCCGGACGTCGCTCGTGGTCCGCTGCGGGATCGCTTCGACGCGGATCCACGACGGCAGCTTCGGGCTGGCTTCCTTCTGGTACCACGTCTGGCCGGCGATGCCGTTCGGGTAGCGGCGCAGGGTCAGCGGCCGGCCGCGCAGGTGCGGCACCATCACCTCGGCGACGGTGCGGTAGTGCCCCACGACGTCACCCTTGGTCAGCCCGGCTTCGGGGTAGTAGATCTTGTCCGGGTTGGACGTCGCGATCTCGTCGGGCTCCACCGGGGGCCTCCCTCGCCGGGCGGCGGCGGGCCCGTCCACCCGCGCGCACTCCACCGCGCAGCGTGCCCGGCCGGAGCCGGGCACGTCCACTCGGAGCGTGCTCAGTCCTTGCGGGCGAGCACCGCGATCCCGGCCACGACGACCACCACCCCGGCCACCACGTTGCCGACGAGCGCGGCCGTCGACGGCGGCGTGTCCCAGGCGTAGCGGAGCAGCCACGGCGAAACCGCCGCCCACGCGCCGAGGACCGGGATGACCCAGCCGAGCGGGCGCACGCGCCGGGTGGCGGCGCGGGCGATGGCCAGCGCGACCAGGACCAGGCCGACCACGGTGTTGGTGAGCGCCAGCACGGCCGCGCCGCCGAAGCCGGCGATCCAGGGTGCCAGGACGAGGTAGAGACCGGCCAGCAGGACGAGCCCGGCCGCCGCGCCGGTCGCCGGTCCGGCGGCGCGGGTCCGCTGTCGCCCGGCCGAAGTGCTGTGGGTGGACATCTCCTCACCTCCACGCGGAGAGGTACCCGGTCGTCGCACCGGGTAACCGGGGCCTGCCCGCAGCCCTCGGAACGGGCAGGTCCCCGGCCCCGCGCGTCAGCAGCCGCAGGTGTAGTACGTGATGTCCCAGTGGTTGCCCTCGTCGCAGTAGAGGTTGCCGGAGGCGGCCTTCCACTGCGGGTAGCCGTCGCCGCGCAGGCCGGCGTAGCCGAAGCTGTTCTTGATGTAGCCGTCGATGCAGCTGTTGTGCGAGATGTCCACCTTGTAGCCGTTCCAGTGGCTGTAGGTGCCGGACGCGTGCCCGGTCTCGGTGCCGCCGGTGATGTTGATGGCGCAGCCGCTGGCCCGCTTGAGCGTGATGACCCCCCTCACCGTGCTCTGGTTGATCTGCTCGTAGGACGTGCAGGTCGAGTTGTAGCGGTCGGTGCAGCCCCCGCTGGACGAGTGCGTCACCCCGGCCGCGGACAGCTGCGACGCGGCCTGCGCCTGGGTCAGCTTGGTGACCTCCACACCCGCCGACGCGGTGCCGATGGTCGCGAACACCGCCGTCGCGGCCGAAGCGGTCAGCCCCACCGCCACCCGCGCCAGCATCCGTTGTCCCGGCATGACTTGCCTCCTCGCTCCGACGATCGATCAGCGGCAGCCAAATCGGGACGGCCATAACTTCGCCAAACACCGGCGTCGCGGGTAGGGGTCCGGACGGCGTCAGGTCCTGATCTTCGCCAAGACTTCACGAGTGCGGTCCCGTGCCGGGGACGCACTGGTGACGGCGTTGAGTTCGCTCAATGCCCGCAGCTCCCACAGCGGGAACCCCAGCTCCCGGAACAGGTCGGCCGACGTCCGCAGGACCCGTGCCGCCTCGGGTCCGGCGCCGTCGGCCGCCTGCGTCCGGCCCAGGCTGAGCAGGGCGTACCCGGCGCCGCGGCGGTCGCGCAGCTCCCGGAACACGCCCATCGCGGCCCGCAGGTGCCGCCGCGCGGCCACCGGGTCGCCCGCGCGGCGGCGGGCCTCGGCCAGGCTGCGGTGGGTGTAGGCGGCGGCGTGCCGGTGGCCGATCCGCTCGAACAGGTCGAGCGAGCGCGTCAGGCAGCGTTCCCCGTCGGCGAGCTCGCCGGCCTCGGTGTGCAGGTCGCCGAGGCTGCGCAGGACGTGCGCCTCCCAGTGCCGCTCCCGCGTGCGGACGGCCCCGCCGAGCGCGCCGGTCAGCAGGTCGGCCGCCTGGTCGCAGCCGCCGTGGCGGCGCAGGACGTCGGCGTAGCGCTTCGCGGCCTGGTCGTGCCAGCGGCCGTCGTCGCCTTCGCGGGCGAGCAGCATGCTCACCTCGAAGCTCTCGACGGCGCGCCGCACGTCGCCGACGTCTTCGGCGAGCGAACCCAGCTGCGCCGCCGCGGCCGCCTGCCCACGGCGGTCCCCGCAGCCGCGCAGCAGGTCGAGGGCTTCCCGCAGTTCGGCCTCGGCGGCACGCGGATCACCGCCGTCGAGGTGGACGTCGGCGAGGGCGGCCAGCACCGCGCCCGTCCCCCGCGGGTCGCCGAGCCGCCGGAAGCGCTGTTCGGCCATGACGAAGTAGGTGCGCGCCTGCCGTGCGCGGCCGTGCTGCCAGTGCACCGAACCGAGGTTGTACAGCTTCCCGGCCTCCGCGCGCGGGTCCTGGCGGCGGCGGGCCGCGGCCAGGCCGAGCACCGAAACGACCCGGGCGGAGTGGCCGAGCCACGGCGTCCCCGCCAGCGCCGTGCAGGCGTCGGCGAGCCGCTCGGTGAGTTCGTGCCGGCCGTGCGCGCTCGCCAGCCGGACGGCGGCGGCGAGGTGGCCGGTCTCCGCCGCGGGATCGTCCGCGACCCGGCGCAGCACCGCCGGCTCCGGTTTCGGCGAGCCGGCCGCCGGCCGGCGAAGGGCGTGCTCGGCGAGCACGAGGGTGGCTTCGCAGGCGCGGCGCAGCGCGGCCCGGTCGGTCTCCGCCGCGGGGCTCTCGGCCAGCACGAGCCCCACGAACGGGCGCACCGCCCACCGGCCGGGCCCGGCCGGGTCGAGCAGGTGGGCGCCGGCGAGGGCGTCGAGCCGGTCGCGGGCCTCCGCCAGGGGCCGGTCCAGCAGGGCCGCGGCGCACCAGTCCGGGACCGGGCCGCCGAAGGCGGCGAGCCGCCGCAGCAGGGCCACCTCCGACGCGGACCGTTCCCGCAGCGCCGACGTCACGGCGGCCCGGACGCCGAGGTCGCCCGTCGTCAGCTCGTCGAGCCGGCGGCGGTCGCCGTCGAGCCGGGCGGCGAGTTCGGCGACGGTCAGGTTCGGCCGCGCGGCGAGCTTCACCCCGGCGATCCGGACGGCGAGCGCGAGGCCGGCACAGTGGCCGAGAAGCCGGTGCGCGGCTTCGGGTTCCGCGCGCAGCCGCGGCTCCCCCGCGATCGCCGCGAGCAGGTCGTAGGCGTCCTCAGTGGACAGTCCGGTGACGGGGATCGCGCGTGCCCCGCACAGGCCGGGCAGCTCCCGGCGGGCGGTGACGAGCGTGGCGCAGCCGGGTCCGCTGGGCAGCACCGCCCGCACCTGGGCCTCCGACGCCGCGTCTTCGAGCAGCACCAGCAGCCGCCGGTCGGCGGTGTAGCCGCGCCAGAGCCCGGCCAGGCCGGTCCTGTCGGCCAGTTCCGCGGGGGTCGCGCCGAGCCGGCGCAGGAACCCGGTCAGCACGGCCGCCGGGTCGGCCGGCGTCCCGTCCGGGCCGCGCAGCGAGGCGGTCAGCTGGCCGTCGGGGAACCGGCGCCGGGCGCGCCACGCGGCCTGGACGGCCAGCGCGGACTTCCCGGCGCCGGCGGCCCCGTGCAGCACGACCGGGGCCGGGCCGCGCAACGCCCGCCCGGCGTCGGCGAGCTCGGCCGCGCGGCCGGTGAAGTCGGGCACCGCGGGCGGGAGCTGGGCGGGCGGCCCCGGCGTCGTCCACTCGGTCCCGGCGATCCGGCGGTACACCGCGACGAGGTCCGCGCCCGGCCACACGCCCGCCTCTTCCCACAGGGCCCGCCGCGTCCGGCGGAGCACCTCCAGGGCCGACTCGCGGCGGCCGACGGCGCCGAGCGCGGCCGCGAGCCGGGCGGCGAACCGCTCGTCGGCGGGGCGGGCGGCGACGACCGGGTCGAGCCGCTCGACCACCGACCGGCCGTCGCCGTCGGCGAGCTCCAGCTCGACCAGCTGCAGCAGCGCCGCCGACCGCCGGTCCTCCAGCCACAGCTTGTGCGCCTCCAGCAGCGGCCCGCCCACGACGTCGGCGAAGGCGTCCCCGCGCCAGCACGCCAAGGCCCGTTCGAGGGCGCGGCGGCGCTGGGCGCGGTCGTCGGCGCCGGCGGCCAGCAGCGTCAGGAAGTCGTCCGCGTCCAGCTCTCCCGGTTCGACGGCCAGCGCGTAGCCCCGCGGGCCGGACCGCAGGCGCTGCCCGGCCTCGGCGGCCCCGAGGCCGGGCGACAGCGTCTTGCGCAGCTTCGACACGGTGACCTGCACGATCGCCGCGGCGCTCGACGGCGCGCCGTCCGGCCACAGTTCGTCGACCAGGGTGTCGCGGCCGACGAACTGGCCGGCCCGCGCGAGGAGGACGGCGAGCAGCCGCCGCGGCTGGGCCGCCGACGGCAGTGCGACGGTGGCCGTCAACGGGCCGAGGACCTGGAACCGCACGGCTACACCCCACCCGCGAGATCGCCTGATCGAGCGAGCTGAATCTAACCGTCCGGCGCGGCCGGGGAACCCCGCTCACCCGGATGGCCGACGACGTTGGTTCAGGCGTGCGGGAGCAGTTTCTCCAGCAGCGCCGGGTTCTCGCCCAGCCCCTGCCGCAGCGTGTGCTCGCGAAGCGGCTTCAGGTCGCCGTACGGCTGGTTCGCCCAGTCCAGGGCACCCTGCGGCGGCTCCGGGTCGTACTCGATGACGAACTGGACGTTCGTCGCGACCTGGCGGCCGGCCAGCCGTTCCACCAGGTGCAGCGCCAGGTCGATACCGGCCGACACGCCCGCGGCGGTGATCACCCGGCCGTCCTCGACCCATCGCCGGGCGACCGGCTTCGCCCCCAGCCCGGTCAGGACGTCGCGGAACATCCAGTGCGTCGTCGCCTCCTTGCCCTCGAGGAGGCCGGCGGCGCCGAGGATCAGGGAGCCGGTGCAGACCGACGTCACCAGCTCGGCGCCCGCGGCGGCGGTGCGCAGCCAGGCCAGGAGCTGCTCGTCCGCCATCGCGCGCAGCGTCGGCACGGTGCCGCCGGGCACCAGCACCGCGAAGGGGGACGTCACCTCGTCGAACGTGTGGCTCGGCGCGACCCGCAACGGCGTGTCGGTGCCGACGGTGTCCGTCGTGGCCCCCACCACGACGGTCCGGTAGCCAGGGTCGATCTGGGCCAGTGCGCTCAGCACCTGCAGCGGGCCCACCAGGTCGAGGGGCGTCAGCCCCGGGTACACGACGAAGGCGATGGTCTTCTGCTCAGCGGTCATGCCGCCCAGCGTGGCGGGACCGGAGGACCGCGCGGGGCGGGAATGTCCGAAATCCTGCGAACCGCGTCCGAGCGCCGGTCCGGCTGCTAGCGTTCGATCATGCCAGGCTCACCCAGACGGGTCGCGATCGTCGGTTACGCCGACGCCGAGCTGCTGGACATCGCCTGCCCCGCCGATGTGTTCGACGCCGCCAACCGGCTCGGCGCGCGGCCGCCGTACGACCTCCAGCTCGCCTCGGTCGACGGCCACGGCATCCGCACCGGCTCCGGCCTGACCCTGCAGCCGCACCTGCGGCTCGACCAGGTCGCCGGCGACCTGGACACGCTGGTCGTCGCGGGCGGCTGGGGCAGCACGGCCGCCGCGGCCGACGAGCGCGTCCTCGCCCACGTCCGGCGCCTGGCCCGCACCAGCCGCCGGATCGCGTCGGTGTGCACGGGCGCCGAAGTGCTCGCCGCGGCCGGGCTGCTCAACGGCCGTCGCGCGACCACGCACTGGCGGTACGCGGCTCGCCTGGCCCGGGACTACCCGTCGGTGACGGTCGACCCGGTCCCCCTCTACGTCCGGCACGGCAACGTCTACACGGCGGCGGGCGTGACGAGCGGGCTCGACCTGACGCTGTCGCTGGTGGAGGCCGACCACGGGCCGTCGCTGGCCCGCGAGGCCGCCCGCGCGCTGGTCACCTACCTGCAGCGGCCCGGGAACCAGGCCCAGGTCAGCCTGTTCCTCGCCGGCCCGCCGCCGGAGCACCGCGAAGTCCGCGACCTCACCGCGTACATCGCCGAGCACCTCGACGACGACCTCGGCACGCCGGCGCTCGCCGCCCGAGCCGGGCTCAGCACGCGCCAGCTGACCCGCCTGTTCGACGCCCACCTCGGCACGACGCCGGGCAAGTACGTCCGGACGGTCCGCACCGAACACGCGGCCCGCCTGCTGTCCGGCACCGACCTCCCCCTGGCGACGATCGCCCGCCGCTGCGGCTTCGGCTCGACGGAGACGTTGCGCCAGGCCTTCCTCGACCACTTCGACACCCCGCCGTCGGCCTACCGCCGGGTCCACGTCCGCCAGGCCTACGGCTGAGGTCCGTGATGCCCCGCCGATCACGCGAGATGCCCTGCTGATCACGCGAGATACCCGCCGGATCACACGAGATCGGGGTACCGGAGGGGTCGGTTCGCGTGCCTGGAGGGTCGGCTGGGCGCATCCGGACGAACCGGGCCGTCCGTGGCCCCTCGTGGGAGGGCGCGAAACCCGCTGTCAGGATGTGCGGGTGGACCGCCCCGACCTCGACGACGACGAAACCGGCCCGATTCGCCGGATCACGGACGAGGTGTCCCCTTCACCCGGCCGCGCAACGTCCGGAACGCCGGGTACGCCCCGGAAACCGGCACGCCGCACGCCACCCGAAGCCACCCCCGGAAAGCCGCGACGCCGCGCCGACACCGGGCCGCAGCGGATCCCGGCCGACGGCCCCCGCACCGGCTCCCAACGCATCCCCGGCGAACGGGCCCGCGCCGACACCGGCTCCCAGCGCATCCCGGGCCGAGCGGACACCGGGCCGCAGCGAGCTGCCCGGGGGGCGGACACCGGGCCGCAGCGGGCCGCCCGGCGGGGGGACACCGGGCCGCAGCGAACCGCCGAGCCGCGGGCCGCCAAAGGCGATCCCGGCAAGGCCCACCCACCCGAAACCGGGCACGGCCACGGCCACGGCCACGGCCACGGCCCCGCGGCTCCGGCCTCCCGCCGCGTGCGGCTCCTGCTGATCTGGCTGCTCGCCCCGCTCGCCCTGGCCACCGTGGCCGGGATGATCGTGCTGTACCCCTGGGGAAAGCCGTCGCCGACGAGTGTTGTTCCGCAGGGCACGCCCGTCGCCGCGGACATCACCGCCACCACCAGCGGGCCGTGCCTCGCGCAGGGGCAGGTCCAGGTCGGCGACCAAACCGATCCGGGCGCCAAGCCGTGCCTGACCGTCGAGCTCACCATGACCGACGGCCCGGCCACCGGGAAACCCCTGCGGCTGACCGTCCCGATCGAGCCCAGCACCCCGCGCTTCACCACCGGTGACGCCGTCGTGCTCGCCTACAACGGCGGCAACGCGGCCGATCCGGCCAGCTTCCAGCTGGTCGACTTCCAGCGCGGCACCCCGCTCCTGGTCCTCGCCGCGCTCTTCGCCGTCGCCGTCCTGGTGCTCGGCCGCTGGCAGGGTCTCGCCGCGCTGGTCGCGCTGGGCCTGTCCTTCGCCGTGATCGCGCTGTTCATCCTCCCGGCGATCCTCGCCGGCGAAAACCCCCTGGTCGTCGCCATCGCCGGCGCCGGCGCGATCATGTTCATCGCGCTCTACCTGACCCACGGGCTGTCGGCGAGAACGTCCGCGGCCGTGCTCGGCACGCTCGTCAGCCTCGCCCTCATCGGCATCCTGTCGGCGATCTTTTCCGCCGCGGCCTCGCTGACCGGGCTCGACGACAGCACCTCGACGCTCATCGGGTCGCTCGGCCACGGCATCGACGCGCGCGGGCTGCTCCTCGCCGGGGTCGTGATCGGCGCGCTCGGCGTGCTCGACGACGTCACCGTCACCCAGACCAGCGCCGTCTGGGAGCTTCGCCGCGCGAACCCGGACCTGACCTGGCAGGAGCTGTACCGCTCGGGCCTGCGGATCGGCCGCGACCACGTCGGTTCCGCGGTCAACACCCTCGTCATGGCCTACGCCGGGGCCGCGCTGCCGGTGCTGCTGTACTCGTCGATCTCCGGCGTCGGGCTGGGCGCGCTGCTCGGCAGCGAGGAGATCGCGCAGGAGATCGTCCGGACGCTGGCGGGCAGCGTCGGCATCGTCGCGGCCGTCCCGGTGACCACCGTTCTCGCCGCGCTGATCGCCTCGCGCGAGCCCGCGACGCACCTCAGCAGCACCACGAAAGCCGTTCCGTCCCACCCGTAACACCGGCGCACCCCGGACGCGACGGAGCAGCCGAAACGCGGTAGGAAGGCGGCACCCGACCCGGGAGGTGCCATGTTCCTGCTCGCCGGCCCGCGGTACCTCGTCCGTGGCGCGCTGCGGGTGGTCACCGCCACCGTCCAGGCCGTCGAATCGCTGCCGCGCATCGCGTCGGCCCTCGAGGACGTCCGCGCCACCCTGCACCACGTCGAACGCCTCGCCGCGTACGTCGCGCAGGAGGTCCCGGAGCTCGTCTACCAGCTCGAGCAGCTCCGCGAGACCGACGATGACGTCAGTCGAGAGTCGCCACGAACCGGCTGACGGCCTCCATCGTGAACCGCTGGACGTACTTGCCGGACGGCGCCACCGACGCCAGCCGGTAGAGCGGCCGTTCCGCGACGCCGGAGCCGCGCGCCTCGGCCTTCAGCTCGGCCACCAGCAGCTCCCCGAACACGAGGCCGTTCGCCTCGGTGTTGTTCATCAGCGCGTTCGCCAGCTTCCGCAGCTGCAGGACGCCCAGCTCGCGCCCGCCGGTGCCGGAGAAGACCGCGAGGTCGACCTTCGCGACCTTCCCGCGCTGCCCCGCGTTGACCAGCAGGCTCACCGTGCGCGAGCCCCGGACGTCGCCGACGACGAGGTCGAGCCGGGTCGCGGTGACCAGGTCGACCCGGCGCAGCCCCCAGGTGCGCACGAGCAGCGTCGAACCCTCCAGCCAGACGCGGCGCCGGAGGCTGACCGCCATCACGTACAGCAGCGGCAGGGCGATCACCAGCGCGACGACCAGCCCGGCCACCGTGCCGCCGATCAGCCCGGCGATCCCGCCGAACGCCGCGGCGACGATCACCACGCCGATCAGGCCCGAAATCCCGCGGCGACGGCGTCCGCGCGGATCCTCCTCGAACAGCGCCAGCCGCTCGGACGGCTCCTGCGCCATGCTCACGCCCCCGTTCCGGCGAGGAACGGGTTGCCCGCGCGTTCCCGGCCGATCGTCGTCGCCGGGCCGTGGCCCGGCAGCACCACCGTGTCGTCCGGCAGGCTCGCCAGCAGGCCCCGCACCGCCTCCGCCACGTCCCCGCGCCCGACCGAGCCGGCGAACAGCGTGTCGCCGGTCAGCGCCAGCCGTCCGCCTTCGGCCGTCTCGAGGGCCAGCACCACCGAACCCGGGGTGTGCCCCGGGACGTGCCGGACGTCGACGTCCAGCCCGGCGAAGGTGCCGGACTCGAGGGGCACGCTCTCGCCGTCGTAGAGGTTCGCGTCGGCCGGGTGCAGGTGCAGCGGGACGTCGTGGCCGGCCGACAGGACCGCGGCCGAAGCGACGTGGTCGGGGTGCCCGTGGGTGGCCAGCAAAGCCGCCGGGACCAGCCGGTGCTCGGCGAGCGCGGCGGCCAGCGGCGCGGCCACCTCCTGCCCCGGATCGACGACCACGCACGGCCCGCCGGCGGCTTCCGCCAGCAGGTAGCAGTTGGCCTGCAGCGGGCCGCTGCCGAACCCGACGACGAGCACCGAACGCCTCCCGGACATCCGCGCCGGATGGCGCCGATCACGATCGGGTTGAGACTAGCGGGCCCTGTACATGGTCCTCACAGGCTGTGCCCATACACTGCCGCTACCTCAGACGTGTGACACGAGCGGAAACCTGGGAGGGTACGGGGTGGCGACCAACCAGCAGCGCCGCGAAGCTGCGAAGCGCAAGCTCGAGAGGCAACTCGAGCGCCGATTGGAGCAGCAGAAGCGACGCCGGAGGATCGGCGCTGGTGTGGTCGGTGTGGCCGTGCTCGTCGTCGCGGGTGTCGTGGTGTGGATCGTGAGCGCGAACGGCGGCGAGAACACCGACGCCGCCGCGTCGTCCTCCGCCACCCCGCCGCCGACCGAAGTGCAGATCCCGACGCAGCGCACCGCGCTGCCGAAGCGGGCGACGCCGCTGCCGAACCCGACGACGTGCGACTTCAAGGCCGACGCGACGGGCAAGGCGCCGAAGAAGGTGAACCTGCCCGACGGCAAGAACGTCCCGTCGACCGGCACGGTGAACGTGACGCTCAAGAGCACCGCGGGCGACATCCCGCTGACGCTCGACCGGGCGCTCGCGCCCTGCGCCGTGCAGAGCTTCATCAGCCTCGCGAAGCAGAACTTCTACAACGACACCATGTGCCACCGGCTGGGCACCGAAGGCCTGCAGATGCTGCAGTGCGGTGACCCGTCGGCCACCGGCGACCCGACGGCCGACGGCCAGGGTGGCCCCGGCTACACGATGCCGGACGAGGCGTTCCCGGAGATCAAGTACGGCCGCGGCATCCTCGCCATGGCGAAGACGTCCGCGCCGAACTCGGGCGGCAGCCAGTTCTTCATGGTCTACGGCAACGCCGACGGCCTCCCGGCGGACTACTCGGTGTTCGGCAGCATCAGCGACGAGGGCCTGAAGGTGCTCGACGCCGTCGCCAAGGCGGGCATCGCGAACCCGAACCCGCAGGACGGGACCGGGGCGCCGACGAAGCAGGTGAAGTTCACGGGCGTCACCGTCCAGTAGTGACGGCGCGCATCGAGCTGAACGGGGAGCCGCTCGGCCCGGGCGCCTTCGTCGCGGGAATGACCTCCTACGGTCATTTCACCGCGATGCAGGTCCGGGACGGGCGGGTCCGCGGGCTCGCGTTGCACCTCGAGCGGCTCGCCGCGAGCACCCGGCTGCTCTTCGGCTCCGACCTCGACGTCGACCTCGTGCGGTCCCACGTCCGGCGGGCGATCGCGGGCGAACCCGCGCTGTCGGTACGGGTCCTGGTGCTCACGCGCTCGTTCGACGAGCCGATGACGCCGGAGATCCTGGTCCGCACGCTGCCGCCGCACCCGGCCGACCCGGCGCCGCTGCGCCTGCGGACCGTGCGCTACCAACGGGATCTGCCGCAGGTGAAGCACCTCGGCACGTTCGGCCTGATCCACCACTCCCGGCAGGCTCGCCTCGCCGGGTTCGACGACGCCCTGTTCGTCGACCCCGGCGGCCGGATCAGTGAGGCGTCGATCTGGAACGCCGGGTTCCTGGCCGGCGACACGGTCGTGTGGCCGGAAGCCGCCGTGCTGCCGGGGATCACGATGCTCCTCCAGCGGGAGGCCCTGAGCCGGCTCGGCGTGAACCAGCAAACGCGCGAAGTCCGGCCCGCGGACCTGCCCGGGTTCGACGCGGTGTTCCTGACGAACTCCGAGACCCCGGGCCGCCCGGTCGCCGCCGTCGACGACGTCGTGCTGCCGCCCGCGGACCGCGCGGTGGCGCTGCTCGCCGAGGCGTACGAGACCGTGCCGTGGGACAAGATCTGAACCTCGCCCGCACCGGCCCCGTGTAGAGGGGCAACACCGGGACCCGCCGGGGTCACCGGGGAGAGGTGCCGACGATGGCCGAACACCCCGCGGTGCGCCGCGTCCTCGGGCGCGCCGGCCAGGCCGGCTGCGCCGGAGTCCTCTTCGCCGTGCTCGCCGGCGGCCCCGCGCTCGCGCAGAGCACCCCGCCCCCGCCGGTGAAGTACTACATCGTCCCGCACGCCGACAACCCGGACGAGATCACGCTGTTCCGGATCGCCGAACGGGCCGTCGGCGACGGACGGCGCTTCCCGGAGATCTTCCGGCTGAACCAGGGCAGACCGCGGCCGGACGGGACGCCGTTCACCGACCCCACCGCGATCGAACCCGGGCAGGTGCTGCAGCTGCCCGAGGACGCCCGGGACCCCGCCGTGCAGTTCGGGCCGCTGCCCGCCACCCCGCCGGCCGCCCCGGCGGTCCAGCCCGCCGAGGACGGCCTCGGCGTCGGGCTGGCTTCGGCCGTCAGCGGGACCGGGGGCCTGCTGACCGGCCTGATCGCCGGGCTGTGGTGGCGGCGCCGCCCGCAGGTCGTGCCGCCGCTGCCGTTCGAGCCGCCGTTCGAGCCGAGCGCCGTGGCCGAGGACGACGACGGGTGCGGCTCGGTCAGCGGGACCCTGCCGATCCCGGTCGTGCTCCCCCGGCCGCGCCCGGACGCGGCGCCGGAGGTGCTGCACGACGAACCGATCACCGCCGAGCACTCGATCATCGTCCTCGACACCGCCGAAACCCAGGTGATCGCGGCGATCCGGCCGGGCACGCGGTTCCACTTCCGGCTCGGGCGGGAGCCGGGCTTCGCGGACCGCTCCACCGTGCTCGTCGTCGACGAGGAGGGCGACGGAAAGTGACCGCCGTCCGTGCGTGCCGGGTCACCCTGCGCTGAACGGCTCAACCGGCGCCGGAACACTGGATTCGGCCCGCCGGTGCCGCAATAGTCGGACGATGACCTCGGACCCGTTCGGGACTCTGCGGAAGGCCCTGTGGATCGGCGGCGCGCCCTGGACCGGCAAGTCCACCGTCGCCCGGCTGCTGGCGGCGCGGCACGGGCTGACGACCTACCACCACGACGACCGCGACGCCGGCGAGCCTGCCGTACCCCCGCCCGGGGTCACGGCCGCGGACCTGCTGGACGAGACCCTCGCCGACGCTCGGCTGCGCTTCCGCTGGGCCTTGGAGGACCTGCGCGCGCTGATGTCGCCGCGCCCGATCGTCGCGGAGGGACAGGGGCTGCGCCCGGATCTCGTCGGGCCGCTGGTGGACTCCCCCGGCCGGATGGTCGTGCTCGTGCCGACCGAGCTGTTCCGCCAGCACCAGCTGCGGCACCGGCTGGACGAGCCCGCGATCCCCGAGCAGCGGACGCGCCTCACCCGCGACCGGATGCTCGCCGCGCAGGCCGTGCGGTCGGCGCGGGCGCTGGGCATCCGCGTCATCGAGATCGACGGCAGGCTCGATCCCGCCGGGGTCACCGACGTCGTCGCCGAACACTTCCGCGCATACCTCGACGCCTGACGATATTATCAGTCCTGTTCTGTCCGTTGACCGGATCCGGAGCCACCGCCGAAGATCGGTGATCGACACCGCCGCCGTTCTTTCCGCGCAGCAAAGGGGCTGGATTCGTTGGCGTTCCGGAAAGCACTGCACGTCGTCCTCGCCGCCGTTTTCGGCGCCCGGCCCGCGGCGGCCGCGCCACCGGACTGGTCGCGCGCGGTCGCCGACTCGGCGATCGCGGCGCGCCCGGCGGCGTCACTGGGGCTCGGCTACACCGGCGCCCTGTTCCCGCTCGGCCTGCTGTGGGCCGACGGCGCCTTCATGCTCGACCCATTCCTGGCTCGTTACGGAACGGCATTCGGAGACCCGGCGAGCGTCACCGAATCGGGGGACAAATCCTCCTCTGTTTCGCGCATTTACGCCATCCGAGCGGATTGCTGCGACGGTCGACGTCCTCGACGCCCTGCCCGCCGCCGCCCCGCAGCGCCGCACCCTCACCGCCGTCGTGCGGTACCTCGCCCAGCTCGCAGGCGCCCGGTGGCACCACGGCGATCACCGACATCAGCGTCGGCAACGACCGGTACCACCTCGACCGGCCGCGGGCCACCAACGACTTCCACGGGCTCGGCGCGTTCCTGTACCTCAACGAGCAGCTGACCGGGGCCAGCCGGTGAGGCGCGCCGCCGCGGCCGTCGTGGCCGCACTGGCCACTACCCTGGTCGGCACGATGCCCGCCGAAGCCGCCGGCCAGTGGACGGTCAGCCTGACCGGTGCGGTGACCGCCGCGGTCGCTCGCACCGGTGACGGCGGCCTGACCTTCGAGGTGTCCCGCGGCCCCACGACCGTGCTGGCCCCCGCCCCGCTGGGCCTGCGCACGACGGCCGCCGACCTGACCCGGGACCTGCGGTTCCTCCGCCGCACCGACCGCGTCGTCGACGAGCACTACACGATGACCACCGGCAAGCGGCTGCACCGGCACGCACGGGCGGCCGAGACGACGTTGTCGTTCTCCGGCGAAGGCGATACCCGGCTGGACGTCGTCGTGCGCGCGGCCGCCGACGGCGTCGCCTACCGCTACGTGCTGCCCGCCGGCGGGACGATCACCGGCGAAGCGTCGTCCTTCACCCTGCCCGCGGCGGCGCCGGCGTGGCTGCTGCCCTACTCCCCCAACTACGAGAAGGTCCGCGTCGAAACCACCGCGGGCGGCGCGGCGGCGGGCGACTACGGCTTCCCGTCGCTGTTCGACACCGGCGGTGGCAGCTACACCCTGCTGACGGAGTCCGCTGTGGACGGCCGCTACTCCGGCGCCCGGCTGACGCACGCGGCCGGGTCACCCGGCTACGCGATCAAGCTCGCGGACGCGTCGGTGACCGGCGCCGGGCCGTTCGCCACGCCGTGGCGCGTCGCGATCACCGGCGACCTCGCGACGGTCACCGAGTCCACTTTGGTCGACGACCTCGCGCCGCCGTCGGAGCTCGCCGACACCTCCTGGGTCCGGCCGGGCAAGGTCGCCTGGTCGTGGCTGTCCGAACACGACAGCCCGGCCGATCCCGTGCGGCAGAAGCAGTACGCGGACTTCGCCGCGCGCAACGGCTGGCCGTACTTGCTCGTCGACGAGGGCTGGGACGCCTCCTGGGCGCCGGACGTCGTCCGCTACGCCCGCGCCCGCGGCGTCGAGGTGATCCTCTGGTTCCGGTGGAACACCCTGGACACCCGCGCCGAGCGCGCGAAGTGGCTGCCACTGGTCAAGTCGTGGGGCGTGGCCGGGATCAAGGTCGACTTCATGGACTCCGACACGCAGGCGCGCTTCGGGTTCTACGACCACATCGCGCGCGCCACCGCACAGCAGCGGCTGATGATCAACTTCCACGGCGCGACCGTCCCCCGCGGCTTCCAGCGCACCTGGCCGCACGTGATGAGCTTCGAAGCCGTGCGCGGCGCCGAACAGTTCAAGACCCGCGCGGCGACCAACACGATGTTCCCCTTCACCCGCAACGTCGTCGGCAGCATGGACTACACGCCGACCGCGTTCGTGGTGTCCGATCGGGACACGACCGACGCGCACGAGGTGGCGACGTTCTTCGTCTACGAGTCGGGCTGGCAGCACGGCGCGGACAAGCCGGAGAACTACGAAGCCCGGCCGGAGGCGCTGCACACGCTCGACCAGCTCCCGACGGTGTGGGACGAGACCCGGCTGCTGTCCGGACGGCCCGGGCGGGAAGCCGTCTTCGCCCGCCGCTCGGGCGACCGCTGGTTCGTCGGCGGCATCCAGGCGGGCCCGGCCAAGAAGGTCGAGGCGCCGCTGGACTTCCTGGGCCACGGGCGCTGGCTCGCCGACACCCTGCGCGACGGGCCGTCCGGGCTGCTGCGGGAGAAGGCGACGGTCGCGGCGGACGGGCGGCTGACCGTGCCGGTGGCCGCGAACGGCGGGTTCGTCACGGTCCTCTGTCCCGCGCGGCCCGGCCGGACGTCGTGCGACCAGGAGGTCCGGCAGGTGCCGGCGACGCGGTTGGGTGTCACCCCCGCCACGGCGGAGGGCTCGGTCGTCGAGGTTTCGGCGGCCTTCACCCTGCCCGGAGGCACACCGCTGTACGACGTCGACCTGGCGCCGATCGCGCCCCCGGGCTGGCAGGTGACCGGGGAGCCGGTCCACCGGCCGGTGCTGCCCGCCGGCCAGGCGATGACGGGGACCTGGCGGTTCACCGGCGGCCCGGCCGGCACGACCGACCTGCCGGTGGCGGCCACCTACCGCTTCCGCGGCGACCCGGAGCGGCGGCCGGTGCACGTCGAAGCGGCGACCAGCGCGTTCATCCCGCCTCCGGCGCCCACCGGCACCGCCTGGGTGAGCGCGCTGCCGTTCCTGGCGTCGTCGAACGGCTGGGGCCCGATGGAGCGCGACCAGTCGAACGGCGACACGGCCGAAGGCGACGGGCACCCGCTCGCGATCGCCGGCACGGCCTACGCGCACGGCCTCGGCACGAACGCGCCGAGCTCGGTGACCGTCTGGCTCGGCGGCGCGTGCACGGCGTTCACCGCGGTCACCGGCCTCGACGACGAGGTGGGCGAGGAGGGCTCGGTGGCGTTCCGCGTCCTCGGCGACGGCCGGGTGCTGGCCGAAACCGCCGTGCTGCGGGATGCCGATGGCGCGGTGCCCGTGACCGCGGACGTCACGGGCATCCGGCGGCTCACCCTGGAAGTCACCGACGGCGGCGACGACAAGGACTCCGACCACGGCGACTGGGCCGACGCCGCGGTGAGGTGTCCCTGAGTCAGCGGTGGGTGAAGCGCGGCGGGCGTCGCTCCAGGAACGCGGCGACGCCCTCCGCGTAGTCCTCGCCGTGCAGCGCTTCGGACCGGATCTCCTCGACCTCGGCGTCCGGCGTCTCCTGCCCGGCGACGATCTTCTCGATGATCCGGTTCATCCCGCGGATCGACGCCTGCGAGCGCGCGCAGAGCGTCGCCGCGAACTCCAGTGTCGAGGCCTCGAGGTCGCCGGCCGGGAAGACGTCGTTGAGCAGGCCGATCTCGCGGGCGCGGCCCGCGGTGATCAGCTCGCCGGACAGCAGGAAGTACTTGGCGTGCGCCGGGCCGACGAGCGAGACGAGCTGGCGCGTCGAATCGAAGTGGTAGACGATGCCGAGCTTCGCCGGGGTGATGCCGAAGCGCGCGCCGTCGGCGGCGAACCGGAAGTCGCAGGCGACCGACACCTGGCAGCCACCGCCGATGCAGTTGCCCTGGATCATCGCGACCGACGGTTTCCGCATCGCCGTCAGCGCGGCCACCGCGCCTTCGACGGCTTTGTCGTAGCGCGCCGCGCCTTCCGCGGTGGTGCGAAGCTCGCCGAACTCGCTGATGTCGGCGCCCGCGGAGAAGTGCTTCCCGGCGCCCGCGATCACCAGCACCTTCAGCGCCGGGTCGGCCTCCACCTCGGCCACGACGTCCGGGATCGCCGACCACATGCCGAAGGTGATCGCGTTCATCTTCTCCGGCCGGTTCAGCGTGAGCCGGGCGACTTCGCCGTCGCGGGTGAGGTCGAATCCGTCGGTCATGAACCGCACCCTAGCTTCTCGCCCTGAGCGAAAACCGCGGTGTGTGACACGGTCGTGTCGCTAGCTTGGGGCCATGGCGACGATCGAAGTGGACGGAACGGCGGTCGGCTACGACGAAGCGGGCGAGGGACCCGCGGTGGTCCTGCTGCACGCGGCGATCGGCGACCGCCGGATGTGGGACGCGCAGTTCACCGCGCTCGCCGCCACCCACCGGGTGATCCGCTACGACCGCCGCGGCTTCGGCGAAACCGCCGACGGCCCCGGCGAGTACGCCCACTACGAGGACCTGCTGGCCCTGCTCGATGCCCGGGGGATCGAGCAGGCCGCGCTGGTCGGGGCGTCGATGGGCGGGGCGTGCGCGCTGGACGCCGCCCTCGCCGCACCGGAGCGGATCACCCGGCTCGTGCTGCTCGGTTCGGGCCTCACCGGCCACACCTGGCCGGACCACATGCAGGCGGACATCGCCCGGCTGGCCGCGGAAGCGGTCCCCGCCGGGCGGCTCGACCAGTACGCCGCCCGGGAGGCCGAGGTCGACCCGGCGGACGTGCGGGCCATGGCCGACGCGAACATCCGCTACCTGGTCGCGGGCCCGGAGCGGGACGTCTCGGTGCTGCCGCCGGACATGGTCGCGCTGGTGCGGGAGATGTGCGAGCAGGTGTACCGCCACGACTGGACGGCTCCACAGTGGACGGAGCGGATCCCGGACACCCGGCACCGGCTGGCCGAGATCACGACACCGGCCTCGGTGGTGATCGGCACCGCGGACGCGCCGGGGCTGGTGGAGCTGTCCGCCCACCTGGCGAAGTCGTTGCCGAACGCGGAGCTCGTCGAGCTCGCCGACACCGGGCACCTGCCGTCGATGGAACGCCCGGAAGAGGTGAACGCCTTGCTGCGCAGGGTGCTCTAGCCCGGAGCGGACGACACGCGTGTCGTCCGCTCCGGTTCAGGCGAAGATCTTCTGCACCTGGTCCGAAATCTTCGCCACCAGCTCGGAGAACTGCGCCAGCCCGCCCAGCAGGCCCTTCACCTTCTCCCACCGGCTGCGCACGACGGCGGGCTCGGCCGGGTCGCCCTCGCGCAGGTCCGTCGCCAGGTCGGTCAGCGTGTCCTCGAGGACCTCCTGCTTCGCGAGCTCCTTGCCGCGCACCTCGGCTGTCAGGCGCTCGACCAGCTGGAGCAGCGAAGCCACCGTCGCGTCGGCGCCGCCGCCCTCGATGCCCGTCTGGGTGATGCGGCCCGAGTTGTCGCCGCCGATGCTGACCTTGTTCGTGATGCGGTGTCCCATCAGGCCTCCGTCCTGGCCAGGCGGCCGGGTGTCGTGGGCGGGCGCGAGCGCGGGCCGCGCTGCCCGGTCTGGGTGATCGGGGCCCGGTTGTCGCCGCCGATGGTGATGTCGTTGTTGATGACGACCGCCGCCTGCTCCTCGAACTTCGCCGTCGAGAAGCCGGCGTCGCCGAGGAGCTTGCCGATCGCCGGCAGGAGCCGGCTTTCGATGATCTTCTCGTACCGTTCGATGTCGACGAGCTGGAAGTAGTCGGTGAACAGGTTCACCGACGCGAGTTCGCGCAGGGTGTTGCCGGCGCCGTAGCGGTCCGGGTCGAGGACACCGGGCTCGCGCTTCGGCTGCCGGATCCACGACGCGAGGTTCACGATCCGGCCCGGCAGGCTCGCCGGCAGCTCCAGCCACGCCAGCAGCCCCTGGCCGAACGGGCGCAGCGAATCCGGCCGCATCTTGTCCACGACGCGGTAGTCGGCGCGGATCGGCGGCAGCATGAACGGCGTCCACTCGACGTACAGCGTCGTGTCGTCCACCGCCACGTGCAGGAACGTCGTGAGCACCAGGTCCCGGTCCCAGGTCTCCACCTGGAAGCACAGGTAGTACCGCGCCCACTCCTTCGGCTCGGTCCGCAGCCGCTCGACGTCGGCCGCGGTCAGCCGGGTGTGCGGCGGGTACTCGATGTCCGGCAGGTACGCCGCGGCTTCCGGCTCGGCCAGGTGGTCGATCAGCTCGGCGGCCGGGGTGAACACGGCCTCGGTCACCGTCAGCCCGCCCAGCCGGTGGTCCGGCGACAGCGCGCTCGCGTGACGCAGGTTCCCGATCGCCTCGCGGATCCCTTCGTACAACGTCTCGGTCGTCAGCTCCGGCCGCGTCGCCGGGTCGGTCTCGTCGTCTTCGAGGCGCTCCAGCGGGATCGCCATCGACCAGGCGTCCCGCCGGAATCCGGCGCCCACGAACGGGTTGTAGCCGCGGTACACCACCAGCGGCGCGCCCGGCTTCCCGGTGATCTCGGCTTCCCGCTGGTAGCGGGCGAGCTGCTCGCGGAAGTCCTCGGTGAACAGCCCGGTGAGGCTGCCGCCGTGGGACGTCGGCGGGGCAAGGCGCTTGAAGCGTGTCGTCAGCAGGTTCCACAGGGACCAGCGCTCGATCGTCACCAGCACGAGCACGACGACCGCGAGCACGATGCCGATGACGAACCGGGCGGTCTCCCCACCCGAGGCCCCGTCGTAGTAGTAGTAGTCGTCGTAGTAGCCCGAGGAGTACCGGCTCCCGGAGCCGAAGATCTCGTCCGAGTAGCTCAGCAGCAGCGTGGCGACGAGGACGGCGACGCCGAGCACGGCGATCGTCTTCGGGCTGAACGACCGCCCCGACGCGTACGCGTTCTTCCCCGCCCGCGCGACCACGAGCACGACCGACAGCACGATCCAGCCGTAGAGCAGCGGGTTGTCCCACGACAGCCCGATGACGACGGCCATGAGCAGCACCAGCAGCCCGTCGTAGTTCTTCCGGCGCGCCCGCGCCCGCACCGCCTCCGTGAGCACGCGGCCCGCGTCGAGGCCCGGCGACGGCGGGACCGGCCGGGTGGGCTCGACGAGGAACTCGGTGATCGCCCGCGTGCTGTAGCCGGGGTCGAGGTAGGAGGCCGCGCACAGGTAGCGCGTGGTGTCGTCGGCCGGGCCTGGGGACATGCTGCTCCCTCGGGGAAGGTGCGGTCAGGGGGTCGAGCCGTCGAGCACCCGCTGGGCCAGCGCGGCGGTCTCCGGCCAGCTCGATTCGGGTCCGTGCAGGTAGACGTAGTACTCGAGCCCGCCGCTGCGCCAGTAGACGGCGCGGACGTGGCGCCGGCCTTCGGGCGCGTCCCAGGCGAACTCCCAGTCGACGGCCTCGTGACCGCGCACGGTCACCGGCTCCAGGCCGTACCGCACGTAGCCGGCGCGGCGGGCGATCTGCCGCTCGTAGCGCTCGTGGAAGGTCAGGATGTCCGAGCCGTCCGACGGTGGTGCGCCGCCGAACTTCACGATTCGCCGAGGGTCCGCAGGATCGGTCGCCTGGACGCTGCCCGGTTCCGGCAGGGTCTTCGTGGGCCAGCCGCGCGGCAGGACGGTCTCGAGTCCCGCCGGTCCGCTCACCCGCTCCAGTAACGCTTCCCCGCTCGACGGCGTCTCGGAGGTCGCCGGAGCCGGCGCGGCCGGCGGAAGGGTCGTGGTGGTGGCGGTGGTTCCCAGTGCGAGGCCGGGTTCGCTCGGTGGCCCCGGTTCCGCCGCGGGGTTCAGCACCGTCCAGGCGGTGCCCACGAGGGCGCAGCCGACGAGGTTCGCCGCGAAGACGACGGTCGCCAGCCGCGCGGAACCGAGCCGGACCACCATTTCCGCCTCCCCGTTTCGGACGCCGCTCCCCCTCGGCAATTTGCAGACCGTAGCATGCACCCGCGGAAAGCGGGACGGCAATATCGGGAGTGATCTTGTTCGAAGAGGATTCACGGCGGATCGCCGAGCTGGAACGGTTGGTGACGGATGGCCGAGCCGATCCGGGAACCCGGCGGGAATTGGCGGCCACGCATTATCGGCGCGCCGTCGAAGCGTGCAGCGTGACCCGCGACGGGACGCCGGTGATCACCTCCGGCCGTCAGCGCCGGCTCTGCGCCGACGCCGGCCAGCGCGTCCTGGACCTGGCCGTCGACGACGCCGAACTCCAGCAGCAGGCCCGTTCTCTGCTGGCCGTGGTGGCCGACGGCGACCGGTGGGCGTGGCAGCCCGGACACCTCGCCGCCGCCCTGATGGCCGCCGTCGTGCTCGCCGGTTTCGGTCTGGTGTGGTGGTCGATGGCCGCAGGGAGCCTGCTTCTCGCGGCGGCTTCGGCAACGGTCAGCAGCGCACTGGCGGCCGCGGTGGTCCTGCGGTTCCGGAAACAGCGCTGGCGGCTCGAAGCGAGACGCATCGCACCACTCGTCCGGCGGCACGGTCTCTGAATTCCGGAAATACCCCGCCGTCGTCGTTCGACAATTTCTTGACGGGCGGCGAGAAGGTTACGACAACAGCGTCGCGGTGAGTTCGCCGCGGCTGCGCACGCCCACCTTGCCGAACACCGACTTCAGGTGGTCCTGCACGGTGTGCGCGGAGATGACCAGCCGCGCCGCGATGTCCGATGTGGACCTTCCGGCCAGTACCTCGCGGCAGACGTCGCGCTCGCGGGCGGTCAGGCCGTAGGCCGCGAGCAGCACGCCCAGCAGCTCGGCTGCCGACGCGCGGTCGATCGTCACGACCGTCTCGTCGTCGTCCTCGCCCGCGACCAGCCGGCCGGCGTGCAGGACGACCCAGCCGCCGCGGGCGTCCCGGACCCGGGCGCGGAACGTCCCCGTGGCCGCCGCCCGCGCGCCGGCCACCACCGCGCGCAGCAGCACCGCGAACCGGCCGGGGGCGATTTCGTCCAGTTCGGACCGCCACGCCGCGGCCGCCGCGGTGGCCGTCCGCGGCCGGCCGTCCGGGCCGACCACCACGATCGCCGGTTCCGCCCGCTCCCCCGCCCCGCGCGTGCGGGCCGCCACCCGCGTCGCCGCCGCCACCGCCGGGGCGACCGAGGTCAGGAACTCGACCTCGCGGTCGCTGAACTCGCCGCGCCGCACCAGGCCGGCCGCGCCCCACGAGGTGCCGTCGACGCGGAACACCACGCGCAGCTCGTGGCCGAGACCCAGCGGCCGCCAGACCTCGTTCAGCCGGCCGCTGCGCTCGACGTCGCGCCGCGGCAGGTCCGAAAGCCGGGCCGCCGGCACCGGCCGCCCGGCCAGCTCGGCGAAGGTGTGGGGCTGCGCGCCGTCGTACTCGTAGGTCGCCAGCAGCGGTTCGTACTCGCCGGGGATGCGCGCCCGGCCGCTGGTCATCGAGCTGATCACCGCCGTGTCCGGATCCAGCGAAGCCCAGCACGTGAGCTCCGCGGGGACCACGCGGTCGACCAGCTCGATGGCGGCGGCGTGCAGCTCGGCGACGCCGAGGCCCGCCGTCGCGAGCGCGGCGACCTCCCGCCGCACTCCCTGCGCCCGGCCGTCCCACATGGACGCAGTATGCGCCGCGCCGCGGCGCCGGGGTATCCCACATTTCCGGGATGGTCCCCCCGCTCGCCGGGTTCCTAACGTCGGCGGCATGACCCACTTCAGCGCACCGGGCGAAGGCCCGGAACTCGATTCGAAGGACGCCAGGATCACCGTCAAGGTCGGCGCCGAGCACACCGGCGGGGCCTACGAGCTGTTCGAGGTCGACGCGCCCCGCGGGCCGTCGGTCCCGCCGCACACCGAGCCCTGGGCGAAGAGCTTCTACGTGCTGCACGGCCGCATCTCGGTCTACGTCGATGGCGAACTCCACGACCTCGGCCCCGGCGCGTCGATCAGCATCCCGGCGGGCACACCGAACACCTTCACCGTGCACACCCCGTCGGCGCAGTTCCTCGCGGTGAGCATGACCGGCGGCATGGGCGCGTTCTTCCACGACGTCGACCGGGCTTCGCCGGAGCAGATCCCGCAGGTCGCCGGCCGGCACGGCATCGCGCTGGCGGAGTCGTGAACGCCGTCGTCCAGGTCTTCGCCGGGATCGCGGCGCTGGTGCACCTGCTCGCGTTCACGTGGGAGGTCGTGCTGTTCGAACGGCCGGGCGTGCACCGGGACCTCTTCCGCATCCCGACCGAGAACCTGCCCGCCACCCGGCTGTGGTCGTTCAACGTCGGGTTCTACAACCTGTTCCTCGCCGCCGGGCCGGTCACCGGGCTGGTCCTGCTGCACACCGGGCACGCCGACGCCGGACGCGCCTTGGTGGTCTACTGCTGCGGGTTCATGGCGCTGGCGGGGATCGCGCTCGGCGTGTCCGACCTGCTCGCGCTCAGCCGCCCGCGCGGCGCGGGCCGCGGCGGCGCGCTCGCGCAGACGATCCCCCCGGTCGTCGCCCTGGTCGCGGCCGCCTTCTAGCCGTCGAGGCGGCTCACCACCTGCTCGCTCCAGGCGCCGATGTTCGCGGCCTGCTCGGGCGTGAGCCGGTCGAGGACGAGCCGGCGGATGTTGTCCCCGTGCGCCCGCGTGGCGCTCGCCGCGACGCGACGGCCTTCGCCGGTCAGCTCGATCCCGGTGCGCCGGCCGGTGGCGCCGTCCTCGATCCGCGCCACCAGTCCGCGGTTCTCCATGCGCGTCAGCAGGTGCGCGACGCGGCTCTTCTCCCAGTCGAGCGCGTCGGCGAGCTCGCCGACGCGCATCGGCCGGTCCAGCGTCATCAGCACGCTGAACTCGGCCTTCGAGATGCCGCAGTCGCGCTGCAGCCCGCGGTCGAGCTCCCGGACGACCAGCCGGTGCGCGCGCATCCAGGTGTCCCAGAACGCCCAGTCCCCGGGGCTCATCTCCGCCATGGGCGCCAGCATACCGAGGAGTTGACGCATCAACTCGTCGATCCCTAGAGTTGATGCGTCAATTCTAGGGAAGGAGCGCTCATGAAGACGCTGCTGCGCGGCGGCACGGTGATCAGCATGGACCCGGCCGTCGGCGATCTGGCGCGCGGTGACGTGCTCATCGAGGACGGCCGGATCGCCGCGGTCGCCCCCGCGATCGACGGCGCCGACGCCGAGCTCGTCGACGCCACCGGCAAGCTCGTGCTGCCCGGGTTCGTGGACACCCACCGGCACACCTGGCAGACGGCGTTCCGCGGCCTCGGCGCCGACTGGACGTTCGCCCAGTACCGCGTCGCCGTGCACGGCACGCTCAAGCCGCATTACCGGCCGGAAGACGTCTACCTGGGCAACCTCCTCGGCCGGATCGAGGCGCTGAACTCCGGCGTGACGACCCTGCTCGACTGGTTCCACTGCGCCGACCGGCCGGAGAACGCCGACGCCGCGATCCAGGCGCTGCACGACGCGCCCGGCCATTCGATCTTCTGCTACGGCGCCGACGGGCCGGACATCGCGCCGGAGATCCGGCGGGTGCGAGCCGGACTGGCGGACGACGAAATGGTGCTGGGCCTGCGCGGCCCTGTGCTGTCCACAATGGACGATACGGCCGCGGATGTCGCGCTGGCCCGGGAACTCGGGCTCCGGGTGAGCGTGCACGTCCACGGCACCGGGGGCTGGCCGCACGGCGACCGGCCGATCGCCGGGATGCGGGAGCGCGGCCTGCTCGACGACCGCACGACCGTCGTGCACGGCAACGGCCTTTCCGACGACCAGCTGGTGATGCTGGCCGACGCGGGCGGCTCGGTGTCGGTCAGCCCGGACGTCGAGCTGAAGATGGGTTTCGAGCCGCCCGTGACCGGCCGGGCGCTGGCCGCCGGGCTGCGCCCGTCGTTGTCGGTCGACGACTGCCCGTCCGCCGGCGGCGACCTGTTCTCCGCCATGCGCACCGCGTTGGCCGCCGAGCGCGGCGCCGTCACGGCTCGGGACGTCCTCGCGTTCGCCACTGTGGACGGTGGGCGGACCTGCGGGCGCCCTACCGGCAGCATCACCGCCGGCCAGGACGCCGACCTGATCCTGCTCGACGCCGAGGATCCCTCGGTCTTCCCCGTCGGCGACGCCGTCGGCACGATCGTCACCGCCGGTCATCCCGGCCTGGTGGACAGCGTCTTCGTCGCCGGGAAAGCGGTCAAGCGCGACGGACGGCTGCTCGGCGTCGACCTGCCCGCGCTGCGGGCCCGCCTGCTCGAGTCACGCGACCGGGTGGCCGCGGCCGCCGGGATCGCCGTCGACGGGTCGTGGGCGCCTCAGGAAGCCGACGTCACGCGGTAGACGTCGTAGACGCCTTCCACGCCGCGGACCACCTTGAGGACGTGGCCGAGGTGCTTCGGGTCGCCCATCTCGAACGAGAAGCGGCTGACCGCGACGCGGTCGCGGGACGTCGTCACCGAGGCCGACAGGATGTTGACCTTCTCGTCGGCCAGCACCTTCGTCACGTCCGAGAGCAGCCGGTGCCGGTCGAGGGCTTCGACCTGGATGGCGACCAGGAACACCGACGACGCCGACGGCGCCCACTCGACCTCGACCAGCCGTTCGGGCTGGGACTGCAGGTCGCCGGCGTTCGTGCAGTCGGTCCGGTGCACCGAAACGCCGCCGCCGCGGGTGACGAAGCCGAGGATCTCGTCGCCCGGCACCGGGGTGCAGCAGCGGGCGAGCTTCGCCCAGACGTCGCTGGCGCCCTTGACGACCACGCCGACGTCGTTGGAGCCGCGGCGCCGGGTCACCGTCGACGGCGTCGCCCGCTCGGCGAGCTCCTCCTCCGCCGCGTCGACCCCGCCGATCAGCGCGACGAGCCGCTGCACGACGTGCTTCGCGCTGGTGTGGCCCTCCCCGACCGCCGCGTACAGCGACGAGATGTCGGCGTGGCGCAGCTCGGTGGCCACCGCGCCCATCGACTCCGCGGAGACGAGCCGCTGGATCGGCAGGCCGACCTTGCGGATCTCCTTGGTGATGGCTTCCTTGCCGCCTTCGATCGCCTCGTCGCGGCGTTCCTTGGCGAACCACTGCCGGATCTTGGCGCGGGCCTTCGGCGAACCGGCGAACTGCAGCCAGTCGCGGCTGGGGCCCGCGGTCTCCGCCTTCGAGGTGAAGATCTCGACGACTTCGCCGTTCTCCAGCTTGCGTTCCAGCGCGACCAGGCGGCCGTTGACGCGGGCGCCGATGCAGCGGTGCCCGACCTCGGTGTGCACGGCGTAGGCGAAGTCGACCGGCGTCGACTCCACCGGCAGCGTGATCACGTCGCCCTTCGGCGTGAACACGAAGATCTCGCGCGCGGCCAGCTCGTAGCGCAGCGACTCGAGGAAGTCACCCGGGTCCGCCGCCTCGCGCTGCCAGTCGAGGAGCTGGCGCATCCACGCCATTTCGTCGACGTCCACGGCGTTGCCGGTGTGCGTGCCCTTGGTTTCCTTGTAGCGCCAGTGCGCGGCGATGCCGTACTCGGCGGTGCGGTGCATCTCGTAGGTGCGGATCTGCACCTCGAGGGGCTTGCCGTCCGGGCCGATCACCGTGGTGTGCAACGACTGGTAGACGCCGAACCGCGGCTGCGCGATGTAGTCCTTGAACCGGCCGGGGACCGGCTGCCACAGCGCGTGGACGACACCCATCGCCGCGTAGCAGTCGCGGACGTCCTCGACCAGGATCCGCACGCCGACCAGGTCGTGGATGTCGTCCAGGTCGCGGCCGCGGACGATCATCTTCTGGTGGATCGAGTAGTAGTGCTTCGGCCGGCCCTCGACCTTCGCGGTGATCCGCGACGAGACGAGGTTGCTGGTCAGGTCGGTGATGACCGACCGCAGGTAGATGTCGCGCGAGGGCGCGCGGTCGGCGACCAGGCGCACTATCTCGTCGTACTTCTTCGGCTGCAGGATGGCGAACGCGAGGTCCTCCAGCTCCCACTTCACCGTGGCCATGCCGAGCCGGTGGGCGAGCGGAGCGAGGACTTCGAGCGTTTCGCGGGCCTTGCGGGCCTGCTTCTCGGGCGGCAGGAAGCGCATGGTGCGCATGTTGTGCAGCCGGTCGGCGAGCTTGATGACCAGCACGCGCGGGTCCTTGGCCATCGCGATGACCATCTTGCGGATGGTCTCGGCCTCGGCGGAGGTGCCGAGCTTGACCTTGTCGAGCTTCGTGACGCCGTCGACCAGCTCGGCGACCTTCTCGCCGAAGTCGGCCTTCAGGCTCTCGACCGCGTAGCCGGTGTCCTCGACCGTGTCGTGCAGCAGCGCCGCGACCAGGGTCGTGGTGTCCATGCCCAGCTCGGCGAGGATGGTGGCGACGGCCAGCGGGTGGGTGATGTAGGGGTCGCCGGACTTGCGCCGCTGGTTCCGGTGCAGCTCTTCGGCGACGTCGTAGGCGCGCTGCAGCAGCCCGAGGTCGGCGTTCGGGTGGAGCTCGCGGTGGATGACGGCCAGTGGCTCGAGGACCTGCTTGACCGGGGCGGCGCGCTGCGCGGTGATCCGCCGGGCGAGGCGCGCCCGGACCCGCCGGGTCGCGGACGGGTTCGGCGCCGCGCCGTTCGGCTTCGGCGGCGCGGACGGTGCCGCCGCCTGCCCGTTCTGCTGGGCGCCCTCTTTCGCGGGCACCGCGGCGTCGAGCTCCTGGCTCACCCGCACCTCCTGCTGCTCGTGCGGCCTTCGGACCACCAGGGTAGCCGCTGCGCCTCACAGCCCTCTCGGGTGCGCCCGTTCAGGGGGATGCCGGAGCCCGGACCAGCCGGAACCCGCGTGTCGGGTTCAGCCGACCTCGAGGGCGTGGACCCGCCGGTTCCCGAGGACTGCGCGGCCGCCCAAGGCGGCCAGCTCCACCACCACCGACACGCTGTCCACGACCGCACCGGCGTCCTCCAGCAGCTTGGCCGTCGCCGCGACCGTGCCGCCCGTGGCCAGGACGTCGTCGAGGATCGCGATCCGCTGGCCGGGCCGGACGATCCCCTCCGGGATCTCCACGCTCGCCGTGCCGTATTCGAGGGCGTAGTCCACCCGGCCCGCCACGCGGGGCAGCTTGCCGGGCTTGCGGACCAGCACCACGCCGAGGCCGCGGGCGTACCCGACGGCCGCGGCGAGCAGGAACCCGCGGGCCTCCACACCGGCGAGCGCCTCGACGCCGGGGCCGAGCGTGTCCGCCAGCGCGTCGGCGACCGCCTTGAACGCGGGCGCGTCGGCGAACAGCGGGCTCAGGTCGCGGAACAGCACGCCGGGCTCGGGGAAGTCCGGCACCTCGGCGATCAGGCCGAGGGCCTTTTCGAGCTCCATCAATCCTCGCGATTCTGCGTACGTGCTTCGGCGGAGGTGCGCCCCACCGGGGCACACCTCCGCGAAGGGGTCAGCGCTTGCGCTTGCCCGCCGGGCGCTGCTTCTGGATCCGGGCCGGCACGCTGGCCGCGGCCGCGTACGCCTTCTCCTTGCGCAGCTCCGCCGCCAGGGCGTCGTCGTCGGAGGCGTCGAAGTCCTCGCCCGCCGCCTTGCGCTCCTGGTTGGCCCGGCGCTGCCGGACCCGCTCGGCCTGCTGCTTGTACTTCGGGTCGCGCATCTTGAAGTCGACCAGCAGCGGCGTTGCCAGCGCGACCGACGACAGCACGCCGACCAGGGTGCCGGTCAGCTGCACCAGCGCCAGGTCCTGCAGCGTGCCCGAGCCGAGCAGCACGTACCCGACGACCAGCAGGCCCAGGATCGGCAGCAGCGCGATGAACGCCGTGTTGAACGACCGCATCAGCGTCTGGTTCAGCGCGAGGTTCGCGGCCTCGGCGTACGTGCGGCGGGTCAGCCCGAGCAGGCCGCGCGTGTTCTCGCGGACCTTGTCGAACACCACCACCGTGTCGTACAGCGAGAACCCGAGGATGGTCAGCAGGCCGATCACGGTCGCCGGGGTCACCTCGAAGCCGACCAGCGAGTACACGCCCGCGGTCACCAGGATGTCGTGCAGCAGCGAGACCAGCGCGGCCACGGCCATCCGGGCGTCGAAGTAGATCGCCAGGAAGATGACCACCGCGACGAGGAACACCGCGAGCGCGATCAGGGCCTTCTGGGAGATCTCGCCACCCCAGGACGCGCTCACCGCGCTGTCACTGATGGCCTGGACGCTGGGCTGGCCGTTGGTGCCCTTGGGCCCCAGGTCCTGGAACAGGACCTGCTTGACCTTGGCGACGTCGGCCGCGTTCAGCGCTTCGGTGCGGATCTGGATGGTCGACGCGTTGCCCGTGCCGACCTTCTGCGTCTCGGCGGCCGGGTGGCCGAGGGCCTTCTGGAACGCCTCCTTGGCCTGGTCCTCGGTGATCACGCCGTGGACGCCGGCGGCCGGCATCTGGATCTGCGTGCCACCCTCGAACTCGATGCCCAGGTTGAAGCCGCGGAAGATCATCGACAGGAGGCACACCAGCACCAGCGCGCCGAAGAAGGCGTACCAGCGCTTGCGCTTGCCGACGACGTCGAACGCGCCCGTGCCGACGTAGAGCCGGTGGAAGACGCTTTCCTTCTTGCCGGGCTTCGCCGCGACCTTGGCGTTGCCTTCGGCGTCCGTGCCCAGTTCTTCGACCCCCACGTCAGGCCTCCTTCACGTTCGCGCGGCCGACCGAGGTCGACTTCTTCCGCTGCGAACCCAGTTGCTGCACGGCGCCGAGGCCCAGGTGCCTCGGATTGGACAGGAACGCGTTCTTCGACGTGGACACCATGGCCACCAGCGGGTGCGTCACCAGGTACACGACCACCAGGTCGAGCACCGTGGACATGCCGAGGGTGAACGCGAAGCCCTGGACGTCACCGACCGCGATGACGTACAGGATGGCCGCGGCCAGGAAGCTCACCGCGTCCGAAGCCAGGATGGTGCGCCGGGCGCGGGTCCAGCCGCGTGGCACCGCGGACCGGAACGTCCGGCCCTCCCGGATTTCGTCCTTGAGCCGTTCGAAGTAGATGACGAACGAGTCCGCCGTGATGCCGATGGCGATGATCAGGCCGGCGATGCCCGCGAGGTCCAGCGTGTAGCCGATCCAGCGGCCGAGCAGCACCAGCACCGCGAACACCAGTGCCCCGGACAGCGCCAGCGACAGGATGGTGAGCACGCCGAGCAGCCGGTAGTAGAACAGGCAGTAGACGAACACGACCAGCAGGCCGATGCCGCCGGCGATCAGGCCGGCCTGCAGCGACGCCAGGCCGAGGGTGGCCGACACCGTGGTCGCGTCCGAAGACGCGAACGACAGCGGCAGCGAGCCGTACTTGAGGATGTCCGAGAGGTCCTTCGCCTCGGCCTGGGTGAACTTGCCGGTGATCTGGGTGTTGCCGTCGAGGATGGCCACCTGGATGTTCGGCGCGGACACGACCTGCGTGTCGAGGACGAACGCGGCCTGCTGGCCGGTGTTCTTCGACGTGAAGTCGGCCCAGGTCTTGGTGCCCTCGCTCTTGAAGCTGAGGTTCACCACCCACTGGCCGCGCTGCTGGTCGTAGCCCGAGGTCGAGTCGGCGATCTCGGTGCCCGGCAGGAACTCCGGCTCCAGCAGGTACTTGTACGTGTCGTGGTCACCGCAGGCGACCAGCGGCAGCTTCGGGTCGTCGTTGCCCTCGAGGGGGTCCTTGGCGTTGGGCGCGCAGGTGAGCGACGCCATCGCCTGCGCGACGAGCTCCTGGTTGGGGTTGCCGTCCGCGCCGATCAGCTGCGGGTTCTGCCGGACCGCCTTCGCGGCCTGGATCTCCTTCGCGGTCTCCGCGTCGACCGAACCGTCCGAAGGCGCCGGCGCCGGGTTCGACGACGGCGGCGGCGTGGTGCTGCTGCTCGGCGCGGCCGGGGTCGTGCTCTGCTGCTGCGCGGGCGCGGCGGCGGGGGCCCCGCCACCACCGGCGGCCGGGCTCGACGGCGGCGCGCTGGAGCTGGCCGGCGGAGCCGAGCTGCTCGGGGCGCCCGAGGTCGGCGGGGTCGACGTCTGCGGCGGGGTGGACGTCTGCGGCGGCACGACCGGCTGCGTCGCGTTGGCGACGACCTTCCGGAAGCCCAGCTTCGCGGTCTTGCCCAGGTTCTTCGCCTGGTCGCCCTGCTCACCGGGGACGGTGATGACGACGTTGTTGCCGTCGAGGAGGACCTCGGTGCCGCTGACGCCGATCCCGTTGACGCGGCGCTCGATGATCTGGCGCGCCTGGTTCAGGGACTCCCGGGTCGGCTGGCCGCCGTCGGGGGTGCGGGCGGTGAGCGTGACCCGGGTGCCGCCCTGCAGGTCGATGCCCAGCTTCGGGGTCGGCTTGTGGTTGCCGGTGAGGAACACCAGCGCGTACAGCACGATCACGATCAGGGCGAACAGGGCGAGATAGCGTCCCGGGCGGAGATGCCCGGCCGATGCTGCCACGGTGCTTCGGTCTCCTCGGACTGGGTGGACCCCAAAGTTGCGGTGCCCGCCCGGAGGGTTACCGGGCCGGGACTGTGTGCGATTCACTCCCGGGCACGGGTATGACGGCGGACACGCACGCAGCACCGAGACACTACTCGGTGCTGCGTGAGCCCGGCGTTCGAGGCCCTACCGACTTTCGTCGGGATTCCCGCCCTGCCCAGGGGTGCCGCGCGGGGCTTACTTCTTGCCGTGCTCCAGCGGCGGCGCCACCTGCGCGGTGGTCTGCGGCTCGTCGTCCTTGACGACCGGCTCGGCGATCGTCTCCTCGGCGGGGGCTTCCGCCTCGTCGACGACGTCCTCTTCGGTCTCGACGACCGGCTCGACCTTCTCGCGGACCGCGAGGCGCAGCCAGGTGGTGACGACGCCGGGCGCGATCTCGATGTCGATCGTGTTGTCACCCGAGGCGTCGGCGACGGTGCCGTAGAGACCCGAAGTGGTCATCACGCGGTCACCGGGCGCCAGGCTGCTCTGCAGTTCCTGTTGCGCCGCCTGCTGCTTCTTCTGCTTGCGCGTGCTCATCACCAGCGGCACGGCCAGGACGAGCACCAGCAGCAGGGGCAGCAATAGACTTTGC
The DNA here is from genome assembly GCF_058119595.1 of Amycolatopsis sp. N2S4-7. NCBI lineage: Bacteria > Bacillati > Actinomycetota > Actinomycetes > Pseudonocardiales > Pseudonocardiaceae > Amycolatopsis > Amycolatopsis sp. N2S4-7. Next base: position 1,680,531 of record NZ_CP172299.1, read on the forward strand.
ATGATTCTCCGTTCGACGGACACCCAGGCCCATGCCGAAATGTCCGGTTTTTGGGTATGTGCTCTTGTCGAGTGTGCCAGGTACCGGCGCAAACGCCAGCACCACCCCCGCCGGTACCGGTCGCTCAGTCCTGCTCGAAGAGCGACGGCCCGCCCTGGTCGGAGCGCCCCGGAAGGTCGGCGGGCGGCACCATGCCGAGGTGTTCCCACGCGGTCGCGGTGGCGACGCGGCCACGGGGGGTGCGGGCGAGCATACCGGCGCGGACGAGGTAGGGCTCACACACCTCTTCCACGGTGGTCGCCTCCTCCCCCACGGCGACCGCCAGGGTCGAGATGCCGACCGGCCCGCCGCCGAAGGACCTGGTCAGCGCGGTGAGCACGGCCCGGTCGAGCCGGTCCAGGCCCAGCTCGTCGACGTCGTAGACGGCCAGCGCGGCACGGGCGACGTCGCGGGTCACCTTGCCGTCGGCGCGGACCTCGGCGTAGTCGCGGACGCGCCGCAGCAGCCGGTTCGCGATCCGGGGCGTGCCCCGGGAGCGGCCGGCGATCTCCGCGCAGCCGTCGCGGTCGATCGGGATGTCGAGGATGGTCGCCGCCCGGCGGACGACCAGTTCCAGCTCGGCGTCGGTGTAGAACTCCATCTGGCCGGTGAAGCCGAACCGGTCGCGCAGCGGCCCGGTCAGCGAGCCCGAGCGCGTGGTGGCCCCGACCAGCGTGAACGGCGCGATCTCCAGCGGGATGCTGGTGGCGCCCGGGCCCTTGCCGACGACGACGTCGACCCGGAAGTCCTCCATCGCCAGGTAGAGCATCTCCTCGGCGGGGCGGGCGATCCGGTGGATCTCGTCGATGAACAGGACGTCGCCGGGCGCGAGGTTGGACAGCATCGCGGCGAGGTCGCCCGCGCGTTCCAGCGCCGGGCCGGAGGTGATCCGGATGGCCGCGCCCAGCTCGGCCGCGACGATCATCGCCATCGACGTCTTGCCCAGCCCGGGCGGGCCGGACAGCAGGACGTGGTCGGGGGGCACCCCGCGGCGCCGCGCGCTCTCCAGCACCAGCTCCAGCTGCTCGCGCACGCGCGGCTGGCCGACGAACTCGTCGAGCTTGCGGGGCCGCAGCGTGCCTTCGACGTTCTCCTCGCCGGTCTGGGCCCACGCCGAGAGGGCTTCTTCCTCGTCCACCGCTTCATACTCCACGGCCGGCCCTACCGCTTCCGGCCGAGGGTGGCCAGTGCGGCGCGCAGCACGCTCGCCGTCGTGTGGCCGTCGCCGTCGGCGAGGACCTTGTCCACGGCCGCCTCGGCCTGCTTGGCCGGGAAGCCGAGCCCGGCCAGGGCCTCGACGACCTCGGCCCGCAGGGCACCGGGCGCGGTGACCGCCGGCGCGTCGCCGGAGCCGAGCGCGGTGACCTTGTCCCGCAGCTCGAGGGTGAGCCGTTCGGCGCCCTTGCGGCCGATGCCGGGCACCGAGGTGAGCACGGTGATGTTGCCTTCCACCAGCGCGCCCCGCAGCTTGCCGGGGTCGAGCACGGCGAGGGTGGCCAGCGCGAGCCGCGGCCCGATCCCGGACACCGTCTGCAGCAGCCCGAACAGCTCCCGCGCGTCGGCGTCGGCGAAGCCGAACAACGTCAGCGAGTCCTCGCGCACGACCAGCGCGGTGTGCAGCCGGGCTTCTTCGCCGCGGCGCAGGGTGGCCAGGGTCGCCGGGGTGGCCTGCACGGCGAAGCCGACCCCGCCGACCTCGACCACGACGTGGTCCAGGCCGACCGACAGGACTTCCCCGCGTACCGACGAGATCATCGTGCTGCTCCTGGGTTCTTGGCTTGTTTCGCCGCCGCGGCGAGGCGGGCCTTGTGCGTGCGGGCCATCTCGGCCGCGCGGGCTTCGGCCTCGGCGAGCCGGGCCCGCATCGGCTCCCGCCAGAGGTGGCAGATGGCGAGGGCGAGCGCGTCCGCGGCGTCGGCGGGGTGCGGCGCGACCTCGAGGTTGAGCAGGCGCATGACCATGGCGGTGACCTGCGCCTTGTCCGCCCGGCCGGACCCGCTGACGGCGGCCTTGACCTCGCTCGGCGTGTGGAACACGACCGGCAGGCCCCGCCGCGCGGCCGCCAGCGCGACCACGCCACCGGCCTGCGCGGTGCCCATCGCGGTCCGGACGTTGTGCTGGGCGAAGACGCGCTCGACCGCGACGGCGGCCGGCTTGTACTTGTCCATCCACCGTTCGACCTCGTCGGAGATGCCGAGCAGCCGGTGCGCCAGATCGGCGTCGGCCGGCGTCCGCACCACGTCGACGGCGACGCAGCGGACGGCCCGGCCCTTGCCGCCGTCGACCACCCCCAGGCCGCACCTGGTCAAACCGGGGTCGACCCCGAGCACCCGCACCCGCATTTCCTCCCGCCGCGAACATCAGTTCGAGGGTTGAGGCTACTGGGCGCCGCTGCGGCAGGATGGAAGACATGCCGCAGCTGTCGGATTTCGTCACCCACCTGGGACTTCAGCCGCTGCCCGTCGAAGGGGGGCGGTGGGCGCAGAGCTGGCGGTCGGAAACCGGCTCCGCGATCTACTACCTGCTCGTCGCGCCCGAGCGCTCCGCGCCGCACCGGCTGGACCGCGTCGAGGTCTACGCGCACCACGCGGGCGCGCCGGCCGCGATGCTGCTGCTGCACGAGGACGGCTCGGTCGAGCGGCCCGTGCTCGGCACCGACGTCGCCGCCGGGGAGCGGCCGCAGGTCGTGGTGCCCGCCGGGACGTGGCAGGCCACCGTCACGCGCGGCGAATGGAGCCTGCTGGGGACGGTCGTCGTCCCGCCCTACACGGACGACTGCGTCGAATTCGCGTCCGCTGCGGACCTGGCTCAGCGGTACCCGGAAGCGGCCGCCGACCTGCGGGTGTTCTAGGGACCGTCGACGCCGGGAGTCCAGCTTTCGGGGTCGCCGCTCTCGGTCAGCACCGGCTGCCACCGGGCGAAGCCCTCTGGCGCGTCCGGGTGCCACGGGAACTTGCCCTCCGGTGTCGCGACGATCAGCTGCAGCGCCGGGAAGTCGCCGTCCGGGTAGATGAGGAACGCCGTGCCGAAGTACTCGGGGTAGTGCCCCTTGTTGACGCGTTCGAGGACCACGGCGACGCCCTCGAAGAAGTCCTCGTAGCGCTTGCCGACCTCGAAGATCTCGCCGTTGGCCGCGCGGTCGACGTAGGCGTCGAGCAGCACTTGGCCCATCTGGTCGGGCAGCCCGACCACGACGGCCTCCGGCACGTGGTGCAGCGCCCACGCACAGGCGGTGAAGCAGTAGCCGGCACCTTCGTCGTCGGCGGCGACGGTGATGACCGCGTTGCCGCGTTCCTTCGCCTGCCCCTCGATCCATTCGATGAGGCGCAGTTCTTCCGCGGACAGTTCGGCGGTGATGTCGGCGGCAGCGGCGGGGGTCGTCGAGGTCACGGCCCACATTGTGCCCGACGAGGCCCCCAGAGCACAGGGCCCGGGCCGGAAAGTTTCCGACCCGGACCCGGATGCCTTGCGAGACAGCGAAAACTCAGCCGACTTCGGCGAGCACCTCGTCGGAGACGTGGAAGGCAACACCGCGCGTAGACGTCCCTCCGCCGTCACCCGACCTCGGCGAGCACCTCGTCGGATACGTCGAAGTTCGCGTAGACGTTCTGGACGTCGTCGCAGTCTTCGAGGGCGTCGATCAGCTTGAAGACCTTCTTCGCGCCGTCCACGTCGAGGGGCACGTTGACCGTCGGGAGGAACGTGAGCTCCGCCGACTCGTACTCGAACCCGGCCTCCTGCAGCGCCTTGCGCACCGGCACCAGGTCGCCGCCCTCGCAGACGATCTCGAAGCTCTCGTCGAGGTCGTTGACCTCTTCGGCGCCCGCGTCGAGCACCGCCATGAGGACGTCGTCCTCGGTGGCGTCGCCCTTCGGCATGATCACCACACCCTTGCGGTTGAACATGTAGGCGACCGACCCCGGGTCGGCGAGGGAGCCGTTGTTGCGCGTGAGCGCGGTGCGGACCTCCATCGCGGCGCGGTTCTTGTTGTCGGTCAGGCACTCGATCAGCACCGCCACGCCGTTCGGGCCGTAGCCCTCGTACGTGATGTCCTGCCAGTCGGCGCCACCGGCCTCTTCACCGGCGCCGCGCTTGCGGGCGCGCTCGATGTTGTCCTGCGGGACCGAGTTCTTCTTCGCCTTCTGGATGGCGTCGTAGAGCGTGGGGTTGCCGTCCGGGTCGCCACCACCGGTGCCCGTGCGGGCGGCCACCTCGATGTTCTTGATCAACCGCGCGAAGAGCTTGCCGCGCTTCGCGTCGAGGTTGGCCTTCTTGTGCTTCGTGGTGGCCCACTTGGAGTGGCCGCTCATCTCTCCTCCATCTGTTCCGTACCCCGGCCGGGCACCGCGTCTCAAGCAGCCTGTCGCACGAGGTCGACGAACAGCCGGTGCACCCGCACGTCGGGCGTCAGTTCCGGGTGGAACGCGGTCGCCAGCACCGCCCCCTGCCGGACCGCGACGATCCTAGCGGCCTCGTCTCCCACGCCGGGCACGCCGCTGACCGTGGCCAGCACGTCGACGCCGTCACCGGCCTTCTCGACCCACGGGGCCCGGATGAACACCGCGTGCACGCCGCCGCCGTCGACACCGGCGAAGTCCAGGTCCGCCTCGAACGAGTCGACCTGCCTGCCGAACGCGTTGCGCCGGACGACGACGTCGAGCCCGCCGAGCTGCTGCTGGTCCGGCCGCCCGTCGAGGGTCTGGCGCGCCAGCAGGATCATCCCGGCGCACGAGCCGAAGGCGGGCAGCCCGTCGGCGATCCGCGCTTTGAGGGGTTCCAGCAGTTCGAAGCTCTCCAGCAGCCGCGACATCGTGGTCGACTCGCCGCCGGGCAGCACCAGACCGTCCACTTCGGACAACTCGGCGGCGCGGCGCACCGGCTTCGCCCGCGCGCCCGCCTCGGTCAGCATCGCGACGTGCTCGCGCACGGCACCCTGCATGGCGAGCACACCGATGACCGGCTCTGACGACACCCGACCTCCCGAAAGACCTTCCCACCAGCCTAGACGCCCCGGCTCCGGGGCTTACCGGCAGGTCAGGACCGGTCCCGGAAGGCCCCGATGTGGGGCTACACCCGAAGCGGCGTTGGGGCGCGTCCAACGCACCCGGTGTGGCGCTGGTGCGCCCAGGCACCCGATATGGCGCTGGTGCACCCCGCGGCCGACATGGCTTTGGTGCGCCCACGCGCCCGGTATGGCGCCGGTGCGCCCAGGAACCCGATATGGCGCTGGTGCACCCCGCGCCCGACATGGCTTTAGTGCGCCCACGCGCTCGATGCGGCGTCCGGCGCGCCCGATATGGCGTCCGGCGCACCGAACGCCAGGTCGGGGCGCTGGAGCCGCCGTCAGGGCACGCCCGCCAGGCGGAGCAGCGCCGCTGTCGCCGCGGCCGCCACGACCACCAGCACGAACGGCGCCTTCCGCCAGGCCAGCACGCCCGCGACCAGCACTCCGGCCGGGCGGGCGAAGCCGGCGAACCCGTGCCCCTCGGTCAGCGCGCTGACCGCGACCAGCGCCGCCAGCAGCACGACCGCCGCCAGGGCCATCAGCCGTTCCGCCTTCGGCGACAACTTCACCCGGCTGCGCAGCACGGGCCCGGCGAACCGGAAGGCGAACGTGCCCCCGGCCAGCACCGCCATGGCGATCAGCAGTTCCGTCCCGTCCATCAGCGCGCCTCCTCGAGTTCGGGTTCCTTGGCCGCGACGCCCACCAGCACCCCGGCCAGCGCGAGCAGCACCGGCAGCCCGGCCGGCAGGAACGGCGTCGCGGCCAGCGCGACCAGGACCCCGGCCAGCACCGGCAGCCGGGCCGCCTTGTCCCGCAGCGACGGCAGGACCAGCGCCAGCAGCACCGCCGGGAACGCCGCGTCGAGCCCGAACACGTCCGTGTCGGTGATCGCCGTCCCGGCGAACGCCCCGGCCAGCACCCCGGCGTTCCAGAACACGAAGATGCCCAGCCCGCAGGCCCAGTAGGCGGCGCGGCGGCGCGGGGCCTCGTCCTGGGCCATGGCGAACGCCACCGTCTCGTCGCTCATCAGGTGGCTGCCCATCAGCCGAGCGGGCCACCGCTTCCCCAGGACGTCGCCGATCGCGAAGCCGAACGGCAGGTGCCGCGCGTTGGCCAGCAGCCCGGCCAGCACGGCGGCGAACGGGTTGCCGCCGGCGGCCACGATGCCGATGAACATGAACTGCGACGCGCCGGCGAAGACCAGCAGCGACATCAGCATCGGCAGCCACAGCGGGAAGCCGGAGCTCACCGCGATGGCGCCGTAGGACACGCCCACGAGACAATCGGCGAGACAGACCAGGCCGATGTCGCGGGCGAGAGCCCGATCGAGTGTTCGCCATATCGAACGCATGTGTTCTATAGTGAACGGCAGGCCCCGTGTTCGTCAAGACGAACAGACAGACCGATGGAGCGAACGGCATGTCGCAGGAACCGACCGGAGCGCCGCTGGAGATCATCGCGGCGTCGCTGCGCCGGGAGCGGACCCGCGCGGGACTGTCCCTGACCGAGGTCGCGCGCCGCGCCGGCCTCGCCAAGTCGACGCTTTCGCAGCTCGAGTCGGGCACCGGCAACCCCAGCGTGGAGACGCTGTGGGCGCTCGGCGTCGCCCTCGACGTGCCGTTTTCCCGGCTGGTCGAACCGGAGCGGCCCAAGGTCCGCGTCATCCGCGCCGGCAAGGGCCCGACGGTGTTCGCCGAACACGCCGACTACGCGTGCACGCTGCTGTCGGCCTGTCCCCCGTCCGCGCGGCGGGACATGTACCTCATCCGGGCGGAACCCGGGACGCCGCGGCGGTCCGACCCGCACATGACCGGCGTGATGGAGCACATCGTGCTGTGCGCGGGACGCGCCCGGGTGGGCGTGCTGGAGGCGCCGGAAGAGCTGAACCCCGGCGACTACATCTCCTACCCGGGCGACGTCCCGCACATCTTCGAAGCCCTCGAGCCGGGTACCTACGGCGTCGAGATCTCCGAATACATCTAGGAGGTCACCAGCCGCGCTCGGCGAGGCGGTGCGGCTCCGCGAGCTCCTCGACGTTGATGCCGACCATGGCCTCGCCCAGGCCGCGCGAGACCTTCGCCAGCACGTCCGGGTTGTCGTAGAACGTCGTCGCCTTGACGATCGCCTCGGCGCGCTGGGCCGGGTTGCCGGACTTGAAGATGCCGGAGCCGACGAACACGCCCTCCGCGCCGAGCTGCATCATCATCGCCGCGTCGGCCGGGGTCGCGATGCCGCCCGCGGTGAACAGCACCACCGGCAGCTTGCCCGCCTGGGCCACTTCGCGCACCAGCTCGTACGGCGCCTGCAGCTCCTTCGCCGCGACGAACAGCTCGTCCTCGGGCAGCGACTGCAGCCGGCGGATCTCGCCGCGGATCTTGCGCATGTGGGTGGTCGCGTTGGAGACGTCGCCGGTGCCGGCCTCGCCCTTGGAGCGGATCATCGCCGCGCCCTCGGTGATGCGGCGCAGCGCCTCGCCGAGGTTGGTCGCGCCGCAGACGAAGGGCACGGTGAACGCCCACTTGTCGATGTGGTTGGCGTAGTCGGCCGGGGTGAGCACCTCGGACTCGTCCACGTAGTCGACCCCGAGGGACTGCAGGACCTGCGCCTCGACGAAGTGGCCGATGCGGGCCTTCGCCATCACGGGGATCGAGACGGCCTCGATGATGCCGTCGATCAGGTCGGGGTCGCTCATCCGCGCGACGCCGCCCTGTGCGCGGATGTCGGCGGGCACGCGCTCCAGCGCCATCACCGCGACCGCACCGGCGTCTTCGGCGATCTTGGCCTGCTCGGCGGTGACCACGTCCATGATCACGCCGCCCTTGAGCATCTCGGCCATGCCGCGCTTCACCTTGGCGGTGCCGGTGACGGACTGGACGGTGCCACTGGGGGTGGTCTGCTGCTCGGACACGACGAGGCCTTTCGACACGAAAACGAGGGGTACGTGTCCGAGGGTAGGTCGGCGGTGGACCCTTCAGGCAGGCCAGTACGCGGCTATCTCAGGAGTCCACTTCCGGCACGCCCGCGACCAGGACTTCCGCGGCCCGCGTGCGCGCGTACAGGACGTGACGTCCGGCACGATGCCCGCTGACCAGGCCCGCGGCCTTGAGGACGCCGAGGTGCTGCGACACCGCCCCGGCGCTCAGCCGGGTCCGGCGGGCCAGCTCCGAGGTGGACGCGGGCGCGGTCAGCTCGGTCAGCAGCATCGCCCGGCCGCGCCCCACGACGGCGGCCAGCGCCCCGGGCGCGGCGGCCGTGCCGGTCTCCCACAGCGTGGCGATCCCGCGGGGCGGGTAGCGCAGCACCGGCTGCCACCGCGGGTCGGTCTTGGAGAACACCCGCGGCCAGACGAACGCCGACGGCACCAGGACGAGACCGCGCCCGTCGAGCGGCACGGCGGCGTGCAGGTGCCGGTGCGCCACCGTGAGCGTGCCGCCCTGCCAGCGGACCAGCGGGGTGAGGTCGTTGAACAGCTCGGCGGCGCCGCCCTGGGCCAGCAGCCGCGACCGGTGCAGCACGTCGGCTTCCAGCAGCGCGCGGATCCGGGGCCAGTCGGGGGCGAGCACCAGCTCCCAGTACCGCTCCATCAACGTCGCGAGCCGCTCGAGACCGGCCTCGGGATCGCGGTGGAAGCGGTTCAGCGCGGGCGAGCGCGGCCCCGACATCGCGTCCAGTTCGCGCCGGACGAGGCGGGCGGGCACGTCGCGGAGGTCGGCGAGCTCGTCGGCCAGCTCCGGCAGGGGCGTCGACGGCGTCCCGGCGAGGAAGCCCGGCAGGTGCCGCAGCGGGACGAGGTCGCGCAGCAACCCGATGTCGAGACCGGCCCCGCCGAGCGCCGCGGTGGCGCGCTTGACCCACGGCAGGTGCAGCGCGTGCTCCCCCGGCTGGTTCAGGACGCGGACGCTCGCCACGATCTCCCACGCCGGGGAGAACGCGAACCGGGTGTGCGCCAGGTCCTCCGTGGAGAATGCCAGGTCGAGCACGCGCTGCCTCCTGCCGTGGGTCGGCGAAGTCTAAGACCCTCCCTTGTAGACGGTCGAGCGGGGCGCGGAAAGCCCTTGCGGGAAGGCGAAAATCCCCCGTGGGTCGTACCTCCGCGCCACCGCGCGCAGCCGCGGCAGGTTCACCCCGTAGTACGCCTCCGCCCAGTCCGGCATCTCCGGGTCGAGGTAGTTGACGTACCCGGTGGTGCCGAACTCCGGCCCGAGCCCGTCCCGCACGGCGGCGACCGCGCGGCGGGCCGCCGGCAGGCCGCCCGTTTCGGGCCGCACGTCGTGCAGGATCTGGAAGCTGGCCAGTGCCTTCCGGTGCGGGAACGCCGTCTCGCGGACGCCGACCCGCGCGATCGCGCCGCCGCCGGAGTCGACGAGCGTGAGGACGTTCGGGTTCCGGGTCAGCACCGCCACCACCTCGGCCGGGTCGGCGATCGGCCGCATCAGCATCCGCGACGTCCCGACGTACGCCTCCCGGACCGCGGGCGCGCCCGGCCCGGCGTCCCGGCCGGCGAAGGACCGCATCGCGCCCAGGTGGTCCTGCAGCCGCCCCCGCCGCTCGGTGGGCTCGGTACCGACCCGGCGGACGAGGTCGTCGAGTAGCTCGGCCAGCCGGGCCTGCGGACCGAGGAACGTACCGCTGACCTCGGCGGATCCGGCCGTGAGACCCATGCCGGACCACAGCTCGTCCGGCACCGTCCCCAGCCACTCCTGCCAGGCGCCCAGCAAGGCGGCCTGCGCCTCGACCGGGAACGTCAGCGCGTAGGTGACGACGTCCACGGCCGGCACGGTCCGGAAGGTGAACCCGGTGACGATCGCGAAGTTCCCGCCGCCCCCGCCGCGCAGCGCCCAGAACAGGTCCGGCTCCGCCTCCGCCGAAACCGTCCGCACCCGGCCGTCGGCCGTGACGATCCGCGCCGCCTCGAGGTGGTCGCACGTCAGCCCGTACTTCCGGTCGACCAGCCCGACGCCGCCGCCGAGGGCGAGCCCGGCGATGCCGACCGTTTCGCACGTGCCGGCGGGCAGGACCCGGCCGGCGGCGGCCAGCGTCGAGGCGATCGGGCCCAGCCGGGCGCCGGCCCCGACCACCGCGCGGCCGTCCGGGCGCACGTCGATCCCCGAGAACCGGCCGAGGTCGACCACGATCCCGCCGTCCACTGTGGAATAGCCGGGATAGCTGTGCCCGCCGCTGCGGGCGGCGACGGGAAGGCCGTGCCGGGCCGCGAAGCCGACGGCGGCCTGGACGTCCTCGACGCGCGCGGCGCCGACCACGCCCGCCGGCATCCGGTCGTCGTACATCGTGAAGAACGCCTGCTTGGCGTCGGGGTAGCCGGGGTCGCCCGGCCGGAACAGCGGGCCGGCCAGTCGCCGGCGCAGCCGCTCCCAGTCGTCCGGCGGCGGCCACCCCGCCAGGCCCGCCACCGGCACCGCTCCGGAAATCCGCAAAAAGGTCCGCCTGTCCACGCCTCTCCCCCTGCCCCGTGTCCCCCCGGGCATTCGGCTGGTCCCGGGAGCCCTGCCTTGCCGTGACCAGGGTAGCGGGTGTGTGATCGAGGACACATCCCGTACACCAGCCGTTCGCCGAGGAGTCGTCATGGCAGACAAACAAGCCAAGAACGCCGACACCGGGGCCGCCGTCGCTGTGGACGACCCCGCCAAGGTCCGCAACGTCGTGCTCGTCGGCCCGTCCGGCTCCGGGAAGACGACCCTCACCGAGGCCTTGCTCGCCGCCTCCGGCACGGTGCCGCGCGCGGGCTCGGTGGTGGACGGCACGACGGTGTGCGACCACGACCCGGCGGCGGTCCGCCAGCAGCGTTCGGTCGGCCTCTCGGTCGCGCCCGTGCTGCACCAGGGCCACAAGATCAACCTGATCGACACCCCGGGGTACGCCGACTTCGTCGGGGAGCTGCGGGCCGGGCTGCGCGCGGCGGACGCGGCGTTGTTCGTCGTCTGCGCCGCCGAAGGCGTCGACGCGGCGACCGTCGCCGTGTGGGAGGAGTGCGCCGCGGTCGGCATGCCGCGCGCGGTCGTCGTCTCCCGGCTCGACCACCACCGGGCCGACGCGATGGCCGAGATCGCCGCCTGCCAGGCCGCGTTCGGCGCCGGCGTGCTGCCGCTGTACCTGCCCGCGGGCGACGGCCTGGTCGGGCTCATCACCCAGCGGTACTTCGACTACTCCGGCGGCCACCCGCCGAAGGTCGGCGAGCCCGACCCGGCCGACCTCGAGCGGATGGCCGAGGCCCGCAACGAGCTCATCGAAGGGATCATCGCCGAGAGTGAGGACGAGTCCCTGATGGACCGCTACCTCGCCGGCGAGGAGATCGCCGAGGACACCCTGATCGGCGACCTCGAGACCGCCGTCGCGCGCGGCACGTTCCACCCGGTCATCCCGGTGTGCGCGACCAGCGGCATCGGCCTCGCCGAGGTGCTCGACGGGATCGTCCGGGCGTTCCCCTCCCCGCTCGAGCACGAACCGCCCGACGTCACCACGCCCGACGGCGCGCCGCACGCCGCGATCACCGCCGACCCCGCGGGCCCCCTCGCCGCGGAGGTCGTCCGGACGGCTGTCGACTCCTACGTCGGCCGGGTTTCCCTCGTCCGGGTGTTCTCCGGGACGCTGCGCCCCGAGCGCCCCGTGCACGTGTCCGGCCACGGCCTCGCCGAACGCGGGCACGAGGACCACGACGCCGACGAGCGCGTCGCGCACCTCTACTCCCCGCTCGGCGCGAACCTGCGGGAAGTGCCCTACTGCGTCGCGGGAGACCTCTGCGCGCTGACGAAGGTCGGATCGGCCGAGACCGGTGACACCGTGTCCTCGCCCGAGGAGCCGCTGCTGATGGAGCCGTGGGCGATGCCCGAGCCGCTGCTTCCGGTGGCGGTGGTCGCGAAGACCCGCAGCGACGAAGACACGCTGGCGCGCAACCTTTCCCGGCTCGTCGCCGGGGACCCGACACTGCGCCTGGACCGCAACGCCGAGACCAACCAGCTCGTGCTGTGGTGCATGGGCGAAGCCCACGCCGACGTCGTGCTGTCCCGGCTGCGGGCCGGCGGCGCGGACGTCGACACCGAACCGGTGAAGATCAGCCTGCGCTCGACGTTCGGCAAGCCCGCCAAGGGGCACGGGCGGCACGTGAAGCAGTCCGGCGGCCACGGCCAGTTCGCCGTCTGCGACATCGAGGTCGAGCCGCTGCCGCGCGGCGGCGGGTTCCAGTTCGTGGACAAGGTCGTCGGCGGCTCGGTGCCGCACCAGTTCATCCCGAGCGTGGAGAAGGGCGTGCGGGCGCAGCTGCAGCGCGGGCTGGCCGACGGGCACCCGGTCGTCGACGTCAAGGTCACGCTGGTCGACGGGAAGGCGCACAGCGTCGACTCCTCCGACGCGGCGTTCCAGACCGCCGGCGCGCTGGCCGTGCGCGAGGCCGCGGCGAACGGGCACATCACCATGCTCGAGCCCCTGGAGGAGGTGGCCATCCGGCTGCCGGACGAGCACCTCGGCACGGTGCTCGGCGACCTCTCGTCCCGGCGGGGCCGGGTGCTGGGCACCGAAGCCGGCGAAGGCGGGCGGACGGTGATCCGGGCCGAGGTCCCGGCGACCGAGCTGGTGCGGTACCTGATCGACCTGCGCTCGATGACCTCGGGCACGGCGACGTTCACCCGCCGCCACGCCCGGTTCGAGCCGATGCCGGAAGGGATGGCGGTGCACTAGCGACGGGCCGAGGGGGACATCCCCCGGGTGTCCCCTCCGGCTCCGCCGTCAGAACTCGAAGCCGCCGGGACGGCCGTTGCGGTCGGCGAGCAGCCCGGCGAGCGTGGCCAGCGCGATCTCCGGCGGGGTCCGCGAGCCGATGTTCAGCCCGACCGGCCGGTGCACCCGCGCGATCTCGGCGTCGGCGACACCTAGTCCCTGCAGTGCGGCCACGTGCGGGCCGGGGTGCCGAGGGTTGCCGAGCACGCCGACCCACCGCGGTCCCGCCGCCAGCGCGGTCTTGAGCACCTCACCGAGCTCGGGCCGGTGATGATCGGTGACGACGACGTCCGCGGCCCCGTCGAGCGGCGGCAGCGTGGTCTCCGCCTCGAAGCCTTCGGGCACGTCGGTGACGCGCGCGGGATCGGGTTCGAACAGCGCGACGTGGTACCCGAGGTCCCGCGCGAACTTCAGCAGGTACCGCGACACGGGTGACGCGAAGACGGCCACCAGGGTCCGCACGTTCGGGTCCGCTTCCGCCTTGCCGTGCGCGACGTCGCAGGCCTCGGGTTCGCTCATGCGGTCATTGTTCCCCGTGTCGCCCCCGCAATCACGCGTGATGCCCCGCCGATCACGCGAGATGCCCCGCGAAGCACGCGGTTCAGATCTCCTCGAGCACGCTCAGCCGGAAGTGGAACGTCGACGTCCGGCCTTCGACGATCACCAGGTAGCCGCCCGCACCCCGCAGGACCTTCCGCGACTTCGGCGACCACGGGTACACCGGCTGGTACTCCCTCGCCAGCCGCAGCGCCTCGGCTTCGGCCGTCTCCTGGTCGGCGTAGGAGAACGTTTCCGACAGCGACCAGCTCCGGTTGTCACCCATGCCGCGCTGCTCCTCGACGACCACCCACCAGCTCATGCGGGCTCCGCCACGGTCTCGCCGAGCGTCACGCGGAAGTGGAACGTCGCGGTCCGGCCGGTCGCGATCACCAGGTAGCCGTCGCCGACGCGCAGCACCTTCCGCTCCTTCACCGACGCCGGGTGCACGGGCTCGTGCGAGAGAACGCCAGCCGCCGCGCCACCTCGTCGGCGTGGGCGCGGTCCCCGCCCGCCGGTTTCGTCTTGGTGACGTTCCAGGCGCGTGCGTCCCCGCCGCCGCGCTGCTCCTCGACGACCACCCACCACATCTCAGACCTCCGGTTCCGCGAACTCGAAGTACTCCGGCAACGGCGCCGTGCCCGCGAGCCGGAAGTAGCGCACCTTCCGGCGCCGCCGGAGGCGGAGGGTGTCGCGGACGGCGTCGTTGTGGACGCGGCGGGCGATCACCACCCGGTGCTCGGCGTCGGTGAGCTCCTCGGCCAGCTCGGCCGGCAGGGCCGTCCGGTCGACGCGGCTCAGGTGCAGGGTCAGCTCGTTCTCCGCGGCTTCGCGGTCGGCCCGCGACGCCGCTTCGGCGCGTTCGGCCGACGTCCGCAGCACCGGGTCGCCCGAGAGGGCCGCGACCGCGCGCGCCACGACCGCCCGGCGCGCCAGTGCCGCGTCGAGCGCCGCCCAGCCCGCGTCCGTCCGGACGTGCAGCCGGTCGAGGCGGTTCGCCGTCGCCACCAGGAACAGCCCGCCCAGCACCACGATCAGCGCGAGCAGGGGAAGCAGCCAGCCGAGCACGCTCACTGCGCGAGCTCCCGCTCCGCCGTCGTGGCGACGCGCCGCGGGTCGGCGGCGACGGCCGTCTCGTAGACCCGCAGCACCTGCGTGGCCACCACCGACCAGTCGAACATCGTGACCCGCTCCCCCGCCGCCGCGGCCAGCGACGCGCGGCGCGCCGGGTCGCCGAGCAGGTCGCGCAGCCCGTCCGCGAGGGCGGCCGGGTCACCGGTCTCCACCAGCTGCCCGGCGCGGCCGTCGTCGAGCACCCGCCGGAACGAGTCGAGCCCGCTCGCCAGCACTGGGGTCCCCGCGGCCATCGCCTCGGTCAGGATCATCCCGAAGCTCTCGCCGCCGGTGTTCGGGGCGCAGTAGACGTCGACGCTGCGCAGCGCCCGCGCCTTGGTCGCGTCGTCGACCTGGCCGAGCAGCTCCAGGTGCGGCGCCAGCGCCGGGCCGGCGTCGCGGCGCAGCTGGTCGGTGTCCCCCCGGCCGACGACGACCAGCCGCAGGTCCTCGAACTCCGGCAGGATCCGCCGCAGCGCCTCGAGCAGCACGCCCATGCCCTTGCGCGGCTCCCCGAACCGGCCGACGAAGCCGACCGTGCCGCCGGCGCGCGGGTAGCCCGGCAACGGCGTCGCCGAAGAGAAGAAGCCGACGTCGACGCCGTTGGGGATCTCCACGGCGTCGCCGCCCGCGTGCTCCACCTGGACCCGGCGGGCCAGCGCGGACACCGCGATCCGCGCCGTGATCTTCTCCAGCAGCGGCCGCAGCACCGGCTGGAACGCCGACAGCGTGCGCGAGCGCGTCGTCGCGGTGTGGAACGTCGCCACGATCGGGCCGTCCGCGATGAGCAGCGCCAGCAGGGACAGGCTCGGCGCGGCCGGCTCGTGCAGGTGCAGGACGTCGAAGTCGCCCTCGCGGATCCAGCGCCGGACCCTGGCGTAGGACACCGGGCCGAACTGCAGCCGGGCGACCGAGCCGTTGTACGGGATCCCGAGCGCCTTGCCCGCCGGGTGCACGAACTCCGGCAGGTCCGCGTCCTCGTCGGCGGGCGCGAGCACGGACACCTGGTGCCCGCGCGCGAGCAGCGCCTTCGTCAGGTCGATCACGTGCCCCTGGACCCCGCCGGGCACGTCGAACGAGTAGGGGCAGACGATCCCGACCCGCATCGGACGCGCGGTCACGCCGTCAGCTCGCTTCTTCGAGGCTGACCCGCTCGCCGGCCTCGAGGTCGGCGGGCCAGAACTTCTGGACCATGTGCCAGTCGGCCGGGTGCGCGGCGATGTCGCCGGCGAAGATGTCGGCCAGTGCCTGGGTCGCGGCCGGGACCTCGGCCCGCGCGGTGACCCGGATGCGCGGGTGCAGGCGGATCTGCCAGCCGTCCTCGGTGAACCAGCAGCCGGCCGGGATGAGGGCCGCGCCGGTTGTCGCCGCCAGCCGCGCCGGGCCGCCCGGGAAGCGGGCCTGTTCGCCGAAGAACTTCACCGGGATGCCGCTGGTGGTCAGGTCGCGGTCGCCGACCAGGCAGACGGCCTTGTTCTCGCGCAGCCGCTTCAGCAGCACGCGCATCGCGGAGCTGTCGCCGGTCAGCGGCACGATCTCGAACCCGAGCGACTCGCGGTACTCGACGAACCGGCGGTAGAGCGACTCGGGCTTCAGCCGCTCGGCCACCGTCGTGAAGCCGCCGAGGTAGCCGGCCAGCCACACGCCGGCGATGTCCCAGTTCCCGCTGTGCGGCAGCGCCATCACCGCGCCGTTGCCCTCGGCGAGCGCGGCGTCGAGGTTCTCGACGCCGGTGATCGAGGCCGCGACCTTGGCGCTGACCTCCTGCTGGTCCATCGACGGCAGCCGGAACGTCTCGTGCCAGTACCGGGCGTACGAGCGCATCGCGCGCCGGGTGAGCTCGTCCAGCTCGACCGGGTCGGCCTGCGGGACCACGCGGGCGAGGTTCGCGCGCAGCTGCCGCACTCCCCCGCCGTCGCGGCGGACCGCCAGGTCGGCGCCGAGCGAGAAGACCGTGCTGCCGAACCCGGCGGGCAGCCAGCCGGCCAGCCGCCAGCCGGCCGCGTAGCCGAAGGCGCTCAGCCGCTCGGTCAACCTGGTCATACGGGCTGCTCCCCGGCGGCGGCCTCGCGGGCCGCCTTCGCCACGGCGGCGAAGCGCTGCAGCAGCGTGACGACCGATCCGGCGGCGAGCAGCCAGAGCGTCACGTCCACGGTGTACGGAATACCGAAGCCGTGCAGACCGGTGCCGACCAGCGCGATGATCAGCCGTTCGGCGCGCTCGACGAGCCCGCCGTCGACCGGCAGGCCCGAGGCGTCGGCCCTCGCCTTGACGTAGGAGATCACCTGGGCGAGCACGAGGCACAGCAGCGCCGCGGCGGCGGCCGGGCGGTTGTCGTCGACGACGAAGCACCACCAGGCGATGGCCGCGAACAGGGCACCGTCGACCAGGCGGTCGCAGGTCGCGTCGAGCACCGCGCCGAACGGTGTGCCGTAGCCGCGGGCCCGGGCCATGGCACCGTCGAGGATGTCGAGCATGGCGAAGCCCCACACCGTGAAGGTGCCCCACAGGAGGTGATCGTTCGGGAAGAAGACCAGTGCGCAAACCACCGCGCCGGCGGTGCCGAACACGGTCATCATGTTCGGGGTCAGCCCGGCGCGGACCAGCGCCTGGCCGATCGGATCGGTGACGCGGGAGACGGAGGCACGCGCGAAGATATTGAGCATCGGTTCGTCGAGGCACCTGGCTACGAGGGTCGGGTGGGCGTTGGCAGCCTATCGACCCCCGTGCGCACCTCCGACGTGCCGCCCCGGGTCAGCCCGATTTCGTGAGCCGGACGACGTCGCCGGAGAGCTCGCGCGCCTCTTCGGCGGCCACGGCGGCGGCGCACTTCGGCGACAGCTGACGGCGGATCGCCGCGCTGATTTCGCCGAGCGCGGTGACCTGTTCCGGCGTCAGCGGGTCGAACAGGCTCTCGCGGACGGCCTCGACGTGGCCCGGCGCGGCCGCCTCGAGCGCGGCGAAGCCTTCCTTCGTCAGCACCGCCCAGGCGCCGCGCTTGTCGGTCGGGCAGGCCTCGCGGCGCACCCAGCCGTTCGCCTCCAGCCGCGCGACGGCGTGCGAGAGCCGGCTTCGCGACGCCTGACGCGCGTCGGCGAGCTCGCTCATCCGCAGCCGGCGCCCCGGCGCTTCCGAGAGGGCCACGAGGACCTCGTAGTAGGTGTGCGGCATGCCCGAGTCGTGCTGCAGCTGGCCCTCGAGGTGGGCGCTCAGCATGCGGGTGGCCGCGTTGAACTCACGCCAGACGCGTTGTTCGTCGTCGCTGAGCCATCGGGTTTCGGACATACCCCCATCATACCCTCGGTTGAACACTCAATAAGGGTTTTCCGATTACGGCGAATTCACGCTCACCAGGCGTCGGCCAAGAGGTCCCGCGTCTCGCCCAGCAATTGCGGAAGCACCTTGGTCTGGCCGATGATCGGCATGAAATTCGCGTCGCCGCCCCACCGCGGCACCAGGTGCTGGTGCAGGTGCGCCGCGATGCCCGCGCCCGCGATCACGCCCTGGTTCAGGCCGATGTTGAACCCGTGCGCGCCGGACACCGCGCGGATCACCTTCATCGCGTGCTGCGTGAACTCGGCGACCTCACGCGTTTCCCCGGCCGTCAGGTCGGTGTAGTCGGCGACGTGCCGGTACGGCACCACCATCAGGTGGCCGGGGTTGTACGGGTACAGGTTCAGCACCGCGTACACCGCGTCGCCGCGGGCGACGATCAACCCCGTCTTGTCGTCCAGGGAAGGGATGCGGCAGAAGGGGCAGCCGGGCTCCTCGTCGTCCTCCGGCTTGTCCTGGCCCTTGATGTAGGCCATCCGGTGCGGGGTCCAGAGGCGCTGGAACGCGTCCTGGACCCCCACGCCCTGCTGCTCGACGAGCTCGGGACCGTCACTCACCGAACGACCGTCTCCAGCGCCTCGGCCGACGGCGACGCGTTCTCGCGCCGCCCGACCCACTCCGCGATCGCGTTCACCGCTGCCTCCACCGGCACGCCGTTGATCTGGCCGCCGTCGCGGAAGCGGAACGACACCGCGCCCGCCTCGACGTCCTTCGCGCCGGCCAGCAGCATGAACGGCACCTTCTGCGTGGTGTGCGTGCGGATCTTCTTCTGCATCCGGTCGTCGCTCGCGTCGACCTCCGCGCGGATCCCCTTGGCGCGCAACGCCTTCTCGACGTCCTGCAGGTACTCCACCTGGTCGGCGGTGATCGGGATGCCGACCACCTGCACCGGCGAGAGCCACGCCGGGAACGCGCCCGCGTAGTGCTCGGTCAGCACGCCGAAGAAGCGCTCGATCGAGCCGAACAGCGCGCGGTGGATCATCACCGGGCGCTGGCGGGTGCCGTCCGGCGCGGTGTACTCGAGCTCGAACCGCTTGTTCTGGTTGAAATCCAGCTGGATGGTCGACATCTGCCAGGTGCGGCCGATCGCGTCCTTGGCCTGCACCGAGATCTTCGGGCCGTAGAACGCGGCGCCGCCCGGGTCCGGGACCAGCTCGAGGCCGGAGTCGACGGCGGCCTGCCGCAGCGTTTCGGTGGCCTCCTCCCACTCCCAGTCCTCGCCGATGAACTTGTCGGAGTCACCGCGGGTGGACAGCTCGAGGTAGAAGTCGGAGAGGCCGTAGTCGGCCAGCAGGTCGAGCACGAACTTGAGCAGCGACCGCAGCTCGCCCGGCATCTGCTCCTTGGTGCAGTAGATGTGCGAGTCGTCCATGGTCAGCCCGCGCACGCGGGTCAGGCCGTGCACCACGCCCGACTTCTCGTAGCGGTAGACGGTGCCGAACTCGAACAGCCGCAGCGGCAGCTCGCGGTACGACCGCCCGCGCGAGCGGAAGATCAGGTTGTGCATCGGGCAGTTCATGGCCTTGAGGTAGTAGTTCTCCTCGTCGAACTGCACCGGCGGGAACATCGTGTCCGCGTAGTAGGGCAGGTGGCCGGAGGTGTGGAACAGCTCGCCCTTGCTGATGTGCGGCGTGTTCACGAACTCGTAGCCGGCCTCCTCGTGGCGGCGGCGCGAGTAGTTCTCCAGCTCGCGGCGGATGATGCCGCCCTTGGGGTGGAACACCGGCAGGCCGGAGCCGATCTCCTCCGGGAAGGAGAACAGGTCGAGCTCGGCGCCGAGCTTGCGGTGGTCGCGGCGCTCGGCCTCGGCGATGCGCTCGAGGTGGGCGTCCTGCGCCTCCGCCGACTCCCACGCCGTGCCGTAGATCCGCTGCAGCTGCGGGTTCTTCTCGCTGCCGCGCCAGTACGCCGCGGCGACGCGGGTCAGCTTGAACGCGGGGATGAACTTCGTGGTCGGCACGTGCGGACCGCGGCAGAGGTCACTCCAGACACGTTCCTTGGTGCGCGGGTCGAGATTGTCGTAGATGGTGAGCTCGCCCTCGCCCACCTCCATCACCTCGGAGGTGTCCACTTCGGACTTGAGGTCGACGAGCTCGAGCTTGAACGGCTCGTCCGCCAGTTCCTTTTTCGCCTCGTCGACCGAGTCGAAAACGCGCCGGGAGAACTGCTGGGCGCCCTTGACGATCTGCTTCATGCGCTTTTCGAGCGCCTGCAGGTCCTCCGGGGTGAACGGAGTGTCGACGGCGAAGTCGTAGTAGAAGCCGTCCTTCACCGGCGGGCCGATGCCCAGCTTGGCCTCCGGGAACTGCTGCTGCACGGCCTGGGCGAGCACGTGCGCCGCCGAATGGCGGATGACGCTGCGCCCGTCCTCGGTGTTCGCGGCGACCGGCTCGACCTCGGCGTCGGCCTCCGGGGCCCACGCGAGGTCGCGGAGCTTCCCGTCGGCGTCGCGGACCACGACGATCGTGTCCTCGCCCTTGGTCGGCAGGCCGGCCTCGCGGACCGCCGCGCCCGCCGTAGTGCCCGCCGGTACCACCACGCGGGAGGCGGCCACGGGGGAAACGGGGGGCGACTGGGACACGATGGCTCCTCGGACTTCAGTGAGAAAGATGACGCCGTCGATGCTAGTCGGCGGCCCGCGGGCACCTCACGCGCGTCCGCGAACGCCGGACCGGCCGCCCCCGGGTGCGGGAGCGGCCGGTCCGATCGGCTCAGAGGGTCTCGACGACCTGGTCGAAGTCCAGCCGCGGCAGGCGGTCGAACCACGGGTTCTCGCCCGGCTTGCCGACGTTCACGACGACCAGCGAGCGCCACTGCTTGCCGGCGAAGAACTCCTGGTCGACCCCGGCGGCGTCGAAGCCGGTCATCGGGCCCGCGGCGAGCCCGGCGGCGCGCACGCCGATGATGAAGTAGCCGACCTGCAGCAGCGAGTTCAGCTTGGCGAACTCGAGCCGGCCCTCCTCGTCGGAGAAGTTGTCCTTGACCCCCGGGTTGTGCGGGAAGACCTGCGGGATGTTTTCGTGGAAGTCGACGTCCGCGGCGAGCACGACGGTCAGCGGGGCGGCTTCGGTCTTGTCCCGGTTGCCCGGGGACATGTGCGGGAGCAGGCGGGCCTTCGCCTCGGCGGTGCGCAGCACCAGCGCGCGCAGCGGCTGGGTGTTCATCGACGTCGGGGCCCACTTGACGAGGTCGTAGATCGCGCGGACCTGCTCCTCGGTCACCGGCTCGGAGCTGAAACTGTTGGCCGTGCGCGCCTCGCGGAACAGCAGGTTCTGGACGTCCGCGGGGAGCTGAAGGGCCTCGGTCTGCTCGGCAAAGGTGGTCATGGGGCGGCATTCCTTCCGTTGGGTCGGTACCCCGTGCAACCAGGTTGAGCGTTGAACTATTTCGCGCTCAACTTCTCCGCGGCGGTGAGCTGACCCACAGCCGGGTCCAGGCGACTCGCCAGGTACGCGACCCGACCCTCCAGGCACGGCGCCCACCCCTCCGGGTACGCGAGCCGACTCCCCCGGCCCGCCAGCCGACCCTCCAGGCCCGCGAGCCGACTCCCCCGGCACGCCCACCGACCCTCCAGGCACGCCAGCCGACTCCCCCGGCACGCCAGCCGACTCCCCAGGCCCGCGACCCGACCCTCCAGGCACGAGCCGACTCCCCCAGCTCGCCAGCCGACCCCTCTGGGCGTCACCCCTTCGCCGGGCCGGGAACGACCACGGCCGCCGACCCCTGCGGCGGGGATCGGCGGCCGTGTGCGCGGCGCGGTGGAGACGGGTCAGTAGGCGCCCTGCCCGCCCATCACCGCGCGGAAGGTCTTCCAGAGGATCACCAGGTCCAGGGCGAGCGACCAGTCCTCGACGTAGCGCAGGTCGAGCCGGATGCTCTCCGCCCACGTGAGGTCGCTGCGCCCGCTGACCTGCCACAGCCCGGTCAGGCCCGGCTTCACCAGCAGCCGGCGCCGGGCGTCCGGCGCGTACTGCGCGGTCTCCTCGGGTAGCGGCGGCCGCGGGCCGACGAGCGACATCTTCCCCGACACGACGTTGAACAGCTGCGGCACCTCGTCGAGCGAATACCGGCGCAGGAAACCACCCACCCGGGTGATACGCGGGTCGCGCTTCATCTTGAAGAGCGGGCCTGCGCCTTCGTTGTCCGCCGCCAGGGTCTGCTTGATCGCGTCGGCGTTGGTGACCATCGTGCGGAACTTGAACATGGTGAACGTGGCGCCGTCGCGGCCGACGCGGCGCTGGCGGTAGATCACCGGGCCGCGGTCGTTCAGCTTGATCGCGACGGCGATCGCCAGCAGCAGCGGGGAAAGCAGCGTCAGCAGCAGCGCCGAGCCGAAGCGGTCGACGATCTCCTTCACCACCCGGCGGCCGCCGGTGAACATCGGCGCGGTGACGCGCAGCAGCGGCATGCCGAGCACGCCGGTGACGTTGAGCCGGGGGCCGGCGACCTCCATCAGCACGGGCGCCACGACCATCTCCGCGCCGGTGCCCTCCATGTCCCAGGCCAGCCGCTGCAGCCGCTTCGGCGTCCAGTACTGGTCGGCGGTGATCGCCACGACCCGGTAGCCGCCGCGCCGCACGTGCCGGGACAGCTCCTCCAGCCTGCCGACGACCGGGACGCCGTCGATCTCGCCGCTGTCGCGGTCGGCGCCGTGCCCGGTGAACGTGCAGGCCGCCTCGACGCGCCAGCCGACGTGCACCTCGGACCGCGTGCGCGCGACCAGGTCGGCGACGGTCTCCGGGCTGCCCGCCGCCATCACCGGCAGCAGGCACAGTCCCTTGGCGCGCTTGCGGTGCAGCACCTGGCGCAGCAGGTACCGCTGCGGGAAGGCGACGAGCGCGATGGCCGGGACGACGACGAACACCCAGACCTGCACCTCGAGCGCGCCGAACAGCAGGCCGCCCAGTGCGACGAGAACGGCCGCGGTGATGAAGCCGCGGCCGAGGGTCCGGTACTCCTCCGCGCCTTCGCCGAGCACCCGCGGGCTCCACGCCCGGCTGGCCGGGAGGGAGACGAACACCGCGAGCATCGTGCCGAAGGCGTGCATGTCGTGCGGGGCAACGCGATCGATGACGAACGCGCTGATCGCGATCACCAGCAGCGTGATGAAGACGTCGCTGCCGATGACCCAGGCTCTGTATCGGGCTTCCCAGGCCGCCGGCAACGCCTTGGGGGACGGCGTTCCCGCCGGTTCGCCCACCGGGTGCTCGTCCCGCTTGACGGGACGGGGAATGGCCTGGAGGTCGATGTGCGGCGGTGGCTGGCTCACCGTGTACGAAGGCCGCACCGACTCTTCCATCTGACCTCCCGGGACAACGATCGGGTTGATCTCGCAGGCACGCAGCGTCACCGTTTGTGATTCCGGAGAGTCACCACAACTCGGTCCTCGCGCAGCGCCCGCAGAGGCTTCACACGGCAAGGTATCGGCGACTCTCTCGGCATCGTTACAAGGATTTCCAGCCACATGCCGGCCGTCTTCCCCGCCAGAAAATGGCCACAAGATAACAAGATGATGACGATGCGTAATAGGGCGTATCCCCGGAAAAACCACGGAATGTAACCAAAGAGTGCCCTACCCGCACTCGGGTGGACCAAGCTCGGCCAAACGGCCGAACGGAGGTCCGGAGATCTACTGTGGACACTGCGGGACCGGGGTGGTCCACAGTGGACCTGAACGGCTCGCGGCGCCCGTCGCGGGGTCGTCGGCCGGACGGGTCGTGACGTTCGTCGCCACGTCGTCACGCGCCCGGGTTTCCGTCACAGGTTCACCCGTCCCGGGCGGACCAGTGCGCTCCGGGCGCCGTCGGGGATCCGGGTGCCCACCGGTCACGCGGCGGCGGTCCGGCCGTCCGGGACCGGCGTCGAGTGCCGAGGATCACATGCGGACCTCCCGCGGGGCACCGTTCGACAGAAGACCGCCGCGGCGGCAGGTTTCGGAAGCAGGTTCAGCGGGCACCGGCGGCCCGGGCGCGAACTGCTCTCACCAGCTCATACGGATGATCCGAACGGATCGTTCACTCCGGTTCGGCCCGACCGGGAGGCTTTGGGCGAATGCGGGCTCGACCTGGGGGTCCGGCCCCGGCCGACACAAAGCGAGAGCCCCGTTCGCGCTTTCGGCGAACAGGGCTCTCGACTCTCGCGTGGGCGATACTGGGATCGAACCAGTGACCTCTTCGGTGTGAACGAAGCGCTCTCCCGCTGAGCTAATCGCCCCCCACGCGGTGTTGTGAAGAACTCTAGCGTACGACTTCAGGACGCCTGCAAACGGGTGGTCCTGGCCGACCACACTCCGCTTACCGGCGAGTACGGAACGAACAACCCCGAGCTAGCCGGGGTTGTGGCGACCGGGGGCCGCCTGACGCCACGTTCGACATCCGTGCGACGGTGCTATCGCCTGGCGACTAAACCGCGCAGTATGGACGCGTGGGCCCCACGGGGCGCGCCGGTCAGCTGCGCGCCGTGGGTGATCACGGGCGACAGACGGGGGCCGATGAGCCCGGACGGGTGATCTGCGGCGCACCCGCGACGGAATCGGCCTCCTGATGCGTCCTAGTGGTGATGCCCTCGGCCGGGCCGGGCCGGGAAGGGAGACGAAGGGTAGGACGATGCGCAACGATCACGTGACGCTCCGCTCGACGGCGGTCTTCGACCTGCTGGCGCCGCGGACTCCCGCGGTTCCGGTCAAGGTGGAGCTGCGCTACGACACACGCGACCCGTACGCGGTTGTCGCCGCCTTCCGCACCGGCCGCGCCGGCTGGGTCGAGTGGGTGTACGCACGTGACCTCCTCGCGGACGGCCTCCTGGCCGACGCGGGCGACGGCGACGTTCGCATCCGGCCCTCCGTCGAAGACCCCGAGTCCGTGCTGATCGAGCTGAACTCGCCGTCCGGGCACGCCATGTTCGAGGCGTCCGCCCAGGAGCTGGCCGACTTCCTCGACCGCACGTACGACGTCGTCCTCCCGGGCAACGAGCACCTGTGGGTCGACGTCGACGACGCGCTCACCCACCTCATCCCCCACGATTTGGCCTGATGACGGGCACGCAACGGCGGAGTGACACCCCGGTGTCACCGCCGTTTTCGGGGTCCGATATGGTTTTCACACACCACGGCGACGGGGAACAACCTCCCGGAGCTGAGGAGTGCGGATGTAGCGCAGCTGGTAGCGCATCACCTTGCCAAGGTGAGGGTCGCGGGTTCGAATCCCGTCATCCGCTCGGTAGGCTCTCGAGGCCTGGCACGGTGGAGTGGCCGAGAGGCGAGGCAACGGCCTGCAAAGCCGTGTACACGGGTTCGAATCCCGTCTCCACCTCGCGCGATTAGCTCAGCGGGAGAGCGCTTCCCTGACACGGAAGAGGTCACTGGTTCAATCCCAGTATCGCGCACCACCTGAAACTGCAGGTCTGAAGCCCTGTCCCTCCTCGGAGGGGCAGGGCTTCAGTCGTTCAGCTGGCGATGGGACCCGCGCCGGGTTCCCGGTAGCAGTCCATCAGCTCCTCGTACAGCACCGCGATCCCCGGTGGCAGCGCCACGAACCGAGTTCCTGCAGGCGGTTTGGTCCGCCCCTTCTTCGGCCGGGTGTTCCCGCGGCGGGTCGCGGACGGTTCTTGCCGTCCGCGTGATGATCATCGATCTTCCGGCCTCCTTTGTAGACCTTCCCGCCAACCTCCTTCACCGGTGTCCGGATCTCGATCCCGCGTTTCTCGGAGTCGTGCTCGTGCCGCCGCTGTCCGACAAGTTCACCCCATCGGGCGCCGGTGTAGACGGCCATCAGGCACAGCACGAACCCGGCCTCCCCCGGCCCCATCTCGTAGAGGCGCAACGCCCGAGTACTCGACCTGCTGAGGCAGGTCGGGGTGAACCGGTTCACCTGCTTCCCGGTCGGCTCGGCGAAGCAGCTCGTCTGTGCCCGGCCGGGCTTGAGCGCGATGCCTGCGCTCGAGTGCTGGATGCACCCTGGCGACCAGTATCGCCGCCCGGACCGCCCTACTGGCCTAACACCGAGCACGACTCAGTGTCCGGCTCCACGGGATCTTGGAATTCCGCTTGTCCGACGACGGCGACGTCGCCCGTAGCGCGTTCTTCCGCGACGAGCAGCTCAACGCCACGCTGGACAGCCACAGCAAACACCCCGACCGGCCAAGCGGGCGAAGCCACCGACTGTTACCAGCTCTTTACCCGTTCGGTCGATTGCTGACGATTGATCGACCGACAAATATTTCCGGCAGTCGACAATTGCCAGTGAGGAGCCGATGTGGAGCCGGCGTTAGGGCTCGACCCGGGCACGGCCGATCTTGTCCGTCCATACTTCCGCACCCATGGCCGTACGCGGCCCACGCGTACGCTCCCCGTCGAAACGCTCATTGCGGCAACCGAGCGAGGCCGTACTCCGGAGCACGCCTGCTCCCGCGAAGAGGCCGCGATCTGCCTCCTGTGCCGCTCGTCGCAATCGGTCGCGGAAATCGCCGCGTATCGACGAATTCCCCTGGGCGTCGCACGGGTCCTGGTGTCCGACCTCGCCGATCGTGGTCTGGTAGTCGTCCAAGACACGCAGCTGGCCCCCGGCGATCGTCCCAGCATCGACTTCATGCAGCGGGTTCTTCGTGGTCTTCACGCAATGACGTAACCACTATCGCCGCAACACCGCAGCCGGACGAGGTGTGCGGCGTGGCCGCGTTGAAGGCGGCGCTACGGCGTTATCGGCAGCCTTATCGCGGCACACGGGCTACGCCGGGCGGTCCGCCGTCCTGTCCGTTGGACCGGGGCGGCAAGGGTGCCGGGTTACCTCCCGCGGGCCGACCCAGCCGCGGCTCCTCGAGCACATCGACAACCAGGTGCACCATCGCCGGGGTCTCACGGTCGCAGACCGGAACGATTGACCGCCCGGTGATGATCATCGCTCGGCCATCCTCCTTTGTAGACCACGCTTCTCGCGAGTCGTACTCGTGCCGCAGAAGCGGAGCCGATTCTGCTTATCTGGTCCCCCACCGCACGATTTGGCGTTCCCCGTTGAAGAACGGCCTCACCTACGAGCTGCCCTTCGTCCGGATCGCGGGTCCGGGCTCGGCCGGGCTCGCGGCCTGATCGGCAAGTGCACTGTGGACACTCCGGCGGCGGTCCGGGAATCCTGGCCGGCCTGCATCGCGCGGATGCCTCCGCGGTGGCGTCGATGACATCCTCCCTCCGGAATTTCCCGACGCTCGAAAGGCTGACCACGGATCTCTGTCTTCGCGGTGCACCCGGCGGATCGCACGGGATCGGGCTCGCGGTCGCCCGGACTCTTGGCGGAGGGGCGCTGGCCGCCCGCGACCGTCAACGGCTGGACGCAGCCGCCGCCAGCCCTACGGCGAGGTGCTCGCCATCCGGACCGACACGACCGACGCGTCCGTACGCGCCATGGTCGACGGGGCAGCCCGACCTCGCTCGATCCGGATCCGGCCGAGCGGTCAAGCTCCGCACCCCCGAACTGAAGACCGCCACCAGCGGCCCGGGGTGTCACACCGCCGGGCGGGGATTCCCGGCCGACGTTGTTCCGCGGGGGCGCGGGGATCACGTAGTGTGCAACCGCCCACGCACGGCTCTTCGAACAGGAGACGACATGCAGTTCGCAAACGAAGAACGACAAGAGCCGCGGCGGGTGAAGGTCCTCGACCGTGAAGATACCGGCTTGGTTGTCGACGAGGGCAAAAGCTTCGGCTCCGGCAACGCCCACGTTTACTGCGTCGGCGTCCATTTCCCCGCCACCGGGGAAGTGAGGTTCTACGACAAGAGCAAGGTCACGACGGTCTGACGCCACTGCGATGCCGGCCGAGGAGCGAGCAGGCTGCGGGAGCGTGTCGTCTGGCGCCCCCGTCCCCGGGCAAGCAGGCTCACCTGAACACGGCGGCGAGCCGGACCGGCCTTCGAAGGGACAAAGCGTGCAGATCCAGATCAGCACGGACAAGAACGTCCACGGCAGCGAAGAACTGATCCAGCGGCTCGAGGCCGAACTCCAGTCGACGCTGTCGCGGTTCAGCGGCCACATCACACGCCTGGAAGTCCACCTGAGTGACGAGGTCTCGACGGGTGCGGCGAGCGTGGACCGGCGGTGCGTGATCGAGGCACGCCCGGAAGGCAGGCCGACGGTCGCGGTCACCCACCACGCGGGCTCGGTGGACGAGGCTTGCCACGGCGCCATCCGCAAGCTCGAAAGCGTGCTCGAGACCCAGTCCGGGCGGGCGGACCACCGCAAGGGCGGGGAGTCCATCCGGCACATGACAGAAGACGGGCCGAGATGAGGAGTCCCGGTTCGCGGCCGGGATCTTCGTGGCGCTCCGAGGTTGACCACGGATACTCGTTCACCACGGAGAAACTCCGGTCGCGTCGAGGAAGGTGCCGGTGGGATCCGCCGCGGTGAACCGCGCGGCCCGGACGATCGGCGCGGCGCCCGCCTCGACGGGCTGCACCCCGGGGAGCCAGTTCATGCCGGTGGCCGTGGGCAGCACCCCGCTCGGCGCCAGCGCGGGCCCCCCCGCCGCAGGTGCAGCACCACGGCGCCGGCCATCACCAGAGCCAGGCCGGTCGCGGCGAACGGGACCAGAACCGGCGCGACCCCGGCCGACGGCGCCCAGGATCTCCAGCACGCCGATCGCGTGCGGCGCCCAGCGCGGCGCGTTCTCGGCCCAAGGCTGCGCCGCGACGTACTTCTCGCGCGGCTGAACGAGCTTGAAGACGCCGGAGAAGAGGAAGCCGGCGGCCGGGTGGTGTCGGGCGCGTTCGCCGGACGCCACCAGCTCCGTCGCCGCGCTGCCCGGTGGCCCCGGGGCTACCTGGTGTTGATGGCCGTCGTCTCGAGGCCGCCCGCTCCCAGCTCGCGCTCGCCCGGCAGCTCACGCTCAACAAGACCGTGAGGACCTACCTCCTCGACGACCTCGAAGCCGAAGGCCTGCTGACCCGGCCCGGGAGCGGCTGGGCAGGGCGGAGGCACAGCCGCTGGCCGATCTGGACCCCGCCGAAGAACAGCAGCTGCGGACGTTGCTGGAGCGCGTCGCCCGGACCGCTCATCGAGACGAGAACGGTGCCGACGACTGCCGGCTCGAGGACTGAAGGCACTCGCGTCTTTCACCCCGGTGATGGTTGCGGCGACGCCGTGACGAGTGCTAAATCGGATTTGGCACTCTTCTCCGTTGAGTGCTAACGGGCTGGAGGGGTGCCGGTCCGGTGCCGACGTGCGTGTTCGGATGTGGAGGACGGCCACGATGGCGAAGATGATCGCGTTCGACGAGGACGCCCGCCGCGGTCTCGAGCGCGGCATGAACAGCCTCGCCGACACGGTGAAGGTCACGCTGGGCCCGCGGGGCCGCAACGTGGTGCTGGAGAAGAAGTGGGGTGCGCCCACGATCACCAACGACGGGGTCTCCATCGCCAAGGAGATCGAGCTCGAAGACCCGTGGGAGAAGATCGGGGCGGAGCTGGTCAAGGAGGTCGCCAAGAAGACCGACGACGTCGCCGGCGACGGCACGACGACCGCGACCGTGCTGGCCCAGGCGCTGGTCCGGGAGGGCCTGCGCAACGTCGCGGCGGGCGCGAACCCCATCGCGCTCAAGCGCGGGATCGAGAAGGCCACCGACGTGGTGGCCGAGCAGGTGCTGAAGTCGGCGGTCGAGCTGCAGAACAAGGACCAGATCGCGGCGACCGCGTCGATCTCGGCCGCCGACCGCACCATCGGTGAGCTGATCGCCGAAGCGATGGACAGGGTCGGCCGCGACGGCGTGATCACCGTCGAGGAGAGCAACACCTTCGGGATGGAGCTGGAGCTCACCGAGGGCATGCGCTTCGACAAGGGCTACATCTCCGGTTACTTCGTGACCGACCCGGAGCGTCAGGAAGCCGAGCTGGAAGACCCGTACGTGCTGCTGCACCAGGGAAAGATCTCCGGCGTGAAGGACGTGCTGCCGCTGCTGGAGAAGGTCATCCAGTCCGGCAAGCCGCTGCTGATCATCGCCGAGGACGTCGAGGGCGAGGCGCTGGCCACCCTGATCGTCAACAAGATGCGCGGCACCTTCAAGTCCGTCGCCGTCAAGGCGCCGGGCTTCGGTGACCGCCGCAAGGCGATCCTGCAGGACATCGCGATCCTGACCGGTGGCCAGGTCATCTCCGAGGACGTCGGCCTCAAGCTGGAGAACGCGGACCTGTCCCTGCTGGGCAAGGCCCGCAAGGCCGTCATCACCAAGGACGAGACGACCATCGTCGAGGGTGCGGGCGACGCCGACCAGATCCAGGGTCGCGTCAACCAGATCCGCGCCGAGATCGAGAACTCGGACTCGGACTACGACCGCGAGAAGCTGCAGGAGCGGCTCGCGAAGCTGGCCGGCGGCGTGGCCGTCATCAAGGCTGGCGCCGCGACCGAGGTCGAGCTCAAGGAGCGCAAGCACCGCATCGAGGACGCGGTGCGCAACGCGAAGGCCGCCGTGGAAGAGGGCATCGTCGCCGGTGGTGGCGTGGCCCTGATCCAGGCCGCCCGTGAGGCGCTCGACGGGCTCGGCCTGTCCGGGGACGAAGCGCTCGGCGCGAACATCGTCAAGGTGGCCGTCGAGGCCCCGCTCAAGCAGATCGCGATCAACGCCGGCCTCGAGGGCGGCGTCGTCGCCGACAAGGTGAAGAGCCTCCCCGCCGGCCACGGCCTCAACGCCCTGACCGGGACCTACGAAGACCTCGTCGCGGCCGGCGTCATCGACCCGGCGAAGGTCACCCGCTCCGCGCTGCAGAACGCCGCTTCCATCGCGGCGCTGTTCCTGACCACCGAAGCCGTCGTCGCGGACAAGCCCGAGGACAAGAACCCGGCGCCCGCCAGCGACATGGACTTCTGACGACGATCCCCGCCGCTCCTGACGAACGGAGGAAACCCATGGGGCTGAACAAAGTCTGGATCCGCACCCTCAGCGACGGCCTCCTGCGCGCCGACCAGGTTGTCGGCCTGACCTCGCACGCCACGCCGTCGCTTCCCGGCAAGACGTCGCGGTGGCTGCTGGACGCCACCGTCGCCCTCCCCGCGGGCAGCGGCACGGGCGGGAGTGGCTGGGACATCGGCATCCTCCACCGCACGCTCGCCCAGACCCCGGCCGAACCGGTCGGGGCGCCGGAAGAGCTCGCCCGGCTCCTCGCCCGCCTGGACCGGCCGGACACCGCGGGCATCATCACGCCGTCACCGGCCGCGGGAAGCATCCGGTTCACCTTTGCCTCGTTCGCCGACGAGGCCGACGTCGCGGGGAGCGACACTCCGGCACGGCAAGACGTTCTGGTCGGCTGACGAAGCGGCGGCCCGTACGGAAGACAGCGGTCCGGGCCCTTCGGCCTGGGCCGCTGTTTGTCTCACCGCGCCGCCATCCCCGTTCGGTGACGCACGGGACGCGGTGCTGTCGACGCTCGGGGTGCCGGCGGGAAAGGACCGATCCATCGTGGCGTTCCGGGTGGAGATCGGGCTGTGCCCTCCCTTGCTCAGTCGGCGAGGGCCTCGTACGCCGGGCGGAGGAGTTCCGCGACTTCTTCGCCGTCCGCCGTGATGGTGAATGGTGGGGCCTGGGCCAGCACTGCGTCGAACGGTGTTCGCGGCGTGTGTAATGGCGGCGCGCCGTTCAGGCCGGGGGCTGGGCCGCAGTCGAAGAACGTGTTCATTACTTCGGTCAGGGCCGGGGAACTGTCGTCGGGATCGAACGGCTCGGCGGCGATGAGGCGGTTCTTCAGCTCCTCGAGCAGCGCTTCACGGTCTCTCCCCCGCAGAGCCAAAATGGTGAACGGATCCTCGCCGACCCGCGCCACGAGCGCGGTAAACACGGCGTTCAGGTGGCCGCACGGCACTTCGTCGGCCGGGCAGGTGCAGTCCAGGGACACCTCCCGCGCCGACGACGGGAACAACGGCAGCCGGACCGCTTTGAAGGTCTCTTCGACGTCGCGGGGCAGCTCGCCGCTGAGCAGCAGGACCGTGGTCGACGCCTTCGCCGCGAGCGCATGGGTGATCGCCGCCCAGTCCGTCTTTCCGAACGCCGTCAGGCCGATTCTCACCTGGTAAAGGCGGCTGTCCTGTACCGAGGCGTCGACACGCCCGGCACCGACCTCCAGGGACACGACACTCCCCTGGCCCTTCGCGGGCAGGAGGACGCCGATCGCCGTCGACGCGCGGATGAACCGGGTCGGCCACCACGGGAGTGGCTCAGTCATCGATCGCCTCCTCCCCCAGGGCGAGCACCCCGCGCAGCGCGTCCGTGGACAGTTCGGTGAGCCAGCTTTCGCCCTCGCCGACGACCATTCCCGCGAGCGCGCGCTTCTTGGTGATCAGGGTGTCGATGCGTTCCTCGATGGTGCCCGGGCAGACGAACTTCCGGACCTGGACGGTGCGCCCCTGCCCGATCCGGAACGCCCGGTCGGTGGCCTGGTTCTCCACGGCCGGGTTCCACCAGCGGTCCAGGTGCAGGACCTGGCTGGCGGCCGTCAGCGTGAGCCCGGAGCCGCCCGCCTTGAGCGACAGCAGGAGGATCCGCGGCCCGTCGCCGGACTGGAAGCGTTCCACGATCGCGTCCCGCGCCCCTTTGGCCAGGCCGCCGTGCAGGAACGCGACTTCGGCGCCGAGCCGGTCCGAGAGATGGGGAACGAGCAGGTGGCCGAATTCGGTGTACTGCGTGAAGCACAGCACCCGATCCCCCGACGCCAGGATTTCCGCCAGGATCTCTTCGAGGCGGATGACTTTTCCGGAGCGGCGCCCGATCGGGGAACCGTCGTGCAGCAGGTGCGCGGGGTGGTTGCAGACCTGCTTGAGCTTCGTGATCGCGGCGAGGATGTTGCCACGGCGTTTGATGCCGTGGCTGTTCTCGATCTTCTTCATCATCTCGTCGACGATCGCGCTGTACAGCGTGCCCTGTTCGCGAGTGAGCCGGTATTCCTGCCGGATTTCGATCTTTTCCGGCAGCTCGGGCACGATCGCGGGGTCGGTCTTCACCCGGCGCAGCAGGTACGGCTGCGTGAGCCGGCGGAGAGCGGCAGCCGTGGCGGTGTCGCCGCTGCGCTCGATCGGGGCCGCGAACCGCTGCCGGAACTCGAACCGGCCGCCGAGCAGCCCGGGGTTGAGCAGGTCCAGCACCGACCACAGGTCCGCCAGCCGGTTTTCCACCGGGGTGCCGGTCAGCGCGAGCCGGTGCCCGGCCGTGAACCGCCGCACCGCCTTGGCCGTCGCGGTGTCGGCGTTCTTGATGGCGTGGGCCTCGTCGAGCACCAGACGCCGCCAGGTGAACGTCTCGAGCTCGTCGGCGTCCCGGGCGGCGGTCGCGTAGGTCGTGACGACGAGGTCGGCCGCGGCGACCCGCTCGGCGAGCGCGTCCCCGTGCGCGCGGGCGCTGCCGTGGTGGGCGTGGACGCGCAGGCCCGGGGCGAAGGTCGCCGCCTCCCGCTGCCACATGCCGACCAGCGACATCGGGCACAGCACCAACGTCGGCCGGCTGTCGTCGTCCGCCCGCTCGACGGCCTCGAGCGCCAGCGTCTGGACGGTCTTGCCGAGGCCCATGTCGTCGGCCAGGCACGCACCGAGGCCCAGCGCCGACATGAACGCCAGCCAGGCGACCCCCCGCTGCTGGTAGGGGCGCAGCGTGGCCCGGAACGACGGCGGCAACGCGACCGGCTGCAGCGCCTGGTGGACCCGCCCGGCCAGGACGTCCCCGACCCAGCCCTCGGCGCTGACGTCGGTGACCGGGAGCGGCGTCTCCCGCGCGAGGTGGACGAGCTCCAGCAGCTCGGCCGCGCTGGGGCGGTGGGTCTGCCGGTGCGGGTCGCGGCGCAGGAACTCGAGACCGGCGCGGAGCCGGTCGGCGTCGACGCTGATCCACCGGCCCCGCAGCCGCACCAGCGGCGTCTTCGCCGCCACGAGCCTGGCCAGCTCCTCTTCGCCGATCTCGTCGTCGCCGACCGCGACCGACCAGCGGAACGCGGCCAGCTCGTCGCGGCCGACCCGGCTGCGGGCGACGACCTGCTCGGCGGGCGTGCTGCGGACGGACAGGCGGAGCCCGAGCCGGCGCCTGCCGTCCCAGGTGGCAGGCAGCTGCACTTCGAATCCGGCTTCGACCAGCCGGGTGGCGCCCGCGGTGAGGAACCGTTCGGCTTCCTCGACGGTCAGGTCGTACTCGGACGGCTGGGTCCGGCGCAACGCCGGCGCCAGCATCGGTTCCACCAGCGCGGCCCGGCCCAGTTCGGCGACGAACAGCCCCTTCGGATCCCGGACCAGCCCGGTCGCCTCGCCCGACCAGATCTGCCCCGCCGACAGCAGCAGGCTCGGATCGGCCGTCGCCCGCAGGAGGAACTGCAGCTGCCACTTGGTGCCGTCACCGGTCTGGTCGTCGGGGTCGTCCTCGGCCGGCCGACGCAGGGTGCCGGCCTCGGCCAGCCGGAAACACGCCCGGCCGTCGACGACGTCGGTGTCGGCGACCTCGTCCCACTTCGCGACGGCGTCGGCGAGGACGCCGAGTTCGCTCAGCGGCAGCTCGACGCGGGGGTCGCCGTCCTGCAGGGCGGACAGCCACACCCCGGCCGCGCCCCGGCCCCCGCGCAGGTCGACGGGCGGATCCGCCCGCGCCAGCCGGTCCCGGACCGCCGCGTCGACCAGGGTGTGCAGGGCATCGGTGACGAGCACGCGCGGCGAGGCCCCGGTGAGCGGCGCGAGCTGCTCGGCCCGCCCGACCGGCGGCATGGCCGCGACCAGGGCGTCGAACGCGACGAAATCCACGCCCTGCAGCACCGGGCGCCAGCGGGCCTCCGCCGCGTCGCCCTGGCGGACCAGCGTCGGCAGCACCCGCCCGCGCCCCACCAGATCCGCGGCCAGCCGGGCCACCGCGCGCAGGTAGGCGACCGAAGAACCGTAGGACGCCGAGTCGTCGAGGTCGTCCAGCTCGGTCGCGTCCACGACCAGCGCCGGCACCGACCACGGCCGCAACGTCGGCGCCGAGCCACGCCGTCTGCCGCCCGCCGCGAACTCGGCGGAGGCGAGCGGCCGGTTCGCCCGCGACGGCAGCAGCAACGTCGCCGAGGTGGGCTTTCCGGGGTGCAGAGCGGTCAGCTTCGCGCTCGAGACCGCGAACGGATGCGGAAGCGCGATCCGCGCGGAACGGCTCGACGTGCCCGCCGGGCCCCGGTCGTGCTCCGCCCAGAGCAGCAGACCCCGGCCCGGGGACCACAGCGCGTGCACCGAGGGCAAGGTCGGGGGCTCCTTCGTCCGATCCGGGTTCCCCGCAGATCGTCGCACGTCGGAGGCAACGGTCACCGCCGAGACCCTCCCGTGAGGGGCGTGGTGGCGGGCCGCGCTCGATCGGGTGACTTCGGCGGGTAGAACACCCGCGTGCCGGGTATCCCTCCTGAACTTTCGGAAGGGAACCGTCATGGGACTTCTCATCGGTCTGCTCGTGATCTGGGCCGTGCTCGTCGTGCTCGGCATCGTGATCAAGGGGCTGTTCTGGCTGATCATCGTCGGCGCCGTGCTGTTCGTCGCGACCGGGGTGATCGGGTTCGTCAAACGCGAGGCACTGGGCCGCCGGCACTGACGGCGGCCGTGACCGTCCACAGTGGAGAACAGGCCGACGCCGGTTTCCCGGGTCCCGGCGGTTTCTCCGCCTCTGTCCGATTCGGACCAAAAGACCCCTTGGCGAAGATCGCGGTTCGGCCGGGACCGGGACCGGCCCGGGCGGGGGCCGGATAGCATGATCGGGTGACCAACCCGCTCGTTGCGCAGGCCCAGGACTCCACCAAGCCCTACACGGGTATTTCGCTGCTGGAGAGCGCGAACGACCTCAAGTCGGCCATCGAGAGCGGGGACTGGGCGTCGGTCGCCATGGGGGCGGTGGGCACCGCGCTGGATGCCCTGTCCATGGCGATGGACCCGTTCGGCGCGATCCTGGCCGCCGGGGTGGCGTGGCTGATGGAGCACGTCGGGCCGCTGAAGCAGGCGCTCGACGGCCTGACCGGCAACGCGGACGAGATCGCGGCCCAGTCCGAGACGTGGAAGAACATCGCGGGCGAGCTGCAGGCCGTGGGCACGGATCTGGGCGACATGGTGCGGACCGACCTGCAGTCGTGGACCGGGCCGGCGGCGGACGCGTACCGGCAGCGGACCCAGGACGCGGTGGCGTTGCTGGGCTCCGCCCAGAAGGGCTGCGAAGGCGCCTCGAGCGGCGTGAAGACCGCGGGTGAGGTCGTGGCCGCGGTGCGGGCCCTGGTGCGCGACATCATCGCCGAGCTGATCGGGCACCTGATCAGCTGGGCCCTGCAGGTCGTGTTCACCCTCGGCATCGGGCTCACCTGGGTGGTGCCGCAGGTGATCGGCGCGGTGGCGAAGACCGCCTCCAAGATCGCCGATCTGGTGAAGCGGCTGGTCACGGCGCTGAAGGCGCTGGTCCCGCTGCTGAAGCGCGCCGGGGACCTGTTCTCCGACGCCGCGAAGGCGCTGAAGAACCTCAAGACCGGCGGCAAGGTGTCCGCGCCGCCGAAGGTCGGCCCCATCGACGGCACGCCGAAGGCCCCGAAGCCCCACGGCGGTGACTCGACGACTCCGTCCGGTGACCACTCGCCGCCCCCGAAGGGTGGCGACTCCACCACGCCCTCCGGGGACCACACCCCGCCGAAGAGCGACCCACCGCCCAAGACGCCGGACAACGCGCCGAACCACACCCCGGGCAGCACGCCGCCGCCGGGCAAGGGCGCGTCGGACTCCACCACGACGTCGGGCGCGAAGGGCGGCATCCGGGACGGCAACGGCAACCCGCCGCACAACTCCACGCCCACCCGCGACCTGCCCGACTGCGGTGACCCGATCGACGTGGCGAGCGGGCGGATGTTCCTCCCCCAGACCGACGTCGAGCTGCGCGCCGCGCTCCCGCTGATCGTCTCGCGCACGCACCTGTCGGACTACC
This sequence comes from Amycolatopsis sp. N2S4-7, assembly GCF_058119595.1. Classification (NCBI taxonomy): domain Bacteria; kingdom Bacillati; phylum Actinomycetota; class Actinomycetes; order Pseudonocardiales; family Pseudonocardiaceae; genus Amycolatopsis; species Amycolatopsis sp. N2S4-7. The sequence goes on from NZ_CP172299.1 coordinate 1,717,207, forward strand.
GCTGCGGCCGGTCGTTCGGCCCGACCTGGGCGTCCACCCTGGACCAGCGGCTGGAGATCGACGACGAGGGAGTCAGCTTCGCCGCCGAGGACGGCGCGCTGATGACCTACCCGCTGCCCGGCGCCACCGGCTCGGTGCTGCCCGAGTTCGGGCCGCGCTGGCCGCTGGCCCGCACCGCGGACGGCGGCTTCACCGTCACCATGCCCGAGCTGTCGCAGACCCTGCTCTTCGCGCCGACCGGCGGTCCGGAGCTGCCGGTGACCGCCGTGCTGCGCGGCTCCGGCCCCCGCATCGACTTCCACCGCGACGAAAACGGCGTCCTGCGGACCATCGGGCACTCCGGCGGGTACCTGCTCGCCGTCGAGTCCACCGGCGGCCTGGTCACCGGGCTCAGCCTGGCCGGCGGCGCCCGGCTGCCGGACGGCACCCCGGCCGGCCTCCCGCTGGTCCGCTACCGCTACGACGACGCCCGCCGCCTCGTCGAGGTGGTCAACTCCTCCGGCCGGCCGCTGCGCTTCGGCTACGACGCCGACGGGCGGATCACCTCCTGGGAGGACCGCAACGGCGTCTCCTACCGCTACCACTACGACCACGCCGGCCGCTGTGTCCGCACCGAAGGCGACGGCGGGTACCTCGACTACACCTTCGACTACGACACCGCCGCGCGCGTCACCCGCGCGACGAACTCGCTCGGCGCGGTCATCACCTACCACTTCACCGAGTGGGGGCAGGTCAGCCGCGAGGTCGACCCGCTCGGCCACGAGGTCCGCTACGAGTGGGACCGGCACCACCGGCTGCTGGCCCGCACCGACGAGCTCGGCGGCACCACGACCTACACCCACGACGAGGCGGGCGACCTGGTCGCGGTCGGTTACCCCGACGGCACCGGCGACTCCGCGCGGTACGACGAGCGGCACCGGCCCGTCCTCACCGTGGACGTCGACGGGGCGCGCACGACGCGGGAGTACGGCGAGCGCGGTGAGCTCGTCGCGTCGGTCGACCCGGCGGGCGCCCGCACGACCTACGGCTACGACGGCGCGGGGAACCTCGCCACGATCGTCGACCCGGCCGGCGGGCGGACCACCATCGTCTCCGACGCGCGGGGCCTGACCCAGTCGATCACCGGGCCCACCGGCGCGGTGCGGACGTTCGAGTACGACGCCTTCGGCCGCCTGGTCGCGGAAACCGGCCCGGCCGGGGAGACCACCCGCTACGCCTGGACCGTCGAAGGCCGTCCGCTGCGCATGACCCGCCCCGGCGGCGGCACCGAGCACTGGGCCTACGACGGCGAGGGCAACCTGCGCGAGCACCGGGACGCCACCGGTGCGCGGACGCTGCACGAGGTCGGGGGGTTCGACCTGCCGTCCGCGCGGATCGCGCCGGACGGCAGCCGGATGGAGTTCACGCACGACACCGAGCTGCGGCTCGTCTCGGTCCGCAACGAGCAGGGGCGCCGGTGGGAGTACACCCACGACGCGGCGGGGAACCTGGTCGAGGAGACCGACTTCGACGGGCGGGTGCTGCGCTACGGCTACGACGCGGCGGGGAACCTGACCAGCCGCACGAACGGCGCCGGCGAGACGCTCGAGTTCACCCGCGACGCGCTCGGCCGGGTGGTGGAGCAGCGCGCCGGCGCGGAGGTGACCCGCTGGACCTACGACGCGGCGGGCCGGCTCCTGCGCGCGGTCAACGCCGACGCCGACGTCACCTTCACCTACGACGCGCTCGGGCGGGTGCTGACCGAATCCTGCAACGGCCGCACCGTGCGGTCGGAGTACGACGTGCTCGGCAGGCGGACCCGGCGCACGCTGCCGTCGGGGCTGGTCAGCGAGTGGGCCTACGACGCGGCCGACGCGCCGGTCGGGTTGCGGGTCGGCGGGCAGATGATGAGCCTGCGCCGCGACGCGGCCGGCCGTGAGGTCCAGCGCGAATGGGGCGTCGCGGACCTGCGCCGGCACTGGGACTCCGCGGGCCGGCTCGCCGCGCAGACCGTGGCGGGCCCCGGCGGCGCACTGGTGCACCGGCGGGCCTACGACTACCGCGAAGACGGCCTGCTCGTCGCGACGCACGACGCCGCGGCCGGGACGCGGTCGTTCGAGCTCGACCCGGTGGGCCGGATCAGCGCGGTCACCGGCCCCGCGCACGCCGAGCGCTACAGCTACGACAGCACCGGCAACGTGACCGGCGTCCAGGCGGGCGCCGTCCCCGACGCGCTCGCCGGGCCCCGGACGTACGCGGGCACGCGGATCACCGGCGCCGGCGCCGCCCGCTACACCCACGACCGGCAGGGCAGGCTCGTCGAGCGCACCGCGCCCGGGCTCGACGGACGGCCGCAGGTCTGGCGCTTCACCTGGAACGCCGAGGACCGGCTCACCGGCGTCACGACACCCGACGGGCAGCGCTGGCGCTACCGCTACGACCCGCTGGGCAGGCGGGTCGCGAAGCAGCGGCTCGCGGCCGACGGCACGGTCGCCGAGCAGACCGACTTCACCTGGGACGGCGCGGCACTGGCCGAGGAGCACCGGCTGACCGCGACCCGGCAACGGCGGCTGCTGAGCTGGGACGTCGAGCCCGGCAGCGAGCTCCCGCTGGTGCAGATCGAGCGGCTGCTCGGCCCGGACGGCTTCCGGCAGGTGCTCGACCAGCAGTACTACGCGATCATCACCGACGTCGTCGGCACGCCGACGGAACTGGTGCGGCTCGACGGCGTGATCGCCCGCCAGCAGCCGCAGTCGATCTGGGGCCGGCCGCTGGCCACCACGCCGGACGTGACCCCGCTGCGGTTCCCCGGGCAGTACTTCGACGCCGAAACCGGGCTGCACTACAACTACCACCGCTACTACGACCCGGGCACCGCGCGCTACCTCAGCGTCGACCCGCTGGGCTTGGCCGGCGGGCCGAACCCGCAGGCGTACGTGGCCAACCCGCTGGCGTGGATCGACCCCTCGGGTCTCACGCCGTGCGCCGACGCCGCGTCCGGCTCCGGCGGCGGCAACCGAGGCGGCGGCGGTAACCGCGGTGGCGGCGGGAACAACCGCGGCAACGGCCGTGGCGGCAACGGCAACACCAGCGGGCCGAGCCGGCCACCGCGCACCGGCAACCGGCCACCCCCGCCGTACTACGACAACCCGCTGCCGACGACCCCGCACGCGACGGTGCCGCACACGCCGGACAACCCGAACGGCAGCCTTTTCCACTACACCAACGAAGCCGGCATGAACGGCATCATGGGCAGCGGCCACGTGCGGCCCTCGGCGTGGACCCACGGCACGCCCGACAACCCGCTGGTCGGCTCGCACGCCCGGTACGGATCGGGTGGCTACTTCACCAACATCGCGCCCGGGCAGCTGTCGCAGGAAGGGCTGTCCCAGGCGCTGGTGCTCAACCCGGGCTCCGGGGCGAGCTTCACGCACCACATCGAGGTCAGCCCGTCCGCGCTGGAGAGCCAGGGGTACACGATCTCGCAGTCCGACCACCGGCCGGACGTCTACGTGGTGCACCACAACGACCAGCCGACGAACCACCCGAACCCCCGGCCGGTCGAGATCGGCGACGCGCACGTCAGCCACGGCCCGAACCCGCCGGGGCCCCACCTCGGCAGCAGCATGGGCCAGGAAGACTGGGGCGACGCGGCCCGCCCGCGACCGCCGCGGCAACGCTGAACCGGAGACCCGACATGGACTACCTGCACGTGCGCTGGCGGCACGAGGCCGCCGACGCCCCGGTGGACATCTACAGCGAACTCGACGACGACCGCTGGGAGGTCCGCAAGGTCGAGGTCTTCCCCGACGGCACGCTGTACTACGCCGACGACTGGCGCTCGACCGGCCGCACCGGGCTCAGCGAGGTACCGCTCCCGTCGTTCGACGAGATCGCCGTTCAGGGTGCGCTGACCCCGGCCGTGATCGACGCGGCGGAGTTCGAACGCATGTGGACGCGCGCCACGGAGGGCTGACGGACACCCGGCCGGTACCCCGCGCGGGGCGTTACGGTGTTCCCGGGCGTCGTGAGCGTCCGCTCGACCGCCTGGGAGGTGCGATGGCAGCCGGTCCTCAGTGGGCACCGGTCGAGACGTTCGAGCCCGCCGGGCGGAAGCCCGGACCGCTCGAGCTCGCCGACGCGGCCGCGCGCGCGGCCGGTGTCGAGGCCCGGCGGCTGCGGACGCCGTCGGGGGAACGCGCGATCCTGCTGCCCGCCGAACGGCTGGCCGAGGGCCGCGAGCCGTTGTCCGCGACCGGTCTGTCCCCCGCCGTGCGGCAGGTGCTGTTCGTCGACCCCGTGGAGAGCGCGGTCGTCGCGGGGTTGCTCGACGTCGTCGGCGAGCCGCCGGCGGCCGTGCGGGTGGCCGTGCCCGAGGGCGCGGCCCCGGCGGGCCTGACCGCCGACGCGGGCCGGGTCGACGTCGGAACGGCGCCGGTGGATTCCTTTCCGCTGTTCCGGATCGCCGGCACCCGCCCGAGGATCACGCCGGGCCCCCGGGTGGGCGAGGGCCCGGACGTGATCGCGGAACGGGCGAAGTGGTTCGGCGACCGGCACGACGGCTGACTTCAGTCGACGGGCGACTGCCAGATGCTCCGGCCGTAGGTCGCGGCGGTCAGCGTGCGGTCGTGTTCGTGGTAGACGAGGTCGACGACCGTCACGTTCGGCAGCGTGCCGGTCAGGTTCGACCAGGTCGCGCCCTCGTCGTCGGACCGGAAGACGCCGGCGTCGCCGCAGACGTAGATCCGGCCCGGGTGGGCCGCGGGCAGGACCAGGGACAGCAGCGGCGCGTCCGGCAGGTCGCCGCGGTCGATGTCGGCCCAGGTCAGCCCGCCGTCCGCGGAGCGGAAGACGTGCCGGTTGCCGAAGTTGGCGACCGTCGCGCAGACCACGTCCGCGTTGTCGGCGCGGCTGGCCACCCGGGTGACGGTCCGGCCGGGCAGCACGGTGCTCGCCAGGTTTCCGCTCCACGTGGCGCCGCCGTCGGCGGTGCGGAACACGCCGCCGTTCTCGGTGCCGACGTAGACCCGCCTGCTGTCCGCCCGGGCGATGTCGATCGTGGTGATGTCGCTGCCGTCGAGCACCGGCGACACCGGGCTCCAGGTGTCGCCGTCGTCGGTGGTCCGCCACACCCGGTTCGAGCCGGTGAACAGCGTCGTGCCGGTGGCGGGATCCATCGCCACGAACACCATCCACGGCTTGACCGGGTCGTCCTCCGGCGGTGACACCCGCTTCCAGCCGTCGCTCGAGCGGTGCCGGAACACGAGCATGTGCTGCGCGGTGGTGAACAGGTGGTTCGCGTCGGCGCGGTCGATCACCACCCAGCCGCCGTCGCCGCCGGTGAGCTCGAAGTAGCCGTCGGCCGTGCCGTCGAGCGTGGCGAGGGTGCCGTTGTCCTGGGCCCCGCCGGCGATGAAGCCGCCGGTGTCCGCGGCCACCTCGAGGTCGTAGAACATGTTGGTGGCCAGCCCGTTGCTCCGGTTCTCCCAGGTGGTCCCGCCGTCCGCGCTGACGTCCATGCCACCGTCGTTGAGGTCGTAGACCAGGCCGGGCCGCCCGGCGGGCATGGCCAGCGCGTGGTGGTCGGCGTGCGCGTACTGCGCGGTGCCCCGTTCGGCGTTCCAGTGGGTCACCTGCTCCCACTTCCCGCCGGCGTCGGTCGTCCGGTGCAGGTCCACCCCGCCGCAGAGCACCCAGTCGGCGTTCTCCGGGTGGACGACGATCGTGTTGCCGTAGGACATCTGCCGCTCGTCCGCGAAGTGGGGGCCGCCGACGGCCTTCCACCCGTCGCCCAGGTTGTCGCTGCGGTACACGTCGAGCACCTTGCCGCCGCTTTCGACCAGGGCGTAGACCACCTGGGGATTCGACGGCGCCAGGGCGAGCGACGTGCGGCCGGCGAGGTCCGGGTCGGGCAGGCCGCCGGCCAGGTGCTGCCAGCTGCCCCCGCCGTCGCCGGACCGCCAGATCCCGTTGGGCGAGCCGTTCGCCGAGATCGTCACGAAGATCAGCCCCTGCTGCGCGGGGTGGAAACGCACGGCGTGGCACCAGTACGGCGCCGCGCCGACGAGCGGCTGACGCGTCCAGGTCAGGCCGCCGTCGGTCGAGGTGAACAGACCGGCGGCCTCGCCTCGGACGTGGCTGACGCCGCCGGCGACCAGGTGCCGGGAGTCGAACGGGTCGACGGCCAGCGCGCCGATTCGCCTCGGCAGGCCGGTGGTGTCCGACGGGGCGAGCAGCTGCCAGGTGTCCCCCGCGTCGAGGGACTGGAACACCCCGACGCCGGCGTGCGAGTCGGCCGACAGGTTCGCCTCCCCGGTTCCGCAGTACAGGACGTCGGGATTCCGCGCGTCGACGGCGAGCGAGCCGATGTTCAGCGACGGCTCGCCGTGCCACCGGGTCGACCAGGTCCTGCCGCCGTCGGAGCTGCGCCAGACGCCGCCGCCGGCCGCGCCCGCCCACAGCCGGTCCGGATCATGCGGGTGGCACACGACGCTGGTCATCCGGCCCCCGATGTCGGACGGCCCGACCGCCTTCCACTCGGTCGCCGCCTCCTCGGGCACCCGGGCTTCCGCCCGGGCGCGCACCAGCAGCTCGACCGGTGCCTCGCGCTGCGGCCAGGCTTCCCGCGCCTGGAACCAGGCGCTCCGGGCTTTGTGCGTGGTCACCGAATCGGGGGCGGTCGACGGGAAATCGCGTTTGCCCGGCCGGCCCGGATCCGACGCGACGGTAATTTTTTCACTGACCATGGTCCGGCCTGCCTTTCCCGCATCGACGCGGCGGTCAAGCTGTAAGTCGCCGAGAGTCCGGAAGCCGTAACAAGCGGCCGGTGGCCACCGTCGCGGTCACCGTGGTAGAACTAGAACGTGTTTCACTTCTGCCCGGCGCTGGAGGTGCGTGGATGAGCGTCCCGACGGTGACCGAGCTGCTGCTGGCCCGCGCCGAGGACGAGCGTCCCGGCCTGCTGTTCGAGGACGAGACCTACTCCTGGGCCGAGCACGTCCGGGCTTCGGCGTGCCGCGCGGCCGACCTCCGCGAGACGTTGAACTGGGACAAGCCACCGCATGTCGGCGTCCTGGCCGACAACACACCGGCGTTCTCGATCCTCCTGGGCGCCTGCGCGTTCGCCGGCGCGGTGCTGGTCGGGCTCAATCCCACCCGGCGCGGTGAAGCCCTCGCGCGGGACGTCCGGCTCGCCGACTGCCAGTTCGTGCTCGCCGAGCGGAAGTACCGGCCCCTGCTGGCGGGACTGGACCTCGACGTGCGGGACCTGGAATCGTGGCCGCCGGCGAACGAGCCGATCGATCCCGTCCCCGCGTCGGCGGACGACCTGCTCATGCTGATCTTCACCTCCGGCACCAGCGGCGACCCGAAGGCCGTGCGCTGCACCCACGGGAAGATCGCCTTTCCCGGCGCGATGCTCGCCCAGCGCTTCGGGTTGTCCACATCGGACACCGTGTACGTCGCGATGCCGATGTTCCACTCCAACGCCATCATGGCCGGCTGGGCGGTCGGGCTCGCGGCGGGCGCGGGCATCGCCCTGCGCCGCCGGTTCTCCGCCTCCGGCTTCCTGCCCGACGTGCGGAAGTTCGGCGTGACCTACGCCAACTACGTCGGCAAGCCACTGTCCTATGTGGTCGCCACGCCCCCGCGCCCGGACGACGCGGACAACCCCCTGCGCCTCGTCTACGGCAACGAAGGAGCGAGCGCCGACCTGGCCGCGTTCGAGAAACGCTTCGGCTGCAAGGTTGTCGACGCGTTCGGCTCCACCGAAGGCGGCGTGGGGTTCGCCCGCACCGACGACACCCCGCCCGGCTCGCTCGGCAAGCCGGCCGAAGACGTGGCCATCCTGCACCCGCACACCGGCCGCCGGTGCCCGCCGGCCGAGTTCGACGCCGAAGGCCACCTGGTCAACGCCGGGGAAGCCGTCGGCGAACTGGTCAACACGACCGGCGCCGGCTGGTTCGCCGGGTACTACCGCGACCCCGAAGCCGACGCGGAACGGCTGCGCGACGGCCGGTTCCACACCGGCGACCTCGCCTACGCCGACGCCGAGGGGTTCTGCTACTTCGCCGGGCGGCTCGGCGACTGGCTCCGCGTCGACGGGGAAAACCTCGGCACCGCACCGATCGAACGCATCCTCCTGCGCCACCCCGCGATCACCGACACCGCCGTCTACGCGGTGCCCGACCCGGTGACCGGGGACCGGGTGATGGCCGCCATCGTCACCGACGGCACTCCACTGGACCCCGCGGGGTTCGGCCGTTTCCTCGCCGACCAGCCTGATCTCGGACCGAAACAGGTGCCGAGGTACGTGCGCACGGTCCGGGAACTGCCGCGGACGTCGACGTTCAAGGTCGTCAAGCGGCGGCTTTCCGCCGAGGGCCTGAACTGCCCCGACGTGCTCTGGGAACGCGTGGGGCGGGAGATCGCCTACACGACGATGCCGGTCGCGGGTCAGCCGAGCCCGTAGCGCCGCAGCTTGCGGTAGAGCGTCGCGCGGCCGATGCCGAGGAGGGCCGCCGCCTGGACGCGGTTGCCGTCGGCCGTGCGCAACGCCTCGGAGATGGCCAGGCGCTCGGCCTTTTCCAGCCGGGTCAGGCGCGGGTGCGCCGGTGACGAGCGCAGCCGTCCCGGCAGGTGATGCGCGCTGACGGTCGGTCCGGCGGCCTCCGCGGCCGCCGCCGCGATCACGGCCTTCAACTCGGTGAGGTTGCCCGGCCAGTCGTGGCGCTGCAGGGTCGCGCGCGCGTCCTGCGTGAGGTGGACGCCACCGAACCGCCGCGCCAGTTCGGGGATGTCGGCCGTCCGCTCGCGCAGGCCGGGCACCAGGATCTCGACCGGCGACCAGCCGGTGCGCAGCGCCTCCGCGCTGGCCGGCCGGGTGCCGGTGGTGCACGTCGCGATCACCCGCGCGGGATGCGCCTCGGTGAGGAGAGCGGCGAGCCGCGCGGCGAGGCTGCGACGCAGGCGTTCGACGTGACGCAGCAGCACCGCAGGTCGTACGAGCGCCTTCGCGACCTCCTCCAGCCAGCTGTCGACGTCCGCCGCGTCGAGGACGAGGGGGTCGCCGAGCACCGCCCGGGCGATTTCGGTCTTGCCCACGCCCGGTTCGCCGAGCAGCAGCACCGGCCGGACGCCGGCCCGCGCCACGGACCGCTCCAGCGAGCGCCAGGCGGGCGAGCTGCCGGACAGTCCCGCGTCCGCGAAGAGCGACAGCCGGGCACTCCGGCGTCCCGCACGCGGCCGGGGCGGGTCGACGACGACCAGCACGCCCCGGCTGTCCCCCGGTACCGCCGGGTGGAGGTGGACCTTCACCCCGTGGTCGAAGGTCAGTTCGGTGGTCGGCAGCGCGCCGTCCCTCGCCGCCTCGAGCGCCCAGGACTCCAGGGTGTCGAGGTCGCGGGGCCGCAGCAGCCCGGCGGCGGCGTCGCTGACGAGCCTGGTCCGGCCGTCCAGCACGGCGACCGGGTACCGGCCGGGCCCGGCTCGCAGGTAGGCCTCGAGCAGGCGGTGCTCGTGCGCCGACGCGGCGTGCACCAGCTCGCGCTCGATCGCCCCCGTCGCCGTGGTCGTGATCGCGCGCAGCACCCGCAGCGGCGCATCGAGCCCGCACACCACGGCGACCGCGCCGGTGATCTTCCGGGTGACCGGGTCGGTGACGGGGGCGCCCGCGCACACGGTGTCCTGGTACAGCTCGAAGAGGTGCTCGGGCCCGCCGACCACGCACGGGCCGCCCGTGTCCAGGACGTGGCTGATCCCGTTGGTCCCGGTGGAGCGCTCCGACAGGTCCGTCCCCAGCCGGGTGCCGATGCGGGCGAGGTGGGCGCCGACGGCGTCCCGGCCGGCCCAGCAGCCGACGACGCGGGCGTGCCGGTCGCTGAGCACCAGCGCGGCACCGAGCCCGGCGAGGTCTTCGGCGAGCGGGGCCAGCACCGGGGTCGCGGCGCGGACCAGCGGGGTCTCCAGCGAGACGGGAACGGCGGGCACGTGGTCTCGGGTGACGTCCAGTTCGGCGAAACACGACCGGCGCCACGCCGCGGACAACCACGCGGGCAGGTCCGCCGGCAGGCGCCGGTCGGTCAGGAAGCGTTCCCTGGCGTGCCGAAGGCGGGCGACGCCGTCCCGCGTGTCGATCTCGTAGCTCATCCGTGGTCACTCCATTGTGGTCACCGGACTGCTCCCCGCTGTCTCATTGTGAGACAACCGCGCGGGGTGCGGACTCGTCAAGGTGAGGGCATGACGACAGATTCCGTAGCCCGCCGGGAGAGTGCCCGGCCCGCGCCGCTCACGTCCGCGGACGTCGAAACCGACGTGGTCGTGGTCGGCGGTGGCGGGGGCGGCCTGCCCACGGCGTTGTTCAGCCGCTGGCTCGGCAACGACGTGGTCCTGCTGGAGAAGGCGCCCGAGCTCGGCGGCACGGCCCGCAAGGCCGCGTTCTGGTACTGGGTGCCGGACAACGAGCCCATGCGCGCCCTCGGCATCGAGGACCGGTTCGAGGACTTCCTCCGCTACGTCGCGCGCCTCTCCCAGCCGACCCGGTACGACCCGGGCAGCCCGACGGCCGGGCTGACCGAGTGGGAAGCCGCCATGGTGCGCGCCATCCACACCAGCGCGAGCCCCGCCGCCGAGCTGCTCGCCGACCGCGGGGCGCTGACCTACCGGCACTGCCCGGACGTGCCGGACTACTGGTCGGAGCTGCCGGAGGACAAGGCGCCGACCGGCCGCGTGCTGGTGCCCGCGGACGCTCGGGAATCGATGTCCGACGGCGGGGTGCGCGCGGTCGAGCAGATGTCCGGAGCGGCCGCGCGCGACGGCGTCGACGTGCGCACGGGACACCGGGTCCAGCGGCTCGTCCTCGACGGCGGCCGCGTCGCCGGGGTCGAGGCCACGACCGCGGCCGGGGACACCGTGCGGGTGCTCGCGCGCAAGGGCGTCGTCTTCGCGACCGGCGGCTTCACCCACGACGACCGGCTGCGTCGCGAGCACCTCGGCGTCCCGGCCTACCCGGGGTGCGCGGCGATCACCAACGAGGGCGACTTCCTGCGCATCGCCTCGACGCTGGGCACCCAGCTCGGCACCATGAACCACGCCTGGATGTGCCCGGTGCCGCTGGAGAAGGTCGGGCGGCCCGACCTGGTCGGCATGTTCTCGGTGGCCGGCGACTCGATGATCTTCGTGAACCGGCACGGCGAACGCGTGACCAACGAGAAGCTGCCCTACAACGAGGCCGCACGGACGTTCTTCCACTGGGACCCGGCCACCGGGAGCTACCCGAACCTGGTGCTCGTCCAGCTCTGGGACCAGCGCAGCCAGGACCACTCCGCCAGCGGCGAGTACGGCCGCCTGATCGTCCCGCCGGGCGTCGACGACACGCACGTGCTCACGGCACCGACCCTCGGCGAACTCACCGCGAAGATCCGCGAGCGGCTCGCGTCCCTCGCCGCGGAAACCGGCGGCTTCACCCTCGCCGACGACTTCGCCGCGAACCTGCCGGGGACGATCGACCGGTTCAACACGTTCGCAGCGAAAGGGAAAGACGAGGACTTCGCCCGCGGCGAGACCGCGATCCAGCTGGTGTTCAACGGCCCGGTGAAGGACGAGCCCGGCCGCGCCAACCCGACCATGTGGCCGATCAGCACCTCCGGGCCGTACTACGCCGCGCTGGTCACGGGCGGCACCCTGGACACCAAGGGCGGCCCGCGCACCGATCCGGACGGGCGGGTGCTGGACGACCTCGGCGCCCCGATCCCCGGCCTCTACGGTGTGGGCAACTGCGTGGCTTCCGCGTCGGGGCGCGCCTACTGGGCGGGTGGCGCGACCCTCGGGCCGATCATCGCGTTCGCCTACCGAGCCGCCCACGCCGTCGACCAGGCCTGACCGGCCCCGGGCGGGCCGCCGCCGGCCGGGCACCGGATGTCCGGCGCCCGGCCGGCGGCAAGACGGATCGCACGGCGTCACGGCCGGTACAGCCGCGCGAGGGTGGCCATGTCCTCCTGGCCGAGACCCGCCTCCTGGGCACGCCGGACGACCCCGGCGGCGGTCCCGACCGTCGGGGCGTCGCGTCCCGGGTCGGCGACCGCGGCGAGGAACAGCTCCAGGTCCTTGCGCACCAGGTCGACGGCGAAGGCCACCGGGGGCATGCCGTCCGCGAGGAAGGCGTCCCGCTTGTAGTGCACGTACGGCGCGGCGATCACGGATTCGCCGATCGTGTCGTACGCCGTCCGCAGGTCGATGCCCGCGCGCGTCGCGGCACCCAGCACCTCGCCGAGGGTGGCGTTGAAGGTGTGCAGCAGCGCGTTGAGGCAGAGCTTGAACGTCGACGCGGCGCCCACGGGTCCGAGCGGGATCGTCTTCCTGCCCAGGTGGCGCAGGACCGGTTCGGCCGCGGAGAGGTCTTCCGCGGCGCCCCCGAACAGCACCGTCAACGTCCCGCCCCGGGCCGCGCCGACCGAGCCCGACACGGGTGCCTCGGCGAACCGGATCCGGCGCCCGGCCAGCGTTTCCGCGATCTCACGGGAGATCCCGGGGCCGGACGTGCTCATGTCGAGCACCAGCGTGCCCTCGCCGAGCACGTCGGCGACGTCGCCGAGGACCGCGCGCACGGCCGGGCCGTCGGCGAGCATGGTGATCACCACCTGGGCCCCGGTCACGGCCTCCCGGGCCGAGGCCCCGACGTACCGCCCGGCGATCCCGGCCCGCTCCGCCCGCCGGGGGTCGCGGTTCCAGCCGGTGACGTCCACGCCCTGGTCGATCAGGCGCAGCAGCAGCTGGGAGCCCATGGCGCCCAGACCCAGCACAGCGACCTTCACGAGCGCCTCCCCGGATCGATGAGGACCTTGCCGTCCACTCCCCCGGCGGCCAGCCGGGCGAGACCGCGATCGGTGAGCTCGTCCAGCCCGATCACGGAGTCGAGCAGCTCGCCGCCGAGCACTCCGGCGGCGAGGATGTCCAGCGCTGGGCTCAGGTCCTCGCCGCACACGTGCGCGACGGTGGACTCGACCGTGATCTCCCGCAGGACCAGGCCGAACAGGTCGACCGACGGCGCCTGCTTGGGCAGCCCGACGGCCAGGACCCGGCCGCCGTCGGTGACCATCCGGACCGCGTTCTCGAACTGCCCGGGCGCGCCGCTCGCCTCGATCACCACGTCGGCGCCGCGCACCGCCTCGACGACGTCGTCGGCGGCGTCGACCGTGCGCGCCGCTCCGAGCCGCTTGGCGCGCTCCAGCTTGTCCCCGGCGAAGTCGATCACCGTGACTTCGGTGTCGCCCAGGTGCCGCAACCCGGCGAGGACGAACGACCCGATGGCACCGGCGCCGATGACGACCACGGAGTCCCCGGGCCGGACGCCCGCCCTCCGCGCCGCGTGCAGGCCGACCGCGAGCGGCTGGGCCAGCCCGGCGTGGTCGAGGGACACCCCCGCCGGGATCCGCCGGAGAGTGGCCGCCGGCACCGCGACGTACTCGGCGAGCCCGCCCGGCGCGTTCAGCCCCAGCGTGTAGTACCCGCGGCACAGGTTGGTGCGGCCCTCCCGGCAGCGGCCGCACTGTCCACAGGAGACACCCGCACCGGAGGCCACCAGCTCACCCGCCGCGAACCCGCCCGCGCTCTCGACGACCTCTCCGACGAACTCGTGGCCGATGACCATCGGGCCGAGGTGCCCGCTGCCGGGGTGGCGCCGGGTGAGCGGCACCATCTTCGGGCCGGCGGCCCACTCGGTGGCGTCCGATCCGCAGATCCCGCTGCGCCGGACGGCGAGCAGCACCTCGCCGTCGCGAGCCCGCGGCACGGGCACTTCTTCGATCCGGACGTCCCGGCGGCCGTGGTAGACGGCCGCGCGCATGGTCCCGGTCATCGGGCCGCCCCGAACTCGAGGTGCACCTTGATGTTCTTCGCCGTGTCGCGGGAGGCGGTGATCGCCTCGGCCGCGCGGTCGATCGGGAACCGGCTGGTCACCAGGTCGGAGAGGTCGATGCCGGCGCGGTTCATGAACCTCAGCGTGTCCGGCCAGACCCCGGGTGACCCGGCGATGCCCCGCACGCTCAGTTCCTTGGACTGCAGCAGGCCCAGCTTCGCCGGCGCGCTGCCCCCGACGTCGATGCCGACGTAGACGACCCGGGCCCGGTGGGCGGCGACCTCGAGCGCGTCGGCCATCACCGCCGTCCGGCCGGTCGCCTCGACCACCACGGTGCCGCCCGTGCCGCCGGTGGCCTCGGCCACCTGCTCGGCGATCGGGGCCACGGCCGGGTCGAGGACCAGTTCGGCGCCCAGCTTCCGCGCCGCCTCAGCGCGTCCGGCCGCCGGCTCGACCGTGATGGTGCGCGCGCCCAGGGCCGCGGCGCCGGCCGTGACGCCGAGGCCGATCGGCCCGGCCCCGAACACCACCACGGTGTCGCTCGCGTTGACGTTGCCCGCTTTGACGAGGGCGTTGTACCCGCAGCTGAACGGTTCGACGAGCGCACCGTCGGTGAAGGACAAGGAGTCGGGCAGCCGGTGCAGCCAGGCGGGCTTGGCCACGAAGAACTCCGCGGCGGCCCCGCTGAGCGAGAAGCCGAAGTGGTCGTCGCCGATCACGCACTCGCCCACGACGCGGTCGCCCACGGCCAGGTCCGTCACCGCGGCACCGGTCTCGACGATCTCGCCCGACCACTCGTGGCCGGGGATGATCGGGTAGCTGAACGGGATGATGTAGCGACCTTCGAGCAACTCGATGTCGGAGTGGCAGATGCCGACCGACCGGGCCGCGACGAGCACCTCGTCGGCGGCGATCCGCGGCACCTCGAGGTTGTCGACGGACAGGGTGTCCGCGGCGGTGAACCTCAGGGCTTTCATCGTCGAACTCCCCTTTCGTCGGGTGCTTCGGCCAGCCGGTCCGCGACCGCCCGCAGCAGGTCGCCACCGGCGAGGCCGGCGGGCGCGGCCAGCGTGAGCGGCACCCGGGTCCGCCACGCCAGCGCCGGTTCGCCGTCGGCGAGGCGCACGGGCACGACGTCGAGGGCGGGCACGCCGGCGGCGAGCACGACCTCGCCGGGCGCCGCGGCCGGGACGGTCCGGACGCCCGGCACCGAGCCGGCCACGAGCCGTGGCCGGGACCTGATCCCGGCGTCGGACCAGACCCGCGCCACGGCGGCGTCGAGCAGCGCCGCCAAGCGGTCCGGCGCCACGTCGGGGACGACGGCCGCGACCTCGTGCACGACCGTCGGCGCCGCCACGGCGGGCTCGGCCGCGGGCTGCGCGTCCAGCAAGGCGGTCAGGATGCGCGCGGTGAGCCGGTGCGGGCCGATGTCGAACCGGGCGGGGTCGGCGCGGCGCTCGTGCAGCAGCCGCCGCACGGCCGGGGACCACGGGCCGCCGCGCGGGGTGGCGGGCCGGGGGTAGGGCGTCGTCACGGTCATCCGAGCCTCTTGCGGATCGTCTGCACGATGCGGTCGACGCTGGGGATCACCGAGTCCTCCAGCGACGCCGCCGACGGCAGCGGCACGTGCGGGGAGGTGATGCGGACCGGGGGCGCGTCGAGGTCCCAGAAGACCTCGTCGGCCGCCAGTGACACGATTTCCGCGCCCCAGCCGAGCAGCTGGGGGTTCTCCTCGACCGTGAACAACCGGCCGGTGCGCGCCACCGAGCCGAGGATCGTGCGGGTGTCCAGCGGGACGAGCGAGCGCACGTCGATCACCTCGAGGTCGATCCCCTCGGCGGCCAGGGCGTCGGCGGCTTCGACCGCCCGGGGCACCATGAGGCCCAGCGCGACCACGGTGGCGTCCGAGCCGGCCCGCCGCACCACGCTGGTGCCGAGGCTGTCGACGATCTCGCCGTCGGGCACCTCGCCCTTGCTCGCGTACATGCCCTTGTGCTCGAAGAACAGCACCGGGTCCTCCGAGCGCACCGCCGCGGCCATCAGCCCGACGACGTCACGCGGGTTCGACGGCGTGACGACCTTCAGGCCGGGGACCGCCATCGCCCAGTTCTCGATCGACTGCGAGTGCTGCGCGCCGAACCGCAGGTTGCCGCCGTTGCCGGTCTTGATCACCAGCGGCAGGGTCACCTGGCCGTTGGTCATGTACCGCGTCTTCGCGATCTGGTTCACCACGATGTCCCAGGCGACGGCGAAGAAGTCGGAGAACATGATCTCGGCGACCGGCCGCAGCCCCGTCATCGCCGCGCCCATCGCGGCACCGAGGATGGCCTGCTCGGCGATCGGGGTGTCGATCACCCGCCGCGGCCCGAACTCCTCCAGCAGGCCGGGCGTGGTCTTGAAGACGCCGCCCGCGCCGGCGACGTCTTCACCCAGGAGCAGCACCCGCTCGTCGCGGCGCATCTCCTGCGCGATGCCGCGGGCGACGGCCGCGCGGTAGGTCAGTTCCGCCATGACGATCCTCCGTCGGCCCACACGTCCGTCAGTGCCGCCGAGCCGTCGGGCTCGGCACCGTTCTGCGCGACCTCGGTCGCCTCGTCGACCACGGCGGCCACCTCCGCGTCGATCGCGTCCAGTTCGGACTCCGGAACGCCGAGGCGGGCGAGACGGCCGCGGTAGACGCCGATCGGGTCGTACTCGAGCCACGCCTGCACCTCCTTGTCCGGCCGGTACTTCCCCGGGTCGGCCCGCGAGTGCCCGCCGTGGCGGTAGGTGGTCGCCTCCAGCAGGCACGGGCCTTCGCCCGACCGCGCGTGGGCGAGCGCCTCGCGGGCGGCGAGATAGACGGCGTCGACGTCGTTGCCGTCCACCGTGCGGGCCTCGAGCCCGTAGGCCGCCGCGCGGTCGGCCGCGGGCCGCGCCACGGCGGTGATGTCGGCGATCGCGGTGTACTCCATGTAGAGGTTGTTCTCGCAGACGAACACGATCGGCAGCGCGTACACCGCGGCGAAGTTCAGCGCTTCGTGGAAGGCGCCGATGTTCGTGGTGCCGTCCCCGAAGAAGCACACCGCCACCTGGCCGCTGCCGCGCAGCTGCGCCGACAGGGCCGCGCCGTTGGCGATCACCAGGTGCGCGCCGATGATCGCGTACGACCCGAGCATGCCGTGCTCGACGCTGGTGAGGTGCATCGAACCGCCCTTGCCGCCGAGCAGGCCGCTTGAGCGGCCCATCAGCTCGGCGAGCACCGGGGCCATCGGGACGCCACGGGACAGCGTGTGGGCGTGGCCGCGGTAGGTGGCGAACGTGTAGTCGTCGGCCCGCATCACCTCGCCGAAGCCGGCCGAAATCGCCTCCATGCCCAGTGACAGGTGGCTCGTGCCCTTGACCAGGTTGCGCATGAACAGGTCGTAGGCGCGCTTTTCGAACTGGCGCAGCTCCTGCAGCCGCCGGTACAGCGCGCGGCGGGTGTCCGGCGGCACGGCCGCGTGGTCGAGTTCGCGGTTCTCCAGCGGCGGGAGCACCACGGGGTGCTCGCCGTAGGGGTGTTGCTGCAGCGGCAGGATCATGCGATGACCTCCCCGCGGCCGGCGGCCGTGTTCAGGTGCGACTGCGCTTCCCGGGCGGTCGGCAGCACGCCGTTCACGGCGATGTACCGCGGCCCGGCGACCAGCAGCTCCTCGGCCGGGAACTTGGTGATCACCTCGCAGCCGTCCGGGGTCACCACGAGCTCCTCCTCGATCCGGGCCGCGCC
Organism: Amycolatopsis sp. N2S4-7; assembly: GCF_058119595.1. Taxonomy (NCBI): domain Bacteria; kingdom Bacillati; phylum Actinomycetota; class Actinomycetes; order Pseudonocardiales; family Pseudonocardiaceae; genus Amycolatopsis; species Amycolatopsis sp. N2S4-7. Next base: position 1,734,786 of record NZ_CP172299.1, read on the forward strand.
GATGCCGTCGGCCGAGGGCCAGTACGTCTCGAGCGCGAAGACGTTCCCGACTTCGAGGGTCTCCGGGTGCTCCAGCGAGACGAGGCGGGAGAAGATCGGCTTCTCCCAGATCGACAGCCCGACGCCGTGGCCGTACTGCAGGCCGAACGCGGCCTCCTCGTCCGGGAAGCCGAACTCCCGGGCGGTCGGCCACACCGACACGATGTCCGCGGTCGTGGCCCCCGGGCGGACGAGCGCGATGGCGCGGTCCATGTATTCACGCGCCCGGACGTAGGCGTCGCGCTGGGCGCTGCTGGCCGAGCCGACCGCGAACGTGCGGTAGTAGCAGGTGCGGTAGCCCTGGTAGCTGTGCAGGATGTCGAAGAACGCGGGGTCGCCGGGGCGGATCAGCCGGTCGGAGAAGACGTGCGGGTGCGGCGAGCAGCGTTCACCGGAAATCGCGTTGACCCCTTCGACGTACTCCGAACCGAGGTCGTAGAGCGACTTCGACACGAGTCCCACGCACTCGTTCTCCCGGACACCGGGCCGCAGGAACCGGTACAGGTCGTCGTAGGCCGCGTCGACCATGGAACAGGCCTGGGTGAGCAGCGAGATCTCGTCGGCCGTCTTGACCCGGCGGGCCTCCATGAAGACCTGCTGCCCGTCGGTGACGGTCACGCCCGCGCGCTGCAGGGCGGCCAGGATCGGCAGCTCGATCACGTCGACGCCGAGCGGTTCGCCCAGCAGGCCGAACTTCTCCAGCTCGCGCTTGATCTTCGCCGCCACGGCGTCGGCGATGCCGGCGTCGGGGTGGAACGCCCCGCGCAGGGTCGAGATCCCGGCCCGCGCCCCGGACTCGGTGCGAGGCCGGACGGCGCCGTGGTGCGGCGCGTGCGGGTCGGCGTCGGCCTCCGCGGTCGTGGTGGCCAGCCACGGGTTGTACAGCTGGTGGTGCTTGGCCGCCGAACCGAAGTCCCACACGATCGGGTCGGTGGCGCGGGTCAGCAGCGCGAACCGGATGAGCTTGTCCATCGCCCAGGTGCCGATGTGGGTGGCCGACATGTAGCGGATGTTCGTGAAGTCGAACGCGAGGACGGCGCCGAGGCTCGACTTGTCGAGCTGCTCGCGCAGGCGCTGCAGCCGCTGCGTGCGCAGGCGGTCGAGGTCGATCCGGTTCTCCCAGTCGACGGCGTTCGTCCCGAAGGTGGCGATCGGCATGTGCTTTCCTTTCCTGCGGCGGAAACCGCCGGGGTCGATGAGGGGTGCGGACCCGCTCAGACGAGGACCATCCCGCCCTCGACGGGGATCACCTGCCCGGTGATGTAGTCGGAGTCCGGGCCGGCGAGGAACACGGCCGCGGGGACGAGGTCCTCGGGTTCGGCCGGGCGGCCGAGGATGATGTCGCCGGCCATCGCGTCGAACCCGGAGCCGCCTTCGCCGATCCGCTCGAGGTCGCGGTCGAGCTTGTCCCACAACGGGGTCCGCACCACCCCGGGCGCGAACGCGTTGACGGTGATGCGGTGCTCCGCCAGGGCCCGCGCGCCCGCCTGGGTCAGCGAGATCACCGCGGCCTTGCTCGCGCAGTAGGGCGCGAAGCTCGGGAAACCCTGCCGGCCGGCGATGGAGGCGGTGTTCACGATCTTGCCGCCGGTGCCCTGCCGGATGAACTGGCGCGCGGCCTCCTGGCTGCCCACGACGACCCCGAAGGCGTTCACCCGGAGGATCCGGTCCCACACCGGCTCGGTGATGTCGAGGAACTTCTCCGGTTCGTTGAACCCGGCGTTGTTGAAGTACGCGTCCAGGTGGCCGAACTCCGCCGCGGCGAGCGCGACCGCGGCACGGACCTCGTCGCGGTCGGTGACGTCGACCCGCGCGTGGACGGCGCGGGCCCCGCTGTCGCGAATGGACTCGGCCACGGAGGCGGCGTCGGGTTCGTCCCGGTCGGTGACGACGAGCGCGGCGCCCTCGCGAGCCATCCCGCGCGCGAGGGCGGCGCCGATCCCGCGGCCCGCGCCGGTCACCAGGACCGTCCGGCCGGTCAGCCGGCCGGTCACGACCGCACTCCGGCCGGGATGATCCGCTCCGCCCGCAGTGTCTCGAACAGCCGCGCGAAGGAGTCCAATGTGCTGGTGTAGCCGGTGAAGCCCGCCTTGCGGCTCTTGCTCATGTCGGTCAAGCATTCGACGGGCCGGCCGAGGTCGCTGTCGGTGTGCCACCAGGACGCGACCCGGCCGACCTCCGCCTCGCGCAGCCCGTGCCGCTCGGCGATCCGGCGCCACACCGGGCCCGCGTCGAGCATCTGCCGCTCCAGCGGCGCCGGCTTGCCGTCGAACCCGGCCGGGGTCACGCCGAGCAGCGCGGCGATCCGCGGCCACATCCACCGCCAGCGGAAGACGTCGCCGTTGGCGATGTTGAACGCCTCGTTCCGCGCGGTGTCGGTGGTCGCGGCCCAGACCATCTGCTCGGCCAGCAGGCCCGCGTCGGTCATGTCGGTGAGCCCGTTCCACTGGGTCTCCGAGCCGGGGAACCGGAACTCGCGGCCGGTCTCCCGGCAGATCTCCGCGTAGACGGCGAGGGTCATGCCCATGTTCATGGCGTTGCCCACGGCGTGCCCGATCACGGTGTGCGCCCGGTGCACGCTCCAGGTGAAGCCGTGCCGCGCGGCGGCCGCGAAGAGCTCGTCCTCCTGGGCGTAGTAGAAGTTCGGCACGTCCAGCCGGGCCTCGTCCTCGTGGAACGGCGTGTCCGGCGTGACGCCGGCCGCGTACGCCTCGAACGGGCCGAGGTAGTGCTTGAGCCCGGTCATCAGGGCGACGTGCCGGGCACTGCCGCCGGCCGCCGCCAGGACGTCGCGCACGATGCCCGCGTTGACCTCGATGTTCTCCGCCTCGGTCGGGCGGCGGGACCACGCGGTGAGGAACACGTGCGTCGGCGCGACGTCCGCGAGTGCCGCCTGCAGCGCGGCCGGGTCCTGGAGATCCACCCGGACCGACCGGACCCCGGCGAGGCCGGACGGGCTCCGGGAGACCCCGGTGACCGCCCAGCCGCGTTCGGCCAGCCGGGCTGCCACCGCGGCCCCGGCGATCCCGGTGACCCCGACGACGAGTGCTGATTCGCTCACGTTCTCTTTTCCTTTTCGGTTCAGGTGAGGGCGGGGGTGCTCCGGCGCACCCGGGTGTAGATCGCGGCCGCGATGAGGATCAGGACGCCCTGGAAGAAGTACTGCCAGCTCTGGTTCAGGTTCAGGAACGTCGTCGCGTTGAGGACCTCCTGGATGAGCGTGGCGCCCAGCAGCGTCCCGATGAACGACCCGCGCCCGCCGGCCAGGCTGGCCCCGCCGAGCACGACGGCGGTGATGCTGGAGAGCGTGTAGCTCACCCCCTGGGTCGGGTCGCCGACCCCGATCTGGGCCATCAGCAGCAGCGCGCCGAAGAACGTGAGCACCGCGCAGCCGACGTAGGCGAGCACGTGGATCCGGTCGACCTTCAGCCCGAGCCGGCGAGCCGATCCCTCGTTCGAGCCGGCCGCGCGCAGCTCCCGGCCCCACCGCGTGAAACGCAGCGCCAGCTCCAGGGCGACGGCGACCACGACCGCCACGACGAACGCGATCGGCACGAACCCGACGGACGCCGTGATCACGCCGGTGACCGAGGAGCTGATGAACCCGCCCTGGAAGGGCCGCAGCAGCAGGGAGATCCCCTGCAGTCCGATGTAGAGGGTCAAGGTCGCGGCCACCGCGGTGAACCCGCCGAAGCGGACGAGCACGCCGTTCAGCAGCCCGGACACCCCGGCCACGGCGAGCATGATCACGAACGCCAGCACGATCACGCCCGGCGACCGGCCGTCGGTCACGAAGAACGAGGCGATGACCACCAGGAGCCCGGCGAGCGGGCCGACCGAGAGATCGATCCCGCCGGTCATGATGGCGATCGTCTGGCCCAGGCTGAGGAACGCGAGCGCGGTGAGCAGGGTCAGCAGCGAGGTGACGTTGAACGGCGCGAGGAACCGGACGTTGTGCGCGAAGGTGTACGCGCCCAGCGCGAGGATCACCAGCGCCAGCACCAGGCTGGGGGCGTAGTCACCCTTGGCGAGGTCACGCAGCCGCGTCGCCTTCGCCGCCTTCGCGGGAGGAGCCTCCTGGCGGTGGGTCGTGGCGTTGACGACCGCGCCGGTGATCTTCTCCTCCGTGACGTCCTCTCCGGTCAGCTCGGCGACGACGTGGCCGCGGGAGAACACCACGACGCGGTCGCAGAGCCCTTCCAGCTCCTTCGCGTCGGAGGACACGACGACCACCGGCACGCCCGAGGCGGCCACGTCGCGCATGATCGTGTAGATCTCAGAGCGGGCGCCGACGTCGACGCCCTGGGTCGGCTCGTCGGCCAGCAGCAGCCGCGGTGCGGCGAGCAGGGCGCGCGCCATCACCACCTTCTGCTGGTTGCCGCCGGAGAGCGCCATCACGTTCGCCTCCGGCGACGCCGTCTTCACCGACAGCTTCGCCAGCTCGGCGGCCACGCGAGCGCGTTCCCGCCCGCCGGCGACCACTCCCGCGCGGGCGAACGACGGCAGCGCGCCGACCGCGGCGTTCTCCCGGACCGACATCGCGGGCAGCAGGCCGTCGGCGTGCCGGTCGGCCGGCATGTACGCCGTCGCCCCGACCAGGGCGCGGCCGCGCAGCCGCTCGCCGTCGAGCTCGATCCGCCCGGTGGCCTGCCGCAGGCCCGCGAGCGCGCGGAGGAACTCGCTCTGGCCGTTGCCGGCGATGCCCGCGAGCCCGACGATCTCCCCGTGGTGCGCGACGAGCCGCGCGTCGTGGAAACCGTCACCGGACAGGCCGTCGACCTCCAGGGCGACCTTCGCGCCCGCCGGATCGGGGTGCTTGGCGGGGAACGTCGACGCCAGTTCCCGGCCGACGATCATGCGGAGCATCTCGTCGTCGGTGAGGTCGGCGACGTTCGCGTGGCCGCGCGCCCGGCCGTCGCGCAGCACGGTCACCTCGTCGGCGATCTCCCGCACCTCGGCCAGCCGGTGGGTGATGTAGACGACCGCCGTCCCGCGGGCGGTCGCCCGGCGCACCTGGTCGAAGAGGATCTCCGTCTGCTCGGGGCCGAGCGGCGCGGTCGGCTCGTCGAGGATCAGCACCTTCGGCTCCAGCGCGATGGCCTTCGCCAGCTCCAGCAGCTGCTTCTGCGCCACGCCGAGGTCGTCCACCCGATCCTGCAGCCGCAGGTCGGAGCCGACCCGGCGCAGCAGGTCGAGCATCCACGCCTTCGGATCGCCCGCCGGCATCCGCGACGCCGGCACGGCGAGCCGGATGTTCTCCGCGACCGTCATGTCGGCCAGCACGGCCGGGTGCTGGTGCACGATCGCGATGCCGAGCCGGCTCGCCTGGTCGGCGGTCAGGACGGGGACCGGTTCGCCGTCGACGGTGATCCGGCCTTCGTCGGGCCGGGTGGCGCCGGAGGCGATGCCCATCAGCGTCGACTTGCCCGCGCCGTTCTCGCCCAGCAGCGCGTGCACGCGTCCGCCGAAGACGTCGAGCGACACGCCGGAGAGCGCCCGGACGGGCCCGTAGTGCTTGGAGACGCCGGAGAGGCTCAGCGCCGGAACCTCGGTCATGGTCTGCTTCCTCTACTTCAGGGCGGCGATCTGGTCGGCCTTGGACAGGGAACTGGACACGAAGGCGTCCGACGGGAGCTCCTTGTCGCAGGTGACCGGGTGCGGCTGGCCGGTGATCGAGTCCTCGAACGGCGACTGCGGGTAGACGGTGCCCTGCGGCGCCACGCCACCGGTGGCCTTGGCGACCGCGACCTGGATCGCCAGCCGGGACATGGCGTTCTGCGAGGAGACGGTGAACAGCGGGAACGCGTTGCCGGCGTCCTTCTGCTGCTGCCAGTTGCAGGCGAGCTGGTTGGCGTCCTCGGTGGCGATCGCCGGGATCTTCCGCCCGGCCTGGGCGAACGCGGAGAACGAGCTGGCCAGGGCGGCGCCGAAGTCGGTGGTGATGGCGTCGATCTCCGGGTTCTTCGCCAGCGCGGCGGTGATCACCTTCTGCGTCTGCGCGGCGTCCCAGTTGGTCACCTCGTACGGCGTGGTGCCGACGAACTGGATGTCCGGGTGGTCCTTGAGCACGCTCTGCATGCCCTTGTACTCGTCGAGGCTCTGCGAGTTCGCGGGCGGGCCGCCGAGGTTGAGCACCTTCCCCTTGCCGTTCAGGGCCTTCACCAGCCACTTGGCCCACAGCACGCCGGCCTGCTCGAAGTTGGTGCTGACGAACGTGTCGTAGTCCTGGCCGGGCGTGCCGCCGGGGTCGACCCGGTACGGGACGGTCACCACGCCGGCCTTGTGCGCGCTGCGCAGGGCGGGCAGCACGGCCTGGCCCGCGTCCGGGAACACCACGATCGCCTGGGTCCCCTTGGCCACCAGGCCCTGGATGTCGGAGATCGCCTTCTGGGTGTTGCCCTGGCCGTCGGTGTAGGTGAACGACGTGACGCTCGGGCACTTCGCGACCTCGGCCTTGGCCTCGGCGGTGGTCACCTTGCGCCAGTTGTTGTCGCCGAAGCCGTCGGCCAGGCCGAGCGAGACCTGCTTCGAGCCGCACCACGACGGCCCGTTCGCGCTCGCGGGCCGGCCGGCCGGGCTGCCGCCGGAGCCGTCTTCGCCGACCGCGCAGCCGCCGGCGACGAGGGTGGCCGCGGCCGCGCAGGACAGCACTGTCCTGCGGAAGTACGAGGGAGCCATGGGAAACCTTTCTAGGGCTGGGTCCGGGCCGCCGGCGCGCGGTGGAACCACCCGCGCACGACGGACCAGTCGACGGTGTAGACGGCGACGCCCGCGCCGAGCGCGACCGCCTGGACGATGTTGTTCGTCGCCGGGCTGACCCCGAGGGTCAGCACGAACTGGTCGAGCTGGCTCAGGAACAGCGCCGCGACCGCGCTCGCGACCGGGCTGCCCTTCCCCCCGAGCAGCGACGTCCCGCCGAGCACCACGGCCGCGACCGACGGCAGCAGCAGCGAGTCGCCCTGGAACGCCCCCGGCGTCGTCACGACCCCGGCGAGCAGGATGCCCGCGGTGCCGTACAGCAGCGACGCGCCCACGTACGCGCCGAGCTGGTGGCGCCGCACGCGAAGCCCCGCCAGACCGGCGGCGGCCGGGTTGTCGCCGACCGCCTCGAACCGGCGCCCGGCCACCATGCGCTTCATCCCGAACCCGGTCACCGCGACGAGCACCGCGGCGAACCAGACGGAGTACGGCAGGCCGAGGAACCGGCCGGTGGCCATCGCGTGCAGCGCGGCCGTGGTGCTCGCCGGCGATCCGCCGGACACCCCCAGCACCACGGCGTAGAGCAGCGCGTTCGTCCCCAGCGACGTCACGATCGCGGACATGCCCAGCCGGCTGACGACGAGCCCGTTGAGCAGTCCCGCGGCCAGCGCCGCGACGTAGGCGAGCAGGATCGCCGGGAACAGCTTCCCGTTGTCCCCGTTGGGGTAGTGGGTCACGATGATGACGCTGAGGGACACCGTGCCCGGCACCGACAGGTCGATCCCGGCCTGCTGCACGACCAGCGTCTGCCCGAGCGCGACCACGGCGAGCACGGCCGCGAAGGGCAGCATGCCCTGCAGCGAGCTGCGGCCGAGGCTTTCCGGCTGCAGCACCAGGCTGACGAGGAACAGCAGCGCGGTCGCGACCAGGATAGTGACCAGTCCGCGCGAGGCGCGCACCGGCGTCGTCCGCCGGAACAGGCCGGGCCGTCCGGACGGCTTCGCGGTGCCCGGAGCCGGGGGTGGCTCGGTGACCATTACGGAAACCCCTGTCGGGTCGCTCATCGCAGTGCTCCTCGGGTGCTCGCTCGCACCGGTTCGCGGGCAGGACGAATCGTGTCCACAGTGGATCCGGGGTGGACACTCGGGATTGGTTGGCCGCGGGACGTCTTCCCGCGGCGGGTTCAGCCGACCTTGACCAGCAGCTTCTGGGCGTCGCCGTCGGGGTCGAGCAACCGGTCGAACCCGCGCGGCACCACGTCGGCGACGTCGATCACCTCGGTCAGCACCCGTTCGACCGGGAAGCGGCCGGTGCCGACGAGCGCGATGATGCGCGGGAAGTCGTAGACCGGGTAGCACCAGGTGCCGACCAGGCTCAGGTCCCGCTGGGACAAGGCCATCGGATCGATCGTCGCGGGCCGGACGTGCAGGCCCACCTGGGTCGCCGTGCCGTGCGACCGGAGGCCGGCCAGCGCCGCGCCGAGCCCGGCCTCCGAGCCCGAGCACTCGGCCGCGACGTCGGCGCCCACCCCGCCGGTGAGGGCGCGGACCACCTCCGGCACGTCCTCGGCCAGCGGGTCGAGGACGGTGGCGATGCCGAAGGCGTCGAGCAGGGCCCGCCGCCGCGCGTTGGGCTCGCTCACGATCACCTGCGCCGCCCCGGCCGCGTGCGCGTACAGCGCGGCCAGCGCGCCGATCGGCCCGGCGCCGGTGACGAGGATGGTGTCCCCGGGCCGGAAACCGGTGCGGTCGACGCCGTACGCGGCGACCGCGGCCGGCTCGACCAGCGCGCCCTGCACGTCGGTGACCGACTCGGGCAGCACGGCGATCTGGTAGTCCGGGACCACGACCTGCTCGCTGATCCCGCCGCCGTGCCAGCTGAGCCCGGTGCACGCCATCTCCGGGCAGAGGTGGTTGAGCCCGCGCCGGCAGTAGTAGCACTGTCCACAGTAGATCAGCGGCATCACCGCGACCCGGTCGCCGGCCCGGATGCCGGTGACCTCGGCGCCGACTTCCAGTACCTGCCCGGAGAACTCGTGCCCGAGGACCTGAGGGGCGGCCGCGTGCGAGAGCGGGTGCGGGCTGGTGGGGATGACGATCGGCCCGGCGGCGTACTCGTGCAGGTCGGTGCCGCAGATCCCGCACAGGGCCGGCCGGACGCGCACCTCGTGCGGCCCGACCCCGGCGGGTTCGGGCACGTCCTCGACCCGGATGTCGTGCTTGTCGTGGAAAACCGCGGCGCGCATGCTCTTCTCCTCGTGCTGACCGAGGCCCGCGCAGCCGGGAGCCGGGCGCGGACGGGCGTCTGGTCGCCAGGGTTAACCCCGTCCGACGCCGTTGTACAGCGACAGTGAACTGTGCGGACCTCCCGGAGTCAAGACCGAGCTTCGAAATTTCCGAAACCGCGAGGTCAAGACTCTTTTAAGCTTGACAGGCACCTCGGACGGACTGTTCACTGCCAGCAAACGACCTGGGAGGAGTCCCATGGACCTCGGTTCCCGTCTGGGCCACCTGACGTATTCGACGCTCGTCCATCCCGGCGACACGTGGGACGAGATGAGCACCAGCCTCGCGGCCTACCTGCCGGAGGTGAAGCGCCGGGTGTCGCCGGACGCGCCGTTCGGGGTGTCGCTGCGCCTGTCCGGCGCCTCCGCCGACCAGCTCGCGGGCGACGTCGCCGCGCGGGAGAAGGTGAAGCGGTACCTGGCCGAGAACGACTTGTACGTCTACACGGTGAACGCGTTCCCGCACGGGCCGTTCAAGGGCCGCTCGGTGATGGAGGACGTGTACGAGCCGGACTGGAGCACGGAGGAACGCGTCACCTACACGACACGGGTGGCCGACGTCCTCGCCGACCTCGCCGCGGACGGGGTCGAGCCGACGATCCAGACGGTGCCGCTGGCGTACCGGCCCAAGGTCACCGGCGAACCCTACGTGGACCTGTTCACCCGCAACGTCCTGCGGGTGGTCGCCCACCTCGTCCGGCTCGAGCGCCGCACCGGGCGCCGCGTGAAGCTCGCCCTCGAGCCGGAACCGTTCTGCTTCCTCGAGACCATCGAGGAGACCGTCCGCTACTTCACTTCGCGGCTGTACTCCCGCACCGGCGCCGAGACGCTCGCCGAGCTCGCGGACCTGCCGCTGGCGGACGCGTACGGGGCGTTGCGCCGGCACGTCGGGATCGTCTTCGACATCGGCCACCAGGCCGTCGAGTTCGACGACATCCCGGCCTCCCTCGACCTGCTCGCCGAGGCCGGCGTGCCGATCTTCAAGCTCCAGCAGGCCGCCGCGCTCTGGGTGCCCGAGGTGACCGGCGACGTCGTCCGCGAGCTCGAACGCTTCACCCACACCATCTACCTGAGCCAGACGTCGGAGCTGCGCGACGGCACCCTGAAGCGGTACCTCAACCTCACCGACGCGATCGCCGCGTGGCAGCGGGAGCCCGGCGGGGCGCGCGAGTGGCGCACCCACTTCCACGTCCCGGTCTTCCTGGACGACCTGGGCCCGTTCCGCACCACGCGGTTCGCCGTCGAACAGGCGCTGGACCGGCACCGGGCGCGGCCGCAGTCGTCGCACCTGGAGATCGAGACCTACACGTGGGACGTGCTGCCCGAAGACCTCAAGACGGGCGACATCACCGACTACGTGGTCCGCGAGCTGGAGTTCGTCCGGGACCGGCTCACCGGCGGCCCGGCGGCTTGACCCCGGACCGCGTCAAGCTACAGTGAACAGCACAGACCGACGGGGTGAGGAGCACGGCGTGACGGGGAAGAACGGGGCGGAGGCGGACCACCCGGTGGCCGCCAACATCGGTGAACAGCTGCGGGTCCGGCGGCAGGCGGCCGGGCTGTCGCTGCGGCAGTTCGCGCGCGACCTCGGCGTCTCCGCCGCGTTCGTCTCCCAGATCGAAAACAACAAGTCGCAGCCGTCGGTGGCGACGTTGTACGCGATGTGCAGTGCTCTCAACGTCTCCATCGACGAGCTGTTCAACAGCGCCGGGGCCGCCGCGGCGCCGGTGGCCGCCCCGGAAAAGCACAGTTTCCACGGCGCCTTGGCGAAACTCAGCGAGGAGCAGTCGGACCAGGCGAGCCCGATGCTGCGTCCCGGCGAACGCCGTCAGCTGGTGCTGGACACCGGGGTCGTCTGGGAGCAGCTGTCCCCGATCCACGACAGTTCCGTCGACTTCCTCCGCGTGCGCTACGAGGTGGGCGGCAGCTCCGTCCCCGACGAAAAGCTGACCCGCCACTCCGGCATCGAGTACGGCTACATCATCAGCGGCACGCTCGAGGTCGCGCTCGCGTTCGAGACCTACGAGCTGCACGCGGGCGACTCGATCGCGTTCGACTCCACGACGCCGCACCGCCTGACCAACCGGGGCGACGTCCCGGTCGAAGCGGTCTGGTTCGTCCACGGCCGGAAGGCCGCCCACTGACGGTCCGCGCTTCGCTCCCCCTCTGTTTCGCCTTCACCGCCACGGTGCGGCCGGTGGACCGGATCGCCACGGACCCCGAGCTGCTGCGGTGGCTCGAAGTCACGGGTCTGCTCACCGGCACTCCCCCGGCCGGCGAACCCGGGATCTCGGCGCAGGCCCGCGAGCTGCGCGAGGCGATTCACCGCGCGGGCCTCGCCGTCGCCGCGGGCACGGTCCCCGACGGGCGCGACGAAGCGACGTTGAACCGGTGGGCCGCCCGCAGCCGCGCGACCCGGGTCCTGGACCGCGGCCGGACCACCTGGGCGTTCCCGGCCGACCGGCCGGTGCCCGCGGCCCTGGCCTTGATCGCGGTGAACGCCATCGAAACCCTCGGCGGCGCCCACCCGATCCGCACCTGCACCGGCTGCGGAGCGTTGTTCGTCGACAGCAGCCGGCCGGGCACCCGCCGCTGGTGCTCGATGTCCACGTGCGGAAACCGGGCGAAGAAGGCAAACCGGCGCGGTTTCCGGGACGAAAGCGCGAGTTGACGCCACGAACGCCGGACGGGCCGTTCCGCGAGGCGATACGGTGACCGCATGTACGTGACGCCGTCGCCGCCGCCTGTCACTCGTCCTGGTGCCGCGCCTGTCTGGTGGCACGTGTTCGGACCGGGGTTCGCCGCGCTGATCGGGCTGTTCATGCTGACCGTGGTCTACCGGTTCGACGGCATGTCGGACGTCCAGCGCGCCCTCCACCTGTCCGGCCAGAGCCTGCTCCTGGTCTCCTACCTGGCCGGGACGGCGCTCGCCCTGCCCGTCGGGCTCCTGCTCGGCGCCCGCTTCCCCATCGCGGTGACCATCCCCGCGCTCGGCTTCCTGTTCCTCGGCGTCCTGCTGGCCGCCTTCGCCGACGCCGGTGGGCTCCTGATGGTCGGCCGGGCCCTCGAGGGGCTCGGCACCGGCGCGGCGGCCGGGGCGACGGCCGCGCTGATCCGGAAGCTCCGTGAAGGACGCGGTGTCGTCGCCGGGGTGACCGCCGGGCTCGCCGTGCTCGCCCTGGTGGCCGCGCCGGTGATCGGGCAGCTGATCTCGGAAGCGACGGGGTTCCGGGTGAGCCAGCTGGCCGCGATCCCGTTCCTGCTCGTCGCGCTCATCGCCAACGCGGTTGTCGGTTTCGTCAAGCTCGCCGCGGGCAAGCGCCAGGTTCCGAACGGCACGCCGTACCCGCCGTCGGGGCCCGCCGGACCGTGGCACCCGGGCAGCGCCTGACGCACCGCCGAGCCGGGGGGCCTTGAGTCGTAACGACTATGCCTGAGCGCCGCCCGGCGCCCACGTTCACGTGAACGGGTACCTCGGCGGCGCCCCGTCTCCACCGGTTTCCGCGGCACCGGAAATGGTCCCCGCAGGCAGAATGCGATGCGCGAAAACTCTTCGCGATCCGCCGTCTCGTTGGCCGGGCACGGCGAAGTCCCGATCACCGTAGCTCCGATCGCGGGCGGGCAACGGGTTTCCTTGCGCACATCACCCTTTCCGGGGCGACGACGCGGCCACCGGCACCAGCGGATCAACACCGGCGTCTTCGACCGCCCAGCCGGATCTGCTGTTCCGGGCGTTCCCGCACGCGTGGTCGGCGCCCCTGCCGGCCGAGCTGGACAGCTGGCCCGCCGCGGTCACCGGAGCTTCGCCCGCGTCACGGGTCCGCGCCGAAAAGCCGGGTCCGGCGAGCACGCAGGTGCCGGGCGAAGCGGTGGTCCACGCCCTGGCGGCCCTGCTGGGCACCGAGCCGTCCGCGGTGCCCGCCCACGCGAAGTTCACCGGAGTCGGCTTGGATTCCCCGCTCGCCGTGGCGTTGACCCGCAAGCTGCAGAGCGACCTGGAGGTCGCCCTGACCCCGGCGGAGATCTGGGCGCACACCTCGACTCGGTGTTGGTCGAGTGACGTGAACCGGCTGGTGGCCGGCACTCCCCCGGCCACTGGCCAAAACCGGAAACCGCCACGGGTCTTCTCCGTCGGCCCTGGCCGGGCCGGGCCGCGAGCGGCACACTGGCTGACCGTGCGTTGCCGTCGAGGTGGCGCCTTCGGGGAGGAAGTCCCGTCATGCCAACGACTCGGAACGCCGGACCGCGCCCGTGGAAGCTGCGCGGCAAGGTCGGTGCGGCCGTCAGCCTGCTGCTCGTCATCGTCGCTCCCGGAGCGGCAGGAGCCGCCGAAGCAGCCGGATCGGCGGGTGCGCCGGCGCAGTTGCCCTCGAACGAGGCCGTCAACGTCGTCGCCGGGCAGCTCGACGACCTCGGTGCGAAGACCGGGCTGGCCGGTCTCGCCGTCGACGAAGACCAGCGCGTCGTCACCGTTCACTGGAAGGGCGTCGCGCCCGAGGCCGCTCGTGCTTACGTTGCCGGTCGGCCGCTGGGGGTCTCGGTCCGGCTGGTCGAAGGGGCCCGGTACTCCCGGGTGGAAGCCATGGCCGCCGCGCGGCGGCTGGCCGACAGCTCGCTCGGGCGGCGGATCGGGCTGCACTCCGTGGCCGTCAACGCGGACGGCTCCGGGGTCCGGGCTCGCGTGCCCGGGACGTTCGCACCCTTGAGCGCCACGGACCGGAGTGCCGCCGCCACCGTCGCGGGGACCAGCGTCACCTTCGAAACCCGGGCACCAGCGGAAAAAACCGCCGCGCGGTACAACGACACGCCGCCGTGGAAGGGCGGCATCCGTGTCTACCAGGCCGGTTCGGCCTGCTCCACCGCCTTCGCGGTGCTGTCCGGCTCGGCCGGCCGGTTGCTCAGCGCGCACCACTGCGACGAAAGCGCCAACGCCGTGGTGACCGACGGCGCCGGGCAGGTCATCGCGCCCGGCGGGGCTTCGGTCAGCGGTATCGCCGACATCGACTCGCAGCTGATCGACCCGTCCGCCTCTCCCGCCACCACCCCGCGGATCTACACCGGCGGCTGGAACAGCGCGACGCTGGCGCTGGTGAAGGGCTGGGCGCGCAACTACGTCGACAACACCGTCTGCACGTCCGGCGCCACCTCGGGCCAGCACTGCGGCAAGGTCACCGACGACACCGTCACGTCACCGGGCGCCAGCGGCAACTTCTACATCGAGGCGAAGGCGGCCGCGGGCACGGTCATGGTCGCCGGCGGGGACAGCGGCGGAGCCGTCTTCGCCACGGTGACCGGCGGGGTGCAGGCCCGCGGCGTCATCCTCGCCGGGGCCGGGGCCGTCACGTGCGGCGCCACCAACCCCGACATTTCCGTGCCGCACTGCTACAACACGCTCGTCTACGCCCCGATCAGCGTCGTCCTCAGCACCTGGGGCGTCCGGCTCGAAGTGGGCTGACGGCTCCGGGGTCACGGGTCGTGCGGGGTTGTCGAATGGATTTTCGTGATGTGGTCACGGAGTTCGGCGGCTCCGCGGTGCCCGAGCCGGTCGTAGGTGGCCAGTGCGGCGTAGAGGTGTTCGAGGGCCGGGCCGGTTTCGGCGAGGGCCAGGTGGACCGAGCCCAGCTGTTCCCGTGCTTCCGCGACCAGCACCTCGTCACCGGTGGCCGTGGCGAGGTCTCTGCCGCGCTCGGCGAGGTCGAGGGCCGACCTCAGGTTGTCGCGCTCGGCGCTGAACGCGGCGAAGTCGATCAGGATCTGGGCCTGGTCGCGCGGGTTGGTGTCCCGGCTGCCGGCCTCCAGGGCGCGCCGGAAGTACTGTCGCGCCTCGTCGGGCCGGCCGGCGAGCTGGTAGGCCTCGGCCAGGTTGCTGTGGACCATCGTGGTGAAGTGGCCGCAGTCCGCCGCTCCCCGCGCTTCGCCGGTCGCCTGGTGCAGGACCCGGATCGCTTCCCCGGGGCGCCGGTCGTTGAGGTGGACCGCGGCCAGGTTCAGCAGGGCGGTGGCCGCGCCCAGCCGGTCGCCGAGGGACCGGCGCAGTTCGTAGGCTCGCCGGCACGCGGCCACGGCGTCGTCCACCTGCCCGAGCAGACCGTGCGCGATGGCGAGCCGGCCGACGATGAGGGCTTCCCCGGCGGGGTCGCCGGCGCGCACGGCGGCGTCGGCGGCGCGCCGGTAGAGCTCGATCCAGCCGGTGCGGGGATAGCGGCGGTACAGCCACCCGTACAGGGCCGCGGCGATCTGCCAGGCGAGTCCGGGGTGGTCCCGCTCGGCGAAGGTCACGGCGGCGACGAGGTTCTTCTCCTCCCGCCCGAGCCAGTCCAGCGCGGCCGCCTCGTCGGCCGGCGCGATGGGCCGGGTGGCCGACTCGAAGTTGGGCCGCTCGCGGGGGCGGAGGACCCGATCCGCCGCGTTCGCGGCGTCCCGGTACCAGGTCAGGACGCGGACGGCGGCGGCGTCCCGGTCCGCCCTCGTCACGTGGGTGACGGCCCGCTCGCGGGCATAGAGCCGGACGAGGTCGTGCATCGCGTAGCGCCCGGCGCCGGAGCCGACCACGAGGTGCGCGTCGGTGAGCTGGGCCAGCCGCTGCGCGGCGGGCGGCCGCGGCAGCCCGGCGAGGGCGGCGACGGCCGGCAGGGAGATGTCCGGCCCCGGCGAAAGACCGAGCAACGCGTGGAGCCGGCGCACCGGCGGACGCAGGTTGGCGTAGGACCGGTCCAGCGCCACCCGCACGGCCGCGTCGGGGTCGTCGGCCACCTGCAACGCGGCGAGCCTGCGGTCCGTCCCCAGTTCGGCGGCGTACCCGGTGACGGACAGCTTGCCGTTCTCGGCCAGCGTGGCCCCGGCGATCCGCACGGCGAGGGGTAACCGGGCGCACAACCGGGTGATCTCGAGCGCGGCCGGGTGCCCGGCCGCGACCCGGCCGGCACCGGCGATCTCACTCAGCAGCACGCACGACTCGTGCGTGCCGAGCGAGCCCACCGTGATCCGCCGCGCACCGTCGACGGCGACGAGCCCGTTCAGGGTTCCCCGGCTGGTCACCAGCGTGAAGCACTCCCGGCCACCGGGGAGCAGCGAACGCACCTGGTCCGCGCTCGCGGCGTCGTCGAGGACCACCAGCATGCGCCGGTCCGCCACGAGCGTGCGGAACAACGCCCCGGCCTCGTCCGCCGACTTCGGCAGGTCCGCGACGGGAACACCGAGGGCGCCGAGGAACCGCGCCAGCGCGTCGGACGGCGAGGTCGCCGGCAGGTCGGCGAAACCGTTGAGGTTCAGGTAGAGCTGGCCGTCCGGGAAGCTGTCCCGCCTGCGGTGCGCCCAGTCCAGGGCCAGTGCGGTCTTGCCGGCGCCGGCCATGCCGGCCAGCACGACGACCGACGCGCGGTGGGCCCCGAAGGCGTCGTCGAGCGCCGCGAGTTCGCCGGCGCGCCCGACGAACGGCCGCGCCGCCGCGGGCAGCTGCCGCGGCACCACCCGTTCCGCGGAGTTCGGGCGCCCGGCCACGACCAGGCCGGGGTCCGCCCGCAGGATGGCGTGATACAGCTGCTGCAGGGGCGAACTGGGGTCCGCGCCGAGCCGGTCGGCGAGCGCCGTGCGCGTGTCGTGGTAGACGGTGAGCGCTTCCGCGCCCCGGCCGTCCCGGTAGAGGGCGAGCATGAGCGAGGAGACCAGCGACTCGCGGGTCGGGTACCGGGCCACCAGGTCGGCCAGGGTGGCCGTCGCCTGGCGATGCCGCCCGGCGGCCAGATCGGCCTCCGCCAGTGCCTCCCAGGCCGTCAGGCGCAGTTCGTCCAGCCCGGCGCCGAGCCGGTACCGGAGCTCCTCGTCGATCACGTCGGCGAGGAGCGGGCCACGCCAGAGGTCGAGCGCGGCGCGGAGCAGGCCCGCCTTCTCCTCGGGGTCGGCCGACGCCAGCCCGCGGGCCGCCGTCGCGCGGAACCGGTGGACGTCGATGGTTTCGGCGTCGGTCTCCAGGAGGTAGGCCGGCCCCAGCGTCACGATCCGGCAGTCGCCCCGGCCGTCCCGCCGGGGGTCGAGCAGGCGGCGCAGGCGCGAGACGTGGGTCTGCACCATCGCCCGGCCGTTCGGCGGCAGGGAGTCACCCCAGAGAACGTCTTCCAGCCGGGCGAAGGACACCGGTTCGCCGGCTTCGAGCAGCAGCACGCCGAGCACCAGGCGTTGGGCACGGCGCCCCAGATCGAGCTCCTCGGTCCCCCTGCGGACGCGCAGAGGGCCCAGCAACCGGAAATCCATCTTCCTCCCCGCCGCATGATGCCCGCTCCCGGCACGCCCGTGTCAAGCCGCCGTCAAGGTGACCGGAGCAGACTCCCAGCTCACGGGTCACCGAAGAGAGGAGTCAAGGAATGTCCTGCGGGGCAAGGAAACCACTGGCCGTCGTCTTCACCGGAGCGACCGTTCTGCTCGGGCTGGTGCTCGGCGCCGGACCGGCGGCGGCCGAGACCACCAGCTGCACCATCCCCGCGTCCGGAATCGGCTGCTCGACGAGGGCGATTCCGGCGAACAGCTCGCAACACGCCGTCAAGATGACGGTTTTCGCGCCGGACGGCGGAACGACCACCTGCCGGGTCCACGATGCCGCGAACGGCATCGAAGTGGGGATTCTGAGCAACAGCAGCCGTCTCGTCGCCAAGACCAAGGTGATCGCCGGCCTCTACGGCTCCTACTTCCTGAGCTGCCTCAAAACGGGGGGCGGCGGTGGTGGCGGCGGTGCGCTGACCAACGGATCGTGACCAACCGAAAAAGGGGAGGAAACGACATGATTCGGAGAACGATCGCCCGCGGCACCACGATCGCGGCCGCGGTCGTCGCGTCACTGGGGGTGGCGACGACGGTGGCACTGGCGGGCGACGACAACCACAACGGCCAGGTCGACTACGGCGACACGGGCACCGCGGTCCGGTGCGCGCAGCACGTCGTGCACACCTACGCCGGGATCAGCGTCGGCGGGAGCGGCGAGGACGGCGAATTCGGCCCGTCGACGAGGGAAGGCGTCCGGACCTACCAGTCCGGGGAGGGCCTTGGCCGCGACGGTCAGGCGGGCCCGATCACCGGGCACGACATGCGCACCTTCGTCGACCAGCTGCACCGCCAGGCGATCCGGGACCACGACAACGCACTCGTGCAGGACACCACGCACTGGCTGAACGTCTGCCCGGGCGCGGCGAGCGTGTTCAACTGAGGGAGGAAAAGCTCATGACCAACCGATCCGGTGTGTTCGGAAAGATCGCGGCGGGCGTCACCACGCTGCTCGCCGCGATGGCGCTCACGCTGGTGCCGTCCGGCGTCGCGTCCGCGGCGACACCGCTGTGCACCACCATGGTCAACGTGAACCGTGGGGGCAACAACCTCTCCGTGCCGGCGACCGGCAGCGGGGACGTCACCTGTCTCATCAGCAGGACCCAGGCGGCCAACTCCGCGGTCGTGCGAGGCCTGCAGTACACGCTGAAGACCTGCTACCCGACCGTTCACCTGGCGAGTCCCTACTCGTCCGAGCTGGTGGGCAACCTCTCCGTCGACGGCAGTTTCGGGCCGAGGACGGAGGCCGCCCTCAAGGGCGTGCAGTCGAACATCGGCACCACCCCGGACGGCGGCTACGGCAAGAACACCCGCAACGCGATGCGGTTCACCTCGAACGACGTCCCGGGCCGGTGCTACCACTACTGACGGCCGACCGGGGACGGCGCCGGCGGAACCACGGTTCCGCCGGCGCCGCGGCCGGCCGGGCGACGTCTCAGCCGAACGGGACGTGGCCCAGGCGGTACCCGACGCTGTGGACCGTGCTGACCACTTCGCGGCCCAGCTTCCGGCGCAGGTGGTAGACGTAGGTGTCCACAATAGACTTCGACTGCCGGTCCGGGAAGACGAGCGCGTGCAGGCGGGCCCGGGAGACCACGCGGCCCGGCTCGGCGCCCAGCACCGCGATCACCGCGCACTCCTGCCCCGTCAGGCTCACGCGGGTTCCGTCCTCGCGGATCACCACCCGGCGGGCCACGTCGACCCGTGCCGCTCCCAGGTGCACCGTTCCCGTGCGGTACGGGCTCCGCCGGTGCAACGCGCGGAGCCGCGCCAGCAGCTCCTCGGCCTCGGTCAGGCTGTCCACGCAGTCGTCCGCGCCCGCCTGCAGGCACCCCACGCGGTCGCGGACCTGGCCGTCCGCCGTCAGCATGATCACCGGGGTCAGCACCCGCGCCCGGCGCATCCTCTTCATGAGGTCCAGACCACGTCCGGACTGGAGCTGCCAGTCCAGCACGATGACGTCGAACTCCCTCGACAGCGCCCGGTCCAGCCCGCCCCGGGCGTCGGTGGCCCGTTCCACCGCGCAGTCCGCGGCGCCGAGCGTGTCGTCGAGCCGAGCCGCGACCTCCGGGTCACCGGTGATCAGCAGCACGCGGATCACCGTGTTCGGCGGCCGCTGCTCGAGCACGGACGCAGGGCCGGGACGGACGCCCATGGAATTCCTCCTCGGCTCCGAGGCCCCGCCGGAGGCGGGTGCCGATCCCGGAGCGCCACGGAGGGCGGGGCCCGCCCTCCTCGTCGCGGCCGTGCACCCCAGGATGTTGTTCTACTTTCAACTACTAGCACAAACCGGAAACTTTCCATACCTCCTCATGGCCGGTCCGTTCCCGACATGAGGGTCAACCGGCGGCCGCGGCCGGTTCCGCGCCCGGGCGCAGCGCGGCCGGCAGCCGCGCCGCCACCGTCGCGAGCGGGGAGTCCGGCAGCCAGAGCAGCCGCGTCCCGCGCCACAACCCCGGATCGGCCAGCCGCACCAGGACCACCCCGTCCCCGGGCGGCTCGTGCGGTGACAGGACCGCCACGGCGCGGCCGAGCCGGACCAGCGTCTCGGTGCTCGCGCGGTCGAGCCCGCGGTGCCGCAACCGCGGGCTGAACCCGGCCCGCGAACAGGCCTCCTCCAGGCTGCGCCACTCGTCCGCGGACTGTTCGACCGGCGCCGCCCAGGCCTCCCCCACCAGGTCGGAGAGCACGACCGAGCGCCGCCGGGCCAGCCGGTGCCCGGCGGCCAGCGCCACGAAGAGCGGCTCGCGGCCCAGATCGTGGTCGAGGAGGCCGCCCAGCCGCGGCCGGGGCCGGTGCGCGTGCTCGGTGAGCACGACGACGTCGAGCCGGCCTTCTTCGGCCGCCGTGAGCAGCTCTTCGGCTTCGCCGCCCACGCGGGTTTCGTGGTCGCAGCCCGGGAGCAGCTCCGCCAGCGCGGTCGTGATCCGCGGGAGGTGCCTGCTGTCGGTGGCGCCGATGCGCACCGTCGTGCTCGGGTCGACACCGCGGCCGAGCGCGCGGGCGCTGGCGACGAGCTCGTCGAAGCGGGCCAGCAGGTCCCGGGCCTCGGCGATGAACTGCGTGCCGAGCGGCGTCGGCACCACCCCGCCCGCGCGGCGCTCGAACAGCTTCGCGCCGAGGTCCTGTTCGATGCGTTTCAGCTGCGCGGTCACGCCCGGCTGGGCGACCCCGATGGCCATCGCCGCGCGCCGGATGCCGCCCGCGTCGGCGACCGCCACCACGAGCGCGAGGTGCCGCAGGGTCAGGTCCATCGCCGCCCGATCCGGCGCAGGCCCGGGGCGACGACGGCGCAGCCGGCGAGGGAGACCGCGGTCGCCCACCCGGCCGTGACGTGCATGGCGTGGACGTACGCCGCGTCCGCCGCCGCGGTGAGGTCCGGGCGGGACAGGGCCGCCGCGGCCGCCCTGGCGCCCTCGGCCGAGCCGCGCGCCTGCTCGGCGGCCGGGCCCGCCACGCCGCTCAGCGCGGGGGCGATCGACGTGCGGTAGGCCAGCGTCAGCACGGTGCCGAGCACGGCGACGCCGATGGTGCTGCCGAGCGGCCGGGTGACGGTGGCCAGCGCCGCCCCGGCGCCGGCGCGGTCGTCCGGCAGCCCGCCGACCAGTCCCGAGGTCAGCGGGGCGAACGCGAGCCCGGTGCCGAACCCCTGGACGAACAACACGGCGACGACGGGCGCGATGGCCGTGTGCTCGTCGAAGAACAGGTAGGCGGCGTAGGTCAGCGACGCGGCGACGAGACCGGTCGAGACGGTCGCGCGGGCGCCGAACCGCTCCACCGCGGCCGAACACACGCGGTTGCCCGTCACGATGCCGACCGCCGCCGCGAACATGACGAACCCGGCTTCACCGGGGGTCAGGCGGTGCACGCCCTGGAGGTAGAACGCGCAGTAGAACAACTGCCCGGCGAGCCCGGCGAAACTCAGCAGCAACCCCAGGATGCCGGTGCCGAACCCGCGTTTCAGCAGCAGCCGGACGTCGAACGCCGGGTGCCGGGCGCGCAGCTGGTGCACCACGAACACCGCGAGCAGCGCGACCCCCACGGCCAGCGCGAGCAACGCGGGCCCGGTGACTTCGCGTCCACATTGGACGATCCCGCCGACCAGCGCCGCGAGCCCGAGCCCGGACAGCGCCGCGCCCGGGAGGTCGAGCGGCCGCAGCCGGCCGGGCACCGGGAGCGCCGGCAGGAACGCGCCCAGCAGCAGCAGAACCAGCACGAGCGGGACGTTCACCAGGAAGACGGCCGGCCAGGCGAAGTGGACCAGCAGCAGCCCGCCGAGCACCGGCCCGATCGCGACGGCCACCCCGGCCGCGGACGACCACAGGGCCACGGCCCTGGCCCGCCGCGCGGGCGGGAGCCCGGCGGTGACGAGGGTCAGCGTCGCCGGCGCGATCAGCCCGCCCCCCGCGCCCATCACGGCGCGGGCCGCGATCAGGGCCACGCCGTTCGCGGACAGCGCCGCCGCCACCGACGCGGCGCCGAGCAGGGCGAGTCCCGGCAGCAGCACGCGGGACGCACCGAACCGGTCGGCGAGCGCGCCCCCGGTCAGCGTCACCGCGGCGAACACCATCGGGTACGCGCTGACCGCCCAGGCGAGTTCCCCGGTGCCGGCGCCGACCCCGCGGACCGGGTCGGCCAGGACGTCGATGGCGACGTTCATGATCGTGCTGTCGAGCAGGACCAGGGTGTGGGAAACCAGCGCCACGAGCAGCATCAGCCGCCCTCGCGCGACCCGCGTCGCCTCGCCGCCGGAGACGGCGGAGGAGCCGGTCACGACATGTGCTCCCGGCCCCGGGCGAACTGCAGCGCGTACCGGGCCACGCGGCCCCCCAGGTGCTCGGCCGTCGCGAGATCGGATTCGTGCATGGCGGCGGGCTGCTCGTCGAGGTTGGACTGGGCGGCCGCGCCGAGGTGGAAGCCCAGCCGGTTGAGGTCGTCCGGGCCGCCCTTGGCGGAGTTCCAGCCGGGCAGCAGGCCCAGGCTGACCCACAGCATCCCGTGCTGCGCGGCCAAAGTGGCGAAATAGGACAAAGTGCTCGATTTGTCGCCCGCCTTGGACCCCGAGTTCGTGAACCCGGCGGCGAGCTTCCCGGTCCAGCGACCGGTGAACCAGCGCCGGCTGGTGGCTTCGGCGAAGGTGTGGAACGCCGCCGACGCCGTCCCCATGTAAGTGGGCGCGCCGAAGACGATCGCGTCGGCGTCGTCGAGCCGGAACCAGTCCTCGCGGGCGATCCGGCCGACGTCGACCGGGTCCACCAGGACGCCTTCGACCGCCTTGGCGCCGGTTTCCACCGCCTCCGCCAGCCGCGCGGTGTGCCCGCGGCCGCCGTGGTAGGCGAGCGCGACCCGAACCTCGGAAGTCACCGCTGCTCCTTTCGCCGCTACGGTGCGCAAAATATGGCACGGGAACCTGAGAGAGCGATCAAGAATCACCCGAACACCACCTGGCGATATTCTCAAAAACCGATAACCGCCGAGTTATCACCGGTTGGTATTTGATTTCCGAAGATCAGCCCGAGCAGACTTCCGATGTGTTCGAGCACATCTCGGCCGTGCCGCGGAAGGAGGCCCGATGACCGTCGACGGCAAAGCCCTGCGGATGCGCAGGCTTTCCCGCACCGGGGACGGGAAGCACCTGTTCGTCCCGCTCGACCACAGCGTCTCCGACGGCCCGGTCAGCGACCGGGCCGGCTGGGACGGCCTGGTCCGCGCGATCGCCGGCTGCGGCGCGGACGCGCTCGTCCTGCACAAGGGACGCGCCCGCACCCTGGCCCCCGCGGCGCTCGGCGAGTGCGGGCTCGTGGTGCACCTGTCCGCGAGCACCTCGCACGCCGCGGACACCGACGCGAAGGTCCTCGTCGGCGACGTCGACGACGCGCTGCGGCTCGGTGCGGACGCGGTGAGCGTGCACGTGAACGTCGGTTCCGCCACCGAAAGCCGGCAGCTGGCCGACCTCGGCCTGGTCGCCGGGGCCTGCCAGCGGTGGGGCATCCCGCTGCTGGCGATGATCTACCCGCGCGGGCCGCGCATTCCCGACCCGCGGGACGTCACGCTGTTGTCCCACGCGGTGAACATCGCCGCCGACCTCGGGGCCGACCTGGTGAAGACGGCGGTGCCCGCCGACCCGGCGCGGATGGCCGAGGTTGTCGAGAGCTGCCCGATCCCGGTGCTGGGCGCCGGGGGCCCGCCCGACGTCCGCGACCCGGTGCCGGCCGCGGCGGAGCTGATGGCCGCCGGGTGCGCCGGGCTCGCCGTCGGCCGCCGGATCTTCACGTCGGAGAACCCGGCCGTCACCGTCGCCCGGCTGGCCGCGGTGGTGCACGCGGCCGCGCCCGCCTCGCTGTCCGAGTCCCTCTCCCCCCTCACGACAGGTGCCGCATGAAACATTCATGGATCGACGTCCGGGCCGTTCCGGCCGACCAGCTCGAGGCCGTGGTCGACGCGGCCATCCACGCCAAGGCGCAGGCCGTCGTCGCCGCGGACGCCGAGCTGCTCGCCAAGCTGCCGCCGACGGTCATCGGGGTCCTGGCCGGCGACGGGGACGCGCGGGTGCGCGTCACGCCGGTCGACGACGAGAACGCCCTCGCCGCAGTGGTCCGGACCACCGGTGACCGGGCGGGCTGGGTGCACGTGCGCGACGACCGCACGCTGCAGCTCGCCTGCGCCGCCGCGGTCGAACTGCCGTACACGATCGTCGAGTTCGCCGATCCCACCAAGATCCCGCTGGAGATCGTGCTGGCCGCCGCCGACAAGGCGCCGGGGCAGCTGATCACCGTCTGCGCCGACCTCGAGGAAGCGGCCATCGTGGTCGACGTCCTGGAACGCGGCTCCGAGGGGGTGCTGCTCACCCCGCGCACGGCCGACGACGTGTTCGCCCTGACCCGCCTGCTGACGGAGTCGACCCCGCAGCTGGAGCTGACCACGCTCACCGTGGACCGGATCGAGCACCACGGCCTCGGCGACCGCGTCTGCGTCGACACCTGCACGCACTTCCGCGAGGACGAGGGCATCCTCGTCGGCTCGTACTCGACCGGGTTCGTCCTGTGCTGCAGCGAAACCCACCCGCTGCCGTACATGCCGACGCGGCCGTTCCGGGTCAACGCGGGCGCGCTGCACTCCTACGTCCTCGGCCCGGGCAACCGCACGAACTACCTGTCCGAGCTCGGCTCCGGCAGCACCGTGCTCGCCGTCGACTCCGACGGGCGGACCCGACGCGTGGTCGTCGGCCGGGCGAAGCTGGAGTCCCGCCCGCTGCTGACCATCACCGCGCACTCGGCCGACGGCGTCGTCGTCAGCCTCACCGTCCAGGACGACTGGCACGTGCGGGTGCTCGGCCCCGGCGCGAAGGTCCGCAACGTCACCGAGCTGCAGCACGGCGACGAGCTGCTCGGCTACCTCGCGACGGACCAGCGGCACGTCGGCATCCCGATCGGCGAATTCTGCCGGGAGTCCTGATGGCGGCAGCCATGGCCGACCTCGTCACCCGGCTCTTCGACGCCCACCCCGGCACGGGTCCGTACCTCGCCCACGGCGACGACGTCCGGACCCGCGGCGACGTCCGCGCGCAGGTCGCGGCCGAAGCCGCGGTGTTCGACGGCGCCGGGATCGCCGAGGGCAGCACGGTACTGCTGCAGGTGCCGCCGAGCTACACGCAGGTGCAGGCGATGCTGGCCCTGTGGTCGCTCGGCGCCCAGGTGATGCTGGTCGACCACCGGTTCAAGCCCGCCGAGGTCGAGGCGGTCCGGGCCGTCGGACGGCCGCAGTTCACCGTGCGCGGCGGGCCGTCCGGCGCCACCCCCGCCTTCGCGCGCGAGTACGAGCTGGTCACCGCCCGGACCGGCGACGGCGTCCGCGCCACCACGGAACACCGGCTGGTGCAGTTCAGCTCGGGGTCCACCGGCGTGCCCAAGATGATCGGCCGGACCCCGGCGTCGCTCGCCGCCGAGATCGACCGGTTCGCCCGGATCGACGGCATGCCCGGCCCCGGCGACCGGGTCCTGCTGCTCAGCTCGACGGCGCACAGCTTCGGCCTCATCGCCGGGTTGTTCCACAGTCTCGCGCGGAACGTGACCGCCGTGTTCGCCGGCAAGCTGACCGCCGCCGGCCTGCTCGCGACCGCGGCGTCGTACGACGTGCACGCGATCTTCGGCACGCCGTTCCACTACGCGCTGCTGGCGACCGCGCGGGAAATCCCGCCGCTGCCGTCGCTGCGGGTGGCGGTCAGCGGCGGCGAGATCATGGACCCGGCGGTGGCGGCGGAGTTCACCCGCCGGTTCGGCATCGGCGTCGGCGAGTCCTACGGCACCACCGAGACCGGCGTGATCGCGATGGACGCCGGCGGAACCCTGCGGCCGTCGGTCGGCCGCGCCGCCCCCGGGGTGGAGCTGCGGGTCGAGGGCGGCGAGGTGGAGGTGCGCCTCGCCGACGGCTCGCCGTACCTCAGCGGCGGCGGCGACCGGTACACCGACGGCTGGCTGCGGGTGCGCGACCGCGCCGAGCTCGACGCCGACGGCCGGCTCCACCTGCACGGACGCGGCGACTCGCTCGTCGTGGTCGGCGGGCTGAAGGTGGACCTCGGCGAGGTCGAGGCCGCGCTGCGCGCCCACCCCGGCGTCACCGAAGCGGTCGCCGTGCACAGCGGGACCATCGAGGCCTACGTAGTCGGCGGCACCGGGGCACCGGACCTGCTGGCGTGGTGCCGCGAGCGGCTCGCCGACTACAAGATCCCGCGGGCGATCCACGTGCTCCCGCGGCTCCCCCGCACCCCCAACGGAAAGCTCGTCCGCCGGCACGACGTGCTGCGCGCGGCGGCGGCCGTGCCCGCCTGACGCGCGGGCCGAGAACGAAAGGCGAAACCCATGCAGACGACGCTGGAAGCCGAGATCCGCGAGTTCGTCCTCAAGACCATCGTGGAGGACCTCGGGCAGCCCCTGGACACCGAGGCCGTCCCCGACAGCGCGGCACTCGGCGCGGCCGGGCTGGACCTCGACTCCCTCAGCCTGATCGAGCTGACGATGCGCATCGAGCGCCGGTTCTCCGTGGAGTACCCCGAAGACAGCATCGAGCCGGTCGGCGCGATGAGCCTCGGCGAGTTCGTGGCCGACACGGTGGCCCGGGGTGCGAAGGCATGAGTGCCGTCTCCGGTGCGCCGATCTCGGCCGCGCGGGTGCGGGAGCTGCTGGCGGACCCCAAGATCTTCCCGCACCTGGCCGACGACGACACCGAGTTCGTGTTCGACTCCCTCGGCCTGGTCTGGTTCCTGCACCTGCTCGAACTCCGCTGCGGGGTGCTCGCCGAGCCCACCGAGGAGTGCTTCGACGGGCCCACCTCCGCCCACCGCATCGCGGCGCACCTCGGCGAGCTGGCGGCGCGGTGAACGACGTGGTGGTCACCGGGTACGGCGTCCGGACCGCGTTCGGGGACGGCGCCGAGGCGCTGCGCTCGGGCGTGTTCGAAGGACGTCCGGCGTTCGGGCCGATCGAGCGGTTCGACACCGCCGGCCTGCGCACGGGCGTGGCCGCGTGCGGCCCCGGCCCGGACACCCCGCCGCTGCGGGAGGCGGTGACCACGGTGGCCGACGCGGCGGTGGCCATGGCCGGCCTGCCGCCGGGCCGCGACACGGCGGTGCTGGCCGGCGTGGCCGGGGACTTCACCGCCGTGACGGCGTTCTGGGCCGACGGCGACACCGGCCGGATCGAGGACACCGTGGCGAGCGGGTTCGCCGACGCCCTGGCCGCCCGGCTGGGCGCGCGCGGGCCGCGGACGACGTTCACGACCGCCTGCGTGGCCTCGGCGCACGCGATCGTCCACGGCTGCCGGCTGATCGCCGCCGGGATCGCCGACAGCGCCGTCTGCGTCGGCGGTTACCTCGTCGAGCCCGAGAACCAGGCGAAGTTCGACTCCGGTCGCGCGCTCGCCCGTGACGGCGCGCTCCGGCCGTTCAGCGAGGGGCGGTCCGGGCTGCTGCTCGGCGACGGCGCCGCGGCGGTGGTGCTCGAATCCGGCGCGTCCGCCGCCCGGCGCGGCGCGGACGTGCTGGCCCGCGTCCCCGGCTGGGGCACGGCCTCCGACGCCCACCACGTCGCCCGGCCGCACCCGCGGGCCCGTGGCCTGGTGCTGGCCGCCCGGGCGGCCCTGCGCGGCGGCGGGCGGGTGGACTACGTCAACGCGCACGGCACCGGCACGCGGTTCAACGACCACGCGGAGACCGCCGGCCTGCACGAGCTGTTCGGTGCCGGCGCGCCCGCCGTCCCGGTCAGCTCCACCAAGAGCACGACCGGGCACCTGCTCGAAGGGGCCGGGGCCGTGGAGTTCGTCGTCACGCTGCTGGCGCTGCTCGACCAGGCGGTGCCGCCGACCGCCGGCTTCACCGGCCGGGACCCCGGCTGCGACCTCGACTACGTGCCGAACGAGGCGCGGGCCGCGAAGGTGCGCCGGGCCCTGACCGTGAACGCCGCCTTCGGCGGGGCCAACACCGCACTCGTGCTGGAGCGCCCGTGAACGTCCTCGCCGCGGCGATCGGCGACCCCGCGACCGCTCCCCCGGTCGCCGGGTTCATCGAGTCCCCGTTCAACCCGCTGGTGCACCAGGTCGCCACGGCCTTGCTGGAGAAGTCCGATGTGGACGGTGCGCGCACCGGCGTGGTGCTCGCCAGCGAACTGGGCGACAGCGTCACCACGGACCTCGCGAGCCGGCTGCTGACCGCCGGGCAGCCGGCCAACGCGCTGCTGTTCATGCAGGCCACGGCGAACGCGATCCTCGGACGGCTGAGCATCGACCACGGCCTCACCGGGCCACTGCTGTCGATCTCGCCGGCCGCGCACCCGGGCGGCGGCCCGCTCGACCTGGCCGCCCTGCTGCTCGACGACGACCTCGACCGGGTCCTCGTCCTGGGCGTCGAACTCGCGGGGACCCCGCGGACCGATGCCGTGCACCGGGCGCGGGGAACCGAACCGCCGCCGGCCGACCTCGCGGCCGGCCTGCTCGTCGGCCCCGGCTCCGCGCTCCCCCGGCCCTACCCCGCCGGCGTCGCCGGGGTGCTGGCGCTGGCCCGCTCCGCCACCACGACCGCGCCCGCCGGGCGCGACGAAGGAGAACGACGGTGATCACGAAAGCCGAACGCGCCCGCATCTTCGCCGACCCCACGCTCGGCGCGGGGAACGTCCTGCACCGCGTGCTGGCCTACGGCCACCCGCGCGACGACGAGGCACTGTGGACGGACGGCACCTGGCTCGCCCCGGACGGCACGCACCCGGCGGTTCTCTCCCTCGGCGAGCTGCAGGACGTGGCCGTGGCGTACGCGTCCTGGTACCACGCGCAGGGCGTCCGCCCGCGCGACCCGGTCGCGATCCAGACGTTCTCCAGCACCGAGTTCGCGGTGAACTTCCTGGCCCTGACCTCGCTGGGGGCCATCCCGTCGTTCGTCAACGGGAACCTGCGGCCGGAGATCGCCCGCGAATACGTGCGCCGCCAGGGCGCGGTCGGCGTCCTCACGGACGAGGCGCACCGCGAGGTGTTCGCCGCGCACCTCGGCGAGCTGTCGCTGGGCTTCGGCGTCACCGCCGCGGACGTGCGCGGCACCGGGGCGCTGCCGCCGGTGTTCCCCTACGCCCACGACCGCACCGACCCGATCATCATCTCGCACTCCTCCGGCACCACGGGCATGCCGAAGGCCGTCCCGCACACGCACGAGACGCTGCTCTACGCCCAGCTGCACCGGCTGAAGCTGTCGACGGGGACGTCGATGGGCCGGCTGCTGGTCGCGCTGCCCGGCTCGCACAACGCGGCGATCTCGGTCCTGCTGTTCGGCCTGCTGCTGCGGTCGCCGGTCTACCTGCAGTCCAGCCAGCGCGGCGCGGACGTCCTCGACGCGGCCGAGAAGTTCCGGCCCACCACCATCTTCGGGTTCGCCGGCACGTACGGCGAGATGGCCGCGCACGACCTGTCGAAGCGCGATCTGTCCTCGGTGGAGGGGTGGTACAACACCGGCGACGCCGCCCACGAAGCGCACGTGCGCGCCCTGATCGCCCAGGGCAGCCACGAATGGATCGACGCCGGCTTCAAGCGCGTCCGCGTGCCCGGTTCGGTGTTCACCGACGGGCTCGGCTCGTCCGAGACCGGTTACTCGATCTTCCACAACGGCCACCGGCCGGGCAGCAGCTCCTACGGCCGGTGCATCGGCAAGCCGATGAGCTTCGCCGAGGCCGCGGTGCTGTCCGAGGACGGGAAGCCGTTGCCGCCCGGGGAGATCGGCAGGCTCGGGGTGAAGTCGCCGACGCTGACCCCGGGGTACTGGAACGACTCGCTGACGTTCCACCGCCTGCGGCTCGGCGGGTACTGGCTCACCGGCGACCTCGCCACGCGGGACGAGGCGGGCAACTTCTACCACCTGGACCGGGCCCCGGACGCGATCCGCACGCCCGCCGGGCTCGTGCTCAGCACCCGCACCGAGGAGCTGCTGCTGCGGGAGCTGCCGGAGCTCGCCGACTGCACGGTGGTGGCCGTCGCGCCCGACGGGGTGCGGGCCGACTGGGACGGCGACGGCGTCGCGGAGGCGTACGTGCTGCTGCAGACGTCCGAGCCGCGGACCGGGGACGAGTGGACCGGGGCCGTCAACGACGTTCTCGCGGCCGCCGGGTTCCCGCCGCTCACCCGGGCGCTGGTGATGGACGCGAGCGAGGTCACCAAGGGCGCCACCGGCAAGGTGCTCAAGCGCGAGCTGCGCGAGCGGTTCCGCGCGAAGCTCGTCGCCGGGGAGCGCGCGTGACGAGCGCTCCGGAACCGCCGAACCTGCGGGCGATGGACGCCTACCGGGCGTGGTGGCTGCACGACGCCCGCTGGTACCAGGGCGTCGCCCGCCGGTTCGGCCAGGAGGCGGCGAACGAGATCAACGCCGAGGCGCTGCGGTTCGTCGCGGAGAACATCGGCCGGAAGGTCGCCAAGCGCACCCGCGACGCCGAGCCCGGCATCAAGGGGCTGTGCGCGCGGTACGAGGCCTGCGCGGAGGCGATGTTCCCGTCGGAGCTGCGGGACGGCGGCGTCGAGGTGGTCGAGGACGACCTGCTGGAACTGACCATGCGGCGCAACTTCGCGGTGACGATGGTGCGGATGGCCGGGTCGCTGGCGGGCTACGAGTGCCCGTGCACCGACATCCACGCGGGCTGGTCGGCCGGGCTCGGGGTCGAGCTGACCGAGAACCGCGCGACCGGCTGCCTGCGCCACGGCGATCCGGCGTGCCGGCTGCTGATGCGCGTCCGGGAGCTGCCGGAAGCTTCGGAAATTCCGGAAGAGGAGGACTGAGGTGCGGATCCTGGTGGCCGGCGCGACGGGCGTGCTCGGCCGGGCCCTGCTGCCGCTGCTGGCCGGGCGCGGCCACCACGTGGTTTCACTGGTGCGCTCCCCCTGCCCCGGGGACTTCGTCGTCGCGGACGCGCTGGATCGCGACGCGGTGGTGGAGGCCGTCCGCGCCGCGGCGCCGGAGGTCGTGGTGCACCAGCTGTCCGCGCTCCGCTCTTCTTGGGAAGAGACGACCCGGCTGCGGACGGAGGGCACGGAGAACCTCCTGACGGCGGCGCGGGCGGCCGGCGTCCGCCGGTTCGTGGCGCAGAGCATCGCGTTCGCGACGGCGCCGGAGGGCCCGGCGGTGCTGGACGAGGACGCGCGCCTGTACTCCGACGCCCCGGACGACGGCTGGGCCCGCACGGTCCGGGCCGTCGCGGCGATGGAGGAGCTGACCCTCGGCGCGGGCGGGATCGCGCTGCGCTGCGGCACGCTCTACGGCCCGGGCACGCAGTACGCCCCGGACGGCTCGATCGGCGCCGCGCTGGCGAAGGGCCGGTACCGGCTGCCCGAAGGGGCGGTGGGACGGACGTCGTTCGTCCACGTGGACGACGCGGCCCGGGCGACGGCGCTCGCGGCCGAGTCGGAGGCGACGGGCCGGTTCAACATCACCGGCGACGAGCCGGTGGCGGGGGCGGAGTGGGTTCCGCGGCTGGCGGAGCTGCTCGGTGGCCCGCCACCGAGGACGATCCCGGCCGACCTGGCACCGCGCCTGCTCGGCTGGTTCCCGGCGTACCAGCTGACCGCGCTGCGCGGCGCGTCGAACGAACGAGCCCGGCAAGCACTGGGCTGGAAACCACGGTACTCGCCGTGGCACACCGGAATGGTCCACGCCTGATCAGCCGAGCGCCTCCGGGGAGGATTCCCGCCGGACCGTCCGATCAGGACTGTCCGGTCAGGACGGTCCGAGCGCCCGGCGGGCGGCGGCCAGCCGCGCGGCCCTGGCCTCGGCCAGCTTGCCGAACCGGGCCGCGTCCCGGTGGATCTGCTGCTCCTGGCCCGCCGCCTCGACGTCGTGCCACACCTCCACCAGGTGCGCCGCTGCCTTGCAGCGGACGTCCGCCAGCGCCGTTTCCTTCTCCGCGTCCGGGATCACCTCCGCGTCGAGGTTCCAGCGCGGGTCCGAGATCGCCTCCGACGGCCGGGCGTAGCCGTACCCCCGCTCGCCCATGCACGCCCGCCAGGCCGCGACCGCCGCACCGACGCGCGGGTCCGTCTCCGAAGCCCGCAACGACCGGAAGTCCGCGTCGGCGAGGAAGCCGTCGTCGGCCTCCGGCAGGCGGGCGTCGGCTTCGGCGGTGCAGCCCTGCTCGCCGAACAGGGTGGTGCGCTGGGCTTCCGTGAGGTTTGCCAGCCAGCGGCGCCGCTCGGCCTGGTCCGCCCGCTCCTCCGGCGTCCTCGGGAAGTGGTAGCCGAATTCCGCGGCCGAGGCTTCGTCGATCACGCCGTAGCGGCGCAGGTTCGGGGACCGGTCGAGCGCGCCGGGCGTGCGGTCGTCCGATGGCACGGCGAGTTCGGCGCCGCGCCCGTGCAGGCACGCCCCCACCAGGGCGGCGCGGGCGCGCGCGATCTCCGTCTCCTCGGCGAACGCCGGCCGGTAGCGGTCGAACGGCAGGGCGAGCCGCTCGGCGGGCAGCGCCGGCGCCACCGGCCCGGCCCCGCACGCGGTGAGCGTCAGGAGCACCGCCGCGGCGGCGAAGACCTTCGTGAGCATGCGACCTCCAGAGAACGCCGGTGGTGCCCGAGGGCGCGGCACCACCGGCGGAGCGCGTCAGGCCTGAACGCAGATGTCCACGGCGCTGAGGCGGTTGTCCCCGATGGCGTTGTTCTCGAGGAACCCGTCGTCGGTGCCGCTGATCGACTTCGTGTGGGCGCCGGTGCCGCCGACGTCCTGCCACAGCATCACGTTGCAGCCCCTGCGGTTCTTCACCGAGCTGGTCTCGTTGTCGATGCTGTCGTTGGTCTGGTTGCCGCTGCCGTCGTACCAGTAGTTGTTGCGCAGGTCGAAGTCGTCCGACCGCAGGTCGAGCCAGTGGTTGGTGTTCCCCCGGTTGAAGTCGTTGTTCTCGAACAGGCAGAAGTTGCCGCTGGCGCAGCTCCCCACGGCGAACGCGGGCGACGCCGCGAACGTCAGCGCCGTCCCCACCGCCGCGGTCGTCAGGGCCACCGAGATGATCTTTCGCACGAGTTCTCCTCACGTTGATCGGTCGGGGTGGTCGGACCGTAGGGGCCCGGAGCTGCGCAACGGTTGCCTTCCGGTGCAATCGCCTGGTCAGCGGCCCGCCGGCAGCCGCGCCCCCGCCAGCCGCCTGCGGGCCGTTTCCGCCGTCCGGGGACGGTGCTGCGCCACCGAAAGGGCGAAGGCCTGCTCCCACGCCCGGCACGCTTCGCGGTGCTGACCGAGCTCCTGGTGCACCTCCCCCAGGCCCAGCTGGATGTCGGTTTCGTCGTAACCGTCGCCGGTTTCCCGCACGACGCCGAGCGCGTCCTCGTACCGGCTCAGCGCTTCGGCGGGCCGGCCCAGCCGCTGCGCGATGTACCCGAGGCTGTGCAGGGTCACGGCTTCGGCCCGGCGGTGGCCGAGCCGACGGCACAGGGCGAGGGCCCGTTCGCAGTGGTCCGCGGCGCGGGGCAGGTCCCCCAGCCGGGCGTGCAGCCAGCCGACCGAGTTGAGGGCGTCGGCTTCGCGCATCTCGTTGGCGGCCGCGCGGTAGAGCTCGAGCGAGCGGCTCGCGTGCGGCAGCGCCCGCCCGAGCTCGCCGCGGCCCTCCCAGACCCAGCCGAGGGTGCGGTGGACGTCCGCGCGGACCTCGTCCGCGCCGGCCAGCTCCAGGGCTTCGTGCAGGTGGCCGGTCGCGTCCTGGTACCGGCCGAGCCGCGCGTCCGCCGTCCCCGCCTGGAGGTGGGCCACGGCCAGGGTCGCCGGCTCGGCCAGCTCCCGCGCCGCCGCGATGCCGGCCCGCCAGGCCGCCAGGTCTTCGGACGGCAGCCCGCGCACGAAGTGGTACGCGCTGAGGAACCAGGCCAGCTGCCACACCTGCCGGTGCCGGCCCCGCGCCACGGCCGAGTCGAGCAGCTCCAGCAGCCCGGCGTGCTCGGCGTCGAACCAGGCCGTGGCCGCCGCGTGGTCCTCGAAGCCGGGCTCGGCACCCTCGGCCGCCGGCGGCAGGTCCGGGACCGGGTGCTCCGGGCGCAGCACGCGGGCCGCCGAACGCGCGGCGCGCAGCTGGAAGTCCGTCAGCCGGCGCAGGGCCGTGTCCCCGGCCTCGCCGCCGGCCAGCTCGGCGGCGTACAGCCGGAGCAGGTCGTGCATCCGGTAGCGGCCGGGCACGTGCTCCTGCAGCAGGTGCGCGTCCACCAGGGACCGCAGGAGCGGGCGGACCCGTGCGCCGACGAGGCCGGTGAGCGCGGCCGCGGCGGGCAGGCCGATGTCCGGGCCGGGCGCCACGCCCAGCAGCCGGAACACCTCGGCCGCCGCCGGGTCGAGGGCCGCGCGGGACCAGGAGAACACCGCGCGCAGGTTCGCCTTCAGGTCACCGGCGTCGAGCGCGTCCAGCCGGGCCGAGGCGTCCCGGAACTCCTCGGCCAGCACGCCGAGCGGGAAACCGGGCCGGGCGGCGACGCGCGCCGCGACGATGCCGACGGCCAGCGGCAGCCCGGCGCACCACCGCACCAGGTCGGCGAGGGCGCCGGGCTCGCCGAGGGCCGCGGCCGGGCCGAGGTGCCGGGTCAGCAGGTCCCGCGCGGCCGCCTCGGGCAGCACGTCCAGGTCGACCAGCGCGGCGCCGCGCAGGCCGAGCCCCGCCAGCCGGTGGCGGCCGGTGACGAGCACGGCGCACGTCCCGCTCCCCGGCAGCAGCGGCTCCACCTGAGCCGCGTCCCGCGCGTTGTCCAGCACGACGAGCAGCCGCCGTCCCGCCGTCCGGCTGCGGTACAGCGCCACCAGCGCGTCCTCGTCGGCGGGCAGCCCGGCCGGGTCGGCGCCCAGCGCCGCGAGCAGCCGGCGCACCGCCGCGGCCGGCGCCATCGGCGCGCCCGCCGGACCGAAGCCGCGCAGGTCGACGAACACCTGTCCGTCCGGGAAGGACTCGAGGTGGTCGTGCGCCCAGCGCAGGGCGAGCGCCGTCTTGCCGACCCCGGCCGGTCCGCCGATCGCGCACACGGGCACGGTGCCGTCCCCGGCGGCGACGGCCCGGGTGAGCTCGGCCGCTTCGCGGTCCCGGCCGACGAGCCGGCGCGGGGCGGCCGGGAGCTGGCGGGGCACGGTGTCCCCGGGCGCCGGCTCGAGCCCGGGGTCCGCGGTGAGGATCTTCCGGTGCAGCTCCCGCAGGGCCGGGCCGGGGTCGGCCCCGAACTCCCCGGCGAGCCGCCGCCGGGTCCGCTCGTAGTGGTCCAGCGCCTCCGCCTGCCGTCCCGCCCGGTACAGCGCCAGCACCAGCTGGCCGGCGACCCGCTCGTCGAGCGGGTTCGCTTCGGCCCGCGCGGCGGTCTCCGCCAGCACCGAGCCGTGGTGGCCGAGGCTCAGCGCGACGTCGGTGCGGTCGAGCTCGGCCGCGGCGCGCTCGGCGGAGAGCGTCTGCCGCATCCCTTCGCTCCACGGGGAGTCGAGGCCGGCGAACGCGTCGCCGCGCCACAGCGCCAGCGCTTCGTCGTACCGCGCCAGCGAGTGGTCCGCCCGGGCTTCGGCGACGAGCGCGCGGAACCGGTGCAGGTCGACCGCTTCCGGTGCCACGCGCAGGACGTACCCGCCCGGGCCGTGCGCGATGACGACGTCGTCGGCGCCGGCGAGGCCGCGGCGGAGGCGGGACAGGTAGCTGGCCAGGCAGCGGCGCGCGCGGTCGGGCGGCCGGTCCGCCCACACCCGGTCGGCGAGCCTGCCGGCCGGCACCGGGTGGTTGACGTCGGCGAGCAGGGCGGCGAGCACGCAGCGCTGGCGCGCGTGGCCCAGGTCGACGGGCCGGCCGTCGACCTCCGCTTCGAGGGTGCCGAGCAAGCGGAACCGGACTGGCACGGGTGGGTCCTCCTCGTGGCCGCGGGAGTGCTGGGGAGCCGAGCGGAAGAGGCCACAGTGGACGGAGGAGGAAGCCCGTGCGCGACACCGGCACGGGTCATCGGGGACGGCGGGGGCTCCGGCATGCGCCGGACGGTAGGACGCCGGGCTTCGGTCCGGCTTCCACGCGGCTTCGCCGGGACTGCTCACGGACACGGCCCGGCCCCGGTCCGAGCCGCTCGAACCGGGGCGGGAGAAGGGAAAGGCCGTCCGTCCCGGGAGCCGCGCGCTCCCGGGGCGGACGGGGGCCGGGCTCAGCTCACCTGGAGGTCGACGCAGGCGTAGAACGCGTTCGTGGTGTCGGCGATGTTCCACACCGCCAGCACCGTCTGGCGGCCGGTGTGGCTGCCCAGGTTCACCTGGTGCGACACGGTGGCCGGCGGCTGCTGGTCGTTGCCGCTGACCTCGGCGATCTTCTGGCTGCCGATGAAGTACTGGTAGTTCGACGTGCGGTGGCGGGCCGTGAAGGTCCAGTTGAACGTCACCGTGCGGCCGACCGAAGCGGCGCGCCAGCCCTTGTTGTTGTCGTTGAGCTCGGCGAACTGGGCGTTGCCGCCGTTGCAGGAACGCAGGCCCTTCGGCCCTTCGACGCTCTGGGGCTCGTACTGGATCTGCCCGCACGACACCACGTGCTGGGCGCACTGCGCCTGCCGGCTCGCCGGTGAGTTGACGTAGCCGTGCGCGCTCGCGATCCCGGCGGGGTTGAGCACCACCAGCACCGGGGCCAGGAGAGCACCCGCGGCGGCCGCGACCAGTTTCCGGTTCGCTTTCATACCAGCTCCTTCGGGGACAGGCTCGCTTCCCGCCGCCGGGCACGGCGAAGCCGCGGCCCCGGCCTCGCTGGGAGGTCCGCCGCGACGGGAAGGGGGTTCGAGCGAAGGAAAATTGTGGTCTAGACCATACGTCGAATCGTTACCCGGGTCAACAGATGGCAAAGTCACGGTCGATGTTGGTAAGGCGCCAACTGTCACGTCCTGTTCCGGTCAGCGGGACGAGACCCCGGGTCACCCGATCGTGGGTGCGCCGGACCGGTCGGCGGCGGCTCGGACGCCGCCCTCTAGGATTCCGCCGGTGACCACCTACGCCGTCGATCCGTTCGACCACCTCGACCCCTCGGCCCTGCCGCCGCGGCAGCAGCGGATCCTCCTCGCGATCCGGGACTGGGTGGTCCGGCACGGCTATTCGCCGAGCACGCGGGAGATCGGCGAGGCCGTCGGCCTGCAGTCGACGTCGTCGGTGTCGAAGCACCTCGCCAGCCTCGAGGACAAGGGTTTCCTGCGCCGCGGGGCCACGGTGTCGCGGCCGATCGACGTGCGCGCGTTCCTGCACGACACCGCCCCGCGCGAAGACGGCGACTCGGTCCCCGTCCCCGTCGTCGGCGACATCGCCGCCGGCACACCCATCTCGGCGCAGGAGCACGTCGACGACGTCCTCAAGCTGCCGCGCGGCCTCACCGGGCGGGGCACGGTCTTCGGGCTGCGCGTCCGCGGTGACTCGATGATCGACGCCGCCATCTGCGACGGCGACATCGTCGTGGTGAAGCAGCAGTCCGAGGCCCACTCGGGGCAGATCGTCGCCGCGATGATCGACGAGGAGGCGACGGTGAAGGTGTACCGCCGCCGCAACGGCCACGTGTACCTCGAGCCCCGCAACCCGGCCTACGACGTCATCGACGGCGACCGCGCGGCGATCCTCGGTACCGTCGTCACGGTGCTGCGCAGCGTCTGACCGGTTCAGGCGCCCGGCGAGGGAGGCGCGTCATGACCGAGGCGACGGGTGGCAGTGTGTGGGCGGCCGCCGATCTGGTGACGCCGATGGCCGTCCGGGTGGCGGCGACGCTGCGGCTGGCCGACCACGTCGCCGCCGGACACCGGACGCCCGAGGCGCTCGCCGCGGCGGTGTCCGCCGACCCGTACGCGCTGGCCCGGCTGCTGGCCCACCTCGTGACCGCCGGGGTGCTGACCCGGGCGGAGGACCGCCTCGACCTGACGCCCCTGGGTGCGCAGCTGCGCGACGACCACCCCGCCGGAATGCGCGCCTGGCTCGACCTGGAGGGCGCGATCGGCCGGGCCGATCTGTGCTTCGTCCAGCTGCTCCCCACCGTCCGCACCGGCGAACCCGCGTTCCCGCGCCACTTCGGCCGCCCGTTCTGGGACGATCTGGCGGCCGATCCCGCGCGGTCGGCGTCGTTCGACGCGCTGATGGGCGCCCGGCTGCTGGCCGACGCGCCCGCGGTGGCCGCGGCCTACCCCTGGGGCGCGCTGGGGCACGTCCTCGACGTGGGCGGCGGCGACGGCAGCCTGCTCATCGCGATCCTGCGCGCCCACGACGGCCTGCGCGGCACCGTGCTGGACCTGGCCGGCCCGGCGGCCCGCGCCGAACAGGCCTTCGCCGCCGCGGGGCTCGCCGGCCGGGCCACCGCCGTGGCCGGCAGTTTCTTCGACGCCCTGCCCGGAGGCGCCGGCGGCTACGTGCTCTCGGGCGTCCTCCACGACTGGGACGACGAGCACGCCCTGCGCATCCTGGCGCGGTGCGCCGAGGCGATGCCGGAGACGGGCCGGGTGCTCGTCGTGGACCACGTCGACAAGGAAGCCGCGTCGGACACCGAAGGAGATCTGCGCATGCTCTGCTACGTCGGCGGCCGGGAGCGCGGCCTCGACCGGCTCGGTGAGCTGGCCGGGGCGGCGGGCCTGCGGCTCGGCGACGTCCGGCCGGCGGGGTCCCGAGCGATCGTCGAGCTGCGACGCTGATGGACGACGTCCGGATCGTGCCCGCCAACGAGGCCTCCTGGGCCGAGCTGCAGGACGTCTTCGGGGCGGCCGACGCCGGGCGGTGCCGGTGCCAGCGGTTCAAGGTCACCGGGTGGATCTGGCGCGACTCCACGCGGGAGGAGCGCGTCGCCGCCCAGCGCGCCCAGACCGCCTGCGGGCAGCCGGACGCCCCGGCCACCAGCGGGCTCGTCGCCTACGCCGGCGGCGAACCGGCGGGCTGGGCCGCCGTCGAACCGCGGGCCGCCTTCCCGAAGCTGCGGACCTCGCGCATCCCGTGGCAGGGCCGCGCCGAGGACAAGGACGACCCCGGCGTCTGGGCGGTCACCTGTTTGGTCGTGCGCAAGGGTTTCCGCGGCCGGGGCCTCACCTACCCCCTCGCCCGCGCGGCGGTCGCCTTCGCCCGCGATCGCGGGGCCCGCGCGCTCGAGGCCTATCCGATGCTGACCGAGCCCGGCAAGACCGTCACGTGGGGCGAGCTGCACGTCGGTGCCCGGCAGGTCTTCGAGGACGCCGGCTTCACCGAGGTCACCCACCCCAGCCCCCGGCGCGTCGTGATGCGCGTCGACTTCACCAGGTGACCGGCAGCTCGTAGACGCCGTACACGGATCCGTCGTGCTTGAACGGGATCCGCTCGACGCCGGTGGCCAGCGCGAGCGTCGGGATCCGCCGGTAGAGCGTGCTGTAGACGACCAGCAGCTCGAGCCGGGCCAGCGGCTGGCCGAGGCACTGGTGGACGCCGAAGCCGAAGGCGACGTGCCGGTGCGCGTCCCGGGCCAGGTCGAGCCGGTCGCCGTCCGGGAAGACCTCCGGGTCGCGGTTGGCGATGTCGTTGGCCATGATCAGGCCTTCGCCCGCGCGGACCACCCGGCCGGCGATCTCGATGTCCTCCAGCGCGACGCGGCGGCGGCCGTTGTGCGTGATGTTCAGGTACCGCAACAGTTCTTCGACCGCCGACGCGACCAGCGCGGGATCGTCGCTCTCGCGCAGCTTCGCCAGCTGTTCGGGGTGTTCCAGCAGGGCCAGGGTGCCGAGGGCGATCATGTTGGCCGTCGTCTCGTGCCCGGCGATGAGCAGCAGCACGCCCATCTGCGCCGCCTCGAGCCGGGTCAGCTCCCCCGCCCGGACGCGGGTGGCGAGGCCGGAAAGCAGGTTGTCGGCGGGCCGGTCGAGCTTCTCCCCCAGCAACCGGTCGAGGTAGCCGACGAGCGCCTGGTGCCCGGCGGCCCGTTCCTCCGGCTTCGCGTCCCGCCGGATGATGACCTTGCTGTTGTCCTGGAAGAAGTCGTGGTCGGCGTACGGCACGCCGAGCAGCTCGCAGATCACCAGGGACGGCACCGGCAGCGCGAACGCCTCGACGAGGTCGGCCGGGTTCGGGCCGGCCAGCAGCGCGTCGATCAGGTTGTCGACGATCTTCTGCACGGCCGGGCGCATCGCGGCGACGCGGCGGATCGTGAACGGCGCGGTCACCATCTTCCGCAGCCGCGCGTGCTCGGGGTTGTCCATCAGGATGAAGCTGATCCCGGTGCCACCCTTGGGCAGTGGCGCGGGGCTGGGGTAGCCGGGCCGGGTCACGTCCGCGCTGACCCGGGGGTCGGCCAGCAGCGCCCGCTGCTCGGCGTAGCGGGTCACCAGCCACGGCGTGCTGCCGTCCCACAGCCGGACGCGGGCGAGCGGAGCTTCC
Source organism: Amycolatopsis sp. N2S4-7 (assembly GCF_058119595.1). NCBI lineage: Bacteria > Bacillati > Actinomycetota > Actinomycetes > Pseudonocardiales > Pseudonocardiaceae > Amycolatopsis > Amycolatopsis sp. N2S4-7. The sequence continues at coordinate 1,774,961 of NZ_CP172299.1, forward strand.
TCCTGCAGGGCCCGGGCCGCGGGCGGCGGGTCGAACGGGCAGCCCGCGGCACGGGGCATCGGGAACGCGGGGACCTCGGCGGTGCTCGTCATGCTTCCTCCACAAAGGACGGTGCGGCGACGCGTTCCGGCGTCTTCGGCGTCGTTGGCGGAGATCGCCTCGGCGCGCTCGCCGTTCGCCGTCACCGGTGGTCGCCGTCGGTTCGTGATCAGTCAACCGGGTGCTGATACGCTGAGTCAAGCAACTGATTTAATTCGGACATCCCGACGGAGGACCCACCCGTGCCCCAGCCATCCGCCCCCGCCGGGGAGGCGTCGCCGCGCGCCACCCTCGTCGTCGGGGTCCTCGCCTTCGCGGGCATCGTCGTGTCGCTGATGCAGACCCTCGTCATCCCGCTGATCCCGGCGCTGCCCCGGCTGCTGCACGCCTCCCCCGGCGACGCCACCTGGGCCATCACCGCCACCCTGCTCGCGGGCGCGGTGGCGACCCCGACGGTCGGCAGGCTCGGCGACATGTACGGGAAACGGCGGATGCTGCTGCTCAGCCTCGGCGCCCTGGTCGTGGGCTCGGCGATCGGCGCGCTTTCCGACAGCCTCGTGCCGATGGTCGCCGGCCGGACGCTGCAGGGCCTGGCGGCCGGCGTCATCCCGCTCGGGATCAGCATCATGCGCGACGAACTGCCCGCCGAACGGCTCGGCTCGGCCACGGCGATGATGAGCGCGTCGCTCGGCGTCGGCGGCGCGCTCGGCCTGCCCGCGGCGGCGCTGCTGGCCGAAAACGCCGACTGGCACGTGCTCTTCTGGACCGCGGCCGCGCTCGGCCTGGTCGTCACCGGGCTGGTCGTCGCGCTCGTGCCGGAGTCGCCCGTGCGCACCGGCGGCCGGTTCGACGTGCCCGGCGCGGCCGGGCTGTCGATCGCCCTCGTGTGCCTGCTGCTGGCGATTTCGAAGGGCGCGGACTGGGGCTGGGGCAGCACGCCGACGCTCGGGCTGTTCGCCGCGGCGGTGCTGGTCCTGCTGCTGTGGGGCCGGTGGGAGCTGCGGGCCGCGCGGCCGCTCGTGGACCTGCGGACGACCGCGCGGCGCCAGGTGCTGCTGACCAACATCGCGTCCGCGGTGTTCGGCTTCGCGATGTTCGCGATGTCGCTGGTCCTGCCGCAGCTGCTGCAGCTGCCGGCCGCCACCGGGTACGGCCTCGGCCGGTCGATGCTGGCGGTGGGCCTGGTGATGGCCCCGTCGGGGCTGGTCATGATGGCGCTGGCGCCGGTGTCCGCGCGCGTTTCGCGGACCCGCGGCCCGAAGACGACGCTGATGCTCGGCGCGGTGGTTGTCGCCGCCGGGTACGCCCTCGGCATCGTGCTGATGAGCGAGATCTGGCACCTGGTGCTGATTTCGAGCGTCATCGGCGCCGGCATCGGGCTCGCCTACGGCGCCATGCCCGCGCTCGTCATGGGCGCCGTGCCGGTGTCGGAGACCGCGGCCGCCAACAGCCTCAACACGCTGATGCGCTCGATCGGGACGTCGCTCTCGAGCGCGACCGCCGGCCTCGTCCTCGCCCGGCTGACCGTCGAGTTCGGACCGGCGACGCTGCCGTCGGAGAACGGCTTCCGGCTGGTGCTGGCGATGGGGGCCGGCGCGGCACTCGTCGCGCTGGCCGTCGCGGCGTTCCTGCCGCGGCACGCTCCGGCGGTCCCGGCACCGGCGAGCCCGGAGCCCGCCGCCGCGGCCGGCCGCTGACCGGCCGCACACCACCGCACCGGCCGCCGGTTCGCGCGCGGTGACCGAGCCCGGCCGCCAGGCCGCGCCGCCGCCGGTGTGGTGCTCCGCCGATCGCGTGACCGGCTTGGCCGCCCGGGCGGCCGGGCCGCCGAGTGGCTGCACGCCACCGGCACGGTGCACGGCATCGAACCCGGCCCGACCGCACTACCGCACCCGACCGCACGACCGCACCCGACCGCACGACCGCACCCGACCGCACGACCGCACCCGACCGCACGACCGCACCCGGCCGCGCCCACCGCACCGCCCCGGCCGATCGCGTGACCGCACCCGGCCGCGCCCGCGCACGTGCCTCGACCTGAACGCGTGACCGCCCCCGGCCGCCCGGGTCAGGCCCGGGCGGCCACGCCGTCGAGGTGCAGCACGCCGTCCGTGTGGTGCTCGGCCACGAACTCCGGCCCCTTGGTGATCAAGCGTGCGATCGCCGTGGCGTGGCCGTGGCCCAGGCCGTGGTCGGTCTTGAGCCAGGCGACTATCTCGCCCTGCTTCGTGAGGTTCTTGCCGGCGGCCAGGTCGAGGAAGCCGCGCGGGGTGATGCCCGTCTGCTTCTCCGCGTTGTCGAGGTAAGCCTGGAAAGACATGACTGCTCCGATGGTCTGGTGACGTTCAGCCGGTTGCACCGAAGGTTGTCCGGCCGTTCTCGCTTGCCATCACCGTTCCACCGACAACTTTTTTTGTCAAGGCTTTCCGGCGACCACTGCCAAGGTGGTGTACTCGAGGACGAAGCCGCCGCCGAGGGCGTCGATCGCTTCGCCGACGCCGGCCAGCACGTCGGCCAGCGCGTCCGCCGGAAGGCGGGTCAGCCCGCCGGTCGTGGGCAGGAAGTCGAGCCATTCGGCGCGGGTGTAGGACTTCTCCCAGGTGAACCGCCACCGTTCCGGGTCGCCGAAGCCGCCCGCCTCCCGGATGCCGTCGGCGAACGTCGTGAACATGACGTCGTAGACGTCCGCGGCGCTCCTCGACTCCCCCGCGATCGGCGAGCCGGGCAGCACCCGCCGGTACGCCGCGGTGAGGGCGTCCGCCACCGCGGCCGGCGGCTGGAACACGTGCGCGAACACGGCGAGCAGGCCGCCGGGGCGCAGCACGCGGGCGGCCTTGGCCGGCCCCGCGACGGGGTCCACCCAGTGCCAGGCCTGGCCCGCGACGACCGCGTCGAAGGTCCGCCCGGCGGGGTCCCAGTCCTCGAACGTCGCGACCTCGACCTCGATTCCGCCGCGGCGGGCGAACTCGGCCATCCGCGGGTCGGGGTCGACGCCGAGCACGCGGCGGCCGGCGTCGCGGAACTGCCGGGCCTCGATCCCGGTGCCGCAGCCGACGTCGAGGAAGTCGGGACCCGGGCTTTCGGCGACGACCCGGTCGACGAGCTCGCGGGGATAGCCCGGCCGGGCGCGGTCGTAGCGTTCGGCGTCGGTTCCGAAGGACTCGGCCATCTGCCGGGCCTGGTGCGGATGTTGAGTGGGCATGCGCCCACTTTAGTGGGCACTCGCCCACTCGGGCAACCGCGTCGGCGTTCGCGGCGGGCGTAACGGAGAATGGGGGCATGCCGACCGGGGTCCACCTGCGCGACGTGCGCCAGCAGTTGTTCCACGCCGCCGAGCGGGTGCTGCTGCGCGACGGGCCGAACGCGCTGACGAGCCGGGCGGTCACGACCGAGGCCGACGTCGCGAAGGGTGTGCTGCACCGGCATTTCGCCGACTTCGACGCGTTCCTGGCGGAGCTCGTGGGTGACCGCATCGCGCGGCTGGCGGACCAGTCGATCCTCCTGCGCGCAGCGGCGGGAACGCGCACGGTGGCCGAGAACCTCGTCGACGCGCTGGCGGAGATGTTCGATCCGGTGACGCTGGCGCTCGTCAGCCTGGTGTTCTTCCGGGACGAGCTCCGAAACCGGCTGCGCCACCCAGGTGGCGGCCTCCCCATCCTGGTGGAGGCCCGGGCCATGCTGGCGAGTTACCTGACGGGCGAGCGCGAGCTGGGCCGCATAGCGGCCGACGCGGACGTGGACTCCCTGGCTCTGTCCTTGATCGGCGCAGGCCACCTGCTGTTCGCGGGCCGCCGCAAGGACAACCCCCTGGACCCACCAGAGTTACCCAAACTGGTGAACACGGTGATAGCCGACGTCCTGCAACGCCGCCTGCTGTAACCGTCCAATCCGGACTCACAGACCGAGGCGACCACACGCGGGGGGTGTGGGGGCTCGGCCGCCACAGGACACAACGAGAGAGCCCTGTTCGCGCTTGCGCGAACAGGGCTCTCTCAGCGATCTCGTGGGCGATACTGGGATCGAACCAGTGACCTCTTCGGTGTGAACGAAGCGCTCTCCCCCTGAGCTAATCGCCCGTTGTCCCTAGCTTCCACGAGATCCGGGGGGTGGATTTCGTGGTGCGCGATACTGGGATTGAACCAGTGACCTCTTCCGTGTCAGGGAAGCGCTCTCCCGCTGAGCTAATCGCGCGCTGCGGAACTCTGTGCTGGGACCAGCATATCGGACCGGTCGCGGCCCGTTGCAGGGGGCCCGGTGTGGGGGTTGTCCTGCGAAAACCGCCGTGACACGAAGGTGCGGAAACGGGCAGACTGGCGGGGTCACCCCGCCTTCACCCCGACCGTCGCCGGCCCCGAAGGCGGCCATTCCGCCGGCGCGGCCGACCAGGAGAGCTTCCGCCTCGATGACCGACACCGTGTCCACCCCGCCCGCCGACCTGACCCGCGCTCCGGCGCGCCCGGGGCTCCTCATCGGGGTCCTCGTGCTTTCCGCGTTCGTGATGATCCTCAACGAGACGATCCTGAGTGTCGCGTTGCGTGACCTGACGGTCGACCTCCGTGTGCCGACCACGACCGTGCAGTGGCTGACCAGCGGGTTCCTGCTGACCATGGCCGTGGTCATCCCGACGACCGGGTTCCTGCTGGAGCGGTTCTCGCCGCGGCAGGTCTTCCTCTTCTCGCTTTCGGCGTTCAGCCTCGGGACGCTGCTGTGCGCGCTCGCTCCCGGTTTCGGGATGCTGATGGCGGGGCGGGTGGTGCAGGCGTGCGGCACGGCGGTGATGCTGCCGTTGCTGATGACGACGGTGATGCGGCTGGTGCCGCCGGAGCGGCGCGGCGCGACGATGGGGACGATCACGATCGTCATCGCGGTGGCGCCCGCGATCGGGCCGACCATCGGCGGTGCGGTGCTGTCGTCGCTGGGCTGGCGGTGGATGTTCTGGATCGTGCTGCCGCTGTCGGTCGCCGCGCTGGTGGCCGGCGCGTTGCAGCTGCGTCTGGAGAGCGTGCGGCGGCGGGTGCCGCTGGACGTGCCGTCGGTGCTGTTGTCGGCGATCGGGTTCGGCGGGGTGCTGTACGGGCTGTCGGCGAGCGGCGAGCAGGCCGGTGTGGAGCCGCCGGTGCCGGCGTGGGTGCCGATCGTGGTCGGTGTCGTCGCGCTGGCGGTGTTCACGTGGCGCCAGCTGCGGCTGCAGCGCCGTGACCGGGCCCTGCTCGACCTGCGGCCGTTCACGCACCGCAGTTTCGTGGTCGCGCTGGTGCTGACGGCGCTGCTGTTCGTGTGCCTGATCGGCGCGGCGGCGATCCTGCTGCCGCTCTACCTGCAGACGGTGCTGCACACGAGCACGTTCGTCAGTGGCCTGGCGGTGCTGCCGGGCGGGCTGGTGCTGGGTCTGCTGGGCCGTCCGGTGGGTGCGCTGTTCGACCGGGTCGGCGCCCGCCCCCTGGTCATCCCGGGCGCGGCGGCCATGGCGTTGTCGCTGTGGCTGTTCACAACGCTGGGGCCGGGCTCGCCGCTGGTCGCGGTGATCGGGATCCACGTGCTGCTGATGGCCGGGCTCGGGCTGATGATGACGCCGCTGTTCACCGAGTCGCTGGGCTCGCTGCCCGAACACCTGTATTCGCACGGAAGCGCGATCCTGTCGACGCTGCAGCAGGTGGCGGGCGCGCTGGGCACGGCGGTGTTCGTCAGCGTGGCGACGGTGGGGAGCGCGGACGCCACCGCGGGCAGCCCGGACGCGTCGGGCCTGCGGGCGGCGTTCGTGGTGGCCGGAGTGGTCGGGCTGGTCGCCTTCGCCGGGACGTGGCTGATCCGCGGTACCAAGACCACGGCGCCTGCCGAGCACTGAGGAACGTCCACTTCGGACTGAAGAAAGTCCCGCTTCCGCTCGGCGAAGGCCGGGGGGAGACCTGCGAGCGGAAGCGGGAGTTCGGGGCCGGTACGGGGGTCGCCTCGCGGCGGGGTGCTCGACACGGCTCCAGCCGGACTGGTGTTCCGTGAAGGCTTGGGGTGAGGCCCGGGGACTCCTCCGTACCGACACCCGCTACAACGCCCCGCGCCCGCCGGTGTTCCCCGACGTGACCCGGCTCATGCGAGGCGAACCCGCGGGCCGAGGGCCGAGGGCCGAGGGCCGAGGGCCGCGAACCCGAGGGCCGCGAACTCGCGGGCCGCGAACTCGCGGGCCGAGGGCCACCGTCACGGCGTGACGGTGGCCCTCGTCCCTCACTCCTCGACCTTCGGGGTCGCGCGGACTCCCGTGTGCAGGTACCGCTCCCCCGTCGGCAGCGTGTAGAACGTCACCGAGATCCACGACTTCGCCCCCGGCTGCCGGTGGACGAACTGCGAGCCACCCAGCGGGATCAGGTCGTGCTCCATCGTCGGTTCCGGGACCAGCTCGGCGATCGGGCCCGTGATCGTCTCGCGCATCCGCAGACCCGGCTCGCCCGGGAAGACCTCGATCCGCATCGACGCCCGCTCGTAGACCCCCGCGAACTCCTCGACGTCGACAGCCGGGGGCTCCGGAGCCGGGGAAACCGGGCGGGGCATCGCCACGCCCGCCAGCTCGGCGAAGATCTCGCGGTACAGCTCTTCGTACAGGTCACGCGTGTTGCCGCCGTTGGTGAGCAGCGTGACCGCCAGTCCCTGCTCCGGCAGGACCCGCAGGAACGCCGACTGCCCGATCGTGTTGCCGTCGTGGCCGATCACGCGGTGGCCGTCCGAGTCGAAGCGGATCCAGCCGAGGCCCCACGAGTCGCCGAGCGTGTGCTTGTCCGGCATGTCCGCCTGCCACTCGGTCATCGCCGCCGCCGAGGCCTCGGACAGCACCCCGCCGCCACCGTCCAGGTGCATCCGGGCGAACGTCAGGACGTCCGCCACCGGTGCCGTGATCAGCCCGGCCGGGCCCGCCGAGCGCGGCAGGCCCCACGCCGGCGCGGGCTGGGGCTCGCCGTCCCCGGCCGCGACGTGGCCCATCGCCGCGCGGTGCAGCAGCGCCTCCTCGGGCAGCGTGCCCGTGCGCGTCAGGCCGAGCGGGGTGAACAGCCGCTCGCGCAGGGCCGCGTCCCAGGTCTTGCCGGTCAGCTTCTCGATCACCCGGCCGGCCAGCACGAACCCCGAGTTGCAGTAGGACAGTGTCGCCCCGAGCGGGTGGGTCAGCGCGACCTGGTCGAGCAGCGCGGTGAACTTCTCGACGCAGTCGTCGCCGCGGCCGGTGTCGGTGAAGACGTCGCCGTCGATGCCGCTCGTGTGGGTCAGCAGGTGCCGCAGCGTCACCTGCTTGGTGACGTCGGGGTCGGCCAGCCGCAGCTCGGGCAGCACGTCGGCGATCGGCGCGTCCAGCTCCACGAGCCCCTCGTCGACGAGCTGCATCGCCACGGTGGCCGTCCACACCTTGGTGATCGAGCCGATCTGGAACACCGAGTCGTCGGTGACCTCGACGCCGGTGGCGGTGTTCAGCACGCCGCAGCTGGCGAGCACCTGGTTGTCGCCGCGCAGGATGCCCAGGGCCGCCCCGGGCACGCGGTGCTTGCGCGCGAGCTCGGTGAGCCGCCGCCGCCAGTGCGCGGCGTCGACCGGCACCCGCACCGGCTGGCCCGGCTCCCCCGCGTACTGCGAGACCCAGTCCACGATGCGGCGGTTGAAGTCCACGCGGTGCGACGGCTTCCCGTCCAGGATGAACAGGTGCGACGCGCCGGGGTAGAGCACCATCCGGGTCGGCACGCCCTGCTCGCGCAGCGAAGCGAACCACTGCTCGGCCTGCCCGACGGGGCAGCGCTCGTCGTCGGCGCCGTGCACCACGAGCGTCGGCGTGCGTACCTTTTCCACCTGCGCCAGCGGGGAAAGGGCCGCGTAGTGCGCCCGGTTCTCGGCCGGCAGGGCGCCGAGCTCGGCGACGCCGAGGTAGTGGCCGCTGTCCGACGTGCCGGCCATGCTCACCGCGTCGCTGACCACCCCGCCCGCGACCGCCGCGGCGAACCGGTTGTCGCGGCTGGTGAGGTAGCAGGTCATGTAGCCGCCGTAGCTGTAACCGGACACAGCGAGCCGCCGCGCGTCCGCCAGCCCTTCGGCGACGAGCTGGTCCAGCGGCTCGAGGAAGTCCTTGGCGTCGGCCACGCCCCAGGCGCCGACCGCCGCGGTGTAGAACGCTTCGCCGTAGCCGTCGCTGCCGCGCGGGTTGAGCAGCAGCACCGCCCAGCCCCGCGCGACGAGCTGCTGGTGGTAGAGGTGCACGGCGTCGGCGGTGCCGTTCCACGCGTTGTGCGGGCCGCCGTGGATGTCCAGCAGCAGCGGCAACGGGCCGGTGCGGGCCGGGTCGCGCAGCAGCCAGCCGGGCACGACCGTGCCGTCGGAGACGGTGAACTCCCGTTCCTCGTGGGTGAACGGCTCGAGGTCGGCGACACCGTGCGCGGTCCGCACCGCCACCGAGCCCGAGGTGACGCCGACCGTCGCGATCTCGCCGTACGACGACGGCGTGGCCAGCACGATCGCCGCCGTGTCCCCGGCGACCGACATGCCCGCCACGGCGTTCCCGGCCCCGCCGAAGACGAGCCGCGGCGCGTCGCCCCCGGCGCCGGTCGCGTACAGGTGGGTGTAACCGCGGTCCCGGACGCAGAACAGCACGGTGTCGCCGATCACCTGCGGGAGCGCGCCGGGGTAGCCCGGCCCGCCCGGCATCACGTTCCGGTCCAGGGCGGCCAGATCGACGGTTTCCCCGCCGTCCAGGGGGATCCGCAGCAGCCCGAGGTGGCCGGGGGCGGTGTCGCGGCGGCCGACGGCCAGCAGCGCGGCGCCGTCCGCGGCCCAGGTGACCGCGGCGCACATGCCGTCGCCGGCACCGACCGGCCGCGGCTCGGCGGTGCGGTCGCCGGGCTCGACGACGTAGGCGCCGGACCGGAAGGTCAGGTCGGAGTCGGCGTCGGGCCCCGCGGGGAAGGCCAGCCGCTCGCCGTCCGGCGACCACGCCGGGTCACCCGCGTGCCAGTCCCCCGACGTCACCTGCCGGACCTCGCCGGTGGCGACGTCGAGGACGTGGACGTGCTTGCGCAGCGTCCGCAGCAGCCCGGCGCCGTCGGCCTTGAAGTCGAGCCGGTCGGCGACCACCGGGGCGCCCGCGCGGCGCGCGCGGGCGGCGTCGTCGTCCCCCTCGTCCGCGGCGAGGTCGACCGGGGCGGAGAAGGCGATCTCGGCGCCGTCCGGGCGCCACACCGGCGTGCCCGCGCCGAGCGGGAGCGAGGTGAGCCGCTCGGGTTCGCCGCCGTCCGCGGGCAGCAGCCACAGCTGGGCCGGGCCGTCCTGGGCGCGCAGGAACGCGATCCGCGTGCCGTCCGGCGACCACGCGGGCGCCACGTCGGTGGTCCCGCGGGTGAGCCGCCGCGCCTCGCCGCCGCCGGTGGCGATCCGCCAGAGCGACCGGGTGTCTTCGTCGGCGTCGCGGTCGGCGGTGCGCAGCACGTAGACGATCCGGGCGCCGTCGGGCGAGATCGCCGGCTGCTCGGGGAACTCGAAGGCGTACAGGTTGTCGGTGCCCGGACGTCGGGTCATGCGGATCTCCTTGTGGGATAGCGGTCTCACGCGGCGAAGTGGCACGCCGCCCGGTGGGGACGGCGCGGGGCGTCGTCGGCCGGGTCGGCGTCGGCGCAGACGGTGCGGTCGGGGTGCACGAGCGGTCCGATCGGGCACCGCGGGTGGTAGCGGCAGCCGGCGGGCGGGTGGTGCGGGTCGGCGGGTTCGGTGTCGGCGAGGGCGTCGTCGCCCGGGTCGTCGAGCAGGCCGCGGTGCGCGGAGGGCGCCGCGGCCAGCAGGTCCCGCGTGTACGGGTGCCGCGGGTCGGTCAGCACCTGCTCGGCGGGCCCGGCTTCGACGATCCGGCCGAGGTACATCACCGCGACGACGTCGCTGACGTACCGCACCACCGCGAGGTTGTGCGAGATGAACAGCATCGACAGCGCGAGCCGCCGCTGCACGTCCCGGACGAGGTTGAGCACGGCGCCCTGCACCGAGACGTCGAGGGCCGAGGTGATCTCGTCGGCGATCAGCACCTTCGGCTGCCCGGCGAGCGCGCGGGCGAGCGCGACGCGCTGGCGTTGCCCGCCCGAGAGCTGCCCGGGCAGCACGGCGGCGCGTCCGGGGTCGAGGTTCACCAGTTCGAGCAGCCGTGCGACCTCTTCGCGCCGGGCCCGGCGGGACGTGCCCCTCGGCATCGCCTCGGTGATCGACTCGCCGACGGCCATCCGCGGGTCGAGCGACGAATACGGGTCCTGGAACACCATCTGCAGCGGGCGGCGCCGGGGCAGCCGCCGCACGTCGACGCCGTCGAGCAGCACCCGGCCGGCGCTGATCGGCGCGAGCCCGGCCGCCGCCCTGGCGAGGGTCGACTTGCCGGACCCCGACTCGCCGACCAGGCCGACGACCTGTCCGGAAGGGACGGTCAGGCTCACCCCGTCGACGGCGGTCAGGCTCTTGCCGTAGCGGACGCTGACCGCGTCGAACCGCAGCTCGCTCATGCGCACGCCTCGCTGACGCTCGGCGCGGCCTGAGCGGCCGGCGCAGTGTCGAATGATTCGTTCGCAGGCTCACTCATGCGGCACCTTCCTCATGGGACTGTCCGGAAAGGACCCTGACGGTGGCGTCGTGCGGGTGCCAGCACGCGACCCGGTGGCCGTCCGCCGCCCGCTCGAGGAGCGGGTCCTCGGCCCGGCACCGGTCGCTCGCCCGCGGGCACCGCGCGGCGAACGCGCAGCCCGTCGGCACCTGGTCCGGTTCCGGCGGGCGGCCGGGGATCACGGCCAGCGGCTCGTCGCGGTCGGTCTCGAGGTCCACCGTGGTGGCCAGCAGGGCCCGGGTGTACGGGTGCCGCGCCGCGCCCGGCAGCGCCGCGGTCGGCAGGTCCTCCACCACGCGCCCGGCGTACATCACGAGCATCCGCTCGCAGGTCTGGGAGACGACGGCGATGTCGTGGCTGATGAGCAGGATCGCCGCCCCCTCGGTTTCGCGGGTGCGGGCCAGCAGCCGCAGCACCTGCCGCTGCACGGTGACGTCCAGCGCCGTCGTCGGCTCGTCGGCCACGATGAGCTTCGGCTCCCCCATCAGCCCCATGCCGATCATCGCCCGCTGCCGCATGCCGCCGGAGAACTCGTGCGGGTACTGCCGGGCGCGCCGCCGGGCGGCCGGGACGCGCACCGCGGCCAGCCGGTCGACCGCGCGGGCGAACGCCTCGCGCCGCGACAGGCCGTGGTGCTGCTCGGACACCTCGGCCAGCTGCCCGCCCACCCGGCGGGCCGGGTTGAACGACGTCATCGGGTCCTGGAACACCATCGCCAGCGACGTGCCGAGCTCCCGGTCGGACGCGGCCGCCAGGGACTTCCCGGCGAACTCCAGCCGGTCGGCGGTGACCACGCCGGGCGCCTCGATCAGGCGGGAGACCGCCAGGGCGGTCAGGCTCTTGCCGGAACCGGACTCGCCGACGACGCCGATCGCCTCCCCCGCGCGGACGCTGAAGCTGACCCCGCGGACCGGGACGGTCCACCCGGCCGGACCGGGAAACGCCACCCGGAGGTTCTCGACGACGAGCACGGCATCGGCGGCGGGCTCGGCGGCGACCGCGGGCCGGGCAGCCGGGAGCGGCCCCGCCGCGCGCCGCGTCGCGCGCGTCCGGACCCCGACGACGGCCGCGACCGTCTCCCCCACCAGGTTGAACGCGAGCCCGGCGAGCACCACCGCCGCCGCGGGCGCGAGCGCGGCCGCGGGGTTGACGTAGACGCCGTCCAGTCCTTCCCGCAGCAGCCGGCCCCAGTCGTAGTCCGGCGCCTGCACGCCGATCCCGAGGAACGACAGGCCGGCGAAGGCGAGCAACGCCGAGCCGGCCCCGATGGTCGCGTTCACGACGAGCGGCTCGCCGATGTTCGGCAGGACGTGCCGGGTCAGCAGCCGGAGCCGGCCGACGCCGGAAATCCGCGCCGCGTCGACGAAATCGCGCCCGCTCACCGACGCCGACAGGGTCTGCACCAGCCGGGCGAACGCCGGCGCCATCGCGAACGCGATCGCCAGCACCGCGCCGTGCGTGCCGACGCCGAAGATCACCGCGAAGAACAACGCCAGCAGCAGGCCGGGGAACGCGACGGCGATGTCGACCACCGCGACCAGCAGCCGGCCCGCCCACCGGTGCAGGACCGACGGCAGCGTCCCTAGGACGACCCCGGTGCCGACGCCGATCGCGGTGGCGAGCACCGCGAGCCCGATCGACAGCCGGGTGGCGACCAGCGTGCGGAGCACGAGGTCGCGGCCGAGGGAGTCGGTGCCGAACGGGTGCGCCCCGGACGGACCCTGGCCGATGGCGTCGGTGTCGATCGCGGCGGCGCCGTCGCCCCACAGCAGCGGCGCCACCACCGCCAGCACGACGACCAGCGCCAGCAGCCCCGCCGAGCACGCCCCCACGGGGGTGCGCACGGCCGCCACCCAGACCGAACCACGTCGTCGCGCCATGTCAGCTCTCCCGAATCGCCGAGCGGGGGTCGAGCACCCCGAGCACGACGTCGACCAGCAGGTTCACCAGCAGCACGCCGACGCCGTAGACCAGCACGATCCCCTGCACCAGCGGGTAGTCCTTGCCGACGATCGACTGCACGATCGTCGAGCCGAGGCCGGGCCAGGCGAACACGTTCTCCACCAGGACCGTGCCCGCCACCATCGCGGTCAGCATCAGCCCGCCCAGGGTGAGCGACGCGGTCAGCGCGTTCGGCAGCGCGTGCCGGACGTACACCAGCCGCGCGGGCAGCCGTTTCGCCCGCGCGGTGCGGACGAAGTCGGCGCCCAGCACAGCCAGGAGCTCGACCCGGATGATGCGGGCCAGCACCGCCGACGGCCCGATCGCCAGTGCCGCCACCGGCAGCACGTACGCGCTCGCGCCGTCGGCGCCCGCCACCGGGAACCAGCCGAGGCCGACGGCGAGCAGCGCGACCAGCCCGACCCCCACCAGGAACTCGGGGACGGCGGCGAGGAGCACGCTCGCCGACGTGAACGCCAGCTCCCCGCCCCGGCGGCGGCCGCCGCGGGTCAGCACCGCGAAGCAGACGCCGACCGGGACCGCGACGAGAACCACGACGGCGAACGCCAGCACCGCCAGCTGCAGCGTCGACGGCAGCCGGTCGCCGATCACCTGCGTCACCGGCTGCCCGCTCATCATCGACGTCCCGAGGTCGCCGGTGACCAGGCCGCGCAGGTAGTGCCCGTACTGGACCCACAGCGGGTCGTCCAGGCCCAGCGCGTGCCGCCGGGCGGCGACCAGCTCGGCGGGCGCGGTCATGCCGAGCGCGGCCCGCACCGGGTCGCCGGGGACCAGGTGGATCATCAGGAACGCCGCGGTGAGCAGCGCCCACAGCGAGACGGCGAACCGGACCAGCCGCCGCGCGGCGAACGCCGGCCACGGGCCGCCGCGGCTGGTCCGGACGGCCGCCGTCGCGGTGGTCACTTCGCGTACATCCGGACCGAGGACGGCACCAGGCTGCCCTGGCTCAGCGCGAACTTCGCGCCGCTGCCGTAGATCGGCACGACCGAGTCGAAGTAGGGCACCGCGTCGACCCGCTTGACCAGCGCCGTCTCCGCCGCGTTCCAGTCGGGGCAGCTCGCGTCGCCGGACAGCGACGCCGCCCGCTGGGCGGCCTGCTCGTAGCCCGGGTTCGCGATGTGCGCGAAGTTCGTCCCGTCCGGTGCCGCCGGCCCGGAGACGAACGGCACCAGCTGGCTCGGCAGCGCGAACCCGACCGGGCCGAGCGACACCTCCCACTCGCCGGTGCCGAAGAGGGCCTGGTTCAGGCCCGGGCTGTCGACGGCCTTGAGCGTGACGTCGGCGCCGAGCGCCTTCCACGTCTGCTGCACCAGTTCCGCGGTCGGGGCCATCGTCGGGCCGAGCTGCGTGCCGTAGAGGACGGTGAGGGCGAGCCGCTTGCCGTCCTTGGCGCGCACGCCGTCCGGGCCGGCCTTCCAGCCCGCGGCGTCCAGCGCGGACGCCGCCGCGGCCGGGTCGTGCGCGGGCAGGTTGCCCGTGACGGTGTCGCCCGAGCACACCTTCGGCTCGGCGGTGATCATGCCCTGCGACGCCCGGCCCGCGCCGCTGGTCAGGACCTTCCCCAGCTGCGCGAGATCGAGGGCCTGGGTGAGCGCGCGGCGGACGGCTTCGTCCTGGCCGGGCCGTCCGCCGGCCTGGTTGTAGAAGATCTCGCCCAGCGGCGCCAGGAAGTCCGCGTGGAACAGCTTGCGCGCCTCGAGGCGCTGCCGGTCGGGCCCGTTGATCGCGGCCCCGTTCAGCTCGCCCGACAGCAGCAGGTTGGACGCGGTCGTGGTGTTCGGGATGACCCGGACGACGACCTTGTCGGGCAGGCCCGGCTCCGCCTTCCAGTCGCCGGGGCCCCACGTGTAGTCCTTGCGGCGGGTGAGCGTGTAGTGGTCGTTCGGCACGACCTCGGAGATCGCGAACATGCCCGTGCCGCTCTCGCCCTTGGCCAGGAGCTTGCGGTCGCCCATGCCCTTGGCGCAGGCGATCGGCAGCGAGCCGACGTTGCGCAGCAGGAACGCGTCCGGCTTCCCGCTGGTGACGGTGACCGTGCGGGCCGCCTCGTCGGCCGTCGCCTTGGTGCCGGGCGCGATCGTCAGCCCCGCGATCGGCGACTTGTTGGCGGGGTCGCCGACGAAGTTCACGTTCGCGGCGACGTCGGCGGCGGTCAGCGGGCCGCCGTCCGAACACGTGACGCCCGGGCGGAGGGTGAACGTCGCGGTCGTCGTCGTGGCGTCCCACTTGCCCGCCAGGCCGGCGACCGGCTTGCCGTCGCCGGACAGCCCGAGCAGGGAGTCGTAGAGGAACAGGTCGAGCTGGATCGCCACCGAGAACACCGTCATGTGCGGGTCGATGGTGCCCGGGTCGGAGCCGATGGCGAAGCTGAACGTCTTGCCGTCCACCGGGGTGCCGTCCCCGGCCGCGGCGCCGCCCGATCCTCCGCAGGCGGTCGCGGTGAGGGCGAGCACCCCGAGCAGGACCGCCGCCGTCCGTGTCTTGGTCATGGGGTTTCCTTCCGCAGGTGGTGCACGGCGAGGCGGGCGGCCTCGCCGATCGCCGCGTCGACGGCGGGCTGCCGCTCGGCCAGGGAGTCCGCGCGGGTGAAGACGGCGACGGCGAACCGGCGGCCGTCCGGGCAGGACACGACGCCGGCTTCGTTGCGGACCGCGGGCAGGGTGCCCGTCTTGGCCGCGATCGCGACGTCGGAGGGGAAGCCGGCCGAGAGCCGGTGCGGCCAGATCTGCCGGGCCATCATCGAGCGGACCCGTTCGCACGCCGCCGGATCGCCGGCGCGGTCGGTCCACACGGCGTCGAGCAGCGTGGTCGTCTCCCGGGGCGTGGACGACGTCGTGCGCTCCGGGTCGAGCACGGCGAGCTTCCGGATCTGCTCCGGCGTCGCGCCGGCGAACACGGTGTCGAGGTCGTCGTCCTCGCCGGCCCCTAAGTCGGCGAGGACCGAGGCGAACAGGTCTTCGCAGCAGCCGATCAGCCGGGTGCGGTGCAGGCCGAGGTCGGCGAGGACGCGGTCGACGGCGTCCTGCCCCACCCGGTGGTAGACGACGTCGGTGGCGGCGTTGTCGCTCATGGTCAGCATGAACAGCGCGAGGTCGCGCCAGCTCAGCTCGACGTCGTCGGCGCAGCCGGCGGTGCCGATCCCGCCGATGCGGTAGCGCTTTCCCACGCGGGTCCGCGCGGTTTCGTCCAGCCGTCCCGCCACGACTTCCCGCGCGTAGGCGACGGCGACCGGGATCTTGAACACCGACGCCAGCACCACCGGGTCGTCCGCGCCGACGGCCACCTCCGGCCCGCCGCCGATCTCGCGCGCGTGCAGGAATCCCCGCGCGCCCGCCGCGGCGAACACCCCGGCGATCTCCTCTTCGACAGCGGTCACGCGCTCACCCGCCGATCGGCCCGGCCGGTGTGCAGGTACAGCGCGCGGCCCGTGCCGTCGTCCCCGACGAAGGCGTGCGGCAGGTACCGGCCCTGCATCGGCTCGGCCAGGATCAGCGTGTCGCCGTTGAGCGCGACCAGTTCCGCCCGGTCCGGCTTGGACAGCTCGGCGAAGATCCCCTTGGGGACGCGCTCCACCCAGACCCGGCCGTCGTCGTCCTGGCTGACCACGATGTCCGCCACGGACGAGGAGTACTCACCCACGTAGCGCGAGGCGTCGACGCGCGGCGCGGCCGGGTCGGGCACCGGCGGCGCGGCGAGCTCGATGCCGGTGAGCTCCTTCAGGACGTGCCCGACGACCTCGGTGTAGACGGCGATCGGGTTGCCGCCGTTGGTCAGCAGCGCCACCGCGACGTCGTGGTCCGGGGCGACCCGCAGGAACGCCGACTGGCCGATCGTGCCGCCGTCGTGGCCGACGACCGCGCCACCCGGCCAGTCGTAGAGCGACCAGCCGAGCCCCCACGCCGTGCCCATCAGGCCGAGATCGGGCAGCTCCACCACGCGCTCGCGCATCGCGCGGGCGCTTTCCGCGCCGAGCACGCGGGTGCCGTCCGGGCCTTCGCCGTCCTTCAGGTGCATCGCGGCGAACCGCACGAGGTCGCGCGGCCGCATCGCGAGCATCGAGCCGGCCGGGGCGTTGGACGGCGTCAGCGCCCAGGTGCCGGCCGGTTCGGGGTCGGCGCCGGGTGACGGCGTGAGGTGCCCGAGCGCGGCGCGGAACCGGATCGCCTCGTACGGGCTCGCCGCGACGTGCGTCAGTCCCAGCGGCGTGAACAGGTGGTCGGCGAGGCAGTCGCCGAAACTCTTGCCCCGCAGGACCTCGACGATGCGGCCGAGCACGCAGAACGCGGCGTTGTTGTAGGAGAACATCTCGCCGGGGGCGAACAGCTGGGGCACGTCGCCCAAGGTGGCGACCAGCTTCTCGACGCAGTCGGCGCCGCGGCCGGTGTCGGTGAAGATGTCGCCCTCGAAGCCGGCGGTGTGGCACATCAGCCGGCGGACGGTGATCGCCGCGGCCGCGTCCTCGTCGGCCAGCACGAACTCCGGCAGGTACGTCCGCACCGGCCGGTCGAGGTCCAGCACGCCTTCGTCGACGAGCTGCATCGCCAGCGTGGTCGTCCAGACCTTGGTGATCGAACCGATCTGGAACAGCGAGTCCACGTCCGCCTCGACGCCGGTGCCCTTGTTGAGCACGCCGGCCGCGTGGTCGGCGATTTCGCCGCCGGCGTAGACCGCCACGGAAGCGCCCGGCACCCGGTGTTCGGCCAGCAGGGCGGGGAGGCGGCGTTCGAGCCAGGCGGCGATCTCGGTGAGTTTCGACATGGTTGCCTCTCGTTCGGATGCGCTAGGCGGCGAGCCAGGACTTCGCGGTGGTGACCTCGGCCAGCCGCTCCGGGATCGGGGTGACGCCGAGCCCCGGCCCGGACGGCACGGGCAGCCGGCCGGCTTCGAGGACGAACGGCTCGGTGATGTCGGTGCGGTAGAACCGGTCCGACGCCGACGTGTCGCCGGGCAGGGTGAACCCGGGCAGCGAGGCGAGGGCGACGTTGGCCGCCCGGCCCAGCCCGGTCTCGATCATCCCGCCGCACCACACCGGGATCCCGTGCGCGACGCAGACGTCGTGCACCCGCCGCGCCTCCAGGTAGCCGCCGACCCGGCTCGGCTTGATGTTGACGATCCGGCAGGCGCCGAGCTTGATCGCGTCGGCGGCCGACCGCGCGGACACCACGGACTCGTCCAGGCAGATCGGCGTCCGCAGGTGCCGCGCCAGCTCCGCGTGGCCGAGCACGTCCTCCTCTTCGAGCGGCTGCTCGATCAGGAGCAGCCCGAACGGGTCGAGCCGCTGCAGCTGCGGGACGTCCGACAGCGTGTACGCGGTGTTCGCGTCGACCTGCAGCAGGATGTCGTCCCCGAAGCGCTCCCGGACCGCGCGCACCGGCTCGACGTCCCAGCCCGGCTCGATCTTCAGCTTGATCCGGAGGTACCCGGCGTCGAGGTAGCCGCCGACGACGTCCAGGAGCTTCGGGATCGTGTCCATGATGCCGACGGAGACCCCGCACGGCACCGAGTCCGTTGTGGACCCCAGTGCGGTGCCGAAGGACACGCCGTGCGCGCGCAGCTCGGCGTCGAGCACCGCCATCTCCAGCGCGGCCTTGGCCATCCGGTGGCCCTTGAACTTCGCCAGCAGCGGCGCGACCTTGTTCGCCGTCAGGTCCCCGGCCGCGAGGAGCGCCGGCACGAGGAAGGTGCGCAGCACGTGCTCGACGCCGTCGACGTACTCCGAGGAGTAGAGCGGGTCGACCATCGCCCCGCACTCGCCCCAGCCCTCGCCCTCGGACGTCACCGCGCGCAGGAGCAGCAGCTCGCGCTCGGCCTGCGTGCCGAACGACGTCCGGAACGGCGCCACCAGCGGCATCCGGACGCGCAGGAGTTCCACACCACTGAGTTTCACGACCGCTCCCTCGCGACCACGTACCAGCCGGCACGATCGAATCCGGTGACCGAGGCGCCGTCGGCCATCAGGCCGCCGAGCACGTCCCGCAGCGCGACCCGCCACGCGCGGCCCCGCTCCGGGTCGGCGCGCCGGAGCGCCTCGATGTCCGGCGGCACGGCGACGAGCACGACCGGCCCGTCGGCGGGACCGGTGACCGGCGCCCCGCCGGGGCCCGCCGCCAGGGCGACCGCGGCCCCCCGGTTCCTCAGCGCCGCCGCGTCCACGCGGGCCGGGGCGCCGGCGGCGGCCGCCCGCACGGGCGGGCTCGTCAGGTCCCAGGCGACCATGAGCCGGTCGGTGTCGCCCGCGCCGTTGATGCCGTCGTGCATCGGGCCGTAGAAGTCGGGCAGGTAGTGCCGCGGGCGGGCGGCGAGCTTCGTCAGGTTGAAGTGGGCGTTGCGCCGCACGAGCGGGTCGAACGTCCAGGAGATCTCCCCGACGTCCTGGCGCAGCGCCCACGCGCGCTGGTGCAGCTTGAGCGCGAAGCCGATCCCCCGGCCGTGGCCGGTCGTCGCGACCCCGGCGATGTGGCTGTGCAGTCCCCCTTTCGGGGGTCCGCCGAAGAACCCGAAGCAGGCGCCGAGCAGCTCGGGACCGTCGAACGCGCCCGCCACGTAGTTGCCGGCCGAGACCATGGCCCGCAGCAGCTCGGCCGTCACGGGCTGGTTGCCGGGGGCGGGGCGCCAGATCGACTCGAAGAGCCGGGTCACGGCGGTCAGGTCGGCGACCTCGGCCAGGGTCCGGACCTCGACCCCCGAGGCCGTGGCGGCGGTGGCCGCCGCGGCGGCCGCCTCGTCCCGCAGCGGCGGGGCAGTGTTCGTCACGACTTCTGTCACGCCGACCATCCTTTCCGGACTCCCGGGGCGCGTCACCGTTGTCCCGCACCGGATCGGCCGGGCGCGTTCGTCGCGGCGGACGAACTTCCCCTGTCCAGGACGGCTTCGGCGAGCGCGATGAGCAACGCCGTCCGCCGGGCCAGCTCGGCGACGACGACGTGTTCGTCGTCGGCGTGGGCGCCGCCGCCGACCGCGCCGAGGCCGTCGAGCGTCGGAACGCCCAGTCCCGCGGTGAAGTTGCCGTCCGACGCGCCCCCGACCGCGGCCTGGGCGAGCGGCCCGAAGCCGAGGCCGGCGGCGAGGTCGTTCGCGAGCTCGAACAGCGCCGCCGACGCGGGCGCGTCCAGCGGTGGCCGGTTGATGCCGCCGGCGATGCGGATCCGCGCGCCGTCCAGCACCGGCCGCAGGCCGCGCACGGCCCGGTCGACGCGGTCCTGCTCGGCGGTGTCCCAGACCCGCGCGTCGACCGCGACGCTCGCGGCGGCCGGCACGGTGTTGGTGGTGGTCCCGGCGCTCAGCGCGGTCGGGACGACGGTGGTGCCCCGGGCCGGATCGGCGAGCGCGGCCACCGCGAGGATCTGGTGGGCGACCTCCACACCGGCGTTGACGCCCTTCTCCGGCTCGAGCCCGGCGTGCGCCGCGCGGCCCTCGACCTCGATCCAGTACCGGGAAACGCCCTTGCGGCGGGTCTTCAGCGCCCCGCCGTCGGCCGAGGCTTCGAGCACGAAGACCGCTTCGCAGCCCTGGGCTTCCTCCTCGATGAGCGGGCGGGACAGCGGTGAGCCGATCTCCTCGTCGCCGGTGATCAGGATCGAGAGGCCGGTGCGGTCCGGCAGCGCCGCGGCGGCGTGCAGGGCCATCACCACGCCGGCCTTCATGTCGAAGCAGCCGGGTCCGCGCAGGACGCCGTCTTCGACGGAGAACGGGTGCGTCCGCAGGGATCCCAGCGGCCACACGGTGTCGTGGTGGCCGAGCAGCAGGACGCGTGGCTCGCCGAACCGCCAGCGCAGGTGCGTGCAGCCGTCGGTGACGAGGCGTTCGGGCTCGGTGCCGAGGAGGCGGCGGCCGATCGCCGCGACGGCTTCGGCGCTGCGGGCGACGGCGTCGAGGTCCTCGGACGGCGATTCGCAGCGGACGAGCGCCTCGATGTCGTCGATCACCGGGGCTCACCCCGCAGCGGCTGCCCGGGCAGGGCGTCGGGGTCGAGGT
Source organism: Amycolatopsis sp. N2S4-7 (assembly GCF_058119595.1). NCBI lineage: Bacteria > Bacillati > Actinomycetota > Actinomycetes > Pseudonocardiales > Pseudonocardiaceae > Amycolatopsis > Amycolatopsis sp. N2S4-7. The sequence continues at coordinate 1,795,533 of NZ_CP172299.1, forward strand.
TTCCGTCGCGCACCACGGGAACTCCGGCGACGTACAGGTGGCGGACGCCGGTCGAGGGCCGGGTCGGGTCGGCGTAGGTGGCGGCGTCGGTGATCCGGCCCGGGTCGAGGACGACGACGTCCGCGTCCGCTCCGGCGCCGAGGTGGCCCTTGCGGCGGGCGGCGGGCGCGACCTCGTCGAGGAGCCGCGAAGGCAGGTAGGAGCAGCGGCGGAACGCCTCGAGCCAGCTCCACGCCCCGGTTTCGCGGACCATCAGGCGCAGGGTCTTCGCGAAGGTGCCGGAGGTCCGCGGGTGCGTCGAGCCGCCCGGCGGCAGCGGCCACCCGGTGCTCTCGGTGCGGCCGTCCGGCCAGTAGACGGGCATCGCGTCGCTGGCGACGACGGCGTCGGGGAAGGCGAGCGCCTGGTGCAGCAGCCCGCGTTCGCGGGGATCGGTTTCGTCGAGGAACTCGAGGAGGCAGGGCGCGGCCGGGTCTTCTCGCCGCAGCTGACGCAGGCGGGCTTCGTCGCGGACGCGTTCGCCGGTTTCGAGGATCACCACGCTCGACGGGCGAAGTCCCTTCATCCGCAGGCGTTCCGGCTCGATGAAGGCCGCGCCGACCGCGGTGCTGCCCGCGCCGTACGGGTAGGCCTCCACGGTGACGCGGGACCCCTCGCCGCGGGCCGTTTCGAGCGTGGCGAGGACGCGGTCGATGTGGTGGCCGGAGGTGCTGTTGACGTGGCAGTGGTGCATCGCGGCGCCGGTCTCCCCCGCGGCGGCGACGATCTCCACCGAGCCGTCGACCGGGATGGCGGGGTCGACCTCGACCAGCTCGCGGACGTGGGTGTAGGTCGGCACGCCCGCCTTCGCGGCGAGGTGGGCCACGGCCAGGAACTCGCCCGGCTCGGTTGTCGGCGCGTAGCCCATCAGGATGCCGATGCCCAGGGCGCCCCGGGCGAGTTCGGCGTCCAAAAGGGACAACCAGGCGGCCAGTTCCGTCGGCGAGGAACTCCGTTGCCACCGCGGGTTTCCGAGCACGGCGAGCCCGCTGTCGATGCTGGCGTCGGGTTCGATGCCGGCGAGCACCTGCGCCCGGGCGGCACCCCAGGAGGCCGAGAAGCCGTAGTGCAGCGGCCGCCCGGCCGCGGCGGCCTCGGCGTAGGCGCGGTCGACGGGCATCAGCCCGGCTTCGAGGTCGAGGGCGGTGGTGACGCCGTCCATCGCCTGCAGCCGCTGCCCGGCGACGGAGTGCACGTGGCTGTGCAGGTCGACGAACCCGGGCCCGACGACGAGCCCGGTGACCTCGACGACCGTCGTCCCCGGCGGCGCTTCGAGCCCGGCCCCGACGGCTTCGACGCCGCCGCCGGCCAGGAGCACGTCGGCGACGCCGTCGAACCCGGTCCCGGGATCGATGACCCGGCCGCCCCGCAAGAGTGTCCGCAACTCCCCGCCTCCTCGTCGTCGCCGATCGAGGTGACGTTAGGAGGGTTTGGCGCGGCCGCGTTGGTGCGGGACGACGAATCCCGGCGGGTGCATCCATCCGCCCGGACGAACCCGGCGCGAGCGGCGTTCGCGTGGAGGCGGCGATTCCGACGACGGTCACCCGCGCCCGGCGGTGCGGTGATGGACCACGATCGGCGCGCCGCCCCCACCGGGCGATCGGGGAGGCCCGGCGCGCTGGGAGTGCTCGCCGCGCGGCCACCCACCGGTGCGACCCGAGAAGGCGCGGGCCCGGCCCGGTCAGGAGGCGGGGGTCACCGGGGCCAGGAGGAGGCCCGTGATCGCGTCGATCAGGCCCGTTCCCGCGTCGTCCCAAGTGGCTCTTGGCGTCTCCGTCCCCTCCGCCAAGGCGCGCTCGCGCTCCGCCGTCATGTGGATCATCAGCTGGCGGGCCATGTCGCCGCGCTCGGCGCGGACCTCGGCCGGGAGGCCGTCCAGGCAGCGGTACAACCCGTCGACCGCGCGGGCGAGCGCCGGGGACGACAGCGACTCCTCCACGACGATCGCCCGGAGGGCCGGGTCGGTCATCACCTGGGCGCTGAACCGGGCGAACCACGTCGGGGCGCCCAGCTCCTGCAGGTAGCTCGTCGTCGGCCGGACCAGGCAGGCCACCCAGTCGCGCAGCTCGGCGGTCGCTTCGACGCCCTCGACGAACTCCTCGCGCAGCCGTTCGATCCGGGAGAAGTGCTTGCGGGCGACCGCGCGGACCAGGTCGGTCTTGGTGCCGAAGTGGTAGTTGACCGCGGCGTTGTTGCCCTGCCCGGCGGCCTCGCTGATGTGCCGGTTGGACACCGCGTGCACCCCGTGCTCGGCGAACAGCCGCTCCGCCGTGACGAGGATGCTCTCCCGCGTGGCACTCGCGCGGTCCGTCTTCACGTTCATCCAACCCACCCGGTCACCCTGATCACCTGCCGGCCCCCACCTTACGGAGCCGCCCACCGGAACCGTCCCAGCCACTCCCGGGCGGCGGCGACGTAGTGCCGGCTGAACCCGGTGTCCGGCGCCCAGGCCTCGAACCCGTGCGGCCCGCCGGGCGCGACGTGGAACGCCGTCTCGACGCCCGCCGCGCGCAGCCGCCGGGCGTATCCGGCGGCTTCGTCGTGGAACAGGTCGACGTCGCCGACGCCGATCCACGTGGCCGGCAGCCCGGCCAGGTTCTCCCGCCGCGCGGGCACGGCGTACAGCGGCACGACCGGCGCCCCCGGTTCGGTCCCGAGGTAAGCGCGCCGGCCGAAGCGGTTGAGGCGGTTGTCCCAGACCCGGTGGCCGGCGCGGTCGAGCTCGCGCCGGGCGGCCGTGCGGTCGTCGAGCACCGGGCAGAACAGCCACTGCGCGCGCGGCCGCTCCCCCTCGTCGTGCAGGCGCTGGACGAGCGCCGCCGCGAGCCGCCGCCCGCGCTCTGCCCGCCGACCACGAGCCGGTCGGCCGGGACGCCGGTGCGCAGGGACGTCCAGGCGGCGTGGCAGTCGTCGAGCGCCGCCGGGTACGGGTCTTCCGGGGCGAGGCGGTACTCGGCGGACACCACCGTGATGCCGAGTCCGCGGGCCGTCTCGGCGCAGAACCGGTCGTCCTGGACCGCGCCGCCGATGACCAGGCCGCCGCCGTGGATCCACAGGAGGGTCAGGTCGGACCGCGCCACCCGCGGCCGGTGGAGGCGCAGTCCCGGGCGCAGCTCGAGGTCGACGTCCGGGACCGCCGCGGGCCGCATCCGCGCGGTCGCCGCCCGCACCAGGCGCCGCACCCAGGCCCGCTCCGGCGGCAGCCGCCGGACCCTGCCGCGCAGCTCGGGCGTCACCTCGGCCGGGTTCACTGCACCGACCAGCCGCCGTCGGAGGGGAGCACGGCGCCGTTGACGTTCACGCTGTCGTCGCTGAGCAGGAAGGTGATCGAGGCCGCCAGCTGCTCTGCCGTGGCGATCGGCGGGACGAGCCCGAGGAACTCCCCCACCCGCCGCTGCCCGAATTCCGACGGCTCCGCGTGCGGCCCCATCCCGGTCGCGACCCCGCCGGGCGCGACGGCGTTGACGCGGATGCCCTGCGGGCCGTACATGAAGGCGCAGCTGCGGGTGATCCCGACGACGGCGTGTTTCGAAGCGGTGTAAGCGATTCCGGCGGCCGACCCGCGCAGCGCCGCTTCGGAGGCGACGTTCACGATCGCGCCCGCGCCGGCTTCGAGCATCGCCGGGACGACGGCGCGGATGAGCCGGAACGTCCCGTCGACGTTGACGGCGAAGACGCGCCGCCACAGCTCGTCGCTCACCTCGTGCGCCGGCGAGAAGTCGTCGACGACGCCGGCGACGTTGGCCAGCCCGTCGACGCGCGGGCCCGCGGCGGCCAGTACCCGCGCCACCCCGGCCGCGTCGGTGATGTCGGCCGGCACCGCGACCAGGTCCGGGGCGCCGAGGCTGGCGGCGAACTCGTCCAGCCGGTCCGCCGAGACGTCGACGGCGACGACCCGGCCGCCTTCGCGGGCGATGCGGGACGCCGTCGCCCGGCCGATGCCGGAGGCGGCGCCGGTGACGACGACCGTCCGGCCCTCGAACGGCCGGGCACGATCCGCTCGCGCCGGCCGGCCCGCTCGGCGCCGGGTGCCGGGACGACGCCGTGGTTCGCGCGCGCCACGAGGTCGTCGACGACGTCCTGGGCCAGCCGCCCCTGGCTCAGCGCGACCATTTGCTGCAGCGGCAGCAGGCGGATCGGCGCGAGGACGGTCTCGTCGACCCCCGCCTCGGCGAGCAGGGCGCGGATGAGCGGGCCGCCCTCGGGGTGCGTGACCCACTCGCCGATCGGGGTGTCCGCCGTGAGCGGGTCCGTGGTGGTCATCCCGCCAGCGTACCCCGGATTAAATCACTTGCTTGAGTCCAGTGCTTTAAACCGCGTGGCGAGAATCCGGTGGAGTGTGGCAGAACAGCCACTGGCCGCGCGGCGGGCCGGTTCCTAGCGTCGTCGACCATGATCGAAGTTCTGGCGCCGATCCTGGTCGGCCTGCTCTACGTCGTGCTCAACTCCCTGATCCCCGAGCCGCACCGGCGGAAGTTCAACGCCGTGATGATCGGCGGCGCCGGCGCGGCCTACTTGTCCGGCGGCGCGTTCGGGCCGGGGGAACTGGCGTTCTGCGCGGTGATGACCTACGTCGCGTTCCGCGGGCTCGATTCGTGGACGTTCATCGGCATCGGCTGGCTCCTGCACACCGGCTGGGACGTCGTCCACCACCTGAAGGGCCAGCCGATCCTGCCGTTCGCCCACGATTCGTCGTTCGGCTGCGCGCTCTGCGACCCGGTCATCGCGATCTGGTGCTTCACCGGCGGCCGGTCCGTCGTCGGACGGCTCCGCCGGGTTGGCGCACCGGAGCCACGGGTACCCCGGTGACCGCCGACCCGAGGAGCCGCCATGAGCGCCGACAGCACCGCCGTCGAACGCGCCGCGCACGCCTACTGCCCCCGCTGCCACCCCGATCCACGGCCGGGCGACGTGCTCGTCGCGTTGTGCGGGGCCCGCCACCCGTACTGGGGCCGCCGCGAGCGGCCGGTGAACACGTGCCCCGCCTGCGTAGCCCTGGCTTCGGCCTCCGTCTACGCGTGTGGCCACCCTGGTGCGTAGGGCGGTTGTGTGAGCGCGAACAACGGGCTAACGTGAGAATCCTTCATGATTCTGGCTGTTCCCGCTCCCCGCCCGGAAGGAACACCGCCTTGCGCCGAGTGTGCAGCGTCCTCGCGACGGCCGCGCTGGCCGCGTCCCTCCTCGCCGCCACCGCTCCCGCCGCCCAGGCGGCAGGCGGCACCTTCGCCGTGTTGTCGTACAACGTCGCCGGCCTGCCCGAAGGGATCTCGAGCGCGCCCACCCCCCGCGCGCCGAGCACGACCGCGATCGGGCAGCGGCTGGGGCCCTACGACGTGGTGCACGTCCAGGAGGACTTCAACTACCACGCGAACCTCTACGCCGCCGACACCCACCCGTACCGGACGCCGACGAGCGGCGGCGCCGGGATCGGCAGCGGCCTCAACACCCTCTCCGCCCTCGCCTACGACAACCTCGAGCGCGTCCGCTGGACGTCCTGCCAGTTCGACTCGGGCGACTGCCTGACCCCGAAGGGCTTCACCTTCACGCGGCTCCGGCTCGCCGAAGGCGTCTACGTCGACGCGTACAACATCCACACCAACGCGGGCACGTCCGACGGCGACCTGGCTTCGCGGGCCGCGAACCTCAAGCAGCTCACCGCGTTCATCGCCGGCCACTCGGCGGGCAACGCCGTGCTGGTCATGGGCGACACCAACACGCGCTACACGCGGGCCGCCGACACCATCCGGGCGTTCGCCGCCGACAACGGCCTCACCGACGCGTGGGTCCGGCTCGAACGCGGCGGTGTCCCGCCCGCCGCGGGCAGCGATGCCCTCGTCTGCGACGAAAGCGCGGTCACCAACGCCTGCGAAGTCGTCGACAAGGTGCTCTACCGCGGGAACAAGCTGATCTCCCTCGACGCGACGTACTACAACAACGAGCACAACGCGTTCCTCGACGCCTCCGGCAAGATGCTGTCGGACCACGATCCGGTCACCGTGCGGTTCGGCTGGTCGGCCGACCCCGCGTTCCGGCTGAGCGACCCGTTCGGCGGCCCGCACGGCACGTCGTTCACCGACCTCGACCGCGTCCCGGCGGGCGGCCGCGCGACGGCGCTCACGCTGAGCGCGGGATCACGCGTCGACCGCGTCGGGCTCACGCTGGCCGACGGCACGGCGCTCGCGCACGGCGGAACCGGGGGCACCGCGCGGACGTACCCGCTCGCGGACGGCGAATACGCGGTCTCCGTCCGGTTGTGCCGCGGCAGTCACGGCGGCCACACGCGGATCTTCTCGGCCGCCTTCACGACCAACCTCGGCGGCACGCTGGCCGGCGGCACGGCGACGGCCGACTGCGCCACGGCCACCGCCCCGGACGGCTGGCAGATCGCCGGCTTCCACGGCCGCGCCGGCGACGAGGTCGACCGGCTCGGGGTCGTCTACACCCGCCGCTGAACTACCCCGCCGCCTCCCATCGACGCGCCGGGACCATGATCAGGAACTCCCGGCGCGACACCTGGATCGTGCGTTGCCGGCCGCCGGGCGTCACCGTCGTCGCGGCTCGCACCACCGCGACCGATACCGGGACGGCCCGGAACTCCGGCACGCCGGCCCGGTTCACCCCGGCTGGGGCGATCCGGGCCGCCGGGTGGGGTCCGGCGAGACCTCGGCCGGTGCGGGGCGCGTCGCGACGGGAACCACCGCCGATACGGCCAGTGTGACGAGCGGGACCCAGGCCCGGATCCTCCTGCGCATGTTTCCTCCCGGCTGCGGCTCGGTGCCGTCGCCGACACCCTCGCGGGCGGATCGTGTGTAATCCTTGCGAGGTTTCTGCATCGCGCTGGTGCGGCGGGCCGCAGGGGAGGTGGTCGGCGGTGTTGTGCCTGCTCGGAGAGGTCACCGTGCGGGACGGCGGCGAGCCGGTCGACCTGGGACCGGCCCGGCAGCGGTGCGCGCTCGCCGCGCTGGCGGTCGAAGCCGGCCGGGTCGTCGCGGCGGACCGGCTGGTGGACCGGGTCTGGGGCGCCCAGGCGCCGCGGCGGGGCCGGGCGACGCTGTACAGCTACCTTTCGCGCCTGCGCCAGGCGCTGGCCGGCGCGGACGGCATCGCGATCGAACGGCGGTCGGGCGGTTACCTCCTGACGACGGCGACCGGCGCGCGGCCGGCCGTCGACCTGCACCGGTTCCGTGAACTGTGCGCGGCCGCGCGGGCCGCCGCCGACCCCGCGGAGGCCACCCGCGCACTCACCGAAGCGCTGGCCCTGTGGCGGGGCGAGGCGCTGACCGGACTCGACGGCGAGTGGGCCGACGCCGAACGGGAGCGCCTCGGCCAGGAGCGGCTGGCCGCGCAGCGGGACCTGGCCGACGCCCGGCTCGCGCTCGGCCACGGTGACCGGCTGGTCGCCGAGCTGGCCGCGCAGGCCGGCGCCCACCCGCTGGACGAACGCGTCGCCGGCCAGTACATGACGGCCCTGCACCAGGCCGGCCGCACCGCGGACGCCCTCGCGCACTACCGGCTGGTGCGCGCGCGGCTGGCCGGGGAACTCGGCACCGATCCGGGCGCGGCCCTGCAGCAGGTGCACAGCCAGCTCCTGACCGCGCCCGCGGCCGGGCTGCGGGACGGCCTGCCGCCCCGCCAGCTGCCCGCCGCGCCCCGGCCGTTCGTCGGCCGTTCCGCCGACCTGGCGCAGCTGGACGCGGCCCTCGACGCGGGCGGCACCGTGGTCGTCTCGGCCATCGCCGGGGCGGGCGGGATCGGCAAGACCTGGCTCGCCCTGCACTGGGCCCACCGGCACGCAGACCGGTTCCCCGACGGGCAGCTGTTCGTCGACCTGCGCGGGTTCGGCCCGGACAGCGCGCCGATGGACCCGGCGGCGGCCATGCGCGGCCTGCTCGACGCGCTGGGCGTCGAACCGCACCGCATCCCGCTCGACCCGCACGCGCGGGCGGCCCTGTTCCGGGGCCTGGTCGCCGGGAAGCGGCTCCTGCTGGTGCTCGACAACGCCGCCGACACGCAGCAGGTGACGCCGTTGCTGCCGGGCAGCGACACCTGCACGGTGCTGGTGACCAGCCGCTTCCGGCTCACCGGCCTGATCACCGGGCACGCGGCCCGGCACCTGTCGCTCGACGTGCTGACCGGCGGCGAGGCGCGGGCCCTGCTCACCGACCGGCTCGGCGCGGCCCGCACCCGCGCCGAGGACGCGGCGGTGGAGCGGCTGATCGCGCTGTGCGGCGGGTTCCCGCTCGCGCTGAGCATCGTGGCCGCGCACGCCCACACCCGGCCGCACCGGTCACTGGCCGCGCTCGCCGACGAGCTGCGCGACCACGGCCTCGGCGCGCTGGCCGACGACGACCCGACCGCGAGCCTGCCGGCCGTGCTCTCGTGGTCCCACGACGCGCTGACCCCCGCGCAGGCGACCGCGTTCGCGCTGCTCGGCGTGGCGCCCGGGCCCGACATCGGCCTCGCGGCCGCCGCCGCCCTCGTCGGCGCGCCCGTGCCGGAGACCCGGCGGCTGCTGCTCGGGCTCGAACAGGCGTCGCTGCTCGGGCAGGACGCCCGCGGCCGGTACCGGATGCACGACCTGATCCGGCGGTACGCCGCGGACACGGCGGGCCGGCTGCCCGCGGGCGCGGTCGCCGCCGCGGTCCGCCGGGTGGCCGACTTCTACCGGCACACGGCGTTCGGCGCGGACCGGCTGGTCAACCCGCACCGCGCGCCGATCACGCCCGCACCGCCCGTCTCGGGCGTCACGCCGGAGGTCCTGCCGGACGACCGGGCCGCCATGGCGTGGTTCGACGCGGAGCACCGCTGCCTGCTGGCCGCGCTCGACGTCGCCGGCGCGGCGGCGTGGGACCTGGCCTGGGCGCTGGAGACCTTCCACCGGCGGCGCGGGCACCTGCGCGACCGGCTCGAGGCCTGGCGGACCGGCCTGGCCGCGGCCGAGCACGGGCTCGGCCCGGCCGACCACATCCTGACCCACCGGCTCCTCGGCCGCGCGCACGCCGATCTGGGGCGGCACGACGAGGCGATCGGTCACCTGCACCAGGCGCTCGCCCTGGCCCAGCAGCACGCCGACGCCGTCAACGAAGCCCACACCCACCGGACCCTGGCGGCCGCGTGGGACACCGGCGGCGAACCGCGGAAGGCGTACGACCACGCGGTGCAGGCGCTGCGGATCTGCCGCGCCCTGGACGACCCGGTGTGGGAGGCCGGCGCGCTCAACGCGGTGGGCTGGTACGCCGCGCAGCTGGGCGAGTACGACGAGGCCCGCGAAAAGTGCGAAGCGGCGCTGGAGCTGTTCCGCCGCCACGACGCGGCCGAGGGCCAGGCGACGACGCTCGACAGCCTGGGCTACATCGCCCACCGGACGGGCCGCCACGCCGAGGCGGTCGGCCACTACCGCGCGGCGCTGGCCCTGCTGCGGGGCATCGGTTCGCGGTACGAGGAGGCCGGGACCCTGGACCGGATCGGGCACGCCTACGCCGCGCTCGGGCAGCACCAGCGGGCTCGCGAGGTGTGGGAAGAGGCGCTGGAGCTGTACCGGCGGCAGGGCCGTGACGAAGAGGCCCGGCAGATCGAGCGGCAGCTGCCGTCCACAGAGGACTAAGGCCTGCGTCCGGCCGGGGACAGCGCGCGGACCAGCACGGGAAGCGCCACCACCAGCGCGGCCCCGCGCACCCCGGCCGCCAGCAGGGAGGGCGCCCGCAACCCCAGCCCGTGGGCCACCAGCCCGCCCGTCAGGGTGCCCAGCGGGATCAGGCCCCATCCCAGCAGCCGGTACACGCCGGTGACCCGGCCGAGCAGCGCCGACGGCACCAGTTCCTGCCGGACGCCCACCGTCACGAGGTTCCAGAGCGTCGTGACGAAGCCGTTCACCGCGAGGAACACGCCCAGCAGCACCGCGTTCGGGCTCAGGCCGATGCCCGCGAACGCGCCGACGTTGACGGTCAGCGCGGTCACGAGCGCCGGCAGTGCCCCGATCCTCGCCACGATCCGGGCGTTCACCAGGCCACCGAGGACGCTGCCCAGCGCCGCGCCGGCGAGCAGCACGCCGTAGCCGCCCGCGCCGAGGTGGACGACCTGGGTCGCGAACAGGACCAGCGTCGCGGTGGCGAGCTGCCCGCAGAACGTGTTGACGCCGAGCAGGAGCGCGAGCGTGCGCAACAGCCGGTGCCGCAGGAGCCAGGCCAGGCCGTCCCGGACGGCGGAGCGGGCCGGCACGCCCCGGGCGCGCCGGGACAGCGTCGCCACCAAGGCGGCGGACAGCGCGAACGAGACCGCGTCGAGCCCGAACGGCAGGGCCGCCGCCACGCCGAACAGCAGGCTGCCGAGCGGCGGCCCGGCGAACTGCCGCGTGATCGTCGTGATCGCCTGCTGGTGGCCGTTCGCCCGCGGGAGCGACGGCTGCGCGACGAGGTCGGGCAGGATCGCCTGCGCCGCGGTGCCGAAGACGACGTCGCCCGCGCCGAGCCCGAACGCCGTCACGACCAGGACCGGGACGCCGGCCGCGCCGCGGGCGGCCAGGACGGCCGTCGCCCCGGCCAGCACGGCTTGGAAGGCCTGCGCGCGCCACATCAGGGTGGCCCGGTCGTGGCGGTCGGCGAGCGCCCCGGCGGGCAGCGACAGCAGCAGCCACGGCAGGTACGCCGCCGTCGCGACGAGGGACACGAGCCGCGGGTCGTGCGTGACCGTGACGGTCAGGAGGGGCACCGCCGCCGTGAACGCGCCGGTGCCGAGGTTGTCGATGCCGGTCGCCCACCAGAGCCGCCGGAAGGGCCGGGCGTCGCTGCGCGTCATTCCCGGAATCCTTCGGTCCGGGCGCGGGAACGGGACAGCGTTTAGCGCCCGGCTACATACTCGAGGGCATGGCACTGACGATCGAGCTCGGCGTGGCCGAGCTGGCGGCGACCCGGTTCGCGATCTCGCCGCTGTCGGAAACCGTCGCGTGCCTCCAGCAGCTGGCCGGGCGCGACCGGCAGGCGGTGCACCTGCCGTGGCTGCGCTGGGCAGAGGACGAGCTCGCCCGCGCACCGCTGGAGCTGCCGTGGACGTGGCCGCTGCTCGTGAGCGACCGGCCCAACTGGCCGGAGTTCCTCGTCCCCGCACCGAAGAACCCGGGTCCGTCCATAGAGGACGACCTGGCCGCGCTGCGCCGCACGACCGCCCGCCAGGTGCGGACCAGCCTCGGCCGCGTGTTCGGCGGCGAGCTCACCGGGACCGCCGCCGAACTCGCCGCCCGCCCGGCGGCCGGGCTGAAGGCGATCGCCGCCGAACTGCGCGCGGCGCACGACCGGCTGGTGGCGCCGCACTGGCCGCGGATCCGGGCGGTGCTCGACGCCGACGTGGCGCACCGCGCCCGCCTGCTCGCCGCGGGCGGCAGCGCCCGGCTCTTCACCGGCCTGCACCCGGACCTGCGCTGGCGCGACGGCCGGGTCCTGCTGACCGGCGACCGCTGGCGGGCGGACCAGGTGGTGCACCGCGGCCCCGGCGGGCTGGTCCTCATCCCCGTCGTGCTCGGCTCGCCGTACGTGCTGATCAAGAAGAGCACCTCCACGCAGACCACGGTCCGCTACCCGGCCCGCGGCCGCGGCGCCCTGTGGACGGCGGGCACCCGGCCACCCCCGGCCGCCACGACCCGGCTCCTCGGCCGGGCCCGGGCGGGGCTCCTCGAAGCGCTCCGCTCCCCCGCGACCACGACCGACCTGGCCCGGGCGCTCGGCGTCACGCCCAGCGCCGTGTCCCAGCACCTGGGCGTCCTGCGGGAAAACGGGCTGGTCGAGCGGGAACGCTCCGGGCGCCAGGTCGTGTACCTGATCACGGCGCTCGGAGCCTCCCTGCTCGACCGGTAGCTCAGCTCAGCGAGGTCAGCGGCACCGCGAACACGGAGCGGCCGCAGGTCTGGCCCTGCGCCTTGCAGTCCGCCGTCGACCACTCGGACTGGGACCACACCAGGCCCGTCGACCAGTCGTACGTCAGGGCCTCCGGGTGGACCGCCCAGCAGGCCGTAGTCGTGCCGCAGGTGGCCGAGGTGCTTGCCGTGGTCGTCTGGCCCCAGAGCTGGCCGTTGATCGTTGCCGAGCTGTGGGCCACGTACCACTTGCCGTTGTGGGACAGCACGCCCTGCATGTTGCCCACGGAACTGCGGTACGCCTCGGACGCCGTCCCGGTCAGCAGGTAGTCCGTGCCCATCGGGTAGCGGTAGAGGCGGCCGTGGAGGCTCTGGTCGGAGAAGTACTCCGTCGTCACGATCGACGCCGGGGTGGTGCTGCGGTCCAGCGACATCGACGAGAAGCACGGCACGCCGGTGTCGGACGCCATGCTGCACGTGCCGCCCGCGTAGGTGTAGTAGCCGACCTGCATCATCGCGTACTTGTACGTGTACGCGGCATACCCGCCGGAGGTCTTGCCGATCGCGTTCGACGTCGTGTCGGTCAGCTGCAGGATGTGCTTGGTGCTGAACACGCGGATCGCGGTCGACGTGCTGCCTTCGGCCGTCACGTAGATCTTGTCGCCGTACCAGGCCATCCCGCCCATGTGCGCCTGCGCCGCGGAGAAGCTGCTGCCGGTGCTGTTCGGCACGGCCAGGTAGAACATCCGGTACGACGGCGACGCCGGGTCGTCGTAGTTGATCGCCTGGATCCGCGCGTCGTTGTAGCGGCCGAGCGCGTCGGTGCCGTGCCAGCCGGACAGGATGATCCGGTCCGCGCCCCACATCCCGTCGTCGTCGGCGTCGCCGGAGGTCGTGATGCCCTGCGGGCTCCACGTCGTCGTCCCGGCGCGGTCGGCGTCCCAGCACATCGACTTCGTGGCCACCGGCGCCTTCGGCAGCGCGGCCTTCTCCGCGGTCGTGCAGCCGGTCATCGCGTAGCTGGTGTCGTTGACGACGGTGTTGAGGCTGACGTTCGGCAACGCGCTGTCCAGCGCGGTCAGCGCCGCGGCCGGCGTGGCGTGCCACACCAGGCCCTGCTTGGCCGTCGTCGTCAGCGGATCGCTGTAGGCGGCACTCGCCGTGCCGGTCAGGGTCAGCGCGCCGGCCACCACGGCCAGCGCGAGAAGGAGCACCTTCGGAATTCGCATGACGGCATTGCCCCACACCCCGGTCCAAATTCCGTACACCGGCGGTTGTACGGCTCTTGTATCAGTCGGCGAGGGAAAGCACGGTCCGCGCCTGTTCCACCATGGCGACGTCGAGGAAGGTCCCGTCCGGCAGGGCGATCGCGCCGACTCCGGCGGCGGTCGCGCCGGCGACCCGCGCGAGGACTTCGCGCGCCCGCGAGACCTCCTGCGGGGTCGGCAGGAACGCGGCCCTGATCGTTTCGAGCTGGACCGGGTGGATCGCGGTCCGGCCGCGGAACCCGAGCGCGCGGCCCGCGCGGCAGGACGCCGCCAGCCCGTCGAGGTCACGGACGTTCGCGTACGCGGACATCGCGGGCGGGGCGAGGCGCGCCGCCCGCGCCGCGACGACCACACGGCTGCGGGCCCAGCTCAGCCCGGCGTCGTCGGCCACCCCGAGGTCCGAGCGCAGGTCGGCCTCGCCGAGCCCGATCGACGCGACCGCCGTCGACGCCGTCGCGATCTCCAGCGCCCGCTCCACCCCCAGCGCCGACTCGATCAGCGGGTGCAGCGCCCGGCCCGGCAGCACCCGGGCCACGGCCAGGACCTCGTCCGGCGTCTCGGCCTTCGGCAGCCGCACGCCCACCGCCGGCGGCAGCCCCGCGACCGCCGCGACGTCGGCGTCGTGCCACGGGGTGCTCGGGTGGTTGACGCGCACCTGCACCGGACGCGCCGGCGACGCGAGCAGCTCCAGGACGTTCTCCCGGGCTTCGTCCTTGCGCGCCGGGGCGACCGCGTCCTCGAGGTCGACGAGCACGACGTCGGCCGCGGACGCCAGGGCCTTGCGCACCCGGTCCGGCCGGTCGGCGGGCGCGTAGAGGAACGTCAGCGGCGGGCTCACACCGCACCCCGCTCGCGCAGTTCGGCCACGCGCTCCGGCGAGAACCCGAGCTCCTCCAGCACGGCGTCGGTGTCGGCGCCGTGCGGCCGTCCGGTGAAGCCGATGACGCCGTCGTGGCCCGACAGCCGGAACAGCGGGCCCTGCATGAGCATCGGCCCGAGTTCGGCGTCCTCGATCTCGTGGATCGTGCCGAGCGCGCGGAACTGCGGGTCCTCGACGATGTCGGCGGCGTCGTAGACGGGCGCGACGGCCGCCTGCGCCGTTTCGAACGCGGCGACAACCTCGTCGCGGGTGCGCTGCCCGATCCACTTGCCGACGGCTTCGTCGAGCTCGTCGGCGTGGCGGGCCCGGTCGGCGCCGCTGGCGAACCACGGCTCGTCGGCCAGGTCCGGCCGCCCGACCAGCCGCACCACCCGTTCCGCGACGGACTGGGCCGAAGTGGACACGGCCACCCACTGGCCGTCGGCGGTCCGGTAGGTGTTGCGCGGAGCGTTGTTGGTCGACCGGTTTCCGGTGCGCGGCTGCACGGTGCGCAGCTGGTCCCAGCGCGTGATCTGCGGGCCGAGCATGGCCAGCATCGGCTCGATGATCGCGGTGTCCACGACCTGCCCGCGCCCGGTGCGCTCGCGCGCGGCGAGCGCGACCATGATCGCGTACGCCGTGGCCAGGGACGCGACGCCGTCGGCGAGCCCGAACGGCGGGAGCGTCGGCGGGCCGTCCGGCTCCCCCGTCGTGGCCGCGAACCCGCTCATCGCCTCGGCGAGCGTGCCGAAGCCCGGCCGGGTCCGGTACGGCCCGAACTGCCCGAAGCCGGTGACGCGGGCGAGCACGAGCCGCGGGTTCCAGTCGGCCAGTTCGTCGTAGCCGAGCCGCCAGCGTTCGAGGGTGCCGGGGCGGAAGTTCTCGATCACGACGTCCGCCGTGGTGGCCAGCGCGAGGAACACCTCGCGGCCGCCTTCGCTGCCGAGGTCGGCCGTGACCGTGCGCTTGTTCCGCCCCAGCGTCTTCCACCAGAGGTTGACGCCGTCCTTCGCGGCGCCGTGGGTGCGCGAGGGGTCGGGTTTGCGCGGGTGCTCGACCTTGATCACCTCGGCGCCCATGTCGCCCAGGTGCATCGCGGCCATCGGGCCGGCGAAGAGCGTGGACGCGTCGACGACGCGCAGCCCGGCGAGGGCGCCGGCGGCGGGATCGCGGGAGACGCTCACGCCGTCACCTCCCAGGCGCACCGGAAACCGACCGTCGCGCTGCGGGCGAGTCCCAGCCCCGGCAGGAGGAGCTTCACGGTGTATCCGGGCTCCTTGACCCCGCCTTCGACGTACCACTCGGAGCCTTCGGCGCGGTGATCGCTGCCGCCCTTGAGCATGACGAACCGGGTCCGGCCGTCGGAGTGTTCGCTTTCGGTCCAGTTCCACACGGCGGGGGTGCCGCGGCGCAGCTTCTCCCCCGCCAGCTGCCATTCGTCCTCGGTGGGCAGGCGCCCGCCCCGCCACGCGCAGTACGCGCGGGCGTCGTCGAGGTCGACGTAGGTCACCGGCTCGTCCGGCGCTCCCGGGTGCGCGAGGAACCGGTGCGGGCAGGCGGGCCGGTAACCGGTGGCGGCGACGAACTCGGCGAACTGCGCGTTCGTCACCTCGGTGGCCGCGACGGCGACCGGCGTGGCCAGCTCGCACTCGCGCTGCAGCGTGCGGGCGTCGTGCAGGCGCGGCGGCAGCGGCTTCCATTCGTCCACGTAGGGCGCTCCCTGGTACATGCCGGTCTCGCGGGCGCGGTACCGCACCGTGAGCACGTACGGCCCGGCCGGGACGACGACGGCGTCCGCCTCGGGTTCGCCGGAAGTCCGTTGTGGAGCGACCCGGGTGGCGAGGCGGTGCGGGAACCGGGCGTCCGGATCGTGGGGCAGCGCGGGCAGGTCCGGCAGCCACCCCCGCACCGCGGCGCCGATCCCCCGGGCCGGTACCCCGCCGAGGAGGTCGGTTCCGGGCAGCGGGCCGTGGTAGTCGGTGTCCCCGCGGTTGACCAGGGTCCACAGGGTCCGGCCGTCGAGTTCCCAGCTCGACGCGTACACGCCCGCGGCTTCCGCTTCGGGTGGCAGCTCGGCGAGCGGGGTCCAGGCGCCGTCGAGCAGCAGGTCCGCCGCCGCGCGCTGGACCGTGACCATCCGGCGGACGGTGGCGGCGTCGCGGCGCGACCAGCCGACCCAGACGCCGAAGACGACTTCCCACACCATGACGCCGACGCCGTTGAGCCAGGCCGACTGCAGCTCCTCGCTGTGGTCGCGGTGCCAGCGGCGGACGTGGTGCTGCATGTGCCGCCGCTCGTACCAGTGGGCGCGCAGGACACCCGGGACGGGCGAGTCGGCGAAGAACTGGGCCCACGACGCCGCGTGGTCCTCGATCCGCTCGACCGGCAGCTTCGACTCGCCTTCGAGCACGATGCCGGGCCGGGCGGCTTCGAGGCGGTCGACGAAGTCCGGCTCGGCCTTCTTGAGGGTGTCCAGGAAGACGCCGTCCGCCTTCAGGTCGGCGACCAGTGCCGCCAGCTCGGTGAGGTCGTCGCCGCCGCGGCGGGTGCCGACGTCCCAGGGGTTGTAGTCGACGAAGACGTGCAGCCCGGCTTCGTGCAGGTGCTCGACGAGGCCGGTCAGCCCGGGGACGTCGCGGTAGAAGTCCCACTGGTTGCGGTCGTCCAGGCCGATCACCGGGTAGGCGTGCCACAGCACGACGGCGTCGAGGCCGCCGAAGCGGTGGCGCGCGTCGGCGAGGAACCGCTCGGGCGTGAAGCGGTGCTCGTCGAAGGAGTAGAGCAGCTCGTCCCACAGCCACACCTGGGCGACCGTGTGGCAGGTCGCCGCCCAGGCCGCGCCCGGGCGTTCGTAGGCGGCACCCGTGTAGCCGTGCCGGCTTCGGGCGTCTTCACGCCATTCGCGGAGTCTCGCGCGCCACGCGGGCCGGTCGGCCGGGTCGGCGGGCGCGGCGAAGATCTTCGCCTCGTCCAGGCCGGTCAGGGGGCCGCGCACCTCGGTGGGCCGGTCGATCGGCCGCGGGACGAGCGGGTCGAACGCGTAGGTCATCGGGTCTTCCCTCCGAGCGCGGCGACCTCGTCGGCGGCGGGGACGGCGGCCTGCGCGCCGGGGCGCGTCACCGCCAGCGCGCCGGCGGCGGCCGCGAGCCGGGCGGCTCCGGCGAGATCGAGGCCCCGGGCCAGCGCGGCCGCGAGCACCCCGCAGAACGTGTCGCCGGCCCCGGTCGTGTCCACCACGTCCACGCTGAACCCGGTGACGCGCACCGGTTCGTGGTCCCGGCGGAGCACCACGCAGCCTTCGCCGCCGAGGGTGACGACGACCGCGGGCACCCGCTTGAGCAGTTTTTCGGGCTCGCCCGCGAGGTCGGCGGCCTCGTGCTCGTTCACGACGAGCACGTCCACGACGTCCCACAGCGAGTCCGGCAGCTCCCGCGACGGCGCCGCGTTGAGGATCACCAGCGCACCCGGCCGGCGGGCCGCGGCGGCGGCCGCCACGACGTCGAGCGGGATTTCCAGCTGGGCCAGCACGACGTCGGCTTCGGCGATGCGCCCGGCCTGCGCGGCACCGATCCGGACGTGCTCGTTGGCGCCGGGCGCGACGACGATCGCGTTCTCGCCGTCCGGGGAGACGGTGACGAACGCGGTGCCGGTGGGCGCGTCGGCCCGCTCGACGAGGTCGGTGCGGACGCCGGCGCCGCCGAGCGAGACGAGGAGCAGGTCGGCGGCCTCGTCCTCGCCGAGGGCGCCGACGAACGTCGTTTCCGCTTCCCCGGCCCACGCGGCCGCGACGGCCTGGTTGGCGCCCTTGCCGCCGGGACTGCGGCGCAACCGTCCACCGAGGACGGTTTCGCCCGCCTTCGGCGGCCGGGGCACGTCCACGGCCAGGTCGACGTTCGCCGAACCGACGACGACCACCCGCCCGGTGGCGCGGACGCCGGACGCCGAGGGGCCGGTCATCGCCCGGCCTCCGCCAGTGCCGCCGTGCGCGCCGCGAGGTCGGTCATCCGCCGCTCGCCGCCCGGCAGCGAGGTCGCGATCCGGCCGTCCAAGGGTTTGCTCCAGTACTCGCCGACCCCGCTCACCGCGCCCACCACGCCCCCGACCGTCGCGGCCGCGGAGTCGGTGTCCCAGCCCGCGGTGACGGCGATCGAGATGCTCGGCCCGAACTCCCCGCCGCCCGCGGCGAGGGCGTACGCGATCACCGCCGCGTTGTTGAGCACGTGCACCCAATGCAGGTGCCCGTACGCCGCGTGCAGCCGGTCGAGTCCGCTTCGGACATCTCCCGCCGAAGCCGCGTCCCGGCCGAGCCGGATCGCCGACTGCAGGGCACAACCAGGCGGGACCACCGTCTCCGCGGCGTCGAGAACGTCCTCCACCGTGTCGCACACCATCGCCGCCGAAGCGAGCGCGGCCGCCCACATCGCGCCGTACACACCGTTGCGCGTGTGGCTGAGCCGGGCGTCCGTCCACGCCAGCCGCGCGGCACCGCGGACGTCACCCGGCGACACCCAGCCGAACACGTCGGTGCGGATGAGCGCGCCGATCCACTCGCGGAACGGGTTCCGGTACGTCGCCGTCTCGGGCACGGGCCGCGCGTCGAGGAGGTTGCGGTAGGCCGCGCGCTCCGCGGTGAACACGCGGCCCGCCGGGAGGTTGTCCAGCCACAGCTGCGCGACGTCCTCGGTGGTGAACTCCCGGCCGTGCGCCTCCAGCAGCTCGAGGGCCAGCATCGGGTAGTTGAGGTCGTCGTCCTCGGGCATCCCGTCGATGTTCTCCTCCAGCGAGGTCGGCGCCGAACGACGGTTCCACGGCCACCGCCCGGCGACGTCGTCCGGCAGCCCTGCCGCGGTGAACCACCCGGCGAGCGGCCAGCGGCCGGTCGCCCGCAGGATCTCCTCGATGCCCTCCCGCGGGATCTTCTCCACGGGCTTGCCGAGCAGGCACCCGGCCGCGCGGCCGGTCCACGCGGCCGGCTCACGGCCGCGGGAGCCCCGAGGCAGCGCAGGCGCCGGAGGCAAGGCCAGCTCGTCCCAGGAAGGCTCGGCGACCGGCGCCTCGAGCTCGTCCAGCAGCTCCCGGGCCAGCGCGCGCAGCGACGGTGCCCCGGGGCCGGCGCCGCTCACGGCGGGGACGGGGTCGCCGCCCGCCTCGATCCACCGCGCCCGCACCGCGGTGACGTCCTTGCCCTCCGCCGCGGACTGCACCAGCTCGTGCGGGAGCAGGTCCTCGGGCTGGGCCCAGGTCAGCCTCACGCCGTCTCCTCGAGGAAGGCGACCCGGGCCAGCGCCCGCTCCCGGTCCGCGCGGAGGATGTCGGCGGCCGCCGAAGCCAGCAGCTGCCCGGTCTCCCGCAGGTCCATCCGGCTGGCCTCGCCGATCTCGTCGACCCAGTCCTTCGGCACGACGGCGGTTCCGCCGAGCCCGGCGCAGATCGCCGCCGCCATGACGGCGATCGAGTCGGCGTCCCGGCCGTAGTTGACGGCCGCCAGCACGGCGCCCCGGAAGTCGCCCCGGTGCGCGAGGACGAACGCCAGCGCGGCGGGCAGCTCCTCGATGGACTTCGTCCGCGACGGGCGCCGCGCGTCCATCGACATCTCCCGGTAGTGCGGCCCGACCGAGTCGAACGGCGCGACGGTCTCCCGGACGAGCGCGGCGAGCGCCCGCTCTTCGTCGTCGGTGGCCGGGGGACGGACCGGCCACCGAACTCGTCCACGACGGCCCGCAGCGCCGCCACGGTCCCGTCGTGGGCCACCGCGAGAGCAGCCGCCACGACGTCGTCGAGCGAGGCGCCCGGCGCGACGGCGGCCGCCACCATCGCGGCCAGCACGCCCGCCGCCTCGCGGCCGTAGCTCGACTGGTGCGCGCCGGTGAGGTCGATCGCCTCGGCGTAGGCCGCCCGCGGGTCACCCGCGTTCACCACCCCGACCGGGGCGACGTACATCGCCGCGCCGCAGTTGACCACGTTGCCCACGCCCGCTTCGCGCGGGTCGACGTGTCCGTAGTGGAGTCTCGCGACGATCCACTTCTCGGCGAGGAAGACCCGCTGCAGCAGCAACGCGGTCGACTCCAGCTCCGGCACCCAGCGCGGCTCACCGATCATGAGCGGCACCAGGTCCTCGGCCATCGCGTACGCGTCGAGGTGCGCGCGGCGTTTCGCGTACACCTCGACGAGCGCCCGCGTCATGAGGGTGTCGTCGGTGACGTGCCCGTCGCCCTTGTGGTACGGGGCGATCGGGCGGGCGGTCCGCCAGTCGGGGTACCACGGCCCGACGACGCCGGTCACCCGGCCGCCGTGCCGCTGTTCGATCTGCTCGGGCGTCCACCCTTCGGTGGCGCCGCCGAGGGCGTCCCCGACGGCCGCACCGGTGATCACCGCGACGGCCCGGTCTTCCAGCCAGGTCAAGAATCTGCTCCGTTCACTTGCTGACGCTCTTCCAGCCGTCTTCGAGCTGCTTCGCAAGCCCCGCCGCGTCGATCTTCTGCGCGAGGAACTGCTGGTACGCCGGGGTCGCGACGGTGTCCTTCCACTGCGCGTACTTGCCGGCGAACAGGTAGGGCGCCGACGTCAGGTACTCACCGGAGGCGAGGATCGCGTTCCAGCCGTTCTTCGTGCCGAGCTTGGTCGTGAGCGCCTGCCGCGCCGACGTCGTCGGCGGGATCAGCGCGTCCGCCTCGTTGATCGCGGCGAGGTTCTCCGTGCCGGTGAAGAAGTCGACGAACTCCGCGGCTTCCTTGACGTGCTTCGAGTCCTTGTTCACCGAGAGGGTCTGCGGGTTGGCGGCCTGCGCGGGCCCGGCCGAGCCGGCCAGCGGCGGCAGCACGACCCAGTCGAAGCCCTTCGGCGCGTCCTTCGCGATGTTGGCCGCCTGGTAGGAACCCTGGACGGTCATCGCGATCTGGCCGGCGTAGAACGGCGCGAGCGCCTTCGTCCCGGACTGCGTCAGTGTGACCGGCAGGATCGAGTGGTCCTGGTGGGCCATCGCGTCCACCAGCTGCGGCAGCGCCTGCTCGCCCTGGCCGACCGACAGCGTCGCGTTGTTCCCGCTGCCCTGGAAGTACTTCCCGCCGAACCCGGGTGCGAGGGCGACGAACGCCGCCGTCGGGCTCGACAGGCCCCAGCCGAGGCCGAACCTGCCGTCCTTCGTGGTCGCCTTGGCGATCTCGCGCAGCTGGTCCCAGCTCATCGTGGCGCCGGTCGGGATCGTGACGCCGGCCTGCTGCAGCTGGGTCTTGTTCGCGAAGACCACATAGGACTGCAGCTCGGTCGGGACGGCGATCACCTTGCCGTCGACGGTCACCGAGTCCAGCACGCCCTTCGGGATGTCGGCGCGCTTCTGCTCCGGCAGGTACTGCGTCAGGTCCGCGAGGTAGCCGTCGGCGGCGAACGGCGCGATGCCGGCCGCCTCGTAGTGCACGACGTCCGGCGCGGAACCGGCGTTGAACTGGGTGATCAGCTTGTCGTAGACGCCGTCCCAGCCCGCCTGCACGATCTTGACCTGCACGTCCGGGTGCGCCTTGTTCCAGTCGCCGACGATCTTCTGCGTCGCCGCGATCGCGGCGGGCTGGTCGGACAGGGACTGGAAGGAGAGGGTGACCGGCCCGTCGCCGCTGTCCCCGCTGCCGCCACCGCACGCGGTGAGCAGGAGGCCGGCGGCCGTCAGGAAGGAGGCGGCAATCATGCGTCGTGTCTTCATCGACCGACCTTTCGAACATTCTCTGGTGGGGTAAGGAAAGTCATCCCTTCACCGCCCCGGCCATCAGGCCGCTGGTGAGCTTTCTCCGCAGGATGCTGAAGAAGACGATGCTGGGGATGGCGGCGAGCACGGCGCCCGCGGCGAGCGGGCCGAGGGCGACCTTGCCCTCCCCGCCGACGAACATGTTGAGCGTGATGGGCAGGGTGTAGTTCTCCGGCGACTGCAGCAGCACCAGCGCGAAGAAGAATTCGTTCCACGACGAGACGAAGCTGAACATCGCGGTCGCGACGACGCCGGGGGCGAGCAGCGGGAACACGATCGTGCGCAGCACGGTCAGCCGGCTCGCGCCGTCCATCGCCCCGGCCTCCTCGAGCTCCACCGGGATCGCGGCGACGTAGCCCTGCAGCATCCACAGCGCGAACGGCAGCATGTACGTCGTGTGCACCAGCGTCAGGCCGGCGAGGTTGTCGGCCAGGCCGAGGGTCCGCAGGATGAGGAACAGCGGCAGGATGATCAGCACCACCGGGAACACCTGGCTGACCAGGATCCAGCCGACGCCGGCCGCCCGCACCTTGCCCTTCAGCCGGGCCAGCACGTAGGACGCGGGCACGGCGATGACGACCGACAGCGCGGTGGAGGCCAGCGCCACCACGAGGCTGTTGCCGGCGGACCGGAGCAGGCCCTGCTTCCGCAGCGCTTCCGTGTAGTTGTCCCAGTGCCATTCGCTCGGCAGCAGGCTCACCGTCAGCGAGTTGAGCTCGCCCGACGACTTCACCGACGCGGAGATCAGCCACAGCAACGGGAAACCGAGGAACAGGATGTACAGCGCGAGGGCCACGTACTGGGCCGGGCGTACCAGAGTTCGCATCAGCGCCCCTTCACGGCGCGGTCGTCGCGGAACTGCGACCGCAGGTACACGGCGAGGATGAGCACGACCACGACGACGAGCACGAGCCCCATCGCGGCGGCGTAGCCGATCTCGCGGTTCTTGAAGGCTTCGAGGTAGATGAACAGCACCGGGACCATCGTCTTGCCGCCCGGTCCCCCCGCGGTGAGCACGTAGACCAGCGAGAACGAGTTGAAGTTCCAGATGAAGTTGAGCGACGTGATCGACGTGACGATCGGCCGCAGGCTCGGCCACGTCACGGCGGTGAACCGCCGCCACGCGCCCGCGCCGTCCACCGACGCGGCCTCGTGCAGCTCGGCCGGGATCTGCTGCAGGCCGGCCAGGAGCGTCACGGTCGTCTGCGGCATGCCGACCCAGACGCCGACGACGATCACGGCGGGCAGCGCGGTCGAGAAGTCGCCGAGCCAGTTGACGTCGTCGGGCAGCCCGACGCTGCCGAGGAAGGCGTTGAGCGGGCCGCCGTTGGCCGAGTAGATCATCTGCCACATGATCGCGACGACGACCGGCGGCATCGCCCACGGCACGAGCGCGAGCACCCGCGTCAGGCCCTGCAGCCGCAGCCCGGAGTTCAGCAGCAGCGCCAGGCCCATCGCGGCGGCCAGTTGCAGCAGCGTGACGCCGACGGTCCAGATCATCCCGATCCGCAGCGAGTCCCAGAACAGGTCGTTGCCGACGAGCTTCGTGAAGTTGTCGACCCCGGCGAAGGCGTAGTCCGGATGGCGCACCAGGCGGGCGTCGGTGAACGCCAGGAAGATCCCGACGACGAGCGGCGCGACGCTGAGCACGAGGATCGGGATCAGCGACGGCAGCACCAGCGCGATCGCCTCGCGCCGCCGGGTGCGGGCCAGCGCGGGCGTCCGGCGCGGCTTCGCCGACGGCGGGCGGGTCAAGGTCGCGGTCATCGCGCACCCCCGGTCGACTCGCGCACCCGCAGCTCCGGGCCGACGGCGACCTGCTGGGCTTCGTGGTCCGGGTCGTCGGTGAGCCGGAGCATGATCCGCGCGGCCGCGCGGCCGCGTTCGGTCGAACCGAGGGACACGCTGGTGAGGCTGGGCTGGAAGACGCGGCCGAGCTCCGTGTCGTCCATGCCGGTGACGGCGACGTCCTCCGGCACGGACAGCCCGAGTTCGCGGACCGCGCGGATGGCCCCGATCGCGAGCAGGTCGTTCGCCGCGACGAGCGCGTCCAGGCTTTCCCGGGCCAGCAGGGTCCGGGCGGCGTCGAGCCCGGCGGTCACCGTGAAGTCGGCGGCGACCTCCTGGTCGACGCGGTCGAAGGCGACCGCTCCGGCGGCGGCGTCGAACCCGCGCTGGCGCGAGGCACCCGGCGTGGTGTCGAGCGGGCCGTTGAGGAAGCCGACGCGGCGGCGGCCGATCGCGTGCAGGTGGCGGACCGCCTCGCCGATCCCGCCGGCCGAGTCGGTGGAGACCGAGCTGATGCCCCGGTCGTCCATCGCCCGCCCGATCACGACAACCGGGACGGGCGCTTGCTGGATCTCCCGGATCAGCCGGTCGTCGGTGCGCAGCGGGCTGACGATCATGCCGTCGACGAACCCGCTGTTGAGGCTGCGCACCAGCTCGGTCGTCGACGTGGCCGTGTCGCCGGTGGTCATCACGACGACCCGGTAGCCGTGCGGCTCCAGGACTTCGTGGATGGCCCGCATCATCTCGACGTAGACGGGGTTGCCGATGTCCGCGACCGCGAAGGCGACCTGGAAGGTCTTCTTCAGCCGCAGCGACCGCCCGATCGCGTCCGCGCTGTAGCCGAGCTCGGCGGCCGCGGCGCGGACCCGCTCGACCATCGCCTTGCTCGCCCCGGTCCCGTGCAGCGCGCGGGAGGTCGAGGCCAGGGAGACCCCGGCGCGCTCGGCCACCTGGAGCAGCGTGGCGCGTGTTGACGTCATCGTCGCTTCTACCTCGGGTATGGGGTTGGAAACGTTTCCAGGTCCGGGAGGAGTAATTGGAAACGTTTCCAATCGGATTAATCCCGATACTGACACCCGCCGAGCGGCCGTGTCAACACAGCACGGAGAGCACCGGGGCGGTCACGCGGTACCGTCGGCACCATGGCCGTGCGCGCGGTACTGCTCGACATCGACGGCGTCCTCACCGTTTCCTGGGAGCCGCTGCCCGGCGCCGCGGACGTCGTCGCCGAGCTGCGCCGCCGGGAGGTTCCGTTCCGGCTCGTCACGAACACGTCGTCGCGGACGCGCCGCGAGATCGCGCGGCTGCTCGCGGACGCCGGGATGGACGTCGGCGCCGGCGCGGTCCACACCGCGGTCTCCGCCGCCGCCCGCCACCTCGCGGAGCACCACGCGGGGGCGCGGGTGCTCGTGGTCAACGACGGCGACCTCCGCGCGGACCTGGAGGGCGTGGCCGTCGTCACCGGCGACGCCGACGTCGTCCTGCTCGGCGGGGCCGGGCCCGCCACCGGCTACGAGCAGTTCGACCACGCGTTCCGGCTGGTGCTGGCCGGCGCGCCGCTGCTGGCCCTGCACCGCAACACGCGCTACCAGACGGCCGAGGGCCCGGCCCTGGACATGGGCGCGTTCCTGACCGGCCTGGAAGCGGCGACCGGCACCGAGGCGACGGTGATCGGGAAACCGTCGGCCCCGCTGTTCGACGCCGCGCTGGGCGACCTCGGCGTGGCCCGCGAGGACGCTGTGCTGGTCGGCGACGACATCGACGCCGACGTGCGCGGCGCCCAGGCGCTCGGGATCACCGGGGTGCTGGTGCGCACGGGCAAGTTCCGCGAGGAGGACCTGGCCCACGGCGCCCCGGAGCCGGACCACGTCGTCGACGACGTCCGCGCGCTGCCCGCCCTGCTCGACCGGCTGTCCTGAAGCCGCCGCGGGTCACTCCTCCCGCAGGTGCTCCAGGCTCGCCGTCCGCCAGAGCGCCGGCAGCGTCGCCGCCGTGACGACCAGCACCGCGGCCGCCGCGGTCGCCGCCAGGAGCGCGATCGCCGGGACGTCGACCACCATCGGGCGGTGCACCACCAGGGTGAGCAGCAGCCAGTCGAGGCCGAGGCCGGCGAGCACGGCGACGACCACCGCCACCGCCACCGGGATCGCCAGCTGCCACAGCAGGGACCGGGCGAGCACGCCGCGGCCGACGCCGTTCGCCACGAGCGTGGCCAGGCTGCGCCGCCGTTCGCGCAGCTGCTCCCACGCCGCGATCAGCAGGCTGCCCGCGGCGAAGAGCAGGACCAGGATCGAGCCCACCGACAGCACCCGGGTGATCAGCGAGTAGGTGCCGTCGCGTTCCGTCCCCAGCGAGTAGACGGTGCCGTTCCAGCCCACCAGGTTCCGGACCCGCTCCACCAGGTCCGGCGTGGCGGCGGGGATCGTCGTGGCCGAAGCCAGCCCGACGCTCGTGGCCGTGGCCAGTGCCGCCGGGGTGACGAGCAGCGACGACGGCGCGTCCTGCGCCCGGGGCACCCGGTGGAAGCCGGTCGCCGGGATCGTCCACTGTGGAGGGAGCGCCGGGTCGGCGCGCCGCGCGCCGCCGAACCAGACCCGGTCACCCGGCGCGGGCCGGTAGGTGCCGGGCTCCGGGGTACCCGCCGCGTACACGTCGCCGTCGCGGCAGTCCGCCAGCGCGGCGCGTGAGCGCAGCTCGCCGCAGCTCCCGAAGACGACCTGGGTCTGCTCCCCCGCCGCGTTCTCCAGGCGGCCGAGGGTGCGCACCGGCACGTCGCCCACCCCGGGCAGCGCGCGGAGGGCGGCGGTGAACGCCTGGGTGTCCGCGAGGCTCGTGGCGACGAAGGTCGCCAGCACCCGCGCATCCCGCGCCGGCGGCTGTTCGCTCTCGGCGCGGGCGTAAACGCCCTGCAGCGCAATGGATCCGGCCAGCACCACGGCGATCCCGCTGACCAGGCGCGCCGCCGTCGCGCTGTCCAGCTGGAGCCGGCGGACGGCGAGCAGCCACGCGGGCGAGCCGCCACGGAGGACACCCGCGACGCGCTCGACCAGCCACGGCAGCACCACCGGAACGGCCGCGAGCACGAGCACCACGCCGGCGACCACGGCGGGCTCCTGGCCGTCTTCGGCGCCCGGCCGGCTGATCAGCAACGCCCCGCCGGCGACCGCGGGCAGCAGGCGCCACCACAGCTTCCGCCGCGCCGGCGTCCCGCGCCGCACGACCCCGAGCGGCTCGATGACGACCCGCCGCAGCGCGAAGAAGGCCGCCGCGCACGCCAGCAGCGGCAGCGCCAGCAACGCCGGGACGCCGAGGCGCCAGTCGGGCACGACGTCGGTGCCGAAGATGCCGCCGCGGACGGCCGACACGGTGATCCGCGGGACGAGCACGCGCACGAGCAGGAACAGCGCCACGCCCAGCACGACCCCGGCGGAGGAGCCGAGCACGGCCTCACCGGCGGCGATCCGGCGCACCTGGCCGCGGTCCGCGCCGACCAGCCGCAACGCGGCGAGCCGCCGGTCACGGGACGCCGCGGCGAGCCGGGTGCTGGTGACGATGAAGACGAACACGGGGACGAGGCAGGTCGTCGCCCCGACCACGACCAGCAGCAGCTCGAGCGGGTCGAGGGCGCGCCGGGCGGGCGCGCCGCCGAACCCGCTCACCGCGGCCGCTTCCGGCTGCCCGGCGACGGAACCGGAGCCGAGGTAGAAGAAGAGCTCGTTCGGTCCGGTCAGCCCGGCCTCGCCGATGGTGCCGATCACCCGCTGCGGGAACCGCGGGCGCAGCTGCTCCCCCTCCGGCGACCGCAGGAGCGCGGCGAGGGCCGGGGACAGCACCCCTTCGCCCGGTCCCGGCAGCCGGTCGACGCCCGGCGCGGCCGGCAGCCGCGGGCCGGTGGGCTGCACCAGGTAGCCCTGCAGCCCGCGGCCGCGGAACTCGCCTTCCCGCCGGACGACGGACACCGGGTCCACCCCCGCTACGGCCCCGGCGACGGGCGTGCGCGCGGCGGCCCGGTTGTCGCGGGCGTCGAGGATGTGCGGCAGCGACGTGGCGGTGAGCAGGACGACGACGCCGAGCCCGACTCCGGCCGCGGTGAGGCCGAGCCGGACCAGCGCCGTCCGCGCCCCGCCCCCGCCGAGCGCGAGGCGCACGCCCAACGCGAAGTCGGCCGTCCACCGCCGGATCACCGGGCCACCTCGCGCGTCCGGCCGTCACGCACGACGACTTCGCGGTCGGAGTACGCCGCCACCCGCGCTTCGTGCGTCACCAGCACCACCGCCGTGTCCCGCTCGCGGGCCGCGGTGGTCAGCAGCCGCATCACCTGCTCGCCGTTGAGCGAGTCCAGGGCACCCGTCGGCTCGTCGGCGAAGACGACGCGCGGGCGGGTCACCAGCGCGCGGGCCACCGCCACCCGCTGCCCCTGCCCGCCGGACACCTCCCCCGGCCGCTTGCCCGCCACGTCGTCGAGGTCGAGCTCCGCCAGCATCCGCCGGGCCCGCTGCGCCGCCGCCCGCCCGCGCTCCCCGTTCAGCCGCAGCGGCAACGCCACGTTCTCCAGGCAGGTCAGCTCCGGGACCAGCCGGCCGAACTGGAAGACGAACCCGAAGTCGGTGCGGCGCAGGGCCGACCGCGCGCGGTCGGACAGGGCGGCGAGGTCCGCGGACCCGTAGCGGACCGTGCCGGCGTCGGGCCGGACGATCCCGGCCAGGCAGTGCAGCAGGGTCGACTTGCCCGCCCCGGACGGCCCCATCAGCGCCACGATCTCGCCCGCGCGCACCCCGAGGCTCGCGCACTCCAGCGCCTCCGTCGGCCCGTACGCCTTCCGGACCTGCGCCGCCTCCAGAAGTACCTCCGGGGCGGTCACGAGATCTCCTTCGCCAGCTGGTCCAGCCGGGCCGCGGTCAGCTCGAGCCACCGGAGATCGGCATCCAGGTGGAACAGCGCGTGGTCGCAGATCAGCTGGTCGACGAGGTCGCCCGCGGTCTTGCGGCGGGTCAGCTCGCGCATGGCGTCCAGGTGGGCCGCCCGCTGGACGTCGAGGACCTCGGCAGCGGCCCGGCCGGACAGCAGGGCGAGCACCACCTTCGTGTAGAGCGTGTTGTGCAGGTAGGCGTCGGGCTTCTCCGGGGTCGCCAGCCAGCTGCCGACGTCGGCGACCCCGGCGTCGGTGATCGCGTAGCGCTTCCGCTCGGGGCCGCCGTCCACCTCGACGCCGTCGGCCTCGACGAGGCCCTGCTTCAGGAGCCGGGCCAGGGTCGAATAGACCTGGCCGTAGTGGACGCGGCGGTCGTGCCCGAACCGGTCGTCATAGGCGCGTTTCAGGTCGTATCCGTGCCGGGGTCCGTTCTCCAGCAGCCCGAGCAGGGTGAGTCCGATCGACATGCGGGTGACTGTACACGGGGTTTATACACCGCGTTCATAGTGATCATCGACCGCTTCCGCGAGGACCGTCCGGAGCGGCGTGGCCGGACGTCCCAGGAGGAGTTCGAGCTCCGGCCCGGCGGCGGCGAACTCGCCGCGCCGGGCGGCGTGGAACATGCCGAGCAGCAGGCCGGCCCGGTCGGCGGGCACGCCGTGCCCGGTCAGGGTGGCCACCCACTCGTCGTCGTCGGCGACGACGCGCCGGACGGGGCGTCCGGCGAGGTCGGTGAGCAGCCGGGCGACGTCGTCGAGGTCGAGTGCGACGGGCGCGGTCAGCGGCGGGGTCGGCCCGTCGAACCGGCCCTCGTCGGCGAGGATCACCGCCGCCGCTTCGGCGAGGTCGGCGTGCGCCGTCCACGACACGGGCCCGTCGGCCGGCGCCACCAGCTCCCCGGTCCGCAGGGCCTGCCCCAGCAGGAGCGGGACCGTACTGGCGTAGAAACCGTTGCGCAGCGCGGTGAACGGCGACCCCGTCGCCGCCAGCCGGCGCTCGGTCGCGGCGTGGTCGGGCATGGGCGCGAAGAGGGAGTCCTCGGCGGCGGCCTGGTGACTGGTGTAGAGAACGCGCTTCGCGCCCGCCTCCCGCGCGGCTTCGATCGCGGCGGCGTGGCGGGAAATCGCCACCTCCCCCGTCTCGTCCGTCGAGACGACGAGCACCTGCGTCGCCCCTTCGAACGCCTCAGCGAGGGAGCGCGGGTCGGCGAAGTCGCCCCGCCGCACGCGCACCCCGCGGGCGGCGAGCGCGGCCGCGCGGCCGGGATCCCGGACGCTGACCCCGACCTCGCCGGCCGGAACCCGCCGCAGCAGCTGGTCGACGATCTGGGAGCCGAGCCGGCCGGTTCCCCCCGTGATGACGATCATGGTGCACCCTTTCGGTTGTCTAACGTCGATAATAACCACGTTAACACCATCGATAGCAAGTGTGCGTTATCATCGAAACCATGAAGAGCCGGACCGAGACGCGGGCGAACATCGTCGAGACGGCGGCGCGGCTCCTCGCCGAGCAGGGTGCGGCCGCGGTCACGATCCGCGCGGTCGCCCAGGCGGCCGACGTGCAGGCGCCGGCGATCTACCGGTTCTTCGAGGACAAGGACGCGCTGCTCGACGCCGTCGCCGAGCACGTCTTCACCGGCTACGTCACCGGGAAGGCCCTCGACCGGGGCACCGGCGACCCGGTCGCGGATCTCCGGATGGGCTGGGACGCGCACCTCGCCTTCGGCCTCGCCAACCCGGCGCTGTTCGGCCTCCTGGTCACGCCCGGCCGGAGCTCACCGGCGGCGGAAGCCGGGTTGGCGGTCCTGCGCGCCCGGGTGCACCGCATCGCCGAGACCGGCCAGCTCCGCGTCCCCGAACGGCGGGCCGTCGAACTGGTGCACGCCGCCGGCACCGGCGCGGTGCTCACGCTGCTGGCGAGCCCGCCGGAGGACCGCGACCCCGGCCTCGCCGACGCGCTGCGGGAAGCGGTGCTGCGCGAGATCCTCACGGACGCGGAAGCGGTTCCCGCGGACGGCACGACGGACTTCGCCGGCTTGGCCCCGAAACTGACCGGCGCCGAGCGCGCGCTGCTGGCCGAGTGGCGGGACCGCCCCGCCGGGCGGTAGCTCGTCAGCCCGCCCGCAGCACCGCCGCGCCGTTCACGCCATCCGCGGCGATCCGCCAACGCCCGGTCAGCCGCGCCAAGGCGCAGGCTCACGCACGGAGTGGCCGCACAGCGCCGCCCGGCGGTAGCCCCTCAGC
Source organism: Amycolatopsis sp. N2S4-7 (assembly GCF_058119595.1). Classification (NCBI taxonomy): domain Bacteria; kingdom Bacillati; phylum Actinomycetota; class Actinomycetes; order Pseudonocardiales; family Pseudonocardiaceae; genus Amycolatopsis; species Amycolatopsis sp. N2S4-7. The sequence goes on from NZ_CP172299.1 coordinate 1,826,222, forward strand.
CCGCCCGCAGCACCGCCGCGCCGTTCACGCGGTCCCCAGCCAGATCCGCCAACGCCCGGTCAGCCGCGTCCAACGCGTAGGGCATCGTGCTCACGCTCAACCGGTGCCCGCCGGCGAACGAGAGGAACTCGCGTGCCCCGGCCCGCGTGTTCGCCGTGACACTGCGCACCTGGCGCTCCTGGAACAGGTGCCGCTGGTAGTTCAGCTGCGGCACGTCGGACAGGTGGATGCCCGCGATGGCCAGCGTCCCGCCGCGGTCGAGCGCCTCCAGCGCCGGCGGCACCAGCTCGCCCACGGGCGCGAAGAGGATCGCCGAGTCCAGGGGTTCGGGTGGCGGCTCGGTGGCCTCCCCGGCCGAGGCCGCGCCCAGGGCCAGTGCCAGCTCGCGGGCTTCGGCGCTGCGGGTCATGACGTGCACCGTGGCGCCGCGGGCGATCGCCACCTGGGCCGTCAGGTGCGCGCTCCCGCCGAACCCGTAGATCCCCAGCCGTCCTCCGCCGGGCAGCTCCGCCCGCACCAGGGCGTGGTAGCCGATCAGCCCGGCGCACAACAGCGGCGCCAGCTCGTCGTCGGAATACCCCTCGGGCAACGCCAGTGCGTACGCGGCCGGGACCACCGCGAACTCCGCGTACCCGCCGTCGGCGTCCCAGCCCGTGTAGCGCGACTCCGGGCACAGGTTCTCCCGCCCGCGCACGCAGTACCGGCACCGCCCGCACGTCTCCCGCAGCCAGGCGATCCCCACCCGGTCCCCGGGCGCGAACCCGGGGACGTCCCCGCCGGCCGCGACGACCTCGCCGACCACCTCGTGCCCCGGCGTCACGCCCGGCCGGTGGACCGGCAGGTCACCCTCGGCGACGTGCAGGTCCGTCCGGCACACCCCGCACACCAGCACCCGCACCAGCAGCTCCCCCGCCCCGGGCCGCGGCACCGGGACCCGCGCCCACTCGAGCGGGCCCGAAGCCATCGGCCCCGGGCGGACGACGCGCCAGGCGTTCATGGTCACGGGCGGCCTCCTCGCTCACGGACATCCGGTCCAGGATGGCCGCCCGGCGGGACCGGATCAACCAGCGCCCGTAAGTTATTTCCCCCCAACGGGAATCGGCCGTTCGTGCGCATCTTTGGGTGCGGTGTAACAACTTTCGGACTTCTCGCGCCATAGGGGACAGCGTTCGCGCTTGTCCGGTCCCCGGCGCACCAGGAGTTCGTGATGGGTTCTCGTCGCTTCATGGTTCCGCGAAGATCAAGACGCGCACTGGCCGCGGGGGTGGTCGCGCCGCTCGTCGGCGCCCTCGCCGTGGCCGTCGCCGCCGCCGCACCCGCCGCCGCCGTGCCCACCGGGTTCGCCGACACGGTCGCGATCGGCGGCCTGAGCTCGCCGACGGCCGCGGCGTTCGCCCCCGACGGGCGGGTGTTCGTCGCCGAGAAGAGCGGCCTGGTCAAGGTCTTCGACTCCCTCGCCGACCCGACGGCGACCGTGTTCGCCGACCTGCGCACCCCGACCCAGGACTTCTGGGACCGCGGCCTGCTCGGGCTGGCCGTCGACCCCGGCTTCCCGGCCCGGCCCTACGTCTACGTCTCCTACACGCTCGACGCGCTGCCGGGCGGGACCGCGCCGCAGTGGGGCGACACCTGCCCGACCCCGCCGGGCGCGACCGACCAGGGCTGCGTCGTGACGGGCCGCGTCTCCCAGCTGACCATGGGTTCGGCCGGCACCGCGGTCAGCGAGAAACCGCTGGTCACCGGCTGGTGCCAGCAGTTCCCCAGCCATTCGGTCGGCGCCCTGGCCTTCGGCCCGGACGGCGCCCTGTACGCGGGCGGCGGTGACGGCGCCAGCTTCAACTTCGCCGACTACGGCCAGGTCGGGAACCCGTGCGCCGACCCGCCTTCGCCCGCCGGGACCAACCTCGCCCCGCCCACGGCCGAAGGGGGCGCGCTGCGTTCGCAGTCGCCGCGCCGCGCGGCCGGGCAGCCCGTGCTGCTCAACGGCGCCCTGCTGCGCATCGACCCGGACACCGGCGCCGGCCTGCCCGGCAACCCGTTCGCGAGCAGCGCCGACGCCAACGCCCGGCGCGTGATCGCCTACGGTTCGCGCAACCAGTTCCGGTTCGGGTTCCGGCCGGGGACCGGCGAGCTGTGGGCCGGGGACGTCGGCTGGAACACCTGGGAAGAGATCAACCGCGTCACCGACGTCGGCGGCGTGGCGGAGAACTTCGGCTGGCCCTGCTTCGAAGGCAGCGCCCGGCAGGCCGGCTACGACGGCGCCAACCTCGACCGCTGCGAATCCCTGTACTCCGCCGGCGGCCAGACCGCGCCGTACTACGCCTACAACCACAGCGCCAAGGTCGTGGCGAGCGACCCGTGTCCCACCGGCGGTTCCTCGATCAGCGGGATCGCGTTCGAATCGGGCAGCAACTACCCGGCCGAGTACGCCGGGGCGCTGTTCTTCGCCGACTCCTCGCGCGGCTGCATCTGGGCGATGCGGACCGTCGGCGGTCAGCCCAGCCCGAGCAGCCTGGTGCCGTTCGTGACGGGTGTCAACGTACCCGTGCAGGTCCTCACCGGGCCGGGCGGCGACCTGTTCTACGTCGCGCTGGGCAGCGGCGAGCTCCGCCGCGTGAGCTACCCCGGCGGCACCAACCGGCCGCCGGTCGCGGTGGCCACGGCGACGCCCGCCGGCGGACCGGCGCCGCTGACCGTCCAGTTCGACGGCACCGGCTCCACCGATCCGGACGCCGGCGACGTGCTGTCCTACGCCTGGGACCTCGACGCCGACGGCGCGTACGACGATTCGGCGGCACCGCGGCCCACCTGGACCTACGCCACCGCGGCGGCCGTCGACGCCGGCCTGCGGGTCACGGACTCCCACGGCGCGACGGCGACCACGACAGTCCGGGTGACCATCGGGACCCCGGCCGGGCTGGACCCGGTCCCGGTCATCGACGCGCCCGACGCCGCGCTGACCTGGTCGGTCGGGCAGACCGTGTCCTTCGCCGGCCGGGCGATCGACGCCCAGGACGGCCAGCTGCCGCCCTCGGCGCTGTCCTGGCGGCTCGCGATCCGGCACTGCGCGGCCAACGGCACCTGCCACACCCACAACGTCCAGGACTTCACGGGGGTCGCTTCGGGGTCGTTCGTCGCACCGGACCACGAGTACCCGTCGTACCTGCAGCTGACGCTGACCGCGACGGACTCGACGGGCCGCACCGGCACGAAGACGGTCGACCTGCAGCCGAAGACGGTGACGCTGAACTTCGCGTCCAACCCCAGCCAGGCGATGCTCACCGTAGGCGGGACCCAGCAGCGCACGCCGTTCTCCCGGACGGTGATCGTCGGGTCCGCCAACTCGATCAGCGCGAACAGCCCGCAGAACCTGCCGCCGCTCAACCTGAAGTACGCCTTCACCAGCTGGGCGCACGGCGGGGCGCGGACGCAGAACATCGTCGCGCCGCCGACTTCGGCGACGTACCAGGCGAACTACCGGCTCTGCTGGCTGCTGCAGCCCTGCTGAGCGGGTGACCCGGCCCCGCGCCGGGGCCGGGTCACCCCTCAGGTTGCTTCGTCTTCTCGGCCTTCTCCGACTCTTTCGCGGCTTTCGTCGACTCCTTCGCCGCTTGCTTCGACTCTTTCGCGGCTTGCTTCGACTCCTTCGCCGCTTGCTTGTCCTTCGTGGCTGTCCCGGGGCCCTGCGCGGCCCCGGACGCCCCGGACTCCCCGGCGGCGGCCGTCCCCTCGGGCGGAGCACCCGGGACCGACGTGAGCTGCGGGCCCGACGCGGTCGGTTGCTCCGCGCCGGACGACCCGGCGGGCCCCACCGGAGCCGCCGGGTCCCGCGTGCCGGGACCGGTCTGGACCGGTTGTGTCGTCGAGCCTTCCGCACCGGGCGGCGACGGCGCGTCGGCGGAGGTGCTCGCGCCGATGGTCACCGTCGTGACCAGGGCCGCGCCCGCGGCGGCGACCTTCACCGCCGTGGCCCACGACAGGGCGGACGCGCTCGTGCCGGTGGCCCCCGCGGCGGCGGCGCCCGAAGAGGCGAGCGACCCCGTCGTCGACAGCCACTGCGAGACGATCGGGACCCCGAGGATGAGCGGGGCGATGCCGGCGGGCAGTTCCTCGTTGAGCTGCCGGAGGCCGGAGGCCAGCTCACGGCAGTCCGCGCAGCGGTCCAGGTGGGTGGTGATCCGGTGCGCCTTGTGGTCGGAGATCCCGTCGCGCACCCAGCGGGCCAGCTGGGCGGAGACGATCCGGCAGTTGCGCCGCCCGGCGGCGGGGACGTGCTGGTCCAGGTAGGCCTGGCGCAGCCCCTCGCGGGCGCGGTAGGCCAGCGCGGCGACGCCGTTCGGCGTCATCCCGAGGTCCTCGGCGATCCGTGCGGGCGCCTCGCCCTCGATCTCGGTGCGCCACAGCACGGTCCGCCACCGTTCGGGGAGGCTAGCGAACGCGTCCGCGGCGACGGTGGCGTGCATCCGGTTGCCAACGCTGTCGTCACTCGCCGTGCCCGGCAGGACGTCCGGGACCTCGGCGACCAGGGAGACGGCGGAATCGCGCCGTCGCCAGCTGATCATCGTGTTCCGGATGGTCGTCAGCAGGTACGGCCGGAAATCCTCGTCCGGGCCCTCGCCGGAGCGCAGGATCCGCAGTACCCGGGTGAACCCCTCGGCGACCAGGTCGTCGCGCTCCGCCGCGTCGGCCGCGATCGCCGCGGCCACCCGCTTGGCGGCGACGAAGTGCCGGTCGTAGAGCTCGCCGTACGCCGCGATGTCGCCGCCGCGCACCGCTTCGATCAAGACCGCGTCGCTCGGGACGTCCGTCGTCCCGGCCACCGCCGGCGCCACCTCGGTCACCACACCCCCTCGCCCGTGCGCTTGCACGTGCAGAACGTCCCGCGATAGTCGCGCAACGAGTGACGCGGCGCAAGGTTGCGGGCCATAAAGGCGGTTTTCTTCCGTGTGAGTGACCGGGACCCGGGTTTTGTCAGGTCCCTGAGCACCCCGGCGTGCTTTCGGCCGGGTCCACCGGCACGCCGTTGCCTGGGCCCTGCGTGGCGAGTAGAGACGAAGGGCGGTGGCCGTCCCGGGAACGGCCACCGCGTCCGTTCATCCGTGTCCGATGTGGACGGTACCGGCCGCTCGCGCCGCCGTCCACCATCAGGAGGGTGTCCCCCCATGCGCAGAGCCCTGTGTCTCTTGCTGGCCGTGCTCCTGCCGGCCGTCGTGTTCACCGGAACGGCCCAGGCCGCGCCGGCCCCCACCGTGACGCCGATCCCCGCGAACGCCGGGAAGGGCTGGCCGGTCAGCGGCGCCCAAGGCGTCCTCGACCTGGCCTCCCGCGGGTACGTCGAGGAGGAGTACCTGCTGTCCGGCCAGGCCGACACGTACGCCCAGGTGGGCCTGTGGACCGACGACGGCCGCTGGGCCACGCGCGTCGACACCACCGGCAACCCCTACACCACCCGGCTGGTCGTCGTGCGGCCGCGCGACGCGGCCCGGTTCAACGGCACGGTCGTCGTCGAGTGGCTCAACGTCAGCTTCGGCGTCGACATCCCGGTGGACTTCTCGCAGTCGTACGAACACTTCGTCCGGGAGGGCTACGCCTACGTCGGCGTGACGACGCAGAAGGCCGGGGCCGACAAGCTGAAGAGCCTCGACCCGGCGCGGTACGGCGCGGTGAACCTCAGCGGCGACGCGCTCTCGTACGACGTGTTTTCGCAGGCCGCGCAGGCGGTCCGGGCGAACCCGCAGCTGCTGGGCGGCCGGGCGCCCGCCGTCGTGCTGGCCACCGGGCACTCGCAGTCCGCGCTGCGGCTGACCACGTACGCCAACGCGATCCAGCCGGTGCGCGACGTCTACGACGGCTTGATGATCCACGGCCGGGCGGCGCTGGCGGCCCCGATCGGCGACGGCGTCGTCGGGCCGCTGTCGGCCCGGATCCGCACCGATCTCGGCGTCCCGGTGTTCGTCCTGCAGTCGGAGACCGACGTCATCGCCTCCAACTCGGTGCGGCAGGACACGGCGCGGGTGCGCACGTGGGAGGTCGCCGGCACCGCGCACGCCGACCAGTACGGGCTGAACCTGTACAACGCGGCCAACGCCCGCGACAAGTCGATCAACAACGGCGCCCCGACGACGTGCGACAAGCCGGTCAACAGCATGACGTTCCGCTACGCGGAGAACGCGGCGTTCCAGCACCTGGACCGCTGGGCCCGGGGCGGCGCGGCCCCGCCGACGGCCCCGCCGATCTCGATGCTCCTCGGCCTGATCATCCGCCGGGACAGCGACCAGAACGCCCTCGGCGGCATCCGGCTGCCCGATCTGGAGGCCCCGGTGGCGGCCTACGCGCCGAACAACAGCGGCGGCAACGTGCCGGGAGCGTGCCTGCTCCTGGGCACGACGACGCCGTTGTCGTCCGCCCGGATCCGGCAGCTGTACCCGGACCACGCAACGTACGTCGCCAAGTTCACGGCGGCGGCGGACCGTGCCGTGCAGGCGGGCTACCTGCTGCGGCCGGACCGCGACGAAGCGGTGGCTCGAGCAGCGGCGGCACCGGTTCCGTCCATTTGAGACGGAGAGCCCGCTCCCGGGGTTCCCGGGGGCGGGCTCGTCGTCGGGGGTGCGGTCGTGTCGAGCGCGACGGCGGGATCGTGAAGTTCAGCGGCGACGGCCCACCGACGGCGCCGCGCCGCCCCAGGGCACCAGTGTCGCGAACGCCGTCACCGACGCCGCCGTCGGCCGGCAAGGGGCGCCGCTCAGGTCGGCGATGCCTGGCGAGCCTCGAGGTCGTCCCCGTCGAATGAAACCTGTTCCACTCCACATCCATGCGGACAACTCTTGCCAAGAGCGGGTATATTGCCGAAAACAGTAACGCGTTCTAGTCTGGCGCCGTGGAAGGGACCGGGATGGACGAGCAGGCGATGCGGTATCCGAACCACCTCGGCCACCTGGTCGTCTCCGCGCTGAAGCGGCACCGGGACAAGCCGGTCATGGTGCTGGGCGAGACCACGATGACCGGGGGCGGGACCGCCGAGCAGGTCAGCCAGTACGCCCAGTCCTTCGAGGCCCTCGGGGCGGGCACGGGCGCGTCCGTGGCGCTGCTGTCGCTGAACCGGCCCGAAGTCCTGCTCGTCATCGCCGCCGGGCAGCTGCAGGGCTCGCGGCGGACGGCCCTGCACCCGCTCGGCTCGCTCGACGACCACGCCTACATCCTCGGCGACGCCGGCATCACGACGCTGGTCGTCGACCCGGTGCCCGCCTTCGTCGAGCGCGCGCTCGGCCTGCTCGACAAGGTCCCGGGCCTGACCCAGGTGCTCACCATCGGGCCGGTGCCGGAGCCGCTGGCCCACGTCGGCAAGGACCTGACCGCGGCCGCCGCGGCCTTCGAGCCGCGGCCGCTGGTGCCCGTCGACCTCCCGCCGGACCACGTCGTCTCGATCACCTACACCGGCGGGACGACCGGCAAGCCCAAGGGCGTCATGGGCACCGCGCAGGCGATGGCGGCGATGACCCAGATCCAGCTCGCCGAGTGGGAGTGGCCCGAGGCGCCGAAGTTCCTCATCTGCACGCCGCTTTCGCACGCCGGCGCGGCGTTCTTCGCGCCGACGCTGCTCAAGGGCGGGTCGCTGGTCGTGCTGCCGAAGTTCGACCCCGCCGAGGTCCTGCGGGTGATCGAAGAACAGCGGATCACCGCGACCATGCTGGTGCCGACCATGCTCTACGCCCTGATGGACCACCCCGACTCGCGCACCCGCGACCTGTCGTCGCTGCAGACGGTCTACTACGGCGCCGCGTCGATCAACCCGGTCCGGCTGCGCGAGGCGATCGACCGGTTCGGGCCGATCTTCGCGCAGTACTACGGCCAGTCCGAGGCACCGATGGCGATCAGCTACCTCGCCAAGGGCGACCACGACGACGCACGGCTCTCCTCCTGCGGGCGGCCGTCGGCGTTCCTGCGCACGGCGTTGCTCGACGCCGAGGGCGCGCCGGTGCCGCCGGGCGAGCCCGGGGAGATCTGCGTGGCCGGCCCGCTGCTCGCCGGCGGGTACTGGAACCTGCCGGAGGTGACGGCGGAGACGTTCCGCGACGGCTGGCTGCACACCGGCGACGTCGCCCGCGAGGACGAGGACGGCTTCTGGTTCATCGTCGACCGCGTCAAGGACATGATCGTCACCGGCGGGTTCAACGTGTTCCCCCGCGAGGTCGAGGACGTCGTGGCCGAGCACCCGGCGGTCGCGCAGGTCGGCGTGATCGGCACCCCCGACGACAAGTGGGGCGAGGCCGTGACGGCGGTTGTCGTGCTGCGCGACGACAACGCCCGCGACGACGGCGCGATCGAGCGCCTGACCGCGGAGATCCAGGCGGCCGTGCGGGAGCGCAAGGGCCCGGTGCACGTGCCCAAGCAGGTGCTCGTGGCCGCGTCGCTGCCGATGACCGGGCTGGGCAAGCCGGACAAGAAGGCGTTGCGCGCCCGGTACGCCGGCCCGTCGCTCGTGCCGCGCCCCTCGTGAGGGCCTCCACCACCGCGCCCTCCGCAGCGGCCGCCGCACTGGTGCGCACGGCGCTCGGCCCGGTGGCGAGCTGCCGGTTCCCGCGGACCTCGGCCAGGCGACCTCGTGGGACGCCGACCGCGGCAATCGGGCGAGCGTCTTCGCCGGGCGGCCCGGCGGGGTTCAGGCGGCGACGGCGGCCCCGAGCTTGCCGGGGTTCATCTGCCAGAGCACCTGGTCGATGCCTTCGGCCGACGCGGTGACCGTCAGCACCGCGAACACCTCCTCGTCCCGCGAAAGCAGCACGGCGTGCGCGCCGTTCACCTGCGCCGGCGTCACCACCACGCCGTCCCAGAACCGGTTCGCGAAGGCCCGGACGTACTTCGCCACGGTTGTCGCGCCGCGCACCGGGATGCGCGAGGCCCGCGCCACGCCACCGCCGTCGGAGTAGCTGATCACGTCGGCCGCGAAGAGCTGCTCCAAAGTCGACAAGTCGCCCGCCTGGGCCGCGGCGACGAACGCGGTCAGCAGCTTGCGCTGTTCGGGCGGCGCGACGGGGGCGCGCCGCCCGGCCGCCAGGTGCTTGCGCGCCCGGCTGACCAGCTGGCGGGCCGCGACCTCGGTCGTCTGCACGATTTCGGCGATCTGGCGGTACGGGTAGTCGAACGCCTCGCGCAGCACGTAGGCCGCGCGCTCGGTCGGGGTGAGCTTCTCCAGCAGGAGCAGCACGGCGAGCTCCAGCGCGGCCCCCCGTTCGGCGCCCAGCTGGGGATCGGCCGAGGTGTCCACCGGTTCGGGCAGCCACGGGCCGACGTAGGTCTCGTGGCGCGCGCGGGCCGTGCGGGTCGCGTTGATCGCCAGCCGCGTGGTTGTCGTGGCGAGGTAGGCGGCCGGGGTGGTCACGACCGACCGGTCGCACGTCTGCCAGCGCAGCCACACCTCCTGCAGGAGGTCCTCGGCGTCGGCGGCGCTGCCCAGCATCCGGTAGGCGATGCCGAAGAGCCGGGGCCGCACCGCGTCGAAGACCGCGGCCGCGTCGTCGAGATCCTCCATGGGTGCGGTTCCCTCCCGGCTCCGGGTTTCACGGTCGCGGCGCTCGCCGGTCGCGGCGCCGCTCCAGCTCTTCCGCGCCGACCGGCACGAGCATCGGCTGCCCGGGCACGCAGAACATCGTCACCACGAACGCGGATTCGGCGTCGGCGAGGTGGTTGCCGTCCTGGTAGTGGATCACGTCCCCGCCCGGTTCCCAAAACGCCTCCCCCGCCTTGACGACCCGCTCGGGCTCGCCTTCCAGCTCGAAGACGATCTCGCCACGGAGGACGTAGCCGTAGGCCGGGCCCGAGTGCCGGTGCGGCGGCGCGCCCGGGCTGCCCGGCGGCAGCGTCACGAGGATCGTCATGGCTTCGGCGTTTTCGTGGATCTGCGGCGCGCCCGGCACGGTCGCGACGACGTCCAGCCGCGGCGGCGGTCCCGAGGCGTAGCGGTCGTCAATGGTCACGGTGTCCTCCTCGATCGGTCTGTCCCGAGTCAGGACAAGGCAGGACCCGCGGATGTGACACCGGCGCCGTGCGGGCCGCGTCACAGCGGAGCGGGCTGCCTTGTCCTGAAGGGCGAGAGGAGCCCGCCATGGTCGATGCCACGCTGGCCGAGCTGCTGGCCGAACGCCGACACCTCCAGGACGTCGCCACCTGGCTCGCCGGGTCCGGGGCCGGCCGGGCCGTCGACGAGGCGTACCGGAGCTGGTACGCCCTCGGCACCGCCGAACGCGCCGCCGTCGCGTCGCCGACCGGCTGGCTGACCCGGGCGACGGGACGCCGCTGCGTCCGGTGGCTCGCCGATCCCCCGCCACCGCGGGCCGCGCCGTCCGACGAGGTCGCGCACCGGTTCCGCGCCGCCTGCGCGGACGGCTCCGCCACCGAGCTGGGTGCGCTCCTCGCGCCCGGCGTCACCGCCTGGTTCGACGGCGGCGGAAGGCTGCGCACCGCCGAGCGGCCGGTGCACGGGCGCGCCGCCGTCACCGCGGCCGTCCTGACGCTCCTGGGCGGCACGCACCTGCACGAACGGTCCATCAACGGCGGCCCCGGTCTCGTGGCGGAGGTGGACGGCCAGGTGGGCGCGGTCGTCCTCTGGCGGACCCGCGATCGGGTGATCACCGACCTCTGGCTGGTGCTCAATCCCGCCAAGCTGCGGAGCCTTGTCACGAACGGACCCGCTGCCTTGTCCTAGTGGGTGCGCAGCCATCCCGGGCCGGCCGGGGGCGCCAAGCGGAAGGAACGGACATGTTGGTCGTCGTCATCGGCGGAACCGGTCTGATCGGCACGAACCTCGTCGCCCGGCTGACCGAGCACGGTCACGAGGCGGTGCCCGCCGCCCCCAGCACCGGGGTGAACACCCTGACCGGCGAAGGGCTCAAGGAAGTGCTGCGGGGTGCGGACGTCGTGGTCGACGTGTCGAACTCGCCGTCGTTCGCCGACGACGACGTGATGGCCTTCTTCCGCACCTCGACCGGCAACCTCGTCGACGCCGCGAAGGAAGCGGGCGTCGGGCACTACGTCGCGCTGTCGGTGGTGGGCACGGACCGGCAGCCGGACGTCGGCTACTTCCGCGCCAAGGTGGCGCAGGAGCGGCTGATCACCGAGTCGGGCCTGCCGTTCTCGATCGTGCGCGCCACCCAGTTCTTCGAATTCGCCGGCGGGATCGCGGACACCTCGACCACCGACGGCGTCGTGCGGCTGCCGGGCGCCGGCGTGCAGCCGATGGCGGCCGCCGAGGTGTCCGCGGCCGTCGGCCGGACCGCGGCCGGCCGGCCGGTCGGCGGCATCACCGAAGTCGCCGGCCCGGAGGTGTTCGGCCTCGACGAGTGGGTGCGCACCGTGCTGACCGCGCGCTCCGACCCGCGCCAGGTCGTCACCGACCCCGAGGCGCCGTACTTCGGCGCGGTGCCCGGGCCGGAGGACCTCCTGCCCGGGCCGGGCGCGCACCTGGCGGAGACCACCCTGTCCGCCTGGCTGGCCCGCGACACCCGGTCGTGACCGGCGCCCGGCGCCACCCGTGCGCGCGGGGAAAGGCGGCTCCGTGCGGGAGTTCACCGCCCTCTACACCACCACGGTGACAGTGGCCGGCGGTCCGCTCGCGCACGGCCGGGTGTCCGGCCGTGCGCGAGCCGCCGACGGCGACCTGCGGCTGGACCTCCGGCTCCCCGGCGACCTCGGCGGAACCGGGGCCGGCACCAACCCCGAGCAGCTGTTCGCGGCCGGGTACGCCGCGTCCTTCCACGCGACGCTGAGCGTGCTCGCCCGCGACGCCGGCCTCGACCCGGCCGGGTTGACGGTCTCGGCGACGGTGGCGGTCGGCCGCGACCCGGCCGGTCCCGGCCACCTGCTGCGCGCCGGCGTCACCGTGACGTGGCCGGGTGTCGACGAGGCGCCACGGCTGACCGAGAAGGCGAAAACCCTGTGCCCGTACACGAAACTGGTCGGCGGAGGGTGATCCGGGCCCGCGGGGTCAGGGCGGGACGCGAAGGCCCCCGGTCGGTGACGTGGTTCCCGGACACCTCACAACCGGAGGCCTTCACCCTCAGACCCCGTCGTGGTCGGGGTCGGCGTTCAGCACGATGCAGCCGACGTACCCGTCGCGGGACCTGGTGACCTTCAGCAGCATGCCCGGCTCGTAGATCGAGTCGTCGTCGTTGAAGGTGTCGCGGCCGGTGCGCTGCGCGTACGGCTCGGTGGCCAGCACCGCCGCGTTGAGCTGCTCGTCGAACATCAGCTGCGTGGTCAGCGTTTTTTCGTTGCCCACGTGCACCATCACGTGGACGTGGATGGTGCGGCCGCGGTACCAGCCCGGCCAGATCGTGGTGAACTCGACGATCCCGCGCTGGTTGGTGACCTGGGCGCCGCGCAGGTACCGCTGGTCGTCGGTGGGGATCAGGTCGCTGTCGCCGCCGGGCGGCGGGCCGCCGGTGGGCGGGGTCCCCGTCGGCGGTTCGCCCGTGGGTGGCGTCCCGCCGCCGCCGCCGGACGCCGCTTCCGCGCCCGAGTACAGGCCGCCCGCGTCGCAGTGCCAGATCTCGACGACCGCGTGCGGGATCGGCTTGCACGTCTCGCTGTCCTGCACCTGCAGCGCGAGCCGCAGCTTCGTCCCCGGCTTGTCCTCGCGGATGTCGCTCCGGATCTTGTCGGCGTCGAAGTAGTACGGCCCCTGCGTGGTGGTGGCGGTGAGGGTGCAGGTGCGCGCGCCGGCGAACAGGGCCGTGAGATCGGCGTCGGTGACCGCTTGCAGCGCCACGGTTTCCCCGGTGGACGTCGTCACCGCCCTTCGGCCCGCGCACGCGGTGACGAGCGCGCCCAAGCCGACCGAGCTCACCCCGGCGAGCACCCTGCGCCTGCTGACGCGCTGCCCCTCGTGATCGTGTCCCATGCCAGTCCTTCCGCAGTTCGGTAAGGGCCGGTTGACTTCCGCTTGACCCGGCCGTGGGCCAGCGTGGCGACCGCGGCTGTGCCAGGCCTGTGGCAGAGCTGTGCGTCGTCGAGCGGTCACGGGCGGTCGCCGTGGCGGCGGGCCTTCTCCCAGCTGCCGCAGGCCCGCATGCTGCACCAGCGGCGCAGCCCGTTCTTGCTGGTGTCGTAGAAGAGCCAGCCACAGCTGCCTTCGTGGCCCGGGCACTTCCGGATGCGGCCGAAGTCCGCCGTGAGCGCCGCTTCCGCCGCGGAGCGGGCGATCGGCCAGAGCAGGGCGTCGAGGCCGGTGCTCGCGGCCCAGCTCCAGTCGAGGCCGCCGGGGGTCGGGACGAGCTCGGCGTGGGCCATCGCTTCGGCGTACGCGTGCTGGACGTCGGCGAGCGCCGCCGCGGGCGGGTCCTCGCCGTCGGCGATCGCGGCGAACACCGCGTGGATCGCTTCGCGCAGGGCGACGGCGCGGGCGAGCGTTTCGGCGGCCGCGGCCGGGTGCCGTTCGACGCGCCGCCGGAGCAGCCGGGCGCGGTTGCCGCCGATCGTCCCCGCCCGTTCGCACCAATCGACGAGGTCCGCGGGCTCGCCGAGGTGGTCGTGGGCCGCCTTGCCCGGCCGCGACCGGCGGGGCCCGACGGTGTTGGCGAAGTCGAGGCAGACCAGCCCGCCGATGAGGTCCACGGTCACTCCTCTCGCGGTCGTGCCGCGATGCTCACGAGCGCGAGCACCGCGGTGAGCGCGAACGCCACCGGCAGGCCGGCCCGGTCGGCGACGAAGCCGAACGCCGCCGGCCCGAGCGCCGCGCCGAGGGTGTTGAACACGATCACCACGCTGAAGCCCCGCGTCGGGTGGTCGGCGAAGAGGGCGGAACTCCACAGCGGCAGCAGCGCGCCCCCGACCATGAACCCGGCACCGTAGAGCACACCGGCGACGACGGCGAAGCCCCAGCCGGACACGCCGAACAGCGCACTCGCGCCGGCGAGCACCAGCTGGGCGGCCACGTACACGCGGCGCAGCCCCGCCCGCCGGACTAACGCGCCCGTGGCCAGCCCGGCGGCCCCGGCGACGCCGATGAGCGTCCACAGCAGCGGGGCGCTCCCCCGGCCGCCGGCGGCCAGCCCGGCGAACGACCAGCAGGCCGCCCCGACCAGGCCGGAGGAGACGGACGCGACGAGCAGCCGTCCGACGCCGGGCCGGGAGAACAGCTTCGCGGGCCCGCCGGCGACCGCCCGGGCCGCGGCGGGGAGCACCCGCAGGTTCCACGCCGTCACGGCCACCGCCACGGCCGCGAAGGCGATCCAGACGGCCCGCCAGCCCGGCCCGGGCACCAGCAGCGCCGCCACCCCGGCGACGGCGGCGCCGAACGTCGTCCCGGTGCTGATCATCGCCAGCGCGTGCCGCCGGCCCGCCGGGCGGACTTCGTCCTCGACGACGTCGGAGTACGGCGCCCACACCCAGCACGGCGACATCCCGGCGACGACGACCCCGGCGGCGAACAGGGCCGGGCCGCGGGCCAGCGCGATCATCAGCATCCCGGCCGCCGCCGCGCCGACCCCGGCCGCGACCGGCCAGCGGGCGCCGAGCCGGCCGGACGTCCAGGCGACCACGCCGAGGGCGGCCAGGCCGCCGAGGTAGCCGGCGCTGGTGACGGCGCCGAGCACCCCGGCGGAGCCGCCGAACTCGGCCTGGAACCGCGGCAGGAACAGGCCGTAGCCGTAGCGGGCGAAGCCGAAGCAGACGGCGAGGGTGGCCAGGCCGGGGAGGCCGATCCGCCACGCCCCGGTCGTCCGGGTCTCGTGCTCGAGCGGTGTCGTCGCACTCATGTCGTCCGGCTACCCGGGCGCGGAGGTGGTAAACCGGCTATCGGGCTTTTACCGGATTTCCACTGGTGCCAGCCCTAGACAGCTCACTCGTCGGACCTCATTCCGGCAAAGCGCCCTTTGCCGGACTAGCCAAGCCGAGGCGGTGGGACGTAGGCTGCCCGGGTACTCAACTAATTGACTAGGTGCGAGGTGGGCGATGAGCGGTTTCCGCAAGGCGGTCGAGGCGCGCGATCCCGACGCCATGGCCGCGGCGCTGGCGGAGAACGTGGTGTTCCGGAGCCCGGTCGCGTTCCGGCCGTACCCGGGGAAGGCGATCACGGCCGCGATCCTGCGCGGCGTGCTGCGGGTCTTCGAAGACTTCCGTTACGTGCGGGAGCTGACCGGCGGCGAAGGCCGGGACCACGCCCTCGTCTTCGAGGCCCGGATCGGGGACGTGCGCGTCGAGGGCTGCGACTTCCTGCACCTGGACGACGACGGCCTGATCGACGAGTTCACGGTGATGGTCCGCCCGCTGTCGGCCGCGCAGGCGCTGTCCGGGGCGATGGCCGCGCAGTTCGAGCAGATCCAGCGCGAAGCAGTCAACTAGTTGAGCATGGCACTGCGCCACGCGCTGATGGCGGCGCTGCTCGAGGGCGAGGCGTCCGGCTACGACCTGGCGAAGGGGTTCGACGCCTCGGTGGCGAACTTCTGGGCGGCGACCCCGCAGCAGCTCTACCGGGAGCTCGACCGCATGGCGGCGGAGGGCCTGGTGCACGCCCGCGTCGTCCACCAGGAGCGGCGGCCGGACAAGCGGCTGTTCTCGCTGTCCGAAGCCGGCCGCCGGTCCCTGCACGGGTTCACCGCGCGCCCGCCCCGGCCGGGGGTGATCCGCGACGAGCTGCTGGTGCAGGTCCAGGCGGTGGACGCGGGCGACGAGGCGGCGGTGCGGCGCGCGCTCGAGGAGCGGATGACCCGGGCGGAGGCGAAGATCGCCCGGTACGAAAAGCTGCGGGCCCGCCTGCTGGACGGCCGGTTCGAGGACGACTACCTCGCGGAGGCCGAGCGGGTCGGGCCGTACCTGACGCTGATGCGGGGCCTGTCGTTCGAGCGGGAGAACCTGCGCTGGTGCGAGCGGTCGCTGAAGGTCCTCGCCCGGCGGGCGGGGCGCTGACCCCGTCAGCTCAGGCCGGCGTCGTGGACGAGGATCGCCACCTGGGTCCGGTTCGCGGCCGCCAGCTTCGCCATGATGTGTCCGATGTGGACCTTCACGGTCGACTCGCTGACGACCAGGGCCCTGGCGATCTCCGCGTTGCTCAGCCCCTGTCCGATGTGGACCGCCACGTCGTGCTCGCGCGGCGTCAGCACCGAAAGCCGCTCGCGCGCCCGCGAAGTTCCGCCACCGGCCGCGAATTCCGCCAGCAGGCGCTTCGTGATCTTCGGCGACAGCATCGCCTCGCCGCGGGCCGCCACCCGGACCGCCGTGACCAGCTCGCGGGGCGGGGTGTCCTTCAGCAGGAACCCGGCCGCGCCGTGGCGGAGCGCGGTGTAGACGTACTCGTCGACGTCGAACGTCGTCAGGACCACGACCGCCGGGGCCGCCGGGTGGCCGGCCAGCCGCCGGACCACCTCGAGCCCGTCGACCTTCGGCATCTGGACGTCGGTCAGCACGACGTCGGGCCGGTAGCGGTCGGTGAGCTCCACCGCCCGCTCGCCGGTCCCGTCCTCGGCGACCACCTCGACGTCGTCCGCCGACTCGAGGATCATCCGGATGCCGCTGCGGACCAGCTCCTCGTCCTCCAGCAGCACGACCTTGACCGTCACTTCGCCTCCTCGCCCACCGGGAACCGGGCCAGCACCCGGAACCGGCCGTCACCGGTCGGGCCGGTCCGCAGGTCGCCGCCCGCCAGCTCGACCCGTTCCCGCATCCCCACCAGGCCGTAACCGGACCCCGGGACGGCGCTGCCGTGCGGGGTCAGCCGGTTGGTCACCTCGACCGCCAGCCGGTCGCCGGAGACGGCCAGCCGGACGTCGACGGCCGCGTGCGGGGCGTGCTTGCCCGCGTTGGTGAGGGACTCCTGCACGACCCGGTAGACGGCCCGGCCGACCTGGTCCGGCACCGCGGGCAGCGGGTCCGGCAGCCGCAGCTCGACCCGCGCCCCGGTCGCGGCGACCTCCTCCACCAGGTCCTCCAGCGACGCGAGGACACCGGCGCCCGGGTTCGCGGCGTCCGGGGCGTCGTCGCGCAGCACCCGCAGGATGTCCCGCAGCTCGTCCAGCGCGGTCGCGCTGGTGGCCCGGATCGTCTCGGCGGCCTGCTCGGTCCGCTCGTCCGGGGCCCGCAGCGACAACGCGCCGGCCTGCAGCGCGACCGCCGTCACGCGGTGGGCGACGACGTCGTGCATCTCGCGCGCGATCCGCCGCCGCTCGGCGAACACCGCCTGGTCGGCCAGCAGCGTGCGGGTGCGCTCGGCTTCGTCCGCCCGGTCCCGCAGCACGGCCAGCAGCGCGGCCCGCTGGTGCATCCACAACCCGGCCAGCGCCGGGCCGAGCACGAAGGAGCCCAGCACGACCACGACGAGGGTGAAGCTCCCCGGGTCCCGCAGCACCTGCAGCACGTTCCCGGCGATCCCGGCGACGACCACGGCGGCCCCGGTCACGACGCTCACGCCGTGCCGGGCCGCGACCGAGTACTGCGCCACCATCAGCGGCAGCAGCGTCACCCCGGCCGGCATGCACGCCACCGCGACCAGCAGCACCAGGAACGGCCACCGGCGGCGGGCCAGCAGAGCCAGCGCCGAGACGACCACCGCGGGCACGTAGAGCGCCGGGTGCGGGTCACGCGGGTCGCCGCCGGTCAGGGTCACCACGACCACGGCCGCGGCCACCGCGACGTCGAGCGCGAGCAGGACGACGCGCCCGTCCCACCAGCTCAGCCATCGCTTCATCGCGTACAGGTTAGGGTGCGCCGGATCAGCCGTCACGGCGAACCAGGGTGAACGCCGTCGCGCCCAGCGCGAGGACGACCAGGACGGCGAACTCCGCCGTCCCCGGCAGCGCGAAGAGCGCCGTGCCGCTGAACGGCAGCGCGGTCACCGGCACGGCGGCGAGCGCGGCCAGCGTCGTCTCCGCGACGAACGTCCACACCGCGAACACGCCGACGGCGAGCCCGGGGTGCCGCAGCAGCCCGCCGAGCGCCACCCCGGCGAGTCCGGAAAGGACGGTCAGCAGGAGCACCGCGCCCGCCGCCCTGCCCGCCGCCCCCGCGCCGGCGGGCAGGGCGCCCCCGCCGGCCAGCACGCCGGCGGCGGTCAGCACCACCATCAGGACCCCGGCGAGCAGCCCGAGCGCGGCGGTGACCAGGGCTCGCGCGGCGACGATCCGGGCCGGCGAGCGCAGCACGAGCCGCGTGGTCGCGAGGGTGCCGTGCTGGTGGTCGAGCCCGAACGCGGCGACGCCGGCGGCGGCGACGAGCAGCGCGCCGAGCCGGTCGGTGAGACCGAACGCCGAGCCGAACGCGTCGAGCGTCCCGAGGTCGCGTTTGAGACCCCAGTACAGGCCCGAGGCGAACTGCAGCACCCCGGCGCCCGCCAGGAGCAGCCACGTCGAGCGCAGCGAGCGGACCCGGACCCATTCGTAGGCCAGCGCGTTCCTCACGGCAGCTCCCCCCGGTGCCGGACGGCGGCCGCGGTGGCGGCGAGGAAGGCGTCCTCCAGGCCGCTCTGCCGCACGAACAGCTCCCGCACGGCGATCCCGGCCCGGGCGGCGACCGCGGCGACCCGGCCGGTGTCGGCGGTGTCGACGACCAGCTCCCCCGCCGCCTCCTGGCGCACGTGCAGGCCGTCGCGCGCCAGCGCGACCATCAGCGCGCCGGGGCTCTCGACGCGGACCACGACGTCGGCGCGCGCGTGCCGCCGGACGAACTCCGCCAGCGGCCCGGCCGAGACGAGCCGGCCGGCGCCGATGACGATGAGGTCCTCGGCGAGCAGCGACATCTCGGCCAGCAGGTGCGAGGAGGCGAGGACCGTGCGGCCCTCGCCGGCCAGCCGGCGCAGCAGGGCGCGGATCCACCGCACCCCTTCGGGGTCGAGGCCGGTGGCCGGTTCGTCGAGGATCAGGTACTCCGGGTCGCCGAGCAACGCCGTGGCCAGGCCGAGCCGCTGCTTCATGCCGAGGCTGAACCGGCCGGCGGGCCGGCCCGCCACGGACTCCAGGCCGACGGTCGCGAGAACCTCCCGGACGCGCCGCGCGGGCAGACCACCGCCTGCGGCGACCATCCGCAGGTGCGCGGCGGCCGTCCGGCCCGGGTGCACCGCCGCGGCGTCGGTGAGCACGCCCACCGTCCGCAGTGGACCCGGCACGTGGGCGTAGGTCCGGCCGCCGAAGGTGGTGCGGCCACGGCCGCGGGTCAGGCCGAGCATGAGCCGGATGGTCGTCGACTTGCCGGCCCCGTTCGGGCCGAGGAAGCCGGTCACGACGCCGGGCCGGACCGTGAAGGACAGGTCCTCGACGCCGGCGCCGCCGCGGTAGGTCTTCGCCAGCCCCTCCGCGACGATCATCGCCGCGCGGGGAGGTAGGCGTCGCGGCGGCCGAACGCGAACCACAGCAGGCTGCCCAGGAACGGCGCGCAGAAGGCGAACACGACCCACACCAGCTTCATCCCCCCGGTCAGCCGGGAGCCGAGGATGCTGACCAGAGCGGACAGGAACAGCACGACGAAGGCCAGCACGGCCGCGCCGGCCAGACCGAGCGCCAGCCACGACCACGCCGTCTCGTGTCCCTGCACGACATCGACCGAACGCATGACATCTCCTCTTCGGACTTCGGGCCCGCGTGCCGCGGGCGGTGAGTCGAGCATCGCCGCCGGGGGTGTGCGCGCACATCCGATCTTCGGAGACTCCGGGATAGGCGGAAAGTACTAAGGACCCCGGACGTGGGGCGGGTCGGCACGGAGCACCTTTGGAACGATCAGTCCAACGGCGTCGCGCAAGTCATAGCAGGCCGGATTCGGATGCCTCCCACCCCCGACACTCAGCCATAGATCAGGTTGACTGTCCCCTTTCCTCGCGCACTTCACCTTTTCGCCAGCAGCCCATCGCAGTCTTGTACCGATCGGTCCGGCCGGTTATAGTCCTCGCAACGTCCCAGGTCACGGTCGGCGCACCGGCGGCCTGGCCGTCCGCCGCCGGGCCCGGTTCCCCCGTCCGGGCCCGGCGGCGTCCACCCCGGCGGTGCCCCTTCGAGACCCGCCCGGGCCGTCTCCCCCGATGCCGTTGGAGGTAGTTGTGGTTGTCGAGCAACAACAAAGCGTGCGGGTCAAGCCCGCCCGCGTGGCGTTCGCGAGCTTCGTCGGCACGGCGATCGAGTGGTACGACTTCTTCCTCTTCGGGTCGGCCGCGACCCTGGTGTTCAATTCCCGGTTCTTCCCCACCCTCAGCCCCCTCGCCGGGACGCTCGCGGCGTTCGCGACCTTCGGCGTCGCGTTCGTCGCGCGGCCGCTGGGCGGCATCGTGTTCGGGCACTTCGGTGACCGGCTGGGCCGCAAGCGGATGCTGATGCTGTCCCTGCTCCTGATGGGCGGCGGGACGGTCGCCATCGGCCTGCTGCCGACCTACGCCGCCATCGGCGTCGCCGCCCCGGTCCTGCTGGTGGTCGTGCGGCTGCTGCAGGGCTTCGCGGTCGGCGGCGAATGGGGTGGCGCCGTGCTGATGGCCGTCGAGCACGCGCCTCCGCACCGCCGTGCCTTCTACGGCAGCTGGCCGCAGGCCGGCGTCCCGGCGGGGCTGGTGCTGTCGGCGTCGGCCTTCCTCGCGGTCCAGCAGCTCCCCCAGGACCAGCTGCTCGGCTGGGGCTGGCGGCTGCCGTTCCTGGCGAGCGCGGTGCTGATCGTCGTCGGCCTGTACGTCCGGAGCCGGCTCGAGGAGTCCCCGGAGTTCGAGCGGGTGGCACGGGTGGAGGGGGTTTCCCCGTTCCCGCTGAAGGAGACATTGCGACGCTCGCTGCGCGCCGTCCTGGTCGGGATCTTCGCGCAGGCCGGGACGAACATCCCGTTCTACGTCGCGAGCGTCTTCGTGCTGTCGTACGGGCCCGGGGCGGCCGGCGTCTCTCGCGGCACGGTGCTGCTGTGCCTGATCATCGCGTCCCTGGTGGACATCGCCGCGGTGCCGCTGGTGGCGATGCTCGCCGACCGCATCGGCAGGCGGAAGGTCCTGCTCGGCGGAGCGGTCTACTCCGCCCTCGTCGCGTTCCCCTTCTTCTGGCTCATCGACACCGGATCCACCGGGGCGGTGCTGATCGCGATGGTCCTCCTGGCGACGTTCGGCCACGCGACAACCTACGGCGCGATCGCCGGCTTCCTCGCGGACCTGTTCGACGCCGACCACCGCTACACGGGCGTGTCGGTCGCGTACCAGGTGGGCAGCCTGATCACGAGCGGCCCGGCGCCCTTCCTGGCGGCGGCGCTGTTCGCGGGCTTCGGCGGGTCGTGGGTGATCTCGCTGTACATCGTCCTCGCGTGCGCGATCACGTTCACGGCCTTGCTGCTGGCTCCGCGCCGGCGCTGACCGGCGGGTCGCCCGGGCCTTCCTTCACCCGCCCGGGCGATCCTCGGCACCGAGCAGCGACGTCACCAGGTCTTCCGCGATCTCCCGCAGCTGTGCGGGCCCGTGCCCGACGCGCTCCAGCACCGCGAGGCCCCGCGTGGTCGTGACGACCAGGCGGGCCGCCCTGCGCAGCCCGATCACCGGCTCCACGCCGTCGCCGATCGCGGCGAGTCCGTCGTGGACGACGGTCTCCAGCTCCTCGAGCATCGCCCGCTTCCGCGGGGGGGGGACCCGGTCGCCGCCTCGACGGCCGTGCGCGTCGACAGGCAGCCGCGTGCCGGTGAGCCGGCCGCGAAGGTCTCGATGCAGAAGCCGAAGAACGCCACCAGCGCCGCGCGCTTCCCGGGACGGCGGGCGCCTCGGCCGCGCCGGCCAGGAACCGGCCCGTGTACTCGCGGAACGCGCGCAGGAAGATCTCCTCCTTGCCGCCGTAGGCGTGGTGGAGGGAGCCGCGCTGGACGCCGGTGCCGGCGGCGAGGCCGAGCATCGACGTCGCCCGGCAGCCGCGCGCCTCGAAGACGTCCAGCGCGCGGCCGAGGGCGACCCGCTCGTCGAACTGCCGTACGCCCGCCATGGAGCTCCCTTCACCCGCGAGCCGACCTGGCCCGCGCACCGAAGACGGAGTCCCCGGCGAACCGCGGGCTGGATCGACGGCAGCAGCCCTGCCCGCTCACCTCACGGCGAGCGCGACCGAGGTGGCCGGCACCCGCCCAGCGGCGGCCAGGCAGACCGCCCCGCTCACCCCCACGGCGAGCGCGACCGAGGTGGCCGGCACCCGCCGGGCGGCGGCCAGGCAGACCGAGCCCAGGCGCGCCACAGCCGGGCGGCGAACCGGCGCCACGGCCGCGAGCGCCACCGACTCCGGGGTCCGCGCCCGCACGGCTCAGGCCGCGTTCAAGCGCCGGTACAGCTCCCAGGACGCGCGCTCGACGTGGTTGTGCAGCAGCTTGCCGTCGTCGCGCACCTCCCACACGGCCGTGCCGCTGAAGGAGATCGGCTGCCCGTCCGGCTCGGTGCCGAGCACGCCGTTGTTGCGCCCGTGCACCTTCCACCGCGAGGCGACCCGGCTGCCGTCGTGGTTCTGGAACGTCTCGACAACCTCCAGCTCGAGGTCGTGGACCTGCCGGAGGAACGCGCGGATCCAGGCCTTGAAACTCTCCCGCCCCTCGATCCGCTCCCCCGCGTTGGTGATGACGAAGTCTTCGACGACGTAATCGTCGACCGCGTCCGGGTTGTGCCCGTTCCACACCGCGTCCCAGAACGCTTCGACGATCTCAGCCGAGCTTGCCGACGGCATCGCTACCTCCACCGATCCATGTTTGACACTTATGTCAAACATAAGCCCGGACCGCCGCGGCACCCAAGGATTGCGAGCAGCGCCACAGGCGGCCGGGCACCCGGCCGTGGGGTGCGAAGCGGGCTACGCGACGCTGAACGCGTCGTCGAACTCGTAACCGTCCAGCAGTTCCCGCGCCGCCACCATGTACTGGATGGTCGGCGTGCCCTCTTCCAGCCAGTTGAGCCGCGCGTCGCGGTAGAGCCGCTCGATCGGATACTTCCGCGTGTAGCCGATCCCGCCGTGCACCAGCAGGGCCCGGTCGGTGACGCGGCCGACGGCTTCCAGCCCGAACTGCTTGAGCATCGACGACTCCGCCGGAATGCGCTTTCCGCCGTCCCACTTGGCCGCGGTGTCGGCGAGCATGCCGCGCAACGCGTACACATCCGCCGCCATCTCGGCCAGGTACCGCTGGATCGCCTGCCGCTGCCCGATCGGCTTGCCGAAGGTGACGCGTTCCTGGGAGTACTTCAGGGAAAGCTCGAGCGCGCGCGACGCCGTGCCGAGCGACGACGCGGCGATGAACACCCGGCTGATCTCCAGCGCCCGCTCCAGGTGCGCGCCGCCCTCACCTTCGGCACCGACCAGCGCCGACGCGGGCACGCGGACGCCGGTGAACCTCAGCTCGCCGTGTTCGGCGCCCTTGCAGCCCATCGTCTCGGGCAGCGGCGCGATGGTGAAGCCCGGCGTGTCGCGCGGGACGATGAGCGCCGAGACCTCCGTCGCCGACGTCTTGGCGAACACGAGGAAGTGCGAGGCGATGTCCGAGTTGGTGATCAGCCACTTGTGGCCGTCGATGACGTAGCCGTCTCCGTCGCGGCGCGCCGTGGTCGACAAGTCCGCGCCGGTCCCGTTGCCGGGCTCGGTGAGCGCGAAGGCGAGCGACTTCTCGCCGGCCGCGGCACCGGGCAGGATCTCCCGCTTCTGCTCGGCGTTCCCGATCTCCGACAGCGCGTGCGCGAACGAGTTGTGGACGTGCACGAGCGCCCGGATGCCGCCCTGGATCTTGGCGAACTCCGCGAGGATCGGCAGGTACTGCGCGATCGACAACCCGGCGCCGCCGTACTCCCGCGGCACGATCAGCCCGAACGCGCCGCACGCGCGCAGCGCGGGCAGGACGACGTCGTAGGGGATTTTCTCGGTGTCTTCGATCCGGTGCTCGAGCGGATCGAGCTCGTCCCAGATGGTCGCGAAGACGCTGTCGCGCACCTTCCGGTACTCGTCGGCGGGCAGGCCTGCGGTCATGGTTTCCTCCTTGGGTTCACAGCGTCCAGCCGCCGTCGGCGGCGAGTACGGCGCCGGTGCAGAACGTGGCGTCCTCGGCGAGGAAGACGGCCGCCTTGGCGATCTCCTCGACCGTGCCGAACCGGCCGAGCAGGGTGGCGTCGGCGATCTTCCGGCGGGCCGCCTCCGGGATGGCCGAGGTCATGTCGGTGTCGACGAACCCGGGCGCGAGCACGTTGACGCGGACGCCGTGCGGGGCCAGTTCCTTCGCCAGCGACCGCGCGAATCCCACCGCCGCCGCCTTGACGCTCGCGTACGCGGTGTCACCCGGGAAGCCCACCGAGCCGACCGCGGAGCCGATGATCACGACGCCCGCGTCCTCGCCCCGGGCCAGCCACGGGATCGCGGCCCGGACCAGCGCCGCCGTGCTGCGCAGGTTCTCTTCGATCACGCGCCACCAGTCGCCGAGGTCGATCCGGGCGAGCTTGCCGCCCTGCCACACGGCGGCGTTGAGCACGAGCGTGTCGAGCCGTCCCCACTGCCCGGTGACCCGTTCGACCACCGCTTCGGCCGTTTCCGGCGCGGCGAGGTCGAACGCCACCGGCAGGACGCGGCCGGGGTGGTCCGCCGCGAGCTTCCCGACGAGCTCGCCGCCGGACCGGTAGGTGCCGGCGACGCGAACGCCCCGGCTGAGCAGTTGCTGCGCGATGCCCGCGCCGATACCCCGGGACGCGCCCGTAACGAGCGCGACCCGGTCCGTGGCGTGGTCTGCATCCATGGCATACCTGTACCGATCGTTCTGTACGGAAATGTGCGACATACTCAGACCCGCTCGACGATCGTGGCGTTGGCCATCCCGCCCCATTCGCACATGGTCTGCAGCCCGAAACGCGCGCCCCGGTGCTCCAGCGCGCCCACGAGCGTCGTCATGATCCGGGCGCCGCTGGCGCCCAGCGGGTGACCGAGCGCGATCGCGCCGCCGTGCACGTTGAGCCGCTCGTGCTCGACCTTCAGGTCGCGCTGCCAGGCCAGCGGCACCGGGGCGAACGCCTCGTTGACCTCGAACAGGTCGATGTCGTCGAGCGTGAGCCCGGCGCGGTCCAGCACCGCGCGGGTGGCCGGGACGACGCCCATCAGCATGACCACCGGGTCGTCCCCGACGACGGCGGTCGCGTGGACGCGGGCGCGCGGCGTCAGCCCGAGCCGTCCGGCCTTCTCCGCGCTCATCAGCAGGACGCCGGCCGCGCCGTCGGACAGCGGCGACGAGTTGCCCGGCGTGATCTTCCAGTCGATCTCCGGGAACCGCCGCGCGGCTTCTTCATCCACAAAGGACGGCCGGAGCGCGGCGAGCCCGTCGGGCGTGGTCGACGGCCGGATCGTTTCGTCGGCGAGCACGCCGGGCGCGTCGGTCACGGTGACCAGGTCCGGCGTGAAGGCCGGTCGCGCGGCGGCGGCCCGCGCGTGGGACGCCGCGGAGAACTCGTCCAGCTCCTCGCGGCCGAGCCCCCACCGGGCGCAGATCAGCTCGGCGGACAGGCCCTGGCCGATCAGGCCGCCGGGGAAGCGGCCGGAGATCCGGGTGCCCAGGTGGTCGGCACCCTGGGTGTCGGAGTGCATCGGCACGCGCGACATCGACTCCACGCCGCAGGCGATGACGACGTCGGCCGCGCCGGCTTGGATCGCGTGCGCGGCGAAGTGCACCGCCTGCTGGCTCGAGCCGCACTGGCGGTCGACGGTGGTGGCCGGGACCGTGAGCGGGAACCCGGCGGCCAGCACCGCGCTGCGCGTCGGGTTGACCGCCTGTTCGCCGGCCTTGGTGACGCAGCCGCCGATGACGTCGTCGACGAGCGCGGGGTCGATCCCGGTGCGGCGGACGAGCGCGGCGAGGACGTCGGCGAGCAGGTGCACCGGGTGGACGTGGGAGAGGGCGCCGCCCGGCTTGCCTTTGCCGGCCGGCGTGCGCAGCACGTCGACGATGACCGCGTCACGCGGTGGGGTCATGGCTCCTCCGAGGGGTCACAGCGACCGGCGAATACCCCTCGACAATATGTGTACGGACCGATCGGTACAAGAGTATGTGCAGTGCTTCACGCCGTTTCGCGGAAGGAGCGGGAAGAGTCGGGCCGGCCGGGTCAGGCGCGGATACCCTCGATCAGGGCGTCGAGGAACAGGTCCGCCACCTGGTCGGGCGTCAGCTCACCGCCGGGCTCGAACCACAGGTACGTGTAGTTGAGCATCCCCAGGATGCCCTTCACCAGCAGTCGCGGGGTCTGCTTCAGCACCTTGCTGCGGACGCCGTGGTCCAGCGCCTGCCGCCAGTACCCCTCGTACCGCTCGCGAGCCGTGATCACGTGGTCGCGCCACTCGCCGGTGAGCGCCGTGTACTCGCGGAAGAACACCGCCCACTCCGCGCGGTGCTCCGCGATGTTGCGCAGCAGCCCCCGCGCCATCCGGCGGAGCAGCTCCTCGGCCGGGAGCCCCTGGTCCAGCAGGTCCTCGGCGTAGCCGTTCATCTTGTCGACCTGCTCCTTGCTGATCGCGTAGAGCACGGCCTCCTTGCTGCCGATGTAGTGGTAGAGCGCCCCGCGGCCGAGGCCGGCGGCGGCGCCGAGCTCGGCGATCCCGGTGCCGTGGTAGCCGTTCCGCGCGAACAGCTCGGCCGCGATGCCGATCACGCGCGCCCGGTTGGCCTCGAAACCCGTTGCCGTCATCTGCCGGAGCCCCCTTCCTCGTGGACCGAACGATCCACAGGGTATCGGCCGGGGAGCCCGGTGGCGTCACTCGGGCGCGCGATAGGTTGTACCGATCAGTCGGCGTATGAGCCGGTCAACCTTGGCAGGGCTGACGGGCAACACACCGGCCCCTCCCGTCCGGCTGTGGCTTCGGGCGGCGGAGAGCGGGACCCTGCCGACCGGCAGGACGGTGCGCCGGCGGGAGCGGGGGTCATCGACCGGCGCCGCCGTCATTTCTTCTGGCGGCGGCTTCCGCCGTGCCAGTCCTCCTGCTTCCCCGCTTCGCCCGCGCCGACGCCGAACGACGGCAGCTGCGGTTGTTCCCGCAGGCTGCGCTTCAGCTCGGCGAATCCGGGGAACCGGGACAACGCCACCACGTGCTCCCACAGCTCGACCGCCTGGTCGTCGTCCGGGAGACGGCTGATCACCGGGCCGAACAGGGCCGTTCCCGTCGGCGGCTCGAAGTGCAGGATCGGCGTGCCGACGTCCTTGCCGGTCAGGGTCAGCGCGACGTCCGTCTCCGCCTGGATCACCGCGTCCCACTTCGCATCCTCCAGCGCGTCGGCGTGCTCGGCCGGCAGGCCGCTGCGTGCCAGCGCCTCGGTCGCCAGCGCGCGGGTGCCCCGGTGGACGGCGGCCGCCGTGCCACCCGGCACGGTCTCGCGCTCGAACGTCTCCTCCCCCAGCACCTCGTAGAACGCCCCGATCGGCGCCGGGCCGTGCTCCCGGCGGACGCTCGCGGCCACGCGAAGCAGCTTCAAACCCGCCGTGTGCGAAGCCTCGTATTCCGGCGGGAAGTGCGCCGCGTAGTCGAGGTGGGCGTTGAGGAGCCGCAACGAGATGAAGCGCCATTCGACGTCGTACCGCTTCTGGCGCGCGACGGTGCGGACCCACTTGCTCGCCATCCAGGCGAAGGGGCAGACGGGATCGAAGTAGAAGTGCAGATCAGCATCGGCCATGGTGTCAGCCTACTCGGGAACGCGACCCTTGTTTATACCGATCGGTCCACGCATAATCAGCTGATAACAGACGTATCTAGACCGACCGGTACAAAGACGCGCCGGGATCGGGGAGGTGGGACGACGATGCTCAGCGAGACGGCTGCGCCAGACCGGGAAACCGCCGGCGGGACGATCGGGCCCGACGGGCTGGACCACCGGCGCCGCGGCGCCGAGGTCACCATCGCGGACCTCTACGAGCGGGCCTACCGGGAGTTCGGCTCCCGGGTCGCCGTCCGGGACGGCGAGCACGCCCTCACCTACCGGGAGCTCGGCGACCGGGTGCACCGCATCGCCGGCGGGCTCACCCGGCTGGGCCTGCGGCGCGGCGACCGGGGGGTCCTCCTGCTGGCCAACTGCCCCGAGTTCTTCGAGGCCGAGCACGCGCTGTTCACCGGCGGGTTCGTGCGGACCGCCCTCAGCGTCCGGCTGCACCTGCGCGAGGTCGTCCACATCCTCGCCGACTGCGCCGCCTCGGTGGTGTTCGCCGGTCCGGACTGGGCCGAGCGGCTGGCCGGGGTGCGTGACCAGCTGCCGGCGCTGCGGTCCGTCGTCACCGTCGCCGGCGGCCCCGGGGACACCACCCTGGCCGAGCTGCGCGCCGCCGATCCCGCGCCACCGGCCCGCCCCGGCGCGGACGACCCGGCCGCGATCCTCTACACCAGCGGCACCACCGGCCTGCCCAAGGGCGCGACACTGAGCCACGCGAACTGGGCGGCGATGGTGCGCAACGAACTCCTGGAGCTCCCGCCGGCCGCGGACGGCGACCTCGTCCTCCACGTCGCCCCGCTGAGCCACCTGAGCGGCTACGTCGCGCCGTCGTACTTCGTCCGCGGCGCGACCCACCTCACCCGCGCCCGGTTCGACGCCGCCGAGACCCTCGAGCTGATCGAGCGGCAGCGGGTGTCCGTCCTGCCGATGGTTCCGACGATGCTGAACCTGCTGGTGCTGGCGGCCGAACAGCGCCCGGGCGGCTACGGGTCCCTGCACACCGTCGTGTACGCGGGTTCGCCGATCGCCCCCGACCGGCTCGCCCGGGCGCGCGCCGTGTTCGGCGACGTGTTCATCCAGTTCTACGGGCTCAGCGAGCTGCCGATCCCGATCGCGTGCCTCTCCGCCCGCGACCACGCGTTCGACCCGGCGGACGGCGTACCCCGCCGGCTGGCGTCCGCGGGGCGGGTCAGCCCGTTCGTCGAGGTGAAACTCGTCGACGAGCGAGGCACGGAGGTGCCGCCGGGCGAGATCGGCGAGATCACCGTGCGCGGTGACCAGACGATGATGGGTTACTGGAACCTCCCCGAGGCGACGGCGGCGATGATCGACCCGGACGGCTGGACGGGCACGGGCGATCTCGGGCGCTTCGACGAAGACGGCTACCTGTACATCGTGGACCGCAAGAAGGACATGGTGGTCACGGGCGGGTTCAACGTGTACCCGACGGAGATCGAGAACGTGGTCTCGACGCTGCCCGCGGTGTCGGAGGTCGCGGTGGTGGGCGTCCCCGACGAGACGTGGGGCGAAGCGCTGAAAGCGGTCGTCGTGGTGCGCGAAGGTCATGCGGTGACGGCGGAGGAGATCATCGGCGTCTGCGCGCGGCACCTGGCCGGCTACAAGAAGCCCCGCTCGGTCGAGTTCGTGGCGGAGCTGCCGAAGACGGGGTCGGGCAAGATCGTGCGGCGGCGGCTCCGGGAGCGGTACTGGACGGGCCGCGACCGGAAGGTCGGCGGCTGACACCGTCCACAAGGGACGACGGAAGCCGGGCCGGTGCCTTCGCGCACCGGCCCGGCTTCCGCCTCCGGCCGGGGCGGGCACCTCGGAGGTGCCCGCCCCGGCCGGACTCAGCCGGCGTTCTTCCGCCAGCCTTCCCGCAGCCTTTCGCGGTCCACCCGCCGCCCGGCGAGGTACACCGAGTCGATCCGGCGGGTGTTCGTGATGTCGTCCAGGGGATCACCGTCGAGAACCACGAAATCGGCCCGCTTCCCCACCGCGAGGCTGCCCCGGTCGGCCAGGTCCAGCAGCTCGGCCGACACCTCCGTCGCGAGCCGCAACGCCGCCAGCGGGGACAGCCCCGCCGCCACGAGCGCTTCCAGCTCGCGGTGCTCCGCGAACCCCGGCACCTGGGCGAGCAGCCCCGTGTCGGCGGAGAACACCAGCCGCACGCCGGCGGCGGCGAGCACGCCGAGCGTCTTCTCCATGCGCCCGTAGGACTCCGCCGTGTCGAACAGCGGTTCCGGCGCGTGCTCCCGGATCGTCGCGCGCAGGCTCTCGATCGCCTCCGGCGGGACGGTCTCGGCCAGCGCCGGGTCGTCGAGCCACGCCTCACCGGGCGGGCGCTGGATGGCGAGCGACGTGAACACCGCGACGTTCCGCTCCAGCAGCAGTTCGATCAGTTCGCCGTCGGCGCCCGGGGTCCGCGGCAGGTGCGCGATGATGTCCGCCCCCGCCCGCACGACCGCCTTCGCCTCGTCGAGCGTGTAGATGTGGGCCGCCACCTTCAGGCCGTGGGCGTGGGCCTCGTCGATGACGGCTTCGTAGATCTCCGGAGCCAGCTTCGCCTTGGTGCCGTGCCGGTCGTCGAGCCAGAACTTCACCGCGTCGGCCTTCTTCGCGGCCAGCTCGCGGACGTGAGCCCGGACGCCCGCCGGGCTCGTCGCCTCGTGGACGACGTCGGCGGCGAAGAACGGCCCGCCGTTCGTCCCGCCCGGCGTCGGCGCGACGATCCCCGCCCCGGCGGTGAACAGGGTCGCGACGTCGAGCTCCCCGAGCCGGCCCGCGCGCTGGTCGTCACGCACGCGGATTTCGGTGTCGTCGCGGTCGGTCCCCAGCGACTGGAACACGCTGACGCCGTAGTAGGCCAGCCGGCGCAGGTGGTCCACGACGTTTTCGCGCGAATAGTGCTCCGCGTGGGCCGTCGTCCCGCGCATGTAACCGATGTGGCCGTGCGGGTTCACCAGCGCGGGGATGACGGTCTTTCCGCGCAGCGGAACCGTGGTCGAGCCGGGGGCCGGAGCGAGGCCCGCGCCGATCCGGGTCACCACGCCGTCCCGGACCTCGATGGCCGCGTCGTCGAGCACCGACGAGCCGGTGATCACGCGCGCCCCTTCGTAGACGACGCTCATGACCGGACCTCCCGCCCCGCCGCCGAACCGGCGTACCGCGCGCTGCGCTCTTCGTAGGCGTCGTAGCCCATCGAGGCTTCGAAGACGTGCTGATCGGTGACGAGCTCCTTCACCCCGGAGACGTCGCTCCCGCCGCGCAGCGCCTCCAGCACCGCGGTGACGTTCTTCGAGGCGGCGCCGATCACCGTGTACCACAGGAGGATCACGTCGGCGCCGGCCGCTTCGTACTCGGCGAGCGTGCTCGACGGCTCGTCCGAGCCCGGCCCGTCCAGCAGATCGCCGGGCACCATCACCGGCACGGTGAGCCGGTGACGCACGCGGGCCAGTTCGGCCGCCGGGACGGCGGGCGCGAAGACCATGTCGGCCCCCGCCGCCGCGTACGCCTCCAGCCGGCGGACGCAGGCTTCGACGTCGTGCTCGACCCACGCCGCGTCGGAGCGGGCGATGACCAGGAAGTCGGGATCGGTCCGGGCGTCGACCGCCGCGCGGACCTTGGCCGCCATCTCCTCGACCGGCAGCAGCCCGGCCGGGACGGCGGTGTGCTTGCCGCCGAGGTTGTCCTCGAGGTGCACCCCGGCGACCCCGGCGTCTTCGAACGCCTTCACCGCGCGCCAGAGGTTGGGTGCGTCGTAGAAGCCGTTCTCCGCGTCCGCCAGTACCGGGATCGAGACGGCGTCGACGACCCGGCGGGCCTGCTCGGCCAGCTCGGTGAGGGTGACCAGCCCGACGTCGGGCAGGCCGAAGGCGGACGCGGCCGCGGCGAAGCTGCCGAGGTAGGTGGCGGGATAGCCGGCCTGTTCGACCAGCTTGGCACTGAAGGCGTCGTAGGCGCCGGGCAGGACCAGGGACCGGGAACCGGCGAGAAGGGACTTCAACGCCCTTCTGCGTTCGTGGTGGGACATGAATTTCCTTTGCGGTGGTTCGGTTCAGACGAGGAAGTCGCGGTAGCGGCGAAGCCGTTTGCGAGCGGTCTGCATGTTGAGGCGCTTGAGGTGTTCCGCCCGCTCGGCGTCGCCCTCGACCAGCGCGTCGATCACCGCCCGGTGCTCGGCCAGGCTCTCTTCCATCCGGCCCGGCGTCATGAGGATGCGGCGCCTGAGCAGGTGCGCCTGGTCCTGGATGCCGGCGAGGGTTTCGGCGAGGAAATCCTGCCCGGCCAAGCGGATCACGGTGTCGCGATAGGTGTCGATGGCCCGGAGGAAGGTCTCGAGATCGCCGTTCGCGGCGGCTTCGTCGAGCGGCCCGGGGGCGAACAGCTCCCCCAGCCCGGCCCAGTCGCCGTCGGCCGCGTTCTGCGCGGCCAGCCGGGCGGCGAGTCCTTCGAGGACCTCGAGGACGTCGTAGATCTCTTCCAGCCGGTCGGGGTCCACCCGCGCCACGACGGTCCCGACGTTCGGGATGCGCTCCACGAGCTTCCGCGCCTCCAGCGCGAGCAGGGCGGACCGGACGGCGTTGCGGGTGACGCCCAGTTCGGTGGCCAGCTTGACCTCGGGCAGCCGGGACCCGGGCGTGAAGTCCCCGCGCAACAGCCGCTCCCGCAGGTGGAGCTCGACCTCTTCGCTGTTCATGAGACCCCTTCGATCGGCGCTGACGTCGAGGTTAACCCTCGTGTCGGATGGATTGTCAACAATGCGAGCGACATCACTGTCGCGCGGTTGGCTCGCGCCCGGCTTGTACGCCTCTTGTACGGCCCCGGCCGACCATCGGCGGCACGCATCGTTTCTGGAGGACACGTGAAAACCACACTCAAGACGGCGGCCGCCACGATCGGGCTGGCCGTCGCGGTCACCGGGCTGGCCGCCGCTCCCGCGGCCCAGGCCGCGTCGACCTATCCGGTCACGACCACAGTGGACGGTCGCACCGTCAAGGACCCGGACGTCGCGGTGGGCAAGCAGCGCCTCGCGAACATGTACCCCGCGGGCACGTCGGTCGCGCTGGCTTGCCAGGACAGCGGCCCGGCCTACGGCGGCAGCAGCATCTGGGACCTGACCACCGACGGCGTCTGGATCCCGGACGCCTACGTCAAGACGGGCTCGACCTCGATGGTCGCGCCGCAGTGCACGACGCCGCACGCGTACCCGGCGAAGGCGGACCTCAACGGCCGCGCGCACAAGGGTGACGCGGCGGACGCGGCCGGCAGCGTGGCGAACAAGTACCTGACCGGCGCCTCGGTGCCGGTGGTCTGCCAGGCCACCGCGTCGGACGAGATCTGGGACTTCACCGCCGACAACCTGTGGGTGCCCGACGAGTTCGTCAAGACCGGGACCGAGGGCTTCGTCGGCGGCATCCCGCACTGCGACACCGACGGCCTCAAGGCGGGCGGCACGGCCTACCCCGCGGACCCGCGCGCCGACAGCGCGATCGCGTTCGCCAAGGCGCGGCTGGGCCACACGGACTGGAACAACCAGTGCGAGCTGTTCGTCGAACGCGCCTTCGGCACCAGCGGCCGGTTCGCCAGCGCCACCACGCACTACCAGTGGCAGAAGAACAACGGCCGCATCCACACCGGGTCGGTCGCGCCGGCCGGCACCGCGGTGTTCTTCACCAGCACCACCAGCAACGGGCACATCATGCTCGCGCTCGGCGGCGGGGTCGCGATCAGCACCGGCCCGTCGGTCTACCAGACCAGCACCTACGCGCAGCGCTCCGACTACCTCGGCTGGGCATACGTCCCGTCCGGCTGGTGAACCCGGTCACCGCGGCGGCCCGGGTGGCCGCCGCGGTGAGCTCTCCGCCGTGAGCAGAACGGCGTTCAACGCTCGTCCGGCCGTGATGAAAAGCGTTGTGACGCAAGGAAATGTCCTGCCGAACCCTGGAAATCGACGGGAACCGCCAGCACCTTCGGGTCTCCCATGGGTCGTCCTGTTCCCCTTTTCCAGGGAGGCAAAGCCATGTTCGGAAATCCGCTCCCCCGGCGGATCGGCGTACTGGCCGCGGCTTCGGCGGTCCTGCTCTCCGTGGTCGCGGCGCCCCCGGCCGAGGCGCTGGCCCCGGCGGACGTCCCCGCCGTCGGCGTCGACACCGGCCGCTTCAACCTGCCGATCAGCTGCGCGATCACGCTGCCGGACCTGGGCGGCACCAAGGTTTTCGACCTCGCGACCAACGTCGACGTCCAGGGCGTGGTCGCCACCAGCCTCGGACCGGGCCAGCAGTTCTCCCTTTCCCAGGGATCGGGCGCGATCACGTTCCCGACCTGGCTGACCGGGCTCGCCGGGACGGTCGGCATCGACCGCGCCGACGCCACGGTGTCGCAGCTGAGCATCGGCGCCACGCATGCGAACCCGCCGAGCATCAACGTCACCGAACCCCCGCAGACCATCAAGGACATCGTCATCAAGCCCGGTGAGCCGCTCACCGTGGGCCTGCCGCTGCAGGGCACCTTCGACGTCGGCCCGTTCACCGCACCGCAGAGCGGGACCGTGACGCTGAAGTTCGAGCAGGCGGTCGCGCACGTCACGCTCCGGGCGTCGTGGGGCCTGCAGCTCAAGGTGGACGCCACCTGCGTGCCCACCGCGGGCAACGCGCTGCTCACCATCGCGGTCGGCGGCCCGGCGGGGCAACCGGTGTCCCGCATCCACGGCGCCCCGCTGAACTTCCCGGCGGTCGCCCCCGGCTACCTCGACGGCATCATCAACGCGCCCTACCGGTGTTCGTTCGGCGGCGAGAACCTCGACGCGGGAATCGCGGTCGGCGGCACGATCCCGCTCACGGTGTCCCGCACCGGATCGATGTCGTTCACGAACGCCTCCGGCGCGCTGACCATTCCCAAGGAGACGGTGAACAAGCTGCTGGACAAGGGTTTCTCGGGCAGCTTCTCGGGCCGGGTCACGGAACTCGACCTGGTGGTGCGCGGCGGCTCCCCGGCGGTCCAGAACGTCGCCGGCGGCCTGGACATCCCGCCGACGCCGCTCGTCCGCGACCACGACATCGTGCTGCCGCTCCCCGCGACGGGCACCCTCGCCGCCGGCCCCTTCCGCCCCGACCCCGGCGCGACCAGCGTGGCGGTGTCGCTGGGTTCGGCCGCGGCGACGATCAGGTTCAACGGCGACGCCGGCGAGCTGCCGATCACCTGCGGTGCGCCGTCACCGGAGGTGTACCTGGTGGAGAACCCGGTGACCTGAGTGTGCCGGGCCCTGGGCGAGCCGCTCGCCCAGGGCCCGAGCATGCTGGGGGTCGTGTCGTACGGGTACCGGGCGGAGCAGGCCGTGCACCGCAGAACGGCGTCGGCCTGCCAGGCGGCCACGGAAGCGGGACTGCCGGGTCGCTTCGAGGCGTGGGTCCACGCCGGGCTGCTGGCCGTGCTGGCCACCGACCCGGCGCTGGGCTTCCTGTCGACGGTGACCGGGGTGAGCCGGGAGACCGTGGGCTCGGTGATCGACCTCGTGACCGCGCCGGTCTGGAACGGGGCGAAGCCCGCCGTGATCGGGGCGGACCTCGGGGAAACGCTGGCACCGGCGGGGTGGACGCGGACCGGGGAGCGCGTCCTGGCGGTCAAACGACTCGACGCGGACCCGCCGCCCGCCGAGACCGAGCCGTCCGTGATCGACGCCGGTGACACCTTCCTGCCGGTCCTGCTGGCCGGATACGAGGCGGAGGGGGCGGTCGCCGCCTTCCTCGCCGCGGAACACCGGCAGCCGGCGGTGCGGGGGTTCCTGGTCGTCGAGCGAGGGGTGCCCATCGCCGCCGCGGCCATGACGATCCACGGTGACGTCGCCGTGCTCGGGGGCGCCTCGACGCTCCCCGCGCACCGAGGCCGGGGCGCGCAGTCGCGGTTGCTGCGGCACCGCCTCCGGGTGGCCGGTGCCGCGGGCTGCGTCCTGGCCGTCGCGACGGCCCGTCCCGGCTCGGTCAGCGCGGCCAACCTCCACCGGGCGGGATTCCCCCTCCACCGTCGATCGGCCTGGACGAAGACCTGACCGCCGGATCACCCCGGCGGCAGGCCGCCGACGCGCTCGGTCTCGACCTGCCAGCCGGCGAGGACCAGGGTGCGGCGGGCGCGCTCGAGGCACGCCTGGTGCTCGTCGCCCGTCGGCTCGGGCTCGGGCCCGGCTTCGTGCTCGGTGTGCTCGGCCATCGGACCAGTCCCCTTTCGACGTCTGGATCACAGCACGCCGTCCGTTTCGCGCACGTCTCAATGTGAGACGCCGGAAGTTCACCGGCCCGCACGGCGAAGGTGTTGCGGATTCACCGGGGCCGAGCCTAGCGTGGGTCCGGGCATTGATCGGACTACTGGGGGTCTCATGTCACTGCGCCGCCGTCTCACCGGCACCGCGCTCGCCGCCGGGCTGCTCGCGGGGTCGCTCGTCGCGCCGGGCGCGGCCGTCGCCGCCGCCGGGCCGGTCACCCTGCCCGCCGGGCAGTACACCTTGAGCGCCGACTACCACCGGTTCGACACGGTCGACACCGCTCTCGTCTCGACGCTGGGTACAGCGGCCGTCCACACCGTGATGGACAACGCGAACCACGACCGCACGGCACTGCCGTCGTCGTTCTCGGTCCCCGGGCTCTCCGGCGGGTTCCGGTTCGACAGCGGCGACAACGCCGACTGCGCGAACTACCCGCAGGGCATCACGACCAGCCGGGACGCGGCCGGGACGGCGAACGGCGGCACCTACGACGGCCACCAGCTCGTCCTGGTCAGCTGGTACACCAAGGACGGCTGTGACGGCGCCCAGCAGCGCAGCCGCATCACCCTCGTCGACTGGGACGCCACCTACCCGAACCAGTACCGCAAGGTCCTGCTCGTCGAGCCCACCGGGACGGCGGCGGCGCCGGACTTCAAGGACATCCCGATCCACGCCGGCGGCGTGTCGTGGTACGGCGACTACCTCTACGTCGCCGACACCGGGCACGGCATGCGGGTCTTCGACATGCGCAAGATCCTCAAGACGAACACCGGCGGCACCGCAGACCAGATCGGCCGCCAGTCCTCCGGTGTCTACTACGCCCACAACTACGCCTACGTCCTGCCGCAGGTCGGCACGATCACGTCGAACACGACTTCGGGGACGAACCTGGCGTGGTCGTCGATCTCCCTCGACCGGGTCAGCAAGTCGATCGTCATGGCGGAGTACACCTGCCAGTCCGGCTGCTCGGCCTACCCCGATCGCGCGCCGCGGGCGATCCGCTACCCGTTCGCGCCCGGCGCGACGACGTTCGCCGCCTCGACGACGGCGAGCCAGGCCCTGCAGCTGCCCTGGTACAACCTCAACGGCGTGGCCTCGCACAACGGGCGCTGGTGGTTCAACTCCTCCGGCCAGAAGACGCTCTACTACTGGGCCCCCGCCACCGGCCCGGCCACGTACGCGTGGGTGGGCAGCGGAGAGAGCATCTCGTACTGGGAGGACGACACCACCGCCGATCTGCTGTGGACGCTGCAGGAAGGCGCGGGCAACCGCAACGTCTTCGCGGTGCGGCAGGCCACCTACGCCGGTTGAGGTAGTCTGGCCGCTTCGGACGGGGGAACACCCGGAGCCGGGAGGAGAGCACGCCGATGACCACCCGCGACAACCCGGTGCGTCCCCTCCGATACTCCATCAACGTCACGCTGGACGGGTGCTGCGACCACCGCGCGATCACCCCGGACGAAGAGCTGCACCGCCACCACACCGAGAACCTCGGCCGGGCCGATGCACTCCTCTTCGGCCGGGTGACGTACGAAATGATGGAATCGGCGTGGCGGCCGCCGGCGCCGGCCGGGACGAGACCCGGCTGGATGGAACCCTTCGCCCGGATGATCGACGCGGCGAAGAAGTACGTCGTGTCGAGCACCCTCGAGCAGGTCGGCTGGAACGCGGAGCTCGTGCGCGGGGATCTGGGCGAGGCCGTCCGGCAGCTCAAGCGGCAGCCGGGCCGGGGACTGTTCGTGGGCGGGCTGCGGCTCCCGCTGGCGTTGGCGGAGCTCGGCTTGATCGACGAGTACGAGTTCGTCGTGCAGCCCAGGCTGGCGGGCCACGGGCCGACGTTGTTCGCGGGCCTGTCGAAGCACGTCGACCTGAAGCTGGTGAGCCGCCAGGAGTTCGGCTCGGGCGCGGTGGCGATGCGGTACGAGCCGAGACGATAACCCCCGGCGTCAGCCCAGATCGGCTTCCGGGCGGATCTCGATCGCCGGGCCCGGCCGGTGCAGCTCGAGCACCACGATCTCGTTCTCTCCCCTGCGCCACAACGGCTTCGGCGCGTACAACGTCCGTTGCGGGCCGACCTTCCAGTAGCGGCCCAGGTTGAAGCCGTTGAGCCAGACGACCCCCTTCTCCCAGCCGGGCAGGGCGAGGAAGCCGTCGGCGGGGTCGGCGATCACGGCCGTCGCGCGGTGGAACGCCGGTCCCGCCGGCGTCCCCGGCGAAAACCGGAGCCGGGACAGGTCGTCGAGCGGGAGCGGGCGGGTCTCCCAGCCGAAGAGCTTCTGCTGGGTGTTCATCGCGACCCAGCCGTCGATGCCCTTGCGGTCGGCCAGGTAGGGGCCGTAGTTCACCCGGCCCATCGCGTCGACCAGGATGTCCAGCCGCGTGGCGGCCTTCTCCAGCTTCAGGTCCAGCGTCGCGGCCGGCTGGTTGCGGTCCAGCACGCCGATCTCCTGCCCGTCGGCGAAGACCAGGGCGCGGTCGGCGAGCCCGTGGATGCCGAGCGTTCCCGAGTGCGGTCCCGGCACCGTGGTGCGGTAGTGGATGAGGCCGGTGGCCTGCCCGACGCGTTCCATCGGCAGCGGTTGCGCGGATCGGACCGGCTTCGACAGCACCGGAAGGGCTTCGAGCAGCGACGCGGCACCGGTGGGGGTCACCGTCTGCGCGGGCAGCCGCGCGGAGCGGCCGGGCACCGGCCCCACGGGCGTCCGAGTGTACTTCGCCAGGACCGGACGCAGGGCGGTGAACTTCGCGCTCGTGTCGCCGGCCTCGCCGACCGGGGAGTCGTAGTCGTAGCTGGTGACCGTCGGCTGGTACGTCGTGCCCGAGGTGTTGGCCCCGCTGGTGAACCCGAAGTTCGTGCCGCCACAGGCCATGTAGAGGTTCACCGACGCGCCGGTGGCGAGCAGCGTGTCCACATAGGACGCCATCTGCGCAGCGTCGCGCGTGTGGTGCTCCTCGCCCCAGTGGTCGAACCAGCCGTCCCAGTACTCGGCCATCAGCACCGGCCGGCCCGGCTGGAACCGCCGGACCGCCTCGATGCCGGAGCGCGGATCGCCGTCGCCGGTCCCGGCCTCCAGGGTGCCCGGCAGGGAGCCGAAGCGCATGAAGAACTCGGATGCGCCGTCGGCCGCGAACAGCAGGCTGGTCAGGCCGCGGGCGCGCAGGCCGTCCCGCAGGTGCGCGAGGTAGCTCGTGTCGTTGCCGTAGCTGCCGTACTCGTTCTCGATCTGCACGGCGACGATCGGCCCGCCGTGCGCGGCTTCCAGCGGCACCAGCCGCGGGATCAGCTGGTCGTACCAGGCGTCCACGGCCTTCAGGTACGCCGGATCGGCGCAGCGCAGTTCCAGGTCGCGGTCGGCCAGCAGCCACGACGGCAGCCCGCCGAACTCCCATTCGGCGCAGATGTACGGGCTCGGCCGCACGATGACCTGGAACCCGAGGTCGCCGGCCAGGCGGACGAACGCGGGCAGGTCGCGCCACCCGCCGAAGTCGGCGCGCCCGGGCTTCGGCTGGTGGAAGTTCCACGCCACGTACGTCTCGATCGTGTTGAGCCCCAGCGCCTTCAGCCGTTCCAGGCGGTCACGCCACTGATCGGGGTGGATCCGGAAGTAGTGGATCGCACCGGAGACGATCCGGAACGGCTTGCCGTCGAGGAGGAACCGGTCGCCGGACACGCTCAGCCCGCGCCGGCCCGCGGCACCGGCCGGGGCGGCGAGCACCGCGCTCGCCGTGATCGCCGCCGCTCCCCCGAGGAAACTCCGCCTGCTCACCGAGGTCATGACCGCTCCCGCAGCCGGTCGAGGAAGGTGTCGAGGACGCCGTCGCCGACGAGGGCCTGCCGGACGCCCCACCGGTTGGTGTCGCCGGTCTTGACCGCCTCCGCCCGCGTCACGAGGGTGTCGGCGGCCGCGGTCAGCCGCTCGGCGCGGGCGCGGTCGCCCCTCGCCGCGGCGGACAGCGCGTCGAGCCGGGTCACCATCGCCTCGCCCCACAACGCCGTGGCGTCGAGCCACGGGCCGGCATCGGCGACGAACGCGCTCTGCACCGCACCGCCGCGGATCACGCCGGCCGCGTCGCGGATCCGGACCGCGTACGCGCGCAGGTCGGTCAGCGCCCGGTGGTCCCCCGCGTTCCAGCGGGCCCAGAACGCGGCGGTCTTCGCGGCGAGGACCGGCGCCTGGGGCTGCCACGGCACCGGGCCGAACGTCGGCGCCAGGTGTTCGAGGTCGGCGAACACCGTCAACGCCGCCGTCGCGCGCGGGTCACCGCCCGCGAGCCGGGCGAGGGCCCGCGGCCAGGACCTCTCCGGCGCGTACCCCGCGTCGTTCCAGGCGAAGTCCGCGGCCCCGAACTCGGCGACCTCGCTGGCCGCCTCCTGGTTCATCGGATTGGCGACGATCCCGTTGAGGTAGCGGGAAAGCCCGGCCTCCCGCTGGGCGTAGGGCGCGAGGAGCAGCCGGCCCGCCGACTGCTCGTAGTCGTTGACCGGGTAGTTGTCCCAGAGGAACACCTTGCGGCCGTACACGGCGGACACCTGGGCGGCCTCGTCCGTGGTCACGCTGGGCGGGACGACGTCGGTCCCGGTCCACTGCACGACCACCGACGGGTCGAGGTGCTCCCGCAGCTCGGTCTTGTACGGCGAGTCCTTCAGGTCGCTGTACTCGGTCGGCACGGTCTGCAGCGGCCGGACGCCGTCGTGGGTCTTGACGAACTCCCCGGTGATCGTGTTCAGCAGCGAGACCTGGGCCCGGCCCGCCGCGCCCTGCCCCGGCGCGCCGAAGGCCGCCTGGTCGGCGTCGCAGTTCCACTTCGTGTAGGAGATGTCGTCGAACGGCATCGAGAACGACCGGACGCCGAGGTCGTACACCGCCTGGAACTTCGCCTCGACCGCGGCCAGGTCGGCCGGCGAGGAGAAGCAGATCGACACGCCGGGCGAGAGCGCGTAGGTGAAGTCGACGTGGTGGGCGTCCGCCGACCGCACGAGCTCGCCGAGCGTGCCGAGTTCCTCCCGCGGGTACGGATCACGCCACCGCGCACGCAGGTAGGTGTCGTCCTTCGCGCTGTAGATGTAGGTGTTCGCCTTCACCTCGCCGAGGAACGCGAGCTGCCGCAGCCGGTCCGCGGTCGTCCACGGTGGACCGTAGAAGCCTTCGATCGACCCGCGCAGCGCCATGTTCGGCCAGTCGCGCACGGCCGCGCCGCGCACCGCCCAGCCGGGTCCCGACCGGACGAACAGCTGCCGCAGCGTCTGCACGCCGTAGTACTGCCCGGCGCCGTCGCGCCCGGCGATCGTGATCCCGGAGCGGGACACGTCGAGCGCGTAGCCCTCGGCCTGCTCCGGGACGTCCTGGCCGGCGCCGCCGAGGCGGACGGCGAGCCCGTGGCCGCTGCCGGTGATCCGCCGGACGCCGTGCTCGCGCAACAACGACGTGAGCAGGTCTTTCGCCGCGGCGTCGGTGCTGCCGTCGGTGACGAGCACGACCGACGACGGCACGGCCAGGTCCGGGGCGGACCGGGTGATCTGCTGCGGGGTCGGCGAAACCGGCGGCAACGGGCCGCTCGCGGTGGCGGGTCCGGCGGCGGTGAGGGTGGCGGCCACCACGACGGCGGCGAACAGGGCTCTGCGGCGGGCGGTCATGGCTCCCTCTCAGGCGGCGGGCACGGTGCGGTAGAGCGCGAAGGTGGCGAGGTGCGGGGTCGCGCGGGACTGCGTGACGACGACACGCAGGTGGGCGGCGGTGACCGGCGCGGGCAGGGTGACCAGCCGGGTGTAGCCGATGGTCGTCACGGAGGCCAGGGTCTGCCAGGCCCCGCCGACCTCCGCCTGCACCAGCGCGCCTTCGACGTGCTGGCCGCGCGTGATGTCCTCGCCGAGGCGGACCTGGTCGAACGTCGCGGGCCGCGGCAGCCGGAGGTCGAGGGTGCCGGTGAGCGCCCGGTGCGGGGGCGACCACGCGGTCGTGAGCGAGGAATCGGTGACGGCGCCGAGGGCTCCGGCCGCGAGGTTGCGCGCCTGCGTCCGGGCGATCGCCTCGCCGAAGCCGGCCAGCGCCGCCGTGTCGGCGACGGCGATCCGGCCGTCCGGGCCGGGCGGGACGTTGAGCAGCAGCGACGAGTTCCGCCCGACCGTGCGGCGGTGGATCTCGACCAGCTGCGCCGGGGACTTCGGCTGCTCGTCGGGGTGGTAGAACCAGCCGGGCCGGATCGAGACGTCGGACTCGGCGGGCGCCCACTGCAGGTACCGCACCGACGGGTCGGCGAGCACCTGGCGCGAGCCGAGGTCGGTCGCGGTCGCACCGCCGAGGAACAGCTCTTCGTTGTGCGCGGTGTTCGGGTCGCCGGTCGTCGGCAGCGGGCTCCACTCCGTCTCCCGCGCCTGCCCGGCCTCGGTGCCGACCCAGCGCACGCCCGCGGGCCCGGCGAAGGTGACGGTGTCCGGGGACAGCGCGTGGATCAGCCGGAACCACGTGGTGAAGTCGTAGGTCTCGCCGATCCCGCGGTCGCGCCAGGGGTTCGCGCCGTCCAGCCACAGCTCGTCGATCGGGCCGTACTGGGTGAACAGCTCGTAGAGCTGGTTGAGGTAGTAGGTGTTGTAGTCGTCTTCGTCGACAGTGAAGCGCGGCAGCTTCCCGGCCGCGAGGGCGCCCGCGCGGTCGTCGCCGGGCACCAGCGTCGGGATCGTGCGGCGGGTGACCGGGCTGTTCGTGCCGTAGCGGCCCTGCCCCTGGGGCGCGCTCGCCCGGTCTTCGTAGGTGGCCTGTTCTTCGATGCTCAGCGGCTGCCCGGCGGCGACCTCGGCCTCGATCCGCCGCACCTCGTCGGCGAAGAACTGCTTCGGCAGCTCGGCCCCGTCGGCGGGTGAGAGGTAGACACCGACCTTGAGCCCGGCCGCCCGCGCGGAGTCGACGTAGTCGCGCAGGACGTCGCCACGCGGGTTGGCGCACGGGGTGTTCCGCGTCCGCCAGTACGCGGCCGGGTCCGTCGCGCGCGCCGCCTCCGCCGCGTCGCGGGCAGCGTCGGTGCAGCCCGGGGTCACCCACCACGGGCTCGCGACCACCGAGTGGTTGGTGTAGCGGGTCGGGTAGAGGACGAAGCCGTCGTGGTGCTTGGCCGTCAGCATCACCTGCGTGACCCCGGCGGCCTTCAGGGACCGCATCCACTGGTCCGTGTCGACAACCGGTGGCGCGAAGGCGGACTCCCGCTCGGCACCGGAACCCCATTCGCGGTCGGTGAAGGTGTTCATCCCGAAGTGGGTGAAGGCGGTGACGGGCCGCTGCTGCCAGGCGAGCTGCCCCGCCCGCGGGACGACCGCCGCGGCCTTGGCCACGATCCGGGCGGGGCTGTCGCACGCCTGGACGGTCATGATGCTCGCGGGGCGGATCGGCCCGCCGCAGCCGTCGTCCGCGGCAGCCGGGGAAACCACCGTCAGGGCACCGGCGACGAGGGTGACGGCGAGGACCAGACCGCGGATCGGCATGACGCTCCTCGTGACGGACCGCGGCCACGAACCCGGCGGCGGCGAGGC
The DNA here is from genome assembly GCF_058119595.1 of Amycolatopsis sp. N2S4-7. Lineage (NCBI taxonomy): Bacteria > Bacillati > Actinomycetota > Actinomycetes > Pseudonocardiales > Pseudonocardiaceae > Amycolatopsis > Amycolatopsis sp. N2S4-7. The sequence continues at coordinate 1,869,607 of NZ_CP172299.1, forward strand.
GGGGTGGACGCTGGCCAGACTAGGTCGGCGATCCATCGGATGTCTAGACCTGACCAGTTGACAAGGAATGTCGTGGAGATGTCACGGCTGACTGTTGGACAGCGACTTTGCTCGGTCCTCACGGCGCATTCCCTTTCGGAGGCCGCCGACATTGATCCGATGGATTGACGGTCCGGTAGCCTGACGGACGTGTTCACGAAGTGAACAGCGGTACCAGACGTCCCGGCGGAGGCTCCCGTGACCAAACCGACGCGGTCCCCGGACGCCCGCGGCGACCAGGCGGACATCCAGGCGGTGAGCCGGGTCAGCCAGATCCTGTCGTTGTTCGAGCCGGCCACACCCGAAGTCACCGCGGCCCAGGTCGCCGAGCGGCTCAGCCTCAACCGCACCACTGCGTACCGGTACTGCACGTCCCTCGTCGCGGCCGGGCTGCTGGAGCGCAGCCCCGACGGCGGTTACGTGCCCGGCGGCCTGCTGCTGCAGCTCGGCGCGTTCGCCATCGGCCACCGCCGCGTCGTCAACCTGGCGCCGCGGCACATGCAGGCGCTGTCGCGCGCGACGCAGACCAGCGTGGTGCTCAGCCTCTGGGGCCTCACCGGCCCGGTGGTGTCCCGGGTCGAGGAGAACGTCTCGACGATCGTCGTGGTGTCGGTGCGGGTCGGCAGCCACCTGCCGCTGGACACCGCGCAGAGCAAGGTGTTCCTCGCCTACCACGCCGACCAGCTGTCGATGGAGCGGCTGATCGCGAACCTGTCGGGCGCGGCGCGGGACGAGCTGCGCGCCGACGTCGAGCGGGTCCGCGAGGTCGGCCACTGCTCGGCGATGAGCACCCCCGGCATCGTCGCGGTGGCGGCGCCGGTCTTCGACGAGTACGGCATCTGCGCCACCCTGGCGATCGTCGGCCCGGACAACACGCTCTCGATGGCCGCCGACACACCCGAGCTGCGCGTCGTGGTCGACACGGCCCGCGAGCTGACCCACGAACTGGGCGGCCACTACCGCCCCGACGACGTCCAGCGGGCGGTCTAGCCGCCGCGACGCGGGCTAGCGCTGCCGAGGAGCATCCCCCGCACGGGGGGGGCGATCCGCGCTGCGACGGCCGGGTCGCCGAGGGTCATGCTGCCGAGGACCAGGTGGCCGCCGGGCGCGTCGTGGTCGACACGCCCTCACGAGCGAGCGGTCCAGCCGCCCTCTCGTCCACTCAGGACAGTGCGGGAATCGTGCTGTCGTCGGCCATGTCGACGTCCTTCGTCTCCGGGCCGAGGAAGCCGCCGAGGCTGATCAGGGCTCCGGCCAGGACGATCAGCACTCCCGGGGCCAGGTGGGCCGGCATGACTCCGTCGAACCGCTGCAAATAGAACTGGTAGAACGCCGGGGCGATGAGCGCCAAGCTGTACCCCACGCCGTAACCGGTCGAGCGGATGCTCGCCGGGAACCGCTCGGTCAGGTACGCCGCGATCGGGCCGAACGTGCCGACCGTGAAGACCCCGATCAGCACGCCGAAGCCGAGCGCCGCGCCGAAACCGCCGTCCGACGTCATCAGGAGCGTGTACGAGCCGGCGCCGATCACCAGGACCGCCAGGCCGTAGCCGATGTAGAAGCGCCGGCGCCCGATGCGCTGGGACAGCAGGCCGAAGAGCGGGTAGGACAGCGCGGCCGCCGCGTTGATCACGAGCATCGTCATCGTGACCTCCTTGCTCGACAGCTGGAGGTGCGCCTTCAGCTGCGCGGGCGTCACCGCGGCCTCCATGTTGGTCGCCAGCCACGTGCCGGTCATCAGCACGAACACCTGCGCCAGCGCCCGCGGGTACTTCACCACCAGCCGCACCAGCGGGAGCTTGTGCTTCTCGCCGGTGAGCTCGGCCGGCGGCTCGTGCACCTGCTTCTGGTAGTACCGGAACAGCACGGCCGCCAGCACGGCGCCGACGAGGAACGGCACCCGCCAGCCCCACTGCACGTAGGCGCTGTGCAGGCCGGCGGACGGCAGCAGCTGCAGCATCAGCAGCGTGATCGCGGCGATCATGGCGTACGCGGCCGGTGACGTCGACGTGATGATCGACGCGTAGAGACCGCGCTTGTGCTTCGGGCTCCACTCCATCGCCAGCGGCACGGCGGTCGTGTACTCGCCGCCGAGGAAGATCCCGTCCACGAACCGCAGCGCGATCAGCAGGCCGACCGACCACATCCCGATCGTCTCGTGCCCGGGCAGGCACGCGGTCAGCAGCGTGATCGTGCCGAACCCGCCCACCGCGACCAGCGTCGTGCGCTTGCGCCCGACCGTGTCGGCGAAGTGGCCGAAGATCACCGCGCCGAGCGGGCGGCCGATCAGCGTCGACGCGAACACCAGCGACGCCAGCAGCGCCGTCGTGCTCGCGCTCAGGTTCGCCGCCTGGAAGTACGCCGTCGCCGGCGCCAGCACGACGATCGGCAGGTAGATGTCGAACTGGTCGACGAAGTAGGCGAGCGTCCCGCCGCGGACCGCGGCGCGGACCTTGGCGATGTCCGGACCGTGCGGGGTACCGGGACGAGCGGCCGTCTCTGCGGAGCGGGGCGGTGTGGACATCGTCGTCCTCCGGGAGTTCCGAACTGAATGTTCACCAAGTGAACGCACGTCACCCTAAACATGCGTCCCGCGATGCACAAGAGCGGTCACAGGGTTGACAGGCGGTCTTATAGTGAACTGTGACTTCATAATGCGAACGAAAGGCGACCCATGAGCCCGCGCCCCGCCATCGCCTCGGTCCTGGACGGCCTGGTCGACATGCACGTCCACTCCGGCCCCAGCCCGTTCCCCCGGCGCTTCGACCACGTCGAGGCCGCGGAAGACGGCGCCCGGATCGGGATGCGGGCCATGGTCGCCAAGTCCCACCACCACAACACCCAGATGGACATCCTCGCGATGAAGGGCCGCTTCGCCGGCGTCGCCGCGGAGGCCTTCGGCGGGATCGCGCTGAACAGCACCGTCGGCGGGCTCAACGTGCACGCCGTCCGGATGTGCCTGCGCATGGGCGGCAAGGTCGTCTGGTTCCCCACCATCTCCTCCGGCCGGCACATCGAGTGCCACCCCGAAGACGGCGCCTTCCCGACCACCACCGTGCCGCTGACCCTCGAGCGCATCGACGTCGTCGACGGGAACGGCAACCTCAAGCCCGAGGCGGGCGAGATCCTCGACGAGATCAAGGACCAGGAAGCCGTCGTCAACGGCGGGCACATGTACCCGGAGTACATCCGCACGCTGTTCCAGGCCGCGAAGGAACGCGGCATCACGCGGATGGCCGTCAGCCACCCCGACTTCGTGATCGGCGCGGATCCGGCGCTCTGCCGGGAACTCGTCGAACTCGGCGCGTTCGTCGAGCACGAGGTCGGCATGTACGACCCCGAGGGCACCCAGAAGTGGGACCCGAAGCAGCTGCTGACCTGGATCGAAACGCTCGGCCCCGAGCACACGGTGCTGGCCTCGGACTTCGGCCAGCGGGCCAACCCCAAGCCGGTCGACGCCTGGCTTCGGGTCGGCGAGGCGCTGCTCGACCTCGGCCTGCCGGAGAAGGACCTGCGGCGCATGGTCCGCGACAACCCCGGCTACCTGCTGAACCTCGACGCCTGAAAGGACCTTCCCGTGTACGAAAAGGACGATCCCCGCTCGTCGCTGGCGACGGCGGCCCGGCCCGGCACCGGCGACCCGATCGCGGCACCGCAGTACTTCGACCTGCGCACGGCTTCCGTCGTCCGGGCGCAGAACGTCATCCTCGTCCACACGCAGGCGCGGGACGGCGACGACCTCGACAACGGGACCCTGGAAGGAGAACTCGCCGTCATCGTCACCGGCGGCTCCCCCGCCTTCACCGTCCTGACCGACGACGGCGCCACCCGGATCACGGAACCCGGGCTCGTCGTGGTCCCGCCGGGAGCTTCGCGGATCGGCGTGCACGGCGACGGCCCGCTGGTCCGGCTGGTCGAGGCGACGGAACCGGCCTGGCGGGACCGGGCGGTCAACGCCGGCGCCTACACCGAGGACCACCCGCGCGTCACGCTGCTGGAGCGCTGGCCGGAACCCGCCGGCCCGCGCGTCCGGTTCTACCCGCTGTCGCGGGTGCCGGACGACCCGAAGCGGTTCGGGCGGATCTTCCGCACGCGCTCGTTCATGGTGAACTTCCTGCCACCGCAGGACGGCCCCCGCGACCCGCGCAAGCTCTCGCCGCACCACCACGACGACTTCGAGCAGCTTTCCCTGGCCGTGCAAGGGGAATACGTCCACCACATCCGCACGCCGTGGCTGACCGACAGCACCACCTGGCGCGAAGACGAGCACGTGCGGCTCGGCAGCCCGTCCGTCGCGATCATCCCGCCGCCGGCCGTGCACACCTCCGCGGCGAGCGATCCCGGCGTGAACCAGCTGATCGACGTCTTCAGCCCGCCCCGGCGGGACTTCTCGGAGAAACCGGGCTGGGTCCTGAACGCCGACGACTACCCGATGCCGTGAACGGGCGCACCGGGGGCGGGCTGTTCGGCCGCGCCGCCACTCCCGTGGGCACCTGGCTGAAGATCGCCTCGGGCGAGCCGGTCGAGATCATGGCGTTCGCCGGGTTCGACTTCGTCGTCGTCGACCTCGAACACGCGCCACTGGACCTGCAGACCGCGTACCGGCTCGTCAACTCCGCCGCCGCGCTGGGCGTGGTGCCGCTCGTGCGGGTGCCGGACAAGACGCCGTCGACGATCCAGAAGATCCTCGACGCAGGCGCCATGGGCATCCTCGTCCCGCACGTCGACACGGTCGAGGAGGCGGCCGCCGTCGGGCGGGCGTGCCGGTTCCCGCCCGACGGCGCCCGCGGTGCCGGCGGCACCAGCCGGGCCGGGGCGTGGGGGCTGCGCCCGAACGCCGAGTACCTGGCGGCCGGCAACGACGACGTCCTCTGCATCCCGCAGCTGGAAAGCGTCGAGGCGATCAAGGCCGCCCCGGGGATGCTGGCACTGGACACAGTGGACGCGGTGTTCGTCGGCGCGGCCGACCTGGCGATGTCGATGGGGTCGACCCCCACCTCGCCCGACGTGCTCGACCTGATCGCCTCGGCGATCTCGGCGGCGCACGACGCCGGCAAGCGCTGCGGCCTGGCCTTCGGCGGCGCACCCGGCCGCGCAACCCAGGCAGTCCGCGACGGCTGCGACTTCGTCCTGCTCAGCAACGACACGACGATGCTGGCCGAGGCCGCGCGGGACCTGGTCAAGGCGTTCCGCAAAGCCACGGCCGACGCGCCGACGGGCTGAGCACGAAGAGGAGAACTGATGCGCACGGCCGAAAAGGTCATCATCACCACCGCGATCACGGGGTCGGTGCACGTCCCGTCGCAGAGCCCGTACCTGCCGCTGTCCGCCGACGCAGTGGCCGACTCGGCTTTGGAAGCCATCGAGGCCGGGTCGGCCGTCGTGCACCTGCACGCCCGGGAGCCGGACGGGCGGCCGACCGCCGAGCCGGAGGTGTTCGAGAAGATCGTCGGGCGGATCAGCGCGCAGACCGACGCCGTCGTCAACATCACCACCGGCGGCGCCTCGTCGATGACGATGGACGAGCGGCTCGCGGCCGCGTACCGGCTGCGGCCGGAGCTCGCGTCGATGAACATGGGGTCGATGAACTTCGTCTGCTCGGGCATCGCCGGCAAGGTGACGCGGTGGCAGCACGACTGGGAGAAACCCTATGTGCTCAACACCTACGCCCGCCCGTTCGTGAACACCTTCGACCAGATCGAGCACACGCTGCGGACGCTCGGCGAGTCCGGGACGCGGTTCGAGTACGAGTGCTACGACATCGGGCACCTGTACTCGCTGGCCCACTTCGCCGACCTCGGCCTGGCGAAACCGCCGCTGCTGATCCAGGGCGTGTTCGGCGTCCTCGGCGGGATCGGCGCCGACCACGCGAACCTGGAGCACATGGTGCGGATCGCCGACAAGCTCTTCGGTGCCGACTACTTCTTCTCGGCCTTCGCCGCCGGCCGCGACCAGCTGAGCTTCGGCACGCACAGCGCGTGGCTCGGCGGCCACGTGCGCGTGGGCCTGGAAGACAGCCTGTGGCTGGGCAAGGGCCGGCTCGCCGAGAGCAACGCCCAGCAGGTGCGCAAGATCCGGGCGGTCGTCGAGGAACTGGGCAAGCCCATCGCCACCCCGGCCGACGCCCGGGCGATGCTGGCGCTGCGAGGAGGAGAGGCATGAGCCTGCTGACGGGAAAAGTGGTCCTGGTCGTCGGGGCCGGCTCGGGCATCGGCGCCGACGCGGCCCGGGTGTTCGCTGCCGACGGTGCGTCGGTGATGCTCGTGGCCCGCACCGAAGAGCCGCTGGCGAAACTCGCCTCGGAGCTCTCCGGCCACGACGTCGCCTACACGACCGGCGACGTTTCCTCCGCGGAGAGCGTGACCGCCTTCGTCGACGCGACGGTCGAGCGGTTCGGCCGGCTCGACGGCGCGTTCAACAACGCGGCGATGGGCCAGGGCGGGCGCCTCGACGCGGTGCCCGAAGCGGACTTCGACCGGATCATGGCCGTGAACGTCAAGGGCACGTGGCTGTGCCTGCGCGAAGAGGTGCGCGTGATGGAACCGCGGGGCTCCGGCTCGATCGTCAACGTGAGCAGCATCGGCGGCCTGCGCGGCAGCTCCGGCATGGGCGCGTACCAGGCGACGAAGCACGCCGTGATCGGCCTGACCCGGACCGCCGCGCACGACTTCGGGCCGCTCGGCATCCGCGTCAACGTGCTCGCCCCGGGCCCGACGGAGACGCCGATGCTCGACGAACTCCGCCGCACGATCCCGGGCGGCGTGGAGGCGCGGATCGCCGCCACGCCGCTGCGGAAGGCGGGCACGGGCCCGGAGGTCGGCGCGACGGCGGCGTTCCTGCTGAGCGACCGGGCGAGTCACCTCAGCGGGGTGGTCCTCCCGGTCGACGGCGGGTTCACCGCCTGAGCCGCCGCCGCTCAGCCCGGGCCGAGGTCGGCCGACAGCCAGTTCTCCGGTCGCAGGAACACGACGACGTGCTCGCCGATCCGGTCCCGTTCGAACGCCAGGAAACCGTCGACCTTGTCCGGGGCCAGGTAGCGCGCCGCCATCTCCCGCGCGCGCTCGTCGTCGTCCGGGGCGGTCCGGGTCACCGGCCCCTCCACCGAGACGTAGCGGACCGTCGGCTCGGTGCGCTGCACCAGCAGGCTGAACCGGCCGGCCACCTCGATCGCCCGCGCCTTCCGCGTCCCGGGCGGGGTGCGCACCCACAGCTCACCGCCCGGCGTGTACTGGTACCAGATGGGGACGGTCAGCGGGGCACGATCGGGCCGCTCGACGACCGACAGCGCACCGACGTGGGGTTGCGCCAGGAACTCTTCGCGTTCTTCCTTGGACAGCACCATGCGTCCGAAGCTACCCGGGGGGTCCGACAAAACCGGCACCTCCGCACGTCGCACGGCGTTCCACAGTGGACGTGTGCCATCCTGGGCCCTCGGAAGACGCAGACGAGAGGACATGCGGTGGGCATTCTCAGCTGGATCGTGCTCGGCCTCATCGCCGGGGTGATCGCGAAGGCCCTCATGCCGGGCAAGGACCCCGGCGGCTGCATCATCACGATGCTGCTCGGCGTCGCCGGCGCGTTCGTCGGCGGCTGGGTCGGCAAGACCCTCTTCCACACGCAGCTCGGCACGTTCTTCGACCTGCGCACCTGGGGCCTGGCGATCCTGGGCGCCCTGATCATCCTCGTCGGCTACCGGTTGCTCTTCGGCGGCCGCCGCCGCGACTGACGACGGCCGCCGAAGGATCGTCAGTTCAAGGTGACGCCGTACGCGCTCAGCGCCTCGCCGACCGGCTGGAAGTAGGAGGTCCCGCTGCCCTTGCCGGAGGTGATGCCGAGGCCGACGCTGCCGGCGAACAGGCAGCCGCCCGAGTCACCGGGGTTGACCAGCGCGTTCGTCTGGATCAGCTGGTAGACCGAGCCCTCGGCGTAGTTCACCGTGACGTTGAGCCGCTGCACCGAGCCCGACGTGAGGTGGGAGGTGCTGCCGCTCTTGCTGATCCGCTGCCCGACGGTCGCGGTGCCGGCCGAGCTGATCCGCTGGGTGGAACCGTTCCACAGGGTGACCGCGCCGGGCGCGCTGCCGGTGGTGTTGCGGATCAGCCCGTAGTCGTTGTTCGGGAAGCTCGAGCCCTGCGACGGACCGACGTTCCACTGCGACACCGCCCGGGTGCAGTGGCCGGCGTCGACGATGTAGTTCTGGCCGCCGCGGTTGGTGTTGAAGCCGACCGAGCAGCGGGTGCCGCCGCCGGTGATGGCTTCGCCGTTGTAGATCGCGGTGTGCATCTCGCCGGCGACCCGCTCGACCCGGACCCGGTCGCCGAGCGATTCGGCGGCCCTCAGCAGGGCTTCGGTGCCCTTGGCCGCGTCCGCCACGGTCAGCACGACCTGGTTGGTCTTCGGGTCGAGACCGACCGAGGTGTGCGCGACCACGGGCAGCGCCTGCAGGGCGTCCTGCGCGCTCGCCAGTGCGGCGCTCGAGTGCTTGACCAGCCGGGCCTGCGCCCCGCCGCGCCGGGCCTGATCCGCGGCGGCCTGGTCGAGCACGTTCACCACCGGCTGGGCGGCGGCGTCGAGGTAACCGCCGGCGGCGCGGGCGCCGAGGGAGGCGGTGACCTGGTGCAGGGTTTCGGCGCTCGCCGGCTGCGTGCGCAGCAGGGCGACGGCGGCGGATTCGCTGATCCCGGCCTCCGCGGCGAGGGAAGCGACCGCCTCGGCCTGGACGGTGGCCGAGTAGCCGTCGATGGTGGTCGCGGTGGCGCCGGCGGGGGCGAAGAAGCCGATGGCCGCGACGGCGGCCACCAGTGCGGTGGCGGAGCGGGCGAGCAGGTGGTGTCCCGGGGACGTTCTGCGCATGCCGGTAACTCACTTTCGCGGGGGGAAGGCCGGCGCGAGGGGTGGCCACGCCGGCCACGGTGGGGGTAGCCGGCCACGAAGGGGCCGGTCCGCTCGAGGGTGATCCGCGGCGGGAACCGGCGGTACCGACTTTCGTCGGACAGGACAAAAGATAGGTACCGGGCAATTCGCCTACGGAGGAGTTCGCGCACAGTAACCGGACAGCGAAGCACCGCCACCCACCAGAAGAGCACCTGGTCGGCAGACGAAACAGCGCTCGACGGCCCTTATCGAAGGGAAAACCGTGTGCCACACAGCCTTTCAGGCAGGAGATCGGCGGAAAGCCCGGCATTCGACGAGCAAACTGGGGCGACGGGCGGGTTTTCGCCGTCCGCCGCGCGAGAATCGCGGCGCGCACGACAGCCGCCGGAGCGGGGTGCTGCCACGGCAGGCGTGGCGGGAAACGCGCTCGGTCACCGAACTCCGGGACGGCTCGAGGTTCCCCGGCCGCGGCGTCCGCACCGGAACGGCGCGGGCCGGTTCCCCCACCCCCGGCGGCGGCTTTCCGTGGGCAGCCACGGAAAGCGAGCCCGCCGGTCACTGTGCGCTGCTCCGGCGTACGAGTGGTCTCCCCGCCGCCGCCCCGCCGGAGGCGTACCGTTTCAAGTACGGACATGGCGCGCTCTCCCTCCCCCCTCGGAGCGCGCCGTGCCCGCCCCGGGTATCAGCGGAGATGTTGTGCCACAGTGGGTTTTGAACTGAGGTGAACGAGAATCCACTGTTCGCCTGAAAGCGCTCCCCGCGTCGGTTGTCTATCCTGGACAGCGGCACGAACCCTCGGTTCCGGGAAGATACGCGACATGAACGACCAGCGGCAGGTGCTCGTCCGGGCGGAGTCCCGGCGCGTCTCCGTTCCCGATGTCGACGGCGGCCACGAGACGTTTTCCTACTCCGGTGTCACTCTCACCCGCGTCAGCGCCGGCTTCCCGCACGAAGAGGTCTGGCTGCCCATGGGCGACCGGCCCAGCGAAGGCGACGACGAAGCCCTCATCACCGCTTTGCGTGACGCCTTCCTCTGGCGCAGCGGGCTCAACTGATCACACGGCGCTGACCTGCACCGATCGGGACGCAAGATCCTCCGGGCGGGTGAGGTGCCCGTTTACTGCGCGTATCGACGGGAATGCGGTCATCACCCCCCGTTCGACGTCCCCGGGAAAGGAACACCGAGCCATGGACACCCCCTCTGCAGCCGGGCCCCTCCGCCTGGCCGCGGTCGACGTGCAGGGCGGCATCTCCGACGCCTGGCGCGCGGTCGCGACGTTCGTGCCGAAACTGCTGGCCTTCCTGATCATCCTGGTGATCGGCTGGATCGTTGCGAAAGCGCTCGGGAAGCTGGTCGACAAGGTCCTCGAACGGGTCGGGTTCGACCGGCTCGTCGAGCGCGGCGGCCTGAAGACCGCCCTCGAACGGTCGTCGATGGACGCCTCGGACGTCGTCGCGAAGATCGTCTACTACGCGATCCTGCTGATCGCGCTGCAGATCGCCTTCGGGGTCTGGGGCCCCAACCCCGTCTCGGACCTGCTGACCGCCATCGTGGCGTGGCTGCCGCGGGCGATCGTCGCGATCGTCATCATCGTCGTGGCCGGCGCCATCGCCGCCGCGGTGAAGAACCTCATCGGCTCGACGCTGGGCGGCGTCTCCTCCGGGCGCGTCGTCGCCACCATCGCCTCGGTGTTCGTCTGGGCGCTGGGCATCATCGCCGCGCTGAACCAGGTCGGCATCGCGACCACGGTCACCACGCCGGTGCTGATCGCCGTCCTGGCGACCGTCGGCGGCATCGCCGTCGTCGGGGTCGGCGGTGGCCTGGTCACGCCGATGCGGTCGCGGTGGGAGCGCTGGCTGGACCGCGCCGAGCACGAAATCCCCGCCATGCGCCACCACGCCGAGGACACCGGCGGGACCCCGGCGCACGCCCGCCGCGGTGCCGAAGGCCGGCCGGACGACGCCACGCGCCGGGACTTCGCCCGCGCCTCGACCCCGGCCGGCGAGCCCCCGGCCCAGCCCGGCACGCCCGACGCCGGCACGGCCTACCTGCCCGCCGGCGGCCAGTTCAGCTCCCCGCAGCCGCCCGAGGATCCCGGCACCACCCGGCCCGGCCGTTGACCGGCGGCCACCCCATGACGCGGCCCCGACGTCCGAGCGGGGACGGCGGGGCCGCGCCGCGCGCCCACCGAAATCGGCCGCGCGGAGCATCCCGGCACCGCCCGGCCCGGCCGTTGACCGGCGGCCACCCCATGACGCGCCCACCGAAATCGGCCGCGCGGAGGAGTAACCGGCGCGATCCGGGGTAGCTCTGCGAGGAAGGAGGAGTCGCACGGTGGCAGTGAACTGGGGCACGACCAGCGAACCGGGCTGGCAGGTGCTGAACGTGGCCGGAACCGACCCCTCGGGTCTGGCCGCCGCGCGCCGGTGGGCCGAGGCCCGGCTGGCGTCGCTCACCGAGGCACACCGGGTCGATGCGCTGATCGTCGTCGGGGAGCTGCTGGAGAACGCCTACGTGCACGCCGGCGGGCCGTACCAGCTGCGGATCCACCGGGCCCACGACCCGTGCGAGGTGACCGTGGCCGTCGCCGACGTCGGGACCGGCGAACCGCGCCTGCGGGTCCCCGGCCGCAGCGGTGGCCGGGGACTCCTGCTCGTCGACCAGCTCTCCCTCGTCTGGGGCGTGAGCCACCACGACGACGGCAAGGTCGTCTGGGCGCGCCTGGAGTGCGAAGAATCGGCAATCATCGATTCGTAACCGATGCGGTTCCCGAGCCCCAGCTCAGTCCGATGTGGACGGATCAGCCGCGGCTCCGGCGGCGGTCCCCCGAGCCGGGCGATCGCTCGGCGAACCGGTCTTCCCCCACGGCGTCGAGCGCACCGCAGGCCGCGCTTCTTGGCCGTGTCGAACAGGATCCGGCGGCCGTCCGGAATGGACGGTGCCGCCGCCGGGGCGATCAGGGTTCGGGAACACTGGGGTTCAGTGCCCGGAACCCTCCCGGGCGTGACACGAGGAGTCCGGATGGACTGGGAACCCACGAGACGGTCCCTGCACGGCGTCGCGGAGCTGCTGCTGGCCGGCCCGCAGCACCGGGCGACCGGGCGCATCGACCTCCGCGTGACCGACGGCGGCTTCGCGACGGTCGCCGGGCCGGCGCTGCGCGTGGAAGGGGGCGAACTCGTCGCGGGCCGGACGCGGGTGACGCTGGCCGGGCGCCGGTACACCGAGGTGGCGGCGGAGGCGGGGCTCGAGGCGGGGGAACCCGCGGGCGTCTACTCCGGCGGCCCCGGTGTCCGGCCGTCCGAGACGATCACCTTCGACGCGGACGCGCTGAAGGCCCTGCTGGCGGCCTTCGCCGAGGGTGAGCGGGCGCTGCGCGAGTTCGCCCCGGAGGTGACACCGGTGCTGTGGCCGGAGCACTTCGACGTCGCGATCACCCTGGAGGAGGTGAACTACGGCGTCTCCCCGGGCGACAGTCACCTGGGTGAGCCGTACGCGTACGTGGGGCCGTTCGAGCCGCGCCAGGGCGAGTTCTGGAACGCCCCCTTCGGCGCGGCCCGGCCCTTGCGCGAACTGGACGGCGAGGTGACGGCGTTCTTCCGCACGGGCCGGGGGCTGCTCTAGCGCCCTACTGCGGCTTTCCGGTCCAGTGGACGACGTCCGGGAACTCGACGTACTTCCGCAGGTGCTGCTCCTCGGCGCGGCCGTGCAGGGGGAAGCGGAAGCTCGAGCCGTCCGGCCAGGTCAGGGTGCTCTTGCGGAAGCTGAGCTCCGGGGCCTGCGGCTTGCGCGCCTCCCAGACGATCCGCGGCGGGGGCGCGTCGGCCGGGTCGGTGAAGGTCGCTCCGGTGTCGACCACCGCGAGGCACGACGGTGAGCACGCCAGCCACGGGCCCTTCACCGATCCGAGCCGGTCGGCCAGGTCGAGCGCCATCGCGTTCGCCGGGCCCGAGACCCGGATCTCCCGCTGGAACGGCCGTCCCGGTGCGCCGCCGTTCGCCAGGGCGAAGACGGAGAACACGGCCGTGCCGATGCCGCGCAGGATGTTCCAGAAGAACCGCCGGACGAGCCGCTTCCCCTTCACGGTGCCGTCCAGGCGACGGCCCGGGACGGCGAAACCCACGTCCGGGTCGCCGAGGCGCAGCACGATGACCGGCTCGTGCCAGCGGTCGCGCATCGACGCCTCGACGCTCTCCCGGAACCCGGGGCGGACCTGGGCCTCCTGCGACCAGCGCTCGACGCGCCCGGTGAACCCGCTCAGATGTCCAGGTCCTTGCGCGTCTCCTCCGGGCTCCGGTCCCCGCCGATCTCGCTCTTGTCGAACCACGGTTCGTCCCCCTCGGGCGTGACGGCTTCCTTGCCTTCGGCGAAGGCACCCTTCGCCGCGCCGATGCCCGCCTTGACACCCGCTCCGGCGAGCAGCGGCCCGGCGCCGGCGGTGGTGCCGAACATCGTCGTGAGCATCCGGTTGCTCGGCTGCCAGCCCTGCGCCGCCGCGCCGAAGCCGAACTTCGTCTGGCCGGGCATCACGCCGACGCGCAGCTTGGTCGTGAACTCCACCAGCTTCGTCGAGTACTTCGCCAGGTACTCGATGAACGTGTCGAGCAGCTTGCCGAACTTGCCCAGGTACCCCGTCACCTTCTTGAGCACGGCGGCCGCCTTGGCGATCGACGCGGTCATCGCGGCGGCGACCGAGCTGCCGAAGCTGATCACGGACGCGGCCAGGGCCGGCAGCCACAGGGTGATCAGCCAGGAGACCAGCTCGGTGATGATCCCCTTGATCACCTCCTCGATGACCACCATGACCATCGACCACATCTGCAGCACCTCGGCCACCGAACCGGCGGCCGAGCCGACGCCGCGGATGCCCGAGGAGAAGTCGCCGAGCGCTTCCTTCGCCGCGTTGCCGGCCTCGTCCACCCACTCGGCCAGCGCGGTGTCGCCGGTGCGCTCGAAGTCGTCGGCGAGCGCGACGAAGCCCTGCGCGATCGTGACGAAGTTTTCGGAGGCGTGCCCGATGGCCGGGCCGTCGCCGGTGACCTGGTGCAACGCGTCCTGCAGCGGCTGGACCAGCTCGAGCAGCATGTTGAGCCCGTGGCTGACGAGCCACCCGATCGGGTCCATGGCGAAGGTGACCATGTCCCCGGCGGCGGCGCCGACGAACGCCGCCCCGTCGCCGACCAGCGCGGCCCCCGCCGACGCCAGCTCACCCGGGCCGTCCGCCTGGGCCGCCTGCTGGGCGTGCTCGGCGATCTTCTTGCCGGACTTGTAGACCGTGCCGGCCACCGGCACGTAGCCGGCCGCGCGGTCGAGGTTCGCGCCGGTGCTCTCGTCGTACGCTCCGACGTCGAGCGCGTCGGCGATGCTCTTCTTCGGCTCGGTCATTCGCCCTTCCCCACCGCGTCGATTTCCGCCTCGTACCGGCCGAAGGTGACCTTCCCGGCGTCCTCCATGCCCTGGTACATCTGCGCCGCCGTGGTCAGCTTGGTGGTGAACCCGTCCACGCCGTCCTTGAGGTCGGTCAGCAGGGAGCGCAGCTCGGCCAGGCGCTCGGTGTAGCCCTGCTTGGCGAAGAGGCCGACCAGCCCCCACGCTTCGTCGGTCACGTCGGCGGCGTCGATCTTGGCCGCGAACTTGTCCGCTTCCTGCTCGTAGAAGGGCAGCTGCCGGGCGTAGGCGGAGATCGCGCCGATGTTCGTCTGAATTCCGTCTGGCATCGCGGTTCCCTAGGATCGGCGGAGGATGGGGCCCTGGCCGAAGTCGTCGTCGTCCTCGGCCGCGGGGCGGCGGGCGGGCCGCGACGGCTGCCGCGGCTGCGGTTCCGACGCGGGTTCGGGCGCCGGGGTTCCGAACGCTTCGGTCTGGGCTTCGCGGACCTGCGCCGAGACGTCGACGCCGAACGCGTCGCCGAAGGTGGCGTCCACGATCCCGGCCTGCTGCTGCGCGGCACCGGCCACGGCCCGGCGGATGGTGTCCAGGATCGTCGCGGCCAGCCGTCCCGGTTCGACGCGCGTGGCGCCCGCGGTGAGCCGCAGGTCGGTGACGGTGCCGCCGGCGCCCGCGACCACCGTGACGGTCCCGTCCGGCGACGTGACGGTGGTCGACAGCTGCGCGATCCGCTCCTGCATGTCGCCGACGCCGGCGAAGCGGGCCTCGGCCTGCCGCACCTTGCTCCGGAAGTGCTCGAACTGGGCGATCAGCTCGTCCATCTGGGCGGACATCGTGTCTCCCTTGCGCGATACGGGGGCCTGTGCCCGAATCATGACAGATCCGTCCGCGCGCCGATCCGTTTTCCGCGGATCGCGCCGGAGCGGGTGGTCAGAAGTCGACCAGCTCCACCGTCACGGTCAAGGTGTCCCCCAGGTCGAGGCCTTCGGCGTCGCGCACGGCCCGCTTGACCGGCAGCACGTAGCCACCGCGCGAGCCGTCCGGGAAGATCGACGTCTTCCACGTGGTCGCGCCGACCGTCACCCGGACGCGCACCGAGCCGAAGCCGCGCGGTGGCCCGGCGGCGAGCTCGCGGATATCCTCCGAGACGTCGGCGGGCAGGGTCACGAAGGTCCACGTGTCGGTGCGCCGGGCGTCCCATTCCCACAGCCCGGCTTCGAAGACGACGATCACGGCGATCAGTGTCACACGGGGCACCGACACTAAACCGGTCCGGCCGCACGGGCGTGGACCGGCGACACCCGAACGCCCGACCCGGAGGAACGACCATCAACACGGATTTCCAGGTGGACCCGGACGCGATCCAGAAGCTCGGCGCGCTCGCCGGCCGGGCGGGTTCGGCGGCCAGGCTCTACGCCGCCGCGATGGACGGCCCGGGCGAGTGGGGCGAGGGGCTGCTGATCAACCTCCTCGCCAAGCCGCTCGACCAGTGGCAGGCGCTCTGCCTCGCCAACGACCGCAAGGCCGAATCACTCGCCGACGCCTACGAGACCGCGCTCGTCGCCGTGGCCAAGCTATACCGCACCACCGACCGCGAGGCCGCCGCGAAGGCCGACTCGTCCTATCCGGACGCGCACTCCGAGCGGATCGCCGCCGACGACGTCGTCTCCCCCGAAACCGCCGCCACCTTCACCGACTTCGACAACGCGTCGCTCAACCCCCGGACCGGCGAGGTGTACCCCGGGTCGCACAACCTGCCCGCGGACGCGTTCGACGGCTGGAACATCCAGCTCCAGAACCTCGCGGACAAGATCGCGGGCGGGGCCGCGATCTCCGGGCCGGTGCGCGGGCTGCTGACGAAGATCATCGGGACCGACCTGCTGACGGTCGTCGAGAAGCTGGTGACCGGCGACTGGGACCTGCTGCTGAGCCAGGGCATGGTGTTCGAGGACACCGGGCTGGCCTTCGGCAAGATCAAGCAGAACATCGACCGGGGCCGTCTCGGGATCCAGGAACGCTGGACCGGGCACGCCGGGGAAGCCGCGCGCGCCTGGCTCACCGACTATTCGTACGCCTGCGCCGCCCACGCCAAGTTCTGCACGGACGCCGGCTGGAAGATCAAGAACTTCGCCCGCGCGGCCTACGACGCCATGCAGGTCCTCGACATGGCCCTCGAGTCCCTGCTGGACGCGGCGCTCGGCAAGGTGCTGAAGCTCGGCAAGGCTTTGGAGCTGGCGCTGCTCGGCATCGTCGGGCTCAGCGACGGCGAATCCGTGCGCCAGGCGATCGCCGGCATCCTGGCCGAGGCCAGCCCGCTGCGCGGCGCCATCGACACGCTCACCGCGCTGGCGCACACGGTCGCGTCGGTGTCCGAGCTGGTGGCGGGCAACGGCGAAATCGCCGCCCAGGCCTGGCCCGGCGAGCCCTACAAGCACCCGGGGACGTGACGTGGAAATCTCACCTTGGCGCACCGCGCAGGGCCGGCTCGCCCGGCACAACCAGCTGGTCCTGCTGGCCCGCGGCGACGGCGACCTGGCCGACTTCGCCCGCGACGTCCTGGCCGGCCGGGCGAAGCCGGAGGACCTGCTCTACCGGTCGTACCTGAGCGAGAAGACCCTCGAGTCGGCCCACGCGGGGATCGACGCGTGGCACGCCCTCCCCGAAGCCGACCGGCAGGCGGCCATCGACGGGGCCGAAGCCTCGACGCGGGCGGAGATCGCCGCACTCGCGGCGCTCGACCTCACGGAACCGGCTCCGAAACCCGAAGACGGCGATGACGACGACGATGACGACGACCACGACTTCGGCGCGGAGTTCCTGGACTCGTTGCGGTGAAAGGGATTCAGAGACAAGGCGGCCGGTAACCGTCGACACGCAGTCCCCGGAAGACCAGCTCGTTCGGCGTCTTCCCCACGAACACCAGACCACGCGCCTCGGCCAACGCGGATGCGAACGAGTACGACGGCGTGCCCAGCTCGGGCAACGTCGTCCACCGGCCCGGCGCGAAGCCGAAGAACCGCTTCACGAGCTTCCCGCCCGTCGACGGCACCCGCGTCAGCCACTTGTCGCCGCCGCTCCAGTGGGAGGCCGGGCGCAGCTGGACGTAGACGTCGTCGGTCGCGCTGTAGGTCAGCCAGAAGCCGGCCGAGCGGGAGAGATCGGCCTGCGCCTCGAACCGGTTGCCGAGCCACACGACGGCCACGTGCCACTCGGCGTTGAGGAACGTCACCTTCGCCGCGTAGCCGTGCCGCTCGGGCACGAGCAGGCTGCCGGTCGCCGGGACGGTGGTGCCCTCGCCGCTGGCGAGCCACTGCTGCAGCCGGTCGATCGAGGGGGTGTCGCACTCGCAGCCCGAAGCCGAGGCGGCCGCCGGGGCGGACAAGGAGATCATCAGGACGGAGGCGAGCGCCGCGACCGCTTTGACGACGGCGGCCACGGCCCGGCGGTGCGTCGATCCTGGGCGCATGCCCGGAAACTAGCACGGCCGGACGGCGCATCTCACGAAGAACCACGATTGGTCCAGTCCATTTTCACCCGTCCGGCGGAGGCCGTGCGGTCGCGGATCGCCGCCGTCACGAGCAGCGCGCCCGCGACGACGGCGACCAGCAGGTAGGCGTTGCCGACGACCGCTTGCCCGGCGGTCCAGTCCCGTTCCCGGCCCTGGCCGCCCGGCACCACCGCCACTGTCCAGCCGGTGAACACGACCGCGACCGGCAGCGCGGACCACCGGTGGCGCCCCGCGAGCAGGTAGCCGAGCGCGGGCACGACCCACACCCAGTGGTGCGTCCAGGAAATCGGGCTGACCACCAGCGCGCACCCGGCGGTGACCAGCAGCGCGCCGCGGTCGTCGCCCGCCCGGTGCCGCCACCGGACGACGAACACGGTGGCCGCCACGGCCAGGGCCGCGAACGGCGGGTACGTGAACGGCAGTTCCGGCGCCCAGCCGGGCAACGCCGACAGGTGCGCGTACAGCGGTTCTCCGCGCAGCACGGCCATCCCGCCGGCGCGGTAGACCGCGGAGTCGACGCCGAGCGGGCGGCCGAGCGCCCACCAGGCCACCGCGACGAGCGCGAAGACGGGCGTCGCCACCAGGACGACGGTTCGAGAGCGGATCCCCATGCCGCCACGATGATCGACGCGGCGGTGCCGGTCGTCGTGCCCCGGTGCCGTCTTCCGGTGCGACCCCGGTAGCGGCCGCGGCCCGGCGTGCTACCCCGGTATCACCGGCCGGGCACCACGAGACCCGCCTCGTAGGCGGCCACCACCGCCTGCGCCCGGTCCCGCGCGCCGAGCTTGCCGAACACCCGGCTGACGTGGGTCTTCGCGGTCTGCTCGGCGATCACCAGCACCTCGGCGATCTCCGTGTTGGACAGGCCTTTCGCGACCAGGCGGAGCACCTCGGTCTCCCGCTCGGTGAGGTCCGCGATCCCCGCGCGTCCCCGGGAACCCGCCTCGGCGGCCCGGCCGCGGACGGCGAACTCGCCGATGAGCCGGCGCGTCACCGACGGGGCGAACAGGGCGTTGCCCGCGGCGACCACCCGGACCGCGACGACCAGGTCGTCCAGCGGCGCGTCCTTGAGGAGGAACCCGCTGGCGCCCGCGCGCAGCGCCCCGTAGACGTACTCGTCGATGTCGAACGTCGTCAGCATGAGCACGCGGACGTCCCCGCCCGCGGCGAGGATGCGGCGGGCGGCCGCCAAGCCGTCCAGCTCGGGCATCCGGACGTCCATCAGCACGACGTCCGGTGCGAGCTCCGCGCACCGCGCGACCGCCTCGGCACCGTTCGCGGCCTCGCCGGCCACCCGGATGTCGTCCTGGGCGTCGAGCAC
The DNA here is from genome assembly GCF_058119595.1 of Amycolatopsis sp. N2S4-7. Lineage (NCBI taxonomy): Bacteria > Bacillati > Actinomycetota > Actinomycetes > Pseudonocardiales > Pseudonocardiaceae > Amycolatopsis > Amycolatopsis sp. N2S4-7. Next base: position 1,888,738 of record NZ_CP172299.1, read on the forward strand.
GGCGCGGAAACTCTGCCGGACCATGGTCTGGTCGTCGGCGATGAGCACGGAAATCACGCGGTCTCCTCGTGGTCCAGCGGCAGGTCGGCGGTGACGGCGAACCCGCCGTCGGCCGTCGGCCCGGCCACCAGCGTGCCACCGAGCACGGCGGCACGCTCCCGCATGCCCAGCAGGCCGTGGCCGGGCGGTCCGGGCCGCCCGGGACCGCCCGGGGCGTTGCGCACGGCCGCGTGCACGGCACCGGCGCCGACCCGCAGTTCGACGTCGATCGCCGCCCCGGGCGCGTGCCGCACCGCGTTGCTCAGCGCTTCCTGCACGATCCGGTAGGCGGACAGCGCGACCCCGGCGGGCACCGCGGCGAACTCGCCGTCCACCCGCAGCGTGCAGGCGGTGCCGAGGGCGCGCACGCGCTCCGCCAGCTCGGCCACCCGGCCGGCGTCCGGCTGCGGGACGACCTCGCCGCCGGTGCCGTCGGTCCGCAGCACGCCGAGCAGCCGGCGCATCTCGGCCATGCCCTCCCGGGCGGTCCCGGTCAGCTCGGCGAACTCGGTCCGCAGGTCGTCCGGCAGGCCGGGAAAGCGGTAGCGCGCGGAGTCGGCGCGCAGGGCGAGCACGGACATGTGGTGGGCGACGACGTCGTGCAGCTCGCGCGCGATGCGCGCGCGTTCCTCCAGGACCGCCGCCCTCGTCTCTTCGGCCGCGCGCCTGCGCTGCTGCTCGGCGCTTTCCCGCTCGGCGACCCGGCGCTGCCGCACCGCGTTGCCGCCGACCAGCAGTGCGGTCATCAGGGCGACCAGCAGCGCGAGGTCGCGCCAGTCCCCCACCCGGACGCCCATCGCCCCGGCCGAGACCACGCCGACCACGACGAGGACGCCCTGCGCGTGGCCGGTCGCCACCAGGAACCAGACCAGCGCCGCCGTCAGCGCCAGACCCGGTGACCACGGCCAGCCCCACAGCCTGGACAGGCCCGGGTACACGGCGGGGGTGACCACGATCAGCACGACGAGCAGCCGCCACGCCCACAGCGGCGAGCGGACGGCGACGACCGCGGTCAGCACCGTCGCCGCGGCGAGCGCGAAGGCGAGCGGCGTGCCCTCCGCCTCCCGCGAGGTCGTCAGCAGCGCGACGAAGCCGGCCCACAGCCCGATGCCCACGGTGGCGGCGGCGCGCAACCGCGCCAGACCGGCCGACCGCGCCGCGACTTCGGGCCGGACACCGGCGTAGAGGACGTGACGAACGATCCGCCACCCTTCGCCCCACCGCACCGCCCCCACCCTACGGCGACCGCCCGCCGGAGCGGGTTGACGACCTGCCGCGCCGGGCGCCCGGGCCGCCCGGCTAGGCTCTTCGTCGGCGAAAACGCCCATCTTCGCCAGCGCCTGACGGCGGGCAAGTGCACCACGACGCGGGGAGAACAACCCATGCTGGACCGAGCGGTCATCGACGCCCTCTTCCCTGCCGACCTGCCGGAACCCGAGCACTGGGAGCGGCAGTACCCCGCCCGGGAGCTCCCCGAGGGTGCCCTGGTCACCCGCTTCGGCCCGTCCCCGACCGGGTTCGTGCACATCGGCGGCATCTACGTCGCCACCATCGACCAGGACCTCTCCCGCCGCTCCGGCGGCCGCTACCTCGTCCGCGTCGAGGACACCGACCAGTCCCGCGAGGTCGAAGGCGCCCTCGAGCAGTTCGAGCGCGGCTTCCGCTACTTCGGCCTCGCGGCCGACGAAGACCTCGGCCGCGGCGGCGACTACGGCCCCTACCAGCAGTCCGCGCGCGAGCGGATCTACCTCACCTACGTCCGCGACCTCCTCCGCCAGGGCAAGGCGTACCTCGACTTCGCCACCAAGGAGGAGCTGGCCGCGATCACCCAGCGGCAGCAGGCCACCAAGCTGCCCACCGGCTACTACGGCAGCTGGGCCATCTGGCGCGACGCCGACCCGGCCGACGTCCAGGCCAAGCTCGACGCCGGCGACCCGTACGTCGTGCGGTTCCGCGCCCCGGACGACACCGGCGCCCGCGCCCGCTTCACCGACGCCATCCGCGGCCCGCTGGAGGCCGAGGCGAACCGCAACGACGTCGTCATCCTCAAGAGCTCCGACCAGAGCCCGCGGCTGCCGACCTACCACTTCGCCCACGCGGTCGACGACCACCTGATGCGGATCAACCTGGTCGTCCGTGGCGACGAATGGATCTCGTCGGTGCCGGTGCACCAGCAGCTGTTCGACGCGCTGGGCTTCGCCTCGGTCACCTACGCGCACATCGCGCCGCTGATGAAGCAGGACGGCGGCAGCAAGCGCAAGCTGTCCAAGCGGAAGGACCCGGAGGCTTCGGTCGACTTCTACATCGAAGCCGGCTACCCCGCCGAGGCCGTCCTGTACTACCTGCGCGGGCTCGCCAACGGCCGGCTCGCCGAGCTGCCGCTCGAGCAGGCCCTCACCGAGCCGATCCGCCTCGAGGAGTGCGGGGTCGCCGGCCCGCTGGTCGACCTGGTGAAGCTCGACGACATCGCCGCCGACCACATCGCCACCCTCGCCGGCGCCCGGATCCTGGCCGCCGTCCGGACCTGGGCCGAGCGGTTCGACCCCGAACTGGTCACGGTCCTCGACGCCGAGCCCGACCTCGCGCTGCGCGCGCTCGCCGTCGAACGCGACGGCGCCGAGAACCCGCGCAAGGACCTGAAGAAGTGGAGCGAGTTCCGCCAGGTCTACGGCTTCTTCTTCCCCCAGCTCCACGCGTCCGTCACGGGCCCCGGCGACGAACGCATCGCCGCGCTCGGGGTCGACCCCGCCGTCGTCCAGGCCGTGGCCCGCGACTTCGCCGACCACTACCGCCAGCTCGACGACGGCCAGGAGTGGTTCGAGCAGATCCGCGAGGTCGCGGCCAAGCACGGTTTCGCCCGCAACGCCAAGGAGTTCAAGAAGACCCCGGAGGCCTACCCCGGCTCGATCCGCGAAGCGTCGCAGATCATCCGGATCGCCCTCACCGGGTCGACGCGCAGCCCCGACCTCCACGCGATCAGCCAGGCCCTCGGCCGGGAGGAAGTGCTCGGCCGGATCGGCGCGCTGACGAAGTAGCGGCTCGGCGGTCCGTCAGCCGCCGGGCGAGGTTCGGCAGCTGACGGACCGGCGCCTGACCGACGAGCGCCTCAGCGTTCCGCCGGCCGCCGGGCCAGGTGCAACCGAACCGGCGCGCCGACCAACCAGCGACTCAGCGTTCCGCCAGCCGCCGGGCCAGGTGCAACCGAACCGGCGCGCCGACCAACCAGCGACTCAGCGGCCCGCCGGCCGCCGGGCCAGGTGCAACCGAACCGGCGCGCCGACCAACCAGCGACTCAGCGTTCCGCCAGCCGCCGGGCCAGGTTCAGCCACTCCTCAGCGTCGGCCAAGGTGCCGTACAGGGGCAGGACGTGGTCCAGCCCCAGAGCCCGGACCGGGCGCAGGACGGCTCGGCCGCCGGCGACGACGGCGACCGGGATTTCACGGGCGCGCGCCGCGGAGACCGCCTCCACCAGCACCCGCAGCCCGCCGACCGAGCAGAACCCGACCCGGCCGAGGTCGGCGACCAGCGCGCGCGGGGTGAGGCCGAGCTCTTCGTCGAGCCGCGCCGCCAGGCGGGCGGTGAAGGCCGCGTCGATGTCGCCGGTGACGGCCACGACAGTGCGCTCGGCGGTCACGGTGATCGCGAGCCGGGCGGGCGTGCCCAGCTCGGACCTGGCGCCGGGGCGCGTGACGGTGTCGCCCATCGGGCGGAGCCTCCTAGTCGGCGAAGCGGGGCCGGACCGGCCCCCGGCCACCCGGACACGGCCGCGGGTGGGCTTCGTAGCGGCGGCTGTCGTTCTCAACCGCGGCACCACCGACGTTACTACCCCGCGGGGGCGTCCACAGCCCGGGCTCACCCGGACGAGCACCTTGCGGAGTGCACCGAGCCCGGTGGGCTCAGCCGGACAGCAGCCTCTCCCGGACCGGCGTGGCGACCCGCCGGTCCCGCGCCGGCGTCACCTTCGGCCGGCCGGGGCTTTCCCCGGTCGCGGCAGAACTGGGCGGGGCTCGAAGTACCGCTCCGGCTGCTCCTCGGTGAGCCCGTCGACCTCCGCCGCCGGACCGCTTCGACCCCGGGTGCGTCGGCGTTGCGCTGCAGCTGGCCCATCCGGCGGCGGACCGACACGCTACTCGGCGGAACGGTCACCGGGGGTGCCGGGACGCGGGACGAGAACGGCCCAGACGACCTTGCCGCCCGCCCACGACCGGCTGCAGCCCCACACGCGCGCGATCTGCGCGACCAGCTTCAACCCGAGGCCGGGCTCGAACGGGGAAAGCCGTTCGAGCAGCATGGCCGGCCGCGTGTCCTGGTCGGCCACGGCGACCGTGCACACGCCCCGGCACAGGTCGAGCCGCAGCCGCGGCTCCGAAGTGGTGTGCCTCAGCACGTTCTCGATCAGTTCGGTGGCGACGAAGCGGGCGTCTTCGGCAAGTTCGGGCACCTGCCACTCGGTCAGCTTGGCGGTGACGAAGTCGCGGACGCCCGCCGAAGTGTTTTCGGTGCGGGCGAAGGTGCGGTCGGTCCGCCGGCGCATCGGCTGCTCCAGCGCCTCCGTCGCCGACACCAGGTCGGCGCGGACCGGGACGTAGCGATCGACGACGTGCTGGTTGAGCAGCACCCGGTGACCGGGCCCGGCGGCCGAGATCGTGAACGGGATGCCCGGCCAGTCGCCGATCCGCATGGCGACCAAGGAAAAGACGCTCACCAGGGACGAGTCGTCGATCGTCAGCTCGCTGATGTCGGCCACCAGACCGTCCGGCGAATCCGTCGCGATCTTCAGCAGGCCGTCGCGCAGAGAAGGGTACGAAGCGAAGTTCAGATCGCCGGTGACCGTCACGACGGTCACCGGCTCCCGGCGGGCGATGGCGAGGTGGGCCGAGGGCAGGTTCATCCCGTCGCCGGTTCCCCTGCGGCCTCGCCGGTCGCGTGGAACAGGAACCGCCGCAGCGTCTCCGCCGCGTCGGTGGCCTCCCTGGCGGAGGCGGCGAACCGCTCGGCCGGTCCGGCCGGCTTTCCGCCGGTCTGCGTGGAAAGCTTCCGCGCGAGCGCCACCTTCTCGTCGAGCGCGCGCAGCGCCTTCGTCAGGGCGAACTCGCCGTCGTGGTCGCCGGGGGGTGGGCTCGCGCGGTCGAGGATCCGGGCCGGCGCGCTGTGCGTCCCCGCACCGAGGTGCATGGTGCCCGGGAAGTCCGGCGGCAAGCTGGACACCACGGCCCGCAGTGCGACCACGAGATCACGCCGGAAGGGCGGCACGGTGTCCACCTCCTCACCCTCGGCTTCACGGTAGCCGAGGCCGTCCATTGAGACGAGTAGCCCCCGCCACGCGGGCTAAACCCCTTGCCGGTCGGAACGACCGCGAGCGCGCGAGAGCCGCAGGTGACGGGCAACAGGTCCGCCGCGGCAGGTCACCGGTGTCCAGGAGGCCGATCCGCGCCGCCGAGGTGACCAGGATCGCGGTGAGGTGTCTCGTCCGGCCCGGTCGAGGTGCTGCGCGACGAGCACCGCCGCGCGCGCGTCAGTCCACCTGCCGGTACGGGTAGCGGTCGCGGATCGCCGTCCGGAAGTAGCGGCCGTGGCTGCCGGCGGCCAGGAACGCGCGGTGGACTTCGCGCGGCACGGCGTAGTAGTGGTAGACGCCGCCATTCCGGAACTCCACTTCGAGGGTGCCCACCGCGGCGTCGTAGCCGATCGAGGCGATGCTCGCCGACTCCACCGGCCGCCGCTTCACCCGGAGCGCCGGGCCCGGTCGGTGCGTCGCCGGTTTTCCTTCTCCAGCGCGGCGACCAGTTCTTCCTTGGACATGCGGGACCGGCCGGGGATGCCGAGCTGCTTGGCCCGCTCGTACAGGTGCTGACGGCTCGCCGTCGCGGCGACCCCGCCGTGGGTCGGCCGGCCCGGCTGCCCCGCGCCGCCCGCGGCCTGCTCGTCCGACGGGCCGCGCTCGGGCTTCGGCTCCCAGTGGTCGCCGACCTTCTCGAAGGTGTGCTTCAACGCCGCGAAGGCGGTCTGCTGGGCCCGCCGGCCGGGGCCGTAGGTCCGCAGCGCCGAGTCGTGCGCCGCCACCCACGTGTCCTGGGCCTTGCGCGGCGACCGCAGCAGCGTGCTGGGCAAGTCTTCGCGTCCGGGCATGTCGCCTCGGCTACCCCGCCGCTCCGGAGCCGAAACCGGCTTGCCTCGGCAGTGGTGCTTGCGGCATCTTTACGCGTTGGAGCGCCGGGAAGTCTGGTCGGCACGCCCACCCCGGTCGGGGCGGGCGGTTCGCCGTGGACGGGAGCCCGCATGGCCGGGGACACGAGGGGCCGCGGACCGGCCATCCTGGTGGAAGACCTGCGCCTGCGGTACCGGGGCACGACGGCGGACGCGGTCGGCGGGATCTCGTTCTCGGTGGCGCCCGGTGAGGTCTTCGGGTTCCTCGGGCCGAACGGGGCGGGAAAGTCGACCACGCAACGGATCCTGACCCGGCTGCTGCGCGGCCACCGCGGCCGCGCCGACGTCCTGGGCCGCGCGGTCGAGCGGTGGGGGCCGGACTACTACGAGCACGTCGGCGTCGGGTTCGAGCTGCCCGCGCACTTTTCGAGGCTGACGGCGCGGGAGAACCTGACCGCGTTCGCCGGGTTGTTCTCCGGACCGGTGGACGAACCGGGACGGCTGCTCGAACTGGTGGACCTCGCCGGGGCCGCCGACCGGCCGGTCGCGGAGTTCTCCAAGGGGATGCAGATGCGGCTGAACCTGGCGCGGGCACTGGTGAACCGGCCGCGGGTGCTGTTCCTCGACGAACCGACGTCCGGACAGGATCCGGTGCACGCCGCCGCGGTGCGCCGCCTCGTCCGGGACCAGGCCGCCCAGGGGCGGACGGTGTTCCTGACGACGCACGACATGGCCACCGCCGAGCAGCTGTGCGACCGGGTCGCGTTCGTGGTCGCCGGCCGCATCGCGGCGATCGACTCCCCGCGCGGGTTCCGCCTGGCCCACGGCACGCCGGCCGCCGTCGTCGAGTACCGCGGCGAGGACGGCGTGCGGCGCAAGGAGTTCCCGCTGGCGGACCTCGGGCGGGACGAGGCGTTCGCGGAGCTGCTGCGCACGGGAACCGTCGAGACCATCCACACCCGCGAGGCGTCGCTGGACGAGGTCTTCGCCGCCGTCACCGGCGCCCGGCTGTGAACCGGACGGCCGCCGCGGCGTGGCTGGAGCTGCGGATCGAGTGGCGCTACCGGATCACGGTGGTCGCGGCGGTGATGACCGCCTTCTGGACCGCTGTGCTGCTGGCGCTGCCCGCGGACGCCGCCCGGGTCGCCGGGCCGTTCGTGCTCATCGTGGACACGGCCACGTTCGGCGCGTTCTTCATCGCCGCGCTGGTCCTGTTCGAACGCGGCCAAGGAGCGCTCGCGGCGCTGACGGTCAGCCCACTGCGGTTCGGCGAGTACCTCGGCGTGAAGGTCGGGACGCTGACGCTGTTGTCCGTGGGTTCCGCCGTCCCGATCGCGCTGGCGGCGGGCCGGGGACGGGGAAACCCGGCGCTCGTGCTGCTCGCCGTCGCGCTGACGGCGGTGCTGTTCCTCGTGCTGGACTTCGCCCTCGTGGTCCGCCGCCGCACGATCACCGGGTTCCTCACGGTCGCGCCGTGGCCGCTCGTCCCGTTGATCGCCGCTCCCCTCGCCCGGCTCGCCGGCTTCGCCGGTCACCCCCTGTTCCTCCTCATCCCGACGACGGGCGCGGCGGAGCTGCTGCGGGCCGGGCTGGGGACGGCGGCGATGACACCGGCTTCGCTCGCCGCGGTGCTCGGCTACCTGGTCGTGGCGATCGCCGCCGCGGTGGCCGCGGCCCGGTGGAGCTTCGGCCGCGAGTTCACCTCGCCCGGCCGGGTCCGCCGGCCCCGCGAGCACGCGAGAACGCTGCGACGGCCGCGGAACCCGCTCGCGGCCCTGGTCCGGATCGACGCCCGGACCACCGTGCGCAGCGCGTTGCCGCTCATCGTGCTCCTCGGCCCGGTCCTGCTGGCCGTCGCGCTCCGGGCCGGCTACCCGTGGCTGACCGGGTCCCTGCGCACCCGGTTCGGCGTCGACCTCGCGCCGTACCAGCCGGTGGTGCTGGCGTCGCTGGTGGTGCTGCACGTGCCGCTGATGATCGGCATGGCCGGCGCCCTGCTCGTCCTCGACGACGTCGACGACGGCAAGGTGCTCGTGCTCCGGGTCAGTCCGGTGACCTTGCCGCGCTACCTCGCGTACCGGGTCCTCTCGGCCGGGGTCGCGGCGCTGGTGCTGCTGGTGGTGTCCGTGCCGTTGTCCGGGCTCGCGTCCCTGAGCGCGCCGCTGGTCCCGGCACTCGTGCTCGCTGCGGCGCAGGCGCCGCTGATCGTGCTGGCGGCCGCGGCGTTCGCCCGGAACAAGGTCGAAGGGCTCGCGCTGCTCAAGCTCCTCGGCGTGGTCCCGACCGCGATCGCCCCGGCGATGTGGTGGCTGCCCGCCCCGGCGACCTGGCCGCTGCGGGTGCTGCCGCCGTACTGGGCCGTCGACGTCCTCTGGCGGCCTGCCGTCCCCGGCACCCTGGCCGGGGCGGCCCTCACGGCCGTGGCAGGGATCCTGCTGCTGCGGCGGACGGTGCACCGGCTCAGCGGGCGGTGACCGGCTGCGCTCAACGCCGTACGGCGTGGACCGACCGTTCGACCTCCGACACCGGCAGCGCGCGGCCGCTCGGGCGGAGGTAGCGGTCGGTGAACTCGGCCGGGCCGCACTGCTCGACCTCGTGCCAGCCGTACTCGGCGAGGAACGCGGCGACCGTCTCCGGTTCCATCCCGAACCGCCACAGCCGGCGCTTCACCACGAACTCGTCGTACGCGGCCCGGGCACCGTAGATCGCCGTGCCGTCCAGGAAGTCCTGCCGGACGTAGGTGAACGCCAGGCCGCTGCCCGCCGGGGCGGCGGACAGGACGTCGAGCGTCCGGCGCACCCCGGCCTCGGTGAGGTACTGGGTGACCCCTTCCCAGACGAAGAACGTCCGCCGCGCGGGGTCGTAGCCGTGCCGGGCGAGCTCTTCGGCGAGGTCCTGGGTCTCGAAGTCGACCGGCACCAGCTCGACCGGAACGCGTCCGAACGCCTTGCGCAGCGCGGCTTCCTTGCGGGCGACGTTCGCGGGGAGGTCCACCTCGTAGACCGGAATCCCCCGGAGCGCGGGGAGGCGGTGAGCGCGCGTGTCGAAACCCGCGCCCAGGACGACCACGGCGTCCAGGCCCGCTTCGACGGCCGCGAGGAGCTTGTCGTCGATGAACCGCTTGCGGCACAGCATGCTCGCCCACAGGCCGGGCATCTTCTTTTCCGTCGCCGAGACGAGCGCCTTCCGCAGCGGCCGCCAGGCGGCCGACGCGACGACCGCGCGCCCGCTGAACGGGAGGATCCGGCGGGCGACGTCGTCGGCGATCAGCGGAGGGTTCTCGTGCTGGTCCGCGGCGACGATGATCATCGGCCCCCACGCGGTCCGATCGGCTCCTTGCGGCACGGCTGCTCCCGACGTCGACGGCTGAACCACGCCGACCAGGCTTCCCGGCACACCACGGGTGATCATAACACCCGTGCCCGTCAGCGGCGGCGGAAGCAGACCGTGTAGTCCGGGCGAAACCCTTAAGTGGTCCGGGGCCGGACCGGCACCGCACTCTCGACAGCACTCACCAAAGCCCGCAACGCAGCGAGTTCGGCCGCCAGTGCCTTGCGGCCGGCCGGACTGATCGAAACCCAGGTACGAGGCCGCTTCCCCTCGTACCCCTTCTCGACCTCGATCAGGCCGGCCTCGTCGAGGATCGTCACGTGGCGGGACAGGTTCCCGGCCGTCATGTCCAATGTCCGGCGCAGGTACCCGAAGTCGACTTTGCCCGCCTCGGCCGCGATCGTCAGGATGCCGAGCCGGTGACGCTGGTGGACCGTCTCGTCCAGGCCCGCCGCGGGGTGGCCGCTCACGCGCGGGCCCGGCGCTCGTGCCACCAGCCGATCGCGGCACCGGCGAGCAGCACCAGTCCCGGCACCAGCGTGTTGGAGAACGCCCGCGTCGGTTCGCCTTCGTAGCGCGCGAACCACCCGAGGTGGAAGAACACGTTCTGCATGTTGTACAGGTTGGCGAGCAGCGCGGCCGCGCCGAAGACGCCGCTGATCACGCCGAGGACCTCACTGCGTTCGAGCCAGGCCAGCCCGATCAGGCCGAGGGCGATGGTCATCAACGGCGCGTACGACCACAGCGACATGAGCCCGAAGCCGAGCGCGGCCAAGGCGACCAGCCCGGCGAGCACCGCCGTCGCGGTGGCGGCGGCACGGGCGGCGCGACCGCCGAGCCGGGGCCGCAGTGCCAGCGCACCGCCGAGCAGGGCGACGGCCGCGAGCACGCCCGGCACCGTGGCGGACGGCACGGCGAACGGCGAGCGCGCGATCCGGTAGGCGTAGGAGCTCGCGACCGGCAGGCCGAACGAGATCGCGACGACGCCGACGAACCCGATGGCCAGGTAGCCGCGGATCGGCGTCCGCACCCCGTGCCGGGCGCCGTGGAAGAGGTACCAGCAGGCGGTGGCGAGGAACCCGCCGACGACCGCGGCCAGCCAGTAGAGCTCCGGGGGTGTCCCGAACCAGACCCCGAGGACGTGGAACCGCGGCGGCCCGCCGGCCGCCGCCAGGGGCGCCAGCAGCACCAGCACGCCGAACAGCACCAGGGGCGGCACGTAGGCGTGCCGGTCCGCGCGGGTCCGGCGCTTGAGCCGGTCCATCTCGTCGAGCAACCGCGCTGCGGGGAGGTCGGCCATCGCACCTTCTCGATCCGGGAATGGTTTGTCTGGCAAACTTGATCTGCGAGCCAACCTACCGCACGCACCACGGCCGTGTCACGCCGGTGGGGACAGCCGCACTTCGCGTAGTTCCGGCACCGGGCCCCGGAAGCAGCCGTACCGCGCCCACGTCAGCCTGATCCGCAGGACGACGACCGCGGCCGCGTCGAACGAGGCGGCGAACTCCGGGAACGCCGCGAGGTAGGCGGCGGTGCAGCGGTCGAGGTCCTCGTCGGCCGGGAAGTCGGCGATGCCCTCCGCCTGCAGGGTCGTGCCGTCCGGGCCGCCGGCGACGACCGCGATCCGGCCGTCGCGACGGAGGTTCGCGACCTTGCGCGAGTCGGGCTTGGCGTCGAAGACGAGCTCCCCGCGGTCGGTGACGGCGAGCGTCAGGTACGCGGCCTGGGGTGCACCGCCGGGGCCGAGCGTCGACACGACACCCGCCCGCTGGGTCCGGACGTATTCGACGAGGTCACGCAGTTCCACCGGGCCAGGGTAAAAGCCCGTCAGGGCAGCGCGAACGCCGAGCCGCCGCCGTACCACCACCGCCGGTAGCCCGCCGCACCCTCGACGAGGGCGAGGTACCCCTGCCGGATCTCTTCGCACACCTCGTCCACCAGCGGGGCGAGCGCGGAATCGGTGCGCCACGCGAGGACGAGTTCGCGGTGCAGCGGCGTGCCGGTCAGCGAGAGGGTCGCCAAGCCGTCGCGCGCGGTGCCGATCGGGTAGAGCGGGCAGATCGCCCGGTTCTCCGCGACGAGCGCGAACGCCACGTGCGCCTCCGTCGTGAAGTGCGTGATGCGCTGGCCGAAACCCGCCGACGCGCACACGCGGGCGAAGTACTGGTTCATCCCGCTGTCGTCGGGATCGGGCATCACCCACTTCTCGTCGGCCAGTTCGCCGAGGTCGATTTCGCCCCTCCCGGCCAGCCGGTGCCGCGCCGAAACCCCGGCGAAGAACGGCTCTCGCAGCAGCAGCCGGTGCTCCACTCCCTCGGGCAGGTTCAGCGGGAACCCCGGGAACTCGCGCAGCACCGCGACATCGAGCTCGCCGGAGTGCAGCATCGCGGTGAGGGTGCCCGTTTCGCGGATCGTGCGGCTGGTCACCTCGCGACGCGGCACCATCGCGGTGAGCGCGTTGACCAGGAGGCTGAACTGCTGCGCCGGAATTCCCCCGACCTTCACCGGCGCACCCGCCTCGCTCCGGGCGTTCACGCGGGCGGTGCGTTGCAGGACTTCGAACTGGCGCAACAGGTTCCGCGCGTCGCGCACGAGCTCGGCCCCCGCGTGCGTGGGCAGCACGCCGTCGGCCGAGCGGACGAACAGCGAGCCGCCCAGGAACCGCTCGATCCGCTTGAGCTGCGTGGTCACGGCGGGCTGGCTCAGGTGCAGCCGCGCGGCCGCCCGCCGCAGGCTCCCGGCGTCCGCCACCTCGACCACGAGTTCCAGGTGCCGGAGTTCAAGACGCATGATCGGAACGTTATCGCCCGATGCAATAGGGCTGTTCCCGTGACGACCGTGGCCGCTTCGCCCGGCGCGCGGTTACGTTCCTCCGCGTGACAGTCCTGGAATCCGTCCGGATGAGCGCACCCGCCGTGCTGTTCTCCGGAGACGTGCTGCGCCGCTTTCTCGGCGCGGCGGCCGCCGAATACGCGTTCATCACCCCCGAGGAGCCGAGACCCTGTTTCGCCGTGCTGCTCGGCACTTCCGCCGACGACGCGCTCGTCGTCTCGGACCTCGCCTTCGGCCGGAACGCGCGCACGACCGATCCCGGCGCCCGGGCGGAATTCGCCGGCGAGATCGTCCCGCGGTTCGGGTCCGCGTACGAAAACCCGGTCCGCGCCTGGTGGTTCGAGCCCGCCGACCTGCTCCGCGTGGCGCGCGACGCCGAGGCGCGCGGCCTCGACGTGCTCGGTTCGCTGCACCTCCACCCGGACTGGCACCGGCTCGGCCCGGCATGCGAACGCGACCGCCCGCTGAGCGAACGCCCGACGCCGATGGACGAATACGTGTTCCGCCGCACCGGCTGGCCGTTGAACGTCGTCTGCTACCTCGAACGGCGGCACGGCGGTTTCTACTACTCCCTGGCCGCCTGGGACGGCGACTGCGCGCCGTTGTCGCTGCGCGCGGAAATGGGGGAAGCGTGACCGACAACGGGATTCGCGCCTTGTGGCGCACCATGGCGGCGGGCTGGGCCGACGGCGACGCCGCGCGGTTCGCCTCGGTGTTCGCCGACGACGTCGACTTCGTGAACGTCCGCGGCGAAGCCCTTTCCGGCCGTGCAGCCGTCGAAGCCGGTCACGCCCGGCTCTTCGCGACGGCCTACCGCGGGACGACGTTGACCGCCTCGGTCGAGTTGATCCGCCGGCTGACGCCGGAGCTCTCACTCGTGCACGTGACGTCGGAGATCCGGCCCGCCGGGGTCGTGACGCACGCCCAGGCCGTGGTCCGCCACGGCGGAGCACCCGAGATCGCCGCCTTCCACAACATGCTCCCGAAAGGACCCGCCGCATGACCCGCCCCCGGCTGCGCCACCTCGCCTTCGTCGTGCGGGACGCGAAGCGCATGGCCGAGTTCTACCGCACGCAGTTCGGCATGGAGCTGTTCCACACCGACCCCGACGGCAGCCACTTCGTGACCGACGGGTACCTCAACCTCGCGCTGATCCAGCAGCAGCTCGCGGGGGACGTCGCCACCGGCTTCAACCACTTCGGCTTCGAGGTCCCGGCCGTGGCCCCGCTGGCGGACCGCCTCGCGGAGGCGGGCCTCCCCCGGCCCGTGCTGCGCGGCGGCGACCGTCCGTTCGCCGAATACCGCGCGATCGATCCGGAGGGCAACTGGTTCGACCTGTCGGAGCACGGTTTCCTGCCACCGGAGACGCGCGACGATCAGCCGTGACCGGCGGCGATCAGGTCGTCACCGTCCGGCGGGCGGCGGGCCGGGACGCCGGACCGGCGCGCGGGCGGGAGTCCGGGCGACCGGCGGCCGCGGCGCGCGAGCGGGCGCACGGCCCGCGGGCGGGCGCGGCGGCCGGGCCGGGCGGTCACGCGGCGGCACCGGGGGTTCGGGCGGTGGCGGCGGGGCTTTGGCGGGCCGGTTGGCCCACGAGTCGAACAGGACGATCAAGCCGGCGAAGACGGCGCAGCCGAGCCCCAGCGGCACGTTGACCAATGACCCGATGATCCCGGCGACGAACAGCACCGGCAGCACCGCCATCAGGCAGAACGGGTCGATCCGGCCGAACTTCGGGCGGGACGGTCCCTCGCGCGGACTCACCGCGCGACCCCCGGGTTTCTCCGTGCCATGCTCGCAGTATGCAACGCCCGGCCGGGCCCGGCCACCTCGGTGACCGGCGTCACCGCCCCGCTCACGCGCGCAGCGCCGTCTCCACCTCGGCGCCGGTGAGCCGTCTCGGGCCGACGTAGTACAGCACCGCCCCGGCCGCGAGCTCCGCGTCCCAGGCCGGGTTCACCACCAGGCCGGCCCCGGTCCGCACGGCCAGCACGGTCGCGCCGAACGCCCGCCCGAGCGCGACCCGGCACCGCTCGGCCGGCAGCCGCCCGAGCGACTCCGGCAGCGTCACCGAGAACGTGTCGGCGCCGCCGGCGGTCATCAGCTCCGCGTAGACCTCGGCGATGCCCGGCGACGTCAGCTCCTCGGTCACCATCCGGGGCGAGTGCCACTGCACGCACCGGATCCGCGGGTCGACGTAGCGGACCAGCTCGGCGCGCTCGAGGTCCCGCAGGGTGACCACCACGTGCGCCGCGGGGTTGGCGTGGTCCACCGTGACCGCGACGGCCAGCGCCGCGTTGTCGTCGTCCATGTCGACCAGGACGGTGGTGGCCCGCGCGACGGCGGCCCGGGCGAGCACGTCGGCCGCCGTGGGGTCACCCCGGACGAACTCCACCGGCTGGGCCGGCATCGGGTGCACCGGCACCTCGGCGCACAGCACCAGCCCGGTCACCCCGTCGGCCAGCAGCTGGGCCACGATCCGCTCGGTCCGCCCCGCCGCGTACCCGACCAGCACCGTGTGCCCGGTGGCCCGCACCGCGTCCGTTCCCTGCATCCGCCGTCCCTTCGCCTGTTCCAGCGCCGAAGCGAGCTTCGTGAACACCGTCGTGAGGGTGGCGATCCCGCCGACGATGACGTAGGCGCCGACGACGTGCCCGGCGGCGGTCTCGGGGGCGTAGTCGCCGTACCCGACCGTGGCGGCCGTGACGACGAAGTACCACCAGTAGGTGCCGGGCCGGACCAGTTCGCTGCCCGCCGGTTCGGCCAGCGCCATCAGGGGCCAGCTCGTCGCGAACACGACCACGACGACCGCGGCCGGCAGGAGCCAGCCCCGGTTCGGCAGCCAGCGCGCGAACAGGCGGGAGAAGAAGAACGGCACCGACCCTCCTCACCGAGTGCGGCCGCGAGGTCCCGACACCCGATCACACCGTGCGACCGGGCACAACGATCTTTACCGGACCGTGACGGCGGACAGAAACGGACAGGATTCCCGTGCTCCCGGGGAAAATCCGGCGTTCCGTGGTGCAATGGCGCCGGTCCGCCGGGGTGCCGAAAGGGGTATGCGCATGAGGAACCGGGTCCGTTCGACGCTCCTCGCCGTGACGCTCGCGTGCGGTGCCGTGGCCGGTTCCGGTCCGGCGTCCGCGAGCGCGGCGCCGCCGCCGTCGCTCGAGTTCGCGAACCCCGGCAGCCAGGCCCTGTTCGGCACCGCCTACGAGGCCGCGCTGGCGAACCTGCTGCGGACCAACACGATCGGCTACGACGCCCGCTACGACAAGAGCGGCCTGCTGGACCCGGCGGTCGGTCTCGTCCGGGCGGGCGGCGGGTACGACCAGCCGTGGACGCGCGACGCGTCGGTCAACAGCTGGAACGCGACCAGCCTGCTCGACCCGGCCCTGGCGGAGAACACGCTGTGGGCGGTGGTCGACAAGGACGCCGCCGGCAACCTGCGGGTGCAGCAGGACGACCAGCAGTGGGACCAGGTCGTCTGGGTGACCGCCGCGTGGCACCACTACCTCGTCACCGGGGACAGCGAGTTCCTCGGGAACGCCTACCGCACCGCGTCGGGCACCCTGACGATCCGGGAACACGCCACCACGGCCGGGTTCAACCCCGCCTACGGGCTGTTCACCGGCGCGTCGTTCTTCAACGACGGGATCGCCGGCTACCCCGCGCCGCCCGCCGACGCCACCGAGTCGGTGAGCACCGGGAGCATGCCGTGGCCGGGCGTCGCGAGCGGGATGTACCTCAGCACCAACGAGGTCTACTACGCCGCCTACGTCAACGCCGCGAACATGGCCGAGAAGCTGCGCCGCCCGGGCGCGGAGATCGCCGGGTACCGGGCCAAGGCCGCCGCGCTCCGGACGGCGATCAACGAGCACTTCTGGAACCCGGGCACCGGCCTGTACGACTACCAGCTGCTCGCCGACGGGACCCGCGGCGCCTACCAGGAGGGCACCGGGCTCGCGTTCGCCCTGATCTTCGGCATCGCGAACCCCGCGCAGGCGCGGTCGATCCTCGGCCACACGCGGGAAATGCCGTGGGGCATACCGGACACCTACCCGAACTGGGCGCGCTACAGCGACGCGCAACCGGGGCGGCACAACGCGATCGTCTGGCCGCTCGTCCAGGGGCTGTGGGCCAAGGCACTGGCCGGGCAAGGCGACCAGAGCAGGTTCGCCTCGGAGACGGCCCGCCTGGCCAAGCTGGCCGGCAGCAACAGCGGGTACTGGGAGATCTACAACGGCACCACCGGCGTCGTGGACGGCGGCTGGCAGCGGCTGGGCGACACCGTGAAGTTCCACTGGGGTTCCGAACCGGACCAGACCTGGTCGGCGACGGCGTTCCTCGACATGGTCCACACCGGGCTGTTCGGGCTGACCTTCACCGACCGCGGGCTGTCGTTCACGCCCGACCTCCCGGCGGGCTGGGGTGACGTCACGCTGCGGAACCTGCGCTACCGCACCGCGAACCTGACGATCGCGCTGCACGGCGCGGGCACCCGGATCCGCTCGTTCACCCTCGACGGCAAGGCCGCCCGCACCGAACTCCCGGCCACGCTCAGCGGCGACCACACCATCGACATCACCCTCACCGGAGCGACCGCCGGCGACCGGGACGGCGACGGCGTGCCCGACGCGCAGGACCGCTGCGCCGACACGGCCGGCACCGTGGCCGGGTGCCCCGCGCCCGGTCACCTCGAAGCCGAGGACGCCCGCAACACCGGCGGCGTGAAGACGAACGTGAACCACCCGGGCTACTCGGGCCGGGCGTTCCTCGACGGCCTCTGGGCGCAGGGTGCGTCGTCGGCGTTCACCGTGCACCGCACCACGACGGCACCGGAACGCGCCGCGATCACCGTCCGGTACGCCAACGCCAACAACGACACCCGCACGATGACGCTGTCGGTGGACGGGCAACCGGTGCGGCAGGTGGGCTTCCCCAAGGTCTCGGACAGCTGGGACGCCTGGGGCACGACGACCTTCACCGACGTCCCGCTCACCGGCCGGGACCCGGTGGTGACCCTGTCGTACGACGAGGGCGACACCGGGTCGATCAACCTCGACTGGCTCGAAGTCCGCGGCTGACCCGAAGCTCCTTCCGGCGTCACCCGGTGACCGTCACGCGTTCTCCGGCCGCGACCGTGTGGCGGCGGCGCACCGGGGCCATCGAGGTCGGGTGGGAGATGCTCCACGCCGCCGTCCGGCAGATCATCTCCTTGAGGCGGGCGGCCGTCCGGCCGGTGACCGCCGACGGCTTGGGCCGGTCGTCCGGGGTCACCCACTGCACGACGGCGTCGCGGCGGCCGAGGCTGATGCACTGGCCGGTGTAGCCGATCCTGTTCGGGGGGAGCGGGCGTCCGGTCAGGCGGGCGGCGATGGCGTCGGCCGCCTGGTGGGCCGCGGGAACCCCCGAAGCGCAGGACATCCGCAGGGGTGCGCCGCTCGCGCCCGGGGCGAACGCGGCGTCGCCGACGGCGTAGACGTCCGGGTGCGAAACCGATCGCATCGTCTCGTCGACGACGATCTGCCCCGTCGCGGAGACCTGCAGGGTCGTGGCCGCGGCGATGGGGTGGACGGCGAAGCCGGCCGTCCAGACGGTGACCTGGGCCGGGATCGCGCGCCCGTCGGCGGTGACCACGCCGGCCTGCTCGACGGCCGCGACGTCGGTGTGCTCGTGCACGGTGATGCCGAGCCGGTCGAACGTCCTGCGCAGGTGGGCCCGGGCCTTCTCGCTCAGCCAGTCGCCGAGGCCGGCGCGGGCGGCGAGGGAGACCTCGAGGTCGGGCCGGGCTTCGGCGATTTCGCCGGCGGCTTCGATGCCGGTGAGGCCACCACCGACGACGAGCACGGCACTGCCCGGGGCGAGGCCGGCCAGCCGCGCGCGCAGCCGCAGCGCGGACTGCTTGCCGGCGAGGTGGTGGGCGTGCTCGGCGACGCCGGGAACGCCGCAGTCCGCGGCCGTGCTGCCGAGGGCGTAGACGAGCGTGTCGTAGGCGATCTCGGCCGGGCCGTCGGCGTCGACGACGTCGACGGCCCGGCGTTCGGCGTCGACGGCGGTGACCCGCGCGATCCGCACTTGTACGCCCGTACCCGCGAAGACGCCGGTCAGCGGGCGGGGCTTCAGGTCCTGGCCGGTCGCGAGCTGGTGCATGCGGACCCGCTCGACGAACTCGGGATCGGCGTTGACGAGCGTGATCTCGGTGTCGGCGGGGTGCAGCCGCCTGGCCAGCCGCCCGGCGGCGTTGGCTCCCGCGTACCCGGCCCCGAGAACGACGATCCGGTGCTTCATGGGTTTCCCTCATTCCTGTCGGGCTGATGTCGCTCCCTGAACCGGGCAGCGGCACGAAACCTGACAGTCATGAGCTGTGATCCAGGTCACCAGTCGCCAGGAAGCGGCTCCCCCCGTTCGGCGGTGGCCCACACGCGCGTCGCGCGTTCGAGCTTGCCGGGGTTCGCCTGGGCGTGGACGGCGGCGATGCCGTCGGCGGTCACGTCCAGCGAGAAGACGCCGACAACCCGCTCCCCGACCGCCATCACCAGCGCGGGTGCGCCGTTGGCGACCGCGGCGAACAGCTCGGGGCGGCCGCCGATCATCTCCCACTTGGCCTCGCTGGGCCGGAACAGCCCGCGCAGGAACCTGGCCACCCGCACGGCACCGGTGACCGGCCGCGGCACCGAGAAGACCACGCCGCCACCGTCACCCGCGCTGACCGCGTCGTCGGTCAGCAGCTTCACCAGTGCGTCGGTCCGGCCGCTGAGGGCCGCGGCGAGGAACTCCTCGACGATCCTGCGGGCCGCGGCCGCGTCGACCTCGACCCGGCGCCGGTCGGCGGCCAGGTGCTGCTTGGCCCGCCGGTACACCTGCTGGCAGTGGGCCTCGGTGAGGTCGAGCACCTCGGCGATCTCGCCGTGCGAGTAGCCGAACGCCTCGCGCAGCACGTACACGACCCGTTCCCTGGCCGAGAGCCGCTCCATCAGCGTGAGCATCGCGATCGAGACCGATTCGCGCTGCTCGACCGTGTCGGACGGACCGAGCATCCGGTCCCCGGCGAAGACGGGCTCGGGGAGCCACTGGCCCACGTAGGTCTCCCGCCGGGCCCGCGCCGAGGTGAGCCGGTTGAGGCAGAGGTTGGTGAGCACCTTCGTCAGCCACGCCTCGGGCGTCTCGATGAGCTCCCGGTCGGCGGACTGCCAGCGCAGGAACGTGTCCTGCACGGCGTCCTCGGCGTCGTTCGCCGACCCCAGCAGGCGGTACGCGATCGCTTCCAACCGCGCCCTGGCCCCTTCGAACACCTCGACGTCGTGCGCCCCGACCAGCATGGCGCCCAGTCAACCATCCGTGCCGGGGACCGTGGCCCGCATGGTCAGATCCGCCCGCGGACCGCGAACACCATGCCGATGTCGGCCGCTTCCTGGACGGGATCCTGCACCGCGTCGACGTCGAAGCCGCGCGCCGCGAACACCTCGCGGACCGTGTCGCGGTGGCGCCGCCACCCTTCGACCTCGACGACGGCCTGCCGGACCAGCGGCCAGTGCCGGTCTTCGATGCCCCGCAGCACTTCGAGCTCGGCGCCTTCGACGTCCACCTTGAGCAGGTCGATCCGCTCGATGCCCCGCTCGTCGAGCACCGGCGACAGCGGCCGGACGCGGACCCGGTGGGTCTCCAGTTCCCGCATCACCCGCAGCTTGCGCCCGACGACCCCCCGCAGGACGGGAGCAGGCACCCGGCGCAGCACCGGGCCCAGGCCGCCCCGGCGGATCATCTCGACGACGCTGGCGGTGACGCGCTGCCGCTCGGCCTCGACGTTGCCCTCGTCCCGGAACGACGACGAGAAGATCGTCGCGGCCGGGAAGTAGCTGAAGTCGAGTTCGGCTTCGGCGGCCGCCAGCCCGAAGGGCAACGCGGTCAGCCGTCCGCCGAAGAACTCGCGGCCGTTGCGGTCCAGGGTTTCGTGCAGCGGCGGCAGCGGCTCGAAGGCGTAGATCCGGACGTCGCCGTCCAGCCGTTCGTAGACGGCCGCGGAGAAGACGCCGACGTTGGCCCCGACGTCGAGGACCGTCGCGCCGGGGGCGAGCTCGACGCCGTGCGCGAAATAGGCGCCCACCTCCTCGCGCAGGAAGGCCACCTCCCACGCGTTGACGCTGTGCAGGTCGATCACGTCCATGGTCACGCACAGAGGACTATCAGCATCCACGCCCGCGGGAAAGGGCTCACTGGCCCAACCGGCCGTCGATCCGCTCGCGCAGGAGGTCGGCGTGCCCGAGGTGGCGGGCGTGCTCCTCGATCATGCCGACGAGCACCTCGCGCAGCGACATCGGTCCTCCCCCGCTGCCGTGCTCGTTCGCCGGATCGTCGGCGGTGACGTCGAGACCGGGCGCGTCCGCCACGAACCGCGTGGCGAAGTCGACCCCCGCCCGCCAGGCGTCCCACGCCTGGCTCGACCACGCGGGGATCGGGCACCGCGCCGTCGAAGTCACCGTCGCGGTCGGTTTCGGAGCCGAACAGCCGCGGTGCGTCCTGGCCCGCCACCAGCACCCGGAACGTCGCCCGCTCTACGTCGGCCAGGTGCCGGACCAGGCCCAGCAGCGAGAGCGTCGACGGCTCGACGGCCCGCCGCGCCATGGCGTCCGCGGCCAGCCCCGCGCACTTCAGCTCCAGGGTGAGGCGTTGGCACCGCAGGGATTCCGCCGGCGTGGTGCGCTCGTCGCCCAGCCGCTGCCGCGCTTCCCGCGGATCGTCGTCGGAGGGCGTGCCGTCGGCGGTGAACACGTCGGCTCGTCGGGTGGTCGCCCTCATCGCCAGATCCGCGAGGCGCCGCCGAAGGGTTTACGCGGCGTGTGATCCGGGCCGGCGCGGGTACCACGGCGTCCGACAGCTGTTCCGCGGGCCGGGCCCGCCGACACGAGGAGGCGCCATGCCGAGGCCGGTGGCCGACCAGGTGGTCGTGCTCATGGGAGCGTCGAGCGGGATCGGGCGCGCCGCCGCGATCGCGTTCGCGCAACGAGGAGCGCGTGTCGTGTGCGCCGGACGCAACGCGCGCGCCCTCGACACGCTCGTCGGAGAAATCACGGCGACCGGCGGGACGGCCGCGGCCGTGCCCACCGACATCACCGACCCCGAAGCGGTGCGTGCGCTGGTCAGCGCGGCGGAAGAGCGCTTCGGGCGGATCGACACCTGGGTCAACCTCGCCGGCGTGTCCGTGTTCGGGCGCGTCGAGGACATCACCGACGAAGAGTTCGACCGCGTCCTGCGGGTGAACTTCCTCGGCCACGTCCACGGCGTGCGCGCGGTGCTGCCGGCGTTGCGCCGCGCGGGCGGCGGCTCGGTCATCGGGGTGGCGTCGGTCGAGGGGGTGCGGGCGGGTTCCCCTGCACGCGCCCTACACCGCCAGCAAGTTCGCCCTGCGCGGGTTCTACGACTGCCTGCGCATCGAGCTCGCGCAGGAGGGAGCGCCGATCGCCGTCACCACCATCCTGCCCGGCGCCATCGACACGCCGTTCTTCGAGCACGCCCGCAGCAAGCTCGGGGCGCTGCCGAAACCCCCGCCCCCGGTCTACGCCCCCGAAACCGTCGCCGACGCCATCGTGTTCGCCTCGACGCACCCGCGGCGCGAAATCCCCGTCGGCGGCGCCGCCGTCGGGTTCTTCCTCGGCCAGCGGACGTCGCCGGCGTTGACCGACGCGCTGTTGTCCCTGCGGCGGATCGGCTCACGATCGTTCCGCAACACCTTGCCGGACAACGGCACCGACAACGTGGACTCCACTGTGGACGAAGCGGGTCAGGTCCACGGCAGCCACCCCGGCACGGTGGTCCGGCGCAGCGCGTTCACGAGGCTGTTCGGAACCCTGCCCCGGCCGGGCGATCTGCTGACCGCGGCGGTGTCGCGGCGGCACCGCCGGGCGAGCCACCCGTGAACCGCCCGGTGCTCCCGGCCCGCACCCGCCGCGGCCTGCGGGCCGGATCACCCTTCGCCCAGACCGCCAGGCGCGGCTCCAGCACCGAGTAGAACGCCGGCTGCAGCGCCATCCCGGTGTGGCTGCTTTCGACCTCGACGCATTCGGCCGACGGGTCAAGGCACAGCTGCCACGGGGCCACCCGGTCCAGGCGGGAGTACACGGCGAGCGCGGGCACGCCCTCGGGCAGGGGCCTCGCGAGCGCCCCGGTGTGCTGCCGGTAGCAGTCGCCGGTGAAGCAGTCGTCGTCGAGGAGGCCGGGGATCCCCGCGGCGGACAGCCTGGTCAGCATCCGGGCCTTCCGCACGACCGCCGGGTGCGCGCCGAGCGGGTCGAGCACTGGGCTGCTGGCCGCCACCAGCGCCCGGACCAGGTCGGGCCGGCGCACCGCGAGCAGGCGGCTCAGCCAGCCCCCGCGGCTCTGTCCCAGCAGGACGACCCGGCCGCCGGTGGCCTCCGCGTGCTCCTCCGCCCGGCGTTCGAGCCGGTCCACCAGTTCGGTGGTGCACCCCAGGTTCAGCCCGATCCGGGCGCCGGCCGGCCGGTAACCCCGGCGGCGGAGCCACGTGCCGGCGAGCGCGAGCGTCCGGTCCCCGCACCCGAAGCCGGGCACGAGCAGGACGCCGAGGCCGTTGCCGTGGGGATCGGGCGCGGGCGTGCCGAGCAGCCGCTCCCCGGCGGCGAACCGCAACCCGCCCACCAACCGTCCACAAAAGACCTTCATGGCGACCTCCCGCTTCCCCGGCTGTGACGGAAATACCCCGGGACGGCGGCCCGAAACAGGTGTGGACGCGCCTCGAACGGGTATCCGCCCGCAGTTCGCGCCGGGCTGCCGGCGCGCTTTTCGCGTGTGCTCGACCGTGCTTGACCGGGCCGCCGGGCGGGTATCCGGCCGCTATGACCCACGCCGAGCAGGAACCGATCACCCCCGACGCACCCCGGCCGCCCGGCACTCCGGACGTCGACCTCGACGTGGAGGTGCCCGAGGCCGAGCGGGAGAAGCCCGTCACGCAGGACGTCGAGGAGGACGCGGGCGAGGTGGAGCCGCCCAGCTGAGGCGGCCCTCCGTGTCACGCCCGTCACAGTGGGCCAGGCCGGTACCGCTTCCGGGAACCAGCCGGGCCCCGTGTCCGTTTACCATTCCTACGGCACCGTAAGTTACGGTCGCGTAGGTTACGGAAGGATGGCCCATGCCGGTTCCCGAAAGCACGCGCCTGTTGTACGAGCTGGAGGGGACGGTCGAAGAGAACCTCAACCGGCACCTCTCCGTCGCCCAGGAGTGGATGCCCCACGAGTACGTCCCCTGGAGCCAGGGGCGGGACTTCGCGGAGCTGGGCGGCGAGGCGTGGGACCCGGAGCAGTCCCGGGTGACGCCGATCGCGCGCACGGCCCTGGAAGTCAACCTGCTCACCGAGGACAACCTGCCCAGCTACCACCGCGAGATCGAGCGCGCGTTCGGCCGCGACGGCGCGTGGGGCACCTGGGTGCACCGGTGGACGGCCGAAGAGGGCAGGCACGGCATCTGCATCCGCGACTACCTGCTGGTCACCCGCGCCGTCGACCCCGTCGAGCTCGAACGCATGCGGATGGAGACGATGCAGGCGGGCTACGACACCGGCGACAAGCCGCTGCTCCAGGTCTGCGCGTACGTCTCGTTCCAGGAGCTGGCGACCCGGCTCTCGCACCGCAACACCGGCCGCTACACCCAGGACCCGCTGGCCGAGCGGCTGCTGGCCCGGGTGTCCACGGACGAGAACCTCCACATGGTCTTCTACCGCAACCTCGTCAAGGCGGCCCTGGAGATCTCGCCCGACGCGATGATGCGGGCGATCACCGACGAGGTGGTGAACTTCGCGATGCCGGGCGCGGTGATCCCGAGCTTCCAGCGCAAGGCGGCGCTGATGGCCAAGGCCGGCATCTACGACCTGCGCATCCACCACGACGACGTCGTCCAGCCGCTGCTGCGGTACTGGAAGGTCTTCGACCTGACCGGCCTCGGCCCGGTCGGCGAGGCCGCCCGCGAGGAACTGGCCACGTTCCTCAAGGGACTCGAGACCCAGGCGTCCCGCTTCGAAGAACGCCGCGACGCGGCCGCCGCCCGCCGCGCGGCGCGGGGCATCGTGGACGCCTGATCACCTGAGTCGGCCCGCGGAGGTCGGGTACCGGCGCCGCGGGCCGGTGCTCGGGCGCGCCCTGCGGGTGCCCGCGCCTTCTCGCCGGACGGCCGTCGCCGCGGCTGATGCAGGTCGCGCCCGCCGCCACCGGCCCGTACTCGGCGCGCCCTGCGGATGCTCGGCGCCTTCTCGCCGGACGGCCGGCGCCGCGGCCGGGCGAGGTCGCGCGCCCGGCTCGGGGCATAGTGGACGCCTGATCGACTGAGCCCACCCCGCGGAGGTCGCCGTGCCGCACCGAGGTCGTGTTCCCGGCGCCACCGGTCCCGTGCTCGGGCGCGCCCTGCGGGTGCTCGGCGCCTTCTCGCCGGACCGGCCGGCGCTGCGGCTGAGCGAGGTCGCGCGCCGGGCCGGGTTGCCGGCCGCCACCGCGTTCCGGGTGCTGCGCGAGTTCTGCGAGTGGGGTGCGCTCGAGCGGGACGAGACCGGCGTCTACCGGGTCGGGCTGCGGCTCTGGGAGCTGGGCGTGCTGGCGCCGCGCGGCCTCGGGTTGCGCGAGCGCGCCCTGCCGTTCCTGGAGGACCTCTCGCAGATCACGCGGGAGAACGTCCAGCTCGCCGTCCGCGAGGGCACCGAAGTGGTCTACATCGAGCGGATCGCCGGGACGGGCGCCGTGCCGGTGCTCACGCGGGTCGGCGGGCGGTTCGCGCTGACCGCGACCGGCGTCGGGCTCGTCCTGCTGGCCCACGCGCCCGCCGAGGTGCAGGAGGACGTCCTCGGCGCGCCGATCGAGAGGTACACCAGCGAAACCGTCACCGACCCGGACCGGCTGCGGCACATGCTGGCCGACGTGCGCACCCACGGGTTCTCCACCAGCGAGCGCCAGGTGACCCTCGACAGCCTCTCGGTCGGCGCGCCGATCCACGACGCGCGCGGCCAGGTGGTCGCCGCGGTGTCCCTCGTCGTCCGGTACGGCAGCGCGTCCCCGCACGTGCTCGCTCCGCTGGTGATGACCAGCGCCCGCGCGATCTCCCGCGCACTTTCCATCTTATGAAATCGCTCTTCGTGGCGTCGGCGCGTTCGCGCAGTCTGTGAGCCCGGACACGGCCCACCACGAGAGGACGAACCCGATGAGCGCCATCCCCCGCGACCAGTGGTACGTCGCCGCCTACGGCTCCGAGATCGGCGCGGAGCTGTTCAGCCGGACGGTCTGCGGCGAGCCGATCCTGTTCTGGCGGACCCGCGACGGGAGCGTCACCGCGATGGCCGACCGGTGCGTGCACCGGCGGTTCCCGTTGTCGCAGGCGCCGTCGCGGCTCGTCGACGACCAGGTCGTGTGCGGCTACCACGGCTTCACCTACGGCGTCGACGGCAAGTGCGTCGCCGTGCCCGGGCAGACCCGGGTGCCGCGGACCGCGCGGCTGCGGCACTACCCGCTGGTGGAGCAGGATTCCTTCGTCTGGGTGTTCATCGGCGACCCGGAGAAGGCCGACGCGGCCCGGATCCCGCGGGCGCCCTACCTCGACTCGCCCGGCTACACCACGGTCGCCGGGATGGAGCCGCTGAAGGCGCGGTACTCGCTGCTGGTCGACAACCTCCT
This sequence comes from Amycolatopsis sp. N2S4-7, assembly GCF_058119595.1. Taxonomy (NCBI): domain Bacteria; kingdom Bacillati; phylum Actinomycetota; class Actinomycetes; order Pseudonocardiales; family Pseudonocardiaceae; genus Amycolatopsis; species Amycolatopsis sp. N2S4-7. The sequence goes on from NZ_CP172299.1 coordinate 1,914,753, forward strand.
GGACCTGTCCCACGAGACCTACCTCCACGGCGGCTACATCGGCACGCCGGAGGTCGCCGAAACCCCGATCACGACCGAGGTCGACGACGAAGCCGGGATCGTCTACGTCTCGCGGCACATGGCCGACGCCGCGTGCCCGCCGTTCTACGCCAAGTCGACCGGCCTGGAGGGCCGGATCACGCGCTGGCAGGACATCGAGTACACGCCGCCGTGCCTGTACAAGCTGCACAGCCGCATCGCGCCGGTCGGGTCCGTGCCGAACCCGGACGGCAGCGACCCGGACGCCTTCCACGTCGAGGTCGTCTACGCGATCACGCCCGAGACCGAGCACTCGACGCACGACTTCTGGGCGGTGGCGCGGGACTTCGCCCTCGACGACGAAGGCGTGTCGGCCTTCCTCGCCGAGAACAACCGCACGGTGGTGCTGCAGGACGTCGAAGCGCTCGACGTCCTGGAGCGGGTGATCGCCACCGAACCGGACGGCTACCAGGAGCTGTCGATCAACATCGACACCGGCGGCCTGGCCGCCCGGCGGCTGCTGCAGCGGCTGGCGACCCCGTGACCCGCCCGATGCTCACCGGCGACCGCGTCTACCGCATCCACTGGGTCCTCGGCACCGACCGGCTGCGCGCGGTCTGCCACTGCGGCGCCGAGCGCGAGTTCGAAGACCCCGTGCAGCTGTGGGAATGGCTCCTCGCCCACCCCGAAGGACACTCATGACCCTCGAACTGGTCCTGGACCACAAGGAAAAGATCGCCGACGGCGTCGTCCGGCTGACGCTCCGGGCGCCGGACGGGCGGCCGCTGCCGGCCTGGGAACCGGGCGCGCACCTCGACCTGGAGCTTTCCGACGGCCTCGTCCGGCAGTACTCGCTGTGCGGCAGGCCGGAGGACACCTCGGTGTACCAGGTCGCGGTGCTGCGGGAGCCCGCCGGCCGCGGCGGCTCGGCCCACGTCCACGACGAACTCGTGGCGGGAGAACGGGTCCGGGTCGGCGAGCCCCGCAACCACTTCGCGCTCGTGGACGCCAAGCGCTACCTGTTCCTCGCCGGCGGCATCGGCATCACGCCGATCCTGCCGATGCTCGAGCGGGTCGCCGGGACCGGCCGCGAGTGGCAGCTGGTGTACGGCGGCCGGACGCGCTCGTCGATGGCGTTCACCGAAGACCTGCGCCGGCACGGCGACCGCGTGACGATCCGGCCGCAGGACGAACACGGGCTGCTCGACCTGCCCGGCCTGCTGGCCGAGCCGCGGCCGGACACGGCGGTGTACTGCTGTGGCCCGGAACCGCTGCTCGCCGCGGTGGAACAGCACTGCGCCGCCTGGCCCGGCGACGCCCTGCACGTCGAGCGGTTCACGCCGAAGGCCGACGACGGCCCGCACACGGCGTTCGAGGTCGAGCTCGCCGGGTCGGGCCGCGTCCTGCCGGTGCCCGCGGACCGGTCGATCCTCGACGTGGTCGAGGAGTCCGGGGTCACCGTGCTGTCCTCGTGCCGGGAAGGCACCTGCGGCACCTGCGAAACCGGCGTGCTCGGCGGGACCCCGGACCACCGCGACTCGGTGCTGACCGAAGCCGAGCAGCGGGCGGGTGACGTGATGATGCTCTGCGTCTCCCGCTCGTGCTCACCCCGCCTGGTGCTCGACCTCTGACGATCGGGACCACCTGGCGAGCGCCGGCTCGGCGACCGGGGTGAAGAGGTTGACCAGGGTGCCGTCGGGGTCGCGCAGGAGGAGCGAGCGGTTGCCCCACGGCATCAGGGTGGGCTCGCTCACGAACTCGACCGGCACCTCCTCGCGGCCCTGCTGCAGGCGCCGGTATTCGGCGTCCACGTCGTCGACGAGGAATTCGACGATGAGGCTGTGGTTGTCGGCCGGGCGGGCCGTTCCCGGCCCGAACAGCCCGAGCGTGCGCGTGCTGCCGACGGCGAGGGTGCCCGCGGGGGTGGTGAGTTCGGCGAAGTCCGGGGTGGCCCAGACGGCCGTCAGGCCGGTGAGGTGCTCGTAGAACCGGATGAGGCGCGGGACGTCGTCGGTGATGACGCGGAGCGAAGTGATCGGCATGGGACCGACGTTAGGAGCAATACCGGACAGGATCGGACCGGTATCTGCGAAAATCTAGAACCATGACACGTCCCGCCGCCCGGGTGCTCGCCCTGCTCGAGATCCTGCAGGGCGGGGGCACCCGCACCACCGCCGAACTGGCCGGCCGGCTCGGCGTCCAGGAGCGCACGGTCCGGCGTTACGTCGGGCACCTGGTCGACCTCGACGTGCCCGTCGTCGCGGTGCGCGGCCGCCACGGCGGGTACCGGCTGGCCCCCGGCTTCCGGATGCCGCCGCTGATGCTCACCGACGAGGAGGCGCTGGCCGTCCTGCTCGGGCTCGTGGCCGGCCGCCGCGCCGGGCTCGTGACGACGTCGGCGACGGCGGCCGAGACCGCCGTGGCCAAGCTGCGCCGGGTGCTGCCGAAGCCGCTGGGCGCACGGCTCGACGCGCTGCTGGAGACCGCCGAGTTCACCGCACCGACCCGGCCGGTGACCAGCCCCGAGACCGAGGTGCTGCTGCGGCTGGCCGTCGCGGCGCGGGACCGCCGGCCGGTCGAGCTGAGCTACAGCGGCCGCGACGGACGGCGCAGCGACCGCGTCGTGCACCCCTACGGCGTCGTCGCCCACTCGGGCCGGTGGTACGTGACCTGCGCGGACGCCGGCCGCGGCGAGCTGCGCACGTTCCGGCTGGACCGCATCGTGCGCGCGACACCGCGCGACGGCACGTTCGAGGTGCCGGACGGCTTCGACCCCGCGGCCGAGGTGCTCGCGGGCCTCGCCCGCACGCCGTGGCGCCACCGGGTGTCCGTGCGGGTGCACGGCGAAACCGATGCCGTCCGTGCCCGGCTCCCCCAGGGGATCGCCGCCTTCGAGCCGGTCGACGGGGAGGCGGGCTGGGTCCGGGTGCGGATCCGCGCCGAGCGGCTGGACTGGGTCCCGGGCGTGCTCGCCGCCCTCGGCGCCCCGTTCGTCGTCGAAGAGCCGGACGAGCTGCGCGAAGGCGTCCGGGCGCTGGCGGACCTGCTGCTGACGGCCGCCGGGTGAGCCGTCACCGGGCCCGGAAACCGCCCGGCGCGACGCCGAACTGGCGCTTGAAGGCGTGCGAGAACGCGAACGGCGAGGCGTACCCGACCTTCGCCGCGATCGACGGCAGGGGCAGGTCCGTGTCCTGGAGCAGCCGCGCCGCCGTCGTCAGCCGCCACCAGGTCAGGTACGCCATCGGTGGCTGCCCCGTCAGCGCCGTGAACCGGCGGGCCAGGGTCGCGCGGGACAGGCCCACCCGGGCGGCCAGGTCTTCGATCCGCCACGGCGCTTCGGGGCTCGCGTGCAGGGCTTCGAGCGCGGCGGCGATCTCGGGGTCGCGCAGGGCCTGGGGCCAGCCCGGGCCCGGTTCGCCGTCCAGCCAGGCGCGGATCAGGTAGACCAGCAGCAGGTCGAGCAGACCGGTGAGGACCGTGGCCGAGCCCGGCCGCGGCTCGGTCACCTCGCCGCCGAGCAGGTCGATGGCCGCGCGCAGCTCGGGGTGGCGGCCGACTTCGGCGGGCAGGTGGACGACCTCCGGCAGGCTCGCGAGCACGGGGTGCCGCCGCGCGTGGGCCAGCCGGTACTTGCCGCACAGGAACTCCGTCCGGCCGCCCGGCTCGGCCACCGCCGTCTCGAACGGGACGGCGCCGGTCGCGTCCGGCGTCGAGGACAGCGTGTGCGCGCCGCCGTGCGGGACCAGGACCGCGTCCCCGGGCCCGAGCGGCACCGGCGCCGCGCCGTCGGGGATCAGCCAGCCGCTGCCGCGGAGCAGCACGTGGAAGCCCGCACCGTCGTACGGCGCGAACCGGTAGCACCACTCGGCACCGGTCCGGAGGCGGTTCGACGTGGGCTGCCCGACCCGCACGGCGGCGATCGCGTCGCTGAGGAGGTCCACGCGACCATCGTAACCCTGAGACGATCACGCATCGCTGCGAGCTTGTGGAGCATGGAAACGCTCATCGAGGCGCCTTAGCGTGGAGCCATGCACATCGGTGAAGTCGAGGTCGTCAAGGTCGTCGAGTGGCGGGGGGAGATCGGCCCGGCGCGGTCCATCGTCCCGGACAGCGCGCCGGAGCTCTGGGCGGACAACGCCGGCTGGCTCGCGCCCGACCACTGGAACCCGGAGACCGGCGGCTACCGCGGGGCGGTGCAGACCTGGGTGCTCCGCAGCGAAGGCCGGGTGGTCCTCGTCGACACGGGCGTCGGCAACGACCGGCACCGCCCGCAGATCCCCCTGTTCGACCACCTCGCGACACCGTTCCTCGACCGGCTGGCCGCGGCCGGCGTCCGCCCCGAGGACGTCGACGTCGTCGTCAACACGCACATCCACTACGACCACGTCGGCTGGAACACCGAGCTGCGCGACGGCGACTGGGTGCCTGCCTTCCCGAACGCCACCTACCTGATCCCCCGCGCCGACCAGGTGTACTTCGACCCCCGCAACGCCCACCGCCGCCCCGCCCCGCGGACCGGCCACGAGCAGCTGCGCCGGGAAGGCAGCCTGCTCGTCTACGCCGACAGCATCGCGCCGGTGCTCGGCCGGGCGGTGCTGTGGGAAGGCAGCCACCGCATCGACCGCCACCTGACGCTCGAACCCGCGCCCGGCCACACCCCCGGGTCGTCGGTCCTGCGCCTGGCGTCCGGTTCCGGGCGCGCGGTGTTCGTCGGGGACCTGCTGCACAGCCCGGTGCAGATCCTGGCGCCGGAGCACAGCAGCTGCTTCTGCGAGGACCCGCGGCGGGCCGCCGCCACCCGGCGCAGTGTCCTCGAACGCGCCGCGGACACCGGAGAGCTCGTCGTCCCCGCCCACTTCGGCGGTCCGGGCGCGGCCGAGGTCCGCCGGGACGGCAGCCGGTTCGCGATCCGCCGCTGGGGCGCGGAGGGTTGAATCCTTTCCGGGTGCCGTCCCCTCTTATGGGTGTCGGTCACGTCGAGAGGGAGAAACGGCATGGGTTGGGTCAGCGAGCAGCTCGTCGAAGCCGCGCAAGGGGGTGACCTCGAGTCGATCACCGCGGTGGTGCACGGAGCTCACCCGCACGTGCGGCGCTTCGCCGACCACCTCTGCGCGTCCCCGCAGGACGCCGAGGACGCGGCGCAGGAGGCGCTGATCGTCCTCTACCGCAAGATCGGGTCGTTGCGCGCCACGGCGGCGCTGGCGTCCTGGATGTTCCGGATCGTGCGGCACGAGTGCCTGCGCCGCGCCCGGCGTCTCCTGGACGCGGCCGGCGACGCGGACCCCGGCCTCGCGGCTTCGGCGTCGGCGTCGGCGTCGGCCGAGGACGAAGTCCTCAAGCGGCTCGAAGCCGAGCGCGTCGCCGAAGCGATCCGGACGTTGCCGGACGTCCAGCGCCGCGTGCTCATCATGCGTGACGTCCTGGGCCAGCCGGGACGGGCCGTCGCCGACGCGCTCGGCCTCAGCACCGCGGCGATGAAGTCCCACCTCCACCGGGCCCGGACAGCGGTCCGGCTCCGGCTGCACAGCGCTTGAATTTCCCGACCTGGAAGGAAAACCATGCTCGAAGCCGGATCCCCCGCCCCGCACCTGGTGCTGGAAGACACCGAAGGGCGGACCGTCCGCCTCGCCGACCACCGGGGTGAGCACGCGGTGCTGCTCTACTTCATGCGGTCGACGACGTGCCCGGTGTGCACCAGGCACGTCCGGGACCTCGTCGAGAACGGTGACGCCCTGGCGGCCGACAACGTCCGGGTCTTCATCGCCGTCCCCGAGGACCGCGCGAAGGCGGCCGCGTGGCGGGCGAAGCACCGGATCCCGTTCCCGGTGCTCACCGGCCGCCGCGACACGCCCCACGAGCTGATCGGCCTGAGCCGGAAGGTCTTCGGCTCGATGCAGCAGTCCGGCAGCATCCTCGTCGACGCCCAGGGCGTCGTCCGCCACGCCCACGGCGCCACCCTGCCCACCGGCAGCTACGACAAGAAGGGCATCGCCGCGGCCGTCGCGTCCCTGCGCACCCCGGCGTGAACCGCGGTCAGCGCAACGGCTCGAGCGCCTTCGCCAGCGGTTCGAGCACGGCCGGGGTGTGCGGCGGCGGCAGGTAGATGATGGCCAGGTCGAGACCGGCTTCGCCGAGGGCCGCCGCTTCGGCGGCGACCTTGGCGTAGTCGCCGTCCGGGCCGAGGCGGACGTGCGAGGACAACGTGATCTCGCCCGGGTCGCGCCCGATGTCCGCGCAGTGGCGGTGCAGCACGTCCCGCTTGTGGGCGAACTCCTCGGGCGTGCCGCCGACGAAGTTCCAGTGCTGGGCGTACTTCGCGGCGGTGCGCAGGGTGCGCTTCTCGCCGCTGCCGCCGATGCAGATCGGCGGGTGCGGCCGCTGCACGCCCTTCGGTTCGCAGCGGGCGTCGGTCAGCTGGTAGTGCTCGCCCTGGAACGTCGTGGTCTCCTGGGTGAGCAGCCCGACGAGGACTTCGCAGCCTTCCTCGAACCGGTCGCTGCGCTCCTTGACCGAGCCGAGCCGCATGCCGTACGCCCCGGACTCTTCTTCGTTCCAGCCGGCGCCGATGCCGATCTCCAGCCGTCCGCCGGAGACGATGTCGAGCGTCGCGGCCATGTTCGCGAGCAGCGCGGGGTGGCGGTAGTGGATCCCGCTGACCAGGGTGCCCAGGCGCAGCCGCTTCGTCGCCTGCGCGAGCGCGGTGAGCGTCACCCACCCTTCCAGGCACGGCCCGGTCGAATCGGAGAAAATGGGATAGAAGTGGTCGAAGGTCCAGCCGGACTCGAAGAGCTCGATCTCGTCGGCCGCCTGCCACACGGCGAGCATGTCGGCCCAGACGGTGTCCTGGGGCGAAGTCTTGATGGCGAATCGCATGATCTTGATCGTAAACCTGGAGTTCCTCCAGTGTGCCGTTCAACCGCCGGCCGGAGCTGCCGGCCGGGGTGACGCATTGATCGATCCGGGAGCTGAATCCCAGCGAAACTTTGTGTTGGACCCGCGGCCGCGGCCGTCGAATACTCGGTCCATGCACCCCCGGGACACCGAGCCGCCGGAGCTGGTCCGGCTGTTGCGGCACTTCGGCGTCCGCGCCCTCGCGCTCGCCGCGGCCGCGGCATTCGCCGGGTTCACCACGCTCGCGACCGCGCTCGTGCTCGCCGGGCTGTGCCTGCTCTTCGCCCGCGTCCGGTAGGCCCGGTTCAGGCCAGCAGGTGCGCCAGGAGCTCCCGGGCGGCCGGGTTCGCCGGCCGCGGGCCCCGGCCCACCAGGTGGATCGCCCGGCTGAAGCCCGGCTGCCCGATCCGCGCGAACGGCAGGCCGGACTTCTCGGCGACCGGCTGCGGGACGATGGAGACGCCGAGGCCGGCGGCCACCAGTTCGACCAGCAACGGCATGTGGGTCGCCTCGCACACCCGGTTCTGCCGCAGCCCCGCCTCGGCGAACCGGCGGGCGATCATCGCCTGCATCCCGCTCCCGCTGAAGTCCACGAACGGCTCGTCGTCGAGTTCGGCGAGCCGGACGCGGCGCCGGCGCTCCAGCCGGTGTCCCGGGTGGCTCAGCACCACGAGGTGCTGGCTCCACTGCGCGAAGCTGACGAGCTCGTCCGCCGGCGGCTCTTCACCGGCCAGGAAGGACAGGTCGAGCTCGCCGTTGCCGACCCCCGCCGCCAGGTCGGGGACGGTGCTCTCGCGCACGTGGATCCGCACGCCCGGGTAACGCACCCGGAAGTCCCCGAGCTTCGCCGGCAGGTCCACGACGGTCAGCGTCTGGATGGTCCCGATGGAAACCCGCCCCCGCGCCAGCCCCGCCACGGCCGCCACCTCGCCCCGCGCCGCCACGACGTCGGCGACGAGCCGGTGCGCGAGCGGCAGCAGCGCCCGCCCCGCCTCGGTCAGCGCGACCCGCCGGGTGGTCCGGTCGAACAGGGGCGCGCCCAGATCCGTTTCGAGCTTGCGGATCGACGCGCTCAGGGCCGACTGCACCACATGCACCTCCCGCGCGGCGGCGGTGAAGTTCCCGCTGCGCACCACGGCGAGGAAGTGCTCGACCTGCCTCAGCTCCATCAGCCGACCCTAGCGGCCGGCCGCTCGCTTTCCGGGCGAGCCCGGTGCGCACGGCATCGACCGGCTCAGCACCGCTCTGCCGCCGCCCGGCTGGGGCGTCCACAGTGGACCTACGACTCAGCCCGCCCACCGGCCGTGGCGGTGGCTCAGCAGGCGATCCAGCAGCTCGCCCGGCGTACTCGCCGCCCCGACCTCGGCGACCTGACACGCACCCTGGTGCCGAACCCAGCCGAGGAGGAGGACGTGCCCGGTCAAGCGCTCGACTCCGTCAGCGCAGGTCCTGCCTGGCTCCTGGGCCGGGCGTGCCGTCCTGGCAGCGGCGCCTCCGGCCCTGAGTTCGAGGCCGTCGACTCAGGCCGGGCTCGGAGGCGGCGACAAGCCGGGTGCCCCCGACCGATGTCTACCGGGGGCACCGCGCTCCTGGCCACCGGCGGCGGCCCGGTGTTCCTGACCCGGCGGCGCGCGCTGCGCCGATGACCCGGCGGGGCGGCCGACCCCCGGGCCGGGTGCGGTGCCACCCCGCACGGCAGTGCGCACCCGGAACCGTTGACCTGGACATTGCAGAGTCGTGCAAGGAACCGTGCCAGGGACCCGGCTAGCTTCGGGCACGGCAACTTACGAGAGAGGATTCCTCATGCGAAAAGCGAAGCGGTGGTTGACGGTGCTCGCTGTTCCCGCTCTGGTGAGCGGCATCGGGCTGATGGCCGGTGCCTCGCCGGCGAGTGCCGACCCGTCGGACTGCGAGACAGGCTTCGTGAGCAACGTTCGGACCTATGCTGTCTGTTACTACGGTTTCGGCGAATACCGTGCGTACGTGCGGTGCTCGAACGGGTCCGAGTACTACGCGCCTACGTGGACGAGGGTCGATGACTGGAGCTACGCCCAGTGTCCCGCCGGGCGTGGTACCGCGCGTCTCGCGGGTGTCGTCGTCCGGTGATCCGGTAGGCGGCGGCGTTCCCGCCGGACGGCGGGAAGGGCCGGGCGAAGGTGAACGCGTCCGGGGTCGGACCCTCCCGGCCGATCTGGTCCAGTTTGGTCAGTGCGTCGCGGAGGGACGGCCGGTGGCCCGCCGCCACCCACCACAACGCGTGCCGGCTGGTGGCACGGTCGAACCAGCCGGCCCCGGCGCCCTCACGCATGACCGCGAGGCGGTCGCCTCCGTAGGTGAACCGCCTCAGGGCGTCGAGTGACTCCCACACCGAAACGTTGAGGACCTGACGCCAGGGGTCGTCCAGCAGGCGGTCGAGGTCGGCCGCGACCTCCGCGTCCGTGGGCCGCCACACGAAGCCCGGGCTGCGGCGCGCCAGCCGGTCGATGTCCTCCAGCCGGTCGACGAAACCGGCCAGGCGCGGATGGTTCAGCCGCCGGGTGGCGACGGCGATGTTGGCCTGGGCAAGGTGGTAGCGCACGTCGGCCTCTCCCCCGTGGACTCGTGGTTTCCACGATGCCACCGGCGAGCCGGGCCCACGCGGGTGTTCACCAGCGGCGGACGCCACCGCGAGCCCAGGATTCAGGGACGCAGGGCGAACCCGAGGTCACGGCCCCGCGCCCGCAGTTCCTCCCGGGCGTCCGGGTGCGCGACCCGCTCGACGATCTGCTGGGCCTGCTCGTCGGCGTCGTGGCCCCAGATCGTCGCGATCCCGTGCTCGCTGACGAAGAAGCTGTGCTGGAACGAGGTCACCGGACCGGCGAGCCGGGGCACGACCGTCGACACGCCGGCCTTCGGGTGCCAGGACGGCAGGGCGATGATCGCCCGGCCGCCCGGTGAGTGCAGCGCTCCGACCACGAAGTCGGTCTGCCCGCCGAAACCCGAATAGATCGCTCCGCGCACCCGGCTGGCGTTGGCCTGGGCGAACAGGTCGACCTCCAGGGCGCTGTTCACCGAAACCAGGCCGCGCTGGCGGGCGATCACCGCGGGATCGTTCGTCTTCTCGGTGCGCAGCAGCCGGACCCGCGGGTTGCGGTCGACCCACTTGTACAGCTCGGCGCTGCCGAACACGAACGACGCCGTCACCGGCTCGGCCGGATCGAGCGCCCCGGCGCGGTCGAGCGCGAGCACGCCGTCGCTGAACATCTCCGACCACACCGCGAGCCCTTTGCGGCCGGTCACGGCGGCCAGCGTCGCGTCGGGGATCCCGCCGATGCCGAGCTGCAGCGTCGCGCCGTCGCCGACCAGCTCGGCCACGCGCGCGCCGATGGCCAGGGCCGGGTCCCCCAGTGGCCGCGGCGCCGGCGACCGCAGCGGCTCCTCGGCTTCGAGCGCGTAGTCGATCTCGTCGACCGGCAGCACGCCGTCGCCGTGGGTGAACGGCATGTTCGGGTTGAGCTGCGCGACCACCAGGCCACCGCGGGCGCGGACGGCTTCGATCGCCGCGGGCAGGATGTTCACCTCCGTGCCCAGCGACACCACGCCGTCCAGGGGCACCGAGGTGTGCACCAGCACGACGTCGGGCGGCAGGGAGTTCTTGAGCAGCTGCGGCACCAGCGACAACCGGGACGGGAAGTACCGCAGACCCTCGCGGCCGCGCATCCCCGGCCCCACGAAGGGCGTCTCGAGCAGCACGCCCGGCCGGTCCGGCAGGCCGTCTTGGGCGTTGAGCGCGAACAGCCGGTACTCCGCCAGGGCGGCGTCCAGCACCGCCACGGCCCGCGACGGCGTCGCGAAGTTCCCGCTGACCACCACCCGCGGCGACGGCGACGGCACCCCGGCCAGCACCGCACCCAGCTGACTCTCCGACAGAACGCGCATCAGTCTCCGAACCTCCGTCGTCCGGACCGATCATGCCCGACCGGCCGGGCGGACGGTGCGCGACCACGGCTCACTCGCGCGTGAGCTGCGACTCGCCGAGCGGCCGGGCTTCGAGGGACAGCTGCCAGGTCACCCCGGTGCCCCAGCCCTCGCGGCCGGAGACGCGTCGTCGACCGCTACCGGATGCGCAGCTTTCGCATGAGCTTCAGCCCCGAGAGCATGCCCTTGACGTACTTCTCGTGGTCCTGGCCCGGCCGCGGACCCATGACCTGCTTCTTCAGCACGGCCAGGTTCTGCACGTCGGTGTACTTGAGCAGGCCCTGGTCGCCGTGGCGGGCGCCGACGCCGGAGTTCTTCACCCCGCCGGACGGCGTTCCCTTGGCCGCGTACGCGGTGGCGAGGATGTCGTTGACGTTGACGTTGCCGGACTCCAGGCGCGCGGCCACGGCGCGCGCGGCGTCGAGGTCGCGGCTCCAGACCGACGCGTTGAGGCCGTAGTCGGTGTCGTTGGCGAGCGCGACGGCTTCGTCGACCGTGCGGTACCGGTGCAGGGCCACCACGGGGCCGAAGGTTTCGGTGACGCCGCAGAGCATGTCCTTCGTGACGCCTTCGAGGATCGTGGGCTCGAAGAACGCCGGGCCGAGGTCGGGGCGCGGCTTGCCGCCGCAGAGCACCGTCGCGCCCTTGGCGACGGCGTCCTCGACGTGCTCCTTGACGCGGTGCATGTGGTCGACGGAGACGAGCGAGCCCATGTCGGGCCCGAAGTCGTAGGCGGCGCGGACGTCGAGGGCCCGCGCCCTGGCCACGTACGCGTCCTTGAACTCGTCGTACCGGGACTCCGGCAGGTAGATCCGCTCGATGTGCATGCAGATCTGGCCGGTGTTGCCGAACGCGCCGAAGATCGCGCCCTGCACGGCGTCGGCGAGGTCGGCGTCCTCGAGCACGATCATCGGGTTCTTGCCGCCGAGTTCGAGGCAGCAGCCGATCAGGTTCCGGCCGGCCCGCTCGCCGATCACCCGGCCGGTGGCCGTGGAGCCGGTGAACATCACGTAGTCGGCGTGGTCGATGAGCGTGGGGCCGACGTCGGGGCCTTCGCCGCAGACGACCTGGAACAGGCCCTCCGGCAGGCCGGCCTCCTCCAGCAGCCGGACGCCGTAGAGCGGCGAGAGGGCCGTCTTGTTGTCGGGTTTCAGCACGACCGCGTTGCCCGCCATCAAAGCCGGCACGGCGTCGGAAATGCCGGTGGCGAACGGGAAGTTCCACGGCGCGATGATCCCGACGACACCCTTGGGCTGCCGGATCTCGGTCGACGTCGTCAGCAGCGGCACCGGCCCGCCGCGCCGGACCGGGGCGAGGAGCTTGGCGGCCCGTTTGAGGTAGTGGCTCATCACCATCGCCGGGTCGCAGGTCTCTTCGATCGCCATCTGCCGGTTCTTGCCGCTCTCGGCCTGGATGAGGTCGGTGACGGTCCGCGCGTGCTCGAGGAAGAGCGCGTGCGCCCGCTTGAACACCGCCAGCCGCCGCTTGAGCGGGGTGGCGGCCCACTTCCGCTGGGCCTCGCGCGCGAGGACGAACGCCCGCTCGATGTCGGACGGCGCCGACTGCGGCAGGTCGACGAGCACCTCGCCGGTGTAGACCTCGGTCAGCTTCCAGGGCGCGCCTGCCGAACCCGGCACCCGGGCGACGAGCTGCCGCAGCAGCGCGTCGGTCACCGACGCCGGACGGGAAAGCGCGAGCGGGGTGACGGTCATGGTCGGATCCCCTTCACTGGCCCGAAAGGACGAGCTGCGCGCCCATCTCGCCGATCATGATGCAGGGCGCGTTGGTGTTGCCGCCGGTGATCGACGGCATGATCGAGGCGTCGCAGACCCGCAGGCCGTCGACCCCGCGCACCTTCAGGTCGGGGCCGACGACCGCGAGCTCGTCGACGCCCATCCGGCAGGTGCCGACGCCGTGGTAGACCGACGTCGCGCGGTTGAGGATCGCGTCGCGCAGCTCCTGGCCCCGCAGGTCCTTGCCCGGGTGGATCTCTTCCTTGACCGCGCCCTTGAACGCCTTCGAGGCGAAGATCTCACGCACCATCTCCGAGCCCTCGCCGAGCAGCTCGAGGTCGGCCGGGTCGGCCAGGTACTGGAAGTCGATGACCGGCGCCGCCGCGGGGTCGGCCGAGGCGAGCCGGAGCGTGCCGCGGCTCTTCGGGTAGATCAGCGTCGTCAGGACCGTGAGCGCGCCGCGCTTGTCGACGTCGTGCCGGATCGGCGCGTCCTGGTTCGGCGAGACGTACGCCCACGGCAGCAGGTGCAGCTGGAGGTCGGGGATCGCGCCGGCCTGGGACGTCCGGAGGAACGCGACCGCCTCGAAGACCGAGTTGGCCAGGAACGTGGTGCCGGGGCGCAGCAGCTCCCTGATCAGGCCGCGCGCGAAGTACGGGGCCGTGCCCTTGTTCCGGCTCGACGTCACGTGGAAGGTCAGGGCGTGGAACATGTGGTCGTGCAGGTTGTCGCCGACCGGCAGGTCCGCGACAACGGCGATGCCGTGCTCCTTGAGGTGCTCGGCGTGGCCGACGCCGGAGAGCATGAGCAGCTGCGCGGAGCCGATGACCCCGGCGGAGAGGATGACCTCCTTGCCGGCGCGGACGGTGCGGCGGGTGCCGCCGGCGTCGACGACTTCGACGCCCACCGCGCGGCCGTTCTCGACCACGACCCTCTTCGCCAGCACGCGGGACTGCAGCTCCAGCGTCGCGGGCTTGAGGTCGTGGAGGTAGCCGCGGGAGGCGCTGTAGCGCAGGCCGTCCGCGGCGTTCTGCTGCATCCGGCTGACGCCTTCCTGCGACTCGGCGTTGTAGTCGTCGAGGATCTTGCAGCCCAGCGCGTCGGAGGTGGCGTCGATGAACTGGAGCGACCCTTCCTGGGGGATCTTGTTGCGGGTGACCCGGATCGGGCCGCCCGCACCCCGGAAGGCGTTCTCGCCGTCCTCGAAGTCCTCCATCCGCTTGTACGCCGCGTTGACGCTGTCGGCGTCCCAGCCGGTGTTGCCTTCGGCGGCCCAGGAGTCGAAGTTGGCGCGGTTGCCGCGGACGTAGACCATGCCGTTGATGGAGCTGGAGCCGCCGACCACCTTGCCGCGCGGGACCGGCATCCGGCGATCGAGAACGTGTTTCTGCGGGATCCCGTAGTAGCCCCAGTCGAGGGGCTTCTTGAGCTGGGGCACCGCGTGCATCGGACCGACCAGCCCCGGCTTCCTGACCAGCAGCTGCTCGTCGCTCTTCCCGGCTTCGAGCACGATCACGCTGGCCCCGGCCTCGGCCAGCCGCCCCGCGATCGCCGCCCCCGAGCTCCCCGACCCGACGACGACGTAGTCGGCCTCGTCGCCGCGCGGCGCCCTTTTCGCCATTTCCGCTCCTCGGTCCACCCGCACCGCAAACTGGAACCTGTTCTAGTTCCGCTCACGGTATAGCGTCGCCACCCCGCTCCGCAACGTCCGGTCCGGTTCGGCCTCAACCGTGCGGGCGGCTCGCAGGCCGCGCGGTTCGACCGGTACGAGTACGCCGCCGGAGACGCGGCCGCCGTCACCTCCGTGCTCCGCAACACCGGCTCCGCCGACGCCGAGAAGGTCGCTGCCGCGCGCGGCGAAGCACGCAGCCGCTCGACCAGGTGGCCACCCGCCTCGAAAGCCAAGGCGGTCGGCCACTGAAGGCTCAGCGGGCCAGGCCGCCGATCAGGAGGTCGACGATCCGGTGGGCGAGGTCGTGGAGCTCCGCCGTGGACTGGCCCTCGATGCGGTGGAACCACGTGTCGATCGCGTTGAGGTTGCTCAGCAGGGTCCGCGTGGCGAGCGCGGGGTCGACCGGGCGCAGTGAGCCGTCCTCGATGCCGCTTGTCACCACGCTGCGGAACAACTGCTCGTAATCGCTGCGCAGCTGGTTCAGCTCCTGGAGCGTGTCGCGCTGGCGGGCCTTGAGCGCGGTCGCCACCTGGCCGCGCACCGCCTGGTGGACGACGTGGTGGTAGGCCAGGTCCTCCATCAGGTTCACCGCGTGCGCCACCGCCATGGCCACGAGCCGGTCGCGGCCGGTGCCGCCGCCGTGGGCGTGCCGTTCGACCCGGTCGCGGACGCGGCCCATGGCCTCTTCGTACACCGCGAGGAAGATGTCGAACTTCGACCGGAAGTGGTAGTACACCAGGCCTTTGGTGGCGCCCACCTCGCGGGCGATGTCGTCGATCGTGGCGTTGGCGAACCCGTGCGCCATGAACGCCTCGGCCGCCGCGTCCAGGATCCTGCGCCGCGCGCCGGGCTCGAGATCGGGGCTCGCGCTCACCTGGGTCCTCCTCGTTCCGACCGGGTCATCGTCTCACGGGCAGCGAGGAGCGGTTGACAGCCCACACGCGGCGAACTTATCGTGATACTCCGTAGTATTGCAGGTCAGACGGTATGGGCGGCAGAAATCACCCGAAGGGCGTCCGATGACGAACGCACGAGACCTCCTGCACGAACTCGCCACCAAGAAGGCCGTCACCCGGCTGCTGCCGGTGCTCGGCATCGCCTACTTCATGTCGTACGTCGACCGGACCAACGTCGCGCTCGCGAAGACCTCACTGGCGGCGGACGTCGGGATCAGCGCGGCCGCGTACGGGCTGGGGGCCGGCCTGTTCTTCGTCAGCTACGCCCTGCTCGAGGTGCCGAGCAACCTCGTCCTCTACCGCGTCGGCGCCCGCCTGTGGATCACGCGCATCGCCGTCACCTGGGGCGCGGTGTCGGCCGCCATGATGTTCGTGGGCGACGACGTTTCGTTCTACATCCTCCGGCTGCTGCTCGGCGCCGCGGAGGCGGGCCTCTTCCCGGCCATGATGTACATGGTCACCCAGTGGTTCTCCCAGAAGCACCGCGTGACGATCGTCGGCCTGATCTACACCGCGCCCTGCGTCGCGATCATCATCGGCTCACCGCTGGGCGGCGCGCTGATGGAACTGCACGGCGTCGGCGGGCTGCGGGGCTGGCAGTGGATGTTCCTGGTCGAGGGACTCGTGACGATCGTCGTCGGCGTGCTCGTCTGGTTCGCCCTGCCCAGCCGCCCCGCGGACGCGAAGTGGCTCACGGCGGAGGAAGCGGCCGTGCTCACCGAGCGGGCGGTCGGCCACGCGTCCGCGGCTCCGGTCGGCGTGGGCCGCACGCTGCGAGCGGCGTTCGGCCGCCCGACGGTGCTGCTGCTCGGCGCCATCTACCTGATCAACCAGGCGATCGGCGGCGGGATCGGCTTCAACTTCCCGGCCTACATCCAGTCGCTCGGCCTGGACAGCCCGTTCCTCATCGGGCTGGTGGCGGGCAGCGGCGGGATTTCGGCGCTGGCCGGCGTGCTGGTTTTCCCGTGGCTCAAGCGCCGCCTCGGCCGCGAGATCCCGCTCATCGCGGTGTGCGCGGTCGCCGAGCTGCTCATCCTCGCCGGCTTCCTCGTCTCCCGGAATCCCGTGTGGAGCGTGGGCCTGCTGTTCGTCTCGAACTTCTTCGCCTTCGGCACATTGCCGCTGTTCTGGTCGGTCGCGATGTCGCGGCTGTCCGGGCTGACGGCGGCGGCCGGGCTCGCCTTCATCAACATGCTCGGGATCACCGGCGGCTTCGTGGGTCCCTATGTGTACGGCCTCATCGAAAGCTCCACGGACAGCCTGGTGGTGCCCTACTTCGTGTTCGCCGCGGCCGCCGCCGTCGCTGTCGCCCTGGTGCCCCTGCTGGCGGCCGCCATCCGGCGTGACGCGGCGAAGGCGACGGCGGCCACCCCGAACGAGGGGCAGCCGGTCTCATGAGGCTCCTCCTCGCGCTGGTGGTGCTGGCCGGGCTGCTCACGGCGCCCGCGGACGCGGGCGAGCGGATCCGGTACGTGGCGCTCGGCGACTCGTCGGCCGCCGGGCCGTGGATCCCGGACGAGATCGACGGGACGTGCCTGCGCTCCGACCACAACTGGCCGCACGTGCTGGCGGAGCGGCTCGGCGCCACGCTGACCGACGTGACCTGCTCCGGCGCGACGACCGCCGACCTCACCGGGAAGCAGGCGGGGGTGGTCGCCCCGCAGTTCGACGCGCTGCGCCGCGACACCGGCCTCGTCACGCTGGCGATCGGCGCCAACGACATCGCGCTGGGCTCGGCGTTCGTGACGTGCGCGAGCCCCGACGGGCCCGTCCGGCCATCGTGCCGGGAGCAGTACGGGGACCGGTTCGCCGCGCGCATCGAGGCCACCGCGCCGAAGATCGCCGCCGCGCTGGCGGAGATCCACCGCCGCTCCCCCGCCGCGCGCGTGGTCGTGACCGGCTACCTGACGTACTGGCGCCCGGGCGGCTGTTACCCGGCCGACCCGTTCACCCCGGCCGACGCCGGCTACCTCCAGGCGACGTTCGACCACCTGACGGCGATGCTCGCCGGCCAGGCCGTGCGGCACGGGGCGTCCTATGTGGACATCCGAGGTCCGAGCGCCCGGCACGGTCTGTGCGCCGAGCCCGCGGCCCGCTGGCTGGAGGGCGCGGTCCCGGCGTCCCCGGCCTACCCGTACCACCCGAACGCGGCCGGCATGGCCGCGGCGGCCGGGATCATCGCCCGCGTGCTCACCGCCCCGGCTCACCCAGCCCGCCGGTCAGCCGCGGCGGGTCGAACCGGAGGTAACGACCCTCGCCACCCAGTCCCGCGGCCGCTTCGTTGAGCCGCCGGGGTTCGGTGACCTCACCCCAGCGGCCGGACTCGACGCGCGATTCGAGGGCGTGCAGCGCCGCGATCGTCTCGGCCGGCCGGAAGGCGCAGTGCCCGGTCGCCCCGACGTAGGCCTGGCGCAGCAGGGCCCCGGCGCCCGCCCGGCGGACCTGCTTGCCGTACCAGTCCTCCTGCTCCACGGGCACGAGCTGGTCGGCGGTGGTGTGGATGTTCAGCGTCGGCACGCGCAGGCGGCCGGTCACCGTCGACGTGCGCGCCAGCGTGCGGACGGCCTGCGGGTCCGGCCGGATGTCGGCGTCGCGGGTCAGCGTCGTCAGGTCGGCGTCCAGGTCGAGGCCGGCCGCCCGGTACAGGGCGCGGACCTGGCGGGCGTGGCTGCTGCCGGCCAGCAGCGCGCGGTAGTCGACGCCCGCGGTGAACGCGCTGTTGCCGCCCGCCGCCAGCTCGATCTGGTACCGCCCCGGCACGACGAACCCGAGCACGAACTGCGCGAGTTCCTGCTGTTGCTGGGCTTCCTGGCCCGCGTAGTCGGACGGCGCCGGCGGCGTGGCGCCGGTGAACCACCCCGGCTCGTTCATCAGCGCGGCGGCCAGTGCGATCCGCGCCCGCCCCGCCGGGGTGGCCTGCGCGTCGGTGGCGATCTTCGTCAACGCCGCCGCCGACGCGTTCCCTTCTTCGGGACTGGCGAAGCGGACGAGCTTGACGTCCTGTGCCGGCGCGAGCAGGTGCGCGAGCGCGTACTCGCCGTCCAGCTGGTAGTTGTTCAGGTTGAGCCCGCCGGCGACGAGCCCGCAGGTGCTCAGCACCCCGTCGAGCCGCCGTCCCGGGTCTTCGCCTTCCAGCGCGCTGACGAGCCCGCCCATCGACGTGCCCCACGCGATCGTGCGCCGCGAAGGGCCGGTCAGCCGCTCGAGCGCCGCGAGCGCGCCGAACTGGTCGTCGACGGTCGAGGCGAGCGCCCACCACGACGGGCCGCTGTAGGACGAGCCGACCAGCGCGTACCCGTCACCGAGCAGCGCCTGCCGGGTTTCGTCGTCCGGCGCGTTCCGGGCGGCCAGCGGGCCGAACCCGTGGCTGTACAGGATGGTCGTGCCGTTCCAGGCGGCCGGGACGTCGGCCACCCAGGTGGCGCCGTCCGGCAGCTGCCCGGTGTGGTGCCCGCTCGTGACCCCGGCCGCGACCCCGGAGGTCAGGCCGATCGCCATCAGGATCGTCGCGGCCAGCGCCATCGCCCGGCCATACCACCTACGCATGCCCAGCAGAGTGCCACGCACCCTCGCCGATGTACAGGTTTCCTGTCCTTTATTCGTCCGAAGGTCAGTGCGAGGGCCGGTCCGACAGCGTCGCGTGACACGCGACGACGTACTCGCGGAACCGGGCCGCGTCGCGCGGTGCCAGCCCGGAGACCATCCGCTGTTCGAGCGCGACGACGTCGTCGCGGACCCGGCCGAGGACCTCCTCACCGGGGCCGGTCAGCCGGATCACCCGCCGCCGCCGGTCCCGCGGGTCGCCGTCGCGCGCGATGAAGCCCCGCCGCTCGAGCGCGACGACCATGTCGGCCATCGCCTGGTCGGTGACGAACGAGTTCCGCGCCAGCTCCGCGGTGGTGAGGCCCGACCGCCGCTCCAGCACGGTCAGCGCGGTGTACTGCAGCGGCGTGAGCGCGACGGGCCGGAGCACCTCGTCCAGGCGGGCGCGCACGGCGAGCTCGAGCTGCTTCACCAGGTACAGCAGGCCGGGGCCGGCCGGGTTCGAGGAGGTCAGGGGCTGAGACACCGCTTCATGGTGACCGACCGCCGGGCGCTTCGCCCGGCCGGGCCCGGCGCGGCGTCAGTTCCAGGTCAGGAACCGGTAGTGCAGCCCCGTCGCCGACTCCTGCCACTCCCCGGTGGAGTCGGGCGGACGGCCCACGTCCGGTGCGTGCGTGTCCCCGTCGAAGGACTCCCGGAGCTCGGTGACCACGATCCGGTCGGCGAAGGGCAGGGCCGCCCGGTACACCGCCGCGCCGCCGATCACCCAGCCGTCCCCGGACACCGTGGCGAGCGCCTCCGGCAGGCCGGGGAACGTCTCCACGCCGTCCTGGGGCGTGCGCGACAGCACGAGGTTGCGCCGGCCCGGCAGCGGCCGGAACCGCGGCGGCAGCGACTCCCAGGTGCGGCGGCCCATGAGCACGCTCGCGCCCGCGGTCAGGGTGCGGAAGTGCTTCAGGTCCTCCGGCAGGTGCCACGGCAGCGTGCCGTCGCGGCCGATGACGCCGTTGGCCGACTGCGCCCAGACCAGCCCGATCACACCGCCACCGGCGCCTTGATGCCCGGGTGCGGGTCGTAGCCGTCGAGCGCGAGGTGCTCGTAGGTGTAGTCGAACAGGCTTTCCGCCGGCTTCAGGCTCAGCGTGGGGAACGGCCGGGGCTCGCGCGCGAGCTGCGTGCGGACCTGCTCGGTGTGGTTGTCGTAGATGTGGCAGTCCCCGCCCGTCCAGACGAAGTCGCCGACGCCGAGGCCGACCTGCTCGGCGATCATGTGCGTCAGCAGCGCGTAGCTCGCGATGTTGAACGGCACGCCGAGGAACAGGTCCGCGCTCCGCTGGTAGAGCTGGCAGGACAGCTCCCCGCCGGCGACGTAGAACTGGAAGAACGCGTGGCACGGCGGCAGCGCCATGCGCGGGATGTCGGCGACGTTCCACGCGGAGACGATGATCCGGCGGGAGTCGGGGTTCTCGCGCAGCGTGCGCAGCACCTCGCCGAGCTGGTCGACGTGTCCCCCGTCCGGGGTCGGCCACGACCGCCACTGCACGCCGTAGACCGGGCCGAGGTCCCCGTCCGGCGCCGCCCACTCGTCCCAGATCGTGACGCCGTTCTCCTGCAGCCACTTCACGTTCCCGTCGCCGCGGAGGAACCACAGCAGTTCGTACGCGATCGAGCGGAAGTGGACCTTCTTCGTCGTGATCAGCGGGAACCCGTCGGACAGCCGGTAGCGCAGCTGGTGCCCGAAGATCGACCGCGTGCCCGTCCCGGTGCGGTCCTCCTTGCGGGCGCCCGTGTCGAGCACGTGGCGGAGCAGGTCTTCGTACTGCGTGTCCGGCATGCCCGGGAGCCTAATCGTGCCGCTGACTCAGCGTGAACCCCGGAGGGCCGGCTCGCCCGGCCGATAACTTGACCCATTCCAGAAAAGGCCTTAGGGTCGCCGGTGATGTCGGACTTCGAAGCACAACTGCGGGAGGTCTCGCTGCGGGTCACCCGGCCCCGGCTGGCCGTGCTGGCCGCGCTGCGCGACCATCCCCACGTCGACACCGAGACGGTGATCGACCTGGTGCGGGCCGAACACCCGACGGTGTCGCACCAGACGATCTACGACGTGTTGCGGGCGCTCACCGACACCGGGCTGATCCGGCGGATCCAGCCGGCCGGCGCGAACGCCCGCTACGAGGCACGGGTGGGTGACAACCACCACCATGTCGTGTGCCGTTCGTGCGGGGCGATAGCCGATGTCGACTGCGCCGTCGGCCACACCCCCTGTCTCACCGCTTCGGACGACCACGGTTTCGTGATCGACCAGGCGGAGGTCGTCTACTGGGGCACCTGCCCCGGATGCGCGGCCGAACGCCCCCGAAAAGATTCGCCGCTCCCGGAAGGAAGTAAATGAGCTCCACCCAGGACAACGCCCCGTCCAGCGCGCAGGGCGTGGACAAGAAGGCGGCGGCCGGTTGCCCGGTCGCGCACGATTCGGTGACCTCGCACGGCAGCGAGAGCGAGAACCCGGCGATCGACTCGCCGCAGCCGAAGACGGGCGGACGTCCGCGCACGAACAAGGACTGGTGGCCGAACCAGCTCGACCTGTCCGTGCTGCACGCCCACTCTGCCAAGGGCAACCCGCTCGGCGAGAACTTCAGCTACGCCAAGGAATTCGCCAAGCTCGACGTCGAGGCGCTCAAGCGGGACATCACCGAGGTGCTCACCACCTCGCAGGACTGGTGGCCCGCCGACTTCGGCCACTACGGCGGCCTGATGATCCGGATGAGCTGGCACGCGGCGGGCACCTACCGCATCCACGACGGCCGCGGCGGCGCCGGGGACGGCAGCCAGCGCTTCGCCCCGCTCAACAGCTGGCCCGACAACGCCAACCTCGACAAGGCCCGCCGCCTGCTGTGGCCGGTCAAGCAGAAGTACGGCCAGAAGATCTCGTGGGCCGACCTGCTCGTGCTCGCCGGCAACGTCGCTCTGGAGTCGATGGGCTTCAAGACCTTCGGCTTCGGCTTCGGCCGCGAAGACGTCTGGGAGCCCGAGGAGATCATCTGGGGCCCGGAGGACGACTGGCTGGGTGACGAGCGCTACGTCAGCGACTCGGAGATGGCGCCCGAGGTCGGCGCGACCGAGATGGGCCTCATCTACGTCAACCCCGAGGGTCCCCGCGGCAGCGCGGACTTCGAGGCGGCGGCGCACTTCATCCGCGAGACCTTCGCCCGGATGGCGATGAACGACGAAGAGACCGTCGCCCTCATCGCCGGCGGCCACACCTTCGGCAAGACCCACGGCGCCGGCGTCGCCGATGACCACGTGGGCCCGGAGCCCGAGGGTGCCCCGATCGAGACGCAGGGCCTCGGCTGGCTGAGCACGCACGGCTCCGGCAAGGGCGCCGACACGATCACCAGCGGGCTCGAGGTCACCTGGACCGACAAGCCGACCGAGTGGAGCAACCGCTTCTTCGAGATCCTGTTCGGCTACGAGTGGGAGCTCACCACGAGCCCCGGCGGCGGCAAGCAGTACGTCGCCAAGGACGCCCCGGAGATCATCCCGGACCCGTACGACCCGAACAAGAAGCACAAGCCGACGATGCTCACGACGGACCTGTCGCTGCGCTTCGACCCGGTCTACGGCCCGATCTCCCGCCGGTTCCTGGAGCACCCGGACGAGTTCGCGCTGGCGTTCGCCAAGGCCTGGTACAAGCTGCTGCACCGCGACATGGGCCCGGTCAGCCGCTTCCTCGGCCCGTGGGTCGCCGAGCCGCAGCTGTGGCAGGACCCGGTGCCGGCCGTCGAGGGCGGCCTGGTGGGCGACGCCGACATCGCCGCCCTCAAGGCGAAGGTGCTCGAGTCCGGCCTTTCGGTCTCCGAGCTGGTGTCGACCGCGTGGGCGTCGGCCGCGAGCTTCCGCTCCACCGACAAGCGCGGTGGCGCGAACGGCGCCCGGATCCGCCTGGAGCCGCAGCGCAACTGGGAGGTCAACCAGCCCGAGCAGCTCGGCAAGGTCCTGGAGACCCTCGAGGGCATCCAGCGCGAGTTCAACGAGGCGGGCGGCGCGAAGGTCTCGCTCGCCGACCTCATCGTGCTGGCCGGCTCGGCCGCCGTCGAGAAGGCCGCGCGTGACGCGGGCGTCGAGGTGACCGTGCCGTTCCACCCGGGCCGCACCGACGCCTCGCAGGAGCAGACCGACGTCGACTCCTTCAAGGTGATGGAGCCGCGCGCCGACGGGTTCCGCAACTACCTGCGCTCCGGCGAGAAGCTGCAGCCGGAGGTGCTGCTCGTCGAGCGCGCCTACATGCTCGGCCTGTCCGCGCCGGAGATGACCGTCCTGGTCGGTGGCCTGCGCTCGCTCGGGACCAACCACGGCGGGGCCGCGCACGGTGTCCTCACCGACAAGCCGGGCGTGCTGACCAACGACTTCTTCGCCAACCTGCTCGCGCCGGGCACCCGGTGGAAGGTGTCGGAGTCCGAGGAGAACGTCTACGAGATCCGCGACGTGGCGACCGACGAGCTGAAGTGGACCGCCACGGCGGTCGACCTCGTCTTCGGCTCGAACTCGCAGCTGCGCGCCCTCTCGGAGGTCTACGCCAGCGAAGACGCCCGCGAGAAGTTCGTGGCCGACTTCGTCGCGGCGTGGACGAAGGTCATGGAGCTCGACCGCTTCGACCTCGCCTGATCCGGTAAGCCGACGGGCCCGGCCGATCCTCCCGATCGGCCGGGCCCGTTCGCGTCCGCGGCGATCTTGACAACGGGTGATCGCCGTCCTACCGTGGGTCCACGCCGCCGGGTTGTCCAGACCATTTATTCACCTCCGTGAACGAATGGTGCAGTGTCCCCACCGCGAAAGGACACCCAACGATGCGTGTGCGTGCCTTGCTCGTCCTCCTGGCGGTCCCGGCGCTGGCCGCGGTCACCGCGTCCCCCGCGCTGGCCGCCGATCCGTCCGTGGCGCCGGGCGGCAACTTCGACCTGTCGATCTGGCAGCTGCAGGAGCCGGTCGGCTCGCCGGGCAAGCCGACCACGATCTCGTCGTCCCGGCTGCAGGGGCCGAACGGCTTCCAGGACAGCTACTTCTACACCGACACCCGCGACGGCGCGATGACCTTCTGGGCGCCGGAAAAGGGCGTGACGACGCCGAACTCGAACTACGCGCGGTCGGAGCTGCGCGAGATGAACCGCGACGGGTCGGCCGCGAACTGGTCGCTGAGCGGGTCGCACAAGCTGAGCGCCACCTTGCGGGTGGTGTCGGTGACGTCGAACGTGTGCGTGGGCCAGGTGCACCTCGGCACCGGCGGGTTGTCGACGAAACCCCTGCTGGAGCTGTACTACCGGGCGAGCGGCGACATCGTGCTGGGCACGGAGAACTCCCCCGACGGCGGCCAGACGCCGCACACCGTCGGCCACGTCTCGCTCGGCAAGACGTGGACCTACACGATCGGCATTTCCGGCGGCAACACGATCGACCTCACGGTCAACGGCAGCACCACGCACTACGGCATCCCGTCGTCGTTCAAGCCGTACAAGCAGTACTTCAAGGCGGGCTCGTACAACCAGTCCTCTTCGGACAGCACGACGAAGGGCGCCCGGGTCGCGTTCTACGGCCTGAACGTCACCCACGGCTGAGCGGAAGCGGCCCGGCCGCCACCGGGCCTGCTCCCCTCAGCGCCAGCCGAGTTCCGGCGCCACGTGGGTGAGGATGCTCTCCAGCACGTGGACGTTGTAGTCGACGCCCAGCTGGTTCGGGATGGTCAGCAGCAGGGTGTCCGCGGCCTGGACGGCCTCGTCCTCCTTGAGCTCGCGGACCAGCTCGTCGGGCTCGGCGGCGTACGAGCGCCCGAAGATCGCCCTGGTGTTTTCGTCGATCATGCCGACCTGGTCGCGCGAGTGGCGGTCGCGGCCGAAGTAGGCGCGGTCGAGGTCGTTGGTCAGCGCGAAGATGCTGCGGCTGACCGAAACGCGCGGCTCGCGCGCGTGGCCCGCCTCCGTCCACGCTTCGCGGTAGGCCTCGATCTGCTTGCGCTGCTGGACGTGCAGCGGCTCGCCCGTCTCGTCGTCCTTCAGGGTCGAGCTCTGCAGGTTCATGCCCAGCTTCGCGGCCCAGACGCCGGTCGCGTTCGAGCCGGAGCCCCACCAGATGCGCTCGCGCAGGCCTTCGGAGTGCGGTTCGAGCCGCAGCAGGCCCGGCGGGTTGGCGAACATCGGCCGCGGGTTCGGCTGGGCGAACCCCTCCCCCTCGAGCAGCTTGAGGAACACCTCGGTGTGCTGCCGGGCCATGTCGGCGTCGGTCTCGCCCTCGCCGGGGGCGTACCCGAAGTACCGCCAGCCCTCGATCACCTGCTCGGGGGACCCCCGGCTGATGCCGAGCTGGAGCCGGCCGCCGGAGATGAGGTCGGCGGCGCCCGCGTCCTCGATCATGTACAGCGGGTTCTCGTAGCGCATGTCGATGACGCCGGTGCCGATCTCGATCTTCGAGGTGCGCGCCCCGATCGCCGAGAGCAGCGGGAACGGGCTGGCCGCCTGCCGCGCGAAGTGGTGCACGCGGAAGTAGGCGCCGTCCACGCCGAGCTCCTCGGCCGCGACCGCGAGGTCGATCGACTGGTGCAGGAAGTCGGCGGCGGACCGCGTCTCGGAGTGCGCGCTCGCCGACCAGTGGCCGAACGACAGGAAACCAATCTTCTTCACGCAGGCTGGAAGGCTCCGGGAGCCTGTTTCATTCCGCACGCGAGCCAGGTCTCACCGCGTCGACGACGAGGTCGAAGAGCCGCCCCAGCTGCTCGGGGGCGGGACCGGCCGCCGTGGCAAGGAACACGCCGAGCAGCAGCGTGGTGACGTCCTCGGGATCGGCGTCGGCGCGCAGCGTGCCCGAACGGGCCCCGGCATCGAGGATCGCCCCGATCGCGGCGGTGATGCGCCGCCGCGTCACGGGTGTCGCGATGCGGCCCGAAGCCAAGCTCGCGCGCAGGACGTCGGCCATCCCGCGTTTGGTTTCGATGAACGCCCCGTAGCGGTCCATCCAGGCGCGGAGGGCGCGCTCGGGCGGGCACTGTTCGAGCAACGCGGGGGCGCTTGCGGTGAGGTCGTCGAGTTCGGCCGCGTAGACGGCTTCGACGAGCTCTTCGCGGGTCGGGAAGTGGCGGTAGAGCGTGCCGATCCCGACGCCGGCCTCGCGGGCGATGGCTTCGAGCGTGACGGTGCCGTCGGCGGCGGCGAAGGCGGCCCGCGCGACCGCGACGAGCTTCTCGCGGTTGCGGCGCGCGTCGGAGCGCACCGGGCGGCCCGGCGACGGTTCAGGCAAAACGGAGGCACCTCCGGTTGTGCTACGGTCGACTTAGCGGAGGTTCCTCCGCTTCACCGTCATCATCGCACGGAAGCGGGCTTGCCATGATTTCTGCCGAACAGCGTCCCGGAGGGGCCGGCCCGCTCGCCGGCCGCACCGTCTCCCGCGTCGGGTACGGCGCGATGCAGCTGAGCCGCCTGCACGACGACCGCCCCGCGGCCCTCGCCCTCCTGCGCCGCGCGGTCGAACTCGGCGTCGACCACGTCGACACCGCCGAGTTCTACGGCGACGGCTTCGTCAACGGGCTCCTCCGGGAGGCGATCCGGCCCGACGACGACGTCCTCATCGCCAGCAAGGTCGGCGCCGACCCCGACCCCGGCGGCCCGATCCCGCTCCGCTCCGCGCAGCGGCCCCGCGAACTGCGCGCGAGCGTCGAGGACAACCTCAGGAGCCTCGGCCTCGACCGGATCCCGCTGGTGAACCTGCGCCGCCTCGACACCCTGCCGGGCCTGCTGGCCGAAGGCGACCAGGTGGTCGACCTCGACGACCAGCTCGCCGTGATGACGGCCCTGCGCGACGAAGGCAAGATCGGCGCGATCGGGCTCAGCAGCGTCACCCTCGACGTCCTGCGCCGGGCTCTCCCGGCCGGCATCGCCTGCGTGCAGAACGCCTACAGCCTCGTCGGCCGCGACGACGAGGACCTGCTCGCCCTCTGCCGCGCCGAGAACATCGCCTGGGTGCCGTTCTTCCCGCTCGGCGGCGCGTTCCCCGGTCTGCCGAAGGTGACCGACGAGCCGGTGGTGCACGAGACCGCGCACGCCCTGAACCGCACGCCGTCGCAGATCGGGCTGGCCTGGCTGCTCCACCACGCCCCGAACGTGCACCTGATCCCCGGCACCGCGAACGCCGAGCACCTCGAGGCGAACGTCGCCGCCGGCGGCATCGTGCTCGACGAGACCACGCTCGCCGCCCTCGACGCGGTCCCGAACCGCGCGCTGGACGTCACGCTCGGCTGACGCCGCCCGGAACGTGACCTTCGCCCGACAGCTTCCCCGGCCACGCCGCCGCCGGACCTGTTCTCGGAGCCGCCGGGCGACCAGGTTGTCGACCTCTCCGCACTGATGAAGAAGAGGGCCTGACGCCGCCACGGTTCGTGACCGCGGCGGCGCCCAGTGCTGCGCCACCGGGCTGACGGCCCGGCGGCAGGCGGGTGAATTCGCCACGGCGGCCCGGCCCGGCGATTGACACGCGCCCCGGCAACCACAACTGTAACGTACTTGGGAGCGCTCCCAGAGGCATCGGTTCACGTGCACAAGGGAGTGCCATGGGTATGTCACTGAAGAAACTCCTCGTCGTCGCGGGCGTTTTCGCGGCCGCGACGCTGTCGGCGGCGCCGGTCTCCGGGGCGAGCGCCACGGCCACGGCGTTCGCCTGCCGGGTCGGCTACACCACGAACGACTGGGGCTCCGGCTTCAGCGCCACCGTCACGATCGCCAACCTCGGCACGGCGGCGGTCGACGGCTGGACCCTCACCTACTCCTACCCCGGCGGCCAGACCCTGCAACAGGGCTGGAACGGCGTCTGGTCCCAGTCCGGCAAGCAGGTCACCGTCCGCAACGCGGCCTGGAACGGCACCATCCCCGCCGGGGGCAGCGTCCAGCCGGGCGCGAACTTCGCCTCCGGCGGCAGCACCGGAGCGCCGGCGGACTTCGCGGTCAACGGCGCCGCCTGCACCGGCGTCCCGCCGACCGATCCACCGCCGTCGAGCGGTCCCGCGCCCGCCCTGCGGGTGTCCGGGAACCAGCTGACCGCCGGCGGGACGGCCTACCGGCTGCTCGGCGTCAACCGCTCCAGCGGCGAGTTCGCCTGCGTGCAGGGCAAGGGCATGTGGGACAGCGGCCCGGTCGACCAGGCGTCCGTCGACGCGATGAAGGCCTGGCACATCCGCGCGGTCCGGATCCCGCTGAACGAGGACTGCTGGCTGGGCCTGTCCGGCTCGCCCAGCGGGCCCGCCTACCAGCAGGCGGTCAAGGACTACGTCGGCCTGCTCGTCGCGAACGGCCTCAACCCGATCCTCGACCTGCACTGGACGCACGGGCAGTACACCGGCAACATCTCGGCCTGCCCGGACGCCACCGCGACCTGCCAGAAACCGATGCCGAGCATGCAGTACACGCCGGCCTTCTGGACGCAGGTCGCGACCGCGTTCAAGGGCAACGACGCCGTCGTCTTCGACCTGTTCAACGAGCCCTACCCGGACGCGGCCGACAACTGGGCGGACGCGGCCGCCGAGTGGCGCTGCCTGCGCGACGGCGGGACGTGCGCCGGGATCGGCTACGAGGTGGCCGGCATGCAGGACCTCCTCGACGCGGTCC
Source organism: Amycolatopsis sp. N2S4-7 (assembly GCF_058119595.1). Taxonomy (NCBI): domain Bacteria; kingdom Bacillati; phylum Actinomycetota; class Actinomycetes; order Pseudonocardiales; family Pseudonocardiaceae; genus Amycolatopsis; species Amycolatopsis sp. N2S4-7. The sequence continues at coordinate 1,943,163 of NZ_CP172299.1, forward strand.
GCGCGACCGGCGCCGCCAACGTCGTCATGTCCGCCGGGCTCACCTGGACCAACGACCTGTCCCAGTGGCTGGCCTACCGGCCGATCGACCCGCTGAACAACGTCGTCGCCTCGTGGCACTCGTACAACTTCAACGCCTGCAAGACCTCCGCCTGCTGGGACAGCCAGATCGGCGCGGTCGCCGCGCAGGTGCCGGTGCACGCCGGCGAGATCGGCCAGGACTCGTGCGCGCACGACTACCTCGACCAGGTGACGGCGTGGCTCGACGCCCACCGGCTCGGCTACACCGCCTGGACGTGGAACCCGTGGGGCTGCAGCGGCGGCAACGTGCTCATCCAGGACTACGCCGGGACGCCCACGAGCACCTATGGCGAAGGCTTCAAGGCGCATCTCCTGAGCGTGACGCCATGAGGAAAACCCGGCCACGCCGGGCTTTCGCGCTCGCCGTCGTCGGTCCGCCCGGCTGAACCGGGGTGCGCGGGCGGGAACACCCCGCCCGCGCGCTCGGTCGCCACCCCGGTGCGCAAGATGGCCGACCGTTGGTACCCGGCCGTGCCGCGGCGCTCGGCTCCCCACCTCGCCGCCGACCACTCCCCCACCCGGCGACCAACGCGAGCCGGAACGGGACCCTGGCCCCGGCCGGCTCGGCGACGTCCGGCTTCCCGGGCAGCCGCACCGGAACCAACGCTGTGCCCGGACGTCGGCTGCCCGCTCGGCTGGACCGGGGTGCGCGGGCGGGACCGCTCCGTCCGCGCACCTTCCACAAGGGACGGTCAAGCGGTCACGGCGGCCCGGCGCGGTGCGTCCGGAAGCAACCCGGCGTCAAAGCCTGCTCACAGGAACCGCCCAAGCCCGGTACAGGTTCGTGCCGGACAAAGAAGGCATGACCTCTCTGCACCCCGCTCCCGTCCGGGAGATCGCGGGCCCGCCCGCTCCGGCCGCGGCCCTGCCGCCGGCCCGCGCCCGGCCGGGTGCCGTCCTCGCGGTGGTCGCGGCGGGCGCGCTCGCCGCGCTCGGCCTCTGGTGGGCCGGGACGCCGTCGGTGCACGGGCTCGGCGACTGGCTGACCAACGCCGGGCGGATCACCGGCCTGCTCGCCGGGTACGGCTTCGTCGTGCTCGTGACGCTGATGGCGCGGATCCCGCCGCTGGAACGCGGCATCGGTGCCGACCGGCTGGCCCGCTGGCACGCGATGGGCGGGCGGTACGTCGTCTCGCTCGTCGTCGCGCACGGGCTGCTCATCACGTGGGGCTACGCCGTTTCCGCGCACACCGGCGTCGTCGGCCAGGCCACGACGCTCCTGCTGAGCTACCCGGACGTGCTCGCCGCGACCGTCGCCGGACTGCTGCTCGTCGGCGTCGGCGTCAGCTCCGCCCGCGCGGCCCGGCGAAGGCTGCGCTACGAAACCTGGTACTTCCTGCACTTCTACACCTACCTGGCCATGGCGCTGGCGTTCAGCCACCAGTTCGCCACCGGCGCCCAGTTCATGGACGACGACCTCACCGCCCGCGTGGCCTGGTCGGTCCTGTACGCCGGGGCCGGCGCCGCGATCCTGTGGTACCGGTTCGTCACCCCGGTGCGGCAGGCGTTCTGCCACCGGTTGCGCGTGCATTCCCTGATCCCCGAAGCCGCCGGGGTGGTGAGCATCGTGGTCACCGGCCGGCACCTCGACGAGCTGCGGGCCGAAGCCGGGCAGTTCTTCCGCTGGCGCTTCCTGACCCGGGACCTGTGGTGGGTTTCCGCGCCGTACTCGCTTTCGGCGTCCGTGCGCCCCGACCGGATGCGGATCACCGTCAAGGCGCTCGGCGACCACAGCGCCGCCCTCGCCGCCCTGAAGCCGGGCACGCGGGTGGTCACCGAAGGGCCGTACGGGGCGATGACGCCGTCGGCGCGCCGCGAGCGCAAGGTCCTGCTCGTCGCGGGCGGCGTCGGGATCACGCCGATCCGCGCGCTGTTCCAGGCCCTGCCGGCGTTCCCGGGTGAGCTCACCCTCGTCTACCGCGCCACCAGCGAGGCGGACGTCGTGTTCCGCGAGGAGCTCGAGCAGCTCGCGGCCGGCTGCGGCGCCGGGCTGTGGATCCTCACCGGCAGCCGCGCCCAGCTCGGCGGCGACCCCCTGACCCGGCTGCGCCACCACGTGCCGGACCTCGCCCGCCACGACGTCTACCTGTGCGGGCCGCCCGGGATGACCGCGGCCGTGCGCGCCGAGCTGCGCGCCGCCGGGGTGCCCCGGCGGCGGATCCACCACGAGAGCTTCGAGTTCTGAGAAAGGCCTCCCCATGAAACGGGTCATCTTCGCCTTCGCCGGCACGATCTCCGGGCTGGTGCTGCTGCTGTCGTTCAAGACCCAGCCCACCACGACGGCGGCGGCCACCCCGCCGGCCGCCGTCGGCGGGGACACCACGACGGCCGCCGGGAGCGGCACGGTCACCGGCGACGCCGCCGACACCCGGTTCGGCCCGGTCCAGGTCCGCATCACCGTCGAAAACGGCAAGCTGGCGTCGGTCACCGCGGTCGAGTACCCGACCGAGAACCCGCGGGACCAGGAGATCAACGAGTACGCGATCCCGGAGCTCGACCAGGAGGCCGCCCAGGCGGGCACCGCCGACATCGACACGGTCTCCGGCGCGACCTACACCTCCGACGGCTACGTCCGGTCCCTGCAGAGCGCCCTCGACAAGGCGGGGCTCTCGTGACCGTGCACGTCGAGCACTGCATGGGGACGGTCTTCACGATCGACGTCCGCGGCCCGGGCGACTGGTCCGCCGCGCTCGCCGACGTCGTCGCCTGGCTGCACCGCGTCGACGCCGTGTTCAGCACCTTCCGCCCGGACAGCGACCTCAGCCGCTGGCACCGGGGCGAGCTCACGGTCGCGGACGCCGATCCGCACGTGGCGGAGGTGCTCGAGCTGTGTGAGCGCTACGAAGCCGAGACGGACGGGTACTTCACGGCGCGCTGGCGCGGCGCGCCCGACCCGACCGGGCTGGTCAAGGGCTGGGCGGTCGAACGGGCGAGCGGCCTGCTGCGCCGCCACGGCAGCCGCGACCACGCGGTCAACGGCGGCGGCGACGTCCAGCTCGCCGGCGAGGCGGCCCCGGGCCGGCCGTGGCGGGTCGGGATCAGCGACCCGGCCGCCCCGCGGCGGATCCTCACGGTGGTGCCGGGCCGGGACTTCGCGGTCGCGACCTCGGGCACCGCGGAGCGGGGCGCGCACATCGTCGACCCCCTCACGGGCTCCCCGGCGGTCGAGTTCTCGGCGGCGACGGTCACCGGGCCGTCCCTGACCCGCGCCGACGTCTACGCGACCGCCGCGATGGCGATGGGCAGCCGCGTTTCCACCTGGGCGGCGGGGTCGGCGGGGCATCGGATCTTCGTCGTCGACCCGGGTGGCGGACGGTGGGTGACGCCCGAGGTCAGGGAGAGCACAGCTCCGCACGCAGAGTGCGGCAAGCCCACTCCTCCCACCGGCGCGGCGGCCAGCCGCGGTCGCGGACGAGCAGCAGGTAGCACTGGGTGCTGAGCAAGGCGTACAGCAGGTCGGCCGCATACTCGGCGGTGAGCCCTTCGCGGGCTCCCGGCTTGGCGACGAGAGCTCGCGCCGCGGCCGTGTGGACCTCCAAGCGCGGGGCATCGCCGTTCGGCCACAGCTGGGCGACTTCCACGTCCGTGGCGGACGCGGCGGCCACCATCTGGGTGATGGGCGCGACGCGGTCCAGGATCGCCCTGGTGCCCGCGACGTGCGCTTCCAGCTGGCCTTCGGCCGTTTCGGCGGCGAGGGCGTCGAGGAACCAGGGCCGGTTCATGGTGGCGACCGGTTCATCGTCGCCGGCGATCGTGACGTCGACGAGCTCCTTGAGCAGGGTTCGCTTGTTGCCGAAGACGAAGTAGATCGTCTGGACCGCCACCTCGGCGCGCGCGGCGACGTCCTGGAGGTTGGTCGCGCCGTACCCGTGTTCGACGAACAGGTCGGCGGCCGCGGCCAGGATGCGCTGCCGGGTCTGCTGGGCCTTCTCGGCCCGTTTGTTCACTCGCTTGACATCCGTCACGCCTGTAGCGTACCTCTAGAGTCGTTCGCTAGAAGCCAACTCTAGAGAAGAGCTACAGTCATGGCGCTGATCGCGATCACCCGGTTCCAGGCCGACCCCGCCGACGCGGACGAAGTGCGTGCCCGGCACGCGACATTGGTGACCACCGTCAGGTCGGTGGCCTCCGGGCTGGCCGAGGCCCGGCTGGGCCGGACGGACGACCGGACCTGGGTCGGCATCTGGCGGTGGGACTCCGCCGAACACCTGCGAACCGCCCGGGAGCGGATAGCGGACCGCCCCGAAGCGGCCGCCGCGTTCGCCCTCGTCTCCGACGTCACCGCGGAAGAAGTCCCGCTCGTCGACGAACGATGAGCCACGCCTCAGCGAGGCGGCAGACCGGCGCCGGGCAGCCTCACCGGCGGCCGCGGCGGCCGGACGGGTCGTGGGCGCGGGCGCTTTGCGCGCGGGGGCGCCACTGCGGGCCGGGCTCGGGGTCGTCGTCAGTGTGCGGGCCGGGGGTGTACACCGGCTGGAGGAACAGGCTCCCGTAGCGACTGTCCTGGGGCGCGGTCAGCGCTCCGGGGCGAACTTCTTCGGCGACGGGGTGGCTGAACAGCGCACTGTCCACTGTGGAAGTAGTGATCGGGTTTTCCTTTCGTGGTACGCCACCGGCGGTGGCGTGGTTCATGCAGGCAGCGGTACGCCGCCGTCGGGCTGCCCGGCCGGAGCGGCGAGCAGGCGCGTGCTGTCGTCGGTGTTGTCCCGGTCCGCGGCGGCCGCGAGGGCGTGCCGCGCGGCGTCGGGGCCGGTTTCCGGCGGGACGACCAGCAAGGTCAGCCGGTGCCGGTCCCAGCCGATCACCGTCAGCGTGCCGGCGGGCTGTGACCGGAACCCCTCGAGCCGGACGACGCCGGCGTCGGCGGAGATCCGGCGGCCGGACGACGGCCACTCGCCGAGGTGGTAGGTGACCCGGTCGATCCGGCCCAGCCGGGCAGCCACCGCCGTGAGCAGCGCGGGCAGTTCGGCGGACAGGTCACGGGTCCGGGGCCACCACCCGCCGTCGACGTGACCGGTGACGGGTGCCGCCGGCTTCAGCGACAGACGGGTTTCGGTGGCCGGCGGAGCGGAAAGGGTGGTTTTCGGGCCCGACGGCATGTCGGTGCTCCCGTCCCCGGCTGCTGGTACTGGCCGGATTGGGGCCGAGGACGGCGCAGGTTCGACCACTCGCGCACGAAATGCTCTCGGACACCACCGAGCGTACACGATGGCTGCGGAGGGTGTGTTAAGACTGGGTCCTAGCAAAGGGGCCACCGTGCACCAGCTCACCCTCGGCGTCGTCGCGCGTTCCCGCAAGGAGAACGAACGGCGGTTGCCGATCCACCCGCACCACCTCGACCGGATCGACGCCGACCTCCGGGAGACCATCTACCTCGAACACGGGTACGGCGAACCCTTCGGCGTGCCCGACGAACAGCTGCTGAAGGTCGTCGCGGGGCTGCGGACGCGCGAGCAGCTCACCGCCGAATGCGACGTCGTCCTGCTGGCCAAGCCGCTGCGGGAGGACGTCGCCGCGCTGCGGGACGGCCAGGTGCTGTGGGGCTGGCCACACTGCGTGCAGGACACCGAACTGACCCAGCTCGCCATCGACCGGCGGCTGACCGTGATCGCCTTCGAGGCGATGAACCACTGGCGGCGCGACGGCTCGTTCGGCCTGCACGTGTTCCACAAGAACAACGAGCTGGCCGGCTACTGCTCGGTGCTGCACGCCCTGCAGCTGATCGGGTCGACCGGGGACTACGGACGGCGGCTGCGGGCCGTGGTGATCGGCTTCGGTGCGACGGCGCGCGGTTCGGTGACCGCCTTGAACGCCCACGGGGTCCACGACGTCGACGTCCTCACCGCCCGTGGCCTGAGCGCGGTCGGCTCGCCGATCCACTCCGCGACGATGGTGCACATCGACCACGACGTGAACAACCCGGGCGATCTCCGCCGCAGCCACGCGGTCACCGCGCACGGCCGGGTGCCGCTGGCCGGGTTCCTCGCCGAGCACGACATCGTCGTCAACTGCGTGCTGCAGGACACCGACGCCCCGCTGACCTTCCTCATCGAGGAGGACCTCGCCGCGTTCGCCCCCGGCAGCCTCATCGTCGACGTCTCCTGCGACGAAGGCATGGGTTTCAGCTGGGCCCGGCCGACGACGTTCTCCCGGCCGACGTTCCCGGTCGGCGACGGCGTCACGTACTACGGGGTCGACCACAGCCCGTCGTACCTGTGGAACTCGGCCACGTGGGAGATCAGCGAGGCGCTGCTGCCGCACCTGCGGTCGGTCCTTTCCGGACCGGCCGGCTGGGACGAGCACGAAACCGTCCGGCGCGCCGTCGAGATCCGGGACGGCACGATCCGGAACCCCGCGATCCTGTCCTTCCAGGGCCGTTCACCGGATTACCCGCACCACCGACGCTGATCGGCACGCGGGTGCGTGCCGCGTGCCGATCCGGTTGTCGAAGGCGGGGACTCAGTCGGCGGCGCGGAGCTCGGTGTTGAGCCGCTGGGCTTCGTGGAGCTGGTCTTCGAGGGTGACGATGCGGCAGGCGGCGTCGACGGCGGTGCCGTGGTCGACCAGTTCCCGCACCCGGGCGGCCAGGCGCAGCTGGTGCCGGGAGTAGCGGCGGTGGCCGCCGGCGGAGCGGTGCGGCGTGATCAGGCCCGCCTCGTCGAGGCTGCGCAGGAAGCCTTGGGTGGTGCCGAGCATGTCGGCGGCCCGGCCCATGGTGTAGGCCGGGTAGTGCTCGTCGTCGAACTTGTCGGCCCCGCTCGGCGTGGCCGGTCCTTCTTGGTCAGGAATCATTCCACCTCCGCATCACAAAGGACCCCGGGTGCCGTGCACGGCACCCGGGGTCCTCAAGGGTTGGGTTTACACCATTGTCAACCGGCGTGACCGCCGGCGTCCTGCACCCGCGTCCGGCCGGAAGCCGGATCCCGCGGGGATCGCTCATTCGTGACCGAGCACCACCTCCGAACTCGATGGGACTACGGCACCCGCGCGGCGCTACTCTGCCGCTGCGGGCGATCCAATGATGGTTCCCGTCCCTTCTTTCCTGTGTTTTCCACTTACTGGGTACTGCACTTACCGGTACTTCAACTGCACTAGCACTTGCTTCAACTGCACTTGCCGGTCCTGCACTTGCTGCTACCGCTGCGAACGCCACCGCCGGGAACCCTTCCACTGATCGGTCCCAGCACGCTGACGCCGCTGGTCACTGCCCGGAGCCCCGTTCACTGATCGGCTCCGGCCACCTGACCGGTCCTGCCACTGCACTTCATTCGACTACACAAGCTCCCGGGGCCGGTACTACCTGGTCAAACCTCTTCACAAAACCCGGCCCCGGGTCACTGCTCCCGGTCACCAGCCGGAACCTTGTTCCTGGATCGGCTCCGCACTGCCTGACCGTCTTGTCTCACCTCGCGGGTAGTTCCGTTCTCTCCCGCGCCTGCTTGACGTTGTCTCTCTCGCTACGAGAAGAACACTACACACACTCGCCGCCGAATGTCTACTCCGGCGGGGGAGATTTTCTCGGAGGGCGGCTCGGCCGGATGGAGCACCGGCACCGGACCCCGCACACACCCAAAAGGGGCGCTCGTCCGAGCGCCCCTTGATCCACCTCGCCGCCGGGTGGGACCGGTCCACCGAACCGGCCCCACCCGCACGAGCGTCCGTGCCGTGCCCCGCTTCCGCAACACACGGCGGGCGGTCCGGCACGGGAACTCAGTTGTGCTGGCTGCTTCCGCCGTCGGACACGCCGCCGGAGGCGCAGTTGTACGGCGACTCGCTGCTGGCCTCGTGCCCGCCCGGCGACAGGATCGGCACGCCGATGCCGTTGAGCGAGTCGTGGATCGGCACCTGGACGCCGAGCACGTTGACGTCGTTGCCGCACACGCCGAGCGTGCCGTTGACGTTGTGGAGCACGTCGGTGTTGTTCAGGTTCACCAGGCCGACCTGGCCGTAGTAGTCGTAGTGGCCGTAGTCGCCGTGGTGGTGATGGTGGTGGTCGCCGTCCGGCGTGCCGGCGGCCGCGATGCCACCGGTCAGGAATGCGCCGGCCGCCATGGCGGCCGTCACGAAGCCGATCTTCTTCAGCATGCTTCTCCTCGATCGTCGATCCGAGTCTGCCGCGGCGGCAATGAAGGTGTGTTCCGCCGTGGTGGGCAAAAACTACTGATCACCGGAGAACCGTTCCAGCTGACTCCCTGATCGTGTGATATGCGCAGTTCTCTGACCGGGGTTCTTGTCCCCTATTAGGGAACAGGAGGTTATTTCCGGACGGGCTTCCGCTTCCGCCGCGAGAGCCGCGGACGCCGAGCGCTTCGAAGGACTGCGGGGCGGGCCGGGTTCCCCGGATCCTGACGCAAGCCCATCTTACGAAGGACATGCGCCCTTCAGGCAGCCACCCTCGCACCCGACACCCACGGCCCGCAATCACGCACCGTGCGCAGAACTCGGCAAAGCGCGAAACGTCACGCTTTTGAGGTCGAGAGCACCCCGCAAATCCGTTCCGCTGAGTCACAAAATTGCGGAACCGATCCTTCGTCCGTGTCGGGCCTTCGGCGTTCTTACTCTTTCGACGTGGGCAGCCGGCCCGGAACCTGGTGCGCGATGCGGGACCTGAGGAGTCGCTCGTGGTGGATTACGCGGTACTCGTGGCGTCCGCGGTGCTGTACGCGGTGGGGATCGTCGCGCAGAGCGTCGCCGCCCGGCGGGCCGGGACCCGGCCGGGTGCGGGGCTGGGCCTGCTGGCCCGGCTGGCCGCCGACCGGTTGTACCTGGTGGGTTTCGCGGGCCAGGTGGGCGGGTTCGCGCTGGCCTTCTTCGCCCGGGCGTCGCTGCCGCTCTACCTGGTCCAGACCGCGTCCTCCTCGGCGATCGGCCTGGCCACCGTGTTCGGGGTCGCCGTCCTCGGGTGGCGGATCCGCGCCGCGGAGGCGATGACGCTGGTGCTGCTGGCGGCCGGGCTCGTCGTGCTCGCCGGGTTGTCGGCGGCCTCGGTCGCCACGGACCTGCCGCCGAGCGGGGTCGCCGCCTTGGCGGTCGTGGTCCTCGGCACGGGACTCGCCATGGTCCCGGCCGGCCGGTCCGGCACGTTCCTGCCGGCCGCCGTGCTGTCCGGCGTCGCGTTCGCCGTCGTCGCGGTCGCGAGCCGCACGCTCGCCCACCTCGATCTCCTCGCCCTCCCGGGGAATCCGCTGACCTGGCTGATGCTGGCCGCCGCCGTGCTCGGCCAGGCTTCGATGGCGGTCGCGCTGCAGCGCGGCGCGGCGGCCGCGGTCGTGGCCACGGCCGACGCCACCACGATCGTGCTGGCGTCGGTCACCGGCATCACCGTGCTCGGCGACGACGTCCCCGCCGGCCACGGCCCGTGGGTCGGCCTCGGGCTCGCCGTGGTCGTGTGCGGTGTCCTGCTGCTCGGCCTGCAGTCGCGCCCGGGCGCGGCCCGCCTCGCCCAGGAGGCCGTGTGACCCCGCGGCCGCTCGCCAGCGTCTCGGTCGACCTCGACAACCTCTGGGCCTACCTCAAGACCCACGGCGACCCCGGCTGGCGGGACCGGCCCAGCTTCCTGCCCTCCGCGGTGCCGCGGCTGCTGGAGATCCTCGGCGAGCAGCGGCTCACGACGACGGTGTTCGCGGTGGGCGCCGACGTCGTCCGCGAGGACGGCGCCAAGGCGGTCGCCGAGATCGCCGCGGCGGGCCACGAGGTGGCCAACCACTCGTTCGGCCACGAACCCTGGCTGCACCGCTATTCCCGCGACCGGCTCGAGGACGAGCTGAGCCGCACGGAGGACGCGATCGTCGCCGCGGGCGCGCCGCGGCCCCGCGGGTTCCGCGGTCCCGGCTACAGCGCCACGCGCGATCTGATCGAGCTGCTGGCCGAACGGGGATACGCCTACGACGCCAGCACCCTGCCGACCTGGATCGGCCCGCTGGCCCGCGCGTACCACAACCGCTCCGCGCCCGCCGCCGGCGGCGGCGAGGGCCGCGACGAGCTGTTCGGCGGCTTTTCGCGGGTGCTGGCGCCGGTGCACGCCTACCGCTGGCGCACCTGCGACGGCAGCGCGCTCGTCGAGCTGCCGGTGACGACGATGCCGGTGCTGCGCACGCCGATCCACGGCTCGTACCTCCTGCAGCTGCACCAGGTGTCGCCGCGGCTGGCCCGGGCCTACTTCCGGACGGCGTTGCGGCTCTGCCTCGCCCGCGGGGTCTCCCCCTCGCTGCTGCTGCACCCCACCGACGTCCTCGGCGGCGCCGAGGCGCCCGGCATGGAGTTCTTCCCCGGCATGGCGGTGCCCGGCGGCCGGAAGGTGGCCTGGCTCGGCTGGGTCCTCGCCGCGCTGCGCGAGCACTTCGACGTCGTCGGCACCGGCGAGTACGTCCGCCGGGCGGACGTGCGGCGCACCCGCGCGGTCACGCGGCTGGACGCCTGGGGATGACCACGTTCGCGGTCGTCCTGCCCGCCCGTCGCACCCCCCCGGCCGAGACGCCGCTGCGGATCCTCGCCTGCGCCACGGTCGCGCTGGCGCCGGTCGAGGGCTACCTGACGGCCGTGCAGAGCCAGCTCGGCAAGGTGGCGCCCGCCCTGCTGACGCTGACCTGGCTCGTGGTGCGGATCCGGGAGCGGCGGCTCCCCCGCCCGACGCCGCTGCACGCGGTGCTGGCGCTGCTCGCCGTGGTGCTGGCGGCGAGCGCGGCCCTGCACTCGGCGGGCCCGTTCACCGCGGAGTACACCGTGCGCTGGCTGCCGTTCCTGGTCGTCACGGCGGTGCTCGCGGACGTCGCGAGCCGGGAGGTGCCGATCCGCCTGCTGCTGCTGGCGGCCGCGGCGGGCGCCACCGTCGCCGGCGCGGGTGCGCTGTACAGCCTGGTCGCCGCGGGGGAAGCCCGCGCGAGCGGCCCCCAACCGGACCCGAACGACCTGGCCTACTTCCTCGTCGCGGCCGTGCCCCTGCTCGCGGCCGTGCACCGCCGGGGCCGGGGCCTCGCCCTCACGGCCGCGGGGATCGTGCTGGTGGCGGGCGCGACGGCGACGTTCTCCCGCGGCGGCGCGCTGGGCCTGGCCGCCGCGGTCGGCTGGCTGCTGCTGCGCCGGGTGCTGCCGTGGCGGGTGCTCGCCGCCGGCGCCGCGGCGGTTGTCGTGCTGGGCCTGGGTGCCCTGCTGGCCGCGGGACCGCAGCTGGCGCGGGCGGTGCAGGAGAAGAGCTTCATCGCCGCGTCCAATGTGGACACCCGGGAGCTCCGCTGGCAGGCGGCGGCCCGGATGCTGACCGCCCACCCGGTGCTCGGCGTCGGCCCCGGCGGCTTCCGCGAGCACTACGCCGCCGAGTCGCACAACGCCGAGATCGACGAGCAGACCCCGGTGGCGCACAACATGTACCTCGAGGTCGCCGCGGAGCTCGGCCTGCCCGGGTTCGCGCTGTTCGCCGGGGTGGCCGGCACCGCCGTGGTGGCGAGCGAGCGGACGGTCCGGCGGGCCGGGCCCGGGCCGCGGCGGACGGAGGCGGTCGCCGTCCAGGCGTCGCTGCTCGCCGTCGGGGTCACCTCGACGTTCCTGTCCGAGCAGTACTACCTGCCGTTGTGGTCGCTGGCCGCGCTCGCCGTCGCGGCCGAAGCCCGGGTTCGCCGAGAAGGAGAGGGAAGCGCCGATGCGGGTGCTGCACGTGATCAGTGAAATGGGGGCCGGCGGGGCGGAAACGCTCGTGGCCGGCATGGTGACCCGCGGCGAGGAGTACGGCTGGGTGTCCGCGGTCGCCAGCGCCGGGGGGTTCCGCGCCGACGCGCTGGCCGCGGCCGGCACGCCGACGTTCCCCGTCCCCCCGGCCCGCCGCAGCAAGGCGGGCGTGCTGAAGGCGGCCTGGGCTGCCCGCCGCGCGGTCGCGCGGTTCCGGCCCGACGTCGTGCTGGCCCACAACGTCGGCGCGAGCCTGGTGGCCCGCCTCGCCGTCACGGCCGGACGGCGGCGGCCGCTCGTCACCGTGTTCCACGGCGTCGCCGGGGACGATTACCCCGCCGCCGCGCGGATCCTGCGCCGCACGTCGGACGGCGTCGTCGCCGTCTCCCCCGCCACCGCGGACCGGCTGACCGCGGCGGGCCTCGACCGGCCGGCGGTGATCCGCAACGCCGTGTTCGCCCGGCCGCCGGTGTTCGGCCGCGCGGAGGTCCGCGCCTCGCTCGGCCTCCCGGAGCGGACGCCGGTCGCGCTCTGCCTCGCCCGGCTGGAGCCGCAGAAGCGCCACGACGTCCTGCTGGACGCCTGGGCCGCGGTCGGCGGCGACGCGGTGCTGTGGCTCGCCGGCGACGGCAGCCTGCGCGCGGACCTCGAACGCCGCTGCGAAGCGCTGGGCCGCCGGGTCGAGTTCCTCGGCACCCGGAAGGACGTGCCCGACCTGCTCGCGGCGGCCGACGTCACCGTCCTCACCAGCGACTGGGAAGGCCTGCCGCTGGCGGTGCTGGAGTCGATGGCCGCCGGGCGGCCGGTGGTCGCGACCGGCGTCGGCGGGATCGGCGAGGTCCTCGCGGACGGCGGCGGCCTCGTGGTCCCGCCCGGAGATCCGGCCGCGACGGCCGAAGCCCTGAACACCCTGCTGTTCGACCCGGCCGCCCGGGAGGCCGCGGCCGCCGCCGGGCTCCGCGCCGTCGAGCGGGAGTACGACGCGCACACGCTGATGAAGTCCTACGACGAACTGCTCCGAGGTGCCCGATGAACCACCGCCTCCCGCGCACCGCCGTGCTGAGCGTCGCCGTGGCGCTGCTGGCCGGCGCGCTCGTGCTGCTCGTCGGCCTGACGCGCGGCGCCGAGTACCAGGGCCGGGTGAGCCTGCTCGCCGGGCCCGCCGCGGCGGACGGTGCGGCGCCGCAGTACGGCGAAGTCGTGTCGCTGGCCCTGCCCGCGCTGGTCGAACTGGCCCGCAGCCCGTCGGTGCTGCAGGCGGCGGCCCCGGTGTCCGGCTACTCCCCCGGCGAGCTGGGCGAGCACGTGTCCGTCGAGCTGGTGCCGGCGTCCGGCCTCGCGCGGCTGTCGGTGCGGGCGCCCTCGGCGGAGCAGGCCGGCGCGGCGGCGACGGCGCTGGGCCGGGCGATGATCGACGCGGACCTGCTGGCCCCGGCCGGCAAGCTGCGGATGCTCGATCCCCGTCCCGAGGTCGTCGCGCTGTCCCCGGACGCGCCGCTGGTGATCGGGCTGGCCCTGGTCGGCGCGGTCGCCGCCGGGCTCGCGGCGGCGGCGATCCGCCGGCTGACCCCGGGACGGCTGCGCGGCGGCACGGGTCCGGTCCGCCGGGCGCTGGCCGCGGCCGGCATCCACCGCCCGGTGGCGGTCCTGCGGGAAGACGATCCGGCGGCGGCCGACCGGCTGGCCGTCCTGTGCCGGGCGGGCGGACGCCCGGTCCGCGTGCTGCCCGTCAGCCCGGACCTCGCCGAAACCGCGGAAAAACTGGCGGCCGGCCTGCCGGACGGCGAAAGCGGTGACGGCGCGTCGGTCGTGGCGGTGGCCGCGGCCGGTCGGCACCGGCACGACGAGCTGACCGCCACCGCCGGGGTGCTGCCCGCCGGCGCCGTGCTCGTGGCGGTGGTGCTGGCATGACCCCGAAGCAGCGTCTCCTCTTCGTCGTGGCGGCCCTCGCCGGGACCGTGAGCGCCTGGCACGCGCTGGCGCCGTCGTGGCAGGTGCCGTTGCCGGCGGCGGGGAACCTGGCGGAGGAACGGCTGCAGGACTTCCGCGACGCCCTGTACTTCCCGATCCGGGAGTTCCTCGCCGGCGGCAACCCCTACGACCCCGCCGCCATGTTCGCGCACTGGCCGGTCCGCCAGGACTTCAACCTGTACCAGCCCTACCACCTGCTGCTGCACGCGCCGTTCGCGCTGCCGGGGTACCGGGTGGGTGCCGTCGCGTTCACCGTGGTTTCGTTGCTGCTGCTGGTTTCTCTCGCGGCCCTGACGGCGCACGCGGTCCGCCGGTACGTCCCGGTGCCCTTCGCCGTCACCACGGCGGTGGTCGCGGCCCTGCTGGTGACCAGCCAGGTCGGGAAGGCGCAGCTCTACGTCGGCCAGATCAACCCGCTGATCGCCCTCGGCGCGGCCGGCGCCCTGCTGGCGAGGCGGGACCGGCCGGGGTGGGCGGCGGTGGCGCTCGCGCTGGCGTGGCTGAAGCCCCAGTACGGGTTTCCCCTGGCGGTCCTGCTGTTCGCGCGGGGCTCGCGCCGGGTGGCGCTGGCCGGGACCGCGATCGCCGCGGCGGCCAGCCTGCCGGTCGTGGCGCTGCTGGTGGTGCGCGGCGGCGGGATCGGCCCGTTCGTCGACGTCGTCGTCGCGAACCTCACCCACGCGCGGGGCACCGACTACGGCGCGGTGGATTCGGTGACCGCGCAACGGATCGACGTCGCCGCGGTGCTGTTCCGCGTCACCGGCTGGGCGCCCTCGGGCGTCGAACTGCTCGTGCTGGCCGGGGTGCTCGGCACGAGCGTGCTGCTCGCGCGGCGGCTGGACCGGGCCGCCGCGGCGCCGGTCGCCGACCTGCTGACGTGCCTCGCCGTGGTGGTCTGCGTGGTGCACCAGCCCGGTGACGTGCTGATCGCCGTGCCCGCGATGGCGGCCGTGGCCGCGCTGTGGTGGCGCAACCGCGCCGAGCCGGGCTGGGGCCCGGCGGGTCTGGCCGTCCTCGCGCTGGCCGTCCCCTTCGCGCATTTGTACACAGTGGACTCCGCGGTGGCGTCGGTGCTCGGCTCGCGGGCCGCGGTCACCGTGGACGGCGTCGCGGTGGTTGTCGCGTGGGGTCTGGCGGTGTTCGCCGCGGTCCGGCTGACGCGGGTGCGGGCCGCCGAACCCGTGGTGGCCGCGTGACGGCCGCGCTCGGGACCCGCGCGGTCCGGGGATCGCTGTGGCTCGGCGTGGTCAACCTCGTCAGCAAGAGCAGCCAGATGCTGGTCACGCTGGTGCTGGCGGCCCTGCTGACCGAGGGGCAGCTCGGGGCCGTGGCCCTGGCGGTGGCGCTGGTGAACCTCGGCCAGGTGGTGCAGTCGATCGGCGTCTACGACGTCATCGGCCGCACCGAAGGCGATCCGCGCCGGACGGCGGGCACGGTGCTCACGCTGAGCGTCGGCGCCGGGCTCCTCCTGGCCGCCGCGCTGGTGGCCGCCGCCGGCCCGCTCACGGCGTCGCTCGGCACCCCGGACGCCGCCGGGCTGGTCCGGCTCGCGGCGCTCGGCCTGCCGTTCTCGGCGGCGGGCGGCGTGCAGATGGGCCTCATGCACCGGGAGCTGGACTTCCGCCGCCGGCTCCTGCCCGACGGCGGGTCCGCGGTGCTGGGCGCCGTGCTGACGGTGGTGCTCGCGGCGGGCGGGGCCGGGCCCGTGTCGCTGGTGCTCGGCCTGGTGGGCACGGCGGTGGCGCAGCCGCTGCTCGGGATGCTGGTCCGCGGCGGGGTCCGGCCGTGCTGGGACGGCAAAGCGGTCCGGGAGGTCCTGCGCTGGGTGGCCGTGGTGGGGCCGGCGGCGGTCGTGGCCGCGCTGCTGGTCAACCTCGACTACCTCGCGGTGGGGCACGGGCTCGGGCCGGACGCGGTCGGCGTCTACTCGCTCGCGTACCGGCTCGCCTGGGTGCCCTACATCATGGTGGCGGTCGTGCTCGGCGCGGTCGCCTTCCCGGTGTTCACGCGGTTGCGGCGCGAGGGCCGGCCGCTGGGCGGGGCGGTCACCCGGTTCACGCGGGCGGTGCTCGTGGTGACCGGCGGCCTGTACCTCGCCCTCGCCGTCCTCGCCGGCCACGTCGTGCTGCTGGGCGCGCGGTGGGCGCCCGCGGCCGGTCCGCTCGCGCTGCTGTCCGGCTACGGCGTGGGGATCTGCCTGCTGCAGATCTGGTACCAGGCGGTGAAGGCGACCGGGCACGTCCGGCGGTACCTGGCCCTCGAGACGACCCACCTGGTCCTGCTCGCGGTGGGGCTGGTCCTGCTGACCCACGCGGGAATCGGGGCCGTCGCCGCGGTCCAGCTCGGCGCGGCGTGGCTCGTGGTGCCGCTCGCCTGGCGGGTGCTGGCCGGGATCGGCGTGGCGCCGCCGGTCGCGGAGCTCGCCGGGACGGTGGCCCGCGTCCTGCTCGCCTGCGCCGCCGGGGCGGTGCCCGCGCTGGTGCTGTCCGAGGTGTTCGCCGACACCTTGCCGGGTGCGCTCGGTGCCGCCGCCGTCCTGGTGGCCGGGTACGCCGGGGCGACCCTGCTGCTGCAGCGGGACGCGCTGGCCGAACTGCGCCGGGGTGGCCTGCGGTGAAGATCGCGCACGTCACCCAGCCGGTGACCGCCGGGGTCGCCGCCGTCGTGTTGGAGCTCGCGGTGGCCCAGCACGACCGGGGCTGGTCCGTCGCCGTCGTGTGCCCTCCCGGCCCGCTCGCCTGCCGCGCGCGCGAGCTCGGGATCGAGGTCCGCGACTGGTCCGCGCGCCGCTCCCCCGGCCCCCGCTCGATCCCCGAGACGCTGCGGTTGCGCCGCCTCCTGGCCGAGCTGGCCCCGGACGTCGTGCACCTGCACAGCTCGAAAGCCGGGCTCGCCGGACGCCTGGCCGTGCGCGGCCGGCGGCCGACCGTCTTCCAGCCCCACCTGTGGTCCTTCGAGACGGCACGCGGGACCCTGCGCCGCGCGTCCGCCGCGTGGGAACGCTTCGCCTCGCGGTGGACCGACCTCGTCGTGTGCGTGAGCGACGACGAGCTGGCCGCCGGCCGGACGGCGGGGGTGACGGCCGAGGCGGACGTCGTCTGCAACGGCGTCGACACCACCCGGTTCCTCCCCGGCGACCGGACCGCGGCGCGGCGGCGGCTCGGCCTGCCCGAGGAGGACCCGATCGCGGTCTGCCTGGGCCGGCTGGCCGAGCTCAAGGGCCAGGACCAGCTGCTGTCGGCCTGGCCGGCGGTGCTGCGGCGCCTGCCGGACGCGAAGCTCGTCTTCGCCGGTGACGGGCCGCTGGGTCCCGTGTGGCGCGAGCGGCATCCGGTGGCGGGCCACGCGTCCGTGCGGTGGGCGGGGCACACCGACGAGCCCGCCGCCTGGTACACGGCCGCCGACGTGGTCGTCCTGCCTTCCCGCGCCGAGGGCATGGCCCTCGTGCCGCTGGAGGCGATGGCGTGCGCCCGGCCGGTGGTCGCGTTCGACGTCGGCGGGATGCGCCAGAGCGTCGCGGACGCGGGCGCCGTGCTGCCGCCCGGTGACCTCGCCCTCCTCGCCGAGGCGGTGGCCACGCGCCTCGCCGACCCCGGGCTGGCCCGGCTCGAAGGCGAGCGCGGCCGCCGTCGCGCGGAGCTGTCCTTCGACCGCGGGCGGATGACCGACCAGATCGCCGCCCTCGTCGACAAACTCACCCCTTCGGAGCGCCTCCCGTGACCCGCATCGCCTACCTGCTCACCCAGGACCGGGGCGGCCCGGTCGACGTCACCGTCCGGCTGGCCGCCACGCTGGCCGGGACCGGCGTCGAGGTGCGGGTTTTCGGTCCCGTGCCCGCCCGGGGTGCCGCATTGCTCGACGGCCGTCACGAGGAACTGAAGGTGGCGGACAAGGAGGACTTCGCGGCGGCGGGCCGGGCGCGGGCGGCGCTGCGGGCGTGGCGGCCCGACGTCGTGCACGCCCAGGACCGGCGCGCGGGCCTGGTGATCGCGGGCCTGCGCTTCGCCCGTGGCGCCCGGCCCGTCCTGCTCCAGACCTACCACGGCGTGCCCGACGACGTGGCCGAGCCGTGGTTCCGCGGCGAGCGCGGCGCGGCCGGGCCGTCCGGGTACACCCGGACCGTGCTCGCGGCGGACGCCGTGGTGGCCCGCGTCCTGGACCGCACGATCGTGCCCGCCGAGGCGATGGGCCGCTTCCTGCGGCGGCGCCTCAAGGTGCCCGCGGGACGGCTGGAGCACCTCGACAACTGCGTCGAACCGGCCTCGCCGCACCCGCCGCGCGGGCCGGTGCGGCACCTCGTGTTCGCCGGGCTCCTGGTGGAGCGCAAGGGAATCCTCGACCTGCTGGCCGCGCTGGCCCGGCCCGGCGTGCTGCCGCCGGACGCCCGGCTGACGGTGGTCGGCGACGGCCCGCAGCGCGCCGAGGCGGAGCGCGCCGCGCAGACGTCACCGCTGGCCGGGCGCGTGACGTTCCTGGGCTTCCGGCCGGACGTCCCCGCCCTGCTCGCCACGGCGGACGCGCTGGTCCTTCCGTCCACCATGGAGCAGCAGCCGCTCGTGGTGGCGGAGGCGATGGCCGCCGGGAAGCCGGTCCTCGCGACGGCCACCGGCGGCGTGCCGGACATGCTGGGCGGCTCGTCCTTCCTGGTGCCCCCAGGCGACGTCGCCGCGCTCGCCGACGGGCTGCGCGCCCTGTTCGCGGAACCGGACCCGGCCCGGATCGGCCGGCTCCTCGCCGAGCGGGCTCAGGCGCGGTACCGGCCGGAGGCCTGCGCACGCCGTCACCTCGCGCTGTACGACCGGCTCACCAAGCCGTGTCGTCTGTCCGATCACGCGTGAAGCCCGTCCGATCACCGCGGTCCGCGTGATCCGGGCCCGGACTCGCGTGACTGGAGACGGGACTCGCGTGACTGGAGACGGATCTCGCGTGATCAGGCGGGCATCACGGCGGGTTAGGACGGGGCTTTGGCCGGTTCGACCAGGACGATCGCGTCCGCGGCCTCCAGCGTGATCGGGGTGGGCGGCTGGGGCGGTGGCGGGGGCCCTGACGAAGGGGACGGCGAAGGCGTCGGGGTCGGGCGGGGCGGGGGTGAGCCGGGGGCGACGAGGCCTTCGGGCGGGATCACCGTCTGGGCGGCCGCCGTGGTGTTCACCGCGACCCAGCCGTGGCTGAACGTCCGGGTCCAGACGCCGTTCGGCTCGCGGCCGGCGGCGTCCACCGCCTCGCCCAGCCCGCTGTCCTGCAGGGCCGACCACTCCGGGTCCCGGTAGTCGTCGGTCGTCGCCCGGGTCCAGCACGTCCGCGGCCCGGCGAGCAGGGCCGCGCTCGCGTACCCCGCCCGTTCCTCGCGCGCGTTGTGCGTCCGCGTGACGAGCAGCAGCATGGACTCGCCGAGGGCCGCCTGGGCCCGCAGTTCCTGGAACTCGTTGCCGCGGAAGGTCAGGAGCCCGCCGGTCCCGCCGTCTTCGCGGAACCCGAAGTTCTCCTCCATGGCCCCGCCGAAGCGGGAGTGGGCGGTCCACCGGCCCGGCACCAGGTGCGTCTCGGACACGTTGGGCACCAGGAGCTTCCCCACCGCCTCGAACGCGTCACCGGCGAGGGACAGGAACGCGTCGAGGCCGTCGCGGAGCTTGCGGTCGGTCTCCGCGACGTTCGCCGTGCCGGCCAGCACCGCGGACGAGTAGTGGCTCAGCGAGTTGAAGTCGTTGTCCGCGAGCACCCCGTCCCAGCCCTCGCGGGTCACCTCCGCGACGACGGCGTCGGTCCACGCCTGCTGGTAGGCGGGGTTCCACACCGTCATCTGCCAGTGCTTGGGGTACCCCTGCCACTCGATGCGCCGCCCGTTGACGTCCTGGGCGAACCACTCGGGGTGGGTCTGCTGCGCGGCGACGTACCCGATCCCGCTCGGCAGGAAGGCGGCGTCCCGGCCGCCGTCGACCGCGCCCGGGTAGTTGCGGGTGCTGGACAAGTCCTTGTACACCAGCACCTTCACCCGCGGGTTGAGCTGGCGCAGGCGGCGCATGCTCGCGCTCTGGTCGGCGTTGAGCACGACGACCTGGTACCGCTTGGCCGCCGTCTCGATCTCCGAGGCCGTGGGCGGCTGGCCGATCCCGTACCACCACGCGCACGGCGCGAGGGGCTTCGGCGGTGGCGCCGAATACCCCCGGGCCGAGACGTCCTGCGAGGACTGCCCCCGGGCCGGAGTCCCCTGGCCCGAGCCGGGGACGCACCCCGTCAGGCAGCCGGCCACCAGGACGAGCGCGGCCGCCCCGGCCACCACCGGGTGGGTCCGCATCAGCGTTGCCTTCGGCACAGCAGTTCTCCCACCGTGAGGATGACGATCTTGACGTCCAGCCAGAGGGACCAGTTCGCGATGTAGTAGTTGTCGTAGCGGGCCCGGTCCGCGATCGAGGTGTCCCCGCGCAGGCCGTGCACCTGCGCCAGGCCGGTCAGCCCGGTCGGCACCCGGTGCCGGGCCCAGTACAGGTCGTGGACCGCGGAGAACTCGTGCACGAACACCGGCCGCTCCGGCCGCGGCCCGACGAGCGACATGTCCCCGCGCACGACGTTCCACAGCTGCGGCAATTCGTCCAAAGAGGACCGCCGGAGGAACCGGCCGACCGGGCCGACCCGGCTGTCGCCGGCGACCGACCAGCGCGTCTGCGAATCGTCGACGGCGGCCTGCCGGACGCTGCGGAGCTTGTAGAGCACGAACGTCCGGCCGTCCATCCCGACCCGCACCTGGCGGAAGAACACCGGGAAGCCGCTTTCCAGCGCGACGGCCAGCGCCCCGCAGGCGATGACCGGGGCGAGGACGACGAGCGCGGCCGCGGCCAGCGCGGTCTCGACGGCCCGCTTGACCCACCAGCTGGGCCGGCGGGTCGGCGCGCCACCCAGCCACACCAGCGGGTAGCTGCGGAGCCGGTCCACGCCCGGTCCGTCCGGGCAGAGCTCGAACAGGTGCGGCAGCACCAGCGTGACGCACCCGAGCCGGTGGGCGGTGATGGCGGCGTCGACGATCGCGCCGTCCCGGTCGTCGGCGGGGGCGAGGATCACCGTGCCCGCGCGCAGCCGGCCGATGGCCTCGGCGAGGTCGCCGGCGATCGGCTCGACCGGCAGGCCGGCCGGCACCGGGTCCGGGTCGGCCGCCGCGACACCGACCGGGAGCAGCCCGAACTCCGGGTGCTCCAGCATGGTGCGGACCAGTTCGCCGCCGATCCGGCCGGAGCCGACCACGACGGCCCGGTCGCAGCGCCGCAGCCGGCGGCGTCCCCACCGGCCGGCCGCGAAGACCGCCGGCCGGGCGGCCTCCCCGAGCACGGCGAAGAGCAGCACCACTTCCTGCATCCGTGCCGTGCTCGCGCCGTCCATCCCGGCCACCAGGCCGACCCCCGTGACCAGCGCGAAGGCCAGCGCGGTCGCGGTGACCGAGCGCGGGAGGTCCTGCAGCCAGGACAGCCAGAGGCGGCGGCGGTGGACCCGGCCGGTCACCCGGGCACCCGCCAGCGCCACGGCGGTCACCGCCGCGCACACCGGCCCGGGGCCGGTCCGCAGCACAGCGGTCAGCCAGGCCGCGCAGTCGACGGCGACGAGCAGCACGGCCACGGCGTTGACCCGCGCCAGCAACGGCCGGGTGCGCACGGGGTTGCGCGGCGCGGCGCCCGGCCGGGTGCCGCGCCGCGGCGCCGGCAGCGCTTCGGCGAGGACCGCGTCTCTCAGTTCAGTCACCGGTCTTGCCCTCTTCCTGACATGAGGAATTCATTCTCGCTTTCTTCACGACTCAGCCATTCGAGGCAACACCGGCCCGGTCGGGTGAAATTCGGCCTGGAATTCCGGGAATCCACCCGATCGGGCACCTGAAGAAACCCGATCCAGTGACCGATGGAAACACCACGTAGTTCTGGAATGACGTCCATCCTTCCGGGGGACTCTCGAGGCCGCTAAAGAAACCACACAACATAGCCGAATATCACCTGACGGCCGCACGAAGCCCGATTCCGGGCGGGTGACAGCACAACCAGACGAGGGGACCCGTGGCGCACGAAGAGACCACCCTGGCCACATTGGCCGAACCGGACCGCACCGAGGCCCGGACCGGCGGACGGGCGCACGTCGTGCTGCCCGCGTTCAACGAAGAAGCGTCGCTACCGCCGTTGCTGCGGCGGCTCGCCGACGTGGCCCGCACCGAGCGGCTCACCGTCTGGGTCGTCGACGACGGTTCCGCCGACGCCACCGCGGCGGTGGCCGGGTCCGGCTTCGGCGGGCTCGACGTCCGCGTCGTGCGGCACCTGGTGAACCTCGGGCTCGGCCGGGCGGTGCAGTCCGGGCTCCGGGCCGCGCTCGAGGAAGCCGGCCCCGAGGACGTCGTCGTCGTCATGGACGCCGACGACACGCACGACCCGGCGCTGATCCGCGCGCTGCAGGCGGAGATCGACGCCGGCGCGGACGTCGCCATCTGCTCGCGGTTCGTCCCGGGCGGCGACGACCGGACCGCGCCGTTCGGGCGGCGGCTGCTCTCCCGCGGTGCGGCTCAGCTCTTCCGCCGCGCCCTCGACGTCGACGGCGTCCGCGACTTCACCAGCGGCTACCGGGCCTACCGGGCGTCCCTGCTGGCGCGGGCCTCCGCCCACTGGGGCGAACGGCTCATCGAGGAGCAGGGCTTCGCGTGCATGGTGGAGCTGCTGCTCAAGCTGCGCCACTGCCGGCCGGTGATCGCCGAGGTGCCGCTGGCCCTGCAGTACGACCGGAAGCAGGGGCCGAGCAAGCTGAAGCTGCGCCGGACCATCATGCAGTACCTGAAACTGCTCGCCCGCGACCGGCTGAGCCCGGCGCCCTACCGGAAGCTGTGACCCCGCCGGTGACGACGAACCCGACCACCAACCAGCACGTCGCCGTGATCGGCGGCGGCATCTGCGGCCTCGCGGCCGCCCACCGCCTCGCCCGGCTCGGCACCCGGGTGACCCTGCTGGAGGCCGGCGACCAGCTCGGCGGCCTCGGCACGTTCTTCGCCCGCGGAGACCGGTGGGTCGAGCGGTTCTACCACTGCGTCATGCCGACCGACGCGAGCTTGCTGCAGCTGCTCGACGAAGTGGGCCTGAAGGACTCGGTCCGGTGGCGCAACACGACGATGGGCATGGTCGTCGACGGCCGCCGCCACGCGTTCAACTCCCCCTGGGACCTGCTGCGGTTCTCCCCGCTGCGGCTCCACGACCGCGTTCGCTTCGGCGTGGTTTCCCTGCTGCTGCGGCGCTTGGGCCAGGGCCGGGACCTCGACACGCTCCGCACCGAGGACTGGCTGCGCGGGCTCTACGGCGACGTCGTCTGGGAGCGGCTCTTCGCGCCGATGTTCGGCTCGAAGTTCGGGCCGTCCTTCGGGGACGTGCCCGCGCTGTACCTGTGGCAGCGGCTGGGCCGGGAGCGCAACGTGGCCACGCGCGGCTACCCGGACGGCGGCTACAAGACGATCATCGACGCGCTGCGGACGTCGATCGAGGAGGCCGGCGGCACCGTGCGCACGGCGGCCCCCGTCCGGCGGCTGCACAGCACGCAGGGCCGCTCGATCCTCACCCTGACCGGCGGCGAGATCCTCGACGCGGACCACGTCGTCTCCACCGTGCCGCTGCCCCTGCTGCGGCGCATCGCCGACGACGCGCTCGCCGCCCGGCTGCCCCGCACCGACCTGGCCTACCAGGGGGTGGTCACCGGCGTGTTCTTCCTCCGGCGGCCGCTGACGGAGCACTACTGGACCCCGGTGCTGCACTCGGGCACGGAGTTCGACGGGGTCGTCGCCATGTCCGAGCTCGCCGGCACGGAGGCCTACGGAGGCGACCACCTCGTCTACGTCATGCGCTACACCGATCGCGACTCGCAGCTGTACCTCGACGACGACGCCGCGATCGCCGCGCGCTGGTCGGCTCAGCTCATGGGTCTCTACCCCGAGCTCGGCCCGGACGGCATCGCGGACGTCCGGGTGTTCAAGGCGCCGTTCGTCGAACCCGTGTACCCGCTCGGTTACCTCGCCGCGCGGCCGCCCGTCACGGTGGACGGCACGAACCTGCTGCTGGCCACGACGGCCCACGTGTACCCGGAGGTCACGAGCTGGAACTCGAGCGTGGCCCTCGCGAACGACGTCACGAGCCGGATCGTCGCCGCGCCCGCTCAGCCGGAGGTCGCCGCGCCGGTCCGCTGAACGAGCACGGAACCGAGCGCGGCCACGATCCGGGCCGAGGCGGACCCGTCGCCGTACGGTGACGGGATCCGCCGGAGGCGCTCGCGGTGGCCGGCGACGTCGTCGAGCCACCGCGCGGCTTCCGCGCCGATCCGCGGCCCGGGCGGCACGCGCACCCCGAACGTGCCGGCGATCTCGGGCCGCTCGGTGCTCCGCCGCACCACGACCACCGGGCGCTTGAGGACACTCGCTTCTTCCTGGATGCCGCCCGAATCGGACACGATCAGGGCGGTTTCCGCGGCCAGGGCGAGGAAGTCCGGGTAGGCCTGGGGCTCCGCCACGACGAGCGGGTCGAGCAGCCGGCCGAGGCCGAACCGGTCGACGCTCTTGGCCGTGCGCGGGTGCAACGGGAAGACCACGGGCACCGGCAGCCGGCCGAGCTCGCCGAGGATCACCGACAGCCGCTCGGGATCGTCGACGTTCTCCGGCCGGTGGATGGTGGCCAGGACGTAGCGGTCCCGCTCCAGCCCGCGCGCCGCCAGGACGGCCGCCCGTTCCGCGGCGGGCGGGAGCGCGGCCTCCAGCGCCTCGACAACCGTGTTGCCGGTGACGGCGATCCGTTCGGCGGGCACGTTTTCCGCCAGCAGGTTCCGGCGGTTGAGGTCGGTCGGCGCGCAGCACAGGTCGGCCAGGTGGTCGATCAGCACCCGGTTGTGCTCCTCCGGCATCGCCCGGTCGTGGCTGCGCAGCCCGGCTTCGACGTGCACCAGCGGCAGACCGTGCGCGTTGGCCGCCAGCGCCCCGGCGAGCGCGGAGGTCGTGTCGCCCTGGACGAGCACCACGCGTCCGGGGTGGGTCGCGAGCACCTCGTCGACCGCGCTGATCGTCCGGCCGAGCTGGTCACCGCGGCGGCCGCCGCCCACGCCGAGTTCGTGGAAGCGGTTCGACGGCGGCAGGTGCGCGCGGATGCGCTCGTACAGGGACTCGTCGTAGTGCTGTCCCGTGTAGACGACCGTGCCCTCGTCGCCGAACAACCGCACCAGCGGGGCCAGTTTGATGAGTTCCGGCCGGGTCCCGCACACCAGCGTCGCGCCGCCGACGGCCGCGAGCACCACCTCGGGACAGTTCTCGACGGATTCCCGGAATTCGGTGGTGGTCGGCATGGAGTTCCTCTTCGACGGCGGCAGTTCGCCCGCACGGTACTCACCGGGCGAGCGGGAATGGGTCACCACTCAGTCGATGGTGTGACGTGCGTGCGTCGCTCCCCCGGACCGCGGCCGGAATCCGCCTAGAATGAGCCGGTTGAAACACCGGACAGGACGGTCCAGCTCGTGCTCAAGAAATACGCGGCAGTGGTCGCGGCGGTGCTCCTCGCCGCGGGGTCGGCGTCGGCCCCGCGCGCCTACGCGGCACCCGATCTGCTCCTCCCCGATCTCCGCCAGGTCCCCCCGGGATGCACCACGGGCGAATCCGGGGACCTCGCGCGGTGCCAGGCCTGGGACGTGTGCCTGGTGGTCGACCCCGGCGCGCCCAACGGCCGCTGCGTTCCGGCCAACGTGGCGAAAGCCGTCCGGCTGCGCTTCACCACGTCGGAAGAGAACATCGGCGACGGGCCGTTGCTGCTCTACGGGCGTCGCGACAACGCGCAGCAGAGCACCATGACGGTCCGGCAGGCCATGCGCGACGGCGGCAGCGGCTCGATCCCGCCGGGCTACGCGTCCGCGCAGCGCGCCACGGGGGCGTTCACCTACTACGAACCCGCGCTGGCCCACCAGCACTGGCACCTGATGAACTTCGAGCACTTCACGCTGGTTTCCCCGCAGGGCAAGACGATCGTCACCGACCGCAAGAACGGCTTCTGCCTCGGCGACCGGTACCCGGTGGCCGACGCCGGCCGGCTGGCCCACGTGCCGGGCGACACGGGCCCCGACGCGAACCTCGCCGACACCCTCCGCAGCAACCAGTGCCGCCACCACGAACCCACCGCCCTCGAGGTGCTCGAAGGAATCTCGGTCGGCTCCGGCGACGACTACAAGTACGACGTCGACTTCCAGTGGCTGGACATCACCCACGTCCCGGCGGGGACGTACGACCTGGTGAACACGGTGAACGCCGACCGGACGCTGGCGGAGAAGAACTACGGCAACAACTCCTCGGCCGTCGCGCTGTCGATCGAATGGCCGCAGGGGATGCCCGCTGCGAACCAGGCGATCCCGGCGGCCCCGGTGGTCAAGTTCGTGCGCAGCTGCCCGGGCCGGTCCCGCTGCGCCTGACCGTGGCGCAGCGGCCGTGGTCGCCCAGGCGACCGGGATCGCGGCCACGAGGATGATCAGGCCGGGCCACGACCGCCGACAACCCGGCCGTACACCGCGCAACCGGCGGTCTAGGGCCTGTCCTGTAAGTGATCTAGCTGCGCACCGGCGCTCCGTGGCGTGACCTGCCCGAACGGTATGGGCCGTGGAAATCCGCTCATGAACGGCTGCGGTTATGGACCAAGGACGGCACCTGGGACAAGATCCTCGACCGGGTGATCGTCAAAGACGACGCCGTCGGCGACCTCGAATGGATCATCTCGATCGACTCGAGCGTGGTCCGAGCGCACCAGCACGCTGCTGGAGCCCGGAAAAAAGGGGATGCAGCGACGGAATCGAGGCCCTCGCCCTCGACGGGGAAGGACTCGGGCGGTCCCGCGGCGGGCTGAGCACCAAGATCCACCTCGCTGTCGATGGAGGTGGCATGCCGATGCGGTTCCTGCTCACCCCAGGCCAAGCCGGAGACAACCCGCAGCTGGTTCCGCTGCTGGACGGCATCAGCGTCGGACGCCTCGGGCCAGGGCGTCCGCGGTGCCGGCCGGAGACGGTGATCGCGGACAAGGCGTACTCGCATCCCTCGACCCGCCGGGCGATGCGGGACCGGAGGATCACCTTCGTCAGCCCTGAGCGGGATGCCAGATCGCCCGCCGGGCAGCCAAGGGCTCCCGCGGCGGGCGACCACCCGCGTTCGATCCCGAGGTCTACCGGCAGCGCAACGTGGTCGAGCGGTGCTTCAACCGGCTCAAACAGTTTCGTGACCTGGCCGCCCGCTACGCCAAACGCGCCGCCTACTACCAGGCCGAACTCACCATCGCCGCCATCGTGCTCTGGCTCCGACGACTTACAGGACAGCTCCTAGCCGAGGGCGATGCCCACGTTGATCGCGAAGGCGGGCAGACCCGGGCGAGCCCGGCGAGTGTGACCACGCGGTACTCAGGGACGGCCACCGCCGCGCCGAAGGCAGCCAGGGTCAGCGTGCGTGCGGCGTTCCGGTCGGCGAAACCGCCGCCGGCGAAGCAGCCGATCTGTCGGCGTTCGCGGCGGTGCTGACTCCGCCGCAGCGGCCGTGCGGTCAGGAAAGGCGGGCGGGCAACCCCGCCGCCGTCACCAGGGCCGCCTCCGGGAACTTGATCGCGCGGGAGAAGCGGTCGCCCCTCAGGGTGTACACCCACAAACCTTCGGCGCGCAGCACCCCGGCCGCGTCGCGGCGGTAGCCGGCCGCGGCCGGTTGGCCGTTGGCGCGGGTCGGGAGGAGGCGGATCGCTCCGGCCGTCGCCGGGAAAGCGTGGCGCTCCAGGAACGGCAGGCACACGTCCAACCCCTTGAACCAGACCGGGTGCGGCACGGATTCCAGGCTGAAGTCGTCGTGGATGACCGCGCGGATGGCGGCGGCGTCCTCCGCCTCGAACGCCGCGATGTAGCGGTCGAGCAGGGCGCGCTCGATCTCCGCGGCCGGCTGCTCGGCGGCCGGTGCGTCGAGGTCCAGTTCGTCGAGGCGTCCGCGGGCCCGTTGCAGGAGGCTCTTCACCGCGGGAACGCTGATGCCGAGCGTTTCCGCGATCTCCGCGGCGGACCAGGAAAGGACCTCCCGCAACAGGAACGCCGCCCGCTGCCGCACCGGCAGGTACTGCAGCGCCGCGACCAACGCCAGCCGCACCGACTCGCGCCGGACGACGACCTCCCCCGGGTCGGTGTTCCGGTGACCGAGGACGGCGTCGGGCAGCGGCTCGAGCCACGCGAGGGAGTCGTCGCCGAAGACGCGGGTGTCGGGGTCGCTCGCCGGTGCGCC
Organism: Amycolatopsis sp. N2S4-7; assembly: GCF_058119595.1. NCBI lineage: Bacteria > Bacillati > Actinomycetota > Actinomycetes > Pseudonocardiales > Pseudonocardiaceae > Amycolatopsis > Amycolatopsis sp. N2S4-7. The sequence continues at coordinate 1,971,144 of NZ_CP172299.1, forward strand.
GAGCCCGGCGGGCAGCACCCGCCGGCTCCGGTGGTTCAGCTCCGTGATGCAGGTGTTGGTCGCGATCCGGTAGAGCCACGTCTTGAGCGAAGAGCGCCCTTCGAAGGCGTCCATCCCGCGCGCCGCCCGGAGGTACGTCTCCTGGACGACGTCTTCGGCGTCCTGGTAGGAGCCGGTCATCTGGTAGCAGTGGGCGACGAGGGCATGGCGAAGCGAGGCGAACTCGTCTCGCAGCTGCGCGTCGGCCATCAGGGGAATCGTCTCAGAAGGCACGCCACACTCCCTGCTCGTGGGTACGGATCCGGCCCGGATCGCGCCCGAGCGCCGCGAGCAGGCGCTCGGCGGGCGGCCGTCCCGGGGGCAGGACGACGGGGTCGGCGAACATCCCGCGGCGGGTTTCGCCGTCGAGGACCAGCGGCAGCTCCTCGAGCAGCCGCGTGGCCAGCTCGCCGGGCAGGGGCCGGGCACAGCCGGCGCCCCGGGCGGCGTCCCAGCCGTGGACCGCCGCCTCGATCGCGCCCACCACCATCAGGCGGTGGCACGGCAGCGGAAGGCCGTCGACCGCGACCGAGCGCCGCCCCCGCAGGTCGTGGGCCGCGGCGCCGAGCGAGGCCGCCGCCCGGCCGAGGTCGCGGCTCAGCGTCCGGGCCGTGCCCGGCGGCGCGACCGTGGCCGGCACGGCGCCGGAGCTCAGCGAAGCGGCCAGGTACCGGAGTGACTGCGTGAGGTGCGCCAGCGCTTCGGCCACGGTCCAGCCGGCGCAGGCCGACCGGCGGCCGAGGTCGGCGACGCCGATCCCGGCCGCCGACGTGACCGCGTAGTCCAGGGCGGCCGCCAGCACCGCCTCATCGGCGGGCATCCGGCTCCCCCGCCGGGCGGAGGGCTTCGAGGGCGCCGCGCATCGCGTCCAGGCCCCCGCGGTAGAAGCGGGGCCCGAAGGACACCCGCGCCACGCCCATCGACTCCAGCGCGGCGAGGTCCAGCGACGCGCCGGTGTTGCCGTTGACCGGCCCGGGTACCTCGGTGACCAGCCGCCCGATGACGGACTCGGAAGACACCCCGATCGGGTAGACGCAGTCCGCGCCGGCCCGCCGGTAGAGCCGGCCCCGCCGGATCGCCTCGGCCGGCCGGTCCTCCTCCGGAATCCCGCCGGACGGCAGGAACACGTCGATCCGCGCGTTGACGACGATCGGCACGCCGGCCGCGTCGGCGGCCGCGCGGACCTGGGCGAGCCGGTCCGCGTGCGCCTCGGCGTCCACGAGGCCGCCGGACCGGTGATCGGCGTCCTCGAGGTTGCAGCCGGCGACCCCGGCCTCGACGAGCTCCGCCACGAGCTGGTCCGGCGTCAAGCCGTAGCCCGCCTCGGCGTCCATGGTCACCGGGACGGGCACGGCACGGGCGATCCGCGCGGCGGCCGCGAACATCTCCCGCCAGGGCGCCTTTTCGCCGTCCTGGTGCCCGAGCACGTCCGCAACGGCGGCGCTCGAGGTCGCCACGACCGGGAACCCCATTCCGGCGACGAGTTCGGCGCTGGCCTCGTCCCAGGCGTTCGGCAGCACGAGCATCTTCCCGTGGTGGAGCTCGCGCAGCAGGTCGGCGTGCGCCTTCAGGTCGGACATGGTCCTACTCCTTCGGTTCGTGGCGGGGAATGAGGATTCCGGTGAGCGCGCCGGCGGTGCCGAGGACGGCGCTGACCACGACGGCGGCGGTGAACCCGTCGGTGAACGCGTCACTCGAGGCGTAGCTGCCGGCCAGCGAGAACCCGACGACCAGGACCGCGACGCCGAACGCCCCGCCGAGCTGCCGCATCGCGCTGAAGGCGCCGGAGGCCTTGCCGATGAACCGCGGGGCGACCGACGTCAGCACCGCGCTCTGCACGGCAGGCAGGCACAGCGCGATGCCGGCTCCGGACAGCACCAGCGGCGCGGCGATCGCCCAGTACGGGCTCTGCGGGTCGGCCACCAGGGCGATCCAGAGCATGGCGAGGCTGTGCAGGCCCAGCCCCGCGACGATGAAGGGCCGCTCGCCGAACCGGCCGACCAGCCGGCCCGCCACCTGCGGGATGACCGCCGTGGTCAGTCCCCACGGCGCCAGCCCGAGACCGGCGGCCAGCGGCCCGTACCCCAGCCCGGCCTGCAGGAACTGGGCCATGAAGAACACCGCACCCAGCGCGGAGGCCCAGTGGAAGAAGACCACGACGTTGCCCGCGGCGAACCGGCGTGAGCGGAACAGGTGGAGCGGCAGCATCGGGTGGGCGGCTTTCCGCTGACGGGCGATGAACGCCCCGAGCGCCACCAGACCGGCCACGAGCGGGCCGACGACCACCCAGCTGGTCCAGCCGGCGGTGTTGCCCTGGACCAGGGCCCAGACCACGCCGAACGAACCGGCACCGGCCAGCACCAGCCCCGGGAAGTCGATGGCCGGGTCCGGGCCGTGGCTCTCTTCGACGCGGGTCAGCGCGAAGCAGACCAGGGCGAGCCCCACCGGGACGTTGATCCAGAAGATCCACGGCCAGGAGATGCCCTCCACGACGGCGCCGCCGAGGAGCGGCCCGAGCGGCACCGCCACGCCGCTCACGCCGGCGAAGACGCCGAGTGCCTTGGGCCTGAGCTCCGGCGGGAAGGCGGCTCCCAGCAACGCGAGGGCGAGCGGCATGACGAAGGCGGCGCCCGCGCCTTGGAGCACGCGGCCGGCGATCAGGGTCTCCACGTTCGGCGCGACCGCGCAGACCAGGGACGCGACCGCGAACACGGTCACCCCGGCGGCGAACACCCGCCGCCGGCCCCAGCGGTCCCCGGCGGCCGCGGCCGTCATGAGGAGGACGGCGAAGCTCAGGCCGTAGGCGTTGACCGTCCATTCGAGCTCGGTGATGGACGCGCCGAGGTCCGTCTTGATCGCGGTCAGGGCGGTGGCCACGACCAGCGAGTCGAGGACGACCATCAGGGAGGCGACCGAGGTGATGGCCAGCACCCACCTCCGTTTCGCGCCTGCTACCGGTGGCACCGGTGTGGGTGAAGTTCTGGTGCTCACTCGCGTCTCCTCGCGGCTCCCGTCGGCGGCTTCCCGCCGTTTCCGAGGTGTAGACACCGGGCGCGCGCCGAAGGAATCGCCGAGCTGGACAAAACCCGGACAACGCGGGTCCGCGACTTCCAGGGCGGCGCGCGGCCCGGCCAGAACGTCCGGCGAAAATTTCGCCTCCGGCGGGGAGAAACCGGCCCGGGCCGCCACGTACCCGGCGACCTGTGACGTGGCGAAGCCCCCCCGGCCCGGAGCGGAGTTGAACGACGGTGACTGGAGTGCGCTCGGCGCGCTCTACGGCCGGTACGCCCGGCCCGTGTTCCAGCGCTGCCGGCGGATCCTGCTGCGACGCCTCCGCGACGGCGAGGCCGGTGCCCGCGCGGAGCTGTTCGAACACTGCAGCACGCGGCTTCTCCCCGCGCGGCCCGGAAATTTTCAGCGCGGCGGGAGCACGCTCCGGACGACCAGCTCGAACACCGCCCGGGCGTCGGGATCGGCGTGGCGGCCGATCCGGTGCGCGTAAAGGCCTTCGAAGCAGGCCGCCAGCGCTTCGGTGGCCGTTTTCGGGTCGGTCGCGCCGAGCCGGATCAGCGCGGGGACGAACAGCCGCTCGAACGTCGCCCGGCCCCGGGTGAGTGCTGCGCGCAGTACCGGGTCGTGGCTGGCCTCGGCCAGCAGCACCATCCGGGCCGCGGTCACGACCCGGCTCGGGCCGGTGAGGAACTCGTAGAACCGGACCAGCTCGTCGACCAGCTCCTCGCGGCTGTCCGGCGCGAGGACGGCGTCGGCGACGGCCGGGGCCTCGCGGTCGACCATGTGCTGGACGACGCCCTCGAGCAGGGCGGCGCGGGTCCGGAAGTAGTTGGAAGCCGAGCCCTTGGGCAGGCCGGCGCGGCTGTCGACGCGGGAGTGGGTGAGCGCCCGCAGTCCTTCGGTCCCGAGGAGCTCGATCGCCGCGCCGAGGGCCCGCTCGCGATTCGTGGTCACGGTTTCACTATAGAGGTAGTGACTGGACACTACGATAGTAGTACCGTCAGGCGCATGACTCCCCTCCTCGCCCTGGTGTGCTGGCTGGCCGGCGCGACCGTGGGGCTGACCATGTTCGTCGGGTGGCTGCGCTCGGGAAGCACGCCACCGCCGCTGGCCTACGGGCACCTGGCCACGACCCTCGCCGGCCTGGCGCTCTGGATCGGCTACCTGGCGACCGGGCATCCCGCCGCGCTCGCCTGGACGGCGCTCGCCGTCCTCGCCGCCGGCAACGGGCTCGGCGACACGCTCCTGGTGCGCGGCCACCGCGCGCGCCACGGCCGCTCGGGCGCCCTGCGCGACTACGGCCGGGCCGGGCTGGCCATGCTGCGCCGTCCCCGGCCGCTCGCCCACGCGACGCTCGCCGGGGTCACGTTCTTCTCCGTGCTGCTCGCCGCGCTGGGCGTCGGAGCGTGATCGAGCGTCAGCCTTCCGGGTAGAAGAGGAACAGCGTGCAGCCGGTCGTCGTCGCGGGCACGTGCCACGAACCGGCCGGCGCGTGCAGGAACGTGCCCGCCGGGTAGTCGCGGGCGCCGTCGTTGAACGTGCCCGCGACGACGTAGACCTCCTCCGGGCCGGGTTCGTGGACGTCCCGGCGCGGCCACGACGTGCCGGCGTCCATCTCCAGGACGTTGGCGTGCGCGCCGTTCGCGCCGGTCCACAGTGGACGCAGCCGGATGCCGGGGAACAGTTCGCGGACGGGGGCGTCCTCGACGGCGGCGGAGGTGTAACCCGGCTGGGAAAGGATCTCGGGGTGCATGCCGCCACGGTGCCCGCGCGCGGCGGGGCGGGCCAGAGTCCGGGAAGACACCTTGGGGTACTTTCTTGCCATGCATCGCGTGGTGGCCCTGGTGCGGCCGGTGCAGTCGACGTTCGAGCTGGGGTGCGCGGCGGAGGTCTTCGGGACGCCGCGCGCCGGGGTGCCGCAGCACTACGAGTTCGAGGTGTGCGCCGAGACGCCCGGCCCGGTGCCGACGACGGCCGGGTACGCGATGTCGGTCTCCCGTGGACTGGCGGCGCTTGCCTCCGCGGACACCGTCATCATCCCGGGGTGGGCGCCGGTGGAGGCGCCGCTGTCCCCGCGCGTCCGCCGCGCGCTGCTGCGGGCCCACGCCCGGGGCGCGCGGCTGGTCACGATCTGCTCGGGGGTGTTCGCGCTGGCCCGCACGGGCCTGCTGGACGGCCGGTCCGCCACGACCCACTGGCAACGCGCCGAACAGCTGCGGCGCGAGTTTCCCCGGGTGCGCGTGGAGCCGGACGTGCTGTACGTCGACCACGGCGACGTCGCGACGAGCGCCGGGGCGGGCGCGGGGATCGACCTGTGCCTGCACCTGGTCCGCAAGGACCACGGAGCCGCGCACGCCGCCCTCGTCGCGCGGCACATGGTGATGCCACCCCATCGGGAAGGGGGCCAGGCCCAGTTCGCCCCGCCGTCCCCGCCGCCGGACGCGCTGGACGGTCTGCTGGAGTGGGCGGCGCAACGGCTCGGAACGCCGTTGTCGGTGGGTGAGATGGCGGCGCACGCGGGTGTCTCGCCGCGCACGCTGGCCCGGCGCTTCGGAGAACGGCTCGGGACGAGTCCGGGTGCGTGGCTGCTGGCCCGCCGGGTGACGGAAGCCCGCACGCTGCTGGAGGAAACCGACCTGCCGGTGGAGGCGATCGCGGCCCGGGTCGGCCTGACGTCCGCGGTCAACCTGCGGCGCCGGTTCCGCGCTCAGGTAGGTACTACTCCGGGCGCCTACCGGCGCGCGTTCCGGACGCCTTGAGCCTGGCGCGGCCAGCTGCCGAACCCGCTACCCACGCGCACTCGCCCGGGCCGACCGGCTCGCTCCCGCCACCCGGGGTACTGGCTGCTTCCACCGCGCGGCGGAAGGGGGTCCACGCTCAAATCGGCGCCATCAGGCACCTACCGGAGCGAGTTTCGACCCGCGAGCCAGTGCGGTCTGCCGCGGAGTCCCTCCCCACCCACGCTGGCCCGCCGGGTGACGGAAGCCCGCACGTTGCTGGAGGAAACCGACCTGCCGGTGGAGGCGATCGCGGCCCGGGTCGGCCTGACGTCCGCGGTCAACCTGCGGCGCCGGTTCCGCGCTCAGATCGGCACCACGCCCGGCGCCTACCGGCGAGCCTTCCGATCCCCCTGAGTCAGCTCCGCAGAGCCGGGCCGATCCAGCGGTGGACGAGGGCCCTCAGCTCGTCGTCCGTGAGCGCCGGGGTCGTCGGGTACTGCAGGAACGACATGAACAACCGCATCAGGACTTCGGCGAGCCCCTGCAACTCTTCGTCCGTCGTCACACCCACGCCCGCCCAGTCGACCGGGACGTTGCGGAGGATCCGCGCTCCGAACGAGAAGGCCAGCGGCGAAATCACGCCGTCGGTGAAGAAGTCGGCTTCGCCCGCCTGCAGGAGCAAGCCCAGGTACGGCTCGCCGGGGACCGTCCGGACCGCGAACACCACCGACTCGACCGCGGCTTCCGCCGGCGTGCCGAACGCGGCCAGGTGGCGTTCCATCCGCCCGGCGAACTCCTCGACCCCGGCCAGCGCGACGGCGCGGAGGATGTCCTTCAAACCCGGGAAGTAGCGGTAGACGGTCTGCCGGGTCACCCCGGCTTCGGCGGCGACGTCGGACAGGCTGGTCTTCGCGAGCCCGGCCCGGTCGAGGCACGCCGTCGCCGCTTCGACGATGCGGCGGCGTGCCTCGTCCTCCGTGCCGGGCGGGTTGCCCTGCCATCCGTGGTGCCCCATGCCCGCCATCTTCCCCGACCGGCACCCCTCAGACCGCGGCAGGTGCCGGGCGGCGGGCGCGGTACAGCGCGGCCAGCAACAGACCCGCCCCGGCGAAGCAGGCGAGCACGTAGGGCCCGCTCCCGATCAGGGGGCCGCCGTCGAAGTACGCCGGGAGGGCGCCGATCCAGAACACCGCCATGCCCGCCAGGTAGATCGCGGGATAGAACCGCACGAACGCGGACAGCGGCTCGTCCGGCGCGCGCTCCCGGTAGCGCACGACGATCCAGGCGCCGGCCAGCCACAGCAGGGCCAGCTCGATGCCGAGGACCCACGCCCGCGCGGCGGTGTTCCCGCCGAAGAGGCTCGACGGGACACCGGCGATCGCCATCGTCGGCGGCGTCAGGACACCGGCCACGAGGGTGCGCAGCACCAGCGGCCACCCGCGACGCGGGCCACTTCCGGTCAGCCGCACGACCAGCCAGGTCATCGCGCCCATCGAGACGGACGCGAACAGCAGCATGCTGGTCATCGGCACCGACGCCAGCGCCGGGTGGTTGACGATGTCGTTGCCCGCGTTCCAGGCCCACCACTTCAGCTGCGGGCCGAGGTGGTCGAAGACCTCGTAGAACACCTGGCAGGCGAAGGCCACGGCCACCGCCCCGGTCAGCGCACCCCGCCGGAAGATCCCGAGGGACCGCACGAGCTCGTAGGCGAGCTGGCTGATCACCGGGTAGAACGCCACGATGTACAGCGGCAGCCGATCCGCCATGAACTGCACGGTGAACAGGTTGTGGGCGAAGATGAAACCGTACTGCCGGTCGAGCCCGAACCACTCCGGGAAGTACAGCGGCGGTTCGGTCACGAAGAGGTAGACCAGGGAAGCCCACCACAGCGCCAGGTTGACCGGGTCGCCCGCGCGGTACCGGCGGATCGCGTGCACCAGCGCGAACACCGCACCGCCCACGATGAGCACTTCGAGCAGCGGCATCGTCCAGTGGGCGAGGTCCCACGGGAACCGGACCGACACGACCGGCGAGACGTCGTGGCAGTCGAAGCCCAGGCCGCGGGTGACGGCTTCGGCGTCCGGTCCGCACCCGGCGGTCACCGCGCGCCCGCCGGCGTCGCGGCGCGGGCCTCCGGCGAGTAGTCCGTCGCGGGCGGCTCGGCCTGGGGGTCGAAGCCGAAGGGAATCCGGTGCCGCCCCAGTGCCGCGCGGACGCGGTAGCGCACGAGTCCCGCGAGCACCCGCGGGTTCCGCAGCATCTCCCCCAGCGACTCGTCGAGGTTGAACACCTTGGCGAAGTGCTCGTCGACCACGTCGTCCTCCCGCGCGGCCCCGACGATCAGGCTGAACGCGGGAGCGGAAGCCGCCGCGACGATGCGGCGCCGCCACTCCGGCGGCTTCTCGGTGCCTGTCGCGCACGCGTAGCCCTGGTCCCTGGCCATCGCCAGGCGCCACGGCACGCCGAGGAGTTTCCGCTGCCCGGCAAAGAACCGGGCGGAGAAGTTCGCGTCGAGCGCCCGGGCGCGGTCGAGGTGCTCGCGCAGCAGCAGGGCCGAAGCCGCCGCGGAGCTGATGCCCTGGGCGTAGAACGGGTTGAACGCGCAGATCGAGTCGCCGACGAACACCAGCCCCTGCGGCAGCGGGCGCAGGCGGTCGTAGCGTCGCCACTTGTTGCCGGTCGACCGGGTCAGGTGCACCTCGGACGTCGGGGCGCACCGGTCCATCGCGGCCGCGAACAGCGGCGTCCGCACCCGGCGCGCCGTCTCGACGAACGCGTCGGTCGTGCGGGGCATCTCGAGCCCCCACGACCCCATGCAGGCGATGACGCGGTCGCCCTCGATCGGGAAGAAGTTCACCAGGAACTCGTGCTCGGCGGGGTGCTCGCCCTTGTCCGGGGTCGGCATGATCACCAGGTGCCGCCACCACCAGGACGCGGGGCGCTCCGCCGGCGCGGGCAGGTCGTACCAGCGCGAGGTGTAGGTGACCTTGGCGTCGAGCGTCCGCACTTCGGGCTCGGGCCAGCCCGCCGCCGCCAGCCAGCTCCCGACCGGCGAACCGCGGCCCAGCGCGTCCACCACGAAGTCCGCGTCGACGTGCTCCTCGCCCTCGGCCGTGGTGAAGCCGACCCCGGTGATCCGCCCGCCGCGGGTGCCGCCGCCCCGCGCCGTCAGCCCCGTCACCGCAACGCCTTCGCGGATGGTCACGTTGGCCAGGGCCCGCACCTTGTCGCGCAGCACCCGCTCGATGAGGATCCGCGAGCTGTAGACCATCGTCATCGAACCGCGCTTGCGCGCCGACCAGCCTTCGCCGTCGAGGTAGGCGGCGTCCAGGGACGGCATCAGGTGCAGCCCGCCCGCGGCGATGAGGTCGTCTTCGAAGCCCGCGAACAGGGCGCCGATCGCGCGACGGCCCGAGTTCAGCAGGAAGTGCGGGTGCTTGCTCTGCGGCACCCCGCGGCGGTGCTCGGCCTCGGCCGGGAGCTCGTCGCGTTCCAGTACCAGGACCCGGTCGAAGTGCGGGGCGAGCGCCCCGGCCGAGCACAGGCCGGCGGCGCTGCCCCCGAGGACGACGGCGGTCTTGCCGAGCCGCATGCGGATCAACTCCCGTCATTCATACAAACAGACATCGAATGTATGAATGACGGGAGCCGCGTGTCAACCGCCGCCGGGACTACGGGCGTGCCTTGGCCGCCGCGATGTAGGCGTTCGACGGGGCCATGAACGACAGCACGACGCCGGCGACGGCCGCGAGCCCGGAGACGTAACTGACGATCGTGCTTTCCCCGGTCAGCAGGGAGACCAGCTGCAGGGCGGTGAGCACCGTGAGCACGATGCGCGCCCAGTTCCGGCCGGCGCGCAGCTTGAAGGCGAACAGGAGGTACAGCGCGGCGATGATCACCGCGATGACGACGGCGGTGATCATCGTGAAGTTGACCGCCTGGTCGATCTGCGCGTCGGTGAGGTTGCCGCCGCGCTCTCTGTTCGACGTGCGCGCGGCGCCGGCGATCGTGTCGCGGTTGCCGAAGATCATCAGCCCGCCGACCAGACCGATGACCGTCGAGGCGATGAACGCCCAGAAAGCGCCTTCGATGGTGCCGGGACGCGCGGCCGCCACCGGCTGGTCGGACGTCGCGGAATGGGGATAGTTCGGGTGGTTCGCTGATTCACTCATAATGACCAATTAGCACGCTTCCGGGTGATCCGCTGGTTGAGCGGCCATTCCTGGCGCGAACCAGTCCGCCCGGGCCGTCGTCGTCGACGGGCCGCGGGGGTGAGCGGATCACCTTCACAGCAACGACTTCGGCAGTGATCCGTTCGTCCGGAGGGGAATTCCACAGTCGACCCGCGGTCCGGCTGCCGAGTCGGTGCACGGGACTGTCCTAACGGGCCTCGCGATGCCGGCCCGTGCTTACCGGCCGGCTCCGAAGGCGCGCAGGAACGTGTCGACGATGACGTCCGCGGCCTGCGCGTCGCTCAGTTCGGGCAATTCCCGCGAGGAGAGGTGCACCAGCTGCCCCAGCACGTTGCTCGGCCAGCGGGCGGGCAGCCCCGGCCGGAGGAACCCTTCGTCGGTGGCCCGCTGGAGGAACAGCTCCACCTCGTCGACCGCGCGCAGGCGCCGCGCCCAGATCTCCGGGTCCGAGCGCATCCGGCTGACCTCGGTCGGCCACGTGCGGTTCACCCCGACGATCCCCTCGACGTACCGGTGCAGCGCCACCGGCACCGGCGCCTCCCGCAGCCGGGCCGCCTCGATCGCCGCCTCGATCGCGTCCAGCCGGGCCTGGTACACCGCCGCCAGCAGCTCTTCCCGGCCGGTGAACCGCCGGTACACCGTGCGGCGGTCGACGCCCGCCTCCGCGGCGATCGCCGCGATGCTCGTGGCCGGGTCTTCGGCGAGCATGCGGGCGCCCGTCGTCAGCAGGAGTTCGAGGTTGCGCGCGGCGTCGGCTCTCACGTCCTCAACATACCCTTCGGTGTCGCGTTCGGATCGTCAACCGCCACGCCGCCGAGGCGGCCGGCAGTCCACAGTGGAGCTCACCGCGCGTCGGCCGGGAAGTCCGCCGAGCGGCTCACCCCGGCCCACCGCTCGGTCTCCGCCGCTCGTTCTTCGCCGGCCTTCAGGGCGGCCACGACGGCGTCGCCGCCGAGGATGAGCCGCCGGGGCGGGTTGTCCGCGCCGACCACGTCGACGACGGCCTGCGCGCCGCGGACCGGGTCACCCGGCTGCTTGCCGTCGTGCTCGTCCCGGTAGCGGTGGATGGCGCCGACCGTCTCCTCGTAGTCGGCTCCGACGGCGTGCCGGGTCATCGACGAGCCCTGCCAGTCGGTCCGGAAGGCCCCGGGCTCGACGATGATCACCTTCACGCCGAAGGGGGCGACCTCGCTCGCGAGAACCTCGGAGAAGCCTTCGACCGCGAACTTCGCGGTCTGGTAGGCGCCCATCCCGGGGGTGCCGCCGACCCGGCCGCCGATGGAGGAGAACTGCACGAAGGTCCCGGAACGCTGGGCGCGGAAGACGGGCAGCGCGGCGCGCGTCACGTTCACGACGCCGAAGAGGTTGGTCTCGATCTGGGCGCGGAAGTCGTCCTCGGCCATCTCCTCGATCGGCGCGCTGTTCGCGTAGCCGGCGTTGTTGACGACCACGTCGAGGCGGCCGAAGGTTTCCGCGGCCTCCCGCACCGCCTGGACCGCCGCACCGGCGTCGGTGACGTCGAGGGCGAACGGGCGGATCCGCGCGCCGTACTTCGCCACCAGGTCGTCGAGCTGCTCGGGCCGCCGCGCGGTGGCGAGGACCGAGTCACCCGCCGTCAGGACGGCCTCGGTGAGGCTGCGTCCGAAGCCCCGCGCCGCTCCGGTGATCAACCAGGTCCTGTTCATCGCTCGACTCCCGTCGTCTAAGTGCGTCTTCAATGTGGCAATTACAGCAGATAATGCCACCCTATTCGACTTGTTGTGACGACGACGACAGGTATTGACTCAATCGTGTGTCAGTTAGCGGGCGCCCGCGCGCAGGGCGCAGGAGACGGGTGGGTCCGGTTGCGCAGCCGCAGGCGCCGGGTGACGCCCTGGACGATCTTCTTGATCATCCGTTCCGAGAAGCCGAGCCGGGCGGCGACGGCTCCCGTGTCGTGGCCGTCGGCGAGCAGCCGCAGCACGTCGAGCTCGCGCGGCGTCAGCCCGCCCGTGGTTCGCGGCGGCCACGACCGCCCGCGGACGGCCACCTCCGGCGCCGACGTCGCGTGCGGCAGGATCGCGACCACCCCGCGGGCCACGGCCCGGGCCGGCTGCGACCGGCGCGGAGACCGGCACCAGGCGCTGCCGCGGGTTCTCGCCCGCGCCGCCCTCAGCGGCGCCACGCCCGGCCACGAGGCCCGCGGTGTCCGGCTCGGTCCGCACGCTCACGGACGCACCGAAGTCCTCAATGGACAGGAAACCCCCGCGCCTGCATCGCGGAAACTACGCGCCGGACCTATACATCTCGCCGACAGGCGGAATCCATGACGAGACCCTTACCGCTCCTTCCTTGTCCTCCAAGGGAGTCGTCCCCGCGGATACGGTCGATCGCATGCCCACCCTGCTCCTCGCCGGCCTGCTCGCCGGGATCGTCACCAGCGTCTCGCCGTGCGTGCTGCCGGTCCTGCCCGTCGTGCTGACGGCGGGCGCGCGCCGCCCCTGGGGTGTCGTCGGCGGCCTGGTGACGAGCTTCAGCCTCGCCACGCTGTTCGGTTCGCTCGTCCTGGACGCACTGGATCTGCCCGCCGGGCTCCTGCGGAACGCGGGCATCGCGGCGCTGGTCCTGCTGGGCATCGGGCTGCTCGTGCCGCGCGCGGGCGAGCTGCTGGAACGGCCGTTCGCCCGGCTCCGCGGCCGGGCCGCCGCTCCCGGCCGCGGCGGCTTCGTCACGGGGCTGGCGCTGGGGCTGGTGTACGTGCCGTGCGCGGGTCCGGTCCTGGCCACCATCGCCGTGGTCGGGGCGACGCACCGGGTCGGGTTCGGCAGCCTGCTGCTGACCGCGGCTTTCGGGGTGGGCACGGGCATCCCGCTGCTCGTGCTGGCCGCCTCGGGTGGCGCGCTGGCCCGCCGCGCGCGGTTCCTGCGGACGCACGCGCGGAGCCTGCGCGTCACGACCGGCGCCGCCCTGGTGGCGGTCGCCGCCGTCACCGCGTTCGACCTCGCCGCCCCGCTGCAGCGCACCGTGCCGGACTACACCGCCGCCGCGCAGCGGGCCGTCGGCACCGGCCAGCTCGACCAGCTCACCCACGCCCCGGAGTTCACCGGCGTCAGCACCTGGCTCAACACCCCCGGCGGGCAACCGGTGTCGCTGCGGGCGTTGCGCGGCAAGGTCGTCGTCGTCAGCTTCTGGACCTACAGCTGCATCAACTGCCAACGGGCGCTGCCCCACCTCGAGCAGTGGTACCGCACCTACCGCGACGCCGGCCTCGAGGTGGTCGGCGTGCACACCCCGGAGTTCGCGTTCGAGCACGACCCGGGCAACGTCGCCGACCAGGCCAAGGCTCTCGGCGTGGTTTACCCGGTCGCCGTCGACAACGACTACGCGACCTGGAACGCCTACGGCAACCACTACTGGCCCGCCGCCTACCTGATCGACGCGACCGGCCAGGTCCGGCGGACCAGCTTCGGCGAAGGTGGCTACGCGGACTTCGAACAGCAGATCCGCACCGCGCTCACCGATGCCGGAACACCCCGGCTCCCCCACGCCACCGACGTCCCCGACACGACCCCGGGTGCTTCGCTGACCCCGGAAACCTACCTCGGGGCCGAACACGCTCCCCTGGCCACGAGCGGCGGCCGGGTCGCGGCCGGCCAGACCCGGGACTACACCTTCCCGGCCGCCCTCGACGCCGACACGTTCGCCCTCGACGGCACGTGGACCTCGGACGGCGAGTACCTGACCGCGGGCCCGGACGCCCGGCTGCGGCTCGACTTCCACGCCACGTCCGTCCACTGGGTACTCGGCGGCACCGGCACGGTGACCGTGGACGGCACGAAGACCATCCCGGTTTCGGGCCCGCCGACGCTGTACACGGTGCTGGACGGTCACTCCGGACGCGGCGAGCTGACGTTGACGGTCAGCCCGGGCGTGCGGGCCTATTCCTTCACGTTCGGCTGAACAGGGCCAGGCGCTGGGCCCACAGCTCCTCGTCCAGGTGGTGGTCCTGCCACCGCGACGGCGGATCGGCGAGCCAGTCGTGCCCGAAGACGGCGTACGGGTAGTTCGCGCCGGAGCACGCCGGCTCGAAGTGGCCCAGGTAGTCCATCAGCGGCGCCCACTGCTGCCGGTTCGCGACGACCAGGTACGAAGCCGCCAGGTCCGGTTCGTGCAGCCAGCAGCGCATCATCCGGGCCAGGAACACGTCGGTGACGGGGTTCGGCTTGGTCTCGTGGGCCGGGCAGATCAGGTGCCGCGCGACGGCGACGTGCGCGCCGGGCGGCCGGGCCGTCCGGCGGGTCGCGTCCGCCCAGACGTCGGCGACGACCGGGTCGCCGTCCAGCTCCTCCCGCGACGGGGCGCGGAGGGTCAGCCAGCTCATGAAGGCGCGCAACCGGTTGCTCCGGCGGCACCGCAGCACGGTGAACGCCTCGGGCCGGCGGTCCAGCCAGAACCGGACGGACGCGGCGGTGAACTCACCGTGGGTTTCGCGGGCCAGGGTGACGAGCTCGTCGTGGTCGGCCGGGGTCACGCCGGCCGCCCGCACGTCCTCGTCGCCGACCATCGAGACGTAGCGGGCCACCACCCCGCCGCCGCGGCGCAGGTGGCTGACGGTCCGCATGACCGCCACGCCCGCCCGCGGCTCGGTGGCGTCGCGCAGCAGGGTGTTCAGCGCGTAGTGGCGGATCCGCCGGTGCATCCGCTCGTAACCGACCGGGTCCCGCCACCGCAGGTGCGCGTCGAGGGCCTCCCGCAGCACACCGTTGACGTCCAAGCCGTGCCCCGGCGTCTCGACGTACGGCTGCGCGCGCAGCCAGTCGAACAGCTCGGCGGCATCGCCCTCCGGGATCGCGGCGCGCAGGAGGTCTTCGGTGGTGTAGCGGGCGTGCGCGCACACGTGGAGCGCCCACCGGTGCCGGGGCGTCGGGACGTCGCCGACCAGCAGGTCCAGGACGGTGTCGACGACGTACCGCACGGCCTCGCGCCGTGACGGCTGCCCGGTGGCCGCCATGCCGCGGCCGACCTCCGCGGCCAGCGCGAGGACGAGCGGGTGGCCCGCCGCGAAGTCCACTATGGACGCACCGAAGGCGGGATCCACCCCGCGGGCTTCGACCAGCACCGCGGACTCCAGGGCGCTGAGCGCCTCCAGCCGCCGGACCACCATCGCCCCGGACCACGCCGGGTCCGTGAGCCAGGCGACGCCCGGGCCGCGCCGGCCGGCCACGACGACGACCGCGTCGCCCGGCAGCCGCCGGAGGAGGTCCTCGCGCAGCCACGGCTCGAGTTCGCCGTGCCGCTCGAACTCGTCGACGAGGACGACCGGGCCGGCGGGCCCGTCCCCGGCGAGCCGGTCGAGGCGCTCCCGCAGCCGGGCGGTCGGCAGCCCGCGCAGGTGCCACACCGTCCGCCCGGCGGCCGTGGCGTCGCCGGCGAACCGGCCCAGCAACGTCGACTTGCCGATTCCGGCGGCTCCGCACACGAAGAGGACTTCGAGTCCTTCGCCGGGACGGCGCCGCAGCAGGGCGCCGAAGGCGGCGCGCTCGACGTCCCGGCCGACGAACGGCGGCTCGAGGCCTCGCTCCGGAGCCGGGCGGGCCACCGGCGTCCGCGGCTCGGGACCCGGGTCGTCCTCGGTGCCGGCCCGCAGGATCTGCTCGTGGATCTCGCGCAGCCGCGGCCCGGGACTCACCCCCAGCTCCTGGCCGAACAGGTCGTAGACCGTGCGGTAGGCCTCCAGCGCCTCGGCCCGCCTGCCGCTGCGGTGCAGGGCAAGGAGGTGGATCTCGTACAACGGCTCCTCGAACCGGTTCAGCTCGATGAGCAGCGGGACCTCGGCCGCCACCTCGGCGTGCCGTCCCAGCTCGAGGCGCAGCCGGAACAGTTCCTGGGTGGCGATCAGCTTCAGCCGTTCCAGGCGGGCGCGTTCGCGTTCGGCGGCCTCGCCCGGCACCCCGGCCAACGCGGTGCCCGTCCAGAGGCCGAGGGCCTCCTCCAGGTGCTTGGCGGCGGCCGGCACGTTCCCGCCCGCGCGTTCCTGCCGGGCGGCTTCGACCAGCCGGGTGAAGTCGGCGGCGTCGAGCGCGAACAGCGCCGGGTCGAGCAGGTACCCGCCGGACCGGGACCGGATCGCCGAGCCGAGGCCGTGTTCGGAGAGCACGCGGCGCAGGCGGGAGATGTAGGTGCGGACGACGGCTTCCCCGGTGGCCGGCGCGCGCTCGCCCCACAGGCCGTCGATCAGCTCGCCGATCCGCACGAACCGGCCGCGGTGGGCCAGCAGCACCATCAGCACGGCCTGCTGCTGCGGCGCGCCCAGGTCCGGTTCCCCGGTACCGCAGGCGAGTCCCGGCGGTCCGAGGACGGTGAACCGGCACTGTCCGTCCACGGGCGCCCGGCGGTCCATACCGGCGAACGTAGGCCTGGCCGGACCGCGCCCGCGAGCGTCGGGTGACGCAGTGCGTGTACGTCACCGGTGCGCCTCTTGTGCAGCGCCTCACAGATGCGCTCCTTCCAGTCATCAAGTGCTACATTGATGAGACAGAACCAAGCGACCAGGAGGTAGGCAGTGCGCACTCACACCCAGCTCTTCATCGGCGGCGCGTGGACCACGCCGAGCGGCACCGAGCTGCTGGACATCGTTTCCCCGCACGACAACACGGTCATCGGCCGCGCCGCGCAGGCACTGCCCGCCGACGTCGACCGCGCCGTCGCGGCCGCCCGGAAGGCCTTCGACGAAGGCCCGTGGCCGCACACCCCGCCCGCGGAGCGGATCGCGGTCCTCCGCCGGCTGGCCGCCCTGCGCGAGAAGCGCGCGGACGAGATCGCGGCGCTCATCTCCGCGGAGAACGGCTCGGCGCTGTGGTTCACCAAGGCCGGCCAGCCCGGGTTGACCCGGCAGGCCAACGCCTACCTGAAGGCGGCCGAGGAGTTCGACTGGGAGAAGACCCTCGAACCGTCGGACCCCGCCGCGCCGTTCCGGTCGGTCGTGCGCCGGGAGGCCGTCGGCGTGGTCGCCGCGATCATCCCGTGGAACTCGCCGTTCTCGTCGGCGTTCGCCAAGATCGTCCCGGCGCTGCTCGCGGGCAACGCCGTCGTCCTCAAGGTCTCGCCCGAGAACACGCTGAGCATGAACCTCCTCGCGGAGCTGCTGGCGGAAACCGGGCTGCCCGAGGGCGTCATCAACGTCCTGCCCGCCGACCGCGAGACCAGCGAGTACCTCGTCAAGCACCCGGACGTCGACAAGATCGCCTTCACCGGGTCCACCCGCGCCGGGCGCCGCATCGCGTCGCTGGCCGGGGAACAGCTCAAGCGGGTCAGCCTCGAGCTCGGCGGCAAGTCGGCCGCGATCATCCTGCCCGACGCCGACCTCGACGCGGCGGTCCAGGGCCTCAAGTTCGGTTCCCTGCTCAACAACGCCGAATCGTGCATCGCGCAGACCCGCATCCTCGCGCCGCGCAGCCGCTACGAAGAGGTGGTCGCCGGGCTGAAGGACCTGGTCGAGTCCCTGGGGGTCGGCGACCCGGCCGACAACGCGACCTTCATCGGCCCGATGATCCGCCGGGACCAGCAGCAGCGGGTCCTCGACTACGTCCGCATCGGCATCGAAGAGGGCGCGCGGCTCGTCACCGGTGGCCCGGAAGTCCCGGCGGGGCTGGAAAAGGGCAACTACGTCACCCCGACGGTGTTCGCCGATGTCGACAACTCGATGCGGATCGCGCAGGAGGAGATCTTCGGCCCGGTCCTGGTCGTCATCGCCTACGACGACGAGGACGACGCCGTCCGCATCGCCAACGACTCCGAGTACGGCCTGTCCGGCGGCGTCTGGTCGGCCGACCCGGCGCACGCGCTGGACGTCGCCCGCCGGGTGCGCACCGGCACCGTCACCGTCAACGGCGCGCCGATCGGCTTCGACGGCCCGTTCGGCGGGTTCAAGGCCAGCGGCCTCGGGCGCGAATACGGCGCCGCCGGGCTCGGCGGCTACACCGAATACAAGACCATCACCGTTCCGGAAAAGAAAGACCGATGACTCTCGACACCCCCGCCAGACCCGTCGGCCCCGCCGTGCGCCCGGCGATGGCGGCCCTGGTCCTCGCCGTCCTGCTGGCCGCGCTGGACCAGACCATCGTCGCCACCGCCCTGCCCAGGATCGCCGCCGACCTCGGCGGGTTCCGCGACATCGCCTGGATCACCGCCTCCTACCTGCTCGCCTCGACCGCCGCCACGCCGCTGTGGGGCAAGCTCGGCGACATGCTCGGGCGCAAGCGCCTGTACCTCGTCGCCACGACCGCGTTCCTGGTCGCCTCCGCCCTGTGCGGCCTGGCCCAGGACCTGCCCCAGCTGATCGCCGCCCGCGTCCTGCAGGGCCTGGCCGGCGGTGGGATGATCGTGTGTGCGTTCGCGCTCGTCGGCGACATCGTCGAACCCGCCGAGCGCGGCCGCTACCAGGGCCGGTTCGGCTCGGTGTACGGCGTCGCGAGCATCGCCGGCCCGCTGCTGGGCGGGCTGTTCACCGACCAGCTCTCGTGGCGGTGGGCGTTCCTGATCAACGTGCCCGTCGGGCTGGTGGCACTGGTCCTCGCCGCACGGGCGCTGCCCGCCGCGGCCCGGAAGCCGGCCGCCCGCATCGACTACCCCGGCGCGCTGCTCCTGGCCGGCGCGGCCACCGCGCTGGTCCTGATCACGTCGTTCGGGCCGCGGTGGGGCTGGACGTCCCCGGGCACCCTGGCGCTCGCGGCCGTCGCGATCGTCCTCATCGGACTGGTGATCCCGGTCGAGCGCCGCGCCGCGGCCCCGGTGCTGCCGCTGTCGATGTTCGCCTCGCGCACGGTCGTGCTCGCGTCGCTCATCGGGTTCGTCGCCAACGTCGCGATGTTCAGCGTCCTGGTGTACCTGCCGACGTACCTCCAGGTCGTCGACGGCGTGTCGGCCACGCTCTCCGGGGTCCACATGCTGCCGCTGGTGCTCGGGCTGGTGGTCAGCCAGTCGTTCGCCGGGCGGTGGGTCGCGAACCCGGCGCGCCTGCGGGTGATCCTGGTGACCGGCATGGCGCTGAACGTCGCCGGGCTCCTGCTGCTGAGCACGCTGGCGCCCGGGACGGCGCAGCTCGCCCTGATCGCGTACTTCCTCGTGGCCGGCGTCGGCATCGGCATGGTCCCGATGGTGGCGCTGACGGCGGCGCAGAACGCGGTCCCGGCCGCGGACATCGGGGCCGCGAGCGCGGTCGTCACCTTCGCCCGCTCGATCGGGGCCGCGTTCGGGGTCGCCGTCTTCGGCAGCCTGCTCGGCGACGACGTGGCCGGGAACATCGGCGGCGCCTTCCTCTGGATCACCCCGGTGGTGGTGCTCGGCACGATCCTCGCCGCGCTGCTGAACCGCCGGCCGGTCTGACCCCGGCCGGAAAGGCGCCCCTCGACGGGGGCGCCTTTCCCGGTGCTCAGGCGAGTTCGGCGAACATCCCGGGCTCGTAGGAACCCCCCTTCTGGTGCACGATCACGGCGAGCCGGTTGGCCGCGTTGATCAGGGCGACCAGCGCGACGAGGGCGGCGACCTGCTCGTCGTCGTAGTGCTCGCGCACCCGGGCCCAGGTCGCGTCGGAGACGCCGTCGTGGACGTCCGCGAGCCGGGTGCCCTCCTCGGCCAGCGCGAGCGCGGCCCGCTCGGCCTCGGTGAACACGGTCGACTCCCGCCACGCGGCGACGAGGTGCAGCCGGACGGCCGTCTCCCCGGCGGCCGCGGCCTCCTTGGTGTGCATGTCCAGGCACCAGCCGCACCCGTTGATCTGGCTGGCCCGCAGGCTGACCAGCTCCTGGGTGCTCTTCGGCAGCGGCGACCGCTCGATCACCTGCCCGAGGCCGGCGAACCGCTTGCCGAGCCGGGCGCCGGTCTCGGTGGCGAACAGGTCGATGCGGGATTCCATGGCTTGTCCTCACTCGTGTCGGGATCGGAACGCCCACCAGACACCGGCGGCGCCGCTCTTGTGACACCCGAGCGCGGCGGCTTCAGCTTGTCTCCGCGGGTGGGCACCGCGCACCACCCGCGCCGCGAACCAGGCGATGTCGAGGTAGGCAAGGGCACAGGGCCGAGGAGCCGGGCCCGGGCGCGGGCGTGCCCGCGAAGTCGAGGGCGAAGTTGCCGCAGGGAAACGCGTGCCCCAGGTGCCCGGTGACCGGGCTCACGCCGGATGCGGTTCGTCTGCGGGACGTCGATGTCGCCCCTGCAGAATCGCCGCATGACCGACCAACGAACCGACCGGGCCGCGCGGGCCTGGATCCGCTCCATGGCGCTGTTCGCCGAAACCCAGCCGGGTGGGTTCTTCCGGGAAGGCACCGCCGGCACCGCCGAGCTCGTCAGCGGGGCGCCGATGCCGTTGCTGAACGGGGTCGTCAGCGTCGCCGGTGAGCCGGCCCCCGGCGAGGTCGCCGAGTTCGCCGGGTCGCCGCGGCTGGCGTCCGTCGCGTGGAGCGTGCAGGTCCGCGGCGAAGCGGTGGACGAGCGGATCGTCGCCACCGCGGCGGCCCACGGCCTGGGCCGGCGGATGCTCCTGCCCTTCATGCTGAAGGACCTCGACGCGAGCGACGCCCGCGGCACCGAGGCCGGCGGGCTCAAGGTGCGGCACGTCTCCAGTGTGGACAGTGACCTTTACCGGACCACGATGGCCGCGGGGTACGAAGGGCCGGACGCGCTGTTCGCCGTCTTCGCGCGGCCGTCCGTGCTGGACCACCCGACCATGCGGGCCTACGTCGCCGAGCTCGACGACGTCGCCGTCGCGACGTCCTTCGGCGTCATGGTGGACGACATGGTCGGGGTGTTCAACATCGGCGTGCCGCCGCAGCACCGCCGCCGCGGCTACGGCCGCGCCGCGACGGCGGCCGTGCTCCGGGACGGGTACGCCCTGGGCGCGCGGACGGCGTTCCTGCACGCCAGCCCGCTGGGCGTGCCGCTCTACGAGCAGATGGGGTTCGCCCTGGCGGAGAACTGGACGCTGTTCACCGGGTGAGGTGCTCCCGCACGAGCTCGACGAACCGGGGTGGTGCGGGCGGCGCCGGGCTCTCCACGAACCCGCCGGCGGCCACGTCGTAGCGGGGAGCCGTCGCCGGGTCGACGACGACGTGGCCGTCCTCGCGCAGCCGTGCGACGTTGCGCCGCACCGCCCGGTTCGCCCACATTTCGGCGGACATGACCGGGAAGAACACCACCGGCCCGGTGGTGGCCAGGATCGCCGCGCCGAGCAGGTGGGGCGCGGCACCGGAAGCGGCGGCCGAGAGCAGGTTCGCGGTCGCCGGGAGGACCACCAGCAGGTCGTTCTCCGCCGCCAGGCTCTGGTGGTTCGCCCGCGCCCAGGTCGCCGGGTCGTCGCCGGTGACGACCCGGTCGGCGAACAGCGCGATCGTCGACGCGGGGACGAACCTCGTCGCGGTGGGGGTCATGAGCACCGACACCGTTCCGGTGAAGGAAGCGCGCAGCGCGGAAACGAACACGGGCAGCAGGGCGACGGCGGCCGAGCCGGCGGCGCCGATCAGCAGCCGGCCGTCGAAGGCGGGGTTTTCGGACATGGCACCGAGCGTCCCCGGCCGCGGCCGTCCCGGACCGACGATCAGTGCCCGGCTTCCTGACGGCGAGTGCCATCGCGGTAGTCCCCGGGCGTGGTGCCGGTGAGCGCCTTGAACGCGCGGTGCAGCTGGACCGCGCCGCCGAACCCGCACTCCCCCGCCACCAGCTCGAGTGGCCAGGACGGCTTGGCCCGCACCAGCTCCTGGGCGCGGGCGACGCGCAGCCGGCGCAGCTGGCCGCCGAACGACTCACCGCCGGCCAGTGCCCGGAACAGCGTGCGCCGGGAGATCCCGCACGCGGCCGCCACGGCGCCGGCGTCCAGCGTGGGATCGGTGAAGTTCCGCCGCAGGAACCGCTGGATCCGTTCGCGCACGAAGGCGAGCCCGCCGTCGCCGGCGGACGCAGGACGGGCGGCCCAGCCGAGCGCGGTGTCGATCAGCGCCACGGCGTGGAGCGCGAGCCCGCGGGCGTCCGCGGGGTCGAGCCGCGCGAGCCCGGCGAGGAAGTCCGTGACGACCCCGGCCGGGCCCGCGCCCGGTAGTGCCACCGCGGTCGCCACGCTCAGGTCGCGGCGTGGCAGCTGGGTTTGCGGGACCCGGACGACCAGCTGCGCGAAGGGGCCGGCGAACTCCATCGCGTAGGGCTCGGTGCTGTCGACGAACACCAGTGAACCGGGCGCGAGGACGCCGGTCCGGCCGTGCTGGGTCACCAAGCCGTGCCCGTCGAGCTGGATGTTGGCGAGCACGTACTCGTCGCCGGCGGTGATCAACGCGGGGTCCCGGCGCACTTTCTGCGCGTCGGCCCGCAGCCGGGAAACGCCCAGCGGGCCCAGGTCGCGGTGGCTCACGGTGCCCGCGAACCCCTCGTCGGCAAGGGGCTCCACCCGGACCCGCACGAAGGTGGCGCACACCAGGTCGCGCCAGTAACCGGCGGCCTGTCCCGGTGGGACGTCCGAAGTGGACCAGGTGGCGTGACGCACGGACGCTCCTCGGAAACTCGTCGCACCGGCAGAATACGGCGGCGGTCCTTATTCGCGGTCCGAGGGCAGCGCGGCGATGCCGGAGAGGACGAGATCGATCCCCGCGAGGAACTGCTCCCGGTCGTCGTGCTCGCGCAGCTGGTCCGTGACCGCCCGGATGAACGGGTACTCGCCGGGGTCGAGCTCCTCCCACGCCTTCGACACCGCGCCCAGGAACTCGGCGCGGCGCGCGCCGGCCTCGGGGACGCGGGCGTTCGCGGCGTTCTGGCCGGCGGCGCCGAGGATGTAGTGCACCAGCGCCGACGTCGCCGTGAACCAGCTGTCCTCGGGCGCCCCCAGCGCGCGGACCCGACGGCCGATGGCTTCGAAGATCCGGGGGGTCACCGAGCCCCACGGGCTGCGGGAGAACTGCGTCGACAGCTGCGTGGCGAGCCACGGGTGGTCCTCGATCGCGGCGAACAGGCCGAGCGCGGCGGCGCGGATCTCCTCCTGCGGCGAGCCGGGCGGGCCGGCGGGCTCGGCGGCCAGCGCGGCGGCCACGACGGCGTCGGTCGCCGCGCCGAGCAGCTCGTCCTTGTTCGCCACGTGCCAGTAGATCGCCCCGGGCCCGGTGGTCAGGCGCCGGCTCAGCGCCCGGAACGTCAGCCCGCCCTCGCCGTCCGCGTCGAGCAGCTCGACGGCGGCCTCGACGATGCGCTCGCGGGAGAGCGCCTCTGCGCGCCGGTGTGCCCGGTGCGTCCGCGTTGCCATGCCCCATCTTGACACATCTGGAACGCCGTTCCAATATTGGAACGACATTCCAGAGAGGCTCACCGGCCTCCGGCCCGAAGGAGCCACCCATGCCCACCCCCGTCACGATCGTCGGCGCCGGCCTCGGCGGCCTCACGCTCGCCCGCGTCCTGCACGTCCACGGCATCCCGGCCACGGTCTACGAGGCCGAGCCCTCGCCGGCGGCGCGCACGCAGGGCGGGATGCTCGACATCCACGACCACAACGGCCGGCGGGCCCTCGAGGCGGCCGGCCTGCTGGACGAGTTCCGCGAGCTCATCCTGGAAGGCCGCGAGGCCACGCGGATCCTCGACCGGGACGGGACCGTCCTGCTCGACCAACCCGACGACGGCACGGGCGTCCGTCCCGAGGTGCAGCGCGGCGAGCTGCGCCGCATCCTGCTCGAGGCGCTCCCGGCCGGCACCGTCCGGTGGGGCCACAAGGTCACCGGCGTCCGCGAGCTCGGCGACGGCCGCCACGAGCTGACCTTCGCCGACGGCACCACGGCCGGCACGAGCCTCCTGGCCGGGGCGGACGGCGCGTGGTCCCGCGTCCGGCCGCTGGTTTCCGCCGCGGTGCCCGAATACGTCGGCACCTCGTTCGTCGAGACGTACCTCTTCGACGCCGACACGCGCCACCCGGCCGCCGCGAAGGCCGTCGGCGGCGGGGCCCTGTACGCGCTCGAGCCGGGCAAGGGGATCATGGCGCACCGGGAAAGCGGCGGGAACCTCCACACCTACGTGGTGCTGTCCCAGCCGCAGGACTGGTTCGCCGCCATCGACTTCACCGATTCCGCCGCGGCCACCGCGCGGATCGCGCAGGAGTTCGGCGGGTGGGCCCCGGAGCTGACGGCGCTGATCACCGACGGCGAGACCGCGCCGGTCCTGCGCCCCATCCACGCCCTGCCGGTCGGCCACCGCTGGGAGCGGCGGCCGGGAGTGACGCTCCTCGGCGACGCCGCCCACCTCTCGGTCCCGAACGGCGAAGGCGCCAACTCGGCCATGGACGACGGCGCGGAGCTGGGCCAGGCCCTCGCCGCCCACCCCGGCGACACCGAAGCCGCGCTCGCGGAGTACGAGGCCGCACTGTTCGCCCGAAGCGCGGAGGGAGTCACCGAGGCCACCCGCGATTTCGAACTCTGCTTCGGCGACAAGACACCCCAGAGCCTGATCAACCTGCTCACCGGGCAGGAGTAGCCGCGGCACGCGCCTGGGTTCGCCTCCCGGGCGCGTGACCCGCCCGAATCCCACCGACGTCCTTGCGTGCTCGGCGATTCCGCCGTGCCCCTGCCGGCGCTCGCCTACCCGGGCGTCGCCGGCTTCCACGAAGAGGTCGTCTCACGCCTCACCTCGCCGCTCCGGTGATTCCGCCGTGCCGGCGCTCGCCTCCCCGGCCGTCGCCGGCTTCCGCGTCGCGCTCGTCTCACGTCCCGCCTCGCCGGTCCGGCGGGGCCGCGGCGCCGACGTCCCCGCGGCGCTGCAGGACCGTGCCGAGCTGTTCCAGCGCCGCGGACTCGTTGCGCCGGTCCTGCGCCTCGCGCGCCGGCTCGGCCGCCCAGCGGGACTCCCGTTCCGCCTCCGGCAACTGCCCCAGATCCAGGTACGCCCGCCCGAGCTGGGAGCGCAGCCGCGCCTCCGCCGGCCGGTTCCGGCAGCGCCGGGCCGCCGCGATCCCCAGCTCGTGCGAGCGCAGCCACTCCGGATAGTGCTTGCGGTACAACAACAGTTCCCACAACGCCTCGCACAGCTGCCACGCGAGTTCGTCGTGCCGCTCGTCCACCGCCTCGTCCAGCAGCGACAGCACGTTGGGCAGTTCGCCGGCCAGCCAGTCGAGCGCCTCGCCGTCGGTGGCGAACGACGCCGGCTCGTCGCGCAGCTGTCCGGCGACCGGGCTCAACCGCCGGCGCAGCGGGATCACCACCAGGTTCGCGCGCGTCATCTCCCCCAGGTACCAGCCGGCCGCGCGCGGGACGACCTCGAACCGCCCGTCGTCGCGCTGGGCCCGCGCGTGCAGCCGGACCAGGTCGTGGAAGCGGTGGCGGTCGAGGTCGGCCGCCGCCAGCAGGCTGCGGTCGACCAGCACCTCCAGCGCCTCGGCCGCCTCGCGCTCCGGTACCCCGGTGACCGCGGCCGCCAGCTTCGTGCCGAACTCCGCGACCGGGAGCTCGGCCGTCAACCGGTACAGGCGCGCCACGGGCTCGGGCAGCTCCCGGTAGGACCAGTCGAAGGCGGCCGTCACCGAGTCGTCCGCCTCCGAGAGCCGCGACAACGTCAGCGGCCGCGACCGCTCGTCCCGCAGCTGCGCGACCACCCGGGAAACCGGCCAGCGCGGACGGGCGGCCAGCCGCGCCGCCGCCACCCGCAGCGTGATCGGGAACCGGCCGCACTGGCCGGCCAGCTCCGCGAGTGCGGACGGCTCGGCCTCCGCCCGGCGGCGGCCCACCGTCCGGGCCAGCAACGCGACCGCGTCGTCCCGCGGCAACGGGGCCACGTCGACGAACCGCGCCCCGTCGGCGAACAGGCCGTCCAGCCGCAGCCGGCTGGTCACCAGCACCGCGCAACCGGCCGAAGCCGGGACCAAGGGACGCACCTGGGCCGTCGAAACCGCGTTGTCCACCACGACCAGCAGGCGCCGCCCCGCGGTCACCGTCCGGTACAACCCGGCCTGCTCCGCGAGGCCGGCCGGGACCCGCTCCGGCGCGACGCCCAAGGCGCGCAGGAACGCGCCCAGCACCTCGTCCGGCACCACCGCCTTCTCCGCCGAGAAACCCCGCAGATCGGCGAAGAGCTGTCCGTCGGGGTAGCGGTGCGCGTGCGCGGCCGCCCAGGTCACCGCCAGCGCCGTCTTGCCCACGCCACCGGGACCGACGACAACCACCAGCCGTGCCCGGGTTTCACTCTCGTTTCGGGGTGCGGTCGACGTGTCCATCGCTTCGAGTTCGCCGGCCCGGCCGAGGAAATCCGCCGGTGGTGGCGGCAGCCGGCGCGGAACAGCCGATGACGTCGGTGCCGCACCGCGGTTCGCGGCGTTCTGCTGAGCCGGAATGCCGGAATCCCGCGCCGCGGTGAACGGTTCGCCGGATCCCTTTCCCCCGGTCACCGACGAGCCGTTCCGCACTCACCGGCGCTGTGCATCGCCACACCCCCGCGCCTCCCGGACTTCCTTGTCTACCCTGCCGGGCCGGAGAACGGGACCGACGCGCGAAGACAACCCGAACGCACTCTCACCCGGAACGCACCGTAATCGTCGTCGGATCACCCACTCGGTCGAACGGATTCGGCCCGCCGCCCGAATTCGTCGCGGACTCCGGCCGGGCGTTGGCACGGGCGCCGGGCACGGCTGGCAAAGTGGCGGTATGGGGGAAAACCTTGCCGCCGCCGTGGCCGCTGCCGTGCCCGCCGTGCGGGCCCTGATCCCGCCCACGCCGGCCGCGGTGCTGGGGCGGCTGTCCTTCGGGCCGGAGCCGCCGCGGTTCCCGGACCGGCCGGAGCACGCGGAGCCCGAGGTCGTGCGGTCGCTGCGGAGCTTGCCGTCCTGGGTGGTCGAACGCGTGCACGGAGCCGTGGAGCTGCCCCTCGCCGCGCTCGCGATCGAGGCGCCGAAGGTGACGGCAGGGTTGGCGCCGCCGCCGTCCGGGGCGTTCGGCTTCCTCACTTCGGACCACGAAACGGAGGCGCTGCGGGAAACGCGGCTGCTGGTCCACGTCCGGCCGGGTCTGCTCGAGCTGGTGACGGACCTGACCGCCGGCCTGGTGGCCGACGACGCGCTCGCGCCGCTTCTGACCGCCGAAGGCGACGAAGCGGCGATCGCGGCCGCGCACGGAGCCACCTACCTCGCGATCGCGTTGGTGACGGCGGCGATCGCGGCGCGCGAGACCGCCCAGCCCGGTGTCGCGGCCATCACGGGGACGGCTCTCGGCGTGGCGGCCGGGCTGCTCCGGTCGGCTCCGATGCCCGCCGGATACGAAGTGGCGTTGCGGGAGAAGGAGCGCGCGGAGTACCGGCTGCCGCAGTCCGGGAGCACGCACCTGGAGGTTCGCGACCACGTTTTCGCGTTGACCGAAGGCGAGTTCCCCGCGTCCGGCGACTTCGCGGAGAACGGGCTCGCGGAGGCCGTCGACGGGGGCGTGGTGATCCGCACCGGCACGGAGCACGGCTCGGTGCGGGTCGGCGTCCGGGTCCTGGCCGAGCCGCCCGAGACGGTGGAGACGCTGGGCTGGGAAGAGGTCCTCGACCTCAGCTGGCGGGCGGAGCACGGCTCGGCCCGCCTGGCGCCGTCGCACGGGGAGGGGGTGAAGACGCCGCCGTGGCCGGGCGACTACCGCGTCCGGGTGCACGCGTACGGCCGCGACAACCCGGAGGACGAGGGCTACGACGTCTGGGTCTGGGCGGCGCCCGCCGAGCCGCCGGTGGTGCACGCCCGCGCCGACCGCCTCGGTCACCGCCTGCGCGGCGAGGCCGAGCCGCCGCTCGCCGACCGGCCCGAACTGCGCTACCGCTGGCTCAAGCGCACCCGGCTGGTGACGGCGGCGACGGTCACGGTGGTCACCGGCCTGCCGGTGGAGGAGGTGCTCCGCGGCTTCGGCGCGGACCCCGCGAACCCCGAGCCACTGGACGAGCTGCGGGAGACGTTCGCGGAGCCGTGGCTGGCGGTGCTGGACCTCGACGGCGTCGTGCTGGCGATCGAGGAAAACGGCTACTACGGCTCGTGGCAGGAAGTCCTGACCCCCGTGTCGCGGGCCGGCCGGGCGGCGAGCATGTTCTGGAACGTCAACGGGCTGAGCAGGCTGTCCTTCGCCCGCGACGGCGAGCTGCTGTCGGCGTTCGAGCCGGGCCTGGAGGAACCGGCCGCGGCCGCCGAGGTGACGGCGGCACTGGCGGGCCTCGACCTGGAGAACTACCGCGACCGCGACGAGAAGGGTTTGGTGGCGGTGGAACGGTTCACGGGCCGGGGCCTGTACCCGGAGGACCTGGAGGACATCGACCGGCTCGGGGTGGGGTACCGGATCGCCACCTGAAGGACCCGGCTTCGCTTATGACACTGAGTGCCAGCGCCGTCAGCCGCCTGGTTGACCGGTTCCGCGCAGGGCCGCGCTCACCTGGGCGATGACCTCGTTGAGGGGCGTCGCCGTGCTCAGTACGGCGACCACCGTGCCCTCCTGGCCGCTTCCGGGCCGGAAAGCGTCGATCACCAGCGCGAACGCCTCCGCGGCGCTGGCCGTGATGTCGTCCTTGCCGCCGCTGCGCAGCCAGCGCCGGAGCACGTGGTTGTTGGCGGCCGCGATCGCCGCGGCGGCGACGGCCGCGCGCAGGCCGGCCATCTCGTCGCCCCGCTCCTCGAACCGCGCCTGCAGGTAGCGCGCGAGCACGCGCTGGTAGCGGTCGACCGTCGCGACCTCCTTGTCCCGCAATGAAGGCACCTTGCGCGTCAGCGTGAAGCGC
This sequence comes from Amycolatopsis sp. N2S4-7, assembly GCF_058119595.1. Taxonomy (NCBI): domain Bacteria; kingdom Bacillati; phylum Actinomycetota; class Actinomycetes; order Pseudonocardiales; family Pseudonocardiaceae; genus Amycolatopsis; species Amycolatopsis sp. N2S4-7. The sequence continues at coordinate 1,999,822 of NZ_CP172299.1, forward strand.
TTGAGCGAGATGTCGAGGTCGGCGGCGTAGGAATCGAGCACCAGGCCGACCGCCGCGCAGGCCACCTCCACCGGGTCGCGCGCCGGGTCCGCGGCGGCGAAGGCCTCCTCCATCTCCGCGACGATCTCGTCGTGGTTGGCGAAGAGCACGTCGTCCTTGGCGTCGAAGTACCGGAAGAACGTGCGGCGCCCGACCCCCGCGGCCGCCGCGATCTCGTCCACCGTGGTGGCCTCGTAGCCGTTGGCCACGAACAGGTCCACGGCCGCGGAGGCGAGCGCGCGGCGCAGCTTCCGCCGGCCCGCGGGGGTCGCTCCGGCCCGGGTGGCCGGCGCGCGGCGCGGCAGGTCGGTCATGACCGGGACCGTAGCAGCCCGGCTTGCTAGCGGCACTGAGTGCCGTTACGCTGAGCGGCAAGCCCGGGCCGCCACGGCCCACCCCGCCGAGCGGAAGGCGTCGACGATGTCGCTCGACCAGCAGCTGCAGCCGATCGGTTCCGCCGTCGCGGGCGAGCGGCTCGACGTCTACTACGGCCGGCTGTTCGGCTGGCCCGTGAAGTGGCGTGGCCCGCACCCGGCACTGGCGCTGGAGAACGGGATCTGCGCCGTGACGCTGCCCAAGCTCAACGCGGCACCGGTCCTCGCCCGGCTCGCCGCCACCGGGTGCGAGGGTCCCGCGATGATCCTCCCGACGCGCCAGGGTCCGCGGGTCGCCGTCCTAGCGGAGACCGACGGCCTCATCCCCCCGCGCGACACCCTCCCCAAGAACGTCGAGGTGCTCGCCTGGGGCACACTGCTCCCGCTGCCGGCCGGCTCCGGGCGCACGGACGTCGCGACCGAATGGCTCACCGCCCCCGACCCCCACCGCCGGTGGCTCCCCAGCCTGGGCGCGGTGCTCGCGGCCATCCCCGCCTACGAGCGTTAGGCACGCCGGATCGGCCGTCGGGGTCGGTGCGGTGCCGGGCCGCGATCAGCCCGAAGCCTGCCCGCGGATGATGGTGATCACCGACTTGATCACCGCTTCCTCCCCGTGGACGCGGGAATGCGCCAAACCACCCGTCCCCGCCGCGAAGGGTTCCAGTTGCAGGAGGGTCGCGTGTCCGGGTGGGGCGGGCTCGGCGGAGCTGAACGCGAACAGACACACGAACGGGCCGTCCAGGCCGAACACCAGGGACGCCAGCAGCATCGCCGTCACGACCGTGATCACCGCGTACCCCGGGAGCGGGAACACGTCCAGGAGCACGGTCACGCCGAAGGGAATCCCGAGCACGGCCGAAACCAGCACCGACGCGTTCACGAACACGAAGAACAAAGCCCAGAACAGCAGGTTCGCGAGCGGACGGCACAGCACTCCCGCCGCCCAGCCGACGAACTGGCCGGTCGTGAGCAGGGCCGAGGCCTCGTCGCCGGCCGAACGGACGACGAACAGCTCGTCGCGGCCCATCGCCGGTGCGTGGACCGCGTCGAGCAGGGTGCGCCGGTCGCCTCCGTGAATCCGGGCGCCGGCCGCGCAGAGAACCAGTGCCAGGGCGAACAACCCGCCGATGACGATCAGCACCCAGTCCAGGTACCCCCGCGGCCCGGTCACGACCTTCTCCCCCGCGGCCAGCAGGAGCAGCGGACCGAACAGCAGCTGGATGAAGATCAGCCAGCCCGGGGGCTTCCGCACGCGCGAGTGGATGAACGGCGTGGCGAATGCGATGGTCGAGACGCGCCGGGCGCGTTTCGCCCGGCGCAGTTCGGCCGTCGCGTGCACGGCCACGTTGCCACCGTGGCTGTGCGCCAGGATCCACAGCCGGCTCTTCGGGTTCTTCGCCGCCTCCAGGCGCAGGTGCTCGGCCAGATCGCGGGCCGCCACGGTCCGGGCACGATGGGAGTTCCGGCCGGACCACGTGAACGGGGCCACCCGGCAGCCGGCATCCGTCAAAGCTTTGCTGAGCGCGCTGTCGGGCTTCGTCCAGGCTGCCTTCCGGGCGTACGTCCCGTGAACCAGCGTGACGACGGGCTGCTCCCGGCCTGAGCGTTGCACCACCGGGCCAGGGTAGCCGCCCCGGTGGGGCAGCCGGGCTCAAACCGCCAGGGCCCGCACCTCCGCTTCGCCCAGCGCCCGGCCGTACAGCCGGAAGTCCGCGACCGCCCCCTTGAGGTACGGGTGTTTCGGGTTCTGGGAACGGCCCAGGTAGTTCAGCTGGGTGGCGCCCAGCAGGAGCGGGCTCATCAGCGGCGCCGGGTTCACCCCCGTCAGCGAGCCACCGAAGTACAGCCGCAGGCCGGCGCCCGCCGTCACCGCCACGTGGGTCCACACCCCCGCCGGGAGCGCGACGGCGGCGTCCACGAAGTCCTCCGTCTCCATGCCGCCCAGCTTCATCGCGCAGCGGGCCACGCCCAGGCCCGTGCGCGGGGTCAGGAACAGGGACGACTGCGCGTTGAACCCCAGGTCGAACACCCGCGCCGAGTTGACGATCGTGTCCGGGCGGACCCACATCGACACCGTCAGCTCGGTCAGGTTCGCCGGCAGCCCCGGCGCCAGCCGCACGTGCCCGCTGACGCCGTCCAGCTCGATGCCCCGCTCCCCCGGCGCCGCACCTCGGGCGAGCACCGCGTCCGGCCAACGCCCGAGACCCTCCGCCAGGCTCGCGCCCAGCGGGTACACCGCCACGGTCTTCGGCGCGGGCCGGGCCGGCGGCGACGCGAAGTAGACGCTGTAGTGCTCGTGCTGGACGTCGAGGAACGGGCTCAGCCGCACCCGCTCCGCACCGGCGAGCACGCTGAACTCCGCCCGCCCTGGCTCGCGTCGCAGCGTGCCCGGGTCCACCGTCGGGATGACCGGCGGGACCGCGTCCCCGTGCCGGGCCGCGAGCACCAGCGGGCCGTACGTCAGCGCCCGCACCGCGGGGTTGTCCGGCGCGGGCAGCCACCGCGGGGTCATCGGCAGGTGCAGCTCGACGACGTCGCCCCGGTGCCACTGCCGTCGGATCGTGGCGAACCGGCCGGGGGACGCGGTCACCGGCGCGCCGTTGACCGTCAGCCGGGGATCCGAGACCCACGCGGGAATCCGGACGCGCAGGGCGAACGCGGCGGAGCCGTCGACGCGCAGCCGCACCGTCTCGTCGTAGGGGTACTCGGTCTCCAGCCGCACCGAGACGCCGTGGAAGTCCACTGTGGACGGGATGAACAGGTTGACGTACAGCGTGTCGCCGGCGGTGAAGTAGATGTTCTCCGCGTACTTCGCGTGCGTCTCCAGGCCGGTGCCGTGGTCGCAGGTGAAGTTGCCGTAGTCGCTGCTGTACGTGCCGGGGTCGGAGGCGACGCCCTCCTTGCCCTTGCGCGCGGCGCCCGGGACCAGCCCGGTGTAGTAGGTGACGAACCCGTGCGGCGAGTCCGGGTCCTGCTCGCCCAGCAGCTGGTTGAGCAGCGTCCACTCGTAGTGGTCGAGGTACCCGGTCCGGCTCGGGTCCTGCAGGAACAGCAGCCGGCCGAGCTTGAGCATGTTGTAGCTGTTGCAGTTCTCGCAAGTGTTTTCGCCGAGCCGGCTGACGACCTGGTCCGGCGGCCCGAAGAACTCCGCGTCGGCGTTGCCGCCGATGACGTAGCTGTGGTGGTGCACGACCTGGTCCCAGAAGTACGTCGCGATCGTGCGGTAGCGCTGCTCGCCGGTCACGTCGTACTCGGCCGCCGCGCCGACGATCTTCGCGATGTCGGTGTTGGCGTGCCGCCCGGCGAGGGTGTCCTGGCGCGCGGCGAGGGGCGTGAAGATCTCGTCGTGGTCGAACCGCCGGGCCAGGGTGAGGTGCAACGGGTCTTTCGTGACGGCGTACAGGTTGGCCAGTGCCTCGTTCATCCCGCCGAACTCCGTGTGCAGCACCTTCTGCATGGCGTCGTGCGAGAGCGGAGCCGTGCGCGCGTCGATCCAGCGCGCGATGCCGCGGGCGACGTCGAGGGCGCCGCCGGTGCCGAGCAGCCGGTGCTGGTCGAGCAGCCCGGCGAGGATCTTGTGGATCGTGTAGTACGGCGCCCACACGGACTTCCCGGCCTCGAGGTCGGCGAAGGCCTGCTCGGGAAAGGCGGACAGGTAGCCGGACGCCGCCTGGCATTCGGCCAGGGCGGCCACCAGCCGCGTGCTCTTCGCGGTCAGTTCGGCGTCGCCGGTGTTCGCGGCCGCGAGCGCCAGGCCGGACAGCAGGTGCCCGGTGGTGTGCCCGCGCAGCTGGCTGTCCGGCGCCTCCCAGCCACCGCACGGCTCGGCCGCGGTGGGCAGCCCGGCGGTCAGGCGGAACGTGTGCAGCAGCCGGTCGAGGTCGACGAACTTCAGGTACGCCACGGTCCGGCGCAGGTTCGCCAGGTACCGGCTTTCGAGGAGCCGGACACCGCCGAGCGCGACCGGCCGCACCGGGGCGCCCGGCGAAGCCGAAGCGCTCCACGGCGCCGCGGCCGCGAGCCCGAGTGCGGCACCGAGGCCGAGCGCGGTGCGCCGGGTGATGTTCACCGGGCCTCCACTCCGCCGGGAAGGGCCGCCGCCAGGCCGAGGGCCGCGCCGGCGCCGCGAATGCTCTTCATCGGATCTCCTCCTGCCGGTAGGGCAGCAGGCGCACCGGCCCGGCCAGCCCGTAGGCCTGCCGAGCCGCGACCGCGAACACGGCGGGACGGCTCACCCGGAGCCGGTTGTTCAGCGTGGTGGCGACCTCCACCTCGAGGCTGTTGCGCCCGGGCCGCAGCCACGGCCCGACGTCGACGACGGTGTCGAGCACGTCCGACGGCGGCAGCGCGGTGCCGTTGACCCGCACGCGGTAGGTGTCGAACACCTCCCCCAAGTCCAGGTACGCACCCAGGTCCCGGTCCCACCGGCCCAGGTCGACCGTGGTGCGGTACCGGCCGACGCCGGAGACGTCCTCCAGCCCGGGGATCGACGGCCACGGCGCGAGCGCCGTCAGCGAAAGCCGCCGGAGCGGTTTGAGCGTCGACGTCGGCGTCGCGCCCGGCTGCCAGTCCTCGACTTCCAGATCCCAAGCGGGCAAGGCGATCGGCGCGGGTGGCGCGGCGACCGGAGTTCGCACGACGCGGCCGGTCGACAGCGTCGTCGAGTAGGTACCCGCGGCCGAGGAACGCACCACGAGCTTGCCGTCGAGGTACCGCACTTCGGGCGCGTCCGTCGCCACCGCGTGCGGACCGCGGTCGGGCGCGAGGGCGACGATGACGGACTGGCCCGGGTTGAGCGACACGGAGATCTTGATCTTGTCGCCGGAGCGGGTGAACACCCCGAGCCGCTCGATTTCGCCGGTCCAGGCGTTCAGCACGAACGGCTGGGCGTCGCGGTCCCGCGCGGTCAGCCAGACGTCCTGCGTGACGGCGGTGATCTTGCGGTTCTCGGCGTGCCGGGCGTTGCAGAGGTAGTAGTAGTCGGTGTCGCCGTCGACGCGGTGCACGCTCATCACGGTCGACCGGTCGTGCTCGACATCGCGCGTGACGCCCAGTTCGGCGAGCGCGGCCGGGATGCCGGTGGCGTCGGCGACGACGCGCACCGAAGGCTGCGCGAGCAACGACGTGACCAGCCCGCGCACCCGGTCGTTCTCCCCCGGCTGTGCGATGCCTTCGGCGTGGACGTCGGCCCAGGCGCCGATGACGATCGTCGGCAGGCCCGCGCGGGCGAAGTCCAGGAGCCGCTGCGCCGCCGGGACGGACAGCGTGTGCTCGCTGCCGTGGAACTGGTCGCCGCCGAGGATCATCGCCTTGTACGCCGGCCCGCCGGGTGCGAGCCTGCCGTGCCGGACGACGGCGCTCGGCAGGTCCAGCACCGCCTCGCTGAGGAAGCCGTGGGTCCAGCCGACCGGGATGCCGTCGTTCGTCGCCCACGGCGCGCCGATGCCGGTGGACGTCCAGCCCTTCTGGCGGAAGAAGGCGAGGTCGGTCTGCGGCCGTCCGGTGCGCAGCACCAGCTGCGTGCGGGCGAACCAGCCGGCGATGTCCGGCACGTGCCCCCACGTCGGCTGGCGTGGGCCCCACGCCTCGGCGTACCCGATGCCGGTGCCGTTGTACGGCGAGAAGGCCGCGAAGCCGGGCCATTCGGCGCCGGGTGCCATCGCGTAGGCGAAGCCGTGCAGCACGGCCTGGTTCACCCCGCCCGCGAACACGCTGCCCATCGTCTGCAGGACCTTGTCCCAGGTGGTGTTGTACGCGCCGTTCGCGTACGCGGCGGACTCGCACGACAGCAGCTGCCGCCCGCCCATGTCGCGGCCGGACGCGAGCACGCGGTAGTCGTCGAGGTTCTTGAACCCCAGCGACTCGCTTTCGGGCACGTCCAGCAGCGCGGCGCTGCGGATGGCGTCGGTCTGCAGGCCGTAGGGCTGCACGCGCAGGGTCATGCCGAGCCGGTGCGCGAAGTCCCGCACCGGGATCAGGTGGTTCTCGTGGTAGAGGTCCGAGAGCACCTGGTTGTAGTCGTCACGCACGTGGTTGGACGTGTCGGCGTCGAAGGCGAACAGGTACTTGCCCTTGCGCTGCACGATGACCGGCAGGTACGGCAGGAGGTCGTAGCCCGCCCGGCGACGGAACTCGGCGAGGAAGCCCGGGGTCCAGACCGTCGCGTCGGTCTCGATCTCCAGGGAGTCCTCGAACAGGTCGCCGCCGACGTCCTTCAGCAGGCGCCGGATGGCCGGGGTGAGGATGGTCGAGTTCCACTCGTCGAGCACGACCCGCGTGCCCGCCGCACCGAAGTGGTCGACGACGTAGGCGAGCGGCGTGGTGTGCGGGCCCGCTTCCGGTTGCTGCGCCGAGCCACGCGCCCAGTACGCGAACAGCATCCACGTGCCCGCCGGCGCGGTCCAGTCGACCTGTCCGTTGTGGACGTCCACCGTGCGCACGGTCGCCGGGTCCAGCGTCACCGTGGCCGCGGTGGGCGAGCCGATCACCTGCGCGGCCTGGACGGCGACCAGTTCCTGCTTGCCCACGCCCTCTTCGGCGGGCACCACCGCGGCCGGCGGCGGCCCGGTGTAGGTGCCGTTGACGGTGACGACGCCGTGGGCCAGTTCCTTGCTCGCCGCGACGTCGTCGGGCGTGATGGTCGGGACCGCGGTCGGCCAGCACGGGCCCATCGCGAGGTCGACGGTCAGCCCGCGGGCCTTCGCCCGGCGCAGCGCCGTCTCCACCGCCGCGAGCCACGCGGGCGTGCCCCAGCCGTGGTGCTCGGGGTCCATCACGGTCTGGACGCTGTGGTGGACGTCCTGGATCTCGACGCCGCCGAACCCGGCGTCGGCGATCTGGTCCACCTCGCGGGCGATCTCGGTGAGGTCGACCAGGCCGTGCGGCCACCACCAGCGGAACTTGGCGGCCGTCGAGGCGTCCGGCTTCGCGAACCGGCGGGCGAACGGCTTCCCGGGGGCGGCGAGGGCCGGTGGGGCCCACGAGAGCGTGGCCCCGACGCCGAGTGCGGCGCCGATCGTGAGCACCGTGCGTCTGCTGACTGTCATCGGGTGGCCTCCAGCCGGGCGGTGAGGGTGGCCTGCGGGCGCAGCGCGACCGGGCCGGCGAGGCCCGAGGCGAGGATCTTGTTGCGCGAGTTGGCCAGGGTGTTGGTGACGCGCACGCTGATCGTGTTCACGCCGGGGTGCAGCGCCTTCGTGGCGTCCACTGTGTACGGGTGCCAGAGGGCGGCGGGCAGTTCGGTGCCGTTGACCGTCGCGGTGGCGAGGTCGTGCACCTCGCCCAGGTCGAGAACCAGCTCGCGGTTCGCGAGGTCGGCCGGCGTGAGTGTCACCGTCGTCGTGTAGACGGCGCTGCCGGAGAACGTCGGCGCGAAGGTCGTCCAGGAGCCCAGCGGCCGCTCGGCGGCGACGGCGCCGTCCTGCTCCAAGCGGACGGTCCACGGCCCGTTCAGCGCGATCGGCGCCAGGGGGTCGGTGACCTGCGCAGTGCCGCGGTACGTGCGGCCGTTCGCCTGCCCGGTGAGTGCGTAGGTGCCCGGTGCCGTCGCCGTGACGGCGGCCCGCAGGTCGCGCCCGGTCCGGGTTACCGAGGTGGCGGGCAGGGTGCCGTCGGTCAGGTGCGCGGTGTCGCGCACACCCTTGCGGAACACCACACCCAGCGTCTCGTACGGCTGGAGCGTGACCGGGACGCCCGTGGTGGTCCGGCCCGTGGTGTACGCCGTGGCGACCTTCGCCGTGCCGGTGCGCGGGTCCCAGATCTCGGGCGTGCCGTCGACCGGGAAGGTCGCCGTGGTGGTCACCACGGCGTCGCTCTCGTTGTTCAGCAGGAACGCCGTGTCCGCGCCGCGGCCGGTGCGCTGCACCCGGACGGCGTCCGCCGCGGGCTGCAGCCGCGCCGCGCCGAACCCGGCGTTCTGCGCCAGGCCCGCGATCGCGTCGACGCCGGTGACGAGCGCGACCGCCCCGGCGCCACGCCGGGTCCACGACGAGCCGCCGGACAGGTTCCGCAGCTCCCGGGCCAGGTCGGCGTCCCGGCCGGTCGCCTCCCGCGTCGGCAGCGGACCCACGGCGACGAGGTGTCCCCCGTCCTGCACGAACTTCGACAGCGTCTGTGCGGTCGCCAGATCCAGCACCGGCGTGCGCGGCAGCACCGCGAGCCGGTAGTCCGCCTGGCCGACCCGCAGGGTCCCGCCGCGCGGCTGGGCCTGGAAGCGCGCGGCCGGGTCGCCGGAGAGCGAGGAGTCGCTCAGCAGGTCGAAGTCGACCTGTCCGCGTTCCAGCGCGAACGCCGTGGCGGAGAGGTCGCTGTCGAGCTGGTGGGCCGCGTCGGACTTCCGGGTCTGCTCGGCGGCCCGCTGCGGCTGCACGATCGCCGTCCGGGCGAGGTTCGTGCCCCGGCCCAGCTCCATCACGCGGCCGATCCACGCGTCGACGTCCGGCATGTCCTCCCAGAACGTGCTGCGCGGGCCGAACGGCGGCGCGAACGTCACCGACACCTCGTCGGTGTACATCGCGTGCAGGAACGTGAGGTTGACGCCCCGGGTGGCCAGCGCGCCGACAGTGGCGTGCATGTAGTCGGGCGCCACCTGCCAGCCCGCGTTGCCGAAGGTCTCCATCAGCGACCGGGGCGCGCCGCTCTGGTGCGCGGCCGAGGACGCGTTGCGCGCCAAGGTGGTCTGCTCACCGGCGGTGTAGTCGGTGGTGATCATGTCGCTGCCGGGGACCTGCGCCCACTGGTTGTCCTTGGCCAGGTCGCCCGTCGAGTTCATCCGCTGCTGCGGGCCCTGCTCGTCGAGCAGCGGGTTGGAGATCAGCTTCAGGCCGTGCTGGGCCATCCAGGCCGCTTCGCGCTGGTAGTAGCTGGTGGCGAAGAGGGTGTTCACGGCCCGCCAGTACGTCCCGGCGGCCCGGTCGGCGACCGCGTCGAGACCGTCGGCGGCCGCGGTGTAGGCGACGCCGGGGGTGCCGCCGGCCGCGCGGACGGCGTCGGCGAGCCCGGGCGAGGACGGCAGGCGCTTGAACGGGTGCGGCTGCGCCGAGGCGAGGAACGGCTCGTCGTCCCAGAAGCCGGGCACGACCGTGCCCATCGCCCACGGGAAGCGGCGGACGTACTCCTCGGGCGCGATGCTCAGGAACGCGTCGGTCGCCTTCGGGTCCAGCAGGTCGAGGTAGCCGCGGACGTACCCGCTGGAGTCGTCGCGCAGGAGGACCTGCGAGTAGACGTCGACCTGCCAGCGGCCCGCGGGCACCTGCCAGGTGTCCCCGGTCGGTTCCACCGCGGCGGTCGTGCCCACCGGCCGCGCGGCCGCCGCCGTGACACCGGCGAGGTTCACGCGGCCCTGCGGGAAGTCCGCGAGCGCGGTGGCGTCGTCGAAGGTCGAGGACCACAGCTTGGCGCCGCCGGGGGCGGTCACCGTCAGGTCGTCCCACAGCGAGCGCTGCGTCCCCTCGGCCGACACCGCCGCGGCACCGGTCGGGTAGCTCGTGTCGGTGGCCGCGGGCTGGACGGTGTTGTTGATCTTCGGGGTGATCGTGTTCCCGGAGACGGTGACGCTCACCGTCTGCACGTGGGTCGGGGTGAAGCCGGGTGTGTTGACGCCGGCGGTCAGCCGCGTCCGGGTTGGACCGTCCACTTTGTACACACTGGCCGCACCCTTGACGTCCACGTCGACGAGGTAGCCGTGAGTGCCGTCCGAGCGCACCGCCAGCTGGACACCGCCGGTGTTCAGCGTGACCTTGCCGCTCACGGTGTAGTCGGTCCAGCCGGCCCCGGGCGTGAGCGGCGCGGCGCCCGGCGCGGCCGCCGGGTCGACGACGAGCTTGCCGGTGTCCACGCTGAGCCCCGAGGTCTCCGCGAGCTTCAGCGTCGACGGGCCGGTGACGATCCGCGTCGAGCGCAGCAATCCCTTCAGCCGCAGCTCCGGGCGTGCGGGCAGCGTCCGGTCGCCGAGCGTGCCGCCGTTGACGACGTAGTTCGCGCCGCGGCCGCTCGGGAAGTTGTTGTCGTTGAACAACCACATCTTCATGCCGGTGCGCTGGGCCTCGCGCAGCACGTGGCCGACCAGGGTGAACCAGTCCTCGCTGAGGAAGACCGGCTTCATCGAGTCGCCGCCGAGCGGGAAGATCACCGCCTCGTGGATGCCCTTGGCGCGCATCTCGGCCATCTGCCGGTCGGTGACGTCGGCCGTGATGGTGTTGTTCCAGTACCAGTAGATCGCCGGGCGGCTGTCCTTCGGCGGGTTCGCGAAGGCGGCCGGGTCGAAGCGGGCGAGCGTGGTCGTCGCGGCCGGGCCGGGGCCGGGCCCGGCGGTGGCCGGAGTGGTCAGGCTCAAGGCGGTGGCCGCCGCGAGCACGAGGGACGTCACTGTCCTGCGCATGGGATTGCCCTTCAGCCGCGCGGAATGGGGGAACGGAACGTGTGGGTGCCCGAGCCGACGCGGAAGACGGCGTCCCCCTGCGGCAGGTGCACTTCGGCCGTGCTGCCCGGCGGCACGGTGACGGTCAGCCGGTACTCGCGGTCGGACTTCGTCCAGGCCGTGCCGATCCGGCCTTGCGGGCTCTCGTAGCTGCCGGACGCGGACGTCAGGTCGCCGACGACCGCCGGATCGATCACCAGGTTCCGGAAGCCCACGGAGCCGGGGGCCTGCCCGATGCCGGTCAGCCGGGTGGTGAGCCAGCCGTCCAGCGCGCCGAGCATGAAGTGGTCCTGCGACTGGCCGCTGCCGCCGTCCCAGGTCTCCCCCAGCGCGGTCAGCCCGGCCTGCACCTGGTGGCCCAGGCTGGGACTCGTGGTCTGCGCGGCGATCCGGTAGACGACGTCGTCGCGGCCCGCGTTCGACAGCACCCGCAGCACGGACGGGAACGAGATCTCCCCCATCACCAGGTGCCGGCCGGCGGCCTCGATGGTGTCGACCAGGTGCTGGGTCTGGGCGGCCCGCAGGTCGGCGGGCACCGCGCCCATGTCGAGGGCCAGCGCCGTCGCGCCCTGCCCGCCGCCGCCGAACAGCCCGGTGGCGGGGTTGTAGTACTTCGCCCACACGGCTTTCGCCAGCGCGTCGGCCTGCGTGCGGTAGGGCGCGGCGTCCTGGCCGAGCGCCGTCGCCACCTTCGCGAGCCCGTCCGCGACCGCCCAGACACCGAAGGAGCTGACGATCGGGCGCGGCATCACCGGCTTCTCGGTGGTGATCCAGTCGCCGAGGCCGTAGTCGTAGACGCCGTCGGTCCACCGCGTGGGCTGGCCCTGGAGGAAGGCGAGGTAGCGCCGCATCGCGGGGAAGTACCGCTCGAGGAGTTCCTTGTCGCCGTAGGTCTGGTACGCCTTGAGCGGCACCAGGACCAGGGCGCCGCCCCAGTTCGGGTCGTCGCGGTACGCGCCGGCGAGCGAGACGTGGTCCGGCACGGTGCTGGGCACCAGGCCGCTCGCCTCCTGCCCGTCGGCCATGTCCTGCACGATCTTGCCGAGGTAGGCCTCGACGTCGTAGTTGCGGGCGATCGCGTCGAAGGCGAGGTGGTCCTGCTCCAGCCAGCCGAGCTTTTCGCGGCTCGGGCAGTCGGTGAGGATGCTCTGCATGTTGTTCTCGACGGCGGCGCGGGTGAGCCGGTGGATGCCGTCGAGGGTCGCGTCCGACGAGTCGAAGTCACCCGCGGAGTCGTTGTCCGCCATCGTGCGCAGGCCGGCGACCGCCAGTTGCGCGTCTTCCGGGACGCCGACGACCTCGAGGTAGCGGAAGCCGTGGTAGGTGAAGTCGGGGTGCCAGGTCTGCGGGGTTCCCTTGCTCGTGAAGCTGTCCCAGATCGGCGCGCCGACGTTGCTGATCGACTGGTCGACGTGCCCGTCCCGCAAGGCCTCCGCCGGATAGATCCGGACTGCCGTGCCCTTCGGCGCGGTGAGCGTCACCTGCGGGAGACCGGCGATGTTGCGGCCGACGTCGTAGACGCGCACGCCGGGGGCCGGGCGCGAGATCTCCTTGCCGGGCAGCTGTTCCACGACCCGGACGGGCTCGCTCCGGCGGGCGGTCAGCTTCGCCGTGCTCGTCGCGGGCACCACCGGAGACCAGGTCGTGCGGTCGGCGCCGGGGTTGTCCCAGCCCGGGAGCTCACGGCGGGCGTCGTAGTCCTCACCGCCGTACCAGTTCGACGCCGTGGTGGCGCCGAGCGTGGTGCGCCAGCTGGAGTCGGTGCCGATCCGCTGCACGGTGCCGTCGGTGAGCGTCAACTCCAGCTGCGCGATGATCTGCGGGTCGCTCGCCGTGCGCGCGAACTTGCGGTAGCGGCCCGAGGTGTGCAGCGCGTCCGCGGTGCCGTTGCCGACCGCGATGCCGATCGTGTTGGCGCCCCCGCGGATCTGCTTCGTGACGTCGTAAGCGGCGTAGGTGACGCGGTCGGCGTAGTCGCTGTCGCCGGGCTCCAGCACGGCGTCGCCGACGCGGGTGCCGTTGAGGCTGGGCACGTAGACGCCGAGGCCGCTGACGTACAAGCGGGCGCCGGCGACGCGGCCGTGGACGGAGAAGTCCTTCGCGAACACCGGAAGCGCGGGTGGCAGCCAGGTGGCGGGCGCCGGCTGGTCCGTCACGGCCTTGGCGACGGTGAACGGCCCGTCCGTGGCCGTCTGGACCGTGTAGTCGACCGGGAAGTTCGGTGTCCTGCCGTCGGCCGTGAGCGTGTCGGTGCGCGGATACAGCACGACCTGGTCGAAGGCGTGCGTGGCGCCGAGGTCGATGGTGAGCGAGACGTCGGCGTCCGCGCCGGGGTGGGCGGCGCTCTGGTAGCCGGCGTTCCCGGCGTCCTCGGGGTTGGACGTGGTCAGGCCGTCGGCGATGAGGCCGGGCTCCCACTCCTTGCGCACGGTCTGGGTTTCCGAGGCGGTGACGTACTTCTGGCGGCCGGCGGCGAAGTTCACGCCCGGGTCCGCCGAGTCGCGCACCTGCAGCTCGGCCAGCTGCACGCGGTAGGTCAGGTCGGGGAAGCGGCGGGCGTCGCCGGCGGTGACCATGCGGTTCTGGCTGTCCAGGGGCTGTTCGGCCAGCGGCAGGCCGAGCTTGGTGACGTCGAGCTTCACGTACCGGGCCGTCTGCGGGGGCAGCGTCACGACGACCGGGTTCGCGGGTTGGGCGCCGAGCTGCCACTGGCTGTTCGTCACCCAGCCGGCGGACCAGTCCTTTTGGCTGGTGAGGCCGGTTTCGAACCAGGTGGGGGCGCTCCAGGCGGCGGGGATGGCGCCGGACCAGACGCGGACCCGCCAGTAGACGCGCTGGCGGCTCCCGAGGGCGCGGCCGGTGTAGTCGAGGGCGGTCGTGGTGCCGGTGACGCGGCCGGTGTCCCAGAGGTCGGGGCGGGCCAGTCCCGCTTCCGAAGTGGCGGCCTGGACTTCGTACGCCGTCTGGTTCCGGGCTTCGGTCCGCCAGCTGAGCTCGGGGGTGGGGTCGTCCGTCCCCAGTGGACGGTCGAGGTGGTTCGAGCGGAGATCGGTGGCGGTGAAGCGGCGGCTTCCGCCGTCGGCTCCGGCTGCTGCGGGTGCGGCGGTGCCGGTGATCGCCAGCGTCGCGAGGGAAAGGGCGGCGAGGAGACGGCGGGGTCTGTGGCGCACATCAGCTCCTGGATTCAACAGTGAATCGTTTCAACTCTGCGGGACGTTTGTGCTCTGAACAAAGGAAGGGGATTCGATCCGGAACACACCGCCCCAGCAGAGCGACGGCTTCGAAGCTGGTGGGCGACCTACGGCGTCAAGTCCTGCCCTAGGGCGGGAAGGGGCACCGGACCCGGCTCCTGTCGCAGCATCGCGATCTCCGAATTGAAAGGTTTCATAAACCTGCCGCGGTGACGCTACTATGCGGCCGAAGCGGAAGTCAATGACGAGCACGGCCGGCTCGCCGGTCCGCCGCCCGGATGACCCCGCAGGCCTACCCGATTGGAGGCAGCCGAGGCGGACGGCCTGCTCGTAGCGTCGTTCACCAGGCGAGCGCGAGGAGGTCGGAAATGCTGGTGCGGGTGCAGCCAGGCGCCGGGCAGCACGCGAACGGCCTCTCCGGCGCCGAGGCGAAGGTGCACGACCTGCTGGCCGGCTGGGCCCACGGCACGGAACACGCGATCGGCGGGTTCGCGCTGCTGAACGTCAACGTTCCGCACAAAGGCACGACCCGGCAGGTCGACGGGCTGCTGTTCCTGCCGACCGGCCTGGCCGTGCTCGAGGTGAAGGGATTCACGGCACCGCAGTCCGGGCAGCTCGTGCTCCCGCCGAACGGGCCGTGGCTGGTCGGCGACGAACCGGCGGCGATCCACGCGCTGGCCGGGCTGCCGAACCCCGGCGAGCAGGTCAAGGCCGGGGTGTACGCGGCGAAGGAGACCTTCGCCGGGATCCCGGGCGGCGGGGACGGGTTCGTCCGCGGCCTGGTCGTGCTGGTCGCGACCGGCACGATCGACCTTCCGCAGGGCACCGACCTGGCGGGCAAGGGCATCGACGTCGCGCTGGCCACCCCGACCAGCCTCCGCCGGGTGCTGCACCGCTACCGCGCCCAGCCGCAGGTCTGGACCGCCGACGGCGTCCTGGCGGCGTGCCGGGCCCTGGCGCTGACCGAGCTGGCACCCTCGCGCGCCGACCTGCTCACCGAGGGCTTCGCCGAGCAGCTGCCACCGGTCAAACCGCCGATCAAGCCTCCCTTCGACCCGCCGTTCGGGGCCCCCTTCGACCCGCCGTTCGGACCGCCCTTCGACCCGCCACGGCATCGGCCGGTGTCTTCCCGGCCGCGGAGCACGCCCCGAGCTCTGCGGTCGGTGACCACGCCTGCTGCGGTTCCCCCTCCGCCGCCCGATTCGGCGCCTGCTCCGGCGCCAGCTCCGGCGCGGCCTCCGGCGCGGCAGGTGCCGGGCCCCCACAGCCTGCCGCGGCCGAAAGCGTCACCGGCGTCGCCGCCGCCCCGGCCCCGCGCGATGCCCGAGCCCGCGGCGAAGGCACGGCCCCCGCGCCGGATCCCGTGGGGCCTGATCGTGGTGCTGGTGCTGCTGTGCACGGTAGGCATCACGGCAGCGGTGATCGTCGGCCAGGTCTTCCACGGAAGCTGAGCCTCAACCTGCCCAGTGCGCCGCGAGGGCTTCCGCCGCTTCGTGCGGTGTGCACGCGCCGATCAGGATGTGGGCCGTCAGACCGTCCACCAGTGCCGAGGTCGCGCGCTCCCGGCGGCCGGCCCCCGGTTCGGTCGTGGCGAGGCGGGCGCGGAGGTCACGGTGGGTCGCGCCGAAGCGGTGGCGCAGCGGGTCGGCGAGGTCCGGCCCCGCCGCCGAGCGGACCAGCATGCCCAGCCACGGCCGGTGCGCGGCGAGGTCCGGCACGGGCTGCCCCGCCAACGTGCCGAGCAGGCCGGCTTCTCGCTGCGCGGCGGCGATGCGGCGGTCCACGGCGTCGACGGTGGCCGTGAGAGTCAGGCGCACCAAGAGTTCTTCGGCGGTGGCGTGGCGCGCCACCCACTCCGCCGGCCGGCGGGCCTCCGCGGCGACGGCGGGCGCGGTCACCGCCGCCAGGCCGTCCCGCGCGATGATCCGCACGACCGCGTCCGCCACGTCCGCCCGGCTGTCCGTCCCGCGCATCCCGGCCCTCCCCCGCATTCCGCTCCGTGCCCCCATCGTCGCCACGCGGGGCGCGCGGACGCGACGATTAGGGCAGGACCGAATCGTCGTGCAGCAGGCCGGCACCGCGCGGTGTCCGTTCGTAGAGCACGACCCGGCCGGCGCGGCGGGACCGGACCAGGTTGTTCAGCCGCAGCACGGCGAGGTGCTCGCTGACCGTGGCGGGTGTGACGCCGAGGTGTTCCGCGAGCTCCGTCGTCGACCGGGGCAGGTCGAGCAGCGCGAGCAGCGCCGCCCGGCTGCGGCCGACCAGGTCCGCCAGCGGCGCCCCCACGACCGGCGGCGCCTGCTCCCACAGCCGGCCGATCCCGCGCGCGGGATAGCCGATCGAGACCTGGTCGTGGCCGTCGCAGACGCTGATCCGCGGCCAGATGAACGCGCTCGGCTTGAGCAGCACGCCCACGCCGTTGACCGTGTGCCGGACGTCGTGGTGCGGCAGCAGCACGCGGATCCGGTCGCCCGCGTACTCGACCTGCGGGTGGAGGTCGTCGAAGAGCCGGGCGAGCCCGCCGCCGGTGAGCGTCGCGGACCGGTGGACGAGGTCGGCTTCGTGCAACGCGCACAGCCGCGGCCACACCGGCTCGATCGCCGCGCGCCAGTACCGGGCGAGCAGGTCGCAGAACGGCCCGAGCGCGCGCCCGGGATCGTCGTGGAGCGGCCGCAGCACCGCCGGGATCTCCTCCGGCGCCCAGGTCGCCTCGAAGTAGCACCGGACACCGGCGTCGTCGGTGGCGCGCACGCGGCCGAGCTGGTCGTCGAACGTCTCGCCGGCCTCCGTCAGCGGATTCAGGAACCCGGGGAAGCCGTGGTCGATCGAGAGCAGGGTGAACAGCACCGTGAGGTCGAGCCCGGCCAGCCGGGCCCGGGCCATCGACACCCACGGGCGGTGCAGGTCCGCACCCCGGCGGCCCGCCAGCACGTAGACGCTGTTGCGGAGCTCCTCCATCGGCGAACGGGCGAACCGCACCTTCGCCAGGTCGAGCGTCCCCAGCACCAGCTCGATCACCAGGCCGATTCTACGCACCGCCGCGACCCGGCGAAACCGAAGACGGCCGGCACGCGAGAGCCGAGGCGACGCGGCACCCCACACCGTCCACAGTAGACCGCACCCGCCGTGACTGGTCCGAACGGGTGACATCCGCGTCCCGGCGCCAACCGGTCCCCGGTGTCCGGAGTGGACTGCACGCTCCCCACCCGAAGCCGTCAGGAGGAAGCGTGCTGAAACACCGACTCCCCACCCTCGCCGGGGCCACTTTGCTGGCCGCCGCCGGGGCGATCGCCGTGGCGCCCGCCGCGTCCGCGCACGATGCCATCGCCGAGGTCTACAACTGCAGCTACCAGGGCGCGATCCGGTGCGGCTACGGGGGCGTGACCAACAGCCACACCCGCGTGTACGCCTGCGACACCTTCAGCGACGGCTACGGCTTCCGCACGGAGTGGCGTACCCGCAGCGGCGGCGGTGGCGGCGTGGACGACGCCAACGGCAGCAGCTCCGGCTGCAGCTCCAAGACCCCGGGCACGTCGGCCAACCCGATCACCATCTTCCGGGTCTGCCAGAAAACGCCCACCTGGTACTGCTCCGGCTGGCAGAACGCCTGACCGGCACCCCCGTACAGCACCGGAAGGCGCTGTACGGGGGCACGTTCTTTCCCAGGCTGAAAACTGCTCTGCCACGCGCGGCGAGCCTGACGGAAGGTGGAACGGCACCCGGCGGAACGGGTGCACCACCACCGTCTCAGGAGAGTGCCCCATGGCCAGGACCACCGTCACGTTCGACAGCGCCGGCATCCCGCTCGCCGGCCACCTCTACACGCCCGACACGCCCGCGCCGGGTCCGTGGCCGGCGCTCGTGGTCGGCCACCCCGGCACCGGCGTGAAGGAACAGGCCTCCGGCACCTACGCGCGGCTGATGGCCGAGCGCGGGTTCGTCACCCTCGCCTTCGACGCCGCCCACCAGGGTGAGTCCGGCGGGCTGCCCCGCGGGCTGGAGGATCCCGCCCAGCGCGTCGAGGACTTCAAGGCGGCCGTCTCCTACCTCACCACCCGCGCCGAGGTCGGCGCCGACCGGATCGGCCTGCTGGGCATCTGCGCCTCCGGCGGTTACTCCCTTTCCGCGGCCGGCGGGGACCGCCGGGTCAAGGCCGTCGCCACCGTCTCCGGCGTCGACGTCGCCCGCCAGTTCCGCCTCGGCGCCGACGGCACCCAGGACCCGGCCGTCTTCCGGAGCCTGCTCGACGCCGCCGCCCAGGCCCGCACGGCCGCGGCCCGCGGGGACGACCCCGGCGTCCTGACCATGTTCCCCGAGACCGCCGAGCAGGCCGGCGCGCTCGGCGGCGAGCACGGCGTCGAGGGCTTCGAGTACTACTGCACCCCGCGCGGCGAGCACGAGCGCTCGGCGAAGTCCCTGGCCTGGCCCAGCATCGACAAGCTGGCCTTCTTCGACGCCTTCCACGCCGTTCCGCTCCTCGGTGACCGCCCGCTGCTCCAGATCGTCGGCAGCCGCGCCGTCACGTCCTGGATGGCGGTCGAGGTCCACCAGCGCGCCACCGGCCCCAAGGAGCTCCACTGGATCGAGGGCGCCAGCCACGTCGACCTGTACGACCGGAAGCAGTACATCGATCCGGCCATCGAGAAGCTCGCCGGCTTCTACGCCGCCCACCTGGGCGAGGCCGCGACGATCACAGCTGCTTGAAGAACCCCAGCAGCGCGTCGTTGACCTCGTCCGGGCGTTCCATCTGCACCCAGTGACCGGCGCCGGGAACGTCGACGATGCCGCGGACGTCCGACGCGGCCTTGGCGATGCTCGCGTTGTCGGTGAAGGCGCGGGTGATGTCCGTTTCCCCGCAGAGGTAGAACGCGGGCGGCGTGATCGGCTTGTTCCGCCACGGCGCCAGCAGCTCCCAGTTGCGGTCGATGTTGCGGTACCAGTTCAGCCCGCCGGTGAACCCGGACCGCGCGAACGACTCGACGGCGACGTCGAGGTCGTTCTCCTCGAGCCACGCCGGCAACGCGCCGGGGCTGGTGAACCGGTCCAGGAAACCCTCACCCGCGCGGACGACCGGGTCGGCGGCGGAACCGCCGAGCAGTTTCCGGAACGTGGTGCGCAGGTCCGCGCCGAACTCGGCTTCGGCGGTGCCCGGTCGCTGGAAGTAGAGCTGGTAGAACCCTTCGCCGAAGTGGTCGCGCAGCAGGCTCAGCGGCGGCGCCGGCGCCCGCGGGGAAGGCGGCACGCTGATCCCGGCGACGCCGCGGACGAGGTCCGGCCGCAGCAACGCGGTGTGCCAGGCGACCGGCGCGCCCCAGTCGTGCCCGACCACGATCGCCTGCCGCTCGCCCAGCGCGTCGATCAGCCCGACGACGTCCCCGACGAGGTGCAGGAGCGTGTACTTTTCCACGCCGGCGGGGCTGTCGGTGCGGCCGTAGCCGCGCTGGTCCGGGGCCACGACGCGGTAGCCCGCGTCGGCCAGCGGCGCGAGCTGGTGCCGCCACGAGTGCGAGGTCTCGGGCCAGCCGTGCAGCAGCAGCACCAGCGGGCCCTCCCCCCGCTCGGCGAAGTGCAGGTGGATCCCGTTGACCTCGACGGTCCGGTTGATGGCCGGCATCAGTTGTCCCTTCCTCCGGCGACGTCGGGCGACCCGCCGTCCCGGTCCTCCGGCCCCGCCGGGTCGGCGAGCCCGAGGATCCACGCGCTCCAGGCCGTGTCGGCGCGCTGTCCCGGCAGTTCGAGCGCCGCCGAGATCGTCTGGACGAGCCCCGTGGCGAAGAACGTCCGCACCTGCAACGGATCCGCGCCGGTCAACGCGGCGACCGACCGCAGGAGACCGAGGTGACGGCGCCGCACGGCCTCCCGGACGGTCTCGTCGGCCGCCGCCGCGTAGCCCTGCAGGACGACGAGCCCGACGGTCCGCTCCTGCTGCAGGAGCCGCACGTACGCGGTGCCGAGCGCGATCAGGTTCGGCTCCGCGCGTTCGAACACGGCCTCGATCTTGTCGAAGGCGGCGTGGACGACTTCGAGGAAGAGCTTCTGCTTGGACCCGAACATCTGCACGATCCGCGGGTGCGAGATCCCGGCCCGGCCGGCGATGGCTTCCAGGCGCGTGCCCGCCAGCCCGTTCGCGGCGAACTCGACGTCGGCCGCCTCGATGATCCCCGCCCGGCGCGCCGCGGCGGGCAGGCGAGCCCCACGGCCCGCGTCGCTCACCCCTCCTCCGGGCCGCCGCCGAGCTGACTCAGCACGAACTTGTTGTCGTACAGGCACCGGTAGGCGTGGATCAGCCCGTCCGCGCCCAGTTCCAGCCGGTTGTCGCCGTGGAACGCGACGCGCCGGCCCGTGCCGGCGTGCGTGCCGGTGAAGTGCCACGCGACCAGGACGGCGCGCCGGGTCACCTCGGCGTACAGCCCTTCGCGGGTGAAGGCGTAGTCCGGGTAGGCCTTCGCCATGCGGGTCACGAACTCGCGGATGGCGTCCGGGCCGTGCGCCGTGGCGCCGACCGCCGGTTCGTCGTAGACGAGGTCGTCCGCGCACATCGCCGCCACCGCGTCGGCGTCACGGGTGTTCCACGCCTGCTCCCACCGGTCGCCCAGCTCCTCGGCCGCGGCCACGTCGATTCCGCTCGTCGTCATGGAGCTAACTTACAAGTAAGTAAGGTCGGAGGCAAAGGGAGCTGTGTCTCGGCGGATCCGGCGCGAGCCGGCTTTGACCAGGCCAGGGCGCCGATCCCCGGCACCGCGTGCCGACCCGCGCCCCCCTCGGCTATGAGACCGTTGACCCACAGTGGCGGGCGTGACAGCATGCGTTCTGCGAGACAGCTGTCTCACAGTTCGCACCGAGGAGATCTTCGTTGTCCGTTGAGACGTGGTTGCTGGGGTACGGCATGCTCTCCGCCTACTGCCTGGCCGGCTGCCTGATGGAGCATTTCGCCGTCTTTTCCGGCTGGACGGCCGTCGGTCCGGCGGAGTTCCGGTCGGTCCAGACGACCCAGGGCCACGGCAGCGGCCTCGTGTACGTGGTCCCGAAGGTCCTGCTGACCGCCTTGGTGATCGTCATGCTGGTCGGAGCGCCGGACGCGGTCCCGGCCTGGCCCCTCTGGGCCGGTTTGGCGGCGTTGGCGGCGTCCTGGCTTTCGTTCGCCGTGATCCAGCTCCCGATCCAGCTCCACATCCGGGAAACCGCCGACGGAGCCGCCATCGCCCGGCTGCGGCGAACCGATCGGCTCCGCGTCGCGGCGATGGTCGCCCACTTCGCCTTCGCGGTCACCGCCATCGCCGGGACGACCAACCCGCTCTAACCGCGCCAGGTGCCCACGCTGTCCACCAGCCGGGCGATCAAGCCGTCGGAAACCAGGCCCCGCTGCATGGTCGTGCGGTAGACGATCGGCCCCACCAGCATCGCCGACAGGTCGGCCGGCTCGACGTCGGCCTCCAGTTCGCCGGCCGCGATCGCCGCGCGGACGGCCGCGTGGATCCGCTCGGTGATCGTCCTGACCGACTCGTCCTGCCGGTGCGCTGCCTGCGCGTCCGACAGGGCCGACTGCGCGAGCGTCAGCGAGACGGCGGCGGCCGCCGGGATGGCGAGCTCGTCGGCCAGCTGCCGGAGCTGCCGGCCCAGCCACGGGCGGACGGGCACCTCCGGGTCGCGGAACAGCGGCAGGTCGGCGCCTCCCATGGCGTCGAGCAGCAGCTGGTCCCCCCGCGGCCAGTGGCGGTAGGCGGTGGCCCGGCCCACGCCGGCCTCCTGGGCGACCCGCCGGTGCGTGACCGCGTCGAGGCCCTCGTCCGCCAGCAGCCGCCGGGCCGCGGCGAGCATCGCCTCCCGGCTGCGCGCCGCCCGCGGATCCGCCGAATAACTCACCGTCACATCCTACGAGACACGCTTCAGCGCAGGGCGACGGTGAGCAGGACCGCGCAGTCGCCGAGCGCGGTCAATCCGTGCCGCTGCGGCGGAATGCGGGCGAGCTGGCCGCGCTCGAGGACCCACGTCCGGTCGTGGGTGTGCAGCCGGACGCGGCCGGTGACGACGTAGAGCGTGGCGGCCGGCGGCGAGTCGTGCTCGGCGAGCTGGGCGCCCTCGGTCAGCGCGATCAGCGTGGCCCGCTGGGCGGGGCCGGTGACGAGCGTCCGGGCCGCGCGGTGGGCGTCGTGCCGGCGGGCTTCCTCGACCAGTTCGGCGGCGATGGCGTCGACCTGGGTGACGTCGGGGTGAGTGGTCATGTCACGCGTTCCCTTCGCGGCGTGGGTCGCCCCCGCCGACAGTATTGGTGCCGCGCGGGGACGTCTCAATGTGAGACAGCGAATTCCGCGTGCCTCACTAGGCTTTTCCCCGATGCAGCACCGGGGAGGGTTTTCCCAAGGAGGCCGTCGTGCTCGATCTGCAGTACCGGCGGGAGGCGATCGTGGTGCGCCTTCGCGCCGCGACCCCCGGGGTGCTCGACCTCGAGCTCCTGGACGCCTTGGCCGCGGCCGTCGGCTACATCGGCCCCCGCCGCCCGATCGTCCTCACCGGGACCGGCGGCGTCTTCGCCCCCGACGTCGACCCGGTGCCCGGTCCGGCCCGGACCGCAGCTCTGAGCCGCCTGCCGGAGGTCGCCGGTCTCCTGCGGGCCCATCCCCTGCCCGTCGTGGCCGCCCTCAACGGCGACGCGATCGGGGCGGGCTACACCCTGGCCGCAGCGGCCGGCGTCCGGATCGTGTCCGGCGGTGTCGTCCGGCCCCCGTCCCACGCGAGGCCCCTCCCACCGAAGGCGGCCGTGGCCGCCGGGCTGGTCGAGCTCCACTGCTCCCCCGCCCGCCTGCTCGACCTCGCCGTGCGGCTGGCCGGCCACGTCCCCGCCATCGCCGGGTAGCGGCGGCGAACACGAAAAAACGCCGGGTGCGCCCCGCGGAGGGACGCACCCGGCGTTCGGGTTCCTAGTAGATGTTCGACGGGCGGACCATGCCTTCGGCGAGGTCGCCGACGCCCGGTGCGATGATCGCGCCCGGGTTGACCAGCACCTCTTCGACGACCGCGGTCTCCGTGGTGATCAGCAGCGCCGCGATGGACGCGGCGCTCTCCAGGGCCGACCGGGTCACCTTGAGCGGGTCGATGACACCCGCGGCGAAGAGGTCGACGTACTCCCCGGCGAGAGCGTCGAACCCGTGGCCGTTCTCCATGCCGGCGACGCGTTCGAGGACTTCCGCGCCGTCGTAGCCGGCGTTGGCCGCGATCCAGCGCAGCGGTTCCCCGAGCGCCCGGCGCACGATCTCGCGCCCCTGCGCGGCATCGCCGTCGAGGCCGGGCAGGTCGACGGCCGTCGCGGCCTGCGCCAGCGCCGCACCACCGCCGGCGACCACCCCTTCCTCCAGGGCGGCCCTGGCGGCCGCCAGGGAGTCGTCGACCCGCAGCATCCGCTCCTTGAGCTCGACGCTGGTCGCCGCACCCACCCGGACGACGGCGACGCGGCCGGAAAGCCGGGCGATGCGCAACCGGAGGCTGTCCTGGTCGTGTTCGATCCGGGCCCGGCCGAGCTGCTTCTCCAGCTGGCCGATGCGGGCCCGCACGGCCGCCTCGTCGCCGGCGCCGCCGATGATCGTCGTCGTGTCCTCGGTGATCGTGATGTGCTCACACCGGCCGAGGTCGCGTTCCGTGACGTCGGTGAGGGTGACGCCGGAGTCCTCGCTGACCACCCGCCCGCCGAGCGCCGCGGCCAGGTCCTCCAGCTCGGCCAGCCGGCGGTGCCCGAAGCCGGGGGCGCGGACCACGACCGCCGGGAAGGTGCCGTGCACGTTCCCGGCGACGATCATCTGCAGGGCCGGGCCGTCGACGTTCTCCGCGAAGACCACCAGGGGCCGGTCGGCGCGCCGGGCCGCCTCCACGGTGGGCATCAGCTCCTGCACCTGGCTGATCTTCTTGTTGGTCAGCAGGATGACGGGGTTGTCGAAGCTCGCCTCCATCCGGTCCCGGTCGGTGACCATGTAGGGCGAGGTGTAGCCGTGGTCGAACTCGATCCCGTCGACCAGCTCGACGCTCAGCCCCGGTTCGTCGGACTCTTCGACCTCGACGACGCCTTCCCGCCCGACGGCGGCCAGCGCCTGCGCGATCACGCCGCCGATCCGTTCGTCGTCGCTCGCCGCGAGCGTCGCGATCCGCTCCAGCTCGGCCTCGCCGGCGACCGCGCTGGCGGACTTGCGCAGGTACTCGACGATCGCCTCGACGGTCTCCTCGATGCCCCGGCGCACCCGCATGGGGTTCGCCCCTTCGCCGAGCGCGGCCAGCCCCTCCCGCACCATCGCCTGGGCGAGGACGGTGGCGGTGGTGGTCCCGTCCCCCACCACGCCGTTGGTCTTCATCGCGACTTCCTTGACCAGCTGGGCGCCCATGTTGGCGAACGGCTCCCGCAACTGGACCTCCCGGGCGATGGTCACGCCGTCGTTGGTGATGGTCGGTGGTCCGGTCAGCTTCTCCAGCACCGCGTTGCGGCCCTTGGGGCCGAGGGTGACCTTCACCGCGTCGGCCAGGGTGTTGACGCCCAGCTCGAGCTGGCGCCGTGCGTCGACGCTGAACCGCAGCTCCTTCGCCATGTTCTTTCCTTTCAGGGGATGAGAATTGCCCGGCCGCGGACCTTGCCCGCGCTCAGATCGTCGATCGCCCGCTGGAAGTCCTCCAGCCGGTACCGCGCGGTGTGCAGCTTCACCTTGCCCTGCGCGGCCAGCACCATCAGGTCCTGCAGATCCGCGTAGGAGCCGACGAGGTTGCCCACGAAGTTGATTTCCGTGGAAATGACGTCGATGGTCGGCACGTCGAGGTTTTCGCCGTACCCGATGACGTAGTAGTTCCCCGCGCGACGCAGCATCCGGACGCCTTCGGACGTCGATCCGCCTTCGCCGACGAAGTCGAGGACCACCTCCGCGCCGTGCCCGCCGGTCAGCTCGAGGACCGCGTCCACATGGGACCCGTCGGCCACGACGGTGACGTCGGCGCCGACCTCCGAGGCCAGCGCGAGCGCGGCCGGGTTCCGGTCGACGACGACGAGCGTCGCCGCGCTCATCGCCTTCAGGCACTGGATGCCGATGTGCCCGAGCCCACCGGCGCCGATGATCACGCAGACGTCGCCCGGGCGCAGCACCCGCGCGGCCTTCGCGGCGGCGTGCTGGGCGGTGAGCCCGGCGTCGGCGAGCGCGGCGACGTCGGCGGGTTCGAGGCTGTCGGCCAGCTTGACGCAGGAGCGCGCCGACGTCAGCAGGTACTCGGCGTACCCGCCGTGGGTGTCGATCCCGGGGAACCGCGAGTTCTCGCAGTGCACGTCGTCGCCGAGCCGGCAGGCGCGGCACAGACCGCACGTGATCAGGGGGTGCAGGATCACCTTGTCCCCCACCGCCACGTTCGTCACGGCGTCCCCGATCGCGTGCACCCAGCCGGCGTTCTCGTGGCCGATCGTGTACGGCAGGCCGACGCCGGACTTCTCCGCCCACTGGCCTTCGAGGATGTGGAGGTCGGTCCGGCACACGCCCGCGGCGCCCACCTTCACCACGACGTCCAAGGCGCCGGTGATCTTGGGTTCCCCGACGTCGCGGAGTTCGAGGTTCCGGTGGTACCCGGTGACCTGGACGGCTTTCACGAGCGGCTCCTGGTGTTGGTGACGACGAGGCCGGCCTCGTCGTAGCGGGTGGCCAGCAACCCGCGGCAGAAGTGCGCGTTGCCCTCGATGGACACGCGGGTGGCGGCGGCCAGGCGCAGCCACAGGGCGGCATCCGGCTTCGCGATCGGCTCGCCGTCGTGGCCGACGAACACGCGTGCGTGCGAGTCCGTCGGCAGGCCGATGGCCTCGCGCCGCCGCAGCAGCGCCGACTTCAGCGGGTCTTCGGGCAGGTCGAACAGCTCCAGCAGCGGCAGCTCTTCGAGCGTCCAGGCCCCACCCGCCAGCGCCGCCCGGCAGCACCGCTCCATCGCCGCGAAGTGCGCCTTGCGCCGGAAGGTGCCGCGCAGCTCGTCCAGGTCGTTCTCCGCCTCGACGCCGAACGTGCCGACGTAACCGGCCCCGGCGGCCAGCCCCCGGTTGATCTTCTCGGAATCGTGGTGGTCGTCGAGGAACACCCGGATCCGGCCGACGGCGGGCACCTCGGCCAGTGCGTCGTAGGCGTCGGAGACCATCAGGAACGCGAAGTTGGGGGCGCAGAACGAGGTCGGCAGCCGCAGGTGCACCTCGACCCCCCCGTCGTCGATCGCCACCGAGCGGACGAAACCGAGCTCGGTCACCGGCTGGTCCAGCTCGGGGTCGAGCACGGTCGCCAGTGCCGCGAGCACCTCGGCCTCCACCGACACCGCGGTGGTCATCGCGCACCCGCCGCGGCGGGCAGCCGCAGCTGCCGGGGGACCTCCAGGTCGTACAGCGCGGCCGCGTTGAGCCCGAGGATCTTCTTCTTCTGTTCGACGGTGAGCGCGGGGTACTCGGGCAGGTCCGCGGGGATCTCGAAGTCGACGAAGCTCTCGATGAGCCACTTCGGCGTCCACAGCGCGTAATCGCTCGAGAAGAGGATCTTGTCCTCGCCGATCCAGTACAGCAGCTCGCCGATGATCTGCGCGAAGTACTTCGGCCGCGTGTGGATGAAGGGCATCGCGACCGCGAGCCCGCCGTAGACGTTCGATTCCTGGGTCGCGATCCAGCAGAAATCCTCCAGGCGCGGCAGGCCGACGTGCTCGACGATGAAGTTCAGCTCGGTGTAGTCGGTGGCGACCTTGTCGATGTCGGCGACGTCGAAGGCGTCCCGGTCGAGCGGGCGGATCGTCGGTCCCTTGTGGACGTGGATGTTCTTGATGCCCAGCGCGAGGCACTCTTCGAGGTAGCGGCGCGACCACGGGTTGTCGAGCTTGTACCCCCGCGAGTCGCCGTGCCACTCGGCCGTGTACAGCTTGACGCCCTTGAGGTTCATCCGCTCGGCGTCGCGGCGCAGCTGCTCCAGGCCCGCCTGCTCGAACCGCGGGTCCCAGTTGTGGTTGTAGGTCAGCTTGTCCGGGTGACGCGCGGTGAGCTCCAGCGCTTCCTCGGTCTGCCCGAACCCGTTCTTGTAGAACTCGCCCAGCCGCGCCGGCTGGAAGATGGCGTGGTCGACGTAGCCGTCCTGGAACAGGTCCTTCATGAGGCGGTCGCCGCCGTAGTAGGTGTAGGTGTCGTAGTCCCAGACGACGTCCTCGGGGCTGAGGTTGCGGTGGTAGTCGTAGAAGCAGTCGATGAACTGCTTGCCGTGGACGTTGAGCTGGTTTTCGGCCCGGCCGTCCCAGAGCGCAATGTGCGCGTCGACGACGTAGTACTGCTCGCCCGCTTTTTCGTACATCGGAGATCCTCGTCCTTCGGCGTGCTGGGGGTGGTGGTGGGGAACCGTGGTGGCGGGGCTTTCCCGGGCTCCCGCCACCACGGTCGGAACGGTTCCGGCGGTCAGCCGTGGGCGAGGAGGTCGAAGCCGATGTACTCGGCGGCGTCCTCCGGGTTGGCGAAGAGCAGGGTGCGGTCGTCCAGGTGCACCATGCGCCCGTAGTGGGTCGAGCTGATCTCCTCGAAGATCGAGCCGTCGAACGGCTGGCCGAGTGCGTCGGTCAGCTCGTCGTAGTCGAACTCCAGCACCTTCGTGCCGTCCACGCGGATCATGGACGGGTACTCGACGAGGGTGACGCCGTCCTTGGCGCCCATCACGTCGGCGACCACGCGGCCGATCGGGGTGTTCATCAGGGTGACGCCGCACATGTTCGACGACGCGGTCTGCGCACCGAACTGCAGGGAACCGCTCACTGGTCCAACTCCTTCGGAACGTCGAGCCCGATCTCCTCGAGGAGCTGGGCGAACTTCTCCTTGGTCGCGGCGAACGAGTCGGCGAACGTGCGCGCCTTCTCCGCCGGCTGCGACCAGATCGGCTGCAGCGCGAGCGCGGCGTCCAGGCACCGCGGCACCCAGGTCGAGAGCCACTGCCCGAACTGCTCCTTGTTCCCGGCGCCGAACTGCTCGTCGCGCGTGAGCAGCTGGAAGAGGGACCGGGTGTAGGCGAGGTCGCGGCTGTAGTCGTACTCGCCGGTGCCGACGATGGTCGGCGTGATGTAGTCGCCGTTCTTGGCCGAGATCTGCATCACCAGCTCGGACCGGAAGAGCTGCCCGACCAGCTGCTCGAACACGACGTTGGTGCCGAACAGCAGCTCGGCCCAGTCGCCGACCGCGGTCAGCTCCTCCACGACCCGCCGGGTCGGCTGCCACTCCTCGGCCGACTGCCACACCTCCTTGTGGACCCCGCCGTCGAAGGTGTCCAGCGACTCGGACAGGTCCAGGTTGAACAGGGCGAGGTCCTGGGCGAACCGCATCTTGTGCGCCGCGTTGACGGCCACCGCGGTGTTGATCATGTTCGTCGGGCCGGAGCGCTGGATCGAGGTGAACACGTGCAGCGCCATCCCGTTCTCGGCGTGCATCCACGCGCCCAGGTTGCGGGCGATGAACTTCTGCCAGGCGGGGTTCCAGTTGCCGTACGCGCCGGCGCGCTTGGCGTTCTCCAGCCCCAGCGACACCTGGCGCACCACCGCGGAGTTGTTGCGGTAGATGGTCTGCTCCCACTCCTCGTTGGGGTCGAGGAAGGCGTGCCAGTCGGCGGACTTCGCCCGTGTCCACTCCGGCGGGTACCCGCCGGGCCCGTCACCGAAGCCGTAGATCCAGCCCTGGGACAGGTGCCGCCCGGGGTCCGGCTGGACGTCGACGGTGACGTCCTCGTAGACGGTCGCCCGCAGTTTGGCCGGCTTGAAGTAGGTGAAGGTCCGGCTCTTGGAGCTGGGGAACTCCAGGGCGCCGGCTTCGGAGTCGGTGAACTCCACCTTCGGGAAGCTGCGCACCTTGGGCGCGGGTGTTGCCATGTGCTGTCTCCTCTTACTCGTCGTGGACCGAGGTCGTGAACTTGTCGTAGAACACCTGGTCGTCCGGAACTCCCCGGCGTGCGGCCAGAGCCAGTGCGGCGTCGACCATCGGCGGGGGCCCGCACAGGTAGACCTCGCTCCGGTGCAGCTCCGGCTCCGCGGCTTCGACGACGTCCGTGACCATCCCCCGCTCGGCGCGGACGCCGAGCCCGGCGGCACCTTCCCCGGACTCCGAGAGGGCGACGACGAACCCGAAGTCCGCGAGCCGTTCACCCAGCGCGCGGATCTCGTCCAGGTAGAACAGGTCCGCGGGCGTGCGGGCGCCGTAGTAGAACCGGATCCGGCGGGGGTCACCGGTCGCGCTCAGGTGCCGCAGCAGGCCGAGCACGGGCGCCATGCCGGCCCCGCCCGCCATGAGCACCAGGGGCAGGGCGTGCCCGTTCTTGAGCGTGAAGTTGCCGTACGGCCCGGTCAGCTCGATCGTGTCGCCGACCGCGAGCCCGTCGTCCAGCAACGACGAGAACCGGCCGCCCGGGTACTTCTTGATGACGAACTCGATGTGGTCCTTAGTGGACGGTGTCGTCGCCATCGAGAACGACCGGTGCTCGTCACTGCCCGGGATGGTCAGGTCGGCGTACTGACCGGGCTTGAACTCGTACCCGGCCGGGTCGACCGGCTTGAGCTTGAGGCCCACGATGTCGTGCGTGTGCGCGACGATCTCGACGACCTCGGTCCGGACCTCCTGCAGCGGCGCGGAGTTGAGCAGTTCCTCCTCGTCGAAGTTGAGCAGCTCGATCGTGCAGTCGCTGAAGGCGTGCGCCCGGCACAGCAGCACGTACCCTTCCTGGACCTCGGCGTCGTTGCAGGCGAACGTCGAGTAGCGCTCCATCTGGATTTCGCCGTCCAGGACGTAGGACTTGCACGCCGAGCACTGCCCCTCACGGCAGCCGTGCATCAGGTGGATGCCCTGGCGGAACGCCGCGTCGAGGATCTTCTCGTCCTCGCCGACCTCCATTTCGATGTCGACGGGTTCGAAGGAGATGCGATGCTTGTCGGCCATGGGGTCTCTCGATTCTCGGGAGCGGCCGGCGGGGGCCGTCGGCGACCCGGTGGAGGTCGGTGGCCGCCGCCCGCCGGCCGCTGGTCCACAAAACCGTCAGGCGTGCGCGACGTTGCGGTTGGCGCGGTAGGCCGCGGCCCACTGCTCGCGTTCGGCGTCGGTCATCTGGTTGAGGGTCACGTTCGGGCTGCCGAACTGGATGCCCTTCAGGTTGTCGAGCGTCCAGAGCTTCTTCGGGTTGTCGAGGTCCAGGTGCGGCTGCGGGATGAGCGTCTTCCCGTCGTCGCGGACGTAGCCGAGGTCCTTGACGATGTCGGCGAGGTCCCGGCCGTGGTGCAGGGTCTCCCATTCGCGCTGCCCGGTGAGGCGGCCCATGTTGGGGGTGTCCCGGCCCTCGTACTCCGGCCGGAAGGCGACCTTGTCCGTCCAGGCACAGGTCTCCGAGCAGTAGGTCCGCCACTGCCCGTCGACCTTGTCGACCACCAGGTCCTCCCGGACGAGGGCGGGCACCATGCACGTCCAGCAGCGGTGCGGGTACTCGTAGCCGACGTCCTCGAACGCGATCGGCTTGTTCCGGCCCGGGTAGCGCAGCCGGTTGTAGGCCTCCCACCACTTGCCGAACTGCTCGTACCAGCCCGGGTACTTGTCCTCGAACCACTCGAAGTCGGTGTCGGTCATGCCGTCGATCCGCCAGTAGTTCACCGGCCAGCCGGTCGCGAAGAACTGCGCGACGCGGTGGACGTAGAACTTGTTCGTGATCCGGTTCCACGCCTCCTCGACCAGGTCGTGCGGGATGACCAGGCCGTACTTCTCCAGCGGCAGCAGGTAGCTGCGGTAGTAGTCGTCGTAGATCCAGCGGCGCCACATCTCGGCGTAGGACTCGCGGTCCTTGCGGCGGTCCTTGGTGCCGTACTCGATGAAGGTGCCGATGGCGGCGTCGACCACGCAGTGGTTGTTCCACCACGCGTAGCGCAGGTCGCGCTCGAGCAGCGGGCGGTTGCGCTCGTCGGCCAGCGCCATCAGGAGGATGGAGTAGCCGTTGCTGATGTGCCGGGACTCGTCGGACTGCACCGAGTGGAACACCGTCGGCAGCAGGTAGTCGCCGTTGGCCGCGGCCTCGTCCGGCATCGCCACGAACAGCGTGTTGGTGAACGCCGTTTCCGCGACCACCGTGAGGTAGATGTTCGCCGCGGTGATCGCGTCACCGGTGATGAACCCCTCGCCGAACTGGCGGCCGATGGTGCCCGCGTAGTTGTTCGCGAACGCCTTCTCGGTGATGTCGAACCCGGCCGGGTCGATGTAGTTGTTCATGTACAGCTTCTTGAGGTTCATCTGGATCGTCGAGTGCCGGACCTCGTCGATCATCTGCACCGCGAGTCCGTTGTGGATCTCCGGGTTCGGCACCGCGTCGATGGCCATCGGCATCGCCCGGGCGGCGGAGATCTCCGGGAACGGGATGATCGAGAGGAACAGCTTCTGCCATTCGAGCCAGCGCTGCTGCACCTGCCGGAACATGTTGCCCCGGATCGCGCCGTCCATGGCCCCGAAGACCCGGTTGTCCTTCTCCTCCTCCATCGGGAAGTAGGACCGCATGATCTGCTTGAGAGGGTCCTTTTTGGGCGCCTTCTCGAACGTGTAGTCCGTGCCGAAGCGGGTCGCCGGCGTGGCGAACGTCGGCTCCCACGACAGTTCCGTGATCTTGTTGTGCGCCTTGGTGAGACTCTGCCTGCTCAAAATCGGCCTCCTCGAAACCGGGGTCTCTCAGCCCGGCCGTGTGTCTGACCGGCAGAGTGTGTTGCGGATCGCACCCGCCTTCTGTCTCAATGTGAGACCAAGCGATCCGCGGAACCGGGGCACGATGACCCCGCGGGTGGCCCAGAGCCGAGCCCCCGGCCCCGGACGTCGAAGGAGACGGTGGTGGTGACGACGCGAGGCGAGCAGCCGATGCGCGACCTGCGGGAGATGTTCCTGTCGCGCCCCCTGCCCGAGGTCCCCGGCGTGCGGGACGTCATCACGGCGTCGTGGCGCCGGGCCCTCGAGCACCAGGTCGACGCGGAACAGCCGGATCCGGTCTTCGTCTCCGACCACGACGAAGAGAGCCTGCTGGTCCACAGCGCCAAGCCGGTGCTGGCGAACCTGTCCGCCGAGCTCGCCACGCACCCCGTCGCCATCCTGCTGACCGACGCGAACGGCCTGGTGGTGAGCCGGCTCAGCACGGACCGGGCCCTGAACTCCGGGTTGGACGGGGTCTCGCTCGCCCCGGGGTACAGCTACGCCGAGAACTCGGTGGGGACCAACGGGATCGGCACCGCGCTGGAGTGCCAGAAATCGGTACTCGTGTCCGGTTTCGAGCACTTCAACAGCAGCCTCACGGACTTCGAATGCGCCGGAGCGCCGATCATTCACCCGATCCGGGGTCACCTGGTCGGGGTCCTCGACCTGACTTCCTGGGCCGAGACGTCGGGCCCGCTGCTGCTGACCCTGGCGCGGACGACGGCCAAGCGGATCGAGGAGGCGATGCTGGCCAGCACCGGGGCCCGCGAACTGAGCCTCTTCCGCGAGTACCTCGCCTCCTGCCAGCGCGGCTCGGGGGCGATCATGGCCGTCAACCAGGACGTCGTCATGGTCAACAGCCACGCCGAAGAGCTCTACGACGTGACCGACCGCGCGGCGCTGCTCACCCACACGGCGGACATGGCCGGGTCGACGAAGCCCGCGACCATCGTGGCCGACCTGCCCTCCGGCGTGGTCGCCCGGCTGGAGTACCGGCCGGTGTACAGCGGCTCCACGCTCGCGGGCGGGGTGTTCCGGGTCAAGAACCAGGCCGCCTCGCGGCGCCCCTCCTGGCGCGCCGACCTGCAGCTGCCGGGCGTGGTCGGCACCAGCCCGCAGTGGCGCCAGGCGGGCGCGGCCGCCGACGCGAGCTTCGCCGCCGGGGACTGGCTGGTGCTGAGCGGCGAGCCCGGCACCGGGAAGACGACCGTGGCGCGGGCCGTCGCGCTCCGGCACGGACGTCGCCCGCTGGTTGTCGACTGCGCGGCCGCCGGCGACCACGACGAGTGGGTGCACGCCCTGGCCGACGACGTGACCCGCGGGAACCCGCCGGCCGTGGTCCTGCAGCACGCCGACGCCCTCACCGGCGACGGGCTGCAGCGGCTCACCGACCTGTTCACCACCTGGCAGGGAGCTCCGCCGGACCGGGCACCGGCCTGGGTCGCGGTCACCCTGGGCGACGGCCCGGCCGAAGCCGACGTGCGGGGATCGCTGATGCCGTTCTTCGCGCACACGGTCGAGGTGCCCCCGCTGCGCCACCGGATCGAGGACCTGCGCCTCCTCGTGCCGCACCTGCTGTCCCGGCACGCGAACAACCGAGCCCTCACGGTCTCGGACGCCTGCCTGCGCCGGCTCATGCGGCTGCCGTGGACGGGCAACGTCCGCCGGCTCGACCAGGTGCTGGCCGAGGCGGCCCGGCAGCGGCGGACCGGGACGATCGAAGTCGCCGACCTCCCCGCGGAGTGCCGGACGTTCACCCGGCGCCAGCTGACCAAGCTGGAGACGATCGAGCGCGACGCCATCGTGCGCAGCCTCGCGGCCCACCGCGGCAACAAGGAGCGCGCGGCGGCCGACCTCGGCATGTCCCGGGCCACGATCTACCGCAAGATCCGGGCGTTCGGCATCGTGCCCGAACATTCCTGAGCGCGCGGTCGTCCGGCTCACCCGTTGCGGCATTCGAGGGTATTTCGGCGCGTTTCGCCAACTCTCTGTCTCCCAGCGCACCACCTCTTACTCTCAGTGGTGTGGACGGCATCGACAGTCTCCGGCACGCCATCGAGACGATCCCCATTCCCGGCGCCCCGCCCCGCCTGTCCCGGGAAGGCGCGGCCGTCGGGCTGGCGCTCCTGGACACCTCGTTGCGGCTCAACCACGTGCGCCGGCTGACCGAGCGCCTGACCGTGGTCGAGCACGGGACGGCACGCCGGAGCACCGAGGTCGACGTCAGCCTCAAGCTCCTCGACGAGGGGCAGCGCCAGGCCACCGCGCAGCTGCAGGACCTCATCGGCCAGGAACACGGCGAGCGCGCCGCCTCGAGGCCGGCACGGCACCGTTCGCTGTGGGTGCCGCTGGCCCGGCTGCCCCGCCGGGACGTCTCCCCCATCGACGTGTTCGACAGCGCGGGCCAGAAGCTGCCGCGGCTCACCCAGCACGAGGCGTCCCGGCTGGTCGCCGCCGGGCTCTACCGGCTGCTGCGCGGGATCCTCGCCAGCGACGAAAACGCCCAGACCGCCAAGCACGAGCTGAACACCTTCCTGTTCCAGGTGCACGAACCGCGCTGGCTCATCCAGCAGGCGCTGCTGACGCTGCTCACCGAGCGGAACCACCCCGAGCAGGAGTTCGCGCTGGCCCCGGCCGGCGGCACGGTTCCCGGGTACGGGCGGCAGTGCCGGGAACTGGCGCTGGACATCCTCACCGGCTGTTCCGAGCTGCTGGTCGAATACGCGTACCTGCTGAACGTCGCGGTCCGCGACTACATGCTCGTCGTGGCCCTGGACGACTCGGTCGAGGAACACCGGCTCAGCTACGAAACCCCGCTGCACGTCGACGCGCGCCAGCCGCTGGCGAAGGAGCAGTGGCGGCGGCTGGCCTCCAGCCGCCGCGGGTACGTCGTGAGCTACGAGACCATGATCCCGGCCACGCTGAAGTCCTACCACCTGGTGGCCCGGACCGCGCCGGAGGCCGAGATCTCCCGGATGTACCTGTCCACCGACGCCGACCAGCACCAGGTGGACGGCCTGGCCGAAGACCTGGTCTCGCTGGCCGAACGGCAGGACGCCGCCCCGCTGCAGGAAGCCGACGGCGCCCGGCACAAGATCCTGGAACTGCAGGCGCAGACCGTGCTGCGCCGGCTCGCCGACCTGGTCCGCCGGCGCAAGTGGGAGGCGGGCCAGTCCGGGGTCGAACTGTCCCCGCGCGCCCTGCCGGCCTGCCACCGGCTCGCCGCCGCGGCCACGACGGGCGAGGCGGTGCGGACGGACTCGGGCGAGCTGGACAACTCCCTGCGGCGGCACCCGGAGTTCACCGCCGCGAACCTCCGCGAGGCCGCGCGGGAGCTGACCGACCGGGAGTTCGGCCAGGACCTCGTCCTGGTCAACGGGATCGCCGACAACGAAGCGCGGGCGTACTGGCGCCGGTCCGGCGGCCGCGACCCGCGCGGCGACCACGTGCGGGTGCGCGCGACGCTCGTGCTCAAGGACTCCACGAAGTCCGGCCCGCTCAACGTGACGTTCTACGCGCTGGCCGTCGCGACCGTCTCGTTCGTGCTCGGCTGGCTGCTGGTGGGCAGCCCGTGGCCGTACGGCCGGGCCGCCACCGAGGCCCTCGGCCACATCGGCGACGGCCAGTCCGTGATCACCATGCTGCTGCTGTTGCCGGGTTTCCTCTACAGCCGCCTGTCGCTGCCGCCGCGCCGCACCGTGCTCGGCTACCTGGGCACGCTGCCGCAGGCGCTCGTCCAGCTGAGCATCGCGGCCGTCGCCGGGTTCGCCGCGTCCGTCGCGGCGCAGAGCCGGGGCGAGGTCGTGCAGGTCACGCTCACGATCGCGGTGGGACTGCCGGTGCTCGCCGCGCTCGTGCTGTTCAGCCGGGCGTCGTGGCGCGAATCGGCGACACCGTTGTCCCGCATCGGGGTGCCGCGGTGGGCGGGCAACGGGTCACGGGACCGCCGCGAGCCGCTGGAAGCCGACGTGCGGTTCGACTCGTCCGGGGGGTGGTGAGGATGCGCACCCAGCGGATCTCCGTGCGCAACGTGGCCGACCTGGCCCGGGCCGGCTTCGAGATAGCGCGGCAGCCGGTGACCAAAGTGGACTTCGAGGTGCACCACGCGATGGCCCGCCACGGCTACCTGCGCGAACTCGTGACCACGGGCTCCGAAAGCGCGGTCTTCCTGGAAACGCTGTGCTCGGCCACCAACGGCGCCGGCGTCGTGATCGGCACCCGCACCCGCAAGCCCCTGGACGGCACCGAGGTGGTCGAGCGCGTCGACGGCCAGCAGCCGGCGGAACGCCCGCAGCAGAACGCGGGCGGCTGGGTCTTCCACCAGACGACCTCGCCCAACCCGACGTTCATCTACGAGTCCGCGCAGACCTTCGAGGGCCTGATCGCGATCGACCCGGCGGCGCGCGAGGTGTGCGAGTGGCACGGCCTGGCCATCCGCGACCTGGTGAAGGAGATCTCGGACGCGGCCTCCTCGCTCATCGACGCGCCGCTGCTGTCGCTGCAGTGCCCGGCCCAGCTGCCGACGATCGTGAAGACCCGCAACCACGATCTCCGCACCCGCAAGGAGGTCGCGCCGCCGTGCGCGTCGCTGGCCGTCCGGTTCGCGATCGCGCTGCGGGACGTCTCCGTCGCCGCGCGGTTCGAGCTGGCCGACCGGTTCCGGGAGCTGTGCGAGAAGCACGGGTACAGCTTCTGGCTCGCCGACACGCGCCCGGGTCACCGGCAGGGCAACTGGTTCGAGGTCTACCACGCCGACGGCGAGTTTTCGCCGCTGTACAAGGGCGACCTCCGGTCCCGCCAGCGGATCGGCACGTGCCTGCCGGTGACCTTCGTCGGACCCGCGCGGATCGGCTCCACGCACGCCATCGTCTCCTTCCTGCAGCGCTATCCCCAGGTGGGGGTGGTCGGCTGCGCGGGCACGACGTTGTCGGACGTGGCGTTCGTCCACCTGCAGCTGGCGATCCACGGCGTGGCCGCCGACCGGCTCAACCGCATCCTCGGCAAGCTGCTCGGCGAGTCCTCGACCCCGGCCCGGCCGCACAAGCTGCTGCGCGAGCTGTTCAAGCGGCTCGGCCTGCCACCCGACCCGGACGGGCCGGGTTCGGCCGCACCCGACCCGACGAGCGACTACCAGACCTTCACCGGCCCCGCGTTTCCCTACCGGCCCTACCAGATGCCGGACTGCATGGCCGTGTGGGTTTCGTGGGAGATCGCCCGCCAGCACAAGGGGCTCGCGGCTCCGCTGGACTGCCTGTACCGCGCGCTGGCGCAGATCGCGCCCCAGGTGCCCACCGCGGAGACCACGGCCTCGGCGGGCGACCTGGCCACCGTCGAGTACCTCATCTGCCGCGCCACCGAGCAGTCGGTGGTCCGGGGCAAGGCGAAGCTGGCCGTCCCCAAGTCGGTCCTGCGCCAGTTCTCCTCGGGCGGCGTCGAACTGCCCGCGTCCAAGCTCTGCGCGTCACTGGAAGAGGCGTGGAAGGCGCACGTGGACCAGTCCGGTGTGGACGGTGTCAGTGAGCTGACGGTGGCGTGGCGCGAATCCTGGCTCGGCCACTGGACCTATTCGTGACGGCTCAGGCCGGGTCGACGACGAGCGTGCCCGGCCAGCCCCGGCGCAGCCCCGCCGACGGCCGCCGCGAACCGGATCCGGTTCGCGGTCGAGCCGCCGTACCGGTCCGTGCGCAGGTTGGCGTTCGACGACAGGAACTGCGAGATCAGGTAACCGTTGGCGCCGTGCCGCTCGACGCCGTCGAACCCGGCGTCGAGGGCGCGGCGTAGGAGCGGGCGTGCCACTCACGCTAAAATCTGACATCAGTGTCAGGGGAAAGCCTCCGTGGCGGAGTCACAGCGGGGAGAGTGCAGTGCGGATCGGTGAACTGGCGGCGCGGGCGGGGGTGAGCGTCCGGTCGTTGCGCTACTACGAGCAGCAGGGCCTGCTGGCCAGCACCCGCAGCGCGAGCGGGCAGCGGCACTACACCACCGGCGACGTCGAGCGGGTCGACTTCATCCAGCGGATGTTCGCCGCCGGGCTCACCAGCCGCACCATCGCCGAGCTGCTCCCCTGCGTCGACGCGCCCAGCGAGGGCAACTCCGACGCCGCCCTGGAGCGGATGATGCAGGAGCGCGACCGGCTCACCGCGCACATCGCCGAACTCGCGCGCACCCGCGACTCCCTCGACGGCCTCATCGCCGCGAACCGCGCCCACCGCGAAAGCCTCGAAGCCACGCAAGCCGGCTGAAAGCCCTCAGCCCAGCTGGCCGCCAGGAAAGCGACCGGCTCACCGCGCACACCGTCGACCTCGCGGGCTGAACGCCCTCAGCCCAGCGGGCCGTCGCCGATCGTCGCCGCCGCTTCGGTGAGGGCCGCCAGGAGCGCGGTGGTGGCCGGCGGGTCGGGGGGCTCGCCGTAGGTCGCCGCGTAGATGTGCTGGTGCGAGCCGGGCAGTTCGCTCGCCTCGACACCCTCGGCGCGGTGGGCGCGCAGGGCCAGTCCCGGGCTGGTCGTCACGCCCAGCCCGGCGACGACCAGCGCCTGCATGACGACCATGTCGTCGGAGGTGTAGCCGATCCGGGGTTCGAACCCTTCGGCGGCGCACAGCGACAGCAGGTGGACGCGGCACCGGTCGCAGCCGGCGATCCAGGTGGCGTCGCGCAGGCCGGCCAGCGTCTGCCCGGGCTTGGCCGACAGCAGGTACAGCGGGTCGTCGAGCAGGTGGTGCAGGCGGACGTCCGGCGGCTCGGGTTCGGTGTCGTCGTAGCGGAAGACGATCGCGACGTCGATCTTGCCCGTCCGCAGCAGTTCGAGTGCCTCGGGTGGCTGGGTGTCGGTCAGGCCGATCACCAGGCCGGGGTGCTTGCCGGTCAGCGCGGCGACCGCCCGCGGGATGAGCGAGCCGATCACGGACGAGAAGCTGGCCACGCGCACCCGCCCGGCGCTCAACCCGACGTGGGCGGAAAGTTCGGCGTCGGCGGCGTCGATCCGCCCGAGGATCTCGGCCGCCCGGGACGCCAGCAGCTGCCCGGCGGGGGTGAGCCGGATCCCGCGTCCGGCCCGCTGCAGCAGCTGCGCGCCGGTCTCGGCCTCGAGCCGGGCGAGGTGGTGGCTGACCGTCGGCTGCGTGTAGTGCAGCTCCTTGGCCGCCGCGGTGACCGATCCGAGCCGCGCCAGCGCGTCGATGACCCGCAGCCTGGTGACGTCCAGCATGCATCGACTCTATCTATGGAACGGCATGAAGATTGCCATTGGACGAACGAGCCGATCCGTCGCAGGCTCTGGGGCATGACCTTGACACGCGTCCACAACTTCTCCGTCTCCCTCGACGGCTACGGCACCGGCGAGGGGCAAACCGCCGAAGCGCACTTCGGGCACGCCGGGGACCGGCTGCACGAATGGATGTTCACCACCCGGTGGTGGCAGGCCGGCGGGAGCGGCGGTGTCGACGACGCCTTCGTCCAGCGCCACGACCCGGGGATCGGCGCCGAGATCATGGGCGCCGGCAAGTTCGGCCACCCCGGCTGGCACGAGGACCCGGGGTGGCAGGGCGCGTGGGGCGCGAACCCGCCCTTCCACACCCCCGTCTTCGTCCTCACCCACCACGTGCGCCCGCCGATCGAGATGGAGGGCGGCACGACGTTCCACTTCCTCGACGCCTCCCCCGCCGAGGCGCTCGACGTGGCCCGCGAAGCCGCGGACGGCAAGGACGTCCGCATCGGCGGCGGCCCCACCACGGTCCGCGAGTTCCTCGCCGCCGGGCTCGTCGACCACCTCCACGTCACGGTCGTCCCGATCCTGCTCGGCCGGGGCGTCCACCTCTGGGACGGGCTGGAGGGCCTCGAAAAGGACTACCAGGTCGAGGCCACGTCCTCGCCGAGCGGGGTCACGCACGTGACCTTCACCCGCACGATCACCTGAACACCGGCTCGGTGGCGGGTCCAGGTGATCGCCGTGCTGCGCCGCGCCCGGCTGGGGCTCGGCGCCGGCACGGTCGCGGCCCACGGCGGAACCGTCCGCTTCGAGCCCCCGGAGGACGGCCGAGGCACCTGCGTCCGGGTCGAACTGCCGGTGAGCTGAGCGATTCCCGGATGCGGCCGGTGACCGGGCGGGATCCTGGTCAAGCCCGATCGTCGAGGGGACGGCCGGGCGGTTCGTCGCCCAGGCCCAGCAGGCGGGCCAGCACGGCCAGCTGGTCGGCGTAGTGCTCGATGAACTCCGCCGAACCGGGGTCGGTCCCGCACAGGCCCTCGATGACGTGCGGGAGCGTGGTGGTCGCCATCGCCGCGCCCATCAGCATGATCGTCAGGCACGCCGGGTCGATCTCGGGCGAGAGCCGGCCCTCCGCCTGCAGCGCGCGAAGCCGGTCGACGGTGTGCCGCAGCCGGTCCGGCCGCGTCGTGTGGTCGAGGTCCGAATCCGGGCCCGTGTACTCCAGGCCGCCCCAGGCCAGCAGCCGGACACCGTCGCGGTTCTTCAGCGCCTCGAGCGCGTACAACCGGATCTGCTCGGGCAGTGCCGTGGCCTCCGCCCGCAGCTCGCCCTCGCGTTCCCGCCACCGCTCCGAGATGGCCTGGTAGAGGCCTTCCTTGCCGTCGAAGTAGTACGAGATCAGCTGCTGGTTGACCCCGGCCCTGGCCGCGATGGCGCTGGTGCGCGCCCCCGCGTAACCGTGCGCCGCGAACTCCGCCACCGCGGCGTCGACGATCAGCCGCCGAGTGCGTTCAGGATCGCGCCGGCGCTCCTGCGGCTTGGGCGAACGACGCGGCTTCGGCGGGGGCACGGGCTTATCGTACCCGCGGTTGACGCTGCCACCAGGCAAGGAGACTCAGTCAACCGGGCAGTGGATTGAGCGACGTCACCGGGCCAGGATCTCCGTCAGCACCCGCCGCAGCTCCTGCTCGGGCCGGGCCGGCTGCTCGGCCGCGCGCCACGCGACGAACCCGTCCGGGCGGACCAGGCTCGCCCCCGAGGCGGTGATCCCGTAGGCGTCCAGGAAGCGCTTGTCCGGGTCCTGCACCCCGTCGCCGACCCGGTGGGCGTCGACGTCGATGCCCAGCTCGGTGCCGACCGTCCGCGCCGCGCCGGTCCACGCCGCGCCGTCCGGCCCGGCGAGCACCGTGAACGCTCCCGCGCCGAGGTCCAAAGCGGACACCCTGGTCCCGGCGCGCGCCAGCCACACGTGAGGGGCCCGCAGGCCCGGGCGGCCGCTGGGCGTGCGCGGGTCCTCCACCGGCTCGCCGGGCGTGCCGGGCTCGGTGCGCACCGCCGCGGACCGGTACCGGTAGCCGTGGGCCATCGTCACCTCGTCGATCCGGGTGGCGTCGTCGCCCGCGCCGTGGTGGCGGGACTCGAGGATCCGCAGCGCCGTGTCCATGGTCGTCCGCGCGACCGGGCGACGTTCGGCGTCGTAGGTGTCCAACAGCCCCGGTCCGGCCTGCCCGTGCAGGACCGCGGCCAGCTTCCAAGCCAGGTTGTGGGCGTCCGCGATGCCGGTGCTCGCGCCGAACGACCCGGTCGGCGGCACCACGTGGGCGGCGTCGCCGGCGAAGAACACCCGCCCGGCGCGGAAGCGGCGGGCCACCATCGCGCCGATCCGGACGTCCATCAGCAGCCGGCTCCACCCGGGCACCGGCGGCACCAGCGTGACCTCCAGGTCCGGAACGCCGACCGCCGCGCGCGCCAGTTCGGCGCAGCGCCGCTGGGTGAAGTCCTCGATGCGCTCCTCGTCCGCCCGGAGCGGCACCCCGAGCATCCACCGGCCTTCCCGCCCGAGCGGCACCAGCACGGTGCCGGTAGCCGGCCGGTCGAAGTAGGCCAGCATGAAGCGCCGGCCGCGCAGCACCCGGTCGAGGTCGGCGTCGAAGAGGAAGTGCGCGGAGTGGCCGAGCACGCCGGGCCCGTCGGCCTCGACGCCCAGCCGGTGGCGGACGCCCGCGCGGTTGCCGTCCGCGGCGATCAGGAACTCGGCGCGGATCCGCGACTCGGTGCCGCCGCCGAGATCGCGCACGGTCGCGGTCACGCCGTCTTCACCGTCCTCGAAGGACACCAGCTCGCAGGCGAACCGGACGTCCGCGCCGGCCTTTTCGGCGTGGGCGCGCACGACGCGCTCGAGTTCGTCCTGATCGATCATCGCCCAGCCGGCCGGGCTGATCCCGCCCGGCCGGACCCGGGACAGCATGTCGACGCGGAAGCGCTCTTCGCCGGCCAGGGTGTCCGCGCCGATCATCTCCGGCAGGCCGGCCAGCACGGACTGACGCCCGCGGATCTCCTCTTCGAGCCCGAACGTCCGGAAGATCTCCATCGACCGGGCGTTGAACGCCCGCGCCTGGGGCATGACCGCCGTCGACGGGTGCCGTTCGACCAGCGTCACCTGGATCCCTTGCCGCGCCAGGAAGAACGCCGCGGACAGGCCGGTGATGCCTCCTCCGACGACGAGCACGGACGTCCTGTGGTCGTGCGGTCCGGTCATCGTGAACCCCTCTTCCCCGGTAGTGGAAGACCCAGGATCACTCATTTGCTTAATTTAGTCAATCAACCACATGATTGACTGACGTATCGCGGGCGTATCGAAAACCGCATACGCCGCCGCAACAGCCGCCCGGCTTCGGTGGAGGGACCACACGGAAGCGGAGGCAGCGTGATCAGGGGCTGGCACGGCTGGTTCGGGACGTTCACCGGCGTAGCCGTCATCACCGTGGCCGCGCTGCCGGTGGCCGCGCTCGCGGCGTGGACACTGGCCCGGCGCCGGCGGGCCGGCGGCACGCCGGCGGCGTGGGCGTGGCGGAGGTCGCTGGCCGAGGTGGGCATCGTCCACGGGACGGTGCCGTGCGTGTGGCTGATCCTGCTGCCGGGCAGCCGGGCCGGCACCGTCCCCGGGCGGGTGAGCCTGGTACCGCTGCGGGACCTGCTCTCGATCGTCGCGGCCGGACCGGGGACGGCGGCGGTCCAGCTCGGCGGCAACCTGCTGGTGTTCGCGGCGCTCGGGTTCCTCGCCCCGGTGCGGTTCGAGGCGCTCGCGTCGGTACCGCGGATCCTGGCGCTCGCGGCGGGCTGCTCGGTGCTGGTCGAGGTCGCGCAGTACCTCCTGCGGCTGGACCGGGTGTCCTCTGTGGACGACGTACTGCTCAACGCCGCCGGCGCCGGGCTGGCCGCGCTGGCGTCGCGCCGGTGGTGGCGTCGTCACGCCGCCACCCCGGCGGACCCCGGCAGCAGCCCGGCCGCGACGGTCAGGTGACGGTGAAGCTCGCGGTCAGCGTGGCCGCCGAGCTGCTGCCGACGTAGACCTCGATCTTGCCGGGCTCGACGCGGAACCGGACGGTGTTGTCGTAGAAGCCGACGTCCTCGGGGGTGAGGGTGAACGACACCGTCTTCGACGCGCCCGCGGCCAGCGTGACCCGTTCGAACCCGCGCAGGCGCCGCACGGGCTGCACGATGCTCGCGACCGGATCCCGCAGGTACAGCTGGACGACCTCGTCGCCCGCGCGGCCGCCGGTGTTGGTCACCCGCGCGCTCACCTGGATGCGGCCGCCGCGCGCCGGCATCCGCGCGTCCGACAGGCGCAGGCCGTCGATGCGGAAGCTCGTGTACGACAGGCCGTGGCCGAACTCGTAGAGCGGCCCGGAAGCCAGGTCGAGGTACTTCGACGTGTACTTGTTGGCCGGGTCGGCGGGCCGTCCGGTGTTCTCGTGGTTGTAGTAGATCGGGATCTGGCCGACCGCGCGCGGGAAGCTCACCGGCAGCTTGCCGCCCGGGTTCACCGTGCCGAACAGGACGTCCGCGATCGCGTGGCCGCCCTGCACGCCCGGTGCCCACGCCTCGAGGACGGCGGGCGCGTTGTCGTGCAGGTACGGGATCGTCAGCGGCCGCCCGTTGACCAGCACCACCACGAACGGCTTCCCGGTCTCCTTGATCGCGGCCACCAGCTGCTGCTGCACCCCGGGGAGGTCGATGGTGCTGCGCGCGGCCGCCTCCCCGCTCATCGCGGCGGTTTCCCCGACCACGACGACCGTCACGTCGGCCGCGCGGGCCGCCTGCTGCGCGGCGGCGAACCCGCTGGTGTCCGTGCCGTCGACGGTGCAGCCGGCGGCGTAGGTCACCGTGGCACCGGGCGCCGCGGCCTTGATCCCGTCGACCACGGTCACCGGCGGCGTCGTGAAGGCCCCCGTCCCCAGGCCCGCCCAGGTGCCGTTGAGGTCGTAGGTGGCCGTGCCGAGCGGGCCGACGACGGCCACCGAACCGACCGTCTTCGCCAGCGGCAGCAGCGGTCCGTCGTTCTTGAGCAGCACCATGCACCGCCCCGCGGCCTGCCGGGACGCGGCGAGCGCGGCCGGGGAAGGCGCTTTCACCTCGCCGGACTCGTCGACGTACGGGCGTTCGAACAGGCCCAGCCGGACCTTGACCAGCAGGATCCGGCGCACGGCGTCGTCGAGCTGACCGAGGGTGATCCGCCGCTCGGCCAGCAGCCGCTCGCCGAACCGCACGTAGTTCGTGCTGACCATCTCCATGTCGACCCCGGCCGGCAGCGCGGCCGCCGCCGCGTCCGCGCCGTCTCCGGCGAGCCCGTGCAGGATGAGCTCCTCGACGCCGGTGTAGTCGCTGACGACGAACCCGCGGAAGCC
This sequence comes from Amycolatopsis sp. N2S4-7, assembly GCF_058119595.1. Classification (NCBI taxonomy): domain Bacteria; kingdom Bacillati; phylum Actinomycetota; class Actinomycetes; order Pseudonocardiales; family Pseudonocardiaceae; genus Amycolatopsis; species Amycolatopsis sp. N2S4-7. The sequence goes on from NZ_CP172299.1 coordinate 2,044,162, forward strand.
GTAGGCCCCCTTGAGGACGTCGTGCAGGACGTAGCCGTTGCCGTGCGCGGGCACCCCGCTGATGGTGTTGAAGCTCGCCATCACGGTCGCGACGCCGGCTTCGACGCTCGCCTTGAACGGCGGCAGGTAGAAGTTGTGCAGCCGCTGCAGCGAGACGTCGACGGTGTTGTAGTCCCGGCCGCCTTCCGCTCCCCCGTAGGCGACGAAGTGCTTGGCGCAGGCGGCGAGCCGGTCCGGGGACGAATAGTCGTCACCCTGGTAACCGCGGACCTTCGCGACGGCCAGTTTCGAAGCCAGGTAAGGGTCTTCGCCGTAGCCCTCGGCGATGCGCCCCCAGCGCGGCTCGTGGGTGACGTCCATCATCGGGGCGTACGTCCAGTGGATCCCGCTGCGCCGGGCCTCCTTCGCGGCGACAGTCGCGTCGGCGGCCGTCACACCGGGATCGAAACTCGCGCCCTGGGCCAGCGGGATCGGGAAGTTCGTGGTGTAGCCGTGGATGACGTCGAGGCCGAAGATCAGCGGGATGCGCAACCGCGTCCGCTCGACGGCGATGCGCTGCAGCGCGTTGAGCTTCGCGGCGCCCACGACCGAGAAGACGCCGCCGAGCTGCCCGGTCGCGAGCGCGGCCTGCGCGGCGGCTTCGGTGCCGACGAGCTGGAGCTGGCCGAGCTTCTCGGCGAGGGTCATCTTCTTGAGCAACGCCTCGACCCGTCCGTCCCGTTCCGGCGGGGCGGCGGGCTCCGCGGCGGCGGGCGGGGCGAGCACGGAGGCGACTCCCCCGGCGGCGAGAAGACCACTGACACCGGCGAGCAGGCTTCGCCGGTTCACCCCGTCGGCGGTTGCCGGAGCGGCTTCGTGACTCTCGGGTTGTGCCATGGCGGGGACCCTTTCGCGAGGGAACGAGAGCAGCCAGGATAAGCGCGGGAACACGGTTCCACGAAAGTTTCGACGGGGACGAAATAGACCACCACACTCGACGATTGGTTGAAGTTTCGCGAGGTCGCGTATAAGCTCCCCTTCACGCTGGGAGCGCTCCCACATGGATCACCACCACCGCTCATCCCGAGAATGGAGGCCCATCCATGCGTATGCGTAGTATCTCCAGGTCCCTCACCGGACGGCGGAGCATCCTCGCAGTGCTCGTCGCCGTGCTGGCCGGGATGTTCGTCGGGGTGCCGCCGGCCTCGGCGCACGGCACCATCGTCGGCCCCGCCACCCGCGCCTACCAGTGCTGGCAGGACTGGGGCAGCCAACACACGAACCCGGCCATGCAGCAGCAGGACCCCATGTGCTGGCAGGCTTTCCAGGCCAACGCCGACACCATGTGGAACTGGATGAGCGCGCTGCGGGACGGACTCGGCGGCAACTTCCAGGGGTCGACCCCCGACGGACAGCTCTGCAGCAACGCCCTCGCGCGCAACAACTCCCTGAACACCCCCGGCCCGTGGAAGACCACCAGCCTCGGCAGCACCTTCTCGATGCACCTGTACGACCAGGCCAGCCACGGTGCCGACTACTTCCGGGTGTACGTCAGCAAGAACGGCTTCGACCCGGCCACCCAGCGCCTCGGATGGGGCAACCTCGACTTCATCACCCAGACCGGCAGGTACGCCCCGGCCAAGGACATCACGTTCTCCGTCCAGACCTCCGGCGCCTACCGGGGGCACCACGTCGTGTTCACGATCTGGCAGGCTTCCCACCTGGACCAGACCTACATGTGGTGCAGTGACGTGAACTTCGGCTAGGAATGCGGAAAGAAGCCCGGGCCGGCCCGGCCCGGGCTTTTCCGCGCGGAAATCAGTGTTGCCGCACCGGAACCATCGCGGCGAGCCGGTCCGACACCGCCGAGACGTCGCCGGCGTCGGAGATCAGCGCGATGTGGCCGTCGGGACGGATCAGCACGAGGGTGCGGTCGCCCGCGCCGTAGGCGTCGGCGAGGTGCCCCTCGGGGTCGGCGATGTCGCCGGGCCCGTCCGGGTGCGCGACGACGCGGAGAGTCTTGACGCCGGCCGCGTCGATCGCGGGCGCGGAGCCGAAGCCCAGCAGCGTGAAGCCTCCCCCGCGCGTCAGGTCGAACAGCCGGCGTTCCCCTTGCCACGTCTGGAGTTCGGTCGCATCGGGGGCGCGGTCGCCGGCGCGGAGCGGGGCCGTCTCGTCGCGGTCGTCGCGCACCCAGGCCGAGCCGCGGTACCCGACGCCGAGCTGCGTCGTGCTCGCGTCGCGGCGGATGACGATGCCCTTCTGCTCGAGCGCCTGCGCGAGGAGCGCGTCCGAGAGCGCGAGCACGCCGGCCGCGACCGGCCGCCGCTCGGCGCCGTAGCTGTCGAGCAACGCCGGTGAGGCACCCTTCGCGACCGCCGCGAGCTTCCAGCCGAGGTTGTGCGCGTCCTGGATGCCGGTGTTCATCCCCTGGCCGCCGGCGGGCGAGTGGATGTGCGCCGCATCGCCGGCGAGGAACACGCGGCCCTCGCGGTAGCGGCCGGCGAGCCGGATGTTGGCGCGCCACAACGACGACCACTCCGGCTCGTGGAGGCGGATGTCGGTGCGGCCGCTCCGCCGCTCGAGGATCGCCTGCAGGTTCGCCAGGCCCAGCCCGGGATCCTGCCCCGGCGCGATGCCGGCCTGGTACTGGAAGACGCCGGTGGAGGGCAGCGGGCAGAGGTTGACGGGCCCCTCCTCGTGCCGCCACATGTGCCAGGCGTCGCGATCGAGGCCGTCGACCCCGACATCGGCGACGATCATCCGCACCGCCTCGCGGGTCTCGCCTTCGAAGGCGATCCCGGCCCGCTTGCGGACGACGCTGTGGCCGCCGTCGCAGCCGACCAGCCAGCGCGCGGTCACCGTCTCGGCTTCGCCGCCCTTGACGACCACCGCCGACACGCCCTCGTCCGACTGCTCGAAGCCGTCGAGCGCGGTGCCGAACTCCACCGCGCCGCCGAGCTCGGCCAGCCGCAGCCGCAATGCTTCCTCGATCCGCCATTCGGGCGTGATCAGGCCGGCCGGATAGGGGACGTCGGGGCGATCTTCGCCGGTCGGCGCCTCGCTCAGCGTCACCTGGCCGTCCGGAGCGGTCGACCGGATCGGCATCGCGATCCGGCCGTGGGCGAGCACGCGCTCGACGACGCCGAGATCGTCGAACACCTCGAGGGTGCGCGGCTGGACGCCCTTGCCGCGCGAGCCGGGCTGCGGGCCGGGAGCGGCCTCGACCAGGCGGAAGGGGACGCCGCTGCGGGCGAGTTCGCAGGCCAGCGTCAGCCCGGTCGGCCCGGCGCCGGCGATCAGCACCACCGGCTCCTCGAGTCTCAGCATTCTCGCCCCCGAGTAAGAAAGGAATCTCTTTCTAACCAGCGTAGGGCGCCTTGCTAAGAAAGGCAAACCTATCTAAGTTGGGGCGGTGGTCACGTCAGAACCCGTCCGCCGTCGCCGTCACGGCCAGCAGCTCGAATCCGCGCTGCTCACCGCCGCCTGGGACGGTCTCGTCGAGGTCGGGTACGCCCGCCTGACGATGGAGTGGGTCGCCGTGCGCGCCCGCACCAGCGAGGCCGTGCTCTACCGCCGTTGGGCCAACAAGGACCAGCTCGTGCTCGCCGCGCTCGAACACCACCGCAGCGCCCACCCGGTCGCCCTCCCCGACACCGGCGCCCTGCGCGGCGACCTGATCGCCCAGCTGACCACCGCGGGGGAAGCCCTCGCCGGCTTCTTCGCCATCGCCGCGGCCACGGCCTTCTCGGGGCTGCTGGCCGACACGGGCCTGACCCCGGCCCAGGTCCGCGACCAGCTCACCGGCGGCCGGCCCCTCCCCCACGGACGGCTCCTCTACCAGCGCGCCCACGACCGCGGCGAGATCGACCTGGACCGCATCCCCACGGCGGTGCTCGACCTGCCGTACGACCTGCTGCGCCTCGACCTCCTGATGGACCTCCAGCCCCCGAAGCCGGCCCGCGTCGAGTCGATCGTCGACAACCTCTTCCTGCCCCTGGTGCGGCACCACCAGACCTGACGCGGGCACGATCAGACGTCACTCGACCCACTCCGCAATCTGAGTGCCGGCAGGTCAGGTGCCCTTCTCGCACAACGGCTTTCTTGAGACGCTGATCAGGTTTCACCTGGTTGGCAGCCCGGGAGAGGGGCAACGATGGTGGATCGTCCAGGTTTGCGGCACCACTTGATCGTGGTAGCGGATATCGAGGGATTCGGGAACCCGCGTCGGACGGGACCAGATCTGCGGGCTGTGCGAGACGGGCTCGACGCGGTCATGCGAGCAGCGTTCGCCGCGGCCGACCTGAGCTGGGAAGACTGCTATCGCGAGGTGTCCGGGGACGCCGTATTCGCGCTTGTGCCGGCGGAGGCGGACAAGGCGGTGTTCGTGGAAACGGCGCTGCCTGCACTGGTGACGCGCCTGCGGATCCACAACGACACCCACCCTGAAGCGCAGCGAATCCGGCTGCGGGTCGCCATGCACGCCGGGGAAGTCGGCTACGACGCGCATGGAGTCACCTCCGCCTCACTGATCCTGGCGTTCCGGCTGTGCGACGCGCCGGCGTTGAAGGCGGCGCTGGCCGCATCACCCGGTGTTCTGGCGGTGATCGCGTCGGATCGGTTGTTCGACGACGTCGTCCGGCACATCCCCGCCGCTGCCCCCACGTCCTGGCGCACGGTCACCGTCGAAGTGAAGGAAGCCAACACAAACGGCTGGGTCACTTTGCCCGACCATCCGTACCTTCTCGCCCCAGCCGCGGCAGCCGATGTCGCCGCCCAGCCGGCCGGGCGAGCACGCAGGAACTTAGCCAAGGTCGTGCCGCGACAGCTGCCCGCAGTAGTGCGGGACTTCACCGGGCGGATCGAGCAGCTGGCCGCACTCGACGCGCTGATCCCGCCCGAGCCCGCGGGGAACAACGAACGGCAAGCGGCGCAGTCTGTCGTCATCACCGCGGTCGACGGCGCCGGCGGAATCGGCAAAACCACCCTCGCCCTGCATTGGGCGCACCGCGTTCAGGACCGTTTCCCTGACGGCACACTGCACGTCAACCTGCGCGGCTACGGACCCGGCAATCCCGCCACCCCGAGCGACGCCTTGAGCGGATTCTTGAGTGCCCTCGGCGTCGCGCCCAGTGCAATCCCCGACGAAATCGACGCGCAGGCCGCGCTGTTGCGCTCGCTGATGGCGGGCAAGCGGCTGCTGCTCGTGCTGGACAACGCTCACAGTGCCGAACAGATTCGTCCCCTGCTGCCCGGCACCCCCGGCTGCATGGTCGTGGTCACCAGCCGCGACAGCCTCACCGGCCTCGTCGTCACCGACGCCGCCCATCGGCTGACCCTCGACCTGCTCACCCCGCCCGAAGCTCACGACTTGGTCGCCGGCATCATCGGTGCCGACCGCGTCGCCGCCGAGCCCGGCGCCACCACCGAATTGATCCGTCACTGCGCTCGGCTACCGCTGGCCCTGCGGATCGCCGCCAGCCGCGTCGCCGCCCATGCGCACGTCTCAGTCGCCGATGTCGTCGCCGAACTGACTGACGACCAAACCCGGCTGGACATCCTCAGCGAAGCCGCGGACGAACGATCCGCCGTCCGCGCCGTATTCGACTGGTCCTACCGACGCCTGTCCGTCCGACAGGCTCGCCTGTTCCGGCGACTCGGGCTGCACCCCGGCCCTGATTTGTCCCTCTCCGCCGCCGCCGCGCTCGCCGAGCTACCTCTCGCAGAGGTCCGCCCCCTGCTCGCCGCTCTGGCGGCCGCGCACCTGATCGAACCGGCCCCCGGCGGCCGGTACCGGTTCCACGACCTGCTTCGCGCCTACTCAGCCGACCAAGCGCACCGCCACGACACCCCCGAAGAGCGAGACCGTGCCCTCGAGTCCGTGCTGACCTGGTACACCCACACCACCTACACTGCCGACCGCCGGGTCCATCCCTATTACGTCCGGATGCCCGCGGTCGTGGCCGAACCGGCCCACCCCAATCCCGTCGCCGATTTCGACGAGGCGTGGGCGTGGCTCACCACCGAACGCACCAACATCGTCGCCGCACTCCAGCACGCCGCCCTTCACCAACTCGACCACCACACCGTCCCGCTCGCCCACGCCACCCGCTTTCTGACCTCCGTGGGCAGTCCACAAGAGAGGCTCGATGCCACCCTCGTCGGCGTCGTCGCCGCGCACCGGGCCGGCAACCCCACTTTGGAAGCTCTTCTTCTCCTGAGCTGTGCGGACATCGCGTTGCTGCTGGGCCGCTGGGATCAGGTGAGCGGAGACCTTGACCGCGCGGCCATCCTTCTTGAGCAACTCGACAACGTCGAGCTGGAGGTGTACCTCCTCAATAACCGCGGTCTGCTGTTCCTCTGGCAGGACAGATTTCCCGAGTCAGCCCGGTGGTTCCGTTCAGCATTGCCCCTCACCCGGGGAATCGACACCGGACGCTGGGAGGCTGTAGTGGAAGGCAACCTCAGTGCCGCTTATACCGGCATCGGCCATTACCAACGTGGGCTCGAACACGGCGAGCGCGGCTTGCACCTGCGTCGGCAAGTCGGAGACCTCGAAGGCGAATCAGTGGCGTTGACCATACTGGCACGCGCATGGCGCGGCCTGAATGACTTCCAGACAGCGATCTCGCTGTGCCAGGACGCGATCGCCCTCGGCCGACGCAGTCCCCGCAGCCGCCACGCGACCACCGCCGAGCCGCTGGAGGTCCTCGCGAACTGCCTGCACCGACTCGGTCACGTCAGCAAGGCCGTCGACTGCTGGCGGCAGGCCGCTGCGCTTTACGACGAGGCCGGCTATCCCAACAGGGCCACCGATGTCCGTCGACACCTTATCGACATGCAAACCAATCAAGCTTGACCGGGCTACAAGTTGTTTCCCTGCCTCGCGCCGGCTCAGTTGCGCAGCACGATGGCCAGGTTGTCGGCGACCTCCTGGGTCAGCGGATCCCCGGCCCCGAACGCCTTCAGCGCCGCGGTGTGCGCCGATCTGAGGGTGGTCACGGCGGCCTCTTTCTGCCCGGCCATGTACAGCGACGCACCCAGTGTCTTGGCCGTGTCGATCGTGTCGGGGTGCTTCTCCCCCAGCTTCCGCGTCCGGCGGCTGAGCACGTCCCGCAGGACGGGCAGCCCTTCGTCCCACGCCCGCAGCACCGCGAGCGCGCAGCCGAGGTTGTGGCCGTACTTGAGGGTTTCCGGGTGGTTCGGCCCGAGCGCCGAGACCGCCCGGCGGTGGGCCTCCCGGTGGTGGCCCGCGGACTCGGCGAGCCGCTCCCGCCGGAACTCGGTGGAGCCGAGGAGGTCGAGGACGGCGAGGGTGCCCGGGTGTTCGGGGCCGACGACGGTCTCGCAGTCGGTGAACAGGGAGCCCAGGCTCAGCTCCGCCGCGGCGAACTGGCCCGCGTCGAACATCGCCCCCGCGGCGCGGGCGCGGCGTTCGAGATCGGCGGGCAACGCCTTGGGGCGCCGGGAAAACAGTCCCATGCGGAAGTCCTTTGCAGACGGTCAGCCGGCTTTGCCGAGGAGGTCGTCGAGGGCCCGGCCCTCGGCCGGCCCCACCTCGGCGCCGAGGGTGAAGCCGAGTTTCCCGGCGAGGTCACGCAGCCACAGGTCGATCGCGGCCTCGGCCAGGTCGGTGAACTCCGCCATGGTTTCGCGCAGCCGGCCCCACGCCGTGAGCAGGGTCCCCGCGGCGACGAGCAGCGCCGGCCACCACAGGACGCCGGGGACCAGGTACAGCAGGCCCCAGCCGGCCAGCGTCCCGGCTTCGGCGTAGCGGGTGCGGGCGTCGCTGATCGGGCGCCGCGCGTCTTCGTCCAGCAGCAGCCACAACCGGGGCCACACCAGGACGGCGCTGACGTAGTACTGCGCCCGGACCCGGACCTCGACCAGCCGCGCCCGGTCGGCCAGCCAGGTCGGCCGCTGCGGGAGGTAGGCCGGCACGACCGTGGTGCCGTCGCGCTGCGCCGCGGCCATCGCCCGGGACCGCCGCGACCACCGTGACCGCTGGAGCAGCCGGCCGGTCAGGAACCGTTCCCGCAGCGACCAGCGCAGCACCAGCCGGCCCAGTCCGCCGGCGGCGGTGCCCGCCAGGCCCGCGGCGGCGAGCACCACCGCGGCGAAGACCACGAGCCGCCCGGGCTGCGCCGAGAACCCGCGGCCCGCCCGCTCGGCCGCCGCCGACAGCCGGGCGAAGCCGAACGCGTGCGCGTGCCCGAGCACCGAGGCGGCGACCACGACGCCGGCGAGGAGCAGGCCCGGCAACAGGATCGCGGTGACCCAGCGGTTGCCGAGGCGCTTGCCCACCTCGGTCAGGAAGCCGGTCACTTCGGCCGCATCGGCGCGTCGAAGGCGGCGCAGCGCGGCGGGTGCCCGTGCTCGTCCCGGGCACCCTCGCGGCCGCACCGGTCGAGCGGGCAGCCGTACTCCCCCGCGCCGACGCCGGGCGCGCGGCCCCGGCCCGGCAGCGCCGCGATCCCGAGCGCCGGCCGGTCCGCCCAGCTGCGCGGCGCGCCGTCGGGACCCACCGGCCCCCACTTCTTCAACGCGGTCTTCGCCGGCCCGCCCTGCTTCACCCGGTCGGCGTCGCGGTCGAGCCGATCGAGCACCCCGCCCTGGCGCGCCGCCGTCCGCAGCTCGGGCAGCAGCAGGCACCACAGCGCCAGGTGATCGGCTTCGGAGTCCACCTCGAAATCCCTCCCTGTCCGACGTCGAACGATCACCGAGCATAGCCACCGCGCACTACCATCGGTGGTCAACCGGCCACGAGGGGGGCGAAGTGTTCGGGCGGCAGAAACGTCAGGCGGACGACGATTTCGTCGGCAGCGCGCTGTGGGAGGGCAAAGGGTGGCTCACCACCTTCGAAACCTCCGGTGATCCCGCCGCCCTCGACCGGGCGATCGCCGCCGGAACGGCCGCGCTGGCGCGGTGCGACCCCACCGCGCCCGAACGGCCCGCGGCCCTGATGTTCCTCGGCGACGCGCGGACCCGGCGGTACCAGGTCACCGGCTCGGTGGCCGACGTCGAAGAGGCGCTGGGCCACTACCGCGCACTGCTGCCGCTCGTGCAGGCCGAGCAGCCCGGCCTGGTCCCGTTCGCGCTCGCCACGATCGCCGACACCGCGCTCCGCCTGAGCGTGCTCACCCGCGACCGCTCCCGCGCCGAAGAGTCGGTGCTCGCCACCCGGGAACTGCACCTGCTGGCCGAGTCGACCCACGCCGTCGGGGTGTTCGCCCTGGTGATCGAGCTGCTCGAGCGCGCACTCGAAGTGCTGCCCGGCGACCACCCCGACCGGGCGGCGATCGGCGCCATGCGCTGCGGAGCCCTGATCCACCACATCGACGGCACCGGTGACGTGGCCCGCCTCGACGAGGCCGAGGAGGAGATCGACCGCGCCCTCCGGCTGTGCCCGCCGGGCGACGGCAACCGCCGTCCCTTCCTCACCCTGTCCGCCGACGTCCGCCGCCTCCGGCACGACCTCGACCGGACCCCGGCCACCCTCGACGCCTTCCTCGAGGCGGAACGCCACGTCGTCGACGTCTACCCGCCGGGGCACGCGGTGTGGACGATGACCGTGCACAACATCGGCCAGCTGTACCGCGAGCGCCACGAGCTCACCGGCGACGTCGCCGACCTCGACACGGCGGCGCACTACCTCCGGCAGGCCATCGAGCACGCGCCGGACGCGGACCTGCGGGCCGCGGCCGAGCGCGGGCTGGCGAGCGTGCTGGAGGCACGCGGCCCGGAGCGGGAATTCACGCTCCCGCCCGGCGTCAAGCTGGAGTACGTCGCCGGCAACGAGGAACCACGACGGCCGCCCGCCGAGGTGGCCGCGGACCACTCCGAGCTGGTGCGGCACGGGAACCGGCTCTCCCGCCTGCTCGGCGAGTACCAGGAGTCGCGCGACCGCGCCGTGCTGGACCGCGTCTGCGCCGACGGCCAGGCCATGCTGGCCGCGTTGCCGCCGGACCACCCGAGCCGGTGGCTGGTCGAGATCCGCCTCGGCCCCGCCCTCATGCTCCGGTACGAGACCACCGGCGACCGGGCCGATCTGGACGACGCGATCGAGCTGCAGCGCACCGCGATCGACCGGCCCGTGGACAGCCAGGACGACCTCCTCGAGGAGCTGGGCAACCTCGCCGCCGCGCTGGTCAACCGGTTCCTGCGCGACCGCGACAGCGCCGATCTCGACGAGGCGATCACCCTCACCCGCCGGGCCGCGGAGCTCAGTGACGGTTACGGCAGCAACAGCCTGTTCATCCTGGGCAGCGCGCTGTTCTACCGCTACTGCCACCTCGGGCGGCGCCACGACCTCGACGAGGCGATCGCCGTCGGCGAGCGGGTCGTGGCGGCCCCTGGGAGTCCCCTCTGGCTCGCCACCGCGCACGCCAACCTCGGCAACCGGCTGCGGCAGCGCTTCCTCGCCACCGGGGAACCGGCGGACATCGACGCGGCGATCGGGCACCTCGACGCCGCCCTGCGCCGGTCGGACGACGTCCACGCCCGGCTCAACCTCGGCCTGGCCCTGACCGACCGCGGCCGGGCCCGCGCGCACCGGCAGGACCTGCTCGACGCCGTCACCGCCTTCACGGCGGTCCGCGCGGCGACCGGCGAACAGGCACCGCTGCACACCGTCGCGCTCGAGGGCCTCGGCGAGGCCTACACCGCGCTCGGCCGCCCGGACGACGCGATCGCCGTCCTCTCCGCCCTGCCCGGGGGCCGGTCTTTCGACCGGATGCGGGCCCTGGTGATGCTCGCGGACCTGCGCGCCGATCGCGGGGACGACGCGGGTGAGGTCGCCGACCTCTACGAAGAGGCCGTGGAGCTCCTGCCCCGGCTGGTGTGGCGGGGGCTCGGCGCGACCGACCGCGAGAAGCTCGTGGGGGAACGGCCCGGCCTCGCCGCCGACGCGGCCGCGGCGGCGCTGGCCGCGGGCCGGCCGGAGCGGGCCGTGGAACTGCTGGAGCACGGCCGTTCCCTGTGGTGGGGCCAGGTCCTGGACCGCCGGGCCGACCTGACCGGGTTGCGGGCGGCCCACCCCGAACTGGCCGACCGGCTGAGCGCCGTCGACCCGGACGCCCCGGACCGGCGGGCCGCGGCGGCCGAGTGGGACCGGACCGTCGCGGAGGTCCGGACCCGGCCGGGGTTCGGGAACTTCCTGCGCCCGACGCCGTTTTCGGAGCTCGCGGAAGCCGCGGCGGCCGGCCCGGTCGTGCTGGTGAACGTCAGCCGGATCCGCTGCGACGCCATCGTGCTCGCGCCGGACCGCGCGCACGTCATCCCGCTGGACGGCTTGACGTTCGCCGAGGCGCACGACCGCACCCAGGCGTACCTCGCCGTGACCGCGAAGAAGGGCACCGGCGGGCTTTCGTCCGGGCCGCGGGAGCAGGTGCTGCTGGGGTACCTGGAGTGGCTGTGGGACGTCGTGGCCCGGCCCGTGCTCGACGAGGTCCGGGTGCCGCCCGGGTCGCGGTTGTGGTGGTGTCCCACCGGTCCCCTCGCGCTGAGCCCGCTGCACGCGGCCGGGTACCACGACCCGGAGGACCCGCCCGGACAGGCGGTGCTCGACCGCGTGGTCTCCTCCAGCACCCCGACGATCCGGGCGTTGCGGCACGCCCGCCGCCCGGCGCGGCCGGTCCGGCACGAGCCGCTCGCCGTCGTGTGCGAGCAGCGTCCCGCGTACGTCACCGGCCTGCCCGACCTGCCCGCCGCCGCCCGGGAAGCGGAGGTCCTCAGCGCCCTCTTCCCCGGCGGCACGACGCTGGCCGGCGCGGCCGCGACCACCCGGAACGTGACGGACCTGCTGACCCGGCACACGTGCGCGCACTTCGCGTGCCACGGCGGCACGGCCCCGGCCGGCGACGCCGCGCTGTTCCTCACCGACGGCCCGCTCACCACCACCGACCTCGGCCGGCTCGACCTCGCCGACGCGCACCTCGCGGTGCTGTCCGCGTGCCACACGGCCATGCCCGACGCCGCTCTGCCCGACGAAGCCGGCCACCTCGCCGCGGCCCTGCAGATCGCCGGGTTCCGCCAGATCGTCTCGACGCTGTGGGCCATCGGCGAAGAAACGGCGGCCACGGTGACCGCCGGCGTGTATTTGTCCCTCACCGGCCCGGACGGCACCCTCGACCCGGCTGGCGCGGCGGCCGCCCTGCACGAAGCCGTCGACAACCTGCGGCGCCAGTGGCCCTACGAGCCGACCAAGTGGGCCCAGTTCGTCCACTTCGGACAGTAGGGCCGGGTGGGACGGTCAGGCGCCCTCCACCGAACCCGGCGGCAGGAAGTCGACGTCGTGCAGCGCCGACAACCGGACCACCTCGGCCGGGTCCTCGAGGTTGTGCAGCCGGTCGAACAGCTGCGCCAGCCGCCCGGCCGGGCTCACCCAGAACAGTCCCCGGGTGACCCCTTCGCCGCGGTTGTAGTAGGCGTGCGGGAGCCCCTTCGGCAGCCGCACGGTGTCGCCGGGCCCCGCGGTTTCCCACTGGCCGTCGAGGTAGAGGGTGAACACGCCGTCCAGGACGTAGATGTGCTCGTCCTGGGTCGGGTGCACGTGCGGCGGCACGCCGGTGCCGGGCGGGTCGTAGGTCTCGAACGCGAAGCTCGACCCGCTCGCCGCCTTCAGCGAGTAGGTGTGGCCGAGCACGTTCCACACCTTCCCCTCCCCGGCGGGCGTGATCCCCTTCGGCAGCGGTCCGAGCACGATTTCCTCGCCGGTCATGGCAGCTCCTCCGGGTGGGCCGACGCGTTCGCTCACGGACAGCAGTATCCCCGGCGCGGAACCACGCGGACCAACGAAAGATCGCCGGCCCCGGGGGACATCCGGCGGCCGGCGGATCTCTCGCCTGCTTCTCCTTCAGCTCGAGGCGACGATGCGGCGGTCGACCGCGATCCAGTTCGTTTCCCAGGTCGCGCCGCCGTCCCCGGAGAACGCCTGCTCGAACCTCGCCCGGTCCGGGCCCTGGCGGGTGATGAGGAAGCGGACCTTGATCGGGCGGCCGCCGAGCTGGTCGTCGCCGTGGAACTCGCCGGTTCCGTCGTGGAACCCGCCGTAGATCGAGGGGGTGAGCAGGCCGTCGCGCATGTTGATGAACGTCTGGCTCCAGCGCTTCGCCTGCGGCTCGTAGAGCCGCATGTTGAGCGCGTCGATCCGCCCGTTCGGCCCGGCGACCTTGAGCTCGACCACGTTCGCCCGCCGGTCCTGCAGCGGACGCACGACGGACGTGCCCGCGAAGGAGAGCCAGGTGTCCTCCGTGTCCGACAGCGGGTCGGCGAGCACCCGGACGTCCGTGTGCCAGGCGCCGATTTCCCAGTCGAAGTCCCGTTGGCCGTCCTCGGCGCCGGCCGGTGACGTCGGCAAGGTGTCGCCGGACGCCGACGCCGGCGCGGCCAGCGCCAGGACGGCGAGGCACACGAGGAGGATTCGTCGGTGTGGCACGGTGAGCAGCGTGCGGATTCTCATGACGGCGACTATCTGACGGAGCACGACCATGGACAAGAAGGCACCTGCAGGTAACCTCTCGCTCGCGCGCCCCAATCCGCTGCCCGGCTGCCCGATGGCCGCGGCGTTCGCCGCGATCGGCGGGAAGTGGAAACTGACCCTGGTGTACTGGCTCGCCCACGGCGAGTCCCACTTCGCCGGTTTACGCCGTCGAGGCGCGCCGATCACGCCCAAGGTGCTGGCCGAACAGCTGCGTGAGCTCGAGGCCGACGGGCTCGTCGAGCGCGTGGTCACCGGACCGATCCCGGCGCCCGTCATCTACCGCCTCACGCCGTACGGAACCACCGTCCTGCCCGTCGTGGAGAGCGTGCGGGCGTGGGGCGAGGTCCACCTGCAGCACACCCACGGCGAGACCGCCGCCGACGAGGCGATGGGGTGCGCGCACCCGGTCGCGTAAGCGGCTACCGACCCGCCGAGTACGCGCCCGCGGCGAGGTCCTCCACGAGGGTCGGCCCCGCCGGGGTCCAGCCGAGCAGCTCCTGCGTGGCGGTGCTCGTCGCCGCGAGGTCCAGGGCGAAGAACGTGCCGATCCACCCGAAGTGGTCCGGGACGTCGCCGGCCGGGATGGAGGCGACGGGCACGGCGAACGCGCGGCCGATCGCCTCCGCGATCTCGCGGGTCGGCACGCCTTCCTCGGCGACGGCGTGCAGGCGGGCACCCGCGGGCGCCTTCTCGAGGCCGAGCCGGACCATCCGCGCCGCGTCGGTCACGTGCACGGCGGCCCAGCGGTTGGTCCCGTCGCCGGGGTAGCCGGAGACGCCCTTCTCCCGGGCGATCGCGGCGAGGACCGCGATGAACCCGTGGTCGCGGGTGCCGTGCACGGTCGGCGAGAACCGCAGGCTCACCGGGTGCACGCCGCGGCCGGCGAACTCGAGCGCGAGGTTTTCGCTGCCGCCGCGCGGCGCGTCCGGGCCGTGGTACGGGGACGGGTCGGTTTCGGTCACCGGCCGGCCCCGCGTGATGCCGGCGATGCCCGATGCCAGCAGGAACGGACGGCCACTGCCGGAAAGGGCCTCCCCGATGGTCTGGACGGCGCCCCGTTCGGCCGCGTTCGACACGGCCGGGTTCGCGAAGTCGTGCTTGTTCGCCAGGTGGATGACGGCGTCGGCCTCTTCCGCGCCGGCGCGGATGCCGCCGAGGTCGTCGAGGTCGCCGCGGCGGACGCGGGCACCCTTCGCTTCGAGCTTCCCGGCGGACGCGGCCGACCGGGCCAGCCCGGTGACCTCGTGGCCCGTCGCGAGCAGCTCGTCGACGACGGCGGAGCCGATCCAGCCGGAGGCTCCGGTGACGAAAACGCGCATGGCGTGAACTCCTTCAGCACTTCGATGATGTCAGCGACAGACGTCAGTCACTGACATGGGCACCATACGCCCACATGTCAGCCGCTGTCATCACTAGACTGTCCGCATGGTGCGCTGGCAACCGGGAGCCCCGGAGCGGCTGCAGAAGGCCGCGCTCGAACTGTTCGCCACCCGCGGGTTCGAGCAGACGACCGCGGCGGAGATCGCGCAGGCGGTCGGGCTGACCGAGCGCACCTTCTTCCGCCACTTCAGCGACAAGCGCGAGGTGCTCTTCCACGGCCAGCAGCTGCTGGTCCAGGCGTTCCTCGACGGCGTGGCCGCCGCCCCGCCGGACGCCTCACCGCTCGAAGTCGTCGCCTCGGCCCTGCGGTCGGCCTCGAGCCGCTTCCCGGACGAGCGCCGCCCGCACTCCCGCACGCGCCAGTCCGTGATCGAGCGGAACCCCGCGCTCCAGGAACGGGAGCAGCACAAGATGACCACCCTGGCCACGACGGTCGCCGATGCCCTCCGCACCCGGGGTGTCGACGAACCCGCGGCCACGCTGGCGGCGGAGTCGGGCGCCACCGTGTTCGGGATCGCGTTCGTCCAGTGGCTTCGCGAAGGCGAAGAACGCTCCCTCGCCGACATCGCGAACGAGGTGTTCGACCAGCTGCTGGAGCTGGCCGGCAAGGCGGCGGTGAGCCGCGGGCGCCCGTGAGCACGCCACGGTCCTCCTCGTCCGGGGACGCGGAGGACCGGAACCGCGCTAGTGCACGTGCGACTGCCAGTCGTCCGGCACCCGGCCCGCGGGGCCCGGCACCGGCTGCGTGACCGGGCGGTGCTCCGGGGGCGCCAGAGCGGGGCCGTCGTAGGCCTCGCCCGTCTCGAAGCTGTAGAACCAGTCCTCACCCGGCTCGAAGCTGCGGATCAGCGGGTGCCCGGTCGCCTTGTAGTGCGCCGTCGCGTGCTGGGCCGGTGAGCTGTCGCAGCAGCCGATGTGACCGCACTGGGCGCAGCGACGCAGGTGCACCCACCAGCCGTCCGCGGCCAGGCACTCCGCGCAGCCTGTGCCGCTCGGCGGCGCGGTGACGTCGATTCCCTCGATTTCGGCCATGCCGACAGTCTGCCCCGAAGGCGGTCCGCCCGCATCAACCGGCCCGGTCAGCCGCCTCCGGACGACCTGCAAGAGCCGACAGGCGACCCGTCCGGCCGTGCCGATGCACGCCCATCCGCAGGGCCATCGGAACGCCGCAAACCCTTGAGGGACAACAAACTTCGTACATCCGTCAGCTGACGGATGTCTGATGTCCGCCCACCGCGAAACATTGTTCCACGGAGCCCGCCGCTCCGGCCTCGACGCCGAGGAGGAGCGATGTCCCGTGCTACCACCACCACCGTGTCCACCCTGGTGATCTTCGTACTGGCCATCAACCTGCGGCCGGCCGTGACGAGCCTGGGTGCGGCCCTGCCGGACATCTCCGTGGCCGGTGACCTGGTCGCCGCCGTGCTCGTCGCGTTACCCCTGTGGGCGATCGGTCTCGGCGGCTGGGCGACGCCGTGGCTGTGCGGCCGGGTCGGGACGCACCGGACCGTCACCGTGGGCCTCGTCGGGCTGGTGGCTTCGCTGGCCGGGCGGGTGCTCGGGGGCTCGTGGCCGCTCCTGGTCGGGACGGCGCTGGCCTGCCTGTCCATCGCCGTGCTCGGCACCATGCTGCCGCTGCTGGCCGCGGGGTCGGCCGCCTTCACCCTCGGGCTCGGGCTCGGCAGCACGGCCGGCGCGCTGGTCACGCCCACGGCGGTGACGTCGTCGTCGTGGCGGGTCGCCCTCGGCCTGTGGGCGGTCGTGGCGCTGCTGGCCCTGCACGTGTGGCAACGCACCCGCGGCGAGTTCGTGTCGCCCCGGAAGGCCTCCGGAGCGGCGCCGGCCTCCGCCCTGACCCTCCACTTCGGACTCATTTCGACGGTGACGTTCCTGGTCATGGGCTGGCTCCCCGGCATCCTGCGCGACGCGGGGGTCCCGCCGGCGACCGCGGGCGCGTGCCTGGCGTTGTCGATGGCCATGGGGCTGCCGATGATGTGGCTGGTGCCGGGCTGGACGCGCCGCTGGCGCAACCAGACCCTGCTCGTCGTCGCACTGGCCACGCCCAACTTCATCGGGGTGACCGGCCTGCTCGTCGCGCCGGCGGCCGCGCCCTGGCTGTGGGCCGCGGCCACCGGCACGGGCATGGGGGCGCTCGCGTTCGTCCTGACGACGATCTCGTTGCGCAGCAAGGGCAGCTCGCTGGGGCTGTCCGCCGTGGTCCAGGGCGTGGGCTACGTCATCGCCGGCTTCGGCGTGCTGGCCTGCGGGTGGCTGCACACCTACACCGGCACCTGGCACACGCCGCTGCTGCTGGTCCTGGTGATCCTCGCCGGCCAGGTCGCCAGCGGCCACGTCGCGGTGGCGCGCCCGGCTCCGGCCCGGCCGGTGCCGCCGTTCCTCGCCCTGCACCCCCGGCGGAACGCCCCGGGCGTCGGGATTTGACCGCCACGGCCCGGCCGCTCCACTCCGGGCACTCGCGGTCCGGGCTGACGGGAAGCCGCCTGCCCGGCCCGTCAGCCCGAGGCGGACTGGTGGCGGGCGGCTTCCCGGGCGATGTCGATGCGCGAATGCACCCCGAGCTTGGTCAGGATGTGCGAGACGTGCGTGCCGACCGTGCGGGGCGACAGGTAGAGGCGGGCCGCGATCTGCGGGTTCGACAGGCCTTCGACCACGAGCGCGGCGATCCTCCCCTCGGTCGGGGTGAGGCTGTCCCAGCCGTGCGTGGCCTGGCGGTGCTTCACCGTCGGGCCGCGGCGGATGCCGAACGCCCGGAACAGGGCGCGCAGCCTCGCCACGTCCCACTGGGCGTCCAGCTCCGAGTAGAGGTCGATGGCGTGGGTGAAGGCGGCCCGCGCCGAACCCCGGTCTTCGGCCCGGGCTTCGGCGAACGCGATCGCCGCGGCTTCCAGCGCCTTGGCCCGGCAGAGCGGCCGGCCCGCGTCGCGGTAGCCGTCGGCGGCCCGCAGCAACGCCGTCGCGTCCTGCTCGACCAGGCCCCGGCAGTACAGGGCCAGCGCCTGGCGGTGCGGCACCGCGGACCCGGCGGCGATCGCGCGCACCCGGGCCTCGATCTCCGCCGCGGTCCGCACGTCGCCGATCATCGCGGCCAGCCGGGCGGCGTCCCCCAGCAGGTCCTCCGCCGTGTCCTCGCCGGCCAGCACGTCGGTCAGCACGATGAGCGCCGGTCCCGGTGCGCCGGCGTGCTCGAGGGCGAGACTGCGGGCCAGCACCATCGATTCCACGAGCCGGTCGCCGATGCGGGCCGAGTACGGCGCCACGACGTCGAGGTGGCGTCGTGCCGCGGCCGCCTCGCCGCGGTGGAAGTGGATGATCGCGGCGACGCCGTGGTCGCAGCACACCACGCCCGGGTCCTTGCGGTCGTCCGGGACGACGTCGACTTCGGCCAGCGCGTCGTCCCACCGGCCGGCGCGCAGCATCAGCTCCCCGAGCGCGCTCTGGACCTGGGTCAGCCGCACGGCGCTGCCGGTGCGGTCCGCCAGTTCCCGCGCCTGCCCGGCGGCGGCGAGCGCGTCGGCGTGGCGGTCGAGCGCTCCGAAGGTGACCGCCTGGTTGATGCGCAGCTGCAGGGTGAGGTCGATCAGCCCGGGATCGCCCCGCACGATGGCCATCGCGCGCTCGAACAGCGGCAGCGCGCCGGTCCACTCGCCCCGCGCCATCGCCACCAGGCTCAGCACGTGCAGCGCCCACCCGCTCACCCAGCGGTCTTCGAGCGCGCCGAGCTCCGTCAGCGCCTGCGTGGCGACCCGGTCCGCGGTGTCGACCTCACCGAGGTAGCGGTGCGTGCGCGCGATGAGCACCAGCAACCGGGCCCGGTGCCGGGCCTGCAGGCCCGGCCGGGTCAAGGCGTCGTTCAGCGCGGGGAGGTACCCGGCGGAGCGGCCGGTCGTCGCGCGGCACTGGACGACCGTCGTGTGCAGGTCGACGAGCACGTCGGGATCGCGGACGCGGCCCAGCGCGCGGCAGGCGATCCGTTCGGCGTGGGCGACGTTGCCGACCCCGTAGTACGCGTCGGCCAGCCGGCAGGCCAGCGCGCCGGTCACGGCGTCGTCGAGCGGCGTGTCCCGCACCGCGCGTCTCAGGAGCGCGACGGCGGCCACCGGTGCCTGGCCGATCAACGGCGTGGCCACCTCGAGCAACCACCGCACGGCCCAGGGCGGCACCGGGACCCGGCTGTCCGTTGTGGACACCATGGGCAGCAGCTGCCGCGCCACCCGCTCGACCGGCGCGCCCGCCTCGGCCAGGGCCCACGCGGCGGCCTGGTGCCAGGCGACGCGGACCGCCGTCGGCATCTCGTCGTACAACGCCCGGCGGATCAACGGGTGCCGGAAGGCCAGGTCGTCACCCGCGGCGACCAGCACGCCGGCGGCGCGGGCCTCGTCGAGGGCGGGCAGCAGGTCGGCGAGCGAGCAGTTGGTCACGGTCCCGAGGTCCGCGACCGCGAAGCCGTCCCCGAGCAGCGCCGCCGCCCGCAGCACGGTCCGCGCCGCCTCGGACAGGAAACCCAGCCGGTCCGCGATCGCCTCCGGCAGGGAATCGGGGGTGGCCGTGCCGGTCAGCTCCACGATGCCGGCGGTGTCGACCTCCAGGCACGCGCTCCTGGTCAGGGCGTCGACCAGTTCGGTGAGGTACAACGGGTTCCCGGCCGCGCCGGCGGCCAGCTCCTCCAGCCGGGCGCCCGGTTTGCCGCCGGCCAGCGCGGCCACCAGCTCGAGCACCGCCGGTTCCGGCAGCCTGCCGACCCGCAGCCGCTCGCCGGGCCGGACGAACCGGAAGAGCGAGCGCAGGTCGTCGCGGCGCGGCACCGGCCGCAGCACGCCCACCAGCAGCAGCGGGAGCTGCCGGACCGAGCGGGCGAGCCGGCTCCACACGGCCACCGTCGTGCGGTCGGCCCACTGCAGCTCGTCGACGACCAGCATGACCGGTCCGTCCTGGCAGAGCTCGTCCACCAGCGCGATCAGCTGCTCGGCGGCCGCGGCGGCGAGGTCGGTGCCCTTGCCGGCGACGGCTCCGCCGCCCAGCAGCTCGGAGATGGCGTCACGACGGGGATCCCGCGTGACCGGTGAGACACCCAGGGCGTCCAGGAGCGGCAGCAGCGGCAGCGCCTGCCCGAGCTCGTCGCCGGCTCCCCAGTACACCTGGCAGCCCGCCTCGGTGGCGGCGGCGCAGGCGGCCCGGACCAGCGCGGACTTGCCGATGCCGGGCTCGCCGTCGACCAGGACGGCTCGGCCGCGACCCTCGGCCACATCACGGATCCAGGCGGCCAGCCGGGACAGCTCACCGTCCCGGCCGACCAGCAGCTCGGTACCGTCCGTGAGCGGTCGCACACGGAGATAATAGAAGTAAAACCGGTTCCCCAACAAGAGGTATACTCGGAAAACCCGGATCGACGGCCGATAGCCGAGACTTCCCGCTCCGGGAAACATCCATTTCGGGAAATGCCCCGATTCGTGATCCGAGCGCGATTCCCGCCGCCGGCGTTCGTGGATCTTCAACTGCGGGCCCGCCGCCGCGAGGAATGAGGCGGACGCACTGCCCGGGCGCCTTCGGCACCCCGATCGCGAGCGGCGCCGAGGGCTCGGCGCCGGAGCCCGTCAGCGTCTTCCGGCCGGACGAACGAGGGACGACAGCCGTCTCACCCGGAGAAACCCGTTGCCACCACGGGCATCGTCCCCACGACCACGGCCGGGGTGGTTTCCGGGTCACGGCCGTTCCGCATCCACCGGGCGAGGCATTCGAGGATTTCGACAACGCCGCGTCCAGTGTCTCGCCGGTGGCCTCGGACGCCGTCCGGGAATGCGAGCGTGATCGCCCGGCGAACCGCGTCGGTGACGAGACGTGGCGCGCAAGAGCGGCGGGGTTTCGATTAAGTGAACTCGCCGGGTTCGCCGCCGTGGGGCGGCACGGCCGATCCGTTGTTTTCCGCATTGACGGGCGCCCTCGGGCCACGTTTTCCGCACTCCGCCCGGTAACCGTGACCCACGACCGGCCGAGGACACGCGGTCCAGACCACCGACGCGCGGACGCTTGCCGTGAGTGACGTCCCCCGACCGGCCGAACCCCGCCATCGAACGCCGAGGGCCTCGCGCGAATCCGCGATCGCGGTCTCCCCGCGTCCGGGAAATCGGGGGCCCGTCATTTTTCGGCCACAGCGATTCGTAGCACCGTTCTCGGCCCGATGGCCGAAAACAAGATCGTCGATCAAGTATTCGTGCCGCCATTCTGGTGAATTCCCGGCTTGGGTCCACGCACGCGTTGTCAAGCGAAGTCGGGGTCCCTACAGTGGCCTGCCTGACTCCGGGTAATGATTCACACACCTTCCCCGGATTCGGTCCGTCAACCGTGATCTCCGCCCGAGGAGCAGGCCTTGTTTGGAATCGCCAGGAGCGGCGGCCGGGCGCGCGCTCGCCATGCCGCGCTCGCCGTCGCGGCCGTCATGGCCGTCACCGGCTGCGGCGCATTGGATCCGGACGACTCGAACGCCGCGGCGAGCGGCAGCGGCCTGGAAAAGCCGACGCTCAAGGTCTCGATCCTGCCCACCACGGACCTCGCGCCCTTCTGGCTGGCCCAGGACAGCGGCTTCTTCGAGGCCGAGGGCCTCACCGTCGAGTCCGTCGTCGCCCCCAGCGGGCAGGCCTCGTTGACGAAGGCGATCTCGGGTGACGCCGACATCGCGTTCTCGACCTATCCCCCGTTCTTCACCGCGAAGAGCACCGGCGCCGCGGACATGCAGCTGGTCGCCGACGCGACGTCGGTCAACGCGAAGTCCAATGCGATCGTCACCGTTCCGAATTCGCCGGTGAAAACAATCTTCGACCTGGCGGGCAAGAAGATCGCCATCACCGCGAAGAACACCGCGTCGGATCTTCTCACCCGCTCGGTGATGCAGGACCACGGCGTGGATTTCGGCACCGTGAAATGGGTGCTGATCGCGTTGCCGAACATCGCCGCGGCACTCCAGCAGGGTCAGGCCGACGCCGCTTATCTGCCGGAGCCGTACATCACGCAGGCCGCCCAGACCGCCGGCGCGATTCCCGTGATCGACATCAACACCGGCGCGACCCAGGACTTCCCGCTGACCGGCTACGGCGCGACGAAGAAGTGGGTGCGGGAGAACCCGAAGACCCTGGCCGCGTTCCAGCGGGCGATGCAGAAGGGCACCCACGAAGCCACGAACGACCGCGCCAAGGTCGAGCCCCTGCTGGTGCGGTTCGCCAAGATCGACGAGGACACCGCCAAGCTGCTCACCCTGCCCGGGTACGGCTCGATCCTGGACGCGCGGCGCCTGCAGCGGGTGCCGGACCTGCTGCTGCAGCTCGGCGCCATCCCGTCGCCGATCGACGTCAACTCGATGATCGGGCCGCAGGCGGGGAGATGACCGGCGCCGGCCGGACCGCTTAGCCCGGCGGCCGCCTGGGTAATCCTCCCGGCATGGGTAAATGGGGCAAGCGGCTCGTCGCGATCGCTGTGGCCGTGGTGGTTTTGGCCGCCGCCGTACTCGTCGCATCGGCGGTTCACCTGCTACCCCAGTTGCGCAACCCGTTCGCCCAGCACACCGAGGAGCACTCCGGCCCGGTGCTGCTGCAGTCGATCGTCGAGCTCTCCCGCTACGAGGCCGCCAGCGGCTCGTTCCAGGTGGTCGTCGACATCACGACCAGCTCGATCCTGCCCAGCTTCCTCGTGGGCAGCGAGACGCTGTTCATCGGCGTCGGCAAGGACAACGCCTTCGTCGACTTCTCGAAGCTGAAGGACAACGCCGTCCGCGTCTCCGACGACCGCCAGTCGGCCACGATCACGCTGGGGCACGCGCAGCTGGAACCGGCGACGCTGGACGTGCACGAATCCCACGTGTACGCGCAGCAGCGAGGCCTGTTCACCCGGGTCAACGAGTTCCTCAGCGGGAACCCGAACTCCCAGCAGGCGCTCTACGAGCTCGCCCAGAAGCAGATCCAGGCCGCGGCCGCGAAGAGCACCCTGGTGGCCGACGCGGAGAGGAACACCAAGACGATGCTGACCGGCCTGCTGCAGTCACTCGGCTTCAAGAACATCACCGTGAACTACGCCGACACCGCCACCGGCTGACGCGGCCCCGGCCACGCTCTCCCGGCGCGCGGCGGGGTGTCAGCCTGACTTATAGTCCCCGCGTGGCGAGGCACTCCGCGGTCCACCTGGCGAACCTGGACCTGAACCTGCTGGTGGTGCTGCGAGAGCTGCTCCGCGAGCGGAACGTCACCCGCGCGGCGGCCCGGCTCGGCGTGTCGCAGCCCGCGGCGAGCGCCGCGCTCGCGCGCCTGCGCCGCCACTTCGGCGACGAGCTGCTGGCGCGGTCCGGGAACGGCTACGTGCTGTCCGCACTGGCGACGCAGCTGGCCGACCAGGTCGAAGCCGTGTGCACCGGAGCGGAACGGCTCTTCGGCACCGGCCACGACTTCGACCCCGGCACGTCGGTCCGCGAGTTCACGCTGTTCATGGCGGACTACACGATCGAGGTGCTCGGCTCGCGGCTGTCCGCGCTGCTCGCGGACCAGGCCCCGGACGTCCAGCTGCACGTGCGGCTCGTCAGGGAGGCGTTCGCGAGCGACATCACCGACACGATCCGCCTGATCGACGGCATGGTGGCCCCTCCGGCCAGCCGCTTCGAGCTGCCCGACGTGCGGTCGGTCGCGTTGTTCACCGACCGCTGGGTCTGCGTGGTCGACGCGGCGAACACGGAGGTGCGGGGCGGTGAGCTCAGCCTCGAACAGCTCGCCGCGATGCCGTGGGTCGCGCCGTTCCAGCCGGACCGCGGGTTCCCGCCGGCCGCTCCGATGGGCCGCCAGCTCGCGCTCTTCGGCATCCAGCCGAAGATCCGCGTCCGCGTCGAGAGCTACCAGGCCGTGCCCCACTTCGTCGCGGGGACCGACCGGGTCGCGCTGCTGCAGGAACGCCTCGCCACGCGCGTCGCCGACCGGCTCGGCCTGCGCGTCCTGCCGTGTCCCGGCGACCCGGAACCGATCGTGGAACGGTTCTGGTGGCACGCCGGCTACGACGGCGACCCGGCCCACCGCTGGCTCAGGGCCGCGCTGACCGACCTCAGCCGGGACCTCTGACCAGCAGGTATAACCCAGCCTGATGGTTCCGCAGCGCGATTGTCTATTTCCGGCGGCCCGGGAGCGCGACCTAGCGTGTGAGCCATGCCGCACCCCCTCACCGATCTCCAGGTCCGCACCGTCCGCAAACCCGCCGGCGCCGGCGCCCACCAGGTCACCGCCGACGTCTGCGTCGTCGGGGCCGGCATCGCCGGGCTGTCCGCGGCCGTCGAATCGGCCCGGCTCGGCCGCGACGTCGTGCTCGTCGACGCGCTGCCGGTGCTCGGCGGCCAGATGGTCAACTCGCTGATCGGGCTGTTCTGCGGGGTCTTCGGGAACGCCCCGGAATACCGCCAGCTGACGCACGGGATCTTCGACGACATCTTCCGCGACCTGGGCGCCACGGGCGACCTCTTCCGGCAGCGGCGGCACACGCTCACCGTCGGCTACGACGAGGTGGTGCTCGGCCGGTGGGTCGAGGACACCGTCCGGGAGCACGGCATCCGGGTGATCACCGGGGCCGCCATCACCGGGGTGGTCCGGAGCGGCGACCGGATCGAGTCGGTCACCTTCGCGACCCGCTACGGCGCGGTCGACGTCGACGCCACCGGGTTCGTCGACGCGAGCGGCGACGCCGCCCTGATCTGGGAGGCGGGGCTGCCGTGCCGCCTGCCGGAGCGGGAGATCTACGGCTCGCAGCAGCTCGTCGTCGAGCACGTCGCCGAGGAGCACGCGCCCGAGGCGGACGAGCTGGCCGAGCGGGTCGGCGCGAAAGCCGGGCAGTACGGCCTGCGCCGGCACGACGGGCTCGCGTTCCACTTCCCCGGCCGGGGCACCGCCGTGCTCAACATGACGCACATCGAGGCTCCGCTCGAGCCGATCGCCGCGGCTCAAGCCCAGCTCGAAGGGAAGGCCCAGGCCGACCGGGTGGTGGCGTTCCTGCGGGCGGAGTTCCCCGAGGCGTTCGGGCGCGCCCGCGTCCGGGCCTACGGGTTCCCCGGCCGGCGGCAGACCCGCTGGGCGCAGGGCGTGCACCAGCTGACCCTCGACGAGGTGCGGGCCGGCACCCGCTTCCCCGACGCCGTCGCGCGGACCGCGTGGCCGGTGGAGCTGCACGACAGCCCCGAAGGCTACGTGTGGGAGACGTTCGGTCCCGAGCACGTGCACTACGTCCCGTTGCGCTCGATGACCCCGCCCGACGTCCACAACGTCCTGGTCGCCGGCCGGTGCGTCGACGGGGACGCGGCCGCGCTGTCGAGCGTGCGCGTGATGGGCCCCTGCGGGGCGATGGGCATGGCCGCGGCGCACGCCCTGGAGCTGGCCGGCAAGGACAGCGTGCACGACATCGACCACGGCGAGCTGGCCGGCCGGCTGGTCCGCAACCTCGAGAACTGAACGGAGGAAGAGCGATGGTCCGCAGCGACTTCCCGCCCGGCACGGTCCGCTGGGCCACCCGGCGCGCCCAGTGGCGCGCACTCGGGCTCACCGACGAAGACCTCCGCAAGCCGAAGATCGCCGTCGTCAACTCCTCGTCGGACCTGGCGATCTGCTTCAGCCACCTCGACGAGATCGCGGCGCGGGTCAAGAAGGGGATCGCCGCCGCCGGCGGGCTGGCGTTCGAAGTGCGCACCACCGCGCCGAGCGACTTCATCCACTCCGCCGGGCACGGCGGCGGGTACATCCTCTCGGCGCGGGACCTCATCGTGAACGACATCGAGGTCGGGGTCGAAGGCGCGCAACTCGACGGGATGATCTGCCTCGCCAGCTGCGACAAGACCGCACCGGCGCAGCTGATGGCCGCCGGGCGGCTGGACGTCCCGACCCTGCTCGTCGCCTGCGGCTACCAGCCCAGCGGCTGCTTCCGCGGCGGCCACTGCGACATCGAGGACGTCTTCCTCCACGCCTGCGGGACGTCCACAGTGGACGAACTGGCCGAGATGAGCGACACCGCCGTCGGCGGGCCGGGCGTGTGCCCGGGCATGGGCACCGCCAACTCGATGCACGTCGTCGCCGAAGCACTCGGCATGGCGCTGCCGGGGACCACGCCCGTCGCGGCGAACTCACCGTCGATGTGGGCCGCGGCCGACGCCGCCGCCGAGCGCATCGTGCGGCTGGTGGACGAGGACCTCCGCCCGCGCCGGATCATGACCGCGGCCGCGTTCGGCAACGCCGTCCGCGTGGCCCTCGCCGTCGGCGCCTCGATCAACACCGTGAAGCACCTCCAGGCGGTGGCCGAAGAGTCCGGTGTGGACGTCGACGTCCTCGGCCTCTACGCCGAGCTCGGCCCGGAAACCCCGGTGGTGTCGGCGGTCCGGCCGAACGGGCCGCACCTCATCGAGCAGTTCGAGGCCGCGGGAGGCGCGCGAGCGGTGCTGAAACAGCTCGGCGACCTGATCGACCCGGCACCGCTGACCGTGAGCGGCCGCACGGTGGGCGACAACGTCTCCTCGGCCCGCGTCGCGGACCCCGAGGTCATCCGCCCGGCCGGCAATCCGTTCGCCGCCGAGCCGTTGATCGTGGTCCTGCGCGGTTCGCTGACCCCCGACGGCGGCATCGTCAAGCTCGCCGTCGGCGACGAGCGCCCGGCCGCGTTCACCGGGCCCGCACGCTGCTTCGAAAGCCAGGAGGACGCGGTCACCGCGCTGGCGGACGGGCGGATCACCGCGGGAGACGTCGTGGTCGTCCGCGGGCTCGGCCCGCGGGGACGGCCCGGCATGGGCATGGCGTCGCAGATCGTCTTCGCCCTCGATCGCGCCGGGCTCACCGGCGAGGTCGCGGTGGTCACCGACGGCCAGCTGTCCGGCCTCGTCAACCGCGGCATCGTGGTGGGCGAGGTCCGCCCCGAAGCCGCCGACGGCGGTCCCCTGGCCCTCGTCCGCGACGGCGACACCGTCCACATCGACCTGCCCGGGCGGGTCTGCGAGCTGCGCGTCGACGCGGCCGAACTCGGCGCGAGGCAACCGGTCTCCGTCCAGGACCACCACGAAACCGGCTGGTTGTCGATCTACCGGCGTACCGTGCGCCCGCTCGGCCACGGCGCCGTGCTGCGCCCCTGACCCCCGAGCACCAGCACCCCCACGACCAGGAGGCCGGCAATGGCGCTGCCCGATGTTCCCCCGTCCACCGTCATCACCGAAGCCGACGAACGGCGCTCCGCCCGCGGCGGCGCGTTCTCGATGTTCGTCGACAGCTTCGACGTCTACCTGCCCGCGCTCGTCCTGCCGGCCGCCATGGCGTACTTCATGCCCGCGGACCTGTCGCCGGCGATCCGGGCGACGTTCACCACGCTGCTGTTCACGATCGGGCTGCTCGCGCGCCCGATCGGCAGCGTCATCTTCGGCAACCTGTCCGACCGGATCGGCCGCAAGCCCGTCACCATGATCAGCGGCTGGGGATTCACGATCGTCACGCTGCTCATCGGGTTGCTGCCGGGCTACGCCACGTGGGACTACGGCGCGATCGCCGTGTTCGCCGTGCTCCGGCTGATCGGGGGGATCTTCCTCGCCGGCGGGTACGCCGCCCCCATCCCGCTGGCGCTGGAACAGGCCGACCCCGCGCGGCGCGGGCGCGTCGGCGGGCTCATCGGCGTCGGGGCACCCGGCTCGTTCCTGGTGATCAACCTGCTCCTGCTCGGTCTGCTCGACGTGGTGCCGCACAGCGGGTTCCTGGCCTGGGGCTGGCGGATCCCGTTCCTCCTCGGCTTCGTGCTCGGCCTGGTGTACCTGTGGCACTACCGCGGGGTGAAGGAGGACGACTCGGTGTTCGCCGGGCGCCGCAAGGGGCGGCAGCCGATCGCGGAGCTGTTCACCACGCACCGGGCGCTGTTCTTCAGCGTCTTCCTGTTCACCTGCGGCTACTGGTTCGCCACCCAGATGTCGGTGTCGTTCCTGCCGACCCTGCTCGTGCAGGTGCTGGACCAGAGCCCCCGGCTGTCCTCCACGGTCGAGATCATCAGCTCGGTCCTCACGATCGTCCTGATCCTGGTCCTGTCCGCGGTCGGCCAGCGGATCGGGCGGCGCGCGCTGCTGATGCGCTGGGCCCTCGTGCTCACGTTCGTCGTCGGCGGCGCGTTCGCCCTGCTGGCGGTGGCCGCCCGGGCCGGGGCGCCGGCGTGGGTGATCGGCCTGATCGCCGTCGTGGCGAAGGTCCTGCCGTCCGCGCCGCTCGGCGTCATCCTCGTGTACCTCAACGAACGGTTCCCGGCTTCGGTGCGGGCGACCGGGTACGGCATCGGCTACATGTTCGGGCTGATCCTGCCGGGGCTCTACACCTTCTGGCTGCTGGGGCTCAGCTCGATCATGCCGTACGAGTTCACCCCGATCGCGCTGATCGTCTTCGGCGGCCTGCTGATGTTCGCGGCCGTGCGCCGGGGCCCGGAGACCAACGGCGTCGCCGACCCGGTCCCGGCGGTCTCGCAGCAGGAGGTCGCGCGGTGATCCTCACCGACGACGAGAAGGCGATGCGCGACGGCGCCGACGGGCCGGCCGTGGCGGCGGCGATGGACCTGCTCATCCGCTACGGCGACGCCCTGGGCGCCCCACGGCTGTGCGACACGCGGAACGTGGCCGGGACGAGCACCCAGCCGTCCCCGGTGAAGGCGAAGCTCGTGGCCGAGGGCGGCTGGAACAAGGCCTTCGCGGTGCTCAACCTCGACTGCGACGACGTCGTCGAGATCCCCGACATGCGGGTCCCCACCTGCCAGCTGCAACAGGGCTTCGGCCCGGACTCGGTGGGCGTGGTGCCCTACCCCAAGGAGTTCGTCGAGCTGCAGAGCGACGCCGAGGCGTTCTACGGCAGGCGCGGGGTGAACATCCTCGCCACCTGCACGCCCTACCAGGTCGGGAACCTCCCGGTCCGCGGCGAGCACTGCGCGTGGATGGAGTCCTCCGCGGTCGTGTACTGCAACTCCGTGCTGGGCGCGCGGACCAACTGCGAAGGCGGGACGTCGACCGGCGCGGCGTCCCTGACCGGGAAGATCCCGTGCTGGGGCAACCACCTGGCGGAGAACCGGTTCGGGACCCACCTGATCGAGGTCGACGCGGGCGTCCGCGACTTCATGGACTGGGGCATGCTCGGCTACTTCGCCGGCGGGCTGGTCCAGGACGAACGGCCGGTGCTCACCGGGGCGTTCCCGCGCCCCGACCTCGTCGACCTCAAGCACTTCGGCGCGGCCGCGGCGTCCTCCGGCGGGGTCGAGCTCTACCACCTGCCGGGCATCACCCCGGAGGCGCCGACGGTCGAAGCGGCCTTCAGCGGCCGCGCGCCGTCGCCCGTCCACTATGGACTCCGGGAACGGCGTGAAATGTACGAGACGCTGAACGACCAGGGCCGGTCGACCGACGTCGACTTCGTGCTGCTGGGCTGCCCGCACGCGTCGATCGACCAGATCCGGGCCGCCGCCCGCGCGCTGGACGGCAAGCGGCTGCATTCGGGGACCCAGCTGTGGATCATGGTGCCCCGGGCGCTCAAGGCGGTGGCGGACCGCAGCGGCTACACGGCCGTGATCGAGCAGGCGGGCGGGAAGCTGCTCGCCGACTCGTG
Source organism: Amycolatopsis sp. N2S4-7 (assembly GCF_058119595.1). NCBI lineage: Bacteria > Bacillati > Actinomycetota > Actinomycetes > Pseudonocardiales > Pseudonocardiaceae > Amycolatopsis > Amycolatopsis sp. N2S4-7. The sequence goes on from NZ_CP172299.1 coordinate 2,073,628, forward strand.
CCCGGCCATGTCCCGGGTCGCGCCGCCGGGCACCCGCGTCTTCGCCACCGACTCGGCGAAACAGGCGCACTACCTGCCCGCGATCCTCGGGATCGAGGCGTGGTTCGGCTCCCTGGAGGACTGCGTGGACGCCGCGGTCACCGGGCGCTGGCGGGGTGACCTGCGATGACGATCCTGCGCGGGCGGACCGTCGTGCCCGGCGTCGTCGAGGGCGAGGCGCTGGTTTCGCACGAGACGATCTCCGGCTGGGGCGGCATCGACCCGGCCACCGGGACGATCACCGAGCGCCGTCACGAACTGCACGGCGTGTGCTTCACCGGGAAGATCCTCGTTTTCCCCGGGGCGAAGGGATCTTCGGGCTGGTCGGGGTTCTTCCAGTCGACCCGCCTGCTGGGCACCGCGCCGCTGGGCATGATCTTCACGGTCGTGACGACGAAGGTGGCGCTGGGCGCGGTGGTGACCCGGGTGCCCGCGCTCAGCGACCTCGACCGCGACCCGGTCGAGGTCCTCCGCACCGGCGACCGGCTCCGGCTTGACGCCGACCGGGGATTCGTCGAGATCCTCCACCGAGCGGGCTCCCCCGTCGAGGCATGATCAGGGCGTGATCGTCGCGTCGACGTAGGCCGGCACCGGCGCCCGGCGATGCGGTTCCGACCACCAGCGAGCGACGCCAGTGCCGGCGGCGGCTCGTCCGGACGCGCGGTTGCGGGCGTGCCCCGAGCACCCATGCACCGAAGTCGCATCACCGGTAAACTGAGCCCCGATGCAGAAAACCAGCCAACTCCCGTCCGACTCGGTGCGAGCCACACCGCGAGGAGCGGGCTGGATTCCGCACGGCTACCACCTCGACGCCCACTCCCACCCCGAAGGCCAGCTCGTGTACGCGGCAGCAGGCGTCCTGGCCACCACGACCGAACGCGGCACCTGGGTGGCGCCGGCCAACCGCGTCACCTGGACGCCGCCGGGCTTCGAGCACGCCCACCGCTTCTACGGCGACACCGACGCCCGTCTGCTCGCCATCCCCGCCGACGAGTGCCGTGAGCTCGTGCCGCGTCCCGGCGTGTTCGCGGTGAACCCGTTGGTCCGCGAGGCGCTGCTCGCCCTCACGAGCGACAGCGGGCGGACTCCCGGCGCCGAACGGCGGCTGCGTGCCGTGCTGATCGACGAGCTCGTCGAAGCCCCCGAACAGTCCTTGCACCTGCCCGAACCGCGGGATGACCGGCTGCTGGCCGTCACCGGGATGCTGCACGCCGATCCCGGCCGGAGCGCGACGCTGGCCGATCTCGGGCGCGCCGCCGGGGCGAGCGAACGCACGTTGAGCCGCCTGTTCCACGCCGAGCTCGGGATGAGCTTCCAGCGGTGGCGCACCATCCTGCGCATCCACCACGCCGTCCTCCACCTCACCGAGGGCCGGTCGGTCACCGACACCGCGATCGCCTGCGGCTGGTCCAACCCGTCGACCTTCATCGAAGCGTTCACCGCCGTCGTCGGCCAGACGCCGGGGCGGTACCAGGCCGAACTGCGCCAGGAATCGTGGCGGGTTTCCGTTATCGGGTGACCGGCTATCGGTTGTCGGCAATCGGCTCGGGGATCCACAGTGGTGCTCGACAGCGATCTTCGAGCAAAGGAACCAGATGGCACAGGGGAACGAGACCACGACCGTGGTCATCGTGGGCGGCGGAGTCGCCGGCGTCGCGCTCGGCACCTTCCTGCTGCGCAGCGGCGTCGGCTGCACGATTCTCGAAAAGCACAGCCGCGAACACGTCGAAAACCGGCAGCGCGCCGGAGCGCTGGATGCCCACGGGGTGCGCCTGCTCCGGCGCTGGGGCGTCGAAGAAGTCGTGGAAGCGAGCACCGGCGATGACGACGCCCCGGAGGCGCCACTGCTCATCGACGGCGAGAAGCGCCTCTGGAAGACCGACGACGACGCGGACGCGGCCTTCTGCCCGCAGCAGGTCCTCGTCCGCAACCTCATCAAGGTGTTCCTCCGCGACGGCGGCGACCTCCGGTTCGAAGCCGCGGACGTGTCCATAGTGGACATCGACACCGAGCGTCCTTCGGTGCGCTACCGGGATCCCGCCGGATCGGTGACGGTGATCGACTGCGACGTCGTCGCCGGCAGCGACGGCTACCACGGCGTCAGCAGGCCGACGATCCCGGAAGACGTCCTGAACCGCCACACCCACGAGTTCGGCTACGCGTGGCTGACCATCCTCGCGGAAGTCCCCGCGAACCCGCCGGCGGTGCTGGCCGTGCACTCCCGCGGGTTCGCGGCGCAGATCACCCGCGGCCCCGGCGCGAGCCGCATCTACCTGCAGTGCCCGGTCACCGACACCGTCGGCCAGTGGCCGGACGAACGCGTCTGGGCCGAACTGGAAGCCCGGTTCGGTTCTCCGCCCGCCCGCACCGGACCGATCGTGAGCAAGGAGGTCGTGCCCCTCCGCGGGGTGGTGTTCAGCCCGATGAGCCACGGCAGGCTCCACCTCGTCGGGGACGCCGCCCACCTCATCTCCCCCATGAGCGCCGAGGGGATGAGCCTGGCCCTGCACGACGCCGACGTGCTCGCGCGCGCGGTCGTCGAGTACGTCGGCAAGGACGACGCGAGCCTGCTCGAGAGCTACTCCGACACCTGCCTGGACCACATCTGGCGGCGTCAGGCGTCCGCGGTCTGGATGACCGAGACGGTGCACAACTCGGGTGACGCGTCCTACGAGGGTGAATTCCGCAAGCGGATCGCCCGGGTGAACCTGGAGACCCTGGTCCGCCCCCGGGCCGCGGGGTGAGCCGGTGTCCGGGCTACTGGACCTGCAGGGTGTCGCTGTCCAGGGTGCGCCGGGCGGGCTTTTCCGGCCCAGGCCTGAACCACGGTGGCGGCTCGCGCGTTCGCGGAGATCACCCGGCTTCGTCAACGACCTTGGCCGCCGGTCCGAAGGCGGCTTCGGCGCCACAGCAGGCGATGCCGCAGATGGCCGTCGGCGACAAGCCGGAGACAGCGCTCGCCGGCGGGTTCCGAGTGACGCGCTCGCGCCCTGGAAGCGGGCTCGCGCACGCTTCGAGACAGCCGGGTCGTCGACCGCGCTGTACCAGAACTCCTGGAGAACCGATGACGCGGGGAAACCCCGGTTCCTCCGCGTCATCGGCACCTCGAGAACACTGCCCCGGTCAGAAGCCGGGGAACACGCGGCGCAGCTCGTCGAGCGTCACGTTGCCGTCCACGGTCACTCCCTTGGTGTACGGCTCCTTGAGACGGCCGCTGATCAGGCGGACGAACGCCTCCGCCGGGCCGTTGAACGTCGCGGACGGGGACTCGAGTTCACTCACCACCGTGACCGCGTCGTCGATCACCAGGGCGCCGCCGGGGAACGCGATGGACGCCGGGTTCGCGAGCTCGGCCGGCTTCGCGAGGAAGCTCAGCATGAACCCCACCGGTCCGGTCAGGAGCTCGACGAGCACCTCGGCCGAGCCGGGGTCCACTCCCGCGTCCGGGGCGAACGCCACGCGCACGTCCCACGAGTGGTTGGCCACCTCGCTGAGCCGCATGCCCACCGCGGTCAGCAGCGGGACCGGCTCCGGCAGGAAGCCGAGGTCGACGGTCAGCGACGCGCGCTGCTCGGGCGTGAGCGCCTCGACCAGCTCCAGCCAGCGGCCGTTGTGCTCCAGGAAACCCTCGGCCTGCGCTCGCGGCGCGGACGCGTCCCAGCGGGCCCAGATCGTCTGGTTGTCTTCGGCCGTGACGGTCTCGCCGGCGGCCCGGGCGATGGGGGCGCGGCCGATCTCCGCGCCGCTGCCGAGGTGGGAAAGGGCCTGGGCGACGGTCCAGTCCGCCGCGCCGCTGGTGGTGGCCAGCTGGTCGTCGGTGAGGGTGCGGACGAGGCCGGCGAGCACGTCGTGCTCGGCGCGGAGGGCGGCGATCGTGCGGTCCACGAGTGGGGTCATGCCACGCTCAACCGACGAATCGGCGGATGTGTTCCGCCGGCTTCGCGACCGAGGTGCGGGGCGGCGCGCGGGGCAGGCTAGTTTGCCCGGATGAGTCTCCTCGATGACGTCGCCGAGCGCGACGGCTGGCGGTGCTGGGTGTGCGACGAACCGGTCGACCCCGGCATGTCGGTGAACGACCCGCGCGGGCCGAGCGTCGACAGCCGGACCGCCGACCGGAAGGCCAAGGTCGCCGAGCGGCTCGCGCACCGCGGGTGCAACACCCGCAAGGGCGCGGTCAAGGTGGTCATCGCCTGGCCGGACCGCCTGCACGTGGCCGAGCCCGCGCCGCTGATCACCGTGGCCGGACGGCTGGAGCGCAAGGGCGGCCGCGAGCTGGTGGCCCGCTCCCCGACCGAACAGGACGCCCGGGAAGCGGCGGACTGGCTGGTGGACCGGTTCTCCCGGCTGGTCCCGGGGCTGCCGGTCACCGCCACCGTCGAGCCCGGCGGCGGCCAGTTCCTCGTCATCCTGGCCGCCGGGCGCCGCTGACCACCGCGCCGCCGGGGGAACGACGCCCGCCCAGGATCGCCGCCGGTCCCGCCGGCGACGATCCTGGGCCACGCCCGGTTATCCGGCCGGGGTCAGGGCTTCTCGAAGTGCTGGTAGTCGATCGGGGTGTCCCAGGAGCCGCCCCAGGTCCAGCCGCGGGTGGAGAACGCCCGCTCGGTGACGTCGCCCGCGTGGATCATGCCCGGCGCGGTCCGGGTCCGGTCGACGTACGGCGCGCCGTTGGGCGGGTAGACCGCGCCGCTGCCGGAGATGTACGGGTTCTGCACCGTGTTGATGTCGATGGCGCGCCCGTAGGAGTGGTTGGACCAGGCGGTACCCCCGGTGATCGCCCGGCAGTTGAACGCCGAAGTGTTGTTCGCCGCCATCGACGCGTCGTCGTCCGAGTTGTACTTCTCCACGGTTTCCATGCGCTCGATGGGGAACCGGCCGAAGTACATGTCGGCGAAGGCGTACGCGACCTCGATCGCCCGATCGGCGTGGACGACCAGTTCGCCCCGGTGCACCGCACCGTCGAAGCCGAGGAAGGACAGGCTCAGCAGCCGCAGCTGGCCGGGACCGACGGGACAGCCCTCGTGCCAGCTCGACCCGAGCCGCTCGGCGGTGACCGGCTTGATGAGGGCGAGGTAGGGCGGAAGGCCGCTGGCCGCCGGCGCGGGGAGCTCCACGGTCTGGGCCGGGCTGGCCGGCGCCGGCGTGGCCCCGGCCAGGACCGCGGTCAGTGCGAAAGCGAGGGCAGCGAATACTTTGGTTCTCAGTTTCATGATCACCACACGCCTGGCCCCGCTGTTCCGCTGCGGCGGAGTGGGATTCGCCACAGTGCCTCAACCCGGGGCACACCAGCGGCGAGCACCGAGTGCAGGAATGCGCTTTCCGCCGGTCGAAGGGTCAGCCGGCGACGGGGTACCGGCTGGTGATCGCGACGCGGTTGAAGGCGTTCATCACCGTGGCGAGCCAGGCGACGGCCGAAATCTGGTCCGCGGTCAGCACGGCCGCCGCGGCGTCGTAGTCCTCGTCGCTCACGTGGCCGTCCGACACCTTGGTGATCGCCTCGGTCAGCCGCAGGGCCGCGCGGTCGGTCTCCGAGAAGTAACCCGTCTCCGCCCAGGCGGGCAGCACGGCGATCCGGTCGGGGTTCTCCCCCTTCTTGAGGGCATCGCCGGTGTGCATGCGCAGGCAGAACGCACAGCCGTTGATCTGGGACGCGCGGATCTTCAGCAGCTCGACCAGCAGCGGGTCGAGGCCCGCCGCCGCGGCGGCGTTCCCCACCTCCGCGGAAAGGGCGATGAGGGTCTTGTAGGCGGCCGGGTGCTGCTTGTCGATGCTGACGCGGTGCGTGTTCGTCATGGCTTCTCCGGTTTCGTGGTTCGGGTTACTGGTGGGGGTCGTCGACCTTGAGCCGGGCCCCGGTGTCGGCGACGAACACGACCAGGAGCCGGGCCCGGTCCGTCGAGCTCGTGTTCTCAGTGAGGACGTGGTGGGTCCCCGGCTGCTCGACCCAGTTCTCCCCCGCGCGGAAGGTGCTGACGGGGTTGTCGTCCAGCCGGCTGCGCACGGCGCCTTCGAGGACGTAGGCGTAGAGGAAAGCGTCGCCGTGCCGGTGCGGCGCCGCGCGGGCGCCCGGCGGCAGGTCGACGATCGCCGACGTGAAGGTCTTGCCTGGCACCTTCGGAAGCGCTTGCTGGACCAAGGGGGTCAGGGTTTCCGCGGGTGGCGGGGCCGCGGCGGTGGCGGGCTGTCCCGAGGCGGCGCAGCCCGTGGTCCCGGCCAGCGCGGCGACGGCCAGGACGCCGGCGGCGATCCCCGGCTTGATGGTGTGCATGTACTTCCTCACCGGCAGGGGGAATGGCTCGAAGGCGAGCACTCCCTCGTCGTCCCTTTTCCGTTCTCGACAGGGAGACGAGGCAGCCCCTCCGGGTGTGACAGCTCAGAGGTGAGAAAGTTTGTCTGGGTTGATGACCCTGCGGTACTCGGTGATCAGGCCGTTCGAGATCTGCACCGTGTCGACGGAGTAGACGCGGCCCTGCCGGTAGCACACCAGGGCGAGCTCGCCGCCGACCTCGACGAGGTCGATGCGGTCCAAACTCCACTGACGCCCCACCCGCACCATCACCTCGGCGATGCGCTCGCCACCGTGGATGGGCTTGCGTGCCGCCGAGACCTTGCCGCCGCCGTCGGTGACGTAGATCGCGTCCGGGTCCAGCAGCCGGACCAGGCCGGCCAGATCACCGGACTCGTAGGCGGCGCGGAAGGTCGCCAGCACCCGTTCGCGCTCGGCCTTCGGTGCCTGCGGCGTGGACTCCTTCGCCTGGGCCACCCGCCGGCGCGCCCGCGAGGCGAGCTGCCGGGCGGCCGGCGCGGAGACGTCCAGCACCTCGGCGATCCGGCCGAACTCCAGGCCGAAGACGTCGTGCAGGACGAAGGCCACCCGCTCCGGCGGGCTCAGCTTCTCCATGACCAGCAGCATCGCCGCACTGACGGACTCGTCGACGAGCACCTGCTCCGACGCGTCCGGCCCGGTCAGCAGCGGTTCCGGCAGCCAGGGCCCGACGTACTCCTCCCGGCGCACGCGAGCGCTCTTGAGGATGTCGTAGGACCGCCGCGCGGCCACCGTGACCAGCCAGGCCCGCAGGTTGTCGACCTCTCGCAGGTCGGCCGCGGCCGCCCGCAGCCACACGTCCTGGGCGACGTCCTCGGCGTCGGCCACGCTCCCCAGCAGCCGGTAGGCCACGCCGAAGACCGCGGGCCGGTGCGTCGCCCACTCGGCAGCGAGCCTGTCCGCCTGCTCGGGCCGCCGGGGCGCAGGCTCGTCAGCCATGCAGATCGCAACCTCCTCCGATCCCCGGATCCAGGGTACCCACCCGGATCCGGGCGCTCGCCCCGGCGATCCCCGGACGGGTGGATCAGGAGGAGTGTCACCACCACCCCGCGCGACGGCCCGGCATCCGGCCGGGAACCACCCGATCGGGGACAGTCCGCGCGTCTTCCCCGGCGACACGCCGGGCCCACGGGGAGCGCCCGGCTCGACGGCCGCGCCGGGGCGGCTCGGTACCGGCCGCCCCGGAGACGGCCGCGGGCCAGAGCGGCTCCGGGGCGGTGCGGAACCCGGCGCCGGCCGGGTTTCGAGCTGCCGCTCGCGGCTTCGCCGAAGCCGGGTGCGTCGGACCCCGCCGCCAGGCTGGAAACGGGGGCGGGGTCCGCTCCTCGGCAGGCGCCGCCCTGTGCCGGACCTACGACCCCGAGATCACCCGCGGCTCGGGGATCGGAACGATGAACCGGCCGCCGTTGTCCAAGAAGGACTTCTCCTTCCTGATGATCTCCGGCGCGTAGTTCCAGGCCAGCAGCAGGTAGTAGTCCGGCACCTGCTCGCTCGCCTGCTCCGGCGACCAGATCGGGATCCTGGACCCGGGGAAGACCTTCCCCTGCTTCAGGGTCGTCGTGTCGCTGCAGAAGCGGATCTCCTCGTGCCCCAGCCCGCAGGCGTCCAGCAGGGCGCTGCCCTTCGTCGGCGCGCCGTAGCCCGCCACCGTCTTGCCCTCGGCCACCAGGCCGCGCACCAGGTCGCGGATCTCGGTGCGCACCCGTTCCGTGCGCTCGGCGAACTCCCGGTACGTCCGCTCCTCGGCGATGCCCTGGCGCCGCTCTTCCGCGAGCATCTCGGCCACCGCGGGCCGCACCTCGTAACCGGCGGTCGACGGGGCGGCGAAGACCACGATCGAGCCGCCGTGGACCTCGGCCGTGTGCACGTCCACGACGCGCAGGCCGTGCGACTCGAACAGCGTGCACAGCGCGGCGAGCGAGAAGTAGGAAAGGTGCTCGTGGAAGATCGTGTCGAACTGGTTGTTCGCGAGCAGTTCCACCAGGTAGGGCACTTCCACGAAGAACAGGCCGTCCGGGGCCAGCACCGCGGAGACGCCGTTGAGGACTTCGTGGATGTCGGGGATGTGGGCGAAGCACTGGCGCCCGAACACCAGGCGCGCCGGGCCGTGTTCGGCCGCGATCTTCCGGCCGGCTTCGGCGGTGAAGCCGGAGGCGATCGTTTCGATGCCGCGCTCGTTGGCGATTTCGGCGAGGTTGCGCGCCGGATCGACGCCGACCACCCGGGTGCCGGCCTTCTGGAACAGCTCCAGGTGCGCGCCGGTGTTGCTGCCGAACTCCACGACGAGGTTGTCGCCGGTCAGGCCGATCCGCTCGACGCAGAGGTCGACGAGCCGGCGCACGTGGTCGATGATCGAGCCCGCGTCCGAGGCGACGTAGAGGTAGTGTCCGAAAAGGACGTCCGGTTCGATGACGTGGCGCAGTGTCATCAGCCAGCACTTCCGGCACACGACGACGTCCAGCGGGAACCGGGGCTCGCCCGCCGGGTCGTCCTCCGCGTTCAGCAGGTTCCCGACCAGCGGGGTCGAGCCGAACGAAATCACGTCGAGCCAGTCGTTGTGCCCGCACACCCGGCATTCGGCGATGGGCCGCACGATGTCCTGCATTTCATTCCCCCTCACGGGACGCGATCCGCCGGTCTCAGGCGGCTGATTCCTTGTCTTTGAGCGGTTCCCACCAGCCCCGGTGCTCGCGGTACCACGCCACCGCCTCCGCCAGCCCGTCGGCGAACGCGACGGAAGGGGAAAACCCGAGTTCCGTGCGGATCTTGGTGGTGTCCAGCGAATAGCGCAGATCGTGCCCCAGCCGGTCCGGGACGTGCTGCACCATGTCCCAGCCGGCGCCGCAGGCCGCGAGGATGTGTTCGGTCAGCTCGAGGTTGGTCAGCTCGGTGCCGCCGCCGATGTGGTAGACCTCCCCCGCCCGGCCGCCGAGCAGCACCAGCTGGATGGCGTGGCAGTGGTCGGACACGTGCAGCCACTGGCGGCGGTGGTGGCCGTCGCCGTAGACCGGGACCTGCTTGCCGTCCAGGAGGTTCGTCGTGAACAGCGGGATCAGCTTTTCCGGGTACTGGTACGGGCCGTAGTTGTTGGTGCACCGGGTGACCACGACGTCGAGCTTCCGGGTCCGGTGCCAGGCCAGCGCCAGCAGGTCTCCCGCCGCCTTGGCCGCCGCGTACGGCGCGTTCGGGGCCACCGGGGAGTCCTCGGCCCAGGCGCCTTCGGGAATCGAGCCGTACACCTCGTCGGTCGACACGTGGACGAACCGCCCCAGCCCGTGCCGGGAAGCCGCCTCCAGCAACACCTGCGTGCCGACGGCGTTCGTGCGGACGAACGAAGTGGCGCTGTCGATCGAGCGGTCCACGTGCGTCTCGGCCGCGAAGTGCACGATCGCGTCGTGGCCGGCCACCACGTCGTCCACCAGGCCCGGATCGCAGATGTCGCCCCGCACGAACCGGTAGTTCTCCAGGTCCGCGATCGGCGCCAGGTTGAGCTCGTTGCCGGAGTAGGTCAGCTTGTCCAGAACGGTGACGCGGGTTCCCGATGAGCCGGGCAGAACACCACGCAAGGTGGCCCGGACGAACTCCGAGCCGATGAAGCCGGCGCCGCCCGTCACCAGAAGTCTCATACGCGGTACCTCTTTCTCTCGCTCGAGGAGAACTCGTCCTCGACCAGCAGGGAAAACGACTCGGTCAGGGCGGCGGCCCAGTGCCGGATCGGTGCCAGGCCGGCCTCGCGCCAGGCGGCGTGCCCCAGCACCGTGTAGCGGGGGCGCAGCCCGACGCCGTCGAGCTGGTCGCTGCGCACCGGGCGGACCCGCCCGGGATCCGCGCCGAGCAGCCGGAAAACCGTCCGGGCCACGTCGTACCAGGTGGTCTCGCCCGAGCTCGTCCCGTGGAACACGCCGGACGCGCCGTTCCGGACGAGCGCCACGATCTGGTGCACCAGGTCCACCGTCCACGTCGGCTGGCCCCACTGGTTGTCGACCACGTCCACCGTCTCGCGCGACCGTTCCAGCCGGACCATCTTGCGGACGAAGTTCGTGCCGTGCCGCCCGTACAGCCAGGCGGTCCGCACGATCGTCCCGTCGTCCGGCAGCAGTTCGAGCACCGCCCGCTCACCGGCCAGCTTCGTCCGGCCGTACGCGTTGATCGGGCTGGTGGCCGCGGTTTCGGCGTAGGGCAGGTTGCTCGCGCCGTCGAAAACGTAATCACTGGAAAGGTGGATCAACCGTATCGAGCGCTCGCGGCATATCGAAGCCAGCTCCCGGACCCCTTTTCCGTTGACCAGAAAGGCCGCCGCCTCGCTGGTTTCCGCTTCATGAAACCGCGTCCACGCCGCACAATTGACGATCACCGTCGGCTGACACCGGGAGACAACGGCCCGGACCGAATGGCGGTCGGCGATATCGAGATCCTGCCGGGTGGCAGCGACCACCGGTTCGTCCAACCCCCGTAGAATTGCTACCAAATCCCGCCCGAGCATTCCTGCCGCACCAGTAACTAACCACCGGTTCACCAGCTCAGCTTCCAGCTCGGCCGCCGTTTTTGTCAAGGCGAATGCGACCGTGGATGTTTATCGACGGGCGCGCCGATCTAGCCGGTCCCCGGCTGTGCCGCGGCGAGCAGGTTGAGCACGACGGCCCGGCGCACCGGATCCGGCAGCGCGAGTGCGGTGGGCACGAGGATCGGCGGGTCGGGCGGGACGAGGGCGACCGCGGCGGGGACGTGGTGGAGCAGGTCGGCGGGGAGCACGGCCCAGCAGTCGCCGGCGGAAACGGGCCCGGTGAGCAGGTCCTGGGCCCGGGTGAGGGTCGGGCCCTGGCGAGGGGTGAACCCGGCCGCCCGGCAGGCGGCGGTGACCAGGTTGTCGGTCCCGGGGCTGTCCGCGCGGGCGTAGCGGGCCAGCGGGAGCTCGGCGAGCGTGCCGAGATCGCCGGCGGTACCGGCGCGGGCGGCGGGGACGGCCAGGAGCAGCGGCTCGTCCCAGAGGTGGTGCACCCGCACGCCGGGGGTCGCCACCGGCGCGGCCACGAAGGCGGCGTCGAGGTCGTGGTCGACGAGGGCGGCGAGGTGACCGGTCGTCGAGGCGGACGTCGTCACCTGGAGCGAGATGCCGGGGTAGGCATCGCGGACGGCGGCGAGCGCGGCCTCGACGCGCGGGCCGAGGCCGATGCTGCTCCCGATGCGCAGCAGGCCGGTGTTGCCGGCGGCCAGGTCGGCGGCCGCGGCGGCGGCGCGGTCCACGCCGCGCAGCGCGCGGCGGGCGTGGGCCAGGAAGGCCTGGCCGTCCGGGGTGAGCCGGACCCGGCGGTGGGACCGGTCGAACAACGTCAGCCCGAGTTCGCGTTCCAGCCGCGCGACCTGCTTGCTCACCGCGGCCTGGACGATGTGCAGGGACTCGGCCGCCCGGCCGAAGTGCTCGTGCTCGGCGACGGCGACGAAGTAGCGCAGCTGCCGGACCTCCACCACGGCCGCCCTCCTCGATCGATTCCTTTTGGTGATTGTTCCATGACCGTTTCGGTCATTGATCGGCACTGGTGCCGACCGCTGGACTGGAGACGTCACAACCAAGAGGGAAGGGCCGGTATGCCAGAGATCGACGTCGCCGAACCGATGCAGCCAGGGCGCTGGTACGCCTACGCCGTGTGCCTGCTGGCGGGGTTCGTGACGCTGCTGGACGTCAGCGTCATCAACGTCGCTGTCCCCACGATGCAGGCCGGGCTCAACCTGTCGGCCGGGCAGGTCCTGTGGGCGGCATTCGGCTACACCCTGACCTTCGGAGTGGTGCTGGTGCCCGCGGGCGCGCTGGGCGACCAGATCGGACGGCGCCGCGTGCTGATGGCCGGGCTGGCCGTCTTCGCGCTGGGCAGCCTCGCCTGCGGGCTGGCGGCCACCGGCTGGTGGCTCGTGGCCGCCCGGCTGCTGCAGGGCCTCGCCGCGGGGCTGGTGACGCCGCAGGTGGTCGGCCTGATGCAGCAGCTGTTCGCCCGGGGCCCGGAGCTCGGCAAGGCGGCCGGGGCGTACAGCGGGATGATCGCCGCGACGACGGCCGTCGGCCCGCTGGTCGGCGGTCTGCTGATCCAGGCCGCCGGCCCGGAGACCGGCTGGCGGTGGGTGTTCCTGGTCAACGTGCCCGTCGCGGCCGTGGCGCTCCCCCTGGGTCTGCGGTGGCTCCCCCGTGACCGGCAGCCGGTCCGCGGGGTCCGGCTCGACCTGCTCGGGATCGTGCTGCTCGGCTCCGGGGTGGCCACGCTGATCCTGCCGCTGATCGCGGCCGAGCAGCGGCAGCCGTCGGTGCCCTGGTACCTGCTCGGGGTGTCGGCCGTGCTGCTGGCCGGGTTCGTCCTCTGGGAGCAGCACCGGACGCGCACCGGCGGGGTCCGGCTGATCAACCTCGCGATGCTGCGCCAGCGCGACTACGCGATCAGCGCGTTCGTCGGCATGGGTTACTTCGTCGGCTTCGTCGGCATCCCGTTCGTGGTGTCGCTGTACTTCCAGCAGGGGCTGGGCTACTCGGCACTGGCCGCCGGCGTCGTCGGCACCCCGACCGCGCTCGGCGCGGCGATCAGCGCGCCGCTGGCCGGGCGCGTGGTCCACCGGGTCGGCCGCCGGCTCGTCGTCATCGGCCTGGCCGCCGTCGCGCTGGGCGCCGCCGGGCTGGTCGCCCTGATCGGGCAGCACGCCGGCGGGCTCGTGTGGCTGCTCGTGGCCGGGCCGCTGCTGCTGGCCGGCGTGGGCAGCGGGCTGGTGATCGGCCCGAACCTGACGCTGGCCCTGCAGACGGTTCCGCTGCGGGAGGGCAGTGCCGCCGGCGCGGTCCTGCAGACCGGGCAGCGCATCGGGTCGACGATCGGGATCGCGGTCATCGGCGCGCTGTACTTCGGCTCCCTGACCGCCTCCCGCGGCGACTACCTCCGCGCCGCCTCCGACGGGCTGCTCGGCTCCGCCGTGGCGATCGCGGCCACCCTGCTGATCACCGTCGTCGCCCTGCTGCTCACGCGGCCGCGGCGGGACGCGCAGCAGCCCGGCACCCCGGCCGCCGTCGGCGACCGGCCCAGCTGAGCGCGGTCCCCCGGTGGCACCGGCGGTGCTACCGGGGGATCAGCCAGTCCCGGCCGAGGTCCGCGATGTCCGAGCAGCCCATGAGTGCCAGGGTGCGGTCGATTTCCTCGCGCAGGATGCCGAGCACGTGCTCGACCCCGGACTGGCCGCCCACGGCCAGTCCGTACAGCGCCGGGCGGCCGATCAGGCAGGCGTCCGCGCCGAGGCACAGGGCCTTCACGACGTCGGTGCCCCGGCGGATCCCGCCGTCGAGGAGCACCGTGGCGCGCCTGCCCACCCGGTCGGCGATCGCGGGCAGCGCGTCCAGGGTGGCCGGGGCGCCGTCCAGCTGCCGGCCCCCGTGGTTGGACACGATGATCCCGTCGGCGCCGAGCGAAACCGCGCGTTCCGCGTCGTCGGCGTCCAGGATTCCCTTGACGTAGCAGGGCCCCGGCCACCGCGCGCGGACCCTGGCGAAGTCGTCCCAGGTGAGCTCGCAGGCCCGCGCCCGTTCCCGGCGCACCTTCGCCGCGAGCGCGTCGGCGGCCATCCCGTCCATCCCGACCAGGTTGCCGGGGTACACCCGTTGGTGACGCAGGACGCGGTACGCCCACCGGGGGTGCAGCGCGGCGTCCACCACGTGCCGGGGCGTGAGCACGGGCGGGATGCTCATGCCGTGCCGCCGTTCCGGTTCGCGGTTCCCGAACACCGGGGCGTCGACCGTGATCACGAGCGCCGCGCAGCCGGCTCGCCGGCCGCGGTCCAGCAGCCAGTCCACGAGCTCGCGGTCGCGCCACGGGTAGACCTGGAGCCAGTGCCCGGCGGGGCTCGCTTCGGTGACCTCTTCGATCGAATAGGACGCCGCCGTGCTCAGCACGATCCGGGTCCCCGCCGCGGCCGCACCGGCCGCGGTGGCCGGCTCGCCGCGCCCGTGCACCAGCCCGTTGACGCCGGTGGGCGAAACCAGCACGGGGATCGCCAGCTCGGTGTTCCCGAACCGGGCCGCCAGCTTCCGCTCGGCGGAACTGCGCAGCACCCGCTGACGCAGGGACCAGCGGGTGAACGCGGACCGGTTGGCCGCCACCGTGACGCCGTCGTCGGCGCCGTTCTCGACGAACGCCCACACCAGATCGGGCAGCACCCGCCGGGCAGCCGCCCGGTAACCGGCGATGCTGATCGGCCGCGTTCGCTTCGGCAGCGCGAACCTGATCGCCCCCACGGACACCCCCCGGAGAAGTCAGCGACTGGGCAGTTCGGTCAGATCGGGTGCCGGCCGCCGCGTCGGGACGACCGCGTTGAGCAGGAACAGTTCGCAGCCGGCGGCGACGGTGCTCAGCGCCGCGGCGGCCGCGCGGACGCCTTCGACCTCGTGCTGGTCGAACAGCAGGGCGAGGGTCGTCCCGCTGTGGGCGACCGAAACCCCGTAGCTGCCACAGGCTTCCGCCACCCTCCTGGCGACCTCGAAGTTCCGCTTGTACACCCGCCGCTGGTTGACCTCGGCGCTGATCAGCGCGGCCTGGCCGACCAGGGCGAGGTCACCGAGCCGGAAGCCCCGGTCCGCCAGGTCGAACGCCACGGCCAGCCGCTCGCTTTCGGCCTCGGTGAAGGGCAGCCGCCGCATGGTCACGGTGTCGACCGAGCCCCCCTCGTCGAGGACCAGGGCCGCCATCGGCGGCGGGTCGTCGTAGCGCAACAGCACCTCGCCGCGGATGAAGTCGAACAGGGTGGGGACCGGGTGGCACACCGCGTCGGACGGCTCCAGCTCGCAGCACAGCCGCATGATGTCGTCGTCGATGAGCGGGACGCCGAGCCACCGCGCCATCGCCCGGCACAGCGCCGTCAGGTCCGCCGAGCTGCTCGCGTGCCCGCGGCCCTCCGGGATCATCGAGCTGACCAGCACGTCCAGCCCGACGTCGGCGGAAGTGGCCCCGACGAGCCGGTCGAGCAGCAGATCGCACATCCGGCGGACCTTGACCTTCGAGCGGGGCCACACCCGGACGCCGGGCAGGTAGGAGCCGCGCACGACGACGTCGCTGTACCAGTCGACGGGGAAGGTCACCATCAGCTCGCGGCCGTCGACCGTGCCTTGGACGAGCTCGCCGCAGGTGCCGACCGCTCGTCCGCGTCCGCTCTCCACCGGGTGCATCGACCGTCCCGTTCCCGCCGGCCGCTTATCCGACCGGCAGACCGGAACGGGCGCGCAACCCTCGGCAGTGCGCGCGGAACCGGGCCGCGTAGCCGGCCAGGCTACCGTCGATCCGGCCGGGAACGTGCTGCCCGTCGGGGGCGACCGGAAGGCGCACCAGGTGCGGCCGGGTGAACTCGCCGGCGAGCAGCCCGGCCACCACCGGGCCGGCCCCGCCCGCCGCCGGTGCGGGCAGCACCACGTAGCCGAGCGACGCCGCCCACGACTCGATGTCCCCGACCGGCGGGGTGGGCTGGGCGCCGGTGGAGCTGTAGGCGCCGTCGTCCAGCACGAGGTGGATCAGCGGCAACGCGGCGAACTCGGCGGCCAGCAGCAGCGCGCCGGGATTCATCGCCAGGGCGCCGTCCCCGTCGACGACGATCACCGGCCGCGCCAGCCCGGCCGCGACGCCCGCGGCGACACAGCCGGCCAGGCCCATCGAGCCGACCATGTAGAAGTTCCCCGGCCGGTCCTGGACGTCGTTCGCGATGCGGCAGGCGTAGCCGGTGGTGAACACGATCGGCGTGTCCCCGGCCGCGCCGATGATCTCGGCGATGGCGGCCACCTTGGTCCGCGGCGGGTGCGGCGACGGCATGCGGATCGTCACGGGCGCCAGCCGAAGAGCCCGGGCGCGATGAGCAGGAACCGCGGTCCGGCCGCCTCGGCCGCGAGCCAGGCCGCGGTGTCCCCGGTCAGGTCGGCGCCCTCGGCGAGCGAACGGACGTCCGCGCGCAGCCCGGCCAGGATCGCCGGTGTGAGCGTGCCCATAGCGGTGTTCTCCTCCGTGTTGTCCGGGGCGATGCCCCGGACGCTGATGACCGTGACGACGTCGAGCCGGCAGGGCACGACCAGCGACGCGAAGGCGTTGACCGACTGGCCGAACCCGGAGTTCTGCATGAGGACCACCGGCTGCCGCCCGGCCAGCGCCGCGCCGGCCGCGACCCCGACCGCGGAGTCCTCCCGCGCGATGGTCCGCACCCCGCACGCGGCGTCGAGCTCGCGGTACAGCGGGGCGAGGACACCGCACGGGGTGCCCAGGAACGGCCCGGACCGGGCGGCCAGCAGCGTCCGCGCGAGCCGGCCGGCCACGTCCTGCGCCGGCCGGGCGACCGAGGTGCTCATCCGCCGTCCGCCCGGATGGCTCCGCCGATGAGCGCGCGCACGTCCTCCGGCGTGTCCACCTCGACCAGCCGGCTCCGGTCGATCTGGTCGAACTCGCCTTCGGAGTAGGCGCCCGAGCCGTGGACGACCACGTCGGCGCCCTCGGGGATCAGGTCCCGGTCGATCGCGGTGAGGCCGCCGACGGCGGACATCACCATGGCCCACTCGCGCAGCCACCGCGGGTCCTCCGGCAGCCGGTGGAAGTCCGCGCCGCGCAGCAGGTCCCGGACGAAGGCGTACCGGTTGAGGCACTCCGGCAGGGAAACCACGATCCCGTCGCCACCGCGGTCGGCCACCAGCCGCCGGACGGCGTCCGTCGTCGGCGGGTTGCGGGTGTAGAAGGTCCGCTCCAGCCGCTCGCCGGTCGAATAGCAGTACGCGGGCAACCGGGGGTCGGCGTCCGCCGGCCGGGTCAGCAGGCCGTCATCGCCGGCCTCGTAGAGCTCCCGGACCGCGGACGCGACATCGATGCCGGTGATGGCGCTGACCAGGTCCGGCGTCTCCAGGTGCTGGACCAGCAGGTAGCGCTGCGGCACGTCGAACCGGACGCCGTCCTCGGCCGCCATCTGCCGGCCCAGGTCGTGACCGAGGAAGCCGTAGGCGCTCGAGACGGCGTGGGTGTGCCACCGCTCGCCCGACGGCGGGAAGTACTCGTACTCGAACAGGGCCCGGATGAAGTCGGCCACCATGTAGTTCTTCGGGTTCAGCGTGTACCAGACCCGGAACCCGCGCAGGACGGAATCCTGCGCGGTCAGCGCGTCGACGGCGGCCGTGGTCATCTTCTTCACGTGTTCGCGCTCCGGCCCGGAATAGACGCCCATCGGGTTCGCCGCCCGCAGCGCCGGATCGGCGTCGAGGCCGGAGGCCCACAGCTTGGGCAGTGAACTGGCGGGCACCACGGTGACCACGCGCAGCCTGCTCGGGTCCGACAGGCCGACCTGGTAGGCGCGCAGCACCGCGTTGCGCAGCGCCACCGCCTTGTTGGCCGCCGACGGAGTCACCAGCAGCACCGGCTCGCCGGTCAGCTCCGTGTGCCGCACCGCGCGGGCCACGATCACCGACGAGCCGAACGTCTTGGTGGTCCGGGTACCCGGGTTCCCGGTCAGGTCGAGGAAGTGCAGGCGACGGCCCCGGTATTCACCCAGTTCGCCGGCCGCGATCCCGCTCACCGAAAAGAACTCGTCCAGTTCGGGGCCGAGTTCCGGAATCTGCCAGCTCGGTTCGAACCAGGAACCGGTACTGGCCCACGTGGTGTCGATGCGCTCACTGGCCACGAGCAGATGCTTGTAGTAGAAGCTGAGAGAGTTGGCAACTCGGTGCACCACTCCCATGGTTGACGTGGTTATCACGCACCTCCGGTGAACGAAAACGCATTTCGGGTGTTCGCGGCGCCGCCGCGGCCTATTCGGTGCGCTGCCAGTAGACGCCGTCGCGGTCGATCGTCACCAGTTCGTCGGTGATGCCGTACTTCGCGCGGTATTCGTCCACCGCGTCCTTGCACGGCGGGCACATCAGGTAGTCGTCCACGATGACGTAGCCACCGACGGACACCTTCGGGTAGAGGTTGGTCAGGGTGTCCCAAGTGGACTCGTACAGGTCCCCGTCCATCCGCAGGACGGCGAGCGCGTCGATCGGCGCGGCGGGCAGGGTGTCCCGGAACCAGCCGGGGAGGAACCGGACCTGCTCGTCGAGCAGGCCGTAGTTGGCGAAGTTGCGCCGGACCTCCTCTTCGGACACCGCGAGCACCGAATTCCGCCGGTGCAGCGCCATCTTCCGGTCGCCGGCGTGGCCGTTCTCCCCGACGTCGGGGATGCCCTGGAAGGAGTCGGCGACCCACACCGTCCGGTCGCGCACGCCGTGGGCGCGCAGGATCGCCCGCATGAAGATGCACGCTCCCCCGCGCCACACCCCGGTTTCCGCCAGGTCGCCGGGGACCCCGTTGCCGAGGACGTCCTCGACGCACTGCCGGATGTTTTCGAGGCGTTTGACACCGATCATCGTGTGCGCGTTCGCCGGCCAGTCGCGGCCCTCGTTGCGGACCTCCACCCGGAACGTCGCATCGCGGTGGGAAAAGTTTTCCCGGTGCGCGGGATCCTCGTACACGGTGCCGGTCAGCACCTTCACCATGAGGTCCAGATACAGCGAGGCGTCGGCGCTTTGCGCTGGTCCTTCGGAATTTTCTTGAGACAGTGTTCGTGCCACCTGAGCCACGGTAGATGCCGCTCCCATCCAGGTCTAGATTTCTCGGCGCGAAAGGTTTACGGAATCATTCGGCGGCGCGACGGGCGAAGCACTTGACCGTGGCCACGCCGTAGCCCCCGTCGTCCACCCAGATCCGCTGTTCGGACACCGGCGTCTCCTCGGCCGCCCGGGCCAGCGCCGCGCGGTACTCGTCGAGCCGGGGCGCGTGGTAGTGGGCCAGGGCCCAGACGCTCTGCATCTCCGCGTCCCACGGCCGCTCGTTCAGGAACCGGACCCACGTCTTGAACCCGGGTTCGTCGAAGTCGCTGAGGTGCAGGAAGGAGACGTTGAGGATCGCCCCGCCCGGCTTGACCAGGCGCAACATGGTGTCGAACGCCGCCGGGAGCCGGGTGAGGCGGTGGAACGCGTGCCGCGAGACCACCAGGTCGGCCTTCCCGAGCAGGTCCTCCATGCCGGCCACGGACTGCGCGTCCCCGTGCCGGAACTCCAGCGCCTTGCCCTGCTCGGCGGCGTACTCCCGGGCGATGCGGACCATGTCCTCCGAGAGGTCGACCCCGACCAGGTTCAGCTCGGGGTACCGGGAACTGAGGATGACCTCCAGCTCCCCCGAGCCGCAGCACAGGTCGACCACGGTCTGGCCGTCTTCGATGCCCGCACCGACCAGCAGGTCGACGAACTCGTTGTACCTTTCGAACGCGCGGGAGCCCATCCGGTGAAAAGCTTCGGCGTCGGCGCCCAGAATCGGTTCGATCTTCATTTCGATGCCCCTTTTCGGACAGATTTCGGCTGACTCTATTGGAATGCGGGCGCCTTCGTGAACACCTCGAACAGCACCTGGGCGAAGGCCTCCGAATCGGTCAGGAAGCCGGTGTGGTCGCCGGGGAATTCGACGAGCGCGGTGCCGAGCTGCTCGGAGAGCGCGACCGCGGTGCGGTGGAAGAGCGCCCCCTGGCCCTTGGCCCCGCCGGCGATGAAGATCCGGTCGGCGATGGTCCGCAACGCGGCGATGTCCGGCCGGTGGCGGGTGGTCGGGCGCAGCGTGAAGGTGAAGAGCCGGTCGAGGATGGTCCAGACGTCCCACGGCGCGGTGAACGAATTCGGCCCCGGCGGCTCCGGGGTCGGCCGGTGCAGGCGGATGTCGGCCAGGGCCAGGTACTTCTGCAACGCCGTGGGCCGGTCCTCGCGGTACAGGTCGCAGATCTCGTCGATGGCGGCGCGCAGCTCTTCGCGGTCGGGCAGCAGCTCGAGCAGCGGGGGTTCGTGGGCGACCAGGGCCCGCACCTGTTCGGGGTGCCGGGCGGCCAGCACGAGGGCGGTCACGCCGCCGCCGCTGCTGGCGAACAGGTACGCCGGCCCGGCGTCGAGCTCCGCGATGAGCCGGTGCACGTCGTCGGCCATCAGCTCGGGGTCCGCCTCCTGGTTCGGGTCGTCCGCGGGGCTGCTGTGGACCCCGCGGGGGTCGAAGGTCACCACCGTGAAGCGCTCGGCCAGCGGCCGCGAGATCGGCGCGAACCCCTTGCAGCCCATGGGCAGACCGACCACGACGAGCAGGGGGCCCGTGCCTCGGATCTCGTAGTGCAGGCGCGCGCCCGGCACCTTCAGGCTCCGCACCTCCAGTGCGTTGTTCGCCATGCTCGGTTTCCTCTCTGCTGTCGGGAACGTCCTGCCGCCGGGGGTTCACCGGGCCGGTGACAGCTCGCGGAGCATCTCCTCCGGCACCGTGACGTCGTCGAACCACCGTCCGCCGAAGGGGCGCGGGATCGGCAGGATCTGGTCGCTGGAATAGGCGAGGATCTTGCGGTTGTAGGCGCGCATTTCGTCCCGCAGGGCGGCAGGCAGCCTGCCGTCCAGGGTGAGCGCGTGATCCATCTCCGCGAGGAGCCGCTTGGTCTGGTCGATCGTCTTGAGCACCGCGTCGCAGAACACGCTCGACAGGACACCGTGCTCACCCTTGATGGTCACCAGCCGCTCGATCGCCTCGTAGGAGACGTCCTGGATGTCGCGCCGGCTCAGCCAGTCGGTTTCGTAGTTCAGCCGGCGGTACCACAGCGGTTCCACCATGGCCTGCCGGTGTTCCTCCAGGGTGCGGTGGTGGATCCGGTAGCCGTGCTTGCCGGGCTCCTCGAAGAAGCGGCAGCCGGGGTCCAGGAAGGGCACCATGGGACAGATGAGCGGCAGGACCGCCGACGACCCGCCGTACTTGCGGATCAGGCGTTCCGAGTACGCGACCGTGTCGCGCACGGACTGGGCGTCCTGGTACGGCATGCCGATGAAGAACCAGATCATCACGCCCTTGACCCCGGCGTCCAGCGCGCGGGGGATCCAGTCCTCCATCTCTTCCATCGTGTAGGTGCCGCGGCCGGCCGCCTTGCTGATCTTCGGGTCGTGCGACTCGGGCGAGAGCATGATGTACGAATCCGTGGCCTCGCCCATCTTCTTCAGCGTGTCGGCGGGCGTCAGGTTGAACTGCTCGAAGAAGACGCTCCGGTACCCGAGTTCGTGCACGGCGTCGAGGTACGCGTGCATCCTCGTCTTGCCTTCCGAATAGCACTGGAGGGCGTAGATGGAGGTGTGCTTGGCCGCCTCGCCCATCGTCTTGAGCTCCTCGAGGATGAGGTCGTTGTCCTTCTGCACCAGGGTCTTGTTCACCTCCATGATGTTGCGGTAGGCGAACTTGGAGCCGCCGCACCAGCCGCAGTCGTGGGCGCACCCGGTGTTCGGCAGCGTCATGATGAGCTTGCTGGACAGCGGGGTCACCGGCGTCGTCCGGTAGTACGACCAGTCGTTGCGGACGTTGTTGTAGCCGGTGGCGGGTTTGTGGCTGAACCCGGTGGTCTCGACCTCGTTGTGTCCTTTGTAGAGCAGGTTCGGGATCCCGCTGAAGTCCCGGTCGCCCTTGATCACCGTCTCGACCAGCTGCGTGACGGGCGCGAGCGTGTCGTAGCCCTGGACGACGACGTCCACCTGCGGGTACTGGATGAGCTCCTGGGCGAAGTAGGTCGCCGAGATGCCCCCGAAGACGATCAGCGCCTCCGGGTGGATCCGCTTCACCACCTTGGCCAGCTCGACCGCGCCGTTGCACTGGGTCATCCAGTGCAGGTCGAAGCCGAAGATCGGCGCCTCCAGCCGGGCGATCAGCCGCTCGACGTCGAGCTCCGGGTGCGTCAGCATCAGCGACGCGATGTTGACGATCCGGCAGTCGAAGTCGTGGTCGGCCAGCTGCTGCTTGATCGAGAACCAGCCGATGGGGAACATCTCGTAGACGGACGTGACGTTGACGCTGTCGCTGTCGCTCAGGTAGGCGAACAGGATGTCGTCACGCTCTCGGAAGTCGTACACGCTGGGCGCGTGCAGCAGGAACATGTCCGCGGTCAGGTTCACTTGGGCATCCAGTTCTCGTACACGGTCTCGGTCAGGCTGCGCACGGACTTGAACGTGGTGGCCGTGACGTCGCTCAGCGGCACGTTGACGCCGTACCGCTCCCCCAGGTGCGCGATCAGGAGGGCGGTGTTCAGCGAGTTGAGGATCCCGAGCTCGAGCAGCGGGGTGTCCACTTCGAGCTCACCCTCCGGATCCCCGGCCAGGAAGCTTTCGCGGACGAAGGTGAGCAGCTCGGCCGAAATGTCTTCTCGGGTCTGGGTCGTCATGTCTCACCCTCGGACTTTCTGTGCGGCTGGGCGTGGTGCCGGCAGCGCCGCGAGGTCGACCTTCCCCCGGTCGTTGAGCGGCAGCTGGTCGACGAAGCGGAGGTCACCGGGGATCATGTGGGGCGCGAGCCGGCCGGCCAGGTGCCGGCGCAGCGCGACGTTCCCGAAAGCGCTGCCCTCGCCCCGGACGATGAACGCGGCCAGACCCCGGTCCAGCCCCTCCCCCACGGCGACGACGGCGGCTTCGGCCACCCCCGGGTGGGAGTGCAGCGCCGCCAGCACGTCGCCGAGTTCGATCCGGTGTCCCCGGATCTTCACCATGTCGTCGCGGCGCCCGAGGTAGTCGAACGAGCCGTCGGGCCGGACCTTGACCCGGTCCCCGGTCGCGTACGGACCCTCCTGCGGCGGCCGTCCCCAGTACCCGGCGAAGACGGTCGGCCCGCTGACGACCAGCTCGCCTTCCTCACCGGGTCCGGCTTCCGCGCCGTCGGGACGGCGAGCCCAGGCCCGGTCGCCGCTGCACGGCCTGCCGATCGGGACCGGCAGTTCGCGCGCGAGGTCCGCGGGCCGGACCTCGTGGAAGGTGCACACGTTGGTCTCGGTGGGCCCGTACAGGTTGAGCAGCCGGGCGTCGCACCAGGACGCGAGCGTGCGCACGTAGCCGATCGGGAACGGCTCGCCGGCGAACAGCAGCGCCCGCAGCGATCCGGGTGCGGGCCGGTCGAGCAGGCCGCCGTCACGCAGCATGAGGATCAGCACGGAAGGCACGGAGTACCACACGCTGATCCGCTCGTGGTGCAGGAATTCGACCAGCCGTTCCGGGGCGTACGCGAACTCGGTCGGGATCGGGACCACGGCCGCGCCCACGGCGAAGGCGGCGTAGAGGTCGAGCACGGACAGGTCGAACGAAAACGCCGAATGGTTGGCGAAGCGGTCCCGCGGGCCGGGAGCGAGTTCCGCGACGGCCCAGTCGACGAAGGCCAGGGCGTTGCGGTGGCTGATACAGACGCCCTTCGGCGTCCCGGTCGACCCCGAGGTGTAGAGGATGTAGGCGAGGTCGTCCGGTTCCACGTTCGGGCTCACCGGTGTCCGCGGGACTGCGTCGGACGTCGGCGCGGCGTCCAGGTCGACACAGACGAGACGGTCGCGAAGCGGGCCGGGGATCCGCGCGGACAGGCCGCCCGGAGCGCACAAGGCGAGCGCCCCGGACTCGCGCGCGATCACGGCGAACCGTTCAGGTGGCGTGAGGGGGTCGACCGGGACGTAGATCGCGCCGAGGCGCAGGACGGCCTGCATGGCGGCGATCGCGTGGGCGGACTTCGGGGACCAGATCAGCACCCGGTCCCCCTTGCCGATGCCGCGCCCGGACAGCAGCCCGGCCAGGACGTCGGCGCGTTCGTCGAGCTCCCCGTAGGTCATCGCCCCGGTGGGGCCGGCCACCGCCGGCGCGTGGGGCGTGCGGGCCGCCGAGGCGGCCAGCAGGTCGTGGAGACCGCGCCGCTCACTCATGCTTCGGCTCCTGTGCGCAGTAGGAAACGTCGGTCACAATCCCAAGCTCCTCGCGACAACCTCGCGCTGGATTTCGGTCGTCCCCGAGAAGATGTTCAGCGGCAGGGCGTTCTGCAGCTGCTGGCCGATCCCGTCCTCGGCCAGGTACCCGCGCGCGCCGAACACCTGCACCGCGTCCAGCGCGTTGGCGACGGCGGCCTCGGCGACGGCCGTCTTGGCCAGCGCCGCCTCCTCCACGGCCGCTCGGCCTTGGTCGAGGAACCAGCACGCGCGGTAGAGAAGCAGGCGGCTGCTTTCCAGCCTCAGTTTCATGGTGGCGATCCGGTGGGAAACCGCCTGGAAGCTCCCGATGCTGCGGCCGAACTGCTTGCGGCTCCGGGCGTGGTCCACGCACCGGGCCAGCTGAACTTCCATGGCCCCGAGGTAGATCGCGGGCAGGCACGCGCGTTCCCAGGCCATGGAGCGCTGGAAGACGCCGCTCCCCTGGTTCTCGGAGCCGAGCAGGTAGCGGCCGGGCACCCGGCAGTCGCCGAACTCCACCTGCGCGGCGGCGCAGCCGGTCAACCCCAGCTTGGCCAGCGGGGCACCGATCCGCAGGCCGGGCAGGCTCCGGGGGACGGCGAACGCCGACAGCCCCAGGTAGCCCGCGCTCGGTGCGGTGGCCGCGTAGGTGATGAAGACGTCGGCCAGCGGGGCGTTGCTGACGAAGGACTTCTTCCCGTTCAGGACGTAGCCGTCCCCGTCGGCCGCGGCTGTCGTGGCGAGCCGGCTCAGGTCCGAGCCCGCGCCGTCCTCCGTCATCGCGTTCGCGGCGATCACGGTTCCCGAAGCCAGTCCGCGGAGCAGCTCGGCCCGCACGGGGTCGGCCGCGTGGTCGGTCAGGACGGTCCCGCAGGCCAGGAGGTGGGCGGCGATCCCGAACGCGAGACCGGTGTCCGCGCCGCCGGCGCAGAACGCTTCGAGGCACAGCGCCGTGTCCAGGGCACCGAGCCCGCCGCCGCCGTGTTCCGCGGGCAGGCAGAGGCCGGTCATGCCGAGTTCGGCCGCGGCCAGCCAGCTGTCCTTTCCCGCGACGCCGCCGGGTTCCACGGGCGGCAGCTTGCCGGCGCCCGTGCGGACGTCGTCGACCAGCTGGTGCTGGCGGGCAGTGAGGTCAAAGTCCATCGGGCCGGGCCTCCTGGTTCCGGAAGGCCGCGGTGTCGAGGATCCGGACGACGGCCGCCTTGTACGTCACGCCCGGCGAAGAACCGCACAGCAGCAGGTGGTCGCCGGGGCCGGCCTTGCCCGTCGTCACGAGGTGCTCCAGGGCGGCGAGGTGGTCGCCGGCCCCGAGGTGGCCGGTCGTCCGGCCGAACTCCCAGGTCGAGCGGTCCAGCGAGAACCCGAGGATCTTCAGGTAGGAGGCGGCCGCCTGGCGCGGCATGCTGTGGATCACGACGGTCTTGATGTCGCCGGCGGCCACCCCGGCCTCGTCGAGTGCCTGTCCCACGCACTCCACGTTGTGCTTCTGGTGGCCCAGCAGGCACTGCACCCAGTTGCCGTCCTCGGTCGCCTTCTGCTGGAACCGGGCGGCCCGGGCACCGTAGTCCAGGAAGGTGCCGGTGGTGGCGCCCGGCGGGAACAGCGGTTCGCCGGCCCGGTGGACCTCCTCCATCTCCGAGAAGGTCGTGGTGCACAAGGACAACAGCTCGGCGAATCCCGGGGAGGTGCTCAGCACGACCGCGCCTGCCCCGTCACCCAGGTAGGCCAGCCCCTCACCGGGGTTCCACCGGTCGATCAGCGGGGTGCCGAAGTTGTCGCTGGCGGTGATCAGCGCGCCCCGGACGTGCGGTGCGCACCGCAGATAGGGAACGGCCAGTTCCAGTGCGCTGAAGGTCCCGTTGCAGCCGTGCCGCAGTTCCACGGCGAGCAGGTCGTCGCCGAGCAAATTCCGCTGGAGGTAGTACTGCGGTCCCCATCCGTCGGGTCCCTGGTGCCACACCCCGGTGCAGAGCAGCAGGCCGATGTCGTCGGCGCTCAGCCCGCTGCTCTTGAGGGCTTGCTGGGCGGCGAGCAACGCGTTTTCGGCGGGAGAAACGTCACCGGCGACGGCGACGCCCGTGATACCCGAAGCCTCGGCGGCGTCCTTCGGAACGAGTCCCCGCCGCACGGCGGCGTCGACGCTTTCCGTTTCGGGCCGGACGGTTCCGATCCCGGCCAGGTACGTACCCGATGTCCGCATGCGCCGCGCCCTACGCCCCGGCGGCGGTCGCGCCGCCGGCGACGCGCCGCACCACGAGATCCGCCAGCGAACGCAACGAGATCGCTTCGCGGGGATTGGTGTCGGTGGTCCAGTCGACACCGAATTCCTTGCCGACCTTTTCGAGCAGCAGCGCGAGCGTGAGGGAATCCACCCCGAGGCTCACCAGCGGTGCGGTGGCCGAAATCGTCGCACCGGCCGGCCGCAGATCCCAGACTTCGTCCAGCAGCGTTTCCAGGCGGGTGAGGACGGGCTCGAACCCGGTGCGTCCAATGACCATCTCGCGTGCTTCCCCCATCGATTGCGGTGCCGCGGAAAACGCTCGCAAGAACTCGCGAGACGTCATTCGCGGCAGTTCCGGATCCTCGTCGAAGCATGACACAGGCGCCCTGACATGTGACCGCCGGAGAACGAACTTTTCAGGCGACGATCATTCCTTTTTTCTCGTACTCGAGAACCAGTTCCCGAGCCACCTCGGTGGGACTCGGCCGGCTCGCGTTCTCCTCGGCGAGCCCGCGGGAGATCGCGCGGTGCGGGCCGTCTCCGGTGATGAGCTCGCACGCCGCCTTGATCCGCGCCGGGTCGTCGGTGTCCTGCGGCAGGCTCGTGCCCGCCCCGACCGCGGTGAGCCGCTCCGCGTTGGTGAAGTGGTCGGCGAAGTGCGGGACGACCAGCTGCGGCACGCCGAAGGCCGCCGCCGCCATGGTGCTCCCGGAACCACCGTGGTGCACGATCGCGGAGCAGGTCGGCAGCAGGGAGGACAGCGGGATCCGCGCGGCACGCACGCCGTCGGGCAGGTGACCCAGCAGCGGCCGGTGGCTCTCCTCGATCGCGATGACCACCTCCTGGCCCAGCGCCAGCAGTTCGTCCAGCAGCAGCCGCCACAGCGGGGCGACGCGCGGGTCCCGCCGGGGCAGGGACGTGCCCAGGGTCAGGCAGACCCGCGGCCGGGCGGGCGGCCCGGCCAGCAGCCAGTCGGGGACGCCGGCCGGGCCGTTGTAGGGCACGTACCGCATGGGCGTGGCCGCCACCGCGTCCGGCGGCTGCAGGCTGCCGGGGCACACGTCGATCGTCCCGGCCGGTTCCGCCAGCGGGGGCAGCCCGAGCACGGCCAGCCCGGTGTCCAGGGTGGCCACCGCGGCGCTCAGCAGCCGCTCCGGCGGGAGCAGGCCGTAGGCGTGCCGCAGCCAGGGCACGCCGGCGATCGTCGCCGCCGCCGGCCCGGCCAGCTCCATGGGTTCGGCGATCACCAGGTCCGGCTGCCACACCTCGAGGAGGGCACGGGTGGCGGGCAGCGCCCGCAGGCCGCTCTCGGCGCACCGGCGGCCGGTCCGCTCCGCCGGGCTCAGCGGAGGTCCGCTCCACTCCGCCGGGGCGACCGGCCGGGCGGCCGGGCCAGCCGGGCCGGGCGAGCCAGTCGGGCCAGCCGAGCCAGCCGCGCCGGTCGCGCCGGTGGGGCCTGCCGAGCCGGTCAGGCCGGTCCGGCCAGCCGCGCCAGCCGCGCCAGCCGGGCCGGCCGGGCCGGTCGGGCCGGTCGGGCCGGTCGGGCCACCCGGGCCGGTCGGCCCAGCCGCGCCACCCGGGCCGGTCGACCGGAACAGCGCGACCGGGTCGACCGGGTCCAGCGCGGCCGCGGCGGGCAGCCCGGTTCCGGTCACCACCGGGAGGAACTCCCGGTCGGTGGCGACCAGCACCGTGTGCCCGGCCGCCTGCAACGCCCAGGCGAGCGGCACCATGGGGAACAGGTGGCCGCTCCCGGGCAGGCTCGTGAACAGCACTCTCATCGGCCGGCCCCCTTCACTTGTCCACCAGCACGTCCGGGCTCTCCCCGCGGGCCTCGGCGCTGACCTCGCGGATCCGCAGCCGGTCGACCTTCCCGGTGTTGTTGATCGGGAACTGCCGCCAGCGCACGAACCGGCTCGGCGCGTGCGTCGGGGTCATGGCCCGCGCGACGTGGTCGCGCAGGGCGGCGAAATCCGGGGCGCCGTCGGCGCCGAGCACGACGGCGGCGTGCAGTTCCTCGATCAGGTCCGGCCGGCGGTGGCCGTACACGCACGCGTCCACCACGCCGGGGAACCCGACGAGCACCTTCTCCACCTCGGTCGGGCTGACGCGGGTGTCCTGCACCTTGACCATCTCGTGCATCCGGCCGAAGAGCCGCACGTACCCGTTTTCGTCGACGGAGCCGATGTCGCCGGTGTGCACCCAGCCGTCCTCGACCACCCGCGCGGTGCCCTCGGGATCGGCGACGTAGCCGGCCATGGTGTTCGGGCTGTGCACCATCACCTCGCCGGCCTGGCCGGGCGGCAGGTCCCGGCCGGTTTCCGGGTCGCGGATGGCGATGGTCACCCCGGGCACCGGCCGGCCGACGGTGGCCAGCAGTTCGGGGTGGTCGTGGTCGTCCTGGAGGAGCATGGCGATCCGGCCGGTCTCGGTGGAGCCGTAGGACTGGGTCAGCACCCCGGGGAACACCTCGATCGCCTCCTTCAGGCGTTCCGGCGACGCGGGACAGCCGACGTACACCAGGTGCCGCAACGAGGACACGTCCGCGGTGCGCACCTCGGGGTGGTTCAGGAGCGCGTAGAGCTGCGGCACGCCCATGAACGTGTCGGTGATCCGGTGCGTCGCGACGTCCCGGAGGACGTCGCCGGGATCGAACCTCTCCCTCAGCAGCACACTGCCGCCGGCGGCCAGCGCGATGTCGACGACCATGCCGACCGTGTGGCTCACCGCGGTCATGGCCAGGTAGGTCGGCGGGGGCTGCTCGGCCAGGCCGAGCACCGCCCGGTTCCACGACCGGAACAGCTTGCACACGCCCTTGGGCTGACCGGTGGTGCCGCTGGTGTAGAGCACCATGGCCAGCTCCGGGTGCTGGGGCGCGAACTCCTCCGGCACGTCCTCGACCGGCCGGCCGTCGGCGGTCACCGCGCCGGACGCCGGATGGCCGAGGCCGCACAGCACCAGCTTGTCCGGGGCCAGGTCGTGGATGGTCCCGGCGAGCTCGGCGTTGCGCTCGTCGAACACCAGCACCGACGCGCCCGCTTCCCGCAGCATCCGGAGCCGGGTGGTCACCGGGAGGTCGTGCGTCGTGGTGCCGTGGTTGGCGCCGGTGATGTACACGACCGAGGCGCCCAGCAGGTGGGCGGCGTAGCGGACGATGAGCATCCACGGGCTGTTCACCTGGGTCAGGATGGCCACCGCGTCGTCGCGGGCCACATCCGCTTCGCGCAGCGCCGCCGCGACCCGCCGCACCGAGCGGTGCAGTTCGGCGCCGGTGAGCACGGTGTCCCGCCACCGGACGACCGGTCGCGCGCCGTCCCGGGCCGCCTCGCCGAGGATGCGGGCGACGTAGTGCTCCGATCCGTGGTCCATGTTCGCCACCAGTGACTACCTTTCGTGGAGTAGAGGCACTCCCGCGGGGGGAGCGGCGACGTAGATCTCCTGCCCGGTGAGCCCGCCGGCCTGGTCGTCGACCAGGAACTCCGTCACGTGCGCGACGCCGTCCGCGTAGGAGCCCGCGCTGTCGCCGACCGCCGGCCGGTGCGCCGGGACCCGGCTGTCGGGCGCGCAGCCGGCCGGGGCGACGAGGTTCACCGTGATCCCGGACCTCGCCAGTTCCAGCGCCGCGGACCGGGTGAACCCGATCAACCCGGCCAGCACGGGTTGCGCGGTGCGCCAGGCGGTTTCGCCGGCGTCGGCCGGCTCGGTGACGACGATGATCCGCCCCCACCGGTGGCGCAGGAGCTGGCCGGCCCCGGCCTGGCAGCAGGCGAACGCGGGGCGCAGTGCCCGGCGGACCGCGGCGTAGCGCTGTTCGTCCGCGGAGCCGTCCTCGGGCAGGCCGTCCGGCACCGGCCCCAGCCCGACGCAGGTGACCAGCACGGCCGGGCTGCTCAGCGCGGTCCGCACCCGGCCGAACGCGGCGGCGACCGACCGGGTGTCGGTCAGCTCGGCCTCGACCGTGACGCACCGCCTGCCGGACTCCTCGATCCGCCTGACCGTCTTGTCGGCCGCCGTGAATTCGGTGTCCAGCAACGCGATGTCGTAGCCCGCCGCGGCCAGTCCGCGCGCGACCGCGAGCCCGGTGTGCTCGCTGCCGCCGGCCACGACCGCGACCCCGGTCATCGACGGCCCCCTTCGAGGTGGATGGTTTCCCCGGTGAGGTAGGCCGAGTCCGGCCGGGCGACGAAGGCCACCGCGGCGGCGATCTCCCCGGGCGTCCCGATCCGGCCCACGGCCGCGGATTCCGCCGCCGCCCGCAGGACCGTGTCCCCGTCCGCGCCGAGCCGTTCGGTCAGCTCGGCCACCATCGGCGTGGCCACGAAGCCCGGCGCGATCGCGTTGACCGTCACGCCGTGCGGCCCCAGTTCGGCCGCGAGCGTGCGGGTGAACCCGGCGATCGCGCCCTTCGCGGCCGCGTAGTTGGTCTGACCGGCGTTGCCGCGCGCGGCCACGGACCCGAAGTTGACGATCCGGCCGCGGCCCCGCCGGCGCATGTGCCGGCCGACCGCGAACGAACACCGCATGGTGCCGCCGAGGTTGACGTCCAGGACCGTGTCCCACTCCTGCTCGCTCATGGTGAGCAGGAGCCGGTCCTGGTTGACCCCCGCGCAGTTCACCAGCACGTCGACGTGACCGAACTCCTCGACGGCGGAGGCGACCATGGCCGTCACCGCGTCGGCCACGGCGACGTCACAGCCGTACCCGCCGGCCCGTCCGCCTGCCGCGCGGATGGCCGCGACCGTGGCCCGGGTGTCCGGCTCGGCGCGGTCCACGACGATCACCGCCATGCCCTCCGCGGCGAGGCGCTCGGCCGTGGCCGCGCCGATGCCGCGGCCGGCGCCGGTGACCATGGCGACCGGCGGGTCGGCGGGCTTGTGGGCAGTGCTCGTCATGGGCGCGTCCCCCTGGCCTTCAGGCCTTGATCCGGATCGGCAGGGAGCTCATCCCGTGCAGGATGCTGGAGTAGATCCACCGCTCTTCGCCGATCTGTTCCAGGTCGCCCACCAGCCGGCGCAGCCCGTCGAGCACCGCGTAGACCTCCATCCGGCCGAGGTAGTGGCCGAGGCAGTAGTGCGAGCCGTAGGCGAAGGTGAAGTGCTTGTTCGGCGTGCGGCCGAGCGTGAACTCGTCCGGCGCGTCGAAGACGGTTTCGTCCCGGTTCGCCGAGGAGATCCACACGCTGACGACGTCGCCGGCCTTGATCTGCTCGCCGTTGACCACGACGTCCCCGGTCGCCAGCCGGCCGCCGTGCAGCGACGGCACGGTCCAGCGCAGGGCCTCCTCGGTCGCCGTCTTCAGGTCGACGTCGCCGTCCTTCAACGCGCGCCATTGGTCAGGGTTCTCGATCAACGCGAGGATCGTGCCGGTGATGGCGTGCCTGCCGGTCTCGTCGCCGCCGATCATCAGCCCGTAGCAGTTGGCGATCTGCTCGGCCGCGTTGAGCGGATCGCCGTCGATCCGGCAGTTCGCGAGCAGGCTGACCATGTCGTCCCGCTCACCGCCACGGCGTTGTTTGAGCAACTTGCTGAAGTACAACAGGATTTCGTTCTTGGCGACCCAGCTCTCCTCGGGAGGCTCGTCCGCGTAGTCCGTGCTCCACGCGTGCGAAGTCAGGCCGAGCAGGTACTTCCGGTCGGCGTGGGGAATCTCCAGCAGGTCGCAGATGGCGCCCAGCGGCACGTTCGCCGAGATGTCCTCCGCGGCGTCGCATTCGCCCCGGTCCAGCGCCGCCAGCAGCAGCCCGTCGACCGTTTCCCGCAGGGAATGGGCGATCAGGTCGAGCATCCGCGGCGAGAAACCCTTGGACAGCACGGTGCGCACCTGGTGGTGGCGCACGCCGTCGGTGACCGCGAGCATGGCGCCCGACGCCGAGTCACCGCCGGTCAGCAAGGTGGCCAGCGCGTTGCCGTTCTCGGTGGTGAAGTGCGCCTTGTCCTTGTACACGTCGTTCACGTCGGCGTACCGGCTGATCACCCAGAAGCCGGGCTGCTCGCCGCGCGGCTCCTGCCAGTACACCGGCTGGTGGGTCCGCAGGTGGCGGAAGACCTCACCGAGCTCGTACTCCGCGTGCAGGATGGGCGAGGCCAGGTCGATCTGCTCGAGTTCGGTGGGGGACACCGTGGGACGGGTGGTCATCTCTCACTCCCCGGCGGTCGCGATCGCGGCCAATTGCTCGATGGTCGGGTGGTCGAGCACGGTTCTCGGCAGGATCACCAGTCCGGCGTCCTGCGCCCGCTGGATGAAGTCGACGGCCAGGATGCTGTTGCCGCCGAGTTCGAAGAAGTTGCTGCGGATGTCGATCTCGTCGTGCTCGAACAGGTCCCGGAAGATGTCGCACAGCAGCTTTTCGGCCGGGGTGCGGGGTTCCTGGCCGGCGGGCCGCCGGGTGGCCGGGCCCGGCTCCGGCAGCGCGGCCCGGTCCGTCTTCCCGCTGGGGGTCAACGGGACGGAGTCGATCGTCGCGTAGATCGACGGCACCATGAAGTCGGGCAGGAACCGGCCGGCGTGCGCACGCAGTTCGGCCGCCGAGGGCGTGGCGCCGTCCGCCGGCACGACGTAGGCCACCAGCTGCGGCCCGTCGGCCGCGCCGTCCCGCAGCACGGCCACCGCCCGCGCCACGTCCGGGTGCCGGCGGAGCACGGCCTCGACCTCGCCCAGCTCGATGCGGTACCCGCGCAGTTCGACCTGGTCGTCGACCCGGCCGTGGAACCGGATGTTCCCGTCGGCCCGCAGGGAGGCCAGATCGCCGGTGCGGTACATGCGTTCGCCGTCTGCGGAGAACGGGTTGGCCACGAACTGCTGCGCGGTCAGGCCGGGCCGGCCGAGGTAGCCGCGCGCGAGCCCGGGGCCGCTGACGTACAGCTCGCCGATCTCGCCGGTCGCGGCCGGCCGCAGCTCGGCGTCGAGGACGTGCACCGACACCCCCGGGATCGGCCGGCCGATGGTGACCTCGTCCCCCGGGCCCAGCGGGCCGGTCATGGTCGCGCACACGGTGCATTCGGTCGGGCCGTAGGCGTTGACGAAGACGCGTCCCGGCGCCCACTGCCGCACCAGGCCGGGCGGGCACGCCTCGCCGGCCACCACCAGCACGCGCAGGTCCGGCGCCGCGTCCGGGGACACGGTCGCGGCCGCGGCGGGCGGCAGCACCGCGTGGCTGACGCGGCCGTCCCGGAGCGCCTTGGCCAGCGGTTCGCCGGCCAGCGTGCCCGGTCCCGGCACCACCAGGGCAGCACCGGCGGTGAAGGTGGCCAGCAGCTCGGTCAGGTAGGCGTCGAAGCTCGGCGACGCGAACTGGAGCACCCGGCTGTCCTCGGTGACCCGCATCGTGGCGACCTTGGCCTCCGCCAAGGCGGGCAAGCCGGCGCTCGTCAGCGCGACGCCCTTCGGCCGGCCGGTCGAGCCGGAGGTGTAGATGACGTAGGCGAGGTTCGCCGCGGTGAGCGGGCCACCGCGTTCGTCGTCGGTCAGGTCGGTGCCGGGCAGGGCGTCGAGCGCGGCGGTCAGGCCGGCCGAGTCCAGCACCAGCTGCGGCACCCCGTCGTCGGCGGGCAGCACCGGGACCGCGCCCCGGACGGTGCACAGCAACGCGGGCCCGGAATCGGCGAGCAGGTACGAGATCCGCTCGCGCGGGTAGTTGACATCCACCGGCAGGAACGCCGCCCCGGCTTTGGCCACGGCGAGCACGCTGATCACCATGCGGCTCGACCGGGGCAGCGCCAGCGCCACCAGCCGATCCGGGCCGGCGCCCTCGGCGAGCAGCAGCCGGGCCAGCCGGTTCGCCCTGGCGTTCACCTCGTCGTAGGTCAGGACCTCGCCGGCGGAGACGATCGCCGGGCCGTTCGGCCGGCTGCGTACCGTCCGCTCCCACAGTTCGGCCAGTGTGGCCGGTGCCGTCTTTGTCGTCGCCGACTGATCAGAAACCTTGTTCAGTCCGGTGCTGGACAAACCGCCCCCTGTTGAATATCACCGTGGCCGTGCCACGGTGAAGTCTCCATGCCATTGGCACATGGTTCCCGGACGACCGGCGGGAAAGCCACCCGTGCCGGTGATTCCCGGGATGGTTCGCCGGACAACCATCGCGGCGCCATGCCAAAAAACCGGGAAGTCGAGCTGAACGCGATTCAAGCACGCCGTGGTTCTGCCGTAAAGCGTTCGACCGATCCGTTCTTCCTCGTCACCCGTTCCCCGCCGGGCGCGGGTCCGTCCCGCGCTCGTCGACGTAATCGAGGCACTCCTGCCGCGATGCCGCGTCGAGCAGGACGGTCCAGCCACCGGGAACATCGGCGAACGAAGGCCAGAGCGAATATTGGCCGCCGGCATTGGCCAGCACAAGATAGACGCCGTTCTGGTTGTCGAAAGGGTTCGTCGCCACCGCGAATACCTCTCCAGATATTGTCGGACGTGCATTACCCGGGCCCGGCCGGCGGCCGGGAGCCCGGCGGCCGGGGGTTCGGCCGCGGGTGTTCAACCGCAGGGTTCGAGCAGTTGAACGTCCCGCGGCCCCGAACTCAGACCGTTTTTCTCCGCCGCTCGGCGCTGCGGCCCGCGAGCTGGTCGGCCAGCCGCTGCCAGGCGGCGGCGGACTCGCGGGCCATGTCGATCACCATGGTCCGGCAGTGTTCCGGCACGCTGTCGGCGATCTGCGCGATCTGTTCGATCTGCTCGACGCTGCCGCCGGGGGCGCCGCCGAGCAGGCGGAGCAACCGCCGTCCGACGTCGGTGAACCGCAGCGACGGGTCCTCGCGCAGGCTCTGCAGCACGCGGCCGAGGTCCGCCCTGGTCCGCCGCGTCGCCGCGATCGCACGCGGCCTCAGGGCCGCGGCCTGCTGCCGGGCGGTCATCGCCGGCTCGCCTCGCCGCAGCCTGGCACGCACGTCACTGGCGGTACCCAGCGAGATCCCCGCGGCCTTGGCCACCTCGCGGACCGACGCGTCCGGGTTCCGGGCCAGCAGTTCACTGGCCCGCTGCCGTCCGGTCGCACCGTCCACGGGCCGGCTGCGGCCGTCCTGCCCGGTCCGGTGCCCGGTCACGGACGACGGCCTCAGCGACGCGACCGTGCTGGCCGCCAACCCGGCGGTCCGGCCGATCCGGCGGTCGGACCAGTGCGGGTGCGATGCCATGATCCGCTCGGCGGCGGACCTGCGCTCGGCCATGGTCAACGGCAGGCCGTGCGCACGGTTCAACTCGACCGCGAGGACGAACAAGTCGGCCGAGGAGCCGTCGACGTAGACGACTTCGATCACCTCGTCGCCCCGGGCGCGGGCGGCCCACAGCCGGTGCATTCCGTCGACGACCCGCCGCGTCTCGCGGTGCACGACGATCGGCGGCAGGGCCTCTTCCGCTTCCGCCAGCGTACTGATGTATTCAGTGCTTTCGCCGGACCGCAGGAGTTCGGCCGGCGGCAACAAGGAATCGATCGGGACCGGTTCCCCCTTTCCGGTCGTTCTGGCCAGAATCGGCGTGATCTCCTCATCATCGCCGTTAATCACATGGTCCCCCAGGGACATAATGATCCAACCCCAGATCAGTGCGTTCAGGACATGGAGGTCTCGGCCGCGTCCCCATTGATCACGGTCGTGAGCGCCGCGGGCACGCCGCCGGCTCGCCGGAGTCGCAGCTTCGTCCGGTATGTCCGATTTTCGGTCGAGCCCGTCGCGGATCCTCCCCCGCTCCTCCCCTTGACCACGGGAAGGAGGCCCAGCCGACACCCCCCGCACAACTCGCAACCCCAGCTTTGCTTATTGTAGCTGGCGGGATTAATGGGTCAAATACTCCAGATGCAGGCGTTCCGTTCACCTGGAACAAGATTGGTACGGGTAACCGACTTGCCGAGCGCGTACCGGAAATGATAATGCGAACTTCCCCGCGTGGCAGGGTTTTTCTTGATCGACAAGGAAAACGGCCGGCACACCCCGCCCGGAACAAGATCGAGTCAAGGGCACTCACCCGATCGCCGCCGCCGGCCTCCGCGGCGACGCAATGATCACGGCGTCGGCATTCCGGAGAGGACAACGGTCCGCGGAATGCATTCGCGGACGACCGCGGGAAAACCGGCTTCGCCGGCGTCGGGCCCGCCCGGCGACCCCTACAGTGGAGCCATGAGTGAGCCGGAGGAGCTGG
The DNA here is from genome assembly GCF_058119595.1 of Amycolatopsis sp. N2S4-7. Classification (NCBI taxonomy): domain Bacteria; kingdom Bacillati; phylum Actinomycetota; class Actinomycetes; order Pseudonocardiales; family Pseudonocardiaceae; genus Amycolatopsis; species Amycolatopsis sp. N2S4-7. The sequence goes on from NZ_CP172299.1 coordinate 2,110,098, forward strand.
CCCGCGCACTGCGGGCCACGGCCAGGACTGCCGCGACCACCGCCCTGCGCGAGGGACTGGAGGACATCGAGGCGCGCCACGGCCCGCAGGTCGCCGACGAGGTCGCCGGCCTGATCGACGTCGACGGCGTGTTCGCCGGCCTCACCGACCGCGAAAGGAAGGTCCGCCGGGCCGACCACGACGACGAGCCGTGGGAGTTCAGGCCGGTGACCTCGGGGTGAGCGCGGCTCACTTCTGCCAGTCGTAGCTGAGGACGGGCGGGGCGTCGGACACCTTCCTGACCGTGAGGTGCTGGTGAAGAGACCTCGCCGCTCTTCTTGTCGTAGATCTGCTGCGTGACCTTGATCTGGTCGTCACCCCGGGCGGCGGCGTAGTAGCCGGAAGGGTCCTGGGAACCGGCTTCGCGGGTGTAGAACCCGACTTCGCCGCCGAACCCGTAGCTGCTCTTCCACAGCTCGAGCCGGTACTGCTCGCCGGTCGTGTAGAAGTCGCCGCCCTCGACGTACTTGAAGCCGAGGTAGTCGTAGATCTTCTGCGCGATCTCGCGGTTCTGCAGGAGCAGTTCCCAGTTGCCGGTGCGCAGGACGATGGCGAGCCTCGGGTCCTTCGCCACCAGCGCGGCGAGGCCGGGCACCTCACGGAGCATGAGCGCGCCGATTTCCGGCAGGCTCCGCTTGCCGGAGCCGGCGAGCTCCCACACCTGCCCCGGCTTGGTGCGCAGCTTCAGCCCCTCGGCGAGCAGGACCGCGTCGTAGCCGAGGACGACCCGTTCCAGGTCGGCCAGCACGACGAGCGCCCGGGCCTTGATGGCCTTGTCCTGCGCCAGGCGAACACGATGTTGCCCTTGCCGTGGGAGAGCGTCCAGGACCGCTTCCCGAGTGGCGCGGCAGGCCCGGGCCCGGTCGTCCAGCTCGGTCGTGCTGCCCTTCTCCACCTTGTCGGCGAGGTGCCGGATCTTGTCGAAGACCGACGTCACCGATCGATCCTTTCGAAGCCGCCGTCGAGGGCCTTCAGGAAGACGTCGCACGCCGCGGCGTCACTGCTGTCGTAGCTCTTCGCGGCGGTCTGGATGCTTTCGACCAGGCTGGTGACCTGCAGCTGCGCGGCCTGCGGGTCCTCCTGCCGGGTCAGCAGCCAGACGTCGTAGTCGCCCGCGAAGCCGGCGGCCCGGTCGGTGCCGCCGACGTTCGGCGAACCCCCGGGCGTCAGCGTCGGCGGCTTCCCCGCGCCGAGCTTGCCGGCGGCGTTGCTGATGTCCGCTACATCGACCTCGAAACCCACCGCGTTCCTCCCCGCTCGAGTGACATCCCGCGTTGGCGATGTAACACCCGACTCCTGCTGTGCCGTCCGGTTCGCGCCTCCGGTTCCCCGCGTCGCCTGCTCCGAAAGGGCACCCTTGAGGGCCGTTCGTCCCCCAACCCCGCCGCCGGACCTTGACCGGGCCGGACCCGCGTCCCTACCGTTCGGCCACCCTGGCGGAAAGGTCTGAACCAGTGACCTCCGCCCCTTCACGAGGAGGTGCCATGCCGTCCAGGCGTACCTTCATCACCGCCGGCCTGGTCGCCGCGGCGGCCGGAACCCCGTTGTGGTCCGCCGTCACCGCGCCCCGGGCCCGTGCCGCCGCCTCGCTGCCGTTGACGCTGAAGAACAACTCCGGCAGCGGCACCGTCTACGCCTACGTCAGCGGCGCGGACACCTCGGGCCGGCCGGGCTTCGTCACCGCCGGCGGCCAGTTCCAGCGGCTGGCCAACCCGTCTTCGCCGGTGACGCCGATCCCGGACTACGCCATCCCGCTGACCGGCTCGGGGGCCCAGGTCACGGTGCCGCTGAACGACTACCTCATCGGCGGCCGGGTGTGGTTCTCGGTGGACCGGAAGATCCAGTTCTTCGTCAACCCCGGTCCCGGCCTGGTGCAGCCCGGCTTCACCAGTTCGGACCCGAACTGGCAGACGAACTGGACGTTCTGCGAGTTCACCTACAACAGCGCCAACCTCTACGCGAACATCAGCTACGTCGACATGGTGGCGCTGCCGGTGTCCATGGCCACGACGGGCGCGGCCGGCTCGCAGTCGGTCAGCCCGCTGCCGGACGGCGCGCTCGGCGCCATCGCCGACGGGCTGCGCGCCCAGCACAACACCGACGGCGCGCCGTGGGACCGGCTCGTCGTCACCGACGCGGCCGGCAAGGTCGTGCGGGTGCTCGCGCCCGGCCACTCCCCCACCGACTTCGGCGGTTACTGGACCGGCTACCTGAACGCCGTCTGGGACCACTACCGCACGACACCGCTGACGATCAACGGGCAGGGCGCCATCGGCTCCTACACCGGCACGGTCAGCGGGGACACGCTGGTGTTCGCCGGCCTGAACACCAACGGCGTGCCGTTCACCAAGCCGAGCGCGGTGGACATCTTCGGCTGCGCGAGCGGACCGCTGTACAACTCCGGCGGGGACGCGCGGGGCGCGATCGCCGCCCGCCTCGCGGCCGCGCTCAACCGCAGCAGCCTGCTGGTCGCCGGCGGCAACAACCAGCCCGACGGCGTCCCGCCGTCGCAGTACTACCGGGATCCGACCACGAACCACTACGCGCGCCTGGTGCACCAGCACGCGTCGATCGGCTACGCCTTCCCGTACGACGACGTGGGCCCGACCGGCGCGCAGCCGGTCGACGGCCACCTCCAGGACCCGGCGCCGACGTCCTGGACGGTGTCACTGGGCGCGGGCGGCGGCACGACGACCCCGCCGGGCGGAGGCGGGGTGAGCGCGTACTCGACCATCCAGGCGGAATCGTTCACGGCCCAGAGCGGCACGCAGACCGAGGCGTGCGGCGACACGGGCGGCGGCGTGGACGTCGGCTGGATCTCCAGCGGCGACTGGCTGAAGTACCCGGCCATCGACTTCGGCTCGAGCTCCCCCGGCAGTTCGTGGCCCGCCTCGCCTCGGGGGCAGCGGCCGGGGTGAGCGGCGCGATCCTGGCCCGCCTGGACAGCCAGTCCGGCCCGGTACTGGCCGAGATCGACTTCGCCGACAACGGCGGCTGGCAGCAGTGGCAGACGGTCCCGGCGAACGTCGTCGGTGCGGCGACCGGAGTGCACGACGTGTACCTGACCTTCGGAGGGAGTTCGTCGGACTTCGTGAACATCAACTGGTTCACCTTCACCCGCTAGCCGGGCGGAATCCGTTCACAGGTTGATGATCGGCAGCTGAGCGCCGGGGCGGTCCATCCGCCCCAGCAGCTCCTCCGGCTGATGGCTCACCGCGCGCAGGGCGTTCACCGCTTCCGCCCGCCGGCCCTGGCCGGACAGCACCACGGCCAAGGCGAGACCCAGGCCGTCGGCCACGTGGGGGCAGCGCTGCCTGGCCAGCTTCAACGCGGCGAGGCAGTCACCCAACGCCTCGTCGTGGCGGCCGGTGCGGCTCAGCGCCATGGCCCGGTTCGCCAGCAGCATGACCCGCACGATCGGGGTGTCTTCGGCGTCGAGCTGACGAGCGGTCAGCTCGACGGCCCGGGCGAAGTCGCCGGTGCGGAACGCGGCCGCCCAGCCGGTCCGGTCGCCGAGCTGGATCAGGTCGATCACGCGGCCCTCCTCCGGCCAGGACCGGCGGTAGCCCAGGCGGAAACTCTGCCAGCCGTCCGAGGTCAGGTCCGGCAGCAGCGGGCGGATGTCCGTCGCGCACTGCTCCGCGCTCGGCCGGCAGTGCAGGAACACCGGGCGCGGGTCGTGCACCAGCGCCACGCCGTCGCGGTCGAACAGCCAGTTGCCGCGGTGGGCGTCGCCGTGCAGGACGTTGCGGGCGTGCAGCTGGGCGAGCGTGGTGCCGATCGCGAAACCGTCCGGGTCGAGCGTCGCCTCCAGCGGGGCGGCGACCCACAGGTGCCGGAACTCGCGGTAGTCCGTCACCACCGGCTGCGCCTCACAGGGAAACGGCTGCGGCGGCACGCGATCGGCGTACGAGCAGAGGAACCGGATGCTCTCGCGCCGGCCCACCACGAGCGGGTAGCGCGGCCCGCCCGCCCCGGTCAGGCACGACAGCGGCACCACCGCACACTCGCCGATCGACTCCGCGACGTCCCGCGGCCACTGGTCGAGGGTGCCGTCCTTCGGGATCTCGTCGCGCAGGAGCACGATCTCGCCGCGCTCCACCAGCTCGCGCACGGCCGGCAGGTCGGTGCCGGCGAACTCGGTCGCTTCGACGCGCGCCGCACCGAGCTCGAGGAGGAACGTCACCGCCCCAGCATAGAATGGCGACGTGGCCGAAACCGGGGAAAACGTGGCGCTGGTGACCCAGACCCTGGTCGCCAACGCCAGCACCGTGCTGAGCCGGCCGGACGCCCTCACGCTGCCGCGGTTCCTCGACCTGTGCGCCCTCTGCGAAGCCGTGGTGCTCCTCGACCGCCTGGAAGCACTGGGCGCGGCGGACGAGTGCCACACCGTCCTGGGCGGGCGCCTCGGCGGGGAAGGCCTCTACCGCACGTTCCACCCGACCCTGTCCCCCGACGAACTCCGGCGCGTCATGCTGCGGCTGCCGGACGAGCTCGCGAAACGCATCACCCTCGACGCCGGCGGCCACGAGCACGCGGTCGACGAGACCGGCGCGGTGACCGGCCTCGACTACACGACCGGGCTGAACAACCTCCTCAGCCAGGTCGACGCGCTCGGCGGGTACGCCAGCTGCGGGGACTGCACGGTCAAGGAGCGGATGTACCGCGGGAACGGCTACCTCATCGTGGCCGCGGCGCACGGCCTGGACTACTTCCCGGACTTCGACCGGGTGCCGTTCGTCGCGGGCACGTTGCAGAAGACCTATCGTTCGCTGCCGCGTCAGCTCTACGACAAGGTCACCGAATCGCTCGACGAGCCGCTCAACGGCGGTGATCTCGTTGCCGAGTGGGCGGCGATGTCGACCATCCCGATCCCGCCCATCAGCGCGCTGGTGCTCTCACGCGCCTCGTCGCTCGACGACGTCCCGGAGCAGCTGCTGCGCGTGCGCGACGAATTCCGCCGCTATCGCCGCTACTTCGGCGACTTCAAGGCCGCGCTGCGCACCGCCGACACCGTCCGCGAACGCCGGAAGCTGCTGGTCAAGTACCAGGCACTGCTGGCCGAAGCCAGTGGTCCCGAGCGCGAGATCGTGTCACTGACCGAGATGCTCAACCTCACCGAGAAGGCCGTGAAAGCCGCCGGCGGCCCGGCACTGCCGACGAACTACGGCGCCCTCCTGGTGACGCAACCGGTCGACTGGATCCGCCGGTGGTGGCAGCGGCGGCCCCTGGCCATCCTCTTCCGCCTGGACAGCAAACTGCCGCGGCTGTCGGAGTACCGGCAGCTGGTCGGCAAGCTGTGGGGTGAGGAAGCCGGCCACCACCTGCTCGGCCAGGTCGCCGGCCACGGCGCCCGCCTGCGCACCCTGATGGCCGACGCCGAACCGGGCTAGGGCGTGTCTGACAAAAGTCTCGGCTTGTAGCTGGGATGCTGCTGGTCGTGTCGCGGTTTCAGTTGCTCTCCGATGATCAGTGGGCGTTGATCGAGGATCTGCTGCCGGTCCGGACCGGTAGGCGTGGTCGTCCGTTCTCGGACGCGCGGGCGATGGTCGAGGGGATCATCTACCGGTATCGGTGCGGGCTGGCGTGGCGGGATGTGCCGGCGGTGTTCGGTGCGTGGCAGACGATCTGGACTTGGCATCGGCGGATGGCCGGTGACGGCACTTGGGACATCGTGCTGCAGCGCCTGCTTACCGACGCTGACGCGGCCGGCCTGGTTGATTGGTCGGTGTCGGTGGATTCCACGATCGCGCGGGCGCATCAGCACGCCACGAACATCACCCGCTCCACAGGGGGCTGGGTCGAACTACACGGATCTGCTGACCGAGCCGCTTGACCATGCGATCGGCCGCTCCCGCGGTGGCTGGAGCACCAAGGTGCACCATCTCGTCGATGGGAACGGCCGGCCGCTGGTGGCTTTGGTCGGGCCTGGGCAGGCCGGGGACGCGCCGATGTTCCCGCACCTGATGCGGCACTTGCGCATCCGCCGGGCTGGGCGCGGCCGGGCTCGGACCCGGCCTGACCGTGTCCGCGGTGACAAGGCCTACTCCTCGCGGGCGATCCGCGGGTATCTGCGTGACCGCGGCATCATCGCGGTGATCCCCGAGCCAGCTGATCAGGCCGGGCATCGCAAACGCCGCGGTTCCCGCGGCGGGCGACCACCCGCCTTCGACTCGGTGGACTACCGCGGTCGCAACGTCGTCGAGCGCCGGTTCAACCTGCTCAAACAGTGGCGTGGCCTGGCGACTCGTTACGACAAGCTGGCCATCGTCTACCGATCAGCGGTCGTCCTCCACGCCGTGATCACCTGGACCAAGGCATTGTCAGACACGCCCTAGGCGCCCCGGGCGGGACCGCCGGTCAGCCGTTGCGCACGATCCGCCACCGGGTGGCGGCGGCGCCGTCGTCCGGGCCCTGGACGGCGAACGCGCCGGCGGCCGTCGAGTTCTTCTCGATCCTCAGCAGCTTGCCGCTGTTGGCGTTGCGGATCTTCGCCGTTCCGTCGCCCTGGTCGACGACCGTCCAGCGGTGGTCGGCGGTGCCGTTGTCCGACCATTGGAGAACCTGCGCGTTGTCCGCAGTGGACATGTCCCGCACTCCCAGGACCTTGCCGCTGTTGGCGTTGCGGAACCGGACGGCGCTGCCGTCGGTGACCATCTCCCAGTTGTGGTCCGCGGTGCCGCTGTCCGACCACTGCAGCGCGCGGCCGCCGTCGGCGGTGGACATGTTCTCCACGCCCAGCACCAATCCGCTGCCCGCGTTGACCAGCCGCCAGGTCGTCCCGCTCTGGCCGCCGGTGTTCCAGTAGACGGTGTAGTTGAAGCCCTGCGCGTCGTAGAAGGGCACCAGGCCGACCGTGGCGCCGTTGGCCTTGGCGCTGAAGGCGAGCGTGCTGCTGCTGGTCCGCGTGATCGAGCTCCGGTCGAGGGCCGGCAAGCCGCTGAGCGAACTGGTGCCGTAGTTGCCGGCCAGGACCACCGGACCGTAGGTGATCGCCGCGACGTTCGGGTTGTCGTTGGCCGGCCGCACGTCGATCTTCATCGGCAGCCGGACGGTGACCGTGTCCCCGGACGTCCAGGCCCGGTTCAGGGTGGCGTAGCTGCCGGGGGTGGTGGCGACGTTCTGCGCGACACCGTTGACGCTGATGGTCGCCCCGCTGGTCCAGGCCGGGATCCGGACGCGCATGGCCCAGGTCCCGCCCGCGGTCCCGGTGACGGTCAGCGTGGTGGTGTCGCCGGCCGGGTACGACGTGGTCTGCGTGACGGTGATGCCGCGCTGGGCCCAGGTGAGGACCGAGGGCAGGAACAGGTTCACGATCAGCGTCGTGTCGTCGTGGAAGTAGATCGAATCCGCGAGCTTGGTCTGGGTTTCCAGGCCGCTGCCCTGGCAGCACCAGAACGAGTTGTAGTCGGTGCTCCACGTGCCGCCGCCCCACGCCGGGCCGACGCCGCGGCGGCCGCCCGGGTTGAGCGAGCTGAAGTACGTGATGTGCCCGTGGCTGTCGGCCGGGTTCTGCTGGCCGATCATCTGGTTGAGCAGTGCCCGCTCGTAGTAGTCGGCCAGGTCGACGCGGTCGGGGTACAGCGCCATCAGTTCCCGGGTCAGCTTGAGCATGTTGTAGGTGTTGCAGCTCTCGCACGTGTCCTGGTTGAGGTAGGCGGCGATGGCTTTGGGCGCGCGGAAGTGTTCGGCCTGGCTGTTGCCACCGATGACGTAGGTGTGCGCGCCGATGGTGAGGTTCCACGCGTTGGTGGCGATGTCGCGGTAGCGGGTGGTGCCCGTCGCCTTGTACTCCCGCGCGGCGCCGATCCACTTGGGGACCTGGGTGTTGGCGTGCAACCCGTTGAGCTGGTCCCGCCCCGCCGCCAGCGGGTCGAACACGGCGGCGTGGTCGAAGCGCTGCGCGGCGGTCAGCCACCGGGTGTCGCCGGTGGCCTGGTAGACGTCCGTCAGCACCGCGTTCATGCCGCCGAATTCGACGTTCAGCACCGACTGCATCTGGCTGTAGGAGAGCCGGGCGGTCCGCCGGTCGACCCAGCCGGCGAGGTTCAGGAGCACGTCGCGGGCCTGCGTGCTGCCGATGAGGCGCCACACGTCGAGCAGGCCGGCCAGCGTCTTGTGAATGCAGTAGTACGGCACGTTGCCGTTCGACAGGCGCCCGGCCTCGAGGTTGTCGAAGTCGGACTCGGGGAAGGCGGACAGGTAGCCGGTGGCGAAGCCGGCGGCGCCGTTGTTGGCCTGGCACTTGGCCAGCTCGGCCACCACGTAGGTGGCCTTGTCCCGGCAGGAGGTGTCGCCGGTGACCGCCCACAGCTGCGCCCAAGCCGTCAGGAAGTGCCCTTGGACGTGGCCGCGGAACGGGAAGTCCGGCGCGTCCCAGCCCCCGTTGGCGGCGGCGCCGTTGGTGGAGAGCCGGTGATTGGCCCGGAAGTTGCGCAGCAGCCGGTCGGCGTCGACGAACCGCAGGTAGTTCTGCGTCCGGTTCTGGTTGTCCAGCCACCGGCTCGCGGTCAGCCGCACCTGGCCGAGCTCGAACGGGACCGCGGTCACCCCGGCCTCGGCGCGCGCCGGAGCGATCGCCGCCGTGGCGGGAGCCCGGCCGATGACCGGTCCGGCCGCGGAGGCGACCGCGGTGACTCCGACAGCTTGCAGCAACCGACGGCGGGTGAACGATGCGGACACCGGAACTTCCTTCCCTCGACCAGGCGGGAAACGCACTCGGGGACGTTAGCGCTAACATCGCCGTCTGTCACGCCCCAGTCGTCTCGGCGATACCCGCCGGCGCTCTTGCGGTGCGGGGATTTCCCGCGTGGCGCGAGGCCCGCCCGCATGACGGGCCGGGCCTCGCGCCGGCGAAACTTACGCGACGGCGCCGCCGCTACTCGGCCGCCGCGGTGACGCGCTGGACGGCCTGCACGGCCGCGTCGGGCTGGTCGACGTAGATGTAGTGGCCGCTGGCCTCCGCGGTGGCCGCCGTGGCGCGGCTCGAGAGCCCGAGCCACTTGTGCTGCCCCTCCGCCCACGCCTTCTCCAGGGCGGCGCCGTACCCGGGGACGGCGGCCTCGAGGTAGGGCTGCCCGTGCTGGACGACCTCCACCGGGATGTCCCCGGCGGACCCCACTTCCCCGTCCTGGATGGTCAGGTTCTCCGGGTTCTGGCCGCCGTAGACGGCGACGCTCTGCCCGCGCAGCTCGGCCGCCGGGCCGGTCGCCGACTCCGGGATCGACGCGGTGGTGTCGGCGACGATGGTCGACGGCGTGGCGTCCAGCAGCACCAGCCCCGCGACCCGGTCCCGGTGCGCCGGGGCGTACCGGGCGGCGATCAGCCCGCCCAGCGAGTGCCCGGCCAGCACGACCGGGTGGTGGCCGGCGACGCGGTCCAGCACCCCGGTCAGGACCTTTCCGGTGCTGTCGAAGGTCTGCGGGCCGTTCGGCTGGTCGCTCGCGCCCTCGCCGAGCCGGTCGTAGGAGCAGACCCGGCCCTTCTCGCTGAGCGTCTTCTGGAAACCGGCCAGCTTGTCGAGGCCGTCGCCCAGCCCGGCCAGCAGCACGACCACCGGCCGGTCTTCGACCGCCGCACCCGCACAGGACACGTTCACCGACCGGCCGTCCACGGCGATCTTCACGGTGCCGGAAATCGGGCCCGGGTCGGCTTGCCGGGCCGCCGGGGCGCCTTCCTCAGGTTCCGGCGCCTCGTCGCAGCCGGCCAGCACCGGCGCGACCACGGCGAGGACCAGGGCGGCGACCGCGGTTGCCTTGACATTGCGGAACATCAGTACTCCATGAGTGGTTCGTTCGACGTCAGCCGAGCCGGCTTTCGCAGCCCGCACTGCAAGGCCCCGAAGGTTATGGGGCCGCGTCGCCGGGATCGTCCCCCCGAAGTGGACACTTGCGCGTAGCTCGCACGGGGGACAAAGCCGTCGTCCGGCGCCGCTCAGCCGGCCAGCGCCGGCTTGATCGTCTCTTCGGCGAACTCGCGGAAGGTGGTGGGCGTGGTGTTCTCGGCGGTGCGCGGCGTGGCGTTGTTGATGCCGCGTTCGCCGGCGAGGTCCATGTCCATCATGGACTGGGCCATCGCGTCGGAGAACCCACGGCCGACGAGGAACTGCTTGACCGCAGCACGGTCTCCGAGCTCGTACCGGACGGGCGCGCCGAGGACGTCGCCGAGGATGCCGGCGATGTCGCGGTGCGAAAGGTCTTCGCCGCCGAGGACCTCGACCGGGTCCTGCCCGGTCCAGGTGTGGTCGAGAAGGTACTTCGCGGCGAGCGCCGCGACGTCCTTCGTCGCGATCCACGGCATCGCGAATCCGGCGGGAAGGGTGCCGGAGACGACGCCGTTCCGGATCGTGGCCGCCTGCCGGAGGATGTTGTCCATGAAGGTGGGCAGGGCCAGCGCGCGCACGTGCGCGCCGGTGCTGCGGAAGAGGTCCTCCATCGCGTGCGACGCGGAGACGTGGCCGCCGTAGATCTGCGATCCGCGGCCGAGCGCGGAGATGACCACGACGCGCGGTACGGCGTGGCGCACGACGGCGTCGGCGCCCGGGATGGAGGCGGAGACGTACGCCTCGTACGGGCTGCTCGCGGTCGCGCCGGCCGGCATGAGCCAGAACAGCGCGTCGGCGCCGTCGAGCGCACGGTCCAGGACGTCGCGATCGCGATGTGACCCGGCGACGATCTCGGCACGCTCACGCACCTCGGCCGGCAGTTTCCCGGGCTCCCGGACGATGAGCCGGACCGGTTCGCCCTGCCGGAGCAGCGCGGCGACGAGCTTGCTGCCGATCTGCCCGGTCGGGGCCGTGAGCACGATCATGGATGATGACTCCGATCGAGACGAGCGAGACAAAGTAAACTCTACCGTACCGTATACTTTGAGGTGGACGCCATGGCCCGACGCGGCGAAGCGCTGCGCGAGCACATCCTCGACACGGCGAAGCTCGCGTTCCTGGAGGACGGCTTCGAGCGGACTTCCATGGACGCCATCGCGGCGCGCGCGGAAACGTCGAAGCGTTCCCTGTACGCGCACTTCCCGACCAAGGACGCGCTCTTCCTGGCCGTCGTCGAGCGCGTCCGTGCCCTGTTCGGCGCCCGGATGCGCACCCCCGCCGAGTACTCCGGGGAGCCGTCGGAAGCGGTCGTGCGGTACTGCGGGCGGTTCGTCCAGCTGCTGCGGTGGTCCTCGGTCGCCAGGATGCTCCGCCTCGGCATCGCCGAGGCGGACCGGCTGCCGGAGCTGGCGGCCGGCCTCTACGACGTCGTCTTCGCCATCACGGCCAGGGACCTGGCGGTCCACTTGGCGACGACGTTCGGGCTCACGACCGACGACGCCGAGGCGACGGCGAACGAGCTGATCGGCCTCGTCATCCACCCGGCGCTCCCCCGCCTGGTGTTCGGGATCGACCCGTTCGCGGACGAGCTGCCGGAGGAGAGCCGGCTGGAAGCGGACGTCGACCTGGAGCGGATCAGGCACCTCGTCGGCATCGTGCTGCCGCCGGCCGTGGTTTGAGGCAGGTTGTCGAGGATTCCGTTGCGCGACAACGGTTCCCTAGGGCTTCCCCGGCACGGCTTTCAGCCAGCCGCCCGACTCGAGCAGGGGCCAGCCGATCGGGTCGACCGTCGGCGTGCAGCGCGGCGAGGACGTCGTGTTCTGCACCTCGATCGCGGCCTCGTAGACCCGGACGGTCGCGCCGGTGGGCTTCTTCAGGTCGATCCGGTAGGCGATCTCGGCGAGCCGCAGGCTGCCCGGGTGCGCCCGGGTCTCGGTCGTCATGATCACCTCGACGTCCGGGGCCTTCTGGGCGAACAGGTCGCGGATGGCCCGCTCGATACCGAGCCGCTGCAGCTGCTGGTTGACCTCCTTGGGCGCGTAGCGGATGCCGCGCCCGCTCTCCGCCCCGGTGATGTTGCCCTGGCTGTGCGCCCGTTCCCAGCCCGGTACGTTGACTTCCACGCTCGACGGCAACAGGTCTTCGGTGCCCAGCCGGCCCGGCGAGCGGCCGACCCGGCTGCGGATCACCGTGGTGCCGTCGGCCCGCGTGCCTTCGAAGAGCACCTGCCCGCCGGCCGGGGCCTTCTTCGGGCCGCCGGCGCCGCCGCCCTTGGTCTGCAGGGTCTCCGGCGGCAGGTCCGCGATCACCGTGCCGTCCGGGGTGACCAGCCCCAGCTCGAGCCCCGGCAGTCCCGGCGAGGCCATCGCCCGCTTCGCCACGCCGGTGACGCCTTTGCCGACCCGGTGCAGCAGGATCGCCGTCACCACGTCGACCCCGAGTTTGGTCACGGCGATGGCCAGGTGGTTGCCCGCGGCGTCGAAGTCGGCTTCGGAACCGGCGTTGACGGCGGTCGACAGGAACGCGGCGACGTGCCGGATGATCTCGAGCGCCTCCATGCCGCCCATGACCACGCCGGCGACCACCAGGCCGGCGACCAGGACGTCGGCCACCCAGCCGGCCGGGGTGAGCTGCGAGGCGACGTAGACCGTGGTGAAGCCGGCCATCATCGCGATCGACTCGGGCGTCTTGAGCTCCTGGAGCCTCGCCCCGAACTCGGGGCCCAGGTGCTTCAGCGCGGCGTCCAGGGCCTTGACCAGCTTGTCGGCCGCCGCCATGTCCGCCACCGACGCGGGCAGGCCGACGTCCCAGGGCGGCGGTGTGCCGGGGAACCGGCTCGTCCACGCCCGCTGCAGGCCCTGCCGGATCGCCTCCGCGTTCTGCGCCTCGGCCCGGCGGGAATGCGCGAGCAGGGCCCGGAGGATCTCCTCCGACACTTTCTCGCCGGTCAGCGCGATCTGCTCGGGCGTCCTGCCGTCGAGCAGCCGGAACGAGCGGGCGACCGCCAGCGGCAGCAGCAGCGGCGCGAGCCCGACGTTCTCGAAGTAGCCGGCGACGGACTCCGCGTCCCCGCCGGTGGCCCGCGGCACCACGGCCAGCACTTCCTGCTGCTGGTCGCCGGGCAGGCCGATCTCCGTGATCCGGTTCCTGAGCTGGAGCAGGTCGTCGGCCGTCGCCCGGCCCACCATGGCCCGGTCGACGGCGACCAGGGCGATCTCGATCCGCGCCCGGCTGTGCGGCCCCAGCGGATCGGCCGCGGAGACGTTGGCGACGAGGTAGCTGTGCCAGGCGCGGCCGAGCCGGGTGAGCCGGGCGAGCATGCCGGCCATGTTCATGCCGTTGAGCATCGCGAAGGCGGTGCCGAACTCGCCCTCGGCCAGCTTGGCCTCCAGCCCGTCGCCGGCCCCGCCGCCCGGCCGCCGGAGCAGCGCCTCCAGCTCGGCCCGCTGGTCGGCGGGCAAAGCGGCGGCGTCCATCAGGAGCACCAGCTGCATCCGGTCGCTCCCGGTCGACGCCTTGGCCTGGAACTGCACGGCCCGGATCACCGCCTCGATCCGCGTCACGCCCGCGGGACCCAGATGGGCCTCGTCCCCGGTGAGCCCGGTGAGCAGAGCGGGCAGCAGGCCCTTGGCCCGGGCGCGCTTCATGATCGCGATGAGGGCCGTCATGCTCTGCCCGCCGAGCCAGCCGAGGGCTTCGGTGAGCTTCCCGGCGGCCGCCTGGTCGAGGGCCGGGTCACCGTAGGAGCGCTGCGCAACCCACGCACCAACGGCCCGGTTACCGGCAGCACGCTGCAGAGCCAGCAGGGCGTGCTCCGCCCGACGCGGCGCCCGTGGTTCGGCGGGCCGCGCCCCTTCGGCGGGAAGGTGGGCGTGCATCACCGTCCACGATGGCTGAGGAACCGGAGCCAGTCTTGCCCCTTTGGACGGTCGACGGGGCAGCAACACGTCCGCTGCGGTTGTCGACCGACCGCCCCGACCGGCGTGCTGGCCGCGGCTGTCGCCGGCGCGGCCGCCGCGGGAGCCGTGTTCCTGCTCTGCGCTGGTTTCCTCACCGTGGTCGCTGATCCTCGAAGCCCTCGCTGTGGCGGCAATCGGGTTTTCGTCGCACCACCGACGTCACCTGGGTGTCTCGGCCGGGTACCTCCGGTTGAAGTGCGGCGGCGAGTAGCTCACATACCGCCCCACCGACCCGTCCACGGCCGCGGCCAGGCGGTTCAGCGTGGCCGGTGCCGTGTCCGGCCAGTGGCCCGTGCGCAGCCGGATCAGCGTCCGGTCGATTGCCGCCTGCTGTTCGCCTGTGGTGTACGTGCAGTGTCCGGCCGTCTGGACGTACGTCTGCCGGAGCAGGGGTGCGGTGCCCGACTGACGGGCCAGCGCGCCGTAGGACTGCTGCTGGGCGACCGTGGAAATCTGGTCGCCCGTGCCGTTGACCGTCAGGACCGGGATTCGCAGGTCGCCGGTGAAGACGATGCCCCGCTCCAGGTACGCGACCGCGGCCGGGTCGGCGGAGACGCGGGGTTCGGCGGCGAGGCGGGCGAGGTCGGCGCGCAGGTCGAGGCCCGCGCGGGAGTACAGCCGGCGCACCGCGTTCCGCTGCTCCGGTGCCGCCGATGCCAGCTGGCGCGCGTAGTCGACGCCCGTGTTCCACGATGGGTTGCCGCCCGCGAGCTGCTCGATCGTCCGCCGGCTGCTGACCGCCTGCCCGAGGTACGGCAGCGGGCCGCCCGCGAGGGCCAGGAACATCCCCTGCTCGACGCCGTCGGCGTCGCGGCCGTCCGGCACCGGGGTCGGCGTGCCGTCGGGCGCCAGGCCCCAGCCCGGCACCTGCCCGATCGCGGCCGCCAGCGCGATGCGGGCCTTCCCGGCGGCGGTCGCCTGGGCCGCCCCCATCGCCGCGAGCCACTGCTGCTGCGTTCCCGGGACGTCGGCCGGGATGCCGGTCACCGGCAGGGCCGAGTCGCGGAACAGCAGCGTCTTCACCGTGAAGACGGTGTCGAGCTTCTGGTTCCACTGCCCCACCGCGCCGCCGAGGCCGCCGCACATCGGGATCGCCGCGGCGAAACGGCCCGGGTACACCTGCGCGACGCCGGCGGCGACCATCCCGCCCATCGAGCGGCCCTCGGCGATCGCGTACCGGGCGCGGCCGAACGCGGTTTCGAAGCGGCCGAGCGCTTCCGCCTGGTTGTCGATGGCCCGCGCGATGTTCCAGCTGCTGATCGTCCGCGTGGTGCCGCCCACCGCATAGCCGCGCTGCAGCAGGCTCGCGGTGAGCGGGCTCGACAGGCCCCCGGCGGCGAAGTCGAGGTCCACCAGCACGGCGCCGTTCCACCGGCCCGGTTTGGCGAAGGTGTACGGCGTTCCGTCGGTCAGCTGCCCGTCGGCGCACGTCGCCGAGGCCGGGCAGGGCGTGCCGCCGTCCGCCGCGTGGGCGGTCGCGGGTACTCCCGCGAAGAGGACCGCGACCGCGGCCAGAACGGTGAATCTGCTCCGCATGGATCGCTCCTGTCAGAAGTTCTTGCTGGTGACGGTCCAGCCCGGCGTGGCGCACAGACCGCAGCCCGCGCCGAGGAAATAGCCGCGTGCCGACCGGTTGCCGGTGAGGGTGAAGTCGAACCAGGCGGTCAGGACCCGGACGGCTTCCTCGCGGACGCTCGGGTCGGGGACCTCGGCGCGCTGGCCGTAGACGAAGCCGGTGTGGCCCGCGGCCGGGTTGGTCGCCCGGACGGCGGGCACGGTGACGAGGTCGTAGTTCGCCCCGCTGTTCGGGTACGCGACGTCGTTCGGGCCGCCGTCGACGAACAACACCGGCGTGTGCAGCTTCGTCAGGTTCTCCCGGTCGTACCCGAGGGTGCCGTCGGCGAAGAACCCGCTGTCGAGCGACAGCACCGACTTCACCCGCGGGTCCGCACCGGCGACGAGGGCTTCGATGCCGCCGCACGAGTGGCCGGCGACGCCGATCCGGTGGGGGTCGAGCCGGTTCCGCAGGGCGCTCCCCCGGCGGCCGTTCTCCCGTTCGGCCCAGGTGATCGCGTCGGTGATGACTTCCGGTTCCGGGCTGCCGTTCTCCGTGAGCGCCGGCTCGTCGAACCCGCCGACGGCCACGACGACGAACCCGTGCGCGGCGAGCAGCGTCTCCAGCGTCAGCAGCTCGTCGTTGCTCGTGTGCCGGCACGCGCCGTTGCCGAACACCACGACCGGCAGGCGGCCGGGCACCGCGTCCAGGTCCGCGGGCCGGTAGACGGTGTACTCGGCGGCGTAGTCCCCCTTCTTCGCCGCCGCCGCTTCGCGGACCACCGGGTGGAACACCGCGGACGCGGGCGGCGCGGGCGGGGCCGCGACCTCCGCTTCGGGAGAACCGGGGACGACGACCGCCGTCGTCACCGCGACCAGGGCCGTCGCGGCGGCGACGAGGGCAGGCTTGAGCAAGGCCATGGAGATTCCTTTCTGGACAGTCAGGAGAACCGGGAAAGCCTGTTCGGCCGGTCTTCGACGACGCCGGCGGTCACCACCGCGACGCGCTGGCCGCGGAGGTCCTCGGGCCGGGTGATCCCGGCCGTGCACCCCGCGGCGGCCAGCCCGGGGGCAGCGAGGATCGCCCTTCGGCTTCGCCGGCGAAGCGGAGATCGCACAAGGCCCCTTTCTCCGGTGGTCAGGTCAGTTCGTCGAGCCACGCGGTCATCCGCGTGGTCAGGTCTTCTCCGGTGCGGGCGTCGACGTTGTCGGCGTGCAGTTCCAGCACCGGGATGCCCGCGGCGCGCAGGGCGCGGGTGGTGAAGTAGCTGCCGCGGGCGTCGTCGGAGACGAGGTGCACGACGCCGTCGACGCCGTGGTGGCGCGCCTCCTTGACGTACCACTCGGCCGACCACGGCGGCGTGTAGAGCTGGTCGCTGAAGGCGGCGAAGCGAGCCGCCAGGGCGCGCAGCGGGTCGTCGCCGTAGCGCAGGTAGCCGTCGGCGGCGATGGCGAGGTACATGGACCAGACGAACACCGCGCCGTGCGACTCCTGGAACCGCTGGTAGAACTCGAGGTCGAACCACAGGCCGCGGCCGATCCACATCAGCCGCAGCCGCTCGTCCGGGCACACCGCGACGCCCGCGTCGATCCGGTCGCGCACCTCGTCGTGGAACGCGCGGGCCGCATCGCGCGCCCACTCCGTGCCGCGGTGCCACTGGGGCACCATGACGCTCGGGATGCCGTCGGTGACGGCGATCGGGCACGGCCGGGCGGCGGCGATCACGTCGCGGGTGCGGCGGTTCCACTCCTGCTGCTCGTTGACCAGCGCCAGCACCTCGCGGAACCGGGTCTCGGAGAACACCCGGCCGGTCGTCTGCTCGAGGTACCGAATGAGCCCCGTCAGCTCGCCGGCGAGCAGGTCCAGGCGGTCGGTCCCGATCGCCTCCTCCCAGCGGTGCGGCATGAGCTCCCACCACCGCTCGGGCACGGCGTTCTCCGCCGCGCTTTCCAGCGGGTAGGAGGTGACGCCGGGTTGCGCGTCCCAGACGTCGAAGATCTTCCGCGAGGCGTCGCCGGTGGTCTCGCCGAGCACGATCGACGGCGTCGGCAGCCCGCCCCACGGCGCCTGGCCGGGGTCGTCCTCGAACGTCGACGCCAGCGAAGTGGCGCTGTACTGCTCGATGTAGTCGGGATAACCACGCTCACGCAGCAGGCCGAGGTAGCGCTGGGTCCGGCGTTTCGCCGCGACGATCGACGCCCACCACTGGTTGACGACGTACGGGATGCCCATCGTGCGGAAGATCTCCTGGGGCGCGTCGGCGTTGACCAGCGCCAGCGGCACGCCCCCGGCGACCTCCTCCCGCATCCGGGCGAACCACTCGCGCTGGTAGGCGGTCGCGGTGGTCGCCGACGCCAGGCGGCCGGTCATGCCGCGGCTCCCGCCGGGACCAGCGCCGCCAGCGCTTCCGGAGTCAGCTCGCCGTACGGCTGCCGCTCCGCCAGGACCGATCGCAGTCCGGTCGCGGCCCGCTGCTCCGGGAAGTCCCACGGCGGGGCGTCGTCGTGAATGCGCGCGTAGGAGAACAGGACTTCCGCGCCGCAGGCCCGGGCGGCCGCGGCGGTGTGCGCGGCGCGCTGCCGGATCGACGCGCGGGGCGCGGCCGGGCCGTTGTGCTGGTAGCGCTCGGCCAGCGCGAGTTCGGTCGGTGCCGCGCAGGTCCGCGCGAAGAGCAGCTCGCCCCAGTCGTGGTCCTCCCCCACGACGAGAAAACCGTTGCGCTCCACCGTTTCGTACACGCCCGGGGAGTCGTGCGAACTCCCGGTGAGGAACAGGCGCACCCCGTCGACCTCGGGCAAGTCCTCGGCCAGCAGCCGATCGACGGACGCGATGGCCGTCGCGACCGGCAAGGCGGTGGTCGCGGCGACGACCTCGAGGAACCGGGTGCCGCTCAACCGGTTCTCCCGGCGCAGGGCGGCGACCCGGGAGAGCGACCGCCGCAGGGTGTCGTGGGCCGTGATGGCCGCGGCGAGGTCGTCGTCGCCGATGCGCCGCCACTGCCCCAGCCACTCGCGCAGCTGGGCGATCTTCGCGTGGACGTACCGCGTGGTCGTGTGGTGCGGCAGGTGCAGGACGTCTACCAGGCGCACCGCCGGCAGCCGCAGCTCCGGCTCGACCCGGTGCAGCTCGCGCAAGGCGTAGAACAGACGCAACGAGGCTTCGCAGTCGCGGGAGACCACGATGGCTTCGAGCGGCCCGTAGTCCCCCGTGAGGATCCGCGTCAGGATCGACCGGGCGACCGGGTCCACGCCCCGGCCGAGGTAGCGCTCGCCCGGCGTGCTGTCCTCGCCCGGCTTCCCGGCCAGGCGCTTCGGCAGCAGCCCCGCCGCGGTGATCAGCTCGACCGGGACGTCGGCGCCGACGTACCCGACGACCGGGGTGCTCAAATCACCGCCTCCGCGACGAGGTCCGCGAGCTGCTGTTCGGTGTAGCCGAGGAGTTCGCGGTAGACGTGCTCGTTGTGCTCGCCGAGCGCCGGTGCGGGCCGGTCGAGGGACACGCGGGCGGCGGAGAACCGGATCGGCACCCCGGTCCCGGCCAGGTCGGCCACCTCGCCGTGCCGCGGGTGCCGCAGCGGTACGACCTCTTCGCGCGCCAGGACCAGGGGGTCTCGGACGGCCTCGCGCGGCTCGCGGACCTCGGCCGCGGGCACGCCTTCGGCGGTGAACGCCGCGAGGATCTCTTCCAGGGGCCGCGTCCGGCACCACTCGCGGATGAGCCCGTGCAGCTCGTCGGCGGCGCGGACCCGCTGGTCCCGCGTGCGGTAGCGGTCGTCTTCGGCCAGTTCCGGACGGCCGATCGCGCGCAGCACGCCGTGGGCGAAGGCGTCGGTCGGCGCGCAGAGGGCGAGATGACCGTCCAGAGCAGGCAGGATCCCGAACGGCGCCAGCCGCGGCACCATCGACCCGGTGCGCTGCGGCAGGCCGACCGCGTCGAAGGCGTCGAAGGGCTCGCACGCGACCAGCGACGTCAGCGCGCCGAGCATCGACACGTCCACGTGCTGGCCCTCGCCGGTGTGCTCGGCCTGCAGCAGCGCGGAAACCGTGCCGACCACCGCGAACAGCGGCGCGAGGAGGTCGCCGATCGGCAGGCCGAACCGGACCGGGCCCTCGTCGGGCTCGCCGGCGGTCATCATCACCCCGCTCAGCGCCTGGATGATCGAGTCCATCGCCTTGCCCGAACCCGGGCCGCCCTGGGCGCCGAACCCGCTGATCGAGGTGTAGACGAGCCGCGGGTTGAGCTCTCGGACCCGGTCGTAGGAGATGCCGAGCCGGTCGGTGACGCCCGGGCTGTAGTTCTCGACCAGCACGTCGGCGTCCCGGACGAGGTCGGTGAAGACGGCCCGTGACCGGGGGTTCTTCAGGTCGAGCGTGACGCTCAGCTTGTTGCGGCCGCGCAGCAGCATCGACACCGACAGGTCGTCGTCGTGGCGCCGGGCGAGGTTCAGCCCGTCGCGGCCGACGTAGGGCGCGTTGTTGCGGGAGGAATCCCCGCCCGTGGCGGGGTTCTCGACCTTGATCACCGTCGCCCCGAGCCCGGCGAGCAGCAGTGTCGCGTACGGCCCGGCGAGCGCGGTGGTCAGGTCGATGACGGTGCGGCCGGCCAGTGGCTGGTCGGTCATGCGGGAACCCCCTCGGAGAGATCGACGAGCACTTCGGTGTCACGGGTGGTGAACCGGCCGTTGAGCCGGGCGCCCCGGGTGATGTCCTCGACGTACTTCGTCACGGCCTCGCCTTCGGGCGTGCCGCCGACCGGGACCGGGCGGCCGTGGTCGTCGATCCAGCACGGGACGAACCCGGCTTCGCGCAGCCCGGTCCCGTCGAAGCGGCAGAAGGCGATGGCGGTGTTGCGGCTTTCGGGGTGGAACGGGAAGAACGGCATGTCGGGGTCCGGCGCGAAGCCGTACAGCTTCGTCCGCCGCTCGGCCCACGCGCGCAGCTCGTCGGCACCGACACCCGCTCCCGGGGTCAGGGCGTGGGTGACCGTGGCGAAGTTGCCGAGCCCGTGGAAGATCGGGCGTCCTCTGTGGACTTCGATGCCGCGCATGATGTGCGGGTGGTGGGAGAACACCGCGTCGGCCCCGGCGTCGATCGCGGCGCGCGCGACCGGGCTTTCGTACATCGCGACGACGACCGGGGTGTGCCCGACGCCCTTGTGCAGCGAGACGAGCACGACGTCGGCCTCGGCACGCAGGCGGCGCACGTCGTCGGCCATCGCTTCCAGGCTGTCCGGATCGGCGAAGGTGTAGATCTTCGGCGGCCCGCCGGGGCTCGCGTGGTCCAGCTCGTAGTGGGTGAGGACGTGCACGTACGCGCAGCCGGGCTTGCGGGAAGTCGCCCAGGAGTCACGCGGGCCGACGCAGTTGTAGGACAGCACGCCGATCCGCAGGCCGCCGCGTTCGACGATCGCCGGGCGCCGGGCCTGCGCGAGGTCCGGCCCGGCGCCCGCCGTCTCCATGCCCGCCGCGCGGGAATAGGCGATGGTGTCGGCCAGGCCGCCGTCGCCGGCGTCGCAGACGTGGTTGCCCGCCAGGGTGACCACCGCGAAGCCCGCGCCGGCCACTGCTTTCAGCGCCGCCGGGTCCGCCGGGGGTGCCGGGACGTCGGTGCTGCGCTGGACCGCCGTGGTCGAGTGCGGGACTTCGACGTGCCCGATGGCCAGGTCCATCCCGCGCAGCACCGGCGCGGCCGGGGCGAGGAAGAACTCCGGGTCCGGCTCGTCGAGGATGAGGTCGCCGACCGCGCCGACAGTGATCACGAAGCACCTTCCTTTTCGGACAGATGACGGGACAGGAACGCGCGCAGCCGGTCGGTCCGCGGCCGGGTGAACAGCTCGTCCGGCGGCCCCTCTTCGACGATCCGGCCCGCCTCCATGAACACGCACCGGTCCGCGACCTCGCGCGCGAAGGCCATCTCGTGGGTGACGACGACCATCGTGGTGCCCGCCGCGGCGAGGTCGCGCAGCACGGCCAGGACCTCGTCGACCAGTTCCGGGTCGAGGGCGCTGGTGGGTTCGTCGAACAGCATGATCCGCGGCCGGACCAGCACGGCACGGGCGATGGCGACGCGCTGCTGCTGCCCGCCCGAGAGCTGCCGCGGGTAGTGGTCCTCGCGCCCGGCCAGGCCGATGCGCTCGAGCAGTTCTCGTGCCTCGGCCTCCACAGCAGAGCGATCACGCCCGTGGACGCGGATCGCCGCGTCGGTCACGTTGCGCAGCACGGTGAACTGCGGGAAGAGGTTGAACTGCTGAAAGACCATGCTCATCCGGCGGCGCTGGGCGGCGATCCGCCGCTCGGTCAGCGCGCGCAGGCCGCCCGGCGAACGCCGGTGGCCCAGCAGCTCGCCGTCGAGGTACATCGCGCCGCCGTCGATGGGCTCGAGCTGGTGGGCGCAGCGGACGAGCGTCGACTTGCCCGACCCCGACGGCCCGATCACGACGACCGTCTCCCCTTCGCAGACGTCGAGGCTCACCCCCGCCAACGCGGTCACCGCGCCGAACTCCTTGCGGACGCCGCTGATCCGCAGCACCGGGGCGCTCATCGGGCACTCCGGTGGCCGCGCGAGAACCGGCGTTCGAGCCTGCGTTGTCCCGCCGTCAGGACGGTGACCACGACCAGGTACCAGAAGCAGGCGACCAGCAGCATCGGGACGATCTCGTAGGTGCGGTTGTAGATCACCTGCACCGAGTGCAGCAGGTCCGACATCGCGATGACCGACACGAGCGCCGTTCCCTTGAGGACGTTGATGAACTGGCTGCCCGCGGGCGGGATGATCACGCGCATGGCCTGCGGCAGCACGATCCGGACCAGCGTCTGGCCCGGCGGGTAGCCCATCGCGCGGGCCGCGTCGCGCTGGCCGGGGTCGACCGACGCCACCCCGGCGCGGAAGATCTCCGCCAGGTACGCCGACTCGACGAGCGACAGGCCGAGCACCGCGGCGGTCAGCGGCGTGATGACGGTGTTGGCGTCCCACGTCCCGAAGACCGGGCCGAACGGGATGCCGATCGACAGCTTCGGCAGCAGGTAGGCGAGGTTGAACCAGAAGATCAGCTGCACCAGCGGCGGGATGCCGCGGAACAGGCCCACCCACAGCGTCGCCACCCACCGCGCGGGCGCGAACCCGCTCAACTGCATCGCCGCGACCACGCCACCGGCCAGCGACCCGAGCACCATCGCGGCGACCGCCAGCAGCACGGTCGTGCCCAGACCCGCCATGACGCTCTTCTCGAAGAGGTACTTCGCCACGACGTCCCACTGGAAGCGGGAGTTGCCGACGAGGAACACGATCAGCTGCGCGGCGAGCACCGCCAGGACGAGCACGAAGAGCCAGCGCAGCGGCCGGAAGCGGCCGCGGGCTTCGGCGACGTCGTCGCGCGCCGCCGTCGTCTCCTCCACTGTGGACATCGCGGTCATTTCGCCGTGGCCACGTCGAACAGCGGCTGCGGGACCGTGACCTCGTCCAGGCCCCACTGGTGCATGATCCGGGCGTAGGTGCCGTTGCGGAACAGCTCCTCGAAGGCCTTCTGCAGCACCGGGCCGAGCTTCGCGGACTTCGGGGTGTAGAGCGCCAGGTTGTCCTTGGTGGCGCCCTGCTCCTCGGTCTGCGTCACGTACTCGTACTGCCCCTTCTGCTGGGTGGTCACGTCGATCGCGGCGGCCTGGGTCATCCCGGCGGCCTCGGCGCGGCCGGACTTCGCGGCCAGCAGTGTCGCGTTCGTGTCGTCCAGCCCGACGACCTGCACGGCCGGGCGCTGTGAGCGTTCACAGAAGGCGGACAGCTTGCCCAGCTGGTCCTCCACGACGCTCGCCGTGACCACCGCGACCCGCTTGCCGCACAGGTCGGCGGCCTGCTTGATGCCGGCGGCGGAGCCCGCGGGGACCACGTAGGAGGTGCGCGTGGTCATCCAGGTGACGGTGTCGAACTGCTTCTCGCGTTCGGCGGTGGCCTTCACCGGCCCGTTGAAGGCGTCGTACCGGCCGCTCAGCATGCCCTGCAGCGCGGCCGGGAGACCGCTGACGATGCTGGTTTCCGTGCGCACGCCGAGGAGCTGGCCGAGCGCCTGCTGGAAGTCGTGGTCGATGCCGGTGACCGTCTTGCCGTCCGCGCCGACCGTGCGGTACGGCGGGTGCGAGTCGCCGGCGAACCGGAGGACGCCGGCGTCCTTGACCGCCTGGGGCAGCTGGTCGTGCAGCGCCGGGACGGCCGTGAGCGCCGCGGCGCCGGGCGCGGACGCCGCGCCGTCGTCGACCGTGCAGCCGGCCAGCGCGAGACCCGCGACGGCCGCGGCGAGCGTGCTTCGACGCCATTGACGAAGTGAGGAACCCATGTCGTTTTCTTCCTGCGGAGGCCGTCCGGAGCGGAGGGCGAGGAAACCTGGGAGAACGATTGGTTGCTATCTGGGCGCCGATCGTCGCATGATGTGTCGCGTGATTCAACCCCTCGATTCACCCGCCCGGCCGGAACTGCCACCATGGACCCCCGCGGCGGACCGGCCGCCGGGACCGACCCCGGAAGAGGCAGGCGCGCGATGACCACGGGCCCGCTGCCCCGCTCCCAGCAGGGCGCCGAACCGCAGCTGCTCCTCACGTCCCTGCTCGGCGACTTCTGGTACTGGCGCGACGAGCACATCCCGTCGGCCGCCCTGGTGCAGCTGCTCGGCGAGTTCGACATCAGCCCGGCGAGCGCGCGGGCGGCGATCCGCCGGCTCGCCGCCCGCGGCCTGCTCACCGTGTCCCGCAGCGGCCGGACGACGGCGTACGGCATCCCCGCCCGCACGTCGGAGGTGATCATCGAGCGCACGCACCGGATGCTGACCTTCGGCACGACCGCACCCGGCTGGGACGGGCACTGGACCGTGGTCACCTTCTCCGTGCCGGAGCAGGACCGCGGGCTGCGCACGGCGCTGCGGTCCCGGCTGCGGGTGCTGCGGTTCGCCGCCCTCTACGACGGGGTCTGGGTCAGCCCGCACGACCTCGCCGAGGACGCCCTCGCGGCGCTGCGCGAGCTCGATCTCCGCAGTGCGACGGTCTTCCGCGCCACCGAGATCCCCGGTTCGGCCGCGGCGGCCACGGCGTTCGACCTCGAGCCCCTCGCCCGCGAGTACGAACAGTTCGCCGACCGCTACGAACAGGTGCTCTCCGGGCTGGAGGCCGGGCTCATCAGCCCGGCGCAGGCCCTGCGGACCCGCACCGAGCTGCGGGTGGACTGGCGCCGGTTCCCGGAGACCGACCCCGACCTGCCCGCCGAACTGCTCCCGGCCGGCTGGGCGCGCGACCGGGCCCAGAAGGTGTTCCTGCAGATCTACGACCGGCTCGGCCCCCTCGCCGAGCTCCGGTTCCGCCAGGTGCTGGCCGCCACCGACCCCGCGCTGGCGGAACTGTCGTCCCACCACGACTCGGTCGAGGTGGCGGCGTTGTTCGCCGAGCTCGGCGACCGCCACCCGGCGGGCGACACGCCGTTCGAGCAGGCCGCCGAGGCACGCCGCCTGGACGACGCGCGCGACCGGTAGGAGGGACACTTCCCGGGTCGCCCGGCCGGGGAAATGTCCGGCCGCGGCTGTCTACTGTTCGGAAGACTCCGGCGCGCCGCCGCAGGACTCGCGCACCACCAGCGTCGGCCAGAGCTGCAGCCGGTGGACGGGACGGTCGGTCGTGTCGGCGAGCCGGGCCAGGGCCAGCTCGGCGGCCACCGCGCCGAGCCGGTGCTTCTGCGGGCACACCGCGGTCAGCGGCGGGTCCGACGCCGCCGCGACCTCGTCGTCGTAGGAGACCACCGCCAGCTCGCCGGGCACCGCGATCCCGCCGTCGCGGGCCCGTTCGATCAGGCCGATGGCCTCCCGGTCGGAGTGCACGAGCAGGGCGCCGACCCCGGCCCGGCGGCACCGCGCCAGCAGCGTGTCGTACTCCGCCGTCCAGCCCGCCGAGCCGTACGCCGGGACGTCGAGGTCCAGCGCCGTGCCCGCGTCCAGCCCGAGGGATTCGATCGTCTCGCGCCAGCCGGCGCGCACGGCGCGGCTGGTCGGGCTGGACCGCGACGTGACGAGCCCGACCCCGCGGTGCCCCAGGGAAACCAGGTGGCGGACGGCCAGGCCCGCGCCGAGGGCGTGGGCGGTCGTGACGGCGTCCATGGCCAGGGTGGGCAGCTCCGGCGGGGGCAGGCGCTCGACGAGGACCACCGGGACGCTCAGCGATCCCAGCCAGCGCAACAGGTCCAGGGCGCCGCGCCCGCTGGTGGCGGGGGCGGCCAGCAGCGTCTGCACACCGCGCTCGAGGAGCTTCGTGACCTGACGGCGGTCTTCCGCCGCGTCGTAGCTCGACGCGCGCAGGACCAGCCGCCCGCCCGCCGCGGCCACGGTGGACTGGGCGCCCTGGACCACCGGCGGCCAGTAGTACTCGACCGACGGGGCGACCATGCCGACGAGCGCGCCCGGGGCGGCCGGGCCGAACACCGCCGGCGCGGCCCGCCCCGGCTCCGGCTGGCCGCCGCGGGGCCGGGTCAGCGTGACCCCGCCGTGCACCCGCGTCAGCAGACCGCGGTCGGCGAGCTCGGTGACGTCCCGGCGGACGGTGACCGCGGTGACGCCGAGCCGGTCCACGAGCTCGGTGAGCCGGACCGAACCCTGCTCGCGCAGCAGCGAAAGGATGATCCGGTGCCGTTCCGAAGCGAGCATCACGGTGCCCGCCCCAGCCGGACCCGGGCGGGGCGGACGAGCCGCACCGACCGGAGCCGGGGCGGGCGTGCCGGGTAGGCGCCGGCCGAACCCGCGGAACGCTCCACCCGCGCGAACGGCGCAAGAACGCGGAGGTCGGCTTCGCGCCGCAGGCGCTCGCGCAGGCTCGGCACCGCGGGCCCCCTTCGATTCTGATCGTTTGTGATCGTTCTTGACGTAAATTGTTGACTCGAACTATGGCACACGCTGACAGTGGCAGGCACCACAGCGACGGAGGAGCAATGACGCTTCGGGGATCGGCGGGCCTGAACCGCCGGAGGTTCCTGGCCGCCTCGGCGGGGCTCGCGGCCGGGGGCCTGCTCGGCGGCTGCGGGTCGTCGACGACGACCGCATCCGGTGCCGCCCGCGTGCGCATCTGGTCCTGGATGACCGGCATGGACAAGTACGTCGCCGCGTTCAACGCCGCGCACCCGGACGTCTCGGTGGAACTCGAGGTGATCGCGTCCGGCCTCAAGGGCGGCTACGCCCAGCAGACCAACGCCCTGCGCGCGCACAACACGCCGGACATCCTGCACGCCGAATACCAGGGCCTGCCGCAGCTGCTCACCACCGGCGGCCTGCGGGACCTCACCGACAACCTGGCGGACCTGGAGCGCGGCTACTCCCCCGCCGCCTGGCAGGGCGTGCGCCCCGGCGGGCGCACCTGGGCGGTGCCGATGGACCTGGCGCCGATGGTGCTCTACTACCGCAAGGACCTCTTCGACCGGCACGGCATCGCGGTCCCGCGCACCTGGGACGAGTTCCGCACCACCGCGCAGGCCGTGAAGAAGGCGGACCCGGCGGCGCGGGTGACGACGTTCCCGCTCAACGACGGCTCGTTCTTCGCCGGGATGTGCTGGCAGGCGGGCGATCCGTGGTGGCGGGTCGACGACGGCGCGTGGCGGGTGAACGTCGACGGCGAAGGCACCCTCCGCACCGCCGGCTACTGGCAGGACATGATCCGCGACGGCCTGGTCGCCACGATCCCGACCGGCGACCAGGACTGGATCGGGGCGATGCACCAGGGCAGGCTGTGGGGCCTGCTCGGCGCGTCCTGGAGCGTCGGCACCCTGGTGAAGTCCATCCCGCGGGACAAGGACCGGTGGGCGGTCACCACGATGCCGACCTGGGACGGCGTGCCGGCCAACGGCGTGCAGGGCGGCAGCGCGTTCGCCGTCTCGGCCGAGAGCGAGGTGCCCGGCGCCGCCGTGAAGTTCCTGCGCTGGCTGAGCACCGACCCGGCCGTCGCGAAGCTAGGCACGACGTTCACCACCCCCTTCCCCGGCTACCTGCCGAGCCGGGACGTCGCCAGGAAGGAGTACCGGGGCGGCTTCTTCCTCGGCGCCCCGGTGTACGACGTCCTCGACGAGGCCGCCCGCCGCGTCCCGGACTGGACGTGGGGGCCCAACGCCCTGCGGATCTTCTCGACCGTCGTCGACCGCATGGGCGGGGTGAAGACGGGCGGCTCGACCCTCGCCGCCGCCGTCCGGCAGACGCAGGCCGACACCGTCGCCGGGCTGCGCGAGCGGGGATTGACCGTGCTGGAAGGGAAATCGTGATGACCGTCCTCACCCCCGAGCGGGCCGCGAGCGTCCCGGCGCCGGCTGGGCGCCCCGACGCGGCCGTCCGGGGCCGGCCTGGCCGCGGCCGCGCCGGCCTCGCGCTGGCGGCGCCGTTCGCGCTCCTGCTGACCGTCACGGTGCTCGTCCCGATCGGGTACGCGCTCTACCTCAGCCTGTTCACCGACCGGCTGTCCGGCCTGGGGTTCTCCGGTCCGCGGCAGGCGTTCATCGCGTTCGGCAACTACGTGGACGTCCTCACCGACAGCGCGTTCCACGCCGGCCTGGCCAACGTGGCGTCGTTCGTCCTCGTCCACCTCCCGATCATGCTCGGCCTGGCGCTCGGGCTCGCCCTGCTGATCGACTCCGCCGTCGTGCGGCTGAAGCGGGTCTGGTCGCTGGCGGTCTTCCTGCCCTACGCCGTCCCGGCCGTGATCACCGGGCTCATCTGGGCCTACCTGTACACGCCGAACTCCGGGCTGTCCGCGCTGCTGCCGTTCGACCCGCTGGGCAAGTCCGGCGTCCTGCCCTCGATCGTGAACATCGCGACCTGGCAGTGGGTCGGCTACAACATGATCATCTTCTACACCGCGCTGCAGGCGGTGCCCCGCGACGTCCTCGAGGCCGCGCGCGCCGACGGGGCCGGCGGCATCCGGACGGCGTGGTCGATCAAGGTCCCGATGGTCCGGCCGACCCTCTTCGTCGCGCTGGTGTTCACGGTCATCGGCTCCCTGCAGCTGTTCACCGAACCCCTGGTGCTGCGCGGGTTCACCGGTTCGGTGACGAGCACCTGGTCCCCCAGCCTCTACGTGTACGAGGCCGCGTTCATCGCGAACGACTACGGCCGGGCCGCCGCCGCGTCCGTGCTGCTGGCCCTCGTTTCCGCCCTGCTCTCGGCGCTGGTCATGCGCCTGTCCGCCCGGAGGTCCCGGTGACCCTGTCCCCCGCCGCTGCGACACCCGAGGCTTCGCCTCGGGCCGGGGGCTCCACCACCCGGAGCCACCGGAAAGCCGCTTCGCGGTGGACGTCACGCACGGTCGTGCACGTCCTGCTGGTCCTGGCTTCGCTGTACGCGGTCCTGCCGCTGGTCTGGCTGGTCACCTCCGCCACGAAATCCGTCGGCGACTTCTCCACGACCGGCGCGTTCGAGTTCGGGCAGTGGAACCTCGGCACCAACCTCGGTGCCCTGTTCACGCAGGAGAACGGCGTCTTCCTCGCGTGGATCCGCAACTCCCTGCTCTACGCCGGTCTCGGCGCGGTGCTCGGTTCGCTGATCTGCGCGGCGTGCGGGTACGCGATCGCGAAGCTCGACTTCCCGGGACGGCGCGCGCTGTTCGCGGCGACCCTGGCCGGGGTCCTGGTGCCGACCACGGCACTGGCCCTGCCGCTGTACCTGCTGGCCTCCCAGCTCCAGGTGGTCGGCACGTTCTGGGCGGTGTTCGTGCCCCTGCTGACCAACCCGTTCGGCGTGTACCTCGCGCGCGTCTACGCCGACGCCGCCGTGCCCGGCGAAGTCCTCGAGGCCGCCAGGACCGACGGTGCCGGCGAACTGCGGACGTTCTTCACCATCGCCCTGCCGATGATGCGGCCGGGCCTGGTGACGATCTTCCTGTTCCAGTTCGTGGGGATCTGGAACAACTTCTTCCTGCCGCTGGTGATGCTCACCGACCCGAAGCTGTTCCCGATGAGCCTCGGCCTGTACCAGTGGAGCACGCGCGTGCCGCAGTTCCCGCAGTACAGCCCGCTCGTCGTCACCGGTTCGCTGCTGGCCGTGGTGCCGCTGGTCGTCGCGTTCGTCCTGCTGCACCGGCAATGGCGGTCCGGGCTGGCAGCGGGCAGCGTCAAGTGACCCGTCGCCCGGAGACCCTGCTGGTGATGGCCCCCGAGACGGTGCGCCTGCAGTTCGGCGAGGCGGAACTGGCGCGGCTGCGCGCCACGGCCCGGCTCGGCGAGCCGTGGTGCACCGGCGAACTCGCCTCGGCGCCGGTGCGGACGCGGCTGGCGGAGGTGGAGGTGCTGATCACGTCGTGGGGCTGTCCCCCGCTCGACGACGCGGTCCTGCGGGCCGCCCCGAACCTGCGGGCCGTGCTGCACGCCGCGGGCAGCGTCCGCGAGCACGTCGGCGCCGCGGTCTTCGACCGGGGGCTCCTGGTGACCACGGCCGCCGGGGCCAACGCCGAACCGGTCGCCCAGTACACCCTGGGCGCAGTCCTGTGGGCGTTCAAGAAGGTGCCCTTCCTGGCTGCCGACGCCCGGGCGTTCCGGGAGGACTGGCGCTACCGGGACGCCCGCGGCGAGCTGTCCGGCCGGGACCGCACGGTCGTGCTGGTCGGCTTCTCCCGGGTCGGCCGCCGGGTCGCCGCGCTGCTGCGGCTGGTGGGCCTGGGCCGGGTGCTCGTCGTCGACCCGGTGGCCGATCCCGCCGAGATCCGGGCGGCCGGTGCCGAGCCCGCCACCCTGGCCGAGGCGCTTCCCCAGGCGGACGTGCTGAGCCTGCACGCGCCGTCGCTGCCGGAGACCCGGCACCTGATCGGCGCCGCGGAACTGGCCGCCCTGCCGGCCGGCGCGGTGCTCGTCAACACCGCGCGGGGCGCGCTCGTCGACACCGCGGCCCTCGAACACGCCTGCGCCGCCGACGGGCTGCACGCCGTCCTCGACGTCACCGAGCCGGAGCCGCTGCCGGCCGGGTCGCCCCTCTACGACCTGCCCAACGTGGTGCTGACCCCGCACGTGGCGGGCTCGCTGGGCTCGGAGACCCGCCGCATGAGCGCCGAGACGATCGGGGAACTCGAGCGCTACGCCGCGGGACTCCCGCCCCGGGCCCCGGTGACCCGGCAGACCCTGGCCGTGCAGGCGTGACCCCCGCCGAGGACCGGCGGCTCTCGCCGTACACGGGCTGGACCCGCGGGCACTGGACGGCGCTGGCGGACCGGCTGCTCGCGGCCGCGGGCCGGTACCGCTCCCCGGCCGGCGCCCGGATCGACCTGCCCGGCCCGGCGAGCCGCAACGGCCGCGTCTCCGACGGGCTGGAGGGGTTCGCCAGGACGTTCCTGCTCGCCGGCTTCCGCATCGCCGGGGAGCGTGGCGCGGACCCGGACGGCCTCCTGGAGCACTACGCGCGCGGGCTGGCCGCCGGCACCGATCCGGGGTCCGCCGAGGCGTGGCCCCGGCCCGACGAACTCGGCCAGTCCAAAGTGGAGGCCGCGTCGATCGCGCTGGTGCTCCAGCTGACCCGCCCGTGGCTGTGGGACCGGCTCGACGACGCCGTCCGCGACCGGGTTGTCGCCTGGCTGGGGACCGTGGTCGGGCAGCCCTACCCGCCGATCAACTGGGTGTGGTTCCGGATCGTCGTCGAATCGTTCCTGCGCGAGGCCGGCGGTCCGTGGTCGGCCGCCGACGTCGAGGAGGACCTCGCGGTGCACGCGTCGCTGCGGCGGCCCGGCGGCTGGCTCAGCGACGGCGACGAACGCGCGTACGACCACTACACCGGCTGGGCCCTGCACCTGTACCCGGCGCTGTGGACGCACCTGTTCGACGTCACCGGCACCTTGTGCCCGCCCGGACTGCGGGAACGGTGGGCGCAGGACCTCCGGGACTACCTCGGCGACGCCGTCCGGCTGGTCGGCGCCGACGGCTCGCCGCTGCTGCAGGGCCGCAGCCTGGTCTACCGGTTCGCCGCCGCCGCGCCGTTCTGGGCCGGTGCGCTCACCGGCGACGGCGGGCTGCCTCCCGGGCTCACCCGCCGGGTGACCAGTGGCGTCGTGCGGCACTTCGCCGACCACCACGCTCTCGAACCGGACGGGCTGCTGCGGCTCGGCTGGCACCACGCCTGGCCCGCGATGCGCCAGTCCTACTCCGGACCGGGTTCCCCGTACTGGGCCGCCAAAGGCCTGCTCGGCCTGCTGCTGCCCGCCGGCCATCCGGTGTGGACGGACGTCGAACAGCCGCTGCCGGTCGAAACCGCGGACGTCGTCCGCGTGCTCGCCGCACCGGGCTGGCTGGTTTCCGCCCGCCGTCGCGACGGGATCGCCGTGGTGCTCAACCACGGCACCGACCACGCGAAGCCCGGCGACCAGCGCACCGACTCGCCGCTCTACGCCCGGCTCGGCTATTCGACCGCCACCGTCCCGCCGCTGACGGGCGACTCGGTCGCGGACCCGCTCGACAACTCCGTGGTCGTGCTCGACGAGGCAGGCCGGGCGAGCCACCGCGCGGGCTTCGAAACCCGGTACGCGATCGAGCTCCCCGGCGGGGTCGCCGCCGCCGCGTCCTCCGGCCGGGTCCGCTGGGTCGGCACCGGCGACGACTCGCCGGACCACGGGTCGGGCCGCCGCGGTCCGGTGGTGCCGGGACCGGTCGTCACGATCGCTTCCGTGGTGCGCGACGGGTTCGAGGTCCGGCTGGCCCGCGTCGACGACGCCCCGGGCGCGTCCGGGCGGAGTGTCCGGCTCGGCGGCTGGCCGGTGGCGGCCGCCACCCGCCCGGCCACGCGCACCGGCCCGGACGTCAGCGCGTCCGCCCGCACGCCGGCGCTGCGGTCGGCGTTGCGGGGCCTGCGCGGCTGCACGACCGCGGGCGTCGCCGTCGAGCACGGCACTTCGCCGCTGGGGGCCTGGACCGCGACCCCCTGGCTGTCCACAGGGGACGGTGTACCGTCCGGCGAAGTGCTCGCCGTGCTGGTCGTCCTCGACCGCGGCGAGTCCGACGCGCCGGTCGTGCGGGTCGCCGTCGTCCCGGACGACGACGGGGGCCACCGGATCACGGTGACCTGGCCGGACGGCCTCGACACCGCCGTTCCCCTGCCCTGACGACGTTGCCACCGGAGGTCACGATGCCCGCCGCGATCGCCCGGACCGGGCTGTGCTCGGTCACCTTCCGGTCCCTGCCGCCCGGCCGGGTGATCCGGGCGGCGGCGGCGGCCGGGCTGCACCTGCTCGAATGGGGCGCGGACGGGCACGCCACCCCCGAGGATCCCGCCGCCCTGCGCCGGTTGCGCGACCGGACCCGCGACGCCGGGCTCGCCGTCTCCTCGTACGGTTCCTACTGGCGCGCGGGGCGGGACGCGCCCGAGGACTTCACCACGATCGCCGAAGCGGCCGCGGCCCTGGGGGCACCCCGCATCCGGGTCTGGGCCGGCACCGAAGGATCGGCGGTCACCCCGGCCGGCGCCCGGTCACGGGTTGTCGGCGCCCTGCGCGAGGCGGCGGACATCGCCGCCGCACACGGGATCGGCGTCGCCACCGAGTTCCACGACGGGACCCTCACCGACACCGCGGCCTCGACCGCGCGGCTGCTCGAAGAAGCGG
Organism: Amycolatopsis sp. N2S4-7; assembly: GCF_058119595.1. Classification (NCBI taxonomy): domain Bacteria; kingdom Bacillati; phylum Actinomycetota; class Actinomycetes; order Pseudonocardiales; family Pseudonocardiaceae; genus Amycolatopsis; species Amycolatopsis sp. N2S4-7. The sequence goes on from NZ_CP172299.1 coordinate 2,143,046, forward strand.
CGCACCCGGCGTTGTCGACCTACTGGCAGCCGCCGGTCGGGGAAGGGGACGCACCGGCCCTCGCCGGGCTGCGCACGGTCCTCGACCACCTGAGCGCGATCCACGTGTTCTCCTGGTGGCCGGACCGGCAGCGGCTGCCCCTCACCGGCCGCGAACACCTTTGGCGGCAAGTGTTTTCGCTGGTCCCTCCGGTGGACCTGCTCCTCGAGTTCGTCCCCGGCGACGATCCCGCCGTGCTGGCCGGCGAGGCGAGGACGTTGCGGTCGCTGATCGAACCTGACCGGTCCTGAGCGTTTTGTTTCGCAATTCTGGAATGCCGATGCCTCATCTGTTACCTGTAGGAATCGGACCCGTATTGGGGCACGAAGGCTGGGAAGGGGCGAGCCGATGAGGTCGCTGTTCAAGGTGCTGGCGGTGTTCGTGCTCGCCGGGGCGATGGTGACGGCCGGTCCGGTCCAGGCCCGGGCGTCCACGGCCGGGTTCAAGGGCGTCAACTGGGCCGACGCGAGGGACAACTTCGTCAACGGGGTGCTGTACGTGTCCGGGCTGAGTTCCTCGGACACGTATTCCTCGGCCGCCGCCGCGGCGGATCAGGTGATCGGCCGGCTGTACGCCACGACCGGCGCCGACACGGTGCGGATGCCGATCAACGAGCCCACCGTGTCGAGCTACTGGACGACCTACACGGGGGCGATCGACGCGGCGTTGGGCAAGGGCAAGGTGATCCTCGCCTACTGGGCGTACAGCAACGGCAAACCGGCGAGCACGGCCGGGTTCCAGCAGATGTGGGACAAGGTCGTCGCGAAGTACGGCAGCAACCCCAACGCCTACTTCGAGGTCATCAACGAGCCGTACGGCACCGGCGACCTGGGCACGTTCTACCACGACTGGCTGACCAGGTACCCCGCCGTGCCGCGCGGCCGGGTGATCCTCGACGGCGCCGGCTACGCGCAGAACGTCTCCGCGGTCGGCGGCGACACCCGCCTCGACGGCACGCTCCTGGCCGTGCACGACTACTCGTTCTTCGCCGGCTACGAAAGCGAAACCGAGTGGGCCGACCACATCGGGGCGTACGCCGACCGCACGATCGCCACGGAGTGGGGCGGCCCGATGGCGCCCGGCAGCAAGAACGGCGTCCACTACGACACCATCGACTACAGCATCCCGAGCGGCTCGTACTTCGCCGACTACCTCCGCGGCGTCAGCGGCAAGCTCCGCAGCCTCGGCATGGGCAGCGTGTACTGGCCGGGCCTGCGCGACGGCGACTGGTACAGCCTGACCACCAAGACCGGCACCGGCTCCGGCATCAAGCTGTCACTGGTGAACCCGACGGGCTTGACCCGCCTGAAGTACGCATGGGGAACCGGCGACGGCGGCGGCACCTACGTCCGGATCGTCAACGCCGCCACCGGCCGGTACGTCGACGGGATGGGCCGCACCGCGAGCGGTTCCACCGTGGGCCAGGCCAGCGGCGACAGCAGCTACGACCAGCAGTGGATCGTCGAGAACTACGGCAACTACGTGCGCGTCAAGAACCGCACCACGGGGCTGTACCTCGACGGCGCGGGCCGCACGACGAACGGGGCCGCGCTGAGCCAGTACGCGGCCAGCACCAGCCCCAACCAGCAGTGGTCGGTGGTGACGGACGCCGGCAACGTCCGGATCAGGAACCGCGCAACGGGCGAGTACCTCGACAGCATGGGCCGCACCACGGACGGCGCGGACATCGGCCAGTACGGGGACAGCAGCAGCACCAACCAGCGGTGGCGCATCGTCGCCGCAGGGTGAGCGCCGGGGGTGACGCCGCGTTGTCACCGTCAGGCGACGGGTGCGGGGTGGCGTTCCCCGCTCGTCGCCGTGCGCCCGGACTACTGGTGAAGCACGCGTTGATCCCTTGCCAGGCGGTGTGGCCTTTCGCCGCGGGTGAACTGTCACAGTAGCGACGAGACCAGGCCGAACGACTTGGTCAGCATGATGGCAAGGAGCCGCGAGGCGGCGAGGCGACAGTGGCGGCAACGCGGAGGGACGTGGCCGTGGGCGATCGCTGTGGTCGTGATTCCGATCGCCGTGATCGCGGGCGTTGCAGTAACCGTGCTACTCGTGTTCGTCGACTCCGGTGACCCGAAGAACCAGATCGAGCTGATCAAGACCGGGCTGGCCGTAGGTGTAGGTGCCGGCGGCGTGGTCGCGCTCGTCCTGAACGGGCGTCGTCAGTGGTTCACCGAGCACGACGCGACTGAACGCCGCCTCACCGAACTGTATCTCAAAGCCGTGGAACAACTCGGTTCCGACAAGGCCGCCGTCCGACACGGTGGCCTCCACGCCCTGGAACGCGTCGCACAGAACAACAAAGATCAACGGCAGACTGTTGTCACGGTGGTGTGCGCATACCTACGGGCCCCGTTCCACTCCTCCGCCGAATACCGTCCACCTCGCCGGCCCGGGATACGTCGACCGCTGGTCAGCCGCGCACGCAGCAAGGCGGCATCCACAAGTATCAGGTACGGCGACCACGCTCAACATTCGACGCGTTCCAGCCTTGACGATCAAGTGACACAGGAGCAGGAGGTCCGTCTTACCGCGCAGCGAATACTCGCCAAACATCTCCACCCAGGAAGCGATCGCGACCACCCAGCCAAGACCTTTTGGGCCGACATCGACCTCGACCTCACCGGCACCCTCTACCTCATCCTGGTGCTGCACTTCCCGCCGGACCGGGTCGCCGGCGCGGTTTTCCTGTCCACTTTGGTCTTGACGGCGGCGGCTGTGCTGTTCGCCCCGATCGCGGGGAAGCTGTCCGCCGCCGCAAGCCGTTCGTGGTGGCCGCCGCGCTGATCTTCGCCGTGGGCCTGCTGCTGGCCGCGGTCGCGCACTCGTGCCCGGCGTTCCTGGTCGCCGTCGGCGTGGTCGGCCTCGGGCAGGGCGTGTACCTGAGCGTGGACATCGCGCTCGTGACGCAGCTCGTGCCGGACCCGGCCAACCCGGCGAAGGAGCTCGCTGGTGCCCGCGCTCGCCCCGGCGGTCCTCGCGATCGGCGCGACTCCGGAGGCGCCGCAGAACTTCGCGGCGCTCTTCGTGTTCGGCGCCGTCGCCGGGCTGCTGGGCGCGGCGCTGGTGCTGCCGATCCGTCAGGTGGCCTGACGGTCAGTGCGGCGGCGTGACACCCTGCCGATCCAGGGCGGTCTGCGCCGTGCACGGGAGTTCGCCGGGCTGGACCTGCTCGAAGGTGGGCCGCCACACCAGTGTCCCGCCCTGCACCCGCGAGCCCAGGAGGCAGTCGATCCCGCCGGTCGACCGATCGCCCGCCCGGTAGGCGACACCGACGTCGTTCCCGCGCAGGGCAACGTCTTGCTCGGGCGCTTGCCACGGGAGGTCCTTGTCCGGGTTGACGGACCGCGTCGGCATCGAGCGCGTCAGGCGGGCGAGCAAGACGTCCTCGGTCACGGACGCGGGGAGCGCGGTGAGCACGGACTGCAGGGCGGGGTCGAAGCCCTCCGGCACTTCCGAGGGCGGGATTTGCGGCGGGTTCAACGGTGTCGCGCCGGCGGGACAGTCCCGCCGGCGCGGCTCCTCCACCAGCCCCCGGAAGGTGAAGCCGACGTCGTAGCAAGCCGTCACGGGCTCCTGGGGGAACCACTCGTCTTGGGTGCCGAAGTCGTGCACCTGGAAGACGAGGTGCATCGTCACCGCGTCCGGATCGTCGGAAGCCGTGTCACGCGTCTCGACAACGGCGAAGCCGGACGAGCGGCCCAACGTGGTTTCGAGGGCTTCGTCCAGCGACCACGCGTCGCGGGGGATTTCGCAGCTTTTCCCGTCAGCGGCAAAGGATCGTGACCTTCCCCCGGATCTCGCCCGCCTCGCTCCTGCGGTGCACCTCGGCAAGCCCGTCGAGGGTGTGCGTCTCGGTGACGTCGACCGTCACGGCGCCCGCGTTCACGAGGTTCACCAGTTCGGTCAGCTGGGCCGGGTCGTAGCGGACGACCACGTGGGTCGACGTCACCCCGGGCGGCGCTGTCACCGGCGCCGCCGCGGAGATGATCTTGCCCGAGCGGCGCACGGGCGGGGTCCAGGGCGGTGGGGTGCCGACCAGGTGGATCAGCACGTCGACGGGCTCCACCGCCGACGCGACGGACTCGCTGGTGTAGTCGATGATCTCGTCGGCGCCGTGTCGCCGGACGGCGTCGACGCTGCGCGGGCTCGCGGTGGCGATGACGTGGGCACCGGCGCGTTTCGCGAACTGGACGGCGAACCCGCCGATCCCGCCGCCCGCGCCGTTGACCAGGACGCGCTGTCCGGCGGACACGTGCGGGAAGACCACCTGCCACGCGGTGAGCCCGGCGAGCGGGATGGCCGCGGCGTCGGCCGGCGGGATGCTGGTGGGCGCGGGCACGAGACGTCCGCGAGGCGCGACGGCGTACTCCGCGGCCGCTCCCCGCTCCAGCCAGCCGATGACCGGGCGGCCGGCCACCGTTCCCGCGACGTCCCAGCCGAGGGTGCAGGGCAGGTCGATCGGGAACAGCGCCCGCAGGGCCCCGGAGCGCAGGGCCGTTTCGGTCGGGTTGAACGACGTCGCCGCGACCTCGACCAGCACCTCACCGTCGCCGGGGAGCGGCATCGGGACGTCGTCGATCTCGATGACCGAGGGGTCGCCGTGGCGGTGGATCCGTGCGCTCTTCATGGAAATCACCCTATGATCGGGCCGGGGAGACACTCCATGCGTCGGAGTCCTCATTCCTTGTCCGATCGTCTCGCGGGGGAGACTGTGGATGTCCTGAGCGACGTGCTCGCCGTGATGCGCACCGGTGAGCCGCGCTCGGCCCGGGTGGTGTGGAACGCGCCCTGGGGGCAGTGGTTCGCGCCGGTGCCGGGCGCCGCGGGGTTCCAGGTGGTCCTGCAGGGAACCTGCTGGCTCATCCGGACGGGCGCGGAGCCGCTGCCGCTGACCGCCGGCGACGTCGTCTTCCTGCCCCACGGGCACGGACACGCCCTGGCCGACAGCCCGTCGACGCCGGTCGACACCCAGGCCTGCGACCCGGACGACCCCGGGTTCGCCGAGCGCTACGCGAACCGGCCGGAGACGGGCACGGGCCCGAAGACCGTGACGCTCTGCGGCGCGTACCGGCTGGACCCGGCGCAGGTGCACCCGTTGCTGGCGAGCCTGCCCGAAGTCGTGCACCTGCCCGACCGGCTCGACCACGACCTCCGGGCCGTGGTCGAGCTGCTGTGCGCCGAGCTGGAACACCCGCGGCTCGGCACGGACGCGCTGATCCCGGCCCTGCTGGACGCGCTGCTGCTGTACCTCCTGCGCGCCTGGTTCGACGAGCACGCCACGACGGCCGGGACCGGCTGGGCCGCGGCGTTGCGGGACCCCGCGATCACCGCGGCGCTGCACGCGATCCACAGCGACCCGGCGCACCCCTGGACCGTGGCGAGCCTCGCCGCGCGGGCCGGGCTGTCCCGGGCGCCGTTCGCGCGCAGGTTCACCGAGAAGACCGGCCGGCCACCGCTCACCTACCTGACCTGGTGGCGGCTCACCCTCGCCGCCCGGCTGCTGCGCGACACCGACGCCCCGCTGCGCGTGATCGCGGGAAAGAGCGGCTACACCTCGGAGTTCGCCTTCGCCAAGGCCTTCCGGCGACACCACGGCACCGCACCCGGGCAGCTCCGGCGAGCCGGAGCCGGGCGGTGAGCCGCCGCCCGGTCGCCGCCGCCCGGTGCCAGGCCGCTCAAGAGTCCGTCACCACACCTTCGTCGGCGGGGTGGTGCCGGTCCGTTCGTCGCCGTAGCTCAGCCAGGTCCCGAGCGGGGGACGCTGCCCGACGCCCGGACGGCTGTAGTCGCACACGCCGCCGGGGAACGCCGCCCGCAGCCGCTGCCGGTCCGCCGCGGTGAAGGTGACCGGGTAGTCGCGGAAGTCCAGCGGCTTCAGCCGGCACTTCAGCACGTCCAGGGACAGGCCCTCCCCCGCGACCATCCGGGTGTTGGCCGCCACCGGGTACTGCGCGCCGCACTGGCCGCTCGCCGGGTACGTCAGCTTCTCGGTGATCCGCGACGCCGCGGAGAGGTAGCAACCGTCGCCGAGATCGCCCGGCCGGTTCGCCAGCACCTTCTGCTGAAGGCTGCGATGCGAACCGTCGGCGTCGATCGCGGTCAGCCAGCGGTCCATCGCGTCGAGCTCGTAGACGCTGGCGGCCGCCGCTTCGGCTGCGGTGGGGTGGTTTTCGATGATGACCTGGTTGCCCGCGGTGCCGTTGGCCCGCAGAAGCCGTTGCCGCATCACATAAGACCACTCGGTGGTGTGAATGTCGTTGCCGAACCCGGCGAGGTCGAGATCGGTCCGCTGGTCGATGATCGGCGTTTCCCGCAAGCCCTGCGACGCCGAGTTCACCAGGTCGTCGGCGTACACCGTGTTGAGCGCCTTCGGATCGGCCGCGATCCGCTGCGCCACCGGCGCTCCGGTGTGGTCGAGGCCGCCGATGCTCGCGTTGAGGTCGGCGAACTGCGCCGCGGTGATCGTCCCGGCCTTCAGCGCGGCCAAGCCGTACTGCACACCGGTGGAGTCCAGCGGGCTGCGCACGAACCCGGTCTTCGGGTCCCGCCCGATCTGGTTGACCAGCTGCTCGTTCGAGTTGCACTTCACCCCGCCCGGGTTGGTGACCGGATCCCACCGCGCCGCGACCGGGATGGCCGCGTTGCAGCTGCCGGTCGCGGTGGCGCGGCTGGCGAAGGTCTTGTCCCAGGAGACGCAGGTGTCGTAGCTGGCGAAGCCCGCGACGGCCTGCTTCTGCGCCGCGGTGAACGACGACCCAGGCCCGGCGAAGTACCGCTCGAGCAGGCGGCAGTCCGACACCGGGCCGCCCGTGCTCAGCGGGTCCGGGAACGAGACGCCGGGGATGATGCCGTCGACGATGCCGGGGTAGTTCTCGGCGATGTCGTACTGCTGGATCGCCCCGCCCGAGCCGCCCCAGCCGATGGTGTGGGCGACCGGGCCGTAGGTCTCGACGAAGTGTTCCTTGACCATCATCGCCGCCTCGGCCGAGATGATCGGGCTGCAGTTGTTGTCGAGCACGTTCAGGCTCGACGACGTCACCGCGTAGCCCCGGGCCAGGAACAGGTCGTTGACGACCCCGCCGGTCGAATTGCCCTGGTGGTAGCCCGCGTTGCAGCCGCCGCCGAAGGTGTAGACCAGCTTCCCGTTCCAGCCGGCGTCCGGCGCGACGGGTGACGGCGCGCCGTCGTAGAGGGCCGCCATCTCGTAGACCGCGCGGTCGATCGTGCCGCGCTCGACGCGGACCACGTAGGGCACCGCGTGCCCGTCGACCGTCGCCGTCGCGAGGTCCGCGGGCCGGGTCGCCGGGTCCGCCAGCGGCGCGAACGCCCCGGCGGTGGTCCGGTACTGGTAGCTCACCTGGGTCGGCGCGCTGCAGAGCGGCTGGGACGCCGCGGGCAGGCCGAACGCCTGGGTCTCGCAGTAGAACGGGCGCTGCTGCGAGCCGGAGAAGACCGGCCCGGTGATCGGGTGGTTGGTGACGCGCAGGTTCGCCCGCTGCCCCGGGCTCGTCCTGGCGCTCAGGTCGTTGGCGCCGTCACGCAGGCCGGTGACCAGGCCGAGCAGGCTGCCGTCGGGCTGGGCGCGGAAACTCGAGGTCACGTCGTGGCCGTTGGCGCTGACGCTCACCCGTCCCTGGGTTCGCTGCGGCGGGACGACCTTGACCAGGACCTGTCCCCCGCTGACGAGCGCGGGCCGCGGGTTCGACACCGTCTCGATCGTCAGCTGCCGCCCTGGTGGAGCGGCCACGGCGGTCGCGGTCCCCAGCAGGAGGAGCGGCGCGGTCAGGGCCGCCACCACGGTGGATGAGCGCAAAGCACGGTTGGCCACCAGACACTCCGCTCGCTCGGGGCATCGCGTCGTCGCGACACCGGGCAGCTGTCTGTCTAGCACCTGCGGCCCGGCCGGAACAACATCCGGCCGGGCCGCATCTGTGGAGGGATCGCGTACACGCAAGGCTCACCCGTCGGATCGGGTCAGTCCGCCATCGAGATGTCCAAGCCCAACCCCGTGCCGAGAGCCGAGGAAAATCCGGCCTTACCCTTCATGTGCCACTTGCCGTCCTCCTCCCGGACGAGGCCGCCTTCCGCTTCCACACCGACGCCGATTCGTCCCTCCGGCTGGATCTTGACCCTGAGCGGCCACAGATCGACCCCGAATTCGGGAGCCTGGATTTTCGCCTCCGCACCGATTCCACCGCCGGCCTTCACCCCTTTCGTCGGGGTGGCCTCCAATTCCGCGTGACCGGCGAACCCGAAATTCCCCACCGGCACACCGGAGACGCTGACGGGCCCCGTGGGGGTCGAGACCTCGGCCCCGGTGGAGCGGATGCCGGCGAAGCCCTCGGCGGTGAGGTTGATCCCGCCGTCGGGCGTACGCGTGGCCAGCGCCTTGCCGTCCGCACCGACGGTGATCTCGCCGAGGTCGTGACCGTCAGGAGTAACGACCTTCGACCTGCGGACGTAGTAACCACCTTCGGCGCCACCGAGAACGTCGCCTTCCGGTCCGATGATTCTGCCTTCACCTCCCGCCGGTTCTTCGACCAGCCGCGGGCTCCTGCCGAAGAGATACTTCATCGCGCGGTCGCAGTCCCGGGTGGGACACCAGAACCAGTGGACGAGCGGACCATCGTCGTCCCACTGCGCCGGTGCGGAACCCTTGCCGACCAACGCGGCGTTCGTCGCTTGACCTGTCACCCCTTGCGGCCGGTCCGCTCGGGCACGAGGCGCATTGGCCGCGTCCGCGACCTTCAGCATGGCCCCGGCCACCGGCACAGCGCCCGCGGCGCGGCGCACATTCGCCTGCGTCTCGAGCTTCTTCGCGGTGTCGGCCAGCTTCGCGTAGCCCCCGACGATCGGCAGATCCAAGTACGCCAGAGGCGCCGCGGTCGTTGCCTGACCCCGCTCACGTCCCGCCTTCGCGACCGCGTTCTTCACGGAATCAGCAAGCTTCCCGTACCCACCGACCACCGGCACGTCCGACAGCTTCAGAGGCGCCGCCTCGCGGGCCTGACCCCGCTCACGTCCAGCCCTCCCTACCGCGTCCTTCACCGAATCAGCAAGCCTCCCGTACCCACCGACCACCGGCACGTCCGACAGCTTCAGAGGCGCCGCCTCGCGGGCCTGACCCCGCTCACGTCCAGCCCTCCCTACCGCGTCCTTCACCGAATCAGCAAGCCTCCCGTACCCACCGACCACCGGCACGTCCGACAGCTTCAGAGGCGCCGCCTCGCGGGCCTGACCCCGCTCACGTCCAGCCCTCCCTACCGCGTCCTTCACCGAATCAGCAAGCCTCCCGTACCCACCGACCACCGGCACGTCCGACAGCTTCAGAGGCGCCACCTCGCGGGCCTTGGACCGCTGTTCGTCGTTCCGATCGGCCGCACGGGACGCCCTCCCGTTCGACGGCTTGTCGACTTCCGCGAGCCCTGGGCGATGCGTGTTCCGGTCCTCTTCGCGCGACCGCTTCGCATTCTCCACCTTCTCGTTCGCGTCGTTCAGGACTTTGACCGCGCCCGTTCCCGGGAGCAGGCCCACAGTCCTCAGCACCTTCTGCGTGGCTTCCCGGTCCCGGCCCGAAGACGACTCGCGATCATCCGAATCACGGCCGGTCTTCTTCGAGTTCTCCTTGTCCGGTCCGGAATCATCACCCTTCGAGACCCGCTTCGACTCCTGCGCGAAGTCGTGCCGCTCCTTCTCGCTCGCCACCTCGCGCGAACGAGAACCACTGTCCGGCGAAGGCTTTTGAGCCGCTCCCTCGGATTTCGAACCACCGGTGCTCTTGGCCACCTTCTCCACGGCCTCCGCCGCTCCCTTGAGCACACCCATCCCCGGAACGTTGCCCGCGATCTTCATCGCGGACACCGGATCACCACCACCGCCGCCGCCGTTGTCCGGAATCGGCTTCGCCTGCGCGGCCGTGGCACCGAGCACTCCGAAGGCCACCGACACAAAGCCTCCGGAAAGGGTGTACAGGACCGCACGGCCCAGCCCCGTCTCGACTTCTCGCACACTTACCTCCCATCACTGGTGGAGGAAGAGTCTGCGCCGAGGCGGTACACACGCGGTTCATTCCCGGTACATCGGCAACGTGACCGGCACTGTCCGCCTGGCTCATCCGCGGAGGGTGCGGGGGTCGAGAGCTGCGCGCAGGCGGAGCCACAGGCCGCGACCGGCCAGGCCGCGCCGGACGGTGCGGACCGCAGCCCAGGCCCGAGGACCCTCCTGCGCGCCGGGGGTTCGGCCGGACCACAGGACCTGGTCCACGGTGACACCCAGTGCGCGCAGACCGTCCACTATGGAGGGACTGCCGATGCCCCCGGCGGCCGCCGCCAGGTCGCGAGCCGTCATCCCGGCCGTCCACGGGACACCGTGGTCGCGGAGGCGGTCGCGGGCCTCGAGCCAGGCGCCGAGCACCGCGCCGGCACCCGCCCTGCGCCGTCGCCGCCACGAACGGAGGGACTTGGCCAGCGGAACCCCCACGAGCCAGGCCGGCAGCAGTGCCGCCGGCCCGGCGAGGACCCAGAGCACCGGGAACGACCGGCCACCTGTGTCCGCCCCACCCGGGTCGCCGGCGCCCTTGACCGGCGCGACCGGCGCGTCGTGCTGCTGCGTCGCCGGAGGCAGCTGTGCACGAGCCTGCGCGGTGACCTCCGAGAGACCGGCGGGGCCACCGGCACCACCGAGGCGGGTGGTCCCGGTCGGATCCAGCGGCACCCAGCCGGCACCGGCGACCGCCACCTCGGGCCACGCCAGGACATCGCCGTTGCGGACGGTGTAGCCCCCGTCGGCGTCCGAGCCGGCCGGGCTGCGGAAGCCGACGACCAAGCGGGCCGGGATGCCGACGATGCGGGCGAGCGCGACGTACGCCGCCGCGAACTGCTCACTCGTCCCACGCCGGGTCTCGAACAGGAATTTCCGCAGCTGCGGCCAGCCGTGGCCGCTCGGCAGGCCGGTGCCCGCCGCCGTGTGGTAGCCCTCGCGGAAGAACCGTTCCAGCGTGAGCGCCGCCTGGAAGCTGGGACGCAAGCCGCCGACGGCGGCCCGCGCCATCGCCTCGGCTTCCGCGGGTGGCTCGCCGATCGCGCCGAGCCCACCCGGTGCCCGCTGGTCGATCGCGGCGGCCGCGAGGTCGGCGACCGGAACCTGCGGTTCCCACCAGCTCAGCCGGTACTCCCCGGTGGGACGCGGCAGCCACAGCGAGCCCTGCGCCTCCTCGACCAGCGGATCGGCTCCGCTGACGGCGGCGGGCCAGGTCTGGCTCGGCAGCCACGGCCCGCCGAGGTCGCGAAGGCGGATCGTCGCCGTCCGTTCCCGGGAGGGCAAGGTCACCAACGGGTTCTGCGGCAGCTCCGCGCCGAGCCGCCGGTAGTGGCTGCCCGGTGTCCAGTTGACCCCGTCGAAGGTGTCGAGCACGACCAGCGGCCACCGGTCGGGACGCGCGTCGCCGCGGACGGAGAACACCGGCACGTCGGGATGCTGCAGCCGGCCGGCGATGTCGTCCAGCGGCCCGGCCACCCGCCCGCTCACCTGTGCCGGCTGGTCCTGCTTCAGCGAGTACGCCTGGCCCGGAGCCGGCAGCAGCGTCCCGGCCGCGGCCGCCGCCGCCAGCCCGAGGACCACCACCGGCGCCCCGGACACGAACGCCGGTGCTCGTCGGCGGGCACGGCCCGCCGGCTTTTCTTCGCCGGGACGGGTCAGGGCGAACAGCGCTCCCGCGACAGCCGCGTAACCGAGCCCGGCGGCGACGGCCGCGAGTCCGGACAGCGCGACGTAGAGCTGGCTCACGACGACCACCGCGAAACTCGGGATCAGCGCCACCAGCGGCTTGCGGGAGCGCAGCACCAGTTCGGTTCCGAGCATCCCGGCCGCCAGGGCCAGCAACGGGACGAACAGCAGCTGGTCCGGCGACGGCCGCGCGGGCCAGGTCGACTGCAGGGTCAGCCGCCAGGACCCGGTGATCCCGGACGCCAGCGCGGAGAACGTCTCGCCGGTCGGCAGCCCGGCTGCCGTCGTCGAAAAGAGCACGGTCTCGACGACCGCGAGCAGTCCGGCCCCGAGGAGCAGGAGCGGGCGCCACGCGGCGAGCACCTCGGTGCGCGCGCACACCCGGGCCACCCCGAACAGCACCACGGCGGGGACCAGGAGCGGTGCGAGCAACGCCGCCACCCCGAACACCGGCACGAAGAACAGGCCCGCGACGACGGCGGCGAGCAGTACGCACAGCACGGTGAACCGGCCGGGCATCACACCACCTCGTTCCACCGGCGCACGGCGTCCGCGGCGCTGCCGGCGCTGAGCACCCGCGCGCCGGGAATCACCGGCGGGACACCGCCGAAACCCAGGCCCAGGACGAAAAACGACGAGTACCGCGCGCGCAGCCCGGCGAGCCCACCGAGCGTGCCGGCTCCCGACGTCACGACCGTCAGGCAGCCACCCTGGTGCCGGACGGCGGACAGCACGCCCGGCACGAGCGCCTGCTCGGCGCCGGAGTCCTGACGCACCCGGCACAGCTCGTCGAGCAGTTGCCTGACCGCGAGCGGGCCACCGGACGTCGCGAGGTCGACGCCACCCGAGGTGACCAGCCTGCTGTGGTGCCCGGCGGTGGCGGACGCGGCGAGCAGTGACGCCGCGAGATCGACGGCTTCCTCGAAGACGGCCGGCGGCAACGCATCGCCTCGGGTGTCGAGCAGCAGGGTGAAGCGCGGCTGCTCCGGGTCGGCGTAGTCGCGGACCATCATCCGGCCGGTCCGCGCGGTCGCCTTCCAGTGCAGGTGCCGGACTTCGTCGCCGGGCTGGTACTCACGGACGTCGCGCAGGTCGAGCGAGCCTCTCAGCGAGTCGTCGGTGGTGGCGCCGTCGTGGTGATGCCGGGGGAAGCCGCCGGTCCGGGCGCGCGCCGCGTACCGGCGCGGGTACACCCACAGCGTCGCGGTCTCGCCCGCCGGATGCCGGTGGCGGGCGAGCCCGAAGGGATCGCCGCGCTGCAGCGTCAGCGGCCCGACGGCCATCAGCCCGCGGGCACCGGTCGGCAGCTCGTACTGGTACGTCGCTTCCGCGCCCTCGGCCAGCGCACGCACCTGGACCGTCCGGGTACTCCCGCCGGCGTGGTCCCACGCGGCGAAGCCGGGCTGGGGCCGGCCGGCGAGATTGCGGACCCGCAGCTTCGCCAGGGCGGGACGGCCTCGCTCGACGCGGTCCGGGTAGACGACCCGGGACACCGCCACCCGCATGCCGCGGGCGGTGACGGCGACGGCGGCCAGCAGGGCGCCGAGCCCGGTCGCGCCGAGCACGCGGAACAGCGGGTACCCCGCCCACTCCGCCGACGCGACCAGCAGCACGGACACCACGAGGACGGCGACACCGCGCGGGGTCAGCCGCATGGTCAGCGGCCCGCGTGGTTCATCGCCGGAGCCGGTGTCCTGGCCAGGACCTCGGCCACGACGTCGGCGGCGCCGAGCAGGCCGAGTTCGGCCTCGGCGGTGAGCACCAGCCGGTGCGCGAAGACCGGCACGGCCACGTCCTTGAGGTCGTCCGGCGTGACGAACCCGCGGCCCTCGGTCGCGGCCATGGCCTGCGCGGCCCGCACCAGGGCGATGCTCCCGCGCGGGCTCACCCCGAACCGCACCGCGGCGTGTTCGCGGGTCGCCGCGGCGAGACGTGCGGCGTACTCGACGACCGCCCTGTCGAGGTGTGAAGAACGGACCTCGGCGATCGCGTCGAGCAGCATCGGGACGTCGACCACGGCCGGGAGGTCGTCGGGTGAGACGCCGGCGCAGTCGCTCATGATCACCATGACCTCGGCGTCGAGATCCGGGTAACCGACGGACAGGCGCATCAGGAACCGGTCGAGCTGCGCCTCGGGCAGCCGGTAGGTGCCCTCCATTTCGATCGGGTTCTGGGTGGCGATGACGAGGAAGGGCCGCGGGACGTCGTGGGAAACGGCGTCGGCGGTGACCCGCCGCTCGGACATCACCTCCAGCAGCGCGGACTGCGTTTTCGGCGTGCCGCGGTTGATTTCGTCGGCCACGACGATGTTCGAAAACACCCCACCGGGGTGGAAGGCGAACCGCTCGTCCTTCTGGTGGTAGACGGTCACGCCGGTGATGTCGCCGGGAAGCAGGTCCGGCGTGAACTGGATCCGGCTCCAGCTGCCCCCGATGCTGCGCGCCAGGCACCGGGCGAGCGTCGTCTTGCCGAGGCCGGGTACGTCCTCGATCAGCAGGTGCCCCTCGGCGAACAACGCGGCGACGGCGAGCCGGACCACCTCCGGCTTACCGCGGATCACCCCCTGGATGTTCCGTGCGATCAGCGCGTAGGCCTCTCCGGCCCTCGACTCACCCATGGTGACTCCCCACCTCGTCGAACCTCACGCACCAGCCCTCTTTCCCCGAGGTGCAGATCCCGCCGACCGTATCCCCGGTCGCCCGGGACCGGTCCCGGGGAACACCGCGCTTGTCATCGAAACCTCAGGTCCCGGGTGCGACGGTGACCGCGCAACGACCGGATCGTCGGATGGGCGGGCACAGATGTCCTTGCACAGCAACGGGAAGAAGACCAGGATCTGCAGCGCGGTCGCGGGGACTCTGCTCGCCGGCCTGGCGCTGGCCGGATGCGGGGACGAGGAGTCCCCGGCTCACGCCGTCGCGTCGCGCGCGCCGCTTGCCGCTCCTTCGACGACGCCGGTGCAAACCCGTCCGATCGACATCTTCCGGCTTTACCGCATTCGCTCGACGTCCGCGACCATGGGCACGGCCTGCTTCCGCCACCGCGCGCCGACCGACACCGCGTGCGGGCAGCAGCTCGACGCGATTCGCCGGACCGTGGACGGGTTCCTGGTCACGCTCGCCAAGGCCATGCCCGGCAAGGACTTCCCGAAGATCCGGGAGGCCGCGGGCCAGCTCTCGAAATCGATGGACCTGCTGCGGCAGATGGGCTGTACGGCCTGGGCGAACCGGGCAAAAAGCCCGGCACGAACGAGGCCGGCCTGTGCGGGACCTTCGGCACCATGGCGTTGCTGGGCTGGCTCAGCTTCGAAACCACGGTGGAGCAGTCCTGAGCCACGCGTGGCTGATGAACGGTCCTTTCGCGTCGGACCGCGTAAGGACCGTTCGCCGGCCTGCCGGACCGATGCCGGCGTCGGGCTCACTCGTCAGGGCGCAGGTGCCGTCGGCGGCTTGACGAAGACCCGGATCCTGGTGCCGTCGCCGATCCGGTAGTCACCCGCCTTGTTGCCGCGCAGCTGATTGCCCAGCGCAGCGCCCGAACCCCTGTTGTCCGAACGACCGATGTGCCGGACGCTGGCCCCCTTGCCACCTTCCTTGAACACCGCCTGTGGCCACTCGTCCCGATCCTTGAACAGCTTGCGGGGCACGCCGCGCAGCGACGCCTTGCGGCGCCCCTTCGTTCCCGGCCGGTCCACCGTGGCGTCGTACCGGTACTTCCCCTTCGCGTTGGGCTTCAGGTTGTCGATGATGTGCTGGGCGGATTCCGGGTACTTGGTGCCGTCGATCTCGGTGCGCTTGAGGTTGACCTTCGGGCTCCCCGTCGCCCCCGTTGCCTTCGCCTTCGCCTTCGATTTCGGTTTCGGTTTCGGTTTCCCTTGGGGGACCGCGGGCACGGCCGTCGCGGGGGTCGGGGCGACGGTGGTCCTCGGCCGCGCCTTGCCCCCGCCGGTCGCCGGGGTGCTCGAGCCGGAGGCGCCCGTGGTGCGTCCCGCGCCGGTGTCCGGCGTCCCGGCGTGCTTGGGCGGGTGAGCTTCCGCGTGGGAGGCCACCGCCTCGTCCCCCGCCGATCCGGATCTGGTGATCTTGCGAGCGCCGGCGACGTTCGCGATGACTTCGCCGATGCCGGAAACCGGGGCCTCCTTGAACCCTTCCCAAGCCTGCTCCCCGGCCGCGACGGCCTTCTTCGCCGCCGCCTTCGGGTCGTGCACGGTGTCCGCCACCCCACCCGCGATGTCACCGGCGGTCTGCTCGACCTTGCGCGACGCCTTTTCGTCGCCCTGAGCGGACTTTTCGAGCGTATTGAGGAGTTCCGCGGTCGAAGTCACGTTGTCGTGCACTGCCGCGTAAGCGCCGGCGGCCAGCCTCCGGGCCGTCGTGCCCACATCGGGAGCCTTGTTCGGATCGTTCTTCTCTTCGTCGATCTGCTTCTGCGCCAGCTGCCGCGAACTCCGCAACCCCGAATCGATGAACTCATCCGCCTCCTCCATCGCCGCGCCGATCTGCTCGCGGAGGCTCTTCGGCTGCCCCACTGCGGTTGCCTTGGCACTGGCCTTTGCCGAGACCTGCGCCTGCCGATCTTCCGCTCTCTGCTTCGCGCTCTCCCCCGAACCCTGCGACTTCGGCTGCGCCGCCTTCGCGGCCGCCTCCCGAGCCTTCGAGGAATCCGAATCCTGGCCCTTGTTCTTCGAGCTCTTGTTCTGGTCGCCGGAGTCGCCACTCGGCGTCGCCTTCTGCTGCTTGCCGCTGTCGCCGCCACCCGGAGCCGACTTGCTCTTGGTGTTCTTGGCGGTTTCCGTTTTCCCGCTCCCGGTGCCGGCCGGTGGTCGCGCGACACCCTCCGTCCGCGCGTGCGACACCCCATCGCTGTCCACCGGCATCGGCGCAGCCTGTGCCGCTTCGCAGCCGAACACGCCGAAGGCCACGGCCAGAAAACCACCCGAAAGCGAGTACAGCACCGCGCGGCGCAGATCGATCCCCGGACCGAGCACCTCGCCGGCGGCCGGTTCTCCCGGCAGCGCAGGGCACGGCGACAGCACCCGGTTCATTCCCTCCCCCTCGACCGGTCGTGGAGCTCCTCGGCCAGCGAACTGCCCATCAGGCCGCCGAAAATTCCCGCGGTGACGCCGATGACCAGACCGACCGGCGACGTGGCGAGCGCGCCGGCGACCACGCCGAACACCAC
The DNA here is from genome assembly GCF_058119595.1 of Amycolatopsis sp. N2S4-7. Classification (NCBI taxonomy): domain Bacteria; kingdom Bacillati; phylum Actinomycetota; class Actinomycetes; order Pseudonocardiales; family Pseudonocardiaceae; genus Amycolatopsis; species Amycolatopsis sp. N2S4-7. Next base: position 2,160,002 of record NZ_CP172299.1, read on the forward strand.
GGAGCCCGAGACACCACCGATTCCCGTGACCGCGCCGAGGCTGAGCGGTGTCCTCGCCTCGAGCGGTGGCAGGTAATACGTCTCGGAATCCTCCTCGTCGCGTTCCCGCGGCTCGACGGGCGCCTCCTGCCCGAACCACACGTGGTCCGGAATCACGATGTAGTAAGCGTCGTCCAGCGCCGGATCCTCGGCCAATGCCGTGCTCACGGCGTCACCACGCCGTCGCGGAGACGGTGCCGTTGGTCGACGTCGCGGTCGACGTCGAAGACACGCCGCCGGACGAGGCGGACGCGGTCTTCGAGACCACCGTGCCGTGCTTGCCGTGCGTCCGCTTCTCGTGGTCGGTCTTCCGCACGGGCGCGTCGTCGCACGGGCCCTTCTTGGTCTTGAGGCCGTCGCGGATCTTCTTGAGATCCGTCTTCGCCTTGCCGAGCGTGTCCTTCGCCTTGGTCAGCGCCTTGCCCGCCTCGTCGAAGTTCTTCTCCGCGTCCTGAACGGCCTGGTGCGCGGCGCCGACCGCCTTGACGGCTTCGTCGAGACCCTGATCGGTCGTCGCGACGGTCCGCCGGACCTCCTGCTTCACGACGACCGGCGTGGCGTCCTGGACCGCGGCCCGCACGACGTACCGCGTGCTCGCCGCGTCGACCTTCTTCTGCACCGCCGACGAGCGGGGCCGCGACGACGACTTGGCGTGTTTCGCGGGCGGCTGCTTCGGCAGGACCGGTCGCGCCACCGCGACGGCCGGACGGTGCGGCGCCGCGGGCACCACGTGCCGCGGTTCCGGCTTCTTCGGCTCGTCGACCGGGTGCTGCGGCTTGGCGATCTTGGCCGGCGGAGCGGCGGCGGCGGGCGGAACCGGAACCGGAGCCGCCTGAGGCGCGGCCTGGGCAGGCTTCACGTCGTGGTTTTCCTGGCCGTCTTCGGCGAGTGCGCTCGCCGTCGACGCCCCGATCGCCGCGGTGGCGAGACCCGCCACCCCGTAAACCGCCGCCCGCTTGAGATTCCGCTTCATTTCCTCACCTCGCTGGTCATCGGCGACCGGTCGCCGCCACGCCGCAACGATCACCCGAGGAGGTCCAGCACGAATACACCGGCGATACATTCGCGGCCGAAGTCCGCCGTGGTGAAGCGCCGATGGCCACAACCTGCCACGCGGGGCGCGCCGCGGGGGCGGCATTCCTAGAATGGGAAGTGCACGCCCGCGCGACGCCGGGCATCGGCACGAGCGCGAGGGCGAGCAAGCCATGGCGGACACGGAACACGGCGATCTGGTGCCTCTCGGCGAGGGCCCGGTCGCCCGGGTGCTGGCGGGGGTGCACGCCACGACCGGCGAGGCGTTCGCGCTCAAGGTGTACCCGGGCAAGCTGGATCGCCGGACCCGCAACGAGCTCGACAAGGAACTGGCCGCGCTCGCCGAACTGCGCGAGCTGGGGACCGCGCTCGTGCCGGACGAGGTCTGGGAACTCACCGACGGCCGCTGCGGGATCCGGATGGAACTGTGCGCGCAGTCGTTGACGGAACTGGTCGCCGCGTTCGGGCCGCTGTCGATCACCGACACCCTGGCGCTCGGCGAAGCCCTCGCCTCGACACTCGCCGAGGCGCACCAAACCGGGCTCGTCCACGGCGGCGTCACGCCGGGCAACGTGCTCTTCCGGTCATCCGGCGCCCCGGTGCTGGCCGACTTCGGCCTGACCCTGCGCCAGGCCTTCCCCCGCGACCTCGAACACGGCGTCGAATACCTCGCTCCCGAAACCGTGCGCGACGGCACCATCGACGAACGCACCGACCTGTACGGCCTCGGCGCTGTCCTGTACCTCGCGCTGTCGGGGCGGTCTCCGCACCAGGGCCACCCCGGCGAGCCCGCGGACGCGGTGACCCTCCGGGTCCTCAGCGGCGACGTTCCGCCGCCGGACCGGCCCGATCTGCCCGCCGGGCTCGCCCACCTGGTGTCGTCACTGCTCACCGGCAACCCGGACGCGCGGCCGATCGACGCCGCCCTCGTCGTCACCCGGCTCGGCGCGATGACCGGCCCCGCCGTCCCCGGAACCCACCCCGCACCGACCACTTCCGGAACCGCGCTCCCGCCTCGGCCGCGACCGCTCGGCGAGCTGGTGGCCGAGTACGGACCCACGACCGGCAAGCCTCGCAGGCACCGCACCGCGCTGACCGTCGCGGCCGTCGCCGGCGCGGCCGCGCTCGCCGTCGCCGCGGCGTTCGTCCTGACGAACCGGCCGGAGGAACTGAGCGTGCCCCCGGCGCCGGTGCCCACGCCGTCCCGGCCGGCGCCGTCGCCGGTGACCGCCCAGGTCGACCTCGCGACGCCCGCCGACCACGACACCTTTGTGGACCTCAGCTGGCGCAGCGGCACGCCCGGCCTCGACTACGCCGTCGTCGTCGCCCCGGAGGGCAAGCCGAACCACACCGAGTACGTGCGGCGCGCGACGAGTCACCGCGTGAACGTGGAGCCGTCCCTGAAGTACTGCTTCGTCATCCAGGGCACCGACGGCGTGACGACGGTCCAAAGCGCACCGCAGGGCATCCGCGACGCACGCTGCACGCAGTAAGGGTTCAGCTCAGCCCGGCGGCCAGGTGTACTTGGCGGACGAGACGCCGTTGTCCGAGGTCACCCAGGCCTGCTTGCCGACCGCACCGAAGTCGAACGCCTCGAACGTGACGGCACCGTTCGCATCGGTGGTGTACGAGCGGCCCCCGTTCGAGTACTCGCAACCGCAGTGCGGCGTGAAGTGGAACTCGGTGTTGGGCGCGAACCCGCGCACCACGACGTGCATCTTGGCGCAGTCCGGTGCCGAACACTCTTCCGGTTCCGGCTCGTAGGTCCCGGTCTTCCCCCGGGTCACGGTGATCGTCGGCTTCGGGATCGCCGGGCCGGTCACCTTCGCCGTCGCCGGGGTCCCGCGCCCGGCACTGTTCTCCGCGACCACGGTGACCGTGTACGTGATCCCCGCGCGCAGCCCGGGGATCACCGTGGACCGAGCGGTGCCGCCCAGCTCGGCGGATCCCGCTCCGGCGCCGGACGCCGGCTTCCACGTCACGTGGTACGCCGTGACCGCGGCCCGGTTGTCGGCTGCCGCGCCCCAGGTCACGTGCGCATCGCTGCCCTGCAACCGCGCGCTGAGCCGGGCCGGGATCCCCGGCGGGCTCGGCGGGATGGGTTTCTGCTGCTGCGTCACCGGAGGAGCGGTCTTCCGCACCGGCGGAGGCTGCTTCGGGCCGTCCGCCCGCACGTCGGGCTGGGCCTTCGGCGGTTGCTGAGCCGGTGGCTGCGGGGTCGGCGGCGGCTGCGGCGGTGAGGTGGCCGGGGCCGGCGCCTTGTCGGCGGCGACCGGCACCTGGCTGACCTGGCCGTCCGGGTCGACGACCAGGACGTGCTTGCCTTCCCCGCCGTCCACGTAGACGCGCTTGTCGTCGCCACGCACCAGCTGCGGGGTGCCCGATTCCGGCGGGATCGCCGTGGTCTGGCGCGGGTTGCCGTCCGGCGCGTAGGTGAGCACCTTGTGGCGGGTCAGATCGAGGAGCACGACCGAGGACGCACTCGCCGTCGGGTTCGAATAGACGCCGTCGGCCAGGCCGACCTCGATCGGCTGCGCGGGCGGGCGCCCCGCGTCGGGCACGCCGGCGTCGAGCAGGTACAGCTGCCGCTTCTCCTGCTCCAGCACGGCGATCCGGCCGTCGGCGTCGGCGGGGGCGATCTGCGCCGCGGGCGAAAGGTCCGTCCCGATCGCCACCGGTGCACCGGGTTTGTCCCCGGACACCTGCCGGATCGTGTCGGTTGTCGTGTCGACGAACACCGCGCGGTCGCCGACGGTGCTGAGCCCGCCCGTGTGGCCCGCGCCGAGGTTGTCCCGGCAGGCCACCGTGTCCGAGTCCTTCGCCAGCCGGCACAGCGCGCCGGAGTCGAGGCGGTTCAGCCAGAGCGTGCCGTCCGGGGTGGCCACCGGGGCCCCGAGCGGACCGCCCGCGGGCAGCGTGGTGAGCCCGCTGCCGAGCCGGACCACCCGGCCCGCTTCCCGGTACACCAGGTACGGGCCGCCGGCGGCTTCCACGATCGCGGGCCGCTCGCCCGAGGGCGGGGTGAGCGTGCGGTCCACCGACAGGGTCGACTTGCCGAATTCGACGATGGCGGACTTGCCGATCACGTACCCGCTCGTCGGTCCCTGCACCACCTGGCTGCCCGGTTCGAGGCCGGCGACGGGCACCTGGGCGTCCACGCTCTTGGCGGAACCGTTGACGAACAGCACCAGGTTGAGCGCCGGGCTGGCGATCCAGTGCCCGGCCTGCGAGAGCTCCAGCCCGGGCAACGGCGAAGCGCCCCCGGACAGGGCCACCCCGGCGAGCACCGCGCAGACGCTGACGAGCGCGGTCATCGGCAGCCGGCGCAGTCCCCTCTTACCCACCCGCCGATCGTAGAAGAGCCCGGTACACGAACCGGCCCTTTCGAATACATTCCCTGCTCGGGTGCGTACCGAACGTGACATTCATGCCTCCGGCAAACTCAGTTCGAAGATCGCGCCGCCCTCTTCGGCGTTGTAGACCCGCAGGACACCGCCGTGCGCCTGGGCGACCCACCGGACGATGGACAGCCCGAGCCCGCTCGACCCGGCACCGCTGGTGAACCGGTCGAACGTCTCCTCGGCGACCGCCGCGTCGATGCCGGGCCCGTGGTCGGCCACCGTCACCCGGCCGCCCGCCACGGTGATGTGCACGATCGCCTCGGCTCCGGGCCGCCGCCCGTGGCGCATCGCGTTGTCCAGCAGGTTCCCGATGGCCCGCTGGACCAGGGCGGGGTCCGCGAGCACCTTCGTCGGGGCCGCGGTCACCGTCACCTGGGCCTCTTCCTTCGGCGTCTCGTCGACCACGCCGGTGACCAGCTGGTCGAGCCAGACCGGCTGGATGGCCAGTGACTCGACACCCGCCGCGAGCCGGGCCCGCACGAGCAGGCCGTCGATGATGCTCCCCATCCGCCCGGCGAGCCGGACCGTGCGCGGCAGCAGGTCGGCGCGGTCCGCGGGGTTCCGCAAGGCCGTTTCGGCCAGCGCGCGCAACGCCGCCACCGGCGTGCGCAGGTCGTGCGCGGTTTCCGCGAGCAGGACCTCCTGCTGTTCCAGTGCGGCCGTCGCGGGCCGGATCGCGCGCCCGGACAGGACGTGCCCCGCGACCGCCAGCACCGCGACGAGCAGCACGCAACCGCCGACGACGAACAGCACCAGCCGGTCGTGGTCCGCCTCCTCGCCCCGGGCGTCGGCGACGACAACCACCGCGCCCGCGTACTGGCCGGCGGTGTTGCGGAAGGGTTCCGCGCCGATCCTCACCAGCTCCCCGCCGGTGCCGCTGCCGTAGCCGGTGAGGACGGCTTCGCTGCGGACCGCCTGGTTGGCCCAGGCACGCAGCTTGGCGGAGTCCATCGGGACGCACGTCCGCGCGCTGGTGAAGTCCGTGAACCGGCCCGCGTCGACGGGCAGGACCACGAACTGGGGGCACTGGTTGTTCACCGGGTCCTGGCCGACCAGCCCGGTGACGACCTCGTCGCCCTCCTTGACCAGCCGGGTGACCGCCGCGGTGACCCGGCTGGTCCGGCCGTCCAGGCGTACCTCGCGCTGCTGCGTGTCGGCCTGGACCGCGAGCCAGGCGAACACGATGAGGCCTGCCGCGTTGAGCCCGGTGAACAGCCAGGTGAGCAGCCGGCGCAGGCGGCGCAGCCGGTCGGTCGCCGACCGCCTCACCGGGCGGCCAGCCGGTACCCGCGCCCGCGCACGGTGTGGATCAGCCCGGGTTCGCGCAGCTTCAGGCGCAGCCTCCGGACCACGACGTCGACCACATTGGACATCGGATCGGTCCGGCTGTCCCAGCAGTGCTCGATCAGTTCGTCCCGCCCGACAGCCTGCCCGGGCCGGGCCAGCAGGACCTCGAGGACGGCGAACTCCTTGTCGCTCAAGGTGAGCAGCGCCCCGGATCGGCGGACTTCGCGGCGGGCGCAGTCCATTTCCAGGTTGTCGTGGCGCAGCACGGACGGCCGCCCCGAGCCGGAACGGCGGCACAGCGCGTTCACCCGTGCGGTCATTTCGGCCACGGCGAACGGTTTCACCAGGTAGTCGTCGCCGCCGTGTTCGAAACCGGCCACGCGGTCGTCGAGGCTGTCGCGGGCGGTGAGGAACAGCACCGGCACCGCCCAGCCCTCCAGGCGGCGCCGGTGGACGTAGCCGATCGAGTCGCCGTCGGGCAGCATCCGGTCGAAGACCACGCAGTCGTAGTCCGCGCCCGCCAGCTCGGCGTGCGCGCGGGCGAGGTCACCCGCCTGGCCGACCCGCAGCCCGGACGCGGCCAGCTCGGTGGTCACCGCCACCCGCAGGTCCTCGTCGTCCTCCACCACCAGCACCCGCGCGGCTGTCATCGGAACCTCATGTGCGGGGCGCGATCGTGGGAGTCAGATTGAGCGGGGGTGTGAGCATGGTGCTCTTCCAGGTCCTGGGGCCACTCGAGGTGCGTGGCCACGACGGTCTCGCGTGCCGGCTCGGCGGGAAGCCCGTCGCGGTACTGGCCGCACTTCTCGTGCAGCCCAACGCGTGGGTCGCGGTGGACCGGCTGATCGAAGTCACCTGGCAGGAACAGGACGCGCCGGCGTCGGCCGAGGCCAACCTCAAGACCTACCTGTGGCGGCTGCGGCGGCTGCTGCCCGGCCACGACGGCGGCGCGCGCATCGAGAGCAGGCCCGGCGCCTACCGGTTGCGGGTCGCCCCCGGCGAGCTCGACGCCCAGTGCGCCGCCGAAGCGGCCGACGCCGCCCGGCACGCACTGGCCGAAGGCGCGGCGGCGACGGCGTTCGAACTGGCCACGGAAGCACTGGGACGCTGGTGCGGGCGACCGTACGAAGGTCTGGGCCTCGACCTCGGCGACGCCGTGGCGAGGCTCGACGACCTGCGCCGTGAGCTGTGGGCGTGCCTCGCCGAGGCGCAGCTGGAGCTCGGCCGCCCGGCCGACGCCGTCACGACACTGCGTTCCCTCACTTCGGACGACCCGCTGCGAGAAGACGCGTGGGCGCGGCTGGTCCGGGCGTGGCACGTGCTGGGGCGGCCGGCCCAGGCCCTCGCCGCGTACCACGAGGCACGCCGCATCCTGGCCGCCGAGCTGGGAGTACGGCCGGGGCCGGAGCTGGCGGAGGCGTTCCGGGCGATGCACAGCGGCGCACGGCCCGCCGAGCGGCCGCCCCGGCGCGAGCTGCCCCGCGACACGCCGTTGTTCAGCGGCCGCGGCCGCGAGCTCGAGCTCCTGGCCGCCGCGTGCACCGGCACCCCGCGCGTCGCCGTCGTGACCGGCCCGGCCGGGGCCGGCAAAACGGCCCTCGCGGTGCACGCGGCACACCGGCTGGCCGCGCGGTTCCCCGACGGCCAGTTCTACGTCCACCTGCGTGCGGCAGGCACACCGGTGCCGACCGCGACGGTACTGGCCAGGCTGCTGCACGGCATCGGCATCCCGCCCGCCCTCGTCCCGTCCGATGTGGACGAACGGGCCGCGCTGTGGCGCTCCGAACTCGCGTTCCGGCGGGTGCTGCTGGTCTTCGACGACGTCGCGGATCCCGCGCAGGTCGAGCCGCTGCTGCCCGCGACCGGCTCGAGCGCGGCGCTGATCACCGGCCGGGCCGGGAGCCTGCACGTCGACGGCGCCGTCCGCGTGCGGCTCGGGCCGCTGTCCCCGGCCGAGGCCGCGGCGCTGTTCCGCGCGGCGGCCGGAGAACGCGGTGCGGTCGCGGACGAGCCGGCCGTCGCCGAGGCCGTGCGGCGCTGCCACGGCCTTCCGGGTGCGCTGCGCGAAGCCGCCACGCGCCCGGTCCATCCACTGTGGACCATCCGGCAGCGCGAACCCGGGAAGGTCGCCTGAGCCATGAGCATCGACAACGGCCTGAGCGATCGGGAACGGCAGCTGCTCGCGCTGCTCACCGCCGGCTACACCGACGAGTCGGCGGCGGTGCGGCTGGGCATCTCGGTCCGCACGGTGCGCCGGATGGTCTCCGGCATCATGGACCGGCTCGGCGCGCGAAGCCGGTTCCAGGCCGGCGTGAAGGCGGCCGATCGCGGTTGGCTCGTCGACGTGAGCTGAACGGCCGGTCACGCTACGCTTCGCCCATGCGTGTGCTGGTCACCGAAGACGACGAGGATCTCCGGGTGGCCGTGGAGGCATCCCTGCGGGGGGCCGGGTTCGCGGTGGACGTCGTCGCGGACCTGCCGGACGCCGACGAAGCGGTGAGCGTGAACGCCTACGACTGCGCGGTGTTCGACCGGATGCTGCCCGCCGGCGATTCGCTGGCCTACGTGGCGGGCCGCCGCCGGAGCGGCTGGGACGTGCCGGTCCTGTTCCTCACCGCGCGGGACACCGTGGACGACCGCATCGCCGGACTGACCTGGGGCGACGACTACCTGGTCAAGCCGTTCGCGATGGCCGAGTTCCTGGCCAGGGTGCGGAGCCTGTGCCGGCGCAGCGGCACCGGCCCGGCCCCCGTCCTCCGGTTCTCCGACCTCGAGCTGGACACCGGCCGTCACGAAGCCCGCCGCGGCGGCGTTCTGCTCACGTTGACCGGCAAGGAGTTCGCCGTGCTGCGCCGCCTGCTCGCCACCCCGGGCGAACCGGTCCGCCGCGCCGACCTGCTGGCCGCCGCCTGGGACGAGCTCGTTCCCCCGGCCACCAACGTCCTGGACGTCCTGATCGCCCAGCTGCGGGGCAAGCTCGGCGAACCACGGGTGATCCACACGGTCCGCGGCACCGGTTACCTCCTCGGCCAGGCCGGGCGGACCGATCAGCGGGGCGGGTGAGAAACTCCGCCGCCGTGGTGGGCGTGGTGCGCTGGCACACGCCGGGATATTTCCGCCGGGCCGAACATGGTTCAGCGCGGCCGGCGCCGGACCCAGTGCTCGGAGGTACGTGACGCGCGGGGCCTGGAACACCCGGCGCAGGCCGCACCACGGTCTCCGCGGCCGGTCCCCTCTCGGCGACGGGGGCCGGGTGTTGAGGAAGCCGGGGGTGGTGGGCACGCCCGCCCCGCCGGTCCCGGCTGACACCACGACGCCGGCCGCAAGGCGGTGCCGGCCGTCGCGAAGCCGGGGAACTCCCGCCGCCGTCATCCCGGGAACAGCGGTGGTTCGGGGAGTTCGAGCCATTCCAGGTCCATCGGCACCAGCGTCGTCGAGAGCACCAGCTCGCGAAGCAGGTTCACGGTCAGGGTCAGCCCCACCGGCTCCCCCACCTCCTCGCGCCGCAGCCCGTGCACGCCGGCGTCGGAAAGCCGTTGCCGGACCCGGGAAACGAGGTGCTCGACCCGCTTGACCGTCCAGTTCTCGTGGGGCCGCCGTTCGGCGAGCTCGGCGGCCGCCTGCTGCCGGGACAGCGGCAGCGGCTGGGGGTCGTAGCCGAGGTAACGCTGCCCGAGCACCGCCAGCACGAGGTGCTCCTCCGGGGACAGCCGCCAGCGTTTCGGCGGCGCCGTCGGGTGCGTCGGGCGGCGCGTGGCGACGCCCGCCTCGCCGTCGGACACGAGCAGCTCGAGCACGTGCTCGCGGGTGCCGCGCAGGAACAGCGCGGTGTAGCCGTCGGCCAGCGGCAGCGGTTCGCTGTCGCGGTGCAGCAGGACGCTGTCGGACAGCCGGATCGGCGAGCGGCCGGTGTTGCTGAGCCACCAGCGGTCCCGTTCGCGCACGAGCTGCCCGTGGACCCGGCTGATCCGCACGTCCTCCTCGCCGACGCAGACGTCGACCTCCAGCCGGTTGCGCCCGAAGGTCACCCGGCTCCCGGGCGAGGGCGGCACGGCCACGCCGCCGGTGACGGTGAGCGCGCTCAGCGTGCCCGGCACGGTCCCGGCCACGCCGTGGCGCAGGCTGCGCCGGCGGTGCGGGTCGAGGCGTTCGGTGGTCACGGCCACCTCCGTTCGTAGGCGCCGATGTCGAAACCCGCGCCGACGGGCCGGGCGACGCCGTCGAGGTCGAACGCGGGGGCGTGCTCGGGGCTGCCGGCGTCCACCGCGGCCGAACCCGCCGCGAGGTGGTAATCGTCGCGGACCGGATCGGCGAAGCCCGGGTCCCCGGTGAAGTTGTGGTCGGCGGCGAACGGCCCGCCCTCGACCGGCCCGTCGCCGAACACGTTGTTGCGCAGGGTGTTTCTCCCGGCGAACCGGTCGGCGTCGATCAGCAGGGAACCGCGGGCGTTGCCGGCGAAGGTGTTGTTGACGATCTCCAGGTTCCGCATGGTCCCGGTCGACTCGACCCACAGGCTCAGCCCGGCTTGCGCGTTGCCGGTGGACAGGTTGTCGAAGACCCGGATGTCCGAGAGCAGCCTGGTTTCCGAGTAGTCCTCGACGGCGAGCCCGATCCCGGCCTTGGTGGCCTCGCGGGTCCCGCGGACCACGTTGGCATAGACGTCCACAGTGGACGAAGAGTCGACGTAGATGTCCGGGCCCCGGTTGCCGGTGACGACGTTGTGGTGGATCTTCACGCGGGCGGCGTCGTCGTACTTGACGTCGATGCCTTCCTCGCCGTTGTCGTGCACGCGGCAGCCGGACACCTCGACGTCCGACGAGCCCGAGGCGATGCTCAGCGCCTCGTGGTCGGCCGAGGTGCCGCGGGAGTTGGTGCCGCGGATATCGCAGTGCGCGACGCGCACCCGCCGGGTCCCGACCAGCACGAGCCCTCCGTCACGGGAGCCGTCGACGCCGAAGCGGTCGAACACGAGGTCGTGCCCGCCTTCGGCGTACACGGCGAACCCGGTCGAGCCGGCCACGGTCACGTCGGTGAACTCCAGCCAGCTGTGCCCGCCCACGGCCAGGCCGCCGGCGCCGGTCAGCACCGCGGTGCCGCCGGTGCCGGTGAACCGGATCGGGCGGCCCGGGGCGCCGTCGCGGCGGACGGTCAGCCCGCCCGGGTAGGTGCCGGCCTCGATCGCGACCGTGTCACCCGGGCGGGCCCGGTCGGCGGCGGCCTGGACTCCTGCGTACTGCCCGTGCGGCCCGACCCGCCAGGTCCGGGCCACCGGTCCGGCGGCCCCCTCGGCCGTCGGACCGGCCACGGCCACCACCAGGAGCGCCACACCGGCCAGCACCCGCATCGCCACTTCTCGTCCCGTCCCTCCCGCGCCGGTTCCCGGCTCCGCCCCTTTCTAGCCGAGGCCACCGGGGACCGGTCCCCGGTTCACGGCAGCTGCCGGACGAGGACCTCCGCCAGCGAGCGCGCGGTCGCGCACAGCGCGTCCCCACCCGCCGCCGCGGTGTCCTCGACGGAGACCTTGGCGACCTCCTCCCGCTCCGGAGGGGTGCCGTTCAGCACCGGCAGCGCCGGGGTGTAGACGTGGTGCACGACCATGACGGCGCACTCCGGGTGCCCGCCCGCCACCGGCGCGACGACGGCGTTGCGGTTCCCCACGCGGATCCGGTCGCCCGGGACCTCCTCGTCCGCCTCGATCGGCCATTCCCGGCTGTACTCCACGCTGATCGTGCGCGGATCGTGCTCCCAGGTGCAGCCCCAGCCGCCGAACCCGCGGTCCGGTTTCTTGGCCTGGCCCAGCACGCCCGACGTCGTGGCGTCGTCGAGCAGGCCGCAGGCGTCGACGTGGACCAGCGACCAGTCCGGGAGCGGTTGGGCGCGCCGCGGCAGGGGCCCGTTGGCGAGCGTGGTCAGCACGCCGGACAGCACCGACTCCGAGAAGGAGCACAGCGGCGCGTCCTTCGCGCGGTCGTCCAGCGGGTGTGAGGTGACGACGATCCGGTTGGCGTCGGCCAGCGAAATGGCGCGCTCGCAGGAGCCGTCGTGCATCTCGGGATACTCGATTTCGCCCATCTTGCCGGGCACCGGCGGCCGGGGCGGGTACCGCAGCGGGCCGGTCAGATCGAGCCGGGTCTGCACCTGCCCGTTCTTGCCGACCAGCGTGGTCGTGACCACGCAGCTGCCGAAGTTCAGCACCTCGGGGTCCACGAACGGCTCCCCGAACGCGGTGAGCGAGTTGAGCGAGATCGCCGCGCACGGGTCGGTCGCGGCCGGGTCGGCGCCGAGGGTGTTCGCCCCGGCCGGTGCGCCGTGGGTGGTCGGCCCGGCCGCTGCGCCGTCGGTGGTCGTCCACAGGGGCCGGCCGAGGACGAACCCGGCGACCAGCGCGGCCACGGCCGCCACCGCGGCCCCGGCGAGCAGCCGGCGGCGCAGACGGCCACCGGGTCGACGTAGAGGCACGGGCGCGTCCGCCGTGAGCAGCGCGACCGCCTCGGCGGCGCTGGGCCGGTCGGCGGGGTGCCGGGCCATCAGCGCGGCGAGCACCGGCGCGAACCGTCCCGCGCGCTCGGCGGGCGCGGGGCGTCCGGCGGCGGCGCGGCGCATCTGCGCGAACGGGCCGTCCTCGCCCGAGCCCCACGGTGACCGCCCCTCGATCGCGGCGTAGAGGGTGGCCCCCAGGGAGAAGACGTCCGAAGCGGGCCCGGCTTCGGCGCCGTCGGCCACCTCCGGCGCGACGTACCCCAGGGTGCCGGTGAGCTGGGCGCCGCCGGTGCGGGTGACCTCGGTCCAGCGGGCGATGCCCAGGTCGGTCAGCTTGACGACGTCGTCCGCGGTCACCAGGACGTTGCCCGGCTTGACGTCGCGGTGGACGATGCCGCGGGAGTGCATGTCCGCGAGCGCCGCGGCGAGCTGCGCGCCGATCCGCCGGACGCGGTCCTCCGGCAGCGGCCCGCCGTCGTCGACGAGCTCCTCGAGACTCCGGGCGGCCAGGTACTCCGTGACCAGCCACCGGTCGTCCCCGTCGACGACCGTGTCGAAGACCGTGACGACGTTCGAGTGCAGCAGCCCGGCCCCGATCCGCGCCTCACGCCGGATCTGCCCCGCGTCCTCACCCAGCGCCCGCTTGAGCGTCACCTGCCTGCCGAGCTCGAGATCGACCGCCCGCCACACGACGCCCATGCCACCGCGGCCGAGCTCCTCCTCCAACCGATAACGGCCGGCCACGACTCGCCCCTTGTGCACGCGAGCAGTCTACGAAACGCCGTGACACCTCGCTGACCCCGCGTCACCTCGGCGGCGGGCCGAACCGGTTCTCCCCCGGCTTGCCCCGCTCGCTCCAGAACGCGAGGAGGAAGAGCCAGCCGATGCAGGAGACGATGCCGACGCTCCACCAGCCGGTGCGTCCGACGTCGTGCAGCCGCCGGACCCCGACGCTGACGAACGGCACCAGCCACGGCAGGTAGAGCACGGTGCCGACCGTGTACACCCACTCCTCGCCCGAGGCCGCCTCGATGCTCCCGATCGCCAGGAACAGCGCCGCGTAGGCCAGGAAGAAGTACCAGAACTCCGGCCGCGAGGCCCGGCCCCGGAACCGGAAGCTCAGGCGCACCGCGCGAGCCAGCGCGGCTCCGAAACCGATCCTGCTCCGCCCCGTGGTGGCCGGCGCACCCTCCAGCTGCATGCGCCGAGCATGGGGCGCGTGGCCGGGGACGGGTCCCCGGGATCCCGCCCGATACTGCCGAGCATCGCGCAGCACGGGGGTGGTGAGGCAGCAGTGGCCAGGACAGGCGAGTACCCGCAGGTGCGGCTGGCCTGCATCCACGGCGAGCGGCATCGCGAGTACGTCGTCGTGGCCACGACCACCGTCCGGTACTCGCTGAGCGACATCCCGGTCCCGCGGCCCGCCACCGGCGTAGCCGAAGCCGCGGTGGCCTGCGGCTCGTGCGAGAGCCGGTTGCGCGTGCGGGTGTTCAGCGCCGCCGGGCGCCGGCGGTGGAAGCTGGCTTGGCTCGGGCTGGTCCTGCTCGGGGCGTTGATCGCCACGCCGTCGACCCTGCGCCTGATCGCCTTGGACACGCTCGGCGGCACGGACACGCTGCCGTACGTGCTGCCGGTGCTCACCAACGTGCTCGGTCTCGGCGGGGTGGTCGTCGGAGCCTGGTTCTTCGTCACCGAAGACGGTGTCCGGCTCACCTCGTTCTGGGGTGACGCCGGCCACCGCCTCCGCCGGTGGTGAGAGGAGGAGCCAGGAGCGCGGCACCGCTCTCCCGGCTCCTCTCCCTCACCGGCCCACGGTCACCGAGCCGGTGAGCGTGCCGAGCCGCACCGCGTGGGTTCCGCGCGGCAGGTCGCGCACCTCGAACGAGACCCGGCTGGTCTGGTCCCTCCGCACGGACACCGCACGCTCGGCGGCGACCGCGCCGTCGATCCACAGCACCGCCTGGTACGTCCCCGCGACCTCGCCGACGTCCTTCACCGACGCCGTGATCCGCACCGGTGCCCGGCCGTGGCCGGCCTCGGTGTGGAGGTCCGCCACCGCGAACCGCGGCTCCGGACCGGGTGCCCGGTCGTGGACGAAGATGTCCGAGTAGCCGTTCGTGTCGTCCTCGACGAGGTTCGTCGCCTCGCTTTCGAACGCGACGTACTTGCCGTCGGTGCTGATCGACGGGAAGTCGCTGTAGGCGTCGCCCAGCCCGCCACCCAGCCCGCCGGACACCTTGGCCGTCGTCCGCGCCCGCAGGTCGCGCACGAACACGTCCGACGTGCCGTCGTCGCCGGGGACGAGGTTGGCGGCGAAGCTGAAGAACGCGACGTAGTTCCCGTCACCGCTGATCCTCGGGCTCGCCGTGTACGCGTCCGCCCCGCCGGTCCCGCTCGCCGCCTGCGACACCAGCGTGCTCGCGTGGGTCTGCCGGTCGTACACGGAGACCTGCGAAGGCGCGTCGGGGCCGCTGTTCGCGTAGGCCACCATCCGGCCGTCCGCGCTGATCGACGGCTGGGTCACCGCCACCCCGGCCGGCGCCGGGAGCACCTCCGTCGTCCCGGTCCGCCGATCGCGCACGAAGACGTCCCGGTGGTCGTTGGCGGCGCCGGGCACCAGGTTCTCCGCTCCGCTCTCGAACGCGACGAACCGCCCGTCGGCGCTGACGCTCGGTTCCAGCGAGTCGCCGTCCGCCTGCACGCCGGCGGCACCCACGGAGACGCGCTCGGTCGTCCCGGCCACCCGGTCGCGCAGGAAGACGTCCTGCCTGCCGTTCGTGTCCCCCGGCACCAGGTTCGTGGCCTGGCTGAGGAACACCGCGTACCGGCCGTCGGCGCTGAAGACCGGCTGCCCGGACAGACCGTCGGCCTGCCGCTCGTCGGAGGACACCGAAATCAGCTCGTTCGCCCCCGTCCGCCGGTCGTGCGCGAAGGAGTCGGGCACCCCGTTGACGTCCCCCGGCACGAGGTTGGTCGCGCCGCTGAGGAAGCCGACGTACCGCCCGTCCGGGCTGATCGTCGGGCTGATCGCCCACGCGTCCGCGCCGGTGCCGTCCGCCGCGGCCGAGATCCGTTCGATCACGCCGGTGCGGGTGTCCCTGGCGAAGACGTCCATGTCGTCGTTCGCCTCGCCGGGCGCGATCTCCCCGGACATGCTGGCGAACGCGATCACCCCGCCGTCGCCGCTCATGGCGGGCCAGAAGGTCTCGGCGTGGACCTGCCCGCCGTCGCGGGTCACCGAGGCCCGCTGCGTCGACGGCGGCCGCGGCAGCGCGAAATCGGCCGCGGCGGGCCACCTCGGGTTCACGGTGACCTGCCGCGGGTTCGCGGCGGAGATCCCCGCTGCCGAGGCGGCCACCCGGTAGCTGCCTTCCGGCACGTCCTTGATGGTGTAGCGGCCGTTTCCGTCCGAGACGGCGGTGAGCTCGTCGAGCACGTCCGCCACCCGCACGGTCGCGCCCGGCACCGTCGAGCCCGTCGGCCCGTAGGTGACGCGGCCGGTGATGACGCCCCGTGGCGTCGGCTTCAGCGCGACCCGCAGGTCCGTCAGCTTCCCGCCGGTCACCACGGCCCGCACGCGCTGGTCGTGATACCCGAAGCGGGACAGCGTCAGGTCGTAGGTGCCCGCGGGCACGCGGATCTTGAAGTGCCCCTCGGCGTCGCTGGTGTACGACCGGCCGGTGGCCGCCACGGTGATCGTCGTGCCCCGCAACGGATCCCGGGGCTTGTCCGCGGTGACCGTCCCGGTGATGCCGCTGGCGAGGCGCGCCTCGGCGACGGCGGCGGCCGCGTCGATCCGGCCCGCGCCGAAGCGGGTGTTCGGCCGCGCGCCGTAACGGTCGTCGAAGAACGCCGTGCCGGTCAGGATGTCCACTGTCTCGTCCGGGGTCAGGCGCGGGTTCGCCTGCAGCATCAGCGCGACGGTGCCCGAGACGTGCGGGGTCGCCATCGACGTGCCGCTCAGCAGGCCGTACTCACCGCCGGGCAGCGACGACAGGACGTCGACGCCGGGCGCGGACAGGTCCGGCACGACGTAGCTGTCCGGCCAGTTCGCCGGGGCGTCGGCCCAGTCCTTCTTCCGCACGACCCCGCCGCACGAGAAGTCCGGCACGTTGTCGTCGGCGTCGGTCGCGCCGACGCCGGTCGCTTCGAAGACGTTGCCGGGCGCCGCCGAACCGCCCGCGACGCACTCGTTGCCGATGGCGAAGGCCGGGAACGCGCCCGCCAGGTAGATGTTGCGGGCGGGCTCGACCATCTCGCTGCTGTAGCCCTCTTCGCCGAGCGACATGCTCACGACGTCCGCGGGCTCGCCCGCCGGCTTGCCGTCGGCGTCGTACGGCGCGATCGCCCACTGCATCCCGGCGACCACCTGGGTGAGGGTGCCGGTGCCGCCCGGGATGACGAGCCCCGCCATCAGTTCCGCGCCGGGGGCGACACCGATCTGCGTGCCCGAGCTGTGCCCGCCGGCGATGGTGCCCGCCACGTGGGTGCCGTGGTAGGAGCTGTCGTGCGGGGTGGAGTGGACCGGGGAGCCGTCGGCGGCGAACTCGAGCCAGCCACCCGGGTGCTCCGGGTTCGCCGGATCGGCGCTGACGAGCTTGCCCGCCAGATCCGGGTGCTGGGTGTCGATGCCGGTGTCGAGGATCGCCACCCGTACCCCGGCGCCGGTGCCGCCGTCCCGCTGGACCTTGTCGGCGCCGATCTTCTGCACGCCCCAGGCCACCGCGGGGTCCGCCGCCGCCTGCGGCCTCCGGGGCTCGGTCGGCGAGTGCAGCGTGAAGTTGGGGATCACGCGGTCGACCAGCGGCAACGCGGCGACCGCGGCGAGGGTGTCCGGGGTGGCGCGGACGAGCACCATGTTCTTGAGCCAGAAGGTGCCCACCACCTGGTCCCGGCGGGCCCCGACGAGGTCCACGACCGGGGCCTGCATGGCCGTCGCCGAATCCGTGAGCGCCTTGCGCGCGGCCGCCGGCGCCGACGGCCGCAGACCGCGGTCCTTGAGGACGACAACCGCCTCGAACTTCGCCTCCGGGCCGGATCGGGCACCGGCCATCCGGTCGAGCAGTTCCTTCGCGATCTTCGAGTGGGCGGCCGCGGGCGGCGGGCCGGCGGCGGCCGCCGCCGGCCCGGCACCGAGGGCCCCGGCGGTGACGAGCACCGCGAGCACCAGGTGCCGGCCACGGGTCCGCACGGCGGACAGGGACATGGGGAGACTCCTTCGTTCCGTCAGTTCGCGGCGGACAAGCGAGACGGCGCGCCCCGTGTGAGGTTGCGCGCCGTCGACTTCCAAACGGTGCAGGAATGATCACCGCGTGACAAGCTCACCGAGGCGGCGGATTCCGGTCAGGTGTCGGAAACCCGACACAAGGGAGGGGCGACGACGGTGCTGGAGCCGATCGGGCTGAGCGGCGCGGACGAGGCGACCTACAACGCGCTCGTCCGGCGCACCCAGGCGACCGCCCCCGACCTCGCCCAGGACACGCACCGCTCGCTGCCCGCGACCCGGCGGGCGCTGCAGGCACTCGTCGAGGCCGGCCTGGCGACGCGCTCCGCCGGACGCCCGACCCGGTACGTGGTCGTGCCGCCCGACCGGGCCATCGAGGCGGTCCTTCGCGAGCGCGAGGCCGCGCTGCGCGACACGCGCCGCCACATCGGCACGCTGATGGAGACCTACCGCGCGAGCACGCGGTTCGCGCACCCGGGCGAACTGGTCGAGGTGATCTCCGGGCGGGACGAGGTCAACGACCGCTGGACGAGCATGCAGCAGGACATCCGGGTGCAGATGCGCGGGTTCGACCGGCCGCCGTACGCGGCTCCGCAAGGGCACGGCGAGCCCAACCACGTGGAGCTCGCGCTGCTGGAACGCGGGGTCAAGTACCGCGTGGTCTACGACAAGAGCGCGGTCGAGCTGCCGGGGCTGCTCGACGACATCGAGCTGGGGGTGCGGCACGGCGAGCAGGCCAGGATCGCGGGCGACGTCCCGATGAAGCTGGCGATCGCCGACAACCGCCTCGCGATCATCCCCCTGATGCGCCCGGGCGATCCCGCGCTCACCGCGTCGTACCTCATCCACCCGTCACCGCTGCTGGACGCGCTGATCGCGCTGTTCGAGTCGGTGTGGACGCGCAGCGTGCCGGTGCGGTTCGGCACCGCCGATCCCGGCGAGCTCTCCGCGGACGAGTCGAAACTGCTGGCGCTGCTGGCTTCCGGGGTGACCGACAAGGCCGTGGGCCGGGCGCTCGGCTGGAGCGAACGGACGGTGCAGCGCCACGTCACCAAGCTGATGCAGCGGACCGGGGCCCGGACGCGGTTCCAGATCGCGATGGAAGCCACCCGGCGTGGCTGGATCTGAGCGTGGTTGGATACCCGCTCACCGGCCTTGTCGGCGGCAAACGATTTGCGCTACGGTGCCTGGGAGCGCTCCCAGTGGCTTCGCGTCCCTGAGAGAGGAACACCATGCGAGCTACTCCGAGAAGGAACCGCACGGGCCTCCGCGCGGTGACCACAGTGGTGCTGCTGGGCCTGGGTGTCGTGCTTCCGTCGCCGGTCGCTTCGGCCGCCGACGCCGACACCACGCCCCCGACCACGCCGGCCGGCCCCCGCGCCTCGAACCTGACGTGCACCGGGCTGACGTTCTCGTGGTCGGCGTCGTCCGACGACGTCGGCGTGGCCTTCTACGACATTTACCACGACGGCCAGTTCATGACCTCGGTGCCGGGCACGGCGCTGTCGGCCCAGCTGACCGCCGTGCCGGGAGCCACCTGGGGCCTGTACGTCAACGCCCGCGACGCCGCGGGCAACGTCTCCCAGGCCAGCACCACGGTCACCGTCACCGTGCCGCAGTGCCAGGCCGACACCGAGCCGCCCACCACTCCCACCCGCGTGACGGCGACGGCGTCGGGCACCACCGTCACCGTGCGCTGGTCGCCCTCCACCGACAACGTCGGCGTCACGGGCTACGAGGTGCTCCGCAACGGCACCGCGGCGGGGTCCACCAGCGGCGCGGCCACGACGTCGTTCACCGACAGCGGCCTGGCCGCGAACACCCGCTACCGGTACCAGGTGCGGGCGCGCGACGCCCAGGCCAACCGCTCGGCCGCGAGCACCGCGGTCACCGTGACGACGGGAACCTCCTGCGCCACGGCGCTGTGCTCGGTCACCAAGGTCACCACCGAAACCGACCTGCCGTGGGGCCTGACCACCCTGCCCGACGGACAGGTGCTCTACGGCCGCCGCGACGCCTTCGAGATCGTCCGCCTCGACCCCGCCACCGGTACGAAGACCGTGGCCGGGCGGATGCCGGGCGTGGCGGGAACCGACGGCGAGGGCGGGGTTCTCGGCCTGGCCGTGGCCGCCGACTTCGCGGCCGACCCGTGGCTGTACGTCATGCACACCAGCTCGACCGACAACCGGGTGGTGCGCGTCCGCTACACCGGCGGTGTGCTCAGCGGCACCCCGCAGGTGCTGCTCACCGGCATCCCGCGCAACAAGTACCACAACGGCGGCCGGCTGCGCTTCGGGCCCGACGGCAAGCTCTACATCTCGACCGGCGACGGCCAGAACGGCGAGTGGGCCCAGGACCTCGCCAACCTCGCCGGCAAGGTGCTGCGCATCAACCCCGACGGCACGATTCCGGCGGACAACCCCTTCGGCACCCCGGTGTGGAGCTACGGCCACCGCAACCCGCAGGGGCTGGCCTTCGACTCCCAGGGCCGGCTGTGGGAACAGGAATTCGGCAACAACGTCATGGACGAGACCAACCTGATCGTCCGCGGCGGCAACTACGGCTGGCCCCGCTGCGAAGGCACCACGGGCAGCTGCGCCGAAGCCGGCTTCATCGCGCCCAAGCGCACGTACCCCGTCGCCGAAGGTTCGTGCAGTGGCATCGCCGTGGTCCGCGACGCCCTGTACATCGCCTGCCTGCGCGGAGCACGGCTGTACCGGGCCGAAATTTCCGGTGACAGCCTGACCGACGTCCAGCAGTACCTCAACGGCACGTACGGGCGGCTGCGGACCGTCGAACCGTCCGCCGACGGCGGCTTGTGGCTGACCACCAGCAACTACGGCGACAAGGACAGCATCGCCGACAACAGCAACGAAAGCATCTTCAAGGTCGAGCTCGGACGGTGAACCCCCCTCACGGAAGGAGAGCCGTCATGGCTCACCGCAGGACACCCCGTCGCATGTGGACGGTGACGGCGGCGGCGATCGTCATCGCGGGCGTGGTGCCGCCCGCCGCGTCCGGCACCACCACGGCCTCGCCGTGCCCACCGGACGGGACCTACGGTCCGCCGTTGCCGGGCCAGGCGGTGGCGTCCCAGCTCATCCGGAGCGGGTTCACCTTCCTCGAAGGACCGACCTGGGACCGGCGGACCGGCACGCTGCTGCTGTCGCACATGCAGAACCCGACCGGTCCCCAGGGCGTGCAGCCGTCGGCGGTGCTCCGGTACACGCCGCCGGCCACCTTCGAGACGTTCATCGACGGCTCGGACAGCAACGGACTGGCGATCACGGCCGACGGCACGCGGGTGCTCGCCGCCACCCACGACAACCGCACCGTTTCTTCCTACAGCCTGGCCGACCGCAGCCGGACGACCGTCGCGGCCGGCTACCTCGGCCGCGCGTTCAACTCGCCGAACGACCTGACCACCGGCCGGGACGGCACCACCTACTTCACCGACCCGAACTACCAGCGGGGCAACCGCGCCGACGAGCAAGGCGGCCGCACCAGCGTCTTCCGCGTCCGCGACGGCGTGGTCAGCCTCGTCGACGACACGCTGCCGCAGCCGAACGGCGTCGTCCTGTCCCCCGACGGCAAGACGCTCTACGTGGGGGCCACCGGCGCCGACGCGATCGTGAAGTACACCGTCTTCCCCGACGGCACCACCGGCAACCGCACGACGTTCGCGAGCATGCGGACCCCCGACGGCGCGACGATCGACTGCGCGGGCAACCTGTACTGGGCCTCCTACGACGAAGGGCTCGTCCACGTCTTCTCGCCGTCGGGCGCCCAGCTCGGCACCATTTCCGCCGGCCGCAACACCACCAACGCGGCGTTCGGCGGACCGGACGGGCGGACCCTGTACCTCACCTCCGGGGTTTCCGGCGCCTTCGGTCTCTACCAGATACGCCTCAACGTGCCCGGCAACCCGTACTGAACGCGCCTCAGCGGAGCTTCGCGATCATCTTGCCGGCGATCCGGCCGGTGAACATGTCCGGGAACGCGACGGGGATGGTCTCGAGCCCTTCGACGACGTGAGCCCGGTGGTGGAGCTTCCCCGCCGCGACCGCCGGGCTGACGTCGGCGAGGAACTCCGGGTAGCAGTGGTAAAACTTGGTCACGTCGAAGCCGCGGATGGTGAGCGTCCTGTACAGCGCCGCCCGCAGCAGGTCCGGCAGGTGGTCCGGTCCTCCGTCGGCGCCGGTTCGCGTGATCTGCGACATCACGCCGCCCACGGCGAGCCGCGCGCCCCGGTTCACGTGCGGCAGCACCGCGGGCAGCAGGGAAGCACCCACGTTGTCGTAGACCGTGTCGATCCCGCCGGGCACCGCGCGGGCGAGCTGCTCGGCGAAGCCGGGCGCCGCGTGGTCGACGGCCGCGTCCAGGCCGAGGTCCTCGAGCAGGTGACGCGTCTTCTCCGGGCCGCGCGCGATCCCGACAACCCGGTGGCCCCGCAGCTTCCCGAGCTGCGCCGCGGCCGAACCGACGGCGCCGGCCGCGCCGGTGACGACGAGCGTTCCGCCCGGCTTCGGGTCGAGGATCTTGGTCAACCCGACCCACGCGGTCAGCCCGGTCACCCCGAGCACGCCGAGGTGCGCCGCCAACGGCGCCGCGTCCGGATCGACCACCCGCAGGTCCGCCCCGTCGGACACGGCGTAGTCCTGCCACCCGGTGCTGCCGGCGACGTGGACGCCGACCGGGAAGCCCGGGTGGTCGCTCCGCTCGACGACCCCGACGGTGAAGCCGAACATCGGGTCACCGAGCTCGATCGGGGGCTGGTCGCTGTTCGCGTTCCCCATCAAGATGCGGTTGAACGGGTCCAGCGACACCAGGACGTTCCGGACGAGCACCTGCCCGGCGCCGGGCACCGGCACGGGGCACTCCACGATCTCGAAGTCGCTCGCCTTCGGAATGCCGTGCGGCCGTGCGGCCAGGACGATCTGCCGGTTCACCTGCGAGCTCATGCTTGTTCTCCCGGGAGTAGGACGATTGCTGCCGCTGCCGAGGGAACCCGGCGTTCCGGAACCGGACCAGTGCCCCGGCGGACCCGGGTAGTGCCAGGTCCTCCCAGCCCCGGGAACCGGCCGGTTACGGTGGATTTCATGACCGGCAAGCCCAACCACCTGGGTGAATACCTGCGCGCCCGCCGCGAGCTCGTCCCGCCCGAACAGGCGGGTCTCCCCGATCTCGGCGGTCGGCGGGTCCCCGGCCTGCGGCGCGAAGAGGTCGCCATGCTCGCCGGCATCAGCGTCGACTACTACCTGCGCCTCGAGCGAGGACGCGACCGCCACCCGTCCGTGCAGGTCCTCGAGTCCCTCGCCCGCGTCCTGCAGCTCGACGACAACCAGCTGACCCACCTGCTGAGCCTCGCTGCCGAGAAGCCCCGCCGGAGACCGCGGCCGGAGACCGTGCCGGACGGCACCTTGCGGCTCCTGCCGACCCTGCCGCACCCGGCGTTCGTCGAGGGACGCTACTTCGACATTCTGGCCGCCAACCCTCTGGCGACTGCGCTGTCCCCGCGTCTGGCCGCCGGCGGCAACCAGCTGCTCGACCTGTTCCTCGACCCGGCGGAGCAGGCGCTCCACCTGGACTGGGACGGGACCACGGCGTGCTACGCCGCCGGCCTCCGCCAGTCGGTCGGCACCGACACGGACGACCAGCGCTTCGCCGAGCTGATCGGCGAGCTTTCGGTGGCGAGCCCACGCTTCCGCACGCTGTGGAACCGCCACGACGTGGCGACCCAGCGCGCCGCCTCGGTCCCGTTCGCCCACCCGCAGGTGGGCGAGCTGCGCCTGCACCGCGAGCGGCTCGCGATCAGCGGAACCGACGGCCTCAGCCTCGTCATCTACCACCCCGAAGCGGGCTCCTCGGACGCCGACAAGCTGGCTCTCCTCGGCGCGTCTTCGGTGACGGCCGCCGTCACCGGCCGTTGAAGGTGCGCTCCCGGGTTCTGCCGTCCGCGCTGTCGCCGAAGAGGCGGGAGCCCCGGCCCGGGGCGGGATCGGCGGGCTCGGCGGGTTTCGGGGCCGGCGACGCCTGCAGGTGTTCCGTGCGCAGGCGGGGCAGCGCGTCCGGATGGGTCCGGCGGACCCACTGCACCAGCTGTTCGCGGACCAGGCAGCGCAGGTCGAACAACGTCGGCGCGTCGGCCGCGCTCACCAGCGCACGGACCCGGATCAGCGTGTTCACCGCGTCGGTCACCTGCAGCACGCTGACCCGGCCGTCCCAGAGGTCGGTCTCGCCCAGGATCCGGCGCAGCTCCTCGCGCATCTCCTCCACCGGTACCGACCAGTCCAGATCCAGCTCGACCGTGCCGAGGAGCGCCGCTTCGCGCCGGGTCCAGTTCTCGAACGGCTGGGACATGAAGTAGGACGTGGGCATCACGAGCCGCCGGTCGTCCCACAGGTGGATCACCAGGTAGGTCAACGTGATGTCCTCGATGCGGCCCCACTCGTTCTCCACGATCACCACGTCGTCGAGGCGAATGGCGTCGCTGAAGGCGATCTGCATCCCGGCGAACACGTTGCCGAGCAAGGACTGCGCGGCGAGCGCGGCCACCGCGCCGACGACGCCGGCCGAGGCGAGCAGGCTGGTGCCCGCGGCACGGGCGGCCGGGAAGGTCATCAGCATCGCCCCGAACGCGATCAGCGCGACACCGGCGACGGTGATCCGGCGGACCAGGGTGACCTGCGTCTGCAGGCGGCGGGCGTGCCGGTTGTCCGGCACGTCGACCCGCAGCCGCGACAGCGCGGCCCGCTCGAGCGACGTCAAGGTCCCGGCGACGAGCCACGCCCCGGCCCCGATCAACGCCAGCCCCAGCCCGTGGCTCACCGGCTCCCGCCACGGCCCGTCCGGCAGGCCGAAGGCGG
This sequence comes from Amycolatopsis sp. N2S4-7, assembly GCF_058119595.1. Taxonomy (NCBI): domain Bacteria; kingdom Bacillati; phylum Actinomycetota; class Actinomycetes; order Pseudonocardiales; family Pseudonocardiaceae; genus Amycolatopsis; species Amycolatopsis sp. N2S4-7. The sequence goes on from NZ_CP172299.1 coordinate 2,184,331, forward strand.
CGGCGCTGCGCACCGCGACCACCGCGGCGAACCACAGGAGCGGCCGGTGGGCGTGCACGGTCAGCTCGGCCAGCACCGCGGAACGCCGGCCCAGCCGCCGGACCACCCGGCGGAAGAGGTGCTCGACCACGAGGGAGAGCCCGAACGCCGTCGCCGCGACGACCACCGCGGGCACCAGCCGCCCCCACCCGTCGAACACGCGTGTCCTCCCTTTCGCCGCACGTCCCGTGGGGCGTACCCACCACGGCCCCGTTCCGACACGGTGGCTGTTCTCACAGCGCGAGCCCGAGATCTCGGGCGCAACTGCAACAGATCGCGAGCGGGCGGCATCTTAAGTGGTGTGCTCTTCGAAGAGTTCGCACGGGAACAACTGCCCAGCCTGCTGCGCTTCGCCGCCGTCCTGACCGGTGACCGGGAACTGGCTCAGGACGTGGTGCAGGACGCTCTCGTGCGCGCGCACAAAAGCTGGCGGCGGATCGCGGCGGCGGATCGGCCCGATCTGTACCTGCGGAAGGTGGTCGTCAACGGCTACCTCTCGTGGCACCGCCAGTGGTACCAGCGGTCCGTGCAGCCGACCTCGGACGTGGCCCGGTTCCGGGAGCCGGCCGCGCCCGATCCGGCGCGGCGGATCGCGGACGCCGACCAGCTCACCGGCCTGCTCGCACGGCTGAGCCGCGCGCAACGAGCGTCGATCGTGTTGCGGTTCTACGAGGACCGCGACGACGACGAGATCGCGGCGGTGCTCGGCTGCGCGACCGGAACGGTGCGCAGCCACATTTCGCGCGGCCTGAACTCGCTGCGCATCCAGCTCGACGAAGACAAGGAGAACGTGGGTTGACCGACCTCGACGAGTTGCGCCGCGCACTGCGCGCTCAGGAATCCCTGGCGCCCGATCCCGCCGACGTGCTCACCGTCGCCACCCGCCGGATCCGGCGGCGCCGGACGGTGGGCGTCGCCGCGGTGACCCTCACGGTGGCCGCCATCGGTGCGGGCACCTTCGGGGTGCTGAACCGGGACACCCCGGCACCGGCCACGCCCGCGAGCCGCTTGCCCGCCGTGCCGGCCGAGCCACCGGCCGGCGAGAAGGTGCCCCCGGCCGCGCCGCCGGTGAGTCTCGAGGACCGTTCTTGGGAGTTGGTGCACTGGGCCGTCCAGCCGCACTTCGCCAGCCTGCACTACGGGCAGGACCACGAGTACGCGTTCGAAATCGAAGTCCGGGAAAGCACCGCACCGAAGAGCGCTCTGACCGCGAAGCCTTCGACCGCCGGCCAGATTTCCCAGCCGCAGTCGGTCATGTGGCAGGACGGGCCGGGTCGATGGATCTGGGCGAGGACCACGAAACCGGTGACGGCCGAGCAGATGCTCGCCCTGCTGGGCAAGGTCGGGACCACCCCGCCGGTGATCGCCTCGCCGCTGAAGTCGGTGCACGTCCCTGACGGGCAGAAGGTCGTCACGTTCACCAGCGAGCCCGAGACCAACACCCTCGTCCTCTGCCCCGACGCCGACGCGGTGAGGGCCCCGCTCGACAGCCGGTGCTTCTCCATGTTCGTTTCGCTGAGCAGCCGGGCCTCGGACAGCGCTTCCCCGGGGGACCCGCTCCCCGTGCACCAGCGCCGGACGCTCGGCGCCTACACCATCGAACTCGACAGCTCGCCGGCCAACAAACAGGCCGCACTGGAGCTGCTGGATTCGGTGCGGCTGAACCGGTGACCATTCCCGGTTCAGCGGAATAGCCGAAGGGGCGCGGCAGCGCCCCTTCGTCGTCTCACCACCGTCGCGTGTCGCCCTGTCGAAGGAATTTCGATGCGTACTGCCGTGATCGTCGTCCTGCTGGCCGTCATCGTCGGTGCGTTCACCGCGGCGATCTGCCTCCGTCCCGCGAACGTGACCGCGGCGCCGGGACCCCTGTCCTCGCCACCGCCGTCGAACACCTCGCCGCAGTTCTCGATGACGCGTCCGGCCGCGCCGAGCCCGAAGGACGCCGAGGTGGCGGTCGAGGTCCGGGGCGAGTGGTCGTGGGCGTTGCGCGAGCTCGGCTCCGGGGTCGTGGTCGGCGACGGAACCTCGCGCAACACGACCGAATCCATGGTCAAGATCTGGCTCGCCGTGGACTTCCTGGCCTCACGCGAGTCGCGGCTTTCGGCCGACGACGAGGGCCTGCTGACCCGGATGATCCGGGTCAGTGACGACCACGCCGCCCAGACGCTGTACCTGCGGCTCGGCGGGGACGACTCGATCGGGCGGATGATCCGGACCTGCGGGTTGCACGAGACGCGGAGCCACCCGGGCTGGTGGTCCAAGACCACGATGTCGGCGGCCGACGCGACGCTGCTGGGCCGGTGCGTGGCCCGCGGCCCGGGGGTGGGCCCACCGTGGCGGACCAAGCTGCTGGAGCTCATGCGGTCGGTCGAGGCGGGCAACGCGTTCGGCATCCCGGAAGCGCCTGCCCTCGCGGGCGAGCGCCTGGCGGTCAAGAACGGCTGGACGCGGCACGGCACCTGGTGGGCGGTGAACTGCCTGGCGATCTGGGACCACTGGGTGCTCGCGGTCATGGTGCACTACCCGGACCAGGGCACCGAGCACCGGTACGGGGCCGATGTCTGCATGAACGTGGCCCAGCAGCTGTTCGCCCCGCGATGAGCCGCCGCCACGACCGCCGGAACGCACCCTGGGCGATCAGGCCGGTGACGCGGGGCCGGTGGAGTCGCGGACGTTGAGGGTCGTCGCCAGCTCGAGGTGCCGGGAGGCGGGCCGGAGGCCGCCCGCCATGCCGAGGACGGTCTCGACGGCCATCCGGCCCATCCCGGCGAGCGGCTGCCCGACCGACGTCAGCCGGGGCGTGGTCCACTGCGCCTGCGGGGTGTCGTCGAAGCCGGTCACCGACAGCTCCTCCGGAACGGCGATGTGGAGCTCGCGGGCCGCGGCGAGCACGCCGACGGCGATTTCGTCGTTGCCCGCGACGATCGCCGTGGGCCGCTCGCCGAGCGCCAGCATTTCGCGGCCGTGCCGGAGTCCCGCCTCGACGGAGAACGCGTCGTGGCGGATCAACGCCTGCTCCAGCGTGAGGCCCGCCGCGTGCAGCGCGGCCTGGTACCCGTGGAAGCGTTCCGCCGAGGGGGCGGAGCCGAGCGGACCGCCGATCCAGCCGACCCGGCGGTGGCCGAGCCCGAGGACGTGCTCGGTCGCCGAGCGACCGCCCGCCCAGTTGGTGGAGCCGATGCTCACGACCCGGGAGTCGGTCGTGTCGATCGGGTCGATGGTCACCACCGGCAGCTCCGCCTCTTCCGCGGCGACGAGCACCGAGTCGGGCACCGCGACGGCGAGCGCGACGACGCCGGCGACCCCGGACGCCTGCAGCTCCGCGACCCAAGCCCGGGCCGCGGTCCGGCTCGTACCGGTCCAGTCCGGGGGCGGCAGGCGCAGGAGCAGCTCGGCCTGAGCGGCGGTCGCGGCGACGAGGATGCCTTGGAGCACCGTCCCGGCGTAGCGCGACTCCACGATGTCGAGCACGGTGACGAGCGTCCGCTCCCGCTGCAGGTCCCGCCGGGCCGTCGTCGGCTTGTAGCCGAGTTCGGCGATGGCGGCGAGGACGACGTCCCGGGTGCCCGGCCCCACGTCGCTGCGTCCGTTGAGGACCTTCGAGGCGGTCGCCGGCGAGACGCCGGCCAGCCGGGCGACGTCCGCCAGGGTGGCCCGCTCGGACCGAGATCGCCCGTTCATCATGACTCCGTCTCGTCGAAACTTTTTCGAACCCGGCCCAGATTACACAGCCGTCGAGTGGACACAACCTGCCGCCCAGACAAGCCTTGACGGGGCAGAAAAATGCCGGGTAGCTTGCCTCCAGCATCCGAAAATGATGCGAAACATTTTCGAGTCATCTCAAGGAGGAGGCGGCTCATGAGGGTCCCCACGAAAGCCCGCATCCTGGCCGTGACGCTCGTGCCGATGCTCGTACTGGGCGCTTGCTCGAGCGGGCCGGAGGGCGGCGGCGGTGCAGGTCCGGCGAACCTCACGGTCTGGAGCTGGGACGACACCGTCGCGAAGACCGTGCCAGGGTTCGAAGCGGCGAACCCCGGCATCAAGGTCAAGGTGGTCAACGCCGGCTCGTCGTTCGACGAGTACACCGCGCTCGACAACGCGATCCAGGCCGGTTCGGGGGTGCCCGACCTCGCCATGTTCGAGTACTTCGCGGTGCCCTACTTCGCCATCCCCGGCAAGCTCGAAGACCTCGGCGGGCTCGGCGCCGAGAACCTCAAGAAGGACTACGTCGAGGCCGCGTGGAACGACGTCACGGTCGAAGGCAAGGTCTTCGCGCTGCCTTCCGACTACGGTCCCTCGGTCCTGTTCTACAACGAGACCACCTTCGCGAAGGCCGGTCTGCACCAGCCCCCGGCCACGTGGGACGAGTACTACGAGGCCGCCAAGAAGATCCGCGCGCTCGGCGGCGACCACTACATCGCCCAGGACACCGGGGACCTCTTCTTCCTGCTCTCGCTCATCTGGCAGGCCGGGGGGCGCCCGTTCCGGGTGGACGGGACCAAGGTGCACATCGACTTCACCCAGCCCGCCACGACGAAAGCCGTGGCGTTCTGGCAGAAGATGCTCGACGAGGGCCTGCTCAACACCAAGGTCACGGCGTGGTCCGACGACTGGAACCGCACGCTCAACGACGGCAGCCTCGCCTCGCAGACCATGGGCGGGTGGCTGACCTCGTCCCTGCCGCAGCGCGCGCCCCAGGCCGCCGGCCGGTTCAAGGTCGCGTTGATGCCGCAGTGGCAGCCGGGCGAAAAAGTCGGCGCCGAGAACGGCGGAAGCGGCTTCGGCATCCCGGCGGCCTCCGGGAACAAGGAGGCGGCGTTCAAGTTCCTCGAGTACTTCACGCACGGCGGCGGTCTCGCGCCGCGCGTCGACGCCGGTGCCTTCGTGCCGAACACGGCGGTGCTCACCTCGGAGACCCCGGGCAAGGTCGACCAGTACTTCGGCGGCCAGAAGGTCGGTCCCGTGCTGGCCGAAGCCTCGAAGACCGTCGCGAGCGGCTGGCAGTACCCGCCGTTCTTCGAGTGGGCCCGGTCGACCTACAGCGACATCGTCGCGCCGCTCTACACCACGGGCCAGGGCTCGCTGGCCGGGATCCTCGAGGAGTGGAAGAAACGCATGATCGCCTACGGCAACGAACAGGGCTTCCAGGTGGACTGACGGCTTCCCCGGACCGAAAGGAGCACCGCGGACATGGGCCCATCCACCGCCACCGCCACGGCCGTGGCGCCGCCGGGCACGAGACGACACCGGGTGCCGGCCCGGAAACGCGGCAAGAAGCAGATCGGGCTGGTGTTCATCGCGCCCTTCGCGCTGTTGTTCACGCTCGTGTACGTCATCCCGGTGATCTACGCCGCGTTCCTCAGCCTCTTCCAGCGGAAGCTCGTCGGCGGCACCCGGTTCACCGGCTTCGCCAACTACACCAAGCTGTTCCGGGACGCGCAGTTCTGGGACAGCGTGGGCCGGGTGCTGGCGTTCACGCTCGTCCAGGTGCCGCTCATGCTGATCTTCGCCATGGCGCTCGCGCTGGCGCTGGACTCCAGGCGGTTGCACGGGACCCGGTTCCTGCGGGTGTCGATCTTCCTCCCGTACGCGGTGCCGGCCGTGGTGTCCACCCTGATGTGGGGCTTCCTGCTGGGCGTCAAGTACGGCCTGTTCGGCAGCCTCGACGAGGCGCTGGGCACGGACCTCGACCCCTTCACCCCGGGCACCACGCTCATCTCCATCGGCGTGATGGTCACCTGGGCGTTCACCGGCTTCAACATGCTGATCTTCCACGCGGTGCTCAAGGCCGTCCCGCGCGAGCTGTACGAGGCCGCCGCGCTCGACGGGGCGAACGAGTTCCAGGTGGTGTGGCGGATCAAGCTGCCCGCCCTGCGGCGGTCCGTGGTCATCGCGGTCGTCTTCTCGATCATCGGCACGTTCCAGATCTTCAACGAGCCGCAGATCCTGCCGTCCATGGTGGCCACCAGCGGGATCACCACCCACTACACCCCCAACCTCTACGCGTACAACCTGGCGTTCACCGGATCCCAGCAGGGCTACGCGGCCGCGCTCGCGCTCGTCATGGCCGCGCTCACGATCGCGGTCGCCTACGTCGTCCAGATCAGAGGACTGAGGAATGCCCTCGACACCTAGAACCCGGCGGTTGCACACCGTCGAGAACCCGAAGAAGAGCGTGACCCTGACCGCCGTGACCGGGCTGTTCGCGCTGTACAGCCTGCTGCCGCTGGTGTGGCTGGTCGTCAACGCGACGAAGTCGCAGGCCGACTTCGTCTCCTCGTTCGGGCTCGCGCCCGGCGGCCGGTTCGCCCTGTGGGACAACATCACCGGTGTTTTCCGCTACCAGGACGGGATCTTCGTCCGCTGGCTGCTCAACACCGTGCTCTACGTCGTCGTCGGCGCGGTCGTCTCGACCTTCCTGGCGGCCCTCGGCGGGTACGCGCTGGCGAAACTGCACTTCCGCGGCAAGCGCCTGCTCCTGTTCGTCATCCTGGGGTCGATCGCGGTGCCCGGCATCGCGCTGGCGATCCCGCAGTTCCTGCTGTTCGCGAAGCTCGGCCTCACCAACACCCCGTGGGCCGTGCTGGTCCCGAGTTTCGTCAACCCGTTCGGGTTGTACCTGATGTGGGTGTTCGCGGCGGAAGCCGTGCCGACGGAACTGCTCGAAGCCGCGAAGGTCGACGGCGCCGGGGAGTTCCGGACCTTCCTGCGGATCGCGCTCCCGATGCTCGCTCCGGCGAGCGTGACGGTGCTGCTCTTCTCGTTCGTCTCGATCTGGAACAACTACTTCCTGCCGCTGATCATGCTCAAGGACCCCGGCTGGTATCCGCTGACCATCGGGCTCAACGAGTGGAACAAGCTGGGTTCGACGGCCGGGAACGGCGCGCTGATCCAGAACCTGGTGATCACCGCCGCGCTGCTGACGATCATCCCGCTGATCATCGCGTTCCTGTGCCTGCAGCGGTACTGGCAGTCGGGCGTCGCGCTCGGCGCGGTCAAGGGCTAGCACGTCGTCACCACCGACTCGACAAAGAAAAGTGAGGCCATGACCCACGACCCCCGCTACCGGATCGACGGTGACCTGCCCGAAGAGACCGCGCTCCCCCACGTCTGGGCGGAGTGCGTCGGCGCCGGACGAGCGAACGAGGCACTGCGGGCGGACTGGCAACGGCAGTTCGGCGAGGTTGTCGACGCCTGCGGCTTCCGCTACCTGCGCTTCCACGGGGTTTTCCACGACGACATGTTCGTGTACCGGGAAAGCTACGGTCACGGATTCGGGGGCAACGCGCCCCTCCCCGAGCCCGTGTACACCTTCAGCTACGTGGACAAGGTGTTCGACTTCATCCTGGAGACCGGTGCCCGTCCGTTCGTCGAGCTGGGTTTCATGCCGCGCGAGCTGGCGACGGTGACCGAGACGGTGTTCTGGTGGGGCGCGCACTGCAGCCCGCCCAAGGACATGGCGCGCTGGGTCGAGCTGGTCACGCGGGCGGTCGAGCACTGGATCGACCGGTACGGGCTCGAGGAAGTGCGCGAATGGCGGTTCGAGGTGTGGAACGAGCCGAACCTGGTCCCGCACTTCTGGACCGGGACGAAGACGGAGTACTTCGAGCTCTACGAGCAGACCGTGACGGCGATCCGGAAGATCGATGCCCAGCTGAAGGTGGGCGGGCCCGCGACGAGCGTCTTCGTGCCCGACGACCGCTACTCGGGCGAAGTCGAGGACCGCTCGGCGATGCACGCGACCGCCAGTGCGTCCGATGTGGACTCGCTCGACTGGCGGCCGGTGTGGGTCGAGGACTTCATCGACTGGTGCGCCAAGCGCGAGCTGCCCGTCGACTTCATCTCGACGCACCTGTACCCGACCGACTTCGCCTACGGCGCCGACGGCGAGGCCGTCCAGATCGCCCGGTACGCCGACGCCACGTTCGACGACCTGACCCTGCTGCGCGACCTCGTGGCGAACAGCGCGTACCCGGACGCGGAGATCCACATCACCGAGTGGTCGACGTCGCCGTCGGCCCGCGACTTCATCCACGACACGCTGTTCGCCGCGACCTTCATCACGCGGGCGTACCTGAAGTGCGCCACCCTCGCCGATTCGATCTCCTACTGGACCTTCACCGACGTGTTCGAGGAGGGCGGTGCCGGGCTGGGGCCGTTCCACGGCGGCTTCGGCCTCGTGAACGAGAACGGCATCCCCAAGCCGACGTTCCACGCGTTCCGGATGCTCGGGCGGCTCGGCGACCGGCTGCTCCTCGCGACGGCCGACGGCGTGGTGACCCGGGACAGCCGGACCTCGGCCGTGTCGGCACTGTTCTTCAACTACCCGGACGAGATGGCCATGAAGTCCGCCGGCTCGGCCGGCACCTACCCGGCCACCCGCGCGCTGGCGGACCGCGGACCGGCTCGCCGGATCCGGCACTCGATCAGCGGGCTCGAGCCCGGAACCCCTTTCCTGGTCGAGGTCCTGGACTGGGAGCACGGGAACGTCGCCGAAGCCTGGTACCGGCTCGGCTCGCCCGTCAACCTGTCCCGCGCGCAGAGCGAGTACCTGCGCGGCGTCGCCGGCTCGCTCCGCAGGTTCACGCTCACCGCGTCCGCCGACGGCACGCTCGAGATCGACACGGACCTCCCGCCGTGGGCGGTGATGTCGGTGCGGCAGGCGGGATGAGGCGTCCGGCGTTCGTCGTCCAGCGGAAGGAAACCCATGTCCCAAGCGCGTCTCGTGGTTGATCCGGCCTTCACCGTGGGCGAAGTCGACCCGCGGCTCTACGGCTCGTTCGTGGAGCACCTCGGCCGCTGCGTCTACACCGGCATCCACGAGCCGGAGCACGCGACGGCCGACGAGCACGGTTTCCGCGGCGACGTGGCGGAGCTCGTCGGGGAGCTGGGGGTGCCGATCCTGCGGTACCCGGGCGGGAACTTCGTGTCCGGGTACCACTGGGAGGACGGCGTCGGCCCTCGGGAGCAGCGGCCCACCCGGCTCGACCTGGCGTGGAAGTCGGTGGAGAGCAACGCGGTGGGCACCGACGAGTTCTGCGCCTGGAGCCGCCGGGTCGGCGCGGAACCGATGCTCGCGGTGAACCTCGGCACCCGCGGCGCGGAGGAGGCGGCGAACCTCGTCGAGTACTGCAACCACCCCGGCGGGACGTACTGGTCGGACCGGCGGCGCGCGAACGGAACGGCCGACCCGCACGCGGTGAAGGTGTGGTGCCTGGGCAACGAAATGGACGGCCCGTGGCAGCTGGGGCACAAGACGGCCGAGGAGTACGCGCGGCTGGCCGCCCGCACGGCACAGGCGATGCGGCTGGTGGATCCGGACATCGAACTCGTCGCGTGCGGCTCGTCCGGCGCGCGGATGCCGACGTTCCCCGCGTGGGACGCCACCGTGCTCGAACACTGCTACGAGCAGGTCGACTACCTTTCCCTGCACTCCTACAGCCAGGAGCGGGGCGGTGACCGCGCGAGCTTCCTGGCCTGCGCGACCGAAATGGACACCTACCTCGACGCAGCCATCGCGACGGCGGACCACGTGCGCGCGAAAGGGCGTCATCGCAAACGCATCGACTTCGCCTTCGACGAGTGGAACGTGTGGTACTCGCAGGACACGGCCGTGGAGCGCGGCTGGGAACAGGCGCCACGCATGCTCGAAGACCAGTACAACGTGGTCGACGCGGTCGTGGTCGGCACCATGCTGATCAGCCTCCTGCGCCACGCCGACCGGGTGCGCATCGCCTGCCTGGCCCAGCTGGTCAACGCGATCGGCGCGATCCGCACCGAACCGGCCGGTCCCGCCTGGCGGCAGACGATCTTCCACCCGTTCGCCCTGACAAGCCACCACGGCCGCGGCCTGGTCCTGCGGCCGGCAATCACGTCACCGAGCTACGAGACCGCGGCGTTCGGCGAGGTGCCGGTCCTGGACGCGGTGGCGGTCCGCAACGACGAGGGAGTCGTGGTGTTCGCGGTCAACCGCGACGAGCGGGAACCCTTGCGGTTGACCGTCGAGGTACGAGCCCTCCCGACCCTGTCCCGGGCGTCCCACACGTACCTCGGCAGTGGCGATCCGCTGGCCGCGAACACGGAGGACAACCCCACCCGGGTAGTGCCCCACACGGCCGAAGGCGGTCCCGTCGACGGCGGCGAGCTGGCGATCACGCTGCCACCACTGTCCTGGAACCTGATCCGGATCACCTGACCGCGGGCTCGCCGAGGTGCTCGAGGACGGCCGGACCGCGCGAGCCGGCTCACCGGAACAGGACGACGACCCCGGCCGAGGTGACGACCGAAAGCACCAGGCCGGCGACCGCGTAGCGGAGCGGAAGCCGTCCCCCCGGGAGGACGGCGCCGGCCGAGTACCGGCCTGCCCGGTGAACAGGAGTCCCAGCGCGACCGCGTCGAGGAGGAGCTGGAACTCGAACCCGCCTTTCGTACCGGCTGGGAAGAAGCCTGTCGGCGCGCGGATGTAGACGATGTTCACGGCTACGCCGAGCACTGCCGCGCGCCCAGCGGCCTGGCCAGCCCGGAGAGGAACAGCAGGCTCCCGAACGTCTCGCTCAGCCCCGTGACCCACGCCGGCAACGTGGGCTGGCTGGTGAAGCCGTAGCCCGCGAGAACCTCGGCGAAGCCGGGTATCCCGGTGCCGCCGAACAGCTTCTGCATGCCGTGCGCTCCGACGACGCACGCCAGGGCCACCCGCGGGACCAGCAGCCCGATGTCGGTGCCGAGCATGTCACGCGCGGCCGGCACGGCCCGGGTACCGGGCGGCGGCCCGGTCCGCTCTGCGAAGTAGCCGTCGTCGTTGGACTGCCACACGTCGACCTGCACCCGGCAGGTCTACCCGGAGCAGAACCGGGCGACCGGACTCGGCTGGACCGCGGGCACCGGCCGCCTCGGCGCGATCTGCGGACCGCTGATCGGTGGCGCGCTGCTGTCGGCCGGTGTCGCCTCTCCGTGGGGGTTCTACATCTTCGCCGCGGTCGGGTTCCTGGCCGCGGTCACGGCGGTGGCGGTCACCGGGAACCCCGCGCCGGCGGACCCTTTCGCCGATCGACAGGCAACCGGCCCCGACGGCTTGACGACCGTGGCGGGCTCATGACGACGAGTCCGGTCTCGCGATCGTGGGCCGCGGTGACCACGACAACGCGGAGCGTCCGGCACCTGACCTGCAGCTCGGGTGACCACACCCTGGGCGGACCACCCGGCTGGTGCCGTCCACGGATCGCCCGGCGTCAGGGCACCGGGACCGTCCACAGCAGACGGGTGCCGCCGCCGGCCGGGCGGTCGAGCCGCAGTGATCCGCCCGCCTCCGCGGCGCGCTGCTCGAGGTTGCGGAGCCCGCTGTGCGCCACGGCTTCCGGCATCCCGATCCCCGTGTCCGACACCTCGACGACCAGGTTGTCGTCCAGGGACACGGTGACCCCCAGCTCGGCCGCCCGCGCGTGCCGCAGGACGTTGGTGACCGCTTCGCGGACGACGGCCTCGGCGTGCTCGGCCAGTCCGGCCGGCACCCGGTCGAACGCTCCCGACAGCCGCACCGTCGTGCGGATCGCGGAGTCGGCGGTCGTGTCGGTGATCGCGTTCTGCAGGCGCGCCCGCAGGCCCTGCCCGGCTCCCGGCTGCGCGTGCAGGGCGAAGATCGCGCTGCGGATCTCCTCGATGACGTCCTGGAGCTGGTCGATGTGCTGGGTGAGCCGGCCGGTGACCGCCGGCGAATCGGACCGGCGGCGGGTGCCCTCGATCCCCAGGCCCACCGCGAACAGCCGCTGGATGACGTGGTCGTGCAGGTCGCGGGCGATCCGGTCGCGGTCCACCACGACGTCCAGCTCCCGGCGGCCGGCCTGGCTTTCGGCGTCCCGCAGCGCCAGCGCGGCCTGGTCGGCGAAGGCGGACACGAGCTGCAGCTCGTGCTCGGCGAACCGCGCCGCCCCCCGGCCGCGGATCGCCAGGAGCACCGCTGCGCCCGACCTCGAGCCGGACCGCAACCGCACCACCAGTGCCGGCCCGAGGTCCACGCCGAGACCGTCGGCCAGGTCGAACGCCAGGTTCGGCACGCTGCGCGGCACGTGGTCGCGCAGTACCGCGCCCGAGGTCGACCCGTCGAGCGGGATCCGGCGGCCGGCCAGCACGTCGGCGTCGGGGCCGGCGCACACCGTGACGACCAGTGCCCCACCCGGCGACTCGGGCAGCGCGATGAGCGCGTCGTCGGCGCCGGTGAGCTCGGCGGCCCGGGTCGCGATCAGGTGCAGCACCTCGTGGACGTCCGTGCCGCCCAGGAGCTCGGCGGAGATCTCCCCGGTGGCTTCCAGCCACCGTTGCCTGCTCCGGCTCTCCTCGTACAGCCGCGCGTTGTCGACCGCGATCCCGGCCGCCGCCGCCAGTGCCACGGTCGCCCGTTCGTCGTCGGCGGTGAACGGCTGCTCGCCACCGAGGTACAGCCGTCCGAGGATCTCGCCGCGCACCAGCAACGGGACGCCGAGGAACGCCCGCATCGGTGGATGCTCCGGCGGGAACCCACCGGCCCCCAGGTGGGCCAGGCGCACCGGAGCCCGGCCGGTCACCAGCGCGCCGAGCAGCCCGTGGCCGTCCGGTGGCGGCCCCATCCGCTCCCGCGTGGCGTCGTCGACGCCGGTCACGGCGAACGCCGTCGTCCGGCCGTCCTCGTCGAGCAGGGCCAGCGCACCGTACGGCGCGCCGACCAGGCCGGCCGCGGCGGTGACGATCCGGTGCAGCGTCGTCTCGAGCTCCAGACCGGCGGAAAAGGCGAGGACTGCCGTCGGCAGCGCGTCCATCCGGTCCCGGCCCGACGTCGTTTCCTCGGGCATGTCACCACTGTGACACAACGGCCCGGCGCGGGGGCGGATCCGGCCGGACCGAACCGGTTCGCAACCGGCGACCTTCGCCCGGCGGCGGAGGCCGTTCGGCACTTGGCGGAGCCCGCGGCCCGGGCAGACGGTGAAAGTGCAACCAGTAGTCCCACAGTTCGGAGCTGTCCATGAAGACCGGTGTCATGCCCGTCGGCCACCTGAGCGCGAGCCAGGTGCACGCCGTCCTCCTCGCGGCCACGGCTCCCCCGCCCCTGCGGTCCGCCCGGCCGTGGCGGTTCCAGTGCACCCCGGATTCCGTCGAGCTGTACGCGGATCCGCTCACCACCGGCACCGACAGCCAGCAGCGGGAACGCATGCTGGACTGCGGCGCGGCCCTGCTCAACCTCCGGCTGGCGATCAAGGCGCAGGGCAGCCACGCCGACGTCCGGCTGTTCCCCACGGCGGGGCGGCCCGACCTGCTCGCCGTCGTGCGGCCGCACGGGTACGAGACGATCGCCCCGCACGACGGGGACCTCGTGGCGGCCATCGCCGGCCGGCAGAGCAACCGGCGTCCGTTCACCGCCGCCGTCGTCCCCGACGCGGTGCAGCGGCAGCTCCGGCGGGCGGCCGAAGTGGAACGCGCCTGGCTGGCCACCATCACCGCCGACCAGGTGCCGCAGCTGCGCGACATCATGCGCCACACGGAAGTCCCGCCGGCGACGCCCGGGCCCGGCGGCGGGAGTGACCTCGACCTCGAACCCGACCGGCTGGTCGTGGTCATCGGGTCGCTGCACGACACCGCTCTCGGCCGGCTCCAGGCCGGCCAGGCCATGCAGCGGGTGCTGCTGACGGCCGCCACCGCCGGGATCTCGGCGGCCCTCTCCTCGCAGGCGATGGCGCTGCCGGCGACCCGGCGTGAACTGCGGCAGCTGCTCGGCGGCGGGCTCTGGCCCCAGATCATGCTGCGCCTCGGCCACGGCACCGCGGTGCCCTCCTCCGCGCGGACACCGCTCGAGGACGTCGTGATCAGCGACGAGCACCCGTTCGCCGCTAGCCGCCGGGACGGCGCTCCGCGTCGTGGATCCCGGTGACCAGCACCGCCGCCTGGGACCGCCGCTCCAGGCCGAGCTTCGCCAGCAGGCGGGACACGTAGTTCTTGACGGTCTTCTCCGCGAGGAACATCCGCTCGGCGATCTGCCGGTTCGTCAGGCTTTCCCCGAGCAGGTCCAGCAGGACGAGCTCCTGCTCGCTCAGCCCCGCCAACGGGCCCGGTTTCCCGGTCTTCGCCCGCAGCTCGGTCACGAGCGCGGCGACCGCCCGGGCGTCCAGCAGGGTCTCGCCGGACCCCACCCGGCGGATGGCGTCGACCAGCTGCAACCCCTTCACATCCTTGATGACGTACCCCTCGGCACCGGCCAGGACCGCTTCGACCATCGAATCTTCGTCGGTGAAGGAGGTCAGCATCAGGCACCGGAGACCAGGCAGCGCCACGCGCAGGTCGCGGCACAGCTCCACGCCGTTCCCGTCGGGCAGCCGCACGTCGAGCACCGCCACGTCCGGGCGCAGCGCGGGGACCCTGGCCATGGCCTCGGCGACCGAGGAAGCCTGCCCGACGACGGTCAGGTCGGGTTCGTCGTCGACGAGTTCGGCGACCCCGCGCCGAACGAGTTCGTGGTCGTCGACCAGGAAGACCGTGATGACGGGCAGGTCGTGCTTCGTGCGGTCATCCACTCCCCCAGGCTACGCCCGCCCGCGCCGAACGACCCCGCGAGAAAGGTCCGGCGGCACTAGGCCGCGCGGCGCGGGCGGACCACGCTCGAGGGATGACAGAGATCCAGCACAGGCCCGATCATCACCTCAAGACCGCTGTCACCGATGAACTCGCCTGGACGCCCAGCGTCAACGCCGAAGGGATCGGCGTGACCGTCTCGGGCGGTGTCGCGACGCTGTCCGGACACGTGGGCACCTACCCGGAGAAGGAAGAGGCGCTGCGCGCCGCGACCCGGGTCCAGGGCGTGACCACGACCGCGGACAAGATCCTCGTCCGGCACGGCCCCGACGCTCCCGCGGACGCGGATCTCGCCCGGGACGCCATGGCCGTGTTCGACCGCCACACGGTCCTCGTGCCGAAGGACTCGGTGCAGGTCGACGTGCGCGACCGGGTGGTCACCCTGCGCGGCTCGGTGGACTGGCACCACCAGCGCGAAGCCGCCCGCCGGGCGGTGGCCGTGCTCCCCGGTGTCACCGGCGTGCGGAACCTGATCACACTGCGGCCTTCACCGGGAGTCACAGCGGCCGAGACCAAGGCACAGATCATCGCGGCGCTCGCCCGGCACGCGCCGGGGTTCGCCCAGCACGTCGAGGTCGGCATCGACGACGGCCAGGTCACCCTGACCGGCCAAGTCCTCACCCCGGCCGAACGCCGTTCGGCCGAGCACACCGCGTGGTTCGGCCCCGGGGTGACCGCGGTCGACAACCAGGTGAAGCTGTCGGGCTGAACCTTCTCCCGCGCGAAGCCGCGAAGTCTGGAGCACCATGAACGTTCTCGTGATCATCGTCATCGCCGCCGCGCTGCTGCTCCTGCTGGCCTCCGCGGTGCGGATCGTCAAGCAGTACGAACGGGGTGTCCTGTTCCGGCTCGGCCGGGTGGTGGGTGTGCGCGAGCCGGGGTTGCGGCTGATCATCCCGGTCGTCGACGTCCTGCGCCGGGTGCCGTTGCGGATCATCACGATGCCGATCCAGTCCCAGGGCATCATCACGCGTGACAACGTGAGCGTCGACGTGTCCGCGGTCGCCTACTTCCGGGTGCGCGACGCGGTGAAGTCGGTTGTCGCGATCGAGAACGTCTACGCCGCGATCGACCAGATCGCCCAGACGACGCTGCGGAAGGTCGTCGGGCAGCACACGCTGGACGAGACGCTGTCCGAGACCGACAGCATCAACGTCGACATCCGCCGGATCCTGGACGTCACCACGCTCGATTGGGGAGTGGAAGTGACTTTGGTGGAACTGAAGGACATCCAGCTGCCCGACACGATGAAACGGGCGATGGCCCGGCAGGCCGAAGCGGAACGCGAGAAGCGCGCCAAGATCATCAGCGCCGAAGGCGAATCCCTCGCCGCCGCCGCACTGGGCGACGCGTCGGACACGATGATGGCGCACCCGCTCGCGCTGCAGCTGCGCAACCTGCAGAGCCTGGTGGAGATCGGCGTGGACAAGAACACCACCGTCGTGTTCCCCGCCCCGCTGATGAGCACCATCGGCGAGCTGGGCTCCTTCCTGGCCCGCGAGAGCGCCGCCGCGACGCAGCCGAAACCGGCTGCCACGGCCCCGATCGTGCCGCCGAAAGCGGCCGTGAACGGAACCCGGGCCGAAGAGCACTGACCCGCGCCCACGGACTCCGCAGTGTTCTGTGCGAAAAGGACAGAGCACTGTGGACCCGGGCCCGTGAGGAGAGTCCATGTCCACCGCCACCCCACCGGCACGAGCCCTGCTCCCGGACGGCGAAGTCGCCTGGGTGCGCAAGCTGGAAGCTCGCGACGCCGCCGCGGTCCTCGCGCTGCGGGGCCGCCTCTCCGGGCGCGACCGGCACCTGCGGTTCTTCGGTCTCGGCGTGGCCGCGCTGACCGAGCTTTCGACGCAGCTGTCCCACAGCTCCGGTGTCGGGCACACCGCGGTGGGGTGCTTCGTGCACTCCCGGCTGACCGGCGTCGCCCGCTACGACGTTCTCGCCGACCCGGCCGAGGCGGAGGTCGCGCTGGTGGTCGACGGCCACGGCCCGGTGCTCGGGGTGGCGGCCCTGCTGCTCGAACAGCTCGTCGTCTCGGCGGAACACGAAGGCGTGCGGATGCTCGTCGCCGACGTGGACGCGGGAAACGCGAAGATGCTCGGCGTCTTCGCGGCACTGGGCATCCCGTTCCGCCCCGGCCTGACGGGCCCGAACGCCCGGAACCGGTCCGCCGACGCGGAAGAGGAAGCCCGCTCCCCGGAATGACGTCCGCGCGGCGCCGGGAAGCCGGTCAGCCGCCGGTGCGGTCGTCGGCCGCCGGTGCCGAGGCATCCAGGCGGGCGTGCAGCCGTTCGCGGATCTCGTCCGGGGTGTAGGCCCGCCGCCGGCGCTCCTCGCGGGCGATCACCACCCCGGTCGCGGCGACCCCGACGAGCCCGGCCAGTCCCACTGTCTTCCACCAGCGCATCGGCCTAGGCTACTGCCCGTGCCGGGGAACCAGCTGGATCTCGACGAAGCCGTGGCCGTGACGCGCACGGGTGACCTGTGGTTGTTCCGGGGCCGGTCCGCGGCCGACCGCACGATCCGCGTCGTGACGAACAGCCCGGTCAACCACGTCGGCATGGCCGTGGTGATCGAGGACCTGCCGCCGCTGATGTGGCACGCGGAGCTGGGGCGGTCCCTGCCGGACGTCTGGTCCGGGACCCACCAGCGGGGCGCCCAGCTGCACGACCTGCGCCGGGCGGTGCTCGTGTGGGCCGAGAAGTACCACCAGCAGGTCTGGCTGCGCCAGCTCGACCACCCGGTCACCGGGGAGGCGGAGGACGCCGTCCTGCGCACGATCGCGCGGCTGAACGGCACGCCGTTCCCGTCGACCGCGCGCCTCGCGTCGCGCTGGCTCGGCGGCCGGCTGCCCCGCCGCAAGCGGGACACCCGGGAAGCCGACCTCGAGAGCGGTTACTGCGCCGAGATCGTCGCCCTGACCTACGAAGCCATGGGCCTGCTGCCCCGGGACCGCCGGCCGAACTGGTACGACGCCGGCCGGTTCTGGAGCGGCGACGACCTCGAGCTGGCGGGTGGCGCGGCGCTGGGCGACGAAATCGCCGTGCGCCTCCCGGGCTGACTCTCAGTCCACTGTGGACGTCAGCGGTGGACCTCGGTCGGCAGGCGGGGTTCGCGGTGCAGCAGTTCGAGCGCCTCGGTGTCGGCCACCGCGGAGAACTTCCGGTAACTGTTGCCGACGGCGTGCAGCCAGGCCACCGGGCGCAGGCAGGCGAACTGGTCCACCTCGCGGGCGAGCCGGTCGGCGACGTCGGTCTGGGCGACCGGGACCGCCAGCACGATCCGGCGGACCTGACGGGCCCGCAGGACGCGGATCGCCGTGTGCGCGGTCGTGCCGGTGGCGGCGCCGTCGTCGGCGAGGACGACCGTGCGGCCGGCGATCGCCACCGGTGCCACCGTGCGCCGGTAGACGGCGACCTGCCGGGCCAGTCCGGCCCGCGCCTCGCCGAGGAGCCGGGCGAGCTCCGCCGGCTCGATGTCGAACCGGCGGATGGCGTCGTGGTCCCAGACGACCAAGCCGCCCTCGCCGACGGCGCCGAGCGTCGTCGGCGGCGGTCCCGCGGCCTCGATCCGGCCGGTGAGCAGGATGTCCAGCGGCGCACCGAGGACGTCGGCGATCTCGCCGGCCACCACCAGCCCGCCCTCGGACAGGCCGAGGACCACGGCCGGGTCACCGCGCAGCGGTCGCAACCGCAGGGCCAGCCGCTCGCCGGCTTCCCGGCGATCACGGAACCGCATGGGAACTCCCGGGGGTCGAAGGCCGGTCGGCCGCCTCCAGCATCACGGCACCGCGTCCGGGGCACGAGGGCCGTTGGTCACCGCGGGGTGGACCGTCCGGCACCTTTCAGCGGTGCCCGCACCGGACCCCGGTCAGCGAAGGTGGCTCGTCTCCGAGGGGGCCAGCACGACCGCGGGAGCGAGATCGCGGTCGGCCAGCGCGCGCGCGACGTCGCTGAGCCGGAGGTTGTTCCGCCGGGCGAAGCCGCGCAGGGCCCGGAAGGCCGCGTCCATGCTCAGCTGCCCGCTGACGGCGAGCACCCCCTTGGCCTGCTCGATGATCACCCGGCTGTTCAACGCGGTCTGCAGCTGCACGGAGAGGACCTCGCCTTGGCGGAAGGCTCGTTCGTGGAGGATGCCGATGGTCGCGGTGTCGGCCAGGCCCTGCGCCAGGGCGACGTCGTCGGCCGACAGTTCCCCGGGGTTCTGCCCGAAGAGGTTCAGCGCCCCGATCGTCTGCTTGCGCAGCCGCAAGGGCACCGCGTGCACCGACGCGAATCCGTCCTTGGCCGCCTCGGTGGCGAACCGCGGCCACCGCGCGGCCTGCGCGGCGATGTCGGCCACCAGCACCGGAGTGCTGGTGGTGAAGCACTCGACGCACGGCCCTTCGTCGATGTCGAGCTGGAACAGCTCCAGCAGCCGCGCCTGTTCGGTGGAGGACGCGAGCAGCTGCAAGCCGCCCCGCTCGTCGGCCAGGGTCAGCCCGGCCGCGGCGACGTCGAGCAGCTCCACGCACTGCTGCACCAGTGTGTGCAGCAGGTCGGCGACGTCGTAATCGTCGACCAGCGTGTCCGCCAACGCGACGAACGCCCGGGTCACCTGTCGTTCACGGTCGGCCATGCCCACCATCTCCTGGTTCGTCGACTGCTTCCATGGTGATCCTCACCCGAACTCCTCGTCGAGCCGCAGCCGCCCGGCCACGACGTCGGCCGCGACCTCGAGCAGGGAACGGCCGTGCCCGAACGCGTACGCCCGCAGCCGGGCCAAGGCAGCGGACGCAGGCAGGTCCAGGTGCGCGATGAGCATCCCGGTGGCCTGGTGCACCTCCCGGTACCGCATCCCCGCGCCCGCCATCCACCGCCCGTCCCCGTCGAGCCAAAGTCCGCCTCCGGCGCGTAGTCCCGACAGGGCAAGCGCCGAGATGTCGGCCACCTGCAGCGCCGTCGAGAGCTCGCGGGGGCTCAGCGAGCCCGGCGTCGAACGGTAGGTGTCGAGGGTGGCCACCCGGACCGCACCGATCTGCACCGGGAACGTGAACAACGCCGCCACCGGGTGGGCCGCGGCCTCGGCGGCGAACACCGGCCACGCCGGTGGCGGTCCCGCCGCCAGATCCGGCACCAGCACCGGGCCACCGAGCGTGTACGCCTCGAAGCACGGCCCTTCACCCAAGGAGAACTGCAGCTCCGCCAGCGCCGTGCTCACCGCGTCGCTGGCGTAGACGATCTCGCGGTGCCCGGCGTCGACCATCACCGACACCGCCGCGCCGTCCACCGGCAGCAGGCGCACACACGCCCGGCACACCCGCCCGACGACGTCGACGCCGCTGTCGGCACCCACCTCGCCCAGGGCCGCCAGCACGCTCGCGCGCAGGACCTCGACCTCAGCCACCGGGCGCCCACGACCTCCGAACAACGCGTTCCAGCATCGGTTTCCTTCCGAGTCGGCGTTCGTGATCGCCACACCAACTCGGACACGACCAGGTCCGGATCAGCGCCGCTGTCGCGGCTGCGGTCACCCACCCTACCCGCAACAGCGGGCTGGGCCGGGCCATCACGGCACCGGCGCGGCGGCGATGTGCCGGCGCAGCGCGGTCAACGCCCGGTGCTGGCTCACCCGCACCGCGCCCGGGCTGGCGACCCCGAGCACCGCGGCCGTGTCGGGGGCGGACAGGCCGACCATGACCCGCAGGACCACGACGTCGCGCTGCTGCGGCGCCAGCAGGTCGAGCAGGTGGTGCAGCCGCTGCCGCCGCTCGAGGTCTTCGACGTGGCGAAGCGGTCCCCGCTGTCCGGTGGGTTCCGGAGCGAACTCCGGAACCGGGAGGCTGACGTCGGCACCGCGGCGCCGGTGCGCATCGACGACCTTGTGCGCGGCGACGCCGTAGACGAAACCGAGGAACTTGCCGGCACCGTGCCGGTAGCCCGGCAGCGCGCGCAGCACGCCGATCAGGACCTCCTGGGCGCAGTCGTCCGCGTCGCTGTCGCGGTGCCGCAACTCCCCCAGCCGGGCCTGGCAGTACCGCAGCACGCCCGGGTGCAGCAGACCCAGCAACGCGCCCGTCGCGGTGCGGTCGCCCGACACCGCCGACGCCAGGAGTACGCCGTCGACCCACATGATGTCCTTCCCGGTCGTCAGCTTCGCGTGGTCAGGTACGGGCTGGGATCGCTGCCGGCCTCGGCGCCGCTGTCGAGCCAGCGGAGGAACCCGCGGCGGTCCCGTCGTTCGATCTCGTCGAGGAACTCCTGCCGGCGCTGGACGACGCGCCGGCGCGCCTGCTCGTCGGCGGCGAGGAGCAGGAGGAAGTAACTGCGCCGCCAGGCCACGCACAGGTCCTCGGTGGCCAGGTCGGCCACCGGGGCGGGCGGCACGGGACTCGGGACCGAGCGGTCGTGGGGCTCGGGTGCGGTGGGCGGCGCGACGCGGTGGTGGTAGCCGGCCCCCAGGCCGACGGCGACGAGCAGGACCAGGACGGTCGCGGTCAGGGCGCCACCCGCGGTCTCGAGCAAGCCGGCGAGGACCAGGCACACCGTGACGAACGCCGCCGCCGTGGCCGCGCCCACCGGGAGATCGGGACCGCTCGCCGTGTCCCGCCCACGCCGGAGCCGCGAAGCGCCGAAAGCGACGAGGATCCCCGCGCCGGCTCCCAGCAGGATCCAGCCGAACAGGACGTCCCCCGGCAGGGTCAGCGCACCGATCGCGGCCAGGGCACTGACGGGGCCGAGCAGAACGGCCACCACCACGCGTCCCACCATCGTGCGCCTCACCGTCCGGGCCGGGCGCCGGCCGGAAGCCGGTGCCGGGAAAACCAGGATCGCCGAGGTCTGGGGCGTTGTGCCCAGTCTATGCGCCGGTGCCGGGCAACGCGGGGCTCGCTACCCGTTTGCCCGCTCCGGCGCCCTGCTCCGGTGCCGGGCAACGCGGGGCTCGCTACCCGTTTGCCCGCTCCGGCGCCCTGCTCCGCGCGGCGAGGATGTCCTCGGGACTTGCGGTGTTGTCCGGCTCCGCGGCCGTCTTCAGGGCGGTGGTGGCGGTGTCCTGCGGGGTGTCGGGTGCGATGACGAGCAGGGTCAGCCGCCGCTGTTGGGTGCCGATGAGAGCCAGGGTGTGCGCCGGCATGGCGTGGAACCCTTCCAGCCGCACGAGGCGGCCGTCCACCACGAGTTTGCGGCGGGTGATCTCCCAGCCGTCACCCAGCGGGTAGCTGATCCGCTCGACCTGGCCCACCTGGTCGCGCACCGCCGTGGTCAGGTCGGCGAACTCGGCGCCGGCGTCGCGGGAGCGCGGCCACCACGCTCCGTCGACGTACCCGCCGCCGGCCGCCGGTTTCAGCTGCAGGCGGACCTCCTCGCGAACGGCGGTCATGACCGGCTCCCCTGGCCGGGCTGCCGCCGTGCCGGTGTCTCGGTGAACAGACCGCGCTCCAGCTTGCCGAACCCGCGGGGCGCCGCGGTGTAGCCGGGGTTGAGCTTGCGCGCCAGGTGTTCCGGCCGGGGCCAGCGCACGTCGGTGGCCCAGCCGAGCTTCTCGAACAGCCAGATCAGCCGGGCGGACATGTCGAGCTGGCCGCGGCGGACGCCGTGGCGGGCGCCGGTGGGGTCGGCGTGGTGGGAGTTGTGCCACGACTCGCCCATGGACGCGATGGCCAGCGGCCAGAAGTTCGCGGACTTGTCGCGGGCGGCGTAGGGCCGCTCACCGATCATGTGGCACAGGGAGTTCACCGACCAGGTGACGTGGTGCAGCACCGCCACCCGCACCAGGCTCGCCCAGAAGAACGCGGTCAGCGCGCCCCACCAGGACATCGTCACCAGGCCGCCGATCAACGCCGGGGCGAGCAGGGTGAGCACGGTGAGCGCCGGGAACCAGCGGTCGATCCGGGCGATGTCGCGGTCGGCGAGCAGGTCGGGGGCGAACCGCTGCGCGTTGGTCTTCTCCCGGTCGAACAGCCAGCCCATGTGGGCGTGCCAGAAACCCTTGGCGAGCGCGGCGGCGGACGTGCCGTAGCGCCAGGGGGAGTGCGGATCGCCGTCGCGGTCGGCGTAGGCGTGGTGGCGGCGGTGGTCGGCGACCCAGCCGATCACCGGGCCCTGCATGGCCATGCTGCCGGTGACGGCGAGCGCGATCCGCAGGCCGCGGTTGGCCTTGAACGCGCCGTGGGTGAAGTAGCGGTGGAACCCGATCGTGACCCCGAGCCCGGTCAGGAAGTAGAACCCGACCGTCAGGGCGACGTCGGTCCACCCGAGGCCCCAGCCCCAGGCGAACGGTACCGCCGCGGCCAGCGCGAGCAGGGGCACCACCGCGAACAGCTTGACCAGGAAGGTTTCGGTGCCGGATTTTTCGCCCGCGAGCATCGGTTCGGCGGCCTTGGGCGGCCGGGTCGGCGGGCGTTCCAGGGTGTGGGTCATTTCAATCGCTCTTTCCGTGACGTGTCCATTCGCCAGGGTCCGGGGCGATCGAATATCGGGTAGCCCGCCGGAGGCGGACTCAAACCCGGAGGAGATGGAGGCCGCAAGAGGCCCGCGAAGGTGCCGCGCGAGAGAGGGCAGCTAACAATTACAACGAACGAGCCACCGGAAAAATTCCCGGGGCCCCCCGGGCACCGACCGGTACCGTGCCCGCCCGGCACGCCGGTCGGCGGCCGCCTAGCGTGGCGGGCATGGAGCATGCCGAACCCGACACCCGAACCCTGGAACGCAGCCTCGGCGAATACGTGCGCGCGGTCGCAGCCGCGGTCGGCGTCCCGGACGAGAGCACGACGGTGGAGATCAGCGACACGGCCACCGCCTACGTCGGGCTGCCGCGACGCTGGCTCGACCGGCCGGACCACGACGTCATGCTGGTGTGGAGCGAACGGCGCGGCTGGTCGCTCGCGGTGGAGACCGAACCCGCCGAAGCCGCGGTCGTCCTCGCGTACCAAGGCGAGGACAACCTCGTGCCGTCCCCGGACGCGGTCGCGCGGTTCGTCGCCGACACGGCCGCCGGACGCCACACCGGCCGGGAGCGTCCCGGACCGGTGGCCGCCGCGACCCGCAGTTCGCTGGCCGAGCGGCTTGAGCCCTACCTCCGCGACGCCCCCGAACCGGGTTCGCCTCACCGCGCGGGCGGCTGATCGCGCGGTCCACCGGGCAGGGTGTTCCGGCACCGCGTTTCCCGCGCGGCGTCCATTCAAGAGGGATCCGTCCGGCTCGGTCACCGCGGCGGCCAGGATCGGGACGGCCCAGCCAGGCGAACGAAACCGCGCCGGAAGGCCGCCGGCGGTATGATCGGAGCGCGGATTGCCGAGCGTCCGGACCCTGCTCTCACGGCGACCGACACTGTGGCCGGCCCGGCCGTCCCCCACCAGGAGCAGGATCTTCATGACCGCAGCGCGAACCACCCCGCACCACCCCGCCGGGACGGCGGCACCGGACCGCTCCGCCACGCTGGTGCGCTGATCCGATGCCGGACCCCGACTCTTCCCCGGTCCCGTACGGGCTCCGGGTCGCGGCCGCTGTCGCCTGGCGCTCGCTGGTCGTGGCGGCCGCCCTGACGGTTCTGGGGTTCGTGGCCGTCAAGCTGGCCTCGGTGCTGGTCCCGGTCGCCGTGGCGCTGCTGCTCGCAGGCCTGTTCTCCCCGGCCGTTTCCTGGCTGGCCGGCAAGAAGGTCCCCCGCGGGCTGGCGGCCGCGATCGTGCTGGTCGGAGGCATCGTGCTGGCCGGCGGCGTGGTGACGTTCGTGGTCATCAACGTCACCATGGGCATGCCCGGGCTGATCGACCAGGTCACCGCGAGCCTGACCGACCTGCACACCTGGCTGCGCACCGGGCCGCTGCACCTGAGCCAGGGCCAGCTCGACGAAATGCTCGGCAACCTGACCGCCATGCTCGGCCGGAACAAGTCGGCGATCGCCTCGGGTGCCCTCACCACGGCGGTGACCGTGGGGGAACTGCTCGCCGAGTCCCTGCTCGCCGTGTTCTGCCTGATCTTCTTCCTCGCCCAGGGCCGGGTGATCTGGGTGTTCGTGCTGCGGGCCGTGCCGGCCCGCCTGCGCGACCGCGTCGACGTCGCCGGGCGAAGCGGATTCACCACCCTGGCGCACTACATCCGCGGCACGGCGGCCGTCGCGTTCGTCGACGCCGTCGGCATCGGCCTCGGCCTGGTGATCGTCGGGGTCCCGTTGGCGGCTCCGTTGAGCGCGCTGGTCTTCCTCGGCGCGTTCGTCCCGGTCATCGGCTCGGTGATCGCGGGCGCGATCGCCGTCCTCGTGGCCCTGGTGGCCAACGGCGCGTGGGCGGCCGTCATCGTGCTCGCCGTCGTCGTCGGTGTCATGCAGCTCGAAAGCCACGTCCTGCAGCCACTGCTGCTCGGGCGGGCCGTCCGGCTGCACCCCCTGGCCGTCGTCCTCGCCCTCGCCGCCGGCCTCGTCACCGCCGGCATCGTCGGTGCCCTGCTCGCCGTGCCCCTGCTCGCCGTCTTCAGCGCGGGCGTGCGGAGCCTGACCACCCGGCCGGAGAACCACTCACCTGGGCGAACCGTGCCCGGCACCTCCCGTTCTAGTCTGGAAGACCGCGCCCCGGACCCCGGCGACCCATGATGGCGCGCGCCGTGCGCCGCGAGCGAAGGCGGGCCCTGGTGGACGACGAGCGAACCGATCCGTATCCGGCGGCTCGGGCCACGGGCAGCCCGTACCGGCCGTGGCCCACGCGCCACGGCGGTGGCTACCCGCCCGGCTGGCTCGTCCGCTACCGCCGCCGCGCGCGTCCGGCCTCGTCCGCGGCCCCGGCGTGGTGCGAGAACGTCGGGACCGTCGCGGGACACAGCCTGCGCGACGAACACACCAGCACCACCTGGGTGCCCGTCCGCCGGCAGGGGGCCGCCTCCGATGAGCAGGTCAGCCTGGTACGGGCCACCGACATCCTCGACGCCCGCCCGCCCGGTTTCGACGAGCTGACCGGGAACTGAGCTGTCGCTTTCACGCAGGTGCAACCGGTTCCCGGCGGTCAGCCGGTGTCCGCCGCCCACCGCGGCGCCGCCATGGCCGCTGCCCGCGAAGTGTGGACGGCCAGGCGTTCGTCCGTGCAGGTGAGCCGCAGCGGCCGCCAGGTCGCGCGCGTCGTGGCGACCAGCCGCACATCGGTGCCCGGGGTGGCCCGGCGGTGGGCGTCGAGCAGCACCTCCAGCCCGGCGGCGTTCAGGAACCGGACGAGGGACAGGTCCACGACGATCCGCCGCGGCGCCCGGCTCAAGTTCGCTTCCAGGACGTCGTGGAGCATCGGCGCGGTGCAGAGGTCGACGTCACCGTCCACGGCGACGACCAGCGTCCCGCCGAGGTTCTCCACGGTGATCGTCAGATCCTGGTGCCGGCGGACCGGCGACCGGCGGGGGCGCGGGAAGTCGATGACGACCGACGGCACGATCGGCTCGCCGGCCGAACTCTGTCCGGGGTGGACGGTCATGATCCGGCGCCCTCGCCCTGGTGCCGGATGGAGTCCCCGCCCTTGTGGTGGTCCATCCGCCCGTACACGCCGTCGAGCACGCTCTCGAGTTTGTGCACGGCACCCCGGCACGCCTCGTCGACCGAACCCGCGTGGTGGCTGACGGCCACCGTCCGCCGTCCGGCCGGCCGGGCCTCGAGCACGCAGCGGCGATCCATTCCGCCTGCGGCGGCGGACTCTTCGCTGAAGTGGACTTCCAGCCGCGTGAGGTGGTCGCTGAACCGCGACAGCTTGGCGGCCAGCTCCCCCTCGAAGTGCCGGATCAGCTCTTCGCCGCCGGGCACCGTTCGGTCCGTGCTGATCTGGATCTGCATGCGTTGTCCTCTCGCCGACCGGCCGGCCCGGCTCTGCGCGATGCGGGCGTCCGGCCTCCGGCCATCGTGGCCGCTCCGGCGACGGTCCGCCCAGGGTCACACGGCCCCCGGCCGGAGGCCGAAGGAACCTTTCTCCGTCCGCTGCCGATCCGGGCAGGATCGGAAGGGCCGAAAGTTCCGCGACGGGTGACCTGAGGCCCTACCCGGGCGCGGGCGAAGCGGTGAGACTGGCGATCCGGACGAGGGACGGAGCCCCGCCGTGCAAGTGCGACTTTCCCTGCCGGAAAGGAACGACCTCACCCTCGGCGTCGAGGAGGAGTTCGTCCTCGCGGACCCGGCGACCGGCGGGGTGGCGCTCGCCGCGCCCCGCGTGCTGGAGCTGCTCGACGGCGAACCCGCCGTGATGCCGGAGTTCCTGCGGTTCCAGATCGAAACCGCCACCGGGATCCACACCGGCCTCGACGAAATCCGGGCGGACCTGCTCGGCTTGCGCCGGCTCGTGGCGGACGCGGCCGGCCACGCCGGCTGCCTGGTGCTGGCGTCCGGGACACCCCCGTGCGGCGACCTGCCGGGCCTGCCCGGCGTCACCGCCGAACCCCGGTACCGCGCGCTGGCCGCCCGGTACCCCGCGCTCCTCGCGGAAGCCGGCACGTGCGCCTGCCACGTGCACGTCGGCATCCCGTCCCCGGCACTCGGTGTCCGGGTCCTGGCCGGCCTGCGGCCCTGGCTCGCCCCGCTCCTCGCCATCAGCGCCAATTCGCCGCTCGCCCACGACGCGGACTCCGGGTGGGCCAGCGGGCGGTACCCGCTGTGGTCGCGCTGGCCGACCGCGAGCCCGCCGCTGGACTGGCCGGACGCGACCGCCTACGCCGCGAGCGTCGACGGCGCGGTACGCCGTGGCGAGGCGTTGGACGCGAACGGGATCTACTACTACGCCCGGCTCTCACCGAAGTACCCGACAGTCGAAATCCGCATCGCGGACGTCGGCTTGACGGCCGAAGACGCGGTGCTGCTCGCCGGGCTGTCCCGCGCCCTCGTGGTCACGATCCTCGCGGAGGCCCGGGCCGGCGTCGTGCCCCGGCCGGTCCGGACCGCGCTGGTTGTCGCATCGCTCACCGCCGCGGCCCGCGGCGGCTACCCCGGCCACGGCATCGACCCCTTCACCGGGCAGGTCCTCCCGCACCACGTGCTCGTCGGCCGGCTCCTGGAGTACGTCCGGCCGGCCTTGCAGGCCAACGGGGACTTCACGACGATCGACCGGCAGCTCGCCGCGGTGCAGGCCGGGGAAACCGGCGCGGCACGCCAACGCGCGCTGTTCGCCGACGCCGGCTCACCGGCCGCGCTCGTGGCGAAGCTGGCCTCGGCGACTCTCGCCGGGAGAGCCGGGCCCGGCCGCTCCGGCCCGACGCCGGGGCGACGACCGGTGGCCGCCCACGACGGCTGAGCCGGCTCCGGCGGCGTCCGCGGTCCGAGGCGCCGCCCGGCAGACCGATCTCGCGCGCCGACCGGACCCGAACCGTCGCCCTCCTTTCGAGGGTCCCTCATCCGGGGATTCGGTTCTGGTGGATGGCGTGGCACGTCCAAGCTGTCCGGACCGTGTCACGCCGGTGGACGACGTCACTCCTCTCCCTCCACCTCGGTCACCACGATCGGGACGGGACAGCGGCATGACGCCGGAATCGCCCACCAGAACCAGAACGTCCGCCGCGCGGCCGCGTCGGGGGGCGCTTCCCGCACCCAGGCTGGTGTGGAAACCGCGGAGCGGACCGGCTGGTCACGTCGACGGCGGCTGGTGGCCGTGGTCGCGTGACCTCGCGGCGGAACTGCCGGGGCTGGCCGCCGTGCTCACGGCGCGGAGGGCCACCTCACCAGGGGTGGCGTACACCGTGTCCGAAGGGGACAGTGCGCCGCGGCAACACCGGCCGGCCGCGGACATCCTGGCCGCGAGCGGGGTCCTCGTCGCTCCGGCGGCGCCCCGGCCCCACCCCGGCACCACCGAAGACGGCTGGGAGACCGAAAGCGGGCAAGTCTCCTGACCTCCCCCGCCGAACACGGGACGCGAGGACGCGTGACCGAGCCGGTACCGGCCCGGACACCCCGAGGCACGACCGGAACGGGCCGATGAACGTCCGAAAAGGACACCAGCGCGAGTACCGGTCCCCCGCCAACCGGCATCGCTGCTGTCGCAGAACCGGCCGGCCGACGACGTGATCGCCCGCGAAGCGGCCGAGACCCCCTAGACCTGCCGGAAACCGCGGATCACGGCGACCACGCGCGTGGCTCCCCGAACCCGGGAGCGGCGACCGCGGCTGCCCGCGAGCTGTGGATGACCAGGGTTTCGTGCAGCCGGGCGATCCGCAACGGCCGCCACGTCGACCGCGTCGCCGCCACAATGCGCAGGTCGGTCCGCGGGACGGCCCGCCGGTGGCAGGCGGCGAGCACTTCGAGGCCTGCCGAACTCAGGAAACGGACCCGCGAAAGGTCCACCACGAGCCGCCGCGGGCACCGGCGCAGGACCAGGTCGAGGGTCCGGTCGACCTCGGGCGCGGTGTACAGGTCGAATTCGCCGTCCAGCGCCAGGATCGCCGTGCGGCCGATCAGCTCTTCCCCCAGCTTCAGCCCCGGCGATGGCGACGGTGCCCCGCGGGTGCCGGCCCTGAGCAGTACCACCGGTTCGAAGTCGGGGCCACGGCGGATGGTCAGGGCACTGAGCTTCATGGGTTCGCTCCAGGCATCACCGTCCGGCTCGCCACCTCGGGCGCGGGCGCGGACGTCCGGTCGTCTCAAGGGCGGGGACCGGGCACCTCGGCGCTGTTTCCGAGCATACCGCGCCAGGGGCGGCGAGCCCGATCGTTCACCGGATCCCGTTTTCCGGCAGGCGACGGTCCCGGGGGCCGACCACCTGGATCCACCCGTTCGCCGACGCCCCGAGCGGGCCGGGCGGGTTATCGTCGGTGGTGTCCACCCCGGACCTCGGTGGTGCCACCCTGAAGTGGCCTCGACCGGGCGGAGGGCTGTGATGATCACTGCGACACCGGGTCACCGGCGAGTGGACGGCACCGCGGAGCCACCCCGATGAGGCAGCCGAAGGTGGCCCCGGGCAGGGAGCCGGACCCGTTCGCCCTCAGCCCCGAGCAACGCCGCCGTGGTGCCCGCACGGTCGCCTCCTCGGCCGACGACGCCGGCGACTGCGCCACGCTGCTCGCCATCCTCGGGCTGGATCCGGCCGAGGGTCTCGCGGCGCCGGGCGACGAGCCCCCCGTCCCGAGCTGAATCGGCCTCCGGTCAGCCGGCCCAGGGCCGGCCGCGCAGTTCCGGCCCGCCGTCGGCGCCGAGGACCGGAAGCGCGGGGAAACCCGGGGCGGACAGCAGGTTCGCGGCGTACTTCACCGGTGGGGGGCAAGGCCAGGACGGCCGCGGTGCCTGCGGATCCCGGCACCTCGCCGTCGGCGAGCAGGACCCGCGCGGCCGTCACGGTGTCCCCTCCCGGACAGCGGGTTCACCCGCCGCGGCGCGGATCCGGCCGATCATGAGGAGCGCCTGCGCGTCCGTGAACAGGCCCTGACGGGCCAGATCGATGATGGCGGTCACCGCGCTGCGGTGGGGCTCGGCGATTCCCGCGAGATCGGCGGATGCCATGGCGTGCTCCTCGGTCGGACCGGTCGTCGCGCCGGGTCCGGGGCACTCACCACGCAGCCTACGCGCCCGGTCGTCGCTCCCCCGGGCAACGCCGCGGCGTGCGCGACGTCGAGCTCGGGAGAGGCGCTCGCGCGGGTGCCGATCTGGGGCGGCGGGGCGCCCTTCGGCGTTCGCGAACGGGATTCGGATCGGCGGGCCGGCCTGAGTGCCGGGGGCGCCGGGAGCCGTTCCCGGATTTGGTCCCCCGGCGAAGGGTCTTCGTGCTCTGCCGCGGGGAGGCGGCGGAGGACATGCTGGAAGGGGGTCGCCGTCCGGGCGGCGCCGGAGGGCAGGAGTCGGCGATGGCCGAAAAGGCGAAGGCCGCGGTGATCGTCGGCGTGGATGCCTCGGAGGGGTCGCTGCGCGCGGTCCGGTGGGCGGCGCAGGAGGCGGCTCGGCGCACCACGGGCCTGCGGTTGTTCCACGCCTGCGTGGTCGATCCGGGCGAGGACTCCGAATTCCTGCCGGAACACGTGACCCGGCGGACGCACCACGCGGCGAAGATCGCCCGCACCGCGGCACCGGGCCTCGAGATCGGCATCGACGTGCGGCCCGGCCTCGCGGTCGACCTGCTGCTCGCCGAGTCCGCGACCGCGCCCTTGATCGTGCTCGGCTCGCACGGCCTCGGCGGCCTGCGGGGCGCCCTGGTCGGTTCGGTCGCTCTCCGGGTCGCCGCGGCCGCGAAGTGCCCGGTGGTCGTCTTCCGCGGCCACGCCGACCCCAGGGGCCCGGTCGTGGTCGGCGTGGACTCCTCACCGGCGAGCGCGGAAGCGCTGCACTTCGCGGCCGACGGGGCGGCCGCGCGTGGCGTACCGCTGGTCGTGGCGCACGCCGCCCGCCAACGGACACCCAGCATCGAACCCTCCTTCGCCGACCAGCAGGCCGAGGACGGACGCGCGCTCGAGGAGCTGGTCGCCGGCTGGTCACGGAAGCACCCGCAGCTGGAGATCACCACGCGGGTCGTCGAAGACGGCGAGCCGGCGCGTGCGCTCATGGGCATCACGCCCGGCGCCCAGCTGATCGTGGTCGGCAGCCGCGGCCGCGGCCCGCTCGCCGGCGCGCTGCGGGGATCGACGGGCAACGACCTGCTCGCGCACGCCACCTGCCCGGTCGCCGTCGTCCACTGAGCGGGCGGCGGAGCCTTTCGCCGGTCCGTCGAGGTCGTTGGCCTCTGCTCACGAAGCCGCGAACGCGCGAGGCTGGCACCATGAGAATCCTCGTTGCGGTGGCCACCCGGCACGGCGCCACCCGGGAAATCGCCGAACACCTCGCCACGTCGCTCGGCTCCGCGCTGACCGACGCCGGAGTGGCGCCCGAGGTCGAGGTGCGCGACGTCGGGCTCGTCTCTTCGCTCGAGGGCTTCGACGCCGTGGTCCTCGGCAGCTCCGTGCACCGGGGCCGGTGGCTCGACCCGGCCCGGGAGTTCGCGGAGTCCTTTTCGGACGGTCTGCGGTGGCTTCCGGTCTGGCTGTTCTCCCGCGGGCCGGTGGACGAGCGGGACGAGCCCGCCCGCGACCTCGTCCGCCAGCTGGCGGCCCGCGACCACCGGGTGTTCGACGGGGCCGCCGACCGGCCGCTGATCCGGGCCTGGGGCCACGAGATCGGCGCGATCCTGGCCGCCGCGGCCGTCGCCGGGAGTACGTCGTGACCACGCCACGCGGGGTCCGGCCGGCACCGCTCGACGGCCGGCGGGCGGCCCGGGTCACGCACGGCGCCGTCGTCGCCGGGGTCGACGGCTCGTCCTCCGCGTTGCGCGCCGCGGTCTGGGCCGGTGCCGAAGCCCTCCGGCGAAACCGGCCGTTGCGCCTGGTGCAGGTCTACGCGTTGCCGCCGGTGCGCGCGCCGATCGCGGTCGGGGCCGGCGAACAGGTGCGCGCCGGGCTGGCCGAGTACGCCGAAGGCCGGCTGGCCGAGGCGCGGGCCGCGGTGCTCGCGCAGTCTCCCGGCCTCGACATCGGTGTGGCCGCGCGGGAATGGAACCCGGTCGCGGCCCTCGTCCAGGAGTCACGGCACGCGGAGCTGGTGGTAGTGGGTTCCCGCGGCCTCGGCGGGTTCACCGGGATGCTCGTCGGCTCGACGGCCGTTTCCGTGGTCGCACACGCGCACTGCCCGATCGTGGTGGTGCGTGGCAGGCGGCCGCAGGATCCGCCACCGGACACGGGCCCGGTCATCGTCGGCACGGACGGCTCGTCCCACAGCGAGGGCGCACTGGCGTTCGGGTGTGAAGAGGCACGGCTGCGAGGCGTCGGGCTGACCGCGGTGCGCACCTGGAGCGACATCGTCGCCGGCGAAGTGCTCCGGGCGCATCCGTTGCGGAACGACCCCGCCGAGATCGAACAGGAAGAACGCGCCAGGCTCGCCGAGCAGGTGCGGCCCTGGCAGGACAAGTACCCGGACCTGACGATCAAGCTCGAGGCCACCCGTGGCCGCCCGGTCCGGACGTTGCTCGAGCGGGCGGAGCACGCGCAGCTGATCGTGGTCGGCTGCCGGGGCCGCGGTGGCTTCACCGGGATGCTGCTCGGCTCGACCAGCCAGGCGCTGATCGTGCACTCGCCGTGCCCGGTCGCGGTGATCCGGACCCAGGACGCGGGAAACGAGGAGGTCCGGTGAAGGCCCGGAACCGGACGATCGTGGTGGGAACCGACGGCTCGGCAGCCTCGGTGACGGCGGTGTCGTGGGCCGCCGAGCGGGCCTCCTCCCGTCATCTCGACCTCGAAATCGTGCACGGCCTGCACATCGGCGCGCTCGGTCACTGCGGAGGCCTGGCGGGCATCGCCGTCCTGATCGACGCGGTCCGCCAAGACGGCGAACGCATCGTCGCCGTCGCCCGGAAGCTGGCCGCTTCGGTCGATCCGGACCTGGTGATCACGACGGAGACGCCGATCGAGGCTCCGGCGCCGCTGCTCGCCGAACGTTCGCGGCGGGCCCGGATGGTTGTCGTCGGCGCGACCGGCTCGGGGGGCCTCGCCGGGATGCTGCTCGGCACCACCACGGCCACCCTCGTGAGCCACGCGCACTCCCCGGTGGCGGTGATCCGGGGCCGGCCGGGCTCGGCACACGACTCACAGCCGGGGCCGGTGGTGGTCGGGGTCGACGGGAGCCCGCCGAGCGAGCTGGCGATCGCCGCGGCGTTCGAAGAGGCCTCGTCACGCCGTGCGCCGCTGGTCGCGGTGCACGCCTGGAGCGACGTCGCCCACGAAGACTTCTACAACACCATCCGGATCATGCCGCAGTGGGCGTCGGTGAAGGACGACGAGGAACGGCTGCTCGCGCAGCGGCTGGCCGGCTGGCAGGAGAAGTACCCGGACGTCGAGATCCGCCGTGTCCTGCGCCACGACCGCCCCCGGCACGCCTTGCTGGAAGCCGCGGAGACGGCCCAGCTGGTCGTCATCGGCAGCCGCGGGCGCGGCGGGTTCACCGGGATGCTGCTCGGTTCGACCGGCCAGGCGCTCGTGCAGCACGCCGGCTGCCCGGTGCTCGTGGTCCGTCCGGAGGACCCGGTCACGGGGTGAAGCACCGGATCTTGGCCCGGGCGGCGCCCGGGGCCGCCTCTCCCCCTTCGGTCTGGAACGCGGGCAACGGGCGGCACCGGCCTGTCCAGGAACGACCTGCGGTGCTGTGCCGCCGGAACACCGCCGCGCGCCGGCCGTTGGTCACCAGCTGCCGGGACCTGTGGCCCGCAGGCGGTGGCGC
Source organism: Amycolatopsis sp. N2S4-7 (assembly GCF_058119595.1). Classification (NCBI taxonomy): domain Bacteria; kingdom Bacillati; phylum Actinomycetota; class Actinomycetes; order Pseudonocardiales; family Pseudonocardiaceae; genus Amycolatopsis; species Amycolatopsis sp. N2S4-7. The sequence continues at coordinate 2,218,114 of NZ_CP172299.1, forward strand.
TCAGGCCGTCCCGGTGGCCGGGCCGAGGGCTCCGCTGGTGGTCAGGATCAGCACGGCGGAACCCACCGCGTCCGGCGCGGCGGCCGCTTCCAGCGCTCGCTCCGCGGCGGCCGGATCGGCGCCGGCCGGGACCACCAACAGGGTCAACCGGCGGATGCGCGGCCCGATCACGACGATCGTGTGCCGATCCAGGCCGAAGAAACCCGCCAGCCGGACGAAACCGCTCTCGAGCGCGAGCGTCCGGGGCGCCAGGTCCCACATACCCGGGTTGAAGCCGATCCGGTCCACCGGGCCCGAGTCCGCGGCGAGCGCGGTGACCAGGGCGCTGAATTCCGCGACCGGCTCCCGCGAGCGTGGCCACCAGGCGCCGTCGAAGCAGCCCTTGACCGCACCCGGCGGTTTCACCCGCAGCCGCTCGTCGACCGCCGGGGAGCCGACCACCGGCCTCGCGGCGCTGTCCGACAAGAACGTCATTTCCGGACACGCATCGCGGCGGTCGATTTTTCCGGCCCGCCCGAACAGACGCAGCCGCGGTTGAACGCGCCCGCCTGCGTCGCCGTGCAGAACCGGCGCGCGATCACGTCGTGCGATTCGACCGGATGGGGGCACACCGCACAGGCGGTCACCGCCGGGTCGTCGATTTCCGCGACGGCGACGGCCGATTCGACATCGATCCTCGACATACCGGATTCTCCTTTTTCGGATGGCTGACCACACGGGCGCGGTCCGCTGATCAGACGAGAAAAGTCAGGACTCGCTGGATATTCCGGCTGCGGATCCCGGCTTCATCGAATACGCCGAGGTCCGGGACGATACGTCCAGCTTACGCGCCGTGCCGGTCACACCCACGCTCCGGTCCCGGCAGCCGAACGCCCCTCCGAAAAAGGTCGCACGACTCTAGGCCCGGGACCGCGTGAGGAAACAGAGTCGCGGCATGACCTCGGCGTCGCCTCGGACGCGAGGACGACGTGCCGCGGCCGCGTGACGCCCCGCCCGGTGAGTTCCGAGCGCCACCGTCCACCCCGTTCCCGGCTGCCGTGCGCAGCCGCCGACCCGAAGGACCCGTGTGATCACGTTCGGTCTCCTGAGTACTTATCCGCCCACGCTCTGCGGCCTCGCGTCGTTCACGGCCTCGCTGCGCGCCGCGTTGCCGCCGGGTTCCGCGGGCGGGGTGGTCCGCGCGGTCGAGGCGCCGGCCACTTCGGATCCCGCCGGCGGCCCCGAAGTGGCCGGGGACCTGGTCGCCGGCTCGCCGGCGAGCTGCCGCGCGGCGGCGGGCCTGCTCGACCGGGACGACGTGGCGATCGTCCAGCACGAATACGGCATCTACGGCGGCCCGGACGGTGACGACGTCCTGCGCGTGCTGGAACTGCTGCGCGTGCCCGCGATCGTCGTGCTGCACACCGTCCTCAGCGCGCCGACACCGCACCAGCGCGAAGTCCTCGACGGTGTGCTCGCCGCCGCGGCCGCGATCGTGGTGATGAGCGAGACCGCGCGCGCCCGGCTCGTCGCCGGCTACGACGTCCCCGCCGGCCGGCTCGTGGTGATCCCGCACGGTGCCCCGGACAACGGTGGCCCGGCCGCGGCGCCGCACCACAGCCAGCACCGCCAGATCCTGACGTGGGGCCTGCTCGGCCCCGGCAAGGGCATCGAATGGGGCATCGAGGCGATGGCCCTGCTGCCCGCCCAGTGGCCGGAGCCGCGTTACCTGGTCGCCGGCCGCACCCATCCGAAGGTGCGGGCGCAGCAGGGGGAAAGCTACCGCCGGTCGCTGCAGCTGCGGACCGAGCGGCTCGGCGTGCGGGACCGGGTCCGGTTCGACGCCCGCTACCTCCCCGCCGCGTCGCTGCGGCGGCTGGTCGCCCACGCGGAAGTGGTCCTCCTGCCCTACGACTCCCGCGACCAGGTCACCTCCGGGGTGCTCATCGAAGCCGTCACCTCGCGGACACCGGTCGTGGCGACCCGCTTCCCGCACGCCGTCGAGCTGCTCTCCGGGGGTGCGGGCCTGCTGGTGGACCACCGGGATCCGGGAGCCATCGCGCACGCGCTCCAGGAAGTCCTCACCGACCGGGCCGCGGCGGGCCGGATGGCCGCGGCCGCCGGGATCGCCGCCCGCAGCCTCGGCTGGGCGTCGGTGGCCGCGCAGTACAGCCGGCTCGGCGCCGAGCTCGTCTCCGCCCGGCCCCGGGTCGTGGCGTGATGCTGGACGACCGTCACCTGCTGCGCATGTCCGACGACGTCGGGCTCTTCGAGCACGCGTGCGGGGCCATCCCCCGGCGCGAGCACGGATACTGCCTCGACGACGCCGCTCGCGGCCTGGTGGTGCTGAGCCGCGCGCAGGACCTGACCCCCCAGCTGTCACGGCTGCAGGAAACGCTCTTCGCCTTCACCGCGCACGCGCACGAACACGGCCGCTTCCGCAACCGGCTCGGCTACGACCGCCGCTGGCACGACGCCCCCGGTCTCGGCGACTGGTGGGGCCGCGCGCTCTGGGGGCTCGGCAGTACGGCCGCGCACGCCGGACGCGCGTGGCTGCGCGCCGAGGCCCGGCTGCTGTTCGACGCGGGAGCCCGCCGCCGGTCTCCGGACCTGCGCGCGACGGTGTTCGCCGCGTTGGGCGCCGCCGAGGTGCTCACCCGGTTCCCGGCGGACGAGCCGGCGCGGGCGCTGCTCGGTGCCGCCGTCACGGCGATCGGGCCGGTTCCGCCCGGCCGGGACTGGCCGTGGCCCGAGCCCCGGCTGGAATACGCCAACGCCGCGGTCGCCGAGGTCCTGATCGCCGCCGGCGCGCTGCTGCCCGAACCGGGCGCGCTCGCCGACGGCCTGCGTGCCCTGGACTGGCTGGTGGACCGGCAGACCCGGGAGGCCCGGCTGTCGGTGGTGCCCGCCGGCGGCTGGGCGCCACGCCAGTCGCCGCCCGGATTCGACCAGCAGCCGATCGAGGTGGCCGCGCTCGCGGCGGCCTGCGCCCGGGCTCACGCTGTCACCGGCGACGCCCGCTGGACGTCCACTGTGGAGCTGGCCCGCGCCTGGTTCCTGGGCACCAACGACGCCGGTGTGCCGTTGCTGGACCAGGACACCGGTGGCTGCGGCGACGGGCTCCGCGCCGACGGCGTCAACCGCAACCAGGGCGCGGAATCGACGCTGGCGATGCTCGCGACGTTCCAGCTTTCACGCCGTATCGGCACCGGCGCGCTGACCGGCGTCGGTACGGCGTGACCGGCGAGAGCGCGGGACTGGTGTCCCGGCACCCGGCCGGGATCCGGCCCGATCCCACGCGGGTCATGACGAAGCTGTTCGTGCCCGGCGAAGAAGCACCGGAGACCCGGTCGCGGGCGGGTGCGCTGATCGCGCGCGTCCTCGCCCTGCCGGAAAGTTCGGTCGATTCCACAGTGGACCGGGTACTGGCCGGTTTCTCCGGCCGCCACCGGGATCTGGGCGCGGTCCTCGAGCACAACGCGTCGATCATGAGCCACCGGCTCGTCGATCCCCGCTCTCTCGACGCTCGGCGCCGGCTGCTCCTCGGCGCGTACTTCACGCACGAGTACGCGGTCGAGGCGGCTGCGCTGTGCAATCCGTCCCTGGTGGCGCACCCCCGGCAGGACGGGCTGTCGCGCGGGCAGGTGCGGGTCGTGCTCAGCCTGCGCGGGATCGGCGAAGGGCACATCTCCTCGATCGGGTTCGCCACCGGCGTCCTGGGGCCGGGCACCCGCGCCGAGTGGCACCCCCGGACCGGACCGGTGAGCAAGGGCGAGCGCCAACCGGACTCCTGGAGCCGCTCGTGGCTGCGCGCCGCCCTGGACCACGACGGCTGCGACAACGAGATCACCGCGACCGTGACCGCGACCCTCCCCGATCCCTTCGGCCAGTACGACCTCGACCACGCGCTCGCGACACTCGATCCGCGCCTGCTCGAACGCCCCGGGGCGGCCGGCACGACCCAGCACATCCGCGAACTCGCCGCCTCCGGCTACACGGTGAGCTTCCCCGGCGACACCGATCTCGCGCAACGGCTGCTGTGGCCGGTCGGCGCGACCGAAAGCCACGGCATGGAGGACGCCCGCTTCGTCCGCTTCACCGACGACACGGGCGTGACCGGCTATCGGGCCACCTACACCGCGTACAACGGCGCCACCGTGACACCGCGGCTGCTGGAAAGCGCCGACCTGACTTCGTTCAGCGCGTTCGCCCTCACCGGACCGGCGGCCCGCAACAAGGGAATGGCCCTGTTCCCCCGGCTCGTCGGCGGCCGGCACCTCGCGTTGTGCCGCGGGGACGGGGAAACGACGAGCCTGGCGACCTCGTCCGACGGCCGTTCGTGGTCCGGCGAAGTCCCGCTGCACGGGCCGACGGCGGCGTGGGAACTGCTGCAGGTCGGCAACTGCGGCTCGCCGCTGGAAACGCCGGCGGGCTGGCTGGTGCTCACCCACGGCGTCGGCCCGATGCGGACCTACGCCATCGGCGCCCTCCTGCTCGACCTCGCCGACCCGGCCAGGATCGTGGGCGCGCTCCCCGAGCCGCTGCTCCTGCCGGACGAGGACGAGCGTGAAGGCTACGTCCCCAACGTCGTCTACTCCTGCGGCGGGATGATCCACGACGGCACGCTTTGGCTCCCCTACGGCAGCAGCGACACCCGGGTCGCCCTGGCCACCGTACCGGTGGACGCCCTCATCGCCCGGCTCGAAGCGGCGGGCGCGTGACCGCGCACCGGTGAGCCGGTTCGTGTTCCCGCTTCGGACCTGGACGGCGAACAGCCCGTCAGGGACGGCCGGAGCCGCCCCTGCCGGGCTGGGTTTGATCAGCCGAGGCACACGACCGTGAGGCCGGCCGCGCCGCCGATGCCGTTGAGCCCGGGGATGCCGTTCGCCGTCATGAGGACGTCGGTGCCGCCGCCACCGGCCGCGGTGCCGGAGCTGCCGACGCCCCCGGCGCCGAGAGTCCCGCCGGCGCCACCAGCGCCACCGGCGCCCGGGTTGCAGCCGTTGCCGCCGCCACCGCCGGTGCCACCGTTGGCGCCCGTCCCGCCGGTCACGGTGAGGCTGTCGTCGTCGAGGCCGCCGTTGACGGTCCCGCTGTTGCCGACGCCGCCGGCGCCACCGGCGCCGCCACCGCCACCGGCGCCACCGATCTGGCCACCGCCGATGCCGTTGCCGCCCTTGCCCGCGGTCGCGCCGAGGCCACCGACCCCGCCGGCGACCTTCAAGGTGTCGTTGCCCGCATCGCCGGTGACGGAACCGGAACTGCCGATCCCACCCGCTCCGCCGACGCCGCCGAAACCGCCCGCCCCGCCGCCGTGACCCGCACCGGCGTTCCCGCCCGCGCTGCCGTTGGCTCCGGCGCCACCGGCCACCGTGATGCCGTCGAGGCCGTCGTCACCGCTGACGACTCCCGAACTGCCGAGACCGAGACCGCCCACGCCGCCTGCGCCCCCGACGCCGCCGACGCCGCCGGTTCCGGCGCTGGGGCCGCTCGGGCCGCCGAGCGCGCCGGCGCCACTGGCGCCACCCGCACCGCCGGTGACCTTCACCGTGTCGTTGCCGAGGCCGCCGTGGATGGCGCCGACGCCGGCCTGGCCGCCCGCTCCGCCCGCGCCGCCGACTCCACCGGCACCGCCGGCCCCGCCGAGGACTCCGGCTCCGCCGGTCCCGCCGAGGCCACCGGTCCCGCCGGCGCCACCGGTGACGGTGACGCTGTCGGCGCCGTCCCCGCCGTTGACCGTCCCGGTGCTGCCCAGCGCGAGGCCACCTACGCCGCCTGCCGCGCCGGCACCGCCGGCGAAGCCGGCCGGGCTGGTGCTCGTGCCGGTCCCGCCGGCGCCGCCGGGAGCACCCGTGGTGCCCGCCGTGCCGGTCATGGTGATCGTGTCGGTGCCGGCCAGGGCGTCGATGGTGCCGCTCATGGGCCCACCGGTGACGGTGACGAAGTCGTTGCCGGCGGTACCGGTGAGGAGCTGCGCGGCCGGAATGCCCGCGGTGCAGGTGATGGTGTCACCGGAACCGTTGAAGACACGGGTGCAGCCGACCGGGTCGGCGTGGGCCGCGCCAGGGACGATCAAGGCGAACCCCGCGGCGGTGCCCAGTCCAATGAGGCCGGTACGGGTTCGACGAGCCGTAGTGGTACGTGCACTTGATCTCATGGGAAAACCTTCATGGTGTCGAGTGGATCCGGGCTGAAGCCACGGAACCGGGAGCGCGGCTGATAACCACTTCGAATGTGGCATTTCCGTGCCGGATATCCGGGGCAGGGTCCGCCGGCGCTCTCAAGACCCACACTCGTCCCGTCGCGGACACTTCGGCAACCAGAAGCGGGTTGTTCACCCCTCTGCGAGGATATTCGCCGACAAGAGGGCCGAATCCGGAGATAAACGATCGATTTCCCACGAATCCGATTAATCACATGGACCCGCCTACTATTCGAATCGGCGCAGTTGTGGCAGCTGAACCCCTTTGCGTGCGGCCATTGGGGGGACCCCGGTATCGATCATCCGGCGGACAGGGATAGGCTGACTCCTGTTACCCCGGACCTCGGTACTTGATCTGCTCGCCACGATTGCGGCGCAGATCGCGAGCCGAGGTCCTTTTCGTGGACCAATTCCACCCGGCCCGTTCGGTGAATCGGGCCGACCCCTTGCGGAATTATCCTGCCGGCGCGCCGCGCCCGCAGCCCGCCACTATCAGGTTCCAGGAAAGAAAACGTCATGCGACGCATCCACGCCATAGCCAGGATCATGTTCGGCGCCACCGTCGCGACCGGCGGCCTGATAGCGCTGGCCCCGGCGGCGCAGGCCATCACCATTCCGGTGGCCTGCAGCGAAACCGCCCTCGTCGCGGCGGTCGACCTGGCCAATTCCACCCCCATCCCGGACACCCTCGTCCTGGCCGGAGGCTGCACCTACGGCATGACCACCGCCCACGGCGGCGCCGCCAACGCGCTCCCGGTCATCACCACGCCGATCCAGATGACCGGCCCCGCCACCATCACCAACGCTTCACTGTCCGGTCTCGGCATGTTCCGCATCGCCGAAGTCGGTCCGACCGGCAACCTCACCCTCGTCACCGGAGTCGCCTTCACCCGCGGCAACGTCGTCGGCGACGGCGGCGGCATCCTCAACCGCGGCGCGGTCACCCTCACCGGAAGCACCCTGACCGGCAACACCGCCACCGGCAACGGCGGCGGCCTCGCCAACCCCGACACCCCCACCGGTACCGCACCCTCCGCCACGTTCACCAACAGCCCGCTGTCGGGCAACACCACCCTCCTCGGCGACGGCGGCGCCATCTACAACGGCCTCCGCGGCACCCTCTCCGTCACGGGCGTCTCCGGCAGCCCGCTGTTCATCACCGGCAACAACGCCGGCCGCGGCGGCGGCATCTCCACGATCAACTCCACCGCCACCACCCTCACCCAAACCGCCGTCACCAACAACCACGCACTGCTGCTCCTGGGCAACTCCGGCGGCGTCTACCGCCAGGGCGGCACCATGACGACCAACAACGCCCCCATCACCGCCAACACGCCCAACAACTGCGTCGGCAGCGTCCCTGCCGTCCCCGGCTGCACCGGGTGACCACCGCAGCCGGCAGACAGATCCAGCCGGAGGGCATCGTCATCACCAGCGCCGCCGGCGCCGTCCTCCTCCTGCCGCTGCAGCACCACAGCTCGACCCCCGCAGGCCACCCGGCCGGCGGGGGTCGTGCTGAACCGACCGGACACCGCGGGGCCGCGGGCCATCGCGGTAGCCCTGGTCGGCCGAAGGTGTTTACCCCTTTGGCCGCGTCACTGCCGTCGCGGCGCCAGGTACCGTCGACCGGTTGTCTCGTTGCCTCGGTCGAATGTCCGGCAGGTCGGGCCGAACCGCGGTTCGGGACGGCTCGAGGACTGCGCGAGCGGAGGCCCGTTGAAAATCCTGCTGCTGTGTTCTGCCTTCAACGGCCTCAGCCAGCGCGCTTGGGCCGGTCTGCGCGCTCGCGGTCACCGCGTCACGGTCCAGACGGTGCACGATCCGCAGGAGATGGCCGCCGCGGCGGTGGCCACCGACCCCGGGTTGATCATCTGCCCGTTCCTGCGCCGGCGGGTTCCCGAAGTGGTCTGGCGGCGCTACCGCACGATCATCATCCATCCCGGTCCGCAGGGGGACCGCGGCCCGTCCGCGCTCGACTGGGCGATCATGGACGCCGAGCGCACCTGGGGCGTGACCGCCCTGCAGGCGACCGGCGACCTCGACGGCGGGCCGGTCTGGGGCACGCGGGTGTTCCGGATGCCGGCTGATCTGCCGCGCAAGAGCACCCTCTACAACACCGAGGTGTCCGACGCCGCGCTGAACCTGATCGACGAGGTCGTGACCAAGGCCGAAGACCCCGGGTTCACACCGCGAAGCCAGGACCGCCGGGTGGACGCGGTCCGCCCCCTGGTCCGGCAGGCCGATCGGTCCTTCTCCTGGGATGACCCGGCCGACCACATCCTGCGCCGCATCCGTGCCGCCGACGGCCGTCCCGGAGTGCACACGGAGCTGGCCGGGGTGCCGGTCGCGGTGTTCGACGCCCATCCCGGCGAGTCCTCCCCCGGCGAGCCCGGCACCATCGCGGCCCGCTGTGAGGGTGCGGTACTGGTCCGCACCGGCGACGGCGCGCTGTGGATCGGGCACGCGCGGCGGCTGGCCCCCGAGGCCCCGGGCACGACGGTCAAGCTCCCCGCCGCACTGGCTCTCGGTGGCGCTCCCGAGGCGCCGCGGATCGCAGGCCCGCCGGGCGTTCGGGAGATCGGCTACCGGCGTTTCGGCGAGGTGGGGTTGGTGCGCTTCGAGTTCTACAACGGCGCGATGGGCACCGCGCAGTGCCGGCGGCTCGCCGCGGCCGTGCGCTACGCGGCCGAGCAAGACACCGCCGCCGTGGTCCTGGCCGGCGGTGAGGTGTTCTCCAACGGCTTGCACCTGGGGATCATCGACGCCCATCCGAACCCCGCGGCGGAAGCCTGGCGGAACATCACCGCGATCGACGACCTCTGCCGGGAGATCATCGCCTGCACCGGCCAGCTCGTGGTGTCCGCGCTCGCCGGCGACGCGGGCGCGGGCGGGGTGATGCTGGCCCTCGGCGCGGACAAGGTGATCGCCCGGGACGGCACCCTGTTCAACCCGCACTACCGGAAGATGGGCCTGTACGGCTCGGAGTACTGGACCTACGTGCTGCCACACCGGGTCGGCGAAGCAGAGGCACACCGGCTGACCACGCACTGCGAGCCGATCACCGCCGCCGAGGCGGCCCGGATCGGGATGGTCGACGAACTCGCCGCGAGCGACCGCGCGGAATTCCTCGCGACCGCGCTGGACTACGCCACCGAACTGGTCGCCGGCGGGCGCGCGAAGGCTTTGCTCGACCACAAAACAGCCACCCGGGCAGCCGACGAGCAACGCCGGCCGCTGGAGACCTACCGGGTCCGGGAACTCGCCGAGATGAGCCGCGACATCTTCGACGACCGCCACGGTTTCGCCCACGCCAGGCGCACTTTCCTCGCCGGCAGGCCCGCCGGCCCGGCACCATCTCGTGTGCCCGGCCCACGACTCCCCCAGCTGAGGCCCGTTCACTGATCGTGGTCGCGCGGTCCGCCGACCGATCCTCCGCGGGCCCGTCCCGGTCTGACGAACGGGCGTTCCGGCCGTCGCCCGCCGGGGTGCGGCGGTGGGGTCAGGTCTACGGCGCCCGAGTCCGGGCCGGCAAGCTCGCGGCTACCCGGCGGGTGCGCTCTTCGCGCGGAGTGGCGCGCTCGCGTCGTGCAGGTGCTGCAGGACGTAGTGGTAGGTCTTCAGCAGGCCGCACTGGGCGTAGTCGATCCCGTGGTCGGCGCAGAACGCGCGCACGAGGGGCTGCGCTCGGCGCAGGTTGGCGCGCGGCATGCTCGGGAACAGGTGGTGCTCGATCTGGTAGTTCAGCCCGCCGAGCGTGAAGTCGACCCACGGACCGCCGCGGACGTTGCGGCTGGTGAGCACCTGCTTGCGCAGGAAGTCCAGCTGCGTCTTGTCGGTGAAGGTGGGCATGCCCTTGTGGCCCGGCGCGAACGAGCAGCCCAGGTAGACGCCCCACAGCCCCTGGTGCACCGCGATGAACGCGACCGCCACCGGCGGGGACAGCACCACGAACACCGCACCGAGGTAGACACCGACGTGGGCGAGCAGCAGCACCGCCTCGAGCCGACGCGCTTTGACCTCGCCGCGCCACACCGCTTCGATACCCGCCCAGTGCAGGCTCAGCCCTTCCAGCAACAGCAACGGGAAGAACAGTGCCGCCTGGTGCTTCGAAGTCCAGCGCACGAACCCGCTCTTCTCGGCCGACTGCCCCCGGGTGAAGGCGAGCAGCGGGATGTCGATGTCGGGATCGTGGCCTTCGTGGTTGGGATTGGCGTGGTGGCGTCGGTGCTTGCCCATCCACCAGCCGTAGCTCATCCCGACGAGGCCGCCGAAGGCGTAACCGGCGCGGTCGTTGGCGTGCCCGGTGCGGAAGATCTGGTTGTGCCCGGCGTCGTGGCCGAGGAACGCGATCTGGGCGAACACCACCGCGAAGAACACCGCGGTGGCCAGCTGCCACCACGAATCGCCCAGCACCGCGAAGACCACGCAGCCGCCGGCCAGCGCGAGCAGCGTGAGGCTGATTTTCACCGCGTAATAACCGCGACGACGGTCAAGCAGGCCTTCAGCTCGCACCAGGCGAACAAGTTCACTGAAGTCGTCCCGCGACTTCGCGCGAACGCCGACGTCGACGCTCTCGGGAGACGCAACCATGGAAGTCCTTCCCAGTCATGGCGCCGGGGACCGGGGCGACCACATGTTCGCTACCCCGGCCGGATTCCCAGTGGACCCACGTACTAAACGACGTCGGGAACGACCGGCTTCCGGCCGTCCGGCAGCCGCGGCGTCCACCGCGCCCCGGCCGCCGCCGGAGGCGGGCTGTCGGTCACCGAATCGCCCCCCGGCGGAAGTCGGCTTAAGATTCGGAAGACCAACACGTCGCGGCAACCCCGGACCCCGGTGGCCGAACACGCGTCACCCGCCTACCGGGAGCAGCCGATGACCAGCGTCCAGCCCGCGATCGAACCCCTCCTCACGCGCGAATTCACCCGGCGAGCAGCCGACGCCTGGGTCCGCGCCGCGGACGCCGGGATCATCGACGCCGCGGAACTCATGTGGCTGCTGAACCACCTGCCGGCGGATTCGGCGCAGCCGGAGGCGAACGGATGACGGCCGGGAGCCGCTCCCGGCGCTCGGCGGCCCCGGTGGCGGGGCGGGAATCCGCGGAGGTCGATCCCCCGGCCGGAGGCTGACGCTGGTCCACCGCGTCGCGTGCCGGACCGGCCATTCCCGGCGGGCGGGGGCCGCGCTGCGCATCCGGAGCTCGACGAAGTGACACCGCGGCCGCCCCGCCGGCGTTTCGCCAGGTCGCGAACGAAGACGATCTCCGCCGCCGCCGGGATGCCGGCCCGGGGGCGGCGATACCGGGTGCCCGGTGGATCACGAAGACCCACGCCGTACCGACTGGATGGTATGTTGACCGCGTGATCGAAGCGGCGCGCCGGACCTGGCGACTTCTCGAGCCCTACCACGGAATGATCTACTTCGCCCCGGAAGCCACTGCCGCGTACGAGAAGCTCGGTCTCACCGGCCGCGCCGGCTATTTCGCGTCGAGGTCGGCGGCGCTCGGCGCGGTCCCGGCGCCGGTCGTGGTCGCGACCTTCTACAACTTCAACCCGGCCCTCGTCCGGGAGTCGATCACCGCCGCCTGGTCCACCACCGACCCGGACGCCGTCCTGGCCGCGCGGTTCGCCGCGGCCGACCGGACGTTGCGCGGCATCCTGGGCGAGGCGATCGGCTCGCCGGAGATGCGCAGGGCCGCCGCTCTGGCGCGCGAGGCCGCCGAGACGGTCGCCGGTGACGTCGTCGGCCGGCCCCTCTTTGCCGCCCATGCGGCCTTGCCGTGGCCCACCGAGCCCCATCTGGTCCTGTGGCACGCGCAGACCCTGCTCCGGGAGTACCGCGGCGACGCGCACATCGCGGCTCTGCTGACGGCAGGTCTGGACGGCATCGAAGCCCTCGTCACCCACGCTGCTTCCGGCGCCGTCCCCGCCGAGACGTTGCGCACCTCCCGGTCGTGGTCCGAAGTGGACTGGGACCGGGCCGTCGCCGGCCTCCGCGAGCGCGACTGGCTCACCGGCGACGCCGACCCGACCTTCACGCCCGCGGGCGCGGACCGCCGAGCGGAAATCGAAAAGGCGACCGACGAGAACAGCGTGACTCCCTACGCGCACATCGGCGAGTCCGCCTGCGCCGAACTGCAGGAACTGGTCCGCCCGTTCAGCCGGGCGCTCGCCGGAGAACTCATGCCGTGGGTGCTCGCGAGGCAGTAGCGGCGCGGTTCACGAGCCCGCTGCGGGTTCGCTCAGGTGGGCGTGCAGGTCAGCGTCGGGGGTGTTCCGTTGCCGTCACGGTGCCGGAGGGAGCGGGTGACGACCGTCGAGTTCGCCGCGTTCCGGGGCCGGGCTCCGGCATGGCACCCGTGAACCGCCGCCGCGGAGTACACAAAGGACTGGGGTGACGCGGTCAGGCCGGCAGCTCGACGACCACCAGCGCACCCCGCCCGGCCGGCGGATCCTCGAACCGGGCGCGCCCGCCGTGGGCGGCCGCGGTGTCCGCGACGATCGCCAGGCCCAGGCCTGACCCCGGCAGGGCCCGGGCCGCCGGGGCCCGCCAGAACCGCTCGAACGCGGGTCCGCGATCCGCTGCAGCGACCCCAGGGCCGGCGTCGGCGACGCAGATCCGGCCCGGCGTCGAGCGGACCGTGACCACGGACCCGGCGGGCGAGAACTTGATCGCGTTGTCGAGCAGGTTGAGGACCATCCGCTCCAGCGCGCCCGCGTCACCCCGGACGGACCACTCGGCGCTTTCGACGTCGAACGTGTGGTCCTGGGCGCGGCTCGAAGCCCGCCGGACCGCCTGCCGGACGACAGCGGCCATGGCGACGTCGGTGCTCTCGAGCTCGCGTTCGTCGCGGGCGAGCACGACGAGTTCGGTGACGAGGTCGCCGAGCTCCTCCGCCTGCACCTGCAGCCGGTCCACCGTCCGGGCGCGCTGCCCGGCCGCCAGCGGACGGCCGGTGCGCTCGCTGCGGGCCAGCAGGTCGATGTTGGTGCGCAAGCTGGTCAACGGCGTGCGCAGCTCGTGGGCCGCGTCCGCCACCAGCGCCCGCTGGCGACGGCGGGAGTCCGCGAGCGCGCCGGTCATCGCGGCGAACGCGCGGCCCATCCGGCCGACCTCGTCGCGGCCGGACACCGCGACCGGGAGCTCGAGGTCCTGGGTCCGGGCGATCTCCTCGGCGGCGCCGGTCAGCCGCGCCATCGGCTCGAGGGTCCGGCGGGTGAGCAGCAGGCCCGCCGCGGCCGCGAGCGCCGCACCCAGCACCGATACCACGACCAGGACGTTGCGCAGCCCGGCCAGCGTGCTCTCGACCTCGGCGAGACTGCGCGAGATGGCCAGCACGTTGCCGTCGCCGGCCGGGCCGAGCAGCACCCGCACCGGCGTGCCGGACTGCGTGTGACCGTCCCGCAGCGTCACCGTCCGCGTCGTCCGGTCCGACGGCTCGAGGACGACCGAGTCCACCCCGGCGGGCGAGCACGTCGTCCCGTCGGCCTTGAGCAGCTGGACGCCCTCGAGGAACCGCTGCAGCGGACGTCCCCCGTTCACCGCGCGGCACAGGTCGGCCCAGTCCGGCTTCGGCAGGGCGGGGTCCTCCGCGCCGGGGGGCGGCAACCCGCCGAGCAGCGTCTCGTCCAGCTGCGCGCGCAGGTTGTGCTGCGTGGCCACGTAGGTCACGGTGCTGATCGACGCGATCGCCAGCGCCACGATCGCCGCGGTGATCAGCGCGACGCGGCTGCGCAGCAGCATCCGGCGCTCTCGGCGGCGCTTCACGGCACCCGCAACACGAACCCGACACCGCGGACGGTGTGCAGCAGCCGGCTCGCCCCGCCCACCTCGGTCTTGCGCCGCAGGTACCCGACGTAGACGTCCAGGTTGTTGGTGCGGCTGGGTTCCCTCCCCCACACCGCCTGGCGCAGCTGGTGCTTGGTCAGGACCTTGCCCGGTGCGTCCAGGAAGGCCGTCAGGAGGTCGAACTCGGTCGGCGTCAGCTCCATCCGCAGCTCACCGCGGGTGACCTCCCGGGTGTGCGGGTCGAGCTCCAGGTCCGCGAACCGGCGGACCTCGGGCACGGACCGGCGGCCGCGGTTCTGCTTCAGCAGCGCCCGGACGCGAGCGAGCAGCTCCTCCAGGGCGAACGGCTTGACGAGGTAGTCGTCGGCCCCGGAGTCGAGGCCGGTGACGCGGTCGCCGAGCGCGTCGCGTGCGGTGAGCATCAGCACCGGCAGCCGCTCCCCAGCCGCGCGGATGCGCCGGCACGTCTCCAGGCCGTCGACCCCGGGCATCCTCACGTCGAGGATCACCAGGTCGGGCTTCTGCTCGCCCGCGACGGCTTCGAGCGCCGTCGCCCCGCAGGTCGCCGTGCCGACGGCGTAGCCCTCGAACTCCAGGCTGCGCTGAAGGCTTTCCCGCACGTCGGGATCGTCGTCCACCACCAATAGCCGCACCCGGCGGAGGCTACGCGGCCAGCCTGTGCGTGAGCTGTAGATCCACTTCTCACGATTCTCTCAGAGGAATTCCAGGCGCTTCTCACGATCGGTAGCCCACCGTATGAGCAACGTAACCGGTCACACAGCGTCGTGCTCGGCCGCGAACCAGCGAGAACGGAGGAAGCATGTCGGTCGGCGCGACCGGGGGTCTGCGGACCTCCCCCGAACACCGTGCTGCGACGGCCACGGTGGACATCGTCGTCCCGGTCCACAACGAGGAACGGGCCCTGCCGGGCTGCGTGCACGTGCTGCGGGAGTTCCTCCGCGACCAGTTCCCGTTCGACTGGAGCATCGTGATCGCCGACAACGCGAGCACCGACCGGACCCGGGAGGTCGCCGAGGCGCTCGCCCGCGAACACGGCCCGGTCCGCGTGTGCCACCTCGACCGCAAGGGCCGCGGCCTGGCCCTGCGCGAGACCTGGCGGGCCAGCACCGCCGACGTCGTCGTGTACATGGACGTGGATCTGTCCACCGGGCTCGACGCGCTGCTGCCGCTGGTGGCTCCGCTGGTCAACGGGCACTCCGACCTGGCCATCGGCTCACGGCTGGCCCCCGGGGCACGCACGGTGCGCGGGCCGAAGCGCGAGTTCGTCTCCCGCTGCTACAACGGGCTGATCCGGCTGAGCCACGGCGCCCGCTTCTCCGACGCGCAGTGCGGGTTCAAGGCCGCGCGCACCGACGTGATCCGGCCGCTGCTGGACCACGTCGAGGACGATGCCTGGTTCTTCGACACCGAACTGCTGCTCCTGGCCGAGCACAACGGGTTGCGCGTGCACGAGGTGCCGGTCGACTGGGTCGAGGACACCGACAGCCGCGTCGACGTCGCCAAGACCGCGCTCGACGACATCCGCGGCCTGGTCCGCGTCGCCCGCGCGAAAGCGGCCGGCACGGCCCGCGTGCCCGGTCTGCCCCGCCGTCCCGCACCCCGCCCGGCCCACCCCGACGCGGTGCTGGGCGCGCCCGGCGGCGGCCGGCTCTGGGAAGTCCTGTCGTTCGCGGTGATCGGGGTGATCTCCACCGTCGCGTACCTCGTGCTGTACGGGCTCTTCCGGCTGTGGTGGCCGGTGCTGGTGGCGAACCTGGCCGCGCTGGTGCTCACCACGCTGTTCAACACCGAAGCCAACCGCCGCTTCACGTTCGCGGGCGCGGACGTTCCCCGGCGCAAGGCGCACCTGCAGGGGTTGGTGGTGTTCGGGCTCTACTACGCGTTCACCTCGGCCGCGCTGCTCGCGCTGCACGGGTTCGACCCCGAACCCGGACGCGCGCTGGAGCTGACCGTGCTGTTCGCGGCCTCGGTGCTGGGCACCGCGGGCCGGTTCGTGCTGCTGCGCAGCTGGGTCTTCCGCAAGGACAACCGAAAGGACGAAGCATGACAGTCGCCGCCGAAGCCGCGGCACCCGCCGGCCGGGTCGGCGTCCCCTCCGGGACGCGGTGGCGGGCTGGGGCGCTCGCCGGGATCTGCGTCGCCGCGGGTCTGCTCTACGCGTGGCGGATCGGCGCGGGCCGGCTGGGCAACGCGTACTACTCGGCCGCCGTGAAGTCCATGACGGGCAGCTTCACGAACTTCCTGTTCGGCTCGTTCGACCCGTACGGCGTGTTCACCGTGGACAAACCGCCGATGTCGCTGTGGCCGCAGGCGCTCTCGGTGCTGGTGTTCGGTTTCCACGGCTGGGCGCTGCTGCTGCCCCAGGTGCTCGAGGGCGTCGCGGCGGTGTTCCTCCTGCACCGCACGGTGCGGCTCTGGGCGGGCGGGAACGTCGCGCTGCTGGCCGCGCTGATCCTCACGCTGACCCCGATCACGGTCGCGATCAACCGGGACAACAACCCGGACACGCTCCTCGTGCTGCTGCTCGTCGCGGCGGCCTACGCGTTCACGCGCTCGGTTCAGGCGGACGCGGGCCGCGCGCGGACGAAGTGGCTGCTGTGGTGTGCCTTCTTCGTCGGCTGCGGGTTCGTCACGAAGATGATGCAGGCGTGGATCGTCCTCCCCGGGTTCGCGCTGGCGTACCTCGTCGGGACCAGCGCGCCCGTCAAGCGGCGGATCCTCGACCTGCTCGGGGCCGGTGTCGTGCTGCTCGCGTCGTCGTTCTGGTGGGTGGCGCTGCACGACTGGTGGCCCGGGGCCAAGCCGTACATGGGCGGCAGCACCGACGGCACCGCCTGGAACCTGATCTTCGGCTACAACGGCTTCGGCCGGATCTTCGGCGGCGAAGGCAACCTCGGCCCCGGTGGCGGCGGCGGACCGCGTCCGGACCTGCCCGAGGGGATGACCCCGCCGTCCGGGATGGGCGGCGGCCTCCTCGGCGGCGGCACGGGTCTCGGCCGCCTGTTCGGCACGTCGGTCGGCGGCCAGATCTCGTGGCTGCTGCCGCTGGCGCTGTTCGTCCTGGTGGTCGTCGCCGTTCACGGTGTCTCACGGATGGCGGCGAAGCAGGCGGGTGACCCGGCCCGGCGGGCCGGCTGGTTCGCGTGGGGCGGCTGGCTGCTGGTGACCGCCCTGGTGTTCAGCTACGCGCAGGGCATCTGGCACCCGTACTACACGACGATGCTCGCCCCGGCGATCGCGGCGATCTCCGCGGCCGGGCTGGCGCGGTTCTGGCGCGCCTACCGCGGCGACGGGGCTGCCGGGTGGCTGCTGCTCCCCGCCGCGGTGGGGCTGACCGCGGTGTGGGCCTTCGTGCTGGCGAGCCGCGACGCTTCGTGGCAGGGCTGGACGCGCTGGGCGGTCCTGGTGACGGGGGTGGTGGCGGTGGCCGCACTGCTCGCGGCCCGGCTCGCCGAGGCCCGCCGCGCGGTGCTCTCGCGAGTCTCCCTCGTGCTCGGGCTGGTCACCTTGCTGCTGGTCCCGGCGGTGTGGTCCACGGCGACCGCCGCGACCGGCGAGAACCTCGGCGCGATGCCTGCGGCAGGCCCGAGTGGCGGTTTCGGCGGCCTGCGACCGGCCGACCTGCCGCAGCTGCCCAGCGGCTTCCCGGGCGGCACCGGCGCGGGCTTCCCCGGCGGCGGCACCGGCGGCTTCCCGGGCGCCGGGCGGCCGTCCGGCGGTTTCGGCGGCATGGACGGCGAGCTCACCGACGAGCAGCGCCGCGTACTGGCCTACGCCAAGCAGCACCGCGGCGGCGCGGAGATCACCTTGGCCGTCAACAGCTCGGCGAGCATGGTGGCGGGCTTCATCATCGGCTCCGACGAGACGGTCATCGGCATGGGCGGCTTCATCGGCACGGACGACTCGCCGTCGATCGGCCAGCTCCAGCAGTGGACGGCCGAAGGCAAGCTGAAGTTCGTCCTCGCCGGAACCGGCGACAGCCGCGGCGGCATGCCGGGCATGAACGGCGACGCCGGGCTCCAGCGGCAGCAGTGGATCGAGCAGCACTGCACCGCGGTCGCCCCGGCAGCCTACGGCGGGCAGGCCGCCCAGCAGACCGAACAAGCCGGGCCGATGGGCGGTGCCCAGACCCTCTACGAGTGCCACAGCTGAACGGAACAACGGAACAACGGGCTACTGCAGCACGGCCAGCGCCGCCGGGGTGAAGGGCGTGATTTCGTCCTCGCGCCGCGCCCGAAGGGCCGATGGCGGGCGCGCCCGGGTGGGGCGCCGTCCCGGCTTTGCGGGTCATGCCGACGTGCTGGAGCTGGGGGAAGATCACGCCGCCGGCGGCGTGGACGGCCTCGACAACCCGGGACCAGCCGGCCAGCGCGGCGTCGCCGTACATGCGCGACACCTGGTCGTGCTCGCCGGCGGACGGGTGCCCGACGTAGGTGCCCTCCGTGATGATCAGGCCGGCGCCGCCGGCCGCCCGGCGGGTGTAGTAGGCGGCCACCTGCTCGCCGGGCGACTGCCCGCGGGTCATCGGCGCCATGGCGATCCGGTTGGGAACGGTGAGCTCGCCGAGCGTGAGCGGGCGGGACAGGACGCGGGAAGCGCGGGTGGCCGGCGTGAGCGTGCGGGCTCTGCGGTACTACGACGAGCGGTCCGGGCGCAGGCCAAGAACGGGACTCACGGTTTCGAGCCGCGATGCCAGGTGCGGCACGGTCGGCTCGGCCCTCGCTGCTCGTACCGGCCCTTGGTCATGGCGACCAGGCACGCGGACCCCTGGGCCGCGGGGCGGCGACGGCGGCCGCGCGCGAGGTGTGGATCACCAGGGTTTCGTGCAGCCGGGCGATCTGCAGCGGCCGCCACGTCGATCGCGTCGTCGCCACGATGCGCAGATCGGTCTGCGGGCCGGCGCGCCGGTGGCAGGCGAGCAGCACCTCGAGTCCCGCCGAATTCAGGAAACTGACCTGCGCAAGGTCCACCACCAGCCGCCGCGGGGCGCGGCGCACGATCAGGTCGAGGGCCCGGTCGACCTCGGGCGCGGTGTGCAGGTCGAATTCGCCGTCCAGGGCCAGGATCGCGGTGCGGCCGATCAGTTCCTCCGACAGCTTCAGCCCGGGCGGGAGCGACGGTGCCCCGTGCGGGCCGAACATGATCAGCACCAACGGTTCCGCTGCGAGGTCGTGACGACGGCGGGTGGCCAGCGCGCTGAGTTTCATGGGTTCGCTCCAAGCATCGCCGTGCGGCCTCGTCACGTCGGACACTGCACGGGTCCGGTGCGGACGTTCAGTCATCGGCTGTCGGTCGTCGCAAGAGCGGGGGCTCGGCACTTCGGCGCTGTCCGCCGCAGCATACCGCACCCCGGTACTGGTGAGCCTGGTCGTTCAGCCCAACTTCGTTTCCTGGCAGGCGAACGCGGGTGATCCGCGTCGTCCTCGGACCCACACCGGCCGGTTCGCGTGGCCGGGGGCTCCGGCCCCGCAGGACCGGGAGCCCCCTGGCGATCGCGTCCCGAGCTGAGCCGAACGCCGGTCAGCCGGCCCAGGTCCAGCCGCGGATTTCCGGCATGTCCTCGAAGTGTTCACGGATGTAGCCGTGGTGGCGGGCCAACATCGCGTGACAGTGCTCGGCCAGTCCCACGCCGCCTTCGGGGACCCGGGCGGACCTGCGCAGGGCTTCGAGGACGAGGTGGTAGCGGCTCATCCGGTTGAGCACGACCATGTCGAACGGCGTCGTGGTGGTGCCCTGCTCGGTGTAACCGCGGACGTGGAACCGGCCCGGCTCGGGGCGGCCGTGCAGCAGCTGGTGCACGGCCCGGGGGTAGCCGTGGAAGGCGAACACGACGTCGGTGGTGGCGGTGAACAGCCGCTCGAACTTCCGGTCACCGAACCCGTGCGGGTGGTCGCCGGGCGGGAGCAGGCCCATCAGGTCGACCACGTTGACCACCCGCACCCGCAGGTACGGGACGTAGTCGCGGAGCAGCCGGGCCGCGGCCAGGACCTCCAGCGTCGGCACGTCACCCGCGGCGGCGAGCACGATGTCGGGTTCGCCGTCGGTCGTCTCGGTGCCGGCCCAGTCCCATGTGGACGCTCCCGCGGCGCAGTGGGCGGCCGCTTCCTCGAGTTCGAGGTACTGCAGGTGCTCCTGCTTGTCGGCGACGATCAGGTTGACGTGGTCGCGGCTGCGCAGGCACTGCTCCGCCACCGACAGGGTGGTGTTGGCGTCCGGCGGGAACCAGAGGCGCACGACAGCGGGCGCCGGCGGGATGGCGATGTCGATCAGGCCCGGCCCTTGGTGCGAGAAACCGTTGTTGCGCCAGCAGGTCGAGGTCAACAGGACGTTGAGCGACGCGACCGAGCGCCGCCAGGGCAGGTCCGCGGCGTGCTGCAGCCACTTGGCGTGCTGGATCAGCATGGAAGCCGACACCATCGCGAACGCTTCGCAGGTCGCGAACACGCCGTGCCGGCCCGACAGCAGGTAACCCTCCAGCCACCCCTGGCACAGGTGTTCCGAGAGCACCTCCATGACCCGGCCGTCGGGTGAGACGTGGTTGTCGGTGGTGAGGATCGGCGCCTGCAGGCAGCGGTCGGTGGCCTCGAAGACGGCACCCAGCCGGTTGCTCGCCGTTTCGTCCGGGCAGAACAACCGGAACGTGCCGCCGCCGTCGGATTCGCGCGTACTGGCGCGGTAGATGTCGCGCAGCAGCTCCCCGAACGGACGGGTGTTGCCGTGGTGCACGACACCGGGCGCCGGCACGGTGAGCGCGTACGGTGCCAGGGCGGGGATGTCGAGCCGCTGCAGCAGCCGGCCGCCGTTCGCGTACGGGCTCGCGGACATCCGCTTGTCCCCGTGCGGAGCGAGCGCGGCCAGCTCCGGGACGAGCCGTCCGGTGAGGTCGAACAGGGTTTCCGGGGCGTAGGACCGCAGCCACCGCTCGAGCGACCGGAAGTGTCCGATGTCCTCCCGGACCAGGGTCAGCGGAACCTGGTGCGCCCGGAACGTCCCTTCGACGACGGCGCCGTCGACAACCTCCGGGCCGGTCCAGCCCTTCGGCGTCCGGAGGACGATCGCCGGCCAGCGGACCGGCTGGAACGGCTCGGCCGCGCCGGTGCGAGCCTGCTGCTGGTTTTCGCGGATCCGGTCGTGGGCGGCGGCGAGGACGTGGTGCAGGTCGGTGAACACCGCGGCGGGGTCGTCCCCGGTCACCACGACCGGGTCCCAGCCCTGCGCCGTCAGCAACCCGAGCACGTCGGTGTCGTCGGCCCGGCCGAGCACGGTGGGCCCGGCGATCTTGTACCCGTTGAGGTGCAGGATCGGCAGCACGGCACCGTCGCGGCGGGCGTTGAGGAAGGCGGGGATCTTCCAGGACCCCGCCAGCGGGCCGGTCTCCGCCTCACCGTCCCCGATCACGCAGGCCACGATCAGGTCCGGGTGGTCGAACGCGGCGCCGGCGGCGTGGGCCAGGGAGTAGCCGAGTTCGCCGCCCTCGTGGATGCTGCCGGGCGTCTGGACGCCGCCGTGGCTCGGCACGCCCCCGGGCGTGGCGAACTGCCGCACCAGCCGGGTCAGCCCGCCGATGTCGCCGGAGACGGCCGGGTACGCCTGGCCGTAGGTGCCTTCGAGGTAGGCGTTCGCGAGCAGCGCCGGTCCGCCGTGGCCGGGACCGGCGACGTAGACGCAGTCGGCACCGGTCTCGCGGATGAGCCGGTTGAGCAGGGTGTAGATCATCGACAGCCCGGGGCTGGTGCCCCAGTGCCCGAGCAGGCGCGGCTTGATGTCCTCCACCGAGAGTGGCTCGCGCAGCAGCGGGTTGTCCTGCAGGTAGATCTGGGCGACGGTCAGGTAGTTCGCCGCGGCCCACCACCTCAGGTCCAGGTCCCGCTCGTGCTCCTCGTACGCCGGAGCCGTGGTCGTGGTGCCGGTCAAGGTCGTGGTCTGCTGCATCGCCGTGGCCTTCCGCCAGGTGGGTCGGGCCGGCCGGTCAGCCGGCCGGGCTGGTACCGCTCACGCGGACCGCGGTCACCCCGGGCACCGCCTGCGCCGGCACGGTCCCGGCCGGCGGCTCGGGCGGCTCGGCGTCGCCGCGGTACCGGGCGTCGCGCGGGAACCGGTCCCGCCCGGTACGAGGGGGCCGCTCATGACGTCGCGTGCCTGCATCGAAGACCTCTTCCGTCGGTCTTCACGCTAGGGGCGGGGCCGCGGGTGCGCTGCGGTCGTTCGTCACCGATCGCGAGGTCCTCCGGCCCCGGGCGATCTCCAGCCCTTCCCGCGCGGACACGACCAGCACCCGCACGGCCTGCCTTCGGCGGCCAGGCGCCCGGAACCGGCCCGCACCCCGAAGATCCCCAGCCGCCCGCAGAGCTCGGCCGGCAAGGCCGGCTGGTGTCCTGGCCGCGCGGGACCGCGGCACCCCGACGCCCGCACCGCGATCGACGTCCCGCACGTCACCACCGGTGCCGGTCATCCCGGCCAGGCCGCTCCCCCGGTCGAGCGCGTCGAGCTCGAAGCGCGTCATTCGGAGCCGGTTCGGGGGGTATAGTCGTCGCTGATCGCCGCGTTCGCCCCAGTCCCCGGTGACGTCGCCATCGGCTTCTCGCTGATCGTCGTTTCCGGCCGGCCGGCCCGGCCGGCTGTCGAGAGGACCCCGCGGTGCGAATCGGAATCCTCGATCTCCTCGGCCCACCCGCCCGGCGCCCGGTGGACTTCGCCTACCAGCTGTTCATCACCAAGCAGTACGCGAGTATCACCCCGCAGGCCATCTCGGTGTGGTGCCGCCGGCAAGGGCACGAGACCTTCTACGCCACCTACTACGGCCGCGGCCGGCCGCACCGCCTGCTGCCCGCCGACCTCGACGTGGTCTTCATCTCCTGCTACACGCAGGTCAGCCACCTCGCCTACGCGCTGGCCAAGCTCTACCGCCGGGCCGGCGTCCGCACCGTGATCGGCGGCCCGCACGCCAAGGCCTTCCCCGTCGACTGCCTGCGCTTCTTCGACCTGGTCGTCCGCGAATGCGACCCGGAACTGGTCACCGACATCCTGTCCGGACAGTTCGCGCCGGGCACCATCATCTCGGCCGGCCGCCCGTTCGACGACGTGCCGACCGTCGAAGAACGGATGCCCGAAATCCGCGCGTCGGCCTTCTTCTGGGGACGCAAACCCCTGCTGCTGTCCGCCGTCCCCATGCTCGCCAGCATGGGCTGCCCCTACCGGTGCGACTTCTGCATCGACTGGAACAGCACCTACCGCCCGCTCCCGGCCGACCGGCTCAAGGCCGACCTGCGGTACCTGGCCCGGCACCTGCCGAACCGGCTGATCGTGTTCCACGACCCCAACTTCGCCGTGAAGTTCGACCAGGTCTTCGAAACGCTCGAAGCCCAACCGCCCGGCCGACGCCCGCCCTACATCATCGAAAGCTCGCTCACCGTCCTGCGCGGCGACCGGCCCCGGCGGCTGAAGGAAACGAACTGCGCCATGGTCGCGCCGGGCGTCGAATCCTGGACCGACTACTCGAACAAAGCCGGCGTCGGCCGGACCGGCGGGACCGCGAAAGTCGAACGCGTCGCCGCCCACTTCGCCCAACTGGCCGAGAACGTGCCGTACCTGCAAGCGAACTTCATGTTCGGGCTCGACACCGACCAGGGCGACGCACCGGTCGAGCTGACCAAGCGGTTCATGGACCTGACCCCGTTCGCCTACCCCACGATCAACATCCCGGTCCCCTTCGGCGGCACCCCGCTGCACGACGAACTCACCGCCACCGGCCGCATCCTCGCCACCATGCCGTTCAACTTCTACTACGCGCCCTACCTGGTCACCACGATCAAGCACTACGACCCGATCACCTACTACGAAAAACTCATCGACCTCTACACGCACGCCGCATCCCCCGCGATGCTGCGACGGCGGCTGCGGACCACCTCCAACCGCATCATCGGCTACGTCCACCGGGCGCGCACCGCGGGCTTCCGCTCCGACATCGCGAGTTTCCGCCGCATCCTGGGAATGCTGCGATCCGACCCGGGATTCCTGGCCTTCCACGAAGGCCGGGCCACCGCCCTCCCGGAGTTCTACCGCCGCGTCAGCGAACGCATGCTGGGCCGCTACGCCGAACTGCTCACCCTCGCCGACCGGACGCCCGACCTGGCACCGGCCGAGCCCCCGCCGCACCATCTCAGCATCGAGAAGCGATAGCCGAGGGCAACCACCCTGACGGCGGCTGGTGGAGGCCTCCACCGACCGTCCGGTCAGGATCGCCTTGGCCCAGGCCGGCCCGGTTCCGCCCCGGCACGGCAAAGCCGGCTCACCGGAACAGCGTCCGGTCGATCACCGCGGCCAGCGTGGCCGCCTGTTCGGTCGGCGCGACGGAGGCCGTGCTGCGCCAGGCGATGAAGCCGTCCGGTCGGAGCAGGACCGCTCCGTCCTCGTCGATCCCGTACGCGTCCGAGAATCGCCCGGTGACGTCGGCCAAGTCGTGGCCGAGGTGGTGGCAGTCGACTTGCACGCCCGACCGGTGCGCTACCTCGGCCGCTGCCGCGGGCCAGCCGGTACTCGCGGGCCCGGCGACGAGTACCGGGCCGAGACCCAGCAGATCCACGGTGGACAGCTGGGCACCGTCGCGTTCCAAGGTGACGTGCGGGGCGCGGCTTCCCGGCGCGCCGGAGGGGTGGTCCGGATCGTCCAAGCCGCCTGGCACGATCGCCTGTTCGGGGAGGAACGCACCGGCGGGGTAGGTGTAGCCGAACATCATCATCCGCTGCCGCAGCGCGCTCTCGCGGGCGTCGCCGGGCTTGCCGTTGACCAGTTCGTAGCGTTCGACGGTCAGTCGCGTGGTCTCCTGGGCCACGGGCAGCCGCTCGGCCTCGTAGGTGTCGAGCAGCCCGGGACCGGCCAGCCCCCGCCGGCACAGGCCGATCTTCCAGGCCAGGTTGAAGGCGTCCTGGACGCCGGTGGCGACGCCGAAGGTCCCCACCGGCGGCATCGTGTGGGCCGCGTCGCCGGCGACGAACGCCCGTCCGGTGCGCATGCTCCGGGCGACCTGGCCGCGGATCTCCCACGGCGATTCGGAGATCCGCTCGACCACGATCGGCACGGAAAGGCCGATGGCGGCATGAAGCAGTTCGACGCACCGCGCCTCGGTGAACTCGGCGGCCTCTTGCCCGGGGGCGAGGGAAATCGCGAATCGCCACCGCTTCGCGCCGTCGATCGAGGTGAGGAAGCCGTGTACGGCGGCGTTGCGCAGGGTGAGAGCCACGATCTTGCGGTCGCGCAGCGGTTCACGGAGGTCGGCCTCGAAGTAGACGTTGACTTTGCGCGCGATCGTGCCGGGTCCGTCGTGGGCGATGCCCAGCAGCGATCGGACCGGGCTGTGGGCGCCGTCCGCGACGATGAGGTGGTCCGCGACCACCAGGTGCTCGTCTTCGCCGTCGCGCAGCGTCACCACGACACCGCCGGAAGTGTCGGACACGGCCACCACCTCGGTGTGGTGGCGCACCGCCACACCGGCGGCGACGGCGTGGGTGTGCAGCAGCGGTTCCAGCTGGTTCTGGTCGATGGCCGCCCAGGCGCACGGACTGAGGCCGTCGGTCTCCGGTCCCAGGCGGTTGGGCAGGCGCATGCGTTCCGGCCCGGCCAGGGTTTCGGCGTGTGCCACGACGGTGTGCCCGGCCACCGGCGATCGGACGGCGCGGATGGCCCGCTCCAGGCCGGCGATGCGGTACAGCTCGACGGTGCGCGGGTTGAGGGCCCGTGCCCTGGGGTCGGTGGCCGGCTCGGCGCGGCGTTCGACCACCAGGGTGGGCACGCCGTACCGGGCCAGGAACACCGCCGCGGACAGGCCGGTCACGCCGCCGCCGGCGATCAGCACCGTCGTGGTGTCCGGGAAGTGGTCAGTCACGACGCTCCCAGCGGTAGAACTCGTGGGCCATGGCGTCCTGCGGTCCGCGCCAGGTGTCCGGGTGGTAGGCCGAGACGTGCGGGCGCAGCTCGTCGCTGATCCGCTGGAACTGGGGGTGGTCGCGGTGCTCGGCGACCGCCTGCCCGATCGGTCGCTCACCCTCGATCAGGTGCAGGTACACCTCCCCGAACCGGAACAGGCTCCGCCCGCGCACCCCGATCAGCGCGGGCAGGTCCGAGTGGCGATCGGATTCGGTGAACACGTGGGCGATCTTGTCCGCGGCGTCGGGGTCCATCCGGGCGACGATCAGGGCGCGGTACACGCGAGCTCCTCCACTTTCCGCTTGATCAGCGACATCTGCGTCCTGCTGTTGTCGTTGATGCGCCGGGTCATCGTGTCGTCGTCGATCGGCGCGGTCGGCTTCATGGCGAAGTCCTGCACCCAGCGCATCCGCACGCCGCCCTCGACCTCCTCGTAGGTCCACCGGATGTGCATCCGCTCGAACGGGCCGGTCTCGACGCGCCGGGCGGCGACCGTGCGGGTCGCGGGGTCGGCGACGCGCTCGGAAACCCAGGTCCACGTCCTGCCGTTCTCGTCGGGGTGCAGGGTGAGCCGGAACAGCACCCGGTTGCCGTGGCGTTCCAGCACCTGCACCGAGGCGTACTCGCTGAACAGGTCCGGCCAGCTTTCGACGTCGTTCGTGCGTTCCCAGAGCAAGTCCATGGGCGCGGCGACGACGATCTCGTTTTCGGTGTGGCCGCTCATGTCACGCCTTCCCGCTCAGCAGGGTCAGCAGTTCCCGCGGCGACTGGTCCGGCGCGATGTCGACGTCGCGAGACATGCCGTGGTTGCGCTGCAACTCCGCCACGACGCCCAGCAGGCCCAGGGAGTCCACGCCGAGCTCGTCGAAGCTCAGCCCGGAGTAGCTGATCTGTTCACCGGTGACCGCGACACCGGCGCACCGGTTGATCAACGCCGCCAGGTCGGTTGCGGAAAGGGTGGTGTCCACGTCAACTGCCTCCTCGGTTCGATTCCGGACGTTGCAGGACCAGGGCCGAGTTCCCGCCGTAGAGTCCCCGTGACAGGACCAGTGCGGTGCGGATGTCGGCTTCGCGAGCGTGTGCGGTGACCAGGTTCAGGTCGAACCGGCACTCGCGGACGTTGGGCGTGGGCGGGATCGTGCCGTGTTCGAGGGCCAGGACCGCCGCGGCTACGTCGAGCGCCGCGGTGCCCGCGAAGCAGCGTCCGTAGCCGGTCTTCGGCGCGGTGACCGGGACCCGGTCGGCCCGCCGGCCGAACAGCAGGCGCAGCGACTCGGCTTCGGCGCGATCGGCTCGTCCGTCGCCCAGGGCGTCGAGGAAGACCACATCCACCTGATCGGCGTTCAGGTCCGCTTCGGCCAGCGCGGTCCGCGCCGCCCGCGCCAGCCCTTCGGCCGATCGGTCGAACCGCTGTGGGCCGGTGAAGGTGGCGCCGTATCCCGCGACGACGGCGCGTGCCCGCGCGCCGCGCCGGCGGGCCGCCTCGGCGGCCTCGACCACCAGCATCGCGCCCCCCTCGGCGGGCGCGAAGCCGGTGGCGTGCGAGGTGAAGGGCAAGTACGCGGTGGCCGGGTCGTCGCCGGTGGTGAGCAGGCCGTGGCCGAGTTGACAGCAGATCGCGTAGGGGCTGAACGGGGCCTCGGTGCCGCCCACCACCATGGCTCGGGCGCCTCGCCGGAGTTCCGAGCGGGCGGCGGCCAGCGCGTCCAGGCCGCCGGTCTCGTCGGTGACCAGCACACCCGACGGCCCGCGCAGGCCGTGGCCGATCGAGATCTGGCCGGTGCAGGCCGCGTAGAACCAGGCGATCGACTGGTACGGGCCGACGTGCCGGGGGCCGTGCCGCCACAGCTGCTGGATCTCGCGCTGGCCGAATTCGACACCGCCGGAATGGCTCGCGGTGATCACACCGAACGCGAACGAAGGCACCGCGGCCGGGTCGAGGCCGGCCTCGCGCAGCGCCATGCTCGCCGCGGCGAGGGCGAAGTGGGTGAACCGGTCGGTTTGCACCGCGATCGGCCCGTCGACCCAGGCGGTGTGCTCGAAGCCGTGCACCTGGCCGGCGACGGTCACCGGATAAGGGTTGGGCTCGAACCGGCTCAAGCGGCCGAGGGGGCGGTGCCCGTCGCGGACCGCGGGCCAGAACTGCTCGACCCCGAGTGCGCCTGGCGCCACCACGCCGAGCCCGGTGATGACGGCCGCCGCACTCTCCGTGGCGACCGGGCTCATGACCGCTCCGGGTGGGTGAGCACGACCGCGGATTGGAATCCGCCGAAACCGCTGCCCACCGACAGCACCGTCCGCAGGTCCTTCTCCCGCGCGGTGTGCGGGACGTAGTCCAGGTCGCACTCGGGGTCGGGGGTGTCCAGGTTCGCCGTCGGCGGGATGAGACCGTGGGTGAGGGCCAAGACGCAGGCGGCCAGCTCGATGGACCCGATGGCGCCCAGGGAGTGCCCGACCATCGACTTGATCGAGCTGACCGGCACCGCGTACGCCCGTTCGCCGAGCACCCGCTTGAACGCGGCTGTCTCGTGCCGGTCGTTCTGCCGGGTGCCGGAGCCGTGCGCGTTGACGTAGTCGACGTCGGCGGGCGACACCTTCGCCTGGTCCAAGGCGTGCCGGGCCGCTTCGGCCATCTCCACGCCTTCGGTGGTCAGCCCGGTCATGTGGTGGGCGTTGCTGCGGGTGGCGAAACCCGCCACCTCGGCCAGCACCGGCGCGCCCCGCCTGCGTGCGTGTTCCCGGTCCTCGAGCACCAGCACGGCGGCGCCTTCGCCGAGCACGAACCCGTCCCGGTCGCGGTCGAACGGGCGCGCGGCGTGCTCGGGGTCGTCGTTGCGCGCCGAGGTGGCGCGGATCGCGTCGAAGCAGGCCACGGTGATCGGGGAGATCGGCGAGTCGGCGGCGCCCGCGACCACCACGTCGGCCCGGCCCTCCTCGATCAGGCGGGCGGCGTGCCCCACGGCGTCCAAGCCCGCGGTGCAGCCGGTGGACACCGTGCGCACCGGCCCGCCGGCACCGACCCTGTCGGCGACCTCCGCGGCCAGCGACGCCGGAGACAGGGCGCGGTGCAGGAACGGCGAAGCGAAGGCCGGGTCGACCAGCCACTGCTCGCCCCCGCCGGAGGTGGCCACGTAATCGTGTTCCAGCAGCGTCGTGCCGCCCACCGCGGATCCCATGCACACGCCGACCCGCCACGGGTCCGCCACTTCGACCTGCGCCTGGGCCCACGCCTCGGTCGCGGCGACGACGGCGAACTGGACGTAACGGTCCATCCGGTCGATCTCGGCCGCGGTCAGTCCCGCCTCCGCGGGGTCGAAGTCGCACTCCGCGGCGATCCTGGAGCGGAAGCCCTCCGCGGGGAAGAGGGTGATCCGCCGGGTGGCGGTGCGCCCGGAGGTCAGCAACTCCCAGAACGCCTTCCCCCCGCCGCCTCCCGGTGCCACCACCCCCAGGCCGGTGACGGCCACCCGGCGGGTCACGACGACCGCTCGGTGTCCACGTGCCCCTGTTCGGGGCAGGGTGCGAGCGGGCTGAGGTGGAACACCAGCCGCGCGGGTACGGCCGCGGTGTTGCGGACCCGGTGGCGCACCCCGATGGGGACCAGCAACGCCTGGTCCACGCCCAACGGGTGCGGGACGTCGTCGAGGTCGAGTTCCACCCGGCCCTCGATGACGTACAGGAACTCCTCCGAGTACGGGTGGTAGTGCTCGTTGACCTGCTCGCCCGGCAACACGGTCACCACGCCGAGAAAGCCGCTGGTCGCCCCCACGGTCGCCGGGCCGAGCAGGACCCGGATGTCGCCGCCTCTGGCCCGGTTGGCGTTCACGTCCTCGGGACGGACGGCGCGGTGCAGCTGGCGGGTCATGCCGCCGGCTCCACGATCCGGTCGGTCACCAGGGTCATCGGGCGCGCCCACCGGAGGCGGGAGGCCAACCGGTCCGGCAGTGACACGGCGGGGACCGTGTCAGCGCTCTCGACGAGGTGCACGATCAGGTCCCGGCGACGGAACACAGTGGCGCCGTGCTCGGTGTCCCGGTCCTGCTCGGCGAGCTGCCGCGCCACCTCCGGGCCCAGGCCGGGCGGCGCCTGATAGAGCGCCGCGGCGCGGGCCGCGTGCCGGGTCGGCCCGCGGTGCTCCGCGACCACCCGCATCACCGCGGTGGCCAGGAAACGCCGGCGGCTGTCCTCGTCGGCCAGGTTTCGGTCCTCGACCAGGTGCGGCCGCAACCGCTCCTCCACGGCGCGGATCTGCGGTTGGCCAACCAGGTGCCGGATCGCTTCCTGCGGCAGACAGGCGATGTCGACCACGCGAACCACCGTCGGACCGGCCATGAACACCGAGGTCCGGTCCAGCAGGGGCCGCGCGGCTTGCGGGCGGCCGGGTGGCGGTCCGCTGTACCCCGCCAGAATTTCGGCCACCGCCGACTCGGACCCCGATCTCACCTGGAACGTCAGTGCATAGCGGTTCACGACTGTCCTCCAACGAGTACGTGATCGGCGTCCGCGCGGTATCCCGGCACCGTGGCGAGCCGGACGCGGTAGCGCAGCGATTCCCGGGCGGTCACACACGCCATCAGCGGGGCGGCGAGTTCACGGTGGCCGGGGCCGGCCTCCCACACCTCGAAATGCCCGGGACTTTCCCACTCGCTGGTGATCACCCAGTCTGCCGGGTCGGTGATCGATTGACACAGCTGGTCGCCGAGATAACCGTCCACTTGGGCCACTTGGTGGCGGATCTGACGGTAGGCGTGCAGAAATCCGGCTTCCGCTCCGTCCGCGACACGCAACCGGAAGATCACCCGCAGGCGGCCACCACGCTGCTCGAGCCGGGACGCGCGGTCCTCCTCAGTCGACGCCATAATCCCCTCCTCGCGACACCCAGAACACTCGAATCCCGCATTCCCGCAAGGTTCGATGGTCGATTGACGGTCACGCATCCGCAACCCGAAGAGCGCTCGCCGCGCCCGGTTCACCTGAAGGGGAAAGCCCCCGGATGAGGAACCGGCGCCGCAATGCGACACGTCGCGAGTGACGCGTCAGGACTGCGGATCCGGATAGGAAGCGATCCGACATGCCTCGCGCGCCACCGCAGAACGCACCCCGTCGTCGATCAGCATGCGGCGGCACGTCCGGACGTCGGCCGGTTTGGCCGTCTTCGCGACCTTGCACGCTTTGAGCACCGTGGGGTTGGCGGGGTAACCCATTTCCATCACCTTGTCGATGCAAATACCGGGATCCGCGTGGGCGGGGACCGCGCCGAGCGCGGAGAGCGCCCCGGCCGCGAGCACGGTGCTGGCCAACAAGGCGACCCGTGACCACCCCTGAGAGAACGCGTGCGACATCGGATTTTTCCTTCCTGGTAGCGCCGAGCGCGGTGCCGGAGGATCCGGCGTACCCCGCCAGGCATCGGCCGGCGAATACCCATGATGGCCATGGCCAAGCCAATTCAGGCCGACAGTCCTTCGTCGGGGGACGACAACACCCGGTCGGGTCGCATCGATCACTGCGTTCCGTGTCCACAGCTCCTTCCATCCTGCTTGTGACACCACAGTGGAGTGTCCAATTCGGCAGGCATGGCTGCCCTCGAACCGGCTCCTCGTGAGCGAGCGGTTCTGCCGCGGCGAATCCGGCGGTGTCGCTTGGGAACGCGGAGTTTCCTGTCGTTGCCGAGCATGACTGGCCGGCTCGAAAACGGTGCGGATGGCCGCCATCGTCCCCACGTGGTCGGGATCGCGCGACGATGACGGCCGTGAAGCCGGGCCTCGAGGGTGCGAAGACCTGAGTCCGCGGGCAGGGAATGACCGAGTTCGAGCTGGCCCGCGCCGGGATGCACCAGGCCGGCCGCAGGAGGATGGCTGAACCGTCAGCGAATCGCCCGGCCCTGCCGCCTTGCCCTGCGGGATCGGCGGGCGACCGCGAGCAGCAGTCCGCCGAGGACGACGAGCAACGCTCCCAGCCCGACCAGAGGACCCAGCAGGGGGCCGGCGCCGGTGCCGGCGAGATCGGACGTACCGATCGGCCCGTTGCCGTAATCCTGGCCGCTCCCGGGGCGGGCGATGCCGGGCGAGGTCGTGCCGAGACCCGCCCCTGGCGAGCTGCTCGTCGTCTCACCGGTCGAGGACGTCGTGTCCGTCGTGGTTCCGGTGTTCGTGGACGACGTGGTGTCCGTGGTGGTCCCGGTGGTCGTCTGGGTGTTCGTGGACGACGTCGTGTCCGTCGTGGTTCCCGTGCTCGTACCGGTGGTCGTTTCGGTACCCGTGGTGCCCGTCGTGGTTGCCGTGCTCGTACCCGTGGTCGTTTCGGTACCCGTGGTGCCCGTCGTGGTTCCCGTGCTCGTACCCGTGGTCGTTTCGGTACCCGTGGTGCCCGTCGTGGTTCCCGTGCTCGTGCCGGTGGTCGTTTCGGTGTTCGTGGACGACGTGGTGTCCGTGGTGGTCCCGGTGGTCGTCTGGGTGTTCGTGGACGACGTCGTGTCCGTCGTGGTTCCCGTGCTCGAACCGGTCGTCGTTCCGGTGCCCGTGGACGACGTGGTGGTGGGAGGCGTGTTGCAGGCGGGAGTGGTGAACGTGTTGTTGTTGAGGGTGACCGCGCCATTGCGGGCCAGTGCGCGCCCGGCGACGACGGTTCCGGCCTTCACGGTGATCGAGGTCAACGCCATGATCGTGCCGACGAAGTGCGAGTTCGTGCCGAGTGTTGCCGAGCTGCCGACCTGCCAGTACACGTGGCACGCCTGAGCACCGTTGATCAGGTTCACGTTGCTCGCCGAAGCCGTGATCAAGGTGGAGGCGACCTGGAAGATCCAGACGCTGCTGGAGTCACCCTGGCCGTCCAAGGTCAGGGTCCCGCTGAGCGAGAGCGGGCCGCTGGACTTGTAGACACCGCCGACCAGGGTCTGGCCGACGAGGTCACCCGCGACGTTCGCGGTCGGCGCGCGGCCGGCGGCGTCGTCGTAGGCGATGACGAGGTCGGACTGGGCCTGGCCGGCCACGGCATCACCCGCGTGCGTGGCTCCGGCGGCGGTACCGGGCGGGAAACCGGTGATCGCGGTACCGGGGGAGACTCCGAGGTTCCCGGCCAGCGTGGTGGGGCCGGTATTGGTCACCGTCTGCCCGCCCAGCACCGAATAGGAGCCCGCGGTGCCGAGCCCGACGGGTGCTTCGGCGGCGCCGGCCTGAGGGGCCCCGATCACCAGGCCCAGCCCCAGCGTGGTCGCGACCGCGCAGAGACCCACGACCGCACTGCTCCGGCGCCGGTTCCGCACCGGACGCGTTCTGCCGGACTCGCTTTCCATTCGTCTTCCTTCCATCACCCGACAACCGAAGCCGGCAGGGTCTGGGCCGGAAGATACGTCCACGCAGGAGCGGCGATGATCGCCATCTGGCGTTCGATCCGATGAACGGTAGACCGAAGGAGATCGACCCGCCAGCGAACGCCACCATGTGAACACGAAAGTGAAGCCTGCGGTCACTCACACGGACGAGTGATACCCGTGAGGGCCGTCGTGGCATCACGGACCTAAAACGCTTTTCCACCGGAAATCAGGTCCGAAGAGAGTCACAGCGTGCTCTCTGTGCACATGAGACTCGTCGTTGCCGGCCAGGCCACCGTTGCCGTGCGGGACATGCCATGCCGGAGACGAGTCCGGCTGGGACGGGCGACGCGCTCGACCGCCGTGGACAGTGCCGGCGGTCCGGACCGGGCGACGAGGTCCGCGTCCTCCCGTCGACCGCCATTCCTGGCCGGTATGTCGACGGCCACCGGAAAAGTGACCACCTGAATTGCCGGGCCGGGAACCACCGCCGCACCATTCCCCCTGCCGGGCTCGGCGTCTTGCGAATAACTTGGGGTGCAGCTGATACGACGCAGAGGTACGCGTGGAACTGTCACGCCATGAGAACCAGGCGAAAGATCGAGCCGCGATGAACGCCGTGCCTTCGGTGGCGCTGCATGGCGGAGCCCGCACAATGAGGGGGGTGAGCAGCCCAGCGAAGATCCTCATCGTCGAGGACGACCCCGAAATCAGGTACGTCATCGAGGTCGCGCTCGATGCTGCCCGTCTGGATGTGCGCGCGGTGGGCGACGGTGATCACGCGCTGGCCGCGGCGCAGGATTGGGTGCCCGACGTGGTGCTGCTCGACTTGGGCATCCCCGGACCCGACGGAGTCGAGGTGTGCCGGAGGCTGCGGCAGTTTTCCGACGCGTACGTGCTGATGCTGACCGGTCGCGGCGAAGAGGTGGACAAGCTGATCGGGCTGTCGGTCGGCGCGGACGACTACCTGACCAAGCCGTTTTCGCCGCGTGAACTGGTCGCCAGGGTGCAGGCGATGCTGCGTCGCCCTCGTGATCTGGCCGATGCCCGAGTCCGGCGTCCGGCGGGGTGGGTGGAGATCAACCGGGACACCCGGGAGGTGACGGTGGACGGCAAGCCGGTGATCCTCACGAAGATCGAGTTCGAGCTGCTGGTCGCGTTGACCGGCAACGTGCGGCACGTGCACACCAGGGACCAGCTGCGAGAGCGGGTTTGGGGCGGCGCGTGGCTGGCCGACAACCATGCCGTCGACGTGCACATGTCCAACCTCCGGCACAAGCTCAGTGCGACCGGCCACGGCGGGATGATCACCACGGTGCGTGGTGTCGGCTATCGGTTCATGCCCCAGGACGAGTCATGAGGGTGCTCGTCGTCGACGACGACACGGACACCGTCGAACTACTCGCCCTGAGCCTGGTCTTGTGTCACGGCTGGCACGTGCAGACCGCGACCACCGGCCGGTGGGCACTGCAGATCTGCTGGTCGGGGAAACTGGACGCGGTCCTGCTGGACGTCGAGATGCCGGCCATGGACGGGCGGGGGGTGCTGGCGGCGCTGCGAGCCGATCCACGCACCGCGCACCTGCCGGTGATCTTCGTGACCGCGTTGGCGGATCCGGTGCTCGACGCGCGGCTCCACGGACTGGGCGCCACGGCTGTGCTGTCCAAGCCGTTCGACCCGTTGCACATCGGTGAGCAGGTCGCCCAGCGGCTGGGCTGGCCGCTGTCACCACCAAGCCCGGTCCGTTTGCGGACCGGCCGGGGGCAACGACACCACGAAGGTGCTGCCTCCGCCGATGGCGGGCCGCGCCCCGATCCGGCCACCGTGCGCCTCGACGATCCCGCGGGCGATGGCGAGGCCGAGGCCGGCGCCACCGGTCCAGCGTTGACTGGGGACGTCGAACTGGACGAAGGGCTCGAAGATCTCGTCGAGCTGTCCTTGCGGGACGCCGGGCCCGTGGTCGCGGACCTCGAGTTGCGCGCACCCGCCGTCCATCCCGCACCTGACGGTGACGGCTTCCCCCTGCGGTGACACGCGCACCGCGTTGACCAGCAGGTTGGTCACCACTTGGACCAGCCGGTCCGCGTCGCCGCGGACGGTGGCCGGCTCGGTGCAGTGCGCGACCACCGGCACCACGGCGTGCTCGGCCACGTCTTTGACGGCGTCCGCCGCCTGCTCGACCACCTCGGACAGCGCGACGTCGTCAAGCCGCAGGCGCAGCTGCCCGCGGCGCATCTGGTGCAGGTCCACCACATCCTGGGAGAGCCTGACCAGCCGGTCGGTGTTGCGCACCGCGATGTCCACGAGCCTGCCGACCTGCGGTGGCAATTCGCCGAACCGGCCGGAGGCGATCAACTCCAGCGACCCGTGGATCGACGTCAACGGTGTCCGCAGTTCGTGGCTCACCATGGACACGAAGTCACGCCGGGCACGTTCGGCTTCCTGCTCCCACTGGCTGGCCTGCACCACCGCGCACTCCAGTTCGACCCACGCGGCCAGCTCGCCCAGCTCCTGCTGCTGCCGGCCGGTCAACCGCCGGGGCACGCGATCCAGCACGCACAGCGTGCCGATCAGCTGGCCGGAGGGCGCCGCGAAAGGCCGGCCCGCGTAGAAACGGATGTGCGCGGCACCGAGCACGGCCGGGTTGTCCGCGAACCGCGGATCGGCGGTGGTGTCCGGCACATGGAGCAGCCGGCCGGCATCGATCGCGTGCGAGCAGAACGACTTGTCGCGCGGAAGCTCCAGCGGAACGTCCCCCGCCCGGGATTTCGCCCACTGACGGTCGGCGTCGACCAGCGACACCATGGCGATCGGCACGTCGAACAGGTGCTGGGCAAGCCGGGTGATCCGATCGAACCGCTCCTCGGCAGGGGTGTCCAGCAGCCGCAACGCGCGGAGGGCCGTCACCCGCTCGGTTTCGGCCTTGCTGCTTCCCATCGGCACGACTATCCACCGGAACAACCGCTCCTTGACCAGGCATTACTCGATCAGGTGATCACTGCGGCCCATGTGGGGGACGCGACCGCTGTCACGGCGTTCACGCAGGCGAGCGGGCACGGAGATTCAAGAAATTTCCCGGAAGTTACCTTTCAAACTATTCCTGATGCATTCCTGAGACAACATTGACAAATGCACAGAATAAGTCCTGGCGTGTTATTGTCGGACTGCGCCGGAAGAAATTCTTCTTTCGTCGTCACCACTCAAGCCCATGAACAGGAGTTGCATGATGCGCAGGTTCAGCAGGAAAACCACAGTACTATCGGCGAGTGCCGCCTTCCTCGTAATCGGCGGCGGCGTGGCCTTCGCCTTCTGGACGGCCGGCGGTGCCGGTGTCGGCACGGCCGCGACCGGGAGCAGTTCGGACATCACCGTTCTGCAGACAAGCACGGTGGCGGCCATGGGGCCGGGTGTTGCGCCACAGACCCTTTCGGGCAACTTCACCAACGCCGGCTCCGGCCCGGTCTACGTGAGCACCGTGACGGCCAGCATCGCCGGCGTGACCAAGGCTGCCGGTGCAGTGGCCGGTGAATGCGCGGCGACCGACTACACGATCGTCGGTCCGGCGATGACCGTCGGAGCGGAAGTGCCTGTCGGCACCGCTGTCGGATCGTGGAGCGACGCGACGATCGCGTTCAACGACACCGCTGTCAACCAGGACGCCTGCAAGGGCGCCACGGTCAACCTCGCCTACGCAGTGAGCTGACCCGAACCCGACAGAACCGACTGGTGGGGGGACGTGACGACAAGACCACCCCCATCAGTCCCGCCCGATCACCAAGGAGGTCAGGATGAACCGCATTACCCGCAAAGTGTTCGTGCTCGGCTGCGCACTGGCTCTCCTCGGCCTGCTCGGTGTAGTGCTTTTCTTCCTGCGCGAGCCGACGGGGCACACGATCGCGAACGGGACCGGCCGTTCCGGTACTGGGTGGTCCACCGGACCGGTGCACATCGAAGGAAACGTTGTCGCCCCGATCTCCCCGGGACTCATGGTGCCGCTCGACCTGACGTTCACCAACCCGCGTGACGCCGCCGTGTCGATCACCAACCTCACCGTCGCCGTGCACGACGTCATCGCACCGAATTCCGGCACCATCCATGACTGCACCGTCGAGGACTTCGCCGTCGCCCACTCGCCGAACGACCTGAAGATCACACTGGCCGCAGGAGCGACGAACACGCTGAGCGGCCTCGGCATCCCGTCGACGAGGTGGCCCTGCGTGGGCATGCTGAACCGCCCGGTCAACCAGGACGGGTGCAAAGGCGCGTCGCTGACGCTCGCCTACACCGCGTCCGGGACAGAAGGCACTCGATGAA
Organism: Amycolatopsis sp. N2S4-7; assembly: GCF_058119595.1. Classification (NCBI taxonomy): domain Bacteria; kingdom Bacillati; phylum Actinomycetota; class Actinomycetes; order Pseudonocardiales; family Pseudonocardiaceae; genus Amycolatopsis; species Amycolatopsis sp. N2S4-7. Next base: position 2,255,649 of record NZ_CP172299.1, read on the forward strand.
GAGGCGACTGCTCGTGATGACGCTCGTCGTCGTGTTCGCCGTGACGGCGGGCGGTGCGGCGTTCGCGTACTGGCGCGGATCCGGCAGCGGGAACGGCTCCGGGACGGCCGGCACCGCTGTGCCCGTAGCGCTGAGTCCCGGGACCCCGGCCGCCGCGTTGTATCCCGGCGGTCTGGCCGGCGTCGCGCTGACCGCGTCGAACCCGAACCCGTTCACCGTGCACCTGGGCTCCCTCGCCCTCGACACCGGCCTGGGAACCGGCGGATTCGCCGTCGACGCGAGCCATTCCGGCTGCGCCACGGCAACACTCGGCTACACGACGCAGACGAACGGCACGGGCTGGACCGTGCCGGCCAAGGTGGGCGCCGCGAACGGCGTCCTGCCGATCACGCTGCCGAACGCGCTCACCATGGACCTCTCCGCCGCGAACGCGTGCCAGGGCGCGAACATCACCGCCTACCTGGTCGCCGGACCATGACCAGGACGCGCTGGAGCAGGCGCAAGCTCCTGCTGCTGATCCCCCTCTCCCTCATCATCCCCACGGCCGTGGCCTTGGCGTTCTGGTCCGCAACCTCCGTTCCGGGAGGAAATGGCGCTGCCGCCGCCACCACGGTCAACCAGGGCGGCACCCCCACTGCGACCGTGACCGGCAACGCCGTCACCGTCAGCTGGGCCGCGAGCACCCTGTCCGACAACCACTCCGTCGACGGCTACGCCATCACCCGCTACGACAGCACCACCCATACCACGCAAACCACCCTGCCGGCCTGCACCGGCACGGTCGGGACGACAACGTGCACGGAGAACAACGTCCCAGCCGGACAGTGGGTCTATTCGGTCACACCGGTCATCGCCGCCCACTGGCGCGGCGCGGAAAGCGCCGTGAGCACCACCGCCACGGTGCTGCCGGCCGACCCCACCGCCCCGGTCAACGCGATCTCCGCGTCCGGCCTCGCCGGAAACGCCGTCAAGAGCGGAAACACGATCTACTACCGCGGCGCGGCCGCGGGCTCCTTCACCCTGACCAACGCCGTGAGCGACGCGGGCTCGGGACCGGCGTCGAGCACGACGAGCGCCCTCGCCGGGACGTCGACCGGCTGGACCCACAGCCCGTCGACGGTATCGACGCCTTCCGCGGGACCGTATGTCTCCGCGTCGTTCAGCTGGGCAGCCGGGACCACGAGCGCACCCACGGAGACCGTGACCGGTCGCGACGTGGCCGGCAACACCGCGGCCACGACGTTGTCGTTCGTCGACGACTCGGCCGCCCCGACCGGCGGCACCGTCACCTACACCGACGGCTACCAGGCCGACCCGGCGGTGACCGTCACCTTCACCGCCGGCGCCGACAGCGGTTCCGGCATCGCCACCCGTCAGCTCCAGCGGTCCAGTGCGCCGCTGGCCAACGGCAGCTGCGGGACGTTCACCAGCTTCGCGAATGTCGGGCCGGTCAACCCCACGTCTTCGTATCTCGACAGCCTGGTCACCAACAGCACGTGCTACCAGTACCGCTACGCGAGCACCGACCTGGTGGGTAACCAGGGGTTCGCGACCAGCGGCAACGTGGCTCGGGTGGATTACGCGGGCGCCGTGACCGCCGCCACCGGGCTGCTGAGCCAGTGGCGCTTCGGCGAAACATCCAGCTCGCTCACTTCCTCGGATTCCTTTACCGGTACCGCCGGCAGCACGCTGGTCACGCATACCGCCGAGATCGGTGGTACCTGGCAGAACCCGACCGTCGTCGAGAAGATCAGCTCAGAGGGCCGCGCCTACCGGGACGGAACGGGTCTCGCGACCCCCTACTTGCCGGCGACACCGCCCAGCGCCACCTATGCCGTCGAGGCCGATCTGGTGGTCAAGTCGACCCTGCCCGGCGACGACGCGGGTGTCACCGCCCGGCTGAACACCACGGCCAGCACGTTCTACGCGGCCAGGTGGGAGCAGGCCGACGCCAGCTGGAACCTCCTCAAATACGTCAACGGCACCGTGTCCTACCTCGGTTTCATCACCGGGCAGCCGCCGCTGACCGTCAACGCGACCTATCGGATCCGGCTGCAGGTCAGCGGCGACGGAGCCACCACCAGCACACTCAGCCTCTCGGTCGACAATGTGCTGAAGCTCGGTCCGTTCACCGATACGACGCCCAACCTGCAGACCGCGGGCAAGGCCGGGATCATGGACGGCAACTCCGGCAGCCTGGTCACCAAGTCCGCCACGACCGGCCTGCACTTCGACAACTTCCAGGTCTCGTCGGCCCCGCGGGCCGCCGACAGCAAGGGCAGCAACACCGGTGACTACGTCAACGGCGTGACCCTGGGGGCCGCCGGAGCCCTGGCCGGCGACCCGAACACCGCGGCCCAGTTCGACGGCGTCAACGACTACGTCCAGGTCCTCGGCTCGACCGGCATCCCGGCCGGCTCCTCGCCGCGGTCGGTCGAGATGTGGTTCAAGACCACGAGTTCGGCCCCGCAGGTCCTCTTCGACTACGGCACGCTGGGCAGCAACCAGGAGTTCGGCCTGTGGCTCGACACCGGTGGCACGGCCCTGTACGCGTGGGGCTGGGGAAGCGGCAACGACAAGACGTTCCCACTGGCCACCGCGGTCAACAACGGGGCCTGGCACCAGGTCGTGGAAACCTACAACGGAACCTCGATCACGATCTACGTCGACGGCGTGGCCCTCGCCTCGCAGGCCGCCACCCGCGCCACCGTCATGGACGCCTACGGCTTCGGCATCGGCGCGGTGATCAACCCGGGGGACGCCAACTCCGGCCACTACTTCACCGGCTCTCTCGACGAGGTCGCGCTCTACACCACGGCGTTGACCCAGACGACCGTCACCAACCACTACGCGCTCGGCACGGCGGCCGGCGACGTCACCGGCCCGACGGGCGGCTCCGTCGACGCCGGCGGACTCGTCGGCACCGGCGCCCGCTACTCGACATCGACGACGCTGACCCTCACCTTCGCCAAGGGCACCGACCCCAGCGGCGTCGCCGCCGGCGGCGCGCTGCTGCAGCGCTCAGCGGGCACCCTCACCGCCGGCGTCTGCACCGCGTTCGGCGGTTACGCCCTGATCAGCGGCGGCGCCGACCCCGTCTCACCGAAGACCGACACGGTCACCGACCAAGCCTGCTACCGCTACCGCTACCTCGTGCCCGACACGCTCGGCAACCAGACCGTCTACACCAGCCCGGACATCAAGGTCAGCACCGTTGCCCCGGCCGCCCCCAGCCTGGCCTTCTCCGCGCTCACCAACACCAGCTACGTCGCCGGCACCCTGACCTACATCGCCAACTCGGCCACCGGCGGTGCCTTCACCACCACTGCCACCACCGGCAGCGCCGCCGGAGCAGCCAGCTACACCTTCAGCTCCGCCGGCACCAGCTGGACCTCCACCGCCGGCAGCCTCGGTGTCAACACCTACTCGTGGCCCGGTCCCGCGACGCCCACCACCAACGCCGGCGTCACCATCACCGTCACCGACAACGCCGGCAGGACCTCACCGGCCACCGCCGTCACGCTCACCGCCGATCCGCTCGACCCACCCGCCACGTTCACCTACGCCCGCGCCTGCACAGCCGGGGCCGTTACCGCCCCAGCCTTCAAGGCCCAAACGACAGCCGTCGGCGTGCTGAACTTCGGCTCGATCACCATCCCCGTGCCCGCCGGCACCCTGCAGGGTGATCTGCTCGTCGCCGGCTACGTCCTCGACCTCAACAGCAACAACATCACTGCCGGCACGCCGGCCGGCTGGACGCTGGCCGCGCCGTCGCAAGCCAACGGCAACGCCTCCCGCACGACGACCTACTGGCGGTTCGCACCCGCATCTCCGCCGCCCAGCTACACCTTCGCCTTCGACTCCGCATTCGGAAATCCCGCGGGATTCATGGCCTCCTACACCGGCGCAGACGCCGTCTCCCCGATCGAGGCCGCAGGCTCACAGGCGAACGCGACGTCGACGACGATCACTGCCCCCGGCCTCACCGCCGTCAGCGCGCCCACCACGCTGCTGACCATCATGGGCGTGGACGACGACGCCACGATCGTCCCGACGACCCCAGCCGGCATGACCGTCCGCGCCACAGTGATCACCTTGAACGACTTGGGCGACCGTGACCGGATCATCTACTCCGACGAAGCACGGCCCAGCACGGGGGCGACCGGCATCCGGACCAGCTCGCTCGGCGCCACCCCCAGCGCATCGGTCGGCGTGTCGATCCTCATCAAGGCACCAGCCGCCACTGTCGACCCCAAGATCGACCTGAGCTGGACGGCCACCCCGGACACCTACGCCACCGGGTACGAGATCACCCGGACCGGCGGACCCACGACATCCATCGCCAGCCGGACCACCCTCACCTGGACTGACAGAACCACCAGCGCCAGTACCGCCTACACATACACCATCACATCCGTGTACGGCACCACACGATCGGCAACCCGTACGGTCACCGTACCGATTTGCTGACCAGTGACGATGACGCCGTGTTTCGCCGTGCACCGGCTGCTGCCGCTGGACGTCGCATGGCGGCCCCGGTGCGGACGACGCGCTCGCCGTCCGCACCGGGTCCGGTCAGGCGTCGACCGACCGCACCGCTTCGCGGATGACGTCCGCGACGGCCTTCGGGTGCGACAGCATCACCAGGTGCGAGGAGTCCAGCTCGACCTGCTTCATCCCCGCCCGCTGGTAGCCGAACCGCTCCACCTCGGGGTTGATCGTGTGGTCCGATGTGGACACCACGCCCCAGGCCGGCTTCGTCTTCCACGCCGCGGCCGAGGCGGGCTCCGCGAACGCCGCCGCCGCCAAGGGCCGCTGCGAGACCGCGAGGACCTTCGCCAGGTCCGGGTCGACGTCGTGGGCGAAGATCGCCGGGAACTTCGCCACGTCGACCGACACGTCGGTGCCCGGCTCGCCGCCCTCCACCGGGAACGACGTCGTCACCAGGGCCGCGGCGAGGTCGGAGTCGGGGAACCGGCCCTGCAGCTCGCCCAGGCTTTCCCCTTCTTCGAGGGCGTAGCCGGCCAGGTAGACCAGCGCTCGCACGTTGTCTTCGGCGCCGGCGACAGTGATCACCGCGCCGCCGTAGGAGTGGCCGGCCAGGACGACCGGGCCGTCGATCTGCCGGACGACCGAGGCGATGTAGGCGGCGTCACCGGAGAGCGACCGGTTCGGCACCGCCGGCGCGACCACCGGGATGCCGTCGGCGAGCAGTTCGGGAATCAGCCGCGCGAAGCTGGACGCGTCGGCGAAGGCGCCGTGGACGAGCACGACCGTGGGGGTTGTCATGGGGGGTTCTCCTCGAAGTGGAACTGATCAGGGGTGCAGGGCGTCGCGCAGGAACTCGCCTGCCTGACGGGTGGCCGCGCGGGCCGCGTGGGTCTCGCGCAAGGCGTCGAGCATCACGAAGTCGTGGATGATGCCCTGGTAGCGCACGGCCGTGGTCGGGACGCCGGCGGCGCGCAGCTTGGCCGCGTAGGCCTCGCCTTCGTCGCGCAGCACGTCGGCCTCGCCGACGATGACCAGCGCCGGCGGCAGCCCGGCCAGCTGCTCGAGCGAGGCGCGCAGCGGGGACGCGGTGATCTCGGCGCGTTCGGCCGGGTCGGTCGTGTACTGGTCCCAGAACCAGTGCATGCCCTGGCGCGACAGGAAGTAGCCCTCGGCGAACTGCTCGTAGGACGGGGTGTCGAAGCCGGCGTCGGTGACCGGGTAGAACAGCAGCTGCGCCGCCAGGGCCGGGCCGCCGCGCTCCTTGGCCATCAGGGTGATGGCCGCGGTCATGTTGCCGCCCACCGAATCCCCGGCCACGGCGATCCGGGCCGGGTCGATGCCGTGCTCGGCGCCGGACGCGGCGATCCACTGCAGCGTGGCGTAGATCTCCTCGATCGCCGTCGGGTACTTGGCTTCCGGGGACAGGCTGTAGTCCGGGAACACCACGGCCGCGCCGGCGCGGACGGCGAGCTCGCGGACCAGCCGGTCGTGGGTGTGCGCGTTGCCGAACACCCAGCCGGCGCCGTGGGTGTACAGCACCGCGGGCAGGGTCGCGGCCGCCCCCCTCGGGCGGACGATCCGCACGGACACCTGCCCGCCGGGGCCGCCGGGGACGGTGAGGTCGGTGATGTCGGCGTCGGGACGCTCGACGCCTTCGCCGGCCTGGACGGCGTCGACGGTCTTGCGGCCCTCGACGGGGCCGAGGTCGTAGAGGAACGGGGGCTTGCTCGTGGCGTCCGCGAACTCCTGGGCGGCGGTTTCGAGCACGGGGCTGGTGTCGGGGGTGTCCGGCATGGCGCCCACCCTGGCGCACCGGCGCGAGCGCACGCATCGGTCGATCGACGCAACCACCGCCGGGGTGCCCGGACCGGTCGGCCGACCGATGCGTGCGCGGCTGCCGGCGCGTGATCCTGGCTGCCCGTCTTCGCAAAGGAGCCCCATGACCACGTCTGCCGAGACGTCGACCTGGGCGCCGCTGCGCCGGGGAGCGTTCCGGGCGCTGTGGATCGCCTCGTTCGTCAGCAACATCGGCTCCTGGATGCAGACCGTCGGCGCGCAGTGGCTGCTGGTGGACGAACACGGCAGCCCGCTCGTGATCTCGCTCGTGCAGAGCGCGTCGAGCCTGCCGGTGCTCCTGCTCACCCTGCCGGCCGGGGTGGTGGCCGAGTTCGCCGACCGCCGCCGGTTCCTGGTCGGCACCCAGGCGTTCCAGGTCGCCGCCGGCGCCGCCCTCGCCGTGGTCACCGTCACCGGCCGGACGACTCCCGTGCTGCTGCTGGTGTTCACCTTCCTGCTCGGCTGCGGCTCGGCCGCCCAGTTGCCGGCCTACCAGGCGTTCGTCCCCGACCTCGTCCCGCGCGGCGAACTCGCCCAGGCGGCCGCGCTGAGCTCGGTCGGGGTCAACCTGGCCCGGGCCGTCGGGCCCGCGATCGCGGGCCTGCTCGTCACCCGGCTCGGCGTCGGCGGCCTGTTCGCCCTCAACGCCGTGACGTTCGTGGTGTTCGCGCTGGTGCTGCTGCGCTCGCCGTCCCCGGCGCGGGCGCCCGCCGCCCGGCAGGCGTTCCTGGCCGGGATCGAAGCGGGCGGGCGGTACGTCCGGCACGCGCCGGTGGTCCGGCGCATCCTCGTCCGGCTGGTGGTGTTCGCCGTGCCCGCCAACGTGCTGTGGGCGCTGCTGGCCCCGCTGGCCCACGACCGGCTGGGCCTCGGCTCCACCGGGTACGGCCTGCTGCTCGGCGCGGCCGGGATCGGCTCGGTGGGCGGGGCGCTCGTGCTGCCGAGGCTGCGACGCCGGGTCAGCGCGTCGTGGCTGGTCGCCGGGGCCGGCCTCGTCTTCGGGGTGGCCGTGGTCGTGGTGGGCAGCGTTCGCTCCCCCGCGCTCGTGCTGGCCGTGCTGGTGCCCACCGGCGCCGCGTGGATCGCGGTGATCGCCGGGATGAACGCGGCCACGCAGGCGTTCCTCCCCGGCTGGGTCCGCGCCCGGGCGCTGTCGATCTACCAGCTGGTGCTGTTCACCTCGTTCGCCGGGAGCGCGGCCCTGTGGGGGGTGGTGTCGAGCGGGATCGGGCTGGGCGCCACGTTCGTCGTCGCCGGTGTCCTGCTGCTGGCCGGTGCCGCGACCGTGCCCCGGTGGCCGATGCTCGACGTCGCCACCACCGGCCGGGAGACCATGGCCTACTGGCCCGATCCGGGCGTCACGCCGGCTCCCGACGTCGAGACGGCACCCGTGCTGGTGTCCCTGCGCTACCGGGTGCGGCCCGAGCGGCGGGCCGGGTTCGTCGCCGCGATGGCCGACCTGCGCAACACGCGGCTGCGCACCGGCGGCACCGGCTGGGCCCTTTACCGCGACGCCCGCGACGAAGCCGTCCACGTCGAGCAGTACACCGTCGCGTCCTGGGACGAGCACCGGCGGCAGCACGAGCAGCGCCTCACCGGGCTCGACCGGCAGGTGCAGGACGGCGTCGAGGAGTTCACCGAAGGCGCCGCCGAGGTGGCGCACCTGTTCCGCCTCCACCCCACCAAGAAAGCTCCAGGAGTGAACCCATGACCCGCACCGCGGCCGACGACCTCGTCGACGTCCTGGTCCGAGCCGGCGTCCGCCGGATCTACGGGCTGGTCGGCGACAGCCTCAACGCCTTCAGCGACGCCGTCCGGCGCAGTGGCGGCGCCGCCGCCGGCGGCATCGACTGGGTGCACGTCCACAACGAAGAGGCCGCCGCCTTCGCCGCGTCCGCCGAGGCCCAGCTCACCGGGCAGCTGGCCGTCTGCGCGGGCAGCTGCGGGCCCGGCAACACCCACCTGGTGCAGGGCGTCATGGACGCCCACCGCTCCGGCGCGCCGGTGCTCGTCCTGGCCTCGCACATCGCGTCCCGCCAGATCGGCAGCGGCTACTTCCAGGAGACCGATCCCAAGGCGCTGTTCACGCAGACCGCGCACTACTGCGAAGCGGTGCTGCGGCCGGACCAGCTGGTGCGCGTGTCGCGGCTGGCGATCCAGAACGCCGTCGGCAAGCGCGGGGCCGCGGTCCTGGTGCTGCCGGGCGACGTCCTCGCCGACCACAGTGCCGGGACCACGACGGTCGGCGACCTGGTCCGCGGCCGCCCGGTGCCGGTGCCCGTGCCCGAAGAAGTCCGCGAACTCGCCGGGCACATCGCGGCCGCGGGCAAGGTCGCGATCTTCGCCGGGATCGGCTGTGCCGACGCCCGCGACGAGGTGCTCGCCCTCGCCGAACGCCTGCAGGCGCCGGTCGGGCACACCCTGCGCGGCAAGGACGTGCTCCAGCACGGCAACCCGTTCGACGTCGGGATGACCGGCCTGCTCGGCTACGGCGCCTGCTACCGCGCCCTCCACGACGCGGACCTGGTCCTCATGCTGGGCACCGATTTCCCCTACGACGACTTCCTGCCCGGCGCCCGCACCGTGCAGGTCGACATCGACCCGGGCCGCCTCGGCCGCCGGACCCCGCTGGTGCAGGGCATCGCCGCCGACGTCGGCGCCACCCTCCGCGCCCTGCTCCCCCTGCTCGACCGGCGCACCGACAGCGGCTTCCTGCACGACATGCTGCGCCACCACGAGCGCGCCCTGGCGCACTCGATCGAGACCTACACCCGCGACCACGGCCAGCGCAGCCCCATCCACCCCGAGTACCTCGCGCGGATCCTCGACGAGACCGCCGACGACGACGCCGTCTTCACCGTCGACACCGGCATGTGCTGCACCTGGGCCGCCCGCTACCTCACCCCGACCGGGCGGCGCCGGATCCTCGGTTCGTTCGTGCACGGGTCCATGGCCAACGCCCTGCCGATGGCGATCGGCGCGCAGACCGCCGCGCCGGGCCGGCAGGTCGTGTCGCTCTCCGGCGACGGCGGCCTGGCGATGCTGCTCGGCGAACTGCTCACCGTGAAGACCCACCGCCTGCCGGTGAAGGTCGTGGTGTTCGACAACTCCAGCCTCGGCATGGTCCGGCTGGAGATGATGGTCGCGGGTGATCCGCCGTTCGAAACCGATCACGACCAGGTCGACTACGCGGCCATCGCCGCCGCGGCCGGGTTCCACGCCCGCCGCGTCACCGATCCGGCCGACCTGCGCGCCGCGGTCGCGGAACTGCTCGCCCACGACGGCCCGGCGCTGCTGGACGTCGTCACCACGCCCGACGCCCTGGAGGTGCCGTCCCACGTCACGCTCGAGGAGGCACGCGGATTCGCGCTCTCCCTGGGCAAAGCCGTCCTCGGCGGCGGCATCGGGCAGGTCTACGAGCTCGCCCGGCAGAACCTGCGCAACATCCCGCGCTGAGCGCCGGGGTCAGCCGTCGAGGAGGTCGCGGAGCTGGTGCCGGCCGCTGATCCCGAGCTTGGGGTAGGCGTTGTGCAGGTGCGAGCCGACCGTGCGGGGCGAGAGGAACAGCTGCTCGGCGATCTCCCGGTTGCGCAGCCCGCGCGCCGCGAGCCGGACGATCTCCCGTTGCTGCGAGGTCAGCGCCTCCAAGGGATCGGCCTCGGCCGGGCCGGCGATCGCGGCCCCGCTGGCCCGCAGCTCGCCCCGGGCGAGGTCGGCCAGTCCGGTGGCTCCCAGCCGGGTGAAGGTTTCCAGCGCCGCGGTGAACAGCGGCCGCGCGTCGAGCGGACGGCGTCTTCGGCGCAGCCAGCGGGCGTAGTCCAGCCGGGCCTGCGCCCGCTCGTGCGGCCACTGCTCACCGGCCGGGTCGATGACCGCCAGCCGGTAGCTGCGCTCGATGTCGGCGGTCCGGCCCGCCGTGGTCTCGGCGACCAGGGCGTCGGCGTGGTGCAGCAGCAACCGCATCCGGACGCTCGGGTGCTCGCCGTGGGCGGCCCGCACCGCCGCGACCACGTCGGCGGCGTCGGCGCCCTCGCCGGTGAGCTTGGCGGCGAGGGCGAAGTCGGCGACCGAACGGCTCGAGAGGAAGACGTCGTGGGGGGTGCCGTCCTCGGCGAAGAGGGCGCGCAGGTGCCGGTGGGCGGTCTGGGCGTCGCCGGCGGCGAGCGCGGCCAGCCCGGCCGCGCGACGCAGGCGGAGGTGCGTGAAGAGGTTTTCGGTGAGGTCGATCGACGCCCAGGCCGCGTCGAAAGCCGCGCGGTCCGCCTCGGGCCCTCCCCGCAGGGCGTTCAGTTCCGCGTGCAGGGCCTCGGCGTCGACGGCCACGTACCGCAGGTGGTGCACGGCGGCGCTCGCCCGCAGTTCCTCGATCAGGTCACCGGCCTCCGCCCAGCGTCCGGTGGCGATCAGCGCCGAGGCGAAAGCCGGAACGCACATCACGACCATGCCGTGCGACCGTCGCGCGCCGAGCAGGGTGAACACCTGGCGGAACGTCGTGACGCAGACGTCCGATTCGTCGGCGAACCACGCCACGGAACCCAGGCACAGCAAGCGAACCACCTCGGCCGGGCCGTCCAGGGACCGGTGCACGGCCGCGTCCGCCCGGCGGGCCAGCGCGGCGGCCTGCCCGGCGGGATCGCTCTGCACGAGGATGTTCTCGCGGATCGCGGGCCGCGCGGCGACGGGCAGGAGCCCGTCCGCGCCGCCGTCGCCCTCGAAGTCCGGCCGGGACAGCAGCTCCGCCAGGACCGCGCGGTGCCCGGGCAGGCCGGACTGCACGACGACGGCGGCGAGCACCGAGGTCAGGGCGAGCGCGGTGTCGCCGTCGCCGGGCCGGTGGTCGAGCAGCGCGGCGTGCAGCAGGTCGAAGGCTTCGCGCTGGTGCGCCGACAGCGACAACGCGTGCCCGGCGCCGGCCGCGGCGACGCCGAGCAGGCCGGGATCGTCGGTCAGGCGGACGATCCGGTCGTGGAGTTCCCGGATCCAGACGGGATCACCGAAGTTGTCCGCCTCGTGGATGGCCCGCGCGTAGCGGCGGGCCCGTTCCCGCGGGTCGGGAGTGCATTCGGCGGCGCGCTCGAGCGCACGGGCGGCGGCGTACACCCCGCCGCGTTGCCGCGCGAGCTCCGCGGCCTGCTCGAGCTCCTTCGCGATCGCCTCGTCCGGCAGGACCGCGGCCTCGGCGAGGTGCCACGCGCGCCGCTCGGGATCGCCGTGCAGCACGGCGGCCAGAGCGCGGTGGGCCCCGGCCCGCACCTCGGCCGACGCGGATTCGTAGGCCGCGGCGCGCACCAGCGGGTGCCGGAACGCCACCCCCTCGGCCGTGACCGTGAGCAGCCCGGCCCGCTCCGCCGGCGCCCACGCGGCCAGGTCCCCGACCTCGGCCGCCGCCATCGTCGTGGCCAGATCGGCGCCGTCGGCCGCCGCCGCGTAGACCACCAGGCGCCGGGTGTCCCCGGGCAGCTCACCGAGCCGGCCGGCGTACACGGCCGCCAGGCGCCGATCACCCCGCAACGGCCGGCCGGGCAGGACCGAGGTGCCGCTGCGCGCGGCGGCCCGGGCGAGTTCCAGCAACGCCAGCGGACTGCCGGCGGCCTGCTGGAGCACCTCGAGGCGGGCCCGGCCCGTCGGCGCACCCGGCAGGCTGTCGACGAGCCGGGCCGCGGCGGCGTCGGGCAGCGGCTCCACCCGCAGGACCGGCACGGTCGCGTCCACCCGGGCCGGCCGGACCGGCCCCAGCCCGGCCAGCACCGCGGCCAGCCGCTCCGTGGTGAGCCGGCGCAGCACGAAAGCCAGGACGTCACCGGTGTCGTCGTCGATCAGGTGGATGTCGTCGACGAGCAGCACGAGCTGCCGCTCGGCGGCCAGCGCGCCGAACAACGTCAGCACCGCGATCCGCAGGGCGCCGGGATCCGGGGCGCTCTGCGCCGGCGTGCTCCCCAGCGCGACGTCGACCGCCTCCCGCAGGTGCGCGGCCAGCCCGGCCAGTTCCGGCAGCACGGGCCGAAGCAGCTGGTGCAGCCCGGAAAAGGACTGCTCGGCCTCGGCAACGCACCCCTGCGCCGTCAGCAGCCGGGAACCGGATTCCGCGGCGCGGCGGGCGGCGGCGTCCAGCAGCGCCGTCTTGCCCGCGCCGGCGTCGCCGAGCACCAGCAGCGCCCGCGGACCGGTGCGCGCGTGATCGACGACACCGAGGATCCGTTCGAGTTCCCGGGCCCGGCCGACCAGCTCCACGGGTGTCCTCCGAACTCGGGCGAGCGCGCCTGCCCCGCCGTGCGCCCCACCCTAACCGAGCCGGTCCGCGGCCCCGCCGAGGTGGACGTCGGCCGCGACCGGCAGCCGTGTCCTACGATTGCGCGGAGGTGAGGCGATGGGACCCGACCCGCACGACGATCGCACGGCCGGACACGACTCCGTGGCCCTCGATCCGGTGGTCGAACGCTACGTCCGCGCTTCGGCGGCGCCACCCCACCTGCAGCAGCTCGGCCCGGATGACGGGCGGCTCGCCTTGCTCGAGGCCCAGGACGACACGATCGGCGACGAGCGGGTTCACGCCGAGTTCGCGATCGCGCCGATCACGGCCGAGGGCCCGGTCGGCTTCTGGCTCTTCCGGCCCGCGCACCTGACCGGCCCGCTCCCGGTGGTCGTCTACCTGCACGGCGGACGCTGGATGCTCGGGGAGGCCCGCACGCACGGCCGGCTCGTCCGCGAACTCGCGACCACGACCGGCGCGGCCTTCGTCGTGCCCGAGTACACCCGCACCCCCGAGGCGCGCTACCCCGTGGCCCTCGAAGAGTGCTACGCCCTGCTGGACTGGATCACCGGCCACGCCGGAGACCTGGGTCTCGACACGTCCCGGCTGGCCGTGGCGGGCGACTGCGCCGGAGCGACGCTCGCCACCACGCTGACCATGCTCGTCAAGCACCGCGGCGGACCCCGGATCCACGCTCAGCTGCTGTACTACCCGCTCACCGACCCGCACTGCACCAGCGAGTCCCACCGCCGGTTCTCCACCGGCTACCTGCTCAGCAGCGGCCAAGCACGTTGGTACTGGCACGAATACGCCGGGCGGCCCGGCGATCTCGACGAGCCCACCGCCGCCCCGCTGCGCGCCACCCGCGAGGAACTGACCGGCCTGCCCCCGGCCCTGGTGATCACCGCCGAGGCGGACGTCGTCCGCGACGAAGCCGAGCAGTACGCCCGGCACCTCAGGCAGGCCGGGGTGCCCGTCACCGCCACCCGCTATCTGGGAACGACGCACGACTTCGTCTCCCTCAAAGCACTCCGCGACATCCCGGCCGCCCGGGCGGCCGTCCACCAGGGCGGCACCTTCCTCCGCGAGGCGCTGTGGGGGCCGCCGCCCGCCCGGTGACGCGGTTCAGGCGCGTCGCTGAGTGCGCCGACGCCCGATCGAGTCGGCTCAGGCAGCAGCACGCGCCAACGGCAGGGCCACCGAAGGAGCCCGGCCGCCTCACTGCCGCTGCCACTCGGCTCCGTCCTGTGGCCGGAACCGAGTGGCCACGGCGGTCACGCAGGCGTCGATCGGGGTGACGCACCAGGTCGAGGCCCGCAAGGCGTTCCCCGCTCGCATGACACCGCGGTCGCCCACACACGGTGGCCTTGAGTCCTGGCAGTTGGCCTAGAGATACCTACATTCGGCGGTACTGAGCGGTCCGACTTGTCTGATTGGATCCCCTCAGCTCGTTTTACAACGTTGTAAAAGTGAAAAGGACCCCGCCGATGAGAAGAGCCGCTTCCGTCCTCGTCGCCCTGCTGGTGGCGTTGGGCGTGGCGTCCGGCACGCCGCCCGCAGGCGCCGCCGAGCCCGTGCACGGCTTGAAGGCCGAGTACTTCACGATGTCCATGCCGGGCGCGCGTGACTTCGCGAACCTGGCCGGTACCGCGCTCGACTCGGAGGTAAACCACGCGGATCTGACCTCGGTCTTCGGGTTGGTCGCCGGGCGCACGGAGCACACGACCGCCCGGTGGAGCGGACAGCTCGCCGTGCCGCAGACCGGCGATTACACGTTCTACGCCACCGGTGACAACGGGTTCCGGCTGTTCATCGACGGCGCGCCGGTCATCGACCACTGGGTCGGGGACTGGGACACCGAGCAGACCAGCGCGCCGGTCACGCTGACCGCCGGCCGGCAGTACGACTTCAAGCTGGAGATGTTCCAGGACGTCGGCGGCGCCAACATGTTCCTGCGCTGGTCGAGCGCCGCCATCGCGAAGCAGATCGTGCCGCTCTCGGCGTTCACGCCTCCCGCCGACTACGCGGTCGTGCCGCGCTCGGCGGACGTGGCCAAGGACGGCCGCACCCTCACGGCCGACTTCGACGGCCGGGTCTCGGGGACGAGCGACCTGAAGGACCACCTGCGCATCGAGGTCGACGCGACGCCGATGCCGGTCTCGTTCATCACGACGACCCGCACCCGGGCCACGATCCAGCTGGCCGAAAAGGTATTGAAGGGCCAGCGAGTCACCCTCTACTACGACGGCGCGGGTGCGCTCGCGGTGAACGGCGCGAAGATCGGCAAGACCGGGCGCACGGTCGCGAACGCGTCGACGGAACGGCTCAGGACGCCGTGGGGCGAGAACGTCGACACGCGCCACCCGTTGCCGGAGTACCCGCGGCCGCAGCTCGAGCGCGACAAGTGGGTCAACCTCAACGGTCCGTGGGAGTTCTCGGCCGCCAAGGAGGGACAGCAGCCGGCCTTCGGCAAGAGGCTGCCCGAGAAGGTGATCGTGCCCTACCCGATCGAGTCGCAGCTCTCCGGGCTCGAACGGCACGAAGACCACATGTTCTACCGCCGCACGGTCACCGTCCCGCGCGACTGGAAGATCGGCGGCGGGCAGCGCCTCAAGCTCAACTTCGGCGCGGTCGACTACCAGGCCAAGGTCTGGGTGAACGGCAAGCTCGTCGCGGAACACACCGGCGGTTACACGGCGTTCAGCGCGGACATCACCGACGCGCTCAAGCGCGGCGACGAGCAGGAGATCGTCGTCGCCGTCACCGACACGACCGGCCCGTACCAGCCCAAGGGCAAGCAGTCCCCCAACCCCGGCGGCATCTTCTACACGCCGTCGTCGGGCATCTGGCAGACGGTGTGGCTGGAACCCGTGGCGGACCAGGGCATCGACGAGATCAAGACGACTCCCGACCTCACCACCGATTCGCTGGCGCTCAACGTCAAGTCCGCGGGCAACGCCACCGTCACGGCGGTCGCCAAGGACTCGCGCGGCCGGCAGGTCGGCACGGTCACCGGCCCGGCGAACGCGAACCTGAAGCTGCCGGTGCCGAACCCGCACCTGTGGACGCCGGACGACCCGTACCTGTACCAGCTGGAGATCAAACTGGGCGGCGACAAGGTCAAGAGCTACTTCGGCATGCGGTCCACCGGCATCACGAACGTCGGCGGCACGCCGAAGCTGACGCTCAACGGCAAGCCGATCTTCCACCTGATGCAGCTGGACCAGGGCTTCTACCCGGACGGCCTGAACACCGCGCCGAGCGACGAAGCCCTCGTCTTCGACCTGAAGGCGCAGAAGGACCTCGGCTTCAACGCCGTCCGCAAGCACATCAAGGTCGAGCCCGCCCGCTGGTACTACCACGCGGACCAGCTCGGGCTGCTGGTGTGGCAGGACTTCGTGTCCGTCGAGGACGGCAACAACCCAGCCGCGCAGCAAGCCTGGCTCAGCCAGGGCCTGGAGGAGATGCACCAGCTGCAGAACTACCCGTCGGTCTACGCGTGGATCGTGTTCAACGAGGGCTGGGGCGAGTGGGACAAGACCGCCACCGGCCGGATCACCGACCAGGTCAAGGCCGCCGACCCGAGCCGGATCGTCAACGCCCACAGCGGGGTGAACTGCTGCGCCTCCAAGGGCGACTCGGGCCGCGGCGACGTCATCGACCACCACGACTACAACAACACCGACCCCGCCCGCTCGGACGGCAGGCGCGTCGCGATGGACGGCGAGCACGGCGGCTTCACGCTGCGCACGCCGGGTCACCAGTGGCCGGGTGCGCCGATCGCGATCTACAGCGGGGTTGCGGACAAGGCGGCGCTGACGGCGAAGTACGTCGACAACACCCGCACGTTCTACCTCGGGCAGGCCCGGGCCGAGCTGTCGGCCTCGGTCTACACGCAAGTCACCGACCTGGAAGGCGAGCTCAACGGGCTCTGGACCTACGACCGCAAACGCCTCAAGGTCGACCCGGGTCCCGTCCGCGAGATCAACCGGCGCGTGATCGAGGCCGGTGCCAACGCCGGGAAGCCCTACCCGTACGCGGGCAAGGGCGAATGGAACCTCGACGAGCGCGGAGGAACCACCGCGAAGGACTCGAGCGGCGGCAACAACCCGCTGACGCTCACCCCGACCGGGGTCACGTTCAAGGACGGCGCGCTGCAGTTCACCGGCGGCTCCGCCGACACCTACGGCCCGGTCGTCGACACGACCGGTGACTACACCGTCTCCGCGAAGGTGCGGCTCGACGAGCTGCCCGGCAACTACGCGACCGCGGTGAGCCAGGACGGCCGGGAGCGGGAAAGCCCGTTCTACCTGCAGTACGGCCAGGGCGCGTTCGCGTTCAGCACCCCCGGCGGCAACCGGGCCCGGTACGAGGTCGTGCCGGAGACCGGCCGCTGGTACGAGCTCACGGGTGTGCGGTCCGGCAACGAGATCCGGCTCTACGTGGACGGCGTGAAGGTCGCGACGGCCCCCGCCGGACCGGCGCTGGTCAGTACCGGCGCGTTCACGGTCGGGCGGGCCAAGTACGACAGCCGCAACGTCGACTTCTGGCCCGGCGCGGTCGACGAGGTCGGCGTGGCCGGCAAGGCGTTGACGGACACGGAGGTCGCCCAGCTCTCCTGATGCCCTCCCGCGACGCGGGTGCCGCGCTGCGAAGCGCGGCACCCGCGCCTGCTCCGCGAGCTCAGCAGTCCTTGAAGTGGTTGTCCGCGGACCAGCCGGTGTTGGCCCAGGTCTGCGCCGGTGCCGGGGCGAAGCCGGGGAACAGCTTCGCCAGTTCGGCGAGCAGCCAGCCGGTGAAGCGAGCGGCGCCCTGGGGGCAGGTGTGGATCCCGTCGGCGCTGCGGTCCGCCTTGCCTTCTTTGACCTGCTGGTAGGTGCTGCCCCACACCGTGCCCGCGTCGAGCACGCTCGCCTGGCCCGGGGCGGCCTGCGCGATCGCGCGGGCGGCCTCGGGAGCGCGGTTCAGGTCGGCCAGGTGCGGCTGGTAGAAGTCGTCGGGCTTGATCGGGGGTGTGGTGACGAAGACCAGTTTCGCGCCGGCGCCGGTGACCGTCGTCAACAGCTTGCCGTAGGCGGCCTGCTGCTCTTCCCGGCTGCCCCAGTCGTACGTGGTGAGCTGGTAGACGACCACCGCGGGGTGGGCCGAGGTGAGCTGCCCGGGCAGCTTCCGCCAGTTCTCCTCGGAGAACGGCCCGACGACGTTCCCGCCGCCGTCGGCGGCGATCGACTGGAAGTCGACGCCGCTCGCCTTGAACGCGGCGGCCAGGGGCAGTGCCTCGCCCGCGGCGACGGAGTCACCGAGGAAGAGCACCTTGCCCGGTCCGGAGCCGGGCGCCGGTGCGGGCGCGCCGGTCGTCGTGGCCCCGCCGGAGCAGGCGGTGGTCAGCAGGAGCAGGCCGGCCACGCCGAGGACGGGAATTCGCGTTTTGCTCATGGAATCGACGGTGCCGCCCCGGTGTCCGCGTGCTTCCGCCGTCTTGTCCCGGTCGTGTCGCAAGAAACCGCCGAGCCGGCCCGGCTTGTCCATACTGGACGGGTGGCGGCGATTCTGCTGATCGAAGACGACCCCCTGGTCCGGCGCGGGCTCGAGCTCGCGCTGGGCAGGCACGGCCACGACGTCGGCACGGCGGACACCGGCGAGGACGGGCTGCGCCGGTTCCGCTCGGCCCCGCCGGACCTGGTGGTGCTCGACCTGATGCTGCCGGGCATCGACGGGTTCGAGGTCTGCCGCGGCATCCGGGCCGCCGGCTCGGTACCGGTGATCATGCTGACCGCGCGCGGCGACGACTTCGACGTCGTCGGCGGCTTGGCGGCGGGCGCGGACGACTACGTCGTCAAGCCGGTGCGGCCCGCCGTGCTGGACGCGCGGATCCGCGCGGTGCTGCGCCGCGGCACGGGTTCCCCGGACGGCGTGCGGGTGCACCGCGACCTGCGCATCGACACCACGTCGCTGACGGTGTCGTCGCGCGGCGAGCCGGTCTCCCTGACGCCGACCGAGCTGCGGCTGCTGCTGACGTTGTCGCGGGCGCACGGCCGGGTGTTCAGCCGGCAGCAGCTGCTGGAAGAGGTGTGGGAGCACGACTACCTCGGCGACTCCCGGCTGGTCGACAACTGCGTGCAGCGGCTGCGGGCGAAGATCGAGGCCGATCCGGCGACGCCGGAGTACGTGCAGACCGTGCGCGGGTTCGGCTACCGGTTCGGACCGGTGTGAGGCTCCGGCCGCGTGGCCTGCGCGCCCGGCTGCTCGTCGCGTTCGTGCTGGTGACCGTGCTCGGTGCCGCCGCGGCGGCCTGGTCGAGCGCCGGCTCGGCGAGCACCGCGCTGGTCACCTCGACGCAGCAGCGGATCACCGAGGGCGTCGCCGGCCGGCTCGGCGCGATCACCCCGCAGCTGACCTTTCCGCCGGACCAGGACGCGCTCGACCGGCTGCGCACGGCCGCCGGGGAAAACACCGTGGTGACCTACCGGGATCTGCGGTCCTCGGCCGGCACCGGCACCGATCTGGTCCCCGGCACGCTGCGCGCCGCCGTGCGCAGCCGGAACCGGCTCGTCACGCAGCGGATCACGGCCGGGAGCCGGCCGTGGCTGGTGGTCGGCACGCCCGTCACGATCACCGCGCCGGACGGGGCCCGCACCCCGTCCGGCATCGAGGTGTACTCCGTGCACGACCTGACCGGCGTCGAACAGCAGATCGACGGCCTCACCCGGTCCGCGACCATCACCGCCGCCCTCGCGCTGCCGCTGGCGGTGCTGCTGGCGCTGCTGGCCGCGGGCAGCGTGCTGCGCCCGGTGCGCGAGCTCCGCGACACGGCGCGCCGGCTGGCCGGCGGCGACCTCGGCGCCCGGTCGCCGCCCCAGGGCGCCGACGAGCTGGCCGAACTGACCGTCACGGTCAACGAAATGGCCGAGTCCGTCCAGACGTCGATGCTGGCCATGGAACGGATGCAGGCGGACGCCCGGCGGTTCGCCGCCGACGTCTCGCACGAGCTGCGCACCCCGCTGAGCACGCTGACGGCTGTCGTGGAGGTCCTGGCGACCACGGCGGACGGGATGGAGGCCGACGCCCGGGAGTCCGCGCAGCTGGCGATCGTCGAGACGCACCGGCTGGTCCGGCTCGTCGAGGACCTGATGGAGGTGGCCCGCTTGGACGCCGGCACCGCGCAGCTGCGGGTGGAGGAGGTCGACGTGGCCGGTGCCGTGCGGAACTGCCTCCGGGCCCGCGGCTGGCTGGACCGGGTCGAGGTGGTGGCACCGGGCGGGATCCTGCTGCGGCTGGATCGGCGCCGGCTGGACGTCATCGTGGCCAACCTGGCCGGCAACGCGCTGCGGCACGGGGAGCCGCCGGTGCGGGTCGCCGTCTCGGAGTCCCGTGAGGACGTGCGGATCGAAGTCACCGACCGCGGGCCGGGGCTGCCCGCGCACGTGGTGCCGCACGTGTTCGACCGCTTCTCCAAGGCCGACGCCGCGCGCACCCGCACCCCGGGCAGCGGGCTCGGGCTGGCGATCGCGCTGGAGAACGCGCGTCTGCACGGCGGCGACCTCACCGCGGGCAACGCCGACGGCGGCGGGGCGCGGTTCGTGCTGTCCCTGCCGCGGAACCGGGAGGACTCGTGAAGCGGATCTGGCCCGCGGTGGCGGTGTTCCTGCTCGCGGGCTGCGGGGTCCGGCCCTCCGAGGTGGCCGACGGGGGCGAGGCCCCGACGGGCGTGGCGCCGGGGATGACGCTGTACCTCGTCGACGCGCACGAGCAGCTCCGGCCGGACCTGCGGCCGACCGGTCACCTCGGCTCGGTCTCCGAGGCGCTGGCGCTGCTGCTGAGCGTGCCCAGCGGCTCGGACCTGCACACGGAGATCGCCCCGACGCCGGTGACGAGGGTGGTCGTGACGCCCACGACCGGCGTGCTCCAGCTGTCGGTGCCGCTGACGATCCACGACGTGACCCCGCTGGGCATCGACCAGATCGTGTGCACCGCGCTGGGCGCCCACGTCCAGGCCGGCGGGGACCGGAGCACGAAGGTGCAGGTCCGCTTCGTCCAGCCCACCCCGGAGTCGGACCCGGCGCGGACCTGCCCGCTGATCACAGCCCGGTGATGTCGACGACGGCCGGGGCCGGGGCGGGCAGCACCACCCACAGCACGGCCAGCCCGGCCGTGACCGCGGTGCACGCCAGCACCCCGCTCCGGCCCCGCGCCCACCGGGCCCGGAACCGGATCGGGTCCTCGACCAGGTACTTCGACAGCGTGGCCAAGCCGATGGACACCGCGAGCACCGTCAGCGTCCGGGGCAGACCGTCGAGCCCGGTCCGCTCCGGGGAAACCAGCACGAACACGGGCCAGTGCCACAGGTACAGGCTGTAGGAGATCAGCCCGAACCACCGCAGCGGCGGCCAGGCCAGGACTGTCGCCACCCCCGTTCGCGGCGCCTGCACGCACAGCCCGATCAGCAGCGCGGCGGCCAGCGAGTGCGCGAACAGCCCGCCGGTGAACAGCCACCTCGACGTCGTCCCGTCCGCCAGCGACCACAGGATCCCGATGCCGGCCGCGAGCAACGCCGCCGCGGCGCCCGCCCACCGGGCGGCCGCGCGGGCCGGCGCCGCCCGCACCGGCCCGGTGGCGACAACCGCGCCCAGCAGCAAGGAAAACGCCCGGGTGTCGGTGCCGGTGTAGACCCGGCTCGGATCGGCCGGGCCGGCGAGCGTGACCATCAGCGCGAGCGAACCGATCGAGGCCGTGGCCGCGACCACCGCGACCCAGGTTTCCGGCCGTTTCGCGTACCGGGCGACGACCAGCAGGACCGGCGGCCACAGCAGGTAGAACTGCTCTTCGACCGCGATGCTCCACAGGTGTTCGAAGACCCGTTGCGACCCGAAGCGGTCCCAGTAGCCCGCCGACTGCGCGAGCAGGTGCCAGTTCACCAGGTTCAGCTGCACCCACGGGCCGTCGTCAAGGGCCGTCCGCACCAGGCCCGGCGGCCCGATCACCCACACCACCACGGTCACCCCGGCGAGCATCGTCACCAGCGCGGGCAGCAGCCGGCGGATCCGGCGGCCCCAGAAAGCGAGCAGCGACACCGCTCCGGTCGCCTCGACCTCCCGCAGCAGCAAGCCGGTGATGAGGTACCCGGACAGGGTGAAGAACAGGTCCACCCCGAGGAAACCCCCGGGCAGGTGGCCGGTGTGGAACAACAGCACACCGAGGATCGCGACCCCGCGCAACCCGTCCAGCGCGGGCAGGTGTGGCTTGCGCCCGCCGGCGAACCGAATGACCCCGGCGGGCTGAACTTCGCTCATGCCGCCGACTGTTCCGCGTCCGTGTCGGCAGGTGGTCCCCGCGACGTCGCAGTCCGGTCGCAGCCGGTGTCGCCGGCACCACCACGGCGATCACCGGTGCTCCTCGGCCCACGGCAACAGCTTCCGCTCGAGGTAGGCCAGTCCGTAGAACAACGCGATGCTCATGATCGCCAGCAGGGTCATCGCGGCGAAGGCCAGCGACGTGTCGGCACTGGCACCGGACTGCACGATGACGAAACCGAGCCCGGCGTCGGCGCCGACGAACTCGGCGATCACCGCGCCGATGACCGCCAGCGAGATCGCCACCTTGAGCCCGACGAAGATCTGCGGCAGGGCGTGGAGGAACCGCAGCTTGAAGAACTCCTGACGGCGGGAGGAATCCCACGAGCGGAGCAGCTCGACGAGCTCGTGCGGCGTGGACTTCATCCCGGACGCGGTCGAGATGACCACCGGGAAGACGCACACCAGCACGACCAGGACCACCTTCGGCCCCTGGCCGAAGCCGAACCACACCACCAGGATCGGGGCGACGGCGATCTTGGGCACCGCGTTCACGGCGAGCAGGATCGGGTAGAACGTCCGTTCCAGGAGCGAGGAACGGACGATCAGCATCGCGAGCGGCACACCGACCACTATGGACAGCGCGAACCCTTCGATGGTCTCGACCAGGGTAACCAGGCTTTGCCTGAGAAGGTAGCCCGGCAGCTCGAGGAACGAGGCGACCACGTCGGCCGGGCTGGGCACGAGGAACCGCTCGATCGAGAAGACGATCGTCACCAGCCACCAGAGGCCGATGAGCACCAGCACCCCCACGACGGGCAGCACGCGGCCCCTCATGTCGCTCCCCCGTCGACCGGTGCGGTGAGCAGATCGCGCAGCTCACGACCGGCCTGATCGACGTCGGGCCGCCCGGGCACGCGGGGCCGGGGAACGGCGAGGTCGACGGTCTTGCGGAGCCTGCCCGGCCGCGGGGTGAGCACCGCCACCCGGTCGGCGAGCACGACAGCCTCCTCGATGGAGTGCGTCACGAACACGACCGTCCGGGGCTGCTCCAGCTGGATGCGTTGCAGTTCCGCGGAAAGCTCCGTACGGGTCAACGCGTCCAATGCGGAGAACGGTTCGTCCATGAGCATGACCGCCGGAGCGTGGATCAACGACCGGCACAGCGAGACCCGTTGCTGCATCCCGCCGGAAAGCTCGTGGGGCAACCGCTTCTCGAAGCCACGCAGGCCGACCAGCTCCAGCAGCTCGTGCGCCCGGTCCCGGTAGGACTTCCGGTCCAGGCCGAAGATCTCGATCGGCAGCATGACGTTCGACAGCACCGACCGCCACGGCAGCAGCGCCGGGCGCTGGAACATGAACGAGACGTCGCGACGCGGCCTGGTCACCGGCTCGCCGTCGACGAAGATCCGTCCCCGGGTCGGCGGCAGCAGGCCGGCGATGAGCCGCAGCAACGTCGACTTGCCGCAGCCGGACCGCCCGATGACCGCGACGAACTCGTTCTCCCCCACCTCGAGGTCGATTCCGGCGAGCGCCTGGACCGGCCCCGCCCGGCCGTCGAAGACCTGCGCCACGCCGTCCAGAACGATCACGGCCGGGGCACCAGCCCGAAGGAGACGACGTCGGCGGGGGTGAGCACACCGGCCGGGACGGCTCCGGCGTCGGCGAGGGTGCCGATGATCTTCCGCACCCGCGCCTCGGCCACCTGGCCGAGCGGGCCGGTGAAACCGGCAGGCCGGACGTAGGGCGCCATCAACCCGATCTCGGCGCCCGCCACACCCGCGTCCTGGGCCGGCTGGTACTTCTTGAGGATCGCGCCGAGCTCGCCGGGGTGCTCGATCGCGTAGCCGAGCCCCTTGAGCAGCGCCGCGGTGAACCGCCGCACCAGAGCGGGATTCCGGGCGGTGAGATCCTTCGACGTGACGACCACGTTGCCGTACAGGTCGGGCACCAGGTCACCGTAGGGCAGCACGACCGCCTTCTTGCCCCGCGCCGCCGCTTCGATGAGCGGCCGGCCCACGACGAACTGCCCGATCCCGTCCACCTGCCCGCTCGCCAGCAGCTGCGGAAGGGCCGGCGGAGCGGCCGGCACGAACCGCACCGAGGCCGGGTCGACACCGGCGGCCTTGGCGTAGACGGGGAACATCACCTGGTTCGTGGAGCCGGCCTGATCGGCGATCTTCTTCCCGGCCAGGTCCGCCGGCTTGGTGATGCCGTTGCCCTCGAGCGAGACGATCGCGGCGAGGGACCGCTGGTGCACCGCCGCGACGGCGGTGACCGGCAGCTTCTCCTTCGCCACGGTGATCGCGGTGGCGGTGAAGTCTGCCGTTCCGACGTCCGCCCGGCCCGCGGCGACCAGCTTGAGCACGTCCACCGTGCCACTGCCCGGCGTGATCGTGACATCGAGCCCGGCTTCGGCGAAGAAGCCTTTCTCCTGGGCCACGTAGGCGTAGGCGTCACGGCCGAAGGTGCCGAACGACGTCAGATAGGCGACTTTGTCCCGGCCGGCGGAAGGCGTGTCGCCGGACCCGCCGCACCCCGTGGCGACCAGCGCGACCAGCGCGACCGCGAGCAAAACAGCCAGACCAGGCCTCATGACGCCCCTCCCCCGACGAAACTGATGGTCTTGTCCCAGTAGCTTCGACCTTCTTCGCGACCACGGACAACCGCTACTCGCATGAACAGGCGGCCGCCGCGCGGTGCGGTTGCCCGGCACGTTCGGATGCCGACCGCACCGGTGGTGGTCAGCGGCCGGCCGCAGGGGTCGAAGGTGCGGAGGTCCCCGGCTCGCCGCGTCCGACATCCACGGCTGTCCGTGCCCTGGCGCACTCCCCCGTAAACCAGGATGACCTTGTTCCGGCCCGGCACTAGTCTCCAGTGGACGGTGAAACAGGGGAGTGATCGTGTCCAGCCACTTCGCGGCGATCGGGATCGGCGTTACCGGCAAGGCTGAGTTCGGGGAGAGGGTGGTCTCCTTGATCGGCGCGGGCACAGCGCGGCAGATCGCCGGGAAGACCAGCGAGCACGTTTGGACCGATCCCTCCGGCGCCCGGCTGGTCGCGCAGGTCCGCAACGGCGAGATCGAGTTCCTCCTGCCGAGCCTGGCCGGCACCACGCCCGCGGTACCGGTGCGCGACGTCCGCCTCGTCGATGACGAGACCGCGACGCTCGAACTCCTCGACGGCGTCGACGGAGAGCTGGTCTGCCCCGTTGCGGTGGAGCTGGAAGACCGAGCGATCCTCGCCCACTCCGGCGGGCGGCTCGAGAGCGGCTCCCTGGTGCTGGCGGCCCTGGCCGAAGACGTCACCGTGCACGCCGACGCCGAGGCCTACTACGCCTCTCAGGACGACGACCTGCCGAAATTCGCCGCCGACCACTTCATCCCCTCCGGCGCTTTCCCGCTCGCAGAACCCTCGCCCGGCTGGACGCCCTCCGCCCAGGCGCTGTTCGCCGGCGAGGTCATCGAGGCCGAGACTCCCGTGAACACCGTTACCGGCACGGCATTCCACCGGATCCGGGTCCGCACCATCGCCGCGATCGAACTCGGCGTCGCGATCGCGACCACCGACCTCGAGCAACCACCCGCGCCCGGCAACATTGTGACGGGGACCTTCTTCCTGACCGGAAGACTGGGACTACAGCCGGCCGACTCTGCAGAAAGCTCGCGGAAGCGACGGCGCTGGTTCCGACGATAGGCAAGGCACGGGGGTGGAGGGACTTTCGGGGAAAGCCCCTCCCCCACCCGTCCCGGTTACCGGGGGATGTGGTGCATCCAGTGGCCGGGGTCCGGCGCGCGGCCGTGCTGGACGTCCACCAGGGCCGTGCGCAGGTGGCGCGTCACCGGACCCGTTCCGCCGTCGCCGATGGTCCAGTCGCCGGCTTCGTCCACCACCTGGCCCACCGGGGTGACCACCGCCGCCGTGCCGCACGCGAACACCTCCGTGATCGACCCGGCCGTGCATTCCTCGCGCCACTGCTCGACCGAAATCCGCTCCTCGCCCACCCGGTAGCCGTCGCGCTCGGCGAGGGTGAGCAGCGAATCGCGGGTGACCCCGGGCAGGAGCGTGCCGGTCAGCCGCGGGGTGACGACCTCGGCGCCGGGGCCGCTGCCGCGGACGAAGAACAGGTTCATCCCGCCCATTTCCTCCACCCAGCGCCGTTCCACCGAATCCAGCCAGACGACCTGCTGGCACCCGGCGTCCTGCGCGATCCGCTGGGCCACGAAGGACGGCCCGTAGTTCGCGGCGCACTTGACGTTGCCGGTGCCGCCCGGCATGGCCCGGCTGTGCTCGTGACTGACGAACACCGAAACCGGGCGCACCGTGTCGCCGAAGAAGCCGCCGGCGACGAACGCCATCAGCAGGAATTCGTACGTCTGCGACGGGCGCAGCATCAGGTTCGCCTCGCTGCCGTACATCAGCGGCCGCAGGTAGATGCTGTGATCCGGGTCGTCGGACAGCGCGTGCTGATCGGCGGCGACCAGGCTTTCCAGCGCCAGCAGGAAGTCCTCCTCCGGCAGCTCCGGCATGGCCAGGCGCCGCGCCGACCGCTGGAACCGGTGCGCGTTCTGCCGGGGGCGGAACACCGCCATCGAGCCGTCGGCCTGGCGGAACGCCTTCATCCCTTCGAAGATCACCTGGCCGTAGTGGAGGCCGAGCATCGCGGGGTGGATCGACAGGTTGGCCAGCGGACGCAGTTCCGGTGCGTGCCACCCGTCCTGCTCGGTCCAGCTCATCGCGTACAGGTGGTCGGTGAACGCGTCACCGTGCCCGGGACTCGTGGTGGCGGCCGGGTTCGTGGCCGGCTCGAGAAGTGAGGTCATGACTGGTTTCTCCTCTGGGTTTCGTCGGTTCAGACCAGCGGGGCGAAGAAGAAGGTCTCCCGGCGCGTGAAGCGGCCGTCCGGCCCGGCCTGGAAGAAGTCGGCGAACCGCAGGTCGACCGGGCTGCCGTCGTGCAGTTCGCCGTGGAACTCGCCGCGCACCGCGACATCGCGCCCGGTGGCCAGCACGGTGGTCAGGCTGTGCCTGCCGGAGCGGATCACCCGGTGCTCGGTGTAGAACCGCGCGACGCCTTCCGGGCCGGGGAACGGCTCGTAGCCGGGGCGGTGGTAGCTGGACTCCGGCGCGAACAGCGCGGCCAGGCCCGGCACATCTCCGGCGTCGACGCAGTCGTAGAACCGGCGGGCGTTGGCCGTCGCCGCCGTTTCGGCTGTCCCTGCTGTTCCGGCGACCGGGCGGACGTGCACATCGGCGGTCATGATCGGGTTTCCCTTCCCTGGAGTGCGGACAGTTCTCCGGCCAGCAGCGCGCCGACCGCGTCGATCGGGCCGGGCGCGGCGAGTTCGCCGTGCCGGCAGTCGATTTCGTGCACCCGGAGCCGGCCGGTGACGTACGGCAGCCAGTCGCCGGGCACGGGCGAGCCGGGCGGCCGGTCCGCCGCGGCGACGACCAGCAGGACGTCCCCGTCGAACTCGTCCGGAGTCTGCTCCGCCCGCATGGTGACGCTGTCGGCGAAAACCCCCGGGAGCGCCGCTATCGCCGCCGGGTCGAGCGTCGACAGCGGGCTGTCCGGCGCCCGCAGGGTGGCGGCGAACCGGGCCCGGTCGATCACCTGGTCCACCGGATAGCCCAGCGAAGCCAGCACCATGGCCAGGACCTCCGGGTCGTCGGCGTCCAGCGCGGCAGCCGCATCCGCGGGACCCGCGGGGTAGCCGTCGAGCAGGGCGAGCAGCCCCACCCGCTCCCCCTCACCGCGCAGCCGCGCGGCCATCGCGTGGGCGATGTTCGCGCCGAACGACCAGCCGAGGAGGTGGTACGGCCCGTTCGGCCGCACCGCGCGGATCTGCGCGAGGTAGTCCTTGACCAGTTCGTCGGCGCTCGCGGGCCGGGCTCCCGGAGCAGACAGGCCACGGGCCTGCAGCGCGTACACCGGACGGCCGGTGACCTGCCGGAGCAGCCCCGCGTACACCCAGCCGACGCCCGCCGCCGGGTGGACGCAGAACAGCGGCTCGCCGGTCCCGCCGCCGCGCAGCGGCAGCAGCACGGCCAGCGGGTCGCCGTCCGCGGCGGCATCCAGCCGGTCGGCGAGGCCGGCCACCGTCGGGGCCTCGAACAGGGACCGGATGCTCAGCCGGACGCCGAGTTCGGCGCGGACCCTGGCGATCAGCCTGGTCGCCAGCAGGGAATGCCCGCCGAGGTCGAAGAACCCGTCGTCGATGCTCACCGAGTCCAGTCCCAGCACCTCGGCGAACAGTCCACACAGGACCTCCTGCCGCGCGGTCACCGGCGCGCGGCCCGCGACGGTGACCACCTCGGGTGCGGGCAGCGCCTTCCGGTCGAGCTTCCCGCTCGGGGTGAGCGGCAACTCCGCCAGCGCCACGATCGCCGAAGGCACCATGTGGTCCGGGAGGACGGCCGCGGCGTGCTCCCGCAGCGCGGCCGGATCGGCCGCGCCTTCGGTAGGCACCACGTAGCCCACCAGGCGCCGGTCGCCCGGCCGGTGCTCACGGGCCACCACCGCCGCCTGCGCGACGGCCGGGTGCCCGCCGAGCACCGCGGCGATCTCGCCGAGCTCGATCCGCTGGCCGCGGATCTTCACCTGGTCGTCGGCCCGGTCGAGGTACTCCAGGACACCGTCGCCGCACCAGCGGACGACGTCGCCGGTGCGGTACAGGCGCCCGCCCCCGGAGTCGAACGGGTCGGCGACGAACCGTTCCGCGGTGAGCTTCGGCCGGTTCAGGTAGCCGTCGGCGAGCTGGACCCCGGCCAGGTAGAGCTCCCCCGGGATCCCCGGGGGCACCGGCCGCAGCCGCTCGTCGAGGACGTGGACCCGGGTGTTCCACACCGGGGCGCCGATGGGAACGGACACGGTGGCGTCGCCGGGGTCGTAGCGGTGGGCGGTCACGTCGACCGCCGCCTCGGTGGGCCCGTAGAGGTTGTGCAGCCCGGCGTCGGAGATCGCGGCGAACCGGGCGGCGAGCGTCGAGGACAGCGCCTCACCACTGCAGATCACCCGCCGCAGGCCGGGGCAGCCCGCCGAATCCGGCGACGCGACGAACGCCTCCAGCATCGACGGGACGAAGTGGACGGTGGTGATCCGTTCCCGGCGGATCAGGTCGGCGAGGTAGGCCGGGTCCCGGTGGCCGTCCGGCCGGGCCAGCACCAGCGTGGCGCCCACCAGCAGCGGCCAGAAGAACTCCCACACCGACACGTCGAAACTGGACGGCGTCTTCTGCAGCACCCGTTCGCCCGGCTCCAGCCCGTATTCGTGCTGCATCCAGCACAGCCGGTTGACGATCGCGGCGTGCCCGACCACCACTCCCTTCGGCCGCCCGGTCGAACCCGACGTGTAGATCACGTACGCCGGGTCGGCGCCGGTCACCGCGGGCAGTGACCCCGTCGCGGTGGCCGGCTCGGCGGCCAGCCGCGCGAACGACTCCGGGGTCAGCACCACCGCCGGCGCGGCGTCGGCGAGCATGAACTCCACCCGTTCCGCGGGGTAGGCCGGATCGAGTGGCAGGTACGCGGCACCGGCTTTGTGCGCGGCGTAGAGCGCCACGACGAGCTCCACCGAACGAGGCAGGGACACCGCCACGACGCCGCCCGGTCCCGCGCCGCGGGCGCGCAGCCGATGGGCCAGCCGGGTCGCCGCGTCGTCCAGCTCGCGGTAGGTGAGCGACCGGGCGGGCTCCCCGTCGAACAGCACCGCCGGCGCGTCCGGAGTCCGTGCGGCCTGCTCGGCGAACATCGCGGGCAGGGTCGTGTCCGGCACCGGCGCCGCGGTGGCGTTCCAGTCCGCCACGATCCGCTCCCGCTCGTCCGGCCCGAGCACCTCGATCGCGCCGACGGGTGCGCCGGGATCGGCCACCACCGCCGTCAGCACCCGTTCCAGCCGCACCGCCATCGATTCGATGGTGGCGGCGTCGAAGAGGTCGACCGCGTACTCCAGCGCGCCGCTGATCCCGGCGGGCCGGCCGGCGTCGTCGAAGTGCTCGCCCGCGGCCAGCATCAGGTCCGACTTGGCGACGTTCACCGGCACCTGCTCGACCGCCGCGTCCAGGTCACCGATCCGCAGGAGCGCCTCGGCGTTGTTCTGGACCAGCACCGTCACCTGGAACAACGGGTGCCGCGACAGCGAGCGGGCCGGTTTGAGGGTCTCGACCAGCAGCTCGAAGGGCACTTCCTGGTGGGCGAACGCGGCCAGGTCGCGCTCCCGCACCCTGGCCAGCAACTCGCCGAAGCCCGGGTTGCCGGACACGTCCGTCCGCATCACCAGCGTGTTGACGAAGAACCCGACCAGGTCGTCGAGCGCCTCGTCCGTCCGGCCGGCGGTCGGTGAACCGAACGGGATGTCCTCGCCGGCGCCCAGCCGGCTCAGCAGCACCGCGAACGCCGCCTGGAACACCATGAACAGCGTGACCCCGTTGGCGCGCGCCAGTTCCGCCAGCCCGCGGTGCAGCCGCGCGTCGAATTCCAGCGGCACCACCCGGGCGGCGCCGCCCTCCGCGCGGCGGGGCCGGTCGAACGGCAGGGCCAGCTCGTCCGGGATGCCCGCCAGCGTGTCGCGCCAGAAGGCCAGCTGCCGGGACACCAGGCTGTCCGGATCGGACTCGTCGCCGAGCAGTTCCCGTTGCCACAGGGCGTAGTCGGCGTACTGCACCGGGAGCGGCTCCCAGTCCGGTCCGGTCCCCGCGATGCGGGCTTCGTACGCCGTGCCCAGATCACGCAGCAGCGGTCCCATCGACCAGCCGTCGCTGGCGATGTGGTGCAGCACCAGTTCCAGCACGTGGTCGGCCTCGCCCGCGACGAACAGGAAAGCCCGGATCGGCGGCTCGGTGGCCAGCTCGAACCCGTCCCGCGCGGCCGAGATCAGCGCCTCGGCGAGCTCGCCGCCGGGCACGTCCCGCACGATCGGCTCGAGCACGACCTCCGCCGGCTCGAGCACCCGCTGCACCGGAAGGCCGTCCACGACGGGGTACACCGTGCGCAGCACCTCGTGCCGGGTGAGGACGTCACGCAGGGCGGCGGCCAGCGCGGCGCGGTCGAGGTTCCCGCGCAGCCGGATCGCCAGCGGGCAGTTGTACCCGGGGCCGCGTTCCAGCTCGTTGAGGAACCACAGCCGGCGCTGGCCGTAGGACAGCGGTGTCGGCGCGCTCATGCCGACTCCACCCGCTGCCGGCGCATCGCCCGCAAGCTCGGCCGCGCCTTCTCCGCGCGCCCCAGCCACTCGACGAGCCCGGCCACCGTCGGCGCCTCGAACACCGCCTGGATCGACAGCTCCCGGCCGAACGCGGTCCGTGCCCGGCTGATCAGCTTGGTGGCCAGCAGCGAGTGCCCGCCGAGGTCGAAGAAGCCGTCGTCGATGCCGATCCCGGTCACGCCGAGGACTTCTTCGAACAGTCCGCGCATCAGCTCTTCTTCGGGGGTGCGCGGGTCGCGGCCGGTGGTCAGCGCGGCGTAGTCGGGTGCGGGCAGCGCGGCCCGGTCGAGCTTGCCGTTCGGGGTGATCGGCAGCTCGTCGAGCAGCACGAACGCGGCGGGCACGAGGTACTCCGGCAGCAGCGCGGCGACGTGCTCGCGCAGGTCACCGGCGGTGAGCTCGACGCCGGAGGCCGCCACCGCGTAGGCCACCAGCCGCTTGTCGCCGGGCCGGTCCTCCCGGGCGACGACCGCCGCCTTGCCCACCCCCGGGTGCTTGCCGAGCGCGGTCTCCACCTCACGCGGCTCCACCCGGAAGCCGCGGATCTTGATCTGGCCGTCGGCCCGGCCGAGGAACTCCAGCACGCCGTCGGCGCGCCAGCGCACGAGGTCGCCGGTGCGGTACATCCGCTCGCCGGGCTCCCCGAACGGGTTGGCCACGAACCGTTCCGCGGTCAGGGCCGGCTGGTTCACGTAGCCGTGCGCGAGCCCGATCCCGGTCATGTAGAGCTCGCCGATCACCCCGGAGGGCACCAGGTTCAGCTGGTCGTCCAGCACGTACACCCGCTTGTTGGCGATCGGCTTGCCCACCGGGATGGACGCGAGCCCGGTGTCCTGCTCGACGATCCGGTGGCAGAGTGTGAAGATCATGTTCTCCACCGGCGAGTACCCGTTGACGAGCCGGATGCCCGGGTACTCGCGCAGCGCCTTGGCCACGTGCGCGATCGACGCGGCTTCGCCGCCGGTCATCAGCTGGCCGACTCGGGCGAAGACACCGGGGTACTCGTCGAGCATGAAGTTGAGCAGGCTGGCCGACAGGTGCATGGTGCTGACGCGGTGTTCGCGCACGAGCTGCGCGATCACCGCCGGCTCCGGGCGCTGGCCCGGCTGCAGCACGCAGGTCCCCCCGAACAGCAGCGCGCCGAACAGCTCGAGCGCGAACGCGTCCCACGACACCGGCGAGCACTGCAGCACCACCTCGGTGGCCGAGAAATCCACATAGGACTGCTCGAGCAGGGTGCCGAGCACCGCCTGGTGCGGAGCCGCGACGCCCTTGGAGCGGCCGGTCGACCCGGACGTGAACATCACGCAGGCGAGGTTGTCGGGGACCGCGATCGGCGGGGGCGCGGTGGCGGGGCGCCCGGCGATCGCCGGGGCCTGCTCGTCCACGAGCAGCACCGCGACCTCCGCGCCGGCGACCCGGTCGGCCAGCGCCCGGTCGGTGATCACCAGCGCGCTGCCGGAGTCGGCCAGCACCCGGCTCAGCCGGGCGGCCGGGAAGTCGGGGTCCAGCATGGTGTACCCGCCACCCGCCTTGAGCACCGCCAGCAGCGTGACGATCAGCTCCGGGCCGCGGTCCAGGCAGATCCCGACGAGCTCGCCCCGGACGGGTGCGGTGGCCAGCAGGTGGTGGGCGAGCCGGTTGGCCCGCCGGTCCAGTTCGGCGTAACTCACCCGCTGGTCGCGGAACACCAGCGCGGTCGCGTCCGGCGTGGCCGCGGCCTGCTCGGCGAACCGTTCGCCGATGGTGGTCTCGGGCAGCGGGCGGGCGGTGTCGTTCCAGTCCAGCGCGATCTGCTGCCGCTCGGCCTCCTCGAGCAGCTCGATCCGGCCGACCGGCTCGTCCGGGTCGGTGGTGACCGCGGCGAGCAGCCGGATCAGCCGGGCGGCCATGGACTCCACCGTGGCCCGGTCGAACAGGTCCGCGGCGTACTCCAGCGCACCCCGGATCCCGGTGGGCCGGCCCGCCGGGTCGGCCTCCTGCTCCTCGAAGGCGGCGGTCAGGTCGAACTTCGCCGCGCCGTTGGAGCTGAGTTCGGAGGTCACCTCGAGCGCGGGCAGCCGCAGGGTGGGCGCCTCGTTGTTCTGCAGGACCACCATGACCTGGAACAGCGGGTGCCGGGCGGCCAGCCGCACCGGGTTCAGCTCCTCGACCAGCCGCTCGAACGGCATGTCCTGGTTGCCGAACGCGCCGAGATCGCGCTCCCGCACCCTGGCCAGCAACTCGCTGAAGCTCGGGTTGCCGGACACGTCGGTCCGGAGCACCAGCGTGTTGACGAAGAACCCGACCAGCTCGTCCAGCGCCTCGTCGGTCCGGCCGGCGACCGGCGAGCCGAGCGGGATGTCGTCTCCGGCGCCCAGCCGCTTCAGCAGCACGGCGAACGCCGCCTGCAGCACCATGAACAGCGTCACGCGGTTCGACCGGGCCAGCTCCAGCAGCGCCTCGTGCAGCTCGGCGTCGATGTGCCCGGTGACGGTCCCGCCCTCGTGGCTGGGCGCGGCCGGCCGGTTGCGGTCGAAGGGCAGGGTCAGCTCGTCGGGCAACCCGGCCAGCGTCGTCCGCCAGTACTCCAGCTGCCGGGCGAGCAGGCTGTCCGGATCGGCCTCGTCGCCGAGCAGTTCCTGCTGCCACAGCGTGTAGTCCGAGTACTCGACGGCCAGCGGCGGCCACTGCGCCGGCGCGCCTTCGTACCGGGCGGTGTAGGCCGTGCCGAGGTCACGCAGCAGGGGGCCCAGCGACCAGCCGTCACCCGCGATGTGGTGCAGCACCAGGACGAGGACGTGTTCCTCGGCGCCCAGCTCGAACAGCCAGGCCCGGACCGGCGGCTCGACGGCGAGGTCGAACCGGTGCTTGCCGATCGCCTCGACGTCGGCGGGCAAGTCCGCTTCGGTGCTCCGCTGCTCGGTGAGCAGCTCGGGCAGCTCTTCGGGTTTCAGCGTCTCCTGGAACGGTTCGCCCTCGACCACGGGGAACAACGTCCGCAGCACCTCGTGCCGGGCGACGACGTCGTTGAACGCGTCCCGCATCGCCGGCCGGTCCAGCTGCCCGCGCAGCCGCACCACCAACGGGATGTTGTACGCCGGGCTCTGCTCGAGCTGCGTCAGGAACCACAGGCGTTTCTGGGCGTAGGAAAGGGGAATCACGACAACTCCTCGCTGAGCACGGGCGTGGCGGCCGGACGCAGGTCGGTCCAGGTCGCGTCGATGTGGTCGAGGCAAGCGGCACGGGGACCGGGGCCGTGCTCCGCGCGCCAGCCGCCGGGCACGTCCAGCTGCGCGGGCCACAGCGACCGCTGCGCGCGGTCGTTGACCAGCACCAGGAAGCTGCCGTCCTCGTTGTCGAAGGGGTTCTGCACTTCACTCACCTCGTTGGGTTGCTTGCAGCGACTGGGTATTCGGAAGGGAAATCGCGGGTGCGGCGGATCGGGCCGATGAGCCGGACGCACTTGCCGAGCACCGCCGCGGCGAACAGCACCCACAGCGCGCCGCGCAGCCCGATCGCCGCGCCGAGCGCGCCGCCGAGCACGGCACCGGCCGGCATCACGCCGTACTGCAGGAACCGGGAGCTGGTGAACATCCGGCCGAGCAGCTCCGGCGGGCAGTACGTCTGCCGGAACCCGTTGACCACGACGTTGCCGACCACCATCCCCGCGGCGGGCACCGCCATGCCGACCACGAAGAACAGCAGGCCGGACCCGGTGCCGGACAGGGGAACCAGCAGCCCGAACGGGGTGGCGCCGAGGGAGCAGACGAGCATCGCCCTGGCGGTGCCGAGCCGCTTGGCCAGCCGCGCCGCCAGCATCGCCCCCAGCAGCCCGCCGACCGCGTCGGCGGTCAGCAGCAGGCCGACGGCGCCGAGCGGCACCCCGACTTCGCGCACCAGGAACAGCACGATCAGGGCCATGTAGCCGTTGAGGATCAGGTTGTCCACCGACGCCGCCAGTGCGAGCACCCGCAGGTACCGGTCCCGCCCGACGAACCTGAGGCCCTCGCCGATCTCCCGCCGCATGTCCCCGCGCCGCGGCTCGACCCGCCGCCGCGGTTCCCTGGCCCGGATCAGGTACAGGGACACCGCCGAGACCAGGAACGTCAGCGCGTCGGCGAACAGCCCCGCCAGCCCGCCGAGCCACTGCGCGATCAGCCCGCCCGCGCCCGGCCCGGCCATGTTGGCGACCTGCTCGCTGCCTTGCAGCTTCGCGTTGCCTTCGGCCAGCTGGTCCTTGTCCAGCAGAAAAGGCACATAAGCCTGGTAGGCCGTGCTGAAGAAGACCGACGCCGCGCCCAGCACGAGCACCGCTGCCAGCAGCAGCCCGATCGACAGCCACCCGAACCAGGCGGCCACCGGCACCGCGATCAGCATGGCCAGGCAGGCCAGGTCGCAGGTGATCATCACCGCGCGCCGGGGCAGCCGGTCCACCAGTGCCCCGGCGTGCAGGCCGATCAGCAGCCACGGCAGCCAGGCCGCGGCGCTGAGCACCCCCATCGCCAGCGGGCCGGCGTCGAGCGTGCCGACGGCCACCAGCGGCAGCGCGACGGCGGTGATCCCGGTGCCCAGCCTGCTGGTCGTCTCCCCGGCCCAGAGCAGCTTGAAGTCGTGGTGCCGCAGCAGTCCGCCCCGCGCGGGGGCCGCCGTGCCGGCGGGCGCGCTCATCACGAACTCCGCGATCCGGCCAGGCCGGGCACCGCGGACGACGCGGGTTCGACCGGCCAGACGTCGTCGCGGCCGAGCGCCCCGGTGTGGTACTTCCCCAGCGCGCTGGTCAGCATCCGCAGTTCCAGCGCCAGACATTCGACCAGGTTGACCAGCCCGTCCTCGGGATCCTCGTCGACCGCGAGCAGCGCGGCCCGCCCGAGACCGGCGGCGTCGGCACCGAGCGCGAGGC
Source organism: Amycolatopsis sp. N2S4-7 (assembly GCF_058119595.1). Classification (NCBI taxonomy): domain Bacteria; kingdom Bacillati; phylum Actinomycetota; class Actinomycetes; order Pseudonocardiales; family Pseudonocardiaceae; genus Amycolatopsis; species Amycolatopsis sp. N2S4-7. Next base: position 2,291,598 of record NZ_CP172299.1, read on the forward strand.
ACTTCGCCACGCGCGCGCCCTCCCACATCCGGCCGGACACGAGCAGGCAGGATCCGTGCTCGCCGATCCGGCGCAGGCATTCGGCGAGCGGCAGCCCGACGTGGCGGAGGAAGGCGGTGGGGGCCCAGCCGGTGCCACCCTCGGCGCCGTCCACGGTCACCGCGTCGGCGCCGGCTTCCCACGCGACCTCGGCGGCCGGGCGGACGTCCCTGGCGGGCGGCAGCTTGACCCACACCCTGGCGCGGGGGAAGTTGTTGCGCATCAACCGGATCTGCTGCCGCAGGATCTCCTCGGTGAAGGTGCCCGGGCTGCTGCAGCGCAGCACGCGGTCGCTGCCGGCCCCGAACACCGGGTCCATCGCGAAGGCCTCGGACAGCCGGCCGGCGCCGGCCGCGTCGAGCACCGTGAGCCCGCCGAGCCCCGGCTTGGCGCCTTGGCCGACCTTGAGCTCGAACGCCAGCCGCCCCGACTCCAGCAACGGCTGCGTGTTCGGGTCGCTGTAGACCAGGTTCCAGACCTCGGCGTCGGCGTCCTCGGTGCTCTGCTGGATCACCACGCCGCCGCAGCCGTCCGGGAGCTCCGCCGCGTAGGCGGTGATCCGGCCGAGCAGCGAACGGGCACCGTCCTGCTCGATCCGCCCGTACCCGTTGACCGGCACCACGTTCTCGCCGACCACCATCGGGATCCCCAGCCGCCCCGCCTGCCTGCTCGCGGCCGTGCCGAGATCGACACTGGCCACCTGGGTGGAGCCGAACGCCGAGAGGTACAGCGGGTAACGGGACCCGAACCCGCCGATGGCGGTGTCCAGGGCGACGTCGGTGTACACCGGCTCCCTGGCCAGGTCGATCAGCTTTTCCAGGCGCTGCGGGACGAACACCGGCGGAACGAGACGCAGCGCGTCGATGCCGTCGGCGGTGTCCTCCGGCCCCGCCCCGAACAGCGTGGTGCCGTACCCGCCGACGTCCGGGAAGACCTGCGCCGTGCCGGACCTGGCCCGCTCGCGGACCGCGGCTTCCGGGAAGTTCTCCGCCCTCAGCGCGCTCACGGCAGCACCACTCCCGGCACCTTCGGGTAGGCGCTGGCCTGCCACACCGAGTCCAGCCCGGCGACGTACCTGGTGAACCGCTCCAGGCCGATGCCGAAGCCCGCGCTGGGCGGGATGCCGTCGCGGACCATCCGCAGGTACCAGCCGTACTTGGCGGGGTTCTCCCCGGTCTCGCGCATCCGGGCGACGATCGTGGCGTAGCCGTTCTCGCGCTCGCTGCCGCTGCACAGCTCGCCGTAGCCTTCCGGGGCGATCAGGTCGAAGTTGCGCAGGAAACCGGGCAGCTGCTCGTTCTCCCGGTCGTAGAAACCACGCGAGCCCTTCGGGTAGTCGGTGACGAAGAACGGCTTGCTCGACTTGCGCGACAGCAACGCCTCGCCGGCCCAGTCGATCTCCGCGTCCGGGCTCTGGTCGTGGCCGAGGGAATGGAGGTCGGCGACGGCGGTGGCGTGGGTGCGCCGCTCGAAGGAGCCGGCGAGCAGGTCGGCGAACGCACCGGCGTCCCGGCCGAGCAGCTCCAGCTCGGCGGGCAGGTGGGCGACGACCTCGCGCACGACCGCCGCGACCAGCCCTTCGGCCACCGCCATGATGCCCTCGCGCGACGCGTTCGCCACCTCGACGTCGATCTGGTGGAACTCGGCCAGGTGCCGGCTGGTGTTCGCCGTCTCCAGCGGTTCGAGGCGGACGTTCGGCGCGATGCAGAAGATCTTGTCGAACGCGGTCAGCGACGCCTGCTTGTAGAGGATCGCGCTGGTCATCAGCTTGTAGCGGTGGCCGTAGTAGTCGACGTCGACCTGCTTGGCGCCGCGGGCGCCGGGGTCGGTGACCGGGCCGATGATCGGGGGCAGGAGCTCGGTGAAGCCCTGCCCGGACAGGAATTCCCGGGTGGCGGTGAGCATCCGGTGCTGGATCTTCAGCACCGAGCGCGTGACGGGTGAGGACAGGTGCTCGCGCGGGCTCGCCGGCAGGGCGGGCGTCGTTTCGTCGGTCATCTCTGGTTCGCTCCCTGGCGGGTGCCGGTCAGGCACCCCTCGATGGCGGCTTCGTCGTAGGTTCGTTCCACAAAGGACAGTGAGCTGAGCAGGCCGGCCGCGGTCAGCGCGCCGGAGGTGCCCGGACGGCGCTCGGGCGGCAACGGCATCGAGCCGGTCCGCGACCAGCGCAGCCGGCCGTCGGTGTCGAGGTAGCTGCGGGCGGCCCCGGCGTTGTCCGGGTGCAGGCAGAACGGGACGTCGAGGTAGCCCAGCCGGAACGCGTCGGCCAGCGCCTGCCCGACGTCCGCCCGCAGGTTCAGCACCGCCTCGACCAGCGCGCGGGCCTCGGCGTAGATCCCCGTGTCGGGGGCCGGGACGCCGTCCGGGACGCACCCGGCGGCGGCGCGCGCCGCCATCCGGAGCGCGGCCACGTTCTCCGCGATGGTCGGGATCCGGTGCGCCTCGGCGACGGTCTTGACGATCAGGCGCGCGGCACCGGTCCGCACCGCCAGCCGGGCCGCGTCCGCGAGCAGGCCGGTCGCGCCACCCGGGGTCTTCGGGTAGACGCCCATGTAGGTGTAGATCACCACGTGGACGTCGAGGTCTCCGAGCAGCTCGGCGGCCAGCGTGCGCAGCGCGAGCACGGCCTCGCGGTCCTGCTCGGGGCTGGTCTGCTGGGCGTAGCTCAGCGAGATGCTGCGCAGCCCGTGGCTGCGGAAGAACAACCCTTCCAGCACGCTGATCGCGACCAGCAGGCCCGGCGGGCAGAGCTGGCCCATCATGCAGCCGCCGAAGCTCTCCAGGTGCGGTTCGACACCGGTGGACCGGAGTTCGGCGAGCTGCTCGCAACAGCGCGCCCAGCTGCGCACCGAGTTCTGCACCGGCACCCGGCTGTAGGGCAGGCAGTAGGAGATCGGGCCGCCTTCGGTGGCGTGCAGCCCGGCCCGGATCACCGTGGCGACGATCTCCTCCGGCACCGCCGAGCCGTGCCGGACCTGCACCGGGAAGCCGTCGCTCGCCGCACCGGCCAGCACCCGCCGGGTGGTGGACAGCTCGTGCGCGGTGATCGGGTAGCCGTTGAGCGCCGCCCCGCTTTCGAGCGCGGCCCGGGCGCCGGCGTGGTCGCCGACCCGGGTGTAGCTGTCCAGGGTGATCGTGCCGACCGTGGTGGCCGCCGCGTCCCGGGTGGCGAGCAGCCCGGCCCGCATGACCGCCGGATCGCTCATGCCCATCCTCGGCTGCACGACCAGCTGCCCGAGGCGGTGCGCTTCGGCGACACGTGCTCCGAACCCGTTCATTTCCCGACACCCACCGATAATTGTGCGACGAAGGACACGAACGAACCCGTTCCGGTGTCCCGCTCGAATACCGCGTCGAACCCGGACGAACGCAATGACGCGGCCCGGTCGCCGCCGCTGCTGCCGTTGATCCCCAGTTTTCCGCCGATGACCACCGGCGTCCGCGCCAGTTCCGGGCTCGCCCGGACCCGGCCGATCAGCCGGGTCCCGTCCCGGTGGCCGTGTCCGTTCACGCTGCTGACCACCACGAGGGCGGGCCGGATCCGCAGGCACTCGGAAACGACCAGGTCGTCGGGTACGCAGGCGCCGAGGTTGAACACCCGGTGGCCGAGTTCCTCCAGCACCAGCTGGAGGTAGACCAGGTTCCAGGTGTGCGCGTCGGAGGACACGCTGGTGATCACCACATCCAGTCCCCCGCCGCTCGCGCGGCCGTCCAGCAATGGTTCGCCCGAATGCATTGCCCCGCCTTTTCCGTCGGCGCGAATCACCTTTTTTATCAGGCACTTCGCGTTGAATCGGTTGACTCGAACCTATCCGGTGAAAATGCCGGAACAGGCAGTCGCAGCGGCAGTACGGCGGCAGTTTCGGGACCGTTGCGCGGGGCCGTGGACCGCGCCGCGCGCACCAGTTCGAGCACCCGGAACCGGCCGGGCCGCGAGCCGGCCAGCAGCCCCAGCAACACCAGCCGGTGGACCAGCCGCACGCATTCGCCGGCCGCGTGACCGCTCAGCTCGACGATCTCCGCCAGCGAACGGTCCGGACCCGCGCCGTCCGGCTGGGCGAGCTGCGCGAGCAACGCCGACTCGGCGGCGTCGAGCCCGGACACCGTGTCCCGCACGGCCTCGAGCCAGGAAGCCAGCCGCTCGGTGGCGAACCCGAGCGGGTCGCCGGTCAGGTACCCGAGCAGGTCCGCGGGCCGGTAGACCAGGAACCACGACGCGGCCGCGTCCAGCGCCGGCGGCACGCCGTCCAGCCGGCGCACGATCGCCGTCAGCGCGACCGCGTCGGCGGTGCTCACCCGGAACCCCGGCCGGACGTGCCGGATGCGGTGCAGCAGCAGGGCTCCGGCCGGGGAGGCCAGCAGCGCCGCCGCCGACGGCTGCCCCTCGGGCAGGGCGAGCGGTTCCAGCGGAACGGCGCACTCGCCGGGAACGCCGAGCGGCGCCCGCGCGGTGCACAGCACGCGAAGACCCGGATACCGGCCCAGCAGCCGGGCGACGTCTTCGGGGAGCCCGGACCGGTGGTCCAGGCCGTCCAGCACGAGCAACGCCGGCGCGTGGCCGGAGCGCGCTTCGATGTCGGCGACCGCCCCGGGATCGTCGTCGCCCTGCCACCACACCGGCATGCCTTGCCGGCGCAGAGCCGAGGCCACCTCCGAGGCCAGCCTGGTCTTGCCGATCCCGGCCAGCCCGGTGAGGGTCACCAGTCGTTGCGCGCCCGACCGCAGCAACTCGTCCAGTTGCGCGCATTCGACGTCGCGGCCGATCAGCGCACCGAGCGGCGCGGGCAGCGGCGGGGCCTCCGGCCGGAGGCCTCCACGCCCGGCGGACTCGAGCTCGGACCGGCCGGGCCCGGACAGGCCGAGCCCGTCGGCGATGAGCCGCGCGGTGTCCGGCCGTGGCCGCCGGACCCGGCCCGATTCCAGATCGCGGATCGCCCGGATGCTGACCGTCGAAAGATCGGCCAATTGCCGCTGGGTCAACCCGCGCTTGCCCCGAAATGACCGGAGCAGTGTCCCGAATTCTTGGCTCATGCTGTGTCCGTCCCGCGATCTCGTCCGCTCGTGGGGCCGTTCCCCACCTGCGGAGTCACTGTGACCAGCATCGATGCGCGGTTATCGCCGCGGTATCACCGGACCGCGCGGGCCGGCGGTCGCTGCGATAGGGCGCCGATACCTCCGGCCCATAAATTCGATTCCGACAGCAGGGAACACCGGAAGAACGGATCCGAGAATGCGCATCATCAGGGCCACCGCCACCGCCGCCGCCATCGCCGCCGCCGTGCTGGCACCCACCGTCACCGCGTTCGCCGCCACCGGCGGCCCCGCGACGCCGGCCTCGATGAGCGCGGTCGCGGACGACACCCCGTGGGGATCGGGCGACGACACGCCCTGGGGTGCGGCGGCTTCGGGCGACGACGACACGCCTTGGGGCATGGCGGCTTCCGGTGACGACGACACCCCGTGGGGCGCCGGCCAGCCGTCCGAGGACACCCCGTGGTGAGTGGGCTCCCCCTAGCGCGAGCCGGCGGTGAGCTCCGCCAGGTCCGCGCGGATGTCGTCGGCTCCCGCGCGATCGATCGTCTGTTCACAGACGCCGAGCGCCTCGGCCAGCAGCTGCTCGGCGACGTCGGGACGGCCGAGCCGGGCGTTGACCTGGCCGAGCCGGCGCAGGATCCGGGCCTCCCCGACGATGTCGCCCCCTTCGCGGACCGCCCGCAGCAACTCGACGAGCACCTGCCGCGCCGGCTCGCACTGGTTGTCGTGCATCATCAGCTCGGCGAGCCGGTAGCGGAGCTGGACCTCGACGCGGCGGTTGCCGACCTCCCGGCAGATGGCCAGCGCGTCGTCCAGGTGGCCGCGGGCCTGGTGCAGCTCGCCGCGGTCCAGCTCGAGCTGGGCGATCTGGCCGAGCACGTGCGCTTGGCCGACCAGGTCGCCGACCGCGCGGAAGCCGGTCAACGCGTCCGCGAACCGCTCCCGCGCACCCTCGGCGTCACCCCGCGCCTTGTGCAGCAGGGCCAGGTTGCGCCGGACCATCGCCAGCCCGTGCGTGTCGGCCAGTAGCTCGAACTCGCGCAACGCCGGCTCCAGCTCGGCCTCCGCCGAAGGCAGCTTCCCGCGGCTGAGGTAGAGCGACCCCAGCGAACAGGACAAGGCCGCGATCCCGCGGCGGTTTCCCTTGGCGCGCACGACGTCCAGCGCCAGCCGGTGGGTGCGTTCCCAGTCCTGGAAGTAGCAGCGTGCCTCGAACAGCGCGACCAGGGTGACCGCGAGGTCCCAGCACAGCTCGTCCAGCGCGCACTCCGCGGTCAGTGCCACGGCGCCGCACAGGTTCTCCTGCTCGGATTCCAGCCAGCCCAGCGGGTTCTCCAGCGCCCGATCGGCGTAGGACGGCGGCTGGCGCCACCGCTCGGCGGTCCCGTGCAGCACCGTGAAGTCGCCGCCGTAGATCCGCGCATGAGCCGCCTCGGCGAGGGCCAGCCAGCCGCCGGCCACCCGGGCCACCGCGGCTTGCCGCAGGTCGGCGGCCTCGGCGTGTTCGAGCTGTTCCCGCGCGAACAGCCGGATCAGGCCGTGCAGCTTGTAGCGGGGGCCGCCGGTGACGTCCAGCGCGGCCACCTCCACCATCTGCGCGTCCACCAGCAGTTCCAGCAGGTCGGCGGCGGCCAGGTAGTCGGCGTCCAGCAGCGCGGCGGCGACCCAGCTGGGAAAGCTCGGCGTGTCCAGCAGGCCGAGCAGCCCGAGCAGTTTCCGCGCCTGCGGCTGCAGCCCGTCGAAGGTCAACGCGAGGCTGGCGCGCACCATCAGCTGACCGTGCGCGAGTTCGTCCAGCCTGCGCCGTTCGTCGGAGAGCCGTTCGAGCATCCAGGCCAAAGTCCAATGTGGACGCGCACCCAGCCGGGCCGCCACGATGCGCAGAGCCAGCGGGAGCCGGCCCACCAGCCGGACCAGCGCGTCGGCCGCGGCCGGTTCCGCCGCGACCCGCCGCTGCCCGATCACGCTGGCCAGCATGCCGATGGCTTCGTCGTGCCCGAACACCTCGACCTCGAGGGTCGGCGCCCCCGCCACGCCGGTCAGCCTGGCCCGGCTGGTCACCAGCACCACGCAGTTCCCGCTGCCCGGCAGCAGCGGCGTCACCTGCGCCTCGTCCGCCGCGTCGTCGAGCAGGACGAGCACGCGCCGGCGGGCGAGCAGGTGGCGGAACATCTCGGCGCGCTCGTCGGCGTGCTCGGGGATCACCTCGCCGGGCACGCCCAGCGCGCGCAGGAACCGGCCGAGCGCGTCGACCGCCCTGGTGGGCTGGTCCCGGTGGCCGCCGAGATCGCAGTACAGCTGGCCGTCGGGGAAGTGGGCGTCGCCCAGCCGGTGCGCGAGGTGCACCGCGAGGGCGCTCTTGCCGACGCCGGGCTTGCCGAGCAGCACCACCACCCGGGTGGCGTGCCTGCCGTCCGGGCCGAGCAGCAGCCGTTCGGCCCGGCCGAGAAGGTCGGTGCGGCCGGTGAAATCGGCGACGTCGGTCGGGAGCTGGAACGGCACCGGGACGTCGGCCTCTTCCGGTGGTGGCGGCGGCTCGGCCGCGGCGTCGGTCACCTCGCCGGCCAGGATCGCGGTCTCCAGCCTGCGCAGTTCCTCCCCCGGCTCCAAGCCCAGCTCGTCGATCATCAGCTCCCGGCCCAGCCGGTAGGTTTCGAGCGCTTCGGCCTGCCGCCCGGCCCGGAACAGCGCCAGCATCAGCTGGCCGCGCAGCCGTTCCCGCAGCGGCTGCTCGGCGACGAGCGTCGACAGCTCCCCCACCAGCTGGTGGTGCCTGCCCAGCCCCAGTTCGATGTCGACGCGCGTCTCGATCGCCGAAAGCCTGCTCTCGTCCAGCTGGATGGCCTTGGACTCCGGAATCCGGCCGCGCACGCCGCTCAAGGCCGGACCCCGCCACAGGGCGAGCGCGCGGGCCAGCACCTCGGCGGCCTGCGCCGGCTTGCCTTCCCGGCTCAACGCGTCCGCGGCGGCGACCGACTCGGCGAACACCTGCGCGTCGAGCTGCCCCGGTGCCACGTTCAGCTGGTAGCCGGGCGGCTTGGTCACGATCGCCTCGCCGAGCCCGTGTTCGACCAAGCTGGTGCGCAGCTTGGAAACACAGATCTGGACCTGCGTGCGCGCGGTCGCCGGCGGATCGTCTTCCCAGATCGCGTCGATCAGATGGCCGATGCTGACCACCCGGTTGGCCTCCAGCAGCAGCACGGCCAGAACGGTCTGCTGCCGCCCGTGCGGAACTTCGTACTCGGCGTCACCGGGCTTCGCTACTTGGAGGGGGCCCAGTATCCGGTAAATCGGCGCGCCCTGGTGCGCTTCGACGACCGCGGCCATCTGTCCCCCCTAGAGCACACACTTCCGAGCGAGGCTAAGTGACCGATTGTTCAGTGTCAGCCCCCAGCCGGGTGAACCCATCAGGCGGGATCGACGTAGTGGTAACACTTCTGCTCGACGAGCAAACCGTCTTCCGACAATGTGAAAATGTCCGCGAAGTCGACTTCGACAGCGGAACCGCGGCACTCCCCGACGAACCGGCCGATGGCCGCGACCCGCTCTCCCGAGGCGAAGACCTCGTGCACGACGTGCACCCCGGCACCCCGCAACCGCCGCACGGCGGCGAGCCGCTCCGCGGCCCCCCGCCCACGAATCGGCTCCTGACCAGGCCAATCGAGCCGCACCCCGGCGTCCAGCAGCGACGCGTAGCCGTCGGTGTCCCCTCGATTCAGGTACTCGTAGCTGAGCCGCACGTGCTCGAGCCCCACGGCCACGACCGCCGCCCGCACTCGATCGTCTGACATCACTCGCCCGCCGATTCCTCTGTTCGCATATCCGCTTTCCGGTGCACCGTCCATGATTCCCGCCCGCGTTTCCATCCGGCTATTCCGCCCTTATCACGACGCCGGGGGTATGCGAAAGGGTACGTCAGCCGGCTTCTTGCGGAATTCCGGTGCCCGGCAATGCGGACCGCAACGGGTGATCCCGGCTCACACTGGACACGACGATCCATTGCGGCGGTCACCCACGGCCACCAAGAAGGTCATCGCCGCGCCCGACCGCCACCGCGCAGCCCTCGAAGCAACAGCGACCGACCAAGGACCAGATCCGCGATCTGGTCGAACGGCTCGGTGAGCAGGCAGGTGCTCGCCGCGGCCGACCCAGGCGGCTGCGGCGAGTTCGGGCATGCCGGTGGCGGCAGCCCACGAGCCCTTGCTGCGCCGCTTCGGCGAGCAGCGCGGGGATCAAAGCGGTCGAGCCCGAGGCCGCGACCGTGGTGCCACGCCACCCGGCAGCAACCCAGCGCCTCGAGTTCGGCCGCTCGAGTTGGGCGGCCGTGCGGACACCGGGAATCGCGCAACGTCTCTGATGCCAGCCGATGCTCGCTGTGCGCGGCGCCGCGGCAAGCGCCCCAGGCGGTGCCACGGTCCTCACCTTCAACAGCGTGCTCGCCGGTTATCGCGCGACCCTCACCCGGTATATCGAGCTGCTGGCCACGTTTCAGGTCGACAGCGAAGGACCGCGACCGCAGTGTCGGGTTCCAGAACAGCCGATGAGCCGTGGATGCAACCGTATTCGGCCCGGGCCTCGATGGACTTGCTGTTCGCACGCAACCGATCGGGTCCTCGGAGCTGGGTGGCGATTTCGGCGAGCCGCGCCCTTTTCCGGCAGTTGCCCGATCAACTGCCCCAAAGGGCAAAGTAACGGTTCGGACACAGTCATGCCCGGATGCGCTCAACCGCGCAACAACGGACTCGTACTGATACGACTTCGCCGGAAGGAATGCCGGTTTGCCCTCGAACCCATCGCCAGGAAGGCAGCTGATCGCCGTGCCGACGACGTGGCGCCGCTGGTGGCAAGTGCTTGCGGTGCTGATCACCTGTGCCGTGTCCGTGCTGGCCGGAATCCTCTTCCGGTCCGATGAACAGGTACGAGCACTGGTCATCGATCTTCGCGCGCCCTACACCCAGCAAAACATCGACGACGAATTGGCCGCCCATCAGCCCTTCAACGGAAAAATGATCTTCATCGTCGCGGGAGGGGCCGGGAAAGTGTGCGCGGCTGCCGAGCCGGGAAATGACAAGGCCGCCTTCAGTGACCTGCCCACGGACGTCGGGTACTGCCCCCGGCCCGAACTCGACCACCTGACCGTCGTCGAGGACCGGGAGCCGGTCGCCGGAGACGTCCAGCAGGCCGCCGGAGACCTGACGGTGCTGAGCTCCGGCCCGCGGGTCTCGGACGCCGGCATCCCGGCGGAGTCCTTCGCCTGGACCGCCGCGCTGGTGACCGGTGGCCTCCTCGCCGTCGTTCTGCTGGCCGGCCCGCGGCTGCTGTCGCGGCGCCACCGCGAATCCCGGGCTCGCCCGGCGATCGCGTCGTACTCCGGTGGGCTGGGGGTCCCCATGACCGACCCGTACGCCGCCCGCCCGGTGCCTGCGGCGCCCGAATTCCAGCCTCCCCGCCCCCGGGAGCCGGTGGCCGTGCCCCGGGCGGCGCCGTGGGCCCCGCCGACCCCGGCGGTCGTGGTGCTGGACACCGTCGATGCCGCCCCGCTGCCGGAGCTCGCCCGGCTCGTCCGCGACACGGGCGGCCGGGCCGTCGCCCGTACCCACGTCGGCGCACCGGGCGGCTACGTGGCCGTTGGCGACGTCGTCGTCTGGGGCGCGAGTTCGGCCACCGGCGTGTTGCCCGGGGACGCCGTCGGCGTCGAGTTCACCGGCGATCCCGCCGCCCCGTTGACGATTTCACCCGCATCAGAACAGGGGTTCCACCAGTGACCCAGCCGCCCGCGTCGGTGCGCGACGCCCTGCCCGTCCAGCCGGCGAAGAGCCGGATCCTGATCACGCTCGTCGTCGACACGTCGTCCTCGATGGCCGAGGGCGACCGCATCGGCGAGCTGAACCGCGCGCTCGCCTCGTGGCGGGCCGAACTGATGAAGGACGACCACCTGAGCAGCCGAGGCGAGATCGCGCTCGTGACCTTCGGCAAGGACCACGTCGTCGCCGTCGACCCGAGCGGGCAGGTCGTCGGGCCGGCCCCCGAGCCGTACGTGCCGGTCTCGCGGTTCTGCCCGGTCCAGCTGGAGGCGGGCGGGGTGACGCCGATGGTGGAAGCCCTGCAGTACGCGTTCGACCTGCTCGCGACGCGCCGCCAGCAGCTCCGCTCGGGCGGCATCTCGCTGGCCAGCCGGCCGCTGGTCTACCTGATCACCGACGGCGTGCCGACCGACGAACGCGGGTACCGCAGCGACCGGTGGCGCGACCTGGCGCCGATGATCCGGCAGCAGGAGACCGGGAAGCACCTGCTGTTCTTCGCCTTCGGCGTCGACGGCGCCGAGCAGGAGGTGCTCAGCGGCCTCGCGCCCGCGTCGTGGAAGCTGCTCGCCGGGCTGAACTTCGCCGAGGTGCTGAAGTTCGTCTCGGCCAGCATCGAATCCGCGTCGGCCGCATCGGCACGGTCCGAACCGGCGGAGGCCGTGTACGGGAAGGTCAACGACCGCCTCGACATGGTGGCCAGGATGACGAAGTTCCTGCAGGGCAACGGCTGACATGCGGGCCACAGGGGAAAGCGCGGGCTGGCGGATCACCGTCGCCTCGGTCATCGGCCCCGGCCACGAGCGGGCCGGCCTGCCCAACCAGGACCGCTGGCTCGTCCACCCGGTCGGCACGCGCGCCTGCCTGTACGCGGTCGCGGACGGGGCCGGTTCGCGGGGCCGCTCCGACGAGGGGGCGCAGTTCGCCGTCCTCGCGGCGGCCGAGGCCGCCGATTCGGTCTTCGGCGCGGCCGGGTTCCCGGCCGGGATCGCGGGCTGGCGCACGGCGATGCGGACCTTCCGGCGGTCCTGCCTCCAGTGGTTCGACCGGTCCGTCCAGGAGGCGGCGCTGAAGTCGCGGGCCGCGGACCCGGCCGGCGCACCGCCGGTCGAGCAGTTGCGCCGCGAATTCGCGACCACCCTGCTCGCCGTGGTGGCCGCACCGCCGTACTTCGGCTACCTCAGCGTCGGCGACTGCTTCCTGGTCGTCGACCGGCGGCCCGGCGACCCCGCGCTGGTGGTGAGCGCCCCGGAACGTGAGCACGCGGGCGTGACCACCTTCCTGACCTCGGGCAACCGCGACGAGCACGTCCGCACCGGCGTGTTGCTCGACGACCGGATCAGCGCGCTCGCGCTGTGTTCGGACGGCGTCGCGGAAGGCCTGCTGAGCGCGCGGCAGGACGGCGACGGCGTGCTGCGCTACCTCGCCCCGCCGGAGTTCCGCGCCTACTTCGACCTCTTCGGCGACCAGCGCGTCGACGGCCGCGAGCTCGGCGCGAAGCTCGCGTCGCCCGAGTTCGCCGTCACCTCGAGCGACGACAAGACGATCGTGATGGCGGTGCGGCGGCCATGACCCTGTTCATGTCCACCGGCCGGGTGATCGAGCTGGGCGAACCGCTCGGCGGCGGCGCCGAGGGCCAGATCTTCCGGCTGGCGGAGACCCCCGACCTCTGCGCGAAGATCTACCTCGACCCGACGCCGTACACCGGCGAACGACTGTCGGCGATGATGGGCACCGCGCCCGCGCACTGGCGCGGCGACCACGCCGAGCACATGCACGTCGCCTGGCCGCGCGAGATCCTGTGGGACCCCGACGGGCTGGCGCGCGGCTTCCTCATGCCCCTGGTGGAAGGGGCGCCCCTGACCCACCTCTTCGACCCTCGCAAACGGCTTGCCGCGGTCGACGCGCCCACCTGGCGCATGGTCGTCACGGTGGCCGCGCGGGTCGCCCGGCTGCTGGCCATGCTGCACGAGGCGGGCATCGTGATGGGTGACCTGAGCCCGACCAATCTGGTGCTGTCGAGCACGGGGCACGTCACCCTGGTCGACTGCGACACGGTGCAGTTCACCGACCCGAAGACCGGGGAAGCCCACCGCTGCACCAAGCTGACGCCGGAGTACGCCGCGCCCGAGGTGGGCAGCGGGGCGGTGGCGCAGCTGCGGCCCGGCCACGACGACTTCGGCCTGGCGATCCTGGTCTGCCAGCTCCTGATGGAGGGCGAGCACCCGTTCGAGGGCGTCCCGGCCGACCCGGCGTGCCCCGACGGCACCGCCGCGGACAACATCCGCATGCAGAACAACCGGATCCTCTTCCCCGAGCGGTTCACGGCGGTCGCGGACGGCATGCCGCCGGACTTCCTGCCGCCGCGCGTGCTCGACCTCGCCCGAGCCTGCTTCGGCGAGGGCCACCGCGATCCCGGCGCCCGGCCGTCCGCCGCCGACTGGGCGAACGCGCTCGACCAGGTCGGTTTTCAGCTGATGGGCTGCCGCCGCAACGAGCACCACAACTACCACCACACGCTCGGCGCGTGCCCCTGGTGCGCCAAGTGCGCGGCCGGGCACGGCGACCACTTCCCGCCGCCCGGGATCGCGACCGTCGCCATCCCGTATCCGGTGCCCGCGCAGGGCCGGCAGCCGGTGTGGGCCCCGCCGCCCGTGTCCTGGCCCCCGGCACCCCAGCCCCGCTGGCAGGTGGAGCGGGGAACGCCGAACCAGCCCGCGCCGCGGCCGACGCCGGCGAAGAGGTTCCGCGAGCTGCCGACGTGGGCCATCGCGGTCATCGCCGTCTTCACGGTCATCGTCACGTTGATGATCGTCTCCACGATCCTGTCGGCGCTGTGACCACCGGGGGCTTCGTCACCGTCGCCGAGACCCACCCGGCCTGCCGGGTGCTGGGCCCCGGCACCCGGTTCGTGGTGTGGGTGCAGGGCTGCCCGCTGTCCTGCGCGGGCTGCATCAGTCCACAGTGGATCCCGTTCGACGGCGGGCACCGGGTGGCCGTCGCGGATCTGGCCGAAGAGATCGCCGGCTCCGGCGCGGACGGCCTGACGCTCTCGGGCGGCGAGCCGTTCGCGCAGGCGGGCGCGCTGGCCGAGCTGGTCTCGGCCGTCCGGACGCGCCGGGACCTTTCCGTGCTCTGCTACACCGGGCACACCCTGGAGCACCTGCGGCGCCACGGCGGTCCGGAGGCGCGGACCCTCCTGTCCGAAGTGGACATCCTGGTCGACGGGCCGTACGTCGCCGCGCGGCACGGCGACCTGCGCTGGCGAGGGTCGGCCAACCAGCGCGTCCACGACCTGACCGGCCGCCACACCGCCGAGCTGGCCGGGCCCGACACCGGGAGCGGGCTGCAGATCGAGCTCCTGGCCGACGGCGGCGTGCAGTGGCTCGGCGTCCCGCCGGTCCCGGACTTCCGGAAGAACTTCGAACGCGTGCTGGGCCTGGTGCCCCGCTCCGAGCCCGAGGACCGGTGACGACGTGAGCAGATCGCCGAAGTACAGCATCGTGCGGACGAGCGAGCTGATCAGCAAGCGCCTGGAGAAAGAACGCCTGGCTCGTGAGCGAAGGCGCGAAGAAGACCGGGAGAAACGGGCCAAGGCGGCGCTGGAGCAGGCCCGCGCCACGCTCACCCGGCAGGTGGCCGCCGTGGCCGCCCGGTGCGAGGCGCTGAGCAGGCAGCCCGCGGCGACCCCCGCGGAGCTGGCGGCGACGCGGGAGGCGCTCGAGCGCGCCCGCTGGGCGATCGACGCCGCCGTGGACGACGCCGGGATCGCCGCCGCCGTGCGGACCCTCGACGTGGCCGAGCGGCTGCGGGTCACGGCGTCCACCGAGCTCTTGCGCCGCAGCACCCGTCACGCCACCGGGCAGCTCGCCGCCGTCCGGGGCCTGCTCGCCGAACTCGACGCGGAGCAGCGGATCCGCTACGAGCCGGCCGCCGCGACCGTCGTCGACGAAGCGGTCGCGACGCTCGCGAACGCCTTGGACCACGGGGACATCGCCGCGTTCGAGCGCCACGTCGAAGCCGTGCTCACCCAGGTGCGCGCGCACCACCTGGCGGTGACGACCCGCGCGGCCGAACACGCCGAACGCTCGTGGACGGCCAAGGCCACGCTCGACGAGCTGGCCGCCCGGCTGGCCGGCCTGACCGCGGACGCCCAGGCCGCGCGCACCCCGCTCGGTTCGCTCACGGTCGCGGGCGAGGTGCTCGACGCCGTCCGGGCCGAACTCGCCGCCGACCGGCCCGCGGAGGCGCTGGCGCTCGCCGAGCGGCTCGCGCACCGGCTCGACGCGTTGGAAGAAGAACTGGACACGGCCATCGAACGGCTGTCCGCACGCCGCGAAATGCTCGGCTCGATCATCGAAGCCCTGCCCGCGCTCGGGTTCGCGGTCAACCGGGCGTCCTTCGTGCACGGCACCGACGGCAGCATCGGCATGCAGGCCCGGCGCCACCGCGGCGAGGCACTCATGGTCGTCGTGGAGGACGACGGCCCCGACGACCACCGGGTCAACTACCTGCGGGACACCACCGGCCCGCTCGACGGGCGGGCCTGCGCGTCGCTGAAGACGCTGGCCGAAGAACTCAACTCGTCGATGCGGCGCAACGGTTTCGACCCCGGCTCGGTCACCTGGGACGACGATGGCAACCGGCCGCCGCCTGCTGCGCGCCGCACCGCCGTCACCCGCGACGACCGCCGCCGGAGCGAACCGTGAGCGCGCCCGCCGCGACCTGGTTCGCCCGCGCCTACCACGAAATCCACCGTGGCCGGCACCTCGTGCTGCACGGCAACATCGACGACCTCGTACTGTGGGACGACGTCTTCCAGCCGCTGCCGTCGGCACTCCCGGCGTTCCTCACCGTCGCGGGCTTCCGCGTGGTCACCCGCTACGACCTCGTCGACGGGCTCAGCTACGCCGACGACGACAGCCGCAAGTTCGTCCAGTCGCGGGTGGACACCGGCGCCGCCGAACCACCCGCTCCCCCGCCCGGGGCGACCGAACGGGGCCGGCGGGTCAGCGAGGCCGAAGCCGCCCTGCTGGCCCGGGCGGCGGCCGCGGCCCGGCCGAGCGTGCGCACCCCGGCGGACCTGCTCGCGGCCACCCGGAACCTGCTCGTCCAGGACGAGCGGGCGGCCGCGGTGGTGATCGACCAGGCGGACCTCATCTTCGGCGAGGACGGGGCCAACGAGGAGCGCCACCAGGCCAACCTGGCGTGCCTGCGCAAGATGATCACCGAGGCGGTGCCGGCGCCCGGCGGCGACGGCGAGCCGGTGCGCAACATCGTCGTGCTCGTCAGCCAGGAGCTCGGCGCGCTGCCGGACTGGGTGCACCGGCAGAACCCGCACGTCGCCGTGATCGAGGTGCCGCACCCCGGCACCGCCGAGCGCGCCGCCTTCCTGCGCACCACCCTCCCGCGGTTCCACGCCGCCGCGGACCTCGCCGCCGGGGAGGCCGAACGCGCGTCCGCAACGCTGGCGAACCTGTGCGACGGCATGACGATCCTGGACATCCGCGCGCTGGCCGCGACCTCGCGCCTGGCCGCGATCCCGGTCACCACGCCGCGGCGGCTGGTGATGCGGCACCGGTTCGGCCTGCAGGACGACCCGTGGGAGCAGCTCGACCGGGCCAAGGTGCGGCGCGCGGACGAGATACTGGCCGAGCGGGTGATCGGCCAGGACACGGCCGTGCGCACGGTGTCGGACATGCTGGTCAACGCGCGGATCGGGCTGGACTTCGTCGCCGACGTCGACGCGGCCCTCACCCGGCCCAAGGGCGTGTTCTTCTTCGTCGGCCCCACCGGCGTCGGCAAGACGGAGCTGGCGAAGGCGATCGCCGAACTGGTCTTCGACGACGAGAACGCGTTGCGGCGCTTCGACATGAGCGAGTTCAGCCAGGAGCACGCCAGCGAGCGCCTGACCGGGGCGCCGCCGGGGTTCGTCGGGCACGAGAACGGCGGCCTGCTCACGAACTGGATGCTCGAACGTCCGTTCAGCGTGGTGCTGTTCGACGAAATCGAGAAGGCCAGCCCGAAGATCTTCGACAAGTTCCTCCAGATCATCGACGACGGCCGGCTGACCGACGGGCTGGGCCGCACGGCGCACTTCTCGCAGTCGGTGGTCGTCTTCACCTCCAACCTGGGCGCGAGCGAGCTGCCGCGGCTGATGTCGGGCTATTCGCCCGATCTGCCCCCGCCGTACGCCGAAGTGCGCGAGCACTTCCGGACCGCGGTCACCACCTACCTCACGACGGAACTTCGCCGGCCGGAGCTGCTCGGCCGGCTCGGCAGCGGCATCGTCGTGTTCGACATCCTGCGCCGGGACGTGATCGTCAGGATCGTGGCGAAGTTCCTGGCCCAGCTCGAAGCTTCCGCCGGCGCGCGCGGCTACGAGCTGGTCTTCGACCGGCGGGCGATCGAGCGAGCCGTGACGGCCGAGCTGGCCGGCGACGGCGCGGCGCTGGGCGCCCGGCAGATCCGCAGCCCGCTGCTCGAAGAATGGGTGCGGCGGCCGCTCAACAAGTGGGTGATCGACCACTCGCCCGCACCGGGGACGCGGATCTGGGTGCACCGCGGCGCGAACAGCCCGCCGTTCGTCGTCGAGGAGTTGCCGGGAGGTGAACCGTGACCGGGCCCATACCGGTGTCGGACCTCGGTGCCGAGCTCGAACGCTACGAGCTGGCCGACGAGCTGTCCCCGGAGGAGTTCGACCGCTACTACGCCACGGAAGTCGAGCTGGAGTCGCGGCTCACCGCGCTGGCGGGGGCGCGCGCCGCGCGGCAGGAGTTCGCCGACTCGCGCGACCTGTTCGACGAGGTCATCAAGCTGAACCAGGTGATGCGGTCGGTCGCGCGCAAGCAGCTCGACCGGCCCGGCACCAGCGAGGAGTACCGGGACCGCCTCGCCGGGGCGTCCGACGCGGCGTCCGGGCTGATCCTGCTGATCCAGGGCCAGATCTGCCAGAACAAGGCGGAGGAGCACATCCTCGGCGGCAACCTGGTCGAGGGCAAGATCCACCTCGAACACGCGTCGGAGTGCTACGCCGAGCTCCACGCGAGTGCGTTCCCGCAGCACGAGATCGGCCGCGTGACCAGGGCGCTGACCGTCACGAAGATCGAGTTCTTCGACGGCGTGGCGGCGATGCAGCGCGGCAAGTACGAGACGGCGAAGGAGTGGTTCGAAGAGGCGCGTTCGAAGTACGGGGTGCTGAAGGACGATCTGGAGAGCGCCGCGGGGGCCGACCCGCGGGCCCAGAACACTCTCAAGGAGTTCCTGCGCGAGCTCGACGACCAGTTCGCCTACACCGACATCATGATCCGCTTCGTGTCGTTCTTCGGCCAGATGCAGGCGGACAACGTCGGCGACGCGCTGGTCTACGTCGACGACTCGGTGGTTCTGCACGAGGCCTGGGGCAAGCGCGGCGCCGCGACGTCGCTGCCGGAGCAGGTCCAGGCGGCGCGGGCGATGGAACTCGCGCACTTCAAGGGGTGGCAGGCCTGGGCGCACGCGGAGCACGCGCTGGAGCGGCAGGACTGGGAGGAGTGCCAGCTGCAGATCCGCGCGGCCAAGGAGCACTGGGCGCACAGCAGCGACCTGGCCCGGCGCCACGCGCTGCTGGGCTTGCCGGCCCCGCAGTACCAGACGTCGAACGGCGAAATGCTCCTCCAGGCGACCACGCGCCGCTGGAAGAGCGAGAAGCGCCTGTACGACGAGATCGACCGGCTCAAGGAGTACTACCGCGGCGCCGGTGCCCTGAACGTCAACGCCTACGGAGGTCACGTGATGAAGCACGAGGAGAACAGCAACATCAGCATCGGCGGCGACGTGGAGGGCCCGGTGGCGGCGGGCCACGCCCGGGTCCACGTCGGCGACCGCACGACGACGAAGTCGGGCGACACGACGACCACGCACACGGAAACGACGGTCACGCAGCTACGCGAGCTGGCGGAGAACCTGTCGGAGCTGCGCGAGGCCCTGGAAACCTGGGCAACGACGGACGCCCAGCGCGAGTCGGTGGCCCAGCTGGCCGCGGCGGAGCAGCAGGCCCGCATCGGCGACGAGAAGGGGGTCGCGGCCCACCTCAAGAAGGCGGGTCAGTGGGCGATGACGATGGCGGGGAAGCTGGCGATGACCGCAGCCGAGACGGCGATCAAGACCAGCCTGGGCGCCTGACTTTCAGCCGTGCCGGAAGCCCGCCCCCCGCTGGAACCCGCCCGGTGACCGACACGACGAACGCGTGCCCCCTACCGATCGTCTGCAACCGGGCCGGAGACTCGGCGGCGTGACCGAGCACCGAACCGACCGGCGCGCGGGCCTGGACACGGTCCACGGCCCTGTTCGCCGAACCCGGCCGGGCCGTTCGGCGTCGGCGTGTCGACCATCGGCGTGCCACCGCGATTCCGCCGCCGCGCCGCCACCGCCGCCGCGCTGCGCCAAGGGGTACGCCCTCGGCGCGCGGACGGCCTTCCTGCACGCCGAGCGTGCCGCTCTACGAAGAAACGGGTTTCGGGCACGCCGGAACCCGGTCGTTGTTCACCGCGTGAAAGAGGACGAATGGCCGAACCGAAGAACCTGGTGCTCGTGCACGGCGCCTGGCACGGACCCTGGTGCTGGGAGCCGCTGCTGCCCGAGCTGGCCGGCCGCGGCTGGGCCGTGTCCGCTGTGGACCTGCCGAGCACGGCCGCCGACCCGGCCGCCGGGATGCACGCCGACGCCCGCGCCATCGAGGCGCACCTGGCCGCGATCGACGGCCCGGTGACCCTGGTCGCGCACTCCTACGGCGGCATCCCCGCCACCGAGGCCGCGGCGCCGAACGTCCGTGCGCTCGTCTACCTCGCGGCGCACGTGCTGAAGGCGGGCGAATCCCTGGTCTCCCCGTTGGGCGGGCCGTGGTTCCCGCCGGAGACGGAGTTCGTGCCCGGCGCCGATCCGCTCACGGCGCTCTACCACGACGTCCCCGCGGACCGGGCCCGGGAAGCGGTGGCGCACCTGCGGCCCCAGAGCGCGAAGGCGTTCACCGAGGAGCTGACGCGCGAGGCGTGGCGGGACACCCCGTCCGCGCTGATCGTCTGCGACGACGACCGGGCCATGCCCGAACCGATCGTCAAGCGCGCCGTCGCGGACGGGCTGACGGGTGTCGTCCGGCACCTGCCCGGCAGCCACTCGCCGTTCCTGACCCGGCCCGCCGAGCTGGCCGGGCTCCTCGACGAGGTCGTGGCGGCGCTGCCGTGACAGACGTGTAGCGAACGTATGGCGTCCCTGTGCGGCGGGCTGGTATCCCCCGTTCACCGGGCCTACGTACCTGTGAATACGTAATTCACCCGACGCACAGGGCGGCCGGTTCCGGCCAGACTCGGCTCTCCAGCCACGCCAGCCAGCTACGGAGGTCGACGATGCCCTCGCCGAAGCCCCTCGCCCACCGAGCCGCGGCGACGATCGCTCGCGCGGTCGTGGCCGGGATCCGGCAGGCATTGCCCGACCACGCACCCACGTTCGACGCGACAGCCACCGACTTCGTCGCGCTGATCCTGGGCCGGCCCGACCCGGGCACTCCGGTCGGGATCGCCGCCGGAGCCGACGCCTTCCGTCGCGCCGCTGTGGCCGAACACGTCGCCGGCGGCGACCTCGGCCGGCTCTCCCACGCTTATCAGGCCGGCGGCCGGTGCGCGTTGCCGGTCGTCGCCGAACTGTGCCGCCACGCCGACCCGGCGGACGGCTTCGTCGCGGCCGGTGTCGAGGCGGTGCTCCGCTGCGTCGACGTCCTGACCCGCGTCTCCACCGCGGCCTTCCGCGCGGCCCAGGCACCGCGGGCTGTCGATCTACGCCGCGACCTGCTCCGGGAACTGATGGCCGGCCACCCACCGGCCCGGTGGACGGACCTGGCCGCGCGCGCGGGATGGACGCCTCCGGAGCGCGTCGTCGCCGTCGTCGTCCCGCCGGGAACGCGGCCGGCGTCCTTCGCCCCGGAGGTACTGGCCGACCTCTCCGGGGAGCACCCGTACCTGCTGCTCCCCGAGAACGCGGACGCCGCGGATGTACTGGGGGACACACCGGCGGCCGTCGGGCCGGCCGTCCTCCTCGCCGAAGCGGCGACCTCGCTGCAGTGGGCCCGGCGGACGTGGTCGCTGCGCAGGCACGGGCTGGTCCCGCTCGACTCGATCCTGCGCTGGCCCGACCACGTCACCACGCACTGGCTGCTCGCCGACGAACTACTCACCGGCGCCCTCGCTGCCCAGAGCCTCGCGCCACTGTCCGGGGTCTCCCCCAACCAGCGCGAAAAGCTCGTCGACACCCTCGGTGCCATGCTCGCCTCCCGCGGCGGGGCACCCGAGGTGGCCACCCGGCTGGGCGTCCACCCGCAAACCGCGCGCAACCGCATGCGCCGGCTTCGGATGCTGTTCGGCGCCCGGCTGGACAACCCGCAGGAACAGCTGAGCCTCCGTATCGCCGTGCGCGCCGACCGGCTCCTCACCATCCGCGCGAAGTCCGCCGCGGCGCAGGCGGCCTGACCGACAGCAGCGACCGGCGCCCCGGTG
Organism: Amycolatopsis sp. N2S4-7; assembly: GCF_058119595.1. NCBI lineage: Bacteria > Bacillati > Actinomycetota > Actinomycetes > Pseudonocardiales > Pseudonocardiaceae > Amycolatopsis > Amycolatopsis sp. N2S4-7. The sequence continues at coordinate 2,312,998 of NZ_CP172299.1, forward strand.
CCGAAGACCCGGCCGCCGCGCTGCCGGCGCAGGTCCGGTGAGGCCGCGTGCGCGACCTTCCCTTTTCTATCACCAGGCACACAGTTCTCTGCCTGCGGTGAGGCCCGGTCCGCGCGCGTTCCCCGTTCCTCGGCTCCGGCTGATCGCGGATACGTAATTCTTCCGACGCGCGGCAGCCCAGGCGATCGCTATACCTGAGCCTCCCGTGGTCCACGGGGAGGATTGCCGAGAGGACGTTCGCAATGTCGCGGAAAGCACGAGGGAAGTCATGGGTTGCCGGCGCTCTGGGCGCTGTTCTGCTCGGCGCTTCGGGCGTAACCGGCGCAAGCACGGCGGCAGCGTCGCCGGACCTGGCCGGGGACAACCCGTTCGCGCGGGGACCGGCTCCGACCGAAGCCTCCGTCGAAGCGGAGCACGGCCCCTTCGCGGTCGCCACGGAAAAGGTCGGCGCCGCCGAGGGCTTCGGTGGTGGAACGATCTACTTCCCGGCCGACAGCAGCCAGGGCACGTTCGGCGCCGTCGCGGTCGCGCCGGGTTTTCTCGAGACCGAAGCCGCGATCGCCTGGTACGGCCCACGACTCGCGTCGCAGGGCTTCGTCGTCATCACGATCGCCACGAACAGTGTGTGGGACACCCCGGACGCCCGCTCCGAAGAGCTGCTCGCGGCGCTGCGTCACGTCACCGATTCCAGTCAGGCCAAGGGGCGCGTGGACCGGAACCGGCTGGCCGTGATGGGACACTCGATGGGCGGTGGCGGGACGCTGATCGCCGCCCGGAAGGCGCCCACGCTGAAGGCCGCGATCCCGCTCACCGGCTGGAGCCCGAACACGACGTTCTCCGACATCCGGGTGCCGACCTTCGTCGTGAGCGCGCAAAACGACTTGATCGCCCCGGACGGGACCTTCTCGCGCCCGTTCTACCGGAGCTTGCCGTCCTCTTTGGACAAGGCGTACCTGCTGCTCGCCGGTGTCGGGCACCTGGCGCCGACCAAGCCGAACACGACGATCGCGGAGTACAGCATCTCCTGGCTGAAGCGCTTCGTCGACGAGGACACCCGGTACGAGCAGTTCCTCTGCCCGCTGCCCACGGGTGACCCCGCGATCGCCACGTACCAGGGCACCTGCCCGCTGGGCTGATCACCTCGGGCCGGATCCGGGTCCCGTCCGGGTCACGAGCTGCTCGTTGACCCAGATGGCGATCTGGGTCCGGTTCGCGAGGTCCAGTTTGTTCAGGATGTGCTGGAGGTGGGTTTCCGCGGTCCGCTGGGCGATGACCAAGCGCACCGCGATCTCGCGGTTGCTCAGCCCGGTCGCGACCAGCCTGGCGATCTCCGACTCGCGCCGGGTCAGCGGCGGCAACACCGCGGTTTCGGCGGGCTCGTCGTGGCCACCCCCGGACGCCGGGTCCACCGGGGCCAGGATGTCGTGCGGATTCCGCCGCCGCCCCTCGGCGAAGGCGTCCTCGAACCGCGCGTCGCCCAGCGCGCCGCGAGTGGCCTGCAGCAGCTCCCGGTGGGCCAGCGACACGGCGATGTCCGGCTCCGCTCCGCACCGGTCCCACAACGTCGCCGCCGTACCGAACAACCTCGCCGCGGCCGGCCAGTCCTCCCGCTTGGCCGACGCCCACGCCAGCCCGTCCACCCGGTACGCCGCGGACAGCACGTCCGGCCCCCGCAGATCGATCTCCAGCGCGTCGCGCATCGCGCGTTCGCCGACGTCGAGGTCGCCGCCGAAGATGATCTCGGCCGTGCCCAGTCCGAAGAGGGCCATGGACCGGTAGGACTCGTCCATCGCCGATTCGCACAGCCGCAGCATCTCCTCCAGCAGGCGCCGGGCGCCGGCGAGATCGCCGCGGAACGCCGTGGCCACCGCCTGGATGAACATCGGGTGCAGCATTTGCCGGGTGGCACCCCGCTCACCGAAAATCCGCACGGCTTCGGCGGCGTTCTCCAGCGCGTGCGGCTCGACCGCGAGCAACGCCACGAACGCCCGGACGTGGCGGATGTAGGGAACCGCGTCTTCGTCGCTGGTGCTTTCGGCCAGCTTCAGCCGGTTCCTGGCCCCGTCCAGGTCCGCGTGCAGGGCGGCACAGAGAGCCGCGCGGGCCACTGCCCTCGCCCGGCCCGGGACGTCTTCGGCGGCGACGGCGAGCGCGCGGTCAAGCCACTCCCGGATCTCCCACGCGGCGCCCCGGGCCATCCAGTACTCGATGACGCCGCTCGCCGTCCGGAGGACGACCTCGGCTTCGCCGGGGTCGCGCAGCGACCACGACAGCGCCGCCCGGATGTCCGCGTGCTGGTCGGACAAGCGGGCGAACCAGACGTCGCGCCGGGGGCCGAACCACTCGGCGTCGGCTTGGTCGAGCATCCGTGCGTAGTGGTCGCGGTGCCGCCGGGCGACCGCCTCGGCGATCCCGGCCCCGGCCAGACGTTCCTGACCGAACTCGCGCAGGGCCTCCAGCATCCGGAAGCGAACCCCGGTCGCCCCCTCGACGCGCAGCAGCACCGACTTGTCGACCAGACCGTCCACGGCATCCAGCACCGCGAGACTGTCGAGCCCCGCCGGGCCGGGGGCCGCGCAGACGTCCTCGGCGGCGGACAGGTCGAACGCACCCGCGAACACCGAGCAGCACTCCCAGACCGCGCGCTCGACATCCGTGCACAGGGAATGGCTTCCCTCGATGGTGGCCCGCAGGCTGCGGTGGCGCTCGGGCAGTGATCTCGCACCGGTGGTCAGCAGTGCGAGGCTGTCACTCATCCGGTCGGCGATCTGGCCGGGCGAGAGCACGCGGATGCGCGCCGCGGCCAGCTCGACGGCCAGCGGCAGGCCGTCCAGCTGCCGGCACAGGCTCACCACGGAGGCCGCGTTGTCCTCGGTGAGCCGGAACGACGGCAGCACCTCGGCCGCCCGGTCGACGAACAGCCGCACCGCGTCGTACGAGATCGCGTCCTCGACGGTCAGGGCACTCTCCGGCGGCACCGCCAAGGGCGCGATGGGCATGACCCGCTCCCCGGCAACACCCAGCGAACACCGGCTGGTCGCCAGGATCACCAGGTTCCGGCACTGCCGCAGCAGGACATCGACCAGCTCGGCGCAGGGGGCGACGAGGTGCTCGCAGTTGTCCAGCAGCAGCAGCACCCGCCGCTCGCGCAGGTGGGCCAGCACGGTGTCGCGGGCGGTCCGGGCGGCCGTGTCGTGCAGGCCCAGGCAGTCGCCGAGCGTGCGGGTGACCATGGTGCCGTCGCGCACCTCGGCGAGACCGGCCACGACCACGCCGTCGGGGAACGCACGGGTCACCAAGCCGGCGACCCGGCCGGCGAGCCGGGTCTTGCCCACCCCGCCGGGACCGGTCAGCGTGACCAGGCGGGCCTCGCCCAGCAGGCGCCGCACCTCGTCCTCGTCCTCGGCGTGCCCCACGTAGCTCGTGAGGTCCCGTCGCGCCGCCACGCCGCGGTCGTCCGCCGTCATCCCATCACCCGAATCCCGTCCACCCACCCACATCTTGATCCGTCCGGGCCGCCCTGTCCATGTGGCCCAGCGTCCGTTGCTCCGCTCGGCCGCAACGGTACGTCTGGCGGTGCTACGTCTTTCTGCCTGGGCGTCCGGTGGGCCGGGCTCGGCGCCCCGCCGATGCCCCTGGTGCCGTGGCGCCGCTCGTCCGCGCGGTCGTGCGGCATACGGCACGCCGTCCCCGAGTACGCCGCGCTGTTCGACGCGGCGCCACGGAGTCGTGGCGCCGCCGCTGAGCGGAGCCCGGCCGGCGCCGGTCGGATCACCGCGGACGCCTTCCGCGGCGCCGACGTCGCGGAGCACGCGCCGGGCGGCGACCTCGACCGCCTCTTCCGCGCCCACCAGGCGGGCGCCGGCCAGGCGGCGGGGCCTCCGGCGAGCCGGTCATCGGCTCGACCGGTCTCGCTTCGGCACGCTGACCGTGGCCACGGTGGGGTTGCTCTCGGGCGGGCGTCGGCGGGCGAGAGTGAGGGCGGCCAGCGTCGTGACCGCCATCGCGGCGATGCCGACCAGCGCTGCGGTGGTGTAGGCGTGGTCGTCCGGGAAGAGCTGACCGGTGCCGGTGGCCAGGACCAGGCCGCCGGTCGCGCTGCCCAGGGAGTACCCGACGCTGCGGACGACGTAGTTGAAGCTCATCGCGCTCGATGTCTCGCTCTTGGGGGTGACGGCCAGGATGACGCCGGGCATCGCGGCCGAGAAGCTGCCGACGCCGAAGCCCAGCACACCCATCGCGACGAGCAGCTCGGCCACGTTCGACCGGGCCACGGCGAAGAGGACGAACCCGCCGCCGACGATGACCGCGCTGCCGGCCAGCAGCACGGGTGCGTCGATCAGCGTCCGGACCCGGGGCGTGAGTTTGCCGGCGACGAAGCCCAGTACCGAGAACGGGACGAGGACCAGCCCGGCGACGAAGGTTGTCAGTCCGAAGCCGTAGCCGGCGCTGTGCGGCGTCTGCGCGTACCGCGTGATGAGCGTGAGCAGGAGGTACATGCCGCTCCCGCCGACGAACATGGCGATGTTCGCTCCGGCGACCGCCCGGTGCCGTACCGCCCGGACATCGACCAGGGGCGTCTTGCTGCGCAGCTCGGAGGCGGTCCAGACGCCCAGCAGGAGCACGGCGGCGACGGCGAGGACCACCGCCACGGCGAGGTGACGGCTCCACAGGCTCCTCTGGCCGGTCAGGAACAGGACGAGGAACAGTCCGCCCGCCAGGGTGAGCGCGCCCGCCACGTTCACGTGAGCGGAGCGGCCTTCGGGAGCCGCGGGCAGGGAACGCCAAGCGGTCAGGAAGGCGACAGCGGTGACGCACAGACCGAAGCCGTAGGCGGCCCGCACGCCGCCGATCTCGGCGAGCAGTGCGGTGAGCGGGTAGCCGACGCCGGCGCCGATGATCGAGACGACCGAGATCAGGGCGATCGTCGCCGTGCCGCGCTCCTCGGGAAGGTGGTCCCGGGCCACGCCCATCATCAGCGCCGTCAGACCGAGCCCGACGCCCTGGGCCGCCCTGCCGATGAGCAGCCACGCGAACGGCAGCGGCAGCACGGTGAGCGCACTGCCGGCGACGACGATCGCCAGCGTGGCGAGGATCGTGGCCCGCCGGTGCGGGCCGGCTCCGAGCCGGCCCAGGACGGGCGTGGCGACGGCGCCGCTCAGCAGTGCGACGGTCAGCGTCCACTGCGCGCTGTCCAGCGAGACGTGGAACGTGGTCGCCACACTGGTGATCAGCGGCGCCCCGAGGCTGGCGACCGCCGCCACGACCAGGGCGATGAACATCAGGGCGGGGACCAGCAGCCGCGCCTCGGAGCGCCCCATGGTGCGCTCCGTCACCGCTTCGGCCCTTCTCGGTCCTGGCTTTCGAGCTCTGCCAGGTGCGCGAGCGCCGGAAGCGCCGCCACCAGGGCCTCGACCTCGTCGTCGGCGAGTTCGTCGATCAGCCGCGCGAACGCGTCGACGCCCGCCTGGTGCCGGGTCCGAACGTACGACTCGCCGGCCTCGGTCAGACGCACCAGCGTGACCCGCTTGTCCGACGCGTCGCCTCGCCGCTCGACCAGTCCGGACTCCTCCATCACCCGGACCAGGACGGTCATCGCGGGCTGGGTGACCCCCTCGATCACGGCCAGCTCGGTGATCCGTCGCGGGCCGGACCTGTGCAGGGTGGCCAGGGTGGCGGCGGACGTGATGCTCATATCGCGCGGAAGGCGTCTCACCGCCCTGGTGGCCAGCCCGTAGAGGGCCGACCCGATCGCAGCGGAAGCGCCCGGAGTGGCGTCTTGACGGCTCATGGGTGAAGCATACATTATTTATATGAATCCTTTATGCATCTCGTCCCGAACACCCCGCGAATCCGAAGTCGGACGTGTCCGGCCGAACACAGGAGGTCTCCATGGCCAAGGGCTACTGGGTCAGCGTCTACCCCGCCATTTCCGACCCGGAGAGGCTGACTGCCTACAACAAGTCGGCCCGTCCGGCCGTCCAAGCCGGGGGCGGGCGGGTCCTGGCCCGTGACGGCCGAGTCGTCGCCCACGAAGCCGGAATCGCGCAACGCGTCGTCCTGATCGAGTTCGACAGCTTCGAACAGGCCGTCGCGGCATACGAGAGCGAGGCTTACCAGAAGGCCCTGACAGCCCTCCCCGACGGCTTCGAGCGCGACTTCCGCATCATCGAAGGCATCGACTGACCGACGGCCTCAGCCATCGCTACGCCGGCGAGGTGACATCCGGGATCACGTCCGACGCGGACACGGTGCCGATGCCCGCCCGAGCCCGCACGACCGAGCCGCTGCAGCGGATCGAAGCCGATCTCTTCAAGTCCCTGGCCCACCCGATCCGGATCCAGGTGCTCGAGGTGCTGGCCGCGGCCGGCGGGGAAGGCCCCCGGTCACCCGGCTGCTGGAAGTGACCGACTGCGAAGCGTCGCACCTGTCCCAGCACCTCGCCTCCTCGACGCGATCACGGCCCGGGCGTGACCCGCCTCGCGGCCGCCCGGGAGCCGCTCTCCGGCCGGGCCGACTACGACCTGCGCGCCGGTGCTGCGCGCGGATCTGCTCGCCGGCCTCACCGTCGGGGTGGTGGCCCTGCCCCTCGCGCTGGCCTTCGGCATCAGCTCGGGCGCCGGCGCCGCGGCCGGGCTCATCACCGCCGTGGTGGCCGGGATCGTGGCCGCGGTGTTCGGCGGCTCACCGGTCCAGGTCTCCGGCCCGACCGGGGCCATGGCCGTCGTCCTGGCACCGATCGTGGCCGTCCACGGGACGTCGTCGGTGGCGCTGGTCTCGATCCTCGGCGGCGTGGTCGTGCTCGGCGCGGCTGGGCAGGCTGGTCGGTTACCTGCCCTGGCCGGTCGCCGAGGGCTTCACGCTCGGCATCGCCTGCATCACCTTCCTCCAGCAGATCCCCGCGGCCGTCGGGACCACCGCGCCGGCGGGCCGGAACCCGCTGCTGGGCGCGGGCGCCGCGCTCACGGCGGCCGACGGCGGCGTGACGGCCTGGACGGTGGCGGCGGTCGCCACCGTGGTGGTGACCGTGCTCCTCCCGAAGCTGCACCGCGGGATCCCGGCCTCACTGGTGGCGGCGGCCGTGGCGACCGTTGCCACCGAGGTCACGCACGCTCCCGTGCCCCGCATCGGGAATCTGCCCAGCAGCTTGACCCCCGCGCTGCCGCACTTCAGCTTCGGCGTGGCCCACGACCTCGCCGGAGCGATCGTCGCGGTGGCCGCACTGGCGGCCATCGAATCCCTGCTGTCCGCCCCGGGTGGCGGCGACGATGACCCGCGGCGGCCCGCCGGTCGGGCCCACCCGCCCGGACCGCGAGCTCGTCGGCCAGGGCGTGGCCTCGATCGTCAGTGGCCTGTTCGGCGGAATGCCCGCGACCGGCGCGATCGCCCGCACAGCAGTCAACGTCCGTTCAGGGGCGCGCACGCCCTGGTGATCCTCGCGGTCATCTACGCCGCCACCGGGCTCGTCTCCCGGATCCCCCTCGCCGCCCTCGCCGGTGTCCTGCTGGTCACCAGTCTCCGCATGGTGCCGCTCGCCACGATCCGCGAGGTCGTCCGCGCGAGCCGCTCCAGCGGTCACCGTCGCCGCCGGCCTCATCCTCGCGGTCGAGATCGGCCTGAACATCGCCTGGACGTGGGCGCCAGTCAGCTCGTTGAGCAGGCGGCCGCCCAGGTAGGAGATCAAGTAGGCGCGGATGTGCTGGTGGTAGCCGCGCAGCATCGCCTCGCCCGCCCCACCCGGATGTCCAGCCATAGCTGCAGTCACTGCGCGGTGGTGACCGTAGCCGGCGGGGATCATGTCCGCCGGGGTCGCATAGGTAGCCGCGGGCTTGCCCGCGCGGCTACCTATGCGAGCCGAACCGCCGCGGCGGAGTTGTCGTCGGCGTCCGTCAGGGGGCTGGTGGCATTTCGATCCGGAAGTACCAGCTGCCGTGTCCTCGCTTCCACAGCTGCGGACATCGGCTGTTCGGCGGCCGCCCGGCACCGCCTCGACAGCCGCACCGCTTGTACACGCCTGCGATCTGCATTCAGCTCACCACCATACGATCCGGTCGTTCGAAGCGTGCGCCACGAGCCGGGCCAATTGGGAACTGCTTGACGGTCACCAGGCGAGGCAGGTCGGTCTGCGCTGGTCCTGCCCTCGGCTGTAGCGGTCTGGTCGGTTCAGTTCAGGTAGGGCTGGCAACAATTGCGCTCAGTGGCATGAGAGGACGCCAGGGAGGAACCTGGCCAAAGTGTCGAGCGGCGAACGAAGAATCGGACGGCCATGCGCCGTGCCGCGGTCGGAGGCGTAACGGCGTACCTTGCCGGCGACGACGCGGACGTCTACAACATCACCGACGCTGCCGTACGCGAAACCGCGGTGGTGGCAGCGTTGAACCTGATTGCACTGGAAGTTGCGTCCTTAAGCAAGGGCACGTCCTTCAAACGAGCCGGCACCCAACAAGTTCTAGCGAACAGGGAAATTCGCTCCAATATACTCGCCCGCTACGGCGTCTGAAGCCTTGACAGCATCTCTGCTGCCCGCTTAGACAAGGTGGGAACCTTGAGGTCGATCGCCTCGCGAAGCGAGGCGGCTGCACCCTGGACGTCGCCGCGTGCCCGCAGTTCGGTCGCTCGGCTTATCGCGAACCGGGCTTGTTGTTCCCGCACTCCCTTTGTCACCCGGTCGTAGACCACGCGAGCCTCCGCATCCTTGCCCTGGCGACTCAGCAGCACCTCCAGCTTGGTTGCGGCACGGAGGACAAAGATGTCTGTGCCGTCACTGCACGTCGGATCTCCGTGGTTAACCGCCCACTCGTACAGCTTGCGGGCTTCTCCGGCGTTGCCGATCTCTTCCTGGAGCATCGCCAGATTTAGCGCTGCTCTCAATGACCAAGCTGGGTGTCCGGACTCGATGGCAAGCTCGTAGAACGCGCAAGCGTCGCTGTCATTGCCCGAGCGATGCAACAAGGTGGCGGTCCACCAGGCGCCGGCAGGCGCACCATCACGATCGCCTGAGTCCATGGCGCGGCGAAAAGCCCGCAGCGCACCATCGGTGTCTCCTCGCCGTTGGAGGCGATTACCGGTTGCAATGGCCGAGCGGGCACTCCTCCAGCGAAGAGGCCACAGCACCTTCTGCCTCCTGCTCACCGTGACGCATTAGACTTCCTACAAACTTGACTACCTTACACCGCTATCGTCGATGTGGGGCTTGGCGCGTAGGCGCTCGCCTTCGCACTCCTATACGCATGCCGACCATGCTGGCCGCAGGTCAATCAGACCTGACGCGGTTCGGCGTGCTGGCGGTCAGGCCTTGATGGTGATGCAGGTGATGGACCGGCTGCCGTCGCTCCAACGATAGGCACCACAGGTTCCGGAGTCCACCTTGATCCACTTGTTGATCCCCCAAGTGAACGCGGTGCCCGTTCCGGAGGCGTACCAGGCAACGCCGCTGGGACCGTTGCCCGCCCATGCCTCCATGAAGCGGGGCGTGTTGCGCTGTGGCGCCTGGAAGGCCCGCCGGGCACCGAAGTCCGAGTCGAGCGCAACAACGATGTGACCTGCGGCAAAGACCGCGAGACCGAAAGACAAAGTTTGACGAGGCGGCATCCGCCTCGTCAGGACCGAATATGTCCAGCTGCTGAAATCGGTCTTGCGGCTGCCCCCGAACGCTGGGGGGCCGCCGGCGTGGTTTCCAGGTTTCTCGTCGCCGAGGGCGGGCCCCGCTTCGGCGTCGTTCCCGGTCAGCCGAGATGCCCCGGTCCGTCGTCGACGTCGTCTTGGACGGCATCCGGGGGGCGCGATGCTCAGACGACGGGCAGGATGCCGCCGTCCACCCGGTACTGCGCGCCAGTCAGCCAGCGGGCGCGGTCCGAGGCGAGGAACGCGACGAGTTCGGCCGCGTCTTCCGGTGAGCCGGGCCGGGCCATGGGGACGTTGAGGCTGGTGGCCAGGTCCCGCTGGGCCTGCTCGAGGCTGACGCCGCGGCTCTGGGCGATCTCGCGGTGGTGGGCGATCGCCCCCGGCGTGGGAATGAAGCCGGGCTGCACGTTGACCACCCGCACGCCGCTCGGGCCGAGTTCGGTGGCCAGGGCACGGCTGTAGGTGTTGAGCGCGGCTTTCGCCGCCGCGTAGGCGACCTGGCCGGGCTGCGGCAACCGGCTCGCGATCGACGAGACGTGGACGACCACACCGCGCCCGCGTTCGACCATCCCGGGCACGAGGTGCCGGTCGAGCCGGACCGCGCCCAGCAGGTTGAGCGCCAGGTCGGTCTCCCAGCTCTCGTCGGTGCGGACGAGGGTGTCCGCCGGCGGCGAGGCGCTGCCGGCGTTGTCGACCAGGACGTCGACGCCGCCCGCGGTGTCGAGCACCCGGCGGGCCAGGTCCGCGGCCCCTTCGGCGGTGGCGAGGTCGGCCGCGAAGAACGTCGCGGGCAGTTCGCCCGGCTCCGGCGGTGTGCGGGCGGAGGCCAGGACGGTGGCGCCGGCGGCCGCGAAGCGCCGGACGATCGCCGCTCCCAGTCCCCGGCTGCCGCCGGTCACGAGCACCCGGCGGCCGGACAGTCCTTCGTGGACGACGTCTTGATCGGATCCCATGCTGCCGAAGATACCTGACTTACGTGTAAGTCAGTTGGCTGGGTGGGATGCTGACGGCATGAGCGAACGCGCCGACGGCCGGCGTACCGACACCCGCGAGCGCATCCGCGCCACCGCCCTGGAGATGTTCACGACGCAGGGGTACGAGCGAACCACGCTGGCCGAGGTCGCGGACCGGCTCGCCATCACCCGCCCGGCGGTCTACCACCACTTCCGCAGCAAGGAAGACGTGTTGACGAGCTCGTACGGCCAGGTCCTGCCGGAGCTGGCCGAGCTCGCGGAGTCCCTGCAGCCGGCGCCGGCCCCCTGGCGCCGGCGCAGCGAGGCCCTGGACCGGTTCGCCGCGCTCATCCGGGGCGAGCACGGCGCGTTGCTCGTGTGCGCCCGGGTGAACGAGCACGCCCTCGCCGGCCTCCCGGCGGCGGCCGAGCTGCTCCACCACCTCGACGCCCTCACGCGATCACTCGGCCCGGGCACCGACATCGACGGCCGCATGCGCGCCCGGCTCGCCCTCAGCACCCTGGTGATGGCCGAATCGCGCGGCGCGCAGCTCGGCGGAACAGCGGAGGAACGGGCTACTGCGGCACTCGCGCTGGCTCGTGAATTGCTGAACCGGAAGTAGGGTCCTGGACGGCGAACCCCGATCCGCGCTCGGCCGGCAGCATCGGTCCCTGGGGCGCGCCGGCTTCCCGCCATGGCGGCCGCGAGCTGGATCATCGCGTGGAACACGCGGGTCGTGGTTCGCCACCGCGGGGCGGAACAGCCGGGACAGCGTGCGCTCGCTGGCGCCGGTTTGACGAGCCGGCCACGCCGTCGTGCGGGGCCGGCTGAGGTCGCCGGTGCCGAGCCGGCAAGCATGGGAAGCGCCTCGGGTGGTCGGGACGATGGTGACCGAAGTCGCTGCGCCGGTGCAGATCTACGACGTCTCGCACTCTTCGTCGACGTCGGTCTCGGGCGAGGCAGCCTCGCCGACCGGGCGAGGCTGCCTCCGGAGCTGTCGGTGCGGTGGCTCAGGTGCTGCGCCGACTTCCGAGCACCCCTGCTGTCACGGGGAGAGCTCCTCCAGGACCCTGCCCTTCGTCTCGATCGCGAAGAGGATCGTCACGATCCCGCCGATCAGCGCGACCGCGGCGAAGGCGGAGAACACGTACCGGATACCGAGGTCGGCGACGATCCAGCCCACGAGCAGCGGGCCGATCGACGACCCCGCGCGCAGCCACGCGCTGCCGAACCCGGTGCCGATCGCGCGCAGCCGGGTGGGGTAGAGCTCCGCGGAATACAGGTAGAGCGAGAAGGAGATCGTCTGCAGGATCGCGTAGGCGAGGGTGGCCAGCACGAGGACCTGGGCGGCAGTGGTGGCGCCTGCGGCGGTCAACGCGATCAGCGGGAGAACCGCCAGCAGGAAAGCGGCGGAGTACCAGCGTTTGCGGCCGATCTTGTCGATGAGCAGCGCACAGACGACCGAGGCGGCGACACCGACGCCGGAGGTGAGCCAGCCGTAGGCGAGGCTGGTCCGCAGCGGCAGGTGGAAGACCTGCTTGTAGAGCGTCGGCAGCCAGGTGACCAGGCCGTTGTTGACCAGGTAGACCGTCGCCCACAGCACCCAGATCATCAGCGTCCGCTTGCGGTAGACGCCTTTGAAGAGTTCGCGCCAATCCGACCGTGCATTGGCTCGGGGATCGACCGGGCGCAGCACGGGTTCGGTGAGGACGTGGCCTCGCTTGACGGCCTCGGTTTCGAGCATGGTGACGACCTTGTCGGCCTGCTCGACCTTCCCCTTGGCGGCGAGCCAGCGCGGTGACTCGGGCATGAGGGCCCGCAGCGGGATGGTGAGGACGGCGGGGATGATCCCGACGACGAACAGGGCGCGCCAGCCGAATTCGGGGACCAGGAAGTAGCCGGCGATGCCGGCGAACATCAGGCCCGCCGGGAAGATGACCTCGTAGAGCAGGAAGAACCGGCCGCGCTTGCGAGCCCCGATGAACTCGTTGATGTAGGCGCTCGCGACCGGGACTTCGCCGCCGGTGCCGATTCCCTGCAGGAACCGGAAGAGCATCATCGACGGGCCGTTCCAGGCGAACAGGCAGGCGATGTCCATCGCGACGAACAGCGCGATGGTGATCAGCAGCGTGTTCGTCCGGCCGAAGCGTTCGGCGACCCACCCGAACGTGATCGCGCCGAGCAGCTGCCCGACGTAGCCGGCGGAGAGGATCAGGCCGACCTGCGTGGCGTCGAGGTTCCACTCGGTGACCAGCTGGGGCATCGCGAACGCGATGACGAGAACGGTGTAGGCGTCGAAGAAGGTGGCGGATCCGATGACGACGCGGATCAGCAGGAGGCGCCGGGTGACCGGGAGCCGTTCGAGGCGGGCGACGAGGGCGGCGCCGGTGGTGGCGGTCGGCCCGCCGGCTGCGTAAGTGGTCATGGGACTGTTCCTTGCCCTCCGCGGCGGTGCGGAGTCAGCGAAGACTGCATTGTCACCGAGCCGGCGCGACCGCGCCGGCGAGCGGATCCGGCGGCGGCAACGGGTGCCGCCGCCGGATCGGTCCCGGGCCGCGGCGGAAAGCCGGCCCGGCAGGCCGCGCGGCTCCACCGCCCCCCTCGGAGGTGGAGCCGCCGCGGAGCGCGATCAGAGCAGCTCGGCGCTCTTGAGGGCGAGGACGATCTCCTCCTCGGCCTCGGCGGACAGGTCGATCAGCGGCGAGCGCACGGTCGCGGACGGCAGGATGCCGCGGGCCTTGAGCCCGAGCTTGAGCGCGACCGTGCCCTCCATGTGCGAGCCGCGGTGGTACACGGCCTTGGTCACCGGCAGCAGCCGGTCGTGCACCGCACGGGCGGCGGCGTAGTCGCGGGCCTTGCCGGCCGCGATGAGCTCGAGCAGCGGCTCGGGGGCCAGGCCGCCGTAGCCGACCAGGGCGCCGTCGACGTCGAACATGGTGTGCAGCAGGTACTCGTCGTGGCAGGTGAGGATCTGCAGGTCGGGGTGCTCGGCGCGCAGGACGGGAATCTCGGTGTCCCAGCGGCGCATGTTGCGCACGCCGTTCTTGGTGGCGAACACGCCGGGCTGGGCGGCGATCTCCAGCTGGGTGGGCAGGTCGTAGCTGGCCTTGGTGACGTCGGGGTACTGGAACAGGATCAGCGGCAGCCCCGAGGTCTCGTGGATCACCCGGTACCGCTCCTGCGGGGCGCCGGCCTGGAAGCCGAACCGCAGCCAGCCGTGCGACGGGTAGACCAGCCCGGCCGCGGCACCGGCGTCCACGGCGCGGACGGCTTCCTCGGCCGCGACCGCGGTGCCCTCGCCGGTGATGCCCGCGATGATCGGCACCGTGCCGTTCACGGCCTCGACCAGCGTGCGGATCGTGGCGACCTGCTCGGCCTGGGTCAGGAAGGTGCCCTCCCCGGCGTGACCGAGGCCGACCAGGCCCTTGACGCCGTCGAACCCGGCGAGCCACTTGCCGTACCGGGCGAGCGCGGCGTGGTCGACCTCGCCATCCGGCGTGAACGGCGTGACGGGGGCGGGCACCAGCCCACGCAGATCCAGAGACATTCGTTGGCCCTTCTCACGGAGACGTCCGATGTGATCCCGCCGTTGTGGGAACGGTTGCGGGAACGTTCCCGTACGATGACTCACATGCCCGCCGACGTCAACACCCCGTCCGGAAAAAGTCCGCGTCCCAGTACGCTCGACCGCGTGGTGACCATCATCGACGTCGCCCGGGCCGCCGGGGTCAGCAAGTCCACGGTCTCCCGCGTGCTCGACGAACGACTCCCCCACTCGAGCAGCCCCACCGCCCAGCGGGTCCGGCAGGTCGCCGCCGAGCTCGGCTACGTCCGCGACCCCCTCGCCTCCGGCATGCGCCGCTCAGGCACCAACACCGTCGGCGTCATCGTCCCCCGCCTCACCGACACCGTCATGGCGATGCTCTACGAAGAGATCGTCACCGCGACCACGGCCCGCGGCCTGTTCGCCGTCGTCGCCACCACCGGCGACGACCCCGGCACCGAAGAAGTCGCGGTGCAGACCCTCGTGCGCCGCCGCGTCGACGGGCTCGTGCTCACCACCGCCCGTCTCGGCACCCCCACCGCACGAGGTGTGCCCCACGCTCTCGCTCTGCGCACCGACGGCACCGGCCCCGCCTCGATCGGCGACGACCGGCTCGGTGCGGAGCTGGCCGTCCGCCACCTGCTCGACCTCGGTCACCGCCGCATCGGGCTCGTCGGCGGCCCCGGCTACGCCTCCAGCGCCCGCGACCGCCTCGCCGGCTACCGGCACGCCCTCACCCAGGCCGGCCTCGGCATCGACGACTCGCTCATCGCCGGCAACTCGTTCTCCATCGAGTCCGGCGAGAGCGCCGGCCGGAAGCTCCTGGACCGTGCCGACCGCCCGACCGCGATCTTCGCCGTCAACGACAACACCGCGATCGGCGTCATGGCCGCCGCCCACGCACTCGGCCTGCGCATCCCCGACAACCTCTCCGTGGTGGGCTACAACGACATCCCCATCGTCAGCCGCCTGCCCGTCCCGCTCACCACGGTCCGCGTGCCCTTCGCCCAGATCGCCACCGGCGCCCTCGACCTGCTCTCCGAGGCCACCCGCGACGAACCACCTCGCACCGTCGTCGCAGCCCCCACTCTCATCCCCCGCAGCTCGACCAGGCATCCCTGAGCAGCCGAACACCTGACTGCGAGCGAAAGAGCGCGACGCGGCTTACGGCACGAATGCCTCCAACCAGCCTCATCCTGCCACCTTGGCCGCGACGTTGTAGGCCTCCACCTGCGGCCGGGCCCCGGCACGCGCCGCCGCGGCTCGACCCGGACCGTGCGGCTCTCCCCTGGCAGGAGCCAGAAGTAGTTGTCGCCGTACCGCGTCGGCAACACCCGGTCGGTCCCGTTGTGCTCCCGCAGCGACAGGCGGATCATCGCCGCTACCGTGTGGCCGTCGTTGCGGATCGTGGCCGTGTACGCGTCGCCGTCCGGGCGCAGGGAGGTCGTCAGGCGCGCGCCCGGGAGCTGGTTGAGGGCCCGCATCGCGCTGTCGCTGCGGTAGCGCCAGTACGTGTTCTCCGACAGCACCGTGCCGCGGCCATCGGTCAGGGTCAGCCGCAGCAGATGCAGGTCCGGCAGCGCGTCGCCGAACGGCACCGTCAAGGCCGCCGCTCCCGAAACCGGGGCCACGTCGAGCTTAGGAATTATCGCTTCGGCTGTTTGCTCAGTTGCCGCTACCGTGCGGTGCTCAGATCCCGGACGACGGCGCCGGCGACCCGCGACGGTGAGTCCCGCGCACGCACTCCGCGGTGGCGACGGGCCGTGCCGCTGGCCGGCGGTGGTGAGTTCGTGTGGCCAGGGGCACGCAAAACGCCGCGACCGGCTTGCGACACCCGCAGGCGACGACGTGGGGAGTCGGTCAGATCGGCTCCGGGGGAACGGCCGCGGCCAGCGTCGAGGTCACCGTCCACTGTGGTCGGTTCCGCCAGTAACCGGCCGCGTCGAGCCCCCTCCTACGCTCGACGCGGCCGGTCCGCGGGCAACTCGGGCAGCAGGTCGGCAGCACCGGATACCTCGCGCCCCTCCCCTGGCCCTGCTCCTCCACGCGCAATCGAGCGGAGGAGGCCGGACTGGATCGGCAGCCGCGCGTGGTTGCCTTCGCCCGGGACACCACGGTCGGCCGCCCTTGGCCGGGCGCTGCCGGCGTCCCCCACCTCACCCTCGAACCCAAGGCCGAGAGCACCGACGGCGTCGCGCTGCGGCTGGGGTCGCCGAGGCCCGCCAGATAGGGGCAACGGCCGTCCACCACCAGCGCACCAACGACACCAGGTTCGCGCGACCCGCACCTCCATACCGCGTCAAGCGGGCCAAGGGCCCTGGGGGCGAAGCCGGCGAGTGGTGAGATCAGGCCCGGCCGCGGTGCTCACGAATGAGGTCCGCGTAGTAGTGGCCGCTGGCTTTGACGGTGCGGAGCTGGGTGCCGTAGTCGACACGGACGAGGCCGAACCGCTTGTCGAGGCCGTTGTCCCACTCGAAGTTGTCCAGCAGGGACCACGCGAAGTATCCCTTGACCGGCGCACCCGCCTGGGCGGCCGACGCGACCGCCGTGAGGTGCTCCTCGAAGTAGGCGATGCGGTCGTCGTCCGGCACGGAGCCGTCCTCCGCGACCTTGTCGTCGAACGCGGCGCCGTTCTCGGTGATGTAAATGGCCTGCGCGCCGTAGTCGTCGTGCAGCCGGTGAATCAGGTCGGCCAGCCCCTGACCGTGGATTTCCCAGCCCATGGCGGTGGTACCCGCGCCCTCCGCCGGCACCTGCCTGGCGAAGGGCGCGGGGCCGGTGGGATCGTCCTCGACGATCTGGCGGAAATAGTAGTTGAGGCCGTGGTAGTCCGTGCGTGCCGCGATGACGTCGAGGTCGTTGCCGACCACGGGCGGCTCGACACCGTAGACCTCGAGCATGTCGGCCGGGTAGCCGCGCCCGTTGGCCGGGTCGAGCCACCACCGGTTGACGTGCCCGTCCATCCGCCGCGCCGCGGCGACATCCTCGTCGCGGTCCGAGGCGGCTTCGATCCCCGACAGGTTGCAGACCAGGCCGATGTTCGCGGGACGGCCGGCGTGCGCGCGGATCGCTTGAACACCCAACCCGTGGGCGAGCAGCAGGTGGTGCGAGGCAGCCACAGCCTGCTTCAGGTCCTTGACACCGGGGGCGAACCGGCCCTCGAGGTAACCGAGCCAGGCGGCACACAGCGGTTCGTTGATGGTGCTCCAGTCCCGCACCCGGTCGCCGAGCCGGGCGGCGACGACCGCGGCGTACTCCGCGTAGGCGTAGGCGGTGTCCCGCTCGGGCCACCCGCCCGCGGCCTGCAGCGCCGAAGGCAGGTCCCAGTGGTACAGGGTGACGAACGGGCGGATCCCGGCTTCGCACAAGGCGTCGACGAAGCGGTCGTAGTGGTCGAGGCCCCGGGGATTCACCTTGCCGCGGCCGGTCGGGATCACCCGGGGCCAGGCGATGGAGAAGCGGTAAGCGTCGAGACCCAGCTGCTTCATGATCGCCAGGTCTTCGGGCCAGCGCCGGTAGTGGTCGCACACGACGTCACCGGTGTCGCCGTTGTCGATGGCACCGGGTACCCGGCAGAAGTCGTCCCAGATGGACGGCAGGCGGCCGTCGACGTCGACGGCACCCTCGACCTGGTACGCGGCGGTGGCCGCACCCCAGAGGAACTCCGCGGGCAGAGAAAGCTTCAAGGCAGGACCTCACCTAGGAAGTGGGTGGGCGTGGGGGTTACTTGACGGCGCCGGCGGTGAGCCCGGAGACCAGGTAGCGCTGGAAGAGGAGGAATCCGGCGACGATCGGGACCGAGACGATCAGGCTGGCGGCCATGACCTGGTTCCAGTACACCTGCACCTGGGTGGAGTACTCCTGCAGGCCGACGGCGAGTGTCCTGGTGTCCGAATCGGTCATGACAGAGGCGAACAGCACCTCGCCCCAGGCCGTCATGAAGGAGTAGATCGACACGGCGACGATGCCGGGGACCGCGGCGGGGATGACGACGCGGATCAGCGCTCCCACCGGTCCGTTGCCGTCGACCATCGCGGCTTCGTCGAGCTCCTTCGGGATGGAGTCGAAGTAACCGGCGAGCATCCAGATCGCGAACGGCAGCGAGAAGGTCAGGTAGGTCAGGGTCAGGCCGAGGCGGGAACCGTACAGGACGATGCCGGTGGTGTTGCCGATGCTGACGAAGATCAGGAACAGCGGCAGCAGGAACAGGATGCCGGGGAACATCTGGGTCGACAGGACGGTCATGGCGAAGAAGTTCCGGCCGCGGAACTTGTACCGGTTGATGGCGTAGGCCGCGAAGATCGCGATCAGGACCGAGCAGACGGTGGCCGCGCCGGAGATGACCAAGCTGTTCAGGAAGTACTTGGCCAGCGGGATGGTCTTCCAGATGTCGAGGAACGGCTGGATCGTCAACGTCGTCGGGATCCACTGCCACACTCCCTGAACGTCGCCGAGGGGCTTCAGCGACGTGGAGACCATCACGTACAGCGGCAGCAGGGTGAACAGCGCGAGGAAGCCGAGGACGAAGCGGCGGGCCCAGGGGACCCAACGGGGCTCAGACACTGGCCGTCCTCCTCCGGCGGGCGGTCAACGCGAGGTACGCGGCGCTGACCAGCATCAGGAACAGCAGCAACAGCACCGACATGGCGGAGCCGAGCCCGAAGTTCCAGGTCACGAACGAACTTTGGTAGATGTGGATGGAGATCAGCGACGCCTCACGCGGAGCGGACTTCCCGAACAGGACGTACGGGGTGTTGAAGTCGTTGAACGTCCACAGGAACAGCACCAGCATCAGCACCTGGTTGACCGGCCGCAGCATGGGCTGGGTGATCGCCCGGAACTGGGTCCACCAACCGGCGCCGTCGATCGAGGCCGCTTCGTAGAGCTCGCCCGGGATGTTCTGCAGGCCCGCCATGACGATGAGGAAGGCGAACGGCCAGTTCCGCCACACCGAAACGGTGACGAGCGACCAGAAGCTGTTGTCCCCGATCAACCAGAACGAGTGGGTGCCGAGCAGGCTGTTCACCAGGCCGGTGTCGCGTTGGAACATGAACGACCAGGTGATGACGGCGGCGTACATCGGCAGCGCGTACGGAACCAGGAACAACGTCCGCAGCAGCCCACGCCCGCGGAAGCTGCGCTGCATCAAGACCGCGGCGGACGTGCCGAAGAGCCAGCAGAGCCCCACCGACAGCACCGTGTACTCGACGGTGATCCCGAACGAGTGCGCCAGCGCCTTGCCTGTGGCGGTGTCGAAGTCGAGGACGAACTTGTAGTTGTCGAGCCCGGCGCCCGGGGCCGCCGACCAGTTGCGGATGTAGTACTGGGTCAGCTTGACGAAGCTCATCACGACGCCGACGAGCATCGGGACGACGTGGATGAGCAGTTCGAGCAGCAGAGCGGGCAACAGCAGGAGGTACGGGAGGGCCGGCCGGCGGCGTTTGCGCCGCGGGCTTCCGGGCCGGGGGGCTCCGGCCGCCTTCGCGGCCGGAGCCCCCCGCACAGCGGTCGTCATTTCGGGTTAGCTCCCGGCCGCGATCTGCTGGTCGGCTTGCGCCAGCTGATCCTTGATCTTGCCGGCCTCGACCGTCCGGCCCGCCGCGACGTCGGCGAACATCGTCTTCATGGCGGTGCCGATCAGCGTCTCGAACTGCGACTCCTGGGGGACCTGCGGCATGGGTTCGGCGCTGGTGCTCAGGACGGCTTGGAACACCTTGACGTCAGCGGTCTGGAACGCCGGGTCACCGTAGGCGTCCTGAACGGTGGGCAGCGACCCGTAGGTCTTGTTCAGCTGTGCCTGCTCGGGTGCCGACACCATGAACTTCACGAAGTCCAGAGCGGCTTGGGGGTTCTTGGCGGACTTGAAGACCGCCATGTTGATGCCCGCGACGAAGCTGGTGACCTTCCGGCCGTTCGCGGGCGGGCTGGCCGGCAGCGGGATCGGCGCGACGCCGATGTTGGCCAGGTCCGCCCCGATGTTCTTGAACGAACCGGCCGACGCCTGGTTCATGAACATCGCGGCTTTGCCGTCCGCCAGGTCCTTGAGGGACTTCGCGGTGTCGGCGTACTCCGCGTTCGACGGGTTGACGATCTTGTCCTTCTGCATGAGGTCGACGTACTGCTGGACGGCCGCGACCGCCGGATCCGACGCCAGCTGCGGCTTGCCGTCCTGGGAGAAGAAGTTCGCCCCGTGCTGAGCGCCGAGGATCGCGGCGTGGTGGCTGTTCTCGGTCACCTGGCCCGCCTGCAGCGACAGCCCCCACTGCCCCTTCTGCGGGTCGGTGAGCTTCTTGCCGTCCGCGACGAGCTCTTCCCACGTCGCCGGGGGCGCGGTGATACCGGCCTCCTGGAACAGCTTCTTGTTGTAGTAGAGGCCGTAGGCCTGCCCGTAGAGCGGGACTCCCACCGGGGGCTGGCCGTTCGCACCGGTCGCGGCCAGCGACGGCCCGAGGAACCGGGACTTGCCGCCCACCTTGTCGAGGGTGGCATCGTCGAACGGCAGGAACGCACCGGTCGCCTGGAGCGACGCCGACCACGTGTTGCCGATGTTGAGGACATCGGGCCCCTGGCCCGAAGTCGTCGCGGCCAGGATCCGGTTGAGCAGATCCGACCACGGAACGACCTCGAGCTTGACCTTGACGCCGGTGGCCTTCTCGAACTTGTCGAGCTCGGGCTGCAGGACCGCTTTGTCGTTGTCGAGGCTCGTGCCCTGGTTGGAGGCCCAGTAGGTGAGTTCCTTGGGGCCGTCGGCCGACGTCGAGTCGCCGCCACCGCACGCGGCGGTAGTGGCGGCGGCCAGCGCCAGGACGAGCGCTGACGCGGTGGTTCTCATTCGCATCTGAAGTCCTCGGGGGGTGCGCGGGCGAGCCACGGGGAGCTCTGTGACTCAGGACACAGCTTAATTCGCGCCTTGATTTAACTCGTGTGACCAAGAAGAGTCAAGGACGTGAACCCTCTTTGTTCACGCCATGGAAGAAGTGTCACCGGGAGAACACGAGCCATGACGCAGCGCCGACCGAGCACAGTGGGCACCCTCGGTCGAGGCAACCGTTCACTGCTGCTGCGCTCGCTGTACTTCCGTGCTCCTGCCAGCCGGCACGCGCTGGCCACGGCCACCGGATTGAGCGCGGCATCGGTCGGCAAAGTGGTGCGCGAGCTGGTCGACGAAGGCCTGGTCATCGAGGTCGGCTCGATCGAGTCCGACGGCGGCCGCCCCCGGATGCTGTTGCGCATCGCTCCTGGCTACGGTCACGTGGTCGGTGTGGACGTCGGTGAAACGAAGCTCCGGGTCGGGTTGTTCGACCTGTCCATGACCCGGCTCGCCAGAGCCGACTACCCCATCGATCCCCGCCGGCACCGCCCGGAAGCGGTCGCCTCACAGGTTCTCGCGGGCTTGCTCAGCGTACTGGCCGAGAGTGCCGTTCCATCGAACACCATCATCGGAGTCGGCGTGGGAGTACCCGGTACGGTGCGGCACACCCCCGAAGTGACGGTCGACTCGCAGGCCTTCGGCTGGAATATGGTTCCGCTCGAGCGGCTGCTGCGCGGCGGTACCGACCTGTCGTTGCACTTCGACAATCGCGCCCACGCCGTGTGGCGAGCCGAGCCGGCGTTCGGCGGCGGCCGGGAAACACCCAGCGCGGTGGTCGCATTGCTCGACTCCAGCGTGGGAGCCGGCATCATTTCCGACGTCTGCAGCGCCGCGGCGACCGCGGGGGAATTCGGACACACAGTGCTCGTCGCCGGCGGACGCACCTGCCGGTGTGGCAGCAAGGGCTGCCTCGAAGCCTACGTCGGCGCCGGGGCGATCCTCGATCGCTTCCGCGAAGCGGGCGGGGTCATCGCAGAAGACGCCGACCAGGAATCCGCCCTCGCCGCCATCACGCACGACGACCAGGGAACCGGAGTACTGGCGGAAACCTGCCGGTACCTCGGTGCCGGCATCGGCGGACTGATCAACCTGCTCAACCCCTCCCGCATCATCCTCGGCGGCTGGGCCGGCTTACTCCTCGGCCGGCGCAACCTCGACGTCATCCGCGACGCAGCCCGACTTCACTCACTCAAGCGCTGCTTCGCCACCACGTCCATCGACTTGTGCAGCCTCGGCCCGGAGGCCGCTACCCGCGGCGCCGCCGCCCTTCCTCTTGAGCGCTTCCTGGATGGGTGAAGCTCATACCCGGAAGACGATCCTGGGCGCCCCGATGCGCGCCGAGGGTCGTTCTTCACCCGCTTGGATCAACGGCCTTCACGTTCCGCGTCCTCACAGCGGCCGCTCCGGCAACACCCGCTGCCCTCGACCTGTCGCAGTTCAGGCAGACACGATTTCCCCACATCATCTCGTTGATCACGACGGCCCCAGCATCAACTCGAGACCGCATCGACATCACGACGTCGTGGGCGCCGGGCAGGGCCGCACGGGCGTCCTCGGCCCGGGTGGGTGTTGCGGGCGTGCAAGGTGACCGAGTGGCCCTGGCTGATGAGCAACTTGCCGGCCCATCAGGCCCAGACCGTCCGAAGGGGCCGCCGGTGCAGGTCTGCAGCTCGAACGAGCTGCCGTTCATGCCCGCGCAACGGTCGTTGATCACAAGGAATGCGCCAGGGAAGGAGAACTTCTGCGCAGTGTCGTCGTCGCAAGCGGCCATCGTCAGCTTGGTGCCGGCCGGACTCTGTGGGCAGGTGATCGTCAAGCCCACCCGAGCAACCGGTGGTCCGTCCTGTTCCCGTCTTCCGGCAGACCTTGGACCACGACCTGCCGAGGTGTGCTGCCCGGAGGGGTCGAGGAGATCAACCAAGGTCCGCCTTCCGTCTCGAAGACGGCGTCGGCCTTGTCCGGCGAGACCACCGTGCTGGTGACAGGCTGCGGTGAGTTCGCGATCACGGCGACCCGGATGGTCCCCGCTGCCTGGTCCTTGACGACCCTGATCAGTGCCGGCCCGGCGGGTTTGCTCCTCGCGCCGAACAGGAGCGTGTCGCCGTCGGGCGGCGCGACGAGGAAGTACTCGTTCCCGGAGCCCATGCTCAGCGAGGCATCCACCACGGCGCCGGACTCGTCCGCCACGGAGCACATCCACGACTTGCCGTCCGGGGCGATGGTCGTGAGCACGGACTCTTTGACGAGCTTGCCTCGAGCGTCCCACATCAGGCCCCACGTGTGAAAAAAGGCGGCGTCCTCCTGGACCGGGGCGCTATCCGCCCTGAGGCAGTCGACCGAATAGACCGGAGCGGAGGTGATGCCCGTGGTGAACCACAGTTTCGACCCGCTGCCGCCAAACCGGAACGACTCGATCACGCCCGCCCCTGGCGGCGCCGTGATCCTGCGGGTGGGGACATATCGTTTCTCGGCGTCGGCGAGGGTGTAGAGCTGGATGTCGTTCCCGGTGTACGCGGCAGCGCACCCGCCAATCAGGCGAGAAGACCTCATTCGCCTCCCACGGGCCGTTCGGGGTCACCAACGGTTTTTCCGTGGCGGGGAACGGGAGCGTCGTGGTGATCGTGCCGGTTCCCGGGTCGACGAACTCCAGCCGGTTGCCGTTCGTGTCGGAACTCAGCACGGCCACGCCCTGCATTCGCGGCGGCTCGGGTACTACGGTGGGTTCCGGGTCGGGCGCCGGTTCTCTGCCGCATGCCGACACGAGGGCCGCGGAGATCACGACGAACAGCCATTTTCTCACCGGTTTCCCCCTCAATCCGTTCGGAGCCGCAACCGAACGCGAGCTTGAATCCCCAGGGCGCAGAAGCCCGCCTCACCGGACGCAACAGCAAGTCGAGTCACTGAGCTCACCCGGCAAATTCTGCTCCCATGCATGGTGGCGGACACGTCCCGGGACCGGTCCCCACCCGGCGAGCCGATCCGCACCATCGCCTCTGCCACGAAACCGGCGGGCGGCACCGTTCACGCGGTCATCGACGAACAGCGCACATCCAGCGCGGAAGGAGAACAGCCGTGAACGGGAAGACCGGGAGGATAGACACCGGCACGGTCGGCGCGCGGGAGAGTCGCGATGTCGTTGCTGCGCGACGACTTCGACCGGCGCCTCGTGACCTCAGCGGAGTGACAGGACTACAGCCGCGTCACCCGCCCCGCCTACGCGTCCAGCTGAAGCGCTCAGCCGTGGATCTGCTCACGTCCTGGTGGCGAACGCCCGCAGGCCGGCCTCGCGCCGGAAAGGCTCCAACGTCTGCCGCTGGCGGGCGGCGCGGGCGAGCAGCTCGTCGAAGTCCGTGTCCGGCAGCCGTTCCCGCAACCCGGCCAGCTCGCCGAGGGTGTGCCAGAGGATCTTCTTGCCCTCGATGCCCATCGCGAGGATCTCCAGCTCCAGGAAGCGGCTCAGCGGCGAGTACGCCAGCCACCGGCCGTTTCGCTTGAGCCGGCCGACTCGCTCCCCTGCGGCGGCCAGGACGATCTTGGCCGGGTTGGACCGGACCCCGAGGCCGCGCATGATCCCCTCGTACGTCCGCACGTCCTGCGCGATCGCGTCCGCGACCTCCGCCAGGACCGCGCCGAGCTCCGTGCCCTTGTTGTTGTCCCGGGCTCGGCGCGCGACCGCTCGCCACGTCACCGCGAGCGCCTGCTGGTCGCGCAGGTAGATAGCCAGGAAGTCGGTCATCGCGGCACGTCTTCCCCCGCGGACTGCCAGCGAAAGACGCCGGCGCCCTGGGCGTAGGAGAGGTGACCGCCGAGCGCACCGCCGGCACCGAGCACGACGAGGCCGACGAGGTTCAGGGTCTTGCCCGCCGCCGTCGCGCCCCGGACCCGCGCGCTGAACGACGTCACGAAAACCGAGGCGGCGAGCACGTTGGCCGCGGCGTGAACGACCCCGACGCGACGCTGGCGAGCATCCAGCTCGCTGTAGTCCGCGGCACCGAGCACGACCGCCGCCGGCGTGGCGAGCAACCCGACGGCCACGAGCCGCCGGGCGGCGGATCCGTTGCCCGGCAGGAAATCCAGCAACGACGAGCACAGCCAGGCGCCGATCGGGAGGGTGACCACCAGCGGATGCAGCGGGTGCCCGACCTCGCGGCCACGCAGCGTCCGGCCCGCTCGGCCACCGAAGAGGCGCCGCAACGGCTTCGCGACGAACTCGGCGAGCCCGTCCAGAATTCGCGCCCGTTCCACCGCCGCGAGCAGGCGGTGCGGTGCGGCCGCCATGCCACGTTCCGCGGTACCGCCGTCGTTCTGGTCATCCGTCATGACTTCCGGCTACCCACGTCAGCGCTGGACAACCGGGAATCAGGAGTCGGCCGGATCTCGAGCGACCGCGCGGCAGTTCCCGCCGTCCACGCCGGACCGGTCTCCGGCTGCTCGGATCCGGCAGCTGCCGCGGTCGCGCCGCCACACGCTGTTCGCGGACTTCCGCGCCGGCCCACCTCGTCGAACCGGAAGGACCCAGCAGGACTAGACCGGGGTACGAGGCGTCTTCCGCGCCACCGGGTCCGAGCCACCGTTGCGGCGGACGACCGTTCCTCGCATGGCCAGGCCGAGGCACAGCAGTGCCAGTCCCGCGACGAGCAGCAGGGCTCGGTGGTGCCCGAACGCGGCGGCGGCCGGCGCGAGCGGGACCGCGGCGACGGGCCACGGCCAGATCGCCCGCCAGGACCGGCTGCTGCCGCCGAGGACGAGGGCGGTTCCGGTCAGGAAGAGGGCGACGCCGGCGGCCAAGGCCCAGCCGCCCGCCGACGGCAGCGCTGCCCCGGGGTGCAGCACGAGCTCTTCGACGCCGACGCCGGCCATGACGACGCCCAGGGCGAGCGGCAGGTGGCCGTAGACGAACAGGTCGTGCCGTTCGTCGGCGGGCGTGCCGTCATCCCGGGACTCGTCGTCGCGCCGGCGCAACGCGGCGGCCCCCACGGCGGCGGCGGTGTCGAAGTAGATCCACCACATCGCGGCGGCGATGACGAACCCGGCGACCCCGACCGCCACTGCGGACGGGCCCCACACCGCGTCGTGCACGCCGATGGCCGCGCCGCCCACGGCTTCCCCGAGCACCAGGATCACGAAGAGCCCGAACCGTTCCGGGAGGTGTTCCATGTGCAGAGGGAGGTGGTTGTCGCGCCAGGTGGCGACGACCGGGCCGACGGCGTCGACGACGACTGCCGCGCCCCACAGCCAGTACCGCGCCGGTGCCCCGAAAGCCAGCGACACGGCCCACAGGGCCGAGCTCGCCGCGATGGTGGCGAGGTAGACGTCGATGGTGCCCCGCGCGTCGGGGACGTGCCGCCACGCCCGCGCGTAGAGACCCAGCAGGATCACCCGGCCGACGAGGAAGCACACCGCGAACGGCGTGGAGAACGACGAGGTCGCGGTCGCGGCGCTCGCCGCGCACCCGGCGATGGACAGGGTCGCGGCGAGCTTGGCGATCCGGAACAGGACGTCGTCGGTGTCGAACCGGTTGGCGTAGAGGGTGTACCCCACCCAGGACATCCAGATGGCGATGAACAGGGCCACGAACGTGCCGACCCCGGACCACGTCAGGTGCTTGAGGAAGGCGACGGCGAGCTCGTTCACGACCAGGACGTAGGCGAGGTCGAAGAACAGTTCGAGGTTGCTCGCCGACGCTTCCTGCCCGGTGCGCAGTGCGGGCGGGCGGACCATCGGCTCGCGTTCGGTACCCACGCTCACGCGCGTCTCCTGTCCTCGGCCCCGCGTCGGGTACCGGCTGTCCCGGGGCCCCGCCCAGTCCGGCACGATCGTCGGTGTGGTCAGGATCCGGCGGCCTCGGTCCGCCGGATCCGGAACGCCGCGTACGCCAGCACCGCGGCGCCGGCCACGGTGACCAGGTGCAGGATCACATCGGCCCAGTTGAGGTTGAACCGGTCGCCGGTGCCGAAGCTGAGCACCAGGACGCTGTACGCGCTGAACCCGGCGAACCCGACGGCGAGGGCGAGCGCGTAGATCGCGGTGCCGCCGATCTTGCGGGCGGCCACCACGCCCACCACGCCGACGAGGGTGCGCAAGGCGTTCAAGAGCGGGCTGACGCTGAAGATCAGCAGCGTGTACTGCGTCGCGTGGGTGCCGAACGGACCGGCGGACGTCGACCCGGCGTTGCCGGGCACGAAGAACCCGGCCACGCCGAGCACGAGGTAGACCACGCCGAGCACCAAGGCGGCGAGCCGCACGAGCCCGCTCCGTCGTCGTTGCCCGGCGGAAGCCTGGCCGGTGCGGATGGGGGTGGACATGGCGTTCTCCGTTCGCTGCCGGAGTGCGCGATTACCCGGGGACGGCCGCCGGAAACGGCGAAGCGGCCGCGCTCACGTTGCCGTGCCGATGTTTGATGAGGCGGGTCGAGGGCATTCGCCCGGCAAGAGCCACCCCTGGCTCGGTCACCCACCCCAGACCCCGGTGTCCGACGGCGAGTGCGCCTGGGAGGTCCGGTGTTGCCTTCTCGAACACGTCCGCGAAAGTCGCGCCGGCGGTTTGATCTCCCGCTCGACTCGGGTCCCGGCACTCGGAGCCGCCGTCCTGCCGTCATCCGCCGACCGGCCGGTCGGTTTCACCCGGCCGGTCACCGGACCACCGAAGGAGCCACCATGCCCACCGAACGCCAAGGCGACAACCCCCGCGACCGCGCCGCTGCGCACCCCACCAGCCAGGACTCCCCGCGACGGGAGCCGTCGGTGCGAAACCGGCTGACCGGCCGCGCGGGTCCCGGGCAGCACCCGGACGACGCCCGGACCGACCTCGATCACCACGACCGGCTCGAGGCGGACACCGACATCAGGCCTTCCCGCGGGGATGTCCTCCACCGGCAGAAGGACCGCTTCGGGGGCATCAAGTGGGGCTCGGCGTTCTTCGGCTGGCTGACCGCGATCGGCACCGCCGTCCTGCTCTTCGCCCTGCTCACCGCCATCGGCGGCCTGATCGGCCTGTCCCTCACCGACGACAGCGGGCAAGTGGCCGGGCAGGCCGCGCAGAATCCCGACATGACGCGGACCGCGGGGGTCGTCAGCGCCGTCGTCGCCGCGGCCGTCCTGCTGGTCGCGTACTACTGCGGCGGCTACGTCGCCGGACGCATGGCCCGGTTCAACGGCGTGAAGCAGGGCATCGCCGTGTGGGTCTGGACGATCGTCATCACCGTCGTCGTCGCGATCCTCGCCGCCATCGCCGGTGACCGGTTCGACGTCGTCAGCCGCGTCGGCGGGCTGCCGAAACTGCCGGTCAGCGACGACGCCGCGACCATCACGACGATCATCGGCGTGGCCGTGGCCCTCGTCGTCGCCCTGGTCGGAGCGATCCTCGGGGGTCTGGCCGGGATGCGGTTCCACCGCAAGGTCGACCGCGCCGACCTCGGCACCGACCGACCGTGAAGATCGCGATGGTGCCGGTGCACCCACGTCGAAGACCGGCCTCGGCGATGACCAGGCTGTCTGAACGGCGACCGCTCAGCCGGGTGCGGACGCCGAGGTACGAGCCGGCACCTGCAGGCCGGACCACGGCACCAGGCGGGTCCACTCGCCGAGGGCTTCGGCGAAGCCGTCGTCATCGGCGGGATCAAGGACGGCAACCTCGTCGACCGTGCCGTGGGTGAGGTGCAACCGCTTGACGGTCATGGGCGCCGTGGGACGCTCGTCGTGGGAGCCGCTGTGCCCTGATGGCACGGTCACGAAGAAAACGTCGTTGTCGGTCACGCCCCTGCCTCCGGGCACGACAAGGTGGGCATGGAGGTCCGGTTCGAGCCGCGCTTCGGCACGACCTCCGCACTGCGCGCACGCCGCCACCAGCTGCTCGATCCGGGTCAGCCGGTTGCGCGCAGCCCAACGGTCGAGCAACATCAGTTCGTTCCCCCACGCCCGCACCATCCACCCGGCGGCACCCTCAGGTAGTGGTCCGAGCTGGCCGTTGTGCAGCACGCGCGTGACCTCTAGTGCCTGCCACGCGCGGGAGGCATCGGTGGCCGGCTCCGCTCGGACGGGCAACGTCCGGAGCGCCTCGGCCCGGCCGGTGGCATCGGTGGCCAGTTCGTCGGCAATGGTCAGCCGCTGGGCTCTGGTCAGGCGGTTGAGCACGTCCGGCAGGTAGAGCAGCACCTCGGCGACGTCGGAGAAGCTCCACTGCTCGCCGTGGCGGTAGCCGTGCCCGGAAAGGTCGATCTGCGGGATGGCGGACTCCGGCCGGCGCAAGTGGTCGATGAGCGCGGAAATGGCGGCCTCGATGACGGGGTACGTGTCGAGCCACGGTGCGGCGTCCCACGCGCCTTCGGACACATGGGTGAGGTACACGGCGAGATCACGGGCCAGTTCGCCCTTGTCGAGGGTCGTGACCTTCACCGTGTGATCGTTCTCCACACCGGGCCAGGTCGCGAGTACGGCGAAGCGAGAGCCTGCGGACATAACGCTGTAGCTGGTCAAGGACGGCTCCTGAACGCACGGACCACCGGCAATGCGCGCCACGCGACGCGACACCGTCAGTGATCGAAGGTAGATGTCCGGGAGCCCCGCGGCACGACCGCCGAACCAGTCCGTGACCAACACTATAGCTCGACGAATGGCACCCGAACGCGCTGCACGCGTCGGAGCTCGACGCCGCACTCGCCGATTCAGGAGAGGTCCCCGCGTGGTCCGCGGCCCACTCGGCGAAGCCCGGCGCCGGGGCCCGGCAACGTCCTCCGCCTGCTCGACCGCCTCGGCGAATCTCGGCCCCGGAGCCGGTCGTTCAGACGCCCGCGTGCCGCGGCAGCACCGTTGGCGTGGCGCCGAGTGCACGGCCGCTACAGCCGCCGACCGAAGCCAGACCGCGGTACTCGCAGGATGCCAACCGTGGCGTCAGCATACTAGCGCTGCCTTATATAAGTGCAGACTGGTACGATTCTATCCGTGCACGCGTTCGACATCCTCGGCGACCCGGTGCGCCGGCGCATTCTGGAGCTGCTCGCCGACGGTGAGCAGACCTCTGGCGCGATCACGGACGTGATCCGGGCCGAGTTCGGACTCTCCCAGCCGGGTGTCTCACAGCATCTGCGCGTGCTGCGTGACAGCGGGTTCGCGTCGGTGCGGGCTGAGGGCGCTCGCCGGTTCTACGCCGTCGAGCCCGCGCCGCTGAGCGAGGTTGACGCGTGGCTGGACCGGTTCCGCCGGTTGTGGGAACAACGCCTCGACGCTCTGGGAACCGAGCTGGCCCGGGGCAGGCGTGCAGCTCGGACTCCGGCTGGTGGTGAGCCCGGCCGACCGGCCGAGCCCGGCACCGATGCAGACAAGGCCGATCCATCAGCGAAGGGACCCTGACATGAAAGACGTATTGGAGGAGCTGGCCGCCGCGCGCCGGGCAATGGGCAAGGGCAGCGTGCCCGCCGGCGACGCGTACACCATCGAGGTGCGGCGTCGATACGAAGCGCAGATCGAGGACGTCTGGGACGCCGTTACCAGCCCCGAGCGGCTTCATCGCTGGTTGAAACCGGTCACCGGGGATCTGCGGCTGGGCGGGAAGTTCGAGCTGGAGGGTGGCGAGCACGGCGAGATCCTCCGGTGCGAGCCGCCGCGTCTGCTCAAGGTGTCTTGGCTCTACGGGCCGGACGCTGACGCTTGGCCCGGCACCAGCGAGGTGGAAGTGCGCCTGGTCCCGGGCCCCACCGGCGAGACCGAATTCGAGCTGATCCACGCAGTGGTCGTCGAGGAGCCTCTGTTTCCGACCTACGGCCCCGGTGCCGGCGGCGTTGGCTGGGACCTGCATCTCCTCTCCCTGGCCCGGCTGTTGGCCGCCGGCGAGACTGTCGACCACGAGGCGGTCCAGAAGTCGCCCGAAGGGCGCGAGTTCATCCGGCGCAGCGCCGCGGCCTGGGGCCAGGCCCACCTGGCCGCCGGTGGCGAACCGGAGCACGTCACGGCCGCAGTCGAGGCCACCACCAAGTTCTACGCACCCGACCCGGCCTGACAGCCCGCCGCGGTGCACTGACCGGCATCCCTGGTGCTCGCACCCGATGCGACTGTCAATCGCCAGACGATGACGCCGGGAGGGAATGCTGATGAAGTACACCAACTCGATCGAGATCGCCCTGCCCCGGGAGAGGGTGGCCCAGCTGCTCGCCGACCCGGCCCACCTGCCGAAGTGGCTGCGGGGCCTGGTGCTGCACGAGCCGGTGAACGGGATACACGGGCAGCTTGGTACCAGGTCGCGAGTCGTGATGCAGTCGGGGCAACGGAGGGTCGAATTCACCGAAACGATCACATGCCGGGAGCCGGTAGACCTGAACGAGATCCCCAAAGAGCGCGTCGTCCGCTTCGATCGCGAGAGCGTCGGCGCGGGCATGCAAAGCGTCGTGCGTGATCGGCTGACCGAAGTCAACCCGGAGACGACGCTCTGGGAGAGCGAGAGCGAATACCGGTTCAGCGGCCTGCTGATGCGGCTGGCAGGGCTGGTGATGCCCCGCGCCTTCCGCAAGCAGTCGCAGCAGCACATGCAGGATTTCAAGGCGTTCGCCGAACAGAGCATGGATGTCCGCGAAGGGACGTACTGATCTGCCGCAGTCAGCAACGAGAATCCCCGACGGCGATCGCCGCTGCTCGGCGCGCCCGGTCACGGGATCTGCGGGCGTGCCGCGATACGTCGTGACGCGGAGGCGGGTTGTCATTCGAGCCCTGGAGCGCAACACGGCGTCGGGTACCGCCGCCACCGCGTCGGAGCCGGCGTGGCCCAAGCAACCGGAACCACCACCGAAGCGGGATCCCGGCTCGACGCCTACGGGACGTGATCGACGCCTGGCTCCGCGACAACCTGCGCGCGAAGACGGCGGCTGGTGAGCACAGTGGTCCGCCCGCGGCGATGCGCATGCAGGCCCGATAGCCATCCAGCTTGTACGCATACGTCCACGCGGGGTCAGCGGGTAGCCGGCCGCGGTCGGGACTGGCCAGCACCGGCTCGACCAGCCCGGCACCCGTCCCGCAGCACCACCTCGCGCCGCCATGACCGCCTCCGTCCCGGCCAGCCGCCACATCCCGGCCCACGCCAGCTGGGTTTCCGTGCGTGACCACGGTAACCCGGACAGCCCAGCCACACCCCCGACTGCCGCAGTCGCCCCCCAATGCTCGCAACCGGCCTCATCCCCCGTCCGGGTGTTCATGATCGGCAGGCTCGTCACGACCGCGCGAGTCGACGGTTTCACCGACGCACACGGTTTCGGGGCCGCGGGCAGGATCCGCCACTCTCACCTGCGGCCGGGGCGGCGGAGGGCGGCACCAGGGGAAGCGGTGTGCCGGGCTCGCGTAGGGGGCGAGCCCGGCCCCACCTCCACCAGCTTTCCCAGACCACGGCGGCCGACAGCGTCCGGGGGCGGGCAACCGTGTGCCGATGTGGCCGTCGATCGGCGCGATTTCGCCATCGACCGGCCCGACGGCACTCGTCTCCCGCTGCCGGTCCACCGCTGGGACTCCCCTCCGTCCGGCGGCATCGCTTCACCCAATGCAGGAAATCGCCGGAAATCGCGGTGTGCACCGTTTCCCCGACGTCGGTGACACACGGACGGGTTGAAAAGGTTTATGGGGAAATCAAGGCGTTCCGCCGCCGTGTTCACTCGTCAAGGCGATCATGATCTTGTTCCGGTGGCAGCTTCGCCCGACCGTCGGATAGCGTGATCCCGGCCGGGGAAACGGCGCGCCACAAGCGCTTCGCCGACCGGCTTCCCCGAAGGCGTCCGATCATGAGATCCGAAGAGCCTTCATTCTCGAACAAGGCACGATTGCCTGCTGAACCGGAGAAAATCATGTCATTCGGCCATGACGCGGCGACGGTTCCGCGCCGGCGGCGGCCGGGCACCGGGCGAGCCGGCGGAGTGCTGGCGGCCCTGCTGCTCGTCTTCGCTTCCAGCTGCCCGGACGCGCACGCCTACCCCGCGCGGGTGCAGGTGTTCGTGGCGAACAGCGGCTCCGACAACGTCACCGTGTACGACACCCGGATGCAGGAGGTGGTCGCCACCGTCCGCGTGGGCCGGTCGCCGGTGGGCGTGGGCGCGGCACCCGGCGGGGACCGCGTCTACGTCACCAATGAGCTCTCCGACACCGTTTCGGTGATCGACGCCCGCACGTATTCCACCCTGGCCACGGTTCCGGTGGGCCTGCACCCGTTCGGCGTCGCGGTCGCCGGCTCGCACGCCTACGTGACGAACTTCGGGGCCGACACCGTATCTGTGATCGACACCGCGACGAACACCGTGGTGCGGCAGATCCCGGTGGGCCGGTTCCCGCACAGCCCGGCCGCCAGCCCGGACGGGCGCCGGGTGTACGTGACCAACAACGGCTCGGCCTCCGTGTCGGTCATCGATGCCGGGTCGGACCAGGTCGTGGCCACGCTGCCGGTGGGCCGCTTCCCGGCCGGGATCGCGACCAGCCCGGCGGGCGACCGCGTCTACATCGCGGCGACCGGCGCGAACAGCGTCAACGCCATCAGCGCCTCCGGTCCGTCATTGATGACGACGCAGCCGGTCGGGGAAGTGCCGATGGGGGTCGCGGTGACCCCGCGCGGGCAGGTCTACGTCGCCAACGCCGGCTCCGACACGGTGTCCCTGCTGGGCCGCAACCCCCCGGTGACGATCCCGGTCCAGGACGAGCCCGAAGGCGTCGCGGCGGCCCCCGACAGCAGCTATGTCTTCGTCACGAACTCGGCTTCGGGGTCGATGTCGGTGATCGACATCGCGACGAACACGGTCGTGGCGACCGTGCCGGTCGGCAGCGAACCGGAGGGCCTCGCCGTGACGTCGTGACTTCGGCGCTGGCCTCGGGTCCTACGGGCGGCCGGACGCCGCCTCCCCGACTCAGTCTTGCCGGGTGGGCCGGATGGTGAGGTCGCCGATCTCGACGTCGTCCGGCTGCTCGACGGCGAACGCGATCGCCCGCGCGACAGCGTCGGGGCTGATGCCGAGCGCCGCCATCGCTGCATCCGAACGCCCAGGAGCGGTTCTACATCGCGGTCACGTCCTGAGGCGGATGATCCGTCCGGCTCATGGATAGGCTGTGGGTGCGCCCGACGGGCCCTGGGGCACACCCACAGCAGGTACCCGTGACGAGCTGACGAACCGGGAAAGGTGATCCGGATGCCGGAACTGGGGGCACGGACGTGGCAGCGGATCGTCACTCTGCTCCAGGACTTGGCGCCAGCGACCGCACGAGTGATCAGGCCGCCGTCACCGAGCGCAGAAGTGCAGCGTGCGCGGAGCGTGCTTCCGACCGACCTGCCCGCCGACCTCCTCGGGTGGTGGGCGGCCATGGACGGCATCGACGACGAGCACGATTACCGGGCCGGGGCGGTGATCCCTCACCACTTCGTGCCCCTGGCGGTGCATCGGGTCCGGGAAGAGTACCTCCGGCAGCACGAGTATCCCGATGACCGTTGTTGCACCGCCGAGGGCGAGCACGACATGGCCGCCGGCGAGTCCGTGTTCCCGTACTGCACGGCGCTGGTCCCCGTCTGCCGTGCTGTCGACGGCGGAATGCTGTGCATCGATACCCGGCCTGGTCAGCAGTACGGCTGCGTCATGAACTGGTACGCCAGCGAAGGTGCATACGCAGCCGAGTGGTACAGCGTGACGCACATGCTCACCGACGTCGCCGAACGTCTCGCCACGGGCGAGGCAGCCGCCGACGACGAGGGGCTGCTGACCTGGGACAGGGACCTCAGGTGAAGCCCGTCGGCAGAGCCGTTGATCCCGGTGTCCGAGCCGCGTCCGCAGCGCGGTGGCACGGCCCCGGTGGCCGCTCGTGCGGTGTTCACAGCGACCGTGCCGGGCTGCCACTCGCGGTGGCTGTCTCGGCCGCGAACACGAACGACTCTTACGCGCTCAAACCGCTGCTGATGGCGATCCCTGCGATCAAGTCTCGCCGTGGCCCCCAGCGGCGCAAGCCGGCCAAGCTGCCGATAAGGCCTACGACCAGCCCGACCTGCGCCGCTGGGGTTCGCGACCGCGGTATCAAGGTCCGCATCGCCGGCAAAGGCATCGAATCCAAGGATCAGCTCGGCAAGCACCGCAGACATCCCGCCGACCTCCCGGGCCCGCACCACCGAATCGATCGCCACGGAATCCTGAATGACGTTCTGCGTCTCGCCCCTCCTAGGAGCTGCATCGCTTTCCCATCACCTCACGACGTAGAGATTGATGTCGTCCCGCAGCTCACCCGCGCACGAGTCGCCCATTTCGGGGCGCACCCTGATCGTGGCGTCGATGACGATCGAGTCATCGGGGCCGATCGCGGGCAACGGGCCGGGCAGGTCGAGTTCCGGGGTGCCTCCATCGAGTTCTTTCACCACCTTGGCGCCCTGGCTCGGACTTCGACACGGACGAGGCAGTTCGTGTTCGAGTGGATCCTCCCGCCCACGACGTACCGAGGTGCCTGGGTACTGTCGTCGGGCTGGACCCGGAGTCGGTGTGCAGCGACTTGATCTGCTTGCTCATTTTCCACCAGGCCTTGGCCGCTGGCGGGTCCCAGTTGATCCGCTGCGGGATTTCGAGGGCACCCATCGGTACGGTAGGTGAACTCAACCTCCGTGCGCGAGGTCGTGGCCGGCCGGGCCGACGTCGAACTCGAACTCGCCGGGGCGCCGCCCCGCGTAACGGGCGTGAACTCCATAAACCACGGCGCTGAGACGGCGACGCCAACGAGAAGTCCTGCTCCGCCGAAGGCCAGCACCCGCCGGTGGCTCCGGGATCCTGGTCGGCGCCGAATACGCCCGAGTCGCGTTGTGCCACAAGGGCTGCACGCCGTCGCCGCGTGACTGTCGAGCACCCACCACGAGCGGCGGAGATGACCCGGCGGCTCGTCTCTCAACCCCCGGAGCCACCCCCGCCTGGCCGGCTGAGCTGACGTGTACCCACTGTCACAACAGTCAAACGTGCTCTTCTCAGGGAGCTTCCGATGGAGAAGCTGTCGACCTCGTCGGCCCGGCCGAGCGCGGAGTCGAGCTTGGAGAACCCCATCCCGACGGCGGCCTGCGTGCCTCGAGTGTCTACTCGGCACACGGCGAGCGTGCCCTCGACGTCGGCAGGGTCAGGGCCGCGCCGGTTGCCGTGCAACCGTGTAGATCACGACGCGGAACCGGCGCGCGCTTACCTGGGACGAAGCCGAGGCGTGCCAAGACGCCGCCCGGCTGGGCGCTGGTCGGTTTTCCGGCGAGCGGTGCCTCAGGGAGGAAATCTGCTACCAGATCACCACCACCCGCCCCCATGGCGTCGAATGCTGTTCGACGGAACCCGGACTACGGCCGTCTCACCGCTCTCGCCAGGCGGCCCTATCAGGGGCGACATCGGACGAGGTTGTCCGTGCTCACTCTGCATCACGGCGTCCGCGTCACCGGTCACTCGACGTCGTGAACCACAAGGATTTCACGAGCAGGGCGCGTACTCAGGCAAGAACAATGCGCGGCCATTCGACTGAACGACCGCGCCGCGCCGCAACCTGCACGAGTGGGATTCCGATCAAGATTGGTTCTCCCTGAATATGGACTGTTAGTTTCACGGAGGAGAGGCGGACTTCCCTCATGGAGGAAAGATGAAGCGGTTCATGGCAGTCCTTTCGAGCGCGTTGACGGCCACCGCCCTGCTGATGTCGGCCAGTCCCGCGGCCGGCGCCGCGACGGGCGAAGTCGTGGTCTTCACCACCGAAATCGTCCCGCTGGACGTCCACGAGAACCCCCGGGGCTGCTACGCGCTGCCCGAGGGAGCGCACGTGCTCGCCAACCGCACCGACCGGCCGGTACTGGTTTACGGAACTCCCGAGTGCTTCGGGGTGCCCATCCTCACCGTCAAGGCGAGTTGGGGATCGCATGTCCCTCCGGCCGCGGCGAGCTTCCGGGTCTGATCGGCCACCGTGCTCACACATTCCGCTCACGCTGAAAGGACGCACGTGTCGGTCGATCTCGTCGTTGTCGGAGTCGGGTACGTCGGCCTGCCGCTCGCGGTCGCCGCCGCCACTGCCGGCCTGTCGGTGGTCGGCTACGACACGTCTCCGGCGGTGCGGGAGCAGGTGGAACACGGCCGGCCCCATGTGCCCGACGTGAGCAGCGCGCAGCTGCGGGCGTTGCGCGCCGGCGGGTTCGCGGTGACCGGCGACCCGTCCGTGATCGCGGGGGCGGAGACGGTGGTGATCTGCGTGCCCACCGGTCTCGGGCCGGACGGTGCTCCGGACCTGTCGGCGGTGCGCGATGCGGCGGCCGCTGCGGCCGACCACCTGCGTCCGGGCACCCTGGTGGTGCTGGAGTCCACCAGCTTCCCCGGCACCACCGACGAGGTGGTGCGGCCCATCCTGGAGCGCCGCGGTCTTGTGGCAGGGGAAGACTTCTCCCTCGCGTACTCGCCGGAACGGGTCGACCCCGGCAACCGGCGGTACGGCATCCGCAACACCCCCAAGGTCGTCGGCGGGCACACGCCGCTGTGCGCCAAGCAGTGCGTCGCGTTCTACAGCCGCTTCGTGGACACCGTGGTCGTGGCCCGCGGCACGCGCGAAGCCGAGATGGCGAAGCTGCTGGAGAACACCTACCGGTACGTGAACATCGCACTGGCCAACGAGATCGCGGTGTTCTGCGACCAGCTCGGCCTGGACGTCTGGGACGTGCTGCACTGCGCGGGCACCAAGCCGTTCGGGTTCGCCTCGTTCACGCCCGGCCCGGGTGTGGGCGGGCACTGCATCCCGGTCGACCCGCACTACCTGCTGGACAAGGCGCGCCGCGCCGGAGCTCGATTGGGCGTCGTCGAGGCGGCGCACGAGGTGAACTCGTCCATGCCGTCCTATCTCGTGCAGCGAACGGCCCGGTTGCTCGCCGGCGCGGGACTCGGACTCGCCGGCTCCACGGTGCTGCTCCTCGGCGTGGCGTACAAAGCCGGCGTGCCGGACACGCGCGAGTCGGCGACGCTGCGGGTCGCGGCCGAACTGACCGCGCTCGGCGCGCACGTCCGCTACCACGACCCGGTGACCGGCCCCGTGCCCGAACTCGGACCACCGGTGTCCGACCTGGACTCCGCCCTGCGCGACGCGGACGTGACCGTCCTGCTCGTCGGGCACGGCGGGTACGACCTGAGCCGCCTGGCCAGGAACGCCCGGCTCCTGCTCGACGTCACGGGTCGCGTACCTGGGGAGGAGGTCCACCGCCTGTAGTACCCCGTGACCGGGGGTGGAACCCCGGCCGCGGTCATGACACCGTCCGCATGCTGAAGGAGCACGCAGAAAATGACCACTGCTGTCAAGAACGAGCGCCTGGAACTCCGCTTCGACAAGTGGGACCGCAACGGCAACGGCCGCATCGAGCGGTCCGACCTGGACGCGGAAGCCCGCCGGATCCTCGAGGCGTTCGGCGAGTCGCCGTCCACCCCGCAGGGCCGCGCCCTGGTGGAGTCGTTCACCAGCACCTTCGAGTACCTCGCCGAGCGGGCCGGGGTCGGCCGAGACGGCGCGCTGGACCGCCGCCAGTTCACCGAAGTCATCGAGGCGGAGGTGTTCAAGGGGGGTGACGCCGGGTTCGGGCGCGTGGTGCGGCCGATGATCCAGGCGATCCTCAACGTGTGCGACACCGACGGCGACGGCGAGGTCAGCCCGGACGAGTTCGCCAAGTGGCTCGGGGCGGTCGGAGTGAGCCGGGCGAAGGCCGAGGAGTCGTTCCGCCTCATCGACACCAACGGCAACGGCTCGCTGACCGTGGACGAACTGGTCGCGGCGGTGAAGGCCTACCACTTCGGCACGCTGGACGTGCCGCTGCTCGGCTGACGGTTCACCCACGACGGACGGGCCCCGGAGCATCTCTCCGGGGCCCGTCCGTCGTGGGTGCGGTCAGTGCGCGACGCCGGCGGGCCGGCTGAACCGCACGGTGCGCTCGGGGTGCATCCCGACCTCGGGTCCGGTGTGCGGCCGCGGCGTGGCGATGAGGATGTTGTAGTGGTTGGGGTGGTGGCACGCGTCGAACCCCAGCACCGTGCCGATCAGCTCGCCTTCCAGCCACACCTCGTCGCCGCGGTCGATCACCCCGGCGTCGTCGATCTCCACGAAGCCCAGGAACCCCACCCGATCGATCCGTTCCGCGGTCACCGGGTGGTCGGTCGTGACGAGTTCGTGCACCTCGCCCTGCCGGACGCAGCGGCTGGCGAACGGCTCCAGCCGCATGCCGCGGTCGTCGCGGCGGTGCACGAGCACCTTGACCACCCGGCTGTGCACCGCGCGCTTCGGCCCGTCCTCGATCACGTGTTCTCCCTTCGGTACGCCTCGTCCACCAAGGCCAAGGCAGCCAAGCCACCGTCGGTCCACGTGCCGCCGGCGGCCACGGCGCGCGCGAAGTCCCGCAGTACGCCCTCGTATTCGTGCCACAGCGAGCCCTTGAAGCCGTCGTGCCCGGCGAGCATGTCCGCCCGCAGCTCACGGCCGCCGGCGAGACGCGCGGTGACGTCCTTCACCTCGCCCGGGTAGGACCAGTCCAGCTCCACCCGCACCGGCGCCGTCCCCCGCGCCGTGAGCACGGCGTGCCGGTCGGTCCCGGCCGCATCCCGCCCGACGCGCGCCTCGCACAGCCGCAGCGGACCGGCGAACAGGCGCGCCACGTCGAGCGCGTTGGGGCCGTTGTCGGCCACGCAACCACCGCCGGACCGGGCGGCGTCGAGGTACCAGCGGTCGGTTCCGACGTGCTCCTCGATGCGTTCGAAGTACCGCACGGTCAACGACTCCAGCGGCCGGCCGTCCACTTCGGCCCGCAAGGCGAGGACGTTGTCGTTGTACCGCCGATGGAACGCGGTGAACAGCGCCACGTCACGCGCGCGGGCCAGCGCCGCCAGCTCCCGGCCGCGTGTCAGATCGATGTCCAGAGGCTTCTCCACGCACACCGGCAATCCCGCCTCGACCGCGTCGCGGCAGACCGCCGCGTGCGCGTCGTTCGGCGCGGTCACCACGACGGCGTCCACCAGGCCGGCGGCCAGCATCGCCCGGTGGCCGGGAAACGCCGGGACCGCATGACCCAAGCGTGCCTCGGGACGCGGGTCGCACACGGCGGCCAGTGCGAACCCGGCCAGCCGGTCGATCGCGGCGAGGTAGAAGCGGGAGATGACGCCGAGTCCGACCACCCCCAGCCGGATCACCCCGCGGCCCGCAGGGTCGACGCGCGCAGCTCCTCGTACAGGTCGGCGGGCAGCGGCACGCCGTGCCTCCGCCGCCATGCCGCCCGCTCGCCTTCGTGCCAGCCCGGGTAGACGACCGGGCGGCGCGGGTCGGCCGGCGGGCAGCCCAGGAGAGCGGAGAACAACCCGTCGGCGTCGTCGGCGAAGCCCGTCCGCAGCCGCGCGGGCGCGATGGCCAGCGCCATGACGCCGATGTCGTCGTCGGTGTCCCCCGCCCGCACCGGGCCCAGCGCGGCACCGGACACCAGTGCCGACAGCGCTTCCACCAGCAGCCCGAGTCCGAAGCCCTTGTAGGCACCGGTCTGCGGGGCGCTGCCCAGCCACAGCAGGTGGCCCTCGCCCCGGTCGTAGGCGGCCGGGTCGGTGACCGGCGTGCCGTCGTCGGCGGCCAGCCACCCGGCGGGGATCGGCTCGTCCGCCCGCGCCGCGGCCCGGACCCGGCCGGTGGGCACCACGGTCGTGGACATGTCCAGCACGAACGGGTGCCGGTCGCCCGCGGGGCAGGCCAGCGCCAAGGGGTTGGTGCCCAGCACCTTCGCCAGGCCGCCCGGTGGCCGGGCGATGGCCTGGCCGCCGCAGTTGGACGTGACCAGGCCGATGACGCCCCGGTCGGCGGCGCGGGCGGCGTGGAAGCCCGCGCACCCGATGTGCGTGGCGCCGCGCAACGACACCACGCCGACGCCGTACCGCTCGGCGCGCGACACGGCGAGGTCCATCGCCTGGGAGGCCGACCACAGGCCGAGGGTGCGGTGGGCGTCGGCCAGCACGCACGCTCCCGAGTCGGTGAGGACCTCCATGTCGGCCGCCGGGTCGGCGCGCCCGGACGCCAGCAGCGGCAGGTACAGCCGGGTCAGGTTGACCAGCCCGTGCGAGGTGACGCCGGTGAGGTCCCCGTGCACGAGCGCCCGGGCCGCGGTATCGGCACGGTCGGGCGGGACGCCGCGGCTCGTGAACACCCCCGCCACGGTCGAGACCAGTTCGGGGTAGGGCACGACGACGTTCATCATCCTCCGTTGCGAGCGAAGCGCGTGACCAGCTCGTGCACCGCCGCCGAGAACCGGTCCAGTTCCTCGACGTCGGCGTGTTCGCCGCGCGCGTGGGCGTTGTTGGTTTCCAGCGATCCCGGCCCCAGCACGGCGGTCCGGGTCCCGGGCACGTCGGCCAGCCAGATCGCGTCACAGGTGAACCCGGGCTCGCCGGCCGGCCAGGGCGGCACAATCCCGTCCAGGTCCGGCACGTCGTGGTCGCGCAGCGCGGGCAGGCCGCGTTTGCGCCACTCCAGCGCCGTGATCGCGGACGCGTCGACGGCGGTGCGGCGGAACGGCTGGGTGCCCCGGAAGCGCTCGGTGAACTCCGCCAGACCGTCCCGCAGCCCCTCCTCCAGCGCCCCGGTCAGGACCGCGGCCGATTCGGCACTTCCGTAGGACAGGTTCAGCAGCAGTTCGCCGGAGCCGTAGACGCGGTTGTGCAGCCGTCCCGTGTGCAGGCCCGCCACGCACACCCGGCCGTTCGCGACGCGTCCCGCGAGCACGGTCGCGAGGTGCTGGGCCAGGAACCCGAGCAGTACCGTCGCGTTGTGCCCGGCGTGCGGCTCGTCGTCGATCGCGTCCTCGCCGCGCACGACGACGGCCGCGGTCATGGCGGCGGTGCAGCGCGGCAGGTAGCGCAGGCCGGTGGGTTCGCAGAACACGTTGAGCGTGCCGTGGAAGCCCGCCTCCACCAGCGGCCGGGTGCCGAAGACGCCCATCGCACCGCCCTCCTCGCCGGAGACGGCCTGTACGAGCACGCTGACGTCGCGGCCGACCGCCGGATCGCGCGCCGCCTCCCGCAGGCCCGCCAGCAAGGCCACCGCGGGCCCCTTGGCGTCGATCGCGCCCCGGCCGTGGAACCGGCTCCCGTCGAACCCCACCGGTTCGACCGGCGCGACCGTGTCCAGGTGCACGTTGAACATCACGGCCGGCTCGGCGTGGCCCAGCCGCAGCACCAGGCTCGGCTGGCACGCCAGGAAGCCGGGATCGCGCCGCACCGCCTCGCGCACGACGGCGGGGACATCCGCGCGCCGGATCACCTCCGGCGACGCGGGCCCGAGGTGCGCGGTGTGCATGCCGAAGGCGTGCGCGGCCTCGGCGTAGACGTGCACGGTGTCCCACAGCCGCACCTCGCCGTCGGTTTCCAACGGACCCGCGGTGGGGGTGCGCAGCAGCTCCAGCAGCAGGTCGCGATCCGGGGCGATCACCGCAGCAGCCCGGCCAGCGCCCGTCCCGCGCGCACGAACGCCTCCGCCGCGCCCTCGGCCGGCCGATCCGAGCGGTGCGGCTGGAGCGCCACGTGCGGCTCCAGCGACCACGCCCCGGCGTAGCCGGCCGAGCGCAGCAACCGCATGCAGTCGCGCACGCGCGCCTCGCCCGTGCCGGGATCGACGAACGTGGCGCCCCGGGCGTCTTTGACGTGCACGTGCGCCACGTGAGGCGCGATGCGCCGCAACACCGCGTAGCCGTCGTAGCCGTGGGCGACGGGGTTGCCCGTGTCGAACAGCAGCCGCAACGAAGAGCCGTTCGCCGCGGCCAGCAGCTCGAGCATCCGGCCGGCGTCCGAAGCGGCCCACCCCGAGCAGTTCTCGTGCAGCAGCACGAGACCGGCGGCCTCGGCGGTCCGGGCGAGCACCGCCACGCGGTCGAGCACCTGCGCGCGCCAGCGGGACTCGGCCAGGTTGTCGTTGGGATAGGACATGATCCGCACGTAGGGGGTGCCCAGGACGGCGCACCGCCGGGCCAGCACGTCCAGTTCGGCCAGGTCGTCCTCGAACGGCGCGGTGATCGGCCGGGCCCAGCCGCCGATCCGCGACGCCATGCACACCACCCGCACGCCGTGGTCGGCCAGCGTCGAGGCCACCCGGGCGAAGTACCGTTCGTCCAGGTCGGCGACGGCCAGCCCGTCGACGGTGCGCAGTTCGACGGCCGACCAGCCCAGCTCGGCGAGGACGGCCAGCTGGCCGGCCAAGTCCGGGGCCGCCTCGTCGGTGATGCCGGCCAGGACGGCGTCGCCGGCGTGCCGCGGGGACGCGGTCGCCGCGGCCTCAGACCGCACTGACGGCCTCCGGCGCGCGTGCTGCCGGGACCACCGGCTCGGCACTGATGTTCTTGGCCACCGCCAGCAGCCTGGCCACGTCACAGGCAACGGAGAAGCTCTTCGCGTGCTGGTCGCGGCCGCCCTGGAACAACCGGTAGGCGTAGATCATCCACTCGGTGAGCGAGTCGTCCCGCAGGACTTGGTGCTCGCGCTGGCCGCCCACCGTCACGGTCAGCTGGGAGTAGGGGTCGTCGGAGCTGACCGCGTAGTGCCCGACCGCCGTACCGCGTTCGAACTGCAGCACGACGCGCCGTTCCCGCACCGGGGACGTCAGATCCGACTCGATCTCCGTGCGCGTGCCGTTGGTGTGCCGCAGCCCCACCCGGGCGCCACCCATGCGGGGCACCCGCGTCTTGCCGACCACCAGGTCGGCGTCGGAGGCGTGGGTGACCCGGGCGTTGCCGGCCAGGCGCAGCGCCAAGCCCACGCCGTGCGGCAACTCCACGTCGAACGCCGTCCGGTGCGACGTCGTGGTCAACGAGCGCCCGAACCGCGGCTTGTTCTGCACGAGCGTGATCGAGCGGGCTTGCCCCAGCTTCCCTTCCCGAGCCAGCGAGGTCATCCGCGCGGTCAGCGAACTGGTCAGCCACGGTTCGACGACGGCGATCCGCAATCCGTGTTGCCGGCGCAGCTCGATCACCCGGGACAGCTCATCGGTGTCGATGGCCAGCGGCTTCTCCACCACCAACCGCCGGAACCCCAGTCCCGCGAGTTCGGCGATCACCTCGGACCGGCTTTCCGGCGGCGTGCACACGTGCGCCACGGTCCGCGCCGGATCCACTTCCGCCGCGGCGGCCGCCAGGCTTTCCCGCACGATCAGCCCCGGTCGCTCCGGCGGCGACCGCCACGGGTCGCAGCCCACGACCGGCTCGTCGTCGAACAACTGCGGCGCAGCGCCACGAGCGCCCGCGAGCACCGGGAGGTGCAGCTGCGCGCCGGCTCGTCCCAGCCCCACCAGAAGTGTCCGCAACACCGATCACCGTCCATTGTGGATTGAATATCGCCCCCGTCGTCGAAAGGCGATCCGGTTCGCAACGAGGTGAGATTTCACGGTTCCGGCGACACTTGTCAACACCGCCTTCTCGTAGTTGACCAAGAAGAGTGAAGACAACTCGCATTGACGGTCGACCCTGGGCCCCGAATTAGGATCGCCGAAGAGTTCCGACAGCGGAGGCGAACAGTTGACCGTACCACTATTCACCCAATCAGCGTCGTTTTCGGAATTGTGGCCCACCACGAGCAGGCACATTATCGACGTGCTGGACCGCGGAAAGTACTCACATGGTCACAAGGTCGTCGAATTGGAAGCAGCACTGGCCGCCTACACCGGCGCGAAGCACGTGGTGGGGGTGAACAGCGGCACCGACGCGCTGGTCCTCTTGCTGCG
Organism: Amycolatopsis sp. N2S4-7; assembly: GCF_058119595.1. Taxonomy (NCBI): domain Bacteria; kingdom Bacillati; phylum Actinomycetota; class Actinomycetes; order Pseudonocardiales; family Pseudonocardiaceae; genus Amycolatopsis; species Amycolatopsis sp. N2S4-7. Next base: position 2,357,701 of record NZ_CP172299.1, read on the forward strand.
CGCGTGCGGCCTGCGGCCCGGGGACGAGGTCGTGGTGCCCGCTTTCTCGTTCATCGCTTCCGCCTCCGCCGTGGTGCTCGCCGGTGGTCGTCCGGTGTTCGCCGACATCGAGGCCGACGGCTACGGCATGGACCCCGCCTCGCTCGCGGCCGTGGCCACCGAGCGCACCCGGTTCGTCATGCCGGTGCACCTGTTCTGCCAGCCCGCGGACATGACGGGAGTGGGCGAGGCGGCCCGGCGGCTGGGGCTGACGGTGGTGGAGGACAGCGCCGAGGCGATCGGGATGCGGTACGGCGGCACGCACGCCGGGCTGCTCGGCGCGGGCGGCGTGCTGTCGTTCTTCCCGACCAAGACCCTGGGCGCGCTCGGCGACGCGGGCGCGGTCCTCACCGACAACCCGGCCGTCGCCGAAACCGTCGCCGCCCTGCGCCACCACGGCCGGTTCGGTCCCACCGCCGGCCATTTCCCCGCCATCAACACCACCACCGGCGTGGTCGGGGTCAACAGCAAGATGGACGACCTGCAGGCCGCGGTGCTGCTGGCCAAGCTCGGCCGCCTGGAAGCGGACATCGAGCGCCGCGCCGCCCTCGCCCAGCGCTACACCGAACTGCTCGCCGACGTGCCGGGGGTGCGGAAGCTGCCCTCGGTGCTGCCGCGCCGGGCCGACGTGCGCGGGGTCTTCTACGTGTACGCGGTCGAGGTCGAGCGGCGGGACGAGCTGGCCGCGCACCTGGCCGCGCGCGGCGTGGGAACCGAGACGTACTACCCGATCCCGTTGCCCCTGCAGCCCTGCTTCGCCGGCCTGGGCCACCGGCCCGGGGACTTTCCCCACGCCGAGGCCGCCTGCCGGCACGCGCTCGCGCTGCCGCTCTACCCGGACCTGCAGGAGGACGACGTCGCCCGAGTCTGCGACGAGATCCGCTGCTTCTTCCGATCCGCGGAGGCGGCGTGAAGATCCCGTTCTTCCCGCCGGATCTGTTCGAAGACGACCGCCAGGTGCTGCTGGACGTGGTCCGGGAAGTGGCGCTCGACCCCGAGCAGCGGTTCATCCTCGGACGCCGCACCGAGCACTTCGAGACCGTCATCCGCGACGCCGTCGGAGCGGCCGACGCGGTCGCCTGCTCCAGCGGTACTTCGGCGTTGACGCTCGTGCTGCGCGCCATGGGCGTGGGGCCCGGCGACGAGGTCGTGGTCCCCGCCTACGGTTGTGCGCCGCTCGCGGCCGCCCCCGCGCTGCTCGGCGCCACGCCGGTCTTCGCCGACGTCGACCCGGCCACGATGGTGGTCGACCCGGTCGAGGTCGAGAAGGCGGTCACCGGGCGCACCAAGGTCGTCATGCCCGCGCACGTCTTCTCGATGATGGCCGACATGCCGACGCTGCGCGTCATCGCCGACGGCGCCGGTGCGCGGCTGCTGGAAGACTCAGCCGTCGCGCAGGGCGGCGTGCTCGGCAGCCGGGCCGCGGGCACCTGGGGCGACGCGGGTGTCTACTCGTTCGTCCAGGTCAAGACGTTCGGGATGCCCGGCGAGGGCGGCATGGTCGTGACCGGCGACCCGGAACTGGGCCGCGCCGTGCGCATGCTGCGCAACCACGGCCAGGACGGCCGCACCCGGTTCCTGCACCACCGGATCGGCGTGAACAGCCGCTTCGACGAGATCATGGCGGCCTTCCAGCTGCGCCGCCTGCCGGGGTTGCCCGCGCGCCTGGAACGCCGGGCCCGCATCGGGGAGTACTACACCGAGCGGTTCACCGGCCTGCCGGGCGTCGTGCCGCCGCCGCCCGGCCGCGACGGACGCTGCTTCTACGTGTACTCCCTGCTCGCCGAGCACCGCGACGCGCTGCACGACCACCTCGCCGCCCGTGGCATCGGCTCGCACGTGTACTACCGCTCCCCCTTGCCGCGCCAAGCGGCGTTCCGCACCACCGGTCGCGACTGGCCGGCAGCCGAACACGCCTGCTCGCGGCAACTCGCCATCCCGATCCACCCCCACCTGACCGACACCCAAGTCGAGCACATCGCCGACGCAGTGTGCCGGTTCGCCCGCAGCTGAAACGGAGACCCCATGCCGCAGACCACCCCCGCTCCCACCGCCGACGCCGTCGCCCTGGAGTGGCACCGCCGGGCCGCGCGCCCCGGCCTGACGCGCGTCATGCGCGCCTCCCAGCCCGCCGGCCTCGCCGGGACCACCACCGAACGCACCCGCGCGATCGTCACCGAGCACCTCCGGGCGATCGCGCCCCGCACCGCACTGGAGATCGGCTGCGGCATGGGCAGGCTCACCCCCACCATCGCAGCGCAAGCCCGTGACGTGCTGGCCGTGGACCTGACGCCCCGGATGCTCGACCTCGCCCGCGCCGAGTGCGCCGACCTGCCGCACGTGCGGTTCGCGCACGCCGCCGTCCAGCAGCTGCCGGTCCCCGGAGAGCCGTTCGACGTCGCTGTGTGCGTGTGGGTCCTCATGCACGTGCTCGGCGAGGACGACCTCGCCGAAGCGTGCCGCCGCATCGCCGCCTCCGCCCGGCACCTGGTGCTGGTGGAGTACGAGCACGCCGACATCCCGGTCGGCGAGTACTCGCGGCTGCGCGACCTGGACGCCTACCTCGAGCTGCTGCCGGGTGCCCGGCTGGTCGAGCGGCGCGACGTGTTCTACGGCGGCGACCGGTCCTTCGCCGCCCTGATCGCCCTGGAGGGGCACCGGTGACCACCTCGATCACCTCCACCACCACCCGCGCCTACGTCCGGCTGGCCAAGCTCGACATCGTCGACTACTACCTCGGTGTCCTGGTTGTCGGGACACTGCTGCCCGCCGCGCTGCGCTTCGACGGCGGTGTGCTCGCCGCCGGCGGGCTGTTCCTGCTCGGCGAGGTGTTCGTCATCGCCGCGATGGTGGCCTTGGACGATCTCACCGGCTTCCGCGACGGCAGCGACGTCGCCAACTACGCCCCCGACGACCCGAAACGGCGCCGGTACCGCAAGCCGCTCGTCGCCGGGACGCTGACCGAGGACCAGGTGCTGCGGTTCGCGTGGGTCACCGGGATCATCGGGGCGCTCCTGTGGATCGCGGCGATGGTCACCGCACCACACACTCCCTTGTGGACAGTCGTGCTGATCGGCGTCACCTACTTCTTTTCCGTGCAGTACTCCTGGGGTGTCAAGCTCAGCTACCACGGGTTCCAGGAGTTCTTCATCGCCGCCCTGGGCTGGGCGCTCGTGCTGGCGCCCTACGGACTGGCCGTGGGCTCGCTCGACGGCAACGTCGTCGTGCAGGCGCTGTTGTTCGGCCTGGGGCCGCTGCTGTTCGGCGTCTACTCCAACACCAACGACATCAAGGGCGACCGCCGGGTGGGCCGCCCCACCGTCGCCGCGCTCACCTCGCCGCGCGGGAACATGCGCTTCATCTTCGCCGTCACGGCCGTGGAGGCCGCGCTGATCGTCTGCGGGCCCTTGCTGGGCACCGCGTGGTGGTTCCCGGTGGCGCTGCTGCCGACGCTCCTGCTGCGGGCCCTCCAGCTGCGCATCGCCTTCGGCCAGGGCGACATCCTGCGCGCCCGCCTCCTGGGCATCCGCATCCACCGCGTCACCGTGGTGGCGCTGGTCGTGGTGAACCTGCTGTGACCGCCGAAGAGGACGTCGTCGTCGTCGGGGCCGGCATCGCCGGACTGGCCGCCGCGCACGCGCTGCGCCTCGCCGGCCGCTCGGTGCGCGTGCTGGAGGCCGCCGACGCCGTGGGCGGCCGGATGCGGACCCTGCGCACCGGCGGGTTCCTCGTCGACACCGGCGCCGAGCAGGTGCCCGAACGGGGCTACCCGGCCACGTGGGAGCTGCTCGGGCAGCTGGGTGTGGACCAGGCCGCCGTTCCCCGCATCGGCCGCCACCTCGCCGTGTGGCGCGGCGGCCGCGCGCGGCCGGGGCTCGCCCACCCCCGCGGCCTGCTCACCGGGGCCGGCCTGGGGCCACGCGCCCGGCTGGACCTGCTGCGGGTGCTGCGCGTGCGCCCGGACTTCGACCACCCGGAACGCGCGGCCCTCGGCACGGTCGCCGAGTTCGCCGGGGCCTTCCACCCCGACGTGCTGGACTACCTCTGCCAGCCGGTCGTGTCCGGGTTCTTCGGCTGGCGGCCCGAGCGTTCGGCCGCGGCGCCGCTGCTCGCGCTGCTGGCCGCCGCCGGACCGGCGAACACCTGGCGCACCTACCGCGACGGCATGGACACCTTCGCGCGCGCCCTGGCCGGGTCCCTGGACGTCACCACCGGCGCCCGGGTCGACGGCGTGGTGCCGGAGTCCGGATCGGTCCGGGTGCTCTGCGGCACCGAGCAGATCCGCGCGCGGCAGGTGGTGCTCGCCGTGCCCGCACCGGTGGCCCGCGTCCTGCACCTCGACGCCCCCGCCCAGGACGCGGAGTTCCTCGCCGCCGCCACGTTCACCCCGGTTGTCAAGGCGCACTTCATGCTGTCGACCCGCCCGGCGGCGCGCTCTTACGCGATCGTCGTCCCCGCCGCGGAGGACCGGGTGGTGTCCACGCTCATCCTCGACCACGTCAAGCACCCGGGGCGGGCGCCCGCCGGACGGGGCCTGGTCACCGTGATGGCGAACCCCGCCGTCACTCCCGACCTGCTCGACGCCACCGACGCCGAGGTGGCCGACGTGCTGTCCGGCGCGGGCCGGCGGTTCCTCCCCGCCCTGCGCACAGCCACCGGCGCCCTGGTCACCCGTTTCCGCGATGCCCTGCCCGAGGCCACCCCGCGCGCGTTGGCCCTGCGCGCTGCCTTCGCCACCCGGCCCGTCTCCGCGGTCGAGTACGCCGGCGACTGGACCGGGCTCGTGCCGTGCAGCGAGGCGGCCGTGCGCTCCGGACAGCGCGCCGCCGCCCGGCTGCTCTCCACCCACCCCGCCAGGAGGGAACCCGTATGAGGCCCCACGACATGGGCACCCTGTTCGACGAGGTCGCCGCGCTCGGCACGCACACCGCCGTCGTGCTCGACCGGCCCTTCGACATCGCTCCCGGCCGGGGCACCGAATTCACCGTGCCCCAGCTGGCCGACCTCGTGGAAGAGGCCGCGGGCTGGCTGCACGCCGCCGGGGCCCGCCCGGGAGAGCGGGTCGCCGTGGTCAAACGCAACCACTACGACTACAACCTGCTCGCCTGCGCGGCGATCCGGCTCGGCGCCGTGCCCGCCCTGCTGTCGGGCGAGCTGTCCGGCGACGTCCTGGAAACGCTGCTCGAGCGCCTCGAACCGGCGGTTCTCGTCACCGACCGGCCCGTCCCGGCGCACCACACCCGCCGCGTGCTGTCCCTGGCCACCCCCGGCGCGGGTGAACTCGCGCTCGACGACGTGCGGGGCAGCCGAGCCCCCGCGCGCCGGCGCCGGCCCGACGACGACCCGCTGGTGATCAACCACACCTCCGGCACCACGGGCACCCCCAAGCTGGTCGTCCACACCACGCGCACCATCATCGACCGGCTCGCCCGGTTCGAGGCGCTGCGCGTCCCGGTCGTGGGCACCCGCCGCGACGACGTCGTCGCCAACGCCTCCTCCTACGCCCACGGCCGCCCCTTCTGCTGGACCGGCAGCGTGTTCTGCCTCGCCCCGCGCAAGATCGTGCTGCTGTCGGACCCCGCCTCGGCCCGGGAAGTGCTCGGCGCCCACCCGCCCACGACCATCGAGGCCCTGCCCGCCGCCTACGTGCGGTGGCGCCCCCTGGCGCGCGGGGCGGACAACCCCTTCCGTGACGTACGCCTGTTCGTCAGCACCTACGACGCCGTGCACCCGCCCGTCGTGCGCACCATGCTCCACGCGTCGCACCGCCGCCGTCCACTGTGGATGCAGGGCTGGGGGCAGACCGAAACCGGGCCGCTGACCTTCCGCTTCCTCACTCGCGCCGCCGTCGACCGCGCCACCCACGCCCGCCACCTCGGCCGCCCGCTGCCGGGGCGGGCGAAGCTCGCGGTCGTGGACGCCGGGACGTTCCGGCCGGTGCCTCGCGGGCGGCCGGGACTCGTGCTGGCCCGGACGAAGGCCCTCTGCGCCGGGTACGTGGGCGAGCAGGACCGCTGGCAGGACAAGAACAGCGACGGCTGGTGGAACACCGGAGACCTCGGCGTCCGCACCCGTACCGGGGCCGTGCTGCTGCTCGACCGCGAGGTCGACACCGTGCCCGGCCTGAGCTGCCTGCAGACCGAGGACGTGCTCGAGAACCGGCTGCCCGAGGTGGTCGAGTGCGTCGTCCTGGGCACGCCCGGCAGCCCGCCCGTCCCGGTCGTCGTCACCGCCGACGGAAGCCTCGACCCGCGGCGCTGGCGGGCCGCCGTCGCCGGCCTGCCGCCCCTGGCGCCCCCGCGCGTCGTCACCTGGGACGACCTCCCGCGCACCGGCACCGGCAAGGTGCGCCGCCGCGAACTGCTCACCCGCATCGCCGGGCACACCGGCACCCACGGCACCGGAAGGTGGACATGACCACGATCCAAGAGGGCTACGCCTTCGACAACCACAGCGTGCACGCCACCGAGCAGCACCGCTGCCTGGCCGCCGCCTACGACCCGGCGACGCTCGCCCGGCTGGAGCGCACCGGCGTCGGACCGGGGTGGCGGTGCCTGGAGGTCGGTGCCGGCGGCGGCAGCGTCGCGCATTGGCTCGCCGATCGCGGCGCGTCGGTCGTGGCCACCGACGTCAAGCCCGAGCACGTCCCGCCCGCCGCGGGTCTGACCGTCCTGCGGCACGACGTCGTCCACGATCCGCTCCCCCAAGCCGAGTTCGACCTCGTCCACGCCCGCCTCGTGCTGCTGCACCTACCCGGACGCGAACAGGTGCTGCGCAAGCTCGTCCGCGCCCTCAAGCCCGGCGGCCTGCTGCAGCTGGACGAGTTCGACGTCGACTACGGACCGGTGCTCCTGGCCGCCGACGCCGGGCACGCCGCCGCCTACGAGGAGTTCCTGGCGGCCAAGGAACGCATGTTCGACGCGGCCGGCGCGGACTGTCGCTGGGGCCGGCGCGTCGCCGCGGCGATGGTCGCCGCCGGCCTGGTGGAGGTCGACCCGGAGCCGGTGGTGCAGCAGTGGAACGCGGATTCCCCCGGGCTGCGGCTGCTGGTCCACCACACCCACCACCTGCGCGAGAAGCTGCTCGCCGTGGGCCTCACCGACACCGGCCTGGAAACCGCCCGCGCCGCGATGACGCACCCCGCGTTCCGCGCCACGTCCTGCGTCTTCTACACCGTCCAGGGCCGGCGCCCGGCATGACCGCCGTCGACGCGCCGAGCTGGAGCGGACCCGTCGACCTCCCGCTGCGCGGGGAACCCGACGTGCAGGCGGCGTGCGGGCTGATGCACGTCCACGGCCGCCGGCTCGGCCGTCCCGCGCCGCTCGGGCTGGACTACGCCCGCGCCGTCGCCGTCGAACTGGCCGCGATCGGGGTGCTCGCGGTCGAACTGGGGCGCACCCGTGGTGTGCCGCTCACCGGGCACACGACGTCGGTCGCGCAGGCCGCCCTGCTCGCGGTCTCGCAGTACCTGGCGGCCGCGACCGCCGGCGAACCCGACGAGTGGCAGCCCGGGGCGGGGCCGCCGTTCCGCTCCGCCGACGGCGTGGTGTTCGAAGTGGAGGCCCTCGATCCCGTTCCGTGGCAGCGATTCTGGACCGAGCTGGGTGTCCCGGCCCGGGCCGTCGAACGAGGTTGGCGCCCCTTCCTGCACCGCTTCGCCACGGCCACCTGCCCGCTGCCGCCCGAGTTCGCCGGCTCCGCGGCCCGCTTCCCGCTCGCTGTCCTGGAGACCACCGCTCGACGGGCGGGCATGACCCTGGTCGTCCGGGCGGAGCGGGTGCTGGACAGCCTCCCCGCCTACCGGATCTCCCCGCGCGGCAGCAGCCTGGGCGAGGTCACCCCGGCCGGGGAGCTGCCGCTGTCCGGCATCGTCGTGCTGGAATCGTGCCGGCGCGTGCAGGGACCTCTGGCCGGGCACCTGCTGGGGATGCTCGGGGCGACCGTGGTGCGCATCGAGCCGCCCGGCGGCGACCCGCTGCGCTGGGTACCGCCGATGGCCGGGGACACCTCCGCCCGGTTCCTCGCCCTCAACCGGGGCAAGGCCGTGGTCGAGATCGACCTGGGCACCGGGCGGGACGAGGTGCTCGACCTCGCCGCGTCGGCGGACGTGTTCGTGCACAACTGGGCGCCGGGCAAAGCCTCTCGCTGGGGCCTGCGAGCCGAGGACTTCCCCGCCGGTCTGGTGTACGCGCACGCCTCCGGGTGGGGCGACGAGCTCGGTCCCGAACCGCCGCTGGGCACCGACTTCGTCGTCCAGGCCCACGCGGGCGTGCCCGCATCGCCCATGACCGTCGTGGACGTGTTCGCCGGCGTGGTCGCCGCCCACGCCGTGGTGGACGCGCTGCTGCGCCGCGAACGGACCCGACGCGGCCAGACTGTGGCGTCGTCGCTGCTGTCCGCCGCCTCGCGCCTCAACGCGCTCACCCGGCACCGTGACACGTCCGCGCCGGCCGTGCCGGTGTGCACCGACCTCGCGGCGCTGGGCCGCGACCCGCGGTTCGCGCGGGCCCTCGTCCGGGAGCGGTGCGTGCTGCCGGATTCCCCCTGGGAGTTCTTCCGATGACGTGGGTCTCGCGCAACGGGATCGTGCTCACCGACCGGGTGCCGGCCGCGGCGAGGCGTGCCTGGGTCCGCGCCGGGCACTGCCCCGACCGGGACCTGCACTCGCTGCTGCGCGACCGGGTCCACCGCCATCCCGATCGGGTCGCGGTGATCGACGACCGCGGGAGGCTCACCTACGCCGAACTGGCCGAGCAGGTGCGAGGGCTGGCGGGCGCGCTGGTGGCCCGGCCCGGCGACATCGTCGGCGTCCGCGTGCCCAACGGCCGCGACGCCGTGATCGCGGAGCTCGCCGTCGCCGCGTGCGGCGCGGTCGCCCTGCCGTTCACGGGAGGACGGGCCGACGCGCTGAACCTGCTGGGCCGGGCCCGCGCGTCGTCGGTGATCACCGACGACGACCTGCCGTGGCCGACCGTGTCACCCCGCGCCCGGGGCGAAGGGTGGAAGCCGGTCACCGTGGACCCGGAATCCCCGGCGAGACTGCTGGTCTCCTCGGGTTCGGAAGCGGAGCCGAAGCTCGTCGCCTACTCCCACAACGCTTTCGCCGGCGGCCGCGGCAACTACCTGCGTGCCGTGCACGGCGATACCCCGGTGTGGCGGGACCTCGTGCTCGTGCCGCTGTCCTCGGCCTACGGGTCGTTCGGGGCCACCATCACCCTGTGCCGCTTCGGCGGGACACTGCTGCTGCGCCCGCGGTTCGACGCCGTGGACGCGCTGCGAGCCATCGCCGAGCACCGGCCCACCCACGTGTTCGGCGTGCCCACCATGCTGCGTCGCCTCGCCGAGCACGCGGCGGACTTCGACACCTCGTCGCTGCGGGCCGTCGTGTCCAGCGGTGACGTGCTTCCGTCGGACACCCTGCGGCGGTGCCGCGAGGTGTTCGGCGTCGACGTGGTCAACGTCTACGGCTCCTCCGACGGGGTCAACTGCCACACCACCACGCCCGAGCACGGGGTCGGCCGTCCCGACCCGGCCGTGACCGGCATCCGGATCGTGGCCGGCGAGATCTGCGCCCTGGGGCCCATGACCCCGCTCGACCACGTCGGCGGCGGACCACCCCGGCTCCCAGGCGGCTGGGTCCGCACCGGCGACCGGGGAAGCTTCGACACCGACGGCACGCTGCACGTCCTGCGGCGGATCAAACGCGTCGTCATCCGCGGCGGCTGCACCATCAGCCCCGCCGAAGTCGAGTCCGCGCTGACCGGCCACCCCGCCATCGCCGACGCGGCGTGCGTACCCGTGCCCGACCGCGACCTCGGCGAGCGGCTGTGCGCGTGCGTCACCGTCCGCGCCGGCCACCCGGTTCCCGACCTCGCCGCGCTGACCACGTTCCTGCGCACCGACCGGGGCATCACCCCGCACAAGCTCCCCGAGCGCCTGCTCGTCCTGACCCGGCTTCCCCTGACCCACACCGGAAAGGTCTGCCTGCGCACGCTCGCCGACGTCGCCACCGCCCACCACGGCGAACGGTGACCAGTCTCGACCCGCAGGCCGGGTCCGGAGACCAAGCCCTGCCGACCTCGCCAAGGCCGTCGGCCGACGCCGAACTCCGCGTCCGCATGCCCGGCAAAGCCGCCCTCGCCGCCGGCGAGTCCGGATGCCGACCGGACTTCCCGGCGCGCCGGAGCCAGCCTGCGCGACGCGCGCACACGATCGTGCCCGTCGAGGCGCGTCCACTCCGGTGAACCCCCACTAGCCTGAGGCGGTGACGATCGAGCTGGTCCTGCTGCCGCGGGTGGCCTACCACGGCCGGGAGATCACCAGCCCCCGCCTCGGCGGGCTGCTCGCCCTGCTCGCCGGGGACCTCCGCACCGGCGCGAGCACCGCCCGCCTGATCGAAGGGCTCTGGCCGGACGGGCGACCGGAACACCCTGCCAAGGCGCTGCAAGTGCTCGTGTCCCGCGCGCGAGCCCAGCTCGGCCACGACGTCATCGAAGCCACGCCGTCGGGCTACCGGCTCACCCTGGCCGAGCACCAGGTGGACACCGGCGCACTCGTGCTCAGTGCGGCTGCCTGCGCCCGGTTGTCCCGCGACGGCGACCACGAAGCCGCGCTCGCCCAAGCCGAGGCAGGCCTGGCGCTCTGGACGGCGCACGACGACCCAGGCGGCACCGATCCGCTCGGCGCACTGCGGACGGCTCGCGCGTCGACCAGCCGGTGGCTGGTCCGGGCCCGCGCGCTGTGCCGCTCGCGGCTGGGCCGGGCCGACGAGGCCGTCGACGAGCTCGCCGCGCTGGTATCCGAACGACCGCGCGACGAGGAACTCCTGGTAGAACTGCTTCGCAGCGAAGCCGCGACAGCCGGTCCCGCAACCGCACTGGCCCGGTACGAGGATTACCGGCGCCAGGTGCGCGACGAACTCGGCGGCGACCCCGGTCCCGCACTGCGCGAGCTGCACCAGCAGCTTCTGCGGGGCGAGGCGCCCGCGGTGCGCCACGGCGTCGCGCACGAGCCGAACCCGCTGCTCGGCCGGGACGCCGACCTGGCCGCCGTCGCGAGGCTGCTGCGGACGTCGCGGGTCACGTCGATCGTCGGCGCGGGCGGGCTGGGCAAGACCAGGCTGGCGCACGCCGTAAGCCGCCGGGCCGAACAGCGGGTCGTGCACTTCGTGCCGCTCGCCGGAATCACCCACGACGACGACGTCGCCGCCGAAGTCGCCTCGGCGGTTGTCGGTGCCGACCCGGGCGGACCGCCGGGCAGCCTCCCATCCGCACCGCGCGACGCGGTGACCGCTATCCTCGACGCGCTCGGCTCCGGTCCGGCGCTGCTGGTGCTCGACAACTGCGAACACGTCGTGCGCGGTGTGGCCGACCTGGTCCGGACGCTGGTCGCACTCAGCGCCGACCTGCGGGTGCTCACCACCAGCCGGACCCCCCTGGACCTTTCCTCGGAAGCGGTCCACGCGCTGCCGGAACTGAGCCCGGCGACCGCCGCCGAACTGTTCCGGCAGCGGGCCAGGGCCGTCCGCCCGGACGTCGAACTGCCGGACGAGGCCGTCGGGGAACTGTGCGCACACCTGGATGGGCTTCCCCTCGCCGTCGAGCTGGCCGCGGCCCGCACCCGGGTCATGTCGGTCCGCGAGATCGCCCGTCACCTCGACGACCGGTTCGCCCTGCTGCGCGGCGGCACCCGCGACGCCCCACCGCGGCACCGCACGCTGCAGGCTGTCATCGACTGGAGCTGGGCGCTCCTCGACGTGCGGGACGAGCCGCCATGCGGGCGCTGTCGGTCTTTCCCGGCGGCTTCACCGCCGACGCCGCCCGGTACCTGCTCGGCGGCGACGCGGTCGACCTGCTCGACCAGCTCACCGGCCACTCGCTGCTCAAGGTCCAGGACACCCCGGCGGGCACGCGGTTCCGGATGCTGGAGACGGTCCGCGAGTTCACCGCCACCCGCCGGGCAGAAGCCGGGGAGACCGAGAAGAGCGTGACCGGCTTCCTGACCTGGGCCGTGGATTTTTCCGTGGCTCACCACGACTGTCTCTTCGGCGCCGGCCTCGTCCCCGCGATGCGGCGGATCGGTGCGGAGCAGGACAACCTGGTTCATGCGCTCCGGCACGGGCTCGACCACGCCGACGGCGCGACCGTCGCGGCGACGACTGCCGCACTGGCCGGCCTGTGGACGTTCGAGTCGAACTTCACCCGCATGGCCACGCTGGTCGAGGACACCGCCTGGCTCCTCTCGCACTTCCGCCCCGGACCCGGCCTCGTGGAGGTGACCCGCGCGACGCTGGTGCTGAGCGCGGTGAACAGCTTCCTGTTGCAGGGCCCCCGCCCCACCCGCGCCCTGGTCGCCCTCCGCCGGCTGCCGCCCGCAGCACCCGGCACTCTGGTGCACGCCGCCGAAACGGTGATCCGCGCGGTGGCTGCGGCGGACTTCGCCCCGTTGTTCGCGTTGTGCGGCGACGACGACCCGCTCGTCGCCGGGTTGGCCGAGGGCGTCGCCAGCTACGCGTGGTCGGCCCTCGACAACCCCGAACGCGCCCTGGCGGCGGCCGAGCGCATGGTCGCCGTGTTCGACGACCACGCGTCACCGTGGCTGCGCGCCGTCGCCCACGCCCGCGTCGGAGAACTGTGCCTGGAACTCGAGCGCGGGGAAGCAGCACGGCGAGCGATCACGACCGTGCTCGAGGTGCTCGACGAAACCGACACCTGGCCCGGCGCGGCCCGGATCCGGGGCGCGCTGGTCTTGGCCAACCTGCAGACCGGCGCGATCGACGAGGCCGAACACTGGCTCGACCAAGCCGTGCTGACCGGCGGCAGCGAGGTCGCCGGGGCGTCCATGGTGGATGTCGGCGCCCGCGCGGAGATCCTGCTGGCCCGCGGCGACGCCGACACGGGCCTGCGCCTGTGGCGCCAGACCGCCGAGCACCATCGCTCCACGAAGGACACCGGCCCCGGCGCCGACGGCTGGGCGTGGGAGACCCAAGCCGTCACCGTGGTCGCCCACGCCCACCACCACCGCCTCGACCTCGTCACCGAGATCACCGGCGACCTCCCCCGCGCGCTGCCCAGCCTGCTCGAAGATCCCGCGACGTCGTTGCCGATCTGCGGCGCCCTCCTGCTGGCCTTGGCGCTGACCGACCTCGACCGCGCACAGACGGCCGACGAGCGATCCGCGGCGGTACGCATGATCGCCCTCGCCGAGCGTTTCCGGTACGTGCGGGGCTTCCACCCCACGATGTCCTCGGCCCGCATCCGCGCTGTGGCCGAACAGGCCGACGAGCCGGCGTACACCGCCGCGCAGGCGGAATACGCCATTCTCGGCCGCGAAGAGCTGCGAGCCACGGCTATCGCGGCACTGGCGCTCAGGCCGCGGGATCACGCCTGAACAACGCCCGCGCCCAGACATACCCCGCGACGGCGAAGCCGGCGCACCAAGCCACCGCGATCCACGCACTGCTCCCCACCGGCGTGCCCAGCATCAAGCCGCGGAGGGTGTCGATGATCGGGGTGAACGGCTCGTGGCGGGCGAACCAGCGCACGGCCCCGGACATCGTGTCCGTGGGCACGAACGCGCTGCTGAGGAACGGCAGCACCTGCACGAACAGGATGAACAGGTTCGCGCCCTCGGCGTTCTTCGCCGCCAGCCCCACCGCGACCGCCAGCCAGGTGAGGGCGAAAGCCAGCAGCAGCACCATGCCCAGCGTCGCCAGCCAGCCGCCGAAGCCCGCTGCGGGACGGAACCCGAACAGCAGCGCCACCGCGACGACCAGCACGGCGCTGAACAGGGTGCGGAGCACCGCGCCCAGGACGTGCCCGGTCAGCACCGACACCCGCGCGATCGCCATCGTCCGGAACCGCGAGATGATCCCCCCGGTCATGTCCCGGTTCACCGCCAGCGCCGTCATCGACGCGCCGTACCCCACGGTCATCAGCAGGATTCCCGACACCAGGTAGTCGACGTACGCCCCACCGCCCGGCCGGGTGGCGAACCCCGCGTTCAAGGCGCCGCCGAACACCCCGACGAACAGCAGCAGGAGCAGCACCGGCATCCCGAGTGACATGATCATCATCCCGGGGTAGCGGCGCAGGTGCTTCAGGTTGCGCCGCAGCATGGTGGCCGAATCGCGCATCGCGTAGCTCATCGGACGGTTTCCTTCTTGGTCGTGAGGGAGAAGAAGACGTCGTCGAGGTCCGGGGTGTGCACGGACAGGCTGCCGACGTCGACGCCCGCGCCGTCCAGCCGGTCGAGGAGCCCGCGCACCAGGCGGACCCCGCCGTCGCCCGGCACCGACAGTGTGAGCGCGGACTCGTCCCGGGTGCCCTCCCCGAGCGCCCGGGCGGCGGCGTCGAGGTTCGCGGCGTCCGCGAACTGCAACCGGACATGGCCGCCGGGCACGCGCCGCTTGAGCTCGTCCGGCGTGCCTTCGGCCACCACCGTTCCGTGGTCGAGTACCGCGACCCGGCCGGCCAGCTCATCCGCCTCATCCAGGTACTGCGTCGTCAGGAAGACGGTGACGCCACCGGCCACGAGGTCGCGGATGATCCGCCACATCGTGTGCCGGCTGCGCGGGTCGAGCCCGGTGGTCGGCTCGTCGAGGAACAGCACACGCGGCCGGCCGACGAGCGTCATCGCCAGATCCAGCCGCCGCCGCATCCCGCCGGAGTAGGCCGACACGAGCTTCCGCGCGGCCTCGGCCAGGTCGAACCGCTCGAGCAGTCCGGCCGCCTTCCGCCGCCCCTCGGCGCGGCCGAGATGGTGCAGGTCCGCCATCAGCAGCAGGTTCTCCTCGCCGGTCAGCAGGTTGTCGACCGCCGAGAACTGTCCGGTGACGCCGATCGCGGCGCGGACCTCGTCCGGCTCGGTGGCCACGTCGTGCCCCGCGACGGAGGCCTGCCCACCGTCGGCGTGGATCAGGGTGGACAGGATCCGCACGGCGGTCGTCTTGCCCGCACCGTTGGGCCCGAGCAGGGCGAAGATCGTGCCCTCGGTGACCTGCAGATCGACGCCGTCGAGCACGACTTGGTCGCCGAAGGACTTGCGCAGCCCGCTGGCCGCTATCGCCGGGGTGGTCACGGTTCTCCTCTCGTAGCGTCCGTGGCCGCTGATGGCCACGGACGCTACGAGGGTGCGCAACCCCGGTTTCAGCCTGGTTTCAAGCCGCCTTCCCCCTGATCGGCCACTTCCCGGGCTTCTCCTTGCCTTCGCTCATGTCCTGGATGCCCATGTCAGCCTCCCAGCCGGTTCCGACCGGCCGGGCGCCCCTGTGGTCGGGTTCCGTGCCACGGCCGCGAAAGGGCATGGCTTTGACTGCACATCGGCACGCGGCGCCGAGGCCGCGTGCCGAGTTGGGATTCAGCCGCCGGCGGGGAGTTCGGTGTTGCGGCGCCGGGCTTCGTGGAGCTGGTCTTCGAGGGTGACGATGCGGCAGGCGGCATCGATGGCGGTGCCGTGGTCGACCAGTTCCCGCACCCGGGCGGCCAGGCGCAGCTGGTGCCGGGAGTAGCGGCGGTGGCCGCCGGCGGAGCGTTGCGGGGTGATCAAGCCGGCCTCGTCGAGGCTGCGCAGGAAACCTTGCGTGGTGCCGAGCATGTCGGCGGCCCGGCCCATCGTGTAACCCGGGTAGTTCTCGTCGTCGAACTTGTCGGCCGCGCTGGGCGTGGCCGGGCCTTGTTGGTCAGGGATCATTCCACCTCCACGTCACAGAGGACCCCGGGTGCCACTGCGGCACCCGGGGTCCTCAAGGGTAGGGATCTTCACCATTGTCAACCGGCGCGACCGCCGGCTTCCTGCACCCGCGTCCGGCCGAAAGCCGGATGACGCGGGGATCGCTTACTCGTGACCGAGCACCACCTCCGAACTCGATGGGACTGCGGCACCCGCGCGGCGTTACTTGGCCGCTGCGGGCGATCCAATGATGTTCCCGTTCCCTTCTTTCCTGGGTTTTCCACTTACTCGGTACTGCCACTGCTACTTCACTTGCTGCGCACGTCACTGCCGGAACCCTTCCACTGATCGGTCCCAGCACGCTGACGCCGCTGGTCACTGCCCGGAGCCCCGTTCACTGATCGGCTCCGGCCACCTGACACATCCTGCAACTGCATGTAACGCTGATACTGCTGTTCTTCACGGGCACGTTCACTCTGCCCGCGTCCTGCACTTCCGCTCCGGAACCGGTACTGCTCGGTCGAACCTTCTTCACGACCCGGTCCTGGAGCAATGCTCGCGGTCACCAGCCGAAACCTTGTTCCCTGGATCGGCTCCGTGCTGCCTGACCGCCTTGTCTCACCTCGCGGGTAGTTACGTCCTCTCCCGCGCCTGCTTGACGTTGTCTCTCTCGGTACGAGGAGGACACTACACACGCCCGCCGTTGAATGTCTACTTCGGCCGACATAGATTTTCTGGAGGCAGTCGAACGGGTGACGAGGAGGGCGTACGGCCTTGAGCGAGGACATCACGCAGCAGAGCCCGCTCGATGAGCGGTACGGCCTGGTCGGAGTGCGTGACATGGCCGAGTACGCCGAAGCCTTGACGCGGTTGCTGGAGCAGGGCCGCCGGGAGCGGTGCGCGGCCGTGCTGTCGGAGGCCGAGGCCTACGCGGCGGCGGAGCTGCTCGGCCAGTTCGCGCAGCTCGACCCGCCGGCCGCGTTGAACCAGCTGGCCGCGTCGCTGGCCAGCCGCATCTACAGCCGTCTCGGCGCCTGACACCCGACCGGCCGACACGGGACACGCGGTGCCCACACGACCCGAAACGTGGCGATCATGACCGAGCCCTCCCGGGGCGGTTCCGAGCGGGACCGGATCGCGGATCCAGGTGTGCAAGAGCGGCTGGCCGAGACGCCGACGCCGAGCACCGCACGCTGTGGCACAGATCGCGGTCAGTACCGCGGAGAGCGAGGTCGCCGAGGCTCGCGGCGCGGGCTTGCTCTCCGCTCAGGCCGCGGCGCAGGCCGAGTTCGCCCGCGTGACGGACGCGGCGATCGAGGAAATGCGCGGTACCGCCCGAACCGGCCACGACCGGCTGAACGGGCCTCCCCTTGCGCCGCGCCTGGGCGGCGCGGGAGCCGCGGACATCGCAGCGCGACGACCACACCAACAGAACTGACATCCCGGCGCCGGGGAACGACCGGTCCCGTCATCAAGACGAGATCGCACCCATGATCGTGAAAGGTCCGAGCCACCAGTGGTTGTGGCCGGCGTCATCACGAGCGGCTGATCGTCGGTTCAGCTCATCGGCCCCATCCTCCGACCGTTGCGCCAGCCCCGGCCAGACGAGTCTTCGAATCCCGGCGATCTTGCGCCCGGGCGGTGCGGATGATGAGGTTGCGTGGGCTCGAGGTGGTCGGAGGTGGCTGTGGACGGTGGGGTGCTGGGACCGGGTGATGTGCTGTCGGCGGCCGAGAGCGCACCGCCCGTGGAGTCGGTCGAGGTTGTCGCGCGCGACCTGGCGAAGCGGCTGGGTGCCTTCGACGTCTCCTTCCTGCTGGTAGACCTCGTCGAGGAACACCTGGTACGGCTGGCCTCGACCACGCAGGACCCGGATGGGCACGACCCGGAGCCGGTCGATCTGCGGGACAGCGCCTACGAGAGGGTGCTGCGCACCCAGCAGCCGTGGCAGGAGCAGAACGACGACGGGGTCCGGGTGGTGCTGCCGGTGACCAACCGCGGCGACTGCATCGGTGTCCTGGAGGTGACCGTGCCCTCCTGCGACGAGGAAGTGCTGGCGCAGCTGGGGGAAGCCGCGCACGCACTGGCCTACGTCATCATCACCGACCGCCGCTTCACCGACCGCTACCACACCGGCCGGCGCACCACCCCGATGAGCCTGGCCGCGGAGATCCAGCACCAGCTCCTGCCCTCGGCGTCCTCCTGCGAGGCGGCCCAGTTCACCATCGCCGGCGCCCTGGTGCCCGCCGACGACATCGGCGGCGACACCTACGACTACACCGTGGACGGCGACACCCTGCACCTGTCGATCACCGACGCCGCCGGTCACGACGTGAACTCGGCACTGACCGCGACCCTGCTGGTCGGTGCGCTGCGCGGGGCCCGCCGAGCCGGCCACGACCTGGCAGAGCAGGCCCGCCAAGCCAACCAGGCCCTGCTCGACCACGGCGAGGAAGTATCCCTGGCGACCGGGCTGCTGCTACGCGTGGACCTGCACGCGGGAGGGGTCGAGCTGGTGAACGCCGGACATCCCGCGCCGCTGCTGCTGCGCGACGGCGTGGTCGAGGCGATAGAGCTGGAGATCGACCTGCTCTTCGGCTTCGAGCCGTACCGGTACGTGGTGCAACGGCTGGACCTGCGCCCCGGTGATCGGCTGGTACTGCTCACCGACGGCATGTTCGAGCGCGACGCCGCCGGCGTCGACCTGCCCGCTCTGATCCGCGAGACCGAGGGGCTCCACTCCCGGGAGGTGGTGCGGGCGGCGACCAGGGCCGTGCGGCACGCCTGCCGCAATCAACTCCAGGACGACGCCACCGTGCTGTGCCTGGACTGGCACGGAACCGATCACACCGAACGCCGGGCCGACAACGGCGCCGACACCGACACCGCCTCGCCCGCCTAGTGGCCTTCAGCCGGCCGGGCTCCAACCGAGCGGTCGACCACCGCGCCGCCGCCGGTCAGGCCGCGGACACCGGCTTGGGTCGCAGAGCAGACGGAGAAGAGCGCGGCGCCGGCCGCCCGCATCGCTCTGCCGACTACAAGCGCGTCCAGAATCTCGCCGGCGCCTGACGGCGTGGCCTGCGATCGCCACACAGACGGCCTACCCTCGGAGTACGGCGATGGGAGTGGTCAAGGTGTCCGAGCGGCGGCAGCGGTTCCAGGGGCTGCTGGCCGCCGAAGGCGAAATCGACGGGGGACAGCGGGTAGCGCAGATCTGCCGCTTGTGCGTCTCCGATCTGGCCGTGTCCGGCGCCGGTGCCACCGTGCTCAGTGAGAGCCACCACGGTGCGTTGAGCAGTCCCCGCCGAGGCTTGGTGCACGCCAGCGATCCGGTGAGCGCCGGGCTCGAAGATCTGCAGCTCACCGTGGGTGAAGGCCCGTGCCTGGATGCCTTCGCCGCGGGCGGACCGATCCTGGTGTCCGACCTCGCCGCCGACCTCGGGCGATGGCCGGCGTTCGCCCCGGCCGCGGCCGAACTCGGCGCGGCCGCGGTGTTCTCGTTCCCCCTGCAGGTCGGAGTGGTCCGGCTCGGCTCGATGGACCTCTACCGCGACCGGCCGGGTCCGCTGACCCCGCTGCAGCTGACCGATGCGCTGATCTTGGCCGACCTGGGCACGCACGCCGTGATCGACGAGCTGGACGGGCACGCCACCACCGATCTGAGCTGGCTGGCCGATGCCCACGTCGAAGTCCACCAGGCGGCCGGCATGGTGAGCGTCCAGCTCGGCGCCACCGCCGAAACGGCGTTGCTGCGCCTGCGCGGCTACGCGTTCACCCATGCCGTGACGGTGACCCACGTCGCCCGCCAGGTCGTGGCCCGGACGCTGCGGTTCACCCCGGACGGGGAACCCGCATGACGATCGACGAAGAGAGGCGCGCCGCATGAGCACTGGCAACCCGGACCGGCGGCTGGCGCGGACCTTCGTCGCGCTCGCCGACACGCTCGTCGCCGACTTCGACGTCCTGGACTTCCTGGCGCTGCTGACCGAGCGCAGCGTCGAACTCCTGGCCGTCGACGCCGCCGGGGTCATCCTGTCCGACCAGCGCGGCGGCTGGCGGCCCGCCGCCGGCTCGTCCGAGCGGGCCGACCTGTTGGAACTGTTCATCGCGCAAACGCATCAAGGCCCGTGCTTCGACTGCGTCGCCACCGGGGAGGCGGTCACCAGCGCCGACCTCGGCCTGGCCACGGAACTGGCCCGCTGGCCCCGCTTCGCGCCCGCGGCACTGGACGCCGGCTTCCGCGCGGCGTCGGCCGTGCCGATGCGGCTGCGGGAGCAGACCATCGGGGCGCTGACCCTGCTCAACCACGAACCCATCGCCCTCGACGCCGACACCATCGCCGTCGGGCAGGCACTCGCGGACGTCGCGACGATCGGCATGCTGCACCACCGCGCCGCCGACCGCGGCGAGCTCCTCGCCGAGCAACTGCAAGCCACGCTCCACCAACGCATCGTCGTCGAGCAGGCCAAGGGCGTCCTCGCCGAACACGACGGCCTGGACATGCACGACGCGTTCACCCGGCTGCGCGAATACGCCCACCGGCAGCGGCGCCGGCTCTCCGATGTCGCTCGTGACCTGGCCGAGAGAACCCTCGATCCCGCAGACCTCGGCGCTGCCCTTCGCTGACCGCTCACCCGGGCAACCGTCAGGCGAGACGTCGTCGATCCGCCTCTTGCGGCGGCGGTTCGATGATGGTGAACGACTCGGCCAACCCCGCCACAGTCAGTACACGCCGTACGAACGACGACGGGATCAACGTCAGATCCGTGTCGCCACGCTGACACGCACGATGGAGGTTCAGCAGCGCTCCGATACCCGTCGACGACAGGAACACCACGCCGGACATGTCCAGCACGAACCGCTTGGGTGCTTCGCGGTGAACCGTGTCGAGTTCGTCCGCCATCCGCGGAGCGGTGGCCAGGTCCATCTCGCCCCTGATCGCCACCACCGCCACCCCGGGCTCGGGACGAGACGTCCGGAAAGACAGAAGCGCCTCATGACCGATGTCGGTCCAACCGGGCAACTTGTCCATCGAATCCCCTGCACAGCGTCAAGATCGGACGCTAACGACGAGGCGGGGACTCGGCCAGGCCGAAGCGTTGGAAGGCGGTGGCACTGCTCAACCACGCAGAGCCACGGTAACTCGCTTAAGTGACGCGATCAACCAGCGCCCGATCCGGAGCCCCCGCATCCAGGGCGGAGACGGCGGCTACCTGCACGGGTCGGGTCGTACGCTGCGGGTAGTCGCACGAGGGTCGAGCGCCTGGAGGACCGATGGTGGAAAACCGGCGTCAGCGGATGCAGGCCTTGCTGGCCGCAGACGGTGCCGTCCGCTCTGCATCCGCCGTGAGCCTGGCGTGCGAGCGGTGCGTGCGGGAGCTGTCCGTGTCCGGAGCCGGCGCCACCGTGCTGAGCACAATGCCCGACGGCAACGGGTCGTCGCCGAGCCGTGGACTGGTGCACGCGACCAACGACGTCAGCGCCGGGCTGGAAGATCTGCAACTCACGGTCGGTGAAGGGCCATGTCTGGACGCCTTCGCCTCCGGCGGGCCGGTGCTGATCGCCGACCTGGCGGCTGCGAACGCACGGTGGCCCGCCTTCACCCCCGCAGCGTGCGAGCTGGGCGCGGCGGCGGTGTTCTCCTTCCCGCTCCAGATCGGCGTGGTCCGGCTGGGCTCGCTGGACCTCTACCGCGAAACGCCCGGCCCCCTCACCAGAGTCGAGCTGGCCGACGCGCTGATCCTCAGTGACCTGGCCACCCAAGGGGTGATAGCCGATCTGGACGGACACCGCACCGAGGACGTGAGCTGGTTGGCCGACCCATACGAACAGGTGCACCAGGCCACCGGCATGGTTCAGGTCCAGCTGCGCTCGACGACCGACGTGGCGCTGATGCGGCTGCGTGCCCATGCATTCACCCACAACGTGCCACTGGCCGACGTCGCCCGGCAGGTCGTCGAGCGGTCTCTGCGCTTCACCGACACCGAGGACGGGCAATGACACACAGTGACGGAAGGCCCGGCAAGATGAGCGATGCCCGGGACCAGCGGCTCGCGAACACGTTCGTGTCCCTGGCCGACACCCTCGTCGCCGACTTCGACGTGCTCGACTTCCTCGGCATGCTCACCGAGCGCGCCGCGGAACTGCTCGACGTCGACGCCGCCGCGGTCGTCCTCTCCGACCAGCGCGGCGGCTGGCGCCCGACCGCCGGGTCATCAGAACAAGCCGAGCTGATCGAGGTGTTCGCGGCACAAACCCTTCAGGGGCCGTGCCTGGACTGCGTCGACACCGGGGTCGCGGTGGCCAGCGCCGACTTGGCGACCGAGTCCGGGCGGTGGCCCCAGTTCGCGCCGGCGGCGGTGAACGCGGGATTCCGCGCCGCGTGCGCGGTCCCGATGCGGCTGCGCGACGACGTCATCGGCGCACTGACCCTGCTGGGCACGGCCCCGGGAGCCATCGACGACGCCAGTGTCGCCCTGGGCCAGGCCCTGGCCGACGTCGCCACCATCGGCATCCTGCAGCAGCGCGCGATCCGCCACGACGAGGTCGTGTCCGAACAGCTGCAAGCCACCCTGCACCGCCGCACCGTCGTCGAACAGGCCAAAGGCGTCCTCGCCGAAGCCGGCGGGCTCGACATGCACCAGGCGTACCTCGCGTTGCGCGGCTACGCCCGCACGCACCGCCGACGGCTCTCTGACGTCGCGCACGACGTCGCGACCGCGGACCTCGACCCCGCCGAACTGCTGACCGGATCGACCGACGCGTCGCGGCCGTGAGATCGGGCGAGACGGGGGTAACCGCCACTCATGGCAACCACCCCTGAAGCGCTGGAGCAAGCGCCGCAAGACCGGGTGCGGCGGATATCCCGCACGTTCGTCGAGCTCGCCGACACCCTCGTGGCAGATTTCGACGTCGCCGACTTCCTGCACATGCTCACCGAACACTGCGTCGACCTGCTCGGCGTCTCGTCGGCCGGGGTGATCTTGCTCGACGCCAACCGCGGCCTGCAGGTAGTGGCCACGTCTTCGCAGCGGGCCGAACTGCTGGAACTGTTCGCTGTGCAGACCGAAGACGGTCCCTGCGTCGACTGCGTGCGCAGCGGAGCGCCGGTGTCCTGCACTGACCTGCCGGCCGAGGCGCACCGCTGGGCGAGGTTCGCCGCGGCGGCCGCCGAGTGCGGGTTCCGTGCGGCGCAAGCCCTGCCGATGCGGCTGCGCGACCAGGTCATCGGGGTCCTGACCTTGCTGAACACCGAAACCGGCGGCGCGGACCGGGAGGAGATCGAGCTCGGGCAGGCACTGGCGGACGTCGCCACGATCGGCATCCTGCAGCAGCGGAGCATCGAACGCGGCGACCAGCTCTCCGAGCAGCTGCAGACCGCGCTCACCAGCCGCCTGGTGATAGAACAGGCCAAGGGAGTGCTCGCCGAACACGGCACCGTTTCGATGGACGAGGCGTTCGCCCGGCTACGCGGTTACGCCCGCGCGCGACACCTGCGTCTCACCGACCTGGCCCGCGCTGTCGTCGGCGGCAACGTCGAGCTGACCAAGGTCCTGGAGCGCCCGCAGCGATGAGCGGCTGCCCGCCGCCGCGGACAAGGCGTCCAGAGCCGCCATCGTGTTCGAAGCCGCCGGCTGCTGCTCACCGACTCGCTCCCGGGCCAAGTCGGACTGACGATCACGTTTTCACGACGCCGAGAAAGATCGCCGCACTCGACCAGCCGGCCGGGTGACCGGTGTTCCGCTGCCGGCCGGGGCGATGCCGTCGGACAACCGCCGCTGTGCCTACGCCTACGGCCGCCGGCTTGAGGTCGACCGGCGGGGCCGCCGGACACCCTGCGACCCGCCGACATCAAGGACGTACGACGGTGCGCGGATCCGCCGCGATCCGTGCGCAGGCCCGCCTCGGGCGATGGCAGTGCGCAAGCCGGCGACGGTGGCCACCATCGAGCTGAAGCTTCGAGCACGGAGAGGCGTTTGTCGGCCCCTCATTTGACGTTAGGCGACGGCTTCGTCGGTGCCCGGCAACGGCTTGAGGTCGGGCGCCACCCAGCCGGACCTCGCCTCGGCCGTCGCCAGCGTCGACGGTCGGTAGTGGTGCGCGAGTAGACGCTTGTCCAACAGCGCGGGGTAACGATCCGCGAAGGCGTCGAAGTCGTCTTCGTCGCCGGACGCAACGTGGTGGCCGACAAGCTCGACCCAGGCCCGGCTGACCGTCGCGTTGTACTTCTGCGGCGCGCCGGCATATCGCGCCGTCCGCCGGATGCCGTTGCTGATCATCGCGGCCGCGGTGCCGGTGCCGTATCGACGCACGGCAAGCCAGGTCAGGTGGATGTGCTGGCGATGGCCGAACCGGTCCGCACGTGCCATGACCTCGGCCATCAGAGCATCGAACGGGTCGTCGGTGGCCGGCATCCGATCTGCCGCGTGGTCGAGACTCACCGGCCGGCCTCGGTCAAGGCCCGCAGTACTGCACGAGCCCCGTCGACAGCATCCGCCGAAAGCCCGGCGAGAGCGCGTTTCTCCAGATCGCCGAGGGTACGGCGGATCAGCGCGGCGGTCTGTTCGCCGTCCACCGTGAGTTCGATGAGCACAGCACGACGGTCGCCCGGCCGGGCACCGCGAGTGATCAGGCCGCGGCGTTCCAGGCGGTCGAGGATGCCGGTCAGCGTCGCGGGCCGGGTCCCTACGGCGGCCCCCAGTTCGGACACCGTTCGGCCGGTGCCGTCCGCGAGGTTGCCCAACGCGTTGATCTCTGACGCAGTCAGGTCGAGATCAACGAGCTCCGTCGTGAGCAGGTGGAGTGTCGCATGGGTTGCGCGCTGCAGCTCGAGTATTACGGATTCGTTCTTCACGGTTTCGTATTATACGATCTCGTACTAATGTTGGGCCAGCGGCGGCCTCAGCCTCGGCCGCTTCCTCCACGGCTCGCCAAAGCCATGGAGAACGCCGCGAGGCAGGCGGATGCGCGCGGCGACGAACACCAAGGGCCGAAAATCCTGGAAAACGCGTTGAAGCGGGCCACCGAGTTTCAGGCGGTGCGGGAGTACCGCGACGAGCTCGTCGAACGGATCAAGGGGTCCGAGCCGCGTCCAGGCGCTTGAGCGCGGCCCTGACCACCTCGGCGTTGTCGATGAGGTCGTAGGTGTCCTCACCGCCGGGCCAGTGCAAGCCGCTGGCGAAGCCGCCACCCGCTCAGCCTGAAGCGCCCGCGACCGCCCCCGCACCTCCGCCCCGCCGGCTGGTGACGCCGCCGCTCCCAACCCGCCGCGGAGGCGCCGGTCGAGGTGATCAGCAGCCGTGCGACGCGTCGCCGAGTCAGCGGAGCGGGAGTTCGTACGTGGCCAGGATCGCGCAGGCCCCGGCTGTCGGCTCGAACCGCCGGCCGCCCTTCTACGCCGAAGGCGAGGGGATCGTCGCGGCCACGGCGATCTTCTGGACGATCGCCGGCTGGCCGTCACTGCTCTTGGTGGTGGCATTGACCGAGTAGGCGAGTTTGCGTTGCAGGTCGCAGGTGGCGAAGACGCCACTGGAGTAGCCGTAGCGGCTGCCGGTCTTTCCCCAGACGGTGATCTTGCCCAGCCGGATCTTCATGAGGCCCTGGCTGTAGTACGCGTCGCCGGTGCCGTCGAACATCGGGACCTTGGGCACGGTGAACAGCCGGGTCATCATCGCCGGGCCGAGGAGGCGGCCGCGGAAGAGGCCGGTGATGAACCGGTCGAGGTCGGGTGCGGTGGACACGAGGCTGCCCGCGGACCACGGGATCGACTGGTTCATCTCGGTGACGTCGACCAGGTCCCCGTGCGCGTTGGTGATGTACCCGTTCGAGTGAGGGTTCGGCAGCCGCGGGTCGTCGCCGGGTTCGAAGGTCCGCCACATGCCGAGCGGCCGGGCGATCCGGTCGCGCACGGCCTGCCCGTAGGAGTGGCCGGTGACCTTCTCGATGACCATCCCGGCGAGGACGTAGCTGGTGTTGGTGTACTTCTGCGCGGTGCCGGGCGCGTAGTCGATCGGATGAGCGGTCGCGGTGCCCAGCACGCGGGCCGGGCTCCAGTGCTCGTAGCGATGCTTGATCACCTCGTCGGGGTCGGCGAGCCACGGGATGTCGATGCTGGGCAGGCCGGAAGTGTGGTCGAGCAGGGTGCGCACCGGGATCGGCGGGTAGCTCGGCGGCAGGACGCCCGGCAGGTACCTCTGCACGGGCTGCTCGAGATCGACGCGGTGTTCCTGCGCGAGCTGGAGCACGATCACGGCGGTGAACGTCTTGGTGGTGCTGCCGATCCGGACGTAGCCATCGGGGTCGACAGGTGCGTGGGTGGCGACGTCGGAGTACCCGCTGGTCCCGCTCCAGCCGCCCGCAGAGCCGGTGAGGCGGACCAGTGCGCCGGTCGTGTCCTGGTCGGGCGCGCTGGAAATCGACTCGGCCAGCGCCGTGGCATTGGGCCGGGTGAGGTCGGGAACGGGTTCGGCGCCGGCGGGATCGGCGTAGGCGCAGGCACTCAGGGGGGTTTTGCTCAATGGCGCGTCCGCCGTCGCGCCGTAGGCGGGGAGGGCGGTAAGCCCAAGGGCCGCGGCGGCGAGAACCGCGATAGCTGTCTTTCTCATGCCCGAAAACTATGGGCCGGCGGGCGTCGCGCCATCCAGGAAATGCCCCGGTTCCCGAATCTCAGTGCTCGTCCCCCGAGCGAGGGACGAGCTCGTCCCCGTCCGGGGGATCAAGTGGGTTGCGTCGCCCAAGCCGGTTGGGCCTTGTCCAGGCGTTCATGCCCGGCGAGGAAGGCGGGAGCGCCCTGTCCGGCGTGCTGACCGGGCGGATCACCCCGTCGGGACGCCTTCCGGTGCGGATCCCGCAGTCGCCCGGTGGCTCGCCGGGCACATACCTGAACCCGCCGCTCGGTCGCAACAGCGAAGGCATCAGCAACCTCAACCCGACCCCGCTGTTCCCGTTCGGCCACAGCCTCTCCTACACCACGTTCGCCTACTCCGACCTCGACATCAGCGCAAGCGAGGTCCCGACGGACGGCCGGCTGTCCATTTCGGTCACCTTCCGCAACACCGGCGAGCGGGCCGGCGACGAAATCGTGCAGCCCTACCTGCACGACGTCCAAGCTCAGGTCACCCGCCCCGTCCGGCAATTGGCCGGGTTCGCTCACGTCGCCCTGGAACCCGGCGCGGGTGCCCGGGTCACGTTCACCCTGCACGCCGACCGCACCGCCTTCACCGGGCTCGACTTCCGCCGCGTCGTCGAACCCGGAACCATCGAGGTGCTCCTCGGACGCTCCGCCGCCGACCTGCCCTGCACCGGATCCTTCGAACTCACCGGCCCGTGACGCGAAACCGGCCACGACCGCGTCCTGCACACGCCGGTCGAGGTCACTCCCCTGCGCGCATGAGGCCGATCAGGTGCTGGGAATCAGACGTGGGCATCAGTGGCTCACCCCCGGACCCTCGTGAGTGAACGGGTGCGCTTCCGGGCGCCCCCACAACACCGCGTAGAAGTACGGGGTCACCCCACGGGTGCGATGCGGGGCCGCCGTACGCCCGTACGGTGGTCGGCTTGCCGGTGCGGGTCCCTGCGGCGGTGAACGCCTTCCGCTCGTTCTCTTCCATTCGGTCATGTCCTCGGCAGCCTCCGTGCCACGGCGGAAGCACTACGGCCGCAAGCACCTTAAACTGGTTGCCCGCGGGCGTAACCCCGCGCCGCCGGGGAGCTGCTGGACGGAGGCGATCGGGTGCTGCTGGGCCGGCGCCGGGAGTGCGCAACGCTCGACGGGCTGGTCGACGCCGTGCGAGCGGGACAGGGTCGCGCTCTGCTGGTGGTCGGGGAGCCCGGCTCGGGCAAGACCGCGCTACTCCAGTACGTCGCCGCGCACGCGCCGGGGTGCCGGGTGCTGCGCACGGCCGGGGTCCAGGCCGAGATGGAGCTGCCGTACGCCGGGCTGCACCAGCTGTGCGTGCCGCTGCTGGACAGGGTGGACGCGCTCCCGGGGCCGCAGCGCCAGGCTCTGTACACCGCCTTCGGCCTGACCGCGGGTTCGGCGCCGGACCGGCTCCTCGTCGGGCTCGCCGTGCTGGGCCTGCTCGCCGAGGCCGGTGCGGAGCGTCCGCTGGTGTGCCTGGTCGACAACCTGCACTGGCTGGATCGCGCTTCGACCCAGGCGCTGGCGATCGCGGCCCGCCGGTTGTTCGCCGATTCCGTGGGCTTGATCTTCGCGACGCGAAACCGGGACCCGGGCAGCCTGCCGGCCGGTCTCACCGAGCTGCCGGTCCCCGGACTGCCCACCGAGGACGCCCGGGCGCTGCTGCGGACGGCGTTGCCGGGGCCGGTGGACGAGCGCGTGGTGGACCAGATCGTCGCGGAAACCGGGGGGAATCCGCTGGCCTTGCTGGAGCTGCCCCGGAGCATGTCCCCCGCGGAGCTGGCCGGTGGGTTCGGCCTGCCGGCCGGGCGGGTGCTGCCGGGCCGGATCGAGGTGAGTTTCCGGCAGCGGGTCACGCGGCTGCCGGAAGCCTCGTGGTGGCTGCTGCTGGTCGCCGCGGCCGACCCGCTCGGCGACGTGGTGCTCGTGTGGGCCGCCGCCGAACGGCTGGGGGTGGGACCCGACGCGGCGGGCCCGGCGGTGGCGGCCGGGCTCGTCGAGTTCGGCGCGCGGGTGCGGTTCCGCCACCCGCTGGTGCGGTCGGCGGTGTACGACGGCGCCACCGAGCAGCAGCGGCAGCGGGCGCACCGGGCGCTGGCGGAGTGCACGGACCCCGCGTCCGATCCGGACCGCAGGGCGTGGCACCGGGCGCGCGGCGTCACCGGGCCGGACGACGAGGTGGCGGCGGAGCTGGAACGCTCGGCGAGCCGCGCGCAGGCGCGGGGCGGGCTCCCCGCCGCGGCGGCCTTCCTGGCTCGAGCGGTCGAACTGACCCGCGACCCGGTGCTGCGGGCGGAGCGCGCACTGGCCGCCGCGCGGGCGGCGTTCGATGCGGGAGCACCCGAAACGGCGCTCGGCCTGGTGGCCGCGGCTCAGGCAGGCCGCTTCGACGACCTGCGCCACGCGAAGGTCAACTTGCTCCGCGCCGAGGTGGCCTTCGCGGTCAGCCGCGGCGCCGAGGCGCCGATGCTGCTGCTCAAGACCGCCCAGCAGCTGGAGCCGTTCGACGCGCGCCTGGCCAGGGACACCTACCTGCAGGCCTTGTCCGCGGCGCGGTTCGCGCTCCACCTCGCGGTGGGCGGCACCGTCGTGGAGGTGGCGGAGGCCGCACGTCGCGCGCCGGCGCCGCCGGGCCCGCCCACTCCGGCGGATCTGCTCCTCGACGGACTGGCCGCCCGCGACACCGGTGAGTTCGCCGCCGGCAGCCACCGGCTGAAGCGGGCCATCAGGGCGTTCTGCGCCGAGGCCGACGCCGGCGCGGACGAGCTGCGCTGGCTCTGGCTGGCCGGCACCACCGCCCCCGACTTGTGGGACTACCCGAGCTGGGAGCGGCTCGCCACGCACCACGTCGAACAGGCCCGTGCGGCCGGGGCGCTCACCACGCTGCCGCTGGCGGTGACCTCGCGGGTGGCGGTGCACGTGGTGCTGGGCGAGCTGGCCGAGGCGGCGGCGCTGGTGGGCGAGATCGACGTCCTGGCGGAGGCGATCGGGGTCGGCCTCGCCCCCTACGGAGCGGTCATGCTCGCGGCCTGGCAGGGCCGCGAGAGGGAGACCACGGCGCTGATCGCCGCAACCCGTGGTGCGGTGCTGGCCCGCGGTGAAGGAGCCGGGGCGCAGATCTACGCGTGGGCGGAGGCGCTGCTGGGCAACAGCCTGGGCCGGTACGCCGACGCGGTGACCGCGACCGGGCTCGTGGCGCAGGAGCGGCTGCTGGTCGGAGCGGGGCTGTGGATGGTGGCCGAACGGGTCGAAGCGACAGCCCGGAACGGACAGCCGCGTGAGGCCGCGGAGGCGTTCCGGCGGCTGCGCGCGCACACCGGGGTCAGTGGCACCGACTGGGCACTCGGTATCGAGGCCCGGTGCCGGGCGCTGGTCACCGAAGGCCCGGCTGCCGAGGACGACTACCGCGAGGCGATCGAACGGCTCGGCCGGACGCGCGTGCGCGGCGAACTCGCGCGAGCCCACCTGCTGTACGGCGAGTGGCTGCGACGGAACCGGCGGCGGCAGGCGGCGCGCGAGCAGCTCCGGACCGCACACGACCTGTTCGCGGAAATGGGGATGGAGGCGTTCGCGCGCCGGGCGGAGCGCGAGTTGCTCCCGGGCGGGAATCCGCCGAGGCGCGTGGCCGAAGGCGGTCCTGAGCTCACCGCCCAGGAGGTCCAGGTCGCGTGGCTGGTCCGCGAAGGCCTGTCGAACGCCGAGATCGGAACGAGGCTGTTCCTCAGCCCGCGCACGGTGGAATGGCACCTGGGCCGGGTGTTCGCCAAGCTCGGCGTCACGTCGCGCAAGCAGCTGCGTACCCTGCCGAAGCCGCCGCACCCCGGGCCTCTCCCGGGCCCCACCGGGGTGAATCCCGGGTTCGCGGACGGCGACCCGGGCGCACCGTGAGGGGATGACCTCCACACCACAGCTACGGACGGCGTCGCGAGTCCCGGACCGGTGCCCCACCGGGATCACCACGGCCCTCGTCGTGAACGGCGAACCGCGGGTGGTGGTCGCCGACCCCCGCGTCACCCTGCTCGACGCCCTGCGCGACCGGCTGGCCCTCACCGGCACCAAGAAGGGCTGCGACCAGGGCGCGTGCGGGGCGTGCACCGTGCACGCCGACGGGCGGCGGGTGCTTTCCTGCCTGCTCCTGCTCGCGCAGTGCGAAGGGCGTGAGGTGACCACGATCGAGGGACTGGGCCGCGACGGGCGTCCGCACCCGGTGCAGGAGGCGTTCGTCCGGCACGACGGCTTCCAGTGCGGCTACTGCACGCCCGGCCAGGTCATGTCGGCCGTGGCACTGCTGGCCGAGGGCCGCGCGACGTCCGACGAGGACATCCGCGAATTCATGAGCGGGAACCTCTGCCGCTGCGCCGCGTACCCGAACATCGTGGCGGCGATCCGTGAAGTGGCGGACACCGGAGGCACCGATGCGCACGTTTGAGTACGTCCGGGCGTCCGAAGTCGCCGAAGCACTGACGGCCGCCGAGCACGCCGGCACGGCGTACCTCGCCGGCGGCACCACCCAGGTCGACCTGATGAAGGACGGCATCCTGAATCCCGAGCGGCTGGTCGACATCACGCGGCTGCCCCTGCGCGGCGTTCTCGAGACCGGTGGCTCGCTGCACGTCGGCGCCCTGACCACGATGGAGGAGCTGGCGGCGGATCCGGTCGTCACGCGCCGGCTGCCCGTGGTGCGCGAGGCGCTGCTGCTCGGGGCTTCCGTGCAACTGCGCAACACGGCCACGATCGGCGGCAACCTCCTGCAGCGCACCCGGTGCCGGTACTTCCGCGACCCGGCGGTCACCGTCTGCAACAAGCGCGCGCCGGGGTCCGGTTGCGCGGCCGTCACCGGACCCGCCCGGATGCACGCCATCCTCGGCGTGAGCGAGCGGTGCATCGCGCTGCACGCGTCCGACCTCGCCGTGGCCTTGGTGGCGCTGGACGCCATCGTGCACACCGAGGGCGTCGACGGAGCGCGGAGCGTGCCGCTCACGGAGTTCTACGCCGAAGCGGGTACGACACCGGACGTCGAAACCGTGCTGGCGCGCGGTGAGCTGATCACGGCTGTGGAGATCCCGCTGCTGCCGGAGACCGCGCACTCGGGCTACCTGAAGGTGCGCGACCGGGTGTCGTACGAGTTCGCCCTGGTCTCGGTGGCGGCCGCACTCGAAACCGAGGACGGCGTCGTGCGCACGGCGAGGATCGCGCTGGGCGGCGTCGGTTCGAAACCGTGGCGGGCGATGGCGGCCGAGGAGAAGCTGCGGGGCGCGCCGGTGACAGCGGCGAACTGTCGCGAGGCCGCGGTGGCCGCGGTCGCCGGTGCGTGGACCGTGCCCGGCACCGCTTTCAAGGTCGAGCTGGCCCGACGCGCACTGGTCCGGCAGCTCCTCACGGTTTCGGAGGGGTTCCGATGACCACGTCCCGGGCACTGCCCTTCATCGGCACCGGAATGAACCGGGTCGACGGGCCCCGCAAGGTCAGTGGCCGAGCGGCCTATTCGTCGGACTTCAGCGCACCCGGGCAGGGGCACGCCGTCCTGGTGCAGAGCACCGTCGCGGCGGGACGGATCGCCGCGATCGACACGGCCACCGCCGAAGCGGCACCGGGAGTGGTGCGGGTTTTCAGCCACCTGAACGTGCCTCCGCTGGCGCGGGGACCCATGACCGCGCTGGGCACGTCGCCGCCGGCGCCGATGCAGGACGACCGGGTGCTGCACCACGGGCAGCACGTCGCGCTCGTGGTCGCCGAGACCCGTGAACAGGCCGTCGCGGCCGCGGCGGCGGTGCGTGTCGAGTACGCCGCCGCCGAACCCGTCCTCGACCCGGACGATCCGCGTGCCGTCACCGTCGACAACCCGTGGGGCCTGGACAGCGAGCGAGGTGACCCCGCGGCGGGACTGGCCGCGGCGCCCGTGCGGGTCGAGGCGGAATACACCACGTCGGACAACACCAACAACCCGCTGGGCCTGTTCGCCACCCTCGCCGAGTGGGAAGGCGACCGGCTCACCGTGCACGACTCGACACAATGGCCGTCGCTGGTGCGGGAGACACTCGCGGTGGTCTTCGGCCTGCCCGAGGAATCGGTGCGGGTGCTCAGCCCGTTCGTCGGCGGCGGGTTCGGGGCCGGTCTGCGCGTCTGGCCACACGTGATCCTCGCCGTACTGGCGGCCCGTGAACTGGGCCGTCCGGTGAAACTCGTCTTGACGCGGCCGCAGATGTTCACTTCGGTCGGCCACCGGCCCAAGGGCGTCCAGCGGGTCAGGCTCGGGGCGAGCGCCGACGGCCGGCTGCTGGCCCTGGAGCACCGCAGCCGTTCGCTGCTGGCCATCGAGGACGACGACTACGAGCCCTTCGCGGCGGGCTCGGCCGAGGCGTACGCGTGCGAGAACGTGCGCACGCAGGACCAGCAGGTACGGGTGAACATCCCGGCGCCGGTCTCGATGCGGGCCCCGGCCCAGGCGCAGGGGAACTTCGCGCTCGAATCGGCGATGGACGAACTGGCGCTGGCGCTGCGCATGGACCCGGTGGACCTCCGGCTGCGCAACTACGCCGACACGCATCCCGCGCTGGCGCTGCCCTGGTCCGGGAAGTCGCTTCGGGAGTGCTACACCGTGGGCGCCGAGCGGTTCGGGTGGTCCCGGCGTGCCGCCGCGCCACGGTCCTCGCGCGACGGGCACTGGCTGGTCGGCCAGGGCGTCGCGGGCGTGAGCTATCCCTGGTACCAAGCCCCGTGCCGGGCACGCGCGACGCTCTCGGCCGACGGGCGGGCCACCGTCGGCAGCGCGGCGATCGACATCGGCACGGGAACGTACACGGTGATGACCCAGCTGTCGGCCGAACTGCTCGGTTTGCCACCGGAACACGTGCGTTTCGACCTCGGGGACACCGATCTGCCGAAGGCACCGCAGGCGGGCGGATCCGGTCTCACCGGCGCGCTGGGCTCCGCCGTCCACGACGCGTGCTCGCGGCTGCTCGCCGCCGTGCTCGACCTTGTGCACGACGACGCGGAGTCGCCGTTGCGCGGCGTCGACCCCGCGGACGTGGTCCCGGCGCAGGGACGCATCCAGTTTCGCGCCGATCCCCGGCGCGGCGAAAGCTACGCCGAGGTGCTGTCCCGCCACGGGCTGCCGGAGCTGACCGCCGAGGGAAGCAGCACGCCCGCCGACCCCCGGCGCCTGGGAATGGCACCCGCGGGCGCATTCGGTGCCCACTTCGCCGAGGTCCGGGTCGACGAGGATCTCGGCCTGATCCGGGTGACGCGCGTCGTCTCGGTGGTCGACGGTGGCCGGATCCTCAACGAGAAGACCGCGACCAGCCAGATCATCGGCGGCGTCATCGGGGGAATCGGCATGGCGCTGTTCGAGGAAACGGTCACCGACCCGGCCACCGGCCGCATCGCCAACGCGACGCTCGGCGACTACCTGGTCCCGGTGCACGCGGACATCCCCGACATCGACGTGACCTTCGTCGGCGAGCCCGACCGCATGAACCCGATCGGCACCAAGGGGGTCGGCGAGGTCGGACTGGTGGGCGTGGCGGCCGCGATCGCCAACGCCGTGCACCACGCGACCGGCGTGCGCGTGCGGTCACTGCCGATCACCCTGGACGCACTGCTCTGACCCGGCAGCGGGCGTCGGCCCCTGCGCCGTGGCGGTACCGGGAGTTCAGAACGCACAGCCACGCCGACACGGCGGCACCGGCCGCTCGATGCCCCCTCGGCGCGGCTGCCCGCAGCGCCCAGAAGACGGTCGAGAGGCTGGGGAGCCAGACCGCCCGGCCGTACGGCAGGCCGCTCGGGGCCGGGTGATGCGGTGCGGCGCCTGGAGCAGCCGCACCGCCGTGACGGGCGAGCTCATCCAGGTCCGCGACGACGTCGGCCTCGGCGATGAAGACGCGCTGCGGCGGAGGCCGGGCATCCCGACGACCGGGCCTTCCGACTCGCTGGCGCGGCGGCGGTCCAGCACGCGGCCGGCCGGGTGAACCGGCCACGTCGACCCGCAGAAGCCTCGGCGGAGTTCGTGGCGGAGCTGCCGAAGACGGGGTCGGGCAAGATCATGCGGCGGCAGCTGATTACCGAGCAGGATTTCATCGCCGCCCAGCAGATCCGGGCAGCGCGTTCCTCCAGCGACGGCCGACCTCGTCGGTTCGCTCTGGCAGGGCCGTCGATGCTGATCAGGGCCTGCACGACGGCGCGTTCGACGTTGACGTCGCCGGAGTGGCGGCGGTCGAGCTTGGGCGACTACGGAGTGGGGACGACAGGGTGAACCGGCCGACGGACGGCGGTCGGCCGGTTCACATATCCTGCTCGCGAGTCGAGGTGCGTCTGGGCTCGGCGGTCCGGCTGCTCCGTTCACCTGCGCGAACGCGCGAGGAACGACATACCCCGGCCCTGATCGCTCTGTCCCGCCGTCTGAGACTTCTCCGCCGAAGTCAGTTGGCGATGCCGACGGTGTGCCCTGCGGTTTCCGGCTGGTCGAGGACGCGCAGCAGACAGGCCGCGACGTCGGCGCGGGAGACGTACCGGCCGCCGGGGAGATTGCGGTCGAGGGCGGTGCGGTAGCGGCCGGTCGGCGGTTTGCCGGTGAGCTGGACCGGCCGGACCGCGGTCCAGTCCAGCCCGCTGTCGCGCAGGATGTCCTCCATCAGCGCCAGGTCCCGGTACTGCGGGCGCAAAGCGGCCTTGAGGATGGGGTAGAGCACGGCACCGAGGAAGAACCGGTCCCCCGGGTCGCGCCGGGGCGGGTGGGGCCGCCCCGGGGCGGGCATCGTGCCCACCGGGGCGGCGCTGACCACGACGAGGCGGCGGACCCCGGCCTCACGCATCGCCCGGATGATCTTCGTGGTGGCCTGGGACGCGACTCCGGCGGTGGCGTTGCTCGCCGGGCCCACCGCGGACACGACCGCGTCCGCACCGGCGACGGCGCCGGCGAGGATCGCCGGGGCGGCGGTGAGCAGGTCGGCGGACACGACCCGCCCGGGGTGCCCGGCCACCTTCGCCGGGTCGCGGACCACCGCGGTGACGTCGTGTCCGGCGGCGGCGGCCTGTTCGAGCAGGAGACGGCCGATGCCGCCGCTCGCACCGAAAACCGTGAGCTTCACAGCCGATCCCCTGTCGTCGATGGGTTCTGCGGTGCACTCCGCAGCAGGTCCCGCCAGTCCGCCGGCCAGTTCGCCAGGCCGATGACCGCCATGATCACCAGGTGGGTGGGTGCCGCGACGCTCTGGTAGAGCTCGTCGTGGTTGACGATGTGGGTGGTGACCGCACTGGTGAGCAGGAGGACCAGGGTCGCCGCGGCGAGGAACCGGGGCCGGCGGCCGGGAACGACGAGCAGCACGGCGCAGACCAGTTCGATCGCGCCGACGACGAACCGGAACCAGGTCGGGTAGCCCCAGTCGGCGAACTTCACGGAGTACGCCGGTCCGGTGAAGGTGGGGCCGGGCCAGAACTTGGTCACGGCGCCCAGGGTGAATTCGGCGGCGAGGAACCAGTAGAACGCGGTGCGCAGCCGTCGAGGCCACACTCGGGTGGGCATGGGTTCTTTCCTTTCGGTGGGACGGACCGGCCTCGTGGTCAGTGCCACGTTCGCGTGCGAGCGACCGGGCCCGGGTGCTGCTACCGCCACTGCTCGGTGGGCGAGACACCGGCGAGCGGCTTGCCGATGAGGGCCAGGGAGATGAAGAAGCCGACCTGGCCGATCGCCATGGTGAGGGTGGCGAGCGCCTTGTCGTCGTAGTGGGTCGCCGCCTGGGCGTACAGCTCGTCGGGCACGCGTTCGCCGTGGGGGTTGGGGGTGAGGACGGCCTCCACGAGCGCCAGCGCGATGCGTTCGGCTTCGGTGAAGCAGGTTGCGTCCCGCCAGGAAGCCACGGCGGTGACGCGCTCGTCGGTTTCCCCGGCCTTGCGGAGGTTGCCGGTGTGCAGGGCGGTCAGGTAGGTGTTCCCGACGATCTGCCCGGCGCGCAGCTGCACCAGGCTGATGGTGGTCCGCGGGATCGAGCCGTTCCCGGTGACCTTGAACAGGGCCGCGCCGACCTCTGCCAGTTCGGGCACGAGCTTGGCGGGGTCGGGAAGCCGCGACCGGCGACCGGTCGTGGGAGTGGTCATGGTGCTGGTGTCCTTTCCGGACTCTGCGGTGGTCACTGCTCTGACGGATGGCGGGTCGTGGAGGTAACCGGTTCCGGCGACCGGTTCGCGGGGCTGTCCGGGTTCGCCGGACGACTCGGGCGTGGCCGCAGGAGGAGCAGGGCGGCGATGATGGCGGTCAGGTAGAACGCGCTCGCGCCGAGCAGGCCGGTGGTGTAGCCACTGGTGAGGGCGTCCCGGGTGGGGGTGGCTCCGGGCCGGGCGGCGGTGGCGGCAGCCGCGACGCTCGCCAGGATCGCCAGTCCCAGTGCGCCACCGATCTGCTGGCTGGTGTTGAGGAGTCCGGAGGCGACGCCGGTGTCCTTCGCGGCGACACCCTGTACGCCGCCGATTGTCGCGGCGACGAAACCGATGCCCAGGCCGATCCCGCCGACCAGCTGGGCGGGCAGCAGGACGACCAGCGGGTTTTGGTCCGGGGTGAGCAGGCTGAACCAGCCCATCGCCACGGCGGCCACGGCCAGGCCGGCCGCCAGGGTGTTCCGGGCGGAGGTGCGGGCCTGCAGCCAGGGACCGGCCACGGCGGAGCCGAGGCCGATGCCGATCGCGAACGGCAGGTAGGCCAGTCCGGTGCGGACGGGCGGGTAGTGCTCGATCGACTGCATGTAGAGGGTGAGGAAGTAGAACGTGGCCAGCTGACCGGCGCCCATGAGCAGCATGACCAGGTTGGCGCCGAGCCTGGCCCGGTCGGCCAGCAGCGCGGCCGGGAGGATCGGGGTGCGGGCGCGGCGCTGGAAGGCCACGAACGCGAGGGCCAGGACCACGGCCGCCGCGCCGGACAGGAGGCTCAGCCCGTCGTCGAGGCCGTCGGACCCGGCCCGGTTGATCGCGTAGACCAGTGAGCCGAGCGCGAGGGTCGCGGTGATGGCGCCGGGCAGGTCGAGGCCGCCGCGCCGGCGGGTTCCGGGGCCGAGCACGAGCGTGCGGCGAGCAGCAGGAGGGCGAAGGGGATGTTGACGAACATGATCCACCGCCAGCCCAGGTACTCGGTGAGCGTGCCGCCGAGCAGCAGGCCGACCACGGCGCCGAGACCGCCCATCGCGCCGTACACACCCAGCGCCTTGGTGCGCCGCGGCCCGGCGGGGAAGGTGTCGGCGAGCAGGGACAGCGCGGTCGGGGCGATGACCGCGCCGCCGACGCCCTGCAGTACGCGCGCGGCGATCAGCATGCCGCCGGTCTGGGCCACGCCGCCCAGCACGGAGGCGAGCAGGAACACCACCAGCCCCACCCGGAACAACCTGCGGCGGCCGAACAGGTCGCCGGCCCGGCCCCCGGCCAGCAGCAGTCCGCCGAACGCCAGCGCGTAGGCGATCAGGACCCAGTTCAGGTCGGTCTCGGCGATGTCCAGTCCCGTCGCGATGGCGGGCAGCCCGACGGTCACGATGGTGCCGTCCATCACGATCAGCAGCTGCGCGGCGGCGATCACCGGCAACGCCAGGCCACCACGGGACGACCGGGCCTCGGTCTGCGAAGTCACGCCGGCTCCTCAGGAGGCCGTGGCCGCGCGGTGGACCGCGGCGGCCAGCCGGTCGTGTTCGGGATAGGACCAGTCGAAGGAGAAGCGCCGGCGGGTGTAGCCGAAGGCGATGCCGCCGACCGGGTCGGCGAACGCTTCCGAGCCCGCGGATCCGTTGTGTCCGAAGGCGTTCGCGCTCAGGAACGGGTAGCGCGCGCCCTTGGCCTGGAACCCCAGGGCGTACTGGCCCGCCTCGCCGGTGACCAGATCGCGACCGGTGGAGTGGAGCATGGCGAACTCGCCCAGGGTGCCGGGTTCGAGCAGCGGGGCCCGTCCGCCCAGGCCGAAAGCCAGTGCCGCGTACATCCCGGCCAGCCCCCGGGCGTTGCCCACCCCACCGGCCGAGGCCTGGCCGAGCGCGCGCACCCGCCGGGTGTTGAGGAAGGCCACCTGGTCGAGGGGCGGGGTGGAGTTGAGGCCGTAACCGATCCCGGTGAGGCTGTGCGGTCCCGGGACGTTCGCCCAGAACGCCGCGAGCCGATCCGGGTCGGCCAGCCCCGGCAGCACCTCCCGGTACCGGTCCTCCAGCGTCTCCGGCAGCCCCAGGTACAGGTCCAGCCCGTAGGGCGCGCGCACCCGCTGTTCGAAGTGCTCCCCCAGCGACCGGCCCGTGGCCCTGCGGACCACCTCGCCCACCATCGCGAACGTCACGAACCCGCCGTAGCCGTAGGCCGAACCCGGCCGCCAGTACGGCCGCTGCCCGGCCAGCCGCCGCGCGATCACCTGGTCGTCGGCGAGTTCGGCGGCGCTGAACCCGCCGTCGACCCCGATCACGCCGGAACGGTGGGTGAGCAGGTCCCGCACGGTGATCCGGTCCTTGCCCGCCGCGGCGAACTCCGGCCAGTAGCGGGCGACCGGGCGGTCCAGCTCCAGCACGCCGTCCTGCACCAGCAGGGCCACCACCAGGGTCGCGGCGCCCTTGGTCGAGGAGTAGACCCCGGTCAGGGTGTCACCGGTCACCTCGTCGCCTGCCCACAGGTCGACCACGAGACGGCCGTGCGCATACACCGCCAGCTGCGCGCCGGCCTCCTCGGCGACCGCGGCCGCGAATTCCTCGCGCACCCCCTCGAAACCGCTGGTCACCGTGCCGTGAACGTCGATGTCGCTCATTGTTCGAGCCGCTCCGATCATCGTGTTGCCGATTCGTCGGAGACATGACGTACGAGCCGCCGGGAATGTGACCACCCGCCGACGGTCACATCGGGGAAGTTCCGTTCGTCATGTCTCCGACCGTCAACCCGAAGGACGACCACGGCTTCCTGGCCCGCCGTTCGAGGAGCGCCGCACGCACCTCAAATCGGTGGCTTGCGCGCGCCGGACCCGGGGAGGTCGACAACCTCGACAACCGGCTCACCACGGTCGTCGGCCGGGTCTGCCCGGACATGCTGCGTTCACGCCGGCGCGTCCAGGGTGCGGCCGCGGTCCCCGACCCCGACGGCCCAGCGCCGGGTCATCGACGCCTTCTGACCGTTGCGCGCAGACGGCGGAAAGGCGTTCCCCGACGGCATGCGAATCCTGTCCGGCACCGAAACCGTGGACCGAGTTGATCTATAACCCACACTGAAATTTGCCCCGGACCCGCAGCTTGACTGACTGCCCAGAAGCCAACCGCGACGCGGGAGATTTCCCACGTCCACGTGTTCAATGGGGGACTTGAACCCCCGCACGTGGGATATCTCCCGTGTTTAGGGAGATCATGCACTCACCGTAGCAGCGGGCCGGGGCGGTCGGGGCGATTGAGATCGCGCGGCCCATCCCGTCGTCGATCACCAGAACCTCCAGCAGGTTGAACCAGCCGTGCACATGTCCGGTTCTGGCCGCTGACCGGGGCACTGAAAACGGCACCTCGGCCTCCGACCTCGTGGCAAACTGTTACATTGCCGACGGGGCCTGTCACTCGGACGGCTGAGAGGGAGTTCCGGTGGGTTTCGAGGTCGACGTCGCGGACATCAACGCCGCGGCGGCCAAGCTCAGTGCGGGGACGTCGCCGACACTGTCCATCGGCGGATCACCGAACGTCGGGAGCACAGCGCGCGCCGCCGGCTTCGCCGGGGACTACGACGTCTGGCTGGCGACGCGCAAGGACGACCTGGACGCCGCGCAGCAGCAGGTCGACAACCTGGTCGAAAGCATCCAGACGGCCGCGAAGAGCTATCACAGCACCGATTCCGGGGCCCGCGACGCCTTTCTGAAAGCGCTGGACAGCAGCTTCGAGAGGATCGACCGGTGACGGCGGTGTTCGACAAGATCTACGCACTCGCCGACCAGGTGGAGAAGGGCAGCACCACCGAACTGGACGACCGCGCCCGGGCCTGCCGGGCCACCAAGGAAACCATCACCGACACCAAAGCCCTGCTGGAGAGCGTGCGCGTCCAGCTGAGCGAGGCTTGGCAGGGCGGGGCCGGCGAAGCGGCGCTCACATCGCTGGAAGCGTTCAAGAAGAACCGCGACGACCAGGCGCAGGATCTCGAGGACTCGGCCAAGTCGTTCGAGACGATCCGTGACGCGCTGGCGAAGGCCCAGCAGGATGCCCGGAACACGCGCGCGGACGCCCAGAACCTCCAGAAGAAGCTCGACCACGGTTGGCACGGCTTCGGGATCCGCCAAGTCGACCTCGCCGTCGCCTGGGCGCAGGACAAGGCCGTCAAGGCTCAGGCCCTCGTCCTGCTGGCCAACCTGGAACGGGTGACCACCACCTACGACGCCATCCTGCTCATCGAGGGCCAGAAGCTGCGGTTCAAGACCGGTCAGGTGTGGGAGCTCGCGGGCTCCGAGAAGCGGAACGTCGCCGAGATCGGCGCGATCCTGCTCCGCGAAATACCCGGACTCCTCGCGCTGCTGAAGAAGTACCCGGAACTACGGGAGGCGCTGCTTCACCAGGACTGGAACAAGATCATGCAGAATCCCGAGGTCGCGCAGAAGATCTACGACTACCTCGGCTTCCGGTACAACGAGGAAGGCGGCTTCTTCACCACCGGTGAGCATTCGGTGCAGAGCTACCTGGGCTGGAAAGACCTCTACGACAAGTTCGGGGAGGCTTTCGGGATGGAGCTCGACGAAACCGGCGACGACGGCGACAACATGGAGTTCACCGACCCCGAGACCGGGAAGACGTACCGGCTGGAGTTGTGGAAGGGCAAGTACGCGAACCACGCGTTCGGTGGGGAAGTCGGCTTCTACACCAGCGACTCGCCGAACAACAACGGGCACTTCAACGCCGCCCAGGGTGACGACCAGATCAAGGTGACCCAGACGATCTACAACAAGGACACCGGCCAGGTCTACTTCACCAACGACGGCCAGGGCGCCGACGGCACCGACAAGAAGCACTTCTGGAACCTGGCGATCCGCAACGACCCGGACGTGAAAGCCGACCAGCTCCCGCTGGGCCAGCGCGCCACGATCGAGGTGCGGGACGTCGGGATGCGCGACCGGATGTACGACGAGATGGTCCGGTACGCCGCCGCGCACCCCGACGACCACCTCACCGTCACGAAGGGTTCCGACCAGCCGCCCACGCTGAGCTACGACTGGCGGAAGTGACCCCTACAGCGAGCCCACCGGGGTGAACTCGTACGGCTCGTCGTCGTCCTCCTGTGACCGTCCCCGGCGAGCCGGGACCGGGTCGTTCAGGCCGGCGAACACACCGTCCACGTCGACCAGCGCGGCGACCTCATCGGCGACGTGGTGACCGTGCCGGTCTTCGATGTCCTCCAGGCCCGTGCGCAACGCCGTCGTGGCTGCGCTCCTGGCCTGCTCCCGCAACGCGCTTGCCAGCTCCTCCGGCGTTTCGCCGGCACCCCGCCTCGAGTCGGTCATGCCCTCAGCCTAGACGGACCGGGTCGGGTTCAAGTCCTTTTCCGGGCACCAGCAGCACGCTGGTGCGCCCGGACCACCCTGGGGCCCCCGAGATGGTCTACCCGAGGTCGCCGACGGGTCTCTTCTGTCGAACGGCTGCACTCGGCACGACCAGGGATCCGATCTCCGCTGTCAGCTCACTACGACGAGGGTTTCGGCGATGCGGGCCGGTTTGGTCGCACCGTCGAGCTCGATGACGTACCGGTGGTCACCGTGTGACCCGCCGGGCCGTCGCTCAAGTCGGTGAAGGTCGCGGTGGCGCGCAGGCGAGAGCCGACCGGCACCGGTGCGGGGAACCGGACTTTGCCAGGCCGTAGTTGACCCGCGCGGCGCCGAAGTCCAGTTCCTGCAGTTCGCGCGCGAACTGCAGGATGAGGGACAGCTCGAATACCGCGGCCAGGCCCTGGCCGCCGCCGATGCACACGGTCTCCAGGCCGTAGCGGGCTTCGCGGCGCTGCAGCTTCCGGGCCGGCGTCGCCAGGATCCTGGTGCCGGTCGCGCCGACCGGGTGGCCTGGGGAGACGTCGACCGGCTGATCTCGGGGGCGGAGTCGGTCCCCTGCTGACCGCTGCGGCTCATAAGATCGGGCAGGGCACCGAGCTGCCGCCGTGGGGCAGGTAACCCTCGTACGCCCAGCCGGCGAAACCTCGTTCGTAGATAGACACGTACGTCCATCCCCGGCCGTCGTTGCCGATGGTGGTGCAGTAGTAGTCCAGCCAGTCCCCCGGCACCATCGTTCCGTTGGCGCCGCAGCCGAACGAGGAATCCCGGTAGCCGCCGGTCGTGTTGTTCGCCTGCACCAGCGCGGAGCCGTCCAGCTGCGGAGGCCGCGGCTGGCCGCACGAGTAGTGATCAGTCTCGAGTTCACCGGCCTGGGCGGTCGGCGTGGGTGGACTGAGCTTCGAGCGATCCGTCGTTGCGCCAGCGAGACTCTGCCTTTCGGAGTGCGATGCGAGGCCTTCAGTTTGGGGAGGGGCGGTGACGATTCCACACTGTTCGATGAGATCGGCGGGATCATCCGCCATGGACTGCACGCGCGGCGTCCACCTCGTCCGGCCAGAAACCAGTCTTCTCCGGTGCGGTCAGCTGCGTGACCTCGGCGACGCGCCGGCCCGGACAGATGACGTGGCCGTAGCCGCGCACTTCCGAGAATGCGCGAACGGTGTCAGCGAAATGTGACGCCTGCTCACTTGCACGCACGGGAAGGCCACGGGGTTGTCTCGCCGTCCTGTGCCGTTTCTCGCAGCGTCCACGCAGGCCAACGGTCCTAACATCACTCCATGCGGGCACTCTGGGTGGTCATCGTCGTCGTCTTTTCGGTCCTCTCCGGGCTCGGCGCCGCGGCCACGGCGTACTCGCTCATTTCCGGCGAGGACGATCTGTGGGGCAA
This sequence comes from Amycolatopsis sp. N2S4-7, assembly GCF_058119595.1. Taxonomy (NCBI): domain Bacteria; kingdom Bacillati; phylum Actinomycetota; class Actinomycetes; order Pseudonocardiales; family Pseudonocardiaceae; genus Amycolatopsis; species Amycolatopsis sp. N2S4-7. Next base: position 2,400,940 of record NZ_CP172299.1, read on the forward strand.
CGCGATCCTCCTGACCGGTGCCCTCGCGTTCGCCGCCTTCGGCTGGTACGCGCTGCGGCTTCTGGACCGCAGCGCGCCGGCCGCCGCCGGGGACTTCGGCCGGTGGCTGCCCGCGGCGGATCCCGCCGACGGTGACCACCCGGAACTGAACGCCCGCATGCGCCGGGCTTCCCGCCGCGCGACGGGCTTCGTCGTGGGCTGGGCGGTGGTGCTCGCGGCCGGGTTCACCCAGGTCGCCCTGGTCACCGCGGCCGCCGAGGACCTGCTCCACACCGGCTTCCACGAGATCGGTGTGGTCGTCGGCGTGTTCCACCACGCCAAGGGCACGTCGTACATCCGGGTGAGCCACGGCGACCGGACCGACGACATCGTCTGGGAGTCGAACCGCAGCTACCAGGTCGGCGAGGAGGTGATCGTCATCTACGACCCGGCCGACCCGGCGCGCGTACGCACCGCGGACGAACCGAACGAAGGCGATTTCCGGCTCGGCGTCGGCGTGGTCCCGATACTGGCCGCCCTGTTCGGCCTGCCGTTTTCGATCGCGGTGGCGGCCGGCTGGCGGCACCGGATCCGGGCCGTCGAGCGCACCGGGTGGCGGCGGGCCGGCGTGAGCGACGAGCAGGTGGCGTTGCACGCGGGATTCAGCGACGGGACGGCGGTCGCGCTCCGCCGCTCCGGGGCGCTCCTCGCCCTGTCGCCGTCTGCCGGCTGGAAGAACAAGCAGGGCTGGGTCGGCGGCTGGGGCAAGTCGATGGTCGTGGGGATCGAGAACGGCCCGTACGTCCTGGCCGTTCACGCGATCCGGGAGCGGGCCAGCCGATCTCGCCGGTGAGGTAGCGCCGCAGGTTCGGCGCCACCGCACGCACCAGAACCTCGACCTCCTCGGTGGCGGACGGCTCGAACTTCGCCACGTACCGGATCATGCCCATGCCGAGCGGATGCTCGACGAAGCCGGGGCACGGAGTGTTCCCTCGGCTGCAGCACGAGGCACCACGGGGCTGACGGATTCAAGTAGACCTGTCTCGGCCTAGTGCTGTGACCGCATAGGTTCGCCGGGTCGGCGGTCGTGGCGGTTGCATGTGCGGTGACATCCGATCCGACCGCTGGAGGCGCGGTGGCCGAGCCCGTCCGTGTGCGCAGACTGACCGACCACGAGGGGCAGAAGCTGCAACAGATCGTGCGCCGGGGCAGCACGAGTTCGGTGCGCTACCGGCGGGCGATGATGCTGCCGGCCTCCGCTGGAGGGGGCACCGGCAGCGGATGATCAGGCGGATCCCGGCCGGCCCGCGGAGCGGGTATGTGCGGCTGTTGTGTCCTCAGACGCCCGCTTCCACCAGGTTGTCGGTATGGAAGGTGCGGCGGTAGGAGGCGGGTGAGACACCGAAGGCGGTGCGCATGTGGGCGCGCAGGGAGTTGGCGGAGCCGAAGCCACAGCGGTGGGCGACCAGGTCGATGGACAGGTCGGTGGTCTCCAGCAACTGCTTGGCCAGTTCCAGGCGTTGCGCGGTGAGCCACTGCACGGGGGTCATGCCGACCTCGTCGCGGAAGCGGCGGGTGAAGGAGCGCAGGCTCATCCGGGCGTGTTCGGCCAGGCGGTTCAGGGAGAGGGGTTCGCCGAGGTGTTCCAGGGCCCAGGCGCGGGTGGCGGTGGTGGTGGCGACGGTGGGTTCGGGCACCGGGCGGTCGATGTACTGGGCCTGGCCGCCGTCCCGCCAGGGCGGGACGACGCACATGCGGGCGGCGCGGTTGGCGGCGGCGGCGCCGTGGTCGCGGCGGATCATGTGCAGGCACAGGTCGACGCCGGCGGCGACGCCCGCGGAGGTCAGGACGTCGCCGTCGTCGACGAAGAGGACCTCCTCGTCGACCTTGACGCGGGGGTAGGCGCGGCGGAACTCGGGGGCGAGGTGCCAGTGGGTGGTGGCGGGCCGGCCGTCGAGGAGGCCCGCGGCGGCCAGGACGTAGGAGCCGGTGCAGATGGACACCAGGCGGGTGCCGGGCCGGATGCCGGCGATGGCCGCGGTGACCTCGGGCGGCAGCGGGCCGCCGCGGCCCAGCTCGGGCATGGCGTGCGTGGGCGGGACGATCACGGTGTCCGCGGCGGCCAGGGCCTCGGGACCGGCCGCGGGCTGCACGGTGAACCCGGCGTCGCTGAGGACCGGGGCGCCGTCGGCGGTGCAGACGGTGACCTCGTACAGCGGGCGTGAGCCGGCGTCCAGGACGCTGCCGAAGACGCGGGAGGGGATGCCGAGTTCGAAGGGCGGGACGCCGGGCAGGGCGAGGACGGCGATGCGGTGCCGCCCGGCCGCGTCGGCGCTCGGGTCGGTGCACGGCCACTGCATCTCACTCATGGCCAGATCCTGTCACATAGTGACCAGGCGGCCAACACCATGGTGGGGGCGGGTGCCGGATCGTGGACTGCGTCGCGCCGGGAAGGGCCCGGGCGGCCGGTATCCGATCAAGACGGAAAAGAGTGAGGCGGACAGCATGCGTGCGGTGGTCGTGGAGCAGTGGGGCGGACCGGAGGTGCTCGTGGAGCGTGAGGTCGCCCGGCCCGAGCCGGGACTGAACGAGGTCCTGGTGCGGGTCCACGCGGCCGGTGTGAACCCGGTGGACTTCAAGACCCGGGCCAGCGGGGCCCTGATCGAGTGGGGCGAGGTCCCGGCGGTCGGCTGGGACGTCTCCGGCACCGTGGAGGCCGTCGGACCGGGCGTGGGGATGTTCCGCCCCGGGGACGAGGTGTACGGCATGCCGCTGTTCCCGCGGCAGGCCGGCGCCTACGCCGAGTACGTCGTCGCCCCGGCCCGCCACCTCGCGCCCAAGCCGGCGAACCTCACCCACGTGCAGGCGGCGGCGCTGCCGCTGGCCGCGCTGACCGCCTGGCAGGCCCTGGTGGACACCGCCGGGGTGCGCGCCGGTGAGCGGGTGCTGGTGCACGCGGCGGCCGGCGGGGTCGGCCACCTGGCCGTGCAGATCGCCAAGGCCCGCGGCGCGTACGTCATCGGCACGGCCAGCGCCGGCAAGCACGACCTGCTGCGGCAGCTGGGCGCGGACGAGGTGATCGACTACCGCACGGTCCGCTTCGAGGACGCCGTCGGGGACGTCGACGTGGTGCTGGACGGGCTCGGCGGCCAGAACGCCGAGCGGTCCCTGACGGTGCTGCGCCCGGGCGGCCGGCTGATCACCCTGCCCGGCCCCGAAGACGTCCCCGCCGACGTCCCCGGCCACGTGCGGGCGGTGTGGATGCTGGTCGAGCCCGACCACCTGGGGCTGCGCGAGATCGCCGCACTGGCCGAGCGGGGCGCGCTCACGCCCGTGGTCGAGACCGTCGTCCCGCTGGCCGAGGCCGCGAAGGCGCACGAGATCGGTGAGCAGGGCCGCACCACCGGGAAGATCGTCCTGAGCGTGGCCTGACTCCAGCCGCCCCGGCCGGGTCGGCTGCGGCAGGTGGAACGGGGCTCCGGGCGCGGCCGAACGGGACGGGGCGGACCTGCGGGCACGGCCGGACAGGACGGAACTGCGGCTCGGGGCTTCGGCGGGGGCGGGGCTGCGGCTCGCGGGGTGCTTCGGTGACGGCCGGGGCGGCTCGCACGGGGGCGGAGGCAGGGCTGCGGCTCGCGCCGGAGGGGTGTCTTCGGTGGTGGCCGGGGCCTGCTGCTGCCGGCGGGTGCTCGCGGCCGGTATGTGGCACCGCGGAGGGCGCGTTGCGGGCCCAGGACGCCCTCGGTGCCGAGGACGGCGGCCTCGTCGGCCGCCCGTCAGCGGCGCCCGCCCACCGGACCGCCTCGACCCGCGCTGCGGCCACGCCGCTCCCCCGCTCCTCCACCGCGGTCCGCCCCGTCTGCCGGTAGCCCGCCGGAACCGAAGTCATGGACAGGGTTTGCGGCTGTCCGTTGTCCGCACTGCCGGACTGGATGTTCTTGCCGAGTTGCGCGGCGCGGGTCGCGGCGACGTACCCGCTCGAGCCGGCACCGGGGACGATGCCGTCGGTGGCCCGCTCGCGGCGCCCGATCGGCATGTGGGCCGCGTCCCATGGGACCTCCCTTGACAGTCAAACTGAGCAGACTCATAATTGAGTGTAATCAGGTTCATGGAGTGAGACTAGGCCCCATGTCACGCCGAATTGGCTGATCTGACCTCACGCCTGGATAAACAGGATGAAGACAAGGAAAGGCGCCCCATGCGAGCGTTCGTCGTCACCAAGTACAAGGAGCCGCTGCAAGAGGCGGACGTCCCCGAGCCCACCGTGGGGGAGCACGACGTGCTTGTGCGGGTGGAGGCCGCCGGGCTGAATCAGCTGGATGAGAAGATCCGCGCCGGCGAGTTGAAGCAGATCCTGCCCTACAAGCTGCCGCTGATCCTGGGCAACGATGTCGCGGGCACTGTCATCAGCGTCGGGACGGCGGTTCGCGGCTTCAAGCCCGGAGACGAGGTCTACGGTCGGCCCGACCAGGACCGCATCGGCACCTTCGCCGAACGCATCGCCGTCGCGGAGGGCGACCTGGCGCTCAAGCCCGCCTCGATCAGCATGAATGAGGCCGGCTCGCTGCCGCTGGTGGCGCTCACGGCGTGGCAGGCGCTGGTGGAGCGCGGGAAGGTGCGGCCCGGGCAGAAGGTCCTCATCCACGCCGGGGCCGGCGGGGTCGGTTCGATCGCGATCCAGCTCGCCGCGCACCTCGGTGCGAGCGTCGCCACGACCGCCAGCGCTTCCAACGCGGACTTCGTGCGCGCGCTCGGCGCGGACACGGTGATCGATTACCGCACCCAGGACTTCGAGCAGCTCCTGACCGGCTACGACCTGGTGCTGGACAGCCTCGGCGGGGAGACTCTCGAGAAGTCCCTGCGGGTGCTCAAGCCCGGCGGCAAAGCCATCGAGATCGCTGGTCCCCCGGAGCCCACTTTCGCGCGCGAGGCCGGCCTCAACCCGCTGCTGCGCCTGGGGGTCGCCGCCCTGAGCCGCAAGATCCGCAAGCAGGCGAAAAAGCTCGGCGTGACGTATGAGTTCATGCTCATGCGCGCCAGCGGCGACCAGCTCCGCCAGATCACCACTCTCATCGACCAGGGCGTGGTGCGTCCGGTCGTGGGAAAGGTGCTCGGCTTCGACCAGACCCCGCAGGCGCTGCAGTCCCTGTCCCAGGGTGGCATCCGCGGCAAGGCCGTCATCGACCACAGCTGACCCGCCGCAACCGCGACGGGCGACACAGAACGCACGAGGACACCACCCATGTCTGCCGCCTCCCAGTCGGTCGGACGGCGCGAGCGGAACAAGCAGGAAAAACTCGACCGCATCGTCGCTGCCGCCAGTGAGCTGTTCGCCGAACACGGCGTCGATGAGGTCACGACCCAGCAAATCGCCGACAAGGCCGACATCGGCACCGGGACCCTGTTCCTTTATGCCAAGACCAAGGGCGAACTCCTCCTCCTTGTCCAGAACGCCAAGTACGTCGAAGCACTCGAGCAGGGCCGGGCGGACGCCGAGACCGTCCCAGGCGTGCTGGACGCGGTGCTGGCGATCATCCGGCCGATCGTCGAGTGCAACCGCGTCCAGATCGACAACGGACGCACCTACCTGCGAGAGATGGTCTTCGGCGACCCTGAGGAGCCCCGGCACGGCGCGGCACTGGCCATCGTCGCGCAGACCGAGGAGGCCCTCGCCGCCGTGCTGCGCCGAGACGAACGGGTCGCAGAGGGCGACGCCGCGACGCTGGCACACATCGTGTCCGCCGTGATGTTCCTCAGCATGGCGGCGGGCGTGAACATCGCCTTGAGCGTCGAGGAGATCGTGCAGGACATCCGCAGGCAGGTCGCCGTCCTGCTGCCTCGCTGAAGCGCGGCCGGAGGACTACCGCCACCGCGTGCTGCTGGGATTCCGGAGATTGCCTGCCTAGGTGGCGTCGAGTCCCCGTCGCACGGTCCCTGTCCGCAGGATTCCGGGTCGAGGCCCGTGTGGTGCGGTCAGGGCTTTGTGGGTCCGCTCGGAACTGCTGTCCTGCTGGCCCTACCGGTACGAGGAACTCGAAGTCGAGCTGCACCGGGTCGGACTCCAAGCGGAACTGAGCACGTTCGATCTTGAGGCCGAGAACTACATGGTGGTCGCGAGCAAGGTATAAACACCGGACTCTCAGTCCCTGGCCGGACCGCGCGGTTGCTCGCAGGACGCTTGCGCCCTCTCATCGGTGCGGGTGAAGGTGGTCAACGCAACGCCTCGGACGAGGAGTGCTCGTCGATCAGACGGCGGTAGATCCGGGGTGACGGTGTGGCGCTGTTTCCTGGTCGCGTCCAGATCAATGAGCAGGATCTCGTCGATCAGGAGCGTGAACGGATCCAGCTTCGACGGCCGCGCCGAAGCGGTTGTCGTGCGTGGCCGCGGCCAAGCCGAGGTCAGGGCCTTGTTGACCGTGCTCCAGGTGACGCCGTACTTGCACTGCAACGCCCGGTTCGACATGCCATCGCGGGAGTCGCGCCGCAGCGCGGCGTACAACTCGACCTTCGATTGGCCAGGCGGCATCGGGGTGCTCCTTTACCGAGCACATCCAGCTTGACACCGCAGCCCCGATGGTGACGTCAGAATTCGCGAACATCTTTCTGGGCCATCACCTGGTGCCGTCAGCTTTCACGAACAACTGACGTCACCAACTACCGACAGAACCACCGGCGACCGGGTCCAGCCGACCGCGGCGTTCAGGACCAAGCCGGCCAGCACCGCCACCGCGAGCAACCCGTCGACCAGCGTCGCACGCCGTTCGGTGCGCAACACCGGGTTGTCCAGCACAGCACCGGCACGAGCCTTGCCAGCCGCGAGCGTGAACATCAACCTGCTCGAGCTTCCAGGGCCGCGAGGACAAGCACCGGTCACTGTGGTTGGACGACGCTGCGTACGGCGGCGAGGAGTGCGGTCCGATGCCGGCCGAGGCGGTCGGCGGACAGGGGTTCGTCGGTGGCCGCGGCTTGGAGCGCCGAAGGTGCGCTCAGCCAGCTTTCGGTCATCCGCAGGACGATCGCGAACAGATCCGCCGCCGGGATGTCGGCGCGCAGCCGTCCTTCGCGCTGGGCGGTGGTGACCGCGTCGAGGCGCCGGCGGTAGCTGGCTGTCTCCGCGTCGGTGGGCTCGGCGCGTTCGAACGCGCGCCAGACGGCGATCCGCCGGGTCGCCGGGTTGGCCAGGACGAAGTCGAAGCGGGTCGCGGCGAACGCGACCAGGTCGCCGTCGTCGAACGGAACGGCCTTGACCATGGCCTGCGCCTGATCGTCCACGACGGCGTCGAAGAGGCGGTCCTTGTCACCGAAGTAGGCGTAGATCAGGCGCTTGTTCGCGCCCGCGCGATCGGCGATGCGGTCGATCCGGGCGCCGGCGAGTCCGTACTCGGCGAACTCCTCGGTGGCGGCGTGGAGCAGCAGCGCCTTGGTGGCCGCGGCGTCGCGGGGGCGCTGCTTGCGCTCGGTGGTCGGCTCGGACATGCGATTCACCCTTTCAGACGCCGACGATCGCGGTCAGCTCGTCCAGCTGGCTAGCGCCGGCGACGGCGCGCTCGATGACGGCGTGCGCCGCCTCGCCGAGGGAGTCGACGGCTCCGCTGAACAACTCCATGTCGGTGAGTTCTAGTGGCTGCAGGTGGTGGACGTTCCCGGAGGTGATCGAGGGGCCGATCGCCTGCAGGGCGAAGCTGCTCGCCGACCCGGAGCGCAGCACGTCCAGCAGCGGCTGGATCGGCAGCTCCAGGGCCTGGGCCAGACGCAGCACCTCGAGAACGTTGCGGTGGTTCATCATCATCAAGGCGTTGTTGAACAGCTTGCCGTACTGGCCCGAGCCCGCGGGGCCGACGTGGACGACCTCCTTGGAGAAGGTCCGGAAGACCGGTACCAGGCGCTCGACGACCCGCGCTTCGCCGCCGACGATCGTGGTGAGCTCCCGGGCGAGCGCGACGGCGTGGCCGCCGCTGACCGGGGCGTCCACCACGTCGACACCGTAGGGCTCGGCGAGCCGGGCCAGCTCGCGCGCCGCCTGGGGCAAGCCGGTGCCGTGGTTGACCAGGACCGTGCCGGGACGCATGTTCGCGAGGAGGCCGCCCTCGACGGCGACCTGCAGGTTGTCGGCATCCTCGCGGAGGCACAGCCCGACAATGTCGCTGGCGGCGGCCAGCTCGGCGATGCTCGGATGGGGCGTGAACGCGTCGCCGTCGAGGGCGGTCAGCGATCCGGGGCGCCGCGCCCAGACGTGGAGCGGGTAGCCGCCGCCGGAGATGGCCTGGGCGATCGGGGCACCCTGGTCGCCGAGGCCGATGAAACCGACCGTCGGCTTGGTGTCAGGCATGACCGGGTTTCCTTTCGCGCTCGGTACGAGCTGGATCACCAGGCCACCGGGCCCGCGGCGTCGAACAGCTCGCCGGTGGGGCCGTCCGGGCCGACCTGCGCCAGGCGGACGATGACCGCCGCGCCCTGCTCGACGGTCTGGGTGCCGGTGTGGTGGTTCAGGTCGGTGGCGGTGAAACCCGGGTCGGCGGCGTTGATCCGGATGGCGGGGAACGCTTTCGCGTACTGCGCCGTGACCATGTTGACCGCGGCCTTCGAGGCCGGGTACTCCACCGCCGGGTAGAAGTGCGACGGGTTCCGCGGGTCGACGACATCGCGCGTCAGCGACAGGCCGCTGCTGACGTTGACCACGACCGGAGCGGCCGAGCGCGCCAGCACCGGCAGGAACGCGTGGAGCGTCCGGACCTGGCCGAAGACGTTGGTCTCGAACACACTGCGCATGCTGTCGGCGGTCACGTCGGCGACCGGGATGAAGCCGCCGTCGGCCGTGCGCGGTTCGACGCCGGCGTTGTTGACCAGGACGTCCAGACCGCCGTCAGCCTCGACGGCCTTGGCCGCGGCCGCGACCGAGGCGTCGTCGGTCACGTCGATCAGGACAAAGTGCGCGCCGAGGGCGTCGGCGGCGGCTTGGCCGCGCTGGGCGTCGCGAGCCCCGGCGTACACGGTGTGCCCGGCGGCGATCAGCTGCCGAGCCGTCTCGTAACCGAGTCCCTTGTTCGCACCGGTGATCAGGATGGTGGCCATGATGGTTCTCCTGTCCGATCTTGTAACTAACTGGATATATACATCGTGTGCCCGGCCGGCACGTAAGTCAATGGTTAGTTACAAGTGACCTCGAGCACCGACGCCCGGCCAGGGCAACTCCTCGGCCAGCCGAACACCGGTACCGGCGGAGCTAACGCCGCCCACTCCGCGAGCCAGGTGGCCGGTCAGCTCAGCGGCGCCACCGCGGCAGGGCTGCGCAGGTTCCGCATCGCATGACCAAGTGGTGACCAGATCGGCTGTCGCATTGGCCAGCTTGACGGTCGCTCGACAGATGGCTGTCGAGCGACAACCACCCTGGCCAGCCGCAGCGGCCTTACCTGCGCGGCGACCAAGCCTGTTGACGCAGTAGCCCGGGCTGAGCGCTACGCCGCGGTCGCCGACGTACCGAGATCGAGTGGGGAATCCTCGCAGTGTCCGGTTCAGCGTCGTTACGCTGGCCCGCTCTGGTGCGACTCGTGGTTGAGACCGGAAGAGGGGGTTGCCGCGGGCAGGAGCAGGCTTCGGCCGCCACATCAGTGGGCGCGGCTTCGTCGGACGGCTTGTCGGCCTTTGTTCGAGCCCGGCTCCCGGCCAGGACCAGGACACCACGGCTCGGCGACGACACAGTGCACGTCGTGACGGGAGACCGGCCTTCACCCGGAGAGCTTGCCGGCAATATCGCTCGCCGTCCTCCTGCTTGCAATGTCACGGGGACCACCAGGGTGAAATTGTCAACCCTCGCCGGCTCCATGAACCACCGATAGAAAAACCACGAAAGGAAGATCAGGAAAAGTAGACTGCTCCCCGCGGAGATGTAACCCGCCACCGTGCGCCCAGCAGGCGGGTCAAAGAACAATGAAATCGCCAGGGAAAGCGCTACAAGCACCAGTGCAACTGGCCGCTTCCAAGTGGACTTCTTCCTCCGTTCCAGCACCGTGCGCGGCGGGAGACCAACGAATTGCCGAGTCCTGGCCCAGTCTTCGACCATGAGCACGAGTGGCACGACACCGACCGCCGCGGCCTCGCCGGTTCTCAGAAGGACCACAAGATCATCGTCTGTCAATTCCGATGACGTCCGGCCGTCCCATCGCGTGCTCAACGGATCATTCAACACCGTAATGGAAAGATTCCGCAAGTCAGTGTCGGAGACCATTCGCAGATCGTCCGGTGATTCGATCACCCTCCCGGCGTGAAGTACGATGCACTCCGGCTTGTACCTTTTGCGTAATTTCGCCAGCAGAACATCAAGATCACTGATGGTCACCCGCAGTCTGCCCAGGGCGGAATAGACCTCCCCAACGGGCGCGTCACCCGAGGACCGCTTCGTCTCCCTCTCCACGAACCTCATCCAACAGCGTCCCGGCCATGAGGGCCAGTCGGCCACGGGCTGATCACCGCCAAAGCGCCCACTTGCGATCAGTCCGTGCCGGATGTTACGAGCCCACATGTCCCGGACTCCCCTGCCCGACAGCCCCGTGGCGCAGGCTTTCCGGGCCCGCATCGCCTATCCGAGCCCGGGAGCGCCGTGCGTCCACCAGAAACCACGCGCCGACAGTTGATGGACGCGTCCACGGGCCCGCCCAGGCAAACCAGCTTGTTACGGATCTATCCCGTGATCGGTGTTTCCCCGGGGCCCGGCCAGGATTAACCCGCTGGCGAGGCGAGTTGCTCTTTGTTCGGGCTGCGGCGCCCGCGAGGGTGGAACCACCCGAGAGCGACCTCAAGCGCCGAGCAAGTCTACGCGGCCTGGACCGGACTCTGGTGCGGTTTTGCTGTGCGAGGCGACTGAACACATCGGCAGGGGCGCAGCCGATGATTTCCCGAGATCGGTGGGCAGGGCGGTGGTTCGGCAGCGTTACGGCTTGAGGTTGTGGACGGTGAGTTCAGCGATCTTCTGAGCGGCGCCGCAGGGATCGTGCTGCCAGGGAACGGTTTCGGGTTTGTCGTAGGTGGCAGCGGTGATGTAGACGAGGGTGGTGGTGTCGGCGGCGAGGGCTGGGGTGCAGCCGAGCGGGCGTCGGCTTGCTTGCTGGCGACGTTGTCGTCGATGGCGACGATCACGGCGGGGTAGATGGTGCTGGCGGTGGTGGGTTCCCAGTGGCCGCCGGTGTCGTGGCCTCGGGCGTGCTCGAGGTAGAGGGTCTGGAGGCTGTTGCCGCGGTTGGTGGTGTCGACGGTGGCAACCGGCCCGAAAGCGGTGATGCAGCCGCCGCCGTCACGGCGACGCTCGCCGCCGGTGAAGCCGAGGGCGTTCAGCTGGTCGACGGCGACCGCCACGCAGGGATCGGCCTTGAACCGGACAGCGCCGGCGAGCCCGGTGCCCGGGATCGGCGGCACGCTCACCGCCGGTTCGGCCGGCGCAGGCGGCGAGGCCAGCGTGCTACATGATCACGAGACTGCGTCGTACCGCCCTCGGCTGAGACACGGGCGTGTCTACAGTTGCCGAAATGGGGGATGCCACGGACCACTCTGTCTGGTCGCAGCTGCGACACAACTACGGTGATGCGTCGGATCTGCCAGATTTGCTGCGGGCATGCGCGAGCACGGACGCAGCCCGGGCAGCCGAAGCCCTCGATGAGGTCGACAACAAGCTCGGCCTGGCCACGCCCTCCTCCTCGGCCATTCCCACGTCGGGTTCGTCGCGCAGTACTTCGCGCTGCACCACCCCGGCCGGGTCGCCGGGGTGGGTGTTGTAACGGAAGCGCCCCGGTCACCGGGCCGGAGCACGGCGCCGAAGCCCAGGGCAACGTCGCGGAGTTCGCCCGCCATAACGCCGGCCGGCCCGAACTGCCCGCCGTGCGGAGCGCCCCAGCCGGCTCAGCCGAACAGCGACAGGTCGACGGAATCGGCCAGGGCCCGGTAACCCGCGTCGCTGCCGTGCAGGTGATCGCCGGCGTGGAGGTCGTCCCTGATCCGGCTGGGGTGGTCCGCGTCGCGCCAGATCGCGTCGAAGTCCAGTACCGCGTCGAAAGCGCCGCCGGTGCGGATCCATTCGTTGACCGCCACGCGTGCGGTCTCGCTCTCCGGTGTGTAGAGCTCCGAGCCTTCGAAGGGCGCGATGGTGGTTCCGTACACCCGGACGCCGCGGTCCTGCGCCCGGGCGATCAGCTGCCGGTAGCCGGCGATGACGTCGTCCGTCGTCACCGGGGCGCCAGGGAACATCTTCAGGAAATCGGCGAGGGAACTGTCGTCGCGCGGGGCCGAGGAGATGATGATGTCGTTCCCGCCGAGGGAAAGCACCACGTAGCCGAGGCCGGGCGTCGCCAGCACGTCGCGGTCGAAGCGGGCCAGGCCGGCGGTGCCGATGCCGTCGGTGAGCAGCCGGTTGCCGCTGATGCCCTGGTTGACCACGTATCCGGTGCCGAGCCGCTCGGCCAGCAGTTCCGGCCAGCTGTGGTGAGTGCCCGGGGTCGAGCCGGCGCCGTCGGTGCGGGAGTCGCCGAGCACCACGATCGCCTTCCCCGGGGCGTCGGGGAGCACTTCGACGGCGGAGATCAGGGCCCGCACCGGCAGATCCCCGGCGTTCTCCGGCAGCGTGGGGGTGGCGACGGCGTCGCCCGGCATCGTCCAGCCGGTGTCCAAGACGGGGTCGTGGCAGGTGCAGGTCTCCACGCGCTCCGGCAGGTAGAGGCTGAGGGACAGCTCGGCGAGCGCGGGCAGAGAAAGGTCGACCGGATCGCTGAGGACGGGCGCGCCGGCCGGGACGGTGACGGCCGGGGCGCCCGCGAAGGTCAGCACGCGCTCGCTGCCGGCCCGCACCGCACCGCCGGGGGCCGCGAGGCCCAGCTGTGCGGCGCCGATGGTGAGGGGCGCGGTCCCGAACTCGTTGGTGAAGCGGATGCGTACCCGGCGCCCGCCGCCGCCGATGCGGACGACTTGGCGGAGGGTCACGTCGGCGAGGGGCGGGTGGTCGTCGAGCGAGCCGAACCCGTCGTGGGCACTCTGGGGCGAAGCGCCCCAGGTCCGGACCCAGCTGCCCGCGTCGTCCGTCTTGGTCATCGGTTCCTCCGTGGTTCGTGGTGGTCGTGGCGCAAGACTGCGGCGGGCCGCTCACACGGGACGCACACGGCGCTGACACGGCCGCCCTGGTTCGAGGTGGCGCGGGCCAGCGCGCGAAGATCGGGAGATGGACGGTGGTGCCCGGCTTCGCATCACGCTGCTGCGGGCGTTCGAGGTGGCTCGCGGTGACGTGGTCCTGCCCGTGCCGGGCGCGCGGTTGCAGGGCCTGCTGGTCCGGCTCGCGCTCGCCGGCGGCCGCGCGGTCGAGCCCGGCGTGCTGGTCGACGCGATCTGGGGCGAGGAACCGCCGTCCGGGCCCGCCTCCGCTCTGCAGACCCTCGTCTCCCGGCTGCGTCGCACGCTCACCCCGGCCGGGATCGTGCAGGTCGCGGGCGGCTATCGGCTGGCGGTGGACGCCGCCGACGTGGACGCGCTGCGCTTCGAGCAGCTCACCGCAGCCGGGCGAGAGAGGCTGCGGGCGGGTGACCCGGAGGCCGCGAGGGCCGCGCTCGCCGAGGCCGTGGCCATGTGGGGCGACCCCGCCGGTGCCGAGCCCGCGGTGATCGCCACGGTCGCGCCCACGGTGGCGACCCGGTTGGCGCGGGTGGCGGTCGAGGCGGTCGCCGACCTCGCCGACGCCGAGTTGTCGTCGGGACGCGCCGAAGTGGCCGCTACCCGCTTGACCGGGTTGCTGGCCGAGCACCCGGCACACGAGCGGGCGGCCGGACTGCTGATGGACGCGCTCGCAGTCCAGGGGCGGCAGGCCGAAGCGCTGGCCGTCTACGAGCGGGTCCGCCGGACCCTAGCCGAGGACCTCGGCGCCGACCCGGGCACCGCCCTGCGGGATCGCCATCTGCGCCTGCTGGTGCCGGACACCTCGGGCAGCACGGCGGAAACCGGACGGCGGCCCGCCACCGGACCCGACCGGGTCCCGCCGTCCGCCCTGCCCGCGCCGCTGACCAGCTTCATCGGCCGCGACGACGACCTCACCCGGATCGGCGCCCTGCTCACCACCGGACGCCTGGTCACCGTCCTCGGCCCCGGTGGCGCCGGGAAGACCCGGCTGGCACTGGAAGCCGCCCGCCGGCACCAGGACGAATACCGCGACGGCGCCTGCTTCGTCGACCTCGCGCCCGTCGCGGATCCGGCGAAGATCGGCCCGGCCCTGCTCGCCGGGATCGGGCTGCGGGGCGGCGCGCTGTTCGACGTCCACCGGCGGGTCGAGGGGGACGAGCTGGACGTCCTCGTCAGCGAGCTCGGCGGCCGGGAAATCCTGCTGCTGCTCGACAACTGCGAGCACCTGATCGTGGCCGTGGCCCACCTTGTCGCGGCACTGCTCCCCCGCTGCCCCGGCGTGCGGGTGCTCGCCACCAGCCGAGAACCCCTCGCGGTGGACGGTGAGGCACTCGTGCCGCTGGGCTCGCTCGCGCTGCCCGAGCCGGACGTCGACGTCGACCAAGCCGCCACGGTGGCCTCGGTGCGCCTGTTCACCGAACGGGCCGCCGCCGTGCGCCCCGGTTTCGCCGTCGACGAGACCACGCTGCCCGGCATCGTGCGCGTGGTGCGCGGCCTGGACGGCCTGCCGCTGGCCCTCGAGCTCGCCGCCGCCCGGTTGCGCACGCTGGCCCTGCCCGACCTCGCCGACGGGCTCGCCGACCGGTTCCGGCTGCTCACCACCGGCCACCGCACCGCGCCGGCCCGGCACCGCACCCTGCGCGCGGTGATCGCCTGGAGCTGGGAACTGCTCGACGAGCACGAACGCACCGTCGCGGAACGGATCTCGATCCTGCCCGGCGGCGTCACCCCGGCCTCGGCCGCTGCCGTCTGCGCCGGCACGGCCGTGCCGGCCGACGAGATCCCCGACCTGCTCGCCGCCCTCGTCGACCGGTCACTGCTGCAGCTGCCGACCGGCTCCGGCCGCTACCGCATGCTCGAAACCCTCCGTGAGTACGGCACCGGCCGGCTGACCGGCTCCGGCGACCTCGGCACGGCTCGCGACCTGGCCGCCGCCCACTTCACCGAGCTGATGGCCCGCCACGAACCCGGCCTGCGCGGCCACGACCAGGTGCGAGCCATGCAGGTCTTCGACGCCGAGTACGACAACACGATCGCGGCCCTGCGTCACCTGTGTGCCACCGGTGACGCCGCCGCCGCGATCACCCTCGTGCTCGCCATGACCTGGTACTGGCAGATGTTCGGCCGCACGGCCGACGCCGACCACTGGCTGGGTGCGGCGCTGGCGGTGCCCGGCGGCGGACCGATGGCCGAACGCGACTGTGCCCGAGCCGTCTACCTGCTCAACCGGGCGGACATCCTGTCGGGGATCACCGCCGGGGAGGCCGCGGCGGACCGGGCGGAGATGCGGGAGCTGGCCGACCGGCTGCTCGCGCACCCGCGGCTGCCGGCCCGCTACCGCGTGTTCGGCCCGGTGCTGCTCTTCCTGCTGGAAGAGGAGACCGCGATCCCGGCCTTCCAGCGCCTGGCCGACGGCGACGACGCGTGGCTGTCCGGCCTGGCCCACATGTTCCAGGCCGAGTTCGCCGAGAACACCGGTGCGCTCGATCGGGTGCGCGTCCACGTGGAAGCGGCCCTGGACGGCTTCCGGCAGGCCGGCGACCGCTGGGGCCAGGCGGCGACGCTGCCGATGCGCGCCCAGCTGCGGTGCTATGACGACCTCGACGGTGCGCTGGCCGACCTGCGCGAAGCGCGGACGCTGGCGGGCGAGTTCGGTTCGCTCAGCCTCGGCGACCAGTTCTACAGCGACCTGCGCTGGATCGACCTGCACGTGCGGCGGGACGAAACCGACCGCGCGATGGCGGTGATCGGCGCCGCCCGGGAGCGGGCGCTGCGCACGTCGTCGGCGGAGATGCTGGTGCTGATCGACGCCCGGGAGGCCGACTTGCGAGTGCGCCTCGGCGACCTGGACCGGGCCGGTGCTCTGCTCGACGACGCCGAACGCGGTCTGCCCGGCGACACCGCGTTCCCCTCGGACCACGCCCGGACCCTGGTCGCCGGCGCCCGTGCCGCGCTCTGCCTGGCCCAGGGCGACCTGGCCGGCGCGGACAAGGCGCTGCGGACCGCGTACGCCGCCGCGCTGGTCGCCCGCGACCTGCCGATCCTCTCGCTGGTGACGGTGTACACCGCCGCGCTCGCCGAAGCACTCGGGCGGCGGCATCAGCCGGCCGTGCTGCTGGGGGTCGCCGCCCGGCTGCGGGGCGCGCACGACCTCACCGATCCGCAGGTCCGCGAGCTCACCCGCCGGGTCCGGGCCGCGTCGGGCGCGGACGAGTTCGCTGCGGCGTACGCGCGAGGCTGGGAGCTGGACGCGGAAACCGCCGTGACCGAAGCCGACCCGGCCTCGCTGTCTCGTCCCTAACAGGGCAAACCCTGGTGTGCGCGCGGTGTGCGTCTGATGTGCGCGGTGGTCGCCAGTCTCGGGGCACACCTCGAGAAGGGAACTGCCATGCATGACGTAGTGATCGTGGGGGCCGGTCCGGTCGGCCTGTTCGTCGCCGGCGAGCTCGGCCTCGCGGGCTGCTCGGTGCTGGTCCTCGAACGGGAGCCGGAGCCGCACACCCCGTGGCGCAGCTTCCCGCTCGGCATGCGGGGCCTGTCGGCCGGCTCGGTCGAGGCGTTCTACCGCCGCGGGATGCTGCTGGCCCTGCTGACGGCGTCGGGCGTGCCGGAGACGCCGGTCTCGGACGAGCCGGCGCCCCCGCGGACGGCCGGCCATTTCGCCGGGATGATGCTCGACCCGGCCGACGTCGACCTCGCCCGGCTGCCCTACCGGTTGCCCAGCCCGGCCTCGGAGGGCATCATGACCAGCCTCGAGGCGGTGGAGACGGTGCTGGCCGAGCGAGCCGAAAAGCTCGGCGTCGAGATCCGGCGTGGGGTCGCCGTCACGGCCGTCACCCAGGACGGCGAAACCGTGGTCGCCCGGGCCGACGAGCAGGAGTACCCGGCCCGCTGGCTCGTCGGCTGCGACGGCGGCCGCAGTGCCGTGCGCCGCCTCGCGGGCTTCGGCTTCGCCGGCACCGAACCGCAGTTCACCGGCTACCTCGCGCTGGCCACGCTCTCCGATCCGGAGCAACTGCGCCGCGGCTTCACCCTGACCCCGGCGGGCATGTACCTCACGATGTCCGAGCCCGGCCATTTCGGCGTCATGGACTTCGACGGCGGCGCGTACGACCGTTCCCGGCCGCTGACCCGCGAGCACCTCCAGTCGGTGCTGCGCCGCGTGTCCGGTACCGACGTGACGCTCGACGACGTGCACCTCGCGTCGACCTTCACCGACCGGGCGATGCAGACGACCACCTACCGGCGCGACCGCGTCCTGCTCGCCGGCGACGCCGCGCACATCCACTCCCCGCTCGGTGGCCAGGGACTCAACCTCGGCCTCGGCGACGCGGTCAACCTGGGCTGGAAGCTCGCGGCGACGGTGCGCGGGCACGCGCCGGAAGGTCTGCTCGACACCTACACCGCCGAACGCCACCCGGTCGGCGCGCGGGTGCTCGACTGGTCGCGCGCCCAGGTGGCGACCATGCGGCCGGACCCGCACTCCCGGGCGGTCCAGGCCGTGGTGCGTGACCTGCTGGCGACCCGCGACGGCACCACGTACGTCTTCGAGCGCACCTCGGGCACGTCGCTTCGCTACGAGCTCGGCGGCGAACAGCCGCTGGTCGGCCGCAACGCGCCAGACTTCCGCCTGGCCGACGGCACCCGCCTCGGCGAGCTGCTGCGGGACGGCCGCGGCGTCGCGCTCGACTTCACCGCCGAGGGGCAGCTGCGCGAGCTGGCGTCGCACCACGGCGACCGGATCCGGTACGCGACCGGCCCGGCGCTCGACGACCTCGGCTTCGGCGCCGTGCTCGTCCGGCCGGACGGCATCATCGCCTGGGCCGGCGACCCCGCTCCGGACGGTGGTGCGTTCGACCGAGCCGTCACCCGGTGGTTCTGAACCATCGTCGGAGCGCTCGATGGCCAGGCTGCTCAGGCCATCCAGCGGGAGACGTGCAGGTCCCGGTTCGGTGGCGCCGCGGAGCGGAGCGAGGCTTGCTCGAGCAAGCCGGCGACGAGGTCGGCCTGGTGGGCGGCCACGGTGAAAGGCAGCCGGAGGGTGCGCGGGCACGTCCGGCCTCGGCGACGTGGCGAGCCGACTCGACGAACACCAGGCGGCTCGATCCCGCGCCGAGCATCCGGCGGAGACGGCCGCGTACGACACGCTGCGAGCCGCAGCCGTCCCCCGCGCGTGGGAGATCGTTCGCGCATCCCGGATTTCCGCACCGAAAGAGGGAGAACGATGAAGAAGATCCGATACCTGGTCACCGCCGTGGCCTGCCTCGCCGGCGCGCTGCTGCCGGTGACGGACGCGGGCGCCACCACCACGTCCGTGCAGTCGGACGGCGCCCTGCACCTGTACACGGGGTTCAATCTGACCAACCATTGCGGCGCCTTCAAGTACGACGTCGAGGGCTTGGGCACCTGCTACATGAACACGGCTTCCCTGTGGAACAACGGCTTCTGCAACGAACGGTACCCGGACGTGTGGGTGTACGCCGAAGCACTGATGTACGGCCCCGCCCGCCGCGGCGTGTACTGCGGCGCGGCGATCAACGACCTTCGGCTGTACCGGTTCGACGCCAGGACGGGGAAGTACGCGGGCGAACCGCTCTACCACCACATCGGCGCCCTGACGTGGACGGAACTCGGGCACTGAAATGGGATGAAACCCTGATTCGCACCACCGGTACGGGTCGATCCGCACCTGCGGATCGGCCCGTACCGTGCCCGCTCGGGTGAACCCTTCGGATGCTTGCTTTCGGACTACCCAAAGGATGAGATCGGCGCCAACCACTCCCACGCCGTCTCGCATCCTCCCACCTGGCCGAGAATGGTGATCGCGTCGCGGCGAGGCCGCGTAACGCCCACCTCGGCAGCTCCACCCGATGTTGGTGAACGAGCCGTGGGTCTTCGGCGACGAATGGAGCCTGGCGCTCTCGGAGACCGGGTTGACCCGCGTCGTGCGCACGCTGATCATCGAACGCGGCGACCTGGAGTTCGCCTCGAACCCGGTGAAGCTGCCGTCCGGCAAGCGGAAGCGGGTGGACATGGTGTTCTCCCGCGCCCTGCCCGAGAGCGAACGCACCCGGCATCTCGTCGTCGAACTCACCCCGATGCGACTCACCATGACCGAGTTCGGCCAGGTCAACAACTACGCGTCCGCCATCACGGCCCCTCCGGAGGTGGTCGGGGTGCCGCACGACTGGACTTCTGGCTGGTCGGTACCGAGGTCGACGACGCGGTCCGCACCTGTGCAGCGACCCGCACGGCCTGGCCTGACCACCAACGATCCCCGCTACCGGATCTGGGTCGTGACCTGGGGAAACTGCTTGATCAGGCTGACCGGAGGGTGCAGGCGTTCCGCTCGGCGCTCGAACTGGTCTCCACGGACCAGACCAGCCGCGCCTACCTCCAGCGCAAACACGCGGAGTTCATCCCAGCGCTTTCTGCCGACGAGGCCGAATGACGTTCCGCCGCCCTCCGGGGCCTGCCGGCAAGCCGGTATCTGATTAAATTGTCTGCGACCAGAATGCCGTAGCTGTTCGGCTCGCTGCAGTGCAAAGCCGCTCGCGGCTCCCCATTGTGGTCTTCGGATCGGCGGCAGGAGGCGGCTACCCTAAATCACGTTAGGGGACATCGAGGACAGGTTCCGTCCGCAGCCGCCGCACGCCCGGAGCGGTTGGAAAACCAGAGTCAAACTGTCTAGTCTTGCGGCATGACCCGCAAGACAGCTGCCTCGGACCCCATCTGCGCCATCGCGCGCAGCCTCGGTGTCATCGGAGACCGATGGTCACTGTTGATCATCCGGGACGCGTTTTACGGGCGGACCACCTTCAGCGAGTTCCGCGCCTCACTCGGCATCTCCGCCGACATCTTGACCACCCGGCTCACCACGCTCGTCGACGAGGGCGTGCTGGAACGTCGCCCTTACCGCCCCGAGGCTGGGGGCCGCGGCTCCCGAGAACGCCACGGCTATCACCTGACCGAAGCCGGGCGGCAGCTACGGCCCGTGCTCGGCGCTCTTCTCGAGTGGGGCAACACGAACCGTCCCAACGATTACGGCCCTTCCTCGGTGCTCGTCGACACCAGGACCAGCCGGCCCGTGCGCCTCGCCTTCATCGACGAAGAGGGCGACGAAGTCGACCACACGCAGGTGGACAGTGTCTTAGGACCCGGGTACTACGCCTGGAAGGCCCAGGCATCCGAAGCGAGCGAATGACCTGGTCTCTCATCGGGCGGATCCCTTGCCCGCGATCGTCTCGAGTGCTCGATGCAACTGCACTGCGTCCTCGAACGTGGGCGCGGCGGAGTCTCGGCCCGACAGCGCCTCGACGATCTGCGCGTAGAGGTGGGCCACGTTGTGAGCCGGAGTTCCGGCCAGCTTGGGGAACCGGTCGTACTCTGCCGGGAGTTTCAGCGAGGACAACGCCTCCTCGCCGCGGGCCCCTTCGACCGCCAGCGCGGCGCTCATCGGAAGCCCGACGTCGCCGGTGATCCGCAGAGACCCTCGGGTCCCGTCGATCTCCCAGGCGAACGGCGTCGTTCGCAGCGCCCCACCCCGGAAGTGCATGCCGGCGACCCCTCCGCCCGGCAACCGGCCGGTGACCGCGATCTGATCCGGCGCGGTCTTCGGGATCAGCGTTCCGGTGTCGGTGTTGACGGCCTGGGTACGCAGCGTCGCGATCGTCGCCGTGGTCTCACTCAGCTCGCCCAGCGCTGCCGCCTGCATGTCGAGCGCATGCGCGAAGGGGATGGTCATCATCGTCGCCCCGTTGGCGGCGTCCGCGGTGTAGGCGGACGCGGAAGTGAACGTCGCTCCGCCGCCCGGGAAGGAGCAGATCATCGACGAGGAGAGCACCTCGCCGACATAGCCGTCGACGATCAGGTCGCGGACCCAGCTGATCGTCGGTGACACGTGTCCCTGCAGGCCGGTGAAGCGCGGTCCGGGCCGGCCCGCGGCCTGCAGGAACTCGGCTTCGGCGAGGTCGAGGGCCAGCGGCCACTCGCAGAGAACGGCCTTCCCGGACTCGAGCACCGGCCCGAGCAGCGCGCGATGTTCGGGCACCCGCACCGTGATCGCGATCAGATCGATCTCCGCACGGCTCGCCATTTCCGCCACCGACGCGTATCCCGACACCCCATAGAACTCCGCCGCGGCGGCGGTCGACTCCGGCGATCCAGCCATCAATCCCCGCAGCCGCACACCCGGGGCCGCCTGGATGGCCGGCCGGTGGGCCACGGCTCCCCAGTTGCCCCTCGCGCTGAGGCCGACGACGCCGACCCCGATCGTCTCAGCCATGGTTCACGCCGTCCACAGCCGGCGACGATCCTTCGAGCCTGGCGCGGACTCCCACGCCGGCTTCCCACTCGCGGTATCCGCCGGCCGTGGCCGATCGGGCGGAGTGGGACTGATGGACGTGAGGCCCGGTGGCGTGGTGCAGCATGATGTCCCCGACATTTGAATTGGATTCTCAGACTCAGGTTACCGGGGGACTATACCCAAGCTGAGCGGGAGAGCAAGACCGAAAAGTGCGGTGGCGTGTCCGGAGAACGTCACGTTCGCCCGCCGACAAGGACCGGCACGTCGATCGAAGCGGCATGCATGCTCATCCGCACCGTCCACGCCACCGTGCCGCCCCGCGTCGAGTACACCCCCCTCGACCGCGGCCGCAGCCTGCACCGAATCCTCGCCGAGCTCGCCGCCCGGGCCGAGGACAATCTCGACGACATCCGGCAGTGCCGGGAACGCTACGACACCGCCGAGGCATCGCCCTGGCTCCGGCGGTCCCCGAATCCACGAGGACCGGGACGCTCAGCGCGGCAGCAGGCCGCGCACCAGGCTGTGCACGGTCCCGGTCACCACGGCGTCGGGCGACCGGTCCGCGATCATGCCGGCGGTGATGATCGCGGCCAGTCCCTGCAGGACCGCGAGCACGGCCATCGCGACCCGGTCGGGATCGTCACGCACGATGTCGCCACGCTCCATCGCCTCGGCGACGAGCGCGACCGGTGCCGCGAACGCCCGCTCGTTCGCCTCCCGCAGCTCCGGCCGCGCCGGGTCGTCCTTGCGCGCGAACACCAGCGCCAGCAGCGCCGGGCACCGGGTGGCGAATCCGACGTAGACCCGAGCGAACGCGGTCAGCCGCTCCTCGAAATCGCCCGTCGCCCGGCCGAGCCCTGCGTCGAGCTCATCGCCGAGCCGCCGCAGCCCGCGCAGTGCGAGCGCGTCGAGCAGCGCCTGCTTGTCGGCGAAGTGCTGACGCGGCGCGTTGTGGCTGACCCCGAGTTCCCTGGCGAGCCGGCGCAGCGACAGTTCGGCTGTCCCACCCTCCTCCAAGGTGCGCTCGGCCAGCTCGAGCAGCTCCGAACGCAGGTTGCCGTGGTGGTACGGCGCGACCTTGTCGTCCATCACCGCAGTGTAGCCACTGCCAATAATATGGTCATTGACAACATTGTGGGCAATGCCTACATTCGTGGTATCCGCGAACCCAGGAGCCCGCCATGATCCGTTTTCACCACGTCAGCGTGTCCGTCGCCGACCTCGACACGCAGCTGCGCTGGTACGCCGACGCGCTCGGTTTCACCGAGGTGATCGAGCAGTTCGAGGTGCCCGAAGCCGGCGTCCGCACGGCCGTCGTGCAGACCCTCGGCGGGACGCGGATCGAGCTGATCGAACGCGCGGGCTCCACGCGCCAGGAGACGTTCACCGACCCGATGGACATCCTCCGCACCCAGGGCTACGGCCACTGGGCCCTCGAGGTCGACAACCTCGACGCGACATACACCCACCTGACCGGCGCCGGCGCGCAGCCGGTGTGGCCGCCCGCCGACGCCGTCCAACCCGGCGCCCGCTTCGGCTACGTCAAAGACCCCGAAGGCAACTTGATCGAACTGATCCAGCCGGCCTGAATCCGGGTCACCGCCAGGGCAAGACCTCACCGTTGCGGACGAGTTCGCCGTACTGGGCCAGGTCGACAGGCCGGAACACCAAGCCCCATAACACTTCCGCCGCCTCGGCGGGACTCGGCGCGTCGCTGACGTCCCACCACATCGCGGATGCCGGGGTGTTCATCATGCCCGGGCAGACGGCGGCGAGCAGGATCTCCCGGGCAAGGTCGTCGTCGCGGCGTTGGGCGGCCAGCGTGCGCACGGCCGCGGCCTGGCCGATCTTCGACGGGATGTTGACGAAGCCCGGCCAGTCGCCGCCGCGGGCGCTGCCGTCCTTCACCGCGTCGCGCCACGCGGTCACCCGCTTGTCCACCTCGTCCAATGAGGACAGTCCGTCGAACCGGTCGTGCAGGGCGGGTGCGAGGTGGTTCAGCGTGCCGAACGAGCCGGCCACGACGCGGAACCGGCCGCCGTCGCGCAGCAGCGGCGTGAAAGCGCGCAGCAACCGGGTGGTGCCGAAATTGTTGACTTCAGCGTAGTCGTCGACGATCGCGCGGGGGTCGTCGTCGGGGCCGACGCGCATCACGGCGTTGCCGAAAACGATGTCGACGCCGCCGTGGCGCTCCTGCAGCCGCACGGCGAGGCGGTCGGCCTCGTGGGGATCGGCGACGTCGAGGACCTCACCGCGCACCCGGGCACCGCCGGCGGCCAGAGCTTGGACCGCCTGGGCGACACGCCCGGCATCCCGGCCGGTGAGGTAGACGGTGTCCTCGGTGGACAGGCAGGCAGTGAGCTCTTCGACCAGGGCGAGGGCGAGGCCTTACGTGGCACCGGTGACGAGAGCGACCTTCGGGGTCATGCGATTTCTTTCGCGAGCAGGGTTTCCGACAGGATCCAGAGGCGTTCCGCGCCGTCGGGGTCGAGCGCGTAGCGGGCCACGCCGTGCAGGGGCGGGGCGTCGCCGCGGCGGTCGATGGTTTCGGTCTCGTTGCAGTCGGCGAAGTAGCGGCCGCCGATCCCGTCGAGCAGGGGTGAGGTGGCGAGCAGGACCGACGTCGCCGCGCCCTGGTCCGGGGTCTTGATCAGCTCGGGCGGGACCTTGCCGCTGCCGCGGCCGCCGGTGTGGCGCTGCAGGTTCGTGTAGATCGCGCCCGGCATCAGCGCGTTCGCCGTGATGCCGTCACGAGCCCAACGGCGCGTCACGTCGACGGCGAACAACACGTTCGCGGTCTTCGACTGGCCATAGGCCAGCCACGGGTCGTAACGCCGGAACGCGAAGTGAACGTCGTCGAAGACGACCGGCGACTGCATGTGCCCGGTGGAGCTGACCACCACGATGCGGGCGGCGCCGTCCGCGGCCAGTGCGCCGTGCAAGCCGGTCGCGAGGGCGAAGTGCCCGAGGTGGTTGGTGGCGAACTGCCATTCCCAGCCCTGCGGCGTGTACTGCTCGGGCGTGGCCATCACCCCCGCGTTGTTCACCAGGATGTGCAGCGGGCCGCTCCAGGAGCCGGTGAACGCGGCGACCGATGCCGGGTCGGCGAGGTCCAGCGGGGCGACGTGCAGCGCGCGGCTTCCGGTGGTGGCAGCGATGTCGGCGGCAGCACGCTGGCCGGCTTCGACGTCGCGGACGGCGAGAGTGACCTCGGCGCCGGTCGCGGCCAGGGCTCGGGCGGTCTCGACGCCGAGGCCGGAGGAGGCGCCGGTCACCACGGCTCGCCGGCCGGTCAGGTCGATGCCCGTGGCGACTTCCGCGGCGGTGCTGCTGAATCCGAAAGGAGTCTTGATCAGGTCCATGCCTCCACGCTAGGAGCGTTCCTGCCATGACGGCAGCGAAGGAAACGCAAACCTGGTATGCAGTTGGCTCATGGCTTTCTCCGATGCGTCGCTGACCGCGCTGAGGGTGTTCCGCGAGGTCGCCGAGCGGGGCACACTCACCGCGGCGG
Source organism: Amycolatopsis sp. N2S4-7 (assembly GCF_058119595.1). Classification (NCBI taxonomy): domain Bacteria; kingdom Bacillati; phylum Actinomycetota; class Actinomycetes; order Pseudonocardiales; family Pseudonocardiaceae; genus Amycolatopsis; species Amycolatopsis sp. N2S4-7. The sequence goes on from NZ_CP172299.1 coordinate 2,425,881, forward strand.
CGGCCGCGCTGGGCTACACCCAGTCCGCAGTCTCCCGGCAGATCGCGTCGCTGGAACGCGCGGCGGGAACGCCGTTGCTCGAACGGCGCCACGACGGCGTGCGGCTCACCTCGGCCGGGCAGCTCGTGGTGCGCCGCGCCGCCGACGTGATAAACCAGCTCGACGCCACCGCCCGCGAACTGGCCGGACTACCGGATGAGCAGGGCACGGTCCGGCTGGGGTGGATCCCGACCGCAGGTGCCGACCTGCTCCCCCGAGCGTTGTCGGCCCTGCGACGGACACACCCGGCGATCACCGTGCTCAGCCGGGAAGGCCGTACCCCCGCGCTGATCCGCGCTCTGCGTGCTGGCACCGTCGAGCTAGCGCTGCTGGCCTCGGCGCCGCCGTTCCGACCGCCCGACGCCGAAACACCGGCGCTGGTCCTGCAGACGCTCACCGAGCGCAGCCTGCGCGTGGCCGTGTCCGAGAGCCACCCGCTGGCGCGCCGGGAGTACGTCGACGTCGCCGACCTGCGCGGCCAGCGCTGGATCGGCGGCTCGGGCGACGATCACGTGATGGGTGTGTGGCCCGGCCTGGACGAGCGGCCCGATATCGCGCACACCGCCCGCGACTGGCTGGCGAAGCTGCACCTCGTCGCCGTTGGCTGCGGCATCACGACCGTGCCCGGTGCATTCGGATCCGTGGTGCCGCCGGGGGTGCGGGTGATGGCCGTCCGCGGCGGACCTGGAGAGCAGCGACGCGTCGTACTCGCCCGCCTTCCACGACCGCTCTCGGAACCGGCGGTCCGCGTCGCCGCCGCATTGCGCGCCGCCGCCCTGGACACAGACGCCTGATCGAGAGACAGCTGGCCGATCCCGGGCGTTCCGGACCGTGTCTCGCCGGTGACACCCTCGGTGTTGCAGGACATGGGGCTGGCGTTGGCGGGAGAGGTCATCAGGACCCGTTTCACCTGGGCGCGGGTCACTGAGCGCAGCGCGCCGTCGCGGGCGGGAACGATCAGCGCGTCGGGGTCATTGTCTCCTCCGTCGCCCAGTGGTCAGGCGACGTGCAGGACGAACTCGACACCGTCCATCGCGGCATCCCAGCCGTCGTCTTTCATCCAGGTCGGCGTGCGCGAAGCTCAACCGCCCGCCCTGATCATCTTCGGTGGACACGGCGTCGAGCACCGCCTGCTCTCGGGATGCCGAGCGGACCGTGGTGCGCACGTCGTAGCCGCACTGCAGGAGGGCGATGACCGCTCACCCGCCGACGTAGCCGGTTCCTTCTCCGGTGACCAGCACCTCGGTCATGTCTTTCTCGCTCTCTCTGTCCCGGGCGGACCGGCGCGAGGTCGGCCCACCCGGTTCCGTTATCGGCCGGCGGGGACCGGCTGGCGCTGCGACGTGTGCTGGGCGGTCCGGGCGGCTCGAGTGGCGATGAGGCCACTGCCGAGGACGACGTGGCCGACCATGATCGGGTAGATCACCGCGCGTTCGAACAATCCGATGTTCCACGCCCAGCCGGTGAACACATCGGCCATGAAGACCGCGAACGCGACCAGGCCGAAGACGCCCAGCGCGATACTCGCGACCCGGCGGCCACGCCCCAAGCCGATCCGGCCGCCGGCGGCGCCGACGGTGATCGCCATGAGGTTTCCGGCCAGCATCACGCCTTGCGCACCGTAGGTGTGCAAGGCGATCAGGCCGTTCGCGACGTTCGCGTTGGATCCCTGGAAGATCCCGACGCAGGACACGCCGACACCGGCCAGGATCGCCAGCACGACGATCACGATCGGCCGCGGTCCTTCGCGCAGATCGAAAGCGAGGAGCGCGCCAACGATCAGCAGGATGCCGTAAAGCACCCAGCCGATGTCCATGACCGCCCCGAGCGGGGAGTTCCCGACCTGCCCGAACGCGACCTGGCTCGGTCCGGTCAGCCCGAGGTGACTGACCCAGTTGTAAAACGGCGAGTAGTGCGGCTCCTGCCAGGCCGCCGCCGTGACGAGTTCGGCCACCCACGACACCAGCGGACCGATGAGGAGCAGGACCGCTCCGATGCGGGCCGCCGCGCCGGAGCGCACGATCGGCGTCACTTCAGCGCCATTCCCGGCACACGGGCGCGGATCGCGTCCATGGTCGCCTCATCGGAGACGCCCTGCCAGTCGTAGCGCGGCGTGTAGGGGGCGGTGAGCGCGCGGACGTCTTCGTCGGTGAGCTCGACGTCCAGCGAGGCGATGGCGTCGTCGATCTGCTTGGTCGAGCCGGCGCCGACCAGCGGGGCGGTGACGACCGGCTGGCGGTGCAGCCAGGCCAGCGCGATCGAGGCGCGGCTCACGCCGTGCTCGGCCGCGGCCTTCCCGACCGCGTCGATGATGGCGTGGTTCGACGCCTCTTCCGCGGGCGAGTAGAGCATGTCGGCGTAGCCGCCATCGGTCTCCGAGCGGGCGGTCGACTTCGCGTCGTCCCAGGCGCGGGCGAGACGGCCTCGGGCCAGGGGACTCCAGATGATCGTGCCGACGCCCTCGTCGAGGCACAGCGGGATCATTTCGCGTTCCTCCTCGCGGGCGAGCAGGTTGTAGTGGTCCTGCATGGACACGAACCGCGCCCAGCCGTGCTGCTTCTGCAGGTGCAGCGCCTTGGCGAACTCCCAGGCGAACATCGACGACGCGCCCAGGTACCGCACCTTGCCCGCTTTCACCAGGTCGTGCAGCGCTTCGAGGGTCTCCTCCAGCGGCGTCGCGTGGTCGTTGCGGTGCACCTGGTAGAGATCGATGTAGTCGGTGCCCAGCCGCCGCAGGGAGTGGTCGACCTCGGTCATGATCGCCTTGCGCGACAGGCCTTTTCCGTTGGGACCGGGGCGCATCGGGTGGCGCAGCTTGGTGGCGATCACGACGTCGTCGCGGTCGGCGAAGTCCTTCAGCGCCCGGCCGAGAATCTCCTCGCTGGACCCGTTGGAGTACATGTTCGCGGTGTCGAAGAAGTTGATGCCCGCGTCCAGGGCGTGCTTGATCAGCGGGCGGGCGTCCTCTTCGCCCAGGGACCAGACGGGGTGGCCGCGGTCGGGTTCGCCGTAGGTCATCGCGCCGATCGCGATGGGCGAGACGTCCAGGCCGGTGGCTCCGAGTTTCGCATAACGCATGGAAGATCTCCTGAGAGGCAGAACTCGCGGACGATCCTCCGCAAGTGCTCTCGAAACTAGCGGAGGATTGTCCGCGAGTCAACGAGGGGGCACTATGGAGTGATGACCGACCAGCCGCCGACCACCTACGGCACGCAGCGCAAGGCCGCCGCGCGCAACCGCGTCGCGATCATCGAGGCCGCCCACGAGCTGTTCGCGCAGAACCCGCTCGTGCCGCTGAGCGAGGTCGCCAAACGCGCCGGCGTCGGCGCCGGAACGCTGTACCGCCACTTCCCCACCCGGGAAGACCTGATTCTCGCGGCCTACCAGCACGACATCGAGCGCCTGACCACCACCGCCGACGAGGTCCTGGCGCGGCATTCATCCGCCAAGGCCGCCTTCATCGAGTGGTTCGAGACCCTTTCGGCCTACATCCGCATCAAGCACGGCCTCGGCGACGCCCTGCACAGCGCCGCGGCCCAGGACATGATCGACGCCTCGTGGGCGCCCACCACCGCGGCGGTGAAGAAGCTCGTCGACGCGTGCGTGTCCGAGGGCACCATCGCCGCCGGGCATGACCCGGCGGACATCATCATGCTGATGAGCTTCCTGTGGCGGGTCGCGAACAACGACGAGGGCGCAGCCCAGGGACGGCGCCTGATCTCCGCCGTCTTCTCCGGACTCGAACAAGCACCCCGACCAGCGTGAACAGCCGGCGATCCGCAGCATGCACCATGTCGCAGCAGCAATGATGGACCTCTGTCACAGCAACAGCTTTCGTCGGTCACCGTTCCGCCGACCACCACAGACACGCGGATTCACCCGTTAACGTGGTTTTTCGGGTGATCGCGGCTAGATCGAGCAGGAACCGGCGCCACGGACGGTGATTGCTTCACGAGCGCCGGTGAGCGCTCAGTCCGTCGAGGATGAGGGCAAGCATGGACGCTGAGCGGTCTTCCGGTCCCGAGGCCGCCCGCCAGAGGGCGCCGGTGAGCTGCAGGAAGTCGCGCGGATCGGCGTCGTCGCGGATGGTGCCGTCGTGTTTGCCGGCGTCGAGCAGCTGCGTGATGGCGGCGATGACGGGGCCGTAGGTCTGCTCGGCGATCGCCTGGTGCGCGTCGGGACTGAGGGCGTCACCGAGACCGTGCTTCTTCCGCATGGCGGCCACCAGGTCGACGGTCCACTGCCGCAGTGCCTCCAGCGGCGGGTGCGTCGCCAGCAGCTGCGGCACCGACTCCATGAGCCGGTCGACTTCGTGCCGGTAGACGACCAGAACAAGAGCCTCCTTGGTCGGGAAGTTGCGGTACAAGGTGCCCGGTCCCACCCCGGCACGCTGTGCGATCTGGTTCATCGAGACCTCACCGTCCTCGGCGAAGGCTTCGCGGGCGACCTGCAGGATGCGAGCCCTGTTTTCGCGGGCGTCCGAGCGGACCACGGGTCCTCCTTGCTATCTGGAGAGGTCTCCGGTAGTTTATGTGGAGACCTCTCCAGAACCGTACAGGAGCACCACACGGTGCACCAAGCCCGGAGCAACCCGAGCCGGTTCGAGAAATGCCACTCTCCCGAGACCTTGCGAGGTATCCATGGCTGAAGTACTGGTCACCGGCGGCTCCGGCTACATCGGCAGCTTCTGCGTGCTCGCCCTGCTGGCCGACGGGCACACCGTCCGCACCACGGTCCGCGACCTGAAGAAGGAATCCGCGGTGCGGGCGATGCTGCGTGCCGGCGGAGCGTCCGCGGACGCGAAACTGACCGTCCTGCAGGCGGATCTGCAGCAGGACGCCGGCTGGCGCGAGGCCGTCGAGGGGTGCGACTACGTGCTGCACGTCGCCTCGCCGACGCTCACCAGCCTGTCCCAGAGCGACGACGACATGGTCGCGCCCGCCCGAGACGGGGTGCTGCGCGTGCTGCGGGCCGCGCGCGCGGCCGGGGTGAAACGGGTCGTGCTCACGTCGGCGTTCGGGGCGGTCGGGATGGGGCACCCGGAGAAGTCGCGGGTGTTCACCGAGGAGGACTGGAGCAATGTGGACGGCGGGATCGCGCCGTACCAGAAGTCCAAGACCCTGGCGGAAAAGGCGGCGTGGGACTTCGTCGCCGAGCACGGCGGTGTCGAGCTGGCGGTCGTGAACCCCGTGGGTGTGTTCGGGCCCGTCCTCGGCGCCGACTACTCGCCCTCGCTCGGGCTGCTGCAGCGGATGCTGGACGGCGAGCTGCCCGCGCTGCCGAAGTTCGCGATGGGGTACGTGGACGTGCGTGACGTCGCGGACCTGCACCTGCGGGCGATGACCGACCCGGCCGCGGCGGGTCAGCGGTTCCTCGCGATCTCCGGGCACAGCCTGTGGGTGCGCGACATCGCCGCGATCCTGCGTGACCGCTTGGGTGAACGCGCGTCGAAGGTGCCCACGCGCGAGCTGCCGGTGTGGACGGCGCGTGCCCTCGCACGCGTCAACCCCGGCCTGCGCATCCTGCGCCCGCAGCTGGGCAAGAACTTCGACGCCACCTCGAAGAAGGCGCAGGACGTGCTGGGCTGGTCACCGCGGCCGATCGAGGACACCATCGCCGACACCGCAGAGAGCTTGCTCGCCCTTCAAGGCGCGAGCGCCTGACGGCGACCACGACCGACCTCGGCTCGGACCACGGCGCCTGGTCCGCCGGGGTTCGAACCGTGGCTGATCTGTTCGGTGAAGTCCGTGCGTCCGGCGGTGTCCTGCTGCGCCTCGACGTCGGCAAGACGCTCCGCCAGCGGCTCGCAGGAAGCGGTACGAGTCGCTGCCCAGCACGAGCCGCTTCGGGGCCGGCGACTGCCGGGCACTCGCGATGATGCGGTCGGCCATCTTGACCGGATCGCCGAGTGACGGCAGCTGCGGTCACCCGCCCCGCGGGTCATCGCGGCTGGAGTGCCGTCGCAACGGCCAGATGGCCACCCGCGCCTACCGCGGACGCAAGAAAGAGTGCGCGGCGAAGGAGCGATGGGCGAGGTATCGGCGGCGCCGAGCGGTCAGCGGCGGGCGGAGATGCCGGCGAGCACTGCGTCCAAGCTGGGGAGCCACCGCTGCCGAGGGTCGGGCGCGATGAGCCATTCCGCCGTGGCGTCCCGGCGGGCTCGAGCGGGCAAGGGCAGCAGCGCGCCCCAAGCGAGCACCTCGACGTCCTCGGGCAACTCCGATCGGGCCGGGATGAGCCCGTCGACCTCGGCGAGCAGAGCCACGTGCGGGCCACGCCGCGTCGGGATCACCAAGGCCGGCCCCGCGCAGCCGGTGGCGGCGAGACGGGCGATGACCGGTCCGGCGCTGAGCTTCGGCAGCGTCACGGCGCAGATACCTCTCTCCAGCACCAGAAAGGACTGGACGCCGCGTCTCCGCACAGACCAGCCGAAGAGCTGGTCGTAGCGCAGTTCGCACCGCTCGGGGACCGGATCCGGCCGGGTTCCGGATTGAGACGGCTGCACCTGCTGGTCGAGAGTCATCTCCGAGACCTTCCGTTCGGCGAGGGAGCACCTGTCATCCGTGCCGGTCCGAGCCCAGCGCAGCGACCCACTCCTCCGTGGTCGCGATCTCCGCGTGTGCCGGGAACACCGATCCCACCAGCACCTCGTGCACGTGGGAGTCGTGGTCATCGCAACCGTCGGACAGAACCACCAACCGATAGTCCAGATCGGCGGCCTGGCGCAGCGTCGACAGCACCACACCGGATGTCGACACACCCGCCAGCACCAGCGTGCCGACGTCACGAGAACGCAGCAACAGCTCCAGATCGCTGCCGGAGAACGCGCTCACCCGGCGCTTGGTCGCCACGAAGTCAGCCGGATCGGGAGCCAGCCCCGGATGCACGTCTGTGTCCGGATTGGACTCGGTCATGTCCATCATGCCGGTCACGGCGGAGAAGATCTTGTTGCTCGCCGCGACGTCCGGGTAGCCGGGACGGAAGGCGATGCGGATGTGGATCACGTCGACGCCGGCCGCGCGGGCCGCGGCCGCGGCTCCGGCCAGGCGGGTCAGGAGCGCGTCGTCTCCGCCGAAGGCCGGGACGGTGAGGGGCTGCAGGTCCATCAGGAGCAGAGCGGTGCGGTCAGGCATCAGTCCTCCAAGGATTCGGCCCACGCGTGCAGCCGCTGCCACAGTCGCGCACGCCGGGGTGAGAAGTTGTGCATGTGGGCACAACGGGGAACTTCGGCGACCGTGATGTCGCGGCTGGCCGGGTAGGCGGCCGCCTCGGCGCGGGCGTCGGCCAGGACGTCGCGTTCGCCGGCGCCGACGAAGACCGGTACGTCGATCGAGGCGGCTTGCTCGGCCACCACACCGGGAGCCAGGCAATCGGCCGCACACGGCGGGAACGTGCGGCTGATCCACGGCGGAAGCGGATCGGCGGTGCGCACCGGGAAACCCGCGGACAGGTCGGCGGCCACCAGCTCGGGTGCCACATCGTCCCAGTGGTAGGCGTAGCGCAGGTTCGCGAGGTCGTCGCTCAGCTCGCCGGCCCACGCCTCGGCCACCGAACGGCCGCCGGCGGGGGCCAGCACCCGCGCGTCCGGTGTCGGGATCCGGGTGTGGATCGCGCTGAAGCCCAGTACGGCGATCGCCGAGAACGTGGCGAACCGGCTCTGCTGGTGGATCAGCTGCATCCCGCCCAGCGAGTGCCCGATGCCGACGGTCGGCCCGAGGCCCAGCCGCGCCCGGATCTCCGTACACGCCAAGTGCGCGGCGTGCGCGCTCGCGTCGAGTCCGGCGAGCGCGCCGGGTACCGGGGTGCTCTCGCCGCTGCCGAGCGGGTCGCAGACGGCGAACACCCATCCGCGTGACGCGTGGTACTCGGCTTGTCCTGGCCCGTCGAGCGCCGGATGGACCAGGTCGTAGTAGCCGCGGGTGTAGCCGCCGCCGGGCACGGCGAAGGCGAAGACCTCCGCCGCGGGCCCGCTGCGGTAGACCGTGACCGCCAGGGAGGCGTCGGTTCCGACGGCGGCGCTGACGTCCACCCGCAATTCCGTGCGTGTCACGCTCACGAGCGCACCGCCGCGGACTTGCCCACGATGGCGGTGGGGCGGTCGACCGTCCGGGGCCGCAGCAGGAGCGTGGTCACCGCCGCCACCGCCGCCGTGCCGGTCATGTAGCAGGCAACCGGCACCCAGCTGCCCGACGTGCCGAGCAGCCAGATCGCGATCAGCGGGGCGAACGCGCCGCCCAGCACGCCGCCGACGGCGACGCTGACACCGATCGCGCTGTAGCGCAGGTGAGCCGGGAACAGCTGGGGGTAGTACATGCCCTGCGTCCCGTAGTTGACGGCGAAACCGCCCAGCAGGACCGCGAACCCGAGGAACAGCAGCACCGGATTGCCGGTGTCGAACAGCGGAAACCACACGAACGGCGAGATCGCCATCACCACGAGCCCCGCGCCGAAGATCACGCGCGGTCGCCCGGTACGGTCGCCGAGCCAGCCGAAGAACGGCATCGCGACAACCAGCAATGCGCAGATCACCATCACGATCAGAGAGACCGTCGAGGCCGCGACACCAACCTTCGGTGCGTAGCTGAGCGAGAACACCGAGGCCACGTAGAAGAAGATGCTCTGCGGGATGGTCACCAGCACCACCCCGAGGAACCGCAGCGGGTGCCGCCGCACGACCTCCAAGGCGGGGTTGCGGCTCACGCGCCCGGCGGCTTTCATCGCGGTGAAGTCCGGGCTTTCCGCGAGCTTGGTGCGGATGTAGAGCCCGACGCCGACGAGCACCGCGCTGAACAGGAACGGCAGCCGCCAGCCCCACCGCAGGAACTGGTCTTCGGGCAGCAGGTTGACCAGGAAGAACGCGCCGTTGGCCAGGAGCAGGCCCACGACATTCCCGGTGCTGACCGCCCCGGTGAACAGGCCCGGCCGGCCGCCGCGCTCGGTGTGCTCGTAGGTGAGCAGGAACCCGCCTGTGGTCTCCCCCGCCACCGACAACCCCTGGACCAGGCGCAGGACCACCAGCAGGATCGGTGCGGCCACGCCGATCGTGCCGTAGCCGGGCAGCAGGCCGACCAGGGTGGTCGCCCCGCCCATGCCGACGAGGGTCAGGATCAGCACGGCCCGGCGGCCGATGCGGTCGCCGAAGTGGCCGAACAGCCAGCCGCCGACGGGGCGGGCGAGGAACGCCACCGCGAACGTGGACAGCGCCAGCAGGGTCCCGGCCAGCGGGTCGGCCGAGGGGAAGAACAGCTTGCCGAACACCAGCGACGCCGACAGGCCGTAGATGAAGAACTCGTAGTACTCGATGGAGCCGCCGATGAGGCTGGCGAGGGCGACCCGCCGTTCGTGCGCCGACGTCATGCAGACCTCCTGGGGTGCGTGCCGGTGGGGTGCGGGATCAGGCGGCGACGAGGCGGCCGCGGACGCCGGCCGCGGTCGTGGCCGTCTCGACCCGGGCGCCGAACGGCTTGGACAGCTCGTCGAGCCGGGCGAGGATCTCCCGTCCGGCGGACGCGCCGGCGAGGACGGGAAGGCCCCGGCGGCTGCGCGGCAGTCCGAAGCCCAGCGTGACCGGCACGAGTTCCGTGGCGAGCAGGTCGCCCGAGCCGGAGAACTCGAACCGAGGCACCACGGTCTCCCAGAACCGCTGGTGCGTGGCGTAGCCGGTGATGCGGTCGTAGAGGTCGGCGGTGGTGGAGCCGGGTGGCATCCCGACCTGCTCGTAGACCTCGACCGGGAACGAGGCGATGGTCTCGAGGGAGAACAGGAAGTTACCCAGTGAGTAGCAGATCGGCCGGTCGCGGTAGAGCTCCATGCCGCGCAGCTGGTGCGGGCCGGAGCCGAGCACGGCGTGCGCGCCGGCGTCGACGAGCGCGTGGGCCAGCGGTCGCAGGAACTCCGCGGGTACGTCGTTGTTCCAGCGCCCGTCGACGCCTTCGTGGCAGTGCAGCGCCACGAACACCAAATCGGCTTGGCGGCGGGCCTCCTCGACCGAGGCGACGAGGGCGTCCACGTCGCGCTGCAGCGCCGTGGTGCGCACCGCGGACTCGTCGTCGGGTACGAAGTGGACACCCTCCACGGCGAACCCGCCCGGCGGCGGACCGTCCCAGATGTTGCGGTCGGGGTAGGGCAGGAACACCCCGGGGGCGGTGGTACCGGTGGCCTGGACGTCCTGGCCGGTCTCGGCGAGGATCTCCCGCAGCTGCTCGAACCGCTCCCGCCGGATGTGGTGGGTCTTCTGCACCCGCACCGGCGCGATGCCGGGGCGGCCCAGATCGCCCTCCCCCGGGTCGGCCGCGACCGACAGGCGGGCGTTGCTCGAGCCCGCCGACACCAGCGCCACGCGAGCGTTGCGGGTCTGGAAGTACGCCGGTCGCCGGGCCTCTCGCAGGGTGTGGCCGGCGCCGGCGAAGGTCATCCCGCGTTCGCGCAGCTTCGCCAGCGACGCGGCCAGGCCGTCGGTCCCGTAGTCGGTGGCGTGGTTGTTGGCCATGCCGTAGAGGTCGAACCCGAACCACGTGAACTCCTCCAGCAGCGCGGGGTCCACGCCCAGGTGCGTGCCGTGGTAGGTCGCGCCCGGGTGCCGGTTCGCGCCGGGGAACACCATCTCGAGGTTGGTGAAGGCCACGTCGGCCTCGCGGACGAGGTCCACGACGCCGGCGAAGTCCTCGTTCTCGATCGGTGAGATCCGGTGGGTGAGGATCGAGTCCCCGGTCGCGACCAGAATAGTGCTGTCCACTGTGGATCTTCCTCCGTGTCGGGGTGGGTGACCGGTCCGCTCAGGCCGCGGACCAGTCCTGGCTGAACCGGGTGGCGACAACCTGCTCGTAGGAGACCTGCCCGGTCTCCACGCCGGCGCCTCGGTAGATCTTCATCGCCGAGTCGAAGGTCGGCCGGCTGATCTCCGCCCGGAAGTGGCTTCGGGAGGCGGAGTAGATGCTCTCGACTTGCTGCGGCGACAGCTCCGGGTACAGGCCTTTCAGCACCGGTAGCGCGGTGTCGGGTTTCTCGCGCAGCACCGTGTCCGCGCGGGCGACGGCGCGCACCAGCGACTTGGCGATGTCCGGGTTGGACTTGATCCAGGCGCTGGTGGCCTGCAGCGTCGAGGTCGGCAGCTGCGAGTAGTTCTGCTCGGCCTTGCTGGTGCGCAGGTCGAACACGACCTTGCCGGCGCCGGAGCCGGTGATCCGGGTGAGATCGGGTTCGTAGGAGATCAGCGCGTCGACGGCGCCGGACTGCAGTGCGGCGGTGGCGGCCGCGCCGGTGCCGACGGCGATGATCGAGACGTCGTGTTCGGGGTCGAGGCCGTATTCGGTGAACAGGCCGCGCGCGATCAGGTCGCCGGTGGAGCCGGAGGAAGCGACGCCGAATTTGTGGCCTTTCACCGCCCGCACGAACGCCGCCGGGTCGTCCGCCGGCACGGCCGGGAAGTTCTTGCCACCGACGAAGGCGTAGATGGTGGCCATCTCCATGCCGACCAGGCTTTGCACGGCCTGGCCTTTGGCGGTCAGCTCGATGGGCGTGTCGAACCCGGTGGTGGCGCCGTCGACGCTGCGGCCGAGCATCGCCTGCACCGACGCGTCGCCGCTGGTGGTGGGGACGATGGTGACGTCGAGTCCCTCGTCCTTGAAGAAGCCGAGCTTGTCGGCCACGTACACGGGGCTGAAGGTGAGCAGGTTGATCGCGGCGATCTTGACGTTCTTCGGGTCGCCGGATTGGGGGCGGCCCGCGCACGCGGTCAGGCCGGTCAGGATGAGCAGGGCCGCGATGATCGCGGCGGCTCTTCGCACGGTGCTCCGTTGCACGGTGGTTCCTTTCGGAAAGTGAGGATCAGGAAGCGGAAGGCTGGTTTCCCCAGCCGGCGAGGGTGCGTTCGAGCACCCGGACGAGCTGGTCGAGGATCATCCCGAGCAGCGCGACGACGATCAGGTAGGCGAACACGCCGGTGGTGTCGAACAGCCCGGAGGCGCGGGCCATGCGCAGGCCGAGGCCGTGTTCGGCGATGATCAGCTCGCCGACGACAGCCCCGATGAGCGCGAAGCCGAGACCTACCCGGGTGCCCGACAGCAGCCAGGGCACTGAGGCGGGCAGGCTCACCTTGCGGAAGACGAACCAGTCGCCGCCGCCCATCATGCGCACCTGGCTGATCAGCCGCTTGTCGACTGTGGACAGACCGGCGTAGGTGTTGAGCAGCATGATGAAGAACGACAGGGAGACCACGAGCGCGATCTTGCTGGCCGCGCCGATGCCGAACCAGATGGTGAACAGCGGCGCCAGCGCGAGCCGCGGCGTGCTGTAGAGCGCGAGCACGAACGGGTCGACAACCTTCTGCAGCAACGGGATCCGGTAGAGCAGGCAGGCGCCGGCGATGCCGGCGACCGCGCTGATCGCGAAGCCGACGATCACGTTCTGCAGTGTGAAGGCCATGTCGGCGTACAGCTGACCGGTTCCCAGCAGTTCGCCGAGGCGTTTGAGCATCGCGGTCGGTTCACTGACGAAGAAGGGGTCGACCAGGCCCAGCTCGACGGCCGCTTGCCAGAGGGCGAGCACGGCCACGAGCAGCAGGAGACGCAGCCCGAACAGCCGCAGCGACGCCCTCACCGGACGCAGACGGGGACGCGTAGCGGCGTCGGAAGTCCTGGTGGCGACGGCGCTCATCGCAGGTCCTCCGGCGACATCAGGCGGTGCAGCAGCACGTCGTAGAGCTCCCGGTAGTCCGGGCGCTTCATGACCTGCGAGAGGTCGCCGCGCGGGCGGTCGATACCGACCTGCTCGTCGAACACGATGCGGCCGGGGCGGGAGCCGAACACCAGGATCCGGTCGCTGAGCAGGATCGCCTCGCCCGGGTCGTGGGTCACGAACAACACAGTGCGGGGCGCGAGGTCCCAGACCCGCAGCAGTTCTTGCTGCATCACGATCTTGGTCAGGGCGTCGAGAGCGCCGAAAGGTTCGTCCATGAGGATGAGATCGGGGTCCTGGGCGAGCAGGCGCGCGAACTGGACGCGCTTGCGCATGCCACCCGACAGCTCGCCGGGGCGGCGACGGGAGAAGCCGGACAGGCCCACCAGCTCCAGCAGGCGCTCGGCTTCGGCAACGTCGGGCTTACCGGCGGCACGCATCGGCAGCAGGACGTTGTCCAGTGCGCTGGTCCACGGCAGGAGGGTGTCCTCCTGGAACATGTAGCCGGCGTGGCGGTTGAGCCCGTCCAGCTGCTGTCCGCCGACGGTGATGGTGCCGCCCGAGGTCGGGACGAGACCGGCGACGGCGTTGAGGAACGTGGATTTGCCGCAGCCGCTGGGGCCGAGCAGGGAGACGAACTGTCCGGGTGGGACGGTCACCGTGACCCCGTCGAGCACGCGCAGGGTCGAGCCGTCACGGCTGGGGAAGTCGACCCGCACGCCCTCGGCGACGACGCCGGCTCCGGCCGTGCTGTGTGGTGCGGTGCCCGTGATACCCGCGGGTTCGGTATCTGTGGCTTCTGAGGCGGAAGGAAGCACCGTCACTCCTCTCTGAGTGATCCGGTTCAGGCTATCCGGTTCATTGGGCGCATGATTGACCTAATAGAAGCACGTGCTCCCGGTCACGTCAACACAATCCGCCCAGCTCACCGGCCGTGCTCAGGCGACTGCACCTCGACGCGGAAGTGCTTGTGCGGGCACGAAAAAGCCGGCCGCCGCACGGGTGAGAGGTCCGCGGGACGGCCGGCCAGTCGCCGGTGTCAGCTCTTCTCGGTGAAGTAGAGCGCGCTGCCGTAGCTGGGCCCGTCCACCCGGTAGGTCTCACCTCGGTAGGTGATCTCACCGGAGGCGTGCCCGGCGCCGTAGATCCCCGCCCACTCCGCGCGCGGGTCCGGGTCGTCGAAGTAGTTGCGCAGCTTCAGCCGGTGCGGGCTGCGCACGACGTCGATGGACGCTTTCCCCCGTCACCCTCGGCGGTGAGCCGGTAGCGCATCGGGTGGTCGATGTCCTCGAAACCGGGCAGTTTCGCGGTCTCCTGGATGTCGACGTCGACCTCCCCGAAGTCCACCATGGACTCCCCGTCCACGGTGAAGGTGAGGGTCTGCAGCTGGATGCTGCCGTCCTTCTTCCACACCTTGTAGAACAGCGGGATCGCGAACGACGGGTCGGGACCGGGCTTGACCACGCTCTCCCACAGGCCGCGGTCGATGCCCGGCGACCAGAACCGGCCACGGCGTCGCTCGAGATAACCCGCGCCGCCGACCTTCGTGGTCTTTCCGCGCAGGGTCAGCTCGCCGGTCACGGTGAAGCGGGGAACGTAGTGCCAGGTGATGCCGCGCAGCTTCGGCAGAGCCTCGTAGGAGGCGATGTCGGCGGTCATCCGCACGGTCAGCGAGACCGGCTGCCCGTCGTGCGTGCCTTCGACGTGGATCTCGTAGTCCGGGTAGCTGCCGCGGATGTACTGCGAGCCGAACTGAACGTCCACCCCGGAGCGCGAGGTCTTGAACGTCCCGAGCGGCTGGTACAGCTCGGTCAGGTCGATGATCTCGTCCTTGGTGTGCAAGGAGCAGATCCAGGCCTCGTCGAGGGAGCCGAGGGCGGGCCAGAAGTACAGGGCGGTCTCGTTGCCCTCGTCGTCGACGAGGTCGGTGTGGGCGCACCACCACTGCATCTTGGGGCTGTAGTAGGTGCCCTCCAGCTCCTTGGTCAGCTCGGCGGGTTCCAGGATGGCCATACTGCTTCCTTTCGGGTTGGGGATCTCGGGGTCAGGCGGACTTCTCGGAACCGAAGACGCCGACGAAGGACACGCAGCGGCCGGGTCGGCCGCCGAGGTTGTGGGTCAGGCCGAGGGTGGGACCGGGCAGCTGCCGCTCGCCGGCCTCGCCGCGGAACTGCAGCCAGCACTCGAACGCCATCCGCAGCCCGGTGGCCCCGACGGGGTGGCCGAAGGACTTCAGGCCACCGTCGATGTTCACCGGCAGATCGCCCTCGGCGTCGAACGCTCCGGCGAGCACGTCGCGGTAGCCCTGGCCACGTTCGGAGAACCCGAGGTCCTCCATCAGCACCAGCTCGGTCGGGGTGAAGCAGTCGTGCACCTCGGCCAACGAAAGCTCGCGGCGCGGGTCGACGATGCCGGCCTGCCGGTAGCCCTCCTGCGCGCTCGCGGCGACCTCCGGGATGGAGGCGAACGACGCTTCGTCGTCGAGGATCGCCGTGCCGTTGCCGGCCACGATGGACAGAGCTTTCACGTACATCGGTTTGTCGGTGTACTTGTGCGCGTCCTCGGCCCGCACCACGATCGCCGCGGCCGCGCCGTCGGCGACGCCCGAGCAGTCGAAGATGCCGAGCATGCCCGCCACCAGCGGTGAGCACGACACGGCCTCGGCTGTGACCGGGCTGCGGAACTGCGCCCGCTCGTTGCGCGCGCCGTTCGCGTGGTTCTTCACCGCGATGTGGCTCAGCGTGTCGCGCATCGTCCGGTCGTCGAGACCGTAGGTGTCCTGGTACGCGGGCGCCAGGTAGGAGAACGCGGCGGGCGCGGTGGTCTCGGTGGGGGTGCCGTCGTCGGGTGGGTCGTTGCGCACCAGCCCGGAGAACCCGGAGTCCTTCAGCTTTTCCACGCCGATCGCCATCGCCATGTCGACCGCGCCCGAGGCGACCGCGTAGACCGCGCCGCGCAGCGCCTCCGACCCGGTGGCGCACATGTTTTCCACTCGCGTCACGGGTTTGCCGCGGGTCTTGAGGGCGGTGGAGAGCGTGAGGCCGCTGTAACCGGAGTCCATGGTGCCCAGCCAGAACGCGTCGACGTCCTCGAGCGTGACGCCGGCGCTCTTCACGCTGTCCTCGGACGCTTCCACCAGCAGGTCGGCGGTGCTGCGGTCCCACAATTCACCGAAGCGGGTACAGCCCATGCCGATGATGGCGACCTTGTCGCGGATGCCGTGGCTGCTCATGCGGTGCTTCCTTCCCCGGTGCGGCCGGGCACCGTGGCCTTCCAGACGTAGTTGTGCACGCCACCGCTGGAATGCCGGCGGCGGAAGGTCATCCGCACCGGCGCCCCGACGCGCAGCGCCGCGAGGTCGGTGTCGGTCAGCTCGACCTCCAGCCGGCCGCCGCCCTCGAACCCGACGACCGCGGCGACCATGGGCGGGTTGAGCGAATAGGCGAGCCGGTCGACGCTGAACGTGCGGATCGCGGCCGGGCGCCGCGTCATGTCCACGGGCTCACCGTGCTCGGTCGAGCCGCAGTGCAGGCAGACCTGTTGCGGCGGTGCGGAAACGAACCCGCACGAGGCGCACACCGAGGCGAGCAGTGAGTACTTCCAGCCCACGCCGCGCAGCGCGGCCGGTGCGCTGACCACCCGGGGCTCGGGGCGGCGCGGAGGTTCACGCTCCAGCAGGCCGCGCCACGTGAGCGCCTGCAGGTAGGTCGGGACGGCCGTGGCTCCGGTCGCGCCGGGCACGAACGCCTCTCCCGCGCCGTCGCCGGCCTCGATCCGCAGGACGTCGGCGCCGTCGGCCAGCGTGGCCGCGAGCACCGTCTGCCCCGCCGCGCACTCCGCGAGCGCGCCGCACAGCTGCACCAGCAGGTCCGCCGAACCGGTGTAGCCGGCGGGCGCGAACGCGCCCACCTTGCCCCGGTGGCTCAGCTTCTTCCCGGCCGCTTTCGCGACCCGGACCGAGGCCGCGCTGATCACGACGTGGTCGGCGTCGGCGAACCCGTCGGCCGCGGTGTCCAGCAGCGTGAGGTAGCGCTCCACGGGGAAGCGCTCCTCGGACTGGCTCACCCACGGCCGGGCGGGTTCGCGCCAGTGGTCCTGGATCTCGTCGGTCACGTGGGCCGCGGCCGTCACCGTGGCGCGTGCCTCGCCGGTTTCGCCGACGACCAGGGCCACCCCCGCGTCGCCGTGCGTGAGCTCCTGGGGCGCGCCGGGTCGGGAGGTGCTGACTTCGCCGGCCAGGATCAGCGTGCCCGGCGCGGCTCCCAGCAGTGCGCCGACGGTCGAGCGGAGCGAACCGCCCGCGTCGACGGCGAGCACGTCGGGTGCCAGGCCGAGTGCGGCCGCGGCGGCGCTGGCGTTGTTCTTGACCAGGTACGGCGCGCTGGTCGAGCAGAACAGCACGGTTCGCACCCCGTCGAGAGCGCCGGCAGGCAGGCGACGGGCGGCCTCGACGGCCAGCGTCAGCGCGTCCTCGTCCGGGCCGGCCAGGCTGCGGGCGCCACGGCCGCCGGTGCGGTTGTGGGTGCGTTCGATCTCTTCGCCGGTCAGCCGGTAGCGCGGAACGTAGCTCGCTCCCGCGCGGAGGGCGACGGCGGTGGTGCGCGGGGTCATCCCAATGCTCCGTCCGCTCGAAGTTTGCCGATGGCCTCGTCGTCGGCGCCCGCCCAGTCCCGCAACACCGATTCGGCGTGCATGCCGGGTGCTTGCGCGGGCAGCTGGTCTTCGGGCTGGGGTGCGTCGGTCATCCGCCACGGCGCGCCAGGTGCCTTGAGCTGCTGCCCGGCGACCTGCCAGTCGGTGAAGAACCCGCGCTCGGCCAGCTGCGGATGGCGCAGAATCGCGGCGACGTCGTTGACGTTGGCGCAGGCCAGCCCGGCCTCGGCGAGGGTGTCGACGAGCTCGGTGCCGTCCCACTCGGCGAAGACCGGCCGTAGCCGCTCGTTGAGCAGCTCGCGGTTGGCCACGCGCTGCGGCGCCGTCGCGAACTCGTCCTGGGCGCACAGCTCCGGTTTCCCGATCAGGGTGCAGAAGGTGGCCCAGTGCGCCTCGGTCAGGATCGCGATCGCGACCGGGTGGGTACCGGTCTCGTAGACCTCGTACGGGGCCAGCAGCGGGTGCGCGGTGCCGATCGGTTTGGGCATCACGCCCGAGATGCCGTAGCTGAAGATGTTGAACGCCATCACCGATGCCGTCACATCCAGCATGGACACGTCGATGTAGCGGCCGGCGCCGTGCGCTTCCTTGCCGCGCACCGCCGAGGCGACCGAGAACGCCGCCACCATCGCGGTGAGGATGTCGACCACCGCGGTGCCGACCTTGGCCGGGGTGTGCTCGTCCGCGCCGGTCACCGACAGGATGCCGCCCTCGGCTTGGATGAGCAGGTCGTAGGCGCGGCGGTGCGAGTACGGACCCGTCTCGCCGAACCCGCTCACCGAGCAGTAGACCAGCTCCGGGTTGATCGCGCGGACCGCTTCGTAGTCCAAGCCCAGCTTCGCCATGGTGCCGGGCGAGAAGTTCTCGACCAGCGCGTCGGCCTCGGCGATCAGCGTGCGCGCGGTCTCCACGCCCGCCGGGTTCTTCAGGTCCAGCACCAGCGACCGCTTGTTGCGGTTGACCGCGAGGAAGTGCGGGCTCTGGCCGCCCAGGTCGTTGCGGGTCCAGGCCCGGACGTGGTCGCCGAGGCCCGGGGGCTCGATCTTCACGACATCGGCGCCCATGTCGGCGAGCATCATCGTCCCGTACGGGGCGGCCCAGGCGTGTTCGAAAGCGATGACCTTGACGCCGTTGAGGGGGCCGGGGACCGGGTACTGGCCGCTCATGATCCGCTCCGGAACGGTGCGAAGTCGGGCTGGCGTTTCTCCGCGAAAGCCGTTGTCGCCTCACGCTGTTCGGCGGAGCCGAAGAACGACGTGAGGCTCTCGACGATCATCGGGATCACGTCGTCACCGAGTACGTTCTCGGCACTGACCGCCTTCTTGAGCGTGCGGATGACCGTGGGGCTCTTGGCGAGCAGGTCGGCCGCCATCCTCGCGACCGCGTCGTCGAGGGTGCCGGCCGGCGCGATCCGGTTGATCAGGCCCATGTCGAGTGCCTCCTGCGCGGAGTACTGCTCGCACAGGAACATGATTTCGCGGGCCTTCTTCTCCCCGACCAGTTTCGGCAGCAGCCGCGTGATGTAGATCGGCGCGCCGCCGACCTTCGCGCCCACCTGCCCGAAGCGGGCGTTCTCGTCGGCGATGGTCAGGTCGGCGAAGCAGTGCAGCTCGTGGCCGCCGCCGATCGCGTAGCCGCGCACCGCGGCGATGATCGGCTTGCCGATGCCGCGCATGGCGGCGAACAGGTCCCGCAGCTCGCGGGCGGCGACTCGCCAGCCTTGGGCGTCCAGTTGCGACACCAGTTCCTTCTGGTCGCCGCCGACGCTGAACGCCCGCTCCCCCGCGCCGGTGAGCACGACGACGCCGACCGAAGGGTCGTCGTCGGCCCGCAGGAACGCGTCCGTCAGCTCCCGCACGGTCTGCGCCCGAAGGGCGTTGAGCACCTCGGGCCGGTTGATGGTGATCGTGGCGATCCCGTCGGCGGTCCCGACCACGATGTCGGTGTAGGTCATTGCTCTCCTACCGTCCCTCGAACCGAGGTTCTCGTTTCTCCGCGAAGGCTTTGATGCCCTCGGCGAAGTCCTGGGTTTTGAAGCAGATCCCCTGGCCCCAGCTCTCGAAGGCCAGTTGCGCCTGCAGGGTCTGCTCGTCGGAGCGCTGCACAGCGCGTTTGGTGAACGACAACGCCACCGCGGGCCCGCGCGTGAGCTGCGCCGCGAATTCCCGCACGGCGGCCGTCAGTTCGGTGTCGGGCACGACCTCGTCCGCGAGGCCGTATTCCTTGGCCTGCCCCGAGGAGACGGTCTCGCCGGTCATCATCAGCCGCAGGGCGAGTGACCGGGAGATCAGCTTCGGCAGCAGGTAGGTCAGGCCGCTGTCGGGCATCAGGCCGCGGCGCACGAACGACGGTGCGAAGCGTGCGGACTCGGCGAGGTACCGGAAGTCCGCTGCGCAAGCGATCGACATGCCGCCGCCGGCGGCGACCCCGTTGACCGCCGCGATCACCGGCTTCGGGATCGACCACACCGCCTCGACGAACGCACCCACCGGCCGCTCCAAGGTCGCGCTGTCCACGGCCTTGATCACGGCGGGGATGCGCTCGCCGACGTCGGCGCCGGAGCAGAAGCCGCGGCCCGCCCCGGTGACGACGACGACTTTGACGCGGTCGTCCTCCGTTGCCTCGCGGCACAGGTCCGGCAGCAGCCGGGTGGCCATGTCGGTGGTGAGCGCGTTGAGGGTGTGCGGGCGGTCGAAGGTGATCGTCGCGACGCCGTCCTCGACCGCGTAGCCGATGTCCTTGTCGTGTTCGGCCATCACGCGACCTTGTCCGCGCGCAGCCGCAGTTCGCCGCCGTCGAGCACGACCTGACCGGTGTCGGTGGTGCTGCTGCGGAACAGCACACGCCCACCGTCGCGCCACATCTGCGTGCGCAGCCGCTGGCCCGGCAGCACCGGAGCCTTGAACCGCACGCGCACCGACTCCAGCGCCGAGACGTCGCCGCCGGCCAGCTCCTTGAGCACCGCCCAGGTGGCCAGCGCGTAGGTGCACAGCCCGTGCAGGATGGGCCGCTCGAAGCCGGCCTGCGCGGCCACCTTCGGATCGGCGTGCACCGGGTTGAAGTCGCCGCTGAGCCGGTAGATCAACGCCGCGCGGGGCGAGATGTCCTGCTCGGTCACGGCCGTCGGCGGTGTCGACGGCCAGGCGGGCACGGCGGCTTTCGGGCGGCGTTGGCCGCCGAATCCGCCGTCGTTGCGGCAGAACAAGGTGCTGTCGGCTGTGGCCACCGGCGAACGGTCGGCCACGGCCACCAGCCGTCGTCGCCAGCGCACCAGCGCGCCACGGCCCGCACCCTTGTCCTCGACGTCGGTCACCGCCGTTTCGCAGCGCAGGAGGACACCGGGCACCAGCGGAGCGTGCAGCCGCAGTTCCTGTTCGCCGTGGACCACGTGCACCCAGTCGATGCCGGTGGCGGGATCGGAGTACCACGGGCCGGGGTGTCCGAGCACGGCCGCCAGCGTGGGCAGCACCGCCAGATCGCGCTCGTAGACGAAGGGCAGCTCAGTCTCGTCGACCGGATCCTCGCCGAGCCCCACACCCAGGGCGTAGAGCATCGCGTCCTTCTCCGTGAAAATGTGCTCGGTGACCGGAAACCGCCAGGTGAGCAGCTCCGCCGCGTCGATCGTCATCGGGTCACCTCACACCGGGTCGTAGGAGAAGACCTGCGGGGAGGTCTCGAGCGGGACGAGGCTGGACCGCACCGCCGGGCCGAAGTGGTCCGCCAGCAGTTGCGGGGTCCAGCCGTCGTTGCGGGCCATCGTGCGCAGCGGCCGTGGCTGGCTCATCAGCATGACCTCGTTGCCACGGACCACGAAGACTTGCCCGCTGACCTCGCCGGCGTCGTCACCGAGCAGGTAGACGACCAGCGGGGCGATCTGCTCCGGGGTCATCCGCTTCATGCGGGCGACGCGGGCCTTCTCCTCCGGCGTGTTCTCCGGGAGCGTGTCGATCAGCCTGCTCCACGCGAACGGAGCGATCGCGTTGGACCGCACGTGGTAGCGCGCCATGTCCAGCGCGATCGACCGGGACAGGCCGACGATGCCCGACTTCGCCGCGGAGTAGTTGGCTTGCGCGAGGTTGCCGATCAGGCCGGCGGTCGAGGTCATGTGCACGAACGCGCCCGAGGACTGGTTGCGGAACACCTCGGCCGCGGCCCGGCTGACGTTGAAGCTGCCTTTCAGGTGGACGGTGAGGACGGAGTCCCAGTCCTCTTCGGCCATCTTGTGGAAGATCGTGTCGCGCAGGATGCCCGCGCAGTTGACCACGCCGTCGAGCCGGCCGAATTCCGTCACGGCCGAACGCACCAGCTCCGTGGCCGCGGCCGAGTCGGTGATGTCGGCGGTGCTGGCCAGCGCGCGGCCGCCCTCGGCGCGGATCTTGCCCGCGACTTCCTCGGCCGGCCCCGCGTCCGTTCCGCCGCCGGCCGGGCCGGCGCCCAGGTCGTTGGCCACGACCGCCCAGCCTTCGGCCGCGAGGGCGAACGCGATCGCTCGGCCGATGCCGCGTCCGGCGCCGGTCACCACGGCCACGCGGCCCTCGGTCTCGCGTTCAGTCATGGACGCCTCCGTTTTCACTCGTGCAGGGGATGTTGCTTCGGCAAGGGGATCTGGGCGCGCGACCGTCCCTCGGGGTCACACGGGGGACGGTCGACGCGCGCGGGGAGGGTGGCCGACCGTCCACCGGAGAGGAACCACCGATTCCCCGGCAGGTCGTCGCGGTGCTCGCCATCGAACCTCCCACGCTCCGTCGCATTAGGCTAATCTTGCGCCAGATTGACCTGAAGCGCAAGACGCGAAGGAGCGCCTGATGCCACTCGTCCGGTACGACCACGACGACGGGGTCGCCGTCATCACCCTCACCGACCCCCGCCGCCGAAACGCCGTCTCCCTCGAACTGGCCGACGAGCTCGGCGACGTCATCACGCAGGTCGAAGCCGATCCAGGGGTCGGCGCGGTCGTCCTGACCGGGGCGGGTACCGCCTTCTGCTCCGGCGCCGACCGCGACGCGCTGCGCCGCGCCGACGAGCAGGTGCTGCGTCGCGTCTACTCGGCGTTCCTGCGGGTGCGTGCCCTGCCGCTGCCGACCGTCGCCGCGGTGAACGGCCCGGCCGTGGGCGCGGGGTTCAACCTCGCGCTCGCCTGCGACGTCCGCATCGCGGGCGCCTCGGCCGTGTTCGACCCGCGCTTCGTCGGCATTCCCGTGCACCCCGGTGGTGGCCACACCTGGCTGCTCGACCGCGCGGCCGGCACGCAGGCAGCCGCCGCGATGACACTGTTCGGCCACGCCGTGGACGGCCCGCGCGCCGTGCAGGTGGGCCTCGCGTGGTCCTGCGTGGCGGATGACGAACTGTTGACCGAAGCCGTGGCATTCTGCCGTCCGGTCGCGGCGGCACCACGGCGGCTGGTGCGCGAGATCAAGGACACGCTGCGAACCACGCCGTCCTTGGCCGAGCACGCCGAGGCGAGCGAGTTCGAGTTGCGCCGCCAGCTGGCCAGCGTCGACCGGCCCGAGTACCGCGAGCGGCTGGCGGCCCACCGATGAGCGCGGCGCTGGAACTGTTCGGCGAACCCCTCGGCGCGGAGCCCGGCGAGATCACCCGCGAACGCGTCGCGATACGCGAATTCCTCGCCGAGGCCAGGGCTTCCGGGCTTATGGCGTCATCGTGCGACAGCTGGATGTCCGGCCACTCGCCCGAGTTCTCCCGGGAGCTGGGCCGCCGCGGCTGGATCGGCATGACCTGGCCACGCCACCACGGCGGCCGCGAAACCTCGCCCTCGATGCGCTTCGCCGTGATCGAGGAGCTGCTCGCCGCGGGCGCACCGGTGGCCGCGCACTGGTTCGCCGACCGGCAGGTCGGCCCGTCGCTGCTGCGCCACGGATCCGCGCAGCAGCGGGAATTCTTCCTGCCGCGCATGGCCCGCGGCGAGCTGTACTTCAGCATCGGCATGAGCGAACCGGAGTCCGGTTCGGACCTCGGCTCGGTACGCACCCGCGCCGTCCCCGCTCGGGACGGCTGGACAGTCACCGGCTCCAAGATCTGGACCAGCCACGCCCAGCACTCCCACCACCTGCTCGCCCTGGTGCGCACCGGAGATCGCGGCGAGAAGGCGTCCACAGCGCTCACCCAGATGATCGTCGACCTCGCGCAACCCGGTGTCACCGTCCGTCCGATCAGGACACTCGACGGTCGCGAGCACTTCTGTGAAGTGTTCTTCGACGACGTGTTCGTACCCGCCGACCGGGTATTGGGCGCGCCCGGCAGCGGCTGGAAGCAGGTGCTCGGCGAACTGGGGTTCGAGCGCAGCGGCCCCGAGCGCTTCCTGTCGACCTTTCCGCTGCTGGCCGCGATGGCCCGCGAGGGCGCGGCAGACCCGGCTTTCGGACACCTGGTGGCACGGCTGGTGGTCCTGCGATCGATGTCGGCGCGGGTCGGCAAGCACCTCGGCGACAGCGAAGCTCCCGGCGTCGCCGCGGCAGTGGTCAAGGACCTGGGGACGACGTTCGAGCAGGACACCCTCGACGTCGCGAGGGAGTGGCTCTCGCAGCACCCGGCCCCGGATCTCGCGGAACTGTTCGGTCAAGCGCAGACGCACTCGCCCGGGTTCACCCTGCGCGGCGGGGCCGGCGAAATCATGCGCGACATCATCGCCCGGGCGGAGGGACTGTCATGAGCGACCTGGACGCTTTGCTGGACCAGATCGCCGGCCGCCGCGGCGAACACGCCGGCACCGGCATCGAAGGCGCCGCCTGGGCGGCGCTCACCGAGACCGGGCTGACCCGGGTCGGGATCCCCGAACACCTCGGCGGATCCGGCGGTGCACTGACCGATGCCGTCACCGTGACGGTGAAGGCCGCCGAGGCCGGGCTGAGCGTGCCGCTGGCCGAAGCACTGTTCCCGGTGGCGCACCTGGCCGTCCTCACCGGGGAGCCCGTGCCCGGCGGAGTGGTCGCGGTGGCCGACTCCCACGGCGAACCCGAGGTCGACGTCGCGTGGGCCCCCGTGGCCGACGAGATCTGGGTGGTGGGTGCGGCGCCGGGCGGGGGGACGGCATTCACGCGCCTGCCCCCGTGCTCCGGCGAGCCCGGGCACAACCTCGCCGGTGAGCCGCGGGGCATCGTGACCGTGAAGACCGACGAGGCCCGGTCGCTGGACGCCCGGGTGCGGGAGGACATCCGCCTGCTCGGCGCGTTCGGGAGCAGTTGCCGGTTGCTCGGCGCGCTGCGTTCCTGCCTGCGGCTCACCCGCGAGCACGTACTGGCCCGGGAGCAGTTCGGCAAACCCCTCGCGGCGCATCAGGTCGTCCGCCACACGCTGGCCCGCATGCTGGTGGATGTGGCCGCGGTCGAAAGTGCCGTCGGCCTCGCCGCCGGCCTGCTCCCGGGCGCCGGCACCGCCCCGGACACCCCCGCCGCGGTCGCCGTGGCGGCGGCCAAGATCCAGGCCGCCACCAGCGCCACCCGGGTCGCCCGCGCCGCGCACCAGCTGCACGGCGCCATCGGCGTCACCGAGGAACACCCGCTGCACCACTTCACCACCCGCCTCTGGGCCTGGCGCGACGAATTCGGGTCGGCCACCGAGTGGTCGGGCGGGCTCGCCCGCCTCGTGCAGACCGGCTACGGCGGCGACCTGTGGGCCGCGCTCACCGCCCACTCCTCAACCCTCTGATCGGAGAAACCGTGGAACTCAAAGACCAGCAGACCGTCGTCACCGGCGGCGCTTCCGGCCTCGGCCTCGCCACCGTGCGCCGCTTCCACGCCGCGGGCGCTCACGTGACGATCGCCGACCTGCCCAGCTCCCCCGGCGCCGCCCTCGCAGCCGAGCTCGGCGCCCGCGTGCGGTTCGTGGCCGCCGACGTCACCGACGAGGACGCGGTGCGCGCCGCCCTCGCCGCGGGCGAGGCTCCGCGGGTGGTCGTCCACTGCGCCGGCATCGCACCGCCGAAGCGCGTGCTGGGCAAGGACGGCACCCCGCACGACCTCGGCCTGTACCGGAAAGTGGTGGAGGTCAACCTCGTCGGCAGCTTCAACGTGCTGCGCCTGGCCGCCGAGGCGATGCGCCTCAACGAGCCTCTCGACGGCGACCGCGGCGTGATCGTGCTGACCGCGTCGATCGCGGCGTTCGACGGGCAAATCGGGCAAGCGGCTTACAGCTCGTCCAAGGCGGGCGTCCACGGCCTCACGCTGACCGCGGCCCGCGACCTCGCCGAACACTACATCCGTGTCTGTGCGATCGCGCCGGGCATCTTCGAGACGCCGATGCTCCTCGGGCTCCCGCAAGCCGCTCAGGACTCCTTGGGCAAGCAGATCCCGCACCCGAGCCGGCTCGGCCGTCCGGACGAGTTCGCGCACCTGGCCGGGCACGTCGTGGCCAACCCCATGCTCAACGGTGAGACCATCAGGCTGGACGGCGCGGTCCGCATGCCGCCCCGCTGAGCACGCGGGCGCAAGCGGGCCGCCATGCCCCTTGCGCCCGGTGCTAGCATTTGTCGCATCATTGTCCTCATGGGCGCGGCGCCCGGAGGTCCCCACCAGGAGGTCAAGCGTGCCCGAGGGAGTTCGGCGGGACAGCGTTCCCACCGTGGCGGTCAAGAGCGCCCGCACGCTACCGAAGGCCGCCGCCTCGCTCGCGGAGGAAATCCGCGCGCAGATCCTGGGCCTGGGCCTGGAGCCGGGCAGCCAGCTGCCGAGCGAACCCGAGCTGATCTCCCAGAGCGGCCTCGGCCGCGCCACCGTCCGCGAGGCCATCCGGCTGCTGGAAGCCCAGGGTCTCGTGGTCATCCGCCGCGGCTCGCACGGCGGGATCTTCGTGGCGCAACCGAACCTGTCGAACCTCAGCCACACACTGGCGCCCGTGCTGACCCTGTCGAAGGCACCGCTGCGCGACCTGACGACATACCGGAAGATGGTCGAACCGCCGGCAGCCGGCCTCGCCGCGACGCTGGCGAGCGCGGAAAGCAAGCAGTCACTGCTCAAGCTCGCCGAGCACAACCCGGGCCCGGGCTACACCAACGAAGTCGCCTTCCACGAGCGCATCGCGGAGATGTCGAACAACCTCTTGCTGCGCGTGCTCGTCATCGTGCCGCACGACCTGCTGCGCGAGCACCTCAAGGGCGAAGCGATCGAGGACACCGACCTCGACGAGGCCAACCAAGCCCACATGGCGATCGCCAAGGCCATCGCCGCGGGCGACGCCGACCGCGCCACCCGCGCCATGGCCAAGCACCTGGAGGCCTTCGAACAACGCATGAGCCGCGAAGGCCGCCTCGACCGGCCGATCGTCCCGCAAGAACAGTGGCTGCGAGACCACTCGCCGGCCTTCAGCTCGTTCTTCTCCGGCTGAGACCGGCAGGCGGTGGCGCACAGATCCCGAATGATCAACCGGGACGTGGGGCCGCCCTGCGCCGCGTACGAACTCGAGGTAGTCGGCGCTGCCGGAGGCTGTCGTGCAGTTCCGGCGGCGCACCCAGGCGATCACGCAGCGACGGCGGCGCAGTACCGTCGATGTCCGTCACACCCAGCTCCGCGCCGATGAAGGCGCGTCCTGAGTAGTCCATGAAGTCCTCGGCGGCGCAGAGAGCCGCCACGACCTCACCGGTGAACTGAGGCGACTCCCGGCGTCCGGCCGGCTGGACGTTCTCGGGCAGCGACGCGATGTAGCGAGGGCACGCTCGGTGGTGAGCCCACCCATCCAGATCGACACGGCTGCGACGTTGAACGGTCTCAGTTCGACTCGGCGAGGCTGAGGTGTACGCAATGATCGACTCGCTCGGCAACGTCAGCGCCGCGCTGGCCGACGGTCAGCCGGGCCGGCTGGCGCAGCTCTACCGGGACTTGCGGCTTGACCTGCGGTTCGACCACGAAAAAGAGGCCGTCGACGTGACGGCCTCTCCGCGGGTGAATAATGCGTGTGTCCGAGGACGATCTTGCTCGATAGCAACAACGCTCATCATCTAAGAGATTGAGTAGGGGGTCTGCTGCACGAGTAGGTGACATCTGAGTTGGCTTGCCGTGATGGTGAGCTGGGAGGATGTCGCTGCGCCCAAGCCCTACCCCCAGGAGTTCCGCGACGATGTCGTACGGGTCGCCCGCAACCGTGAGCCCGGTGTGACGGTTGAGCAGATCGCCAACCTGCGGCCCGCGAGGAACTGGACCACGGGCAGCATTTCTTCGGACATCTTGGTGCCAGCCGCCCCGCGACCGTACCGTCGATCCGAACTTCGACGAGATTCTCGGTCACTCGCGGGCCCTTATTGACGACATGATGGAGTGTTGCGTACACCCAGCATTCGTTATGGTCTGCAAGACTAGGCACCGGATCCGCCCGCCACCGCGCCTTCCCCGGAACAGCACCGCTTTCTGGCCCTGCAGCCGGCCTTGCCGATGTCTTCCATTTCGACAGAGCAATAGTCGATCTTGGTCGGCTGGACGTCTGCGACGCCATGCTCACGGGTGCATCTTGCCCGACAGCCGCCGCATGCAGTTTGCATGGCATGCAGCCACCTCACGCCGCACCGAGAGGGGGACCGTGCTGGATACGCGCAGCCCCAGGGCAAGTTCGGGGCGGACTACATCCGCGCCCTGGCATCCGCAGTCAGCGCTGCTGCGTCTGGCTGCTTTTCGAGCAGGCCAGTAGTGCCAGCACCCACGAAGCGATAGAATAGCCAGTTTTTCACATCCCTGAGCGCTTTCGCTATCTCCTCGAAAGGGTGCTTCAAGGAGTGGTACGAGCTGCTCCTGAACAGGGCGTACATCCCGGAAAAAGCCACCCACAGCAGACCGGCGGAAATACTGACCGTGCATAGCGCCGCCAGGGTGAGGCCCCAGATCACCACGAACGCGCCTCCCATCGGCGCCTTCACCACCGCGACGCCGGCTACGAGCGTGAGGGCCATGCCACCCCAGCCGATCTGCCATGGCAGATCGTCGAGCACGGCGATGGACAAGAACCCGAGGGGGGTCGACGCGACCAGGCCGAGGTTCCACGGAGCAGACAGCGGTCCACCGTTGTCGAGGAACGGCTTTTCTTTGGCACCCTCCTTCAGGTCCGCGGCACCGAGCTCGGCATCGGGCCGCACGTCGCGGAGGAACGAGAGCATGGCGCCCAGATGGGGTTTCCGGCCCAGGAGCGGCAATCCGTTCTGCTCCGCTCGCGGGCCGGTCGCATAGTGGTACCCGCCGTCTTTCTTCCTGACGTGCGCCAAACCTTCGAGCGCCCAGGTGATGCTGACGAACATCACCCCGAACGTCCACGCGGCCACCACCAGCACCCAGACCGCTGGTTGGCGGGTGAGTGACACCCCAGCGATCACCAGCCCGACGACTGCGCGGGCCGCGTACCCGCACCCGACCAGGATCACCAGGGTCAGCGAATTGCGCGACATCCCCGTCGGCGCCGTCGTAACCGCCTTGGCGCGAAGTGCCTCGTACCAGAGGGCCGCCAGCCAGACGATCACCATCGCCGCGGTCAGGATGCCGCCAGCCGCGTCCTGGCCGGAGTAGGTTAACCACGCGATGACCACGCCGGCGACCGATTGCCGGACGATGATCGTCCCCGTGCTGGCTCCGACGGCGGTCCGCACGCCGGCGCGCGCCACCGGCAGCCTCTTGCGCGCCCCCTTCTCGGGGTGGACGACGTCTTCGGCCAGGCCCCGGATGTCATTCCACTGGTATCTGCCCTGGTACACGAGGTACTCAAGAACCAGAACAGCCAGAGCGAGCTGCGGCACGGTGTCGGCGAGCGGGCGTTGCGTGTAGAACAGCCCGAAGCAAAAGGCTAGAGGCAGGAACAGCCACTTGTGCCAGTCCTCGGGACGCGGGAATATCAGATAGGAAGCGAGTGTGCGCTCCCTCGCCCACGTCACGGGGTTAACAAAACGATCGTCGTGTGTCTCCGCGAGGTACTGACGCACCACCGTGGTCAGCAAAGAACGCCCGCCGACCGTGGCGTTCAGCGTTTCCACCAGAAGAACGAGGAACATCGGCACGTACACAACGACCATGGCGACTTGGTATAGCAACGTCATCTTGGTCGCAATGAGGAAGGTGAATCCGCCGAATATGACGATGATCGAGAACAGGACGATCAGGCCGCTGATCCTCAGTCCTTTGCGCCCGCGGCGCAGGCTCACCAAGGTTTGAGAGAAGTCGAAGAAGGAGCTAGAATAGATTCCCGCCAGTGCCGCGATGGGCACTCCGGCGATACTTCTGATCTCTCGTTCGAGGCCACGCAGGTAGTAAGACCTCAAGGTGGCCAGCGACGACGCGATCTGGATGTACGCCATGGTAGCCAGCGGGAGAAGCGGCAGGGCGGCCAACGCCGGTCGCGCGACCGGCAAGCACTGATTCTGGTCCGGGCGGAAGTCACAAGCCGTCGATGCGATGGCGATCAGCAAGCCCAGCAAGGTGATCGCCACGCTGAACATCGCTGCCAAAGTGTTCAGATACGACCGTTCGTCGTCCCGCGCCATCGAGTAGTCGTGAAGGAGAACTTCCAATCGTGCCTCATCGGCTCTCACCGGCGTAGCTGCTCGCTTTGCCATAGCCGTAGTATCGTTGCGGCTCTTCAGACATTACAGGCCGAACACCGCGTCGAAGCGGTCGCTCGATCGCCGTGGCGCCGGCCGTACAGCATGATCGGGAACGTCGGTCGGCAAGTTTTCAGGATGTTCCGGTGGACGAGCCTTTGTCACAGGTGCTTGTTGTGAGATCATCTCCTGCCCGGCCAGGTAAGGCCCAGATGCCTGCGAGCGGCCACGGGATGACCCGCACGCAGCGCCCGCATGCCGGTCGCCGAACTCGCCAGGTGCTCGAGCAAGGCCGACTTCCCGACCCCGGGAGCGCCGTGCACCACGAACGGACGGCTCTTACCGGTGCGGACCGCTGCGGTCATCCGATCGACGATGGTCATCGCATGCGCCCCTCTGGGACGAAGGGCGCGCTGCCCTCCATTGGCGCGTCAGCCGGGTGTCCACTTCACCTTCGGGTGAAGGGTGAAGGCCAGAGCCCCACGGCACCCACGTCTCAGTAGGCCACCGTGGGGCTCTGTGCTACCCGCCTAGTACACGCTCGGCGGGGCCGAATCCTGCTCATCGATGTCGAAGACGACCATCGCGGTGTACCAGGCGCCCGTCTCGACAGCCCAGCTCTCGGACATCGACATCGATGAGATCCGCGTAGGCGCGTCCTCGTTCAGGCGAGCCAAGTACTCCTGGATCTCCACCGCCAGGTCGTTGTGCTCATTCTTGCTGAAGCTCTCGATCTGCTGCCGCACTGACGGCCTCCTCATGGTGAGATTCGCCATCAGTATCGGGCGGCCAGCAGAAACCGCTACAAGGTTGAGCCGGGGTCGATCTTCCCCATCGACCCCAGCCAACGGCAGTAGAACACACGTTCGACTGCCGAGCAACCTCAGACCACGCGGACCTCACGCGGGATGTCCATGACGACCATGGCACGGTGCTCGGGGGCACTCAGATCGTCCGTGTACTGACCTGCAGCTTGAGTGACCCGCATCCGCGCGGGAGATCTCCCACGTCTGTGTGTTCAAAGGGGGACTTGAACCCCCATACGTGGGATATCTCCCGTGTTTGGGGAGATCATGCGAGTATTGTAGCGCAGAGTAGCCCGATCCGTCTCCCCGTGAGCTTTCACAGAGCAAACCGGTGATCGGGCTGACCTGCCCAGGCAGCTACCACATCCACCGGCACGAGCTCCTGGGCGATGCGTCCACCCGCAGCGCGCACGTGTGCGAGCGCATCCCACAACTCAGCGCCAAGCCATTCCTGCCCTACCGCGCCCGACCAGTCGACCGTTCCAGCCTCCTGCACTGCAAGCCCCACCATCGCCGCCCATAAGCCCGTCGCAGGGCGGACGTCGACGTCCGGCGCCATTCGTGCCGCTGCCACCGCGGTCGCCGTACCGGCCGGATCGAAGTCGCCCCAGTACCAAGCAACCCCTCGTACCGGTCCCTGACCGGCTACGTCGACCGCGAGCGAAGGAACCTGTGCCGGAAACGTCTTGCCGGAGCCCCAAACGACCGCACCGATGCGGTGGCCCCGGCTGGCTCGCAATGTCTGGACAGCCACCCAATATGTGTCACTGTTCTCGACGACGAGGACGTCCGGTCCCGCCCCCACGACCGCTGCCGGGGCGGGTGGCGCCAGCCGCACGCACGCGAGCATCGGCAGCCTTAGCCGGCCCGGACCGAACATCTTCGACCGTTCCAGCTGCTCGAGCCGCTTCTCCCGACCAAAAATCTCCGCGGATCGATAGCGGATAGGCACAGTCGGAAGTCTCGCTGGCTCGACCCGACCCAGCCAATCGTTCACGGCCGTCAGATCGTCGAATAGGGCAGCGGACAATGTCGGCAAGGACGACACCCAGCCCAGTTCGCGGCGCCACGGAAATGTCACCCACGGCCGTCCACTGTCGACACGCCGGGCTGCCGGCACCAACACATGGCGGGGCAGCGCGGGGACGATGGATGCGTCCCATGCCTGCTTCGGCAGTTCGATCACGGAGGAGTTCGACAGCTGCAGCAAAGCCTCGTGCAAGGCAGCCGCCTGATCGGGATCGCCGACGAACCTGGGTGCAGAGCGGTTCCAGAGTTGCCACAGCGTGTCGAACTCGATCTTCACTGATCTCGTGTCCAGGATCGCTCCCCGCAGCGTGGCGACCTCGGACGGACGGACAGTCACAGATCCACCTCGTAGCGCGTCGCATCGACCCAGTTTCGAGCCGAGGCTCGGTCCCGGCCCCCGGTGATCGAGTCGATCACGTCCACTCCGTCCACGACCGTCGCACGTAGTTGCAGGTAGGCGAGGTTGCGGCGAAGGTCACCGTCGTTGCGCAGTTTCACGATTACCGAGCCGTGTCCGGTGAATGCCGCGTCGACTGCGGGGTCGTGCAAGCCGGTCGCGCACACCAGCTGTACACCCGAGTGCGCCGCGAGCTGGTGCTGCATTTGGATCAGCGCTTCCGCCGATGCCGCGCCGAACGGATTGTCCAGCAGCAGTGTCCCGGCGGGGCGGGGACCACCCTGCCGGTGGGCGGACCGGACGCGAGACAAGGCGCAGTAGACCAGCACGGCCAAGGTGAGTACTTGTCCACCTGAGAACTCGATGGGTATCCGGTCGGGTGGGCAATACCGCACGCGACCGTCGATCGACGGCTTGAGGATCTCGATGGACCACGCACCGGCCCGGGTCCGGTCGAGCACGGTGTCACGGACCGCGTCGGCGAGCCAGCGTGTGCGGATTTCAGCGGATCTCGCCCGTTTGGGGTTGCCGCTCAGTTCGACGGACCATGTGTCGATCCTGGTGGCGAGCCGGGCCGCCGCTTCGTCGTCCGGCGCTTCCTCGAACCGAATCTTGAGCGCGGGCTGATGGGAAAGGTCGCCCAGACCGTCGGGGAGCTTCGAGTAGCGCGACACCTCACGCAGCATTCGACGCTGATCCCGGCACAGCGTGAGCAGGCTGTCCCGCAGGATGCCCCGGTGCTTGTCGAGTTCCCGCAAGTCCGCGGCAGCGGACTCGGCCATGGCCCGGATCCGCCTGGCCAGGACCTCCGCTTCGGCGACGAGATCGGGCTCCGGGAGCGAGCGCACGCGGATGGCCGCGGCGGCATCCAGGGTCGACCACCGTGTGTTCATCGCGCTGTTGCGAGCGCCGAGCACGGCGTCATGCAACTGTCCCTTGGCCTCGCGGTTGACCCCATCCGCGGCGGCATACTGCTGGACATTGAGCCGCATCTGTTCGCGGGCGAGTCCCTTCGTACCGTCGAAGATTCGTGGAGTCGGTACCCGCTCTGCGGTCCACAGCGCCGCGATGTCCTTCATCGACTCGACGTCTTCGGAGACCGCATCGACGAAGTCGAGTGCCTCCTGCTCGGCCGCTTCGGCCTGGTCGCGCAGCTGACGAAGTTCGGCATTGCGCACCTCAAGCCGCTCGAGCAGGCCGGGAATCTCCTCCGGTGCGGCCGGCACCCACTCCGTCGTGGAGAGGTCGATGAAGTTCTGGTGACCCGCGGCCGTCGGCTGCGCTTCGGCCAGTGCCTTGCTCGCCTGTTTGCGTTCGGCTACGGCGATCGTCAGCGCGGTCCGCCTTGCGTCGTGAGCCCGTTGTGCGCGCTCCTGAGCACCGGCCCTGCTTGCTTGGGACGAACCTTCGCTGGTCTGAGCCAGCTGTTCCGCATCGGCGATCACCGACGAGTCGAACCGCTGGGTGCGGAGCAGGGCTTTGCCGACCCGTTCCTCCGCGCGGTTCAAGAGGTCGGCCTCGACCATTCCTTGTTCAGCGCTCCTCAGCTCGCGGCGCAGGGTCTTCCAGGCATCCCTGAGCACTTCCAGGTTGCCGCCAGGGTCCGGTGCCGCCGCGTCAACGCCCATCTCGCCCCGCTCCCTGCGGTAGGCGTCATGCGCGCTTCGCGCGTCGGAGGCTTTTTGGGTTTGTTCCTTGAAGACAGCCTCGGTCGTTTCGATCGTCGCTTCCGCAACGCTCTGGCGCTCGAGAAGCCGGTCACGTTTGGCGTTCAGCCCCGGGACGAGCGCCGCAGCGGTGTCGGCCTTCTGCACGACTGCGTCGAGCGCCGACGCCTGAGTCACGTGTCCGTCGGCCTTCTGGGCGAGCAGTCGTTGCTCGCCGCCTTCTCGGCGTGCCGTTCGCGCCTTCTGGCGCTCCTGTTCCCTTTCCTTCGCCAGAGTGCCGCGACGTTCCTCAGCTTGCGCGACCGCTTTCGCTGCGGTGGACAAAGCCTCCTCAAGCTCGTCCCGGGTGGTCAGGCCCCACCGGCGCGCGAAGTCTGCGCACATCGCAACCGCCGCGCGATATCGCGCGGCGGCCTGGGTAGCGTCTTGAGCGGCCTTACCTTCCTTCTGTGCGGTCTGCTCCAGCTTGTTCCGTGCATCCGCGGCCCAAGCCCGATCCCACGTGGCACGATGGGGAACCACGACGTAGTGCAATTCCCTCGCCTCTGTGTCGTCCTCGAATCCGGCAGTGGACGACGGAGCAGTCTGGACAGTGACCGGCGTCTTGGTGTGCGCGGGCTGTGCCGTCAAGACACCGATCCCCTCATCGAACCGCTGGGGGTCGGTGATGACCACGCCCCCGGCCAGCTCGGGATGGTTCTCGATGAACGTGGCACGCCGATCGGGATCGACGACGTTGCGTTCGATCCAGCTCAAGCCGGTCGAGGCCCCGATGCGCGCCTCGGTCAACGTCTGGAGCACGGCCAGTACGTCGGGTCCCGCAGGCGCGATTCCGGTCCCGTCGATCAGTGCCAGCTCCTCTTTGGCCACACGGGCAAGGGTTGCGTATTTCGACGCTCTGGTGTCGGCGTCGTGAGCAGACTCTTCCGCCAGCGCCCCGACCCGCGCCAAGGCAGCACCGTCGGCCAGCCGGCCACCGGCCAACTGGATGACGGTTTCATCGTCGCCGACCGCTGATAGATCGCGGTCGAACGCGGCCACCTTTTCCTCGGCGCCGTGTTCGGCCGAGCGGAGACCCAGGAGAGCGCCGTCCAGCCCATCCATTTCGGCGCCCAGACGCCTGTCGGCCTGTTCCGCGGCCTCCGCAGCCGTATCGGCTCGGTCCGCGGCCTGGGAAGCTTCGCCGCGGGTGTCCTGCCAGCGACGCATACAAGCATCCGGTCGTTCGTCCTCGACCAGCCAGCCTGCCGCAATCGCTGCCGCCGTCTGCCGTTCGGCATCGTCGCGCTCTGCCCTGATCTGCGTGAGTGCACCCTTGGTGCGTTCCAGCTCGCGAGCGACCTCCACGAGCTCTGCATTGGCCTGCTCGGCCTGCCGAGTCGCGTCCTCGGCTGCCGCATTCGCCAAGGTGGCGGTCTCGGCTGACTTCCATGCCAGCGCGTCGAGCCGTCCAGCGGTGCGCGCGGCGGCATCGCCGACCTCGGCCCGGAGCGAGTCCAGACCGGCGTCGGCCGCCTTGTAGGCGAGTGTGGCGGCTGCGCTCTCCTGCCTCGCGATACCGAGATCGATCACCGCGTCGACGGCCTGCCACGCCTGCTCGTACTGCCGAGCCTCGTGCGCCTCGCTCTCGGCCCGAGCGACTGCCTGCACGGTCGATTCGACCCGCGCCCGCGCTTCCTCGAGCAGTAATTGCTGCCGGATGTCGCTGACCCGGCCGTAGTCTTGGCGCGCCCGGTTGGCTTCACGTCTGGCGGCTTCCAAGGAGGCACGGAGTTCGACCAGCGATTCTTCGTCCCGCTTGACCCGGTTGTCGAGGGCGGCTGCGTGTTCGCTGCCTCGAGCGTGCGCCTGACGTGCCGCCGCGGCAGCCGCCTCTGCAGCCGCGGTCCGGGCGGCGATCAGTTCGATCAGCGGGGCAATCTCCATACCGAAGGCGGCGATCGCCTCCAGGTCGGCCCGCTGAGCGGCCAGCACGGCGTACTCCTCGAGGCTTCCGGTGAACGTCTCAAGCTCACGTTGATCGTTGAGCGCGCCCACGAAGAACCGGACCACGTTGTCCGGTGAATCGAACGACGCCAGCAGCTTTTCCGCGCCGGCCTCGGAGTCGTTCATCCGCATCTGATAACCGAACAGTGTGGGATCGATGCTCGTCCGTTCTTCGAGCGATTTCTTCCACATCGGCTGCTTGTCGGTCAGCACGCCCTGCGCGCCGGTATGCGTGGCGATCAAGTCGTCCACCGCAGCACAGAACGGACGTAAAGGCAGCCGACGGCCATCGACGACGAAAGGCAAGTCGTCGATGCCGGGAAGGTCCGGCCCCGTGGTGAACAAGTACCACGAGCGCAACATGTTGCTCGTCGATCGGGCGGCGTGCGGGGGCTGCCGCCTGCGGTCCTTCCATTCCATGACGGCGCCCGTTACCGTACGTCGGCCCGTCGTGGCGTCTTCCCACTCGCACACGACATGCGATGTGTCGCCGGTGAGAACGTAGTCACCGAGCACCTTGCCGCCAACCTGTGCACGCGCCGCCGGGACGACAAGACTGCACACCAACGTGATCAAAGTCGACTTGCCGCCGGTGTTGGTCAGGGACAACAGGACCCTGGCCGCCGCCCCGTCCCGCGTGGCGAAATCGAGGTCCAGCGGGTCGAACCGGGCGCCCTCGGGGCCGACCCCGTACAGCTTGATCCGCCGTAACCGCAGCGGCGGGACCGGCAATGCCGATGGTATCTCGGATGTCTTCGCGAACAGCGAATCGGTCATTCCGGATCCGTAGTGTCGAGTTCGACTGGCTCGGGCAGGTCGTTGACGAGGGTGTAGAGATCGGAATCCTCGGCGAGGGCGGCCACGGCGTAGCGGAACCGTGGCCGCGCGGTCCAGGTACCACCATCGGTGTCGCCTCGGAGGTTGAGGTACCCGGCTTCGGCCAGGAGCTTGCAGATCCGGTTCACCGCACCGGCGCGGTCACCCGCCGACCGCCGCTGGGCATTGGGCCTGGCCTGAGGCAAGTCGAGCCAGCGGCGCCAGCCTTCTACGAGGTCCTCGTCGAGCTCGCTGTCTTCGCGGGTCTCGTCGGCGAGCCGCTGCGCCGCCCGGTCCAAAGTGTCCACAACGGATTGGGTGGTGAAGACGGCGACCCGATCCGGATCGTCGACCATCCCGGCTTCCGGGTAGGCCGTGCGGGCGACAGCCAGCAGTACCGCTCCGATCACGCTGCGCTGGGAAGGCTGCGCACGTTTGACGATGTCGCCTGCCTGCAACCTCAGCAACGAGTGGTGCCGGGCCGTGACGATGATCCCGTCCCGGGCGTCAACACGGACATCGAGCCCGGCGCCGGAGAAGACCCGATCGACGGCCGCGGCGAAGTCCGGCTCATCGAGGTACCGGCTGACGATACGATGCAGGTCTTCGCTGCGCCCTGGCGTTTCCCGCGGACGTCCGGCCCAGGCCAGGAACTTCCCGATGTCGACGTCGTCGGTCGAAGACCTCACCCGACCTCCTCCTCGGAATAGCCGCCGGCAGTTGCTCGAGGCGCGGCCGCTTCGTTGATGTCGGTCAGCACCTCGCCGGGCACCAGTAGCAGGTCGTCGGCACGGATACCACCGCTGTCGAGATCGGTTCCCGTGGTCACCGCTACCACGATCCGGTCGCCTGCCGAGCGACCCGCGAGCCGCGCCGCCCAGGCTCGATGGGCGGCATGCACGATCGCCGCGGCCAGGACGCCTTCGTCCAATGGGAGCTCGTCCGGATCTGCGCCGACCCCGGCGACGATCTGACCGGCTCGCGCCAGCAACTGAGACAGCCGGATCGGCTGGTCGATGCCGTTCAGCAGGGACTCCACCGTGTCTTCGTAGGGCTCCCACCATTCGCTCTGGACATCGGGGTCGAATTCGGGCGATTGATACTCCTCGCCGGGCCGAGGTGGCGGCAGCGGGGTGCAAAGCTCGTCGGTCAACGTGGTCAGAAACGGCCACCAGCGTGTGGGGAGTCCGCCGAACAAAGCCACCATGCGATCGGCCGCGTCCGCGGAGGTGGCAGTGCTGCGGGCGAGGTAAGGCGTGAGGAGATCCGTGCCGATGTCGAACCGCCGTGCCGTGCGCGGGGCGCGCCGAAAGCGGTCTTCGAGAGCTTCCCGCAAACGGGTTCGGGCACCGATGAGGTGGCGATGCAGGTCGTCATGGCGCCGGCGGCACTCTCGGAGAATCTCGATCAACTGGTTCGCCGCGTCGAGCTTGGTCTGGTCGTCCAGTTGGGTCCGGCGATCCGCGACCGCGTCGAGCAGAGCCGATTCGGCGTCGAGACGTTCCTTGACATGCGCCAAGGCATCTTGCAACAGCGAAGGCACTTCGCTGATCCAATCGTGGACGTCCGGATCGATCAGCGTGTCGGCGATGACCCGGCGGATCCGTTCCTGGTACTGGATCGATCGGTAGCGGGCAAGCTTCGCGATCTGAACGGCTGACTCCACTGCGCCGCGAGCGATCAGCGCGTTGAGCTGTGCCTCGTTGGCGATCTGGGCAGCCTCGATGTCCAGGTCGAGAGCCTCGACGAAGATGTTGATCGCCTGCTCGGAAGCACGCAGGTGCTCGATCCCCTCGCTCCCGGTCGGATGCAGGTAGAGCAGCCGGAACCGCTGGTTCCGCCACGCCGGACCGGTCGTGGTGTGCACGAGATGCTTGACGATCTCCACATCCGTCGTCACCAGCGAAACGAGCACTCGTTCCGCCACTGGGGACCACTCGGAGTCATCGGCGTCCGGCGCTTGCCGAGCGGCCTGCCCCGCCGCATAGTCGAGTGCTTCCTCCCACGTGCGGCCGGCCGAAATCCCCATCGCCAACGCCACCTGGTCGATCACGGCCAGGGCGATCGTGAACAGGTCGTAACGCTCCCAGTAGGCGCCGTCCAAACTCCCCTTGGTCCGTTCGATCTCGGTCAGTACCTGGATCGGCGCCAACGCACGACGGCGTCTCGTTATGGACTCATCGTCAGTCGGGATCATCACGTCCCGTTCTGGCGCCTCGAGCAACGGCTCCCAAGGATCGGTCACGAACCATCCCCACATCGGTCGCCCGCCAGCATCGGCCCTCTCTTCCGCCGGCCTCCAGGCTGCATCTGACGGACTTCGTCGACACTGATCCTAGAAGACCATCGCTGTTACGAGACATCAAGCGGCACGGCCGAGGTCAGTTCGGCGGACTGACGTGCTCAAAGCTCACGTGTCAACGAGCTCA
The DNA here is from genome assembly GCF_058119595.1 of Amycolatopsis sp. N2S4-7. Lineage (NCBI taxonomy): Bacteria > Bacillati > Actinomycetota > Actinomycetes > Pseudonocardiales > Pseudonocardiaceae > Amycolatopsis > Amycolatopsis sp. N2S4-7. The sequence continues at coordinate 2,464,901 of NZ_CP172299.1, forward strand.
ACGACTCCGCGCTGAAAGGCTGGCTTCCTTACGGCAATTCACACCCCCCATCTGGGCATTCCCGGTGGGTATTGATCAATTCGCCGATCACGCAGCCGGTGTTTCCCGCAAGCTCGGAAACCACCCGATCAGCCGAGCCGGTGTCACGATGTGGTCACCAGCCTGGGGCGATGTACACCGACACCGGCTGCCTCCGGCCGGTCGCACCGGACCGGGTATGCCTGACCGCCGACTCGACCGCCGCCGAGCTGGTCGACGACCTCCCTTGGTCGATTTCCTCCTCACCGAGAGCTTCGCCACCCAGGTCGACCTCCACCTGCCACCGCACCCGTGACGCCCCGAGCAGGCCACCACCGGCGACCTGCTCGCCTGTCTCGGCCAGCTCCCCGGCCACCACTACGTCACGGCTCTGGCCGAGCGCCCTTGGTCAGCGCTCGTCGACGCCCCGCAGTTCTCGATCCGGCCGGCGGTGCCGGAGTACTGCCGCTGCACCCCGGCCGAGCGCGTGCCTTTCTTCGGGAACCCGGTGTCGTCCACGATCAGCACCCCGCCCAGCTCGCCGAGATGCTCGGTCACACAGTCCCGCACGTCGTCGCGGACGCCGTCGATGTCCCAGTCCGCCCAGCGCAGCAGCCGCCCCGGCCGGGCCTGAACGCTAACGCCTTCGCCATGGTCGTACTCGCGCAGGCGAGGTTGGCCCACAGCCCGACCTCTATACCCGCCGTATCGGTTCACCCCCAGCGGGGCAACTCTCAACCGAGCCAGCTGCTCCATTCGGGGTAACTTCGGCCGGAAGTGAAACATACGCCCACCGAAAGCTGACTGTGCCTGCAACAGGGAGGAGGCAAGATCATTGAGACTCGCCGAGAACGTCGACACGTCCGTCTGGGTAAAGTCCACACGCAACGAGACAGAGTCTTCACCGGCTGGCTTCCGCCTTTTCAGCACCTGGGCAACGCCCAATCGACTGTCGCCTCCTCGTCGATCATCGGGTCTCTGCCAAGGTCACAGCTCGAGTTGCTCACGAGCTGGCCGACGGGGTAGCCGGTTTCCGCGTTCTCGCCTGTTGATTGGCAAGCATGCATGAAATCAGGAACGCGAGCCCGGCCTCCTGCTGTCGGCCACCGTGTCCGAACGGCGGCGCAAAGAAATGCCGACGGCCTACGACAGCGGCAATCGCATTTGCACTGGCGCCAGCAGTGCTCAGGGACAACGAACCGATGTTCATATTCGGCGTCGGCGTCGTCTGTTCTCCGGGTTTATCAGCGCCCGATACCTATGACCAGAAGCACACGATCACGCGGGGCACACCGTACGACACGTAGGAGTCAAAGTTGGCCAACGACGCCGGACACAATGCGGCATCCCCGCACGCCCGGCGGCTCGCCACTCTCGCCCTCGAGTACCTGCGCGCCCACCCTAGGGCCAGCCTCGACGAGCTGCTCACGGCGGTCATGCGCCGTTTTGCGGGCCAACGCCGCGGGCGCTTGGTCGCACTACTCGACGAGGCCGTGGCTGCCGGTCTTCTCCACCGCGACAGCTCCGGACGCATCAGCGCTCCTGGTGGCGCGACCGCCCAGGTCGTCAGTTCACCCACTCACGATCCAACTGCCGACGCCACCACCGGCGTCACCATCTCCGGTCCGGCCGTCACCGCCTCAGCAGCAAGGACCACGCCCCTGCGCGCGCCCGACGGTCCGGCCGAGCAGCCGCTCGCAAACCCCCCGGCGGCCGCGGAAGCGCTCGGCGCCGCCGTGCGCGCCGTCCTAGTCGATCTCGAGTCCGTCGTCCACACCATCACCAGCGACCCGTACACCGACAAGCGGATATACCAGATCGGCGCCGTTCGGCTCAGTAACGACAGCGCCTGGGTTGCGGAGCAGCCGCAGTTCAGCTCCTACGTCGAACTGCCCGACGACACCTGGACCATCCGCTCCAAGCGCGTTCGCGAGGCGCACGCCGCAGCGGCCGTCAGCCCAAGGCAGGCGCTAGAGGACTTTTACGCCTATACCGAAGGCGCCGATCTGATCGTCACCTACAACGGCACTCAAGCCGACTTCCCGCTGCTGAGCGCCACTGCCGCCCGCGAGGACATGCCGGACCTGCGGGGCACCTACGTCGACGCCTTCTACCTCACCCTCGCGCTCTATCCGACCGCCACCCGGCACGCGCTCGCGCCGCTAGCTGACGACCTCGGCATCGACCGCGCCGGGCTGGGCTGGCACGACGCTGTCGACGACAGCGAGCTGCTCGCCCGCGTCCTACAGCAATGCGCACAGACATTCGCCGCGATGCCCTCCGACGTTCAAGACCTGCTCGCCAGCCTGACTGCCGACTCCCCCGCCTGGATGCTGGTGCGCTCGCTTGCCGCCAGGCACGCCGGCGCGCCGCAGAATGAGCTGCTAGGCGACGAGCGCGTCCACACCACCGCAGAGGTCGCCGGCGTCCTGAACTCCGGTCTGGCCGGGCACGCCCCGCGGCGGAGCCCCACCGGACCGGTCGGACGCTCGGCGGTCAGCGTCAGCGCGAGCCTGCGCGGAACCGACGGCAAGGTCGACGTCACCGCCCTTGCCCGCGCTGTCCGCCCCGGCGCCGCACTGCGCGAGCCGCAGACGCAGATGACCCAGCAGATGCACAGCTGGGTCGACGAGGCCAGCTCCGGCCTGGTCGAAGCGCCCACCGGCACCGGTAAGAGCTTCGCCGTGCTCGCCGTCGCCTTGGACTGGCTCACTGGCGCCCCCGATCGCACCGCGATCATCACCACCGCTACCAAGCAGCTGCAGGCGCAGCTGGCCGCCGACGTGGCGCGCCTCGAAGCGGCAATCCCAGGGCTGCTCAACGCCTCCGATGTCGTCAAAGGCAAAGCCAACCGGCTGTCGCTGCGCGCGCTGACGCTGTCGCTAGCCGACGCAACCGCGCTGCTCGCCACGCCGACCGCCCCACGGCGTAGCCGCAGCACCGGTCGCAACCGCTTTCTCGAGCGCGTCATCTTCCGCGAGCTGCTCGCCTACCTGATGCTGCGCTTGATCGCTTCCACTACCGTCGAGCAGTCCTGGACCGCCCACTCGGTTGACGCTGTTGACGTGCCACTGTTCTTCACCGACTACAGCAACAACACCGTCAGCATCTGGCTTGAGTCGCTGTCCCAGGCCACCACTGGCGAGTACGACGCGGCTGCCCTCACACCGCTGGCCGTCCACACCGACGGCGTCAAGGAGGCATTGCTCGGCCATCGGCTCATCCTGGCTAACCACGCGTTGCTGCTCGCCCACCTCGACGAGCTGTCCGACCTTGGCTCGAACACCCTGCTCATCCTCGACGAGGCCCACCAGCTCGAAGACAGCGCCACCAGCGCCTTGACCACAACACTGGACTACCGCCTAGTGGAAGATCTGTACAGCGAGCTCGACAGCTGGACCCGCGACGCTCGGTCCGGCGTCGAACGCGACCAGGCCGCAGAAGGAGTGCGCAACCTCGGCCTGCTACTCGACCACGAGACGCTGCCCAAAGTCGCAGGGCAGGCGTTCGATGCGCGCGGCACCGGCGTCGGCACTCTCGTCGGCTCACGCACCGTCACCTTGGCCAGCCCATACAGCGGCGCCAGCGGCACCGGGCAGGTCCGCTACCTGATGGGCCTGTTGCTGCGCCTGTCTGGCATTTGCGAAGTGCTCGTCGGCACCCTGTCGGCCTACCGCGGCGCGCACGCCGCCACCTTGAGCTTCTACGACCTCGAACGGCTCGATTCCCTCGTCGTTGGCGCGGCCGAGATCAGCGCGACCGCTCAAAGGATCGTCGGCGACACCAACGCCGCCCTCGGCCTACCCGCCACTGGCACCCCCGACACCGTCCAAAGCAGCACGCCCGGTGGCAACCCCAGCACGGACGACACCGGCGACGGCAGCACCGAAAGAGGCACCGCAATCGACGCCGCCAAAGATGATCAGGACGGCGACACGGACGAGACGCTGCCACTCGACGCGACCGACCCCGATGGCGAACCCGATTTTGACGACCTCGATCCCGCCGCAGCCGAAGGCCCCACCGGCACGGTCGACGGCGACCTGACCGATCACGGCCTAACCGGCGAGAGGGCGACACCGGCGCTGGGTGCGTTGCCGCCCGGCACCACCAACCAGGCCGTCTACGCCGAGGAGGTCGAAGCGCTGAGCGCCGAGCTGCGCCGCTATCGCTTCCGCATCAGCACCAGCCCGATCGAGCTGCCCGCCGACGGCACCTGGCAGCAGTTCCTGGCCACCTTCGACCGTACTTACTATGTGTCCGCCACGCTGCGCGTCGCTGCGCAGTGGACCTTCATTCGAACCCGGCTTGGGCTGCGCAGCTCCGTCCCGACCCTGCACCTGCCAACACCGTTCGACATGAAGAAACAGGCCGAGCTCGTCTGCCTGGCCGACTTCCCCTCTTGGGCCGAGCAGAGCGACGGCGCCATGCGCACTGTTGCCCACCAGCTCACCGGCTACACCCGAGAGATGATCCAGCCGGTCCTGGACGAGGCTGACGAACCCCAGGACTACAACACTCGCGGCGGCTACGACAGCGGCGCGATGGTCCTCACGACCGCCAAGAGCACCGCCGCCGGCATCAGCCAGCACCTGGCCGAGGGCCTCCGACGCTGCGGCGACACCACCCCGGTGCACAGCGCCGTCCTGCTCGGCAACCCCCGCGCCGTCCGACAGTTCGACAGCCACACCGACGGCGGCGGCATTTTGGTCGGCACCAAGGGCCTGTGGCAAGGCGTCGACATCGCCGACTCCAATAGGCTGCGCCTCGTCTGGATCAACAAGCTGCCGTTCGCACCGTTCGCGGCTCCCGTGATCGAAGCGCGCCGCGCCGCCGTGGTCGCTCGCGCCGACGCCGCCCACGCCGAGGACCCCGACGCGGTCGCCACCGAGACGTACTACCTGCCGCTGGCCGCGCTACAGCTGCGGCAGGCCGTCGGCCGACTCATCCGCTCCGAGCAGCACCGCGGCGTCATCATCATCAGCGACCGCAAGCTCGCCGGACACACTGTCCTGCGACGTGCCTACCGCGAGACGTTCCTAGGCAGCCTCGATGCCGACCTGCTGCGCCCCGACCCGGTGACCGGCGAGCGCACCGGCGGCAACGTCATGTCGACGGCCGACGCCTGGGCACGGATCTGGGACTTCTACGCCCGCAACGGCCTGCTCGACCCGGCGCGCGCCAGCGAGCTGTCCACGCCGCAGGCTCTGCTCGAGCACACCGTCCTGCCGCAGACCCGCCGCATCCGTGAGCTAGCGCTGACCGCCCAGGAGGTCTCGCAGCACCAGACGAGCGGCACACTCGTCGCCGAGGTGCTCGACCGGTGTGCCCAGGTCGGTGGGCTGCTTAAGCTGTCCGACGCTCCCACCGAGCTCAAGAGCTCCCAGCAGGCTGTCATCACGGCTGTTGCCGAGGGCCGCAACGTCCTCGGATTGCTGCCGACCGGCTTCGGCAAGAGTTACTGTTTCCAGCTGCCCGCGCTCGTCCTGCCCGGCGTCACCCTGATCATCAGCCCGCTCGTGGCCCTCATGCACGACCAAGCGCTCGAGCTCAACGCCAGCATCGGCGGCGCCGTTCGGGCCCTGGTCGCTCCGCTGCGCGAAAGCAGCAGCCGCGCCGGCAAGACCGAGATCGCCGATCAGCTGCTCGGCCGCGCTGAACATCACATCAAGCTAATCTACGCAAGTCCCGAGCGCCTGGGACAGCGGCGCTTCCGGCAGATCGTCGCTGAAGCGGTTCGAACCGGCATCATCAGCCGCATCGTCATTGACGAGGCGCACACGGTCGTGCAGTGGGACGACTTCCGCCCGTCCATGCGCCGTGCGACGCAGTTTCTGACCCGGCTGCGTGCCGACTACGGGCTAGCCGTCACCGCGCTGACCGCCACCGCCAATCGCACCGTCCATGCCGGACTGCGCACCCAGGTGTTCGGCCTTGCCCCCGACATCCCCACAGCCAGCAGCTCCGAGGCACTCGCCGAGGCCAGCGCGGCCGGGCCGACCGGACTGGTCACCGTCCGGGAAAACCCGATCCGGCCTGAGCTGGCGCTGTTCCGCCGCTCGATCAGCCCCGCCGGGCCGGCCGTCAATGCCGGACTGGCCGAGGAGGTCGTCGACAACCTGGAGGACCACGCGATCTTCTACTGCCTCACCGTGCGAGACGTAGTCGCGCTGCACGCCCACATGCGCGACTACGTGGGTGACGGCAACGTGCGGGTCCGGCGCTTCCACGGCAGGCTCACCGAGGCCGAGAAGCATGCTGTCATGACCGAGTTCCGCGAGGCGCCGCGGCGCGAAGACGACGGGTTCGCACCGATGCTCATCGTCGCGACCAGTGCCTTCGGGCTCGGCATCAACCGGCCCGACATTCGCACCGTGTTCTGCGTCAGTACCCCCACTGACCTGTCGCAGCTATACCAGCAGGTCGGACGAGCCGGCCGTGACGTCGCCGGAGCCGGCAGTGTGGGAGATACCGCAGCGGCAGCCGCGCCGCCGGCGAACGTCGGACTGGCCTTGCTCACACCGCGCGGACTGCGCACCGCCCGTTTTATGACCACCAGCGACCTGCCCGCGTCATTGCTCGCGCGGATGGGAAAAGCCGTCCTAGCCGTCCGTAACGGCGTCCTGGACGCTGGCACCATCGCCGACCGGCTCATCGCCGAAGACGTTGATGCCGGCCGGCTCAGTCAGGACGACGCCGCCAAGTCTCGCACCAGCGAGCAGTACACGTCCGGCGTTATGCGCGCGTTCGCCGCCTTATCGGAGTTAGGCGTCGTCGACGACCTCGGCGACTTCCCACCGCTGTGCACCATAAAGCCTGGCGAGCTGCGCAACAGCTGCGACCAGGACAGGGACCCGACCGAGCAAGCCGTCGTCGACGCGATCCTGGCGCTGCCGGGCCGCACCGACGAACGCAGCGACCTACACCGGGCCCGGCTGCACGTCCCAAGCGTGCACCGGTACCTGAGTGCGACCGTCAAGCGCTATGCCGACCTCGCCGACGATCCGCCCAGCACATGGCAGCTGCTGGCAGATCTGCACGACCGAGGCCAGCTCGACGTGTCCGCAGCACCCAGTCGCAAGCTCGTCACCGGAATCGCGGTGCACACCCCGACGCTGCCTGCCGGGTACGCCGGTGCGCTAGCCGGCAAGTCTGCGCGCGCTGCCGAGGAGATCCGCCTCCTGCACGACTTCTTCACCGACCGCAATAAGTGCGCCAACCGCAAGTTCGCCGACTACTTCGGCGTCGACGCCCTACCCGACGGATGCTGCAGCACCGCCGCGAACCGATGCTCGGCCTGCTGGGACAACGACACCACGATCCCCATCGAGCAGAAGCCACCCGCCGCTGGTGACGCGCTCAACATGCCCAAGCCGCGGCTGGCTGGCGCCCGCACCGACAGCAGCGTCCGACAGAAGCGTCTCGACGAGCAGGTGTACCGGCTGGTCTGGGCCGACTACCGCGGCGTGCACGCGCGCGACGTGTACCGGGCGCTGCGCGGCGAGGACTCTTACTACCACCCAATCCGTCGACGTCGGGTACGCCTTCGCCGTAACCTCGTCGTGTCGCGTTACTTCGGCGCCCAGCACATGGTGAAGCTTGACCAGATCGAGGACAGCTTTGCCCGGCTGGAAACCGACGGTCGGGTCGTACCGCTCGGACACGGAATGTGGCGCGAGCGCGGGCACGCCGACCGGGCCGCTGCAGCAGCCGCCCGCGCCGCCGCGACCGTCGTCATGCCGGTCCCCGCTGGGACGGCTCCGTGACAACCACTGTCCCGCCTAACAGCAGCACCCCCACCCGCCCGGACGCTTTCGCGCAGCAGCTCGCACCGGCCGGACCCGAATCGGCGCAGCTCGCCGCGGCTCGCCCGTGGCGCCCGCACACCAACGACCCGTTGCTGACCCCGGCGATGACGTTGGGGCCTGAGCGCGTTCCGGCCAGCCAGATGCAGGTGCTGTGCCGCTACCTCGGCGCGCTCGTCGCCGCCCGCAGCACCCCAGTCCACGTCAACGTCGCCTTCAACGCCTGCTACTTCGGGTACGACCTGACCACAGGCTATGCCGGCGCCGCCGTGGACCCGGCCAGCTTCCCCACCGTCGCGCTCGGCGAGACGATCGACGCGCTGCCCGTTGGGGCCCTGATCAACGTGGCGTCCGGCGGCGACCCCATCTGGGCAGAAGTCGTCTATAAGGAGGGCGCACACGCCGAGCTCGGTGAAGACGGCGCCGTCCCATCCTGGCTGTCCGGCGCACCCGCGGGCGCCACCGGCCCAGCCCAGACCGACCTGCACAGCCGGCCAATTTTGCACGAACGGCTCGTTCTCGACCTCAACGTGTTTGGGCTTGCGCCGACCGCCGCACAGATCGCCCGCCTCACCCGGCGCGGCCGCCTCGACGAGCTCGGCCACCTACTCGTCGGCTCCCGCTACGCCACCGCCGAACTCGCCGAGCTCGACGACGCCGGCTTCTACCGGCACTACCTGCTCGGCCCTGGCCGCGAACTACTGTTTAGCACCGCCGCCGTCGCACCGCTGCCGCTGCTCCTCACCGAGGATGCCGGAACCGAACAGCACCAGGCAGCGCTCGACGGGCTGTTCGCGACCGTGACCGCCGCGCTCCACGAGCTCGACACCGTCCGCATGTGGCAGCCCTACGCCGTCTCCCGAGCCAGCCTGTCCACCCGGTTACGCAGTTGCGATGCGCTGGGCGCTGATGACATCGCTTCCCTGGCGAACTCCACCGCGCGCAGCGCACTTCCTGACCAGAGTCGCCGGCTTGGCACCGCCCGCCAGGTGACATACACAGCGCTTGGGCCACGGCTGCGCTGCGTGGACGGCAGCGCCACCCCGATGCACGGGACCGGATACGCCAACGTTGTCCTGCACGCCAACCTCATCTTCGCCGACTACGTGCGCGGTGATGCCGAGGATGGACTGCTGTTCGACCAGGTGCACCTACGTCTGGACGACTACTGGCAAGGCGGTGGACTCTGGCGAGCCGAAGCATCCGGCAGCGCCCATGCGCTGCTCGACCCGACCGTGCCCCGCGGCTTCGGCTGGGCCGAGACGCTCGCCCCATCCTTGCCACCTGCCGCCACCGAACCGGCCGCTTTGGAGCCGGAGCCTGAGGACGGGTACGACGACGAGCTCGATGTCAGCGACTCACAAATCAGCTGGACCGTCGCGCTGCGCGCCGCACACATCGACGCCGGACAGCTCACGCTGCCCCAACAAGCCGCACACGTTCTAATCAGCGACCGGCGCAACGGCACACGCATGCGCCTGCTGCTCAACCACGACGGCTACCAGCTCGACGTCACCGACGCCACCCAGATGGCCACCGCCGACCTGCACGGCTCACCGGCGGTGCTGACCGGCGTGTCCTGGCCGATGGACTACTTCCCCGGCATCCTGCTCACCGTCACCTGGCCACGCAACACCGCCACGCTGCGAATCACCAGCACGCTGCTGGACATGCCCGTCACCATCGACGACGAGCTCGACATCGAGCACTGTTATGACCCGCGCATCGTCACCCGAGACGCCCTCGACAGGACTGGCAGCACCAGCGCCCCCCTCGCACAGCGCATCCTCCGCGCCGTCCGGCGCCTCGGCCTACTCGATCCCGACGGCGTCGCCCGCCTGGCACGTGACCAGCTGACCCAAGAGATATACGGCAGCAGCACCGAGCAAACAGAACAAGCCATCGACATGGCCGTCGCCCAGCTTTTGGAGCGCGGCGCTCTGACCCAGGACACCGGCTCCCATACTGCCGAGGGAATCACGTTCCCAGCCGTCGCCAGACAGCCGATCGTGTCGTTGCTCTGCTACACACCCACCGTAGTCACCGGCCCGCCCCGGCCGCGCCGCTTCCAACGTCTGGACACACGGTTCGTCAGCAAACACGTCGTCGCCGGCTTCCTACGCCGCATCGACCACCTAGGTAAAAGCGCCACCCCGCGTGCCCGTGCCGACTACCGGGAATACCGGGCGCAGCACGGGCTGGCGGGTCCGGCCGAGCTGCCCGATGGCTGGACGTTCGTGCGTCCGCACGAGCGCGGGAGCTGAGCCTGGACGTGAGCTGACGACAGCATCCGACCGCGCTCCTGGTACTGCTGCTGGGACAAAATGCTCCAGTTGATCACGAGCTGTTAGACCCGCACGACTCCCCGCACCCGATTTCTGCTCACGCATTACCCCGCGGCGAACCACCGAGGAGATCCATGGCGCGCACTCGATCAGGCTGCCCCGACGATGCCTACACCGGCTACATCGTCCAGCCGCTCACCCGTGACATCAGCGACGAGCTGCGCGCCGCGCTCGATCAGCTGGCCGAGGTGCTCAACACAGTCGATAGACCGATCGGCGACGTCGTTGAGGAGCTGACCACCCGAGACGTCCTCAAAGCCCTGTCAACCCTGCCGATCCGCGCCCGGCAGCATGCTCTGGAGCCGCTCGGCATCCACCTCACCCCCAAGACGCTGTCGCAAGGGCTGTGCCGCGACGTAGTTGGCAGGCTTCGGCGAGCCGAAGAACCTACCGCTTGGCACGCGGCGTTCCACCTGACCGCCGGAGCGCTCTACGGCAGCCTGCGCACCCATGCCGTGCGATCCGTGACCACCACCGACGGACCCGACGAGCGCAGCGCCGACCAGATCACCGACAAGCTTGAAAACCGCTGGACCCCCGCCCTGCTGCGCCTGGCGCTTTGGTCCGCCATCGCCCAGAACGAAATATCGGCCCACGTGTGGACATGGGCAGTCGAACGGCCCTGGTTCATCCACGGCGCGATCGACACCTCCACCGCCGCAAAGATCCGCACCGCGGCCGAGCAGGTCATCGCCCACTCCACTCACCCCGAAGCCATCATCGAGATCCGCGACGACGCACCCGACGACCAGCCTGCCGCCTCATCCGGTTCATCCAGCCAGCCAGTCACGACGCCAGACTACTGCGAAATCTCGTCTAACTCCCGCACCTCCTCAACCAGCATGCCAGTCGCCGTCGCCAGCACTATCCGGCCCGCAGATCCGCAGACCACCCCCGCCGCAGCTCCGGATGCTCCAGCCGACGCCACGCAGGCGTTGCACGCCGCCCGCCATTGCTTCGCACTGGCCGTCGTCTCCGCCGAGCACATCCTGGCCGACCTGAGGGCCGGCCGTGGGCCCGCTGCCGACGACGTTTCTGCCGTGCGCGCCGCCCAGAGCGCCTACAGCCACGCCTGCTCCGCTGTCCCGGAGGCAGGCAAGGAAGACCCGCGCGCCGCGTCCGATGAGCAGCCGACGCTGGACGAGATCGCCCAGTTACTCACTCTGCGCGCCGCGCGTGACGCTGACGCACCGCTGCGCCAGAGCATCGCCGCAGCGGACGGCATTACCAGCGACGCCCTTGGCATCTCCGAGCACGTCGCGCAGCTGCGGACGCTGACCGCAGAGCTGCTGGCAGCGCCCGACTGGACCGACACTCAGCGCACGCTGGCGCTCGCGATCGCCGCGCTGGTCGACCTTGTCCGCAACCCACAAGCCGAGCCGGAGACCCGACTGGAGCTGCAGGCCCGAGTCAGCGGAGCAGTGGCTTCGCTGCCTGCCCTCGCCGTCCTCAGCATGCTCGCCAACCAGCTAATGCTCGAAGAACCCTTCAGTGGCACAGCTTCGCTAATCGGTCAAGCCCCCCAGCCGCCTACCGGACAGGAGTCGACTGCCACCGTTGCCACACCGCCGCCTGTACTTGCAACCGATGTGTCGGCGCAGCAGGCCCCCGCCGCCGCTGTCACCGCGAATACTGCTGACGTCAGCGTGCTGACCGAAGCCTCGGAGCACCCGACTCGTGACGCCCCGGCCGCGGCAGCCGACCCAGCTGCCCAGGTCCCGGGCGGACCCGTGGGTACTGCCACCCTTGCCGTGCCTCACGAGGCCACGCCGGCCACGGCCTCGACCACCGCGCATACCAGCAGCGTCCCGACGCGACCCACCGGTACAACGGCCGTCTCGGGCAGCGCCGCCGAGCGGAGCGCAAATCAGGGCGAAACCGAGCAGCACGCGCCCACCCCTACTGACGTACAGCGGGCTGTCACCACGCTGCTGTCTACCTGCCGCTACGGGATGGCCTCTCATCTGGCCGCCCAAGCTAAGTGGGACGACACCCGCATCCGCATCTTCCGGATGGCCGGGCTGGCCCAAGCTGTCCGCAGCGATACGGGACCCTGCGGCGCGATGCTGCGCCAAGAGCTGGCCGACCTGGACAGCAATCAAGTAGCCGAGGACAACGTCAGTCTGCTCACCGCCGTGAGCAGCCTCGTGCGGGTCGCGCTCGTGACCGGCGAGCCAGCAGCCGGCGCGCTGCTAGGCGAACTCAGCAGCCGGCTCGACCCGCACCTGGCGACTATCGCCGACGAGATCGGGAGGCGCGCGCTGCGCGGCGTCCTGAACGCCACTCCGGCCCTCAACGTCCTTGCCGACGTCAGCGACGCCGAGCGTGACCTGGAGCTCATCATCGAGCAGGCTGGCGCAGCCCGACGGCCCCGGACCCTGCGCTTCAAGCGGTGCAGCGACATCGCCAAGCGCTGGCTCGACGGCAATGGCGCTCTTGGCCGGCTGCTCGACATCGTCGTCGCCAACGACGCTGACCGCCTTGTCGAAGTGCAGACCGAGGTCCAGCACCTGTCCGACGCCTCGGTCCGCGAGCGGCAGATCGACGAGCTCGACGCCTACTTCCGCGGGCATAGCGGCAAGCCGATAGAAGGATCTGGGCGGCACGACCTGCACGCGCTGATCCTTGAAACGTTGCGGCCCATCCGAACCTGGATCGAGTTGACCAGCGCTCTGACCCGCAGCCGCATCGGACGCGACGAGTGGACAACAGGCGAGGTCGCCGACATGCGCAGCGCGGTGCTCGCCCAGCGCGACGCCGCCTTGGCCGCCCTGCTGGCGCAGACCCAAACCGCCGACTCGCTGCTGGTCGCCGCCGCACAGGCCGCACACGACAGCCTGCGGCATACCTTCACTATGCTCGACGGGATCGAGCCGCTGCAGGCCGGCGAGCCACGCGTCACGGTCGCGCTGGACCTCGAGCTGCTTAAGGCTGACGATGTCTTCGTCAGCGACACCGGTACGCTTCAGCTGCGCAGCACCGACCCGCTTCCGGCGCTCATCGCCGCTGTCCCGCGCGGCTGGACCGAAGCGTTCACGTTGCAGCTGGAGCGTGAGAACTATCCCGCTGCGTTGTACATGCTCGAGATGCAGGACGTCGGCATCCTGGCGCGAGACGCCCTCGGCAACGACGCCCGCACGCGCTACACCATGGCGTTGGAGCGCAGCCGCGCCGAAATGGTCGCCGAACGTAACACCGTCGACACTGCCCTGCGTCGCGCCCGCCGCAGCAACGTCGTTACCGAGGAGGCAGACGGCGAGCTCACCGCACTGCTGGCCAGCGCCGACCCCACCCAGGACCACCTCGGCCAGGTCCGCGCCACCCTTGCCAAGATCAGCAAGCTGCTGCCGGCTTACCGCGAACAGGCCGCGCAGCGCCTGCGCGACCGGCTTGCCGCGCTGAGCATCGACGACGAAGAGCGAGCCCGCATCAGCGACCCGATCGAGAAGGGCGACCTGCTCACCGCCGAGGAGCTGTTGTACTTCCAGGACGTCGGCGAGCCAGTTCCCCGTACTGACCACAGCCGCCGTGACTTGCGCGCATTCTTCCCTGCTATTCCGGACATACTGCCCAAGGGCATCACCACCGAGCTGGTCACCGCAGTCCGCAAGCGGACAAGCTACGCCGGCAGCGACGTGCTCGACTACAGCCACCTGTCACCCGACGCCGCCGAGCAGATCGCCGAGGCGCTCGGCGCCTGGCGTCAAGCCGCGACCGCGCCGGTGACCGGCCGACGCAGCCTCACCGAACGCGATCTGCTGTTGCCGGCGATCCGCCTCATGGGCTACGAATGCTCAAAGATCCGGCGCCTGGACGACATGCCCAAGGGTGGCGAGCGCCGGTTCATCGAGATCACCGACGTCCGGCCCAACAGGGACGCGCAGATCCCGGCGTTCGGCAGCAAGCTCGGCGGACGACTGCGCGTCCTGCTCGTGTGGGGCCAGCCCACCGAGGACTTGCTGATGACCTACGCCGACCACGACCAGTCTGGTGACAGCCTGCTGATCGCGCACTTCGGCACCATGAGCACCGCCGCGCGGACGAAGTTCGCCGCCCGCGTCGAGCGCACCGGCGGTCCTATTGCGATCCTCGACGACGCCACCCTGGCCTACCTTGCCGCCCGCGGCAACCGTCAGCTCGGTGTGGCCATGTCGATCCTTATGCCGTTCGCCTCCGTCAACCCCTACATCCGGATGAAGCGCGGCGCGGTCGCCGAGGAGATGTTCTACGGCCGCGACCTTGAGCGCGTGCAGGTCACCGATCCTGACGGCACGCAAGTGCTCTACGGCGGTCGCGGCCTGGGCAAGTCCGCGCTGCTGCGCTACGCCGCCGAGAAGTTCGAGTCCTCCGGCGAGCCCGGACAGCGCATCGCGGTCTACCTGAGCCTGGACTCGGTCGCTGCCGGTGCCGCATTCAGCAAGGACGCCCTGTGGGTCGGGCTGCGCAACGAGCTGACCAAGCGCGAGGTGCTGCCTGTCCCGACCGGCAAGGCGAAGAAGACCGGCGACGTGTACGACCAGGTCCGCGCCGGGATGCTCGACTGGCGCAATAAGGACAGTCGCAACCGGCTGCTCATCCTGCTCGACGAGTCCGACCAGTTCTTCGAGGCCGACGCACCGGCGTTCCTGGACACCAAGCGGCTGCGCGACATCGGTGTGGTGACCGACAACAACATCAAGGTCGTTTTCGCCGGTCTTCACTCGGTGCAGCGGTACGCCAAGAGCGCTCGCAACGGTCCGTTCAGCCATCTCGCGCAGCGCCCCACCGTCATCGGGCCGTTGCGCCCGCAGTTCGCCGCCGACCTGCTGACCGTGCCTCTGGGTGTGCTCGGATACGAGTTCGCCGACGACAATCTCGTCAACCGGGTCCTGGGCTACTGCTCTTACCAGCCGTTCTTGCTCCAAATGTTCGGCCATCGGCTAGTCGAAGCGTTGCACGCCAAACGGCGCGACGGCCTGGCTGTCGACCAGCCGCCGTACATGATCACCGACGACGACGTCGCCGTGGTCGAGCGCAACCGTGACCTGCGCGCCGACATCACCTCGGCGTTCCAGGACACCCTGAACCTGGACCCTCGGTACAACGTCATCGCCAACGTGCTGGCCGACCACGCGTTCCGGTTCGGCTTTGACGCCCGCCTGCAAGACGCAGAATTGCGCGAGGAGTGTCTGAGTTGGTGGCGCGCGGGCTTCGAGTCGCTCGACAGCGAGAGCTTCCGCGCCTACCTCAACGAGATGGACGGCCTCGGGGTCGTCGCACCGAATACTGACGGGCGCGGGTGGCGGCTGCGTAGCCCGAACGTGCTCAACATGATCGGCAACCGTTCCGAGGTTGAGCGGCAGCTGCTTATGGCCGAGTCCGAGGCGGTGCCCGAGACTTTCTTGGCGCTGGAGGGCAGGCCGCAGTTGTCCGACAACAGCAGCGCGCCCCTAACTGCTGCGCAGCTCGACGACATCCTCGGCGACCACAGCACGCACGTCCGTGTCGTCGTCGGGTCGCACGCAACCGGTCTATATCGAGTTGACGAGGCGCTGCGTGAGGTCACCGGCAAGGCCGGCGACTTCGACATCCCGACGATCAACGGACGACGCGCGTTCGAGGAGGAGCTGCGCGGCGGACAGGCCGGACGGCGGCGGGTCATTATCGATGACCTGGCCAGCGTCCAGCCGCAGGCATCGGCGTGCCTGGAGGCGCTCGACCTGGCGCGCACGCACGTGCCGACCGCCCCAGGCGTCACCCGCGCCGCAGTCCTGATCTCCAGCCCGGAGCAGGCAGAGCTCTGGGACAGCGCCTTCGAACACGGCGTCGCTGTCGCACTACGCCGCTACGACCAGCAGACCCTGCGGGTCTGGACGATCACGCGGCAGATGTTCAGCCACGACGAGCGCCTGCAGCGACTTTGGAACCTCACCGGCGGGTGGCCGATGCTCGTCGAGCACGCCGCCACCCTCGCTGACAGTGAGAGCGCGCAGGAGCCCACCGCCCTGGACGAGCTCGAGGCGTACGTCAACAGCCCGACCGGTTTCAGCGACCTGCTCGATGGTGTCGGTCTCATCCGCGATCCCGACCTAGCGCGCGCCTACGCCTCGATCGTCGCGCTCGTCGATGACCAAAAAGTCAGTTGGGTTGACTTGCAGGCGGCCGCCGACATGGACGGCTCCGCCACAAGAGTCGTTGAGCGGCTGATGGCACTGCAGGTGTTCGACACCCACAGCGATGGCCTTTACAGCGTCGAGCTGCGCCTGCTGTCTGCCTGGCAGGCGTCGCTGACCTGACCGGTGACGCCTTCCGCCGATTCGGACACCCAGCAGCCCCGACCGTCTCGGTTGGGGTTGCTGGCTTCGCAACGTCAGGTGCGGAAAATTCGGTGACTTGCCGGTAGAAAGTCCGTGATCTGAGTCAATCCCAGTCACCTTCAGGACCCTCCAGCTTGCTCGGCCATATGCCAATCACATTCGCCTCGTCGCATAGGTCGTTATACGGCCGACGTGCACCCGATCCGCTGCGCCGAACGGGCGAACGAACTCGACCACGCCGTCATAAGACGTCAGCTTCGCCATCGGTCCAACGTGCATCCGCATCAACCACACCCGGCTCAGTTTCCTCCAGCGGACGACGCCGCGGACTTACTTGCGCAGTGGATGAGCCGAAAGAACCAGATCGGGACTGCATCCACAGACGTCCAGGTGACCGGCATACGGTTCGCGTTCTACGGCCGCACGTCGACCACCCGCCATCAAGACCGCGTGTCGTCACAGGGCTGGCAACGCGACATGGCCGACGAGTTAGTCGCAGGCCACGGCCAGGTCGTCGCCGTCTACTTCGACGCCGGCACCTCACGCCGAATCCCATGGCGCCAGCGACCGCAGGCTGCGCGGCTCATGACCGAGACCTCCAGCCCGGAGTCCGCGATCGATGCGATCGTGGTCGGCGAATACGAACGCGCCTTCACCGGCACCCAGTTCGCCACCCTCTACACCTGGTGCACTCGGCACGGTGTCCAGTTGTGGCTGCCCGAGACAGGCGGACCGGTCGACCTCGGCAACCGGGACCACCGCGCGCTACTCGCTCTGCTGGCCACCCAGTCACAGCGCGAAGTCCTCCGCGCCCGCCATCGCGTCTTGGCCGCGATGCACAACCAAGCCACCCAGCAAGGCCGCTACCTCGGCGGCCGACCACCCTACGGCTACCGCCTCGTCGACGCCGGCCCGCACCCCAACCCCGCCGACGCGCGCTGGGGCCGACGCCTCCAGCGCCTCGCACCCGACCCACGCACCGCACCACACGTCGCCTGGATGTTCCGGCAACGCCTCGCCGGACACAGCGTCGCCAGCATCGCCCGACACCTCAACGAACGCGGTGTCCCCTGCCCGTCCAGCGCCGACCCGGACCGCAACCGCCATCGGACCCGCAACGCCTGGACACTGCGCACCGTCGCCGTCATCCTGGCGAACCCGCGCTACACCGGCCGACAGACCTGGAACCGCCGCGCCACCGACACCAGAGGCCCAGCCGCAACGCCGGCCCTGTCAGAGAAGGCCGCCCATCCGGCGCTCGTCACCGAACAGGACTTCATCGCCGCCCAGCAGATCCGAGCGGCGCGACCGGCCAGTGACGGCCGGGCTCGCCGGTTCGCCTTGGCCGGGCTGATCCACTGCGGTGTCTGCGACCGGCGGCTGGACTCGCACTGGAACCATGGGCGACCGACGTACCGCTGCCGCCATGGCCACACCAGCACCCAGCGCGCGGACCAGCCGCGGCCGAAGACGCTCTACATCCGCGAAGACCATCTCATCGATCAGATCAACATCAGACTTGGAGGCCAGATCAGCGACGGCTGCACCAGGCTCGAGCCTGACCGAACACGACACAGACACGTGGCAGCAACACTGCGCGACTCAGGAAAGATCATCGCCTACAACGGCACCGGATGGCGCCTGAAAGAGATCGATTCGAGCTAGGCCCCGAGCACCCCAGTTCCAAGATCGCGATTCGCGATCCGTGGGGTAATACTGTGTCCGAGGACGATCTTGCTCGATAGCAACAATGCTCATTCTCTAAGAGATTGAGCATCTAAGCCACCCTGCTCCTTAAGCCAACCGTTGGCATCCGAGACAGATCGTGCACGGTAGCCACACGCCTCCAGCTTCTTGATCAAGCCATCGCAGCGCTTCGGCTGCGTCGACGAAAGGGACAACTATTAGGGATCAGCAGGCCAGCTGCCACCCGATCGACCGACAGGGCAATCACCACCTGGTGCCGTTGGAGTCTACAAAGATCACACAGGTTCCATGGTAGGCCTGTTTGCGCGCCTACGAGGACGTCGCCCGCGATCGATGAACCAGAACGACACCAGTGCATGCTCGCCTAAGGGCGAAGACGATATCGATCAGCCACAGCCAGATCGTTGACATGGTGTTGCCGAGCGGGCCGGCACGACTATATGAAATTGCTACCCGGTTCCCCGACTGGAAGCGAGAAGACGAGCAGGGTTAACGCGAAGGATAGCGTCAATCTCAAATTGCTCAAATCCACGTCGCATCATGAGCGGGACAATATTGGCTGGGATATGTTGATATCCGTGCCCACCATACCGACCGAGCCGGTTACGAGTACAGATATCATGGCTGATCAAGATTCGATCTAGATGCCCTTTGTCAATAAGTGCCCGAACGATTCGCAGTCGGATAGCATCATTCGGCAAGTCGATATCCGGGTTAAGATAGTAGTTCGATGTCTCCCAGCCGAAAAGATCTAGCTCGAGCACACAACCACTATCAGCAAGCCTCAGAAACTGATCGATCTCCATAAGGGTTCGGTCGAGGTGGCTCACGATAAAGCGATC
Organism: Amycolatopsis sp. N2S4-7; assembly: GCF_058119595.1. Classification (NCBI taxonomy): domain Bacteria; kingdom Bacillati; phylum Actinomycetota; class Actinomycetes; order Pseudonocardiales; family Pseudonocardiaceae; genus Amycolatopsis; species Amycolatopsis sp. N2S4-7. The sequence goes on from NZ_CP172299.1 coordinate 2,483,914, forward strand.
CAACGGCGCCCCGGCCGCACGAGCGGCTGCCACAATTTCGAATGGCTGGTCTGCCGAGCGTCCTGGGTGGGCGTTGATGGTCGCACCGGTCTCGGCTTGCGCAACGATGGCTCCTCTCATGACACGGCGCTCCTGTTCTGTCCAGGGCGCCTGACAGCCGATCTCTCCGATGATTCCCGACCGTACTAATGTTCCCCATGCACCCGAGGTGAGTTGCTCGATCATCTCGGTAGCGAAGTCGTCAACCGATCGGCTCGCGTTCGCCGCGGCTTGGTACTCGTTCACGTAATGACCGCACCCCATCACGATATGGACGCCTGTTCGCCGCGAGAGGTCGACTAGACCAAGGGGATTCGGCCGGAGGCCACCATTGGTCAAATCGACAATGGTCATGCCGCCCGCCGCTTGGAAATCAACAAGTTCAGCCTGAGCTACATCAAGGCTGCGAAGTTCGAAGTTTGCCGGATGCTGTGACTGGCCCCAGGTAAGCTTAAAACAGTCTCGAGCGCTCACATCATCCACACCGTGCACTCCATCGATACGCATCCCAGGAGGCCGCAGGTCAATCAGGAGGTGTTCATGCATCAGCGTGAGACCAAGCGCGGACGACGAAACAGGGCCCAGGACGGTCTCGACCTCACCGTCAGAACCGCTTGACGAATTGCTTTTCCCTTGCACTTTTCCCCTCCAAACTTCACCTTTAGCATCAGGTCTAATTCTACGTAAAGAAATGTGGTCGAGCCGGATAATCCCAACCATACGACAAGTTTACGCTTTTCAGCCTTGGATGTTCAAAAAGTTCACTACCCCATCCGAAATTCAATGGTATCAACTTGTCGGACACCACTCGAAACACATGCAAGCCACCGAAGTTCTGATCCAAACCAAGATCGATCGCAACAGGATCATATTTCAAGACGAGATCGTCGATCGAACATTCGCCGATCGAGTGAACATTTCCGAGCAGCAGCTCCGGGCCAGAAAGAACCCACGATAACTCGTGCGCCCGCTCCTGAGATAAATAAAATTTCCCATGGTCAATCGGGTAGTGGACGTCCTTCGGCTCGCCGCTAAGTTCTCCAAGCTCACCTTTTGTCCAAAATCTGAAAAGGCGTTCCGCTTCACGTATACTATGAGAAATTGCCTGTTCATACCGAAGATTTGCCGCCGCCCCAGCAGCAACGTGAGGAAACTTCTCTAATGAGTAGATGAACGCAAGGATAACCGGACAAGCGTCGACAGTTATGTCGAGTATGTGGAGTTCGTACCCCCGCTGCCTCCAATAATTAACCCTCTTCTGCGCGAACACGGGGAGTGATGTCGAACCAAGCCGGGCAGGCGGTTTTCGCGAAAGCCACATGAGAGCGATGGCATCACGCTCAATAAGTTCTAACAGAGCAGAGGAAATTGCTAGGTCAACTGAAAAATGCGCCGCTACCCCGCTTGATGAAGCATAAGCGCTCAGCCGTCGCGTAAGACGAGATCTATCGATCGGATAATACACGTTATCAATCGCTACATACACAGGCGAATCATCAGAAAGGCGCTGACCTAGCACCCAATCCCAAACATCTTTTTCTGAGAATCTTTCTAGACCCATCAGTTTGTATTGAATCTCAGCAAAAGGGCAGATTGCAGAAGGCGTTAACGCGGCTTCAGGCAAGCTGTCGCGGCGGTCAACGGCGTCAACCCTGATCAAGCCGCACGCATACCGTTCAACACCCTCCGCCATCGCCTTCATCTCCGCCTCCGCCAAAGTCAGCCCCGAACCGCCGGCAGTCCGATCCGTTGAACTGCTCGCTTGGCCAACGTGCGAATAAAGCGCCAATGCAATATTGAAGGGAGCATCGGCGTGAACTTCAGTGTTTACGGAGACGGCATCTAGAATGTTGCGATCAACAAGGAAGCTTCGAAGCGCCGCTACGGCGTGCACAGACGGGCGAGTTAACTCATCTAACCTCTTCCGGGAATCATCGCCAGGCACACCGAGAGCGAGCAACAAAATAGGAAGATGTTCGTCAGACAATGACAACAAATCAGACACAAGACGATCTCGGAACCCGCCGTATTCGAATATACCTAACCCTAACTCAGTGGCCAATATTTGCGCATTCTGAGCCACGTGACCAGCTTCGATTAGAGCGTAACGATATCCGCGATTTCCGTACTTTTTCTCCAGTTCTCCCATCGAAGAACTCACGACAATAACTATCGCAGCGCCATCGACAATCTCGTACGAATCGATAGCAAGAAGAAGATGTTCCCGTTCACCCAGATCGCTCAAGAGAACTATTTCTCCAGCGAGGGGGAAGTAACGGTATATTCCTCGCTGCAACTCCCGCGATTCTTTTAGAACCAAGATATCGATCGTCGATGAGTAGAACCCTCCAGCCGACGGCGTCGGCTGGAGGGTTCCTCGACTTAGCATGCTAGTTAGCACTCTAGATAGTTCTTCCAAGCCAACAACCCCATGCGGATCAAAATATCGGCAAGTAGGATTTCTACGAAAGCCCTGTGCGGTGACAGCGTGCAGTTTGACACGACGTCGCCCTTCAGGCAGCTTTGAACGACGGACTACAGATTCGTTTGATAATGCGCGAAGGTGCTCAGGCGAGCTGCGAGGCAAGAATCTGGAAGGATTTTCTGAAAATTCATGCAATGTTCGATACTGCTCAGTCGCGTTCACAATGACATTTGTCTCGCGAAGATGAAGAAAAAGTTCACGTGCTACACCTCTGGGTATTTTAGCTTCATCAGCAATTTGACTCAGTGTGCGCATGCCATTGGATAACTGAAAAAAAACGACCAAGCTGCCGACCTCTAGATCAACATCAACATATCCGCGCGCAGTCAGGAATGTATATGAATTTTCCGAGCGCAGCCACCCGAACGCACATACTAAAGGTCTTGTTTCACGAATCATCGCGCCCTCCCAATTCAGAGCCGACTACTCCTTAATAATCCCGAGGAACTGCTCCGCAGTTTGTGCTTGCCGCCCCCTAGTCAGTCCGTTAACCTCGTTCTCCCAGAAAGACGAAAACGGTTGCGAAACCGTCAAATCTACAGAAAACCTCGGAGGTGGATGGTCAAGTGAATTGGCGTGAGCATAGGGAACCATAATAAGCTTACCGGCATCGAAAACATATGCAGCGTAGTTAACCGAATCGACCGTGAAAATCTTAAGGCATTCGCCGGGCTTTCCCGCCATTATTCTAGCATTCTCAAGCATTGCAATGCCAGTTGAGATTCTGCTCGATAGATGACCCGAAAGAAGTTGGCGCTGCTTTGCGCTAAAGTTCCACTGGTCAGTAGCAGTCGCGATCGAAGAACCATTGTGCGGGTCGAGAGTAATCACTACAACACGCCCGCCACGCTTGAAGAAATCAGCCATCCCGTCGAGCCCGAAACTTTGGACGGGTACATCAAAAAACCTACCGACTATCACGAGCGAATTCTTCGAGCTATCAATAAGAGTGCGCCACGGATTCTCTTCAACTCGGTAATCGACGGACAACACCCCCGGCGCCGGGACGACCAATGGAGCAATCCGTCGCACGATAGCAGTCTCAAGATCGTCCGCTTCGGACAGTCCTCTCCGGGCCAGCCACTGCCTAGTTATCAGGTAAGCAATCAGAACAACAGCAGCACTAGGCAGCATGCCGATCATCAAAGCCTTGATTGCCGCGAGAATCCCCTCGCCGATTTCGAACGCAATAAACGCCCCGATAGTGACACCGAGAGCCACTAAGGCAAGCCACCGCCTGATTAGCTGACTCAAATCATTTTGTCGCATTAGACTTCCCTGCTTAGCAAGCTACCATTGAGGCCAACACAAGGAATTGAGTCCAACTACTCATCAGTCTTCCGTTGGCGGCGGACCGCTACTGGAACCACAATCGGTAACGACAGCCGTAGAGATTTGCTTTATGTAGATCGCCGCATCCGAACTGCTGCCCCCAGACCCACCTGAACCACCGCAATCCGCAGGGAAATCTGACCTATACGGTTCTTCATAATTTCGAACCCGAATCGAGAACAGCTTCTCTTTGTCGCCTGCCATAGGTTTCCTCATTTTTGTCGCCGTAATCAAGCTCTTTATTGTATCAGATGAGGCCGCGATGTCACAGCTTGAAACTTTTCCACTAGCAGCGCACATCGCAAGGAACTGATTACCCCCGCAAATTCTAACAGTCAGAGTTGGGAAAGATGTACAATTACTTGATCACGATAGGCGCAAGTCGATTACCAGGAGAACTACTACCGCGCGGCCGTCTGTCAACACGCTGCGGCAGAGGCACCAAGTAATAACTCCCGCCGAAGCACGTGACCAGGGCGTGTCCTGTAAGCAATCTAGCTGCGGTCCGATCGGATTACAGAAGTGGCTGGTCGCGGTGACTTAACGGACAAGGCATGCGCGGTGATCGAGCCGCTAATGCCACCGCGGCAGGGCAATGGCGCAAGCTCACGCAACCCACGGCCGGCTGATTTCTCACCTGCGACGACCGGACCACAGGATCCGCCTGACCCACCCTTTTACCACACTGGAAGGGAGGACAGTAGATAGAGATGAATCTCTGGATCTATTCCGATATCCTTTCGACCGTCGATATTATCTGCGGTTCTGATCAGAACAGTCTGTCCGATAATTCACTGTCCCGGGTGGTCGCGCACTGGCGGGCCAGTGGGCATCCCGCGCACATCGGTGCTCGCTTGTGGCAGTGAAGCTGGCCGACCAGTCGCAACGCGGCCATGCGCAGCGGTGCTTTGGAGTCGCCTCCTATCAAACGGGAGATGTCGACCCTGCCGTCAGTGAGGCTGTTCGTCCTCTCCGAGCTGGTGTTTAGTACACGTGACGACACGCGGATGGCCGGCTGGCTGGTCAACAGGACATCGTCGCCCGCCAGCAGCTTTAGGAGTGCGGTCTTACCAGGCGGAAGCGCTAAGACTTCCGGCATGTCCTGGGGGTGAAGCCAGAGCTTCCTGTCGTTCTGCAACTCCCGTAGGCGTGTGACCGATGCAGCAGCTCCGCGCTTGACCACCGCTCGTTCGATGAGGTCGACCGCTCGCTTGGTGATCCGCCCCCGCGTGGCCACCTCACGGAGGCCAGAAGCGTAGGCGGCTAGTTCAACGGGTGACGGGGCCAGCATCGCCACGACCGCGGCGACGGGCGGGGTCAGCTCGTCTCCGGGGAGCACACACCAGTAACTCCCGGCACGCCGCTCCTCGGCCCAAACGACCAAGTGGTTTGCGAGAACGCGCCACCGGTTCTGCCGAGCCTTATCGGCGACCGGTACCGGAACCAGGGCGGTAGCTGCGGCCTTGCCCAGCATCGGCGGCACTGCGTTGCCGATCTGCTGGAACGCGTGACTGCGGCTGCCCGCGAAGCGGAAGTTGTCCGGGAATGTCTGGATACGGGCAGCCTCACGCACGGTGAGCGTGCGGTTCTCAGACGGGTGAATGTACCAGTAGCCGTCCTTCGCGATGTGCGCGGTGATGGAACGGCTCAGCTCTTTCCAGGCCAACCGCTTGTACTTGTCGTCGAACGTTTCTGCGGTGTACCTGCGGAGGCTGGGATCGATGTGCGCGTAGAGCGTCTTCGACGTCATCGAGGCGAAGATCTCACGATCGTCGTCGCGAACCGGCCGGGTCATGTGATCCCACACCCTCTGCTCGCCGATGTCGCGCCTCATCGCCTTCGCGAACTCCGAAACCTCGCCTTCGGGCGAGTAGGGCAGGTCTCGACGACCGGTCGTGAGGCCGAGGCGAGGTAGGTCGTCAATTGCATCCTGTACGAACACCTCTTTGCCTGGGCTAGGCCAAGTGAAGGTGTCGCTGTCAAGGCGGGCGAGCAGGATCAGTCGCTTGCGGTGCTGGGGAACGCCGTAGTGCCGGGCGTCGACCAGTCGGAGGTTGGTCCGGTAGCCGACGTCCTCCAGCATGTTCACGATCCGCCGCACGACGTGGAAGTCGTCGCCCAAGGCCATGTCAGGGACGTTTTCCATCAGCACCGCGCGAGGCTTCACCTTGAGCACGACATCGACGTACGCTCGCCACAGTTCCTTGCGTTCGTCGAACTCGTCGCGCACACCCGCGTCCACCAGACTGCGGATCTTGCTGCGCCCTGCCCTGCTGAACGGCTGGCACGGTGGCCCGCCGGCGATGAGATCGATCTCGACGCGCTTGAGCATCCTGATCAACGCGGCGCGCTTCTTCGGGTCCCCCAAGTCGACGTCGAGCGCGAGGCCGGGGAAGTTCGCCCGGTGAGTCTGCAACGCGAACTTGTTGTGGTCAACCGAGGCCGCGACGGTCCACCCTGCGTCGGTCAAGCCCAGGCTCAAGCCACCGCCGCCGGAAAACAGGTCGACCGCGAGCCGCGCACCTTTCGCCACCCGTTTGGCGCACCACTGCTCGAAGGTCTCCTCGGTACACGCGTCCGGGTGTGCCGGCAACTGGAGCAGGTCGCTGCGCTCGAGCTTCACTGCGTAGACCGCCACGTCGCCTCCCGTCCTCCGAACAGGGACCCGCGCGGGACCTCCACCACCGTAGATCTGGTTGTGCTCAATTTCTTCATGCCACTTCCCGGGACCGGTCCACTCGGCCGACCCGACGCGCTAACAATGAAACCGGGGATGAAGTCGCCTAACCGACGAGGACGTTGGCAGGAGGGGCCCACCCTATCGCGCGGACGCGGTCCCAGCAGGCGGTCTTCTTCGCCCACTCGGTGACGTTTCCGCCGCTCGGAGGTGAGGTGAGCACCCGGCGCACAGCCTTGGCAACGTCGGGTACCGCACTGACGATCGCTTCGGGCAGCGTCTGTTCGCGCCAGAGCCGGTCGAGATCGAGCCCGCCGAGCGTGTGTACGATCAGCGACACGCTGTGCGCAGCTGTCTGACCGAGGTACCCCCCGAAGTTCTGCTTCTGGATAATCGCCCTGACCTGGCGGAACACAATCGCCTTGGCGACCAGATGGCGGAAGTACACGTCATCGGGGGCTTCGCGCTCGGCTAAGCCCTCGTCCGACGTCCACGTCCGGAAGCACTTCTCAGCGCCCTGGCACACGATTTCAGGTCGCAGCGAGTGAGCGTACTCGTACTTGGCGGCATCCGTCTTGCCGAATCGTTGTCGCACAGGGTTCTCGCGGTCGAACTTTCGTCGCGTGGCGGCGGTCGTGAACCTGTTCTTCTCGACGTCGTACTGCCCGCGCACGCGCTCGTAGTACCAGCGAGTCTGCTCGACGTCGACCCCGAGAGAGGGCACCCAGGTGGTGCGGGACCACCGCTCCAACCCGACATGGAAGCGGCTGTTGCCCTCGAAGTCGGCTGGGGTGACAGCGTTCTGCGAGTTTGCGTAGCGGGAAATCTCCGGGACCATGCTGTCAAGCCGGTCATCGGGGATCAAGGTTATCTTCGCGGGCACCATGACCTGGGCCAGGTCGATCCCCTTGCGCGCAGCGTGGTGCAGCGAGGCGGTGGTCTGCCCGCCGTTGACGATCTGCAGCTCGGTCAGGGTGCGCAGCACCAGTCCGCCCGACGTCTGCTCGAGGTCCGCTGCCCGAGCGGTGGCGGAGACGCCGTTGTTGTAGGCCAGGAATCGGCCGGGCTGCTCCTTGAGCGTCTCCGCGATTCCCTTGTTGACCTTTCCCCTGGCTTGGAGATAGGCGCGCACGTTGCGCTGGAGCAGCCGGCTGTGGTGCTCGTCGTACAGATCGGCGAGCAGCTTCCCCGGCAGCATCGCCATCAAGCAGCGGTAACCATCGGCCTGCTCAGGTGACTCCAAGCAGTGTACTTCGTACCCCATCTCCGCGACGTCGATGAGGATGTCCTCCTGGTGGGCGCCGGAGCTGATCAGCTTTTGGAGACGGTTGACGTCCCACACGTTCACGAGGGTCGGGAGACCAGCAACGGTGGCCTCTTCCGCTCGACGCAACCCGCTCTTCCCGTCGGTGAAGACCAGAATCTTGATCATCTGCAACTGGGGCCAAGCGCCGTGGATGTGCTCGACCATGTCGTAAGGCGGGCTCGACCGCTCAAGCTGCTCGTGCAGTCCGCTGCGGCAGAACTCCGCGAACGCGCCGGCGCGGCGGACCAACTGGGTTAGCCGCTCGCGCTTCAGGGGCTCGGCGTCCAAGCCGTAATCAACGGTGACGAGGTGCAGGATCGTGCCGTCTCCTGTGATGTCATACCCCGCGACCTCGATGCGACGGCTCTGCCAGGGCATGAACAAGTAGCAGGTGTCCAGATCGTCTAGCGCCCCGTCGTCGATCAGGTGCTCACCGATCAGGGTCACGAAGGCGTCCCGTGCCATTAGCTCCGGCTCCGCCTGGACCCGGTCCTCCACCCTGCGCCGCAGCTCCGCTACGAAGGTGGCGAGTTCGCCGTCCGTCACGTCGTCCCCCTGGTTCGGTGCTGTTCGATTACAAGCTCTGACTTGCCGCGTGCTATGCGCGCGAGAGCAGTAAGCCTCGGCCGCAGCGGTGCCGGCACCACGACCGCGGCTCCGGGGTGATCTTCGCCCCAGGCGGAGCGCTGTGCGAACGGTACCTCGACGAGGACCCTGGCCAGTGCGGTGCTCTCCGCCATGTCCAAGCCGTCGAGTCTGAGCCACCCACCGCGCGAGAGGTACCGGCCATCACATCGCACGTAGAAGCCCTGCGAGGCCTGCCAGTCGACCGGGTCGCCGACCGAGTCCGCCTCTCCGGCACGCAGGAGGTCCGGGTGGGGTAGGACGCGAGGACTGGCGACCACCGAGAAGCCTTCGCCAGTTACCCGCTCTTCCCCGAGGTGCTGCCCGGCCGGGTTACCCCACAGGAACGGGTCTTTCGCAGTCACCACGCATCCGTTGACGTCGAGGCGGGTACTGCGCTCCAACAACTCTCCGAACACCACGCCCAGATCGCGGATGCACCGGTTGAGGATCGTTCCGAGGTGTGCGCCCGCGACTTGCGGACGGGGGATGCGGAGCAACACCACCGACCAGCGGTCGACCTCGTCCTTGGCCAGCAGTCCCGCGGGGAGCCTCCGAGAAGTGCGATGCAGCCACCAGGTGTCGGTGTCCACGGCGGAGGTGAGCACGAGGCAGGCCGGGGACGCATGCGACTCCCAGGTGGTGATCTCACCGTACAGGGAAGCGGCGATGCCGAGGGCCACCGATCCGCGGGACACCGCGTGTCCCTCGGACAGCGTCGAGAGCAACGAATACCCGGCGAAGGTTGCACCGTCGTGGACCAGCGAAAGTCTGCAGCTCGTGCCAGAGCCAGCGCTCCTGATGCGGACGTGGCGGGCGCCGGACCGCAACGCGCGGTCCACCAGGGCGATCAGCAGAGTTCCTACGGCACTGTCGCCGTCTGCAGCGCCGAGCAGCTCCACGAGTCCCGATCCCGTGGCGATCTCCGTGCTGGTCGGGCGCTTCTCACGCTCCAGTGTGCGCATGCCGTTCGACCGACGGGTCGGACGCTTCGGTGAGGGCATAGGTACGGGATTTCCACCGCCGGCCACCAGACCTACGTCCGCGAGCTTGTCGCGCAGGTGGTCCTTCGCCTTGCTTTCGATCTGCCGAGCTCGTTCGCGGGTGAAAGAGAAGTGTTCGCCGATCTTATCCAGTGTGAGTTCGTCACCACCGTCGAAGCCGAACCGCAATCTGAGCACTTCGGCCTCGCGCTCCTTCAGTAGTGACAGAGCTTCCCGCACGAGTTCGGCGCCGAGTTCGCGGTCTACCACGTAGTCGGGGTTCGAGTGGTCTTCGAGCGGAGCGGGGATCAGCTCCGCGAACGAGATCTCGCCATCTATGCCCAAGGGTGCGTCCAGGCTGATCACGCCCAAGGACAACCGTAGGCATTCCACCACCTTCTCCCGAGACAACCCGGTGCGTTTGGCGATCTTCGCGACCGAAGCATCTTCCTGCTGGAGGAGCAGTCTGTTCCGGACGGTGCGAACCTTGCGGACTTCTTCGTACTTGTGGACCGGCAGCCGGATCATTGCGCCTTCGTCGGGAACTGCCCGGCCAATGTGCTGGTTGATCCAGTTCACCGCGTAGGTGGAGAACTTCAGCCCTCGCGAGCCGTCCCACTTTTCGATCGCCCGCATCAGACCCAACAGCCCGTGCTGGTACAGGTCCTCGTAGTCAAGACCGGCACCCAGGTGCTTCGCGATGTAGGAGCCCACGAGGCCGGTGTTGTGCAACACCATGGCGTCGAACGCCTTCGCCCGCTCATCAGCGCTGGTCAGCGTTGAGCGAAAACCCTTGGGCAGTTCCTCCGCGAGATTTTCACCGGTAGGCCGCATCAGCTGCGCCAGCCCGACCTCCTCCTCCGCCGTCAGCAGGCGTTTGGCGCGGTCCTCGCTACGCATTGGAGCAGCGAGCACGGCGCGGGCCCTGTCGACGGCTGATCGGCTGGGCGGGGGCAGCTGTTCTGCCATGGAAGGAGAAGCAGCGAGGTGCCGGGTGGACACCACCTCCACCCACTCGTCGCCGACTGCTTTACGCGTGCGGTCGTCTACCAAGGCGGACGGGAGCCCGCTCAAAGCAGTAGGTCGTCCCACACCGGAGTAGGAGAGAAACAACTCCGAGCGCGTCGTCGGGCCGAGCACCCGCAGCGCGTTCTCGAACCGGAACCGGTCCTCCACCTGGTCGAGTCCCGCCAGCACGACGTGGTCGAACCGCATACCCATGGCGCTGACCCAGGTCAGAACCTTGACTCCCGGATCGGATGCGGTAACCGCGGCATGCCGCGGGACCCTTGCACCGGACAGGTGCCACTGAGTCGTACCGTCGAACAGGTCGCCGATCCCATCCTTGAAGACTTGGACCAATTCGCGGGTCGGCAGCAGCACGCCGATTCGCCGGTCGCGGTGCGCCGTCGCGTGCTCTACAACAAACCGTATCTCCTCGTCGACGTCCTCGTGGTCCACCAACACTGGCCGCGGACCTTCACGGCGGGAGACGTCTTTGAGCAAAGATCCATCGCCGAGGCGCTCTAGCAACTGGTCGATCTGCGCGGTGCCGCCATCGACGTCGTGCGAGGTCGTGGCGGCATCCGCGCCAAGGAGAGCGGTGAGGTCGTCCAATGTCGTACCGGAGTCGCCGACCGTCTGCACGGGGTCGACGAATACCGTCGCCTCGATGCTCAGTAGCCGGAGCACCGTGTAGAAGTCGGGTGGCAGCTGCTGCCCTTGGACGACGATGACATGTCGCCGGTCCAGCGGCCGGACGTAACGGGCTCGGAGGTGCCGCTTGAATTCCCAGAAGTCGACGTCGTAATCGTCCGTCTCCGGTTGCCTCACTCGCAACACCGTGCGCCACATGTCTGCGAAGTAGGAGTGGTAGGTCATCACCGTGTCTCCACGGCTCTCGAACGGCATCATCGTGCGGATGCGGCTCGTCAGCACGCTTGACCGGGTGATGACGTGGAGTTCCTTGCCGCTCCCCCGCAGGCGGCGGTAGGCCGTGACCGCCTGGTCCGCTTGATCGACTGCGGGCGCGGCGGCCACCACGGTGTGACACGGTGCTTCGTGAAGCGGGGCCCGTAAAGCAGCACTCACAGCGCGCTCCCCGGTGCACCGTCAACCATCGCAGCCAGATCCTTAAAGAACCCGACCTCCGGGTCGATCAGGAGACGCCTGTCCAGCAGCCTGTTCATCACCTCGCAGCTCGTCTCCGGGGTCAGCGAGCACGCGTGGCACGCCGCCAGGGATAGCCCGTCCGGCCCCTGCCCGGGGTGGTCAGCGCACACGGGGTCGAACGAGCACCACTGGGCCGAGGTGATCGACATGTCGAGGAGCCGGCCCAGCCGGGGGAACTCACCCATCCTGACGAGGCCGCCGAGGGTGCCCTCCGAGTCACCAGCTGCGGTGTAAATCAGTACGCCAGCCATGGCGGGGCCTTTTCCGCTCTTCGTCACGTATAGGCGCTCGCGCAACGCGGAAGTCGAGTAGCCAGCTTCGAAGGCGGTGTTGCGCAGAAGCAGGTGCGCGAAGGTATGCAGGAGCACCAAGCGCGGTGTCGGCGCGGGGAGCCACTTGGCTCCCTTGTTTTTGTGCCGCTCCACCAGCTTCCGGCATCGGTCGACCACTGCGCCGGACCGTTCCCAGTGAACGAGTGCTTCTTCGTCGAACCTGATGAAGAAACCCTCCCCGAAAACCTCGATCGCCGGCAGGAAGTCGCCGTCGACACTCAAGTTCGACGGCACCTTTTCCTGCATCGTGTGGCGCTCGAAGTGCGTCAGCACCCGAACTTCGCGCAGGCGGTCGACCAGTACGACGTCTGCAATCAGTTTCCGCCAGCCGCTCGCCGTCCCTCCGGTAGCGCCCAGCGGTCGATCGGCTCGGCGCGAGATGAAGCGATCCCGGTGGTCGTGGTCCGCTTGGGGGTTGATCAGGGCCGCCCACTCGTCCGGACGGATGTTCTCGGGGCCACCGTCGACGGGAGTGCGCGGATCGCCCGCTTCACGAGCCAGTGTCGCCTCAACCTCGGTGACGGAGAGCCCGTATTGGTCAGCCGCTACCTCGATCATCTGTTTGGCCAGCTTGTAGCCAGGTTGGCTGACCAGGAACTTGAACTCGTCGCTCCTTTTTAGTGCCGCCAACGGGTCGCTGATCGTGCTCCACGCAGACTCCGGCGGAATATCGATTGCACTCTCCACTGTTGGGAAGTACACGCTCGACGCCCCACGCTGCATCGCAACCATTTGCTCGGAGCAGGCCGAGGCGTCCCTCGGGTCCTGCCACGGCTGCCTGCCAGAGCATTTGCCGCCAATCTGCCTCAGTCCGATTCTGGTGGTCAATCCGTCCAAGGACCTCTCGCCGTCGCACGTTCCGCAGCGCACAACGAGCGAGTTGAGGCCACCACCGACGCCGGTCTTATTCAGGAATTTCAGGTCCGGCCGTTGGCACTGGTTCTGATTCCGATTCCGGCGAATTTCGGAGTGGGCCCAGCGGGCCCAGTCCACGTCCGACAGGTGCCCGTTGGCGCACACCGCAACAAACCGCATTGGGACGAGCTGCTTGCGACCGGGGCAGTGTTCGCAGGACGGGGCAGTGTTGGCGATCTCTTTCCTGTACGACCACCGGCTCATGCGCCGACAGCCTGGGCAGAACAGCCACTGGGGGAAGCGGTAGTAAGGGATGGGCCAGCGGGGTGAGGGCGCCGCGAGCGAATCCACCTTCAGGTAGGCGGCCAGGCGTGGGAAATCGATGGGCACGTGCGGGCCGCGCCACTTCCCTGCATCCTCGACCACGAACGACTCGCCGACAAGGTCGATGATCGCTCCAGGGCCGAAAGGGCTAATGATCTGCGAACGCCGAACCTTGCGGACCGTCACTTCCTAGACCCCTTCACCTCGACTTGGACCTCCACGTCGACACTGCGCATCGAGTCGAGCGTGGCCCAGCCGTCGCCTCGGTCGGTAAACCGCTTGAGCAGCCTCGGGCGCTCTCGGCCGCCCTGGCTGTAGCGCAGACCACCGGCAGGCTCCGCATCCACCGCGCGCTTTACCCACGTCTCGACGAGGTCGCTGAGGTGGGTCTTGACCCGCTTCAGTTCAGTCGCGTCAGCTCGTTTGACTCGGCCGAGGAACCTCTCGACCAGCATGGCGAAGCGTTCGTCGCTGGGGTCGAACGACGCGGCATCCGGATCACTCGCGAGACCAAGCGCGTGGCGCACCAGCACGACCAAGTCTGCGTGAAGGGCGCGCAGACGCGCCGGTACCGAGAACGGAGTCACCGAACTCGGCTCCACTGAGCGGTAAAGGCTCGCGTGATAGGGAGTGAACGACTCGTAGTGCGACCGGTCTCGCGGCTTGGACGGTGAGTACACCGTTACGACGATGCCGGGGCGGTCTGCGCTCCGGCCCACACGGCTGGTGGCCTGGATGTATTCGGCGGTCGTCTTCGGCTGTCCAACGACGGTCATGACGCCGAGACGGCCGACGTCGACGCCCACGGAGATCATATTGGTGCTGGCAAGGAAGGCGACACCATCCGGATCGTCGTGCGGTTTCTTGAGCCGGTCCAGGCGTTGTGGGATCTGAGCTGACGCCACGTTGCTGGTCAGCTCGACCACGTTGTCGTCGTCGAGGTGCCGCACGTGATCCTCGGCCTGGGCGATTACCTTCAAACGCGACGGAATGTCGTCAGAGGCGAGGTTGATCGTCTTGCCCAGCTCGCGGAGGCTGTTGTGGTAGACGACGAGAGTCGAGTATGCATCCTTGGCCGCGGGCGTCAGTTCGACTTCGAGCGGTGCCTGCAACTGCGCTGCAGCCACGTGGATGAGCGCGGTAAGCGGCGTGTGCCCCTGGGGCATAACCCCCATGTAGGCACGGCCGGGTCGATCGCGGTCTGTGCTCACGAAGTACGAGTCGGCCGCGTCGACACCCGCCGGCGGGAACAGCGCAACAGGCCGCCCGAAGACACCCCTGGTCTGCTCATCGGCCCGGCGGATGGTAGCTGTGGCGGCGACAATCTTGGGCTTGTTACCGCGATGCTCCATCAGCACGTCGAAAGCCGCTTCGTAGAGGCCGACTATAGTCCCGAGCGGACCGGAGATGAGGTGGAACTCATCTTGGATGATCAGTGACGGACCCGGGTGGGGACCCGCGCCGAAGAAGACGCCAGTGTCCTCTTTCCAGACCGTGCGGGCGAACTTGTCGACCGTGCCGACCAGCATGGTGGGCGGGTTCAGGTAGAGGTCTTCGTCCACGGACGACATGGGCAGCTCGGTGCGAAAAGGACATTTGTCGTTCACACACCGCACGCGGAAGGAGTTATTGGTCGCAGAGATGCCCCACCGTTGCTCGTCGTCCGGGCCACCGGGCATGACCCTGGTACCACACCACGGACAGGACTCGATTTGGAAGCCTTGGTCGCTCGCGCCGCCGTCACGCAGCCGTGCGAGCAGGCGGCGGGCCTCCGCGAAGCTGTTGGGGCTGTTCTCACCGCCGACCCAGAGGCCGATCGACACGGCGCGGCTGCCGAGCTGCCCCCGGTACTCGAGGTTGTCCTGGCGCACCCGCTCGCAGGCGGCGATCATGGTCGCGGCGCGCTGAAACTGCTGGCTGGTGAGCAGACGCAGGGTGTACCTGGTGATGACCGTCGTACCCGCTCCCGCGTCACCCCTGGTCAGCCGCCGGTGGAGGATGGTGAACGCGGCGAGCCCGAGGTAAGCCTCGGTCTTGCCGCCACCAGTGGGGAACCAGATCAGGTCAACCAAGTCCCGGTCTTCACCCTCTTGGACTACGCCCTTCACCGTCATCAACAGGAAACCGAGCTGGAACGGTCGCCAGGCGTAGTCGAGCGAGTCGTAGTCGACTACCGGGTCCGGTGCTTCCGAGGGAGCGTGCGGGGTGCCACCGAGATGCGGCCGGCTGTGCGCCATCTGCATGACCATCACCCGGTTGGCCAGCGCGAACGCCTTGAGTGCGTCTTGGTCCTTGCGCAGGAATTCGAGACCGCCCAGCATGCGGTCCCTGGCACTTGTGGCACGGACGCGCAATCGCTGAGCGGCGGAGTGGAGTCGCTCGTCAAGGTTCGCCAATGCGGCGTCCCAGGTCTTCGCGATCCAGTCCGAGTACCGGTCGACGAAGCCGGTCAGGGCCGCGAACACGGGTTCAGGATCGGTGGCGATCGCAGCTAGGCGGTTCAGGCGGACGGCCTCGGCCACGCCGGGGAGGCTGAAGTCGACGTCGGGCACGACGTGCATGGGAAGGAACGACGTGCCGACCCACGAGGGCTGGTCTCCGGTCGTGTCCCAGCGGGCGGCCGTCCCGTGGCCGACGGCGTACACCGGCACGTCGCGGTACTGGAGTTCGAGTTCTTCCGCCTCTTCGTCGCTGTGCGCCCGTGCCTGTGCCGGATAGCGGATGAGGGTGCCCTCCGCGGCTGAGCAGCGCAGGTCGACCTGGAAGATGCAGTCCTCCGGGTTCACCGCCCGCCGCTCCTCTTGCACCTTGCGGTTGACCAAGACGACGGTGACGATCACGCCGTCGGGGTGCCAGCGCCAGATGACCTCGACGCTGGCCGCCTCGTTCCAGACCTCCTTCCGCTGGCTCGCCCCGGAGGGTGGAGGCTCGAACCGCAGACCTTCTTCCCCCACAAGGTCCAGCGGTTCGCGTTGCCACTCGTCGTCCGAGGTGGCCCGGTATCGCCCAGCTCGCAACTGCACCACAATGGCGGACCGCTCCGCGGTCATAAAGCTGATGCCGGCCGAACTCGGCCGACTTTGTCCCGCCAGCGTGATGGGGTTCTCGTCGTCGTCGGGTAATGCCCCGGCTTGATCGTCGACTTCCTCGGCATCATCGGCCGGGAAGCTCACATCGGCGGAGGGCGGGGTAAGCGACATCGGGTACAGCACGGCGGTCAGGTACCGGTGCTGCGGAGCCCGCTCGTACAGGACCTCGTCCTCGCCGTCGACCGGACCGACCAGTTGGTCATGTAGATAGTCGATCACCCGGTCACGGTCCGGGAAGCCGGTGGTGTGCGACCTTGTCACTGATCTGCCCCCGATGCGCCCGGTTTGACCACCCAGAGCGCGGCCTTGGCGCGGGTCATGCCCACGTACAACTGGGCGCGTGCTGCCTGCTCGTCCGCCGCGGCGTCGACCTCCAGGAAGGCGTACCGGCTCTCCAGCCCCTTGAAGTCGGCGACCTGCGCGAACCCGACGCGGCCACGGCCAGGACGGCGCATGCGCATCAGGTCCAGCACGTCGACCCGCTCAAGCCACTCCGCGGGCAGGTCGACGAAGATCGATGCGGCCAGGTCGTGCGGTGACAGCAGCACGACCTGCTCGAGCGGCACGCCGTGCTCCTCGAGCTCGGCCAACGCCGCAGACACTGCGATGATTGCCTTGTCGCGGTCGTCCTCGACCACCACGACCTCACGGCCGTGACCGGCCTCGGTCACCCCCAGGTCGGCACCTGTCCGCTCCTGGGTTGCGCGGACGATTTCGATGGTGTTCCGGCAGTTGTCCATCAGGTCGACGAAGGTCGGACGGTGCGAGTCCAGCCTGACTTTTGCTTGGTCCTCGTAGCGACCGACCAGTCCTCGCTGGTTGTTGGAGTCGAGGAAGAAGGCCCAGCGACCGTCGGCCAATCCGCCGGACAGCACACTGTCCAGCACGTCGAGGCCGTGCCCATTTATGACATCCTGCGCCTCGTCCACCACGACCATGTCAAAGGTGTCCGCACCGAAGGTCGACACCTCGTCGAACGGGACTGCAGTAATGCCGTCCAAGTCCTGCTGCGAACGGATGAAGGCTGCCAGGACGTGGCTGTGGCAGGTCAGCAGAATGCGTTCGCCGGAGTCCCGGGCCCGTCGGCACATCTCCACCGCCAGCATCGTCTTGCCCGTGCCGGCACCGCCCTCGAACACCAGTCGCGGATTCCTTCTGTGCTGGTCAAGTGCCTTGTACTGGCCCCTGGTCAGGGCAACGAGTTCTTTCTCCACCATGTCGTCGAGACGGCGCAAGGACAGCACACGGTCGAAGTCGGGGCGGAGGACGTTGAGGTAGCGCTCGACGTCATCGGCGGACAGAGGACCACGGTTGCCCGGCTTTCCCTCCCAGAATGCGCCCAACCGGTCGAGACAGTCCGTCCACCCCTCGGATGCCAGGCGAATCGAGTTGATCACCATTTCCGGGGTCCACTCCACGCTGACCGCGTCGAACTCGCTGTCTGGGAAAACGACTCCGTATCCGAACACCGTGCGCTCGACCAGCTCCGGGTCGGCGGTGATGCGGCGGAGGACTTTCGCCAAGGCGAACATACTAGTCTGCGCCTGGTCGAGCGGGCTCTCCTTGAGCCGGTGCCGGTTACCCTTGAGGTCGCGCGTGTGCCACACGTCTTTCTTCAGGAGGATCTCGCCTCCCTTGGCTTCCAGCACCAGCAAGCCGCGTTCGCCCAGCAGCAGGAAGTCGATCTCGCAGACCCGCTTGCGGTCGTGCTCGGGCAGGTTGGTGCTGTGCAGGGCATACTCCCACCCGGCCACTTCGAGTGTGGCCAGCTGGAAGAAGATCTCCTGCTCTGCCCGACTGGCACCGGAGTGCACCGATTCCGGAATCATGTGCACAGTAACCTGCCTGCATCGTTTCGAGATGGAAGGGTCATCGAAAGCCTGTTCGATAAATGCAGCGAAGTCCCCCTTGGATCACCTGAGCAGCGGTGCGCGGCCACGCGTGAACAGTCAATCGTTAGTTCAGGTGACATAGTTACATAATCCAGAAGTGAACTTTGATCACAGGTGCATATCGCTTCTCCGCAGCCGATCAGGAGCGCCTTCGAGAGCCCCGTGACCTCGCTCTTTGTGTTCGCGGACTCGACACTGAGCCAGCGACGTTGGCCTGGATCTTCCGCAGCTCCCCGGTCAGCGCGAACCGCTCCTCACTCCGATCCGCACCCGGCCGACTTTTGCTGCCGCCGGACACAGCCGAAGAGCTGATCGACCTCGGGAAGGACGTCCACAACTTGACCACTTTTTGTCACGTCCCGCCAGGCTCTTTCCAGTTGGGTGGCGCGACACCTCGATGCACCCGGCTAACCGAGCCACACGCTGGGTAACATGGACGAGCTCCCCCAAAACTGCAGGTCAATAAAGCGTGCGACGCCGGGAATCTGGAAACTGGCGAAGTCCTTGAACATGTCCTCGCAGCGGGTCATAGCCGAGCTGGGCACGCCAGCGCGTAGTGCGCCCAGCCTGGTGGGCGCCGCGGCTGCGGCCCAGCTGATACAGAGGAACTCCCGTCGATCGGTGACCGGATTGGTCTGGGAGGCTGATGCGGTGTACGCGCGTGACGATGAGGGTATTGAATTGAATGCGGAGTTCTCGGTGATTGCTGGTGGCGAGCACCTGAATTTGGTGCTGGAGAGCGCCGGCGGCCGGGCGACCGGACCGCGGCCACGTAACGACCAGTATGTGCCCGCGTTGACGTTGCTGCTTGGTCGACTTCGCGACCGACGCGCGGTACTGGTCTCCGGCCTGGTGGCGTCTGCGCGGACCGCCCACTTGTCGGAGGAAGCCCGCAGCATCGTCCCAAGTCCGATCCAGTTGGCCGCGGAGCGCGACATCAACGAGGTGCGGCTGCAGATCACGCGGGCGCAAGGGCGGGTCGGTCTGCCGGACGGTGCTGCGAAGGAAGGGAACAACCGGAAGCGAATCGAGCTGCACCTGGATGTTCCGGGTTACGGCCCAGACGATGCTGCACGACTCGCGGCAGATCTCGCGGCACCCGCCAAACCGGCCTCGATCGCGGAGCTGCCACAGGCAGGCGAACTGCTCCGAGATCTCACTGGCGAGACGATCCGGACCGTCGCCGGTCGACAGAACAGGGTGCTCAAGATCGAGGACGGATTCGTGCTGGTGGCTACCGACCGGTCGCCGGAAGGGCAGCCGGTCGCCGTCGCCGACGTACAGGATGGGCTCGACTTGCTCGCTGAACGGGGCTCGGTCCATGTTTCGGTCAACGAACTCGGTCACCGAAGCGCTTTCGTCGGGGCAGTGCTGGCAACTCTGCCGCACGCTGGCGTCAGCTCGTCGCCTGCGATGGTGACGCTGGAAAGCTCGGCGGTCGAACCCGACCCGGGTGACATCCACTTCGGCGAGCTCGACGCGCTCGCTCAGGTTAAGGTCCGGACCGAACAGACACGACTCCGCCGGCTGCTCGCGGATGGCCGCGACAGCGCGACGTGCGCGTTGTGCGGCGACGAGTTTCCGGTTCGGTTCCTTGTCGCCGCGCACGTGAAGAAGCGCGCAGCCTGCACCGACGCCGAGCGTCGGAACCTGCGCGACGTAGCGATGCTCGCATGCAGCTTCGGATGCGACATCCTCTACGAGTCGGGCTGGGTCACAGTCGACAGCACCGGCCACATCCGGACCGTCGAGGTCGACGGACTCCCGGCCGGGAGCCTGAAAACGCGCATAGAACTACTGTCCAGTCGACGCTGCGAAGCACACGGGCCGGAGTCCGAGCCATACTTCGCCTGGCACCGCACGATCACATTCCGCGGCCGACTCGGCAGTCAACCCTGAACGCTCGACTCAGCCGCTCGGCGGCGGCAGGTCCTGCGACGAGCCGGGCGCGGCGGGGCGCACCGACGGCGACGCCTGCAGCGACCTCCATGTCACGTAACTGACTGTCACACCCCGTCGCGGATGACAACACTCCGCCACTCAGGTTGTGACGCCTCGACCGACGGTCTACCTGCTAAAACATTGCCCGGGACGGCTGGGACAGGGCCCCGACGGGCCCGTCACAGCTGTCCCAGACTGCCGCAAAGACGCAACTCCGGGTCCCCCTCCCTGCACCAGTCACAGCGAGTCGAATGGACGAGGCGAGTGCTTAGGGCGGACCGATCCGCTCTTGCCGAAGCGGGATCCCTCGCTCACGTCGATAGATGACATCGCAGCGTTCGCACTGCCGGTGGATCTCGCGCCGTCGGCGTTCGTCGGACAGCTCGAACACCGCGGCGCCGGAGGCTCCGCAGAGCATCGTGATGACCTGCCCGGGTGTCGGGATCTTTGTCAACCGGGTTCGATGCCACTCACCTTCGATCACCGGGAGGATCGTAAGCGGGTCGATGTAGATTGCCGCCGTCACCGCGTCGCTCGAATCAGCGCAGGTGCGGCCAGGGCGGACGTGCTTGCCTGCTCGTCGAACGCGCGCCGCAGCAGGGCCCTTGCCGTGTCGTGGTAGCGGCTCAGGATCTTGCGGTCGGTCAGGTAGGTGTTGCAGTAGGGGTGCCTGAGCACCACGGCGATCGGATCGGATCGATCCTCGAAGAGCGTGAAGGCGCCGATCGACTTCAGCGCGGTCTCCGTTGACGGCACGATCCGGACAGTCACGTGCTTGAGCTGCGCCGCCGCGTGAAGGTGCTCGATCTGCTCGTTATGCAGGTCGTCCATGCCGTGTAGTGCCTGGTCACCGATAAGGAACAGGTAGCGCCGGTCCCCTCGATCCAGTGCCTGCTGGCGGGCTTGGCGGCTCAGCTGCTCCATGCTCCTGCGGTCGTCCTCTACCACGGCCTTGTCGAGCACTCGTTCGGCATACGCCCGCGTCTGGAGAAGGTCGGGAATGCCCGACGACGCCCACTCCACGACGCGGCTGGAGAGCTGTTCGTACGTCCACAGCAGGTGCCCTAGCTGCGGATCAGACTGGTCGACCAGGCTCGCGGCGCCGGCGTTCGGGGCGAGCGCCATCACCCGGTCGTACTCGGCCGACTCGACCCGGAGGTACCCGAGGATCCAGGCAACGGCCGTCGCCGGCGCGACTTTGATGCCCAGCTCCCACGCCGACAGCGTCGCGGGATGAACGCCGATCTTCTCGGCCAGCCTCCGCAGGCCGATGCCACGGCGCTTACGCGCGTCGCGCAGGCTGCTGCTGACGGCCACAGTCGCGGGCGGACGGATGATCGGCTTGGGCATCTTCGGGTCCTTGCTGAGGGCTGTTGGTGGCAGGCACGCGCAGGTGGCTGCGGATTGACGACGGCGGTTGGGTGGCCTGCTGTCAGGGCGGCCCCTTGGCGGGAACCGCAGCTCGCGCCTCCGCGACCAAGGCGCCGGCTGTCGCTGCGACCGTTTTCAATGCGCCGATGTGCTCTATCAGCCGGTCCAAGCCGAGCGGGGTCAGGCGGAGTTCGCGGGGTTCGGCACGGCACTGGAGATAGCCGGCCGCGCGCAGGAACTCGATGTGCAGGTCCAGGTCGGGCGTGGGGAGCCCCAGAGCCTGCTGGACGGCCAGTTGCGAACGCCAGCTGGTGTCGGCCAGCAGGCAGGCGATGAACAGGCGGACCGGCTGCAGCAACAGCGCGTCGAGGTCCGTACGCGAAGGGGGCGAGATCCGCGTCATCGTCGCCTCACCGCGACGCGCGCTGAGGCGTTCACGAGTTCACGACACGTCGGACATGAACGGTCGGCCGGTGCCAGGCAGGAGTGAATCAGCACTTCGTGGCCGCAGAGAGAGTGGTACCGGCCTTGCTGGAGGCGGATGCCTCGCAGGAACTCCTCGTCCGTAACCGCGTGCGTCAGGCCGTCGAGCACGCACCGGTACCAGCTGATGTAGTGCGCTGAGTGCAGCGACCTGCAGCTAGTGCCTGTCACGTCCCCTCCCTTCGACCTCGCGACTGATGAAATCAGTCAAGCGGGAGTCAGATTCGACGACCAGAGCAATGATGCGGCAGTTGTGTGGCGTGAACGTCGCAGTAGCTGGTCTGAGCTGCAGTTACTGCTGCTACATTGTTCTGGTCGAGCAGGGTTGGAGGTCGGTCATGCCTATAGGGCGACGTCGCGATGGGCTGATCTCAGCTCGCAAGGTCGCTGGCTTCACCCAAGAGGGTCTGGCGGACGTGCTGCACGTCGACCGGTCGACCGTTGCTCGCTGGGAGGCCGGCGACTACGTGCCACTCCCCTACCTCTGGCCGAAGCTCGCGAGCGTGCTCGGTCGTTCACGAGACGAGCTGCAAGCCCTGATCGGTCCGAGCGCAGGCACGCGGGAGTTCAGCCCGGACGACTCGTTCGAGCCGGTGTTCACGTGGCTCGATCGGCACGCCGGGTGGCCGCTGGGGCGAGCCCGTGAACAGGTGTACGCGAGCGCAGCCACCCCAACTCGGTACCGGCCGAATCCGCCGCGAAGCGTCATCGCAGATGCCCTGGCTGACTATTACGCGCCGCCGACCAGCGACCACCGGCCGTACACCGCGCGCTGTGGGCAGGTGGAAGTGACCACCAGCGTCCTTACCCGGGCGGCGTGGCTGGACCTCGCCTGCTCGCTGACGGCCACGGGCGAGCAGACCACCTTCGAGGGCGGCGACGCGCGGCCACCGGCGGCGGTTGACGAACGAGCGGCGGTACAGCGTCTCGCGGACGCGGCAGCGTCCGACACACGGATCACCGACGTTCCCCTGTACCGGCTGCTCGACGTCGACCCGCAGCCCGGCGCACTGCGGGCGAGGGTCGGGATCGCGTCGTTTGTCGAGTACGCGCTTGGCGTTGACCTGCTGGAACGCGAGTTGATCGATTACTTGGCGAGCGGTCGTGCCGCGCGTCCAGGACACATGCCGCTCCGGGATCGTCAGCTACCTGACGTGGCCGCAGTACTCGACCTGCCCGGGCGGCTCTGCGCGGGTGGCGTGCTCGCGTTGACAGCGATCGCGCGGCCGGCGGACCCGTTCCGTGGTGAAGCCGACTTCGTACTGCTGGTTCAGCAAAGGTCCGCGCAGGTCGTGAACACGGCCGACCGGCTGTCGGTGATCCCGAAGAGCTTTCATGGGCCGCTCGCGGACCGGCGAGCAGACGCCCGCATCGGCGTCACCCTACGCCGTGAGCTCGAGGAGGAGCTGTTCGGCAGGACGGACGTCGATCGGTCCGCCGGAGAACGCAGGGTGGCCGATCCGATGCATCCGACCAGGCTGTCCGCTCCGATGCGGTGGCTGACCGAGCAGCCCGGCCGTCTGCGGCTGGAGTGCACGGGGTTCGGGCTCAACCTGGTCAGCGGGAACTACGAGTTCGCCGGCCTGGTCGTGATCGAGGATGAAGAGTTCTGGCCTCAGTTCGGTGGCGACGTTGTGGCGAACTGGGAGGCAACCGGGCTCCAGCAGTATTCGACGCTCGACGGCGACTTGGTCACCGAACTGATCGGTGACGAGAGCTGGAGCAACGAAGGACTGTTTGCATTTGTCCAGGGGTTACGTCGACTCGCCGAGATTGGCGGTGATCGAGTGAAGATTCCCGCCGTCGAATTAGGTTGCTGAGGGCCAGCGAACCGTCAGGACAACCGAATCCGCCAACGCTTCCCAAGAATGGTCAACCCCTGGGCCCCACATCACGTAATCGCCCTGGCGCGTCATAGTCTTGCCGCCGCCGGTGACATCCACTCGGAACTCGCCGGAGATCAGCATCACGAGCGTGGTTCGCTGGTCATCGGACGTCCACTCGGGACGCTTGTCACCCGCAGGGTGGTTGGCCCACTTGACTTCGACGTCTTTGGAGGCTCGGACGCCCTGCGATGGGTCGATGAAGTGACCGACCAACCAGCCGCGCGTGTCGGCCGCGTCCTCGTTGGCGTTGCCGGCGGTCCAACCGTCGCTCACTGGCCTATCTCCCATTCGATCGCGGGCAGTTTCACGCGCTCTCCGCCGATTTCCGCAAGGCGGCGGAGTCCTTGCGTCATGGCGAACAGTCCTTCGTTGCTCCACGCTACATCACCCAACAACTCGGTGACGAGTTCCGCGTCGGTAGTCGAATACTGACGAAGAGTCGCGGATTCCCAGTTTGCTTCGACCACTCCGCCGTAGCGTGTCCAGAATTCTTCGTCGTCGATGACGATGAGACTGGCGAACTCGTAGTTGCCGCTGACGAGGTTGAGGCCGAAGCCGGTGCACTCCATCCGTAGGCGGTCGGGCTCGGCGAGGAGCCAGCGCATCGGCTCCGTGAGCCTGGTCGGGTGCATCGGGTCCGCGGTCAGGGTGTCGGCGACGGTGTTGTCAGCGTCCGGCCGGCCGAACAGCTCCTCTTCCATCTCGCGTCGCAAGGTGGCGCCGATCTGGGTTTCTCGCCGTACGTCGGTGAGTGGCTGGTGGAAGCCCTTCGGGATGACGGCGAGCCGGCGCGTGGCGTTGAGTACGTGGCCGGAGCGTTCCTGGACCAAGAGCACGTAGTCCGCTTCGCCGCGGTACGGGTCGGCCGGCCGAGCGATGGCCGTCAACGCGAGGGCTCCGCCTGCGCAGAGTCGGCCGCCGACGTCCAAGATGGCGCCGACGTCTGGGAGGTAGCGATCACGCAGGGGCAGCGACGTCGTGTCGCCAGTCGCGAGCGCGTCGAGCAGCTCGCCTTCGAGCAGGTCCATCGTCAGGGCGTAGTGGACGAAGTGGTCCACGCCAAACGTCCCGCCGAGGTGGCGTTCATGGATGTCCGTGCTCAGCAGTCGGTAAAGCGGCGCATTCATGAGCCGGGTGTTCATGGCTACCGTCTCAGCGAGCCGGTTGACCGCTGCCTTCGTCGCGTGCTCGTCCAGGACTTCCCGCGGGTCTGGCCGGGCGCTCGCGATCGTGAGCCCGTCGTGCGGCGGGCGTAGTTCGCAAGCCAGGTCGAGCCAATCAGCGCAGGTCAGGATGCTGGTGTTCACGGCCTGGTCACCGCAGCTTCCGGCGTACAAGCCGTGGTCACCATGGTGCCGGCCGTAGTACTCGGCGAGCGCGTCGGTCACGGCGCGCTGGTCGACCCACGCGCGGCGCGTGGCCCGAGCGTAGGCCTCCTGCGCGTCGACGCGCGCAGCCTGCTCGGCTACGGCGCGGCGTGCAGCGCCAGGACTCCGGTAGGCGTGCTGGTCGAGCCATTCGAGAGCTGCGCCGATGTGGGGATCCGCGGCCAGTCGTCGATCGGCTTCCTTCGTGTCCGGCCTGGTGTGGGCGGCCGGCCCGTCGCCGGTCAGCTCCGCGAAGCGGGCTCGCTCGGCGTCCGACGCTCGCTCATACGCGGTGTCGAGGACCTGTTGCATCTCTGACTGCGGGCGAAGGTCCGGCTTCTGGCGCCAGGACGCGACCGTACGTGCGCCGATTCCGAGTTTCTCGGCGAATTTCTCATTGCTCAGCCGCAACGCGGATTGCAGCGCTGACGCTGACCGTCCGGTCCAGCCGCCCACTCCACTCATTGCCGCCCCAAAGCGCTCTTGTGCAGCGGATATGCAGTGGTTGCGCACTGCTTCTGCACTGGTTGTGCATGGGATCGGACGTCGTTTCGGCCTTGAATTCTAGGTATGGAAATCACCTGGTTCACCAGCCCGAATTGCCCTCCGCTAACGCTTCGGCTTCACGTGCTCGACCACGGTCGCGAGGCTCGTTTGAACGTCCTCCAGCCGGTCGGTGATCTCGGCCAGGCGCTGTTCCAGCGCGTCCAGCCGGGACCACAGCTCGTGGCCGTCGTCGGCCGGCTCGTCCGGGTGCGGCGGTGTGCGGTTTTGCAGCACGGCCAACAGATGCTGCGGGTGCCAGCCCAGCGTCGTCGACAGCGCTTCGAGCGTGCGCGCGCTCCGGCGGCGCTCGACCGTGTGGTGCTGGAGCTCGCGCACGATCGCCTGCGACACGTGCGATCGCTCGGCCAGCTCGCGTTGTCGCCAGCCGAGTTCGTTCACGCGCATGTTGATGGCCTTGGCGACTGCCGCCCAGTCCTCCGTCACGTATTCCTCCGCGCTCCGCCTCAGCGCCGAGATTAGCGGTACTTCGCGCTTTTACCACCTCGCCTAGCACTTCGTCGGCGGCGCGTCGGGCAAACGCGCGCTTCAAAGAGCTGAAATCAACAACATAGTCTTGAAATCATCAGATTGGTCTTTCTCATGAACTCGCAAATCACCTTTCACACCATTCGAGAAGCGGCCTGGCTGCTCGGCGTGTCCCGCGCTGCGGTCAGCCGGGCAATCCGGACGCGCGAGCTGCGCGCCACCCGCTGCCGTTCCGGCCTCCGCGTGTCGTCGACCGAGCTGGCCCGACTGCTCGCGTCGCGTCAGACCGGAGGTGCCGCATGAGCGCCGACGACCTGCAGTTGATCGGGATCGCCTGGCGGCTGGACCGGCTGCGCTGGGTACCGACCGAAGTCCTGACCAAGGTCGTGACCAGCGAGGGAGTCTGCATGTGGCCTCCGCCGGACGACGGACCACCCGACGCGAGGGGCGACGGCGAACTGGCCGAGCGACTGTGCGGCGGGTGCCCCGTCCGGGACGAATGCCTGGAGCTGGAGTTGCGGACGGCCGGCCTCGACACGGTCGGCGTCTGGGGCGGGATGACCGACGACGACCGGCGCGCGCTGTACCCGCTCTGGTTGCGGCGCGGCGAACGGACCGATCGGGGTGCCCGATGAACGGACTCACCGTGACGCCCACGCAGATCCTCGCCGGTGTCGGCGTGCTGCTCGTGCTGTTCTGGGTCTGGCGGGCCGGTGCTCGCCGGGCGAAGGCCGCTGCCGAAGCTGCTCGGAGTGGCGCCCGGCTCGTGTCGCTGGCCGGGCGGGTGCTGTTCAACGCCGGGCTGATTGTTGCTGTTCAGTGGGTCGTGATCGCTCATCCGGGCAGCCCGTGGCTGCTGTTCGCCGTGCTCGGGTTGCCGGCCTTATTCGCGTCCTACGCGCTGACCCGTGCCATGACGGTGACCACCGTCGACACGTCGAAGCGGGGTGGTCGGCGATGAACCGGGCACAACGGCTCGCGCAGGATGCGGCCGAAGCCGCGGAGGTGCGTGCCTACCAGACCGATCCGGACGTCGTCGCTCTGCGGATCGAGCGGGTGCGGCGGCAGGTCGACTGGATGTGCTGGTCCGGGATCGTGCTCGGGTTGGCGTTCACGATGACCAACGTCCAAGGTTTCGCGTCAGCCGGCACCCGGCCGGGATCGCTGCCGTGGCTGGCCGCGTGGGTGCTGGACCCGACCGTCTCGCTCGTCCTGCTGGCGATCCTGCGGGCCGAGCAGGTGACCGCGCGATACCAGGTTCGGACCGGCGTGTGGGTGCGGCGGGCTAAGTGGTTCACGCTCGCGGCCACCTACGTCATGAATACCTGGACTTCCTTCGCCGCCGGGGAGGCTGCGGCGATCGTGCTGCACTCGGTGCCGCCGCTGGTCGTGTTCGTCGCCGTCGAGGCGATCACCGACCTGCGGGACAAGCTCACCGATGCCGTGCTGGTCGCGGCTGAACGGCGGCCCGTTCAGCAGGAGACCGGGCGACGGGTGCTGTTCGCCGATTACCTCGCTATCGCTCGGGAGACCTGGACGCCGGACGTCGAGATCACGCCGGCGTGGGTGCGGCGGGCCACCGGCTGCTCGCGTGGCTTGTCACCCCGGCTGGCGCGGGCGCTGCGGTCGGAGGTGGGCAATGACTGACTCATTGCCGATCAAGGCCGATCCCGTGTTTGACGGCGAGTTGGTGGACGACACGTTGCCTCAACCGCGTCGGCGGGAGCCGAAGACGAACCGCTTCATCCGGTGGTGGCGGCACTCCCCGCGTGTGCCGTTGTGGCTGAAGAGCAAGCCTCAGGCCGTCCAGGCGGGCAGGGATGCCGTCGTCGGGCTGGTGAAGTCGCCGTGGCGGTACGTCGGCGCGGTTGTTCGCGGGCTGGTCGTCGGGGTGCGGTGGTGGCGCGGGTGGGTCACCGTCCGGGACTACCGGACGGCCGCTGAGGAGTCCGAGAAGCTTGCCGACAAGTTCACCGAGATTCGGGCGCTGACATTGTTCCGGTGGAAGGTCACCGGTGCCGTCGTGGTCGTGACGGCTGTGGCGGTCGCCATCGTCGATCTTGTGTACGGCACCGATCCTCTGTGGATGGGAGGTGCGGCGGCATCCCTGGCACTCGCGATCCTTGGACGCAAGAAGGACGGCAGCCCTGGCCGAAAGCCAGCGCTCGCCGGGCCGCGGACCCTGACCTGGACGATGGACCCGCAGGTACTGGTGGACGCGTTCCGGGACGCGAAGCTGATCGGCAAGGACGAGGTGTTGCGGCTCGTCGAACGCGCGACGCGTGTCGGCGACGGCTGGGCGGTCACCGTCGACCTTCCAGCCACGCGCAAGGCGGCCGACGTGGTGAAGAACCGGGATGCACTCGCGTCGGCGCTCGCCGTCGATGAGGTCCAGTTGATCGTCGAACGGGTCCGCGGGAACGGTGGACACGCCGGGCGCGTGTCGATGTGGGTTGCGGACGAGGATCCGTACGCCTCACCGCCGTTGCGGACGCCGCTGCTCGGCGTGGCGCAGTGGGATGCGTGGCGGCCGATCCCGTTCGGACGCGATGCGCGGGACCGGCGGATTGACCTGCCGCTGGTGTGGACGTCCCTGCTGGTCGGTGCCATTCCTCGGCAGGGCAAGACCTTCGCCGCCCGGCTCGCGGCGGCCGGGCTTATCTTGGACGCTTGGGTGCGCCTGTACGTAGCGGACTTCAAGGCCGGGAAGGACTGGGACGCGGCCGGCCTGGTGGCGCACCGGTTCATGTCCGGCGACGAACCCGAACACGTTTTGGCGCTTGTGGACTGGCTGATTGAGCTGGTCGGCGAGGTTCAGACGCGATTCCGACGGATGCGCGATCTGGACGACCTCACGTGTCCGGAATCGAAGGTCACGCCGGAAATGTCCCGCGACAAGGCGCTGAACATGCCGATCACGGCAATCTTCATCGATGAGGTTCAGGTTCCTCTGGAGGATCGCACGCCTGTCGACGTGCAAGGCAAGAAGCTCACCGCGGGCGAGTATGTCGGCGAGTTGCTGACGTGGCTGGCGAAGAAGGGGCCGGCCGCGGGGATCGTGCTCGTGCTCGCCACTCAGCGGCCGGACTCGAAGACGATCCCGTCCGGGCTGCGGGCGGTGCTCGGGTCGCGGTTCGCGCTGCGGGTGATGGACTGGCGCGACTCGAACATCGTGCTCGGCGAGCAGATGAACACGCGCGGGTTCGACTCCAGCCGGCTATTGCCCTCGCACAAGGGCGTAGGCATCCTGCGGCCGGACGGCGACACGTCAGCCGGCGCCGATGTGCTGGCCATGACGGTCCGGACGTACTACATGCCGAACGAGGACTGGCGGACCATCTGCGAGCAGGGCCGGACGCTACGCGAGGCGGCCGGGACGCTCACCGGGCACGCGGCCGGGCAGGACACGATGCCGGTGCTCGACCACGCGGCCGCGGTCAAGGCAATCGGTGCAGGTCACACGACTGACGCGGCTCAGTCGCCTGGCGAACTGCCCGAGGTGCTCGCATCGCTCATTGAGTGCTTGGGAGACGATCTCGGGCCGGACGGCCGGGCCTTCGTGCCGACTGCCGAGTTGCTGGACGTCCTGGAGGTCGACTCGCGGACGTTCGCGCAGCAGATGTCCGAGGTGGGGTGCCGGCCGACGCGAGACCGCGTGATCGGGGAGGACGGCGAGACGCGGCAGGTTCGCGGGTACCGGACGGCTGAAATCAGGAGCGCAATCGACCGCGCACGGGAAGGCGGCGAACCGACCAGCCAGGAAGGTCATTCATGAGCGCCGCTCAATCCGAGGATCGATCGATCCGGGTTATCCTACCTGCGGGATTGCCAGAGCTGACGCCAGCTGTAGCACGCGGACTGCTGGCCGTTTTGATCGAGCTTACCGAGGTGCCGGTGCTGGACGGACCGGCAGAGGAGGAACCGTGACGGCTGAAATCAGCAACGACCCGTGGTCGACGCTGGACGAGATCTTGGGCCTTGAGGTCGCCGAGCCGGTCGACGACGGGATCGGTGAGCTGGCGGTCTACGGCCGGTGCTCGACAGAGGACAACCAGGACCCGGAGACTTCTCGCGGCTGGCAGTTCGGCAACGCGCGGAAGTTCGTCGAGCCGCTGGGCGGCCGGGTCGTAGCGGAGTACTTCGACGTCGGGCAGTCGCGGTCGGTGCCCTGGGAGCGTCGGACAGAGGCCGCGCGGCTACTCGCCGAGCTGAAGAATCCGCGGCGAACGTGGAACGCCGTCGTAGTCGGCGAGGGCACTCGGTGTTGGTTTGGCAATCAGTTCTCGCTCATCGCGCCGCGGTTCGCCGCGTACGGCGTCGACCTGTGGGTGCCGGAGCTTGGCGGGAAGTACGACGCGCGGAACCCGTCGCACAAGATGCTCATGAGCGTGCTCGGTGGGATGAGCGAATCGGAACGCCAGCACGTCCAGGCTCGCGTCCGCGCCGCGATGGACGCGCAGGTTGTCAACGAAGGGCGACACCAGGGCGGCCGGGCGCCCTACGGGTACGTCGTCGTTGATGGCGGTCCGCACCCGAATCCGCGGAAGGCCGCCGAGGGGTTCCGGCTGCGCGTGCTGGCCATCGATCCCGAGGCCGCCGAGGTGGTCCAGCGGATATTCGCCGAGTACATGGAAGGGGTCGGCGATCGAGCTATCGCCAAGGGGCTCAATGAGGACGGCGTGCCCTGCCCTTCCGAGCGCCGGCCCGACCAGAACCGGCACCGGCTCGCTGACGGCTGGCAAGGCAGCACCGTTCGATCCATTCTGGAGAATCCCCGGTACACCGGGTACGCGATCTTCGGGCGTTGGACCAAGCAAGAGACGCTGCTGAATCCGGACGACGTCGGCGCCGGGCACGTCGTGCGGTTCAAGCGGGCAGCGCCGGATCGCGTTGTTCGGTCACGACGACCTGCGCACCCGGAGCTTGTCTCAGTCGAGGCGTTCACGCAGGCACAGCTGATGCGTCGGTCCCGGGCGGCTGGCGGGTTGCCCGGGATTGCCAAGCTCGAACGGAATCGGGCAGCCACTAAGCACACGTACCTGTTGAAGGGGCTGGTGCGCTGCGAAATCTGTACCCGGAAGATGCAGGGTGCGGCGATCAGGAAGGGCGTCTACTACCGGTGCATCGCACGGACGATGGCGCCGGGGTCGGCGGCGTTGGCCGAGCACCCGAAGACGGTGAACCTTCGAGAGGACGTCGTAGTCCCGCCGATCAACGAGTGGTTGTGTCAGGTCTTCGACGCGGACAACCGCGACGAGACGGTGCGGCTGCTGACCGGGTCGCAGGATGGCCGGGTGGACGGCCGTCGAGCCAACGCGGAGAAGCGGATGAAGGGCGCCGAGGAGAAGCTACGGCGGCACCTCGCGGCTATCGAGGCAGGCGTAGACCCCGTCAACTTCGTCGAGCCGATGAAGCGCGCACAGGCTGAGCGGCAGGCGGCGATGGAGGAGCTCAAGCACCTGCCCGACACGCAGGCGGTCGACGTAGCTGAGGTGTACGCGATGCTCGACCAGCTCGGCGACGTCGCGAGGCACCTGAACTCGCGGAGCCCGGAGAGGATCACGCAGGTCTACCGCGACCTGGGCCTGCAGGTGGTCTACGACAACAAAAAAGAGGCAGTCGTAGTGACTGCCTCTCCCCGTGTGGGTAACGTGTGTGTCCGAGGGGGGACTTGAACCCCCACGCCCGTTAAGGGCACTAGCACCTCAAGCTAGCGCGTCTGCCATTCCGCCACTCGGACCTGCTGAAGAAAGAGTATACGGCCACCCCCAGGGCTCGTTCAGGGGGGTCCGGGTCAGCACCCTCCCGACGTCTGGCATGATCGGCCGGTTTCACACCTTCTGCATCGATTCAGCGCGGCTCTGGGCGAACACGCGCAACGGCTCCGGGTATCGGTAACGGTCCGTGCCGGCGGGGTCCAGGAGGTGGGCGTCCACCAGGGACTCCAGCAGCACAGCCGCGTCACCCCACGTGAGACCCAGGGCGGAGGACGCCGAATCGACGGAGATGTCCGGGGTGGTGGACAAGCGGTGGAACGCCTCGGCCTGAGCGTGGGACAGGCGGGACAGAGCCGACTCGTACGGCTTCTCGATCGCTCCGCACTCCGGGGGTGTCACCGGTGATCCTGGGGCGGGACGGCCCAGGCGCTGCAGGGCCTCGGCGAGGCTCCAGCCCGGGCGGGCGGCCAAGCGCGCTCCGATCGCCTGCAGCACCTGCGGGAAGCCCGCCGTGCGGGCGGCCAGTTCGCGGGCCTCCGACGGCGCCTCTTGGACGCGGTCCGCGCCGATCACGTGTGTGAGGAGGGCCAGGGACTCCGCAAGCGGGAGGCCGCCCAGTTTGGTCCAGGTCGCGTGCGGCAGGCCGTACAGCCGCTGGCGGGCCGTGATGATCACCGCCGATCCGCCTGCGGCCGGGAGGAGGGGGCGGACCTCGTCGGCGTCACGGGCGTCGTCGAGGACCAGCAGGACCCGCAGGCCCGTCGTGCGGGTTCGCCAGACCGCCGCGCGCTCGCTCGACGACGATGGCGGGTCCACGCCGATGCCGCGCAGGAGCTCGGCCAGCGGGTCCGCCGACGCCGACAGGTCCAGGAACAGCTGACCGTCCGGGAACGTGGGCGCCAGGACGTGGCCGAGGTGGACCGCCAGGGTCGTCTTGCCGATCGCCGCCAGACCTTCGATGCCGATCACCGGGACCGACGCGCCCGACGGCGTCAGCGCGTCGATGAGCGCTGCGGTTTCGAGCGTGCGGCCGACGAACTCCGGGAGCTCCGGTGGCAGCTGGGAGGGACGGGACGTCGTCGCCAGGGCCGGGTCCGCCGCCAGGATCCGGCGTTGCATCTCCTGCAGCTCCGGCCCCGGGTACAGGCCCAGCTCGGACTCGAGCAGGCGCTGCGTCCGCGCGAAGACGTCGAGGGCCTCGGCCTGGCGGCCGGAGCGGTACAGGGCCAGCATCTGCAGCTCACGCGGCCGCTCACGCAGCGGCTCCTCGGCGATCAGGTCCGCCAGCTCCGCCGCCGCCTCGCCGTGGCGGCCCGCCGCGATGTCGGCCGCCGCCAGGTCTTCGCGGGCCCTCAGGCGCAGCTGCGTCAGGCGGACGCGCTCGGCCTCGAAACCGTTGAGCCCGGCCAGCGGCGTGCCCTTCCACAGGCGCAGCGCCGCGCGCAGGGCCGGTGCGGCGTCGGCGGCTTCCCTGGCCGAGGCCACTAGGCGCTGGAACTCCGTGACGTCCAGCGCCGGAGCCCGCATCGCGTAGCCGCCGCCGACGGACTCGATCGCGACCCCCGCGTGCCGCAGGCGGGACACGTACGACCGCACCATGCCCACCGCGGCGCGCGGCTCGGCGCCGCCCCAGAGCGCGGACACGAGCTGGGCCGGCGACAGCGGCGTGCCCTCCTGCAGGAGCAGCAGCGCCAGCGCCGCCCGCTGCTGGGGCGGGCCCAGCTCGATCTCGACGTCGCCGCGCCACGCGCGGACCGGGCCCAGCACTTCGAACCGCATCGCATCGGTCACGCAGAGCGCAACCCGCTGCGACGGACGGCTATTCCTCCGGCGTCACAGGCCCTTGAAGGCGTCCCGGTGTTCGGCGAGCCAGGTGGCGAAGTCCTGCAGCCGCGGGTTCAGCTCCCGCACCGCCTCCGGGTCGCGCGCTCCGGCGAACGCGCTTTCGTGCTCGGCGTAGTAGAAGAACATGTTCGCGAGGTCGTCGGCGCCGGGCGCACCCGACGAGCGCACGTCCTCGACGCTCATCGGCCGGTACGCGACGGCCTCTCCGAGCTCCTTCGCGAACGCCGCCGCGTACTCCTCGCCGGTCAGGTTCTCGCCGGAGATGCTGATCGTCTCGCCCGCGAGTTCGGGGCCGCGGGTGAAGACGCCGAACGCGGTCCGCCCGATGTCCTCGGCCGCGATGCCCGGCAGCCGCCGGTCGGCCATCGGCAGGGGCAGAGCGAGGACGCCGTCGTCGCCGCGGACCGGGCGGAAGAAGTCCAGGAAGGCCTCGAAGTAGAAACTGGTCGACAGGAACGTCGTCGGCACGCCAGCGTCGACGAAGAACGCCTCGGCCTCGGCCTTGCTGTCGAAGTGCGGGACCTTGTACCGGCCGTGCAGCGTCGGCACGCGGTCGTCACGCAGGTGCAGCCGGGTGTCCGGCAGGGTCGACCAGATCGCGTGCTTCAGCCCGGCAGTCTTCGCGGCCGCGGCCATCGCGCGCGCCTGCTGCTGCTCACGCTCGACGGAGTTGTACTCCCAGAACGCGGTGACGAGGTAAGCGCCGTACGCGCCTTGAAGGGCCGTCGTCAGGCTTGCCTCGTCGTCGAGATCGGCCGCGACAACCTCGGCGCCGCGGGCGGCCAGTGCCCGCGCGGCCTCGGAGTCCGGGTTCCGCGTGAGGGCGCGCAGCGCGAACCGCTGCTCCGGGTCGTCGAGGATCGCGCGGGCCAGGCCGCCGCCCTGCTGACCGGTGGCGCCGACGACGGCGATGATCTTCTTGTCGGACATCGAAACCTCCTGAGCTCCGGCCGGGGTGTTCCGGCCACGGACCCAGGAAATCGCCGCGGCGTCAGCGTGTCGTGCACGCCGGGTGCACGCGGCGTGCACACCATTTACAAGACCGCCCCGGATTCCTAGGATTCGCCGGGCAAGCCAGCGCGTTCGAGCGCCCGCAGGGACTGGAGGTTCCGGTATGGCGCGCGCCGGTCGGCGGCCCGAGGACGAGATTTCCGTCGACGATCTGCTCCGGGAGACCGGGGCGACCCCGCGATCGCTCGGCGGGACACCGCCGGAAGCGCGGCCGCGCGAGGACGACACCGGCGACGGCTACCGCGAACGGCTCGAGCAACGGGCCCGCGAAGCGGCGGCGGTCCAGCAGCGGGCCGGACGGCGGATCCGGTGGGTGTCCGCGATCGCCGGCGCTCTGGTGGTCGTCGGCAGCCTGGTGGTCATCGCGGTCACCTCCGAGAGCTCGCCGGGGCGGCAGGCCGCGCTGTCGGACCCGCTCGCGCCCGCGACGACACCGCCGCCGACGACGACGTCGAGCACCCCGGCGCCGAGCCCCACGCCGATCCCGACGGTGCTGCGGCAGACGGCCAGTTCGACGTCTTCATCGGCCCCGTCCCAGCCCCCGCCCGCGCCGCCGCCGGTCGAAACGGCGGCGTGCCTGGCCCGCTACTCCGTGACCGACCAGTGGAACAACGGGTTCACCGCCGGCGTCGCCGTCACCAACAAAAGCGGCAAGACGCTCTCGCCGTGGACGGCCGGCTGGACGTTCACCGCCGGCCAGCGCGTCACCCACAGCTGGAACGGCGACTTCAGCCAGAGCGGGTCCCGGGTCACGATGAACGCCGTCTCGTACAACCTCACCCTCGCGCCGGGCGCGACCGTCGAGATCGGCTTCAACGGCGCCTTCGACCGCGGCAACCCGGCACCGATCGGGTTCACCCTCAACGGCGTCCGCTGCGACGCGGGCTAACCCAGCACCTCCCGCATGAAGTCCACCAGCCAGTGCTGCGCCGGGCTGCGGGCGTGCGTGTGTCGCGTGTAGACCGACACCTGCGCCGGCTCCACCTCCAGCGGCAGCTCGAACAGCCGGACGCGGTGCTCGGCCGCGAACATCTCCGCCACCAGGCGCGGGACCATCGCCACCAGCTCGCCGTCCTGGACCAGGTACGGCAGGGCCGCGAAGCGGGTCACCTCCAGGACCACGCGGTCGAGGAGGCCGCACGCCTCCAGCGCCCGGCGCGGGCCGTCGTGGCCCGTGGGGCCGAACACCGTCACGTGGCGCTCGGCCGCCAGTTCCTCGAACCCGACCTCGGCGCCCAGGCGCGGGTGGTCGCGGGAAACCATGCCCAGGTAGCCCTCGGAGAACAGCGGGATCCGCGCCACGCGCTGGGAGCTGATCAGCGACGACGCGATGAACGCGTCGATCTCGCCGCGGCCGAGCTGGTCGGCCGCGCCGTCGACGTCGAGGGGGCGGACCGTCAACGTCACCCCGGGGGCGCGAAGCGGCAGCGCCGCCATCAGGCGCGGCAGCAGCGAGATCTCGCCGAGGTCGGACAGGCACAGCGTGAAGGCCGCCCGGGCGCTCGACGGCGAGAACGACCACGCACCGCTGACCGCCGTCTCGATCGCGGACAGGGCGCTGTGCAGCGGCTCGTAGAGCGCCCGGGCGGTCGTCGTGGGCACCAGCCCGGCGCCGGTGCGGCGGAACAGCTCGTCGGAGAACCGGCGCCGCAGCTTCTGGAGGCTGTAGCTGATCGTCGGCTGCGTGACGTGCAGGGATTCGGCCGTCGCGGTCACGCTGCGGGTCTCGTAGAGCAGCACGAACGTGCGCACCAGGTTCAGGTCGAAGTCCCGCATCATCGATCCCCTCTATGAACGATCGCGCCAACATTTATTGGAACACGACCGGGGGTGCTCCCTAGGGTCTGGGCCAACCCGCCCGAGAGGACCCGCGCATGCCCACCGCCCGCCGGCTCGCCCACGAGTTCCTGGAACGCCGTGGCCTGACCACGATCTTCGGCAACCCCGGCTCCAACGAGCTGCCGTTCCTCGCCGGGCTGCCCGAGGGCTTCCGGTACGTCCTCGGGCTGCACGAGGGCGCCGTCGTCGGGATGGCCGACGGCTACGCCCAGGTGACCGGCCGCCCGGTGCTGGTCAACCTGCACGCCGCCGCCGGTTCGGGCAACGCGATGGGCGCGCTGACCAACGCCGTCTATTCGCGCTCTCCCCTGGTGCTCACCGCCGGCCAGCAGGTCCGGGCGGCCATCGGGATGGAGGCGATGCTCGCCAACGTCGACGCGACGCAGCTGATGCGGCCCCTGGTCGCCTGGTCCGGCGAGCCGAGCTGCGCCGAAGACGTCCCGCGGTCGCTGGCGCAGGCGGTGTTCGAAGCCGAGCTGCACCGGCGGCCGAGCTACCTGTCGGTGCCCTACGACGACTGGGGCGCCGAGCTGGACGCGAACACCGCCGTCACGCTCGACCGGGACGTCCGAAGGGGACTCAACCCGAGCGGGACGCAGCTGGACGACCTGGCCGCGCGCCTCGAACAGGCCCGCAACCCCGCGCTCGTGCTGGGCGGCGACCTGGACGCCACCGGGCTGTTCGACCGGGCTGTCGCGCTGGCCGAGCACCTCGACCTGCCGACCTGGGTGGCGCCGTCGCCGCACCGGCTGCCCTTCCCCAACCGGCACCGGCTCTTCCGCGGGGTGCTGCCCGCCGGGATCGCGCCGGTTTCGGCCGCGCTGACCGGGCACGACCTCGTGCTGGTGCTCGGCGCGCCGGTGTTCCGCTACCACCAGTACGTCCCCGGCGCGTACCTGCCCGAGGGCACGCGGCTGATCCAGGTGACCGACGACGTCGGCGCCGCGGCCCGCGCGCCGATGGGCGAGGCGCTGGTCGCCGATCCCGCGCCGGTGATCGAAGCGTTGCTGGCCAAGGTGCCCGCCCGCGCGGCGGAACGCGGCTACACCGCGAACCCGGAGCCCCGGACGGGCACGACGGCGCTGCACCCGGAGCAGGTGTTCGCCGCGCTGCGCGCCACCCAGGCCGACGACACCCGTTATGTCGTCGAGTCGACTTCGACGAACTCGGCGTGGTGGCGGCAGCTGGACCTGCGCCGCGAAGGCTCGTACTTCTTCCCCGCCGCCGGCGGCCTCGGGTTCGGCCTGCCCGCCGCGGTCGGCGTGGCGATGGGCAGCCCGGACCGCCCGGTGGTCGGCGTCATCGGCGACGGCTCGGCCAACTACGGCATCACCGCGCTGTGGACGGCGGCGCACTACCGCGTCCCGGTGACGTTCGTGATCCTGCGCAACGGCGTCTACGGCGCCCTGAAGTGGTTC
Organism: Amycolatopsis sp. N2S4-7; assembly: GCF_058119595.1. NCBI lineage: Bacteria > Bacillati > Actinomycetota > Actinomycetes > Pseudonocardiales > Pseudonocardiaceae > Amycolatopsis > Amycolatopsis sp. N2S4-7. The sequence continues at coordinate 2,521,934 of NZ_CP172299.1, forward strand.
GGCGAGCTGCTCGGGACGCCGGACGTGCCGGGCACGGAGATCCCCGGACTCGATTTCACCGCCATCGCCGCCGGGTACGGCGTCGAGGCCACCGCCGTCACCGGCGAAGACGACCTGCACGACCTGCTGAAGACGACCCCGGACGGCCCCAGGCTGATCCAGGTCGACACCGAACCGACCACCCCGGAGTGATCATGACCTTGCTCGACGACGACTTCGTCCGCGGTACCGGCGGGACCCACCCGGTTGTCGAACCGGCCACCGGCGAAGTCCTGGGCAGCGTGGGCATCGCGACGCCGGACGACGTCGCGCAGGCCGCCGCGACAGCGGCGAAGGCCCAGCGCGACTGGGCGCGGCGCAAGCCCGCCGAGCGCGCCGGGGTGCTGCGCCGCGCCGGTGCGTTGTGGGAGGCGCACGCCGCCGAGGTGCAGGACTGGATCGTCCGCGAAGCCGGTTCGACGCGGCCGAAGGCCGGGATCGAGACGGAGATGGCGGCCGGGATCTGCTTCGAGGCCGCGGCCCTGCCCACGCACCCCCGCGGCGAGGTGCTGAGCACCGGCGAACCGCGCTGGTCGCTGGCCCGGCGCGTCCCGGCCGGGGTGGTTTCGGTGATCTCGCCGTTCAACTTCCCGCTGATCCTGGCGATCCGCTCGGTCGCGCCCGCGCTCGCGCTCGGCAACGCGGTGCTCCTCAAGCCCGACCTGCGGACCGCGGTGTCCGGCGGGGTGAGCATCCTGCGCGTCTTCGAGGAGGCCGGACTGCCCGAAGGGCTGCTGCACCTGCTGCCCGGGGACGCCGCCGTCGGCGCCGCGGTGGTCGACGCGCCGGAGGTGTCGGTCGTGTCGTTCACCGGCTCGACCGCCGCCGGGCGGAAGGTCGGCGAAGCCGCCGCGCGGGCGCTCAAGCGCGTGCACCTGGAACTCGGCGGGAACAACGCGCTCGTGGTGCTGCCGGGCGCCGACGTCGCCAAGGCGGCGTCCGCCGGCGCGTTCGGCTCGTTCCTGCACCAGGGCCAGATCTGCATGACCACCGGCCGCCACCTCGTCCACGAGTCCCAAGTGGACGAATACGTCGAGGCTCTCGCCGAGAAGGCGCGGCGGCTGCCGGTCGGCAACCCGGCCGCCGGCGACGTCGCGCTCGGCCCGATCATCGACGACCGGCAGCTCGCGCACGTCACCGACGTCGTCGACCGCAGTGTCGCGGCCGGCGCTCGCGTGGTGGCAGGCGGGAAACCGGACGCACCCTTCTACCCGCCGACCGTCCTCTTCGGACTGGACGACGCGACGCCCGCCTGGCGCGAGGAGATCTTCGGCCCGGTCGCCCCGGTGCGCGCCTACCGCGACCTCGACGAGGCCGCGCGGATCGTCAACGACTCCGAGTACGGCCTCTCGGTCGGCATCCTCGGCGACGTCGGCACCGCGATGACGCTGGCCGACGAGGTCCGCTCGGGCAAGGTGCACATCAACGAGCAGACCGTCGGCGACGAGCCCACCGCCCCGTTCGGCGGCGTCGGCGACTCCGGCAACGGCTCCCGCTTCGGGGGCGCCCAGGCCAACATCGAGGCCTTCACCGAAACCCAGTGGCTGACCGTCCGCGCGGACATCGCGGGCTATCCCTTCTAAGGAGCACGGCAATGACGACGTCTCCCCGTCCGGTGTGGACGGCGGTCCTCTGCTGGCTGACCGTCCTGCTCGAGGGCTACGACCTGGTCGCGCTCGGCGCGACCATCCCGACCCTGCTGAAGAGCGGCTACCTCGGCTTCACCGCGGCCGGCGCCACCCTGGTCGCCACCGTGTCGCTGATCGGCGTCGCCGTCGGCGCGGCCGGGCTCGGCCCGCTCACCGACCGCTTCGGCCGCCGCGTCATGCTCATCGGCTCGGTGCTGCTGTTCTCGCTGTTCACCCTGCTGACGCCGCTGGCGCCGAACGTCGCGACGTTCGGGATCTTCCGGTTCGTCGCCGGGCTCGGGCTCGGCGCGTGCATGCCGGTGGCCCTCACGGTGATGTCGGAGAACCTGCCCGCGCGGCGGCGCGCCAGCGCGAGCACGTTCACCATGACCGGCTACCACGTCGGCGCGGTGCTGACGTCGGTCCTCGCGCTGTCGGTGAAGGACGACTGGCACTGGCTCTTCTACGGCGGCGGGATCGTCGGCCTGCTGGCCGTGCCGCTGATGTGGTGGAAGCTGCCCGAATCCGCGGCGTACCTCGCGTCTCGCGAAGACACCGAGCGCGTCGGGCTGCGCGACCTGCTGGGCCCCCGGTTCCGGCGGATCAGCATCGCGGTGTGGACCGGGTCGTTCATGGGCCTGCTGCTGGTCTACGGGCTCAACACGTGGCTGCCGCAGCTGATGCGGACGGCCGGCTATCCGATCTCGACGTCGATCACGTTGCTGCTGGTGCTCAACATCGGCGCGGTGCTCGGGCTGCTGCTGGCCGGCACGATCGCCGACCGGTTCGGCATCCGGCCGATCGCGCGGATCTGGTTCGGCGCGGGCGCGGTGCTGCTGGCGGCGCTGAGCCTGCGCATCGGCAACGCGGTCCTGCTCAACACCGTCGTGCTGCTGACCGGCGTGTTCGTGTTCTCCGCGCAGGTGCTGATCTACGGGTACGTCGCGCAGGCGTTCCCGGCGCAGGCACGGGGCACGGCGCTCGGGCTGACGTCGGCGGTCGGGCGGCTCGGCTCGATCCTCGGGCCGTTCGTGACCGGCGCGCTGGTCACCGCCGGGGTCGCCTACCCGTGGGGTTTCTACTTCTTCGCCGTCGTGGCCGTGCTCGGCCTGGTCGCGGTGCTGCTGCTGCGCGGCGAGACGCGGGCCGGGGAGCGGTTGACGGCCGTGTCCGCCGGGTAGCCCGGGAGGATCGGCCAGCCGAGGAGGAACGATGTCCCAGCCCCACGACGAAACCGGCGAAGAGGACTCGAGCGGAAACCGCGTCCTGCCCGACGACGACCCGCCGCGGAAGGAGCCCGACGGGCCCCTGGAAGACGAAGACGCCAAGGCGCGGCCCGGCCACCCGGGTTCGCACGAGAACTTCCGCGGCGGCGACTAGACCGTGTCCTCCGGGCGGCGGCGGCCCAGCGTCGCTTCGGGGTGCTCGGTCCGGCGGTCGGAGTCGCGCAGGACTTCGCGGGCCTGCCCCTGGGGGTTGTCGCTGTCGACGGCCTGCTCTTCGGGCAGCAGTTCGGCCCGGGTTTCCGTCCGGTCAGGAGTGTCGTCCATGTCGGGCGAGTACCCGCTCTCGCGGCGTCTCAGACACTCAGCCACCCGACGGCGAGCGCGACGATCATGGCCGCCACCATCAGCACGAGCACGCCGGTGACGACCAGCCACAGGACGGGCATGGTCTTCGACGGCATCGGCTGCGGGTGGGAGAGCCCGGACGTCTGGGCGGAGTCGGGTGGCGTGCTGCCCGGTGGCACGCCGCCGCCGGCCTCCAGGTCCGGGGTCCGGCGCGGGTCCGGATCCGGGGGTTCGGCGGTCATGGCGGCACCGTCCTTCCGTCGCGGTCGCTCCCGCGGCGAGTGCCCGGTGGTTGGCCGGGCAAACCCGGGCGCTCCCGGGCGGCCGCCCGGCTCAGTCCCGCGCCCGGCGATCCCGGCCGCAGCCACAGCGCAGCCGGTCCAACGGATGCGCCACGCCCCGGCTCACTCCCGCGCCCGGCGATTCCCCGCCGCGTCACGGCGCAGCCGGTCCAACGGATGCGCCACGCCCCGGCTCACTCCCGCGCCCGGCGATTCCCCGCCGCGTCACGGCGCAGCCGGTCCGTGTGCTCCGAGATCTCCCCGAGCTGCTCCGCCAGTCCCGCGTGGGCGTCCTTCAGGTGCGGCCGGGCCGCGGCCAGCGGCGGCAGCAGCGTCGCCGGGTCGTCGTCGCCGAGGGCCGCGCCGAGGCGGTCCGCGCTTTCCTGGCCCGCGGGGCCCAGGCCGTCCAGTGCGCTCACCCGGCCGGCCAGCTGGCGCAGGATGGCCGAGTTGCGCCGCGCCCAGTCGGCGACCGCCCGGTCGCCCGCGCGCCGGTCGCGTTCCGCGTCGACCCTGGCCTCCCCCGTCTTCTCCCCCGTGTGCGACGGCTGCAGCCGCAGGTACCGCCGCTCCGCGGCCTGGCGGCTCGCGACCCCCAGCGCGGGCGCCAGCGCCACCCAGCTGGCCCCGGCCGCCCGCGCCGCCGTGATCAGCTCCGGTTCCCAGCCGGCGAGCTCCTCGCGCACCAGCCGCAGGCCGGCCAGCGCGGTCAGCAGCTGGTTCTGGTCCGCCGCGCCGGCGCGGGCGGCCGCGACGACGTCGTGGATCCGGCGCACCGCGCCGGCGGGATCGGTTCCGTCCATATCGTCATCCTTTCGACGACCCGCTTCTTGTCATCGTTTTGACGACATGCTAGAACAGAACCGCGTGTTGACACCAGAGTCGTCGAGTCCCAGGAGGTGGATCCCGATGTTGATGCGCACCGACCCGTTCCGCGACTTCGACCGGTTCGCCCAGCAGGTGTTCGGCACCGCGGCCGCCGGTACCTGGTCGAAGCCGGCCGCGATGCCCATGGACGCCTACCGCTCCGGCGACGAGTTCGTGGTCTGCTTCGACCTGCCCGGCGTCGACCCGAACGCCATCGAGCTCGACGTCGAGCGCAACGTCCTCACCGTCAAGGCCGAACGCCGGCCCCTGCCGACCGGTGACGACGTCCAGCTGCAGGTCTCCGAGCGCCGGCTGGGCGTGTTCTCCCGCCAGCTGTTCCTCGGCGACACCCTGGACAGCGACCGCATCACCGCGGACTACGACGCCGGGGTGCTGACCATCCGCATCCCGGTCGCCGAGAAGGCGAAGCCGCGGCGCATCGAGATCGCCGGCACCGGCGAGCGCCAGGAGATCAAGGCCTGACCCCGCCCGGGGCGGGGCCGGGCGCTCCCGGCCCCGCCTCCAGGGCATCGAGGAGGGGGCTCGCGTTGACCGAAACCAAGACGCCGGTGACCGCACTCCTGGAGGAACTCCTGGTCCGGATCGCCGCCGACGTGCCGGGCGCGCTCGGCGCGGCGATCACCGTGCACCACCGGGGGGTCCCCTGCACGTGGCGGCCGCCCACGGGCTCTCGGCGGTCTTCGTCCCCGCCCAGCTGAACGGGTTCGGCGGCCCGGTCCGCACCGCCGGCCACACGGGCGAGCCGGTGGTCACCGCCGACGTCTTCACCGACGAGCGCTGGCCGTCGCTCACCCTGAGCGGCCTGATCGAACACCACCCCGAGCACGCCCCGGCCTGGTCACGCGTCCGCGGGGTCGCCGCCCTGCCCGCCACCTGGGACGCCGAAGGCAGCCTCGTCCTGTCGGTGGTGCTCGACCGGCCGGCCACCCGGGAAACGCTGACGGTGCTGCGGCGCCACGAACGGCTCGCCGCGATGGCGCTGGTGGTCGCCGAAGCGGCCCGGCCGGACCGGACCGGGCAGATGCTCGACCTCCTGCAGTCGCGTGCCGCGATGGAGGAGGCCAAGGGCATCGTCATCGCCCTGCGCCGCTGCGACCCCGACGAGGCGTGGCAGACCCTGCGGCGGGCGAGCCAGCAGTTCAACGTCAAGGTGCGCGAACTCGCGGTCGCACTGGTCGAGCTGCTCGCCGGCGCCCCCGCGCCCCAGCCGGTCGGCGACCGCACGATCTGCCCCAGCGCCGCCGCCCGCGTCGCCGCCACGCAGGTGCTGCGGGCCCTCGAAGGAAGGACCCGGCTGACGCCGTCGGGCTGACTTTCAGGCCGGATCGACGCGGAAGACCGCGATGCGGGCCGCCGCCGCGGCGACCGCGTCCGGCGTTGCCCCGTCCGCGAGGCCGGTCGTCACGAACCGCTTCCCCACGCTCGCCGGGCTGTTCTCGACCAGCTTGCGCAGGATCGGGCCCCGCTCCGGCACCGGGAGCTCGGCCAGCCGGGCGGCCGACGAACGTCGGCCGCGGGTGAGCGTCACGTCGCCCGCGGCCCGCGCGTTCGCGACCCAGGCCGCCTTCGGATAGGCCTGGACGATGTAGCGGGCACCGTCGATCGGGACCACCGCGATGGGGAACGTGCGCGGGACGCCGGTGCGGCGTCCCGCGACGGTGAGCAGCTGCATCGGGCCGAAGGCGACGCCGAGCCGATGCAGCCCCACGACGAGCTTGTTCCCGGCGTTGACCATCCGCCGGTAGGTCTGTGCTGTTGTCATGCCTCGACCGTATCAGATCATATGAAACTCATACGATCAGAGTTTCATATTTACTGGCGGTCGGGACCCGGCTTCGGCTCCGGCGGCAAGGGGTCCGGCACGGGCGTGCTCTCCGGCTCCGGGATCGGCCGGTCCGGACCCGGGCCGGGCGTCGCCGGGTCCGGGACCACGGGATCGGGTGGGATCGCCTCCGGCGGCACCGGGGGTGCGGTGAGGCGAGCTGCTGCGATCGGCATCGGTCTTTCCCTCCGCCACGCTTGCGCCGTCCGCGTGCCGGACGGCGATCCCTTCCGGCTACCCGCTCCGGCGGGCGGCGGAAACCCCTCAGGCGGGCACCGGCGCCCACGCCCGGCGGCCGAGGAAGGCCAGCAGCCGCGTCTGCTCGTCCGCTTCCGCGGGCGGGACGAGCTCCGGTCCGAAGAACCCCGGCCGGCGCACGACGTGCGCGCGGGCCCAGCCGAAGGCGACCGCGATCAGCTCCGGTTCGAGGCGGACGTCCTGGCCGAGGACCGAGCCGATGTCCCAGCGGTGCGCGACGAGGTCGGTGATCAGCAGCGTGACGACGCCCTCGAGAGGGATCTCGCCGAGGCCGGGGAGCGAGACCGGGCGGCGCAGCTCGTCCCCGGTCAGCGTCGGCACGGCCGCGGCCCGCCACGCCGCGAGGGGATCCGGCCCGGCCAGCACCGCCGGGTGCGGTGCCCCCGGCGCGCCCGCGGTCTCGCCGTAGTCCTCGCCGGTCGCCCAGGCACGCAGCTGGTGCTGACCCCAGACGACGTGCCCGGCGACGTCCCGCACCGACCACTCCGTGCACGCCGAAGGCGTCTCCCACTGGCCGGGGCGCACCGCGGCCAGCACCGCGTCGAAGCCGTCCTGCGCGCGCCGGAACAAGTCCATCGTGTCCATTTCACTCCTTGGTCGAGGCGATCCGTTGCCTCGAGGACGAACGGGCCCGGCCGGACTCGACAGTTGACCCTGACACCGTGTCAGGGCGTAGTCCGGACGCATGACGTCCCTCCGCACCGCCACCGAGGTGGCCGCCGGCATCCGCCGCGGCACGCTTTCGGCCCGCGAACTGACCGAAGAGCTCTTCGCCCGCATCGACGCCTCCGACGTCAACGCCGTCGTCGCGACCCGGCGCGGCTTCGCGCTGGAAGCCGCTTCGGCGGCCGATCGGGCGGTCGCGCGCGGCGCCGACGTCGGGCCGCTGCACGGCGTCCCGATGACGGTCAAGGACGCCTTCGCCGTGGCCGGGATGGCCACGACCTGGGGCGAGCCGGCTTTCGCGGACCGCGTCGCGGACCGGGACGCGGCGGTGGTCGAACGCCTGCGGGACGCGGGGGCGATCGTCGTGGGCAAGTCGAACGTCCACCACCTGCTCGCCGACTTCGGGCAGACCGTCAACCCGGTCTACGGGCGGACGGTCAACCCGCACGACCCCGCGCGGACGCCGGGTGGCTCGAGCGGCGGCGCCGCGGCGGCGCTCGCGGCCGGACTGTCCTTTCTGGAGTACGGCTCGGACCTGGCCGGCTCGATCCGGATCCCGGCGGCCTACTGCGGCGTCTACGGGCTCAAGCCCACGCCGGGAACCGTGCCGCTGCGGGGTTTCCAGCCGCCCGGGCCGCCCGCCGAGCCCGCCCGGGAGTTCCCGTCGGCCGTCGGTCCCCTGGCCCGCTCGGCCGCCGACCTGCGGCTCGCGCTGAGCGTCACCGGTGAGCGGGAGCTCGCGCCGGCCCGCCGGTCCCGGCTCGCGGGCTTCCGCGCCGGCGTCGTGCTCGACGACCCGGCCTGCCCGGTGACCGGCGAGGTCGGCGAGGTCCTGTCGGACGCCGTCGACGCGCTCGCCCGCGCCGGCGTCCGGATCCGCCGGGGCTGGCCGGACGGCGTCGACCCGGTCGTCCAGGCGGAGGCGTTCGGCTTCCAGGTCGAGTGGTTCTTCGCGGCGCAGGAAGGTCGTGTACCGGCCGGCGCGGAAGAACAGGAGCGACGCCGGGCGACGCTGGCGGCGGCGTGGGACCGGTACTTCCGGGACGTCGACGTCTTTCTCTGCCCGACGGTGTTCACGACGGCGTTCCGGCACGAGGACCGGCACCGCTACGACGACCAGGTGTTCTGGATCGCGCAGGCGTCGCTGCCGGGGTTGCCGGCGGTGAGCGCGCCGGCCGGGGGTGCGCTGCCGGTCGGGCTGCAGGTTGTCGGGCCCGCGCGCGAGGACGACACCGCGCTCACGTTCGCGGAACTCGCCGCCGGCGTCGTCGGCGGGTTCACCGCGCCTGGGGAATGATCGGGCGGTGTTCTCGATCGGCGACTTCGCGCGCCACGGCCGGGTGTCCGTGCGGATGCTGCGCCACTACGACGCGATCGGGCTGCTGCGCCCCGCGCGCGTCGACCCGGCGACCGGCTACCGCGGCTACACCGCGGGCCAGCTGGCGCGGCTCAACCGGATCGTCGCGCTCAAGGACCTCGGGTTCACCCTCGACCAGGTGGCCACGCTGCTGGCGGAGGAGGTACCGGTCGAGCGGGTGCGCGGCATGCTCACCCTGCGCCGCGCGGAGCTGGCGGCCGCGCTGGCCGAGGACGCGGCGAGGCTGGCGCGCGTCGAGGCCCGGCTGCGGACGATCGAGGCCGAGGGCCGCCCGCCAGCCCACGACGTCGTGGTCAAGGAGCTGCCCGCGATGCGGGTGGTCGAGCTGACCGGGATCGCGGCGGGGTTCGCGCCGGAGGCGATCGGCCCGGTCGTCCGCCCGCTGTGCGCGGAGCTGGGCCGCCGCCTGCCCGCCGCCGACGTCACGCCCACCGGGCGGCTGACCTGCTACTACGAGCAGCGGGCGGAGGACGAGGTTGTCGTGCACGCGGCGATCCCGGCGTCGGCCGGAACCGGGGACCTCAACGGCCTGGCGGTGGCGGACCTCCCCCCGGCCCGCGCGGCAACGCTGGTCCACCGCGGCCCGATCGACGACGTCCTGCCGGCGTGGCAGGAGGTGGTCCGCTGGATCGACGACCACGGCCACCGCTCGGCCGGGCCGCAGCGGGAGCTGTACCTGGACTGCCCGGCGGACCCGGCGGAGTGGGTGACCGAGCTGCAGGAGCCGATCAGCTAGGGCACTGTTCGCAGCCGATCACGGTCAGGTCGTCCCACAGCGCGGTCACCGTTCGCCTGGTGCTGTGCAACAGGTTGTCGAGGAGGGCAAGGCTGCAGGTGTCCCGGTTCGTTCGCCCTTCCTCCACCGCTGCGCGTGCCTCGTCATGCGTGGCTTTCAGGAGATGCGGCTGAACGATCACGATCTTGGTCCGGCCGGTCGCCGAACGCTCACGCAGCTGTTCGACGAATTTCGCACTGATGCGACGGCTCGTCCTGAGGTTGCTCGCCGCCTTGACGTGAACCGCGGTCAGCGTGCCGTCCCCGGCGAGGTGGAGGAAGTCCGCGACCTCGCCGGCGCCGTCGTCGCAGAGCAACCAGCCCCGTGCGTACTCGCGGACGACCCACGCGAAAAGGGAGTTGTCGCCGTGGCGGGCGATGGCGTCGTGGATCGCCTGGTCGCCGCGGACCGCCGGCTTCTCCTTGTTGACCCCGAACCCCGCGAAGTCCTTGAATGCGAAATTCGGGAAAGGAGTGGTCACCAACGGCTGCCGGAAGACCTGATGACCGGTGAACGCGTGACCCGACTCGTAGTACACGGTCAGCACGTCGCCCTCGGCCACCGCGTCCCTGATCTGCCGGGCGATGGGCTCGGCGGAGGGATCGCCCTGGTACCGCACGTCGAGGCTGACGGAACCGCCGGCGCCAACCGGCTTGATCACGAGCGTTCCCGCGACGGCGTCGCCGAATCCGACATCCACCTCAGCAGTGGCCGAGTCTTCCGCACCCCGCACTTCGATCACGGCAGAGCGGAGCAGTTCTGCGCGCTCGACGCGATCTTCGTCGGCATCCGGTTCCCCACGGACCTGATCCGGATCTGCGACCATGACGTCGAACGCACCCCGGACCCGATTCAGATCTGTTTCACGAACAGCGAGTTCGACGAAGGGCGGCTGCGGATCGTCGTCCGCGACCAACGCCTTCTCGAGGAGGTCGAGAGCTTCCCCGGCCGCCGCGAGGAACATCGGAAAATAAGACGTCCGCTTCCAGGACAGGCGCGATTTGTCGGCGGACACCGTGAGAAGGTCACGGAGAACGGCCTTGTCGTCATCAGGGAGGTAGACGACCTTCACGGCGGTCAAGGCGAATGTGCTGTCTTCGATCGCGTTGAGGGTGTCCTGGACACGAAGTCCCCCGACGGCCTTGCTGTCCGGCTTGGTCGTCCGGCGGCGATGCATCCCGCGGGTCCACAGCATCCGTCCGTCACCCCGGAAGGTGTTCGTCAGCACGTCGGCCGGAAGATAGCGGAAGGGCGCCGCCTGCCGCTGGATCCATTTCGCGAGCTTGGCGTCACTGGTGATGCCGGTGCACACCGCGACCAGCCGGCGCCGCCGCACGGCGATGGTCAGCTGGTTGGACACGTCGGCGAACCCGGAATCCTTGTCGGCCCAGTCCGGGGGACGGATCACCTCACGGGCGATCCCGTAGAGGTTGTCGAAGCCCACTTCACCGAGGACGCCCACGTCCTCGATGGAGTCATGAATGCCGACCGTGCTCTCGGCCCGGATCCGGACCGAGTCCGCACGTCCTCATTCGTCCGCGGTCTTGCGCAGGAACCGCGCCAGCGACCGGAAAGCGACATCGGGCTCGTCGCCGACGCACTCCAGCACGGTGATCGTCAAAAAAGGAGTCACCTCGGCGAACTGGAGCGTCGGTAGCTCTTCGCCATTCGCAACGCGCGTGTCCATGGTTCAGAGAACCTAGACCGGTGGAACCGCGGAACGCCAACGAATCCGGCCGCATTCACGAATTGACCGGAAAGTGTCCATTCACCCATAGCGGACAGGCCGAACCCGGCCGGCCGAATTGCGTCCCCGTCACTCCACGCGCGGGCGGTGCGCGTGCTCGGACGGGAGGTCGTGGTCCAGGTGATCGGCGTGGTGCAGCGCCTGGGCCAGCAGGCCGCGCACGTGGTTGTCGGCCGCCGAGTAGTAGACGAACGTGCCTTCGCGGCGGCCCTTCACCAGGCCCGCCAGGCGGAGTTTCGCCAGGTGCTGGCTGACCGCCGTCGGGGCCGCGCCGGCCAGTTCGGCCAGGCAGGCCACCGAGGACTCGCCCTGCAGCAGCGCCCAGAGCACCTTGATCCGGGTCGGGTCGGCCAGCAGCCGGAACGACTCCGCGGCCAGGTGGACCTGCTCTTCGGTGGGCATGTCGAAGTCCGGAAGCGACGCGTGCATGCCGGCTACCTTACTATTTGCGTATCTGCGTGCCTGCGCAGGTAGACTCCTTCCATGGCCGACGAACACCACGGACACGGGCACGGGCACCGGGCTTCCTTCCGGCAGCGGGTCCGCCACGCGCTGACCCCGCACAGCCACGACAGCGCCGACCGCGTCGACCACGCCCTCGAAACCAGCCGGCGCGGGATGCGGGCGCTGGTGTGGTCGTTCGCCGCGCTGTTCGTCACCGCCGTCGCGCAGCTGGTGCTCGTGCTGCTCACCGGGTCGGTGGCGCTGCTGGGCGACACGATCCACAACTTCGCCGACGCGCTGACCGCCGTCCCGCTCGGCATCGCGTTCCTGCTCGGCCGCCGCGCGGCGACGCGCCGCTACACCTACGGCCTCGGGCGGGCCGAGGACCTGGCCGGGGTGGTTGTCGTGCTGGTTGTCGCGGCTTCGGCGGCGATCGTCGGGTACGAGTCCGTGCTGCGGCTGCTCGATCCGCACCCCGTCGGCCACCCGTGGGTGGTCGCGGCGGCCGGCGTGATCGGCTTCGCGGGCAACGAGCTCGTCGCGCGGTACCGGATCACGGTCGGCCGCGAGATCGGCTCGGCCGCCCTGGTCGCCGACGGCCTGCACGCCCGCACGGACGGCTTCACGTCACTGGCGGTTGTCGCGGGCGCGGCGGGCGTCGCGTTCGGCTTCCCCGCGGCGGACCCGATCGTCGGGCTCGGCATCACCGTCGCGATCCTGTTCGTCCTGCGCGACGCCGCGAAGGAGGTCTTCCGGCGGCTGCTGGACGCCGTCGACCCGGCGTCGGTCGAGCTGGCCGAGCGCGCCGCCCGCGACGTCGACGGCGTGCTGGACGCCCGGGACCTGCGGATGCGCTGGATCGGCCACCACCTGCGGGCCGAACTGGCGGTGACGGTGGCGGCGGACCTGACGGTCACGAAGGCCCACGCGCTCGCCCACGACGTGGAGCACCGGCTGCTGCACACGATCCCCCGCCTGGCCGCGGTGGTGGTCCACACCGAACCGGCGACGGGGGCCGAGCGGGCCCACGAGACCTTGGCCCACCACCGGTAGCCCGGCCCGCGAGGGGCATCACGCGTGACTGGCGAGGCATCGCGCGTGACTGGCGAGGCATCACGCGTGATTGGGCGCGCGACTCGCGTGACTGGGGGCCGATCTCGCGTGATTGCGAGCGGATCTCGCTAGCTTGCCGGGGCGAGGGTCGCCTGGCGGGCCGTGGCGCGCCAGACCGCGGTCGCCGTCAGGGCCGTCAGGGTGGCCAGGCCGCCGGACACCGCGACCGCCACCGTCGGGCCCACCTGTTCCGCCAGCAGGCCCGCGCCGACGATCGCGACGCCTTGGGAGCTGTACAGGCACGTGCTGAGCCGGCCCATGACCGTGCCGCGGCGGTCGTCCGGGACCAGGCCGACCACCGCCGCCTGCAGGTGGATGAGGTAGACCGTCGACAACCCGCCCGACACGGCCCAGAACCCGACCGCCCACCAGGGACCCGGCAGCAGCGGGCACACCAGCAGCGGCAGCCCGGCCAGCGCCGCCGGGACCGCCACCGATCGGGGTGCCGCCCGCGGCCGCGCCGCCGTCCGGGCCGCCCACCAGCCGCCGAGGACGCTGCCGACGGGGTCGGCCGCCATCAGGAAGCCGACGCCCAGCGAACCCACGCCGGCCGCCGACGCGTACGGCGCCGCCAGCCCCTCCGGGACGACGAGGAAGCCGATCATCGCGGCGAACACGTACACCGCGACCAGCACCGGCCCCGTCTTCGCCGGAGGCCCGGCCACCCGAGAGGCCCGGGCCGCCGGGCGGGCCCGCACGAACACCAGGACGACCGCCGCGCTCGCCAGGAACGTCGCCGCGTTGACCAGCAGCGCGAGCACCGGCCCGGTCGCCGTCACCAGGACGCCGCCGAGGCCGAACCCGGCGACCTGCACCGCCTGGATGGTGATCTGCCGCAGGCCCATGCCGGCCTGGAACAGCGGTCCCGGCAAGACGTCCGGCAGCAGGGCCAGCTGCGCGGCCTTGAACGGCGCGGACGCCAGGGTCAGCACCCCGATCAGGCCCCACAGCAGCCACAACGGCAGCCCCGGCACGGCCATCGCGGCGGCGAGGAGGCCGCGGACGACGTCGGTCGCGACGACGACCGCCCGCCGCGGGTACCGGTCGGCCAGCCCGGACAGCAGCACCCCGCCGAGGACGGCCGGGACGAACGTCAGCGCGTACGTCAGCGCGGTCAGCGCCGCCGAGTTCGTCCGCGCGAAGACCAGCAGCGCCAGCGCGACCCTCGCCACCTGGTCGCCGCACACCGACAGCCCCTCGGCCAGCCACAGCGCCCGGAACTCCCGGACGCGCAGCGCGTCACCGAACCCCGCCACTCGCATCACCCCGGGTGTCCACGCGCGGGACCGCCGGACGGTTTAGGTCCGGCGCAGACCGAACGCGACCTTCAGCACCACCAGCAGCACGGTGCCGAGGATCAGCGGCTGGCCCAGGACGAGCTGGACGAGCATCGGCATCGCCTTCAGCGCCGGCGCCGGCACGAACAGGCCACCGATCGCCGTGATGAACGGGAAGCCGGCGAGCATCAGGTTGTCGCGGGACCAGTGCACGCCCGAGAGGACGTCGATCGCGCTGGCGAACAGCACCCCGAACAGCACCGTCCCGGCCGCCGCCAGCACCGGCAGCGGCACCGCCTGCAGCAGCCGGTCGAACGGCCCGAGGCCGCCCAGCACCAGCAGGATCACGCCGGTGGCGAGCGTGACGTACCGCGAGCCGACCTTCGTCACGCGCAGCAGGCCGATGTTGTCCGGGTAGGCCAGCGTGGACAGGCCGCCGAACACCGCGCCGACGGTGCTGCCGAGCACCTCCCCGAACACGCCCTGGGACACCCGGTGCCCGGACAGCTCCTGCCCGCCCCAGCCGGCGACGATGTCGTAGGTGGCGATGCTCTCGGCGACCGCCGGCAGCAGCGTGATGAAGAAGATCAGCACGAGGTCGCCCTGCACCGCGAAGCCGAACGGGAAGATCCGTGGCACCGTGACGTCGAGGTGCGCCCCCACCGCGCCGAAGTTCGTCGGGGCGAGGAACGAGTAGACGACCGTCCCGGCGACCACCGCGACCAGCACCGCGCCGCGGCGCAGCAGGGTTCCCTTGGGCAGCAGCGTCAACGCGATGACCAGCGCCGCGGCGACCCCGCCGGCGAGCAGGTTCACCCACGGGAACCCGGGACCGCCCGGCGTGCCCAGCCAGTTCGGCAACGCCGTGCTGGTCAGCTGGGTGGCCAGGATGAGCACGAGGACGCCGGAGATGACCGGGTCCCGCACGAACCGGGCCAGGTACCCGACCGGGCCGAACCGCTTGAGCGGGATCGCGAGCACGCACCAGATCAGCCCGGCGACCACCATCGACCCGAACGCGGCGCCGAGCCCGCCCCGGCCGTGCCCGACGGCCAGCAGCGCGGCCAGCGAACCCGCGTACGGCCCCTGGATGATCGGCAGCCGCAGCAGCAGCACCGACTGCAGCACCACCACCAGCCCGGACGTCATGAACGTGACGCCGTAGAGGTAGGCGGTGTCCGCGGCGGACAGCTTGAACGCCGTGCCGATCAGCGCGGGGAAGATCAGCAGGCCCGCCATGCCGAGGATGTTCTGGATCCCGAGCCCGACGGCGCTGCCGAGGCGGACCTTGTCGTCGATGCCGACGTCGAAGACGGGCACCGGTCCGGACGGCGCCGGCACGTCGATACGAGTGGCCATGGGCTCAGCGGACGGAACGGCGGAGCCGGGCGGCCCAGCGTTCGAGGATCCCGGCGAGCACGATCCGGACCAGCACGGACGCCTTCATCGGCGGGGCTTCCTCCCGCGGCGGCGCGGCCACGGGCGTCGCGGCTCCGGACGTCACGGCTCCCGGCGGCGCTTCGGCCGCGGCGGCCACGGGCTCGTCGCCGTGCTCGATGCGTTGCCGCACCCGGGACGCGAGCTCGCCGACCATCCGGCCGGAGACGTCGGCCATGATGCCGCGGCCGAACTGGGCGAGCTTGCCCGAGATCGTCAGGTCGGTCGCCAGCACGACGTTCGCGCCTTCGCCGGACGGCGTCACGCGCATGGTCGCCCGGGCCTTGGCCGTTCCGGAGCCGCGCGTGTCCTTGCCGTCGGCCTCCAGCACCGCGGTGCGGGCGACGGCGTCGCGCTCGACGACCTTCGCCACGCCCTGGTAGGCCGCGGTCACCGGGCCGACCTTGATCTTCACCTTGCCCTGGTACGAGTCGTCGCCGAGGTCTTCGGTGAGCTCGGCGCCGGGGAAGCACGCGGCGACGTTGTGGGCGTCCTGCAGGAAGCGGTAGACCTCGTCGGGGTCGGCGGCGACCTCGAAGGAGTTCTCGATGAGCATCAGGGGGCCTTTCCTTCGGCGGCGACCAGGGCGTCGACGATGCGGGCCGGCGTGACCGGCGCCCGGGTCACGCGGGCGCCCAGCGGGCGAAGCGCGTCCTCGACGGCGTTGGCGATCGCGGCGGGCGGCGGGACGGTGCCGCCCTCCCCCGCGCCCTTCACGCCGAGCGGGTTGAGCGGGCTGGGGGTCTGGATGTGGAACAGCTCGACCGGCGGCACCTCGGCCGAGGACACCAGCGCGTAGTCGAGGTAGCTCGTGGCCTGCGGGGTCGCCTCGTCGTCGTAGACGGCCTCTTCGTACATCGCGTTGCCGAGGCCGTGCGCGAACCCGCCGAGCACCTGGCCGTCGACGAGCAGCGGGTTGACGACGTTCCCGCAGTCGTGGCCGATGACGTACTTGAGGATGGTGATCCCGCCGGTCTCCGGGTCGACCTCGACCAGCGCCGCGTGCGCGCCACTGGCGTACGCGGCCCGCTCCGGCGAGAAGTAGCTGGCCGTTTCGAGCCCGGCGGTGATCCCGCGGGGCAGCGTGATGCCGTGCTTGCCGATGTTGGCGACCTGCGCGAGCTGCTGCAGGGAAACCGACTTCTCGCGGTCGCCGCCCAGGCAGGCGCGGTCGCCGTCGAAGTCCACTTCGGACGGATCGCAGCCGAGCAGCACCGCCGCCGTGTCGAGCAGCCGGGCCCGCATCTGCTTCGCCGCGTCGAACACCGCGGGCCCGCAGGTGGCCGTGATGCGGGAGGCGAACGTGCCCTGGCCGAACGGGATCCGGGCGGTGTCGCCGGTGGTGACGTCGATGTGGTCCATGTCGAGGCCGAGGCCGTCGGCGGCGATCTGGGCGTAGATCGTCTCGTAGCCCTGCCCCTGCCCGGCCGCGGCGAGCGTCACCAGGATCCGGCCGCGGTTGGTGACGCGGATCTTCGCGCCTTCGTACGGGCCGAGACCGCAGCCTTCGACGTACACCGCGAGCCCGATGCCGAGGTACCGGCCTTCCTCGCGCAGGCGGGCCTGCTCGCGGCGGGCTTCGTCGTACCCGATGCGGTCGAGCGCGCCTTCCAGCAGCGCCGGGAAGTTCCCGCTGTCGTAGGTGAGCGGGCTGCCGTCGCGGAACATGATGCCGACGCGGTACGGGAACTCGTCGGCCTGGATCAGGTTCCGCCGCCGGACCTCGGCGGGGTCGAGGCCGAGGTGCGCCGCGATCCGGTCGATCATGCGTTCCATCACGAACACCGCCTGCGGACGGCCCGCCCCGCGCACCGACGACGTCGGGACCATGTTGGTGTAGCAGGCCCGCAGCTCGATCGCGATGTTCGGCACCTTGTACGGGCCGGGCACCGTCGACGTCGTGATCGACGGGACCTGCAGCCCGGCGCAGTACGCGCCCTGGTCGTGCTCGATGACGTCCCGGACCGCCAGGAGCCGCCCGTCCTCGTCGAAGCCGACCTCGACCCGGTGCGTCTGCGAGCGTTCCATCATCGCCGAGACGAAGTTCTCCTGCCGGTCCTCGACCCACTTCACCGCGCGACGCAGCTTCTTCGCGACCCACGGGATCACGACTTCTTCGCCGTAGAACTGGGCCTTGGGGCCGAAGCCGCCGCCGACGTCCGGCGGGGCGATGACGCGCAGGTCGTCCTCGGCCATCTCGTAGATCATCGACAGCTGCTGGCGCGCGTAGTGCGGGGACTGGGTGGTGTCCCAGATGGTCAGCTGCCCCGTCGCCGGCTCGAAGCGCGCGGCCACGGCCCGCGGTTCCATCGAGTGGCCGCCGCCGCGCATCTGGTAGAACTCCTCGCTCAGCGTGTGCGGCGCGGTGCGCAGGGCCTCCGCCGCGTCGCCGGCGCTCTGGGTGAGGACCACGGCGACGTTGGACTCGTCGCCGCTGTGCGCCAGCGGGCCGCCGGGCCGCAGCGCGGCGGCGGTGGAGCCGACCGCGGGCAGCACCTCGTAGTCGACTTCGATCAGTTCGAGGGCGTCCTCGGCGATGTACCGCGACTCCGCGACGACGACGGCGAGGGCCTCGCCGACGTAGTGCAGCTCCTCCGGCGGCATCGGCAGCCGCGGGTAGTCGCGCAGCTCCGGGTGCTGCACCTTGGGCGCCAGGGGTTTCTGGATCTCCATCAGGTCCGCGCCGGAGAACACCGCGACGACGCCGGGGAGCGCGCGGGCCGCCGTCGCGTCGAACGCCGTGATCCGGGCGTGGGCGTGCGGCGAGCGCAGGAACGCCGCCGCGAGGGCGTCCGGCAGGTCGAGGTCGTCGAGGTACCGCCCGCGGCCGGTGAGCAGCCGCTCGTCTTCGCGGCGCGGGAGCCGGGCGCCGATCATCGCGTCAGGCATCGGTCCGTCCCTTCGCGACGTCCAAAACGGACTGGACGAGCCCGGAGTAGCCGGTGCAGCGGCAGATGTTCCCGCTCAGCACCTCGCGCGCCTGTGCCTCGTCGCGGACGGTGTCCTCCCGCAGCGCGGCCGTCACGCTCATCAGGAACCCCGGCGTGCAGAACCCGCACTGCAGGGCGTGGTTGCGCTTGAACGCCCGCTGCAGCGGGGCCAGTTCGCCGTCGGCGGCCAGGCCTTCGACGGTCTCGAGCGCCGCGCCGTCGGCCTGCACGGCCAGCATCAGGCACGAGCGCGTCGCGGCGCCGTCGACGATCACCGTGCACGCCCCGCAGGCGCCGTGTTCGCAGCCGAGGTGGGTGCCGGTCAGCCGCAGCTTCTCGCGCAGGAAGTCGGCCAGGGTCAGGCGCGCGTCGACGGACTCGTCGAACGCCTCGCCGTTCACGGTGCCTCGGACTCGGTGACGGGGCTCAGGCATGGGCTTTCTCCGTGATGTCGGCGAGCGCGCGCTTGACCAGCACGCCGGTGAGCCGGGCGCGGTACTCGGCGCTCGCGTGGATGTCGCCGGTCGGGTCGACCTGGGCGCGGGCGGTGGCCTCAGCAGCCGCGCCCAGGTCGGGTCCAAGGGGCTGCCCGATGACGAGCAGCTCGGTGTCGGTGAGCCGTTGCGGGGTCGGCGCCACGCCGGCCGCCGCGATCCGGCACGCCGTGACGACGCCGTCGTCCACTTCGCACACCACGGCGACGCCGGCCAGCGCGAAGTCCCCGCGCCGGGTGGCGAACTCGCGGAACGCGGAGAACCGGTTCGCCCCCGGCCGCGGAACGCTCACCTCCAGCAGCAGTTCGTCCGGCTCGAGCGCGGTGGTGAGGTGGAACAGGAAGAAGTCGGCCGCGGACACGGTCCGGACGCCGCGGGCCGAGGCGAGCGTGAACTGCGCGTCCAGCACGGTGAGCACGCTCGGCAGCTCGGCGGCCGGGTCGGCGTGGGCCAGGCTGCCGCAGACCGTGCCACGGTTGCGGATCTGCGGGTGGGCGACCTGGTGCAGGGCCTCGGTGAGCACCGGCAGCAGCCGCGCGGCCTCGGGCGAGCGTTCGAGCTGCCGCTGCCGGACCAGGGCGGGGATCGTGATCGTCCGCTCGCCGAACTCCGGGGTGGCGAACCGCTCGCCGAGCCGGTTGATGTCGACGAGGTGCTCGATGTGGGCCAGGCGGAAGTTGAGCATCGGCATCAGGCTCTGGCCGCCGGCGAGGACCTTGGCCTCGTCGCCGTGCTCGCGCAGCAGCTCCAGGGCTTCGTCGAGCTCGCGGGGCGCGTGGTAGGTGAAGCGGGCGGGTTTCATCGGGTCTCCGTGACACGGCGCAGGTGCTGCCGGACGCGGCCGGCGAGCAACGGGCTTTCGATGAGCGACAGGTGCCGCAGGTCGGGCAGGATCTCGAGCTCGGCGCCGCCGATGCCGTCGGCGAGCGCGCGGGCCATCGACGGCGGGGTCGCGTAGTCGTGCCGCCCGACCAGCACCAGCGTCGGCGCGGTGACCGCGGGCAGCAGCGGCCGGGAGTCCATGGCGCCCATGGCGATCGACGCCGCCGCGTGGGCTTCGCTGTTGGTGCGCAGGAAGATCTTGACGACGCGGTCGGCCTCCTCCGGGTGCCGGTCGCGGAACTCCGGGGAGAACCAGCGGTCCAGCTGGAAGGCGACCTGCTTCGCCCGCGGCACGGCGACGGCCTTCTCCGCGCGCTCGGCCCAGGCGGTGACGGCGTCTTCGCCGTACCAGGCCGTGGTGTCGGCCAGCACGAGCGAGCGGACGCGCTCGGGGAAGCGCCCCGCGAAGTTCACCGCGACGCTGCCGCCCATGGACAGGCCGAGCAGGTTCGCCGAAGGCAGGTCGAGCGCGTCGAGGGTCCGCGCGACGTCGTCGGCGAGGTCCTCGATGCTGAACGGCTTGCCGTCCCACGCGCTGTCGCCGTGGCCGCGCAGGTCGGGGGCGAAGACCTGGAACTCGTCGGCCAGCCCTTCGGCCAGCGGGGTCCAGAGCTCACCGGACAGGGCCAGCGGGTGGAGCATGACCAGTGGCTCGCCCGCGCCGCGGCGGCGGACGGCCAGTGGCCCGGCGGTGGGGGTCATGCGGGCCTCCGGAAGAGCGGTTCGGCGTTGGCGTGCAGGATGCCGGCGACGGCGGTGTCGTCGAGGCCGCTCTCGCGGACGGTCCGCACCGGATCGGGGTCGCCGAGCGCGAACGGGTAGTCGCTGCCGAGCAGGACCCGCTCGGGGCCGACGAGCCCGGCGAGGAAGGCGATCGACGGGCCGGACAGCCCGACCGTGTCGTAGTGGAAGTCGCCGAGGTACGCGGAGGGCTTCTCGCGCTCGAGTGCGCCGGCGAAGGCTTCCTTGGTGCGGTAGCCGCCGTCGAGGCGACCGGCCTGGTACGGCAGGAAACCCCCGCCGTGCACCAGGACCAGCCGCAGGCCGGGGTGGCGGTCGAGGACACCGGCCAGGATGATCTTGGTGACCGCGACGGTGTTGTCGATCAGCCTGCCGTGGACGTTGCCCATGGTGCCCAGCGAGGCGAGGTCCCCGGACGGCCCGCACGTCGGCGGGTGCAGCACCACCGGGATGCCCTCGGCCGCCGCCAGCGTCCACAGTGGATCGAACGCCGGCTCGTGCGGCGCCGGGCCCGCGGGCGGGTCGGTGTTGAGGAGCACCCCGGCGAACTCGGGTCGCTTCCAGGCTTCGAGGAGGTCGTCGGCGGCCTGGTCGCCGTCGTCGACGGCCACCGAGGCCAGGGCGACACTGCCGTCGGCCGACTCGGCCATCGCGTCGTTGACCGTGCGCGCCCAGTCACGGGCCCGCGCCGGGTTCAGCGGCGCCGACTGGATGTCCAGCCACGGCGAAAGGATCTGCCGCGTGACGCCGGCCTGCCGCTGCCAGGCCGCGCGCGGGGCGGCCTCGGTCATCCGCGCGCCGATCGGCCGGGTGTCGCCGGTGCCGGGCACCGCCACCACCCAGCCCTGCTCGGTGCGCCGCGCCGAGAACCCCGCCACGGGGGCCTGTTCCAGCGCGGACAGCAGCGAGCGGGGCACGATGTGCGCGTGCGTGTCGAGGACTTCCGTCCGACTCACCTCCACCGGTCGGGTTGGTGTCCCGACGCTAAGTCGGTGTCGCCCCGCGGACCAGCGCGCTTTCCTGGCAGCAGGCGTAAGGAGAACTGACAGCCCGGGGCTCGCTTCCCGCGGGCGTTCGTGATGCGATGACCCGACGAGTCCACAGAGGAAGGCGGCGATCGTGACGGAGATCCGGAACGTGGTCGTGGCGATCACCGGCGCCAGCGGAGCGTGCCTGGGCGTGCGCATCCTGCAACTGCTGCGCGAGCGGCCCGAGTTCCGGACGCACCTGGTGCTGTCCAAGGCCGGGATCCTCACCCTGCGCCACGAATGCGACCTCACGGTGGCCGACGTCCGCGAGCTCGCCGACGTCACCTACCGCCCGGGCGAGATCGGGGCGACCATCGCGTCCGGCTCGTTCCCGGTCGCGGCGATGCTGGTCGCGCCGTGCTCGGTGAAGACGCTCTCGGCGATCGCCACCGGCTACACCGACGACCTGGTCAGCCGCGCCGCCGACGTCACCCTCAAGGAGGGCAGGCCGCTGCTGCTGATGGTGCGCGAGACACCGCTGCACCTGGGGCACCTCAAGTCGATGGTCGCGGTGACCGAGGCGGGCGCGATCATCGCGCCGCCGGTGCCCGCGTTCTACCCGCGCCCGCGGACGATCGGGGACCTGGTCGACTACACCGCTCGCCGCGCGCTGGCCAGGGTGGGACTATGGGAGCTGGCGCCGGAGCCGTGGGACGGCGAACTGACCAGGGCCGATCCGGCCGAGCTGCTCCCCCGCGGGTGACGGAGGACCGGTTTGCTCGAGGCGCGGCGGCTGCACATCTTCTCCGCGGTGGCCGAACACGGCTCGTTCACCGCGGCGGCCGAGGCCCTGTTCATGACGCATTCCGCGGTCTCGCAGCAGATGGCGCTGCTCGAACGGCAGCTGGGCGTGCCGCTGATGCTGCGCGGCCCGCGCGGGATCGAGCTCACCGAAGCGGGCCGGCTGCTGGCCGAGCGCAGCACCGGCCTGCTCGGCACGATCGCCCACATCGAACAGGAGATGCTGGACCTGAAGGCGCAGCACTCGTCGGTGCGGCTCGGCGCGTTCCCGACGGCCGGGGCCGACCTCATCCCCCGCGTGGTGCGTGAATACCAGCGGCGTTACCCGGAGACGAAGATCGTGCTGCGCTCGGCCCACGCGTCGGACATGACCGCGGCCCTGCGCGACGGCTCGATCCACCTCGGCCTGGTCTGGGACTACGACTTCGACCCGCGGTCGGTGCCCGCCGACGTCGAGTGGGTCCACCTGGCCGACGACCCGCTGTGCGTGCTGGTGCCGCTGGACCACCCGGTCGCCGGGGAGTCCGAAGTGGAGCTGCGGGAGCTGGCGGGCGAGACGTGGGTGGTGCGCAGCCACCGGCCGCCCTACGACGAGGCGTTCACGACGCTGTGCCGGCTCTCCGGGTTCGAGCCGCGGATCGGCTTCGCGACCGAGGACTACCTGTCGGTGCAGGGCCTGGTCGCCGCCGGGATCGGCATCGGCGCGGCCCCGCGGCTCGCGCTCGTCGCCCAGCGCCCCGACGTCGTCGCGGTGGCGATCGCGCCGTCGGCGCCGCGGCGGCGGATCGCGGCCGTGCGGCTGCTGGAGGCGAGTCATCCCCCCGCCGCGCGGCAGATGCTGGAAGTATTGCGGGTGGTAGCGACCACCGACCCGGAGGAGCACTCTTGACCGTGCCGGACAACGGCGACCGGCCCGGCAGCGACATCCTGCGCCAGATGCTGCGCGACGGGCACACGGACGTCTCGCTGGTCGACCGGATCGTCGAAGACCTGGCGCGGCAGATCATCGACGGGTCGCTGCCGCCCGGCGCGGACGTCAACTCCGTCGAACTGGCCCGCCGGTTCAGCACTTCGCGGACCCCGGTGCGGGAGGCGCTGCTGACGTTGCAGCGCGAAGGGCTGGTCGACATCCCGGCCCGGCGGCGGCCGCGGGTCGCGCCGGTGACGCTGTCGCAGGCGCGGGAGCTGTACGAGATCCGCGCGACCCTGCACGCGCTGGTCAGCGAGCTGATCGTGGCGCAGGCACCCGACCTGTCGGTGCTCGTCTCCTGGCAGGCCCACCTGCGCGACGACGCCGCCCGCGGCGACGTCGACGCGTACTTCTGGCACAACGTCTCCTTCCGCCAGGCCGAAGCCGAGGTGGCGGGGAACCGGCAGCTGACCCGCCTGCTCGGGTCGCTGGGCCTGCGGACGCTGCAGCTGCGGCACGTCAGCCTGTCCCAGCCCGGCCGGCTGGACCGCTCGGTCGAGGACCACGAGCGCCTCCTGGCGGCGTACGCCGACCGGGACGGACCACTGGCGGTGGCCCTGACCCGGTCGATCATCATGACCGGGCTGCACTCCATCGAGGCTTCCGGCTGGTCCGGTCTCGAAGTCGCGGACTGAGTCACACCCCGCCGGAGCGCTCGATCGCCCGGTAGCCCCGCATCACCAGCGACCGGCTCACCGCCGCCGCCAGGCCCACGTCGCGGTCGGCGTAGGCGTTGACCAGCCGCTCGTGGTCGGCCACCGAGTGCAGCAACCGGCCCGGGAGGGACAGGCTCAGGTGGCGGAACCGGTGCATCTGCAGGCCCAGCGAGCTCAACCGGCGCTGCAGCTCGCCGTTCTTGGCCAGGCGCACCTCGGCGTTGCGGAAGCCGACGTTGTGCCAGAAGTACGCGTCGACGTCGCCGGCCCGCGCGTCCGCCTCCAGGAGCCCCTGCCAGCGCCGCAGGCCGTCGATCTCCTCGTCCGACGCGCGCGCCACCAGCAGCTCGCTGACCAGCGCGTACAGGCTCGCCCGGATCTCGTAGACCTCCCGCACCTGCGCCATGTCCACCGGGGACACGAACGGGCGGCGGCGCGGCGGGACGATCACCAGCGACTCGCGTTCGAGCAGCAGCAACGCCTCCCGCACCGGCGTCCGCGACGTGTTGAAGCGCCGGGCCAGCTCCGCCGAGTTCACCTCGTGCCCCGGCGGCAGCCGCCCTTCGACGATGCCGACCGCGATCTCCTGGAAGATCGTGAACGCCAGCGAGGAGCTGCCCTCCACCCCGCCCAGCGCCGTGAAGAGCAGCTCCCGCCGCAGATCGGGCAGGTCCGGCAGACCCAGCACGGTCACTAGCCCAGGACCTCGGGCCACCGGCGGCTCACCTCGGCGACCAGCTCGGGGCTGGACTCCGCGACCGCCGGGAAGTCGCCCAGCCGCTCGAACGGGCGGCAGGCGTCGATGATCGCGCGGCTGTTGAACGCCACCTGGCCGGGCAGCGTCAGCGGGTCGACACGGCTCCCCCACGTCCGCTTCATCACCTCGATGTCCAGCGACGGGTCGGTCCGCCCGCACATCGCCCAGACGACCTCGCCGAGATCACGCGGGTTGACGTCGTGGTCGACGACCACCGTGAACCGGTTCATGTACGCCGCGCTCGGCAGCTGCGACGTCAGGTACGCGGCTTGGCGCGCGTGCCCCGCGTAGCGCTGTTCGATCGCGACGATCAGCAGCGACCGCCCGCCGCCCGCCTCGTGCGCCCAGACGCCCCGCAGCCCCGGCAGGCCGGTCTTGCGCAGCGAGTCGGTGATGATCGCGGACTTCATCACCGTGCGCATGTACGAGTAGTCGTGCGGCGGCTTGCCCGGCGGCGCGCCGAGCAGGATCGGGTTGTCGCGGTAGTACACCTTTTCGACGTCGATGGTGAGGATCGGGTCGCGGGAGCCGGAGTAGTAGCCGGTCCACTCGCCGAACGGGCCTTCCGGGCGCTTGTCGTCCGGCCGCACCCAGCCTTCGACGGCGATCTCGGCGTCGTGCGGCAGCGGCAGGCCGGTCGCGAGCCCGGCCACCGTGCGCACCGGGGCGCCGGCCATCGCGCCGACGTAGTCGTACTCCGAGACGTCCCCGGGCACCTCGACACCGGCGGCCACGAGGTAGGCCGGGTGGTGGCCCAGCGACGCCGCGATCGGCGCCCGGCCCTCCGCCTCGAACCACCGGCGCAGGTGCTGGGCACCGTGCTTGCCGGCCTCGATGTTGACGCTCACCGAG
This sequence comes from Amycolatopsis sp. N2S4-7, assembly GCF_058119595.1. Taxonomy (NCBI): domain Bacteria; kingdom Bacillati; phylum Actinomycetota; class Actinomycetes; order Pseudonocardiales; family Pseudonocardiaceae; genus Amycolatopsis; species Amycolatopsis sp. N2S4-7. The sequence continues at coordinate 2,547,309 of NZ_CP172299.1, forward strand.
CGGCCGTCGTCCTGCACCTGCATCCGGTAGGCGCCCAGGTTGATCCGGCCGGTGTCGTAGTCGCGGGTGACCACGGCGCAGCCGGTGCCGATGTACCGGCCGCCGTCGCCTTCGTGCCAGCGCGGCACCGGGAACTTCAGCAGGTCGATCTCGTCGTCCACATGGGACAGCAGCGGCCCGTCGGCCACGGTGACCGCGCGGAACTCGCCGGAGCGCTCGATCCACTCCCCCGGCTTGACCGCGAGCTTCTCGACGAGGTCTTCGTCGGTGTTGTCCCAGCCGAGGCCGAGCACGGACCCGAGCAGCCGCGGGTTGCTGACCGACCCGGACAGCACGCGGTGCCCCCGCGCGTAGTCCTTGATGTCGTCGAACACCAGCGCCTTCGGCTTGCCACGCCGGTAGTTGACCTGGGACAGCGCGCCGATCTCGAGCTCCCAGTGGGCGCCCTCGACGGTCTGCACCTCCCCGGCCGCTTCGGCTTCGGCCAGCCACTTCCGCAAGTCGGTCATGCCGGGATCCTCCGTGAGGTCTGGCGGAGGTGGCGGATCGCCGCCTCGGCGGTGAGCACGTCCGCGTACTTCTGGTCGAGGTCGAACAGGCCGATCCAGTGCGACGCCTCGAACCGGTCGAAACAGCAGTCGCCGACGACGCCGACCCGGTAGCCGCGGGTGCAGGCGTCGACCACGGTCGAGCGCACGCACCCGCTCGTGGCCTCGCCCACCACGAGCAGGGTGTCGTGCCCGCCCGCCCGGAGGATGGTGTCGAGCGGGGTGCCGTGGAAGCAGCTGGGGCCGATCTTCTCCAGGACGAGGTCGCCGGCCCACGGTGCCACTTCGGCCACGATCGCGTTCGAGTCCACTGTGGACTTCGGCGTGAGCGCTGAACCCGGTTTGCGGTTCCACCGGCCGTACTCCGGCGGTGTCGCGTGGAAGTAGACCACCGGGGCACCGGCGTCCCGGGCCGCGCGCAGCAGCGGCATGGTCCGGTCGACGGCGGCCCAGCCGTCCGCGCCGCAGGCGCTGGGCCAGTCCCCGACGGCGCCGAGGATGTCCTGGCGGGGCAGGCCCAGCGCCGCGTAGTACAGGTCGACGACGAGCACGGCGGGGTACTCCCCCAGGCCGAACGGGGCCTGCTTCGCCCACGACGTCGCCGCGAGCACCGCGCGGTCCCGTTCGGTCAGGTACTTCGACCATTCGGCTTCGAAGTTCATGATGTCGCGAAGCTGTTGTCGATGTACTTCGCGATGTCCGCCGGCGGATTCGTCTTCGCGTTCTCCGCGGCTTCGTCGAAGGCCTGCTTGATCACCTTCTCGTCGACCACCGGCGTCTTCGCCCACACGTCGAGGAAGAAGTCGTAGGCGTAGGAGGCGAGTTCGGTGCTCTTCACGCCGCTGTACTTCTGGATGCTCTTCACCGTCTCGTCCTTGTGGGCGCGGATGAACTGCAGCGCCTCGGCTTCCGCGGCGACGAACCGCTTGACGACCTCGCGGTTGTTCTGCAGGTACTTCGATTGCACGGTGTACGCGCCGAGCGGGAACGGCATGTTCGACAGCGCGGCGAGCCGGTGGGCACCCTTCTCGCGGCTCTCGGTGCCGTTGGGCGGCTGGGTGAGGATCGCCGAGACGGCGCCACTGCCCAAGGCCGCCACCTCCGCCGGGACACCCTTGACGAACACCGCGGTGACGTCCTCGCGCTTGAGGCCGTTCGCCTCCAGCAGCGCGGTCAGCCCGAAGTCGCTTTCGGAGCCGGGCGAGGTGATGGCGACCTTCTTGCCCTTGAGGTCGGCGACCGACTTGACGTCGGGGCTCGCCCACATCTCCAGGTTGTAGTGCGGCTCGGACATCGCCACGTACTTGAGGTCGGCGCCCTTCATGATCGCCGCCGCGGTGTCGGCCGCGACGCCGACGCCGATCTGGACGCTGTTGCTGGCCAGCCCGGCGACCAGCTGCGAGCTGTCGTTGAGCCGGTTGAGCTTCACGTTCAGGCCGTGCTTGGCGAAGATGCCGTAGTCCTGCGCGGTGTAGAGGTCGGAGTAGCCCGCGCCGAGCGCGGTGTAGCCGATGGTGACCGGCAGGGCGCCGCTCGCGTCGGCGGCGACCGTGCCGCCGGCACCGCCGCCGCACGCGGTGAGACCGACGAGGAGACTCGCGACGGCGAGCGTGGTCCGGAGTTTCATTGTGCACCTGCCCAGTGGGTGAAACGGCGTTCGACGAGCCGGACAGCCCAGTTCAGCAGCAGGGCGAGCACGGCGAGGAGGACGATCCCGGCCATCGCCGAGTCCATGTTGAAGTTGGAGGTCTGCGTCTGCACGTAGTAGCCGAGGCCCTGGCTGGCCAGGAACAGCTCGGCGACGATCGCGCCGACCAGCGCGCGGCCGACGGCCAGCCGGACACCCGCGAGGATGTACGGCAGCGTGGCGGGCAACGCGATGGTGTAGAAGAACTTCAGCCGCGGCGTGCAGAACACCGTCGCGACGCGCGTGTAGTCGCTGTCGAGGTTCCGGACGCCCGCGGTGATGTTGATGATCAGCGGCAGGATCGCCGCCCACACGATGACGATCACGCGGGAGGTGTTGTCGATGCCGAACCAGAAGATGATGATCGGCAGGAACATCACGTACGGCACCGAGTAGAGGATGTTGACCATCGGCTCGGTCATGTCGTGCAGGACCTTGCTCCGGCCGAGCACGAGCCCGATCGGGATGCCGAGGACGAACGTGATGCCGAGGCCCCACAGCAGTTCCAGGCCGGTCGCGCCGAGCGCCGGGTAGATCTCGCCGGTGCCGAACAGCTTCACCTCGGCCGCCGCGATGCGCCCGGGGTTGCTGCTGAAGGAGACGTCGACGAGCCCGAGCGCCGTCGAAAGCTGCCACAGCAGCAGGACGATCGCCATGCCGGCGGTGCCGAGCAGGCCGCTACGGTGTCGCTGCACCCAGCCGGAGCTCACCGACACTGCCGGTGGGGGTGTCGTGCGCGGGAGTGACGCCGTGGTCATGGTTGCTCACCGGGTCTTCCGAAGCCGTGGGGACGGGGTCGTGGTGGAGGGCCGAAAGGATCTTGTCGCCGTAGGCCAGGAACTCGGCGCTGCGCCGCCAGGCGGCGTCACGCGGGCGAGGCACGTCGATGACGACCTCGAGCGCGACGTGGGCCGGTGACGGGGAGAACACGAGCACGCGGTCGGCGAGCAGCACGGCCTCGTTGACGTCGTGGGTCACGAACATCGCGGTCTTCCTCGTGACCGCGTCCGCCTGCCAGATCCGCAGCAGCTCGTCCTGCAGGTTCTCGCGGGTCTGCGCGTCGAGCGCGCCGAACGGCTCGTCGAGCAGCAGCAGGGTCGGGTCGGTGGCCAGGGCGCGCGCCAGGTTGACGCGCTGCCGCATGCCGCCGGACAGCTCGTGCGGGTACTTCTTCGCGACCTTGGCCAGGCCGACGATCTCGAGCAGCTCCTCGGCCCGCTGGCGGGTCTCCGCGGTGAGCCTGCCCTGCACCTGCGGTCCGAAGAGGACGTTGTCGAGGACGGTCCGCCACGGGTAGAGCGAGGCGTGCTGGAACACCAGCGACCGCTCCGGCCCGGGCCCGGTGATCGGGCGGCCACCGAGTTCGAGGGCACCGCCGGCGACCGGGACGAGCCCGGCCACCGCCTCGAGGAAGGTGGTCTTGCCGCAGCCGCTCGGCCCGACGATGACCACGAACTCCTCGTCGCGGATCTGCAGGTTGAGGTCCAGGCACGCGGTGGAGAACCCGCCGCCGCGCCGGGCTTTGTGCCCGAGCAGCAGGTCCCTCGCGTCCAGGCAGATGTTCGAGACGGACATCAGGGCGCCCTCACCCCGTCCGGCGTTGCTGGCTTGTTCACTACCGCTCCTCCTTGCCGATGGCTGCACTGCGGATCGCAAGGTGTCGACACTTCGGGAGAGTCTGCGACTGTGACGCAGGCAATGTCAAGGAGTCGGAGTAACGAAAGGCGCAGGTGCGGAGCTTGAAGGTAAGCGCACGGCAAGGAGGAGGAGGGAGGCTAACTGTCGACACTAGCCACTTCACGCGGGGCGGTGGCGAGGCCGAATTCCGGCGGCTGGCCGCCGCGAGGGCACCCGACTTCGCCCCACCGCAGGCGCGAGGGATGCCAAGGCGGCCAACCCCGGCACGCAACTTCCCCCGCCACTGGCGCGAGCGAGACACCAGGCCCGCAACCCCGGCACGCGACTTCACCCACTGCAGGCGCGAGAGGAACGCCAGGCCCACCGACCCGGCACGCTCTTCCCTCGCCTCAGGAGCGCGAGGGACCGCCGGGTCAGGCGACCGGCTGCTCCACCAAATCAGGCGACCGGCTGCTCCACCGGTTCCGGCTTCGGGCTCAGGACCCCGGCGAACACCGCCGCCAGGACGCACAGCACCACCGGTACCCCGAACGTCACGTTCAGCGGCATCCACCGCGTCAGCCCGCCGATCAGGGCCGGGCCGGCCAGCAGCCCGACGTACCCGAGGCCGACCACCCGGGCCATCAGCGCGCCGGACGCCCGGGTGTCCAGGTTGCCCGCCGCCGTGAACAGCTGCGGGACGCCGCCGGAAAGGCCCAGGCCGAACAACGCCCAGCCCACCAGCGAAAGCGGCACCCACGGGGCCGCCGCGGCCGTCGTCAGGCCGACCGCCGCCAGTGCCGCGCCGTAGCGGACGATCGCGGCCGGGCCCGCCCAGGCCGCGACGCGGTCGGTCAGGAAGCGGCCGGTCGTCATGGCCACCGCGAACGCGCCGTAGGCGAACGCCGCCGTCGACGGCGAGGTGCCCAGCACCTTCTCCATGTGGAGCGCGGCCCAGTCGTTCGCGACGCCCTCCGACAGCATCAGCGCGAGCGCCAGCAGGCCGAGCAGCCACACCACCTTGCCCGGCGCGCGGCGGCGGACCGCCGGCTCGGGCGTGTCCGCGACGGCGGCCGGCGCGTCGGCCGGCTCCATCAGGAACCGCGCGGACGCCAGGGAAAGCAGCACGCACAGCAGGCCGGTGCCGGTGAGGGTGACGCCGGTGGGCACGCCCGCGCCGAGCGTCGCGGCGCCGATGACCGCGGCGATCGCGCCGCCGATCGACCACATCGCGTGGAAGGCCGCCATGATCGGCCGCGGGTACGCCCGCTCCACCACGACCGCGTGGGAGTTCATCCCGACGTCGATCGCGCCGTTGCCGAAGCCGAACAGGGCCAGCGTGAGCCCGAGCGTCCACCAGGAGTTCGCGAACCCCGGGCCGCACAGGGCGAGGCCGAGGAACACCCCGGCGGCCGGGACCAGCCGGCGGTGGCCGAGCCGGTCGACGAGCGGCCCGGAGATCTGCATGCCCGCGAACGCCGCGCCGCCGAGCACCAGCAGCAGCGCGCCCAGCGTGCTGTGCGAGATGCCCGTCGCGCGCTCGACGTTCGGGATGTGCACCACCCACATGCCCATCGCGAACCCGTTGAGGCCGAAGAACATGAACGTCGCGAACCGGGCGGCGCGCGGGTGGGCGGGGGCGGTCGTCATCGGCTCTCCGTGGGGGTGGGGACGGCGACGTGCACGAGCACGCCGCGTTCGGCCAGGGCCGCGCGCTGGTCTTCGGGGGCGCCCGGGTCGGTGATCACCACGTCCGCCCGGTCGGCGGGGCACACGTGGGCGAGCGCGGCGCGGCCCCACTTGGCGGAGTCGGCGAGCACGATCGTGCGCGCCGCCACCGCGAGGGCCTGCTGCTTGACCTCCGCGTCACCGAGGTCGAAGGCGGTCAGCCCCGAGTCGAGGTCGAACGCGCACGGGCTCAGCACGGCGACGTCGAACCGCAGCGCCCGCAGGGAAGCCAGCGTCAGCGGGCCCACCAGCGCCTGCTCCCCCGGCCGCGGCTCGCCGCCCGGCAGCAGCAGCCGGACGTCCGGGGCGTCGGCCAGCTCGCGGACCGCGTGCAGGGACAACGGCATCACGGTGACCTTGCGCCCGCGCAGCAGCCGCGCCAGCTCCAGCGCCGTGGTGCCGCTGTCGAGGACGACCGTCTCGCCGTCGCGGACCAGCTCCGCCGCCGCGGCCGCGATCGCCCGCTTCGCCGCGGTCGCGGCGGTCGCGCGGGCCGCGAACGGCGGTTCGACGCCGGACGGCGACGCCGGGACCGCCCCGCCGTGCACCCGCCGCAGCACGCCCCGCGAGGCCAGCTGGTCGAGGTCGCGGCGCACAGTCATCTCCGACGCGCCGGTCGCGCCGGCCAGCTCGGCGACGCCCACCTGGTCGGCGTCGCGCAGCCGCTCGACGATGATCCGCTGCCGTTCCGCGCTCTTCACCCCGCGATGCTCGCAAGCGGCGAGCGTTCGCACAACCGGTTTGTTCGTCCGCTCACGTCGCTTGTGCGAAAACCGGCTGCGGCATGATGGGGCCGTGCACGCCGCCGAGACCACCGCGACCCCGTGACCGGGGGCTACCTGAAGGGCCGGATCCGCCGCGAGGACATCATCACGGCGGCGGCCGCGGCGTACGGCGAGCTCGGCTACCACGGCTCGTCGCTGCGCGAGATCGCCAAGCGCGTCGGGATCTCGCACGCCGGTCTCTTCTACTACTTCCCCACCAAGGAAGCCCTGCTCGCCGCCGTGCTGGAGCGGCGGGACGCCGAGGACTCCGAGCGCGAGCAGCTGACCGTGCCGCCCGGGCTCGACGTCCTCCGCCACTTCATCGCGCTGGCCGAGCACAACGTCCGCCACCCCGGCATCGTCGACCTCTACTCCCGCCTCGCCGCCGAGGCGGTCGCGGCGGACCACCCGGCGCACGAGTACTTCGAGCGCCACTACCGCGCCGCCCGCGCCGGCGTCCACGAGTCGTTCGAAGCCCTCGCGAACCGCGGCGAGCTGCGCGACGGCGTCGAGCCCGGCATGGCGGCGCTGACATTCGTCGCGTTGATGGACGGGCTCCAGGTGCAGTGGCTGACCGTGCCCGGCGACGTCGACCTGGTCGGCTCGCTGCGCTTCTATCTGCAGAACCTGCTCACCGTCCCGCTCTAGAGGGTCTTCGCGTAGGGGTCCCAGCCTTCCGGCAGCAGCGGCGGGACTTCGACGGTGCTCGCGACCTCGACGGTCTGCCCGCGGGTCAGGGACTCGTCGATCGCCAGCATCGCGTCGAGGACGTGGTAGGCCAGCTCGCCGGACGCGCGTTCCGGCACGCCGGCGCGGATCGCCCGCGCCAGTTCCAGTGCGCCGGTGCCGCGCGAAGCCGCGTGTCCCCGCGCCGGCAGCTCTTCGGGCTCGTCGTGGCCGAGCAGGTGCAGCGTCGTCGGCTCGTCGAACCGGTTGGGGTCCGGCAGCACGGCGGTGCCGAGCGTGCCGGTCAGCTCGACCAGCCCGGCCCGCTTGAGCGCCGAATCGAAGCTCAGCACCAGCTGGGCGGAGCCGCTTTCGAACTCGACGAGCGCGGTGACCGTGGTCGTCACCGTCACCGGGAACTCCGTCCCCGCACGCGGCCCGGACCCGACGACCCGGGTGTCGCGCGCCCGCCCGCCGGCCCCGGTGACGCGCCGGACCGGGCCCAGCAGGTGCACCAGCGACGTCAGGTAGTACGGGCCCATGTCGAGCAGGGGCCCGCCGCCGGCCTGGAAGTAGAACTCCGGCGCCGGGTGCCACACTTCCGGGCCGGGCACCTGGAACAGGGCCAGCGCGGTCAGGGGACGGCCGATCCGGCCCGCGTCGACGGCCCGGCGCGCGGTCTGCAGCGAGGCGCCGAGCACGGTGTCGGGCGCGCTCGCCACGCGCAGCCCCTTCTCCCGCGCGCGGTCCAGCAGCTTGCGGCCGGTCTGCCGGTCGAGCGCGAGCGGCTTTTCCGCCCAGACGTGCTTGCCCGCCTCGAGCGCGGCGAGACCGACGTCGACGTGCGCGGCCGGGAGGGTCAGGTTGACCACCAGCTCGACCTCGGGGTCGTCGAGCAGCTCGGCCACCGTGCCGGAGCGCGGGACGCCGTACTCGGCGGCCCGCGCCGCCGCGCGGCCGGTGTCGAGGTCGGCGGTCCGCGCCACGCGGACGTCCGGGAAGCTCGTCAGGTTCTCGAGGTAGGTGCCACTGATGACGCCGGTGCCGATGACGCCGACGCCGACCGGCCCGCCGGTCACCGGCCCGCGCCGGTCAGGAAGGCGTGGCTGGCGGCGATGGCCTCGAAGAGGTCGCCGTCGTAGGCGTCGAACTCGACCACGCGCAGCGCGTCCGGCGCGGCGGCGAGCACGTCGGCGACCGGCACCCGGCCCTGGCCAGCGGGGACCTGGCCGGTGGCGTCGGTGGCGAGGCCGCCGTCCTTGACGTGGATGGCCCGGACGCGGTCGCCGAGCCGGCGCAGCAGGGCGGCCGCGTCCTCGCCGCCCGCGGTGGCCCAGTAGGTGTCGACCTCCAGCGCCACGGCCGGGTCGAGCTGGTCGGCGAACACCTCGAAGGCACTGCGGCCGTCGATCCGGGACTCGAGCTCCCACCAGTGGTTGTGGTAGCCGACGCCGACACCGTGCTCGGCCGCGAGCTTGGCGGCGGCGTTGAGCGCGTCGGCCGTCGCGGCGATGTCGGCCGTGTCCTGCCACTGCTCGGGCTTGACCAGCGGGTCGATCACCAGGCCGATGCCCAGCTCGGCCGCCGCCGCGAACACGGCGGGCTGGTCGGCCCCGATCAGCCGGGCGTGCGCGGTCGGCGCGGTCAGGCCGTTGGCCGGCAGCCCGGCCCGCAGCGCGTCGGCGTTTTCGACGACGCCGTACGGCTCGACCTGCGTGAAGCCGATCGCGGCGAGCCGCCGCAGGGTGTCGGCGGGATCGGCCGCGAAGGCGTCGCGGACCGAATACAGCTGCACGGAAAGCACGCTCATCCCCAGCTCCTGAGTTCACGGTGGCGGCCGCCCGCCACGGCTTTCCCAAATTTCTACCACTTGGTCAAAATTGACACCAGGACTTTCCCGCCGGGGTCCACCGGACGGCGGCGTGCCCGGACTCACGTCCCGGGTTGTTTTGGCGGGCGGCCGTTGGGGCAGTAACGCCAAGAAGGGCAGGGCCAGGGCCGATCCGGGAGGTGCCGGGAGTGGACAGGGCAGGGGACGAAGTGGACACGGGGGCCGTCGCGCACCCGGCGTCCCGTCGCGACCTGACGGAACTGTCCGAGGCCGCGCGCGACCTCGACCGCCGGATCGAGCAGCACCTGGCGCGGCTGCGCCGCGAGCGCGCCCAGCGCCTCGGCGCCTACGACGAGATCCCCGACCAGCGGCTTCGCCCGAGCGGCTGAACGAGCGACCTCGCGTTTACCGCCCGGACGCGACCTACTACGCTGGGTGCCCCCAAGCCACCCGCCGAAGTCCTGCGAGGTCGCCCATGTCCGAGGCCCTGTCGCCGAGCCAGACGCCGGTGGGAGTCGACCCCGAGCGCCCCAGCATCGCGCGGATCTACGACGGGTTCCTCGGCGGCCACAACTTCTACGAGGTCGACCGCCTGGTGATGGAGAAGATCCGCGCCGCGGTCCCGGAAGCGGTCGACATCGCGCGCGGCAACCGCGGTTTCCACAACCGCGCGCTGCGCATGCTGGCGAACCAGACCGGGATCCGGCAGTACGTCGACTGCGGGTCCGGGCTGCCGACGGCGGAGAACACGCACCAGATCGTGCAGCGCATCGACAAGGACAACACGGTCGTCTACGTCGACAACGACCCGGTGGTGCTCGCGCACGGCCGGGCGCTGCTCGTCGAGAACGACTTCACGCACATGGTCGAAGCGGACATCTTCGAACCGCGGCAGGTCCTGGACAACGACGAGGTGCTGCGGCACGTCGACTTCTCCGAGCCGGTCGCGCTGCTGCACGTCGGCACGATGCACCACTACGAAGGCGACGGCGCGATCGACGTCATGCGCGAGTACATCGACGCGCTCGCCCCCGGCTCGTACGTGGTGCTGTCGCACTTCTTCGACCCCGAGGTCCCGGAGCTGACCGCGATCGCGAAGCGCATCGAGCAGATCCTGGTCCAGGGCCCGCTCGGGGCCGGCCGGTTCCGCACGCGCGCCGAGATCGAGGCGATGCTGCCGGGCCTCGACATCCTCAAGCCGAACGCCCTCTCCGAGCCGGGCGTCGCCGTGTGCGACGAGTGGTGGCCGGACGGTCCCCGGCTGACTCCGCTGTCCGGCTCGGCCCGCTGCGTCGCGGGGATCGTCGGCGTCAAGCCCTAGCCGGCTGTCCCCGTCGAACCGGTCAGGCGATGGTCCGCAGGCGGCGGAGCGCGAAGAAGACCAGCGCGGCCGTCAGCAGCACGAAGATCCCGGTTTCGATGCCCTGGAACGTCCAGAACCGGTCGCCCGGCTGGTACTGCAGCCAGTTGTACGCCCCGGGTCCCGCCTGGCCGCCCCCCGGCCCGCCGCCGCAGCCGCCGGCCGGGCAAGGGCCGATCTGGGCATCCGGCAGCACCATCTCCCCCGCCGCGTTGCGGACGCCCTGCGCCATCACCCAGTCGCCGGACGCCGGGTTCGGTGTTTGCCTGCCCGTCGGTGAGAACGAGACCGTCTGCGCCGGCAGGTACCGCGGCCGGGCGAGGACCTCGATCGCGAGGCGGACCGCCGCGTACCCGACCAGCGCGATGCCCATGGCGGGCAGCACCTTGCGCCAGTACGTCCCCGCGAACACCCCCAGCGCCAGCGCGAACAGCGTGTACGCGATCGGGACGACGCCCTGGACGTCGAAGGAGAGGTACGTCAGCCGGCCGGTGCTCGCCGAGACCAGCGGCTGGAACCACCACGACACACCCAGCGCGTAGCCGACCGCCAGCACCGCGGTGATCGCGCCGACCAGGCCGAACTTCGCCAGCGCCCAGCGCAGGCGGCTGACGCCCTGCGTCCACACCAGACGGTGGGTGCCCTGCTCGACCTCGCGGGCCACCAGCGGCGCGCCGAAGAACACGCCGACCAGCACCGGCAGGATGACGAACAGGACGGCGACGAACGTCAGGCCGTTGAACTGCCGCTGGAACTGGTGGCCGAGGCTCTCGCACTGCGCCACGGCCTCGGTCTGCGTGATCATCGACCCGCTGCCGAGCGCGGCCCGGCAGGCGGCCAGGCCGAGGCTGTCGTACTTCGCGTGCATCGCCAGTCCCGTCGGGACCATGATCGCGGCGACCACGCCGAGGACGACGAGGGTGAACAGCGCCTGCTTGCGGTGCTGGCGCCAGGTCAGCCAGATCATGCCGGCACCCCCCAGGCGGCCGCGCTCACGCGGGTGCCGGCTTCGGCCAGGTACGCCAGGACGACGTCTTCGAGGGTCACTTCGTGCTCCGTCCACAAGGGATCGACCGGCCCGGCGTCGCGCCGGACCAGCAGCGTCGACTGGCGTTCGGTGTGGCTGGCGCGGACCACCTTCGCGACGCCGGCGACGGGCTCGCTCCCGGTCCGCGGGCCGACGAGCGTGCGGTGGGTGTCGAGGAGCTCGTCGACCGGTCCGGTCAGCTGGACGCGGGACGTCTGCAGGACGATGAGGTAGTCGCAGCTGCGTTCGAGGTCGGCGAGCAGGTGCGAGGACAGCAGCACGGTCGTCTCGCTCTCGGCCACCGCGCCCATCAGCGCCTGCATGAACTCGCGGCGGGCCAGGGGGTCCAGGCTCGCGATGGGCTCGTCGAGCAGCAGCAGCCGCGGGCGCTTGGCCAGGGCGAGCGCCAGCGCGACCTGCGCCCGCTGGCCGCCGGAGAGCTTACCCGCCGGCTTGTCCGGCGGGATGCCGAGCATGGCGAGCCGCTCGCGGGCCAGCGCGGCGTCCCAGCGCGCGCGGTTCAGCTTGCCGCCCATGGTGATCAGCTCGGCCGCGGTGAAGTCGCGGTACACCGGGGTGTCCTGGGCGACGAACCCGATGTCGGCGAGCACCGAGGTGCCGGCCCGCGGGTCGCGGCCGAACACGCGCACCTCCCCCGCGTCGGGCCGCAGCAGCCCGACGGCCAGGTGCAGCAACGTCGTCTTGCCCGCGCCGTTCGGCCCCACCAGCGCGGCGATCCGCCCGGCAGGCACCTCCAGCGCGCAGTCCTGCAACGCCCAGGTGCGCCCGTACCGCTTGCCCAGCGCCCGGGCTTCAACCGCCAGCTCCATTCAGGAACTCCCCTGCACAAGGTCGTGCGGCACCGGGGTGCCGCGCAACGTGGTCTCGATCAGTGCGGCGATGTCGTCGGGTGACATCCCCGCTGCTTCGGCGCGCTCCAGCCAGGCCACCAGCTCGTCGCGCAGCTGCGCCTGGTTGCCCAGCGACGGCCCCGCCAGGCTGCCGGTGACGAACGTGCCCACCCCCGGCTTGCCTTCGGCGAGCCCCTCCAGCACCAGCTCGCGATAGGCCTTGAGCACGGTGTTCGGGTTGATCGCCAGTGCCTGGGCCACTTCCCGCACCTTCGGCAACTGGTCCCCGGGGCGCAGCAGGCCGACCCGCAGCGCCTGCTTCACCTGCACGACGAGCTGCATGTACGTCGCGACCCGGGAGCGGCCGTCCAGGACGAACTCGATCACCCCGCCACCCTCCTATTGTCCTACGACATTAAGACAACACCTCCCGGCGCTCGGCTGTCAAGGACGGGCCCGCGGGCATAAGGTCTCGATCGAGACGCACACCGGCACCGGGAGGCAGGCATGTCGTTGTTGGACGGGCTGAGCAAGGCGATCACCGCGGGGTCGATCGAGATCGTCGACCTCACCGCTCCCCTGAGCTCGAGCACGCCGATCCTGCAGCTGCCCGAGCCGTTCGCCAACACGATCCCGTTCCGGCTGGAGGAGATCAGCCGCTACGACGAGCGCGGCCCGCGCTGGTACTGGAACGACATCCACACCGGCGAGCACACCGGCACCCACCTCGACGTCCCCGTGCACTGGGTGTCCGGAAAGGACGGCCACGACGTCTCGCAGGTGCCGCTGAAGACCCTCGTGGCGCCCGCGGTCGTGCTGGACTTCTCCGCTCAGGCTGCGCAGGACCCGGATTTCCTGCTCTCGGTCGACGACGTCCGCGCGTGGACGGCCGAGCACGGGCCGCTGCCCGACGGCGGCTGGCTGCTCTACCGCACCGGCTGGGACGCGCGCAGCCACGACCAGGCCGAGTTCCTCAACGCCGACGAGTCGGGCTCGCACTCCCCCGGCGTCGCGCCCGAGTGCGCGCGCTGGCTCGCCGAGGAAACGCCGATCACCGGGCTCGGCGTGGAGACCGTCGGCACCGACGCGGGCCAGGCGCCCGGGCTCGAGCCGATGTTCCCGTGCCACGAACTCCTGCTGGGCGCCGGGAAGCACGGCTTGACGCAGCTGCGGAACCTGGCGTCGCTGCCGCCGACCGGGACGCTGCTGGTGGTCTCGCCGCTGCCGATCGTCGGCGGCTCCGGCAGCCCCGCGCGCGTACTGGCCCTGGTGGAGCGGTGAACGTCGCCGAACTCGTCGGCCGGACGCTGGCCGGCCTCGGGGCCGGCACGGCGTTCGGCGTGGTCGGCAGCGGCAACTTCGAGGTGACCAACGCGCTGCGGGCGGGCGGCGTCCGGTTCGTCGCCGCCCGCCACGAGGGCGGCGCGGCGAGCATGGCCGACGCCTACGCCCGGATCAGCGGGAAGGTTTCGGTGCTGTCGCTGCACCAGGGCTGCGGGCTGACCAACGCGATGACCGGCATCACCGAGGCGGCCAAGAGCCGCACGCCGATGCTCGTGCTCACCGCCGACTCCGCGGGCGCGTCGGTGCTGTCCAACTTCCGCGTCGACCAGGACGGCCTGGCCGCGGCGGTCGGCGCGGTGCCCGAGCGCGTCCACTCGGCCGCGAGCGCGGTCGCCGACACCGTGCGGGCCTTCCGGACCGCGCGGCAGGAGCGCCGGACGGTGGTGCTGAACCTGCCCCTCGATGTCCAGGCCGAGCCCGCGCCGTCTCTTCCGGACACGCTGCCGGCGCTCTCCGGGCCCGCTCCGGTGCGGCCGGACGCCGGTTCGGTCGCGGCCTTGGCGGAACTCCTCGCGGCCGCCGAGCGGCCGGTGTTCATCGCCGGCCGTGGGGCCCGGGGAAGCCGGGAACCGTTGCGGGAGCTGGCTTCGCGCTGTGGCGCGCTGCTGGCGACGTCGGCCGTGGCGCACGGGCTGTTCCACGGCGACCCGTTCGCGCTGGGCATTTCGGGCGGGTTCGCGTCGCCGTCGGCCGCCGAGCTGATCGTGGGCGCCGACCTGGTCGTCGGCTGGGGTTGCGCGCTGAACATGTGGACCACCCGGCACGGCAAGCTGCTCAGCCCGCACGCGAAGCTCGCGCAGGTCGACCTCGAGCAGGCGGCGCTCGGCGCGCACCGCCCGATCGACCTCGGCGTCGTCGGCGACGTCGCGTGCACCGCCTCGGACGTGCTGGCCTTGGCGAAGGAGCGGCCGGGGTACCGCACGGAGGACGTCGCGGCCCGGATCGCGGCCGGGCGCTGGAACGACGTCGAGCACGACGACCTCACCCGCGGCGGCCGGATCGACCCGCGGACGCTCAGCAAGCTCCTGGATTCGGTGTTGCCTGCCGAGCGGATCGTCTCGATCGACTCGGGCAACTTCATGGGTTATCCGAGCGCGTACCTCTCGGTGCCCGACGAGCAGGGGTTCTGCTTCACCCAGGCGTTCCAGAGCATCGGGCTGGGCCTGGGCACGGCGATCGGCGCGGCGCTCGCCCGCCCGGACCGCCTGCCGGTCCTGGGTACCGGCGACGGCGGGTTCCACATGGCACTGTCCGAACTGGACACCGCGGTCCGGCTGAAGCTGCCGCTGGTGGTGATCGTCTACAACGACGCCGCGTACGGCGCGGAGGTCCACCACTTCGGCGACGCGGACATGTCGACGGTCCGGTTCCCCGATTCCGACCTGGCCGCCATCGGCCGCGGCTTCGGCTGCGCCGGCGTCACCGTGCGATCGCCCGAAGACCTCTTCGCGGTGCGGGAGTGGCTCGCGGGTCCCCGCACGGCACCCCTGGTGATCGACGCGAAGATCGCCGACGACGGCGGCTCGTGGTGGCTCGCGGAGGCGTTCCGGCACTGATCCGGCCTTGACAGCACCCGGAGCGGACTGGATGCTGACCTAGTTGTCCTATAGTCGTAGGACAATGGGGGAACTACTTCCGGAGTTGTCATGCGCCTCTTTCGTACGGTCCTGGCCGTGCTCGCGGCCGCCACCCTGGTGGCCGCCCCGGCCGACGCGGGCCAGCCCCGCCCACCCGATCCCGCGGGCGCGCTGCTCGCCGCGTTCGACGACCATCCGATCGTCGCGAAGTCCAGCCCGGACGTCGGGCCGTTCGTGTTCGACCTCGTCCGCGACCCGCGCTTCCCGGGCCGGGTGAACGACATCGCCGTGGAGTGCGGGAATGCGCGGTTGCAGCCGCTCCTGGACAGTTACGTGTTCGGTGGCGACGTCCCCGACATCGGCCGCGTGTGGCGCGAGACGACCCAGCCGAGCTGCGGGTTTTCGACGTTCTACGAACAGCTTTTCGCCCTGGTGCGGCAGGTTGATGGGGGGCTGCCTGCCGCCCGCAAGGTCCGGGTGCTGGCGTCCGATCCCCCGGTCGACTGGAGCCGCGTCCACGCGCCGGCGGACCTGGAGCCGTTCCTCGACCGGGACGCGTCGATCGTTTCGGTGGTGAAGACGCAGGTGCTGCAGAAGCACCGCAAGGCGTTGATGCTGTTCGGCCTGGGCCACCTGACCCACAACGGCGGCAGCGGCGCGGTGGCCCAGCTGGAGCGCGAGTACCCAGGCGCGGCGTACGTCATCGCGGACCACCGAGGCTTCGCGGCGGACAACGCGCGCCTCGAACAGCGGCTGGGTTCGTGGCCTGCTTTGGTTCCGGTCGCAGGGTCTTGGCTGGGTACCCTGCCGACGACGTACTTCCCGACGAACCGCGACTACCCGCCGGGGACGCTGGGGTATCCGGGCGTGGACGCGTACCTGTACGAAGGTCCGGCTGATTCGCTGCTGCGGGAGCCTTTGTCGGCCCGGGCTGTGCTGGATACGGATTATCTGGCCGAGCTGCGCCGCCGGGCTACGGCTTTGGAGGCGCCACCGGACTCGCTCGAGTGGCCGGAGACGTTCTTCGAGCGAGAGCGCAGGTCCGGAGTTCTGCTGCGGGGCTGAGGCTCCGCCGGGTGGTGGCCAGGTCTCGTTTGCCCGGCAGCTTCGGTCCGGGAGGTCGGCGGCGTGCTGATGCGCTCACTCTTCGCCCAGGACGGCCGAGATGATCAGGCTGTCGCACGCGTGGATCCGCGCCTCGGCCGCCGTGATCTGGCCGGTGTCGCCGAGGGTGGCGGTGCCGACCCCGGACTTCAAGTCTTCCAGCGAGACCGCGACCACCACGTGGGCTCGTTCGCCCGCCTGCATCGATCCCGGTTCTTTTGCGGCGCAACGAGAGTTCCCGGGCCGGGTCGCCGGTTCGGGCTCGTGGCCGCCGGGGTCGAGGTGGGCCAGGATGCGGCTACCCAGGGCGGCGACCTGCTTGTGCCCGGCCTCGCCCGCGAAACCCAGCCACCCGATGAGACACCCAGACATTCGCCTCAACATAGACAGCAAAACCCTGAGCCAGCGAAACCAGCACAGGAGCAAGAGCCCCAGGAACCACCACAGCACCATCACGATCGAAAGCCAACCCGGTCCAACGCCGCCAGTCGGCCAAAGGAGCCTGAACGGTCGCCGAACAGACGGCGACCCCCTCGATCCGGCCCCCGGCCCGGACATGCGTCCGCAGCCACCGATCAGCAGGCAGCCCGTCGGCCCGGATCGCCGAGGCGTAGTCGGACATCGGCATCGAGGGAACCAGAGCCTTGTCCGGCGGCCGAACGGGAATCACGAGGGACGACAAGCCGGCCGACGACACAGCCGACCGCATGGCCTCCAGCACCGCACGGGAGTGACCACGGCCCGAATGATCCGGGTGCACCGCGATTTCCAGCGCGCAAGCGGTATCGGGAGCGACGCCGTCGAGAGCGTCCTCGGCGGCCCAGACGACCACCTCGTCCCAGCCACGGGCCGGAAACGGCGAGCGGCCCCGGAACGGCACCATCACCCCGCGCGCGACCGGCCGCCCGTCTTCGAGCAGCGCCACCACCAGGTGCGGCCACCGGCGCGCGACCCGGCGGCCGCGCACGAGGGCACTCGTGAGGCTGCCCTCCATGAACCGCGGGGAGCCCGGCGGGTACGGGATCGCGTAGGTGGCCTCGGCGAGGTCCGGGCGCTGCGCCAGCGTGACGATCACTCAGCTCCCCCGCGACCAGGATTCCAGCGCGATCAGGGTCTTCGTGCCCGTCACCTGGTGGTGCCGCCGGATCTCGTCGATCGTCTTCTGCAGGTGCGCCATGTCCCGCACGCGCAGCCACACCAGCGCGTCCGGGTCGCCCGCGATCGTGAACACCGCCTGGGCCTCCGGCATCCGCGTGGTCGTGCGCAGGATCTCGTCGACCTTCGTGTTGCCGACGAACCGCAGCTCGGTGAACGCCTCGATCCCCCAGCCCAGCTTCGCGTGGTCGACCTGGACGGTGAACCCGGTGATCACCCCGGTCTCCCGCAGCCGGTCGATGCGGCGCTTGACCGCGGCCGTCGACAGCGTGACCCGGCCCGCGATGTCGGACAGCGTCCGCCGGGCGTCCTCGCGCAGCAGGCCGAGGATCTCGTGGTCGGTGGCGTCGAGCAGCTCGTTGGACATACGCAGCATCGTAAGCAAAGATTCGCACCGACGAAGGCCGGCGCGCACCGAATTTTGCGTCCGGACCCCGAAAGTGGCGACGCCTGTTGCGTCACTGTGGTCCGCATCGCATCGTGCCCGGAAGCACACCGAGGCGAAGGGAGCCGCGCCGTGGAGACGTTCACGCTGGAGGACCGCTACCTGCGGGAGGCGGGGACCGTGCACCTGAGCGGGGTGCAGGCCCTGGTCCGGCTGCTGTTCGACCGCGTCCGCCACGACCGCGCCCACGGTGGCGACCCCGCCGTCTTCGTCTCGGGCTACGAGGGCTCGCCGCTGGCCGGCTACGACCTCGAACTGGGCCGCCGCGCGACGCTGCTGGAGAAGCACGACGTCGTCCACCGCCCCGGCCTCAACGAGGAGCTCGCCGCGACCTCGGTCATGGGCAGCCAGCTCGTCGCGGGCGCCGGCGGGCAGCGCGGCGTCACCGGCTTCTGGTACGGCAAGGCACCCGGCCTGGACCGCGCCACCGACGCCCTCCGCCACGCCAACCTCGCCGGCACCGACCCGCGCGGCGGCGCGGTGGCGCTGGTCGGCGACGACCCCAACGCGAAGTCCTCGACCGTCCCCTGCGCGTCCGAGCTCGCCCTCGCCGACCTCGCCATCCCGATCCTCTACCCGGCCGACTCCCAGGACGTGCTCGACCTCGGGATGCACGCGGTCGAGCTGTCGCGGGCCAGCGGGGTGTGGACGTCGCTGAAGATCGTCGCCAACGTCGCCGACGCCTCGGGCACCGCCGTGGTCGATCCGCAGTGGACCGCACCGGAACTCGCGAAGGCCTACCGGCACAAGCCGACGTCACGGCTGCTCGGCGCGAGCCTCGCCGAGCTGGAGCGCAGCCTCTTCACCGTCCGGCTGCCGCTCGTGACGGACTACCTGCGCGCCAGCGACGTCAACCGGATCACCACCCGCGGCCCGGCCGACCGGATCGGCATCGTGTCCGCCGGCAAGTCCTATTTGGACCTCCAGCAGGCGCTGCGCGCGCTCGGGCTCGACGCCGGAGCCCTGGCGAAGTACGGCATCCGCGTCCTCAAGCTCGGCGCGATCCACCCCCTGGAGCCCGGCATCGTCCGCGAGTTCGCCGACGGCCTCGACGAGATCATCGTGATCGAGGAGAAGCGGGCGTTCGTCGAAACCGCCCTCAAAGAGCTCCTCTACGGCGTTCCCGGCGCACCGGGCATCACCGGCAAGAAGGACCGCGACGGCCGGACGCTGTTCACCGAGCTCGGCGAGCTGGACCCGGACGGCATCGCCGCCGGACTGGCCAGGAGCCTGCCGGACGGCATCCCGCCGGTCGACGCCTACCGGGGACGCCGTCGTCGGGAGCGCATCTCGGTGCCGCTGCTCGCGCGGACGCCGTACTTCTGCTCGGGCTGCCCGCACAACTCGTCGACGAAGGTCCCGGAAGGCACGCTGGTCGGCGGTGGCATCGGCTGCCACACCATGGCCCTGTTCATGGAGCCCGACCAGGTCGGCACCGTCCTCGGCGTCACGCAGATGGGCGGCGAGGGCACCCAGTGGATCGGCATGGCGCCGTTCGTCGAGGCGGAGCACTTCGTCCAGAACATCGGCGACGGCACGTTCACCCACTCCGGCAGCCTCGCGGTGCGCGCGGCGGTCGCCGCCGGCGTGAACATCACCTACAAGCTGCTCTACAACTCCGCCGTGGCGATGACCGGCGGGCAGGACGCGGTCGGCGGGCTGCCGGTGGAGAAGGTCGCCGAGCTGCTGCTCGTCGAGGGCGCGAAGCGGGTCGTGATCACCAGCGACGCGCCCGCGAAGCTGCGACGCCGGAAGCTGCCCGGCGGCGTCGAGGTCCGCGACCGCACCGAACTCCTGCGCACGCAGGAAGAACTGGCGGCCGTCAAGGGCGTCACCGTGCTCATCCACGAGCAGGAGTGCGCGGCCGAGAAGCGCCGGAAACGCCGTCGCGGCAAGCAGACCGCGCCCGCGACGCGCGTGGTGATCAACGAGCGCGTCTGCGAAGGCTGCGGCGACTGCGGCACCAAGTCGAACTGCCTGTCCGTGCAGCCGGTCGCGACCGAGTTCGGCCGGAAGACCACGATCCACCAGTCGTCGTGCAACGTCGACTACTCCTGCCTGGCCGGGGACTGCCCGTCGTTCGTCACCGTCGTGCCGGGCGGCCGCAAGCAGCGCCGGAAGCTCACCGAGCTGGCCGCCGACGCCGTCCCCGCGCCGCCCGCCACGAAGACGGACTTCACCGTCCGGATCACCGGGATCGGCGGCACCGGCGTGGTCACCGTGACGCAGATCCTGGCCACCGCCGCGGTGCTCGACGGGCGGCACGTCCGCACGCTCGACCAGACCGGGCTCGCCCAGAAGGGCGGCGCCGTGGTGTCCGACCTGAAGGTGACGGCGGAGCCGGTCGAGCAGGCGCCGAAGCTCGCCGCGGGCGAATGCGACCTCTACCTGGCCTGCGACGCGCTCGTCGGGGCCGACGCGGCGAACCTCGGCGTGGCCGACCCGGCGCGCACGACCGCCGTCGTCTCCACCACCGAGGTCCCGACCGGCCGGATGGTCGTCGACACGACGGTGTCCTTCCCGGACCCCGGCAGCGTTCTCGCGCCCATCGACACTGCCGCGTCGCGCACGGTCTCGCTGGACGCGCGCGGCCTGGCCGAGACGCTTTTCGACGACGACCAGTTCGCCAACGTGCTCCAGCTCGGCGCCGCGTACCAGACCGGCGCGATCCCGTTGCCCGCCGCGGTCATCGAGCGCGCGATCGAGCTGAACGGCACCGCGGTCGCCGCGAACCTGCAGGCGTTCCGCCGCGGCCGCCAGCTGGTGGCCGACCCGGCGGCCCTCGACACCCCGGCCCCCGTGGCGGCGCCGAAGCCCGCGGCCCCGGCCGTGCGGGCGCTGGTCCACGCGGAGCCCGGCTCCGAACTGGCGCGGCTGCTCGACATCCGGATCCCGGACCTGGTCGCCTACCAGGACGAGGCCTACGCCCGCGCGTACGCCGGGTTCGTCGAGCAGGTGCGGGTGCTGGAGGACGGGCCGACGGAGGTCACCGAGGCCGTCGCGAAGCACCTGTACAAGCTCATGGCCTACAAGGACGAGTACGAAGTGGCCCGGCTGTCACTCGACCCGGCGTTCACCGCCGGCCTCGAGGACCAGTTCGGCGCCGGCACGCGGTACGCCTACCGGCTGCACCCGCCGGTGCTGCGCGCGCTCGGGATGCGGCGCAAGATCAGCCTCGGCCCGTGGTTCCGGCCGGCGTTCCGGCTGCTCCACGCGCTGCGCCGGCTGCGCGGGACCGCCTTCGACCCGTTCGGCCGCGCCGAGGTGCGGCGGGTGGAGCGCGAGCTGGTCGAGGAGTACCGCGGCACGGTGCTGCGCGCGTTCCGCGCCGGAGACGTCGACCGGGCCCGGCTCCTCGCCCTCGCCGAGCTGCCCGACATGGTGCGCGGCTACGAGGACGTCAAGCTGGCCAACGTGACGCAGTACCGGGAGAAGCAGGCCGAAATCCTCACGCGCGCAAGTAGCTGAGCATCGCCTGGGCTTCGTCGGGGACGCGCAGCTTCGCGCTGACGTCCCCGGCGTGCTGCCGCGCGGCGGTGGTGCCGATGCCGAGCAGCCGCCCGATCGTCGGCACCGAGTGGCCTTCGGCCAGCAACGCGACGACCTCGCGTTCGCGCGGGGTCAGCGTGGCCACCGGGTCGCCGGGCCGGGGCCGGGACAGCTGCACGGCCACGACGTCCCGGTCGAGGACCGTGCCACCGGCCGCCACGCGGCGCAGGGCGTCCAGGAACTCGGCCGGTTTGCCGACGCGCTCCTTGAGCAGGTAGCCCGCCCCGCCGCCGCCCGCGGCCAGGAGGTCGCCCGCGTAGCCGTCTTCGACGAAAGCGGACAGCGCGAGGATCGCCAGGCCCGGCGAGCGGCGCCGGGCTTCGAGGGCCGCGCGCAGCCCTTCGTCGGTGAACGTCGGCGGCATCCGGACGTCGACGACGGCGAGGTCCGGTGCGTCCGCCCCGACGGCCGCCAGCAGGTCGTCCGGGTGGTCGACGGCGGCGACGACGTCGAACCCTTCGCTGCGCAGGAGCAGCACCAGCCCCTCCCGCAACAGGGTGTCTTCCTCCGCGATCACGATCCGCACGGCGGCTGCCTCCTCACGTCCGCGTCCTCCCCTGCCTCGATGCACGGCTCCGCGGGCGGGAGGGTTCAGCCGATGCCCGTGGTCCGGAACCGGGCCCGGTAGTCGCTCGGCGTCACGCCGAGGCCGCGGGCGAAGGCGCGCCGCAGCGTCTCCACGGACCCGAAGCCCGACCGGCGGGCCACGACGTCCAGCGGATCGGCGGTGCCCTCCAGCTGCTGCTGGGCGAACTCCAGCCGCACCTGCTCGACGAACCGCGCCGGCGTGCGGCCGAGCTCTTCGCGGAACAGCCGCGTCAGGTGCCGCACGCTGACGCCGGCCCGGGCGGCCATGTCGTCCAGCGTGTGCGGCGCCGACGGATCGGCCGCGACCGCGTCGAGCACGGTCCGCAGCAGCCCGGTGCGCGGGCGGCCCGTCTCCAGCCGGACGCTGAACTGGGACTGGCCGCCCGGCCGCTGCAGGAAGACGACGAGGTGCTTGGCGACCAGCCGCGCGACCTCGGCGCCGAGGTCCTCCTCGACCAGGGCGAGCGCGAGGTCGATGCCCGAGGTGACGCCGGCCGAGGTGATCACCGGGCCGTCCTTGACGAAGATCGCGTCGCCGTCCACCCGGACCAGCGGGAAGCGGCGGGCGAGCTGGCCGGTGAGGTCCCAGTGCGTGGTGGCGCGGCGCCCGTCGAGGACGCCGGCGGCGGCCAGCGCGAACGCGCCCGCGCACACCGAAGCCGTGCGGTTCGCGCCGCCGGCGAGCCGCCGGATCTGCGCGACGAGCTCGGCGTCGGCGATCGTGCGGACCCATTCGGGCCCGCCGGGCACCAGCACGGTCGCGCCGCGGGGATCCGCCGCCGCGAGGTCGAGGTCGGCGCCCAGCCGGGTCCCGGTGTTGGCGCGGACGTCGGCGCCGCCGGGCGAAGCCGTCCGCAGCTCGTACCGCCCGCCGTGCTCGTTGGCCTCGGCGAAGACCTCGAGCGGCCCGGAGACGTCGAGCAGCCGGACGCCGTCGTAGAGCACGACGAGGACGGGGCGGGTCCGCACGTCAGCCGTCGGCGGACCAGCCGCTCAGGCGGGTCAGCAGGCGCTCGAGCACCTGCGGGTCCGCGGCCACGGGGTCGCCGGAGACGGGCTCGTCGACGAGGGTGCGGCGGTCCTGCCGCCGCGGCAGGCGCACCTGCCGCGCGGTCATCCCGCCGGGCAGCGGGAGCTCGCACCAGGTCGTGCGGCCGCCGCCGTCGGCGGGCACCACGCCGACCCGCTCGCCGGGCCGGGCCTGCGGGGCCGGCAGGCCGGGCACGTCGTCGTCGACCTCGACCGAGAGCACCTCGGCGCGCAGCCGCAGCCGCAGCGTGACGAAGGCGGGCGACTTGGGGTCACCGGCGTCGATCACGGCCTCGACCAGGCGTTTCGCGGTGGCGGTCACCTGCTCCAGCATCGGCATCAGGGACCAGTCGGTGAGAATCAGGCGGACGAACAGCTCGGTGACCGGCAGCGCGCTGGGCTGCGCGACGAGCCGGATGTCGTCCATCTGGGAGGTGTGCGCGCTCAAACCTGACCTTCCTCACCCAGGTGCGGCCGTTTCGGGTCCCGCATCTTGCCACCCGGCCTCCGGCGGCACGGTACCGGCCGCGTCCGCGTTGCCACCGTCGGGGCCATGGGTGAGCGGGTCGAAGACGAGGCGTTGCGCGCCGAACGGCTGCTGGACGCAGGCGAAGGCGGTCGAGCTGTTCGACGCGGTCGCCGGGCGCGGCATCCTGGCGCCCGGCGTCCGCGAGACCGAGGCGAGCGACGCGGGTCGCTGCCCGGAGCGACGCGGGAGCCGATCCAGGCGCTGTCGATCGTCTCGTGCGGGAACCGCCCGGCGAGGTGGCCCCCCGATGCGGCGGCCGGACTCGGCCGGGCGGACGTCGCACTGGATCCTCGAGGTGCACCTCGTGGACCGGGAACGGGAGATCGGCGGGTTCTTCGGGCAGCCGCTGGATCTGGGGCCGGGCGCCGCGGAGCCGCGACGCCCGGCCCGCCGCCGCTCACACCCGGGCCGGCACCCACAGCTCGTCGATCGTGCGTTCCGCCGCCGCGAGGCTCTCGTCGGCGAGCGGGATGAGCTCCGCCATCGCCGGGTTCACGTGGGCCAGGGTCAGCTCCGCCGTGATGAACCGCGGCTCGAGGCCGGTCAGCGAGACGCCGTGGGGCAGCCACTGCTCGGCGTGGTCCCAGCCTTCGCGGGGCGTGCCCTCGCCGTACCCGCCGCCGCGGGAGGCCAGCACGATGAACTCCCGGCCGGCGAGCAGGCCGGCCCCCGTCTCGGCGTCGATCGAGTGGCCCCGGGCGATCAGGTGGTCGACCCACGTCTTGACGCTGCTCGGCGCGCCGAAGTTGTACACCGGCAGGCCCAGCAGCACCGTGTCGGCCGCCTTCACCTCGCCGATGACCTCCAGGGTCCGCGCCCACGTCGCCGCTTGCTCGGGCGTGTGCTGCTCCGGCGGGACCATGCCGGCCAGCCCGCCGGTCGCGTCGAAGTGCGGGAGCGGATTCGCGCCCAGGTCGCGGTAGGTCACCGTGCCGGCGGGGTGCGCGGCCCGCCACGCGGCCGCGGCCCGCGCGCTGAGCCGGCGGCTCACCGAGCGCTCGCCCTGGATGCTCGAGTCGATGTGGAGAAGGTGCGCCATGTCGTTCGCCATCCATAGATCGTTTGTGTAGGACAAACCATTAATAGCACACCGACCATCGGGGTGCCCATATACTGGGCCGATGACCTCGCTGCCGGTCGTCAACCAGCCGCCCCACCGGTGCGGGGCGTTGCTCGACCACGTCGCGCGCCGGCTGCGGCTGCGCAGCGAGTCGGTGCTGGCCCCGCTCGGGCTGCGGCCGCGGCACCTGATCGCCCTCACCGTCCTGCGCGACCGGGGCGGCAGCTCGCAGCAGGACCTGGCGAAGACCCTCGAGATGGACAGCACGAACGTCGTCGGGCTGCTCAACGACCTCGAAACCGAGAACCTGATCGAGCGGCGCCGCTCCCCCGTCGACCGGCGGCGCCACGTCGTCGAGCTCACCGACGTCGGCGCGAAGCTGCTCGCCAGGGCCGAGTTCGCCCTGGCGGCGGTCGAGGACGAGGTGTTCAGCGCGCTCGGCGACGACCAGCGCGAGACGCTCTACGCGCTCCTGCAGCAGGTGACGAGCAAGACGGAGGCGGAAGCCTGCACGGAGGGCGTGACCGGCCCGACCTGCTGACCCGGCTCAGCCGCCGGCGATGTCCTTCGCCAGCTGCCGCGCCTCCGGCAGCGTGTACTTCCCGGCGATCTGCGTTTCGCCGCCGGTGATGGCGGACTGGACGACCGGCGCGGTCAGCACGCGGCTCTTCAGCACCATCGCGACCTGCTTCCCGACGTTCTGCCCGGTCCAGTCGGCCCACTTCCGCGCGCCCGCGGCGGTGAAGCTGAGGTCGATGACCGAACCGCCGCTCGACGGCTCGACGTGGGCGTCCACGCGGCTCACGTCCGCGCCGCTGAGGAACCCCGGGCCGAGGACGTACTTCGCGCCCGTCACGCGGTCGCAGCTGACCAGCGGCAACGCCGGGTCGTCGCGGCCGTCCAGGGGGTCCGGCGCGCCCGCCGCGCAGTCGAGCGCCTGCGCGGCGGCCTGCTGCGCGGCGGGATCGGTGCTCTGCCGGTCGGTGGCCGCCCCGGTCGGCGGCCCCGGCGGCAGCTCGGTCAGGACCGGCCGGAACCGCAGCTGGGTGCCGTCCTTCACGACGAAACCGGTGGGCGCGGCGTGGCCCGCCACCTCGGCCTGGCAGCCGGTGACGAGCACGGCGACGGCCGCGAGCAAGAGGATCCGCACGCCGCCATTCTGCTGGGTGGACGGGCCCGCGGGGAAGTCATCCGGCCGCGAGGACGGCTTCGAGCCCGGACGCCTGGGTCCGCCAGTCCGTCACGTTCGGCGTGGTCCCGGTCCACCGCTGGCCGATCCGGTTGAGCGCATCGCGGTCTCCCGCCCACACCGCGTCCGCCTGCCTCTGCGCGAAAGCCCGGTACGCGACCGAACCCGTCGCCGTCGCCAGGTCGCCGAAGTAGCGCATGAAGATGCCCTTGAACTGCTTCTGGTTGTCGTCGCAGGAAGCCGTGCCGGTATCGCAGGATTCGACGAGCACGCCGCCCGAGGTGAGCCTCGCCGTCGCCGCGTCCGCCAGCCGCCGCGCCGCGTCCAAATAGGACAGCACGCCGGTGGCGCGCCACAGTTCCACCAGCCCGCCGATGCCGAGGCCCTGGTTGTACGTCCAGACGGTCTGGCCGTTGTTGGCGCACGAAGCCGTCAAGCCGTCGTTCACCAGGCCCGACGCGTTGATCAGGCCGCTGTTCAGGTACCAGTCACCCGCCGTCCTGGCCCGCTGCCCCCACACCGTGTCGCCGGTGGTGCGCTGGTGCAGGGACGCGGTCAGCCGCAGGTACAACCCGGCCGTGACGGCGTTCTTGTACGTGCGCTCGCGGTCCCACCAGACTCCGCCGCCGCACGTGCTCGGGTCCCAGAACCCGTGGACGTAGTTCGCGATCGTCGTCGCCTCGGCGAGGTAACGTGGGTCGCGGGTGCGGTCGTAGACGGCGATCCAGGCCAGGCCCCACCACGCGCTGTCGTCGACGGCCCGGCTCACGAAGTGCCCTTCGATCGGGTCGGAACTGCGGACCCCGGCGGGAAAAGCGGCCCGGTTGACGTCGAAGGTGCGGGCCAGCGCGGCGTCGAGCCCGCCGGCGTCCGCCGCCGCCGTCACCGCGACCGCCGAGTTCCACCAGCTGGACGGCCACCACGCCGTGTACGGCTCGTAGGACCACATCAGCGCGTCGAGCGCCCCGGCGGCGCGGGTCGGCGCCGGGCGCGCCCAGACCGTGCAGCTCCCCTGCGCGTGCGCGGCTTCGCGGCCGCACGCCCGGACCGCGCCGCCGTACAGCCGGCCACGGGGATCCCGCGTCGCGAACGCTGTCGTGCGCGTGGCGGCGGGCACGCTCGTGCGGCCCAGCGACCCTTCCCAGGTGGCGCCGCCGTCCCAGGAACGGTCGAGCCAGACCTCGTCGCCGGTCCCGCTCGCCTCGATCCCCGCCCACGCCAGGCCGCGGCCGTCGAAGTGGAGCCGGATCGTGCGGCCGAACAGGGTCGTCGGCGCTACCGGCTGGCTGTCGCCCGCGGCGGGCGCGGTGCCGTCGCACGCGGCGTCGCAGACGGCCGGGTAGATCCAGGCGGTGCAGCCGACGCCCTGCGCGTCACCACAGGCCCGCAGCAGGCCGCGGCGGTGGTGCGCCGGATCGGTGAGGTTGTACATCAAGGTGCGGGTGCCGGTCCACGTGCCGGGGACGCTCGCCTTGCCGAGCAGGCCTTCCCAGGTGGCGCCGCCGTCCCACGACCGGTCGAGCCAGACGGCGTCCCCGGCGACGCCGTTGTCGATGCTCGCCCACGCCATGCCGTCGGGATCGGAGGCGTGCAGCCGCAGCACGCGGCCGTTGATCACCTTGTCGGGCAACGGAAAGCTCTCCCGCGCGGCCCGCGACGGGTCGAGGGTGTCGCACGAGGTCACGCACACGGCCGCGGCCGCGGCGACGGCGGGGACGGGGGTCAGGGAGCCGAAGACGAGCAGCAGCACGAGCAATGTCCGCATCGACATCCCTCCACGCACCGGAGTTCCCGCCAGGATAGGAAATCGCGGGCGCGTTCTGAAGGAAATCACCCGGTTCTGGCTCGTTCCGGACAATCGCCGGCTTACTGGTCCGCGGGCGGCGGGAACAGGCGGGGCATGAAGGCGAGCATCAGCGCCGACCACACCACGTGCGTCAGCAGCGGCGCCTGCACCCCGCCCGACCGGCCGCGCTGCAACGCGAACAGCGTCCCCATCACCGCCGAGGCGAGCACCAGCGCCGGATTCCGGGTCGCCGTCGTCGACAGCACGTACACCACCGTGGCTCGGCGTGCGCCGAGGGCGTCGTAGAGCGTGCCGCGGAAGAAGAACTCCTCCGCCGCGCCCGTGACGAGGGCCGTCGCCAGCACCGACGGCGTCGAACCCCGGTGGGCGTGCGAGAGCACGCCGGCGATCGCGCGGCGCAGCGGCGGGATGCGGCGGGCGACCAGCGCGCAGCCGTAGAAGACGCCGAACGCGCCCGCTCCGGCCAGCACCGGCTGCGCCACGTCGGCGCGGCCACGGGACACCGGCCCGACCGCGAGCGCCCCGGCGAACCACGTTCCGGCGACGGACGCGGTGAGCGCGTGGAACCGGCGCGAACCGGGCCGGCTGGCCAGCGACGCGCCGAGCAGCCCGGACCCGGCGGCGGTCACGGCGGCGAGGAACGGCTTCACTCCGTCCGCCGGTTCTTCGCCCGCTCGCCCAAGGCCTGCAGCACGGCGTCGTCGTAGCCCATCGGCTCGAACTCGACGATCCGGCGGATCGCGTCGTCGCGGACGACGACCTCGTTGGTCATCGAGTCGATCAGGGCCCGGCCGGTCGTGACGTCGATGTCGGTGACCAGCGAAAGCCAGTACGACGACAGGCGCGGGGACAGCAGCGGCACCGCCACGATCAGCAGCGGCCTGCCCTCGATCGCCGCCACCCGCTGAAGCATGTCCCGGTAGGCCAGCACTTCGGGACCGCCGATCTCGAACGTCCGGCCCTCGGCCTCCGCGTGGTCGAGCACGCCGACCAGGTAGCGGACGACGTCCGCGACGGCGATCGGCTGCGTGCGGGTGCCGACCCAGCGCGGGGTCACCATCGCCGGCAGGTGCTCCACGAGCTGGCGCGTCAGCTCCCACGACGTGCCGCCGTGCCCGATGACGATGCCGGCGCGCAGCACCGTGACCGGCACGCCGGTCTCGCCCAGCAGCCGCTCGACCTCGCGCCGGCTGGCGAGGTGCTCCGACAGCGAGTCGTCGTCGTCCCCGAGGCCGCCGAGGTAGACGATCCGGCGCAGGTCGACGTCCGCGGCGGCGCGGGCGAACGCACGCGCAGCGGAGGCGTCGCGGCTCTTGAAGTCCGCACTGTCGAGTGAATGCACGAGGTAGTAAGCGGCTTCGGCGCCCTTGAGCGCGTCCCGCAGGGAACCGACGTCGGCGACGTCGCCGCGCACGGCCTTGCCGGCGCCGCGGTACTTCGCGGGGTGGCGGGTCATCGCGAGCACCTCGTGCCCGGCCGCCTCCAGCGCCGGGCACAACCGGCTGCCGACGAACCCCGAAGCCCCGGCGACCAGCACTCGCATACCCGTCGACGTTAGCGGGGGCTTCGCCGGTCCGCAGAACGTCCGCCACCGGCGACGCAGACCGCGGCGACGACGCCTCCGCAGCCGAGCAGCTGCACCAGGCTCGGCGTCTCCCCGAGCAGGCCGATGCCCAGCAGCACCGCGCCGACCGGCTGCAGCAGCATCAGCGTCGCCCCGGTCGTGGCGGACATCCGCGGCAGCGCGGCGGAGATGAGCAGCCAGCCGGTCAGCTGGCCGACCACGGCGAGCGCGACCAGCCAGCCGAACGCCGGCCAGCCGGGCGCCAGGTCGAGCGTGCCGGTCGGGATGCCGAGCACGAGCGCGACCAGCCCGGCGGAGATCGTGGCCAGCACCAGCGAGTGCGCCTGCGTGCCCGAGCCGCCGCTGAGCCGGATCAGGAACAGGTAGGCGGCGTACCCGGCGCCGGCCAGCAGCGCCGCGACGGCGCCGGTGACCGGGTCCGGGCCGAACGAGCCGGTGCCGGCGAACCCGCCGGCCAGCACCACGCCGCCGAGCAGCACGGGCGCGGCGACGAGGAACCGCTTCGACGGCCGTTCCGCGAGGAACGCGAACGCCAGCAGCGGCACGATGACCACCTGCACGGCGAGGAGCACCGTCGCGATGCCGGCCCCGACCCGCGGGATCGCTTCGCCCCACAGCACGAAGTCCAGGCCCAGCCCGGCCCCGGCCAGCAGCGGGAAGAGCACGCGGCGGCGCTGTGCCGGGTCCGCCTTCCGCCGTTCCCGCCCGGCCAGCACGAGCAGGACCGGCAGCGCCAGCAGGCAACGCCAGAACGCGCTCGTGCTGCCGCTGGTGTGCGACACCTTGATGAAGACCGACGACAGCGAGATGCAGAAACTGCCGAGCGCGGCGAGCAGACGGGGGTCGAAGCGCTGGGTGAACCCGGGTCGGGTGGCGGGGCGGGGCACGGTCGTGGTCACGCCTCCAGCCTCCGGCGCCCCACTGTCAAGGACAAGCGAATGTTTCTGCGCGGAATTCGGTAGCATCTCTACCGTGTTCGGACTCGAGCGGATGCGCGCGCTGCACGCCGTCGCGACCCAGGGCTCGGTCGCCGCGGCGGCCGCGTCCCTGCACGTCACGCCGTCCGGGGTGTCGCAGCAGCTGGCGAAGCTGGAGCGGGAAGCCGGCCAGCCGCTGCTGGAGCCGCGCGGCCGCGGCGTCCGGCTGACGAAGGCGGGCCAGGTGCTGGCCGGCCACGCCGAGCGGATCCTCGCGCAGGTCGCCGAGGCGAAGGCGGACCTCGAACTGCTGCGCGAGGACGTCATCGGCCCGCTGCGGGTCGGCGCGATCCCGACGACCGTGCACGCGCTGCTCCCACCCGCGCTCGCCACGCTCGCCGCGCAGCACCCGCGGCTGGCGGTGACGCTGCACGAGGGTGAAGCGGAACAGACCATGCCCCGGGTGCTGGCCGGCGACCTCGACGTCGCGGTGCTGGAAAGCTGGGAGGACCGGCCGACGGTCATCCCGCCGTCGACGACGCGGATCGCGCTCTTCTCCGACGTCGCCGACCTGGCGCTGCCCGCCGGGCACCGGCTGGCGCACCGCAAGACGGTCGATCTGTCCGAAGTGGACGATCTGCCGTGGATCGGCTGGAGCGCCGGGTCCGGGTGCCACGAGTGGCTGGTGCAGGTGCTGCGCAAGCAGCGGCTGGAGCCGCGGATCAGCTGCACGGTCGGCGGTTACCCGACACAGCTGGCCCTGGTGGCGGGCAACGTCGGCGCGGCGTTGGTGCCGCGGCTGGCCCGCGAGCGGCTGCCCGAAGGCGTCCGCATCCTGACCACGCGCCCGACGCTGACCCGGACGATCTACGCGATCTGCCGGGCGGGCGAAGAGGACCACGGCGCCGTGCGCGCGTGCCTGGACGCGCTCCGGGCCGCCTCCGCGCGGTTCGAAAGCGCGGGACGGCCGGTCGGCTGAGGGCAGTCCTCTCACGCGAGGGGCAAGGGCTCACCACGGCGGGCGCGGTCGACGCGGGGAGCCCGCTGCACCCCGGCGCCGCCGGCCCAGGCGAACCGGCTACCGGCTGAGCCGCTCCGCCATCTCGGTCACCAGCTTCCCCGGCCGCCGGTGGTGGACCAGGAAGATCTCCCGCGCCGGGCGCGCGCCGGCCGCGTCGCGGACCTCGATCCGGGCCCCACCGGCGCGGCCGAGCACGCTCTCCGGGACGAACGCGATGCCCAGCCCGGCCTCGACCAGCGCCAGGATCACCTGGTAGTCGCGGGTTTCGTAGGCGACGCGCAGCCGGACCCCGGCGGCGACGGCGAGCTCTTCGAGGCAGGCCCGGTTGGGCACGCCCGGGCTGCCGGAGATCCAGTCCTCCCCGGCCAGGGCGCTCAGGGTCAGCCGGCGGACCCGGGCCTTCGGGTGCCCGACCGGCAGGACCAGCCGGAACCGCTCCGAGCGCAGCAGCGACCGCGTCAGCCCGCGCGGGTCCGGCAGCGGCGCTCCCGGGTACCGGTGGGTGATGAGCAGGTCGAGGTCGCGGGAGCTGACCAGGCCGTAGCCGTCGGGCGGCTCGAGGTCCAGCAGCCGCAGCGCGACCGCTGGGTGGTCGCGGCGGAACTCCGCGAGCGCCGCGGGCACCAGCGTCATGCCCGCGCTCGCGAACGTGCCGACGGTGAGCTGCGCCGGTTCCTCGCCGAGCAGGGCGCGGACCGTCCGCTCGGCGGTCCGCAGCTCCCCGACGATGGTTTCCGCGTGGGTGAGCAGCGCCGTCCCGATCGGCGTGAGCGTGACGCCGCGCGGGTTGCGGTGCAGCAGGGACGCCCCGACGTCGCGCTCCAGCTTGGCCAGCTGCTGCGAGACGGCGGACGGAGTGAAGGCGAGTCTTTGAGCCGCGCCGGCGATCGAGCCGGCGTGCGCGACCTCGGCGAGCAGGGCCAGGCGGTGGGCGTCGAGCACGGGTTCCTCCAGCCATAAGCAGCGCTAACGCCAGCATAGGAGACGTCGCTGGTGCTTACGGCCGCCCGCGCGCATGCTGGGGCCATGATCAGCACTTCGGATGTGGAACTGGCGGCGGCGCGGATCCGGGGCCGGGTCCGCCGGACCCCGGTGCTCGCCGCGGACGACGGCGTGTGGTTCAAGCTGGAGCAGCTGCAGCACACCGGGTCGTTCAAGGCCCGCGGCGCCTTCAACCGGATCATCGCGGCCGGCGAGCTCTCGGCGGCCGGGGTCGTGGCGGCGTCCGGAGGCAACGCCGGGCTCGCCGTCGCCCACGCCGCCCGGGAATTCGGCCTGGCCGCGCGGGTCTTCGTCCCGGCGAACGCGCCCGCGGTGAAGGTGGCGAAGCTGCACGACCTGGGCGCGGCCGTCGAGCTGGTGGGTGACCGGTACGCCGACGCCTACGACGCGGCCGTGAAGCACGCGGCGGACTCCGGTGCGCTCTTCTGCCACGCCTACGACCAGCCGGAGATCTGCGCCGGGCAGGGCACGATCGGCCTCGAGCTGCTCGAGCAGACCGACGGCTTGGACACCGTCCTGGTCGCGGTCGGCGGCGGCGGGCTGCTGGCCGGGATCGCCGCGGCCGTCGAAGGCCGGGCGCGGGTGGTCGGCGTCGAACCGCACACGGCTCCGACGCTCAACACCGCCCTGGCCGCGGGCGAGCCGGTCCCGGTCGAGGTGTCCGGCGTCGCCGCCGACTCCCTCGGCGCGTCCCGGCTCGGGGACATCGCCTTCGCCGTGGCCACCCGCACGGACGCGGGTTCGGTGCTGGTGGACGACGCCGCGATCGTCGAAGCCCGGGCGGCGCTGTGGGACCGCTACCGCCTGGCCGTCGAGCCCGGCGGGGCGACGGCGTTCGCGGCGCTGCTCAGCGGCGCCTACCGGCCGGCGCCCGGCGAGCGCGTCGCCGTCCTGCTCTGCGGCGCCAACACCGACCCCGCGACGCTCACTTCCCCGACAGCCGCTCCACCAGCGGCGCGAACTCCTCGATGAACGCGCCGTTGACGCTGACGTAGGACACGCCGAGCTCTTCGCGACGGCGTTCGAGCTCTTCGGCCATGGCGTCGACGCTGCCGCGGACCATGGCCAGCGAGTCGTGCTCGATGAGGGTCTCGGCGTCGACACCGATGAAGCCGCGGATCCACGGCGGCACCTGCTCGCCGACGACCCAGAGGTTCAGGGAGAGCTCGATGTCGCGGTCACCGGCCGCGGCGCGGATCTCCTCGACGTAGCCGCGCATCTCGTCGCGGGTGGTCAGCGGACCGCCGGCCAGCGTGACGATGTCGGCCTTCGCGCCGGCCAGGCGACGCGCTTTCGGGCCGCCCGCGGCGATCATCACCGGCGTGTGCGCGTCCCCGTCGAGCCGCCGGACGTGGTCGACCGTCTCGGAGATCGAGTCGAGGCGCTCCTGCCCGGAGCCGTAGGGCAGCCCGAGTTCTTCGGCCTGCTGCCGCATCGACGGCAGCCCGGTGCCGAGGCCGAGCTCGAACCGGCCGCCGGTCACCACCGCGAGGCTGTGCGCCTCCCACGCCGCCGCCCGCGCGGTGCGCAGCGGACTGGCCAGGACGAACGAGCCGACGCGCAGATCGGTCGTCACGGCGGCGGCGGCCGCGAGCGCCGCGGTCGGGCTCGGCAGGTTCAGGTTGTCCGGGCAAAGAAGCGTCGCGTAGCCGAGCTCTT
This sequence comes from Amycolatopsis sp. N2S4-7, assembly GCF_058119595.1. NCBI lineage: Bacteria > Bacillati > Actinomycetota > Actinomycetes > Pseudonocardiales > Pseudonocardiaceae > Amycolatopsis > Amycolatopsis sp. N2S4-7. The sequence continues at coordinate 2,580,948 of NZ_CP172299.1, forward strand.
CGGCGCGCCGGGCCGTGGCGAGCCACTTCGCGCCTCCTTCCGTCGCCCCCGCCACCACACCGAACCGGAACGCCTTCTGCGGCATCGAAACACCCCCACGTCGTCTGGTCCTTCGATCCAACCACCGGTGCGCCCGGCCGTGCCACCACGGCCGGGCGCGCGCCCGGCGTCAGCCGCGCTGGTATTCCTCCCAGGTGACCTTCGGGACCGAGGGGCCGTCGTCGGCGCCGCGGCCGGCGAGGCCGTTCATGCCCAGGTAGTAGTCGCCGGTCTGGTGCTGCGCGCCCGACGACAGGTCCGGGTCGGAGATCGCCATCGCGTGGATGTGGTAGGCGAAGCCCTGGGCCGGGGTGCGCAGCCACGCCGCGAACCCGACCTTGCGCAGCGCCTTCAGCAGGTTCGTCCGGCTCGTCGTCGACAGGTTGGACACTGAGATGTCCATGGCGCCGCCGCCGTCGTGCGTACCGGCCGAAGCGTCGACGCCACCCGGGTTGTACGAGCCCTGGGTCAGGCTGACCGAGGAGCCGAAGATCCCCTCGGCGGCCACGAGCATCGCCTTGGTGCGGGTGTTGAGCGTGACGCCGTGGTAGGTGACGTGGCTGCCCGCGGACACCGGGCTGGTGACGGTGTACCGGCCGGAGCCCAGCGTCTCCAGCGAGGTCTTGCCCGGCAGCCCGGAAGCGTCGATGCCGGTGTAGCCCAGCGACTTCTGGAACTGCGAGTACGCCGAAATCGTCGTCGTGCCGAAGTAGCCGTCGACGTAGGTGCTGTCGAGCAGCCCCTTCGCCTGCAGCGCCTGCTCGACCAGCAGGACGCTGTCGTGCGCGCCCGGTGTCTGCGTGTCGTCGGCGCGGCGCGGGTCGATCTGGGCCGCCTTCAGCACGGCCTCCATGTTCGCCGTGGGCAACGCCGTCGTGACCGCGGTCCCGGCCTGCGCCGGCGCGGCCACGGCGAACAGCGTGGCGGTGAACGCCGTGAGTACGGCGGCCTTCGTGAACATCCCTGTCCTCCACTGATCGGAATCTCTGCGGCCACCACGATCACCCGACCGGATACAAGGGACGTACAAAACCGGCGTTCCCGGGCGACGCGCCGGTCACGGCCCGGAGCCGCCCGACCCCGCAGCGTCGTAACAGCTTGTAATACCGCCCACACCGATTTTGTGTTCTACCTGGTCCGTACGTGTTTCTTGGCGTCACGGAGAGTTCCGACGCCGGGGGACTGGACGCGCCCGTGCTCGTTTCGTAACCTGTTCGAGATCTCGCGGCCCCCGGCCGTCGATGAGGCGGCGACGCGAGATCGCCGCCGATACCCCCTGCCCGGGGACCGGACCCCCATCACGCGCTTCACCTGATGCGGTGAAGCACGGCCCGATGACGGGACAGCGCGGACGAGGCCCCCGACTCGCCGCCCCGGTGCCCGACGGCGGCTGATCAGCAAAGGAGACCCGCGCGAGAATGCGTTCGCATCCCGTCAAGCGCGTGGTGTCAGGTGCCCTCGCCGCGGCCTCGGTGATCACTCTCGTCACCATGGCCCAGCCGACGGCCACCGCCGCCCCCATCCCCGTCCTCCAGGCCCCGCCCACCGGGTCGGAAGCCCTCGCCAAGTACCGCGACCTCGCGGCACAGGCGGAAAAGCTCAACGAAGACCTGCTCAAGGCGCAGGACGACCTGACCGCGAAGCAGGGTCAGCTCGACAAGGCCAACGCCGACGTCACCGCCGCGAAGGACGCCGGCGTCCAGGCCACCGAGGCGAAGCAGAAGTACCAGTCCCAAGTGGACAAGTTCGCCGGCGCGTCGTTCACCAGCGGCGTCCAGATGAACAAGCTGTCGGCGCTGCTGGCCGGCACGTCGACGCAGGACTTCCTGGACCGTTCGGCGGCCCTCGAGGTCATCGCGACCGACAAGAACGCCGCGATGGACAACCTCAGCGGCGCGGCCGAGAAGGCCACGGCGGCCGAGAAAGCGGCGACCGACGCGGCGAAGCGGGCCCAGGACGCCCGCGACGCGGCAGCGAAGCTGGCGTCGGACATCGAGGCCAAGAAGAAGAACCTGCAGACCCAGATCGACCAGCTCGAGGCGCAGAGCCGGACCCTCAGCAGCGCCGACAAGGCCGCTCAGAAGGACACCGGCGGCACGGCTCCCACCGTGAAGGCGCCCACCGCGGCGGCGCAGGCGGCGGTCAACGCGGCGCTGAGCAAGCTCGGCAGCGCCTACGTCTGGGGCGCCACCGGGCCGAGCACGTTCGACTGCTCGGGTCTGATGCAGTGGGCGTACAAGCAGGCCGGCATCACCCTGCCCCGCACGTCGGCGGCGCAGGCCGGCTTCGGCACCCCGGTGTCGCGGGACCAGCTGCAGCCGGGCGACCTCGTCGCCTACTACTCCCCCGTGTCCCACATCGGGATGTACCTCGGCGACGGCAAGATGGTGCACGCGCCGACGAGCGGCGACGTCGTCAAGATCTCGCCGCTGCAGAGCCAGTACGCGGGCGCGACCCGGCCGACCGCCTGACGTGGGGTGCCCCGTTCCGGGAAGTGTAGAAATCCCGGAACGGGGCACTTTCCCGTCATGGTCGAGAAACCTGACGCCGCCACCGTCAAAGCCGTCGGCAAGGTCACCGAAGCGCTCGAGACGATCGAGCGCGCCCGCGGGCACCTGTATTCGTTCCACCAGCTGACCGGGAGCGCGGACCTGGCGCTCGGCGAAGCCGTGGAGCAGCTCGAAAAAGCCGGTCACACGGATTGGGCGCGGCGCATCTCCGAAGAGCTCATCGGGCTCAACGTGCTACCCGATCGGTGGACTTTCCAGGTTGTCGAGGAGTACGACGACGGTTACTACAAGGCCTGCCGCGACCTCGAGCGCGACCTGCTGACGTCGCTCACCGACGGGCGCCGCCACCTGCACGAACAGCAGATGAAGGCGGACCGCCGGACGCCGGGCCGGCCGGGCCACGAGGCGGGCTCGCCGAGCACCCCGCCCGCGTGACCGGCGATTGTCGTACCCCTGGGATACAGTCGGATCCGAACGAACAGACGTTCGATCGACGGCGATGGGAGAAGTCATGACGGACCAGGTCGAACCGAACCCCGAGAAGGACCCGAGCGACTGGACCACCGGCGACGAGCCGATGACCGGGCCGCAGAAGTCGTACCTGCAGACCCTGGCCCAGGAGGCCGGGGTGGAGGTGCCGGACAACCTCACGAAGGCGGAGGCTTCAGAGCGGATCGACGAACTGCAGCGGACCACCGGGCGGGGCACCTGAGGGTTGGTGCGGGTTCTGCGGGACCTCAAGCTGGGCCAGGGGTAGCCGATCGGCGGCGCTGAGCGACCTCGGTGAGGCGCGATGGTGTGCACGCGCCGCGATCGGCAGGCCGGTCGCGGCTGCGAGTCCCCGCTGGGTGAGCCGCGACGCGGTGCAGCCGGCGCGCGTGTGCTCGACGCCACGGCATGCCGCTCCCCGGTGCGGGTAATCGGACACCTGATGCCCTACTCCCCGAAGGAGGACATCCCGTGTATCTGATCGTGCTGCTCGTGATCCTGGCCGGGCTGCTCGTGCTCGGCGCGAGTGCCGTCCGGGAGCTGCCGAAGCCCTATCCGGTCACCGCGAAGCGGACTCTCGTCTTGGCTTGGCTGGTGGCCGCCGCCGGGACCGTCTGGTGGGGTCTTGCGCCCGGTGCTGGGGCGCTCGTCGTCACCGTTGTCGGGTTCGGGTTGCTCGTGGCCACCCTGAACCGCGGGCCCGAGCGCCCGTCCTACCCGCACGCCACTCCCTACCAGCCGCCTCGGTGATCGGGGCGGTTGGCGGTGCCGTTCGACGGGTACCACCGGGAAATGTCCCAGCCGAACGAACAGCAACCCGAGATCGCGCGCCCGGCCACCCCGGATCCCGGCCGGGCGGACGACAACCTCTACGAAACCGGTGAAGGCAAACCACCGGACAGCGCCGAAGAGGCCTACAGCGTCGGGGGAAAGGTGATCGGCGAACTGCGGGAGCGCCGCGGGAAGTGAGCCGTCAGGCCACTGCGGGCAGCGCCGAACCCGTCACGCGGAAGAGGAACTCCGCGTTGGAGCCGGTCTTGCGGAGCCGGTCGATCAGTTGCTCGACCGCGTGCGGACCCTGCAGGGCACGCCGGACTTCGCGCATCGCCGCGAGTTCGCCCGGGGTGACCAGGAGTTCTTCGCGCCGGGTGCCGGACGCGGCCAGGTCGACCGCCGGGAACACCCGGCGCTCGGCCATCCTGCGGTCGAGCTTGAGTTCGGCGTTTCCGGTGCTCTTCAGCTCCTCGAAGAACACCGTGTCGGCCAGCGAACCGGTTTCCACCAGCGCGGTCGCGACGATCGTGAGCGATCCGCCGCCTTCGAGGTTGCGGGCGGCGCCGAGGATCCGCTTCATCGGCTGCAACGCGGCCGCGTCGACGCCGCCGGACAGTGTGCGCCCGGACGGGCGGGCCGAAAGGTTGTACGCGCGGCCGAGCCGGGTGAGCGAGTCGAGCAGCAGCACGACGTCTTCACCGCGCTCCACCAGGCGTTTCGCGCGCTCGACGGTGAGTTCCGCCACCGCGACGTGTTCGGCGGGCGGCCGGTCGAAAGTGGACGCGATCACCTCGCCTCGGACGGTCCGGCGCAGCTCGGTGACCTCCTCCGGCCGCTCGTCGGCGAGGAGGACCAGCAGCCGGCAGTCCGGGTGGTTGGCCGCGATGCCGTGGCCGATTTCGCTGAGCACCGTGGTTTTCCCGGCTTTCGGCGGCGAGACGACCAGTGCGCGCTGTCCCCGGCCGAGCGGGGTGACGAGGTCGATGACGCGCGGCAGCAGCCGCGTCGGCGTGGTTTCGAGCAGCAGCCGCTGGTCGGGGTGCACCGGGACGAGGTTGTCGAAGAACGGGCGCGGCTCCGCCGGATCGGCGCCGTTGACGCTGGCGATCGTCTCGGTGGTGCCGGTGATTTCGTCGCCGGCCCGCAGCTTGTGCTTGCGGACGACGGGAAGCGGCAGGGCGATGTCGTCGGGCGCCGGCCGGTAGCCGGTCCGGACGAACGGGGTTTTTCCTGACAGGTCAAGGATTCCGTGAAAAGACATGGGTGTCTCCAGATGAGGTGGGATGGCCCGCGTACGACAGCGTGGCCGTGCAATGAGGAAAGAGGCCGAGTGGCCTGGATCCGGGGAGCTACCTCCGGGCGGCCGAAGGGCCGACATCCGCGAGGAGCGTCTTCACTGTAGCGAGACATTAAGCAAAGCACAACGGGTAGGACTCCGTCGCGGTGGGTAGCCCACTTGAGAAGCCCGCCGCAACGGGGGACCGCGGCTGACCGATGGGAGCGGATCGTGTATCGACACACCTCGGAACCCGGCGTCGATACGGGCGAAAGCACCGACGCCGACCAAGCCGGGACCACGTCACCGGAACGCAGCACCGCCGGGGCCGTGGTCGTCTCGACGTTCGAAGAGCTGGCGCCGGCCCTGCCCAACGAGATGGCCGACCTGCGCCGCAAGCTGACCCGCTGGCTGGGCGAGCTCCCGCTCGACGCGGGCAGCACGCACGACATCACGCTGGCCACGTACGAAGCACTGGCGAACGTGGCGGCGCACGCCTACCCGGACGGCCACGGCTGGGCCCGCCTCCAGGCGAGCCGAGCGGGCGACGCGGTCACGGTGACGGTCACGGACACCGGCTGCGGCATCCCGGCGACCCGGCCCCGGGTGGCCGGCCTGCGCACTTCCGGCGGCCGCGGCTTGGTGCTGATCGACAAGGTGACCGACCAGTCCGACATCGACACGGGCGGCCACGGAACAACGGTCCGCATGACCTGGCGCCCGGCAGCACTACGCGAGGCACGCCCGGCGTGAGCTGTGGCAAGGTGCCAACGGCCCGGACGACCTGGCGCCCGGCGGCGCTCACGAGGCACGCCCGGCCTGAGTCGTGGCGCAGTGCCACAGGGGGATTACGGTTCGTAGCCGCGCGTGGCTGAGAGCAGCCCGCCCGGCTGAGTGCGCGCCCGCGCGAGTGCCGAGAACGGCCTCGCACAGGGACCGCACATGAAACGCAGGGGAAGCCTTGAAGGGCTTCACCTACGGGCCACCCTGCCCCGGCGGCCCACAGGCCCCCGCCCAATTCCCCCTGGTGGCCCGGCACCCCTCGTTGTTCGAGGGTTGCGTGCTCCGCAGATTCCCCCTGCGGTCCGGCCTCACCCCTGCTGCCGCACCAAACCCACCCCTCAGGCCGCGCTGGCCAACCGAACCAGGCGGTTGCGCGGGTAGGACACCAGCTCGCGCTCCTCGTCCGTGGTGAAGATCTCGACGGAGTCCTCCAGCAGCTCCGCCGAGTTCACCTGCAGTTGCCACGCGGGCAGGCCCGGCGCCGGTTCGTGCCAGAACCACTGGCCCTTGGTCAGCTGGTCCGCCGGGACCGTCGCGTCGTCCGTGTTCATGCGTTGAGGCTAGCCGCCACCACCGACAGTTTTCGCACTGCCTCAGCCGTGCGTGGCGCCGATGGTGACGGTGAGCACTTCCGGATCGCCCGCGAACACCGCGCCGCTGAAGTCGGGGCCCGGGCTGACGTCGTCGTACGGGAACGCGTAGCCCCGGTTGTCCGGCAGTTTCGAGTGGACGATGCGGGCGTAGTGGTTGGTCGCGTCGCCCTGGTAGAACGTCGCCGGGTCTTCGGCCGCCGGCTGGTTCGGGTTGGCCAGCAACGTCGTCCGGTTCAGCGCCGCCGCCAGGCGCGGGATGATGCTCTTGCGGGCTTCGCTAGCCCCCTCGGCGATGGCGAACGGCCCGCTGTCGCAGCTCCACACGTCCGCCGTCACCGGCTTCGCGAACGTCTCGGCCCCGAACGTCAGCTGTCCGCCGCCGACCCGGCCGGTGAACGTGCCCAGGCCCGGGTTCTGGGAGTCGACAACCAGGTCCGTGCCCGCGTACTTCTGCCACACCTGGTCGATGTAGCCGTCGAGGTAGCCCGCGAACCGGTCGGCGCGGTGGTGCGGTGACAGCGCCCGCAGGGTGCCGCCCGGACCGGTCTGCACCAGCTCGCCCCAGCTGCCGCCCAACGCCGTGAGAGCGGTGCAGATCGCGTCGAGTGAGCCCGAAGGCAGGCCGGCGACGGTCTTGGTGCCGGACCCCGAGGTCGTCAGCGAGAGCCCCATCGGGATGCCCACGAAGTCCACGTAGCTGATGTTGGCGAACAGCTGCGTGTCGTTGAACGTGAACTCGCTGAACGACCAGTTCTTGCCGAAGTTCGGGTCGGCCGCGTCGAGGAAGCTCGGGTGCACCAGGTGCGGTCCCGGGTCGAGGAAGAAGTCCAGCTTCGCGTCGGTGACGACGTACACGCGCGCACCGCCCATCTTCGGCACGGACACCTGCGCCGACGTCCCGATCGGGATCGCGCAGTCGACCGGCAGCGGCGTGGTCGGCGCCGACGGCGAGTCCGGGTAGTACGGCGTGCCGTCGGCGCGCAGCAGTACGAGGCGCCCGTCCGGCGTCGTGCCGGTGACGTAGGCGTACACGGTGCCCGAGCCGGACTTGTTCACCAGCTTCAGGCCGAACGTCGCGGGCGTCGCGGCCGCGGCCGGGCGCGCCAGGGGCAGCACGGTCGCCGTGGCGAGCGTGGCCGCCGAGAGCCCGAGGAACGAGCGACGGGAAATCATGTCGTCCTCCACGTTGAGGAAGTCCACAGTGGACGCTATTTGTTGTGGCCACGAACAAACTAGGCCGCGCTTCCCGCCCTGACAACCCGTCCCAAGGAGGTCCAGACCACCATCCCAGTCGCCCGCGCGGTGCCCCGGATGAGGAAATTCCAAACCGGACTCGCCCGGGTCTGCCCGCGCGTACCAGGGCGCCGGGTACAAGGGGGCAGCCGGCGCTAGGCTGACGCCATGAGCGTCCGGCACACCGTCATCGACTCCCCCGTCGGGCCGCTGACCCTGGTCGGCGACGGCGCCGCGCTGATCAGCCTCTACTTCGACGGCCACCTGCGCACCCCCCGCCTCACCGACCGCGGCCGCCGCGAGGACGACGGCTTCGAGGCCGCGCGAAAACAGCTGGGCGAGTACTTCGCGGGTGCGCGGCGCGAATTCGACCTCGACCTCGCGCCGCGCGGCTCGGCCTTCGAGAAGCAGGTTTGGGCGCTGCTGACGAAGATCCCGTACGGCGAAACGGTAGCCACCGAGAACGCCAGGGCACGAACGGGTTTCATGCGCACACTCCAAAGGGGGAGGCGTGGTGCGCACCGCGGCGCGCACCACGCCGGCTGGATCAGTTGCAGCCGCCCGAGCAGGGGACGAACGGCGCCGTGGTGCCGGTCAGCGTGGTCGTGCCCGTCGTCAGGCCGCCGGAGCTCGCGGTCACCGTGATGGTGCCCGGGCCCGTCGCCCGCACGAGGGCGTAGGCGACCCCCTGGTACGCCTTCCGGACGTTGCCCCGGAAGCTCTCCTGCACCGGACTGCCGCTGTCGACCGCCACCAGCACGCCCGGCCCGCTGACGCTGAACGTGACCGCGGCGGAGGAGCCGGTCACCACCCGCCCGGACGAGTCCGCCACGGTCGCCTTCACATACGAGACGTCGTCGATGTCCGTCGACACACTGCTGTGGTCGGGGTTGAGGACCACCTTGTTCGCCGTGGTGCCGGTGGCCGGCGGCGACGTGGTCGGCGCACCCCAGGCGCGCTGCCACGAGTACCCGATCGGACGGACCGTGCCCACCCCGTCCATCAGGCCGAAGTCGCTCTCGACCCGGGGCCACAGCCCGTCGGCCTCCCCCAGGTACGCCGCGCCGGTCCAGAGGAACAGGCCGGTGACCACGGGGTTGTTCCGCACCGTCGTCCAGGCGGAGGTGTCGGTGCCCATCTCGGTGAACAGCCCGGGGCGCGCGGGGGACGTCTTGGCGGCCTTGATGACCTCGTCCGGCCGGTAGTTGCCGCCGAAGACGTCGACGATGGTCCGGGTGGCGCCGGTGACGTCGCCGCTGTCACTCGGCCGGAACAGCGCCTGGGTGACCGGGCGGCCGTCCAGGGCGTGCGCGATCGAAACCATCCTGGTCAGCAGCGGGGTACGGGTCGAGATCGAGTCGCGGATCTCGTTGCCGGTGCTCCACATCGCCACGCTGGGGTGGTTGCGGTCCCGCATGACCACGCTGGTGGCGTCGACCTGGTACCACGGCACCGGGCCGCTCGCGCCCGGCACGGCCGGCGCGCCGGTCGGCGAGGACGCCGTCTTGGTGAAGTACGTCGCGTAGTCGCCGACGTCGGAGTACTTGTGCTGGGTCCAGACGTCGAAGAACTCGTCGAGGACCAGGAACCCCATCCGGTCGGTGAGCTCGAGGAAGGCCGGGCTCGGCGGGTCGTGCGCCGTGCGGATGGCGTTCACGCCGAGTGCCTTCAGCTGCGCGAGCCGCCGCTGCACGGCCCGCTGCGGAGCCGCCACGCCCAGCCCGTGGAGGTCCTGGTGCACCGCGACCCCCTGGAACTTCACGTTCTTGCCGTTGAGGCTCATCCCGGTCGCGGCGTTGAACGTCAGCGTGCGGATGCCCACCGGCGTGATGTCGTCGTCCACGGCGGTGCCGCCCACGAGGACGTTGGTGGCCAGCGAGTACAGGTTCGGGTTCGCCAGGTCCCACAGCTTCGGATTGCTCACCGCCACGTCATAGCCGAACGTCGCCGAGGCGCCGGCGGCGACGGTCCTGGCCGCCGTCGTCACCGCGGGCAGCGCGGCCCCGCCCGGGTCGCTGAGCACGCCCTGGACGCTGACGCTCGCCGCGGCGCTTCCGTTGTTGACCACCGTGGTCTCCGCGTGCACGGTGTTGGCGTCGGGCGTGGTGACCCGGGTCGCCCACTGGCCGACGTGCACGGGGTCGGTCGCGATCAGCCGCACGTCGCGGTAGATCCCGGCCCCGGTGTAGTAACGCGACGCCGGTTGCGACGTCGTGTCGGTCTTGACGGCGACCACGTTGTCGGCGCCGCCGAACTTCGCCGCCGCCGTGATGTCGTAGCGGAAGCTGGTGTACCCGTAGGGGTGGGTGCCGATGAGCGTGCCGTTGACGTACACGCTCGCGTTGGCCATCACGCCGTCGAACTCGAGGAACACCTCGTGCCCGGCCGGCACCGCGGCCAGCGAGAAGTGCTTGCGGTACCAGCCGATGCCCGAGGGCAGGTACCCGCCGCGGCCGGTGCTCGGCGCCGACTGCGAAAACGGATTGGCCGGCGGGCTCTTGCCCTCGATGCTCCAGTCGTGCGGCACGCTGAGCTTGCGCCAGCCGCCGTCGTTGTAGGAGGCACCGCCGGCGCCACTGGCGTCGCCGTAGTTGAACAGCCAGCCGGGATCGAAGTCGGTGACCGTCCGGTACCGGTTGGCCGCCGCGGCCGCGCCGGTACCCGCGATAGCGGTAGCGGTAGCGGTGGGACCGGACACCACGGACACCGGGGCGATCACCAGTGCCAGTGCGCCGGCCACGGCTTTCCGGAGCCTTCCTCGGGTGGGGGACAAAGCATTCACCTCGCCATCGCGAAACTCGGGTGGGCGGCTGGTGGTACGCGGTGTTCTGCCATGCGACGCGGCATCCCTGGAGAACACCCGACAGGGCGGTTCGATCTGGGAGCGCTCCCACGGTAACACGGAAGACACCTGACGGACACCGGTCGCCGGGACGAAACCGACCGGATCACTGAACCGTCAAGCAGAACGGGCCGAATCTAGAAAGCGCATTCCCATCGGTGCCCGGGGGGGGTGCCGCCCTCACCGAGCAGCCGAAGGAAGGTCGCCACCTCGTCGTTGGCCGGGTTCTGCGACGGGCCGGACGACGCCGGCCGACCGCCGGCCGCGACGACGGCCGGCACGCGGCCGCGGACATGGCTCCTCCCCCGCCCGTCGAGTGGCCCATCACCGCCAGGCGTCCGGCGTCGACGCGGCCGCGCACCGGGCTCTGTCCCGGGAATTCGGCTTTTCGCTGAACCCGTTTCCGGTTCAGGGGCCCAGCGGGCGTTCGCGTTGAGCGGGCCGTTTCGGTCGAAGACGGCGGCGGACAGCGCCGCCTTCGCGGCGCGACCGGTGCGGGACACGATCATTCGATCTCCTTTGATCGACGACGTGGCAAATCCAGGACGGGCACCCATTGTGAACGCGCACAATAGGCCTCGGACGGTTCTGCTAAGGATGCAACCGCACCGGTGGGAAATTTTCAAGCCCGTTCGACAATTTCTGTGAACGTGCACAGCCCGCGGCGATCCCGGGCGCGCCGGCCTCAGGTCGACTCGCGCACGACCAGCTCGGTCGGCAGGATCACCTTGGCCGGGCCTTCCCCGTCGATCTGGGCGAGCAGCTGGCGCACCATCGTCTCGCTGATGCGGTCCCAGGGCTGCCGCATGGTGGTCAGCGGCGGCCGGGCGGCGGCCGCCACCGGGGAGTCGTCGAACCCGCCGACGGCGATGTCGGCGGGCACGCGGCGGCCCGTCCGCCCGATCGCCGTCAGCGCGCCGTCGGCCATCAGGTCGGAGGCGACGAACACCGCGTCCAGGTCCGGGGCCCGGGTGAGCAGCTGCTGCATGGCCGCCTCCCCGCTGGCCCAGCTGTAGTCGCCGACCGCGACCAGCCGCTCGTCGAGGGCGATGCCGTGCTCGGTCAGCACTTCGCGGTAGCCGGCCAGCCGCTCGAGCCCGCCGGGCGAGTCCGGCGGGCCCGTGATCGTCGCGATCCGCTCGCGGCCGGACTCGATCAGGTGGCGCACCATGTCCTTGGCGCCTTCGCGGTCGTCAGCCGCCACGTAGGAGACCTTGCCGCGCCGGTTCGGTGGCTTGCCGCAGCAGACGAACGGCAGCTCGGCCCGCCGCAGGTGCTCGACCATCGGGCCGCCGCGGTGCGAGGAGATCAGCAGCACGCCGTCGACGTGGTGACCCGAGAGGAAGGGCGTGATGCGACGCCGTTCGGCCTCGGTGCCCGCCGTGATCACGACCAGCGGGACGTCGTGCTCGGCGAGCGCCTGGGTGCAGCCGCGCAGCAGGGTGGTGAAGTTGGGGTCCTCGAAGAACCGGTCCTGCGTTTCCGACAGCAGGAACGCGACCGTGCCCGCGCGCTGGGTGACCAGGCTGCGCGCCGCCCGGTTCACCACGTACCCCAGCTTGCGGATGGCGGCGTTGACCGCCTCCTGCGAGGCCGGGCTGACGTTGTGCCCGCCCTGCAGGACCCGCGAAACCGTGCCGCGGGAAACGCCGGCGTGGGCGGCCACGTCGTGGATGGTCGGCGAGCGTTTGTGCCGTGGACGCCGCTGCGGCGTTGTGTCCGTCATGGGCCCCTCATCTGCCGGCTGGTGCTCCCGACTTTACGGCTCCGGTCAGCAGATCGACCCGCCAGTAGCGCTGGAGACCGAGGAAGAGCGCGATCAGGGGAACGACCGACAGCAGCGCCCCGGTGATCACGAGCGTGTACACGGCGGGGATCCCGGCACCCTGCTGCAGCAGGCTGTACAGGCCGACGGTGACCGGGAACAGCCGGTCGTCGCCGAGCATGATGTAGGGCAGCAGGAAGTTGTTCCAGATGGCGACGAACTGGAACACGAAGATCGTCACCAGTCCCGGCCGCATCATCGGCAGCACGACCGAGGTGAAGAGCCGGACCTCGCGGGCGCCGTCCATCCGCGCCGCTTCCAGCACGTCGTCGGGAACCGCCGCGGCGGCGTAGACCCGGGCCAGGTAGATGCCGTAGGGACTGAGGACGCTGGGCAGCAGCACCGACCAGGAGGTGCCCGCGAGGCCCGCCTTGGCCAGCAGCAGGTACTGCGGCACGGCCAGCGTGATCGGCGGCATGAGGACGCCGGTCAGGATGACGGTGAAGATCAGCCCGCGGCCTCGGAACCGGTACTTGGCCAGCGCGTACCCGGCGGCGGCCGATACCGCCGCGGACAGAAGAGCGCCCACGCCCGCGTACAGCGCGGAGTTGGCCATCCACCTCCAGTACACACCGTCTCGGTAGGCCGTCAGCCCGGCCAGGTTGTCCCAGAACCCGGTACCGGGCAGCAGGGTGAACGTGCTGAACAGCTCGTCACGGCTCTTCGTCGCGGCCATCACCACCCACAGCACGGGAACCAGGCAGTAGCCCGCGCCGAGCAGCAGCACGATCGTCGGGGCCCACGCCGTGCGGCGGCCCGGAGCGGTCACTGGCCCGCCTCCGTGGCGCGCCGGTCGACCAGCTTCAGGAAGACCAGGGACAGCAGCAGCGTCACCGCCGCGATCACCACGGCGGTCGCCGCGGCCGAATACAGTCCCCCTTGGACGAAGGCGTCCCGGTAGACCTTCATGTACGGGCTCCACGTGGTGCTCAGCGTGTTCGCCAGCGGCCGCAGCGTCATCGGCTCGGCGAAGACCTGGAGCGTCGCGATGGCCGAGAAGAAGAACGTCAGCACCAGCGAGGGAAGCACCAGCGGGATCTTGATCCGCACCGCGATCCGCCGTTCCGAACAGCCGTCCAGCCGGGCGGCCTCGTACAGCTCGGGCGGCACCGCGCGGAGGGACGTGTAGATGACGACCATGTTGAAGCCCGTGCCGCCCCACACCGCGATGTTGGCCAACGCGAGGTACAGGCCACCGCCCTGCAGCAGTTCCGGGCCGTCGAGCCCGGCCGCCCGGAGCAGGAAGTAGCCGGGACTGACGCTCGGCACGTACAGGAATCCCCACAACAGCGAGGCGATGATGCCCGGCACCGCGTACGGCAGGAAGATCGCCAACCGCGAGAACGCCCGGAACCTCGTCCGCGCGCTGTCCAGCAGCAGGGCGAACAGCAACGCCAGGCCGAGCATCGACGGCACGACCATTGCGCCGTACCGCAGCACCCGGCTCGCGCCCGCCAGCAGCTCGGGATCGCTCAGCGCGGCGCGGTAGTTGCCGAGCCCCGCCCACACTTCTTCGCGGGCCTGCCCGCCGAGGCCGAGCCCCTTCATGTGGACGGTGTGCAGGCTCAGGTGGATCGCGTAGCCGATCGGCAGGGCGAAGAAGAGCACGAACAGGACGATCGCCGGAAGCAGGAAGCCGTACGGCGCGAGCCGGCGGCGGACACGGGCGGACACCATGGATCCCTTCGGTCGGTGAGCCGGTCAGCCTTCGACCTTGAACCCGTTCTTCTTCATGCCCGCGACCGTCGCCTGCTGCACGGTGCCCAGCGCGGCCGCGAAGTCCGACTTGTCCTGCGCCGCCTTGCCGAAGGCGTCCCTGAACGCCGAGTACGCCACGATCGCGTCCGGCCCCCACGACGCCGTCGCGGTGCCCTTCGCCACGTCCGCTGCCACGGTGTAGAACTCCGGCTGGTTGGGGAAGAACTCCGGGGTGCTCAGCGCGCCGCCGGTCTGCGCGGCGGTGCAGGCCGGGTAGACCGCCGACTCCTTCACCAACGCGGCCACGGCGGCGGGGTCGGTGTTGAGCCAGGTGGCGAACTTCGCGGCGGCCTCGGCCTGACCCCGCTTCTCGGCGCCGTGGGTGACGCTCGTGGCGGAGCCGCCCCAGCTGCCGGTCGCCGACGCGCCGGCGGTCCACTGCGGCAGCGGGGCCAGCTTCCACTTGCCCTTGGTCGACGGAGAGGCCGTGGTCAGCGTGCCGGGCGCCCACACCGCGCTCACCCAGGCGAGCTGTTTGCCGTCGTCGAGCGCTTTGTTCCACGCCGGGGTGTACATCGGCTGGTTGTCGAGCGCGCCCTCGGCGACCAGGCCGCCCCAGAACCCCGCGACCTTGCGGGACGCCTCGTCGTCGATGGCCACCTTCCAGGTGTCGCCCGACGTCGTCCACCAGGCCGCCCCGGCCTGCTGGGCCAGCCCCGCGAACAGGCCGGGGTCGTTGCTCGAGAACGTCGTCAGCGCACGGGACGGATCCTTCCGCTTGAGCTCGCGGGCGGCGTCGGCGAACTCCGGCCACGTCGCCGGGACCTTCAGGCCGAACTGTTCGAAGAGGTCGTCGCGGTAGAACAGCGCGAGCGGCGCGATGTCCTGCGGGACCCCGTAGACCGCGTCCGAGCCGAGGGTGACCTGCTTCCAGACGTTTGCCGCGAACTTCTCCTCGGCCCCGGCCGCGAACTTGCCGACGTCGGCCAGCGCGTCGTTGGTGACCAGCGTCGGGATCATCTGGTACTCCGCCTGCACCAGGTCCGGTCCGGTGCCCGCCTTCTCCGCGGTGAGGATCTTCGGGATCAGCTCGTCGCCGCCGGCCTGCTTCTGCACGGTGACCGTGGCCTCCGGGTGCCCGGAGTTCCACAGGGCGACGACCTTGTCGAGGTTGGGGGCCCACGACCACATGGTCAGCCGGGCCGGCCCGCTCGGCTCGGGGGGCCGGCAGCCGCCGCTGCAAGCGGAGAGGGTGAGGGAACCGATCAGGGCGATGAGGGCGAGGGCGGCGCGGCGCTGCATCCGATCCTCCAGAGTCGAGTGGACGGAACCATCGACTGCGCACGGGCACAGTTCGGCGGCCAGGTCAATACTTCGGCCGGCTCGACGGCCTGCTTGATCTGTTGCACGGCAACGGGATCCGGGCCTCAACCGAGGCGCGGTGGCCCGCCGGCCGGCCGGGCACCGGACGTCGTGGAGGTCTCATCGCCACCGGGTGCGCCGGAATTCGTCTTTGAATCGATTCAAGCACGTTAAGCGCGCCGGCACCCGGCGTCAACCGGCAATGGCGGCACCGAAAGCGACGCGTGCTTCGAATGTGTCGATGCTTTCCTCCGCCAGGAAAGCGCTTACTCGGGTATTCGGCTGATCGGGTCGTCGAGGTTGACAAGCACCGAATCCCCTGGTTCGAGGACGTCACACGTTGAGGAAACCGTCCATGGCGGCGGTCGGCCTGCGCGTGCCCGGGTCCCACGCGGTGCTGCCGTAGCCGGTGAACGGCGAGTAACCCTCGGGCTCCCAGAAGAACGTGCCGAGCCCGCCGAAGGCCTTCTGGCCGGTGATGAACTGCCGCAGCCCATCGCGCACCTGGGTGGCCTTGTCCCGCGGTCCGCCGTACTCGACCTGCATGACCGGTTTGCCCCAGGTGGACTGGATGGTCTTCATGTTGCCCAGCACGCCCGGGATGTTGCCGCCCTGCGCGTACGAGGACAACCCGGTGACGTCCCACTTGCCCCCGTTGTTCTTGTAGGCGTCCAGGAACTTCCGGATGCTGTCGAGCTTCTGCGGCTGGGCCAGGTGCACCATCACCGGGGTGGCCGGGAAGATCTGCTTGGACACGTCGTACGCGGCACCCAGCAGCCCGGTCATCTGGGCCGGGTTGCCGACGCTGCCCACCGGCCTGCAGATGCCGCTGTTCTGCTCGTTGCCGATCTTCACCCAGCCCGGGGTGACGCCGGCGGACTTCATGATGTTCAACGAGCGGTCGACGTACTTGCGCAGCGCGTCACGCATCTGGCTGTAGTTCATGTTCTTCCACGCTGCGGGCGGGTTCTGCACGCCGACGGAGTTCCACGTGTCGCCGAAGTGGAAGCCGAGCAGGACCTGGAGGCCCGCGTCCCGGCAGCGCGCGGCCATCTTCGCGGTCTCCTCGATGCCGCAGTGCCCGTTCGCCGGGCTGCCGGACGGGTCGACCCAGGTCCGCAGGCTGATCGCGGTGATGCCGTAGCCCTTGAGAATGGTGAACAGGTCTTGCCGTTGCCCGGACTTGGTGTTCCAGTAGTAGCCGTTCGCCTCCATCTGCGGCATCCAGCTGATGTCCGCACCCTTGACGAACGTCGCGGCCTCCGCTGCCCGCGCCGGCGCTCCCGCGCCCAACGCGAGCGCGCCCGCACCGACGGCGGCCCCGAGCAGCACGCTTCGCCGTGAGCTGCCGGCAAGCGGAGTTGCCTTGTCGTTCATGGTGACTTCCTTCCGGGGAGGATCGGGTTGGCGAACTTCGACCAGGACGACGCCGACAGCGGATCGCCGCCGCGGTACTCCAGCATCCCCAGCTTGTAGTCCGGCGTGCCGCCGTAGCCGGCCGGATAGGTGAGGAACGTGCGCCCGTTGTGCTGGAGGGCGAACGACCCCTCGTCGACCGGCTGCCCCTTCCGCTCCCACGCCGGCGTCGGGGCCGAGACGCGGGTGCCGTAGGCCGAGACCGAAGTCGGGCCGCTCATCGGCGCGAGGCAGCAGATGTACCAACGGTTGTTGATCTGCTCCAGGCGCGGTGCCCACATCTGGCAGCAGCCGTCGTTCTGCGAGGCACGGAAAGCCCGGCGCTCCGGCGCGCTGCGCAGCCCGGCGATCGTGGACGACCGGCGCACCAGGATGTCGGACGTCCACGTGGTGGCCACGTCGTGGTACCGGCCGTTGTACTGCACCGGCGCGGGCACGACCGGGTTGGTGAACGAAGGGCCGGGCGCGGTGTCCGCGTGGTCCCGGCCTGCCGCGATCCACCGGCAGAGCGACGACGAGCAACAGGACTCGCCGGCCCGCACTGCGCCGGTGGACGAGCATCATGAGTACTCCTTGACGACTCTCCTCAGGCAGGGGCTGGTACGCAGACCTCCGCCCCACTGCGCGACGGTCGGGCGGAGAGCTGCGCAGCCAGCGTTCCACCCGCAGGCAGCCAGGCGAACAGGGAGACAAGTTTTCACTGTGAACGTTCACAGTGGCGGAAGACCAGTGATACCGCAGATCGCCGGCCCACGTCAAGACTGGGAACGCTCCCAGGCAAACGACGACCGGAGATCGAATTTTTCGAACCAGCGGCCGGCAGGAGAAGCACCGCCCGCACCGAGCCGGTTCGTCGAACGTTCGACCATGGCCTCGTCGAATCGGAACGTCCGGGACCGAACCTCTTGTGCTCAGCGATTGAAAGCGCTTTCCTAGAAGCGCGGCCACGCCCACCCGGCCACCGTTTCCGGCGCCCGGCCCCGCCTGTCCGGCACTCCCGCGTGACGGGGAGCCGCACGGCCGGAGCCACCCGTTCGACCACCTCGCCGGCCAGCGGTGCGCCACCGGATCGTGGTGACCGGCCGGGCACCGCCGCCCACACCGATCGGAGACGTGACTGTGCACCGCCAACCCGCTTCGCCCCCGCCGGACCGCGGAACCACCCGAGTTCCCCGGCTCGCGTCCGCCTCCCCCGCGCCATGCGATGCGCACCGGCGCTCTTCGTGGCGGCCGTCCTCGCCGGGTCGTTGACCAACACGCCGGTGAGCGCGGCCGAGCCGGGCACCGGGATCGTGCTCGACGGGAACGACATCAAGGCCGGGAACGTCAACGGGCTCACCTTCAAGGGGTTCGGCATGCTCAGCGCGAACAGCACGAGCGAGCTGCTGATGGACTACAAGGCCCAGCACCCGGGCAGGTACGCGGAGCTCCTCCGGATCCTGTTCGGCGGACCGAGTCCGGTACTGACGAACGTGAAGATCGAGATGGGCAACGACCGGAACAACTCCACCGGGCCCGATCCGGCCACCATGCGGACGGAAGACGAGAAGCCGAACGTCAAGCGGGATCAGGGGTTCCAGCTGGCGGCCGACGCGAAGAAGGTGAACCCCGCCCTCAAGGTGAGCCTGCTGCGCTGGAACGCACCCGCGTGGGTGACCGACAACGACAAGGTCTACACCTGGTACAAGAAAACGATCCTCGAGGCGTACCGCACCTACGGATTCATGGTCGACTACGTCGACCCGGGGCTCAACGAACGCTCACCCGACCTGGCCTGGAGCGAGCGGTACACCGGTCTGGTCAGGACGGACGCGGCCGGCTTCGCCGACGCCGCCGAACGAGCTCTGTACAACCGCATCCAGGTGGTGATCTCGGACGAGGCCGGGCTGGGCAGCTTCGGCGGGGCGATGGTGGACGACGCCGCGCTGCGCGACGCCGTCGCGGTGGCCGGATACCACTACAACCCGGACGACGACAGCGCGGGAAACTTCAAGCGGCTGGCGCAGGTGTTCGACAAGGAGGTCTGGAACAGCGAGGCGCAGGCCACCTTCGGCAACTCGGCCTTCCGGCCCCACAACAACACGAAGGACCCGACCGTCGCGGGCACCGGCATCGGCGGGAAGAACAGTGCGCTGGAAATGGGGAACACCATCATCAAGGGGTTCACCGCCTCCAACCGGACGAATTTCGTCTACCAGCCGGCCGTCGGTTCCTTCTACGAAGGCGGGCAGTACGGCTTCAAGGAACTCGTCAGCGCGCGTGACCCGTGGTCGGGCTGGCTTCACTACGACGTGGGCATCGACATCCTGCGGCACTTCAGCTGGTTCGCGAAGACCGGCTGGGAGAACCCCGGCAACACCGCCGGAGTCTGGCGAGCGGTCCCCCAGGCGAGCCACACCGGAGCGGCGGGCACGAACCCCGTCAACGGGCGCAACGGCACCCCCAGCTACCTGACCCTGGCCGCTCCGGACAAGCGGAACTTCTCGACGGTCTTCATGAACGACAGCGAGTACCCGCAGACCTACCGCATCAGCACCGTCAACCTGGCCCGCACCGGGACGCCGGCCCTGGAAACGTGGGAGACGCGGGCCGCCGATCCTGGTCAGGCCTTCAACGCCCGCTACCTGAAGTACCTCGGCCACGTCACCGCCGGCTCCGACGGCGGGTACACCGTCCGGGTCAAGCCCTACTCGGTGGTCACCGTGACGACGTTGGCCCGGCACACGAACCCGGCGTACCGGGCACCGCTGCCGGTGGAAGGCGCGCGAACCGTGCTGGACACCGACGCTTCCGGTTCGGGTCACCACCCCGAGGACGACACCTTGTACGCGGACGGCTTCGACTACACCGGCAAGCGAACTCCGGTGCTCGGGACCGGCGGCACGATCGTGGGAAGCGAGGACTTCGTCGCCGCCCGCGGCGAATCCCGGAGCGCAATACCGCTCTACACCAGCGATCGCAACGGTGCCTTCGAAGCCTATCGGCCGGCCGGGTCGAGCAACGCCGTCCTCCGCCAGCAGCTCGACAAGTCGGTCAACGGGCTCGGCGACGCTTGGAGCGGCGGCGATCCGGTCACCCGGATCGGTGACAGCCGGTGGCTGAACTACGAGGCCGCCATCGACGTCTCGTTCGAAAACGACAGTCTCCAGAACGGCGCCAACTACGCGGTCCTCGGGGTCCGGCAGCAGCACGGCGACGTCGGCGCGCCCTACAAGCTGAAGTTCACGTTCGACGGCGGCTGGCAGCTGATCGTCGACAACAAGGTGGCAGCCGGCGGCAACGTGGTGAGCGGCTCCGACGGCGTCAAGATTCCCGGCTTCGACACCGCCTACAACGCCTGGCACGAGCTCGCCCTCAAAGCCGCCGGCAGTGAGGTGACCGCCTCCTTGGACGGCGTCACGCTCGCCAGGTACACCGACCCGGTTCCCCGGCTCTCCGGCCGCGTCGAGATCGGCAGCGGCTACTACCACACCAGGTTCGACAACCTCCGGGTCCGCACCCTCGACGGCTTTACGCCGTACTACACCGAACTGCTCGACAACCTGGAGATGAACGACCTGAGCGCCCGGCCCGCCACGAAGCTCGTCTACGGCGGACAGTGGGCTCACGAAAGCGGCAAGAGCATGTACAACTACCAGCGGACGCTGTCCACCAGCCAGGGATCCGGCTCGACGCTGAGCTACACCTTCACGGGAACCGGACTCGACATCACCGGCCCCGACGACGGCTCGGCCGTGCTCGAGACCACCGTCGACGGACGCATCGC
This sequence comes from Amycolatopsis sp. N2S4-7, assembly GCF_058119595.1. Taxonomy (NCBI): domain Bacteria; kingdom Bacillati; phylum Actinomycetota; class Actinomycetes; order Pseudonocardiales; family Pseudonocardiaceae; genus Amycolatopsis; species Amycolatopsis sp. N2S4-7. The sequence goes on from NZ_CP172299.1 coordinate 2,601,554, forward strand.
CGACAGCGCGGCCCGCACGGCCGCATCGGCCGAGTTCTCCCAGACCTTCAGCCTTCGCGGGCTCACGTATGGCAGGCACACCGTTCAACTCAAGGTACGCAACGGAATCCTGGTCGTCGACGCGGTCGCCGTCGCCGGCTAGCCATCACACCCCAGGAGTCATCATGACCATGCAACGACGGAAATTCCTCAGCATGACCGCGGTCGGCGCGGCGGGCGCGGGCCTGGCCCTGCTCGGCGCAGGGCCGGCCCTGGCCGCCCTCGGGCCGCTGGGCACGGCGCCGGCCACACCGTTCGCGGTCGGCGTGCGCCGGTACGACTGGAAACGCGGCAGCCGCCCGTGCACCACCTACGTCTACTACCCCGCCACCGGCACCGCCGGCGGCAACCCGGTGACGAACGCCCCGGCCGCCAATGGTGTCTTCCCCGTCTACAACTTCACCCACGGCTTCGGCAGCAGCCCGCAGAACTCCCTGTTCATCATCCGGGCCCTGGCCGCGGCGGGCTTCGTCGTTCCCGCCCCGCACTTCAACCACAGCTTCGGCGACGTCAACAACGGCAACACCGCCAAGGACGTCTCCCAGATCCTGACCGACACCCTCGCCCTCAACACCAGCGGACCGCTGGCCGGGCACCTCGACACCGGGATCGGCGTCGGCGTCTCCGGCCACTCCCTCGGCGGCATGGTCACCCACGGCCTGCTGACCTCCTGGCCCGACAGCCGGATCGTCTCCGCCAACCCGCAGTCCTGTGTGGACATGGGAAACCCCGCCGCCTCGGTCACCGCCAAGGTCCTCTTCGTCCACGGCGACAAGGACACCACCTGCGCCTACTCCTCGGCCCGCCAGGCCTACAACGAGATCAAGTGGCCCAAGGCGTTCCTCACCTTCGTCGGCGGCAGCCACACCAGCTTCTGGAGCGACCAGCGCTTCCCCAAGACCGTCGTCGACTGGGCCCGCTGGACCATGTACGGCGACACCGCCGCACGAGACCGCCTCGCGGCCGACGCGTCCGGCACCAAGACCAGGTGGGAAGCCCAACTGGGCTGACCCGCCGGTGGTGGGCCACCCGCTGACGCGGCATCGGCCCCGAAGTACGCCGGCTATCTGTTCACCTCCTTCACCGGCGAGAACTCCGCCACCAGTGAGCAGGTCCACTTCGGATCAGCCAGGGCAACGACCCGACGCGGTGGCGGCAGCTCAACGGCGGGAAGCCGGTGCTGAGCTCGACCGTGGGCACCCGCGGCGTGCGCGACCCGTTCGTCATCCGGTCGCCCCAGGGCGGCAAGTTCCACCAGATCGCCACCGACCTGCGGATGTACGGCAACGGCAACTGGGACCAGGTCCAGCGGACGGGCAACACGTGGGCACCCGAGGCGTACTACGACGAGGGACTCGGCCGGTACGTCGTGTTCTGGGCGTCGAAGCTGTACTCCACGAGCCCGGCGCTGGTCTTCAAGTCGAACACCGAAAGTCGAACACCGAAGAGCGCTGGTACCTGTTCATCGCTGGGGCTGAGCCCGTCCTCGCCCTTCGAGTTCCTTCGCAGACGAAAGGGAGCGCTCGTGACCACCCTGCACGAACACGGCCCCACGACCGGCGGGAGCCGTCACCGCACGCTTCGTTTGCTGGCCGTGGCCACCTCGGCGGCTCTCGTCACGGCGAGCACGGCCGCCACCGCGGCCGCGGCGCCGGCGGCCGCGACCACGGTGGGCAGCTGGGGCCCCGGAGTCAACGCGGGAGGCCCCGGATTCACCAACCAGACCGTCCGGCAAGTGGTGCACGTGTCGGCCGGGGGGACGGCGCCACGACTGCGTCTGTCGAACCTGCACGGCACCACCGCACTCACGATCGGTCACGTCGATCTCGCGGCGCAGTCCACCGGAGGCACCGCGACGGCCGGCACGCACCACCGGGTGACCCTCGCCGGCTCGGCCACGGCGACCATCCCACCCGGCCGCGAACAGGTCAGCGACCCCGTGTCCATGACCGTTGCCACCCAGCAGAACCTGCTGGTGAGCGTGTACGTCCCGGGAACGACCGGCGCGTCGACCTGGCACCCCAGTTCGGCCGACACGACCTACGTCTCGACCACCGGAGACCACGCGGCGGACGACGGTACCGGCCGGTATCCCTCGACGAAGAGCTCCTGGCACTTCCTGTCCGGCCTCGAGGTGACCAGCACGACCGCAACGGGCACGCTGGTGGCCTTCGGCGACTCCATCACCGATGGAGCGAAGTCGTCGAAGGGGACCAACCGGCGCTATCCGGACTACCTGGCCCGCCGCCTCGCCGCCGTGTCCGGCGGCCCCCGGCTCGGCGTCGTCAACGCCGGAATCGGCGGCAACCGGGTGCTCACCGACGCGGGAAACACCTACGGCGAAAGGGCACTCGACCGCTTCGCGCACGACGCGCTCGACCAGCCGGACGTCAAGGACGTCATCCTCCTCGAAGGAATCAACGACATCACCACCAACAGCTCCCTGACGGCCAAGCAGCTGACCGACGCCTACCAGACGTTGATCACCAAGGCCCACAACGCGGGAGCAGCCGTCTACGGCGGCACCCTCACGCCGTTCGGACACTTCAGCGGCTACACCACGGGACGCGAAAGCATCCGCCAAGCCGTCAACAAGTGGATCAGGACCAGTGGCGCCTTCGACGGCGTGGTGGACTTCGACGCGGCGATCCGGGACCCCGGCGAGACCACCCGCATCCTCCCCGCCTACGACAGCGGCGACCACCTGCACCCGGGTGACCGCGGCTACCAGGCCATGGCGGACGCCGTCAACCTGGCCGCCCTGCGCTACTGAAGTGCCGGCCGATCACAGCAGGAGAAGCCCATGATCACACGCAGGACGATGCTGTCCGGAACCGCCGCCGCGGTCGCGGCGGCGGCAGTGGGCGCGGGCGTCGCGCACGCGGACCAGACCATCACCGTCGACCCCCGCACCGGCTACGGGACGTGGGAGGGCTGGGGCACTTCGCTCGCCTGGTGGGCCAACGTGTTCGGCGATCGCGACGACTTCGCCGACCTGTGGTTCACCACCAAGACCGTGACCTACAACGGGAAGGCGCTTCCCGGCCTCGGGTTGACCATCGCCCGCTACAACCTCGGCGCGTCCAGCTGGAACTCCGTCGAGGGCCAGTCCATGGCCGCCTCGCGGAACATCCCCCGCTTCAAGCAGATCGAGGCCTACTGGCAGGACTGGCGCAGCAGCGATCCGGCCTCGTCGGCGTGGAAGTGGACCGCGGACGCCAAGCAGCGGGCGGCGGTGGTCAAGGCGGTCGCGCGGGGCGCCACCACCGAGCTGTTCGCCAACTCGCCGGTGTGGTGGATGTGTGCCAACCACAACCCCTCCGGCGCGGCCAACGCGGCCGACGACAACCTGAAGTCCCAGCACTACCGCGACCACGGCGTCCACCTGGCCGAGGTCGCCCGCCAGTTCCGTGACCGGTTCGGCGTCACGTTCCGCACGGTCGAGCCCTTCAACGAACCCTCCTCGGCGTACTGGTCGGCGACCGGGAAGCAGGAGGGCTGCCACGTCGGTGCGGCCTCCCAGCGGACCATCCTGCGGTACCTGCGGGAGGAACTGGACCGCCGTGGCCTGTCCGGGATGCGGGTCGCCGCCTCGGACGAGACCGGCTACGACCTGGCCCACAGCACGTGGAACTCCTTCGACGCCACCACGAAGTCCCTCGTGGACCGGATCAACGTCCACGGCTACCAGGGCTCCGGCGGCCGTCGCGACCTGCTCTACGCCGACGCCCGGGCGGCGGGAAAGGTCCTGTGGACCTCGGAGTACGGGGACCGGGAGACCACCGGGCTCTCGATGGCGAGCAACCTCTGCCTGGACCTGCGCTGGCTGCACCCCACGGCCTGGTGCTACTGGCAGGTGATGGACCCGACGCCGACGTGGGCGCTGATCAGTTACGACCCGAGCACCCTGCAGGCCGGCGCCGTGCAGAACAAGCTGTACGTGCTGGCCCAGTTCACCCGCCACATCCGGCCGGGCATGCAGATCCTCGGCACGTCGACCGGGAACGCGGCGGTCGCCCACGACCCCGTGGCCCGCCGGCTGGTCCTCGTCGCGGTCAACACCGCCACGTCGGCCCAGACGATCACCTTCGACCTGTCCCGCTTCACCACCCTGCCCACCGGCCTGATCACCCGCTGGTCCACCTCGACGAGCAGCGGCAGCGACCGGTACGTCCAGCGCACCGACGTCCGCCTCGACGGCAAGACGCTGCGGGCCCCCTTCGCGGCGGGCCAGGTGCAGACGTTCCAGCTCGACGGAGTCTCCGCCTGACGCGGTGACGAAACCGCCCTGAGGTCTGGTGCCGTCGTGGGCCAAATGAAGAACACGCTACGGCGGGTTCGGGCAAAACTCCACCGATCGATGAAGAAAGGGTGCCAGGCGACGCTGCTCGCCACGCCGGACGCCGCCCTGCGGGCCGCCATGGTCAACGTCCAGATCCTCGGTCTCACGGTGGCGCGGTACATCATGCGGATCGAACCGGTCTCTGTGGTCTACCTCCCCGCTCAGCCGAGTGTCTCGGCCATCACGACCACGTCCTGGTACTCGCGCCAGTGCGCGATCCGGCCGTCGCGTACGCGCAGCACCCCGACGAACCGGCCGGTACCCCGCTTGCCGGTGGCCAGCGCCGTGCCGGTCAGTTCGTACTCGACCACGATCACCTCGGGATCTTTCGTTTCGTGCACCGCGATCTCGCGGACCTCGTCGAAGCGCACCGGCGGCATCGCGGCGCGCCCCTCCCGGGCGTGCGCCAGCCACCTGGCCTTGCCTTCGATCCGGCGGCGGGAGAAGGGCGTTTCGACGACGACGTCGTCGGCCCACAGGTCCTCGTCGAGCTCGGTCACGCCGTCGAGCCAGCTCTGCTTCATCTTTTCGTAGAGCGCCAAAGGGCCAGTCATCGTCCACCTCACTAGGATGAGTTCGGACTCACATTATCCTGAGTTATGACTCATGTTGTCAACGGAGGGCGGGCGATGCGGGCAGACGCACAACGCAACCGGGAGCGCATCCTCGAGGCCGCGGAGACGGTGTTCGCCGAACAGGGCGCGTCAGCGTCCACCGAGGACGTCGCGCAGCTCGCCGGAGTGGCGATCGGCACGGTGTTCCGGCATTTCCCGACGAAGAGGGATCTGCTGCAGGCCATCATGAAGAACCTGATGGCACGGCTGGCGGCGCGGGCGACCGCCGAAGCGGACCTCTTCGGGTTCTTCGACTACTTCGTCGCGGAAGCGGCGTCGAAGAAGACCGTCGTCGAACTGCTCGCGGACGCCGGGCTCGCCGTCGACGTCGCGGATTCCGTGCGGCAATTCCGGGAGGCGGTCGCGGAACTCGTGGGCGCGGCGAAGAAGACAGGCGCGGTGAGGCCGCAGGTCCAGGCGGACGAGGTGCTCGCGCTGCTCACCGCGACGAGCCAAGGCGCGTTGCGCGCGGGCTGGGACGCGGACCTCCGGCGCCGCACGCTCGGGATCGTCTACGCGGGACTACGCCCGGCGTGATCACGGCAAGCCGGGCGGCGAGCACTGGCTGGTGTGGTCGGAATCCCCGAACAAGTCCGGACGACTCGGTTCGAGGGTTGACCTTCACCTTCGGGGAAGCCGCAGAGTGGTCGTGACCGGGCACCCGCCCGGAACGAGGAGTCCTCCATGAACTTGGTCAGCATCGGCGAGTTCTCGCGGCTGTCACGGCTGTCGGCCAAGGCACTGCGGCGGTACGACGAACTCGGGCTCCTGGTGCCGGACCACGTCGACGCGGAGACCGGATACCGCTGGTACGCGGGCACGCAGCTGGACCGCGCGCGCCTGGTGGCCTCGCTGCGCCGCGCCGACGTCCCGCTTGCCCGGATCAGGGACATCCTGGCCCTGGATCCGGCATCGGCCGCCGAGGAGATCCGGGCGCACTGGGCCGACGCCGAAGCCGAGCACGCCGCCCGGCGCGTTCTGGTGGGCCGCCTCGTTGATCGCCTTCAAGGGAAGAAGTCCGCCATGTGTGAGGTCACTGTCCGCGACATCCCGGAGCGCTGCCTGCTCAGCCTGGTCGGCAGGGTGCACCAGGACGAGCTGGAACCCCGGACGCGGGAGCTGTTCATCCACCGGTTGCGCCGCGGCGGTGTGCCGCGCATCGAGGGGATCGCCGGCGCGCCGTTCACGATCTACCACGGGGAGGTCAGCGGCGACAGCGACGGCCCGGTGGAATGGTGCTGGCCCGTGCCCGAGGACCGGGCCGCCGAAATCGCGGGCCGGTTCCCCGATCTGACCCTGCGCACGGAGCCCGCGCACCAGGAAGCGTTCGTCCGCCAGGAGACGCCCGGCCGATGGGCCGCCGGGTCCCAGGTCGAGGTCGCGGTAGGCGCGCTCTTCGCCTGGGCCGCCGAGCAGAAGCGCCCTCCGTCCGGCGGCGTGCGCGGCGTGCTGGTCCCGGCCGCCGGCACCCGGGGGACCGGGCCTTACGCCGAATTCGCGCTATCGCTGAGCTGAGCCTTCCCGGTCACCACACGTACGGGATGAGCCGGGCGCGGGACGCTGCAAACTGCCCGTAACGGTCGCCCAGCGCTTCGCGGAGGGCGTGCTCCTCGATGCGGAGGCGGTGGATCAGGGCGACGAGCAACGCAGCGACCGCGCCCACCGCGCTGACCCAGTTGTCCACGACCAGGCCGCCGCCGGCGAAGGTGAGCAGCAGGCCGGTGTAGCTCGGATGTCGCAGGACCCGGTAGGGACCGTGTGCCACGACGAGCTGGTCTTCGGCGGTCTGCACCGTCACGGTGAAGTACTTTCCCAGGCTGGCAAAGGACCACCAGCGCAGGAGCAGGCCGAGCCACCCGATCACGGTCCCGAGCGTGAACAGCCACGCGCCGCCGCCGATGCGGGCGGCCGGAACGACCGCCCAGCCGATCGGCCACAGCAGAACCGCCCCGAGGAACACCGCCCGGAAGACGACCTCTGCGCGCACATTGACGAGCTCCGCGCCGCGACGCCTGCGGAACGCTGGGACGAGCTCGCCCACCGCGAAGGCGCCGACCCCGACGACCACGACGACCCGGGCCACGTCCGGCAGCTCTCCGAAAGGCGCGAACACACCACCATTGTCGACCGGCCAAGCACACACCGCCATCGAGGGTGCCGGCGGTGCGGAAACCCCGCACCGCCGACACCGTGGAGCCGATGTACCGGCGCATCCCGGTGACGTACTCGTCTTCGAGGTGGTAACTGAATCCTGGGCCGAACAAGTCGGCGTGGTAGGTCAGAGCGAGAAGTGCGTGGAACGCACGCTTCATGGTTCCCTTACAGTCTGGTCCGGTTCTGCCCGGACGGGATGTGATCAGGTGGTCGCGGGTTCGAGCGCGTGGTTGTCGGCTTCGAACTTCACCTTCGTGAGTGGTGGCGCGGGTGGGTCCATGAACTGCTCGAGGGCGGCGGTGATCTGCTTCGTCAGTGGTTCGACCGCCGCGCGGGTGTCGTCGAGGACCTGTTTCGTCGCGTCGAGGTACGCCTGAGCGGCGGTGGCGTAGTCGGTGGCCGGGATGGTCTTGTCGCCGCCGTCCAGCAGTTTGTCGGCCGTGGTGGCGGCCATCGACGCCAACGGCGGGAGTACCTCGTTCAGGCCCGCGGTCACGGCGATTCCGGTTCCTTCCGCGACCGCGGCGGTGGCGACCGCGGCCAGCCCGAACCCCATCGTCACGAGCATCGCCCCCGCCGCGAACACCAGCCCCCACGGGAACTGCTGCGAGTTCGCGACGTCTTCGGCCTCTTTGGCTCGCATGGCGGTGACGAACGCCCGCATCAACCCGATCAGCCGCTTCCGCCCGGCCAGGACGATCGAGGAATACGCCGTTATCGCGTCGACGAGCGCGGCGATCACCTCCAGTTCGTGGGCCATGAAGGTGTAGATCGCTCCGGCGTAGTCCTTGCAGGCCTCCGCCGCGTCGCCGCGCCAATGGTCGAACAGCCGCTCGAGGGCGTCGTGCAGGCCCATCATGCCGCCGTCCGGATCGGTTTCCCCGCCCGGTGTGTTCATCAGGTTGGTGCCCAGGTTGACGAACGCGCCCTGCAGGAGGCGGTGCGGGGCACCCTCGGCGCCGAAGTCGGCGATGACCGGGCCGGACAGCAGCCTCGCCGCGGTGAAGAAGTCTTCGATGGCCAGGTTCGCCATCGGCAGGGTGCTCGGGCGGTTGTCCCACGGCGACGGGCCCATCACGGTCTTCTCCTCGTCCACGGCGTTGTCGATCCCCGAGTCGGGGTGCTGCACCGGCGTTCCACGCGGTGCCGTGCACAGATCGGCCCAGTTGGCGACATCGGTCAGCAGGTGGATCCCGTCACCGTCGAAGAATTCCCCGGCGAGCCCGGCGAAGAACTCCGGGTCGGTGTTGACCACGATTCCCCCCTCAGTGTTCGTAGACGGACGTCAACCGCGTGGCGTGGGCCTGCTCGGTCTTCGAGTAGACGCGGCAGGCCTCCCACAACGCTTCGCTCAGCTGTTGCAGCGAATCCCGCAACCCGTCGTGGGCGGCCACGACGCGGTTCTGCAACGCGTCCGCCTCGGTCGCGAAATCGCCGTAGAGGTGCTCCGGGTCCGGGCCGATCAGCCCGGCGGTGCTGACGTCCCGGATCGGCCGTACCGCGTCCGCGCCCGCCCGGAAGTGGTCGACCGCCGGGTCGACGTGCTCTCGCAGGATCTGCTGAAACGCCTCCAGATCGACCGCGTACCCCTGGCCATCTGCCATCGGTGAATCCCCCTCGGAGTGCCCGCGCCCCTGGTGGCGCGCCGCGTCCAGCCAATCCGGGACGGCTTTCGAAGTCCTTTCAAACCGTCGTCACAGCAGGTCACGGATCCGGAAACCGCCCACGGGCCGGGCACGCGGTGGGTAGCGTGCCGACCATGCGAGACATCCACATCGGGCTGCTCGGACCGCTGGAAGTCCGCGTGGACGGCGGGCTCGTGGTCGTTCCCGGCAGGCGTCCGGCCGCGGTGCTCGCCGTGCTGGCGCTGTCCCACGGGCGTCCGGTCTCGGTGGACACGCTGGTCGAGAGGGTCTGGGGTGGGCGGCTCGGCGATTCGCGCAACGCCGTCGCCGTCGCGGTGTCCCGGCTGCGGAAGGTACTCGGCGCCGAAGCCGTGGTCGCCGAAGCCGGCGGGTACCGGCTGGCCGTGCCGCCGGGAAGCGTCGACGCCGGCCGGTTCGCCGACCTGATCGGGACTTCCGGCGGGAGCGCGGCCGCGCGGCTGGCTCGCGTCGAAGAGGCTTTGGCGTTGTGGCGGGGCGAACCGCTGACGGCCGTCGGCGTCGAACTGCCCGTCGCCGTCGGCGCGCTGCACGAACTGCGGCTGCGGGCCTGGGAGCTCGCCGCCGAACTGCGGCTGGAGCTGGGCCGCCACGAACAGGTCGCCGCGGAGCTGCCCACGCTGGTGGCCGCGCACCCCCTGCGCGAGCGGTTCACCACCCTGCTCATGACCGCCTGGTACCGGTGCGGGCGCCAGGCCGACGCGTTGCGGGCGTTCGACGGGCTTCGCCGGGCCCTCGCCGACGAACTGGGCGTCGACCCCGGACCCGCCACGCGCCGCCTGCATCAGCAGATCCTCGACGCCGATCCCGCGCTGGACGCCGGTTTCGCGCACGCCAGTCCCGCCCAGCTCCCGCCGCCACCTCCGCGCCTCGTCGGCCGCGAGACCGAGCTCGGCGCGTTGCGCGAGGTCGGCGAGCGGACCTCGTCGATCGGGATCGTGACCGGCCCCGCCGGCGTCGGCAAAACGGCGCTGGCGCTGGCATGGGCGCACACTGTCCGCGACGGCTTCCCCGACGGACAGGTGTACCTGGATCTCAACGGTTTCGGCCCGGGCGAGCCGATGACCACGCACGACGCCGTCACCGCGCTGCTGCGGTCCCTGCGCGTGCCGGAACCGGATCCGGGTGCCGTGCTGGAAACCCGGTCCGCGCTGCTGCGGACCGCGCTGGCCGGCCGGCGGCTGCTCCTGCTGCTCGACAACGCCCGCGACAGCGCGCAGGTGCTGCCGCTCTTGCCCGGTGACGGCTGCGCCACCGTGGTCACCAGCCGCGCCAGGCTGCCCGGGCTCACCACCCGGCACGCGACCCGGCTACTGGCCCTCGAACCCCTCGCCGGCCCGGACGCCGTGCGGCTGCTCGCCTCCGCGGCCGGTGAGGACCGCGTCGCGGCCGAGCCGGACGCCGCCCGGGAGGTGGTCGAGCTCGGCGACCGGCTGCCGTTGGCCATCGCGGTTGTCGCCGAACGGATCGCGCGCAGCCCCGGGGTGCCGATCAGCGAGTTCGCGGCCGAGCTCGCCGGTGCGCAGCACCGGCTGGACGCCCTCGACGCCGGGAGCGACCTGACCGCCGGCATGCGGGCGGTCCTCGGCTGGTCCTACACCGCGTCGCCGCCAGAAGCACGGACGTTCCTCCGCCGGCTCGGGGTCCTCCCGGCCGCCGAATTCGACCTCGCCGCCGCGGCCGCGGCGGCCGGCTTCGCCCTCGGCCCGGCCAGGCGGGCCGCCGAAGAGCTGAGCGGCCTCCACCTGGCACGACGGGTGGCCGGGAACCGGCTCGCGCTGCACGACCTCGTCCGCGCCTACGCCGCCGAACTGCTGACCACCGAACGGGCGGACGCGCGCGCCCGGCTGATCGAGTGGTACCAGCACACGATCGCGGCGGCCTGCGCGATCCTCGACCCCCGGGCACGGCCGGTGCCCCTACCGCCGCCGGACGCCGGAGTCTTCCCGCTCGCGTTCGCCGGTCGCGCGGAAGCCCTGAGCTGGTGCGAAACCGAGCGCCGGAGCGTCTTCGCGATCGCCGAGGCCGCGGCGCGAGCCGGGCTGCACGAAGCCGTCGGCTCCCTGGCCGAGCTGTACTGGGTCTACCTCGACATGCGAGGCAGGCCCCACGAGGTCCGGGCGATCTGCGAACTCGCGGTGTCTTCCGCCCGCGCGGCCGGCGACGACGCAGCGGAAGCCCGTCACCTGAACCGCCTCGGCATCGCCCACCTGCTCCTCGGCGAATTCGACGCGGCGGAGAAATGCGGCCGCTCGGCGCTCACCCTCGATCAGGCCCGCGCCGACCACGCCGCCGAAGCCGAAACGCTGACCAACCTCGCGCGCATCGCGATCACCACCGGCCGCGCGGCCGACGCGATCCCCCTGTGCCGAACCGCCCTGTCACTGCTGGCCAACCCCGAACGCGGCTGGCGAGCCTGGAACAACCTCGCGACGGCACTGCAGCGAGCCGGCCGGCTCCCCGAAGCGGCCGAGGCGATCGACCAGGCACTGCACGCGGCCACCTTGCACGGCGACACGGCCGACCACCAGCAAGCCCTCGACGCGGCGGGCATGGCCGCCTACTCCCGCGACACCCGCGGCCACATCCACCTCCAGTCCCACCGCCCGGCCGACGCACTGGCGGACTTCCGCCACGCCCACCACATCGCCGTCGAACTCGGCGAATGGCGGCTCGAAGCGGAAGCGCTGATCGGCGCGGGCCACGCGTGGCACGCCCAAGGCCGGCTCGAGGCCGCCCACCGGACATGGGCCAAGGCGCTCGAGGTCTTCGAAGACGTCGAGGCGCACGTCCCGGCCGGCGAGTTGCGCGAGGCCATGGCGGGCTGCTGCCCCTGACCGATGCCGGACCTCGCGAAGGGCGCGGGCTGCCTCGACCGCCAGGTCGGTGACGTCTTGTAACGGCGAGACTCGCGTCAGCGACTCCGACTACAGCGCGGTGCCCCGTCACCGTGCTCGATCCAAGGTGGTTGCGATGCTCTTGCCCGCTGATCGCCCTCTCTGCGCGTGGTGGCGTCCCGCGGCCGCGCCTTGTGCCATCGCCGCAACAGGGGCGGGGCTGCTGGCGTGGTCCCAGTCGGCTCTCGCCGGAATCCTGGTGACGGCTGTCCTCACGGCAGCCGTCGGCACGGCAACCGCGTGGCGACGCGCCGAACGCCGGCTCAATGCCGTGCTGGCCGAAGAGCTCGGCACCGCCCCGGCCACCCCCGGTCGACCACCCGCGGACCCAGCTGCTCGTCCGCGCTGGGACGACTGCCCCTGACGCGCCTTGGCGGCGGCGCCATCCCGACCCCGCGCACATCGTTTGAGCCGCGGCCGCCTCGGGGAGCACTCCGGGGGAATGTCGATGGCGGAGGCGCCGTGACCGCGATGGATGGCGAGCCCCAGGCCTCACCCGAGCCTGGTGCCGGTCGGCGTGCGGAGGTGACGCCGGCCGACCTGGGCGAGCTCGGCCGGGCCGCCAGCGACCTGCATCGGCGGATCACCGATCACCTTGACCGGCTCTCGCGCGCTCGCCCCACACCGGGAGACGACGAGCGCGCCACGGCTTGACTCCGCCGCTGCGATCCACCGCGGTGCCGGCGTCCTGCTATCCCTCGTGGCTCTTGCCGTTTCCCTTGGCTTTGCCTTTGGCCTTGACGTTTCCGCCCCTCGCGTCGGAAGCGTCGTCGGCGTCCGGAGTGGCGACGCGGGGACGTGTCGCCGCCGCCGGCTCGGGCGTCGCCGAGTTCGCTCTCTGCGACGATGCGGCTATGGCGGTCGAGGCGGGCGGCGTCGCGGACGGGGGCGGGGCCGCACTTGTCGTGACGGGTGGCCCGGCACCCGGCAGCCGATCCGGACTGGAATCTGCGCCGTCCGGCCTGGTCAAGAGCACCGCGAGCACCACCGCGGCGCAGGCGGTCGCCAACCCTCCGCTCGCAGCCAGCGTGCGGCGACGTCGCACCGGCAGGGCGGCCGACGCCGGCTCGGCGGCGACCGGCTCGTGCAGCAGCCGCACGATGTCGCCGGCGGGGGGACGGTCTTCCGGTTCGCGGGTCGTCATCAGCTCGATCGTGCGCGCGAGCGCGGCGGGCAGACCGGCGGGAATCCGGGGCGGCCGGTTGAGCCGCGCCATCGCCGATTCGGCCAGCGTGCCCGGGTACTCCCGCTCCGCGGTCAGGCACTCCAGCAAGATCAGGCCGAGCGCGTAGACGTCGGCGGCCTGGCCGGCCGCGTCACCGACGATCTGCTCCGGCGCCAGGTAGGCGGCCGTGCCCGTCACCAGGCCGGTGCCGGTGATGTGGGTCGTGTCCAGTTCGTGCGCGATCCCGAAATCGGTGATCATCGGGCCATCGGGACCGAGCAGGACGTTGGCGGGCTTGAGGTCCCGGTGCACGATCCGGTGAGCGTGGACGTGCGCCAGCGCCTCGGCCAGCCGAGACCCCAGCTCGATGACCTCCTCGGCCGGCAGGGGCCCGGCGAGCAGGCGCTGAGCGAGGTTCTCCCCCTCGACCAGCTGCATGACCAGAAGGGGCCGGTCGCCGTCGGTGCCGCTGTCGAACAGGGCCACGACACGGGGATGGTCGATGCTGGCCTGGATGGTCCTCTCGCGCACCCGGCGCAGCTGCTCCACCGCCACCGCGCCCCGCTCGTACAGCTTGACCGCCACGTCCCGGCCCAGCCGCCGGTCATGAGCCCGGTAAACCTGCGCGGTGGCACCGGTGCCGAGCAGGCCCTGCACCTCGTAGCGCCCGGCGAACGACACCGGGAGGTCGTCCTGAGCCGCCGACGGGAAACTCCCGCCCTGGTCCAGCGAGAATCGAGGGGACGTGCCCTCATCGTCGCTGCTGACCGGCTCAGCCGTCATCGCCAGACACCCTCCGCTCTCGGTGAACCCACCGAGTACCCGGTTGCCACGACCGGGCAAACGACAATCCGGGCGGCGTGCGACACAGGCAGGAGCGCGACGGGCGCTTGCTCGCTCAACGCTCACCCGGCCGCAGGATCGGCTCCAGCGCGAAACCGGCTATACGCAGGCCGCGACCAAGGGCGGGCCGGGACACCGAGGGGGGAGGTAGCGTCCCGGCCCGCGGCCTCGAACACTAACCAGCGCAGCCGAAGACCGCACGCCGGCCGAACAATCGCGGGTCGGCATCCCGAACACCGCAGCGATCCGCGTCGGCGCCGCAAGCCGTCCGGCTGCCACGAACACCACGGGCAATAGCCTCGATCTTCAGACCTGCCAGGCCGCGAGCGACGTCGGCACAGCCATCGGCGGCGGGCTCATCGTCGGATTGCGGGTCGCCGCTGATGTCATCCTCGGAATTCTGTGGCCGATTACGAGGCCCAAGACCCACGGCTGCCCTGTGTGCGGGCTAACCGTCAAGCGCGGCAGGCTGGACTGTAAAGCTTGCGGGGACGATTTCGCCCGAGCCCAGTCTGTCTCGAGAAGGGCCGCACGTTCCCGATGCGGTGCTCGATCCGCCGGCTGGACGATCGGCGTCCCGGAGCTCCCTACCTCCGGCCGGCCCGAAGTGTGGTCACCAGGGCGCTGGTTTCCTGATCCACATCCACGTCGAGCGAGTCCGCCGCCGCCTGCGACCGGAGCCGCGCCGGCGCGAAGGTCGACGTCGTGGTGCAGGCAGCGCGATGACCGGGGTGCCATGATTGCGGGATGACCGCCGACCAGGATGCTCGGAATGCTGCGCGCCGCCCGTGGCGGGGAGTGGCTCCCGATGACCGGCAGGCTCGGCGGCGTGCGCAGCTGATCGAGGCCGGTTTCGCGATCATGGGTACCGAAGGAGCTGCCGCGGTGACCATGCGGCGGGTGTGCCGTGAGGCCAAGCTGACCGAGCGGTACTTCTACGAGTCGTTCGGCCGCCGGGAGGAACTGCTGGTCGCCGTGCTCGAATCGGTCGCGCAGCAGGCCCGGGAGGTGCTGGTCGGGGTCCTGGAGCGAGCGCCGGCGGACACCACGCAGGTGGTGCGGGACAGTGTCGGCGCCTTCACCGGTTTCATCACCGATGATCCGCGCCGCGGCCGGGTGTTGTTCGTGGAGTCGCTGGCCGCCCCGGAGCTGTCCAGCCGTGGTGCCGAGCTGGTCGGGGAGTTCACCACGACGATCGCCGTCGCGCTGCGCGGTCCGGCGCTCGCGGGCGGCTCGGCCGACGAGCGCGATGTGGAGCTGAACTCCCAGGCCGTGTTCGGCGCGCTGGCGTACCTGTTCCAGGGCTGGCTCGAGGGCCGCCTCGCCGTCGACCGCGAGCGTTTCGTCGACCACGTCGTCCAGGTGATCGAGCAGCTCGCCCGGGCGACCTCCCGCCGTTCCGGCTGAACGACCAGGCACGCCCCCTCGCCCGTCGTCGCCCCGAAGTTGACATCACCTGATGTTGACATCATGCGTTGTCGAGTTTAACGTCGGCGCGGTCAGGCACGCGTCAGCGAGGAGGCAGCCCATGACGAGCACACCGGCGCACAGTCCACGGCGGGTCCGGGTGGCGATCATCGGCGCGGGCTTCGGCGGGCTGGGCACGGCCATCGCGCTCAAGCGCGCGGGCATCGACGACTTCGTCGTGCTGGAACGAGCCGGCGACGTCGGCGGAACGTGGCAGGTGAACTCCTATCCCGGCGCCCAGTGCGACATCCCGTCGATCCTGTACTCGTTCTCGTTCGCGCCGAACCCGCGCTGGAGCAGGCTCTACCCGCTCCAGCCGGAAATCCACGACTACCTGCGCCGGTGCGCCGAAGACTTCGGGATCACCCCGCACCTGCGGCTGCGGCACGAGGTCCGGGAAGCGGCCTGGGACGAGGACACCGCGGTGTGGCGGGTGCACACCGACCAGGGCGCCTGGGAGGCGCAGGTCCTCATCGGCGCGATCGGCCCGTTCAGCGAACCCGCCGTGCCGGACCTGCCGGGACTGTCCCGCTTCCGCGGCACCACGTTCCACTCCTCGGCCTGGAACCACGGCCACGACCCGGCCGGCCGCCGGATCGCGGTGGTCGGGACCGGCGCGTCGGCGGTGCAGATCATCCCGCGGATCCAGCCGGTGGCCGAGCGGCTCACGGTGTTCCAGCGCACCCCGACGTGGATCATGCCGCACCCCGACCGGCCCATGACCGGCCGGCCGCAGCGGGTGTTCACCCGCGCGCCCGCCGTTCAGCGGCTGGCCCGGTCCACAGTGGACCTGGTGCAGGAAGCCCTCGTCCCGGGACTGGTGCACCGGCCGTGGCTGCTCAAAGGCATGGAAGCGGTGAGCCGCGCGCACCTGCGCCGGCAGGTGCGCGACCCGCGGTTGCGGGCGACGCTCACGCCGTCCTACGCCTTCGGCTGCAAGCGGCCCACCTTCTCCAACGCCTACTACCCCGCACTGGCCGCGCCCAACGTCGACGTCGTGCCCGACGCGATCCGCGAAGTCTCCCCCACCGGCGTCGTCACGGCCGACGGCGCCGAGCACCAGGTGGACACCATCGTGTTCGGGACCGGCTTCCGCATGACCGACCACCCCGGTTTCGGCCGCATCCGCGGGCGCGGGGGACGTTCGCTCGCCGACGTCTGGAGCGGCAGTCCCCGCGCCTACCTGGGCACCACGGTCGCCGGGTTTCCCAACTTCTTCCTCATGCTGGGCCCGAATTCGGTCGTCTACACCTCGCAGGTCGTCACGATCGAGGCCCAGGTCGCCTACGTCCTGAGCTGCCTCGCCGCGATGGACCGGAGCCGACTGTCCACAATAGAGGTTCGCGAGCAGGTGCAGGACGACTTCGTCCGCGAGGTCGATCGAGGCCTGAGCCGGTCGGTGTGGAACACCGGCGGCTGCCGCAGCTACTACCTCGACGCCGCCGGCCGCAACTTCGTGTTCTACCCCGGCTTCAACCGCCGCTTCCGCGCCCGCACCCGCCGGGTCGACCTGGCCGACTACCACCTCGGCCACGCCGAAGACCGGTTTCCCGCAACGACAAGGACCGCGTGATGTTCAACCGCAAACCCGTCGTCGACCCCCGCGGCGCACGCCGCTACACCGAGCAGGCGCACGCCATCGCGGCCCGGGACGTGCACTTCTCCTGGGACGGCGTGCCGATGCACTACCTCCCGGGCGAGCCGATGGCCACGCACGTCATCAACGTGATGCACCTGGTGCTGCCCGAGGGCGAGCGCGCCATGTCCGCCGCGCTGACCGAAGCCCTGCCGCTGATCACCGAACCGCGGCTGCGGGAGGAGGTGGTCGGGTTCATCGGCCAGGAGGCCACGCACGCCGCCTCCCACGAGGGCGCCCGCGAGCACCTGGCGACGCTCGGGCTGCCGGTGGAACCGGTGGCCCGCAAGATGGACTGGCTCGTCGACCGGGTACTGGGCGACCACGATCTGACCGGCAAGGCCCGGCACGCGTGGTTGTGCGAACGGCTCGGTCTCTTCGCGGCGATGGAGCACTACACCGCGGTCGTCGGGGAATGGCTGCTCGGCGCCGATCAGCTGGAGCGGGCCGGGATGCACCCGGCCATGCTCGACCTCATCCGCTGGCACGGCGCCGAGGAGGTCGAGCACCGCAACGTCGCGTTCGACGCCTTCATGCACGTCGACGGCAGTTACGCCCGGCGGGTGCGCACGGCGCTGCTCGCCAGCTTCACCCTCGCGGTGCTGTTCCTCACCACCGCGCGGTACCTCCTCTTCGCCGATCCCACTCCCGGCGTGCGCCGGTCGTGGGTGCGGCAGCTGATCAGCGCGACCCGGCGCGGCCTGATCCCGAAGGCCACGATCTTCCTCACCGAAATCCCGAAGTACCTGCGCCCGGGCTTCCACCCCTCGCAGCTGGGCAGCATGGACGCCGCGATCCGCTACCTGGCCCGCTCCCCCGCCGCCAACCCGGAGGCCCGGCCGTGACCACGACGTCCACCCCGACCCGGGCGATGCGCCTGGCCGCCGCGGCCAGCGCCACCTACCAGCGCGTGTTCGCCACCAGCCGCGTCGCCCCGCTGCTGTCCCGCCCCAGGCCCGTGCGCAGCACCGGCTACGAGCTCGACCTCGCCGTCCGGGCGATCCACGCCGAGGCCGACGACGTCGTCAGTCTCGTCCTGGCCGCGCCCGACGGCAGCCCGCTGCCCACCTGGATTCCGGGCGCGCACCTCGACGTGTTGCTGCCCTCGGGGAGGCAACGGCAGTACTCGCTCTGCGGTGACCCCGGCGACCGGTCGTCGTACCGGATCGCGGTGCGCCGGATCGCCGGCGGTGGCGGCGGCTCCCGCGAAATCCACGACACCGTGCGCGCGGGCGGCTCACTGCGGGTCCGCGGGCCGCGGAACGCCTTTCCCCTGGTCGCCGCGGACGCCTACCTGTTCGTCGCCGCGGGCATCGGCATCACGCCGATCCTGCCCATGGTGCGGACCTGCCACGAACGGGGCGTCCCGTGGCGGCTGGTGTACCTGGGCCGCAGCCGCGCCACCATGCCGTTCCTCGGCGAACTCGCCCGCTGCGGCAGCGGCGTGGTCGAGGTCCGGCCGGACGACGAGTGCGGCCCGCCGGTGCTCGGCGACATCCTGCCGCTCGCGCCCGCCGGTTCGGCCGTCTACCTCTGCGGGCCGCCACCGCTCATGCACCCGGCCCGCGACCTCCTGCGGGCGAGCGACCCGAGCGCGTCCCTGCACACCGAACGGTTCTCCCCGCTGCCGGTCAGCGGCGGCGCGCCCTTCGAGCTCGAGCTGCGCCGGACCGGGGTCACGGTCGAAGTCGGTCCCCAGGAGACCGCGCTCACCGCGATCACCCGGGTCACCTCCGACGTCGCTTACTCGTGCCGGCAAGGCTTCTGCGGCACCTGCAAGGTCCGCGTCCTCGACGGCGAAGTCGAGCACCGCGACCGCCTGCTCAGCCCCGCCGAGCGCCGGGACTCGATGCTCGTCTGCGTCTCCCGCGCGACCGGCCGGCTGGTGATCGATCGATGACCGCGGCCGAAAGGACGGAACCCATGCCCAGCGAAACGTTCGACGTGCTGA
Organism: Amycolatopsis sp. N2S4-7; assembly: GCF_058119595.1. Classification (NCBI taxonomy): domain Bacteria; kingdom Bacillati; phylum Actinomycetota; class Actinomycetes; order Pseudonocardiales; family Pseudonocardiaceae; genus Amycolatopsis; species Amycolatopsis sp. N2S4-7. The sequence continues at coordinate 2,620,326 of NZ_CP172299.1, forward strand.
ACCCGGCCACGGGCGAACTCGTCGGTACTCACCGCGTCACGACGGAGTACGAAGTCACCGGCGCCGTCCGCCGGGCCCGCGACGCGGCCGCCTGGTGGGCCGGGCTCGGCTTCGGTGAGCGATCCCGGCGGCTGGACGCCTGGCGGCGCCGCATCGCCCGCGGCGCCCCGGAACTGGCCGATCTGATCAGCCGGGAAATGGGGAAACCCCACGCCGACGCGATGCTCGAGATCGCGATGGGACTCGAGCACCTCGCGTGGGCCGCCCGCAACGCGGCCCGCGTGCTGGGTCCGCGGTCCGTGCGGCCGAGCGTGCTGACCGTCAACCAGAAATCGGTCGTCGAGTACCGGCCGCTCGGGGTCGTCGGCGTGATCGGACCGTGGAACTACCCGGTTTTCACCCCGATGGGTTCGCTGTCCGGCGCGCTCGCCGCCGGCAACACCGTGGTGTTCAAGCCGAGCGAGTACACCCCGGGCGTCGGCCGGTGGCTCGCCGAGACCTTCCGCGAAGTCGTCCCCGAACACCCGGTGCTGCAGGTCGTCACCGGCGACGGAAGCACCGGCGCGGCGCTGTGCCGCGCCGGAGTCGACAAGATCGGGTTCACCGGCTCCACCGCCACCGGCCGGGCCGTGCTGGCGGCCTGCGCGACCACGCTCACGCCCGTGCTCATGGAGTGCGGCGGCAAGGACGCCCTGCTCGTCGACGCCGACGCCGACCTGGCCGCGGCCGCCGACGCCGCGGTGTGGGGCGGGCTGTCCAACGCGGGGCAGACCTGCCTCGCCGTCGAACGGGTCTACGTCCACGCCGACGTCCACGCCGAGTTCCTCGACCGGGTCGTCGCGCTGGCGCGCGGAGTGCGTCCCGGCGAGCAGATCGGCCCGATCACCATGCCCTCCCAGGTCAAGGTCATCGAACGGCACATCCACGACGCCCTCGACCGCGGTGGCCGCGCCGTCCTCGGCGGCACCGACGCGGTCCAGGGCCGGTTCGTGGCCCCGACGATCCTCGTCGACGTTCCCGACGACAGTGCGGCGGTCACCGAAGAGACGTTCGGGCCCCTCCTGGTCGTCACGAAGGTCGGGGACATGGACGAAGCGGTGGCACGCACGAACAACATCCGCTACGGGCTGGGCGCCACGGTGTTCTCCCGGCGCAACGGCCCCGCGATCGCCGAGCGGATCCGGTCCGGCGCGGTCTCGGTGAACGCCTTCGTCGCCCACGCGACCGTTCCCTCGCTCCCGCTCGGGGGTGTCGGGGACTCCGGCTTCGGCCGCGTGCACGGCGCGGACGGGCTGCGCGAGTTCGCCTCCGCGCGCGCCACGACGGTGCAGCGGTTTCCCTCTCCGCTCCCGCTGACCACGTTCCGCCGCACCGCCGCGGTGGACGCGATCGTGCGCGTGCTGGTCGGGGTCCGGCACGGACGGCGGCTGCCGCGGTGAGCGGGCTGACCGGCGTGCTGCGCGACCTCGGCCTCCCGCTCCCCGGCGGCCGGACCTACCCGGTGGCCGGCCGGACCGTCCTGATCACCGGCGCCGCCGCCGGGATCGGCCGGGCGCTGGCCCGGACGTTGCACGGGCGCGGGGCGACCGTCGCGCTCGTGGACCGGGACGCCCCGGCGCTGGCGGACACCGCGCGGGCCATCGGCCACGACCGGGTGCTCACCGCGGTCGCCGACGTGCGCGACCGGGACGCGCTCACCACCGCCGTGCAGGACCTGGCCCGCCGGGCGGGCTGGCTGGACGTGGTCGTGGCCAACGCCGGGGTGACACCGCGGCCCGCGACCCTGCGCCGCATCGACCCGGCCGAGTTCGACCGCGTGCTCGCCGTCAACGTCACGGGTGCGTTCACCACGATCCGGGCCGCCGCCGACGCCGTCATCGCCCGGCGGGGGCACGTCCTGGTCGTGTCGTCGGTCGCGGCCTTCGTGCCCGGGCCCGGCGGCGCTCCCTACATGATCAGCAAGGCGGCGGTCGAGCAGCTCGGCCGGGCCCTGCGGCTCGAGCTCGCGCCGCACGGCGTCACCGCCGGCGTCGCCTACTTCGGCGTGGTCGACACGCAGCTCGCCCGGACCACATTGGACGACGATCCGCTGGGCCGGGCCCTGGAAACCCGTCTCCCACCGCCGTTGCGCCGCCGCATCACCGCCGACCAGGCTGCGGCCGTGCTCGCCGACGCGATCACCCGCCGCGCCGGCCGGACCCTCGCGCCCGCTACCTGGCAACCGTGGGCGCTGCTGCGCGGGGTCGTCAACGTCGTCGCCGACGCCTACCTCGCCCGCGATCGCCACGTCCAGGCCCTCATCCGCGATCTCGAAGCCCGGCCGTAAGGAACGCACCATGTCCACCACCCTCTGCGCCGCTTTCCAGCACATCGCCGCGATCGACCCGGACGCCGTCGCGGTCCGCACCGTCGGCGCGACCCGGACGCTCACCTGGCGCGGCTACGCCAGCCAGGTGCGCGCCGTCGCCACCGGCCTCGCCGCGCTCGGCGTCCGCCACGGCGACACCGTCGCCTTGATGATGGGCAACCGCGTCGAGTTCTACCCGGTCGACGTCGGCGCCCTGCACGTCGGTGCGACGTCGTTCTCCGTCTACAACACCCTTCCCGCCGCCGCGATCGGGTTCGTCCTCGGCAACGCCGGAGCGAAGGTTGTCGTCTGCGAAGCCCAGTACGTCGAGCGCATCCGTGCCTCCGGCGCCGCCGTCGAGACGATCGTCGTCGTGGACGCGGTGCCCGGTCAGGCGCCCGCGGGCACCCTCGCGCTCGACGAGCTGACCGCCCTCGCCGCCCCGGGGTTCGACTTCGACAGCACGTGGCGTGCCGTGCGACCGGACGACGTGGCGACCCTCATCTACACCTCCGGCACCACCGGCGATCCCAAAGGGGTCGAAACCACCCACGCCTCGCTGCTGTTCGAAGCCCGCGCCGTCGCGGGCATCCTGCCCATCCGGTTCGGCGACCGGATCACCTCGTTCCTGCCCTCGGCGCACATCGCCGACCGCATGACCGCCCTGTACTTCCAGCTCGTCTTCGGCACCCAGGTCACCGTCGTCGATCACCCCGGCGCCATCGCGGCGGCCCTCCCCGACTGCCGCCCCACCATCTGGGGCGCGGTGCCGCGGATCTGGGAGAAATTGAAGGCGGCCGTGGAACTGGCCGTGGAACGCGAGCCGGACGAGACGCGCCGGGCCGCGCTGAGCTGGGCCCTGGACGTCGGCGCCCGCCGCGTCGCGCTGGAGCGCGCCGGGCACCGGGTGCCGCCCGAACTGCTGACCGAGCACGCCCGCGCCGAGGCCGCGGTGCTCGCCCCGCTCCGCGAAAAGCTGGGGTTCGGCGACCTCAAGTGGGCGGTGTCGGGAGCGGCCCCGATCCCGCCCGGCACGCTCGCGTTCTTCACCGGCCTCGGGCTGCCGGTCTCCGAGATCTGGGGCATGTCCGAACTGACCTGCATCGCCAGCGCCGCGCCGGCCACGCCCGCCAAGCTCGGCACCGTCGGGAAGATCCTGCCCGGCATGGAGCTGCGCGTCGCCGGCGACGGCGAGCTCCAGGTGCGCGGGCCGCTGGTGATGAAGGGCTACCGCGGCGAGCCGGAGAAGACCGCCGAAGTCCTCGACGCCGACGGCTGGCTGTCCACCGGCGACATCGTCACCGTCGACACCGACGGCTACCTCACCGTCGTGGACCGCAAGAAAGAACTCATCATCACCGCCTCGGGCAAGAACATGTCGCCCGCGAACATCGAGAACGCCGTGAAGGCCCGGTCGTCGCTCATCGCGGGTGTCGTCGCCATCGGGGACCGGCGTCCCTACGTCACCGCTCTCGTCGTCCTCGACCCCGAAGCCCTCGCGGGTCGCGGCACCCCCGACGTCGTGGCCGAGGTCGCCGCCGCCGTCGCCGCCGCGAACACCGGGCTCGCCCGCGTCGAACAGATCAAGCGGTTCCGCATCCTGCCGCACGTCTGGGAACCCGGTGGCGACGAGCTCACCCCGACCATGAAGCTGCGCCGCAAACCCATCGCCACCAAGTACGCCGCGGAGATCGACAGCCTTTACGCCGACCCGGTCACCGGGGACGTGCACGAAGCCGCCGTCCCGGTCGGCGCATGACCGGGCCCTCGTGGCAGTCGCGCGTGCTCGCCCAGGTCCTCCGCCGGACCGCCCGCCCGCTCGGTGCCCGTTTCCCGCTCACCACCACGACGTTGCCGTGGATCCGGCACGCCATCGACCGCGCCGCGGCCGGCACCGGGCGGCTGCCCCGCGGCACCACGTGGGAACCCGTGGTCCTGCCCGCCTGCCGCGCCGAACTCGTCCGCGCCGCCGCGGCAGCCACCGCTCCCGTCGTGCTTTACCTGCACGGCGGCGGGTTCATCGCCGGTTCGGCCCGCGCGTGGCGCCCCTTCGTCGCGGTGCTGTCCGCCCGCACCGGGGTACCCGTGCTGTCCGTGGACTACCGCCTCGCCCCCGAGCACCCGATCGCCGACGCCGTCGAAGACGCACTCGACGCCTACCGGTGGCTCCTCGACCACGGCACCCCGGGCTCCGCCATCCTGCTGGCCGGCGACTCCGCCGGCGGCGGGCTGGCGTTCGCCGTGGCCACCCGTCTGCGCACCGGGGGATTGCCCGGTCCAGGCGCGATCGGCGTGATTTCGCCCTGGGCCGGCCTCGACCCCGCCACCCGGCCTCTGTTTCCCGACCCGTTCCTGTCCCCCGTCTGCGTCGCCCGGGTCGCCCGCCTGTGCACGGCCGGAGGCGCGGCGCTCCCCGCGCCCGCGGACGCCGGCCTGCACGGCCTGCCGCCGACACTGATCATCACCGGTGAGCACGACTTGCTGCGCCACGACAGTGAACTGCTCTCCCGCCGGCTCGGCGACGCCGGCGTCCCCGTCGACCTGCGCGTGTGGCCGGGACAAACCCATGCGTTCCCGCTCGCCCGCATCCTGCCGGAATCGGACGCGGCACTCCGGCACCTCGCCCGGTTCCTCACCACCGGCGGGCTCGCCACTCCAGAGAGATCCGGACCCGCGACGGCTCGCGCGTAGTTGTCCGGGGTGGGTCAGGTGGCCGGCACGTCGGTGCGGTCGCGGCGGCGGGTTTCCTCGGCGGCCAGGACACCGAGCACGGAGACGGCGGCTGCGGCGGCGACGTAGATGATGATCGGGGTGGCGCTGCCGTAGTTCTTGAGCAGGGCGGTGGCGATGATCGGGGCCAGGGAGCCGGCGAAGATGGAGGTGACCTGGTAGCCGATGGAGGTGGCGCTGTAGCGGACGGTGATGTCGAACTGTTCGGCGAAGAACGCCGCCTGCGGGCCGTACATGGCGGCGTGCATGAGCAGGCCGCCGACCACGGCGACGGTGATGAGGATCGGCTCGCGGGTGTCGAGGAACCGGAAGAACAGCGGCGCCCAGACGGCGGTGCCGATCGCGCCGGCCAGGGAGACCGGCCGGCGGCCGAGCCGGTCGGACAGGGCGCCGAACACGGGGATGGCGATGAGGTGGACGGCATTGGCGACGAGCAGCGCGGTGAGGACGACACCGCCGGACAGTTTCAGGTGCGTGGTGACGTAGGTGAGGACGAACGCGGTGATGACGTAGTAGGAGACGTTTTCCCCGACGCGGGCGGCCATGCAGAGCAGGATCTGCTTGGGGTAGCGGCGCAGGGCTTCCAGCGCGGGGGCGCGGCGCGGGGTGTCGCCGGCGTCGGCGAGTTCTTTGGCCTTGATGAACGCGGGGGCGTCTTCGACGGCGTTGCGGATCCAGAAGCCGAGGACGACCAGCGCGGCGGAGAGCAGGAACGGGATGCGCCAGCCCCAGGCCAGGAAGCTCGCGTCGTCCATGGACGCGGCGAGGATCGCGAGGACGGCGGTGGCCAGCAGGTTGCCGACCGGGACACCGGCCTGGGGCCAGCTGGCCCAGAAGCCGCGGCGCTCGGCGGAGCCGTGTTCACTGATCAGCAGGACCGCGCCGCCCCATTCGCCGCCGACGGCGAAGCCCTGGACCAATCGCAGGGTGGTGAGCAGGATCGCGGCCCAGACGCCGATGCTGCCGTAGGTGGGCAGCAGGCCGATCGCGGCGGTGGAGGCACCCATGAGCAGGAGGCTGAGCATCAGCAGTTTCTTGCGGCCGACGCGGTCGCCGAAGTGCCCGAACACCAGTCCGCCGATGGGGCGGGCGACGAAACCGAGGGCGTAGGTGAGGAAGGCGAGCATCACGCCGACGAGCGGGTCGCTGCCGGGGAAGAACAGTTTGTTGAACACCAGCGCGGCGGCGGAGCCGTAGAGGAAGAAGTCGTACCACTCCACGGCGGTGCCGATGAGGCTGGCGGCGACGACCCGGCCGAGCCCGGTGCGGGCCGGGGACTGGGTGCCTTCGTGGGTTCTGGTCATCATGAGCTCCGAAAGGGGGATCGTGGCAGTCACGCAGCGGTCCTGCGCGATGCGGGTCGTCATCGCCGGCAGGTGAAGCTGCTCGCGGCGGCCGGGTCTCCGCCGGTGTAGCGGGGCCAGGTGGGGTACTGGCACAGCGGGCGGGTGCGGTGCCCGTGGTCCGGGCCGACGTCGGTGACGACCGGGTTCGCCGGTGCCGCGCCGTGCCCGGTCCAGTTCTCCAGGGCGGTGAGGGAGTCCCAGCCGGCGGCGAAGGCGGCGCCGACGTTGACGTGGTTGGCGCCGGGCACGAGGTAGAAGCGGGCGAACCGGTCGGTGGCCCGGCGGCCGACGGTCCGCTGGACGCGGTCGAAGTAGTGGGCGGTGGAGCGGGAGCTGACCAGTTCGTCCGCCGCGCCGTGCAGGATCAGCAGTTTCCCGCCGGCCCGGGCGAAGGGCCGCAGGTCGGGATCGTTGACGTCCTGCAGCGCCGAGAGCTCACTGATCCGCGGGGTCCACGCGCCCGGGTGGCGGGGGTCGAGGGTGAGGGAGTCGTAGGCGGGGTCGCGGGTGACCAGGTAGCGCACCCACTGGTCCCAGAACTGCGGCCCGTACCCGGCCGTGGCCGGCATGGGCGAGGAAGGAGCCCGGGTTCCCATGCCCAGCAGCGCGGTCGTCATGGTGGCGCCGGAGAGGAACGGGAATCCCGGATATCCGCGTTCCCCGCTGCGCAGGGGATGGTTCCAGGACAGGGGCGCGGAGATCTTCTCGACGGCGTGGATCTGGGCGTCGGACAGGCACGTGTCGCCGGTATCGGTTCCCGCCGGGCAGCGCAGCGTTTCCGGGTCGAAGTGGCAGCCGTCGGGATGGGACACGACGCCGTCGGCGAGCCCGTCGCCGCGGTCGCAGGCGGCGAGGACGCTGCGGTGGAGCAGATTCTGCTTGGCCGGGTTCGGGAACGCACCGGGCTGGGCGAGAACCCGGGCCTCGTAGCCGAAGAACAGGTCGAGGCTGGCGGCGTTCCACGCGGGGTAGGCGGAGATGACGCCGTCGAAGTCGGCGGGCCAGCGCTGGGCGACGGCGAGGGCTTCCCGGCCGCCGCTGGATCCCCCGGCGAAGAAGCTGTGCCGCGGGCGTGCGCCGTCGTAGTGCCGCCCGATGAGGTAGCGGGCCGCGTCGCGGGTCTTCTTCAGTGCGTCACCGGCGAAGTTGCGCACGGCTTCGTCGTTGAGGCCGAACGATCCGTCGAGGGTGGTGGTGGGCGGGAAGCCGGGCGCGGCCTGGTGCCCGGAGTCGCCGGCGAAGGTGGCGTAGCCGCGGGCGAGCGGGGCGGGCTCGTTGTCGGGTCCGAAAGGGACGTTCCCGGCGATGTTCGGGATGGTGCCGTCGTAGCCGCCTCCGCCGAACATCAAAGCGTTGTGGTTCCACGTTTCCGGCAACGCGAGTTGCATCCTGATCGGCGGCGCCGCCGGATCGGCGGGCTTGATGGCGGCGTCGGCCAGACAATACGGTCCGGTTGTCGTAGTGGCCGCCACCAGCCGGGTGGTGGTGACCTGTCCGCCGGAGGTGCGCAGGCCGATCGCGGAAGCGGGAATCCGGACGCCGTCGAGGCCGGCGCACCGCGTCGCTCCGGTCCGGGCTTGCGCCGGGGGTGCGGCGGTGACCGCGGCGAGCAGCGGAATCGCCAGGAAAGCGGTCCGCACAGCCTTTCTCATGGTGCCTCCATCGTGTCCGCGTCGGTGCGGGCCATCAGGTTAGGCAGCACGACTTCGGGACCGCGATGTGTCGACGACACACTGAATGACGGAATCGACAGGGACATCGGCACACAAGAGGGGTGCCGGAATGAAACCGGCGGCGTCAGCGGCCGCTGACGCTGTGCAGCCGCAGGGCGACCTGGATTTCCAGGAGCCGGTCGGCGGTGCGCCAGTCGTCGCCGAGCAGCCGGCCGACCCGGGTGAGGCGCTGGGACACGGTGTTGTGGTGCAGGTGCAGGAGCTGCGCGGTGCTGCGGGCGTTCTGGTTGGCCTGGCAGAAGACTTCGAGGGTGCGCACCAGGTCGGCGTGGTGTTCGCGGTCGTAGGCCAGGACGGGCCCGAGCGTGGCGGTGATGAACCCGGTGACGTCGGGGTGGCCGTTGAACAGCGCGCCGACGAAGCCGAGGTCCTCCGCCGCGGCGGTCTCGCCGTGGCGGCCGAGGGCCAGCAGCGCGCGCATGCACTTGGCGGCTTCGTCGTGGGCGGCGCCCACGGCCGTGGGGTGCGGGACGCAGGCGAGCCCGGCGGTGACGCGGTTGCGGGTGGCGCGCGACAGCTCCCGCGCGGCGGTGTGGGCCACCGTGCGCGGATCGTCGCCGGGGGCCAGCAGGACGACGGTGTCGTGGTGGTGGGTGGCCAGGCCGCGCAACCGGCGGGCCAGCGCGGCCACGGCCGGGTAGGTCCGCTCCCGCGCCACCCCGTCCACGTGGGCGACCACCAGCACCCGGCAGGCGTCGAGGTCCACCCCGAGGATCGCGGCGCGGTGCCGCAGCAGGTCGAAGTCCTGGCTCTTCTGGCTGAGCAGCTCGCCGAGCAGCTCGCCGCGCACCTGGGCCTCGGCTTCGGTCATCCGCCGCCGGGTGACCAGCACCAGGGCCGCGACCAGGGCGGCGCGTTCCAGGATGCGCCGGTCGGTGTCGGTGATGGTCGCCGCGCCGTGGTGGACGAGGGTGCCCAGCGGTTCGGACTCGGTGATCATCGGCACCACGCACAGGCGGTCCCGGACCAGGGTGTGGCCGGACCGCCGCGCGTCGATCCCGGCCTCGGCGAGCTCCGGCGGCGGCTCATCGCCTTCTTCGCCCGAGGTGGCCACCGTGGCACCGTGCTCGTCGACGACCAGGACGTGCCCCGGCACGACCGCGGCGGTGGCGTGCACGACCTCCTCGACTCCCTTGCCCTGGATGACCAGCTTGGTCAGCCGTTCGTGCACCTCGGCGGTGCGCTCCAGGTCGGCGGCGTGCGAGCCGATGGTGGCGTTGGCGACCCGCAGGTCCTCGACGGCGGTCTGCGCCGCGGTCAGCAGGCGTGCGCTTTCGATCGCCACGGCGGCGTGGTTGGCGAGCATGCTCAGGGCGGTGATGTCGCGGCTGCTGAACGAGCGGATGGCGCGGTGGGCGGCCAGCAGGACCCCGATGACTTCCTGCTTGAGCTTCACCGGCACGCCGAGCAGCGACTCGATCCCCTCGGCGGCGACGGTCCGGTCGATCGCCCCGGTGTGGGTGATCGTCGCGTCCTCGGCGTAGGACTTGAGGCTGTAGGGCTCCCCCGTCCGGGCGACCATCCCGCCGAGCCCGGCGCCGGTCGGCAGCCGCAGGCCGACCAGCAACCCGGAGACGTTGCCGGCCGCGGCCCGGATGTAGCAGTCACCCCGGCCGCGGTCGCTCAGACTGATGTAGGCCAAATCGCACTCGAGCAGCCGGCGCGCCCGGTCGGCGATGGCCTGCAGGATCGAATCGAGGTCGCGCAACGATGCCAGGTCGTTGGCGGTGTCGTTGAGCAGCTGCAGTTCCGCCTCGTTGCGCCGGTGCCGGATGAGGGTGTCCCGCAGCCGCAGCGCGATCACCCGCTCCTGCTCGACCTCGGCCAGCTCTTCCGCGGACAGCCCCCGTGCCCGCGCGTCGGCGACGGCGGCGTCGAACGCCTCGAGGCCCGCGTCGTCGATCAGCAGCTGCAGCATCGACTGCTTTTCCGCCGGCATCGTCTCCCTCCTCACCGGTACCGCACAGCCGCACCGATCCGCCGTCGACCCGCGCACCGCGGTTCAGTGTGACCCGCGCTGCCCGGCCCGGCCACTCAGGTCGATCGGCAGGTTGCGGCGGATGCCGGCCTCCAGGCGGGCGGCCACCTCCTCCGCCCGGCCGGGCCGCCGGCCGAGCAGTCCCCGCCCGCCGGCCCGGCCTGTGCGCCGCTGCGCCAGCAGCCGGTCGAGCACGGGAAACTCGGAGGTTTCCGCGGACAGGGTGGGAGCGAGGCTGCCGAGGATGGCCCGGGTCAGCTCCAGTCCGATGTAGTCGGCGTTCTCCATCGGCCCCACCGCGGCCCACCGCAGCCCGACACTGGCCCGGACGACGGTGTCGATCGTCTCCGGCTCGCACACGCCTTCGGCCAGCAGGTGCAGCGCCTCCCGGACCAGCGCGAACTGCAGGCGGTTGCCGATGAACCCGGGGACGTCGCGGTGCAGCCGGACCGTCGTCTTGCCCAGCTCGGCGATGAGGGCGTGCGCGTGGTCCACGAAAGCGGGGTCGGTGTCGGTGCCCGGGGCGATCTCCACCAGGGGAACGAGGTACGGCGGGTTCCACCAGTGCACGCCGACCAGCCGCTGCGGGTGCAGCATCGCCCGGGCGACCTCGCTGATCGAGAGCACCGAGGTGTTCGTCCACACCGGGACGTCCGGCGCCAGGTGCGGCTCCAGCGCCGCGAGCACGTCGTGTTTGACGGCCAGCCGCTCCGACACCGCCTCGATGACGACGTCGCACTGCTTCGCCAGCTCGGCCGGCGAGTCCACCGCGACGACCCGGTCACCGACGGCGTCCACCTCTTCTCGCGGCGTGGCACCGCGGGTCAACGCGCTGCCGACGCGGTCGCCGAGGCTGGCCAGCACCGCCGGATCGTTGTCGAAGACCCCGGCGCCGTGTCCCGCCTGGGCGAGGGCGACGGCGATGCCGTGGCCCATCAAGCCGCCGCCGATGATGCCGAAACGGGTCACTGGGAGGTCCTCCGAGACGATGTGCTGGATGCGTTCGAGCGGTTGACGGTACGAACAGCGGCAGCCCGCAACAATGTGAACCGATCACACCGTTGGAGGGAATGTTGTGTTCGGTGGTCACTGATCCGCCCGCGACCGCGACAGCACACAAGTGGCGCCCAAATCGTGTGACATCGGCACATAGCCCCGAATGGGGGTGCGCTCTTTACAGTGATCGCACCTCGGAACTCCCGATCTCGACGGACCGGGGTGACCGAAAACGCGAATCCAGTTCCCCACTCATGCTGTGCTCAAGGAGGCAATGATGCCTGCGAATCCCCGCTCGTCGTCTGCGGCGCGGAGCGGCCCGGGCCGGCGGGCCCGGCTGCTGGCCGCCGGTTCTGCCGCATTGGCCGCCGTGGTCGCCGCCGCGGTCGCGGTGACCACGGGCGCGGCCGCCGCCACTTCCGCGGCCACCCACGACCCGGTGATCATGATCCCGGGTATGACCGGCACTCCGTCCAACATGGACACGATGAAGTCCGATCTGCAGTCCAACGGGTGGGCGGCGGGCCGGTTGTTCACCTGGACCGACAGCAGCAGCATGGAGCAGGACCTGGCCAAGGCGGCCCAGGAACTGAGCACCAAGGTCGACCAGGTGCGTGCGCAGACCGGCGCGTCGAAGGTCGTGCTCGCGACCTGGTCGGCCTCGACGCTCGCGGCGCGCTACTACATCAAGAACCTCGGCGGCGCGGCCAAGGTCTCGCAGTACATCGGCTACGCCGGCCCCCAGCACGGCACCACCAACAACGGCTGCCAGTTCTACGTCTCCTGCCAGCAGTTCGGCAGCGCGAATTCGGCGTTCCTGACCGCGCTCAACTCCGGCACCGAAGTCCCCGGCCACCCGCAGGTCGCCTACATGACGATCCGGTCGGTCAACGACACCAACGCCGCGCCCTACGACACCGCCAAGCTCGAAGGCGCCGACGAGAACTTCCTGCTCTCCGGCCCGATGGCCCCCACCCACTTCACCATCATCTCCGACAACACCGCCCTGGCCGGGATGCGCGCGTTCATCACCGCCCACGAACAGCCCACCACCGGCACCACACCGCCCACCACGACCGGCACCACACCACCCACCGGCGGGGCCTGCTTCCCGGCGTCCAACTACGCGCACGTGATCGCCGGCCGCGCACACGACAGCTTCGGTTACGCGCTGGCCAACGGATCCAACCAGAACCTCGGTCTCGACTCCTTCTACGGCACCACCAAGCTGCGCCAAACCGGCAGCAACTACTACGTCCTCGACAACACCTGCCCGTAATCCCACCCGAGACCGCGGCCCGGGGCGCTCGTACGCGAGCGAGCGCCCCGGGCCGCTACCAGGAGCACCCGCCGCCGCGCAGGCGGTGCGGCATTCATCAGGACTGCGAAGACGTAGCGGGTCTGACCTCACAGCAGCTGCCCTGGTCAGTACGCGTAGCGGCGCACGGTTTCCGGGTGGAGGATCAAGCGGATCTGGTCCGTGGCCAGGATTTCCTCGAGATCGGCGGCGCGGGACGGATCGTCGAGGTCCCAGTAGCGGGCGGCCAGGCGCCCCGCCAGGTCGTGGGCGCCCTCGGGGTCCAGGGAAACCCGGCCCTCGACCGACACCCACCGCTCACGCTCCCCCACCGGCGCGGCCACGACGATCGACGCGCGCGGGTCCCGGCGCAGCCGCCGCACCTTGGGCGCGTCCGGTTCCGAGAACAGCTGGACCGTGCCTTCGGCGGTGGCCTCGAACCACACGGGCCGCGGCCGGCCCGCGGCCACGGCCAGGAACCCGTGCAGCGGACGCTGGAGGAACTCGATGTCCGAGGGGGTCAGTGCGTTCATGACCCCGATTCAACCCCGCCCACCCCGGACGATGCCATGGGCGAGAAGCCGGAATGCCTGTGCGATCGTCTAGCCTCGGTCAAGTGGACGTGGTGGACGACCTCTTTCGCGGTTTGCGGGCGCACGGCTCGCTGTTCGGCAGCTCGGCCCTCTCGCCGCCCTGGGCCGTGCACTTCACCGACGGTGCGCCACTGACCCTGTGCACCGTCCTCTCGGGGGCCGGGTGGATCGTCCCCGAGGAAGGTCCGCCCGAGCCGCTGCGCGCCTACGAGACCGTCGTCGTGCGCGGGCCGGGGACGTTCACCTTCGTCGACGAGGTCGGCACCCGCGCCGAACCCGTCGCTTGCGGCGAGCACTGCGCCACGCCCGAGCAGGGCGGCACCCGGCACCGGCGTGGCTGGTACGACCCCGGCGACGGCACCACGACCATGATCGTCGGCGCCTACCCGGTCGCCGGCGAAATCAGCCGCCCGCTGCTGGACGCCCTGCCCGTCGTGCTGAGAGTGGGCGGCGGCGGCGGTACCGGCGACGCCGTCCTGGACCACCTCGCCGCCGAGGTCGCCGCCGACATCCCCGGCCAGCAGGTGGTGCTCGACCGGCTGCTCGACTGGATGCTGGTGTGCACGCTGCGCGAGTGGTTCGACCGGCCTGGCGGCGAGCCCCCGGCGTGGTGGACCGCCCAGCGAGATCCGGTGGTCGGCCACGCGCTGCGGCTGCTGCACGAGGAGCCCGCGGCACCGTGGACGGTCGGCGCGCTCGCCGTCCGCACCGGGGTGTCGCGCTCGACGCTGGCCAAGCGGTTCTCCGACCTGGTGGGCGAACCGCCGCTGACCTACCTCACCCGCCGCCGGATGGCGCTCGCGGCCGACCTGCTGGTCGAGCGGGACACCGCCGGCGTCGCGGCGGTAGCCCGCAGTGTCGGGTACGCCGACCCCTTCGCGTTCAGCGCGGCGTTCAAGCGGGTCCGGGGCGTCAACCCGAGCGAGTACCGGCGCACCCGGCGCTGACCGGGCCACCCGAAAAGGCGCGCCCCGCCGGATTCGCCCTCACCGCAGCTGCTGCGTTCCCACGACGGCCAGCATCTCCAGTTTCGCGACCGAGTCGGTGCCCACGGCCGGGGTGAACCACAGCAGTCGCTGCTTGCTGTCCTCGCTGAACAGGGTGAGGCAGTGCACCTCCAGCAGCCCGAGTCCGGGATGCACCAGGCGTTTGCGGTCGTGGCGGCGGAAGGCGACATCGTGGCGCGTCCAGTGCTCCCTGAACTCGGGACTGCGCGCGGTCAGCTCCGCGACCAGCGCGGCCACCTCGGCGTCGTCACCACCACGGCGCGCCATCGCCGCGCGGAGGTCGCCGACGAACGAGCGGGCGTAGTAGTCGTGGTCCTCGGCGGGGTAGATCGCCCGCGACGCCGGGTCGGTGAACCACCGGTACAGAAAACTCGCCTGCCACCCCGTCGGGGGCGGTGCCGGGCCGAGCAGCGCGGCCGCCAACCGGTTCTGCACCAACGTGACGCGGAGATCGGTGACCACCTGAGCCGGGGTGCCGTCGAGCCGGTGCAGCAGGTCGAGCATGCCGGGGTGGACGTGGCCGGCCGGACCACCGTCCGCGGGCACCGCGCGGCCGGCCAGGTGGAAGAGGTGGTCGCGCTCGTCACGGCTGAGCCGCAGCGCCCTGGCGAGTGCCGCCAGCATCTGCTCGGACGGCTGGGCACCGGCCCCGCGCTCGAGCTCGATGTAGTAGTCGACCGAGGCGCCGGCCAGCTGCGCCACCTCGTCCCGGCGCAGCCCGGACACCCGGCGCCGCGGACCGACGGGCAGGCCGACGTCCGCCGGCCGGATCCGGTCGCGGCGCGACTTGAGGAAGGCCCCCAGCTCGGCGAGGTTCACCCCACCAATGTGCCCTGATCACGAGCGCCGTAGCCAGGGGTTGCCACCACCTGGGTGAGCGGCGGTCGCCGTGGTGACCGGAGGATCGCGTGGCCTCGGCCGCGAAGTCGTGTCCCGGCCGGCCGCGGACGGCATGGCCGTGATCGTCGGTTGCAGCGCGAACAAGGAACAGGCGCCGCTGGAACGCCTGCCGACATCGCGGCCGTGGTCGCCTTCCTGGCCGGCGCCGCGGACCGCTGGGTCAACGGCCAGGTGATCCGGGCCAACGGCGGGATCGTTTGACGAGCCCGGCCCTGAGGGGGGCCGGCAGCCCCTGTATCGGCGCGAGTCCGAGCGCCACCATGGGGACCACGTCCCGCAGGGCCTGCACCCCGCGTTTCCGGGCAGTTCCGCCGACCTCCAGGAGTGATCCGATGCCTCGATTCTCGCGACGCCGGGAAAACCCGGAGCCGCGGCGGGCGCTGTCCCGTCGTCAGTTCATCGGCAACGCGGGCGGCGCGGCCGCCGGAGCCGCCATAGCCGTCGCCGGGCCGGCGGTGGCCCAGCCCTCGGCACCGGCGGCGACACCCGGTGAGAACCTCGTGACCGTCGGCCTGCGGGTGAACGGGGAACGCACCCGGCTGGAAACCGATCCGCGGGCGACGCTGCTGGACACCCTGCGCGAACGCCTTCGGTTGACCGGGACCAAAAAGGGATGCGACCGGGGGCAGTGCGGCGCTTGCACCGTCCACGTCGACGGCCGTCGGGTGCTGTCCTGCCTGACGCTGGCCGCATCCGCCGACGGCGCCGAGGTCACCACGATCGAGGGGCTGGCCGACGGCGAAAAGCTGCATCCGATGCAGCAGGCGTTCATCGACCACGACGGCTTCCAGTGCGGCTTCTGCACCTCCGGCCAGATCATGTCCGCCGTCGCGCTCGTCCAGGAGGGGCGCGCCGGGTCCGATGAGGAAATCAGGGAGAACATGTCCGGCAACATCTGCCGTTGCAGCGCTTACCCGTTCATCGTCGACGCGGTCAAGGACGCCCGCGAGGTGATGCCCTGATGCGCGCGTACGACTTCACCAGACCGGGTTCGTTGGACGGGGCACTGCGCGACGCCCGCGACGGCAGCGCGTACGTCGCAGGTGGCACCACGCTGGTGGACCTGATGAAGCTGGAGGTGCTGACGCCGTCGCGGGTTGTCGACATCAACCGCCTGCCCCTGCGCGGCATCACCGCCGACCGGAACGGGCTGCACATCGGGGCGCTGGAGCGGATGAGCGACGTCGCCCGGCACGAGGAGGTCCGGTCGCGCTACCCCGTGATCAGCCAGGCGCTGGAGCTCAGCGCGTCGGCCCAGCTGCGCAACATGGCCAGCATGGGCGGCAACCTCCTGCAGCGGACGCGGTGCGGCTACTTCCGGGACGTGTCGACACCCTGCAACAAGCGCACGCCGGGCAGCGGCTGCGCCGCGGTCGCCGGGCACAACCGGATGCACGCCGTCTTCGGCACCAGCGACGCGTGCGTCGCCACCCACGCCAGCGATGTGGCCGTGGCACTGGTGGCGTTGGAGGCCCAGGTGCACCTCGCGGGACGCACCGGTCCGCGCACCCTCCCGCTCGCCGGGTTCTACCGGTTGCCCGGCCGGACCCCGCACGTGGAGAACCAGTTGCGCGCGGGTGAGCTGGTCACCGGGCTGACCGTGCCGCACCTGCCGTGGGCCACCCGCTCGGCGTACCTCAAGGTGCGCGACCGGCAGTCCTACGAGTTCGCCCTCACCTCGGCCGCGATCGCGCTCCACATCGGACGCGGCGTGATCCTCGACGCGCGCGTCGCCGCCGGTGGCGTCGGCAGCAGGCCGTGGCGGCTCACCGCCGTGGAGCAGGCGCTGATCGGACAGCGCGCGACGGCCGGGACCTACGAGGCCGCCGCCGCGCGAGCGGCGGACGGTGCGCGCCCGCTGAGGCACAACGCGTTCAAACCCGCGTTGCTGCGCCGCACGCTGGTGCGCGCACTCACCGGGCTGGGTGAGGCCCGATGACCACGCCCCTCGGTGCCGACGTCGCCCGCGTCGACGGCAGGCTCAAGGTGACCGGCGGTGCCCGCTACGCCGCGGACCACCGGGTGGACCGGCTCGCGCACGCCCACGTCGTGCTGAGCACGGTGGCGCGCGGCAGCATCCGGTCGATGAACGTCGACGCGGCGCGCCGCGCTCCCGGCGTGCTCGCCGTCTACACGCCCTTCACCCCGTTGCGGCTCTACGCCGCGTCCCGTGGCGAAACCTACGCACCACTGCAGGACCGCGACGTCCGCTTCCGGGGGCAGGTCATCGGGCTGGTCGTGGCCGAGACCGTCGAGCAGGCCCGGGACGCGGCCGCGCTCGTCTCCACCGAGTACGACGTCGCCGCGGCCCGGACCTCCCTCGCCGCCGGGATGCCGGGAGCGCCGGCCGGCGGGGCCGCTCCCCCGGCCCCCGTGCTCGCTCCCGGCGTGTCCTCGATCGACGACGCGCTCCGCGCGAGCGCGGTCACGGTGGACGTCACCGTCACCCAGCAGCCGCAGAGCCACATCGCCATGGAGCCCCACAGCACGACCGCGGTCTGGCAGAACGGCCACCTGACCGTCTACAGCGGATGCCAGGGGCCGGCGAACTACGCGGCCGCCCTCGCCGAACGCCTCGGGGTGAACGTGGGCACCATCCGCGTGATCAGCCCCTTCGTCGGCGGCGGCTTCGGCAGCCGGGTCCCGACCTGGAGCGACGGGATGCTCGCCGCCGCGGCCGCCCGCGCGCTCGGCCGCCCGGTCAAGCTCACCCTGACGCGGGAGCAGGTCTTCGTCCTGACCGGGCACCGGCCTGCCCTCGAGCAACGGGTCCGGCTCGGCGCGTCACGAGACGGGGTGCTCAACGCGGTCAGCCACCAGTGCCACGCCGAGATGCCGGCCGCCGGCGGCTGGACCGAAAGACCTGCCTCGGAAACCACGGCCGTGCTGTACCGGACGCCGAACCTCGCGATCGACGAACGGCTGGTTCCCATGGACACCCCGGCGACCTGGGCGATGCGGGCCCCCAACGAGGCACCGGGGATGTTCGCGCTGGAAACGGCCATGGACGAACTGGCCGTCGCGCTCGGGATGGACCCCGTCGAACTCCGGCTGCGCAACTACGCGACCACCGTCCCCGGCACCGGCCAGGGGTGGACGAGCAAACGGCTCGACGAGTGCTACCGCCGCGGCGCCGAGCGGTTCGGCTGGGCGCGCCGCAACCCCGTTCCCCGCTCCCGGATCGACGGCGAGTGGCTCGTCGGGACCGGGATGGCCACCGCGATCTACCCCGCCGGCCGGTCCGACGTACCCGTACGCGTGACGCTGCGCGACAACGGCACCGCCGTCGTCGCCACCGCGACCCCCGACCTCGGCACCGGGACGTACACGATGGCCTCGATCGTCGCCTCCGACGCGCTCGGCATCCCGCTGGACCGCGTCGTCGTCCAGCTCGGCGACTCCGCGCTGCCCGCGGGCCAGGCCGCCGTCGGCTCGCGGGCCGCCGGCTCCGTCGCCCCCATGATCCAGGCGGCCGCCCGGTCCCTGATCGGGGAGCTCGTCACGCTCGCCGTCCGGACCGAGCGATCCCCGTTCCACGGGCTCGACCCCGCGTCGCTGACCTATCGGCGGGGCTCCGTCGAGGGCAACGGCCGGTCGGTCTCCTTCGCCGAGCTCATCGACCTGGCCGACCTGCCGGGTATCGAGTTCACCACGCAGGGCGCGTCGGGCCCGGCCCCCGCAAACCTGGTGGCGCACGGTTTCGGCGCGCACTTCTGCGAGGTGCGCGTCAACCGGTTCACCGGCGAACCACGGGTCAGCCGCTTCACCACCGTCGTCGACGTCGGGCAGGTGATCAGCGCCCGGACGACCCGCAGCCAGCTGGCCGGTGGCGTCGTCTTCGGCATCGGCGCCGCGCTGCTCGAAACCAACCCGGTGGAGGAGAACACCGGACGCCTCGCCGCCGCGAACCTCGCCGACTACCTCGTGGCCGTCAACGCCGACGTCCCCGCGATCGACGTCAGCTGGATCGGCCACCCGGACCCCGCCTTCAGCGCCACGGGAGCCCGCGGCCTCGGCGAGCTAGCCGCGGTGGGCAGCGCCGCGGCGGTCGGCAACGCCGTCTTCAACGCCACCGGCATCCGGATCCGGGACCTGCCGATCACCCTCGACAAGCTCATCACCTGAGCAGCGCGCGGCGGGAACGGCCGGCCGTCCCGTCAGGGAGCGATTCCCACGCCGTCGATCCGGCTCCACGCGCGCTCCTGCGCCGCGGTCATGGCCGGCCAGGAGACAGCGCCCGGCCGGGGCCGGATCCGGGTGGCGTACGGGGAGGGCCGGTATCCGGGGTCGTAGAAGCACCCGCCGCCATAGGTGCTGTCGTACGCCCGGCAGGAATCCGCGATCGAGCGCGGGGTCGGCTTCCGCCCGGTGCGCACCCAGCGGTCGAGGGCGGCGAGGGAGGTCGCGTACTCGGCGACGCTCAACTCGTCGTGTTCGGATTCGCGGGTGAAGGTCTGGACGAGGTCGGTGCCGCTGAGCGTGGCGCGGTACGCGGCCTCGTGTTCCACGAACACCGACGGGTCGTCGATCGCGTGCAGGGTCAGGACCGGGAGGGGGACCCGGCCGGTGAGGTCGCTGTCGTAGGAAAGGTCACGAAGGGCGGTGGGGTCGGCCGAGAACCGGGCCACCCCCGCGTTGAGGGCCGGTCGTCGTGGGAGCCCGTGTACCGCACGCCCTGGTTGCCGAACGGGTTGCGGCCGCCGAGCCGGTTCCCCACGATGTCGTGGAACAGGAACGTCGCGTACTGCAGGTGCGTCGGCAGCGAGCGTTCCGGGATGGTCGTGACGGCGGTGATGTCGGCCAGGTTCCGCTGCTGCCGGGGTGTCCGGGCGGCCGGGGCGGAGGCGATGCCGGTGCACTCCTGGAGGCGGGCGGACACTTCGTCCGGGGTCAGCGTGGAATTCGCCGGAAGCCCTTGCCACAGCGGGTACTGCGGCTCCGCCGGACGGGGGAGGTTGCGGCAGTAGTACTGGTAGACCACCCGCAGATCCACGCGGTGGTCGTAGCCACGGGACCCGCCGGCCAGCAGGCCGCTCGTCAGCAGCACCCCGTCGTAGGCGCCGCGCTCCCGGCCGTAGGTCTCGGCGACCTTGGCGGCGACGTTGCCACCGAAGGACTGGCCGTGGACGTAGGTGCGCTCCGGCCGGCCGAACCACTCGACGAACGAGCGCCGCACGTTCTCCGTGTCGGCGGCGGCCATCCTGACCCCGTAACCGCCGCGCCGGTACGAGGAGGCGGTCCAGGCGTACCCCTCGTCGACCAGCACCGCCCACTGCGCCAGGTCTTCCGTGGTGGTGGCGGGGTCGTAGGACGCGGCGGGTCCACCGTGGGCGTGGACCACGAGCGCACGGTTCCAGCGCTTCGGCACGGCGATCGTGTAGTAGGCGCCGTCGGTGTCCTGGCCGGTGTAGCAGGTGGCCTTCCCCGCCAGGCCGGGCGGGCAGGCGGTCGCCGGTGGCCGCGTCGTGCTCGCGTGGCCGGGGGCCGCGGTCCCGAGCGTGCCCAGCAGGGCAGTGGTGAGCGCCGCGCCGAGCACCGCTCGACGACGTCGACGGAGGCCGGGGGTTTCGGTCAAGGAACTGCCTTTCGTGGATGTCCGGCTCATCCGCGCAGCAAGCCGGTGAAGAATTCGACAACCGGCGGTCGTGTCCCCGCCGCGCTGTGCCCCACTCCGGGGACCACCACCTGCCGGATCGCGGCGCCGTGCCGGGTCAGGCTTCCGGCCAGCCGGTCGAGCTGCTCCGGCCGGCTGTGTCCGTGGTCGCCCATGGCGGCCAGGTCGGCCCGCCCGTCGTCGTCACCGCCGATGACGAGCAGCACCGGCACCCGGGCGACCGCGCCGGGATCCACGGTGATCCCGAACCGCTGCCGCGTGTCGCCGATGCCTTCCGGCCAGGCGAGCGCGTCGTCGAGCAGGGTCACGCCGCCGGGTGCGCCGACCGCGACGGCGGCGACCCGGTCCGGGTGGAGGTACAGGAAGCGGTGGGCGAACTGGCCACCGCCGGAGTGCCCGCACAGCAACACGGTGTCGACCCGCGCGTTCCACCGGTACCGGACCTGCTCCAGGATGCCGAGCAGCACCCGGTCGAACCGGATCCCGTGGGCGTCGACGAGCTTGTAGCCGTGCACGTCGTCGGGATCGTCGATGCCGACCGGGAACAACGGGGTCACGACGATGACGTCGTGCTGTTCGGCGAAGGGGATGAGCCCCTCGCGCAGCTCCCCGACGCTGCGGCCGGTCCCGTGCACGGCCACCAGGACGGGCAGTTCGGCGTCCGGCGTCCAGCTCGTGGGGATGTAGGCGCAGTAGCTGCAGCGCGGCTCGTCCGGTGCGGCGAAGAACGGGGTGCGCTTGGTGAGCAGCCGGCGGCCGGGGTGGGCTGCCGGCAGGTCTTCCACACGGATCACGGGCTTTCCTTCACAGGTCGGGTGAATGACGGGCTAGGTGCCGACGACCAGCGTCTCCATCAGGGCAGCGACGGCCGGGGCGCGGTCGACGTCCCAGATCTCGTCGAGCATCCGGCGGCACCGCCGGGCGGACGTCAGCGGTTCCACCAGGGTCGTGAACTTGTTCTCGAACTGCTCGTCGGTCATCGGCGTCCGGTGTCCGCCCGGCGCGTCGTGGACCTCCCGGACGAGCTCGTCCCCCGAGCGGAGGCGGACGGTGACCCGGTTGGGGATGCGCGTGGGCAGCATCGCCGTGAGGGCCGGGTCCTCCCGGACTTCGACCCGGGCCATCAGCGCTCCGACCACGGGGTCGGCGAGCGCGGCCGGGTCGTAGGAGGAACCCGTCAGCTCCCCGTCGACGAGCACGCGGGACACGGTGTACGGGAGGCTGTGGTCGGCGGTTTCGCGCGTGGCGGGGCGCCACTTTTCCGGGTCCTTGCCCAGGATCGTCCAGCCGATGTGCGTGGTGTCGACGATGATGCGGTCGACTTCGCCGAGGTCGGCGATCTTCTCGCGCAAGGCGAGCGCCGCCCACACCGCCGTCTGCATCTCGCCGTTGGTCGGCAAGAGCTTGGTCAGCGTCCGGGACACGGCGTAGGACTCGCCGGGGGTGCGCGGGAACGTGCGTGGCTCCAGGACGAAGGAGCCACTCACCTGCCGCATGAACCCCATCTCGCCCTCGAAGATCGGCGCGGGTCCGGTGAACCCTTCCCGGGCCAGCCAGGCGGAGAACACGCCGTTCCTGGCGGCGTTGGGTGCCGACGATCCCTTCCACGACGACAGTTCCCCGGCGCGGACCTGACGCATCGCGAGGTGCCCGTTCAGGGCGATGTTCACCGCTTGGGTCAGCTGCCGGGCGTCGAGCCCCATGAGCTTGCCCGCGGCGAGAGCGGCGGACACGAGCACGTAGTTCACGTGATCCCACCCGCGGCGGTAGAGGTTCGCGGCGTCCTGCAACCGGACCTGGACCTCGTAGGCGAGCGCGACCGCGGTGACCAGCTCGCGGCCCGAGCGCCCTTCGGCCTCGGCCACCGCCAGGCACGCCGGGATGTTGTCGCTGGGGTGCCCGGGCTCCAAGCCGAGGTAGCCGTCGTTGAAGTCCAGGTACCGCACCATGGTCCCGTTGACGAACGCGGCGACGTCCGCCGTGGCGGACTCCCTCGTCCCCAACACCCTCGACGGCCCCGGGGGAAGGGAGCGGGCGAGCCGGCGTGCCGCCCGGCCCGGCTCGGCGTGGAACGCGCCCAGCCCGCAGCCGAGCGTGTCGACCAGGCGTTGCCGGACGGTGTGGACGGCGTGCTCGCCGAGGTCCTCGAAGCGCAGGCCCGCCGCCCACGAGCCGAGGTCGTCAGCGATCGCCACGGCCGGCCCCGGCTTCGGGTCGCGGGACCGGCATGCGGGCGAGGGGGATGTGGTGCTGGCCCGCGTGGATGTCGCGGTCGCGCAGCGATCCCTGGCTGACCGGGCGGGGGAAGGAGATCTTCACGACGTTGAGCGACGGGATCCGGAACACCCGGACGCTGCTTTCCTCGACGCCGTAGAGCTCCGAGAGCACGCGAGCGTTCAAAAAGGACTCGTCCGCGGCGATCCGGTAGCCCTCGGCGTCGCGCAGGAACAGCTCCATCGTCACCCAGAACGGGCCCGCGTTCTTGGACCGGACCTCGTACGCGAGATCCGCCAGAGTCGGTTCAGGCACGGGTCTTCTCCCCCAGCTCGGTCCGGAACAGGTCGGTGGGGCCGGCGCAGTCCACGACGTGGTTCAGCACGAACTCGTACGCGGCGCCGCGCTCGACCTCGGCGGGTGAGAACGGGAACGCGAGACTGGGCAGGTAGCTCATCCCCGGTGTCGGCAGGTGCAGCATCAGCGGGTTGGCGACCTTGGCGACCGCCGTGGCCGTCGCCTGGTCGGGTGCGTTGACGAGCAGCATCACGCCGACCTCGCGCGGCGGCCCGCTTTCGGGCTCGAGGTCGTCCAGCACGGCGTTGTGGCCGTACAGGCGGAGGTCGAAGGCGTACTCGTCGTCCGCCAGTTCCAGCGTCTGCCCCACCCGCTGCGTGATCATCGTGCGCATCAGCTGCGCCCAGGCGTCGATGTCGGCGAGGATGAGCGGGTCCCGGACCGCCGAGAACGACACGGTTTCGTAGCCGGTGACGCGGGCGCCTTCCAGCTTGATCGTGTACTGGTCGGCGACGTGGAACCGCGACCCCTCGACGCGGACGATCCGGTCGTCGACGGCGGTGTACCGCGCGTCCCGGACGTCGAGGGTGCCGGCCGGCTCCCGCATCTCGAACGGGTCCGCGGTCTCGTACAGCATGTGCGCGGCCACCGAGATCGGCGTGCACGCCACCGCGGGGTCGAGCGGCTCGATGGTGAAGCCGTGCGCGTCGATGGTGGCGAGGACCCCGCCCGCGCGCGGGTTGTCCGTGCACTGACCGCCGCATTCGACGATCTTGGCGGCGTGCCACGTGGGCCCGGCGGGCATGCCCCGCATGAGCGGGTAGGCGGCCGCCACCGCGGTGTCGGTGGCGCGGCCGGCGAGCACGACCTGGGCACCGGCGCGCAGGGCCTCGACGATCGGTTCGTGCCCCATCGCGCCGACGATGTGCGTGCAGCTCTCCAGCGTCTCGGCCCGCAGCTCCCCCAGCGGGGGCAGCGGGTGGATCCGGCCGGTGTCGAGGTACTCCTTCAGCTCGGGTGCGTTCTGCTCGCTGTAGATCCGCGCCACCTTCAGGTCCAGGCCTTCCTCGGCCAGCACGTCGGCGGCGATCCCGGCGACCCAGTCGACGCCCCGGTCGGTCCCGCTCGTGCCGCAGGAGCCCACGATCACCGGGATGCCCGCGCCGGCCGCGGCCGTCAGCAGGCTGCGCAGGTCACGAGCCACCGCCTTGGCCGTCGTCTTGGGCATCGAGGACCCGAGGTAGGAGGGGCCGGAGTCGGTGGAGCCGGCGTCGATGCTGATGACGTCGGCGCCCAGGGCGATGCCGCGCTCGATCGTCGCGTGGTCCCACCCGGCGCCGAGCATGCCGCTCGGCGACAGGATCCGGACGGACTGCACCGGTTCGGTGTCCATGTTCCTCATTTCTCTTCGTTCACCACGAACTGCGCGCGTCCCGCGAGGGCGGCGACCAGTTCCTCCGCGCCGCGCAGGCCCGCGGCCCGGCGGGCTTCGGCCGTCTGCCCGGCCAGGTGGGAATAGACGACGACCCCGTCCAGGCCGCGCAACGGGCTGTCGGACGGAAGCGGTTCCTCGGCCACGACGTCGAGCGCCGCGCCCGCGATTTCGCCGGACCGCACGGCCGCGGCCAGCGCGGCTTCGTCGACGATGGCGCCCCGGGCCGTGTTGACCAGCAGCGCCGTCGGCTTCATCCGCTTGAACGCCACCGCGTCCAGCAGTCCCCGGGTCCGTCCGGTGAGCGCGGTGTGCACGGAGACGTAGTCCGAAGTGGACAGCAGCTCGGGCAGCCCGGTGAACCGGACCCCGGGATCCCGCAGTTCCGCCGGGACGTTCGTCGTACAGACCACGTTCATGCCGAACGCGCGGGCCAACGGCACCACGGCGCGCGCTGCCGCCCCGTAGCCGATGAGCCCGAGCGTCGAGCCGCGCAGTTCGTGGCCGTCCGCACGCGGCCAGTTCCCTGCGGCCACGCCGCGCGCGGACTGCACGAGCCGCCGGGCGCCCGCGAGCAGCAGGCCGACGGTGTACTCGGCCACGGCGTTGGCGTTGACCCCGGGCAGGTTGCTCACGGAGATCCCGAGCCGGCCCGCGGCGGCGATGTCGATCGAGTCGTAGCCCACGCCGGTTCGCACGATGACGCGCAACTGGGGCGCCCGGGCGAGGACATCCGCCGTCAGTGCCTCGTTGGCCACCAGTGCCGCGTCGATCCCGCGGAGAGCGGCCGCGAGTTCGCCGGGACCGCGACGGCCCGCCATGGGCAGGTGCACGGTTTCCAGGCCGGAACTCCTCAAGAACAGGTCGACGTCGTCGCCGGGACGCAGGTAGTCCGTGGTGATCAGCACGCGTTCGTTCACAGCGCACGCCCCGCGGCCGACCGGCGCTGCAGGGCACTCACGCGCGCGACCGCCAGCACGGCGAGCAGCGCGACGATCGCGACGTGGAGCAGCAGGAGGGACCAGCCCGTGAGGTCGACCAGCCCGCCGACCACGGCCGGGCCGAGAAAGCCGCCGCTCACCCAGCCGACGGTGTAGAGCCCGGTGTAGGTCCCGACCACCCGGTCGGACGGGGCGAGGTTCCACAGCACGACGACCGCGTTGACCAGGAACGCGGAGGCTCCCGCGGACGCCACGCAGAGACCGATGACGGCACCGGTGGGTGTCCGCACCACGGTGCCGAGCACCATGCCCGCCGCGAACACCGTCATCCCGACGGTCATCACCCGCAGCCGGCCGAAGCGTTCGGCGAGCCTCGCCACCGGGTAGGCGGCCACGATGAAGGCCACGCCGCTGGGCAGGGTGAGCCCGCCGGCTCCGCCGCGGGACATGCCCAGCACTTCCATGCCGTACGGCGTGATGAGCGCCCGCGAGGCGGCCCACGCGCCACCGAACAGCAGGATGGACGCGATGAGCAGCAGCCGGCTGCGGTCGGAGTCGCGCACGATGTCGAGCACGGTGTCCCGTACCCGCGCGGCGGGTGCGGCCGTGCCGGGCTGCTCGCGTTCCTCGTCGACGGCGGTCCGGTAGGCCGGCGACCGGCTGTCGCGCACGTTCGCGGCCAGCACGGCCAAGGACACCACCATCAGGATCGCGGGGATCGCGAACGACAGCTTCGGGTGCGTGTCGATCAGGAAGATGCTGATCAGGGCCGCGACCATCACCGTGAGGCTGGCCGCGATCTTGACAACGGCGTTCGCGCGGCTCCGCCGCTCGGGCGGGACGAAGTCCGGGAGCAGGGACTCGGCGATCGGCTTGAACGAGTTCGCGACGAGCGCGTAGCCGAACATGACCAGGATCAGCAGCGGCAACGAAGCCGCGACGTGCGGGATGACGAGGAACAGCAGCGCGGCCAAGGGCATTCCGACGAGGAGGTAGGGCATGCGCCGGCCCCACGAGGTGCGCGTGCGGTCCGACCGGTTGCCCATCCACGGCTGGATGAAGATGCCGAGCACGTTGTCCATCCCCATCAGGAGACCGATCAGCGCGGCGCTGCCGAGGTGTTCGCGGAGCAGCGGCGGAACCTGCGAGTCGTAGAGGTTCCACGTCGATTCCTGCGCGAAGACCGCCAGGGCCACGAAGATCGTGATCCGGCCCGTTCGCGCGCGCTGTGTGCTCGACGTCGTCGTCATGCCGCCAAGCTACTTTTGCTATAGCAAGAACGTCAAGTGTTTCTTATGACGTTGCCATGGCAGATAGAGTGACGCCATGGCAAGTGAGACGTTGAAGGGCCTGACGGCCGACACGCTGGCCGACCGCGCGTACCGCGCCATCCGCGACGCGGTCACCACCGGCGAGCTGCGGCCGGGGCAGAAGGTCACCGAGCGCGGGCTCGCCGAGCGGCTGTCGGTGAGCCCCACGCCGGTGCGGGAAGCCATCCGGCGCCTCGAGCAGGACGGTCTCCTCGAACGGACCGGACCGCGGACCGTCCAGGTCGCCGCGGTCGGGGACGCCGCGATCCAGGACCTCGCCGAGGTGGAGGTGGCCCTGCGCGGGATGGTGGCCCGCTTCGCCGCGCGGCACGCGACCGCGGCCCAGCTGGATCACCTCGACGCCGTGCTCGACGAAGCCGACGACCTGCTCATCGTCATCAAGCAACGGCAGCAGGCGGGGCAGGACGTGGCCCGGCACCTGGACCGGCTGCTCGACGCCATGCAGCGCTTCAACGAGGTCGTCGAGTCGTGCGCCCACAACCCGGTTCTCGTGCGCCTGCTCGGCCAGACGCGGGTGTTCTCCTGGCCGGAGCGCCGAGCCCGCCTGATCGAACGCATCGCCGAGAACGACCGGTTCGGCCTCGATCGCTACGGCAGCCACCGCGCGCTCGTCCGGGCGTTGCGGGTCGGCGACTCGGCGGTGGCCGAGGCGCTCGTCATCGAAGACGCCCGTGGCGGGCTGGGAGACCTGCTCGCCGCGCCGGCCGCCGTCGCCCCGGCTTGAGGGCTCGTCACGGCCCGACGTCGACGAGGAGCGTCAGATCGTGGTCGACGCGAATCCGGCACTCCGGGCCGAACGCGCACGAGGACTCGCGTTCTTCGAACACCGCCGGCCCCGTGAGCTCCGTTCCGGGTCGCAACCGGTAGCGGTCCCACACCGTGGCCGCGAGCCGGCCGTGGCCGGGGAACCGGATGTCGCGGACCCCGCGGCGCGGATCGCCGTCGACGGGCTCGCACCCCACCGGGATGTCGTAGCCGGGCAGGTGGGCCGAAAGCCGCCAGTTGACGACCTCCGCGGGGCCGTCGAGGGAACGCCCGAACGTCGCGCGGTACGTCTCCTCGAAGGCACTTCGGAGCAGGTCGGCGTCCGCCGCGTCGGGGAGTTCGACTTCGATCGCGGAGCCCTGGCCCACGTAACGCAGGTCGGCCGAGCGCCGCAGCCGCACCTCGTCTGTGGCGGCCGGGGCCAGGACCACGGTGGCGTGGGCGGCCATCTCGGCGTAGAGGGCGGTGACGCGCTGCCAGTCGACCTCGGTCAGCGCCGAAGGCAGGCTGCGCGCCTGGTCCACGGTGGCCGGGGCGACCAGGAACCCGTAGGCGGACATGACGCCGGCGCGCATCGGCACGACGATCCGGGTGATCTTCAGCTGCTTCGCCAGGCCGTAGGCGTGCACCGGGCCCGCGCCGCCGAACGCCACGAGCGCGAAGCCGGCCGGGTCCCGGCCGTGTTCGGACAGGTGCATCCGGGCCGCGGACGCCATGCTCGCCGTGACCACCTCGACGATGCCCGAGGCGGCGGCGGCCGGGTCGAGGCCGAGCGGCTCGGCCACCTCCCGGTCGAGCGCCTGGCGGGCCTCGGCCGTCCGCAGCGGCATCTCCCCGCCGAGGAAGGCGGCCGGATCGAGGTGGCCGAGCACGAGATCCGCGTCCGTGACGGTCGGCCGCTCGCCGCCCCGGCCGTAGGCGACGGGCCCCGGCACGGACCCGGCGCTGCGCGGGCCGACCTTGAGCAACCCCAGCGAGTCCGGGGCGGCGATCGAGCCGCCGCCGGACCCGATCTCGATCATGTCGACGACCGTCAGCCGGACCGGCAGCCCCGAGCCCGGCTTGAACTTGTCGACGCGGCCCGCCTCGAAGTCGTGCCGGCGCCGGGGTGCGCCTCCGCTCACGATGGCGATCTTCGCCGTGGTGCCCCCCATGTCGAACGAGAGGACGTCCGGTTCGCCCAGTCGGCGCGCCACGGCGGCCGCGGCGATCGTTCCCGCGGCCGGGCCGGATTCGAGCAGCCGGAAGGGGAACTCCTTGGCGTCGGCCAAGGTCGTGACCCCGCCCCCGGAGAGCATGATGCGCAGTGGCGCGTCGACGCCCATGGCGAGCAGATCGTCGCGCAGGCTGTCGAGGTAGCGCGTCATCGACGGCTGCACGTAGGCGTTGAGGCACGCCGTGCTCGCTCGCTCGTACTCGCCGATGACGGGAGCGACCGCGCTGGAGAGGGTGACCGGCAGCCGGGGGTGGGCCCGCGCGAGCAGCTGCCGGACCCGCCGTTCGTGCCGGTCGTCGCGGTGGGCGTGCAGCAGGGCCACCGCCACGGCCTCGACGCCCTGCTCGAGGAGGTCGCTCGCCTGTGCCAGCACGTCGTCCTCGGCCAGCGGCTCCAGTTCGGTGCCGTCGGCGGCGAGGCGGCCCCGCACCCCGCGGCAGAGGTGCCGGGGAACCAGCGGGCGGGCCGGGCGGGCCAGCAGGTCGGTCGTGTCGAACCTGATCTCCCGCGCCATCTCCAGGGTGTCGCGGAACCCCTCCGTGGTGAGCAGCCCCACCACCGCGCCGGTGCGCTCCAGCAGCGTGTTGGTCACCAGCGTCGTGCCGTGCACGACCCCGGCGACGTCACGGGCCGGGGTGGCGGTCTCCGCCAGCAGGCGCGCGATGCCCGCGGTGATGGCCTCGTGGGGGGCGTGGGGCGTGGTGGGCAGCTTGCCCGGCCAGGTCAGGCCGCGCACCGGGTCGTGCAGCAGCAGGTCGGTGAACGTGCCGCCGACGTCCACCCCGATCCGGACGGTGCGGCTCATCGGGAAAGCTCCTCTCCGGGCGCCGCGGCGCGCTCGACGTAGCCGCCGAGCTCGTCGGCCAGCACCAGCTCGGGCTCCCGGTCCTCCGGCGCGCCGAAGCCGCCACCGCCGGGGAACGAAATGACGACGGAGGCGCCGGGGGCCAGGTGCGAGATCGACTTCAGCGGCACGCGGCCACCGCCGTCCAGCACCACCTGGGCCGTGGCCCCCGGCTCTCCTCCGGCGAGCCCGAGAGCCGGATGCCGTTCGCGGTCGCCGAGCACCACCAGCTGGACGGGGTGGCGGGTCGGGTTGCGCACTTCGACCACCTGTCCCAACCCGCCGCGGCGCCGTCCCCGGCCGCCGGAGCCCGGCCGGAGCTGCTTGCGCACGACCCGGAGCGGGGACGCGACCTCGAAGGCCTCGATGCTGCCGCTGCCGGAATTGGTGGGGAAGGCGGTCGCCGACAGGCCGTCCTTCTCCTGGGACGCACCCATTCCGGCGTTGGCGAAGAGCATCTGGGCGAAGGGCCGGCCGGCGTCGTCGACGCCGGTGAAGCGGACCCGGAGCGCGGGCGCTCCCCCGCTGTCGGCGATGACCCGGCCGGGCAGCACCGGCGCGAGCGCCCGGTAGATCGCGCACGACAGCAGGTGCCCGGTCAGGTGCCGGGCGACGACGGGCGCGGGGAACGCGGGATTGACGATCGTGCCCTCGGGAGCCGTCACGCTGATCGCCCGGTAGGACCCCCAGTTCGTCCGCGTGGCCGGGTCGAGCAGGATCTTCAGCGGGTACATCGAGTAGGCGCGCGTGTAGTTCAGGGTGGAGTTGGTCGGGAACGGCACCTGCGCCGAGGTTCCGCCGTAGTCGATCCCGATCCGGTCACCGCGCACCGTGACCGCGCACGCGATGTGGGTCGGGTGTCCCTCGACCCCGTCGGCGTCGACGCTCGCCCGGTACACGCCGTCCGGCAGCTCGCGCACGGCCGTCCGCATCGCGGCCTCGGCCAGCGCGTGCACCTCGGCGGCGAAGCCCTCGAAATCCGGCTCGCCGAAGTCGTCGAGGAACTCCTGCGCGCGCCGCCGGCACACCGCGTGCGCCGCGGCCTGCGCCTCCAGATCACCCCACAACGGTTCGGGGAGGCGGACGTTGGCCAGCAGGAGATCCTTGACCCCCCGTTCGACCCGGCCGGCCCGGTACAGCCGCAGCGGCGGGATGAGGACGCCCTCGGACATCAGGTCGGTGGCGCCCAGCGTCGGGGTCCCGCCGATGTCGGGAGAGTGCGCGGCAGTCCCGGCGAAGGCGACGAGCGCGCCCCGGTGGAAGACCGGGGTGATCATGGCGATGTCCGGCAGGTGCCCGGTGGCGATCCACGGGTCGTTGGTGATCACGGCGTCGCCGTCCTGCCAGTCCTCCGCCCGGAACCGCTCCAGGACCAGCCCGGTCAGCGAGCTCATCAGCGCCGCGAAGCCGGGGATGCCGGCCCGTGACTCCGCCATCGTGCGTCCCCGGCGGTCCATCAGGACGACGGTGTAGTCGTTGGATTCGCGGATGATGGTCGAGAAGGCCGTGCGCAGCATGGTCGACGCGGCCTCGTCGGTCGCGGACGCGAGCCGGTCCCACCGGACCTCCAGGCCGACCGGGTCGAACGCGGGCGTCATGACGCCACCGCCGTCCGGCGCGCGATCTCGGCGGCGATCGCCGTGCCCAGTCCCTCGGTCGTGCCGGAGCCGCCGAGGTCGGGGGTGAGCACGTCCGGGTGCCCGGCGAGCACGCTTTCGATCGCGGCCAGGACCGCCGCGGCCGCGGCGGTCTCCCCCAGGTGCTCGAGCATCATGGCGCCGCTCCAGATCTGCCCGACGGGGTTGGCGATCCCGCGCCCGGCGATGTCGGGGGCCGAGCCGTGGACCGGTTCGAACAGGCTCGGCCAGGTCCGGTCCGGGTTGATGTTGGCGCTCGGGGCGATCCCGATCGTCCCCGCGCAGGCCGGCCCGAGGTCGGAGAGGATGTCGCCGAAGAGGTTGCTGGCGACGACGACGTCGTACTGCCCGGGCCGCAGGACGAACTTGGCCGCGAGGATGTCGATGTGGTCCTTGTCCGCGACGACGCCCGGGTACTGCGCCGCCATCGCCGCGGCGCGCTCGTCCCAGTACGGCATGGAGATGGCGATGCCGTTGCTCTTGGTCGCCCACGTCAGGTGCCTGCGGGGCCGGGCGGCGGCGAGCTCGAAGGCGTAGCGCAGGACCCGGTCCACCCCGGTCCGGGTCATCACGGTCTCCTGCAGCACCGTTTCGCGGTCGGTGCCGTCGAAGATCCGGCCGCCGATGCTCGAGTACTCGCCCTCGGTGTTCTCGCGGACGACGAGGAAGTCGATGTCACCCGGCTCGTGGTCGCGCAGCGGGCTGCGCACCCCGCGCAGCAGCCGGACCGGCCGCAGGTTGACGTACTGGTCGAAGCCCCGCCGCAGCTGCAGCAGGCTGCCCCACAGCGAAACGTGGTCGGGCACCACCTCGGGCCACCCGACCGCGCCGAAGAAGAGCGCGTCGAAGCCACCGAGGACGTCCGGCCAGTCCGGCGGCAGCATCTCGCCGTGCCGCACCCAGTACTCGGCACAGGCGAATCCGTAGTGGACGGTCTCGAGCTCGAACCCGTAGACCTCGGCCGCGGCTCGCAGGCACCTGAGTCCCTCCGGGACGACCTCGCGGCCGATGCCGTCGCCGGGGATGACCGCGATGCGGTGACGCTGGGGCACGGGGACGCTCCTGTCGATCCGGTGGGCACGCGCCTTCACCCTGATCGGCCTTGCACGCCACGACAAGAGCGCCTGCGGCAACCTATCCTTTCGCTCATGGAAAGGGCCGATCCGCGATGACCACCTCGATCGACGACCTCCGCTTCTTCCACGTGGTCGCCTCCAGCGAGACGCTGACGGCCGCCGCGCGCGAGCTGCAGTGCTCGCTCCCGGTCGTCAGCAAGCGCCTCAGCGCGCTGGAACGCCGGCTCGAAGTCCGCCTGGTGCACCGCGGCACGCGCCGGCTCGTGCTGACCTCCGAGGGCGAACTGTTCGCCGCGCGGCTGGAACCGATCCTCGACCAGGTCCACGAACTCGAGGACCTCGTCACCCACCGCTCCGGGGACCTGCGGGGATCCATCGTCGTCCAGGCCACCCTCGGCCTCGGCCGCGCGCACGTCGCCCCGCTGCTCGGCGAGTTCGGCGCCCGGCACCCGCTGGTGGACATCCGGCTCCGCACGTCCGCGCTCCCCCTGCGTCCGCACCGGCGCGAGTTCGACATGGCCGTCCACGTCGGCACCCCGCCGGACTCCTCGCTGCGGATGCGCCGGCTGGCGAAGAACCGCCGGGTGCCGTGCGCCGCGCCGTCCTATGTGGAGCGACGAGGGATGCCGGAGCGGATCGAGGACCTGGCCGGCCACGACTGCATCGAGCTCCGCGAGAGCGAGGGCGACTTCGCCCTGTGGCGCTTCGGAGACGCCCGCAACCCGCGTCAGGTGCGCGTGCGCGGCCGTCTGTCGAGCAACGACGGCGACGTCGTGACCGACTGGGCGCTGCAGGGGCACGGCGTGATCATGCGCTCGGAGTGGCAGATCCGGGCCCACCTCGCGAGCGGCGCACTGGTGCGCGTCCTGCCCGACTTGCCGACGCCACCCGCCGACATCTACGCCCTCCGGTCCGACGACGTCCACGTCCCCCGCCGGATCAGCGAGCTGATCAGGTACCTGGCCGCCCGGCTGCCGGACCGCATCGCCGGTTCCCCCTAAGTCGCTGCCCGGCCCTCGGCGAGAACTCGGACGCGCAGCCGAGGAGTCCCCGCCGCCGGAGGACTCAAGTCGACGGCTGCGGGAACACCGGCTTCGAGCGACCCGCGGACCGGTGTTCCCTTTTGCGCGATCCTGAGTGACAATGGTGGAACCTGAGTTTTTACAACGTTGTAAAACTGTGCGGAGGACCGATGCGCGGGCGACTGTCCTGGAGAAGAGCCTGGTCACGGGGAGTGGCAGGCGTCGCGTTGCTCGGCCTCACCGCGCAAGCGGCGCTCCTCGGCGTGGCCGACGCGGCCGGGAGCGCCCCGGCGCCGACGACGCGGACGCACTTCCTCGACCACGCCGCCGCCCTCGCCGGTTACGCGGACCCCGCGTGGTACGAGGCGAACATCCCGTTCGTGGACCTGCCCGACGCCACGATGCAGAGCGTCTACTACTACCGGTGGCGCGTGTTCAAGGAACACCTGCGCTACACCGACCCGGCCGACGGCTGGATCTCGACGGAGTTCCTCGACTGCTGCGGCTACGCCGCGCCCTACCAGGCGATCAACGCGGCCACCGGGCACCAGCTCACCGAAGGGCGCTGGCTCCGCGACCCGGGCTACGGTCAGGACTACCTCCGGTTCTGGCTCACCGGCCCCGGTTCGGGCCCCAAACCGGCCACCGACGACGTCAACGCCGACACCACCGACTGGGCGCACGAGTACAGCGTGTGGCTGGCCACCTCGGCCTACGGCCAGGCGCAGGTGACCGGCGACTTCGCGCCGCTGCGCGAGCTGCTGCCGGCGCTCGTGCGCCAGTACCGCGGCTGGGACAAGCAGTTCAACGCGGAGCTCGGGCTCTACTGGTCGGTGCCGGTCTGGGACGCCATGGAGTTCTCCGCCTCGTCCTACGAATCGGCCGAGCCCTACCACGGCGGCGCCGGCTACCGCCCGACGCTCAACTCCTACCAGTACGGCGACGCCGTCGCGATCAGCCGCATCGCGGAGTCCGTCGGCGACCACCGGCTCGCCACCGAGTACGCCCAGCGCGCCGCCCACCTCAAGGCCGCGGTGCAGAACTGGCTGTGGGACCCGCAACGCGGCTTCTACTACGCCATGGCCCGCGACGGCAACCCGGGGCACCGGCTGTCCGGCAGCCGGGAGCAGATCGGGTACCTCCCGTGGATGTTCGGCGCCGCGGAGCCGGGGAACGCCACCGCCTGGTCCCAGCTGCGCGACCCCGGCGGATTCGCGAGCGCCTACGGCCCGACCACGACCGAGCGCCGCAGCCCGTTCTTCATGAAGGACGCCGGCAGCTGCTGCCGCTGGGACGGGCCGAGCTGGCCCTTCGCCACCTCCCAGACCCTCACCGGTCTCGCGAACCTGCTGGACGACTACCCCGCGCAGGGTTCGATCTCCCGGGACGACTACGCCGCGGCGCTGGCCACCTACGCCCGGACCCAGACCAAGGACGGGAAACCCTACGTCGCCGAGGCGCACGACCCGGACCGGGACGGGTGGCTCTACGACGGCCGCAACCACAGCGAGGACTACAACCACTCGACCTACACCGACCTCGTCCTGTCCGGGCTGATCGGCCTGCGCCCGCAAACCGGCGACAGCCTGGAGATCCGGCCGCTCACACCGTCCACATGGGACCACTTCGCCGCCGAAAACGTGCCGTACCACGGGCACGACGTCACCGTGCTGTGGGACCGTGACGGCAGGCACTACGGGCAGGGCGCCGGGATGCGGCTCTACGTCGACGGACGGCTCGCCCAGAGTTCCGCGACGCTGCGGAACACCGTCGTCGACGTCGGCCGCACCGTGCTCCCCCGGCCCGGCGACCTCGTCAACGACGCCGCCAACCCGCTGCGCACCGGCTATCCCCGGCCGATCACGTCCTACACCTGGACCTACGACAACCCGTGGAACGCCCTCGACGGCAAGGTCTGGTACAGCGAAGTTCCCGAGAACACCCGGTGGACCAACTACGCCTCGCCGAACTCGAGCGACTTCTACGGCGTCGACTTCGGCGCCCCGACCCCGGTCGGCGACATCCGCTGGCACGGCTACGACGACGGCGGCGGAGTCAGACCCGCCGCGGCCTACCGCCTGCAGTACTGGACCGGCTCGGCCTGGCAGGAGGTCCCCGGTCAGGTCCGCGAGCAGGCGAGCCCGGCCGGCAACGGCGTCAACCGCATCACCTTCCCCACCCTGACCACCAGCAAGGTCCGGCTCGTGTTCACCAACCCGCCGGGCGCGTTCGTCGGCGTCACCGAGTTCCAGTCGTGGACGCCCTCGAGCCCGGACGCCCGGATCGCCGTCGGGCCCGCCAACGCCAACGGCGTCGTCACGGCCGGCCCGAGCACGCCGCTGACCGTCACCGTGCGGAACACGACGCGGAGCCCGCTCCTGTCCCCACGCGTGAGCCTCGCCGTGCCGGACGGCTGGTCGGCCACCCCCGCCGGACAGCCCGCGGCCACGATCCCGCCCGGGCAGTCCCGGACGTGGAACTACACCCTGACGGCACCGGCGGGCGCCGAGCCGGGCAGTGCCGCGGCGCTGACCGCGACCGCGTCCTACCGCGGCCCCACCGGCACGGAAACCACGCACCAGCGCCAAAGCCTCCAGATCGCCCACCCCGCCGGCCGGCCGGACCCGGTCGGCGCGTGGAGCCTCGACGAGGGCGGCGGCACCGTCGCCCACGACAGCGCGGGCGCCCACGACGCCACCCTGACCGGCTCACCCGGGTGGGTCCCCGGCGTCACCGGTACCGCCCTGCAGCTCGACGGCTCGAGCCAGTACGCGGAAACGAACGGGCCCGTCCTGGACACCGCCGGGAACTACTCGGTCAGCGCCCGGGTCCGGCTGGACCGCACGGGTTCGTGGGCCACCGCGGTCAGCCAGGACGGCAACCCGAGCAGCGGCTTCTACCTCCAGTACTCGGCGGCCGACGACCGCCTGGCCTTCTCGACCAGCGCCGGCCGGGCCCTGTCGGACCTCGCCCCGCAACCGGGGCGCTGGTACCAGCTGGTCGGCGTCCACGACGCCGACGCGGGCACCTACGTCCTCTACGTCGACGGCGTGGCGCAGGCCAAGACGTGGAACCAGCCGGCCGGCGACGCCGCACCGGGCCCGCTGGCCCTCGGCCGCGCCGTCTCCGGAGGGAACCACAGCGACTTCTGGCCCGGCAGTGTCGACGAGGTGGTGGTGTGGAACCGGGTGCTCACCGCGGCCGAGGTCGCCGGTCAAGTCCCGAAACCGGTCTCACCCTCCCCGGCGATCTGCGCGCACTGCTCCGCACCTCAGCCGGCCAACACGACCCCGACCGGCTCGACGGCCCGCTCGATTTCCGCCACTTCCTCACCATCGAGGAAATGATCGAGGTGCACCGCATGCCGACCGACGCCGTCGGCGAGATGGCTGCACCCGTCGACCAACCCGCCTACTACCGGTGGGCCGTGTGGTCGGAATCCCGGCTGCCGTTCCTCGCCTTCCGCTCAAGCACCACGGCTAAGCCTTCTGCTCAGTCGTGGACGAGCACACCAGCGCCGAGGCGTTCGCTTCCCTCGTCACGCGAACACGGTCGCGATCCGCCTGGTCGAAGCAGCCGGCTACCAGGCCCGGTGGGGCCGTCCCTTCCCTCGACACGAACTCGAAGCTCTCCGGACTGCCTGGCGCAGAACGGTCCACCCTCAGCGCGACGCGAGCCGGAACACGGGCCAGCCGATCTCCGTTCGCCACGTCGAGGGGTCCGGATTGTCGCGCGGGCCGACCACATACGTTTCGTGGACGGGACCGTCCACCGTGAGGGCGTGGTCGACCACCCAGGCGCCGAGCCGGCCGTAGGTGACGTCGATGTCGTCGTGGGGTCCGTGGTGGACGACGACGGCGAGTTCGGCGGGCGGCAACTCCACCGGCCGCACCCGTCCCCGGGCCGGCGGGTCGGCGACGGACCGGTGGACCAGGACCGCGCCCCGGCCGCCGGTGAACAGCTCGTTGGCGTAGCGGCCACCCGGCGGACCGAGCGGAGGCAGGCCGGCGATCGCGGCGTCGAGCTCGGCCATCGCCCGGTCGAACCACGACAGCACGTCCTCCTGGTCGACGACGTCTTCGACCGCCGCGACCGTCCTCGCCGCCACCGAGCGGAGCTCGACGTCCAGTCCGGCGTCCTCGGGAGACACGGGAGACAGGAGCCGCTGCAGGGAGACCACCGCGGCCCGGGTCCGCTCGAGCTCCTCCTCCAGCCGCCGCAGGTGGCCGGCGACCAGGTCCGCGCGCTCCGCCGCGTCCTCGGTCGCGAGGATCTTGGCCACGTCGGCCAGCGGCACGTCCAGCTCCCGCAGCCGGTGGATGACCTGCGCGGCCGGGATCTGGCCGGCGGTGTAGTACCGGTAGCCGCTGGCGGGGTCGATCGAAGCGGGCTCCAGCAGGCCGGACTCGTGGTACCGGCGCAGGGTCCGCACACTCAGGTGCGTCAGCTGCGCGAACTCGCCGATCGTCAATCCACGGAACACCCCTCCACTGTGCACCGCTTGACCCTCTCCCCGGGAGAGACCCCACGGTGGACGACATGAGTGAAGCGATCGACACCCGTGAACTGCCCGCAGTGATCACCGGCTACCTGGCCGCCCACCAGGCCCGCGACCTGGACCCGGCGCTGGCCTGCTACACCGAGGACGCCGTCGTCACCGACGAGGGCCGCACCCACCACGGCAAGCGGGAGATCCGCGACTGGCTCGCCCGCGCCGCGAGCGAGTACACCTACACCACGACGCTCGTCGCGGCCCACCGCGTCGACGACCGGCACTACGTCGCCGTGCACCACCTCGAGGGCGACTTCCCCGGCGGAGTCGCCGACCTGCGGTTCCGGTTCACCTTGGACGGTGATCACATCGCCGGACTGGTGATCGAGCCGTGAAGATCAGGGAGCGGCCTGACGCCGGGGCTCCGTGGCCCGGTAGGTGCCGGGTGTCCGCCCCATGGTGCGGGTAAACGTTTCGACGAACGCGCTCGGCGTGGACCAGCCGCACCGGTGCGCGGTCTGGGTGACGCTGGCTCCCTCCGCGAGCTGGATCATCGCGTGGAACACGCGGGTCGTGGTGCGCCACTGCGGATAGGTGGTCCCGAACTCGACGCGGAACAGCCGGGACAGCCGTGCGCTCGCTGGTCCCGGTGCGGCGGGCCAGCCACGCCGTCGTGCGGGGCCGGCTGAGGTCTTCGGTGACGAGCCGGCACGCGTGGGCCAAGCGGGGGTCGCGGGCCACGGGCAGGGTCAGCGGCTGGTCGTGGGCGCGGCGGAGGCGGTCGCGGAGCACGAGGTGGAGCCGGGCGGCCTCGGCGGCGCCGAGGCCGGGTTCGGTGGCGGCGATGAGGAGTTCGCGCAGCAGCGCGCTGACGGCGATGACCGAGGGCGCGCTGCCGTCCAGCGGCGCGTCGTGGCTCGGGAACATCAGTGTGAGCACCTCGGAAGCGCCGTAGACGCGGTGTTCGTGCCAGGTGCCGGCGGGCATCCAGACGGCGCGGTCGGCGCAGGCGACCCACGCGCCGCGGTCGGTGCGGACCGCGAGCACGCCCCGGATGACG
This sequence comes from Amycolatopsis sp. N2S4-7, assembly GCF_058119595.1. NCBI lineage: Bacteria > Bacillati > Actinomycetota > Actinomycetes > Pseudonocardiales > Pseudonocardiaceae > Amycolatopsis > Amycolatopsis sp. N2S4-7. The sequence goes on from NZ_CP172299.1 coordinate 2,659,194, forward strand.
TACACCAGCTGGTGCTCGTCGTGCCGGTGCCGCTCGATGACGTGCCCGGCCGCGTGCCGGTGGCGGTTTTCTGACACTGATCGACAGATTATCGGAAGTGCCGCCCGGCGGCGGCTGCGAACGTGAGCGCATGACGACCAGCGCGCCGAAGAACCGCCTCCGCCGGATCGCCGTGGACACCCGCCCGCTGGCGAATCCCGTGTTCCGCCGGACGTTCCTCGGTCAAGGCGCCGCGGTGGTCGGGACGATGGTGACCGAAGTCGCCGTGCCGGTGCAGCTCTACGACCTCTCGCACTCGTCGTTCGACGTCGGTCTCGCCGGGCTGGCCGGGCTCGTCCCGATCCTGGTGTTCGGGCTCTACGGCGGCGCGATGGCCGACGCCGTGGACCGGCGACGCCTGTACCTGGTCTCCTCGGCGCTCACCTGGGCGGTCACGCTCGCGTTGTTCGCCCAGGCGGTGGCCGGGCTCCGGTCGGCGCCGCTGATCCTCGCGCTCGTCGCGGTGCAGTCCGGCGGTTTCGCCGTGTCGTCCGCGGTCCGCGGCGCCATCGTGCCGGCCCTGGTCACCCCGGATCTGGTGCCCGCGGCCAACTCGCTGAACTACACGGCCTCGACGGTCGGACAGGTACTGGGCCCCCTCGTCGCGGGCGTCCTCCTCGGACTCCCGAACGGATTCTGCTACGCCTACGGCGCCGACGCGGTGTTGTTCACCGCCGCGCTCTACGCCACCTTCCGGCTCCCGGCCCTGCCTCCGGCGGCGCCCCTCGGCCGCCCCGGATTGCGCTCGGTCTTCGACGGCCTGCGTTTCCTCGCCGGCCGCCAGGTCCTGCTGATGTCCTTCCTGGTCGACATCGCCGCCATGGTGCTGGCCATGCCGACCGCTCTGTTCCCCGAAGCCGCCGAGACGCGGTGGCACGGCGGAATCGGCCTGCTTTACTCCGCCATCGCGATCGGCTCGGTGCTCGCCGGGCTGTCCAGCGGCTGGATCGGCCGGGTGCGGCGCCAAGGCGCCGCCCTCACCGCGGCGGTGGTGGTCTGGGCCGGAGCCGTCGCGCTGGCCGGGCTCGCCCCCACCCTGTGGCTCGCGGTCACGCTGCTCATCGTCGCCGGCGCGGCCGACCTCGTCAGCGCGGTGTACCGGCAGACGATCCTGCAGACCGCCGTCCCCGACCGGATGCGCGGCCGGCTGCAGGGCGTGTACACCGTCGTCGTCACCGGCGGTCCCCGCCTCGGCGACCTCCGCGCCGGGATCATGGCCTCGGCGCTCCCCCTCGCCGTGGCCTGGTCGGCGACCGCTCTGACGTGCGCGGTATTCGTCCTGACCGGCGCGGTCCTGGCAAGGTCGTTCTGGCAGTACACGCCGGGCAAGGACCGGGCCGAGGAATAACGGGGAATTTCGCGTCGAGCGGGAAGAACGGCTCACCTGGCGGAGCGGACATGGTCTACCTGCAACCCCACGGAGGCGGCCCGCACGGCACGACCGACACCACCGCGGGCAGGCCACGAAGGTAGTCCTCCAGTGCTGCCCTGTCCCGTGCGGACAGGTCGGGCCGGGAGAAGACCCACCACGCGGGCCCGGCGCGGGTTCTGCCGGTGCTGACGCCGGTAGCTCCCCGGCCGAAGGGCGGCGGATCGATCGGCAGCGGCGTCAGGGCGTCCTTGTTCTCCGCGTAGCCGTGCTCGTCGAACTGCACGACGAAGGCGTCGGCCGGACGAAACGCCTGGACGTCCGCGATTGTCCAGCAGACCAGCGACAGCACGGCGATCACCAGCGACGTCGTCCCCGACAGCACCGTCCGCCGGCGTTCGGCCCATCCCGCGGTCAGCACCACCAAGCCCGCGGGAGCATAGATGAACACGCCGAGCAGCGCGAAGAGCACGCCGACCACGAGCAGGCCCAGGCCCAGGACGGTGCACGCCAAGCGAAACCGGCGGCCGTCACGCGTGAAGAACAGTGCTGCCAAGGGAACTGCGACAAAGCCCGCATAGAACACCAGCAGGTCAGGGGCCGCACCCGCGATCGCCCACGCCGCGGCGCCGGCCGCGGTCAACACCGCCAGCCCGATCAGGCCTCGCCGCCACCACGCGACAGGTTCGACATCGACTCGAGTGTCATCGGACATCACGGCCCCCCGCGAACACCGGCTTTTGAGCGTTCGCTCAAAGGTTACGCTGATTTGAGCGAACGCTCAAATCAGCACCGGATGAGACCAGTGAAGGCCCTCCAAAGGCGGGTCCCCGTTCAAGGTCCCGGGCGTGTCCGTGGACCGGGTTGGTTCATGCGCAGGATGAAGGCGACCGCGTCCTCCGAGTGGGCTGTCGGCGCCAGAACCTCCTGCAGGAGCAGGCCACGCATCGCGGCAATCGTGACAGTGGCCAAAGTCATCGCTTCCTTGGCGCCGAGCCCTTCCCGTTCCGCGAGCGAGGCGAGCATCTTGGTCAGGTCGTCGAGTGAGTCGATGAACTCACGGAAGTCCTCCGGGCTGTACGCGGCCAGTCCTACGACATGGAAGAAGCCACGGACCCGCGACAGCTGCTCCGGGCGGGTGTAGGCCCGCCAGATCGCCACGACGAGGTCGTCGAAGGTGCCGTGCCGGGCGGCCTCGAGCAGTACCTCGTTGTCACGGGATCGCTGCGCCTTGAGCATGGCCGCCAAGACGCCCGGGAGTGACCCGAAGTGGTAGCGCAAGAGGGCGTGGCTGGTCTCGGCCCTGGCGGCTATCTCACGCAGCGACACCTCGGGCGAGGGAAGACCCTCCTCGAAGGCGTCGAGAAGCCGGACCAGGAGACGCTCGCGTGCGTCTCCGCCGCGTTCCGTGCTTGACAGGATCACTCCCACAGTTTATCCATTGGAAAAGAAGGGCCGCGTTGCTCACACATGGTCGCAGCCGGCGCCGGCGGAGGGAACGATTCGTGGAACGGTGTCAAGTGGTCGGCGCGACGGTCGTCGACGGATCGGGTCGCGACCCGGTCGACGTCGACGTCAGCATCGAAGACGGGCACATCACCCAGGTCGGTGCCTCCGGCGCACGCGGCGAGCGCCTCGATGCCGGTGGCCTGACGATGACGCCCGGCCTGATCGACGCTCACGTCCACTTGGGCTTGTCGAGCCCGATCCAGCCGCAGTTCTCGTTCCGGATCAGCGCCGCCGAGCTCGCGGCGGACATCTTCGGCACGGCCGGCGCGACGCTCGACGCCGGCTTCACCACCGTCCGGGACACCGGCGGGGTCGACGGCGGCCTCGTCACCACGATCGCGAAGGGCAAGGTCAGGGGGCCGCGCGTCCTGTCGTGCGGACCGGTTCAGTGCCAGCTCGGCGGGCACGGCTATTACGGAGCCGACTGGGAACCCACCGAGCTGTGGAGCAGCCACCACCTGCCCGGCCTGTGCGCCCTGTCCACGATGTCCGGCAACGCCGACGAGCTGCGGCACAACGTGCGCGAGGCCTTCCGTCGCGGAGCCTCCTTCCTGAAGCTCTGCGTGACCGGCGGAGTGGTCGGCGCGCACGACCGGCTGACCGACACCCAGTTCACCGTCGAGGAGATCGCCGTCGCCGTCCAGGAAGCCGCGGCGCGGGGCACCTACGTGACGGTGCACGCCCACAACAACGACGGCATCCGGAACGCGGTCGAGGCCGGGGCGCGCTGCGTCGAGCACGGCACCGACCTCGACGAATCCACGGCCGCCCTGATGGCTGCTCGCGGGGTGGCCCTCGTGCCCACGTTCGCCGTCGTCGAGCAGCTGCTGCACGACACCGCCGGAGCGGGCCTCGACGCATCGACCCGCGAACGGGTGCTGGGTGTTCGTGAGCGGATGACCGAAGCGCTCGCCGTCGCCAAGGAGGCCGGCGTGCGGATCGGGCTGGGTTCCGATCTCATCGGCCCGGCTCAGCACCGCCGAGGCGAAGAGCTCAAGCTGCGCGCAAAGCTCGAAACACCGATGGAAGCTCTCGTGGCGGCCACCAAGACCAACGCCGAAATCCTCGGCCTGTCCGGCCAAGCCGGGGTCATCGCTCCCGGCGCGCAGGCAGACCTCGTGTTGTGGAACGGCAACCCGGTCGAAGATCCGGAGCTGTTCGCTGATCCCGCCAATGCCGTCCTCGTTCTCCAGGCCGGCCGAGTTGTGAAGGACCTCCGATGAGCACCATGTGGCAGGGCTGCCTCGCCGACACCGACTACTTCGAGCTGCGTTCCAGCGGAGGGCACGACTACGGCGTCTGGGTCACCACGCCACCGGGCTACGACCCCGCCACGACGCAAGCGCCGGCCGTCTACGTGCTCGACGGCAACTGGACCGTGGGCATGACGGCGCCGCTCATCGTCACCCAGCTGGACCCCATGCAGCAGATCGAGCCCTACATCCAGGTCAGCGTCGGCTATGCGGGCGAAGAAGCCCAGCACTGGGCGCGGCTGCGCAACCGAGATCTCGTGCCACCCGGCGAGCCCATCGCCCAGGAGTTCATCGATGCCGTGGAGATGGGAGTTCAAGCGGGCGCGAGGACCCGCGAAGACGCCGACGCCTACCTCGCCGAATTGAAAGACACCCAGGCCGACGCGTTCCTGGGCTTCCTCACCGCGGAACTGCACCCGCGGATCGAACGCGACTTCGGCACCGCCGCGAGCGGTCACGGCCTCTTCGGCTACTCCTACGGCGGACTTTTCAGTCTCTACACCTGGCTCACCGGGAGCACGCTCTTCGAGAGCATCGGAGCGGGCAGCCCCGGTGTCGTCAGCGAAGACAGCCAAGTCTTCGCGATGCTCGAAAAATCGGGTGACCGCCTGCCTGCCGCCAAGCTCCACCTGACCGTCAACGACCGGGAGCTCCTCGGAGACCTGGCCGTCTACCAGAACCTCACGAAGAACGCGGCCACCGTCCTGCACCGCCTGACCGCCCGCGGCGCAGCCGTCACCAGCGCGGTCCTGCGCGAAACGCACGTGACCGGCCTGCAGGCCTCGTTCCTCAGCTACCTCAGGACCTGCCGTGCCCGGTGAGCGCCCGAGTGCCGATGTGGTCGTGATCGGGGCAGGGGTGATCGGTGCGTCGATCGCCCTCGAGCTGGCGCGGGCGGGGCACCGGGTGATCGTGCTCGACCGGGCCGCGGGGGCCGGCCAGGGGTCGACCTCGGCCTCGAGTGCGATCGTCCGGTTCAACTTCTCCACCACCGCCGGGGTGGCGACGGCGTGGGAGGCGCACTTCGGCTGGCTCGACTGGGCCGGCCACCTCGGGCACGAGGTCGGCGACCTCGCGGTGTTCCGCAAGAGCGGGCTGGTCATGCTGGACGTCGAGGCGGCTCCGCGTTCGTCGTGGCTTCCGTTGTTCGACGAGATCGGTGTCCCTTACGAGGAATGGGACAGCGCGACCTTGGCCGAGCGCGTTCCCGGCATCGACGCCGGCCGCTATTGGCCGCCGAAGCGGCTCGACGACGAGGAATTCTGGGAGGACGCGAAAGACTCGCTCGGTGGCGTGTACACCCCGGACGCCGGTTACGTCTCGGACCCGGGCCTCGCCGCCGTGAACCTCGCCGCCGCGGCCTCGGCGTGCGGGGCGGAATTCCGCTTCCGCAGCACGGTGGCAGCGGTGGAGGAGGCCGGCGGGCGGGTGACGTCGGTGCGGCTGTCGGACGGCACCCGGATTCCCTGTGCCGTCGTGGTCAACGCGGCCGGTCCGTGGTCGGGCGCGGTGAACCGGTTGGCCGGCGTGGGTTCCGGCTTCACGGTCGGGGTGCGCCCGATGAGGCAGGAAGTAGCGCACGTGCCGGTCCGGGAGGGCTACGGCGGGCCGGTGGTGGCGGACATGGATCTGGGCACCTATTTCCGCGGTGAAGCAGGAGGGGACCTGCTCGTCGGCGGAACGGAACCGGAGTGTGATCCGATGCCGTGGACCGACGACCCCGACGCCGTCGGCATCCACCCGACGGCCGCGGTCTTCGAGGCTCAGGTGACGCGGGCCGCGCGGCGGTTGCCCGGTCTGGCGGTGCCCAACCGGGCGCGCGGCGTGGTGGGCGTGTACGACGTCGCCGACGATTGGACGCCGATCTACGACCGCACCGAACTCGAGGGCTTCTACGTCGCGATCGGCACGAGCGGCAACCAGTTCAAGAACGCGCCGGTCGTGGGGCAGCTGATGACGGAGCTGATCAACCAGGTGGAGAACGGCGTCGACCACGACTCAGTGCCCGTCCGGTTCCGGGCCCCGCGCACCGGCCTGGAGATCGACCTGGGTGCGTTCTCCCGCAAGCGCAACCGAAACACCGCGAACTCGGGCACGGTGCTGGGCTGAAGGCGTTGCGTCCGGGCGCGCGGCAGCATGCCGCAGAGCCCGGAGCCGGGAGGAACGGGATCCAGCTCTGTCTCGGGGCGCGGACGCCCGCACCGGCCGGAGCGCGGTGGACCCGTCTAAAGCGTGGTGGCGTGGATGCCGGCCAGGACGACGTCGACGATCTTCTCGGCCACCTCGCGGGTGAAGGGGCGGCGTCGCCGGTTGATGTAGAGGTACACCGGCCCGGACAGCAGTTCGGTGAGGAAGTAGCTGTCGACAGGGGGAATCTCTCCGTTGTCGACGGCGCTGTCGAATCGCTTTCGGGCGGTGGCGAGCCGTTGGTCGTAAGCGACCCGCACCGCCTCGTCGAGATCCGTGTTGCCGGGAGCCGCGATGGCGGCCTGCGCCAGGGCCCGGCCGATCGAGCTCGACAGCCGCTCGGAGAACACCATCAAGAAGTCGACCAGATCGCGGCGAAGGTCGCCGGAGTCGTGAAGAGGCGCGGACTCCTCCGCGTACTGCAGCAGCGCGTCGCTGACCAGCCGGGCGCGGTCCGGCCAGTTGCGGTAGACGCTGTTCTTGTTGACGCCGGCGAGTTCGGCGATCTCCTCGTAGCGCAGGCCGGCCACGCCGTTCCGGGCGATGATCCTGCTGCACGGCGGCGAAAGCACCCACGTCCAGTACGACACGTTCCGGCCCCTGCTCGGTGACGGCGTCCGGGCGATCGCCTACGACCAGCGCGATTCCGGAGCGTCGGTCAACCCGCCCGCCCCCTACGGCATCCCCGACCTCGCCGAAGACTGCGCCGCGCTCATCAGGGGACTCGGATACGAACGAGCGCACCTCTTCGGATCCTCCTTCGGCGGGCTTCATCGCCCTGCAGGTCGCGGTATCGGTGCCCGACGTCGTGCAGTCGCTGACGGTCGGCGCCACCTTCTCCGACGCCTCGGCCCTGCAAGCACCCGTGGCGTCCAAGATCGTCGAGCTGTCGCCGTCGCACCGCGATCAGCGGATGCTCGCCTTCGCCCTGTCCGAACGCGGGCAAGCGGACGAAAAGCCGGTGGCCGGACTCCGGTCGATATTGGTCCACCGCTCACCGGAAGCGGATGCGCGGCGACTGGCCGCGATCCCCGGTTTCGACCTCACCGGACACCTGCCCGGGATCACGGCGCCCACCCTGCTCATCTACGGCGAGGACGATCCCGCGGCCGGGCCCGCGATCGGACGGAAGATCGCCGACGCGATCCCCGGGGCGAGGCCGGCGGTGATTCCGGGGGCACGTCACGGAATCACGATGGAGTTCGCCCGGGAAACCGCCCGGCTGCTCCGCGATTTCGTGCTCGCCCACCCGTCGCGGTCATAGTCCCTGACTCATCGTTGCTTTTGTGGAGAACGCATGAAAATACTTGTCTCCGGCGCGGGCGTCGCCGGCCTCTCCCTCGGCCGCGACCTCGGGACGCGAGGTCATCAGGTCACGATCGTCGAGCGGGCCGATCGGCTCCGGGGCAACGGTTCGCCCATCGACGTCCGCGGCGACGCGATCGAGGTCGCCGAGAAGATGGGCATCCTGACCGCGATCCGCGACGCGCGTATCCGCATGACCGAGCAGGTGCATTTCGTCGACGAGAACGGCGCGGCCATCGGCCGGTTGCCCGACGACATCGGCGATTCGCCCGACGACATCGAGATCGCCCGCGAGGATCTGGCCCGGATCCTGGCCGACGCGCTGCCCGGAACCGTGGAGCTGCGCCTGAGCGAGTCGGTGACCGCGATCGCCGAGCACGACGACCGCGTGGATGCCGGCTTCGCTTCCGGCAGCTCGGAAGGCTTCGACCTCGTCCTCGGCGCCGACGGTGTGCACTCGGCGGTGCGGCGGCTCGTGTTCGGTCCGGAGCGGGATTGGCTCCGGCATCTCGGTCTCTACGTCGCCATCACCGACATGCCCGGCGAGGCCGACGCCGAAGCCGAGCGGATCAACCCCATGTACAGCTACCCCGGGCACCTGGCCGGCATCGCCCGGTTCAAGGACAAAGCCATCGGTCTGCTGATGTTCGCGTCGCATCCCCTCGACTACGACCACCGCGACGTCGAAGCGCAGAAGAAGATCCTGTTCGACCAGTTCGCCGAGTGCCGTTCGTGGAAGGTCGGGACGATCCTCGACGCGGTGCGCGCCGATCCCGACCTCTACTTCGATTCGGTCAGCCAGATCCACCTGCCCGCCTGGCACCGGGGCCGCGTCGCGCTCGTGGGCGACGCCGCCCACTGCGCATCCCCCCTTGCGGGGCGGGGCACGTCCCTGGCGATGACCGGGGCCCAGTTCCTCGCCGAGGAACTCGAGCGCGCGGAGGGAGATCACGTCACGGCGTTCCGGCGCTACGAGGCCCGCCAACGGCCTTATGCCGAATTCGCCCAGGGCACGGTCGAGGGTGGTGGCACGCTTCTCGTGCCACCCACCCAGGACGCGATCGTGGCACGGAACCGCTGCTCCAGCCGGTCGCGGCGGGCCGATAGCACGCCCGCCGGGGCCCGGCTGCCGAGTGGTCCGGGGCCCAGCCGGGAGGTAGACACGGCCGTACTCCCGGCCAACTGGAAGCGGACGCCGTTGTACACCTTCTGGTGGCGAGGGCGGCCGAACCCCCGCCGCGTGCGAGCGGCACCGACGCCGGCGCTGTCCGCACCCGTCGTCCAGGCACTCGCGCAACCACTGCGTTCGACGCTTCCCCCGGCTCGACCCCCGCACGGGCACCACGAGCACTGATCGCGCGAGGAGTCTTGAAGGATCTTGGCTACAGGTGGGCTGCCGTCCGGACGAGCCTGGCGACGGCCATGGAGCGGCTGTGCGCAGGCCAGGCGAGAACGGTGGTGACGGGAGGTGCGCCGGTCAGGGGAACGGCGGCGTGTGCGCTCCACAGCCAAGATCGGGCGGAGGCGTTCGTGACGGCGACGGTGTGTCCGAGGGCGATCAGCTGCGCCAGCTGCGACTGGTCGTGGATCTCGGGGCCCGGGCCGGGCGGGTAAGCGCCGTCGTCGCACGGCCAGCGGGCGATCGGCAGATCCGCCAGATCGCTGATGTCAGCCATGGTCAGAGACGTGCGCGTGGCGAGGGGGTGCCTCGCGGGCAGGATGGCGACCTGCTCCTCGGTGAGCAGGTCTTCGGTGTCGAACCCGGCGAGGTCGTGGAAGGGTCGCTGCATGAGCGCCACGTCGGCGCGGCCGTCTCGCAACATCGGCGCCTGTTCTCCCATTCCGCACAGCAGCACCTCGATCTCGGCTGCGTCGGATTCGGCGGCGTGGGCATCGAGAAGCATCCGCAACAGCTCGTGGTTCGCGCCGGCCTTCGTCGCCAGCGTCAGGCGGCTCGTGGAGGACGCGGCGCGGCGGGTGCGCCGGGCGGCCGCGGCGGTTGCCTCGAGGATGGCCCGGGCCTCGTCGAGCAGTACCCGGCCTGCGTTGGTGAGGGTGACGCCGCGGCGGTTGCGTTCGAGCAAGGTGACACCGAGACGCCGTTCGAGCTGCTGGATCGCCCGGGACAAGGGCGGCTGAGCGATGCCGAGGCGCTCGGCTGCCCGGCTGAAGTGCAGTTCCTCGGCGACGGTGACGAAGTACCTCAGCTCGCGGGTCTCCAGCGTGTCCACCGCATCACGATACTGCGGTGATACCGGGCGGGTATGACAGCGCACCTGATCGGTGTTGGGAGACCCTCGCCGGTGGGCAGGATCAAGGTCATGAGCGACAAGAAGCTCGCGTTGGTGACCGGCGCGAACAAAGGACTCGGATACGAGATCGCCGCAGGGCTGGGTGCCAGGGGCTACCGCGTGGCGGTGGGTGCCCGCGACGAGGCCCGGGGCGAGGCGGCCGTGAAGACGCTGCGCGCCGCCGGGGTGGACGCGTTCGCGGTCCCGCTGGACGTCACCAGTGACCGCAGCGTCACCGAGGCCGCGGTCCTTGTCGAACGTCAGGGCGGTCGCCTGGACGCGCTGGTCAACAACGCCGCCATCTCCGGAGAGATGGGACCGGGATGGACGCAGGATCCGGCCACGCTCGACCTCGACGTCGTTCGCAAGGTCGTGGAGACCAACGTCTACGGAGTGATCCGGGTGACCAACGCGATGCTGCCGTTCGTGCGGCGCGCAGCGTCGCCGCGGATCGTCAACATCTCCAGCAGCGTCGGGTCGGTGACCTTGCAGGCGGACCCGGACATCGAAGCCGGCCCGGTCATGGCGGCCTACGCGCCGACGAAGTCGTACCTCAACGCCGTCACCGTGCAGTACGCGCGACAGTTCACCGGCACGGACATCCTCATCAACGCCGCCTGCCCGGGCCTGGTCGCGACCGATTTCTCCGGCTTCCGAGGGCGTCCGCCCCAAGAGGCCGCGGCCACCGCGATTCGTCTCGCCACACTGCCCGACGGCGGACCGACCGGCTCCTTCTTCAACGACGACGGCACCATCCCCTGGTGACCCGGCCGGCCGCGTCCGCGTGGTGGCCGACCGCCGCAATGCCTCGGCGGTGATCGGAAACTCACGAATGCGTCGTCCGGTCGCGTTGATGCTCCGGCGGTGCCCAGGAACCGATCACTTCGAGGCTCGCGGCGGGCACGGCTCAGCACCTGGCGGCAGGTTTCCCCGCGCGTGGGATCGTTCTTCGCCTGCATCCGTCCTTTGCGGACGGTGATGCGGAGCCGACGCTGGCCATGGTCATGGAGCCGCCGTGGGGCGGGGTCGGTGGCATGAGGGAGTCGCCGAGCCGGAACTGGACGGTGCCCATGGTGAGGCCGAGAGCGTCGGCGGCGACCTGGAGGTGTACGTGCCGGGCCCCATGTCGCTGGTCGCGGACTGGACCAGGGCGGTGCCGTCGGCGTTGAGCCGGACGTGGGCTGCGGGACGTGCGGAGCCGCCTGGTCCTGCCGACCGGGCCGGGGTTCCTGGACCACGAGCTGTTCGTCCGGCAGGCGCTGGACTTCCTCCGCGGCTGACCGCGCCGGCTACTTCACCACCGGCAGCGCGATGTTCGACGGGCCGGCCGCGTTGTGGTGCACGGTGTGCGTCACCGGCTTGAGCGCCGTCGCCGTCCCGGGGGCTTCCCCCGTGCCGGGGTTGCGGGCGAATCGCGGGAACGCACCGCCCGAGATCTGCAGCCGGATGCGGTGCCCGGCCGCGAACCGGTGTGCCGTGGGGTCGAGCGTGATCGCGACCCTGCGGACTTCGCCGGGCGTCGCGTCCGCCTCGGCGCACCGGATGATCCGGTCGGTGACGTTGATCGAACGACCCGCGGGATCGACGTCGCAGACGCGCGCGAAGAGGTCGGCGTGGGCGTGGTCGGACGCCAGGTGCAGCTCCACGACCGGCTGCCCGTGCACTTCGACGGAGGCGGTCAGCGGTGCGGTCGTGAACGTGAGCACGTCGGCGCGCTGCTCCAGCTTCCGGTTGTCCCGGGCTCCGCCGCTGGGAGCCATGAGCCGTCCCCCGACCGACGGCGTCGGATCCGCCGGGTCGTAGCGCAACCGCGTGGTCCCCGTACCGTCGGCGGGCGGCGCCGGGGTGAGCTGCCGCGCCGCCCCCAGGTACCACGGGGTCGATGTCGTGTCTTCGGGCGGCCAGCTCCGGTGCCGCTGCCATTCCCCGGCGCCCCCGACGAACACCTGGACCGGTGCACTGCGGGTCGCGGCGGTGCGGCCCGCGACGTGGGTGTCCAGCCACGAGATCGCCTGCGGCATCGAGACCTTGTTGTCGACGGTGAGGTGCGTCCACGGGCCGATGGTCAGCGCGACCTCGACGTCGCGCGCCCGCAGGGTCCGGTACTGCTGCAGCGTCTGGTTGAGGAAGTAGTCGTGCCAGCCACCGATCAGCAGGGTGGGGACCGTGGTCCGCGTCAGCGCGCCGGTGACCCGGAACGGCTCCCAGTAGGGATCGCGCACGTCGGGGTGGTCGATCCAGTCGTCGTACCAGGGCGCGCCCTTCCCGCCCAGGCCGTTCATCGAGCCGCGCAGCGGCAGCCTGTCCAGTGCGCCGCGCAGCCGGTGTTCGGCGCGCACCATCCGGATCAGACCGGCGACCGGGCCGGCGGTTTCCTGGTGGGAAAGGAGATCGGCCCAGCTGAGCATGGTGAAGAGGTCGAGCGGGCCCTGCTGGTAGGCGGCGTCGGCGAGGTCGTGCACGCCGATCATGACGACCATCGCCTTCAGCTCGGGCGGCGGATCCATCGCCAGCGCCCACTGCGTGAAGCCCAGGTAGCTGCCGCCGGCGGTGGCGAGGCGTCCGTCGAACCAGTCCTGGGTGCGGAGCCACGCGACGGTGTCCTGGGCGTCGTCGGCTTCGTTGACGCCGGGAACGAAGGTGCCCCCGGAGCCGAAGGTGCCACGCGTGCTTTGGAACAGGACGTGGTAGCCGCGTTCGGCGTAGAGCTGAGCCGACAGCAGCGCGTAGGGGAATCCGCGGCCGTACGGGCAGCGGACCAGGATGGTCGGGACGGGCTCGGTGGTCACCGGGATGTAGTGCTCGGCGAGCAGGGTGACGCCGTCCCGCATCAGCACCGGGATCTTCCGCTCCACCCGTACCGGGTTGCGCCGGGCCGGGAGCCGCCACAGCCGCCCGGCGGCCGCACCCACCAGGCGTTGGACAGTTCCGAGTGGCTTACCGCTGCGCATGGGATCTCCTTGGTCTTCGTCGGGGCGGGCCGGGGGGGGGCGCAGTGCGTCGCCCGGATCCGCAGCGGCGCGAACTCGAGCGCGATCGCGCGACCGATGTCCGAACCACCACCGGTGACGAGTGCCGTCCTGCCTGCGAATCGTGCCGCCAAGACCCGTTCCCACCGGACACGGCGGTCAGTAACGGGTCTTGGCAGCGCGAAGCAACGGAGACACCGTCGACGGGCGGCCGTCGACGGTGGCTCCCGCGAACTGCAGGCTCGGCGCCAGCACCGCGTTGTTTTCGGCGGGGAAATTGAGCTTCGGAGCCGACACCTCGTCCAGCGCGGCACGGTGGGCTTCGCCCAGCGTCACCGCCAAGGCACCGAGGTTCGTCTCGAACTGGTTCATCCGGCGCGCACCGATCACCACGGAGCTGATCCCGGGCCGCCCCAGAGCCCAGGACAGGGCGGCTTGCGCAGCCGGGACACCGGCTTCCGCGGCGACGGCGTTGAGCGCGTCGATCACGACCAGCTCGGCGTCGCCGGGCATCCGCGCCCGCGTGGTGTCGACGCCGGTCTTCGTGGCGCTCGAGTACTTGCCGGACAGGAACCCGCCCTTCAGCGGCGACCACGGCAGCACGCCCATGCCCATGGCCTGGGCCATCGGGATCAGCTCACCCTCCGAGGTCCGTTCGAGCAGGGAGTACTCCAGCTGCAGGGCGATCACCGGAGCCCAGCCACGCAGCCGCGCGATCGTGGCCGCTTCGGCGGTCGCCCAAGCCGGGACGTCCGAGAACCCGACGTAGCGGATCTTGCCCGCGCTGACGAGGTCGTCGAGCGCGCGCAGGGTCTCCTCGACCGGCGTGGCGGGGTCGAAGTTGTGCAGCCAGTAGAGGTCGACGTAGTCCGTCCGGAGGCGGCGCAACGAGTTTTCGAGCTGTTGCACGATCGCCTTGCGGCTGGGTCCGCCGCCGTTCGGGTCGTTCTCGTACAGGTTGCCGAAGAACTTGGTGGCGAGCACGAGCCGCTCGCGCAGCCCCGGCCGCTCGGCGAGGAATTCCCCGATGATGTGTTCCGCGTGGCCGTTGGTGTAGAGGTTCGCGGTGTCGATCGAGTTGCCGCCGCGGTCCACATAGGCCTCGAGGATCTTCTTCGATTCGTCCGGGCTCGCACCCCAGCCCCAATCTTCTCCGAACGTCATCGTGCCCAGGGTGAGTGGGCTGACCCGAAGACCTGATCGGCCGAGGGTGACGTAGTCGTCGAGGGACACTGTGGACCTCCGCGATGCTGGACGGTGGGACACCGGCGAGGCCATTTCCCCGCTCCCGCCAGTGAACCCCCGCCGACGTCGATCACCTAGATCGATGCGCTCGACTCGATGCACGATCCGCTCAACTTCGCCCCGATCGTGGGGATGGACCGGCGCACCGCGGCTGTGCTTCACTCGACCGGTGAGTCACCTCGCGGAGCTCGGACGCCGCATCACGCGGTTGGCCGGCGACGACCTGCATCCGGCCTGGCTCGGCGACGTGCTGGTGTTCACCGCCGCGCACGTCACGGAACCGATGAGCTCGGTGACCGAACCCATGCTCGTCCTCGTCGTGCAGGGCGCGAAGCGGTCGGCGCTCGGCGACCGCGTCTTCGCGCACCACCCCGGCCAGGCCGCCGTCTTCACCGTCGACCTGCCGCTGATCTCCCAGATCATCGAAGCCAGCCCGCGCAGGCCGTTCCTCACGCTCGGCCTGCGCCTGCGGCCCGCGACGATCGCGGAGCTGCTGATCGACTGCGGCCCGGTCGCGGCCGGCCCGCACGACGGATCGGGGATGGCGATCAGCGACGCGGACGACGAGCTGCTCGACTCGCTGGTCCGGCTGCTCCGGCTGTTCGACGACCCGCGCGACCAGAAGGTCCTGGGCGCCGGCGTACGGCGCGAAATCCACTGGCGGTTGTTGAACGGTCCGCACGCCGCTTTGATGAGGCAGGCGGGCCTGGCCGACAGCCGGCTCGCGCTCGTCGCGCGCGCGATCGAATGGGTTCGCGCGCGCTACGACCGCGTCATCCACATCGACGAACTCGCCTCCGCCATCGGCACCAGCACCTCTTCCCTCAACCGGCACTTCCGCGCCGTCACCGCGATGAGCCCGCTCCAGTACCAGAAGCAGATCCGGCTGCAGAAGGCCAGGATGGAACTCATCGCGGCACCGCACGACGTCGCGGCGATCGGCCACGCGGTCGGTTACGACAGTTCGTCGCAGTTCAGCCGCGAGTACCGGCGGATGTTCGGCGCCCCACCGGGGCAGGACGCGCTCCGGCTCCAGTCAGCGGTGATCGTCCGCGAATAGCCGACCCGGCAGGTGCCGCACGAACCAGCCGGGCACCGCCTGCGCGCCCCGCCGCGTTCATGGTCCATCAGGGACCGCCTTGTCGCGCCACAACCGCCATCGGCGATCGTGCGCATACCCGAGCGGACCCGAACTGCTCCCCGGCCCGGGGCTTCGCGGGTGGATTTCCGTGACTGTCACCCGGTGCGGAGGCAGGTGATCCAGTAGTCGCCGCCGCGATCCCTGGTGACGCCGTGGGTTTCGCTGGGGAAGCCGGGGAACTGCCGGTCGAAGTCCTCGAGGGCGCGCAGGTAGCGCAGGGTCGGCTCCTCGTGGCCGCCGGCGTTCTCCCCGGGCATGAGGACCGGGATGCCTGGTGGGGTGGTGACGACCTGGGTGGCGACCGTGCGGTGGGCGAGTTCGGCGAGGCGGACGGGTTCGGTGCCGCCGCGCAGCAGCCGCTGGTAGGTCTGGGCGGGGGTCAGTTCGGGGCGCGGTGGGTGGGTGAACGCCGCGTCGAGCAGCGGGATGAGGTCGCTCTTGCGGAGCTGTGCGTGCATTTGGTCGCACAGGTCCCGCAGCGTGAGACCGGCGTAGCGGCTGGGGTGGTCTTCGACCAGTGCCGGGAGGACGTCGGTGAGGCGCGCGCCGGTGTCGTAGAGCGACTTGAAGTCGAGGAGCCCGTCGATGAGGGTGCCCCATTTGCCCTTGGTGATGCCCATGGAGAAGAGGATCAAGCAGGTGTAGGCGTCGGTCTTCTCGACGACGATGCGCCGGGTCTCGAGGTAGGCGGTGAGGATCCGCGCCGGGATGCCCTGCTCCGCCGCGGTGCCGCGGGCGTCGGTGCCCGGGCACGTGACGCTGACCTTGACCGGGTCGAGCAGGCAGTAGCCCTCTTCCAGGTCCGGGAACCCGTGCCAGGCCGCGCCGGGCTCGAGGCTCCAGCACGCGGGTTCGCTGCGCAGCAGATCCAGCGGCGCGTCCGCGAAGGGATACCGCTGCCCGGTTCGTGGGTTGTCGACCTCGTCCGGCTGCCAGGTGCCGAAGAACCAGGCGGGGCGGTCACCGGCGGCGGCGATGCGGCGGCCGATGCGGGCCACCGCCTGCCGGAACTGGATGGCTTCGGTGACGGCCTCGTCGACCAGCCACCGGCCGCCCGGTCCGTCCATCATGGCGGCGGCGACGTCGAGCCCGGCGATCATCGGGTACAGCGGCGAGGTGGTGGCGTGCATCATGAACGTCTCGTTGAACTGCCGGTGCTCGACCGGCGAGCGGGGCGAGTTCTTCACGTGCAGCATCGCGCTCTGGGAGATCGCGGCGAGCAGCTTGTGGGTGGACTGGGTGCTGAAGACGGTCGGCCGGACGGCGTCGGGCACCGCGGCGGAGTCCACCGCCATGCCGTACCGGCGAGCGTAGAGCGGGTGGAACCGGGCGTAGGCGAACCACGCTTCGTCCAGGTGCAGCCGGGGCACGCTGGCACCCAGCAGCTCGGCGACGCGAACCGCGTCGTAGCACAGGCCGTCGTAGGTCGAGTTGGTGATCACCGCGTACACCGGGTCCGGCGTGGCGGCTTCGGCTGCGAGCGGGCTGCCCGGCACGAGGCCGGCGACCGATTCACGACTCAGCGCGGCGGGCGGGATCGGGCCCATCAGCCCGTAGCCGTTGCGGGTGGGCACGAGGTAGACGGGGCGGCCGCCGGTCAAGGTCAACCCGTGGTAGATCGCCTTGTGGCAGTTGCGGTCGACGAGGACCAGCTCGTCGGTGGCGATGCTCGCGTGCAGCGCGATGCGGTCGCCGGTGGAATCGCCGTGCAGCACGAAGTAGGTCAGGTCGGCGCCGAAAATGCGGGCGGCGTTGCGCTCGGCGTCGCCGATCGGGCCGGTGTGCTCGAACAACGAGCCGAGTTCGGCCACGGAAATGGACAGGTCGGTGCGGAACAGCCGTTCGCCGTAGTAGTCGAACAACGCCCGCCCGACCGGGGACTTCAGGAACGCCACGCCGCCGGCGTGGGCGGGGGTGTGCCAGGAGTATTCGTGGGTGTCGTCGAAGCGGCGCAGTTCCCGGAAGAACGGCGGCAGCATTTCGTCGCGGTAGCGCCGCGCCGCCACGCCGATCCGGCCGGCGATGAACCCCGGCGTGTCCTCCAGCAGCCACACGTATCCGCAGATCACTTCCGAAACCCACAACGGCAGGTCGTCCACCGAGGTCGATGTGGTCACCAGGAAGACCGGGAGCCGGGTGAACCGGCCCCTCAGCGCGTTCAGCACGGCTTCGGCGGACGCCTCCCGGTCCTCGTCGCGGAGGTCCCAGCTCACCAGGGCGGCGGTGAGGTCGGCCCGGCTCCGCACGAGGGCGAGCGCGTCGTCGTCGGTACCGGCACGCAGGACGTCGTGCCCGTCCGCGGCGAGGTGCTCGCAGATCCGCGTCAGCTGGGCGTCGAGCACCGAGTCCGGCGGGATGTCGTCCAGCGCCAGCAAAATCGTCGAACCAGCCACAGTGAAGTCCCTCCGCCGAACTGCGCTCACCCAGATATAGCGGTGTCCGGCTAGGGCGTCGATCGGCCGAAGGCTTGCTTCCGCGTACCTCTTTTGAGGAGAAGCCGGGTGATTGTGGCTCCCGGTGACCGGTTTTTTCCTCGTCCGAGTTAGTCGACGGAATGTGATCGGGACCGTCACTGGTTCGTGGCCCCGGTGGGCCCCGGATGGCGCTAGTCGCGCATTTCCGTCCCGCCGAGAATCAGCGGGTGCTGGAAACCCCAAAATCCACAGCGGCCGGATCGCCCGCTTTCGAAGAGCTGAAGTTCCACGGTGACCCGCTCGCCGACGCCGTGATCGCGGATCTGGTGTCCAGCGGGAAGACCGGGGTGGTCAACGAGGTCCTGGCGCATTTCCGGGACAACGACCAGCCCATTCCCGAGCACCTGCCGGAGTCGGTGCGCCGCTACCTCGTCGCCACGGACCTCCCACCGGAGTGGGCGGACCTCGATCGGGTCGCGGACGCGTACGAGTTCTTCGTCGACGACGGGGTGCACGTCGCGTCGGTGCTGTCGTTCGGGGCGATGGTGAACTGCTACGCGCAGCCGCGACCGTCGCGGGTGCTGGCGTTGACGCACCGGCTCAACCAGCCGCACCGGCGGTTGTCGGAAACCTCGCAGTTCGTGCTGAACATGATGGGTCCCGCGCCGTTCGGCTCCGGCGGCGCCTTCGTGCCGACGATCCAGAAGACACGGCTCATCCACGCCGCCGTCCGGTACTTCATCACCCGCTCCGGCGAGTGGGACGCGGCGGCGGACGGGGTGCCGCTGTGCCAGCAGGACATGCTGGGGGCGCTGCTCATCTTCTCGGTCCAGGTCATCGACGGCATGCGCCGCATCGGGATCTCCGTGACCGAACGCGAGGCGGAGGACTACTACTACGTCTGGCGCGTGACGGGTGCGATGCTCGGCATCCCGGCCGGCGCCATGCCGGAGACGCTGGCCGGGGCCCGGGAGCTGAACGCGGAAGTCGTCGAGGCGACCTATGGGCCGTCCGCCGAAGGGATCGAGCTCACCCGCAACCTGCTGCGGCTGTACGAGGGCATGATCCCCGGCAAGGCGTTCGACGGGGTGGCCGCCGCGGTCGTCCGCCAGGTCGTCACCCCGGAGGTCGCCGGCTGGCTCGAAGTGCCGCGCTCCCGGGGCTGGAGCCGCGTGGTCGGTGCCGGAACGCGCTTGATGCGGCTGCTCGAACGATCGGAAGACCGCAGCCGGACCGCCACGGCGGTGCTCGACAAGGCAGGCGACCTGCTGCTCGGCGGCAGCGTGCGCACCCTCACCAACGGTCAGCCGACCGCGTTGAACATCCCGGCAGGCCTGCGGGAGAAGTGGCTCGCCGCCGGTGTCTGCCCCGTCCGGCGAACGCCTTCCTCAGGCGCTGAGCCGGAAGGCCGGTAAGCAGGGAGAAAGGGGCCGTGCGGCTCGCGCCGCATCGTGAAGCCGACCTGTGGAGCACCCGGCGTGCGCGGCCCGCTCGGACGCGTATTACCGCCCTACGGCGAAGCTTTGCCGTCAGGGCGAAGACACGATCTCCACAATAGCCGCCCACCGAATGAGAGTGGGTTCGATGTCTGAAGAGGTTCCGTCACGATGGACGGGTATCCAGGTTTCCATCGTGTAACGGTCGAAGACTGCGACTCCGGAAACGGTTCCCGTCACGTGTGAGCCAGGAGTACCAACGTCGTTCATCCGGGTCCGGTAGGTGACACGTGTTCCGACATGCACGTCGCCGACGTGACCGTCCACCTGACCTCCCAACCGTTAATTGCGTTGGTCGTGAAGAAACTCTAACCAGCAGTACAGGGGGACGCCATCGCGAAGTCGGGTGAACCGGAGATGCCCGGTGCGCTTGCCCGGCCCCGCGAAGTGGCGATCCAGCTGCCGCGAGGTCAGCCGCCACGGCACGCAGTCGAAGTGACGGCACAACTCCAGCACCGGAGCGACAAGCCGGCGCTGCGTTCCCGGCCCCAGGCCCGCGACATCGCGGGCTCAGCTGTACTCGGCAACCGTGTCGTGGAAGAAGCCGACCTCGTCGGCGACGTCCGCCGCGGCCGGCCAGATCGACTTCGGCCCCCTGCGGGAACGCCGCAGCGTGCTCGCCGGGTTGGCGATGCCGGCCACTCCCCGTCGTTCGGGCCGCCCCCGTTCACTCCCTGATCCCGGCGGCCATCGAGCACGCCGAAACCCTCAACTAAGGACCAAACGGTCCATCTTTGGCTGGGGGCGGATACACCCGGCCGGGGCCGGAACGACTACTGTGCAAGCCATGACGGCCGACTGGAACGACGGGCCCGGCCCGCGTCTCGACACCTCGCAGCCGGATTCCCGGGCACGCGTCGTAGCGGCGGCGACCGCCCTCCTGGTGCGCCACGGCGTCAGCTCGCTCAGCCCGGCGCGGATCCAAGCCGCCGCCGGGGTGAGCCGAGCCGAACTCGAGCAATCGTTCCCGGACCCCGACGCGATCGTGGAAGCAATCGTGTCGACCCAGCTCGACGCCGTGGTCCGGGCTCAGCGGCCGCGCCTGGACGCCGTACAGCACCTCGACGACCTGGAACAGTGGCTGCTCGACCCGCCCACGCCGGAAGGCGGCTGCGCGCTCGGTTCGCTGATCCACCTCCTCGCCGACCGCCACGATCGGGGTCACCGCGCGCTCGCGGACGCGTTCTCCCAGTGGAAGACACTGCTGGCTTCAGCCTTGTCGCGCCTCCAGGCCGCCGGTGAACTCGACCGCGGCGCGGACACCGGGAAACTCGCCATCGGCCTCATCGCCGCCCTGCAGGGAGGTCACCTGCTGGCGCACCTCACCCAGGACGCCGACCAATTGCGCGCGACGCTGGAGATGGCGTTCGACCAGGTCCGTGCCCACGCGACGTAATGGACTACGTGGTCCACATTCGGGCGGGCCGCCCTGCCCGCCGGCGACGGACCGCTACGGACGAACGCGGATGATCGTCTTGCCCTTGACCCGCTCCGCCGGGTCGAAGGCGGCGACGGCGTCGTCGAGGCTCGCAACCTTGCCGATGTTCGTCTTCAGCCGGCCCTCGCGGACCCGCCGGACGATCTCGCCGAGCTGAGCGCGGTCGGCTTCGACGACGAAGTCGACCGCCAAGCCGTCGGCGGGCCGCGCCTCCGGCGGACCGGCGATCGTCACCAGCGTCCCCCCGGCGCGAACCAGGCGCGCGGACCGCTTCTGGACGTCCCCGCCGAAGACGTCGAAAACCAGATCGACCCCGCCGGTCTCCTCCAGCGAGTCGTGCTCCAGGTCGACGAACTCCCGCGCCCCGAAGCCGAGCGCCGCCTGACGGTCGGCGGCGCGCCCGGTGCCGATGACGTACGCGCCCGCCTCGTGCGCGAGCTGCGCCACCATCGAACCGACCCCACCGGCCACCCCGTGCACCAGGACGCTCTGCCCCGCCTCGACGCGGCCGTGCACGAACAGCCCCTGCCACGCGGTCAGGCCCGAGATCGGCAGGCTCGCCCCGGCCGTGAAGTCGACGTCACCCGGCAACGGCGCGAGGTTCCGCGCCTCGACGGCCGCGTACTCCGCCAACGTGCCGTCGCGGGTCCAGTCGGTCAGGCCGAACACCCGCTGCCCCACCGACAGCCCCCGCGTGCCGTACCCGAGCGCGCTGACCACGCCGGCCAGCTCGTGCCCGGGCACCGACGGCGTCCGGTCGCGGCCGAGCCGGTCGACCCAGGCCGAGGGCCACGTCAGCTCACCCGGGGTGAACCCCGACGCGTGCACCTCGACGAGGACGTCGTTGCCCGCCGCCTCCGGTCGCGGCCGCTCCGCCACCGTCATCCCGGCCGTTCCCGCGGCCTGGTCCGTCACCACGATCGCCTTCATCCGGCACCTTCCTGCATCCATTGGTCACAGCCACGACGACGACCGGCTCAGCCGGTCGGCCCGAACCGGCTCACGCGGATCCGCTTCGCTTCGACTCCGACGTCGGCGAGCAGACCGGTCGCCGCGTCACAGAACCCTTGCGAACCGCAAACGTAGACCTCGCGGTCCGCCTCGGCCAGCGGCCGGAGGTCGTCGGCCGTGAGCCGGCCCACGGGCCGGGCACCGCCCGCGGGGCCTTGGCGGGTGTAGACGACCGTGGTCTCCGGACCGGTGATTTCGTCCGCGTAGTAAAGCTCTTCGGGTGATCGAACGGACACGATCAACCGCATCAGGCCGGCTCGGCCCGAGCCACGGGCCAGCCGCAGCATGGACATGAGCGGGACCACCCCGGAGCCCCCGGCGACGCCCAGGATCGGCGCGGCGCCGTCCCAGGAGAAGAACCTGCCGATCGGGCCGCGGACCTGCAGCGTGTCACCGGCTTCGACCACGTCGTGCAGGAACGCCGACACTTCGCCGTCCGGCAGCTTCTCGACCGTGAGCTCGATGTCCTCGCCGCCGGGCGCGCTGGCCACCGAGTAGTCCCGCTGGGCGTGGTAGCCGTCCGGGGCGGTCAGCCGGACGACGTAGAACTGGCCGGCCCGGTGCGTCCGGGGTTCGGCGAGCCGCAGCCGGAACGTCTTCGCGTGCGGGGTCTCCTCGCCGATCGCGGTCACGACGCCGGTCTGCCAGGACGAAGCCGTGGCCATCAGTCGCCCTGGTAACGCTGCTCGAGCCAGGGGTCGCCGTGGTCGTGGTAGCCGTTGCGTTCCCAGAAGCCCTGCTGGTCCTCGGCCATGAACTTCAGCCCGGACACCCATTTCGCGCTCTTCCAGAAGTACAGGTGCGGCACCAGCAGCCGGGCCGGGCCGCCGTGGATGTCGTCCAGCGGTGCGCCGTCGACGTCCCACACCACCCAGGCCCGGCCGTCGACCACGTCCTCGATCGGCAGGTTGGTCGTGTAGCCGGTGTGCGACCGCGCCAGGACGTAGGCCGCGTCGTCGCGCACCCCGGTGACTTCGAGCAGGGTGTCGATGGAGACGCCGTCGAACCTCATGCCGAACTTGGACCACGTCGTGACGCAGTGGATCGCGCCTTCGTAACGGTCGCCCGGGAGCGCGTGGATCTCGTCCCACGTCCAGGTGGTCGGCGTGTCGACGAGGCCGTCGATGGTGAAGGTCCACGTCGCGGTGTCGATCGACGGCGTCGCTTCCGCGTGCAGGACCGGCCAATCGTTGCCCGCGTCGTACTGCCCGGGTGGCAGCCGGGGGTCCTGGCCGGCGCGCCCGCGCCCGACGAAGCCTCTGGTGATCACCATCTGTCTCTGCCTTTCTGGTGTTTCGCGGTCATTCCGGGACGATGTGGACGGCCGCTTCTTCGGCGGACGCCGCGGCGCCGTCCAAACCCACGTCGGAGGCGAACAGGTAGGGGTACACCTCGTCCGCGTCCGGGTCCTCGACCAGCCGTCCGGCCCGCGCCACGCCGACCTGGTCGTCGTACAGTTCGCCGTCCGTGTCGGACGCGTCACCGAGCCCGTCGCCCCGGTCCGCGACGGCGAAGACGTCCGGCAGCTCCCGGGCGAGCCGTTTGCCGAGCTCTTCGTGGCCGGCGGCCTCCCGCGCCGTCGTGCCCCAGTCGAAGACGGCGATGGGGTGGTCCGGCGGGGTGTAGCCCTCGTCCAGCACGTCCGCCACTCCGCGGTCCACGAGGCTGTCCTCGGGCTCCAGCAGACCGTTGTCCAGGTCGAAACCGCCGTCGTACTCGTCGGAGTCGTCACTCATGGGTTCTCGCATTCGATCCGCCGCGTCGTTCTCGGCAACCCTAGCCCCTCTGGACCATTTAGTCCATCTTCGACAAGACACCGAGGTGGACCCCACGGTCCATTCAGGTGGGCGTGTTCGCCCAGTCCTTACGAAAGAAGAACGCGCCCGCGCCGACCGGCCGTCCGCGGAATAGCGCGGGTGCGCCGCACGTCTGTACCTCTGCACGTCCAGGTGCGTTTCACCTGGTGCGCCGGCTTCGCCGCAAGGCGGGGAAGGGAGAGCTGTGCCTCAGCAGGCCAAGTACCACAAGAGTCCGGAAGCCGTGTCGCGGCTGGATCCGGAGCAGTACCGCGTGACCCAGCAGGACGGCACGGAGCGTCCGTTCGCGAACGTGTACTGGGACAACCACGAGCCGGGCATCTACGTCGACGTCGTGTCCGGCGAGCCGTTGTTCGCTTCGGTCGACAAGTACGACAGCCGGTCGGGCTGGCCGAGCTTCACCAAGCCGATCGTCAGATCGAACGTCGTCGAGCGGGAAGACTTCAGCCACGGGATGATCCGGGCGGAGGTCCGCTCGCTGCACGGGGACAGCCACCTGGGCCACGTCTTCGACGACGGCCCGCTCGACAAGGGCGGGATGCGCTACTGCATCAACTCCGCGTCGTTGCGGTTCATCCACCTCGACGACCTGGAAGCGGCGGGCTACGGCGACTACCGCACCCTGTTCACGAGCGACACCGACGGCAAGTGAGGTCGCCGGCGCGCGAACTCCGGTTCGCGCGCCGGCGCGATCGAGGAGAGCCATGGCGGAACCGTCCGGCACGATCTCGGCCCCGGTGGAAATCGTCGCGCTGCTGGTCTCCCCCGCGCACGCCTTCGAAGGCCGCCCCGCGGACGGTCCGCGGCCCGACCCGGAACCCGGCGAGCGCGACGAGGTGACCGTGCGCGCCGGGCTCGGGCTCGTCGGGGACCGGTACTTCAACCAGCCCGCCCACCGCCGGGCCGCCGTCACCCTCTTCGCCGCGGAGTCGCTCGACGTTCTGGCCCGGGACCTCGGCCTCGCCGCGGCGCCGGGGCCCCACCTGCCGCGACGCAACATCGTCGTGCGCGGGTTTCCCGTCGACGAGCTGGCCGCGCCGCGGGGCGGGACCGGAGCGGTCTTCGGCCTCGACTCCGGGGCGGGCGAAGTCCGGTTCCAGGCCTGCCGCCCGGCTCACCCGTGCGCCTGGATGGACGTGGTGCTGGCGCCCGGCGCGTTCCGCGGGCTGCGCGGGCGCGGCGGCGTGCGGTGCGCCCCTCTCGATGACGGAATCCTGCGGACCGGTCCCGCGACCCTCACCGTGGTGCGCTCCCCCGTGGCCTGACGTAGCTGCCGCCGCGGCGCGGAGCTCAGGGCTGGTAGCTGCGGATGTGGTCGATGGCCATGTCGAGCGCGATGCGCATCGGCTTGACGTCGTGCTCGGTCTGCGCGAGCAGGTACCCGCCCTGCAGGGCGCCCATCAGGCCGATGGCGAGCCGTTCGGGGTCGGCGTCGGGCCGCAGCTTCCCGGCGTCCCGCATCCGCCGCAGGCCGTCGGTGATCAGACCGCGCCAGGTCTCGAAATGGCCCGCCAGTGCCGACCGCGCCCGCTCGTTCTGATCCGAAAGCTCACTCGCCAGCGAACCCAGGCGGCAACCGTGAGCCCCGTTGCGCAGCGCACTGCGCTGGACGATCGCGTCCCGCCAGCGCTCCAGCCCGCGGATCGAATTGAGCCGCCGCAGCTGCTCCCCCTGGGTGGTCAGCACCTCTTCGGCCTGGTACTCGATCACGTCCTGGACCAGGGCGTCCTTGTCGGGGTAGTGGTGGTAGAGCTGTGACTTGCTGGTGCTGCTCGCCGCGCGGACGTCGTCGAGCGTGGTGGCGGCCACCCCTTTCACCGTCATCAAGTCGACAGCGGCCCGCAGGATCCGCGCCCGGGTCGCCTCACCACGCGCCGTCCGCCGGACCGGCCTCACAGAGCTCTCCGGTTCCACCACGGCACCACATTATCGCACCGGCGCGGCTCGGCGGCCGAGCCCGGGTCGGCGGTCGTTGCGCTGCCGAAGACGGACCTTACGGACCACTTGCCGACGTCGTCAGCCGCGGCCCAGCGCGAGCGCGACCCGGCCGGCCAGCGCGGGGACGACCTCGGCCTCGAACCACGTGTTCCGGGCGTGCCAGCGGTAGTTCAGCGGTGACGGGTGCACCAGCGGGAACTCGGCGGGGAGGTATTCGCCGTAGGCCCGCACGGTCTCGGTGAGGTTCGCCTTGGCCCGGCCGGCGAGGTGGAACCGCTGCGCGTACGTGCCGATGAGCACGCGGAGGGTGACGTCGGGCAGCCCCGCCAGGATCCGCGGATGCCACCGCGGCGCGAAGTCCCGGCGCGGGGGCAGGTCGCCCGTCTTGCCCTTGCCCGGGAAGTAGAAGTCCATCGGCACGATGGCGAACAGCCCGGGATCGTAGAACTCGTCGTCGCGGACGCCGAGCCACGAGCGCAGCCGCACGCCGCTGGCGTCGTCCCACGGGATCCCGCTCTCCTGGGCCCGCCACCCCGGCGCCTGGCCGATGATCACGATCCGCGCGGACGGCGACCCGGCCCACACGGGCCGGTAGCCGAGGTCCCGGGCCCACGCGTTGGAGGGGTCCGACGTCAGCTCGTCCACGACCGCGCGCAAAACGTCTGCCAACTGCACTCCGGGTTTCGTCGTCGGGAAGGTCGGGCGCGGCTCGCCCGAGCCGAGCGGGACAATACTCGAAGTGGACCATCTCGTCCATCCGGGGCGGTTCTCCCCTAGGGTCGGGGCATGCAGACTTGGTCTTCGGCCGCCGTGCCCCGCGTTCCCGGAACCCCGCCCCCGTTGCGGCTTCACGACACCGCCACCGGCCGGCTCAGGGCGACGGCACCGGGCCCCGTGGCGAAGATGTACGTTTGCGGCATCACGCCCTACGACGCGACCCACCTCGGGCACGCGGCGACGTACCTGGCGTTCGACCTCGTCCACCGGCTGTGGCGCGACGCCAGCCACGACGTCCACTACGTCCAGAACGTCACCGACATCGACGAGCCCCTGCTGGAGCGCGCCGAGCGGGACCACGAAGACTGGGAGGCGCTCGGCAGACGCGAGACCGCGCTGTTCCGCGCGGACATGGCGGCGCTGCGGGTGCTGCCGCCGCGGGAGTTCGTCGGCGCCGTGGAGGCCGTTCCCGAGATCGCCGAGATGATCGCCGAGCTCCTCGCCAACGGCTCGGCCTACCGGGCCGACGACCCCGCCTACCCGGACGTCTACTTCGACCGGTCGTACACCGGCCGGTTCGGCGCCGAGTCGAACTACGACGAGGCGACGATGGCGAGGTTCTTCGCCGAGCGCGGCGGCGACCCGGACCGCCCGGGCAAGCGCGACCCGCTCGACGCGCTGCTGTGGCGGCTCGCCCGGCCCGGCGAGCCGTCGCGGGACTCCGGGCTCGGCGCGGGGCGGCCCGGCTGGCACGTCCAGTGCAGCGCGATCGCGCTCAACCGGCTCGGCCTCGGGTTCGACGTCCAGGGCGGCGGGTCGGACCTGGTGTTCCCCCACCACGAGTACAGCGCCGCGCACGCGGAGGCCCGGGCGGGCGCCCATCCGTTCGCCCGGCACTACGTCCACGCCGGGATGATCGCGCTGGACGGCGAGAAGATGTCGAAGTCGAAGGGCAACCTGGTGTTCGTGTCGCGGCTGCGGGCCGACGGCGTGGACCCGTCGGCGATGCGGCTCGCGCTGTTCGCCGGGCACTACCGCACCGACCGCGCGTGGACCGACGAGCTGCTGCACCAGGCCCAGGAGCGGCTCGCGCGCTGGCGGGCGGCGACGTCGGCGCACGCGGGCCCGGCGGCCGAGGGCACGGTCACCACCCTGCGGGACCGTCTCGCCGACGACCTGGACACCCCGTCGGCGCTCGCGGCCGTCGACGCGTGGGTGGCGGACGCGCTGCGGCAGCGGGGCACGGATGCCGACGCCCCCGCCTTGATCCGGACCGCCGTCGACGCTCTCCTCGGGGTCACCCTGGAGACCGCCGGGTAAGACCGTGCCGATGACCGGGTGCGAGCCGCCTGCCGCGCAGGCCCGGCCGGAATCTTCGCGGCAGCGGTAAGAGTCGGTCGCCGGTGGCCGCCAACCAGCGATCACCCGCAGGGAGGGGACGACGTGCTCGTGACCGAGCTCGACTTCGCGACGGCCGTCTGCCGCGGGATCGTCACCGTCGACCTGACCGGCTGCACCGCACTCGGCCTGAACGCGGCACTGGCCCTCCGGAAGCACCACGACGCGGCTCGCACCGCGCAGTACCGCGGCCGGTTCCGGATCGTCGCCTGCCCGTCGTCGACGATCGCCGCGTGGGATGTCCCGCTCGACAGCGCGACGTCACGCCGGTGATCTCCCTGCCGAACGGGCACGATCGGGAACTCGTCCTCCACCACCGCCTTCCGGCCTACCTCGCGGCGGTGAGCACGGCCGTCGGCGTGGGGGCGGAGTCCTGCACGGCCGATTTCGGCAACCCGGCGTCCGCGTACATCGCGCTGGACACGCGGTTGCCGCGGCATCCGGGCCGGGACGTCGCCCTGCTCTGGGACGAGCGGCACGGCTGGTCGGCCGCGGTCGAGCACGACTCCGCTCAGGACCTGCTCGTGGTCGCCTACCTCGGCGGCGAGCTGGTGCCCGGGCCGCAGCGGCTGGCCCGGTTCCTGGCCGCCGTGCGGTACGGCGACGTACCCGCCGTGCCGGTCGCTCCCGTGCTGCGTGACGGCGAAGCGGTGCTGCTGGACGGGCTGCGGCGCTACCGGCCCGACGGCCGACGGTGGCCTCGGTGAGCGGCGATGTCAGCCGGGTTGCCTTTCCGCGCGGTCCGGACACGCGCACCGCACGAGGGCGAGCACCAGGTGCGCCGCCCGCGACGACCGAAGTCGAGGAAGTAGTTGGAGCAGCCGGGCGCCGGACAGGCACGCAGGCGCTGCCGGTCGCGGCCGCCGAACAGCTCCACCGCCTGCCGGGCGATCTGGCTGACCGCCACGACCCCACCCGGCACCTCGCCCTGGACGCCCAGCTCGGGTTCGGACCGCGGCCGCCACACCAACGCCGGCCAGTGGGGCGCCCCGGCGACCGCGCCGTTGAGGACTTCCAGCGCCGTGGCGCGATCCGCGACCACCGGCGGGATCCCCTGGCGCCGGTCCTCCGTCAGCTCACCCGCCAGACCGCGGACCGCGTCACGCAGCCTCCGCAGGTCGTAGGCCGCCATGCGAGCGCTCAACGGAGTCGCCGACGCCAGCCAATGCGTGAACGACGGGGGCCGCTGAGCCAGCCTCGGCGCGATCTCCCGGATCCAGTCCATCGAGGACTCCGAGGTGGCCAGGACGTCGGTGACGCCGCCGGGGCCCGACCACACCGTGTTCATGAGGTCGACCGGCAGCTCCTCGCCGGCGAGCCGCACGTGGCGCCGTGGCGTCGGCATCTCTTCACCTTCTTCCGATGAGCCGGGTGTTGCCGCGCGTAAGAACCGTCGAAGATCAGGTGCCAACGTCCAAGACCGCGGCTCGAAACTCCCGAGGCAGGGCATGAGCGACTGGGACGCACTGGACGAGTTCCTCCGGACCGATCCGCGGGACATCGGGTGCGACCTCGCCCTCGACGCGCTCCCCGCCTACTCGGAAACGGCCGCCGCCGGTGAGCACCCCGAACGGCTTTTCCCCGGGCCGGCCGCGCACCTGAAGTCGTGCCCGGCCTGCTCCCGTGATCACGAGGCCCTGGTGCGCGCCATTCGCGAATGCGGTGGCGACGAGCTCCGCTGACCGGTCAAGGTCACTGCTCGCCGGCGTTGTCCTGGGAGTGGTCTCCCGGGATCACCGCTTCGGTGAGCACCTGCGACGGGGCCGCGTGGCTGTTGACCCGCTGCTTCCCGAAGAAGCCGATCTCACCCTCGTTGTGGATGCGCTCGAGCATGTGCGGGTAGTGCAGCTCGAACGCGGGGCGCTCGGAGCGGATCCGGGGCAGCTCGGTGAAGTTGTGCCGCGGCGGCGGGCAGGACGTCACCCACTCGAGCGAGTTGCCGTAGCCCCACGGGTCGTCCACCGTGACGATCTCGCCGTAGCGGTAGCTCTTGAAGACGTTCCAGATGAACGGCAGCGTCGAGGCACCGAGGATGTACGCACCGATCGTGGAGATCGTGTTCAGCGTGGTGAAGCCGTCACTGGTCAGGTAGTCCGCGTACCGGCGCGGCATGCCCTCCGCGCCCAGCCAGTGCTGGACGAGGAACGTCATGTGGAAGCCGATGAACGTGGTCCAGAAGTGCCACTTGCCGAGCTTCTCGTCCATCATCCGGCCGGTGATCTTCGGGAACCAGAAGTAGATACCGGCGAAGGTCGCAAAGGCGATCGTGCCGTAGAGCACGTAGTGGAAGTGCGCGACGACGAAGTAGCTGTCCGACACGTGGAAGTCGATCGCCGGCGCGGCCAGCATGATGCCGGTCAGGCCGCCGAAGAGGAACGTGACGATGAAGCCCATCGAGAAGATCATCGGCGTCTCGAAGGACAGCTGGCCCTTCCACATCGTGCCGATCCAGTTGAAGAACTTGATGCCGGTCGGGACGGCGATCAGGAACGTCATGAAGGAGAAGAACGGCAGCAGCACGGCGCCGGTGGCGTAGAGGTGGTGCGCCCAGACGGAAAACGAGAGGGCGGCGATGGCCAGCGTCGCCCAGACCAGGCTCTTGTAGCCGAAGAGCGGTTTGCGGCTGAAGACCGGGAAGATCTCCGACACGATGCCGAAGAACGGCAGCGCGATGATGTACACCTCGGGGTGGCCGAAGAACCAGAACAGGTGCTGCCAGAGGATCACACCTCCGTTGGCGGGGTCGAACACGTGCGCGCCCAGCCGGCGGTCGGCTTCCAGCCCGAAGAACGCCGCGGTGAGGATGGGGAACGCGACGAGGATCAGGATCGACGTCACCAGGATGTTCCAGGTGAAGATCGGCATCCGGTACATCGTCATGCCCGGCGCGCGCAGCGAGATCACGGTGGTGATCATGTTGACGGCGCCGAGGATGGTGCCGAGGCCGCTGACGATCAGGCCCATGATCCACAGGTCGGTGCCGGGGCCGGGAGTGTGCGTGGCTTCGGACAACGGCGTGTAGCCCGTCCAGCCGAACTCCGCCGCGCCACCGGGGGTGAGGAAACCCGAGACGACAGTCAGGCTGCCGAAGAGGTAGAGCCAGTACGAAAACGCGTTCAGCCGCGGGAAGGCGACGTCGGGCGAGCCGATCTGCAGCGGCAGGATGAAGTTCGCGAAGCCGAACAGGATCGGGGTCGCGTACATCAGCAGCATGATCGTGCCGTGCATGGTGAACAGCTGGTTGTACTGCTCCTGCGAGAGGAACTGCAGGCCGGGCCGCGCGAGCTCGGTGCGGACCAGCATCGCCATCGCCCCGCCGATCATGAAGAAGGCGAAGGCCGTGACCAGGTACATCACGCCGATCTGCTTGTGGTCCGTGGTGCGCATCAGCCGCAGCAACGCCGAACCCTTTACGGAACGGCGCACGGGGTAGGGCCGCGTGACGATGGGGACGGGGGCGGTGGTCTTCATGGTTTGCTCCAGCTGGGCAACGAGTTTTCCGGCGGTTCCCCACCGTTGACGAACGCGGTGCGCGGCTGCTGCACCGACGCCAGCGAGACGATGTCGCGGCCGGACAACCCGGCGGTCAGCCAGATCGCCAGCACGCGGACCTTGCGTTCCCAGCTGGGGATCGCCAGCACGTGGTAGCCGCGGTGGAGCAGCCAGGCCAGCGGCCCTTTGAGCACCAGCCGCCGGTACTGGAAGATGCCGTGCCCGATGCCGAGCGTCGCCACCGCGCCGAGGCTGCGGTGCCGG
This sequence comes from Amycolatopsis sp. N2S4-7, assembly GCF_058119595.1. Taxonomy (NCBI): domain Bacteria; kingdom Bacillati; phylum Actinomycetota; class Actinomycetes; order Pseudonocardiales; family Pseudonocardiaceae; genus Amycolatopsis; species Amycolatopsis sp. N2S4-7. The sequence continues at coordinate 2,690,487 of NZ_CP172299.1, forward strand.
TAGTTCTTCGGCTTTCCGCCGTGCAGGGTCGCGGTGATGTTGCGGGCGAGCAGCTTGCCCTGGCGGACGGCGTGCTGGGCGTTGGGCACCGTGCGGGTGCCCGGGACCGGCGCGGTGAGGTCCTCGATCCCGGCGTCGTCCCCGGCGGCCCACGCGTCGGGGATCGGCTCGAGGTCGGTCCCGACCCGGAGGTCGGGCCGGACGACGAGGAACCCGCGTTCGTCCACCGGCAGGTCGGTGTGCCTGCCCACGACCGGGTTCGCCGCGTTGCCCGCCGTCCACACGATCAGCTCCGAGCCGAACGTCTCGCCGGTGGAGAGCACCACTCGCCCACCGGTCGCCGACTCGACCTGGGTGTTCAAGTGCACCCGCCCACCTCGCCGTTGCAGGAAGCGCACCACCCAGCGGCCGGGCGAGCCGGTCACCTCGGGCAGGATCCGGCCGGACGCCTCGACCAGGTGGAACCGCAGCTCGCCGCGGTCCAGTTCGGGATAGCGCCGCAGCAGCGACGTCGCCAGCGACAGCAGCTCGGCGAAGCCTTCGACGCCGGAGAAGCCGCCGCCGACGAAGGTGACGGTGAGCAGCCTCTGCCGCGACGGCCCCGGCGGGAGCGTGGCCGCCCGGTCGAAGGACGTGAGCAGCCGGTCGCGGATCGCGACCGCTTCCTCGACGTGCTTGAGCCCGATCGCCTGCTCCGCGATGCCGGGCACCGGGAACTTGCGGGTGACCGCGCCGGCGGTGACCACCACGAGGTCGTAGCCCAGTTCGAACGCGTCGCCGTCGGCGGGCCGGACCGTGACCACCCGGTGCTCGTGGTCGATCGCGGTGACCGTCCCGGCGATGACGCGCGTGCGGTGCAGGTGGCGGCGCAGCGACACCGCGGCGTGCCGGGCCTCGATCGAGCCGGCCACCACCTCGGGCAGGAACGGCTGGTAGGTCATGTACGGCCGCGGGTCGACCACGGTGACTTCGGCCTGTCCCCGCCGCAGCTTCTTCTCGAGCTTCCAGGCGGCGTAGAAGCCCGCGTAGCCGCCGCCGACGATCAAGATCCTGCGCATACCGTCTCGCCTCACCGGGGAAGCCGGCCGAGGGACAAGATCGACGTCCGGCGGCGCACGGCGAGCGCGGCGACCAGCAGTGCCACCGCGCTCGCGGCCATCTGGAGCGTCACGGAGACTTCGAAGACCCGGGCCAGGACGGTCGCCCCGGAATGCACGACGACGCGGACGCGGGCGGGCCCACCGAGGACGAAGTGGAACAGCACGCCCAGGACCAGCGAGCCGGAGGCCGAGGCCAGGACGAGAGCCGCTCCGTCCCGTGCCGCGACCCGGAAGTGGCGCGTGATGCCGATCGCGGGACCGGCGATGCCGAACACGGCGAGGCACGCCCCTTCCAGCAGGGCGACACCTCCGGAGAGCAGCCCGAGCAGCAGGAAGTCGGCCAGCACGAGCACGGCCTGCACCGTGACCACGGCCGCCAGCACCCGGTCCACCTTCGCGACCAAGCGGGGCAGGTGGAGCACCGCTTTGCCGTTCACTGCGTTCGTCATGGTTGCTTGGCGCCGGGCCGGCCGGACTTCTTACCGCCGTTCGTGCGGCCCGGCTTCAGGCGTAGCGGCCGGAGAACTCCGAACCGTCTTCGGTGTGGGTGAAGCGCAGGCCGGCGATCGAGCCGCCCTCGACCAGCCACCGCAAGTCGTACGAGGCGCGGTAGCCGGGTGGCCAGAACGAGGCGAAGCGGCCGTGGCTGTCGACGTACCACTCCCCGCGCGTCGGGTGGCCCCGCTCGACGTAGGTGGTGACGCCGTCGGCGTCGAAGACTTGCTCGGCGCCGTCGTCGTAGACGATCCGACCGGCTGTCAGGGCGGCGACCAGGTTCTTCGCGGCCACTCGCTCGCCATCGACGGGGCTGAGTGACTCCAGTGAACGGGGCATGGGACTCCTTTCAGGGCCGGATGCCGACCGAGGCGTGCAGGGCGGCCCAGCTGGCCGCGAACTTCGCGACGCCCTCCTGCTCGAGCGTGGTGCCGACGTCATCGAGGTCGATCCCGGCCGCGGCGAGGGCGGCGACGTCCGCCGCCGCCTCTTCGCCGCGCCTGGCGACCTGGTCCCCCGCGACGTCGCCGTGGTCGGCGAACGCCGAGAGCGTCGCGGGCGGCATCGTGAACACGGTTCCGGGCGTGACCAGCCCGGTGATGTACTTGGTGTCCGGAAAGGACGGATCCTTCACCCCGGTGGAGGCCCACAGGAGCCGCTGCGGGCGGGCGCCGTCCTCGGCCAGGCTCCGCCACCGGTCGCCTTCCCACACTTCCGCCAGGGCCTGGTGAGCGAGCCGCGCGTTGGCCAAGGCTGCGCGGCCCCGCAGCTCCCGGACGCCCTTCGCGTCCAGACGCTTGTCGACCTCGGTGTCCACTCTCGACACGAACAGCGAGGACACGGAGTGGATCGACGCGAGGTCGTGGCCGTTCTCCCGGGCCTGCTCGAGCCCGTCGACGTAGGCGGCCCCGACCTCGGCGCACCGCCGCGCCGAGAAGACCAGGGTGACGTTCACGTTCACCCCGGCGGCGAGGGCTCCGGTGACGGCTCGGACACCGGCCCGCGTGGCCGGGATCTTGACCAGGAGGTTCGGCCGGTCGACGAGCTCCCAGAGCTGGCCGGCCTCCGCGATGGTCGCGGCGGTGTCGTCGGCGAGCCCGGGGCTGACCTCCAGCGACACCCGGCCGTCGACGCCGCCGGTCTTCTCCCAGACCGGACGGAGCACGTCCGCCGCGCGCTGGACGTCCCAGATCATCACCGCGCGAACGGCCTCCTCGACGTCGATCCCGTTCGCGGCCAGGCGGTTGAGCTGGAGCGCGTAGCGGCTGCCGCGGGCGACGGCGTTCGCGAAGATCGTCGGGTTCGTGGTGACGCCCACGACCGAGCAGTCTCGCACCAGGCGTTCGAACTCGCCGTCCTCGAGGATGTCGCGGGAGAGTTCGTCCAGCCAGAGGGAAACGCCGGCGTCGCTGAGCGCGCGGAGCCGGCCGGGCTTGTCTTCGGTCACTTGGTCTGTTCCTTTTCCAGCGCCGCGGTCTCCTCCGGTGGGTCCGGTGTCCACAGTGAACCGGGCACGGCCCGGCCGCCGGACCCGAGCTTGTTCATCTTCTTCGGCACCGGTGCGCCCTGGTAGTCGAGCGGGGTGGTGGCCAGGGGCTGGTGGATTTCGATGAACGCACCGTGCGGCAGGCGTTTGATGATGCCGGTCTCGACGCCGTGTTCCAGCACTTCGCGGTCGGCCCGCTGCAGGCCCAGGCAGATCCGGTAGGTGACGTAGTAGGCCATCGGCGGCACGAGCAGCACGCCGATGCGGCCCGCCCACGTGGTCGCGTTCAGCGAGATGCGGAACCGGTCGGCGATGATGTCGTTGAAGCCGGACAGCTCGATGACCAGGAGGAAGCCGAGCGCCATCATGCCCAGCGAGGTGCGGACCGGGGCGTCGCGCGGCCGCTGGAGCAGGTTGCGGTGACCGGTGTCCTTCGCGAGCTTCCGCTCGATCCACGGATAGAGGATCAGGATGCTGAAGAGCAGCGGCATGCCGACCGCGCCGGGGAAGAACACCGCCGGGATCGTGTACTTCCCGAGGTAGACCTCCCAGGCGGGCCAGATCCGGAGCATGCCGTCGGCCCAGGCCATGTACCAGTCCGGTTGCGAGCCGGCCGACACCTGCGCCGGGTTGTACGGGCCGAAGTTCCACACCGGATTGATCTGGAACAGCCCTGCCATGAGGGCGATCACGCCCGTGACGAGCACGGCGAGCGCGCCGCCGTGGAGGGCGAACTCGGGCATGATCCGGATGCCGACGACGTTGGTCTCCTTGCGGCGCACGCCCGGGAACTGCGTGTGCTTCTGGTACCACACCAGCGCCAGGTGCACGCCGGTGAGGGCGAGGAGGATGCCCGGCAGCACCAGGATGTGCAGGGTGTAGAGCCGCGGGATGATCCGGTCGCCGGGGAACTCCCCGCCGAACAGCGCCCAGTGGATCCAGGTGCCGACGACGGGCACCGACAGCACGATGCCCGACAGCGTCGCGCGGATACCGGTGCCGGACAGCAGGTCGTCCGGGAGCGAGTAGCCGAAGAAGCCCTCGAACATGCTGATCAGGAGCAGCAGCACCCCGATGACCCAGTTGGCCTCCCGCGGACGCCGGAAGGCACCGGTGAAGAAGATCCGGAAGGTGTGCAGGAGGGAGGCGGCGATGAAGATCAGCGCACCCCAGTGGTGCAGCTGCCGCACGAAGAGCCCGCCGCGGACGTCGAAGGAGATGTCCAGCGTCGTGCGGAAGGCCTGGGACATCTCCAGGCCCTGCATGGTGGTGAAGCTGCCGTGGTAGACGACCTCCTGCATCGAGGGGTCGAAGAAGAGCGTCAGGTACACGCCGGTCGCGATGACGAGGAGGAAGCTGTACAGCGCCACCTCGCCGATGAGGAAGGACCAGTGGGTCGGGAACACCTTGTTCATCTGGTGCCGCAGGCCCTTGGCCAGGTGGTACCGCCGATCCGCGTTGTCGGCGACCTCCCCGAGGCGTCGTTCGAGCGCGCCGGTGCCCCTGGTCGGCGTGGTCAGTGAGCTCATGCTGCATTGGTGTCGCGGGCGGGCCCGGTCTTACTCCTCGAGCTGGAAAGGCCGTCGCCACACGAGAACGGCGACCGTCCCGGCGAGGATCGGCGCGGTGACCCGAAGGGAGAACGAGGTCGAAGAACAGCTCCCAAGCGGACGCCGGCCGCGTCCGGCACCGCGGTCGCGCCGACCGCCGTCAGGTCGCCGTCGTGGCCGATGCGGAACGTGGCGACTTCCCCGTTCTTCGCGCCCTGGGCGTACAGGAACTTTCCGTCGCCGGACGCGGTGAGGTCGATCGTTCCGGCCGCGGCGGCGCCGGGCGCCACGCGGGTGATCAGTGCCTTGCCGTTCTCGTGCGGGTTCCTGTCCCGTCGGGTGGTGGAACGGCGGACTCAGCTCTTCGACGGCTGCTGCTGGTCGGCGCGCAGGACGACCGGGCCGCCGTTGGCGCCCCGGACCGCGCGCTCGAGCGCGGCCGCCGCCTCGGCCAGCGGCAGGGTGATGCCCACCGGCAGGGTCAGCTCGCCCTCGCCGAGCAGCGCGCTCAGCTTCGCGAGCTGGGCGGCGTCCGGGCGCACGTAGACGTTCGCGACGCTGATGCCCCGCGCGGCGGGCGGCGGGTCGCTGGTGATCGTCGCCAGCCGGCCGCCTTCGCGCACCGTGAGGAGGGTGTCGGCAATGCCGCCGGCGACGGCATTCAGGGCCGTGTCGACGCCGTCGCCGCCGGCCCACTCGCGGACCCGGTCCGGCCAGCTCCGGTCGTGGTAGTCGACGACCTCGGCCGCGCCGGCCCGGGCCACCCGAGCGGCGCTCGCGGGCCCGGCGGTGGCGATCACCCGGGCGCCGCGCAGGGCCGCGAGCCGCACGGCCAGCCCACCGGTCGCCCCACCCGCGCCGTGGACGAGCAGCGTCTCGTTCTCGGCGACGCGAAGGGACTCGGAGAGCACTTGCTCGGCGGTCAGGGCGGGCACGGGGAACGCCGCCGCCGTCTCCCACGGCACGCCCGGGGGTTTCGCCACGACCAGTTCCGCGTCGACCACCACCCGCTCGGCCCAGCAGCCCTGGTGACGCAGCGGGAGCGGATGGCCGAGCACTTCGTCGCCCGGCCGGAAGCCCGTCACGTTCGAACCGACCGCGACCACCGTCCCGGCCACCTCCACGCCGAGCGCCATCGGCGGGGTCAGCCCGACGTCCCACCCGCCCGAACGGACGATGTCGTCCCAGTTGCCGACGCCGGCCGCCGCGACGTCGATCACCACTTCGCCCGGCCCCGGGCCGGTCGGCTCCGGCAGGTCGAGCAGCTCGACCCGGCCACCGATTTCCCGCACTCCAGCGCCTAGCACCACGATTCTCCGCCTCACATCGAGCGAGCCGCCGAGTTCGGCGGCAGTCCCGGGTGGGACACTGTTTCTGCGTACGAGGGGCGCGTCGTCTTACGCCCGGGGCCGGGATCAGGCCTGGAACGCCCGGATGCCGTCGAGCGCCATGTCCAGGGCGATTTTCATCGGGGTGACGTCCTGTTTGGTCTGCGCGAGCAGGTACCCGCCCTGCAGCGCACCCATCAGCCCGACCGCGAGCCGCCGCGGGTCGGCGTCCGGCCTCAGTTTGCCCGCGGCTCGCATCCGTTCCAGGCCGTCCGCGATCAGGCCTTCCCACGTCGCGAAATGCGCGGCCAGCTCCGTGCGCGCTCGCTCGTTGCGATCGGAGAGTTCACTCGCCAGCGAACCGAGGGGACAGCCGTAGGCGCCGTCGTGCAGGGCGTTGTGCTGGACGACCGCGTCCCGCCACCGCTCCAGACCGCGCATCGAGTTCAGCCGCTTGAGCTGCCCTTCGTGCCAGGAAAGCAGGTCCTGCGCCCGGCGGCCGATGACCTCTTGGACCAAAGCGTCCTTGTCCGGGAAGTGGTGGTAAAGTTGCGACTTGCTCGTGCCGCTGGCCGCGCGCACGTCGTCCAACGTGGTCGCGGTCGCGCCCTTCACGGACATCAGCTCGACCGCCGCGTCCAGGATCCGGGCTCGGGTCGCCGCGCCCCGGGCCGTCAACCGCGTGCGCTCCGGTTCTGCCACACCGTCAGGCTACCCCACCGGACCTGCGAAGACGGACATGACGTGGCGCAGCATCATGGCGAACGGCTCCAGCACCTCGTCCGGCCGCGCCCCCATGACCGCGGTCGCCGGCTCCGCCGGCGGCACGCACGGGGCGAGCGCTCCCCGATCGCGCAGCCGCGAGAACGCGTGCCCGAGCGCGGACGGCCAGGGGCGAGGTTCGCCGCGAGCGCCCGGCCGGCGCGGCCGTCGTGTCCGGTCGCCTCGTGCACGACGATGCCCAGCGGTATCCGGCCGGGACCCGGGTGGCGCGGTACGCGGCCACGACGTCGTCCCGCCACCGGCACAGGTTGTCGAGGCCGGCGGCGGTCGTCAGCCGGTGCCCGGGGACCGCGAAGACCTCGTGCACCTGGCTGCGCACCACCTCCGCGACGAGCTCCCCGACGTCCGCGCTGCCGACGTCGGGGTGGATCCACCATGAAACTCACCGTATACTGGACCATAGCGTCCATGCAGATCATGTCCACCTGTCAGGGAAGTCAGTCGTACGGCTTCCGTAAGTCCTGCCCACCGCTGCACCACGTGGGCTCATCGTGGACCGTGCGGTCCAGATGTTGACCGTGCTCAAGGCATCCGGTGCGGTAACCTGACGGCCGTGGACGCACCGGAGGGCACGACGCAGTCAACCCGGCTGACCGCGCGTGGCGCGGCGACCCGGTCCCGCATCGTGCAGGCGGCCGTCGACCTCATGCGGGTCAAAGGGGTGGCCGCGACCACGCTCGACGACGTCCGGGCCGCCAGCAGCGCCAGCAAGTCCCAGCTGTACCACCACTTCCCCGACAAGACCGCCCTCGTGCGCGAGGTCGTGGTGGCGCAGGGCACGCAGCTCATCGGGCAGCAGGAGGACCAGCTGCGGCGGCTGAACTCGATCCGCGGCCTCGAACGCTGGCGCGACGCGACCGTCCGGCGCGCCGCCCTCCCGAACGGCGCCCACGGCTGCGCGCTCGGCTCACTCGCCGCCGAGCTGGCCGACCGGGACGAAGAAGCCCGCGTGCTGCTCGCGAAGTACTTCGAGATCTGGGAAGAACTGCTGGCCGAGGCGCTGGTCCGGATGCGCTCCTCCGGCGCGCTCCGGCCGGACGCCACCCCGGAGAAGCTCGCCACGTTCCTGGTGGCCGCACTGCAGGGTGGCTACCTCATCGCCCGGATGGCCCGGTCGGCGGCGCCGATGAAGCAGACCCTCGACCTGGCGATCGACCACGTCCGCACCTTCCGGGCCACCTAGCCGCTCCACGCGGCCGCAGTGGACGATAGCGTCCAAAAACTGCCCAGGTCGAGGTGTACCGCGCCGCGCCCGTCCGCTAGTGTTCGGGGCATGTCGGGTGACCAGACCGGGAGGCACGTCGAGGATGCGCGCCGGCCGGCCGTGACCGCGGCGATCGACCTGTTGCGCGACCGCCCGCTGGGTGAGATCACCCTCGCCGAGGTCGCAGCCGCGAGCGGCGTCGCCGAGACGCAGCTCCGGCGAGTCTTCGAGAACGACGAGGCGCTCATCGAGGCCGTGGTGCACGCGCAGGTCGCCGGCGTGCTGACCGCCCAGAAGGCGCTGCTCGAAGGAGTGCGCTCACTCTCGGACCTCCGGGCGTGGCGCGACAAGCTCGTCGAGGACAACCAGGTCACCGGTGGCGTCGGCGGTTGCCCGATCGGGTCTCTCATCGGCGGGCTCGCCGGGCGCCACGACCGCGGGCACCACGCCCTGGTCGCCGGGTTCGCGGCGTGGGAAGGCCTCCTCGCCGGGGCCTTCCGGCGCGTCCAGGAGCGCGGGGAGCTGGACTCCCGCGTGGACCCCCGCACGATCGCCACGGCCGTCATGGGGGCACTGCAGGGCGGGTTCCTGCTCGCCCGGACCACGCGTGACCCCGGGCAGCTGGCGACGGTGCTCGATGTGTCGCTCGAGCATTTGCGGGTCGCCCCGGCTGACGATTTCCCGCCCTTCGCGCATTCTCTGTCGACAGTGGACGAATGATCGAAATCAGTCCGCTTCAAGAGGGTGACCGGGCCCGCTGGAAACCTTGGCGCGCGGCTACAAGGAGTTCTACCGCACCGAAGTCCCGGACGAGGGTTACGAGCGGACGTGGCGGCGGCTGCGCCGCGCCGAGGACGTGTTCGGCTGCGCCGCCCGGCTCGACAGCGGGCGAACGGTCGGCTTCGCGCATTACCTGTTCCATGCCAACCCGTGGGCGGCTCGGTCGTGTTACCTGCAGGACTTGTTCGTGGAGGAAGCCGAACGCGGGCGCGGCGTCGGGCGGAGCCTGATCGAGTACGTCGCCCAGGTCGCCCGGGACCACGGCGCGGCGCGGCTTTACTGGCTCACCCAGCAGGACAACGTACGCGCCCGGCTCCTCTACGACAAGGTGGCCGTATCCCGCGGTTTCATCAGCTACGACCGCTTTCTGGACTGAGCCCGCGCCGGGCTGCTCCCCCTGCGGGGCAGGTCGAGCAGCCGGGTGTCCCCGGTCTACATGAAGGTGAACAGCCGATCGGCGTCGAACCGCGAAATCGGGCCCTTGTAAGCCTTTTCCCTGTCGGGGTAGCCGAGCGCCATCAGCACGGTCGTGGTGTGCCCGGTTTCGCGGATCTTGAACGCCTTGTCGACGCTGGTCGGGTCGAACCCTTCCAGCGGCGTCGCGTCGAAGCCGAGTTCGACGGCCGCCATCATGGTCATCCCCATCACCATGTACGTCTGCTTTTCCATCCAGTGGTTGAGATCCTTGTACGCGTAGTTGCGCAGGTTCAGGAAGTCCCGCGTCATGTACTGCCACATCGCGCGCTTCGCCGGATCGGGGAACCGGCCGTCGGCGTCTTCCTTGCCGAACACCTCGTCGAGGTGGCTGTCCGGCACGTCCGCCCGGGTGGTGAGGATGAGGCTGTGCGACGAGTTCAGGATCTTCCCGCTGTTGTCCTGGAACCGCTCCCCCAGGTTGTCCGCGAGCTGCCGCTTGGCTTCGGCCGACGCGAGGACGTAGAAGTGGTTGGGCTGGATGTTCGTCGACGTCGGCGCGGACCGCATGAACCGCAGCAGCTGCTGGAGGGATTCTTCCGGAATGGTCCTGCTGCCGTCGAACGCCCTCGTGAGGTGCTGGTTCATGAGCTTGTCGAGATCCATGGCGGTTTGCCTCTTCTTTCGAGTGATGGGTGGGTACGTCAGTGCTTGGCGCCGGCGATCAGCTCGCCGATCCGGTCGAAGCTCATGCCCGCGGTGGCGGCCGCGAGATCGCCCGCGACGAGCGCCTTCGTGGCTTGCTCCAGTGCGGCCATCGCGCCGGCGTACAGGAACGGGCCCAAGCTGATGCGCTTGACGCCCGCCTGCCGCAGTTCCGCGACGGTCAGCACCTTGTCCGAAGGAGACACGAGAACGTTGACCGGCGTCGGCGCGACGGCCGCGACGATCGCGCCGAGTGCGTCGAGGTCGGGCGGGAACGGCGCGAACACCACGTCCGCGCCGACCTCGGCGAAGGCCGTCAAGCGCCGGATCGTGTCATCGAGATCCGGCCGGCCCTGGAGGAAGTTGTCGGTCCGGCCGGTGACGACGATGCGCCGCTTCGCCGCGGCGACGGCGCCGCGCACGCGGTCGACGGCTTCGTCGAAGCCGCGGATGGGCCGGCCGTGGTCGCCCGAGGTGTCTTCGATCCCGATGCCTGCCAAGCCGTGCGCGACGGCGGCTTCGACGGTCGCCGCGACGGCTTCGGGCTTGTCGCCGTAGCCGTCTTCGAAGTCCCCGTTCACCGGCAGCCCGGTGAGCCGGCCGAGCAGGCAGGCGTGCTCGAGGTGCTCGCCGCGGGTGACTTCGTGCCTGCCGTCGGACCGGCCGAGCGTGGCGGCGAGCGCTGCCGACGACGTCGCGACGGCCTCGAAACCGGCGTCGGCCAGGAGCAGAGCCGAGAGGCCGTCCCAGGCGTTCGGCAGAACGAGGCCCCCTTCGCGGGTGTGCAGCGCCATGAATTGCTCATAGAGCGCGGAGCCCGGCATTTCGCACCTTTCCTGGTTCGGCCGCTCAGACGGCGGGGATGTCGATGCCGGTCTGGTTGACGTTGTTGATGAAGTTGGTGAGCAACGCCTGCACCGCGACCGCGACGATCGCCAGGATCTGCGAGTCGGTGTACCCGGCCGCCCGCACCTCGGTCAGGTCCTCGTCGCCGACCCGGCCGCGGCTGTCCACCAGCCGGTGCGCGAACCGGGCGGCCGCGGCACGCTGGGGGTCGACCGAGCCGCCGGTCCGGCCCAAGGCGATGTCTTCGTCCGACATGCCGCCGAACTCGGACGACACGTACGTGTGCATGGCCAGGCAGTAGTCGCAGCCGTTCGCTTCCGACACCGACAGCGCGATGCTGTGCCGGGTCCGCGCGTCCAGCACCCGGCTCAGCTTGCCCTGCAACGTGGTGACGGCTTCGAGCACGGCCGGGTTCGACGCGATGACCTTGAACATCTCCGGGACGAAGCCGAGCTGCGCACCAACCCCTTCGAGGATCTGCCGCGAACCGGCGGGGATGTCCTCGGGAACGGCCAATCGTGACACGGTGAATCAACCTCCGATGGTGTGTGAGTCTTGAGCGTCGGGCCGGCGCCGGCTCTTACGGCTTACTATGGACTATATAGTCCACAGCTGAGCCGAAGGCCCGGCCAGGGAGAAGATCATGGATGCTCGGCCGGACCGGTCACGGCACTGGCAGCCGGCCTTCCCCGTGGACGCGAAGCTGACGCTCAAGAGCCTGCGGCGCGGACGGCACGATCCCACCCACCGCGAGGAAGCCGACGGCAGCCTGTGGCGGACGGCCTTGACCTCGACGGGACCGGTCACCTACCGGATCCGGCAACACCGCCCCGACGACCTGGACGTCGACGCGTGGGGCCCGGGCGCCGGCGAGCTCGTCGAGAACATCCCCGCCGAACTGGGTGCCCACGACCACCCCGAGGAGTTCCGGCCCGCCCACCCCGTTCTCGAACGAGCCTGGCGTCGGCTGCCGGGCCTGCGCGTACCCCGCACGGGCCGCGTGTTCGAGGCGTTCGTGCCCGCGGTCCTCGAGCAGCGGGGCGTCAGCCTGGGCGCCCAGGCCGCCTGGGCCCGGCTGCTCCGCACCCACGGCACCCCGGCGCCGGGCCCCGCTCCCGCGGCGATGCGGGTCGTGCCTCCCCCGGCGTGTGGGCGAAGATCCCGATCTGGGACTGGCGGCGAGCCGGAGTCGACCTGCAGCGCTCGAAGACCGTCGGGCTCGCCGCCCGGCACGCGGGCAAGCTCGAACGTGCCGCCGCCGACCCCGCCCGGGTCTACCGGCTGATGTCGGCGATGCCGGGTGTCGGGGTGTGGACTGCGGCGCAGGTCGGGCACCGCGCGCTCGGCGACGCCGACGCGCTCCCGCTCGGCGACTTCGGCCTCGGCCGGATGACCGGCCTGGCGCTGGCCGGCCGCCCCCTGGCCGATGAAGAGGTCGAAGCGTTCTATCGGCCGTGGCGGCCGCACCGGTACCGGGTGGTCCGCGTTCTCGAGCTCACGCCCCGCGCGGCGCCGCGGCGCCGCCACCGGGCACCGCGCGCGCGGCCGTTCGGCTGACGAGCGCGTCAGCGCCGCGGCCCGGCCTCCGGATCGCGGGCGGCGACCACGGTGAACACGGTGGCGACGAGGGCGAGCGCGCCGTACCCGACGGCGATCTGCGGGAGCGAGAACGTCGTGGAAAGCCGGCCGGCGACGAGGGCGGGAATCGTCGCGCCGCAGTAGGAGAAGAGGTAGACGACCGTGAAGATCGAGGCCCGGTCGGCCACGCCGCTGCCCGCCAGCAGGCCGCGAGTGGCGGCGCTGATCGCGATGCCTTGGCTCGCCCCCGCGACGACGGTCGCCGCGAAGAACAGCACCAGCGCGCCGGTCGTGACCGCCGCGATGATGCCGATCATGCCGGCCAGGAACCCGAGCATGCCGGCCCGCTGCGCCACCGCGGGCGCGAACCGGCCGCTGATCGGCGCGCCGATCGCACTCGGTCCCATGTAGGCGGCGAACACCAGCCCGAGGGCGAGCGGGCTGCGCGTGTGGAGCTGGTCTGCGACGAGCGCCGGCACGAACGCCTGGTAGAACGCCCCGGTCGCCCAGGTCGCCAGCAACACCGCCGCCGCGACGGGGACCAGGTGCTTGACCCCGGCCGGAACGCGGACCCGGGGACGCAGCGATCGCCAGAGGCCCGGCGCCGGGGTCACGGTATCCGGGCTGACGAAGATGAGCACGGCCGACAGCAGGAGCAGGCCGATCACCACGAGGTAGATCAGCTCGCGCGGCCAGGGACCGAACTGCACCAGCGCGCCGGAACCGATGGCGCCGACCGCGAGGCCGAGCATGACCGTCTGGCTCGACGCGACCGAAGCCAGCCAGGCCGGTCTGGCCGGTGCGGCATCGACGATGTAGGACGTGAGGCTGCTGCTGGCCAGGCCGGCACCGAAGCCCATCAGGAGCCGCCCCGCGATCAGGACGCCGACGTGGTGCACGTTCAGCAGGAGCACACAGCCCAGCAGGAGCAGGCCGAGGCTCGCGATCGAGGTGGGACGCCGTCCCAGGTGGCCGGAGACCCGGCCCAGCACCAGCAACGTGCCGAGGGTGGCGACGGAGTAGGCGACGACGGTGATCGAGATGTCGGCGTTGGTGAAGCCTTCCTCGGCCCGGTAGACGTTGAACAGCGGGATCGTGGAGCCCACCGCGGCGAACGACGCCACGAGCGACACCACCCCGGCCGGGAAAGCCGGGGAAAGCCGTTCGACGCCGGGTCTCGGTGCCACGTCTCGCATCGGGTAACGCCCTTCTCGACCGGGTCGGGCCGCGCGGCTCGTTCCGGGACCACCATCTCAAGTTGGACTATACAGTCCGCTATGGCTGTCCGTCGTCGTGAGGCGCGCGGCGAGATCGTCGGCCAGGAAGACGTCCGGCCTGCGCAGGTAGCGCACCAGGAACCGCTGCGCCGACGAGGGACCGAGACCCGGCAGGGCCCCGAGCTTGGCCTGGACTTCGGCGTCGGCCATCGCCGCGAGCCTGGCGGGCTCCAGCAGGCCGTCGTCCGCGTGCTGGGCGAGCACCCGGATCCTCCGGGTCTTGCGGTGCGATAAGCCGACGTCGCGCAGGGCCTGCTCGTCGGCCGAGACGATCCGCTCGGCGGCGGCACGTTGTTCCTTGGTCGCATGCTTGCCGGTGCGAGTCATGGTCACGCCTCCAGCGTCGCAGACCTGGCCCGCCCAGACAAGTGGACTCGATAGTCCTCTCTGCGGCATGATGCCCGGCAAGACGACCCACCACACTGGAGTGATCACATGTCGGCACGTACGGTCCTGATCACGGGCGGCACCAGCGGGATCGGAAGGGCGGCCGCCGAAGCCCTGCACCGCCGCGGATACCGCGTCGCGGTCACCGGGCAACGTCCGGAAAGCGTCGCCCGGGCCCGGGAGGAGCTGCCCGAGGACGTTCTGGTCCTGCGGGCCGACGCTCGCTCGCTCGCGGACACGGACACGGTCATGGCCGAAGTCGGCGCCCGGTTCGGGAGCCTGACAACGCTGTTCCTGAACGCCGGCGTCAGCCTTCCGATGACCCTGGAAAACTGCGACGAAGCCGCGTACGACGAGGTCTTCGCCGTCAACACCAAGGGCCAGTTCTTCACGCTCGCCAAGGCGTTGCCGCTGCTGTCCGGCGGTGCTTCCGTCATCGTCACCGTCGGCATCGGAGCCACCCGCAGCCTCACCGGCAACAGCGTCGCGGCCGGGTCCCACGGAGCGATGCTGGCCATGCTCCCGACCCTCGCCCTCGAGCTCGCCCCGCGCCGCATCCGGATCAACGCGGTGAGCCCGGGATTCACCGACACCCCGATGACGCGCACCGCGCTCGGCACGCAGACCGACGACGTCGCGGCGACGCTGACGGCGATGGCGGAGAAGAACCCGTTCGGCCGCCTCGCCCGGCCCGAGGACATCGCCGGCACCGTCGCGTTCCTGGCTTCGGACGAGGCCGCGTACGTGACCGGCCAGGAGATCGTGGTGTCCGGCGGCGCGGGGTTGGCCATCTGACCGGCCTGCCGCCACGGGCGCCGACCTACGTCTCGGCGGGCGACGGCCGGGCGTCGCGTTCGGGGACGACCGGCCGCCGCGACCGCGGCAGCCCCTCGACCACCAGCCGGTAGGAGTCGAGCACGAGCTCGGTCACCAGCTCCTCGCCGACGGTGCCGCCACCCTCCAAAGTGATCCAGTGCTTCTTGTCCATGTGATAGCCGGGGGTGATGTCCGAGTGCCGTTCGCGCAGCGCCGCGGCGTGGTCCGGGTCGGCTTTCAGGATCACGACCGGGCGTCCCGGCAGGTCGGTCATGAGCAGGAAGACCTTGCCGCGCACCTTGTAGAGGTCCCAGCCGGGCGCGGATCGACGCTCGAGGTCGGCGTACGGAAGACCCGCGGCGCGGTCACCGGCGATCTGCTGCAGCTGCTGTCCGTCCACGGTGTTCGACTCCTTCGGGGGTAGACCTGAATGGACCAAGTCGTCCATAGTAGCTGCTGCACCGAACTCCAGCGCGAAGGGAAGTGGCACCGGATGAAGGCGATCGTGGTGACGGACGAGGCCGCGGGCAGGGCGGGGATGACGCTGGCGGAGCGCCCCGATCCGGACGTGGCGAAGCTCGCCGATCTTTCCGGGGCGAACTACGGCGACGTGGTTGTCGAGGTCCACGCGTCGGGGTTCACCTGGGACGAGCTGTCGTGGCCCTCGACGTGGATCGACCGCCGCGGGCGGGACCGGACGCCGTCGATCCCCGGGCACGAGGTGGCCGGCGTGGTTTCCGCGCTGAGCTACGGCGCCGCCGGACTGTCGGTCGGTCAGCGGGTGTTCGGCCTGACGGACTGGACGCGCGACGGAACCCTGGCGGAGTACGCGGTTGTCGAGGCACGCAACCTGGCGCCGCTGCCCGGCGATGTCGACTTCACCACCGGCGCGGGTGTCGTCATGTCCGGCCTCACCGCGTGGCAGGGTCTGTTCGTGCACGGCCGCCTGGAGGCGGGACAACGTGTCCTCGTGCACGGCGCGGCCGGCGCCGTCGGCTCGATGGCGACGCAGCTCGCGCGTGAGGCGGGCGCCTACGTCGTCGGCACCGGGCGCGCGGCCGACGCCCGGACCGCGCGGGAGTTCGGGGCGAACGAGTTCGTCGACCTGGAGAACGACCAGCTCGAGGACGTCGGCGACGTGGACCTGGTGTTCGACGTGTTCGGCGGCGACCTCGGGGCGCGCTCGGCGCGCCTGGTCCGGGCCGGCGGAACGCTGGTCACGATCGCCGGTCCGCCCGACGTCCGGCCCGCCGACGGCCGCACAGTCGATTTCGTGGTCGAGGCCGACCGGATCCAGCTGGGGGAAATCGTGCAGCGGGTGCGCGACGGGCGGGTACGGACCCACATCGGGACCATCGCGTCCCTCGACGACGCCGTCGCCGCCTTCAACCCGACCGAACGCCGGAAGGGAAAGACGATCATCCGCGTGCGCCCGTAACGGGAGCGCGGCCGTCGCCGCGCGGATCCGGTTCAGGACATGAAGTCGTGGGCCACGAGGTGGGCGCGGATGTTGCGCCGGGCGTCGAACATCGCCTTGTAGATGGCGTTGCGGTTGGTGTCCAGTTCGGCCGCGAGGGCGTCCATCGGGACGTTGTCGATGGCGAGCGCCACGAAGACGGCCCGCTGGCGTTCGGTCAGCGCGTTTTCGATGGCGTCGCCGAGGGCGGCCCGCAGCTCGTTGGCCTCCACCTGGTGGAGCGGTTCGTCGCCGACGGCGGCCGGGGCCCGGTCGGTCTCGCCCCCGTCGGGGAACACGCGGTGGTCGCGCCAGAAGTGCCGGCCGACCTTCGTCGACACCTCGAGGATCACGAACTTGAACGCCCAGGTCTTGAACTGCGCGTCACCGCGGAACTCGCCGATCTTGCGGGTGATCCGCATGAGCGCGTCGGCCGCGGCCTGGTGGGCCAGGTCCTCGAGTTCCGGACCGGTCAGCCGCAGGGCCGGCGACCTGCGCACGGTCTCCCGCCGCGCGATCTTGAAGAGCATCGCGTACAGCCGGCAGCAGGCGGCTTCGAAATCCGCGCTGCCCGGACTGAGCTCCCGGACCCAGGCGGCGGACTCGGGGTCGAAGCTCCGCCCGTCGACCACGACCCGTCCGCCGACTGCCGAGGTGGTCATGCGAACCGGGGTTTCGGCCCGGTGCCGGTGGTGCGTCTCGACCGGACGTGGAACACACCTGACGTCATGCCCCCTCCCCTCTCCACGATCGATCTTCGGCACCGTCACGAACCAGCGGGCCGGCGCCGAGGGCTACTACCCTTCCTAACAAAACAGGACTAAAAAGTCCAGTTTATGGCGGGCGTCTCACCGCCGCGGCGAGGGCGCCCGCGATGAACATGGCGGCGGCGCAGACCACGCACGCCACCCGGTAACCGGGCAGGAACACCGCGGCCTGCGTGTAGGCCTCACCGGTGATCCCGACCAGCGGGGGAAGTCCCGCCACCCCCAGCAAGCCGGCGGTGCGCGCCACGGTGTTGTTGACCGCGGACGCGACGCCGACGTGGCCGCCCGGCAGGGACGACAGGGCAACGGACGTCAACGGTGCCACCATCGTCGCGGTCCCGAGGCCGAACACGCACTCGAGCGGGATCGCGACGCTCCAGTACCCCGTCTCCGGCCCGACCCGCAAGGCCAGCAGCGCCGCCGTGCCGCACAGCACGGGACCGACGGCCAGCTGCGGGCCGGGCCCGATCCGGGCCGCGAGCCTGCCGCTGAGCCTCGACAGCGCGAGGCTCAGGACCGTGACCGGCACCATGGTGCTGCCCGCCTCGGCGGGGCTGTACCCGGCGACCGTCTCGAGCGCGATCGTGAAGATCATGGAGAACACGGCGAACGCGCCGTAGATGACGAACGTGAGCACGTTGATGGCGACGAACGGCCTGGACTTCACGAAAGCCGCGGGCAGCAGCGGTGACGTCGTTCGCCTTTCGTACCAGGCGAACCCGGCCCCCGCGCCGGCGGCGGCGACCGCGCTTCCCCAGCCCCACGGCCGCGCGGGGTCGGCCGGCAGCACGGTCAACGCGTACGTCGCCGCCGCGAGGCAAACGAACGCCAGCGCCGAACCACCCCAGTCCATTCCGGACGAACCTTCGTCGCGGGTCTCCGGCAAGTGCCGCAGGCTGATCACCAGCACGACGACCGCCACCGGCACGTTGATCAGGAAGATCCAGCGCCACGACCCCAGCGACAACAGCCACCCGCCGGCGAACGGCGCCAGCACTCCCGCGATCCCGGCGAACCCGGACCAGGTGCCGATCGCCACCGGGCGGTCGCCGGGCGCGATCGTCGACTGCAGGATGGCCATGCTCGCCGGTGCCATCAACGCCCCGCCGACGCCTTGCAGGATTCGGGCCCCGGCAAGGGTGCTCACGTCGGGCACGGCCGCGCACAGCACCGAGGCGATGGTGAAAACCGTGACACCGGCGAGAAAGACCCGCCGGCGCCCGTACCGGTCGCCCAGCCCGCCGGCGAGCAGGATGAGCGAGGCGAGGCTGAGGGTGTACCCGGTCACCGTCCACTGCAGCGACGCGAAGCTCGCGCCCAGGTCCCGGCCGATGGCGGGCAGAGCGACGGTCACGACGCTCGCGTCGATGCCCGCGATGCCGGCGCCGAGGACCGTCGCGACCAGAATCCGCCGGCCTTGCCGGGACCGCACCGGAAAGCTCACCGGTCGTGACAGGACGGCTTCCGAAGCGGCCACGGTGAGCACCTTCCACGTGCTGGCGGTTTCCGCCGCCCGTTACGGCCGGGGCACCACCCGGTCGAGGTCGGCGACTTCGGCCGCCGTCAGCCGGATGTCGGCCGCGGCCACGTTCTCTTCCAGGTGCCGGACGCTCAGCGTGCCGGGGGTGGGGAGCAGCGCCGGCGAGCGGTTCAACAGCCAGGCCAGCGCGATCTGCGCCGGCGAGACACCGCGCTGCCGGGCCGTCTCGGCCACCGGGCCGTCCTCGACGGCCAGTGCCCCGGTCGCCAGCGGGAGCCACGGGATGAACCCGATGTGCACCGATTCCGCGTAGTCCACGAGCGGGTCGGCCGCGCGGTTGACGAGGTTGTACTCGGCCTGGACCGTCGCGATGTCGGCGTGGTCACGGGCTTCCCGCAGTTCGGCCGGAGTCACTTCCGCCAGCCCGATCCGCCCGATCTTCCCCTCGCGTTGCAGCTCGGTGAGCAGGCCGAGCTGGTCGGCGATCGGCGCGTGCGGGCTGAACCCGTGCAGCTGGAACAGCGGGATGCGGTCGAGCTTCAGGTACCACAGCCGCGTCTCGATCTGCTTGCGGAGGAACGAAGGCCGCGGCAACGGCTCCCACTCCCCCTGGGGCGTCCGGAGCAGGCCGCCTTTGATCATCAGCAGCAGGTCATCGGGGAACGGGCTCAGCGACTGGGCGATGAGCTCCTCGTAGTCGAAGGGCCCGGAGGACTCGGCGACGTCGATGAGGTTCACCCCGAGGTCGACCGCCTCCCGGAGAACTCGCTTGGCTTCCGCGGCGTCTTCGGGATGGCTCCAGACGCCGGACTCGCTCATCTGGGCGGTCCCGAGCCCGAGCCGGGTGATTTCGTGTCCGCCGATCGCGTAGGTACCGCATCGGTCGGGAAGGGTTCCGGGCATGGTCGTTTCTCTTTCGGCGCGTGGCCTGTCGATGTCGGCGTGGATCAGATGTCGGTGAGCTCGCCCGGCGGCTCCGCGTCCGGCGGCGCCAGGCGCGCCGGTACGTCCAGGTCGTACCGGCGGAGGCGGAACACATCGAGCCGCGTTTCGTAGTACTTGCCGGTCTGCCCGACCCACTCCATGCCCATCCGGCGCGCGGCGGCCGCGGCGCGCCGGTTCACGGGGCGGGCGACGGCGAAGATCTCGTCCACGCCGGCGTCGAACGCGTAGTGGGCGACCGCGTCGCCGGCTTCTCCGGCGTAACCGTTGCCCCACCAGGCTCGGGCGATCTGGACGCCGACCTCGAGGTCGATGTCGTCGGGCGGCAGCGGCAGCAGCGAGACCGCACCCACCACCCGCCCGCCGGCGCGTTCGGCGACCTTCCACCGGCCGGCCGGCGGCTCGGCGGCCGGACCAGCCGGCACCCAGCCGTCGAGAAGCTGCCGCATGGCGGCCAGGTCCGGAACCCGCGCCATGGCCGGCGCCAGCCACCGGGCCACTTCCCCGTCGCCGAAGATGCCCAGGGCCGCTTCGGCGTCGGAGGTGGTCCACGGGGTCAGGTGCAGGCGGGCGGTCCGGATCAGCGGTCCGTCGATTTCGACCGCATGCGATGCCCGGGTCAACTCCGCCTCCTCAGTGATCGCGTGGCGCGCGCTCGGGCACCGTCGCCCGCCCGGGGAACCGGCCGTCGACCAGGTCCTTGTATTCGGGGTGGTCGGCGATGTAGTCGGCGACGAAGGTGCAGTAGTTGGTGAGCTTCTGCTCTCGGGCGCGCAGGTCGTCCAACGCGTGCTTCACCAGCCGCGTCGCGATGCCCCGGCCCCGGTACCCGGGTTCGACGATCGTGTGGCTCAACGTCACCCGCTGCGCACCGCGCGGAACGTGGTACACGATCATGCCGACGACCTGTCCGTCGACCACGGCTTCGTACGATCCGGTGTCGCCGTTGCGCCGGACGTCCATCTCGGCGGTCATTTCACTTCTCCTGAGGTTTTCTTTCGGCGCCTCGGCCGAAGGGCACGGTGAGGTGCCAGGGCGAATCTCCGGGCGGTGAACTCGGCACTTCGAACGTCGTGGTCCACTCGCTCCGGGCGGCGTCGCCCTCGGAGAAGGTCAACGTCAGGGTGCAGGACCCGCTCCGGGGCGCACCGCGCCCGGCGAGGTGGATCACGTCCGGGATCATGCTCAGCAGGATCGCGTTGACGTGGAGTTCGTGGTGGCCGTCCGCGGTGCTCCCGCCCGGCCGGTGGGTCGTGGCGAGCATGATCTCGGTTTCGCCCAGCACCTGTGCGCTGATCGAGAGTTCCCACGGCAGCAGGGGGTCGCCGCCGTCGGTGGTCATGACGGCCGAGGACAGCTTCAAGGCCCCGTCGGCCGCCGACCTCGCCGCGAAACCCAGCTGCTCAGTCACCGTGGTGGCCCTTCTCGCGATCGCTCGGTACGACTTCGTTCTCCGGCGCCCATCATGCCCCAAAGAGAACCATATAGTCCAGTATTGGGGTCGGAACCTTGGCCGCGGTAAGCCAGATCACGACGAAGATCGGACTTAAAGGTCCATCATCGGCCGGGGTGAAACGCCCGGTCAGGACTGCGGCCGCACCGCCGAGCGGAGGGCCGGGAAGCTGACCCGGCCCCGGTAGACACGGCCGTCGATGAACAGCGCCGGGGTGCCCCGGACCCCCAGCTCGGCACCGGAGGTGTAGTCGGCCACGACGGCGGGCCGGAACCGCTGCACGGCGGCGCCGGTGACCTCGCCCGCCCCGATCCGCGCCGCGTAGCCCCGCAGGTGGACGTCCTTCAGCTCACTCTGGTGGGTGAGCAGCAAGTCGTGCATCTCCCAGAACAGCTCCCCCGACGCCTCGGCGGCGAGCGCGGCGGTGAGCGCGTACGGGTGGATCGTGAAGATCGGGAAGTGGCGGAACACCAGCCGGATCGTGCCGTCCGAGCCGTCGACCAGCTTGCGCAGCTCGGGTGCCGCCGCCGCGCAGTACGGGCACTCGAAGTCCCCGTACTCCACCACGGTCACCGAAGCCGCGGGATTGCCGTACACGTGGCGCTCCGGATCGACCTCACTCGGTGTCGTCACAGGCGATCCCTCCGCACAATGGGTCCAAACGGGACAGTGCGCACCCGACGTTACCCGGTGGCCCGTCAGGCATACTCGGCCTGTGAAAGCCGACTCGAGCCGGTTCACGGAGGGACTCCTCCCCCAGCTGCCGGCCATGACCCGCCGCGTGAGCACCCCGCTGCCGTACGTGACCGCCGGGTTGCGCCGGTTCCTGCTGACCGAAGCCGGCAGCGCGGTCCTGCTCCTCGCCGCCACGGCGGCCGCGCTCGTGTGGGCGAACGCCGCGGGCGCGAACTACGACGCGTTCTGGGGAATCCAGGCGGGCGTGGAAGCCGGCGGCGCGCACTTCACGCTGGACCTTCGCGCCTGGGTGAACGACGTGGCCATGGTCGTGTTCTTCGCCGTGGTGGGCTTGGAGATCAGCCGCGAGGTGTCCGTCGGCGAGCTCCACGACCTGCGCTCGATCGTCGTCCCGGCCTGCGGCGCGCTCGGCGGGCTGGCCCTGCCCGCGATCATCTACTTCGCTTTCACCGGTGCCGGCCCGGCCGCCGCCGGCTGGGGCATCCCGATGTCGAGCGACACCGCGTTCCTGATCGGCGTCCTGGCGCTGTTCGGGCCCCGCTGCCCCGACCAGCTGCGGCTTTTCCTCCTCACGCTGGCGATCGGCGACGACATCGGGGCGATCGCGGTGATGGCCGTGTTCTACACGCACCACGTGTCCGTCGTGGCGCTCGCCGCGGCGGCGGTGCTGGTCCTGGCGCTGCTCGCCCTGCGGGTGCTGGGCGTGTGGCGGCTGACGCCGTACCTGGTTGTCGGCGCCGGGTTGTGGGTGGCGGTCGACGCGTCCGGCGTCCATCCGACCCTGGCCGGGGTGCTCATCGGTCTGCTCGTGCCGGCCGGCGAGGTCGACGGCCACGCCCGCGAACGCCTCCGCCTCTACGGGCGGGCCGTGATCGAGCGCGCGGACCCGACGCGCGTGCGGCTCGCCACCACCGCGATGAAAGCCACCCTTTCGGCGAACGAGCGCCTGCAGGCGATCCTGCACCCGATCAGCGCCTTCGCGATCATCCCCGCGTTCGGCTTGGCCAACGCCGGAGTGCACCTCGACGGCGACGCGTTGCGCACAGCGACGTCCTCCACGGTCACCCTCGGCGTCGCGGTCGGCCTGGTCGCCGGCAACACGATCGGTATCTCCCTGGCGGCGGGAATCGCGCTCCGGACCGGCATCGCGACGCTGCCCGGCCGCGTTCGCTACAGCCACCTCGTCGGCGGCGCGATGCTGGCCGGCATCGGCTTCACGATCGCGTTGTTCATCACCGATCTCGCGTTCACCGATCCCGGGCTTCAGCAGCAGGCCAAGGTCGGCGTCCTCGCCGGCTCCCTCTGCTCGGCGGTCCTGGGGTCCGTCGTGCTGCGGTTCCTCGGCGAACGGCTCCCCCTCTGCTCCTTCGACGAGCAGTTCGCGCTCCCGGCGCTGCCCGAAGGCCCGTGGCTGGACCCGAGCTTGGCCTAGCGGCATCGTGAGCAGCCATTATCGTTGACCCGTGAGCGACCGAACGGCCGAGCGCCGACCCCGGACGACGGGCCTCGACCTGCACCTGGGGCGGCTCGACGGGAACGTGCGGGCCAGCCTCGTGGACGCCGTCCGCGAGGCGATCCGCGCCGGCCGGCTCGCGCCAGGGACCCGGCTGCCGTCGAGCCGTGCCCTGGCCGCCGACCTGCAGGTCGCCCGCAACACCGTGGTCCGGGTCTACTCCGAACTCATCAACGAGGGCTGGCTCACCGGGCTGCAGGGTTCCGGCACCAAAGTTTCGGAACAGGCGGCCGAATTCGTCGGCGAACGGCCGCGGCCGGCCGACACCCGCTCGCGGCCGGGGCACGACCTGCGGCCCGGGCACCCGGACCTGTCCTCGTTCCCCCGCGACGAGTGGATCCGCGCGGTGAAGAAGACGGTCGGCACCACGCCGTTCGAGGCGTTCGGCTACACGGACCCCCACGGCCGCGGCGAACTCCGCGACACACTCGCCCGGTACCTCACGCGGGCCCGCGGGCTGCGCGCGCACGCCGGCAACGTCGTCGTGTGCGGTGGCGCCGCGGAAGGGCTGCGGCTCGTCGCGGCCGCGCTCGCGGCGGCCGGGGTGACGCGGGTGGCGGTCGAGGAGTTCGGCCTGCCGTCCCAGCACCGCACGCTGGCCGACGCCGGGCTCGAAACCGTTCCCCTCGCCGTCGATGCCGACGGCGTCGACCCGGCGGTGCTGGACGGGCTACCCGCGATCGGTGCCGTGCTCCTCACCCCGTCACACCAGTTCCCGCTGGGGGTCGCGCTGCGGTACGACCGGCGCGCGGCGATCGTCGAGTGGGCCCGCCGGCGCGGCGCGCTGGTCATCGAAGACGACTACGACGGCGAGTTCCGCTACGACCGGTCCCCCGTCGGCGCCCTGCAGGGCCTCGACCGCGATCACGTGCTGTACCTGGGCACCGCGAGCAAGTCGCTCGCGCCGGGCCTGCGCCTCGGCTGGCTCGTGGTGCCGGACCGCCTCGTCGACGCGATCGTCGCCCAGAAGGGGGAAACGGAGGAGACCGTCGGGTTCGTGAACCAGCTGGCGATGACCGAGTTCGTGGAGTCGGGCGCCTACGACCGGCACATCCGGGCGATGCGCGCGCAGTACCGCCGCCGGCGCCGGCACCTGGCCGAGACGCTCGCCGAGCACGCGCCGGACGTGCGGGTGGCGGGGACGGCCGCCGGCCTGCACGTGCTGCTCGAACAACCCGGGCGCACCGGCGCCGAACTCGTGCGGCGGATCGCCGCCGAGCGGCTGACGGTCGAACCCCTGGACTTCTTCCGGCATCCCGACGCGGCCTCGGACCGCGACGGCGTGGTGATCGGGTTCGCCGCGCCGTCGCCGAGCGGGTGGTCCGGGGTGCTCGACGCGCTGGTCCGCGCGCTCGCGTGAGCCGACTGGTCCCTGCTCGCGCGCCCCAAGTGGACCCAGGTGGCGCGCCGGACCGGAGCTAGCCTCGCGGACAGGCCGGCGAACGCCCGCGGCCGTCCGTAGCCCGCTCACCACGAGGACTCAGCATGAAAGCCATCATCGTCAAGGACCCCGCCGCCGGGGTCGAAGGGCTGACCCTGACCGACCGCCCGGCCCCGCACGCCGCGGAGAACGACGTCATCGTGCGGGTGCACGCGGCAGGCTTCACCCCCGGCGAGCTGGAGTGGCCGGGCACCTGGACCGACCGGGCGGGCCGCGACCGGACACCGAGCGTGCCCGGGCACGAGCTGTCGGGGGTCGTCACCGAGCTCGGCTACGGCACCACCGGCCTCACGGTCGGGCAACGCGTGTTCGGGCTCGCCGACTGGACCCGCGACGGCTCGCTCGCCGAGTTCACCGCCGTCGAAGCCCGCAACCTCGCACCGCTGCCGTCCGACGTCGACCACGCCGTCGGCGCCGCGTTGCCGATCTCCGGGCTGACGGCGTGGCAGGCCTTGTTCGACCACGGCCGGCTCCAGGCGGGGCAGACGGTGCTGATCCACGGCGCGGCCGGTGGGGTCGGCTCGATCGCCGTGCAGCTGGCGAAGCGGGCGGGCGCGACCGTGATCGGCACGGGCCGCGCCCGCAACCGCGACGTCGCCCTGGACCTGGGCGCCGACGCGTTCGTCGACCTGGAGCACGACAAGCTGGAAGACGTCGGCGAAGTCGACGTGGTGCTCGACGTGTTCGGCGAGGAGATCGGCGTGCGGTCCGCCGGCCTGGTGCGAGCGGGCGGCACGCTGGTCACCATCGCCGCCCCGCCGGAGTTCGAGCCGCGTTACGGGCGGTCGGTCTTCTTCGTCGTGGAACCGGACCGGGCCCGCCTCGCCCAACTGGCCGCGCTCGTGCGCGAAGGCAGCCTGCGCGTGCTGGTCGGAACGCGCCATTCGCTGGAGGAGGCACCGAAGGCTTTCGGCGCCGGTCGGCAGGGTGGCGGGAAACCGATCGTCGTGGTCGACGAGTCCTAGGCGTGGTGTCCAGGGAGGTTGGTCAGCCGAGTGACAGGCGGCTTGCCTCCGGTGGATGAGTGGGGCCGGTGATGATTGGAGAAGTGCAGCCACCTAGGCAGTGCTGCCCGGCGGTCGTGTTCGCTGCGATAGAAGGGGGCGTAGGCCCAGCCCTCGGCCAGGGTGCGGTGGAACCGTTCGATCTTGCCGTTGGTCTGCGGCCGGTAGGGCCGGGTCCGTTTCGGGGTGATTCCCGGCTCGGCGCAGGTTTCGCGCCAAGCCGACGAGCGATAACAGGCGCCGTTGTCCGAGAGCACGCGTTCGACGGTGACGCCGTGGTCGGCGAACTTGCTGTTTGCCGACGTAGCGCCAGCCGCCGCCGTCGGGATGGTGCCGAACTTGGTGACATCGACGTGGAGCAGCGATCCGGGGTGGTCGTGTTCGTAGCGGCGCAGCGGTTCGCCGGTGACCCGGTCGATGCGGGACAGGCGGTTGATCCGGCACCGCACCAGTACCGCGTGCACCGTGGAGGCGGGCAGGCCGAGCCGGCCGCCGATCTGGACCGGGCCCAGCCGCTTGCGCCGGCGCAGCCGCACAATCGCCCGCACCAGGTGCTCGGGTGTGCGGGCAGGGCTGCGCTGCGGACGGCAGCTGCGATCAGCCATCCCGGCCACGCCTTCGGCGCGGTAGCGGTGGGCCCACTTCGCGGCGGTCTTGGGTACGACATGAACATCTTCGCCGCTGCGGTGCGGGTCCAGCCCTGTTCGACGATCAGGCGGGCGAGCCGCAGCCGGGTGCGTGAGGTCAGGGTGGCGTTAGGGTGGGACACGAAGGCCTCCGGTGGGTGAAGCGGTTCCTAGACAGCTCCACTTCACCTCTGGAGGCCTTCGCCTGTCTGCACGACAGGCCGTTACCGCCTCAACCCCGGACAACCTCCCTGAACACCACACCTAGGCGTCGCAGTCATCGGAAGAAGCAGGCCGACCGGCTCGGCGCACATCCCGACCCGGCCAGCCTGCCTCAATCGCGCGGGGTGGACCGTCAGGCCGGGTCGCTTGGACGCCTGGTTCGGTTTCGGGTTACGACAACAGCCTCGTGAACCGCCCGGTCCGCAGATCGCCGGCTGCTCCGCGAAACCTGAGTGGTACGACCGGCCACGAAGCGCCCGAACCGGACTCCCGGGCGCCGCAACGGGCTTGATCCGTGTGCGGGATCGGTCCTACTCTTCAGCGTCGATGATTGCCGAGGAGGACCGATGCCAGGCGCCGAGCGCAACCGTCGTCACTTGTTGATCGTCTCCTGCGCGGTGTCCGCCGGTCTGCTGGCCGCGACGAGCACGGCAGCGGCCGCGGCGCCGGCACCAGCCCCGCGGTACTCCCCCGGTGCGCCCGGGGCCGGGGATCCCTATTTCCCCGACATGGGCAACGGCGGCTACGACGTCGGCCACTACGACATCCGGCTGGCGTTCAGCCCCGAAACCCAGGCGATCAACGCGACCACGACGATTCTCGCCACGGCCACCCAGGATCTCTCCCGCTTCGACCTGGATTTCCAGGGACCGCTGACGATCAGCAGGCTCTCGGTGAACGGCCGGAACGCCGCCTTCACCCGCAGCGGCGCCCAGGAGCTGGTGATCACCCCGCCGGACGGGCTGCGGAAGGGCAGCGCGTTCGTCGTCTCGGTGACCTACGCCGGCGTCCCGCAGAAGATCGACGATCCCGCGCTGGGCGTCTCCGGCTGGGTCGCCACCAAGGACGGTGCGGTCGCGCTCAACCAGCCGATCGGCGCGGCGACCTACTACCCGGTCAACGACACCACCGACGACAAAGCGACCTACACCCAGACGATCACCGTGCCCACCGGACTCACCGTGCTGGCCAACGGCGAACCCGGGCCCACCACCACGCACGATCACCAGACCACCTTCCGCTGGTCCATGAACCGGCCGATGGCCAGCGAGCTGAGCATGCTCGCGATCGGCGGCTACGACGTCACCCGCGGCGTGACGGACGACGGCCTGCCGAACATCACCGCGATCGGCAAGTCGATCGACACCAAGCCCGGTCAGGGCAAGGTTTTCAACCAGACCACCGCGCAGATCGTCCACTGGGAATCCTCGATGTACGGGCAGTACCCGTTCGACTCGACCGGCGGCGTCCTCGCCGACGTCGGCGTCGGCTACGCCCTCGAGACGCAGAGCCGGCCGGTCTACGACCAGCGCACCAGCAACGTCGACGGCGACCTGCTCGCCCACGAACTCGGCCACCAGTGGTTCGGCGACAGCCTCACTCCGGTGCACTGGTCGGACATCTGGCTCAACGAAGGCTTCGCGACCTACTCGGAGTGGCTCTACCAGGAGAAGTTCGACAACGTCCCCGTGCAACAAACCTTCGCGAAGGCCTACGCCGACGAGAAGGACTGGAGCGGCGAAGTCGCCGACCCCGGACGTGATCACATCTTCGACGATCTGGTCTACAACCGCGGCGCGATGACACTGCAGGCGCTGCGCATGAAGATCGGCGACCGCGCCTTCTTCCAGGTGCTCACGCAATGGCCGACGGCTCACCGGTACGGCAACGTTTCGACGCGGCAATTCATCCAGTTCGTCGAGCGGCTGACCCACCGCGACCTCGACTCGTTCTTCCAGACCTGGCTCTACCGGCCGGGCAAGCCCACACTCTGACCGTGTCCGGTGCGCCGGCGCTCACGGACGACGGTGATCCTGTCGAGTCGAGACCGATGTGACGACCGGCGCCCACCCGGCGGCCATCGGGGAGTCCACACGGGACACTTTCAGAGCAGGCCCTGGCCCCGGGCGTTGGCGATGAGCTGAGCCCGGTTGCGGGCGGCGAGTTTGTGCATCACGGTGCGCAGGTAGGTCTTCACGGTGTTGACCGACAGGTTCAGCTCGGCGCCGATCTCGGGATTGGTGTGCCCGGCCGCGACGAGCCGGAGCACGTCGTACTCGCGGGCGGTGACCGGCGCGGTGGACGACACGGGCGCCCCGGTCCTGAAGGTCCCGGTGCGGACGACGCTGCGGATGGCGTCCCGGATCGCCGTGCTGCCCGCGTGTTTCACCAGGATCCCGCAGGCGCCGGCGGCCAGGGTCGGCGCGACGGCGGCGTGCTCGGGGAACGCGGTGAACAGCAGGATGCGGCTGTCCGGGCTGACCCGGTGCACCTCGGGCACGACGTCGGCGGCCAGGCAGTCGGGCAGCCGGAGGTCGAGCAGCACGACGTCGGGGCGTTCCGCGGCGCAGACCGGCACGGCCTCGGCTCCGGTGCCGGCGTGGCCGACGACGACCATGTCCGGGTACCGCTGCAACTGGGCGGCGACGCCGTCGTGGACGACGGGATGGTCGTCCACGATCACGATGCGGGTCTGGGTGCGGGTCAGCACGGCAGCCGGGCCCGCCAGATCGTGCCCCCGTCCGGATCGGACACCACCCGGACGGAACCACCCAGCCGGGCAAGCGCTTCGGCGGTGCTGGTGAGACCGAGGCCGGGCGTGTGGTCCGAGCCGAGTCCCACGCCGTCGTCGTGCACGGCGATCGTCAGCCAGGGATCGCTTCGCCGCACCGACACCGTGACTGCGCCGGCGTGAGCGTGCTTTTCCACGTTCAGCAACGCTTCGCGGACCGCGGTGAGGAGAACGTCCGATCGGGACGGTGCGAGCTCGGGCGGTTCCTCGTCCAGGATGACGAGCTCCGCGGGCAAGCCGGTGCGATCGGCGAAGGCCTCGCAGTCGGCGCGCAGCGCGACGCCGAGCGCGAGCGCGGCCGGCGACGAGCGCAGCGTGCGCAACGAATCGCGCAGTGCCGTGGTCGCTTCCGCGGCCTGCGCCCGCAGCCGGTCGAGCCGGGCGTGCAGTTCGGGATCGGCTTGGGTGGCTTCGGCGAGGTCGGCCATGCCGGAGCCGATGGCGAACAACAGCGCGCCGACGCTGTCGTGCAGGTCGGCCGCCATCCGCCGGCGTTCCTCGTGGACCGCGATCTCCCGGCTCAGCCGGGCGCGTTCGGCAACCGAAACCGCCAGCGCCGCCTGGGCCGCGATCGCCGAAACGCGTTCGATGTCCCGGTCGCCGAACGTTCCGTCCTCCCGGGGAGCGAGGGCGAGGACGCCGAGCGGTTCGCCGTCGCGCAGCAGCGGGACGGCCAGCACCCGCCGCACCTTTTCGGTCGCCATGTGGCGATCGAAGTCGTGGGTGATTTCCTGGCTGCCGAAGTAGTCGTCGACCCATTCCGCGCGCCCGACCTGGAACACCTTGCCGGTCAGGCCCGTGTTGGGCGGCACCCGCAGCGCGCGGAGCACACCGGTCCAGTCGCCGGTGACCTGGTCGAGCGTCAGCACACCGTCCGCGTCGGGGCGGGCCGTCCAGGCGACCTCCGAGCCTTCGGCGAGCAGCGCCAGGGCGCGCCGCAGCGCCTCGCCACGGTCCAGCGCCGCGAGCAGGTCGGCGTAGTGCTCGTCGAGCCCGACGAGCGGGTGCGCTCGCATGTCCACATCAAACACTTCGCACCCGCGTCTGTCACGGCCGGATTCCTCCCGCCGCTACACCCGTTCGGGTGTGCCGGGGGCCGTTGCCGGTCTGTCAGGGTCCGGTCGCTCCCATCGGTGCGAGGAACGAGGCGACCTGTGCTTGACGTGACGATCGAACACGACGTGCCGGCCACCATGCGCGACGGCGTCGTGCTGCGCGCCGACGTCTACCGGCCCTCGGCCGATGGTCCGTGGCCGGTGTTGCTGACCCGGCTGCCCTACGGCAAGAACCTGCCGTTGCTCGCCGCCGTGATGGACCCGGTCGGCAAGGCGCGGCGGGGGTTCCTCGTCGTCGTCCAGGACACCCGGGGCCGTTACGCCTCCGACGGCGAGTGGGAGCCGTGGACGTTCGAGATGGACGACGGCTACGACACCGTCCGCTGGGCCGCCGCGCTCCCGGGCTCGAACGGGTCCGTCGGGATGTTCGGGCCCAGCTACCTGGGCAACACCCAGTGGATGGCCGCGCTCGCCAAGCCGCCGGAGCTGAAGGCGATTTCGCCGATGGTCACCTGGTCGGAGCCGGATGACGGGCTCTTCGCCCGCGGTGGGGCGCAGGAACTCGGGATCACGGTTCCGTGGTCGCTCATGCAGGGCGTCGACACGTTGCTGCGCCGGCACGCCGACGATCCGATGGCCCAGGGCCAGGCGCTCATGGCGCTGGTCGGGGACCTCGACGCGGTCGCGGACACCACGTACTGGGAGCTGCCCGCCGGCCACCACCCCGTCTTCGAGCGGCACGGGATCGTCGAGCTCGGGTTCGAGCGCGCCCGCCGGGAGCCGGAATGGAGCGCGGCCTGCCGCGTCGCCGGCCGGCAGGCGGAAGTGGACCTGCCGAGCCTGAACACCGGCGGCTGGTACGACATCTTCTGCCAGGGCACCCTCGACAACCACACGGCCATGCGCGCCGCCGGCCGCCCGGCGAAGCTGGTCATGGGCCCGTGGTCGCACACCGGCATGATGGGGTACCTCGGCGACGTCAACTTCGGGATGGCCGCGAGCACGGAGCTCCTCGGCTTCCGCGGCCGGTTCGCCGACCACGAGCTCGGCTGGTTCCGCCAGTGGCTCTCCCTCGGCGACGGTCCTTCGCAGCCCGAGCTGCCGCCGGTGCTGCTGTTCGTCATGGGGATCAACCGGTGGCGTGAGGAGCAGGAGTGGCCGCTCGCCCGTGCCGCCGACACGGACCTGTTCCTGCGCTTCGGTGACCGGCTCTCCTTCGACGCCCCGGAAGCCGGGGAAGGAACCGGCGCGTTCACCTACGACCCCGCGGACCCGGTGCCGACCACCGGTGGCGCCTTGCTGATGTCGAACGAGTTCCCGCCCGGCCCCCTGGACCAGGCCAAGGTCGAAGCCCGTCCGGACGTCCTGGTCTACACGAGCGACCCGCTCGCCGAAGACCTCGAAGTCACCGGCCGGGTCCGGGCCCACCTCACCGCGGCGACCGACGCCCCGACGACCGACTGGGTCGTCCGCCTGTGCGACGTCGACGCCGAAGGTGTCTCCCGGAACGTCGTCGACGGCATCGTCCGCGCGGTGGCGACGCCGGGTGAGTTCACCGAACAGGTCGTCGACCTGTGGTCCACCAGCTACGTGTTCCGCGCCGGGCACCGCATCCGCGTGCAGGTCACGTCCAGCAACTTCCCGCGCTGGGACCGCAACCTCAACACCGGGGACGGCCTGCGATCGCAAGCCGCCCACCAGGAAATCGCCCACGACGCGGCCCGGCTCTCCCGCATCGTGCTCCCCGTGATCCCGGCTCCCGCGGAAGGTCAAGCGTGAACGGCAGCTACGCCTCCGGCACTTCCGACGTGCCCTTGCTCGGCGACACCATCGGCGACGACTTCGACCGCACCGTCGCCGCGAACCCGGACCGCGAGGCGCTGGTCGAGGTCCCGACCGGCCGCCGGTGGACCTACCCGCAGCTCCGCGCCGACGTCGACGTCCTCGCCCTGGGTTTGCTCGAAACCGGAGTCGTGAAGGGTGACCGGGTCGGGATCTGGGCCCCGAACACGGCCGAGTGGACACTGCTGCAGTACGCGACGGCGAAGATCGGCGCCATCCTGGTCAACATCAACCCGAGCTACCGGACGCACGAACTCGAATACGTGCTCAAGCAGGCCGGGATCTCGGTCCTGGTGTCGGCACGGGCGTTCAAGACGTCGGACTACGCCGGGATGATCGAGGAAGTCCGCGGGAACTGTCCCCAGCTGCGCTCGGTGGCGCTGATCGGCTCCGGCGAATGGAACGCACTCCTGGACGCCGGCCGAGGCGGGGACACGGCCCGGCTGGCGGCGGCGCAGGCGGCGCTGTCACCGGACGACCCGATCAACATCCAGTACACCTCGGGGACGACCGGCTTCCCGAAGGGCGCGACCCTGTCGCACCACAACATCCTCAACAACGGCTACTTCGTCGGCGAGCTCTGCGGCTACACGGCCGAGGACCGGGTCTGCATCCCGGTGCCGTTCTACCACTGCTTCGGCATGGTGATGGGCAACCTGGCCTGCACCTCCCACGGCGCCACGATGGTCATCCCGGCGCCGGGCTTCGACCCCAAAGCCACCCTCGAAGCGGTGCAGCAGGAGCGGTGCACGTCGCTGTACGGGGTGCCGACGATGTTCATCGCCGAACTCAACCACCCGGACTTCGCCGACTACGACCTCTCGAGCCTGCGCACCGGGATCATGGCCGGGTCGCCGTGCCCGGTCGAGGTGATGAAGCAGGTCGTGTCCCGGATGGGCATGGAGCAGGTCACCATCTGCTACGGCATGACCGAAACCAGCCCCGTCTCGACCCAGACCCGCGTCGACGACTCCCTCGAACTGCGCGTCTCGACCGTCGGGCGGGTGCACCCCCACCTGGAGGTCAAGCTGGTCGACCCCGGCACCGGCCTGACCGTGCCGCGCGGCGAGGCCGGCGAGCTGTGCACCCGCGGGTACTCGGTGATGCTGGGGTACTGGAACGACCCCGGGAAGACCGCCGAGGTGATCGACGCCGCGCGCTGGATGCACACCGGCGACCTCGCGGTGATGGACGCCGACGGGTACGTGAACATCACCGGCCGGATCAAGGACATGGTGATCCGCGGCGGGGAGAACATCTACCCCCGCGAAATCGAGGAGTTCCTCTACACCCACCCCGACATCGTCGACGCCCAGGTCATCGGCGTCCCGGACGTCAAGTACGGCGAAGAGCTCTGCGCGTGGGTCAAGGTCCGCGACGGAGCGGGCGAGGTGACCGCCGAGAGCCTGCGCGCCTTCGCCACCGGCAAGCTCGCGCACTACAAGATCCCGCGCTACGTCCTGGTCGTCGACGAGTTCCCGATGACCGTCACCGGCAAGGTCCGCAAGGTCGAGATGCGCGAGAAGTCCGTCCAGGTCCTCGACCTGGGCGAGGCCGCCGCGGTCCGGAACGCGTGACATGGACTTCGGCACCACGCCGCTCGACGGGTTGCCCGCGCGGGTGACGATCTGCGAGGTCGGACCGCGCGACGGGTTGCAGAACGAGGCGGTCGTCCTGCCGGTCGAGGTCAAGGCCGAGTTCGTCGCGCGGCTGGCCGACGCCGGGCACACCCTGATCGAGACGACCAGCTTCGTGCCCGCGAAGTGGGTACCTCAGCTGGCCGACGCCGGCGAACTGCTCGACGCGATCACCCCGGTGCCCGGGGTGCGGTATCCGGTCCTGGTCCCCAACGAGCGTGGCCTCGATCGCGCGCTCGACCGGGGCGTGCGGGACATCGCGGTGTTCGGCAGCGTCACCGAAACGTTCGCGCGGCGGAACCTCAACCGCACGGTGGACGAATCGCTGGCGGTGTTCGCGCCCGTGGTGACCCGCGCCCGCGAGGCGGACCTGCGGGTGCGCGGCTACCTCTCCATGTGCTTCGGCGACCCTTGGGAAGGTGCGGTTCCGGTCGAGCGCGTCGTCGACGTCGCCACCCGGATGATGGCGCTCGGCTGCACCGAACTCAGCCTGGGCGACACCATCGGCGTGGCGACACCCGGCCGGGTCGGCGCCGTGCTCGACGCCCTGACCGCCGCGGGAATCCCGGTCGGCGCGATCGCCGTGCACTTCCACGACACCTACGGCCAAGCCCTGGCCAACACGTTCGCCGCGCTCCGCCGCGGCGTCACCACGATCGACGCCGGCGCCGGCGGCCTGGGCGGCTGCCCCTACGCCGGCAGCGCCACCGGGAACCTCGCCACCGAGGACCTGCTCTGGCACCTGCACGGCCTCGGCATCGAGACCGGCATCGACCTGCGCAAGATGGTGGACACCAGCGTCTGGCTCGCCGGAAGGCTCGGCCGCCCCAGCCCGTCCTGCACCGTCACCGCCCTCGCCGGATGACGACAGCTTCCGGCCGGCAAACCCTCTCGCGCGTATTGCGGGCGAGAGGGCTGCTCGCTCGACCCGGCCGCTTACGCCTACATCGACGCCCGCCCGCATCGCGGGGGGCAAGCCCGGCCGGCTGGACGACATCGCGGCGGCGTGCGTCCACCTGGCCATGCCGTCCGGGGACTCGCAGAGGGGCTGCGCATGACCCCGATCGCGGAGCTCCTCGGCCGCCGGGTCAGGGACAAGTGCGAGCTGGCCGGGTCGTCCGGCCAGTCCGGCGCAGGCGCGAGGACGCTCGATAGGCTGACGATCGCACCCGCCACCAGCACGGCTCCACGGCGACGTGCGGCAACCAACCGAAAAGGCGCACCAGCGCACCGTCAAGGGGGCATTTCTCGATGGCACCGGGCACGGCCGAGCCGGCGATGGTCGTCGACTGTCACGTTCACGTCTTCGACCCCGTGCGCTTTCCCTACGCGGCCGGCACTTTCTACTCCCCCGCCGGACCGGAGCTCGGCACCCCGGAACGGCTCACGGCCTTGCTCGACGCGCACGGCGTCGCGAACGCCCTCCTCGTCGGCCCGAACTCGGGCTACGGCGAGGACAACCGCTGCCTGCTGGACACACTCGAGCGGGGCGCCGGCCGGTACCGCGGCATGGCGGTCGTCCCGGCCGGCACCTCCCGAGCCGAGCTCGCCGAACTCCGGGCCCGCGGGATCGCCGGAATCACCCTCAACGCCGCTTTGCTGGGCACCGACCGCTACGCGGACGCCGGCCGGCTGCTGCGCGACCTCGCCGCACTCGACATGATCGCCGACGTCCAGGTGACGGGGAACCAGCTGCTCGAGCTCACCCCGGTGCTCGAGTCCTCCGGTGTCCGCATCCTCGTCGACCACTGCGGCCGGCCGGACCCGGCCGCGGGAATCGACGCCCCCGGATTCCGCGAACTGCTGCGCTGGGGAAGGACCGGACGGGCGTTCGTCAAGCTTTCCGGGCTGGCCAAAACATCCCGCGAGCCGTACCCCCACGACGACGTCGAACCGTTCGTCCGCTCGTTGCTCGAGGAATTCGGTCCCGGCCACTGCGTGTGGGGATCGGATTGGCCCTTCCTGCGCGCCCCGGAACGCATCGACTACGCGCCGCTTCTCGACCTTCTCGCCCGCCACGTCGCCGACGGCGATGACCGTCGGCGGATCCTCGGCACCACTCCGCGCCACTTGCTGGGCTTTTGACCCGGCGCCGTCAAGCGGACTCCTCGACGCCCTTGGCCGCACGCTGCCGCCGGTGCGCGGCCATCCGGACCGGCGAGTTCGCCGCGCCGTCTCCGGCGTAGCCGCCGATTCGTTGCACCACCTCGAAAAACACGCGGCCGCCGAGGACCACCGTGAAGAAGTGCAGGAGTTCGCCGTGCTCGTCGCGGTCGTAGAGCACCGACTGCTGCCGCAACGCCGTCAGCAGCTCGGGGTCCGGGGCCAGCCGGGCGTCGAGGTTGTCGTAGTAGTTCCCGGGGATCTCGAGCAGCGGCGCTCCCCGCTCGCGCATCCGGCGCGCAGACGCGAGCGCGTCGCCGGTGGTCAACGCGACACGCTGGGGCTCGCGTACGCCCGGCGCCCAGTCTCCGCGCCGGAGCAGGGCCGACTCGAGGGCGATGCGGACGCGGCCGGACGGATCGGCCACCGTCCGGCTGCGCACCAGGCCGAACGGCGCCGCGAACTCCGTCACGGGCTCCGGCTCGAGACCGAGTACCGCGCGGTAGAACAGTGCCGCCTCGTCGAAGTGATCGAACGGCTGGGTCAGAGCCAAGTGGTCGATCCCCGTCACCCCGGCATCCCCGCCTGCCGGCGAGGTCTCCGTGAAGTCGCCGAGCCAGCTGTCCCCGACATCGGCGCCGGTGCGGCAGAAGAACACCGACGTCCCGTCCGGTGCGGCGATCGCCGACAGGTCCGCCTCGCCCGCACGATGGCTGCGCGGCAGGATCGGCGCGAGCAGCCGCTGGGCGCGGCGGGCCGAGGCGACCGGGTCGGCGCTCTCGACCGCGACCGCGCCGACCGACGCGCCCACGGCGGGACCGGAGCTGTTCAGCAGGATCCGCGCGTCACCCTGCTGCCACAACCGGACCGGCTTGGACCGGTGGTGTCCCGTCTCGGTGAAACCCAATCCGGTCAACGCCTCGGCCATCGTCGGCTCGGTCGCGTTGTCGACCGCCAGCTCGACGAACGCGTGGCCGGCCAGTGCCGGGGCGGGCGGCAGGTCCGCGACCCCGAGCGTCTCCTGCAGGCCGAGCAGGGACCGCATCGCGTCGACGGCCGCCGGGCCGGGGTCGGACTGGCGGAAGACGTCGTTGAACACCTCGAGCGACAACGGCCCGCGGTAGCCGGCCGAGAGCACGTTCCGGGTGAACGTGGTCAGGTCGAACGCGCCCTGGCCGGGGAAGAGCCGGTGGTGCCTGCTCCACTGCAGGACGTCCATCTGCAGCCGCGGCGCGTCGGCCAGCTGCAGGAAGAACAGCTTCTCGCCGGGGATCGTGCGGATCGCGGCCGGATCGCTGCCGCGCGACAGGATGTGGAAGCTGTCCAGGCACAGCCCCAGCGCGGGGTGGGCGGCGCGGCGCACGATGCGCCAAGAGTGCTCGTAGGTGTTGACGAACCGGCCCCACGCCAGGGCCTCGTAGGCGATCCGGATGCCCCGGGCGGCGGCGCGTTCGGCCAGCAGGTGCAGTTGTTCGGCGGCGAGGTCGTCGTCGTCGACCGCGTCCGGCGACACCGACGAGCACACCAGCATCGTGTCGGCGCCGAGCTGGTCCATGACATCGAACTTCAGCTCCGCGCGCCGGAGGTTGCGGGCGAGGACGTCCGGCGGCACCGCTTCGAAGTCGCGGAACGGCTGGTACAGGTCGATCGACAAGCCGAGGTCGGCGCAGTGCTCGCTGATCTCCTTCGCCGACCACGACGAGGCGACGAGGTCGTTTTCGAAGATCTCCACCCCGTCGAACCCGGCGCGGGCGGCCGCGGTCAGCTTGTCTTCCAAGGTGCCGGACAGGCAGACGGTGGCGATCGAACGGCGGGCTTCAGTCGAGGACATCGGCGGGCTGCCTTTCCGGGGAAGTCGTGAGCGTGGCGAAGTGGTCCAGCATCCGCGCGGCGTCGGGTTCGGTGCCGGTGAAGAGGCCGAAGGCCTCGGCGGCCTGGAACACCGCCATGCGGCCGCCGTCGAGGACGCGCGCCCCGAGCGCGCGGGCGGTGCGGACCAGCTCGGTCTCGAGCGGCCGGTAGACCACCTCGGCGACCCAGAGGTCCGGGCGCAGCAGTCCGGCGGGGAGCGGCAGCCCCGGGTGGGCGGCCATGCCGGTCGGGGTGGCGTGCACGAGCCCGTCCGCCGCGGCGATCGCCGCCTCGAGGTCCGTTCCCGCCGATGCGCGGCCGGACCCGAACCGGCCGACGAGAGCGCCGGCCAGCTCGGCGGCCCGGCCGGCGTCGAGGTCGAAGACCTCGACGCGGCCAGCGCCGGCCGTGAGCAGGCCGTGGGTCACCGCCGCGCCGGCCCCGCCCGCGCCGAGCACCACGACAGCGCGGAGGTCCACCCCGGGCAGTCCGGTTCGCAGGCCTCGGGCGAAGCCGGACCAGTCGGTGTTGTGCCCGACCGCGCGGCCGCCTTCGAACACGACGGTGTTGACCGCGGCCAGCGCGGCCGCGTCGGGAGACAGCTCGTCCAAGCGCTCGAGCACCACCTGCTTGCACGGGTGCGTGATGTTCAGCCCGCGGTACCCGGCTTCGCGAGCCGCGTCCAGCATGGGACCGACGGCCGCGGCCGGGACATCGTGGTCGTCGAGGTCGAACCGGGCGTAGACCAGCTCCAGCCCGAGCCGGCGGGCCTCGGCCTCGTGCAGCGGCGGGCTGAGCGACGGTCCGATGCCCGCGCCGATCAGCCCGGTGAGCACCGTGCCCGGCGTGGCCCGCGCCGCGTGGGCGCGAATCGCCCCGGCGGCTGATGACAAGGTCACGAGCACCCCCGTAATGTACGAACTAGTACGTTATTTGTACCCCACGGCGTCGCCTCCGTGAAGCCCCTCGGATCCACGGCGACGTCCTACAGTGGGCACATCAGCTGAAGCGAGGAAGGAAGTCCGTGGCAGCACCGACGTCGGACGGAGTGGCGAACAGCGGACCCGAACGCATCCGCGACGCCGACCGGACCCGCACCGAGATCCTCGACACCGCCGCCCGCGAGTTCGCCGAAAAGGGTTTCGACGGTGCCCGCGTCGACGAGATCGCCGCGAAGACCCGCACCACCAAGCGGATGATCTACTACTACTTCACCAACAAGGACCAGCTGTTCGTCGAGGTGCTCGAACGCGCCTACACGGTCATCCGCTCGCTCGAGCAGAACCTCGACGTCGACCACCTCGACCCCGCCGAGGCGATCCGGCAGCTCGCCGGGCTCACGTTCGACCACCACGAGTCCCACCCGGACTTCGTGCGGCTGGTCAGCATCGAGAACATCCACCGCGCCGAGCACATCGCCCGGTCGACGGCGCTGTCCAACCTGGCCAACCCGGCGCTCGACGTGCTCACCCGCATCCTCGCCCGCGGCCGCGAAGCCGGGCAGTTCCGCGACGACGTCGACGCCCTCGACGTGCACATGGCCATCAGCGCGTTCTGCGTGTTCCGCACGGCGAACCGCCACACGTTCAACGCGATCTTCGACCGCGACATGCTCGATCCCGCGTACCGCGACCACCACCGGCGCATGGTCGCCGACATGCTCGTCAGCTACCTGACGACGCGCTGACGTCACGCGATCCGCACGATCCGGTCGGCGACCGGCGGGTACCGCGCAAGGACTTCCGGGTCGTGGCCCGGGATGACCAAGCCGGCGCCGGCCAGCTCCTTGACCCGGTCGAAGGCGCCGTACACCCCGGTCATCGAGTGCAGCAGCGGCGCCGGCCGGTCGTCCTCGATGTTCTCGTGGAAGTGACTGGCGTCCGAAGCCAGCACGACCGCGCCGCCGTCGGCTTCGACGCGGACGACCTGCATCCCGGCGGTGTGGCCGCCGACGAGGTGGACGCTCAAGCCGGGCACGACCTCGGCGTCGCCGTCGACCAGGTCGGCCGCCCCGGCCCGCACGTGCTCGAGGGCTGCTTCGTCGAGCAGCCACCGTTCCCGTTCGATCCGCTTGGCCCACGGGCCGGTCCAGTAGTCCAGTTCGGACTGCTGGACCACGAACCGCGCGGCGGGGAACCCGGCCACCGTGCCGCAGTGGTCGTAATGCAGGTGGGTCAGGACGACGTGCCCGACCGCCTCCGGGTCGACGCCGAACTCCACGAGCAGCTG
Organism: Amycolatopsis sp. N2S4-7; assembly: GCF_058119595.1. Taxonomy (NCBI): domain Bacteria; kingdom Bacillati; phylum Actinomycetota; class Actinomycetes; order Pseudonocardiales; family Pseudonocardiaceae; genus Amycolatopsis; species Amycolatopsis sp. N2S4-7. Next base: position 2,730,125 of record NZ_CP172299.1, read on the forward strand.
GACGGGATCCACGTAGTCGAGCCCGTCCAGCTGCCGCGCCCTCCCCGGCCGGATGCCGGCGTCGACGACCACCGTGTGCTCCGGCGAGACCGCCAGCCAGACGTAGTAGGCGGTGGGATGGGGTTCCGCGGAATCCCGGCCGTACCCCAGGAAGTGCTCACCGCGGTACCCCGTCCGCCGGCCGTAGCACAGCGCGTAGACCTCGAACGCGCTCACCGCGGGACGCCGGCCTCGCTCCGGTCCGGTGCCGGCTCCTTGAGCCCGAGCCGCGCGGTGGGCACCCGGTAGGTCTCCTTCCCGGTGGCCACGGCGATCACGTTCACCAGGCACAGCGCGGCGGTGAAGACGGCGACGCCCAGCCACGCGCCCCGGCCCGTCCCGGTGATCCCGACCGCGATCGTGGGCAGGAAACCGCTGATCGCGAACCCGATCTGCGTCCCGATCGCGGTGCCCGACAAGCGCACCCGGGCGGGGAACATCTCGCCGTAGAACGACGGCCACACGGCACTCGTGGCGGTGTAGACGATCCCGAACATCCCGATGCCGACGACGAAGATCCACAGGTAGCTGCCGGCCGCGATGGCACCGAGGTACGCGAAGATCAGGATGGCGCAGCCCAGCGAACCGGCCATGAAGATCCGCTTGCGCCCGAAGCGGTCGGAGAACTTCGCCCACAACGGGATCGAGACGACGGCGGCGACGTTGGCCAGCACGCCGACCCACAGCATGGGCGTCCTGCTCAGCCCCACCGTGTTCACGGCGTAGCTGAGCGCGTAAACGGTGAAGATCGTGCTCACGGAAGCGATCAACGCGGCCACGACCACGCGCAGGACGTCGGCCCAATGGTCCCGCAACAGGACGGCCAAGGGGAGCTTCGCGACCTCGCCGCTCGCGACCTCCTCCTGGAACACCGGCGTCTCTTCCAGCGAACGGCGGATGTAGTAACCCACCAGCACCACGACGGCGCTGAGCCAGAACGGGACCCGCCAGCCCCAGGACAGCAGCTCCTCCTGCGGCAGCGCGGCCACCGGCAGGAAGACGGCCGTGGCCAGGATCTGCCCGGCTTGCGTGCCACTGAGGGTGAAGCTCGTGTAGTAGGCACGCCGGTGTTCCGGGGCGTGCTCGAGGCTCATGGAGTTCGCGCTGGCCTGCTCACCGCCGGCGGACAGGCCCTGCAGCAACCGCAGCACGACCAGCAGGATCGGCGCGGCCACACCCAGCGAGCCGTAGCCCGGCAGGCAGCCGACGAGCACGGTGGACAGCCCCATCAGCAGCAGGGTGGCCAGCAGGACGCGCTTGCGGCCGAACTTGTCACCGAGGTGCCCCAGCAGCAGCGCCCCGAGCGGCCGCGACACGTAGCCGACCCCGAAGGTCGACAGCGCCAGCAGCGTGCCGGTCGCCGGCGACGAGGCCGGGAAGAAGATCTTGTTGAAGACCAGCGCGGCCGCCGTGCCGTAGATGAAGAAGTCGTAGTACTCGAGCGCACTGCCGATCCACGCGGCCAAGGCCGCCTTGGCGGGCTTGCCCGCGGGCGGGGCGCTCGGCGCGCCCTCCGGACGATCGGTCACGTCAATCTCCTCCACGGGTGCGCCCTTGCAGTCCAATGAACTAACCGGTTAGGTATGTACCGTACGGTTAATTAGAGAGACTGAAGGGCGTCCGCGGGCTTGTCAAGTACCAGTTGCCCCTTTCGGCGGCCGGCTCGCCTCAGCGCCCTCCCCGAGGTGGCCGGCCCCTCGCCGGGCGTCCTCGGCTTCCGCGTGGGGCGCGGAGGACGTTCGCCGGCGAGAGGCGAGGCGCCGGGCTTGGTCGGCCCGCTCCCGGACGCGGCCGCAGGTGAGGACCTGCCGATTCTCGTCCGCCTGAGCGCGGACGACCGCGCCGCGGTCCCCCGCCGCCGGCGGCCGCGTCAGCCAGGCGCAGCCGCCGACGCCGCTGCCGGGTCAGCCGGGGACGCTGGAGCTCGCCGCCACGTTGATGATCGCGTCGGCGTCCGGACGCGTCAGCCAGCCCTGGTCGACGAGGCGTTCCGTCTCGGCGGTGAACGGACGGACGTAGGCGCCGTGGTCGGGGTAGACGAGCTTCAGCCGCGCCGGGTCGAAGGGAAGCCGATGACCCTGCAGGCCGCAGGTCGCCGCCGGACTGCTCGTCGGGTAGTAGGTCGCGATCGGGACGTCGAGCCACGGGGTGCGGACACCGCCGAGCGCGTTGCCGAACCGGTCGGTGACGGTCCGGCCGCCGGCGTCGACCCGGATCCGGTCCGCCCGCGGTGGCGCGGTTCCGTGCCGGGCCCAGCGATCCAGCTGCGCCTGGGCGGCGTTGAACAGGTAGTGCACCGGGAAGTCCGTGCTCAGGCCGGGATCGGTGCAGTTGTAGTAGCTGTAGGTGAACCCGGCTCTGGCCAGATCCTCCGGCGACGGGGCGAAGCCGGCGGTGTAGGAGTACGCGTGGGCGGAACCGGGAACCTCGTAGAGCCGGTACCGGTCCTCGCGCGAGTCGGCGTCCGGGCGGCGGGAATAGCCGCCGTCGGAGTAGAAGTCGGTCTCGGTCTGGATTCGGATCACCGGCTGCGCGGTCGGACGGACGACGTTGCGGGGGTCGGCCACCGGAACGGGGACCGAGCACTTGCCCAGGGGGCGGGGTCCGCCCGCGGCGGCTCCGACCAGGAACCCGTCGTAGACCTGGGCGCGCGGGTGAATGGCGTTGAGGTACCGGATCAGGTAGGCGCCGGACTGCGAATAGCCGGTGGCGTACACCTTCCGCACGTCCAAGCCGCCCATCGGGTTGGCCCGGTCGCGACCTTTCAGCACGGCGCCGACCTGGGTGAAGATGTCCCAGATCAGACCGCCCTCGGTGGTGGCCGTGGAGTTCAGCGCCGTACCGGCGCACCGCTGACCCGGCGGCGTGGGATCGGCCCAGGAGAGCACCGCGTAGCGTTGCGGGTCGAACGCCCGCAGCGCGTCCACTGTGGTCGGTGCGCTGGTGACACCGACGTAGGCGGTACCGTCGCGCAGGTACTGGTCGTGGGAAGTCAGCCACATGCGGTCCAGGTCCCAGCGGTTGGTCATGTTCATCAGCTCGACCACGACCGTGCCGTTGAAGTCGCGCCGGTCCGCCGGGCGGCGCACGATGATCCGGTTCTCGTACGGGGCGCCGCTCCTGGTGACGACGACCCGGCCGGCGGCGTCGTAGTCGTAGACATTGGCCTTCCCCCGGAGGAAGAACTCCTGCTCGACGTACCCGTGCCCGGCCAAGTCCACAGTGGACGTGTTGAACGGGTGGGAAGTGGCCGTGACCGGGACCGGACCGGTCACGGCGACGGGACCCGTCGGTCCGGCCGCGGCCGGAGTCGTCGTGACGCCGGCAACCCCGAGGAGGATCGCCAGCCCGAGGCCGTACTTGCGGCGGCTCATGGCACATCGGCCCTCTCGGCGGCGCGGATGGTGGCGTCGGCGTCCGCCTGGACGAGGAAGCCGTCACGGACGTTCTGGGTCGTGACCTGGCGGACCGCGCGGACGTACTGTGCGTGGGTCGGGTAGAGCTCGCGCAAGGTGGTGTCGTCGAACGGGATCCAGGTGCCGCCCTGCGCGCAGGCGCTGTCGCGGTCGGGCGTGAGGCCGGTGTTCCAGCCCGTGTTGCGTTCGGTCGGCGCGGCGACCGCGGCGAGCCGGATGCCGCCCTCGATGATCTGGTAGGCGTCCCGGTTCGCCGTGGCCGGCCTGGTCGAGGTGTCGGTCACCTCGATCCGCGGGGCGGCGGGTGGCCGGGTACCGCGGGCGACCCAGCGGAGGATGTGGTCGAACATCGCGTCGAGCACGTACTCGTAGGGCACGTTGCTGCGGGCCGGCGCCACACAGGGCGCCGTCGGCCCGGCCGGCAGGCCCGACACTCCCGCGTCGCGGAGCCGGATCGGGTTGTTCACCAGGTAGGCGTGCCGGTCGGAGTGGGACGCGCCCGCGATCTCCCAGTAGACGAACCGGTCGGTGTCCGGCTGGCGCCGAGCGGCCTGGCCGGCGAGCACGTCGTACTCGCCGGCGGTCTTGAACACCTTGGTGGCCAGGTCCGGCCGCACCGCGACGCCGCCGTCGACGATCGCGATGGCGTCGTACACCGGTGCGATCGGGTGGACGGAGTTCGCGTACGTGGTCAGCCGGGACGCCGACTGCGACTGGCCGGTCGCGATCAACGTCCGCACGTCGAGTCCCGGCACCGGGTTCACGCCGCGTGGGTGCCGCAGAGCCTGGGCGGCCTGGCTGAACACGTCGTAGGACAGCGCGTCGTCGGTGACCGTGCCGCCGTCGGTCAGGTCGAGCGAGCCGTACCGGTCAGGGCTCCACGCCTTGAGCCCGCGCGGGGAGTGGACACCCGTGCCCTGCGCACTGACGCCGACCCAGACGTAGCCCGCTTCCAGCAGGTGCCGGAACGAGCGGCTCCACACGACCTCGTAGTCGAACGTGTTGGTCACGTTGTACCACTCGACGACGGCGGTGCCGTTGAACTTCTTCGGTGAGACCGGGCGCCGGACCACGATCCTCGTCCGGTACCCGTGCCCGCCGTCGACAACCGTGCCCGTGGCGCCGTCCGGGGTCGTGTAGCGGTTGGCGGTGCCTTCGACGAAGTACTCCTCTTCGACATACCCGTACGCCCGGAGGTTCTGGTCGGTGGCGAAGAAGGGGTAGTCGCGGGAGGGATCGCCGGGTTTCGCCTTCGCCGGGATCGGGCCGGTGACCACCGGCGAAGGCACGGCCGACGGGCTCGCGGGCGCCGGTTCGGTGGCCGCGGCCGGGCCGGTCACCATGCCGGCCAGAAGAGCCGCGACGACAAGGAAAACGCGCATCTCGGTACACCTCGATCTCGCCGATGGACCGGGGGCCGGCTGGAGCGTCGAAGAAGTACTCGCCCCCCGGGTGCTGAACGTGCGGGTGCAGGACTCGCCGAAAGATCCTTTGTGGATACGTCACGCCGGCACCCCGTCCCCACGGCGGAAGGTCGCTGCCACGCCGGCGATGGCAGCGATGACCGGCTTCCGGCCGGCGGTCGAGACGCCGCCTCTCCCAACTCGGCGAAGGTCCGCTAGGCGGACCTGACGAACCACCTTACGGGACGAACCCTAGGACGAAGCCCCACCCGGGCGCAATACACCCGATCGCCCCAACGCGCCGGGAGGCCGTCCGGGACGACGCCGGCGAGCGTCGCCCGGCGCGCGCGGCGGAGTCGGCGAGACGACCGGACCTCCTTGGCCCGCAACGGGTTGAGCGCTTACCGCCGCCACACCCTTCCCTAATCCGACCCCGGAGCGTATAAGTAACTACCCAGTACGTTCACGGGCAAGGAGGCCGCGTGACAGCTCGGGACGGCCGTTTCCTCATCGGGCTCATCGGTTCGGGTGCCGGCACCTCGCTGGGCCAGGCGCTGCACGAGCGTGAAGCCGGGAAGCTGGGGCCGGCCCACCAGTACCGCCTGCTGGACCTGAACGAACTCGACGTTCCGGTCGGCGAGGTCGGTGAGGTCGTGGCCGCGGCCCGGCCGGCCGGGTTCGACGGGCTCGACATCACGTACCCGGTCAAGCAGCTCGTGCCGGCCCACCTCGATGCCCTCCCCCGACGCGGCAGCGCCGGCCGCGGTCGACGCCATCGTGTTCACCGGTCTCGAGCCGGACGTCGAGCGGATGCTGCGTCACTTCGACTCCCTCACCACGCAAGGAAGGGTGGCTGCCCATGCTCACCGTCGAGCGCCCCGGCGCGACCTCGTCTTCCGATTCCGGCACCGCCGGCGCGCGACGACGCCTCGGCATCGCGACGGCCTGCCTGTCCGGCACCCTCGACGACAAGCTGTCCGCCGCCGCGGCGGCCGGCTTCCACAGCATCGAAGTCTTCGAACACGACCTCGTGACGTCCTCGTGGTCACCGGGACGGGTACGCCAGGAATGCGCCCGGCTCGGCCTGTCGATCGACCTGTACCAGCCGTTCCACGACTTCGAGGCCGTCGCGCCGGACGTGCTCGCCACCAATCTCCGCCGCGCCGGGCGGAAGTTCGACGTGCTCGAGCGACTGGGCACGGAAACCTTGCTGGTCTGCTCGTCCACGTCACCGGACGCGGTGGACGACGACGACCTCGCCGCCGAACAGCTGCACCTGCTCGCCGACCAGGCCGCGGCCCGCGGGCTCCGGATCGCCTACGAGGCACTGGCCTGGGGCCGGTTCGTCAACACCTACCAGCACGCCTGGCGGATCGTGCGCCGTGCCGACCACCCCGCGCTGGGTCTGTGCCTGGACAGCTTCCACGTGCTCTCCCGCGGCGGCGATCCCGCGGGAATCCGCGTCGTGCCCGCGGAGAAGATCTTCCACCTGCAACTCGCGGACGCCCCGCCCCTCGTCATGGACGTGCGGGAGTGGAGCCGGCATCACCGGTCGTTCCCCGGGCAGGGCTCGTTCGACCTCGCCGGTTTCGCCGGCCACGTGCTCGCGACCGGATACGCGGGCCCGCTGTCGCTCGAGGTGTTCAACGACGTCTACCGCCAGACCGACCCGTGGCACGCGGCCGTCGACGCGATGCGCTCGCTGCTCGCCATGCAGGAGTCCGTCGTGATGAGCGGCCTTCCACCGGCGTCCCTGCTCGGTGGGCACGTGTTCACCGAACTCACCGTGGACGAGGTGTCGGGCCCGGCGATGGCGCACACGCTGACGAGGCTCGGGTTCACCCACACCGGGCAGCACCGCTCCAAGCCCGTCCAGCTGTGGCAGCAGGGCGAGGCCAGGATCCTGCTGAACCACGGGTCACAACGGACGGTCGCCCCGGGGACGGCGATGATTTCCGCGCTGGCACTGGAAAGCAGCGACCCGGCCGGTTCGGCCCGGCGGGCCGAGCGCCTCCTGGCGCCCGTGCTGCCCCGGGCCCGCCGCCCCGAGGAGGCGGACCTGTCGTCGGTGGCCGCGCCCGACGGCATGGAGATCTTCTTCTGCCGCAATGACGGCTGGCCCGACGACTTCGTCCCCACCGGCAACGCGATCCCTTCAGCCCTGCTGACCGGGACCGACCACGTTTCACTCACCGAGTCGGTCGACGACTTCGACCAGAGCTCGCTGTTCTACCGGTCGGTGCTCGGCCTCGAACCGGACCGCACCGTCGAGCTGTCCGCGCCGTTCGGACTGATCCGCAGCCGGGCCGCGAGCGATCCGGCCCACCACGTCCGGATCACCCTCAACACCGCACCACTGCGCCGGGGCGACTGGGCACCCGCGGTCCCCAACCCCCAGCACGTCGCGTTCACCACCCGCGACATCTTCGCCGCCGCGAAGGCCGCCCGCGGAAGCGTGCTGCGCATCCCGGACAACTACTACGACGACCTCGACGCCCGTCTCGCCCTGCCGGCCGAGCTGCTCGCCACCCTGCGCGCGCACTCCGTCCTCTACGACCGCGACGAGCACGGCGAGTACCTCCACTTCTACACCGAGATCGTCGGCTCACGGGTGTTCTTCGAAGTGGTGCAACGCGTCGACGACTACGCCGGGTACGGCGCGGCCAACACCCCCGTGCGCATGGCCGCGCACCGCCGCAGCCGGCTGAGCGCTCTCCGGGAGACGGCGGACGCGCACGACCACGGGCACGACTACTCCCTGGCCCACCTGACCGCGCTGAGCCTGTCCCCACCCGAACTCGTGGCCGCGGCGGCGAACGCCGGCTATCGCTACGTCGGCCTGCGCCTGACCCGCGTGACCCGGGAGGAACCGCACTACCCGCTGGCGACCGATCCCGCGCTCATGCGCGCGACGAAGGCACGCCTGGCGGCCACGGGGATCGAGGTCCTCGACATCGAGCTCGCCCGGATCGGCCCCGCCGACAAGCCACGCGACTTCCTGCGCGTCCTCGAAGCCGGCGCCGAGCTGGGCGCACGGCACGTCCTCACGCAACTGCCCGACCCCGATCCGGTCCGCAAGGTCGACCACTTCACCGAGCTGTGCGACCTGGCCCGTCCGCTCGGCCTGTCCCTCGACCTGGAGTTCCCGTCCTGGACCGAAACCGGCGACCTGACCGAGGCCGTCCGCGTCCTGCGCGCCGCCGGCCGGCCCAACGCGGGTCTCCTGATCGACGTGCTGCACTTCGCCCGCTCCGGCTCCAGCATCGACGAACTCGGCGAGCTACCGCCTGAGTGGTTCCACTTCGCCCACGTCTGCGACGCGCCCGGCGAAATCCCCGCCACGACCGCCGGGCTGATCTACACCGCCCGCTTCGAGCGCCTGTTCCCCGGCGAAGGCGGGCTCGACGTGCCCGGCATCCTCGCCGCACTCCCACCCGGAATCCCGTACACCCTGGAAATCCCCCGCGCCATGCTCGTCGCCCAGGTCGGCGCGAGCGAACACGCCCGCCTCGCCCTCTCAGCCACCCGACGCCACCTCAACGCGGTCAGCCCGGCGACACTCCGACCCTGACGGCTTCTCCCTGTGTCAGGCGGCAAACCGGTCTTCCGGCGTGACGCCGCGCCGGGCGGACGCCGGAGCTCGCTCCGGTCGCAGCCCCACGCCGATCAGATACACCGCGAAGGTTCGCACGACCGGCAACCACCGCGCCGCGGTCATGATCCAGCCCGGCGGGCCTGCTCGCCTCCCGGACACGATCGGGCCGGCGAGGTCCGTGTGCATGAGCCGCTGCAGGGCTTGCACCAGCAGCAGCGACGGCAACCGGCGCCGCCGTACCTTGGCGAGGTCGGCCCCGCGCACCGCACCCCGCTGTAGCCGCCCGGCCAGCAGGGTCGCGGTCGCGACGGCGTCCTGGACGGCGAGGTTGATGCCCACGCCCCCGACCGGCGACATGGCGTGCGCGGCGTCCCCGATGCACAGCAAGCCCTCGACGTGCCATCGGCGCAGCCGGTTGAGCCGGACATCGAGGAGTTTGACGTCGTCCATCGAGACCAGCTCGCCGACTCGGTCGGCGTACTCCGGGAGGAGTTCGGCCACGTCACGCCGGAACGCGGCGATGCCGCGAGCACGCAGCCCGCTGTCGGTGCCCTTGCGGGCGACATAGCCGATCTGGAAGTAGCCCTCCCGGGGGATGACGATCGCGAACCGTCCCCGGCCTGGCCGCCGGGTCAGCTGGTCGACCTGCTCGCCTGCACGACGCGAGAGGCGGAACCACCAGGTGTCGAACGGAACGTCGAACTCGGTCACGCCCAACCCGGCCGCCGCGGGCAGTACCGAATTCCGGCCGTTGCCCGCCACCGTGAGGTCGGCCCGGATCTCGCCTTCGGCCTCTCCGCCGCCGGGCCCGCTCGTGCGGTAGCGGACCCCGGCGACCCGGCCGCGCTCGTGGATCAGCGAGGTCACCGCGGCCCCCATTTCGAGCCGGAACGCCGGCTCCGCCCGCGCGGCGTCGGCGAGCAGGTTCAGCAGGTCCCACTGGGGAACGATCGCCACGTACGGATGCCGCACTCCCCACCTGCGCAACGCACCGAAATCACCGATCCGCCGGACGCCGCCGTCTCCGTCGGGCAGGACCACGTCGGTGATCCGGGTCTGGGGCAGCCGCGCGAACCGCTCCCCCAGCCCCAGCTCGTCGAGCAGCTGCAGGGTCGCCGGGTGCACGGTGTCGCCGCGGAAGTCGTGCAGGAAGTCCTCGTGCTTCTCCAGCACCGTGACCTCGACTCCGGCCCTTGCGAGCAGCAGTCCCAGCACCATGCCCGCCGGGCCGCCGCCCACGACGCAACAAGTCGTCCGCTCCACAGTGCCCCGTTCCCCCGTCGACCACCGCGGTCGCGCCGGCGGCCCCGGTCCCCGGCCGCACCCCTCCCCCTTCTACACCTGACGGCGGGCACACTCGGCCGCGCGGCACGGACGAGAGTATTCAGGGCAGCCTTGCCGCACTAACGTTCCAAGCGGGCCCGCTGCGCGGCCAGGTAACCGAAGACCAGCCCGGCTCCGATCTGGCACCCCGCCCCGGGGTACTCCGAGGCGGTCATCGACGCCGCGTCGTTGCCGCAGGCGTACAACCCTCGCACCGGATTGTCGTCCCCGGCGAGGACTTGGGCGTTCGCGTCGATGCGGAGACCCAACGCGGTCGCCAACGGGGTGGGGACCACGGCGATCGCGTAGAACGGCGGCTTCTCGATGGCCCCGAGGTTCACGTTGGGACGGTGCGCCTGATCACCGTACTGACGGCCGTAGGGGCTCTCTCCCTTGCCGAGCTCCTCGTCGACCCCCGTGCGGGCGGAGTGGTTCGCCGCAACGACCGTCCTCTTCAGACCGTCCGGGTCGACGCGGATCGCCCCGGCGAGTTCTTCGACCGTCTGCCCGACGTGGAGATAGCCGTCCTCGAGGTACCGGCGGAGAACACCCTCGCGGACGTGGGGACGGATCATGCCCAGCCCGTACCGCTTCAGCGTGTGCGCGTCGAGGATCAGCCACGCCGGGATCGCGTCCGCCGCGGCGTACATCGCCCGGACGAAACGGTGGTAGGACACCGACTCGTCGACGAACCGCCGGCCTGCCGCGTTCACGGCCACGATGCCCGGCTTGGCCCGGTCCCAGATGTGCGGGAAAACCGCCGTGGAACCGTTCGCTCGACGCCCGAGCGAACTCGGGAACCACAACGCGTTGTCGTCGCGCGGCTCGGCCAGGACGCCGCCGACCGACCGGGCCAACGCGATGGTGTCGCCCGTGGCGCCTTCGGCGGCCGGCGTGAACTGCGGCGTCGGCGACGGCAGGTGCTCGGCGCGCAGCTCCGGGTTCGCCGGGAACCCGCCGCCGGCGAGGACGACGCCGCGGCGAGCCGTGACGTGCACCAGCCGCCCTCGGTGGGACACGACCGCACCCGTCACCCGGCCCGAGGCATCGGTCGTCAGCTCGGTCGTGCGCGCGGTGAACCAGACGTCGCCGGAGCGGCGCGTGAGCTGGTCGTAGAGGGCGGCGACGAGCGCGTTGCCCATCGTCAGGCGTGTCCCGCGAGGGTGGCGGAGGCGATCGAACACCCACCTCGCGCCGAGGCGGAGGGCCAGAGCCGTCGCGCGAACCGAGCCGTCGAACACCTTCAGCAGCCGGTCGGCCTCGCGCCGGCGGACCATGAGCGTCCCGCCGAACAACGCGAACTCCGGGATCGGCCACCGGACCCGGCCGAAACCGGCGAGCCGCCGGGCGTCGAACGTGTGCGGTTCCAGCGCCCGGCCGACTCCCGAGCCGGGCAGTTCCGGGTGGTAGTCGACGACGCCCGCCGAATGCCGGAACCGGAGCCCGAGCCGTTCGAAGTACTCGATCGCCTCGGGCCCGTGGCGCAGGTAGGACTCCCGCAGTTCGCGGGGCGCCCGGTCGCCGACGAGCGCATCGAGGTACCGGCGTGCCTCCGCGAGGTCGGCGGCCGGGTCGGGCTGGCGCCGGTGTCCCGGGATCCAGGACGTTCCGGCCGAGTAGGCGCTCGTGCCACCGAGCCACTCCGTCTTCTCCAGCACCAGCACCGAAAGTCCCTCGGCGGCCCCGGCGACGGCCGCCGCGAGGCCGGCCGCGCCGGAGCCGAGGACGAGCAGATCGACGGCGTGGCCGGTCACGCCTGGGCCGGCAGCACGGTCGGCAGGATCGACGTCGGCATCGGGCCCTTGTTCCGCCGGCCCTGCGTCGTCTCCTCCCAGGCGTGGGCCAGGATTCCGACGCTGCGGCTGAGCACGAACAACCCCCGCGCGAGCGGCGGCGGAAAGCCCAGCTCGGCGTAGATCACCGCGGTGGCGCCGTCGATGTTCATCGGAATCGGCTTGGCCCGGCCCCGGTTCAGCAGGTCCTCCACCGCACGCGCCGCGCGCAGGTGGTTCCCCGCCACGACCCCGTCGGCGACGGCCTCGTCGACCAGCCCCAGCAAGGGATCCCGGCGTGGGTCACGCGGGTGGAAGCGGTGACCGAAACCGGGCAGGTAGCGGCTGTGCGTGCGGAAGTCCGTCACGGCGGCTTCGGTCGCGGCTTCGAGGGAATCACCGGCGGCTTCCCGCTCGACGATCGCCGACAGCAGTTCGACGCACTGTTGCCCGGCGCCGCCGTGGGAGTCGCCCAGCGCGTTGACCCCGGACGCCATCGCGTTGTTCAAGCCCACCCCGCAGGTCGCCGTCATCCGCGCGATCGCGATGGACGGTGCTTGGGGACCGTGGTCCACCGACGCCACCATCGCGGCTTCGAGCAACGCCGCTTCCCGGGCCGACGGGCTCGTTCCCCGCACCATCAGCCAGATCGTGGCGACGAAACCGTGGGAGCCGATCAGCTCCTGCACCGGGATTCCGCGCAGCTCGACCACGCCCGGTTCCATGCGGCAGATCGCGTTCGCCCACCAGTCGGCCACGGCAGTCGTTCCGGTGTCCATTTTCAGTCCTTGTCCACGGGCGCCAACGACCGTTCCGGAGCGGGCCGCGGGATGGGCGGGTCGGCGTTCCACCGGCGGGCCAGCAGCACGGCTTCGTCGTTGTGTTCGCCGAGCAGGGGCGGTCGTCCGCTCGGCCGCAGCGGTTCGCCGTCCAGCAGGACGCCGTTACCGCTGGCGCGCAGGATGCGCTCGGACCCGCCGGGAAACGGCAGCTCCGTGAAGAACCCGCGATGGGCGAGCTGTTCGGACTCCAGCGCCTGGGGCACGGTGAGGATCCGGGCCGCCGGCACCCCCGCGGCGGACAGCAGCTTTTCCCATTCGAGCGCGGGCCGCGCGCCCAGGGCCTCGTTCAGCTCGGCGTCGAGGTCCGCGCGGTGGGCCTTGCGGTCCTCGCGGTCGGCGAAGCGGGGGTCGGTGGCGAGTTCGGGTCGCCCGAGCAGCGAGCAGAGGGTGACGAACTGCTCCTGCCGGTTCGCCGCGATGTTCAGCGGGCCGTCCGCGGCGAAGAACGTGCCCGAGGGCGCCGCCGTCGCGTTGTCGCGCCCCATCGGGACCGGCGGGACGCCGCTGATGACGTAGTTCGAGACCGCCCAGCCCATGGCCGAAATGGACGCCTCGAGCATCGACAGGTCCAGAAAGGACCCTTCACCGGTGCGGTCCCGGCCGACCAGGGCGGCCGAGATGGCGAGGGCGGCCATCAACCCGCCGACGGTGTCGGAGACCGGGAACCCCACGCGCAGCGGAGCGGTGTCCGGCGTGCCGGTCACGCTCATCATGCCGGAGAGGCCTTGGATGATCTGGTCGTAGGCCGGGGCCTGGCTCATCGGCCCGCTCTGGCCGAATCCGGAAATGGCGCAGTACACCAGGCCGGGATTCAGCGCGCGCAGGCTTTCCCAGCCGAAGCCGAGCCGGTCGAGCACCCCGGCCCGGTAGTTCTCCAGGACGACGTCCGCGCCGCGGACCAGGTCCTGGAACAGGTCGCGCTGGCCGGGGTCCTTGAGGTTCAGTTCGATCGACTTCTTGCCCGCGTTCTGCGCCAGGAACGACGTGCCGATCCCGGCCCGGTTCAGGGCCGCGTCCGGTCCCAGGTTCCGGGCGAGGTCGCCCGAACCCGGCAGCTCGACCTTGACCACCTCGGCGCCGAACAGCATCAGCTGGTAACTGCAGTACGGTCCGGCCAGGACGTTGGTCAGGTCGAGCACCCGGATCCCGCGAAGCGGTCGTTTCGTCATTCCCTCTCCTTGCACCTGGCGACGAGCCCGGCCGGAGTCAGCCGGCGAACGGATGGTCGAATCCCCGCTCGCTCATCCGCGTTGCGGACTCGGTGAGGTCGGCGACGAACTCGGCGATCCGGTCCTCGGAGAACCGGACGGTGGGGCCGCTCAACGACAACGCGGCGGCGACAGCACCGTTCTTGCCGAGCACGGGGACCGCCACGGCCGACAGACCCGCTTCGCGTTCGCCGTGACTCACCGCGTACCCCTGGTCCGCCGCCTCGGTCAGTCCTTTGTGGATACTGTCCGCGTAGTCGGCACCGGCCGGGGAACTGCGCGCGATCCTCTTCAGCAAAGCAGGAGAAGCGTCGCGGAGCAAGACTTTCGACGATGCACCACCCCACAGCGGAAGCTCGTCACCGACGCGCACGACGTGTCGCAGCGGCTGCGGGCTTTCCTGCTGCGCCACGCAAACCCGGTACATGTCCCGCCGCACGTAGAGGTTCACCGTCTCCCGTTGCCGGTCGCCGAGTTCGCGCATCAGCTGCATCATCTCCGCCGGCAGCTCCCAGCTCTGCCGCGCGAGGTGCGCCCACCGCCACAGCCCGGGCCCGGCCATGTAGCCCTTGCTGGTCGCCCACAGCAGCCCGTTGAGCTCCAGCGTCTGCGCCAGCCGGATCGCCGTCGTCTTCGCGAGACCCGTCGCCTTCACGATGTCGGAGATCGTCACGGTGGGCCGGTCGTCGGTCAGCAACCCGAGGATGTCGAGCGCGCGCTGGACACTGCGCACACCCCCTTCGCCGGACGAGCCCTCTCGCTCCTCGGCCCCGTCAGCCTTCATCGCCGCACACCCCTTCGTCGCGTTGCGGGTCCCCGGCCGGCGGACCAGTTCGCAACAGTTTCGGATCCCGCTCTTGCCACCGGCAGGTAGCTGACCGTACGTTACACGGAGTCCGCACAGCGGTCCAGATGTGCCGTTTGATGGTTCACAAGGGAGTGTGGCGGTGCTGGAGCAGATCCTCGAAGCCGCGAAATCCGAAACCCCGGTGGAGGCCGCCGCGTTCGTCGCCGGGCAGTGGTCCCGCGACGGATCGGCCGCCGGGCGCGTCGGTCCCCACCGGCGAAAAGTGGTGTCCACGGCGTTCACGGCGGACGAGGGCCAGGTGGCCCGCGCGGTCCGGTACGCCGCCGCGTCCGCCCCCGCCGTCGGACGCCTGGCCCCGGCCACCCGCGCGGCGATCCTCGAACGCGCCTCCCGGCTGGCCGGTGAGCACCGCGACGCCATCGCCCGCCTGATCGCCCTCGAGCTCGGGAAGCCGCTCAAGGACGGCCGGGGCGAACTCGACCGCGTCGCCGACACCTTCGCCGTCTGCGCCGCCGAAACCCGCCACATCGGCGGCGACAACCTGCCGGTCGCCGGCTGGGCGCGCGGGATCGGCAACACGGCCCTGACCTACCGCGCGCCGGCCGGGGTGGCCCTCGCGATCACCCCGTTCAACGCCCCGGCGAACCTCCTCGCCCACAAGCTCGGCGCCTCCTTCGCCGCGGGGAACACCACCCTCGTCAAGGCCCCGCCCCAGGCGCCGGCCACCACCGCCGCCGTCGTGGCCCTGCTGCTGGAGGCGGGCATGCCGCCGGAAGCGGTGCAGTTGCTGCACGGCGGCGGAGACGTCGGCGCCGCGCTGTGCGCGGCCCGCGAGGTCGCCGTCATCAGCTTCACCGGCAGCGCCGAGACGGGCAACGCGGTCGCCCGCGCCGCCGGAGCGAAACGGCTGGTGCTCGAACTCGGCGGGAACGCCGCGACGCTGGTGTGCGCGGACGCCGACATCGCGCTCGCCGCGCGCACCTGCGCCCGCACCGGCTACAGCAACTCCGGCCAGAGCTGCATCTCCGTCCAGCGCGTCTACGTGCACCGCAGCCGGTTCGACGGCTTCCTGACCGCGTTCCGGGCCGAGGTCGAGGGCCTCCGCGTCGGCGATCCGCTCGACCCGGCCACGGACGTCGGCTCGATGGTCGACGAGGCCGCCGCGGCCCGCGTCGAGAAGTGGACCGCCGAAGCCGCGGCCGGGGGCGCGCGGGTGCTGCTGGGCGGTACCCGCGACGGCGCGACGCTGCATCCCACCATCGTCGCCGACCCCGCCCCGGACGCCGCCGTCGTCGTCGAGGAGGTGTTCGGCGCGCTGGTCACCGTGCTGCCGTTCGACAACCTCGACACCGTGATCGCCTCGTGCAACGCCAGCCGGTTCGGCCTCCAGGCCGGGATCTTCACCCAGGACGTGGGCGCGATCTTCACGGCGTGGCGCGAGCTGCAGGTCGGCGGCCTGATCGTCAACGGCTCGTCGAACTTCCGCCTCGACCACGTGCCCTTCGGCGGGGTGAAGGACTCCGGCTTCGGCCGCGAATCCCCCGCTCCCATGATCGACGACTACACCGTCGTCAAGACCCTCGTGCTGCGCAACCTGTCCATCTGGGGCGAGCAGTGACCGAAACCGCCGAGCGATAAGAGGAGTTCGACTTCGATGAGCCACCCCGCCCCGACCATCACCGCCGCCGACGCGCTCGTCCGCCAGCTCGAGTCCTACGGCGTCGAGTACGTCTTCGGCCTGTGCGGGCACACCAACATCGCCTTCCTGGACGCCTTGGGCCGCAGCCGCATCAAGTTCGTGATGGCCCGCCACGAGCAGGCCGCCGCGCACGCCGCCGACGGCTACGCCCGCGCCACCGGCAAGCCCGGCGTCCTGCTCGTGCACGTCGGCCCCGGCATGATGAACGCGGTCACCGGCGTGGCCACCGCGGCGTTCGACTCGGTGCCGCTGATCACCATCTCCGGCGACATCCCGTCCTACTACCACGGCCGGCACCCGCACCAGGAAGTCAACCTGCACGCCGACGCCGACCAGACCGCCATCTACCGCCCGTTCGTCAAGCGGGCCTGGCAGGTGCACCGCGCCGAGGACCTCGCCCGGTTCACCGAGCGCGCGTTCTGGACGGCGACCTCGGGCCGCCCCGGCGCCGTGCTGCTCAGCGTCCCGATGGATCACTTCTCCCGCGAAGTCCCGCTCGTCGAGTACCCGCTCGTCGCGCACACGGCGAAGCCCGCGCTGTCCGACGCCGATGCCCGGCGGATCGCGCAGGCGCTGGCCGGGGCCGAACACCCGCTCGTCTACCTCGGCGGCGGTCTCCGTTCGCCGGAAGGACGAGCAGCCCTGCTCGACCTGATCGAGCACCTCGACATCCCGGTGGCCCACTCCCTGATGGCCAAGGGCACCCTGCCCGACCGCCACCCCCTGGTCATGGGCATGACGGGGTTCTGGGGGCTCGAGCTGACCAACGAGTACACCCGCAAGGCCGACGTCGTCCTGGCCCTCGCGACGCGGTTCGCCGAGACCGACGCCAGCTCGTGGAACTCCGAGTACACCTGGGCGTTCCCGCCGGGCCGGCTGATCCAGATCGACCTCGACGCGGCCGAGATCGGCCGCAACTACCCCGTCGAGATCGGCGCGGTCGCCGACGTGAACCACGCGGTGCCCGCGATCGCGGCCGCCGTCAAGGAGCTGGTGGCCGAGCCCGTCGAGCGGACCGACATCCGCGAGCAGATCGGTACCGTCCGCGCGGGCCTCTTCTCGGCGAGCCAGGAACGCGGCCGCAGCACCGACTTCCCGCTGCGCCCCGAACGGATCCTGGAGGATCTGCGCACGACGCTCCCTGCCGACGCCGTGCTCGTCACCGACGTCGGCTGGAACAAGAACGGCGTCGCCCAGTGCTACGAGCTGCCCGAAGAGGGCCGGTTCATCACCCCGGGCGGCGCGTCCACGATGGGCTTCGGCCCGGCCGCCGCGGTCGGCGTGCAGCTGGCGCAGCCCGGCCGCGTCGTCGTCGCGCTCGTCGGCGACGGCGGGATGAGCGCCCAGCTACCCGCCGTGCCCCTGGCTGTGGAGCAGGGCCTGCCCGTGCTGTTCGTGGTGATGAACAACCGGGCCCACGGCACCATCGCGGACCTGCAGGCCCACAACTTCGGCCAGAGCTTCGGCTGCGAGTTCCGCGACCAAGACGGCAACCCCTTCTCCCCCGACTTCGCGGCCTTCGGCCGATCCTGCGGCGCCGACGGCTACACCGTCGAACGCCCCGAGGACTTCGCCGCCGCACTGCGCGAGGCGATCGCGAACCGGCGCCCCGCCGTGCTCGACGTCCCCATGGTCAACGAGCCCGTGCCGACGCCCGGGCACTGGAACATCAACGACATCTACCAAGGCGTCTTCGAATGACCACCGCCACCGCACACAACGGAGTGTCCCCCATGCACCGACCCGGAATCAGACGACTGCTCGCCTCGGTGACCCTGCTGGCCGCGGGCGCCGCGGCCGCCTGCAGCGCTCCCGGCAGCTCCACGTCGTCCCCTTCGGACACCAGCGGCCCGATCAAGATCGCGGTGGTCAACGCGCAGAGCGGGCAGCTCAGCTCGCTGGGCGCGTGGGAGTACAAGGGCGCGAAACTGGCCGTGGACCAGTGGAACGCCAAGGGCGGGGTCAACGGCCGCAAGATCCAGCTCGACGTCTTCGACGACGCCGGCGACCCGACCGTCGGCACCAACCTGGCGCGCAAGATCTCCAGCGAGGGCTACATCGCGATGATCGGCACCGCGGAGAGCGCGGTCACCGTCGCGATGTCGCCCGTCCTGCAGCAGGCGAAGATCCCGAGCATCACCTCCGGGCAGTCGCCGGCCATCATCGCGGTGAAGAGCCCGTTCCAGTTCCTGAACGGGCCGACGAGCACGACCTACGACGAGACGCTCGCGAAGTACCTGGTGGACCAGAAGGGCCAGAAGAACATCGCGTTCATCACGAACAACGGCTCGTACGGCAAGGGCGAACACGACGCGTTCGGCAAAGCACTGGCCGGCCGCGGCGTCCGGCCGGTCGACGACCAGGTCGTCACCACCGACCAGAAGGACTTCAGCGCCGCGCTGACCTCCATCCGGCAGAAGAACCCGCAGGTGCTGTTCGTCGGGACCGAAGAGGTCGAGGCGGGGCTGATCGTCAAGCAGGCCCGTGAACTCGGCATCACCGCGACCATCGCCGGCGCCGCCCCGATGGGCACGACCGTGTACCTGACCACGGCCGGGGCGAGCAACGCCGAAGGCACCGTCGTGAGCAGCCCCTACCTCAGCAACGAAACCAGCGATGCTGCCCGCCAGTTCGCCCAGGCCTACAAGACCGCCTACAAGGAAGACGCGGAACTGCACGGGGCCAAGGCCTACGACGGCGCCGGCATCTTCCTCACCGCGCTCCAGAGCTCGGGCGGCGCCACGGGCCAGCAGCTGGCCGACGCCATCCGCGGCACCAAGTACCCCGGCCTGCTCGGCACGTTCACGTTCGACCAGACCGGCGTCGGCATCCACGCCACGGCGATCGGTGTCATCACCGGCGGCAAGCTCGTCCCGGCGCCCGCCAGCTGACTCGCCCCCGGGGGACCGCGCGGTTTCCGCGCGGCCCCCGCCGGTGAAAGGACCCCCCATGCAAGTTCTGCTCCAGACGCTCGTCGGCGGGCTCAGTTTCGGCGCCGTCTACGCCCTCGTCGCAATGGGCTTCTCGATCGTCTACCGCACCATGGGCCTGGTGAACTTCGCCCACGGCCAGGTGGTCATGGTCGGCGCGTACGCGGCTTCGACGTTCTACATGTCTTCACGGCTCCCGTTCATCCTCGCGATCGTGGTCGCGATGGTGGTCACCGGGCTCATCGCGCTGGTCATGGAGCGAGTCCTGCGGCCCTTGGAGAACAAGGACTTCGACCTCATGCTGATCGGCACGATCGGCTTCGGCGTGGTCCTGGAAGCGCTGGCCACCATCATCTGGGGGGCGACCGGGCACGCGGTGCCCACCCCCGTGGAGACCGGACCGCTCGACCTGTTCGGCGTGCGCGTCCGCACCTACAACCTCGTGGTGCTCGGCATCGCCGCCGTCGCCACCGTGCTGCTCCTGCTGTTCCTGCAGCGCACCAAGCGCGGTGCCGCGATGCAGGCCGTGGCCATGGACCACGAGGCCGCGACGGCCGTCGGCATCCACGTCGGGCGCAGCAACGCCATCGCGTTCGCGATCGGCGCGGGGCTCGCCGCCCTCGCCGGCGGGCTGGTCGGCCCGCTGCTGTACGTCAGCCCCACCCTGGGCGGCACCCTGGGCATCAAAGGATTCGCCGCGGCCATCCTCGGCGGCTTCGGCAACATCGGCGGCGCGATCGCGGGCGGGCTCGCCATCGGCTTGCTCGACTCGTACGCCTCCGGGCAGTTCCAGGGCTATTCGGACCTGGTGGTGTTCCTGGCCTTCACGGTCATCATCATGATCCGGCCGACCGGGTTCTTCGGCGAACGGACGGTGAACCGGGCATGAGCACGCTGCTGGGTACCAGATCCACCGCGGTCAAGGTGATCTCCGTCGCCGCGATCGCGGTCGCCGCCTGGTTCCTGCCCTACGGGCTGGACACCTACGGCATCCACGTCGTCAACATCGCGGTGGTGTTCGCGCTCCTGGCCGTCGGCCTCGGGCTCGCGATGGGCGTGGCCGGGCAGATCAACCTCGCCCAGGTCGCCTTCTTCGGCATCGGCTCCTACGCCCTGGCCATCTTCACGACGACGTCCGGGCTCGGCTTCTGGGTTTCGGCCGTGCTCGCGATGCTGGCCACCGCGCTGGCCGGGCTCTTCGTCGGCATCCCGGCCCTGCGGGTCCAGTCGCACTACCTCGGCATCGTGACCCTCGGCCTGGCGTTGGCGTTCACCAACTGGGTCACCAACGCCCAGATCGCCGGTGGCGCGTCGGGCATCAACGGGATCCCGGCCCCGCCGCTGTTCGGCATCGACCTGACCAACGAGTACCTGTACTACTACTTCGAGCTGATCGTCTTCGGGCTCGCCATCGCGTTCGCCGTGTTCCTCGTCCGCACCGCGCTCGGCCGGCGGCTGCGGGCGATGCGCGACGACTCGCTCGCCGCCGGCGCGGTCGGCGCTCCGGTGTCGCTGCTGCGCATGACGGCGTTCCTCACCGCCAGCGTCTACGGTGGTGCCGCGGGTGTCCTGTACGCCGGGCTGATCCACTACATCGCGCCCGAATCGTTCAGCGTGGCCAACATGTTCCTCCTGCTGGCGATGGTCATCATCGGCGGACGGCAGAGCATCGTCGGCTGCGTGATCGGCGCGGTCGCGCTCTCCCTGGTGCGCGAGGCGCTGGTCGACTTCTCCGTCTACGCGCAGCTCGGCTACGGGTCCGTAGTGGTGCTGATGGTCGTGTTCGCGCCCACCGGACTGGCCGGCCTCCCCCAGCGGATCCGGACCGCGGTGCAACGCCGCCGGCACCGGCAGGCGGGCGTCTTGCGGGAGTTCCGCCCGTACGAGCCCTCCACCGGCGAGGTGGCCGCCGGCTCCCTCGAGATCTCCGGGATCACCAAGCAGTTCAAGGGTCTCCGGGCCCTCGACGGCGTGACGCTGTCGGTCGCGCCCGGCGAGATCCGCGGCATCGTCGGGCCCAACGGCTCCGGGAAGACCACGCTGTTCAACGTGATCAGCGGGATCTACACCACCGGCGGCGGGACGGCGAGCTTCAGCGGCAGGCAGCTGATCGGGCAACGCCCGCACCAGCTGTCCCAGCAAGGCATGTCGCGGACGTTCCAGAACCTGCGGCTGTTCGGGCAGATGACGGTCGAGGAGAACCTCCTGGTCGCCCTCGACCGCACGCCGATGCGCTCGGCGTGGCAGTACGTGGTGTGGCCGATCGGCATCTGGCGCCACGAACGGCGGCTGCGACGCGCCGCGGCGGAGCTGCTGGATCGCTTCGGCCTGACGGACTTCGCCGACGCCGCCCCTCGCTCGCTGCCGTACGGCATCCAGCGGCGGGTCGAACTGGCCCGGGCGATGGCGGCCGAGCCCAGTCTGCTGCTGCTGGACGAGCCCGCCGCGGGCCTCAACGGCCAGGAGGTCGGGCAGCTGCAGGAGATCGTGCGGTCCATTCGCGACAGCGGCGTGACGGTGGTGCTGATCGAGCACAACATGGGCCTGGTCATGTCGCTGTGCGACCGGGTCACGGTGCTGGCGAGCGGCCGGGTGATCGCCGAAGGCACGCCCGCGGAGGTCGCTGTCCGGCCGGAGGTCATCGAGGCCTACCTCGGCGACTCGTTCAGCACGGCCGAGGTCGTGGAAGCCGTGGAGACGGAGGCGCTGCCGTGAACCCCTCGACCCGAGGCGACCTGGTCGTGGAGGACCTCGCCGTGCACTACGGCGGGGTCCAGGCGGTCAACTCCGTGTCGTTCACCGTCGGCGCCGGCCGCTGCCTGGGCATCATCGGGGCGAACGGCGCCGGCAAGACGTCGACGTTGAAGGCCTTGATGGGGCTGGTTCCCCGCAAGGTGGGCACGCTCCGCCTCGGTGACCACGACCTGACCAAGGTGAAGCCGAAGGACATCGTGCGCCACGGCATCGGCTACGTCCCCGAAGGCCGGCACGTGTTCACCGGACTGACGGTGGAGAAGAACCTGCTGCTCGGCGCGTACCTGCGGTCGTGGAAGGGCAAGACGCAGGAGAAGCTGGCCGAGGTCTACGAGATGTTCCCGGTCCTCGGCGAGATGCAACACCGCTTGGCGGGGGCGCTGTCCGGGGGCCAGCAGCAGATGCTCGCCATCGGGCGTGCCCTGATGTCCGAGCCCCGGCTGGTGCTGCTGGACGAACCGTCGATGGGCCTGTCGCCGAAGCTGGTGGAGGAGATCCTCGGCACGCTGCAGCGGCTGTCCGCGTCGGGACTGGGACTGCTGCTGGTGGAGCAGAACGCGAAGCTGACGTTCGAGGCCACGGAGACGTGCGTGGTCATGGAGAACGGGCGGATCGCGATGACCGGCAGCTCCGCCGAGCTGGCGCACGATCCGCTGGTCCGGCAGATCTACCTCGGGCTGTAGCGGTTGCCTCGAAACGCCCGGCCATGGATTCCCCGGCCGGGCGTTTCCGTGCCGCCTACTCCTATCGGCTGATGCCGGGGCCCGCCCGGTACTTGCGCGCCGGGCCGCGAACACCTGGACACACAGGTGCTTCGTGGTCACAGAGGGTCCGGGGGGACGACGTGCCGCAGTTGCGAATCCACTTCACCGATGCCGATCTCGCGCGGACGCGCTTGAAACCGGAGATCGACCTCCTGTGGGAGGTCGTCGGCAGCGCCCAGGTCTTGCAGCACGGCGACGGCGGGTTGCCGCTGAACCTGTGGCGCCGCCGGGTTCGTGAGCGCGTGCGCGAAGGGCGAGCAGTCCGGCTCGCCGTGCACACGGTGACGACGGTGGCACCCCACGCGGCCTACTTCCCGGACTTCCTCACTCCCGCCGAAGAAGTGCGCGACATTCGAGAAGGAGCCGAGGCGGTGTCGTCCGCTCCCCGACGGCGGATGCGTGCGGAGATCGGCCGGATCCGGCCCGCCGACGCACCGGCCGCGAGGTGGCTGGACGAACTCGCCGACGGGAAGACCGCCGCGGTGCGGCACCTGCGCCGGGCGTTGCACGTGTACTTCGGGGCCCTGCTCGAACCGGATCTCCCGGTGATGGCCGACGCCGCGCGCATCGCGTGCGCCGGCGGCGTCCAGCGGTACCTGCGGGACGGTCCGGAAAGCCTCCTGCGCTGGCTCGGCCCGGCCACGAGCTGGCGGCCGCCGGTGCTCACCGTCGACTACCCGGTCGAGCGCGACCTGCACCTGAAAGGCCGTGGGCTGGCGCTCATCCCCAGCTACTTCGGGGTGCACCACCCGGTCGCGCTGGCCGACCCGCGGCTGCCGCCGGTCCTGGTGTTCCCGATCGACGCCGGGGCGCGGCTCCTGGCGAGCCGGCACGGCGGCGACCACGTGGGCGCGCTGCTGGGACCCACGCGGGCCGCGATCCTGCGCTCCGCCGTCACCGGCGCGACCACCTGCCGGCTGGCCCGGCAGGCCGGGGTCGCCCCGGCGACCGTCAGCCACCACACGAACGTCCTGCGCGACGCGGGGCTCATCACGACCGACCGGCACGAGAACCTCGCGACCCACCTCATCACCCCGCTCGGGCTGGCGGTGCTCACCTCCGGGGACGTCTAGCCGCCGGGAGTGTTTCGAGCCGCTGCTGCCGCCGCAGCAGGGCGGTGGGCGACGGTGGCGGGATCACCGGCAGGTGATGCTGCCGCTGCAGGATGGCATCAGCGTCGCCCGCCTTGGACCAGGACGCCCGCGGCGGGCGACCACCCGCGTTCAATGCCGAGGTCTCCAAGCAGCGCAACGTGGTCGAACGCTGCTTCAACCGGCTCGAACAATATCCGTGACCTGGCCACCCGCTACGCCAAACGCGCCGCCTCCTACCAGGCCGAACTCGGCATCGCCGCCATCGTGCTCACCTCCGGGGACGCCTGGCCCGCCGGGAGTGTTTCGAGCGAGTTCGAAGGAGGCCTCCCACCGGTTGCCGAGGTGCCAGAGTCTCCCCCGGATCTCCTGGTCCGGAAAGACCATGCGAATGGAGGGTGAGATGAGGTTGCCGAAGTGGGGGGCAGTCGGCGCGGCGGCGATCGGCGCGTCGGGGCTGCTGGTGCTGGGCGCTCCTGTGGCGGGGGCCGTGAACACCACGGACGTCGCGAGACCGTCCCAGAGCGCGCAGGCGCGGGCACTTCCCTGTGAGAACTGGACGGTCCAGATCCCCGAAGGGCACGCGTCGGGGACGTGGTGCAACAACTACACGACCGTGAGCGGGAAGGTGACCGACGACAAGGCCGACGGCCGGTGCCCGTACGTCCGCTCGCACTGGAGCAACGGCGGGGTGAGCGACAGCGCCTCGATCGGCCCGAAGGGCGCGTCCCGGTCGTTCACGCTGAACGCGCCGTCGGGGACGACCTCGACGCAGATCAGCATCCACTACGTGCTCTGCTGAGCCGACGGCCGCCTGGACGCCCGGCCGGGAACCACCCGGCCGGGCGTCCGGCTTCCGCGGGATCAGCGGCAGAACGGTGCCGCGCCGGCGGCGGACTTGATGCCGTTCGCGACCAGCGTCTGGAAGTACGCCGCGCCGTCCGAAGTGGACGTGTTGGTGAACGCCCAGCTCTCGTGGCCGAGCGTGGTCACCCAGGACCGGCCGCCGTCGTAGTACTGGCACCAAGCGACGGGGTGGTCGTTCCCGTGACCCGGGTGACCCATCGAGCCCTCCACGCCCTTCGCGAGCGTCTTCTCGTCCACCTTCGCCAGGAACCGCACGTTGCTGGGGAACGGCACCAGGTTGTACCACTCGTCGGTGAAGGCCCACCGGTTCGGCAGGTCCTTCGTGGACACGTCGTTGCGGTCCACCGTCTGCACCACGCCAGGCTGTGCGGGGCCGTGGTCGTAGTAGTTCGCGCCGCCCAGCAGGCCCTCGTACCACGGCCAGTTGTACTCGGTCCCGAACGCGTTGTGGATCCCCACGAAACCACCGCCGCCGCGGATGTACTGCCGCAGGGAAGTCTGGGCCGCGTCGTCGAGCGCGTCCCGGGTGGTGCTCATGAAGATCACGGCGTTGTACTTCAACAGGGTGCTCGGGCTGGCGAGCTGGGTGACGTCTTCGGTCCAGTCGACGGCGAACCCGTTCTTCCTGCCCAGCTCGATGAGCCCGTTCTGCGCGACGTTCGCCGCGGTCAGCGGCGGGTTCAGGCCCGGGCCGAGCGCCGGCCCCAGGTTCGCGTGGCGCGGGCCGGCGGTGCGCGAGTAGACGAGCACCTTCACGCCCTTGCTGACGTCGAAGTTGCCCCAGTCGTGGTAGCAGCGCGGGTCGAGGCCGCGGCAGACGCCGTAGTCGGGATTGCCGAGGGACTGGGCGCCCTGCCGGCCCCCGTCGTTCGCCGAAGCGGGCATCCCGATGACGGCGGCCGTGGTCAGCGCCGCGGTCACCGCGCTGCCGAACATCGTCAACAACGTCGTTGATCTCTTCATGGTGGTTCCGACCTTTCTCCGGGCACGGCGGTGCCACGGGGTCTGTGAGGGGGAAGGAGGAACTACAGCTCGAGCAGCAGGCCGTCGGCCGCCACGGCCGCACCCGCGGCGGTGACTTCGGCCAGCGCCGGCGCGTCCGGCAGAACGAGCGGGTTCGTGTTGTTGAGGTGGGTGAACAGGTACCGCGGCCCCGGGTGGGTCTGGATCAGCGGCAGCTGCTCGCGCACGGCGAGGTGGCCCATGCCCGACGCCGGGCGGGTCGCGCCCATCTCGTCTTCGGTGAGGAAGGTGCCGTCCAAGGCCACGACGTCCGCACCGGCGATCGCCTTCTCGAACTCCGGGCTCCAGGCGGCGAGCCCGGGCGCGTAGACGAAGGACCGGTCGGCGGCCTCGAACCGGTACGCGCACACCGATTCCCCCGCTTCCAGCGCACTCGCGTACCGAGGGCGTTTGGCGCTGAGGACGGTCGCCGTCACCCGGAGGCCACCGGCCAGCTCGATCGGTTCGCCGTCCCGGATGTCGTGCCGCCGGACCCGCGTGTAACCGGACAGGACGGTCTGCAGGGGGAAGGCGGTCGTGAGGGCTTCGTGCACCCACGCGGTCGCGTAGACGTCCAGTTCGGCTGCTTCACGCAGGCCGAGCAGACCCAGGGTGTGGTCGAGTTCGGCGCTGGTGAACAGAACTCCGCGGATCGGGACGTCCCGGGTGCCCGCGGGCGGACGCAGCTCCGGGGTGGCCGGCAGCTGCGCTCGCAGGTCCGGGGACGCGTTGACGAGGTACCACGCGTCGCCGTCCCCGCTGACGGCCAAGCCGTCCTGGGTTCGCGAGACGTCCGCTTCACGAGCGGCCTCGCAGACGCGGCACCCGCAGTTCCACTGCGGCGCACCCCCGCCGGCGGCCGTGCCGAGGAAACGGATCTTCATGACATCCGCCGGGGTACGGCGGCCTCCGGCGTCAGCCCTGCGACGCTGTCCAGCACCAGGTCGTGGTGTTCCGAGAGGTCGCAGACGGGGTCCGTCACCATCGCGTCGCCGGTCAGCTGGTAAGCCTGGCAGCGGCAGCCCCCGAAGTCGATTTCCTTCAGAGCGCAGCTCCCGCACGGGTCCGGCAGCCACTCCGTGCCCCGGAACTTCCGGAAGGCCGGCGACTCGTACCAGATCCGCTCGAGGGAGTCCGACCGCACCGACGGGACTTCCAGCCTGGGCAAGGTCTCCGCCGCCAAGCACGGCAGCACGTGCCCGTTGGGCGTCACGGTCAGCTGCCGCGCACCCCAGCCGTAGTTGCACGGCTTGGGACGCGGGTCGTAGTAGTCGGCGGCGACGTGCACGATCTCGTAGCCGTACCGCTCCCGGACGCCGGCGACGTCCTGAGCGGCCTGGTCGACCTGCTCGCGCGTGGGCAGGAGAGCGGCGCCATTGCGCAGCGCCCACCCGTAGAACTGGGTGTGGGCCAGCTCCAGCCGGTCCGCGCCGAGCCGATGCGCCAGCTCGGCGATCGCCGGGATGTGCCCGACGTTGCCGCGGTGCAGCACCACGTTGATGGTCAGCGGCAACCCGGCGGCGCGGACCGCGTCGGCGACGGCGAGCTTGCGCTCGTGCGCCGCCCGCCCGGCGATCCGATCCGCGGGCGCCGCTTCGGCGTCTTGGAGGGACAGCTGGAAGTGATCGAGACCGGCCTCGGCGAGCCCGGCGATCCTCGTCGCGTTCAGCGAGATACCGCTGGTGACCAGGTTCGTGTAGAGGCCGAGCCGGTGCGCGGCCGCGACCAGGTCGACGAGGTCGCGGCGCAGGCCGGGCTCGCCGCCGGACAGGTGCAGCTGCAGGACGCCGAGGTCCCGGGCCTGGGCGAGCACGTCCAGCCAGGTGGCCGTGTCCAGTTCGTCCCGGTAGCCGGCGAGGTTGAGGGGGTTCGAGCAGTACGTGCACTGCAGGGGACAGCGGTAGGTGAGTTCGGCGAGCAGGCCGAGGGGCACCGGAGAGCGGTGCTCCACCGGTACCGCCGACGACTTCGGGGAGACGGTCGCCGGGCGGGCGTCCGGCGCCTCGCCCACCAGGCCGCGGTTCTCGAAGTCCGCCAGCGCCCGCAGCACCGAGCCGGCGGAAACGCCGGCGTACTCGGTGGCGAGGTCGTCGACGATCTCCGTCACCGAGCGGCGGGTGTCGCACCGGGACAGAACGGCCACCGCGGTCTCGTTGAGCAGCAGCACCCCTTCGGGGAACAGCAGCACCGGGCGGCCGCGGACGGCGTCGAACTCCACCCGGACGCCGCGGCGCAGCCCGAGGCGGCTCTCGGCGGTCACCGTCATGACGCCCCCGCGTAGTCCACCGCGTCGAGCACGGCCCAGAGCACGTCGCACTTGAAGTTCAACGCCCGGATCGCCGCTTCCTGCTGGTCCGCGGTGACGCAGTGGTCGAGCACGAGCCGCAGCGTCAAGGCACTGTCTTCGCGGGCCGCGGGAATCCGGCGGTCGAAATAGGCGAAGCCCTCCGGCCGGATCCAGTCGTAGTGCTCCCGCCACGCGTTCACGCGGTCGGTCATGTGCCCCGGTGAGAACAGCTCGGTGCACGCGGCCGCGACGCTTTCGATCCACGGCTGGGTGCGGCAGAAGTGCAGGTACCCGTCGACGGCGAACCGCACGCCGGGCAGCACGTGCCGCTCGTCGAGGACCTCCGCCCTGCTCAGCCCCACCGCTTCCGCCAGGCTCAGCCACTGTTCCATCCCGCCTTCACCCGGGTTCGCGCCGTCGTGGAAGACGATGCGGTCCACCCACGCGCGGCGGACCTCGGGCAGCGGGCACGCCGCGATGATCGCGGCGTTCTTCTGCGGCAGGCACTTCTGGTAGTACCAGCGGTTGGCCACCCACCGGCGCAGGTCCGCCGGGGTGCAGCCACCTTCGTGCAGCCGGAGGTGGAACGGGTGGTGAGCCCAGTAGCGCTTCTCGAGGCGGAGCAGGGCGTCGGACAGCTCCGCCCGGCTCAGCGGGCCCGCCACGGCCCGCTCTCGCCGGCGTACGCGGTGATCTCAGGACGGGTCTCGTAGCACTCGACCGCCGGTTCCGACCACAACGGGAGGACGCGCTCGTCTCCCTGCACCACAACGGTTTCCACAGCAGAAGGCATACCGGCACTCCTCTTCGAGTCACGGAACTACGGTCCGCAGAGCGGTTCTATCGGTCCGCCTAGCGTTCCGCGACAGTACCTCGCGCGGCGCGCGCCGAACAAGAGGCGAATCCTCTTGTGACTCGCGCGACCCGGTTCTAAACTCAACCGTCGAGCGGTCCGAGAGTACCACTAGATGGACCTTCCACTCCTTTGGATCATCTCGTCGCAGCGCGCGCTTTCCTCAACGAAGAGAGGGCTCAACCCATGGATCGACGCAAATTCCTGACCGGTGCGACGGGAGCCGCCGTGGCGGGGACCGTGCTCGGGGCCCGTCCCGCCGCTGCGGCCACGGTGGACACCCCGCGCCAGCCGGACGCGTTCGGCAAGCCGGGGCGGGACTTCACCAAGGTGGGCGGGGACCTCGGCAACCAGAACCACACGCCGCTGCACCAGATCAACCGGCAGACGGTGAACCGGCTCGGCGGCGCCTGGCACGTCAACCTCGAAGGCGGGGACACGTCGCGGGCCCAGCAGAGCACGATCGTCGCGCAGAACGGCGTCCTCTACGTCCAGACCACCCAGCAGAACGTCTTCGCCGTCGACGGCCGGACCGGTGCGGTGCGCTGGAAGACCAACGTCGGCACGGAAACGACCAACATGCGCGGCGTGGCCCTGGGCCAGGGCAAGGTGTTCTCGACCTCGGGCGCGAACTTCCTGTACGCGCTCGACCAGAGGACCGGCGCGGTCGTCTGGAAGACCCAGCTGCTGACCGAAGACGCGTCGCAGGGCACGCCCGAGCCGTGCGACCCGGCGAACGGCCAGTGCGGCGGCAGCATCGGCAGTCTCGCCGGCGCGGTCGTCTACTCCGACGGGCTCATCTACGTCGGCATGCAGGGCAGCACCGCCGGCGCCCGCGGCCGGGCCTACGCCCTCGACGCCGCCACCGGCAAGATCGCCTGGACCTTCTGGGCCGTGCCCGGCCCGGGCGAGTTCGGCCACGACACGTGGGAAGGCGAGTCCTGGAAGACCGGCGGCGCCGTGCCGTGGATCCATCCCGCGGTCGATCCGGAACTGGGGCTCGTCTACTGGACCTTCGGCAACCCCTACCCGCGCACCAACGGCTCCACGCGCGGCGGCGACAACCTCTTCGCCAACACGATCGTCGCGATCGACGCGAAGACCGGCAAGCGGCGCTGGCACTTCCAGTCCGTGCACCACGACATCTGGGACTACGACAACGTCATGGCGCCGGTCCTGATCGACCTGCGCATCGACGGCAAGCTGCGCAAGGTCGTCGTCTACGGCAGCAAGGTCGGGATGTACTACATCCTCGACCGCACCAACGGCAAGCCGATCCAAGGCGTCACCGAGCGTCCGGTGCCGCAGGACCCCCGGCACAAGACGTCGCCGACCCAGCCGTTCCCCGAGGGCGACCCGTTCGTCCCGCAGGAGCCCCGGCTGGACAACTCGACCCGCCCGGTGCCCTTCTACCCCACCGGAGGCCTGTTCGCGACGCACTGGGACCGCGCGACGATCATCTTCCCCGGCGCGGGTGGTGGCGCGGACTGGTCGCACGTCTCGTTCAACCCCAACACCGGCTGGGTGTACGTCGGCTACGGTCTCATCAACTCCGCCTACTCCAACACCATCGGCGGCCGGGTCAACACCGCGCGTCCGTACGGCGAGTACTTCGCCGGCGGACTCGCCGCCGTCGACCCCCGCACGAACAAGCTGGTGTGGAGCAAGGACAGCGAGTGGTCCCTGGCCCACGGCAACGGCATCCTGACCACCGACGGCGGCGTCATGTTCCAAGGCGGCCCGGACGGGAACCTCCTGGCCATGAGCGACACCGACGGACGCGAACTGTGGCGCTTCCAGTGCGGCGCCGGCGTCCACACCAGCCCGATCAGCTACGAGATCGACGGCGAGCAGTACCTCGCGGTGTTCGCCGGCGGCAACGGCCTGCCCTACCCGGACATCCCGAAGGGCGACCACCTCTGGGCGTTCAAGCTCGGCGGCAAGGTGGCTCCCGCACCGGCGCCCACTCCCCCGTCGAAGCGCAACCAGATCCGCGCGGCCGCCGTCACCGCGGCGGCGGCGAAGAACACGGTCACCTTGGGCCGGGTCTGGGACGCCACCGCCGGAGCACCCGGCGCAACGGAGAACACGGTGGCGCAGACGGCGATGGCACCGCAGAACCTGACGGTCCCGGTGGGCACGGAGATCACGTTCGTCAACCCGCAGGGCAACGCGTTCGCCCACGGCGCGGTCTCGTTCTTCGAGTACGAGTTCGACAGCGGCACCCTGATGCCGGGACAGTCCTTCAAGCACACCTTCACGAAGAAGGGCGAGTTCTTCTACAACGACCCGATCTTCCCGCAGAACACGGGCAAGATCGTGGTGACCTGAAACCGGACTGCTCAGAGCGGGGCGTCGTCAGACCTCCGGGATCTCGCGGCCGAAGTTCTGACGGCGACCGCCACTGTTGCCCCGGCTACCCACCACAACGGGTGCTCCTTGACGGCCGCCAGCCAAGGGAGGTCGACGGCGGTGGCCAGATTCACCGCGATCGCCTCCGCAGATGCCCGACAGTCCCCCATCGCATCCGGTGACAGATGATATTCCCCGCCGGCATCGTCATGCACACTACTCGGCATACTCGGCTGGCTGATCTCGGCGGCGGCGGCGGCACTCGCGTCGTCGTCGACGTCGAGCGGCACGCCGAACGCATCCGACCCGGCCGCGCGCAGCTTCGCCACTGCGGTGTCGCGGCGTTGTCGATCCCTCGCGCCCGCACGATTCGCCGGCCTCGGGTTCCCGGGCTCGCCGCGATCTCGTAGCCGATTCCTTTGTTCGCGCCGGTCACCAGCGCGATCGTCCGTTCACTCATGCCGTTGATCATGTAGCGGACCGGCTTTGGACAGGACCGGCGTCGGCCGTTCTGCGTCGGAGGTCACCTCGGCCGCCCCGCTTTCTCGGCGTAGCGGGCTTGCCGGCGGGTATTCGCCGCCCGAGGTCAGCCGGTCCTGCGGTGGCGAAGCACGAAAGAAGCAAGAATGACGAAGACGGCAACCTCGGCGCTGACCGAGCCGATGGGCGGCTGGGGCGCACTGGCCCGGGCGGCGGCGCAGCTGCCCGGCCTGCTCACGCGGGACTTCTGGGCCACCTCGGTCCTGGAATCCGCCCCCGGGCACTACGCCACGGGCGTCGCCCACGGGATGTTCGGCACCAGCCTGTCCACGACCGGCCGCGAGATGACCGTCCGGTCCGCGCGAAGACCGGTCGGTCTCGACCGCCGGTCCCTCGCCGGCGCCTTCCCCGAGACGACCGGCAGCCTCGTGATCTTCCTCCACGGCCTGGTCGAAACCGAACGCTGCTGGTTCCGCGGCACCACGGCGGCCGTCGACTTCGGCGCCCGCCTGGCGGATGACCTCGGCGCCAGCCCCGTGTACCTGCGGTACAACTCGGGACGGCACATCTCCGAAAACGGCACCGACCTCGTCGCCCTGCTGTCCCGGTTGATCGCCGCGTGGCCGGTGCCCGTCACCGACATCGTCCTCATCGGACACTCGATGGGTGGGTTGGTGGCCCGTAGTGCGCTGTACCAGGCAGAAGAACGCGACGCGCCGTGGCTTTCCCGGGTGACCCGGCTGGTGTGCCTGGGCACTCCGCACCGCGGCGCGCCGCTGGAACGACGCGTCGCCCAGCTCGCGGGACTGCTCGGCAAGTCACCGCTGACGAGTCCCCTGACCCGCCTCCTCTCGGCACGCAGCGACGGCATCCAAGACCTCGCCCACGGCTACGTGCCCCACACGCACCGGGCCGGCGTCCGCCGCCTGTTCGTCTCCGCCACGCTCTCCCGCACCGAAGGAAGCACGTGGGGCCGCCTCGTCGGCGATCTCCTCGTGCCACCCGTGACAGCCGATGACCTGACCGAAGAAGCCGACCTGGTCTGGCTCGGCGGCCTCAACCACTTCAGCCTGCTCTCCGACGCCGGCGTCTACGAGACGCTCCTCGCGTGGCTGCGGACCGGCGACCGTCAGGACGCGTGACGCCGCCCGATCGGTTTCCTCCGTTCACCGCCCGGCCACCACGACCAGCCGGATCCCCGCACCGGCCAAGTGGCGCGCGGCCACGAGGACGGACAGGCCGGCGCAGGCGAGGAACGCGGTCGGGGTGAGGTCCGCGACGAGCCGTGGCGCCGTCCGCACGATCGCGTCGGCGAGTGCCTCGCTGAGGGCGTGCGTCGTCGGATACGTCGATTTCGCCGGCCGCGGTGAACGGTGGCGTCCCGCTGCAGTCATCCGGGAGCACGTGAACCGGTTCAGCTCCCGCGGGCGCCGGTGCCGCGGCGCTCGGGGTTCCTCCAGCAAGCAGCTCGCCGCGACCGGCGGCGCGCTGGTGCAGGATGCGAATGCGCTCAGGAGCCGCTGATACGGGGCCGAGGCCGCAGGAGAGCCTCGGCGGCCGGCCGGTCTCCCCCGCGGGCGAACCCGTCAACGCCGGAGGGCCTTGCGTCGGACGAAGCCGATCGCAGCGGTGCCGATGAACAGCACGATGCCCACGACAGCCAGCCAGATCAGTCCCTTGAACGCGAACCCGATGACTGCGGCGATCAGCCACAACACCAGCAGAACGATGACCAGGACCACCATTTCAGCCTCCGCAATCAGCCGTTCGAGCAGTGATACCCGCTCTTCCCGAGGGCAAACGGCCGTTCGGCCAACGTGACCTGCTCACGCCCGGCAGCAGACCGCGCCGCACAGCGTTGTCAGCCGCAGAGTGCTCGGGTCCGGTTGCCGCAGGAAAGCCGCGCCCAGACCGTCTTGCCGTCGGAGTCCGGGTTTTCGTGCACGCCCCAGGTGTCGGTGAGCGCCTGGATCAGGGAAACGCCGAGGCCGGATGCGCTGTCGACGCCCGGGCCGGGTAGGGAACCGAGCGGGTGAACCGAGGAGTGGTCGTCGACTTCGATGACCACCCGGCACGGCGTGGTCAAAGCGGTGATCCGGGCACGAATCGGCCCACCACCGTGGCGGTAGGCGTTGGCGACCAGTTCGTTGATCACCACCAGCGCGTCGTTCAGGTGGTCGGTGCCGAGGTGCGGCAGTGTCCGGGCGGTCCACCGGCGAACCCCGGCCAGTGCGGACGGATCGGTCCCCCGCAGGTCGATGACCCAGGGCTCGGTGGTCCCGCCCGCGTGACTACCACGCACGGGCCGGACCTTCCGGGACGATGTCACTCACCAAGCGCGCGTACCCCGCGAACCGCCGCACAAACCACTCACCTGCCCTGGCCACCCGGCCCGCGGTCACAGCCGGAAGTGGACGCGGGTGGTGGTGCCGGCGGTGCCGGTGTGGCGGCGGACCAGGTCGGACATGTGGTTGACCAGCAGCAGGCCGCGGTTGCGGTGGGCATCCGGTGGGACCGGGTGCCGCCCGGCCAGCGGGTCGGTCAGGGTGCCCTGGTCGTGCACCTGGCACACGAGCTGCCCGTCGGCCGTCCAGATCTGCAACCGGCCGGCGCCGCCGCCGTGGTCGATGCTGTTGGTGACCAGTTCGGTGACCACCAGTTCCACGTCGGCGACCCTGTCCCCGGACAGGCCCGCCCGGTGGGCATGAGTGCGGACGAGGCTTCGGGCCTGGGCGAGATTGGTGGTATCGACGGTGAGTTCGGCGGCACCGGCGGGTTCGGGGAGCGGCTGGTTGTAGCCGGAGATGATCGCCTCGGGGTCGTAGGCGGTACTGGCTCGCTCACCGTCGCCGTCGATGAGCAGCGGATGGGTCGCCTCGGCATCGGCCAGCACCACCGAGGGAAGGTTCTGGGTGTCGTACGGACAGAGGATGGTGACGTCCCGGCCGGTGAACGCCAGGTTGATCAGGGCTTCGTGCTGGACACAGGCGGGGTACTCGTCGTCGCTGCGGCTCGGCCAGATCGGTTCGCCGATGATGCGGACGTGCCGGTCGGGGTGGGTGTCGGCGAAGGCGCGCAGCACCCCGGGGATGATCCGGCCGGGGTTGCGTCCGGCGACGCCCATGTCCATCAGCAGGACCTGGTCGGCGTCGGCGCCGAGTCCGGCGCGCAGCAGGGCGAGGTTGGCCTCGGGGACCGAGGCGGCGACCGGCTCGCCCGCGGCCAAGCCGGACCGGATGAACGGGACGGTCCCGGCGAGGTACTCGTCGGCGTCCCGGTAGAAGAGGGCCGGATGGACGAACGGCTCGCGACCGCGTGTCTCGACGGGCGTGCTCATGAGACTTCCAGTTCTTCGATCGCGATCTGCGCCGGCGCGGCGGGGTACAGCAGTGTCAACATCCTACGGAGGATCGCCGGGGGGTGGGCGAGCGTGAGCGGCGCCGCGGCGACCAGCATGGCGGTGCCGCGGGCATCGATGAACGACAGCCGGGACAGGTCAAGCCGGGTAGCCGACCCGGTCGCGGTCGCCGCCTCCAGGGCGCGCTGCCAGATCTCGCGGGTGCTCAGATCGACATCGCCGATCACCCCCACCCCACCACGACCCGGCAGCCGGACCACCTGCAACTGGCTGCGATGCGAATCAGTCACCCGGCCAGCCTACGACGAGCTTCCGGCACCGGCAGTCCACCCCCGCCGCCGGCCGAAGCCCGCCACGGCCTGGACCAGCAGCAACGGGTCGGACGACCGTTCTGCGATCCACAGCTCCGCGCAACGTCTCCCCCGCGCGCGAGCGCTGGAGTCGGCCGGCACCTGGCAACCGGTCACGTCCGGCGGCGAGGTCCGACCGCAGGCGTGGCACCGCGTTACCGGGTGAGCGGCAGGGCCGCCATCCCGCGCAGCGCCGGATTCGGACGGCGCCGCACCTCACCCTCGATCCGCAACGCCGGAAAGCGGCTACCGAGCTGTTCGAGCAGCACGGTCATCTCGAGTCGCGCCAGTGCCGCGCCGAGGCACAGGTGCAGGCCGTGTCCGAAGAACAGGCCCCCGCCGGTGTCCCGGGTGATGTCGAACCGGTCCGGCTCCGGGAAGCGCGCGGGGTCACGGTTCGCCGCTCCGTTGAGCACCACGATCACGTCCCCGGCCGGGATCTCCACCCCGCCGAGCACAGCCGGCCGGACGGCCGCGCGCTGGCTCATCTGGGCGGCCCCGTCCCACCGCAGCACCTCCTCGGCCGCCCCGGCCGCCAGCTTCGGCGCACCCGCGAGCAGGGCGAACTGCTCCGCTTGGGTCAGCAGCGCGTGGATCCCGTTGCCCAGCGCACCCGCGGTGGTCTCGTAGCCGCCGCCGAACAACACGACGAGTGAATTGAGCACGTCTTCCTCGGACATCAGCTCCGCGTCGGCGGTGGGCCGGGCCAACAGCGCGGAGGTGAGATCTTCACGGGGTTCCGCGCGCCGCTGCGCGATCAGGTCCGTGAAGTAGGCGCGGAATTCGACGGCGGCCGCGTCGACCTCGGCGCGCAGGTCCGCCGACATCGCCGGGTCGACCTGCTTGCCGATCAGATCGGTGACGCGGCGGAGCCGGTCGTGGTCGGCTTCGGGCACGCCGACCAGATCGCCGATCACGGCCATCCCGAGCGGGTAGAGCACCGTGCCGACGAACTCGACGGCGGTCCCGTCCGCCGTGGCGTCGGCGAAGCGGTCCAGCAGCCGGTCGGTGGCCCGGCGGACCGCGGGCTCCAGCGCCTGGACGCGCCGGACGGTGAAGTCCCGCATGAGCAGGCGGCGCTCGCGCGTGTGTTCCGGCGGGTTCTTCCACGGCAGGAGGGCGGCCAGCAGCGCCATCGCGGGATTGTCGCGCCAGCCCGGCGTGTGCCGGTCGCGCCACCGCGCGTCCAGCACCAGGAAGATCTCACCGTCGGCGAGAACCCGCTGGCAGTCGGCGAACCGGCTGAGCACCCAGCCACCGAAGACCTCGCTGCGGAAGACCGGTGCCTCTTCGCGGAGCTTCGCGTAGACCGGGTACGGATCGGCAAGCCCGGCCAGGGTGGACAGGGACAGCAAGGCTTCGTCGGCAGCTGCGGACATGGGCGCTCCCTCCAAGGGCGAAACGGTTTCCGCAGTCTTCTCCCCCGCCCCGGGCCGCGGCAGGGCCCGGGCCCCGGCTTCACCCGGATGGCAGGGGGCCGGGCGACGCGGCAAGACCCGCCCCATGTTCGGCGACCTGGAGCTCCACGACCGTGTTCACGCCGAG
Source organism: Amycolatopsis sp. N2S4-7 (assembly GCF_058119595.1). Taxonomy (NCBI): domain Bacteria; kingdom Bacillati; phylum Actinomycetota; class Actinomycetes; order Pseudonocardiales; family Pseudonocardiaceae; genus Amycolatopsis; species Amycolatopsis sp. N2S4-7. The sequence continues at coordinate 2,766,863 of NZ_CP172299.1, forward strand.
GCCAAGCGGTGCCGCTCATCCCTGGCGGACCCGTCTTTATCCAATGAGGACGGTCAGGCTTCCGGGATCTCCCGGCCGAACGTCTCCAACGTGATCGCCTCGGGCTCGGGTCCGCCGCGCACGCCGGTGTCGAGCGCGTCGATGGCCGCGATCTCGCCGGCGGTCAGGTCGAAGTCGAACACGGCGAAGTTCTCCGCGATCCGTTCCGGACGGGTCGGCTTCGGGATGACCGAGCGTCCTTGCTGCAGGCCCCAGCGGAGCATGACCCGGCCCGGCGACTTCCCGTGTGCCTCGGCGATGCGGACCCGGCTGTCGGCCAGGAGCTGTTCGAGGGCTCGATAGGCGTCCAGCGTCAGGTCGAATCGCGACGGCAGCGCCTGATGCAGGATCAGCAGGTCGATCTGCTCGACGCCCCATTTCCCGGCGTAGGCGGCCGCGGTGTCGATGTGCCGGTAGCCGCGTGCGCAGCGCCGCTTCGACCGCCGCCGTGGTCTCGGCCGGCGGTGTCTGGAAGACACCGAAACCCAGCGCGCGGGCATCTCGACGCCGTTGTTCAAGGTCAGGTTCGCGCTCATCTCGCCACCGTAAGAGGTCGTAGGTGAGGGAGGTACTCGCGTTGCTTCTTTGCGGTCGGACAAGGGCCGCTTCGTCGACTCGCCGGCGTGTCGCGGCGCGGGTGGGAAGCGTGGTCACCAGCGCGGCGACCACGCCGAGCGCGAGCAGGATCGCGGGCCGCCGAGCGCGGCGCCCACCTGCGCGGCGATCTGCCCGGTCGCGGCGGGCGTGACCAGGATGCCGAGCCCCAGCGCCATGCCGAGCCGGTGCGCGGTGTTCAGCAACCCGGATCGGCCCCCGCGTCCCCCCGCCGGCAGGTGATCCGATAGTGCTGCCGTGGGACGGGGTTTGTGGCGGCTCTTGGGAACCCTCGCCGTATTGGGAGACCCGGGCTGTTCTGCCAGCAGCAGAACACCGGCCGGACCGGGCTCGACGATCACTACAGTCCAGGCTCATGACAACGATTACGACGCGTACGGTCGAGTACCCGGCCGACGGTTTGACGATGATCGGGCACCTCGCGCTCCCGGCCGGCGTCGAGCGCCGGCCCGCGGTGCTGCTCGGACCAGAGGGCATGGGGCTCAGCGACGTCGAGCGCCGCAGGGCCGATGCTCTCGCCGAGCTGGGATATGTAGCACTGGCCTTCGACCTTCACGGTGGGCGCTATCTCGGCGCCCCCGAGGAGATGCTGGCCCGGTGCATGCCGCTGCTCGCCGACCCCGACCGGATGCGAGGCATCGGCCACGCGGCGCTCGACGTGTTGCGCACCGAACCGCGGACCGACCCCGACCGGATTGCCGCCGTCGGCTACGGCACCGGGGGCGCCATCGCGCTGGAACTCGGGCGCGACGGCGTCAACCTGCGCGCGATCGGGACAGTCAACGCAACCACCACGGGCCGACCGGGCGAGGCGGCGCGCATTCGCTGCCCGGTGTGGGCCGGGGTCGGGTCGGAAGACCCGATCATGCCACCCGCGCAACGGAACGCGTTCACCGCCGAGATGCAGGCCGCGGGCGTCGACTGGCGCCTCACGGTCTACGGCGGCGCCTTGCACGCCTTCCACCACCCGCCGGTCGACCACCCCACGGTCCCCGGCGTCGGCTACCACCCACAGCACGCACAGCGAGCCTGGCGCGACGTCGTCGACCTGCTCGCCGAGTGCCTGCCCCTGACGGAGGACCTCGGGGTATGACCCAGGCAAACACGATGGTGCCTGGTCTGGTCGACGTCGGGCACTGACAGTGGCGATCCGCCCGGAAACCGAATATCGGGAACCTACCGAGGCGGAGTGGCGTGAGTCCCGGCAGCACTTCCAGGCCCGCAAGCTCGAGCTCGGTGAATGCTGTCGGTCGGCGCCGGTGAGAGCGGCGACCGCGACCGAGCGGCGTCAACCTGGTCGGTCTTACGACCGTGCCCGGTGGCCAGTTGACGCACCCGGCTGCTGAGTTTGGACGGCACGTCCAGGACGGTGATGTCGTCGATCCTCGCTGAGGCAGCGGCCGGCCCGGTCCGTTGCTGCCTTCGATCGCCCAGCGGATCCCGGCCATCGCCGGGCCGAACGATCCAGTTCACGGTAGCCGGCGCGGCTTGCCGCGCACCCGGAGTTCGCCCGAGCAGCTGGCGTCGGTTGTCGATCACGACTGCGTACCAGCCGGTCTTGTGCGGGTCGATACCGATGGCCACGTCGTGCTCCATGTGCACCAGATTTCCCCGTGCTGAAACGAAAAGAAGCGAGGAGGGCACACTGACGTCCGGCGTTGCAGAGCTCTCTCGAGCCACTCCGCGCAGCGGGATCGCGACGGGCGCAAGCACCATTGAGCCAACCTTCGGTGGCAGGTTGTGGTCGCGCGAACCCGGCCACGATCCCTTGACCTCAGACTGCAGCACCGAGGCCCGGGCTCATGTCACCACGTCAGTTGTAATGCACGTTCCAGGCTGCCAGCGCCCGTAGTGCGTCCCATGGGGGCGCCGGTCGCCGTCATGTGGACCTGACGTTACGGCCTCGGGACCCCTCCCGAGCTACACCAGATATGGTCTCCGCGCAATTAAACACATGACGTCAACAATGAAGCCAAGGAGAGGAACCGAATTTCTTGCACTCGGTTGCGAGTCGCACTTCTTTCATCGCTGGAAACATCGCCGATGTTGCGGCTATGACAACCAGGGCGCCTTATGCGGAGGACCAAATCTATGGCACTTACGGAAGGAACTCGTCTGCAACCTGAATGGTCAAGAACTTTCGGACCAGAGATACACACCAGCCCGCCAACTCCTCGTCGGAGAAGAAGGCGCGGCCGGCCAGGGCGGGGCGCAGCGCGCGGGCGATGGTGTCGAACGCATGGTGGATAGCCGAGTGGCGGGCCGGTCAAGCCGGCCGACAGGCGACGGACCGCTACCGTGAGTGAGGCGAAGTTCGGCAGGAGTCGTGAGGGCCGATGAACCCTTGGCTAGTCGTTTTCCCCATTGCCGTGTTGGGCGTCTTCGCCGGCGGGTTCCTGGTACACCGCGGCAGTAAACTTGATCGGAGCCTGGGTGCGATGTCCGCTCCACCGCATTCCTCGCGCCGCCCCCGCTCCGAGGCAGAGTTCAAAGCTAACGGCTGCTCGGTGATCATGTATCCGTCTGCCTCGGGCGATCAACGATTGCTGATCTGGGCAGGCTCCCAGGAGACAGTCTGCACGCTATCCCACTACGGAGAACGGGTAGCTACGGGCGAGAGCGTGCCATACCTCGTCGTCCGCATTCGACCGGAACACCGGGCAACGTTGAACAGGCTGCAAGCAGGCACCTACGACGTCACGATCGAAACCGGATACCACTGGTCCGAGGCGACCCAAGAGTTCCAGTATCCCACCAGCAAACGACGTTCGCGGCGCCCGCTAAGGCTGTTCGGTCGGGCTGGATACACGTTGTGGGCATACCCGGTGACCGGTGGAGACTTCCCTCTGGGTGACGTGTAGAGATTCCCGGTGGAACTAGCGACGGCCAGCCGGATGGTCAGGCAAGCGCCGCCCGCGTCAGTCGTCGTCGAAGACGGAGAGGGCTTACGGCGGTGCAGTTGCTCGACGGCCGCGTCCAGCCGTCGTTCGAGCTCCTTGAGCCGGGTGCGCTCCTCCGGCGTCAGACCGCCGTTGGTGGGGGCGGCCGTGCGCAGCCGGCGTTCTTCGTCGATCAGGCCAGCAGGCCAAGAACGAAGCCGGACTCGATCACTACCAGGTCCGATCGTGACGGGGCTGGTCGCGACCGGGCCTCTTGTCTGATGCTGAGGCCCCCGACCGTCCCGATCACAGCGGTTCGGCTCGGCGGCAGAACGCCCCCGGTTTGCCGCCGAGCCCTACGTTCTCGCACGGCCGCTCGCCAGCCACCGCGGCCGGAGCGCCGTTACCGGACCGGCAGCGGCGCCCTGGTGTCCTCAAAGTGGGCGAGGAAATCGCCGTGCTGGTGCACGCGGTCGAGGACATCATCGGCGGCGAAGATCAGCTGACTGACGTGCGTGCACGACTCGCCTTAACGGCGGAGGCAGTTCGTTCGACACTGGACTCGCGGCACGCGCCGCGGCTGATCCACCGACGAACCCACGTTCAACACCGCGCCGGCCGGAAACAGGCGATAGGCCTTGACCGGCAGATATGCCCCCCGAGCCGGCGGCCGGACAGGTGAGCGCACAGCTCTCCGGCGGCCGCGAGGCCGCTTATTTCGCGAGCTGATCTGGGGTCGATGTCACCCGGGCGTGGTCGTGCCCTCGATCAGGGTTTTCGCCAGCTCTTCGGCGTCTTGAAGGGGGCGCAGGTCGTTGAGCGAGGTGGACAACGCGCGGGCGCCCTCGAACAGCACGGCGAGCTGTCGTCCGAGCGCCTCGGGCCGGGGCGCGCCCGCCTCGGCGGCGGTTTCGACCAGGCGCGCGATGAACTCACGCTTGTGCCGCTCGACCGCTGCCGATGCTTCGGGCAGCGTCCCGGCCGATTCGACGGCAGCGTTGTGCATCGGGCAGCCGCGCACGACTTTCGCCGGGGGTGACCCGGCCGGGCGTTCGGCGAATAGTCGCAGGAGACGCTCCCGGGCGTTCAGGTCGCGACGCTCCAGAACGGCTTCGCCGAGGATCGCCCCGTCGGACTCGATGCGCTGCAGGTACGCGCTGACCAGGGCTTCCTTGCTGGGGAAGTGCTGGTAGAAGGTCCGCGTCGACACGTGCGCGAGGTCAGTCAGTTTGGCGACGCCGGTGGCGTGGATGCCTTCACTGGCGAACAGCTCGACTGCCGCGCGCAGGATGCGCTCTCGCGCCCCGCGTCCCCCGCGGGTAGCGCCGACCGTCGCTTCACTCGTCTCCATGACCCAAGTATATCGATCGTTTTACTTCCGCGGACGCACCTGCTACGTTCAAGTACAGCGATCGTTGTACTTCGAGTGAAAGAGGACGGCCCATGCCCACCCAGAACTTCGCCGAGATCCGCCATGAGGTGGTCCGGTGGTCGATCGACACACAGGCGCCCTTCGACGAATTCCGGGCGCGCTACGAGGCCGCCGTGCCGGCGGTGGACCTCGAGCGGATGGCGCAACTCCGCGCCGGGCACGTGAGCTGGGACGCCGTACTCGCCGACGCGGCGGAGAGCGCACCGCACGGGTTCCTGCGGTTCTGGAGCACGGATGTCGCGGGACTCATGCGCCTCGCGGGCCATCGCGGCTCCTGTGCCACCTACCTGATGGGAAACCACACCATCGCCGAACGCATGTACCGGCACGACCCGGCCGTCATGCTCTACGCCCCCTTGCGCACGGCGATCCACGAAGACCACAACGGCGTCACACGATTCTCCATCGACCGGCCCAGCAGCCGCTTCGCCAGCTTCGGCAATCCCGAAATCACGTCCGTCGGGCTGGAACTGGACCGCAAGGTCGTCAACCTCCTGCGTGTGCTGGACGTCCCGGTGCCCGCCGCCCTCACCGCAAGCGTTCCCCAGGACTAGAGAGGTACCCCGTGGCAGACGGAAAACCGGCCGAGCTCGGCGTCGCGGCGGCGGCCGCCGCGATCCGCGACGGCGACATCACGTCCGAGTCGTACACTTCCGCGCTTCTCCGGCAGGCTCGGGAAAACACCGATCTGAACTCGTTCATCACGATCGACGAATCCGCCGTGCTGGCCGCGGCCGCCGACGCGGACAAGGCGCGCGCCGCGGGTCACGACGGCCCGCTCCTCGGTGTCCCGCTCGGGGTGAAGGACAGCTACGCGACGCGTGGCCTGCGCACCACGCTGGGCGTGAAAACCCTGGCGGATTTCGAGCCGGGTCAAGACGCCGAGGTGGTGAGCGCGGTCAAGGACGCCGGCGGCATCGTCTTCGGCAAGAACAACCTCGTCGAAATGTCCTTCGGGCTGACCGGAAGCAACCGGCGCTACGGACAGGTGAAGAACCCCTACGGCCACGACCACGTTCCGGGAGGGTCCTCGAGCGGCTCCGCGGCGGCGGTGTCCGCACGGATCGTGCCCGCCGCGTTCGGCGGTGACACGGTCGGTTCGATCAGGGTGCCCGCGTCCCTGTGCGGCGTAGTGGGCTTCAAGCCGACCACGGGACGCTGGCCGGGCGGTGGGGTCGCACCGATCGCGCGAACGCTCGACACGGCGGGCATCCTGGCGCGCACCGTCGAAGACTGCGCGCTGATCGATCGGATCGTCACGAAGGAAATGGGTCCTCCTCCTTCGGCTCGCTCCGATCTGAAGGGAGCGCGGTTCGCCTACGCGCCCAGGCAGTACCTCGAGCTGGTCGACCCGGAAACGGAAACCCATTTCAAGGAAGCACTCCGGCGCTTGCGGGACGCGGGTGCCGAAATCGCCGAGATCGACCTCGGCGACGACTTTTCCGCGCTCGCGGACCGGATGACGTGGAGCACCTTCTTCCGCGAGACGAAAGACGCGGTGTCGGAGTTCCTCCACGACAACGACTTCCCGGTTTCCTTCGACCAGATCTACGACGAACTCGAGCCGGAGCTCCGGGAGGTGTGGAGCCACCTGGTCCTGCCGACCGGGACGGGTTTCCTGGCTCGAGCAGACTACGATGCGATGCTGTCGGCCGACCGCCCGGAGCTGCAGCGCAGGTTCGCCGAGGTGTTCACCCGAAAGGGGTTCGACGCGCTGGTCTTCCCCACGACGCCCTGCCCCGCTCCACGGATCGACCAGCAGAAGAAGTTCACGGTCGCGGGTGCGGAGGTCAATGACCTGTTCCTCGCGAAGAACACGGTTCCCGCCAGCGGCGCAGGCCTGCCAGGCATCAGCATCCCGGTCGGACTGGGCGGCAACGGCCTCCCGATCGGCATCGAGTTCGACGGCGCACCCGGCCAGGACCGTGCGCTGCTCGACCTGGCCCGTCGAGCGCAGGCCGCCTTCGGCATCCTCCCCGCGCCCGCGTGAGGCAGCGCCCAGCACTGCCGGACACGGACTGGCTCAGCCTGGCGTTGCCGGGACGCTACCTCGGCTCATCCTGCTGTTGTGGGTGCCTTGACCGTCGATCTCACCCGATTGGTCGAGCGTTGTTGCGGAGGCTGCTCTGCGGCCGATGTTGTGTGCATGACGTAACAGTTCTCTCATGCCTGATGAGCATTGCACTGCCGCAGTCGTCCTGGCGCGCCGTCCGACCGGCCCGCCGGCGCGGGCGCGCACGATCGCGCGGTCGAGGTCGGTGAGCTTGGCGGTAGCGGTGTGCAGGCTGACCGTCCACCTCACCGAGCCGGCCGTTCATCCGGGCTTCGGTGATGCGGTCCCCCGCGGTCGGCGGGAAAGGGCTGCGCACCCACTGGTGAGGTGTTTGGATCGCGAGCATGGCGCTTGATCTTGTGCATCCTCCGAAGGCCCGGCCGGGAAACCGCATTGCGGTCCTCTCGCCGTCGTTTGCGGCCGCCGGTGCCTTTCCCGAGGTGCATGAGCAGGCGATGCGTCGGCTCACCGAGGTGACCGGTCTCATCCCGGTCGAGTACCCGACGACGCGGGACGTCGCAGCGACACCCGCGGCGCGCGCGGCGGACATCAATGCCGCCTTCGCGGACCCGCAGATCCGCGGGATCCTCGCCGTCGTCGGCGGCGAGGATCAGATCACGGTGATCCCGCACCTGGTCGCCGACCTCGCCCGGGCGGACCCCAAGCCGTTCCTGGGGACCAGTGACAACACCAACCTGCACCACTGGCTCTGGGCAAACGGCATCGCGAGCTTCTACGGCGGCTCGTCTCAGGTCCACCTCGGTCCCGGACCTGCCGTGGACGACATCCACGCCCGGTCGCTGCGGGCGGCCCTGCTGACCGGTGGGCAACTCGAGATCACCGATCCGGGCGAGTCCGAGGACGTCGGCATCGACTGGGCCGATCCGCGCGCCTTGGACTCCTTCGGCGAACGCGAGACAACCGAGCCCTGGAGTTGGCACGGGCCGGCCCGATCGGTGACCGGCCAGGCCTGGGGCGGCTGCCTCGAGGTGATCGAGTGGATCCTGACCGCAGGGCGATTCCCGTTCCCGCCGCAAGTCCTCCAGGGTGGCGTGCTCATCATCGAAACCTCCGAGGAACTCCTCCCCGCGCGCAACGTCGGATGGATCGTCCGCTCGCTCGGCGAACGTGGAATTCTCGACGCGGTGGAGGCGGTCCTGGTGGCCCGGCCGCCGGTGTCCGATTTCATCCGCCGGCCGGGCCACCAGGACCGGACACGGCTACGCGCCGAACAACGTGATGCGGTGGTCGAGGTGGTGAGCCGTTACAAGCCGGAGGCAGTCGTCTGCGTCGGCGTTCCTTTCGGCCATACCAGGCCGCAATGGATGCTCCCGCACGGCGGCACCATCACCGTCGACGGCACCGAACGCCGGATCTTCGCCGACTACGCGTGACAGGACTCGGGCGCCCGCCGCCGGATTTCCCGGCACCTGGACCTGACCCGGGTCCGGGTGCTGGGGACCGTGGCCGCACTCGGGCCCGTCCGCCCGGGCACGATCGCCGCCGAGCTCGGTCTCACCGCGTCCGCGACCAGTCGCCACCTCGCCGCGCTGGAGCGCGCGGGGCAGCTCACCGTGGAACCCGATCCACACGACTCCCGGACGTTTCTCGTGCGGCAGACCGAAGACGGCCGCGCGGATATCGACGCCACCATCCAGGCCGGCGCCGCCGTGTTCGCGGACACCATCCGCGACTGGCCGGACGCGGACGTCGCCACCGCGCTGGCCCTGATCACCCGGCTCAACCAGGCCTGGACACAACGCGGCGACGCACCCGGGGGCCAGTCCCGGCCTGGGTCCGGTCCCAGGTGGCTACGCGCGCGTCGTCCGGCAGAACCCCGTGAGGAAGGCTAGGTATGGAACGGCCTGCCAGGGCATCGGGGGCCCCGCCCCCGTCCGATCGGCGCGGGTACTGCTGACCGCGGTGGCCATCAGCCACCTGGTCGTCCCCGTGGTGATGGGTGCCGACCAGAGCACCCTGGGCCACCCGATAGCAGCCCAGCATCCCGGTTTCGGTCCGGCCGAGGTCGCGCGGTCGGCCGGCGTCGCCCTGACTTCCGCGGCGGTTTTCCACGGCGTCCTGCTGGTGCTGTGCGCGCTGCTGGCGTGGAAGCTGGCCACGGCGCGGCCGTGGACGCGTCGCCTCGCCGCAGTCTCCCAGCTGCTGTCCACGGTGTTCAGCGTCGTGTCATGGTCGTCCTCGCCGATGTTCCACGCCATCATCCCGATCGTCGGCGCCGCACAGATCATCGTCGTCGCCTTGCGCTGGCTACCCAGGACAGCCCGCCGGTTCTTCGGCTGACGACCGCGTCACAGCGTGGTGGGTGTCAGCCACACATCCGCATCGAGCAGCCCCTCAGGCACGGTCGCCGCCCACTGCGCGACTTCGGGGTCGATCCAGGCGAACTGAGCCGTCACGATGGGCTGTCCCTCTTCGCTCGCCGATCGGCCGGTCGAGGTCATCCGCCAGCGACGTGCCGACAACTCCTGCCGCAGCCGGTCCTGCACCGCGTCGATGTCGCGCCGTCGATATCGGCTGGCGACGACGCACAGAGCCGCACCGAAGAGGGGACGCAAAGCCCGCTCGGCACGCTCGGGGTCTTCTGCGGCCACCACCAAGACCGGCTGCGCCGGCCGGGGATGGAACTGCGTGATCTGCGTGATCGTCAGCTCCGCCCATTCCTCCCGCCGCGGCGGAGGCGCAGGGAGGTCGGCCACCGTCATGGAGCCCACGACGGGGACGACCGGCCAGCCGGCCGCGGGAGGCGAGCAGGGCGGGCTGGTCCATCTGGTCCGCTCGACGTCCGTGGCCGGCATCGGATCTTGGGCGCGCGTGTGCAACTCACCGTGGCGCCACGCCGCGGTCAGCGTGGCCCAGCCCTCGATCACGCCACCGGGATGGTCCTCGCGCCGGTCGAGGCGATCCACATCGACGCCGTGCGCGCGCAGGGCGTGCGGGCCCGCACCGGGCGCTCGTCGCGGGTGGATCAGTGGCAAAGCCCGCAGAAGGGGCCGTTCGAACCACACCGTCCCGTCGATCACCAGGACGCGGCCGGCGGCCCGGGCGAGGACCCCGTCGCGCAGCACCCATCCGGTCAAGTCCACCCGGCCAGTATCGCCCCGCAGTCACGGGCAGCCGACGCCCAGCGCCGTCAGAAGCACGTTGTCGACCATCGCGATGGCACTGGCCTCGTCGAGCCCCCTCGCGCAGCAACGCAGCACGGTGAAACGCCACCGAGCCGACGACGGCGGCGAGAACGGACTGCTCGCTGGTCCGCGGCCGCCGAGCCGGACCAATCGTCGTGAGGCGCCCTGCGGAAAGGGCGCGCTCGTCATGCGCTATCGCCAGGGGGTTGTCTGCGCTCCGCTCTGCGTCCGGCTGCACGTACCCGGTCCACCGCAGCTGAGCCCGGCCTCGGGAGCGCTCATGTGCGCTGCACGGCGACCACGCCATCGCGGTCGGACCGCAATCCGGCGAGCCGCCGATCCACCCGGTCGGCGGCGTCCGGGCGCTCGAGTTCCCGGTAGAGCCTCCGGGCTTCCCGCCACGCCGCGCGAGCCTGCTCGAGCTCACCGAGCGCGGCGCAGGACTGCCCGAGGTGATCGGCGGTCTCCGCTGCTCCGTAGGTGTTGCCCAGCTCGCGTAGCAGGGCGAGAGCCTGCCGGTAGGAGTGGATCGCCTGCCGGTGGCGGCCGTCGCGGTGCGCGATGAACCCGGAACTGTACAAACTGGACGCTTCGCCTTCGCAGGCCCGGTGCTGCCGGAACAGGGTCAGCGCGGCTTCGCTGCGGGCGTGAGCCGTGTCGGTGTCGCCGGTGAGCGCCGCGCACCAGGCCGCGGCGTTGAGCGACTCCGCCTCCCACACCGGGAAGCCGAGCGCCCGGAACTCCGCCAGCGCCTGCTCCGCGTGCCCGAGCGCGCGCCGGTGCTCCCCCAGGCGGCCCAGGACCCGGGTGAGCAGGTGATGGGTGTGCGCCGCTTCGACGCGCTCGTGGTGGTGTTCGGCTTCGGCGAGGGCCTGCAGCAGGTGGTCGACCGCCGTGTCATGCCGGTCCAGCCGCGAGCAGCTGTACCCGAACAGCCGGCGGGCGCGGATGCGGGCCGCGGGATCGGGCAGGTGCTCGGCGGCGTCGAGCGCGGCCCGCCACACGGCGAAGGCGTCGCGGTGCAGCCCCCGGCGCAGGTGGTAGGTCGTCAACGTCCACGCGAGCTGCCACACGATCGCGTGCCACCCGTGGGTGGCCGCGATCCGCTGGGCGGCCAGCAACGTGGGGTGTTCGACGTCCAGCCAGGCGAGCGCCGCGGGCACGTCGGGCAGCGGGTGCGGCCGGGTGCCGGGGGTGGGCGGGCCGAGCCGCACGAGGGGTGTGTGCGGATTCAGGAGGCGGTCGGCGGAGTGGGCGGTGTGCAGGGAGAAGTCCACGATCCGGCGCAGGGCCGCCGTTCGTGACGACGCGGGCAGGGTCTCGGCCGTCTCGGCGGCGTGGCGGCGGACGAGGTCGTGCATCGTGTAGCGGCCGTCTGCGTCCGGATCGACCAGTGACGCCTGTTCCAGAGCGCGCAGGAGTGTCCTGGTGTCGTCGAGGGACTCCCCGGCCAGGCTAGCGGCGCCCGGCAGGCCGGTGCCGGGCCCGGGAGCGATGCCCAGCAGGGCGAAGAGCGTGACCTGGCCGGAGGTCAGGGACCGGTGGGACCAGGACAGCACGGTGGGCAGGCTCGCGATGGCGTCGCCGCTGTCCAGCGCCTTCAGGCCGTGATCCCGCAGTTCCGTGGCGAGGGCGGCCAGCCGCAGGCGGGGCCGCGTCTGGGCGTGCCCGGCGACGATGGTCAGGGCCAGCGGGAAACCGCCGCACATCCCGGCAAGGGCGGCGACCGGGTCCGGCTCGGCCGCGGTCCGGGCCGCGCCGAGTTTCGCGGCCAGCAGGGCGCGGGACTCGGTGCCGGACAGCACGTCCAGCGGCAGGTGCCGCGCGTCGTGCCCGGTGAGCAGGCCGGGCAACCGGTTGCGGCTGGTCACCAGCACCGTGCACGACTCGCCGCCGGGCAGCAGCGGGGCGGTCCGGGCCGCGTCGACGGCGTTGTCCAGCACGATCAGCATCCGTTTGCCCGCAACCAGACTGCGGAAGAGCGCGGCCTGCGCGTGGTCGTCGACCGGCATCGCGGCGGGATCGACGCCCAGGGCGGCGAGGAAGCCGCGCACGGCGACCGCCGGCTCCATCGGCTCGTCCGGGCCGAAACCCCGCAGGTCCACGAACAGCTGCCCGTCCGGGAACCGGTCCAGCCGGCGCCGGGCCCAGTGCAGCGCCAGCCAGGTTTTCCCGATCCCGCCGGCGCCGGCGATCGCCGCCACGGCCACGCCGCCGCCTGGCCTCGGAATGGCCAAGGCCGCGTCGAGGCACTCCAGTTCGTGAGCGCGGCCGACAAACGTTGCGGGTACCGCAGGCAGCTGACGAGGCGGCGTAGGCACGGAAGCCTCCGCGGCCACGACGAGCGCCGGATCGGCAGCCAGGATCCGCCGGTGGAGCTCCTGCAGCTCGGCACCAGGGTCGGTGCCGAGGTCGGCCACCAGCCGCTCCCGCAGCCGCCGGTAGTGCGCCATCGCGTCCGCGGTCCGGCCGGCGCGGTGCAGGGCCAGCAGGTAATGCCCGGCGGTCCGCTCGTCCAGGGGGTGCTCGGCCGCGCGAACGGCGAGGCCGGTGACGAGGGCTGCCCCGTGCCCCAGCTCCAGCAGCGCGTCGGTCAGGTTCTCTTCGGCGTCCAGATGCTCGCGGTGCAACTGGTCACGTTTGGCGTCGACCCAGTCGCCGGTCAAGCCGGTCAACGCCTCTCCCCGCCACAAGCCCAGTGCTTCTTCCAGCGATCGCACGCGGCTCCGCCCGGTCTCGGCGCGGGCGCGGGAACACAGGGCCCGGAAGCGGTGCAAATCGGTCACCAGCGGCTCGAGGTCCACCGCGTAGCCGCCCGGGCGCCGCCGGATGACCGCATCCCCGTCTCCCACGGACGCCAGGATCCGGCGCAGCCTGGTGAGGTAGTTCAGCAACGTCTTATGTGCCCGCAGCGGCGGCTCGCCGCCCCAGACCCGGTCGACGAGCCGGTCCACGGAGACCGCCCGGCCCGCGTCGACGGCGAGGGCGGCCAGCACGCACCTCTGCCGGGCCGGACCGAGGTCCACTACGGCGCCATCGACGACCGCGACCACAGCTCCCAGCAGACGGATCTCCACAGCCGCCTCCTCACCCGGACACCTGCTTACCCACTACGACCAGCGGATTGTGCGAATTCACGGACGATTCACACGAACGGCCGTCCACGCTGGCGACAAAGCAACCGCCTGCTGGTCTTCGCGGCAGAGGAAGGACTCTCAGCCGGACCGCAGTCGAAGCCGCCCGTACGCGACCGGAGGTCAGCTCCGCACTATCCGCCCACCGAACAGGAGAACGGAGAACCACCATGCACCGCATCTTCACCAAGGCATCCATCGCCGTGTCCAGCGCCGCCGTACTCGCCGCCGCCGCGGCGGCGCCGGCCGCGGCGGACAGCGCCGGCACGGCCCAGGGCACCACCGCATCGGTGCTCTACATGGAAGCGGCAGGACTGCAGGATTGCCCGTCTGGGTACGTGTGTCTGTGGCAATACCGCGACTACACCGGGGCGATATTCGGCTGGCCGGAAGGTACCTACAACGTCGACTTCCGAACCCTTTTGTGTCCGGGCTGCAGCGGGGGCGATTTCCACGACGACGCCAGCTCCTGGGCGAACTTCACGCGACGGAACTACTGCGTCTCATGGGGCACCAACGGCGGAAACCCGGACAACACCATGCCCAGCGGGCGCGCCGGGAATTTCACTCCCGAGTGGGACAATCAGGCCTCGTCGATCGGCTTCATCGGCTGCCCGTAGTCCCAGACGACGCGAACACGTCAGTTCGCCTGGAGCAGTCAGGCTTTGAGCCTGGAGAGTGACGAGACGGCCTATGCCAGCAGTACGCGGTGACATCGCGCCGAGGTGGTGAGTTCGGCGGCCGGGCAGGCCCGGCCGGTAGGACACCTCGTCATCTCAACGTGCGGATCTGGAAGGTGGCGCAGCAGCCCGGGCGTTCCACCAAACAACTTGGCCCTTTCGTAGGCCCGCACCACTCCTGGCCGGTACGCCTCGGCCGCCAAGCGGTCGCGCTGAAGATCGCTGCGAGCTCCGCCTGGAACCCGCAGGTGGGCGGCTTGCTTTCGGGCCGCCGGGTCTCCGGTGACCGGCCCGGCGCCGAGTCTCGACGTGGCGAGCTCCGTCCCAGCCGGTGCCTCGAGGCCGCGCCGGCGCCGGACTCGGGCGCCGGCTGCATCGCGTTCTCGCGTGGCGACGCCGGCTCGCCGAGGCCTGACACGCTCGTCGTCGAGGGACTTGCCCTGCGCCGCGCGTGAGTCCGGCGGGACGTCCTTCGGGTACTTGTCCGTCAGCAGGCCCTGCGCGAGCGGTGAGCCTCGCCGGCGAGCTGCAGGGTGACCCCACGTAGCACCCGGCGTCGGCGGCGCGGATCGTGCGGTGGTCACGGCACGACGTCAGCGGGGTTCTTCGCGCCGGAAGCCGAGGGCGACACGCGGTACCCGCTGTCGTTCCTGGAGCCGGTCGAGCGCACCCAGCCGGCGCCGGACCGGTCGGTGCGGGTGCTGGAAGCGTGCCTCGACCGGCTCGCCGAGGCCGGTTTCGGCAGTGACCATGTGGTGCTGTGGGCCTTTTCCCAAGGCGCCTGCCTGCTGTCATGCACGACGGCCACCGAGCTGCTGCTCAACGCCGTGGCGGCGCGGACGTCCGGCTGAGCACACCACCGGCGCCCCGAACCCACTCCGGCCGCTGCGGCTTGACCACCACAGCGGGGCACCGCCGGTGCCGGGCGCGTACCCGTCGAGGCCACGCCCGGCACGTCGGCGTCAGCCCCTCGCCACCGCACCGGCCGCGGCCACCGGACCGCTGTAGGTGAGGGTCGGTCCGAAGCAGACCGACCACGAGTTCGCGGCCACGCCCGACGCCGCGCACTCCCAGGTGCCCAGCGTCGCGGTGGCCGACTTGTACAGCGTCACCTTCGCTCGCACGCGGAAGAGGCTGGACAGGTTGTTGCGCACGATCACGGCTCCCTGCACGCCGGTCCCGGAGACCGTCCTGACCGAGCACACCTGCGCCTTGATGCCGCTGAAGGGTTCCGAGGTCGCGCCGCAGGTCCACGTGCTGGCGCTGGATGTGATCGGGTTGGTGTTGCCGTACGCGCGCCAGGTGCCGGCCGCGTCGACGGCAGCAGCCGCGGGCGCGGCGGTCGCCAGGCCCAGCCCGAGGAAGACCGCCGGCAGCACGGTCAAAGGCAGCTTCTTGTTCATGGTGTCCCCTTTCGCCGAGTGCGCGCCGGCGGCCGGCTTCGAATCCGGCCGCGGTTTCCGGCAGCTGGAACGCCCCCAGGGCTTCGAGCCGTCATCGGCCGTCCCCCGGAGCCCCCTGCGCACCACACCATCGGACACCGCGCGGCTTTCGGGATCCTTTCGACCGGCTGTCGTCCCAGGTCGGTACGAGCGGCGGCATTCCGGATCGCCGGGTGGGGCCAGGTGACCACCCCGCCTGCGGCGCACCGCCTGTCAGCGATCCGAAAGTGGCTCGAAAGCGCCCGGCTGTGTCATGGGTTCGCAGGACCACCACCCACTTGCGAGGAGAACCATGCGACACCTGTGCAAACGCTTGACCGCGGTGACGTTGATGGCGGCGGCGGCCGCGGCGGTGCCGGCGGCGCCGAGCTACGCGGCCACCGGCTACGACCGCTGTCCGAGCGGTTACTTCTGCATCTTCGCCGACGCCAACGGTGGCGGCACGATCGCCTATTTCCGCTTCGGCTCACCGGATCTGCGTCAGCAGCACATCGACAACGCCGCGACGTCGGTGTGGAACCGCAACGCGTTCGCGTTATGCGATTCGTACAACTACGCCGGCGTGATCACCGATGTCTTCCCGGGCGCCCGTTCGAACCTGAGCGCGAGCGAAGACAACCGGGCGAGCTCCGTGAACAAGGGCGCCCACAGTTGCTGACGGTCGATCCGCCGCACCGCGTCGAGCGGCCCGGCCATGGAAGAGAAAGGATCGGAATGTCGATCACCCGAAGAAGACTGGCGGCCGGAGTCGTCGCGGCCGTGCTCGCCACTGCCGTGTCGTCCGCGCCGGCGGTTGCGCAGGAACTGTCCCCACGCGACGACGTGCACATCCTGTTCAACTGCGGCAGCTACGACTCCAACCGTCCCGTCACGCGGACCCAGACCCTCACGCGGTCGCTTTCCTGGGTGCAGGAGCGGGTTCCGTACAGCCAATCGAACTGTCACAGCAATGAGTGGGGCAGCTACCGAACGGACTGCTCCGGTTTCGTGTCGATGGTGTGGGGCCTCAAGTACTCCTACACGACAGACACCCTCGACCAGGTGTCGCATCCGATCGCCCGGGCCGACCTGCGGGCCGGGGACGCGCTGCTGCGACCGGGCCACGTCGCACTGTTCATCGGCTGGGAAGACGCGGCCGAGACGCAGCCGCGGGTGCGGGAACAAGCCGGTCCGGACGGCGCGCCGACGCGTGAGGGACCGTGGTCGCAAGCCTACGCGGCGACGTACACCCCGGTGCGGTACGACAACATCGTCGACAGCAGCGGTCCGCGCAACGCGCCCGACGGTTCGGACATCGACGGTGATGGCGAAGCGGACCTGCTGGGCCTCAAAGCGGACGGTGCGCTGTTCTACTACCACAACGGCGGAACGGCGGACGGCCACCCGTTCACCGGCTCCGGCACCCAGATCGGCACGGGATTCGGGACCTTCAACTGGATCGACGGCGCAGACATCTCCGGCGACGGCAGCGCCGATCTCCTGGCCCGCAAACCCGACGGCACGCTGTGGTACTACGGCAACAACAGCTCCCACAACCCCGGCGGGGTCCCGTTCACCGGCAGCGGCACCGTCATCGGTACCGGTTTCGACAACTTCACCGAACTCACCTGAACCCTGCGCCGGGGCCGCAAGTGCGGCCTCGGCGCAGGTTCAGGGAGTGGCGTGTCGGACACCGTTGCTGCCCGACGGTGGAGCGTCGCGTGAGGCGTTGTGGCGGCCATGGCTTCTGCGCTCGGCGTAAACCGAAAAGCCGTCACGACCTTGCCGGCGCGGGGCGTGGCCGGCCGTCGCCGGGCAGCGGCTACGGCACGGGTCAGTGGTCGTGAACCAGCGAAATCCGTGGCCGCCGCCGCGCTTCAAAGGACTTCAGATCACTGCCGGCGCCAGTCAGAACGCGTCCGGGCGGGCGATCGCAGCTCGGATTCGACGGCCGCGAGCTCCCGGAAGTGGCGCTGGTAGTCGATCGCGATGACCGGGTGGCGTGCGACGAGGGCGTCGAGCTCCGCGCGCAGCGCGCGCGCCCGGTCGCGGTTCCCGAGGAGGTGGTGGGCGCGGGTGAGGTCGCAGAGGGCACCGCACTCCAGCGCGGTCGCGCCGACTTCGCGAGCGATCTGCACCGCCGCGTCGAGGCTGCGTTCGGCTTCGGCGGGCCGGCCGTGCGCCAGCAGCGCCCGGCCGTGGCCCTCCCTGGCTTCGCCGATCTCCCAGACGGCTTGTTCCTCCTCGCAGATGGCCAGGGCGCGTTCGGCGTGGGTCAACGCTTCGGCGGGGCGGCCGAGGTTGACGAAGATGTCACTGAGCACGCCGTTCGCGGCCGCCACGCTGATGGGGTTGCCGGAGCGGGGCGCCAGTTCCAGTGCACCGCGCGCGGCCTCGAGCGCCTCCTCGTGACGATCGAGGGTCGTGTACACCGCGGCCAGGTTGAACAAGCACATCGTCTCGCCGTCGATGGAGGACACTTCGCGCCAGGCCGTCAGTGCGTGATCGAACTCGGTGATCGCCGCGGCGTGGTCGCCGATCGTCCGCAGGGCGAGTCCCAGCCCGTTGCGCATCCACGCCTCTCCGGTCCGGTCGCCCGAGCGCTCGGCCGCGGCGAGACCGGTCCGGTGGGTCCGGAGGAACAGCGTGCATTCGCCGCACATCAAGAACACGTGGGCCATCGGCCGGGCGATCTGCCAGGCTTGCCGGTCCAGCCCGGTTTCGTACGCCTTCTCCACGGCCGACACGAGGTTCGCCTGCTCGGCCAGGATCCAGGCGGCCGACTCGTCGGCTTCGGTGAATCGCTCGACGGCGTGGCCTTCGGCGCCTTCAGGCTCGGTGTAGGGCCGGGAGGCGTCGAACGCGTTGACCGCGCAGGCGGCGTACCAGTCGACCAGCCGGGTGGTCGCGGCTTCCGCTTCACCGTCCGTCGCGGCCAGTCCGGCCGCGTATTCGCGCAGCAGGTCGTGCAGCTCCCAGCGGTCCGGCCGTCGCTGCTCGGCCAGGTGCGCGGCGCTGAGCTGGTGCAGCAGCCGACGTGCTTCGCAGACGTCCACAGCCGCCAGCGCGGCGGCTGAACGCACCGTGATGCCACCGACCGGGTGCGTGCCGAGCAGCCGGAACAGCCGCGCGGCGGGGCCGGGCAGCGCGGCGTAGGAGCAGGCGAACAAGGCGCCGAGGTTGCTGTCTTCGCCGTCGCCGAGGTCGAAGCCGCGCAGCCCGGGAGCCTCGTCGAACTCGGCGACAACCTCCTCCAGTGACCGGCCGGCCTGCCGGTTGACCCTTTCGGCGAGGATGCGGATGGCCAGCGGCAGCCCGGCGCACAGTTCGAGCGCGCGCCTCCACGCCGCCGTGTCCGGCAGGGCGACCGCGCCGGCGAGGAGCCCGCTGAGCAGTTCGCTGCCGTCACGGCGGTCGAGGCGCCGGACGGCGACCGGGTGCGCGCCGTACCGGGCGATCAGCCCGCCGAGCCGGTTGCGGCTGGTCACCAGGACCAAGCACCCGGGCCCGGGCAGCAGCGGTCGCACTTGCGCGGTGTCGCGGGCGTCGTCCAGCACCACGAGGTAGCGGCGCCCGGCGGTGCGGGAGCGCCACAGCGCGGCACGGTCGTCGAGGTCGGCGGGCACTTCCTCACCGGTCACCCCGGTCGCCCACAGCAGGCGGGCGAGCAGTCCCGCCGGGTCGGCGGGCGTCCCGGGTCCGAACCCGGTCAGCTCCAGGAACAGCTGCCCGTCCGGGAACTCCGCGGCGACCTGGTGCGCGAAGTGGACGGCGAGCGCCGATTTGCCGACCCCCGCGGTCCCTTCGAGCACCGCGACGGTGGTGTCCCCCGAGTCCGGAAGCAGGGTCTGCAGCTGGGTCAGCTCGCGGATCCGGGCGGTGAACCCGCCTACGTCGCTGGGGAGCTGGCGGGGCACGGGCCGTGGTCCGGCCGGTGCCGGCGTGGGCGCTGGTGCGGGCGGACGGTCCAGCGCGGCGTCGGAGGTGATGATCGCCTGGCGCAGCTCGCGCAGTCCGGTGCCGGGCAGGAGGCCGAGCTCCTCGTCGAGGGCGGTGCGGACGCGGTCGAACACGGCCAAGGCGTCGGCCTGCCGTCCGGCCCGGTGGAGAGCGAGCATCAGCTGTTCGTGGACGCGTTCGCGCAGCGGGTGTTCGGCGGCCAGTTCCGTCAGTTCCGGGACCAGCCGCAGGCTCTGGCCCAGGGTGAGCAGCGCGTCGGCGCGGGCCTCTCGCACGGCGAGCGCTTCTTCGTGCAGCGCGGCCACGACGTCGCGCTGCAGCACTTCGGACGACACGGTGGCCAGCGGTTCACCCGACCATTCGGCGAGCGCCGCGTCGAAGGCGGCGACGGCCTCGACGTGTGCGCCGTGCCCGGCCGCGGCCCAACCCCGGGCGGCGGCCGCGCGAAACCGGATCAGGTCGATCGCGTCATCGGGCACGCTGAGGCGGTAACCGCCCTGTTCCGTCCGCACGACGTCAGCGGCGCCGAGCGCGCGGCGGAGGCGGGAGACGTAGGTCTGGATGGCTGCGCGGGCGTTGCGCGGGCCGTCGTCGTCCCAGAGCCACCGGGTCAGCTGGGCGACGGTGACGTGCTGCTTGGGATGGGTCAGCAGCCCGGCGAGCACCACGAGCGGCTGGTCACCCTCGATGGAAAGGACGACGCCGTCCGCATTCGCCTCCACTGGCCCCAGTACCCGAAACCCCAACCCCATGCTGTGCAGTATCGCGAGGAATCACCGGGTGCGCGAGTACGGATGCCGGCGTACCTTCCCGTGCTGACCACACCCTGGTGCTGACGAACTGCTGCGTCGAGGCGCCGGGTGACGCCTGGCCGCCCTGCTCGCATCGCGCCGGCAGTGGCCGCTGCGCGACCTCGTCGCCCGGCTCGAGGTCGGTGAACGCACGGTTCGCCGTGACCTGGACACCCTGCGCGGACTCGGTTATCCGGTCACGACCGTCCGCGGCCCCGATGGCGGCTACCGGCTCGGTACCGGACACCCTGCCGCCGCTGCTGTTCGATCACGATCAAGCACTGGCGGTCGCCGTCGCGCTGCACACCGCGCCCAGCACCGTGTTCGGCCTGCAGGCCGACACCGCCCGAGCCTTGGCCACCCTGGAGCAAGCCATGCCCGAGACGCTGCGCGCCGCGATGGAATCCCCGCGGCCGACCCGCCTGCAGAACTACTGGGAATTCCCCGCACCACCCATCGATCCGGCTGCGCTCGGCGCCGTGCGGCACCGTCACGTCCTCGTCACCGAACTCCTGCGTCCCGACGCAACCCGCCCGGCCCTCGAAGAGCAGGACTTCGCCGCGGCCCACCGGATCGAGCCCCACCACCTCGTCGTGTGAGCGAGCCGGTGGTATCTCGTCGCCTACGACCTCGACGACCATCAGCGACCGTCTCCGCCGCCTCGCCGCCATCCAGATCGTCAAGCACCTCGACACGCACCTTCTGCGCCATCACCGCCGCGCCTCCGCGATGGACACCTGGCTTGTGAGGGCGGACCCGGCCGTGTGAATCAGAGCCGTGGCTGCGGACGCTCACATCCGGCGAAGCGTCTCCACTCGCCAACGGCGACGCAAGGTGCTGCTCGGCATTCGAATGCTTGGCAGGTTCCGAGGCCGGCGATCCGCCGCGCTCCGGGCCATCGGTGCGTCACCCGTCTCGGTGATCTCTAGCGCCGGACGTCATTGTCGCCGCCGCGAGCCCTCTTGACTGGTGCTGAGGTGATCGGTCCGGCACGCCCCCCGACCGTCCCGATCATCGACAGTCTGGCTCGGCGGCACAACGCCCCCCGATGTGCCGCCGAGCCCTAAACTCCCCCGCGCCTTCAGCGGAGCGCGAATCGTCACACGACGAAACGCAACATCGCCGGTCAATGAGCCGGAAACAGGTCAGCCCACAGCACACCATCGCGGTCCAACCGCGGCATCGCGTTACGAGTCACGATCGGTCTGCGACAGTCCCGTGAAGATGCGGGGAGCGAGACGAGGACCAACGACCGGCAGGTTCGGCTGCAAGCGAGCAGTCGCACAATCCGTACCGGCGGTGATGAGCTGCAGTACTCCGGCGTCGCCGTGTTGCACATCGAACGCGGAGAGCTGGTCGTGCAGCCCTGGGTCCCGCTCGGCGCGGATCCCAGCTGCGCCGACGACGAGACGTTCATCGCGACGTGACGGGCGGCACTGCGATGGAGCCAGGACAGTGACGGCGCGTTCGGCGGGCGCAGTGCCCCGTGAGCGCCGCTCAGCCGTGACTGGCGGCGAAGCCGACCGCCACCCAGCCCGTGCCTTGCCGGCGCAGCTCGAAGCCGCAGGCGACGGCGCCCGGATCGGCGCCGTGCAAGGCTTTCACGCTCGCCCACGAGTAGTCCCCCGGCTCGTCCGGGCGGCTCGGCGGCGACCAGTACTGCGGCGAGGTCGCCGCGCCGCAGCTTCGTCTGATCGCCGCTCTCGCTGAACCCAGCCCCGGGCTGGAGAGGGCGGGTTCGATGGCCATGGGCTGGGGTCGCTGCCCGGTGCCGCACACGCGAGGGCGCCGGATCCGGCCAACAGCCCGCAAAGCCGAACGGCCGCGCTCCCACTCGAGGCGCGGCCTTTCGTCATCCCCCTTCGCCGGAGGCGGGGCTGGTGGGGATGGGTGGTTTACGGCGTGCTCGGAAGGAGGCAGGCGTAGCTCAGCGGGAGCAGGTTGACGAACGTTCCGCCGGCTCCGGTGCAGATCCTGCCGGCCTCGGTGACGCGGCGGTTGGCGGGGCTGAGGGGGGTGAATACGCAGACGTATCCGACCGGGTTCACGGTGAGGGACAACACGCCGCCGGTTGTGGTGCACAGCTGGGTGGCGTTCGCCGTGCCCGAGCCCGGGCCCGTCGTCGGCGGGGTGCTGGTGTTCTCGCAGCTGGCGTGGATGTCGGGGTCGGGTGCGGGTCCCTGGCAGGTGTCGGTGCCGAGGCCGCCGTCGAGACTGTCCTGGCTGCCGTCGTTGGACGCGCCGATGAGGGTGTCGTTGCCGGCGCTGCCGGAGATCGTGTCGATGCCCAGGCCGCCGGTGAGGGTGTCGTTGCCGGTGCCGCCGGTGAGGGTGTCGTTCCCGTCGCCGCCGTTGATCGTGTCGTCGAAGTCCGAGCCGGTGATCGTGTCGTTTCCGGCGTTGCCGTTGATGGTTTTGCCGGGGTTCGTGCCGCCGCAGTCGATCGTGTCGTTGCCGGGGCTGCCGGTCACGGTCGTATCGGTCTGGGTCACCCCGGCGCTCACGACGCAGTTGACGGCGGCATCGGCGGTCAGCGGGGCGATCATCCACATGACTGGAACCGCGAGGACTCCGGCCGTCGTGGCGACGAACCCCCGACGGAATCGAGTCTGTTGAATTCTCATGGCTTCATTTCCTGGAACGCAATTCAGCGATGACTCACATGGACGCGGCGCGCCAACGTGACTGAGTTGTGCGGATCACAGGCCATCCGCATTCGCCGTACTGCCGGCGTCCGCTCCCGGGCGCAGAAGAACCTCGGCTCGTGATCCGCATCCGCGATCACCGCGGATTTGTCACGTCACCGAGGTCCGGGGCAACGACACACGAATCTACCCCTGCGTCCGCTTGGATCAATACCGCTGTCCCTCGAACGGACGCACATTCTTCGGTTTTGACGGGCCGCCCTCTCGAGGTGCACTCTGCCGGCCGCCTCGCCTCCCGCCGCAAGCACTCGTCAGGCCTGGAACCCAGCACGCCAGAGAGCAGTTGGCTGGTCTTCTTTCTCCCAGGAGGCGGCGTAGGCGAGCAGTCCGGGACGACACCGGAGGGGATGAGCAGCCGTTCGGCCAGGTCATCGACCGGGGCGGGGTGGCGCCACGCGGCGAGGGGGGTGGGGTCCGCGGCGACCCAGCAGTAGCGAGCATCAGCCGTGGACTGCTCGACCTGGGCAGCGAGCCGCCTCGAGGGGCGGTTCCGGCGCCTGACGCCCAGTTGCGCGCGGATCACCGCGTCCGGCGGGTCACCGCGCAGGGGTTCGGCGAGCCACGACTCCGGTTGGAGCGGACCGTGGCCGGCGGCGAAGTAGGCGACTTCCATCACCGGGCAGCCCAGCCGGGATCCGGGACGCCGATCGCGGGGCCGGGGCCGCCGCACCTAGCGTGGCAACCCTGGTTCGTCGCAAGGTCAGAACTGCGGGAGGCAGACGTCGCCCTCATCACCGGTCGTGGCCGCGCGGCGGGCGATCCGGGCGCGGAGCAGCCCTCGCCGGCCCAGTTCGAGGGTGCCTTCGTGCTCGCCGCCGGTGAGGCTGGCGAAGGCAAGCCGGCCGGTGCGGCTGTGGAACGGCGTCTCGACGACGTCCTCCCATTCGGCAAAGTCGATCTGCGGCGGCTGATCGTAGGCCCCAGCCGCACCGCTTGGCAGGGGTCGCCGGCGTGCCTGTGGACCCAGCCGTCACCGGCGGTGGCGTTCGCGCTGGACCGCGCGTCGGTCGCCACCTCGCCGAGCAGTTCGGGGCCCCACGGCTTCACCGCATCGGGGCGTGGCGGTCGGATCAACAGCACGTCGTGGTCGGGCAGGTATCTCGCGGAACAACCAGGCGAGCGCTACCCGGCGGTGAGCGATCACGCTGTACGAGGACACCCTTGTTAACAGCGAGCAGATGCCGGGACCCGACCACCCCACAACCAGGACCATCCGCTCGAACCTCGACAGGCCCGATCGATCTGAAGCTGCCACCGTGCGGTCGTCACGGAACCGGCCGATGGTGGCGCCGAACGTTCGCTCGTCGGCATGAGCGCGCGGCGGAGGTCGTTCACGCCCTGGAGCGGATGTACGTCAGTGCCCTGGCGGGCACCGGGGCTGTCGGGGCCACCGCGGCCGCGCCGGCCGTCGGTACCGGGGTCGCTCTGGCACTGTCGGCGGGCGAGGCCTTCTCGTCGCTCGAACCGAGCGCCCTGTTCGTGCTCTCGGTCGCCGAGGTCCACGGCGTTGCGCTGGATGAGATCGAACGCCGGCTAACGCTTGTCATGGGGATCCTGCTCGGTCAGTCAGGTTCCACGACATTGTCGGTAAGGTCGCCGAGCGCACCGGTCGGCACTGGGGCCGCCAGCTCGTCGGCAAGGTGCCCACGGCGACGCTGCGCCAGATCAACAGCGTCCTGGGCAAAGAACTTCATCACCAAGTACGGCACCAAGCAGGGCACTATCGTGCTCGGCCGGGTGGCTCCGTTCGGCATCTGCACATTGATCGGCGGTGGCGCCAACGCCACGGTGGCCGCCCTGGCAGTCCGAGCCGCCAGACGCGCGTTCGGCCCGCGCCACAGTCATGGCCCGAGACAGAGCTGGATCCCGCTCCTCCCGGCTCAGGGCTCGCGGATCGTCGAGTGCAGGGGCAGCGTCTGGCTTCGCCGCGTTCAACTGAACCACAAGCGGACGCGGGAACCACCTCAGACCTGGATGCAGGCCAAGCTTCACCGTTAGTTGGCAGCCGATCCGGACCGCAGGATCGACGATGTGTTCAGCTGGCACGCCGACCGTGGCGTTCGCCCGGGTTGCGAACACGCCCAGCGTCGACAGTCTCACGACCGCCCTCACCTTCTGTGGCGATCGTCCCAAGGAAGCCGATTATCCCAGGTCGCGCCGTGATCGGGTCCGTCTCACGCGCGTCGGCCGTTTCGGCGAAGGTGCGCGTACAGCGCCCAATAGTAGGCCGCGGCCAGCGATAACAACGCGCCCGTCGCGAGCTGAATCCAGCGCTTCCAGCCGGCCTGGTCGCCGTCGAACGCCAGCAGGATCCATCCGGCAGCGACCAACGTCCAGCCGATCCCGAAGGCCAGCGCGAGCCTCGGATGCAGGCGTTCCCCACCCAGAACCCACCTCTTCGTCACTCCGGCGGGTTACCCTGTGCGCCCGACTTCGAAGCAATGGTTCATGCCCGACCCAGCACGCCGAACTGCGGGCGTCCGACGCCGCCGCCGAAGTGCTGCAACCCCGACGCGGGTTACCGCCTGGCACGATCCGTTGTCGCTTACACCTTGAAAGATGACCTCATCGCGGCATGGGAGTGCCTCACCGGTGTGGCTCCTCGATGCAACGGTGTTGGCAAGGGCGCCGACAGCAGAATGAGCCACACCTGGTGGCACGTGTGGCTCGGGTGGTGGAGTGATCTCGTTGGCCGACCTCGGCGAGGCCACCTCACCAGCGAGCGGACAGCCGCAGGCCTCGATGACGCCAGTGCTCGTCGACCGGGTAGGGCTATGCCGGTGGACCATCCATTTGTCGCAGCTCAGGGG
Source organism: Amycolatopsis sp. N2S4-7 (assembly GCF_058119595.1). Classification (NCBI taxonomy): domain Bacteria; kingdom Bacillati; phylum Actinomycetota; class Actinomycetes; order Pseudonocardiales; family Pseudonocardiaceae; genus Amycolatopsis; species Amycolatopsis sp. N2S4-7. The sequence continues at coordinate 2,792,528 of NZ_CP172299.1, forward strand.
GCCGACTGCGGATGGCGTGTCCATCGCAACGGAACGCGGAGAACACCTGACCGCCGCGCACAGCGCTATAGTGGTGGCGGCATTCTTCGACGCAATGGCGACAGTTTCGCCTGCCCTTCCCGGTCGCCGATCTCGAGCTCACACCGTCGGATCAGCTCACCACGGCGTTGCTGCACACTCCTGCTGCCGTGTTGGCGCGACACCGGCGTTACGAGCAGTCACTCGACGCACTTGCGGGTTTCTACGACCACACCGCCAACAAGGTCGACACGGTCGGGCGGTCGCGACCGCGCAGGGAGCAGGCGCGACGGTGGTCGTGGCGGGGTTGTCGGTGTCGATGTCGGCGTCGACCTGCCACTGCGGGACGTGAAGTTCGAGGGCGGTTCGCGACACGACAGAACGGTAGGCCATAGCCGATTAAAATGGTTGGTCGCGCAGACATGCCGAGACAGATACACAACCTCCATTCTGCCGGTCGCGGGAAAGATCCCAGCCAGAGATGTGCCACTGCTTACAGAATTGCCGCCCCTTAAGCCCACGATGGCGACGGCCCTGCTGGCGGCTCTTCGATTACAGGAAGCTCTTGCCTCAAGATGCCGGGCACGAAGTCGCCCTTCCAGTCTGTCGTGCCCCACAATATTTCTGCCACGTTGGCCAACGCATTGAACTCATCTTTGGATATTCTTACCCTCTGACCGGCAAGTGATCCGGTGTGATACTTTTTCCAGTACCAATTTGGCCGGAAGAGTCCCCGATCCGTCTCCTGGAGCGAGTATACGCCACTTTCATCTTCGAGCAAGTACGGCGCCGTCACATACTGTGCAAGCTTGGCATCCCGGAACATGAGAAAGATGTCGAGAATCTGGAGCGCAGCAAATGCGCCTATCTTAACGCCTGCGCCGAACCTCTGCCTAGGGCCTATCCGGACCCCGTGTACCTCGCCCCACTTGTCGATATTGGCCTCCGCAGCCGGCGGCTTCTTGGGATCGTTCAGTTCCCTACGTCCGATGCCCTCGGTGAGCGCAGCAGCGCGTTCACGTTTCAAAGCAACCTGCTCGGCCGACCGGAGAGCCTCGTTGGTTGCGCTCCTCAGGCTCTGCTCTCCAGACTTCGCCACATCCAAGGATGCCTTGATCTCGTAATAGTCAATAATTGTCGACTTGCTCCTCGCAAGTTCTCGCCAGGTATGTTGGTCCTTGAAAATTCTCTGGACGAGTGAACGCAACGTGGAACCCGTGTAATATACGGCTTCACCACTTTGCAAGTCTCCACGGATAACGTAAACGTACCCGATCTGGACAGGTTGCGCGGCTACGGCCGGCGGCACCGAAGGCGGTCCGGGAACGCGCTGAACCGCCAGCCCATCGGCGAAATTGCAGATTGCCGAGTTGCCTGCCAGGCGTTGCAGTGCAAGCATTCTCTGGGCATCCGGCACCTGCAGAGACAGCGTCTCACGGGGAGGTCTGCCGGGAGCCGGATCGTCAAGTGATCGCCGAGGCTGCGAGCTGGAGTTGCCTAAGCGTCGTTCCGCAGCACCTGACAGGCTGCGCCTGCCCTCTTCCGACACAGCACTCCTTCACGCCGAGAGATCTGAGGGGCACGATTGTCTGCGCCCGCTCGCGTCCTTGACCGGCTAGCCGCTACAAGAACGGCTACTTCTGTTCTGAATTGTACGACAGATAGTTCTCCACGTGATTTTACGTGACTCCACTCTGAAAGTTCAGCCCTTCCGTACGAACCGCAGGTACAGAACCGGTGCCCGATCGGGCATGCACCCTGTTCCACACGTCCGGCTTGCCGCAAGCCCCAGCACGGCTGCCAGACGTGGATTTCTTGCGCTGGTGTAGCGCTCGGTGGCTGATCCGCGGCTAGCCGTCGAGTGAACCCTGCCACCGGCTGATGCTCTCCTGGGTGCGCAGCAGGTCCGGATGCCGGGATTCCAGCGCCTGTCGCTGGCTGGACAGCACCGCTCGTAGTTCGGCGACCGCGCGGGTGCCCTGGCCGCGCCGGGCGAGCAGTTCGGCGAGCCAGTACCGGCTCGTCAAGGTGTCGGCATGAGCGTCGCCGAGCACTCGCTTGCGGGCCGCGAACACAGCCCGTAGCTCGCGTTCAGCCGACTCATGGTGCTGTCTGTGGATCAGGACCTCGGCCAACCCCTGCCGTACTTCCAGGGTCCACGGATGTTCTGGCCCCAGGACTTCTCCGGCGACGGGGAGGGATGCTCGATACTCGGCTTCAGCCGCGGCGTAGTGGCGTTGCCCCGCCAGCGCTTGCGCCAGCCCCCGCCAAGTACGCAGGGTGTTGGAATGCTGCTGTCCCAGTGCCGAACGCTGCCGAGCCAGGATGGTGCGGAACTGAGCCTCCGCTTGCTCGTAGCAGCCTCGGTGGTTCAGTGCCTGACCGATGTCCGATCCAGTCAGCAGGGTTTCGCGAGAGTCGTCACCGAGCACTCGGTGCTGGATGTCGTGCACCGCCCGCAACTCGGTTTCGGCTTCGTCATACCGGCCTGTTCGCATCAGCAGATCGGCCTGGTTCATTCGGCTGGAAAGAGTATCGACGTGGTCGGGACCGAGCACTCGGGTCCGTTCGGCGACGACCTCGGCGAAATCGTTGGCCGCGTCCCGGAATCGGCCCAATTCGAAAAGCGCGGTCGCGATATGGTGACGGGCGTCCAGGTACTGCGGGTGATCCGTCGACATCAGCCGGCGAGCAGATTCGGTGGTCGCGGTGGCCAGGCCGAGGGCGGTGAGATGGTGGCCAGAGCGGGTCAGACCCCAGCTCGTGATGTTCGCGGCGCGGAGCAACGCGAGCTGGTCCGCCCGTGCAACGGTCTCGGCGGTAGTCAGCGCGTGGAGGAGATGCGCGACCAATGGCGGCCACCGATGGTACTGGGCAGCATCGTGCGCATCCCGATCGCGGACCGCGGCAGCCAACAGAGCGATCACTGTGGCGCGGACCTCGTGCTTCACGTCCGGGTGTTGCGACAGCCAGACGGCGCTCACTTCGAACACCAACGGGTGCGCGACCAGAGACGCCACCTGTTCCGGTCCGGACCCATCGAGATCCAGCAGCCCCAGCCGGCACAAGGCCGCGACCGTGCTCCGGTGAGTCGCCGGGTCGTACCCGGCTCGCCCTGCCGGTGACGAAGCGCCGTCACGCCGCCGGCGGAGAGGACCATACTTCGTCCCTGTGCCGAATAGCCGACTGCCGTACAGCGCCGGACTGTCGAAGATCCACACTGGTAGAGGGGCGGATGCGAATCCCCCGATCAGCCGCACGAACGTCCGGGCATGCGGCAAGCCTTGGCGACTGAGCAGGTCCAGTGACGCGTCCCAGGCTTCCTCGAGTGCCGCGAGCGGCCGTGTCCTTGGCCCCGCCGTGCGTTCCTGGTCCAGGATCGCTTGATACGCCGCGAAGCTGCCGACTCCCTCCAACTGTGCGTGAGAGGAACTCAGATACCTGCCGGCCGCGCAAAGCGCCAAGGGCAGCCCACCGAGCCGGGACGCCAACGCGGCGGCGTCACGCTCGCTCCCGGCGTGTGGAGCGAGGTCAGCCACGACCTGGGCGGCATCCTTGGTCGGCAGGGCATCGATGCGGTGCATCACAGCTCGGGTCCCCCACACCTCGGCCGAGGTGACCCGGCTGGTCACGACGACAAGGCCGCGATGCGAACCCCGCACTACGCCATTGCCGTCTCCGACCCCGGCTCCGTCGGCGGCCAGCATGTCGGGCTGGTCGGCGTTGTCGATGACCAGTAACCAGCGGTCGAGGCCGTTCTCCAGGTACCGCCACACCAGGTCGACGACGCTTCGCACCCCGGACAGTGCCTGCTGCACCTCTCGACGTGTTGCCCCGAGACCGACTAGCAGGTCCAGCAAGTCGTTGCTGAGCTTCTGGCGGTCCCTCACCGTCATCCACCAGACCGTCACGCCGTCAGCCGAAGCCTGCTGTGCCACCGCCAACGCCACTGTGGTTTTGCCGACACCGCCCAATCCGCTCAGCACATGAAAGCATCCCTGCGGGGTGCGGTACTCGTCGGCCAACGCAGCGATGAGGCTGGATCGTCCGCGCACGCGTCGCGGGGCTGATCCGGTCGGCGGATCGAGCGATCCGCCCCGCAACCGGACCGCCCCTTTCGGTATCCCGGCCGCTTGGACGGTCCGATCGCCGCTCGCCCGGACAGCCCGCCACATCTCCAACGTTGCCCAGCCACCGGCGAAGACCACCAGCCCCACACCGGTCGACCACGTCCAAACAGATGTCGCCACATTGGTGAACACCCCGGCACCCACTGCCAGGACGGTGGACAGTCCTGCACCGATGCCCCGGCCTGGGATTCGCCGACGCACACCCACCCCCGGATCTGTCGACCACAGCACCTGCGGGTCAGTTCGTCGCCATTAAGCATCACATGTCCAGGGCTTCGTTGTCACGTGGCAGAATCGAGAGCCGGATCTGCTCAAGATCGCAGATCGGAATTTGACCTTAATGTCGATCAGTGCCTCTTCTGCATGCGCCCGTGGTCGCCACTAAAGCGTCCGTTCATCGGCAAGTGCGTGCGTCGCCGGCTGTGCGGTTCCGTTCTCGGTCGGGGCCGACGGCCCGAAAACGTCACGTGGGCCCGCGTTGAGCCGGTACGGTCGCGCGATGACCAGCCTCCGTGAGTTCCGCCGGGCGTGCCATGAAGCGGCCCGGCCCACCGGCGGCCGGATTGTCGAGTTCCGGATCGCCGACGGTGTCACGCCGGACTTCCACCAGGGCGTCCTCGATCACGGCGGCCGTGGCCTGTCGGTCGTGTGCATCCGCGACCGGACTGAGCCGGTCGTGGCGGTCGCCGAGCCACGGGCTATCGACGAGACGGCGGTCGACGCGGGATCGCTGACGTTCGTCGAAGCTCGTGAGCAGGTCGCCGTGCTGGCGGAGTTCCCGGCGTTCCGGGTGATGCCCCCGGCCGACCTGAAGTACTGGGCTCCGGCCGATTTGGGCGAGGTGCTCTTCAACTACTGGGACTGACCGGAGTACGCGCTCGGCGGCAGAAGAGGACGCTCGACCGCCATGGAGCGGGGCTTGCCATGCCCGCCCGATTCCCTCGCGAACCTGCGTACCGAGACTGGTCGTCATGCAGGACAGCGGCTACCTCGTGGTCTCGGTGAGGACGCCGCTGATGTAGCGGACGTTGCCCATGCGCAGGTTGTCGTCGTTCAGCGACAGGTTGTTGGCGGCCAGCAGGTCCCGGATGGTCACTCCGTCCAGCGTCCAGCCGAGGCCGGCCAGGTAGGGAGCCGCTTCGTTGCGCTCACCGAAGTAACGCAATTTCGCCATGCCGGGGTCAAAGCCTTGCGCGCGCCAGCGTTCGGAGAGGCGGTTCAAGCTTTCCTTCGTCGTATCGTCATCGCCCGGTTTCGGATTGGGCCTGCTCTCGGTGGCCACCCGGCTGCCCGGCGCGCTGAGTGTGGTGATGGTGTCCAATAGGCTGTCTTGCGCCTCCGGTGGCAGGTAGCCCAGCAAGCCTTCGGCGCTCCACGCGGTCGGCCGCGCCGGGTCGAAACCGGCGGTGCGCAACGCTGCCGGCCAGTCGTCGCGCAGGTCGACCGCGGCTACTCGCCGCTCGGCCGTGGGCTCAGCACCCAGTTCGGCCAAGGTGCGGGTCTTGAACTCGATGACCTGCGGCTGATCGAGCTCGTACACCACGGCCTCGGCCGGCCAGGGCAGCCGGTACGCGCGAGAGTCCAGCCCCGAGGCGAGGATCACGGCCTGCGTGATGCCCGCGTTCGCCGCGTCGAGGAAGAAGTCGTCGTAGAACTTGGTACGGATCTTGGCGACGTCGATCGCCGACTGCCCGACCAGGTCGCCGGGAGGCAGTGCGCCGGTCGCCAGCCGTGTCAGGAGGTCGATCCCGACCGCCCGGACAAGCGGTTCGGCGAACGGGTCGTCGATCAGCGAACGATCTTCGCGGGTTGCGATCGCCCGGGCTGCTGCGGCCGCGGTGGCGGTCGTGCCGACACTGGACGCCAGGTCCCAGGTGTCTCCGTCGTGCCTGTGGGAAGTCATGCCTCGCCCTATCTTTGTTCGTCCGGTCGGCTGCGGACCCGAACGCAAGCGCGGCGGCAGTGGCGGCCACGACGCGATCAGCACTGGTTGATGGACGATAACGAACACCCTTGTCCACTGAACTAAAGTGAGAGCAGTGACCGCTCGTTTGCCTCGCGACCGCCGTTCCGACGCCCGGGACAACCGCGACCGCATCCTCGGTACGGCCCGCGCGGTGTTCGGCGCCGGTGGCTTGGACGTGCCGATCCGGGAGATCGCCCGACACGCCGAAGTCGGGCCCGCGACCGTCTATCGCCATTTCCCGACCAAGGAGATGCTGGTCACCGAGGTGTTCCTCGACCAGGTGCGCGCATGGCGATCCGTCTTGGACGAAGGGCTCGCCGACCCCGATCCCTGGCACGGCTTCTGCCTGGTGGTCGAGAAGCTCTGTGAGCTGCAAATACGCGATCACGGCTTCATCGCAGCCGTCAAATCCAGCTTTCCGCGTGCGATGGACTTCACCGCTCTCCGCACTTCCTCGCTGACCTCGGCAGCCGAACTGATCCGCCGCGCCAAGGAGACCGGCCGCCTGCGCCCCGAGGTCGTCCTGAACGACCTCACCCTCATGATCACGGCCGGCGGCGGCATCCTCGCGAGTGCACCGGCAGCACGCACCGCGGCCTCCCAGCGCTTTGCCGCACTCACGATCCGAGCGTTCCGAACCTGACTGGTGCCCTCACCGCTGCCTCCAGTGCCGCGGCTGACGCCCAGATCACCCGATGGAATCGCCTGGTGATCGAGGGCCGGACACCCGGTCATCGGCATGTGCGTACGTGTGATGGTGCGTTTTGGTGAGCGGCCCTCCGTTTTCGCCGTATCCGGACGTCGCACTGAATCCTGCGGCGAAGAGCCCAGTCGCGAAGCTCGGGGAAGCCGAACAGCCTCTTGACGAAAGGAGACCGGCGGGTCCGGCTGTCGCGGATGAGCGGGCGCTCCGCCTCGAGCCTGCCGGTCAGCGCGTCCAGCCGGGAGCGAGACGGCGTCGAGCAGCGGAACCAGCAGGGTGACGTCGTTGCTTGTCCGCCGGTCAGTGTCACGGCGAGCGGCGTCTCGTGCACCGCTGCCGCACCCCGGCCTCCGGCCACTCGGCTAACCGCCGCCAGCACGTGGCGCCAGAGGAGCCGAACAGGTTCGCGGGCAGCCTGTTCCAGCTGATCCTCAGCCTGATCGCGGCGGTCGTCTCGACCGTCGGCGCCGGTCTCGCCTTCCGCGGCAGTTCCGCCCCGGGTGGCCACTGCCTGACCGTTCCACCGCGAAGGACCCGCCGTAACACCCCTCCGGCGGGCCCTCGCCGTGCGTGGGTTCGCGAAAAGTTCTGCGTGGAGGTACACGGATCGTGCGCGGGAGCAGTCTTCATAGTGATGGCTGACTACGAGGACTTCGTCCGGGCGCGCCTGCCGCGGTTGCTGCGCTACGCGACGATGCTGACCGGGGAGCGGGAACAGGCCGCTGACCTGGTGCAGGACGTGCTGGTCAAGGTGTACCGGCGGTGGTCGCGGATCAGCGACGCCGAGCACCCCGACCGTTATGTCCTGCGGATGGTGACCAACGACTACCTGTCCTGGCGGCGCAGCCGGTCGGCGCGGCTGATCGCCGTGGGCGACCCGCCGGACGAGGCGCGGCCGGATGACTTCGCGTCGGACTATGCGGCTCGCGAAGACATGTGGCAGCGCCTGGCGCGGTTGCCCCGGCGCCAGCGCGCGGTCGTGGTGCTCCGGTACTACGAGCAGCTCGCCGACACCGACATCGCCGACCTGCTCGGCTGCGCCCAGGCCACCGTGCGGGCCCACGCCCGCAAAGCCCTGACGACCCTGCGACACGGCCTGAGCATCGACCGGATGGCCCAGGCGAAGGAGAGCTGATGGACATCGAGAACCTGATCAAGGACACCTTCACCGCCCACGAGCAGGACGCCCCCGACAGCGACCAGGTGCTGGCGGCCACGCGTCAGCGCCTCGACCACAGGCGCGCCGTGGTGAGCCGTCCGCTCACGGCCGCCGCCGGGGTGGTCCTGCTCGTCCTGGCCGCGGTCGCCGTCGTCGCGCTGAACCGGCCCGCGCACGACAACCAGGTAGCCACGGGCACCAGCCAGACCAGCGGGCCGGCCGCCGTCGAGGCACCGGCCAAGGCGGCCATCGCGGAGCTGACCATGCCCTACTCGCTCGGCTGGCTGCCGCCGGGCAAGGCCGACTACCTCGCGCGCCGGATCAACATCGGTGGCAGCGCGGCGAACCCCGACAAGCCGGTGTACGGCGGCGAGTACATGCTGACCGTCACGTCCGGGCGTCAGGTCCTGCTCGTGGACGTGCAGGAAATGCGGATGATGCCGCCCGAGCAGGCCGCCTTCAAGTCCGGTCCGGGCCGGCCCGTCACCATCGGCGGGCGGCCCGGCGTGGAGAGCTCGCACTCCGGCGGCCCGGGCGGTTACGAGGTGTACCTGACCCACCCCGATGGCGGCTCGCTGTACGTCAACGTGGCCGCACAGCCGGGCAGCACGGCGCCGGCGCAGCAACTGATCGACGCGGGCCGCCGCGTCGCGGAGAACGTCGCCTTCCCGGGCACCACCACCGTCACCCCGGCGTTCGGCCTCGGCAAGCTGCCCGACGGCCTGCGGATGTGCGCGTTCGACGTCGAGAAGGGCGGCCCGAGCGGTTCGCGCACGAGCTACTCGGTGGGCACGTGCAGCACCCTGCCGCCGGTCCAGGTGCGCCTCGATGAGTCCAGCCAGGTGCGCGGCACCGCGGGGCAACCGGTCCAGGGACACGCGACCCGCTACCTGGACGAGAAGGGTTACCGCACGCTCTGGATCCTCAAGGCCGTCCACGACGCGCCGATCGCCGTCGCGGGCCCCGGCGCGCAGGCGGAGCTGTACGCCATCGCCGACCACCTCGTCCTGCCCCGCTGAGGTCCGTGGGTCCTCTTCGGACGCGACCGAGGAGGACCCGCGGTTGGCGGCCCGCTCGCAGACGCCGCTCCCCGTCGGTGCGCGCGACTGAGTGTTCACGGTTCCCGGGTGATGGGCCTGCCGTCGAAGACGGCGTCGCCGACCGCTCCGCGGCCCCGGCGGCGCAAGAGTGATCAACACCGCCAGCAACGCCGCGCAACACCCGTCCGAGCCGCCAACGCGATCTACGAATCCTGCTACCCCGGCGCACTCGCCAACGTTGGCTGCCTCCGAATGAGCTCGACTGACGGCCACGATCATGTGGATCCGTCGCCCGGGTCTTCGAACGTCGCAGGGGCCCAATGCGAGCTCTACGCGGCATGAGAGCGCGTTCGGGTCGACGCGGTAACCGATGGACTGGCACGTGCGAGCCGCCTAGCCTTTCGTCGAACCGCACGACCTTCCGTCCGAAGAGGTGCATTGCATGAATGTCCGGGTAGCCCGGCCGTCGACGGCCGACCCAGCGCTGATCACCGTGCACCACCCCTTAGACGTGAGGAATCCCCGAAGTGGATCTACCCCGTAGCTTCACCATCCGCGAGAGCAGCCACCGCATCCACAACCCGCTCACCAGCCGGAAGCTGGCCGTCCTGGGCGAAGCGCTGAACCCACCACCCGGCACCCGGATGCTCGACCTGGCCTGTGGCTCGGGCGAGCTGCTGTGCACCTGGGCCCGCGATCACCGCATCACCGGAACCGGCGTAGACATCAGCACCGTGTTCCTGGCCAAGGCCCGGGCACGAGCGATCGAGCTGGAGGTCGCCGAACAGGTCGCTTTCGCCCATGGTGACGCGTCTGACCACGTCGCCGACGACCCGGTCGACATCGGAGCGTGCGTCGGTGCGTCCTGGATCGGCGGCGGCGTTGCCGGCACCGTGGACCTGCTCCGGCGCAGCCTTCGGCCCGGCGGCATGATGCTGATCGGCGAACCGTACTGGCGCAGGGATCCTCCGGACCACGCCACGGTCGAAGGCTGTCACGCCACCAGTGAAGCCGACTTCCGCGGCCTCCCGGAGCTGCTGGAACAGTTCGGGGAGCTGGGTTGTGATGTCGTGGAGATGGTCCTGGCCGACCAGGACAGCTGGGACCGCTATGTCGCGGCTCAGTGGCTCAACACCCGCCGCTGGCTGGACGCACATCCCGGCGATGAGCTGGCCGGGCAGATGCGCGCGGAACTCACCGCCGCTCCGGTGCGCCACGCCCGGTACCAACGCGAATACCTCGGCTGGGGTGTCTTCGCTCTGATGGACCGCTGACACCAGTGGCCGAGTGAGTCCCGGTGACCCGGCACCGGGACTCACTCACATCGGCATGAGAGTGCGTACGGACCGGTCGTCCCGGTCTGCGCATCTGGATGCCGGCCGGCGCCGGGAACGCAGGAGCGACTCGATTTCCGCGGTGTACTGCAGCCGGTTGTCGCGGCAGTGGCCGTGTCCCGTTGCGAGCGTGTCGTGTTGTGGCCAGCCGTGGAAGTTCATCCGCGCCGCGGATAGCCACGTTAGTCGAACGAAGATCAGGACCGCATGCTTGACGCGCTCCGGGATGAAATCGTCTCCGGGGTGCAGCACCGACGGAATGATTGCGTGGAGGAAAACGAGCGGCTCCGGCACGCCTCGTCGTTGTAGTCGAACGCGGAGCTGCTGCAGCACAGCGAGATCACCTTCGACCGGCACGTCCGGCACACCTCGGTGGCCGAACTCCTCGACCTGGTGAACGTGGAGTACCGCCTCGGCGGTCGGCCCCCGGTTCCACAGTGGACGATCCCGGGCCGGCAGCCGCGCCGGGATCGGCGGACGTGCCTGGCTCGCCCGGCCGGCGCCGGGCGAGCCACGAGGTTACTTCTGCTGCTGGATGCGGTAGCTGCCGTTGTTGCCGAGCGTGAACCGCTCGAGCGGGTAGTACGTGTGGTAGCAGCCGTACTTCACGACGCAGAGCACGATCTTGGCCTGCTTGACCAGGGTGGCCTCGTAGTGCACCGAACCGGGGTAGGTCAGCTGGTTCTGCACCAGGCCCTGGTAGTCGGCGAGCCCGCCGCCGTTGTCCTTCATGTAGTCGTAGTGGCGAATGTTGCTGACCGTTTTGCCGTTGTAGCACCAGTCGACCCGCACGGCCCATTTGACGTGGTTCAGGTGCGTGGTGCTGGGATAACTGATGTAGCGGTCGGCGTAGGTGCAGCTGGTCTTGCCCGGCACCGGCGCGGGCGCCTGGCCGCTCTCGTCACCGACGACCTCGGCATCCGAAGGCACGTACACCTGGTCGGCGACCTCCGGGCGGGTCGCGAGGGCCGCCCGGTCCTCGGCGCTGAGCGTCCCGGTGGCGTCCAGGCGAGCGAGGATGGCGCGGACTTCGTCGTCGGAGATGGGATCGGCGGCTTGCGCCCGGACGGCGACGGCGGCCGGTGCGCCGGTGGCGGCGGTGCTCGCCGGTGCGGCCACGAGCGTGAGCGCGGCGCCGGCCGCGGCGATCGCGGCGGCTGCGGACAGGAGGCGTCGATGCATGGGAGTCCCTTCGGATGCGGTTTCCGCTTCGAGGACCAACCCTGGCGGCCGCCCGGCGCCGGACGTAGGGGGCAATGCGGCCATGGCCGGAGCCGGTCAGGCCCAGCCGCGGCCGGCATCGCGGCCCGGTCCGCAACGCGCTCAGCGAGGTCGTCGCCGCGCTGTCGATGGTCGTCCCCGACGACGAGCACGTGCACGCGGGCATCCCGGTCCCGCCGGCCGCGGCACGCGGGTGTCACGAGCACACCCCAGGACCATGTGCCGGACCACGCGCAACGCGGTTGCGTAGCTGAACGGCTCGGCCGATGCCAGTCCTTCGACGACCTGCCCGCCGATAGAAGGCCGCCACCACGCCGACATGCAAGTTCCAGATCGCCGGCGCGAACCGCGCCGCCAGCTCGCCGGTGAACCTATGTCCCGCGCAGGAACTCAACGCGGCATGCCCGCGCGTAGACCGCCTGAGAGCCCGGACTCCGCCGGACGCGACCTGGTGGCGACGCCCGCCGACCGCTGCTGCCCCTGTCCGATGCGGCGTGGTCACGTCACACTCGAAGGTCAGGAATTCCCTGCATCGACCCGGATGCACCGCGTCGCTGTGGCGCCCCTCGACGTCACGCTTCATTTCCGGTGGCGGTGGCGACGAAGTGCCGGGCGACGTCGTGGAGTTTCCGGTTCTGCTGCTGGGACTGCTCCACCAGCTTGGCGAAGGCCCCGTCGGCGTCGATCCGGTGCACGGCCATGAGGATGCCCTTCGCCTGGTCGATCACGCCGCGCGAGTCGAGCGCCCGGCCGAGGTGGGTGACCTGCTCGCGGGCGCGGACGTAAAGCCGCGCATGGTGCAAGGCCGCTTCCGCGGCAGTGGTGTAAAGCTCGAGCAGGGCCGCCTCGAGTGCGTCGAACCCGTGGCTGTCGTGGCTGTAGAGGTTGAGCGAGCCGTGATGTTCGCTGTCGATGAACAGGGGCGCGGACAGGTAACTGCCGACAGCGGTGTCTCCCAGCTCGTCGGCCAGGGTCGGCCACCTTTCGCGCAGCTGCCGCACGGTGACCCGCTCGACCTCTCCGGATTTCGCGGCGAGGACACAGGTGCCCTGGCCGGTCCGGTACTGGGCCTGGTCGAGTTCGCCAGCGTGGTCGTCGGTGGCCGTGGCGGTCCGCAGCCGGCCGTCGCGGACCAAGGTGATGCTCGCCATGTCCGCTTCGCCGATGGCGTGCAAGGCCTGCCGGCTCACCCGGCTCAGGGCGACCGTGAGGTCTTCTTCCCGGCCGAGCACGTCCGCCAGAATCGCCAGGGCTCCCGTGACCTCGTCGACCTGGCGTACGGCATCGTCGTCGGCTTCATACGTGGGGTGCTTCGCCATCTCCCGGTCCTCTTTCCCTGCCGTCCCGGCGCCGCGCCTCGGTCCTGGGCGGTCCGGCGACGGTACCCCGCGGTGGCCCGGCGGCCGGACCGGACGTCGGTGAGTCCACGCACGGAGGTACCCACCCGATGGTCGCTGGTCGGCACCGCCGATGACCGCGACCGCGGCCGCGTCGGCCGGGGTGGTCACGGTGAAGCGGGTGCGCGCGAGGTGGCCGGTCAACGTCGCGACGCTCCATCCCCCCTAGGCGTCAGCATCCCGCGGCCTGTGCCGGTCGCCGGGTTCCGGCGGAAGCGCAAGTGCGCTGTACTCCATGCTCGAGCTGCAGCCACCGCGTCCGGCCAGCACCGTCACCCAGCACCCCGACTCCGGCCGAGCCCGCAACGGCAGGTCCGGCCGGACCGCGCGGCCCGCGGCGGGCGACGCGCGCGGTGAGCGGCGAGTGAACGGTGCTCTGGACTTCGCCGGGCGTCCAGCGCAACTCGGGCACGGTGAGACCGCCGCGGCACACCAGACCTCGAATCGACCCCTGTGACCACGCGCTGGGCAGGGTCGGCAGCACCCTGAGCTGCCCCGGAGCCGACTGCAGCAACGCCGTGGACACGGCGACCGGTCAGCAGCGGGTGGGGCCGGGTTGTCGGGGCCGACCCAGAACCGATCCACGACCGCTGCGGCAGCGGGTTCACGAGGGGCGTAGCGGTCTGGAAACCCGCTGCGCTGCACCGCCTGCTCCGGGGCCATGGTGTCCCAGCCGGGCAGCGCGATGAGGGCGTCGAGGAATTCCCGGTGGCGTAGACCGGGTTGAGGATCTGCTCGCGGCTGCCCCAGCCTTGGCTCGGGCGTTGCTGAACACCCCGACCGAGTCGCGGTCGCCGTAGTCGAGGTTCCGCAGCCCGATCGCGAGGACCGCCGCCCGGCGAGGCAGGTGGCGTTGCTGAACGACGTCGACGATGGTTCGGGCGATATCCATCTCGCCGGCGCCCAGGTGCTGACGGTCCACGACGACCGAGCCGCCGCCCGGGCCGCCCTGCTCGCACCCGCTCAGTTGCACGATCGTCGCGGTCGCGGCGGGCCCGACGATGAGGGCCAACGCGACGATCGGCAGCAACACCGAGCCGACCAGCAGCAAGAATCCCGTTAGGTGTCATGACGACGGCACCGAGAGTCCGGCGTGGGCCAGCGGACTCGGCTTCCGGACCAACTGACTGTTAGTGTCAAAGATCTGCCGCTCAATCCGGCTGAGCACGGGCTGAACCTTGAGGCCGGTCCGGTTCTCGATCTTCACAAGGCACGCCCCTGCCGGTCGTGGCCTCCTGTTCCTTGGCCGACAGGGCAAGGACATCAGCCAGCTCGCCCGCCACTCGGGTCGACTGTCCAAGCAGGACACGGCTGCGTCGAACAACCCGGCCAGCGGGCCGCTGATCAGGTTGGCCCATCGTCGTCAACGTGCGTCATCCGAGTCCCCTGGCTGTTGCCGGCGGTGCTGCTGTTGCCGGCCAGGCGAGTCGATCGAAATCGAGCCAGGTGGGCACGCGTGACGCGGCGTTCCCGGTGAGTGCGCTCGGCCGCCGGGCCGGGTACCGGTGTCAGGTGCGTCGTGACGGGCGCATGGCCGCAGGGGCGTTACTCTGCTGGCATGACATCCCATCTCGGGGATGTATCCCCGGATTCGCTGACAAAGCGCCCGCTTACAATGGTGACCATCGAGGCTGGCCGTTCGTGCCCGCCGCTTGGCGGTGCGATCTGGGAGGATCACCGGATGACGATGTCGCTGTCGGCGGAACTGTGGCCGGATGTGCAGCCGGAGACCGCGCGGCGGCTGATGCTCGCCGGGGTGGAAGCCTTCGCCAAGCGCGGCTACCACGCCACCACCACCCGGGACATCGCCGGGGCGGCGGGGATGAGCCCGGCCGCGCTCTACGTGCACTTCCCGTCCAAGGCCGCGCTGCTCTTCGCGATCAGCCGGTACGGCCACGAGCAGACGCTCGCCCTCGTCGAGAACGTCGTCGCGAAGGAGTCCGATCCGCTCGAGCGGATCCGCCTGATCGTCGAGGACTTCGTGGCGTGGCACGCGCGGCGCCACACCGTGGCCCGGGTGGTCCAGTACGAGCTGCAGGCCCTGCCCGAGCAGGAGTTCGAGGTGGTCGCGGAGCTGCGCCGCCGGATCGAGCGGATCGTGCGCGAGGTGATCGCCGACGGCGTGGCCGCCGGGGTGTTCACCGTGTCCGACACGCACATCTCGGCGCGCGCGGTCCTTTCGCTCGGCGTCGACGTCGCCCGCTGGTACACCGACCGCGCCCGGCAGACCCCGACGGCGCTCGGCAAGGAGTACGGCGGCCTGGTGCTGCGCATGCTCGGCGCGCCCCAGACTGAGACCCCGGTCACAGACTAAGCGGTCGATCAGGAGGCAGCCGCAGCGTACCGCCGGGCCAGGAGTGCGAAGGCGTCCTTCAGCTCCCCCGGCCCGACGACCTCGATGTCGGCGTCGAACCGTCCGATCGTCGCGGCCAGCCCCGCCCACGACCAGGCCCCCAGCACGAGCCGGCAGCGGTCCGGGCCGAGCTCGGCCACGACGCCGTCGCGCGCGTACTCCGACACCACCTGCGCCGGCAGGGCCAGGATCACCTCGCCGCGGCACGGCCAGCCGCCGGTCGCGTCGCGGCCCTCGAAGCGGGCCGCCACGAAGGCCGCCACGTCGCCGCCCGGCAGCTCGCGCGGGGTGAAGCGCGGCCCCGCCGGGGTCCGCGGCGTGATCCGGTCGACGCGGAAGGTGCGCCAGTCGGCGCGGTCGAGGTCCCACGCGACGAGGTACCAGCGCCCGCCCCACGTCACCAGGTGGTGCGGCTCCACCCGGCGCGGCGGACCGGCCGAACCCGAGTGGCCGAACCGCAGCACCTCGCGGGCGTGGACCGCCCCGCTGAGGGTCGCGAGCACCGACGGATCGACCGGCGGCCCCGCCGGGGAAACGGCCGTGACGTGCAACGCGTCGACCCGGTGGCGCAGCCGGGCCGGCATGACCTGCCGGACGGTGTTCAGCGCGCGGGCCGCCGCCTCTTCGATCCCGGCGCCGGCGACCGTCCGGAGCGCGACGGCGAGGGCGACGGCCTGGTCGTCGTCGAACAGCAGCGGCGGCAGCTCCGTGCCCGCGCCGAGCCGGTAGCCGCCGTCCGGGCCCTTGGTGGTCCGGATCGGGTAGCCGAGCTCGCGCAGGCGGTCGACGTCACGCCGCACGGTGCGCGCGCTGACCTCCAGCCGCTCGGCCAGGAGCGTGCCGGACCAGTCGCGGCGGGTCTGCAGCAGCGACAGCAGGGCCAGCAGGCGCGCGGAAGTTTTCGGCATGTCCCGATCTTGCCGGAAGTAGCGGACACACCCTGTCCGCTACCCCTGACACGGTGGTCCGTGTGCAGAACAACGACAACACCGAACGCGCCGACCTCATCGCCGAACTCGCGACCGCGCGCGCCGCCCTGACCACCACGACGACCGGGCTCACCGACGAGCAGGCCGGGGCGCGCCCCACGGTCAGCGAGCTGAGCCTGGGCGGGCTGGTCAAACACGTCGCGGCCATCGAAGAGGGGTGGCTCCGCTTCGTCGTCGACGGCCCGTCCGCGCTGCGCTACGACCTGCCCGACGGCGTGACCTGGGCGGACATGGCGGCCGGGACCGCCCGCGAGTTCCCGCAGTGGGCGATCGACCACCAGAACAACTTCCGGATGCTGCCCGGCGAGACCCTCGCAGACGTCCTCGCGCGCTACGAGGAGGTCGCGAAACGCAGCGAAGAGATCATCGAAACCGTCCCCGACCTGTCGGCGACGCACCCGCTGCCGGACGCGCCCTGGAACCCGCCCGGCGCCGTGCAGAGCGTGCGGCGGGTCCTCATGCACGTCATCGCCGAAACGGCCCAGCACGCCGGGCACGCGGACATCCTGCGCGAGACGATCGACGGCCGGAAGTCGACGTGACCGTTCTGGACACGCGGGCGCTCAACCGCGCGACGCTCGCCCGGCAGCTGCTGCTCGAGCGCGCCGGCCTGCCGGTGCGGGACGCCGTCGCGCACCTGGGCGGGCTGCAGGCGCAGGAACCGCAGGAGCCGTTCACCGGGCTGTGGTCGCGGCTGCGGGCGTTCGACCCGGCGGTCCTGTCGGATCTGCTGACGGGACGGCGGGT
This sequence comes from Amycolatopsis sp. N2S4-7, assembly GCF_058119595.1. Lineage (NCBI taxonomy): Bacteria > Bacillati > Actinomycetota > Actinomycetes > Pseudonocardiales > Pseudonocardiaceae > Amycolatopsis > Amycolatopsis sp. N2S4-7. Next base: position 2,809,585 of record NZ_CP172299.1, read on the forward strand.
GGTGCGGACGCACCTCATGCGCCGCACCGTGCACCTGCTCACCGCCGAGGACGTCCTCGCGTGGCGGGCGCGGTTCGACACCATGTTGCGCCGGCGTGTCCTCGGCACCTACCGCCGCGAGCTCGACGGGGTGGACCTCGACGAGCTCGCGGCGGCGGGCCGGGCGGTGCTGGCCGACGGCGAGCCCCGCTCGATGGGCGAGCTCGCGCGGGCTCTCGCCGACCGGTGGCCGGGGCCCGGGCCGCGGCCGCTCGGGGAGATGCTGGTCGCCGCGCTCGTCCCGGTGGCCCAGCTGCCGCCCCGCGGGCTGTGGCGGGCGAAAGCCGGGGTGCGCAACCTGCCGCTGTCCGCCTGGCTGGGCCGCGAGGTCGACGCGCCCGCCGAGGACGGTTCCGACCCGGTCGGGCAGGCCCTGGTGCGGCGTTATCTGGCGGCGTACGGTCCCGCGGCCACGGCGGACCTGCGAGCTTGGTGCGGCCTGGCCGGGCTGCCGTCGGCGGTGGCGGCGCTGCGCGGAGAGCTGGCGATCTTCCGCGACGAGCGCGGCCGCGAGCTGCTCGACCTGCCCGGCGCGCCGCGTCCCGAGCCGGACACGCCGGCGCCGGTGCGTTTCCTGCCGGCGTTCGACAACGCGATCCTCGGCTACCACGACCGGACCCGCATCATCGACGACGCCCACCGCGGGCTTTCGGTGGCGGGCGAGCGGGTGGTGCTGGTGGACGGCCGGGTCACGGCGACCTGGACGACGAGCGGTGACACGGTGCTGGTGCAGCCCTTGCGGCGGTTGACGGGGGCGGAACGCGCCGAGGTCGCGGAGGAGGCGAGCGGGTTGGCGGCGTTCCTGAGCGACGGTGAGAGCGATCGGGCGCGGGTGGCGGCGGACTAGGCGCCGGTGGAAGGTCGAGCGGCGGGATGGGCGGCTCGCCGCGACCTCGCGGGGCTCGGTAGCGCGGGCGGCGCAGTCGCTCGAGCCATGCGGCTGGGCCCGCAAAACGCGGCGCAGAAGCCCTCCCCCAGCGCCTCCCTCAGCCGACCGCGCGGGCGAACCGCTCCGCCACCTCCCGCAGGCGTTCCACCAGGCCCGGCGGGGCCTCCTCCACCACGAAGTCGTACCCCCACTGGGCCAGGTAGTACGGCACCGTGTCCAGGGTGTTCGCCCCGGTGCGGACCCGGCAGCTGTGCTCGTCGATCGCCTCCACCGCGCCGCTCGTCGGGGGTACCCGCCGGGACAGCTCCGACGCCGGTGCCGCCACCCGCAGCACGAGCTGGTGCGGGTAGGGCGCCGTCGAGATCCGGCGGGACACGTACGCCGCCAGGTCCTCTGCCGGGGGTTCGCGCGGGGTGAAGCGGAAGCCCGCCACCGGCACCCCCGTGATCCGGTCCACGCGGAACGTCCGCCAGCCGGCGCGGTCCAGGTCGAACGCCACCAGGTACCAGCGGCGCCCCGTGTGCACCAGTCGCAGGGGCTCGACCGAGCGTTCCGTCTCCGCGCCGGAGCGGTCGCCGTACGGGAAGCGCAGCCGCTCGTGGTCGCGGCAGGCCGCCGCGATCGACGTCAGCACCGACGCGTCGACCGTCGGGCCGCTGCCGGGCAGGGAGATCGTGGCCGCGTGCAGGGCGCCGACCCGTGGCCGCAGGCGCGCGGGCAGCACCTGCTCCAGCTTGGCCAGCGCGCGCACCGACGTCTCTTCGATACCGCTGACCGTGCCGCTCGCCGCCGTGCGCAGGCCGACCGCGACCGCGACGGCTTCGTCGTCGTCCAGCAGCAGCGGCGGCAGCGCGGCACCCGCGCCGAGCCGGTAGCCGCCGGCCACGCCCGGCGTCGCGTGCACCGGGTAGCCGAGGGACCGCAGCCGCTCGACGTCCCGGCGGATCGTCCGGACGTCGACCTCGAGACGCGCCGCGAGGTCGCCGCCCGGCCAGTCCCGCCGGGCCTGCAGGAGCGAGAGCAGCCGCAGCAGCCGTTCCGAAGTGCCGTACATGACACGCAGTGTGCCAGACATCGAGGACAGATCCGGTCCTCGATCGGCCGGATGGTGCACCCGTGCGGTCAAACACTTGCCACGGACGGCGTCCGGCGGAAAGAGTGACGCATGCCGATCGACCCCCACGCCCTGCTCGCCGTCGCCCGGGAAGAAGCCGAGCTGGGCAAGGCCGAAGGCGGCGTCCCGATCGGGGCCGCGCTGTTCGACACCGCGGGCACCCTGCTGGGCCGCGGGCACAACCGGCGCGTGCAGGACGGCGACCCGTCGACGCACGCCGAGACCGCGGCGTTCCGCGACGCCGGCCGGCGTCCGCACTACCGCGACACGATCATGGTCACCACGCTCTCGCCGTGCTGGTACTGCAGCGGGCTCGTCCGTCAGTTCGGGATCGGGCGCGTCGTCATCGGCGAGGCGGAGACGTTCCACGGCGGGCACGACTGGCTCGCCGGGCTCGGCGTGGAGATCACCCTGCTCGACGATCCCGCGTGCACCGCGCTGATGACGGAGTTCATCGCCGCGCGCCCGGACCTGTGGTTCGAGGACATCGGGGTCGAAAAGTCCGAATAGGACAGTGCTTGCTGAGGAGCCGGTATGCCGTCATCCGTTCCGCTCGTGGACCTTTCGCCGTGGTTCGGGGGCACGTCCGAAGGCCGGGCCGAGGTCGCCGGGCAGATCGACCAGGCGCTGCGCGAGTCCGGCTTCCTGCTGGTCACCGGGCACGGCGTGCCGGACGAGCTGCGCACCCGGACCCGTGAGCTGGCGCGGCGCTTCTTCGCGCTGCCCGAGGACGTCAAGCAGCGCTACGCCGTGACCGTCGGCGGCCGCGGCTGGCTGCCCCCGGGCGTGGAGGCCAACGGTTACGCCGAGGGGACCGAGACCCCGCCGGACCTCAAGGAGTCCTACTCGGTGGGCGCGGACGCCCGGATCGGCGTCGCCGAGATCGACGGGTTCTGGTTCCAGCCCAACGTCTGGCCGGACGAGGTGCCCGGGTTCGCCGAAGCCGCCACGGAGTACATGCGCCGGATGCGGGCGCTGTCCGACCACCTGCTCGAGATCTTCGCCGCGGCGCTGGGCCTGGCGGAAAGCCACTTCACCCGGCACACCGGGCACCCGACGTACACGTTCAACATCAACTGGTACCCGCCGATGACCCACGTGGGCACGCCGGAGCCGGACCAGTTCCGCATCGGCCCGCACACCGACTTCGGCACGGTGACGGTGCTCGACCGCCAGGCCGGCGTCGGCGGCCTGCAGGTCTACACCGCGGACGGTGAGTGGGAGGACGCGCCGTTCCACCCGGACGCGTTCACCGTCAACATCGGCGACCTGATGGCCCGCTGGACGGGTGACCGCTGGCGCTCGACGCGCCACCGCGTGCTCCCGCCGGCGAAGAGCGCACCGGAGGAGGACCTGGTGTCGCTGATCTTCTTCTACGAAACCGACCACGACGCCCGGATCACGTCGCTGGCCCCTCCCCTGGGCCGGACGACGTACCCCGAGGTGATCGCGGCGGACTACCTGCGCGAGAAGCTCAACGCGATCACGGTCACCTGAACCTCAGTCGCAGATCTGCCTGGCGATCGCGGCCGGGACGCTTTCGCACAATTCTCCCGTCCCCGCGTTCCGCGGAGCCCAGGTTCCGTTGCGGTAATCGAACAAGACGCTGCCGCCGTCGATTTCGTTGGTGAAGTGAGCGAAAGCCCACGGCGCCACGCAGTTGATGCGCTGCAGTCCTTTTTCGTCGATGACCAGCGCGTCGGACGCTTTCTTGTCGGCCTTGAGCGCGGTTTCCAGCGCGGCTTTGGTCGCCGAGGCGCAAGCGCCCGCCTTGGTCGTCGCCGACTTGGCCGCCTGCGCGGACGTGGTGGCCTGGGCGGGGGCAGCGGCCGGGGCGGCCGTCGGCGCCGTGGCCGTCGTCGCCGTGGCCGTCGGCGCCGCCGTCGTGGGCTGCCCGCCATCCGGCGAATCCTGCTGACCGCTGCAGGCCGAAAGAACCACTCCCGCCACGATGGCGATTCCGACCCCGGACCCGACCCGCGCGAAACGACCCAGCGAATACATTGTTCCCCCTGAATTCCCGGCGGCCCCTCGCCGCCTTCCTGCCATTCAAGACGCCCGGCGGTATTCCCGGTTGCACGGCTTTCCTAACGGAAGGATCACGACCCCGGCTCGGCGCAGACCGTCCGGTTCCGCCCCGCCGCCTTCGCGCGCAGCAACGCCGCTTCCGCCGCCAGCAACGCGTCCGCGAGCACGCCGTCGGCCGGGCAGCTCGCCACACCGATCGACACGGTCACCCCGACGAACTGCGGCCCGTCGCCCGAAGCCTTCAGGGCCACCAGCGTCGAGGCGATCCGCAGCCGGATCCGCTCGGCGATCGCCATGGCGTCGAAGCGGACGGTGCCCGGCAGCAGCACGGCGAACTCCTCGCCGCCGGACCGGCCGACGAGATCGGCGGCCCGGACCTCGTCGCGCAGGGTGTCGGCGACCGCGCGCAGGACCGCGTCGCCGACGCGGGCGCCGTAGCGGTCGTTGAGCTGGCGGAAGTGGTCGAGGTCGAGCAGCAGCAGGGCCGGCCCGGGACCGTGCCTGCCGAGGCGGTCCAGTTCGGCTTCGGCGGCCCCGCGCCACGACGCGCCGGTCAGCACGCCGGTGCCGGGATCGAGGGTGACGTGGTCGCGGCGGCCGCGGCCCAGCCCGCCGCGGTGCAGCACGACGGTGGCGCCGGCCAGCAGCGGCACGAGCAGCGGCGCGGCTCCGGCGGCCCAGGCGAGCGGCAGGCCGAACGCGGTCATCGCGGCGTCGAAGGCGTGCCCCGGCGCGGCTTCGCGCGGACGGCGGGGGCCGTCGGCGGCGGTCACGAGCGCGGCGTTCACCGCGAGGAACACCACCCCGGCGACGGTCAGCAGGACGACGGTGCGGGCGTCGAGGACCTCGCCGAGCGGCCGGACCCCGGTCGCGGTGAGGAAGGCCCCGGCGACGAGACCGGCCAGCGCCGTCGCCGCGGCGCCGAACACCTGCCGGTACACGGGTCTTCTGCGGACCCGGAACCACTGGTGCAGCGCGGAGAGCACGACCAGCGCGACGGCGAGGCCGGGCCGGAGCACGAGCACCCCGGCGAAGATCCACGGGGTGTCGACGCCGGGGCCGAGGAGGGTTTCTTCGCGGTGGCGCTCGGCCGGCCGCGCGAGTTCGGCCGACACCACCATCCCGCCCAGGAGCAGCGCGAACGGCACCAGCATCGTGGCCGGCGGCGGGAACCTCAGCGCCGCGAGCACGACGGCGGCGACGGCGAGGGCGTCGACCACGACGAGGTAGCAGACCTGGCCGCGGCGCGGCAGCCGCCACAGCGCCCACCGCCGCAGGGCCCAGCGCTGCAGGACGACGGCGGGCAGGAACCGGCCGGGGCGGCGTCCCCCGCCGGCTGCGACCGTGGAATCCCCCACCATTTCGGCAAACTAGCCGGTCGGCGGCGCGCTGTCACTCCGCCTTCAGGGGAATCTCACATCACCGACGCTCGGGAACCGCGCGGGCACCGTCAGTCATTTTCCGCCCGAAGAAGGGTTGACACGCAACATTGGTCTAGTCCACTGTGTGGTGGCACACAGCACTCCTCCCGGGTTGATCCCGCCGCCTCAAACCGGAGGTGCTCCACTCTGCGCGTATGGAGGACCCCCATGAAATCAGTGCGCCGTCTCCTCACCCTCGCGGTCGCGGCCGGAGCCGCGATGGCGACGGCGGTCGGCCTCGCCCCGCAGGCCATGGCCGCGGTCGACCCCGTCCTCGCTTCCCCGTACCTGTACCAGTGGGGCGGCCAGACGAGCCCGACCGCCGCGATGTCCGCGACCGGCGTGAAAGCGTTTACCCTCGCGTTCGTGCTGTCCGACGGCACCTGCAACCCCAAGTGGGACGGCAGCCGGTCGCTGACCGGCTCGGACAAGACGATGATCCAGAACATCCGCAACGCGGGCGGGGACGTGATCCCCTCCTTCGGCGGCTGGTCCGGCACGAAGCTGGGCTCGAAGTGCACGTCGGCTTCGGCGCTGGCGGGCGCGTACCAGAAGGTGATCGACGCCTACGGCCTCAAGGCGATCGACCTCGACATCGAGAACACCGACGAGTTCCAGAACAACACGGTGCAGGACCGCATCCTCAACGCGGTCAAGCTGACCAAGCAGAAGAACCCGAACCTCAAGGTCGTCATCACCATCGGCACCACGACGACCGGCCCCGACAGCTGGGGCAAGCGCCTGATCAACCAGGCCAAGGCGATCGGCGCCGGCGTCGACGTCTGGTCGGTCATGCCGTTCGACTTCTCCAGCGGCGGCGACATGGCCGCGATGACGAAGTCCGCGGTCGACGGGCTGAAGAACCAGCTCAAGACCACGTTCGGCTGGACCGACGACACCGCCTACCGGCACAGCGGCCTCTCCTCGATGAACGGCAAGACCGACAACGCGGGCGAGACGGTCACCGTCGCGAACTTCACCTCCATCCGCAGCTACGCGACGAGCCACCACCTGGCCCGCTTCACGTTCTGGGCCACCAACCGCGACTGCAGCGGCGGCGGCGAATGCAGCGGCATCACGCAGGACAAGTACGCGTTCACCAAGATCGTCGCCGGTTACACCGGCTGACACCGGCCCGTAGTGGGGCTGTCGGAGGCCCTCTCACCGGCATCGGGGCCGGTGAGGGGGCCTTCGCGGGTCCCGGTGGACGGGACGGGTTCCGGTGACCGGGAGCCGGATTCCGTCACACCACCGCAACGTTCGTCGCCTACCGTCTTCGCATGACGAGCACCGAAGCGGCCGGCTACGGCGACAAAGTGGTGGCCGTGGAGCCCGGCGGGATCGAACCCGTCGCCGACGCCGACCGGCACGGCAAGCCCCGGCAGCTGGCCTGGACCTGGGCCTCCCCCAACCTCGAGTTCGCGACCGTCTTCGTCGGCGTGCTCGCGGTCACCGCCTTCGGGCTCTCCTTCACCCAGGCCGCGCTCGCCGCCGTGCTCGGGAACGGGCTCGGCGCGCTCGCCCACGGCGTCCTGTCCGCGCGGGGACCCCGGTACGGCGTGCCGCAGATGGTGCTCGGGCGCGCCGCGTTCGGTTACCGCGGAAACCTCCTGCCGGCGGCGCTGATGTCGGTGATGGCCGGCATCGGCTGGTTCGCCGTCAACAGCGTCAGCGGCGCCTTCGCGCTGACCAGCCTCACCGGCCTGCCGGTGCTCGCCTGCCTCGTGCTCGTCGTCGCGCTGCAGATCGCCATCGCCTTCTTCGGCCACAACCTCGTCCAGGCGTACGAGAAGTACGTCTTCCTCGTGCTGGCCGTCGTGTTCGCCGTCGCGAGCGTCGTCACCTTCACCGAGGCCGGGCCCACGACCAACACCGGCAGTGCCGGCGGGTTCCTCCTCGCCGTCGGCACCGCGTTCGGCTACACCGCGGGCTGGAACCCGTACGCCGCCGACTACACGCGCTACCTGCCGAAGACCGCGTCGAAACGCGCGATCGGCCTCTACGCCGGCAGCGGCCTGTTCCTCTCCACCACCGTCCTGATGCTGGCCGGCGCCGCTTCGGCGACCATCGGCGGCCCGGCCGACGCCAACCCGGCGACGGCGTTCACCGGGCACCTCCCCGGCTTCCTCGCCGCCGCGACGCTGCTGGCCATCACGCTCGGCGCGGTCGCCGCGAACGTCCTCAACGTCTACTCCGGCGCGCTGGCCTTCCTCGCCCTCGGCGTCCGGCTGCCCCTGGCCTGGCGCCGCGCCGTCGTCGCGCTCGCCTTCGGCGCGGTCGGGTTCGTGCTGGCCTGGCTCGGGCTCGCCGACGCCGGGCACGCCTACGAGAACTTCCTGCTGGTCATCGCCTACTGGATCGGCCCGTGGCTCGGCGTGCTGCTGGCCGACCACCACCTCCGCCGCGGCACCGGGTTCGGTGAGCTGCTCGCCGACCGCGGCCACCGCAACGTCGCCGGGTTCACCGCGTTCGTCGTCGGGCTGGTCGTGTCCGTCGGGCTGTTCGCGAACCAGGCGCTCTACACCGCGCCGATCCCGAAAGCGGTTCCCGGCACCGGCGACCTGACCTTCGCCGCCGGGTTCGTGCTCGCCGCCGGGACGTACCTGCTCCTGCGCCGTCAGCGCCGGTAGCCGTAGTTCCCGCAGTAGTACGGGTAGCACTGGTAGTAGTTCCAGCGCGGGTCCCATGTGGACGGTGGGGCGGTCGTCGGCGTCGCCGTCTCCGGCGGGGGCGGCAGGTCCACCGTCACCGTCGGGGTGGGCGTCGGCGTCTTGCGCGCGTGCATCACCACCGGGGACGGCGTGGTCGTCTCGGTCGGGATCGCCTGGGCGATCGACGAGGACGGGACGCCGGTGGCCGGCTGCAGCTGCGGGAACTGCGTGGTCTCCGGGACGGGGTCGGGCCGCGTGGCCAGCACCAGCACCAGCCCGCCCAGCACCACGGCCACGCCGGACGCCAGGGCGAACCGCCCGGCGCCGCCCCGTGGCTCGGGAGCCGGGGCCAGGCGATCCGCCGTCACCCCGGCGGCCGTGCTGCGCGACGCCCGCGCCGCCGGCGACGAGCGGGAACCGACCTGCCGCGGCTGGACGCCGGTCTGCCGGAGCAGCTCGTCGACCGTGACCCGGTCCCGCCGCCTGCGCGCACTGCGCGTCATGCACGACCTCCACCCGTTTCCCCCGCCGCCGCGCTCGCCCGCGGCCGCATGATCCGGGTGGATCCTAAGAATCCGCACAGGAATTGTAAACGCGCTGATCGCAGCGCTCTCGTTACCGTTTCGAGACAACCGGATCGCGTTCCCGGCCGTAGTCGTCAACGAGCCGCGAACCGCCGCAGCAGCCCGGCCACCCGCCGGGTCACCGGCGTGAACTCCGGCAGCTTCAGCAGCGCCAGCAACCCGAACGGCACGGCCATCCCGAGCAGGCCCTGGACCGGCAGTTTCACCCACGCGGCGGGGATCTGCCCGAGCGACGCGGGCACCGCGTACCCGGCGAGCACCGCGGCCACCACGCCGAGCCCGCTCACCGACAGGGTGATCAGGCCGACCCGCAGCGATCGCTTGCTGCGCAGGTGCCCGAGCCGGACCCACAGCCAGACCTGGCCGAGCACGGCGCCGACCACGAACCCCGCGCCGTTCACGAGCATCACCCCGTAGACGATGTGCTCGCCGTCGAGCAGGCCGCGGCAGAGGAACAGCAGCGGGATCTTCACGGCGGTCATCACGAGCATGATCAGCGTCGGCGTGCGGGCGTCCTTCATCGCGTAGAACACCCGCAGCTGCAACATGACCAGCGCGAACGGCAGCAGCCCGACGGCGGAGACGGCGAGGGTCTGGCCGAGCCGCTCGGCGTCGTCCAGCGTGCCGCGGCCCCAGGTGAAGATCGCGATGCCGACCGGGGTGCCGACGACGGCGAGCGCCGCGGAGATCGGCACGAAGAGGACCGTGGAGATGCGGGAGGCGAGCGAGAGGTCGCCGACCAGCGAGACCGTGTCGCCGTCCGCGGCGGCGCGGCTCATCCGCGGCATCAGCGCGGTCAGCAGCGAGACGCCGAGGATGCCGTACGGCAGCTGGAAGAGCAGGGACGCGTAGCTGTAGGCCGTGACGCCACCGCTGGTGCCGCCGGTCAGCACCCGCGTGGTGACGACGAACCCGACGTGGCTCACCACGACGTAGCCGAGGATCCACGCGGCGAGCCCGCCGAACTCCTTGATCCGCGGGTCGAACCCCCAGCGCCAGCGGAACCGGAACCCGGTGCGCCGCAACGCCGGGACCAGCACGACCGCCTGGACCACGATGCCGAGCGTGGTGCCGAGGCCGAGCACGAGCAGCTTCGGGTCGCTCATCCGGACCGGGTCGAGGGTGAGCTCCCCCGGCACCACGGCGAACACGACGAGCGTGCCGGTGACGACGACGTTGTTCAGGACCGGCGCCCACGCCGGCGGGCCGAAGACGTTCTGGGCGTTGAGGATCGCCGAAAGCAGCGCGAAGAGGCCGTAGAACAGGATCTGGGGCAGCAGCAGGTACGCCAAAGCCGTGGTCAGCTCCGGGTTGGCCGTCGCGGACGATTTGTCGACGTAGAGCGCGGTGAAGAGCGGCGCGATCGCCACCGCGACGGCCGTGCCGACGGTGAGCAGCACGAGCGCCATCGTGATCAGCCGCTGCGTGTAGGCGCGGCCGCCGTCCGGGTCGTCCTGGGAGCGGACCAGCAGCGGCACGACGACGCTGGCCAGCACGCCGCCGAAGAGCAGTTCGAACACGATGTTGGGCAGGGTGTTCGCGACGGTGAAGGAGTCGTTGGCGACGCCGGTCCCGACCACCGCGGCCAGCAGCAGCTTGGCGACGAACCCGGTGACCCGGCTGACGGCCGAGGCGACCGCCATCCGCCCGCTCGAGCGGGCCAGTGACGAGCCGGCGCCTTCCCCGCGGCCGGCGCTGACCGGCGACGCGGGTGGCCGGGCGACGATCTGGGTGGCGAACTCGTCGTAGGGCCGCCGGGAGACGTCGGGGTCGTGGGTCGGCCAGTGCGGTCCGCGCAGTTCACTGGGCAGGAAGACCGTCGCCTCGTCGTCCACCGGGGGTGGGAGATCCGCCATGGCAACAGACTGCCAGGTCAGGGGCCTGCGTGGCAGGTCTTTCGGCACCGAACGTGCGAGCGATACCGCGACGCTGCGTGACGCGCGGGGAGGGGATCAGGCGGCGACGGTGACCGCCAGCGCGGCGCGGCCGGCTTCGGTCAGCTCGGCCGGGACGCGCCCGGTGGCGCCTTCGACGGCGGGGCGGAGGTAGCCGCCGTGGGCCAGCGCGTGCGCCGTCATCTGATCGCAACAAGCGAATCCGTCGACGAAGAGGTCGGGCTCGCAGCTGCACGACATCTGGGCGCGGCCTGCTGCCACCGCCCTCAGCATCGCCATCGCGCGGTGGGTGAGCTCGACTCCTGAACCGGACACCGGACTGCCTTCCTGTGCTTGATGCTTACACCGAGTCATCGCCCGTTGGGCCGATGGTGTTACTTACGACACTAGGACGTCCGGGAGGGGGCCGGGGTTCCAGCGGCGGAATGTCTGTCTCAAGGCAGACGCGCTCGCGGTGGCCGGCTGCTCGAATCGAGGCGTGAACGCACTGACCAAGCTGGGGACGGCCGTCGCCGGGAGCGTGGTCCTGCTCGCCGGTAGTGCCGGGATCGCCACGGCCGGCGGGGGTTTCGCGTGGCGGGATTGTTACGACGGGCTGTCGTGCACCGAGATGCGGGTGCCCGCCGACTGGGACGGCCCGGCCGGCGGCGCCACCGTCACCGTCCCGCTGCTCAAGATCCCGGCCCGGGACCGGAAGCTCGGCACCCTCCTGGTGAACCCCGGCGGTCCGGGGCAGTCGATCCCGCTCTTCGCGGTCCCGGGCTACCGCGACCAGTTCGCCGACCTCGCGCAGCGGTTCGACGTCGTGGTGTTCGACCCGCGCGGCCTCGACGTCACGTGCCCGACGGCGACCCCCGCACCGCTGCGGGGGCCGCTGGACGAGACCGCGTACGACGCCTACGCCGCCGCCAACGCGAAGTTCGCGGTGGACTGCACCACCGCCATGGGCGACGTCCGCGGTCACCTCGGCGCCCGGCAGGTCGCCCACGACATGGACGCGGTCCGGGCCCGGCTGGGCGAGCCGCGGCTCGACTACTTCGGCAGCTCGTACGGGACGGTGTACGGGCAGGAGTACGCCGCGCTGTTCGGCTCCCGCGTCGGGCGCATGTACCTCGACAGCGCCCTGGACCACACCCGGCCGGACCCGGCGGCGTGGGCGCGGGCCGGTGCCGTGACGGCCGAACGCAACCTGTTCCGGATGGCCCGGTGGTGCGCCGAAGACGCCGGCTGCGCGCTGCACGGCCAGGACGTCGTCGCCGTCTGGGACCGGCTGCTCGCGACACCGGACGCGCCGATGATCATCGCGTGGGCCGCGGCGCGGATCGGCGACGACCGCAGCCGGCCCGCCCTCACCACGGGAATCGCCCAGGCGGCCGCCGGCGACACGTCGGCGATGGTGCCCCGGCCCGGGCCGCCCGACGCGCGCCTCGCCCGGTCGGCGTTCTGCGCGGACTTCCCCGCGCCCGACGGCTTCCCGGCCTTGCGACGGGTGGAGGCCGAGCTGCGGGCGGCCGCGCCGCGGCTGGGGTGGGCGGCGCACCCGTGGCGGGTGTCCGGCCACTGCTCCGGCCTGCCCCGGATCGGGCTGAACCCGCCCGCCCCGCTGCCGCCGATGCCGCGGGTCCTGGTCGCGAACGGCGACGACGACCCGCTGACCCCCGCGGAGCACGGCCGCCGCGTCGCGGCCCAGCTGCACGGGACGTACCTGCCCGCGGCCGGGAGCCACGCGCTTTACCTGCGGGGCAACGCCTGCGTACGGGCCTACGTGCACCGGTGGCTGCAGGACGGGGAGTTGCCGGCGCCCGGATCGCGCTGCGGCGGTACGGCCTGACGGCGCGGAAGGCTTCATGCCGTGGCGGAGATCTCGGCGCGGCCGCGGCCGTCGTGCTCAGCTCGACCTCGGGGGCGCCCGCCGGGCAGGGCCACCGACCGGGCCGCAACCGTGGCGAGCGCGGCAGCGGGGCCTTCGGAGGCACCCACCGGACGTGTACAACGTGGACATGGCCACCGACCACCCGACCGGACCGTGGCGATCCCTGTCCCGCCTCGGCGGCACCACGACCGGCGACCTCCTCGTCACCGCGGCGGCCGCGGCCGTCGTGCTCGGTCTCGGGCTGGCCGAACGGGCCGCCGCTCCGCTCACCGTCGCCGCGGCCTCCGCGGTGGTCGCCGCACCTCTGCTCCTCCGCCGCCGCGTTCCCCTGACCGCCGCCGTGCTCTGCGCCGGCGTCGTGATCGGGGCCGCCGTGCCGGGCTGGCCCGGGCGGCTGGTCGCCATGGCCGCGTTCGGGTCGGCCGCCTACCACCGGCCGCGGGTGGCCGTGCTCGTCTGCTCCGTCGGCTGGCTCGTCGTGCTGGCCGTCGCCGGCGTGCGGCCGGCGGGGGCGACCACCTACACCGACCTCGTGCTCCTCGGCGTCGCCCCGGTCGCGGCCGGCTACGCCCTGCGGCTGCACCGCGACCGCGCCGAGCAAGCCGCCCGGCTCTACCGGGAGGGGACCCGCCGCGTCGTCGCCGAGGAACACGCCCGCGTCGCGCGCGAGGTGCACGACGCCGTCGGCCACCACCTCACCGTGATCCGGATGCAGGCCACCGCCGTCCGCCACGTCGCCCGCGAGCTGCCACCGGTCGCCGACCGGGCCCTGGCCACCATCGCCGACGCCTCGGCCTCCGCCCTGGCCGAGGTGCGTGCCGCGCTGCCCGCGAACGGGACCTCACTGTCCGATTTGGACACTTTGGTCGAACGCACGACGGGTCAGGGCCGCACCGTCACCCTCACCCGGAGCGGCCCGGCGGCGCCGCTGCCGGCGCTGGTCGACCACGCCGGCTACCGGCTGGCCCAGGAAGCGCTCACCAACGTCCTGCGCCACTCCGACGCGACCCGCGTCGACCTGCGCGTCGACCACCGCCCGGACGCCGTCGTGATCACCGTGGCGGACAACGGGTCCACCCGGCCCGGCGCTCCCGCCGAAGGCGCCGGCCTGCGCGGCATGCGGGAGCGGACCCGGCTGCTCGGCGGCACCCTGCGCATCGAACCCCACCACCCGACCGGCTGGCGAGTCGAAGCGCGGCTCCCCCGGTGATCCGCACCCTGCTCGCCGACGACCAGGAGCCGATCCGCTGGGCCCTGCGCCTGGTCCTCGACGCCGAAGAAGACATCGAGGTGGTCGCCGAGGCCGCCGACGGTGTCGAAGCCGTCGAAAAGGCCCGGTGGTGCGGTGTCGACGTCGTGGTGCTCGACCTGCGGATGCCGCGCCTGGACGGGATCGCCGCCATCCGCCGGATCGCCGAGTCGGTCAACCCCGCGCCGGCCGTCGTCGCGCTGACGACGTTCGACGTCGACGAGTACCTGTTCGGCGCGCTCCGGGCGGGCGCGGCCGGGTTCGTGCTCAAGGACAGCGAGCCGGCGCTGCTGGTCGACGCCGTCCGCGCGGCGGCGAAGGGCCAGGGGCTGCTCGACCCGCAGGTCACCCGCCGCACCCTCCGCCGGCTCGCCGAGCCCGCACCCCCGAAGGCCCCGGCCGGGCTGGAGCTGCTGACCCCGCGCGAACGCGAAGTGCTGCGGCACGTGGCGCTGGGCCTGAGCAACGCCGAGATCGCCGCTGCCCTCACCGTCGGCGAAGGCACGGTGAAGACGCACGTGGCGCGGGTGCTGGCCAAGCTCGGCCTGCGCACCCGGGTCCACCTCGTGATCTACGTCTACGAGCACGGGCTCCTGGACTGACTCACCCGGCCAGCCGCACTTCCAGGGTGCGGGCCCACTCCCGGACGATCTGGCGCCGGCGGCGGGTGTCGTCGGTGAGCAGATTCGCCAGGCCGAGGCCGCGCCCGAGGTCCAGGGTGGCCTGGACCAGCTCCCGCACCCCCGGCCGGGACTCGTCGACGCCGAGCAGCTCGACCGTGACCCGGTGCGCCTCCCGCCCGACCCGCGCTTCCAGCGGCACCAGCACGTCCCGCAGCGCGTCGTCGGTGGCCGCAACCGACCAGAGCTGCAGGGCGGCGCGGAACAGCGGCCCGGTGTAGAGGTTCAGCACCATTTCGACGACGCGCTCGATGCGGGACGTCCCGGTCGGCAGGTCGGCGGCCCGGGCCCGCAGCTCGTCGATCTGGGACTCCCCGAGCAGGTCGACGGCCGCCACCACGAGGTCCTCGCGGGTCGGGAAGTGGTGCTGCGCGGCGCCGCGGGAGACGCCGGCGCGTTCGGCGATCCCGGCCACCGTGACGCCGTACCAGCCGCGCTCGCCGAAGCTGTCGAGCGCGGCCTCGATCAGCCGCCGCCGCGTGGTGCGGCTGCGTTCCTGCTGGGGTTCGCGGATGCCGGTCAAGCCGGTTCGACCCAGAAGTCGAGCTGGAGGTCCTCTTCCGAAGCGCCGCCGACGCGGTACTTCGCGAAGTCGGTGACGCCCGCGGCGCGCAGGACCTCGTCGTCGAGGAAGAAGTTCCCGGTCGCCTCGCGGCTGGGCTTGGTGAGGATCACGTACGCGGCGTCGGCCATGATCTCCGGCGTCCGGCTGCGGTCGGCCAGCTCCGCGCCGACGACGTTGCGGATCGCCGCGGTGTCGATCGTCGTCCGCGGCCACAGCGAGTTGACCGCGACGCCGTCCTTCTTCAGCTCCGCGGCCAGGCCGACGGTCACCAGGCTCATCGAGTACTTCGCGATGCTGTAGGCGAGGTGGCCGGCGGTGAACCACTTCTCGTCGAGGCTGATCGGCGGCGACAGCGTCAGGATGTGCGCGTTGGCGGACCGCCGCAGGTGCGGGATGGCCAGTTTGGACAGCAGGAAGGTGCCGCGCGCGTTGATGTCCTGCATCAGGTCGTAGCGTTTCATGCTGACCTGCTCGGTCGGCGTCAGGTCGATCGCGCTCGCGTTGTTCACGACGATGTCGATGCCGCCGAACTGCTCGGCGGTCTTCGCCACGGCGGCGGCGACGCTGTCGTCGTCGCGGACGTCACCGAGGATCGGCAACGCGTGCCCGCCCGCCTTCTCGATGGCCTCCGCGGCGGTGTAGATCGTGCCGGGCAGCTTCGGGTGCGGCTCGGCGGTCTTGGCCAGCAGCGCGATGTTCGCGCCGTCCTTCGCGGCCCGGAGCGCGATCGCCTCGCCGATGCCGCGGCTGCCGCCGGACATGATGATCGTCTTGCCGTCCAAAGCGGACATGCGACTCTCCTAGTAGGACTTGGGCAGCCCGAGGCTGTGCTGGCCGACGAAGTTGAGCACCATCTCGCGGCTGACCGGGGCGATCCGGCCCAGGCGCACCGCCGTCACCAGGGTGCCGAGGCCGTACTCGGTGGCGAGGCCGTTGCCGCCGTGGGTCTGCACGGCCTGGTCGGTGGCCCGGATCGCGACCTCGGCGGCGGCGTACTTGGCCATGTTGGCCGACTCCCCCGCGCCGAAGTCGTCGCCCGAGTCGTACAGCGACGCCGCCTTCTGGGTCATCAGCTTCGCCAGCTCGAGCTCGATCTTGATCTCGGCGAGCGGGTGCGCGAGGCCCTGGTGGGTGCCGATCGGGGCGCCCCAGACCTGCCGCTCGTTCGCGTAGCCGACGGCCTTGGCCAGCGCGTACCGGGCGATGCCGAGGGAGAACGACGCCCCCATGATGCGTTCCGGGTTGAGGCCGGCGAACAGCTGCGCGATCGCCGCGTCCTCCTCCCCGACCAGGGCCTCGGCCGGGAGCTTGACGTCGTCGAGGAACAGCGAGAACTGGTCTTCCGGCGCGACGATGTCCATCGGGATCTTCGTGTACTCGAAGCCCGGGGTGCCCGTCGGCAGGATGAACAGCGCGGGCTTGAGCTTCCCGGTCCTGGCGTCCTCCATGCGGCCGACGACGAGCACCGCGTCGGCCTCGTCGACGCCGGAGATGTAGACCTTCCGTCCGTTGAGGACCCAGCCGCCGGCGTCCCGCCGCGCGGTGGTGGTGATCTTGTGCGAGTTCGACCCGGCGTCCGGTTCGGTGATGGCGAAGACCATCCGCTTGGTGCCGTCGGCGATGCCGGGCAGCCACTGCTTCTTCTGCTCGTCGGTGCCGAACCGGGAGATGACCGTGCCGCAGATCGCCGGCGAGACGACCATGAGCAGCAGCGGCGAGCCCGCCGCGGCCAGTTCTTCGAGCACCGCGGCGAGGTCGGCGATGCCCGCGCCCCCGCCGCCGTACTCCTCGGGGATGTTGACGCCGAGGTAGCCCAGCCGCCCGGCCTCGTCCCACAGCTCGTGCGTCTTCTCGTCGGCACGGGCCTTGCGGGCGTAGTACTCGTGCCCGTACTTGGCGCCGAGTTCGGCGACGGCCTTGCGAAGCGCGATCCGCTCCTCAGGCTCGATGAAGTTCATGGCGTTCATTCCGCTTCTCCCACCACCGCGAGGATCGTGCCCACTTCGACCTGCTGTCCCACTGTCACCGGCAGTTCCGCGACCACGCCGTCGGCGGGGGCGGCGATCCGGTGTTCCATCTTCATCGCCTCGAGCCACAGCAGCGGATCACCGGCCTTGACCGGGTCCCCGGCCTGGACGGCGAGCCGCACGACGGTGCCCGGCATCGGCGCGACCAGCGACCCCGCGGCGAGGGCGGCGTCCGGGTCGGCGAACCGCGGCTCGGCCGTCAGCGCCACCGAGCCGAGTGCGGAGTCCACGTAGGACACGCCGTCGTGGCGGGCGACGTCGAAGGCACGTCGCACCCCGGCGACGTCCAGGACGACCCGTCCCGGCTCGGCGCTGACCAGCTCGGCGTCGAACCCCTCGGCTTTCAAGCCGTCTCGCGTCAGCGAGTAGACGACCTCGTATTCGCGGTCCGCGACCGTGAAGACCTTGCGCTGCCCGGCGGAGCGGACGTTGCGCCAGCCGCTCGGCAGCCTGCTCTGCGTGGTGGCCGACGCCCGGTTGGCCGCCGCGTCCGCCAAGGCTGCCGCGAGGGCCGAGAGCCGCTCGGTGTCCACAGTGGCCAACGGCGCGGCGAGGGTGTCGAGGCCGTGGCGGCCGAAGAACGCCGTATCGGTCTCCCCCGCCAGGAAGGCTTCGTGCCGCAGGATGTTCACCAGCAGGTCGCGGTTGGTGACGACGCCGTGGATCTTCGTCGCGGCGAGGGCCTTGGCGAGCCGCCGGGCCGCTCCGGCGCGGGTCGGTGCCCAGGTGATGACCTTGGCGAGCATCGGGTCGTAGTGGACGCCCACCACCGAACCGGTCTCGAAACCGGAGTCGAGCCTGAGGCCGGGTCCGTGTTCGAACGAACGGTCCACCTCGGGCACTTCGAACGTGTGCAGCGTGCCGCTCTGCGGCTGCCAGCCGGCCGCCGGGTCCTCGGCGTAGAGCCGGACCTCGATGGAGTGGCCGACGGTCGGCGGCGGGTCGGCGGGCAGCCGCTCGCCTTCGGCGATCCGCAGCTGCAACGCGACCAGGTCCAGGCCGGTGACGTTCTCGGTGACCGGGTGCTCGACCTGCAGCCGGGTGTTCATCTCGAGGAAGTAGAAGCGGCCGTCCGGCCCGGCCAGGAACTCGACCGTGCCCGCGCCGACGTAGTCGATCGCCTTCGCGGCTTTGCGCGCGGCCTCGAACAGTTCCTCGCGCATCGCCGCGTCGACGAACGGCGACGGCGCTTCTTCGACGACCTTCTGGTGACGGCGCTGGATCGAGCACTCCCGCTCCCCCACCGCCCACACCGTGCCGTGCCGGTCGGCGAGCACCTGCACCTCGATGTGCCGCCCGGTCTCCAGGTAGCGCTCGCAGAAGACGGTGGGGTCGCCGAAAGCCGACCCCGCCTCCGCGCTCGCGCCTTCCACGGCCTCGGCCAGCTCGTTCAGCTTCCGGACCACGCGCATCCCGCGGCCGCCGCCGCCCGCGGAGGCCTTGACGAGCAGCGGCAGGTCGTCCGAGGTCACCGACGCCGGGTCCAGTTCGGACAGCACGGGCACACCGGCCGCGGCCATCAGCCGCTTGGACTCGACTTTGGAGCCCATGGTCTCGATGGCCTCCGGCGGCGGCCCGACCCAGGTCAGCCCGGCGTCCAGGACGGCCCGCGCGAACGCGGCGTTCTCGGACAGGAAGCCGTAGCCGGGGTGGACGGCGTCGGCGCCGGTGTCGGCCGCGGCCTTGACCAGCAGTTCCGCCCGCAGGTACGTCTCGGACGGCGCGTTGCCGGGCAGCCGGACGGCCGCGTCGGCTTCCAGCGCGTGGGGCGCGGCGGCATCGGCGTCGGAGAACACCGCGACGGTGCCGATCCCGGTGTCGCGGCAGGTGCGGAAGACGCGGCGGGCGATCTCGCCGCGGTTGGCGACCAGCAGGTTCTGGATCATCGCTCACTCACATCCGGAAGACGCCGAAGCCCTCGGCGCCCTTCACTGGTCCATTGTGGATCGCGGACAGGCTCAGGCCCAGCACGGTGCGGGTGTCGCGCGGGTCGATGATGCCGTCGTCGTAGAGCATGCCGGAAAGGAACATCGGCATCGACTCGGCCTCGATCTGGCCTTCCACCATGGCGCGCATGGCCTTGTCGTGCTCCTCGTTGTACTCCTGGCCGCGGCTTTCGGCCGCCGCGCGGGCCACGATGGACAGCACGCCGGCCAGCTGCGCCGGGCCCATCACCGCGGACTTCGCGCTCGGCCACGCGAACAGGAAGCGGGGGTCGTAGGCGCGGCCGCACATCCCGTAGTGCCCGGCGCCGTAGGACGCTCCCATGAGGACGGACAGGTGCGGCACCTTCGAGTTCGACACCGCGTTGATCATCATCGCGCCGTGCTTGATGATGCCGCTCTGCTCGTACTCCTTGCCGACCATGTAGCCGGTCGTGTTGTGCAGGAACACCAGCGGGGTGTGGATCTGGTTGGCCAGCTGGATGAACTGCGCGGCCTTCTGCGACTCCTCGCCGAACAGCACGCCCTGGGCGTTGGCCAGCACGCCGACCGGGTAGCCGTGGATGCTCGCCCAGCCGGTCACGAGCGAAGAGCCGTACAGCGGCTTGAACTCGTCGAAGTCGGAGCCGTCGACGACGCGGGCGATGACCTCGCGCGGGTCGAACGGCACCTTGAGGTCCGTCGGCACGATGCCGAGCAGGTCTTCGGGGTCGTAAAGCGGCTCTTCGTAGTCCGGCTTCGGCGTCGGCCCCTGCTTGGTCCAGTTGAGCCGCTTGACGATGTTGCGGCCGAGCCGGATCGCGTCCTGCTCGTCGGCGGCGAGGTAGTCGGCCAGGCCCGAGGTCCGCGCGTGCATCTCGGCGCCGCCGAGCGACTCGTCGTCGGACTCCTCGCCGGTCGCCATCTTGACCAGCGGCGGCCCGCCGAGGAACACCTTCGCGCGTTCCTTGACCATCACGACGTAGTCCGACATGCCCGGCAGGTACGCCCCGCCGGCCGTGGAGTTGCCGAAGACCAGCGCGATCGTCGGGCAGCCGGCGGCCGAGGCCCGCGTGATGTCGCGGAAGATCCGGCCGCCCGGGATGAAGATCTCCTTCTGCGTGGGCAGGTCCGCACCGCCGGATTCGACGAGGTTGATCGACGGCAGCCGGTTCTGCGCGGCGATGTCGGCGGCGCGGAAGCTCTTCTTGGTCGTCCACGGGTTGCTCGCGCCACCCTTGACCGTCGGGTCGCTCGCCGAGATCAGGCACTCGACGCCTTCGACGACGCCGATCCCGGTCACCAGGCTCGCGCCGACGCGGTAGTCGGTGCCCCACGCCGCGAGCGGCGAGAGCTCCAGGAACGGCGAGTCCTGGTCGAGCAGCAGCTCGATCCGTTCGCGGGCCAGGAGCTTGCCGCGCTTGCGGTGGCGTTCGACGTACTTCTCGCCGCCACCGGCCACGGCCTTGGCGTGCTCGGCGTCGATCTCGGCGAGCTTCTCCAGCATCGCCTCGCGGTTCGCGCCGAACTCGGCGGCCCGCGTGTCCACTGTGGACCTCAGAGTCGTCACGAGGTGTATCCCAATCGCTTCGCGGCCAGGCCGGTGAGGATCTCGGTGGTGCCGCCGCCGATGCCGAGGATCCGGACGTCGCGGTAGTGCCGCTCCACTTCGGACTCGCGCATGTAGCCGAGCCCGCCGTGCAGCTGGACGGCCTCGTTGACCACCCACTCGGCGGCTTCGACGGCGGTGTTCTTGGCGAAACAGGCTTCGGCGATGACTTCTTCGCCCGACACGTGCCGGATCGCGGCGTGGCGGGTGTAGGTGCGCGCCACATCCACGCGACGCGCCATCTCCGTGAGCTTGTGCTGCACGACCTGCCGCGAGATGAGCGGCCGCCCGAACGTCTCGCGCAGCCGGCACCAGTCCAGCGTGAGGTCGAGCGCCCGCTGCGCGTGCGCGTACGCCTGCACGGCCAGCGAAAGCCGTTCGGTGACGAACTGGGTGGCCACCTGCGCGAACCCGCTGTTCTCCGTGCCGACCAGGTTCTCGGCGGGCACGCGGACGTCCACGTAGGACAGCTCGGCGGTGTCCGAGCAGAGCCAGCCCATCTTCTCCAGCTTGCGCGACACGGTGAAGCCGGGCGTCCCGCGTTCGACGACGATGAGCGAGAGCCCGTGCGCGCCGTCGCCGCCGGTGCGGACGACCGTCGTCACGAAGTCCGCGCGGCAGCCCGAGGTGATGAACGTCTTGGCGCCGTTGACGACGTATTCGTCGCCCTCGCGGACGGCGGTGGTGCGGATCCCGGCGACGTCGGAGCCGCCGTCCGGTTCGGTGACGGCCAGGGAGCCGATCTTGTCGCCGGCGAGCGTCGGGCGGACCCAACGTTCGACCTGGACCGGGTCGTTCGCCTCGGCGATGTGCGGGACGGCGATGCCGCAGGTGAACAGGGAGGCGAACAGCCCGCCCGAGCCGCCCGCGTAGTGCATCTCCTCGGCGACGACCAGGGCGTCGAGGTAGTTGCCGTCGCCGCCGCCGATCTCCTCGGGGAAGGCGACGCCGAGCAGGCCGAGGTCCCCGGCCTTGCGGTGCAGCTCCCGGGGCAGCTCACCCTCGCGTTCCCAGTCGCCGAGGTGCGGCAGGACCTCCTGCTCGACGAACCGGCGCACGGTCTTGCGCAGCTCGGCCCGTTCGGGCGTCCGGAAGGGATCGGTCACAGCAGCACCTCGGGGACGTCGATCTCGCGGGACCGCAGCCACTCGCCCAGGGCCTTGGCCTGCGGGTCGAACCGCGCCTGCGACGCGACGCCCTCGCCGAGAATGCCCTCGACGACGAAGTTCATCGCCCACAGGTTGGGCAGGAGGTAGCGGGTCACCGGCAGGTCCGCGGTTTCGGGGAGCAGCAGCTTGAACTCGGCGACGGTCAGCCGGTGCACGAGCCACCGCCAGGCCTCTTCCGAGCGCACCCAGACGCCGAGGTTGGCGTTGCCGCCCTTGTCGCCGCTGCGGGCGCCGGTGATCGCGCCCAGGGGCACCCGCCGCACCGGCCCGTGGTCCAGCGGCTCGGGCAGCGCGGGCTCGTCCACTTCGGACAACTCCCGGGTGGACGTCGAAGGCGCTATGTCGACACGCATCCCGTCCGGCAGGACGGCGACGTGCGGCACCTGGCCGGCGTCCACGTAGGCCGCGGTGTAGACGCCGTACGGCGACGCGTCCGACGGCGGCGCCGTGACGTGGAAGCCGGGGTAGCTGGCCAGCGCCAGCTCGACGGCGGCGCCGGTGAACGCGCGGCCGGCCACCTTCGGATCGGCGTCCTTCACGGCGACGTGCAGCAGGGCGCTCGCGGTCTGCTCGGTGTCGGCGTCCCGGTGGTCGGTCCTGGCCAGCGTCCAGCGGACGTCGGCGGGCGGCCGGTCCTTGAGGGAAGCTTCGAGTTGTTCCCGCACCAGCGCGGCTTTCGCTTCGATGTCCAGTCCGGTGAGGACGAACGTCGTCTCGTTGCGGAACCCGCCCAGGGTGTTGAGGGCGACCTTGAGCGTCGGCGGCGGGGCTTCGCCGCGGACGCCGGAGATCCGGACGCGGCCGGGCCCGTCTTCGGCGAGGGACAGCGTGTCGAACCGGGTCGTCACGTCAGGCCCGGCGTACCGCGCGCCGGTGATCTCGTACAGCAGCTGCGCGGTGACCGTGCCGACGTTCACCACGCCGCCGGTGCCGGGGTGTTTGGTGATCACGCTGGAGCCGTCGGCCTCGATCTCGGCGATCGGGAAGCCGGGCACGCCGAGGGAGTGCTCGGTGAAGAAAGCGTAGTTGCCGCCGGTGGCCTGGGCGCCGCATTCGATGACGTGCCCGGCCGCGACCGCACCGGCGAGGGCGTCGTAGTCGTCGCGGGCCCAGCCGTAGTGCGCGGCGGCGGGGCCGACGATCACCGAGGCGTCGGTGACGCGCCCGGTGACGACGACGTCCGCGCCCGCGTTCAGGCATTCCGCGATGCCCCACGCGCCGAGGTAGGCGTTGGCGGTCAGCGGTTTCCCGAATCCCAGCTCCTCGGCGCGGGCGACGAGGTCGTCGCCTTCGACGTGCGCGATCTGGACGTCGAGCCCGAGTTTCGCCGCCAGCTCGCGGAGCGCGTCGGCCAGTCCGGCGGGGTTGAGCCCACCCGCGTTGGCGACGATCTTGACGCCGTTCTCCTGCGCCAGCCCGAGGTTTTCCTCCATCTGGCGCAGGAACGTCTTGGCGTAGCCGCGGTTCGCGTCCTTCATCCGGTCGCGGCCGAGGATGAGCATGGTCAGCTCGGCCAGGTAGTCGCCGGTCAGGACGTCGAGCGGGCCGCCGGTGAGCATCTCGCGGACGGCGGAGAAGCGGTCGCCGTAGAAGCCGGACGCGTTGCCGATGCGGTAGGTCATGCGAACTGCCCCGGCTTCCTGCCGTCACCCGGAGGCCCGGCGAAGGCCTGGGCGATGCCGAGCCACTCCTCGACGTCGGCGCCGTGGGCGGCCAGATCGGTGTCGGCCGGGTGCCGCCGCTGGGTGACGACGAGGCAGAAGTCCAGGGCGCTGCCGGTGAGCTTCTGCGCGGCGTCCTCGGGCCCGAACGCCCAGGTGGAGCCGTCCGGCGCGGCGAGTTCGACGCGGAACTCCTCCGCCGGCGGGGCCAGGGAGTGGGTCAGGTAGGCGAAGTCGCGGGTGCGGGTGCCGAAGCGGGCGATGTGCCACAGCCGCGCGGTCGGCTCGCGGGTCAGGCCGAGGGCGTCGAAGACGTCCTGGCCGTGGGCCCAGGTCTCCATCATCCGCGCGGTCGCCATCGAGGCGGCACTCATCGGCGGCCCGTACCAGGGCAGCTTCTGCCCGTCGGGCACCGCGGCGAGGGCTTCGGCGAGCTGCTTCCGGCCTTCTCGCCAGTCGTCGAGGATTTCGCGCGGCGGCCGTTCGGCCCCGGCCGCGGCCCCGTCGTCGACGTAGGTCTCCCCGGCCTTGAGGAGTTCTTCGACCTCGCCCTGCCACTGCTCCGGGTGCGCGGCCGCGATCAGGGCCTTCCGGTCGGTCCAGGCCAGGTGCGCGATCTGGTGCGCGATCGTCCACCCCTCGGCGGGCGTCGCCCGCGCCCAGTCCGACGCCGGCAGCTGCGCCACCACGTCGTCGATCGTCCGTGTCTCCGCGTCGAGATCCCCGAGGATCACGCCGAGATCCGCCATCGCCGCCTCCTTGCGTCCTGCGGCCAGGGTGGCACCGGTGGTCGGAAAAATCAAGCGCGCCTGATTGTTTACGCCCGGACGCTGCGGCTCCACTATTGACATCTTGCCAGTAGCGTCGGACTGCCTTAGTTTCATCGGCATGGCCGACTACGCCGAGATCACCTACGCCGTCGCGGAGCGGATCGCCACCGTGACGCTGAACCGCCCGGAGGCGCGCAACGGCTACACGATCCGGATGGCCGACGAGCTCGGGGCGGCCATGGACCGCGCCGATCGCGACGAGGACGTCCGGGTCGTCGTGCTGACCGGGGCCGGCCGCGACTTCTGCGTCGGCGCGGACCTGTCGCAGGGCGGCTTCGACTTCGATCCGCAGAAGGGCCCGGACACTGCCTGGCAGGAGCCCGCCGGCCGGTGCTCGAAGCGGATCTTCGCCATGAACAAGCCGGTGATCGCGGCCCTGCACGGCGCGGCCGTCGGCGGCGGCATCACCATCACGCTGTCGTGCGACTACCGGCTCGCCTCGGACGACTCCCGCTTCGGCTTCGTGTTCACCCGCCGCGGCATCTACCCCGAAGGCGCGTCGGCGTGGTTCCTCCCCCGGCTCGTCGGGATGGGCACCGCGCTCGACTGGATGATCAGCGGCCGCGTCTTCCCCGCCGCCGAGGCCCTCGAACGGGGCTTGGTGCACCAGGTGTTCCCGGCCGGGACGGTGCTCGACGAGGCGTACAAGCTGGCGCGCGAGATCGTGGAGAAGACCGCGCCGGTGTCGGTCGCGGTCACCCGGCAGCTGCTCTACCGGATGGCGAGCGCCGAGTCGCCGTTGCCGGTGCACGAACTCGACTCGAAGCTCATCGGCGGGCTCGGCGCGAGCCCGGACGCCGTCGAAGGCGTCCTGTCGTTCCTGCAGAAGCGGCCGCCCGCGTTCGGCATGCGCGTCGACCAGGACCTGCCCGACTACCTGCCCTGGCTGGAGAAATGAGCACCTACCCGCCGCAGCCCTGGAACCTGACCGCCGACGCGCGGGTGTCGATCTGGCGCGTGCCGCCGGTCGAGCTGCCCGGCCTCCCGCCGGGCGCCGAGCCGCTGCTGGTGGCCGGTTGCGCGTCGGTGTTCACGGCGTGGATCGACTACACCCCGCCCGGGCAGCTGGCCTACCACGAACTCCTCTCCGCGGTGTCGGTCAAGGCGCGCAAGGTGTCGTGCTCGATCACCGAGATCTGGGTCGACAGCGAAGCCTCGCTCGCCGGCGGCCGCGAGCTGTGGGCGATCCCGAAGGACCTGGCAACGCTGGAGTTCACCGGCGGCCGCACGTTCACGGCCACCGCGGCGACACCGGACGACTGGATCGCGACGGCGGCGTTCACCCGCCGGGCCGCCCTGCCCCTGCGGTTCCCGACGGCGTTCGAAGTGGTCCAGGAACGCGACGGCGCCCTGCTGCGCACCCCGGTCGGCGCGAAGATCCGCCCCCGCCCGGCCTCGGCGGACTGGAGCTTCAACCCGGACGGCCCGCTCGGCTACCTGGCGGGCCGCCGCCCGGTGGCGAGCCTCGAGCTGCCTTCTTCGACGTTGCGCTTCGGCGCCTGAAGTCCCCGGCGCGGGCCCACCGGACCACCCGGCACCGGCGGGCCGCCCGGCCGGGGCGCGAACCTACCGCCGGAAGCCCTGCTCCGCCCGGTGAAGTGCATCTCTCGGTGATCACTTAACCCGCCTGAGTGAGACCACGACACGCCATCTGGGGTCCCGCGCGGGCGGGCACCCCTACATGTAGTCTCTGGGAACCGGCAGCCCCCAGCGACGGGGAGACCGCTGCGGAGGGTGGCCGGGCAGCTTTGGAGAACCTGCAGCGCACGGCCTCATGAGGCCGTGCGGCGATCGAACGCGCCCGAAAACTTGGAGACACGCATGTCAGTCGAAACCGGCCAGCGGCCCTCCGCTGCCGACACACCCACCGCGATCCGGGTCATCCGGCGGGACGGCAGCGTGTCGCCGTTCGACGCCGGCAAGATCTCGGTCGCGCTGACGAAGGCGTTCCTCGCGGTCGAGGGCGGCGACGCCGCCGCGTCCTCCCGCGTGCACCACGTCGTCGCCGAGCTGACCCAGCAGGTCGAGACCACCCTGCTGCGCCACGCCGGGCCCGAGACGGCCCTGCACATCGAGCAGATCCAGGACATCGTCGAGCTCGCGCTGATGCGCGGCGAGCACCACAAGGTCGCCCGCGCGTACGTCCTCTACCGCGACGAGCGCGCGAAGGCCCGTGAAGCCGCCAAGCCGGTCGCGGCCGAGGTCGCGCTGAACGTCAAGGGCGCCGACGGCGTCCTGCGCCCGCTCGACTGGGCCCGCGTGTCCCACGTGGTGGGCGAGGCCGTGGCCGGGCTCGACGACGTCGAGGCCGAGCCGGTGCTGGCCGAGGCCAAGCGCAACCTCTACGACGGCATCAGCGCCGACGAGCTGGCCCTGGCCCAGATCATGGCCGCCCGCGTGCTGGTCGAGCAGGAGCCGAACTACTCCTACGTCTCCGCCCGCCTGCTGCTGGACAAGCTGCGCGGCGAGGCGCTGACCTACCTGGCCGGCAAGCCGCGCCAGGCCAGCCAGGACGAGATGACCGGCGAGTACGCGCCGTACTTCCGCGCCTACCTGCGCCGCGCCATCGAGCTGGAGCTGGTGGACGCCGAGCTGCAGCGCTTCGACCTGGACAAGATCACCGCCGCGATCCGGCCCGAGCGCGACCTCGACTTCGGCTTCCTCGGCCTGCAGACGCTGTACGACCGGTACTTCCAGCACCACGACGGCACCCGCTTCGAGCTGCCGCAGGCGTTCTTCATGCGCGTCGCGATGGGCCTCGCGATCCGCGAAGACGACCGCGAAGCGCGCGCCATCGAGTTCTACGAGCTGCTGTCCAGCTTCCACTTCATGGCGTCCACCCCGACGCTGTTCAACTCGGGCACCACGCGCCCGCAGCTGTCGTCCTGCTTCCTGACCACGGTGGACGACGACCTGGACTCCATCTTCCAGGCGTACAAGAACAACGCGCTGCTGGCGAAGTACTCGGGCGGCCTCGGCAACGACTGGACCCCGGTCCGCGGCCTCGGCGCGCACATCAAGGGCACCAACGGCCAGTCGCAGGGTGTCGTGCCGTTCCTCAAGATCGCCAACGACACCGCGGTCGCGGTCAACCAGGGCGGCAAGCGCAAGGGCGCGGCCTGCGCGTACCTCGAGACGTGGCACGTGGACATCGAGGAGTTCCTCGACCTGCGCAAGAACACCGGCGACGACCGGCGCCGCACCCACGACATGAACACCGCGAACTGGGTGCCGGACGAGTTCCTCCGCCGCGTCGAGGCAGGCGCCGAGTGGACGCTGTTCTCGCCGAACGAGACGCCGGACCTGCACGACCTCTACGGCAACGAGTTCGCCGCCCGCTACCGCGAGTACGAGGCGATGGCCGACCGCGGCGAGATCAAGGTGTTCCGCCGGATCCGCGCGGTCGACCTGTGGCGCCGCATGCTGACCATGCTGTTCGAGACCGGCCACCCGTGGATCACGTTCAAGGACCCGTGCAACCTGCGCTCGCCGCAGCAGCACGTCGGCGTCGTGCACTCGTCCAACCTGTGCACCGAGATCACGCTGAACACGAACTCCGAAGAGGTCGCGGTCTGCAACCTCGGCTCGGTGAACCTGCTCAAGCACGTCACCCCCGAGGGCCTCGACACCGAACGCCTCGAGAAGACCGTGCGCACCGCCGTCCGCATGCTGGACAACGTGATCGACATCAACTTCTACACGATCCCGGAGGCGCGCCGCTCCAACCTGCGCCACCGCCCGATCGGGCTGGGGCTGATGGGCTTCCAGGACGCGCTGTTCGAGCTGGGCGTGCCGCTGTCGTCCGACGCCGCCGTGCAGTTCGCCGACGAGAGCATGGAGCACATCTCCTACTACGCGATCTCGGCGTCGACCGACCTCGCCGAGGAGCGCGGCCAGTACCAGTCGTTCGAGGGCTCGCTGTGGAGCAAGGGCATCCTGCCGATCGACTCGATGCAGCTGCTCATCGACGCGCGCCAGGGTGACGGCCTCGACGTCGACCTGTCGTCCACTCTGGACTGGGCGCCGCTGCGCGAGCGCGTCAAGACCGTCGGCATGCGCAACTCCAACGTGATGGCGATCGCGCCGACCGCGACGATCTCCAACATCTGCGGTGTCGGCCAGTCGATCGAGCCGCTGTTCCAGAACCTGTTCGTCAAGTCGAACATGTCCGGCGACTTCACCGTGGTGAACCCGCACCTGGTCCGCTCGCTCAAGGCGCGCGGGCTGTGGGACGAGGTCATGGTTTCGGACCTGAAGTACTTCGACGGCAGCCTCGGCCAGATCGACCGCGTCCCGGACGACCTCAAGGCGCTGTACGCCACGGCGTTCGAGATCGAGTCGAGGTGGCTGGTGGACGCGGGTTCGCGGCGCCAGAAGTGGATCGACCAGGCGCAGTCGCTGAACCTGTACATCGCGGCGCCGAGCGGCCGCAAGCTCGACGAGCTGTACCGCTACGCGTGGCACAAGGGCCTCAAGACCACGTACTACCTGCGGGCGCAGTCCGCGACGCACGTGGAGAAGAGCACCCTGCGCGGCACCGACGGCAAGCTGAACGCCGTCTCGGCCACCCCGGCCCCGGCGGCTCCCGCGGCCGCCCCGGCGCCCACGCCCGCTCCCGCGCCGTCGCCGTCGCCGTCGGCTTCGGTCCCGGCCGTGAAGCCGGAGCCGAAGGAGATGCCGTCGACCGACGTCGACTTCGTCGCCACCGAAGGCGCCGCCTGCCGCATCGACGACCCCGACTGCGAAGCCTGCCAGTAAGGAACCCTGCACAGATGACCAACGTGGAGACGACGGACGCGACCGGCCTCGGGGAGATCGAGGTCGGCGCCGCCCGGATCAACGTCGACGACAAGCGCATGATCAACGCGCGCGCCGACGTCAACCAGCTGCTGCCCATGAAGTACACGTGGGCGTGGGAGAAGTACCTCGCCGGCTGCAACAACCACTGGATGCCGACCGAGGTCGCCATGCAGGCCGACATCGCGCTGTGGAAGTCGAAGGACGGCCTCACCGAGGACGAGCGGCAGATGCTCAAGCGCAACCTGGGCTTCTTCGCGACCGCGGAGTCCCTGGTGGCCAACAACATCGTGCTCGCGGTGTACCGGCAGATCACCAACCCCGAGTGCCGCCAGTACCTGCTGCGCCAGGCGTTCGAGGAGGCCGTGCACACGCACACCTTCCAGTACATCTGCGAGAGCCTCGGCCTGGTCGAGGGCGAGCTGTTCAACATGTACCGCGAGGTCCCGTCGATCTCGGCGAAGGACGCGTGGGCGCTGAAGTACACGCAGAACCTGGAGAACCCGGAGTTCGAGACCGGCACGCCGGAGGCCGACCAGGCGTTCCTGCGTGACCTGGTCGCGTTCTACGTGATCTTCGAGGGCATGTGGTTCTACACCGGCTTCGCGCAGATCCTCTCGCTCGGCCGCCGGAACAAGATGGTCGGCATCGCCGAGCAGTACCAGTACATCCTGCGCGACGAGTCGATCCACCTGAACTTCGGCATCGACTGCATCAACCAGATCAAGATCGAGAACCCGCACCTGTGGACGGCCGAGTTCCAGGCCGAGGTGCGCGGGATGCTGCAGGAGGCGTGCGAGCTGGAGGTGGCGTACGCCCGCGACACGATGCCGCGCGGCATGCTCGGCCTGTCGGCGCAGCTGTGCGAGCAGTACATGCACTTCATCACCGACCGCCGCGCGCAGCAGATCGGCCTTCAGCCGATCTTCGGCGAGACCGAGAACCCGTTCCCGTGGATGTCCGAGGCGATGGACCTGAAGAAGGAGAAGAACTTCTTCGAGACCCGCGTGATCGAGTACCAGTCGGGCGGCGCCCTCGACTGGGACTGAGTTCCCCCGGTTCACCGTTCGTGAAGGCCACCTCGAGTTCCCCGGGGTGGCCTTCACGGCGTTCAGGACGGCCCTCGGTGGGCTCCTGTGACCTCGTGCGGGCTCGCGGCTCGCCGCTCGGCGACGAAGCCACCCGAAAGGCCGAAGCCACCCGAAAAGAGGGTCGCCGAGGTGTTGTCAGGTGGTCAACAAGGGTGCATCGTGGAAGGGCAGCCGATCTCAGCGGGGAGATGGTCACCTTGACGAGCACCGTGAGCCGAGCCACCGAAGCACTGCGCGAACGCGTTCCACCGCTGACCGCGCTGCCTCTCCCCCGCGGTGTCGACCAGCGCTGGCTGCACTCGCGCTGGCCCGTCAAGGAACTCGCGACGCCGCCCGCGGGCAGCGGCCTCAAGCCCGTGCTCGGCGACGAAGGGCCGCCGCTGGTCGGGCACATGCTCGAGATGATGCGCTTCGGCCCCGCCTTCGGCCTCCGCCGGCATGAGCTCTACGGCCCCGTGTCGTGGACCGGCGGCTTCGGCCGGAAGATCGTCGCGCTGTCCGGGCCGGAGGCGACGCAGATCGCGCTCGTCAACAAGGACAAGGCGTTCTCGCAGGAGGGCTGGAAGTTCTTCATCGAGAAGTTCTTCGAGCGCGGCCTGATGCTGATGGACTTCGGCGAGCACCACCTGCACCGCCGGATCATGCAGGAGGCCTTCACGCGGCCGCGGCTGGCCGGCTACGTCAACGAGATGGGCCCGGCCCTGCGCGAAGGCGTCGCCGCGTGGGGCAGCGGGCGGCCGCGGCTGTACTGGTCGCTCAAGCAGCTGACCCTCGACGTCGCGACGCGCGTCTTCATGGGCATGCGCAGCGGCGCCGACGCCCACCGGATCAACCGCGCGTTCGTCAGCTCGGTGCGGGCCGGCACGGCACTGGTCCGGGTGCCGGTGCCGGGCGGGCGGTGGTCGGCGGGCCTGCACGGGCGGAAGGTCCTGGAGCGCTACTTCGGCGAAACCCTGCCCGCCAAGCGGGAATCCGACGGCGACAACCTCTTCTCCGCGCTCTGCCACGCCACCACCGAGGACGGCGACCGGTTCTCCGACACCGACATCGTCAACCACATGATCTTCCTGATGATGGCCGCGCACGACACGACGACCATCACCAGCAGCGCCATGGCGTACTACCTCGCCAAGCACCCGGAGTGGCAGGAACGGGCCCGCGAGGAGTCCCTGGCCCTCGGCGACAACCTGCTCGGCATCGAGGCGCTGGACCAGCTGGAGACGCTGGACCTGGTGATGAAGGAGGCGCTGCGGCTGGTGGCGCCGGTGCCGTCGCTGACCCGCCAGACGGTCAAGGACACCGAGGTCCTCGGGTACTACATCCCGGCGGGCACGCTCGTCGGCGTCTCCCCCACGGTCAACCACTTCTCGCCCGAGTGCTGGACCGACCCGTTCAAGTTCGACCCCGAGCGGTTCGCCGAGCCGCGCCGCGAGGACAAGTCGCACCGCATGGCGTGGATGCCGTTCGGCGGCGGCGCGCACAAGTGCATCGGCCTGCACTTCGGCAGTTTCGAGGTGAAGTTGCTGATGCACGAAATGCTGCGCGCGTACCGCTGGTCGGTTCCGGAGAGTTACACCGCGCGCTGGGACTACGTCTCGCTGCCGGTCCCCGCCGACGGTCTTCCGGTGCGCCTGACCCCGCGCTGACCCCGCCCTGGCCCGGAGCCGTCCACCACTGCGTACAGGCCGTGACAAGACGTCACCACATGTGGAGATTCGTTCACTCGTTCAGCCGGTAGACACCCCGTTACGCGCATGATGGCGTGGCATCGGTCGCGGCCGAGGGGTGCCTAGTGTGGGTTCATGATCCCCGACACCGTGCCTGAACTGGCCTGACCTGTGCGTGAAGAGGTGGAGTGTGCCTGAGTCCGGTGCCGCGCCAGGACTGCTGGACGTGGCTCGCCGGTGGGCGGCGACGTTGGCCGACACCAAAGGAGTAACACTTCCCCCGGAGGAGCTCGAGCAGCTCCTGCTGGAAGTCGCGCACGACGCGGTCGGCCACGCCGGCCCGGCGAACGACGGCGCCCTGCAGCGGTTCACCGCGCTCTACGCCGCGTCGCCGATGGGGATCGCGCTGGCGGACCCGGACGGCGAAATCGTGGAGGCCAACCTCGCGCTCGGCCAGCTGCTCGGCTGCTCGCCGGAGAAGCTGCGGGGCCGGCACATCACCGACCTCGGCTCGACCGACCACGACGTCTCGCGGCTCAAGGCGGGGCTCGAGCAGGTGCGGTCCGGGCGGGAGCGCCACCAGGAGCGGATGCTGCTCGACCACACCGAAGACGGGCAGCTCTGGACCGACGTGACGCTGGCGCGGCTGCCCGGCGACCGGCCGGGCTCGGTCTACCCCGTGCTGATGGTGTCCGACGCGAACGAGCTGCACCTGCTGCAGGAACGCCTGCTGCACCAGAACGTGCACGACCCGCTGACCGGGCTGCCCAACGCGTCGTCGTTCACCACCAAGCTGGAAGCCGCGCTCGGCGCCGGCGCGCAGGACGACATCGCGCTGATCTACCTCGACGTCGACGGCTTCAAGGTGATCAACGACGGCCTCGGCGCCGGCGTCGGCGACCAGGTGCTGCGCGGGGTCGCGAGCAAGCTGTCGGCCGTGTTCACCGGCCACCACGACGGGTTCGTCGCGCGGCTGTCCGGCGACGGCTTCGCGGTGCTGCTGCGGGGAGAGCTCACCGCCACCGAGGTCGTCGAACTGGTCGAACGGGCCCTGGAAGACCTCAACGAGCCGATCTACCTCGGCGGGCACGGCATCGGCGTCAGCGCGAGCGCGGGCATCGTCGTGCGCGCGGCCGTCGAAGGCGGCGCCGCGGAACTGTTGCGGGCCGCGGAAATCGCGCTGCACCGGGCCAAGGAGGCCGGCAAGGCGCAGTGGATGCTGTTCGACCCGGAGCTCGACGCCCGCGACCGCGGCCGCTACCAGCTGGGCGCGGTGATCGCCGGGGCCCTGGAGAACGGCGAGTTCTCGCTCGTCTACCAGCCCACGGTGAAGCTCGCCCACCCCGAGGAGCTCGCCGCGGTCAACGCCGGGCTGCGCTGGAACCACCCGGAGAAGGGCGAGCTCGGCTCCGACGAGTTCTACCCGCTGGCCCAGACCACCGGCATGACGGTGCCGCTCGGCCGCTGGCTGCTCGCCGAGTCCCTGGCGGCGACGGCCCGCTGGCGGACCCGCTTCGGTGAGGCGGCCCCGGACGTCTGCGTCCGGCTCCCGGCGCGGCTGGCCATCGACCCGGACCTGGTGCTGCTGGTCAAGGAGCAGCTGGACAAGCACGAGCTGCCGGCCAAGGCCCTGCGGCTGTGCACCGACCGCGATTCGGTCCTCGACCCGCGCGGCGAGGTCCTGGACTCGTTCGCGGTGCTGGCCGACCTCGGCGCGCAGCTGGTGCTGACCATTTCGGGATCGGCGGACCTGGAGCTGATCCCCCAGCACCGCCTCCCGGTCCGCCACGTGATCCTCACCGGGGCGGTGATCGACGCACTGGACACGGAGGAGCCCGCGGAAGCCGACCTGCGCCACCTGACCCAGCTGGTGACCCGGGCCCGCGAGCTCAAGCTCCGGGTGGGCGCGGAGGGCGTCCGCACGCACGAACAGGCAGCGCGGCTGCGGCAGCTGGGCGTCCTCGCGGCGCGCGGCCCGTTCGTCAGCGACTCGGCCACCGGAGACGAGGTGGACGAGCTCATCGCCCGCCACCCCGGCTGACGGCCCGACGAGGGATCAGCGACGCCCGCTGATCGTGCTCGCACCCGCGTACCGCGCCTCCGCACCCAGCTCTTCTTCGATGCGGATGAGCTGGTTGTACTTGGCCGTGCGGTCGGCGCGGGAGAGCGAGCCGGTCTTGATCTGGCCGCAGTTGGTGGCGACCGCGAGGTCGGCGATCGTCGTGTCCTCGGTTTCGCCCGAGCGGTGGGACATCACCACCGAGTAGCCGGCCTTGTGCGCCGTTTCGACCGTGGTCAGCGTCTCGGTGAGGGTGCCGATCTGGTTGACCTTGACCAGGATCGAGTTCCCGATGCCGCGCTCGATGCCGTCGGTCAGCAGGTTCACGTTGGTGCAGAAGACGTCGTCGCCGACGAGCTGCACGCGCTCGCCGATGGTGTCGGTCAGCTGCTTCCACCCCGCGAAGTCGTCCTCGGCGACACCGTCCTCGATGGACACGATCGGGTAGCGGGCGGTGAGGTCGGCGAGGTAGGCCACGTGCTCCTCGACGCTGCGCTTGCGCCCCTCGCCGGTGTAGTCGTAGACCTCGCCGGTGTAGAACTCCGACGCGGCCGGGTCGAGCAGCAGCGCGACGTCTTCGCCCGGGGTGTAGCCGGACTGCTCGATCGCCTGCAGCACGAACTCCAGTGCCTCGTCGGCGGAGCCGAGGTTGGGCGCGAACCCGCCTTCGTCGCCGACGTTGGTGCTGTGCCCGGCGTCGTGGAGCGACTTGCGCAGCGTG
Source organism: Amycolatopsis sp. N2S4-7 (assembly GCF_058119595.1). Taxonomy (NCBI): domain Bacteria; kingdom Bacillati; phylum Actinomycetota; class Actinomycetes; order Pseudonocardiales; family Pseudonocardiaceae; genus Amycolatopsis; species Amycolatopsis sp. N2S4-7. Next base: position 2,844,126 of record NZ_CP172299.1, read on the forward strand.
TGGAACACCTCGGAGCCCATCCGCACGGCCTCGGCGAACGTCGTCGCGCCGACCGGGCCGATCATGAACTCCTGGAAGTCGATCGGGTTGTCCGCGTGGGCGCCGCCGTTGATGATGTTCATCATCGGCATGGGCAGCAGGTGGGCGAAGACGCCGCCGACGTAGCGGTACAGCGGCAGCGAACTGGCGGCCGCGGCCGCCTTCACCACGGCGAGCGAGACGCCCAGCGTCGCGTTGGCGCCGAGCCGGGCCTTGTTGGGGGTGCCGTCCAGCGCGATCAGCGCGCGGTCGACCTCGGCCTGCGCCTCGGCGTCCAGGCCCACGACCGCGTCGGCGATCTCGGTGTTGACGGCGTCGACCGCCTTGCGCACGCCCTTGCCGTGGAACCGGCTCGCGTCCCCGTCCCGCAGTTCGACGGCTTCCTTGGTGCCGGTGGAGGCCCCGGAGGGCACCGCGGCCCGGCCGAGCGAACCGTCCGCGAGCTCGACGTCGACCTCGACGGTCGGGTTGCCCCGGCTGTCGAGTACTTCGCGGCCCTTGACCCGGACGATGGCAGTCATTGCGCTCCTCGGTGAGAACGGGCACGCCGGGGTCGCGGGAGGTCCACGGGCACGGCGGCAGCTGGGCGGCGCCACGGTGAGCCGCGAGACGCCGCCAGGCTAGCAGAATTCACTGAATCGATCCCGAAGATTTTGCGGCACCACAGACTGGACCAAGCCGGTGGGACGGCGGCTCCGAAGACCCGGCAGGATGGGTTCTGCCGCCGACGAGAAAGGACGTCCATGGACGCCGGAGACCTCGCCCCCGACTTCACCCTGCCCGACGACCAGGGGGCCGACCGCACGCTGTCGGACTTCCTGGCCACCGGCCCGGTGGTGCTGTTCTTCTACCCGGCCGCGATGACGAGCGGCTGCACGGCGGAGAGCTGCCACTTCCGCGACCTGGCCGCCGAGTTCGCCGAGGTCGGCGCGCACCGCGTCGGCATCAGCCCGGACGGCGTCACCAAGCAGCGCCGGTTCGCCGAGACCCACGGCTTCGACTACCCGCTGCTGTCCGATGTGGAGGGTGAGGTCGCCCGGCAGTTCGGCGTCTGGCGGAAACTCGTGCCGCTGCACGCCAAGCGCGTCACGTTCGTGATCGGCGAGGACCGCAGGATCCTGGAGAAGATCAAGAGCGAGCTGAACTTCACGGTCCACGCCGACCAGGCGCTCAAGGTGCTGCGGGAGCGGAACAAGGTTTCCTGATCAGCCACACGTGGTTCGTGCCGGCGCACGACGGCGCCAGCGGCTGCTCCGCCGGTTCCTCGCGCACCTTGGTGAACCCGAGCCGCGCGGGCACCGCTCCACTTCGGACGTTCAGCTCGTCGTGCTTGATCTCGACGTACCCGGCGCCGAGGCGGAACGCCTCCGCCGTCAGCAGCGACACGGCCCAGGTCATCAGGCCGCGGCCGGTGAAGCCGCGGGCGAGCCAGTAGCCGATCTCGACGCCGCCGTCGCGCGTCATCACGCCGATGCCGCCCGCCAGCTCGGCGTCGAGCACGAGCGCGTATTCGTACGCTTCGCCGCTCTCCCAGCGCTTCGCAGTCAGCCGGAGGAACTCCGACGAGTCGTCGTCGGTGTAGCCGCCCGTGGCCCAGATCAGCCACGGGGCAAGGTGCTCCAGGGATCCGCGCACGGCCGTCGTGAGCAGGGTGCGGTCGCCCGGGTGCCAGCGGACCAGCGTGAGGTCACCGTCGTGGTAGGTCTCGGCCGGGGTCTCCATGCGTCCCATGGTCCCCGGCCGGGTACGGAACCGCGCGGTATTTTCCCCACCTCAGCCGTTCGGGCAGCTGTGGCGCGCTGACGGCGGGTACCCGCGATCCCCGGCTTGGCATAGCGGTGTCGAACGACCCTGGTGAGACGGATACCCGCCCGGACCTCCTTTCTCTCGCGTGCACCAGATCACGAACGCCTTGCTGACGCCGTAGGCGGCGCCGGGGCGCAGCTTCTTCGGCAGGCGGTTCCCCGACCGGACATGATCGCGGGATTCGGCCGACTCGAACAGCCGGCCGACCGAGGTGCCGTCCCGGCGCCCTAGTTCACGATGACGCTGTCGGGGACCTCGGTGTCGTTCTTCAACGCGTCGAACAGCTGCTTCGACTTGGCCTTGTCCCAGTTCTCCGCCGACCCGCTCGTCACCGGCACGGTTGTCGTCACCACGCCGCCCGAGGAGATGCCGCGCATGGCGATCGCCAGGCCGGCGAGGTTGTGCACGTGGTCGCCCGAGTCCATGGTCAGGGCGTCCGGGGCCGAGGACAGCAGCGGGAAGAAGTCGAACGGGTTGAGCAGCGTGCCGGGGCTCGCGATCTGGCTCACCAGCGCGCCGATGAACTTGCGCTGGTTGGCGACGCGGTCGAGGTCCGAACGCGGCGTCGCGTCGCTGTGGCGCATCCGGACGAAGCCCAGCGCCGACCGGCCGTCGAGCGTCTGGGGGCAGCCCGCCTTGATGCTGATGCCGGTCATCGTGTCGTTCATGTCCTTGTCGATGCACATCTCGACCCCGCCGATCGCGTCGACGATCTTGGCGAACCCGCCGAAGCCGATCTCGGCGTAGTGGTCGATGTGCAGCCCCGTGGCGCCTTCGACGGTCTGCGCGAGCAGCTTCGGCCCGCCGAGCGAGAACGCCGCGTTGATCTTGTTGGTGCCGTGGCCGGGGATCTTCACCTGCGAGTCGCGCGGCAGCGACAGCAGCGTCGGCTTGGTGCTGTTGTCCGGCAGGTGCGCGACCATGATCGTGTCGGTGCGCTGCCCGCCGCCCGCCGCGGCGACGTCGCCCGTGGCGAGCCGCTCCTCGTCCTCCGCGGTGAGGCCTTCGCGGCTGTCCGAGCCGACGATCAGCCAGTTGGTGCCGGACTCGGCGACCGGGCGGCCCGCGTAGTCGGCGAGCGCGTCGACGCGCTTGATCGAGAACTCCAGGTACACCCAGATCCCGGCGAGGAACACGACGAACACCAGCACCAGGGCGCCCAGCACCTTGCCGAAGCTCCACCGGCGGCGACGCGGCGGGCGGGACGGCGGGTAGTCGTCCCCGGCCGGGCGGCGGGGCGGGTCCTGCCGCGGCGGCGGGGGCGGCGCGTACTCCGGCTCACGGGAGCTCATCGGGCGGGTGCGCTCGTCGTACGGGCTTTGCCCGCGCCCGGGCAGCGGCATCATCTGCGCGCGCTGGTGCTCCCGGGAGCGCCCGGCGGGCGGCCGGGGCGGCGGCATCCGGCGCCCGCCGTCGTCGCCACGGTACGTCATCACCCATCACCCAATCCCGATCCGGACAAACTGTCGTCGTCAGTCAACCGCACGTGCCCGATAGGGGGACGTGCGGCACCGGGGTCGGGTTGGCCGCCGGAGGTTACCGGTCGGTCACCTCGTAGCCGAACTGGTGGACCTTGAGGTACCCGGACCGGAACCCGGCCTCCGAATAGGCCAGGTAGAACTCCCACATCCGGCGGAAGACGTCGTCGAACCCGAACCCGGCGATGTCGGTCCAGCGGTGCAGGAACCGTTCGCGCCACAACCGTAGCGTGCGCGCGTAGTCCTGGCCGAACTCGCGCATCCCGGCCAGCTTGAGCCGGGTGTTCGCCTTGACGCCCTCCTCGATCGAGCGCACCGACGGGATGAGGCCGCCCGGGAAGATGTACTTGTGGATCCAGGTGTAGGCGCGCGACGCCGCCAGCATCCGGTCGTGGTCCATCGTGATGGCCTGCAGGCCGAAGCGGCCGCCCGGGCGCAGCCGGTCCCCGATCGTGGCGTAGAACGCCGGCCAGTAGGACGCGCCGACCGCCTCGATCATCTCGACGCTGACCACGGCGTCGTACCGGCCGCTCGACTCGCGGTAGTCGCACAGCTTCACCTCGACGCGGTCGGCGAAGCCGGCCTGGGCGATGCGTTCGGTGGCCAGCGAGCGCTGTTCCTCCGAAATGGTCAGTGACGTCACGTGCGCGCCGCGGGCCGCCGCGCGGATGGCAAGTTCACCCCATCCGGTGCCGATTTCGAGGACTTCGCTGCCCGCGCGGACGCCGGCGTAGTCCAGCACGCTGTCGATCTTGCGGTGCTGGGCGGCGGTGAGCTCGTCGCCGGGGCCGAACAGCGCCGAGGAGTACGTCATCGACTCGTCGAGGAACGCGCCGAAGAGGTCGTTGGACAGGTCGTAGTGGCGGTGGATGTTGGCCCGCGCGCCTTCGAGGGTGTTCTCTTCGGACGGCGGCTGCGTCCGCTCGGCGACCCGCCGAAACTTCTGCAGCACGGGCGGGACGAGCGTGGCCATCCGCTCGGCGAACGGCGTGAGCACCTCGGCCAGGTCGGACGCGGTCCAGTCGCCGGCCATGTAGGACTCGCCGAAGCCGATCTTGGCGTCGACACCGAGGCGGTGGAAGAACGCTTCGGGACGAAGAATGCGCATTTCGGGCGATTCGGGGCCGCCGGCGCCGAGCACGCTGCCGTCCGGGAACGTCACCCGCACGTCGAGCGGGCGGACCGCGCGGCGGAACAGCGCGGCCGCGATCCGCGCGCGCAGCGCCGAGTGCGGCGGGGCGGCCAGGCCCGGCCAGCGGGACTCGTCGGGGACGTCGTGGTCCGACGCCCGGTCAACGCTCGAAGTGGTCACGATTCTCCCTCCGGCCGGCCACGTTCGCCGGGCCCGATCCTAATCGCCGCACCCCCGCGGCGCTGCGCCGAATGCCCTGATCAGGGCGCTCTCACACGGGTATCCGCAGCCGCTGGGATCCCGGTGCGGCCCACGCCCCGCGGAGCGCGTCGCCGTCGTCCCCGGCGATGGCCTCCAGTGTGAAAGCAACCGTGAGCCGGGTCCAGACGGCCGACCGGCGCAGCATCGCGTGGCCTTCGCCGGCGATCTCGAACCGGGCGACGCGGGCGGCGACGCCCTCGGCCCGCTCGGCGAAGGCGTGCGACTCCGCCGGGCTGGTCATCCGGTCGCGGGTGCCGTGCACGATGAGCACCGACCGCCCGGCGACGGCGTCGACCGGTTCACCCCGTGGTGTCCAGGGCGCCAGGGCGCAGACCCCGCGCACGGCCGGGTCGTCGGCGACGCGCAGCGCCACCCGGGCGCCCATCGAGTGGCCGACCAGCACGACCGGCAGGCCGGGGTGGTCGGCGCGGATGCGGTCCAGGGCCCAGCGGGCGTCGTCGACCGGGTCGAGGGCGGGCGCGTTCCAGCCGTAGCGGCGGTTGCGCAGCAGCCGCACCTCGACGCCGTGCTTGCGGCCGGCCCGGTGCAGGGCGCGCGCGATCGGCACCATCCGCAGGTGGGCGAGCTTCCAGGGCGGCACGCCGCCCGTGCCGTGCTCGGCGCCGCCGTGCAGTACGAGCACGACCGCTTCGGTCCGCCCGCGCGCCGGCCACACGGACACCGCCGGTTCCGCTTCGCCCACCCCGAGCCTCCTTCTCACCTGCATTCGGGTCAACCCCGCACCGCCACCCGGCTATTCCACCGCGTACCACCATCTTCGCGGTAGATTCGGCGCCCGATCCCCGACGGAAGGGTGGGTGTGGTGAGCGCCACGGACATCGCGGGCAGCGTCGCCAAGCAGCTGGCGGACGTCGAGCAGGCCAACGCCGAGGCAGTGCGCGAAGCGGCGGAGCTGGTGCTGGGGGTGATCCGGGCCGACGCACTGGTCTATACCGCGGGCGCCGGGCACTCGCTGGCGGCCGTCGCCGAGACGTTCTACCGGGCGGGCGGCCTCGCCTGCGTCTACCCGCTGTACCACCCGGAGCTGCTCCCGCTGCACGGCGCGGTGCACAGCACGAAGACCGAGCGCCGCACCGGCCTCGCCGCGGAGGTCCTCGCCGAGCGCGCGCCGGGGCCGGACGACGTGCTGGTGGTGTTCTCGACGTCCGGGTCGAACCCGTACCCGGTCGAGCTGTGCCTCGAGGCGCACAAGCGGGGCGCGGCGGTGATCGCGGTGACGTCGCGGGCGTGCGTGGCGGCGGCGCCGCGGCGGTCGTCGAGCACGCTGGTCGAGCAGGGCACCGTGGTGCTGGACTCGCTGGTGATCCCCGGCGACGCGAGCTACCCGCCGGACGCCCCGCGCACCGCGCCGCTGTCCACTGTGGTCAACGCGTTCCTGTGGAACCTGGTGCTCGCCGAGGTCCACGACCGCGGTACCGCCGAGGGCCTCGACGTCCCGCTGTGGCGCAGTTCCAATGTGGAGGGCGGCGACGAGGCGAACGCCGCGCTGCTCGAGAAGTACGGCGCACGGGTGCCGCAGCTGCGCTAGTCCGTGAAAAAGCACCGGCCGGGCGCGCCTTGACGGGCGTGCCCGGCCGCTTTAGCGTCGCCATACCGACTGGTCGGTGTGGATCGGTCGTTCCTGGAGGAGGTCCCCATGGACGGTGCCACGGCGACGGTGCACGGCGAGTGCGCGCCCGGGTTCGAGCCGGTGCGCGAGGCCTTCGAGGAGAACTTCCGGGAGCGCGGCGAGCTGGGCGCGGCGTTCACGGCCATCCGCCACGGCGAGGTCGTGGCGGACCTGTGGGGCGGCTGGTCCGGCCCGGACCGCACGCGTCCGTGGCAGGCGGACACGCTCGCCAACGTCTGGTCGACGACCAAGGGCATGACGGCGCTCTGCGCGCACCTGCTCGCCGACGCGGGCGAGCTGGACGTGGACGCGCCGGTCGCGAAGTACTGGCCGGAGTTCGCCGCGGAAGGCAAGGGCGGGATCCCGGTGCGCTGGCTGCTTTCGCACCGCTCCGGCGTGCCCGGGATCGGCCTCGACCGGCCGGTGGCCGTCGAGGAGCTGTACGACTGGGACCTCATGACGTCGCTGTTCGCGGCCCAGGAACCGTTGTACGAGCCCGGATCCGCGGGCGGCTACCACGCACTGGCCTACGGCTGGCTCGTCGGCGAGGTCGTGCGGCGCGTGGCCGGGCAGGGCATCCGCGAGTTCTTCGCCGAGCGGGTCGCCGGGCCGCTGGGCGCGGACTTCTCGATCGGCCTGCCCGAAGACGCCGACCTGGACCGCTGCGCGACGCTGGTGGACCCGGTCATGACCGAGGAGATGGCGAACGCGCTGGCCACGGCGTTCGCGGCCGCCGGCCCGGTCGCGCAGGCCGCCTTGACGAACCCGCGCGTCCAAGGCCACGACGCCAACGAACCGGCCTGGCGGCACGCCGTCCTGCCGGCGTTGAACGGCCACGGCACCGCTCGCGCGATCGCGACGATCTACGGCGCCCTGGCCGACGGCACGCTCCTGTCGCCGACGGCGCTGGCCTTGGCGAGGGAAAGCCAGGGCAAGGAGATCGACGCCGTCCTCGGCCTGCCGAACGAGTGGGGGCTGGGCTTCTACCTCGGCAGCGACGCCCGCGGCTTCGGCCCGAACCCGGCGGCCTTCGGCCACGACGGCCTCGGCGGCTCCACCGGCGCCGCGGACCCGGAGAACGGCATCTCGTTCGGCTACACCCTCAACCAGCTGGGCCCCCTGATCCGCGACAACCCCCGCAAAATGGCCCTGGTCACCGCCCTCTACGAGTCCCTCCCGAACGGGTAACTCACGTACCCCACCGGCCGACACACGTACCCCACCGGACGACACACGTACCCAGGCGGACGACACGCGTACCCCGCCGGCCGACACACGTACCCAGGCGGCAGAGCCGAGTCGTCCGTCCAGGTACGCGTGTCGTCCGGCCAGGTACGCGTGTCGTCCGGCCAGGTACGCGTGTCGTCCGGCTGATCACGCCACGGCGGGTTCTTCTTCCGCGAACTGGGTGGCGTGGAGGGTCGCGTAGCGGCCGTTCGCGGCCAGGAGTTCGTCGTGCGTGCCGCGCTCGACGATCTCGCCGTGCTCCAGGACCAGGATCTGGTCGGCCGCGCGGACCGTCGAGAGCCGGTGCGCGATGACCAGGGCCGTGCGGCCGGCCAGCGCGTGCGTCAGGGCTTCGCCGACCGCGGCTTCGGATTCGGAGTCCAGGTGCGCGGTCGCCTCGTCGAGGACGACGACCTTGGGCTGGGCCAGCAGGAGCCGCGCGATGGTCAGGCGCTGGCGCTCGCCGCCGGAGAGCCGGTAGCCGCGCTCCCCCACCGTCGTGTCGAGGCCGTCGGGCAGCGACCGGACCAGCTCGCCGAGCCGCGCGCGTTCCAGCGCTTCCCAGATTTCGTCGTCGGTGACGCCCGGACGCGCGTACGCCAGGTTGGCGCGGATCGTCTCGTGGAAGAGGTGCCCGTCCTGGGTCACGACACCGACGGTTTCCCGCAGCGAAGCGAAACTCAGGTCCCGGACGTCCACATCGGACAGGCGAACCGAGCCGGAGTCGACGTCGTAGAGCCGCGGCAGCAGCGACGCGATCGTCGACTTCCCGGCGCCCGAAGACCCGACCAGCGCGACCATCTGCCCCGGCTCGGCGCGGAACGAGATCCCGTGCAGCACCTCTTCGCCACCGCGGTGGTCGAGCGTGGCGACGTCCTCCAGCGACGCCAGCGAGTACCGGTCGGCCGCCGGGTAACCGAAGCGGACGTCGGAGAACTCCACCGAAACACCGGTGGACGGCGGCAGGGTCCGCGCGGAAGGCTTCTCCTTGATCATCGGGTCCAGGTCGAGGACCTCGAAGACCCGCTCGAACGACACCAGCGCGGTCATGACGTCGACGCGGACGTTGGCCAGCGCGGTCAGCGGCGCGTACAGCCGGGTGAGCAGCAGCGCCAGAGCGACGACGGTGCCCGGGGCGAGCTTGCCGGTCAGCGCGAGGTAGCCGCCGAGACCGTAGACGAGTGCCTGCGCCAGCGCCGAAACCAGGGTCAGGCTGGTCATGAACCAGCGGGTCAGCATCGCGGTCCGGACGCCGATGTCGCGCACGCGCCCGGCGCGCACCCCGAAGTCGTCCGCTTCCTGCACCGGCCGGCCGAAGAGCTTCACCAGCGTCGCGCCCGGCGCCGAGAACCGCTCGGTCATCTGCGTGGTCATCCCGGCGTTGAGGTTCGCGGCTTCCCGCTGCAGCCCGGCCATCCGGCGGCCGAGCCGGCGCGCGGGGATGACGAAGATCGGCAGCAGCACCAGCGCGAGCAGGGTGACCTGCCAGGACAGCGTGAGCATCACGGCCAGCGACAGCGCCAGCTGGATGACGTTGGTGACCAGCCCGGACAGCGTCGCGGTGAACGTCCGCTGCGCGCCGATGACGTCGTTGTTCAGCCGCGAGACCAGCGCTCCGGTGCGGGTGCGGGTGAAGAACGCGATCGGCATGCGCTGCACGTGCTCGAACACCGCGCGCCGCAGGTCGTAGATGATGCCCTCGCCGATGCGGGCGGACTGCCACCGTTCGACCAGCCCGAGCCCGGCGTCGGCGACCGCCAGCCCGGCGATCACCACCGCGAGCCAGACGACCACCGGCAGGTCGTGGCCGCCGACGATCGCGTCGACCACCTTGCCCGCCAGCACGGGCGTCGACACCGCGAGGACCGCCGAGATGACGGTCAGCCCGAGGAAGGCCAGCAGCCGCCGCCAGTGCGGCCGGGCGAACCGCGCCACCCGTTTCAGCGTGCCGCGGCCGAGCCCCTTCGGCACGTCGTTGGCGCGCATCGCCGAGCTCAGCAACGCCCAGGTGTTGTCCATGGGAACCCCCAGTTCAAGAACCTCTACCTAAGCTGAGGTTTTCTCCGGATATGACCTGGACAACGCCACCGCTGTCCGTTTGCTTCCCGCTGTCGTTCACTCCGCGCGAACAACCCGGTGCAGCGCCGCGCGCAGCCGTTCCGCCTCCCCGGCGGACAAGGGCTCCAGCAGGAGCTCCTCGGCCCGCCGCGTGACCTCTTCGCCCGCTTCGCGGACCCGCTCACCCGAGCCGGTCAGCGTCACCAGGCGCTTGCGGCGGTCGCCCGGCGCGACTTCGCGCCGGACCAGGCCCTTGGCCTCCAGCTCGTCGACCAGCGCGACCATCGTCGTCCGGTCGATGCCCAGGCGCGCCGCGCCGTCCTGCTGCGACTGCGCCGGCCCCTCGCCGAACAGCGTGAGCAGGGCGAGCTGCCGCCCGGTGACGCCGAGCGGCGCGTACAGGGGCTCGGCCAGCTCGGCGAGCCGCAGCTGGGCGTGCTTGAGCAGGTAACCGAGCCGGCGGGTGACGGCCGGGGGCGCTCCGAGGTCGCTGGACACGCGAGAACTCTACCCCTACGCTGATCGTCAGTCTTACTGATGATTTGTCACGCTGATAATCAGGAGAGCGTCATGACCACCATCGGCCTCAAGCCGCCCCAGCAGCACGTCGGCATCACCGCGCTCCGCGAGACCTGGGCGATCGCCGACGACGCCGGTTTCGACGGCTGCTGGGTCTTCGACCACCTCGCACCGATGGGCCCGGACCGCACCGGCGACGTCTTCGACGGCTGGAGCCTCCTCGCCGCGATGGCCGAGGCGACGCGGCGCGTGCGGATCGGCTGCCTGGTCTCCGGCAACACCAACCGGCACCCGGGCACCTTCGCGAAGATCGCCGCCACCGTCGACCACCTGTCCGGCGGTCGGCTCGACGTCGGCCTCGGCGCGGGCGGTGACACGCTGACCGACGCGATGATGGGCACGCCGACGCCGTCGCCGGTCGAACGCGTCGAACGGCTGGCCGAGACCTGCGAAATCCTCGGTCTGCTGTGGACCCGCGAGAGCACCGGCTTCAACGGCCGCCACTACACGCTGACCGGGGCGATCAGCGACCCGAAGCCGCTGCAGCGGCCGAAACCGCCGCTGTGGCTGGGCAGCAGCGGGGAAAAGCGCGGCCTGCGCGTCGTCGCCGAGCACGCCGACGTCTGGCTCAACGCGGCCCTGCCCGGCACGGAAACCGCCGAGCTGCAACGGCTTTCGGCCGTGCTCGACGCGCACTGCGCGGCGGCCGGGCGCGATCCGGCGACGATCCGCCGGGCCGTGCAGTTCCGGCTGCCGTCCGATGCGGACAGTGCCCTCCGGCTCGCGCAGGGCTACGTCGACGCGGGGTTCACCGAGCTGGTCCTGATGCCGGCCGGGCGCGACGGCGACGTCGTCCGGGCCGCTGAAGCCGCCGCGAACCTGCTGCCCCGGCTGCGAGACGTCGGCTGAACCAGGCCGCGGGCCCCTCGGTAGCCTGACGGGGTGGGAACGGAGGTGGGCCGGGCGCCCGCATGGCGGCGCGCGGCACGGCTGTTCACGGCCCCCGCGACCACGCGCGACGTGGCCCCGCTGCGGTGGGACCTCGGTTTCTACCTCGTCTGCCTGGCCTTCGCGCTGCCGACCGCGCTCGTCTCGGAGTTCTACGGCTACCGCGTGTGGGGCAACTTCGCGACGGCCGCGTACGGCTTCGGCGTGCTGCACAGCGGCTGGCTGCTGCTGTCCGCACGAAACGGGCGTACGCCGCGCGGCCTACCCGGTTCCCGCTGGTGCGGCATCGCCGCGGTCGCGGTGTTGGCCATGATCCTTCCGTTGACGCTTCTGGTGATTCGCCGCCTGACCGGAGTGGACTGGCTGATCACGCCGTTCTCCTGGGCCGCGCAGCCCGAGGTCTGGGTGATCGAACGGTCGGCGGACCTGCTGGTGCACCACGGAACCCCGTACGTCGACGTCACCGCGCTCGGCCGGCCGCCGGTGGTGAACGACTACACCCCCTACGGCCCGGTGATGGCGGTCTTCGGGCTGCCGCGGGCGTTGTTCGGCGGCACGCCGCTGACCGACGCGCTCACCGACGCCCGCTGGATGTTCGCGCTGGCCGCCTGCGCCTGCGTCCTGGGCTCGCTGAAGCTGCTGAAGTGGCCGAGGGTGCCGGTGGGCGCCGCGCAGCTCGCGCTGGCCTGCCCGCTCACCGCGCTCACCTGGGCCGTCGCCGGTCCGGACCTCGCGATCGTCGGCCTGCTGGTGCTCTCCTGCGCGCTCGCCGCCACCGGGCGGGTCGCCTGGTCGGGACTGGTGCTGGCGCTGGTGGTCAGCGCGAAGCTCATCGTCGCGCCCGCGGCCGCGGTCCTGGCGGTGTTCGTGCTGGTGCGCCGCGGAAAGGGACTGGACTGGACCGCGCCGGCCCGGTTCGCGGCGGCACTGGTGGCGACGACGGCCGCGCTGCACCTGCCCGTCTACCTGGTGGATCCGGCGGCGTTCGTCGAGCACGTCTTCCGGTTCCCCCTCGGGATGGGCGCCGTGCGGTCGCCCGCGGCCAGCCCGCTGCCGGGCCACCTGATCGCCGAGACCGGCGTGGCCGGCCAGGTGGCCGCGTTCGTGCTGGTCGGTACCGCGGCCGTGGCCGTGCTGGTCTGGCTGGTGCGCCGGCCCCCCGCGAACGGCTCCGACGCACTGCTGCGCGTCGCCGTCGGACTCGGCGCCTTGATCCTGCTGACCCCGGCCACCCGCTACGGCTACCTGGTGTACCCGCTGGTCCTCCTCGGGGCCCACCTGGTGTTCCGCGTGGCCGAAGCTCCCGCTGCGCCCCCCGCGCAGCAGTCCGCGACTACTTCTTCTTGACCCTGGTGGCCCCGCCGCGCCCCCGCAGCTGGACCCCGGACTCCGACAGCACCCGGTGGACGAACCCGTAGGACCGCCCCGTCGACTCCGCGAGCGCCCGGATGCTCGAGCCCTTCTCGTATTTCTTCTTCAGGTCAGCGGCCAGCTTGTCGCGCGTGTTGCCGGTGATCCGCGCGCCTTTCTTGAGATCAGCCACGTCGATCGCCTTCCCGCCGAGAGTGTTCTGGGCCACATATCGGCCCCTGCCGGGGCAATGATCGAACACTGAGCGCCGGATTGCCAGACGACAGCCGCAAAACGACCGAAATTGCGATCACATTGGGCCATTCCAGTGCCTGACGGGGAGTGATCTTGCACCCGAATGGACGCACCCGTCACGCGAGCTGGACAAGTTCCAGATAGTCCGCGGACCAATGGTCCTCGGTGCCGTCGGGCAGCAGGATGACCCGCTCGGGCTCCAGCGCCTCGACCGCGCCGGGGTCGTGCGTCACCAGGACGACCGCGCCGGAGAAGCTGCGCAAGGCGTCCAGGACCTGGGCGCGGCTGGCGGGGTCGAGGTTGTTGGTCGGCTCGTCGAGCAGCAACACGTTGGCAGCGCTGGAGACCAGGCCCGCCAGCGCGAGCCGGGTCTTCTCGCCGCCGGAAAGCGTCCCGGCGGGCTGGTCGAGTTGTTCGCCGGTGAAGAGGAACGAGCCGAGCAGGTTCCGCAACTCCTGCGCGCCGGTGTCCGGCGCGAGATGTCGGATGTTTTCCCACACCGACGCATCATGATCAAGAGTTTCGTGTTCCTGTGCGTAATAGCCCAAACGCAATCCGTGACCCGGAACGACGGATCCGGTGTCCGGGGTTTCCATTCCGCCGAGCAGCCGGAGCAAAGTGGTCTTTCCCGCGCCGTTCAGGCCCAGTACGACGACCTTCGAACCGCGGTCGATCGCGAGATCGACGCCGGTGAAGATTTCCAGTGAGCCGTAGGACTTCGAGAGCCCCTCGGCGGTGAGCGGGGTCCGGCCGCAGGGCGCCGGCTCGGGGAACTTGATCCGGGCGACCTTGTCGGCCTGCCGGGTGTCCTCGAGCGCGTTGAGCATCTGCTCGGCCCGGCGCGCCATGTTCTTGGCCGCCACGGCCTTCGTCGCCTTCGCGCCGAGCTTCGCGGCCTGCTGCTGCAGCGCCGACGCCTTCTTCTCGGCGTTGGCGCGCTCGCGGCGGCGGCGCTTCTCGTCGGTGGCGCGCGCGTCGAGGTAGCGCTGCCAGCCCATGTTGTACAGGTCGAGCTCGGCGCGGGTGGCGTCGAGGAACCAGACCTTGTTGACCACGTCGGCCAGCAGCTCGACGTCGTGGCTGATCACGACCAGGCCGCCGTCGTGCTGCTTGAGGAACCCGCGCAGCCAGTTGATCGAGTCGGCGTCGAGGTGGTTGGTCGGCTCGTCGAGCAGCAGGATCGTCTCGGACTTGCCGCCCGCGCCCGCCTCGGCCGCGGCGAACAGGATCCGCGCCAGCTCGACGCGGCGGCGCTGACCACCGGAGAGCGTCTGCAGCGTCTGCGCGAGGATCCGGTCGGCCAGCCCCAGGTTGGAGCAGATCCGCGCGGCTTCGCTCTCGGCGGCGTACCCGCCGAGCGACGCGAAGCGCTCTTCGAGCCGGGCGTAGCGGTTGATGGCCTTGTCGCGCGCGGCGTCGTCGACCAGCTCGGCCATCGAGAGCTGCGCCTTTTCCATGTCGCGCATCAGCTTGTCGAGGCCGCGCGCGGACAGCACGCGGTCCTTCGCGGTGACCGAAAGATCGCCTTCGCGGGGGTCCTGCGGCAGGTAGCCGAGCTCGCCGGTGCGGCGGACCTCGCCCGCGTGCGGCTCCCCCTCGCCGGCGAGGACCTTCAGCGAGGTGGTCTTGCCCGCGCCGTTGCGGCCGACGAGACCGATGCGGTCGCCGGGCTGGATGCGGAGGGTGACGCCGTCGAGCAGGATGCGCGAACCCGCGCGCAGCTCAAGGCCGGTGGCCGTGATCAAGGGAACTCCCGTGGACGGGGTGAACGGAGGACAGCGACAGGCGGCCGGTCGGGTCGACCGGCGGCGGGCGTCACTCCAGCTGGATATCCACGGAGCCCAGTGTACGGGGCGGCGTCGAACGGTTTTCCCCGACGTGGGCGGACTCACCCGTCGCGCAGCGTGATCTCCACGGCGACCGCCCGCACCGCCGCCTCTTCGAGGATGCTGCGCCGCGGTTCGCCGATCTCCAGCACCCGCGGTTCCGCGCGGGCGAAGAGCGGGGCCAGCCGGCGGTCCTCGCGCAGCTCGTCCAGGGCGCGCCGGTCGCCGCCGAGCACCACGGCGTCCACTGCGGACAGTCGCGGGACGAGCACCTCGAAGGCGTCCTGCGCGGCGGCCCGCAGCGCCTGCCGCGCCTGGCCCAGGCGTCGCCGGGCAAAGCGCTGCTGCGACCAGCCACCGGCGGCGGAGCGGCCGTGCACGAGGTGCCGGTCGGTGCGCGACAGCTCGACCCGCCCGCCGCGGGCGACGCCGACGCTGTGCCCGCCGAGCCGGACCAGCAGCAGGGCGATCGTCCGCGGGACCTGCACGTGGGCCACGAGCGCTTCGACGGACGGCTCTTCGAGGGGTCCGAAAGGGACGGTGGCGGTCGCGGTGGCGCCGTCGGCGGCGGTCACCCGGACCTGGTCCGGTGCGGCTTCGGTGGCCACGAGCCCGCCGTGGCCGCCGGCGAAGCGGGCGAGCCACCCGGCGAGGCGCTCCGGCGGCACCTCGACCGCGCGCCCGCCGCCCGCGACCTGCCGTGCCTTCGCCATGGGGAAACGGTACGGGGCCGCCGCGTCGCCGCGACGGCCCCGTCCTCACCCGTGGATCACAGCGGGTGGACCGGACCGTTGTTCGTCACGCCCCGCACGTTCGACGGCGCGCCGGCCGCCGGGGGCTGGACGAACCCGTTGATGTGCAGGGCGACCGACCGGATCGACCCGGCGTCGCCGCCGGCCGCGTCGACCACCCCGAACGTCCAGGTGCCGTCCACGGCGGCGCCGGTCAGGCCGGTCAGGGCCTGCGTCGGCCGCCACGTCCCGGTGAACGGCGCGTTGGCCGAGGTCACCGTGCTGAACGCGGCCGCGGCGTTGTCGGCGAAGACGACCTGGCACAGGTTCTTGCCCGAGCTGCCGTTGCGCTGGAACACCGTCGCCTTCGCGCCCGAAGGCGAGGTCAGCGTGCCGACCAGGTCACCGACGTAGGAGTGGTTCAGGCCCACCGTCGTCGAGTTCGGGTCGGTGCTGCACGTGGTGCCGTCCACGGAGAACGTCACCTTGGACGCGCGGCCGACCCCGGTGACCGGGATGGTCACCGACGCGCCGACCGGGCTGTTGTCCGGGATCGCCACCGGCGCGCCGGAGTAGGCGAAGTCCTGCGCCACCGGCGACGGGGTGCCGACCGGCAGCGAGAACGTCGACGTCGTCGGCGAGTGCGCGCCGGCGAACGTCACGCGGGCGTTCAGCACCACCGGCACGCCGAGCTGCTGGCTCGCCGGGACGGTGATGGTGAAGTCGTTCACGCCGGTCTGTCCCGGGCTGATGGTGCCGTAGGACTTGGACCGCGGCGCGACCGTGACCCCCGGGGTCGGGCTGGTGAGCACGACGCTGGTGGACACCGCGGCGCCGTCGCCGTCGTTGGTCACCGGCAGGGTCACCTTGGCGGTGTCGCCCGGGTCGAGCGCCGAGCCGCCGTCGGCCGGGGTGACCGTCGGCTGCTGGGCCACCGCGAGGGGCTGCGGGCTGGCGCCGGTGTAGGCCAGCACCTTGTCCGCGAGGATGACGCCGGCCCCGGTGAAGTTGTCGCGACCCGGGGTCTCGATGTCGATCGCGGTGTTGATCAGCGCTTCCCGCACCTCCGCGGGCGGCAGGCCCGGGTTGCCGGACAGCACGAGCGCGGCGATCGCGGCGGCGTGCGGCGCGGCGGCCGAGGTGCCGAAGAACGGGTTGAACCCGCTCACGCTGGTCGTGACGCCGTCGGCGGCGGTGATCTCCGGCTTGTTCCGGACCTCGCCGCCGGTCGAGGACACGTTGCCCGGGGTGATCGGCGTGCCGTCGGCCTCGTAGAACACGCGGCGCGGGCCGTCGGAGGTGAACCGCTCGGCCTTGGTGGCACCGCTGAACGCGCCCGGGTACGGGCCGGCCGGGTTGGCCGGGTCACCCGGCTCGAGCAGCCGGCCGAACGCCTTGGCCGCCGGGGCCGCCGCGACGCTGAAGGCGTCCCGCGCGGCCGAGTGGCCGACCGTCACGCCCGGGGTGTTGTAGGCCTTGAGGCCGTCCGCCGAGTCGGAGAACCGGCCGCGCAGCGCGGACAGCGACAGGTAGCGGTTCTCGCCCGAGAACTTCACGACGGCCAGGCGCAGGCCGGTGCCGCCGAACGCGGGCGTCTGCAGGATCTCGTACGGGTCCTGCGTGCCGTCCTGGACGTTCTGGCTGAAGCTGACCACCGCGCCCGCGGAGTTGAGCAGGTAGAGGTCGTAGTCGTTGGCCGAGTGCCCGGTCGGGTCCGACCAGTGCAGCGTCACCGGGACGCCGGCCGAGGACGCGTTCGAGATCGGCTCGTAGATCTGGTTGCCCGCCGCGCCGGCGAAGTTGTGCGCGACCCCGGCGAACTTGCCGACCGACTTGCCGGAGTCGACGAAGTCGCCCTCCCAGTGCCCGGCGGTGCCGCTGGCGACGTTGCCCTCGTTGCCCGCCGACGAGAAGTACAGCGCGCCGTCCGCGGTCACGTCGTTCACGGCCTGGGCGATGATCCAGTCCTGGAACGGGGATTCCTTGAAGTAGATGACGTCGTCGACGATGACGTCGCAGTGCGACTCGAAGCGGAGCTTGCGGATGTTGTCCGCGAAGCTGGCGTCGGAGTTGAACGCCGACGCGAAGCCGAGCGCGGCGTGGGGCGCGAGGTCGTGGATGATCTCGAGCATCGCGGTGCCCTCGTCGCCGTCGCCCTCCTGACCGGCGATGACGTCGACGGCCGGCAGCTCGCCCTTGGCCTGCGAGGCGGCGAGGGAGTCGACGCCGTCGGACAGCGCGCACGCCTTGACGCCGACGCCGGTGACGCCGAACTGCTGGCGGGCGAGGTCGGCGTTGTGCGCGCGGTCGCCTTCGCTGGTCAGCGTGGCGGCCGCGGCGGCGCTGCGCTGGGACTTGCTCGCGAGCGCTTTCTGGAGCTCCCCGGCGATGCGGTCGGCCTTCTGCTGCTTGGTTTCGGTCTTGCCCGGCGTCGTGGCGGGCGTGGCCAGCTCGCGGGCGGTCATGGCCTGGTCGGCCTGCTCCACGCGCTGGACGTCGCCGCGCGCGGCGATCTCGCTGACCTTGGCCAGCGGCACTTCGGCCCGGACGCTGCCGTACCGGTCGGACACCGCGCGGATGCCCGCCCCGGCCTTGGTGAGCCCGGCGATGAGGTCCGGCGAGACCTTGCTCGCGCGGATGTCGACCAGGACGGTGCCGCCCGGCGCGACCCCGGGCTGGAGGGCGTTCAGCTGCTTCCCCAGGCCCTTCTCGGCGACCAGCAGCTTGCTGTCCACTTTGGACTCGGCGGCGGTGCGCCCGGCCTTGACCGCCTGCAGGGCGGCGATCTGCTGCTGGGCGACTTCGGTGAAGGCGTCCGGTGTGGACGCGGGGGCGGCCCCCGCGACGGGCGGGGACACCAGGCCGAGCGCGGCGAGCAGTGCCGCCGCCCCGGCTGTGAGCACTGTGGATCTCGATCTCGTGGAACGGGTACGACGCACGTGCGCCCTCCGAATCTCCAGGCGCGTGCCCCGACTCACGCTGACCGACCGCCGGTGATCACCGGCTGGATCCAGCTAAGTACCGGGTGTTCTCCGTAAACATCAGCCGTTCGAGTGACAAAGGACAGATAATTTCCCGAAGGGGCCGGATGGTGTAGGCCGTTCAGCGCAGCGGGGTGCCGATCACCGGACAACGGCCGGACAACGGGCGCCGGGCCGCGGCCGGTCGCCCTGGGCTGTGCAACGGGTGTCCGGGGTCGCGGAATTCGTTACGGCCCGAAGAGCTGTCGTCAGAGGACGAACGAGTCCGACCACGGCTGCGCGGCCCGCCCCGACAGCGCGTCCAACAGCGTCACCGCCTGCTTGTCCGTCAACGACGCCACGAAGTCCACCACCGCCCGCCCCCGGGCCAGACCGCGCACCGCGTCCGCCCCCGTCACGGGCTCCCCCGTCGCCCCGACGAGCAGCTCCGGCGCCGAGCGCGCCAGCTCCGAATACTCCGCGCGGGCCAGCTCCACCAGGTCGTGCAGGCGCCGGGGCAGCCGCGAAACCTCGTCGCGGTCGAGCAGCCACGCGTCGAGCGCGTCGACCAGGCTCGACACCACCCCCGCCTGTCCTCGCTGGTGCAGCGCCAGGTCGGGGCGCAGCAGCACGAACCGGCGGTGCACGAACTTGAGCACCTGGACCTCGTGCCACTGGGCCGGGCGCAGCGAGACGTGGCCGCTGCGGGTGGACGGTGACGGCAGCACGAACACGCCGTCGACCAGCCGGGCCGTCCAGTTCGCCGAGAACGCCGCCGTCGCCTGTTCCGCCTCGATCGAGCCGTCGAACTCGCCCGCGAGGAGGCCGTCGACCAGCTCCGCGCGCACCCGCGCGACCGCCGCGGCGAACGCGTCGTCGTCGACGATCCACGCGTCCTTGGCGTGCATGCGGCGGCGCAGGCGTTCCAGCGAGCGGCCCGGGCGGCGCAGGCCCGCGTGCAGCGTCTCGTCGTCCAGCGCGGCGAGCTCGCCGGCGTGCTCGAGCCACTCCCCCAGCTCCGCCGCCACCGGCGCGTGCTGCAGCACCCCGATGCGGTGGAAGTCCTGCAGGTCGTGGATGGCGTAGGCGATGTCGTCGGCGGTGTCCATCACGGACGCTTCGACGGTCTGCTGCCAGCCTTCGACGCGGCCCGCGAACGCCGCGCGCGCCTGCTCGAAGTCGTCGAGTTCGGTGGCGTAGGCGGAAAACTTGCCCGCGCCGGTGCCCGGCAGATCGCCCGGCTCGCCCGCCCCGCGCGGCGGCACGGCCATCGCGGACGGGTGCGGCGCGGGGTGGTGCAGCCGCAGCCACGGGTACTTCAGCACCGCCGCGCGCACGGCCGTGGTGAGGTCGAGCCCGATCGCCGACGGCCCGCGCACGTCGGTCGTGGTGATGATGCGGAACGTCTGCGCGTTGCCCTCGAAGCCGTCGGCGAGGCCGAAGCGGTGCCGGGCGATGCGGTCGAGCGTCTGCTCCCCGAGGTGCCCGAACGGCGGGTGCCCGAGGTCGTGGGCGAGCGCGGCCGCCTCGGCGACGTCGGGGTCGCAGCCGCCCAGCTTGTCGACGAGGAGGGCGTCGTTCCCGGTGGTGACCCGCTCGGCGATCGCGCGGGCGACCTGTGCGACCTTCAGGCTGTGGGTGAGCCGGTTGTGCAGCAGCCCGGCGCCGCCGGCGCTGACCACCTGCGTCACCCCGCCGAGCCGCGCGAAGAACGGGGACGCGGCGATCCGGTCGCGGTCGATCCGGAAGGGGCTGGTCGCCAGGTCGGTGAACCCGCCGACGTTCGCCACGGGGTCGCGCCGGGCCGCCCGCGGGTCGGTGTGCTCGCTGCCCTGATCCATGCGCCCGACCTTATCCGGCTTCACCCGATCGGCAGACAGGCGCGTGGGTACCCCCAGGTATGTCCCGACCGACGGTCACGACCCTCGCGGTACTCGCCCTCGCCCTGGCCGCCTGCGGCGGCCCGCCCGGCGATTCCGGCACGACGACCTCGACGTCGACGCTGACTTCGACGGGGGCTTCCACGAGGGCTTCGACGTCCGCCGAGGCGAAGCTGATCAAGGTCCCGGACGTGTCCGGGATGAACCACCAGGACGCCCAGGACACGATGCAGCGGGCCGGGCTCTACAACCTGCGCGAGGTCGACGGCACCGGCCAGGGCCGGGCCCTGGTCCTCGACCGCAACTGGGTGCAGACGGGCCAGGACCCGGCGGCGGGCACCGAGGTCCCGGCCGACGCGGTGATCACCCTGACGGCGATCAAGTACGACGACCGCTAGGCCTCCGGCTGCCCGGTGTACGCGGCGCGGCAGCGGTCCGCCTGCGCGCGGGCGACGGCCTCGGCCTCCCCGGAGGCGACGTGCGCCTCGTACCAGGCTTCGCCCGCCGCCGTCACGAACTCGACGCCTTCCGGGGACGCCATCCAGGCCATCGCCTCCTCCGGGTCGACGACGTACGCCGGGTCGGCGGCCAGGTGGCGGACCAGGGCGGTCAGCGCCATGTCCCAGCCGATGCCGACCGCGCCGGGGCCGAACTGCTCCCAGTGGTTGTCGACGTGGGCGACGTGCTCCAGCTCGAACCGCGTGCCCTCGCCCTCCGGGGTCAGCCGGACCTCGATCCAGCTGACGCCGCCGTTGAACTCCCACGTCGCGGCGAAGCTCTTCGGCGGGTCGCAGCGCTCGACGGTGCCGCCCGCGTTGCCCTGCAGCTGGTACCTCCCGCCGACCCGCAGGTCGCCGGACACCGGCAGGAACCACCGCGGGATCCGCTCGGCGTTCGTGCACGCGTCCCACATGTCGTCGACGTCGGTTTCGTAGACCTGGCTGATGGTCATGACGCGCGCCTCCCCCGCGTCGAGCACGCGACGGCCGACCTGACGGCGGACGGCGCTGATCTGGTGGTGGACGTCGATCACGGGTTTTCTCCTTCGGTGAGGCGGCGCTCTCGCTTGCCGCGGGCGATTTCGGTGGCCAGTGCGTCCAGCGGCGGGGTCCAGTACCGGCGGAACCGGTCGAGCCAGACGTCGACGTCCCGCAGCGGGGCGTGCCCGACCGCGTACAGCCGCCGCGTCCCGTCCTGGCGGACGACCGCGAAGCCGTTGTCGCGCAGCACTTTCAGGTGCTGGGACACCGCGGGCTGCGAGATGCCGAACTCGGCCCGGATCACCTCGGTCACCGCGCCGGCGGCCCGCTCGCCGTCGGCGAGCAGCTCGAGGATCCGGCGGCGGACCGGGTCGCCGAGGACGTCGAAGGCGTGCACCCGGCCAAGCTACAAGGTCGTGCTTATATAAGTCAAGGCTGAACAAGTGGCGGGCGTCACGCTGCGTTACTCCGATGTGGGTAACGGGGGTGAACATCAGTCGACATCGGTTTCGTTTCCCCGGGCGACCGGCGACGATCGGGGCGTGAAGTCGCCACGCGCGGTCCGCTTCGCCTTCCAGCCGCTGTACAGCCTCCACACCGGTGGCGTCGTGGCTCACGAAGCGCTGGCCAGGCCGGGCCACGGAACCGTCCCCGAGCTGCTCGCACAGGCCCGCCGCGAAGGCCGGCTCGCCGAGGCCGACCTCGGGCTCGCCGTCGCCGCCGTCCGGCAGGACGCGGAGAACCCCACGGCGCTGCCGCTGCACCTGAACCTCTCCGCCCGCACGCTCGCCGCGCCGACGGCGATGTTCGACGACCTCCTGGCCGAGCTCGGCGACGCCGGGCGCCGCACCCGCGACGTCGTGCTCGAAATCGGGCCGCCGTTCGCGCCGCTGCCCGCCGACCGCGCCCTCGCCGGGATGCGGGCGCTCACCGAGCTCGGCTTCCGGCTCGCGCTCGACGGCCTCGGCCGCGGCGACCTGCCGCTGGGCCTGCTCGCCGAGGCGCCGGTCGACCTGGTCAAGCTCGACCGCACGGTGCTGCGCGGGCTGCCGGACGACCAGGGCGCGGTCGCCGTCGTCGAGGCACTGCTGCACTTCACGAACCGCACCGGCACGCGGCTGGTCGCGACCGGGCTGGAGACCGACGCCCAGCTCGACGCCGTCCGCGGCCTCGGCGTCCGGATCGCCCAGGGCAACCTCCTGGCGCCGCCGACCGCCGCCGGGCCGGCTCCGGCGCTGCTCACCCGCGGGCGCGCCGCGGCCACGCAGGCCGTGGCGCCCTGCGTCGGCGACTTCCTCCGCCCGGCCACGACGTTGCCGGAAACCGCGACGTGCGACGAAGTCCGCGAAGTCCTCGCGGCGGCCGACGCGCCTTCGGGCGTGGTCGGGGTGGACGAGCTGAACCGGCCGCGCTGGTCGGTCGACCGGACGCGGTTCCTGGTCGCCGTCACCGGCCCGTACGGCCACGCGCTGCACGCGAAGCGCCCGGCGGCCCGGCTCGCCGACACCCCGCACACGATCGAAGCCCGCGCCGGCGCGATGGAGTTCCTCGAGCTGGTCACCGACGCCGACTGGGGCCGCACCGGCGACGACGTCGTCGTGGTCGACGAGGTGGGCCGCTGCCTCGGCGTGGTGCTGGTGACCGAGGTGGTGCGCGGCGTGGCCGAGGCGAAGGTCGAGGCTGCGGCGGCACTCAACCCGCTGACCCGGCTGCCGGGCAGCGACACGGTCGCCCGCGACGTCGCCCGCCGGATCACGATCGGCGAGCCGTTCGTCGCCGCGTGGCTGGACATCGACGCGTTCAAGACGGTGAACGACACGGCCGGCTTCGCGGCGGGCGACAACCTGATCCGCGAGCTGGGCGGAGCGCTGACCGAGCTGGCCGGGCAGCTGCGCCGGATGCGGGTCAGCCACGTCGGCGGCGACGACTTCCTGGTCGTCTGCGACGTCGACGAGATCGCCACGGTGGCGGGCGCCCTGCTGGACCGCCACTGGTCCGCGGACGGCATGCCGGTGACGGTGTCCCTGGCGACGCTGGTCTGCGCGAGCGACGCGATCCGCTCGTACCAGGAGGTTTCCCGGCTGCTGGCACCGCTGAAGAAGCGCGCGAAAGCGGTGCCCGGGTCGAGCTGGGTGCTGGGCCGCCCGGGCTCGGACCGCGTGGAGGTCCTGCGCGGCATCGGCACCCGCGGCTTGCAGGCGGCCGCCGGTTAGTCCCGCCGGCGAAGCCGGCCGCCCGCGTAATCCTCGTGCGCCCGACCGCAGGCGGCCGCCGGTTGGCCCCTACCGGCCCAGCGTGAGCTGCGCCTGAACGGCCTCCGCCGCCCAAGCCACGTAGTCCTCGTGCGACCAGCCGCAGACCGCCGTCAGGTGGTCGTAAGCCTCGTGGGACATCAGCAGCCCGATCGCGTCCGCGAGGCGGCCGGGGTCGCCGTCCGGCGGGGTCAAGCCCGCCGCCTCCAAGCGCGCGGCGATCTCCTCGCGGCGGAGCACCGCCAGCTCCGCGCGGACCGCCGCCACCGCCGGGTCGGCCGCCGCCGCGGTGGTGAACGCGCGCCAGATCGGCAACGACCCGCGCACCCCCGCCGCGACCCGCGAGACCACCTCCGGGAGGTCGTCCAGCTCGGCCGCACCCACCACCCCCTCCAGGTTCACCGCGTCCGGATCGCCCGTGAAGCCGTCGCGGAACGCGGCGAGGAGCAGGTCCGCCTTGCGGCCCGTCTGCGTCACGGTCTCCAGGCTCACCCCGGCCGCGGCGGCGATCTGCCGCATGCTCGTGCCCGCGTAACCCCGCTCGGCGAACAGCCGTCCCGCCGTCGCCACCACGTGCGCCCGGGTGCGCCGGGCGCGGGCCTCGCGCACCGGCGACTCGTAACGGCGCCGCGCGCCCTCCGGATCCGGTATGTTCACCAGTACAACGTATCGTCCAATTGAGGGGGTCGCCATGACCCGGGTACTCGTCTGCGTCCAGCCCGCCCGCGGCCACGTCGGGCCGACCCGGCCGATCGTCGAAGCGCTGCTCGCGGCCGGGCACGACGTCACCGTCGTCACCGGGGCGCGCTACCGGCGGAAGTTCGAGGAACTGGGCGCCGGGGTGCGCGTGCTGCCGCCCGAAGCCGACTTCGACGAGACCGACCTCGACGGCACCATCCCGGGCCGGCAGGGGCTGAGCGGCCTGAAGCTCGCCCGCTTCGAGCTGACCCACTTCGTCCGCGCGATGCCCGCCCAGCTCAGCGTGATGGACACCGACGTCGACGTCGTGCTGTGCGACCCGCTCTTCATGGCGGGCCTGGCGCTGGTGCGGCGCGAGCACCGGCCCCGCGTGCTGGTGCTGGGGTTCCTGCCGTTCATGCCGCCGGTGCCGAGCGCCCCGCCGCCGAAGACCCCGGCCGACCGCCTGCGCGGCGCGGTCCTCAAGACGCTCGCGCCGTGGGTGCTCCGGCCGGCGCAGGACCTGGCCGGAGACCTCCTGGGCGCCGACCCCGGCATGCTGTTCGCGGACTGGCCGCTGCACAGCGACGGCGTGCTGCAGATGACCTGCCCGGGCTTCGAGTACCCGCGCCCCGGGGCGCCGCTGCACTTCATCGGCCCGACGACGGTCAGCGCGGCGAGCGAGCACCCGCTGCCGCCGTGGTGGGACGACCTCGACGGCACCCGGCCGGTGGTGCACGTGACGCAGGGAACGGTGGCGAACGACGACCTGGGTCGGCTCGTCGAACCCACGATCGCCGCGCTGGCCGCCGAAGACGTGCTGGTCGTCGCGACGACGTGCGGCACCCGGCTGCGGCCCGGCCCGCTGCCGGCCAACGTCCGGGTGGCCGACTTCCTGCCCTACGACGAGCTGCTCCCCCGCTGCGCCGCGATGGTCAGCAACGGCGGGTACGGCGGCGTCAACCACGCCCTCCGCTACGGGGTGCCACTGGTCGTGGTCGGGGCGAGCGAGGACAAGCGCGAGGTGGCGGCCCGCGTCACCTGGTCCGGAGCCGGGATCGGCCACGCCCGCGCCTCGGCCTCGCCCCGGATGCTGCGGCGCGCGGTCCACGCCGTGGTGACCGAGCCGCGCTACCGGGACCGGGCGCGGGAGCTGGCGGCCGAGATCGCCGCCGGACCGGCGATGGACGAGGTGGTCAAGCTGATCACCACGAGCTGAGCGGGTTACGAACCGTACGCCGCGCGGTAGCCCGCGAACCGCTCGTCGACCTCCTCGGGCGTCAGGCCGAAGTCCTGCAGGCTGTAGCGGTGCACGGGTTTCCGCTCGCCCGTCCGGCTCGCCTCGTGGACCGCCGTCATCGCCGCTCGCGCTTCGGGGGTGCACGTAAGTCCGAAGTGGTCGTACACAGTGGACACCGTGCCGATCGGGTCGGCGACGAAGTCCTCGTACGCCACATCGCAGAACTGCGCCGCGTCGTAGCGGGCCCGGGCCGACCGGAACTCGTCGGCGCCGCGAGCCCACAGGTCGAGCTGCCCACGGCCGATCACCTCGCCGCGGAACTTCGACGACCAGCCGTCCGCGGCCTTCTCGGCCAGGCTGCACATCGACGCCATGATCGTCCGCGGGGCCCGGTGCGTCTGGATCACCAGCGCGTCCGGATACACCGCCATGAGCGCGTCCAGCGCGAAGAGGTGGCTCGGGTTCTTCAGCACCCACCGCTTGCCCGCGTCCGGCAGCCCGATCAGCTGCAGGTTGCGCCGGTGCCGGGCGTAGGCGTCCGTCCAGTCCTGCTTGGCCAGCCAGCGCGAATAGCGCGGCAGGTGCGCGAGGCACTCGAACGACACCGACCGCATCGACTGCCGCAGCAGCTGCCAGCACTCCTCCACCTGGTCGGCGGACATGTGGTGCACGCCCATGAACTCCGGGTGCTCGACGTGGTGGCGCTCGTAGCCGGCCTGGATGCCCTGGAAGATCGGGTTGTCCGCCCACGTCTCCCGCGGCGGCCGCGGCTGCGGGACCTCGGCGAGCCACACCTCGAGGCCTTGGTGCGCGGGGTCCTCGGCCAGCAGCCGGTGCAGCGCGGTCGTGCCGGTGCGAGGCAGGCCGGTGACGAAGATCGGCCGATCCACGGGGACGTCCGCGTACGCCGGATTCTGCTTCCAGGACGCTTCGCTGAGCAGCCGGGCCACGAGCGCGCCGCGCAGCATCGCCCGGTGCACCTTGTTGCCGAACGGCGTGAGCTCCTCGTCGGCCTCGTACGACTCCAGCAGCACGCGCAGGCCTTCGACGTACTCGTCCGGGCCGAAGTCGTCGAGCCCGGTGAGCTTGGTGGCCGATGCGTGCAGGTCCTCGACGGTGCCGACGTCTTCCCGGCCGGGACGCATGAAACCTCCTAGTGGTGGTACTCGCCGCCGTTGACGTCGAGGCACTGCCCGGTGATCGCACGCGCCATCGGCGAGGCGAGGAACACCACGGCGTCGGCGATCTCGTCGGGCTCGGGCAGCTTGCGCAGGTCTATTGTGGACGCCGTCTCGGCGTAGACGTCTTCCGGTGTGATGCCGCGTTCCTTGGCCAGGTAGGCGAAGTACCACTTGAGGTTCGGCGCCCAGATGTACCCGGGCGCCACGGTGTTGACCCGCACGCCGTCCGGCCCGAGCTCGCTCGCGAGGCTCTGCGACAGCGACAGCAGCGCCGACTTCGCCATCTTGTAGGCGCCGAACGTCCGCCGCGAATGCCGCAGCACCGCGGAGTTGATCATCACCAGCGAGCCCTTGCTCTCCTTGAGCGCGGGCAGGAATCCCCGGGTCAGCCGGAGCACGGAGATCGCCGCGGTTTCGAAGCCGGCGCGGACCGCGTCGAGGTCCACTGTGGCCAGATCGGTCAGCGGCGGGACGGCGAACGCGTTGTGCACCACCGTGTCCACCCGGCCGAACGCCTCGACCGCGGCGCTCACCAGGTTGGCGGCGGAGTCCGCGTCGTCGATGTCGGTGCGGACCGCGACGGCGCGCCGCCCGAGATCGGTGACCTCCTTCGCGACCTCGGTCAGCCGCGACTCGGTGCGCGCGGCGAGCACGACGTCCGCGCCGGCCACGGCGCTGCGCACCGCGATCGACCGGCCGAGCCCCGGGCCGATCCCGGAGACGACGACCACCTTGCCCTGCAACAGGTTCTCCATGCTCACCCCAGCATCCGGGCGGCGACGGCGTCCTGCCGGGCCGCGATCCGCGCCGCCCACTGCTCCGGCGTCACGCGGGCTTCCTCGTGGTACGGCAGCCGGTCGGGCAGCTCGTCGACCTTGACGACCTCGACGACCGGGCCGTCGTCCGGCCCGAGGTCCCGGGACAGCCGCTGCCAGCGGATCTGCACGTACCCGCGGTCGTGGCCGGTCCGCTCCAGCCAGTTCGCCACGCCGGGGTCGCGCTCGCTGATCACGAACCGGAGCTTGCCGTCGGGATCGACGCGGGCCTGGTCGGCGGTGAGGCTCGTCTGGTGGTTGATGTAGTCGAGCGAGACGTACCAGAGGCTGCCGAGCTGGATGCCCTGGTACGGCGCGTCCGCGCAGCGCGGCACAGTGACGATCATCGCCTCTTCGTCGCCGAGCTCGTAGTGCCCGGCCGAGGAGAACTGCGTGGTCAGCCCACCCGGCGTCGACCGCGGCTCGGTCATCGTGTTCACCGGCAGGTTGTCGTAGAACCACTTCGGGAAGGCCAGGAACGTCTTGAGCCGGCTCAGCAGGATCTTGCCCGTGACGCCGTAGCGCTTGGCCAGCGCGGAGCGGTCCGGCACCGGCGGCGCCTGCCCGGCGGTGCCGACGCACCGGATGCGGATCTCGCCGCGCTTCTCGGTCGCCCAGTCGCTGTGGACCTCGCGGACGACCAGCATCGACGAGCCCTGGCCCAGGGTGAAGTAGTTCGGGCCGGGGTTCTCGCGCGCCGGGCCGAAGCGCAGCTCGAAGCGGCCGTCCTCGCCGATTTCGATGGCGCGGTCGTCGAACGCGGCGAGGCTGTCGGGCACCTCCACCGGCGAGTAGTCGCCGTTGAGGATCTGGAAGCTCAGGTCGGCGGTGGTCCCGCGGACGCCGGTGACCAGGTACTCGCGGTCGTCGCGGATGTTCGCGTTGAAGTACAGCGTGTCCGGGTTGTCCAGGCCCATCTTCGTGTACGGCCCGGTGGACGCGGTGAAGTACGGGAAGTCGCGCTGGTAGGCCCAGGCCATCTGCAGCGACGCCCGGATGCTCCCGGCGAGGTAGTCGTAGCCCTCCAGCAGACCCTGCTCGGTCTGTGCCGGCGGGGCCTGCGCGATCAGCTTCTCGGCCTCGACGATGGCGTCGGCGAACGGCCGCGTCAACGAGAACTCGTTCTCGATCATGCCGGGACGGCCCAGCGGTTCGCGAGCAGCCGGAAGCCCGGGGTGTCCGCCCACGAGAGCATCGACTCGTAGGTGCGGACGTACCCGATGTGCGACATCCGCCAGGCGCCGTCGGCCTCGCGGCGGTAGGTGTCCTCGTAGAACGCGGCACCCTCGATGATCACCTTGTGGTCGGGCACGATGACCTTGTCGGTGAACGACCACCGCCCGGTCGCGGTGTCGCCGTCGACGTCGATCTCGGGCTGACCTGCGTGGTGCACGGTGATGATGCCGTTGCCGAGGCTCTCGGTGAGGAACGCGACGATGGCGTCACGCCCCTCGAAGTGCTTCCCGTCCTCACCGGTGGCGCGGGTCCCGTAGTCGGCCGTGGCGTCGGCGGTGAAGGTGTCGGCCACCTCGTCCCACAGCTTCAGGTCCACCCCGCGCAGGTACCGGTACTTCAGCCGGCGGATCTCTTCGAGTACGACCAGGTCCATGTCCCCAGGGTCCCGCACCGCTTGACCGATGACAAGAACATGTTCTACTTTTTTCCGGTGTCCGTGACCTCGTACGAGCTTTCGCACCTGGCCGCGCTCGAAGCGGAGGCCGTGCACGTCTTCCGTGAGGTCGCGGCGACCTTCGAGCGCCCCGTCCTGCTCTTTTCCGGCGGCAAGGACTCGGTGGTGATGCTGCACGCCGCCGCGAAGGCGTTCTGGCCGGCGCCGCTGCCGTTCCCCGTCCTGCACGTCGACACCGGGCACAACTTCGACGAGGTGCTGCGGTTCCGCGACGAGACCGTCGCCGCCCTGAACCTGCGCCTCGAGGTCGCGAGCGTGCAGGACGACCTCGACGCCGGCCGTGTCGTCGAGGAGACCGGTCCGCGGGCCAGCCGCAACCGGCTGCAGACCGTCACGCTGCTGCGGGCGATCCGCGAGGGCGGCTACGACGCCGTGTTCGGCGGCGCCCGCCGGGACGAGGAGAAGGCCCGCGCGAAGGAGCGCGTCTTCAGCTTCCGCGACGAGCACGGCCAGTGGGACCCGCGGGCGCAGCGCCCGGAGCTGTGGACCCTCTACAACGGGCGGCACCGGCGCGGCGAGCACATCCGCGTGTTCCCGCTGTCGAACTGGACCGAGCTCGACATCTGGCAGTACATCCGGGACGAGCGGATCGCGCTGCCGCCGCTGTACTACGCGCACCGGCGTGCCGTGGTCCAGCGCGACGGCATGCTCCTGGCGGTGACCCGGTTCCTGTCCCTTGTGGACGGTGAGACGCCGTACGAGGCGACCGTGCGCTTCCGGACCGTCGGCGACGCCACCTGCACCGGCTGCGTCGAATCGTCGGCGGCGACACCGTCCGAAGTGGTCGCCGAGGTGGCCGCCACGCGCGTCACCGAGCGCGGCGCCACGCGCGCCGACGACCGGATTTCCGAAGCGGGCATGGAAGATCGCAAGCGGGAGGGCTACTTCTGATGCAGCTGCTGAGGATCGCCACGGCGGGGAGCGTCGACGACGGCAAGTCGACGTTGATCGGGCGGCTGCTGTTCGACTCGAAGGCGATCTTCACCGACCAGCTCGCCGCCGTCGAGCGCGCCAGCCGCGAGCGCGGCGAGGACTACCCGGACCTGGCGCTGCTCACCGACGGCCTGCGCGCCGAGCGCGAGCAGGGCATCACCATCGACGTCGCCCACCGCTACTTCGCCACGCCCAAGCGGAAGTTCATCATCGCGGACACGCCGGGGCACCTGCAGTACACGCGGAACATGGTGACCGGCGCGTCGACGGCCGACCTGGCGCTCGTCCTGGTCGACGCGCGCAAGGGCGTGCTGGAGCAGTCGCGGCGGCACGCGTTCCTCGCGTCGCTGCTCGGCATCGGGCACCTCGTGGTGTGCGTCAACAAGATGGACCTGGTCGGCTGGTCGCAGGAGCGGTTCGACGAGATCCGCGAGGACTTCCGGCGGTTCGCCATGAAGCTCGACGTCGCCGACCTGACGTTCGTGCCGGTTTCGGCGCTGCACGGCGACAACGTCGTCCACCGCAGCGCGAGCATGCCCTGGTACGAGGGGACTTCGCTGCTGCACCAGCTCGAAGAGGTGCACGTCGCCTCCGACCGGAACCTGATCGACGCCCGCTTCCCCGTGCAGTACGTGATCCGCCGGTCCGACTTCCGCGGCTACGCGGGCACCATCGCCGGCGGGGTGTTCAAGCCGGGCGACGAGGTTGTCGCACTGCCGTCCGGGTTCACCTCGAAGGTCCGCGCGGTGTGGGGGCCGGGCGGGACGCCGCTGTCGGAAGCCTTCACCGGCCAGGCGGTGTCCGTCGAACTGGCCGACGACCTCGACCTGGGCCGGGGCGCGATGCTGTGCCGCCCGGGCAACCGCGCGGAGTCGGCCCGCGAGGTCGACGCGCTGGTGTGCTGGTTCTCGTCGCGGTCCTCCCTGACGCCGGGTGCTTCGTTCGCGGTCCGGCACACGACGACGGAGACGCGCGGTTGGGTGGAGCGGCTGGACTACCGCCTCGACGTGACCACCCTGCACCGCGACGAGACGGCCACCGCGTTGTCCTTGAACGACATCGGCCGGATCCGGCTGCGCACGCGCGCGCCGCTGTTGTTCGACCCGTACCGCCGCAACCGAGCCACCGGTGGCTTCCTGCTGGTCGACGAGCACACCGGCGACACGGTCGCGGCCGGCATGATCACCGGAGCGGTCGCTTCGCCGGTCGTCTGGCACACGGCGGCCGTGCGGCGCGAGGACCGCCCGACCCGCGGCGCGACGGTCTGGCTGACCGGGCTCTCGGCGTCGGGCAAGTCGTCGGTGGCGGTCGAACTGGAACGCCGGCTGGTCGCCGCGGGCCGCCCGGCCTACCTCCTGGACGGCGACAACCTGCGCCACGGGCTCAACGCGGGCCTCGGGTTCAGCCCGGAGGACCGCGCGGAGAACGTCCGGCGGGTGGCCGAGGTCGCGCGGCTGTTCGCGGACGCGGGTGTGGTGGCGATCGCGTCCCTGATCAGCCCGTACGAGGCGGACCGCGCTTCGGCGCGGGCGGTGTCTGGGGACCTGCCGTTCGTGGAGGTCTTCGTGGACACGCCCCTGGAGGTGTGCGAGGCGCGGGACCCGAAGGGGATGTACGCGAAGGCGCGCGCAGGGGAGATCACGGGCTTCACGGGCATCGACGCGCCTTACGAGCGGCCGTCGTCGCCGGACCTGGTGCTCCGCCCGGGCGACGGCGACCCGGCGGCGATGGCGGCGGCCATCCAGGCCCTCCTCGACGACCTCGGCTAGACCGGTTACATCGGAACCACGTGCGTCACAGACCGATTTGTGGTCTGATGTCTCCCGCTACTCCGTATGGTCCAGAGGGGGATCCGTGAAAAGCGTGGTTTGGTGGTCCGTGGGCCTGCTGTTCGGCCTGGGGTTGGTGGCGCTCGGGCTGTTCGGCTCCGGGGAGCCCAGCGACCTGGTGCTGTGCGGCAGCGAAGAGATGCGGCCGGGGCAGACCTGCGAGAAGACCTCGTACGGCCAGAAGTACACCGAAACCTACGAAGAAAAACGGCAGGCGGCGATCGACTCCGCGGCCTCCTTCAAGGGCGGCGGCCGGTGGGTCACGTTCGGGATCGGCGCGGCGATCGCGGCCGGGTGCGGCTGGCGGCTGGTCGTCGCGATCCGGCGCCGGGCGGGGGCGACCGTGCCCGGCCAGGAAACCGGCTTCGGTCCGACACCGGGGTACCCGGCGCAGGGATACCCGGCGGGACAGGACTTTCCGCAGCAGCCTGGATTCCAGCAGCAGCCTGGATTCCAGCAACAGCCGGGGTTCCAGCAGCAATCAGGGTTCCAGCCGCAGCAGCCCGGGTTTCCGCAACAGCCGGGACCTCAGCAACACCCGGGGTTTCAGCAACAGCCAGGACTCCAGCAGCAACCGGGAACCCAACAGCAGCCAGTATTCCAGCAGCAGGCAGGACCCCAGCAGCAGGCGGGGTTTCCCCCGTCGCAGGGGTTCCAGCAGCCTCCGCCGCCGGGATACCGGCCGCCGCAGGGGCCGCACGGGCAGTAGCTGCTCCTAGGCGGCTTCGAGCGCGAAGAAGAGGAAGCTCGGGAAGGTGTCGAGCACCTCGAAGTCGCCGGGGAACAGCTCGCGGGCTTCCGGCACCGGATGGGGTTCGCCGATGGTGGAGATCCGGAAGCCGGCCGCGGTGAAGGCGTCGGTCATCGCGTGCAGCGGCTTGTTCCAGAACGTCATCCGCGCGGGCTGGCCGTGCAGGTCGAACTCGTCGGTCCAGGTGTAGGACGCGAAGTAGTCGGGCCGGGGGCCGGCCTCGCGGTGCACGAGGTTGACCATGAAGGGGTGGTTGACCGAGGCGATGAGCCGCCCGCCGGTCTTCAGCACGCGCCGCACTTCGGCGAGCGTCGGCGTCCAGTCTTCGAGGTAGTGCAGCACCAGGGACGCGATGACGTCGTCGAACGCGTCGTCGGGGAACGGCAGCGGCTCGGCCAGGTCGGCGACCCGCAGGTCGGCGTCGGCGCCGAGCCGCCGCCGGGCGTGCGCCAGCATCGCGGCACTCCGGTCGATCCCGCTCACGTCGGCGCCCCGCTCGCGCAGCGCCGCGAACAGCGGGCCAGAGCCACAGCCGGCGTCGAGGATCCGCCGCCCGGCCACGTCTCCGGCGAGCGCCAGGGTGGCGGGCCGTTCGTAGTAGGCGTTCATGAGGCTGGTCTCGTTCTCGGCCGTGTACGCCTCGGCGAAGTCGTCGTAGTCGGTAACCTGCGTCATGCGGCCCATAGTGCCCGAATCAGCCCGCGGGCGTCACGAACCCCGAGTCGTAGGCGCGGATCACCGCCTGGGTCCGGTCGCGCGCGCCCAGCTTCGCGAGCACGTTGCCCACGTGGGTCTTCACGGTCTGGATCCCCAGGTAGAGCTCGCCCGCTATCTCCACATTGGACAGTCCGCCGGCCATCAGGCGCAGGACCTCGCGCTCCCGCTCGGTCAGGTTCGCGCTCGCCAGGCCGTCCCCGGTGGGCGCGTGGTGCGCGGCCAGGCGGCGGATCGCGGCCGGGAACAGCAGCGACTCCCCCGCCACCACCGTCCGGATCGCCGCGACGATCTCCTCCGGCCGCGCCCGCTTGAGCAGGAACCCGCTGGCTCCCGCGCGGAGCGCGTCGTAGACGTAGTCGTCGTTCTCGAAGGTGGTCACCACGATCACCTTCGGCGGCTCGTCCACTGTGGACATCAGGTGCGTGGTGGCCCGGATCCCGTCGACCGCGGGCATCCGGACGTCCATCAGCACGACGTCCGGGCGCAGCCGGGCCACCAGCCCGGGCACCTCGGCGCCGTCGGCGGCCTCGCCGACGACGCTCAGCCCGGCTTCGCTGTCGACGATCGCGCGGAGCCCGGCGCGGATCAGCGGCTCGTCGTCGACCAGCAGCACGCGCACGCTCATCGCCCGCTCCCCCACGGCACCCGCACCACGACCTCCCACCGCTCGTCCACCCGCCCGGCCGACAGTTCGCCGCCGAGCACCGCCACCCGCTCGGTCATCCCGCGCAGGCCGCGGCCGCCGCCGGCCCGGCCCCCGCCGCCGCCCAGCGGGTTCGACACGCGCGCGACCAGGCCGTGCGCCGCGACGTCGACGACCACCGCCACCGGGACCCTACCGGCGTGGCGCACCGCGTTGGTCAGGCATTCCTGCAGGATCCGGTACACCTCGCGGGACACCACGGCGGGCACGGCGGCCAGGTCGCCGCCGACGTCGGCGGTGACCTCGGTGCCGGCCAGGCGGGTCGTGGCCAGCAGCGTCTCCAGCTCGGTCAGCAACGGCTGCGGTGTCCGGCCCGCCGCCTCCTCGCGCAGGAGCCCGAGGACGTGGTCGAGGTCGTCGAGCGCGGTGCGGGCGGACTCCTCGATGGCGCCGAGCGCGCGCTCGGTGAAGTCCGGGTCGGTGCGCAGCGTCCGCCGGGCGGCGCCGGCCTGGATGGTGACGACGCTCAGCGCGTGCCCCACCGAGTCGTGCAGCTCCCTGGCCAGCCGGTTGCGCTCGGCGAGCTGCCCGGTCCGCTGTTCGAGCCGGGCGATCCGCTCGGCGGCGGTCACCCCGAGCAGCGCGGCCGCCGCCCGGCGCAGCAGCCCGCCGACCGCCCCGACGGCGTAGATCAGCAGCACGACGCCGAGCGCGAAGGCCACCGGGAGCCACACCGACGCCCAGCCGGTCGGCACGGTGACCTCGTCGCCTTCGCCGGTCTGGACGAGGCGCCCGGTGAACACGGCACTGACCGACAGGCCGAGCGCAACGGGCGCGGCGAGGCTGAGGGAGCTGACCACGAACCCGGCGACGACGTGCAGCACGAACATCGCGGCGGCGCGCCGCCGCCCCGGCCGGGTGTGCGGTCTCGCGGGCGCGTCCGGCACGGGATCATCGAGCAGCTCCCGGACGGCGGTGGATTCGAGCACGTGCACGGCGGGCAGGAAGGCGGTCCCGGCGAGGACGAGCAGGGTGAGCCCACCGCCGACGACGGTGGCCCGTTCGAGCGTGGTGACGAACGGCAGCAGCGACGGCACGGCGACGGCGGAGAAGAGCAGGTAGGGCACGCTGATGGCCCCACCGAGCACGAGGTAGACCCAGCGACGGTAGGTCGCCTTGCTCGTCAAGGGCCGGAGTACGCGCACGGGTCGATCTTCGCAGGTCGGCGGCTTTGGGCGCCTCCCTCTCGCGGTGGAGCCGGGTTGTCCACACCACGACCGCGCTGTGGACAACCCGGGCCGAGGTAGGTCAGTACGCGACCGCGCGCGTCTCCGCCGAAGCCGCCAAGCCGTTCACCCACAAGGACTGCACCTTCGCCGCCTCCGTCGCGTCCGGCTTCGCGTTCTTGCAGGCCGTTCCCGGGCCGTGGCCGGACATCAGCTCGGTGCACGGGCCGCTGTAGTGGTCGGGGAGGCCCAGGTTGTGGCCCAGCTCGTGCGCCGCGATGCGGGTCGGGTCGTAGCCCTCCGCCACCTGGCTCGTGTCCAGGTAGATCTGGCCGCGGCCGTGGCCGTTCGTGCTCGTGTACGAGCCGCCGCTGTGCACCTCGTGGAACACGATCGTCGCGCCCGTGGTGCGCTTCACCAGCTTCACGTCGGTGACGGCGGCGTTCCAGTTGGCCGCGCCCTGGTCGATCTGGGCGAGGTAGTCCGGCGCGCCCGAAGAGCTGTAGTACAGCGTCGTGACAGCCGCCGCCGAGGCGGCCGGGGCGACCGCGAGCCCCAGGCCCAGCGGGGCCGCGACCGCCGTGGCCAGTGCCAGGACCCGGCCGATCACGCGTCCGTTCATCGTGTCTCCTTCGTCCGGTTTAGAGAACACTTCACCGTGGTTCGCGCGATCAGGTTAGAAGTCCACGCCACCGCAGGGCCACGGCCGAAAGTAGCTCCCTCGCGGGAGGGAGTCCGGTCCCGCCGCTGCGTGAGCCGCCCGCCCCGGCCGCCGTGGTCTGCTTCGCGGCATGGACGTCTTGCTGGGCCTGCTCACCCTCCCCCTGTACGCGCTCGTGCTGTGGCCGCTCGTGGTCGCGTCCCGCCGCGTGCTCGGCGTCCGGATCGGCGCCGTCCGCGCGCTGTG
This sequence comes from Amycolatopsis sp. N2S4-7, assembly GCF_058119595.1. Lineage (NCBI taxonomy): Bacteria > Bacillati > Actinomycetota > Actinomycetes > Pseudonocardiales > Pseudonocardiaceae > Amycolatopsis > Amycolatopsis sp. N2S4-7. The sequence continues at coordinate 2,880,068 of NZ_CP172299.1, forward strand.
CGCCGCCGCGTTCGGCTGGCTCGTCGCGGGCGCCATCGCGCAGGCGTTCCCGCTTTCCCTGCTGCACAACGGCGCCGCGGCGCTCGGCCTGCTGATCCCGTTGGCGGGCAGCGCATTCCTCGCGACGCTGATCTTCCTCTTCCTCGCCGAAATGGCGCTGCCCCACGGCGTCGGGCTGCGGTCGATCCGGGCCAAGCTCTCCCGCACGCGCCGGTACTCGCAGATCAGCCGGATCGCCATCAAGCACGGCCTCGGCCGCTACCTGGCCGGCCGCCGCGAACCCGGCCTCGCGCCGGGACGGCACGCCAAGCTCGCCCGGTCCCTGCGCCGCGCGCTCGAAGAAGGCGGCGTGACGTTCGTGAAGCTCGGCCAGCTGCTCTCGACCCGCGCCGACCTGCTGCCCCCGGTCTTCGTCGACGAGCTCGGCAAGCTGCAGGACCAGGTCAGACCCGCCCGCACCGACGCCGTGCGGGCGCTGCTCGCGGCCGAGCTCGGCGGCTCGCCCGACGACGTCTTCGCCGAGTTCGACCCGGAACCGCTGGCCGCCGCTTCGGTCGCGCAGGTCTACCGGGCCAAGCTGCGCAGCGGCGAGGACGTCGTCGTCAAGGTACAGCGCCCTGGTGTGCGGGAGCAGGCCGAACGCGACATCGACATCGTCCGGCGCGTCGCCGCGGCACTGGAGGAACGCGCGGACTGGGCACGTTCGCTCGGCGTCGCCGAGCTCGCCGACGGGTTCGCCGAAGCACTGGCCGAGGAGCTCGACTTCACCATCGAAGCCCGCAACATCGCCGCCGTGGCCGCCACCTCCGGCCCGGACGTCGTCCTGCCGGTCGTCCACAAGGGACTGTCGACCGACCGGGTGCTGGTCATGTCCCGGCTGGCCGGGAAACCCTTGGCCACGGCGAAGGACACGCTCCCGGCCGCCGACCGGCGGCGGCTCGCGCGGTCGCTCCTGCGCTGCCTGCTCGACCAGGTGATGATCGGCGGCGTCTTCCACGCCGACCCGCACCCGGGCAACCTCATGCTGCTGCCCGGCGGCGGCCTGGGCCTGCTCGACTTCGGCTCGGTCGGCCGCCTCGACGCCGGGCTGCGCGGCGGCCTGCAGAACCTGCTGCTCGCCCTGGACCGCGGCGACCCGCCGGGCCTGCGAGACGGGCTGCTCGAGATCGTCGACCGCACCGGCGAGATCGACGAGCAACGCCTCGAACGCGCCCTCGGCGCCCTGGTCGCCCGCCACTTCGGCCCCGGCCGCACGCCGGACCTCGACCTGTTCACCGGCCTGTTCCGGGTGGTCGCGGACTTCCGGCTGAGCGTCCCGCCGCCGATCGCCGCCGTGTTCCGGGCGCTGGCCACGGTGGAGGGCACGCTCGCCGCGCTGGACCCCGGGTTCGACGTCGTGGCCGAGTCCCGCGCGTTCGCCGTCGAGCGGGTCGGCGCCGGGCTGCGGCCGGACTCGCTGCGCCGCACCGCGGTCGACGAGCTGATGGCGTTGCTGCCGGTGCTGCGCCGCATCCCCCGCCGCGTCGACCGGATCGGCGCCGCCCTGGAGGAGGGCCGGCTGGCGGTGAACGTCCGGCTGTTCTCCGACGAGCGCGACCGCGACGTCGTCACGGGGCTGGTGCACGAGGTCCTGCTGGCGTTCGCCGGCGCGGCGGCGGGGGTGATGGCGGTGCTCCTGCTGGCCGGCACGGGCGGGCCGCGGATCCTGCCGGACCTGACGCTGCACCAGGTGTTCGGCTACAACCTGCTGGTGATCAGCGCCCTGGTGGGGCTGCGGCTGCTGTTCGTCGTCTTCCGGCGCTCCGGACGGCGCTCAGCCCGCTGAGCGCGGCGCGTACATGATCACCGCGACGCCGGCCAGGCAGAGCAACGCGCCGAGCACGTCGTAGCGGTCGGGGCGGTAGCCGTCGGCGACCATCCCCCAGGCCAGCGAACCCGCCACGAACACCCCGCCGTACGCGGCGAGGATGCGGCCGAAGTGGGCGTCCGGCTGGAGCGTCGCGACGAACCCGTACACGCCCAGCGCGACGATCCCGCCGCCGATCCAGAGCAGGCCGCGGTGTTCCCGGATCCCCTGCCAGACCAGCCAGGCACCGCCGATTTCGCACACGGCCGCGGCCAGGAACAGGAGGATCGACCGCAGGACCACCCCGGGATGGTAGCCAACAGGCCTCCGTATAGGTCGTTATACGCGAAGAAGGCCGCTCCTCCGCTCCCGCCGGCGAGACGACCGCTCGCGCTGTCACCACCCGCACTCACTCGTCGCGCACTTACGAGTCATCGCGCAGACCGTTATACCCCCACAAACGGTTTGAGACTTTTGAGCAGACGTCGGATAATGCGTAGGTGAGCAAGGAACGAAAGATCAGGACACTTTTCCGAAATTGTCGAACGGGCGAGCTTCGGTCGATCGCCTGGTTCTCAGTCCGCAACTTCGATCTCTACTGGGGTCCCGGCTCACCGGGACGCGGAGGGAACTGGACTGAATCCACTGATTTTTCGAAGTTCGCAATCGATATTCCCGAAGACATCGACTCGCGGCCACTTCACAACTGGAAGGTTTCCCACCACGCATCCGGTGTCATGCACATCAATTCCAGCCCGGACGGACAGGCCCTTTGAAGGATGTCTATTTCGGCGATGTCGTCGACATCTCGTCCCCTCGATTGATCGCGCTGCACATCAGTCCATCACCGGCGGAGATGAAGCCGTACACCCGATCGCCGTCGGGCGGCGGCGCCCGGTCAGTTTGCTTGGACGTTCCTGAAGATTCCTGGAGAAGGCGGCACTATTTCGAGTTCTATGTGAGCCCGGCAGGCACCTTCGACTTCCCCGGTCCGGTTCTCACCCTCGCGGCAGGCGTCCAGCACCCGTCATTTTCCATGACGTTCGCGGAGGACGACGGAACCGGAAACCCCGATTTGGATCTCATCCTCTCCTGCCGAGCCGATGTCCTGGACGGGGAGTTTTCCGCGTGGCATCCCCAAGTGGGCGTCTGGGCTCAATTCTTCTGAGTACGACAAAGCGGGCCACCGCAGAGGTGACCCGCTTCGTGAAAACGAAGATCAGACGGTGAAGCCGAGGGCGCGCAGCTGCTCGCGGCCGTCCTCGGTGATCTTCTCCGGGCCCCACGGCGGCATCCAGACCCAGTTGATCCGGAAGTCCTGGACGAGACCGCCGGAGGTGAGGGCCGCCGAGGTCTGGTCCTCGATGACGTCGGTCAGCGGGCAGGCCGCCGAGGTGAGGGTCATGTCGATCGTCGCGGTGTTGTCCGGCTCGACGCGGATGTCGTAGACCAGCCCGAGGTCGACGACGTTGATGCCGAGTTCCGGGTCGACGACGTCGCGCATCGCCTCTTCGACGTCCTCGATCTTGGCGAGGTCGAGGTCCTGCTTAGCGGTGGTCTCCGCGTCGAGGTCGGCCGCGGTGCGGCCCTCGCGAGTGGCGGTGTCTTCGGTCATGCTTTCTCAGCTCCACTGGTGGTCCGGGCGACGGCGTCCTTGAAAGCCATCCAGCCGAGGAGGGCGCACTTCACGCGGGCGGGGTACTTGGCGACGCCCGCGAAGGCGACCCCGTCCTCCAGCACGTCCTCGTCCGGCTCGACCTTTCCCTTGCCCTGCATCAGTTCCACGAAGGCGTCCATGGTGGTGAACGCCTCCTCAAGCGTGTGGCCGACGACGAGATCCGTCAAGACCGACGTCGAGGCCTGGCTGATCGAGCAGCCCTGGCCGTCGTAGGAGACGTCGGCGACCTTCCCGTCGTCGAGCTTCACCCGCAGCGTCACCTCGTCGCCGCAGGTCGGGTTGACCTGGAACGACTCGGCGTCGAAGGGGTCGCGCAGGCCGCGCCCGTGCGGGTTCTTGTAGTGGTCCAGGATGATTTCCTGGTACATGCTCTCCAGGTTCACCGGTCCACCCCGAAGAACTTCTGCGCCTCACGGACCCCCGCGACCAGGGCGTCCACTTCGGAGAGCGTGTTGTACAGGTAGAACGACGCGCGCACGGTCGCCTGCGCGTTGCAGGCCCGGTGCAGCGGCCACGCGCAGTGGTGGCCGACGCGGACGGCGATGCCGAGGCTGTCGAGCACCTGGCCGGCGTCGTGCGGGTGCACGCCGTCGATCACGAACGACACGGTCGCGCCGCGGTCCGTCACGTCGGTCGGCCCGACGATCCGGACCCCCGGGATCGAGCCGATGCCCTCGAGGGCCGCCGCGGCGAGCTCGTGCTCGTGCGCCGCGATCCGGTCCATGCCGACGGCCGAGAGGTAGTCGACGGCCGCGCCGAGGCCGATCGCCTGCGACGTCATGGGCACGCCTGCCTCGAACCGCTGCGGCGGCGGCGCGAAGGTCGAGCCCTCCATGCGGACCATCTCGATCATCGACCCGCCGGTCAGGAACGGCGGCATGGCCGCCAGCAGCTCGGTGCGCCCGTAGAGGACGCCGATGCCGGACGGGCCGAGCATCTTGTGCCCGGAGAAGACCGCGAAGTCGACGCCGAGGGCGTGGAAGTCGACCGGGAAGTGCGGGACGGACTGGCAGGCGTCGAGCACGGTGAGCGCCCCGACGGCCTTGGCCTTTTCGACCAGCAGCGAGACGGGGTTGACCGTGCCGAGGACGTTGGACTGGTGCGCGAACGCGACCACCTTCGTCTTCGGCGTGATCAGCTCGTCCACGTCGGACAGGTCGAGCCGTCCCCCGGAGGTCACCTTGAACCACTTCAGCGTCGCCCCGGTGCGCTGGCACAGCTGCTGCCACGGCACGAGGTTCGCGTGGTGCTCCATCTCGGTGACGACGATCTCGTCGCCCGGCCCGACCACGAAGCGCGAGGCTTCCGGCCCGGCCGTGGCGGCGTTGCTCATCGAGTACGCGACGAGGTTGATGCCCTCGGTCGCGTTCTTGGTGAACACCAGTTCCTCGGGGTCGGCGCCGACGAACTCCGCGATCTTCGCGCGCGCGGACTCGTAGGCGTCGGTGGCCTCTTCCGACAGCTGGTGCGCGCCGCGGTGGACGGCGGCGTTCGACGTGAACACGTACTCGCGTTCGGCGTCGAACACCGCGGTCGGCCGTTGCGACGTCGCCCCGGAGTCCAGGTACACCAAGGGTTTCCCGTCGCGGACCGTGCGCGACAGGATGGGGAAGTCGGCCCTGAGGGCCGCCACGTCGAGTGGCAAAGAGCTGGCCGAGGTGGTGGTCATCGGGCCGACTCCTCTCTTTCTCGGTGTAGTACTGGCGGGAAAGTCAGAGCGCCGCGGGCTCGGGCTTGCCCACGTACTTGACGTAGCCGTTCTCCTCCAGCTCGTCGGCGAGCTCCTTGCCGCCCGACTCGACGATCTTGCCGCCGGCGAAGACGTGCACGAAGTCCGGCGTGATGTGCCGGAGGATCCGGGTGTAGTGCGTGATCAGCATGACGCCGACCTCGCTGTTCGCCTTGTAGGCGTTGACGCCCTCGGACACGACGCGCAGGGCGTCGACGTCGAGACCGGAGTCGGTCTCGTCGAGGATGGCGAACTTCGGCTTGAGCAGCGCCAGCTGCAGGATCTCGTGGCGCTTCTTCTCGCCGCCGGAGAAGCCTTCGTTGACCGAGCGCTCGGCGAACTCCTGCGAGATCTCGAGCTTGCCCATCTCCTCCTTGACCTCCTTGACCCAGTGGCGCAGCTTGGGGGCCTCGCCACGGACCGCGGTGGCGGCGGTGCGGAGGAAGTTGGACATGGACACGCCGGGCACCTCGACCGGGTACTGCATGGCCAGGAAGAGGCCGGCGCGGGCGCGCTCGTCGACGCTCATCTCGAGCACGTTCTCGCCGTCGAGCAGCACCTCGCCGGAGGTCACCTGGTACTTCGGGTGGCCGGCGATCGCGTAGGACAGGGTGGACTTGCCGGAGCCGTTCGGGCCCATGATCGCGTGCGTCTCGCCCGACTTGATCGTCAGGTTCACGCCCTTGAGGATCTCCTTGGCGCCTTCGTCGGTGTCGACCGAGGCGTGCAGGTCCTTGATTTCGAGGGTAGCCATTCTTCGTTTCCTAAAGTCTGCGGTGGACGGCGTCAGGCGCCAACGGCTTCGAGCTCGGCCTCGATCGCGGCTTCGAGGCGCTCGCGCACCTCGGGGACGTCGATCTTCACCAGGATCTCGTGGAAGAACCCGCGCACGACCAGGCGGCGGGCGGCTTCTTCGGCGATCCCGCGCGACTGGAGGTAGAACAACTGCTCGTCGTCGAACCTTCCCGTCGCGCTCGCGTGGCCGGCGCCTTCGATCTCGCCGGTCTCGATCTCGAGGTTCGGCACCGAGTCCGCGCGGGCGCCCGGGGTGAGCACCAGGTTGCGGTTGAACTCGTAGGTGTCGGTGGCCTCGGCCGCGGCGCGGATCAGCACGTCGCCGATCCACACGGTGTGCGCGCCTTCGCCCTGCAGCGCGCCCTTGTAGCCCACGCGGGACTTGCAGTTCGGCACCGCGTGGTCGACGAAGAGCCGGTGCTCCTGGTGCTGGCCGCCGTCGGCGAAGTAGACGCCGAGCATGTCGACGTCGCCGCCCTTGTCGGTGAAGGTCGCCGTCGGCGAGACGCGGACCAGGTCACCGCCCAGGGTGATCACGGTGTGCCGCAGCGCGGCGTCGCGGCCCAGCTTCAGGTGCTGCTCGGAGACGTGCACCGCGTCGTCGGCCCAGTCCTGGACGCTGACCACGGTGACCTTGGCGCCGTCGCCGATGACGAACTCGACGTTGTCGGCGTAGGTGCCGGAGCCGACGTGGTCGAGCACGATGACGGCCTCGGCGAACGGCTCGGCGCGGACCTGCAGGTGCCCGTAGGCGACCTGGCCCTCGCCCGGGCCGTGGATGCGCAGCACGGACGGCTTCGACGCCTTGGTCTCCTTGGGCACCGTCACGATGGTGGCCTTGGTGAACGACGAATACGCCTGGGCGGCGATCCGGTCGCTCGGGACGCCGGCCTGGCCCAGCCGCGGGTTGTCGCGGCCGACGGTCACGATGCCCAGCTCGGGCGCGGCGTCGGCTTCGAGGGTGATCTCGCCGGTGGCGGGCGCGCTGCCGTCGTGCAGGCCGCGCAGCCGCTTCATCGGCGTGAAGCGCCAGTTCTCCTCACGGCCGCTCGGGACCTCGAAGGCCTCGACGTCGTAGGAGGTGAAGCGCTCCGCGCGGGAGGCCGCCGGAATGACGGCCCCCTCGCGGAGCGACTCCGAAACGTTGTTCTCGGTAACCGACATGACTAGCCGACGGACCCTTCCATCTGGAGCTCGATCAGGCGGTTCAGCTCGAGCGCGTACTCCATCGGCAGCTCACGGGCGATCGGCTCGACGAACCCGCGCACGATCATCGCCATCGCCTCGGCCTCGTCGAGACCGCGCGACATCAGGTAGAACAGCTGCTCTTCGCTGACCTTCGACACCGTGGCCTCGTGGCCCATGGACACCTCGTCGTTGCGGATGTCCACGTACGGGTACGTGTCCGAGCGCGAGATCGTGTCCACCAGCAGGGCGTCGCACACGACGCTGGAGCGCGAGTGGTGCGCGCGCTTCGCGACGCGGACCAAGCCGCGGTACGAGGTGCGGCCGCCGCCGCGCGCCACCGACTTCGACACGATGGTCGAGGAGGTGTGCGGCGCGAGGTGCTCCATCTTGGCGCCCGCGTCCTGGTGCTGGCCCTCGCCCGCGAACGCGACCGACAGGACCTCGCCCTTGGCGTGCTCGCCCATGAGGAACACCGACGGGTACTTCATCGTCACCTTGGAACCGATGTTGCCGTCGATCCATTCCATGGTCGCGCCCTCTTCGCACTTGGCGCGCTTGGTGACCAGGTTGTAGACGTTGTTCGACCAGTTCTGGATGGTCGTGTAGCGGCAGCGGGCGCCCTTCTTGACGATGATCTCCACGACCGCCGAGTGCAGCGAGTCGGACTGGTAGATCGGCGCCGTGCAGCCCTCGACGTAGTGCACGTACGCACCTTCGTCGACGATGATCAGGGTCCGCTCGAACTGGCCCATGTTCTCGGTGTTGATCCGGAAGTAGGCCTGCAGCGGGATGTCCACGTGCACGCCCTTCGGCACGTAGATGAACGAGCCGCCGGACCAGACCGCCGTGTTCAGCGCGGAGAACTTGTTGTCGCCGGCCGGGATGACCGAGCCGAAGTACTCCTTGAACAGCTCGGGCTGCTCGCGCAGCGCGGTGTCCGTGTCCAGGAACAGGACGCCCTGCTTCTCGAGGTCCTCGCGGATCGAGTGGTAGACGACCTCGGACTCGTACTGCGCGGCGACACCGGCGACGAGGCGCTGCTTCTCCGCCTCGGGGATGCCGAGCTTGTCGTAGGTGTTCTTGATGTCTTCGGGAAGGTCTTCCCAGCTCGCAGCCTGCTTCTCGCTGGAGCGGACGAAGTACTTGATGTTGTCGAAGTCGATCCCGGAGAGGTCGGCCCCCCAGTTGGGCATGGGCTTCTTCTCGAAGAGCTTGAGCGCCTTCAGTCGCGCTTCGCGCATCCACTCCGGCTCGGACTTCTTCCCGGAGATGTCGGTGACGACATCTTCGTTCAGCCCGCGACGGGCGCTGGCGCCCGCCTCGTCGGAGTCGGCCCAGCCGAACGCGTACTTGCCCAGGGACTCGATGGTCTCTTCCTGGCTCAAGGGCGCGGTGGTGGGAGTGCGCTGCTCGGCAGCGGCAGTCATGCGGGTTTCCCTCCATTCGGGATCCGTGCTGTGCGCCCCGGAGACTGCGGCTCCGCCGCCGCCTTCGAAGGCTTTGTGCTTCCCGGCTCGGGATGGGCCGGGTGACCCGTCGGAACGGGTACGTGGGTGGTGCACGCGGAGTCACCGCGCGCGATGGTCGCCAGCCGCTGGACGTGGGTGCCCAGCAGCTTCGCGAACGCCTCCGTCTCGGCCTCGCACAGCTGCGGGAACTCCGCGGCCACGTGGGCGACCGGACAGTGGTGCTGGCAGAGCTGCGCGCCGGCGTGCTGCCCGGCCGCGGAACCCTCCTTGTCGGACACCACGACGCCGACCTGGCGGGTCGACGCAGCGTAGCCCTCCCTGGTCAGCGCGGTGGCGAGGGCCTCGGCGCGGGTCGCCGGATCACTCGATCCGGTGATCGCCGGGCGGTGCGGCCCGACCAGCTTCTCGATGCGGCGCTCGGCGAAGGCGCGGACGGCGTCTTCCCCGGCGTGCTCGGCGAGGAAGCGGATGGCGGACACGGCCAGGTCGTCGTAGGCGTGCCCGAAGCGGGCGCGGCCGGCCTCGGTCAGCAGGAAGAGCTTCGCCGGGCGGCCCCGGCCACGCGGTCCGCGGCGCGGCGCGTCCCGGGTCTCGGCTTCGCCATCCGCGAGAAGCGCGTCGAGGTGCCGCCGGATCGCGGTGGGGCTGATCCCGAGCTGCTCGGCGACCACGACGGCGGTCATGGGACCCTGTTCCAGCAGCAGCCGGGCGACCTCGTGCCGGGTCTTGCCCTCGGCGCTGACCTGCGACGGGACAGCGGGAACCGCGGCACGCGGCATGTCGCCGCCGGCCTGCTCACCCGCCTCCGTCTTTTTCACAACACAAGTGTGTCTTATTTCCCCGCGGTCGGCAAAGGCGGGGTGTCCGGCAGTGACCCGACTCACTCCGGAGCGGCACCGATACCCTGCAGGCGTGGCAGTGGGTGAACTCGGCGAGCATCCTGCGCAGCAGGAGCCGCAAGTGGCACGGATCGCGACCGGACGTGTCCACGCGGTGACGCTCTCACCCGTCCGGCCCCGCGAACCGCTCCCCCTGGAGGCCGACGAGCAGCGCGGGCTGAACGTCGTCCGCCGCTTCGGCACCGTCGGGTCGCTCTTCCTCGCCCTCGGCTCGCTCGGCGCCGGCGCCGCCCCGGTGATCAACCCGGTGCAGGAGATCCCGGTGCTGCGGCTGTTCACCCGGATCCCCACGGTGTCGCTGGCCATCGCCATCTCCGGTATGGGCATCCTGGTGCTGAGCTGGCTGATGCTGGGCAAGTTCGCCCTGCCGGACCGCGACCGGCTCGCGTCGCGGGGCCAACTGGCGCGCACCATCGCGCTGTGGGTGCTGCCGCTGCTGGTCATCCCCCCGCTGTTCTCCCGCGACGTCTACAGCTACCTCGCGCAGAGCGAGATCGTGCACCGCGGGATGGACCCCTACACGCTCGGCCCGGCGCAGGCCCTCGGCGTCGCCGACAAGTTCACCGCGGGCGTGTCGAACATGTGGCGCGAGACGCCGGCGCCGTACGGGCCGCTGGTGCTGCGCCTCGGCGGCTGGCTCGCACCACTGGCGGGCAACAGCATCGCCGTCGGCGTGCTGCTGCAGCGGGCGCTCGCCCTGGCCGGCGTGGTCCTCATCGTCTGGGCGCTGCCGCGCCTGGCGCGCCGCTTCGGCGTCCAGCCCGCCACCGCGCTCTGGCTCGGCGCCGCCAACCCGCTGCTGATCTTCCACTTCGTCGCCGGCGCCCACAACGACGCGCTCGCCGTCGGCCTGATGCTCGCCGGGCTGGAGGTCGGCATCCGGCGGCTGCCGATCCGGGTGAAGGGTGACACGCCACCGCCCCTCGCCCGCGGGGAGCTGCTGTACATCGCGCTCGGGGTCGCGATCATCACCCTCGGCGTCGCGGTGAAGCTGCCCGCGGTGTTCGCGCTGCCGTTCTTCGCCGTGATGGTGGCGCGGCGCTGGCACGGCAGGCTCAAGGACCTCTTCCTCGCCGGCGCGCCGATGGCGCTGTGGTTCGGCGCGGTGCTGGTTGCCGTCTGCTTCGGCACCGGGCTCGGCTTCGGCTGGTTCGGGGCGACGTTCAACACGCCCGGCCTGGTCCGCTCCTGGATCTCCCCCACCGCCGAGCTCGCCAACCTCTCCGGCGTCCTCGGCATCGCGCTCGGGCTGGGCAACCACACCAACGCCCTGGTGCCGATCCTCGGCGCGCTCGGCTACCTCGTGGCCGTCGGGATCACCTTCAAGTTCCTGTGGGACAGCTTCAAGTGGCGCTACCGGCCGATCATCGGGCTCGGCGTCTCCCTGGGCGCGGTGATGCTCCTGCAGATCAACCTGCAGCCGTGGTACCTGCTGTGGGCGGTGATCCCCCTGGCGGCCGCGGCGGGGACGTCCCGGTTCCGCGTCGCCGCGACGGTGATCAGCGCGGCCCTGCCGTTCCTGCTGCCGCCCACCGGCAGCACCTTCGACGGCCGCCCGTACGTGCTGCCGTTCGCCTACGGCGCGGCGATCGTCGTGTGCGGCGGCGGGATGCTGATCGTGCGGCGGCTCGCGCCCGTGTTGCTCTCCAGGCCGTCCCCGCGGGTGCCCGCGCACGCCGACGCCGTATCGTGACCCGATGTGAGTGTCCCTGCCGTCGAGATCAGCGGGCTGGTCAAAAGCTACGGCTCCACCCGCGCGGTCGACGGCCTCGACCTGCGGATGGAGCGCGGCGGCCTGCTCGCCCTGCTCGGCCCGAACGGGGCCGGCAAGACCACCACCGTCGAGGTCTGCGAAGGCTTCCTCCGCGCTGACGCGGGCCGGGTGCGCGTGCTCGGCCTCGACCCCGTGCGGGAGTCGGCCGCGCTGCGCCCCCGCGTCGGGATCATGCCCCAGGGCGGCGGCGCCTACCCGGGCGTGCGGGCCGACGAGATGCTGCGGCTGGTGGCCTCGTGCGCGGCCTCCCCGCTGGACCCGGCCTGGCTGCTGGACGTCCTCGGGCTCGCTTCGGTGCGGCGGACCCCGTTCAAGCGCCTCTCCGGCGGGCAGCAGCAGCGGCTTTCGCTGGCGTGCGCGCTCGTCGGGCGCCCCGAGCTGGTGTTCCTCGACGAGCCGACCGCGGGCATGGACCCGCAGGCCCGGCGGCTGGTGTGGGACCTCCTCGGTGCGTTGCGCCGCGACGGCGTCTCGGTGCTGCTGACCACGCACCTGATGGAGGAGGCCGAAGCGCTGGCCGACACGGTGGTGATCGTGGACCACGGCAAGGTCGTCGTCTCCGGCGCGCCCCACACGCTCACGGTGGACGAGAGCGGCAACGCGGGGCTGCGGTTCAAGGCCCGCACCCGGCTCGACACCGCGCTGCTGGCCGCGGCGCTGCCGGAGGGCTACGCCGTGCGCGAGTCGGCGCCCGGCACCTACGTGGTGGTGGGTTCGGTCGACCCCCAGGTCGTGTCGACGGTCACGGCGTGGTGCGCCCAGCAGGGCGTGCTGCCGGAGGAACTGCAGGTCGGCAAGCGGACGCTCGAAGAGGTCTTCCTGGAACTGACCGGTCGGGAGCTGCGGGCATGAGCGTTTTCGAGCCGGGTGTCTTCACCCCGGCGCCCGGGCGCGGGTCGCTGGGCCGGATGCTGCGGACGCACGCGCGCGTCGAAGCGAGCCTGACCCTGCGCCACGGCGAGCAGGTGCTGCTGACGCTGCTCATCCCCCTGGCGTTGCTCATCGGCTTGTCGCTTTTGGACATCCTGCCGGCGTCTTCGCTGGGCTCGACGTCCAAAGTGGACTGGATCACGCCGCGGATCCTGGCGCTGGCGGTGATGTCGTCGGCGTTCACCGGCCAGGCGATCGCGCTGGGCTTCGACCGGCGCTACGGCGTGCTGAAGCGCCTCTCGGCGACGGCGTTGCCGCGCTGGCTGCTGGTGGCCGGCCGGCTCGCGGCCGCCCTCCTGGTGGTGGCGCTGCAGTCGGTGATCCTCGGCGTGGTGGCGGCGTTCCTCGGCTGGTCCCCTTCGCTGTCCGGTCTCTTGTCGGCGGTGCTGCTGCTGGTGCTCGGGACATTGGCGTTCGGTGCGCTCGGCGTCCTGCTGGGCGGGGCGTTGCGCGCGGAAGCCGTGCTGGCGCTGGCGAACATCGTCTGGTTCGTGCTGCTGCTGGCGGGCGGGATCCTGCTGGCGCCGTCTTCGCTGCCCCCGGGGATGGCCCGGGTGGTGGAGCTGCTGCCGTCGGGAGCGCTGGCGGAGGGCATGCGGACGGCCCTGGTGGACGGCGGGTTCGCCCCCGGGCCGCTGGTGGTGCTGACGGTGTGGGCGGTGCTCGCGGGCGCGCTGGCTTCGCGCACGACGAAGCTGACCTGAGTTCGCGGTAGAACTGACCTCACGAAGCGGGCATCGCGCCTGGGAAGGTCACCCGGACCACATCCGGACCCGAGGGGACAGTTCACATGGTTTCGAAACTCCGCGTTCTCCTGATCATGCTGCTCCTGCTCGCGGTGGCGATCGGCCTGATCGTCCTCCTCGTAGCGGTGGACGCAGGGTCTTTCTGGATCCGGACCGCGCCCCTCGCCGTGGTGGGGTTCGGCGCCGTCTTCGCGCAGTCGATGGGGCTGTTCCAGAAGAAGGAGAAGAAAACCGAGTGACCTAGGTCCCTTGTGGTCGCGGCGCCGTTCTGGGCGCCGGGACCTGCCGAAAGCCGGATTCCCGCGCGCTCTACCATCGATGCCGTGCCGTTCACCAGCCTCGTCGCCCGCCTGCCGTTTCCCTCCGCCGCCGTGCAGCGGGCCGTCGGGATCGCCGCGGTCCTCGCGCAGGCGCTGATCGGCGTCACCGGCTCCATCGTGCGCGTCACCGGATCGGGGCTCGGCTGCCCGACCTGGCCGGAGTGCGTGGCGGGCAGCCTGGTCCCGGTCGACCACCCGGGCATCCACGCGCTCAACCAGTGGATCGAGTTCGGCAACCGGCTGCTCACCGGCGTCGTCATACTCGTCGCCGCGGTCGCCGTCATCACGGCGTGGCGCGTGCAGATCGACCACCCGGGCCGCAAGCGCCTGGTCAAGCTGGCCTGGACGATGCCCGGCGGCGTCGTGCTGCAGGCCGTCGTCGGCGGGATCACCGTGCTCGCCAAGCTGGAGTGGTGGACCGTCGCGATCCACTTCCTCGCCACCACTCCGCTCGTCTGGCTGGCCGTCCTGCTGCTGCGCGCGTTCCGCGAAGGCGACGAACCCGCGCGGCCGCTGGTCCCCGCGTCCGGCCGCGGGATCCTGGTCGCGCTGGCCGTCGTCATGTGGCTCGTGCTCGCGGCCGGCACCACGGTGACCGGCGCCGGCCCGCACAGCGGCGACCTCAACACCCACCGCCTCGACGTCCCGGTCGAGGCGCTCGCCCAGGTCCACGGCGGGCTGCTCGTGCTGTACCTGCTGCTGCTCGCGGTGTTCGGCCTCCAGCTGATGCGCGTCGGCGCGCCGAAGAGCCTGTGGCAGCGCTACACCTGGGTCTGGGTGGTCGCGGTGGCGCAGGGCGGCCTCGGGTCGCTGCAGTACGCGCTGGGCGTGCCGGAGGCGATGGTCTCCTTCCACGTCCTCGGCGCGATGGCGGTCATCATCGCGACGGCGTCCCTGTGGACGGGCAGCCGCGACCGCGGCCCAGTCGTCTCACTGACCGCGGCGTCGCGGGAACTCACGGCCGCCTGACGGCAACGCGGGCTTAACTCCGCGTCGGCGTGCCCGTCCCGGCCGTGTATTACTGTTCGCGCCATGACGTCGCGCACCGCGCCCAAGCCGCTGATCTCGCACAGCCGAGGCACCGGCGAGATGATCGTGCTCAAGACCTTCCTGCTGGTGCCGTTCGTGGCGCTGCTCGTCGCGGTCCCGCTGGTGTGGGGCTGGGGCATGACCTGGATCGACCTGATCCTGGCGGCGGCGTTCTACGTGTTCGCGACGCTGGGCGTGACCGTCGGCTTCCACCGCTACTTCACCCACGGCGCGTTCAAGGCGAACCGGCCGCTGCGGATCGTGCTCGCCATCGCGGGCAGCATGGCGGTGCAGGGCTCGGTGATCTTCTGGGTGGCCAGCCACCGCCGCCACCACGCCTTCGCCGACCGCGAAGGCGACCCGCACTCGCCGTGGCTGTTCGGCACGTCGCCGTCGGCCCTGCTGCGCGGCTTCTGGCACGCGCACATGGGCTGGATGTTCGGCCGCGAGGTGACCAACGCGGACCGCTTCGCCCCGGACCTGGTGGCCGACGCCGACCTGCGCGTGGTGAACCGCTACTTCTGGCTGTGGATCACGCTGAGCCTCGCGCTGCCGGCGGTGCTGGGCGGCCTCATCAGCTGGTCGTGGTGGGGCGTGGTGACGGCGTTCTTCTGGGCAGGCCTGGTGCGGATCGCGTTCCTGCACCACGTGACGTGGTCGGTGAACTCGGTGTGCCACCTGATCGGCGAGCGCCCGTTCGTGAGCCGTGACAAGGCGGCGAACTTCTGGCCGCTGGCGCTGCTGTCGATGGGCGAGTCGTGGCACAACTCGCACCACGCGGACCCGACGTGCGCCCGCCACGGGGTGCTGCGGGGCCAGGTGGACATTTCGGCGCGGGTGATCCGGACGTTCGAGCAGCTCGGCTGGGCGACCGACGTGCGGTGGCCGCGGGCGGAGCGGTTGGCCGCAAAGCGGATTTGATCACCTTGAGTGATCAAGATCCTTCTCTACCGTGTCCGAGGACGCAGGGTAACTTCTCGTCGCGTAAAGCAAAAAGACGGGAAGGCCGCAGTGAAGTTCAACGCCAGCGAAAAAAATGACAGCAGCCGCTCTCGGCTCGCGCTTGCCATTGCGTCGACCCTCGCCGCGATCACGGCGGCCGCCATAATGCTGATCGTCCCGTCGGCGACCCCACCGGGATCGGCGACTGCTGTCGTCGCGACTTCCCAGGGATCGGACGGCGGCGGCGGCAACACCGGCAACCTGTGAACACCGTCATCTGATCAGCTCGCCGGTGCCGGAGCAGGGAGGAATCCTTGTCACCGAAGTCGCTTCGGTCACGAGGATTTCCACCTGAATGCTATTCCGTAGCTCTCCCGCGGGTGACACCCATCGATGAAGGTGTGCCGGACAAACCCGTCTTCGACGGGGAGCAAGTGCGGATCACCGTCGGGCGGCCGGCACCTTCGCTCGTATTCGGTTTGCTCCGCATACCACCAGCAGGTTTCGGGCACGCATTTCTCGTCGAAAGTGATCTGAACCGTCAGGCCGGCGACCGGCTCGCCGTCCGGAGCGCACACGCCAGGCGCGATGCCGTGGTGGTCGATGTCGACGTTGATCCACATACGCTCCTCGTCGAGCTCCCCGTCGAGCGCTTCGGACATGAAGGCGTACCGCTCGCCCCGATGGAGCGTCCGGCGGAAGCGCAGGCGGGTCCGCAAGGGGTCGCCCGGGTGCACGCCGGGTGAAGTGACCAGCCGGCACGCCCACAGCGCCGTCACCGGGATCTCGTCCGGTTCGTGCGTCCAGCCGGTCAGCGCGTGCACGTCGTAGCCGTCGACGCCGTCCTCGCAGGCGATGATGTCGCGTTCGGTGATGCGGCGCCGCGCCGTTCTGCGATGCATCACCACCGTGACGATCATGCGCTCGACGAAGACGGGCTGCGCCCCCTTGGAAGCCGCTCGAGCCCGCCAGCCGCCGCGCTCGTTACTCGCGAACTCCAGCACCGCACGCCCGATGTCGATGTAGAACCGCCAGCCCTGCTCGTCCAGCGCGACAAGTTTCTTCGCCAAGCAGCCGGCCAAGTCGCCGACCGCCCGCCCCCAGGCCTTGTGCATCGGGGTGGTGGTGCTGGGCGGTGGATCGCCGAACACGCCGCGCAGCCGCATCAGTTGTTTGAAGCGGTCCTCGAGCGTCGCCTTCCAAGTGGTTTCCCCGGGCGCCGGCGGTATGCGGAAGGCCGCCATGAGGGTGTTGCGCCGACGGGAGTCATCTGCCGAACCGAGCTTGCCGATCTCGTCGGCGATCAGACCCAACACGGCGAACGCACGCAGTTCGGGCGTCTCGGCGGACAACACCGCCGTCGGCGCCACCAATGTGCGGAGCGCAGCGGCCGACTTGCTCGCCGGTTCTTCGATCGCATAGCGGAGGAACCGAAGCGGCTCACCGTTCGGGCGGGTCGCCAGCCAGCGCAGCGCGTCTTCGATCACCGCGGGCGAAGCGACCTCGTCGATGCGTTCTCTGTCCATCCGGATGGTCACAACATCCTCCACCGACAATGATCGACAATTCTCCGACAAGCTCGGACAACGGCGACATCTGCGGCGACAGCCACCCGGCAACGAGAAACTCGCCCCGAAAACAAAAGATCATTTCCGGCGCAACCCCTCACCGGTCACCATTACCTCTAGGCGTACTAGTACACCATCAAGAGGGGTATAACAATGGGCAAGGACGTCGTCGGCAGATCGGACACGCCGCCTTCCCGGCGGGACGACGACCGAGGCCTGCGCGAGCTGATCAAAGCGGGCCTGGCCGGGATCGGCGGACTGTACCTGGTCACCGGCTCGATAGCCGTGACGGTGATCGGAGCAGTCGTCGCGCTCGTCCTGGTGGCCGCGCAGGCCGTGCGGTGAGCTACGCCAGCTGCTGCCGCACCGCCGAGGCGAACCTCATCGCCGCTGCCGGGTCGGTCTGGCGGAAGCCCAGCGACGGCTCCGTCAGCTCCAGCTCCAGCAGCAACGGCTTGCCGTCCGCGCCGCGGACCAGGTCCACCCGCGCGTACAACAACTCCGCCCGCAGGATCCCCAGCAACGCCGTAGCCGCGTCCAGGACGTCCTCCGCCAGCGCCACCGCGTCCGCGGGCGGCGAGGCCGGTGCCAGCTTCTCCGTCAGGTACAGCCCCGACGCGTCCATTGTGGACCCCAGCATCGCGCCCTTCGTGAACGCGTGCGAGTAGATCCCGCCCACGTACACCAGGGCCAGCTCACCAGAGCTGTCCACACTGGACTGGTACGGCTGGATCAGCGCCGTGTGCCCCTCGGCGTGCAGAGCCGCCACGTGTGAGGAGGCGTCCGCGCCGCCGTCGAAGCGCGCCGCTCCGCGGGAACCCGCGCCCACCGAGGGCTTCACCACGAAGTCCGACGAGGGGAACCGGGCGGTGTCACCGGGCG
Organism: Amycolatopsis sp. N2S4-7; assembly: GCF_058119595.1. NCBI lineage: Bacteria > Bacillati > Actinomycetota > Actinomycetes > Pseudonocardiales > Pseudonocardiaceae > Amycolatopsis > Amycolatopsis sp. N2S4-7. The sequence continues at coordinate 2,897,863 of NZ_CP172299.1, forward strand.
AGACCAGCGAAGTCGGGACCACTGCGAGGCCCGCGTCGAGCAGCTCCACCAGGTACGACTTGTCCGTGTTCCAGCGGACGACCGCGGCCGGGTTGAACAGGGACGGCACCGATTCGCACCACGAGAGGAACTCGGCCCGCCGCGCCGCGTAGTCCCAGGTCGCGCGCAGGATCACCGCGTCGGGGGCCGAGAAGTCGAAGCCGGAGTCCCACGCCGCCCACGAGACCGAAAAGCCCAGGTCCCGCAGGGCCGGCAGGACGGCGTCGTCGTCGCCGTCACCCGTGGGGAGCTCCGCGCAGCCGACGAGGACCGCGGTGCGGCTCACCGGCCCGCCATCTTGCGGCGGTGCTCCGCGCCGATCTTCGTCTGGTTGACCGTCTCCGCGTCCCACGTCGCCGGGGAGAGGTCCTCGACGGCCTCGATCAGCGCCTCGCCGGTCGCCACCGACGGCACGACCACGTCGCCCATGGCGCCGTCGGCTCCGACCAGCACGACGCGGGCGCCCGCCCGGCCGATGTTCTCCACCACCGCGCGGGACGGCTTGCCGTGCGCCTTCACGAACTTGCGCGCCGCGCCCAGCTGCGCACCGGACGGCGGGACGACGGTCTCAGAAGTTTCAGCCACGTCCCGAACCATAACCAAAGGAGCGCCGGAACGCGGAACAGCGTGGCCTCGGCCATAGTTGTGCCTGGGAGAACCCGACCCGAGGAGGACACATGCCCAGCGCAGTGCAGGTGACGAAGACCGGCGGCCCGGAAGTGCTCGAACCGGCCGAAGTGGACGTCCGCGCCCCGCAGGCCGGCGAGCTGCTGGTCGACGTCGCCGCGGCCGGGGTCAACTACATCGACACCTACCAGCGCCAGGGCATCTACCCGATGGACCTGCCGGTCGTGCTCGGCCTCGAGGGCGCCGGCACGGTCGTGGAGGCGGGCGCCGACGCCGGGTTCGAGCCCGGCGACCGCGTCGCCTGGCAGGGGTCGATCGGCAGCTACGCGGCCCGCAAGGTCCTCCCGGCGTCGGTGGCGGTGAAGGTGCCCGAAGGCGTCTCCCTCGAGATCGCCGCCGCGACGATGCTGCAGGGCATCACCGCGCACTACCTGGTCGCGTCGACGTTCGAGGTCAAGCCGGGTCACGACGTGCTGGTGCACGCGGCCGCCGGCGGTGTCGGCCTGCTGCTGGTGCAGCTCGCGAAGGCGCGCGGCGCCCGCGTGATCGGCACGGTGTCGACCGAGGAGAAGGAGAAGCTCGCCCGCGAAGCCGGCGCCGACGAGGTGATCCGCTACGACCGCGAGGACTTCGCGAAGATCACCCGCGAGCTGACGAACGGCGAGGGCGTCGACGTCGTCTACGACGGCGTCGGCAAGGACACCGTCGACGGCAGCCTCGCCAGCCTCAAGGTCCGCGGCCTGCTCGCGCTGTTCGGCGCCTCCAGCGGCCCGGTGCCGCCGCTCGACCCGCAGCGCCTCAACTCCGGCGGCTCGCTCTACCTGACCCGCCCGACGTCCGGCCACTACGTCCGCACCCGCGAGGAGCTGGACTGGCGCGCCAAGGAGCTGTTCGACGCCATCACGGCGGGTCGGTTGACCGTCCGCATCGGCGGCAAGTACCCGCTGGCCGATGCCCGCAAGGCCCACGAGGACCTGCAGGGCCGCCGCACCACCGGCAAGCTGCTGCTCATCCCCTGAACAGCCGGGAAGGCCGCCCCGGGGAACCCCTCGCGGCGGCCTTCACGCACGTCAGGCGGCGGTGACCGACACGGCGTCGGTGACGAAGACCAGCGTCTCGTTCGGCTTGATGCCGCGCCCGCCCTGGCCGTACGCGAGGTCCGGCGGGATGATCAGCAGCCGGCGGCCGCCCTGCTTGATGCCGGCCAGGCCCTGGTCCCAGCCCGGGATGACCTCGCCCGCGCCGAGGTTCAGGTCGAACGGCTTCTGCCCGAACGAGCTGTCCAGCACCTGCTTGTCCGACCAGGTCACCAGGTGGTAGTTCATCTGGAGCTTCTGGCCGGCCTTCGCGCCTTCGCCGGTGCCCTGGGACAGGTCCTTGGTGATCAGCTTCTTCGGCGGGTCGCAGTCGTCCGGGATGGTGATTTCGGGCTTCTCGCCGAACTTCCCCGTGGTCTTGATGTCCTCCGCGGTGCACTCGCGGCCCTTGCTCTGGGCGGGCTGGGCGGCGTCCGACGACGGGACGGCCGGCCCCGCCGGGGCGGCCGTCTGGGTCTTGGCCTGCTGGCCGCACGCGGCCAGTGACAGCGCCGCCGCGGCGACGACCACGATCTTCCCGATCTTCTGCATGCGGGGCACCCTAGCCAAGCACGGAGAGTGCCGGGACGTCGTCACCGGTGGTGACCACGCCGAGCCGCCGGGTAGCGCGCGTCAGGGCCACGTACAGGTCGTTGAGCCCGCGCGGCGACCCCGCCACGACCTCGTCCGGCGCGACCAGCAGCACCGAGTCGAACTCCAGGCCCTTCGCGCGCTCGACGGTCAGCACGCTGAGCCGTTCGTCGTGGGCGCCGAGCAGCCCCGAGACCTCGTCGAACCGGCCCGCGGGCACCAGGACGGCGACCGTGCCACCGTCCACAGCGGACAGTTCGGCGGCCGCGAGCTCCGGCAGCTCCGCCGCGGGATCGGCCGGGCGGACCACCCACGGCGCGACCCCGGTCTCCCGCACCGAGGACGGCGCCGACAGCGCCGGGTCGACCTCGGCCAGCACCCGGGCCGCGACCGCCATGATCTCGGCGGGCGTGCGGTAGTTCACGGTCAGCTCTTCGAGGCGCCACCGGTCTTCGACGTACGGCGAGAGCACCTCGCCCCACGACCGCGCCCCGCCCGCCGCGCCGGTCTGCGCGACGTCGCCGACGAGCGTCATCGACCGGTTCGGCGAGCGGCGCATCAGCAGCCGCCAGTCCATCGCCGACAGCTCCTGGGCCTCGTCGACGATCACGTGCCCGAACGTCCAGGTCCGGTCCTGCGCGGCCCGCTGGGCGGCGGTCAGCTCGCTGCGCGCCTGCTGGCGTTCGGCGAACAGCTCGGCGTCGAGGACGTCGGAGACGCGCAGCAGCTCCTCGTCGACGATCTCCTCGTCCTGTTCGAGGATGTCGAGCACGCCCTCGGCGTAGGCGCGTTGCTCGCGCTCACGGCGTTTGCGCTCGACGCGGGCCTCGGTGTCGTCGACGCCGATCAGCTCGGCCAGCTCGTCGAGCAGCGGCACGTCGGCGGGCGTCCACTTCGCGTCGCGGCCGCTCTCCAGGAGGGTCTGGTCCGACGCGGGCAGCAGCTTCCCGGCCGCGCGCTTCAGGCGTTCGCGGTCGGCGAACAGGTCGTCGAGCACGGCTTCCGGGGTCAGCACCGGCCACAGCGAGTCCAGCGCGGCGGCGACGTTTTCGTCCGCGGCCAGCTCGGCCCGGATGTCGGCCAGGTCCTGGCCGTCGAGCAGGTCGTCCCCCAGCTTCCGGGCGGCCTGGCGGGTCAGCGCGTCGAGGACGTCGGAGACGAACAGCCGCCGCGCCGGGTTGTGCGGGCGCCGCGAGCGGCGGGCGCGGGTCCGGGCGTCGGTGCAGGTCTTGCGGTCGAGCCGGAGGACATCGTGCTCGTACTCGATCTCCATGACCGGCTCCGGCACGCGCTGGCGGTCGCGGACGGCGTTGGCGAGCACCTCGGCCATCACCAGCCGGCCCTTGACCTCGCCGGCTTCGCGCGACTCGGCACCGTCGGCGTCGAGGCCCGGGTAGAGCTGGCCGATGGTGGCGAGCAGCACACCGGTCTCGCCGAGCGACGGCAGCACCTGGCCGATGTAGCGCAGGAACGTGCTGTTCGGCCCGACGACGAGCACGCCGCGGGTGGTGAGCTGCTGGCGGTGCGTGTAGAGCAGGTAGGCCGCGCGGTGCAGGGCCACGGCGGTCTTGCCGGTGCCCGGCCCGCCCTGCACGACCATGACGCCGCCGAGCGGGGCGCGGATGATGCGGTCCTGCTCGGCCTGGATGGTCGCGACGATGTCGCTCATCTCACCCGTGCGCCGCTGCTCCAGCGCGGCCAGGAGCGCGGCCTCGCCGGCCAGCCCGAGGTCCTGGCCCTGGTCGGCGGCGGTGAGGTCGAGGATCTCGTCGTCGAAGCCGGTGACCTTGCGGGTCAGCGACCGCAGGTGCCGTCGCCGCCGCACCCCTTCGGGGGACGCGGCGGTGGCGAGGTAGAACGGCCGCGCGACGGGGGCGCGCCAGTCCACCAGCAGCGGCTGGTAGTCGTCGTCCTCGTCGAACAGCCCGAGGCGGCCGATGTAGGTGGTCTCCTCGGCGCTGCCGGGGACGAAGTCGAGCCGTCCGAAGGCCAGGCCCTGCTCGACCGAGCCGAGCTGGGCGAGCCGGTCGGTGTAGAGGGTCGTGGCGACGTCGCGTTCGGTGCGCGCCTGCGGCGTGCCGCCGGTCTGGCGCAGGGTCTCGTCGAGGCGCCGCTGGGCCTCGACGCGTTCGGCGTCGAGCTTCGCGTAAAGGGTGGTGACGTACGCCTGCTCGCGGGCGAGCTCGGCGGAGAAGTCGTCCGAGGGGACGGACAAGAGCATCCTGCTTTCGCCTCAAGGGAAAAGAGCCGAACAAGTCTAACCGGGGCCGTGGCGGGATCATTCCGCGCCGAGGGCGCAGTACGGGTACACCTCGGCGGGCGGGACGGCGGCGGGAAGCTCCCGCTCCCCCGGTGCGCACGACACGCTCGCCGCCGGCAGCTGCTCGCCGCCGGTGATCCGCCCGGCCGCGTCGCGGACGACGACGGCGGCTCCGCGGCTGGTCAGCGCCCGGCAGTTCGCCGAGCGGTACCGCACGCCGCCCGGCACGACGGTCGCGGTCACCGGCGTGAAGCCGCCCAAGCTCTCCGGCGGCAGCCAGACGACCGGGCCGGGGACGGGCCGGTCGAGCGCGACGCCGATCCGCTGCCCGGGGGTGAGCACCGGCACCTCGACGGTTCGGTGGCCGGAGGTCACCGAGATCCGGTAGGCGGCCAGTGCGCTGGTGTTCTCCAGCACAGCGGCACCCGGTCCCTCGTCGGCGACGCGGACGGCGCCGCCGTCGGGAGCCGGGCCGGGGACGGCGGTGATCCGGGACGGGATGGCGCAGCCGGTGCCGAGGAGCTGGTTCTGGTCGAGCGGGAGCTTCCCCTGGCCGAGGAAGGCCAGCAGGCCGAGGACGAGGACCGCGGTGAGCGCGGTCCCGATCCGTCTCAGGGCCGGAGTCAGAACGGCAGGCCGAGGGTGGGCAGCCCGATCGCGGAGTCGACGGCCAGGGCCACGAACACGATCATCAGGTACGTGTTCGACCGGTGGAACAGCGCCATCGGCTTGGTCTCTTCACCCCGTCGCACGGCCGCCTGCAGGCTGTGGGCGTAGAAGAGGAACCAGCCGCCCGCGAGGACGGCGAACGTGCCGTACAGCCACGACGTCACCGGGAGCAGCAGCAGCGTCCACGCCACCATCACCCACGAGTAGATGACGATCTGGCGGGCGACGTGCTGGGCCGTCGCGACCACGGGGAGCATCGGGACGCCCGCGCGCTCGTAGTCGTCGCGGTACTTCATGCCCAGCGCCCACGTGTGCGGCGGGGTCCAGAAGAAGATCACGCCGAACATCACGAACGCCGGCCACTGCACCGTGCCGGTGACCGCCGCCCAGCCGATCACGACCGGCATGCAGCCCGCCGCGCCGCCCCAGACCACGTTCTGTGACGTGCGCCGCTTGAGGCCGAGCGTGTAGACGAAGATGTAGAAGAGGATCGTCGCGACCGCGAGGATCGCCGACAGCAGGTTGACCGTGAAGTAGAGCACCACGGCCGACGCGACGCCCATGACCAGGCCGAAGACCAGCGCACCGCGGCGGGGCACCGAGTCCTTCACCAGCGGGCGGCGCTTGGTGCGGTTCATCACCTTGTCGATGTCCGCGTCGATCACGCAGTTGAGCGCGTTCGCGCTGCCCGCGGCCATCGTCCCGCCGACCAGCGTGGCCAGGACCAGCCACGGCGACGGGATCTGACGGCCGGCGAGGAACATCGCCGGGATGGTGGTCACCAGGAGGAGCTCGATCACCCGCGGCTTCGCGAGCGCGGCGTAGGCGCCGACGACCCGGCGGAGGCTTCGCCGGTCACCGTGCGGTCGCTCACCGGTCGGGTGCACGGCGCTGGTGTCGTCACTGCGTCCGTGCGCAGCGTTCACCAACGACATTTCACTCCCTGCGTCAGGTTCGGGTTGGGCCGCAGCTCGGTTAGGCGCGTGGAGCCGTGGAACCCGCCGGACTGAACCCTGAACCGATGTTAGACGTGGTGAATCCCGTGGGTGATCGCGGGTCCTCGAGGAGTCCAAGCACTAGGCTGGCGGGGTCGGGCCGCGATTGCCCCTGCGCAGGGTCGCGAGCAGGAATATCGTCCCTTCGGGATCGATTGAGATAGATGACCCCGCGCACGGGTAACCGGAACGAGGAAGACCAGCCGCAACCATCATGACCGGGAGTTGGAGTTCAGTGTCCGATACCGCCCCTACCAGCGAGAACAACCCACTCCTGCGGCGCAACACGCCCGCCGACTGGACCGACACCGACACCCGCGCCGTGGACACCGTCCGGGTGCTCGCCGCCGACGCGGTGGAGAACTGTGGCAGCGGCCACCCCGGCACCGCGATGAGCCTGGCGCCGCTGGCCTACACGCTGTTCCAGCGCACCCTCCGCCACGACCCCAACGACCAGCACTGGCCGGGCCGCGACCGGTTCATCCTGTCGGCCGGGCACTCGAGCCTGACGCTCTACATCCAGCTGTTCCTCGCCGGCTACGGCCTCGAGCTCGAGGACCTCAAGCAGCTGCGCAAGTGGGGCTCGAAGACCCCGGGTCACCCCGAGTACCGCCACACCGACGGCGTCGAGACCACGACCGGCCCGCTCGGGCAGGGCCTGGCGAACGGCGTGGGCATGGCGATGGCCGCCCGCCGCGAGCGCGGCCTGCTCGACCCGGACGCGGCGCCCGGCGAGAGCATCTTCGACCACCACATCTACGTGATCGCCTCCGACGGCGACATCGAAGAGGGCGTCACCTCCGAGGCCTCGTCCATCGCGGGCCGCCAGGAGCTGGGGAACCTGATCGTCTTCTACGACGACAACAAGATCTCGATCGAGGACGACACCAACATCGCGCTGTCCGAGGACACCGTGAAGCGCTACGAGGCCTACGGGTGGCACACCCAGGTCGTCGACGGTGGCGAGGACGTCGTCGCGATCGAGGAGGCCATCAAGGCCGCCAAGGCCGAGACGCAGCGGCCGTCCTTCATCGCGCTGCGGACCGTGATCGGCTACCCGGCGCCGAAGAAGATGGGCACCGGCAAGGCCCACGGCGCCGCACTGGGCGCCGAAGAGGTCGCCGCCGTCAAGGAGATCCTCGGCTTCGACCCGGAGCAGTCGTTCCAGGTCGAGGACGACGTGCTCAAGCACACCCGCCAGGCGCTGGACCGCGGCAAGGCGGCGCACGCGGAGTGGCAGGAGAAGTACGAGGCCTGGGCCGCGGCCAACCCGGAGCGCAAGAAGCTGGGCGACCGGCTGGCCACCCGCACGCTGCCCGAGGGCTTCGCCGACAACCTGCCGCACTGGGAGCCGGACCCCAAGGGCGTCGCTACCCGCAAGGCCTCCGGTGAGGTGCTCAACGCCCTCGCCGACCCGTTGCCGGAGCTGTGGGGCGGCTCGGCCGACCTGGCCGAGAGCAACAACACGACGATGAAGGGCGCCGACTCGTTCGGTCCCGAGAAGGCCGCCACGGACATGTGGCAGGCCACCCCGTACGGCCGGACGCTGCACTTCGGCGTCCGCGAGCACGCCATGGGCTCGATCCTCAACGGGATCGCGCTGCACGGCGGCACCCGCCCGTACGGCGCGACGTTCCTCATCTTCTCCGACTACATGCGCCCGCCGGTCCGGCTGGCCGCGCTGATGAAGGCGCCGGTCACCTACGTCTGGACGCACGACTCGATCGGCCTCGGCGAGGACGGGCCGACGCACCAGCCGATCGAGCAGCTCTCCGCGCTGCGCGCGATCCCGGGCCTCAACGTCGTCCGCCCGGCGGACGCCAACGAGACCGCGTACGCCTGGAAGGCCGTCCTCGAGGACACCGACCACCCGTCGGGCCTGGCGCTCACCCGCCAGAACGTGCCGGTCCTCGAAGGCACCAGCGCCGAGGGCGTCAAGAAGGGCGGCTACGTCCTGGCCGACTCCGACGGCACCCCGGACGTCGTGCTGATCGCCACCGGCTCCGAGGTCCAGCTCGCCGTCGAGGCGAAGAAGACCCTGGACGCCGACGGCGTCAAGGCGCGCGTCGTGTCGATGCCGTGCGTCGAGTGGTTCGACGCGCAGGACGCGGCCTACCGCGAATCCGTCATCCCGGCCGGTGTGAAGGCCCGCGTGTCCGTCGAGGCGGGCATCGCCCAGTCGTGGCACCGCTTCACCGGTGACGCCGGGGTGAACGTTTCGATCGAGCACTTCGGCGCCTCCGCCGATGCCGCCACACTGTTCCGTGAGTTCGGGTTCACCGCGGAAGCAGTCGTCGAGGCGGCCCGCCGCTCGATCGCCAACACCAAGAACTGAAGAGGAAGTGACGCAGCAATGAGCAACGACAAGCTCGCGCAGCTGTCCGCAGCCGGTGTTTCGATCTGGCTGGACGACCTTTCGCGGGAACGCCTGAACACCGGCAACCTCGCCGGCTTGATCCGCGACAAGCACGTCGTGGGCGTGACCACCAACCCGACGATCTTCGCGAACGCGATGTCGAAGGGCGAGGCTTACGACGAACAGACCAAGGAGCTCGCCGCCCGCGGCGCCGACGTCGAGGCGACCATCCGGGAGCTGACGACAACCGACGTGCGCAACGCCGCGGACGTCTTCCGCGACCTCTACACCGCCACGAACGGCGTCGACGGCCGGGTGTCCATCGAGGTGGACCCGCGGCTGGCCAAAGACTCCGACAAGACGGTGGCCGAGGCGCAGGACCTGTGGAAGACCGTCGACCGGCCGAACGTGCTGATCAAGATCCCGGCCACCGAAGAGGGCCTGCCGGCGATCACCAAGACCCTGGCCGAGGGCATCAGCGTCAACGTCACGCTGATCTTCTCCGTCGAGCGCTACAGGAAGGTCATCGAGGCCTTCTTCGCGGGCCTGGAGCAGGCGAAGGCCAACGGTCACGACCTGCGCGGCATCCACTCGGTGGCGTCGTTCTTCGTCTCCCGCGTCGACACCGAGATCGACAAGCGGCTCGACGCGATCGGCACCGACGAGGCCAAGGCCCTGCGCGGGAAGGCGGCCGTCGCCAACGCCCGCCTCGCCTACGCGGCCTTCGAGGAGCTGTTCTCGACCGACCGCTGGAAGAAGCTCGCGGAGCAGGGCGCGAACGCCCAGCGTCCGCTGTGGGCCTCCACCGGCGTGAAGAACCCCGACTACTCCCCCACCCTGTACGTCGACCAGCTCGTGGTGAAGGACACCGTCAACACGATGCCGGAGAAGACCCTGGACGCGGTGGCCGAGCACGCCGAGATCACCGGTGACCAGGTGACCGGGCACGGCGCCGAGGCCCAGGAGGTCTTCGACAAGCTCGAAGCCGTCGGCATCGACATCCGCGACGTGTTCCTGACGCTGGAGAACGAGGGCGTCGAGAAGTTCGAGAAGTCCTGGGTGGAGCTGCTCGAAACCGTCAAGGGCCAGCTCGAGAACGTGAAGGGCTGAAGCACGACATGACGACAGGGGAAAAGACCGGCGTCGAGATCGTGGACGCCGAACTGGCGGAGCGCGCCGCGCCGCTGGCCGAGCGGCTCGTCGCCGACCAGGCCGCGTCCAAGCTGGCCGCGGGCGACGCGACGCTCTGGGGACCGGACGCCGAACCCGAGGCGTCGATCCGGCTGTCGTGGACGTCGCTGCACAAGTCGTCGCGGCCGCTGATCGGCGAGATCGAGGCCCTGCGGACCGAACTGCGGTCCGAAGGCGTCGACCGGGTCGTGCTGGCCGGCATGGGCGGCTCGTCGCTGGCGCCGGAGGTGATCACCGCCACCGACGGCGTCGCGCTGACCGTGCTCGACACCACCGACCCCGGCCAGGTCGCCGACGCCCTGGCCGGCGACCTCGACCGCACGGTGATCGTGGTGTCGTCGAAGTCGGGCGGCACCGTCGAGACCGACAGCCACCGCCGGATCTTCGCGAAGGCCTTCGCCGACGCCGGGATCGACGCAGGCCGGCGGATCGTGGTCGTCACCGACCCGGGCTCGCCGTTCCAGGAACTGTCCGAAAAGGAGGGATACCGCAAGGTGTTCCTCGCCGACCCGCACGTCGGCGGCCGCTACTCGGCGCTGACCGCGTTCGGGCTCGTCCCGGCCGGGCTGGCCGGCGCGGACGTCGCCCGGCTGCTCGACCAGGCGGCTTCGGTCGCCGAGGAGCTCGCCGCGGACTCGGCGGGCAACCCGGCGGTCAAGCTGGCCGCCGCGTGGGCCGCCGCGCACGAGGCCGGCGCCGAGAAGGTCGTCCTGGCCGACACCGGTTCGGGCATCAAGGGCTTCCCGGACTGGGCGGAGCAGCTGATCGCCGAGTCCACCGGCAAGCAGGGCACCGGCCTCCTGCCCGTCGCGGTCGAAGGCCCGGAGGCGGCCGGCTTCGCCGACGCGAAGGCCGACGCCACGCCGGTCGCGATCGGCGGCCCGCAGGGGGCGGCGAAGATCGCCGTCACCGGCTCGCTGGGTGCGCAGTTCCTGCTCTGGGAGTTCGCCACGGCGCTGGCCGGCCGGCTGCTCGGGATCAACCCGTTCGACCAGCCCGACGTCGAAGCCGCGAAGAAGGCGGCGCGCGCCCTCCTGGACGACCCGGAGAAGCTGAAGGGCGGCGAGTCGCCGTCCAATGTGGACGGCGTGGTCGAGATCTTCGGCAGTGCCGGGGTTTCCACCGACGGCAGCCTGACCGACGTGCTCCGCGCGTTCTTCGGCTCCGCTCCGGACGCCGGCTACATCGCGGTGCAGGCCTACCTCGACCGGCTCGACGACGCGTCGACGGCGGTGCTGCGCGGCGAGATCGCCAAGCGCACGCAGCTGCAGACGACGTTCGGCTGGGGCCCGCGGTTCCTGCACTCGACCGGCCAGTACCACAAGGGCGGTCACCAGAACGGCGTGTTCCTGCAGCTCACCGGGGCCGTCGAAGACGACCTCGAGGTGCCGGAGCGGCCGTACACCCTGGGGCAGCTGCAGCACGCCCAGGCCCTCGGCGACGGGCAGGTGCTCGCCGGGCACGACCGCCCGGTGCTGCGCCTGCACCTGACCGACCGGGCCGCGGGGCTCGCGGCGGTCGTCCGCGCGGTACAGGAGGTCGGCGCATGACGTGGACCAACCCGCTGCGCGATCCGCGGGACAAGCGGCTCCCCCGGATCGCCGGGCCGTCCAGCCTGGTGATCTTCGGGGTCACCGGCGACCTGGCCCGCAAGAAGCTGATGCCCGCCATCTACGACCTGGCCAACCGCGGGCTGCTGCCCGCCGGCTTCTCGCTCGTCGGGTTCGCCCGCCGGGACTGGGAGCACCAGGACTTCGGCGAGCTCGTGCACGACTCGGTCAAGGAGCACGCCCGGACGCCGTTCAAGGAGTCGGTGTGGAACCGGCTCGCCGAAGGCATCCGGTTCGTGCAGGGCACCTTCGACGACGACGACGCCTTCGACCGGCTCGCGCAGACGGTCCGCGACCTCGACGAGGAACGCGGCACCGGCGGCAACACCGCGTTCTACCTGTCGATCCCGCCCGGCGCCTTCCCGGTGGTGACCAAGCAGCTGGCCCGCTCGGGGCTGGCGAACGCCGACGAGAAGACCTGGCGGCGCGTCGTCATCGAGAAGCCCTTCGGGCACGACCTGAAGAGCGCCGAAGAGCTGAACGCGATCGTCAACGACGTCTTCCCCGAGGAGTCGGTGTTCCGCATCGACCACTACCTCGGCAAGGAGACGGTGCAGAACATCCTGGCGCTGCGCTTCGCGAACCAGCTGTTCGAGCCGATCTGGAACGCCAACTACGTCGACCACGTGCAGATCACCATGGCCGAGGACATCGGCCTCGGCGGCCGCGCGGGGTACTACGACGGCATCGGCGCGGCCCGCGACGTCATCCAGAACCACCTGCTGCAGCTGCTGGCCTTCACCGCGATGGAGGAGCCGCTGTCGTTCGACCCGCGGGCCCTGCGCGCGGAGAAGATCAAGGTCCTCTCGGGCACCAAGCCCCTCGGACCGCTGGGCCAGACCACTGCGCGCGGCCAATACGCGGGCGGCTGGCAGGGCGGCACGAAGGTGCCCGGCCTGCTGCAGGAAGAGGGCTTCGCGAAGGACTCGAAGACCGAGACCTACGCCGCGGTGACCCTGGAGGTGCAGAGCCGCCGGTGGGCCGGGGTGCCGTTCTACCTGCGCACCGGCAAGCGGCTCGGCCGCCGCGTCACCGAGATCGCGATCGTGTTCAAGCGGGCGCCGCACCTGCCGTTCGACTCGACGTCGACCGAGGAGCTGGGGCAGAACGCCCTGGTCATCCGGGTGCAGCCGGACGAGGGCATCACGCTGCGGTTCGGCTCGAAGGTGCCGGGGACCACGATGGAGGTCCGCGACGTCACGATGGACTTCGGGTACGGGCACGCGTTCACCGAGTCCTCCCCCGAGGCCTACGAGCGGCTGATCCTCGACGTCCTGCTCGGCGAGCCGTCGCTGTTCCCGGTGAACGAAGAGGTCGAGCTCTCCTGGAAGATCCTCGACCCGATCCTGGAGCACTGGGCCAAGGAAGGCGCGCCCGAGCAGTACCCGCCGGGCACGTGGGGGCCGCCGTCCGCCGACGAAATGCTGGAGCGCACCGGCCGGAAATGGAGGCGCCCGTGATCATCGACCTGCCGTCCACCACGACTTCGGCACTCAACAAGAAGCTGGTGGAGATCCGCGAACAGGGCGGGCAAGTCGCGCTCGGGCGGGTGCTGACGCTGGTGATCGTGGCCGACGACGACGCCAAGCTCGAAGAGGCGATCGAAGCGGCCAACGGCGCGAGCCGCGAGCACCCGTCGCGGGTGATCGTGGTGGCCAAGGGCGCACGGACCGCGGCGCCGCGCATCGACGGCCAGATCCGGGTCGGCGGCGACGCCGGCGCGAGCGAGGTCATCGTGCTGCGGCTCTACGGCCCGCTGGCCGCGCAGGGCCAGAGCGCGGTGGTGCCGCTGCTGCTGCCGGACGCGCCGATCGTCACCTGGTGGCCCGGGGCCGGTCCGAAGGACCCGGACAAGGACCCGCTCGGCGAGCTGGCCCAGCGCCGGATCACCGACTCGGCCGCGGAGAAGAACCCGGTCAAGGCGCTGACCACGCGGGCGAAGGCGTACACCGAGGGCGACACCGACCTGGCCTGGACGCGGCTGACGCACTGGCGGGCCCAGCTCGTCTCGGCGCTGGACCTGCCGCCGTTCGAGAAGGTCACCGGCGCGACCGTGACCGGCGAGGCCGACTCGCCGTCGACCGAGCTGCTGGCCGCCTGGCTGGCCGAGTACCTGAAGGTGCCGGTCAAGCGGGTCAAGAGCTCGGGTGCGGCGGGCATCATCTCGGTGACCCTCGACCGTCGTTCGGGCCCGGTGGAGCTGCACCGGCCGGACGGGCGCGTCGGCACGCTGACCCAGCCGGGCCAGCCGACCCGGCGGATCGCCCTGCAGCGGCGCAGCACGCAGGACTGCCTGGTCGAGGAGCTGCGGCGGCTCGACCCGGACGAGGTCTACGAGGCTTCGCTGCACGGCCTGGGCAAGATCACGTCCGGGACGAACGGCAAGACCGGCGCCCCGGCGAAGGCCGACGTCACCTCGCCGGCGGCGGCCGCGGCGGCTTCCCCCGCTCCGGCATCGTCCGCTCCGGCATCGTCCGCTCCGGCGTCGGCCGGGAAGAAGAGCGCTTCATGAGCAAGACCGAGGTCGTGGTCTACGCGAACCAGGACCTGCTGGCGGCCGCGGCGGCCGCCCGCCTGGTCACGCGGCTGGTGGACGTCCAGGCGGCCAAGGGTTCGGCGTCGCTCGTGCTCACCGGCGGCGGCACCGGCATCGCGGTGCTGTCGGAGCTGCGGGCGTCGTCGGCCCGGGACGCGATCGACTGGTCGCGCCTGGACATCTACTGGGGTGACGAGCGGTTCGTCCCGGCCGATTCGGACGAGCGGAACGAGAAGCAGGCCCGCGAGGCCCTGCTGGACCACGTGCCGCTGGATCCGAAGCGGATCCACGCGATGGCGCCCTCGGACGGCGAGTTCGGCTCCGACGTGGACGCGGCCGCGGCGGCTTACGCCGAGGTGCTGGCTTCTCAGGCGGGTCCCGAGGACCACGGCGACGTGCCGTCGTTCGACATCGTGCTGCTGGGCCTCGGCGGTGAGGGGCACACGGCTTCGGTGTTCCCGGAGTCCCCGGCGGTGTACGAGACCGAGCGATCGGTGGTGGCGGTCCGCAACTGCCCCAAGCCGCCGCCGACGCGGATTTCCCTGACGCTGCCGTCGATCCGCCGGGCCCGCGACGTGTGGCTGATGACGGCGGGTTCCGCGAAGGCGGACGCGGTGGCGCTGGCTTTGGCGGGGGCTGGGGAAGTCCAGCTCCCGGTGGCCGGGGCCCGAGGGCACCGGCGAACGCTGTGGCTCCTGGACCGCGCCGCGGCGGGGAAGCTGACGAAGGTGTACCAGCCGCCTACGGCTTGATTTCGGGATCTGTGAAGGCCTCCTGCTTCGGCAGGGGGCCTTCACGGCTTTTCGGGCGCCGGAACTGTCGGGGGTTGCCGGTAGCGTGGAAAACGGGGGGTGCTCAGGCGGGTTCCCCTCTCCGCGGGCCAGGCGAACCCCGCCCGCGCCCCATCCGACCTTCGTCGCCGGGCCTACTTGATCCGCCATCCGCGTTCCAGGCGGCCGAAGATCTCCTCCGCCGCCCGTCGCGGGTTCTCGTGGGCCACGATCAGCTCCCGGGACGCCAGCGCGAACCGGGCCAGCGCCGCGCACGCCACGTCCCCCTCCGGCGCCCCCGTTTCCTCGGCGATCGCCCGGGCCAGTGCGGTCTCGTGGCGCATCCACATCCGCTTGCCGTACTCGCGCAGCGCCGGCGTGCTCTCGATGAGCCGCAGGAACTCGTCGTCCGGGCCGCCGTCGGAGGCGTCGCGGACCATGTGCTCGCGCAGCGCGTCGACGATCGACCACCCCGGCGGCCGTCCGCGCACCGCCGTGACCAGTGCCGCTTCGATGTCCTCCTCCAGGTCGAACACCAGGGCTTCCTTGCTGGGGAAGTGCTTGAACAACGTCGTCACCGACACGTCGGCGGCGTCCGCGACCTCCTTGACCCCGACCTGGTCGTACCCGCGTTCGAGGAACAGCTCGAGCGCGGCGTCGGCGAGCGCCTGCCGGGTCTGCGCCTTCTTGCGCTCGCGGCGCCCGATCACTTCAGTCATACCCAAGTCTAACTCACTGCGAAAGTTTAGTCGTTGCACTTTTGAAGTCACTCTGCTTTGCTAGTGACATGACCTTTTCACGCATCGCCATCGCGGGTGCCGGCCTCGGCGGCCTGGCCTGCGCCCGCGTCCTGCAGCTCCACGGCCTCGACGTCACCGTCTTCGAGCAAGAAGCCTCAGCCGACACCCGGCCGCAGGGCGGCTCGCTCGACATGCACGGCGACACCGGCCAGGTCGCCCTCCGCACCGCCCGCCTCCACGAGAAGTTCCGCGAACTGGCCCGCCCCGAGGGCCAGCAGATGCGCGCCCTCGACGCCCGCACAGCCGAGGTCATCAGCGACGACATCCCGGCCGAAGGCGACGAGTTCCACCCGGAGATCGACCGCGGCCAGCTCCGCGGCCTCCTGCTGGACTCCCTCACCCCCGGCACCGTCCACTGGGGACGCCCCGTCGCCGACGTCACCCCGGCCGGCGACGGCGCCCGGCTGACGTTCGCCGACGGCGTCACCGAGGACTTCGCCCTGGTCGTCGGGGCGGACGGCGCCTGGTCACGCGTCCGGCGGGCGCTGTCCGGTGTCGTGCCCGAGTACAGCGGGGTCACGTTCGTCGAGTTCGGCCTCGACGACGCCGACCGCCGTCACCCGGCCCTCGCCGCGCTGACCGGCCAGGGCACCATGGTGGCGAAGATCGGCGGCCAGGCACTCTTCGCACAGCGCAACAGCAACGGCCACATCCGCTGCTACGCGGTCTTCTACGCCCCCGAACACCTGCGCTCCGAAGACCTGCTCGAGCGCTACGCCGGCTGGCACCCGGACCTGCTCGGCTTCCTGCGCGACCACGACGGCGGGCTCACGCACCGGCCGCTGTACGTCCTGCCGGTCCCCCACGCCTGGACGCACACGCCCGGCCTGACGCTGCTCGGCGACGCCGCGCACCTGATGCCGCCCCTCGGCGTCGGCGCGAACCTCGCCCTGCTCGACGGCACCGAGCTCGCCACCGCGCTGGCCACGGCGCCGAGCGTCGGCGACGCCGTCCGGGCGTACGAGACCCGCATGCTGCCGCGGTCGATCGAGACCGCGGCGGCGTGCGCCGAAGGCCTGCACCACCTCCTGAGCGACGATCACCCGGCGGGGCGCGAAGCCGCCGCGTAATAGCCGTACGCCGGGAAGCGGACGTGGCCGTCGTCCTGGATCCACGGCCGCATGGCGTCGATCGCCGCCTGGCGCGTGCCGCGGATCCGGTCTTCCGGCACGCCGGCCAGGTGCAGCCGCAGCGGCAGGTTCAGCGCGAGCAGGAACTCGAGCCATTCGTCGGGCGAGTCGAAGTCGTGCACGAGGGAATACGGCCGGATCTCGATCCCGGTCAGCCCGGCGCCCTCCAGCGCGGCCGAGACGACGGACGCGTCGGCCAGGCTGAAGATCCCGGGGCTGCCGGGCTCGGGCCGCGGCAGCGGCGGCAGGTCGAGCGCGCCCAGGATCGCGCCGATGAGCCGGGGCATCGCCTGGCCGGCCGGGCGCCACGGGATCGCGGTGGCGAACCGGCCGCCGGGCACCAGGACGTCCCGCACCCCCGCGCACACCCGGGCCGGGTCGGGCACGAACATCAGGCCGTGCCGGCAGACGACGGCGTCGACGCTCGCGTCCGGGAGGTCGATGGCCTCGGCGTCCATTTCGTGGGTCTCGACGGTGGTCAGCCCCTCCTCCGCCGCGCGCTGTGCCGTGAAGGCGACCATGTCCGGGGCGATGTCCGTGGCGATCACCTTCCCGGCCGGCCCGACCCGGCGAGCCGCGGCGATCGACGGGTCGCCGACCCCGCAGGCCAGGTCGAGGACGCGGTCACCGGCGGTGACCCTGGCGAGGTCGAGCAGGCCGTCGGACAGCGGCTCCCACTGCCGCCGGGTGACCTCGATCTGGCGGTACCAGTGCCGCGCCTGCTTGCTCCAGCCGGCGCGCTGCTGCGCTTTGACGTCGTGGGCGGGACTGAGCGTCGTCATCACTTGCCTCCGGTGTTTTCGCTGGTGAAGGCATCGTCGGCGGGGTGAAGCGGCGCGGCATGGGTGAGTTCCCCCATTCCCGCACGGGTCCGCCGTGGGGCACGATGAGCCGGTGCAGGACGCGCTCGAGGCGGGCCGCCGCGCACTCGCCGACGGTGAGTGGGCGCGGGCCCGGGCATGCTTCGAGCAGGCGGGCGAGGACGGCGAAGCACTCGACGGCCTGGCCCAGGCCCTGTTCTCCGAAGGCGACTACGCCGCGGCGATCGAAGCCGCCGAGCGGGCTTTCGCCGCGTTCCGCGCCGACGGGAACGACCTGGGCGCGTCGGTGTGCGCGCGGCTCGCCGGCTACCTGTACGGCGTCGTGCACGGCAATGCCGCCGTCGCGCGCGGCTGGCTGGGCCGGGCGGTGCGGCTGACCGAGTCCGCGGGCGACTGCCCGGAGCGGGCTCGCGTCGAGCTGACGCTGGCCGTGCTGAGCTCCGACGAAGCCGGGCGCGAACGGCACCTCAGCGCCGCCTCGGCCATCGCGACCCGGTGCGGCGACACGGATCTCGTACTCGACGCGATGAGCCTGCGTGGGCTGCACCTCGTCGCGGCCGGCGACGTCGACGCCGGAATGGCGCTGCTCGACGAAGCTCTCGCGGCCGTCGCGGCCGGTGAAGTGGCGGACCTGATCTCGATCGGCGCGATGTACTGCAAGATGCTGCACGCCTGCGAGCTCACCTGCGACGTCCGGCGCGCCGAAGACTGGCTCGCGCTGGCCGACCGGTTCGTCGCCCGCACCAACCGCGTGCCGATCAGCGCGATCTGCCGCACGCACTACGGCGGGGTGCTGACCGCCGCCGGCCGGTGGGCCGACGCCGAACGCGAACTCGTCACGTCCATCGCGCTCTACGACCGGTCCTACCGGGCCCTGCGGGCGGCGGCCGTGGTCCGGCTGGCCGCGCTGCGCGTCCGCCAGGGCCGCCTGGCCGAGGCGGGCGAGCTGCTGGCGGGCGCCGAGCACGACGGTTACGCGGTCAAACCCCAGGTCGAGCTGCACCTGGCGCGCGGCGAGGCGGACCTGGCGGTGGCCCGGATCGACCGGTTCTTCCGCACCGATCCCCCGGCCGAGCTCGCGGCTCCGTTGCTGATGCTGCTGGTCCAGGCCCAGCTGGCACGCGGCGACATCGAGGCGGCCGCGATCGCCGCCGCCCGGCTGCGGAAGCTGCCCGCCGCGCCGCTGGCGGCCGCGCTCGCCGACCACGCCACCGGTCTCGTCGCGGCGGCGGGCGGGGCCGAGGTGGCCGAGGTGCTCGCCGCCACGCGCGGGGCGGGCGCGGCCAGGTCGCTCCCCGCCGCACGCGGGGCGGGCGCCGCCGAGTCGCACCCAGCCGCACGCGAAACGGACGCGGCCGAGCCACTCCCCGCCGCACACGGAACCGACACGACCGAGCCGCACCCGGCCGCACGCCGGGCGGGCGCCGCCGAGCCACTCCCCGCCGCACACGGAACCGACACGACCGAGTCCCTCGCCGCCGCGTGCGGGGCGGGTGCGGCCGGGTCGCTGGAGTCGGCGCTGAGCGCGTTCACCCGGCTGGGCCTGCCCCTGGAGGCGGCGCGGGTGCGTCTGGACCTCGCCGCCGTGCTGGCGCCGTCGCAGCCCGCGCTCGCGCTGGTGGAGGCCCGGACCGCGTTGGCGGCCTTCCAGCGGCTCGCGGCCACGCGGGACGCCGACGCCGCCACCGGGCTGCTGCGGCGCCTCGGCGTCCGCGGGCACAGCGGCCCGCGCGGCACCGGTACGCTCACCGCCCGGGAAACCGAGGTACTGGACCTGCTGGGCGAAGGCCTGTCGAACCCCGACATCGCCGCGCGGCTGTACGTCAGCCGCCGGACCGCCGAGCACCACGTGTCCAACATTCTGGCGAAGCTCGGTCTCACCACTCGGGCGGAAGCGGCCGCCTACGCGGTGCGCGGTCCTCGCCTCGGTAGCGCGCCGCCCGTTCGATACCCCCGAACGGAGCAATCTTCTGCGGAATTCGGACGCCAGCACACCGACGGCGGGTGAAACTTACCGTCTTCCCACCCGACCTCGTTAGCATCCGCACATTTGTCCGTTGCTGCGCGTCCCGATCGGGCCTCGAGCACCTCTCACCATCAAGTCCACAAGACGAATGGGGTCGCCAGCGATGAGTACAGAGGGACTCTCGATTCCAGGCATCTCGATCGCCGGCTCGGGGCCATCGGCCGCCGAGCGGGTCAGAAGGCGTGGCCTGAGCCTGTTCGGCTCGGTGCCGCGCCCCGCTGTGGTCACGTTCGCCATCGAGGCGGCCGCGGTCATCCTGGCCGTGCTCGACGTCTGGCTGGTGATTCCCGAGAAGGCCCAGCCGTACTCGATCTACCTGTCCGGCGCCGCCTGCCTCGCGGTGGTGTTCCGGCGGAAGTTCCCGTTCCTCGCCGTGCTCGTCGCGGTCCCCGGCTTCCTGGCCGGCTGGGCCCAGCTGGCGTCGATGATCACGCTCGGCATGCTCGCCACCCGCCGTCAGCTGCACTGGCAGACGTGGGTCGGCGCGGCGCTCGTGTGGACCTGCCGGTTCGTGCAGTGGCCGCTGGAGGACTTCGCCGAGCTGAGCTGGCGCGAGCACATCCTCGACGGCATCTACGGCGTGCTGGTCGCCGGCATGCCGATCGCGATCGGCCTGCTCGTCGGGGCGCGGTCCGAGGTTTCGAACAAGCTCGCCGAGCTGGCCACGAGCCGCGACCGCGAGCGCCGCTTCCACGCCGACGCCGTCCGCGCCGAGGAGCGCGCCCGGCTGGCGCGGGAGATGCACGACGTCGTCTCGCACCAGATCACGCTGATCGCGATGCAGGCCGGTGCGCTGCAGGCCCAGACCACCGACGACCGGGCGCAGGAGACCGCGCAGGTCATCCGGACGTTGTCCAAGCGGACCCTGGAGGAGCTGCGTTCGCTGGTCAGCGTCCTGCGGGCCGGCTCGGACGACGACGGGCCGCGCCCCGGCATCAACGAGCTCGACCGGCTGATCCGCACCGCCGACGTCCCCGTGCACCTGACCGTGGAGCACCTGCCGGAAGCCCTGCCGAACCAGGTCTCCGCGGCGGCGTACCGGACGGTGCAGGAGTGCCTGACGAACGTCCACAAGCACGCCCCGGGCGCGACGGCGACGATCCGCATCCAGGGTGAGCACGGAGCGCTCAAGATCGAGGTCCGCAACGAGCGGGCGAGCCGCCCGGCGGAGGCCCTCCCTTCGGGCGGCCACGGCCTGACGGGACTGGCCGAGCGGGCCCGCCTCCTGGGCGGCAGCTTCGAGACATCGGGCACCGAGGACGGCGGCTTCCGGGTCCGGGCGCGGTATCCGCTGGATCGCTGACCTCCGGCCCCCGGTTTCCAGCCTAGCGGCGGGGGCCGACGATTCCGGCTTCGGCGAAGCCGCGAGCGGCGGATTCCGGACCATTTCGGCCGGAATCCGCCGCTCGCGGCTTTTCCGGCTCGGGAAGTGTCGGTGCTCGTCGGTAGCGTGGAAACGGGGGCTGCTCAGGCGCGGGAGGACGCGGAGGGCCGCCTCGGGCCGGGTCCCCGATCCCCGAGGGTCGGCTCGCGTGCCCAGGAGGTCGGTTGGCGTACCCGGAGGATCGGCTGGCGAGCCGACCACCCAAGTCGCGAGCCGACCCACGTACGCAAGCCGACCGTGCAGGTACGCAAGCCGACCGCCAGGGCACGCGAACCGACCGTGCAGGTACGCGAGCCGACCGCCGGGACGGCAGCCTCCGGGACATCACGCGTGTGTTCGGAGAGGCATCTTGCGTGATGGGGTGGGCATCGCGGTGATGCCCCGCGGAGCACGCGTGATACCCGGCCGAGCACGGGTGCTGCCCGGCTGAGCGCGCGTGATGCCGCTGGAAGCGCGGCGTGGGGGGGCTGAGTGGACACGCGAAAAGCCACCTCGAGGGGGTCCGCTGCCCTCGGGGTGGCTTCAAGCTTTGGGGATGGCTAGATGATTTCCCGGCGCTTGCGCAGGCGGTCGAGCGCCTCCGCCAGGATGGCCTCGCCGTCGGCGTCGCTGCGCCGCTCCTTCACGTAGGCCAGGTGCGTCTTGTAGGGCTCGGTCCGCGGCGCGGCCGGCGGGTTCTTCTCGTCCTGCCCGCCGGGGAGCCCGCAGCGGGGGCAGTCCCACTCGTCGGGGATCTCCGCGTCGAGCGCGAACGACGGCCGGGCTTCGTGCCCGTTGGCACACCAGTAGGAAATGCGGCGCCGTGGCGCCGACTCACCCCGTTCCGACTCGCCCGTAGGACCGGCACCCACCCGGGTGCCCCGAATCGCGTTACCGCCAACCATGAATCCTCACACCTAGGAATCGGCGGCGCGCCCCCCAATAGGCACGCCGAATCGCTCGCCCCGCCGTCGTGACCCGGTCGCGATCGCGGCGGAACGCCGGACGCCTCACACCTTGAGCAGCAGACCCAGGCCCACGATGCTGATCAGCCAGACCGCGCCCAGCAGCAGGGTGATCCGGTCGAGGTTCTTCTCGGCCACGCTCGACCCCGCCAGGCTCGACTGCATCCCGCCGCCGAACAGCGACGACAGGCCACCGCCCCGGCCCCGGTGCAGCAGCACCGCGACCACCAGGAAGACGCTGGTGACGATCAACAGGATTTGCAGGAACAGCTTCATGTCATCCTCTGGGCTCTAGGAGAATGCAGGGGTACGGCATGGTCGTTTCCGAACCCCACCGTACCCCTGGACTCGTCCACTGCTGTGTGACGGACCGGATACACAGGCTACCCGGTCGTGGCCTCGATCAGGGCAGCGGCCCGCCCGCGGCGAGTGCGCAGAGTTTCGTGAACTCCTCGCCGTCGAGGCTCGCTCCGCCGACCAGGGCACCGTCGATGTTCTCGCAGCCCACCAGTTCGCTGATGTTGCCCGACTTCACCGATCCCCCGTAGAGCACCCGGACGGACGAAGCGACCTCGTCGCCGTACTTCTCCTGGAGGGTGGCGCGGATGGCCTTGCAGACCTCTTCGGCGTCGGCCGACGACGCGACCTTGCCGGTGCCGATCGCCCAAACCGGCTCGTACGCGACGACCACGCTCTGGACCTGCTCGGCCTTCAGGCCCTTGAGCCCCTCGATCAGCTGCGTCGTGGTGTGGTGGATGTGCTCGCCGGCCTCGCGGACCTCGAGCTTCTCCCCGATGCAGAGGATCGGCGTGATGCCGTGCTTGAGCGCGGCCTTGACCTTCTTGTTGACCAGTTCGTCGGTTTCGGCGTGGTATTCGCGCCGCTCCGAGTGCCCGACGGTGACGAACTTGCAGCCCAGCTTCGCCAGCATCAGGCCCGAGATGTCGCCGGTGTAGGCGCCGGAGTCGTGCGGCGAGATGTCCTGCGCGCCGTAGGTGAGCGACAGCTTGTCGCCGTCGACCAGGGTCTGCACGCTGCGGATGTCGGTGAACGGCGGCAGCACCGCCACGTCGACCTTCGCGTAGTACTTCTCCGGCAGCGCGAAGGCGATCTTCTGCACCAGCGCGATCGCCTCGAGGTGGTTCTGGTTCATCTTCCAGTTGCCGGCGATGAACGGCTTGCGTGCCACTAGTTCTTCTCCTCCAGGGCGGTGACGCCCGGCAGTTCCTTGCCTTCGAGGTACTCCAGCGAGGCACCGCCGCCGGTGGAGATGTGCGAGAAGCCGTCCTCGGGCAGGCCCAGCTGCCGCACCGCGGCCGCCGAGTCGCCGCCGCCGACCACCGTGAACGCGTCGCTCTTCACGAGCGCCTCCGCGACGGCGCGGGTGCCGCCGGAGAAGGCCTCGAACTCGAACACGCCCATCGGGCCGTTCCAGAAGACCGTCTGCGCGTCGGCCAGCTTGCTCGCGAACAGCTCGCGGCTGCGCGGGCCGATGTCGAGGCCCTGGCGGTCGGCCGGGATGGCGGTGGCGTCGACGACCTCGTGCTCGGCGTCGGCCGCGAACTCCGTCGCGGCGAGGACGTCGACCGGGAGGACGAGCTCGACGCCGCGCTTCTCGGCCTCGGCGAGGAAGCCTTTCACCTGGTCGAGCTGGTCGGCCTGCAGCAGCGACTGGCCGACCTCGTGACCCTGGGCCTTGAGGAACGTGTACGCCATGCCGCCGCCGACGAGCAGCCGGTCGACCTTGGTCAGCAGGTTCGCGATGACGCCGAGCTTGTCGGACACCTTCGCGCCGCCGAGCACGACCACGTACGGCCGCTCGACGTCGTCAGTCAGCTTCTTCAGCACGTCGAGCTCGGCCAGCACCAGGCCGCCCGCGTACGCCGGGAGCACCGAAGCGACCTCGTAGACCGAGGCCTGCTTGCGGTGGACGACGCCGAAGCCGTCGGAGACGAACGCGCCGCCGGGGACGAGCGCGCCCAGCTCGGCGGCCAGCTCGGAGCGGTCCACGGCGTCCTTGCTGGTCTCGCGCGCGTCGAAGCGCACGTTCTCCAGCAGGACGACGCTGCCGTCGGCGAGGCCGCCGGTCAGCGCCTTCGCGGACTCGCCGACCAGGTCACCGGCCAGCGCGACCTCGGCGCCGAGCAGCTCGGACAGCCGCTTGGCGACGGGCGCGAGGGTGTACTTCGGGTCCGGCTCGCCCTTGGGGCGGCCGAGGTGCGCGGTGACGACGACCTTCGCGCCCGCGTCGGCGAGCTTCTTGATCGTCGGCAGCGCGGCGCGGACCCGGCCGTCGTCGGTGATGCGGTCCCCGTCGAGCGGGACGTTCAGGTCGGAACGCACGAGTACGTACCGCCCCTGAACGCCCTCGCCCAGCAGGTTGTCGAGGTTCTTGACGGTCATCGGGTCAGAGCTTCGAACCGACGAGCTTGATCAGGTCCGCGAGGCGGTTGGAGTAGCCCCACTCGTTGTCGTACCAGCCGACGACCTTGACCTGGTTGCCGATGACCTTGGTCAGCGGCGAGTCGTAGATGCAGGACGCCGGGTCGGTGACGATGTCCGAGGAGACGATCGGGTCGACCGAGTAGCGCAGGATGCCGGCGAGGGGGCCCTCGGCGGCGGCCTTGTAGGCGGCGTTGATCTCGTCGACGGTGGCCGACTTCTTCAGCGTCACCGTGAGGTCGGTGGCCGAGCCTGTCGGCACCGGGACGCGCAGCGCGTAGCCGTCCAGCTTGCCCAGCAGCTCCGGCAGCACCAGGCCGATCGCCTTGGCGGCGCCGGTCGAGGCGGGCACCACGTTCAGCGCGGCGGCGCGGGCGCGGCGGAGGTCCTTGTGCGGGCCGTCCTGCAGGTTCTGGTCCTGGGTGTACGCGTGGATCGTGGTCATCAGGCCCTGCTCGATGCCGAACTCGTCGTTCAGCACCTTGGCCAGCGGGCCGAGGCAGTTGGTGGTGCAGGAGGCGTTGGAGATGATCACCTGCGAGCCGTCGTACTTGTCGTCGTTGACGCCGAGGACGACGGTCAGGTCCTCGCCCTTGGCGGGCGCGGAGATGATGACCTTCTTGGCGCCGCCGGCGATGTGCGCCTTGGCGGCGTCGGCGTTGGTGAAGAAGCCGGTCGACTCGACGACGACGTCCACGCCCAGGTCGCCCCAGGGCAGGTTGGCCGGGTCGCGCTCGGCGAGGGCCTTGATGGTCTTGCCGTCCACGACGATGCCCTCGTCGCTGACGCTGACCTCACCCGGGAACCGGCCCAGGATGGAGTCGTACTTCAGCAGGTGGGCCATGGTGGCGACGTCGCCGAGGTCGTTGAACGCGACGACCTCGATGTCGTGGCCGCTGGCCTGCACGGCGCGGAAGAAGTTGCGGCCGATGCGGCCGAAGCCGTTGACACCTACGCGAACGGTCACTGCTGCCACTCCTCTGAGGATCGGCCGGGAGGCCCGGCCGTGACTTGCGGGCTCGCGGCAACCCTAGCGTGCGGGCGTGCGCGTCCCTGACTGCCCTGACGAGACTTCCACCACTTGGCGAACGGGTCAAGAATCGATTAAGAAGCGAGGGCTCGCGGCGGGTGGTTTCCGGGGCGGACCACGGCGGACCGGTCGGGGGTGAGGTTCGGGCGCTGGTACCGGTTCCGGCTGGCTGTGCGGGTTCCGCGGCGGGAGCCGGGGCGGGGCCGGGTGGTGACTTGAGCGATTCAGCCCGGAGGGCGGGCGGCGGGGGCTCGGACGGGGTTTCGGAGGACGGACTCGGGGCGGGCGTGAGGTCGATGACTCGACCGATCCAGCGACCGGCCGGACCAGCCGCGCCGGGACACGCCGGACGAGCGCCTCGGCGGACGCGCGGCCCGGAGGGGACGGCTGGAGAGGCCGCTTCGCTCGCCCGCCGGAGCCGCCGATGCTCCGGGGGACGATCGTGCCCCACCCCGCCGGACGAGCGCCGCTGGTTCCGGACCCCCGCTCCGCGCACCCGATGGACATGCCATGCCCCCACCCCGCCGGACCTCCCCACTCCCCTCAACCGGCCAGTTCGCGCTCCAGCGGGGTCCGGAACCGGGGCGTCACCCGCACCTCGCCGAACCACTCCGTGCAGCGGGCCGCCTCTGCCTCGATGGCCGCCTTCGCCTCCGTGCCCACGTCCTCCAGCAGGCGGAACGCCAGCTCTCCCGACTGACGCTGGGCCCAGCCGCCCACCACACGGCCGTTCAGCCAGACCGTCGGGCCGATGTTGCCACTGCGGTCGAACAGGGCCTGCCGGTGGGGGCCGAGGAACCAGTCGCGGTCCTGCCAGCCCATCGGTGTCGGGTCCAGGGCGGGCAGCAGCGCCACCCACGACGGCGCCGCGGGCACCGGCTCCAGGTCGTCCGGCAGGGCCACCCCGGCCACGCCGTCGAGGTCGACCTCCGCCGGGTTCAGTACGGCCAGTGCCTTCTTCGTCTGGCCCGCCGTCCAGCCCGTCCACCAGCGCAGGTCCGTCACGGGAGCCGGGCCGTACGCGCGCAGCCAGCGCCGGGCCAGCTCGACCCGTGCCGCGTCGGGCTCCCAGGGGGCCAGCCCGCCCGGGATCCACTCGTCGAGCGGGTGCCAGACGTACTGGGTGCTGATCCAGCTGCCGCGGGGACGGCCGCGCGCGATGCGGCCGCCCGCCGCCAGCAGGAACAGCACCCGGCTCGTCACGTTGCCGATCGCCTCGTACGGCTTCCCGGCCGCCATCAGCAGCTGCTGGCGCAGGCGAGGCTCGGCCTCGCTCAGCTGCTGCGCCGTCGCCGAGCCCAGGGTCCGCAACGCCGCTTCGACCGCCGCTTCGACGTCGGCCAGCCACTTGCCCGGCTCCGGCACGTTCTCCGGGTGGCCCTGCTGCCCCAGGTGCTGCTCGAGGAGCTTCCGCTGCTTGACGACGATGTCCGCGGAGCAGCCGGCCTGCACGAGCGCCGCCGTGTCGAGGCCGGTGACGAACACCGTGCGGCGCATGCCGAGCAGCCGCAGCAGGGTGCGGTCTTCGTACAGGGCGCGCTCGACCGACGCCACGGCGGGCGCCGCGAGCCGGGCGCACGCCGAGAGGTGGACGGTCGCCGGGTCGGTGGCGTGCAGCGCGACGACCCCGGCCACGGCGTCCGCCACCGTGGCCGCGGGGGCGGCCAGGTGGTGACGGGCGGCGAGGCGGGCCCGGCGCTGGTCGGTGCTGATTTTCGGAGGCACCCGCCTTTCCTACCACCCCGCACCGACAAGAACGTCGCATCCGTTGCGCCGCAACGGGAATCGAAAACCGCTGGTCGACGGCAGGAGGCACGCCTACGCTCGCGGCATGGTCTCCGGTGCGCACTTCGCGGCGTTCGCCGCGCTGACGTTCCTCATGGTCGTGGTCCCCGGGCCGAGCGTGCTGTTCACGATCAGCCGCGCGCTCACGGTCGGGCGGCGCGACGCCCTGCTCACCGTCGTGGGCAACTCCGCCGGCGTGTACACCCAGGTCGTCGCGGTCGCGTTCGGCCTCGGCGCGCTGGTGACGACGTCGGCGGCGGTGTTCACCGCGATCAAGGTCGCCGGCGCGGTCTACCTGGTGTACCTGGGCGTCCAGGCGTTCCGGCACCGCCGGAAGCTCACCGACGCCATGGCCGCGAAGGTGCGCAGCACGCCGGGGCGCGTGCTCACCGTCCTGCGCGACGGTTACGTCGTCGGCTTCGCGAACCCCAAGTCGATCGTGTTCCTGGCGGCGCTGCTGCCCCAGTTCGTCGACCCGGCCGCCGGCTCGGTGCCGGCGCAGATGCTGGTGCTCGGGCTCTGCCTGCCCGCGATCGCCCTCGCCACCGACAGCGCCTGGGCCCTCGTCGCGGGGACCGCCCGCGCCTGGTTCGCCCGCTCGCCGCGGCGCCTGGAAATGGTGGGCGGCACCGGCGGCCTGGTGATGATCGGGCTCGGCACGACCCTCGCCTTCACCGGCCGGGGTGACTGAGCACCAGGTCAAGCAACCCCGGGAAGGCCGCGTCGAATTCGGGGCGCCGCAGGCGGTTCAGCCGCCGCGGGCCTTCGTCGCGCTGCTCGATCAGACCCGCCGCGCGCAGCACCGCGAAGTGGTGGCTGCGGGTCGCCTTCGTCACCGGCAGGTCGAACGTGCCGCACGCCTTCGTCCACTCCGGCACGGAGGCCAGCTCGCGCAGGATGCTGCGGCGCACCGGGTCCGCGACCGCGGCCAGCGCGTCCTGCAGGGAAACCTCGGCCGGCCGCACGTGGGTCAGCCCGCGCGCCCGCGCACTGTTCGATGATTGTCGTACACTCATCCGGTCGACCTCCGTCGAACACTCTAGGAGCAACCGTGCCCCGACACCTCGAAGCCACCTTCGGCCCCGACGCGCGCAACCGCCTGGACGAGGCCGCGCAACCCGGCCGCGAAGGCGCTTTGGCCGCGCTCGAATCCTTCTACTACGCCTTCAACCAGCGCGATCTCGAAGTGTTCCGCCGGGTCTGGACGAACGATCCGCTCGCCCAGCTGAACAACCCCCTCGGCGGCATCCTCCGCGGCGGCGAAGCGATCACCGCGCTGTACGAGCGCGTCTTCCACGGCCCGGCCCGGGTCACCGTGACGCTGGGCGACATCGTCGAGTACTCCGGCGAGGGCCACGCGGTGTTCGCCGGCCGTGAGACCGGCGAGTACCGCGTGACCGAAGCCGTCCCCTTGAGCATCCGCACGACGCGGTTCTTCGCCTACGAAGCGGGTCATTGGGTGCAGGTCCACCACCACGGCAGCATCGACGACGCCGGCGCCCTGGCCGCGTACCAGGCCGCCCTCCGCGGTTAGGCCAGCGCCTCGGCCAGCCGCGGCCACCACTCGCGGGGCAGGTCACCGGCCGGGACGACAACCTGGTCCGCGCCCGCGGCCCGGTACTCCCGGAGCCGCGAGACGACGGTGTCGAAGTCACCCCACACCGTGACGCCGTCGACCAGCCGGTCCGACAGGCCCGTGACGTCGGAGCCGGTGAAACCCATGCGGCGGAGGTTGTTCGCGTACCCGGGCACGCGGGTCAGGAACGGCAGCGAACCCGCGCGGACGGCCTCCCGGGCCGCCGTCGCGTCGGTCTCGGCGACGACGTTCAGCAGCACCATGAGCTGCCGCCCCGCGCCGAGGATCTCGCGCGCGGACGCGACGTAATCCGTGGTGACCAGGTACGGGTAGGCGCCGGCCGCGCGGTCCCGCGCCAGCTCCAGCATCTTCGGGCCCAGCGCGGACAGGATCCGCGCGGACGCCGGCACGGTGTCGTCGAGCTCGTCGAGGTAGTCGTTGAGCGTCGCCAGCGGCCGCGGGCCGTGCGCCCCGCCCAGTCCGACGACGAACCGGCCGGCGGGCAGGTCCGCGTACGCCCGGGCCACCTCGGCCGCCGGCACCCGGTCCACCGGGATGATGCCGGTGGCCACCGGGATCTTCGCCGTCCCGTGGACCACGTCGGCGATCAGGGGGAGGTTGTTCCCCTGGCCGCCGGGCAGCCACAGCGCGGCGTACCCCAGTTCCTCCAGTTCGGCGGCGGCCGCGACGGCCTCCGCTCCGGTCGTGTTCAGCGCCGCGCCCAACGGCCCCAGGTTCGTCATGCGCCGGGCAACCTCGAGACGCGCGGAAATGTTCCGGTTCAGGCGGTCTGTTCGTCCTCGGCGGAATCTCCGGCGGGCCGCGAGAACATCCGGGTCGCCGAAAGCCGGGCGACGCCGTCGGGCTCGCCCAGGCCCTCCAGGGAGTTGCGGATCGTCGAATCCACCGAGAGGTACTTCCGGCCCGCCCGCAGGTCGGCGTCGTTGCGCAGCCGCACGATCAGCGGGAACTCCGACAGCGCGCCCGCGTCGAACAGGCCCGTCGTGTAGATGAGCTGCACACCCAGCGCCTCCGCCACCGCCCGCTGCAGCTCCAGCAGGTAGCCCGCCGACGCGCGGCCGATCGGGTTGTCCAGGAACAGCACACCCGAGTGCCGGTTGCGGACCTTGCCGCGGTTGTTGGCCCGCAACGCCGCCAGGGTGCAGTACAGGATGATCGCCGCGGTCAGCTGCTGGCCGCCGGAGAAGACGTCCCGGATCTCCGAGACGCGCTGGCGTTCGGTCCGCAGCACCGAGTCCGGCTTGAGCATGTCGACGCGGAAGCCCTTGGGCGCCGCGGCCCGGACCCCGCGCAGCACCAGGGAAAGCCCGTCGCGCTTGACGTCACGGCCGTCCGCCGTCTTGCCCACGGCGGCCTCGTCGACGACCTCGCCGAGCTTCTCGGTGAGCGCGTTGTCCTCCAGCTCGGTGAAGCGGATGCGGAGGAACTCCTGCCCGGACCAGTCGCCGAGGCCGTCCGGCAGCCGCGAGACGCGCTGCGCCGAGCGCAACGTGCGGAGCGCGCCGTCGACCATGCCCTGCAGGCGGGTGATGATGCCGCCGCGGTGCCGGTCGATCTGCGCGAGGTCGTCGGTGAGCGACCGCAGCCGGGGCCGCAGCGCCTCCGCCCACTCGGCGGCGTGCGCGGGCAGCTGGTCGCGCTTGACCGAGATGACCTGCTGCCGCACCGGCGTGCTCAGCTTCTCGAACCGCTTCTCCGTCGCGTACTGCGCGAGCTGGTCCGCGGCCGCCCGCACCCGCCGGTCGCCCGCGTCGGCGGCTTCCTGGGCTTCGGCGAAGGTCGCGTTCAGCCGCGCGTGCTGGGCGCGCGCGGTCTCGACGTCGCCGTCGTAGGCGGCCGCGTCGGTGTCGGTCACCAGGTGGGCCATCGACTCCGCGAGCAGCGAGAACCCGGACGCCGAGGTGCGGGCCGACTCCAGGGTCGCCTCCGCCGCGGCCCGGCGTTCCTGCAGCTCTTCCCACTTCCGGGCGGCGGCGGACGCCTCCAGCCCGGCCGCGTCGATCAGCTCCAGGCCATGCTCGATGTCGCGCGGCTTCTCGCCGTTGACGCCGTTCTGCAGCGGCAGCGCGTCCAGCTCGGCGCGCCGCGTCGAGACGAGCCCGATCGCTTCGGTGCGCTCGTCCTCGAGGCCGTCGACGACGCGGCGGGCGCGCGCCAACGCGGCCGCGCGGGCGGAGGCGTCGGACCCGTCGGGCGTCTCCAGCAGTTCGGCCGCCCGGGCCCGGACCGCCTCGTCCAACGACTCCACGGCCGAGCCCGCGGCCGCCTCGGCGGACTCGGCCTGCTCCAGCTCGCTCCGCAGGTCGCTGCCGACCTCGACCTTCGCGTACGACTCGGACGCCGACAGATAGGCCCGCCGCAGCGCGTCGACCGGCTCCGGCGGCGCCGAGCCGTCGGCGGCGTCGGCCGCTCCGGGCACCTCGGCCAGTTCGGCGCGCGCGGTGGTCGCGGTCCGGCGGTGGCCGTCGGCGGTGCGCTGCTCCTCCCCCGCCTGCGCGCGCAGCCGCGCGGCGTGGCCCGCGGCGTCGGCGGCCTGCAGGTCGGCGCGCTCGGCGATCTCGGTGGCGCGCTCGACCTCTTCGGTCCACTCCGCGATCCGCGCGCTGCGGGTGCCCAGCTCGCCGAGCCGCCGGGCGCGTTCCTCCGCCTCGGCCGCGGCGGCCCGCAGCTCCGGGACGCGCTCACGCAGTGACGCCGTTTTCTCGCTCAACCGGGCGAATTCCGCCTCGGCCTGCTCCAGGGCGGTCCGCGCGGTCTCCCGCGCGGTGCGGGCCGCCTGGGCCTGCTCGGCCAGGGTCGCGATGGCGCCGGGCGGGTAGTCCTCGCGCCACGTCGTGAGCTTCCACGTCAGCGCGCCGTCCGCGGACAGCTTGGCGGACAACGCTTCGAGGCGCCGCTGCCGTTCGGTGTGCCGCCGCGCCACGGCTTCGCGCTCGGCGTCGGCGGCTTCCTCGTCGTACATCGCGGGGTTCGGCGGCACGAGGAACTCGACGCCGGGCGCGGCGGGCACCTCGGCCTGCAGCGCTTCGGTGGTGCCGACGGCGATGATCGCGCTCGGCAGCAGCCGCCGCTTCGTGAGGACTTCGCGGGCGCGATCGGCGTGCGCGGCGTCGTTCAGGAGCACCCCGGACACCAGCTGCGGCAGGCTTTCCAGCACCTCGGCGCGCCGCGAAGCGTCCAGTTTGGACAAATAGCGCCAGCCCGACCACGCGGTGATCCCGGCTTCCTCGAGCGCGTCCAGGGCGGCCTGGACGTCCTCCGGCGGCGGCAGCAGCCCGCCGGACCCCAGCGCGGCCAGGGCCCGCTCGTCGGCGGACTCCTCCATCCGCAGCGCGGTCTGCTCCTTCTCGACGGCCGCGCTCGCCTCGCGCAGCCGTTCCAGCAGCACCGGCAGGTCGCTCTCCAACGCGACGTCGTCCGCGCCGAGCAGCTCGACCAGGCGGCCTTCGGCGGCGAGCGCGTCGGTGCGGCGGTGGGCGCGGTCGAGGTCCTCGGTGGCGCGTTCGAAGCGGTCCTGGGTGGTCCCCGCGAGCTGGTGCGCCTCGTTCACGGCCCGTTGCGCCGCCTGGAGATCCGCCGCGACGCGGTCGAGTTCCTGCTCCCGCCGCGCGAGTTCGGCGGTGGCCGCCTCGGCGGCGCTGCGGGCGGCGCGGGAAGCCTCGGCGACGTCGGCGCCCGAGGCCAGCAGCCCGGCGCGGACGGCGTTCTGGACCTCCTCGCGCAGCTCGGTGATCCGCGCGGTCAGCCCGCGGGCCTCCGCGCGCCGGGCGGCCGCGAGGTTCGCGGCTTCGTCGCGTTCGGTCTGCGCCTTCTCCGCCTCGGCGCGCAACGCGCCCGCGTGCGCCTCGGCCTTGTCCGCCTGACGCTGGGCGTCCTGCGCCAGGGCGTGCAACCCGCGGGCGAGCGCCGAGGCGGCGTCGTTGCGCGCCTGCAACGCCGGGCGCGCCTTCTCCTCGCGGCTTCCCACGAGTTCCCGCAGGTCCTTCGCCTTGCGGGCCGCGTTCAGCTGGTTGAGGACCGTCGCCGTCTCGCGCCAGGCCTCGGCCTCGGTCTTCGCCGAAGCGAGTTCGGCGTCGACGCGCTTGCGGACCTCCTGGGCCTCGTCCAGGCGCAGCACCGCGACGAGCCGGCGCAGCTCGGTGACGGCCGCGGCGAGCCGCCGGTGGTCGCCCTCGGCGAGCTTCTCCGCCGTCTTGACCTCGCCGACGTGGTCTTCGAGCCCGGACAGCCGCGCGTTCTCGAGTTCGTTGCGCGCGACGACCCGGCCGGCCAGCCCGGCCATGTCGGCCTTCGCGGCTTCGGCGATCTTCCGCGACTCCGCCGCGACGCCTTCTTCGGCGGCCAGCGGACCCAGCAGCTCCAGCGCGCCGGCGACGAAGTCCCGTTCGGAGAGGAGGTCCCCGCGCTGGGCCAGGTTGTGCGCGTAGGTCGCGACGACCTCGGCGAGGTCCTTCGGCTCGTCCTCGGAGATGACCGCGCGCAGCAGGAACTCGACGAACGCGTCGTCGGTGCCGAAGGCGAACGCGTCCGCCGCCTCGCCTTCGCCCGCGTTCATCGCACGCTGGTACCGGAACAGCTCGGTGTCGAGGCCCAGACCGTCCAGGCGGCCGGTCCACTCGTGGTGGCGGCGGGTCCACGACAGTTCCAGCTCGGGTTCGGCCAGCTGGGCCGCGGTGAGCTTGTCGTGGAAGCCGGACATGGTGAGCAGCCGGCCGTCCTGCGTCATCGGCAGGGAGTCGAGGCCGAGCGCGGCGGTCGGGCGGAAGCAGTACCAGGAGTCGACGAGGTTCTCGGAGTCGGCGGACACGACGTGCCCGCGCCACTCCGACACCTTGCCGGTGATGATCCGGTGGCCGCTTTCGACGTGCAGCCACTCCAGGACGACGTGCGAGACGTCCTTGGCGGCGACGAACTTCTCCAGGACCTTGGTGCTGGTGGTGCCGACGACCTGGCGGCGGCCGGGCAGCATGACCGAGAAGATCAGCTTGATGAGGACGGACTTGCCGCCGCCGTTCTCGAGGAACAGCACGCTCGCCGGGGACGGGCGGCGCAGCTCGGCCGGGCCGGTCGCGTGGATGCCGGCGCTGAACAGCGCGTCCTGCTGCGGCGCGGTGATCTTGGCGCCGACGCCGCTGAAGTCGAGCACGACGTCCTGGTAGCGGGCACCCGCCGGGCCCACCGAGTGCAGGCGGACCCGCGAAAGCTCGTACATCGATTCCCCTCTACAGCAGGTCTCAACTACAGGGTGTCCGAAGACGTCGCGCGCAGCGTGCCCCCGGCGTTCGCGACGGCCACGACGTCGAGCGCGAGCAAGTCGTCGAAGGCGGCGTCGGCGGCGAGTTCGCGGACCTGGATCTGGTAGCGCGGCGTGGTCCGGTAGGTGCCGCCCTGCTCGTCGCTCACGGGGACCAGGAAGCCCTGGTCGGCGAGGAACCGCAGGGCGCGGCTGACCATGCCGCGGGTGGTGTCGGCGGCGAGGCGGCCGTCCTTGGTGGCCGCGGCGGCGGGACGGCGGGCGTAGGCGCGCCAGGCCTGTTCCAGCTCGGGCGCGTCGGCCAGGGGGTCGTTGTTGGCCTCGGCCGCGGCGGCGCGTTCGTCGAGCATGCGGGCGGCTTCGCGGACCATCGCGTCGACCTGCTCGACGCTGACGCGGCCGATGTAGGTGTCGTTGGCGAGGTCGTCGGGACGCGGGTAGCCGAGCGCGGCGGTGGCGAGGTGGATCAGGCCGTGCAGCACCTTCTCGGTCTCGCGGCGCTCGCGGATCTTGGCCTGCCGGGCGTAGGAGTCCATCTTGATCTCGAAGACGGACTCGTCGGTGGCCGCGAGCACGGCGCCGGCCTGCTGGTTGACCTCGAGGACCATCAGCCCGAGCCCGGCGGCGACGGCGTGGGTGAGCGCCTTGAACGCGTTGTCCTCGCCGTAGCGGCGCACGAGGTCGCCGTAGACGACGTCGCGGGCGGGCAGCTGCTTCGGCCGCATGCCGAAGGCGACGAGCCGGGCCGCGGCCTCGGCGTCCACGCTGCTGTGGGACAGCGCCATTACGCGACCTCCTCGTTCTCTTCTTCGTCGGCGCGCTCGACGGCGGCGGTGGACAGCAGCAGGTCGGCGCCGCCGAAGTCCGGGTCGTCGAGGAGGGTGCCGTCGTCGACGGCGACCAGCACCTGCCGGTCGCCTTGGCGCCGGGCGGCGCCGACTCCGGGACTGTAGGCGTGGACCGCGCGCAGCGCGACCAGGGCGGGGAGGCCGGGCTGGCGGCTGCGGCGGGCTTCTTCGAGGAGGCCGGACAGCCGGCGCGGGACCTCCGGCAGGTCGAGGAGTTCGTCGGCGGCGCGCCAGACGTCGTCGCCGAACTTGTCGGTGACCTCGGCGGGCATCAGCTCGGGTTCGGGGATCTCCCCGACGAGCTGGTCGCGTTCGGGGGCGGGGCGCAGCAGCAGGGAGACGAGCGCCGACAGGGACGGCACGACCGGCGGGGTGATTCCGGCGGCGGCGTGGAAGAAGTGTTCGACGGGGGCGACGGCGTCGGCCAGGGGCAGGCCGAGGGTCGGGACGAGGAGCTGGCCGAAGAGGTCGAGCGTGGCGCGCTGGGGTGGGCCGGAGAACTGCTGGCGGTCCTGTTCGGCGCGGAAGACGGCGCCCGCGTCGGCGAGCCGGGACTGCAGGCGGGTGTGGCGGCGGATGCAGTCGCCGACGATGTCGACGAGTTCGGCGGCGCGGCGCTTGCGGTCGAGGTCCTCGGTTTCGTCGCGGGCGGTGGTGATGTTCTTGAGGATGGCGTTCTCGGCGCGGAACCGGGCCTCGATGTGGCTCAGCGCGCTGTCGAGGAGTTCCGGGACCTCGCGTTCCCAGTCGACCGAGCGGACGTCGCGGCGGGTGGCGTCGAGCTTCGCGCGCAGGGTTTCGCCGTACTGGACGGTCCGGTAGCGGGCCTGCTCGGCGGCGAGCTTCGCGTCGGCCAGACGACCCCGCGCGATGAGGTTCTCGAGCTTGACCTCGGCGGCGATCTGCGCGGACTCGACGTCGGTGTCGAGGGCGCCGACGAGGACGTTGATGGCCTCGTCGGTGGCGCGGAGGTAGACCTCGCCGTCGCGGGCGGCCAGCTCGACGAGCAGCTTGAAGTCGAACTGGCGCCGCTGGTAGCCGCCCGGGCCCACCGAGCCGTAGACGCGCCGGAAGCCGCGTTCGGTGGTGCCGACGTTGATCAGGTTGTCCAGGACCCACTTGGCGACGCGGACGTGTTCCTCGGGCATCCGCGACGGCGCCTGCTGGGCGATGAAGGGCAGCAGCCGGTCGATGACCTCGTCGTGGCCGGCGCCGGTGTCGAAGTCCATGGCGATGGTGACCTGGTCGATCGTGTGCAGCGCGATCTCGGCCATCTGGTAGATCGTGGCGTCGGCCCAGTCGAGCTTCGCCTTCCGCGCGTCCAGGTCGTGCAGGGGCGCGGTGCAGGCCAGCGCCTTGAGGCGGCGGGTCAGCCCCTCGTCGGCCAGTCCCATGGCGGCCCTGTCGTCGTCTCGCACAGCAGGCCAGGCTAGTCGGCCACTGTCTGCGCACGCGCGGGTGACTCCATCGATGCCCCCACCACCACCCTCAAAGGTGACGCTGACGCGTCGCAGCGTTTGCGTTAACGTCCCCCTCATGCGTGAGATGAGCCGCGAAGAGTGGTGGAAGTTCGCCTCCGAGGGCACCCGGACGGGCAAGCTCGGCCTGGTCCGGGCCGGCGGAGCCGCGATCGTCACCCCGATCTGGTTCCTGCTCGACGAGACCCCGGACGGTGACGAGCTGGTCTTCACCACCGGCACCGAGACCCTCAAGGGCAAGGCGATCGCCCGGGACCCGCGGATCTCCCTGGTCGTCGACGACCAGGAGCCGCCGTACTCGTACGTGCAGTTCACGGCGGAGGCGCGGCTCACCCACGACCACGACGAGATGCTCGCGTGGGCGACGAAGCTGGGCGGCCGGTACATGGGTGCCGAGCGGGCCGAGGAGTACGGCAAGCGCAACGCCGTCCCCGAGGAATCCCTCGTCCGGGCGAAGATCACCAAGGTGATCGCGCGGGCCGAGATCGCCGGCTGAGCGCCGTTCGCTGGTAATCTGCCTCCGGGGGTGGGGGCATGCCTTCAGGGGACAGACGCGACGCCGTCAAGGCGATGATGAACTCCGGCCGGCGGGAGCTGGTCGCCGAGCTGGAACGGCTGGGCGGAGCCCGCTTCGGCCGCTCCGAAGGCAGTGGGGGCCAGACCCGGCTGCTGGAGAACGGCGACGTCTTCGAACGCGCCGGCGTCCGCTCCACGGCCGTGGACGACGGCGACCGCTTCACGGCCGGGCTGGCGGTGGTGATCCACCCGCGCAACCCGTACGTCCCGGCCTTCCACGCCCAGTTCCGGTACTGCGAATCCGGGAGCGCGTGGTGGTTCGCCGGCAGCGTGGACCTGGCGCCGTGCTACGGCTTCGCCGAAGACGCGACGCACTTCCACCGGGTCCTCAAGAACTACTGCGACACGTTCGACCCGGCGTTCCACGCGCAGGCGAAACGGGCCTGCGACGACCACTTCCGGCTGCCGCACCGCGACGAGCCGCGCGGGATCGGCGGCATCGTCTTCGACCACCTGCGCCCGCCGGGCCCGGACGGCTGGCGGCGCGCGGCCGCGTTCACCGCGGCGGGCATCGCCGCGCTCGCGCCCGCGTACCTCCCGATCGTGCGGCGGCGGATGTCCCTGCCCCACGGCGAGCGCGAGCGCCAGTGGCAGCTCCACCGCCGTGGCCGGTCGGTGGAGTTCGCCCTCGTCCGCGACGCCGCGACGGCGCGGCGGGCCGACCCCGAAGCGATCCTCATGGCGCTGCCGCCGCTCGCGCGGTGGGAGTCGGGGTGCACGCCCGAGCCGGGGAGCGCGGAGGCGGAGCTGGCCGCCTTCCTCGTCCCGCGCGACTGGGCGGCCGAAACGCCGGTGGCAGCAGGCTGACGCTGCGCCGTCCGGGCGCCTCCGCCCCGCTCAGCGGGAAAGCATTTTCACGGTGGGTGAGCCGTCGTGTCCGGTATTGACACGGCCCGCTCGGAGGGTGTGTGATCTGTCCCATAGATAGGAAACTTTCCTAACTATTACTCCGGTGGTCCGCCGTCCCGTTCCGCCCCGGTCACCCCCTGTCCCCCGACCCACGCAGGAGGCTCCCAGTGGCACCCCGTCCACCGTGGCGCGTGGTCCTGGCCGGTACCGCCGTCGCGGCGCTCGGCCTGACCGCGGTCAGCCCGGTAAGCGCTTTCGCCGCGGACACCGACTACGAATCCGAATCCGCCGTGGTTTCCCAAGGCGCCGTCGAATCGAACCACGCCGGCTACTCCGGCACCGGGTTCGTCAACTTCGACAACGTCGCCGGCAGCTACGTCGAATACTCCGTGAACGCCGCCCAGGCGGGCACGCACACGCTGACCTTCCGCTACGCCAACGGAACCACCGACAACCGGCCGGTGAAGCTCACCGTCGACGGCGGCGACAAGGGCACCGTCGACTTCCCCGCCACCGGCGCGTGGACGACGTGGAAGACGGTCACCGCGACCGTGCAGCTGACCGCCGGCGTCAACAAGGTCCGCACCACCGCGACCACCGCCAACGGCGGCCCGAACGCGGACAAGCTCACCGACACCTTCACCGCGCCGGTCGATCCCGAACCGCCGACGCCGCCGTCGAACCTCAAGGCGAGCAACATCCTGCCCACCGCGGCGACCTTCAGCTGGACCGCCGCGACCGACAACGTCGGCGTCGTCCGCTACGAGATCAACCGCGGCGGCAACATCCTCAAGACCGTCGACGGGACCACCACCACGGCGACCGTGGACAACCTGACCCCGAACACGGCCTACGACATCTCCGTCGGCGCGTTCGACGCCGCGGGCAACCCGTCGCAGCAGAGCAACGTG
This sequence comes from Amycolatopsis sp. N2S4-7, assembly GCF_058119595.1. Classification (NCBI taxonomy): domain Bacteria; kingdom Bacillati; phylum Actinomycetota; class Actinomycetes; order Pseudonocardiales; family Pseudonocardiaceae; genus Amycolatopsis; species Amycolatopsis sp. N2S4-7. The sequence continues at coordinate 2,936,458 of NZ_CP172299.1, forward strand.
GTCACCTTCACCACACCGCCGAGCAACGACACCACCCCGCCCAGCGTGCCGGGCTCCCTGCGCTCCACCGGGGTCACGGCGAACAGCGTTTCCCTGGCGTGGAACGCTTCCACGGACAACAGCGGCACGGTCGCGGGCTACGACGTCTTCCAGGGCACCACGAAGGTCGCCACGACGACGTCGCTGGGCACGACGGTCACGGGCCTCAGCCCGAACACCTCCTACACCTTCACCGTCAAGGCGCGGGACCCCGACGGCAACAGCTCGGCCGCCAGCAACGCCGTCACCGCGAAGACCGCGGCGACCGGCGGCGGCGGGATCCCCGAGTACGACAAGGACATCGCGAAGGTCGACCTCGGCTGGTCGGTGGACTTCCTGCCGAACGGCAACGCGCTGGTGACCGAGCGGGACCGGTTCGAGATCCTGCTGGTGACGCCGTCCGGCCAGAAGACGACGCTGGGCAAGGTGCCCGGTGCGGTGACCACGTCCGGCGAAGGCGGCCTCCTCGGCCTCGCGATCTCGCCGAACTGGGCGTCCGACCACGCGATCTACCTGTACCACACGGCATCCGGCGACAACCGGATCGTGAAGATGACCTACGACGGCACCACGCTGTCCTCGACGTCGACGCCGGTGCTCACCGGGATCGCGAAGAACCGCTACCACAACGGCGGGCGGATCAAGTTCGGCCCGGACGGCAAGCTGTACGCCACCGTGGGCGACGCGAAGAACAGCGACAACGCGCAGAACAAGAGCTCTCTCAACGGGAAGATCCTCCGGCTGAACCCCGACGGCTCGGCGCCGGGCGACAACCCGTTCTACGCCACCGGCGGCAACGCCCGGTACGTCTGGAGCTACGGCCACCGCAACCCGCAGGGCCTGGCCTGGGACTCCCGCGGCCAGCTGTGGGCGGCGGAGTTCGGCGAGAGCAGCCAGGACGAGCTCAACCTGATCCAGAAGGGCGGCAACTTCGGCTGGCCGAGCTGCGAAGGCACGCAGGGCAGCTGCAGCGGCTTCATCGCCCCGAAGAAGACGTGGTCCACCTCGCAGGCCGGGCCGAGCGGGCTGGAGATCGTCAACGACTGGATCTACATCGCCGGGGTGACCGGGCAGCAGATGTTCGCCACGCAGATCAACGCGGCGGGCACCGGCGTCGGCACGGTGTCGACCCTGTTCTCCGGCCGCTGGGGCCGCCTGCGCTCGGTCACGAAGTCCCCGGACGGCGGGCTGTGGCTGACCTCGACGAACAACGACAAGAACGGCGGCACGCCGTCGGTGCTGGACAACGTGATCGTGCGGCTGAAGTTCCCCGGCGGCTCGACGCCGGGTGGGTTCAAGCTGACCAGTTCCGCGTTCGCCGACAACGCCACCATCCCGGACAAGTACACCTGCGCCGGCGACGGCACGGCGGGCCAGGACCCGTCGCCGCCGCTCGCGTGGGGTGCCGCCGAGGGCGCCAAGGGCTACGCCGTCGTGTTCGCCGACGTCGCCAACAGCGGCAACAAGCTGCACTGGGCGATCTGGGACATCCCGGCGTCGGCCCGCTCCCTGCCGGAAGGCCTCGGCGCGGGTTACACCGTCCCGAACCAGGGCGGCGCGAAACAGAAGGCGATGGGCAGCGGGGCGAACGCGCAGAAGTACTTCGGCCCCTGCCCGGGCGGTTCGAGCCACCCGTACACGTTCACGCTCTACGCCCTGACCACCGCCACGGTTCCCGGCCTGACCTCGTCCTCGACGATGGCCCAGATCGAGACGGCGATCAAGGGCGCGTCGGCGGCGAACGTCGTGCTGCGCGGGAAGTCCAGCGCGGCCGCCTGAAAGCCGCGGCAGGGGTGACCGGAGCGGCGCCGGTCACCCCTGCCGCCCTCACCCCTGTTCGGCGAGACCGCGCAGGTGTGCGTCGACGTCGAAGCCGTGTTCCTCCAGCCGCCGCCGGGCGAGCAGGAGCTCGTCCGAGGTGAACAGCGCCGAGTACTCCGCGCGGAGCATGGTCGCCTCCGAGCTGCGGCCGAGCTGGTTCTTCTCCCAGAGCACGGTGAACCCGCCGGCGGTCCCGGCGCCGCGCAGCAGCAGGCGGGCCGCCTCGACGCCGCCGTGCTCGCGGACCATGCGCTCGAACTGGGCGGGCCGGTAGCCGTAGTCCTTGGCCAGGACCCGGCAGCCGTCGAGCAGGTCCTCGGTGAACCGCGCGGCGAGGCGGGGATCGGCCGGGACGGGAGTGGCGGGTTCGGGCATCGGGCACCTCTCGACGGGACGGCTTCCCTGATTAATCGCGAACGAGGCCGGTTTCGCTACGCCGTCCGGGGAGGCAATCTGCGGATGCCACTCTCCGTACCCAGAATAACGGACAAAAGCACCATCGGTGCTTTTCTGCCATGCTGGCCGGCATGCGAACCGTGGTCCACGGCGAGGTGCCCGTCCACTATGGACAGATCTACGTCCAGAGCGAGGGCGGCGAGCCGTTCGAAGGCGATCTTTCGGCGTGCTTCGCCGGTCAGCGCAACGGGCTGTGCGGCGCCGCCGTGACGGGGACGTTGTTCCTGCTGACCGGCCTGCACACCGGTGAGGTCGGCTTCACCGCCGAGGTGCACGAGACCGAGCCGCCCGACGCCGGCGGGGAGGACGTCGTCGAGGCGCCGTTCCGCGCGGCGGGCCCGGCAAGGCTGGTGACCTGGGGCGGCGAGGACTGGTGGGACCTGGAGCTGCCCCCGGGCGACTACCGCGTCCGCTACAGCGGCACGGGCATGGACTCCGGCGACGGTGCCGAGCGCTACCTGCTGCAGTTCTGGCCCGCGCCGCCCGCGCCCGACGCGGTCGTCCGCCAGCGCAGCGCGGCCGCCGCGTACTGGCACGGCTTCGCGCGGAAGCTGCCCGCGCCGGACGGGGTCACCTAGCCCGGGCGGCGGCGCACACCGAACTCGCGGCCGACGCCCCGGACCCGGCCGAAGTCGCGGCGGGTCACCCGGCGGCGGCTCCTCGCGGCTTCGCGCGCCGGGCGCGCCCATCTAGCTTGGGCGACGGCTCACACCGAGCCCCGTGGCCGGCGTCCCGGACCCGCGTGAAGTCGCGGTGGCTCACCCAGCGGCTTCGCGCGGAAGCTGCGCACGCCGGGCGGGGTCACCAGCCGAAGAGCCGGTCCATGATGCGGGCGCAGCGTGCCGTCATCGCCGTGGCGTCTTCGTCCGGGCGGTCGATCCACCAGCTGATCAGGGAGTCGACCACGCCGGTCCAGACCTGGGCGATCGCCTCGATGTCGACCGGGTCCGCCAGGCCGCGGGAGGTCATCAGCTGCGTCGCGCCGAGGAGGGCGAAGGCGTCCAGGCGGCGCCGGTAGTCCGCGGCCGCCGTGGCGATGTCGCCCGTGGCCGGGACCGTCGCGTCGCGCAGCAGGCGCCACGCGTACCGGTCGTGGTCGAACGTCGTGAAGATCGCGGACAGCACCTTCAGGGGCATCTGGTCGGGCTCGCCGCCGGAGGCCATGGTCGTCGCGACACCCTCGGTGAGGCGGTCGCCCGCCCGGTGCAGGCAGGCCAGGTAGAGCCCGTCCTTCGAGCCGAAGTACTGGTACAGCAACGGCTTCGTGACCCCGACCCGGCGCGCGATCTCGACCATCGACGCGCCCGAGTACCCGGCGCGGCCGAACTCCTCGGTGCCCGCCACGACGAGCTGGGCCTCGCGCTCCTCGCGGGGCATCCCCTTGGTCCCGACCGCCCTTGACTCCGTCACGCCCGAGAGCCTACCGTGCGTAAAGTGACCCTGGGGTAAGTTACCGTACGGTCAGATCAAGGAGGCGACGTGGCCCAGTTCCTCGCGCACCTGCGCGACCCCGTGTTGTTCGCGATTCCGGTGTTCCTGCTGTTCGTGGCGATCGAAATCGTGGCGGTGCACGTGCTCGGCCACGACGACAACGTGGTCGGCTACAGCGTCGCCGACACGCGGACGAGCATGCTGATGGGCACGGTCGCCGTCGGGGTCAACGCCCTGTTCCGGCTGGTGATGCTGGTCGTGTTCGCGGCGCTGTTCGAACTCGCGCCCGTGCGGCTCGACCCGCGCGACTGGTGGACGTGGGTGCTCATGCTGCTCGGCCAGGAACTGGTGTTCTACGCCTACCACCGGGCCAGCCACCGCGTGCGGCTGCTGTGGGCCGGCCACCAGGTGCACCACTCGAGCGAGCACTACAACTTCTCGACGGCGCTGCGGCAGAAGTGGACCCCGTACTTCCAGCTGCCGTTCTGGTCGGTGCTGGCGCTGGGCGGCATCCCGCCGTGGATGATCCTGACCGGCCTGTCGATCGACCTCGTCTACCAGTTCTTCGTGCACACCGAGAAGGTCGGCAAGCTGCCGCGCTGGTTCGAGTACGTCTTCAACACCCCGTCGCACCACCGCGTCCACCACGGCAGCGACGCCGAATACCTCGACGCGAACTACGGCGGCATCCTCATCGTCTGGGACCGGATGTTCGGCAGCTTCGTGCCCGAAGGCAAGCGGCCGACGTACGGGCTGACGAAGAACATCGGCACGCACAACCTGCTGAAGGTCGGCTTCCACGAGTACGGCTCGATCCTGCGCGACCTGCGCGAGGCCCGGACGTGGCGCGAGCGCGCGGGGTACGTGTTCGGGCCGCCCGGGTGGGAGCCCGCCCGCGCGCTCGCGCCCGCCGGGTGACCTACGCGGTGCGCTGCAGCGCGTTCTCCGGCCGGATCGCCGCCGGCAGGCTGTCCAGGGGCGGGCGCTGCGGCGACGTCAGGTCGGTCAGGACGAGTTCGCGCTCGACGCCGTCCGCCGACGCCCCGCGCTGGAACTGCGCGAGCAGCGTCGCCGGCGGGATCGCCGTGACCAGGCGGCCGTGCCGCTCCAGGCGGTCGAAGAGCGTCTGCATGATCTGCCCGGACATCCGGCCCAGCGCCTGCGTGCTCTGGTGCCGGTGCACGCGGTGGCCGAGGTCGACCTGCGCGAGCGCGTCGAGCCCGCGCAGCTCCAGCAGGTCGATGAGGTGCCCGATCTCGACGCCGTAGTTGACGACGAACGGGATGCTCTCCAGCACCTCGCGGCGGCCGGCGTACTCACCGGCCAGCGGCTGGATGAAGCCGGACAACTCGGGCCAGAACATGTTGAGCAGCGGCCGCGCCACGAGCTCGGTGACCCGGCCACCGCCTTCCGGCTCGCTGCCCGCCGCGCCGTTGAGCGGGCGGTGGTAGAAGCCCTTGACGTAGGCCACCGACGGGTCGGTGAGCAGCGGGCCGAGGAGCCCGGTGACGTAGTCGGTGGTGAAGTCGTAGAGGTCGCCGTCGACGAAGACGACGAGGTCACCGGTCGTCGCCGCGACGCCCTTCCACAGGGCCTCGCCCTTGCCCTGCAGCCCGTCGAGGGCGGGGAAGACGGCGTCCTGCGCGACAACCCGCGCGCCGGCCGCGACGGCGACCTCGGCGGTGGCGTCGGTCGAGTGGCTGTCGACGACGAGGATTTCGTCGACCAGGCGGTGCCGCTCGTGGAGCTCTTCGCGGATCGCGGTGACGATCGCGCCGACGGTCGCTTCCTCGTTCCGGGCCGGGATCACCACCGAGACCGTCGTGCCGCGCTTGGCCGCGACGAGGTCCGCGGTGCTCCGGTCCCCCGCCTTGCTGCTGCGCCGGGTGAGCCAGGTGCCGACCTCAGGTGACACCTGCAGGCGTGCGTTGCGCATGCTTTCCCCTTCCCTCGATCGCCTTCGAGGTTCGAGGCACCGCGTTTCGGCGGTCGCGCGGGGGTGCTACCGGGGTGTTACGAAGTGGCGCCTCCCGTTAACGGCGCGACGCGCAAAACCGGCTGACCGGCGGCGGCCGCGCGCTCCAGGCTCGCGGCGAACCGGAGGAGTGACCACCCGTGCCCGAACCGAACCGGCCGTTCCGGTGGGACCTCGTGCGGCCCGGCCACCTCGGCTCCCCGCTCGATGGCGTCCCCGGGCCCGACCTGTGGTTCCTCGGCGAGCTGACCGACTGCGCCGCGAAGGTGCTCGCAGCTGCGCGCGGGCTGAGCCCCGCCGCGCTCGCAAGGGGGTCCCGGCCGGTCGTTCGGGCAGCTGCGGGGCATCCTGCGCGACTGCGCCGCGGCGAACGCGCCGGCTGGCCGGCCGTTCTCCGCCGGGTCCGGATCACCGGCCTGACCCGGCGCACCCGCACCAGCCCGAACACCCGGCGGTGGCACCAGCACGTCGAGTGGGCGCGGGACCTGACGATCCGGAACGTCTCCGTCGAGCCGGGGGCGTTCGGCTCCCTCGCCGGCCACCGGCGGAAGCTGACCCGCTCGTTCGGCCGGGACCTCTGGGCCGACGGCGACGTCCGGTCGCCCGCCCGCGACGACCACACCCGCCGGGCGCCGGCCGAAGCGGTCGCGATCGTCGAGGCCGGGCGCGCCCCGGCCGTCCGGGAGCGGCTCGCGCGGACCATGAGCCGCGAACCCGCCATGGCCGAACCGTGGCTGCGGGACCTCGTCAGGCGTCTTCTTCCTCGAGCATCTCGGGCGTGACCGCGGACTCGGTGTCCGGGATGTTCAGGTCCTTCGCCCGCTTGTCGGCCATCGCCAGCAGGCGGCGGATGCGGCCGGCGACCGCGTCCTTCGTCATCTGCGGGTCCGACAGCTGGCCCAGCTCCTCCAGCGACGCCTGCCGGTTGGACAGCCGGAGCTTGCCCGCCGCCAGGAGGTGGTCCGGGGCCGTGTCGCCGAGGATCTCCAGCGCGCGCTCCACCCGGGCCGCCGCGGCCACCGCCGCGCGGGCCGAGCGGCGCAGGTTCGCGTCGTCGAAGTTCGCCAGGCGGTTCGCCGTCGCGCGGACCTCGCGGCGCATCCGGCGTTCCTCCCACTGCAGCACGCTCGCGTGCGCGCCCAGGCGGGTCAGCAGCGCGCCGATCGCGTCGCCGTCGCGGACGACCACCCGGTCGGCCCCGCGGACCTCGCGCGACTTCGCCTGGATGCCCATCCGCCGCGCAGCGCCGACGAGCGCCAGCGCCGCCTCCGGGCCGGGGCAGGTCACCTCGAGCGACGACGAGCGGCCCGGTTCCGTCAGGGAACCGTGCGCGAGGAACGCGCCCCGCCACGCCGCTTCCGCGTCGGCCACGCCGCCGGAGACCACGGCCGCGGGCAGCCCGCGCACCGGGCGGCCGCGCTGGTCGATCAGCCCGGTCTGCCGGGCCAGGCCCTCACCGTCCTTCACCACGCGCACGACGTAGCGGGTGCCCTTGCGCAGGCCGCCGCTGGCGGTGATGACGTGGACGTCCGAATGGTGGCCGTACAGCTCGTGGATCTCCTTGCGCAGCCGTCGCGCGACCGAGCCCGTGTCCAGCTCCGCCTCCACGACCACCCGGCCGGCCACGATGTGCAGGCCGCCGGCGAAGCGAAGCAGCGACGCGACCTCCGCCCGGCGCGGCCCGATCTTCGTGATCTCCAGCCGGCTCAGCTCGTCCTTCACCGCGGCGGTCATCGCCATTACTGCCCCTCCCTGCCTTTCGCTCCTCCCCCGTGCTCCCCGCCCCTGCCGAGACCGAGAGCCTCCCGCAAACACCGCGCGAGCGCATCAGGATCATGCCGTCCCGCCACTTCGGGGTCGGCGACCGCCCCCAGGTGCGCGTGCCCGCCCAGCCGTTCCGCCGCGCGGCGGAGATTCGCCGGGTCGGGGACGGAATCGCGGTCCGCGATCACCGCGTCGACCCGCAGATCGGGCGCGTGTTCGAAGAGTACGTCGAGGTGCCGCTCCGGGGAGAATCCCGCGGTTTCCCCCGGCTGGGGGACAAGGTTGAGCACGAGCACCTTCGTGGCGGCCGTGTTCACCAGTGCGTCGTGCAGCCCGGGCACGAGCAGGTGCGGCAGGACGCTGGTGAACCACGAGCCCGGCCCGAGGAACACGACGTCGGCGGCGAGCACCGCGTCGACCGCCTCCACGCACGCCTGCGGCGGGCGCCCCGGGCGGCCCGGCGTGTGCAGGCTCACGCGCCGCACCTGCCCCGGCGTCGAGGCCACGGCGACCTGGCCGCGGATCGTGCGCAGCGCCGCCGGGTCCTCGCTGTCGAGCCCGCTGACCTCCCCCTCGATCTCCAGGGGCTCCGGCGACATCGGCAGCACCCGGCCCGAGACGCCCATCAGGCGGCAGGCCTCGTCGAGCGCGGCGACCGGGTCGCCGAGCACCTCGAACAGGCCGGCCAGCAGCAGGTTCCCCACCGCGTGGCCGGCCAGCGCGCCGTCGCCGCCGAAGCGGTGCTGGAAGACCTCGGCCCACAGCGTGCCGCCGTCCTCCGCCGCGAAGGCGGCGAAGGCCTGCCGGAGGTCGCCCGGTGGCAGCAGCCCGAGTTCGCGCCGGAGCCTGCCGGACGATCCGCCGTCGTCGGCCACGGTCACGATCGCCGTGACGTCGGGGGTCACCCGCCGCACCGCGGACAACGTGGCGTGCAGCCCGTGGCCGCCCCCGAGGGCGACCGCGCGCACGTTATTCACGACCAAGGTCGCGGTGCACCACCTTCACGGCCATTCCGTCCTCATTGGACAGACGCTGGGCGAGCTCTTCGGACAGCGCCACGCTGCGGTGCTTGCCGCCGGTGCAGCCGACGGCCAGCGTCAGGTACCGCTTGCCCTCGCGCTTGTAGCCGGCGCCGATCAGCCGCAGCAGCTGGTGGTAGCGGTCGAGGAACTCCTCGGCCCCCTCCTGCGAGAGGACGTAGTTGCGGACCTCGCCCTCGAGCCCGGTGTGCTCGCGCAGCTCCGGGATCCAGAACGGGTTCGGCAGGAACCGGACGTCCATCACCAGGTCGGCGTCCATCGGCAGGCCGTACTTGTAGCCGAACGACAGCACGGTGACCCGGGTCTGGGTGCTCGCCTCCGAGCCGAACGCGTCCTCGATCTTGGCGCGCAGGTCGTGCACCGACAGCGACGACGTGTCGAGGACCAGGTCGGCCTCTTCGCGCAGCGGCTCCAGCAGCGTCCGCTCCGCCGTGATGCCGTCGGCGAGCCGGCCGTCACCCTGCATCGGGTGGCCGCGGCGGACCGCCTCGAACCGCCGCACCAGCACGGCGTCGGTCGCCTCCAGGAACAGCACGCGCGGCTTGTAGCCGCGGGCGTCGAGATCCTTGATCACCGAGGCGAGGTCGTCGGTGAACGCGCGCGAGCGCACGTCCATCACCACCGCCACCTTCGTGATCGCGCCGCGCGCCTGCGCGCCCAGCTCCACCATGGTGGCGATCAGCTCCGGGGGCAGGTTGTCGACGACGAACCAGCCCAGGTCCTCCAGGCACTTGGCCGCGGTGCTGCGGCCCGCGCCGGACAGCCCCGACACCACCGCGACCTCCATGCCGGACCCGCGGATTTCCTCTTGCGCACTCACTGTCGTTCCTTACTCCCCTGCTTTCGGGCCCGCACCGGACTCCCCGGCCAGCGCGGCGACCACGGCCTCCGCGGTGCGCCTGCCGAAGCCGGGCACCGCCTCGATCTCTTCGACCCTGGCCTGCTTGAGCTTCTTCACCGAGCCGAAATGCTTGATCAGCGCGGTGCGGCGAGCCTGCCCCAGCCCGGGCACACTGTCCAATTCGGACGTCACCAGCCGTTTGGAGCGCTTCTCGCGGTGGTAGGCGATGGCGAACCGGTGGGCCTCGTCACGCAGCCGCTGGAGCAGGTACAGCCCCTCCGACGTCCGGGGCAGGATCACCGGGTCCGGGTCGGCGGGCAGCCAGACCTCCTCGAGCCGCTTGGCCAGCCCCACCACCGAGATGTCGGTGATGCCGAGCTCGGCCAGCACGTCCGCGGCCGCCGTGGCCTGGGGGCCCGCGCCGTCGACAACCAGCAGGTTCGGCGGGTAGGCGAACTTCTTCGGCCGGCCGGTCTCCGGGTCGAGGCCCGGCTTCGACGAGTCCGCCTCTTCGGCGGTCTCCTTCAGGTAGCGGTAGAACCGGCGCCGCACGACCTCGGCGATCGAGGCGACGTCACCCTCGGTGGCCGCCTCGCGCAGCGCGAAGCGGCGGTACTCGGACTTGCGCGCGAGGCCGTCTTCGAAGACCACGAGCGACGCCACGACGTCGCTGCCCTGGATGTGGCTGATGTCGATGCACTCGATGCGCAGCGGCGCGGTGTCCAGGCCGAGGAACTCCTGCAGCTCGGTGAGCGCCGCCGAGCGCGCGGTCAGGTCGCCGGCCCGCCGCAGCTTGTGCTGGGTGAACGCCTCCCCCGCGTTGCGCTGGACGGTCTCCGCCAGTGCCTTCTTGTCGCCGCGCTGGGGCACCCGCAGCTGCACCCGCGACCCGCGCAGGCCGGTCAGCCACTCCGCGAGCGCGTCCGCGTCCGCCGGCAGCTCGGGCACCAGCACCTCGCGCGGCACCACCGGCCCGGCGTCGACGTCGTCGCGGGCGTCCAGCTCGGCTTCGTCGCCGTAGAACTGGGTGAGGAAGTGGTCGACCAGCGCCGGGACGTCCATCTCCTCGGCCTTGTCGATCACCCAGCCGCGCTGGCCGCGGACCCGGCCGCCGCGCACGTGGAAGACCTGGACCGCGGCTTCGAGGTCGTCGTGGGCGAACGCCACGACGTCGGCGTCCGTGCCGTCGCCGAACACGACGGCCTGCTTCTCCATGGCGCGGCGCAGCGCGCCGAGGTCGTCGCGCAGCCGGGCGGCGCGCTCGAACTCCAGCTCCGCCGACGCGGCGGCCATCTCGTTCTCCAGGCGCCGGATCATCGCGTCGGTCTTGCCCGCGAGGAAGTCGCAGAAGTCCTCGACGATGTCGCGGTGCTCGTCGGCCGACACCCGGCCCACGCACGGCGCCGAGCACTTGTCGATGTAGCCGAGCAGGCACGGACGGCCGATCTGGCCGTGGCGCCGGAACACGCCGGCCGAGCAGGTGCGCGCCGGGAACACCCGCAGCAGCAGGTCGAGCGTCTCGCGGATGGCCCACGCGTGCGCGTACGGGCCGAAGTACCGCACGCCCTTCTTGCGCGCGCCGCGGTAGACGTGCAGGCGGGGGAACTCCTCGTTCAGCGTCACCGCGAGCACGGGGTAGCTCTTGTCGTCGCGGTAGCGGACGTTGAACCGCGGGTCGAACTCCTTGATCCAGTTGTACTCGAGCTGGAGGGCCTCGACCTCGGTGCTCACGACCGTCCACTCGACGCTCGCGGCGGTGGTGACCATCTGCCGGGTGCGCGGGTGCAGGCCGGAGAGGTCGGCGAAGTAGGAGTTCAGCCTGCTGCGCAGGCTTTTCGCCTTGCCGACGTAGATGACCCGCTTGGTCGCGTCGCGGAACTTGTACACGCCAGGGGCATCCGGGATGCTCCCCGGCGAGGGACGGTAGGTGGTCGGGTCAGCCACGTTGTCAAGACTATGGGGCGGCACCGACAGTTCTCGCGCGCCCCCGGCCGCCCCCGCCGTAAGTAGGGCGTTCGTCCGTTTCCGACCTTCGTCGGTGTCCGCGCCGGTGACCCGGTGGTTACTTTCCGACCGGCCGCTCCGGTCCCCCTCCGAAAGGATCACCGCCGTGACCTCTCTCCGTCTTCTCGGTGCAGCTTCCGCGGCTGCCGTCGCGCTGACCCTCGCCGGCGGCGCGGTCGCCTCCGCGGGCGTCCAGCCGAACATCGTCGGCGGCACCACCGCCCCGGCGGTCTCCTGGGGTGCCCAGGTGTACGTGAACACGCCCGGCCGCGACTACCAGGGCTTCAACTGCTCGGGCACGGTCATCGCGTCGCGCTGGGTGCTGACCGCGGTGCACTGCCTCGACCAGGACGGCTCGGGCATGTACGTCCGGGTCGGCAGCAACACGCTGCTCTCGGGTACGAAGATCGCCGTCGACAACGAGTACGAGTCCCCGAACGGCGACATCGCGCTGCTGCACCTGGCGTCGGCGACGAGCGCCTCACCGATCTCGCTGGGCGGCTCCGACCCGGCGACCGGCAGCACCAACCAGATCTACGGCTGGGGCCGCACCACCCCGACCGGCCCGCCGGCGACGTCGCTGAAGACGGCGAACGTCCAGGTGACCGGCCGCTCGACGGACGCCTACGGCGGCCGCGCGATCCAGAGCGTCGGCGTCAACGGCTCGGCGTGGAAGGGCGACTCGGGCGGCCCGGAGGTGGCGAACGGCGTGCAGGTCGGCGTCGCGTCGACGGTCCAGAACCAAAGCGGGTCGAACACGCGCGGCACGAACAACTACGCGAGCGTGGCGGCGAGCCGCTCCTGGATCCGGACGACCGCGGGCGTCTGAGTTCCTTCTTCGGCGGGGCGGCGCTGCGGCGCCGCCCCGTTCTTGTCGGTGGCGTGTGGGATGCTCGCGGGCATGCGGATCGCCACCTGGAACGTGAACTCCATCATCCCCCGCCTGCCCCGGGTGCTGGGCTTCCTGGAGGAGACGGCACCGGACGTGCTGTGCCTGCAGGAGCTGAAGAACACGACCGAGGCGTTCCCGGCGGCCGAGATCGAGGCGCTGGGGTACGAGGTGGCCGCGCACGGGCTGGGGCGCTGGAACGGCGTCGGGATCGTGTCGCGGGTCGGCTTGTGGGACGTCGTCCGCGGGCTGCCGGGCGAGCCGCAGTTCGACGGGGCATCGGAGGCCCGCGCGATCGGCGCGACGTGTGGTGGGGTGCGGGTGTGGTCGGTGTACGTGCCCAACGGGCGTGAGCCGGACAACCCGCACTACGCGTACAAGCTGGAGTGGCTGGAGGCGTTGCGGTCGCTGGTGGCGTCGGAGGTGTCTTCGGGGCCGTTCGCGGTCCTGGGCGACTTCAACGTGGCCCCGACGGACGCGGACGTCTGGGACATCACGCTGTTCGCGGAGTCGACCCACGTCACGAAGCCGGAGCGCGACGCGCTGGCCCGCCTGCGGGACCTGGGCCTGTCGGACGTCTTCCCGCGGCCGCTGAAGTACGACCACCCGTTCACGTACTGGGACTACCGGGCCGGGAACTTCCCCAACAACAAGGGGATGCGGATCGACCTGGTGTACGGGAACGAGGAGTTCACGTCCGCGGTGACGGATTCCTATGTGGACCGCAACGCGCGGAAGGGGAAGGGCCCGTCGGACCACGCCCCGATCGTGGTCGACCTGGACCTCTGAGGGCAGCCGTCGGGGGGTACAGGCCTGCGCTCGCCGCGCCGGGACCGTCGCCCGCGGGCCGGGAACGGGGCCACCGGACCACCGGCCACGGGCCACCGGCCACGGGCCACCGGGCGACCGCCGCCGGGCAACCGGGCACCGTCCGGGCGCTCGCGCAGCCAGCCGTCAGCCGCCGGTGGCTGCGCGGTGCAGTTTCCGCAGGGCCCGGACCGCCTCCACCGCTCGGGCCCGGTCCACCGCCTGGACCGCCATCACCGCGTGGTACTCGTCGTCCGGCAGTTCCAGCCGGGCCCACGAGGCGCCGTCGGGGAAGCTCACCGACAGGACCTCGGTCCACGCGAACCGGCGGGTCATCAGCACGTTGCGGACCTCGATGCCCTCCGCGTCGGCGCGCACCCGGGCGATCGCGAACAGCATCACGCCGCACGCCAGGAAGATCCCGATGCCGACCATCGCCGCCTGGTCGGAGCGCTGGAAGCGGACGCCCGTGTCGCCGTTGCGCAGCAGCACCGCCACCACCACGAACACCGCCAGCAGCGCCACCGCCAGCACGCTGCACATGATCAGCGCGCGGCGCGGGCGGATGACCAGGGTAGTAGCCACGCTCACACGAAACCCCGCTCGGTCCACGGCTGGCGCAGGCTGCGGAGCACGTGCGCGGAGTCCAGCGCCGCGACCGTCGCCTCGTAGCCCTTGTCCTCCTTGGAACCCGGACGGCCCGACCGGTCGAGGGCCTGCTCCTGCGTGTCGCACGTCAGGACGCCGTTGCCGACCGGGGTGCTCTCGTCGAGCGCCACCCGGGTCAGGCCCGCCGTCACCGCGTCGCACACGTACTCGAAGTGCGGGGTGCCGCCGCGGATCACGACGCCGAGCGCGACGACCGCGTCGTGGTTGCGGGCCAGCGCCTGCGCCACCACCGGGAGCTCGATCGCGCCGGCCACGCGGACCACCGTCGGCTCGTCCTCCAGCTCGGCCTCGCGGGCCGCTACCAGGGCCCGCTCCAGCAGCACCTCGGTGATGTCCGCGTTCCACCGGGTGGACACGATGCCGAGCTTCAGTGACTTGCAGTCGGAGAGGTCCAGCTTGACGTCGGGACGGCCTTCGCCGCTCACAGTGCTCCTCCGTCGGGGTGCTCGGTGCCGGCGCCGACCTGGTCGTAGTGCTCCAGCTGGGCCAGGTCGTGGCCCATCCGGTCGCGCTTGGTCCGCAGGTAGCGCAGGTTCTCGGGGTTCGGCGAGATCGGCAGCGGCACCCGCCCGGTGACGCGCAGGCCGTAGCCCTCGAGGCCGATCCGCTTGGCCGGGTTGTTCGACAGCAGCCGCATGGTGCGGACGCCGAGGTCGCAGAGGATCTGCGCGCCGGTGCCGTAGTCGCGCGCGTCGGCCGGGACGCCGAGCGCCAGGTTGGCGTCGACGGTGTCCGCGCCGTCGTCCTGCAGCTGGTAGGCCTGCAGCTTGTGCAGCAGGCCGATGCCGCGGCCCTCGTGGCCGCGGATGTAGAGCACGACGCCGCGGCCCTCGGCGGCCACCGCTTCCAGCGCCGCCTCCAGCTGCGGGCCGCAGTCGCAGCGCAACGAGCCGAAGACGTCGCCGGTCAGGCACTCGGAGTGCACCCGCACCAGGATGTCCTGGCCGTCGCCGATCTCGCCGTAGACGAACGCGACGTGCTCGATGCCGTCCAGCAGCGAGTCGTAGCCGACCGCGCGGAACGTGCCCGCGGCCAGCGGGATGCGGGCCTCGGCGACCCGCTCGACCTGCTTCTCGGTGCGGCGGCGGTAGGCGATCAGGTCGGCGATGGTGATGATCGCCAGGTCGTGGTCGGCGGCGAAGACCTCGAGCTCGTCGCGGCGCGCCATGTCGCCTTCGTCCTTCTGCGACACGATCTCGCACAGCACGCCGGCGGGGGTGAGCCCGGCCATCCGGGCCAGGTCGACCGACGCCTCGGTGTGCCCGGGACGGCGCAGCACGCCGCCCTCCTTCGCGCGCAGCGGCACGACGTGCCCGGGACGGCGGAAGTCCTTCGCGGTGGACGCCGGGTCGGCCAGCAGCCGGATCGTGTGCGCGCGGTCGGCGGCGGAGATGCCGGTGCTGATGCCCTCGGCGGCGTCGACCGTGACGCTGTACGCGGTGCCCCGCGCGTCCTGGTTGGTGTGGTACATCGGCGGCAGGTCCAGCCGGTCCGCCTCGGCCTCGGTCAGCGCCACGCAGACGTACCCCGAGGTGTAGCGCACCATGAAGGCGAGCAGCTCCGGCGTCGCCTTCTCGGCGGCGAAGATGAGGTCGCCCTCGTTCTCGCGGTCTTCGTCGTCGACCACGACGACCGGACGGCCCGCCGCGATGTCCGCGATCGCCCGCTCGATGGCGTCGGCGTCGAACACCGCCCCGGTGCCGCAGGGTGTCCAGCCCGCTTCGGGCTCGTTCGCAGGCTCACTCATGACCGCTCCTCCGTGCCGCCGTCCCGATTGTGCACCTGGTCGCGGATATGCGCCTCGGCCAGCTTCTCGACGTACTTCGCGACCACGTCGACCTCGAGGTTCACCAGGTCGCCTGCCTCGCGGCGGCCGAGGGTCGTCGCGGCCAGGGTGGTCGGGATCAGGGCCACCGCGAACTGGTCGTCGCTGATCGCGGCGACGGTCAGCGAAACCCCGTCGACGGCGATCGAGCCCTTCTCGACCACGTACCGGGACAGGTGCCCCGGCAGCGCGAACGACGTGACGCCGTTCGCGTCGCGGGCCAGGAAGACACCGGTGCCGTCCACGTGGCCCTGCATGATGTGCCCGCCGAGGCGGCCGCCCGCGGGGGTCGCGCGCTCGAGGTTGACCGCGTCGCCGACGGCGACCTTCGCCAGGCTGGACCGCTGCAGCGTCTCGTGGACGACGTCGACGGTGAACTCGCCGCCGGCCACCTCGACGACGGTCAGGCAGACGCCGCTGACCGCGATCGAGTCGCCGTGCCCGGCGTCGCTGGTGACCAGCGGGCCGCGCACGCGCAGCCGTGCCGCGTCGGTCAGCTGCTCGACCGCGGTGATCTCGCCGATCTCCTCGACTATGCCGGTGAACACGTCCGCTGCCTCCTTGTGAGCCGGTCCTCCCATCCAACACCCGCCGCGGCCCGGTGGCTTCTCCGGTGCCGCCGCAAGCGTCAGCCGGCCCGGACGCGGGCCGCCTGCTCGCGCAGGGCGGCGACCGCCTTGCCCGGGTCGGCGGCGCCGTAGACGGCGGACCCGGCGACGAAGCAGTCGACCCCGGCCTCGGCGGCCTGCTCGATGGTGTCGGCGTTGATCCCGCCGTCGATCTCGACGAGCAGCTTCAGGTGCCCGGTGTCGACCAGCCGGCGCGCCGTGCGGACCTTCGCCAGGACGTCGGCGATGAACGACTGCCCGCCGAAGCCCGGCTCGACCGACATCACCAGCA
The DNA here is from genome assembly GCF_058119595.1 of Amycolatopsis sp. N2S4-7. NCBI lineage: Bacteria > Bacillati > Actinomycetota > Actinomycetes > Pseudonocardiales > Pseudonocardiaceae > Amycolatopsis > Amycolatopsis sp. N2S4-7. The sequence continues at coordinate 2,952,919 of NZ_CP172299.1, forward strand.
GGGTGTCGTAGTGCTTGAGCGCCTCGAGCCACGGCTCGAGCGCGGTGCCGGGCTTGATCGACAGGCCGGCCTTCGCGCCCGCCGCGCGCAGGTTCTTCGCGAGCGAGACCGGGTCCTTCGCGGCCTCGGCGTGCACGGTGACGTTGTAGGCGCCGGCCTCGGCGTACCCGATCGCCCAGCGGTCCGGGTCCTCGATCATCAGGTGGCAGTCGATCGGCAGGTCGGTGCTGTCGATCAGGGCCTTGGCCACGGGCAGGCCGAGGGTCAGGTTGGGCACGAAGTGCGCGTCCATGACGTCGACGTGGACCCAGTCGGCCCGGTTCTCCCCGGTGCCGGCCACGGCGGCGATCTCCTCGCCGAGCCGGGCGAAGTCCGCCGCGAGGATGCTGGGTGCGATCAAAGGTCGGTCTGCCACGTGCCGAGTGTAGGAGGACGGCGCTAACGCTCACTAACCGGTTGTGACCAGGATCTGGCTCCGCAGAGGGAGGTCCCCGCCACACCCGCCGCCCTAGGCTCGCCGCCATGTCCGGTTTCGTGAATTCACTGCTGCGCCCCGGTGGTTACCGCGGCCTCCCCTACGCCGTGCTGGGTGCGGCGCTGACCGTCCCGGTGGCGCCGTTCGCGATGCCGTGGACCCTGCTGAGCCCGGCCGGACGGCCGCGCGTCCTGCTCGCCCTGACCGCTCTGGCGGTGTTGCTGGGACTGCTGGGGCTCTCGGGGCCGGTGCGGCGGTTCGGCGTCGCCGCCGCGAACGGCCTGCTGGGCACGTCGCTGCCGTCGCCGGGCCGGGCGCGGCCCGGCTGGCCGGACCGGCTGCGGTCCGGGGCGTGGCTGGTCCTGCACGCCGGGTTCGGCGGCCTCGTGGTGGTCGTGGACGGCCTCGTGCTCTTCGGCGTCTTCTCCGTCGCGATGTGGCTGCGCGGCGACCAGGACGAATTCTCGTTCTTCGGCGTGACCACCGTCCCCGGGCCGTGGACGCTGCCGGTCGCCCTGGTCATGCTGGGGTTCGCGATGGTCGTCACGGTCGCCGCGACCCGGGCCTTCCGGGCCGGCGCGGAAGCGCTGCTGGGCCCGTCCGCGGCGGAGCGCGCGGCACTGGCCGAACGCCACGCGGCCGTGCTCGCCCAGCGCAACCGCCTGGCCCGCGAGCTGCACGACTCCATCGGGCACACGCTGACGACGTCGACCATCCACGCGGCGGCCGCGGCGGCCCTGGTCGAGACGGACCCGGCCCAGGTCCGGCGCGCGCTCGGCACGATCGAGGAGACCTCCCGCGGCGCGCTCGAAGACCTCGACCACGTGCTCGGCCTGCTTCGCGAAGAACCCGCGGTGAAGGCGCCGACGCGCACGCTGGCCGAGGTGGACGTCCTCGCCGTCCGCGCCCGCGAAGCCGGGCTCGACGTCCGCCTGACCGTCACCGGGCCGGTCGCCGCGCTGCCGGCCACCGCGTCGCGCGAGGGCTACCGGATCGTCCAGGAAGGCCTCACCAACGCGCTGCGCCACGCCGGTCCGGGCGCGGTGGACGTCCGGGTGGCCGCCGGGCCGGAGCGCCTCGAGATCGCCGTCGTCAACGCGCTGGCCGGCGAACGGCCGCGGACCGGGCGGCGCGGGCTGGCCGGGCTCGCCGAGCGCGTCGAAGCCCTGCGCGGCGAGCTCGACGCCGGTCCGGACGGCGAGCGGTGGCGGCTGTCCGCGACCATTCCCCTGAGGGCGGGCGCGTGACGCCCACCGTGCTCCTGGCCGACGACGAGCCGCTGGTCCGCACCGGCCTGCGGGCCCTGCTGGAGCAGCAGGGCCTGCCGGTGGTCGGCGAGGCGGCCGACGGCGCCGAGGTGCTGCCCGAGGTGCGCCGCAGCCGCCCGGACGTCGTGCTGATGGACGTCCGGATGCCGGGCACCGACGGCATCGAGGCCACCCGGCAGCTGGTCGCGGCGCTCCGGGAACCGCCGAAGATCCTCGTCGTCACGACGTTCGACAACGACGACTACGTCCACGAAGCCCTCCTGGCCGGGGCGAGCGGCTTCCTGCTCAAGCGGGCGCGCAAGGAGGAGATCGCGCACGCCGTGCGGACCGTCGCCGCCGGCGAGTCGCTGCTGTTCCCGGAGGCGATCCGGCGGCTGGTGAGCGCCCGGCCCCCGGGCGGGAAGCACACGCGCGCGGCGAAGACGCTCACCCGGCGCGAAGCCGAAGTGCTCCGGCTGATCGCCACCGGGCTGTCCAACCAGGACATCGCCGCGGCGCTGGTGATCAGCCTCGAGACCGTGAAGACCCACGTGGGCAACATCTTCGCCAAGCTCGGCGCGGGCAATCGCAGCCAGGCCGTGGTCATCGCGTACGAAGCCGGGGTCGTCCGGCCGGGGCACGTCACCGGCCGGTGACGGCCGGGGTGGGGTTTACCCCAGGAAGATCCTGCGGTCTGCCCCATCCCGCCGGGTGTCCCGGCCCCCTAGCGTGGAGGGATCGAGACAGCAGGGGGTTCATTCATGCGAAAGTCCTTACGCGGCAAGCGGATCGTCGCCACCGGCACGCTCGTCGCGCTGCTCGCCGCCACCACCGCGGCACCGGCGCTCGCCGCCACCGACCCGGTCCGGGCCGGTCTGGAGGTCCTCACCGCCCAGGACGGCGTGCCGGGCGCCGAAGCCGTCATCCAGGACGGCGGCCGGACGCGGGTGGTGCGCAGCGGCACCGGCGACGTGGCCACCGGGAAGCCGTTCCCGCGGGACGGCTCGTTCCGCGCGGGCAGCGTCACGAAGACGTTCGTCGCCACGGTCGTCCTGCAACTGGTGGGGGAAGGCCGGGTGGAGCTGGACGCGCCGGTCGAGCGGTACCTGCCCGGGGTCCTGCCGGACACCCGGATCACCGTGCGGCAGCTGCTGCAGCACACGAGCGGGCTCTACAACTACACCGACAACCTCGCCGGCGTCGACCCGGAAACCCTGCGCCACCGCGGCGCGGAACCCGCCGAGCTGGTGGCGATGGCGCTGCGGCACCCGCCGTTGTTCGCACCCGGCGCGCAGTGGTCGTACTCCAACACGAACTACGTCCTGGCCGGGATGATCGCCGACCGCGTCACCGGGCGTGAGCTGAGCGGGGAGATCGGCCGCCGGATCACCCGGCCGCTCGGCCTGCACGGCACCTACCTGCCGCGCCGCGGCGACGAGAAGCTGCCCGTGCCGCACGCCGTCGGCTACACGCCGGTCGGCGGGAAGCTGGTGGACTTCAGCGACTTCGACGCGACGATCGCGGGGGCGGCGGGCGGGCTGGTCACCACGCCGTCCGACCTCGACCGGTTCTACGGCGCGCTCCTCGGCGGGCGGCTGCTGCGCCCGGCCCAGCTGGCGGAGATGAAGCGCACGGTCCCGGCCGAGCTGGGTGTCCCCGGGTCCCGCTACGGCCTCGGGCTCGGCAGTCTCCCGCTGTCGTGCGGCGGCGTCGTCTGGGGGCACGGCGGGTCGATCCCCGGTTTCTCGACGCTGTCCGGGGTGGCCGCGCACGACCACCGGGTGACGGTCGTGGCGAACCAGGACCCGCTGCCGCCCGGCGCGCGGCAGCACCTGACGGCCGCCTTCGACGCGGCCGCCTGCTCAGGGCAGTAGGTCCAGGGCCTCGGTCCACGGCCGCCGGACGTCCAGGCGGTGCAGCGTCACCCCGGCGCCCGCGAGGGTGTCGAGGTGGCGCTGCCACGCCGGGTGGTGCACCCGGGTGTCCTGGATCTGGTAGGCGACGACGATGGTGATGCCCGGCGCGCCGAGGACGTCGCCGAGCACGGTCAGCGCCTGGTTGTCCGCGATCCCGAGGGCGAGCTTGGCGACCGAGTTGGCCGACGCCGGGGCGAAGAGGAACACCTCCGGGTCCGGGTGGGGACGCGGCTCGCCGGGCAGCCGGGAGACGCTGCGGACCGGCAGGTCGGTGCTCGCGGCGACGTCGTCGAGCCCGCCGGTCTCCTCGAGCCAGCGCATCGCCGTCGGCGTGAGCGTGATCGCCGGGCGCCAGCCGCGGGCCGCGGCGGGTTTCACCAGCTCGGCGGCGAACCGGACGTCCAGCCCGCCGCACGAGCCGGCGACCAGCCCGAGATCTCTCACGGTTTGCGCAGCACGGCGCAGAACATCGCATCCGTGCCGTGGCGGTGCGGCCACAGCTGCACGTACGGCCCGTCGCCGAGCTGCGGGACGTCGGGGAAGAACGCGCGCGCGTCCAGCACCTCGCCCGTCAGCCGCCGCGCCGTCTCCGCGAAGACGCCCTCGGTTTCGGCGAGGTGCGGCGAGCAGACGACGTAGGTGAGCGCGCCACCCGGCCGCAGCAGGGCGTAGGCCGCGGTGATCAGCTCGCCCTGCAGCTTCGTGAGGTCGGCGACGTCGGACGGCTGACGCCGCCAGCGCGCCTCCGGCCGCCGCCGCAGCGCGCCGAGCCCGCTGCACGGCGCGTCGACCAGGATCCGGTCGTAGCCCGGTTCGAGACCGCTCTCGCGGCCGTCGCCCACGTGCACCTTCACCGGCAGGCCGGTCGTGGCCTTCTCGACGAGCTTCGCGCGGTGCGGCGCCTTCTCCACGGCGTCGACGGTCGCCCCGCTCAGCGCCGCCAGCGCGCCGAGCAGCGTCGCCTTGCCGCCGGGGCCGGCGCACAGGTCGAGCCAGCGCTCGTCCGGGCCCTCGAGGGGCACCTTCGTCACGGCGATCGCGCAGAGCTGGCTGCCCTCGTCCTGCACCGCGGCCAGCCGCTCGCGGACGGGCTCGACGTCGCCCGGGTCGCCGGCCCCGGCGGGCAGGCGGACGCCGTAGGGCGAGTACGGCGCCGGGTCGCCGCCGGTGATCGCGGCGAGCTCGTCGGCGCTGATCTCGCCGGGGCGGGCCACCAGGTGCACCTCGGGCCGAGCGTCGTCGGCTTCGAGCGCGGCCTTCAGCTCGGCGCCCTTGTCCCCCAGCGCTTCGGCGAACGACCGGGCGATCCAGCGCGGGTGCGCGGTGCGCAGCGCGAAGGCGCCGATCGGGTCGGTGCCCTCGTCGGGCGCCAGCTCGTCCAGCCAGGTCTGCTCGTCCTTTTCGGACACCTTGCGCAGGATGGCGTTGGCGAACCCGGTGGCCCACGAACCGGCTTCCGCGCGGACCATGTCCACAGTGGACGTCACGGCGGCGTGCTCGGGGATGCGCGTGCGCAGCAGCTGGTAGACGCCGAGGCGCAGCGCGTCGAGCACCGCGGGGTCGGTCTTGGACAGCGGCCGCTCGGCGCACGATTCGATGATCGCGTCGAGCAGGCCCTGGGCCCGCGAGGTGCCGTACGTCAGCTCGGTGGCCAGTGCCGCGTCGCGGCCGGTGATCCGCCGCTCGCGCAGCAGGTCCGGCAGGACCAGGTTGGCGTAGGCGTCCTTCGTCCGCACCGCGGCCAGGACGTCGAACGCGGCCTGCCGGGCCGGGTCCACCTCCGGCGGGCGGCGCGGCCCTTCCTTGCGCGGTGCCGGCCGGCCGCGCTGCGGCCGTGACGGACGTCGTTCCCTGTGGTCGTTCACCGGAGGCGCTCTCCCTGGTCGATCCTCGTACCGCGCGCCCAGTCGGTGGCCGCCATCCGTTTCTTGCCGGGTGCCTGGACCTCGCCGAGCCGCAACGGCTTCGTCGCCGTCCCGACCAGCACCCGCTTGCGTTCGACCACGATCTCGCCCGGCGGCGGGCCGGGTTCGTCGAGCACCGTGACCGGGCCGAGCTTGAACCGTTCGCCGCGGAACTCCGCCCACGCGCCGGGCTCGGGGGTGACCGACCGGATCTGCCGGTCGACCGCCGAGGCCGGGTCGGCGAAGGACACCCGCGCGTCCTCGACCGTCACCTTCGGCGCGTAGCTGACGCCCTCGGCGGGCTGCTCCCGCGCGACCAGGCTGCCGTCGGCCAGACCGTCCATGGTGGACAGCAGCAGCTTGGCCCCGGACTCCGCGAGCCGCCCGAGCAGGGCGCCCGCCGTGTCGGTGTCCCCGATCGTCTCGGTGACGACGCCGTAGACCGGCCCCGCGTCCAGCTCCTTGACGATCCGGAAGGTCGACGCGCCGGTGATCTCGTCCCCGGCCCGGATCGCGGCCTGCACGGGCGCGGCGCCCCGCCACGCCGGCAGCAGCGAGAAGTGCAGGTTGACCCAGCCCAGCCGCGGGATGTCGAGGGCGGCCTGCGGCAGCAGCGCCCCGTAGGCGACGACCGGGCAGGCGTCCGGCGCGAGCTCGGTGAGCCGGGCGAGAAAGGCCGGGTCACCGGCGCGCGCGGGCGTCAGGACCTCGATGCCGTGCTCGTCGGCGAGGGCGCCGACCGGCGACCGGACGACGCGCCGCCCGCGCCCGGCCTGGGCATCGGGCCGGGTGACGACGGCAACGACCTCGTGCCGCCCGGAATCGAGCAGGGCGCGCAGGGCGGGGACCGCCGGATCGGGGGTGCCGGCGAAGACGAGCTTCATCGGCCCACCCCCGGCGGAAGCAGGGTTTCAGGTGGCTGGAACATCGAGGCTGAGTCTAGAAGGCCCCTTCCAGCCGGGCGCGCCGCGGTTGTCCACAACCCGGCCGTGATGTGGACAGGAAGCTCCCGGCGGCCCGTCTTCCGCCCTTTCGTCGGGGGACGCCGATAGGCTGGACCAGGGACGCCCCGCTCCTCTTGCGGATGGAGCACCCACTCGGGACCCGGCGCCTGTGGACGAGCCGTGGTCGGAGCGCACCGACGAGGACTGCGGGGAGGCCGCAACGCGGTGTTCGCGGACTATCGGGGCGCGGCGCCGATGCCCGCGGACCAGCGGAACAAGATCGTCAACCAGACCTCCGGCCCGAAGTCAGCGTCCTGTTCCGGGACGCCGCCGGAACTCCGGCCGGCCTGCGGTGACCATGTCGGGGGACACCGAGGCCGCCGGCGTCCGCGACGCGCACTTCACGGTCGTCGGCACTCTGCGGGAGCACCGGCCGCGCGGGGTCGCCGGGGGCACGCCTTGCGGGCCGCGGCGCAGCAGGGCTACGACCAGGCGAGCCTCACCGTGGACTCGGCGAGCCCCGCCGGGGCCCCGGAGTGTTCGAGAAGGCCGGTTTCATGCCGAAGATGACGTACATCCGCTGGGCCCTCGAAGCCTGAGCCCTACCAGTGCGTGGGCCACACCACCTGGGCCGCGCCCTGACCTCGCCGCACCGGTTCTGCCGCCGCCAGCCAGCGGCCGTCGCGGAGGCGCTCCACTCCCGTTGCCGCTCCGATCTCCGCCGGGGCCGTCGAGAAGCCCTGGCCGCGGGCACGCAGGTCCGCCGTCTCCGGCTGGTCCAGGAACGCCTGCTCCACCTGGGCCGCCGCCGAGTTGCGCTGCGAGGCGCGCGGTGCCGCGATGGCGTCCTCCAGCGACAGGCCCCGGTCGATGCGGCCGGTCAGCACCTGCAGCACCGTCGTGATGATCGACGCGCCGCCCGGCGAGCCGGCGGCGAAGAACGGCTTGCCGTCCTTCAGCACGATCGTCGGCGCCATCGACGAGCGCGGCCGCTTGCCGGGGCCCGGCAGGTTCGGGTCGGGCACGCCCGGCGTCACCGGGGTGAAGGAGAAGTCGGTCAGCTCGTTGTTGAGCAGGAAGCCGCGGCCCGGGACGACGATGCCGCTGCCGCCCTCCTGCTCGATGGTCAGCGTGTACGCGACGACGTTGCCCCACTTGTCGGCGACCGTGAGGTGCGTGGTGTTCTCGCCCTCGTACGGCGTCGGCGCGGCGGTGGCACCGGCCCGGCACGCCGCCGGGTGGCGGGGGTCGGCCGGCGCGACCGGGCTGGTCGCGGCCTTGTCCTTCGAGATCAGGCACGCCCGCGAGTCGGCGAAGCGCTGGCTGAGCAGCTGCCGGTCGGGGACGTCGACGAACGCCGGGTCGCCGATCCAGCGGTTGCGGTCGGCGAAGGCGAACCGGGTCGACTCGAGGAAGTACTGCAGGTAGTCGGCCTTGCTCGCGTGCTTGAGGTCGAAGTTCTCGAGGATGTTGAGCGCCTCGCCGACCGTGAGGCCGCCCGACGACGGCGCCGGCATGCCGTAGACGTCCAGCCCGCGGTAGGTCGCGTGCGTCGGACGGCGCTCGATCACGTCGTAGGCGGCGAGATCGGCGGTGGTGAGCTTCCCGGGCCGGACGTTGAGCGTCGAGGCCGGGTCGACCGGCGGCTTCTGCACGGTCTTGGCGACGTCCGCGCCGATCGGGCCGGTGTAGAGGGCGCCGACGCCGTCGCGTTCGAGCTGCGCGTACGTCGCGGCCAGGTCGGGGTTCTTGAAGACCGTCCCGGGCGACGGCGGCGCGCCGCCCGGCAGGTACAGCGACCGCGTCGAGGGGAACGCGGAGAACCGCGCGGCGTTGTTCGCGATCTGCGTCTGGAACGTCTGGTCGACGACGAACCCGGTGCGCGCCAGGTTCTCCGCGGGCTGCAGCGTCTTCGCCAGCGACCGCGTCCCCCACTTGCGCAGCGCCTCGGACCAGGTGGCGGGCGTGCCGGGCACGCCGACGCTCAGTCCGCTGGTGACGGCGTCGGCGAACGGCAGCGGCTGGCCGTTCTCGACGAACAGGTTCTCGCCGGCGGTCTTCGGCGCGGTCTCGCGGCCGTCCAGGGTGTGCACCCGGTGGGTCTTCGCGTCGTAGTAGACGAAGAACCCACCGCCGCCGACCCCGGCGGAGAACGGATCGGTGACCCCGAGCGCGGCCGCGACCGCGACGGCCGCGTCGACGGCGTTCCCGCCGTCGCGCAGGACCTTCGTGCCGATCGCGGTGGCATCGGCGTCGATGCTGGCCACGGCGCCCCCGAAGCCGACCGCGACCGGCGATTTCGGCGTGGGCGTCGCGGCGACGGCGGGCGCGGCCGCCCCGGCGGTGAGCGCGACGGCGGCGGCCAGGACGAGCGTGGTGCGGCTCCAGTGCGCGGGCATGCGGGCGAGTCTGCCCCTTGCCCCGGACGGCTTCAAGACGCCAACCGACTTAGGGCAGACAATACGACCGTTCGTATGCTTAGTTGGAGGGGGCCCGGAACCGGATCGCGGTTCCCGCCGTCCGACGAGCCCCGCCCGAAACGATCATGACGGAGAGAACCTGTGCGCATGTCGATGCTGAAGCTCCCGCCGGCCGCGGCCGTGCTGGCCGCCGCGCTCGCCGGCTGTGGCGCGGAGCCGCCCGCACCGGGTGCCGCACCGGCGTCGTCCGCACCTGCGGCGCCGCGCGAAGAGGTCCCGCCGGCCTTCGACAACACCCGCGGCTGGACGGTCGCGGAAACCCCGGAGGGCACCGGGTTCGGCCGCCCGGCCGTGGCGCCGCGCGCGGGCCTGGTCCTGCTGCGCACCGAAGAGCACGGGGCCTCGCGGATCGTGGCCCGCGACGCGAGGACCGGGGCGAGCCGGTGGAGCAGCCGGCCGGTGCCCCGCCCGGAGGGCAAGACCGACGCGCTCGTGTTCGTGGCGGCCGAGGACGGCAAGGAGTACGCCGTGCTGACGACCACCGGCGCCGGGAAGGACGACGGGCTGAACACGCCGGAGGAGTCCACCCACCTGTCCGTCTACGACACCGCTTCCCGCGGCGACGCGGTGGCGCCGCTGCGGGACATCGCGATTCCCGGGGAGGCCGACGAGCAGTTCGTGCAGGCCGACGGGTCCGCCGTGGTGCGCACGGGCACCACGGTGGCCGTCGCGGACGTCACGACCGGCCAGGTGACGAGCTACACCGCCGGGAGCGCGGCCATCCAGGCGCCGGTGGCCTGCGAGCAGCTCGTCGGGGACTGCAACCGGGGCGCCGAGGTCGTCGCCGTGACCCCGGGCGGCCCGCTCGTGGCGGGCTTCGGCGCGTTCTGGACGCCGAAAGGCTGGTTCAGCGGCGATTTCGTGCCCGCGGGCGCGAGCGCGGAGGAAGGCGGGAAGACGGTCGAGATCGTCGGATCCCCCGACGGCCGAGCCGTCCTGGCCGCCTGGCCGATCGCGGACGGCACCGGCCCCGACCGGATCTGGGCCCTGCACGACGGCCGGACCGGGCAGGTCCAAGCCGTCACCCCGTGCGCCTACGACGCCGACGACGACACCGAGCCGGGTCTGTCGGCCGACGGCCGGTACGTGTTCGCCGGCAGCGTCGTGTTCGACCTCTCGGCGAAGAAGGGCCTCTGCCTCGGGCAGACCGCCGCCCGGCGCGCCGTCCGGCTGACCGGGATCGACCGGGACGGAACGGGCTACGGGAGCGCGACCCGCGCGACAACCACCGGCGGCCGCGGCGTCGAAGTCCCGGTGACCGTCACCCTGGCCACCGGCGAAGCCGCTCCCCTGCCCGAAACCACGCACACGCCGGACTTCGTCGGGGGCGACGTCGCCGTCTTCGGACGCGACACCGCGGGCGGCGCCCGGATCGTCGTCTACCCCCGGCGGTGAGGACGGCTCAGGCGTCCTGCCACGGGATCGTCGCCTGCAGCACCGCTTCGCTCAGCGCTCCGGTGCGCAGGCGGGTGACCTGCTGGTACTCCGGGTCGGCGACCATCCGGCTGAACGCCTCCCGGCTCGGGTACCGCACGAGCAGCACGGCGTCCCAGTCCTGGCCCGGTTCGGCGACGAGCGAGGTCGATCCGCTCCCGGCGTACAGCACCTTCGCGCCGTACCGCGGGAGGAAGGTTTCCTCGAGCGCCGCGGCGTACCGGTCGTAGCTCTCCCGGCCGCCTTCGCGGAACCGCAGGAGGTTCAGCATCACGACGGGACCACCGGGATCCTCGGCCAGCAACCGCTTCAGGTCCGCCCCTCGGGGGTCCACCGCCATGCCACGCCTCCGCTTCCGATGCTGAACGAGCGCTTGCTCACCATAGCCGGCACGGCGATTCGCCCGCATTGTCAACTTTTCACACGCTTCAGGGGTTCGCGAAATTGAATCACATGGAGCAGTGACGCTGGCGCCCTCGCTGTAACAGAATCGTGCGGCGCGGCCTGCACACCGCGCATCGCGAGGGCAACCGAAAGGAACAACCGAAAATGACTGCTCCCCGGAAGTGGCGCCGCCTGTTCGGCGCCGCTGTCGCGGTCTCGGCCTCCCTGCTGGCCGTGACCGCACCCGGCGCCTCGGCGGCGCCGGCCCCGCCCGACCAGGACAACCACGAGATGGGCGCGGCGATCCGCGCCCACGACGGCGTCGCGCCGGCCGGGCTCGCGCCGATGTCGGTGGACGCGAGTGTGCCCGGCATCGATGTAAGCGCTTACCAGGGCAACGTCAACTGGGCGTCCTACTGGAGCGCGGGCAAGAAGTTCGCCTACGTCAAGGCGACCGAGGGCACGGGCTACCAGAATGCCTACTTCAGCCAGCAGTACACGGGTTCGTACAACGTCGGCATGATCCGCGGCGCGTACCACTACGGCCGCCCGGACACCTCGGGCGGCGCGGCCCAGGCCGACTACTTCGTCGCCCACGGCGGCGGCTGGTCGAAGGACGGCAAGACGCTCCCCGGCACGCTCGACATCGAGTGGGGCCCGAACAACGCCTGCTACGGCAAGACGCCGGCGCAGATGGTGGCGTGGATCAAGGCGTTCAGCGACGAGTACCACGCGAAGACGACCCGCTGGCCGGTGATCTACACGGCGACGAGCTGGTGGAGCCAGTGCACCGGCAACACGGGCGACTTCAGCTCGACGAACCCCCTGTGGGTGGCGCGGTACGCGTCGACGGTCGGAACACTGCCGTACAACTGGGGCTTCTACACGTTCTGGCAGTACAGCTCCTCGCCGATCGACCAGGACACGTTCAGCGCGGACATCACGCGGTTGAAGGTCCTCGCGACCGGCTGATCCCCGACTTCCGCGGGTTACGCGGGTGGCGCGGTCGGCGGAAGACTCGACCGCGTCACCCACGACGTGGAGGGAAACCCGTGCGCCTGTCCGCTCTGCTCCCCCTGCTCGCCGCCGTCCCCCTGTTCACCTTCCCCACGGTGGCCGCCGCGGCCACTCCCGCCTGCTTCGACCCGGCGGTTCCGCTGACCGTCGAGGAACAGCGCCTGAGCGCTTCCCTGCCGTCCGGTGGCCCCGCGGTCGGGCCCGAACTGGTCCGGCTGGCCGGGCTCGACCCCTTCGTCGCGGAGGTGAAGCACGACCTGTGCGCGGCCCGGACCCCGCGCCGGGCCGAGCGCGTCGTCACGCAGGCCGGCGACCGGTTGTGGCGGACGACCGTCGACCGCGCGCAGGGCCGCCGCCCGGACCTCGGCGCGTGGGACCGCTTCGACAACCGGCCCCTGTACTGGGCGCGGTTGCAGCTCAGCAGCGCGATCCGCCAGTGGACGCCGTCGTTCCTCTTACGGGACCGCGCTTCCCTGCTGACGGCGTTCGACCGCGGCTCGCGCGGCCTCGACGACGTCCGGTTCCCGCCCGGGCCGACGCGGCGGGTCATGGTGAGCGGGTTCGACCCGTTCCAGCTGAACGGGCCGGGCCTGACGATCTCGAACCCGGCGGGGGCGTCGGCGCTGCAGCTGGACGGGCGCGTCCTGGACACGCCGTCCGGCCCGGCGGTGGTGCAGGCGGTCAGCTTCCCGGTGGTGTGGGGGTACTTCGACGCCGGGATCGTCGAAGCGGCGTACGGAACGGCGTTGCGCGACCGCGCCCGGCGGCCGGACGTCGTCATGACGATCAGCCAGGGCCGCCCGGGCCGCTTCGACATCGAGCGCTGGGCGGGAGCCTGGCGCGGCGGCTTCCCGGACAACGACAACGCGTCGGTGACGGGCGGAGTCCCGCCGGCGGCGGGCTGGCCGCAGCCGGACGTCCAGTTCATCGAGACGACGTTGCCGTACGCGCGGATGCTCGAGGTGCCGGGCGCGTACCCGGTGAACTTCAACCAGGCGTTCTGCGTGTGGCCCGCCGAGCCGGGCACGGGGACGCCGGAGTGCCGGTCGGACGCCCCTCGGCCCGGCGAGATGGCCGCGTCCGGCGGCGGCGGCAACTACCTGTCGAAAGAGAGGTAGCGACCGTAGAGACTCACTCTTAGGTATCTGAGCTGCAGAAACCTGCGGAGCGCAGCGCGAAAGACCACCCATTCGGGCCAATAAAGTCCACGATCTCCGCCGAGCCGCACTTAGCAGGCGCCGCCGAGCTTCGGCCGCCCTGGACTCGGTCCAGCTCGGCGAGCGCCTCCTGCCGCTCACTCTCGGATCCGACGAAGATCACCTACTACGTCTGCTACGGGCCACGCCGCTCAAGCCCGCTGGATCTTTGGCGCTGGTTGTGCGAATCGAGACTGACAACGGCACTTACGAGCGCCGAAGTCGTTTTGAAGGTCAAGCGGCCCTGCTGAGGTTGCCAGACGCGCTCGCTCAAGGGCCAAATGGGACGTTAGGGCGCTGTAGCCGGGACAGGCCGCACCGCAGGACCCTGGAGTACCACTCCCGTACCGCCGCCCCTGTGCCCTGCGCGACCGGAATAGCGCGACAGCGAATTCATGTATTGCACCGGTACGCTGAGCGGCGTTGTAACGGTTGACGCCGCGCCGCGGCCGCCATCAGCTCGTCCACCGAGGTCACCGCGTCCGCCAACTCAATCTCCATGCACCACAGTTGCAACTCTCGCGCGACTTGCAACACGCCCCGGCGGAGACAGGCAACGACACGGTCACGCGGACAGCCTGTCTGTCGAACTTGCGTACCGCCAGCAGGGGCCCGGTGCCGCGACCATCCGGCCGGGTCGTAACCCCTTGCGGAAGCGCGAGGACCAGCCCTCCATCCACGACCGTCGTCAAGGACTCGCCGTGGTCAAACCGGTCTCTCGTCAGGCCTCGTCCCTACTCTTGCCGAATGACCTTCACAGCTCTTCATCGTGCAGTCGGGGCTGATCCCGGGCCGCTGAACGACGATCTCCTCAACCGAGCCGTTGCTTTGGGAGCCGTGGAGTCCCGTGACCTCGACTGGAAGTCCGAACTGCCGCCGGCGAAGGGGATGGCGCAGACCGACTTCCCTAAGGACGTTGCGGCGATGGCTAACAGCGGTGGCGGTGTGATCGTGTTCGGCGTGCGCGAGTCGCAGAAGGCGGCGGTCGGCCGGGTCGACGTGGGTGATTTTGACGAGACCTACGAGCGTTCACTGCGTAGTGTGGCGATCACCGCGATCTCTCCGCCGGTCTTCGGTCTGAACGTGCACCGCCTCGGCACGGACGGCGAACGGGCTGTGATCGTAGAGGTCCCTACCAGCGTCGACGGGCCGCATCTGATCTACAAGAACGAGTACTTCGGCGCGCCGATTCGCAACGACTCCGACACCGTGTGGATGAAGGAGCGCCAGATCGAGGCCATGTACCGAGCTCGGTTTGACGAGCGCCGGCACGCGACTGAAGCGCTTGATGCCCTGTTTACTGACGCTGCTACCGGTCGTGCCAGTGAGACGCGGGCGTGGCTGATCGCGGTTGCGCACCCGCGTGTACCGACTCTCCGGACGCGTATCACTCGCGACGACGCTCGGCAGGTTCTGTCAAAGACTGAGGGTTTGGCCTTGGTGTATGCGGCGAGAAGTGGGATTCACCCGCTGGAGAGCGTCGACCGGCTCAACCCTCGCCCCGGCTTGCGCCGATGGGTCGCGGTGAACACTGCGACGGAGGACCGTTCTGCCTGGAAGGAATCGTGGATCAGCATCCACCACGATGGCTCGGTGACTCTCGAAGCCGCAGTCGGTGGGCACCGGACGCGTGGCGACGAACGTCTCGAAGGCGGACAGATCAGATCGGCCGCTATCGAGTGTGCGATCGCAGACTTGATGGCACTCATACGCACGACCGCGGAAGCGACAAGCAACGACGAATACGACGTTCGGTCGGGATCGAGTGGAGAGGCGACACGCCGCTCACGATCCTGACGGCAGACAACCTGAGTTACGACTACGACGGTGTCTCGATTCCTCTTCACCGGTACACGCCCGTCGAAACGACTGTGAACGCTCTGGCGGCCGCGGTGGACTTCTTCTGGCACGTGCACGATCTCGCCGAGGACTGTTTGAACCAGGGTGGCGTCTCGAACGTACAGATGATTCACCCGCCGGCGCGCGACGATCAGTCTTCCGGCCAGGCGTAGCGGCAGTGGCCCAACAGCGCGTCGTACGACCGGAGCTGTCTGCGGACCATCGACATCAGGTGCAGACAGATCTCCCGGCGGGTGCCCGTTCGTCGACCTCTCATCGACTGGCAGGCGCCCGCCGGTGAACCGCGGGCAGATCTCTGACGGGTTCTCACGCGCGCCCGGCGCCGGATTCGTGATCCGCCGGACCGCGGCGACCACGCGCTTGTAGTTGGCAGGCGGCTTACGCATGCCTACCCATTTACAACATGCTTATCCCTGAAAGTGCGCAGGTCAGCGCAGACATATCGGCGTGTTGTGACCCTTGTCATGCCTCCAGACTCGCGTCGCCCTTACTACGCCCGACTCGGCAGCCGATGACGTAGCTGCCGCCGCTGCACCAGGCAATCCTGTCGCTGCGGGTCGTCGTCAGCCTCTCGGCGAACGAGACGGCGGAGGCGCTGGGCATCTCAGCGGGCAACGTCGCATCACGCAATATCGCCCGCTGGAGAGGCAGCGTGGCATGCCCCCGACGAAGCCATTGAATCGCAAGTTGCCTGGGCGGCGGCTCGCAGAACCGCTGCCCGGCGACGCAGACCACATCGATGCCGGATGACAGAGAGTAACAGTCAAGCTCGTAGAACACGTGCAACCTTCAGCGCTTGAACTACCCGTAGGCAAGATTCCGCAGGTCACCACATCGGCCCCGCGCGCCTCGGGCCTGACTACCCGCCTCACCGTCGAGCATCGGGACACAGTTTCACTACGAACAGCCCACGATGCCAAGTGGTACGCAACAATCGCCAAGCACGTGATAATGATCCTAGTGTGACCGATTTGCAAGATGCCGATATGCCGATCCCCGAGACCACCGCGCCAACGGAGGGCACCGGCGAGACAATCACATCGCCAGTCGCAATCGATTTACCGCGTCGACCGGTCACAATCCACAGAGTATACTTCCAACGCTTCAAACAATTCAAGAATGCCGCGATCACCCTTCAGCCCGGCGTACCGGCTCGACAAGAAGTCTGCTAGCTCCCCACGAGGCGCGGAACTG
Organism: Amycolatopsis sp. N2S4-7; assembly: GCF_058119595.1. Lineage (NCBI taxonomy): Bacteria > Bacillati > Actinomycetota > Actinomycetes > Pseudonocardiales > Pseudonocardiaceae > Amycolatopsis > Amycolatopsis sp. N2S4-7. The sequence goes on from NZ_CP172299.1 coordinate 2,968,970, forward strand.
CGCATCCGCCCCAGACGCAAGGAGTTAACGACTCATGACTCCAGCACGAACAGGATCGAAGTTGACTGCCGTTGACCGCTACCGATCGGCCTCCCGTCGCTTTCGGTCACGATCTGGGAACCAGAAGAGTCGCTGCGCCGTTCGCGGTCTCCATATGCCCACAGACCCATCCTCGCACGTGCATACGCGCGTGCATCACCAACGGTGGCTCCCTCCAATGATGATGCGCCGATGCACGCTGTTGATGACCTGAACGTGACAGCTACCAGCCCTCTAGAAGAGGAGACGTCACCCTCCGTAACAGCAGGGCCGGTCAGCAAAGATCATCTATCGCCGCCTGGCTCATAATGACAGCGATGTCACCTCGCGTGTCGAGAGCCCAACTTTTCGCAGGCCAGAAGCTCTTTCCTGCGAAACCAGCCGGTATGTGATGCAGGTAATATTCCCACCTTCCGTTCGGCGCAGGTTTGATGCCGGACATCGCACACGACACACGAAAGAGGTGTCGGCGCGTGCCGTGCGTCACCGGAGCCAGGTAGTGTGCTCGTGCAGCGGATCACCTGTAGGTGTGACGCCCCGACGTTCCGGGTGGAGATGTTCTCCGCCGCGGCGTGGACATCTCGGTTCACGCTCTCCCCCGGAAAGGAGGGCGTCACATTTCATGAGTGAACCGCCCGACCCGCCTCTCGCTCCAGCCAGCAGTGACGAGGGACGGGATGCTCGAGATCAGGACCGCGTGCTGCGCGCGATCCGCGTCGCACAGGCTGCCGCCATCGCGGTGGACCTGTGTGCTGAGGCCTCACACAACGAGGCCCTGACGTGGGTCGCCAGGGCCTCGCGTGCACTGCTGGGTCTAGCGGCTCTATGGCGATTGCAGCGCCACCGCTAGGTAATTCGCCGAGGAAGTGCCCGTCGAGTCACGCATCCCAGCGTGCACACGGCGGGCATTTTCTCTTCTCCCATCGGTCGAGCCGCCTTACCAGCGGATCGTCCGAATGGTCGCTGAGGTGTACGCGATTAGGGTGACAGGGACCAGCAAACCTGGCGACGTGACCCAGGTCACCTTTCCGGCAGTTCCTAGCCGTTACAAAGTAACAGTACAGACACTTCGCGAACACAGAACGCAGTCGTCGCAGATCAGAGCCATGGTGCCCAAGCCGCAGTTGACACATGTCAAGTATCTGCTTACAACAAACGACTACTCCAAAAGAGTGGCAGGTCAATGGTATGTTGACCAAATAAGTCAACGTGACGTTGACATCGGAGGTGTGTCACCTATGGCGGGAAGCGTTCTTGATGTCGATGGCCTGCTGCGCCGAGCCGCAGACCTCGCTCGTTCGATCGGTGCCCGCCGGTTCGCCAACCGGCCGGGCAAGCTCACGCAGCTGCTGCATCAAATCTCCGATCCGCCTGACGGCCTCGTCGATGCGGTGCACGCCCCCGAGCTGGAGACTGCCTTGACACTAGTTCCGTTGGCGCGACACCAGCTCGACGAGATCGAACTGGGCTTGCTGACCCAAGCTCGGCGCGCCGGACTGAGCTGGGCGAAGATCGCCCAGCAGCTGTCGCTGGGTAGCCGCCAGGCAGCGGAGCAACGGTACCTGCGGCTGCAGGCAGTCCATGCCGCCGGCGCCAGTGAGCGCGACCCTCGGTCAGCGCGCCAGCAGCGGCACCAGCACGCCGTTTTCGCCGAGCAGCTCACGGATGCTGCGCCGCTGATCAACCGGCTCGCCAACGTCCTACCTGATGCCCTCGAGGACAGCGTATACGCAAACCCCCTGGAACCAGCGCCTGAACTACGACCTGGCGCGTGGGACGAGCTGCCCTTCACGAATCGCGGCTTCACCGCAGACCTGCTGACCGGATTGTTCGAACCTCACTTGAGGGCGGTACGCGCTGCGGCTCGCGCCGATGACCTCAGCCGGCGGTTCCGTGCAGTCACTCATCTTCTTGAACTTTTGCACCACCACCCGCAAGTCCTCAACTACCTACCGTCAGAAATCTTCAGCGACGTGGTGAGCCTTACCAACACTGCGGCCACGATGGGACGCATCGCTCCCGATCTCGTCCCACCGGCATTTCGGCGGCTTCCCAGTCCACCAGGACAGCGCCGCGCCTAGCATCGACGTGGTCGTGATGCCTCCTCCGAACCGTCGAAAGAGCCGGTCAGCGACGGGCCTCGCGTCATGCGGCAACCGGCGTAGCTCTTGTCTCAACCAATGAGCCACGTACCCAGGTGAGAGTAAGCGAGCTGGGGTGCCATGAAGATCGGCAAACGCGTCACCTTGAGTCAGGGCGTGTTCGCTGGGGCGGACCACAGGTTTACATAAATAGTGTTATCGGACGTTCACGGCAACTTCAGGGGAGGATCCGGACGACCGTCCGGGGTGTCGACGACGTCCTCGTCGAAAACGTGAAGCTCGAACCGGGCAGTATCGTAGCCACCGATCTCCCAGGCGAGGTCGCTGTCAGCGGCACGCCACTCACGTCCGGTGGCACGTTCCCGTAGCAACCACCCCACGAAGCCCTCCCTACAAGCTGCATCGCCTCGACCAGACGACCCTACCAAATGTAGAACATGCGTTCGATCGAGTAGGTGGGGGTTTCGGGGCAAACCAGCGACGGCGCCGTCGGTCGACCGGGTACCTCGCCGCCGGCCAGGAGTCGCTAGCGCCCACTAACCCGCGCCGACGCGGGTTCAGCGGATCACGTCGGGCGCTCCCGAGGTCGCCAGGGCCGCCCGTGTTGGCAGGGCTTCCCAATCGCCGGGCACCGTGCACATCAGTGCGCCCGCCTGCGCCGCGGTCCGCAGGCGGGTCGCGACATCTCGGCCCGCCAGTCGTTCGGCGAGGTAGGCCCCGACGAACGCGTCGCCGGCGCCGACCGGGTCGACCAGGTTGATCGGGAACGCGGGTTGCTCGTGGGTTCGACCGCCGATCCTGGCCAGTGCTCCGTCCGCGCCGAGTTTCAGCACGGCTTCGGCCGGTCCCAGCGCGGCGAGCGCCGCGACCAGTTCGGCGGGGCTTCCGGTGTCGGTGCCGAGCAGGAGACGTGCTTCGTCGTCGCCGGCGAAGACGATGTCGGCGTCGGCGATGAGTTCGCGGAGGGCAGGCCTGGCGGCTTCGGGTGTCCACAGCGCCGAGCGGTAGTTGATGTCGACCGAGACGGAGACGCCGGCGGCACGGGCGATGTCGACGGCCTTCCGCACCGCGGAAGCCGGGCTTTCGCCCAAGGCAGGTGTTATCCCGGTGACGTGCAACAGCGCGGCGCCCGAGATCAGGTCGGCGTCCACGTCGGCGGGTGAGAGCCGTGCGCCCGCCCCGTGTGCCCGGTAGTACCAGACGCGGGTGGCGCCGCCTGGTGGCCGTTCCTTGAGCATGAGCCCGGTCGGTGCGGCCGGGTCCCGGGTGACGTGGACGTCGATACCTTCCGCGGTCAGTTCCCGGACGACCTTGTCCCCCATCGAGTCCGCCCCGAGCCGGCCGATCCAGGTGACCGGGGTGTCGAGCCGGGCCAGTGCGATGGCGACGTTGCTTTCCGCGCCGCCGATGCCCAGCGTCATGGTCGGCACGTGCTGGAGGTGCCCGACGGTGGCCGCGGTCAGCAGGCCCATCGTCTCGCCGAGGGTGACGACGCCGCCCCGGTTCATCGGGCGTCCGCCGCCGTTCGAAGTGCTCGCCGGGCCCGGTCCGCGAGTGCGGCGAGGTCCCCGCCGCGCAACGCGTCGGCTGCGAGGGAACCACCGAGCCCGACGGCGAGTGCGCCCGCCCGGAGCCACGTACCGATGTCGTCCAAGCCGATTCCACCGGTGGCCATGATCCGCAGTTCGGGTACCGGTTCGCGAACAGCGCGGACGTGCCCGGGCCCGACGGTCGACGCGGGAAAGAGCTTCACGGCCGCCGCTCCGGCTTCCCACGCGGTGACCAGCTCGGCGGGTGTCATCCCCGCCGGGTACACGGGAATGCCGGCGGCGAGACCCACCTGGAGCACCTCGACGTCGAACAGCGGGCTGACCAAGAAGGACGCACCGGCCTCGACGCAGCGCCGGGCAGCGTTTTCACCGCGGACGCTCCCCATTCCGATGTCGGCAGCGTCGCCGAGTTCGCGCCGCAGGGTGGTCAGCGCGTCGAGCGCGCCCGAAGTGGTCATGGTCAGCTCGAGGCAGGTGAGCCCCACTTGCTGGAGAGTGCGGGCTGCCGGGAGCAGGTGCTCGGGCGAGCTTGCCCGCAGGATGGCGACCACGCCGGTACGCAGCAGCGCGTCGCTCGGGGATGGCCGGTGCAGCAGTGTGCCCGTCATGACCGCACCGCCGCGGTCGCGTCCTCGGGCACGTTCAGGTCGCGGTCCCGGGTCTCCGGAGCGAGCCGGACCGCGAGCAGGCTGATCGCCATCATGACCATCATGTAGATCGCGACCGGGATCCAGGACCCGGCGAACGCGCTGATCAGGGCCGCGCAGAGGAGCGGGGCGACACCACCGCCCAGCACGGAGGAGAACTCGCGGCCGAGGGTGACGCCGGCGTAGCGGTAGCGGTTGCCGAACAGCTCCGGGAAGTAGCTCATCTGGACCCCGACCGCGCCCTGGCCGGCCAGGATGAAGCCGACCACGATCGTGACCACGATGGCGATCGGTGATCCGGTGTTCAGCGCGATGAACGACGGCCCGGGCAGCAGGACGAGCGCGGTGACGATGGCCGTGTAGACGGGTTTGCGGCCGACGCGGTCGGACAGGACGCCGAAGCCGATCGCGGCGATGCCGCCGCAGATCGCGCCGACGAGCAGCACCTTGGGCACGAACTGCTTGCTCACGCCGACCGAGGACACCAGGTAGGAGGCCATGAAGACCTGGTAGGTGTAGGACTGTGCGCTGACCCCGACGTTCATGAACAGCACGAGCAGCATGGGCCGCTTGCCGTGCCGGAAGATCTCGCCGACCGGTTTGCGCGGCTCGGCGTGCTGCTGCTTGAGCTCCTGGAACACCGGGCTCTCGGCGAGCTTGCGGCGGATGACCATCGCGGCGATGGTGACGAAGAGGCTGGAGAGGAAGACCAGCCGCCATCCCCAGCTCATCAGCTGCTCGTCCGGCAGGAGCTGGACGAGGATCCACGCGAGCGCGCCGAGCGCGGTGCCCAGCGCGGCCCCGGTCATGACCAGGGAGGCCAGCCGCCCGCGCCTGCCGATGTCCGCCGTCTCGGTGAGCAGGGTCGCGCCGCCGGACTGCTCGGCGCCCGCCCCGAAGCCCTGGAAGAACCGGCACAGCACCAGCAGCACCGGCGCCAGGATGCCGACGTGGGAGTAGGTGGGCAGCAGGCCGATCGCGAGCGTCGAGCCACCCATCAGCAGCAGCGTGGCGATGAGCACCCACTTGCGGCCGAGACGGTCGCCGTAGCGGGAGAAGAACAGGCCCCCGAGTGGCCGGGCCGCGAAGCCGACAGCGTAGGCGCTGAAGCTCGCCAGGAGGCCGGCGGCGGCCGAGACGTTGGGGAAGAACAACTTCGAGAAGACCAGGGCCGACGCCGTGCCGTAGATGACGAAGTCGTACTGTTCGAGCGCCGTGCCGATCAGGCCGGCCCAGGCGGCGCGGCGCACCGCGCGCGGCGGGGCGTGCTGAGGCTGGGACTGTCCTGATGAGACGGTGGCGCCGGTGCTGTCGGTGATGTCCATGCTTCCTCGGATGGAATCGGTGCCGTGTTCGGGCGGGCGGACAGGGAAGGTCAGGCCGTGGGCCGGATGAGGACCTTGAGGTGGCGGGGATCCCGGCCGGGCGCGCGCAGCGCGGTCGCGGTCTGGTCGAGCGGGAACCGGCCGGTGACGAGACCGGCCAGATCCACCCGGCCGCTCGCGGCGAGCGCGATCGCGGCCGGAAAGGCATGGGCATAACGGAAGGCGGTGCTCAGGTCGATCTCCCAGCGCTGCAGGTACGCCAGCGGCAGGCCGTCGACAGTCGGCGGGGCCTGGCCGACGACGGTGGCGCGCGCTCCGGGGCCCAGTGCCTGGATGCCTTGCCAGAGTGCCCCGGGGTGGCCCGAACATTCGATGAGCCGGTCCATGGCCGGCAGGTCGAGTGCGCGCGTCGCGGTGTTGACGGTCGCGGTCGCGCCGAGCGCGGCCGCCTTGGCCAGGCGGTCGTCGTTGACGTCGGTGACGACGACGTCGGTCGCCCCCGCGGCGCGGGCGACCTGGGCCACCAGGATGCCGATCGGCCCGGCTCCGGTGACCAGGACGCGGTGGCCGAAGCGGACGTCGGCGCGCCGCACGGCCCACACCGCGACCGCCAGCGGCTCGATCAGGGCGCCGAGTTCGGTGTCGATCTCCCCGGGTAGCCGGTGCACCGCCCGCGCCGGGGCCACCACGTGTTCGGCGATGGTGCCGTCGGTGGGCGGTGACCCGAGGCAGCTGCCCGTGGGGCAGAGGTTGTACCGGCCGGAGCGGCAGGTCGGGCAGTCACCGCAGCCGATCGCGGGCTCGATGGCCACCGGGGCACCGACCGGCAGCCGCACGTGTTCCCCCACCGCCGTGATCACCCCGGACGCCTCGTGCCCGAGCACGGTCGGCTGCTTCAGCACGTTCCCGCCGTTGCGGCCGTCGGCGAAGTAGTGCATGTCCGAGCCGCAGACGCCGACCGCGTCGACGGCGACCAGCACGTCGCCGGGACCCAGCGGGGGCACCGGAACGCGCTCGATGCGCAGGTCTTCGGGACCGTGCAACACCGCGGCCCGCGTCCTGTCCGGGATGGTCGTCATGGTCGTGTCCTCATCGCTGAAACCGGTTCGCGGGCGGCCGCCTCGCGGGCCGCGGCCACCACGCCGTGGCGCACCAGCAGGTCGACGAACTCCGCGATCCGGTCGGCGAACGCGTCGTGCGCAGCCAGTTCGGTGCCGAGCAATCCGGTGCCGAGCGCCTCGGTGACGTAGGCGCGCGTCGGCAGCGCCGTGAACGGGGCCAGGCCGGCGCGCGCCGGGTCGGTCATCGCCGTCGCGGCCGGGCCGGGGTCGAAGCCGGCCGGTGGTGCGAGGCAACAGAGGTAGGCCGCCACCGTGAGCGCGAGGTGGTGTGGCACGCGCCCGGCCTTCAGGTGGGTGAGGGCGGGGCCCGGCACCCGCTGGGCGAGCTTGACCGAGCCGTCGGAGCCGACCTGCCGGGTGCGGTGGGCCAGCGCCGAGTTCGACCATCGGTCGAACAGCTGGGCCACATAGTGTTCGAGATCGACGTCCGAGGGCACCGGCACGGTCGGCAGGTATTCCTCGCGCAGCACCAGTGTCGCGGCGTCGCGGATCGCGTCGTGGGTGATCGACTCGGGGATGGTGTCGCACCCGTGGAGCGCGCCCAGGTAGGCGATCAGCGAGTGCGTTCCGTTGAGCAGCCGCAGTTTCAGCAGCTCGTAGGGGCCCACGTCGTCGGTGAAGACGGCGCCACCACGGTCCCAGGCCGGCCGTCCGGCCGCGAAGGAGTTCTGGATCACCCACATGCTGAAGGGTTCCGCCGGGACCGGGACCGCGTCCCGGACGCCGAGGTGCGCGGCCACGGTGTGCCGGTAGGCGTCGGTGGTGGCCGGGACGATCCGGTCCACCATGGCGTCGGGGAACGCGACGGTGTTCAGGTAGGGCTCGAGCTCGTCGCGCTCGGTCGCGGGCAGCCCGGCCACGAACTCCGCGACCAGCCGGCCGGTGAGCTGTCCATTGTGGATGAGGTTGTCGCAGCTCATGATCGTGACCGGCTCGCCGTGGGCCCGCGCGCGGTGCTGCAAGCCCCGGACGATCAGCCCCAGCGTCGTGCGGGACCCGGGCCCGAGGCGCCAGTCGCGCAGGTCCGCGGCGACGTCGGGATGGTCGAGGTCGAGGCGGCCGGACCGCGGGTCGAGGGTGTAGCCGTGTTCGGTGACGGTCAGGGTGACGATCCGCGTGGTGGGCGCGGCCAGCGCCCGCACGACCTCGCCGGGTTGGTGGGCCGCGACGAGGGCGCCGGTGTGCACGGCCGGGACGCTCACCTTCGTGGCCGTGGGCGAGAGCTCGACGACGGCGTAACGCATGTCCTGTTCACGCAACGCCTCGGCGATCGCGGTCGAACTGCGCGCGACGCCGAGGATGCCCCAGGGGCCGTCCTCCGCCGCGAGCGCGGCGGCGGTGTGCACGGCTTGGTGGGCGCGGTGGAAGTTGCCGAGGCCGAGGTGCACGATCCCGGTCGGCGGCGTCCCGCGGGGGTGGGACAGTGCCGCCGGCGGGGTGGTCCCGGCGGACAGGAGGGGCAGCACAGGCATCACCAATCGGTCAGGGTTCCGTCGCGGCGGCGGGCGACGGGGAGGTAGGCGGGCTCGTAGGGGAACCGGCCGGCCAGTTCCTCGTCGACGTCGACGCCGAGGCCCGGTGCGTCGCCGGGGTGCAGGTGGCCGTCGGCGTAGGTCCAGTCGTGCCGGAACACCTCGTGCGCCGCGTCCGGGTAACCCATGTATTCCTGGATCGCGAAGTTGGGCGTGGCCAGCCCGACGTGCAGCGCCGCGGCCAGCGCGATCGGGGACACGTCGGACGGCCCGTGCGGGGCGAGCCGGATCTGCCAGACCTCGGCGAGCGCGGCGATCCGCCGCAGGTGCGTGATCCCGCCCGCGTGGGACACCGCGGCCCGGACGAAGTCGATCAGCTGCTCGGTGACGAGCTGCTGGTACTCCCAGATCGTGGTGAACACCTCGCCGATCGCCAGGGGGGTGGTGGTGTGCGCGCGGACCCGGCGCAGGACTTCCTGGTTCTCCGCGGGCGTGACGTCTTCGAGCCAGAACAGGTCTACCGGTTCCAGGGCCTTCCCCAGCCGGGCGGCCTGGATCGGGGTCAGCCGGTGGTGGGCGTCGTGCAGGAGGGCGAGCTCGGGCCCGACGTGGGCGCGGACCTCGGCCAGCGCGCCGGGTGCGTACCGCAGGTAGGCGTCGGTGTCCCAGACCTCTTCGACGGGCGCTTTGCCGCGGCCGGCCGGTTCGTACGGCGCGCCGTCCTTGGTCACGCCGTAGACGGAGTCGAGGCCGGGCACGCCGGTCTGCACGCGGATCGCCTGGAAACCGCGGGCGCGGATGGCGTCGACGGCGTCCAGGAGCGCGGGCACGTCCCAGCCGGTGGCGTGGGTGTAGGACAGGACCCGGTCCCGGACCGCGCCGCCGAGCAGCTGGTAGACCGGCTGGCCGGTGACCTTGCCCTTGATGTCCCAGAGAGCGAGGTCGACCGCGCCGATCGCGGCCATGGTGACCGGGCCGCGGCGCCAGTAGACCCCGCGGTAGAGGTACTGCCAGGTGTCCTCGATCCGGGCGGGGTCGCGGTCGATCAGGATCGGGCAGACGTGGTCGCGCAGGTAGGCGGCGACGGCGAGCTCACGCCCGTTGAGAGTGGCGTCACCCCAGCCGACCACCCCGTCGGCGGTGGTCACCTTCAAGGTGACGAAGTTGCGGCCGGGGCTGGTGACCAGGACTTCGGCGGAGACGATGCGGTCGCTCATCCGGCCACCGCCACGACACCGGCCAGCGGCTCCCCCGCCGCGAGCCGGCGGACGTTGGCCGCGATGTCCGCCGCGCGCCCGGCGAAGGTCTGCCGGGTCAGCCCGGACGAATGCGGCGTCATGAGCACGTTCGGCAGGTCCCGGAACGGCACGGTCGCCGGTGGCGCGGTCGCCCCGTGTCCGGGGTAGCCGTACCAGACATCGAGCGCGGCACCAGCGATCACCTTGTCCCGCAACGCTTCGTAGAGTGCCCGTTCGCCCACGACCGGGCCGCGGCCGACGTTGATCAGCACCGCGTCGGCCCGAGCGCGGGCCAGCTCGTCGGCACCGATCAGCCCGGCCGTCTCCGCCGTGAGCGGGACGCTGACCACGATCACGTCCGCGGTCTCCAGAAGGGTGCCGAGATCGCCGGTCGCCCCCGACCAGTCCAGCCCGACGGCGGCGGCGTCGACGTCACCGCTGCGCGTGACGGCCACCCCGTGCGCACCGAACGCCCGGAACAGCTCCCACGCGCGCGCACCGATGTGCCCGAACCCGACGAACCCGATCGTGGCCGCGCCGAGCGAATCAGACCACGGCACATCGGGCCGGTAGACCGGGGAAGCCCATTCGTCGCGGCGCAACGCGGCGTCCTGGGCGAGGAACCCGCGGCGGAGCAGGACCGCCGCGGCGACCGCGTATTCGGCGATGGCGTCCTCGTGGTGATGGGTGTTCGCGATGATCGTCCCCGGCGCCAGCGCGGCGACGTCGATCCCGTCGATCCCGGCGCCCGCGGCGTGCACCAGGCGCAGGTTCTTGGCCGCGGCGGCCGCCGATCCGGAGCAGCGGCTCGAGACCAGCACGTCGGCATCCGCCACGGCCGCCTCGACGGCCCCGGGATCGCGGGGATCCGGCCAATCCGTGACCGAGCCCGGCGGGAAACCGGCCTCCAGTTCCGCGCGCAGCGGAAGCAGGTTCGTGTCGGCGATGACGATCCTCATGCCGTCTCCCGGATCTCGGTGGCCGGACGCGCGGCGGCCGGGCCGGTCGAGGACCGGACGACCAGGTGGGTGGGCAGGCGCAGGGTCCGGGGGGTCTGCCGGTCGCCGGCGACCGCGCGGGTCAGCTGTTCCAGGCTCAGTTCGCCCGCACGGGCCAGCGGGACGGCGATGCTCGTCAGACCCGGTTCGGCGACCGCGGCGAAGGGGATGTCGTCCGCCCCCACCACCGACAGATCGTCGGGGACCCGGACACCGAGCGCTCGGGCGCCGGCGATGATACCCAGCGCGACGAGGTCGTTGTGGGCGATCACCGCGGACGCGCCGGACGCGACCACCCGGGCCGCCGCCGCGCTCCCGCCGGCCACGGTCTCGGTCTGCCATCCGAGCATTTCCAGCTCGAGGTCGTACTCTTCGGCGAGCGCGCGCACCAGCTGCACGCGGTGGCCGTTGGTCCAGGAATGCGCGGAGCCCTGCACGTAAGCGATCCGCCGGTGGCCCAGCGCGGTCAGGTAGTCGACAGTCTGGCGTAGCCCCTCGCTCGCATCGGCGACGATGCAGTCCGCCCCGGCCGCCTCGCGGTTGACCAGCACGACCGGGGTCCGGCCGCACAGATCGAGGATTTCTTCCGCGTCGAGCCGCGACGAGCAGACGACGATGCCGTCGACCCGGTCCCGCAGGTGCTCGATGGCTTCCCGCTCCCGATCCGGATCGAAGTCGGTGTCGGCCAGGACCACGGTGTGCCGGCTGCGGCGGCCCTGACCCTGCGCAGCCTTGACGAACGCGGAAAACACCGGGTTGGCGATGTCCGGCACCACGACCGCGATGGTGGCAGCGGCCTCCGAGGTCGGCTCCACAGCCCGGGGCGCCGGAGAGTAGCCGAGCTCTTGCGCAACTGAGAGAACTTTGCGCAAGGTGTCCGGCCCCAGCCGACCCGGGTCGCTGAACGCCCTGGACGCGGTCGAAAGCGCGACATCAGCGCGCTTGGCGACATCCGTCAGGGTTGGCCCCATGACTCCTCCTTGAGTGACTGCGTACAAGGAGGGTGACTGACTTGCACAAGCTTGTCAACGCTTGCCAGAACCTCGACCAGCCGGAGCAGCAAGGGCTCTCGGCCGCGGACCGCAGAGCGGGCCGGGCACTGACGGACCTCCCACGGGCGTCACCCGTCCCGCTCTCGACACATCTGCCGGTGAGGCTTTCCGGCCGGAGAGACGAACCGCGCCGCCTACGCCCGGTCGCCGCGGGCGGCTCCTGGAGCCCGCCGCCACCGGCCTCGCCGCGACCCGGATCACCGACGCCCGGCTCACCACCGTCGCCGAACTCTTCGACGCGATGCAGGAAGCCGTCGAGGACGTCGAACGCCTCACCGTGCTCGACGCCGCCTTCCACCGCGCAGTGGTCACCACCGCCGGAAACGAAACACTCACGCCCTGCTCGACGGCATCTCCTCCCAGACACTTTGAGCGAGGATCTGGCGCGGCACCGTCGACCGGGGCGTGCCGCACGAGACCCTGTCCCAGCACAAAGCGTTCTACGACGCACTGGCCGGCCGCGACCCCGCCGTGGCCACCGCGGCCGCCCTGATGCACGTGGACACCTCCGAGCGCTGGCTGCGGGCGCACGTGGCCGATCTCCCGGACCCCGAAGCCGGGTAACCGATCCGACGGGCGGCAGCTGGGCACGCTGATCGTTGTCTTCGTGTCGTGTGGAGATCCCGGCGCGAAACCGGAGGAGGCCCGGCGACGGGTGAAGATCACAAGGTCGGCGCCGGGTGGGCCGTGTTGTCGAGCCAATGCCTAGCGAGGTCGATGTGGCCCTCGACGCCAAGCCGGTGGCCTCGCGGCCGGTGAGCGAGAGCCGCCGGGTCAGGATCAGCAGCAGCGATCGGGCCGGGCCCGAAGACAACGTGAGCGAGCTGATCCAGCCGGCCTGACCCGGGCCACCCGCTCGATGAGGTCATTTCCCGGTGGACGCGTCCGGCGGGGTGACCTCGGTGGTCCTGACGTCGATCTCCGAGTGCAAGGTCCGGTGCACCGGGCACCGGTCGGCGATCTCGAGCAGCCGCTGCCGCTGGTCGCGGTCCAGCGCGCCGTCGAGCCGGATCACGCGGTCGATCCTCTCGAGCCGGCCGTCGCGGGTCTCGCAGTCCGCGCAGTCGCTCGCGTGGATCCGGGAGTGCCGCAGCCTTACCGTGACGCGTTCGAGGGGCCACCGCTTGCGCTCGGCGTACATCCGCACCGTCATCGACGTGCAGGCCCCGAGCGCGGCAAGCAACAGCTCGTACGGCGCGGGGCCGCTGTCGCCGCCGACGGGAACGGGTTCGTCCGCCGTGAGGACGTGCCGGCCCGCCATGATCCGTCGGGCCAGCGAACCTCCGCCGTTCTCCGACACCACGACCTCGCCTTCGGCGGTCACCTCCGGTACGTCCTCCGGAGCGAGGGCGTAGCGGCCGGCCCAGGCCGCGAGCACTGTGGCCACGTAATCGGCGTCCGCCCGCCTGGTCAGGAGGTGATCGGCGCCATCGAGCGCGATGTACGACTTGGGATGTCGGGCGGTGTCGAAGATCCTCCGCGCGTTGTCGATCCCGACGAGCTCGTCCCCCGGCGAATGCAGCACCAGCAGAGCCGCATCGAGCTTCGCGACTCGCTCGGCCTGCTGCTGCGCGGCAATGTCGTCGAGGAACTCCTTCCGGATGCGGAACGTCCGGCCGGCGAGGACGACGTCTGCCTCCCCGCGCCGCTCGATCTCGGCCCGGCTGCCGTCCAGCAGCCCGAGCACGTGCCCGGGCTCGGCCGGAGCGGCGATGGTCACCACCGCCCGTGCCTCGGGCATCCGGTGTGCCGCGGCGAGCACCGCTGCCCCGCCCAGTGAGTGTCCGATGAGGATGGACGCGGGAGCGAAGTTCGCGCGGAGGTACTCCCCAGCGCGCCACAGATCCTCGACGTTGGACGTGAAACCGGTGTTGCCGAAGTCTCCGCCGGATCCGCCGAGACCGGTGAAGTCGAACCGCAGCACCGCGATCCCGAATCCCGCCAGCGCGCGCGATATCCGCGCTGCCGCCACCACGTCCTTGCCACAGGTGAAACAGTGCGCGAACAGCGCGTAGGCCCGCGGCTCACCCTCAGGCAGCTCCAGCCGGGCGGCGAGCGGCACCCCCTGCGATCCGGGGAACTCGATCTTCCTGCTCCGCATCGCCCGTTTCCTTTCGTCGGAACAGATCTCCTGGATGCAACCAAGCTACGGGGCTGGACACACAGACTCCGCGACCTGGGGAGCCGGTAAGAATTTCGTCAGCACTTCGGCCGACGCGGACTGCAGTGAAGTCTTACGCGCCCATGACGAACTCGCCCGCATCGATCGGCGCACCCATCAGCCGGGCTAGTTTCACTCGACGACACCGCCCCGCGAAAACGGAGAACTCCATGTCCACCGTCGATCTGCGTTTCGATGGCTTCAAAGCACTGTTCCTCAACGGCACGCTGAAAAGGTCTCCCGAGGCGAGCAACACCGAGGGACTGATCACCATCAGCCGGCAGATCATGGAGAAGCACGGCGTCGAGGTCGAGGTGATCCGCACGATCGACCGCGACATCGCCGTCGGCGTCTGGCCCGACATGACCGAGCACGGCGCGGAGTCCGACGAATGGCCCGCCGTCTACCAGAAGGTCCTCGCCGCCGACATCCTCGTGCTCTGCGGCCCGATCTGGCTGGGTGACAACAGTTCCGAGACGAAGAAGGTGATCGAGCGCCTCTACGCCTGCTCTCACCTGCTCAACGAGGCCGGGCAGTACGCCTACTACGGCCGTGCGGGCGGTTGCCTGATCACCGGCAACGAAGATGGCGTCAAGCACTGCGCGATGAACATCCTCTACAGCCTCCAGCACCTCGGGTACACCATCCCACCCCAGGCCGATGCCGGCTGGATCGGCGAAGCCGGCCCGGGACCGTCCTACCTGGAGCCCGGCTCCGGCGGCCCGGAGAACGACTTCACCAACCGCAACACCACATTCATGACGTGGAACCTGATGCACACAGCCAGGATGCTCAAGAACGCAGGCGGCATCCCCGCCCACGGCAACCAGCGCGCCCGCTGGGACGCCGGCAGCCGGTTCGACTTCGCCAACCCCGAGTACCGCTGAAACCGGCCCCGGGGCCGGGACGACAAGCAGGTCCGACGGGGCGTGAGAACCAGTCTGGCTGAGTTCGCCATCGGTCGGATCTCATCCCTTATCAGCGAGTTTCCCTCCGTACAGTCCGGACAGTGAGTACCAAGCCGCACTCGGTGACCCCGAGGGGCGGAAGCAGGCACTCGCAGGCGCTCTGGGCACCTTCGCGAGCTTCGGCTTCCGCCAGGCTTCGAGGGCTAGTTCTCCCCTCCCAGTGGGATGTATCTCGGGTTAGGGCATAAGTCCGGCTGACAGCCGCCGGTGAGGGGGTTTCTGCCTCGGCCTCACACCGTGCTCGAGGGCTTCCGCGACGGAACTCGCTGCTGGCGCCCGTGGCGTGGCGTGTGTCGGCACCAGCGAGGAGTCGGAGAGCGCCCGGATACACAACTGGGTCTGTCCGGTTTGCCCATGTGGGATACGGATCTGGCCGCGGCGCTGCCGGCCACCCCCAGCCGGCTGCGGCTCTGCTAACCGGGGTATGGATCATCAGCGGTTCCACTCCTGGGACCGCAGGGACGGGACCGCAGGCCGGCTGGATGCAGCGATGATCATGGCGCCTTCTGGATGTGGGCTCGATGCGGCCACCCGGATAACGCACGACCAGGTGTAGTCACCTGCTTACGGTCAACTGCGGAGAGCCTCGGGACCGGTCCCCTCGACGCGCTACTAGCGTGCATGAGAGTTGTCGCGAAAGGAGCGAATGATGACCGCGAAGCAGCTCAGGATCGCGCAGGTGGTCATGTTCGCGCAGGCCGTCGCCTCACTCGGGATCTGGGTCGTGCAGCTGCTGACCATCAGTGCGCGACTTGACCACAACCAGGACGTCGCGGGTTCGGTGTGGTTCGTCATCGTGGTCAATCCCTTGATCGTCGCACTCGTCGCACTCGCCGCCACGTTCCTGACGCGACGTCAGTGGGCGCGCAACCTGGCGTTGTTCATGGAGGCAGTGGGCGCCGTAAGTGCGTTGATCAGTGTGATCACGGGATTCCCCCAGGCCGTGATCGCCATTCTGGTGGCCATCGGAGTGATGGTGCTGGTGGCCGCGGGGGCACGTCGTTCCGGCCAGGCCGTTGAGGAGACTTTCCGGTGAAGAATCCTGCCGGGTTCCGGCTCCGCATGTCCGTCCCCGCCGTCGTCCTGCTCGTCAGCGGCTGTGCCGGCCCACCCCCGGAGGTTTGCGACGGGACCTTGTGCGAAACGCCCGGCTACTGGCCGAGCACCGCGACCCAGATCGAGAACGCCTTCGTCGCCGTCCTGAGCGCGGTGGGCGTGGTACCGATCGTCCCTCGCAGCGCGAACGGCCCTGCTCGCCGGACAATCGATCTTCGGAAGTGACGACCGACGATGATCGGAGAGACGCATCGAACGGAGGTGGCCGTGACCACCGAACGCCTCGACCCGCACCGCCGGCGCAGCCTGCGCCACGGCGTGGCCGGGACCGTGCCGGGCACGCTGAGCGCGCTCACCGTCACCGGCGGCGTGGCCGTGCCGCCCTCGCCCGGGAGCCGGGTGACCTTCGGGCGCAACCGGCTGGAGGTCGACGTCTGCGTCGGCGAGGAGGACGTGCGGATCAGCCGGGTCCACGGGCAGCTCGTGCGCGAACGGGACCGCTGGTGGCTCAGCAACACCGGCCGCTCGCCGATCCGGCTGTCCGACAGCGTCCTGCTGCACCGCGACAGCGAACCGCTGCCGCTGGCCGACGGCTACACCGCGCTGTTCCTGCGCGGCACCCGCGAGCACGTGCTCGAGCTGCTCGTGTCCGACGGCGAGGCGGGCGTCGCCACGCGCCGCCCGACGCACCCGACGGCGCCGCCGAAACGCTGGCGGCTGTCCCCGGAGGAGCACCTCGTGCTGGCGGTGCTCGGGCAGCGTTACCTCGGCTACGACCCCCAGCCGCTGCCGCTGTCCCGGCAGCAGGCGGCCGCCGAGCTCGCCGAACGGCGGCCCCACGAGAACTGGACGGTCAAGCGGGTCGAGCACCTCGTTTCCCGGGTCCGGCAACGGCTTTCCGACGCCGGGGTGCACGGGCTGCGGCGCGAGGAGGTGGGGGAGCCGGTGGGGCTGACCCTGACCGTGAACCTGCTACGGGAACTGGTGCTCTCGACGACGCTGGTGCCGATGGACCTGGAATGGCTCGAACTGCCCGAAACGCCGTTCCTCGGATGAGGGAAGCGAGCATTTCCCGGCACGGCAAGCTTCGCGACCTGCTCGGCGGCGGCCCGGCGAGACGGCTGGCGCGAGCCGCGGCACGGCTCTCCGCGGCGTTTCCCGAACCACCCGCCGCCCCGCCGTCCGATCGGGCGATCCGCGCCTACGGCACCGCCTTGCGACTGGCATTGCGCCTGGACACCGCGCAAGCCGAACAACTCTTCCTGCGATATGACCACCAGATCCCGCCGAAGCGCTACCCGCTGACCGCGGCCGACGAGCCTTGGCTCACCTGCTCGGACCGCCACGCGGCGACGGTCGTGCTCGAGGTCGCGACGCGGCTGGGCCTGTCGGCACCGCAGCTGCGCGCCCGGGACCGGCTGACTGAACTCCTCGCGGACGCCGCGTCGATCGTGCGCGCCTTCGATCGGTGGCGGGCGCTGGACGTGCTCGACCGCGACGTCGTGACCCGGGTCCTGCACGGCTATACGTCGCGGGACTTCGCCCAGGACGAGCAGATGTGGCGCCTGTTCTTCGAGCACCTGCCGCCGGATCTGGTTCCGGAGCTGTTCGAGGTCCGGCGGTTCCTCGGGCACGGGGCGGCCGCTGTCCGCCTGGCCGGTACCCCCGAGCAGGAACGGGAGGCCATGGACGCTTGCCTGACCAGTACCGAGATCGACGACGTGGCGAGCGGGCTGGACTTGGCGCGCGAACGAGGCGAGCGCGACGCCATCACGGCGTTGGCCGGGCACCGGGCGGACCTCCTGGCAAACGCCGGCCGGTACGCGGAGGCATTGCCCGCTTACGAAGAAGCCGGCCGGGCCGACGGGGTGAGCCGATGCCACGAGGAACTCGGCCGGTTCGCCGAGGCCCTCGTGACGTGCCCGCCCGGCCAGGACGAGCGGTACGACGGGCTCGTGGACCGCTTCATGGCCGGTGTCCACCTGCTGATCGAGGCGGAGGAGTTCACCGAGGCCGCCCGGCAGCTGCAGCAGGTGCTCGACCACGGCGGGTACGCCCGGCACCGGGCGGGGCTGGCCGATCTGCGTGCCATCCTGCTCGGCGTGACGCGCCGGCACTTCGGCGAGCTCCTGCGCCACGGCGGCGACCGGCGGGACGCCATGCGGGCGTGGAGCCGGGTGGAGGAGGCAGCGGGAGAACACGCCCTGGCGGCCGCCCGAGCCGAAGACGGTGGCGAGTTCTTCCGAGCTCACCAGCTGTTCCTGTGCGCCGGCCGGTTCGGCGAGGCGGTCCAGGTGCTGCGCGACGACGACACGCCCGACGCGCTCGCCGCCCGCGCCGAGGCGTGCCGGGCCGGCGGCGACCCGGCCGGCGCGGCCGGGCTGTACGACCGCGCCGGGCAGCTGGAGCGAGCCGTCCCGCTGTACCTGGAGGCCGGCTGGTTCGCCGCCGCGGCGGGCTGCCTCGTGCGCCTGCTCGGCGACGGCGCGGCCGATGACGTCCGGCTGGCCGAATGCCTGCGCAAGACCGGTGACCACGACGAACTCGTGCGGCACTGCCTCACGGCGGTCGAGGCGCGCGGCGCCGCGTCCCCGTCCGCGGACGTGCTGCGCGAACTCGTCGAGGACGGCCTGGTGCCGCCGGACCTGACCACGCGGGTCGCCGAGGCTCTCGATGCGCTCGGCGCGCGGGAACGGGTCCGGTTCGAACAGCGCGCGCAGGCGTGGGTCGCCCAGGCCCGCGCGGACGTCGACGCGCGCTACAGCGGCATCTGGGGGTTCGACCTCGGCACCACGACCTGCGCCGCGGCCGTCTACGACACCGAGACGCGGCAACCGGTGTTCTGCCCGTGGAAGGGCGAGGTGCACTTCGCCTCGACGGTAAGCCTGGACCGCGACGGCAACGAACTGGTCGGCCTGCACGGCGAGGAAACGCTCGTGCCGTGGCTGGTCGGCCACATCGACGCCGCCAAGCGGAAGATGGGCCGCGGCACGGTCTTCAAGGTCCGCGACCGCACCTTCCGCCCGGAAGAGGTCGCCGCCCGCCTCGTCCGGCACGCTCGCAGCCTGGTCGAGACCTTCCTGGCGGACCGGGTGCGCGAGCGCGTCGCGGACCTGGCCTCCGACGAGCTCGGCGGGGTGCGTCCGGAGTGGCTGGCGTGGGCCGAGCAGAACCATGACTTGCGGCTGGAGCGGCGGCGGGTGGTCGTGACCATTCCGGCCTACTTCACCAACAACCAGAAGGCCGCCACCCGCGCGGCCTGCCGCATCGCCGGGGTCGACCTCGTCCGGCTGATCCACGAGCCGACGGCCGCGTGCATCACCGCCGTGCGCGAACGGCAGCTCGGCGGCGCGATCGCCGTCGTCGACCTCGGCGCGGGCACGTTGGATCTGAGCCTGCTGGACGTCGGCGAGAACGTCTACGACGTGCGGCAGGTGGGCGGGGACAGTCGCTTCGGCGGGCAAGACTTCGACGCCGCGATCACCACGGCTTTGGCGGGCCGCCTGGAACGGCTCGGCGTCCCCGTGGCCGTGAGCGGTTCGGTGTGGCGGCGCCTGGCGATCGCCGCGGAGCGCTTGAAAGTCGACCTATCCGCGCGAGAACACGCCGAGTACGAACTACGCGGCCTCGGCGACGGCGACGTTCGCCTGGAGCTGACCCGCGCCGAGCTGGCCGACATCCTAACCGGACAGCTGAGGCATCTGCACGAGATCTGCGCGGGGTTCGGCTCGTCGGCCACCACCCGTCCCGAGCACCTGGTACTGGTCGGCCGCCCGATGTTCTCGCCGCTGGTGCGGGAAACGGTGGAACAGGCGTTCGGGCTGCGCCGCACCGTGGTGTCCGATCCGCGGACCGCAGTGGCCGGCGGCGCCGCGCTCCTCGGCGCGATGCGCGACGGCTCGCTCGACGACATCGTGCTGCTCGACGTGACGCCGCTGTCGCTGGGGATCCGGGTGCACGACGAGCACGACCGCGAGAGCCTGTCCGAACTCGTGCCGTGCAACACGACCATCCCGGTGCAGCGCTCGGATGTGTTCACCACCCACGATGACAACCAGTCCGTGGTGCGCATCGAGATCTTCAACGGTGGTCTCGACCACGAGTCGAAGATCGGCCAGTTCCAGCTGTCCGGGATTCCACCTGCCGAAAAGGGCGTGCCGAAGATCGACGTCACGTTCGAAATCGACGCCAGCTGCGTGCTCTCGGTGACCGCGCGGGACCGGGCCACGGGCCAGGCCAATTCGATCCGGATCGCCGACACCACCCTGCTTTCGCCGAGGGAGGTAGCCGAACTCTCCCGCAGCTACGAACGGCAGCGCGAAGCCGAACAGCGGCAGCGAGACCTCGCCGGCCTCCGCGATCGGCTGCGCGATCTGGCCGCGTCCACAATGGATGATGACAGCGCCGCAGCCTGGCAGGAGTTCCGGCACCGCCAGGGCAGTCACGTCCCGGTGTCCGGCGCCGCCGACACCGACACCCGGCTGCTCGTCGAGATGTTCGGCCAAGCCGGCCAGACCGAACTGGACCTGCGCCGCGCACGGGAGTCGGTGCGCGAGGCCGCCGTCGCGGCACTGAACCACCTCGACCGGCCCGGTGGCGCGCTCGACGCCGATTTCGTCGAAACCACGCGGCTGACTGACGAATTGGCCGCCCGGATGGCCGGGTTGCACGCCCTGACGACGAAAATCGCCCGGTGGAACGCGGCCCTGGTGCGGCTGGCACTGGCCGAGCCCGACCCACTGCGCCGGTTCCGAACCCACTACGCGGCCGGCGACTACCGGCAGGCCTTGGCCGCGCTCGACACCCCGCCGTCGGACACCGAAGACCGCCGCCGGTACGCCCGCTGCCTCGCCGAGACGGGCGACGTCGACGGGTACAGGAGGTTCCGTCGGGCCGAGCCGGGCCGGCCCGGACAGGTGGCGTCCTCGCTGGTCCGGGTCCAGGTCGGCCCGAATTCCCACGCGGGATTTCTGACCTCGGACCGGCTCGTGGCCACTGGCGGGAAGGGGCTCAGCGCGGACACCGTCGTCACCGGACAAGGCCCCCGAAAGGTGACCCGGATCGACCTGCCGGCCTCGCCGGAACACGACGTGGTCGTGCTCCGGCTGGCCGAACCGGTGGAATCCAACCCGCCGCCGTTGGGATATCCCGCCCTCGTGCGCGTCGGTGACCTGCTGCGAACTGCCGCCGGCGACACCGGCCTGGTCGACAGGTTCGGCATGGTGGCCGGCACCCGTCTGTT
The DNA here is from genome assembly GCF_058119595.1 of Amycolatopsis sp. N2S4-7. NCBI lineage: Bacteria > Bacillati > Actinomycetota > Actinomycetes > Pseudonocardiales > Pseudonocardiaceae > Amycolatopsis > Amycolatopsis sp. N2S4-7. Next base: position 2,989,941 of record NZ_CP172299.1, read on the forward strand.
TCACGTCGGTGTGCGGGGTCCGACGGCCGATGTGGGCGGGCCGGTGCTGGACGAACTCGGTGAAGTGATCGGCATCGTGGTGTCGACCGAAACCGGCACAGCGCGCGTACTCGGCATCGACGCCCTCAAACCTCTCCTGCCGAGGGCGGACCCGGACCGGCCGTGAGAGATTCCGCGGCGGAGTCAGCCGGTGGCGTTGTCGGCGCACGTCACGGCGAGGTTGCTTGAAGCCCGAGGATTGCAGCAGACCGATCAGCATCGTCCTGGTGCTTCGCCGCGTCGGCTACCAGCGAGCTCTTCGCGGCCGCCGCCTGCCCGAACAAGTTGCTTGACAACGCAAGTTACTATAGTCAGGTGCCGCACCGCCTCTTCGACAGTCCAAGAGCAACCTCCGTAGCACCTCCTGCCCGTCCCGCCTCTCCAAAGCGGAGCGCAATCGGCTGCTGACGAGCGAGCGGGGCGCCAGTGTCCACCACCCCGCCAGTTGGCACCCGGCTGGTTCGGTGCCCTGCCCGGCGCGGCCCCCGCACAGCCGGTTCAACCCCAGCACCCCTGCCAGCCGAGGCCAAGGCGCCCGAAATCGCTGCAGCAGGTCGAGCCGGGGCCCTCACCGCGAATCGTCGACAGCCCGCAGATACGCAGCGCGGGCCGCCGGCTTCGCGAGTCACGCCGGCGGCGTGGTCCGGAGACTTGGCGGCCGATGCAGCCACGAGCAGCGACTTCGTCAGTGCGGCCGCAGAGCCGTGCCGAATTATCGATATTTATCTAAATCTCGCGAAGGTGTGTTTTTCTCGCTATCCAGTTGGTAACGTGGCAGAGGTCCGGGCGGCCAGGCGCCCACCGGTCACGCAGACGTCTCCCGCCCCCGGAGATCGGAGAAGCCCCATGTCCATCAGGGAGTTCGAAGTACCGGTGCTCGTGGTGGGAGCCGGACCCGCCGGATTGACTTCCTCGCTCGCCCTGCGCCGCTACGGCGTCGACCACCTTCTCGTGGAGCGGCACGTCGGCACCGCGCACACTCCGCGCGCCCACATCGTCAACCAGAGGACGGTCGAGATCCTGCGACATCTCGGCATCGAAGAGCAGTTCCACGCCGTCGCCACCCCGCAGGCGATGATGAGCAACAACCTCTGGGTCACCAGCCTCACCGGCCGGGAAGTCGCGCGCTCACAGACATGGGGCACGAGCCCCCGACGGGCCGGCGAATACACCGCAGCCAGCCCGGTGCCCATGGCGAACTGCCCGCAGACGGTGTTCGAGCCACTGCTGCTCGAAGCGGCGCGGCAAGCCGGTGCGGACATCCGCTTCGGACACACCTTCGAATCGGCCGTGGCCGATGAAAGCGGTGTCACCAGCACGATCATCGAAAAGGCGACGGGCGAGAAACTCGTGATCCGTTCGCAGTACGTGCTCGGAGCGGACGGCGCCCGCAGCCGCGTGCTGACTGAGGCCGGTCTGCGGGTGGACGGGCCTGCCGGGCTGGCGCAGGCGGCCAACATCTGGTTTCGCGCCGACCTGTCCGCCTACCTCGCTCATCGTCCGGGCGTGCTGGTGTGGAACGTCATGCCCGGTCCGCTGCCGCCTCTGCGGCTGGGTACCCTGATTTGTCACAAACCGTTCGATGAATTCGTGCTGGCGTTCACCTACGACCCGGCGGACCTTTATCTCCCTGACCTCGGCGAAGCCGAGCTGGTAGAGCGCGTGCGGGCCGCGGTGGGAATCGCCGACCTGGACGTCGAGATCAACGGCGTAGCCGGCTGGCAGGTCAACGCCCAGGTGGCGCCCCGATACTCCGCCGGCCGCTTCTTCTGCCTCGGCGACGCCGTGCACCGGCACCCACCGACGAACGGGCTCGGCCTGAACATGTCGGTGGCCGACGCGTTCAACCTGGCGTGGAAGCTCGCGCTCGTGCTCGAGGGAAGCGCCGGGCCCGATCTCCTGAAGACGTACTCGGCCGAGCGGCAGCCGGTAGGCGCCGCAGGTGTCCGGCGAGCCATCACCAGCCTCGATGAGATGGCCTCCGTCGACCAGGCTCTCGGTTTCCGCCCAGGCCAGTCGGCCGAGGAAGGCTGGGCCGAGCTGAACAAGCTGGCCGACGCAGGGCCCGAGGGGGACGCGCGGCGCGCGGCGCTGCGTGAAGCGGTCGCCTTGACCGATTACCAGTTCAATGCACACGGCATCGAACTCGGCTACCGCTACGCAGAAGGTGCCCTGGCCGCCGAACAGACACCGGAGGCTCCGCACCCGGACCCTGAGCTGTATTACCGGGCCACGACCCGCCCGGGCGCGCGCGTTCCGCACGCTCGCCTGGAGCGGGCGGGGGTTCCACTGTCCACGCTGGATCTGCTGACCGGAACCCGGTTCGCGCTGCTGACCGGGCCGGGCGGGGAAGCGTGGGCTGCTGCCGCGATGAAGGCCGCTGAGGACACCGGCATCGGCATCGACGTCCACGTGATCGGTGGCGAGCAGCTTCTGGACCCCTACGGCGACTGGGCCGCCGTTCGCGAGATCGGTACCACTGGGTGCGTTTTGGTCCGTCCGGACCGCCACGTCGCCTGGCGTTCCGACCGGATCGACGATACCTCCGCCGACGTATTGACCACCGTGGTGCGGCAGATCGCCTGCCTCCCCGCCCCCGCCACACACCTCTGAGTGAGGAGAAACCAAATGGGCCTGCACCGCCTGACTTCGATCACGCTCGGTGTACCGAACGTCGCCGAGACAGCTCGATACTACGAAAACTTCGGGCTCACTCCCGTCGGCGACGGCACATCGCCACGGTTCGCCACCCAGGACGGAGGGGAACAACTGAAGATCGTCCACTCTCCGCTGCGCAGGCTGGTGGAACTCGGGGTCGGCGTAAACGACCCCGACGACCTCGATCGAGTGGAATCAAGTCTGGCGTCCCTCGACGTGGCCGGCAAAAGGGCCGAATCCTCGTTGCAGGTCGCCGATCCCCACTCGAACCTGTCCGTGGTCTTGGAGATTGCCCCGCAGCTGAGCCAAAAACCCGCGGAGCAGGTCCCGTACAACGGTCCCGGCCGACCGGCGCGGCCCAATGGGCGCGCTCCCGGAGTCGAGCGGGAGCAGCGCGTACGCCCACGCAAGCTCGGACACGTCGTGATCGGATCCCGCGATCAGGACGCCACTCAACGGTTCTTCACCGAGGGGCTGGGCTTCAAGGCGAGCGACCACGTGCCCAGCCTCGCGAGCTTCCTGCGTTGCTCCACCGACCACCACAATATTCTGGTCCAGAAGGCTCCGGTCGACTTCTTGCACCACACGGCGTGGGAGGTCGACGATGTCGACGAGGTCGGGCGCGGCGCCACCGCGATGCTCGAAGACCACCCCGAACGGCACGTGTGGGGACTCGGACGGCACCACATCGGGTCGAACTTCTTCTGGTACCTCAAGGACCCCGCCGGCAACTTTTCCGAGTATTACAGCGACCTGGATTGCATCGTCGAGGACGCGCTGTGGAAGCCGTCCGTCGTGGACGGTGCTCGTGGCATCTACAACTGGGGCCCGCCGCTGCCCCCGTCGTTCATCACGCCCGAGGACCTCGCGGCCCTGATGGCCGGCACTCACAGCCCCCGCTGACCACCCACCCAGTCCAGAAGGAGTCCACATGCGCATCGGCAGGATCGACGGCCGGCTGTCCCTGCTGTTCGAAGACCGGGCGCTCGACGTCGCCGACGCCAGCAAGGGCCGCTACTCCGCCGACGCCGACCTCGTCTTCCGCCGCTGGCCCGAGTTCTGCACCTGGGCGGCGCAGCAGTCGGCCGACAACGCCGTGCCCTTCTCCGAAAGCAGCCTGGGCGCTCCCGTGGTACGCCCGGCGCAAGTCTTCGGCATCGGGCTCAACTATCGCGCACACGCCGACGAGGCGGGCGTAGCACGGCCCCCCTCGTCGCCCGCGGTGTTCACCAAATTCGTCAGCAGCATCACCGGACCGAGCGACGCCGTACGGCTGCCCAGCGACCAGGTCGACTGGGAGGTCGAGCTGGTCGTCGTCGTGGGCCGCGAAGCCTACGAAGTGACCGAGGAGGCTGCCTGGCAGTACGTCGCCGGCCTGACGATCGGGCAGGACTTGTCCGAGCGCGCCGTGCAGCTCAGCGGCCCCGTCCCCCAGTTCTCACTGGGCAAGTCCTACCCCGGATTCAGCCCGATCGGGCCGGCGATCGTCACCCCGGACGAGTTCAGCGACCCCGACGACCTGGCCCTTTCCTGCTCGCTCGACGGCGAAGTCCTGCAGGACGGGCGCACCAAGGACCTGATCTTCTCGGTCCCCGAGCTCATCGCGCGGCTGTCGGCGGTCCTGCCGCTGTTGCCCGGTGACCTCATCTTCACCGGAACCCCGTCCGGGGTCGGCATGGCACGGGACCCGAAGCGCTACCTCCCGCCTGGTGGCACCCTCCGCAGCACGATCGAGGGCATCGGGCACATGCAAAATCCGCTCTTCGCAGGGGCCCGCTACCGGACGAGCACCTCGTCGTGAGCAGCTCCGCCCTCGCCCGGTTCGCCCGTTGGTGCGCCGCCGAGCGCGGCGCACCGGTGGGAGACGACTACCAGTCGCTGTGGGCTTGGTCGATCGACAACCTGCCCGGTTTCTGGTCGGCAGTGTGGGACTTCTTCGACGTCCGCTCAGCCACCGCCTTCGAGCATCCGCTGCCGGACGAGCGCATGCCCGGGGCCCGCTGGTTCCCCGGTTCCACCCTCAACTACGTCGATCAAGTGTTCCGCCGGGCCACGACCGCCCGGCCCGCCATCATCGACGTCGCCGAGCCCGGCGCCGCCCGCAGGATTTCCTGGCCCGAGTTGCGAGCTCGCACCGCGGCGCTCGCGCAGACGTTGCGCCGGCTCGGGCTGGTGCCCGGCGACCGAGTCGCGGGCTACCTGCCCAACACCGCGGAAGCGGTTATCGCCTTCCTGGCCTCTGCCAGCATCGGCGCCGTGTGGTCCGCCTGCGGCCAGGACTACTCGCCGTCAGCGGCGGGTGATCGGCTCGGCCAGCTGGACCCGGCCGTGCTGATCACCGCCGACGGCTACCGCTACGCCGGTCGAATCCACGACCGGCGAGACGCCGTGGCCGCACTGCGCAAGCAGCTGCCGGGGCTGCGCGCGACCATCGCCTTCCAACGCCTCGGACTCCCGCTGGACGATGTGCTGCCCTGGGAATCCGCCACCGCCGGAAAACACCCGCTCGAACCCGTCGCCCTTCCGTTCGACCATCCCCTGTGGGTGCTGTTCTCCTCCGGCACCACCGGTGTCCCGAAGGGCATCGTGCACGGTCACGGTGGCGTGCTCCTGGAACATCTGAAAGCGCTCTCGCTGCACCTCGATCTCGACCAGCACAGCACCTACTTCTGGTACACCTCGCCGAGTTGGATGGTGTGGAACTACCAGGTGTCCGGGCTGTTGACCGGGTCAACGATCGTCTGTTACGACGGCAGCCCGACTCACCCGGGCCCCGAAGCGCTCTGGGTGCTCGCCGCAGAGCATGGCGTGACGTTGCTCGGAGCGAGCCCCGCCTACCTGCTCGCATGCGCGAAGGCGGGGATCTCCCCTCGAGCCGACCACGACCTTTCGGCACTGCGGATGGTCGGCTCGTCGGGATCCGCATTGCCGGCCGAGTCCTACCACTGGTGCGCCGAACACGTCGGCGCCCAGGTGCGCGTCGTGTCCACCTCCGGCGGCACCGACATCGTCAGTGCCTTCGCCGGAGCAGCGGCCACCGAGCCGATCTACCCCGGCGAGCTGTCGGTGCCCTGTCTCGGTGTCGCACTCGACGCCTGGGACGAGCACGGCCGCAGCGTCCGCGCTGCGGTCGGTGAACTCGTGGTCACCAAGCCGATGCCATCGATGCCCCTGCGGTTCTGGAACGATCCCGGGGATCGTCGCTACCGCGAGTCCTACTTCAGCACCTACCCCGGCGTGTGGCGGCACGGCGACTGGATCACGATCACCGGACGCGGCTCGGTGATCGTGCACGGTCGTTCCGACGCCACGTTGAACCGCAACGGCGTGCGGATGGGCAGCGCCGACATCTACCGCGCGGTCGAGCAATTGCCCGAGGTGCGCGAGGCCCTGGTGATCGGCGTCGAGCAACCGGACGGCGGCTACTGGATGCCACTGTTCGTGGTGCTCGCGGAGCACGCCGATCTCGATGAGGCGCTGACCGCACGCATTCGCGCGGTGATCCGCGACGAAGCCTCGCCCCGGCACGTGCCCGACCAGATCATCGCCGCTCCCGCGATCCCGCACACCCGCACGGGCAAGAAGCTCGAAGTGCCGGTCAAACGGATCTTGCAAGGCGCGGCCCCGGCAACGGTCAGCGACGCCGAATCCCTCGACAACCCCGCGGCACTGGCCTGGTTCGCCGCGCTGCCGACTCCCCGGAGTGTGTCCCATGTTGCTGAGCTGCCAGATTCCGGCCGCGCTCCCCTTCGGCGAAATGATCGCGCACGCACAACTGGCTGACGAACTCGGCTACGACACGGTCACCAGCTCCCACATCGCCGCCCGCGACTCGTTCACCACGCTCGCGGCGTTGGCGATGGTCACGCACAACATCGGCCTGGCCACTGCGGTAGCCCCGATCTACCACCGCTCACCGGCATCGATGGCGCAAAGCGCTGCCACACTCGACAACCTGTCGGTCCGCCGCTTCCGTCTGGGTCTGGGCACCGGGCACCGGGTCACGATGGGGGGCTGGCACGGCCAGCAGATCGGCGATCCGCTGGCCGAAATGCGGGAGTACGTCAGCGTGGTGCGATGGCTCCTGGCCGGGCAGACTCCGCCCGAGGGCAAACGGTGGAACTCGACCTTCAAGTTCAACGGTTTCGAGCCCAACCCGGACGTTCCGATCTTGATGGCCGGGCTCTCTCCGGCCATGCTGCGTCTCGCCGGGGAAATCGCCGACGGTGTCGTCCTCTGGGCCTGCCCCTCCGACTATGTCCGCGACGTCGTCGTCCCCGAGCTTGGCAAGGGACGAGCGGCTGCAGGCAAGCCTCTCGACGGTTTCGCGATCATGCCGGCAGTTCCCTCCTCGGCCGGGGCGGATCCCGCGGTGGCACTCGAGGGCATACGCGATGAGCTGCACCGCTACTTCGGGCTGCCGTTCTACCGCAAGATGTTCACGAATGCCGGTTATGCATCGGTCATCGAGTCCTACGACGCCTCCAGCGGCGACCGGGAAGCGCAGAAGCAGGCAATCACCGAGGAGTTCATCGCGGCGTTGTGTGCCATCGGAAGTGGCGACGACGTCTGCGCCGGGATCGAACGTCACATCGCGGCCGGGGCAACCAACCCCATCGTCACCCAGGTGCGGGGGACCGACTACACCGCGACGCTGCGCGCGGCCGCCGACCTCTTGTAGCGCGTCCTCTTCCGGGCGACATGATCATCACTGCCCGGAAGCGAAACCCTTCTCCCCGTGCTCACGCGCGTACGCGATCAGCTGACATGGAGCACGCTCGATGTGACGGACCAGCAGGTCGACCGCCGCGTCGGCCTCCTTGGCGAGGCTGAGGTCCTTCAGTTCTTGGTGTTCTGCCGCAATGTCACGTCGAGAATCGTCGGTCAAGACCCAGTACCAACGCCGGTACAACTCCGCACTGTCGCGCAACGCGGCTGCTACAGCCTGAAGGCGCTGGTTCCCGCAGCCGGACAGCAGCGCGTGGTGGAACTCGTTGTGCCTCGTCGCCCATTCCTCGCTGACCTTGCCTTCGGCGTCGGTCACGGATGTCTTGGCCAACCGGTGGTGGGAGCCGAGCACTTCGCTCTCCCACGCCAAATCGCCCCGCGCGATCGACCAGCGCAACGCTTGCGACTCGACCAGCACCCGAGTCTCGGTCAACCCGGCGATGTCTTCCACCGACAGGTCGCGCACGCGCACGCCGCGCTGCGGCTCGGCCACGAGCAGATCCTGCTCGGTGAGCCGCAGCAGCGCTTCACGCACCACCGACTGGCTCACTCCGAAGCGTCCGGCCAGCTCGACCACCTTGAGTCTGCGGCCGGGCTCCAACACGCCCGTGAGCAGATCGGAGCGCAACGCCGCGTACACCTCTTCGGCTCGCGTAGCCGGGGACACCGTCATGACGAGGATCCTACTCGTTATCGAGACTTCCAGAGCAGGGTCACATACGTCGAATTATCGATATTATTTCTCGCAGGTTCCGGCGCGGTCACCACGGCTTCTTCCCTGGACCCGGGCGCGAGCTCCAGGTCGCCGAGGCGGGCCACCGCCCGAGACGATGCAGGTGCTCCGCCGGCGTGACGGCTGGGTCCCGCCAGATGGCACTCGAACAGCTGAAGGAACGGCCCCTGCGGTCACCGGCGTAGTGAGCTCGTGCTCGTCGAGGTCGATCAGTGAACGCACTGCTTGCCCGGCCTCGTCCAGCACGTCGATCTTCTCCTCGAGCGCCGCCGCCGGCGTGAGGATCGAACGTCGACCGTTGAGGAACGTCGGGTGGTTCCGCTCGATCTCCATGATGTCGGCGTGCCGGGTGACCGCCCGGAAGGGCCGGTAAGCGCCGGCCAGTTCGAGGTGATCGGTCATCTCCTCTCGAGTCGTGATCGGCCGCAGGTCGCAGCCGCCTTGAAGGGGCCCGGACGTCGTCCGGTCAGCCTGACGTGGGTGCCGGCGAGCGTTTGGGGCGCAGGAGGAACTCACCGATCCGAGCCATCAGGCCACGCGGCACCAGCCGCGGGGAGAGCGCGGTCAGCTTCCACCGAAGGCCGACAACCACGGCGGGCCGGTTGCGCTCCAGCGCGCGTAGCGCGTCCCGGACCACACCCTCGGGCGGCCGTTTGGGACCGATCAGCGCTTCGTCCTCATTGCCGACCACGTCGAAGTACTCGGTGTCGGTCGCCGAAGGGCAACACGCGACCACACGGACACCACGCCCTCGCGTCTCGGCCCAGATCGCCTCGCTGAACGACTGGACGAAGGCCTTCGACGCGGCGTAGACGGCCTGGTAGGGCATCGGCTGGAAGGCAGCCGCCGAAGACACCGTGATGACCGCGCCGGAGCCGCGCTCGAGCATGCGCGGCAGGTAGGCGTGAGTCAGCCCGACAACCGCGACGGAGTTGACCACAGCGAGTGCTTGGTCCCGAGCCGGATCGATCGTCTCGAACCGGCCGTAAGTGGCGAATCCCGCGTTGTTCACGAGGATGTCGACGTGCACGCCGAGCTGGTCGGTCCGGGCCAGGATCTCGCCGGCGCTGGCGAGGTCGCTCAAGTCGGCGCGCAGCACGTGGACGGTCCTGCCGTGGCGCCGTTCGAGCTCCGCGGCCAGGTCCTTCAGCCGTTGCTCACGTCGAGCGACGAGCACCAGGTGACACCCACGGGAAGCCAGCTCCCGGGCGAAGGCAGCTCCGATGCCGGACGAGGCACCTGTGATGAGGGCGGTCCTGCCCTGGAAGTTCATCGGTTCTCCTTGATCGGATGAAGCGGCTCGGGGCGTCGGCGCGGGGCCCCGAGCCGGTTCCAGTGCGGCTGTACGAGCGCCGGCCTCTCAGCCGAGCAAGTCGATGACTGTCTGGTGGACGGCTGTGAACGTGTCGTAGGAGGCGTACTCGGTCGCCAGCTCCCCCGCTCGCCGACGGTAAGCCGGCTCGGCGAGCACCGACTCGACCGCCGTCCGGATATCGGCGGGCTCCGGGCGCTGGGTTGCCAAGTTGATTCCGGCGCCCGACCACGCGATCCGGGCGGTCACCTCGATCTTGTCCTCGGTGAGGCCTGCGGCCACCAGCGGTATGCCGTGGCCGAGCACCTGCTGGACACCGCCGTAACCACCGTTCGTCACCACGACCGCGGCGTGAGGCAGCAGCTCGTCATACGGGATGTACCTCGCGACCCGGGCGTTGGCTGGGACGCGCTCCAATTCCGCGTCCCTGCCGAGCGTCGCGATCACCAGCACGTCCAGATCCGCGAGGGCATCCAGCGTGGGCTGCACCAGCTCACCGAAGTCGAAGTTCGCCAACGTGCCCTGGGTGACCACTACGACGGGCCGCTGGGCCGTCGTCACTTCGCCCCACCACTCCGGAAGGCTGCTGCCGGGACCGGCACCGGCGGGCAGGGCTCCGACATATCGAACAGTTTCCGGGAGGTCGCTGCGCGGGTAGTCGAAGGACGGGATCGACAACTGCAAGAAGCGGTCCGGCACGGTGATACCGCCGTCGAGGACGAACGGAGGAGTGCCGGTCGCACCGGTCGACTCCAGCACCTTGACCAGGTGGCGCTGCACGTCGCCGAGGAACACCTCTTGCATCTGGCGATTCGCCGCCCGGTTGCGCTCCTTCGCCTCAGGAGAGCTGTCCGGAGGGCCGCCCACGCCGTAGGGGGCGGTGTCCTCACTGCTCAGAGTCATCGGTACCGGACCGATCCCGATCACCGCCGTTGGGCCGCGTCCCGGCGCTCCGTAGCGCACCGGCCACGCTCCCAGGAACGTGGTGTCGTGGAGAAGGGCGACCGGCTCGTCCCCGATTTCGGAGAAAATCTCCTGGAGCGTCCGATGCTGGTCCGGCATGGGGTCGATGAAAACGTGCTGCAGCGAGTACTGCAGCTGCGCGGGCCCCGGCGGCAACGCGATCAGCTCCGGGAACGCCCCCGGCAGGTTGTCTCCGTCGAAGTCGGCCGTGCCCAGCAGAGGCAGAAACCGCGCACCGATCGACTCGACGCTGTCGCGGTATCGCGAACCTGTCGTGAAGACCACACGGTGGCCACGCCGAACCAGGTCCGCCGCGACGGCTTTCAGCGGGGTGACGTGCCCGTAAATGGGAGGTGACGCCACGACTACGTTCGCCATGACAACCTTTCTCATTGGTTTGAAGAAGCTCATGAGGTGGTGCGGGCGAGCGATCGGCCGCAAGGTCGTGAAATGCTTCGGTCACCCGCGAGAGCCGTCCCCGGACGCGACCGCTCGCTGCCTGAAATCGGCATCGACGAAGTCGGGTTCCGGGCTCACTGACCGGCGGTCGCGGCCAGTCCTGCCTTCAGCGCGCCGGCGATCTGAGCCACTCGCTCGCCCTGGAAGACAGCGGCAGCCCGGGCGACGTCGTCGACCGGGATGGCGCCTTGGCCGTTGACGTGGCTGGTTCCGTAGGGGTTGCCGTCGGCGAACTTGATCGGGTCCGTGTACCCGGGGGCCACGACAACACCGCCGAAATGGTGCACGCTGTTGTACAGCGCGAGCAGCGTGGACTCCTGGCCACCGTGTGCCGTGGCCGTAGCCGTGAAGCCGCTGTAGACCTTGTCCGCGAGCAGGCCCTGAGCCCACACCCCACCGAGGGTGTCGATGAACTGCTTCAGCTGGCTCGCCACGTTACCGAACCGCGTGGGTGAGCCGAAGATGACAGCATCCGCCCACAGAACGTCCTCCGTCGTGGCGACCGGCACGTCCCGGGTCGTCACAACGTGCTCCGCCCAGGCAGAGTTGGAGTCGATGGCCGCCTGCGGCGCCAGTTCGGTGACCTTCAGCAGCTTCACCTCCGCCCCGGCCTCCTCAGCGCCCGAAGCGATCGACTGCGCCAGCTCATGGACGGTGCCGGTCGCCGAGTAGTAGATGACGGCCACTTTGGTGCTCGGTCATGCTTTCTTCCTTTCGCAGAGACGATTTCCTGGTCGACGAGCTGTCGGCCGGAGCTGCAGTTGCGGCGACGGTGAGGGTCAGGTGGCGGCCGGCCATGCCCTTCATCGCAGTGACGCCATGGGCGTACCGGTCGATGTCGGCCTCGGCGCTGATCACCAGGGCGCCTCTGCTGAGTCGAAGATCGGTCGTGCGAATCTGAACGGGGGCCTCCGCACCGCGCACGGTGAGCAAGCCATCCACGGTCCAGCCGTCACCGTCGGCCGCCACCCTCGTCGAGCGGAAACTGATCGACGGATGACTTTCTGCGTCAAGGAAGGACTTCGAGCGCACCTTCCGATCCCGCGACCGGTTCCCGGTGTCGAAGCTCGCCGCGTCGATCTCCGCTTCCACCGAGGACTCGTCGACCGGATCACGCACTATGACGTGCCCGGCCGTGACGGCGAACGTGCCGTGCACTTCGCCCAGCCCGAACACGTGCGTGGTGGAGAACGAGATCGACGACCTGGCGGGCTCGACTACGTAGCGCCCGGGGTCGGGTCGGTGCATGAGCTCTCTCCTCAGGGGCTACCAGCCGCAGCTGATCGCGATATCACCTGCTGTCGAAGCCGGGGCGCACAGTCCGGCCGGGTCGCCGGGACCGGACCGATAGCGCCGCTTCGGTCCACGGGCTTGCATCCGCTACCTACCGACACTATTTGCTTGCTCGGGCAAATTTATCCTGGACCGAACGTTGCTGCTTTGTCAAGCAAGCATTCTTCCACGACGTTCCCGGGTACCAGGAGGACGTGGTCGCAGTCTAGAAGTGACCTGCCCGCTCCTTCTCCACCGGCCCCCGCTCCGCACAAGAAGAGTGAGCCTCGGGACCCGAGCGCGCCGACGGCGCCACCCCCTACCACTTCCGCGCGCGCCACACGCGGCCCACTCGGGCGTCATACCATCTACTTGCATCTGCAACTTTACCGACTAGTGTCGATAAATGCTTTGCCAAGCAAGTATAATGCCGGTATGCATGCCTTGCCTCTCGACCGAGATCAGGAGCAGCTCTGGCGAGCGCTGATGCGGGTGGCGACGTCATTGCCCCGTGCGCTCGACGAGGACCTGCTCCGCTCCACGGGTCTGTCGCTCACCGAGTACTTCGTGCTGATGCACCTGTCGGAAGCCGCCGAACGGCGGCTCCGGATGACGGATCTCGCGACGGCGGCATCCCTCTCCCCCAGCAGGATCACGCGGGTCGTGGACGGCCTGCAGAAGCGCGAACTGGTGACGAAATTGAGGTGCGCCGACGACGGCCGCAGTATGATCGCCTGCCTTACGTCTGCCGGATTCGACCGTTTACGTGAGGCTTACCCTGATCACCTCGCGAGCGCCTGGACCCGGGTCTTCGCCCACCTCGACGCCGGGGACACCACGCACGTGGCCGAGTTCCTGAGCAGAATCGCCGACCGAGGCGACACTTCGACACGAGGGGCCGAGGATACGGCAGATGCGCTTGTCCCCCCAGGCAACGAGGACGGCTTCCAGCTTCTTTGAAGTACCTCCAGGCAAGCAAAGGCCGGTTGACGGCCAACGGACAGCAAGGCACGCCGGCTGTGGACGTTGCTCCCCGGGCCTTCGTGCGTGAGTCGCCGTCCGGTTCGTCCGTGGTCCGACGCATCAGTCAACGGACGAACCGGCCCGGGCTCAGTGGACGACCTCGGCCTGCCACTGCTCCGAGGAACTCCGGTGGAGTTCGAGGTAGCGCGCCGCGACAGTGGCGGGGTCGAAGCGCGGATCTCCACCCCCGAGCGCCCCGGTGATGGTCACCGTCGACACGTGCACTTCGGTTCCGCGCTGCTCCTCGTGCACCGCGTACGCCAAGGCGCGCAATGCCGCCTTTCCTACCGACAGCGATGTGAAAGAGGCGGACGGCTGGAGCGCGAGACCACCACCGGTGAACAGAACACTGCCGCGCCCGTCGCGCAGCCGAGGAATCACTGCCCGCGCGGCGGCCGCGGCGCCGATCACATCGACAGCGAGCGCACGACTCCAGTCGTCGTCAGTGAGGTCGCTCGGGGTGTCCGCACGCAGGAGCGCTGCGTTGTAGACAAGCACCTCCGGCGCCCCCAGGTCGTCACACGCCTCGAGCACCGCCGCCCGCACCCGCGCCGGGTCGGCGAAGTCGACCTCGTATCCCCGCGCAACACTGCCGGGGGCGAACGACTGCTCCACCAGCGCACCCACCCTTCCGCTGTCCCGGCCGAACAACGCGACCGGGTACCCCTCGCCCGAGAACGCCTTCGCAAGCGCCAGACCCAAGCCCGGCCCCGCTCCGACGATCAATGCCGCCCCTCGTCCCGAAGACCCGGGATCACCGGATCGTACGAACTCGCCCGTCATGCCGCCGCATCCTTCCTTCCCCCGCTGGGCGCAGGGAGTGGATCTGTCATCGTTCTTCCGATCTTGATCAGCCGTTCCCTCCGGGATCCGGCCGCAGTCAGGTAGCGAAGCCGCCGTCGGCGTTGATCGTCGAACCGGTGATGAACGCGGCCTCCGCGCTCACGAGGTAGGCCACGAGCCCGGCGATCTCCTCGACGGCCCCATACCGGCCCACCGGAGTAGCCGGCAGCATCGTTTGCGCCGCCATGCCGTCGACCGGGTTGGTCTCGGTGTCCACTGCACCCGGTTGAACGACATTGACCGTGATGCCTTCGGACGCCAATTCACGTGCCAGCCCTCGGCTCAACCCGGCGAGCGCCGCCTTGGTCATGGAATAGACGGCAAGCTCGGGGAACGGGTTGCGGTCGGCGAACACGCTGCCGGTGGTGACGATCCGGGAGCCTCGCCCCAGATGTGGCAGGGCGGCCTGCACCGCAGCGAAGGCGCCGCGCAAGTTGACCGCGACCATGCGGTCGAAATCGTCCAACCCCAATTGCCCGGTGGCGCCGTACACCCCGATACCGGCGTTGTTGACCAGGATGTCCAGGCCGCCGAATTCATCGACGACCCGCGACACGGCTGCCTGGATCTGGCCGGCATCGGAGTTGTCGGCCTGGATCGCCACGGCTCGTCCGCCGCGTTCGACGATGTCGGCAACCACCTCGTCAGCTGCTTTCGCCGAGCTGGAGTAGGTGACCGCGACATTGCTGCCGTGCTGTGCGAGACGGCGGGCGACAGCGGCGCCGATTCCCCGCGACCCACCGGTGATCAGCGCCGACCGGCCGGCCAGGTGCAACTCCCCAGGATTTCGCGCCTCCGTGACGGTCATGCGGGCTTGACCGCCTCGACGTGCTCGCCCAGCCAGGCGCGGAACGTCTGCAGCCGCGGGTTGAGCGATCGGACCAGGTTCAGGTCACGTGCTCCGACGAAGTCACGTTCGCCCTCGACGTAGAACTGGAACATGTTGCCGATCTCGTCGCCGGCGGGGATGCCCAGCGCGCGGAACTGGTCGTGCGCAAGCGGCTGGTAGGACACCGGTTCACCCAGAGCGTCGGCGAACGCCTCGGCGTACTGGGCTCCAGTCAGGTGCTCACCCGCGATGCTCACGGTCTTGCCCTGGTACTCGTCGCCGGCTTCGAACACGCCGTAGGCGGTGCGGCCGATGTCCTCCGAAGCGATGCCCGACAGCCTGGCTTCCGCCATGGGCAGCGTCAGCACGACCCGCCCGTCCTCGCCCCGCGAGGGCCCGAAACCCGCGGTGAACCCTTCCCAGTAGAAGGTGGTCCGCAGGTAGGTGGTCGGAACACCCGACTCGCGGAAGAACGCGTCCGCCTCCGCTTTGGCGTCGAAGTGGGGAACCGTGTAACGCTCCTGGAGCACGGGGACCCGCTGGTCGGACACCGGGATGACGCTGCGCGTGTCCTCCAGGGTCGACCAGACGACGTGGGCGACACCCGCCGCTTTCACGGCCCTTGCGGCCCGTGCGGCCTGCGCCAGCTCGACGTCCGCGGACATGCTCTCCCAGAAGTTGGTCACCGCGTAGACGCCGTGTGCACCGTCGAACGCCGCACGCAGGGAATCCTCGTCTTCCAGGCTCGCCTCGACGACCTCGGCGCCGCGGTCGGCCAGCGCGACGGCTTTCGGCGAGGCCGCGTCTCGCGTGATGGCCCGCACCGTGAACGGACCGTCGGCACCACCCAGAATGGCCCTGACCAGACCCCCGCCCTGAGCACCTGTCGCTCCCAGCACTGCGATGATTTTCTTGTCGCTCAACTGCACTCCTCCGCCGTGTCGCGCCGCATACGCGAACTTACCTGGTTAAACAGGTAAGTTGAAGAAGAATTCCGCGCCCCGTTGTGACCTAGGTCACTGACGAGGGGTATTCGAGGTCGGGCCGGCGCAGAAGTGGAGCATGTACTCGTGTCAGACGAACGATCTCCGAGAAGAATCCCGGGCGCGGAGCGCAGCGGACCGGTCAGCCACCAGCTGTTCCGGGTGGTCCGGCTGCACCGGATGCTGGCGGGGTATCTGCTCCGCGACATCGGACTGCACCGCGGTCAAGAGCTGCTTTTGATGCACCTGTGGGCTTCGGGTCCGGTGCGTCAGACCGAACTGGTCACGGTGCTGGACTCCGACTCGGCGACCATGACCAGGATGGTGCAGCGGCTGGAGAAAGCCGGCTTGGTCGAACGCACACCCGACCCCCAGGACGGCCGTGCGACCCTGGTGTCCTCCACCCCGGCAAGCGGCGCCTTGCGCGAGGAGGTCGAACAGATGTGGCGCGACCTGGAAGCGGCGACCGTCGGCGATCTCGCCGAGGCCGACCTGTCCCCCTTGCTGACTGCGTTGACGCAGATCGAAGCCAATCTCTCGACCGCGGTTGCCCGCATCCGCCCGGCGTGAAGAGTGCCTTTGGCGGCCATGTCGGCAGAGCATCACCGGATTTGAGCAGGGGCGCGACACCGCGTCCACCGGGACTCGTGCCGCTGTGCCACGTGCGAAGCGCGGCCGCGGAGCCCGGCCACGACGATCGAGCCGCGTGGCCAGGCTCCGCGGGCGCTTTCAGGCAGCCGCGTAAACCACGCGTGGCTCAAGGTAGGCGTTGAGCCCGTACACACCGAACTCACGCCCGAAGCCGGACATCTTGAACCCACCGAAGGGGTTCACGGGGTCATCGACGATCTCGTTGACCATGACTCGGCCGGCGATGATCCGGTTCGCGACCGCGCGAGCTCGTTCCTGGTTCTCGCCGTAGACGTAGGCATGCAGGCCGTAGTCCGTGTCGTTGGCGATTGCGACTGCGTCATCGTCGTCTTCGTAGGTGAGCACGGAGAGAACGGGGCCGAAGATCTCCTCGCGGGCGATCGTCATGTCGTTGGTCACGCCGACGAAGACGGTGGGGCGCACGTAGTTCCCGGCTTCGTAGCCTTCCGGCTTGCCTTCTCCGCCGACCAGGATTTCGGCTCCTTCTTCGACGCCCTTGCGGATGTAGGACTGCACGCGCTCGTAGTGGCCCGCCGAGACCATCGGCTGCACGACGGTGTCCGGCGCGTTCAGGTCGCCGATCTTCAGCGACTCCACGCCGGTTTTGAGGGCGGTCTCGGCCTCCGCCATCCTGCTGCGGGGAACGAGGATCCGCGTTCCGGCGATGCAGGCTTGGCCGGTGTTGAACAAGCCCGCAGTCAGTGCGAAGGTGATCGCCTTGCTCATGTCGGCGTCGTCGAGGATGATCGTCGGCGACTTGCCGCCGAGTTCGAGGGTGACGCGCTTCATCGTCTCGGTGGCGTCCAGGCTGATCTGCCTGCCGACCTTCGTCGAGCCGGTGAACGAGATCTTCTGGACGTCGGGGCTGCGCGTGATGGCGGTGCCGACGACCGCGCCTGGGCCGTTGACGATGTTGACCACGCCAGGCGGCAGCGCCGCTTCGTCGAAGCATTCCATGAGGATCTGGGCCTCGAGTGTGCTCAGTTCACTGGGCTTGGCGACGACGGTGCAGCCGGCAGCGAGGGCTGATGCGGTTTTGCCCGCGACGAACCACGGGTTGCCATTCCACGGCGTCAGCAGGCCTGCCACCCCGATCGGCACCTTGGTGACCGTCGCATTGCCCCGACTCTCCTGGAAGTTCTCCGGCACCAGCACGTCTTGTGCCATCACGAAGAAGTCGCGGGCTTGGGTGATGACGTATCGCGCGAACGAGATCGGCGCGCCGTACTCCGCGATCGTCGCTGTGACGAGGTCTTCCAGGCGCCGGGTCATCGCGTCGGCGATTCGCTGCAGATACTGCTTGCGCTCGTCGAGCGTGGTCTGTGACCACGCCGGGAATGCCGCCTTGGCCGCGGCGACAGCCCGTTCGGCGTCGACGGCGTCACCGCGGACCGATCGGCCGATGAGCTCGCCGGTTGCCGGGTTCCGCACGTCGACAACATCGGTGCCGTGCGAATCCACGAAGCGTCCGCCGATGAAGTGCTTGGCTACGGTTTGCATGATTTTCTCTTTTCCCGAATGGTGCGGCGGTCAGCGGCTCATGAGGTCGCGCGGCTCGGCGACGCGTGCGAACGTGGTGAAGAATCCGTTTTCCAGGCGCCGGTGGGCGATGCGCCACCCCTCCGGGCGCCGCTCCAGACGGTCGTGCCACAGGCCGACGTGGATGACATTGGCCTGACCGTCCCGAGTTTGGTGGGTATGGAAGAACGGCGAGGTCGCGGTGGCCCTGTCACCGTCGATCGTGACAGTCGCGTGGCCTTCGCGATGCTGCCATCGACCGAATACGCGGCCGAGCCCTTCGGTGCCCTTGCCTTCCTCGCCGCGCATGAACTCGACGTAGTCGCCCAGCCCGATTTGGTCGCCTTCACCGACATCGGCGGCGTCGATGACCGCGTCCGGCGCGAACACCTCAGACCACTGGCGCATCAGGTTCTGGTCTTCGTTGTCGCCTTGGTGCAGGTCTTGCCCCAGGCCATACTTGGCGATGACGTCCTGGATTGCGATTCGGTCCAGCAGATAACGGACGTCGTCTTCACGTGCCATCTCTTCTCCTTTTGGTTGCCTGAAACGACTTGCCCACCATGAGTCGGGACGGAGGCATTCAGAGCCTTCAGTGACCCGGCCAGGCAAGCGCGGGAGGCGAACGAGAGCGGAAGCTCGGCTTCACGGCCGACAACCCGACGTTAACGCAACCAGATTGCGTTGTCAACGCACTCGGATTGCGTTAACGCGGCCCGCTGTCAGGTACAAGCCTTCTACCAGCCAAACGCACGCGGAGACCACGGACGGAACGTGTCACCACAAGGACTTGCGGCCTACCTCGCGCCGGCAGCCAGGCCTACGGCAGCGGCCGCGAGCAAGCGAGTCAGACGGGGTTCGAAGTCCAACGCGGCGTGCGCCCAACGGGGATTGCGCGAGTAAAGCTCAGCGAGCGTGTCAGTCGGGTGCGACACTTGCCACAGACTTGCCGCGAGGCCGATCGCCACCGTGATCAGGTCTCGCACCTCGGCGGCAGACAGGCAACTGGCCGCAACGATCGCCTCGACGATCGCGTCATGGGCCGCGAACGAATTCTCCTTGAACCGACGGGCACGATCGAGATCAACCTCGCCCTCGAGACTCAAGGCCACATGCGTGAGCAGGTCGCAGAACAACGGCAGCCGCGCCAGAGTGCGGGCCAGCACGGTCCCCACCTCGGCCGCTTCCAGCCCCTCACCTTCATCGACCTGCCCCGCCACCACCTCTCGCCACTCCTCCCAGCCGCGCTCGGCCAGTTCGAGCAAGAGCTCTTCCTTGCTGGCGAAATAGCGCCGGACCGCCGAAGGGTGCAATCCGGCAGCCTCGGTCACGCGGGCGAGCGTGACGTGCCGCACTCCGCCGCACTCGGCGGCCAGCACACGAGCAGCATCGAGAAGGTCCTCCGACCGCTGCAGCTTGGCCTCCGGCGAACGAGCCCGTCGATACATGACCCCAGTTTAACGCATGTGACGCGCGTTAGTGCTACAGTGAACTTAACGCAATCGACTTGCGTTGAAGATCCTCGGAGGACCGCCCTCCGACGTTGAGGAGGCCGACCATGAAAGCCGCTGTAGTCACCGCATTCGGAGACCCCGACGTATTCGAGCTCGCCGAGCTTCCCGACCCGGTCCCCGGTCCCGGACAGGTGTCTATCGACGTCAGCCACGCTGCTGTCGGCTTGATCGACGTCCACCTGCGCCAAGGCCGGTACAAGGACGTTCCGGGACTGCCTCGGCCTCCCTACGTCCCAGGCCTGGAAGTAGCCGGGACAATCCGCGCACTGGGCGCCGGAACCGAGGGGTTCCGCATCGGCGAGCCCGTTGTCACCCTTTCCGGCACCGGCGGCGAGGGTGGTTACAACTCGGTGGCGGTGGTCGACGCCGCAATGACCGTGAGCCTCGACGGTGGCGTGGATCCTGCACTGGCAGTGGCCGCCGTGCCGAACGCTACGACCGCATACCTCGCACTGACCGAGGCGGCACACTTGAAGGCCGGCGAACGCGTCCTGGTCTTGGGCGCCCTGGGTGGCCTTGCGTCCGCGTTCCCGGGGGTCGCTCGGTCTCTCGGTGCGTCGCGCGTAGTCGGCACGGCACGACAGGGCTCCCTGGCGAAAGCCCGCGAGTCAACCCTCCCCTACGACGCGATCACCGCCAACGAAGAACTTCCGAACGCCGTCGGCACCGACCAGTTCGACGTCGTGATCGACGCGGTCGGCGGCCAGGCCCGGACTGACGCATTGGAGCTGCTTGCTCCGATGGGCCGGATGGTCTTGGTCGGCAACGCCAGCGACGATTGGGGCCACACGATCCCCTCGAATACGCTGTGGCACCGAAACCTGGCGGTGATGGGCTTTTCCGCCGGCTCCTACTGCCCGGCTCATCCAGACGAGTCCCAGGCAGCCGCCAAGGCAGTACTCGAGCCCCTCCGGCAGGGACTGCTCGCCATGCACTTGGAGGAGCTTCCCCTCGCCGACGCCGCGGAAGCCCACCGCCGCCTCGAAAGCGGCTCCGTCGGCGGTCGCATCCTGCTGGTCCCCTGAGCCGACCGAGGTTCGACCTTTGCCCGCCCGCGACGCGCGAACGCCCACCGCAACCTCACTCGACACTTCTGGCCGCCGTTGCGGCGAAGGCCGTCGTCCGAGTCCTGTTGCAACGTTTCCAGCAAGAAAGGTGACCGACGTGCCCTGTTCAGCGGAGGTCGAGCAGGTCGAGTGACACCTGCCACCACCGCGGGATCGTGTCGAAACCCTCATTGTCGGTCAACGTATCCGGGGTGACGTGACGCTGCAAATTGGTGGCGATGTTGCCCGGCATGAGCGAGTTGGCGGTGATGCCGTTTTGCGCCCAGCGTTTCGCGGACTCGACGGCGAACAACGTGTTGGCTGTCTTCGACTGGCCGTATGCTGGCATCGCGTCATAACGACGAACCGGAAGTCGAGGTCGTCGAAGACGACCGGGCTGATCAGGTGGCCACTGGAGCTCAGCAGCCCCACCCGGGTTCCCTTCGGCCGCGGCGAGAAAGCGATGTCAGTTCGAAGTGGCCGAGGTGGTTGGTGACGAACCGGATTTCTCGACCGGCACTGTTGCGCTCGAACTGCGTGAACTGCTGCGATCGGCAAGATCAAGCTGTCGCACGTGGACTGTCGAGCCGGTAGCGCGTAGTTCGGCCGCGACACGGTCACCGGCCTCGGTGTTGCGGTCTCGATACCGATACCGGAACTGGCGCCGGTCACGACAGCCCGTTTACGCCCTTGACGATTTCAGCCGCTGTGGATTCCTGCCGAACTGGGTGGTGATGCGAGACATGGCCGTCCTTTCTCGGATATCCGGTTCCGGAACCTGTGAGACGTCCTGCACCAGGCCGAGCAGCCGCACTGCCCTGGACAGCTTGTCGACGTACTCGGTGCGGTCGGCAGCCTCGTGCTTCCACCCGATGGCGAGAGTGTGCACCATCTCCGCGGTGCCGGCCGCAGTCTCGGCACCCTGCCGTCCCTCTTCCGCCAGCAGGGTCGTCAGCCGCTGCCGGAAGGCAGCGCGGTAGTCGTCATACATCGTGCCGAGCCGGGAATCGTTCGCCTCCAGCAACTCGCCGGTGCCTGCTTCTATGCTCATGCCGACGAACCGGCCAAGCCAGACATCGAGGGCATTCACGATCCGCGCGCCCAGCGGCTCCGCAGAGCCCGCAAATCGTCGCTCTGCTGCATCCAACGCGATTCCGAGCGGGGTGGCGTCCTTCGCCCATGCCCTGACCTGCTTCACGAAGGCAACATGGGTCGAGTGCTTGCGGCAGCCTCCGAGAGCAGGCTCCTGGACGTGCGTGAGCCTGGCACGGCTCACGCGAGCACTATCCACCGAGCCGATGGCGCAGTGCGCGATGCTCAGCCGACGCCGGCGATTCTCCGCGCCGCCTCGACCACACTGCGGCGTCGCGCGTCGAGATCGGCGTCGGTCTTGACCGGCCCCGCGACCATTCGCGCCACCTGCGGCACCGCTGCCCACCACGCCGCGACGGCGAGGATCATGAACACTGTGTCGGCCGGCGCCACGGATGCGTCGAGCACACCCTTGGCCTGAGCACGTGCGAAGACCGCCACCTTTTCCTGGTAGTGCTCGCGCCGAACTGCCTCGTCGGGAACAGCGTCGCCCTCGAACTCGAGCGCCTCCCAGTGCAGCAAGCGGACCAGTTGCGGGTGCTCGCAGTGGTAGTCGAAGCACCGAGCAGCGAACTCGCCGACATCGCCGTCGACGGTCTCCAGAGGGACAGCAGCGGCGATGCCGGCCAGTTCATCGGCGAGCACCACGGAAAAGAGGCGTTCTTTGCTGCCGAAGTACTTGTAGATGCGCTCCTTGTTAACCCCCGCCCGTGCCGCGATGGCTTCGATGCGGGTACCGCGCAGGCCGCTCTGCGCGAACTCCACAACGGCCGCCTCCTGCAAGCGACGGCGAGTCTCCGCAGTGTTCCATGCCATGCCGACAGCGTACCGCATCTCCAACGTTGTGGTTGCGAGTTGCGTAACCGCCACCTAAGGTGGATCGAGAAAGCAACTACATCGTTGGAGTTGGATTACCGAAGGAGGCAAATGACGTGGCTGTCCAAGACGAGGTACGAACGCGGGAACCCAGCCCCTCCCCAGCCGAAGGCAACGGCAGCTGGCGCCGTTGGCTCGCGGTTGCAGCCCTGGGCCTGGGTTGCTTCAGCTTCGTCAGCACCGAACTGGCACCTGTGGGACTACTCCCCCAGATTGCGAGCGGTCTCGGCACCTCCGAAGGCGCCGCTGGTCTCCTGGTGTCCGGTTTCGCCATCGTGGTCGCGATCACCGCATCGCCGCTGACGGTGCTCACCGGCGCACACTCACGCCGCCTGCTGATGGTGGCGCTCCTGCTGACCTGCACCGTCGGCAACGTGCTGGGTGCGGTGGCCCAGCAGTACTGGCTCTTGCTCTTCGCCAGGGTCCTGGTCGCCTTCGCCATCGGCGTCTTCTGGTCGACCGCCTCCGGGATCGCCGTCCGGCTCGTGCCCGACCAGCACAGCGTCCGCGCGACGTCCATCGTCATCGGCGGGCTTGCGCTGGCCCAGGTGGCGGGCGTACCGCTGGCCACCTGGTCGGGCCAGAACGTCGGCTGGCACGCGGCCTTCGCCGCGCTGGCCGGGGTCAGCCTGATCGCTACCGTGATCGCCGGCTGGCTGCTCCCACCCCTGACGTCGCAGGTCAGCCAAGGCCTCAATGAACTGCGGCACGCCCTGCGCGCCCGACCGATCCGCGTCGCAGTCGGCGTCACCGGTTTGATCATGACCGGAACCTTTCTGCTGTTCACCTACATCAGCCCGTACCTCACCCAGGTAGCCCGCGCCTCGTCCGGCTCGATCGGATTGCTGTTGGTCCTCTACGGCGCAGCCGGGGTGATCGGCACGTTCGTGGTGGCGCCGCTGATCAGGCGGAACTTCACGGGCACGTTGACCGGCACCCTGGCGGTGCTGACGATCAGCGTGGTGCTCATGTACGCCGCTGGGGGCACGACCTGGGCTGTGATCGCACTGCTCGTGCCGTGGGGCGCTTCCTACGGCGCACTACCGGTACTGCTGCAGACCTGGGTGTTCCGCGAGAGCGAGTCGTCCGACGCTCACGCCGAGGCAGCGAGCTCACTCTACGTAGCGGCCTACAACGGCGCGATCGCCCTCGGCGCTCTCGCCGGCGCCTTGATCATCGATACCGCAGGCGCCCACCTCGTCGCGCTCGCCGGCGGGGTCGTGGCCGCAGCGGCGCTGGTGCTCACGCTGGCACACAGGCACGGCGTCCGGCGTAGCTGAGACCGGACGCACCACGACGATCGGCAAGAAGCGTTCAGAAGGAGAGTCACCATGGGTGTTTCCGTTGAAGGCGCGAGGGTCCTGGTTACCGGAGCCAATCGCGGTTTGGGCCGCGAATTCACCGAAGTCCTGCTGCAGCGGGGCGCGAAGGTCGTCTACGGCGGCGCCCGGGACACCTCGGCCATCACGGTCGAGGGAGTCACGCCGGTCGAACTGGACATCACCGATCCGGCGACGGTCGAGGCCGCCGCGCAGCGCTGCTCGGACGTGGACATCCTGATCAACAACGCGGGCATCATGCGGATGGTGCCGCTCCTGGCCGCGCCTGATACAGAAGCAGCCGAGGAGGCCATGCGCGTCAACTATTTCGGCACCTTGCGCATGTGCCGCGCGTTCGCGCCCGTTCTGGCCGGCAACGGCGGCGGCGCACTGATCAACATCCTGTCCGTTGTCTCGTGGTTCGCGATGCCGCTGAACAGCACCTATGGTGCGTCGAAGTCCGCCGCCTGGTCACTGACCAACGCCGCGCGGGTGGAGCTCCGCCGACAGAACACCCTCGTCGCCGGAGTGTTCGCGGGCTTCATCGACACTGACATGGCAGCCGATGTGGATTTGCCGAAGACCAGCCCCCCGCCAGGTCGTGGACCGCACTCTCGACGGAATCGAAGCCGGTCACGAAGAGATTCTGGCCGACGACCGGGCCGCCGCGACGAAAGCTGCCCTGCCAGACGACCAGCGGCTGATCTACCCGGACATGCAGGCAGCATGGGACGCCGGTACCGCGGGCTGAGCTGCGCCTGCCTCGGGCACCACGGTGCCGGCCCGGCCACGAGAACGGCGACCGGGCCGGCGCCTGCCACGACGTACGGAGCCCGCGGCCGCTCTGTGAATCGAGGCCGCACAGCTTTGCTGCTTTGCCAAGCAAGCAAACTGTCGCCTTACACGCCCAGGTTCTCCTGCAAGCATCAGCCGACGACGCTGGGCCACATGAAGCCAGAGCCTTCCTTCGGCCTGCACCCTGACGCGACACGTCGGCTCAGCCGGTTATCTTGCTTGGCAAGGCAAGCTACCATCGCCCCGTGACGGCCGAACGACTGACTGCCCAGGAAGAACTGCTGTGGCGATCGCTACAGCGGGTGATGATTGCGCTGCCACGTGTGCTCGAGGACGACCTGCTTCGCCAGACCGGGCTTACGATCACCGACTACGCCGTCTTGGTCTACTTGTCCGAAGCCGAGGATCACCGCCTTCGGATGAGCGAACTGGCGGCCGCCACCGCACTGTCAGCCAGCAGGATCACCCGTATCGTCGATACGCTGCAACGGCGTGGCCTCGTCGCCAAGCAGCGCGCGGACGGCGACGGCCGCGGATTCGTGGCCGTGGCCACCGACGAGGGCCTCGCCCGCCTCGAGGCCGCTTACCCCGCCCACCTCGCCAGTGCCCGGGACCGCGTGATCGACCGACTTTCCCCCGGCTGTTGCGCGAACTGGGGCCGGCACTCGCGGAGATCGCGGAGGACCTGTCCCCTGATCCCCTGCGCGCGTCTCGCCCCGGCGGGATCGAAGACACGTAAACGAAGGCCGGAGTTCCTCCTCCCCCATGTGCTGTCCACGCCCGGTCCGAGGCAGATTCAGAACAGAGGTGCTCGGCGCCGGACCCACTTGACCTTGCTCGCAACCTCGGCAAACGGCTGCCGACGCGGCGGTTTTCAACCCGGGCCCGACGCTCCTCCCGCGGAGGCGCAGTAGCTGACACGACGCGTTTAACGATATTTTCTTGCTTTCGCGTTATTACCAGGTGCATGCTGAATTCATGCGAATCTTGATCGTCGGGGGCGGCGTCGGCGGGTTGACCACTGCGGTCGCCGCGCGTCGCGCAGGGCACTTCGTCCAGGTCGTGGAGCGGGCGCATGGCCTCGGAGAGGTGGGCGCCGGTGTCCAACTCGGGCCGAACGCGACAGGTGCGCTCCAAAACCTCGGCCTGGGCACCGCTCTGGCCGAAGCGGCCTTCGCCCCCGAGACGATGCACATGCTGCGCTGGCGCGACGACCAAGTGCTGGCCGAGTGGCGGTTGAGCGATCGGATGACCGAGACCTACGGAGCCCCTTACTGCACCGTCTACCGCCCGGATCTGATCGCCCTGCTCAGCGCGCACCTACCTCCGGAGGTCGTACAGCTCGGCAGGACAGTCACCGCAGTCGACCCCCTCGGAGCGCGGGTGCACTTCGCGGACGGCACCAGCGAACAAGCCGATCTCATCCTCGGCGCCGATGGCATTCACTCCGTCGTCCGGGCGACGACCGTTGGCAACGCGGCTGCTCGATTCTCCGGGATGTGCGCCTACCGTGCGCTGGTACCGGTCAGGTCTGGCGACGACCTGAGCGTGCGCAACTGGCTGGGTCCCGGCTGCCACCTGGTCGCCTACCCGGTGGGGCACGGCCCGAAGTACCTGAATCTGGTGTGCGTGGTCCCGGAAGCCAACTGGACGGGAGAGTCGTGGACAGCACCCGGCGACCCCGACAAGCTGCGGTCCTACTTCGCGGACTGGTCTCCCACCGTGCGCACGCTGCTCGAGCGGGTCGTCGAACCGGTCTTCCGCTGGGCCTTGCACGACCGGGAACCGCTGACGAAGTGGTCCACCTCGTCGACCACGCTGCTCGGCGACGCCGCGCACCCCATGCTGCCCTTCATGGCTCAGGGGGCCGCCCAAGCGATCGAAGACGCCACCCTCCTGGGAACGGTCCTCGGCGAGGACCTGCAAGCGGGACTGCACCGATACGAAGCAGCCCGCGTTGCCCACACCAGCCGCATCCAGCGGATGTCCTGGGACAACAACGTCTTCTTCCACCTTCCCGACGGAAGCGAGCAGGCCGCCCGCGACACAGATCTCGCAGCAGGCCGCGGGTTCGACCCCTACCGGCTTGACTGGATCTACGGCAGCCGGCCCGCACAACTCGGGTGAGCCGAGCCGGCCACCGCAGCGTGGTTCAGCGTAGGCCCGCTACCGCCTCGGCCGGGATGGCGCCGGCGGCGATGTTTTCTTCGAGGTGAGCGAGACTGCCCGTACCCGGGATGGGGACCACCACCGCTGAACGCGCCAGCAGCCAGGCGAGGCGGACCTGCGCCGGGGTGACCGCATTCCGCTCGCTCACTCGGTCGAGCTGCCCGTCCTGAACGCCGTCGCCAAACTCGAGGGGTCCCCACGGCAGGTACGGAATGCCCTCCTTCTCGCAGAAGTCGAGCACCTCCGCGCCCGACTGGTTGCTGAAGCTGAAGACGTTGGACACACTGGCGATTCGAGAGTGCGCGTGCGCCCACACCAGCTGGGAAAGCGTGACGTTCGAGAGTCCGATGTGCTGGATCCGGCCCTCCGCACGCATGTCGAGCATGGTCTCGAAGGCCTGCTCGAACGACACCCCGTCGACCGGAGCAGTGCCGCCGGGCCAGCGCAGGTGAGTGACGGGGACCGTGTCGAGCCCGAGGACACGACGATCGCGGTCGTTTCCCTCGCATAGTTGATCGGGGCGCACAGCCGACGTTGGACGGTTCCCCGAAACCAGCCGGGCGCCCAGCTTGGTCGCGAGCACGAGATCCTCCGGGTACGGCTGCAACGCTTCGGCGATGAGCGCGTTGGAGACGTCGTGCCCGTAGTACCAGGCGGTGTCGATCACCCGGACGCCGAGTTCCACCGCCCGGCGGAGCACTGCGAGCGCCCCCGGCCGGTCAGCCGGTTCGGAAAGCCGCGGCCCGAGCAGCCGCATGGCACCGAAGCCCATCCTCGGCACGGTCTTGCCCGCGTACTGGATGGTGCCTGAGTCGGCCGCATTCATCGCGGCGACTCCTGCAAACGCGGAAGCAAGGTCTCTGCGGTTCGGTGGTACACCGCGTCCCGGCCGTCATCGCTGAGTGCGTCGCTGGTCCGGATTCGATCGACGCAGGACACCGCGAGGTCGCGACGCAGGAAGGGGAAGTCGGAGCCGAACACGATCCGGTCGGTCTCGCCGACGTCCTGCAGCGTACGCAGGGTCGAGTCACCCCAGGACAGTGCTGTGTCCCAGTAGAGCCGCCGGAAGAGGTCCGCGGCGCTGCCACGCTGGTCCGCACCGGGGACGACGTCCATCTCGTCGATGATCGCGAACCTGGTGGCCAGGTAGGGCACGGTGCCGCCGGCGTGGGACATCACATACTTGACGTCGGGGGTGGCGGCGAAGGTGCCGCTGAAATGCATCCTCGTGATGGCACGCGAGGTGTCGGCCACGAAGTCCAGCAGCGTGTCGGGTATCCGCGGATCGCGTGCACTCGGATCGGGAGACGCTGTCGGGTGCACGAGGACCAATGCCTTGCGACGCTGCAGCTCATCGAACACCGGGCGATACAGGTCATCCCCCAGGTACACTCCTCGCGCATTGGTCAAGAGCGCGACACCGTCGGCACCGAGTTCGTCGAGCGCGTACTCCAGCTCGGCCAACGCCCCCTCGATGTCGGGCAAGGGCAAGATGGCGAGCGAGCCGAAGCGGCAGGGATGCGTGCGGACCACATCGGCGGCGTACTCGTTACATCGACGAGCAAGTCCACGCGCTTGCTCGTCATCGCCCAGGTGCACTCCCGGCGTGCTGATCGACAGCACCGCAAGATCGATCTGCGCGTCGTCGAGATAGGACAGTGAAACCTCGGGACTCCACTTGGCGGGCCGCACACCACCCGCGAAGACACCACTGGTTTCGGTGGCAGCCCGGTAAAAGTCGGGCAAGAGGTGGTGATGGAAGTCGACGATCATCGTCATGGTGACGCACCTTCCGTGTGATCGAGACGCTGCACCGGCCGACGGTGCCGGCACACCCAACAAGGGGGAAGGCCACCGCTCAGGAGAGCACCTGGGGTGCGAGGCCTTCCGCCTGTGCGCCGGACGTCGGCGCGCTTGCTCCCTCCTTTCGTTCGCGCTCGGAGACATCTGTCGCCAGCACGTCGGGGTAAAGGATTCTCCGGGTCAGAGCCGAGCCTTGCCGACCGCAGAGCTGTCACCGGCCGGGACCGAAACAGACCGGCCCGTGGCGGTGAAGGTCATGGTGAGACGGCGACCCGCCATGCCCTTCATTGCCGTGATGCCGTGGGCGTAGCGGTCGATCACCGTCGAACCGGCGACAGTGAATTCACCCCCGGAGGGGGTGACCTTGTCCACGGTCAGCTCCACCTCGGTGCGCATGCCCTGCACGGTGAGCACTCCGGCAACCACCCAGCCTGGTCCGGCGCTGCGCGCACCGGTGGATTCGAACGTGATGAGCGGGTGGTGGCCGGCGTCGAGGAACGCCTTGCTGCGGACGTGGTCGTCGCGCTTGTCGTGGCCGGTGGAGAAGCTGGCCGCGTCGACGGATGCTTCGACGTGGGACTGCGCGATCGTCTTACCGACGACGATCTGCCCTCCGCGTAGTGCGAAGGTGCCCTTCACCGTGCCGAGACCGAACATGTGCTTCGTCGTGAACGCGATCGACGAACGGGCCGGGTCGAGGGTGTACCGGCCTTCAGGGGGTGTGGCCATGAGTGACTCCTTGTGAGTGGTGCAACTGGCCGGCATCGGTCTCGCCGAAGCCTCAGAACGGGAGCCGGCGCTCCTCGCTGGTGGCGTTGATCCAGATGACGTCGGTGAAGTCGGCGATGCTGTCCGGCCCCGTCCGTCCCCAGCCGCTGTCGCGGACACCGCCCATCGGGGCGTGGATTTCGTCATTGACCGTCGGCGAGTTGACGTTGACGATGCCGTGCAGGATCTTCGGGGCCAGCTCGAAGCCGCGGTAGGTGTCGCGGGTGACGATCGAAGAGGTCAGCCCGTACTCCACCCGGTTGGCGACCTCCACCGCTTCCTCCGGGGTGTCGACCGCTTCGACGATTACGACCGGCCCGAAGGTTTCCTCGTTGGACATGGTCGCGTCATAAGAGACGTCGGTCAGCACCGTCGGCTGGTAGACCGGCCCATCGGAAGTACCGCCGGTGTGCAAGGTGGCGCCCTTCGCGACAGCTTCGTCGACCCGCTGCTGTACGCGATCGACCGCAGCTTGCGTCACCAGCGGGCCGATGATCGTGGTGGGGTTCAGAGGATCGCCCGAGGGCAGGGTCTTGGTGCGGGCGACGAACTTCGCGAGGAACTCGTCGTAGATCCCGCGCTGCACGATGATCTTCCGCGTGTTCAGGCAGATCTGGCCCTGGTGGAAGAACGAAGCGAAGGTTGCCATCCGCACGGCGTAGTCGACGTCGACGTCGTCGAGGATGATCATCGGGTTGTAGCCACCGAGCTCCAGCACGGTCCGCTTGAGCGCTCGCCCGGCGCGCTCCGCGAGCATCCGCGCGGTCGGCACGCCGCCGATCAGGTTGATGACGCGGACGTCCTGGCTGGCGAAGAACTCGTCGGCGATCGGGGCCGCAGCGCCCGGGGCGTGCGGCAGCACGTTGATCACGCCCGGGGGGAAACCAGCCTCCTCGGCGATCTCGGCGACCATCAGGCCGGCGGAAATCGGAGCGAACTCCGACGGCTTGATGACGACGGTGTTTCCCGCCGCCAGAGGGGACAAGGTCGCCCGCCAGGAAAGGATGTTCGCGCCGTTCCAAGGGGTGAAGCTGGCCACGACCCCGAGCGGGCGTCGCACGCCGATCGAGTGTGTGCCGGGGAGGTTGGACTGAAGCACCTCCCCCTTGGGAAGGTAGACCCAGCTCGCTGCCTGCTCCAGCGTCGCCGCTACCCCGTCCTGCTGGAACGTCGAGAACGGCAAGGTGCTGCCGGTCTCCCGTGCCAGGATGCCGGCGATTTCATCACGTCTGCGGCGCACGATCTCCGCGGCCTTGAAGAACAGCTGCGCTCGTTCCGCGGGTGTCGTGGCCGCCCATGCGGGGAAGGCGTCCGCGGCGGCCTTGATCGCGATCTTCGCCTCGGCGGCGCCGGTGTTCGCGACTCGCGCGTACACCTCTCCGGTGTAGGGCTCGTAGTCGTCGAACGGCTCGGCCTCGGCGTCGAGCCATTTGCCACCGGCGAAGTACTGGTAGGTACGAATGTCACCCATGACGGATTTCCTGTTCGGTGGGTTGGTGACCGCCCGGGTTCGGACGGTCTTCGGTGCAGGTGGATTGGTGACGCTGTGACCGAGTCCGGTCACAGCGCGGAGGCGGCGGGGATCACGCGCTCACCGAGAATTTCCAGCGGTGCGATGGTTTCCGCGTTCCGGACCGGCCCGTAGACGCAGTCCACGCCCAGCCCGGCGAGGTGGCCGAGCTGGTCGAGCAGCCGTTCGCCGTGGTCGGGTCCGGGGTCCAGGGGCAGAAGCACGGTCTTTTCGATCTCGTCGTAGTCCCTGCCGATGTCGGCGCAGTGGGAACGAAGCACGTCAAGCTTGCGTGCGATGTCGGGGCCGGCAAAGAGGTTGCACGCGTCGCCGTATCGCGCAACGAGCCGCAGAGTTTTGTGTTCTCCCGAACCTCCGATGAGGATGGGCGGTTGTCGGACGGCCCGCGGCGAGTTGAGGGTGCGGTCGAGGTGGTAGTGCTTGCCGTGGAACGGTTCCTCGCCGGCGCTCCACATCTGCAGGCAGATCTGCAACGCCTCCTCGAGGCGTTCGAAGCGTTCGGTCGTCGACGGGAACGGCAGTCCGAGCCCGCGGGCTTCGGGCTCGTTCAAGCCCGCCGCCGCACCGATACCGAGCCACGCTCGCCCCCCGGTCAGCACGTCAAGGGTCGTCACGATCTTGGCGAGCAGGCCTGGTTCCCGGTAGACGGCCGCGGTGACCAGAGTGAGCAGCTCCACCCGGGACGTCACGGCGGCCAGGAAGCCCAGCGTGGTGTATGCCTCGAGCATCTCCTGCTCGGGAACGCCGACCACGCCGATCTGCCACACGTGATCCATCACTGCGACGCGGGTGAAACCCACGTCCTCCGCGGTGGTGGCGATGGACTTCAAAGTGGGGCGGATGTCCGCCCTGTCCCAGCTGTAATCCGCGATGGCGAGTCCGAGTTTCACGCCGCCGCCCGCTGGGTGAGCTCCCCATCGCAGACCATCCGCGCGAAGTCCTCGGCGGGCTTGCCGACCGAAGCTACCTCGGCTCTGCTGCGCACGTCTTCAGCCATCATGTCCTCTATTTCCCGGCGAATTCCGTAGCGGCGGACGTTTCCCGTCGCAGCTGGGGCAGCACCTCGGCGCCGACGAGGTCGAGCATCTCGTGCACCGTGGCCTCCGGCACTCCTCCCAGATCCATGCCGAAAAGCTGCCGCTGGTACGAGCCGAAGTGCTCGCGAAAGGAGAGGATCTTGTCCACGACCTGCGCCGGGCTTCCGACGGTGGCGCCCGTGCGCACGACGGCTTCCTCCAACGGCCCGGCGCTCGAAGTGACGGGATGCCCGTAGTAGTACGGTGCGTACTCGCGAAATGCGTCCTGCGAGTTCGGCTTGACGAACAGCGACGCGCCGAGCCCGACGATCGCTTCCTCGGGACGGCCGTGACCGTGTGCGCTCCACAGTTCGCGATACAGGTCCACGGAACGAATGAAGTGTTCGAACGGCATGAAGAGGTTGTTCGCGAAGAAACCATCTCCGTAGCGCGCGGCCTGCTCCGCGATCTGCGGGCTCCGGATCGATCCGTGCCACACGAACGGGGGCTTGCCGTTCAACGGCCGCGGCACCGCGGTGAAGTTCTGCAGCGGAGTGCGAAACCGTCCCTGCCAGTCCACGACCTCCTCGTCCCACAGGCGTCGGAGCAATCCGTAGTTCTCGATGGCCAGGAGGATTCCGTCCCGCATGTGCTGGCCGAACCACGGGTAGACCGCCGGCGTGTTCCCCCGGCCCAGCATGAGGTCCACCCGGCCTTCGGCGAGGTGCTGCAGCATCGCGAATTCCTCGGCGAGCCGCACCGGGTCGTTCGTGGTGATCAGCGTGGTCGACGTCGACAGCGTGATCCGCCTGGTCCGGCTCGCGATGTAGGCAAGCAGTGCCACGCCGGCACTCGACACGAACGGTGGGTTGTGGTGCTCCCCGATCGCGAAGACGTCGAAGCCCGCCTCTTCCGCGTGGACGGCGATGCGCGTCAGCGCCCGGATCCGTTCGTGTTCGGTGGGCGTGATCCCGCTCACCGGGTCCGCCGTCACGTCGCCGACCCCGAAGATCCCGAACTCCATCGACCCTCCCTGCTTGCTTGCTTCTGCAAGTACATGTTTCTCCACGCTATGTGCTTTGTCAAGCAAGTAGATTCGTCCCGGCTGAGGACGAACACTCGCCCGTAGCACGATCTCGCCACCCGCGCCCAGATCGAAGGCCTGTTCCAC
This sequence comes from Amycolatopsis sp. N2S4-7, assembly GCF_058119595.1. Taxonomy (NCBI): domain Bacteria; kingdom Bacillati; phylum Actinomycetota; class Actinomycetes; order Pseudonocardiales; family Pseudonocardiaceae; genus Amycolatopsis; species Amycolatopsis sp. N2S4-7. The sequence goes on from NZ_CP172299.1 coordinate 3,023,052, forward strand.
TCGACGAGGTCGGCCTGCCAGGCGACCAACACCGGCGCGCGCCAGGCCTACGGCGTGAGGAGCTCGCCCTGCTCGCCGGCCTGTTCGTCGACTACATCGTGCAGCCCGAACAGGGCAGGTCGACCAATCCGTCCCCTCGAGTACTGTCCACGCTGGCTCGTGCGTTGCGACTGACGACAGCGGAGCGTGAGCACCCTGTTCGTGCTCGCCGGTCAGACAGTGCCCGGCCCCGGGCAGGTATCCGACCACGTGTCCGCAGGCGTCCAGCGTCTGCTGGACCGGCTGACGAGCACACCACTGAGCGTGTACGACGCCGCATGGAACCTCATCACGTGGAATCCGCTGTGGGCCGCGCTGTTCGGCAGCCCGCCTACACCACACGACTTCAGGAGGAACGCGGTGTGGTGGTCCTTCGTCGAACCCCGCCGGATCCCCCCAGGCAGTGAGCCGGGAGACGGACACCCCGCGGCCTTCGTGCCCTACCTGCGAGCGGCGTCGGCTCGCTATCCGAAGGACGCCGGCCTGGCCGCACTGATCGACGAGCTCCGAACCCGCAGCGGTGACTTCGCGGCGCTGCGGGACTCCGGCGTGGTGGGCGTGCACGAGCCCCTGACCGAGACGGTCCAACACGCGAGCGTCGGGGAGATCACCCTCGACTGCGACATCCTTGCAGCTGTGTCATCCGTCGTTTCGACAGCATCAGTGCGGCGATGGCATGGTTCGAGGTCGAACATGACAACCTGCTGGCCGTTCAGAACCTCGCTGCGGAGCGGAACTGGTACCTCCAAGCCTGGCAGCTCGCCTGGACCATGAGCACGTTCCGCCAGCGGCGGGGCCGGTTCCAGGACTACCTGCTTGTGTGGCAGGTCGGCTTCGCCGCGAGTGCGTGCCTGAACGATAAAGCGGCTCAAATGCAGGCACATCGGTTTCTCGGTCATGCTCGTGGCTGGCTGGGCCAATACGGTGACTCGATCGAGCATCACCAGCGCGCGCTCACCCTGGCCGAGCACGTCGACGACCTTGCGAACCAAGCCCTCGCCCACCGCGGGCTGGCGTTGGGATGGACGCTACAGGGCGATCACCAACGCGCACTCGAGCACGCTACGCAAGCACAGCAGTTGTTCCGAGTCCTCGACGATCCCGGAGCGCAGGCATACGAGCTCAACGGTATGGGCTGGTACGAGGCGCAGCTTGGGCGGTACGCGCAGGCCCGCGTCCACTGCGAAGCCGCGCTCGCCCTGCACCGCGACCACCCGGACCCCCAGAACGAAGCAGACACGCTTGACAGCCTCGGTTACATCGCACACCACGTCGGGCAGCACGCCGAAGCCCTGGACTACTACCACCGGGCGCTAACGCTCTTTCGTGACCTCGGCAACACATATCAGCAGGCCAACACTCTCGACCACCTGGCTCAGACACACGACCTGCTGGGGCACCACAACCAGGCTCGTGTCGCCTGGCAGCAAGCACTCGACCTGTACCAAGCCCAAAACCGCACCGCCGATGCCGACCGGTTACAGCACCGGCTCGCCCTCCCGCGGTAAGCCGGCTGGCCAGGTGCGGACGGCCAAGACGAGACCGTGCTCGGCGGCGAACCGATGCCGCGATGGCGACAACCCCTGGTCAACTTCGCCCTGCGCTGCGGGCCGGAGCGTGAGTTCGACCGGTTGCGGTTGACTCAGCCGTCACGAGGCCTAGAATCGAACACCTGTTCCCCTGGTGGCAGCGGCTGTCAGCGGGAAGTGAACACGCTGCCTTCCCCACGGCGTCCCGAGCACGACAGGGTGGTACCGCCAGTGGGAACACAGCACACAACCGACCGGTCTACGGTCAGACGCAAACCGTCTCTCCAATTCAACTTGTGTGTAAGCGGTCACTGACCGCACCATCGTCGATCTAATGACGATCTTGGAACGATGGCGGGTGCGCACGACGCCTGCGCAGGTGGAAAAGGCCACCGTCGGGGGTCAACGGGTGGGCGTCGGCTGGTCCGGGTGGCTCCGGTGGTTGCGGGTGCGCCGTTCGTGTTGTCGCCGGGGTACGACGTTCTCCGGTCCCGTTCCGTCGAGCCACGCGCGCAGCGTGTCCGTCCGCAGCCGCAGGACGCGGGAGCCGACCTCGAGCAGCACGGCCGGGACCGAGTCGAAGTGTTCGGCCGCCGCGCCGGGAGGGAGGCCGTGCTGGCCGGAACCGCTGCAGCCTGCGGGGGCGTGTTCCACGCGAGCACGTCCTCGCTGCGCTGGGCTCCGGGGAACCGGCGCTTGCGTGCTCCGGATCATTCGAAGGTCGTAACGACCGCCGCTGATCTCGACTACAGCCAAACAGCAGCGAACCGATCGCAATGACCTTCCCGTCGACGCTGACCCGTGCCAGACCGCGGGGGCGACGTGCGCAGCGTCGCCGCGTTCGGGGTCGCCGGCGAGGCCAGCGCGTACATGCTCAGCTCATCGGAAGCACGGACGCCTCAACGATCTCGGCATTCCCATTCGATCGTCATGCGGAACTGGACGCACGGTACTTAGCAGCGGTGTGCTTTGCCAGGATGACGAGGTCCGGTCTTTCTGTTTCGACCGGTTTGGGATGCTTGCTTATTCGCTTTTGCTGGGAGAATCTTTTGCCAGCTTTGGCTGGTGGGAGGATCGATGTCGCGACGTGAAGTCCTGCCCGTGCTTGCGGGCTTGCTGCTGGTGGTGTTTGCGTCTGTCGCGCTGGTGGTGAGCACCGGGGATCGGCTGACCGGGTCCTTCGGCCGGCAGTGGCTGACCTACGACTCGACCCAGCAGCTGGACGGCGCCTCCGGCACGCTGTGGCTCATCGCCGGCACTGTCTTCCTGCCCGGGATCGGGTTTTCGCTGGCCTACCGGACGGCGCCGGTGCGGTGGCGGCTGACCATCGCAGCGGTCTGCCTGACGCTGTTCACCGTGGATCTCGTGTTCCTGCTGGGGGCCATCCTGTGGTTCGCCGGCACCGGCCACGCCGTTGATCAGCTGTTCGGGATGTCCGGTGACGTGGATGGAACCGGGTCGATCGTCTTCGTGCTCATGATGGCGGTCATGACCAGCGCACCAATGATCATGGTCTGGCTGGGTGCGGGCTCGGACTTCGACGCCCGCAGCGGCGAGTACTTCGCGACCGGGTCGGCCAAGGTGGCCGTCACCGGCATCGGCGTGCGGTTGCACGCCTGGTTTCTCACTGGCCTGATCGCGTTGTGGCTGCTGATCCTCGTACCGGTGGCCGTCGCCGCCCGATCGTTCACCACGGGCTGGTCCGACCCGCACGCTCGGCCCTGGGGCAGCGGCCACAGCACGGAGATCCTGAACGGGCTTGCCGGGCTCTCACTGTTGCTCGGCCTGCTCAGCGGACTGGTGCTGTCGACGCTGCTGAGCAAAGTCCTCTACCGCGGCCGGTGGCAAGCCCGCGCCTCGCGCCGTCCCGCGCGCGCCCCCAGCCGTGGACGGCGCGTGGTGGTGTCGCTGCGCCACTGGCCGATCACCCTCGCCGTGGTGGTCACTTACCAAACGGCTGCTTGGCTCGCGACCGCGGAAGACCCGTTCTACGACCTCAGTGAGGTCGTGGCCTTCGCCGCGACGATCGTCGTTCTCTGCGGCTCACTTGCAGCACTGGGTATCTGGTGGCTGGGGATGACCTGGCGAGTGCGCGACCCACGCCGACCCCGGCAACGCACCCTGCGGCAAGCCTGAAGGACCCTTGCGGGATCGGCGGCCACCCCTCCGACGTACGGGTGCATGGGCACCGCCGACACCTACTGCACCTTCGCCCGCGTCGCCGCCTAAGACTCGGCCCCGACCTTCCCACAGTCATCGGCCCAGGCTGAGGCTGCTGAATGAGCACGGCATGGCGACGACCGGACCGCTTGATCAACTCACCGTCGAGCCAGGCGATGATCCTTCGACCCCGGGAGGCCGGCTATGGCTGCGCGTGGCTCCTCCCGCGTGCCCGAGTGGATCACGCCGATGCTGGCGGACGGCACCACCGTGCTCACCAGCCGCAACGGCACCGACTTCACCCACGAGTTCGCCGACCTCGCCGGCGTCCTCACCGCCGCCCTCGACGGCCAACCGGCCGTCATCGACGGCGAGATCGTCGTCTACAACGACGCCGGCCAGATCGACCTCGGCCTCCTGCAGGAACGCCGCGGCACGGCTTCGTACGACGACGCGCTGGACCTGATCAACGCGAACCCGTACGGCAACGGCGTGGCGATCTTCACCGGCGACGGCGCGTCGGCCCGGCGGTTCCAGAACGAGGTCGAGGTCGGGATGGTCGGCGTGAACGTCCCCATCCCGGTCCCGGTGGGGTACTACTCCTTCGGCGGCTGGAAGGACTCGCTGTTCGGCGACAGCCACGCCTACGGACCGGAAGGGTTCCACTTCTTCACCCGGACGAAGGTCGTGACGTCGCCGTGGCCGGACCGGTCACACGCCGGGGTGAACCTGGGCTTCCCGCGCAACTCCTGAACGCACCCGGGAATCGGGCGGGGCCCCGCCGGGTTGGCACCCGGTGGAGCTTTCCGACCGATGATGGGACGAACGATGAGCGCGAAGAACTCCGGCACCTTCACGATCGGCGGCGACCTGCCGGTGACCCGGCTCGGCTACGGCGCCATGCAGCTCACCGGGCCGGGGGTCTGGGGTGACCCGAAGGACCCCGACGAAGCCGTGCGCGTGCTGCGGCGCGCCGTCGAACTCGGCGTGACCCTGATCGACACCGCCGACGCCTACGGCCCCTTCGTCGCCGACCTGCTGATCAAGAAAGCCCTCCACCCCTACGCCGACGACCTCGTCATCGCGACCAAGGCCGGCTTCACCCGGCAGGGGCCGAACCAGTGGATCCCCGTCGGGCGGCCCGAGTACCTCCGGCAGCAGGTCGAGCTGAGCCTGCGGCACCTCGGCGTCGACCGGATCGACCTGCTGCAGCTGCACCGGATCGACCCGAAGGTGCCCGTCGCCGAGCAGGTCGGCGAGCTGAAGAACCTGCAGGACGAAGGCAAGATCCGGCACATCGGCCTGTCCGAGATCAGCGTGGGCGACCTGAAGGAAGCGCAGAAGACCGCGGAGATCGTCTCCGTGCAGAACCTCTTCAACCTCGCCAAGCGCGACGCCGAACCGCTGCTCGACCACGCCACCGAGCACGGCATCGCCTTCATCCCGTGGTTCCCGCTGGCCACCGGCGCCCTCGCCGGGCCGGACAGCCCGCTCACGACGCTCGCCAAGGAGCACGACGCCTCGCCGTCGCAGCTCGCGCTGGCCTGGCTGCTCAAGCGGTCGCCCGTCGTGCTGCCGATCCCGGGGACGTCGTCCGTCGCGCACCTCGAGGACAACGTCGCCGCCGCCGACATCGAGCTGACCGACGCCGAGTTCGACGCCCTGAGCAAGGCGGTCTAGGCGGGCAGGACGTTGATCAGCGTCTTCGTGCGCGGAGTCAGGTAGACGGCATTGGTCCGCTCCGCTTGAATCCGCGCGCGGAGCTCGCGATCGTCGAGGCGGAAGCTCCGGTCCTGGACCACCAGGTAGGTGAACCAGATCCGTTCCATGATGGTGTAAAGGTAGATCGGGTACTGCCCGCGTTCGGGCCGCTTGCCGTGCACCTTCCCGAAGTCGTGGGTCCAGCCGGTGATCACGACGACCCGCCCCCTGCCGACCTCCGCCAGCCGCCGTCCGCAGACGAAGGCGAACCAGGCCGTCACCGCGAGGATCGGGACGGCGGCGGCCGCCGCGCCGTCGGCGACCGCGATCGCCGCGAGCACCAGCCCGGCGACGACCAGCACCGCCGCCGTCCAGAAGTTGAAGTCGAGCAGCTTCCCGCGTCGCGACGGGTGGAGCCGGCCGTTGCGGTTGGCCAGCTCCACCTCGGTCGGCTCGATCACTCGCCCTCGCCTTCGGGGTGCTCGTTTTCATACGCCTCCTGGCCCTCGCGGTAGCGGTCGTACTGCTCGTTCTCCTGCCGGCGGCCTTCGGTCACGACGCCGATCGTGTCCGCGGGCTTCCACCCCGGATAGCCGCCGGTCTCCTCCCACGCACCCGGCTTGAGCACGCTGCGGCCGTCTTCGGAGTACGCCTTGCCCCGGTCCCTCCAGCTTGTCGCCGCCGGGGACCTTGTCCCGCCAGGCGTCCTTCCAGCCTTCGGCCGTCTCCTCGGCGGACTTCGCCTCCTTGCCCGCCTGCTTGAGCTCGTTGGCCCGGCGCTCGGTGCCCGCGGCCGTGACGCTCTTGTCCACGATTTTGTCGACGCCCTTGCCCACCTTCTTCAGCGCGTTCGCCGCGCCTTCGAGGGCTGCCTTCGACTTGCCCGCGCCCTTCGCCAGGCTCTCCAGCTTCTCGACGATCTTCGCGATGCGCGTGCTGATCTTCTCGGCGAGCACGCCGCCCTCGACGACCGTGTCGGCGATGAACGCCGCGATCGTGCCGCCCCGTCGCCGCCACCGGCCACGAAGGATTCGTCGCCAAGCTGCTACGCGCCCCGTACGTGCCCGGCAAACGCCCGGACTACTGGTGCAAAGAGAGGTAGCGACCGTAGGGACTCACGAATAGGCCACCAACCTGCAGAAAGTCCTGAGCGCACCGCAGGAAGTTCACCCATTCGAGCCAACGCGGCGAAGATCCATGCGCGGCCGGGCTCGGCCATCCCGACAACTAAAGATGCAGAGCTGCCTCATGGGCCACCACGAACTCGTGCCGACGGCAGCACCTCACTCCCGTCCCGCCGGTAGGTTCTGAAGCACCCTCGGCTATGGCGTCGGCACCGTCGTGGCAGTCGACTTCTTCGCGAGCTCATACAGCGGCATTCACGGCGTCCTCGCGGTGTGGTGCTGCGACCCGATCGCCGCCAGCATCCGGTCGCTTGTCCTCGACGGTTCGATGACCATCAGCGGCTTCGCCGTACTCGCCTCTCAGCCCAAGCCTGCCGAACGCAGCCAGCCGATCGTCAAGACCTGAAGTTGCGCCGTGGGTGCTCAAGTGGACGCCACCGCACCCACAGCCGGCTCTCAAGATGCAGACGCACACGTTGCCAGGCGGAAATAGTGCGTGTGTCCGAGAGCCGAGCTGGCACGCCTGCAAGACCTGAGCAATTCGATCATTTAGGTCTTCAGCAAGCCGCAAGAGCTCGTCGACGCACGGGCGACGTTCGATACCGATATTCCGAACCTGCGCGCGATTCGCAAACCTGCTCACGCATCCGAACGACAACGACGAGCTGGCGAACCACCACCAGAATGGCCATAGGGTTAGCGGTAGAGTCGCGTTTCACCAGAAGCGGGAGGGTGGGTGTATGTCGCGCACGTCGGAGGCGGCGCGGCCGATAGACTTGCTGCTCGTGGATGTCCAATGGGTTCAAGAGAAGCTAGAGTCGTTCATCGAGCTGTGCGACAAGTCTCTAAAGCTTCGGCCGCTCGACAACTGCATGCCAGCCTTGCGGAGGCGTGAAGCCACAATCAAGACGATCATGAACGCATTGTCGCCTTCGCTAGCGAAGAAGTTCACCTTGGAGTGGCTAGACGAGGATCAGCCACCCGAGTACGACGCGAAAGCGCAGGCCGAGCGCTGCCTCGGTCTTGCGCTTGATCGAAGCGAGTGGGCTGTCCGGCTCGCGCCGGACTCTCCAGTACTGCCTGCGGACAGCCTGCATCCATGGGTGTGGGACTCCGCCAAGACTTTATGGTCTTCCCAGCATTTCCGTCAGGCGGTTCAAGCCGCAGCGACGTCGATCAATGCCAAACTGCAGCAGAAGGTTGGGCGACGCGATGTCTCAGATGCGAAGCTGATTCAGGAGGTGCTTGCCGCTGGCGATCCCGCGCCGGGAAGGCCCCGCCTCCGTCTCCCTGACGATCCGACCGACGAGAGCGTCCAGAGCCGCCAGCGGGGAGCCCTTCAGCTTGGCCAGGCTTGCGTCTGGGCCATACGTAACCCAGCTTCCCACGACGATGTTGAATGGGAGGAGCAGATTGCTCTCGAACAGCTTGCCGCGCTCAGCCTCTTTGCCCGCATCGTTGATGAGTGCGAGGTCGTGACCGCCTGACGGCCGCGAGCATATTTGGGGTTGTTGCTGCAGGTGCGCCGGGCGCCCGAGCAGCGCAGCCGCCCTGACGTCCGGCACGCATTCCGGAGGCGCCCCCTCGGTCCGCCAGCCGTCGGTCCCGCTTCGAGTCCGTTAGTTAGGAGCTGCCCTGCAAGTCATCGGAGCCAGAGCGCGATGACGGCGATGGTGAGTTCGGACTGGTAGTGGGGGCGCGTTTGGCGTAGCGGTTGGCCAGGTTGCGAAGTTGCTTGAGCCGGTTGAAGCAGCGTTCCACGATGGTGCACTGGTTGTAGACGCGGCGTCGAGGGCTGATGGGCGCCCGCCGGCTGCTGAACCCGGCCAGCCCAGCCCGGATACTCCGGCCTCTGCCGGTTCTCTGCCGGTGGCGCCGGCGTTGACCGGGTTGTTGCCGGATGGTCTGCGCCGCGGCAGCGCGGTGTCGGTGAGTGGCTCGACAGCGCTGACGCTGGCGTTGCTCGCCGAAGCCACTCGCGAAGGATCGTGGGCGGCGATCGCCGGCATGCCGGACGTCGGGGTGGCCGCGGCCGCCGAGCTGGGCGTCGACCTCGACCGGGTCGCGCTCGTACCGAACCCGGGCGCCGAGGTCGCCGCCGTCCTGTCGGCCTTGATCGACGGGTTGATCTGGTCGTGCTCGGTTCGACCGCGGCCAGGGGGATCCAGCCGGCCCTGGTGCGTCGGCTGGCCGGTCGCGTCCGCAACCGGGGCACTGTCCTGCTCACCACGGGCGCGTGGCCGGGCCCGGACCTCGAGCTCCGCGTCTCGAAACGCCGATGGCACGGCCTCACCGCCGACGGCTTCGGCCACCTGGAGGCCCGCGAGCTCGTCGCGATCGCCCGCGGCCGCGGCGCCGCGGCTCGCCCACGACAGGTCGCGCTGCACCTGCCGGGCCCCGGCGGTGCCGTCGCCGCCGGCCAGCCGACGACCGGCCGCGGGCTGGCCGAGGTCGCCGGATGAGCCGCACGCCGCAGCTGTGGCGCTCGGACCGGCCAGGGCCATCGCGGAGCGGACGATGATCGACGAGGAGCCCGTCAGCGCTGTCCGGTCGGGTGCGCGGGGCGAGTTCGGCGGTCTGATCCCGGTCCGACCGGCAACCGCCAAGCCCCGCGTCTGCTTGCGTGGCACCGTCTTGATCTCGGCCTCTACGGCCAGCTTCAGTCCTACAGTCACCGCTACCGGTTGCACGGCACGCTCTGCGAGGTCTGCCGCGCGCAAGAAAGCTACGAGCCCTCCGCCCGCCACCTCGCGGAATGGGCCCATCTCGACGTCTCGAGCCAGCACGCCGAGTCGGTACCGGGTGACGGGTTGGTGCTCGTCGCCCGGCCGCCCGTTGCCGGGATGCTGGCCGGTCGGATCGAGCTGCCCAGGTGAAATCGTCGGCGACCGGCCTCAGGAACGCCCCCGCGGCGGTGAGGGCCGCGCCTGCGACGAGGGCCGACCGGAGGGACTGGTCGAGCGCGAGACCCGCCGGGATCGCGAGAAGCACGTAGATCAGCGGGAAGACCTGCGACAGCCGGACGCTCGGCCCCGACCGAGGCGCCGAAGTGCCGCGCGGCGTGGACCGACGCCCCCTCTCGAGGACGCCGGTCCTGACGCCGTCAGCGCCGGGCCACCTGCAGGCTCCAGTCACCCAGGCTGAACGGCGGGGCCGTGACGTCCACGACCGTGTCGCCGATCGTCGTCCAGGGGCCGAGCGGGCGTGCGTGGTAACTCCCCACCGGGGCATCGGTGAAGGTCGCGAAGCCCGCGGCGTCGGTCCGTGCCAGTGAGACGACGTGACCGCCGTCCTCCGTCAGGGCCACGGTCGTCTTCGCCAGGCCTTCGTCGGCGTCCGGCTGCCCGTTGCCGTTCTTGTCGATCCACACGCGGCCCTTGGCGTCCGCCTTCTTCCCCGGCACCTTGGCCCCGGCGAAGGTGTACGGGCCGGAGTTGTAGGTCTTGCCGTCGTCGATGTAGCAGCCGAGCCCGGTGCGGCCGAAGTAGGCGGCCCGCTCCGGCACCTTGCCCGAAACCTTCAGCACCACGCGCTCCCCCGGCGCCAGCTTGCCCGCCGGGTGCCAGGGGTCGAAGGCGCCCCACTGCTCGTGCGGCACGTCCAGTTCCTGCCCGAACCCGCCCGGGTCGCAGCCGGCGTAGAGGTCGGTCAGCGGCTGGTCGCCGGTGTTCTGCAGCGTGACCGTCGCCGTCCCGGTCTCCCCGACGGCGTAGCTCTGCTTGTCGAGGGTGATGGTTTCAGTCAGGACGTCGCTCAGCGGCCGGATCGTCGCGACCTCGAGCGCGGTGTTCGCGCCGCTGCCGTCCAGCCGCAGCTGGGGCAGGGACGGCGGGGTCACCCAGCCGCCGGGCACCTTCTCGAAGTGCAGGGAGTAGCTCGACGACACCGGGAGCGCGTCGAAGGCGAACCGGCCGGCCGCGTCGGTGAGCGCGACCAGGTCGTGGGACATCCCGTTCGCGATCACGTGCGCCTCGGCGCCGGCGAGGTTCACTTCACCCGCGGACGGCTTGCCGTCGCGGTCGCGGTCGCCGAAGAGGTGCCCGGCGATGCGGTCGGTGGTCTCCTTCGGCAGCAAGGGCACGGTGACCAGCGTCGAGTTGTCGGCGTAGTGGACGTCCAGCTCGCCGGATGCGGTGAACTCCACGACCGGGTTGCCCTGCTCGAGGGTGCTGACGCTGCCCCGCAGGTGGTAGGTCCGGCTCTCCCCTGGCGCAAAGGTCCCGCCCGGGCCCTGGAACTCCAGGTCGCCCCACGGTTCCGACGGGACGTAGAAGAACGGCCCGGACTGCGTGTAGGCGGCACCGTGCACCTTGGTCGCCGTCGCGTCACCGGTGTTGGTGATGGTCACTTCGACCGGGACGGCGTCCCCCGGCAGCCAACGTCCCTGCTCGACAGTGGCCGTGATCTTGAGGTCCGGCCCGGTTTCCGCGAAGGCGGGCGCCGCGGTGGCGGCGCCGGCGATCGTGAATGCCGCGGTCAGCGCGCTGGCAGCGCGAGCCGACCGGGCGAATCTGCCCGTGATCATGTACTTCCCCCTCTTCGGACTGTCCGGCCAACTTACGGCCGGTGCGGGGGACTCCGGCAGCTCGGAACATTCCGGGCACCGGCAACGGCAACCGGGAAGCCGGTTCGGGCGTGTACCAAACGGGCCACTACACCCTTCGTGTGACGCCCGGTATCCCGGGCCACCGGAACGGCACCTGTGTCCTCGGTGGTGGGAACGCCGGCGCTGGGGGGGTGTCCCTATGGAACTTGTCAAGCTGAGACGGGGCGTTCAGTGTGCTTTGAGGCAGAGTTCGTTGCCTTCGGGATCGGTCAGCGTGGTGAACCGGGCGTGCACCGCCACGACGGTGCCGCCGAGGGTGACCAGTTCGGCGGCGATCCGGTCGCGTTCCTCAGGCGTGACCCGGATGTCCAGGTGCAAGCGGTTCTTGCTGGTCTTGGTCTCCGGCACGGTTTGAAACCACACCGTCGGCCGGTTGCCCTGCGGGTCGACGAGGTCGTGCGCGCCTTCGTGGGTTTGCTGGTCGACATAGCCCAGCGCGGCGCGCCAGAACGGCCGCAGTAGGTCGGGGTCGTTCGCGTCGATGCAGATCTCGAAGTTCCGTGAGGTCACCAGTCGAAGCTATCAAGCAGGCGGCCGGGTCGACTGGCGCGCGTGGCGCGCGTGGCGCTGTGGAGTACGTCCGGCCGCTCGGGATGCGGAGGTCTCTATGTGGTTGTCAAGCCGCGGCTGGGGTGGGAGCGGGTTCGGGGTGGCGGTAGTAGGTGCCGTTGCGGAGCATGGCGTAGAGGACGTCGCAGCGGCGGCGGGCGAGGCAGATCAGGGCGGCGTTGTGCTTCTTGCCCTCGGCCCGTTTCCGGTCGTAGTAGGCCCTGCTGACCGGATCCGACAGGGCTGCGAAGGCGGCGAGGAAGAACGCGCGTTTGAGCTGGCGGTTGCCGGTCCGGGCCGGGTGCTCGCCCTTGATGCTGGTGCCGGAGCTGCGGGTGACGGGGGCGATGCCGGCGTGGGCGGCCAGATGCCCGGAACTGGCGAAGTTGGATGCGTCACCGACTTCGAGCAGGATGCGGGCGGCGGTCCTGACGCCGATGCCGGGCATCGAGGTCAGGACCCCGGCAAGAGGGTGCGCATCAAGTATCCCCTCGACCTGCTCGGCAACCTGCTTGCGTTGCTGCAGAACGGTTTTGAGGCTGTCGGCCAGCCGGGGCAGAACCGTGTCGGCGGCGGCGGTGCCCGGGACGGTGACGGTCTGCTCGCCGAGGGCGACCATGATCGCCTCGACCAGTTCGTCGCCCATGCGGGGCGTGTGGGCCTTGGCGATCGCGGTCAGTTTGCGGCGGTCGGCCTTGGCGATGCCGGTCGGGCCGCCGCAGCGGGAGAGGATCTCCAGCACCGCCGGATGGCTGATCCGCGGGCCGATGGCGTGTTCGAAGGCGGGGTGGATGCCGGTGAGCAGGCCCCGGATGCGGTTGCTGAGGCGGGTGGCCTCGCCGGCCAGGTCGTCGTCGAACCCGACCAGCACGTCCAGCTCGGCCAACGCCTCGTCCCCGACGTCGACCGGCCGCAGCGTGTGCGGCAGCGAGCGAGCAGCATCAGCGATGACGAACGCGTCCCGGGCGTCGGTCTTCGCGCGGCCGGGGTAGAGGTCGGCGATGCGACGCATCGTCAAGCCGGGCAGGTAGGCCACCTGATGCCCGGCCGCGCGGGCGACCGCGACCGGCAGTGCCCCGATCGTGGCGGGCTGGTCGACCACGACCAGCAGCGGTCCGTGCTGGGCGAGTTTGTCGAACAGGGCCTTCAGCTTCGGTTCGGTGCTGGGCAGCGGCGCGTCGTGCAGCCGCTTCCCGTCCGGGTCGAGACCGACCGCGTGGTGGGCATCTTTGCCGACGTCCAGGCCGAGGAACACCCCGAAACTGCTGCTCATCCACCAAGCCTTTTCGTCCGCCATGGGTGGTCACCGATCAGGCATCGAGCGCCGGCACCCACGTTACGACGAGACCTACCCAGTCGGTGGCCGTGTCCCTATCAGCGGTCGGTCGATGCCACCAGACCCGGTGACACCACCCCCCGGATCATGCGAGCGACTGGGGGCGTAAGTCATGCCGGGCCTGGCGACCACAGCTCCTTGAACAGGAACTACGAAAAGGTAACGGGGGGGCGGCGTTGGAGCGCGACGCCGAAATCGGCGTGCTGGATTCGTCGCTGCGTGCGCTGGTGGCCGACGGTGGCGGGGTCGTCGCCGTGGAGGCGGCCGCCGGGCTCGGCAAGACGACTTTGCTGCGGTACCTGCGGACTGCGGCCCGGGAAGCCGGCTGCACCGTCCTGTCGGCGCGCGGTGCCGAGCTGGAGCGGGACTTCACCTTCGGCGTGGTCCGGAAGCTGCGATCGAAGCGAACCGTCTGGGCCGCCTGCGCGGAAGCGGGTACCGCGGAAGAAGTCGGCGGAGGGAGGCGACGCGCCGGGCGCGTACATCTCTTGGGCCCTCATGTGGGGGCGGGTGCCGCGCAGGTGCCCGCCCCCACATGTTGACCCTGCTGCGGGGTCAGTTGCCCTGGCTGGTGCCACCGTCGGTGACCGCGCCGGCGGCGCAGTTGTACGGGGTCTCGCCGCTGGCCTCGTGCTCGCCCGGCGACAGGATCGGCACGCCGATGCCGTTGAGTGAGTCGCGGATCGGGACCTGGACGCCGAGAACGTTGATGTCGTTGCCGCAGATGCCCGGCGTGACGTTGAGGTTGTGCAGCACGTCGGTGTTGTTGAGGTTGACCAGGCCGACCTGACCGTAGTCGCCGGGGGTGTCGGCGGAGGCGATCCCGCCGGTGAGGAAAGCGCCGGCGGCGAGGGCGGCGGTGATCAGGCCGATCTTCTTGATCATTGAGGTCTCCTCGGCGTGAGAGCGAAACGGGGATTGACGACGTCGGATGAGGCGTGTGTGGAAACGTCGTCGGTGGAGAGGGTGCGCGCCGCGGCTGCGATTCACGCACAGAACCCCCGATCGTGTCGGAAACATCACCGAAATCCAGTGTTGTTGTACCTATTTCGAGTGAATTGCCGGTGTGTGTTCAGTGCGCTCATTTGACTTCAGCCGAGCGCGTTTCTGCTGGCAGGCCACGTGGGTGTCGGTGTGCTAAACGGTCGAGTCCAGGTCCGCGTAGCCCAAAAAGCGGGGCAGGGGCCGCTGGTGAACCGCGTGTGATTATCGTGGTTCGGCCGAATCGGCATGATTGATCGCCGATGGCAGAAGATTCGGTGAACGGGCGGGATCGTGATCGTGACGGGTGCGACGAGGCGGGGAGGCGACACGGTGAACGCCGGTCGGATCCTTGCGCGCGCCCTGGTCGCGATCGGGGGCGCTGCTGCGGTCTCCGCGATCGCGTGGCTGACGGCCACCGCGTCGGCCAGCACCATCACCCAGGTCACGGACGCACCGATCGAGTCGGGTTCCCCGGCTGTCGTGACAATCATCGGTGACCCATCGCCGCCCGTGCTTGCGCAGGCGGCTGGCTCCGTTCCCGTGGTCCGGCGCACTCACGACGTAGCGACGCGCGCCGTTACCCGTGTGCGCGACCTGCCTGAGGCGGTCTCGCCGACGGCCAGGTCGGCCGAGGTACTCGGAACCAGCGTGACCCGCGCGGTGGCTTCGGTTCCCGCCACCGTCCTGGCGGCCGGGCGCATTGCCGTGGCGGCGACGGACTTGACGTGGCTGGTCGCGCCGGCCGATGGCCCTCGCGACCACGTCGACAAGTCGCCCGTCGGTCCCGATACCGCGGGGCCGAACGACGGCACGCGCGCACCGGCGAATAGTGGCCCGCGGGAACGATGGGTCAGCCTCTCCGCGGCGGCGATCCCGGTTCGCGATGCCACGACCGTGATGGTCGGTCAGCTGAACGCTGACCATCGATCCGATCACGGCGCGGATGGGCTTGCCGGACGATCGTCGCTGCTGTCCTGCGTGGTTCCGGCCAGTGCCGGTTCCACCGCCGGCCACGACCGCAGTTGCGGTGACGTGGTGCAGCCAACTGCTGCGGAACGCCCGCAGCCGTCGCATCGCCGAAATGGCGTCCTACGCCGAGCCGTGACATCGGCGGAAATCCGGCCCGGCGTCACGCCGGACTGACAACCCTGGCCTTCCGGCCGCAACCCGCGTCGCAGTTCGCCCCTGCACGTATCGGGTGTTGTCACGGCGGTAGACCGATCGCGGATATTCGCGATCGGAGCCGCTCGGCCTTCCGTTGCCGACGCTTCACCGTCGACGCGCCTTATCGCTGTCCAATAAACCACTTGTCACTTTCCATTGTGTTGATCGAAGGAGTATCTGTCATGCGTATCCAGACGAAGCGGACCCTGCAGGTCGCGCTGCTCAGCGGCGGCCTGCTGATGGTGGGCACCGGCAGCGCCTCCGCAGTTGAGACCGTCACCCCCGATGAGCCCGACTCGCCACTGGACCAGCTCCACGCCAACCCCGGGCTGCACAGTGTCGTGGATCCGGTCAACGACGCCATCGACGACCTTCAGGTGGCGCAGCCGCTGCAGCAGACCGTGACCGGCGTGGACCTGCGGCACCCGGTCCAGGCCTTCAACACGGCGCTGCCCGCTACCCAGGAGCGCCCTGGCCCGGTCGCCGACGCTCCTGTGCCCGCGGCGGTCCTGCACACGGTGCCGGTACACCTGCTCCAGCACAATCCGGCGCCGAGCGCTGAGGTCAGCGGCGACCTGCCGGAACAGGACCTCAACGCGCCGCTGGGCAGTGAGCTGGCGGCAACCGACCTGCCCGTTCTGCCGGTCACCGTGCCGTTGACGGCGATGGCGGGCACGGTGTCGGACCGGGCCACGGTCACGCCGGTCGACGGCCCGCTGCCGGTGCTGCCGCTGCACGGAACCGTCACCACCCAGCACCTCGACCCCGCAGCGGGCACCCGGGTCACCGGCCTGAGCACCTCCGCCGCCCGGGCCGAGGCGGTTCAGCTGGTGGCGCCGGTCCAACCGGCCCGGGTGCCGACCGACGACCGGCGCGCGGACACGCCCACGGCGGGGCTTCCGCTACTGGGCGGGCTGCTGCCGAGCGTCGACGGAGTTCTTCCGACCCGGGCGCCGCAGCTGAACGGAGTGTCCGACGTGACCCAGCTCGCCTCGCTCACCGGGCTGACCCAGCTGGCCGGGAGCACACCGCTGACCCGCGGCGAGCGCTACAACACCAGCGCGGTCACCGCACCGCTGACCCAGCACGGTCCGGCGACCCTCGTCGAATCCCCGACCACACTCCTGCGCAAGTAACGGCGCACCACGCTCAGGGCCGGAAGTGCACCCGCTTCCGGCCCTGAGCTCTCTCGTCGATGAGTTGGCTGGTGCCGTGCACGGACACGATCCGCCCCATCACGCCTCCCAACGCGAGAACGTGAAAGGCAGCTCGGCTTCAAGGCGGGCCCGGTTGTCGAGGGGGAAGGGACGACCGGGCCCGCGCACAACTTACCCAGCTCCGCAAGAAAAAATTGCCTCCCTACCTGAACTTTCGTCCATGTGGACGCCGATCCAGCGTCAGGGTCGTGCAAGCGGGCCAAGATCGGCGGCGACGGACTGGTCGAGCACCCCGACGAAACCTCGCTGGGCACGCGCTGGCGCCGCAGGTCTCGTCACTGCCCGAGCGGGCAGCAGCGGAGGACAGAATGCGGTCAGCCCTGTCCCGTGGTTGATCATTGGATTGGGTGGCGGTCCTACGCGCCGCCGTATCCGGGATGGACGGTGATCGTCCAATGCTCGAGGCCGGTGGGGTTGGGGTTGTCGAGCGGCGGTGTGAAGGTGGCCGGCGACACCAGCAGGCGGCGCGTGACGACGATGTCGCGGTGGCCGGAGATGGGCCCGGTGAACTGGGTCTCGGGTTGCATGTAGTCGGGGTTCTCGAACTGCAGCCCGTTGCCGGTGAAGGCGAAAGTGCCGTGGTGGGTCGCAACGAGCGGCTCGTTCACCCGATCCGGCGCATCAAGCGGCTCGGCAGGGAATTCCATGTTGACGGTGGTGACGTGGGACTGGAATGCGCTGACGAAGGCGATGCCGTTGAGGCCGAACGCTCAGATGTCGCCGGGTGCCGAGCAGGCCGTAGACGAGATCGTTGGGCATCCCGGTGTTGCCGGCCGGGGTGATGTTAGCGAGGAAGAATATGCCGGGATAGACGGCGACGGTGCGGTGAACCCGTTGTATCACGGTCATGGGTGCACGGTAGCAGGGGCGGTGCGCGAACTCAGGCGTTCGCGAACCGACCCCTGATTCAGCAAACGCGTGCAGCGCCTCAGGTTGAGCTGACGAAGTAGCCGTCGCTGTCGAGGATGCTCTACTCCTTATAGAAGGTACCGACGTCGTTGCCGGCACAGCACGGGCCTCGTCCAGGTGGCCTGCACCAAACCGGCGGACTTCTAGCTCACCGTGCGGGCGCGGTCATTTCTGCGGCGAAGCGGTAGTAGCAGACCGCTTGGTGCTTGCCGCCCGTTTCAGTGGCCGGTGTCATGACCTGGACGCGTGCGCCGGGGATCGGGTGGGCGACGGCGGTGCAGCGGTCCAGCGTTTGCTGGTAGGACTCGCCGATCTCGGGCATCGACCCCTCGGCGAGCGGAAGCACGGCGAACGCCTCCGCGGTGTGGCGGTCGGTGCAGGAAGTCAGCAGCACGTCAACCTCGCCGGAGCCCGTCGGGGACCAGAAGCACTGGCCCGCGGTGACGTCGAGCCCGTCCGCCTCGCCCGCGGGCAGCTGTTCTCCGGGCGCCGGGCGCCACCACGCCGTCCCGGTGGCGGCCTGGTAGGAGAGCAAGCCCAGCCAGCAGGCGAAAGCGACCAGTCCGCAGATCACCAGTGCCCGCCCCCGCTCGCGGCGTTTCCTGATCCGGGCCACCGCGACGACGGCAAATACCGGCGCGAAAAGCCCGCCCAGCAGACCCGACACGAACGTGGCGATGGCGTAGCGGCTGACGGGCTGATTGCGGAGTTCAGCTCGCATCAGCTCGTCGAAGAACTCGGGATCGTCCGATGACGCTGACATGTGAATCCCCCTTCCGCGGAACTCTAGCGACCGGTCACGCGGACGAGGACGCCGGTCACGGTCGGCAAGTTACCGACTTCGGCAGCTTCCGAGAAACCTGCTGCAGAGACCTACTTTTGTGGTGGCGCGGTGCGCTGGCGGCGACGTAGCCACCTGGGATCGCGGTGAGTCCAGCCCAGCTCGCGAGGGATGCGCTACAGCGGCTGTCAAAGGATTGATGCGCTCTAGCTAAGCCACGCGCGTTGGTGCGAACCGTCTCTGCGCGGTCGGTCGGCACGATCATCCCGGTCACCGGCAAACGGCACCTTGGCGACTGGTACGAGGCGCGCAGTGTCCGGCACTCGGACGCGGTGGTGCGCGCGTTTTACGCCTATTGGATCTGAGACGTCCACGGAGGCCAGCTGGTCAACCTGGTTGCTCTTGATCGCGGCACCGACTCGGGGACCAAAGGAACGCCCACGACCACACGCAAAGCTCTGTGGTCGTGGGCGTTCGAGGCGGTCGTCAGCTCTGGTCGGTGAGGGTCCATTGCTGGCTGGGGTTGCCGGGCTGGGCGGTGGCGATGATCACGGGCGTGCCGGCGGAGTTGGTGCCGATGTCCATGGCCAGGCCGTTGTAGTTGCGGATGGTGCCGTCGGTCAGGAGGCGCCACTGCTGGCTGGTCCAGCCACCCGGTCGGCAGGTGGTGATGACCACGGGGGTGCCGGGTGCGTTGGATGCCAGGTCCATGCACAGGCCGTTGGTGTTGCGAATCGTGCCGTCGATCGGTATGGCCCACTGCTGGCTCGCCCATCCGGCTGGCTGGCAGGTCGCCATGGTCACCCCGGTGCCAGGCGCGTTGGAGGTGAGGTCGATGCACAGGCTGTTGTGGTTGCGGATCTTCCCGCTGAGCGCGTGCAAGTCGCTGATGGCCCACTGTTGGCTGGGGTTTCCGGTGCTGCAGGTGGAAAGGATGACCGGGGTGCTGTTGCTGTTGGCGCCGATGTCGGCGCACTGGCCGTTGTGGTTGCGGAGGGTGCCGTCAGGGGAGGCCAGCCATTGCTGGCCGGTGCTGCCGGGCTGGGTGGTCGCGGTGACGACTGGTGCGCCGCCGGTGGTGGTCCCGATGTCCATGGTGAGGCCGTTGTCGTTGCGGATGGTGCCGTCGGCGAGCACGCGCCACCGCTGGCTGGCGTTGGCGGCCTGGCAGGTGACGGTGATGACCTTGGTGCCGGGTGCGTTGGAGCCGAGGTCCATGCAGAGGCCGTTGGCGTTGCGGATGGTGGTGGTCGCGGTCTGCTGCCGGATCCAGTCGGTGATGTTGTCGATCCGGGCTTCGGTGCCGCCCTGGCGGGCTTCCGTGACCGCCAGGCAGCCGTGCTGCCAGGACGTGCTGTGCAGGGTCACCAGCTCCGTGGTGGTCCCCGTCTGGCGCAGTGCCGGGCCGCCGGCGTCGCCCTGGCAGGTGTCCATGCCGTCGACACTGGTCATCGTCGTGGTGGTGTCGGTGGTGGTGTCGACGGTGATGGTTGCGACGCGGGCCTGGTCGGGCACCCAGGTGTCTGCAGTGCGGCCATACCCGACTGCCGTCATGGTTTCGCCGGGGGTGGGTGCGGTTGTGCTCAGTGTCGGCGGTGTGATGTCGGTGATCGGGGCGTCCAGGAGGCCAAGGCTGACATTGGTGCCCGGTTTCGGTGTCACGTAGGTGACGTGTGAGGTCCGTCCGGCGTTGGTGGCCGTGCGGGCCAGGGTGACGGTGGTGGGTTGGGGAGGCGCCCCGGGCTTGAGGCCGGTGTCGGCGAAGCACGATGTCGCGGTGAGGATCCAGGACCTGTCGATCAGGGTGGCGCTGCACGAACGTCCGTCGGCACCGGGATGTCCGACGTCCAGCCGTCCGACGAACGGGTACGCACCGTCGGGGGCCGACGAGCCACCGCTGATCGCGGGGCTGGCCGCCGTGACAGGCGCGGCGGCGGTCAGTTGCAGCAGGGTGGTCGGCGGGTCGCCCGGCTTCGCTCCGACGCCGACGGGGGTGCTCCCGCTCGGGTTCACCTGAACCGTCGAGTGTTGCCCGGCGTCCGTGGTCAGCTCAGCCTGCACCTGATGGCCGGTGCCGGCCACTTGACCGTCGCCCCGTATCTCGAAGACTGCGGGTACTTTCAGTGACAGCTGCGCGGGTGTCGAGAGGATTTTGAAGCATATTCTTCCGTCCGTGCCGACGGACGTATTGGTAGTCCGTACCCGGAGGACTCCGATGTTCTCTTCCGGCGGTGTGGCGCAGTCCGCGAAAATCAGATGACCATCACCGAAGATCAGCGTGACATTGTACGTCGATTGGATTGCCGCCGCGTCGGGGTAGGCGTAGTCCTCGACCAGTGACGCCTGCTGGTCAGAGTCAAGGGTGGCGGCGTTCGCCGTGGTTGCGGCGGCCAAATTGCCGGGCAGGATAGCCGCGGCAAGTGCGCTCGCGATCAGTAAAAGTCGTTTCCTCATAGGATTCTCCTCATTGTGCCAGATTGCGGCGCACTCGTCTCGGTGAAAGCTGGAAATTGGCACCTCACTCGCGAGGCCGACCCGGCGGCCGGCGCGGTGACGACGCCTATCGATGCAGGCGCCGACATCGCTACGGTGCCGTCTATCAGGTTTCTGCAAGGAGTCAGTCGTTCGACAACCGAGGTGGATTGGCCAGAGTCTCGTTCGGAGATCCGCCCCGGCCGATGAGTCTGCTCCGACGAGGCTGCAACTGCGAGCGCCGTGCGATACCAAGCAGTGCCTCGAGAGGAAGCCCTCCTTGCCAGTGTCCAATACGTCCGTTTTCGTGGTTCTTTACGCAGCTCGCACCGCCCCGTCCTATCGGATCAAAGGTAGAATTATTACAAGAATCGTGAGTGATCTAGGTCATATTCTCTGCATGACGGCGGCTGGTTAACGTGGATGACGCTGTCGTTTTGCGGCGACTTATCGGGGGTTGCGTACGCC
Source organism: Amycolatopsis sp. N2S4-7 (assembly GCF_058119595.1). Taxonomy (NCBI): domain Bacteria; kingdom Bacillati; phylum Actinomycetota; class Actinomycetes; order Pseudonocardiales; family Pseudonocardiaceae; genus Amycolatopsis; species Amycolatopsis sp. N2S4-7. Next base: position 3,044,091 of record NZ_CP172299.1, read on the forward strand.
ATTCGGCGGATGAGTGCTCGTTCACATGAGGGGGAGCTGGGTGATGTTCGCATGCCGGGAATCCGGACGGGCTGTCGTCGGGCTGGTCTTGCTGGTCGTCGCGCTGTTCGCGGGCATGCTGACTGCGCCGGCCGCGCTGGCTGATTCCGAGCCGCCGCCGGAGACCTCGGCTCCACCGATGACCGACCGCGATCGGGTCGTGCAGCTGTGGCGGTTGGGTGGCCCCACCGTGAAGGCGGACGCGGCGGCGGCGCTGGTCGGGACCGACGCCGACATCACGTCTTTCTTGTCCGTCAAGCTGCCGCAGGACCGGAAGGTCGACGACCGGATTAGCGTGAACCAGATGCTGGCCTCCGGCGGCCCGACCATCAAGGACGCCGCCCAGCACGCCCTCGACGCGACTGACGACGCGGCGATCCCCGCGTTCCTCTCCTCGGGCATTCAGCTGCCGTCGCGTATCGACCGGCGGATCCGCGTCGATCAAATGCTGGCCGCCGGCGGCCCGGAACTGCAGAAGGCCGCACAGGTGGCGTTGGATGCCGACACCGACGACGCCATTCAGGACTTCCTCGACACCGGCTGGAAGAGCCCCTACGAGCTCGACCAGCGGATCCGGGTGGACCAGGCCCTGGCCGCCGGCGGCCCGGAGACCCGCGTAGCCGCGCAGCGGGCCCTCGACGCCGACACCCTCGCGGCCTACGCCCAGTTCCTCAACCACGATCGCGAGATCGCCGAAGCCCGTGACCTGGAAACATCCACGATCGCGCAGCTGGCCGCTGCGGCCAAAGACGCCGGTGAAGAAGCAGCGCGGGAAACCCAGGCGTCCAAGGAGGCCTCGGCGCGGGCGGTGACCGAGGCCCAGCTGGCCAAGCAAGCCGCCGAGGCCGCGGCGACCGCGAGCGCGAACGCCCACAACGACGCGAACGCCGCCACCGCCGCGGCGGTGCAAGCCGCCGACGCCGCCGACAAGGCCGCCTCGGCCGCCCGCGAAGCCGTCGGCGCGGCGAACGCGGCCAGCGTCGCCGCCCGCGTCGCCTCCGGGGCCGCCACCCGCGCGGCGACAGCGGCGACCAAGGCCGGTCAGGCGGCATCTCAGGCTTACAACTCTGCCTCCGCCGCAGCGACCGATGCGAAAAACGCCGATACCGCCCGCCAGGCCGCGGAAACCGCGCGAGACGCCGCCCGAGGCGCTCGAGATGCGGCCGCGGCGGCCAAGTCCGCTGGTGACGCAGTCACTGCGGCCAAGAACGCGATCTCCGCGGCCGGCTCCGCCGGCAACAACGCCGCAGCCGCGGCCCGCGCGGCCGAAGCAGCCAGTAAGAACTCCTCGGTGGCCAAGGCCCAAGCTGCCCGGGCGCGGCAGGCCGCGGCCAGCGCGGCCGCGAACGCCGCCCGGGCCACACGCGCCGCGCAGGCCGCGAGTGCGTTCGCCGACACCGCCGCCAGCGCCGCCTACGCCGCCCAAGCCGCCGCGGAACGGGCTGCCACCGATGCCGACGCCGCCGCAGCGGCTGCGTTGGATGCCGCCAACCACGCCCACAACGCCGCCGAAGCGGCCAACCTCGCCACTACCCATGCGAACGCCGCCACCCAGGCCGCTCAAGCCGCCATCACCGCGGCCAACCAGGCCAAGACCGTTTACGACGCTGCCCGGACCGCCGATGCCGCCCGCCTCGCGGCCCAATACGAGCGCGACGACGAACTCGCCCTCCGCCTGAGCACCGCCGCCGATCAGGTGTCCATCGCCGACCGCTGGAACAAGACACAGAGCGATCTACGCGCGGCCGAGACGAACCGACTGATCGCCGAGGCGACCGCTCTGGGCACCGACCCTGCGCTCGCGTTATCGGACGCCCGCAAGGCAGCCTTGGCTCTGGCCACCAGCGGTGGCCCGTGGACCCAGGCCGCTGCCCAGAATGCCCTGGCCGGCCCGGACGTCATCGCGATGGACTTCATCCGCACCGGCCTCGCGATCGCCGCAGGTCAGGACGACCGCGTCACCCTGGCCAACCTCGAACGGACTGCATCCGACGGGTTTAAGAAGGCGGCCGACACCGCCCTGGCCGGAACGGACGCCGACGTCCAGGCGTTCCTGCGCAGCCAGGACTATCCCGGCCGCGAACTCGACGACCGGATCGCCGTCGACCAAATCCTCGCCCAAGCCCAGCGGGAGGGGAACTTTGCGACCCAGGCCGCCGCACAGCAGGCTCTGGACGCCGACACCGACCAGGCCCTGCGCCAGTTCCTCGACTCCGGCAAGACAGCCAACGCAGTCAACGACGACCGGATCAAGGCCAACCAGATCCTCGCCGCCGACACCAGCGGACCGGAGCTCAAGGCGGCCGCCCAAATCGCGCTCGACGGCACCCCCGCGATGGTCCACGACTTCCTCACCTCCGGCCAATACACCGCGGCCCAGCAGGACCAGGATGCTGCCGCCCACGACGCCCAGGTCTCCGGTTACCTAGCCCAGGCTATGCAGACCGCGCAAACCGCGGCACAAAACGCCGATCTGGCCCAGCAGGTCGCCGCCACCGCACGCGGCGCCGCCGCCGAAGCCGCCGGCTACGCCCAACAGGCCGAAAATGACCGGCAGCAAGCCGCGGCCAGCGCGCAGCAGGCGCACGAGTCGGCCCTCGCCGCCCAGGACGCCGCCACCCGGGCGGCGCGTTCCGCGGCGACTGCCAACACTGCCGCGGCGAACGCGCAGAAGTCTTCGCGCAGTGCCGCGATGTCGGCGGCGTGGGCGAACTCGTCGGCAAACTTCGCCGCACGCATGGCCTCGGACGCCTACAACTCCGCCCGCGACGCCTTCAACAGTGCTCTGGCGGCGGGAGACAGTGCTGAGAAGGCGAAGACCGCGGCCAGCGACGCGGTGTCCGCGGCGCTGGCCACCGTCAAGCGGAAGCAGGAGGAAGCGAACGGCATCATCCTGTTGCACTGCAAGAGCCTCCCCGGCGGCATCGGCTACGACGAATGTATCCAGTTCGCGCAGATGTCCGACGCCGACAAAGCGATGCGCATCCTGGACAACGACTGGCTCTGCCGGCACACCGAAAACATGGGACAGGCGTTCCAACGTGAGTGCATCGCCGCCGAGACCAGCCCCACCTTCGCCACCGACCTGGCCTTCAACGCAGCAGCGCAGGCGCTCAACGAGCTGAGTGCGATCTATGGCTCGTTGGCGATAGTGGAAGGGGCCGTTCTTGGCGCTGCCCTTTGCGCTGCATTCGAGCCTTGTGGACTGCTGGCCCTTTCTATTATTCCCGAAGGAACCGTTTTTACCTCCTGGATGGCAATCGCAACCGGCGACGCGCTGGTCACGGCACGAATCGGTGGCTTCTATGAGGATCTGTTCATAAGTACAGAGGCAACTGAGGCGAACATCGTCGGAGACGCGATCGCCGGAATCCGCGGATGTAGATGTAATATCGGCGATATCCTGGGCGATCCGTCGCGACTTGGGGGTTGGCTGCCGACTGAGATCCCCGCCGAATCTCGCGCCGTAATCAGTGATATTGAAAAGTATGGTGTCGAAGCTCAAGGCGCAGGCCCTCAACACATGGGCCCTATTGTTCCAAGAACCTATGAAAATGGCAGACCCGGAAGCACTGCATATCGCCTCCCATTGATTGACAACAGGGGAAACCCAATTACTTACCGAGAGTGGGGTACGGTACAATCGGCCAATAACCCGAAGCCTGGCGGTGAACGAATAGTGACCGGATCTGACGGTTCGATCTACTACACGCCGACGCACTACCAGACTTTTATCGTGGCACGACCGGGACGATGAGGAAACAAGTATGTGGGAAGAGTCGAATGCGGGTGTAACGCTCCTGTCTGGCACTCAAAGGTCGACGATTGCGGAGGTCTTACCTCCCTCGGGTCTTCTTGCGGTCGCCCGAATTGATGGCGCAAGTGCCGTAGATGCCGACGGAGTCTTTGCTCAATTTTCGGCGGCATTTAATTTTCCGGCCTGGTTTGGGTGGAATTGGAATGCCCTGTCCGACTGTTTGCGCGACCTGTCGTGGCTGCCAGCGGATCGGTACGTGGTTATCATTGAGGGTGCGACGCGACTTCTGAGTAAGGAACCAAGCTACAGGCAGGACCTCTTCCGAATTCTTTTGCAGGCAGCGAAACATTGGGCGAATCCTCTAAATAAGCCAGGAAATTCTGACGTCTCTTTTCGGACTGTTTGCGTTGCAGCGGATAGCGAGATCGATCAAATTCGAGCCGAGCTGGCCGATTTTATCTAACAGTTTCCCGGTGAAGGGTTTCATGTGTGACAATCTGCAAAAGATAACGAATGGTTGAGTGTGCGACTCTAAGGGCGAACTCGACACTGGTTTCGTGCAGTCGGGCACGGCCCAGCGGCATGTCCGATCCCGGCGAAGAGGCCATCCCGCCGCTGATTGCCACCGCGATCCTGCAATTCGCCGTGGCCGACACCGACACACTGGCGGAGGCGTTCGCCGCGCCCGGCCCGCACCAGGTGAGCGCGCTGTCGTGAGCGCCGTGCCCGGCAAGCGTGGACTGCTGATCGGCGCAGGCAGCGGGATCGGCCGCGCGGTCGCAGTCGAGTTCGCTCGGCAAGGCACGTCGGTCGCCGTGCTCGAGATCGGACGGGAACGCCGAGGCCGAGACCGCCTCCATGATCGACAAGGACGGCGGCGAAGCATTGCCTGCCGCCGTTGGCATCGCCGACGAAGAATCGGTCCGGGCTGCCGTCGAGCGCACAGTCGCGGCGTTACGGCGGCCTCAACTTCGCGGCGAACAACCCCGGCATGTCCTCGCACGGGTTGCTCGACCAGACGACCCTGGACGAGTTCGAGCGGATGGTTCACGTCAACCTGGTGCGGACCTTCCTGTACCTGATGCACGCGCTGATTGCGCTCCAACGCGGCGGCGCGATAGTCAACGTCGCGCCAATGTGGCCTGGCCGCGATCCCGAACGTGCCCGCCTAAGTTCCGGCCTCGCGTGCGGCGATCGGAATTCGCTCGCGAAGTGCTCGGTGACCGGCGCCAGGAGGGAGCGGTGCCGAGCAACCTCGGCATGGCGTTGCGGAGCGGCGGCAGTTCGGGGAAATGATCGCGGCATGAACGCGCCGTGGCTGTCTGCCGGAGGCGGGAGACGGTCCAAAGAGGCCTTGGCGGTGAACAACATCGGTCTGCGCTGCGCGGCGCGACGGTTCGACGAAGCCGCGGCGGCGCACCTAGAGGCCGCCGCGATCAACCGTGTACTCGGCTCCAGCCGGGCTGAACGGCAAGGGCTCAGCAATCTCGGGCTAGTACTCGCCGCGCTCGGGCGGTTCGATGAAGCCGTCGAGGCCCACCAACAGGCGGGCTCGCTGAGTCGCGAGGCCGGTTAGAGCTCTATCGAGGCGCAGGCGCTGAACAAATCTAGGGACGTGTACCAGCAGCTCGGGCGATTCAAGGAGGCCCTGGTAGCGCAGCGGGACGCTGCGGTGCTCTACCGTCAAACCGGCGACCACCGGGTAGCGCGGGCGCTGGGCAACCTCGCTTTTGTTGCGGGCGGCGGGCCAGTTCGACGAAGCACTGCCCGTGCAGCATCAGGCCATCACCTGGCTACTGGGGAGCAGTTGACCACCTTCACCGGCCACACCGGCCCGGTGCAGGCAGTGGCCTGCAGCCACCTCGACGGCCACTCCGTCGCCGTCACGGCCGACCGGCACCACTCCGTACGGGTCTGGGATCTCGCCACCGGGGACGAGCTCACCACTTTCACCGGCCACGCCAGTCGTGTGCGTGCGGTGGCCTGTACCCACATCGGCGGTCGCCCCGTCGCCGTCACCGCCGACCACCACAACACGGCGCGGGTCTGGGACCTCGCCGCCTGCGAAGAAGTTGCCGTCTTCGACTTCAGCGTGATCAGCGCCGTAGCGTTCGGACCTAGCGGGGAGCTCATGATCGCGGCTGGCTGGGACCTCATCGTGCTTGACCGCATCGCGAGCCACTAACCCTCGCGCTGGAGAGGCGCACCTAAGGTCACCGATCAGGGTGTTGACCAGTGCAGACACAGCGGAGCTAGGCCAACCGGGTTACCGTCAAAACCCAAGCGACGACGTCTCGGACCCGGGAGGCTGGCCATGGCCGCACGCAACTCCTCCCGCGTGCCGGACTGGGTCGAGCCGATGCTGGCCAAGGCCGACGGCGGCCGGCTGCGCGAAGGCCCGGACTGGGCGTATGAGTACAAACTGGACGGCTACCGGGCCTGTTGCGCGAGCTTCTTCGCGTACGCCGAGGGCACAGCGGGGTCGTCGGCGTCGATGGCGGCGTAGAGCTGCATGCCCTTCGAGCCTGACGTCTTGGCGAACGGTGTTCGCCCCAGGCGAAATCTCAACCACGGTCAGCACTGATTCGTGAGACCAGCGAAGTGGCAGCGGCCATGCACGACAAACGGGGGCAGACGCGCTCGTCATGTCGGCCGTTGGCTTCACCGTCGCGATCCGAGACCCAGCCGCAGGTCAGGTGGTCGGCTGCGAGATCTGGCCCAATGACCGCAAGCGAGCTTACCGGAGATCAGTGCGACAATTCGTCGAACCTCTCATGCGTGACCGGCGTTTGCGCGACGATCTCGGCCGACAGCGACCCAAGTCTCAAGGGCCCAGGCCTGGTCTCCGCTGCCGGCCAGCGGTCAGTGATCCGGCGGAGCGGTCAGGGATTGCGCTTTTCCACCGTGACGTTGGTGACCCAATCATCGGCGTTGCAGCCGGCATCGCTGACATCGAGCGCCGGCGTCGCCCAACGACCGTAGCGCAAGTAGGTGCTTCCCGACGGCGTTCGGCAGGTCACTTTGATGCGGAACGCGCCGGTACCGACCGTGCAGAACGCCGAAGCCCAGTTCGACCCGCTCACGGTCGAACAGCCTTGCGGATACGCCTGAGCGCCACCGGCGCCTGTTAGAAGAAGCGCGCCTGCCGCTGTGGCCGTCAGCGCGACGTTTGCCAGCAACCTTCCCATCGTCATTCCTTTCTCGCAGACTGATGATTCCGGTGCATCGCGATCTAATTTGTATTCGCTCCGTTGCGCTATGCGTGAATCTGTATCCGGCCAACGTTGTCGCTGTAAGCCCCCAGCCAGCGGCCGTCGCGGTCGACGTGGACGTTGAAGTCCGCGGCGCTGTTCAGTGCGATGTTGTAGACCCGTGCCACGAAGCAGTCGTAGTTGCCCGCGATTGAACTCAGATTCAACTGCCAGAAAGTGTCCGGATCAATCCGGTATCCAGCCGTGTCGCAGGGAGCGCCTGCCCAGAATTCCCAGTAGGCGCCCTGTCGATCTCTGTTGTAGTTGACATTCTGGTACCAGTGCATGAGCGTGTAGGTGGCTGCCACGCCGTCGCCGTCGGCTCGCCTCTTCGCGGCGTACTGCCGGTACATCTCGGTTCTGGCCTGCTCGATAGACTCGTCGGAACAGGCCTTAGCCGCCACGGGAGAAACTTCTCCCGCTGGCGCCTTGTCGAGCTGGAACGAACAGTACTTGCCGTTCTGCGCGGTGCCTGCCGATGCCGTGTCCTCAGCCATGGCGGTCGGCGCCGCGATGACCGATGCGGCCAACGCGACGAGGAATGCGGAACGCGTCAGTCGATGCTTCATGGATTCCCTCTCGCAAACAATATTTCACTACTGAATTCGTTCTCGGCGTTACACCCCCACGTGCCGGCCGGACCACTCCGCCGTTAGCGTGAATCGAGCAGGAGATCACCCCCGACAGCGTCGCACCTGCTACTCCCGTAGCTGGGGAGGTATTCAGATGCCGGATGTACTGAGTACGTCGAAGATCCTGGTTGTCGGTTTCATCGTGAACACACCATCCCGGCGGAATCGCCTGGTCAGCCGCCAGGCGCGGGGCTGACGACATGCTTCGTTTCCGGGTGCTCGGCGAGATCGAAGCCTGGGTCGACGGCGAACGGTTGGCCCTCGGCCACGCCCGGCAGCGGTGCGTGCTGGCGGTGCTGCTGGTGGAGGCCAACCTGGTCGTGTCGACCGACCAGCTGGTCGACCGGGTGTGGGGCGACCGGCCGCCGCTGCGCACCCGGCAGGTGATCAGCAACTACGTGTCCCGATTGCGGCGGCAGCTGCCCCCAGGCAGCGGCGTGGACCTGCAGCGCCGGGGCGGCGGGTACGCATTGCTGGTCGAACCCGATCGCGTCGACCTGCATGAGTTCCGCCACCTGGTCCGTCGCGTCCGCAGCGAACCTGACGAGCAGACCGCTCTGAGCCTCCTGGAGCAGGCTTCGGCCTTGTGGTCCGGCGACGCCTTCGCCGACCTCGACACTCCGTGGCTCGCCGCGGTGCGCGAAGGCCTGGCGATGGAACGGTTCACCGCCGACGCCGACCGCATCGACCTGGCGCTCCGCCTGGGCCGGCACGCCGGGCTGCTGGCCGAGCTCACAGCCCGCGCCGCGGCACATCCGTTGGACGAACGGGTGGCCGGGCAGCTGATGCTGGCTCGCTACCACGCCGGCCGACCGGCGGAAGCCCTCGCGGAGTTCCACCGGGTGCGCAGCCGGCTCGTCGACGAACTGGGGGTCGAGCCGGGCGCCGCGCTACGGGAACTGCACCAGCGCATGCTCAACGCCGATGCCGATCTCACGAGTACGGCTCCGCAGCCGGCCGCGCCCATACCGCGGCAGCTTCCGCCCCGGCCGGGCCCGTTCACGAGCCGCGACGGCTCTCTGGCCCGTTTGACGGAGTTCCTGGCCGAGCCTTCCACGCCGGCGGACACGAGCCCGATCGCCGTCGTCAGCGGAGCCGGCGGAATCGGCAAAACGTGGCTGGCGCTCGAATGGGCACACCGCAACACCGGGCGGTTTCCTGATGGCCAGCTGTTCGTCGACCTTCGTGGCTTCCGCGCCGACCGCAGCGGCCCGATGGAGCCGGCGGTGGCGCTACGAGGATTCCTCGACGCGCTGGGGGCGGATCCGGACCGGCTGCCTGCCGACCCGCACGCCCGGACCGCCCTGTTCCGGAGTATCACGGCCGACCGGAGCCTGCTCGTGGTGCTGGACAACGCGGCCGACGCCGATCAGGTCCGCGCGCTGCTACCCGGAAGCGGGAGCTGCGTCGTTCTCGTCACCAGCCGGCGGCGGCTGGCCGGGCTGACCACCGCAGACGGAGCCAGCCAGCTGCACCTCGACGTTCTGACCGAGCACGAGTCCCGCGCGCTCCTGGCCCGGCGGCTGGGCCCGCGAGCGCGGACCGAGTCGACGGCGGTGGCCGAGTTGACCGCCTTGTGCGGCGGTTTCCCGCTCGCGCTGGGCATCATCGCCACTCGCGCTCAGATGCACCCCGATGTGTCATTTACCGAACTCGCCACCGAACTGCGCCGTTTGGGCCTGGCCGTCCTCGCCGACGACGATCCGGCCGCCAGCCTGCCCGCGGTCCTGTCCTGGTCTCATCAGGCGCTTTCCGTCGAGCGCCGGAACATCTTCCGGCTGCTGGCCGCTGCGCCCGGGGCCGATATCGGCCTGCCTGCCGCCGTCGCCCTCGCCGGCCTCAGCCCCGCCGCAGTCGGCGCGGCTCTGCGCGGACTCGAAGAAGCGTCCCTGCTGATCCAGCACCCCCGCGGCCGGTACCGAATGCACGAGCTGATCCGGTCCTGTTCCCAGTACGAGAGTGCCGACCCCGACCCGGCCGCCCTGGGTCGGCTCACGGACTTCTATTTGCAGACCGCCTACACCTGCGAGCGTCTGCTGAACCCACACGCGCTGCCGATCCGGCTCGCCCCAGCCGTCGCCCGGTCGCATCCCTTGGGTGACGGCGCGGCGGCCATGTCCTGGCTAGACACCGAGCACGCCAACCTGCTGGCCGTTCAGCAGGCCGCGGCGGACGCAGGGAGGCACACGGTCGTGTGGCAGCTGGCCTACGCGTTGTTGACCTTCCAAACGCGGCGGGGTTACCACCGCGAGCAGGCCGCGGTGTGGCGGACGGCGCTGGACTCCGCGCGGCACCTGCCCGACCCTGCGGCCCGCACCGTGGTCTACCGCCGGCTCGGTGCCGCCTTCATCGAGCTCGACCGGCACGACGAGGCCGCCGAACACCTACACCTGGCCATGCAACTGGCGCGACAGCACGGAAATGCCGGCGACGAAGCCCACACTCACTACCAGCTGGCGTGTGCCTGGGGACGCCGCGGCTCCGACCGGCTGGCTCTGGATCACGCGGTCCGTGCGGTGCACTTGTGCCGCACGGCGGATCTGCCGGTGTGGGAAGCGGACGCCCTCAACGCGGCCGGCTTGTACGCGGCCCGGCTCGGCGATCACCACGTTGCTCGCCACCACTGCGAAGCGGCACTCTCGCTGCAGCGCAGGTACTGCAACGCTCAGGGAGAGGCGAACGCGCTGCGCAATCTCGGCGAGATCAGCACAATGATGGGCCACGAGATGGAGGCGGCAAACCAATTCCGCGCGGCCTTGAAGCTCTACCGGGACAACGGGGTGACAGCCGCGGAGGCGGAATTGACCACTCGCTTAGGTGAACCCCTGAGCACCTACGCGGTCTGGCAGGAGACCTCGTAGGCGTGCACGGTCAACGATGGCCCGTCGACAGTGTGACTTGCTTCCCTCAGGGAGAAACGCTGTCGTTGCGTCGGATCGGTGACCGAGCCCGGTGTCGCTTAATACGTCAGCCCGATCAGGCATGACGACACCGACGCCGTCCTGGGTAGAACGGCCTAAAGCTCCGAGGGGGGTTGTGATAGGCGGGACAAGGCTTCGGGAAGTAGAAGGAGACCGCCTAGCCGAAGCTTGCGCGCCGCGACGGCCTTCTGCGCGGCCCACTCGGGCACGTCCTGGCCGGCGCGGACACGGCGGGCGATGTCGCCGAGCATGCGTGTTGCCCCGGAACAATGCGACCGGCACGTCGGCGCCTGCACCATCGCGACGCTCGACCCGCACGTCGTAGATCCCGGTCCGGGTGGCCTCCTGGACCACCGTCGCGGTCGCGACCAGCACGTCGCCTTCCCGCGCCGCGGCGGGATAGGTGATGGTCGCCGTTGTCGTGACGGCCGGCGCCGGCGCCTCGCCATGGGCGTCGGGGGCGTTCGAGGCGAGCCCCAGTGCCGTGTCGGCGAGCAGGAACACGATCCCGCCGTGGCAGGTCCCGTGGGGATTGAGCATGTCGGCGCGTACCGACATGCTCACCCGGGCCGAACCGGGCTCGATGTGCTCCACCACGATGCCGTGCGCGTGCGCGCAGGCGTCGCGGGCCAGCAGTTCCTCGACTGCGCTCGGACCGGTCATGGCCGCCCCTTGCTGGCCGCGGCGAGGTCGAGCGCGATGTCGGTGATCATGTCCTCTTGACCACCGACCATGCCGCGGCGGCCGACTTCCACGAGGATCGTGCGGGTGTCCAGGCCGTAGCGGCCGGCGGCGGCCTCGGCGTGGCGGAGGAAGCTGGAATAGACCCCCGCGTAGCCCAGGCTCAGGGTTTCGCGGTCGACGCGGACCTCGCGATCTTGCAGCGGACGCACGAGGTCGTCGGCCGCGTCCATCAAGGGGAACAGGTCGCAGCCGTGGTCGAGGCCCATCAGGTCGGCCACGGCGATGAACGCTTCGAGCGGGCAGTTGCCCGCGCCGGCGCCCTGCCCGGCCAGCGACGCGTCGACGCGAACGGCGCCGTTTTCGACCGCAACGACGCTGTTGGCCACACCGAGCGCGAGGTTGTGGTGGGCGTGGATGCCCAGTTCCGTTCCGGGGTCGAGGACGTCCCGGTATGCGCGGAACCGATCGCGCACCCCGTCCATGGTCAGCCGGCCGCCGGAATCGGTGACATACACGCAGTGCGCGCCGTAGGACTCCATCAGCTTCGCCTGGCGGGCGAGTTCGGCGGGCTCGGCCAGGTGAGACATCATCAGGAAGCCTGCGACGTCCATGCCCAGATCGCGCGCGGCACTGATGTGCTGGGCGGAGATGTCGGCCTCGGTGCAGTGCGTGGCGATCCGCACCGATCGGATGCCCAGCGCGTGGGCCTGGCGCAGGTCGTGCAGGGTGCCGATGCCCGGCAGCAGCAACGTGGTCGGCACGGCGCGGCGGGCCACGGCGCAGACCGCCTCGATCCATTCCCAGTCGGTGTGGGCACCGACGCCGTAGTTGATGCTGGAGCCGGACAGCCCGTCGCCGTGCGCGATCTCGATCGCGGCGACGCCAGCGGCGTCCAGTGCTGCCGCGATGGCCCGGGCCTGCTCGATGCTGTAGCGGTGCCGGACGGCGTGCATTCCGTCCCGCAACGTCACGTCCTGGATGTACAACCCGGTCATCGGACGGTCTCCTCGGTCGCGCGGTGGGCGGCGATGCGCTCGGCGGTGCGCAGGGCCGCGGACGTCATGATGTCGAGATTCCCGGCGTAGGCGGGCAGATAGTGCGCGGCGCCTTCGACCTCCAGGTAGACCGACACCTTCACCGGTTCGTCCGCTGTGCCGGCGGGGAGCAATGTGCGCAGCGGGTCATCGGCGGCCACCGCCTCGAACTGCACCTTCTGCTTGAGCCGGTAGCCGGGCACGTAAGCCTGGACCCGGCCCACCATCGTCTCCACCGACGCCGTGATCGCCTCGGTGTCGGCAGCCGAAACCAGGCAGTAGACGGTGTCACGCATGATCAGCGGTGGCTCCGCGGGATTCAGCACGATGATCGCCTTGCCGCGGGCGGCACCGCCGACCTGCACGATCGCCGAGGAGGTCGTCTCGGTGAACTCGTCGATGTTGGCCCGAGTGCCCGGCCCCGCAGAGCGTGAGGAGATCGACGCGACGATCTCGCCGTAGTGCACCGGCGCGACCGCCGCGACCGCCGCGACGATCGGGATCGTGGCCTGGCCACCGCAGGTCACCATATTGACGTTCGGGGCATCGAGATGGGCGTCCAGATTGACCGGCGGCACGACGTAAGGCCCCAGGGCGGCTGGGGTGAGGTCGATGACCGTCCGGCCCGCCGCGCGCAGGACCTCGTCGTGACGCCGGTGCGCGCCGGCGGACGTCGCGTCGAACACGTACTCGACGTCGCTGAACTCGTCCAGCCGCACAAGGCCCTCGACCCCCTCGTGTGTGGTGGCGACCTTCAGGCGGCGCGCCCGGGCGAGACCGTCAGACTCCGGGTCGATGCCCGCCATGGCGGCGATCTCCAGGGTTTCCGACAGCCGAAGAATCTTGATCATCAGGTCGGTGCCGATGTTGCCCGACCCGATGACGGCGACTTTCGTTGCGTTCACAGTGATCCTCCATCGTGGGCGAATCCGACCTCGACGGCGCCCAGGCCGGAAATGTCGGCACGGAAGACGTCACCAGGGCCGGCGGTGACCATCGGTCCCAGCGCCCCCGTCAGCACGACGTCGCCGGCCCACAGCGGCTCACCCCGGTGAGCCAGCGTCGAGGCCAGCCAGAGAGCGGCGTTGAGCGGACTCCCGAGGCAGTCGGCCCCGCTGCCGCGGGAGACCACTTCTTCGTTGCGGGACATGCTCATGTCCACCGAGCGCAGGTCGACCCGATCCAGCGGGACCGGCGTGCCGCCGAGGACGAACAGCCCCGAGGAGGCGTTGTCGGCAATCGTGTCGACGATCGAGATGTCCCAGTCTGCGATCCGGCTGTCCACGATCTCCAGGGCCGGCAGCGCGAACTCGGTCGCTCGCAACAGCTCCACCAGGGTGCAGTCGGGGTGGGGCACGTCAGCACCGAGGACTAGCGCTACCTCGGCCTCGATTTTGGGCTGCAGCAGCCGCCCGTTCGGCACCGTACCGCTCTCGACGACGGCCATGTCGGCGAACAGAGCGCCGAAGTCCGGCTGCCCCACTCCCAGTTGCCGCTGCACGGCAGGCGAGGTCAGGCCGATCTTGCGGCCAACGAGCCGCCGACCCGCCGTCAGCGCGCGTTCGACGTTCACCCGCTGCACGGCGTAGGCGGACTCGATATCGCCGTCGGCGAACAGCTCCCGCACCGGCGCGCACGGCCGACCGGTCGCACCGGCTTCCGTGAGGCGATCGGCGGCTTTCCCGATTTCCGGAGCCAGGCTCATGGCATCGCTCCGGCGCTTCGGCGTGACATGGGCCACCTCCAGGACAATGAATCGACGACAGCTGCGAGATCGGTATAGGCGAAGTCGCAGCCATCTGCCAAAATCTGTTCCATGACACGGAACAGTGCCGAGGGCAACATGCTCGAAAAGGCGGTGTTACTGCTCGACACGTTCCATCCTGCCGGCGGCGTGTTCCGTCTTACGGAACTGACGGCACGAACCGGCCTGAGCAAGACAACGACGTTCCGCCTCGTCAGCAACCTCGTCCAGGTCGGGCTGCTCGAACGCAGCGGCGACGGCTACCGGCTCGGCGGCAAGCTGTTCGAGCTCGGATCGCTCGTGCCGCGGCGGCTGGACCTGCGGGATGCCGCGTTGCCGTTCCTGCAGGACCTGTTCGAGACCACGCGAGAGACGGTGCACCTCGGTATCCGCGAAGGCGACGAGGTCATCTACGTCGAGCGGATCCACGGCCACGACCCGCTCCCCTTGCCCTCCCGGGTTGGCGGCCGGCTGCCGCTCAGCTGCACTGGAGTGGGCAAGGCCTTGCTGGCATTCTCCGCGGCCGAACTTGCCGACGATCTCCTCTCAAAGCCGCTACCGCAGCTGACCCGACACTCGATCACCGACCCGGTACGGCTGCGCACCGAGATCGAACAGACCCAGATTTCCGGGCTCGCCTACGAGGATCAGGAAGCCGCCCTCGGCGTGAGCTGCATCGCGGCACCAGTATTCGACGGCGCCCTCGCCATCGCAGCGTTGTCAGTCGCCGTACCGCGAGAGCGATTCCGGCCGGCCCACCTCGCCCCCGCCGTGCGCACTGCAGCACTGGGCCTGTCCCGAGTGCTCCGCGGCGGACACTGAAGAAGCTCAAACCGTCCGCGTCGCCCGGCCCTCATCCGCCGAACACTCTGACGGATCCTAACCCGCACCAGCACCGAGCAGAGGCTTGTCATCGGCGCACATCCGTCCACCGCCAGCATGATGAGCTGTCGGACTGAGCACTGCCCGACAGCGAGCCGGTCGACACAGCAACACTCACTGGCTGTACCGCGTGCCGCGCCGCCACGCTCGACTCCGTCGGGGTCATCGCCGACTCGGCCACGGACGCGCGGTCGTCCCCCGGGACCGAACGCCAAGGCCCTGGCCTCTTGCGACCGGAGTGGCCGAATTGACCACTCCCCAGGCGCGTCGAATGAGCACAATTTGCGTCGTTTGCGACGAAAATTTCGGAAACTCGTACGTCTATTGCACCAATCTGTCCGGCCGCATACAGTCCACCCGAACGAGGGACGTGAGCAGCGGACTGGAGGAACGACGTGGCGATCTCGCGCAGGACATTCATCGGCTCGGCCGCGGCAGCGTCGGCTTGGGGCGCGCTGACCCTCGCCGGAGCGCGAGATGCCGGCGCCGCGACCAGTCCGCCGGGAGACGTCGTCGGCAAGATCACCGTCGGGTACCAGGGCTGGTTCGCCTGCGCCGGCGACGGCGCGCCCATCAACGGCTGGTGGCACTGGAGCCAGGACTGGAGCCGGACCCCGTCGCCGGGCAACAACGTCATCAAGGCCTGGCCGGACATGCGCGAATACACCCGCACGTACCCGACCGCCTACGGCAACCTCGGCAACGGCCGGCCCGCCACGCTCTTCTCGTCCTACGACCAGCAGACCGTGGACACGCACTTCCTGTGGATGCAGCAGAACGGCTGCGACACCGCTGCCCTGCAGCGCTTCAACCCCAACAGCAGCGAGGGCTCCACACGCGACGCGATGGCCGCCAAGGTCCGCAGCGCCGCGGAGGCGCATGGGCGGAAGTTCTACATCATGTACGACGCCACCGGCTGGGCGAACATGCAGACGGAGATGAAGGCCGACTGGTCGGCGAAGATGTCCGCGCACACCGCGTCGCCTGCCTACGCCCGCCAGAACGGCAAACCGGTCGTCTGCATCTGGGGCTTCGGCTACAACGACGGCAACCACCCGTGGGACGCGGCCACCTGCCTTGACGTCGTCAACTGGTTCAAGGCACAGGGCTGCTACGTCATTGGTGGCGTACCGCGGGAATGGCGCACCAGCGACGGCGGTTCGCGCCCCGGCTTCAGTGGCGTCTACCACGCATTCGACATGCTCTCGCCGTGGATGGTCGGCGCCATCGGCGACGTGGCCGGCTCCGACTGGACGTACCAGAACCTCACCGTGCCCGACCAAGCCGACTGCACCGCCCACGGCATCGACTACCAGCCGTGCGTGCTGCCCGGCGACGTCTCCGCGCGCCAGCGGGCCCACGGCGACTTCATGTGGCGCCAGTTCTACAACATGGTGCGCGCCGGCGTACAGGGCATCTACATCTCGATGTTCGACGAATACGGCGAAGGCAACCAGATCGCGAAGACCGCGGAAAACGCCGCGATGACCCCCGCCGGTTCCGGCTTGCTGGCCCTCGACGAAGACGGGACGGCGTGCTCGTCGGACTACTACCTGCGGCTGACCGCCGACGGCGGCCGCATGCTCAAAGGCCAACTGCCCCTCACGGCGATCCGCCCGACCTCTCCCCTGCCGACCACGGGCGGCGGCCCGACCGACCTGGCGCGCGGCCGCACGACCACCGAAAGCAGTCACACCCAGAACTACGGGGCGGGGAACGCTGTCGACGGAAACCCCGACACGTACTGGGAAAGCGCGAACAACGCGTTCCCCCAGTGGCTGCAGGCCGACCTGGGCGCGGCGGCCACGGCGACGCGGATCGTGGTAGCGGTCCCGCCGTCGTGGGGCGCCCGGACGCAGACGCTGGCCCTGTCCGGCTCCGTTGACGGCACGGCGTTCGACACCCTCGTCCCCGCAACCGGGTACACCTTCGACCCCGGACGAGGCAACAGCGTCACCATCACAGTCCCGGCCGCCAGCCACCGCTTCCTGCGCCTGACGTGCAGCGGCAACACCGGATGGCCCGCCGGCCAGATCGCCCGCTTCGAGGTCTACGCCTGACAGTCGCGTACGGGCGATAGCGCTACTTCCTTCCTTCCGTCTACCCGGCCGTCACCGTGCTCGTCAGAACCCGCAGCCACGTGACGGACGGCGGGCGCTGTCAGCCCGTCAGCCGGGGGAACAAGGCCTCGGAGTTTCCCCGGTCGACCGCGGTCCGCAGAGCGGGGTCGAGTGGGGTAGTTCTCAACCTGCTTGTTGAGGAACCCGATCGCCGCTGGGGGGCGCGCGAACGGGAAGTCGCTGCCGTAGGGGATGTGGTCGGGTGAGGCGACTTCGAGCAGGCTGGGCAGCGCGACGGGACTGGAGGACAGCGCGACGTCGTAATAGAACTGCTTGAGCACCGACAGGTGCCACAAAGTTCGCCCGGGACCTCAGCGCAGTTGCCAAGGTCGGCTGATCCCGGCTCAGCTTCCCGGCCCTGGACTCTCGGGAGATGGCATGGCAGCACTCAGCCGGGCGGGCGGCAGTGCTGGCCCGCTCGGTCGTCGGGCCCGAAGTCTGGACGGTGCCGCAAGCTCTCGTGGCCACCGACCGGTGACATCAACCACTGCTCCTTGCGGTGCGAGGTCAACCAGACGCATTATTTGTGTACGGATATTCCGTACACTGATTAATAGGAATGGCATGCCTGCTCGTCGGCATGATCGCTGCACCACCGAGGAGGAGCAACACCATCCGGCTGCCACCGCGATCACCGTCCCCGCCGCGACCCTGTCGGCTGGAAAGACGGGGAGGTGCTGGCCGGCGTCCTGAGAATCCTCGTATCCACCGGAGTCGGACCCCGCCTATCCAACTGCCGCCATCTCCACTTCGGACGCCGGCGGCGCACCAGGAAGCAATCCCAGCTTTCTCATCCGCCATGTGAGGAGAACTACATGCCCGTCTACCAGTGCACCACCGTCGCCGGCGCGTTGTCGGACGACGACCGACTGCGCGTTTCCCAGGCCATCACGTCTATCCATACCGAAGAGACCGGCGGCCCCGCAGAGTTCGTCCATGTTCTGTTTCCCGAACTGCCGAACGGAAACGCGTTCAGTGCCGGACAGCCCGCAGCGCCTACCGTGATCAACGCACAGATCCGGGCGGGACGCCCGCCCGAAGTCCGCACCACGCTTCTTCGACGCGTCTACGACGCGTACCTGGAGGTCACCGGGGCCGAGCCGATGTCAGTCCTCGTGATGATCGTCGACGTCCCGGCTTCGTGGGGATTGGAAGCCGGCCGCATCTTGCCGGAACCCGACGAGGCCGCCGAGCAGGCATGGCTCGCCGAGCTTCCCGGTCGCACGACTTCCTAGGCGATATCGGTTCGCACAGTTCACGGTGCAGTGCGACCCCTCAGCTCTGAGGTCCGTTATCACTCGTCGCCGCAATTTCGCGAATCGCGGCACCTGCGAAGCCACACCACTGGCGATTCAGCCACTCCCAGCGACCTCGGCCGTGTTCCCAACTGATAACTCGTCTGAGCGGCCAGCTGGACACGATCACGGACATCGATGATCTTCAGACTCGGGAAACTCACCGAGGCAAGTTTGCACGGGCCATCGCCTGGCAACTGTCCGCAAGGCCTCGACCGGTTGAGCTGCGGCTCACGCGATGGCCCTCTCATCAGGGCAGCCAAGCTGAGGCGCCCTACACGCCTGTCGAAACCGTGGTCCACGGCAGCCATCATGTTCGGGCCGTTCGGCCCGACTCCAGTCCAGAGGACGATCTCGACCGGAGAGGCCTGCGGAGGCGCAGTTGTTCCACAGCTCGAAGGCGGCGTGCGAGAACGCCAACCGCAGACATGCCGAGATGGCCCCAGAGGCGGCGGAGCGTCCATACACAGGCGTGAGCGTGACCGCGCTCCACGCAGTGATTCCGCGAAACGATCAGGTCATAGCAAAGCAGATCGACGTCGCCCCAGTCAGTAACGTTGACCTGTTGTTTATCGCCAAGTGGCAAAGTAACGCCAAGAGGCCACCCTTGTTACAACACAGGCCATCAAAAACCACTGAGGAGTTTACAATGCACTTGGTTTCGAACCAGCTGATCCGTCGCACTCTTGCCGTCAGCGCACTCGCGATCGCCCTGATGGCTCCGGCCAGTGTCGCGAACGCGGCTACCACGCGAACGCCCAGCCAGGCCTCCAACACCCTTTCCGTCGGCCACGTTCAGCCGATGAGCTGCGGTTTTGTGTCCACCTGTCGCTGAGACGGCAAGCCGGGTTTCGGGATGCGATGAAGCCGAGACTTCCCGCATCCCGAAACCCGGGTAGCGCACAGCGGGCAACTCGCCACCATTGCGCGATACCGATCGCCTGTCGCCGAATTGCGTGTCACGAATTCGTTGAGAGAGCCACACTGCCGAGGTGATCGGAATCGCGCACGGACACATCCGGCAGCAGCGTCGGGTCCGACCGGAGAATCCGTCCTTGCAAGTCTATCAATGTCGGGTGCGGGTCAATGCCCAGCTCGTCACTGAGCAGGCGCCTGGTCTCGGCGAAGACCGCCAACGCATCAGCTTGCCTCCCACATTGATATAGCGCCCGCATCATCAAGGCCCGGAGCGGTTCCCGCAGGGGATGCTCCCTCGTCAGCGAGGTCAGGTCGGCTAGCGCGGTAGCGAATTCGCCAAGTTCGATGTCTAGCTCGATACGCGCCTCGAGAACAGCGAGCCGCCGCTGAGCGATCCACTCACGCTGCCTCTCCGCGAACGGTCCGGGAATTCCAGCCAACGAAGTGCCCTGCCAGCGTCCGGCGGCGCGGTGCAGCAAGCGGTGGGCGCCGACAAGGTCACCACTGCGGCGAGCCTCCATCGCGGCGGTCACCTCATGTTCGGCAAGGTCGAGGTCGACTGCGCCCTCCGGCAGGGACAGCAGGTATGAGGCGCCCCGCGAGATCAGCACCGAAGGACCACCAGTCGGCCGAACCCCGGCCTCCAGGACGCCGCGCAGCCGCGATACATACGTGCGTACTGCCCCCACAGCTGCCTTGGGCTGATTGTCACCCCACAACGCGACGACTAAGTCGTCCACCGGCACCGGGCATCGCTGACCACGGAGAAGTAGCACTGCGAGCGTGGCACGTTGCTGCGGGCTCCCAAGGGGTAGTTCAGTCGCTCCCCTCCATCCCCGCAACGATCCGAGGACGGCGAACCTGAGTGACGTGCCGTCAGTCATCGTCAAACCTTCCCTGCGGGACAGCCGCAAGCCCGAACATGCTGATGAAATCATCAGCCACTGCCTCGGACGATAGCAGAGCCACACGGCGCGACGTAGTGTCCCTAACCCCCTCGGATTCGTGGCCATTCGTGCAACGGCCACCATGGTCCCGCGTGGACCGTGACCGCGATGGGCTTGCCACTGAGTTGCGCGGCTGTAGGCAGTGCTCTCCTGGCTTTCTCGTCCACCACCGAACCCGCCGACGACATGCTGACGCCACCGCTGCCCAGGCTCCGCCCTGGGGCCGTCTTGGATACTGCGAGGCGGGAACTGAGCGCGACGTTCCGCGCTTCGTCTCGACTCAGTCGTCGGCGATTCCCCGACCGCTGAGTGCGGGGACCGTCTCCTCCCGACGGGCCAGCGAGCGGGCCGCGTTCTTGAACTGGGTCAGCTTGTCGACGATTGTCTGACCGACCGGTGTGTGGCCCCAGATGCTGATGCCACGGTGCGTCGTCGGTTCCCAGGTCGTCTCGTCGACGACGATCGGGTTCCAGCCGACCTCCCACTCGAATCCGGACGGCGTCTGCGCGTAGTAGGACAGCTCGCGGTCGTTGGTGTGCTGACCAACGGCGAGCGCCATGCCAAAACCGAGTTCCTTGACGCGCTGGTAGGACTGGGTCATGTCGTCGAGTTCGGCGACCTGGATGTTCAGGTGCTGCACGCGAGTACGGATCGGGTCGATGCGCAGCCCCTGGGTGGACGCGACGGCGATCGAATGGTGGCGCTCGTTGACCCGCAGGAACCGGATCTTGAGTTTGGCTCCACTGATCGTCTCGTCGATGTAGTCCGAGAGACGCGCGTCGAACACGGTGTTGTAGTAGCCGCGCAGCTTCGTCGGCCGAGTCGAGGTGATGGCAACGTGGCCCATGCCGCCATTGCCCGTTACGAACGCCCTGGTCGGCATCCGCAGGGGCGCCGGGTCAAGGCGGGCTCGTGTGAAGATTTCCTGCGTGAGTCCTTTCGGTCCGGGGAACCGCCACATCCGTTCGACGCCGCGGAGAGCCGCTTCCTCGTCGGTGCCCTCGACGATCGGGACGCCACGGCTGCGGACTCGCGCCAGGATCGTGTCGAAGGTCTCGTGGTCGTCGATCTGCCAACCGATGGCGACAACGTCCTCAGCGGGGCCTCGTCGCACGAGGAACCGGCACTGGTGCTCGTCGAGGCGGAAGCGGATCGTGTCGGAGGCCAGTTCGTCGAGGTGCATGCCGATGGCGTCGGCGCCGAACCTGCGCCAGTCGGCGAACTTCTCGCTTTCCACGACAACGTAGCCGAGGTGGACACGGCCGAACACGGCTTTCTCAACCATCGAGGAACCTCCTCACTGTTTCGTTGAACAACTCCGCTCGCTCCCATTGGACCCAGTGGCCGGCATTGGCCACGAGCAGCAGGTCGCAGTTCGGCATTCGTTTGGCCAGCGCCGTGCCTCCGCTGGGGCGGTTGACCCTGTCGTCGGCCCCCCAGATGACCAGCGTGGGCGTTTGCAGGCGCGAGAGCCGGCGGTCGCGGGTGAAGTCCATCCGCCACAGCACGCGCAATGCACCGGGCCCAGACGGTTTGCGCAACGGCGGGTTCGCCACGACCTCGGGATCGATGCTCGCGGTGTACCGCGCGTCGATCACCTCGTCGGGGACGGCGGAGCCGTCGTGAACGAGGTATCCGCGAATGAACGTCTCGAGCTTCTCACGCGAAGGCCCGTCACCGCCGTAGTAGGACAGCAGCTTCTGCAGTCCAGGAGCCGGCACCCCACGGGTTGTGCCGATGCCGCCGGGTCCCATCAGCACCATCTTGCCGACCCGTTCGGGGGTGTCCAGCGCCAGCCGAAGGGCCGCCGCTCCACCGTAGGAGTTGCCGACGAGGTCGGCGGCACTGAGATCCAGCGCGTCGAGGACGCCGCGGACGGCGTCCGCCAGGGAGCGGAACGGATCACTTTGGTCGACGTGCTTGCCGGATCGTCCATACCCAGGCAGGTCCGGGATGATCACATGGTGGTCCTGGGCCAGAGCGTCGATGTTGCGGACGAAGTTGGATACGCCGGATGCTCCCGGGCCGCCGCCGTGCAGCAACAGTACGGCGGGGCCGTCTTCGCCGGCCTCGGTAAGGAAGATGTCTTGGCCGCCGACGCGGACCGACCGCTCGCGCAGGGTTGCTGAGCTCATGATGCGTGCCTCTCGGTGAATTTGTGGTGAGCGGACGTGGTAGGAGCACTCAGGCCGGCTGGCGGGGGCGACAGTGCGGCCCCGGGTGCGGCGGCGGTGTAGACGATGCGATCGGGTCGCAGCACGAGCGCGGACGACCGGTGCTTGCGGAGCCACGCTGACAGCACGTTGTCGGCGTCGACGATGGCGCCTTGGCGGGGCCGCGCCCCAGCGGGCAGGACCTCGATGACGGTGGCACCGGCCTGGTTCCACCCTGACGTGTCCTGGAGCGGACCCCGGTGCAAGACGACCCAGTTCGGTCCGAGCGCGTCGTCAAGGCGTACCCGGGCCCCCGCCGAATCGGTGACCCACGGCTGGGAGATCTTGCGACCCTGGGCTGCGCTGCCATCGGGGGCCAGGAAGCCCTCTGCGTATCGGCAATCGGGGATCCAGAGAGCTTTCTGCATCGAATCGCTCAACGGTTGCACCAGCCGGACACCGCGAAAGATGGCGTTGCGGATCGTAGTCAGCAATGGTCGCCGCTCGGTGATGATCCGGCCGACCTGGACCGCGCGCCTGGTCACGTCCCGCACGTGCGGCTGGCGCTCGGTCTCGTAGGAGTCGAGGACTGTATCGGGCAATTGCCCGGACTGCACTGCTGCGAGCTTCCAGCACAGGTTGGCCGCGTCGCGGACCCCGGCGGCCATGCCTTGGCCGATCCACGGCGGCATCACATGCGCGGCGTCTCCCGCGAGGAAGACCCGGCCGACGCGCCAGCGTGCAGCGAATCGCACGTGATGGCTGTAGACGACCGCCCGCAGGATCTTCACCTGACGTTCGGTGATGCCCTGCCGGGCGAGCAGCCGCCACACGGCCGCGTGGGTCACCAGCTCGCGCTCGTCCTCCCCCGGCAGCACGGGAAATTCCCAGCGGTGGTGCCCCAGCGGAGTCGGGCAATCCACGGCGGGTCGCCTCGGGTCGCAATGGAACCGCAGCCGATCGTGGGTTGGCCATTCAGTGACCACTTCGGTGTCGATGACAACCCACCGGTCCTCGTAGGTGCGGCCTTCGAAGCCGATCCCGAGCTGTCCGCGCACTGCACTCGATCCGCCGTCGGCCGCAATGACGTACGAGGCACGGAGCCGGGTCAGTACGTCCTGGCCGAGCCTCGCGACGAGCAGCTCTACGCCGTCGTCATCTTGACGGACTCGCAGGCATTCGTGCTCCAGCAGGACTTCTACATTCGGATAACGCGCGGCACCCTCGCGAAGGGTCTGCTCGAGGGCAGGCTGGTAGATGAACATCTGCGGGGGGTGGCCGTGGCCGTGTGGGCTGGCCGCGGCGCTGATGAAGGAAGCGCCCTTGGCATCGACGAAGTCCACCGGCTTGTCGGCCAGCATGTCTGCCTTGAGCCGCTCCGCCAGGCCGACCTGCTGCCAGATGCGCAGCACTTCCTCATCGGTGGAGATGGCCCTGGCCCTCGCGTAGATCGACGGGTCGCGTTCGATGACCACGACCGACAGGCCGCTCGCGCCGAGCAGGTTCGCGGCGGTGACCCCGGTGGGCCCGTAGCCGATCACGGCGACGTCGTAATGGTCGCAGTCGGTCACGTCTGTGCCTCCTTGCACTGGGAACCGCCCAGCCTTGACGGAGCGCTCACTACGGCAACTCCCGTAATGCTCGCTACAGTAAGCTTCGGTACAGTCAGCGTCAAGACACCATCGGGAGCGGACATGAGCGACGAGCGGACCACGCGCCGCCGACGAGCGAACGGCGAGGAATCGCGTCGCCGGATCCTCGACGCCACGGTCGAAGTCGCGGGCGAGCGCGGCTACGAGGGCACGAGCATCGCGCTGGTGAGCAAGAAATGCGGGTTGCCGGCCAGTTCGATCTACTGGCATTTCAAGGACAAGGACGACCTGATCGCCGCGGTCATCGAACGCAGCTTCGACGGCTGGCTGGCCGCGCTGGCCTTGCCGGACGGGGAAGTCGGCGAACCGGTGGTCCGTGTCTCCGAGATGGCCGGCCAGGTGGCGAAGGCACTCCTGGACACGCCCGAGTTCCTGCGCCTCGGACTGATGCTCACACTGGAGCGCCGCCCCGAGGAACCCAGCGCCCGACGAATGTTCCTGCAGGTGCGCGAGATCGCCGAGCACCGGGTCGCCAAGATTATCGCCGAATTCGTGCCCCAACTGGAGCCCGAGTCGATCCAGCTGCTGACCACGTACGCACTGGCCGGCGCTGACGGCTTGTTCATCGCCAAGGAGATCGGCGGCGACAGCGTGGACCTGATGCGTCTGTTCGAACTACATGCCCAGGTGTTGTTCGATGCCGCGGCGCGGCTGACCGGGGAAAAGAGCTGACGGGTCCGCAGCCGGCCTGGGCGAAGAACACCCGCCGCCTTGCCGACGGGGACGTTCAACGTACCTTGATGCGGAAACGCCCCCGTCAGCCCACGCTGATCGCCCTTTCGTCGTCGGCCGATCAGCCCTTCAGCCGGGGGAACAAGCTCTCCGAGTTGCCGCGGTCGATGGCCGCCCGCAGCTTGCTGTCCAAGGAGTATTTCTCGTACTGCTTGTTCATGAACGACACAGCGGGCACGGGAGCGAACGGGAAGTCGCTGCCGTAGGTGATGTGGTCCGGGTCCGCCACCTCCAAGAGGCTGGGCAGTGCCGCCGGGGACGCCGAAAGCGCGATGTCGTAATAGAACTGGCGCAGCACCGCGAGTTGCTTGGGCACTTGGTGCTTCTGGTCGAGCATGGTCCACGCCTGCTGAGCCTTGTTCTTGGTGCTCATGATCGTGAGCAGGATGCGGTAGGAGATGTAGGGCACGAACCCGCCGGCGTGCGCGAGGATGAACTTGATCCCCGGGTACTTGTCCATGGCCCCGGACAGGATGAGGCTGATCGCTGTGCGAGTGGTGTCGAGCAGGAAGTCCGCGGTGAACGTCGGGATGCCAGGGACGTCGGGGCCGGGCAACTCCCCGGGGTGGATGAACACGGTGACCTGCCGGTCGTGCAGAAGCTGCAATAGCGGCTCGAAGCCGGGGTCGCCGAGGTAGCGGCCATCATTGTTAGCCAGCAGCACGATCCCGTCGGCGTGCAGTGTGTCGAGCGCGTACTCGGCTTCGGCCAGCGCGCCGTCGACATCGGGGAGGGTCAGCGTCGCGAAGAACCCGAAGCGGTCCGGCCGGTCAGCAACGACTTGCGCGGTGTACTCGTTGACATCGCGGGCCCAGCGGCGCGCTCCGGCGACGTCGCCGAAGTAGACCCCCGGGGTGGACAGCGAAAGGACGCCGGTCGCGATCCCATGGCTGTCCATGAACCTCAGTGCGGCCGACGGCGACCAGGCCGGCAGGTCGATGCCGCCAGGCCGGATGCCTTTGTCGTGCATCCAGTCCGCGTAACGCGGAGGCACGATGTGCTGGTGGGTGTCGATGCGCCGGGCGCGGCTCATGAGAGGGTGTCCTTTCCATCCGGTGTTACTTCGCGGGGTGCGATCAGGGCGGTCAGCGTGCGGGGCAGGATGTCGGTCATGAACCGGTTGTCGATCGGGGTGGCCAGGCCCTCGAACAGAGCTCGTTCCAACGCCGTCTCATAGAGCGTCACGATCACCTGGACGGCATCGCGGGTGCTGACCAGCAGACGCATGCCGATCCGGTCGAGCACGCTGTCGAGGACCTGCCCGAGGCCATCGTGGAATCGGGCCTGGGCGGCGGCGGTAGGCTCGCGTAACTCGGGTTGGCGCAAAGCCTGCGCCCGGAACTCGGCATCGAGCAGATACCAGTTCGTGTCCGACACCAGTGGCTCCATGAACAGCAGGCCGGCGCGCACCAGCATCGCGCGGACACCGTCGGCCGCTGACGGCTCGTATTCGCCGATCGCTTCGTCAGCGGCCGCGTCCAGCCGTCGTAGCCGGGCATCCATCTGTTCTTCGTAGACGGCCAGGAACAGGTCTTCCTTGCTGGCGAAGTTGGAGTAGAACGCCCCGCGGGTGAAGCCGGCTCGGTCGCAGATCAGCTCGACTGGGGCGTCGTGTATGCCACGCTGGGTGAACACGTCATAGGCCGCGTCGATCAGTCGCCGCCGCGTCTCCACACGCCGCTTCGTCACTCGTGCAGGCCGGCTCGGATCGCGCGATTCGCGGGGGATCACCGGGGGCGCCACCCGGACGACGGCGCCTCCACGACGGCGCTGGTCATGTCGTCACCAGGCGACGAGCACCGTCCAGCCGTACTTTCCTGGTCGACAGATAACGACGGCGATCGGTGACCACGATCGACACGAGCGTGCCGACGAGCAGCCAGGCGGCAAGCTGGGCGACACCGGTGGCGAGACCGGTGCCGTCGGTAGCCGTGGCGCGCAACGCGAGGACAGCACCGTGGGTCGGAAGGTAGTCGGCGAAGGTGTATAGGGGCCCTGGCAACGTCGAGACGATGCCCGTCGCTCCGGCCAGGACCAGAACGGCCAGGGATGCGAGCCGCCCAGCTCGGCCGAAGATTGCGGTGGCGGCCTGGTTCAAGGCGACGAACGCGGAGGCGGCCAGCAGGGCGATCAGCAGGAAGCCGACGGTGCCAGCGAGGCCGAGCTTCAAGACGGGAACGGCGATCGCCGTGATCGCGAGTGCGGCCAGCGCGGCTGCGGCCGCGCCCGGGAGCGCCGCACGGAGGATGATGCTCCAGGTGGGTTCGCGGGCGGTGAGCACGGCGTCGGGAACGGCCTGGGTCACGATGTACGTCGCCAGAGCCAGCGCCCACAGCGCCAGCGCGGCGAACAAGGTCAGGGCCAGGGTGCCGACCGGTGTGCTCTCGGTCGTGGCGGTGCTGGGATCGGCTGCGACGGTCTTGAGGTGCGCGCGTTCGGCATCGGTGTAGCTCGGGACCTGGTCGCGGCCCTTGTCCAGTTGGGTGGCGAGCTCGTGTGCACCATCGTTGACCTTGACGACGCCGTCGTTGAGCTGTCCGGCTCCGTCGGAGAGGGTCCGCGCGCCGCCGGCGAGCTGGGTCGCGCCCGTGGCGAGCTTGTGTGCGCCGGTGTTGGCTTGCTGGACGCCCGTGTCGAGGCGACGCGCTCCGGAAGCCGCGTCGGCGATACCGGCGGCGAGTGCGGCGGATTTGTCGGCCAATTCTGCGGTGCCGTTCGCGACCTGGCGGGCTCCGGTGGCGAGGGCCTGGACGGAGTCACGGGCTTTGATCGCGTTGGCGCGGACGGCGGCTTTGGCGTTGTCGATCTGCTGGGCGTCGGCGGTGAAGCGGTCCGCGGTCTGGCGAAGGTCGCGGCAGAACGAGGCCGCACCGCCGTTGGCGCTGCATTCGTCGGCGAGGCGGCGAAATTGCTGGGCGGCATTGGTTGCCGAGGGCAGCGCGTCGATCGCGGCGATGATGCGGTTGGCCAGCGGCACAACGGTCGCGGCGAGTTGTTCATTGCCGTCGGCGACCTGGTCGGCTCCATTGGCGAGCTGCCGGGTGAGTGCGGGTAGCTGTGCGGTGTCGCGCTGGGCTTGGGTGAGGCCGGTGGCCAGCTGCCTCGAGCCGGTGGCGAGTTGGGTCGTTCCGTCGGCGAGCTGGTCCGCCCCAGCCGAGAGCTCGCCGGCCGCGGTCGCCAGCTGAGCCGAACCGTCGGCGAGTTTCTTGGCACCGGGTGCCAGCTGGGCGGTGCCGTCGGCGAGCTGAGCGGCGCCGTCCGCGGCTTGGTTGACCTGCTTGTGGATGGTGGAGAAGCCGACGTAGATGTTGTCCAAGTAGGTCTGCACGACCTGCTGGTTCAGCGTGCGCTGGGTGGCCTGGGCGATGTGGTCGGCGAGGTCGGGATCGGTGACTCCTGCGGCGTCGGAGGTCTGCACCTGCAGTTGCGCCTGGCGGGCTTCGAGGGGTTTAGCGGTGGCGGCCGAGGTGGCGCGCGCGGAGAAGTCCTTGGGGATGGTGACCGTGGCGGCATACGTACCGTCGGCAAGGCCGGAAGTGGCGTCGTCGGCGTCGGTGAGGACCCAGGTGTAGGCGGAGTCACCACTGTGGGTGAGGTCGCCGGCGAGCTGTCGGCCGAGTGGGATGGTCTGGCCGTTGACCTGGACGGGTTCGTCGTTGTTGACCACGGCGGCCTTGGCGGTCCCGTGGTTGGCTTCCGGCGTCCAGAACGCCCAGGTGAGCAGGCCCATGATGATGAGCGGGACGGCGATCAGGCCGGTCCAGGTGCGCCAGGACAGCGGGCCGGTGGCCAGGGCGCGGGCAGAGTTCGCGAACGGCTTGAGCATCAGTTGACCTCGGCGAGCTGGGTTGCGGCGGTGAGGGCGTGCAGCTGAGTGACGGAGGCCGGGATCAGGTCCCGGATGCGCTCGGGGTCCTGGCACGACAGCACGAACGTGGCGGCACCCGCGGAGCGGGTGCGGCGCTCGGAGAGCAGGCTGCGCAGCTGGTTCCTGCCGGCCGTGCGCAGCACCAGATCGACGTCGTCGATCAGGACGAGTTCGGCGTCGCCGGCCAACGCGTCGGCAGCCTGCTGGGCGACGTCCTTGCTGTCACGGCCGCCGATGATGGCGACGTCGCGGCGCAAGGAGTGCGTGTGTTGGGGCAGTACTCGTCCGAGCACCTTGAGGTCTCCGTCCAACTTGGTGACGCGGCCGGCGAGGGTGTAGAGCAACGCGGATTTTCCGCAGGCTCCCGCGCCGTGCAGGACGAGGACTCCGCCGCGCGGAACGTGCAGGGTGACACCGGCGTACACCAGACGGCCGCGGTCGTCGACCAGCCGTAAGTCGCGAGCGCTGATCGCTTCGGTGCTCCCGGGGGCGGGCCAGTCGGCGAGTCGCAGCTCGTGCACGAGCGAGTCACCTTCGGCGTCGAACACCGGCAGGACGCGGTCGAGCTTCGGGGGCAGCCCCCAAGCACGGCGTCCCAGCAGAGCGAGGACCGCCGGCACCAGGGTCATCCGGACGACGAAGGCGTCGATGAAGACCCCGACTGCGAGGCTGAAGGCGATGGGTTTGATGGTGGCGCTGCCTTCGGGCACGAACGCGGCGAATACACCGAACATGATCACCGCGGCGGCAACCACCACCCGGGAAGCCGAGACGAATCCTGACTGGATGGCGTGCTGCGGGTCTCCGTGGTGCACGTAGTCCTCACGGATCCGCGAAACGAGGAACACTTCGTAGTCCATGGCGAGTCCGAACAGGACACCCATGAGGATGATCGGCAGGAAGCTGATCACACTGCCGGTGTGGGTCACGTTCAGCGCCTCGGCGAGATGGCCCTGCACGAAGACGAACGAGGTCGCGCCGAATGCCGCGCCGACGGAGAGCAGGTAACCGACGGTGGCCTTGATCGGTACCCAGATCGAGCGGAACACCATGGCCAGCAGGACCAGCGACAGCCCGACGACCAGGATCCCGAACGGGAGCAGCGCGCTGCCCAGCTGAGCGGAGACGTCGATGCCGACGGCCGTGATACCGGTGACCGCGGTCTGGGTGCCGTAGGCGTCGAGGAAGTGCTGCTCCTGTCCGCGCAGCCGGGCAACGAGGTCGTCGGTCTGCGCGGAATCCGGCGCGGTGGTCGGGACGACTTGGATGATGCCGGTGTCACCCTTGGGGTTCGGAGTGGCCAGTGGCACGGAGGCGACACCGGGCAGGTGCCGGATCTCGTCGGCGATCTTGTTCACCAGGTCGACGGGGTCGGTGCTGGTGATGATGTCGGCGGTCACGATCAGCGGACCGTTGTAGCCGGGGCCGAAATGGTCACTGACGATCTCGTAGGTGTCGCGGGCCGGACTGCCGTGTTCCTCGGTTCCGTTGTCGGGCAGTGCCAGCCGGAGACTCGCGGCGGGGATCGCGCATACTGCCAGCCCTGCTACGACCAGGAGGACAGTGACCAGTGGCGCCTTCGTCGCGGTGCGGACCCACCAGCGCGCGATCTGAGGGCGCGGCCGGCGGCGTCGCGTACGCCGGGGTTTCGGCACCCGCGGACGCAATCGTTTGCCGGCGAAGGACATCAGTGCCGGAACCAGTGTCACGGCGATGGCGACGGCCAGGGCGACGGCGGCCGCGGCGGCGATACCCATCGTGGTCAGGAACGGGATCCCGGCCACCGACAGGCCGAGCAGGGCGATCACCACGGTGAGCCCGGCGAAGATCACGGCCGACCCGGCAGTCGCGGTGGCGCGGGCGATGGACTCTTCGACGTCCTGTCCCTCGCCCAATTGGTCGCGATGCCGGGACAGCAGGAACAGCGCGTAGTCGATGCCGACCGCGAGGCCGATCATGACCGCGAGCATCGGCGCCGTCGAGGAGATCGGCGAGACGAGCGTGGCGACGTAGATCAGGCTGATCGCGACACCGACTCCGAGGATGGCCGTGACCAGCGGCATCACCGCCGCGATCAGGGACCGGAACATCAGCACCAGAACCAGCAGCGCGATGACCAGCCCGATGCCCTCGGTGGGGCTGAGCTTGGGCACGCGGTTGGAGAAAGCGTCACCGCCGGTGTAGACCTTCGCACCGGCACGCGTCCCCAAGTCCTCGGCGATTGTACTGAGCTGGGTCTTGGTGGCCGGGTCGACTTGGGCGAGCTGCACTTTCAACGGCACCGCGATCAAGGCTGCCCGTCCGTCACCGGACACCGCCCCGTTGACGTGCTGGTCGAACGGATTCACCACGGTCGCGACCTGGTCGAGCTTCCCGATCCGGGTTACCGCGTCGGCGACCGCGGCGCGGGCCTGAGGCGTGTCGATCTTCGCCCCTCCATTCGCCACGAGCACGAGCTGGGCCGAGGTGCCGCTCACCTCCGGGAACACGCGTCCCAAGTGGTCCAGCGCGTCCTGTGATTCCGAACCGGGGATGGCGAAGGTGTCGTCGGTGCCCTGGTTGAACACCACCGCCGCCCCGCCGGCCACCGCCAGGCCCACCACCCACAACGCGAGAACGAGCGCACGTGCACGGGCTGCCGCGCGGCCCAGCCGGTAGAGGAACGACGACACGAGGACTCCCAACCAGGTCGGATACGTGATGCATCGTAATACGCCGTGCATCCGATGCATAGTGCATCGCGTCACCTGCCCGGGTGAGATCGAGGAAAAGTAAGGTGGACCACATGGCGACCAGCAGCACAGGTCTCGGAACCCCGAGGCGCACGACCCGGCGGCGCGCGGAGACCAGGCGGCGCGTCATCGAGGCGGCGTACACGGTGTTCACCGAACTGGGCATCCGCGACGCCCCGGTCGAACTGATCTGCGAGCGCGCCGGGTTCACCCGCGGCGCGTTCTACTCGAACTTCGCCAGCAAGGAAGAGCTCTTCCTGGCCGTGTACGAGGCGCAGATGCAGGAGCGCACCGACCGCCTCCGCTCGGCAGTCGACGAAGCCGTGACAGCAGTCGACCCCACGTCCGAAACCTCGGTCACGGAGGTACTTCAGCAGGCCGGCACCATCTTCATGGAGTCTTTGACCGCGGACGAGACCTGGTATCTGCTGAACGCCGAGTTTCGCGCCCAAGCCCTCCGCCAACCGGAACTTCGCGCTCCGACCGCCGCCGCCGAACGCCACTTCCACAACGCCCTCGCCGACATCCTGCAGGACATGCTGAGTCGCTTGGGCATGCGCCTGACCGTCGATCCGCGCAGCGCGGTCATCACGATCGTCACGCTGTACGAGACGATGTTGGAGCGGGCCATCCTTGACGAACTTCCCAGCAAGGCCGACAGCCGCTACCTGACCCACGTGCTTCCCCGCCTCTTTGCCGCGCTGGTCACCGAAGCACACGACTGATCTTCCACCGAGGACCCTCAGCTCCGACACGAACGAGTGACGTTCACTGGCAGGTGTGCACTTTGTGTGGCACACATCGGGTTGCGTTGACCAGACATCTCTGCTGATATTTTCATCAGGCATGATGCTTCTGACCAATTCAAGCCACTCGAGGAGTCTCGGTGACACAGCGAACTGAGATGGTTTTCACCGGAACCGCCTCAATAGAGACATTTGTCGATGGCGAGGGCCCGGATGTCGTCGTCTTGCCCTCGTACGGGCGCGATGGAGGCGAAGACTACGACACCTTCACCGCCGCACTGGCCACGGCCGGCTACCGGGTGCTTCGCCCACAGCCCCGAGGCGTCGGCCGTTCCACCGGTCCCATGTCCGACGTCGCCTTTGATGAACTCGGCGACGACATCGCACACGTACTGCACCACTTCTCCAGCAGTCCAGCAGTCGTGCTCGGACACGCGTTCGGCAACCTCGTCGCCCGCAATGTCGCCACGAACTACCCCGAGAAGGTTTCCGCGGTGATCCTGGCTGCCGCCGCCGGACGGACGATCCCGGACGAAGTCATGGCTGCCCCCGTGCGCGCCGGAGACGTGACTCTGCCCGAGCGAGAGCGCCTCGCCGCCCTGGAGCTCGCCTTCTTCGCTCCCGGTCACGACGCTTCGGTCTGGCTGACCGGATGGTATCCCCAGACGCTGCACATGCAGGTCGCCAGCGTGAATGCCGATCACAGGTACCTCGAACGATACCGAGGTGCCGGCAGTGCGCCGATCCTCGAAGTCATCGCCGAATTCGACCCGTTCCATGACAAGAGCGAATGGGACGATATGCACATCGCCTACGGCGACCGCGTGACGTCCACAATCATCCAAAACGCGAGCCATGCCCTGTTTCCCGAGCAACCCGTTGCGGTAGCCGACGCAGTGATCCGCTTTCTCCACACGCTGGACTGAACAAGGGCCGACAATCGCACGCCAAGCGATCACGGACGGATCGGCCAGTCCGCACATATCAGACAACCGGGCGAAGACGTGTCCACCACTGCAGCGAGGCACCCATCCGCGCCGCGCGTATAGCACGTCCCCAGCGCAACATACGATCACTACTGTTGTCCTTGACCACAACTGATGTATCGATCAGACTGGGGCCAACTGCGGTTGGCTCGTGATCCATGCGCCGCACGGCCGCACCCGAATGTCGGTTCTCGCTGGAAGTGAGCTTGCATGTCACACCACCTCGACTCTCCTCTCGCGCGCGAGGACGTCCGTCTCGACATCACGGACCTTTACGTCTTCCGCGGCGAAATCGGCACGGTGTTCGTCATCAACGTGTGCCACTCCGTGGCCGGGGAGATCCCTTCGCCCGGTTATCACCACGAAGGGATGTACGAGTTCAAGATCGACACCGATCGCGACGTCGTCGAGAACCTCACCTACCGGTTCACGTTCGATGAACGCGACGACGAAGGGCGCCAGCATTACACCCTCCGCCGCATTGCCGGCGATGACGCGGTCGATCCCGACGCGCAGGGCGAAGTCCTGCTCGAGGGAGTAACCGGGGAAATGGCGTCGGCCGCCAACGGTGTACGGACGTGGGCCGGGCAGGCCGGAGACCCGTTCTGGATCGAGCCCGATGTGCTGCACGCCGTGGGGCACGCCTTCGAAGACGGGACCACTGTCGACCTCACCGGCTGGGACCCGGCGTCAGCGACCAATTTCTTTGCCGGGCACACCGTCTACTCCATCGTCATGGAGTTGCCCGACCAAGAACTGTTTCCCCACACCGGGGAAGACCAGCACATCGACACCTGGGCGGTGTCGACTCTCGCAACCGATGCCGGCGGATGGCGCTCGATCAACCGGATCGGCCTTCCCATGATCCACCCTCTGTTCACTCAGTACAACGAAGACCTCGGCAACCGACTCAATGCCGGTCACCCTGCCGACGACTTCGCCGTCCACGGCGAGGTCGCCGCGAAGGAAATCGCCGCGGTGGTCGCCGCGTACGGCACCGCGGAAGATCCGCAGGCGTACGCCGACCTCGTGGCGCACCGGTTCTTTCCGAATATGCTGCCCTACCGGATCGGCACCACAGCCCTGTTCGGGTTCGCTGGCTGGAACGGCCGGTCGATGACCGACAACGCCCCTGACGCCATGTTCTCGCTGGCCGCCAACACGCCCATCACGCTCGGCATCGGGAAAGACTCGGTGACGCGCAAACCCGTCGATGTCTTCCCGTACGTGCCGCCACTTTCCTGACCCCAGCCGGAAACCAGTTGCAGGACCCAGCGGCCACGGGTCGACGTCGACTACCGACGACGTTGACCCGCGGCCGCTCAGCTGCGTTAGCTGTCGGCCCAACTTCCGTGCGCCAGGTTCAGCCGATGGCGCGTCTTCGCTGGCCTCGATGAGCCGTCGACCCACGTCGTCCAGGTTCATCGTCTTCATACGGTAGGTGGGCATGCAGACGGACATGCCCACTATCGGCCGGCCCCGCTCGTCTCTGACCACGACGCCGACTCCGCCGTCGTCGATCCGGTACACCCCTTCGTGACACGTATCCGCAGTCCCGAACGTCTTGCACCTGTTGCCGAAGCGCCTCGGCGTCGCTGGAGAGTTCTCGGTGCAGCGCCGCAGAGGAGTCGCCAGGACTCGTCGTTCCGCTATAGGAAACCTAGTATTGCTCATGGCGAAACCTGGTCCTACAGTCCGTGCACCGGTCCGCCGAAGGGCCGACTCGCCGCCAACGGAGGCCGCCATGAGTGACAACGCTCCCGAATCCCGCGCACGCAGACGACAGGTGCGGTCGGCGGGCATCGCGTCCATCACGGGATGGGCGATGGACCTCTACGACCTGTTCATCATCCTCTACGTTGCCCCGACGATCGGGGCGCTGCTTTTCCCGGCCGATCATGCGACCCTGCAGCTGGCCTTCGTCTACGCCTCGTTCGCCGTCACCTTGATCATGCGACCACTCGGCTCGGCCCTGTTCGGCGTCTACGCGGATCGCAACGGCCGCAAGCGATCGATGATCATCGCCATCAGCGGTGCGGGTGTTTCGACCGCCCTGATGGGCGCGGTACCCTCCTACGCCGCGGTCGGCATCGCGGCTCCCATCGCTTTCGTCGTTCTTCGCCTTGTCATGGGCGTGTTCGTCGGCGGGGTCGTTGCCTCCACCCACACACTGGGTACCGAGACGGTCTCACCGCGGCACCGGGGACTCATGTCCGGCCTCGTCGCCGGCGGAGGCGCCGGCGCGGGCGCGGTGGTCGCGTCAGTTGTGTACTTCCTCGTGTCCGGCGCCTTCCCCGGGGCAGCGTTCTCGGCGATCGGGTGGCGGGTCATGTTCTTCACAGGCTTGCTGACGGCGGCGATCAGCCTGTACGTCTACCGGAAGACCGACGAGTCGCCGCTCTGGAAGACCGAGGGCGCACGCGCGGACGACAGCTCGGCAACGCGTTCCTCTCCCCTGTCCACGCTTTTCGCGCGGCCCTGTCGAGCCAACATGTTGCTCAACGTCCTCATCGCCACCGGCGCCGCCGCGATGTACTACCTGACCATCGGGTTCTTCCCGACGTACTTCGGCAAGATCCTCCGACTGGACCAGACGACCGCGGCCGTCGTCCTCATCATCGTCAACGTGGTCACGATCGCCGCCGGCGCGGCCGGCGGCTGGCTGAGCGATCGCATCGGACGTCGCGCGACCTTCTTGTGGTGCGGAATTCCAATGCTGTGCGCTGTTCCGCTGCTGTACCTGGTCATGACGAAGCTGGATCGCACCGCTCCCACCGCCGTGACACTGGTCTCCGGCGTGATGGTCATTTTCGTCGCGACGGCCCAGGCCCCCGTTCTGATCTTCCTCAACGAACGCTTCCCGACCCAGATCCGAGCCACCGGAACGGGTCTCAGCTGGAATGCCGGCTTCGCGATCGGCGGCATGACGCCGACCTTCGTGACACTTCTGAGCCCCCAGGTGAGTGACATCCCGTCTCGCCTGATGTGGCTTTCGGCCGCGGCGGCCGCGCTGTTCGTCGGAGGCGCCCTGATCGCGAAGGAGACTCGTCACATCGGCCTCGGCGAAGGGAAGCCCAGCGCCGCGGGCATGCAGCATCACCCCTATCAAACCGTCCCCAGGAACTGAACCCGCACCCTCCCGGTGACCGAGAGACCGACTCGGTGCCTCTGATCAAGGTCGACCGTGCAGCCCCGGTTCGACTCGGAATCGGTCGAGAAGTTGCTTGGCACGCTCACCCGCTCCGACAGCGGAACGACCCCTTCAAGCCTGGGGTTCGTACCGATCAGCATCACCTAGACCCGCGTTGCTCCATATCCGCGTCCACGCGACGACAGGCAATGCCTGCCACGTTGTCGATCTTGCACCTTCGAGGGATCACGGTAAATGATACGTACACGTTTTTGCGATGCATTCGGTGTGGACCACCCCATTGTTCAAGGTGGCATGCAGTGGGCAGGCCGGGCCGAGTTGGTGTCGGCAGTGGCCAACGCAGGCTGCTTGGGATTCCTCAGCGCACTCACGCAACCCACTCCCGAAGACCTCGAGAAGGAGATCATCCGGTGTCGCGAAATGACAGACAAGCCATTCGGCGTCAACCTCACGATGCTGCCGTCGATCGCACCACCGCCGTACGCGGAGTACCGCGACGTCATCGTGGAGAGCAAGGTGCCTGTCGTCGAGACGGCGGGTAGCAACCCCGCCTCCCACCTACCGGCTTTTCGCGCCGGGTCCGTCAAGGTGCTGCACAAGTGCACGAGCGTACGGCATGCACTGAAGGCACAGGAGCTCGGCGTCGACGGGATTTCGATCGACGGGTTCGAATGTGCTGGACACCCCGGAGAGGACGACATCCCCGGCTTGGTCCTGATTCCGGCCGCGGCGGAAGTGATCAACCTCCCGATGATCGCGTCGGGCGGGTTCGGGGACGCCCGTGGCCTGGTGGCGGCACTCGCCCTGGGAGCCGACGGCATCAGCATGGGTACTCGTTTCCTGGCCACCCAGGAGGCTCCGGTACATCCCAACGTGAAGCAACGCTTGGTGTCGGCCAGCGAGCGGGACACAGAGTTGATCTTCCGGACTTTGCGCAACACGGCGCGGGTCGCCCGCAACTCGATCTCCTCCGAGGTGGTATCGATCCTGGATCGTGGCGGGCGTTTCGACGATGTGCGAGACCTGGTGGCAGGACAGCGTGGCCGCAAGGTGTTCGAGACCGGCGAGCTGGAAGGCGGCACGTGGTCCGCAGGAATGGTGCAGGGACTCATCCACGACGTCCCCACGGTAGCCCGGCTGGTCGACCGCATCGTCACCGAAGGACGGAGCTTGATCGAAAACAAGCTCCGGGGAACTCTCGCCGGCGTCTGACCGGCCCCTCGCCGCACCTGCGACGGCGGGGGCCGATCATGACGACTCGCCCTCTGCTGGTAGCGAATGCGGTCCCGGCTTCAGTCACCCACCGCCTGCGCGAGCCGCGGAAGTTCACGCAGGGCGTTCGTGCGCTCGATCTGGAGCCGGCCTTCGGCGTCGAAGGTCTGGTCGAGCTCCGGTTGCGGGTCACCGGAGCCCGTCAGAGTGAGAGCCGAGAACGGCCAGTCGCTGCCGAACACGACGTGGGATTGCTGACCGGCAGCCAGCACGCTGCTCATGTCGGTCGCCGCCGGACTCAACGCGGTGTCGTAGTAGAAGGTCTTGACCAGTTCGGAGACATCCAAAGCCGAAGGCCGTGGCACACCCGGCG
The DNA here is from genome assembly GCF_058119595.1 of Amycolatopsis sp. N2S4-7. Lineage (NCBI taxonomy): Bacteria > Bacillati > Actinomycetota > Actinomycetes > Pseudonocardiales > Pseudonocardiaceae > Amycolatopsis > Amycolatopsis sp. N2S4-7. The sequence continues at coordinate 3,081,920 of NZ_CP172299.1, forward strand.
GGAAGAGGTTGGCAGCTCCGGTCTTGACCAAGACGCCGAGCCGGTACGTCAAGAACGGTACTGTTCCGCCGGCGTGCGCCAGCTGGAACCGGATATCGGGGTATCGACGTCGTGTACCGGAATACATCAGCAGGGTGGCCGCCCGCGTGGTGTCGAACGTGAACTCGTACAGGAAGTCCGGCAGGGGAATGTCCGGCTTCGCGTTGGCTGGAACCGCGGCCGGATGCACGAAGACGTACGCCTTGTGTTTGTTCAGGGCCGCCATGAGCGGTTCGAGACGCGGGTCGCCCAGATACACGCCGTCGTAGGCCGACAACAGGACGACGCCGTCGAGTTTGAGCACGTTCAGCGCGTACTCGAGTTCGGCGATCGACGCGGCGACGTCGGGCATCGGCAGGACGGCGAAGCCGCCGAAGCGCGTCGGATGCGTCCTGAACAGGTTCGCCGCGTAGGTATTGCAGTACCGCGCCATGTCGCGCGCTTCCTTGCCGTTCAGGAAGGAGACGCCAGGATCGGAGATCGACAGGGCCTGCGCGGCGATGCCGTAACGGCCCATGAATTCCAGTGCTGCCTCTGGCGACCACTGTGGAGTGGGATAGCCGCCGATCGTCAAGTACCCGTGCGACAAGAGGGCCGCTCGGTACTCAGGAGGCAGGAAATGAGCGTGCATGTCAATGCGGTACGAGCCGGATGGAGCCCCGGAGGCCTGCGCGGCAGTGCCGGCGGCGGTGGTCAGCAAGCCCGCACCGGCAAGTGCGGCGGCGCCGGCGACTGCCCGGCGGCGACTGATCCGATGGTCCATGGTGTTGCCCCTTCGTAGGAAGCGATGCCGACCGGCCGAGGCAGGCCGGCGACGGCGCACGTAACAACTGTTGCTGTAGTGTTCACTCCAGCAACAGTCCTGGAGTGATCCTTACACGAGTGTCGCGGAGGCGCTAGTTATGCCCGACGATCTGCCCCGCCGTGCGGTCCCATCTGCGGCGCGCGAGCCGGACCGCGGCGCTGATCAACCGGTGGCTCGCGGTGACCGGCGCACACCTCCGCCGTCGACCGAGCACAACCCTCACTCGTCCGAGGGCGCCGGCCGACGCGCTTATCCGGTCGACCATGCCGGCACCGCGGTGCTGAGCCTTTCGCGCCGCGAGTGGGTGTCGATCGGCGGGATGGCCGGGTTCATCCTGCTGCTGAACGTCGTGGGCTGGGGCGTCCTGGCGGGCTTCGTCGCGCCGCGGCACTACGCGCTGGGCACGTCCGGCGTGTTCGGCATCGGGCTCGGCGTCACCGCGTTCACGCTCGGCATGCGGCACGCCTTCGACGCCGACCACATCGCCGCGATCGACAACACCACGCGCAAGCTGATGGCCGACGGACGGCGGCCGCTGTCGGTCGGGTTCTGGTTCTCCCTCGGGCACTCGACGGTCGTCTTCGCGCTGTGCCTCCTGCTCTCCCTGGGCGTCCGCGCGCTGGCCGGTCAGGTCGAGGACGGCTCCTCGGCGTTGCACGAAGCCACCGGCCTCATCGGGACGTCGGTGTCCGGGGTGTTCCTGTACGTGATCGCGATCCTGAACCTGGTCGTGCTCGTCGGGATCCTGCGCGTGTTCCGGCGGATGCGCCGCGGCGACTTCGACGAAGCCGCGCTCGAGCGCCAGCTGGACAACCGCGGCGTCCTGAACCGGTTGCTGCGCGGCGCGACGAAGGCCGTCCGCAAGCCGTGGCACATCTACCCGGTCGGGCTGCTGTTCGGGCTGGGCTTCGACACCGCGACCGAAATCGGGCTGCTCGTGCTCGCCGCCGGCGCCGCGACCTTCGCGCTGCCCTGGTACGCGATCCTCGTGCTGCCGATCCTGTTCGCCGCCGGCATGACCCTGTTCGACACCGTGGACGGCTGCTTCATGAACTTCGCCTACGGCTGGGCGTTCGCGAAGCCGGTGCGGAAGATCTTCTACAACATCACGGTGACCGCGCTGTCCGTCGCCGTCGCGCTGCTCATCGGGACCATCGAGCTGGTGACGATCCTCGCCGAGGAGCTGGACATCACGTCCGGGCCGCTGGCCGCGATCGCGTCGGTGAACCTGGACTACGTCGGCTTCGGGATCGTCGGGCTGTTCGTGCTGACGTGGGTCGTCGCGCTGGCGGTGTGGCGGTTCGGGCGGATCGAAGAGAAGTGGTCGGCGAAGCTCGGTTAAACGTCATTACTCGAGGCCCGGCCACGCGGACCGGTTCCGCCGGCAAGCGGCCGCCACCTGACTTGGCTCAAATTAGTGCGCACCGCGGTCGTGGATGCGGGTGAGGGCATCGCGGAGGTTGTCGGGTAGCGGGTCGACGGCGGTGAGGGTGTGCTCGCCGGCCTGGATGTTGATGGTGCGGTAGCGGCGGGTGGTGCGCACGAACTTCTTGATCGACCAGCCGGTGGTCTGCTCGATCCACCTGCTGACGGCCAGGGCGGCGAACACGACCGTCAGGTGCGCGTCGATCGACTCGCGCTTGTGGTGGTAGATCGGCCGCGCACGTAGGTCGTGTTTAGACATTCGGAACGACTTCTCGATGTGGAACAGTCGGTGGTAGGCGTCGATCACGAACTCGGCGGTGACGTCCGGGAGGTTGGTGACGTAGCCTTTGAGGCCGGCAAGGGCGCGTGCCTTGGCTTCCAGGGTCCGGTTGACACTCTTGGTGGCGCCGGTGAGCTGGATGAACCGGTTGCGTTTGACCGCGGTCTTGCCGGCGACGGCCTGCTCGGCCTTGGCGACCTGTTCGTCGATGCCGTGCAGGGTGCGCCGAGCCCGGTCCGCCCGGTACTGGTAGTAGATGATCTGGTCGCGGCGCTGGTCCTTGGGGCCGGCAGGCCAGGGCTGGGTGAAGATGTGCCCGTCGGGGATCTGCTCATCCGGGTGCTCGTGGCGCCACGCCTGGACCACGTACGGCACGTCGGGTATCCGCGCGCCGAGGATGAACGACAACCCCGCGGCCTCGATGGCCTGCTGGTTGGCCGCAGAGATCATGCCAGCGTCGGCCACGACCGTGACATCAGCCAGCTGGTGGGCATCCATGAACGCACGGATGGTCGGCAGCATCGTAGTGGTCTCGCCCCGGTTGCCCTCGAACGCGTTAACCATCAACGGAAACCCGCTTGCGTCGGTGAGCAGCCCGATCGTGATCTGCGGCTCCAGGCGGCGTTCTTTGGAGAACCCGGGCTCACGGAACCCGTCCCCGGCATCGGTCTCGAAGTACAAGGTGGACACATCGTAGAGAACCAGTGACGCCGGCCCCAGATCAGCGGTGCGGGCGCACGCCGCGGCCAACTTCTGCCGCCAGGACTCTTTCGCGAACGCGGGCAGACGCCGCTTGAGGGTCGCGTACGCCGGCGGGTCGAAACCTGCCTCCTCGACCACCCGCAGACTGTCCAGCTTGCTGGTCGGCTCGACGATCCGTGCCAGCACCAGTAATCGGAACACCTCGTCACCACCAGCGGCCTCCTCGAACCCCAACAGCTGGTAGGCGTGGCCGAGCGCGTCCCACAGGTACCCCATCCGCGACGACGTGATCGCAAGCGGCCCACCACCAGCACCACTGCCGGCCTGCAACGCCGCGAAGTCCGGGCCAAAGTCGAGCTCGGGCTGCCCCACAGCCAGACGCTGCCTCGCCACCGCCTTGAGCGCCTCCAACGCCGCATCGTCATGCGCCGAGCCGATGTGCTCGATGTCCCGCGACCCGCGACGCGAGGAGTGTACGATCTGCACCGCCCTGGCCCCCGACGCCGTCTTCACCGTGCGCACATACGCCACGAGAGACAGCCTAGAACCGGCCGCTTAGTGCGCAGATTTTCGCCGTTCACACGACGAAACCGCAGCTCAACAGCCAGCACCCTACCCAAGATCAGCGATCTTGAGCCAAAGTCAGGTAAGGTGACGGAATGGTCATGCGGGTGGCGGTTCCCGTGCTGCCGTGCCGAGATGTGCAGGCAGCGCGGTCGTACTTCACGGACGCGCTCGGATTCGACACCATATTCACCTGGGAGACCCCACCTAGCTACGCGGCCGTGATCCGCGACACCGCCGAGTTCCACCTGTACGCCGAAAGCAGCGTCGGCCCGGCCAGGGTGACAGTTGTCGTCGACGACGTCGATTCCTGCCACGACGAGCTGCGCGCCCGCGGCGCCGACATCGTCGAGCCACTGGCTGACCGGCCCTACGGGATGCGCGACTTCAACGTACGGACACCCGATGGGCACTTGTTGATCTTTAGCCAGCCGCTTACCGAGTACGGGTGACCATCAGCGGACCAGCCGGAAGAATGACCGGACCTCGTCGACGAACAACGTCGGCTGCTCGAACGCCGCGAAGTGGCCGCCCTTGCCGGGCTCGTTCCAGTACCGGATGTTCGGGAACCGGCGCTCCGCCCACCGCCGAGACGGGCGCTGCAGCTCCTTGGGGAAGACCGAACAGCCGGTGGGTACGGTCACCGGCGCGCCGGCCGACCCGGAGATCCATTCGTTGACCTGCCGGAGGCTTTCCCAGTACAGCCGGGCGGATGAGGCACCGGTGCCGGGCAGCCAGTAGAGCATCAGGTTGTCGAGCAGCTCATCCCGGGTAATAACCCGATGCAGGTCGCCACCGGAGTCGGTCCACGACCAGAACTTCTCGACGATCCAGGCGCAGAGGGCGGCCGGCGAGTCGACCAGCCCGTAGCCGACCGTCTGCGGCCGGGTCGACTGCTGCGCCGAGTATCCGGAGCCCCATTCGTCCGCCTCCCGCAGTGTCGCGAGCGCCGCCCGCTCGGCACCGGTGAGGTCGTCCAACGTGGCCGGATCGGGCGGTGCGAGCGGCGGCATGAGATGGATGCCGGCGACCCGATCGGGTTGCCGTTGACCGATGCTCGTGGCGATGCTGGTGCCCCAGTCGCTGCCCTGGGCGCCGAACCCCCGGTAGCCGAGCCGGGCCATCAGCTCGCACCACGCGTCGGATATCCGCTCGATCCCCCACCCCGGCGCGGCCGGCTTGTCGCTGAAGCCGTAACCGGGAAGCGATGGGCAGACCCCTAGAACCGGCCGCTTAGTGCGCAGATTTTCGCCGTTCACACGACGAAACCGCAGCTCAACAGCCAGCACCCTACCCAAGATCAGCGATCTTGAGCCAAGTCAGGTTACTCGAGGCCCGGCCACGCGGACCGGTTCCGCCGGCAAGCGGCCGCCACCAGCGCTCGACCGGCAAGCGCCCCGCGACATCGATGCACTCGCCGGGGCGCGGGACCGCGATCGGAAGTCCAGTAGCTTTGGCTTCGCGCCAGACGCGGTCAGCGGGCTCGCTCCACGGGTGCATGGCCATCTGAAAGGTCGCCCAGTGTACGGGGAACAGCAGCTTCGCTTTGACATCAAGAGCCGCCACGACGCCTTCTTCCGGAGTCATGTGGACGTCCGGCCAGTGCGACGAGTAGGCGCCGACCTGGACAAGTGCGACGTCGAACGGGCCGTGCACGTCACCGATCGTGGCGAAACCGTCGAAGTAGCCGGAGTCGCCGGTGTAGAACACGCGGTGGGCCCGTCCGAGGAGAACCCACGATGCCCACAGCGTATGGTCGTGGGTGACACCACGGCCGGAGAAGTGCTGAGCCGGCGTTGCGACGAACCGGGTACCGGCGACTTCGGCCTCCTCATGCCAGTCGAGTTCGATGATTCGGCCGGCCGGCACACCCCAGCTTTCCAAGTGGGCACCGACGCCCAGTGGCACCAGGAACGGCGCCTCCTGCGTCACCGCCAGCTCACGGATGGTGGCGAGGTCGAGGTGGTCATAGTGGTCATGAGAAATCACCACCGCATCGATCCGGCCGAGCCGGGCCAGGGGCACCGGCGGCTGGTGCAGGCGCCGGTGGCCCGTTCGCGGAATCGGCGAAGGCCGACCGCTCCACACCGGATCCAGCAGCACGCGAGCGCCGTCGATCTCGACCAACGTGGAGGCATGGCCGTACCAGGTCAAGGACAACCCGTCGGTCCGGATCGAGCCGGCCGACGCGACGAGAGGCACCACACCACCGGGCTGGCGTAGTCCCCGGTTCCGGTCGAGGAACATTTCCCGGAAGATCGACGCCAGCGAGCGAGCGGACATCGGGATCCGCGGAACCGGGCTCCGGAAGCGCTCGCCGTCGAACTGCGGGGATCGTCGGATTCGCTCGGCGCGCGGACCGGCCGGTCTGGCCCCGAACTGGGCGATCAGGTCCCGGACCGCCACCATCGGCTGTTCATCTCCTCTGCGTCCCTCAGCGATACGCGACAGGCAACCCCCGCCGAACGCTGGTTCAACATCGCGCGGCGGCCAGCTCCGCGCCGCTCAACAGCTCGGCCAGCCGAGCCCTCTCGGCCTGAGCGATGTGAAGGATCAGGTCCCGCTGCTGTGGGTCGAAGAAATTACTGGCGCGGTGGAACAGCCGCGAGTTCTCACACCAACCCCGCAATCCGGCATCGTCCATCCACCGAAGCAGAACGTCCACCGTGCCGATCCGGAACCGCAGCCAATCCAGGTCGGAAGTGGGGTGCGGAACGGGCGTACACAGCTCGTTCATGACATCGAGGTCGCTGTACGCGGCTTCCACGTGCGCCGTCAACGCGGCACTCGCCACCTGCTGGCACGGAATCACCGCCTGCAGAGTGATCCGGCCGGAGTCGAACACGGGCACCGCCGGCCGCTTCTCGAGCCCGTCCGCGGTACAGTCGATGTACAGCGCATCCGGCGGCGCCGCGACCGTCGTGCGGTCGAACTCGATGCCGCCGACGCCGAGACGCCTTACCCGGCCGTGCCGCACGACATCGGTGATCCTGCGGAGCTGGTCGAGTTCAGCATGAGTCACCGTGGCGCACCGGAAGGCGGCTGGTTTCACTTCGCGTGATACCCGCATCAGGATGCCGCTCGCCTCCAGGTGCTCGAACAGCTCGTCGATGGTCTGGGCAGTCAGCACGGCTTCCGCGCGGGCCCTCGAGGCCAGTTGCGCCGAGGCAACAAATTCCGGGCCAGGTTGCAAGTGTGCGCGGTCGAGCAGCCATGCATCCCGGGGCATGATCCACGTGATACCGGCCGGGTCGACGCCGTGACGCAGCAGCCACAGACACGCGTCGATGCCTGTCTTGCCGGCACCCACAACGATGTGGCGGGACGGACGGACCGACTGCTCGGGCAGCTTGTTGGGCGTGATGAGCCGGACCCCCGGATCGACTGCGTACGCCGGCTGGACCATCGCCGGAACAGTGACGTTCATGTAGGTGGCGTCCACGGTCTTCCGGCGCACTCGCACCTCGGCGGTAGCACCGGTGACCAAAGAGTGGAAACGCTGGCGGTCGCCGCGGGCGGGGTCCGGACCGTCGTAGGAGCACATGGGGAAGTAGGAGACTCGTCCCGTCGGCAGCAGCGTCCTGGTCATCACCTGCTCGAAGTAGGCCAGGATCTCGCTCGACGACGCCAGTTCGTGCAAGCCGGCGTTCCAGCCCCGGGTGTCCACAGCGGCGGTCCCGAGTTCGCGAGAGTTGACACCGTAGAAGGCCGATGGCTGGTGGAGCCGGACATAGGGATAGGCAACGGTCCAGTGTCCGCCCGGCTGGGCGTACCGGTCGACTATCGCCACTGTCGCGTCGGTTTCGGCGACGAGCGTGTCGGCGAAGGCCATCCCCATCGCTCCGGCACCGATGATCAGGTAGTCGACCTCGAGGTCTGTCGGTTGCACTCGTCTTCCCTCTTCAGATATCGGTCTTCTGGGGGATTCGCCTGCCAGGCGCCGGAAACGCCGCCCGAAGCTCGGAGACGAACACCTCCGGCACTTCCAGCGAAGCGAAATGCCCCCCTTTGGGAAGGACGTTCCAGTAGCGAAGTTCGCTGTAACGAGCCTGCACCCATGCCCGCGGGAACTTGAACAGTTCCTTGGGGAACACCGAGACCGCGGCAGGCACCTTGACCTCGCTGGTCCGGTCGACCTTCGCGTCACTTTCCCAATACAGCCGCGCGGATGACGTGGCGCACGAACTGAACCAGTAGACGGAGACGTTGTCGAGGATGCGATCACGTGACAGCACGTTCTCCGGGTGACCCCCGCAGTCGGTCCAGTTGTGGAACTTCTCGACGATCCACGCGAGCTGCCCGGTCGGTGAGTCGGCCAGGCTGTAACCCAGGGTCTGCGGGCGGGTCGCCTGGATGGCGAAGTAGCCTCGCTCGGCCTCGAGCGTCCTGGAGCTCTCGGCGATCCACGAGCGTTCGACTTCGGTGATGTCACCGCTGACCTTTTCGCGTGGCGCCGTCACCAGCGGCATCGTGGTGTGCAGCGCCTCGACGCGTTCAGGGTGGCGGACGGCCAAGGTCGTGGTGACGACGGCGCCCCAGTCACCACCTTGGGCGAGGAAGAGGTCGTATCCCAGTCGCGTCATGAGCTCGGCCCACGCATCCGCGACGCGTTCGATGCCCCAGCCGGCCTCAGCGGGTGCGTCCGAGAACCCGAAACCTGGCAGTGACGGCGCGACGACGTGGAACGCGGGCTCGTCGGCGGGCGGGTCGACCAGCTCGTCGACGACGTCGAGGAACTCCACGACCGACCCCGGCCAGCCATGCGTGATCAGCAACGGCCGAGCATCCGATCGGGGTGATCGGACATGGAGGAACTGGATACCGACGCCGTCGATCACGGTCCGCCACTGGCTGAAGCTGTTGAACTCGGCCTCGAAGCGCCGCCAGTCGTACCCCTCACGCCAGTACCGGCGCAGCTCGTCGACATAGGACCGCGGCACGCCCTGCGACCAGTCCCCCACCGTCTCGGCTTGGGGAAGCCTTGCGTGATCGAGGCGCTCGCGGAGATCGGCCAGCCGCGTGTCCGGAACGCGGAGTGCGTAGGGGACAACCGATGCGGCATCAGGTGCCCGACCGCCGTCATTGATGACCATTTCGTCTACCTGATTTTCGATGGTTCGTCAGTTGTGAACTTGCTCGAACGACACGCGCAGATGTTCCGGTCCGCGAAGACCGGTGTTGAGCCGGTACGGCGGCGGGTCGGCCACGAGCTGCGGGGCATCGACGCGGCGAGCGAAGGCGGACAGGGCTATCTGCGCTTCCGCTCGCGCCAGGGCGGCACCGACGCAGTAGTGCATGCCTCCGCCGAAGGCGAGATGAGGATTGTCGGCCCGATCGGGAACGAACTCGTCCGGATCCACGAAGACACTGCTGTCCCGGTTGCCCGCGGCGAGCAGGATGGTCATCCGGCTGCCGGCGGGAATCGTCGCGTCGGCCACATCGATGTCGGCCAAGGCGCGGCGAGGTGCCATCTGCACCGGCGGGTCGAACCGCAGCACTTCTTCGACCAGCGAGATCGACAGGTCGGGGTCTGCACGGAGCCGATCGAGCGCGACGGGATGGCGAAGGAGCGCGAGAGTGCCGTTCGTGATCAGGTTGACCGTCGTCTCGTGGCCGGCGATGAGCAGCAGCTGAAGCGTCGCGTGCAGGTCGAGCGGCCCCAGCCTGCCCATCAAGGCGTAGAGCAGGCCATCGTCGGGGTTGCTTTCCCGGAATTTGATGAGCTCGCTCAAGTAGGCGGCAAGCTCTTGGCGGGCGGCCCCCAGGTCCTGCAGCTCTTCTTCGGTTTGGGTGTCGACTGGATCGAGTCCGCGAGCAAGGCGGTCAGCCCACGTCCGGAAGGTTGCCTCGTCCTCGCGCGGCACTCCGAGAAGCTCACAGATGACGGTGACCGGCAGCGGGTACGCCAGGTCGGCCACCACATCGAACTCTCCGCCGTGTCCGGTGACGAGGGGGTCCAGCTGCGCGGCCACGAGTTCCTCGAGGTGCTGCCGCATGCCCATGACGCGCGGGATGAACAGCTCCGTGACGGCGGCGCGCAACTGATCGTGCCTGGGCGGGTCCAAGACGAGGAACGATCCTTCGAACTGGGTGCCATCCGGGTAGCGCAGGACCGACCGCGGGAACTCGGAATCGTCCGCCGGGCCCTGACCGACCCGGGGATCACGGACCAGCCGGGAGATGTCCTTGTGCCGGGTGATCACCCAGCTTCCGTCGTCGAGTTGCGAGACGGGCGCCTTCTGAAGTTCCGTGTACAGGGGATACGGGTTCGGCCTGTTTTCGTAGCGGAATATGCTGCTGAACAGTTCCGTCGGTGAGAGACCTTCGAGGGTCGTCACGGCATTCCTCTCAGTCGTGTCCCATGGTGGCGCCGGCCGGAGCAGCCGAGACGATGGGCAGGTCCCGGTGGACCGGAGTGCTGTGCGCCGGCCGATCAGAGGCGTTGATGTCCGGCGGGAACTGCGAGCGCGCTTGGATGAGAGCGCAGTAGCCATCGAGGACGCGAGGGTTGTTGACCGCAACCGCTGCCACGAGCCTGCCCTTACGCCCGTAGGCGGCTACGAACTGGTTGGTTTCCAGTGAGCCTTGGGTGACGGTGACTTCGTCGGCGAGCTCGGGAAGGCCGACTGATTTCACATAGAGTCCGAACTGATTCGACCAGAACGAAGGCAGTTCGTCGTGGACCTGGCGGCCGGCGAGACCGTGCACCATGTTGTGCGCGGCGACCCTCGCCTGGCTCACTGCGTTCCCCCAGTGGTCGAGGCCGATGGGTTGCTCGTCATACAGCGGATGGGGCCAGATGGCTACGTCGCCGGCGGCGTAGATGTCTTCCTCACAACGTCCGTCGACGGAAGCGGTCCTGCAGGTCGCATCGCATGCCACACCGGCATCGCTCACGGACAGGCCTGACGTCCGGAGCCAGTCGACGTTGGCAACAGCACCGAACGCGATGACAGCAACGTCGGCGGAAACAGTGGAACCGTCAGAGAGGTGCACGCGGCGCAGCCGGCCGCCAGCGTCGCCCTCGAGCGCCGCGACAGTGGTGTTGAGCCGGAGGTCGACGCCCGCGGCCCGCTGTACGCGGGTGGCGACATGCCCCACGGCGACACCCAGAGCCCCCGCGAGAGGAGCCGGGCCGCGGTGCACCAGAGTAACCTCGATGCCCAGGTCACGGCAGGACGACGCCACCTCGGAGCCGGTGAAGCCGCCCCCGATGACCAGGACACGCCGCGGTCGGGCGGCGAGCGCGGTGCGTAGCGCCTGCGCGTCGCCGTAATTGCGCAGGACGTGCACGCCGCTCAGGGATGCCTCCCGCTCGTTCGGCCAGGGCCGAGACCGCATTCCCGTGGCGATCAGCAGTTTGTCGTATCCGATTTCGCGCCCGTCGGCGAGCTGGATCTCCTTGCGGGACCGGTCGAGCCTTGTCGCGGCGACCCCGAGCTGCCACCGGGCATCGAGCCGGCGGACCTGCGGAAGCTGTGTGCGCGCGACGTCGACCCACCCCGTCAGCACGGCTTTCGACAGGGGCGGCCGGTCATAGGGGAGATGAGGCTCGTCACCGACCAGGGTGATGGACCCCCCGAATCCGTAGTCGCGTAGGGCTTCGGCTGCTCGCAAGCCGGCAAGTGAGGCACCGACTACGACGAATTCCTGATCACTCATCGATTCCGCCCTCGACGTCGGATTCGATGCCCGCTACGGTGCCGAGACTGATGGCCTGTACCGGGCACGCCGCTACGGCGCGCAGCACCTCGATCCGACTTTCGGCCGGCGGCGCGTATTGATACTCGAGTGACTCCACCCCGTGGAAGCGGAACACTGTCGGTGCGGCGAAGACGCATTGGCCGTAGCTCTGACAGCGGTTGAGGTCCACCACGAGCCGCAGGGCGTCGGTGGCGCCCTCCGGCCGTACGAGTGACTGCGTCACCACTGTTTCCTTCCTTCGGACTAAACCAGGCGCCGGCCGGCCTGCGGCAAGCCTGACATCGTTGACACTGCGGCCGTTTCTTTCCGAGCTGGAGCCCTTGATGCAGTGCGCTTCGACCATCACAACCCACCGACAATGTCACGTTCAGTCATCTCTGATGAAGTTATCAGCCTGCTGGCGCTCGGTCAACACCAAGTGATCATGAAGCCCGAATGGAGGGTTCCGGAAGGCGCGCGCATCCCCGAACCCGCGGCTGCGCCGACCAAAGCGGACAGCTACCCTCGTCACCTTGACTGACGGTGTGATCGTAAGTGATAGTTTCATCAGCAATGGGGCGCCACCGGGTCGAGAGCGCCTACCGTCAACCTCGAACCCAGGAAGTCACATGACCACCGTTCCCGGCGCCCTTGGCGTCGCTCCTCCATACCTTTCGAGCCTGGGCACCTCCACGCCGGGACTCACGTCGCGGTCGATCGTCGACGAGCACCGGCGCGGCGCCGGGTCACGGAGCCGGACATGCTGATCGAAACCCTGCTCGGTACGGCGTTGGTTGTGGTGTTCGTCGTCACCGGCGTGGCCAAAGTTCTGGCGATTCAGCCGGTCCGCGATTCAGCGAGACACCTGAACGTGACAGTGGGCCTGTACCGCCTGATCGGCGTCGCGGAGCTGGCAGGGGCAGCCGGGATCGTGCTGACGATCTGGTGCTCCGGCGTAGGCACGGCAGCTGCCGCTGGCCTCCTGGTCATCGCCACAGGCGGCGCAATCACCCATCTCCGGGCCGGCGACGGTATCGGCCGGGCCATCCCCGCGGTCGTGTGCGCTGCCGGCTCCCTCGCGTTCGCGGCTCTGACATTCGCACTGGAGACCAAATGACCCCGACACTCCCACAACGCGCTCAGCAGACCACCCCGGCCCGCCAACAAGGCGTCTTCGTCACCGGGGGCTCCGGGTTCGTGGGACGCAACCTCATCCGGCGGTTGGTAGCCGACAACCACGACGTGCGCGCACTCGCCCGCAGCAGATCGGCCGCGGCGACCGTCACCGAACTCGGCGCCAAAGCGGTGATGGGCGACCTTTCCGATAGCGTCGCGCTCACGCAAGGCATGACCGGCGTCGGCCTGGTCGTGCACGCTGCGGCACTCGTCGCCGGCGGCAGCTACGACGACATGCACGCCGTAAACGTCGAGGGCACCCGCAATGTCGTTCGCGCCGCACAGGCAGCCGGAGTGCCCACGCTGGTGCACATCAGTACTGAGCAGGTCCTCCTCCGTGCGGGCGCGACAATCGTCGATGCCGACGAGTCGTGGTCCTACGCGGAGAGGCCCCTGGGGTCCTACGCACGAACCAAGGCAGAAGCGGAACGACTCGTCCTAGGCGCCTCAACGCCACGGTTGCGAGCCGTCGCGGTCCGCCCGCGTTTTGTCTGGGGCGCCGGCGACACCACCGTGCTGCCGACCGTGCTCTCCGCTGTCGGCGGCGGAACCTTCCGCTGGATCGACCACGGCCGCTACCTCACCTCGACCTGTCACGTGCGCAACCTGGTCGAGGGCATCATCGCCGCGGCCCGAGCCGGCCAGCCCGGCCGCGCCTATTTCGTCACCGACGGAGCACCCGTCGAGTTCCGGGAGTTCCTCAGCGCCATGGCACGGACCCACGGCGTCGACATCCCCGATCGCACACTGCCGCGTGCCGTGGCGCGTGCCGCGGCGGCGGTGACCGAATTCGGATGGCGCGTTGCACGCCGGCCAGGGCCGCCGCCTCTCGATCGCGCCACCGTCGCGGTCATCGGGCAAACCTGCACGGTCAGCGATGTCAGAGCGCGCACCTCCCTCGGTTACACGCCGGTCGTGACCGTTGAGGACGGCCTCCGCGAGATGGCCGCATCGCAGTGACAGTACGGTGAAAGGGAGACGAGATCAATGAAACCGGTGACCTTCAAGCGTGCCGCCCGGACCGGTGGCGCCGTCCTCCTCGGAGCCGGCGCAGTCACAGTCCTCGCACGCGACTACAAGGCCTGGTACGCCCTCGGCGAAGGCGGTGTGCCACGCAACCTCGGCGGCTGGCTGGCAGTGTCTCTGCTGCGGGGTTGGAAGCGTGAACCATTCAGTACGAAGCCCTACGTACCGTTGCTGGATACACCGCCGGACGGACAGTGGTTGCGGGATCTGCCTCAGCGTGGCGGTGACAGGCCGACGATCGCACCGTATCCCATCCCCCATCGGCAGCTGGATCAACCAGCTGCCGGGCCCGCGCACGCCGCTCTCCAAGAAGTGTTCGACGGGGTCGTGGAGGAGGACGCGACACGGCTGTGCTGGCGGCGCAGTACCTTTGAGAAACACACCCGCGCGATCACCGTGCGCCCGCATTTGCTCGGTCACGACATCACCAGGCGGTCGCGGGGCGAAGTCGCGCACATCCATCCCGCCGACGGCTCGATGCACATGATCTTCAGCCCGTCCGACGCGACGAAGGTCCTGGAACGCGGTTGGGGCGAGCGCCACCCACTCGCCGGACGAGGCGGCAGGCTGCCCCTGACCTACCTTCTCGTCTATGCCCCGCGCGCTCAGGAAGAACTGACCAGTGTCGCCGCGCTGCTCAGGGCATCTGTCGCGTTCATGACTCAGCAATGTGGTTTCGGACTTGCCTAGGAGGGTCGATATGGCCACGGTTCACGCAAAAGCGCGTTCGGCGCATCAAGGCTTGCACAGCGAGCACGGCGCCCAACGCGGAGAGCACGCCGGGCGCGCGTCCAACCCAGTCATCAAGGTATGGGATCTTGCCTGGTTGGTGTTCGAGAAGACAGACCTGGATCGCGCCGAGACGTTCGCACGCGACTTCGGCTTCGTGGTAGCCCACCGCACGGCGGACGAACTGTGGCTCCGTGGCAGTTTCGCCGGCAACAACGCTGTGCTGATCCGCCGCGGCGCGACGTCCCGCTTTGTCGGACCGGTGTTCCAAGCCCAATCCCGCGACGACCTGGATCGGCTCGCCGCGCACACCGGCGCCCCGGTACGGCCGCTCCGAGGCCGGCCATCAGGCGGGATCGTCGAACTGATGGCGCCCAATGGACTCGCAGCCGGCGTCGCGTACGGCGCGGACACCCACCACCTCCTGCCCGAGCAAGCGCCACTCGTTCTGAACACCGGCACATCTCAGGCGAGGATCAATACGACACAGCGGCCCGCGCGTGAGCCCGCCCGGGTGCAGCGCCTCGGTCACGTCGTGTTGGAGACTCCTCGCTTCGCGACCGCGCTGGATTGGTACCTCCAGACCTTCGGCCTGCTCGTCAGCGACTTCCAGTTCATCCCCGGACAACGCGAGCTCGGACCGACCATGGCGTTCCTGCGCTGCGACCGCGGTGATCAGCCGACCGATCACCACACGATGGTGCTGCACCTGAGCCCGCGCACAGGGTACGTCCACTCGGCGTACCAGGTCGCCGACCTCGACGCACTCGCCGCGGGAGGTGAGTACCTCGCCGAGCGTGGTTACCACCGGGCGTGGGGCATCGGCCGCCACATTCTCGGCAGTCAAATCTTCGACTACTGGCGTGACCCCGACCGGCTGATGGTGGAGCACTTCGCGGACGGGGACCTGTTCGACGCCTCGGTCGAACCGGGCTGGGCCCCGATGACAGCGTCCAGCCTGTCGCAATGGGGTCCCCCGGTCACTCGCGACTTCCTCGGCACCAACCCCTCTCCCGCGATCCTGCGTGAGATCTACGCGGCGCTCCACGAGCCCGAGGCCGAGCTCACCGCCACCCGGCTGCTGGCCCTAGTGAAAGCGATGAAGGTATGACCACCACCGTGCTCCGCACCGCCGACCGCTGGTGGGTCGAAAACCCGGCCGCCGGCCGTGCGGCTCCCATCGACACCACGGCTCAGACCACCGGCGAGCTCCTGGCCGACCGGGCAGCGATCGCCGAAGCTGCCGGCCTCCTGGCGGCTGGGGACGGCACCGCCGCGGTGTCCGACCTTTCTCTCGAGTCGCCGGTGACGACTCCATGCCGTGTGGTCGCGCAACTGGTGAACTACCGGTCGCACGCGAAAGAGGCCGGCATCGACCCGGACACCATCCCGCCGACCTTCTTCCGCAAGGCATCCAGCTCGGTCACCGGGCCGCGGTCGACCATCGTCCGTCCCGCCCACGTCGGGCTCCTGGACTACGAGCTCGAACTCGGGCTGGTGATCGGCGCCCCGCTCGAGCTGGGTACCGCTGTGACCGACGACGATCTGCCCCGGTACGTCGGGGGCTTGGTGGTGACCAACGACGTCAGCGCTCGTGACGTCCAGCTGAGCAAAGGTCAATACTTCGAAAGCAAGTCGTACCCGACCTTCACGCCCGTCGGGCCACGCTTGGTGCTGTTGGAGCCGGAAGAATTCGCCCACTTGGACCGGCTACGGCTTCGGCTGTGGGTCAACGACGTGATCCGACAGGACCGCACGGTGGCCGACATCATCGTGCGACCGGCGCGCGCTCTGACACTGCTCGCACGGTTCCAGCCGATGCGGCCAGGCGATCTGCTCCTCACCGGCACCCCGGCCGGCACGGCGCTGACCGCGCCACCCAAGCCGGTCGAGCTGCTCGGCAACTTGCTCCCGCCCCCGGTGAAATGGCGGATCTTCTTCAAGAAGCAAGCCAAGAACCCGGCATTCCTGGGGGACGGCGACGTCGTCGCGGCAACCATCGCCACCGACGACGGCGCGATCGATCTGGGTACGCAGCGCAATCCCGTGGAGCACCGATGAGCGAGAGCGGACACGATAGCGACCTGATGTGGCCGCGGTACCGCGGTCCCGCCGACGTTGCGGCCATCGAAGCGATACCCCTCACCGATCGCCGCCTGCCGATGACCACCTATGCAGTGCTCGATCGGGCAGCTGATCGCTGGCCGGACCGACCTGCCGCCCACTTCCTTCCTTCGGTCCGGCGCTGGGGCGAACCGGTCACCCTGACTAACGGTGAGTTGCGCCGCAAAGCGCATCAGATCGGCAACGCACTCACCAGGCTCGGCGTGCGGCGCGGCGATGCGGTCAGCATCCTCAGCCCCAACTGCTCGAGCGCCCTGTCCGGCATCCTCGGGGCGCAGGCGGTCGGTGTCGCCGCACCCATCAACCCCGCCCTGGCCGCCGGCCACATCGAAGCGTTGCTGCGCGCCGCGGATGCCCGCGTCATGCTGGCCGCCGGTCCGGAACTCGACCCCCACGGTTGGGAAACCGTGTGCCGCATTGCTTGGCGCAGCGACCTGCACACCGTGATCGCCCTCCGGCCCGACGCAGCACCGAATTCTGCGCCGGAACTGCACGCTCCCCCAGGCGTACGAGCCGTCCATCTCGACGAGTTGATCGGAGATGAACCCGCGGACCGCCTGATCTCGGAGCCACCCGGAGAAACCGACTACGCGGCGTTCTTCCACACCGGGGAACTACAGGAACCCCCAAGATCGCCGTGCACACGCACGCGAACGAAGCCGTCATGGCCTGGACGTTGGCGGCCAACGAGAACATCGGGCAGGGAGCCATGTTCGCAGGGTTGCCGTTGTTCCACGTCAACGCGCTCCTCGTCACCGGACTGGCTCCGCTGCTGGCGGGTCGGGAGGTGGTCTGGGCGTCACCGCTGGGCTACCGGGACCCGGACCTGTACCCGGCGTTCTGGAAGCTCGTCGAGCACTACCGCGTCGCGGCGATGTCCGCGGTACCCACGGTGTACGCGGTATTGACGCAGGTGCCTGTCGACGCCGACATCAGCAGTCTGCGCATGCCGGTCGTCGGCGCCGCACCACTGCCGGATAGCGTGCGCCGCGACTTCGCCGCGCACACGGGAGCCGACTTGCTCGAAGGCTACGGCATGACCGAAGCGACGTGCGCGAGCGCGACCTCGTACCCGGGGAGTCCGAGACCCGGCACCGTCGGGCATCGGCTGCCCTACCAACGGATCAAAGCCGTCGAGGTCGACCCCGCCACCGGAGCGTGGCACGACCTCCCTGCCGGGCAGCAGGGCTTGCTGGTGATCTCCGGGCCCACCGTGTTCGCCGGATACCTCCGTGACGGCAAGCCCTCGGATCACGACGTCGTCCGTGCCGGCTGGCTGGATACCGGCGACTACGGCAGCGTCGACGCGGACGGCTTCGTCCGGCTGACAGGGCGGGTCAAGGACCTGATCATCCGCGGTGGCCACAACATCGATCCAGCTGCTATCGAGGAGACCCTCCTCCTCCACGACGCTGTCCACGCGGCCGCCGCGGTGGGCCGGCCGCACCGCCATTCCGGCGAGGTGCCGGTGGCCTACGTCGTCCTGCGACCAGGCGCCACCGCCTCCGCCGCCCAGCTTCGCGACTGGGCTGCGGAACACGTACTGGAGCGCGCCGCGGCCCCGAAAGAGGTGTACATCGTCGACGAGATCCCTCTTACTGCCGTCGGGAAGGTGTTCAAACCCGCGCTGCGCACGGATGCCGCGCGACGGCTCGTCCAGGACGTGTTCGAAGCCAGGGGCATCGCCGCACGAGTTGCCGCGGCTGAGGGCGCGGATACGTCGATAGGGATCAACGCACCCGAAAGCGCCGGCGAGCGCGACCAGATCCGGGCTGCGCTGGCCGGCTACCCCATCAACTGGTACTTCAGCCAAACCGCTGAGAGCAACGATGGAGCCGCACGATGACCACGGCCGACGCACCCGTCGCGATCGTGGGTGCCGGACCAGTCGGACTCACTGCTGCCCTGCTTCTCGCGCGGCGGGGTATCCGATGCGTGATCCTGGAGCGGCATCCAGCCCCCTACCCTCTGCCACGCGCGGTCCACATCGACGGCGAGGTCGCGCGGATCCTCCAAGCGGCCGGGGTCAGCGGCGAGTTTCGCCGGATCAGCCGGGCCATGCCCGGTCTCCGCCTCGTCGACGACCGGCTGGAGACCATCGCGGAGTTCCGCCGCGACGACCTCGTCGGCACGAACGGCCACCCCGAAGCGTCCATGTTCGATCAACCCGACCTGGAAAGACTCCTTGCCGACGCGGTTGCCGGCCGGCCCGAACTCACCTTGATCCGCGGTGCGACCGTCACCGGGATCAAGCACACCGCGCACGGTGCCCAGGTGCGCTTCGTCCGAGAAGGCGGTGAACAGTCACTGGACGCCTCGGCGTTGCTCGGCTGCGACGGCGCCAACAGCACCGTACGCATGGCGCTGGACGTACCGTGGCGGGACCTGGGCTTCTCCGAACCCTGGCTGGTGGTGGACGTTCGGTCCCCGACACCGCTGCCCATGTGGGACGGCGTGCACCAGGTATGCGACTCACGGCGAGCAGCAACCTTCATGCACAAGATCCGCGACGCCTACCGTTGGGAATTTCGGCTCCTCGACACTGACGACGCCGCTGAACTCGCCAAACCCGAAAGCATCGCTCGGCTGTTGCGGCCGTGGCTCGGCGAGGAGGGTGTGGCCGGCATCCAGATCGTGCGCGTCGCGAGGTACGTGTTCCAAGCGCGCGTCGCCCGGACGTGGCGGTACCGGCGCGTGTTCCTGCTGGGAGACGCGGCGCACCAGACGCCGCCCTTCATCGGGCAAGGTCTCGGCGCCGGCTTGCGCGACGCGCACAACCTGGTCTGGAAGCTCGACATGGTTTTGCGACGCCACGCGCCGGAAACATTGCTGGACACGTATCAGGCGGAACGAGCCCCGCACGCCATCCGCACCATCCGGAACGCCATCGGAATCGGATGGGCCCTGACCGGCGGTACCGGTCGCGCGGCGACATTGCGGCGCATGCTGGTCCGCGGCCTGTGCCGCATCCCCGGCGTCGCCGCAGCAGCCTCGCGGACCGCCTCGCCGCGCATGCGCCTGCATCACTTACCTCGGCGCCTCCGCTCCGCGCCCAGTGGCCGGCTCTGTCCGCAGCTACTCGAGGACGGCTGGCTCGACGAGCAACTGGGGGACGGATTCGCCCTCCTGACCCTGCATACCGTCGACATCGCGTCGCCCGGTCTCCAGGTCCTCACCGTGGACGAATCCAGTGCGCTCGGTCGTTGGCTGGCCGAGTCGAACCTTTGCGCGGCATTGGTTCGTCCAGACCGCATCGTCTGTGCGACGGCCAGGACCCGGATCGACATCGGCCTGCTGCTCTCCCTTGTGCCCCGTCCTCACTCGTCCCACGTATCTCAGCCAGGAGCAGGCGCGATCACACCATTGACGCCGCACTGACGACGGACGGCCCCTCGCGCACCTCCGTGATGTGCTAGCGGGCCACCGTCGGCTCGCGTAGCGGTTCAGGCAGCTCCGGAAGGGCCCGAGTCGCCAGCGAGCGCGCCTTCCTGGCCGGGACACCGAACATGCGCAGGAGATTCTCGGCCAGCTCATCGCAGGTCGAATCGTCGACTTCCTCGGGCCGGCTCAACGACAGCTGCAGCGTCGCGAGCAGGGCCCCAGCCGTGCTGGCGAGCGCCAAGCGGGCGTTGCCGAGGCGGAATTGGCCCGCCGCCATCCCGGCCTCGATGTCCCGCAGTGCCCGGAAAGCCACGCCCCGCTCGGACTCGAGGTACTCCAGGCCGTGCCGAACCACGATCTTGGCCAGCTCTGGACGGGCACGGGCGAAGCGTGCCGCCAGCCGGATGGAGCGCGTGAACCTCTCCGAGGGGTCCTCCGCGTCGTCGCCAAGCTGGTCCAGTACCTCGCCGATCTCGTCCATCACGTCCAGGACCGCGACGTCGAAGAGCTCGGGCTTGCTCGCGAAGTGGTTGTAGAACGAGCCGAAGCCGACGTCCGCGGCCTCGGTGATGTCCTGGATGCTGGCACTGTGCGCGCGCCCGTCGGCAAGCATGGCCCGGGCGGCGTCGACCAGTTTGCGACGTGTCTGAGCCTTGCGTCTTTCGAGCCGGGTTCCCGTTGTGCCCTGGGTTGCCATTCGACGAGCCTACCCCATTACAAGCCTGATCGTTCTATCAGATACGAGCAATCCAGTAAGCGTCGACACGGACTGGCGTGGTCCAGCTCACTAACTGACGGTATGACGATTTTCGTCAGTTCGTCTAACGTGGGTGCATGGAGATCACGAGCCCTCACCAGCGGCGAGTACTTGTAGTCGGTTTGGGCATCAGCGGAATGGCCACAGCGGTGCGGCTACACAGAGCAGGGTGGTCTCCTGTTATCGCCGAGAAGTCCGCAACTAGACGAACCGGCGGTTACTTCGTCGGCCTGTTCGGCTCCGGCAAGGCAGCGGCGGCACGTCTGGGGATCCTCGACGAGCTGCACGACCGCACCCCTGCGTCCGCCTACTTCGACATCGACAGGGCCGGCAACCGATCGTCGGCGCTGTCCTTCCGCGATCTCCCCGGCGTCCCGTGGCTGATGGTGCGCGGTGATGTCGAGCAGGCCGCGTTCGCCAAACTGCCTTCTGACGTCGAGATCCGCTACGCGACCACTCCGACCAGGATCGAGCAGGACGCCGACGGGGTAGATGTCACGTTGGCCGACCTCACCGACGGTACGTCGACCACGGAAAGGTTCGACCTCGTAGTGGGAGCTGACGGACTACGCTCCACCGTGAGATCACTGGCCTTCGGGCCGCACGGGAAGTACCTGCATCGCCTCAACCACATGATCGCCGCGTTCGAGGTCGACAGTCCGCTCGGCGACCTGGCGCACGGTGAGGGTGCCACCCTTCTCGAGCCGGGCCGTTCGATGTGGGTCTTCGCGTTCGCCGACCACAATCCGACCGTCCTGTTGTCCTACCGGACGAATGACGTCGACGCAGAGTTCGCCCAGCCGCCGGCGCAGCGGATCCGCACAGTCTTCGGACCAGAACCTCTGGGCAGCACGCTCGGTGAGACGATCGCCGCCATGGAGTCCGCCGACGATCTGCTCTTCGACTCCGTCGAACAGGTGCGAATGAACAGCTGGCACCGCGGGCGAGTTGTCCTGGTCGGAGACGCTGCGTGGTGCTTGACTCTCTACGCGGGCATGGGCGTCTCCGCCGGCCTCACCGGCGCGGAGGCACTCGGCACAACGCTGCAGCGTTACCCCCACGACCTCGGCCGGGGCCTCACGGCGTGGGAGCGCGGTCTGCGGCCCTACATCGAGTACTACCAGCGGACAGGCATCAATCAACGAACGTTCTTCACGCCGGGCACATCCCGTCAGATCACCTTCCGCCGCGCGATGGCCCGCCTCAACGCCGGCCCGGCAGGACCGCTCTTGCACATGATCAACCAGCTCACCAAAGCGACCCGCATGAAGGAGAAAGACATCGCCGGTGGATCATTTCGGTGGACGTAGCCGGCGCGTCCGCTCGACCAGGAGGAGCTTGACGATGACCGCGCGTTCCGAGCAGGTCTCCCCCACGGCGGCCCGCGTCCTCACCGTCGCGCACGACCTCGTGCTCCGGCACGGAGTCAAGGGCGTGACGGTCGCCGCGATAGCCAAGAAGGCGCATGTCGGCCACGGCACTGTCTATCTGTACTGGGCAACCAAGGAAGATCTGCTCATCGGGCTTTTCGCCAGAGACTTCCTGTCGATGCTCGACGAGTACACGAGCGCCTTGACCGAAGACGCCGAGACCGGCCGTCCCCACCGGTTGTGCCCGCTCGTGGTCCGGACGGTCCTCTTGCACCCCTTCGTTCGTGCACTGCAAACAGGGGACGACGAACTGCTCGGCGCCCTGGCCGGACACCCAAGCGGCATGGCGCTGCTGAGCGCCTTGGGGCCTACCGCGTTGATGCGCATGGTGCTGCCGGTGTGGCGTCGGCACCGGCTCGCCCGGACAGACTGGCCACTGGAGGAACAGGCGTACGCCCTGGGAGCGGTGATGACCGGCTTCTTCGAAGCCGCCACCCGGGACGCGCGCCTGTTCCCCGAAGGGGCCACCGACTTGCACGAGAAGGTGATGGCCGCGACAGTGACTGCGTTACTCGGGGCACAGGAGGCAACTCCAGCCGATATCCGATCCGTAGCCGATGAAGGCTTGCGGCAGCTGCGGGAGGCGAGGCAAGCCGCGCACACGGTCATCGCCGCGACCGAGAAAGAACCAGCACTATAGGTTGCGGCGCCGGCCACAGCGTCAGACCCTAGTACACGGTCCCCATTGCCTGACGCACATCGGCGAGGGTGCCATCCGCGATCTCGCGAGCTCGCGCGTTGCCTTCCCGGAGGATGTTCGCCACGAGGCCAGGATCGCCCGCGAATTCGGCGCGCCGCTTGCGGATCGGCTCGAAGTAGTCGTTGACGGCCTCTGTGACGAGGCGCTTCAGCATTCCGCTGCCGCCTGACCCGATCTGGTCCGCGACCACCTGTGGGTGAATTCCCTTGCACAGCGCCGCCAGCAGCACCAGGCTGGAAACCTCTGGTCGCGCTTCGGGATCGTAGGTGATATGGCGATCAGCGTCCGTTTTGGCGGCCCTGATCAACTTGGCGGTCTCGTCCGCGGAGGCACGCACCGCGATGGCGTTACCACGGCTCTTGCTCATCTTGCGACCATCAGTACCGAGCAGGGACGGCGCCGCCGAGAGCAACGCTTCCGGCTCCGGGAACACCTGCCCGTAGCGCTCGTTGAATCGACGGGCGATGGTGCGCGTCAGCTCCAGGTGCGGCAGCTGGTCCTGTCCGACCGGAACCACGTTGGCACGACAGAAGAGAATATCGGCAGCTTGATGCGCCGGGTAGGTGAACATCAGGCCGCTCACCGATGCCTGCCGCGAGTTGGCTATCTCATCCTTGACCGTGGGATTTCGCTGCAGCTCGGAGACCGACACAAGGCTGAGAAACGGCAGGAGCAATTGGTTGAGAGATGCCACCGCACTGTGCGTAAAAATCGTGCTTCGTGCTGGATCGATACCCACGGCGAGGTAGTCGAGAACCAGATTCCGGACGTGCCCCACGAGGTCCTCGGCGACGTCGCGATCGGTCAGCACCTGGTAATCCGCGACCACCAGCACCGTGTCGACGCCGAGGTCCTGCAGTCGAACCCTGTTCTGCAGGGTGCCGAAGTAGTGCCCCAGGTGGAGAGGTCCCGTCGGACGGTCACCGGTCAACACCCGATAGTCATGCGGAGAGTCGGTGATGAGCTTCTCCAGCTCCGAGCTTCGGTCGAGAGCTCGCATGAGATGGTCGCCGTCGACGCCCTGCCGCTGGCTCACTGTTCGCTCCGATCGTGGTACCCATCGACGATTTTGCTGGTCAGCACCAGGAGTTGACGTCGTTCACCTTCGGTCAGCGCCATCAGGCTGGCCTCTTCTGCGTCCCGTGCCCGGAGCTTGACCGATTCGAGCAGCTCGACGCCTGCCTTTGTGAGGCTCAGCTGCTTGCGCCGGCCGCTGTTCGGATCGGGAGACCGCGTCAAAAGTGCTCGTTCAGCCAGTCGTGAAACGATCGGCGTGAGCGTGGCCGAGTCGATCATGGTCAGGTCGGCGACTTCGGTCAGGCTGATGGCGGGGTTGTCCGCGAGCGCCAGCATCACCGTGTACTGCGGAGGGGTGAGTTCCGCGATGCGCGCTTGCCAGCACGCACTCGTCACCTGCACCGCGCGGCGCAGCATGATCACATGATGCTGCCGGAGGTCGGTTCGCGCCTTCGTCATCAGATCTTCCTCCGCAGGACAGGGCCAACAACGTCACCATACTCGTACACGAATGTTTCGTGCACGAAGTATGACTGAACACACTGGTTGACTCTCAGCCGCCCGGAGACCATGCGCTGCGGCATACGTGCTCCGAGTCACACCACCTCGGCTTGAACGGCAAGTTCGTGTACGAATATTTCGTACACGAACTCTCGCGCTCCCGCTGGGGGCACGCAGTACGGACCGGAGTTGCAGATGCTCGAACTGGCGCCACTCTTGACCCTCGAGGTTCAACTCGCGACACCTCACGTCGTCACCGGCGGCCCCTACGGCGACCGCAGAGTCATCGATGTCCTCGGTGGCACGTTCGCCGGCGACCGGCTGAGCGGAGATGTACTGCCCGGAGGGGCGGACTTCCAGTTGATACGGCCAGACGGAGTCGCGGAGATCGACGTTCGGGCCACCCTTCGCACAGACCAAGGCCATCTCGTCTACCTGACCGGCAAAGGACTGCGCCACGGACCCGCGGACGCGCTGCAGCGGATCGCCGCGGGGCAACCTGTGGACCCGAGCGAGTACTACTTCCGCGAGTGCCTGTTTTTCGAGGCTGGCGCGGCAGAACTGTCATGGCTGAACCGGCTGGTGGCGGTCGCTCGCGGTCAGCGTGCCGAGTCATCAGCAACCATCGAGGTCTTCGAAGTCGCCTAGACACCGAACTCACACTACGGGAGTGACCATGAACGAATCCAGCACGCTGGCCGGAAAGCACATGATACTGCGCTATAAAAACGGCTGGGCCTATGAATTGTACGTCAAGAACGAAACCACCATCGACTACCGCGTACACCGAGGTATGGTCGCGGGCCGCTGGGTCAAAGATCAGACCGTAACCCAGCGCAAGGTGGCCCATGAGGTAATCAAAGTGTTCTGGGTGGAACCAACCGGCACCGTGGTATCGCTTGACGTGAACCTCCTCCGCCGCAGGGTCCACGACTCGATCTTCTTCCCGAAGTGGGTACACGATCACCCCGAGAGGACTGTCTGCTTCCAGAACGACTTCTTGGAGGACATGACGTCATATCGCGATGCTGGACCCATTCACCCGATCCACGTCGTCGACGACTTCGCCGACATTTCTTTCTTCGAAGACCGCGGGACGAACAATGATCAGGTCATCAACTGCGCGCCGGACGAGCTTCCGCCGTCCTATGTCGATCAGGCAAATTAGCTTCCTTTGGCTGCTACAACGACGGGCGTGACAAGCTGATCAAGGCCGTCCCGCTCGGCGTGCACCTGCTGCTGGTCGGCGACGTCTCATGGCCGACGTCGCCCTCTTCGACGGCGAAGTCGGCCATGGCGACGGAGCCTCGGCCACCCGTGCGGCCCGCTTCCCACCAGCCCCGCACGGGCGTTTCCGAACGAACTCGCAACCCCCTGGGCGGCAGCGAGCCGACGACATAACCTCGTCCCTCTCTGCTCATCCTGGAAAATGCCCCTGAAGCATGTCGGCCGATCCCAGCAACCTCTTCGGCAGCAGCATGGGCGGCCAGACACTGCCGAGTACCAGGTTGTTGACCCACTCGATCCGTCGAGTCGCCCCTCCCTGAGGATGCGCCCCTTTGGCGCAGTCCCTCTCCGCTCCTCGTTCACGATCCTCGGCGCCGGCCTGTCGGTTTCGTCCTTCGCCTGTCATCGCCGCGGCGTCGGAGCACCAGCCAAGCAGCTCCGGCTGCACCTACCAGCACAACGCCCGCTGCCGTCCAGATGCCGACCCACGGCAGGGTCGACTCGTCCGTGGTGGTGGCCGAAATCGCCGGTGCTGCGCCCAAGGCCTCCTGGGTCGCGTCGGCGCCGGGTGCCGCTTCCGCGGTTCCCGGCCCGTGTGCGTACTCCGGCGACGCACCTGGGCTGGCCCCTCCGACCTTGAGTACCGGTGCGGGGAACTGCGGTGGATCGGCGCCCGTCTGCGGCTGGTTCCAGCCCACGACACTGCCGTTCGAGTACAGCTGCTGGACGTCGAATCCCAGCTGCGAGTGGTCGGGCAAGGGCCCGGTGTGGATGGTGAAGGTGCCGGCTTCGGCCGGGGCGATCGCCGCCCCGGCCGAAGCCGTCCAGACCACGTGCGAACCTGAGCGCTGCACCGACCACCCGCTGACCACATCGGCGCCGGTGACCGGCACGTCCGCGGGGAGGGTCACGTCGACGCGAACGGTTGTCGCGACTTGTTCCTCACTGGGCACCCGGAACTCCAGAGCCGCAACCTGACCTCGCTGCGCCAGCGGCGCCTGCACCCGGACGTGGGCTTCTGCGGTCGCGGTGACGAGCAACAGACCACCTGCGGCGAGCGTGGCGACCGTAAGAGCGCGGCGCATCAGATGCCCTTTCAGCAACAGCAGCAGTAGTAGAGGTCCATCGCAGGAGTGACGACACCCGAAGCGGACGACAACGCCGACGTCGGGCGGTCCGCGCCACCGGCGACGCTCAAAGCCACGCTCTTCCCGGTGAACTCGCTGAAGGAAAGTACCTGCGGGGCGTTGCCGTTCGCGTCCGTCAAGAACGTGACGAATGGCGTGCGGTTACCCTTGGCATCGACGCTCGATGCCTGGTAGGTGGTGTTCGGGCTCAGCCCGCGAGCCTGGATACCGATGCTGTCCAGCCCGTTGATCGGGCGCACGGTGACTTCGAGGTGCCGGCCCTTGAGCGGATCCATCACTGTCCCGTCACCGCCATCCGGCAACGTCGCGGCCACGTTGTGCCCTTGCTGGTTCAACCCCTGGGTCCCCAGGTTGGCTGCGCCACCCCGCGGAGCGGCGTTCGGGACATACACCAAAGCCTGCGGCTCCTGCCCGACGCCGAAGCTGCCGACCACCTCCTGCGTGCGGGTGTCAATCACGTCGACGCTGTCGGACTTCTCCTGTCCGACGTACATCCGGGAGCCGTCGCCGCTCGGCCAGATGCCGTGTGGGGCGTGCCCGGTGTCGTGTACCGCGGTCACCAGAGCAGGTACGCCGGTCGGGGTGCGGCGGTAGACCAGTGTCTCGTCGAGACCGCCCACGGTGACGTACGCATACGCCCCGGCGAAGTTCGGGTGGTTGGTGTCCGGCCCGGTGTTGAGCACCGCCTGCACGCGGCGGTGCGCCAGGTCGACGACAGTGGTCTTGCCCGCGCGCTTGTGGGGCACCCACAATTCGCGACCGTCCGGGGAAATCGCCAGGTCCGAGGAGAACGAGTCGGCGAGGCCGGTAATGTGGCCGGTCACCTTCTTCGACGCGACGTCGACGATGGTGATCTCCGGCAGGGAGATGTGGTTGACGTACGCGGTACGTCCGTCCGGGCTCATCACCACCTTGGACGGCCCGTTGCCGACCGGGAGATTCTCGATCACGCCGCCGTGCACGGCGTCCACGATGGTCACCGTGTCTCGGCCGCGGTCGGCGACCCAGAACTCGCGGCCGTCGTCGGTGAACCAGCCTTCGTGAGATGAGCGTCCGACATCGGTGTGGCTGAGAACCTTGTTCGTGGTGGTGTCGATGATGTCGACGGTGTTGCTGCCGATGCTCACCACGGCCAGCCGTTGCCGGTTCGGGGCGTAAGCGAGTCCGTGCACGTTCTCGTCGTCGAGATATTGCGGGTTGAGCGTGTTCGACAGCCGCTGAGCACCCAGGGCGATCGTGCCCAGGACCTTGCTGGTCGACGGATCGGTCACGGTGACCGTGTTCGAAGTCTGGTCTGCGGTGTACACGCGATCGTGCGAGGAGATGGGCACGGAGGCCGCGTCGGCCGTTGTAGTGGATGGCGCGGGCGCCGAGTTCGCGGCCGAGGCCATGCCGTTGGCCGCCGCGGTCACTCCCCCCGCCGCTGCCGCCACCGCCGCGGCGATGGTTATTTGGCGTTTCCAAGACATGGTTTGGCTCCGATCTTTATGGACGTGAGCGAAAAATGGCGTACCGAACTCCCGGATCGGGTCGGTCCGGAAATGAAGAGCTGACGAATAAGGTCAGGCGGGTGGATCGACGGGTATCTGCGCCACCTCGGCGCCGCTCTCGTCCCGCACGAGCAACGCAGCGATCGAGTTCCGGCTCATCGCCGTCACCATCAGGGTGTGCACGGGGCCGGGTCCGCTCGCGTGGACGCTGCCCGCAGGCAGGATCCGGCCACCACGACCGACGGTCATCAGGTGGTAGGTCCCGTCGTCCTGCAGCCCGCTGAGCGTGATGGGGATCTCGGTTCCCCACGGCTGTTCCCGCATCAGGCCGTCCCGGGCCAGCGCGACTTGCTGCACCGACGGAGTGTCACCGGCGGTCAGGGCGACTCCGCCGAGCGCCGCCGCGGCGATCAGTGCCGCGGCGGCGGCCGCGAGGGTGAACCGGCGGACCTTCCGCGTTCCGCCAGCTGCCCGCACCCGCGACTCGATGCGCCGTCCCAGCTCGGGTGCACCGACCGGGCGGGCGGCGCCGCCCTCGACATAGGCCAACGTCGCGGCGACCTCACGCGCCTCAGTCACATCTCGCGTACAGAACTCACACGACCAAATGTGCTGCGCCAGTTCGGGAGGAAGCGGCTTACCGAGCATGATGAGCTCGGTCGCTTCCTCGCGGGCCTGCGGACATAGCTCGGTCATCGAAGCAACCCCCCGTTCTCCTCCAGCGCGAGGCGCAGCGCACGTACGCCGTAGTAGAGCCGGCTCCGCGCAGTTGACGCCGAAATCCCGTGAGCCACGGCGTACTCCGCGCATGTGCGCCCCTCCACATGCACCGCTCGTACGATGTCCTGATGATCATTGCTGAGCCCACGCATCGCTTCGTCGAGCTGAATACTCAGCAGCAACCGGTCGAACGGGTCCTCGGTCCGCTGCTCGGGCTCGTCCCCGTCCGCCACCGGACGGACCGCCCGGCGCCGTAGAGCGTCGGTAACCAGATTTCGGGAGATTCCGAACAGCCAGGTCCGCAGGCTGCCGCGCGCGGGGTCGAATCGGCGCCCCGCTCGCCAGGCCCGCACGAACGTCTCCTGCACCACGTCTTCGGCGACTTGGCGATCACCGAGGGCGTTGAACGCGAAGCCGAACAGCTCGCCGCCATAGCGCGCGTACGCAGCCTGAACGTCGTCCTCGCTGTGCATGGACTCCGTCAGGACCCCGTCCGCGGACCGCCGCAATCGCATCGTCCACCCCGTTTCATCGTGCTACAGGGGGTACGCACCAGACGACGCCAGTGTTGAACCATCGACCGTGTGTCCTGCGCCACTAGCAAGGTTGGGGCCTTCATCGGGAAGACTGTTTGGCCACGTCATCGATCCCATTTCTGTGGTCTGGTGTCAAAGGGTGCCGGTGAGGGCTTGCAGGCCGAGGCTGCCTGCCGCGACGGCGATCCACAGCAGCCCGCCCAGCAGCAGCGGCCGGTGCCCGGCGCGGCGCATATCGCCGATGCGCAGAGAGAGGCCTATCCCGGCCAGCGCGGTGGTGGTCAGGAACGTGCCGAGCGCCGAGAGACGGGGGTGCCACGATGCGGGGATGACGCCGAGACTGTCCAGGGTGGCAGCGGCGATGAACCCCAACAGGAACAGGGGCACGATCTTGCGCCACGGCATGGCGCGCATGGTGAACCCGGCGGCAGGTTCATCGCGGTCGACGGCGGCCTGGCGCGCGTCGCGGCGGGCGGCGAGGATCGCCAGGACGATGATGATCGGAATCAGGGTCAGCGTTCGGGTGAGCTTGACGACGATGCCGTAGGACCCGGCGTTGCCGCCGTAGGCGACGGAGGCCGCGACGACCGAGGAGGTGTCGTTGATCGCCGTGCCGGCCCAGAGGCCGAATGCGTGGGGGTTCATTCCGAGCAGGTGCCCAAGCGGCGGGAACAGCAGCACAGCGGCGATGTTGAAGGTGAAGATTGTGCCGATAGCGTAGGCAACGTCGGTTTGTTTCGGTTTGAGGACGGCGGTGGTGGCCGCGATCGCGGAAGCGCCGCAGATGCCGGTGCCGACGCCGATGAGGGTCTGGGTGTCGCCGCGGACCCCGAGCCAGCGGCCGAGCAGCCACGCGCCGCCGAGGGCGATGGTCAAAGTCCCCAGCATGACCGGCAGCGACTGCTCGCCGACGCGTAGGACCTCCTGCAGCGAGAGTCCGGTCCCGAGGACCACAATGGACAGCTGTAGCACGTCTTTCGACGCCACTCCGTAGCCCGGCGCCCACCGGGCGGCTCGCAGACGGGGGACGGTGGCCGCGGTGAGCGCGCCCAGCAGAATGCCGAACACCGGTCCGCCGACGACTGGAACAAGTTGCCCTAGCGCGGTGGCCGCCACGGCGACCGCGACCGTCACCAACAGCCCCGGCACGGCTCGCCACGGCCCATTGGGGGCAGACGTCGCGGTCGGTGCATCCTGAGTCGCGCTCACCGGGCTGCCTCAGTGAGGCCGCGGCCCTCGGCGCGGGAACGGTTGTCGTCCACACAGCGGATGTCGTGGCCGGCGCGGTCGAGCAGCCCGGCGACGATTCTCGCCGTGCGCCCGGACACGCAGTGCACCCACAGCCGATTGGCGGCGACGTCGGCGAGGGCGCGTGGCGGTATGTGTCGCGCGCCCGGAGAGTGTGCTCTGCGCCATTCGTCGTGGCGGAGACCCAGCACCGTCCCGCCGGCGGGGTCGCGGCGAGCCACGTCGCCGAACCGCACGCCGGAGTAGCCGCGCCGATGCTCTGCCGCAACGAGCCCGGCCGGCTGACTGGCAGCGCGTGCGGCGAGCCCGTCGATGCCAATACGAGCTGGTCGGCGCTGCGCGTCGGCGACCTGCCCGGATTTCTGCCCGAGCTGTGTCAGTGGGGACATCACGGCCTCCCTCTTAAATGTACGTACATTTATCGTAGAGGATGTGCGTACATTTGGCGATCGGTAAGGTCACCCCAAACAGCCGGGAGGAAGCGATGACACCGCGGGCGCTGAACCGGAGAGGTTCCGAGCCCTTGTGGCGGCAGCTCCAGCGCGAGCTGCTGACCAGGCTGGACGCCGGGGAGTTCACCGAGCAGTTTCCCGGCGAGCTAGCGCTGGTCGAGGAGTACGGCGTGAGTCGGCACACCGTGCGTCAAGCGCTGCGGCAGCTGCGGGCGGACGGGGTAATCGTCGCCGAACGCGGCCGGCAGCCCCATGTCGCGCCGCCACCGGAGATCGTGCAGCCGATGGGCGCGCTCTACAGCCTGTTCGCCTCGGTCGAGGCCGTCGGCCTGACCCAGCACAGTGTTGTGCGGGCTTTCGACACCCGCGCCGACGCGCTCGTCGCCGAGCGCCTCAGCCTGGAAGCCTCGACCCCGCTGGTCTACCTCGAACGCCTCCGCTTCGCCGGGGACGAACCGCTGGCCCTCGACCGCGTCTGGCTACCCGCCGACCTGGCGAAACCACTGCTTCAGGCCGACTTCACGCACACCAGCCTCTACGGCGAACTCGCCGCCCGCACGAGCATCCGCCTGGACCACGGCCGTGAAGAAGTTCACGCGGTCATCCCGACCGCGTCGGAACGCGCACAGCTGCACTGTGCCCACGATGTCGCCGCGTTCGCCATCAACCGGCTCAGTCACACCCGGGACCGCCCAGCCGAGTGGCGCCACACCTTGGTCCGCGGCGATCGCTACGCCCTCACCGCCGAATTTTCTGCCGGCACGGGCTACCGGCTGATCACCCCGTCCTGACGCCGACTAAGACAGCCTGACGTCTCCGCCGCATTCCCGTCCTCGTCTTCACCGACACTCCGGAACGGTCGGCAACGTCTCCCCGTTGCTGCTCCCTTCCGCCGAGGCGGCGGTGGGGCCCGGCCAGATCAGCTGGCAAACGGCGGGCTGGGCGTCCGAATGGGTCTCGACGCAACGACCCGGGCACCACCGACGGTGAGGCACCCGGATCCGGGGCCCGTCCCGGCCGGAGTCGACGTCGGAGGGCTCATCGAACCCGAGACCCCCGAACTGGCTGTAGCCACTCAGATGACCTCGCTGGGGTTGCCCTTCCGAGCAACCCCAGCCGCCAGCGTCACAGATAGATGCTCTGCAGCTCCTGGTAGCTCGCCAAACCCTCCGGGCCGAGCTCCCGACCGAGACCGCTGGCCTTCACTCCACCGAACGGGGCCGCCGGATCGGGAAGGTAGTGATTGACACCGATGGTCCCGGTGTGGATGCGACGCGCCACGGCCGCGCCGCGTTCGGGGTCGGCTGTCCACACCGAGCCGCCAAGGCCGTAGTCGGAATCGTTGGCGATGCGGATGGCGTCTTCCACATCGCGGTACCCGATGATCGACAGCACCGGCCCGAAGATTTCTTCACGGGCGACCGTGGCGCCGTTGTCCACGTCGGCGAACACAGTCGGCTCCAGGAAATAGCCCTTGTCGAAAGCAGCAGCACGTCGACCCCCCGTCGTGATCCGGGCGCCTTCCCGGCGGCCCTTTTCGATGTACGACTCGACACGGGCCCGCTGCTGGGCACTGGCCAGAGGACCGACCTGGGTGCCGGGATCGTTCGCAGGACCGACGGTCAGCGAAGCGGCCAGAGCGGTGAAGACGTCCACGACCTCCTGGTAGCGATTCTGCGGGGCCAGGACACGAGTGCCGAGGTAGCAGCACTGACCATTGTTCAGCAGCGTGCTACCGACCAGGGCTTCACCAGCCTTCGACAGGTCGAGATCAGCGTCGGGCAGGACGATCGCCGCGGACTTGCCACCGAGTTCCAAGCTGACCGGCCGCAGCAGGCGTCCGCACACTTCGCCGATGGCTTTGCCCGCGGCAGTCGACCCCGTGAATGCGACCTTGTCGATGCCCGGGTGCGCGACCAGATACGCCCCTACCTCCCGATCGGCCGGCACGATGTTGACCACCCCGGCTGGCACATCTGCCTCCTCCACGGCCTCGGCGAGCAGACAGGCATCCAGCACAGTGCCTGGCGACGGCTTGATCACCAACGTGCACCCGGCCGCCATCGCCGGGGCGAGCTTGAACATGGTCAGCACCTGCGGAAAGTTCCACGGGGCGATCGCGGCAACCACGCCGATCGGGTACCGGCGGACCTCGATGTCCCCGCCGAACAGGCCGTGCCGTATTTCGGCTGCCTGAGATTGCCGGGCCAGGTTCGCGTAGTAACGCAGAAGCGTACTGGGTACGCCAGCTTCAAGCTGGCCGGCCACTGCCACGGGCATCCCGTTCTGAGCGCTGACCCGCTCGACGAAGCCCTCCGCACGCTTGTCGATCGCGTTCGCCAAGCGTTCCATGACCTCGGCGCGCTGCTCGGGCTCCCAGTGCGGCCATCCTCCTCGCTCGTCGAAGGCCGTGCGAGCGGCGGTAACAGCCGCGTCGACATCGGCTTCGACACCTTCGGGAACCGAGCCGAGCACCTCCTCGGTGCTCGCGTTGATCGGGCTGAATCGGCGGTCGCTCGCCGGGCGGACCCAGCTGCCGCCGATGAAGAGATCGTTATAGGTCAGGAACTCTTGTGCCGTCATTCAACCGCTCCAGTGTGCGAGTTTGGTCTCAGCGGCAGGATAGGGGCGGGAGACATGAGCCGAGTGTTTACATTATGGACAGTTTCAGCACACGATCCGCAGCACGCGCAACCGGTTGTAGAGGGTGGTCCTGCTGATGCCGAGTAGTTGCGCGGCCTTGACCTTGTTCCCGTGGCTTTCCTGCAACGCGCGCCGGATCGCGTCGTGTTCAGCCTGCTCGAGTGGCGTGAACCGACGATGCCGGGGGCTGACGTGGTAGTGGGACGGTAGATCCAACACGGTAATATCACCGCAGGTACGCCCGCTCGCAACTGTTTGCAGGAGGGAATTCAACTCGCGGAGATTACCAGGCCAGGAGTATCCGGTGAGGCGTCCGATCGTTTCCGGGGTGTACCGCAACCGATTAGCCACTCCGAGCTGGTCGAGCATTGTGTCGATAAGGGCAGGCAGTTCCTCTGTACGTTCCCGCAGAGGCCGGAGTTCTAGATGTACTGGGCAGTAGGCGGCCACCGTGGCGCTGGGTCCAGCCAGCTGCGCGATCGGGGCGCCCGTCAGCACAAGACAAAGGTCTTCCTGGGCGAGCATTCGGCGCAGGCGTTCCGAAAACTTCTCGGGCAGCAAGTGGGCATTCTCGACCAGCGCGGCCGCTGACTGGCGGGCTGCAGCGTCGGCCAGGGCGGCCCACCACTCGCCCCCGTCGGCCAGCCATTCTGCGGCGTCGAACTCGACGAGAGCCAACCCAGTCTGCGTGGCCAGTGAACGGGCGCGGGTGGTGCGTCCAGTACCGGGCTCGCCGCTCACGTATACCGGTGCACCCGGTCGCAGTCGTGGGGCGTCGCTTCCCCTGGAAGGTTCGCCGGTCGCCGGTTTTCCATGCGGCGTCAAGTGGAACAGCACGCCCCGCGCTTGCGCCGCCACCACTTCCGCGTGCAACGACACCTCGCGGCCTGAGGCCAGGCGCAGCGGCCGAACCAGGCCGTCCCTCCGGCCGCACTGGCTGAAGTCCTCCGCGATCTCGCGCAGCCGGGCGTGGTCGAGAGCGTCCAGCAGGAGGGTGGCCGGCTCATTCGCGAGTGCCACCCCGTCCGCTAGCGCGACAACCGGCCCTCGAGCCGCGGACGTGGCAGCCTGGAAGGCCACAAGCATGCGACGCTGGTAGTCCTTGGCGTTCACCAGCAGCAGCTCTTCGATGTCGCGCACTGCCCGCGCAAGCACGGGCTCAAGCAACGGCGAGTCGGCCGTCACCGGGCAGGTGATGTCGAGCACGCCCGCCAGCCGGTGCGTCACGGGATGCACGATGGGCATGCCGTAGCAGCTGAAGACCTTCAATGCCTCCAGGTAGTGCTCCCGTCCACGTACGGCGATACCCCGCCGCAGCTCGTGGGCAGTGGCAATGGAGTTGGTTCCCAACGTCTCCTCACGGATCACCCCGCCCACAACACCACCGAAGGGTTCGAGGTGCCGGCGAAGCCAGGGAACTCCCGAAGTGCAGCTGACCACCCGTGATTCGCGATCGGCCAGCACGAGGCAGAATGCCGCACCTGCCAGTCGATCTTCGAGGTCGGTCAGGACCGGTCGGGCGGCGGCGGCTAGCCGGCCAGACCGGTCCACTGCGTCGGGTTCGATTCGCGGCCGTGGTTCGTCCACTCTCAGCCCGCTCAGCTGAGACCGCCGCCAGGACAAGGCGATCTCCGGTCGCGGCCCACTGGCGCGCGGAAGGCCGGCTTCCTCGGTCCATGAGTTCGCGAAGGTCACGGATGATGCCCGACCCGGCGCCGCACCCGCTCTGTCCTGGCCGCGAGGGGGCCCATCCGGCTCACGGCGTAGAACGAGCAGACCTCGGTAACCCTGACGATGTCGAGCCCGACTTTCTCCTGTTCGACGTTGTCGCGCATACCTTCGGTGACCTGCCCGGCGTGCGCGATCTGGGTACCGATCCGCATCTCACTCCCTTCCGCGAGGGCGCGGATGTTCGCCGACTACGAGATCCGGATCGGGTAGGAGTCCCATGCTTGCAGGGTGTTGTTGAGTTGCCGGCGTGCCTGGCCGATCGGCTCGATCGTGCGGACGCGCTGCGCCAGCGCGGTGAGGATCGCCTCGGCTTCCAGCCGCGCGATGTGCTGGCCGACACACTGGTGGATTCCACTTCCGAAGCCGACGTGACCGGACGGGTCACGGGTTAAATCGAAGCGGTCAGGGTGCGCCCAGCGCCTAGGGTCGCGGTTTGCGGCCGCGGCCAGCAGCAGGATCTTGCTGTGAGCGGGGATGGTGACGCCCGCGAACTCGACGTCTTCCGCAGTGGTGTGAAACCACTGCTGCAGCGGCGACGCCCATCGCAGGGCCTCGTCGAAGGCGCGCCGCACCAAGTCCGGGCGGCTGCGCAGGTATTCCCACTGGCTGGGGTTCTCGGCGAAAGCCCGGATGATGGCTGTGATGCCGTGCACCGTTGTGTCGACCCCAGCTGAGAGCAAAGACCGGACGACGAGCGGAGCCTGCTCTTGCGTGATTTCGTTCCGGTCCGCCGCTGCCCAGATCGCCGAGCCGAATCCGTCCTCGGACAGCGATTCGCGGCGACAAAGCCCGGTGACCCACTGCGACAGCTCGACGAGTCGGGTCGCGCTGCGTTCCAGGAGCGCGTTCTTCGGGCCGAATGCGTTGAACACCAGATCCCCGTAGGCAAGGAGGTTCTCTCGCCCCTCCGGGGGCAGCCCGACTGCGTCGGGGAAGACCTTCAAGGGGAAACCGGCGATCTTCTCGACCGCGTCGAACTCCTTGTCCTCCACGGCTTTATCGACGACTTCGACAGCTTCGGCGAACCACTTCTCCCGCAGCCTCCGCAGTGCCCTCGGGCCGAGCACACTGCTGAGGACCCTGCGGGTGGCGTCGTGGCCGGGCGGATCTGTCTCGGTGGGATTGGCCGGCGGCCGCCACGACTTCTCCTTGTAGTAGTTGGTGAGACCGACACCACCGCCTACCTTGAAATGCTGCCAATCGGTGAGGATCTCGCGCATCTCCACGTACCGGCCGACCACATACACGTCGTACCGGTCAAGATACAGGATCGGCGCACGCTCCCGGAGTTCTTGCTGCACCGGGATCGGGTCGGTCAGCGTTCGCTCGTCGAACGGATCGGCGTCGCTGTGAGGCAGCTCTTCGTGGAGTGCGGTTGTCGTTGTCACGCACAGGCCTCCCTGCTGGAAAGGATCAAAGATCGAGGACGAGTTTTTCGGAACGGGAGCGGGAAACGCACAACATCATGCAGTCGTTGCGGCCACGGTCGATCTCGTCGAGCACAGCGTCCCGGTGGTCGGGCAGTCCCGCGAGCACGTCGGCCTCGCAGGTCCCGCAGACGCCCTGGCCGCACGACGACAGCATCTCGACGCCGGCCCTCCGGACCACGTCCAGCACGGATTGCTCCGGCCCGACCGTGAGCGTCTGCCCAGTCCGTTTCAGCTCGACCACGAACGGCCCCTGCCGGTGCGGTGCGTCCAGTGTCGCGGCAACGAACCGCTCTGTACGCACCGTGTACGGCGGCCAATCCGCGGTGACGTCCGCCAGCGCGGACAGCAGCCCGGCGGGACCGCAGGCATAGACCTGGGTCCGCTCACGTGGCCGCCCCAGCAGCCCGGCCAGATCCAGCAGGCCGGCTTCGTCTTGGGGAACGAGGCGGACCCGGTCGCTGTAGGCCATCAGCTCATCGGCGAACGCCATCGACGACCGCGTCCGACCCCCGTAGAGCAACTGCCACTCCGCCCCGGCCTGCTCGACCTGCCGGATCATCGGTAGCAGCGGGGTGACGCCGATACCTCCGGCGATGAACAGGTAGGTGGGCGACGGGACCAGCGGGAAATGGTTGCGAGGCCCGCCGAACCCGAGGACCTGGCCGGTCTGCAGCTCGTCGTGAATCCATGCCGAGCCGCCTCGCCCGGCCGGTTCCCGGAGTACGCCAACCCGGTAGGTGTAGGCGTCGTCCCTGTCACCGCAGAGCGAGTATTGCCGGCTTCGCCCGTCCGGGAGAATCAGGTCGATGTGCGCTCCGGGCGTCCACGGCGGAAGTCGTTGTCCCTCAGGATGTTCGAGGAGAATCTCGAGGACACCGTCGGCGATCGTGGTTCGCGACCGGACGCGCACGACGGACCGGTCAGCGGGCCCTGGGTTGGTCATTCAGGTCACCTCTTCCCCGGTGTCCGGGTGCCGAGCAGTTCGTAGTCGTCGAGATCCGGTTCTCGGGTGAGGTCGAAGTACTCGCGCAGTGAGTACGGCCAGACCTGTGACGCTCGCCCGAACTTGTTCTTGTACCAACTGCCGATCGGGCTGGCGCCCCACGCGCGGCGCCGGTTCCCGGCGTCCACCCACTCGCAGAAGCGATCCACGGCCGACTCGCGGGGATCGACTGCCCGCGATCCCGCCCGCAGCATCGCGCCGAGAGTGGCGACCGTGTACTCGACCGCGCACTCGGCCATGAAGACTGCGCTGCCGTTGACGACCACGCCGGTATTCGGACCCATGATGAGGAAAAGATTGGGGAACTGCGAGACGGTGACCCCCAGATAGGCCCGGGCGTCACCGCCCCACTTTTCGTGCAGGTCCATCCCACCGCGCCCGCGAACCCTCATCGGCGCCAGATAGTCCGACGCCTGGAACCCGGTCGCGTAGATGATGGCGTCCACCTCGCGGTGGGTGCCGTCGGCGGTGCGGATGCCCGTCGTGGTGATCTCGGTGATCCCGTCCACGACGAGGTCCACATGCGGCTTCTTCAGCGCCGCCGCCCACACCCCGTTGTCGCGGGTCATCCGCTTCAGGCCAGGCGGGTAGTCCGGGATCATCTTCTTCAGCAGGTCCGGCCGATCCGCCAGCTGCCCTTCCAGGTGGGCCAGCAGTTGCTTGCGCAGGTGCGCGTTCGCGGCCGAGGTCGAGCCCGGCTCCGTCCACTCCGGATCCGCCTCCACGAACGGCAGCCGCCCCTCGGTGGCGAGCCAGAACTGCCAAAACCGCAGCCAGCGCCCGTAGTACGGAACGTGCCGTAGCAGGTAGGCCATGCCCGGCCGGATGGCCTCATGGTAGGTCGGGGTCGGCAGCATCCAAGGCGCGTGCCGCTGGAAGACCGATAGCTCCGCGACCTGGTCCGCAATGGACGGGACGATCTGGTAGGCGCTCGCCCCGGTGCCGATCACCGCAACGCGCTTGCCGGTCAGGTCGGCGGTGGTGTCCCACTGCGCAGAGTGGAACGCCTGTCCCCCGAAGTCCTCCCGGCCTGGGATGTCTGGCAGGGTCGGCCGGTTCAGCTGCCCGACGGCGGTGACGACGGCGTCGAAGCGATGGGTTTCGCGCTGGCCGCCGCCGGTCGTCGTCACCAGGGTCCATTCCAGAGTGTTCTCGTCGAACGCCGCCTCGATGACCTCTGTCTCGAACCGCACCAGGTCGCGCAGCCCGAAGCGGGTAGCGGCGTCGGTGAGGTAGCCCTCGATGTCGTCCCGCTCGGAGAACTGGTGCGGCCAGTCCTGCTTGGGCGCGAACGAGTAGCTATAGGCGAAGTTGGGTGTGTCGAGGCGGCAGCCGGGGTACACATTCTCCCACCACACGCCCCCGACCTCGGTGTTCTTCTCGAACACCACCACCGACAGGCCCGCCTGCTGGAGACGGTGTGCCGCGGCCATGCCGGAGATACCCGCGCCGATCACGGCCACGGTGAAATCGGTGCCCACCGCCACCTCGTCCGCCGACCAACGTGGGGCGCCGGCGTCGGTGGGCAGGCCGAGCTCGTGACGCAACAGCGGCAGGCATTCAGTCCCCACCTGCTTGGTGAGGAACGCCGTAATCCTGGTCAGGGTGCCCTCATCGAGTGGCCCGAGCGTCCGGGAACCGTTGTCCCGGAACTGGATCAGCGCGTCCAGGGCCACCTTCCGCGCCTTCTTCTGTGCTTCCGGGCTCATCCCGCCTTGCGGGGCGATGACGGCGTCCATCAGCGGGAGTGGCGGTCGCAGCTCGTCAGCGAGCAGGCGCTCGTGGTCACCAGTGGTCAGCGCCAGGGCCGCCAGCAGCGCGGGCAGGTCGGATTCGGCGACAGCCTGCTCCAGGAAGGCGTCGTCGGCCTCGATCGGCAGCACCGCGTCGTAGGACGTCGTCGCGGTCTCGAAGCTCACAGGGGCCTCGCGGGCTGCACCGGCAACGGCGGTCATGCGACCTCCTTGAGAAAGTCCACAATGATACGCCCGATTTCGGCCGGTGCGTCGATGTTGGGCTCGTGCGAGTACTCCACGGTCACGGCGTTCGCGTGCGGAGAGAGGTCGGCGAGCTTCTTCGACCAGCCGTCTTCCAGCAGCGGGTCGTAGCGGCCCTCGACGAGCAGAACCGGCACGTCGATCGCTGCGAACCGGTCGAGGAAGTCGTCCGGCGTCGTGGTCCGCTCTGTCGCGGGGTTGTGCAGCCGGGGCGCGGTCATCGCTTCCCAGTGGCCTGGCGCGAGGCTGTTCTCGTAGCGCTGTCGAATGTGGTCGGTCAGCGTCGAGGTGTCGCGGACGATCAGGGCTGTCATGCGTTCTGCGGCTTCGAGGCTGGGCTCGTAGTCGGCGAGCGCCGCGATTCCCTCGGGCAGCCGAAACGGCCCGCCGGTGCCCGAGATGCTCACGGCCTGCGTGATGGGCCAGGGCCGGCCCTGGGCGACGACCGCCCGCAGCAGCAGAGAGCCGCCGAAGGAGGCTCCCACGAAGGCCGCTCCCTCGACCTTGAGTGCCCGGCAGAACGCGGCGACGTGCGGGATGCGCGCGGCGTACGGCGGACGGTCGAGGTAGACCACCTTGTCGGTCTCACCCCAGCCAAGCAGCTCTGGGGCGAGAACGTGGTACTGCTCGGCCAGGTGCTCGATCACCCCGCCCCAGCACAGGTCCGCGGTCGTGCCGAAACCCCCGTCGTGAATCAGCACGATGGTGTCCCGGGCAGGATCGCCGGCCTCCAGGTATCCGGTGCGGAAGCCGCCGGCGTCGATGGTCGACCGGGTCCAGCTCATGTTTCGAGGTCCTTTCACTGGTTGCTAGTTCTTGACGGATCCGCCGTCGACGCAGAGCGTCTGCCCGGTGATGAAGGCCGCCGCCGGGGACAGCAGGAAGCGCACCGGTCCGACCAGGTCATCCGGGACTGCTCGGCGCTTGATCGCCCGCGTGGCGATGTTCTGTTGCTCGGTGTGCGCCATCGGCGCGATCATCGGAGTGTCGGTGATGCCGGGGCTGACGACGTTCACGGTGATCTCGTCGTCACCCAGCTCGTCGGCCAGACACCGGGCGAACCCGATGACACCCGCCTTCGACGCGACGTATGCGAAGACATTGCGGGGTCCTTTGAAGACGGTGCCGGAGGCGAACAGGACGATTCGGCCGCCCGGGCCCATCAGTGGCACGACCGCCTGAGTCAGCGCGATCGTGCCTTCGAGGTTCACGCGCAGGATGCGCTCCCACTCTGCTCTTTTCGTTTCCCGGAACGGGGACCACTGCCCGACCGCCGCGCAGTGCACGAGGTGGTCGACCTGTCCGATCCCCGCCGAGGTGAGCAGCGACTGGATCGTCTCGATGCTGTCTGGGGCACCGAGGTCGACGTTCAGGTACTCGACCCCCGCGACCCGGTCGGTCGGGACATTGATGTCCAGTACGACGCAGTGACGACCGTCCTCGGCGAGCGAGGCCACGACCGCGGCGCCGATGCCGCTCGCACCTCCGGTCACGATCGACACAGGTGGCTCACTCACGATGTCACCTCCATGACGTCCGAAGCCGCGAAGAATGTCTGCACCGCGGCGGTGAACGCTTCGGGGTTCTCGATGTTGGACAGGTGTCCGGCACGGGGGATGGTCTCGAGCCGGGCACCAGGTATGCCGTTCGCGAGTTCTGCCGCGAGTGGAGCGGGGCTCTTGTGGTCTTCCTCGCCGATGAGCACCAGGGTGGGCCGCGTGATCCCCGCGAGCACGCCGAGGTGGTCGGTGTGGAAGGTGAGCTGGGCGGAGGCGATGTAAGCCTCTGCCGGCACTCCGGCGATCGCGGCGTGCAGGGCGGCCAGGTCGGACTCCGGCACGGGCGCGACCAGTGTCTCCCGCAGGTACTGCTCCGCATAGGCGGCCATGCCGAGCCGGGTCACGGCTTCGGTCATGCCGGCCACGCGCGCCCGCGCCGTTTCGGGCGGCAACGCGGCGAACGTGTCGGCCAGCACCAGGTTCGCCACCCGCTCCGGACGCTGGGAGGCGTAGGCGATCGCCTGAACACCACCCATGGACAGGCCGACGAGGTGCACCGGGACCGGGGCGGGCCCCAGTGCCGCGTCGAGGAAGCGGTCGAGGTCCGCGATCCAGGTGGCCAGGTCCAGCGGGCTCTGCCACGGTGTGGCGCCGTGGCCCCGGCTCTCCGGGGTCAGCACGCGGTACCGGCCTTCGAACGCAGCCATCTGCGGGCGCCACAGGTTCCGGTCGGTGCCGAGGCTGTGGAGCAGGACGACGGCCTCTTGAGCGGTCATCGCTTCACAGCTTTCCGGGCGGCCAGGCTCTCCCCCGCGATCGCCCATTGCTCCGGCGGCACCCGTTCGACCAGCACCTGCACGGCGGCGGGGTCGCTACCGGTGGTGTCGGTGTAGGCATCGGTCAGGGCCCTGAGCAGCTTTTCGAGGGTGTCCGGGCTCAACGGGGTGGCGTGGTTGACGCGGATCAACGGCACGGCAGTCAGCCTTTCTCGAGGATTTTTTCGGAGTCCTCTGGGGACTTGGTGGTCGTCTCGCCGAGGCCGAGGTGACGGGATTCCCGGGCAAGCAACGCGCCGCTGAGGAACACCGCGGCGGCGATGGCCGACAGGATGACCAGGCGGGAGGGGATGTCGGCCACCTGCGGGCTGAGAAGGGTCACGACCGTCGGCATCATGCCGCCCAACGCGTACGCGATGTTCCAGCTGAGACCGGTGCCGGTTGCCCGGATTTCGGTCGGGAACCGCTCGTTGAGGAAGATGAGGACCGGCGCCTGGGCGAGGATCACGAAGACCACCATGAGGCTCGTCAACAGTGCGACGGCCACCGGCTGATCGCCTCCGACGGCGTTGGTCATGTAGTACAGCAACGGGACGAGGACGAGCATCGGGATCCCGCACCACAGGAACGTCGCACGACGGCCGATGCGGTCGCTCAGCGAACCTCCGGCTGCGCCGGCCGCGATGGTCACGACGTTCACGATGACGAGCACGATCGCTGCGGTCGTCTGTGTGAGGCCGAGGTTCTTGCCGAGGAACGTCGGGAAGAAGCCGATCGTCAGGTAGTACAGCGCGGCGCCGCCGGTGGCGACGAGGACATTTACGAGCAGGATCGTCCGGTACCGGCGGCCGAAGAGCTGCGCGAGCGGGGACTTCTGCCGCACCGTGATCTGCCCGGCCTGCCACAGCGGGGACTCCTCGGTGCGGCGGTAGACATAGAAACTCACCGCGGCGGTCAGCAAGCCGGTGAAGAACATGACGCGCCAGCCGAGGCTCGAGAACTCGGTACCGGGGAAGATGCTGGAGACGAGGAAGTACACCGCGGACGCGACCACCGCACCGGCGCCGGCACCACCGCCGGCGACGAGGCCCGACATCAGGCCGCGGTGCTGTGGCGAAACGGTTTCCGTGCCGAGCGTGTGCGTGGACGCCACCACGCCGCCGACAAATACACCCATCACGAGGCGGAGGACGGCGAAGGCCAGTGGAGCGGCGATACCGACAGCGGCGTACGTCGGTATCGCGCCCATCAGGGCGGTGGAGATTCCGGCGCCGCTGATCGCGATGATCATCGCGCGCTTGCGCCCGTGGCGGTCTGCGTAGACGCCGAAGACCGCCGATCCGAGCGGGCGCATCACCAACGTCACCGCGAACGACGCATAGACGAGCGCGAGCTGCAAGGTCGGCTGGCTCGCCGGAAAGAGCAGTGGCCCGATCACCGGGGCGACGTACAGGATGATGAACAGGTCGTAGAGGTCCATCGCCCAGCCGGTAATGGACGCGATCCCGGCCGCGCGCACTTGGCGTCTGCGGGCCTGGATCTGGGGGGTTGAGTCACTCATAGCGGCCTCCGTTGGCTGCAAGCCGGCCTGCACGACCAGTTCCCGGGACTGTAGACGGGCAGTTCCGCCACGAGCAATAGTGCGTTTCCTATAGCGGAACGATTATTGTCGAAACTTGTTCCGCTAGTGGCAACAGTCGTACTCTTCGTGCATGGCAGACACCAAGCAGACCGCCCGGCTGTCCTCGGTTGAGCGCGCCTTGACGATGATCGAGGTGCTGGCAGCGCACTCCGGTCTCACCGTCACCCAGCTGGCCACCCGGATGGGAGCGGGTAAGGCTACTGCCTTCCGCCTCGCGAACACGCTGGTCGAGCGCGGCTGGCTGATCAAGGACGACGAGCTCCGCTACCGGCTCGGCCCCGGGGTCCTCGGACTAGCGGCGGAGCGCCGCGAACCCGATCTTGCTCACACCTTGCGTCCGATCCTGCAGGAACTCCACGAGGCCAGCCGGGAGACCATCCACCTGACCCGGCTCGACGGGCGGCAGATCGTCTACCTGGACCAGCTCGTCTCGCCCCAGCCGGTGCACTCCGTCGCGGTCATCGGAAGCCGCTCGCCGGCGCACTGCGTCTCGCCCGGGCTCGCCCAGCTGGCCATGCTGCCCGAGGACATGCTGAGCTGGGTCCTGACGGCGCCGTTGCAGCGTTACACCGACAACTCGCCACGGGACGCCGAGGACGTGCGGCGGCAGTTGAAGATCGTGCGGGATCGC
Source organism: Amycolatopsis sp. N2S4-7 (assembly GCF_058119595.1). Classification (NCBI taxonomy): domain Bacteria; kingdom Bacillati; phylum Actinomycetota; class Actinomycetes; order Pseudonocardiales; family Pseudonocardiaceae; genus Amycolatopsis; species Amycolatopsis sp. N2S4-7. Next base: position 3,126,432 of record NZ_CP172299.1, read on the forward strand.
GGCTATGCCGTGAACGAGGGTGGCTACCGGGCCGATGTCGGGGGCGTCGGCGTCGCTGTCGGAGACGCACGTGGGCTACCGGTGGTGGGCATTTCGGTGTGCATGCCCACCTACCGAATGGCGGCAATGGACCTGGAGAAACTCGGACGGTCCTTGATTGAGGCGGGCAAGGATGCCCGCCACCGGCTCGACTTGGCTCATCGCAGCTGACTGAGCACGCCGGGCGGCCATCGGTGTCCGACGACCGCCCGCCAGTCCGCTCAGCGACGACTCTCCGCGGCTCGTTCGGCGGCGAGCACTCGCTCGCGCACCTCGGCCGGATAGACGCCTTCGAACGTCGCGGGAGGAACCCTGCCGCTCCCGAAGGGTGGCAGCAGACCGTCGTGCATCACGGTCGCGCCGCGTCCACTGTGCGACTCGTGCTCCAGGTAGCACGGGTACCAGGGCATGATCGGCCCGTCCCAGTGCTCCTGCCGGTGCAGCGGGTGAACCCGAGTGCCCAATGCCCACAGCAAATCGGCATCGTTCGATGGATCGATGTCGTCGTCGAGCACGTAGGTGACGGGGCATAGGCGTCCCACACGGGTCTTGGTCAGCACTTCACCGATGCGGTGCACGAATTCGGCAGAATCCGCGCCGGGCATCACGTCGCGCCAGGCAGACGGCACCGTGATCACCATCCAGTGACAGGCGGTGCTCAGCGACAGCCAGGCCGTCGTCACCGGCAGGCCCGCGTCGCGCAGGATCGCCACAATCTCGGCGGAAATCCCCACGCCGGGACCGACGTGGGAGTCGTCGACCGGACGACCGGCGGCGGCCAGCGGCCAGATGGGATCGTTGCGGTGGGAGATCGCCTCGACACTGAACAGGGGCTGCGGCGAGGTCTCATCGAAAGCCCAGCCGTGGAACTCCGCGAATGGCCCTTCGATCGCGTCGCGGGTGGCCGACAGATGGCCTTCTATCACGACCTCTGCGGTGGCTGGAACCTCGAGGTCAACCGTTTCGCATGGCACCACCTCGATTGGCTCGCCGAGCAGTGCTCCCAGATACGCGCCCTCGTCGACGTCTTCGGGCAGGGGAATCGAGCCGGCGATCGGCACGCCAGGGGGACCGCCCTGAACAAGGGCGTAAGGCATCGGTTTGCCGAGTTGCTCCCACTCGTGCCAGATCATGCCGAGGTGTTGACCCGGCAGCACCAGGCCTGTCATTTGCCGTTCGTTCAGCATCATGATCCGCGAGATCGACCAGTTGGTCCAGCGGCCGTCCGGCGTCCGCGCGATGATCACACCCCAGGTATTGACATACGGTCCGCCGTCGCCCGAGTGCACGACCGGAATGGGAAACCGGTCGAGCCTGGCCTGCTCCCCGCGAAGGACGTGCTCCTTGCACGGGGCCGTATCGGCTGGTACGAGCCGCGGCGGAAGCGGCGTGCGGTAGCGAGCCTGCCGGAAGTGTTCCACCAGTTCCGCCGCACTGGTCGTCGCAGGCAGACCGACAGACATAGCCACCCGCGCCAGCGGGTACCCGGGCAAGCTCGAAAGGGCACCCGGGGCGGCAACCATGCGAACTCCTTCGCCGAACCCCGCGATGCGCTCAAAAAGGGGGGCCGGCCGGCGTAGTTCGGTGGAACGCCGAGCGATGGCCGCGGCTTCGAGATTCGCGTCGACGACCCGCGAAACGTGGTCGAGATCGCCCAGTTCGTCGAGCGCGGCGAGATACGCCCGCAGATCGGTGCTCCGGCTCATTCGTTCGCCACTCCTGTCAGTTTCGTGGTGGTCACCATGCCGGTCCAGCGCTGCGCGGAGGCAACAGGAAAGCCGAGCTGGTCGAGGATGCGAACCACCACGTGCTCGACGAGCTCGGTGATGGACGCCGGACGGCTGTAAAAGGCCGGCATTGGGGGCACGATCCGCGCTCCCATCCGGGCGAGCGCAAGCATGTTGTCCAGGTGGATCTCGCTCAACGGAGTCTCGCGAGGCACCACGATCAGCCGCCGCCGCTCCTTCAATGTCACGTCGGCGGCGCGGGCGATGAGTCCCTCCGCATATCCGGTCCGGATCCCCGCCAGCGTCTTCATGCTGCAGGGGACGATCGCCATCGCTTCCACCGGGAAAGAGCCGGACGAGATCGCCGCGCCCTGGTCGTTCGCGGAGTAGGTGACGTCCGCGAGCCTGGTGACCTCGCGCGCAGTGAGATCCGTCTCCAGATGGACCGTCGCTCTGGCCCATTGCGACAGCACGAGATGCGTCTCCACATCCGGCAGGTCCCGCAGCCGACGAAGCAACTCGACCCCGAGAACAGCGCCGGTCGCGCCCGTCATACCCACGATCACCCGACGTGGCACCGAAACCACCACCTTCCGTACACGGTTATTCCGTACACAGACAATCTAACTTGAACCCGCAGTGATCGGACTGTTCGTGCACCAAATCACAGTGCACGGACGGTAAGCTGGCACGATGGTGACCGGAGCTCGATACGACGGCGTGCTGGCTGACGGCATGGCCCACCAGCTCAGGCGCGCGTCGCAGACGGTGAATGCCCTCTGGCAGCAGACTGGCAAGGACCTCACACCGGTCCAGTTCGCTGTGCTGCAGGTCTTGGACGAGCGCGGCGAGCTCGATCAGACGACGCTCGGCACGCTCGCGGCCGTGGACCGCTCGACGATCACCACACTGCTCGACCGACTGCTCGCCCGCGGCCTCGTCACCAAGACCACGGATCCACAGAATCGCCGCCGTGCGCTGATCACCCTCACCCCCGCCGGGCGGGAGCGGGCGGCCCTCGGCCGTCAGCAGGCGCAAGAAGCGAGCCGCTGGATAGAAGACCTGCTCGGCCCCGAAAAGCTCGCGACCCTCACCCTGCTGCTGAAAGAGATCGCGGACGCAGAACGCCCCTCCTAACTACTGCATTCGCCAACGCATGCCCGTTGCCGCAAGGCGTATCCGGCGAAGCCACCGTCGAGGTGATGGCGACTGCCCTGGCGGTAGGTAATGCGGTAGTCGCGTTGGCCGGTTCCACCACGGCGACGGCGACCGCTTCGGCGCCCTCGACGACGATCAGGGCGACGGTGGCAGCCAGGTCATCCGCGACCTCGCGCAGAACCGGCATCTATTCACGAACCGAAGGGGTGGTGCGCGAACAGCCGGGTTCGCTTAGCACCCCTGCTAGCGTGCACCCCATGACCGTGATCCAGCGGGTCCACCGCACCGTCGCCGTCTATCCCGGCCCGTTCTTCCTCGCCAACGTCACCCCCGCCGGCACCGAACTCCCCGCCGCCCTCGTCGACGGCCTGCTCGACACCGGTGACATCTGCGCGTTCGGACCCAACGGCATCGCCTTCGCCAGCGCCTTCCAGTCTCACATCGTCACCGTCAACATGGAATTCATCGCCGGACCGTTCGAAGCGCCGGATCCTGTGGACGACCCGCGTGTCCGCAGCCATAGCGGCTCTTTCGCCTTGACCGACAAGGGGCTGCAGTTTCGAGAACCCCGACTACGTGCAACCCGAAACCCAATTCGCCGTGCCGGTCTCCGGCCAACGCCACGTCGTCGTCACGCGACGCCTACTCGTGTCCCCCGCCACGTTCACACCGCCGCTCGACGATCCCAATCCCACGGGACTCGAGCACTGGACAATCACATTCCTGCCCGGACACGCCGACGTTTAGCTCCGCAACCCACCTGGATGAAAGCAGCTGCGGGCAAGCCCCAGGAAGCCCCTGCGCCGGGGCCACAGCCGTTGTATTTGCCAGGTAGAAAGACCTGCCGGCGGCAGCCTCAGAACTGGTAGATCAATGTGGACTGCGCCGGTCCGGGTTGACGTCCTCCCAGGTGGCGACGGTCATGGCATGTTCTTGCCGACGTTTGCGCAGAAGCCAAGCACTCAGAGGCTGTGTATAAGGGCGGGGAAGGCTGTTCCCTTCGAGTCGGCCTCACGCCTAGGGTTGCCAGATGGACTTTTCCGACCTGGCCAATGACCGGCTCAACGACGCCGCCTGCTACTTCGCGGCTGGTGAAGCGACTCGCCGTACCGACTTCCCCGTCGACCTGGCAGTCGACGAGCGCCGCTGGTGGCTGACGATCAACGGCAAGAAGGCTCGCGTGCTGGCCAGGCGCACGGCACAGAAGCGCCCGATGCGTCGCGCCGGGAACCAGGACGTCACCGGCGCAGACCTTCTCGTGTTCGTCGACCTGAGTTCCAGCACTCCACGCTTCTTCATCACCTCACCCGACGTCAGCTCCGGTCAGGTCGAGCAACACGAAAATCAATGGGTTCGCTTCGCCAACTAGCCCGCGACGGGAGAGCTGGTACGCCCGGCGTTGCGCGCATGTCACCGTCCGGCCCCTCGGGTCGCCGTCACGACTGCGATCGGGTCGAGATCGGCGACGTCGTACTCGTCATCGTTATCCAGGTCGCAGCCGACCAGGTCGACGCGCTCGTGTCGGGGAACGGCATAGATGGCGATCGGTGAGCCGGCAGTCGTGTAGTGCGGACACACCGCCGCGGTCAGCCGAGCGCACCGCAGCGAACACACGGCGCCGCCGTACATCTCGACCATCGTGTCGATCTGCTCGACGGGGGCGAGCACATACACGGTGTCCGTCCGCGGCGTTCCGCAGAGCTGGCACAGGTCCTCGGCGCGCATGCGTCCGGCTCGGTGACTGTCGAACTTCCAGGGATCCCAGCCGGCCCCGCGTGTGCCCGGGCCGCTGTCGGCCAGCCACGGTTGCGGGCGGCTCGCGGGGCGCTGCGGCAGCGGGGCTCCGGTGTGGTGGAGATCGGCGGCGCACCGGGTCCGCGGTCGAGGCCACTGTCCCTCAGCCGCGTCATCAGCGGTGGCTTCCGTGCGGCCGCGAGCTCTGGGTTCGACGTTCACCGTCACGTTCGCTCCCGAGTTCTTCCCTGCTGGCTGCCGCAGGCGGTCGACGTCAGGGAGGCAGATTAGCCGAGCCGGCATCAGCTCCTGCGGCGGTGGACCGACGAACCGGCGGCAGACGTTCTCGCGCACCGGCCCCGAGTCGACCAGGCCGCCGGCGGAAGGTAGCTCCGCGCCGCGCGCCGGTCTCGTCAAGCAAGTCGTGCGAGTCCCGCCCTCGTCACGGCCGGGTGGAATCCACACCGCGTTCGGGCGACGTCGCCGCCGGGCGATGCGTCTGCCGTACCGGACACTGGTAGAAGAGGGCGGTCGGTGCCCGGGATGCTCGGCAGGGTTCGGGGGCCGATGTCCTGCCGGGCTCCGGGCACCGGCGCGTCACCCATCTCGGTGATCTCCGACGTCGCGTCATTACGATCGGCCCCGGTCCTCTTGTCTGGTGCTGAGGTGATCGATCCGGCACGCCCCCGACCGACTCGATCACGGCAGTTCGGCTCGGCGGCAAAATGCCCCCCGTTTGCCGCCGAGCCCTACCTCCTCGCAGGACTCCTCGACTGACCCCAGCACAGGCGTTACCGGGCTGGCAGCGGCCCCTTGGTGCCCCGGAGGTCGGCGAGGAGATCGCCGAGCTTCTCCACGCGGTCCAGGACGTCATCGGCGGCGAAGGTCAGCTGACTGACGTGCATGCAGGACTCGACTTCGGCCCAGGTGATCGGCGTGGAAACGGTCGGGCGGTCGCGGCCGCGCAGCGAGTACGGGGCAATGGTGGTCTTGGCCGGGCTGTTCTGGGACCAGTCGATAAACACCCGACCGGTGCGCTGGTTCTTCGCCATGACCGCCGTGACCGACTCCGGAGTCTCGCGGGCCAACTGCTGAGCGAGGCTCTTGGCGTAAGCCGACGGCGCAGCAGGGTCACGAGTACTGACCGCCGCTTACAGCTGCATCCCCCTTTGACCCGGACGTCTTCGCGAACGCGGTGAGCCCGTCCGCATCGAGGAGTTCGGCGACCCGGCAGCAGTCCACGATCGAGGCCCCGGGCCCAGGTTCGAGGTCGGACACCGCCGGTCCGGCGCCCGCCGCCGCCCTTGGCGTCGATCTGCCATTGCGGGACGTGCAGCTCGAGCGCGGCCATGTTCGCCGCCCACACCAGCCCCGCCAACTCCTCCAGCAGCGCGTACTCGACAACACCTTCACCGCGGCCGGAACGGGTGCCAGTACTGGGAAGCCGTACCGTCGACAGGCAGTCGAGGGCGCCTTGGGGGACGTTCTTCTCGAAGAACTGCTGCTTGCCGACGCCGACCCCGTCAGGGAAGCAGATGAAGGTGACGGGCCTGCCGGCCAGGTACGGCAGGAGGACCGCGGCGATGTGCGAGCCGCCACTCTCACCTGCGGCCGGGGCGGCGGAGGGCGGCACCAGGGGAAAGCGGTGTGCCGGGCTCGCGTAGGGGGCGAGCCCGGCCCCACCTCCACCAGCTTTCACAGACCACCGCGGCCGACAAGAGAAGGGGCGAGCAACCGTGGGCCGACGTCGGCCCACGATCGCGACGCCGGGGTAACGGCGGGGGCAGCTCGTTCGACTCTGGACTTGCGGCACGCGCCGCGGATGCGGGACGGCGACAGCTTTCCTCCCCCGACACTGCCGCCGTCCCGCACCTTCGGCTGATCCATCACCGATTCAACGACGAAGCCACCTTTCAACACCGCGTCGGCTGGAATCGCAAGCGATAGACGTTGACCGGCAGGTATGCCCTCTGAGCCGGCTGCCGGACAGTTGAACGCACAGCTCTCCGGCCGCCACCACCCCCACACCACGCTTCCCCGCTTGCCTCCGTGCGTTTCCGGGCGGCCGCGAGGAACAACCTGCTACCCACCAGGTTCCCGGCGCGGAATTCCTGTCAACAATGTCCCGAGGAGCGTGGACGGTGTCGAGCGAACGCCAGGTACAGCTGGTCGCCGCCAGCCGCGCGGTCACCACCACCACGGAGCCGGACAGCGAGGTCCTGCGCTACTCCGGAATCGCCGTCGCGCGGATCGAGGCCGGCGCGGTCGTCGAGCAGACCTGGGTTCCGCTCGGCGCCGACCCCACCTTTGCCGACGACGAAGCTCTGATCGCGGCCTGGCAGGCAGCTCTGGCCTGGAGTCACGCCCCCACTCGCCCGCCCCGTGACGGTGTCGGCGTGCCGGGTGATGCACATATTCGACCGTGCAATATTCGTCGATAGCGATCACTTGTTCGACTTGCCTGGGCACCTCGGCTCGTCAGTGAACGGCAGTTCCGGACCGCCGACACACTGCGGCTGGGCGACGTGAGCGCCCGGGAAACCACCACCGTCGACATACCATCGCGAGTGACGCACTCGACACACGACTGGCTTCCCCAGCGTCACCTCGGCGTCAATGTCCGGCGCGTGCCCTGCTGAAGTCACGAGGCTCCTTTGCCCGGCGGTCGAGCAGCCAGGCTATCGGGGGTGGTAGCCACCGCGAAAGAGTTCGCGCCGCCCGCGGATCCGGCCCGATACCGGGTGCCGTTGATGCCGTCGATGTCCAGGTCCGGCGGCCCTGGGCCGGCCGCCGGCAGGTGAACGAGGTCAGGTCGGCGCACGGTAAAACCGGACAAGCGCAACAAAATGCAGCAAGGTGGCCGAGTATCGGCGGCGAACCATTCAGCGGTGCGCGAATCATTTGGCGTGGGGCGTTCACGCGTGGATGCTGGTGCCCGTGAGCGGTTGACCACGCCGGGGGGCGTGCTCACGGGCTGACGGGGCGGCTGGGGGGGCGAGCGCGTGATCGAGTTCGGGCTGAGTGTCGAGACACTGGGAGCGACCCGGCTGGGGTTCTCGCCGCTGGGTGAGGTGGCTTGCGGCCTGCGGGCGCTCGACGACCCTCAGGCGGCGCCAATGGTGCGGCCGTGGCTGCGCCACGTCCCCGGCGAGGTGGCGGGGGAGGATTTGCGGGTGCTGCGGCTGGCGGCCCCGGCGAGCGGACTCGTTCCCGACTTCCTGTACCCGGTCAGCCTGGATCGTGACATCACCCTCGAGCACCAGCTGACCCAGCTCGGCGCCATGTCCGTGGCCGACTACGGCAGGGAGCTGGCGCAGGCGTGGACACCCGATCCGGTGCCGGCGCCACTGCGCGGCAAGACCGGCAAGGCACGCCTGGTGCGGGCCCTGCGCCGCTTCGACGAGCAAGTGCTCACGCCGGTGCGCCCCCGCTTGCGCGCGGCCTTGGACACCGAAATCGCCCGCCGATCCGAACGTGCGCTCCAGGATGGCCTGTACGGCGTCTTCGCCGACCTGCATCCCGAAGTGCGGGTGGACGGCCGACGGCTCACCATCGCCAAGGGGCATCACGCCTGCACGGGCGTGGCGAGCGCGTCGATCACCCTGGTGCCCTCGGTCTTCGCCTGGCCCCGGCTGGTCGTGGTCGACCGCTCTCCCGAAACGGTGCAGCTGCACTACCCGGTCCACGAGATCGGGCGGGCCTGGGCCGATGACGGGCCGGTGAAGCCGAGCGAGGACGCCTTGGCCGCGCTGATCGGTTCGACCCGGGCCCGTATCCTGCGCGTGCTGGCGGTACCCCGCTCGACGACGCAGATCGCCCGCCTGCTCGACACCAGCCCGGGCGGAATCAGCACGCATCTGTCCGTTTTGCGTGGCAACGGTCTGGTCATCGCGAACCGTGACGGGCGCAGCGTGCTCTACCGCCGTACCGCTCTCGGTACGTCGATCGTCGCCGCGGGCGGCGTAACCCGCGAGGCTCGGTAACCCTGGCCACTGCGCCTCGGGTGACCGAATGGGGAAACGGACAATCGCAGACAAGAGGAGACTGTGGGATGATATCGAGTCGAATGAAAAGTGCGTCCGTGGTCGCTGTTGCGATCGCCTCCGCGTTCTGCTTTTCGGGGCCGGCGAATGCGAGTACCGCGGTCGCGAGCAGTCAGTGTGTCTCTGGGGCGATCAACACCTGCTATTGGAGCGGGATCAATTTCACCGGAACTTTCGAAAGCCACGGCTCGTCGGTCGGCAGGTGCCACACCTTCTTCAACCTGGCCTCGGCCAGGTCGGTCTCCAATGTCAGCGGATATCGGCTCAACCTCTACTCGGACACCCGGTGCACGGTGCCTGATTCATGGATGATTCCCGGCACCTCCTGGGGTAATTTCAGTCCGGCGGTCCGCAGTTTCGTGCTGACGGGGTGCGGCTGTCCGGCGATAGCGGCCGACGATCATTCTTGATGGTGTTCGATCAATGTGCGTTGCGAAGGGACAGCTATGCGAGTTTCACGAATGTTCAGGGGTCTGATCGTCGCCGTCGTCGCGTTTCTCGGGATGAGCCTGGCAGCTGCCGGTATCGCGTCCGCGGCCATCCCGCCCGGTAGCTGGCATCCGTACGGCAACACCAACCCGATCACCTCGAGTGCCAGCACGTGGCGATGCGGCCCGACCGCGGACGTCGTCTCCGGTATCAAGGCGCAGGTCTGCGCGATCAGGTCGACGGATCACCGCAGCGTCCAGGCGGCCGTGATCGTGCGCAATAACCGCGCCACCTCCTATGGCATCGAAGCGCTGGCGGAGCTGTTCATGTCGTCAAGTGCCATCATCGGCCAATGGCAGTGCGCCCGGTCGGGAGTGGCCGCGAACTCGTGGTCGGTGTGTTTCGGGGCAACCCAGACCTGGACCACGCGGGTGTTCGCGAGTGGCTGGGTCGGTCAGACCGGTGTTTACCACCTTTTCCTCGATCCATCAGCGACTCTCTGAGGTGCGAGGAGCCGGCGTGCTCGCCGGGGCGGGATCCCGTCCCGGCGCTTCCGGCTCGCTGATTACCCGGCCAGCATTGCCTCGAACACTGCCGACTCCGGGTCGAGGATCGACACGCCGTCAGCCAGCGCCAGTCGTGCCGTGCCGGCCAAGCGTCCATCAAGCTCCATAGTTCATACCGATAATTTTTCCGCCCGGTCAACCGTTTTCCGAACCTCCGCCGTCATGTCACTGACGCAGGCGACGCGGTGATCCAGCACTGCCCGTCCGGCCACCACCGCCCGGCAACCCAGCCCCGGACCCCGCCAGGTTCCCGGACAGGACACCGATCGTGAACGAGGTCGACGGACGCTACTGAAGACGAGGTCGGGCCAGGTCCTTTGACCGTGTGCCACCTACGGGCCACCTCAAGTGACTGCGGGCCAGATCCACTGGCCACTGACACACCACGACAGGCCGCCGAGGTCGAGCCGGTGATGGGCTCGGCGCGTGCGGTTCCTGCAGAAAGGCACACGTTCGGCTGATATGCAGCGGCAGTACTCCGGACCGCCGGGCGGATCGAAAATCCGCGGGAATCCTGCGCGCCATCCGATCACTCCGGCCCAGGGCGGACAAGCGGACATGACTGCGCCACGCCTGGTCGACGAGCGAGTCACCACCAACAGCGAGCAACACTCGTTCGTGCGGCCTGCGGCGCCTCGTCTGAGCCGCTGCGGCCCTGGTCAGCGTCAGCGCGTTGTCAGAACTTGCTCTCCGAGCGTATCCAGCAGGCACCGCACCCGCTCGACCTGGTCCGATCGCCCCTGGCGCCGATAGAGTTCCTGCGCTTCACGCCAGGCCGCGCGAGCCCGCCGGACATCACCGAGGGCTGCATGGGGATGGCCGAGGTTGGTGAGCGTGTTGGCGATTTCGTAGGAATAGCCGAGCTCACGCAGCACCCACACGGCCCGCTCGTAGTACTCGACGGCCTCGCGGTGGTGACCGAGTTGATCGTAGATATAGCCGAGGCTGTCGAGGGTGGCCGCCTCGCCGGACGGGTCGTGGTTGGCGCGGAACAGATCCAGCGCGGCCAGGCAATGCTTCAGGGCCTCGTCGTGGCCACCGAGCCGGGCGGTATACCACCCCAGCGCGTTGAGGGCTTCCGCCTCCCACACCGGGCGGCCGAGGCTGCGAAACAGCTCAAGCGCGTCGGCGGCGTGTTTCGCGGCGAGCCGATCGTTGCCGCGCCGGGTCCACGTCCAGGCGAGGGTCCGGTGAGCGTAGGCGTGGGCGACGTCGTCGCCGTGGTGCACCGCGAGGCTGTGGGCTTCGTCGAGGTGCCGCACGGCCTCGTCATAGCGTCCGCATTCGGCGCAGGCACCGCCGAGAAGCCGCAGCACCAGGCTGTCGGTGGAACCACCGGGCCGGGCCGCGATGCTTTCCCCCGCGATTTGCCACACGGCGAGGTGGTCGTGGAGGTGCCCCGCCCGGTGCTGGAAAGTGGTCAGCACCCAGGCGAACTGCCAGGCCGACGTGTGCCTGCGGTGCGCGACTGCGGTCTGCTGGGCGGAAAGCAGGTTGACGTATTCCGCGGCGAACCACGCCATGGCTGCCTTGTCGTCGGAAGGCCGGTGCGGACGGGCGCCGGGCACGGCGGGGTCGAGGACGATGGGGTGGCGGTACGGCACCAGACAGCGGTCGGCGGCGAACGCGGTGTGGCCGTAGTGGTCGAGGACTCGCCGGATCGCGTCCTGCCGCACGTCTTCGCGCAGGTCTCCGGCCCTCTCGGCGGCGTACCGGCGGATGAGGTCGTGCATCCGGTAGCGGCCGCGAGCGTCCCGGGCGAGCAGCGACGACTGCTCGAGAACGCGCAGGACGGTGCGGCACGCGTTAGGCGCACAACCGATGAGGGCCGCGGCGGCGGGTAGCTCGATGTCGGGGCCGGGTGCGATCCCCAGCAGCGCGAACGCGGTGGCCTGCTCGGAGGTCAGTGCCCGGACCGACCACGACAGCACGGCGGGAAGGCCGGCGGCGGGCTCGACGCCGTCGAGCGCACTCAGACCCGCCTCGCGCAGCTCGGCGACAACACTGCCGAGCGGTGCGTGCGGTCGCGTGGCAGCTTGACTCGCGACGATGCCGAGCGCCAACGGGAAGCCGCCGCAGAACTCGATCAGTCCGGCGACCGCGGCCTGCTCCGCATTGATGCGCGGGCGGCCGAGCCGGTCGGTGAGCAGTGCGACGGCCTCGGCGTCGGACAGGACATCCAGTGCCAGGTGCCGGGCGCCGTGCCCGGTAAGCAGGCCGGGAAGCTGGGTCCGGCTGGTGACGATCACCGTGCAGGACCCGCTGCCCGGCAGCAACGGCACGACCTGTGCGGTGTCGGCGGCGTTGTCGAGGACCACCAGCATTCGCCTGCCTGCCACCAAGCTGCGGAACAGGGCTGCTTGTGCCTGCGTGTCGGCGGGCATCCGGCCCGGCTCAACGCCGAGGGCGTCGAGGAATCCGCGCACGGCCACTGCCGGGTCCATCGGCTGGCCGCCGGGACTGAAGCCTCGCAAGTTGACGAAGAGCTGGCCGTCGACGAACTCGGCGGCGTGACGGTGCGCCCAGCGCAGGGCGAGGCAGGTCTTGCCCATACCGCCCGCACCGGCGATGGCGGAGATGACGACGGCGGCCCCGCGGCCGTCGGCCAGCACGGCGTCGAGGCGCTCCAGTTCTTGGGTACGCCCGACGAAGGGCGAGGGCACCGCCGGAAGTTGTCTCGGTACCACCGCAGTTGTGGCGTCGCGTGCATCGCCGGCCGCCGTCAGCGCCGGTTCGTCCTCGAGGATCTGCTGGTGCAGGGTTTTCAGCGCGTCACCGGGGTCGATGCCGAGCTCCTCGGCCAGCCGGCTTCGAATCCGGTGGAAATGGGCCAGCGCGTCCGCGGACCGCCCGGCCCGGTGGAGGGCCAACAGGTACTGGGCGGCCAGCCGCTCGTCCAGCGGCTCCTCGGCGGTGCGGGCGGCGAGCACCGGAACGAGGTCCTCGCCGTGCCCCAGCGCGAGCCGGGCGTCGACGAGCTCGTTGCCGGCATCTCGGCGTTCCCGCTCCAGTTGCGCCCGTTCGGCCGTGGCCCACTCACCGGCCAAGCCGGCGAGGGCCTCTCCCCGCCACAAGGACAGCGCTTCTCCCAAGAGAGCCGCCACCTGACGCTCGCCGGTTCCTCGCGCACGGGACCGCAGCTCCCGAAACCGGTGGACGTCGACGGTGTGCGGTTCGGTCCGCAGGCGGTACCCGCCTGATGAACGGACGATGGCGGCGCCGCCAGCCAGTTTCCTGCGGAGGCGGGACAGGTAGTTCACCACCACTCGCCGTGCCTGCTCCGGTGGTTCGCCGTTCCACACCCGCTGGACGAGCCGATCCACCGAGACGACTTGGCCGACGTCAATCGCCAGCGCGGCCAGGACACATCGTTGCCGCGCCGGCCCCAAGTCGACCGGTGTGCCGTCCACGGTCGCGGTCACCGCGCCCAGGAACCGTAGTTCGATCAGCGAGTCACCCCCTTCTCGCTCCACCGGCATAGCACGGCCTGCTTCGTCGTGGCGCGCACGTTCACCGTGATTCACTCGAACGGCGGCGGACTGCCCGGATTGTGCATTCGTGATGCAGAACCGAGGCGCTGGCGGTGGAGGCTTCGCACCGACGCCGCACCACAGCTCCGAGAGTCGTGGGATGCACTGACCGACGACGGCGCCTTGGCATCTCCAGTTGTGCACGCAGGAAGACACCTGTGCGCGCAGGACAACCATCGATCGGAAAGGGAAACGATGAAGTACCGGAAGACAGTGGCCACACTGGGCGTGTCGGCGGCCGCCGCGTTATTGCTGGGCGCGACACCGGCAAACGCTGCCGGTTCGCGTTCGGCACCCTACTCGTACACGGCAGCCGCTTTCCAGCCGCAGGGCTACAGCGACTGTCCCGTGGGGAGGATCTGTGTGTGGACCGGTACGGCCGGGACCGGTGTTCACATCGAACTTTTCGCGGTTGGTCCGGGAAGCTGTTCCGACACGTACCTGCGCGGCTACTCCGCCTACAACCGGACTCAGGTCATTCAGAAGCTGTTCCCCGACTCCAGTTGCCATGGTAGTCCCTTTTACATCTATCCCGGTCAAGCGATCGACAACACCGGTGCACGGCACTCCCTCGGCGGATACCCGTGACGCGCCTTCGCCATCAATGACAACCCAGCGTAATTCCATCAAGGAAGCCGAGTGAATCATGCACCTGAACAAGAGCGCCGCGGTCGCCCCCATCCTCGCCATGTTCCTGGCCTGGAGCACGGCCGCGCCCGCAATCGCGGATCCAGCGCCGCGCACTTCCGTGAACCAGCCAGCCTCGACAAACGATGCCCACTGGGAGTTCACCGGGTACTTCACCAACGGAAACACATGCAATATCACCAAGCAACTGAGGAAATCGGGCGGATACCCGGTCGAACCGTCTTCCGGCTGTTATCACACCGAAAAGGGGTATTACTTCTACTATTACACGAACTGACGCCGTCGTCCGCCGACGTCGGGCTGTTTCCGACCACTCGATCCCTGTCAGTGAGGACACATTTTGAAGCCGAAACCATTCCGCGTGGCGGCGCGCCGCCTGCTGACGTCGGCGGCAGCGTCGGCGATCGCAATCGCGCTGTGCACGACCGTCGCCGAGCCGGCTCAGGCCAGTTCCGCGAAATGCCAAGAGTACTTGCGCGCACAGCACTACCAGGTCGGCCCGAAGGTGCGCGCGGCTTGCAACACCGGGCAGACCGGCGGCAGTCCGGGCACTCTGGCCTGCTACATCGCGCTACTCGCGATCGAGGTCTCAGCCGACCACGCGGCCGTGGCCTGCAACGCCGCCAACGACTAGGTGTACTGCCCGGGAAGCTACGAACGTAGCGACACGTGATCGGATGATCTTGGCGTGAGGGAGGGCCTCCGGGTTCGGCGTGGATTGCGACATCTGCACCGGCAACCTGGAGGCCCTCGTGACCCACGCTAACGCACCCCTGACCCCGACCGGGAGACTGCGTCTGGCCCGGTGTGTCATCGAGGCCCAGTGGCCGTTGCGGCGGGCCGAACCCTCGCCTGTGAGGTCCCCCGCGCCGTCCGGGCCCTACGACACGCATGCCGAGTGCCGTTGCAGTACTAGGCCTCCTCGAAGAGGGCCGCGCCGTCCTCTGGACTCAACACCTTGCCCACCACACCGCCTTCGCCGACTTGCGTGCGGTGAACTCTGAACATGTTTACTCACCAGGGGGTGTCTGCATAAGCGTGTTATCGCCGTAGCTGGATTCCAGGTAGCGCCATGTTCCCGGCATGTCGTCCTGCTGCTGCGCGCTTGCCGTGCTGACGTCCCAGCCGGGAAACCAGATCCGAGCGTCTGTGTCGGGTGCGTCCACGCGGGCTGCTGCACTTTGGAGGCAGGTGCGTATCCATGCTGGTGCCCGGTCGAGTTTCGTCAGGTGCGACGACGTGTTGTCATCGAGGCGGACTCCTCGACCGAATCGTGCGTGACGGAAGTCGGGACCAGTCCCGTTGTCTTGTCGTATGAGCTGTGCGGCCGTGAAGACAACGTCACCCAGGAAGGTCACGTCAAGAAAGGACGCCGATTCCTTGAACTGCGCCTGGTTGAAGTTTGTTTCCATAAAGAATGTCGCCCCTTCGAACGTGACTTTCCGGTCGAAGTGCGCGCGGTCAAAGTTGGCGAGGTGCCGAAATTTGCCGCCGTCGAAATCTGCGCGTCCCGCGAATTCGGCCCAATCGAAGCTGGTTGCGTCGGCGAATTCTGTTCCATTGAAGCTGACATGCCAGAGGAACTCTGCCAGGCTGAAGTCGGCAGCGTCGCAGAACTCAGAATTGCTAAAATCTGCACGTCGTTCGAACCGCGTGCCGCCGAAGTCGGTGGTACCCGTGAAGGTGGCGTCGCGAAAGTCGGCGTTTGCCAGCTGACAGTTGTGGAGGTCGAAGTCAACAAGGTTGGCGCCACGAAGGTCGAGATCGATGTTGGACCAGAACTTCGGGTTAGCAGGTCGATCGGCCCAGCCTCTGTCCGGTTGCAAATGAGTGGTCAAAATACGCTGCGCTGTCAGCCTGACTTGCAACTCGGCGACCTCAACGCCGTTACGACCAAGAGACGAGCTGATAGTGGCGTTTTCGCCGTCGTAGGGTGGTGCATCTGCAGCTGGTGTCGAGTTGGGACTTCGCTCGTCCGCGCTGTCGCTGATCCGAAGATAGCCGCAGATGACCTCGACAATGGTCTGTCGGTGCCCTCTGTTGTCCTGCGCGAGACGTTCCAGCGCGTACAGGCCGCCGACACGAACTGCGGCGTTGTTTGAGCCCAGCTGTTCGACAGCCATCGTGTAGAGCTCGGTGACCCTACGATCCGCTGCGTCGTCCTCGGTGTGCCCTTGCGCGCGCTCGGCCAGCCACTGGCGCCGCGCGGTGAGCGCAAGTGCCAGACCAGCCCCGAGGCCAGCGGCGACGGTCATCGATGTCTTGATGGCGTCGAGTCGAGCAGTCGCGCGGATGGGTGCTGCATCAGCTTCGCGCAGCAACCAGAGAGAAGCCGCCCACGTCGCCCCCGCCACGCCACCGATCGCCAGCAAGATCATCCACCACCGCATCGACCGGATCGGCCTGCGCAACTGCGGCTCGGTGCGTAGAGGGCCATACGCGATGAGGTACAATGCTGACCGAATCCGGCGTCCAGCGAGTACGATCAGAAACAGGCCGCCTGCGCCCAGAATTATCGGGATCTCAGCTACAAATGGTCTGAACTGTTGCGGTACCGAGATTGGGCTTATCGGCGTCCCGAAGACCCAAAAGAGCCCACCGAGTATTACCGCGAACACACCCAGGTACATGATCGAGCGGGCTTTGCGTGCTCGCTGGCGGTGGCGGTCAGTGTTGTCGTCAGCCATGTTTGCGTTTCGGCTCGCCGATTTTCAGCGTGCGCGCCGCTGTAGCTGTGGCCGGGCGGACGGGCTCAACGGCGTTCGTCACGCTTTGTGTCTGCCGGATCGTGGCGACGCCGAATCCGGTCGCGGTCGCAGTGCAGGTCGCGGCGAGAACCCAAGCCCAGTGTGCGCCGGTGGCGATCGCAAGGTAGAGCTGCAGCCCGCGACGACAACATAGGTCACGGCTAGCGCTTGCCAACTGGCCCGATACTGCACCGGTCACCTCCCCTCAAACCTGTTACGAGCAGATAGTCGCTTCAGGTGGCGACGCAGTTACAGCATCGAGTTTACTGGCGAGTCAGCGTGCGCTGTTCGCTGCTCAAGCAGGCTGGCGCGGCGCGTAGTGTCCCGACATGGACTTCGACAGCCTCGAGCGAGCGTCTGTTCCCGACCTGCTGGGACTCTATGCGTCGATCCTGGATGAGTTGCGCCGGCGAGGTGTGGTGAGGACCGGGAACGCGCCGTTGGGTGACTATGCCGAATACCTCGCTGCTCGGGTCTACGGAGGTGAACTGGCGGCCAACTCGGTGAAGTCCTACGACCTGCACGCCGGGGACGGGCGCCGGATTCAGGTGAAGGCCAGAGCCGTCGGTCCGAGCACTCGTGCGGGGGCGATCTTCTCGGTTTTCCGAACGTTCGACTTCGACGTCGCCGTCCTGATCGCGTTCGACAGTTCGACCTACGACCTGCTGTGGGCCCGTGAAGTGCCGGCAGCTGACATCGAGGCGGCCGGCAGGCACTCCCCGCACGTCAACGGGCATCGCATCCCGACCATCAGAGGCGCACGACTTGGCACGGACGTCACGCCACGATTCAGGACCGTCCTATCGGCGTAGCCCGGCAGCGCAGCGCTCGTGGCGCGCATGGCCCACCGATGTTGGTCGACGTGGCGACGGGCCGGTGGGGTTGACGGCGTAGCGAACGCGACGAAGAGCGACGTGACGCTCGTCGGACCACGGCCTCACTGGAGTCGTCGCCTAGCTGTCGCACCGTGAGGGGCGCGGCGTAACAGCGCATCGGCTGCTAGCGACTGTGGGGTACGACTCGGTTGAGGGGTGTGGATTGAACGACACTGTGTGGACGAGCCAGGCGGTGCTGGACAAGGTGTGCGAGGCCCTTGACCAGTTCACGGTCGCCCATCCCGAAGGACATCATTTTGGCCGGCCGTTCGTGACCGCGTACCGGCTCGCGATTCACGTCGACGAGGCGCATCCCGATCTTAGGGATGCGCTGGGCACAGAGATTGGCGGCGCGGGCACCGGCAGCCGCGGCAGCCTGGCCCAATACCTCGCAAACCAGCAATCGAAGAAGATCAAGGCACACGGCGACCAGTATCCCGTCGAGGGCGCCTACGTATCCAACGACTATGTCGTTGGCATGACGTTCCGGGGGCCCGACGGCCGTGAGCGGTCGAGCAGCCTGGTCGGCAGCGGATATGACCTCTCGCTGTTTCGCCTCCGTCATGCTTAGGTGCGTGTTACGCGCTCGCACTGCGCGCTGGTCCAGCCGCGGGTTCCGGTGCGGGCGGCTTCGCCGAGCGGCACCAGGCGGTCAACGTCGAACCGGGCCGGGTCGGTGAATTATCGCTCCGGGATGTTCATTCGTCAGCCGAGCTTGATCTCGCAAGATATTCCTCACGGCATAGAAATCCGCAGGACTGATTAGACCCTCCCCCTGACCCTCGACAACAGACGCGCTTGGCGTCAGCGGGTGATAAGCGCTCTTCCGCGCGGGGTCGTGCACCCTCAGTCCGATGTAGCACTCCCGAAGAAGCATCAGTCCTATGTTCTGCGGAACCCACTCCCCACCACCCCGCCTGCGAAGACCCCGCTCGTTGAGGTCGCGCGCGATAGCCTTGAGGTGATGCCCCTTCTTCACTCGCCGGTACATCTCCTGAACGATCGGCGCTTCCGCCGGGTCAGGCTCCTGGACGACCAACTGCTTTGTCCGCTCGTCGTATACGCGGCGGTAACCAAACAGGATCCGACCATGCGGCAAGCCTGCACGCGCCGAAGAGGCCGTTGTCCGGCGAATCTGCAGCGACATCTCAGCGACGTCCAGCTCGGCCTTCGAAGCGTCATCAATCAGTGACTTTCGGTCACGAGGCTTACGCGGATCGTAGATGCGGTCGTGCTGATCAACCCAGAAGACTACGTGACGCATGTCACATAGATTGATCAATTCAAGCCACTCTTCCGTTTCCTTGACCCACGCGACGACGAGTAGAGCATCAGAACGCGGGCGGTGAACGCACCGCTCCTCAGATCCGCGATGAGCTTGTCGAACTTCGCGCGCGCCTTGCGCTGATGCTTCGAAGCCGAGCCCACCTCGCGGTATGTCGGCAGTTGGAGGCGCCAGCCGAAGCGCCGGCACGTCTCGAGGTGGCGGTCATGCTGCTCCTCGGGCGACCGTTCCCGGCCACTCGTGTCCTTCGAGACTCGTTCATACGCTGCGGCATCAACGTCCGTGAGCTCCATGATTCAAAAGTACCTACTACGGCGACTTCTCGAACGAGTCGATGTTCCGCGCGAACCGGGTGCGACTGGGCTTGGGTCTGACTTCGGTGGCGGGCGGCCACCTGCACACCCCGGTCCTGGGCCAACCGGCGGACCCGGCGGCATTGACGGACGCGGCGTTCGAAGCCAGGCGCCAGACGATCGCGGCCCAGGTGGTCGCGTTGACGACGGCCGCCGCCGGGGGTTCCCGGCCGGGAGCCGCGCCGCAGGCCACGGAATCCCCGCGCGCCGCGGTGGAATCCTTGCCCGGCACGGTGTTGGGCCGCTGATCCGGCGGATCCCGCGCGCACGCCGGAAAATCGCGCCGGGCAGGAGTGGGACTACTCCGGCTGCGGCACCCGGGCCCAGCTACAGATCCGGCGCTTCCCTGCCAGGGGAAGCGCCGGATCGCTAGATGAGCTCCAGCGGATCCAGCTGGATGCGGATCGGCTCGGTGGCCTTCTTCGCATCCCGCCGAGCTGCGGCAGCGTGAATCGCCGACGACAGGGCCTTTCCGTCGGAGCGCGAGACCCGGACCAACGCCCTTTCCCGCTCCGCGTTGCCCTCTTCGTCGACCTCGCCGATCGGGACCGGGCCGAGGACTTCACCGGACGAAGGCAGCGGCAGGTCCGACAGGAAGCCCGCCACCGCGTCGGGACTTCCCTCCACGCTCGCCATCCGCATGGCCGGGGGGAAGCCCAGTTCGCGGCGCTCCGCCAGCTCCTGGCCCGCGTGCCACGCCGGGTCCCAGCGGACCAGGGCCTGGACCACCGCCAGGCCGGCTTCCGCGCCGACGATGACACGACCACCCGATGACGATGGGCGCACCAGCGCCGCCGCGGCCATCCAGCGGCGCAACGTCTCCTCCCCCGCCCGCAAATCCTGGCGGCCCAGCAATGCCCAGCCGTCCAGGAGCAGCGCTGCGCCGTAGCCGCCCTCGGCCACCGGTTCCGCTCCCGGGGTGCAGACCACCAGTGCCGGTTTGCCCGGCACCGATTCCAGGACCTCCGCCGCTCCGGACGTGCGGACCGGGACGCCGGGGAACGCGCGGCCGAGCTCCTCTGCCGTCCGCTTCGCGCCGACGATCACCGCGCGCAGCCGGACCGAAGCGCACGCCGGGCAGCGGAACGCCGTCTCCGGGACGCCGCACCAGCGGCACGCCGGTGGTTTCGGCTGCCCGTCGACCGAGCCGCCGGGCAGGGCCAGTGGCCCGGCGCAGCGGCGGCAGTGCGCGGGCGTGCGGCAGTTGCCGCAGGCCAGGCCGGGCACGTACCCGCGCCGCGGCACCTGCACCAGCGTCGGGTGGCCCGCCGCGAACGCCTGGCGCGCGGCCTCGAACGCCACCGCGGGCAGCCGGGCGACGCGGGCGGCCTCGTCACGGGCGACGTCGAAGTCCTCGCCGACCGGCGTGACGCGGGGGGCCGCGGCCCGCAGCGTCGCGCGGTCCGCGAGCACCGGCGCGGCCCAGCCCGACTCGACCAGCAGCTGCGCCTCGGCCGTCCGGGCGAAGCCGCCGACCAGCAGGGACGCCTTCGCCGCGTGAGCCCGGTCCATCAGCACGTCCCGGACGTGCGGGTACGGCGCGTGCTGGTCGAGGTGCAGGTCGTCGCCGTCGTCCCAGACGACGAACAGGCCGGGGTCGTGGACCGGCGCGAACATCGCCGCCCGCGTGCCGACCACCACCCGCACCGCGCCGCGCAGCACGGCCAGCCAGCGCCGGTAGCGCTCGGCGGGCCCGAGCCCGGCGATCAGCGCCACCACGGCTTCCTCGCCGACAACCGAAGCGCAGGCCTCGTACACCCGGGTCAGGTCGCGGTGGTCCGGCACCACCAGCACCGCGCCGCGCCCCGCGGCCGCCACCGACCCGGCCGCCTCGGCCAGCCGGCGCGGCCAGTCCTCGCCCGGCAGGGCCTGCCAGACGGCGTTCGCGGGCTTGCCCTCGGCGAGGGCCTCCAGGAACGCCGGACCGCGCTGGTAGCGCGCCCAGGCCGTGCTGTCCGGCGCCTCCGGGAGCGCCGCGGCCGCCACCGGCGGCTCCCCCTCGACCTTCGCGTGCCGCGGCGGGATCGCGAGCCGCAGGACGTCCGAGAGCGTGCCGCCGTAGCGGTCGGCGACCGACCGGCACAGCGCGTGCAGCGACGGCGTCAGCACCGGCTCGGCGGAGGTGACGCGGTCGAGGAACGCCAGCTTGCTGCCGTAGTCGCTGGTCTCGCCGCGCTCGACCAGGTAGCCGTCGACGAGCTGCCCGGCGAACCGGACGCGCACCCGGCAGCCCGGCACGGCGGTTTCGTGCAGCTTCTCCGGCACGAGGTAGTCGAAGGTGCGGTCCAGGTGCGCCAGGGGGATGTCGACGACGATCCGCGCGACCGGCCGCTCGGGCGCGGGCTGCTGGGCGCCCTTGGCCTTGTGGCCCGGCTTCGGCGCCTTCGGCTTCCGGGCACGCGACGGCGCCGCCGGGGCGGCGGGCGGCCCCTCCGGGAGGTCCCAGAGGGCAGCGGGCTCGGAACTGCTCACGCCGTGATCTCTACCAGACCCCACCGACACCCCCGACGCCAGGAAGGCCCCCCGTCACCGGATCGGGGCCGGACGCCGGAAAGGCCGCCCCCGGCGTCGGGGACGGCCTTCCGGTGTTCGCGTGCGTCAGGCGCCCGCCGCGGCCTTCAGGGCCTCGGCGCGGACCGTGCTCTCCCAGGGGAGGTCCAGCTCGGGACGGCCGAAGTGGCCGTACGCCGCCGTCGGGGCGTAGATCGGGCGCAGCAGGTCGAGGTCGCGGATGATCGCGGCCGGCCGCAGGTCGAAGACCTCCGTGATGGCCTGCTGGATCTTCGACGGGTCGACCGTCTCGGTCCCGAACGTCTCGACGAACAGGCCGACCGGGGCCGCCTTGCCGATCGCGTAGGCGACCTGCACCTCGGTCCGCGAGGCGAGCCCCGCCGCGACGACGTTCTTGGCCACCCAGCGCATCGCGTACGCCGCCGAGCGGTCGACCTTGGACGGGTCCTTCCCGGAGAACGCGCCGCCGCCGTGGCGGGCCATGCCGCCGTAGGTGTCGACGATGATCTTGCGGCCGGTCAGGCCGGCGTCGCCCATCGGGCCGCCGATGACGAAGCGGCCGGTCGGGTTGACCAGCAGCCGCGCGTTCGACGTGTCGATGCCCAGGCCCTCGAGCTCGGGGCCGACGACGTGCTCCTTGACGTCGACGCTGAGCATCCGCTCGAGGTCGATGCCGTCGGCGTGCTGCGAGGAGACGACGACGGTGTCCAGCCGCACCGGCTGGTCACCGGCGTACTCGATGGTCACCTGGGTCTTGCCGTCCGGGCGCAGGTACGGCAGCACGCCGTCCTTGCGGACCCCGGTCAGCCGGCGCGAGAGGCGGTGGGCCAGCGCGATCGGCAGCGGCATCAGCTCGGGGGTGTCCGAGCAGGCGTAGCCGAACATCAGGCCCTGGTCGCCGGCGCCCTGGCGGTTGATCTCGTCCTCGTCCGACTCGACCCGCGACTCGTACGCGGTGTCGACGCCCTGGGCGATGTCGGGCGACTGCGAACCGATCGCGACGTTGACGCCGCAGGAGTTGCCGTCGAAGCCCTTGGCGGAAGAGTCGTACCCGATCTTGAGGATGACGTCGCGGACGATGGTGGGGATGTCGGCGTACGCCTCCGTGGTCACCTCGCCGGCCACGTGGACCTGGCCGGTGGTGATCAGGGTCTCGACCGCGACGCGGCTGCGGGGGTCCTTCGACAACAGCCCGTCGAGGATCGAGTCGCTGATGGCGTCGCAAATCTTGTCGGGGTGCCCTTCAGTCACCGACTCCGAGGTGAACAATCTGCTGCTGGACGCGGTCACGGTGGCCGTCACTTCCTCACCTAGTCGTCGGATGCCCGGTGGGTTAGGCACCCCTTACCTGTGCAAGCGTACTGACTATCGCTCGGGGGACGGTCAACGCTTCATGAAGCTCACAACAGCGTCCCACAACGTGGACGCCAGTTCAGCCTTCGCGCCGAGGGGAATGGAGATTTCGGTGCCGTCCGAGCCGAGCAGCCAGCCCGAGTTGTCCTCGGTGCCGAACGCCTTGCCGTCGCCGACCGCGTTGACCATCAGCAGGTCGGCGCCCTTGCGCTTGAGCTTGACGCGGGCGTGGTCGAGGACGCTGCCGTGCTCGTCGCCGGTTTCGGCGGCGAACCCGACGACGACCTGACCGGGCCGCCGGTTGCGCACCAGTTCGGCGAGGATGTCGGCGTTGCGGTCGAGCGTGATGACCGGGTCCGGCTGGTCGTCGGACTTCTTGATCTTGTGGTCGGCCCGGTTCGCCGGCCGGAAGTCGGCGACGGCGGCGGCCATCACGACGACGTCGGCGGTCTCGGCCGCGGCGTGGACGGCCTGCCGCAGCTCCTCCGCCGTCGAAACGTGCGAAACCACCGCGCCCGCCGGGTCCGGCAGGGCGACCGTGTGCGCGGTGACCAGCGTGACCTCGGCGCCGCGCTGGGCGGCGACGCGGGCCAGCGCGTAGCCCTGCTTGCCGGACGAGCGGTTGCCCAGGAAGCGCACCGGGTCGAGGGGCTCGCGGGTGCCGCCCGCCGACACGACCACGCGGATGCCTTCGAGGTCCCGCGGGAGGGCGTCCGGGCGGGCCAGGAGCAGCCGGGCGAGGTCGACGATCTCGGCCGGGTTCGCCAGGCGCCCCTTGCCGGTGTCGACACCGGTGAGGCGGCCGGAGTCCGGCTCGGTGACGATCGACCCGCGCGAGCGCAGCAGGGCCACGTTGGCGCGGGTCGCGGGGTGCTCCCACATCTCCGTGTGCATCGCCGGGAAGAAGGCGACCGGGCACCGGGCGGTGAGCAGGGTGTTCGTCAGCAGGTCGTCCGCCAGGCCGTGGGCGGCCTTGGCGAGGAGGTTCGCCGTGGCCGGGACGACCAGGACCAGGTCGGCCTCCTTGCCGACGCGGACGTGCTGGACCTCGGGCACCTCGGTGAACACCCCCGTGTGCACGGGGTGCCCGGAGAGGGCTTCGAAGGTCGCCGCGCCGACGAAGTTCAGCGCGGCTTCGGTGGGGACCACGCGGACGTCGTGACCGGACTCGGTCAGCCCGCGCAGGACCTCACAGGCCTTGTAGGCGGCGATCCCGCCGCCCACGCCCAGGACGACGCGGGGTTTACTCACCCTCGGTGTGCTCGAGCAGGCCGCCGTGGATCTCGCGCAGCGCGATCGAGAGCGGCTTCTCGCGCGGGCCCGGCTCGACCAGCGGGCCGACGTACTCCAGCAGGCCCTCGCCCAGCTGGGCGTAGTAGTCGTTGATCTGGCGGGCACGCTTGGCCGAGTAGATCACCAGCGCGTACTTCGAGCTGACCTTCTCGAGCAGGTCGTCGATCGGGGGGTTGGTGATGCCCTCGAGCTCTTCGGTCAGGGTTACCTGGGTGGTCACGCGTGGTGCTCCGATTCGTCGGAAGACTGATCAGTAATCAAGTTTAGCAAGTGCTCGGCGGCCTCCCGCACGTCGGCGTTGACGACGCGGTGGTCGAACTCGCCGGCGGCGGCCAGCTCGCGCTCCGCTTCGGCCAGCCGGGCCTTCACGGCGGCCTCGTTTTCGGTGCCGCGCCCGGTGAGCCTGCCGACCAGCTCGTCCCACGACGGCGGCATCAGCATCACCAGCCGGGCCTCCGGCATGGCCGCGCGGACCTGGCGCGCGCCCTGCAGTTCGATCTCCAGGACGGCCGGGCGGCCTTCGGCGAGGGCCTTCTCGACCGGCTCGCGCGGGGTGCCGTAGCGGTTGCCGGCGAACTCGGCCCACTCCAGCAGCCGGCCGTCGGCGGCCATGGCGTCGAACTCCGCCCGGTCGACGAAGTGGTAGTGCGCCCCGTCGATCTCGCCGGGGCGCGGCTGGCGCGTGGTGACCGAGACGCTGAAGTAGATTTCGGGCTCCAGCTTCCGCAGCTCGCCCACCACACTCGACTTCCCGACCCCCGAAGGCCCCGATACGACGGTGAGCCGGTGCCGGGAGAAGTCCCCCGTCACCGGCTCACTGCCGCGGTCGGCGCCCCGGTTCACCGGGTAGTCACGACCGGCGCCGTTCACTCGCCGCTGAACTCGGCCAGCAGCGCCTTGCGCTGCCGGTCGCCGAGGCCGCGAAGGCGACGGCTGGGGGCGATCTCCAGTCGTTCCATGGTCTGCTGCGCGCGGACCTTGCCGACGCCCGGGAGGGCCTCGAGCAGAGCCGAAACCTTCATCTTGCCGAGGACTTCGTTCTCCTCGGCCTGCTTCAGCACGTCGACCAGAGTGGTACCGCCCCGCTTCAGCCGCTCCTTCAGCTCAGCACGGATGCGGCGGGCGGCGGCGGCCTTCTCCAGCGCCGCAGCGCGCTGTTCCTCTGTCAGCTGGGGAAGTGCCACGTTTTCCTCCGGTAGTTCTCAAAACTGGGTGGGTGACGCGACGGTACCCACCCGTGAGCACCGGCCACAATGCGGGGGTGCCTGGTGGGGGCCGGTTCCGGGCCCTGCTATTGGCCGTTTTCCTGCGGGTCGGCCAGCACTTCGGCGACACGTTCGACCGCTTGGCGCAAAGCGGCTTGCTCCGGTCCGTGACGCAGGAGGTCACGGGACGACGCGGGCAGCACACCCGGCAGACCCTGGCCGAAGACCGCCCGCAAATCGGCCACAGTGGCCCCCTGGGCCCCGAAACCGGGCGCCAGCACGGGACCGTTCAGCCGTGAGAGGTCGAGCTCTCCTGGCGGAACTGTGGCCCCGACGACGACACCCACATCGCCGAGCGGCACGGCTTCGTCGTTGAGCGCCGCCGCGGAATCGACGATCGCCTGCGCCACGGTGCGCCCGTCGGGCAGCCGGGCGTTCTGCACGGCGGCCGCTTCCGGGTTGGACGTCCGGGCGAGCACGAAGACGCCGCGCCCCGCGGCCACCGCCGTTTCGGCGCATTGGGCCAAAGAGCCGAACCCGAGGTACGGCGAAACGGTGATCGCGTCGGCCGCGATCGCCGCGCCCTCGGCCACGTACGCGGCCGTGTAGGCCGCCATCGTGGAGCCGATGTCGCCGCGCTTGACGTCCAGCAGCACGAGCGCGCCCGCTTCGCGCGCGGTCTCGACAACCCGTTCCAGCACCCGGACGCCGCCGGCGCCGAACGCTTCGAAGAACGCCGACTGCGGCTTCACGATCGCCGTGTGCGCCGCCAGGACCTCCGTGGCGGACAGCGCGAACCGTTCCAGGCCCGAGACGTCCACCGGGAGTCCCCAGGCCTCGATGAGGCCCGGGTGGGGGTCGATCCCGGCGCACAGCGGGCCCCGGGCCGCGACGGCCTTCGCCAGCCGCGCCCCGAACCGCTCCGGCGTGCTCACGACTTCGCCTTCAGCGCCGCCTGGAGCTCCTGCAGCGACTTGACCCCGATGTCGCCCCGGATGAGCGCTTCGATGCCGTGCACGGCCGCCGCGGCGCCCTGCACGGTGGTCACGCACGGGATGTCGCGCGACACCGCCGCGGTGCGGATTTCGTAGCCGTCGATGCGCGGACCGCTGTTCCCGTACGGGGTGTTGATCACCATGTCGACGTCGCCGTTCAGGATGACGTCCACGATGTTCGGCTCGGCCTCGGTCGAGCCCTCGTAGTGCTTGCGCACCACGGTGCAGGCGACCCCGTTGCGCCGCAGCACTTCCGCGGTGCCGGACGTGGCGAGGATCTCGAAGCCGAGGTCCGCCAGCCGCTTCACCGGGAACACCAGCGAGCGCTTGTCGCGGTTGGCCACCGAGACGAACACCCGCCCGGACGTCGGCAGCGAACCGTACGCGCCGCTCTGCGACTTGGCGAACGCCTTGCCGAAGGAGACGTCGACGCCCATCACCTCGCCGGTGGACTTCATCTCCGGGCCCAGCAGCGAGTCGACGCCGTGGCCTTCGGGGGTGCGGAAGCGGTGGAAGGGCAGCACGGCCTCCTTCACCGCGACCGGCGAGTCGGCCGGCAGCTGCCCGCCGTCGCCCTCGGCCGGGAGGACGCCGCTCGTCCGCAGGTCCTTGATCGTGGAGCCGGTCATGATCAGCGCGGCGGCCTTGGCCAGCGGCACCGCCGTCGCCTTCGACACGAACGGCACCGTCCGCGACGCGCGCGGGTTGGCCTCCAGGACGTAGAGGACGTCGTCCTTGAGCGCGTACTGGACGTTCAGCAGCCCGCGCACGCCGACGCCGCGCGCGATCGCCTCGGTCGAGCGCCGGACGGCCTGCAGGTCGGTGTGCCCGAGCGTGATCGGCGGCAGCGCGCACGACGAGTCGCCGGAGTGGATGCCGGCCTCCTCGATGTGCTCCATGACGCCGCCGAGGTAGAGCTCCTCGCCGTCGAACAGCGCGTCGACGTCGATCTCGATGGCGTCGTCGAGGAACCGGTCCACGAGCACGGGGTGCTCGGGGGTGATCTCGGTGGCGCGGCCGATGTAGCCGGCCAGGGTCTCCTCGTCGTAGACGATCTCCATGCCGCGGCCGCCGAGCACGTACGACGGGCGGACGAGGACCGGGTAGCCGATCTCGTCGGCGATCCGCTTCGCGCCCTCGAACGACGTCGCCGTGCCGTAGCGCGGTGCGGGCAGCCCGGCGTCGGTGAGCACTTCACCGAACGCGCCGCGGTCCTCGGCCAGGTGGATCGCCTCCGGCGGGGTGCCGACCACCGGCACCCCGGCGTCGGCGAGCCGCTTCGCCAGGCCCAGCGGGGTCTGGCCGCCGAGCTGGACGATGACGCCGGCGACCGTGCCGGACGCCTGCTCGGCGTGCACGACCTCGAGGACGTCCTCGAAGGACAGCGGCTCGAAGTACAGCCGGTCGGACGTGTCGTAGTCGGTGGACACGGTTTCCGGGTTGCAGTTGACCATGACGGCCTCGAACCCGGCCTCGCGCAACGCGATCGCCGCGTGCACGCAGGAGTAGTCGAACTCGATGCCCTGCCCGATCCGGTTCGGGCCGCTGCCCAGGATGAGCACCTTCGGCTTGTCCGACTGAACGGCCACTTCGGACTGCGCGTCGGGATCGGACTCGTAAGCCGAGTAGTGGTACGGCGTCTTGGCGGCGAACTCGGCCGCGCAGGTGTCGACGGTCTTGAACACCGGCCGCACGCCGAGGCGGTGGCGGAGGGTGCGGACGCCGTCCTCGCCGGCCAGTTCCGGCCGCAGCGCAGCGATCTGGCGGTCCGAAAGACCCGTGCGCTTGGCGCGGCGCAGCAGCTCGCCGTCGAGGACGGGCGCGTCGCGGACCTCGGCGCCGACCTCGCCGATGTAGGC
The DNA here is from genome assembly GCF_058119595.1 of Amycolatopsis sp. N2S4-7. NCBI lineage: Bacteria > Bacillati > Actinomycetota > Actinomycetes > Pseudonocardiales > Pseudonocardiaceae > Amycolatopsis > Amycolatopsis sp. N2S4-7. The sequence goes on from NZ_CP172299.1 coordinate 3,154,782, forward strand.
GATCTGGTCGATGAACCACGGGTCGATGCCACTCGCTTCGTGGACCTGCTCGACGGTGGCGCCGAGCCGCAGCGCGAGTTCCACTTCGTACAGCCGGCCTTCGTGCGGCGTGCGCAGGGCGTCCAAAGTGGACTCCAGGGTCGCGCCATCGGGGTCCGGGAGCGTCCAGAAGCCGGTCGCCTTGGTCTCGATCGACCGCATCACCTTGCCGAGTGCCTCGGGGAAGCTGCGGCCGAACGACATCGCTTCGCCGACGCTCTTCATCGTCGTGGTCAGCGTCGGGTCCGCGCCCGGGAACTTCTCGAAGGCGAACCGCGGCATCTTCACGACGACGTAGTCCAAAGTGGGCTCGAACGCCGCCGGCGTCTCGCCGGTGATGTCGTTCTGGATCTCGTCGAGCGTGTAGCCGATGGCGAGCTTCGCGGCGATCTTGGCGATCGGGAAGCCGGTGGCCTTCGACGCCAGCGCGCTCGAACGCGACACCCGCGGGTTCATCTCGATGACGACCATCCGGCCGTCGGCCGGGTTGATCGCGAACTGGATGTTGCAGCCACCGGTGTCGACGCCGACCTCGCGCAGCACCGCGATGCCGACGTCGCGCATCACCTGGTACTCGCGGTCGGTGAGCGTCATCGTCGGCGCGACGGTGACGGAGTCGCCGGTGTGCACGCCCATCGCGTCGATGTTCTCGATCGAGCAGACGACCACGACGTTGTCGTGCTTGTCGCGCATCAGCTCGAGCTCGTACTCCTTCCAGCCGAGCACGCTCTCCTCGATGAGCACCTCGGTGACCGGCGACTCGGCGAGGCCGCTGGAGGCCAGCCGCTCCAGCTCCTGCGGCGTGTGCGCCATGCCCGAGCCGAGCCCGCCCATGGTGAACGACGGCCGGATGACGACCGGCAGGCCCAGGTCCTCGACCGTCTCGCGGACCTCGGCCATGTCGTGGCAGACGCGGCTTCGCGGGACCTCGGCGCCGACCGTGCGGACGATGTCCTTGAACTTCTGCCGGTCCTCGCCGCGCTGGATGGCGTCGATGTCGGCGCCGATCAGCTCGACGCCGTACTTGTCGAGCACGCCGCGCTCGTGCAGCGCGACCGCGCAGTTGAGCGCGGTCTGCCCGCCGAGCGTCGCGAGCAGCGCGTCCGGCCGCTCCGCCGCGATGACCTTCTCGACGAAGTCCGGCGTGACCGGCTCGATGTAGGTCGCGTCGGCGAACTCGGGGTCGGTCATGATGGTGGCCGGGTTCGAGTTCACCAGGGAGACGCGCAGGCCTTCGCTGCGCAGCACCCGGCAGGCCTGGGTGCCGGAGTAGTCGAACTCCGCCGCCTGCCCGATCACGATCGGCCCGGAGCCGATCACCAGCACGTGCTGGATGTCCGTCCTCTTCGGCATCAGGCCTTCTTCTCCATGAGCGAAACGAAATCGTCGAACAGGGGGGCCGCGTCGTGCGGGCCGGCCGCGGCTTCGGGGTGGTACTGGACCGAGAACGCCGGCACGTCGAACGCCCGCAGGCCCTCGACCGCGCCGTCGTTCGCGCAGTAGTGGCTGACCTGGGCCGCGCCGAACGGCGACTCGAAGCGCTGCCCGGGCTCGCCTTCGAGGGCGAAGCCGTGGTTCTGCGCGGTGATCGCCACCGACTTCGTGGCGACGTCGATCACCGGGATGTTGATGCCGCGGTGGCCGTAGCGCATCTTGTACGTCCCCAGGCCGAGCGCGCGGCCGAGGACCTGGTTGCCGAAGCAGATGCCGAACAGCGGGATCTCGCGGCCCAGGACCTGCTTGGTCAGCTCGGTGGCGTGCGTCGTCGTGGCGGGGTCGCCGGGGCCGTTGGAGAGGAAGACGCCGTCCGGTTCGACCGCCAGGAGCTCGTCCAAGCTCGACGTCGAGGGCAGGACGTGCACCTCGATGCCACGTTTGATCATCTGGCGCGGGGTGTTGGACTTGATGCCCAGGTCCAGCGCGACCACCCGGAACCGCGTCTCCCCCTCGGGCGAGACGACGTACGGCTTGGGCGTGGTGACCTGGCCGGCCAGGTCGGCGCCTTCCATCTTCGGACTCGCCAGGACCTCGGCGACCATGTCGTCGACCGTGCCCAGCGCGTCGCCGGAGAACACCCCGGCGCGCATCGCGCCGAGCTCGCGCAGGTGGCGGGTCAGCGAGCGGGTGTCGACCTCGGCGATGCCGACGATCCCCTGGCGCACCAGTTCGTCGTCGAGCGTGCGCTTCGAGCGCCAGTTGGACGGCGTGCGCGCGGGGTCGCGCACCACGTAGCCGTTGACCCAGATCTTCGAGGACTCGTCGTCCTCGTCGTTCCAGCCGGTGTTGCCGATCTGCGGCGCGGTCTGCACCACGATCTGCCCGTGGTAGGACGGGTCGGTCAGCGTCTCCTGGTAGCCGGTCATGCCGGTGCAGAACACCGCCTCGCCGAGGGTCCGCCCCTGCGCGCCGTAGGCAGCGCCGCGGAACACCCGGCCGTCTTCGAGCACCAGTGCGGCCTGAGCGCGCGCGTTCACTGGGCACCTCCCTTGATCTTGAGCTGTTCGATCCACTGTGGATAGCCGTCGAGGTCGTCGCCGCGGAAGCCGGTGTCGAGCTCGGTGTCGCCGAGCCGCCAGGTGAGCACCAGCAGCGCGTCCGTGCCCATCACCTTCCCGGCGATCTTCGAGTCGCGCCGGACCCCGGTGACGGCGTCGCGCGGGATCCAGAAGTCGGGCGCTCCCCCGCGTTCGACCGCGACGCCGCCGTCGTGCAGCCGCCAGACCGCGCCGGTGCGCAGCCCCGCGCCGCGGGTGACCACGCGGTTCTGCCACTCCCGCGCGAACGTCGTGGCGACGTAGACGCCGGTGGACTCCAGCAGCGCCTCGCCCGCGTCTTCGGGGATAGCGGGGAACGGGGGCACCTGCACGCTCTGCGAGCGCGCCTTGCGCCGCCAGCCGACGTACATGCCCCAGAGGCAGAGCAGGAAGAAGGCGACGATCGCCAGCACCAGCCAGAAGCGCTCCATCACGCCACCTTCCCGTCCCGCGCGGTGATCCGCCCGCGCAGGAGCGTCGCGGTCACCACGCCGGGCAGCCGCATTCCCTCGTACGGGGTGTTGGCCGCGATGCTGGCGAGCTCCGCGCCCCGGACGGTCCACTCCGCGTCCGGGTCGACCAGGGCCAGGTTCGCCGGCTCGCCCACCGCGATCGGCCGGCCCTGGTCGGCCAGGTTGCCGATCTCGGCGGGCCGCTCGCTCATCACGCGGGCGACGCCGCGCCAGTCGAGCAGCCCGGTGCGGACCATCGTCTCCGTGACGATCGACAGGGCCGTCTGCAGCCCGAGCATGCCCGGCCGGGCCGCGGTCCACTCGGTGTCCTTGTCCTGCACCGCGTGCGGAGCGTGGTCGGTGGCGACGCAGTCGATGACGCCTTCGGCCAGCGCGGTCCGCAGCTTCGCCGCGTCGGACCCGGTGCGCAGCGGCGGGTTCACCTTGTTGACCGGGTCGTAGGTGGCCAGGCGTTCGTCGGTGAGCAGCAGGTGGTGCGGCGTGACCTCGGCCGACACCTTCGTGCCGCGCTCCTTGGCCCAGGCCAGCACGTCGGCGGTCCCCGCGGTGGAGACGTGGCAGACGTGCAGCCGGGCCTTCGCGTGCAGGGCCAGCAGGCAGTCGCGCGCCACGATCGACTCCTCCGCCGCGGCGGGCCACCCGGTGTAGCCGAGCCGGGCGGCGCGCTCGCCCTCGTGGGCCTGGGCGCCGACGGTCAGCCGCGGCTCCTCGGCGTGCTGCGCGATGACGACGTCGAGCGCGGTCGAGTACTCCAGCGCGCGGCGCATGAGCAGCGGGTCGGCGACGCAGAGGCCGTCGTCGGAGAACACCTTGACCCGCGCCTGCGCGTTCGCCATCGTGCCCAGCTCGGCGAGCTTCTCGCCCTTGAGCCCGACGGTGACCGCGCCGACCGGGTGGACGTCGACCAGGCCGACCTCCTGCCCGCGCCGCCACACGTGGTCGACGATCACGGCGTTGTCGGCGACCGGGTCGGTGTTGGCCATGGCGAACACCGCGGTGTAGCCGCCGAGCGCCGCCGCGGCCGAGCCCGAGTCGATCGTCTCGGTGTCCTCGCGGCCGGGTTCACGCAGGTGGGTGTGCAGGTCGACGAAGCCGGGGAGGAGCACCTGGCCGTTCGCTTCGATGATTTCGGCGTCTTCCGGGACGTCGACGGCGCCGATCGCGGTGATCACGCCGTCCTCGATCAGGACGTCGACCGGGTCGCCTTCGCCGTAGGGGCGAGCGCCCTTGATCACGGTGCTCACGCGCGCACCTCGCTGACGCTCGGTGCCTGCGGAGCACCAAGCGCTGTGTCGAATGGTTCACTCGCAAGCTCGCTCACGCGGCGGCTCCTTCGCTGGCCAGGAGGTGGTAGAGGACCGCCATGCGCACGTGGACGCCGTTGCGGACCTGTTCGGTGATGGCCGAGGCCGGGGAGTCGGCGACCGCGCTCGCGATCTCCATCCCGCGCAGCATCGGGCCGGGGTGCAGGACGACCGCGTGGTCGGGCAGCAGCTTCAGCCGCCGTTCCGAGAGGCCATACGCGATCGAGTACTCGCGTGAAGACGGGAAGAACCCGCCGTGCATCCGTTCGGCCTGGACGCGCAGCATCATCACCGCGTCGACCGCGGGCAGCTCGGCGTCCAGGTCGTGCGAGACGGTGACCGGGAGGCTCTCGACGCCGTAGGGCAGCAGCGTCGGCGGCGCGACGAGCACCACCTCCGCGCCGAGGCCGGAGAGCAGGTGGATGTTCGAGCGGGCGACGCGGCTGTGCAGGACGTCCCCGACGATCGCGATCCGCCGGTCCTTCAGCGAGCCGAGCCGCTCCCGCAGGGTCGCCGCGTCGAGCAGCGCCTGGGTGGGGTGCTCGTGGGTGCCGTCGCCGGCGTTGACCACCGACGTGCCGGGCCCGGCGAGCCACTCCGAGAGCCGTTGGGCGGCGCCGCTGGCCGGGTGCCGGACGATCACGCAGTCGGCGCCCGCGGCGGCCAGCGTCAGCGCGGTGTCCCGCAGGGACTCCCCCTTGTTCACCGAGGAGCTCGACGCGGAGACGTTGATCACGTCCGCGCTCATCCACTTCCCGGCGATCTCGAACGACACCCGGGTGCGCGTCGAGTTCTCGTAGAACAGGGTGATCACCGTGCGGCCGCGCAGCGTCGGCAGCTTCTTCACCTCGCGGCCGAGCAGGGTGTGCTTCAGCTCGTCGGCGGTGTCCAGCACGGCCGTGGCGACCGCCGGGTCCAGGCCGTCGGTGGCGAGCAGGTGCTTCACGAGTCCTCTCCAGCAGCTTCGACAGGGCCGTTTTCCGATGGGCGCAGCAGGACGGCGTCACGGCCGTCGATTTCGGCCAGCAGGACGGACACGCCTTCGGAGCGGGCGGTCGGGACGTTCTTGCCCACGTAGTCGGCGCGGATCGGCAGCTCGCGGTGACCGCGGTCGACCAGCACCGCCAGCTGCACCGCGCGGGGGCGGCCGTGATCACGGAGGGCATCGAGCGCGGCCCGGATGGTCCGGCCGGAGAAGAGCACGTCGTCGACCAGGATCACCACCCGGTTGTCGATGCCGTCCGGCGGCAGCTGCGTCTGCTCGAGCGCGCGCGGCGGGCGGCGGCGGAGGTCGTCCCGGTAGAGGGTGACGTCGAGGGCGCCGGTCGGCGGGCGGACGCCGGAGAACTCGCCGATCTTGTCGGCCAGGCGGACGGCGAGCGGCGTGCCGCGGGACGGGATGCCGAGCAACACGGGCGGGGTAGTGCTCTCCGCACCGTTCGCGGTCTTTTCGATGACCTGATGGGCCATTCGGGCGATCGTGCGCGCGACATCGCCGGCCGTCAGGAGCTCGCGCTCCCCGGCCGAACCAGCCGCGTCACGCGGGCGTGACGACAAACCGGACTCCTTCCCCGCCTCACCGGACGGGTCCTTAAAGGACGTCTGTTCCCCTGCTGGTCGGGGCTTTCCCACCGACAGTAGCAGGCACTTTGCTCAGCCTTACGGGTGGTGTGGCGTGATCCGCGGCAAGCTCCTGCTTGACCTGGTGACAACAATGCGTAACCATTACTCTGAGTATTCGACTCGAAGAGTCCCCTGGACCGGTCACCCCGACCGGAAGGGGGGTGAAGAACGGAGAACGACCAGATGGGCGATTACGCCAAGGCGCTCGGGGCCAAGCTCCGCGGGATCCGCCAGCAGCAGGGCCTGTCCCTGCACGGGGTCGAGCAGAAGTCCGGTGGGCGCTGGAAGGCCGTCGTCGTCGGCTCGTACGAGCGTGGCGACCGTGCCGTCACCGTCCAGAAGCTGGCCGAGCTGGCCGACTTCTACGGCGTGCCGGTGGTCGAGCTGCTGCCCGAGGGCCGGGTCCCCTCCGGCGCCGAGCCCGCCACCAAGATCGTGATCAACCTGGAGCGCCTGCAGCAGCTGCCGGCCGAGAAGGTGGGCCCGCTGGCCCGCTACGCGGCGACCATCCAGAGCCAGCGCGGCGACTACAACGGCAAGGTGCTCTCGATCCGCACCGAGGACCTGCGGTCGCTGGCGATCATCTACGACATGACCCCGGGCGAGCTGACCGAGCAGCTCATCGACTGGGGTGTCCTCCCCCCGGAGGCGCGTCCTTCCAAGGAGGACTGATCGCCGAATGTGCTGCGGCCGACGCAGTGAGCGTTCCCGGTGGGGCACCGGAGACGCTCACTGACTTCGTCGGGGGGCTCCCAGCACCCGGGTGTTCTTCCGTCAGAGCACGGCGCGGAGGCGGTCGGCGATCGTGCCGATCCGGCCCAGGACGCCGTTGACGAACCGCGGCGAGTCGTCCGTGGACAGTTCCTTCGCCAGGCCGACGGCCTCGTCGATCGCGACCGGGTCCGGCACGTCCTCGGCCCAGAGCAGCTCGTAGACCCCGACCCGCAGCACCGCGACGTCGACCTTCGGCATCCGCTCCAGCGTCCAGCCCTGCGCGTGCTCGGCCAGCAGCTCGTCGATCTGCGCCCGGCGGGCCGTGACGCCCTCGACCAGGCTGATCGTGTAGTCCGCGATCGGGTCGACCTCCGTCGCGCCGACCCGGTCGGCCAGCAGCGTCACCGCATCGGTGTCCCGCTGCGTGGCCTCGTACAACATCTCCACCGCACGGCGGCGCGCCTGACGGCGGCTGATCGCGCCGCCGCGGTTCGGGTGGGGCTTCGAAGTCGGCATCAGCTGGAGACGCGGCCCAGGTAACGGCCGTCGCGGGTGTCGACCTTGATCTTCTCGCCGGTGGACAGGAACAGCGGGACCTGGATCTCCGCGCCGGTCTCCAGCGTCGCCGGCTTGGTGCCGCCGGTGGAGCGGTCGCCCTGCAGACCCGGGTCGGTGTGCTGGATGACGATCTCGACCGACGTCGGGAGCTCGACGTACAGCGGCTCGTTCTCGTGCACCGCGACCTGGACCTCGGTGTTCTCCAGCATGTAGTTGGCGTTGTCGCCGACGACCTCGGCCGGGACCGTGATCTGGTCGTAGGTGTCGCCGTCCATGAAGACGAAGTCGGCGCCGTCCTTGTACAGGTAGGTCATGTTCCGGCGGTCCACCGTGGCCGTGTCGACCTTCGTGCCCGCGTTGAACGTCTTGTCGACCACCTTGCCGGTGAGCACGTGCTTGAGCGTCGTGCGCACGAAGGCACCGCCCTTGCCCGGCTTGACGTGCTGGAACGCGGTGACGGTCCACAGCTGGCCCTCGAGGTTGAGGACGAGCCCGTTCTTCAGGTCGTTGGTGGTGGCCACGAGCTTGCAGTCTCCTGTGTCGATCTTCGGGGTTCGGGGCCGCCGTCAGACGACCACGAGGTTCTTGGTGCTCAGGGTGAGGAGTTCGGGCTCCCCAGCCCGCACGACGAGCGTGTCCTCGATGCGCACGCCACCGCGCCCCGCGAGGTACACGCCGGGCTCGACGGTGACCGCCATACCGGCGGCCAGTGTACCGACGCCCGTCGCGGCCAGGCTCGGTGCCTCGTGGATCTGCAGGCCGACGCCGTGCCCGAGCCCGTGCGCGAAGTGCTCGCCGTGGCCCGCGCCCGCGATCACCGACCGGGCCGCGGCGTCCACATCGGACACTGCGGTGCCGGGCGCGACGGCGTCGACCCCGGCCGCCTGGGCGGCGTGCACGAGGTCGTACACCTCGCGCTGCCAGTCCGCCGGCTCGCCGAGGACGAACGTGCGGGTCATGTCCGAGTGGTAGCCGTCGACGGTGGCGCCGAAGTCCAGCTTGAGGAAGTCGCCGCGCTTCAGCTCGGCGTGGGTGGGCCGGTGGTGCGGGATGGCCGAGTGCGCGCCGGCGGCCACGATCGAGGCGAAGCTCGGCTCGGCCGAGCCGTGCTCCAGCATCCGGTTCTCCAGGTCACGGGCCACTTCGAGCTCGGTCCGCCCGGGCCGCAGCCCGCCGGCGGCGACGAGGTCGTCCAGCGCCCGGTCCGCCGCCGCGCACGCCTGCCGCAGCGCCTCGACCTCGGCTTCGTCCTTGACCAGCCGCAGCTGCTCGACCAGCCCGGGCGTGCGCGCGAGCTGGTCGACCTCCAGCTTGAGGGCCTCGTACTCCTCCACGCTCACGTGCTGGCTCTCGAAGCCGACCCGCCCGTAGGTCTTCCGGTCCTTGGCGGCCTTCGCGACCAGGGCGGCGGCACTGGCCCGGTCGACGACGGTCTCGAGATCGGGCACCTCCGCGGCCGACTGGGTGGTGTAGCGGCCGTCGGTGCAGAAGAGGGTCCGCTCGTCGCCGCCGGCGTGCAGCAGCACCGCGGCGTTGGAGCCGGTGAACCCGGTCAGGTAGCGGATGTTCAGCAGGTCGGTGACCAGCAGCGCGTCCACACCGGCTTCGGTCAGAAGCCCGCGCAGCGCCGCGCGACGTCGTCCATGGGTTTCGGGCACGGCCCCACCCTAGTGCGGGGCCGGCCGGACGTTCGTCGCGTTCCGCGCGGACCCGCTTCGCCGGGTCAAGCGACTCGCCAGTAGGCCGCCTACACTCCGCAGGATGAGCGCCTGGGTGATTCGCGGACTCGGGATGGCGGTGCTGCACGGCGCGGCCATCACCCTCCTCGCCAAGTACGCCGTCTACCACCCCACCGACCAGACGCTCGTCGTGTCGGTCGCGCTCGCCGTGCTCGTCGGCGCGGCCGCGCTCTGGAGCGCCCTGGACGCCTGGCGCGGCCTCCCCGACCGGGGCCGCGTGTGGTTCATCGCCGCCCTCGTCGCCGGGCCGGTCGCCGGGATCCTCTACGTCATCGGGCGCGCGGTCTTCGTCGACCAGACCGGCGTCTCCGAACTGGGTGGCGCACTCACGGGCGGCGCGGCGTTCTCCGCGTTGCTGGTGCTCATCCCGGCCGGGTTGGGGCTCTTCGTCGGCGGGCGGATCGGCCGTTCCCAGGCTCCGGACTCGGAGGATGAGGAGGAGGCTGTGGAGAGCGCGCCTCGGCCGCGTCCCCGGCCTCGGCCTCGGCCGCGTCCCCGGCCCGCGGTTCGCCGTCCGTCGAACGAGGAACCCCGCGGGTAGCTCAGGGGTGCGCCTGTCGCCGCCTCAACCGGCCGGCGAGGAACGTGCCGCCTCTGACGGGTAGCCGGGGTCCGCGCCTGTCGCCGGGTCTGCGCCTCAACCAGCCAGCGAAGCGCCGCGCGGGTGGCCGTCCCACTGCGCGTCCGTCAGCGGGTGCGCCACCGAGCCGTTGCCCGCGACCACCCCGGCGTCCGGCACCCGCCACAGGCGGCGGTCGTCGAGCACCAGCCCGAACCCGCGGCCCGGCGCGAGCACCGCCTCCGCCCCGGACCGCAGCCGCGCCGCCAGCGGCAGCGCCGCCACCGCGGCCGGTGCCTTCTCCAGCAGCTCCCCGGCGAGCGCGGCCGCGACCCCGCGCCGGTCGATCCGGATCCGCTGCCCGGCCCGGACCAGGTCCATCGTCCGTTCCGGCGACGGCACCGTCACGCCGTCGAACGTCGCGGCCAGCCGGCCGGGGTCCGCGCAGGCCCCGCTGCCCAGCAGGTCCAGCCCGAAGTGCCGCAGGTCGGTCGGCGCGCCGGCCCCGCCGAGCGCGGTGGCGCGCACGACGTCGAACGGCACCCGGTCGCACGGATCGGCCGACGACAGCGGCGCGTGCCCGTCGGCCCGGCGCACGAGCCCCGGCCCTTCCTTCCACGGCCCGGCCAGCACCACCGGCTGGTACGGGTGCTCGGTGAAGTCCGCGGTCCAGAAGGTCAGCGTCGTCCCGGCGTCGGTCTCGTGCGCGACGGCGAACGCGTCGAGCGCGCCCACCCACATCAGGTCCGCGCTGAAGCCGTCGACGATCGAGCGGCCACGCGGCGCGGACGTCGACGCCACGGGCACGAACCCGCCGACGTCGAGGGCCTGCACCCCGGCCCCGAACGCCGGGTCGGGTGAGCGCAGCACGAACTGGCCCGCGCCGTTCCACCCCGCGGCGCGGCCGGTGGTGTCGGTGAACATCAGGTAGAACCAGCCGTCGAGGTACACGACGGACGGCTGGCCGGCGCCGTAGACGTTCGCGCGGTGCACGTCGTGCGACGGCCCGAGGATCGGTTTCCCGCCCGCCGCGCGGGTCCAGTGCACGCCGTCCGGGCTGGTCGCGAGCCCGATGGCGTTGCCGAGCGCGTGGTCGCCGGCGGCGCCGGTGTAGTACCGGTAGTAGGTCGAGCCGACGCGCAGCACGGACGGGTCGCAGGTGTGCATGCCGTCGAACCGGCCGGGCGCGCCGGAGAAGACGGCCGCCGGGATCCCGCCGCCGGGCCCGGTGAAGGGCCCGTCCATCGACTGGGCCTGGGCGTAGAGGATGTCGTCCCCGGCCGGCCCGGCGCCGCCGTACTGGCTGCACCACCACATCCGGGTCTGCCCGCGATCGAGCATCACGGACGGCCCGTAGTTGTAGACGGCATCCGCCCCACCGGCGGCGATCACGGCACCACTCTGCCGAGGGTCACCCGAAGGGAGTTTCACCTCGGAGGGCCGCGGCGCCGAGGTGGTCTTCCCACCCGCGATGGCCGGCTGCTCCCCCGCCGCCTGCGGCTGGGCGTAACCCTGCGTGCAGCCCGCGACCAGAAAGCCCGCCAGCACACTGGCGAACAAGGCACGAGCGGGTCGCCGACCCCCACGACGAAACGGGCGCACGACGCCGAAGTGTAGCGAGAGCTAACTCGTAAGGGTGACGGCACGCCTGGTCGGCGGTCCCCCGGTCGCGCGCAAGATCGCGGGTGGGGCAAGGGGTTTCGAGGGTATCGGCCGGTCAAGGGAGGTGGCGCCGCGGCTGGCGCCTCCGGTGCGCGGGCTTCGCTTCACTGCGCTCCGCGGGCGGATGGCGGGGGATGTGGAGGTGGGGCGTCGGGCGGACCGAGCGGGCTGCCACGGGCACCCACAGGCACGGTCGGCCGGGCCAATAGCCGGTCCGACCAGGCCCCTCGACCGCCCCCTCGGCGCCACTCGGACCGGCCAACAGCCGACCGACCAGCGGCCCCGCCCCCGGCGCCACTCGGACCGGGCCAACAGCCGACCGGCCAGCGGCCCGCCCCCGGCGCCACTCGCGCCGGGCGACAGCCGACCGGCCAGCGGCCCGCCCGCGGCGCCACTCGCGCCGGGCGACAGCCGACCGGCCAGCGGCCCGCCCGCGGCGCCACTCGGACCGGCCAACAGCCGACCCGGCCGCGGCCCCGCCCCCGGCCCTACCCGGACCGCGTGATCGCCGTTTCCCTCGGTGGCCCCTCGACCGCGACCAGCTCGACCTCGAAGCCCGCCTCGTTCTCGAGGTAAGCCGCGTAATGAGCGTCGCCGCCCGCGTACGGATAACGGTCGGCGAACAGCGCCCGCCAGCCGTGGTCACCCGCGCGGGCGACCAATGCGTCGACTTCCGCCCGGGTCCCCACCTGCAGCGCCAGGTGGTTCAGCCCCGGCCGGGTGCGTTCGTGCTCCGCCGCGCTCAGGGCCGGTGACGCCTCGACCACCACGTACGTCCCGCCGAGCCGCCAGCTGACTCCCGCGGGCCAGCGCTGGAACTCGCGCCAGCCGAGCTCGCCGAGCAGCCAGCCCCAGCTCCGCTCGGCCTCGGCGAGGTCCGGCACCCACAGCTCGATGTGGTGCGGCCGCCCGCGGACGGGCGGCAGCGCCACCAGCACCCGGTGCAAATCGCCGTAGTGGATGCCGCTGCCTACGTCGAGGAAACCCAGGCGGGCGGCCACCTTGCGGCTCGCGGCGTTGTTCTCGTGCACCAGCGCCCAGACCGCCGGGAGCCCGAGCGCGTGCAGGCCGTGGTCCAGCAGGGCCTGCGCCGCCTCGGTCGCCAGGCCCTGCCCGGCGTGCGCGCCCGCGACGTAGTAGCCCAGCTCGGCGACCCCGCCCGGCAGCTCCGGCGACGGCCGCAGGTGCGCGACGCCGATCACCTCGCCGTCGCGCTCGATCACCCAGTGGCCCTGACCGGCCGGTCCGCGGTAGCTCAGCCGCCGGTCGACCATGGCGTTCGCCGCCGCCGGGTCGGCGAAGTCCGCGGCGAAGAACCGGCTCATCTCCGGGTCGGAGAACACCTTCACGACGGCTTCGCGGTCGGCCTCGGCCAGTGGCCGCAACCGCAGCCGGGCCGTGGTCAGGGACGGCAGGCTCATCCCGGGTGCGCGGCCAGCCAGCGCAGCGCGAGCGGGTAGCCGTCGACGCCGAGGCCCGCGATCACGGCCGTCGCGATGTCCGACAGCACGCTGTGGTGCCGGAACGCCTCCCGCTTGTGCACGTTCGAGATGTGCAGCTCGATCAGCGGCGCGGTCAGCTGCGCCGCGGCGTCGCGCACGGCGATCGAGTAGTGCGTCCACGCGCCGGCGTTGAGCACCACCGGGTGCCCGCCGTCGGCGGCTTCGTGCAGCCAGCCGACCAGCTCGCCTTCGTGGTCGGTCTGCCGGACCTCGACCTCGATCCCCAGCTCCGCCCCGGTCTTGACGCACAGCGCCGCGAGGTCGTCGTGGGTGGTCGAGCCGTAGACCGACGGCTCCCGCTTGCCGAGCCGCCCGAGGTTGGGGCCGTTGAACACGAACGCCTTCACAGCAGCACGCTCCCGCCGCTCGCCGGGGCGTCGGCCGCGATCGCCGAGTACGCGGCCGCGAGCAGCGCCGGGTCCGGGCCTTCGAGCCGGCCGGGCTTGCCGAGGGCGTCGAGGACGACGAACCGCAGCACCCCCGAGCGGGTCTTCTTGTCGCCCTTCATGGTTTCCAGCAGCTGGGGCAGCGCGTCGGCGTCGTAGGTCGTCGGCAGGCCGAGCAGTTTCAGCACGGCCGCGTGGCGCTCGGCCGTGGCGTCGTCGAGCCGCCCGGCCAGCCGCGCCAGCTCGGCGGCGAACACCAGGCCGACGCTCACCGCGGCGCCGTGGCGCCACCGGTACCGCTCGCGGCGCTCGATGGCGTGGCCGAGCGTGTGGCCGTAGTTGAGGATCTCCCGCAGGTCGGACTCCCGCAGGTCGGCGGCCACGACGTCGGCCTTGACCCGGATGGACCGGCGGACCAGCTCGCCGAGCACGTCACCGGCGGGGTCGAGCGCCGCGGCGGGGTCGGCCTCGACCAGCTCGAGGATCCGCGGGTCGGCGATGAAGCCGGTCTTCACGACCTCGGCCATGCCGGCGACGAGCTCGTTGCGCGGCAGCGTCTCCAGCGTCGCGAGGTCGACGAACACGGCGCTCGGCTCGTGGAACACCCCGACGAGGTTCTTGCCGGCCTCGGTGTTGATGCCGGTCTTGCCGCCGACGGCGGCATCGACCATGCCGAGCAGCGTCGTCGGCACGTTGACCAGCCGGACCCCGCGCATCCACGTGCCCGCGACGAACCCGGCGAGGTCGGTGACCGCGCCGCCGCCGAGGCCGACCACGACGCCGCGGCGGTCCAGCCCGATCCGGCCGAGCACCTCCCAGCAGAAGCTGGCGACGGTCAGCGCCTTGCCGTCCTCGGCGTCCGGGATCTCGACGCGGTGCGCGTCGAGGCCGGCCGCGTTCAGCTCGTCACGGATGGCCTCGGCCGTGGTGGTCAGCGTGGGCGGGTGGATCAGCGCGATCTTCGAGGCATCGGCCAGGTGCGCGGTGAGGTCACCGAGCAGGCCGCGCCCGACCACGACGTCGTACGGGTGGGCGGTGGCGACGGGGATGCGCACCGGATCGGACACGGGGTGACTCACTCCTTGGCTTCGGCGGGGACGGCGAGCTCCGCCGCGAGGTCCGCGACGATCTCGGCGGGCGTCCGGTTGTCGGTGACGACCTCGACGGTGGCGACCTCGCGGTAGACGGGCACCCGCTCGTCGAGCAGTTTCTTGAAGGTGGCGCGGGGGTTCACCCCGGCGAGCAACGGCCGCGCGCTCGACAGGCCGGTGCGCTGCACGCCGGCGGCGAGGCCGACGTTGAGGAACACGACCGTGTGCCCGGCCAGCCGGGCCCGCGTGGCGGGGGTGAGCGGCGCGCCGCCGCCGAGGGACAGCACGCCGTCGTGCTCCGCGAGCGCGGTGGCGACGGCGTCCGCTTCCAGCGCCCGGAAGGCGGCTTCCCCGTCCTCGGCGAAGATGTCGGAGATGGGTCGTCCGGCGTGCGCGACGATGTCGTCGTCGCTGTCCCGGAACGCGACCCCGAGCGCGGCCGCCAGCAGCGGCCCGACCGTGCTCTTGCCCGAGCCGGGCGGCCCGACGATGACCGCGCGAGGACTCACCACCGCTCCTCGAGGGCCTTGAGGTACGCCTCGGCGTTGCGCTTGCTCTCGGCGAGGGAGTCGCCGCCGAACTTCTCCAGCGCGGCGTCGGCGAGGACGAGCGCCACCACCGACTCCAGCACGACGCCGGCGCGCGGCACGGCGCAGACGTCGGACCGCTGGTGGATGGCGACCGCGGGCTCACCGGTCCGGACGTCCACAGTGGACAGTGCTTTGGGGACGGTCGAGATCGGCTTCATCGCGACGCGCACCCGCAGCGGCTCGCCGTTGGTGATGCCGCCCTCCAGGCCGCCCGCGCGGTTGGACCGGCGGGTGACGCCGACCGGGCCGGTGCCGCGGTCGATCTCGTCGTGCGCCTGGCTGCCCCAGCGGCGGGCGGTGGTGAAGCCGTCGCCGACCTCGACGCCCTTCATCGCCTGGACGCCCATCAGCGCGCCGGCCAGCCGCGCGTCGAGCCGGCGGTCCCAGTGGACGTGGGAGCCGAGGCCCGGCGGGAGGCCGTAGGCGAGGACCTCGATCACGCCGCCGACGGTGTCGCCCGCCTTCCGCACGGCGTCGACCTCGGCGACCATCGCGTCGGTGCCTTCCTGGCTGAACGCGCGCACCGGGCTCTCGTCGATGGCGGCCAGGTCGGCGGCGACCGGCAGGGGGCCTTCGGGCGCGTCCGCGCCGCCGATCGAGACGACGTGGCTGAGGATCTCGATGCCGAGCAGCTGCTTGAGGTAGTTCCGGGCGACGGTGCCGAGGGCGGTCCGCGACGCCGTCTCGCGGGCGCTGGCGCGCTCGAGGACGGGGCGGGCCTCGTCGAAGCCGTACTTCTGCATGCCGGGCAGGTCGGCGTGGCCGGGGCGGGGCCGGGTGAGGGGTTCGTTGCGCGCGAGGCCTTCGAGCACCTGCGGGTCGACCGGGTCGGCCGCCATGACCTGCTCCCACTTGGGCCACTCGGCGTTCTCGATCTGCACCGCGACCGGGCCGCCCTGGGTGAGGCCGTGGCGCACGCCGCCGAGGAACTCGATGTGGTCGGTCTCGAAGCCCATCCGCGGGCTGCGCCCGAAGCCGAGGCGGCGCCGGGCCAGCTGCTCGGTGACGTCGGCGGTGGTGACGCCGACGCCGGCGGGCATGCCTTCGAGCACGGCGGCCAGCGCGGGTCCGTGCGATTCACCTGCGGTGATCCAGCGCAACATGGGCTCAATCCTGTCACGGCGGCCGGGCGGGCCCGAAGAGTGTTCCGTGTCGTCCCGCACCGGGGAAGAGGGCACCCGGGACCGTTCGCCGGGTTTTCGGCCGGGAACCACTCTCGCGGGCGACATCGCGGGCGGCTGGGGCACCCGATCACGTCGCCTGGCCGGACGGTCGACCGGCGGACCTGGACGGACGGTTCGCGTACCCGGGGGGTCGGTTCGCGTGCCTGGAGCGTCGGCGACACGGGGTGAGGCCGGGGTGGCTCATCCGGGACCCCCTGCGGCCCGGATGAGCCACCCGCCCCCTCACAGCGCCAGCCTGAGCAGCGCCCGCCCGCTCCCCCCGCGGATCTCGAGCGCCGCCAGGTCCGACCGCTGCAAAGCCGTGCCGATGACGATGCGGGCCGTGTTGTCCGGGACCGCCTTCCACGTCGCCAGCTGCGTCTCCTCCCCGGACCGGGCGACCGCCACCAGCACGTAGTCGCCGCCGCTGCGGCCGCCCGTGTAGCTGCAGGACATCTCCACCTGGGTGCCCCACTCGAACGCGTCCAGGCGGGCGTCCGCGCGGACCGGGAACTGGCCCAGTGCCGTCATCGCGGTCGACGGCGGCGGGGCGGGCGCGGGCCAGGCCGCCACCACGCCCAGTGCCACGCAGGCCGACACCGCCACCGCGGCCGACACCGTCGTCACCGCGAACCGGATCCGGCGGCCGCGCCGGACGCGGCGCAGCACCGACGGCAGCAGGTCGGGCGGCGGCGGGCCGGCGTCCGGGAGCACGGCGGGCGCGTCGACCCTGGCCAGCAGCCCCGGCAGCCCGGCCAGCTCGCGCACCGAGGCCGCGCACCGGTCGCACGTGCGCAGGTGCTGCTCGAAACGCTGCCGGTCTTCGGGGGCCAGCGCCCCGAGCACGTACGCGGCGTCGAACGTCGCGAACGGGTCTTCGCTCACTGGGTCACCCCCCTTTCCTCCAGCACCAGGCGGAGTGCGCGCAACGCGTAGTGCGTGCGCGACTTCACGGTCCCTTCGGCCACCCCGAGCCGGATCGCCGCGTCGGCGACCGAGTAGCCCTGGAAGTAGCACAGCACCAGCACCTCCCGGTGCCGGTCCGACAGCTCGGCGAGCGCCTCGGCGACCAGCCAGCCCTGCACCGCGCGGTCCGTTCCGTCCGCGACGGGCCGCTCCGGGGGCTGGTCCGTCACGACCTCCGACCGGGCCGACGCCGAGCGCCAGCCGTCGATGGCGATCCGCCGCGCCACCGTGAACAGCCACGCCCGCGCCGAGCCCTGCGACTGGTCCAGCACCCTCGTCGACCGCCAGGCCCGCAGCAGCGTCTCCTGGACGACGTCCTCGGCCCGGATCCGGTCGCCCGAGGTCAGGTGCAGCGCGTACGACCACAGGGCGCCCGCGTGCTCCTCGTGCAGCGCGCGCATCAGCGCGTCTTCGGCGACTTCCTTCACCGGCGCGGCCCTAGACCGTCGCGCGGCGCCGGTCCTTCACGAACAGCAGCGCCAGACCGCCCACGATGCAGACCGCCTCGGTGATGACGCCCCAGTACTCCGGCTGGCTGTTGAACTGGTCGTGGTTCCCGGCGAACCCGACCGTCGCGGCCAGCACGTACGCGCCCAGCGTCAGGACGCCGAACCCCACCGCGCCCAGCGCCGGCAGCCAGTGCCGCCAGGCCAGGACGGCGATCGCGAGCACCAGCCCGGCGATCGCGTCGAGCAGGAACAACGGGCCGACGATGCCCGGGTAGTCCTCTGTCCACAGGAAGTAGTGCACGCCCGCCGAGCCCAGCAGCGCGGCTGCCACGACGATGCGCAAGACCCAACCCACCATGATCGTTCCTCCACTCCACACCCACTCGGGTACATACACGGAGCAGGGGCCGATCCGGTTCACGGCGGATTGAACCGATCGGGTGTCGATCTCGTTTAGGAGGGCATGACAGCCGAACTGCACTCCCGCCGCACCGTCCTGACCACCGGTGCCACTGTCGCCGGTGTCGCCGTCGGCGCCGTCGCGCTCACCGCCTGCGGATCCTCCGACGACGCCAAGTCGGGCACCGCGCAGGCGCCGATCGCCGCCGGGACGCCGCTGGTCGCGCTCGCCGACGTCCCGGTCGGGCAGGCGAAGGCGGCCAAGGCCCCGGACGGCTCCGACGTGATCGTGGCCCGGACGTCCGAGTCGGCGTGCGCCGCGTTCAGCGCGATCTGCACGCACCAGGGCTGCACGGTCACCCCGAAGGGCGCCGACCTCGTCTGCCCCTGCCACGGTTCGGTCTTCAACGCGCTCACCGGCGAGGTCAAGCAGGGACCGGCGAACAAGCCGCTGCCGTCGGTGCCGGTGAAGGTCGAGAACGGGAAGGTCGTCACCGGCTGACGAGCCGGGGGACGCAGGAGGGCCCTTGGGGACGACCACCGTCCACAAGGGCCCTCCGTGTGACAAAAGCGACTCAGGCGTCCCAGCCGAACAGCCGCTCGCCGGCCGAGACGTCGCGCTCGGCGTCCAAACCGGACAGGACGTCCGCCGAGGCGTCCAGCGCGACCACCGGGACGATCGCCGAATAGCCCGCCGCGGTCACCGCGTCCGGGTCCCAGCTGACGACCGGCTGGCCGGCCCGCACGCGCTCGTCCTTGACGACGTGCAGCGTGAAGCCCTCGCCCTTCTCCTTCACCGTGTCGATGCCGAGGTGGACCAGCACGGCCTGGCCCTCGTCGGTCTGGACGACGAAGGCGTGCGGGTGCAGCGTCTTGATCGTGCCGTCGACCGGCGCGACCGCGTCCGCCCGCCCGCCCGCGGGCTGCACCGCGATGCCGGGGCCCACCATGGCCTGCGCGAACACCGGGTCCGGGACCTCGGTGATCGGCACCACGCGCCCGGCGACCGGGCTGAGGATCTCCAGGCTCACAGGAGGTCCTCGATGTCGCTGGCGATCGTGTCCGCCTCCGGCCCCACGATCACCTGCAGGGCCGTCGACCCCATCTTGACCACGCCCATCGCGCCGGCCTTCTTCAGCGCCGCCTCGTCGACGAGGCTCATGTCCTCGACCTCGCAGCGCAGCCGCGTGATGCAGCCCTCGACCTCGGTGAGATTGTCCGCGCCGCCGAGTGCCGCGAGGATCTTTTCGGGCCTGTCATCCGCCATCGCGGTCTCCTTGATCACTGTTTGTTCCCAACCTGACGCGAACCGCGTGTCCACCTGTACTACGCCGTTCGTCGGCATGCACCCCGCCGCGGGCCACGAACGGATAACGGTGGTTGACACCCGTCCGCACGGCGGAGCATCCTGCCCCATCAGATCATTGGTCTAGACCGGAACGTACCAATGTTCCGGGCCGGACGCGAGCACCGGTCCCCCGGTGAACGCAGAACGAGGAGGGTGACGCCGATGAGCGCGGCCGCGCACGTCCCGCCACCCGACCGGGTCGTCAACGGGCCCACGCCCAAGCACGCCCAGCTGCGGGAGATCCTCCGCCGCACGGTGGAGCGCGAGCTCCCGCCGGGCGCGCCGATCCCGTCGGAACGCGAGCTGGCGCAGCGCTACGGCGTGTCGCGGCTCACGGTCCGGTCGGCGATCGGCAAGCTGGTCGAGGAGGGCCTGCTCGCCCGGGTCCGCGGCAAGGGCACGTTCACCGCGGCCCGGCGGATGGAGCTGCAGCTCTACCTGATGTCGTTCACCGACGACATGCGGAGGCGGGGGCTGACCCCGACGACCGAGGTGGTCTCCGCGGCCACCGAGGTGCCGCCCACCGCCTCGGCGCACGCGCTCGGCCTGGCCGAGGGCGCACCCGCGCACCACCTGGTGCGGTTGCGCCACGCCGACGGCGTGCCACTGGCCGTCGAACGCGGCTGGTACCACGCGGGCCGGGCTCCCGGCCTGCTCGAGCTCGATCTGACCCAGTCCATCTACGCGCAGCTGGCCGAGACGTACGACGTGCGTCCCGACCGGGCGTGGCAGACGGTCTGGGCCGAAGGTGCGGACCGCGAGACGGCCCGGCTGCTCGGCATGCGCGCCGGCAGCCCCCTGCTCGTGTTCCGTCGGGTCTCCAGCGCCGGCGGCGACCCCATCGAAGACATCACGTCCTGGTACCGGGGAGATCATTACCAGGTGACCATGCAGTTGGACCGGAATACCCCGGAACCCGGTCAACCACCCCACTATGGAGGATCCAGATGAGCTCCACCACCGCGGAGGGGGCGACCAAGAAGGGCGGCGGAGGCCTCGCCGGTCTTCAGCGCTTCGGCCGCAGCCTCATGCTTCCCATCGCCACGCTGCCGGCCGCCGGCCTGCTGCTGCGCCTCGGCCAAGACGACCTGCTGGGCAAGGACGGCCTGGGCTGGGACAAGGTCGCGGCGGTCCTCGGTGCCGCCGGCGGTTCGCTGTTCAACTGGCTGCCGCTGCTGTTCGCGGTGGGCATCGCGGTCGGCTTCGCCCGCAAGGGCGACGGCTCCACCGGTGTCGCCGCGGTCGTCGGCTTCTTCGTGTTCACCAGCGTCATCCAGGTGTTCGCGCCGCTGAAGGACCTGCCGGGCTACAAGCCGAACGGCGGGTTCGAACTGGCTCCCATCAAGTGGCCCTACAGCGTGCTCGCCGGCGTGGTCGTCGGCCTGGTCGCCGCCGTCCTGTGGCAGCGGTACCACCGCATCAAGCTGCCCGCCTACCTGGCGTTCTTCGGCGGCCGCCGGTTCGTCCCGATCATCACCGCGTTCGCGCTGCTGATCCTCGGCGTGATCTTCGGCCTGCTCTTCAAGTACGTGAACACCGGCATCGAGAACGTCGGTGACGCGGTCACCGGCGCGCCGGTTGTCGGTGGCGGCATCTACGGCCTGCTCAACCGCCTGCTGATCCCGGTCGGTCTGCACCAGCTGATCAACGTGCCGGTCTGGTTCATCTTCAAGGGCGGTGACATCACCAACTTCTTCAACGGCGACCCGAACGCCGGTGCCTTCACCACGGGCTTCTTCCCGATCTTCATGTTCGCGCTGCCCGCGGCGGCGCTGGCGATCTGGCAGACCGCCCGCCCGGCGCAGAAGAAGGTCGTCGGCGGTGTGATGATCGCGGCCGCGCTGACCTCGTTCATCACCGGTGTCACCGAGCCGATCGAGTTCTCGTTCATGTTCGTCGCGTGGCCGCTGTACATCTTCCACGCGGTGATGACCGGCCTTTCGCTGGCGATCGCCAACCTGCTGGACGTGCACCTGAGCTTCTCGTTCTCGGCCGGCGCGATCGACTTCGCGCTCAACTCGAGCTCGAAGGCGGCGCACAACACCTGGATCCTCATCGTGATGGGCCTGGTGTACGCGGTGATCTACTACGTGGTGTTCCGCTTCGCGATCACCAAGTGGAACCTGAAGACGCCGGGCCGTGAGGACGACTCGATCGAGTCGGACCTCGAGGCGACCGCCGCGAAGTAACATCTCGATCGACGAAACCCCTGTAGCGAGAGGACGAACATGCCGGAGAAACGCGTCGCCGTGGCCAGCAAGGTGGGGCTGCACGCCCGGCCGGCCGCGCTGGTGGCGAAGGCGGCCGCGGCGCAGCCCGTCGCGGTGCAGATCGCCAAGGCCGGCGGGAGCCCGGTGGCCGCCGGCAGCGTGCTCAACCTGATGACGCTCGCCGCCGGGTACGGCGACGAGGTCGTCATCAGCGCCGAGGGCGAGGGCGCCGAGGAGGCCGTGGAAGCGGTCGCCCAGCTGGTCGCCACCGACCTCGACGCCTGAGAAACCCCCGCGAAGGCCTTCGCACCGGCTCCCCGACAGCCGGTGCGGAGGCCTTCGCGGCGTTTCGTAGGCTGGGCGCATGGAGAGCGTGCGCCTGATCGACGAGTGGCCGGTGGACAACGCCGCGACGGCCGTGGTGGCGGCGGACGGGAGCGTCGCCGGCCGCCACGGCGACCCCGCGCGGAAGTTCCGGCTGGCCTCGGTCAGCAAGCCGCTGACCGCCTACGCCGCGCTCATCGCCGTCGAAGAGGGCGTCGTCGAGCTCGACACCCCCGCCGGGCCCGAGGGCTCGACCGTGCGGCACCTGCTCGCCCACACCTCCGGGCTCGCCTTCGACGCGCACAAGGCGATGGCCGCGCCGGGCACGCGGCGGCTCTACTCCAACGCCGGGTTCGAGCAGCTGGCCGACGCGCTGGCCGAGCACTCCGGCATTCCCTTCGCGCAGTACCAGGCCGAAGCGCTGTTCGCGCCGCTCGGGATGACTTCGACCGCGCTGGAAGGCTCGCCCGCGTCCGGCGCGGTGTCCACTGTGGACGACCTGGTGGCGTTCGCCGCCGAGCTGCAGGCCCCCAAGCTGCTCGACCCGGCCACCGTCGCCGAGGCGACGAACGTCGTGTTCCCCGGGCTGTCCGGGGTGCTGCCCGGGTTCGGCCACCAGAAGCCGAACGACTGGGGCCTCGGCTTCGAGCTCCGCGACCACAAGAGCCCGCACTGGACCGGCGCGAACAGCTCGCCGCGGACCTTCGGGCACTTCGGCCAGTCGGGCACGTTCCTCTGGGTGGACCCGGACGCGGGCGCGGCCTGCGTCGCGCTGACCGACCGCGCGTTCGGCCCGTGGGCCGCCGAGGTCTGGCCGCGCTACACCGACGCCGTGCTGGCGGAATTGCGCGCCTGACGCCGGTTGGTCGCGGTCCGCGGCACGCCCCGGAAAATCCCCGACTGCCGCGTGAGGCCCAACGACCCCGCGCGGACAGGGTCCAAAGCCTCTGCCCCGCCGGCGCCCCGGCTGGTGTCATCCAGGGGTGCGGGCCCGCCGCCGGGCCGGTGCGGGGACCTCGGGCCCCGGCGGGCCGCACGCCACTACTCCATGACGCGGATCGGTTCCCCCGCCTGGTAGGCCGCGATGTCCTCGATCGCGTCGCCGTAGAAGATCTCGTAGACCTCCCGCGCGACGAACCCGATGTGCGGGGTCAGGACGGCGTTGTCGAGCGTCCTCAGTGGATGGTCGGCGGGGAACGGCTCGGTGTCGTACACGTCCAGGGCGGCGGCGCGGATCTCCTTGCGCCGCAACGCGTCCACCAACGCGGCTTCGTCGACGATCGGGCCGCGGGAGGTGTTCACCAGCAACGCGGTCGGCTTCATCGCCGCCAGCTCGGCCGCACCGACCAGGCCGCGGGTGCGCTCGCTGAGCACCAGGTGGACCGACAGCACGTCCGAGCGGGCGAACAGCTCCTCCTTGGACACCGCGGTGACACCGTGCGGTTCCGCCTTCTCCGGCGTCAGGTTCTGGCTCCAGGCGATCGTCTCCATCCCGAAGACCTGCCCGATCTTCGCCGCGCCGGCGCCGAGCCTGCCGAGGCCGAGCAGGCCCAGCGTCTTGCCGTGCAGCATCGTGCCGACGCTCGTCTGCCAGCCGCCCTCGCGCATGGAGCGGAACTCCTGCGGCAGGTTCCGCGACGCGGCGAGGATCAGCGCCCAGGTGTGCTCGGCGGTCGGCTGGCCGATGTAGCCGGTGGCGGAGACGACGACGCCGTTGCGCCGCGCGGCCGCCACGTCGATGGCCGCGTTGCGCTTGCCGGTGCTGACCAGCAGCTTCAGGTCGGGCAGCCGGTCGAGCACCTCGGCCGGGAAGCGGGTGCGCTCGCGCATCGCGACCACCGCTTCGAAGCCCTGCAGCTGCTTGACGACGTCGTCCAGGGGCTCGGTGAAGACCGTGATGTCGGCCTTCAGCGAGTTCCAGTCACCGAAGGTGAGCGCGACGTTCTGGTAGTCGTCGAGAATCGCGATCCGCATGGATCTCACCGTAGCCCGACGAGCACGTCCACCCGGACGAGGTGGTGGTCGGAGGCGTCGTTCAGCCGCGCCAGCGGGTCCGACGGCACCGGCCAGAACACCTCCGCGTGCCAGGGCAGCAGGCCCTTCGACGGCAGCACGTAGTCCGTCCGCAGGTTGCCCGGCGCGACGTCGGCGAAGTCGCCGGTGTCGAAGAACGGGTCGCTCTTCTGGCCCACGTTCGCGCCGCCCTGGGCCCGGGCGGCCAGCACGGCCCCTTCGCTGCCCGGGTGCGTCTCGATCACCCGGCGCGCGTCCAGGAGCCGGTCGATCGCACCGGGGACGCTGTCGCCGTCGAGCGGGTCGGAGTTGTTGTCGCCCGCCACCACGAAGCGCTCCGAGGCGCCCAAGCCGCCGCGCCGGCCGCGGTCGTCGTGGATATAGCCGCCCTTGCCCGGGGTCACGTAGTCCGCCCAGAAGCGGATCTCGTCGTTGTTGCGGGTGCCGTTGCGGTCCTCCGGGCCGTCGAAGCTCGGCGGCGTCGGGTGCGAGACCAGGAAGTGCACGGTCGAGCGGCCGATCTTCAGCGGCAGGTCCCAGTGCGACTTCGACGACAGCCGCAGGATCGCCAGCTCGGCGGGGCTGTACCAGTCGTGCGGCGCCGGCGTGGCCGGGTCGTCGGGCAGCAGCGCGCCCGGCATGTCCTTCCACAGGAAGTGCTGGAACGTCCGCACGTGCGCGAGGTCGATCGGGTACTTCGACAGCACGAGCAGCCCGTACTGGCCTTCGAACGTCCCGAAGCCCTGCGCGTCGTTCCCGCCGCCGACCGTGCCGCTGCGGTCGAGGTCGAAGCCGGTCGGCACGCCCGTGTTGACCGGCGCGGTGTAGGCGTACGGGTAGTCGATCGGCTTCGCGCCGTTCTGGCCGACGGCGAGGTAGTTCTTCCGGAACAGGTCCGCCGCGGTGTTTCCGGGCACGTAGTCGAACTCGTTGATCAGCTGGACGTCGGCGCGGTTGCGCTGGACGACTTCGGCGACCTCCCGCGCCTGGGCGTTGCCCGGCGTCGAGAGGTCGGTCACCAGCTGCCCGGCGGACGCGCGGTTGAGCGAAGCGTTGAAGGTGGCGAAGCGGACGCTCTGCCCGAAGCCCGCGGAAGCGGTAGCGGGCACGAAGAGCGCTACGAGGGCGGCGATCGACAGCCCGGCGGCGATGCGTTTCACGGTGGTACCTCCCGGTCGGCGGTCACCCTATGCCGGATTCCGCCCGTCCGGGTGAGCACCAGGGGAACGAACGACCTCTTGAACGCGTTCAAAAACGGGGCTACAGTGCGTCTTGAACACGTTCAAAACGATAGGGAGGAACCATGGACCGCATCGTCGTCGCCTACGCGCTCTACCTGCTGATCAGCATTCCGCTGACCGTGCTCGTGGCCCGGACCCTGAGCAAGCACGGCCGCACCTTCCTCGCCGAGGTCTTCGCCGACAGCCCCGGCCTGGCCAACGCCGTCAACCAGCTCCTGGTCGTCGGCTTCTACCTGGTCAGCCTGGGCTTCGTGACGCTCTTCCTGACCAGCCACGCCGACGTGGCCACCGCGCGGGCGGTGTTCGAGCTGCTCTCGGTGAAGGTCGGCGTCGTCGCGCTGATCCTCGGCGCGATGCACCTGACCAACGTGCTGGTCTTCAACGGCATCCGGCGGCGCCACCTGGCTCCGAAGCCCGCGGCCCGGCCGGCGCCCATGGCCTACCCCGGCGCGGCGCAGGTGCCGCCCTTCCCCGCGCCCTGACGTGGGCGGCGCTAACGTGCAGCGCGTGGCCAAGAGCGAGGAAACGCGGTCCCTGATCGTCTCGACCGCGATGCGGCTGTTCACCGAGAACGGCTACGACCGCACGACGATGCGGGCGATCGCCGCCGAAGCCGGTGTCTCCGTCGGGAACGCCTACTACTACTTCTCGTCGAAGGAACAGCTGATCCAGGGCTTCTACGACGAGATCGCCCGACGGCACCTGGCCACGGCCCGCACGCTGCTGGAGGGCGAACCCGCCTTCGCGGCGCGCCTGCGGGCCGTGCTGCTGTGCTGGCTCGACATCGCCGAGCCCTACCACCGCTTCGGCACGCAGTTCTTCGTCAACGCGGCCGACCCGGAGTCGCCGCTGAGCCCGTTCAGCGACGACTCCTCGGCCGCCCGCGAAGCGTCGATCGGCCTCATGCGCGAGGTCGTCGACGGCTCCGACGTCAAGCTCGACCCGGAGCTGCGGGACCAGCTGCCGGAGCTGCTGTGGCTCTACCAGATGGGCGTGGTGCTGTTCTGGGTCCACGACCGCTCCGCCGGCACCAAGCGCAGCCGGATGCTGGTGGAGCGCAGCGTCCCGCTGCTCGCCCGGCTGGCCGCGCTCTCCCGGCTGCGGGTGTTCCGCCCGGTCAGCCGGGAGATCGTCGACCTCATCCAGGAGCTGGCTAAGCGGGACTGACGGCCTTGAAGTAGAGGAACCGCGGCTTGGTCCGCAGGTTCTCCGCCCACTTCGGATCGGCTTCGGCCACCTCGGGGGCCGGCATCGGCTCGACCAGCCTGTCGACGGCGAAGCCCGCGTCGCGGACCGCCTGGAACGTCCAGCTCAGCGGGCGCCGGTAGAAGCGCACCCGCTGACCGGGCGGGAACTCGTCTTCGAGCAGCTCCACCTCGAAGTAGTTCTCCTTGCCGAACCAGCGCCAGTCCTCACCCGGGTGGTGCACCGAGAACACCAGTGCTCCCCCCGGTTTCAGGACCCGGCGGAACTCTGCCAGGGTGGTGCCCCAGTCCTTCAGGTAGTGCAGCACGAGCGACGCCGTGATCACGTCGATCGCACCCGGCTCGACCGGGAGCGGCCGGGTCACGTCGGCGACCTCGAAGCGCGCCACCTCGCCGAACTTCCGCCGCGCCACGGAAACCATCCCCGCGCTCGCGTCGACGCCCAGGACGTCCGCGCCCCGCTCGGCCAGCAACGCGCTCAGGTGCCCGGCCGCGCAGCCGACGTCCAGCACGCGGCGTCCCGACACGTCGCCGGCCAGCTCGAGGATCGCGGGCCGGTCGTACCACGCGTTCGTGACGCTCTTCTCCGCGTGCTCGGCGTAGGCCTCGCTGAAGGCGTCGTACTGCGCCGCGCGCGCCCGGCCCAGGATCTCCTCGATCACCTCGGTCTTGGCGTCGGCGTAGTTCTGGATGTACTTCCACGTCTTCGCGGCCAGTTCCCGCTTCTTCGCCGCGTAGAGGTCACGCTCTTCCGGGTGCGCCAGCATCCGGTCGCGCAGGAGCCGGTAGCGCTCGGTCTGGCCGTTGCCGGGCGAGTACACGTGCAGGTTGACGTTCGTGTCCGGGCCCTTGAAGCAGCGGTGCTTCTCCCAGTCGAGCTCGCGGATGACGAGCCGGTAGCCCGCCGCTTCCAGCGCCGGGACGTAGGCGTCCTCGTCGTCGGAGTCCGGCACCTCGAGGAGGATGTCGATGATCGGCTTGGCGCACAGCCCCGGCACCGAGGTCGACCCGACGTGTTCGAGGACGAGCACCCGCTCCCCCAGCGCGCCCCGGATCCGCTCGGCTTCGCGCTCGAAGAGCTTCGGCCACTCCGGGTCGTAGTCGGCGAGCGTGACCGTGGAGTCGAGCTTCGGCGCCTCGCCGACCCACGCCCCCTGGATCCCGTCTTCGTCCAACGCTTCTTGGCTGGTCATTCCGGTGAACCCCCTTCATCAAGGCAGTCGACCAGAATATCGACGGGGGCAAGCGCTTTTCGGGAACGCAGTCAGCCGATCGGCAGCGGCAGCAGGTTGCCGGTCGCCGCGCGCAGCGCGTCCCGCATCGCCGCGCGCGGGGCCGGGCGGCCGGTGAAGTGCTCCGCCTGCCCGAACGCCTGGTGCAGCAGCATGTCCAGCCCGGTGGCGAGCCGGCCCCCGTGCGTCGCGACCGCTTCGGCGAGCGGCGTCGGCCACGGGTGGTAGATGACGTCGAGGACGTGCGCGACACCCGCCAGCTCGGCCACGTGCGGGACGACCGCGTCCGGCGGCACGGTGTTCACCAGCACCGCCGCGGCACCGAGGTCCGCGAAGTCCGTCTCGGCCCAGCGAAGCACGTCGACGTCGACCGAAGCCCGCTTCGCCGCGTCGAGGGTTTCCCCGGCGCGCGCGGGATCCCGCACGACCAAGCGCACCTGCCGCACCCCGAGCGCCGCGAGCCCGACGACCGCCGCGGCCGCCGTGCCGCCCGCGCCGAGCACGACCGCGGTGTCCGACGGCGACGGCTCGTAGCCGCCCGCCGCGCGCAGCGCACCGGTGACGCCGTCGACGTCGGTGCAGTCGGCGAGCCAGCCCTTCGCCGTGCGGACCAGCGTGTTGGCCGCCCCGACCGCGGCGGCGCGCGGGGTCACCTCGTCCGCGTGGTCCAGCGCCGCGCGCTTGCCGGGCATGGTGACCGAAAGCCCGGCCCACTCCGGGCCGAGGCCGTCGACCAGGCCCGGCAGCTCCTCGGCGCTCGTCTCGATGCGCTCGTACGTCCAGCCGGTCAGGCCGAGCGCGGCGAACGCGGCGCCGTGCAGCACCGGGGACAGCGAGTGCGCCACCGGCTTGCCGAGCACGGCGGCCTTGCGCGGCTCAGATGACACCGCGTTCCCTGGCCAGGTCCCGGTTCCGGTTGTGCTCGTCGTTCGTCACCGCGAAGCAGGACAAGCCGTTCTTCTCGCACTTGACGAAGTAGACCCAGTCCCCGGCCGCCGGGTGCACGGCGGCCTTGATCGCGTCCGCGCTCGGCACCGAAATGGGCGTCGGCGGCAGCCCGGCGTTCTTGTAGGTGTTGTACGCGCCGGACTTGACGCGGTCGGCTTCGTCGGTCAGCAGCGTCGGCCGGTCCAGCACGTAGTTGACCGTGGAGTCCATCTGCAGCCGCATGTTGATCGCCAGCCGGTTGTAGATCACCCGCGAGAGCTTGCCGAAGTCGGCCTTCACCGCTTCGCGCTCGATGATCGAGGCGATGACCAGCGTCTGGTACGGCGTCATCCCCGGGCCGGTCGACTGCGGGCTCAGCCCGGCGTTCTGGATCGCCTCGGTCGAGGTGCGCACCAGCTGGCCGACGATGTCCTGCGGGCTCGCCCCGGGCCGGATGTCGTAGAGCCCCGGCGCGATCAGGCCTTCCAGCCTGCGGTCCTTGCGGTCGGCCTTGTTCGCGGGCTCGATCGCCCAGTCCGGCACGCCGAGCGTCTTGAGGTCCGCCGAGTCGACGAACTTGCGCAGGTTGTCGGCGGAGACGCAGGTGCTCTTGCCGTCGAGCTGCGCGCACGACGCCTTGGCCATCAGGCTGTACACGCCGGGCGTGACCTTGCCGTCGGGCTGGGTGATGTCGTCGAACTGCGTGTACGGCCGGATCTCCAGCTGCCCGACGCGCGCGCCCGGCGAGACGATCCGGTCGACCGCGCTGGCCCCGGACATGTGCGACTTCATGACGTAGAAGCCGTGCTGGATGCGGGCCAGCTTCGGGTTGTCCTCGCCGGCCTTCACGAAGGCCTTGCCGCTGGCGACGATGCCCGCCGTGGCGAGCTTCGCGCCGATCGCCGACGTCGAATCGCCGTCGTCGACCTGGAACAGCACGTCCCCGTCGCCGGAACCCTCGAAGTCGTCGTAGCCGAAGAACTGGTTGAAGCCGTACCAGGCGCCGCCGGCGAGCAGCGCGATCACCGCGATCGCGGCCACCCAGCCGAGGGCGCGCTTACCGCGTTTCTTCTTCCGCGGCTTGGCCGGCTCGTCCTCGTCCTCGTCGTAGTCCTCGTCGTACTCGGCTTCGTCGTAGTCCTCGTAGCCGTCGTCGTACTCGTCGTAGTCCGCGTATTCGTCGTCCTCGGCGAAGAAGCCGTCGCTCTCGGGGTCCTCGTGCGGCGGCTCGGCCGGCGGCAGCGGGGCCAGGGCGGGCAGGACGTCGGTCTGCGGCTCGTCGCGCGCCGGCGGGGGCGGCGGACGGCGCCGCCGGGGCGGCTCGACGCCGGTTTCGGGCACGCCGACAGGGCGGTCACCCGGCTGGACGGGCCGCCGAGCGGGCGGCGGAGGCGGTTCGGGGGCCCCGCGGCGGGGGTCGGGGCCGGCGTCGGGATCGAGCGCCGCACGGCGCCGGCGCCCCTCGGCATCGGCCGGTTCGGGGGCCGCGCGACGGCGGGCCGGCGGCTCGGCGGCCTCGTCGGGGCCCGGTGCGCCCCGGAAGCGGGCGGCTTCGGCCGGCTCGTCGGGGACTCCGCGAAGGCGGCGCGGGGCTTGGCCTTCGATGTCCGGTGCGCCGCGGAAGCGAGCGGATTGGCCGTCAACGTCCGGTCCGCCGCGGAGGCGGGCCGACTGGCCTTCGGTGTCCGGTCCGCCGCGGAGGCGGGCCGACTGGCCGTCAACGTCCGATGCACCCCGGAGGCGCGGGGCCTGACTTTCACCGTCCGGTGCACCGCGGAGGCGAGCCGACTGGCCTTCGGTGTCCGGTCCGCCGCGGAGGCGGGCCGACTGGCCGTCAACGTCCGATGCACCCCGGAGGCGCGGGGCCTGACTTTCACCGTCCGGTGCACCGCGGAGGCGAGCCGACTGGCCTTCGGTGTCCGGTCCGCCGCGGAGGCGGGCGACTTGACCTTCGCCTTCCGGTGCGCCGCGGAGGCGGGCGGCCTGCGCTTCCGCGGCCTCTTCCAGGTCGAGCATCGCCTGGTGGCGGCGGGCCGCTTCGGCTTCGGCCAGCTCTTCGGGGCTCGGGCGGCGCCGGCGGGCTTCGGGCTCCGGTGCCGGACGGCGGCGGGCTTCGGGGTCCGGCGCCGGACGGCGGCGCGGGGGTTCGGCGGGGTCGCCGGGTTCCGGGGCCGCGCGGCGGCGGCGCGGGGGTGGCGCGTCGGAGCCTTCGTCCAGCCCGTGGCGGGCTCGCGCGGCGCGGCCGGGCGCGGCCCGGCGGGCCTGCGGGTCGAGCTCGTCGTCGGCCGGGGGCAACGTGGCCGGTGGTTCGAGGCGGCGGCGTCGGCCGGCGGGCGCGTCGTAGCCCGGCTCGGCGGGACGGCTCCGGCGGGTCGGCTGGGGCAGCTCGTGCGGGCCGCTGTGCCGCGCCGGCTGCGGGAGCTCCTGGTACCCGCTCGCGTGCGGGTCGCGGGGGTCGGGGCGGCGCGGCCGGGACGGCGGCGGGGTGGCCGGTCCCGGTTCGCGCAGGCGCCGGCGCCCGCTTTCCCGCTCAGGTGGCTGCTCGTTCATCGGTCTCCCTCCCGGGCGCGGTGCGCAGCGGCGGCGTCGATCCAGGCCTGCAGGATCTCGACGGCGGCGGCCTGGTCGACCACCGCGCGCTGCTTGCGGCCTTTGACCCCGCGCTGGGAGAGGATGCGGGATGCGGTGACCGTGGTCAGCCGCTCGTCGCCCAGCCGGACCGGCACGGGCGCGACGCGCCCGGCCAGACGTTCAGCGTACGCGATCGCCAGCTCGGCCGCCGGTCCCTGGCGGTTGGCCAGCGTTCTCGGCAGGCCCACGATCACCTCGACCACCTCGTGCTCGGTGACGAGGGTGGCGAGCTGGTCCAGATCAGTGTCGTCGGTCGCATCGCGGGAGAGGGTAACCAATGGCGAAGCGAGAACGGGGGCCGGATCGCTCAGCGCCACCCCGACCCGGACGGAACCGACGTCGACCCCCAGCCGGCGGCCGCGGCCCGGATCGTCCACGCCGGGCCGGTCCGGGCCGCGGTTCCCGCGGTTAACCAATGCCGGCAATCGCCGCGCGCAGGGCCGTGACCGCGTCGGCCGCGCCGGCCGGGTTCGTGCCACCGCCCTGGGCCATGTCGGGCTTGCCGCCGCCGCGGCCGCCGATCTTCTCGGCGAACGACGGGACGAGCTTGCCCGCGGCGATCCCCTTTTCCTGGGCCGCCTTGGTCGTCGCGACGACGAAGCTGAGCTTGTCCCCGGCCGGCGAGAACAGCGCGACCACGCCGGCCCGCGAGCCGAGGCGGCCGCGGATGTCCGACGCCAGCGCGCGCAGGCCGTTGCCGTCGACGTCCGGGACGACCTCGGCCACCACGGTCACGCCGCCGATGTCCTGCGCCTTGTCGACCAGGGCACCCGCCGAGCCCAGCACCTGCTGGGTCTTGAGCTGCGCGATCTCCTTTTCGGCGTTCTTCAGCCGGGTCAGGACGTCGTCGATGCGGCCGGGCAGCTGGTCCGACGGCACCTTGAAGGTGTTCGCCAGCTGCGAGACCAGCAGCTGCTCCTTGCGGACGTACTTGAGCGCGTCCGTGCCGACCAGCGCCTCGACGCGGTGCACGCCCGAGCCGATGGAGGCGTCGGAGACCAGCTTGACCAGGCCGAGCTGGCCGATCCGGTCGACGTGCGTGCCACCGCAGAGCTCGCGGGAGTACTCGCCCATGTCGACCACGCGGACGTCGTTGCCGTACTTCTCGCCGAACAGCGCGACCGCGCCGAGCTCGAGGGCCTTGTCCTTGGTCGTGGTGAAGCTCTGCACCTCGACGTTGGTCTGCAGGTAGTCGTTGACCTCCTGCTCGACCTCGGTCAGCACGTCCGCCGACACCGAGCCGGGCGTGGTGAAGTCGAACCGCATGCGGCCCGGCGAGTTGAGCGAACCCGCCTGCGCCGCGCGCTTGCCGTACGCGCCGCGGACGGCCGCGTGCACCAGGTGCGTCGCCGAGTGCGAGCGCTCGATGGACAGGCGGCGGTGCGCGTCGACCGAACCGGTCAGCTTCGTGTCCAGGCCGACCTCGCCGTCGACGACCTCGACGCGGTGCACGAACAGCCCCGGGACGATCTTCTGCACGTCCAGGACCTTCAGCTCGACGCCGTCGCCCAGCAGCACGCCGGTGTCGGCGACCTGGCCGCCGCTCTCGGCGTAGAACGGCGTGCGGTCGAGGACCAGCTCCGCCTTCTTGCCCGCGGAGACGCTGCGGACCGGCTGCCCGTCTTCGAGCAGGGCGACGACCTTGGCCTCGGCCTGCAGGTCGGTGTAGCCGAGGAACTCGGTCTCGCCGTGCTGCTCCAGGACCTTCCGGTACTCCGAAAGGTCGCCGTGGCCGGTCTTGCGGGCCGCCGCGTCCGCCTTCGCGCGGGTCCGCTGCTCGTTCATGAGCGTGCGGAAGCCGTCCTCGTCGACGGTGAGGCCCTGCTCGGCCGCCATCTCGAGGGTCAGGTCGATCGGGAAGCCGTAGGTGTCGTGGAGCTGGAAGGCCTTGTCGCCGGCCAGGACGTCCCCGCCGCCGCGCTTGGTCTCCTCGGCCGCCATGTCGAAGATGCGCGAACCGCTCGTCAGGGTCGAGAGGAACGCCTCCTCCTCGATCCGGACGACCTCGTTGATCCGGTCGAAGCCGCTGACCAGCTCGGGGTAGGTCGGACCCATGGTGTCGCGGACGACGCCGGCGAACGCCTGCAGCACCGGCTCGTGCACGCCCAGCAGGCGCGAGGAGCGGACGATGCGGCGCAGGAGGCGGCGCAGCACGTAGCCGCGGCCGTCGTTGCCCGGGGTGACGCCGTCGCCGATCAGCATGACGCCGGTGCGGGCGTGGTCGGCGATGACGCGGAAGCGGACGTCGTCGGCGTGGTTGCTGCCGTAGCGGCGGCCCGAGAACTCCTCCGCGCGGCCGATCACCGGGCGCACCAGGTCGGTCTCGTAGACGTTCTCGACGCCCTGCAGGATCGTCGCGACGCGCTCGACGCCCATGCCGGTGTCGATGTTCTTCTTCGGCAGCTCGCCGATCGGCTTGTGCCCGAGCTTGGGGCTCAGGTCGCCGCGGACGTCCTGCATGAAGACGAGGTTCCAGATCTCGATGTAGCGGTCCTCGTCCGCGACCGGGCCGCCCTCGCGGCCGTACGCCGGGCCGCGGTCGTAGTAGATCTCCGAGCAGGGGCCGCCGGGACCGGGCACGCCCATGTCCCAGTAGTTGTCCTTGCCGTCGCGGGCCTGGATCCGGTCACCGGGCAGGCCGGTGAGCTTGCGCCACAGGCCGGCCGCTTCGGAGTCGTCCTCGTAGACGGTCGCCCAGATCCGGTCCGGGTCGAGGCCGTAGCCGCCTTCGCTCTGGGGCTTGGTGATCAGCTCCCAGGCGTTCTCGATGGCGCCTTCCTTGAAGTAGTCGCCGAAGGAGAAGTTGCCGGCCATCTGGAAGAACGTGTTGTGCCGGGTGGTCTTGCCGACCTCGTCGATGTCCGGCGTGCGGACGCACTTCTGCACGGAGGTCGCGCGCGGGTACGGCGGCGGCGCCTCACCGAGGAAGTACGGCTTGAACTGCACCATGCCGGCGTTGACGAACAGCAGGTTCGGGTTGTCGAGGATCAGCGGCGCGCTGGGCACGCGCGTGTGCCCCTTGCCCTCGAAATGGCGCAGGAAACGGTCGGTGATTTCGTGTGTGTCCACGGGGTCAGTCCTTGCTGTGCTGTTCGTCACCAATCCAACCACAGTCACGGCCGATGGCTTTCGCGGCAACCGTTACGCCCGCTCGACGGGCGGCCTGCTTGGGGTCGGATGGGTGACTGGGTGGCGACGAACGGGGTCGGACGGCGGCGGCGGAAGGGTTCCGGGCAGGCCCGGATCAGCCCTCCGCCCGGCGAGCTCGCCGGACCGGGCGCCGGGCGGCAGCGGCGTGCCGTCCTTCGGCGCGGGGCGCCGAGACGCCCGTCCGCTCCTCGACCATGTCGTGCAACTCCTGCTCCCGCTCGTTCATGCCCGCGCGCACCTCGGCACCGAACGAGCCCACGGCGCCGGCCAGCTCGCGCACGGCCTCCCCCAGGTTCGATGCTAACCCGGCCGGACTGGCCTGACGAGCGGTTTCGGTGGCCTTGCGGGACAGGGCGACGCCGGCGACCACGCCGACGCCGAGCCAGAACAGGCGCTTCACTTCGCCGCCTTCTTCGCGGCCTTCAGCGCGCTCTTCTTCTTGCGCGCCTTGATCGCCTTGCTGAGCCCGTAGGACAGCGCCGCGGTCTTGACCAGCGGGCCGCCCAGGGTCGCGGTGAACACCGACGCCAGCGCGGAGACGTTCCCGGTCACGGCCTGGGCGTTCGAGGTGATCCCGTCGACCCGCTCGAGCTGGGCGTTGACGTGCGTGATCGTCTGGTTCGCGCCGATCAGCAGCGGGTCGGTGTTGCTGTTGGTGCGCTCGATCGCCTCGGTGGCCGCGTCCAGCGTCTTGCCGAGCTTGATCAGCGGGATCGCCAGCAGGACGACCAGCACCACGAATGCTCCTGCGGCGATCAACGCGGCGATCTGCCCTGCCGACACGGGCCCTCCTCGGTTCACGGGTCTTGGGTGCCGATGAGGTTACCGCCTGGCCGGGTCCCCGACCGTGTCGGCCCGCGCGGGCCGGAAAACGCGTCGCCCCGGCGGCCGCGGGGCGGTAAACCTGGGCGATGGGACACGACGACGGACCCGGGCGCCGGGTCCTTTCCGGACCGGGCGGGGAGGCGGCCGACGTGCTGGCCGCGTTGCCCGGCGCGGACCTGACGACGGTCCAGCTGGAGGTGGCGCGCCGCCGCGCGGCCCGGCTGTCCGGGCCCGACGTGCTGCGGCGGCACCGTGCCGACCGGTTCGTCGCGCCGAGCCCGCTGCCGTTCGCGCTGCTGCGCCGGGTCGAGGACGCCCTGCTGGCCGAGGCTTCGGCGTTCGACCTGGTGCCGCTCGCGCCGGTGGTGCCGCTGGGCACGCACTCGGCGGTGACCGGGCTGGCGCAGCACCGGGTGGTGCCGACCGGCCGCGGCACCGAGGTCGCCGCCGACCCGACCACCGGGCTGGCCCTGGAAGCGGCGGTGCGGCGCGCCGCCGGCGCCGAGGTCCGCCTGGCGGCGGTCCAGCGCGTGGTCCGGGCGCAGCGGGCCGGCGGCGCCGGGCTGTTCGCGCACTTCTCGCTGTTCGGCGCGGTGACGGCGGGCCGCGACCCGGGCAACCTCGGCTTCGAGCGGGCGGCCGCGGCCGAGCACGCGCGGCTGATGGCGGCGGGGTGCCGGGCGCTGGGCGCGACGGAGGTTTCGCTCGGGGTGACGGTGCTGGATCCGCGCTTCGACGGCCTGCTCGACGGGGTGGACGTGCCGGTCCACCCCTTCCCGGACCGCGAAGGCGGCCGAGGCGGGTACTACGAGGGGCTGTGTTTCAAGGTGTACGCGTCCTTCGGCGGTTCCCCGGCCGAGGTCGGCGACGGCGGCTTCACGCCGTGGACGCGGCGGTTGCTCGGGAACGCGAAGGAACGTCTCATGACGAGCGGCCTGGGTGTGGACCGCCTGGCCACGCTCCTCCCCGGCTCGTGAGCGCCCCGGTGTTACCGAATCCCACGCCGGGGCGCTGGAGCCCGCGTCAGGAGGACTTCAGCACCGCCCGGTAGAGCGCCGCCATGTCCTCGTCGCCGTGGCCCGCCGCCACCACCGACTCCAGGTGGGACAGCACCGCCCGGGCCCCGGCCACGTCGACGGCGTCGCCCGCGGCCTCCACGACCAGGCGCGCGTCCTTCGCCGCCAGGCCCGCGGGGAACGACGGCGGGTACTCGCCCGCCAGCATGGCCCCGCCCTTGACGTGCGCGTAGGCGACGTCGAGGCCGCCGCCCGAGATCGTCTCCAGGAACAGCGCCGGGTCCAGGCCCAGGGCCCGGGCCAGGCCGAGGCTCTCGGCCGTGGCGTTGGTCAGCGCGAGCACCCACGCGTTCACGACCAGCTTGAGCCGGCTTCCCCCGCCCGCGGGCCCGAGCCACAGCGTGCGCATCCCGACCGCGTCGAACACCGGCGTGGAGGCGGGGCGGCTCTCCTCCGGCCCGGACGCCAGGACCAGCAGCTGCGCCTGCTCGGCGGGCCGGCGGGTGCCGAGCACCGGCGCGTCGACGAACACCACGCCCGCCTTCTCCGCCGTCGCCGCGAGCCGTTCGGTCCACTCGAGACCGACCGTGCTCATCTGCAGCCACAACGTCCCCGAAGCAGGCGAAGCGGCTTCGAACGCCGAAGCGACGGCGGGGCCGTCGGCCAGCATCGTCACCAGGACGTCCGCGCCCTCGGCCGCCTCAGCCGCCGAATCCGCGACCGAGGCGACGTCCGAGAGGGGTTCGGCCTTCGCACGGGTCCGGTTCCAGACCCGCAGGTCGAGGCCCGCCTTCGCGACGTTGGCGGCCATCGGCGCGCCCATGATCCCGGTTCCCAGAAACGCGACAGTCATGCCGCCATCGTGCCGAAGCCGGGACGCGGCCGCGCGCTCAGCCGACCGGCGAACGCCGTCATCACGGACTGGACGACCACCAGGTACATCAGCTGCCGGTGGACGAACTGCTCCAGCGGCAGCGCCAGCAGCGGGCCGAGGCGCTCGCCGTCGAGCCGGAACGCGATGATCCCGGGCACCAGCTGCATGAGCCGGAAGACCGGCCAGTAGCCGAGCGCGGTGATCCGGACCTGCCCAAACGGCAGGGTTCTGCCGTCAGAGGCGGTTATTCACCGTCTTTTCCGGAAATGCGGGACACGACCCCTGGATCAGTAGTCGCCCAGCAGGCAGAAGGGGTGCCCGGCCGGGTCGGCGTAGACGCGCCAGCCGCGGCCGCCGAGGTCGGGGTCGAGCAGCCGGCCGCCGTGCTCCAGGACCAGGTGGTGCGATTCCCGGAAGTCGTCGACCTCGAAGTCGAGGTGGAACTGCTGCGGGAAGGCGGGATCCGGCCAGCGCGGCGGCTGGTGGTCGAGAGCACGCTGGAAGCCGAGGACCGTCCCGTTCACGTGCAGGGTGGACCAGTCCTCGTCGACCCGCCACCGCGGGTCCGGGCGGTCCACCTCGCCGCCGAGCAGGGCCTGGTAGAAGCGGGCGAGCACGACCGGTTCCGGGCAGTCCAGGACGATGCACTGCAGCGTCGCGGGCACGGGTACGCCTCCTGCTGTCGCCGGGGCCCCTCCCGAGCCCCTCGAAGTGGGTAGTTTACGAAACCCGATGATCTTGGTGCCCGCGCCCCGATCTTGGCGAACGGCGTTCAACCGGGCGTGAAGTGCCCTTCACGCAGTGATCACGTCGGGCCGCGATCGGGCTGCGGGCAACGGCACCGCGAACGGGCCGCCGAGACTTCCCCGCGCTCAGCCGCTCCCCGCAGCGTGCCGTACCTGGGCTCGCGACGCGGCGGCGAAGAGCGGCTCCGAGAACTCGAGCGCCCCTTCACCCACCTCCCACCTCACTGGCCGCGGATCGTGCGGCGCAGCTTCGGGACCCGCTCGGCCAGCGGCCGCTCGGCGCCGCGCTGGGTGGGCTCGTAGTAGTCCTTGCCGACGAGCTCGTCCGGCGGGTACTGCTGCGCCAGCACGCCCTCCGGCACGTTGTGCGGGTACCGGTAGCCCTGCGCGTTGCCGAGTTTCTTCGCGCCCGCGTAGTGCCCGTCGCGCAGCGGGGGCGGGACCGCGCCCGCCAGCCCGGCCCGGACGTCCGCCAGTGCCGCGTCGATGCCCTTGATCACCGCGTTCGACTTCGGGGCCGTGGCCAGGTGGACGGTCGCCTGCGCCAGCGCCAGCCTGCCCTCGGGCATGCCGATGAACTGGACCGCGTGCGCGGCCGCGACCGCCGACTGCAGCGCCGTCGGGTCGGCCATCCCGATGTCCTCGCTGGCGTGCACGACCAGCCGCCGGGCGAGGAACCGCGGGTCCTCCCCCGCCTCGATCATCCGGGCCAGGTAGTGCAGTGCCGCGTCGACGTCGGACCCGCGGATCGACTTGATGAACGCGCTGATGACGTCGTAGTGCTGGTCGCCGTCGCGGTCGTAGCGCACCGCCGCCTTGTCCACAGTGGACTCGACGATGGCGAGGTCGATCGTCTTCGCCTCGGTGGCCGACGCCGCGTCCGCCGCCGCCTCCAGCGCCGTGAGCGCCCGGCGCGCGTCCCCGCCCGCGAGCCGGACCAGGTGGGCGCGCGCGTCCTCGGTCAGCGTCAGCTCGCCGCCGAGGCCGCGTTCGTCGGCCAGCGCGCGCTCGATCAGCTCGGTGATGTCCTCGTCGGTCAGCGGACGCAGCTGCAGCACGAGCGACCGCGACAGCAGCGGCGAGACGACCGAGAACGACGGGTTCTCCGTGGTCGCCGCGACCAGCAGCACCGTGCGGTCCTCGACCGCGCCGAGCAGCGCGTCCTGCTGGGTCTTGGAGAAGCGGTGCACCTCGTCGATGAACAGCACCGTGTTCTCGGCGTTGTACTGGCGCCGCCGGCGGGCCTCCTCGATGACCCCGCGCACCTCCTTGACGCCGGCCGAGAGCGCCGACATCGCGACGAACCGGCGGCCGGTGGCGATGGAGACCAGGTTGGCCAGCGTCGTCTTGCCCGTGCCGGGCGGGCCGTAGAGCAGCACCGACGCCGGCGCGGCGCCCTCGACCAGCCGCCGCAGCGGGGCCCCTTCGCGCAGCAGGTGCTGCTGGCCGACGACCTCGCCGAGCGAGCGCGGCCGCATCCGCACGGCCAGCGGGGAGCTGGCCGGGTCCGCCTGCGGTTCCCCCGCGTTCGACGTCGTGCGCTCCGGCGGAGGCGCGATGTCGGCGTTCACGGTGAAGAGCTCGTCCTGTGCCACACCGATGACGTTAACCGACGGCACCGACAACTCCCCTTGCCGAGGTGCCCGGCTCCGCGCTACGGTCGTGGTGACTGGTTGACCGAAAGTGCGATTCTGGTCAACAGGTCAAATGCTCAACGAAAACAGATCAGGTGGACACGCATGAGTCATCCCAACCGCGAGCGCGCCGACCGCATCCTGGACGCGGCGGGCGAACTGCTGCTGCGCATGGGCTACCGCAAGGTGGCGATCGACGACATCGCGCGCGCGGTCGGGATCGGCAAGGGCACCGTCTACCTGCACTGGCGCAACAAGGAGCTGCTGTTCCAGGCGCTGATGATGCGCGAATCGGCCGACCTGACCGACGAGATCCTGAACGCGATCAAGGCCGACCCGGCGATGATCCTCCCGCACCGGATGATCTCGGCCTCGTTCCTCGTCACCCACCGCCGTCCGCTCGTGATGGCGATGCTGCGCGGCAACGCGGAGATGTTCGGCTCGCTGGGCGACGTCGCCTTGAAGAAGCAGCAGGACGAGCTGCGCACGCAGTTCGAGGAAGCGATGCTCCGGCGCGGGCTGATCCGCGCGGACGTCCCGAACGTGAGCTACGCGCTCCACGCCGCGACGATCGGCTTCTACGTCGGCGACACGCTTTCCGACGAGTTCGCGGGCATCCCGCTGGAGGAGAAGGCGGATGTCCTCGCGTACCTGATCCGCACCACGTTCGAGCCGCCGGGGGAACCCGATCCCCTCGCGGTCGCGGACGTGGCGGCGGAACTGGGTGCGGCGCTCGAGGAGCTCGTCGCGGGCTACCGGAAAGGGATCTACGCACACGATCCCGCCAAGGCACCCGGCTGAAGCCGGGGCCACACAGGGGAAAGGGGCGGAAATGACCACCACACCGGCGGACACCTGGGGACTCCACGCATCCCAGTTCTGGCTGCGGGGGAAGCAGCCGGAGAAGCGGGTCGAGTTCGCCGCCGACCTGGGGATGTGGAACGTCTACGGGCACCCGGAGATCGAGGAGATCCTCCGCGACCCGGCGACGTTCTCCTCCGACACCACCCGGCTGGTGCCGAAGGAGATGATGCCGGACGCCGACCTCGAAGCGATGTCGGCCGGCAACCTGCTGCAGCTGGACCCGCCGCTGCACAACAAGATGCGCAAGCTCGTCAGCCGGGCCTTCACGCCGAAGGTGGTGGCGGACCTCGAGCCGAGGATCGCCGCCATCACCCACGAGACGCTCGACGCGGTCACCACCGACGGCCGGCTGGAGCTGGTGGCGGACCTGGCCTACCCGCTGCCGGTGATCGTGATCGCCGAGCTGCTGGGCGTCCCGGCGAGCGACCGGCACCTGTTCAAGGGCTGGGTGGACAAGATGTTCGAGTCCGGCGAACAGCTTTCGCTGGTGAAGAAGGACGAAAAGCAGGACGAGGCGATCAAGAAGTCCCTGGAGGGCCAGAAGGCGCTCACGGACTACCTCGGCGAGCACGTCGACGAGCGGCGGAAGCAGCCGCGCGAAGACCTGCTGACGAAGCTCGTCGAAGCCGAGCTGGACGGCGAACGGCTGTCCCGCAACGAGGTCGTCAACTTCGCGAACATCCTGCTGCTGGCCGGGCACATCACCACCACGATGCTGCTCGGCAACACCGTCCTGAGCCTGGACACCCACCCGGAGTGGGACGAGCGCGCCCGGGCCGACCGGACGCTGGTCCCCGCGGTGATCGAGGAATCGCTGCGCTTCCTCACGCCGTTCGCGGCGGTGGCGCGCACGACCATGCGGGAGGTGGAAGTCGGCGGCGTCACCGTGCCGGCCGACCAGCTGCTGATGGTGTGGGTGGCGGCGGCCAACCGGGACGAGCGGGTGTTCACCGACCCGGACGTCTTCGACCCGCTGCGCGACCCGAACCCGCACCTGGCGTTCGGCCGCGGGATCCACTTCTGCATCGGGGCGCCGCTCGCGCGGCTGGAGGGACGGGTGGCGATGAACATCCTGTTCGACCGCTACCCGGCCCTGCGCACGATCCCGGGTGAGCCGCCGAAGTTCCAGGTCAACCCGAACATGACCGGCGTGCGGGAGCTGCCGCTCACGATCGGCTAGGCCGGTTGCGCCCTGGGCGAAATCCCTCGCCCAGGGCGTCGGCCGTGCCCGATGGTGGGGCGATGAAGGTGGCGGTGCTGTCCGACATCCACGGGGTGCTCCCCGCGCTGGAGGCCGTCCTGGCGGAGCCGGACGTGCGCACGGCGGACCGGATCGTCCTGCTCGGCGACGTGCTGGCGGGCCCGATGCCGGTCGAGACCCTGGAGCGGTTGCAGCCGCTGGGCTCGCGGGCCGTGTGGGTGCGGGGCAACGCCGACCGGGAGCTGGCGGCGTCCGCGCGCGGTGCCGGCGCGTTCGTGCCGGACCCGATCTTCCCGTGGGCGGCGCGGCAGCTGCGTCCCGAGCACCTGCCGGTGCTGGACGCCCTGCCGCTGACCGTGCGCCTGGGCGAGGTGCTGTTCTGCCACGCGACTCCGCGCGACGACAGCGAAATCGTGCTCGTCGACAGCCCGCTGGAGCGGTGGGCGGAGGTCCTCGACGGCGTCGCGGAGCCGACGGTGGTCTGCGGGCACACGCACATGCCGTTCGTCCGGCTGGCCGACCGGCGGCTGATCGTGAACCCCGGCAGCGTCGGCATGCCTTACGGGACAGCCGGTGCGCACTGGGCGCTGCTCGGCGACGGCGTCCAGCTGCGGCGCACGGAGTACGACGCCGAGGCGGCGTGCCGGTTCCTCGCCGAGCACTGCGCGTATCCGGACATCGAGGAGTGGGCGGACTTCTTCGTCCGCCACCCGGCCTCGGACGCGGAGGCGCTGCGGGTGTTCAGCGGTTCCGGAACGAGTGCCACATGATCACCGCGGCGTAGGGCAGGAACTCGCGGCCGCGGCGCCAGAGCCACGGGATGCCCTTGAGCACCAGCCAGCCCACGTGGCCGGTGGTGCTCGGCTCGGCCCCGCCGCCGCAGGTGAGGCTCACCGGCTCGGGGACGTCGAAGCCGGCTTCGGCGAGGAGGCGGGTGAAACCGTCCGCCAGCATGCGGTGGCCGAGCTCGGAGGGGTGCAGCCGGTCGACGCTCCACGACGTCAGGTCGTAGGCGCCGGGCAGGTGCTCGAGATCGAGGCAGGGCACGCCTTCGCGGGCGACGACGTCGTCGATGGCGGTGTTCAGTTCGGCGACGCGGGCGCTGAGGGCGCGTTTCAGCGACGGCGGGAGGCGGAAGACCTTGCTGTGGTCGTGGAACCGGACGGGGATGACGGTGGTGCCGGTCTCCCGCAGCCGGTGGACGACCTCGGTGAGATCGGCGGCGATGCGGGCGGCGTCGAAGTCGGGGCGCAGGGTGTCGTTCATGCCGGCGACCACCAACGCGACGTCGGGCCGGTGCGCCACGGCCGCGGGCACCTGCCCGGTGAGCACGCAGCGCATCCGGGCACCGGTGAAGGAGGGATTCAGGTAGCCGTCGGCTTCGACCCCGAGCGCGGCGGCGACCAGCGGGCCGACCCCCCGCCAGCCGCCCTTTTCCGGCAGCGGATCCCCCAGCCCGACGGCGGTGGAGTCGCCGAGCACGACGAGCCGCCGCGCCTGCCGCAGCGGCGGAACGGCGGCCAGCGGAGGACGTTCGGGACGTTCGGGAACAGGAGTGACATCGACGCTCATCACGGTCACGCCCACGACCATCGGCCACGGAGACTCACGCCCGGTGAGGACGAGGTAACGCTGTCGCGACAGGGCGCCTAACTCTTGACGCTCTGGTCAGGGGCGCCGGGAATGTCGTGTTCTGGGTGGGTGGCGCATCCACCGCCCTGTGGACAACCAAGCCGGCTCAGCGAAAGGCCGGGTAAAACGCCAGGTCAGCGTGCGGCCCCAGCCGAGCCGCCAACGCCGCCGCCACCCGGGCCGCGAACTCCGAAACCGCCGTCATGCGGACATACCCGGCGTGCTTGGCCAAATCTCGCCACCACGTCACGAACGCCGCCTCGCGGCTCACCGGGGCCGCGTGGCGGGACAGGTCCAGCGAACCCAGCTCCTCGCCCGTGATCAGCCAGACCCGCAGCAGCTCGCTGCTGGTCAGGTGGCCGGCGAGGGCTTCGTCGTCGGCGAACGCCGGCCACACCCCCACCACCTCCGCGCGCCACGCCGCGATCATCGCCTCGCTCATGCCCGCCGGGAGGGCCAGCGCGTCCGGCCAGCTCGCGAACGGCAGCCGCAGGTGGGCGGCGTCGACCAGGGCCGAACGGACGCAGCCGTACTCGAAGTCGAGGAACCGGACGCTGTCGCCGGTCACCAGGTTGTTGTCCGGGCTCAGCTCGACCGGGCTGAACGCCCGGAAGCCCGCCGACCGCGACTGCTCCAGCGCCGCCGCCACCTGGGCTCGGACCGCCTCCGGCACCGGGATGCCCAGGCGCTCCTGGATCACCGACGGCACCCGCGCGCAGAGCTCGTCGACGCCGCTGGAGTCGCTCTTCGCCGGCCCGCCGAGCCGCCGCAGCAGCGCGTTGAAGTCGGCTTCGCGCCCCGCCGTGTTCGCGTGCAGCCGGCCCAGAGAGCGGGCCCAGGACAGCAGCGCGCGCTCGGCCGCGCGGGAGTCGCGGGCGTAGAGCTTGTCCTCCAGCGTCGGCGTGCGGCCGAGGTCCTCCAGCACGAGCACGCGGTGCGTGCCGTCGTGGGCGAGCAGCTCCGGGCACATCCGCTCGTCCGGCGCCAGCGCGGTGAACAGCTGGTAGCTGACCGCCTCCTGGGCGAACGGGTCGGCGCCGCCCGGCGCCGGCGGATCCGGGTAGTGCTTGATCACCAGCGTCCGCGGCAGCGCGAACGACGACGACACCACCCTGGCGCGGACAACCGTGGCCGGTCCGCTCCCCGCGAGGTCCTCGGGCGCGACCAGGGTGATCGGGCTGCCGAACCGGCGCGAAAGAACGGACTCGCCCGCCGCGACCGCCGCGGCGACGGCGAGGTGCTCGGCTCCTGCCCCGACCCCAGCGTCGCCGGCGGAGGAGGTGTCGACTGTCATTGTCACCGACCCTA
The DNA here is from genome assembly GCF_058119595.1 of Amycolatopsis sp. N2S4-7. Lineage (NCBI taxonomy): Bacteria > Bacillati > Actinomycetota > Actinomycetes > Pseudonocardiales > Pseudonocardiaceae > Amycolatopsis > Amycolatopsis sp. N2S4-7. The sequence goes on from NZ_CP172299.1 coordinate 3,198,914, forward strand.
CTCGTGACTGAGCAACCATGGCTATTGACATCCGGTCAGCAGAACGCGACCGCCCGGGATCCGGGTCACCCGCGTGAAAGCGGACGCATTCCCACCGGTGAACGTTGCCCATTCCGGCGCACGATCAACACAATGGCCGCTGCTGCAACGATTCCGAGAAGGTTGACGAGCAGCTGGCCGACCGACTGGAGGCACCGGCTCCACTCCCCCGCCACGGCCGCGACGACCGCGTAACCGGCGGCCGGCACCGTGGTCACCGAGATGAAGACGCCCACCAGCGCGGCCGACTTCGCCGACGTCATGGCGAGCATCCCCGCGGCACCGGCGAGCATCGCCACGACCAGCGACGGGACGCCGACGGAGAAGACGAAGTCGACCTCGTTGTGCTGCTGCAGCTCGAACGCCTTGTCGCCGAAGACGTCGGTCGCGCGGACCAGCAGCGCGCCACCCAGCGTGACGACCATGGCCAGCGGGAACCCGACGACCAGCGCGGCCGCCGCCTGCCGGACGAGCTGCCAGTGCTTCAGCACCAGCCCCGCCGCGAGCGCGGCCAGCGGCCCGAACTCCGGGCCGACGACCATCGCGCCGACGATCGTCACGGCGGAGTCGGTGAGCACCCCGACCGCGGCGAGCAGGCAGGCGATGGTGAGGAACGCCAGGAACGTCGCGTTGAGCCGCGACTCTTCGCCGGTGCGGGACAGCAGCTCCTGCCACACGACGGCGTCGGCGGCCTCCCCCGGCGCGGCCTCCTCGGCCTCGTCGGCGGCGTCGGAGAGCGCCGTGTCGAGCGATTCGAGCGTGATCCCGCCGGTGTGGTCGAGGTCGAGCCCGCACAGCGCGTCGACGATCTCGTCCGCCGCCTCGCGCGCGATGTCGGCCTCGACCAGGTCGCCTTCGGGCTGCACGGCGACGCCGCGGTGCACGATCAGGTGCGCTGTCCCGGTGTGGGCCCGCAGGATGTCGAGCGCCTGGGCGGTCTTCTCCGGCGGGCACACGGCCCTGAGGTGCAGCACTAGTTCTGCGGCGCGGCGGCCGGTTTCGCGTCGATCCCGGCCTCCTTGCGCTGCTGCGCGGTGATCGGCGCCGGCGCCGCGGTCAGCGGGTCGTACCCGCCGCCGGTCTTCGGGAACGCGATCACGTCACGCAGCGAGTCGGCCTTCGCCAGCAGCATGACGATGCGGTCCCAGCCGAACGCGATGCCGCCGTGCGGCGGCGGGCCGAAGGCGAAGGCGTCGAGCAGGAAGCCGAACTTCTCCTGCGCCTCCTCCTCGCCGAGGCCCATCAGGCTGAAGACGCGCTTCTGGACGTCGCCGCGGTGGATACGGATCGAGCCGCCGCCGATCTCGTTGCCGTTGCAGACGATGTCGTAGGCGTAGGCCAGCGCGTTGCCCGGGTCCTGCTCGAACTTGTCGATCCACTCGGGGGTCGGCGAGGTGAACGCGTGGTGCACGGCGGTCCACTTGCCGGAGCCGACGGCGACGTCGTCGCCGATGTCCTCGACCGGCGCGAACAGCGGCGCGTCGACGACCCACACGAACGACCAGGCGTTCTCGTCGATCAGGCCGAGGCGCTTGCCGATCTCGTCGCGCGCGGCGCCGAGCAGCGGCTGCGTGGAAGCGGCCTTGCCGGCGGCGAAGAAGATGCAGTCGCCGGCCTTCGCGCCCGCCGCGGCGGCGACGTTCTCGCGCTCGTGCTCGGACAGGTTCTTGGCGACCGGGCCGCCGAGCGTGCCGTCCTCGTTGACGAGGATGTACGCGAGGCCGCGGGCGCCGCGCTGCTTCGCCCACTCCTGCCACGCGTCGAGCTGGCGCCGCGGCTGGTCCGCCCCGCCGGCCATGACGACCGCGCCGACGTACGGCGCCTGGAACACGCGGAACGGCGTGTCGGCGAAGAACTCCGTCATGTCGGTGATCTCGAGGTCGAAGCGCAGGTCCGGCTTGTCCGAGCCGTACTTGGCCATCGCCTCGTGGTAGGTGATGCGCGGGATGGGCCGCGGGATCTCGTGCCCGATCAGCTTCCACAGCGCCGACACGATGTCCTCGCCCAGCGCGATGACGTCGTCCTGCTCGACGAAGCTCATCTCGATGTCGAGCTGGGTGAACTCGGGCTGCCGGTCGGCGCGGAAGTCTTCGTCCCGGTAGCAGCGCGCGATCTGGTAGTACCGCTCCATGCCGCCGACCATGAGCAGCTGCTTGAACAGCTGTGGCGACTGCGGCAGGGCGTACCAGGAGCCGGGCTTGAGCCGGGCCGGGACCAGGAAGTCGCGGGCGCCTTCCGGGGTGGAGCGGGTCATCGTCGGGGTCTCGATCTCGACGAAGTCCTGGGCGTGCAGCACCTCGCGCGCGGCGCGGCTGACCTCGCTGCGCAGCCGCATGGCCGCGGCCGGGCCGCTGCGGCGCAGGTCCAGGTAGCGGTGCTTGAGGCGGATCTCTTCGCCGACGTCGACCCGGTCGTCGATCGGGAACGGCAGCGGCGCGGCCTCGGAGAGGACTTCGAGCTCGGTCGCGAGGACCTCGATCTCGCCGGTGGGGATCTCGGCGTTCGCGTTGCCCTCGGGGCGCTTCGCGACCTCGCCGACGATCTTCACGCAGAACTCCGACCGCAGCGCGTGCGCGCGCTCGGCCATCTCGCCCTCGCGGAAGACGACCTGGGCGACGCCGCTGGCGTCCCGGAGGTCGATGAAGATGACGCCGCCGTGATCGCGCCGCCGGGCCACCCATCCGGTGAGGGTGACGGTCTGTCCGGCCTGTCCGGCACGCAGGGTGCCGGCGTTGTGAGTGCGGAGCACTGCGACTGCTCTCCTTCGACATGGGTCTCGCTGCCCGGAAAAGGCTAACGAACAGCCCAACGCTTGGGGGGTCCGGGTGGCGGAGCCCCCGGCTCGGGGCGAAGCCCCGAACGTCACAGCTTAGGACGTCGGCAGGCTGGGGTCGCGCGGTGGTCAGAGCACGAACTTCGGCCGGGCCTCCAGCGCCGCGACGAGCCGGTGGGCCTGGGCGAGGTAGGCGGCGACCTGGTAGATGCGGCCGCCGGGGTGGCCCACCAGCCAGCTCGCCGCCGCGGACGCCGAGGCGAAGAACGGCTGGCCCGCGCACGCCACCGCTTCGACGTGCTCGAGGCCGAAGCCGAGGTCGACCGCGGCGACCACCGCCGACGGGGGGTCGGCCAGCAGGATCGCGCGGGGCGTGAGCTCGATGCGGATGCGCGTGCCCGTGACGGGGCAGGTCGCGGCCGCGTGCACGCGCTCGCCGGTCGCGATGGCGAGCAGGAACATGTCGACCGAGCCGTCGGGGCCGGCGCCGAGGGTGCCCTCGGCCGGTTCGAGGCGGTGGTGCGCGCCGCGCGGCGCGGGGCCGGTGCTCACGAGGTCGCGGCGCAGGGTGAAGCCGATCAGTTCGACGAGCCGGCGCGCCTCGGCGGGGGTGACGCCGACGGTCGCGGCCAGCCGGTCGACGCCCACCGGGTGGCGCCCGGCCCGCGTCAGCTTCAGGGCGGCCCAGGCGAGCCGGGCGGCCGCGACCCGGTCGGTCTGCGAGGTCGTCAACGTCCGGCTCCCTTCGGGATCGATCCCTTCGACGTTAGGCGCCGGTGACAGGGGACGACAACGACACGATCGGACATTTTCCCGCAAGCCGCCGACTCTCACCCGCGAGCGACCCCGGACTACGGCGAACGGCGCAGCGCTACCGCCGATCCGGTGACAGGTCCACGAAACCGGCCGCCCGGGGGATGATCACGCGCCGGGCGGCGGAGCGGATGCCGGTCCACAGTCCACTGAGGACACGACGGCGACGGTCCTGGCACCTCCTCGCCCACCATCCGGCCGCGCGGTCAAAGCAGCCGGAGCTGCTCCGCCGGAACCTCCGCCGCCTCGAGCGGGGATGGCTCCGGGTCTCGCGGGTCATATCCCGTCTTCGGCGCCAGGCCGTGCCGTCGCAGCAGCGGCGCCACCCGCGTCGCCAGCCTCTCCCGGTAGGCCTTCTGGACGTAACTCCCCCGCGCGTACAGCTCCCGGTACCGCGGGACCAGCGCCGGGTACGAACCCGCCAGCCAGCGGCCGAACCACTCGCGGGCCCCGGGCCGCAGGTGCAGCGGGATCACCGTCACGCTCGACGCGCCCGCCTCCGCGAGCCGGGCGAACAGCGCGTCGAGGGCCTCCGCCGAGTCGGTCAGCCACGGCAGCACCGGCGCCACCAGCACCGAACACGGCAGGCCGGCCTCGCGGGCCTTGCGGACCAGCTCCAGCCGCGCCCGCGGGCTCGGCGTGCCGGGCTCGAGGCGGTGCTGCAGCTCGTCGTCGAGCAGGGCGATCGACACCGCCAGCCCCACCGGCACGTCGGCGGAGACGTCCCGCAGCAGCGGCAGGTCCCGCGCCAGCACGGTGCCCTTCGTCAGCACCGACAACGGTGTGCCGGACCGGGCCAGCGCCGTGATGATCCCCGGCATGAGCCGGTAGCGGCCCTCCGCGCGCTGGTACGGGTCGGTGTTGGTGCCCATCGCCACGTGCTCGCGGCGCCACGACGGCTTCTTCAGCTGCGCCGCCAGCACCTGCGGGGCGTTGACCTTGACGACCACCTGGGTGTCGAAGTCGCGGCCGGCGTCGAAGTCCAGGTACGTGTGCGTGTTCCGGGCGAAGCAGTTGTGCGACACCATGCCGTCGGCCACGAAGTCGCCGGTGCCGGTGGTGATGTCGAACAGCGGCAGCTGCAGGCCCAGCGGCTCGATCGCCTCGACGCGGCGCCGGTTCGCACCGATCACCGCGCCGTCCAGGGACCGCTTCCAGCCCACCGCGGGGTTGCTCACGTGCAGGAACCGCAGCACCTCGCCGACGCCGCCGAGCAGCCGGACCTCCTGGCGGGTCGGGAACTTCGGCACCTCGTCGAGCTGGTGGGCGAAGCCGAAGCGGGTGAGCGCGGCGGCGAAGGCGTCGGTGATCTCGGGCTCGTCGTGCGCCACCGTCAGGACGCCGCGGCCGTAGCCGCCCGCGAGGTCGAAGACCCCGGCGAGGAACCCGCGCTGCCAGTGCGCGTCCGGGTCGGCCGGCACCTGCAGGAACCCCACCGAGGCCCCGAAGTCCGGCAGGTACCCGAGGGCGCGCGCGGCCGCGTCGGTCTCGGCGGCGAACCCGCCGGAGCGGAGCATCCCGCACAGGTAGCCGGCCCGGTACCCGAGCGTCTCGTCCGGCGTCGGCTCGAACCGGCCGACGCCGATCAGCTCGGTCCCGGGCTCGAGGTGCGGCCGCTGCGCGGCGCCGAACTTGCTGCCGGTGACGTGCTTCCAGCCCTTGGCGGTGAGGAACCGGTGGTCCCCGCCGGCGACGAGCCGGGTGCCGTCCTCGAGGGTCACCCGGTAGGCGGCGCGCAGCGTCGTCCAGTGCGCGAGCACCTCGGTGGGCACCAGCCGCCGGGTCGCGCCGTGGCCGCGGGTGCCGAAGATCCGGTCGCCGACCTTCAGCTCGGACAGCGCCCTCGTCCGCCCGTCGGCGAGCAGGATCCGGGTGCCGCCTTCGAGGCAGTACGTGCAGGCGTGGGAGCAGCCGCGGTACGGGTTGACGGTCCAGCCGAACGGCACCCCGGACCCGGCGGGCACCTTGTTCAGCACCGAACGGGCGTGCACCTCGTGAAAGGTGACGCCGTCGAATTCCGGTGACCGCACCGATCGCACCAGGCCCTCCAGCCCGGGCAGTGCCGGCTCACCCTCCCCTGCTCGCTGCCGATCCCATCGCACGCCGCCAGTCGAACACATGTTCTATTCGGGTGTCAAACCGGTTCCCGGCAAGGGTTTCGGCGATGGGACGGCTGGTGCGGGTGGGACGCCTGGGGTCGGTGCCGAGCGCGGCTCGCCCGGGTACCCTCGGTGATCCGCCGGGGGACGCGGCGTACTCCGTGGTGGTGAGGGGGCCGCGCGTGGTCACGATGGTGCGCCTGCTCGGCGAGGTGGACGTGCTGGTCCACGGCCGTCCGGTGGCTCTCGGCACACCGCGGCAGCGCTGCATCCTGGCGGTGCTGGCCCTCGAAGCCGGCCGGGTGGTGCCGACGGACCGGCTGGTCGGCCGGGTCTGGGGCGCCGACGTCACCCCGCGGACGCGGACCACCCTGCACGGCTACATCTCCCGGCTGCGCGCGGCGCTGGCCGGAGCCGATGGAGTCACCCTCACGCGCCGCTCCGGCGGCTACGCCCTGATGACCGACCCGGACCTGGCCACCGTCGACGTCCACCGCGGCCGCGAGCTCCGCGAACGCGCGCGGGACGACGAACAGCAGGCCCTGCCGCTGCTCACCGAAGCGCTGGGGCTGTGGCGGGGAGAAGCGCTGACCGGGCTGGCCGGCGAATGGGCCGAAGCCGAACGCGACCGGCTGGAACGGGAGCGCGAGGCGACGGCGCGGGAGCTCGCCGACACCCGGCTCCGGCAGGGGCTCGGGGAGGAACTGGTGGCCGAGCTGGCCGCCGCCGTCCGGGCGCACCCCCTGGACGAACGGGTGGCGGGTCAGTACCTGCAGGCCCTGCACCAGGCCGGGCGGACCGCCGACGCGCTGGAGCACTACCGGCGGTTCCGGGCGCACCTGGTCGAGGAACTCGGCACGGATCCCGGCGCCGCCCTCCAGGAACTGCACCAGCGGATCCTGACCGAGCGCCCCGGTCCCGGCCCGCGGACGGCGCCCGGCCCGGTGGTCCCCCGCGAGCTCCGCGCCGCACCCACGGCGTTCGTGGGCCGCCGGGACGAGCTGCACCGGCTCGACGCGGCCTTGGCCGACGCGGGGTCGCGCGGCGCGATGACGGTCTCGGCCGTCACCGGCGCGGGCGGCCTCGGCAAGACGTGGCTGGCCCTGCGGTGGGCGCACCGCCGTCTCGACCGGTTCCCCGACGGCCAGCTGTTCGTCGATCTGCGCGGCTTCGGCCCGGACGACGCGCCGGTCGATCCGGCCACGGCGCTGCGCGGCTTCCTCACGGCACTGGGCGTCGAGGCGGGTTCGATCCCGCCCGACACGGACACCCGGTCCGCGCTGTTCCGCAGCCTGACCGCGGACAAGCGGCTCCTGGTGGTGCTGGACAACGCCGCCGGCACCGGCCAGGTCGTGCCGCTCCTGCCCGGCGGTGCCTCCTGCGCCGTCGTCGTGACCAGCCGCAACCGGCTCGCGGGCCTGGTCACGGCGCACGGCGCCCGCCACGTCCCGCTGGACGTGCTCGCCGCCGACGAGGCCCGCGACCTGCTGGCCGCCCGGCTCGGCCCGGCCCGGGTCGAGGCCGAGCGCGCGGCCGTCGACGAGCTGGTCGGCCTGTGCGGTGGCCTGCCGCTGGCCTTGAGCGTGCTCGCCGGCCGCGCCGGGGCGCCGCTGTCCGCCGCCGTCGCCGAGCTGCGCGAGTCGGGGCTGGGCGGCTGGGCCGACGACGATCCGGCCATGAGCCTGCCGACCGTGCTGTCCTGGTCGTTCCACGCCCTGGCCGAAGAGCAAGCCGCCGTGTTCGGCCTGCTGGCCCTCGCGCCGGGCCCGGACACCGGCCTGCCCGCCGCGGCGAACCTGACCGGCCTGCCGCCCGCGCGGACCCGGGCCGTCCTGCGCGGCCTGGAACAGGCGTCCCTCCTCGAACCCGACCCGGGCGGCCGGTACCGGATGCACGACCTGGTCCGCGCCTACGCCGCCGACACCGCGCGGCAGCTGCCCGGCGACGTGCGGGACGCGGCGCTGCGGCGGGTGCTCGGCTTCTACGCCCACACCGCGCACGAGGCCGGCCTGCTGCTGGACGCCCACCGCGGACCGGCCGGCCTCGCGCCTCCCGAGCCCGGCACCCACGTCCACCCGCTGCCCGGCGCCGCGGCGGCGATGGCCTGGTTCGAGGCCGAGCGCCGCACCCTGCTCGCCGCCCAGCAGCTCGCGGTCCTCCGGCAACGGCACGACATCGTGTGGTGGCTGGCCCTGTCGCTGGACACGTTCCACCACCGGGGAGGCCACCGCCACGACCGCCTCGCCGCGTGGCGGGCCGCCGCGGACGCCGCGCCGCACCTGCCCGGCCCCACGCCCCGCGTCATCGCCCACCGGTACCTCGGCCGCGCCTGCGCCGCCGTGGGCCTGCACGAGGAGGCGGTCGAACAGCTGCGCCACGCGGTCGGCCTCGCCGAAGAGCAGGGCAGCACCTACGAACTCGCCCACGCGCACCAGACGCTCGCCCGGGTGTCCGGGCACCACGACGACCACCGGGCGCTGGACCACGCCACCCGCGCCCTGCGGCTCTTCTCCGGCCTCGGCGTGCCGTTGTGCCTGGCCCACGGGCACAACGCGGTGGGCTGGTACACCGCCCGCCTCGGCCACCACGAAACCGCGCGCGAGCACTTCCGGGCCGCTCTCGCCCTGCACCGGGAACAGGACAACCCCGCCGGTGAGGCGAACAGCCTCGACAGCCTCGGCTACCTCGAGCACCACGCCGGCCACCACGAGGAGGCCATCCGCCACTACGGGCGGGCCCTCGCCCTGCGCCGCGGCCTCGGCAACGCCTACGACGCGGCGAGCACGCTCGACCACCTCGGCCCCCCGCACCTCGCCCTCGGCCACGACGACGAAGCCCGCGCGGTATGGCAGGAGGCCCACCGCCTGTACCGGCAGCAGGGCCGCGACCGGGACGCCGAACACGTGCAACGGCACCTCGACCGGCTCGGCGGCCCGCGCTAGCCCGCGGCTCAGGACGAGAAGCGGTCCAGGGCCCGGATCTTGTTGGTCGCGTCGAGGGCCGCCACCTTGTACGCCTCCGAGAGCGTCGGGTAGTTGAACACCGCGTCGACGAGGTAGTCGACCGTGCCGCCGCAGCCCATCACCGCCTGTCCGATGTGGACCAGGTCCGTCGCGCCCGTGCCGAACACGTGGACGCCCAGGAGCTTCCGGTCCGAAGTGGACACCAGCAGCTTCAGCATCCCGTAGCTGTCGCCGGTGATCTGGCCGCGGGCCAGCTCGCGGTACCGCGCGATGCCGACCTCGTACGGCACCGACGACGACGTCAGCTGGGCCTCCGTCGCGCCGACGTACGAGATCTCCGGGATCGTGTAGATGCCGATCGGCTGCAGCGCGCCCAGTCCGTTCGCCGGTTCGCCGAACGCGTGGTACGCCGCGAGCCTGCCCTGGTCCATCGACGTCGCCGCCAGGGCCGGGAAGCCGATCACGTCGCCGACCGCGTAGATGTGCGGCACCGCCGTGCGGTAGTTCTCGTCGACCACGAGCCGGCCGCGCTCGTCCGCGCTCAGGCCGGCCGCCTCCAGGGCCAGCTCGCCGGTCATGCCCTGGCGGCCCGCGGAGTACATGACGCCGTCGGCCGGGATGCGCTTGCCGCTGACCAGGGTGGTGATCGTGGCGTCGTCGGACACGGCGACGTCCGCGACCTTCTCGCCGAAGCGGAACGTGACGCCGAGGTCGCGCAGCTGGAACTTGAGCGACTCGACGATCTCGGGGTCGCAGAAGTCGAGCATGTGGTCGCGCTGCTCGACGACGGTGACCCGGGAGCCGAGCGCGGCGAACATCGACGCGTACTCGATCCCGATCACCCCGGCGCCGACCACGACCAGCGACGACGGGATCTGTTCGAGCCGCAGGATCTCGTCGGAGTCGAGCACGCGGGCGGCGTCGAAGTCGACGTGCCCCGGGCGCGCCGGCCGGGTCCCGGTGGCGATCACGATGTGGTCCGCGCTCAGCGTCCGGCGGTCGCCGCGGTGGCGGCCGTCGACGACGACGGTGTGGGCGTCGGCGAAGGACGCGGTGCCGGCGATCAGGTCGACGTGGTTGCGCATCAGCTGCGCGCGCACCACCTGCACCTCGCGCCCGACGACGTGCTGGGTGCGCGCCAGCAGGTCGGCGATCGTGATGTCCTGCTTGACGCGGTAGCTCGCGCCGTAGAGCTCGCGCTGGTTCATGCCGGTCAGGTAGAGCACCGCTTCGCGCAGCGTCTTGGACGGGATCGTGCCGGTGTTGACGCACACCCCGCCGACCATGTCGTGCCGGTCGACGACCGCCACCCGCTTGCCGAGCTTCGCCGCGGCGATCGCGGCCTTCTGACCGCCGGGGCCCGAACCGATGACGATGAGGTCGTACTCGTGCTCGCTCACGACGTCGAGCCTGCGCACCCGGCGGTCCCGGCGCAACCCCTCACCCGGTGAAGATCCGCGCACGACGCCGTCCCGGGGTTAGCGTGACCGGGTGCTGCGCGTTTCGCTGCTGGGCGAGCAGGTGATCGCCGACGAGGAGACGGGCGCCGTGCTGACGCGGTCGCCGCGGTCGGTCGCGCTCGTGGCCCACCTGGTCGTGCACGCCGGGCTGGCGCAGCCCCGGCCGCGGATCGCCGGGCTGTTCTGGCCCGATTCCACCGACGCGCAGGCCCTGACCAACCTCCGCCGCGAGCTGCACCAGCTGCGCCGCGTGCTGGGGGACCCGCCGTCGCTGGTCGTGACCGGGCACGACCTGTGCTGGCGGGACACGCCGTCGAGCCGCGTCGACGTCCGCGTCTTCGACCTCGCCCGCCGGGCGGCGCTGGCCGCCACCGACGACGGCGAGGTGCTCGCCCACGCCCGCGAGGCACTCGCGGCCTACCGCGGCGAGCTGCTGCCGGGCCTGACCGACGACTGGGTCCTGGCGGCCCGCGCCGAACTGGACCGCCAGTGCGTCGAACTGTGCGACCTGGTCTGCCGGACGCCGTCGGCCGACCCCGCCGCCGCGCTCGCCGCGGCCCGCCGCCGGATCCGGCTGCGGCCGCTGGAGGAAACCGGCTACCGGACCCTGATGGCGCTGCAGGCCGCCGCCGGCGACCGGGCGGGCGCGGTCAGCACCTACCACCGGTGCGCGTCGATCCTCGAACGCGAACTCGGCGTCGTCCCGGCCGAGCCGACCCGCGCGGCGCTGCGCCGGCTGCTCGCCCGGCCGGACCCCGGCCCCCGGGCGGCGGCGCCCGGGCTCGTCGGGCGGGCCGCCGAGCTGGCCCGGCTCGGGCAGGTGTGGCGGGCGGCCGCGGCGGGCCGGGCCGGGATGGTCCTCGTGCGCGGCGACGCGGGGGTCGGCAAGACGCGGCTGGTCGCCGAGCTGGCCGGGCTGGCGCGCGGGGACGGCGCCGTCGTGGCCACCGGCCGCTGCTTCGGCTCGGCCGGACGCCTCCCGCTCGCCCCGGTCGCCGACTGGCTGCGCACGCCCGCGGTGCAGCGCGCGGCGGCGTCCCTCGACCCGGTGTGGCGGGCCGAGGCCGACCGGCTGCTGCCCGCCACGCGCCCGGCCGCGGCCGGGCACCCGAGGGTCGACGCCTGGCAGCGCCTGCGGTTCTTCGAAGGGCTGGCCCGCGCGCTCACCGCCGGCGGGCGGCCCGTCCTGCTCGTGCTCGACAACGCGCAGTGGTGCGACGAGGAAACGAGCGCGTTCCTCGCCTTCTGCCTCGGCCTCCTGCCGGACGCGCCGCTGCTGGTCGCCGGGACGATGCGCGACGGCGACCTCGACGCCCGCGTCGAGGCGTGGACCGCGCACCTGCGCGACGAGGGCAAGCTCACCGAGCTGCCGCTGAGCCCGTTCGACGCCGAGGGCACGGCCCGGCTCGGCGAAGCGGTCGCCGGGCGCCCGCTGTCCGAACCGGACCGCGCCCTGCTCCACGCGGCCACCGGCGGGTTCCCGCTGTACGTGGTGGAAGCGTTGCGCACCAGCACCTCCCCGCCGTCGGGACGGCTGAGCGGAGTGCTGCGGGCCCGGCTCGAACAGCCCGGCCCGGCCGCCCGCGAAGTCGCCGGGCTGGCCGCCGCGGCCGGGCGCGACTTCACCCTCGAACTGCTCACCGAGGCGAGCGACCTCGACACCGACACCGTCGTCGACGCCATCGACGAACTGTGGCGGCGCCGGATCGTGCGCGAGTTCCGCGGCGGCTACGACTTCACCCACGACCTGCTGCGCGAGGCCGCCTACCAGCAGGTCAGCCCGCCGCGCCGGTGGCTGCTGCACCGGCGGCTGGCCCAGGGCATGGAGCTGCTGCACGCCGACGACCCCGACGCCGTGGCCGCGCAGCTGGCCGAGCAGTACGCCCGCGGCGGCCGCCCCGACCGCGCCGTCGCGCACTACCGGCGGGCCGCGGCCGTCGCCGCGGGCACCTTCGCCCACGCCGAGGCGATCCGGCTGCTGAACGAGGCGCTGGCGCTGGTGCGCGCCCGCCCCGCGAGCGGCAACCGCGACCGCGCGGAGCTCGAGGTCCTCGAAGCGCTCGCCGGGCCGCTCAACGCCCACCACGGCTACGCCTCCCCCGAGCTGCAGCGCACCCTGGAGCGCTCGCTGGCCCTCGCGGAGTCCTTGGGCAGCAAGGAATCCGCGCTGACGGCCCTGCTCGAGCTGTGGTCGTCCCGGTTCGTCCAGGGCCGGACGGCGGAGGCGCACCAGGCGGCCGAACGCGCCCTCGCGCTGCTCGCCCCCGGGACGAGCGCCGAACAGGACGGCTCGGCGCACTTCATCGTCGCGGGCTCCTCGCTGAGCCTCGGGCACGACCCGGCCGAGGCCCTGCGGCACTTCGAGCTGGGCGCGGAACGCACGCGCGGCGCGTCGTCGTGGCCGATCGGCACCCGGCCGGACGTGCACGGCCCGGCGTGGGCGGCGCACGCCCACTGGCTCCTCGGCCACGACGACGAAGCCGTGGCGTGCGGGGCCGCCGCGATCGCGCACGCCCGCGAGATCGAGCAGCCGTACAGCCTGGCCATCGCCCTGGCGTACGCGGGGATCACCCACCAGATGCGCCGCGACCGGCCGGCGCTGTGGGCGGCCGTCACCGAGCTGCACGCGCTGTGCGACCGGTACGGCTTCGCGTACTACCGGGAGTGGGCCCTGGTGCTGGGCGGCTGGTCCCGCGGCGGCGAGGCCGGGCTGGCCGCGGCCCAGGAAGGCGTCGCGAACCTCAAGGCCGAAGGGGCGTTCGCCCGGATGCCGTACTGGCTGACGCTGGTCGCCGACCTGGCGGCGCCGGAGCCGGCCCGGGCGACGCTGGACGCCGCGCTCGCCGCCGGCGAGGCCCGCGACGACCGCTGGTGGCTGCCGGAGGTGCTGCGGCTGCGGGCCGCGCACGACCCCGATCCGGGTCCCCGCCTGCGGGCCGCCGCCGCGCTCGCCCGCGCCCAGGGCAGCGTCGCCCTGCTGCGCCGGGCGGAGGCGGACCTCGGCGTTCGGCCCGGTTCCTGACCGGCCGCGGCGGACCGAACGCTGCGCGAACGCCGCGTGCCTACGTTCCGACGGGAACCGGGACATCCGAGAGGGGCACCCATGACCACCACCGCACTGCCGCACGAAGAACTGGCCACCGTCCTGCGCGGCCGGCTCGTCACCCCGGCCGACGCCGGCTACGACGAGGCCCGCGCCGTCTACAACGCCATGATCGACAAACGGCCGGCGGCGATCGCCTACTGCCGCGACACCGCCGACGTCGTCGCCTGCGTCCGGTACGGGCGGGCGAACGACCTGGACATCGCCGTGCGCGGTGGCGGCCACAACGCGGGCGGCCTCGGGGTCGCCGACGACGCGCTGGTGATCGACCTGTCCGGGCTGCGCAGCACCACCGTCGACCCGGTGAACCACACCGTGCGCGCCGACGCCGGGTGCACCTGGGGCGACGTCGACCACGCCACGGTCGCCTTCGGCATGGCGACGCCCTCGGGCATCGTCGGGTCCACCGGCGTCGCGGGGCTGACGCTCGGCGGTGGCATCGGCTACCTGGCCCGGCGGTTCGGCTTGACCGTCGACAACCTGCTCGGCGCGGACGTCGTGCTCGCGGACGGCTCGTTCGTGCACGCTTCGGAGTCTTCGCACACCGACCTGTTCTGGGCCCTGCGCGGCGGCGGGGGCAACTTCGGCGTCGTCACGTCGTTCACCTTCCGCTGCCACGACATCGGCGAGCGCGGCACGGTCATCGGCGGGCCGGTGCTCTACGACCTCGCCGACACCCCCGCCGTGCTGCGCTGGTACCGCGAGCTGCTGCCCTCGCTGCCGGAGGAGCTGAACGGCTGGTTCGGCCTGATCACCATCCCGCCGGCCCCGCCGTTCCCCGAACAGCTGTGGGGCCGGAAGGCGTGCGCGATCATCTGGTGCTACACCGGCGCGCACGACAAGGCCGACGAGGTGCTGGCCCCGGTGCGCGGATTCGGCTCGCCGCTGCTGGTCGGCCTGCAGGCCATGCCGTACACGGCGTTGCAGGGCGCGTTCGACGCGCTGTACCCGGCCGGGCTGCAGTGGTACTGGCGGGCGGACGTGTTCCACGAGATCTCCGACGCCGCGATCGACATCCACCTCAAGCACGGCGAGCGCCTGCCGAGCATGCACTCGTCGATGCACCTGTACCCGATCGACGGCGCCGCGAGCCGGGTCGCGGCGGACGCGACGGCGTTCCCCCACCGGTCCGGCGGCTGGTCGGGCGTGATCGTCGGCGTCGACCCCGCGCCGGAGAACGCGGGAGCCATCTCCGAGTGGACGAAGAACTACTGGGAGGAGCTGCACCCGACGTCGGCGGGCGGGGCGTACGTCAACTTCATGATGGAGGAGGGCCAGGAGCGCGTCCGGGCGTCGTACGGCGGCAACTACGAGCGGCTGGCCGCCGTCAAGCGGCGGTACGACCCGGACAACGTCTTCCACGTCAACCAGAACATCCGCCCCGCGTGACCCGCGGAGCCGGCGGCGGCCCGCCGCCGGCTCCCGGGTTTAGAAGTACAGGTCGATCACGTCGTGGGTCAGCTTGAGCACCGGGATCAGGCCCGAGGCGAGCGACGCGAACCGCACGGCGCGGCCGCGGACCGGGTAGCCGGCGTCGCCGACGAGGTGGTCGGCTTCGAGCCGGATGGTCCGCGCCGCCGGACGAACACGTGGTAGGCGACCGCGGCGAAGTTCCGTGCACGGCCGAGGAAACCGCCATGGAGACCATGGCGGCGGGCACGCCGAGCAGCAGCTCGGCCACCGGGCGGCTGGGGGCGAACGGCCGCGCGCTCATCCGGCGGCCGGTCCGCCGAACAGGAACGCGTACGTGCGGTCGGGCATTTCGGCGTGCGGGAAGTGCGCGCAGCTGTCGAGCGAGTGCGTTTCGGCGTGCTCGCAGACCCGGCGGAGGTCGACCATAACGACGCCGCAGGTAGTGGAGCCTGCCGAACGGCCCGTCGCAGCACTCCCGGGTCAGCCCGACGTCCTCCGGGTCGCTTTCGAGTTCGCACGGGAAGCACTCGTCCGGTTTGCCCACGGCGCCTCCACCCCACGATCGGCTGTGCGGGGAGTCGCCGTGATCATGCGGTGCGTGGCAGCACGGGCACCAACCGGTATCGGCCCCGTGCCCGGCGACCGGCTCACGAGCGGAGGGCGCCGCGGCGGCGCTGCCAGTCGGTGACCGTGTCCAGGCCGGCGTCGATCTCTTCGGTGAGCAGCGCCGTCAGCTGGGCCGCGACGTCGGTGCCCAGCAGCTCCCCCACGCGGTCCAGCAGCGACAGCGCCTCCCACGGGGACGTCGCCAGCGAAGCGGCCGCGATCCCCGGCTCCGGGGGCTGCAGGCCCTCCTCGAGGCCGAACCGCCCGGCGGCGAGGAGCCCCGCGACGACCAGGTGCGGCTGGGCGTCCGCGCCGGCGAACCGGAACTCCAGGCGCCGGTTGCCGTCCGGCCCGGCCACCCGCACCGACGCGGTCCGGTCGTCGTGCCCCCAGCGCACCTCGCGCGGCGAGAACGGCGCGGTCCGCAACCGGACGTAGCTGTTCCACGTCGGCGCCCACACCCCCGTCAGCGCCCGCGCGTCCCGGAGGACGCCGGCGAGGAAGCCGCCCAGGAGGTCCGGTTCCGAGCCGTCCACAGTGGACAACGAAAGGTGCACGTGCCCCGAGTTGCCCTGCCCCGGCGCGGGCGCGGCCAGGTACTCGGCGACCACGTCGTGGCGCGCGGCGACCCGGCGCACGATCAGCTGCTGCAGCAGGACGTCGTCGCACGCGGCCAGTGCGTCGCGGTGGCGCAGCACGATCTCGTACTGCCCCGGGTGGCACTCGGCGCGCGCCGACTCGACGCCGAGCCCGGCCTCGTCCAGCGCCGTCCGCAGGTCGCGCAGCAGCGGCGCCAGCCGTTCGGTGCCGCCGACCGCGTAGTCGGCGCCGTGCCCGGTGAGCGGCTCGCCGCGAGCGTCGCGGAACACGACCTCGTGCTCGATCCCCACCGACGGCACCAGCCCCAGTCCTTCCAGCGCGGCGAGCTGCCCGCGCAGCACCTCGCGCGGCGCGAGCTCCGCGGCTCCGCCGGACGGCCACCCGGCGTCGCACACCACCGCCCACGTCCGGTCGCCCAGCGGGACGGCGCTCGCCGCGTCCGGCCGCATCCACAGGTCGCCGAAGCCTTCCAGGTACCCGCCGAGCACGCCGGACGCCGGGAGCGGCTCCCGCGCGGGCGTCCACGCGAAGACGTAGCTGCAGACGCCGTAGCCGCCGGTCAGGACCTCGGCGGCGAACGGCGCGGCCAGCTCGACCGCGGCGAACCGCGCGTGCGGGTCGGGGACCAGCAGGAGCAGCCGCGCGCCGTCCTCGGCGAGCACCCCGCGCAGCACCGCCTCCCCCGCCTCGGCCGCCGCGCGGCGGACGGCCAGGGACCGCGGGCCGGCCGGCCGCGCGAACGGCGTCACCAGGCACCGCCGGGATCCGGCGCGTGCAGCGGGTTCGGCACCCGGCCCCAGCGGACGTCGAACTCGTCGTCGCGCTCCACCTTGTCGAAGCCCTGGCCGGCGAAGTGCTCCCGGTTCAGCGTCACGCGTTCGACGTCCGGGGCGAACAGGCGGCACGCGTCGAAGCGGGCGGCCACGTCCGGGTTCTCGTCGCGGTAGCGGCCGGCGATCTCCCGGACCGGCGCCCAGAACGCCGCCCGCGGCAGGCCCAGCTCGTCGAGCAGGACCTCGGCCCAGAAGCGGAACTGGCCGGAGAACACCGAGCTGAACAACGACTGCGCGAGCAGGTGCGCCGGCCAGCGCAGCATGTCCGCCGCCGCTTCGGGCGGCAGGCTCTCGTAGCTCTCGAGCGGTTCGTCGAGCAGGTCGACGCCCTGGGCGAAGTCCTTGATCAGCACCCGCTGCGGGACCCCGGCGGCGTCGACGACCAGGATCAGGTTCTGGCCGTGCGGGCAGAACCCGACGCCGTGGCGCAGCAGCCACTGCAGCAACGGCGTGAGCACGAGGTCGAAAAGCCGCGTCAGCCACGCTTCCGCGTCCCCGCCGCCGATCAGGTGCGCCAGCACCGAGACGCCGTCCGGGCCGCGGTAGGGCAGCGCGGCGAACGAAATCGCGCGCTCCCCTTCGGCGAGCCGGATGGGCTCGCGCCACAGCGCGCCCAGGGTTTCGTGGAACCGGTACGGCAGTTCCTCCAGGTGCCCGAACAGCGGGTGCTTCACCGACACGCTCGCGACCTCGCCGAGCAGCCCGAACCGGTACTTCTCCGCCAGCAGCGGGTCGCCGGCACTGACGCGGCGCAGCCACGACGTCACGGACGGCCCGGCGAGCGTGGCGGCGGAGTTCAGCCCGCGGTAGACGAGGGTGTTGCGCACCGACACGGCGGTCTTGACGTCGTGGCGGCCCGGCGTGGTCACGTTCGCCAGGGTCCGGACCGTCTGGTGCGGCCGGTAGCCGTCGGCGCTTTCGCCGAGGTCGACCAGGACCCCGGTGGCGAGCTCGGCGGCGTAGAGCGTGCCGACGATTTCGTCGGCCTGCCACGGGTGCACCGGCACCCACACGTAGTCCTCGGGGGCCCGCGCGGCGAACTCCGCGCGCAGGTCGCCGAGCTCGGCGTCCAGGAGCGCGTCCCGGCTCAGCTCGTCGACGCAGCGGAACTCGGCGTGCCCGGGGTGGACGGCGAACCAGCGCAGCCGGACGTCGGCGCCGGCCTCCGGCGCGTACCGGGCGCGGTCGCGCGCGGAAAACCCGACGCGGCCCTTGTTGAGGACCAGCCGCGGGTGCCCGGTCAGGTGCCCGTCGGCCAGGTTGTAGTCCAGAGTGGACAGTTCCGCCGCGGTCGGCGCGCGGCGCAGCCGGGCGGCCTCGTTGGCGACCGTCGCGGTCAGCTCGGCCAGGACGTCCGCCAGCCGCAGCCCGCCGAGGCCCAGGACCCGCCGGGCGTCGACGACGAGGGTGCGCGGGTCGGTGACCGGCTCGCCGGACCGGTGCGCGCTGCCGGGCTCGACCGTCCAGCCCTCGAAGGCGCCGCGCCGGGCCCGGAACGTGTAGACCACGCCGTCCGCCAGCTCCAGCCGGTAGCCGTCCCCGTCGGCGACCGGCTCCAGCATGTGCTCGTAGGACAGCTCCCCGAGCATCTTGTGCACGATCAGGGCACCGGCCGCGCGCCAGGCGGCCGCTTCGTCGATGCTCACTTCTCCTCCAGGCCGAACGTGGTGAAGGCGGTGCGGTCGGGCAGGTCGTGGACGGTCTTGCCGCACACGGCGTTGAGGATCACGGCCGCCCGCCAGGCGCCGAGCCCCAGGTCGGGCGCGCCCGGCCCGTGGGTGTGCCGTTCGGCGTTCTGCACGAACAGCGGCCCCGGCACGTCGAGGGCGACGCGGTAGCCGGCGCCGACGACCAGCCGGCCGCGCTGGTCGCGGTGGACGGCGTCGCCGAGCCCGGCCAGCAGTGAGCCGGTCGGCGCCTCGGCGTAGCCGGTGGCCGCGACGACGGCGGCGGTGCGCAGGGTGCCGCTGCGGCCCTGCTGCGCGTGCCTCAGCCCGAGCTCGACCTGCCCGTCTGCAGTGGACGCCGAGACGACCTCGACCCCCGGGGTCAGCACCGCGCCCGGGGAGCCGGTGATGCTGCGGCGGTAGAGCTCGTCGTGGATCGCGCCGATCGTCTCGGCGTCGATCCCCTTGTACAGCTGCCATTGCGTGGGCAGCAGCCGGTCGCGGACGGCTTCGGGCAGGCCGTGGAAGTACGCGGTGTAGTCGGGGGTGAACTGCTCCAGCCCGAGCTTGGAGTACTCCATCGGCGCGAACGCCGGCGTCCGCGCGAGCCAGCGCACCCCGTCCACGGTGGGCCGGGACCGCAGCAGGTCGAGGACGACCTCGGCCCCCGACTGCCCGGACCCGACCACGGTGACGCTCTCGGCGGCGAGCAGCGCGTCCCGGTGCGTCAGGTAGTCGGCCGAGTGGAGCACGCGCGCCGCCGGGTCGGCCACGAGGTCCTTCAGCGGTTCGGGCACCGACGGCACCGAGCCGACGCCGAGCACGACGGCCTCGGCGAGCACCGGTCCGGCCCCGGCGACGGTCAGCTCGAACGCCGCTTCGGCGTCGTCCCAGCGGATCCCGGTGACCTCGTGCCCGAACCGGCACGACGGCAGCCGGGCCGCGGCCCACCGGCCGTAGTCGTCGTATTCGACACGCGGGATGTGGAACCGTTCGGCGAAGTAGAACGGCAGCAGCCGGCCGCGGTCGCGCAGGTAGTTGAGGAACGAGAACGGGTTCGTCGGGTCGACCAGCGTCACCAGGTCGGCCAGGAACGGCACCTGCAGCGTCGCGCCGTCGACCAGCAGGCCGGGGTGCCAGCGGAACTCCGGGCGGGCGTCGAAGAACACCGCGTCCAGCCCGTCGACCGGTGCGGCCAGCGCCGCGAGCGAGAGGTTGAACGGCCCGATCCCGATGCCCGCCAGGTGGTGGCGCCTCACGAAGCGACCGGGCTTTCCCGGCCGGCCACGAGTTCGGCGCCGGCCGTGGCGACGATCCGGTCGAGCAAGGGGCCGTAGTCCGCGCCGGTCGTCCCGGGGTGCAGCAGCGTCAGCTTGAGCCACAGCTGCGGCGCGCCGCCGGGGCCGGTCGGGAGCGCGGCCCGGCCGATCACCGCGGTGCCCGCCTCCAGCAGCGCCCGGCGCACGCGGGCGACGAGCTCGTCGTCGCCGGTCTCGTCGGCGACGACCGGCCGGAGCACCACAGTGGACAGTTCCGGCGCGCCCCAGAGCCGGAGGCCGGGGTTCGCCTCGACCCGGGCGGCGACCTCCTGCGCGGTGGCGCAGCACCGTTCGACGAGCGCGCCGAGGCCGTCGGTGCCCAGCGCGCGCACGGTGACGGCCATCCGGAACGCGTCCGGCCGCCGGGACGTCCGGATCGAGCGGCCGAGCAGGTCCGGCAGGCCGGCCTCGGTGTCGTCGTCGGCGTTGAGGTACTCGGCGCGGACGGTCAGGGCGCCCAGGTCGGCGGCTTCGCGGGCGGCGAAGAGCCCGGCCGCGACCGGCTGCCAGCCGAACTTGTGCAGGTCGAGCGCGACCGAGTCGGCGAGCTCGAGCCCGGCCAGCTTCGGCCGCAGCGCGTCGCTGCACAGGGCCATGCCGCCGTAGGCCGCGTCGACGTGCAGCCGGGCCCCGGCGCGGCGGCACACGGCGGCGATCTCGGGCAGCGGGTCGAGGGTGCCGGTGTTGGTCGTCCCCGCCGTCGCGACGACGACGGCTCCGGGGGTCAGCACCTCGGCGAGGGCGCCGGGGAGCAGGCGGTCGCCCTCGCACGGCACGACGATCGGCGCGGGCAGGCCGAGCAGCCAGGCCGCGCGGGCGACGCTGTGGTGGGCGTTGGCGCCGCAGAACGACTGGACGACGCCGCGTTCGCGGGCCAGCAGCAGGCCGAGCAGGTTGGACTCGGTGCCGCCGGTGGTCACGACGGCGTCCGGGGCTTGCGCGCCGGGGTAGCACAACCGGGCGATGCCGGTGGTGAACTCGCGCTCCAGCTCGCTGGCGACCGGCGCCTGGTCCCAGGAGTCCATCGACGGGTTGAGCGCGCTCGCCACGACGTCGGCGGCCACGGACACCGCGAGCGGCGGGCAGTGCAGGTGGGCCGCGCAGGCCGGATCGGCGGGGTCGGCCGAGCCCGCCGCCAGCAGCCGGCTCAGCTCCTCAAGGGCCGCCTCGGCGCCGACGCCCTGGCGGGGCAGCGAGCCTCCCTCGGCGGCCAGGAGCCGCTCCAGACCTTCGGGCCCCTCGACGGACGGGCCTCCGCCGGCGGCCAGGAGCCGCTCCAGGCCTTCGGGTCCCTCGACGGACGGGCCTCCGCCGGCGGCCAGGAGCCGCTCCAGGCCTTCGGGCCCCTCGACGGTCGGGCCTCCGCCGGCGGCCAGCGCGGCGGCCACGGCCGCCGGTCCGCCGGCCGGCACGGGGCCGCCGCGCTCGGCGATGCCGGCCGCCATTCCGCGCAGTGCCGCCGGGATCAGCTCGCCGAGCCGCTCCGCGCCGCCCTCGCCCCCGGCCAGCCCGTCTCCGCGCATGTACCCGCCCTTCGTTAGGGTTGCCTTGCCTACGCTGAGCAACAGTACGGCGACCGACGGCTGCCTGTCATCCGGCCCCGTCCAGCATGCTCGACCGGGTGGCGGGAACGCGTCGGCCATCGGGAGTAGGTTCGGCGCCGGAGGTGATCAGCGTGCCCGCGACCCGGTGGGACGTCCTGCTCGCGATCGGCGCCGGCGGCGCGCTGGGCAGCCTGGCCCGGTACGGCCTGTCGGTGGCGATCCCGCACCCGCGGGGCGGGTTCGCCGTCGCGACGCTGCTCACCAACGTCCTCGGCTGCCTCTTCATCGGTGTCCTGATGGCGATCCTGACCACGACCGCCCGGCCGCACCACCTCCTGCGGCCGTTCCTCGGCGTCGGGATCCTCGGCGGGTTCACGACGTTCTCCACGTTCGTGACCGACACCCTCGACGCGGCGACAACCGGGCGTCTCGTGGGATCCTTGGCGTACGCGTCCGCGTCGGTGGTGCTGTGCCTGCTCGCGGTGACCGCCGGCCTGACGGCGACGCGCGCGGTGAGGAAGGGACGCTGATGGAAGGACCCGCCACCCGTCTGACGATCTACCTCGGCGAAGACGACCACTGGCACCACAAGCCGCTCTACCACGAGATCGTCCGGCGGGCGCGCGACGCCGGGCTGGCGGGCGCCTCGGTGCTGCGCGGGGTCGAGGGCTACGGCGCGTCGTCGCTGATCCACACGACGCGGATCCTGTCGCTGTCGGAGGATCTGCCGGTGGTGGTCGTGATCATCGACGCGGAGGAGAAGCTGCGGGCGTTCCTGCCGCGGCTGGACGAGCTGATCGGCGAAGGCCTGGTGACGCTCGACCAGGTCGAGGTGGTCCGCCACGGGGGGCGGACGGGGTGACGCCGGTCCTGGTGGCCCTCGGCGGAGCGGCGGGCTCGGTGCTGCGCTACCTGACCGACCGCCGGGTGCAGGCGTGGCGCGACTCGCCGTTCCCGTTCGGAACACTGACGGTGAACGTGATCGGCTCGTTCATCCTGGGGTTCCTGAGCGGCTGGCTCCTGCACGGCGCGGAGCCGTCGTCGGTGCGGTCCCTGGTGGCGGTGGGTTTCTGCGGCGGGTTGACGACGTTCTCGACGTTCGGTTACGAGACGGTGCGGCTGTTCCTGGAGAAGACGCGGCTGTACGCGGTGCTCAACGTGGTCGTGACGGTGATCGCGGGGCTGGTTTCGGGAGCGCTCGGGTTGCTCCTCGCGACCGCGGTCTTGCCCTAGCGGCCCGGACGGCCCAGCCTCCGCTGCACGCGGCCGAGCGCCTCCTCCAGCCGCCCGGCCCGGCCGCCTTCCCGCCCGGCGCGGCGGTCGACCTTCCCCTCCACGTACTCGGCGAGCGGGATGTCCGGCCACTTGCGCTTCACCCGGCGGCGTTTCCCCAGCAGCCGCAGCTCGGCCGCTTCGGCGCGGACCTCGTCCGGGTTGCCGGTCGCCGCCCGCAACGCCAGGCTTTCCCGCGCGCGGTTGGCGCGGCGCGCGAAGGCCTTGCTGCGCGCCAGGTTCTTGCGCGACGACTTGTCGTTCTCGCCGTAGGCGTCGCGTCGGTCCTTGAGGTAGCTGAGCCGCTTCTTCTCCGGCGGCGTCTTCCGTCTCATCCGCCCTCCTCCGGGGCCAGGAAACACCCGGCCCCGGCGGAAGGCAACGAAATATCAGCGCGGCGCCAGTCCCCGCACCTGCTCGAAGGGATCCCCGCCCGTCGGCAGCAAGGCGATGACCGGCGTCGTCAGTCCGTTGTCCACATAGGACTGCACCTGCTCCCGGCACGACTCGACGCTCCCGTGGATCACCAGTTCGTCCACGACCGAGTCCGGGATCACCTGGTTGGCCTTCTGCCGATCCCCGGCCGCCCACGCCTCGTGCATCGGCGCCAGCGCCTCCCCGCGTCCCAGCCATTCGTGGAACGCCGCGTACACCGGGACCGTCAGGTAGCTCGAGATCAGCATCCGGCCCAGGCCGCGCGCCGCGTCCGCGTCCTCCGTGGGGCAGACGAAGATCCGGGCCGCCAGTTCGACGTCCGGCCCCACCACGGAACGCACCCGAGGCACGTCCGAAGCCGCCAGCCAGTTGGTGATCGCGCCGTCCGCCTCACGCGCCGCGAGGCGCAGCATGCCCGGGCGCAGCGCCGCCAGCATGATCGACGGCGGCGGGTCGGCCGGGCGCTCCAGGCGGAACTTCGAGACGGCGAACGTCTCGTACTTCTCGCTGACCTTCTCCCCCGCCAGCGCCGTGCGCAGGAACCGCAGCGTGTCCCGGGACCGCGCGAACGGCTCTTCGAACGCCGCGGCGTTCCACTGGGAGACGATCACCGGGGACGACGCGCCGATGCCGAGCACGAACCGGCCGGGCGCCAGCTCCGCCACCGTCGCCGCCTGCATCGCCAGCAGACCCGGGCCCCGCGTGTACACCGGCACGATCGCCGTGCCCAGGCGCAGCTGGGGCGCCCACTGCGAGGCGAGGACCAACGGCGTGAACGCGTCCGTGCCCGCCGTCTCCGCCGTCCACGCGTCGGTGTAGCCCAGGTCCGGCAGCTGTTCGACCAGTTCGCGGTGCGCCGTCAGCGGCACCCCGGTCAGCGGGATCGTCAGGCCCCAGCGGCTCATGCGCGGCCCTCCCTGACGCTCGGCCCGGCACAAGCCGAAGGCGCGGTGTTGGCTGGTTCGCTCGCGAGCTCGCTCACGCAGTCTCCTTCTCCACGGCGGACAGTTCGCGCAGCAGCCAGTCCACCTGCGTGCGCATCAGGTTCTCCGCGACCTCTTCGGCCTGCGGCGTCATGTGGGTGGCGCCCGCCAGCGGCAGGAAGACGTGCGGGCGGCCCTTCGCCAGCAACGCCGACGACAGCCGCAGCGCGTGCGCGACGAACACGTTGTCGTCGGCGAGCCCGTGCACGATCAGCAGCGCGCGGCTCAGCTCGCCCGCGCTCTCGATCAGCGAGTTGTGCGCGTAGCTTTCGACCTCGTCCTGCGGCTTGCCCAGGTACCGCTCGGTGTAGTGCGTGTCGTACAACGACCAGTCGGTGACCGGCGCGCCCGCGACCGCCGCGTGGAAGACGTCCGGCCGCCGCAGCACCGCCAGCGCCGACAGGTAGCCGCCGTAGGACCAGCCGCGGATCGCCACCCGTTCCGGGTCCAGCTCCGGGAACCGGGCAGCCGCCGCCTGCAGCGCGTCCACCTGGTCCTGCAGCGTGACGTCGGCGAGGCGGCCGGCGATCTCGCGCTCCCACACCGCGCCGCGGCCCGGCGTGCCGCGGCCGTCCGCGACGAGCACCGCGAACCCCTGGTCGGCCAGCCACTGCGACGTCAGGAAGGCGTTGCGGCTCTGCAGGACGCGCTGCGCGTGCGGCCCGCCGTACGGGTCGAGCAGCACCGGCAGCCTGCCCTCGCTCGGCTCGTAGCCGCGCGGCAGGAGCAGCGCCGCGCGCAGGCCGCGCTCCCCCAGGGTCAGCCAGGTCAGGTTGGGCACGACTTCCGGGTCCACAGTGGACGTCGTGATCGACGCGACCGGCGCGCCGTCCCGCAGGACCGAGACGCGCGGGCCGCTGTACTCGAGGCTCCACGACGAAAGCACGGTGACCGCGGCGGATCCGGCACCGACGTGCACGCCGTCCACAGTGGACAGGCGGCGCACCGAAGCGCCTTCCGTCCGGAACACGTGGATCTGCGTCGGGTCGTCCTCGGAGGCGCTGAAGAGGATCTCGGCACCGACGTCGAGCACGGCCCGCAGCTGCAGCCCGGCCGGGGTGACGGCCTCGCCGCCGACGAAGAGCCGGTGGTCGCCGTCGACCATGCCCTCGGTGACGAGCCGCCCGTCCGGGGTCCACGCCGGGACGCCGCCGACGATGTCGATCCAGTGCTGGTCGGCGGCGGTGTGCACGACCGACGTCGACCCGTCGGCGACGTCGAGCGCGAGGACGTCCATCCGCTTCTGGTCGCGGGGCTGCACGGCCAGCAGCGGTGCGCCGCCGGCCGACCAGTGCACCGAGGCCAGGTACTCCCACTCCCCCGGCTCGACGTCGACGCGGGAGCCGTCCAGTCCGAGCACGGCCAGCGAGACGAGGGCGTTCGTGGTGCCGGCGGCCGGGTAGGCGACGACGTTCGCCGGGTGCTGCGGGTTCGCGGGGTCGGCGATGGTCCAGCGCGGCACCGGGCCGCGGTCGGACCGCTCGGCGAGGACGCTGCGGCCGTCCGGGGCCCACCAGTAGCCGCGGGTGCGGTCCATCTCCTCGGCGGCGATGAACTCGGCCAGGCCCCAGGCGATGTCCTCGCCGTCCTCCTCGACGAGCACGCGGTTGTCGCCGGTGGCCAGCTCCAGCACGTGCAGCCGCCGGTTCTGCACGTACGCCACGTGCGTGCCGGTGGGGTTCGGCCGCGGGTCGATCACGGCGCCGTCGACGCGCAGGGTGATCTCTCCCGAAACGAGGTCCAGGGTGTAGAGCTTGCCCGAGAGCGAGAACGCCGCGACGGTGAAGCCCGCGTCGACGCCGTAGTGGACGACGCCGCCGCCGGTCTCGCGGGCCCGTTCGCGCCGCGCCCGCTCCTCGGCGGGCAGCTCCTCCTCGCCGGGCAGCAGCTCGGCGGCGTCGACGAGCTTCGTCTCGGCGCCGGTGGCCGGATCGGCCGACCAGAGGCTGTGCCGGGGGTCGGTCCCCGACTCCGCGCGCAGGAACAGCACGCGGGAGCCGTCCGGGGCGACCCGGAACTCCTTCGGCGCGCCGAGGGTGAAGCGCTGGGTACGGGCCTGTTTGCGGAGGAACGGGAGGTTGTCGACATCGGTCACGTCCGCACTCTTTCAGACGGTCACGACGGGACGCCAACACCCGTCAGCTTCGCCAGCTCCGCGTCGGCGTCGTAGTCCGGCTCGGGGAAGCGCGGTGCCAGCTCCGCCAGCGTTTCGATGAGCAGCTCGGCGACCGCCCAGTTGCGGTACCACTTGTGGTCGGCGGGCACCGCGTACCAGGGTGCGTGGGCGGTCGAGGTCCGCTTGAAGATGTCGGCGTAGGCCTCTTGGTAGGCGGGCCAGTGCGAGCGCGCTTCGAGGTCGCCCGGGTTGTACTTCCAGCGCTTCTCCGGCGTGACGAGCCGGGCCTTGAGGCGCTTGAGCTGCTCCTCCGGCGAGATGTGGAGGAACACCTTGACGACGGTGGTGCCCGCCTCGGTCAGTTCCGCCTCGAAGGCGTTGAGCTGGGCGTACCGGCGGCGCCGCTCGGCCGCGGTGAGCAGGCCGGAGACCCGCGGGACCAGGATGTCCTCGTAGTGCGAGCGGTCGAAGACGCCGATCTGACCGGGCGCCGGCAGCTGCTTGCGGATCCGCCACAGGAACTCGTGCCGTTGTTCGGCCGCGGTCGGCTTCTTGAACGCCGCGTACCGGACGCCCATCGGGTTCACCAGGCCGAGCACGTGCGACACCGTGCCGCCCTTGCCGGAGGTGTCCATGCCCTGCAGCACCAGCAGGACGTTGCGCCGGCCGCCGCCGACGCCCTCGGCGTAGAGCGCCTCCTGCAGCGTGGACAACCGCTCGCCCGCGCTGCCGAGCTTCGCGAGGGCCTTGGCCTTCTTGCCGGGCCCGACCGGGGCCGAGCCCGGGTCCGGCAGGTCCCCGCCGACGCGCAGCGCGTCCCGGACCCGGCTTCCGTCGTCCTTCTTCGCCATCCTGTGAAGCTACCCGCTCAGGCGGCGGCTTTCGCGGCGAAGAGGTCCAGCAGGGCGCCGTGCCCGCCTTCGCCCGAGAGGCCGTCGCGGACCTTCGCGCCGGTTTCGCCGTGCCGCTCGAAGTCCCGGTGCTCCAGCTCGGCGCGGGTGCTGGCGTTCGCGGGGTCGGGGTCGATCCGCCAGTCGCCGTCGATCCGCCAGGACAGCACCAGGCGGGCGGGCGGCTCCCGGACGAGCACCTCGCCCCAGTCGCAGTCGGCGCCGTCGACGGTCCGCTCGTACCAGCGGCCGTCCGCGCGCGGCCCCCCGTGGAGCGCCTCGACGATCGCACGCCGCGACGGGTCGGCCAACGCGGCCGGCTGGTCGCTTCCGTAAGTCGCCACGAACCGTCAGTCACGACTTACCAATGCCCCCCTCAACGGCTGCGCAGCGTTTCGGGGGTCGAGGCTCGGTATTGCGCAACGAACAACGGGTGAAAGCAACGATTCCCGGCTGAACTCTGCGTGTACTGCCTCTAATCTGAACGTATGACGACGTTCGCCGGCCGGGAGACCGCCGCCCCCTCCGCCGCGAGCTTCATCGAGCTCGACGAGCGGTGGAGCACGCACAACTACCACCCGCTGCCCGTCGTGATCGCCGAAGCCTCCGGCGCTTCGGTGACCGACGTCGAAGGCCGCTCCTACCTGGACTTCCTGTCCGGCTACTCGGCCCTGAACTTCGGTCACCGCCACCCGGACCTGGTCGCCGCCGCCGTGGAGCAGCTCGGGCGCGTCACGCTGACGTCGCGGGCGTTCCACCACGACCAGCTGGGCCTGTTCTGCCGCGAGCTGGCCGAGCTGACCGGCACCGAGCTGGTGCTGCCGATGAACTCCGGCGCCGAGGCCGTCGAGTCCGCGGTCAAGATCGCCCGCAAGTGGGCCCACCGGGTCAAGGGCGTGCCGGACGGCACCGCCGAGATCATCGTCGCCGGCTCCAACTTCCACGGCCGGACGACCACGATCGTGTCGTTCTCGACCGACGAAACCGCACGCGCCGACTTCGGCCCGTTCACGCCGGGCTTCGTCACCGTGAAGTACGGCGACGCCGCCGCGCTGCGCGACGCGATCACCCCGCGCACGGCCGCGGTGCTCCTGGAGCCGGTGCAGGGCGAGGCCGGCGTCATCGTGCCGCCGGAGGGCTACTTCGCCGAGGTCCGGTCCGCGTGCGACGAACACGGCGTGCTGCTGATCGCCGACGAGATCCAGTCCGGGCTGGCCCGCACCGGCACGGTGCTGGCGCTGGACCACGAAGGCGTCCGCGCGGACGTGTACACGCTGGGCAAGGCCCTCGGCGGCGGCATCCTGCCGGTGTCCGCGGTGGTGGGCCGCCGCGACGTGCTGGGCGTGCTGAAGCCGGGCGAGCACGGCTCGACGTTCGGCGGCAACCCCCTGGCCTGCGCGGTCGGGCGCGCGGTGGTGCGCCTGCTGGCCACCGGCGAGTTCCAGCAGCGCGCCACGGAGCTGGGCGCCCACCTGCACACCCGCCTGTCGGCGCTGATCGGCGACGGGCTGTCCGAAGTCCGCGGCCGCGGACTGTGGGCGGGCATCGACATCGCCCCGGGCGGCCCGTCCGGCCGCGAGGCGTCCCAGGCCCTGGCGGCGCGGGGCGTGCTGTGCAAGGAGACGCACGAGCGCACCCTGCGCGTGGCGCCGCCGCTGGTGATCACCCGCGAGGAGCTGGACCGCGGCATCGACGCGATCGCCGGGGTCATCCGCCCCTGAAACCACCGGATGCCGCCGGGTGAGCCTCCCGCCCCGGCGGCATCCGGATACAACCCCGCCCGAAGCCCGTGAAGGTCACCGGAAGGTGGCCTTCACGGCTTTCGGGAGCGTTTGCCCCCGGGTGGACGTTGTGCCCGGTATGGGATCAGGGGACTGGGTGGAACGGCCGCTCGTCGGCGCCGCGAGCGTCACGCCGGCCGAGCTGTACGCGCGGGGGAAGCGGCTCCGGGAGAAGACGCCCGCCACCGCGCATGATCACGAGGCCGCGGCGAAAGACCGGCCGAGCGCGAAGCAGTACTTCGACGCGAGCAACGCCGGGCGGCTGCCCGAGCTGGCCGAGCTGCGGCGGGAACGCATGCGGACCTCGCCGTTCACCTTCTTCCGCGGGGCCGCCGGGCTGATGGGCGCCGACCTCGCCGGGACCCCGGACTCCGGGCTGACCGCGCAGCTCTGCGGGGACGCGCACGCGGCGAACTTCGGGCTCTACGGCACCCCCGAAGGCCAGATCGTGATGGACATCAACGACTTCGACGAGACCGTGCCGGGCCCGTGGGAGTGGGACCTCAAGCGGCTCGCGGCGAGCCTCGTGCTCGCCGGCCGCGAGGGCGGCATCGGCGAGTCCGGCTGCCGCGAAGCCGCCGAAGACGCCGTGAAGTCCTACCGCCGGACCATCCGCGCGCTGGCCGACCTGCCGTTCCTGCGGAGCTGGAACGCCCTGCCGGACTCGTCGGTGCTGTCGAAGGCCCGGGCGGACGAGCTGATCGACGACTTCGCCGACGCCGCCGAGAAGGCCCGCAAGAACGACAGCGCGAAGGTCGTGGCGAAGTGGACCGAACGCGTCGACGACCACGAGACCGGCCTGTCCCGGCACCGGTTCGTCGAAGACCCGCCCGTGCTGACGCACGTCGACGACAAGACCGCGGAGGCCGTGGCGGCCGGGCTGGTGTCCTATGTGGACAGCCTGCGCGAGTCGCGGCGCTCGCTCATCGCCCGCTACCGGCTCGCCGACGTCGCCTTCCGCGTGGTCGGCACGGGCAGCGTCGGGCTGCGCAGCTACGTCGCCCTGCTGCACGGCAACGACGACGAAGACCTGGTGCTGCAGGTGAAGCAGGCCCAGGCGCCCGCGCTGGCGCCGTACCTGGACCTGCCCGCGGCGGCGCACGAAGGCCGCCGGATCGTCGACGGCGCCCGGCTCGTGCAGGCCGAGACGGACATCCTGCTCGGCTGGACCACGATCGGCGGCGTGCCGTTCATCGTCCGGCAGTTCCGGAACCTCAAGGGCGACATCGACCCGGCGGAGCTGGAGAAGGACCACCTCGACGACTACGGCCGGCTGGCCGGGGCACTGCTCGCCCGCGCCCACACGCGGTCGCTGCACCCGAAGCTCCTCGCCGGCTACTTCGCCGACGACTCCGAGCTGGACGAGGCGCTGGGGGCGTATGCCGTGCGCTACGCCGATCTGACCGAAGCCGACCACGCCGCCTTCTCGGCGACCTGACCGGACAGGTTGCCGGTCAACGCTGGAGAACGAATTCCCCGCCGTGCTAGATGTTCGTGAACGGGTGACGGCGAGGGAGGCGACGTGGCGGATCTCAGGCGGCGGTCGGTGCTCACGGGTGCGGTGGCGGCCGCGGTGGCCGGGACGGCGGCCCCGGCGCTCGCCGCGCCGGCCCGGAAACGGGCGTTCCGGCTGGGCGTCAACTACACGCCGTCGACCCGCTGGTTCCACCTGTGGGAGGACTGGCGCGAGCGCGACCTGCGCCGCGACCTCGACGACATCGCCGCGCTCGGGCTCGACCACATCCGGATCATGCTGCTGTGGTCGGCGTTCCAGCCCGAGCCGCACCTGGTCAGCGGCGAGAAGCTCGACCGGCTGGAGCAGTTGCTCTCCTACGCCGGCGCGGCCGGTCTCGACGTCGAGGTGACGGTCTTCAACGGCCACATCTCGGCCCGCTACTGGACGCCGAACTGGCTGCAGACCACCCCGGAGCCGGTCAACTGGTTCACCGACCCGGCGGCGCTCGACGCCCAGCGCGCCCTGCTGACGGCCCTGGCGGCGCGGATCGGCCGGCACCCGCGGTTCCTCGGCTTCGACCTGTCGAACGAGCCGTACTACTACTGGGACTCCTACGCCGGGCTGCCCGTGACACCGCAGCAGGCCGACGCCTGGGCGCGGACCCTCTGCGAGACGGCGGAGAGCGTCGCGCCGGGCAAGGCCCACACGGTCGGCTGCGACCGCGCGCCGTGGGACAACGGCCGCTACTTCACGCGGACGGCCCTGGCGGACGCCGGGAACGTCGTGGCGATCCACCCGTGGACGTCGTTCTTCGGCACGCTGAAGACGGATCCGCTCAGCGCGTTCGCCACGCACAACGCGGAACGGCTGATCCAGGTGGCGCAGGCGTACGCGACGGACCCGGCGCGGCCCTGCTGGATCCAGGAGGACGGCGCGGCGCCGTCGCTCCACTTCAGCGACGCGACCCGCCCGCGGTACGGCGAATGGCTGTCCCGCTCGATCCGCAACGCGGCTTCGTGCGCCCACACCCTCGGCTTCACGTGGTGGTGCTCCCACGACGTGAACCCCGCGCTGGTGCCGAACCTGAACCCCCTGGAGTACGACCTGGGGCTGTACACGAACGACCGCCGGCTGAAGCCGGCCGGGCAGGCGCTGAAGGAATTGGCCGCGGAGTTCGACCGCACCCCGCCGCGCCCGGAACCCCGGCCGAGCGCGATCGTCATCCCCGACGCGGACCCGACCCGGGGCAACGACCGGTTCTTCGCGCTGGCCGACGCGGGCAAGCGCGTGGCGTTCGTGCTGCAGAGCCGCGCCTCGGACGCCAACTACCTGAAGCAGCGCGGAATCACCGAGCTCATCCCCCTGTGACCAACGCGGCGACGTCAGCCGCGCAGCCCCACGCCAGCGTGATCCCCGAACCGCCGTGGCCGTAGCAGTGGACGACGTCGCCGACCCGTTCCAGCCGCACCTCGCGCCGGAACGGGCGCAGCCCGACCAGGGACCGCAGCACCTGCGCGCCCGCCAGGCGGGGTTCCAGTTCGCGGCAGCGGCGCACGATGTCCGCCGTCACGCCCGGGTTCGGGTCCGTGTCGCCGCGGCCCGGTTCCTCCGTGCCGCCGCACACGACGTGGCCGCCGTGCGGGATGACGTAACTCACGCCCGGGCCCGTCTCGTCGACCACGAACTCCGTCAGGCCCGGGTCCGCCAGGTGCACCACCTGACCGCCGACCGGGACCATCGAGTCGTCGCCCGCCAGGCGGCCCGCGCCCAGGCCCGCCGCGTTGACCACGGGGCCGGGACCGGACAACGAGGACCGGGACGACAGCGACCGGTACTCGACGCGCACGCCGAGCGATTCCACCCGCGAGAGCAGCCAGGCCAGGTACACCGGCGTGTCGACCAGCGCCGTCGTGAACTCCAGGCGGTCGCCGTCGCGGACCGGGTCGCCCATCGCCGGGAACCACTGCGGGTCCGGCTCGCCCGGCGCGAGCAGCACCCGCCCGCGGCGGAAGCGCACCCCCGGCGCCTCCTGCTCGCGCAGCACGGCGAGGGTCGCCGCGGTCCACCGCGGGATCCGCTCGTCCGGACGGCGCACCGGCGGGTACAGCACCCCGCCCGCGATCGCCGACGTCGTCTCCGCCGGCGGGGCCGCCGCGACGACCGTGACCTCGTGCCCCGCCTCGGCCAGCCGGTACGCGCAGCTCAGCCCGATGATCCCGGCCCCGGCGACTGTCACCCGCATGCTCGCATCGTGACGCACCGGGCGCGCCCGCCGGGGCGCGGGGGCGCGACTACCCTCGCGCGGGTGAGGACGATCCGGGTGCCGGCCGCGGTCTGCGGCCTGCTCGCGCTGCTGCTGGGCCTGCCGTTCGCGGGCGGGACCACGCCCGGCGCCGTCGACGCCGAAGCGGCCGGGTGGACGGCGCACCTGAGCCCCGGCGTGGTGCGGGTGCTGGTGCTCCCGACCGAGCCGTACGTCGTGCTCGCGCTGGGCGTCCTCGCTGTCGTGCTGTGCCTGCGCGCCGGGCGGCGGGCCGACGCCCTCCTCGCGCTCGCCGCGCCGGTCCTGGCGATCCTGCTGACGAGCTTCCTGCTGAAACCGCTGTACGACCGGTGGAAGAACGGCACCCTCGTCTACCCGAGCGGCCACACGGTGAGCCTGGTCGCGGTGCTGACCGTGCTCGTGCTCGTCACGCGCCGGACGGTCGTCGTCGTGCTCGGCGCGCTGGCGCTGTTCGCCGCGACGGCCGGGCTGGTCGGCATGGGGTACCACTACCTGACCGACGTCGTCGGCGGGACGCTCTTCGCGATCGCCGTCGTCCTGCTCACGTGGTCGGTGCCGCGTCCCGCGCCAGCGCCGTCAGCCGGCTGACCGCGCGCAGGTACTTCTTGCGGTAGCCGCCGTCGACCATCTCCTCGGTGAACAGGGACGGCAGCGGTTCGCCGGAGACGACGACCGGGATGGCCCGGTCGTAGAGCCGGTCGGCGAAGGCGACCAGCCGCAGGGCCACGTTCTGGTCCGGCGCCGGGTGGACGCCGCGCAGGTGCACGCGGGTGACGCCGTCCAGCAGCCGCCCGTAGCGCGACGGGTGCAGCTCGGCCAGGTGCGCGCACAGCGCGTCGAAGTCGTCCACAGTGGACCCGTCGTGCGTGGCGGCGGACTCCTCGAGGACCTCCGGCGCGACCGGCGGCGGCGCGTCCGGCAGGCCGCGGTGGCGGTAGTCGGGACCGTCGACGCGCACGACGCCGAACCGGGCCGACACCGTCTGGATCTCGCGCAGGAAGTCCTCGGCGGCGAACCGGCCCTCGCCCAGCTTCTCCGGCAGGGTGTTCGACGTCGCCGCGACGTACACCCCGGCGTCCATGACCTCCTGCAGCAGCCGGGTGACCAGGGTGGTGTCGCCGGGGTCGTCGAGCTCGAACTCGTCGATGGCCAGGACCCGGTGCTCCGACAGCCGCCGCACGGCTTCGCCGAAGCCCAGCGCGCCGACCAGGTGGGTCAGCTCGACGAAGGTGCCGTACGCCTTGGGCGACGGCGCCGCGTGCCACGTCGATGCGAGCAGGTGGGTCTTGCCGACGCCGAAGCCGCCGTCGAGGTAGAGCCCCATCGGCCCGGTCGGTTCGGGGGACCCGCCGAAGAGCTTGAAGCGCTTCTTCTCGCGCCGGGCGCCCACCTTCGCGGCGAACGCCGAGCAGGCCTCGACCGCGGCGGCCTGGCTGGGCTCGTCGGGGTTGGGGACGTAGGTCTCGAACCGGACGGCGTCGAAGCGCGGCGGCGGCACCAGCGCACCGATCAGCTCGTCGGCGGACAGCTCGGGACGGCGGTCGGTGAGGTGCGCGGGCATGGTCGCAGAGCCTATCGGCGGACCGGGTACCGGTGAGCGGGCCTGTCCCCGGTCGAGACGCAGTTCACGCCCGTGTTGGGATGATCTCGTGCGGAGTGTGTGGCCCCTTGCGACGGGCGAGCTGAGTGACGTCGACCTCGAAGAGATCTACGCCTATCCGGCCGATCTCGACCGGCCTTGGGTGCAGGTCAACTTCGTCGCCTCCGCCGACGGCGCCGCCGAGGTCGACGCCACCTCCGCCGGTCTCTCGCACGCCGCCGACCGGAAGGTCTTCCTGCTCGGCCGCGACCTCGCCGACGTGATCCTGGTCGGCGCCGGGACCGCCCGCGCCGAGGACTACCGCGGGGTCGTCGCGAGCGCGAAACGCCGGGAACGCCGCCGCCGGCTCGGCTTCACCGGCGTCCCGCCGATCGCCGTCGTGACCCGGACCGCCGCCCTCGACCCGGCCTCGCGGCTGTTCACCGAGACGGCCGTGCCCCCGATCGTGATCACCACCGAAGCCGCCGACACGCGGCACCTCGAGGGCACCGGCGCGGAGATCCTGCGGGCCGGCGACGACGACGTCGACGTCCCCCGCGCCCTGGACCTGCTCGCCGGACGGGGCCTGCGCCGAGTCGACTGCGAAGGCGGCCCGCGGCTGTTCGCCCGGCTCGTCGAGGCCGGCCTCGTCGACCAGCTGTGCCTGACCGTCGCTCCCCTGCTGGTGGCCGGGACGGCGTCCCGGATCGCCGCCGGCCCCGAGGCCGTGGCGCGCCGGCTCGCGCTCGCGTCGATCCTCGTCGAGGACGGCTTCACGCTCCTGCGCTACCGGCGGGACGCCGGGTGAGCGACGACGCCGAGCTCGCCTGCCGGGCCGCGGCCGGCGACGACGCCGCGTTCGGCGCGCTCGTGCGGCGGCACACGCCCCGGATGTACCGCGTCGCCCTGCGGATCACCGGCAGCGCGGCCGAGGCCGAGGACGTCGTGCAGGAGTCCTGGCTCGCCGTGTGGCGCTCCCTCGCCGGCTTCCGGCACGAATCCGCGGTGTCGACCTGGCTCTACCGCGTGGTCACCAACAGCGCGCTCGCCGTGCTGCGCCGGCGCCGTCCGACGATCTCGCTGGACGCGCCGGAACCCGACGGCCGGTCCACTCTGGACAGTGCACTGCTCGCCGCGGCCGAACCGGGCCCCGAGGGCCGGTTCGTGCGGGCCGAGGAGGTCGACGCGGTGCTGCGCGCGATCGGCCGCCTGGAGGTGTCCCAGCGCGTGCCGCTGGTGCTGCGCGAACTGGAGGGGCTGAGCTACGAAGAGGTCGCCGAAGTGCTCGACGTGAACGTCGGCGCCTTGCGTTCCCGGCTGCACCGGGCCAGGGTGGCGCTGCTCGCCGAGTTGAGGGAGCGGTGATGGCCGAGCACGAGGACCCCGAGCGGGACCCCCGCTGGGACGCCGTGCGCCGGGTGGCGGCACGCCGGGTGCCGACCCCACCCGGCCTGGTCGAACGCGTCCTGCGGGCGGTCGCGCGCAGCCGCCGGACCGCCGTCGAGGTGCCCGGCGGCGAGGGCGGCCTGCGCGTCACCGAACAGGTCGTCCTCCGGCTGGCCCGGGCCATCGCCACCGAACGGGCACCCGACGGCGTGCGGATCTCGGCGGTCGCGGTCGAGGACGACGTCGTGCAGGTGCTGGTGTCCGTCCGCTTCGGCGTCCCGGCCGGCGAGGCCGCCGAGGCGCTGCGCCGGGAGATCACCGCCGAACTGTCCCGCCGGCTGGGGGTGGCGACGGCGGTGAACGTGCACGTCGTGGACGTCCACCCCGGGTGAGCGTTCCCCCGATCGGGGGACCTTGCGTGAGGGTTCGGCGTGGCCGGGCATCGTAGGGGCGAGAGACCGCCGCGAGAGGAGCCCGCACGCATGCATCCGGAACGGACCGAGAGCCCCGGCACCGTGACCCCGCTCAACGAGGAGGGCGCCGCCGGCCGCACCACGATCTCGTCGCTGGTCGTGCAGAAGGTCGCCGGCCTGGCCACCCGGGAGGTCGCCGGCGTGCACACGCTGGGCGGCGGCGGGGTGTCGCGCGCGATCGGCGCCCTGCGCGAGCGGATCCCCGGCTCGGGCACGGTCACCACCACCGGTGTGTCGGTGGAGGTCGGCGAGAAGCAGACCGCGATCGACCTCGACGTCGTCGTCGAGTACGGCGCGCGCATCGCCGACGTCGCCCGCGCGGTGCGGCGCAACGTCATCACGGCGGTCGAGCAGATCACCGGGCTCGAGGTGATCGAGGTGAACATCGCGGTCAACGACATCTTCCTGCCGGGCGAGGAAGAGCCCGAATCGACGCGCGTGGAATGACCGGGCGGCGCGGGCGCGACGATCCGGAAGGCCGCGCGGCCTTCCGGGAGTTCGTCCGCACGCACCACCCCGACGCCGGCGGCGACCCGGCCGAGTTCGCCGCCGGGCTGGCCCGGTTCCGCGCGGAGTCCACTTCGGACTCCCGCTACGACGCGCCGGTGGGTTTCGTGGCGCACCGCCGCGGGGTGGCCGCCGTGTTCGCGCGGTGGCGGCGGCGCCGCCGTCCGCCCCGGGTGCGCTGACCGCGCCGCCGGGGCAAGCTTCCCCCTTCACCGTTCCGAGCCGTCCTGGGAGGACATGTGAACGCAACGCAGACCGGGCTCCTGGCCGGCCTCATCCTCGGCCTGGCCGCGACCCAGGGGTTCACCGCGTTCCTGGTGACCCTGGCCGTCGGGATCATCGGACTGGTCGCCGGCCGGGTCCTCGACGGCGAACTCGACCTCGGCGAGCTCTTCGGCAAGGGCCGCGACAAGTGAACCGCGCGCTGGACGTGCCACGGGAGCTCGCCGAACCGGCCGAGCGAGGCACCCTCACCATCGCGCACGCGGTGGTGCGCAAGGTCGCCCAGCACGCCGCCGACCAGGTGCCGGGCACCACGCGGGACGGCAAGAAGGGGCCGAAGGCGAAGGTCGGCGGCCTGGACAACGACGTCGACCTGGCGCTGGACCTCGCCCTGCGCTACCCCGCGCCGGTCCGCGAGGTCGTCGGCGACGTGCGCGCCAAGGTCGTCGAAGAGGTGGAGCTGCTCACCGGCTACCGCGTGCGGACCCTCGCCGTGACGGTGTCGGCGCTGCTGCCGGACGCGCCGCCGAGGGTGCGGTAGCCGTGCGCCCGTTCGTCCGCGTCCTGTCGACCCTGCTCGGCCTGGCCTTCGCGGCCGCCGGGGCGCTGCTCGCGTGCGAGGTCGGCTGGCACTGGTGGCGCCCGGGTGCGGCGCCGCTGCTGGTGCCGTGGCCGCGCTGGCAGGCCGGGCTCGCGTCGCTGGGCTGGGACGCCTACGCCGTGCGCGTCGGTGCCGGGATCCTCGCCGCCGCCGGCCTGGTGCTGCTGGTCTGCGCGCTGGCCGCCGGGAACCGCGCGGTCCGGCTGACCGACCCGGCGGACGACGTCAGCGTCTCGACGTCGCCGCGCTCGCTGGCCCGGCTGGTCGGGCTCGCCGTGCGCGCCCAGTACAACGTCGCGGGGGCGTCGGTCACCGCGAGCGCCCGGCGGATCCGCGTCCGCGCGAAGAGCACCCTGGAGACCGAGAGCGCCCTGCGGCCGCGCCTGCTCGAAACCGTGTCCGCGCTGCTCGACGACGTCCCGCTCGCGCGGCGGCCGAAGGTCACCGTCGTCGTCGACTCGCCGAAGGACCGCCGATGAGCAAGTCCGCCGCCGTGAAGGCGCTTTCCCGGTCCTACGCGGGCGAACGCACGCTGACGTTCCTCGTCGGGCTGCTCGCCCTGCTCGGCGGGGCGCTCGCGCTGGTGGTCGGCTTCGGCTGGCTCGGCGAGTTCCGCGGCCGGCGGCCGCTGCTGGACCCGATCGCCCTCGGCTGGCTCGGCGGGCACGCCACCCCCGCGCGGATCGCCGCGCTCGTGCTCGGCGTCCTTCTGCTGGTCCTCGGGCTGCGGTGGGCCCTGCGCTCGCTGCGCCCGGAACCGCGGCCCGACCTGGACCTCGACCGCACCGAGGGCGCCGAGCTCGTCGTCACCGCGGCCGCGATCGCCGGCGCGGTCCAGGCCGACGCCGAGCAGCTCGACGGCGTCAGCCGGGCCCGCGTCCGCGCGGTCGGCTCGCGCACTTCTCCCGCGTTGCGCATCACCCTGTGGCTGCACGAAGGCACCGACCTCAAGGGCGTCTGGGCCGGGCTGGACGCGCGCGTGCTGACCAGGGCGCGGGAGTCGCTCGGCCTGGACGTGCTGCCCGCGGCCGTCCGCCTCGAACTCGACACGAGCCCGGCGAAACGCGTGCGCTGAGCGGGGATGTTCCGCAGAATGCGGGCATGCCCCTACCGCTGCAGCCGCCGCTGAAGCCGATGCTCGCCAAGCCCGCGAAGGCCATCCCGGACTCCGGCGGCCTGCTGTTCGAACCGAAGTGGGACGGCTTCCGCTGCATCGTCTTCCGCGACGGCGACGAGCTGTACCTGCAGTCCCGCGCGGAAAAGCCGCTCAACCGGTACTTCCCGGAGGCGGTCGCGCGGCTGCTGGAGACGCTGCCACCGCAGGTGGTGCTGGACGGCGAGCTCGTCGTCGCCCGCGGCGGCCGGCTGGACTTCGACGCGCTCACCGAGCGGATCCACCCCGCCGAAAGCCGCATCACGCTCCTGGCGGCCGAGCAGCCCGCGGAGTTCGTCGCGTTCGACGTCCTCGCCCTCGGCGACGAGGTGCTGCTCGACGAGCCGACGACCGTCCGCCGCGAGAGGCTGGCCGAGCTGGCCGGCGACCGGTTCCCGCTCACCCCGGCCACCACGGACCCGGACACCGCGCGGCACTGGTTCGAGCTGTTCGAGGGCGCCGGCCTCGACGGCGTCATCGGCAAGCCCCTGGACGAGCCCTACACCCCCGGCAAGCGCGTGATGCTCAAGTACAAGCACGTCCGCACCGCGGACTGCGTGCTGGCCGGGCTGCGCTGGCACGTCGACGGCGGCCCCGGCGACCTCGTCGGCTCGTTCCTGCTCGGCCTGCACGACGCCGACGGCGTGCTGCACCACGTCGGCACCGTCGGGTCGTTCCCCAAGGAACGCCGTCGCGAGCTGGCCGCCGAGCTGGCGCCGTTGATCACCGACGGCGAGGACCACCCGTGGGGCAGGCGGGCCACCGGCGAGGCCCAGCGCATCCCCGGCGGCATCACCCGCTGGCGCGCCACCGAGCACGAATGGGTGCCGCTGCGCCCCGAGCGCGTCGTCGAGGTCGCCTACGAGAACACCGAAGGCGGGATGCCGTCGCGGTTCCGGCACAACGCGCGGTTCGTGCGGTGGCGGCCCGACCGCGAACCCGCGTCGTGCGACTACAGCCAGCTGGACGAGCCGGCCCGCTACGACCTCGACGCCGTGTTCCGCGGCCAGGTGGTCCGGACCCGCTAACCCTCGTCCCACACCGGCCGTGCGAAGCTCGGCGGTGAACGCTGCCCTTGATCGACGTGAGGACCCCGCCCGTGCGCCGCCGCCGTTCCCGTCTCCTGGTCGCGCTGCTCGCCCTGGCCTCCGCCGCGGGCTGCGCCGCGGGGCCGTCGGTCCGCCCGGCGCTGGTCGAGAACGACGGGAAGACGACCGCAGGCACCCCGGCCGGCGCGCCGGCGGTGCCGCTGCCGCCACTGGGCGAACCGCAGTCGCCGACGCTGAAGTGGGCCGACTGCGACGACGACACCCGGCAGCGGATCGGCACCCCCGCCGTCCCGGACAGCCTCCACTTCACCTGCGCCCGCGTCACCGCGCCGCTCGACGCGCCGGGCGAGCCGCGGCGCTCGGTCGTGCGGCTGCTGGCGCTGAAGGTCGGCAGCGGGCCGGTGCCGCTCGTCGTGGTCAACGACGTCGACGGCGAACCGGGCGCGGTGTACGCCGCGCGGCTGGCCGCGACCCTGCCGCCGGCGTTCCTGGAGAAGTTTTCGCTGATCGGCCTGGACCGGCGCGGTACCGGGCTTTCGGGCGCCGCCCAGTGCGTGCCGCCCGACACCCGGCACGACCTCGTCGACGCCGACCCGGCGCAGGGCGACCTGCAGGACGTGCTGGACGCCGCGCGCAAGGCCGGTCAGCAGTGCGCCATCGAACTGGACGACTCCCAGACCGCGCTGGACAGCTGGCGGACCGCGGGCGACCTCGACGAGCTGCGCAAGCAGCTGGGCATGGAGCGGCTGACCGCGCTCGGCCGCGGCGACGGCTCGAAGGTGCTGGCCGAGTACGCCGTGCGCTTCCCCGGCCAGGTCGGCCGCATGGTCCTCGACGGCGTCCCCGACCCGGGCGCGGACACCGCGGCGGTGCTCGACGCGGTCGCCGCCGGCGCCCAGTCCACGTTGGACGCCTTCGCCACGGACTGCGCATCGCGCGGCTGCGCCCTGGGCGACCCGAAGGCGGCGCTGTCCACGCTCACCGACCAGCTGCGGCGCACCCCGCCGAGGACCGACGAGGGCGTCGCGTTCGGCCCGGGGATCGCGATGTTCGCCGTCTATTCGGGGCTTTCGCAGCGTTCGCGGTGGCCCGAGCTGGCCGACGCGATCGCCGCGGCCCGCGCCGGGAACATCGGCCCGCTGACGGCGTTCGCCGCGCCGGTGCTGCGCGACACGCGCGCCCAGCCGTCGCGGATCGACGCGACCATCGCGACCCGCTGCAACGACAGCCAGACGCGGCTCTCGGCCGACCAGCTCGACCAGGTCGTGGCGGGGATGCGGGCGAAGTACCCGCAGTTCGGCGCGGTTGTCGCCCAGCAGCTGGCCTGGTGCGGCCCGTGGCCGGTGCGCACCGAGCCGCTGCCGGCCCCGGGCGCGCCCGGCGCGCCCCCGATCCTGGTGGCGGCCACGGCGGCCGACCCGGTCACGCCCCAGGTGGGCAGCACCCGCGCGGCCGACCAGATGCCGTCGGCGGTGACCATCACGTGGCAGGGCGCGGGCCACGGCGCGGTCGGCGCGTCACCCTGCGTCACCGACGCGGCCCGCGCCTTCCTCACCGACGGCAAGATCCCCGCCGACGGCACCCTCTGCCCCGCGTAACCCGCGATCCGAGCCGGATTTCGCGTGATCGAGCGCGTAAGTCGCGTGATCAGAGGGGCATCTCGCGTGCTGGGAGGGGCATCAGCGCGATGCCCCCTCAATCACGCGTGATGCCCGCCCGATCACGCGAGATCCGCGCTCGATCACGCGAGTTGCGTGTTCGATCACGCGAGGTGCGGGTTACTGGCGGTAGGACTCGACTTCGGAGACCGGGCGGGCGGCGGCTTCGTCCGGGTTCTCGTGGAACTCCGTTTTCGCGCGCCGCTGCCGGAGCAGGTCCCAGCACTGGTCGAGCTGCTGCTCGACCGCGGTGAGGCGATCCTTGTCGCCGCCGCTCAGCCCCACGCCGACCGACCGCGACCGGAGCTCGTGCTCCTCCGCGATCAGCTCGTCGATCCGGCCCAGGATTTCGCCGTCGGCCATCTGTTCCTCCTCGTCACGGGTGCGCCTGTGCAGACGCTACCCCGGCCCCGGGAATTCCCGCCGCACCCGGTTCGTTGACCTGGGCATGAGCACCGTTGAGCTGACCGCCGAGAACTTCGACCAGACGGTAAACGACAACGAGTTCGTCCTGATCGACTTCTGGGCGAGCTGGTGCGGGCCGTGCCGCCAATTCGCGCCGGTCTACGAGAAGGCGTCCGAGAAGCACGGCGACATCGTGTTCGCGAGCGTCGACACCGAAGCGCAGCAGCAGCTCGCGGCCGCCTTCGACGTCCGCTCCATCCCGACGCTGGCCATCATCCGCGACAAGACGCTGATCTACGCCCAGCCCGGCGCGCTGCCCGAGCCGGCGCTCGAAGAGCTCATCAAGCAGGCTCGCGACGTCGACATGGACGAGGTCAAGCGCAAGGCCGCCGAAGCCGAGGCCGAACAGGCCTGACCACCACCACACGACGAAGGCCGCCCCGCGGGGCGGCCTTCGTCGTGTTCAGGAGCGAGTCGCGAGTCCGCGCAGGAAGAACGCCAGGTTCGCCGGGCGCTCGGCGAGCCGGCGCATGAAGTAGCCGTACCACTCGTCGCCGTAGGGCACGTAGACGCGCATCCGCGAGCCCGACGCCGCGATCCGCGCCTGCTCCTCCGGCCGGATGCCGTAGAGCATCTGGAACTCGTGGTCGTCGTCCTTCCGGCCGTGCTCCTCGGCCAGCGCGGCGGCGATCTCGATCATCCGCGGGTCGTGCGAGGCGACCATCGGGTACCCGGCACCCGCCATCAGGACGCGCAGGCAGCGGACGTAGGACTTGTCCACTTCGGACTTCTCCTGGAACGCCACCGACTCCGGCTCGGCGTAGGCGCCCTTGCACAGCCGGACGCGGGAGCCGGGCCCGGCCAGCTCCCGGCAGTCCTGCTCGGTGCGCCGCAGGTAGGCCTGCAGCACCGCGCCGACCCACGGGTACTCGCCGCGCAGCTCGCGCAGGATGCCGAGCGTCGAGTCCGTGGTGGTGTGGTCCTCCATGTCGAGCGTCACGGTGGCGCCGACCGCCTCGGCCGCCGCGCAGATCTTCCGCGCGTTCTCCAGGGCGACGTCTTCGCCGTCCGACGGCAGGAACTGCCCCACCGCGGACAGCTTCACCGAGACATCCGCCCCCGAAGCCAGGCCTTCCGCGGCCAGCGCGGTCAGCACGGCTTCGTAGGCCGCGACGGTCGCCGACGCCTGCGCGGCGTCGGTGGTGTCCTCACCCAGGTGGTCGAGGGTGATCCGGCGCCCGTCCGCGGCCAGTTCCCTGGCGACGCGGACGGCGTCGGCGGCGTCGGACCCGGCCACGAACCGGCGCACCACGGACCGCGTGGCGGGCACGGCCTCGACGAGCCGCCGGATGCCCTTCGACCGGGCGGCGGCGAGCAACGGGGCACGCAACATGACGGTCTCCCTCTCAGCCCTGGTGCGGGTAGCGCACGGAGGTCGGCGGCACGAAGGTCTCCTTGACCGAGCGCGGGCTGGTCCAGCGCTGCAGGTTGAAGATCGATCCGGCCTTGTCGTTGGTGCCGGAGGCCCGCGCCCCGCCGAACGGCTGCTGGCCGACGACGGCGCCGGTCGGCTTGTCGTTGACGTAGAAGTTGCCCGCGGCGAACTTCAGCGCCTCGGACGCCTTCGCCACGGCGGTGCGGTCGTTCGCGATCACCGCGCCGGTCAGGGCGTACGCGGCGGTCTCGTCGATCAGCTTCAGGACGTCGTCGAAGCCGCCGTCCTCGTAGACGTGGACCGACAGGATCGGGCCGAAGTACTCGGTGCTGAAGATCTCGTGCTTCGGGTTGTCCGACACGAGGATGGTCGGCTGGACGAAGAAGCCGTCGGTGTCGTCGGC
This sequence comes from Amycolatopsis sp. N2S4-7, assembly GCF_058119595.1. Lineage (NCBI taxonomy): Bacteria > Bacillati > Actinomycetota > Actinomycetes > Pseudonocardiales > Pseudonocardiaceae > Amycolatopsis > Amycolatopsis sp. N2S4-7. The sequence continues at coordinate 3,242,234 of NZ_CP172299.1, forward strand.
CGTGCCGCCCGTCAGGACCTCCACCGACGCATCTCCGGCCACGCGGTCGAACAGCTCGCTGTGCTTGGTGAACGCGCGCCGGTCGATCACCGCGCCGCCGAAGTGCGAGAAGTCCGTGACGTCGCCGTAGGACAGCGCCTCGGTCTCGGCGACGAGGCCGTCCTTCAGCTGGTTCCAGAGGCTGCGCGGGACGTACGCGCGCGAAGCGGCGGAGCACTTCTGGCCCTGGTACTCGAAAGCGCCGCGGACCAGGGCCGTGCGCAGGACGTCGACGTCGGCGGAGGCGTGCGCGAGCACGAAGTCCTTGCCGCCGGTCTCGCCGACCAGCCGCGGGTAGCCGCGGTAGCCGGCGATGTTCGCGCCGACCGTGCCCCACAGGTGCTGGAACGTCGCGGTCGAGCCGGTGAAGTGGATGCCGGCCAGGTCGCGGTGGGTCAGGGCGACCTCGGAGACGGCCTTGCCGTCGCCCGGCAGCAGGTTGATGACACCCGGCGGCATGCCCGCCTCTTCGAGCAGCCGCATGGTCAGGTGCGCCGCGAACGACTGCGTCGGCGACGGCTTCCACAGCACGGTGTTGCCCATCAGCGCGGGCGCGGTGGGCAGGTTGCCGGCGATCGCGGTGAAGTTGAACGGCGTGATCGCGTAGACGAAGCCCTCGAGGGGCCGGTGCTCCATCCGGTTCCACACGCCCGGCGAGCTGATCGGCTGCTCGGCGAGGACGCGGCGGCCGAACTCGACGTTGAAGCGCCAGAAGTCGGCGAGCTCGCAGGCGGCGTCGATCTCGGCCTGGGTCGCGGTCTTGGACTGGCCCAGCATGGTGGCGGCGTTCAGGGTGGCGCGCCACTTGCCGGTGAGCAGGTCGGCGGCGCGCAGCAGGATCGCGGCGCGGTCGTCGTAGGACAGCGCGCGCCACTCCGGCGCGGCCTTCGCGGCGGCCGCGATGGCGTCGGTGGCGTCCTGCTGGGTGGCGCTGTGGATGGTGCCGAGGACGTGCCGGTGGTTGTGCGGCTGGACGACCTCGATCTTCTCGCCGCCGCCGAGGCGCTGCTCGCCCCCGACGGTGACCGTCAGGTCGACGGGTTCCGCCTGGCCCAGCCGCTTGAGCGCACCCTCGAGTTCCGCGCGCTCAGCGCTGCCCGGCGCGTACGTGAGCACCGGCTCGTTCTTCGGGGCGGGGGTCTGGGTCACGGCGTCCACGGCGGCTCCTCTGCCTGTCCTGCTACGTCTGGATGCCCCGAACGGTAACTCCGGACACACTCCGGCGGCTTGTCCAAGCGGCTAAAATCGCTCGTATGTTCTTGTCCGATCGGATAACGCCCTCGTGAGCACCGAGACGTCGCTGCGGCACGTGCTGGCGACGCTCGGCGAGCCGCTCGTCGAGGTCGTCGTGGCACCGCACGGCCTGGGCGTCCCGGTCACCGACGTCGTGATCCTCGACCCGGAAGACCCCCTCGAAGCTTCCCCCGGCGACCTCGTGCTGGTGATCGGCGCGCGCGGCCGGGCGGCGGCGCCCGCGATCCGCGCGGCCGGGCGCGGCGGGGCGGCCGCGGTGGCGGTCAAGGGCGCGACGGGCGCCGACGTCGCCGCCGACGCCGGCGTCGCGCTGCTCACCGTCGGCGCCGAAGCGCGCTGGGAGCAGGTGGAGTCCCTGGCGCGCGGGGTCGTCGAAGCGGCCCGCGTGGGCGGCGAGGCGGCCAGCGGCGAGGTGCTCGGCGACCTGTTCGCCCTGGCCCAGACCATCGCGACGCTCACCGGCGGACTGGTCAGCATCGAGGACACGGCGAACCGCGTGCTCGCGTACTCGCGGGCCGGCGACGAGGTCGACGAGCTGCGGCGGCTGTCGATCCTCGGCCGCGAAGGCCCGGAACGCTACCTCGCGATGCTGCGCGAATGGGGCGTCTACCAGCGCCTTCGCGCCGGGGAAGGGATCGTGCGGATCGACGAGCGGCCCGAACTCGGCATCCGCCGTCGCATCGCGGCGGGCATCCACGCCGGCAAGCAGCCGCTCGGCACGATCTGGGTCCAGGAAGGCGCGCAGCCGCTCACCGAACGGGCCGAGACGGCTCTGCTCGGCGCCAGCCGCGCCCTCGCCCCGCAGCTGATCCGCGCCCGGACGCTGCCCAGCCCCGAACTACGCCTGCGCGAAGACCTCCTCGCGAGCCTGCTGGAAGGCCGGCTGGACGCGGAATCCGTCGCGGACGACATCGGCGCCGACCCGGCGCGCCCGGCCCAGGTCCTGGCGTTCTCGCTGGAGCGCTCGGACAACCGGCAGTTGCGGCGCGCCGAGCTCGTGCACCTGATCGCCGTGCACACCGCGGCCTACCGCCGCAGCGCGCTGGTGAGCGTGATCGGCGGCCGCGTCTACGCGCTGCTGCCGGACCTGCCCGAGCACTCGGACGCGGCGGTGCTGGCGCTGGCGCGCGAGATCGCCGGTGCCGCGCGGCGGCACCTGGACGCCCCGGTGCGCGCGGCCCTCGGCGGCGTCGTGCCCCGCCTGTCCGACGCGGCCGTGTCCCGCGGCGACGCCGACCGCGTCCTGGCGGCGATGGCCCGCGGGCACTGGCCGTCGGACGTCGCTTCGCTGGCCGACGTCCGCGCCGAGGTGCTGCTGTCGGAGGTGCTGGCGTTCCTGGGCGGGCAGCCGCGCATCCGCGATCCGCGGCTGACGGCGCTCACCGAGCACGACACCGAGCACGGCGGCATCCTCGTTCCGGCGGTGCTGGCGTGGCTCGACGCGTTCGGCGACGTCCGGGCGGCGGCGCGGGCGCTGAACATCCACCCGAACACGGTGCGGTACCGCGTCCGCCGGGCCGCCGAAGTGTCCGGAGTGGACTTCGAGGATCCGGCGCAGCGCATCCTTACTCAGCTGCAGCTGCGGCTGTGACCCTGCTAGCTTCCCCCGGGTGGATCTCTTCTCGCGCACGTGGGCGGCGTTGCGCGCCGCGGTCGCCGGCCTGTCCGACGACGACTTCGCGCGGCCGTCCGGCTGCCGGGGCTGGCTGGTCCGGGACCTGGTGTGCCACCTGGTCATCGACGCGCAGGACGTCCTGATCACCCTGGTGACGCCGGCTTCGGCCGCGCCCACCCACGACGCGGTGTCGTACTGGGCGGTCGGCTCCGAGCCACCCACCGGCGAAGACCCGCTGGACGCGCTGATCGTCCGCCTGGCGGCGGCGTACGAGGACCCGGCGCTGCTGAAGTTCCACCTCGACGACGTCGGTTCGGCCGCCGGGCGCGCGGCCGGCCTGGCCGATCCGGGGATGCGGGTGGCGACCCAGGACATGGTGCTCACAGCGGGCGACTACCTCTCCGCGTACGTGCTGGAGTGGACCCTGCACCACCTGGACCTGGTGGCCCACCTGCCCGCTGCCGCCTCGCCGCCTGCCGACGGGCTGGCGCGCACGCGGGAGACGCTGGAGAAGATCGCGGGGACGGGGTTCCCGTCGTCGTTCTCGGACACCGACGTCCTGCTGGTGGCGACGGGCCGCCGCGCGCCGACCGAAGCCGAAGCGGCGGCACTGGGAGACCTGACCGGGCGGCTGCCGTTCGTGCTCGGCTGATTCCCCTTCGGCGACGATCCGACACGGTGCCGGATCATTCCGGCGGCAATTCACGGGAATCCCGAACACACCCGAGGTGGAATCGGAACACCGTTCACGAAATCACGCGGAAACGCGCAGGCCCGCCAGTTCCGCGAGCGCCGCGAATGAATCGAGCCGCGCCGATTGGTCGTAGGCGGCCGTCGTCGCCAGGACTTCGTCGGCGCCCGCGGCCGCGACGAGCGCGCCGAGGCTGTCCGCCACCTCGGCGCGCGTGCCGGAGATCTGGCCGTCGAGGGTCTCCTCGAGCCGCTGCCGCTCGCGATCGGTCATCGGCAGGGCGAGGACCTCCCCGGGCGGCGCCAGCGGCGGGAAGACGCCGTGGGACCGCGAATACACCGTCGCCCACGCCTCCGACACCAGCAGCCGACGGGCGTCCGCGGCCGAGTCCGCCACGGCGATCGCCGTCGACACCACGACGTACGGCTCCCGGGCCCACGCGGACGGGCGGAAGCCGTCGCGGTACCGCGTCACCGCCTCGGTCAGCGCGGCCCGCCCGCGCACGGGCGCGATCACCAGCGGCAGCCCGAGTTCCGCGGCGAGGTCGGCGCCGGAGCCGGTGGCCAGCAGGAACGGCGGCACGCGCAGCCCCTCGGCGGGGTAGGCGTGGACGCCAGGGAAAGCGTGTTCCCCGGTGAAGAACCCGAGCAGTTCGCGGACCTGCGCGCCGAAGTCGCCGGCGGCTTCCTTGCCGTGGCCCAGCGCCGCCCGGACGCCGCCGGTGAAGCCGACCGACCGGCCGAGGCCCATGTCGATCCGGCCCGGGTGAAGCGCTTCCAGGACGCCGAACTGCTCGGCGACGACCAGGGGCCGGTGGTTCGGCAGCATCACGCCGCCGGTACCGACGCGGATGTGCTTCGTCGCTCCCGCGACGGCGGCGGCCAGCACGGTCGGCGCCGACCCGGCAACGCCCGGCACGCTGTGGTGCTCGGACACCCAGAACCGGTGGTAGCCCAGCCGTTCGACGGCGGCCGCGAACGCGACGGTGTCCCGCAGCGCCCGCGCGGTCCCGCCGTCACGCCGCACGGGCGACCGGTCGAGCACGGAGAACCTCACCCCGGGTGCAACGCCCGGGGTGGGCGGGGATTCCCGTCAGGGGCGCCAGCGCTCGCTGTACTCCGGGTGGTCGGCGTACGGCAGGGCCAGCAGGCGCAGGGTGAGACACCAGTTGGAGCCGGCCTCGTCGGCGGGCACGTGGCAGGTCTCACACCAGTATTCGCTGCCGTACAGCGGAAAACCGGGGACCTTCTCCGACACCGTCGTGCGGTGGGCGAGCAGGATCCGCCGGGTGGCCTCGATCTCGTTGATCATCTGGTTGACCACGTCGAGCTCCAGGTCGGTCAGCCCGCGGATCCGCTGCTCCACGGCGACCTTCGTCTCGCCGCGGTTCATCGCCTCGCCGGCCTTCGCCTTGTTGACGGCCTGCATGATCAGCGCCTGCCGCGCGCCCACGCGCGCGGCGAGGAATGCGATCAGGTCGTCCACGAAGGGCCTCCCTCGAACTCGCCCCTGGACATGTCTCCGGGGTGTCGTCGATCCGGAACCGCACGTTACGCCGTCGGCGCCGGTGGTCGAGACCACGAAGGCGGCCGTGCGCCATTTGTGACCCGAAAGGCGACAGCGGGCAGCGACGTGATCACTCCGCGTTTTCCGCTGTGAAGTGGGGATCAAGTGGGGGCGGATTTGTTCGTCCGAAAGTGGCGCGGGGCACGGTTGTGGCCGTGATTACACGCGGTCCCGATCGAGGGAATCCTGGTGCCGCTGAGTGACACCGACCCCGGTCGCGGCGTCTGTCCCGGGCACAAGAGCCACGGAGGCAGCCATGTCCGTTCCCCTTCCGCCCGGCCCGCCGAGGCCCTACGCACCGCCGCCCGCTCCCGCGCCGCCGCCCGGAAGTGGCCGTGGGTGCTCGGCGCGGCGCTCGTCGTCGCCGCGGTCGCGGCGGGTGTCGTGCCGGCGATCGCCGTGGGCAAGGCGACCTCGAGCCCGTGCCTGGACAAGGCGCGGACCGCGCCGTGCGTCGGCCCCGGCGGCACCTGGGTCCCAGCTGACGGCGGCGTCCGGCCGCGTGACGCCGCCGCGCCCGCGACGACCAGCCCTTCGGCCCCGGCCCTCGTCGCACCGACCACGACCGAGCCCGCCCTCCCCGAACCGACGGCGAAGGACTACTCGGTCGACCTGGCGGTCGTCTCCAAGCAGTGCTTCGGCTCGGCCGGGTGCAACGTCGTCGTCGAACCGAAGCTGAACGCCCTCGGCGCGGGCACCCTGCTCTGGGAGTGCGACCTCACCTACAGCATCCCGGGCGACAGCTCCGGAGAACTGATCGAGACCGCCTACGCGCAGGGCGGCACGTCGTACCGCGTCGACCGCACGGTGATGAGCACCAAGAACACCAAGGTCGCGCCGAAGGCGACCGTGACCTCGGTGAGCTGCCGCAAGCCGTGACGGTCAGGCCTCCGGCTCCGGGCGGGCCTTGCTCGGCTGGACCCGCTTCGGCTCCCCCGGCATCTTCGGGTAGTCCGGCGGGTAGGGCATTTCGCCCAGGCCGTGGTCGCGCTCGTCGCGGTCGTACCACTCCAGCGCCGTCTCCAGGCCGAACGGCTCGTCGTCCATCGCCGCGTGCAGGTCGCCGTGCTCGGCCAGGAACGCCGGGATCGTCAGCACGTCGAAGTCGTCCGCGTCCACCTCGCCCAGCAGGTCCCACGTCAGCGGCGTGGACACCGTCGCGCGCGGGGTGCCGCGGACCGACCAGCTCGACGCCACCGTCCGGTCGCGGGCCGCCTGGTTGTAGTCCAGGAACACCCGGCCGCCGCGTTCCTCCTTCCACCAGGAGATCGTCGCCTTGTCCGGGATGCGCCGCTCGACCTCGCGGCCCAGCGCGATCACCGCGTGCCGGACCGCGACGAAGTCCCACTCCGGCCGGATCCGCACCAGCACGTGGACCCCGCGGCCGCCGGACGTCTTCGGGTAACCGGTCAGGCCCGCGTCCGCCAGCACCTCGCGGACCACCAGCGCGACCTCGACCGCGTCGGCGAACCCGGCCCGGTCCGGCGGGTCGACGTCGATGCGCAGCTCGTCCGGGTGGTCGACGTCGGACCGGCGGACCGGCCACGGGTGGAAGTCGAAGGTGCCGAGGTTGGCCGCCCAGGCGAACACGGCGGGCTCGGTCGGGCACACCTCGTCGGCCTTGCGGCCCGACGGGAACGTGATCCCGGCCGTCTCGAGCCACTCAGGCGCGCCCTTCGGCACGCGCTTGGCGTAGAACCAGTCGCCCTCGACGCCGTCGAGGTAGCGCTTCAGCGTGGTCGGCCGCTCGCCGATCGCGCGCAGCAGCGGCCCGCCGACGGTGATGTAGTGCTCGACGACCTGCCGCTTCGTGATGCCGCGCTGGGGGAAGTACACCTTGTCCGGGCTCGAGACGCGGACCGTGCGCCCGCCCACCTCGTACTCGACCGGGTCACCGTGCTTGGGCATGCGGCCACGCTAGCGGTGATCGCGCCGCGCGGCCCCCGCGAACGTGCCGCGGCCTGCACGGGAAAGCTCCGCCCCCAGGTGGGAGCTTTCCCGGGACAGCTCCGTCTGTAGGCTGGAGCCGGTGTCCGGCCGTACCAAGCTGATCGTCGCGATCGCCGTGCTCGCCGTCTTCGCGGCGGCCGCGGTGCTGCTGCCGATCCCCGGTCCGGCCGAGCTGCGGTCCTGGGCGGCGGCCACCGGCCCCGCCACCCCGCTCGTGCTGCTCGTCGCGTACTCGCTGCTCACCGTGGCGCCGATCCCGCGGACGGTGTTCAACCTCGCTGCGGGCCTGCTCGTGGGCACCACGGCCGGGATCGCGATCGGCCTGGTCGCCACCACCATCGCCGCCGGCCTGTCCTTCGGCCTCGCCCGGCTGCTCGGCCGCGACCTGGTCACCCGGCACCTCCACCGGTCGGCGGTCCGGGCGGTCAACGACCGCCTGACCGGCGGCGGCGTCCTCGCGATCACCTCGCTGCGCCTCATCCCGGTGGTGCCGTTCGCGCCGTTCAGCTACCTCTGCGGCGTGTCGGCCGTCCGCCTGGCCCCCTACCTGGCCGGTACCCTGCTCGGCAGCGTTCCCGGCACTGTCGCCGTGGTCGTCCTCGGGGACGCCCTGACCGGCGGCACACCCCCCGCGCTGCTCGTCTGCTACGGCGTGTTCGCGCTGGCCGGGGCGGTCGGCCTGGCCCGGGTGCTCCGGAAACGGACGCCGTCGGCGCCGGTCCCCGAACCGGAGCCCGCCGGACCGGCTGGCTGACGCGAACAGCACCGGGCCGACCTACTACACTCGATCGGGTGCGCGAAGCGGAAACGCGCTGAGCAGGGCCACCACCACCGGGAATTTCGTCAGGAGCAGTCGCCATCGACACCGGTCAGCTGATCGCGGGGCACTACCGCCTCGTCGAGCACATTGGTAGCGGTGCCATGGGAGTGGTGTGGCGCGCGACCGACGTGCGCCTCGAGCGCGACGTCGCGATCAAGCAGATCCTCCCCCAGCCGGGCGTCTCCGAGACCGAACGCGACAACATGCGCCAGCGCGCGATGCGCGAGGCGAAGAACGCGGCCCGGTTCCAGCACCCGAACGCGATCGTGGTGTTCGACATCGCCGAGCACAACGGCGACCCGTGCCTGGTGATGGAGTACCTGAACGGGCCCAGCCTCTCCACGATCCTCGCCGAGGAGGGCACGCTCCCGCTCGGGCGCGTCGCCCGGATCGGCGAGCAGGTCGCGTCGGCGCTGGTGGCCGCGCACCGCGCCGGCATCGTCCACCGCGACGTCAAGCCGGGCAACATCCTCATCGACGAGACCGGCACCGCGAAGATCACCGACTTCGGCATCTCCCGCGCGGCCGGCGACATGACGCTCACCGCGACCGGCCTGATCGGCGGCACGCCCGCGTACCTGGCGCCCGAGCTGGCGCGCGGCGCCGACCCGGTGCCCAGCTCCGACGTCTTCGCCCTCGGCGCGACCCTCTACCAGGCGATCGAGGGCACCACGCCGTACGGCAACACCACGAACCAGCTCGCGCTGCTCTACGCGGCCGCGAACGGCCAGATCAACCCGCCGGTGCAGGCGGGCGCGGCCACCGCGCTGCTGATGAGCCTGCTGCGCAGCGAGCCGGCGGAGCGGCCGAGCATGGCCGAGGCCCGCGAGCGGCTGGCCGCGCTGGCCCGGACCGAGCCCGGCGGCATGACGGCGTCACCGCCGCTGCTGGCCGGCGGCGCGGACCGCAAGCCCGCCGCCCCGGCCGACGGCGGCGAGCGCCCGCCGTGGCAGCGGACCGACAACGCCGCGCCGGCGTCGCCGCCGGCGGGGACCCCGGTCGCCGCGGGCAAGGCGGCGCCGAACCCGCCGCGCCCGACCGCGGCGTTCATGCCGATGCGCTCCCCGGCCGCGCCGCCCAACACGCCGCCCAGACCGATGCCCGCGGCCGCGCCGACGGCCAGGGCGCCCCAGTACTCGACGAACCCCCCGAAGCCGGACGCCAAGCGCAAGTACGCCCTGTTCGCCGGGGCCGGCGCCGCGGTCGTCGTGGTCGCGGTCATCGTGTTCCTGGTGCTGAACTCCGGCAGCGGCAGCACGGGCGGGACCACGAACGCCCAGTCGCCGAACAACCAGCCGAGCGTGACCGGCAGCACCTCCAAGAGCCCCAGCCCGAGCAACTCGGCCGTGGCCGCCGAGCTGGGCAAGACGCCGTCCGAGGGCCGGATCACCGACTACGGCCAGGCCGGCCGGCTGCTCACCGACAGCTACTACCCGAACCCGGCCGGCGGCTGGAACCTGCTGACCCCGGCCGCGCAGGCGGTCTACGGCACGCAGGAGGCCTACCAGGCCTACTGGGCCGAGCAGAAGGCCAACCTGTCCGGCTGGAAGCAGGCCAAGAAGGCGGCCAGCGGGAACGACGGTTCGCTAGACCTGACGATGGAGCTCAACGGCACCCGCCGGGCGTACCACATCGTGCTCGTCGGCGGGCAGTTGCTGATCGACAGCAACACCCGGCTCGACGCGAACCCCGAAACGGGCTACTGAGACTTATCGCGCGGCTGGTGGGCTGGCGCGCCCCGATGGCTTACCGTGGGGGTATGGCCGACGACGGAGCTTCGCTGCCGGGCCAGAATCCTCGCTTCCACGAGGACCTGGTCGGCCTGGACCCGTACGACCCCGAGGCGCGCGCGTTCGCCGAGCACCTCGACCGGATCGAGCGGTCCGGACCCAACTTCACCATCGAAGCAGCCCTGGACGGGGTGGCCGACTTCGCCGATTCCAGCAACCGCCTCGGCGGGCTGCGGTACTGGGTGTCGGCCCTGATCGTGGTGCTCATCGTGCTCGGCGTGATCGTCGCCGCATGGGACATCGTGGTGCACGCCCTCGCCTGGCTCGCGGCGTAACGTGGATCGGGTGAAAGGTATGAAACCCGTTGTCGGCGCCACCCCGCGCGTCGTGAAGTCCGAGCAGGAATGGCGGGAGGAGCTGAGCCCGGAGGAGTACGCCGTGCTCCGCCAGGCCGGCACCGAACGGCCGTTCACCGGTGAGTACACCGACACGAAGACCACCGGCGTCTACGAGTGCCGGGCGTGCGGTGCCGAGCTGTTCCGCAGCGACACGAAGTTCGAAAGCCACTGCGGGTGGCCGTCGTTCTTCGACCCGGCGGACTCCGAAGCGGTGCTGCTGCGCGAAGACCGGACCATGGGCATGAAGCGCATCGAGGTGCTCTGCGGCTCCTGCCACAGCCACCTCGGGCACGTCTTCGAGGGCGAGGGCTACCCGACCCCGACCGACCAGCGCTACTGCATCAACTCGATTTCGCTGAAGCTGGTCCCCCAGTCGTAGAACCCCCAGCCTAAATCCTCCTTAAGCGAGCAACCCGCCGCCCTTCCTCGAACGTAGTCTCCGCACACGGACGAGGGAGGGCGGACTCATGACCGACACCTGGGGTATTCCCGGACCGGTGTTCGCGGGCGGCTACCTGGGCCTGCTGCTGCTCACGGCGCTGTTCGCCGTGGTGCGCGCCGAGGTGCTGCTGCGCGGGCACGCCGGCGGTGCGCCCGAGCGGCCCGAAGAACTCGCGCTGCTGACCGGCGGACGCGCCCGCGTCGGCGAATTCGTCGTCGCGACGCTGCTGGAGCGGCAGGTCGTCCGGCTGGACGGCACCGGACACCTGCACCGCATCAAGGGCACGGCGCCGGACGACCTGGGCCGCGCCGCGCTCGTGCGGATCGGCAAGACCGGCACCGCGGTCGACCGGGTGCAGGAGCAGGTGGCGCACCACCCGTCCGTGACGGAGCTGGAACAGGGCCTGATCGCCCGCGGTCTGCTCACCGACCCCCGCAGGAGGCGCCTGACCTGGGTGTTCACCGCCGTGGCGTACACGGCGCTGGGCGTGCTCGCCGTGGTGCGGCTGATCGCCGGGTCGGCCGCCGGGCACGCGGTCGGCTACCTGGGCGCGATGCTGATCCTGACCATCCTCGCCGCCGTCTTCGCCACCGTTCGCGCCGCAAAGACCACGCAGGTCAAGGCCACGGCCGCCGGCCGGGCGGCCGCCGAAGAAGCGCGCCGCGCCAGGACGCTCGTCGCCGGGCCGGCCGGCGCCGTCGCGTCGGGCGGCCTGGCCGGTCACCCCGACAAGGACGTCCGGCTGGCGGTCGTGCGCGCCACGCAGCGGTCGACCGTCCGCTACCACCGCAACGCCCGCACGCGCTGGGCGAGCGCGGGCGGGGGCGCCGCCGTCGGTTACTACGGCGGCAGCTCCTGCGGCGGGGGCGGCAGCTCCTGTGGAGGCGGCGGCAGTTCCTGCGGCGGCGGAGGCGGCGGCTGCGGTGGCGGCGGCGGGGGCTGTGGCGGCTGAAACGCCGCCGCGGCCCAGCACGTCTACAGCTACGGTAACCGCTATTCACAGAGGGGAGACGGGCGATGGACGACCCGTGGGGCATCTCCGGACCGGATTTCGTGGTCCTTTACATCGCGTTGCTCGGGGCGGTGCTGCTGGTCCGGCTCGTCGTCACCGGGGTCGTCGGCCGCCGGGCCCGGCGGGCCGACGGCGGGCAGGCGGGCTCGCCGCCGACCGTCTACGAGCTGGCCTTCCTGGCCGGCGGGCCCGACCGGGCGGCCGACGCGGCGATCGCGGCGCTCGTGGAACGCGGTCAGCTGCGGGTGAACAGCTACCGGCAGATCAGCAAGACCGGCACGCGGCCGGTCGACCCGCTGGAGCGGGCGGTCGCCGACGTGGCGAAGCTGAAGACGACCGCGACCATCCGGGCGAAGGTCCGGGGATCGGCGGCCATGCGGGCACTGGAGGACAGCCTGGACCGGCGCGGCCTGCTGGCGTCCGCGGCGGCCGAGCGCCAGGCCCGGTTGTTCGGGGTGGTCCTGCAGCTGGCCGTGCTGGCGCTCGGCGTCGTGCGGCTGGTCAACGGCGTCTCGCTCGGCCGCCCGGTCGGGATCCTGGTGTTCCTGGTGCTGGTCGCGGCCGTGCTGGCGGTGGTGTCCCTGGTCGGGCTGACGAAGAAGCGGGCCCGGCGGCCGTCCGCCGCCGGGCAGCGCGTCCTCGGCCAGGCGCGCGCCGCGGCGAGCGGACCGGTCCCGGCCGGGATGCTCGCCGGGGGCGTGCTGCTCGGCGGGGCGGCGGCCGCGGTCGCGCTCGGTGGCTGGGCGATGTACCCGGACGACGAGCTGAGCGCGGCCCTGATGCCGCCCGCGGGCTCCTTCGGCGGCGGCGGTTCGTCGGGCGGCGGTTCCTCCTGCAGCAGCGGGTCGTCCTGCTCGAGCTCTTCTTCGTGCGGTGGCGGCTCGTCGTGCGGCGGCGGGGGTGGGTGCGGTGGGTGAGCTCGGCATCGGGATCGGCTGGCGGCACGAGCTCGACCTGTCCATCGCCCGGCTCCCGGGCGTCGACTGGGTCGAGGTCGTCGCCGAGAACCTGCACGCCGACCACCTGCCCGAGACGCTCGTGGCGCTGCGCCGGCGTGGCCTGCCGGTGCTGCCGCACGCCGTCTCGCTGTCCCTCGGCGGGGCCGAGCCGCTCGACACCGGCCGCGTCCAGCACCTCGCGGAGGTCGCGCGGGCCCTGGACGCGCCGCTGGTCAGCGACCACGTGTGCTTCGTGCGCGCGGGCGGGCTCGATTCGGGGCACCTCATGCCGCTGCCCCGCACCCGCGAGGCGCTCGACGTGCTGGTCGCGAACGTCCGGCTGGCGCAGTCCATCGTGGACGTCCCGTTCGCGCTGGAGAACATCGCCGCGGTGCTGGACTGGCCGTCCTCGGAGCTGACCGAAGAGCAGTTCCTCACCGAGCTGACCGAGCGGACGGACTGCCGGCTGATCATCGACGTCGCGAACCTGTACGCCAACGCCCGCAACATCGGCACCGACCCGGTGGCCTTCCTCGACGGCATCCCGTGGGAACGCCTGGCGTACGTCCACATGGCGGGCGGCATCGAGCGCGACGGTGTCTACCACGACACGCACGCGCACCCGGTGCTGCCGGAGGTCCTCGCGCTGCTGGCCGAGCTCCGCAGCCGGACCGACCCGCCGGGAGTCCTGCTGGAGCGCGACGACGACTACCCGAGCGACGACGAGCTGGCAGCGGAACTGGCAGCTCTCCGCGCGGCGGTGACGGGGTGAGCGGTGACGGGGTGAGCCGCGACCGCCTGGCTCGCGAGCAGGCGGAACTGTTGCAGGCATTGCTGGCGGACGGCCCGGCCCCCGCGGGTTTCGACGCTTCGCGGCTTCGCGTGGAGGCGGACGTGTTGCGGCGCAAGCACGGGCGGGTACTGGCGCACCAGCGCCCCGACCTCGCGGAGGCGCTGGGCGAGCGGTTCGGGCCGCTGTTCAGGGAGTTCAACGCGGGACGGCCGAAGAGGGCGGCCGAGCGATCGGGGGCGTACGCGGACGAGTTCGGGACGTGGCTGATCGCGGGTGGTCACCTGCCGAAGCCGAGACGGGGGCTGGTGTCCCGCCTTCGGCGCCGCTAGCTGTGGCTTTCGGCGAGGCCGGAGGGCCTTGGTGTTCTGGCTTCGCCGCTCGCTGCTCTGCCCCAAGAGGTCGCCGAGACTCGGCCTGCTGCCCCGCCTCCAGCACCGCCAGCTGCCCTGCCGAGGTCACCGAACTCGAGCCGACCTTGCCGACCCATCTCCGGCACCGGCGCTGCCAGCCGTCCTGCCCGAGGTCACCGAACCCAAGCGGGACTTGCTGGCCCGCCTCCAGCGTCGCCCTGCCGAAGAGGCCACCGAACCCCCAGCGGGACTTGAAAGTCCGCCCCCAGCGCTGCCGGCGGTCCAGCCCGGGGACCAGCGAAGCCCAAGCGGGCCTTGCTGTTCCGCCTCCGCTGCCGCTAGTCCACAGGCCGGTCGGCTTGTGGACAACCCAGCCCGGACCGGGCTTCCTGTCGGCCCCCGCCGGTAAACTGGATGCGGGGGCACCCCCCGGGAAGGGCGGGCTGCGTCGGGGGCGGCCGCGTCAGGGGGGCAGCGCCAGGGGGCGGGCTGCGTCAGGGGGTCGGCTGCGCCAAAGGACCGAGTCAGGGAGTCCAGGTCGGTTTGTCGATACCGGGCAGCCGGGTCCCGAAATCCCAGTGCGGCTCCGCGCCCGGCAACCCGCCCGCCATCCGTACCCGCGTCAGCCGCCCGTATCCGCTCTCCGCCTCCTCCATCAGGTCGCCGTAATCGATCGGCGCGGAACCAGAATCCTTGCGCCCCAGCGAATCCAGCCACCGGCCCGTGCCCGCCAGGGAGAGCCGGACCCGCCAGGTTCCGCCGTCCTCGACCTGGCGGTGCAGGGCCGTCATGATCGCTGCCGCCGCGAGCCAGCCCGTCGCGTGGTCCAGGGCCTGGACCGGCAGCGGCGATGGATCTCCGGAAGCGGTCCAAGCGATGCCGTTCGACATCTGGACCAGGCTGTCGAACCCGCGCCGGCGGGCCCACGGGCCTTCCCAGCCGTACGCGCTCAGGTCCGCGATCACCAGGCCCGGCCGCAACGAAGCCAGCTCCTCCGCGCCGAAGCCGATCCGGTCCAATGCGCCCGGGCGGAACGACTGCACCAGCACGTCGGCCCGGCTGATCAGCTTCTTCAGCCGGGCACGGCCGCCTTCGGTGTCCAGGGCGACGAACGCCGACCGCTTGCCCTGGCCCGTGTCGCGCACCAGCGCCTCGACCCGCGGCAGGTGCGCCGCCCCGATGTGGAGGACGTCGGCGCCGTGCGCGGCCAGGACCCGGCCGGCCACCGGCCCGGCGAGCACGTGGGTCAGCTCCAGCACCCGGACCCCGCCCAGCGGGCGGTCCGAATAGAACAGCGTCCGCTTCGGAGCCGGAGCCACCGGCGAAACGTCCACCAGCGGCAGCGAAGCCACGGCCGAACCCTGCGGGTGCGCCGCCCAGTCCTCGGGCGAGCGCAGCTCGGCGGCCGCTCCCCCGGCGCTCACGACGGCGTGCTCGACCTCGCGCGCGGTCCGCCCGGCGACCGCCTTCGCGACCGCGTCGCGGCTCGCGGGCACGCCGAGTCCCCAGCACACCGCCGCTTCGTGCCGGGGGTAGTTGCAGTGCAGGCGCACCCAGCCGTCGGCCGTGCGGTAGTTACCCGACAGCGGTGCCCACACCGACTCCGCGCCGACGCCGTCCACCCGCAGCAGCGCTTCGCTGTGGAACGCCGCCGCCGCGTGCCGGGTGTCCGCCGTGACCACGCCGGGCTCGATGCCGCGCACCCGAAGCATTTCCCCGGCCGCCAGCGTGGCCGCGGCCACGGAAGCCGTGGCGGCCGCCGCCACCCGGTACGGGCCGGGGAGGACGTCTTCGGCGCCGGTCAGCTCGAACGGTCCCGGCGAAGACCCGGTGAGGGCGGTCCAGACGCCCTCGACGACGTCGCGCACTACGGCAGCGCCGCGACGAGCTCGGCGGGCGGCACGCGCGTACCGGTGTAGAACGGGATCTCCTCGCGCACGTGCAGGCGGGCCTCGGTGCCGCGCAGGTGGCGCATCAGGTCGACGATCCGGTGCAGCTCGTCGGCCTCGAAGGCGAGGATCCACTCGTAGTCGCCCAGCGCGAACGACGCGACGGTGTTGGCGCGCACGTCCGGGTAGTCCCGGGCCTCCTTGCCGTGGTCGGCGAGCATCTTGCGGCGCTCGGCGTCCGGCAGCAGGTACCACTCGTAGGACCGCACGAACGGGTAGACGCAGATGTACTTGCGGGCCTCTTCACCGGCCAGGAAGGCGGGGATGTGGCTCTTGTTGAACTCGGCGGGCCGGTGCAGCGCGGTCTGGCTCCAGACCGGCGTCGACGCGCGCCCGAGCGGCGTCCGCCGGAACCCGGCGTAGGCGGCCTGGACCTGCTCGATCTCCTCGGCGTGCCACCAGATCATGTAGTCGGCGTCGGCGCGCAGCGCGGACAGGTCGTAGACACCCCGGACGACGACACCCTTGGCCTCGAGCCCGTCGAGGTACTCCGTGGTCTCGCGACCGGCGGTCCCGCGGTCCTCACCCAGCCTGCCGGGTTCGATCCGGAAGACCGACCAGGTGGTGTAGCGGATGGTGTCGTTGAGCTCGTTGTAGTTGACCCGCGCCATGGCTCCATCCTGTCACCGCGGCGCCGCGGCCGCCGCCACGGGTCGGGTGAGAGCACTCACGCGGTCAGGTGGGCCGCGATCCGTTGCGCGGCGGCCTCCGCGGTCGCCACGCAGGCCGGCAACCCGACCCCGTGCAGCGTCGCCCCGGCGACCGCCAGCCCCGGCACTCCGGCGATCGCCTTCTCGATCCGCTCGACGCGTTCGAGGTGCCCGGTGCCGTACTGCGGCAGCCCGCCGCCCCACCGGGTCACCAGCGTCTCCACCGGCGCCGCCGTCACGCCCGTCAGCCGCGCGAGGTCGTCGCGGACCACGCGGACCAGCTCGACGTCGTCGGCCTGCAACGCGCCCAGCTCGCCGAAGCGGCCGACCGAGCCGCGGACCAGGACCGGTCCCGTGCCGAAGTGCGCCCACTTGCGCGAAGAGAAGGTGAACGCCTTCGCCGCGTACGGCACGCCGGAAGCGTCCCGTTCCCCCTGGCCGATCAGGATTCCCGAAGCTTCGGGCAGCGGCGTGCCCGGCGGCAGCGCGAGCGCGACGACGGCCATCGACGCCAGCTCGACCTCGCCGAACGCCGCCGAAGCCGCGGGGACGAGGTCGGCGAGCAGGCGGCGGGCCGAAGGCGCGGGCACCGCGAGCACCACCGCGTCGGCGTCGACCGTGTTGTCCGCCGGGGCGTGCGCGGTCGGCGCGGCGCCGATCCGCAGCCGCCAGCCCGTGCCGTGCCGTTCGACGTCGCAGACCGGCAGGCCGGTCCGCAGTTCGGCGCCGGACAGCTCGGTGAGCCGGTCGATCACCGTGCCGAGGCCGCCGGGGACGGTGCCGAACACGGGTGCGGTGCCGGGCGACGCGGGCAGCTGGGCCGCGGCCGCCGCGGTCAGCGAACCCGCGCCGGCGGCCAGCGCCGAAGCCAGGCCCGGCATGGTCGCGCGCAGGCCGAGGCCGTCCGCGCCGCCCGCGTAGACCCCGCCGAGCAGCGGGTCGACCAGGCGGTCCACCAGTTCGTCGCCGAAGCGTTCGCGCAGCAGCGGCCCGAGCGGGACGTCCCCGCCCGGCAGCCGCAGTTCGGGCAGGGACGGCTCGGCCTCGACGGCCCGGCGGCCCGCTTCCGACAGCACTCCGGAGACCGACTCCGCCGACGCCGGCACGCCCATCACCGTGCCCGGCGGCAAGCCGGTCACGGTGCCGCCGGCGTGGATCTTGGCGCGGGCCTTCGTCGGGTTGACGACGGTCAGCCCCAGTTCCCGGACCAGGCCGAGCATCTCGGGACGGCGGACGAGGAACGCCTCCGCGCCGACGTCGTAGGGCACGCCGGCGAGCTCGACCGTGCGCAGCTTCCCGCCGGGCGTGCGGGTCTTCTCGAACACGACGATCTCGCACGCGTCGCCGAGCAGCCGCCGCAGCCGGTACGCCGCGGTCAGCCCGGAAACGCCGCCCCCGACGACCGCGACGCGCTTCACAGCTCGTGCACCAGCCCGGCGACGCGGGTCAGCACGTCGGGGTCGACACCCGGCAGCACGCCGTGGCCGAGGTTGAAGATGTGGCCGTCGGCCGCCTTGCCCTCTTCGACGATCCGGCGGACTTCGGCCTCGAGCACCGGCCACGACGCGTGCAGCAGCGCCGGGTCGAGGTTGCCCTGCACGGCGATTCTTCCCGAGGCCTCGCCGCGGGGGCCGAGGCGGCGGACGGCCTCGTCCAGGGGGATGCGCCAGTCGACGCCGACGACGTCGGCCCCCGCGTCGCGCATCGCGACGAGGAGCTCGCCGGTGCCGACGCCGAAGTGGATCCGCGGCACGCCGTACGCGGCGACGCCGTCGAGGACCTTCGCCGAGTGCGGCAGGACGAACTCGCGGTAGTCCCGCTCGGAGAGCGCGCCGGCCCAGGAGTCGAACAGCTGGATCGCGTCGACACCGGCGTCGAGCTGGGCCCGCAGGAACGTCAGCGCGGTGTCGGCCAGCCGGCCGGCCAGCTCGTGCCACAGCGCCGGCTCCGAGTGCATCAGCGCCTTGGTGTGCTCGTGGTTGCGGCTCGGGCCGCCCTCGATGAGGTAGCTGGCCAGCGTGAAGGGCGCGCCGGCGAAGCCGATCAGCGGGGTCCCGCCGAGCCGCTCGACCAGCAGCCGGACGCCGTCGGCGACCGGCGCGACCTGCTCGGCCGCCAGCTCCGGGAGCGCTTTCACCGCGGCGAGGTCGCGCACCGGCGTCCCGACCACCGGGCCGGTGCCGGGGACGATGTCGATGTCGACCCCGGCGGCCTTCAGCGGCACCACGATGTCGCTGAAGAGAATGGCCGCGTCGACGTCGTGCCGCCGGACCGGCTGCAGCGTGATCTCGGCGAGCATCTCGGGGTCGAAACAGGCGTCGAGCATGGGCACGCCCTCGCGCAGCGCGCGGTACTCGGGCAGCGAACGACCGGCCTGGCGCATGAACCAGACGGGCGTGCGGGCCGGGCGTTCGCCGCGCGCGGCGGACAGGAACGGGGCTTCGGGCAGCTCGCGGCGGCCGGACGGGGCGGCTCGCTGCGGCAGGGGCGTGGTCGGAGACATCGCCGTCAATCGTGCCACGAGCCCGGCGGGGCCGTTCCCTCGGCGCGCCTGCGCCCGCAACGGGGCGTGTCCGCCCTAAAGTCGGTGCGTGACCGCGATGACGCCAGTGCCCGAACTCTTCCGCGAAGCAGTCGCGGCGCTGCAGTCCGTCCGGCCCCGCCGGGAGGTGCTGCTGGAGCCGATGCGCCCGCCGCAGCGGCTCGCGCCGTGGTCGTACGCGGTCAGCTGCGAAGTGTCCGGACCCGCCGACGTGCTGGCTTCGGGCCGGTTGGTCCTGCTGCACGACCCGGACGGCCAGGACGGCTGGGACGGCGTGCTGCGCCTCGTCATGTACGTGCGCGCGGAGCTGGACCGCGAGCTGGCGACCGATCCGTTCCTGCCCGCGGTCGGCTGGTCGTGGCTGACCGACGCGCTGGAGGTGTCCGGCGCGAGCTGGAAGGCACTGGGCGGCACGGTCACCGAGACCTCCTCGGCGCGGTTCGGCGACATCTCCGGGCCGGCCCGGACGGACGACCTCGAGCTGCGGGCGTCGTGGACGCCGTCGGACGCGGCCCTGCTGCCCCACGGGCAGGCCTTCTGCCAGGTGATGGCGAGCGTCGTGGGCCTGCCGCCCGTCGGCGTGACCCTCTTCGGGCAGCGCCAGAGCTCCTGAGCCTGGGCCGACCGGGCGATCCTCGGCAACGAAACGGCAACGGCGGCGCGACCCCGGCCGCCGTCCGCGCGGCCCTTGTACGAATGTGAGCAGTTTTCACGTCCACTGAACGCCGTCCAACCGAATGCGCTCGCCCGGTTGGCGGCTGAGCGCGCCGCTGCGCGCGCGGACCGGGCCGGGTGACGCCGGGACCCGGCGGACCACCGCCGACGTTCCTGAGGTCGTTTCACGTCTTGTCCGAGGTGCGCCCGTTCGTGACGGGAGACGGTCACGCACCGCTACAAGATCAATTCGCCGCACGCGGGCCGGGGACGGCTCCGCGCAGGACACGGACAGTCACCACCTCGGGCCCAGGAGGCCACGCGGGAGCCGCTCCGCGAAGTTGATCAAGCCCCGGCCGGAGCCACATTCCGGGGCTCCCGGACCGCCATCCGGCCCCTCGTCACTAGGCGCACCGGAAGCTGCACACCTCATCTGCACGGCCATTTGGACGCCGGTAACTTCATAGCATCGTGTTCGCTGGGCTATCCGTTAGCAACCGGCCGTGTACTAGCCCGATCGTGTTACTACGAACCCACTGAGTGACTGTTCGTTTGAGATAGATACCCATTCGATCCCCCCGCAACGGCCTCTGGGCGGCTACAGTGCCTTCGACGACACCACTTTCGGTCTAAAGCTGGCGCGGCTGAACGGCCGAAGGTCCCGGTGCCGGTCGGGGGGCACGACCGACTCCAGGGAGGTAGTGACGTGGCTACCGTCGGCTTATCTCAGGCCGTCCGATCCACGCCAGCCGGTGCTTTGCCGGCGAGCATGGTTCCGCACCCGCGGGAAGAGCTTTTTTCCGTGTTGGTGGTCGATGACCACCCGCTGTTGAGGGAGGCAATCGCAGCAAGACTCGCACAGATGGGTGCGGGAACAGTCCACGAAGCCGCCACGGTGGCCGAGGCAAGGGCGCGAGCACAGGCCACTGGGCCATGTGACCTGGCGATCCTCGATCTCGGACTGCCGGACGGCAGCGGCATCGAGCTGGTTACGGAACTCCGTAGCCACGGGTGGCCGCGCGTGGTGGTCCTCGCATCCTCGGACGACCCGTACGCGGTCCGCTCGGCCTTCCAGGCCGGGGCCCAGGCGTACCTGCTGAAGTCCGCGTCACCGGTTGTCGTGACCGATGGCGTGCGGCGCGTGCTCGAAGGCGGCGTCTACGCCGACCCGAGCGTGGCTCCGGTGCTGGCCACCGGGACCCGCGTCGCGGGCACCGACAACACCCCGCGCGAGCTGTCCGCTCGTGAGGTGGAGGTGCTCCAGCTGGTCGCCGACGGGCAGTCCAACAAGGAGATCGGCGAGGAGCTTTCGCTCTCCGCTCTCACCGTCAAGTCCCACCTGTCCCGGATCGGGCGCAAGCTCGGCACGGGCGACCGGGCCCAGATGGTGGCGCTGGCCATGCGTGCCGGCGTGATCCGCTGACGAAAGCGAACCTCCCTGCGGGGCGGGCGGACCAGGCGCGGTACGCCCGTCCCGTAGGGTCGTCAAACATGGGAAGCACAGAGGCCGAGGACACCGGGATGGAGATCGAGTCCACGGGCGGTCCTGTGCTGCTACGCGAACCCGCCGAGGGCACGCCCCCGGTGATCACCGATCCGTCCGCGCTGGCCGAGGCCTGCGCGAAGCTCGCCGCGGGCACCGGCGCGGTCGCCGTCGACACCGAACGCGCGTCCGGCTACCGGTACTTCCCCAAGGCCTACCTCGTGCAGCTGCGCCGCGAGGGTTCCGGCACGGTGCTGATCGACCCGATCGCACTGGACGGCGAACTCGCCCCGCTGCGCGAAGTCCTCAACTCCCTGGAGTGGGTGCTGCACGCCGCCTCCCAGGACCTCCCCTGCCTCGCCGAGCTCGACCTGCACCCGGCGGCGCTGTTCGACACCGAGCTGGCCGGCCGGCTGGCGGGCTACGAACGCGTCGCGCTGGGGACCCTCGTCGAGCTCCTGCTCGGCTACACGCTCGAGAAGGGGCACAGCGCGGCGGACTGGTCGAAGCGGCCGCTGCCGGTCGACTGGCTGAACTACGCCGCCCTCGACGTCGAACTGCTCATCCACCTGCGCGAGAAGCTGGAGGCGGAGCTGGGCGCCCAGGGCAAGCTGGAGTGGGCGCGGCAGGAGTTCGAAGCCGTCCGCACCGCGCCGCCGCCCGCACCGCGGGCCGAGCCGTGGCGCCGGACGTCCGGCGTGCACAAGATCCGCAACCCGCGCGGCCTCGCGGCGGTCCGCGAGCTGTGGCAGGCACGCGACGAGCTGGCCCGCAAACGCGACCGCGCACCGAGCCGCATCCTCCCGGACACGGCGATCATCAACGCCGTGACGGCGGACCCGAAGACGGTCGAGGAGCTCCAGGCCCTCCCGGTGTTCAGCGGCCGGGTCCAGCGCAAGTACACGGCCAGCTGGCTCCGCCACCTCCAGGCGGCCCGCGCGCTCCCGGCTTCGGAGCTGCCGTCGCCGTCCCAGCCGACGGACGGCCCGCCCCCGGTGAACCGCTGGGCGGACAAGGACCCCGACGCGGCGGCCCGGTTGTCGGCGGCCCGCGCGGCGCTGGCGGCGATCGCGGAAGACCGGCGGCTGCCGGTGGAGAACTTGCTGCTGCCGGATCTGGTGCGCCGCACGTGCTGGCGGCCGCCGGCGGAGACGGACGAGGACGCGGTCGCCGAGGTGCTGCGCGCCGGCGGGGCCCGGCCGTGGCAGGTCGAGCTGACGGCGGCGGTGCTGAGCAAGGCCCTGCAGACCACGGCTTCCTGAGGCTGCACGCCTTTTCCGCGGCCGACGCTTTCACCGTCTCCAACGGCCGCCGATGCCGCGGACGCTCCCCTCCGCCGGGCGCCGCAGGATCCTCCGGGTCGGCGAGCCGTTCACGCACGTCCGCGATCGCCGGGCCGGGCGCGCTCCGCCCGGATCGCCCGGCGGAAACGGACGAATACGCGGTCGGCGGAGGTGCTCCGGGGCGGTGGGGCTCAGCCGGGGCAGGTGGATCACCCGGCGCTGTGCGCTGAGCAATGCCGGCGACGTCAGCCGCTCAGCGAGGCCAGCAAAGCGTGCGCCGAACTCCGCAGTTCGTCCGACGGCTCCGGCAGCCCGGCCAACCGGACCACCCCGTCAGCCCCCTCCCGGACATGCGCCTCGACGTCCAGCTCCGGGTCGTCCCGGCGGATCACCGCGATGCTTTCCACCAGGCCGAACACCAAGTCCGTTCGGATCGCCACCGTCTCCGGTGCCACCCCCGCGGCCGCCACCAAACCGCCGTACGCCGCCTTCAGCTCTGCTCGCTCGGTGCGGAAGCGCGCCAGATTCGGGGAGCTCACTTCCGGCAGCAGGTACAACGCGCCCAGGTTGTGGCGGGCGCCGCCGAGCAGGCCGATGTCGGCGTACGCCAGCGCCCACAGCCGGACCGCCACCGGTGCCGATCCGGCGACGAGCCGGGCGGCCAGCGCCAGTGACGGGCGGACCGTCTCGGCCAGCAGGGCCGCGAGGATGTCCTCCTTGGCCGGGAAGTGGTAGTAGAGCGACGCCTGGCGCAGCCCCGCGCGCTCGGCGATCGCCCGTGTCGTCGTCGCCGCGTAGCCGGCTCCGGTGAACAGTTCCCCCGCGGCGTCGAGCACGGCTTGGCGCGCGTCCGGCCGGTTCGCCGCCGCACCGCTCGCCCTCGGCCTGCCGACACCCGCCCCTTTAGCCACGTGGGTGATCTTGCCAGGTCCGCGCCCGTGACACGCGCACCGAGGTCCTGTTACGCCCGGATGTCGCCGTTGACGGGCCGTCGCCCCCGCCGTTAACGGACCCCTAACGCACCGGAGATCACCACGTCGTGCCCGCGACCTAATTTCTGTCAAGCGACAGAAACCAAGGAGCCCGCATGACGCCACCCGACGAACTCGCCGCCTTCGGCTACCGCCAAGAGCTTCGCCGGTCGCTGGGCGGGTTCTCCGCCTTCGCCGCCGGCTTCTCCTTCGTCTCCATCCTGACCACCGTCTTCCAGCTCTTCGGCTTCGGCTACACCTTCGGCGGCCCGCTCTTCTTCTGGACGTGGCCGGTCGTCCTCGCCGGCCAGCTGCTCGTCGCGCTCGTCTTCGCCGAACTCGCCGCGCGCTACCCGCTCGCCGGATCCGTCTACCAGTGGGCGAAACAGCTCAGCAAGGGCTTCCTCGGCTGGCTCGCCGGCTGGATGATGCTGCTCGGCTGCATCGTCGCCCTGGCGGCCGCCGCGATCGCGCTGCAGGTCGTGCTGCCGTCGGTGTGGGACGGCTTCCAGCTCGTCGGCGGCGACCCGTCGGTGACGTCGCCGTCCGGCGCCGCCAACGCCGTGCTGCTCGGCACCCTGCTGCTCCTCTTCACCACCGCGGTCAACGCCGGCGGGGTCCGGCTGATGGCGCGGATCAACGACGTCGGCGTCGCGGCCGAGCTCCTGGGCGTCCTCGTCCTCATCGCCGGGCTGGCCCTGTTCGCCGTCCGCGGCCCGCAGGTGGTGCTGCACGACGCGCCCGGCACGAGCGCCGGGGTGGGCGGCGTGCTCGCTTCGGCGCTCATGGCGGCGTACGTCCTCTATGGCTTCGACACCGCCGCGTCGGTCGCGGAGGAGACGAAGAACGCGCGGAGGGCGGCCCCGCGGGCGGTGCTGCGCGCCGTGCTCGTGTCCGGGATCGGCGGGCTGGCGGTGGTGGTCACCGCGTTGATGGCCGCGCCGAGCCTGACCGACGGGCAACTCGCCGGCCACGGCCTGCCGTACGTCATCACCGCCGTCTTCGGCGACCCGCTCGGCCGGGTCTTCCTCGCCGACGTCGCGGTCGCCGTCGTCGTCTGCACGCTCACCATCCAGACCGGCACGATCCGGCTGGTCTTCGCGATGGCCCGCGACGGCGCGCTCCCCGCGTCCACCCGCCTCGCCGGGGTCAGCCCGCGTACCGGGGCGCCGGTCGCCCCCGCGCTGCTGTCGGGGGCGCTGGCCATCGGGCTGCTGCTGCTCAACGTCGGCAACCCGACGCTGTTCAGCACGATCACCGGGACGTCGGTGGTGGTCGTCTACCTGGCGTACCTGCTGGTCACCGGGCCGCTGCTCGTCAAGCGGCTGCGCGGCGGGTTCCCGGCCGAGCCCGGCCGGTTCTCCTTGGGGCGGTGGGGTGTCCCGGTGAACGGGGCGGCCGTCGCCTACGGGATCGCCATGGTCGTCAACATCGCCTGGCCGCGCGCGGAGATCTACGACCTCGCCGGTTCGGGCTCCCCCTGGATGCTCCTGTTCCCGATAGAGTTCGTCGGCGGCGCACTGGTGATCGGCTGGCTCTGCTGGCTGCGGCTGCGCCCGGCTCCCGCCCTCGAACCGGCTACCTGAGAGAGGACGCTATGAGCACCACCGCGACGACCTACGGCGCCCGCGACCACGCCCGCGCCCAGGCGGGCACCGTGGTCGACACGATGCCGTCGATCCCGGCGAGCACCTGGCCGTCGCCGCCACCCGGCGTCGCGCCCGACGCGCTGACCTGGGCCGAAACCGTGGCCGGCGGCGGGTACACGCACAAGGTCCTGGCCCGCGGCACGCGGCTGCGGCTGACCGACCCCGACGGCGACGCCTGCGCCCACCTGCTGCTGGTCAACGCCGACCAGCCGTGGGAACGGCTGAACGTCGCCGACACGGTGAAGGTGCAGTGGAACGCCTACCTCGGCGAGTCGGTGGCGCTGCTGTCGGACCAGGCGCGGGTGCTGGCCACGATCGTCGCGGACTCGAGCGGCCGCCACGACGCGCTGTGCGGGACGTCCACTGTGGACGGCAACACCGAGCGGTACGGCGACGGCGCCCCGCACGGCCCCTCCCCCGCCGGGCTGCCGCTGTTCACCCTGGCCGCGGCCAAGAACGGCCTGGGGCCCCGCGATCTGCCGCCGAGCCTGTCGTTCTTCCAGGGCGTGCGCGTCCAGAACGGCGGCGGGCTGGAGTTCACCGGGTCCGCGGGCGCCGGGAAGTCGGTCGACCTGCGGATCGAAGTCCCGTCGATCGTGCTGCTCGCCAACGTCGCCCACCCGGTCGACCCGCGCCCGGACTACACCGTGTCCAAGCTCGAAGTGCTCGCCTGGCGCGACCGGCCGACCACTCCGGACAGTCCGGAGTGGACACACACGCCGGAGGCGCAGCGCGCCTTCGAGAACACCGCCGACTACCTGACCGCCCGGGGGATCGCATGAGCACGGCGTACGAGTCCCAGCTGGAAGTCAGCTTCGACGTCCCCGCGCGGGCACCGTTCTCGACGGTGCTGAAGCAGGGCCAGGAGCTGGCGATCATGGACCTGGGCGGCAACCAGGCCGTCGACTTCCTCTGCTACGACGCGAACGACACCTCGAAGCGCTACAGCGCGGCCGCGACGATCGCCGCGCAGCGCAACATCTTCCTGACCACGGGCAGCGTCCTGCGGACCCAGGAGGGCGCACCGCTGCTGACCGTCGTCGCCGACACCTGCGGGCGCCACGACACGCTCGGCGGCGCGTGCAGCAAGGAGTCCAACAGCCTCCGCTACGGCCAGCACACCCGCCACCAGCACGCCTGCGTCGAGAACTTCCTCATCGAGGGCGCGAAGTGGGGGCTGGGCAAGCGCGACCTGGTCAGCAACGTCAACTGGTACATGAACGTGCCGGTCGAAGAGGACGGCACGCTCGGCATCGTCGACGGGATCTCCGCGCCGGGCCTGGAAGTCCGGCTGCGGGCCGAGACCGACGTGCTGGTGCTCGTGTCGAACTGCCCGCAGATCAACAACCCCTGCAACGGGTTCGACCCGACGCCGGTGCGGATGATCGTCATCTCCCCCGGAGGCGGCGAGTGAGGCTGCTCGTCGCCAACCGCGGCGAGATCGCGGTCCGGATCCTGCGCAGCGCGAAGGAACTGGGTCTCGAGACCGTAGCCGTGTACTCCGACGCCGACCGCCTCGCCCCGCACGTGCGGCTCGCCGACCGGGCCGTGCGGCTCGGCCCGGCGCCCGCCGCGGAGAGCTACCTGCGGGCCGACGCGATCATCCGCGCCGCCGTCGACACCAGCTGCGACGCGATCCACCCCGGCTACGGCTTCCTCTCGGAGGACGCGGCGTTCGCGCGGGCCTGCGAGGAAGCCGGGATCGCGTTCGCCGGGCCGTCGCCGGAGCACCTGGAGGTGTTCGGCAGCAAGCACACCGCCCGCGAGGCGGCGATCGCGGCCGGCGTGCCGCTGCTGGCCGGCACCGGCCTGCTGTCCGATGTGGACGAAGCGCTGGCGCGCGCCGGGGACATCGGCTACCCGGTGATGCTCAAGGCGACCGGCGGCGGGGGCGGCATCGGGATGTGCGCCTGCCCGTCGCCGGACGAGCTGCGCGCCGCCTGGGACACCGTGCGCAGCGTCGCGGCCAAGAGCTTCGCCAGCTCCGGCGTCTTCCTGGAACGCCTCGTGAGCCGCGCGCGGCACGTCGAGGTCCAGGTGTTCGGCGACGGCTTCGGCGAGGTCCTCGCCCTGGGCACACGGGACTGCTCGCTGCAGCGGCGCAACCAGAAGGTTGTCGAGGAGTGCCCGGCGCCGGACCTGCCCGGCACCGTCCGGAAGCAGCTCGTCGACTCCGCCGTCGCGCTGTGCTCGTCCGTGCGGTACCGCTCCGCGGGCACGGTCGAGTACGTCTACGACGCCGAACGCGGCGAGGCGGCGTTCCTCGAGGTCAACACCCGGCTGCAGGTCGAGCACCCGGTCACCGAGGCGGTCTACGGCGTCGACCTCGTCGCCTGGATGCTGCGGCTCGCCCAGGGCGACCGCGGGATGTTCCGTGCGACGCCGGTCGCGCGCGGCCACGCCGTCGAAGCGCGCGTGTACGCCGAGGACCCGAGCGCCGGGCACCGGCCGAGCGCGGGTCTCGTCACGCGGGTCACGCTGCCCCCGGGCACGCGGGTCGACACCTGGGTCGAGCCGGGTACCACCGTCACCACCCACTACGACCCGTTGCTGGCCAAGGTGATCTGCACCGGCACCGATCGCGAAGACGCCCTCGCGAACCTGCGGGAAGCGCTCGCCGCGACCCGGTTCGACGGCGTGCAGACCAACCTGGGCCAGCTTAGGGCCGCGGCCGCCGACGCGGCGTTCGGCGCCGCCGGCCACGACACGTCCACTTTGGATGCCGTCGAGGACGCGGAACCGCGGATCGACGTCGTGCGCGGCGGCACGATGACGACCGTGCAGGACTGGCCGGGCCGCACCGGCTTCTGGCACGTCGGGGTGCCGCCGAGCGGCCCGATGGACGACCTCTCGCTGCGCCTGGGCAACCTCGCGCTGGGCAACCCCGAAGGCGCCCCCGGCCTGGAGTGCACCGTGGACGGTGTCACGCTGCGGTTCTCCCACGCCACCGAGGTGTGCGTCACCGGGGCACCCACCACCGTGCTGGTCGACGGCACCGAAGTTCCCCTGTGGACGCCGGTCGAGGTTCCCGCCGGCGCCACGCTCGACGTCCGCGCGTGCACGGCCGGGCTGCGCAGTTACGTCCTCATCCGCGGCGGCGTCGACGTTCCCGGCTTCCTCGGCAGCGCGGCGACGTTCACGCTGGGCCGCTTCGGCGGTCACGGCGGGCGCGCGCTGGCCACCGGCGACGTCCTGCAGCCGGGGCCGGCCCCGGCCGACCCGGTTGTCGGGCCGGTCGCGGAGGCCGACCGGCCGGCGTTCGCCGGCCACTGGACGATCGGCGCGCTCGAAGGACCGCACGCGGCGCCGGAGTTCTTCACCCCCGAAGACGTCGACACGTTCTACGCCACGGACTGGCAGGTGCACTTCAACTCGGCGCGCACCGGCGTCCGGCTCGTCGGGCCGCGCCCGAAGTGGGCCCGCGCGGACGGTGGCGAGGCGGGCCTGCACCCGTCGAACATCCACGACACGCCGTACGCGATCGGCGCCGTCGACTACACCGGCGACCTGCCGATCCTGCTCGGCCCGGACGGGCCCAGCCTGGGCGGGTTCGTCTGCCCGGCGACGGTCGCCACCGGCGAGCGGTGGAAGCTCGGGCAGCTGCGGCCCGGTGACACCGTGCGGTTCGTGCCGATCGACACCGACCACGCGGCGGCGCTGCGGCGAAGCCCCGCCTCGGCGGTCACGTCCACCCGGACGGCCCGCCACGACGGCGGTGTCCTGGGCCGGCTGCCGGCGGCGGACGACGAGCCGTCCGTCACCTACCGCCGCAGCGGCGACGACAACCTGCTCGTCGAGTACGGCGAGATGAACCTCGACCTGGCGCTGCGGATGCGGGTGCACGCGCTCGCCGAGCGCCTGGCCGCCGAGGGCGTGCCGGGGATCGTCGACCTGACGCCGGGCATCCGGTCGCTGCAGGTGCACGTCGACCCGGACGCGCTGCCGGTCGGCAAGGCGCTCGGGCTGGTGCGCGAGCTGGAGCGGGACCTGCCGCCGACGCACGCCCTCGTGGTGCCCAGCCGCAGCGTCCGGCTGCCCCTGTCGTGGGACGACCCGGCGACGCGCGAGGCGATCGAGCGGTACATGACCGGCGTGCGCGACGACGCGCCGTGGTGCCCGTGGAACATCGAGTTCATCCGCCGCGTCAACGGGCTGTCCAGTGTGGACGACGTGTACCGGACGGTGTTCGACGCGGAGTACCTCGTGCTCGGTCTCGGCGACGTCTACCTCGGCGCGCCGGTCGCGACGCCGCTGGACCCGCGCCACCGCCTGGTCACGACCAAGTACAACCCGGCGCGGACCTGGACCGCCGAGAACTCCGTCGGCATCGGCGGCGCCTACCTGTGCATCTACGGCATGGAAGGCCCCGGCGGGTACCAGTTCGTCGGGCGCACCGTGCAGGTGTGGAACAGCTGGCACGGCGGCGACCGGCCGTGGAACCTGCGGTTCTTCGACCGGATCTCGTGGTACCCGGTGTCGGCCGAGGAGCTGCTGGACCTGCGGGCGCGGAGTTCGGCCGGGCAGCTCGAACTCGACGTCCGGGACGGCTCCTTCGCCCTGGCCGACTACCAGAAGTTCCTCGCCGACAACGCCGGGAGCATCGCCGGGTTCCGGGCGACGCAGGCGGCGGCGTTCGAGGCGGAACGGCGGGCGTGGGCCGCGGCGGGCGAGTTCGACCCGAAGCCGGAGCCGGTCACCCGGCCCCCGGCGCGGGTCGAGGCGCCGCCGGGCGGGCACGTCGTCGAGGCGCCGTTCGCGGCGACGGTGTGGCGGGTGGACGTCACGGCGGGCGAGCGCGTCGAGGGCGCGCAGCCGCTCGTGACCCTGGAAGCGATGAAGACGGAGGCGCGGATCCCCGCGCCGGCCGGCGGTGAGGTGGTCGAAGTGCTCGTGTCCCCCGGTGACCAGGTGGCGCCCGGAACGCCGTTGGTGGTGCTCGGATGAGCGTCATCGAGCGGGTGCGGGCCGCGTACGGCCGGATCGCACGGGTCGATCGGCCCGAGATCTGGATCGACCTGCGTCCCGAAGCCGACGTGCTGGCGGAAGCCACGGCCCTGGCCGAGCGCGGCCCGGCCGGGCTGCCGCTCTTCGGCAAGCTCGTGGCGGTCAAGGGCAACATCGACGTCGCCGGGCTGCCGACGACCGCGGGCTGCCCGGCGTACGCGTTCAAGCCGGACGCCGACGCGCCGGTCGTCGCGCGGCTGCGGGCGGCCGGCGCGCTGGTGCTCGGCACGACCAACCTGGACCAGTTCGCGACCGGGCTGGTCGGGACGCGCAGCCCGTACGGCGCGGTGCGCAACGCCGTGGACCCGGCGTACGTGTCGGGTGGGTCGAGCTCGGGTTCGGCGGTGGCGGTCGCCCTGGGGATCGCGGACCTGGCGCTGGGCACCGACACGGCCGGGTCGGGCCGGGTGCCGGCGGCGTTCAACGGGATCGTCGGGCTGAAGCCGACCCCGGGCCTGCTGCCGGCCGAGGGCGTGGTGCCCGCGTGCGCGAGCATCGACTGCGTGACGCTGTTCGCGCGGACGGTCGAGGAGGCGTCGTTCGCCCTGACCTGCCTGGCCGAGCCCGCGCAGGTCCACACGGGACGGTTCCGGCTCGGTGTGCCGTCACCGGACCAGCTGGGCCCCTTGGCGCCCGGCTGGGCCGAGGCGTTCGACGCCGCGGTCGCGGACTACGCCGCGGCCGGGGCCGAAGTGACCACGGTGGACGTCTCCGCGTACCTGGAAGCGGCGCAGCTGCTGTACGGCGGCGCGTTCGTCGCCGAGCGGTACACCGCCGTCGGCGAGTTCATCGACGCTCACCCGGACGCGGTCGACCCGGTCGTGCGCTCGATCATCGGCCCGGCCCGGGACATCCCCGCACACCGGCTGTTCGCCGACCAGGCGACCCTGGCGGGCTTGCGAACGGAAGCTCTGGTGGCGCTGGCCGGCGTCGACGCGCTGCTGTTCCCGACGACGACCGAGCACCCGACGATCGCGGAGGTGGCCGAGGACCCGGTCGCGGTCAACGCGCGGCTCGGCCGGTTCACCAACTCGACCAACCTGTTCGGCCTGTCGGCACTGGCGGTCCCGGCGGGCACGGTGGCCGGGCGCCCGTTCGGCGTCATGCTGGTCGGCGCCCCGCACGACGACCTGAAGCTGGCGGCCCTGGCGGGCCTGCGCGGCGAGCGGATCCCGATCGTGGTGGTCGGCGCGCACCTGCGGGGCCAGCCGCTGAACCACGAACTGACCTCCCGGGGCGGCCGCTTCGTGGCCGAAACCCTCACGGCGGCCTCGTACCGGCTGTACGCGCTGGACACGGTGCCGCCGAAGCCGGGACTGGTGCGGGTCGCGTCCGGCGGCGTTTCGATCGCCGCGGAGGTGTGGGACCTCCCGGCCCGGGGGTTCGGCGAGTTCGTGTCACGCATCCCGGGCCCGCTGACGATCGGGAAGATCGCCTTGGCGGACGGCACGTCGGTGTCCGGGTTCCTCTGCGAACCCGCGGCGACGGAGGGCGCGGAGGACATTTCGGCGAAGGGTGGCTGGCTGGCGCACCTCGGCGCCGGGTAAACCGGTTGCGCCGCAGGTCGACACTGAGGTGGTGAACACCCTGCCCTGCGGCCACCCGGGCCGCACCGGCAGCTTGCGCCTCTGTCCGCACCTGGCTGTCGAAGAACCTCCCGCGTCCACCCGTCATCTGACCGGCGTGGGCACTCGCTACGACCTCGTCTGCGCCGGGTGCACCCCGGCCGAGCTGGCCGGAGCCTGCGAGAGCTGCGCCGACCGGGCCGACCAGAAGAGCTTCCCTTCGGGCTGGCACGGCGAACCCGAAGTACTCCTGCGGGACAGGGAACTCGGCGGCACGTGGTCGGCACGCCCCTGCCCGGTGCGGCCGGTGAACGACGGCTGCCTGGCGCCGATGCCCGGTCACTGGCTCGCGCTCACCGCGGAGGGGTTCGTGCGGATCACCGACGACGACCAGTGGCTCGTCGGGCCGGTCGAGCTGCCCGAAGACACCCCCGTGGACATCCGCGACTTCCCGGACCGCCCCCGCCGCGGTCTGCACACCTCGCGCGACGGGCGGTTCGCGGCGGTGGTCTCCGACTACGGCCGGTTCGCCACGGTCGTCGACCTCGGCGAGTGGGTCACCGTGCTCGATCTCGACCGGGACGGCAACGACAACGAGTACACCCGGTTCCCGCTGGCCTTCCTCGGCGAAGGCGAGACGGCGAAGGTCGTCGCGGGCACCGACTGGAACCGGCTCGACGTGTTCACGCTGCCCGGCGGCGACCTGCTGACCGACCGGGAAACCGCGGCACCGGAACGCGGGGAGCCGGAACCCGAGCACTACCTCGACTACTTCCAGGGCGCGCTCCACGTGAGCCCGTCGGGGCGATCACTGGTCGGGGACGGCTGGGTCTGGATGCCCGTGGGCTCCCCGTTGGTCGTGGACGTCGCGGCGTGGCTCGCCGGTGACGTCCACGCGGCCGAGACGGGCCGGCACCTCACCCCCGGCCGCAGCAGCGACTGGGACCAGCCGATCGCCTGGCTGGACGACACCACGGTCGCCATCCAGCGCATGGGCGCTTCCTGGCAGGAGATGCTCGACGGCGTCGAGCTCTACGACGCCGGGACCGGGCGCCGCACCGGCATGTTCGCCGGCCCGAAGGGCCCGATGTGGGCCCACGGCGGCCTGCTCCACGTCGCCGCCGAGGCGGGCTTCGAGGTCTGGGACCCGGCCGAAGGCGCCCGCGTCGGCTTCGCCCCGGGATTCCACCCCATCGCCCACCGCGACGGCACCTTCGCCGAACTGCGTAACGATCAGCTGAGGATCTGGGAACCCGTCGGATAACAACGCTTGTCCCGGGGCACGAGAACGCCGATGACCTCGGTGAGACCCCGGAGGCGGCCATGACCACGGCAACCCGATCCCCGCAGACCACGCTCGTCCACTCCTACCTGTTCCTCCGGCGGGCCATCGGGCTCATCGGCCTGGCGCTGCCGTTCGTCCTGATCCTCGGCAAGCAGCTGGTCCAGGGCGGCGACCTCATCGGGTCCCTCAGCGGCTACTACTACACCGACCTGCGCAACGTCTTCGTCGGCGCGATGTGCGCCGCCGGGGTGTTCCTGCTCGCCTACTACGGCCACGACTTCGCCGACAACGTCGCCAGCAGCGTGGCCGGCCTCGGCGCGATCGGTCTCGCGCTGTTCCCGGCGGCGCCGGACCACGACGTGACGGCGTGGGACCGCACCTCGGGCGTGCTGCACCTGGCCTTCGCCGCGGTGTTCTTCCTGATGCTGGCGTACTTCTGCCTGCGCCTGTTCCCCCACGACGGTGAGCAGCCCCCGGGCACCGGGATCGTCTACCGCGGGTGCGGCGTGGTGATCCTGGCCGCGCTGGTGCTCATCGCGCTGACGAGCCGGCTGCGGCTGGTCCCGGAGTGGCACCCGGCGCTGTGGCTGGAGAGCGTCGCCGTGGCGGCGTTCGGGGTGGCGTGGCTGCTCAAGGGCCAGACGCTGACGCCCAAGAGTGTGCCGTAGCCCACTCGACCGGGCCACTACCCTGGTTACCGACGGGTAACAAGGGCTATCGTGCGGGCAAAGACCTCTACTTCATGGAGCATTCGTGGCCGCACCAGCAACGCCGCTCGCGCCGACCGCGCGAGGGGTGCGCACCGTCGCCTTCGTCGAGGGGGTCCGCACCCCCTTCGGCAAGGCCGGCGACAAGGGCATCTACGCCGGGACCCGCGCCGACGACCTCGTCGTCAACACCATCCGCGAGCTGCTGCGGCGGCACCCCGAACTGCCGCCCGAGCGCGTCGACGAGGTGGCCATCGCCGCCACCACGCAGATCGGGGACCAGGGCCTGACCATCGGCCGCACGGCCGCGCTGCTGGCCGGGCTGCCCAAGTCCGTCCCCGGCTTCGCCATCGACCGCATGTGCGCCGGCGCGATGACCGCCGTCACCACCACCGCGTCCGGCATCGGCTTCGGCGCCTACGACATCGCCATCGCCGGCGGCGTCGAGCACATGGGCCGCCACCCGATGGGTGAAGGTGTCGACCCGAACCCGCGG
Source organism: Amycolatopsis sp. N2S4-7 (assembly GCF_058119595.1). Lineage (NCBI taxonomy): Bacteria > Bacillati > Actinomycetota > Actinomycetes > Pseudonocardiales > Pseudonocardiaceae > Amycolatopsis > Amycolatopsis sp. N2S4-7. Next base: position 3,276,070 of record NZ_CP172299.1, read on the forward strand.
ATCATCGCCGACAAGCTCGTCGACCCGACCGCGCTCGTCATGGGCCAGACCGCCGAGAACCTGCACGACCGGTTCCCGGCGATCACCAAGCAGCGCACCGACGCCTACGCCGCGCGCAGCCAGGAGAAGTACGCCGAAGCCGTCAAGACCGGCAAGATCGGCCCCGAGCTGGTCCCCGTCGCCACCCGCTCGAAGGAGCTGGGCTGGGGTCTGGCCACCGAGGACGAGCCGCCGCGGCCCGGCACCACGCTGGAAACCCTCGCGAACCTCAAGACGCCGTTCCGCCCGCACGGCCGGATCACCGCGGGCAACGCGGCCGGCCTCAACGACGGCGCCACCGCGTCGATCCTCGCCGACGAGGAGACCGCCCGCGAGCTCGGCCTGCCGGTCGCGATGCGGCTGGTCGGCTACTCCTTCGCCGGCGTCGAGCCGGAGGTCATGGGCATCGGCCCGGTGCCGGCCACCGAGAAGCTGTTCAAGCGCACCGGGCTGTCCATCGACGACATCGGCTTGTTCGAGATCAACGAGGCCTTCGCCGTGCAGGTGCTGGCCTTCCTCGACCACTTCGGCATCGACGACGAAGACCCGCGCGTCAACCAGTGGGGCGGCGCGATCGCGTGCGGCCACCCGCTGGCCTCGTCCGGCGTCCGGCTCATGACGCAGCTGGCCCGCCAGTTCGCCGAGCGGCCCGACGTGCGCTACGGCATGACGACGATGTGCATCGGCATCGGCATGGGCGGCACCGTGATCTGGGAGAACCCGGCGTTCGAGGGGGCGAAGTAATGACGTTCACCGCTGAAGAAGCGAAGGCCGCGTTCCCGGACGAGGTCGTCACGCACGCCGTGACGCGGCTGGTGAAGGTGCCCGGGCTCGAGAAGCCCGTCGCGCTCATCACGCTCGACAACGGCCACGACCACACCCGGCCGAACACCTTCGGCCCGCAGGGGCTCGTCTCCCTCAACGCCGCGCTGGACAAGGCGTTCGAGGCCGAGCCGGCCGCGATCGCGGTCACCGGCAAGCCGTTCATCTTCGCCGTCGGCGCGGACCTCTCGGGTGTCGAGTCCGTCAGCGACCCGAAGCTGGCGCGCGAGATCGCCCAGACCGGGCACGACGTCTTCCGGCGCCTCACCGAGACGAAGATCCCGACGTTCGGGTTCGTCAACGGCGCGGTCATGGGCGGCGGGCTCGAGCTCGCCCTGTCCTGCCACTACCGGACGCTGTCGGAGAACACCGCCGCCATCGCGTTCCCCGAGGTCTTCCTCGGCCTGTTCCCGGGCTGGGGCGGCACGCAGCTGCTGCCCAACCTGATCGGCCCGGACGCCGCCGTCACCGTGATCATCGAGAACGCGCTGGCGCAGAACAAGATGCTCAACGTCAAGCAGACGGCGGAGCTCGGCATCGTCGACGCGGTCTTCGGCTCGGCCGACTACCTCGAGCAGTCGCTGCTGTGGCTGGCCAAGGTCGTCAACGGCGAGATCACCCCGGCCCGCCGCGAGATCGACCGCGGCGCGGAGTGGGACACCGCCATCGCGCGCGCCAAGTCCATTGTGGACGGGCGAACGCACGGCGCTTCGCCGGGCGCGACCAAGGCCGTCGAGCTGCTGGAGCTGGCGCGCGAGAACGACCTCGACCGCGGTTACGCCGCCGAGACCGACGGCCTCGCCGAGCTGCTCATGTCCGACGTCCTGCGCGCCGGGCTGTACTCGTTCAACCTGGTCAACAAGCGCGCCAAGCGCCCGGCCGGCGCGCCGGACAAGTCCCTGGCCCGCAAGGTGAACAAGGTCGGCATCGTCGGCGCCGGCCTGATGGCCAGCCAGCTCGCGCTGCTGTTCGTGCGCCGCCTGAAGGTGCCGGTCGTGCTGACCGACGTCGACCAGGAGCGCGTCGACAAGGGCGTCGGCTACGTCCACGCCGAGATCGACAAGCTGCTGAGCAAGAAGCGCGTCTCCCCCGACGGCGCGAACCGGCTCAAGGCACTGGTTTCCGGCTCGCTCGACAAGGCCGCGTTCTCCGACGCCGACTTCGTCATCGAAGCCGTCTTCGAGGAGCTGGGCGTCAAGCAGCAGGTGTTCGCCGAGCTGGAGCAGCACGTCTCGCCCGAGGCGATCCTCGCGACGAACACCTCGTCGCTCTCGATCACCGCGATGGCGTCGAAGCTGCAGCACCCCGAGCGGGTCGTGGGCTTCCACTTCTTCAACCCGGTCGCCGTGCTGCCGCTGCTGGAGATCGTCCGCGGCGAGCAGACCGACGACGCCTCGCTGGCGACGGCGTTCTCGGTCGGCAAGCAGCTGAAGAAGTCCAGCGTGCTGGTTAAGGACGCGTCGGCGTTCGTCGTGAACCGGCTGCTGCTGCGCTTCCTCGGCGAGGTGCTGGTCACCGTCGACGAGGGCACGCCGTTCGACGTCGCCGACAAGGCCCTGGAACCGCTCGGCCTGCCGATGACGCCGCTGACGCTGATGCAGCTCGTCGGCCCGGCCATCGCGCTGCACGTCGGCGAGACGCTGCACGAGGCGTTCCCGGACCGGTTCACCGTGTCGGAGAACCTCGCCAAGTTCGTCAAGGCGGGCAAGAAGGGCGTCTGGATCTGGGACGCCCAAGGCAACCAGTCGGCCGACCCCGAGGTCGTCGAACTCTGGACGCAGGGTGACAAGCCGTCCACTTCGGAGCAGGTGCGCGAGCGGGCGCTCGCGGCCATCGCCGAGGAGATCCGGATCATGCTCGACGAGGGCGTGGTCGCCGAGGCGCAGGACATCGACCTGTGCCTGATCCTCGGCGCCGGCTGGCCGTTCTGGAACGGCGGCATCACGCCGTACCTGGACCGCTCCGGCGTCTCCGAGCGCGTGAACGGCAAGCCGTTCCTCGCCCCGGGGGTCGCTTCGGTTCCGGCGCGCTAGTACTCGCCCTCACGAGGGCACTTCGGCGGCGGCGCAGTGAGTTTCAGCTGCGCCGCCGTCGCGTCGGAGTCGATCACCGTCACCCGCTCGGCGGTCCGGTAGCGGGCGTGGAGCTCCTGCGCCCACGCCTTCAGGTCGGTACCCGGCACGGCGAGCAGGGAGACCGACGGCGGGTCCACGAACACCCGCCGCGCCTTCGGGTCGTCCCGGAAGGACTGCGCCGCCGCGCGCATGTCGTCGTCGGTGGAGAAGGTCACGACGACCGCCGCGCACAACGTGTGTCCCGCCAGCGGCGCGGGGCTGCGGTCCACCGGCAGGTCGGGCGGCCGGACCAGCGCCGCGACGCCGAAGGCCAGTCCCACCCCGGCGGCCGCCGCCAGGGCGATCACCGGCACCAGGACGCGGACCAGGGGGCTTTCCTCCACACCGAAGATCACAGCACACGTTGGCCGCCGGGACACCGCCCGTTCACCCCGGCGGCTTAGCGTCCCGCCGGTGACCACCGACCGACGCCGCTTCCTCAAGGGGGCCGGCCTGGCCGCCGCCGCCGCGAGCGTGCCGCTGCCCGCCCCCGCTCCCACGTCCGCCCACGCCGACCTCGATCCGGGCCGGCTGTGCGGGGGCTACCAGTGGCTGCCCGGCGATCACCACACCCACAGCCAGTATTCCTACGACGCGATGTACCGGATCGACCAGATCGCCGCCGGCGGGCGGGCGCACGGCGCGAACTGGATCGTCTTCACCGACCACGGCCACGCCGAGCACGAGAAGGTCTCGGTCGAGCCGACGGAGAAGGACTTCGCCGCCGCCCGGCGGAAGTACCCGGACCTGCTGCTGTGGCACGGCATGGAGTGGAACGTCCCGGGCGCCGAGCACGCGACGGTGTTCTTCCAGGCCGGGACGGACCAGGCGGCGAAGCTGCGCGAGTTCGAGCGGTCCTTCGACTGGCGGCTGACGGACTCCGAGGCGTCGAGCCCGGAAAACGAGGCTCTCGCGCTCAAGGCGTTGCGGTGGCTGGCTTCGGAAGAGCGCGCGCGGCGGATCCACGCGCCGGTCGTGCTGATCAACCACCCGTTGCGCAACGGCCGCGTCGCGCCGCACGAGCTGCGCGCCTACCGCGACGCCGCCCCGGACATCGTGATCGGCATGGAGGGCGCGCCCGGCGCGCAGGCCGACGGCTTCCCGAAGCCGCTCGGCAACGGCGGCGCGCGCGGCGGCTACGCCAACAGCCCCGGCCCGAACTCGTGGCCCGGCTACCCCGCCGAGGCCTACCGGACGTTCGGCGGCTGGGACTGGGCGACGGCGAAGGTCGGCGGCCTGTGGGACTCGCTGCTCGCCGAGGGCAAGCCGTGGTGGATCACCGCGAACTCCGACTCGCACTACAACCGCGGCGACACGCTGGTGCGGCCTCAGGTGGCGGACGGCTGGTACGACACGCACGGGAAGTTCCCCGACCCCGTCGACACCGGTGTCCCGCAGCTGCTCGCGCCGTACGCGGACTTCTACCCCGGGGAGTTCAGCCGCACGTACGTCGGCGTGACGCGGCGAAGCCTCGAAGGCGTGCTGGAAGGCCTGCGGGCCGGGCGGATCTGGCTGTCGCACGGCGGCCTGGCCCAGGAGCTGGCGGTTGTCGCGGCCGGCGGTGGTTCCTCGGCGACGCTGGGCGGCCGCCTGCGGGTCCGGCGGGGTTCGGACGTCACGATCGTGGTGTCGGCGCGGCCGGCGTCCCGCCCGAACGGCAGCGGCTCGGTGCCGCGGCTGGCCCGGCTGGACGTCATCGCGGGCCCGGTCACCGGTCCCGTGGCCGACCCGGACACGATGACGGCGCCGGGCACCCGGGTCGTGGAGTCGTTCGAGCCGCGGTGGGCGCCCGGGCGGCAGGTCGTGTTCCGGCACACCTTCCGCAACGTGCGGGAACCGTTCTACGCGCGGATCCGCGGCTCGAACGGCGATTCCGAACCCACGCCGGACGTCATCGGCCAGGCGAACCCGTTCGAGGACCTCTGGCTGTACGCGAACCCGATCTTCGTCGACGTCCGCTGAGCGGCCCGGGGCATCAGCGCACCGGGAGGTGGACCGTCACCGCGAGGCCGCCACCCACGATCGGTTCCGCCGTCACGGTTCCGCCGTGCGCCTGGACCGCCGCCCGGACGATCGACAGCCCCAGGCCCGCGCCCGAGCGGGCCGTGCGGGCCACCCCGGCGCGGCGGAACGGCTCGAACAGCTCCGGCACCGCCGCCGGGTCGACCAGCCCGCCCGACGAGCGCACCCGCAGCGTCGACCACTGCGGCCCCGGCTGGGTGACGACCTCCAGCCAGCCGCCGTCGACGTTGTGGCGGACCGCGTTCTCCAGCAGGTTGCCCGCGATCCGTTCCAGCAGCGCGGGATCGCCGAACGCGGGCGCCGGCGGCGTCGTGAACGAAGCCCGGATCCCGCGCTGCTCGGCTTCGCGGTAGACCGCGCGCCAAGCGCGGTCGACGACGGCCGCGAGGTCGACCGGCTCGTGCACCCCGAGGCCGGCGCCGTCGGTGCGGGCCAGCAGCAGCAGCGAGTTGACGAGCTGCCCGGCGCGCTCGGTGGCGTCCCGGACCACCCCGGCCATCCGGCGCAGCTCGGCTTCGTCGGCGGCGTCGTCGGCGAGGGTGACGTCCAGTTCCGTGCGGATCACCGACAACGGCGTCCGCAGCTCGTGGCTCGCGTTCGCGACGAAGTGGCGTTGCGCGTCGAACGCGGCCTGCAGCCGGTCGAGCATGTCGTCGAACGTCCCCGCCAGCTCGGCCAGCTCGTCGCGCGAACGCACCTCGCCGATCCGCTCGCCCATCGACTCGACCGACAGCCGCCGCGCCGTCCCGGTGATTTCGCGCAGCGGCAGCAGCACCCGCGAGGTGAACGTCCAGGCGAGGATCGCCGCGGCCGCCACCACCAGCAGGAACGCGATCGACCCGAACAGCAGCATCCGGTCGCGGGCGTGCACGCGCAGGTGTTCCGCCAGCGTCGACGCGTCGACCTGGACGCCGTCGACGACCACCACGCTGCCCGGCGGCATCTGCGGGACGGTGTCGAGCGAGTCCCGGACCAGCGTCCAGGCCAGCCAGAGCAGCAGCAGGCTGACGGCGGCGACCAGCACGGTCGCCAGCAGGGTGATCCGGGCGCGGAGGCTGCGGGTGCCCGGCAGGTTCACGCGCGCGGCGCGCCGGGCTCCGGCACCCGGTACCCGGAGCCGACGACGGTCTCGATGATCCCCGGCTCGCCGAGCTTCTTGCGCAACGTCATCACGGTGACCCGGACGGTCGTGGTGAACGGGTCGGCGTTCTCGTCCCAGACGCGTTCGAGCAGTTCCTCGCTGCTGACGACGGACCCGGCCGCCGAGAGCAGGACTTCGAGGACGCCGAACTCCTTGCGCGTCAGCTCGATCGGGCCGCTCGCGCGCCGGACGGTCCGCTTCGCCGGGTCCAGTTCGACGTCCCCGGCGGTGAGCAGCGGCGGCGCGGCCGGCGTGGCCCGGCGGCCCAGCGCCCGCACCCGCGCGACCAGCTCGGGGAAGGCGAACGGCTTGGCGAGGTAGTCGTCGGCGCCCAGCGACAGCCCGTCCACCCGGTCGGACACCGAGCTGCTGGCGGTCAGCATCAGCACCCGGGTCAGTTCCCCGGACGCGACGATCTCCCGGCACAGCTCGTCCCCGGACATGCCGGGCAGGTCCCGGTCCAGGAGCACGACGTCGTACCGGGTGACGGCGGCCTTTTCGTGCCCGTCGTCCCCGGTGAGCGCGACGTCCACCGCCATCCCTTCGCGGCGCAGGCCACGGGCGATCGCGTCGGCCAGGGGTTCTTCGTCCTCGACTACCAAAACTCGCACGAGCCCACAATCCCATATTTTCCTGAGAGTGCCCTTTAAGGACTGAGGCTTGTTCTGGTCAGGCCGCCGCGGCCCGCTCGGACGCCGCTGATCACCGCGAAGTCATGCGGCGGCCGACGGCTGAACAAGCCTCACCGTGCGTCCGATGAGCCCGCCCAGCGCAGCGCGAACCACAGCCGCATCCGGACCTCCGGGTCCGCCAGGTCCACGTCCAGGGCCCGCTCGACCTGGGCGATCCGGTGCCGGACGCTGTTGCGGTGCACGCCCAGCCCGGCCGCCGCCGCCTCCCAGCCGCCGTGGTGGGCCAGCCACGTCCGCAGCGTCCGCACCAGCTCGCGCTCGCCCGACCGGTCCAGGGCGACCAGCGGTTCGAGAGCCTTCGCCGCGAAGCCCGCGGCCGCGTCCGGGGCCAGCAGCGCGTCGAAGTCGAGCGGCCCGCTCCCGGCGACGACCGGGCGGCCGAGTGCCTGGGCCCGCGCCAGCAGCAGGTCGACCTCCGCCACCGCACCGGCCAGCTGCTCGGCGGGCACCGGCGACCCCGCCGCCGCCAGCCAGCCCGAAGCCAGCAGGTCCTCCAGCGCCGCCGCCGGGAGGGAGCCGGCGATGGCCACGAAGGACGGCCCGGGCCGCACCTCGACGAGCGGGGTGTCGAGGCGCGCCCGCAACCAGTCCGGGCGCTGCGCCACCTCGTCGGGGCCACGCCGGCAGGGCGCCCCGGCGACCAGCCGGGCGACGCCCGAGCCGAGCAGCGCCCGCGCGACACCGCGGGCCGACGTCCGGCCGAGGAGCAGGCCGGTGGCCGCCGCGCCCAGCTCGGCGGCGTCCGAACCCGCGCGGCCGACCAGGCCGAGCAGCGCCGCGCCGACGGCGAGGATCGCCCGGTCGGCGCCGTCGTAGCGCCGGGACCGGCCGACCACCACCAGGTGCGACGCCGTCGCCTGCGGGTACACCGGCTGGACGACGACGAAGCCGCCGCCGGTCTCGGTGGTCGCGCTGCGGATCCCGCGGCCCGCCCGCACGGTCGCCATCAGCTCCCGCACCTCCGGCGGCAACGGCGCGGGCGCGTCGTGCGCCGCCGCGAGGACGTCCCCCGCGCCGGCCAGCGCGACCCAGGACCGCAGCCGCGCCGCCAGCGACGACGTCAGCTCGCCGAGCCCGCCCCCCGCGGCGCGGGTCAACGCTTCCCGCGCCTCGGTGATCCGCCGCTGCTCCCGCTGCCCGGCCTCGGTCAGGGCGACCGAAACCGCCCGGTTCACGGCCAGGAACGGGGTCCGCGGCGGCACCACGAGCAGCGGCAGCCCGTGCCGCGCGCAGGCCCGGCGCAGGGATTCCGGCAGCGTCTCGAACACCGTCGGGGTGAGCCCGAACCCCAGCGCCGTCACGCCGGCGTCGCGCAGCCCGCGCACGTACCGGTCGACCTCCGCCGGTTCTGCCGGGAGGTTCACGCCCGCGGTGAGGATCAGCTCGGCGCCGACCAGGTACGGCGCGGGGTCGCGCAGCTCGCTCACGTGGGCCCAGCGCACAGGGGCGTCCAGGGCGCCCGGCCGCAGCGTCTCGCGGACGGCTTCGAGAGCCAGGTCCCGGTTGCCGACGACCGCCCGTAACGGGACATTCACCTCGGTGGCCGGTTCCTCCGCGTTTTGGGTCATTTCATCCCCGCCGATGTCGATATGGGGATGAATCATCCCATGCCCGGACGGTGCCGGACGAACCTACGGTGACCCGAACACCCGCCAATGAGGCAAGGAGGACGCCGTGACCGGGGACTACGCCGTGATCGCGCTGTACATCGCGGGAATGCTCGGGGTCGGCTGGTACGGCCTGCGGCTCGCGAAGACGAAGGCCGACTACCTCGTCGCCGGGCGGCGGCTGGGCTGGTTCATGTACTCCGGCACGATGTCGGCCGTCGTGCTCGGCGGCGCGTCGACGGTCGGCGGGGTGAAGCTCGGCTACACCTACGGCCTCTCCGGCATGTGGCTGGTCGTCAGCATCGGCGTCGGCATCCTGGTGCTGCACGCGTTGTTCGCGCGCCGGCTGGTGCGGCTGAAGGTCTACACCGTCGGCGAGATGCTCGACCTGCGCTACGGCGGCCGCACGAGCGCGGTGTCCGGCGTCGTCATGTGGGGCTACACGCTGATGCTGACGGTCACCTCGACGCTGGCGTTCGCGACCATCTTCAAGGTGCTGTTCGACCTGCCGAACTGGGCCGGGATCGCGATCGGCGGCTCGATCGTGGTGCTCTACTCGGTGCTCGGCGGCATGTGGTCGATCACGCTCACCGACATCGCCCAGTTCGTCATCAAGACCATCGGCATCCTGGCGATCCTGCTGCCGGTCGCCATCTCGTCCGCGGGCGGGTTCGACGGCATGAGCGCCAAGCTCGACGCGAGCTTCTTCAGCTTCACCTCGATCGGCACGGACACGATCATCACCTACTTCGTGATCTACACCTTCGGCCTGCTGATCGGCCAGGACATCTGGCAGCGCGTGTTCACCGCCCGCACGCCGGGGATCGCGACGTCCGGCGGCATCACCTCCGGCGTCTACTGCCTGGTCTACGGTCTGGCCGGCGCCCTGATCGGCACGGCGGCCCACGCGCTGTACCCGGACATCGCCAGCGCGCAGGACGCCTTCGCGACGATCGTCGAGCGGCTGCTGCCGACCGGCGTCCGCGGCCTGGTCCTGGCCGCCGCGCTCTCGGCGATGATGTCCACGGCGAGCGGCGCGCTGATCGCCTGTTCCACCACGACGACGTCGGACCTGCTGAGCAAGCTGGGCCTGAAGAAGGGCGGCGAAGTCAGCCGCAACCGGCTCGCCACGCTGGTGCTCGGGCTCTTGGCCATCGGCATCGCGATGATCGTCGACGACGTCGTCAACGCGCTCACCATCGCCTACGACCTCCTGGTCGGCGGCCTGCTGGTGGCGATCGTCGGCGCCCTGTTCTGGAAGCGCGGCACCCGGCAGGGCGCGTACGCGTCGATGGTCGCGGGCACGATCTCGGTCATCGCGTTCATGATCATCGACGGTGTCGCCGCCAACACCCCGATCTACTGGGGCCTCGGCGCGAGCCTGGTGGTGTACCTGGCCGTCAGCTTCGCGACGCCCCGCACGGCCGACTCGATCCTTTCCGTCTGGACCCGCCGGCTGAGCGGCCGCGAAACACCCCTCTCGAACCGGGAACAGGAGCCCACCAGTGCCTAACATCGGACCCCTCGACTCGTCGCACGTCCCCCGGTTCGCCGGCTTCGCGACCTTCGCGCGGCTGCCGCGGATCGACCAGGTCTCCCGCGCCGACGTCGCCGTCGTCGGGGTGCCCTTCGACTCCGGGGTGTCCTACCGGCCCGGCGCGCGGTTCGGCCCGGCGGCCGTCCGCGAGGCGAGCCGGCTGCTGCGGCCCTACCACCCGGAGCTGGACGTCTCGCCGTTCGCCGAGTGCCAGGTCGTGGACGCCGGGGACATCGCGGTGAACCCGTTCGACATCGGTGAGGCGATCGAGACGCTGCAGCAGGAAGCCGAGGCGCTGCAGGCGAACGGGACACGCCTGGTGACCGTCGGCGGCGACCACACCATCGCGCTGCCGCTGCTGCGGGCCGCGGCGAAGCAGCACGGACCCGTTGCGCTGCTGCACTTCGACGCGCACCTCGACACCTGGGACACCTACTTCGGCGAGCCGTACACGCACGGCACGCCGTTCCGGAGGGCGTCCGAGGAAGGCATCCTCGACACGAGCGCGCTGTCGCACGTCGGCACGCGCGGGCCGTTGTACGGCAAGCGGGACCTCGAGGAGGACCGGCGGCTCGGCTTCGGCATCGTCACCTCCGGCGATGTCCTGCGCCGCGGCGTCGCCGAGACGATCGACGCGCTGCGGCAGCGCATCGGCGACCGGCCGCTCTACGTCTCGGTCGACATCGACGTCCTCGACCCGGCCCACGCACCCGGCACCGGCACCCCCGAAGCGGGCGGGCTGACCAGCCGCGAGCTCCTGGAGATCCTGCGCGGGCTGCGCGACCTCAACCTGGTCGGCGCGGACGTCGTCGAGCTCGCCCCGGCCTACGACCACGCCGAGATCACCGCCATCGCGGCCTCCCACGTCGCCTACGACCTGGTGAGCCTGCTGACGCTGGGGAAGGGCGCATGACGCGCATCGGGGGCGACGTCGTCGTCGAGACCTTGCGGGCACTGGGTGCCGACACCGTGTTCGGCCTGCCGGGCCAGCACGCGCTGGGCCTGTTCGAGGCGCTGCGGCGCGCCGACGACGTCCGCGTGATCAGCGGGCGCGTCGAGAACAACCTCGCGTTCGCCGCCGACGGGCACGCCCGCGCGCGGCTCGCCGCGAACCCCGAGGGCCCGGCGCCGGTGACGCCGCTCGTCGTGTCGACCGGCCCGGGCGCGTTGCTGACGTTGGCTTCCCTGCAGGAATCCCGGGCCGCGTCGGTGCCGGTGCTCGGGATCTCCAGCCAGGTCCCGGTCGCCGGGCTCGGCGGCGGACGGCACGGCTACCTGCACGAGCTGCCCGACCAGCAGGCCAGCTTCCGGGACGTCGTCAAGTCGGTGCACGTCGTGCGCCGGGCGAGCCAGCTCCCGACGGCGCTGCGCGAGGCCTGGACGTCGGCGGCGACCGCGCCGTACGGCCCGGTGTGGGTCGAGATCCCCCAAGACGTGCTGCTCGGACCGGCCGGGATCCCGCCGATCACGTCGGCGCCGGCCGCTCCCCCTGGTCTCGCGCCCCTGCCCGAGCTGGTCGCGGAGGCGGCCGAGCTCCTGGCGGCGGCGTCGAACCCGGTGATCCTGGCCGGCGGCGGGGCGTTGCGCTCGGGCGCGCACGCCGAGCTGACGGCCCTGGCCGAGGCCCTGCGGGCGCCGGTGATCTCGACCTTCGGCGGCAAGGGCGTCTTCGGCTGGGACCACGAGCTGTCCGGGCGGTCGTGGCTGGAGGACTGGCACACGACGGAGTTCCTCGCTGGCGCCGACGTCCTGCTCGTGCTCGGCTCCGGGCTCGGCGAGCTGTCCAGCAACTACCGCGAGTTCGCCCCGCGCGGCCGGGTGATCCAGGTCGAGGCCGACCTCGGGAAACTGGAGTCGAACTACCCCGGCCTCGGCATCCACGCCGACGTGCGGCCCACGCTGCAGGCGCTGCTCGAGTGGGTGCCGATGCGGCCGTCCGACGGGCGGGCCGAGAAGGCGGTTTCGGGGTTGCTCGCGCGGGTGGAGTCGCGGCTGGCCGGTCAGGACCTGGCCGTCGAGCGCAAGCTGATCGACGACATCCGCGCGGCACTGCCCGAGGGCACCCAGACGTACTGGGACATGACGATCGCCGCGTACTGGGCCTGGTCGGCGTGGAACCCCGAGGGCGCGCCGATCCACACGGCGCAGGGCGCGGGCGGGCTGGGCTACGGGCTGCCGGGCGCGCTCGGCGGCGCGGCCGCCGGGGGTGCCACGCTCGCCGTGTCCGGCGACGGCGGCGCGATGTACGGGCTCGCCGAGCTGGCCACCGCGGTGCAGCACGGCCTCGACGTCACGTGGCTGATCGTCGACGACGGCGGCTACGGCATCCTCCGCGAGTACCTCACCGACGCCTTCGGCCGCACGACGGCGACCGAGCTGGCGCGGCCCGACTTCGTGGCGCTGGCTTCGGCGTTCGGCGTGCCCGCGACGTTGTCCTCTTTGGACACGGTGGGCGCGGACCTGGCGAAGGCGCTGCGCACGCCCGGGCCGTCCGTCGTAGTCCTCCCCGCGCTGCTCAAGATGTTCGCGCCGACCCATCTGGAGAAGGCATGACCCGCACGCTCGACCTGACCGATCCGGCGACCGGCGAGGTGTTCGGCACCAGCGTCGTCAGCTCGCAGCCCGATGTCGACAAGGCGATGGCGGCCGCCGCGCAAGCGTTTGCGGGGTGGCGGCGCAGCACCCCGGCGCAGCGGCAGCTGGCGCTGCTGAAGATCGCCGACGCGCTCGAGGCGCGCGCGCCGGAGTTCGCCGACCTCGAGGTGCGGGAGACCGGCAAGATCCGGTCCGTCGTCCTGGACGAGGAGATCCCGGAGTGCGTGAGCGCCCTGCGGTTCTTCGCGGGCGCCGCGCGGCAGCTGGAGGGCACCGCGGCCGGGGAGTACCTGCCGGGCCACACGTCGGTGATCCGCCGCGAGCCGATCGGCGTCTGCGCGCAGATCGCGCCGTGGAACTACCCGCTGATGATGGCGGTCTGGAAGATCGCGCCCGCGCTCGCCGCGGGCAACACCGTCGTGCTCAAGCCGGCCGAGACGACGCCGTCGACCGCGGTGCTGCTGGCCCGCGTCGCGGCGGAGTTCCTGCCGTCGGGTGCGTTCACCGTGCTGACCGGTGACCGCGACACCGGCCGCGCGCTGGTCCGCCACCCTCTCACGGCACTGGTCTCGATCACCGGGTCGACCCGGGCGGGCATCGACGTCGCCACCGTGGCCGCCGCCGACCTCAAGCGCACCCACCTCGAACTGGGCGGCAACGCGCCGCTGCTGGTGTTCCCCGACGCCGGCCTCGCCTCGACGGCGGCCGGCATCGTGGGCGCGGCGTTCTACAACGCCGGGCAGGACTGCACGGCGGGCAGCCGGGTGCTCGTCCACGAGTCCATCCACGACGACTTCGTCGCTTCACTGGCGAAGACGGCTTCGGCGCAGACGCCGGGCGTCGACTTCGGGCCGCTGAACAGCGCGGCGCAGCTCTCGCGCGTCGAGGGACTGATCTCGCGGCTGCCGTCCCACGCCCGGATCGAAACCGGCGGCACGCGGTTCGGTTCGCGCGGTTTCTCCTTCTCCCCCACGGTTGTTTCGGGGCTGCGTCAGGACGACGAGATCGTCCAGGAGGAGATCTTCGGGCCGGTCGCCACGGTCCAGTCCTTTTCGGACGAAGCGCAGGCGGTTTCGCTGGCCAACGGCGTCCCGTACGGGCTGGCGTCGTCGGTCTGGACGCGGGACCTCGCCGTCGCCGCGCGAGTTTCGGCCGAGCTGGACTTCGGCTGCGTGTGGGTCAACACGCACGGGCCGCTGGCCGCCGAGATGCCGCACGGCGGGTTCGGCCACTCCGGCCACGGCAAGGACCTCTCCGCGTACGCCTTCGCCGAGTACACCCGGGTCAAGCACGTGATGACGAGGTTCGCATGAGCACCCGCGTGACGGAGGTCGAGCAGCACGGGATCGCGCCGATCCCGCCGGCCGAGCAGACCTCCCGCCCGCGCGACCTGTTCCGGATGGCGTTCGGCGGCGCGAACACGTTCGCCACGATCATCCTGGGCACGCTGCCGATCGCGTACGGGCTGAGCTTCCGCGACGCGGCTTCGGCGACCGCACTGGGTGTCGTCGTGGGCGGGCTGGTGCTGGCCCCGATGGCGTTGTTCGGACCGCGGACGCGGACGAACAACGCGGTGTCGTCCGGCGCGCACTTCGGCGTGGTCGGCCGCTGTGTCGGCTCGTTCCTCTCGCTGCTGACGGCGATCACGTTCTTCGCGATCTCGGTCTGGGTCAGCGGCGACGCGGTGGCCGGAGCGGCGCAGCGGCTGTTCGGCTTCGACGGCGGCGCGGTGCTGCGCGGGGTCGCGTACGGCGTGATCGCGATCGCGACGCTGGTGGTGTGCATCTACGGCTACCGGTTCATGCTGCTGGTCAACCGGATCGCGGTGGTCCTCGGCACGGCGATCATGCTGCTGGGCGTACTGGCGTACGGCGGCTCGTTCGACCCGGCCTACGCGGGTACAGGCACGTACGCACTGGGCACGTTCTGGCCGACGTTCACCCTCGCGGCCCTGACAGCACTGGCGAATCCGATCTCGTTCGGCGCGTTCCTCGGCGACTGGGCCCGCTACATCCCGTCTTCTCACAGCAAACGGTCATTGCTGGCGGCCCCGTTCCTGGCCCAGGTGGCCACACTGCTCCCGTTCGGCTTCGGCATCGCGACGGCGACCCTGGTGGCCGACCCCGCGGACTACATCACGGGCCTGACGGCGATTTCCCCGCTGTGGTACGCAATCCCCCTGATCGTGGTGGCCCTGATCGGCGGCCTGTCGACGGGAACGACGTCGTTGTACGGAACAGGCCTGGACTTCAGTTCGATCTTCCCGCGGCTGTCCCGGGTACGGGCGACGTTGTCGATCGGAACGCTGAGCGTGGCATTCGTGTTCGTGGGCAACTTCGTGCTGGACATGGTGTCGAGCATCAACGCGTTCGCCACGCTGATCGTCCTGTGCACGTCCCCCTGGATGGTGATCATGATGATCGGCTTCGTCCAGCGCCGCGGGTTCTACGACGTGGCGGACCTGCAGGTGTTCAACGAGGGCCGCAAGGGCGGCAGGTACTGGTTCACCCGCGGGGTGAACTGGCGAGCAATGGCCGCCTGGATCCCGGCGACAACGCTGGGCTTGCTGTGCACGAACACACCGATGATCGCGGGCCCCCTGGGCGACCTGGCGGGTGGGGTCGACATCAGCCTGGTGGTGACCCTGGTGACAGCAGCGGTGGCCTACCCGCTGCTGGTAAAGCTGTTCCCGGAACCCCCAGAGGTCTTCGCCTCGGCTCCGATCCCGGCGGTCGCCGCGCTGCCCGCCGAAGCCTGAGCTGGATGGTCATCCGAGTGCCTGCCGTCCGGCGAGGACAGTCTTTTCCCCCAGCATTCAGCTGCGATTGGCGTCCTTCTTCACGGGCTCGTCCGATCCCAACCGCCCAGAGGCCCACTCAGTAACCCGCCGAGCCACATCCTGAGCGGTCAACCCGATCCGCCCCAGAACCTCGTCCCGGCTCCCGTGATCATGGAACGACTGAGGCACAGCCAGATCCCGCAGCGGCACATCGCACTCGGCATCCCGGAACATCGCCGCCAACGCCGACCCGAAACCACCATGACGGCCACTGTCCTCAACCGTCACGACGAGCTTGTGCTGCGACGCCAGCGCCACCAGCTCCGCCGGCACAGGCAGCACCCACCGCGGGTCGACCACCGTCACACCGATCCCCTGATCGGCAAGCCGGTCCGCGGCCGCCAGCCCCAGCGTCGCGAACGCGCCGACCGTCACCAGCAGCACGTCGGCACCTTCGACCGGCCGGCGCAGCA
The DNA here is from genome assembly GCF_058119595.1 of Amycolatopsis sp. N2S4-7. NCBI lineage: Bacteria > Bacillati > Actinomycetota > Actinomycetes > Pseudonocardiales > Pseudonocardiaceae > Amycolatopsis > Amycolatopsis sp. N2S4-7. The sequence goes on from NZ_CP172299.1 coordinate 3,291,891, forward strand.
CGTCGACCGTGCCGATCCGCTCGACAGCGGTGACGTCCGTGCCGACCTTGCCCTTCGAGAACCGCAGCGCGGTCGGCCCGTCGGACACCGCGACGGCCTCACGCAGCTCCTCGCGCAGCGTCGCCGGGTCGCGCGGCGCGGCCACCCGCATCCCCGGCACCATGCCGAGCAGCGACAGATCCCACATGCCGTGGTGGCTCGGCCCGTCCGGCCCGGTGATCCCGGCCCGGTCGAGCACCAGCGTCACCGGCTGGCGGTGCAGCGCGACATCCATCAGCACCTGGTCGAACGCCCGGTTCAAGAACGTCGAGTAGATCGCCACCACCGGGTGCAGGCCGCCCATCGCGAGCCCCGCGGCCGAGGTGACCGCGTGCTGCTCGGCGATCCCGACGTCGTACCAGCGGTCCGGGAACGCCTCGGCGAACTTGTCCAGGCCGGTCGAACGCAGCATCGCCGCGGTGATCGCGACGACGTCCTCGCGCTCGGCGCCGATTCGAGCCAGCTCGTCGCCGAACACGCCGGTCCAGCTCGGGCCCTTCACCGGCGGCAGGCCGGTCTCCGGGTCGATCGGGTCGGTCTGGTGCATCTGGTCGTGCTCGTTGTTGACCGCGGGCGCGTAGCCGTGCCCCTTCTCGGTCACCACGTGCACGATCACCGCGCCGCCGAAGGTCTTCGCGCTGTGGAACGCCTTCTCGAGCGCGACGAGGTCGTGGCCGTCGACCGGGCCGAGGTACTTCAGGCCCAGGTCGGAGAACATCGCCTGCGGGCTCAGCGCGTCCTTGAGGCCGGCCTTTGCGGCGTGCAGCGCGGCGTAGATCGGCCTGCCGACGACCGGGGTGTGCTTGAGGATCTCGCGGCCGCCGTCGAGCAGGCGCTCGTAGCCGGGCTGCAGGCGCAAAGCGGCGAGGTGATCGGCCAGGCCGCCGATGGTCGGCGAGTAGGAGCGGCCGTTGTCGTTGATCACGATGACGACCGGGCGCTCCCGGTGCGCGGCGATGTTGTTGAGCGCCTCCCAGCACATGCCGCCGGTGAGCGCGCCGTCGCCGACGACCGCGATCGCGTGCCGCCCGCCGCCGCCCAGCTCGAACGCCTTCGCCAGGCCGTCCACATAGGACAGGCCGGCCGAGGCGTGGCTGCTCTCCACCCAGTCGTGCTCACTCTCCGCACGCGAGGGGTAGCCGGTGACCCCGCCGGTCTGGCGCAGCAGGTCGAACCCGTCGGCGCGGCCGGTGACGATCTTGTGGACGTACGCCTGGTGGCCGACGTCCCAGACGATCGCGTCGCGGGGCGAGTCGAACACGCGGTGCAGCGCGAGCGTCAGCTCGACGACGCCGAGGTTCGGCCCCAGGTGCCCGCCGGCCCGGCGGACCTTGTCGACGAGGAAGTCCCGGATCTCGGCGGCCAGCTCGCCGAGGTCCTCGACACTCAAGCGCTTCAGGTCCGCCGGTCCGCTCAGGGACTCCAGCATCGTCACTCGTCTCCACCTCACTCGTCGACGTGCTCCAGTTCCGGCCAGTCTACGGAGACCCGCCAGGACAGTTCCGCCTGCCGCGTCCGGCGTCACAGGCGGAGCGCGATCAGCGGTCATCACGCGGGGTGAACCTCGTCTCCCCGCGTCGCTGTGGCGGTCACACGGCGTGGCCGTGAAGAATGGTTTCATGGCGGACTTCTTCATCGGCGGCGAATGGGTGGACGCGATCGGCGGGGGCCGCCGGGAGATCCGCTGCCCGGCCGACGGTTCCCTGGTCGCGACGGTCGCCGAGGGCACCGGCAAGGACACCGAAGCGGCCATCGCGGCGGCGCGCCGGGCGTTCGACACCGGGCCGTGGCCCGGCACGCCCGCCCACCTGCGCGGCGACCTGCTGCTGCGCACCGCGGACCTGCTGGACCGCGACGCGGAGGCCTTCGCCCGCGCCGAGTCGCTCGACACCGGCAAACGCCTGGTCGAGAGCCGGTACGACATGGCCGACATCGCCGCCTGCCTGCGCTACTTCGGCAAGCTGGCGGCACAGGACGCCGGGCGCGTCGTCGACACCGGCAACCCGGACGCGTTCAGCCGGATCGTGCACGAGCCGGTCGGCGTCTGCGGGCTGATCACGCCGTGGAACTACCCGCTGCTGCAGACCGTGTGGAAGATCGCGCCGGCGCTGGCCGCGGGCAACACGTTCGTCCTCAAGCCCAGCGAGCTGACCCCGCACACGGCGATCCTGTTCCTCAAGCTGCTCACCGAGGCGGGCCTGCCCGCGGGCGCCGGCAACCTCGTGCTGGGCGCGGGCGCCCAGGCCGGCGCGCCGCTGGCGTCCCACCCGGACGTCGACCTGGTGTCGTTCACCGGCGGGCTGGAGACCGGCAAGGTGATCGCCGCGGCCGCCGCCGGGACGGTCAAGAAAGTGGCCCTCGAGCTGGGCGGGAAGAACCCGAACGTGGTCTTCGCCGACGCCGACTTCGAGACCGCGGTCGACTACGCGCTGACGGCGGTCTTCCTGCACTCCGGCCAGGTGTGCTCGGCGGGCGCGCGGCTGATCGTGCAGCGCGAGTGGCACGACGAGTTCGTCGACGAGCTGGTGCGCCGCGCCGAGCGGATCCGCCTGGGCGGGCCGTTCGACCCGCAGGCGGAGACGGGGCCGCTGATCTCGGCCGCGCACCTGGCGAAGATCGAGAAGTACGTGGCGGCCGCGCTGGCCGAGGGCGCGGTGCTGCGAACGGGCGGCCGGCGCCCCGGCGACCCCTCGCTGGCCGACGGCTTCTACTACCTGCCGACCATCCTGGACCAGGTGGAACAGGGCTCGTCGGCGGTCGTCGACGAGTCGTTCGGGCCGGTCCTGACGGTCGAGACGTTCACCGACGAGGACGACGCGGTCCGCATCGCCAACGACACCCACTACGGTCTGGCCGGCGCGGTGTTCACGCAGGACGCGTCGCGGGCGCAGCGGGTGGCCGGGCGGCTGCGGCACGGCACGATCTGGATCAACGACTTCCACCCGTACCTGCCGCAGGCCGAGTGGGGCGGCTACAAGCAGTCCGGGTTCGGCCGCGAGCTGGGCCCGACGGGGCTGGCCGAGTACACCGAGGTCAAGCACATCTACCAGAACCTGCGCCCGGCACCGCAGCGCTGGTTCGCCGGCTGAGTCCCCCGTTCGGGATCCACCGAACGGCCGAGCGCGGAAAACGGGATCGGCAAGCCGCCTGGCGCGTTTTATGCTGCGTGGCGTGAGGCAGCGAGCTTGGCGCGGGCCGCGCGCGGCGCTGGTGGGGGCGGCCGGCTTCGGGGTGATCGCCGGGCTGACGCTGCGCACGGCCGAGTACCCGGGAGTGCTGCCGCCGGGCACGCCCGACCCGGAACTGGACCTGGGCTTGCGCCTGGTCTGCGCGGCGGCGGTGCTGGCCGCGGTGACGTTGGTGTACCTGACCTTCGCCCGCCGCGAGGACGAGCCCCTGGCGATGGCCTGCCTCCCGGGGCTGGTGGTGACGGGGGTGGTGCTGCGCCATTTGGTGGTGACGCTCCCGGGCGTGGCCCGCTTCCAACCGGCGGCGAGGATCGTGCCGGGAGCGGGATCGTGGGTGCTGCTGGTATCGGGAGTGGCGATGACGGCGACAGGCTTGGCGGCGGCTTTCGCGGTACGCCGGGCAAGCTGAAGACCAGGCCCGGTCACCTCGCCGACCCACCACCCGCAGCCCCCAGCCCTGACCTCCTCAGCCACCCACCCCCTTCCGCCCCAGAAACGCCGCCAGCCGGTCCGCCGCGGTCGCACCCGCCGGTGGCTCCACCTCCGGCGCGAACGGCCCGCCCGGCTGCCGCGGAGTCGCTCCGAACCGCGATCGCCACTGGGCCAGTGCGCTCTCCGCCAGCTCCGGCAGCAGATCCGTCGACCCGCCGGTCGCGTCCGCGAGGTCCCAGCCGTGCACCAGGTACTCGTTCACGCGCATGTGCACCAGGAACACCCCTGGCATCTCCCCCAGCGGCGTCGTCACCGTCCGCGTGAACAGCCCGGGCGCGCTCAGCACCGCACGGGCCGCCGCCGCCGAAGCGGCGAACGCCTCCGCGGGCGACGGCCCCAGGTGGTCGCCCTCCGCCGCCGGTGGGCCCGAACCCGCCCAGAACGCCACCTTCGCGTTGCCGTGGGCCAGGTGGTTCACCACCGCGCGGACGTCCCAGTCCGCGCACGCCGTCGGGAGGGTCCACTGCTCAGGCTCGATCGCGGCGACCAGGCCGGTCACCGTCGAGGCCGCGAGATCGAAGTCGTCGAGAGGGGTCATGACAGCCAGTGTGACCGCCACCACCGACAGTTTTGCGAACCGCGATCAGGACAGCAGCGCCACGCACTCCACGTGGTGCGTCATCGGGAAGGCGTCGAACGCCCGCAGGTCGGTCAGCCCGTACCCGTGCGAAGCGAAGATCGCCAGGTCGCGGGCCAGCGCCGCCGGGTCGCAGGCCACGTACACGATCCGGTCCGGGGCGCCGGCCACGATGGACTCCACCACCGGGCGCCCCGCTCCCTTGCGCGGCGGGTCCAGCACCACGACGTCGACCGGCTTGGGCGCCGACGCCAGCACGTGCTCCACCCGCCCGGCCTGCCACGCCACCTGCGGCAGGTCCGCCAGGTTCCGCTCGCCGTCGGCGACCGCCCGCCGGCCGGACTCCACCGCCAGCACCCGGCCGGACGAGCCGACCTGCGAAGCCAGCACCGACGCGAACAGCCCGACCCCGGCGTAGAGGTCCCAGGCCGAACCGCCCGCGGGCGCCTCCGCCCACTCCGCCACGACCGCGGCCAGTGTCGGCGCCGCCGCCGGGTGGACCTGCCAGAAGCCGTGCGCGTCGAGGCGCCAGTCGCGGCCCGCCGCGTGCTGGACCGCCAGCCCGCCCGCCAGCTGCCGGGCGCGGACCTTGCCGCGGACCGTCGACAGCTCCCGCACGTGCACCCCGCCGTCGCCGTCCTTGGTGACCTCGATCTCGCTGCCCGGCCGCCAGCGCCGCGCCAGAACGTCGTCGAGCGCGCCGGGGACCGCGATCGGGCAGTCGTCCAGCGGCACCACCCGGTGGCTGTGGTGGGCGCGCAGCCCGGCCCGCCCGTCCTGCCCGGCGACGAGCCGGACGCGGCTGCGCCAGTCGAGGGGCCCGCCCTCGAGGGCTTCGACGACAACCTCGCGCTCGATCCCGGCCAGCCGCTGAAGCTGCTCCGCGACCACTGCCGCCTTCAACGTGCGCTGGTAGTCCGGATCGGCGTGCTGCCAGTCGCAGCCGCCGCAGCCGCCGGGCACCGCGAGCGGGCAGGGCGGCGGAACCCGGTGGGGCGACGGCGAAAGCACCTCGACGGCGTCGCCGCGGCAGAACGAGCCGCCGTTGTCCTCGGTGACCTCCACCCGGACCTGCTCGCCCGGCAGTGCGTGGCGGACGAACACGACCCGCCCTTCGGCGCGCGCCACGCAGTGGCCGCCGTGCGCCACCGCGCCGACCTCCACCTCGAGGACCCGGCCCAGCCAGCTGGTCATTCGGCGGGCTCCTTGGGTTTCGCCGCGCGGACGTCGGGCCGGTTCCCGCCGGGCGAGAACCCGCGCCGGACGTCACCGGCGGCCGGCCATTCGTTCCGGACGCGCGCGGCCGCCTTGGCCGACGACTCCAGCTGCCACGGCACGCTCGTCACCATGACGCCCGGCTGGAACAGCAGGCGGCCCTTGAGCCGCAGCGCGCTCTGGTTGTGCAGCACCTGCTCCCACCAGTGACCGACCACGTACTCCGGGATGAACACGGTGACCACGTTGCGCGGGTTGTCACCACGCACGCGCTTCACGTAGTCGAGGACCGGTTTCGTGATCTCGCGGTAGGGCGATTCGACGACCTTCAGCGGCACCTTGAAGTTGTGCGCGTCCCACTCCTGCGTCAGCCGCCGGGTGTCCGCGTCGTCCACGTTGACCGTGACGGCTTCGAGGACGTCCGGGCGCATCGCCTTGGCGTAGGCCAGCGCCCGCAGCGTCGGCCGGTGCAGTTTGGACACCAGCACGATCGCGTGGTTGCGCGACGGCAGCACGGTCGGGGTGTCGCCGAGGTCCTTGAGCTCCTCGGCGACGCGGTCGTAGTGCTTCCGGATCGCCGTCATGAGCACGAAGATCGCCACCATCGCCGCGATCGCGATCCACGCGCCGAGCAGGAACTTCGTGATCAGCACGATCACCAGCACCACGCCGGTCATGGTCAGGCCCACCGCGTTGACCGTCTGCGAGCGGCGCATCCGCCGCCGCTTGGCGGGATCGGTTTCCCGGGCCAGCAGCCGGTTCCAGTGCCGGATCATGCCGGCCTGGCTCACCGTGAAGGACACGAACACGCCGACGATGTAGAGCTGGATGAGCCGGGTGACCTCGGCGTCGAAGGCGATGATCAGCACCAGCGCGAAGGCCGCGAGGAACAGGATGCCGTTGGAGAACGCCAGCCGGTCGCCGCGGGTGTGCAGCTGCCGCGGCAGGTAGCGGTCCTGCGCCAGGATCGAGCCCAGCACGGGGAAGCCGTTGAACGCGGTGTTGGCGGCCAGCAGCAGGATGATGCCGGTGGAGAAGGAGATGTAGTAGAACGCCGGCGGGAAGTCGGCGAACACCGCGTGCGCGATCTGCGCGACGATCGTCTTCTGCTCGTAGCCGGCGGGCGCGCCGGCGAGCTGCTCGGCCGGGTCCTCGGCGAACTTGACGTCGGTGATCGAGGCCAGGGTGATGATGCCGACCAGCATGGTCACCGCGAGCAGGCCCATCATCAGCAGCGTCGTCGCCGCGTTCTTCGACTTGGGCTTCTGGAACGCCGGGACGCCGTTGCTGATCGCCTCGACCCCGGTCAGCGCCGCGGCCCCCGACGAAAACGCTCTCAGCACGAGGAACGCGTACGCCATCCCCGCGAAGGTGCCCTCGGAGCTCAGCGTGAACCCGGCGCTCTCGGCCTTCATCTCGGTGCCGGTGGCCGCCTGGACCAGCCCCCACACGACCATCACCAGGATGCCCAGGATGAACCCGTAGGTCGGGATCGCGAAGGCCTTGCCCGACTCGCGGATGCCGCGGAGGTTGAGCGACGTCAGCACGACGACGATGACGATCGAAGCCAGCACCTTGTGCTGCGCGACCCACGGCACGGCCGACCCGATGTTGGCCACACCGGACGAAGTGGACACTGCGACGGTGAGCACGTAGTCGACGAGCAGCGCGCTCGCCACGGTCAGCCCGAACTTGCCGCCCAGGTTCGTGTTGGCGACCTCGTAGTCGCCGCCGCCGCTCGGGTACGCGTGCACGTTCTGGCGGTAGGACGCGACGACGACGAGCATGACCAGCGCCACCGCGATGCCGATCCACGGCGCCAGGGCGTACGCGGAGAGGCCCGCGACGCTCAGGGTCAGGAAGATTTCTTCCGGGGCGTAGGCCACGCTCGACAGCGCGTCCGACGCGAAGATCGGCAGCGCGATGCGCTTGGGCAGGAGCGTGTGAGCGAGCCTGTCACTGCGGAACGGACGTCCGAGGACCAGGCGTTTCAGCACGGTCGGGAACTTCGACACCACGGAAGCCTAACGGCAGGGGCGCACGGTAGGTTCGGCGCTGGCATGTCGGGGTAGGTACGGACGGGTGAACCCGCCGAAGAGGAGGCAGGGCGTGCACGTGGTGATCATGGGATGCGGCCGGGTAGGCGCGTCTCTGGCCGCTGCGCTGGAGCGGCTCGGCCACGACGTGGCCGTCATCGACAAGAACCAGCAGGCCTTCCGCCGGCTGGGGAGCGACTTCCACGGCCAGCAGGTCGTGGGGGTCGGGTTCGACCGCCAGGTGCTGATCGCGGCGGGCATCGAGCGGGCCGGCGCGTTCGCCGCGGTGTCCAGCGGCGACAACTCGAACATCATTTCGGCGCGGGTCGCGCGGGAGAACTTCGGCATCGAGCACGTCGTCGCGCGGATCTACGACCACAAGCGCGCGGCCGTGTACGAGCGGCTGGGCATCCCGACCGTCGCGACCGTGCCGTGGACCACCGACCGGTTCCTGCGGAGCCTCCTGCCGGACGGCGTCGCGTCGGCGTGGCGGGACCCGTCGGGCAACGTCGCGCTGCTGCAGCTGCCGCTGCACGAGGGCTGGGTCGGGCACTCCGTCCGGTCCCTCCAGGAGGCGACCGGCGCGCGGGTGGCGTTCATCATGCGCTTCGGCACGCCGGTGCTGCCGGACGGCAAGACGATGGTGCAGGCCGACGACGTCGTGTGGGTGGCCGCGCGTTCGGGCACGGTCAGTGACGTCACGAGCGTGGCGCAGCGCGAACCGGAGGACGAGAACTGATGCGGGTCGCGATTGCCGGGGCGGGTGCCGTCGGCCGTTCCATCGCCGCCGAGCTGATCGACGGCCGCCACCAGGTGATGCTCATCGAGCGGGAGGCCGACCAGTTCGAGCCGCACACGGTCGAGCAGGCCGACTGGGTGCTCGGCGACGCGTGCGAGGTGTCGATCCTGGAGGAGTCCGGGATCGAGCAGTGCGACGTCGTGATCGCCGCGACCGGCGACGACAAGGCGAACCTCGTCGTATCACTGCTGGCGAAGACGGAGTTCGCGGTCCGGCGCGTGGTGGCGCGGGTGAACAACCCGGCCAACGAGTGGCTGTTCACCGACGCCTGGGGCGTCGACGTCGCCGTATCGACGCCGCGGATGCTCGCGGCGATGGTCGAGGAGGCGGTCAGCGTCGGCGACCTGGTGCGGCTGATGACGTTCCGGCAGAGCAACGCGAACCTCGTCGAGCTGACGCTGCCGGCGGAGACCCCGCTGGCCGGCAAGCCGGTGAGCGACCTGTCCCTCCCCCGCGACGCGGCTCTGGTGACCATCCTGCGCGGCGACCGCGTGATCGTGCCGCAGCCGGAGGACCCGTTGGAGCCGGGCGACGAGCTCCTGTTCGTCGCGACGGCGGACGTCGAACCGGAGATCCGGACGGCGCTGGGGTACTGAACCGGCCATGAGGAAGGCCCCCGACGGTCTCGTCGGGGGCCTTCCTCGTGGAGTCCGTACCTCGCGTGATCGAAGGGGCATCTCGCGAGTTCCGGCCGAGCCGGGCGGTCAGGCCTCGGGCGCCGCGTACTTCTCGCGCAGCCGGGCTTCGACCTCCGCGTCGGTCTCCGGCTTCGGCTCGTCCTCGGCCATGGCCTTCAGCCGCTTGTCGGAGCGGCGGACCGCCCACACCACGACCAGCAGGCCCAGCGCGTACAGCGGGTAGCCCATGGCGATCTTCGCGAAGGCCAGCCAGCCGGTGTAGTCCTCCTGGTAGAGCCACCGCTGCACCACGAACCGGGCCGCGAAGATCGCCGCCATCGCCAGCGTGGCGACGTCGTAGCCGTAGCGGGACGGCTTGTCCTTGCGCCACGCCTGGCCGGTGCCGTTGAGCATGTTCCAGACGACGCCCGCGATCGGCCAGCGCACCACCACCGACAGCACGAAGACGCCGCAGTAGATCAGGCTCGCGTAGATCCCGAAGAGGAAGAACCCCTTCGCGGAGCCGGTGCGGTAGGCGATGAACGCCGCGATGGCGACCCCGAAGAACCCGGAGATCGCCGGCTGCAGCGGCTCCTTGCGGACGACCCGCAGCACGGTGATGGCCACCGCGCTGCCGACCGAGGTCCAGATGGCCGCGGTCAGGCCGAAGAAGGAGTTCGCCAGGACGAACACGATCACCGGCAGCGAGGAGTAGATCAGGCCGGACACGCCGCCCATCTGCTCCAGCAGGGTCGGCTGCGGCTCGTCGGTCTTCTTCTCGCTCGGGGCGGGTTCAGTCACGATGGGTGATCAACTCACTGGGCTCTGGAGCTCGTAATAGGGGTTGTACAGCACCTTCTGGCCGTCACGCTCGGCCATCCGGCCGCGCACCTTGATCGTCCGGCCAGGCTCGATGCCCGGGATCCGGCGGCGGCCGAGCCAGATTAGCGTCACGCCCTGTGTCCCGTCGAACAGCTCGGCCTCCAGCGTGGCGGCCTCGTTGGTCGGGCAGAGCTCCACGCTGCGGAGTCTCCCCATCACGGTGACCTCTTCGCCGGAGCGGCAGTCACAGGCCCGCTGCGCCCCTTCGGCGCCCGACCTCATCGACATCTCGTCGGCGTCGAGATCCTCGACGTCGCTGGTCAGCTTGCGTACCAACCGGCTGAAGTAGCCGCCGTCTTTGGCGGACATAGGTGCTCCTGTGCTCCGGGGCCCCCGACGTGGTGCTTGCGGCCCGTGCGAATTCCAGCGTACTGCGGTCCCCGCCAGGGAAACGCCTTTGCGCAAAGATCGCAACGTGACGTCCGCAATCAGAGTTCCCGCCGCGGTGCTGCTGCCCGGCACCGGCTCGGACGAGGTGTTCGTCCGCGCCGTCTTCGCCGGCCCGCTGCGCGCCCTCGGTGTCCCGCTCATCGCGCCACCGCCGCCCCCGGGCGCGGCGGTCGCCGAGGGTTACCTCGAGATCCTGGACGCGCTGGCGGACGAACACGGCGAACTGCTCGTAGGCGGCATTTCGTTCGGCGCCCACCTGGCCGCGGAGTGGGCGGTGCGCCACCCGGGCCGTTGCGGGGGCCTGCTGGCCGCGCTCCCGGCCTGGAACGGCGTCCCGGGCTCGGCACCCGCATCCCTGGCCGCGACGCTGTCGGCGGATCTGGTGGCCGGTTCCGGGGTCGACACCGCGCTGGCGCAGACCGCGGGCAGCCCGGAGTGGCTGCGGGCGGAACTGGACCGGGCGTGGCGCCGCCACGGCGACGGGCTGGCGGCCGGGCTGCGCGTCGCGGCGGGCCGCCCGGCGCCGACACTCGACGAACTGGCGGCGCTGGACGTCCCGGCGGGCATCGGCACGTGCACGGACGACCCGATACACCCGACGAAAGTCGCGTCGGAGTGGGCCGGCGCGCTCCCCCGCGGCGCCCTGGGCGAGACGACGCTCACGGCGCTGGGCGCCGACCGCGAGTCGCTGGGCCGGGCGACCGTCCTGGCGTTCCTGAAGGCCCGGAAAACGCCGTGAAGGCCGTCTCGGGAGTTCCCGAGACGGCCTTCACGGACAAAACGGTCAGCCCTGTTGCTGCTGGGCGGCGATGTGCTCGGCGACCGCCTCGGGCAGCGTGATGGTCAGCGGGGTCCGGACCGGCATCGGCGCGTCACCGCGGTCGACGATCGTGCGCCGCACGATCTCCCGCAGCACCTCGACGGCCGGCGCGGCCTCCGACTGCGGCCCGGCGATGACGCCGCGCAGCATCCAGCGCGGCCGGTCGACGCCGACGAAGCGCAGGGCGACGTCACCGACGATGGCCGAGATCTCCAGGCCCCACTTGCCGCGGCCGATGTTGACCTTGGCGCCGTCGGCCCGCAGCTGCTCGGCCAGCTCGGCGCTGACCTCGCGCCACAGCCCGCCCGAGCGCGGCGCGGCGTACGCGCTGACCGTGATCTGGCCCTGCTCGGTGACGACGTGCACGGCCCGCACGCCCGCGGTCTCCGGGTCCATCTCCACCTGGACCTGGGAACCGTCGGGCACCGGCACCTTCACCGAGCCGAGGTCGATCCGCGGGACGCCGTCGTCCTCGAAGTCCGCGACGTCGAAGGGGCCGTCGGAAACGTCCGAAAGCTCCTCTTCCTCGTCGTCGTACGCGTCCTCGATCGTGTCGTCGGCCTCGGGCGCGGCGTGCCGTCCGGCGGACTCGCCCTCGGTCCGCCGCTTGCGTCCGAAAATCCCCACTACTTCTCCGTTCCTTCCCCCGCGCCGGCGCCCGCTCCGGGCGCTGGTGCTCCCAGTGTGGCGTGTCCACCCGTGGAGCCGTAGCCGCCGTCGCCCCGTTCGGTGGCGTCGAGCTCGGCGACCTCGACGAACTCGGCGTGCTCGACCCGCTGCACGACCAGCTGGGCGATGCGGTCGCCGCGCGTGAGCTTCACCGGGTGCACCGGGTCGTGGTTGATCAGGCAGACCTTGATCTCCCCGCGGTAGCCCGCGTCGATCGTGCCCGGGGTGTTCACCACGGAGAGGCCGACCCGGGCGGCCAGGCCCGACCGCGGGTGGACGAACCCCGCGTACCCGGGCGGGAGCGCGATCGCGACGCCGGTGCCGACCACGCCGCGTTCCCCGGGTTCGAGCACGATATCCGAGGTGGTGACGAGATCGGCGCCCGCGTCGCCCGGTCGGGCGTAGGCGGGCAGGGGGACATCCGGATCGAGCCGGGAGAGGAGTACCTGAACGCTGGACACGGGCGGCGAGATTACTCTCTACCCGTGGGTGAATCTGCGAAGACGGCCGCGAGTGCCGCGGTCCGGCACTCCGAGCGGCTCTACGTCCCGTGGTGGGGCTGGCCGCTGCCGGTGCTGGGCGCGGTCCTGCTGGCCGCCGAGATCGACCTCGGGTACCCGGGGGTCCGGGCGTGGCTGCCGTACGTGATCGCGCTGCCGGTCGTCGTGGCGCTGCTGCTGTCGCTGGGCCGGTCGAAGATCCGCGTCACCGGCGGTGACGAGCCGGAACTCTGGGTCGGCGACGCGCACCTGCCGCTGCGCTACGCCGGCGAGGTGGAGATCTTCGACAAGGACGCCAAGCGCAAGGCCCTCGGCCGCGACGGCGACCCCGCCGCGTACGTGCTGCACCGCGGCTGGGTCGGCCCGGTCGTGCGGGTCCGGCTCACCGACGCGGCCGACCCGACGCCGTACTGGCTGTTCAGCACCCGGCACCCCGAGCGGGTCGCCGAGCTGATCCGGAACGCCTGACCCTGGACATGGGAAGGGGGCCGGCCTGCCGGCCGGCCCCCTTGTCCCCAGCGCGCTTCGAGCCTCCCCCTCACTGCTTTCGAACACTGCCTGTCGAGCAGAGTCCTCGAGGCTCTCCGTCGCGTCTGTTCGTCCCCTGAACCCTGTCCGAGAACCCCGCCGCGTCAGGCGCAGTCGCGGCAGATCAGGCGTCCGCCGTTGTCCTCGGCCAGCCGGCTGCGGTGGTGCACCAGGAAGCACACGGAGCAGGTGAATTCGTCCGCCTGCTTCGGCACCACCTTCACGGTCATGTCCTCACCGGAAAGCCCGGAAAGGTCGGCACCCGGCAGCTCGAAGTTCTCGGCGGTCGCGTCCTCGTCGACGTCGACGACGCCGGACTGGTTCTCGTTCCGCCGGGCCTTGAGCTCCTCCAACGAGTCTTCGGCCAGCTCGTCGGCTTCGCTGCGGCGCGGAGCGTCGTAGTCGGTAGCCATGTGTCCCTCACCCCTGCGATCAGCTTGTGTAGTCGTTTTCCCGGACCCCCGGGTGCGCCCGTGAGTCCGCCGTGCCGCTGGTCAACGTTCCAGGGCCCTCGTTTGTGCCCGACGGCCGAAGTGACCGAGGTCTCTTCTTTTCGCGCCTCTTCCTGCGGCCGGAGCCCGGGAAGGGTAGCTCACCGCTCTGCGGGTTCTGCAACGAGTCAGACATTGCCGGGGAATCGTCACCCGACAGGGGGAACCCGCAGGTAAGACGTGTCGTCGTCCGTTCGGGTTGCCCCCGGGTGGAGAACTTCACGCCGGGCCGGTGTCCGCTTGCCCCGGCCGGCTCCGCCGTGGTGCGATCACCGGACGGGGATCGGTGCCGGGCCAAGGCCCGGTACCGCAGGCAGGGCACGGAAACCGGCGGGGTGACCCGGAACGGTGCACGCCGGCCGCAGCGCCTAGGCTGATCGGCCACGACGGTGGCGTGCGCACCGGCGGAGTTTCGGTGCTCGGGAAGGGACGGACGGGTGGCGTCGGGGAACGGCATCGGGGACCGTGGGGCGCGGCCGTATCGCAAGCACAAGCCGCTGCCGGCGCTGATCGTCATCGGCGTGCTCGCCCTCGGCGCGATCATCGTCTGGGTGAACGCGGCCATCGGCAAGGGCGACGTCGACGAGGCCGTCCGCTGCGACCCGCCCCCCAGCCCGCCACCGGGTGTCACGTTCAGCACCCTCCCGCACGGCGCCCTCGACAACCGCGCTCCGGTGCCGCCCGACAAGGTCGCGGTGAAGGTCCTCAACGCGTCGAGCACCCGCGGCCAGGGCGGCATCGCCACCACGTCGCTGAAGGAGCTCGGCTTCACGGGCGCCGGCGAACCGGCCAACGACCCCGCCTACGAGGGCCGCGAGGCCAAGTGCCGCGGCCAGATCCGCTTCGGCGAGAACGGCTTCACCGCCGCCCGGACGCTCAGCCTGGTGGTCCCGTGCGCCGAGCTGGTCCAGGACAACCGCAAGGACGCGAGCGTCGACCTGGTGACCGGCACGCTGTTCGGCGACCTGCGGCCCCGCGCGGAAGCCCGCCAGATCCTGACCCAGCTCGCCGACTGGTCCAAGGCCCACCAGGGCGGCGGCAGCAACGAGCAGTCGGCGGGAGCGAAGGCCCCGGTCATCGACCAGACCCTGCTGGCCTCGGCCCGCGACGTGGAGTGCTGAGCGGCCCGCGCTAAGCGGCATCCGCTGACCCGCGAGCCGACCCTCCAGATACGCGAGTCGTCCGCCCAGGTACGCGAGTCGTCCGGCCAGGCACGCGAGTCGTCCATCCAGGCACGCGAGTCGTCCGCCCAGGCACGCGAACCGACCCTCCCGGCACGCAAGCCGCCCATTCCCGGTCACCGGGAACCTCAGACCTCCGCGGCCCCGCAGTCCCCCAAAACCTCCCGCAACGGCTCCGCGATCGAAGGCGCCGCCGCGTACGTCGCGTCCGTCCCCAAGTCCGGGGCCGAGCCCGGCAGGAGCACCTCCGCGCCCGCCTCGGCCGCGATCAGGGCTCCCGCCGCCCAGTCCCAGCGGTGGAGGCCGTGCTCCACGTAGCCGTCCAGCCAGCCCGCCGCCACCGCGCACAGGTCCAGGGACGCCGCTCCGTTGCGGCGGATGTCGCGGACCCGGCCCAGCAGCTCCGCCGCGAAGCGCGACTGGCGCGTCCGCCGCTCCGGTGAGTACGCGAAACCGGTACCGACCAGCGTCAGCTCCAGCCGCTCGGGCGCCGACACCGCCAGCCGCCTGTCGTCCAGGTACGCGCCCTGCCCGCGAGCCGCGGACCAGACCCGGCCGCTCGCCGGCTCCACCACCGCGCCGGCCACCGACACCCCACCGACCTGGGCCGCCACCGACACCGCGAACCACGGCAGGCCGTAGAGGAAGTTGACCGTCCCGTCGATCGGGTCGACCACCCACGTGACGCCGTCGCCCGCGGCACCGCCGCCTTCCTCGCCGAGCACCGGCTCCCCCGGCCGCAGCGCGGCCAGCCGGTCCCGCACGAGCCGTTCGGACTCGTGGTCGACCGCGGTCACCACGTCGGTGTCCCCGGACTTGGTCCCGACCGCGACGGAACGGCCGGCGGCCATGCCCTCCCAGGCCTCGCGGACCAGCCCGGCGGCGTCCGTCGCGACCTGCACCGCGACGCTTTTCAGCAACGACTCGTCAACTCCCACGTCCGACATGTCACCACATCCGGTTAAAGTCTCCGAGGCAGGCTTCTGAATCGTGCGAGAAGGGACCACGTCCGTGGTGGAGGCGACCCGCCGAGGTTTCGGCATCGACATCGGCGGCAGCGGGATCAAGGGCGCCTTGGTCGACCTGGACAAGGGACAGCTCATCGGCGACCGGATCCGGATCGAAACGCCGAAGCCGTCCACCCCGTCGGCGGTGGCCGACGTCGTGCACGACATCGTGACGCAGGCGGGCTGGGACGGCCCGGTCGGCGTGACGCTCCCGGCGGTCGTGAAGAAGGGCGTCGCGCACACCGCGGCGAACATCGACAA
This sequence comes from Amycolatopsis sp. N2S4-7, assembly GCF_058119595.1. NCBI lineage: Bacteria > Bacillati > Actinomycetota > Actinomycetes > Pseudonocardiales > Pseudonocardiaceae > Amycolatopsis > Amycolatopsis sp. N2S4-7. Next base: position 3,307,583 of record NZ_CP172299.1, read on the forward strand.
GCAGTGGATCGGCACCGACGCCGACGCGCTGTTCGCCAAGCGGCTCGGCCGCGGCGTCGACCAGATCGCGATGCTCAACGACGCCGACGCGGCGGGCATGGCCGAGATCCGCTTCGGCGACCCGGTCGCGCGCAAGGGCGTGACCGCGCTGCTCACCTTCGGCACCGGCATCGGCAGCGCGGTGTTCCAGGACGGCAAGCTCGTCCCGAACACCGAGTTCGGCCACCTGGAGATCGACGGCCACGACGCCGAGAAGCGCGCGGCCGCTTCGGTGAAGGACAACGAGGGCCTGTCCTACCCCGAATGGGCCAAGCGCGTGCACCGTTACCTGACCGTGCTGGAGAACCTCATCTGGCCGGACCTGTTCATCGTCGGCGGCGGGGTCAGCAAGAAGGCCGAGAAATGGGTGCCGCTGCTGGACATCCGCACTCCCGTGCTGGTCGCGACGCTGCAGAACAACGCCGGGATCGTCGGCGCCGCGGCGGCCGCGGCCGAGGGCATCCAGCACTGATCCGGCACTGATCCGGCCCCGATCGCACCGCGGATCGGGCACCCGCGGCGGGCGGGAGGGTGATCGCTTCGCGACGCATGCGCGTACCGTCGTTACAATGGAACACGGCCCACGGCTGCGGAGGCCAAAACCGCAGGCCGAGGCGTGATCCCCGAATGTGAGGCAGCAATGGCCCCGGGCCGTTGCTCGTCATGATCGACCGCTGCGAAAGGGCGTAAGTGGCAGCCGCAAGAACCGCAACCCGAGGCGGGACGAAGACAGCGACCGCAGCCGGCGAGCCGGCCGAAGAGGCAGCCACCGGGACGGCGAAGCCAGCGGCCCGCAAGACCACCACTGCCAAGAAGGCTCCGGCCAAGAAGGCACCGGCGAAGAAGCCCGCGACCAAGGGCGCGAAGACCGAAGACGGCGAGCCGGACGGCCCCGCCGACCTCGAGGACGTCGAACTCGACACGCCCGACCTGTCGGACCTGGAAGAGGTCGAGGTCGACGTGGTCGACGAGACGGTCAACGACGAGCCGGACGCCGACTCGGCCGACGACGATGACGACGACGAGTCCGACGAGGAGACCCCGGCGCAGCGCCGTCGCGGGGCCGCGGCGGACAAGGCGGCCGCCAAGAGCTCCGACAACCCGGACTTCGTCTGGGACGAGGAGGAGTCGGAGGCGCTGCGCCAGGCGCGCAAGGACGCCGAGCTGACCGCGTCCGCCGACTCCGTGCGTGCCTACCTCAAGCAGATCGGCAAGGTCGCGCTGCTGAACGCGGAGGAGGAGGTGGAGCTCGCCAAGCGGATCGAGGCCGGGCTCTACGCCGCCGAGCGCGTGCGCACCGCCGAGGAGGAGGGCGAGAAGCTCGTCACCCAGATGCGCCGCGATCTCAAGTGGATCGTGCGTGACGGCGAGCGCGCCAAGAACCACCTGCTGGAGGCGAACCTCCGGCTCGTGGTGTCGCTGGCCAAGCGCTACACCGGCCGCGGCATGGCGTTCCTGGACCTCATCCAGGAGGGCAACCTCGGCCTGATCCGCGCGGTGGAGAAGTTCGACTACACCAAGGGCTACAAGTTCTCGACGTATGCCACGTGGTGGATCCGCCAGGCGATCACCCGCGCGATGGCCGACCAGGCCCGCACCATCCGCATCCCGGTGCACATGGTCGAGGTCATCAACAAGCTGGGCCGCATCCAGCGCGAGCTGCTCCAGGACCTCGGCCGCGAGCCGACCCCGGAAGAGCTCGCGAAGGAAATGGACATCTCCCCGGAGAAGGTCCTGGAGATCCAGCAGTACGCGCGCGAGCCGATCTCGCTGGACCAGACGATCGGCGACGAGGGCGACTCCCAGCTCGGCGACTTCATCGAGGACTCCGAAGCGGTCGTCGCGGTCGACGCGGTGTCGTTCACCCTGCTGCAGGACCAGCTCCAGTCGGTGCTGCAGACGCTGTCCGAGCGCGAGGCGGGCGTGGTCCGGCTGCGCTTCGGCCTCACCGACGGCCAGCCGCGCACGCTCGACGAGATCGGCCAGGTGTACGGGGTGACCCGTGAGCGCATCCGGCAGATCGAGTCGAAGACGATGTCGAAGCTGCGTCACCCGTCGCGGTCGCAGGTCCTGCGGGACTACCTGGACTGACCTTTTCCTTGCGGGACACCGAAGATCCCCGCCACCACGGCTCAAGTGGTGGCGGGGTTCTCCGTTTTCGGGGATCTTGGGAGTCAAGATCACCTACTCCCCGAAAGGGTCCCCGTGAAGATCGGTATCGGACTGCCGAACCAGGTCCGTGACATGCGCCCCGACGTCATCCCGACCTGGGCGGCGAACGCCGAAGAGGCCGGGTTCTCGACGCTCGGCACCGTCGGCCGGATCGCCTACCCCGGCGTGATGGACACCGTCGCGCTCGCCGCCGCGGCCGGCGCCACCAAAACGATCGGACTGGTCAGCAACGTCCTGCTCGGCACCGTGTGGCCGCCCGTGCTGCTGGCGAAGGAGATCGCCGGGATCGACGGCGTCTCCGGCGGCCGGCTCACCCTCGGCATCGGGATCGGCGGCCGCGAGGACGACTTCGTCGCCGACGGCCTCGGCCCGAAGGGGCTCGGCAAGCGGATCGACGCCGACCTCGAGGTCTACCGCGACGTGTGGACCGGCAAGCCTGTCGGCGGCGGCGACAACCCCGCCGTGCCGCCCGGCACCCGCGAGGTTCCGCTGCTGTTCGGCGGGTTCGCGCCGAAGGCACTGGCGCGGATGGCGAAGTGGGGCGAGGGGTACGTCGCCGGGTCGATGCCGCCCGAGATGGTCGCCGGGTCGTTCGAGCAGGCCCGCGCCGCCTGGCGGGAAGCCGGCCGCGACGGCGAGCCGCGGCTCGTCGCGATCGCGTACTTCGCGCTCAGCGAGCCCGACAAGGGCCGGGGGAAGGTCCGCGACTACTACAGCAACATGGGCGACGCGGCCGACTTCATCGCCTCCGGGGTGCGCACCACCCCGGATTCGATCCGCGAAGCCGTCCAGGCCTTCGGCGACCTCGGGGCCGACGAACTGATCTTCAACCCCGCCACCGACGAGCTCGACGACATCGCCCGGCTCGCCGAGATCGCGCTCTGACCTCGGCTTGACACTTGCACAGGGGGCATCGGCAAGTCGGCCGACCGGGCGACTTGCCGATGCCGTCTCGGTGCGGCCGTCGACGACCGCTGATGCTGTGACCGGTTCTCAGTGTGTAACTTAGCGAACTGAGGTAGCGACTGGAGTTGAGATACCGGCCACCACCAGTGCGCGCCCCGCGCATGGCGACCGACGACGGGGGACAGCCGATGGCAGCGCTCGACCGAAAACCTCCGTGTCGCATCGTCCTGGTCGCTCCCGACGATGTTTCCATGGAGGTCGAGACCCTCCGCGACGTCATCAACCAGGCGAACCATTGGCAGCGGAACGTAGAGCTCGAAGTCTGGCACTGGCGTACTGACTCCGGCCCCGGAATGCACGCCCAAGGCCCACAAGGACTAGCCGACAACCGAATGCGGATCACCGAGGCCGATCTCATCGTGGCCGTCTTCTGGTCGCGCTTGGGGACTCCCGTCGCCCAGGACCCGTCGGGGACCGCCCATGAGCTCAGACTCGCCTGGGACGCCTGGCGGAAGACCAGCAGACCCGACATCTGGATCTATTTCGCCACCAGGGACATTCCTCAGTCGGCGATCGAGGCGGATCAGTTCGCAGCGCTCAGGTCATTCCGCCAAGAACTGCCCCCGGAACAGGCCACCGACGAGTTCAACGGCGAAGATGACCTACGTCAACTGTTCTCGAAGCACCTCGAACGATGGCTACGGGAACAGGACAAGGAACCGGAATCCGCGCCGGTTCCTGCCATCGAAGAGCTGTTCAAGCCACCCAGTTCTCAGGACTCGGTCGTCAGGCCGGACCAGATCGAACTGATCGCTGAGTCCCTCGTGCACGCTGGCATGACGACACTTTGTGGACTTTCCGGAAGCGGGAAGACCCGTCTCGTCGCGCAGTACACCGTTTCCTCCCGACGCCTGCCGGAGCACCGCTCCGCCCTCTGGTACGACGTGCCCGAGGGCGGCACCCTCGACGAGATGCTGGCGTGGCTGCCACCGCAGTACATTAGTTCTCCCGACCTCACGCCGGGATTGAAGTCGAAACACCTGACGAACATTCTCCGGCTGAGCCGGACGCTCCTCGTCCTCGACGACTTCCACAACGGGAACACGTCGAGCTTTTCCCCGCTGATCAAAGCCGCGAACGCACAGGGCGGCCCTGGCCATCTCGTCATCGTCAACCGGGCCGCGACCGGCTTGACCGACAGCCCTGAGCTCGCCGTCCGCCCATGGACCGCGGCCGAAGTCTCCGGACTCCTGCGCACCTTCGGAGTCTCCGACCTGACGAAGGCCTTGACCCGCCGGTTGTGCGCCAAGACAGGCGGATTGCCGCTCGCTATCAGGTTCTTCTCCGTGCTCGTCACACGGTTCTCCCGAGATCCGCAGCGGCTGCTCGAAGGCGAGCTCACCCGGACGCACCTCACCGAAAGCTGGTTCGCGGAGATCAAGAACGAGCTCTCGGAGCACGAACTGACGCTTCTCAGGCTGTTTTCACTGGCTCAGCCCGATGTCACCGAGCCGATTTCCCGGGGGGCACAGAAATCGGTTCCAGAGTCGGAGCGCGGAAAATCCTTGAGCCATCTTCAGGCCCTGCTCCTGGTCGAAGCACGGACCAAGGGCGGCTGGAGCGTCCACCCTTTTGTCGCCGAACACACGATCAACGACACTCCCGAGGAGCTGCGCAAGTCATACCTGGGCGACCTGGTCCGGTTCACCAAGGCTCCCCTGATGCGGCGCCGCCGGGAAGGATTGAGTTCCCGAGTCCTGGCTGCCGCGGTACGCTCAGGCCGGTACGCGCAGGCCGCGGGAGACTCGACACAATCCGTCGAAATCATCGAAGCGATCGCCGGCGACGCCAAACGGCTGGGTTATTACCGCCCGCTGAGAGATCTGTGCCATTGGCACGTCATCCACAACGACAACCAGAACCCGTGGATCTACTACCATTACGCACACTGCCAGCTGATACTCGGTGAAGCAAACTCCGCGATCACCGCGCTGCAAAGCATCTCGGTCGTCAACGCCGATCGAACGCTCCACTACTCCGTCGCCAGAGTTCTCGCCGACGCCTGGCGCGAAGCCGGCAAGCCGGAGAACGGATTGTCGATCCTCCGAAGAGCGCTGAGCCGTCTCCCGAGCGATTCAAAAGGATCGAAGTCTGCCTTCCAGTACGCACATACTGCGCTGGCGCGCGTCCTCTTCGACTTGGACGAGCTTGACGAGGCGGAGCGCATCGCCGCCGCCGAGGAAAAGATCAGCACTGGCCGAACCAGGGCCGTCGCCCTGAACCTCTTGGGAAAGATCAAGCAGCGACGTGGTGACGGTAGTTCCGCCCGCAAGTTCTTCAGACGCGCCTTTGCGGAGTTCCGGGCGGTAGACGACCGGCGCGGAATGGCTTGGGCGCAGCAACACCTGGCCGACGCTCTGCTCGCCGACGACGGAGCCGGATCCGCGGAAGCGCGAAGGTGCGTCCGCGGATCGATTTCGATCAGGCTCCGGAGTGGCGAGTCCACCATCGAGTATTCTTCCTGGCTGAACGAGATCAGAGACTCGTTCACGCGGGATCTTGGCACTCTCAACATGATCGACCAGGAACGGGCCCGGCTCGGGCAGGTTTCCTAGAGGCGGCTCGCCCAGATCGCGCTGTGAGTCACGGCCGGCCGGTGAGGGCCGTCCAGGGGACGTGCACGGTGACGCGTTCGCGCAGCTGCTCGTTGAGCAGCCACAGCTCGCCCGTGGCCGGCCAGTAGGAGAGGTTCTGGCTGTTCACCGGTGCCTGCCCGGGCAACCGGGACGTCGACACGCCGCCGACCCCGCCGTGCAGGCACGACGGGTGGTCGCCGGCCACGCCGGCGTACTCCGGGCAGACGCCGGTGAACACGAAGTACCCGTTGCGCGACACCGCGCCCTGCATCCCCCACACCGGCGAGGAGAAGCCCTCCTTCGCGTGCACCAGACCGTCGGCCGCGGTCACCAGGCGCCCGGCGGAGAACGGCCACTTCAGGACGCGCCCGCCCGCCGCGGCCGGCACGTGCTCCGCGGTGACGAACGTGGAATCGGTGTGGTCGAAGGAAAGCGTCGACAGACAGGGCCGCGCGCCCGTCGCCGTCGTGCACGCGCCGCCGCCGGGGTACCAGTACGCGCCGACCTGCGGCATCGCGTAATCGTAGTACGCGGCGTGGTACCGGCCGTCGCTGCCGAGCCCGACCGTCGCGGAGCTGTCGTCGACCTTCCAGAAGTGCGTGGTGTCGAAGACGCGGATCAGACCGCCGGTGGTCGCGACGTAGAGCAGGTTCCCGGACCAGGTCAGGCCGTGCCCGTGGCCGGCGACGACGGCGAAGTTCGCGTCCGACGTCGGCTCCACCAGGAGGACGTGCCGGTACCCGAGCCCGGAGGCGTCCACAAAGGACAGGCGGACCATGGTGTCACCGGGTGTGTGCCACGACGTCGCGACGACGCGCTTGCCCCCGACGGTTCCGGTGGCGGGGTCCGCGTCGCCGGAGCCGGTGAGGCCCTGCGGGATCCAGTCGTTGGTCTTGTCGTCGTTCCCGTCTTCCCAGCAGAAGCCGGCGGGCTTCAGCGTCGAAGCGAGGTACGTCGGGTGGCAGAGCGGGCGGGCCTTGCGGTTGGCGTCACCGAGGAGCTCCGCGAGCCCGCGCGCGGGGAGTTTCTTGTCCAGCTGCCCGATCCGGCCGGCGTAGGTGGCGAAGGTGTCCCCCGCGGTGAGCCGATAGCTGTCGACGGTCGCCGCGTCCAGCCGCGGGAAGCTCGCGGCGGCGTGCGCCGGTGTCGCGAGGCCGAGCAGCAGCAGCGTCACGAAGCCGATGAGGAATCGCATGCCGGGAGCGTGCTCCGCGCGCGTACACGTCCCGTACAACTCAGGGCACGGCCAGGCCGCGCTCCCGCAGCGACTGCTCGACGCGCAGGCGTTCGATCTCGCGGTCCATCCCCTCGGGCAGCTCGGCGAGCCGGTGCGGCACGCCGACTTGGCGGCAGGCCTGCGTGAGGAGCTCGTCGTACGCCTGCCGGGTGCCGAACCGCCGCGCGGCCGGGGTGCCGGAGGGGTAGCCGGCGAGCAGCCGGTGGACGCGGCGCAGGTCGGCGGCGACGCGTTCGATCGGCGGGCCCTGGGGTTGCGGCTTCGCGCGCTTCTCCCGGATCCAGCCGACGAGCCGGGGGACGCGCAGGGCGCACCAGAACAGGACCGTGGGGGCCAGGCAGACCACGGCGAAGAGGATCAGGTTGGCAAGGACGCCATCAGCGCCGTCCATGCCCCGATGGTAAGCCCGCGACGCGCGCCCGGCGGAGTCTTTTTCTCCGGCCCCGCCGGGCCGCCCGTCACGGAAGCGGCAGTTCGACGGCCTCCGGGCTCTTCTCCTCGAGCAGCCAGAGGACACCCGCGGGCGGCAGCTGGAGGACCGCCGAGGCCGGCTGGCCGTGCCACGGCTCCTCCGTCGCCTCCACCGCGCCCAGGTTGCCGACCCCGGAACCGCCGTAGGCCTCGGCATCGGTGTTGACCACCTCGCGCCAGCGGCCCGCCGCCGGCAGGCCGACGCGGTAGTCGTGGTGCGGGACGCCGGCGAAGTTGGCCACGCAGGCCAGCCGCGAGCCGTCGGCGCCGACGCGCAGGAAGCTCAGCACGTTGCCGCTGGAGTCGTTCGCGTCGATCCAGCGGAAGCCGTCCGGCGAGATGTCCTGGCTGAACAGCGCCGGGCAGGTCCGGTAGACCGCGTTCAGCGACCGCAGCAGGTCCTGCACGCCGCGGTGCAGCGGCTCCTCCAGCAGGTGCCAGTCCAGCGACCGCTGCTCCGACCACTCGCCTTCCTGGCCGAACTCGCCGCCCATGAACAGCAGCTGCTTCCCCGGGTGCGCCCACATGAACGCCAGCAGCGAGCGCAGCCCGGCCGCCTTGTTCCAGGCGTCGCCCGGCATCCGGCCCCACAGGGATCCCTTGCCGTGCACCACTTCGTCGTGCGACAGCGGCAGCACGAAGTTCTCGCTCCACGCGTACACGAGCGAGAACGTCATCTCGTTGTGGTGGTACGCGCGGTGGATCGGCTCGTGCGACAGGTACCGGAGCGTGTCGTGCATCCAGCCCATGTTCCACTTGAAGCCGAAGCCGAGCCCGCCCAGGTGCGTCGGCCGCGTGACGCCCGGCCACGCCGTCGACTCCTCGGCCACCATCACGACACCCGGGTGTCGCTTGTAGACGGTCGCGTTCAGCTCCTGCAGGAACTTCACCGCGTCCAGGTTCTCGCGGCCGCCGTACTGGTTGGGCAGCCACTCCCCGTCCTTGCGGGAGTAGTCGAGGTACAGCATCGACGCGACGGCGTCGACTCGCAGGCCGTCGAGGTGGAACTCGTCGAGCCAGTACAGCGCGTTGGCGACCAGGAAGTTGCGCACCTCGTTGCGGCCGAAGTCGAACACGAGCGTGCCCCAGTCGGGCTGCTCGCCGCGGCGCGGGTCCGCGTGCTCGTACAGCGGCGTCCCGTCGAAGCGGGCCAGCGCCCAGCTGTCGCGCGGGAAGTGCGCGGGCACCCAGTCCACGAGCACGCCGATCCCCCGCTGGTGCAGGCGGTCGACGAAGTAGCGGAAGTCGTCCGGCGAGCCGAAGCGGGACGTCGGCGCGTAGTACGACGTCACCTGGTAGCCCCACGAGCCGCCGAAGGGGTGCTCCGAAACCGGCAGCAGCTCCACGTGCGTGAAACCGGTTTCGAGGACGTAGTCGCCCAGCTGGTCGGCCAGCTCCCGGTAGTCCAGGCCGGGCCGCCACGAACCGAGGTGGACCTCGTAGACGCTCATCGGCGCCGCCGCCCACTCGGTCGCCTCACGCGTGGCGATCCACTCGTCGTCCTCCCACTCGTACGCCGAGCGGGTGACCACCGACGCCGTCGCGGGCGGCTTCTCCGTGCCGAACGCCATCGGGTCGGCCTTCTCGTGCCAGTTCCCGTCGGCGCCGAGGATCCGGAACTTGTAGCAGGTGCCGTCGCCCACCCCGGGCACGAACAGCTCCCAGATCCCGGACGAGCCGAGCGAGCGCATCGGGTGCCCGCGCCCGTCCCAGCCGTTGAAGTCGCCGATGACGCGGATGCCGCGGGCGTTGGGCGCCCACACCGCGAACGACGTCCCCTCGACGACGCCGTTCGGCGTCTCGTACGACCGGAGGTGGGCGCCGAGCGCCTCCCAGAGCCGCTCGTGGCGGCCCTCGCCGATCAGGTGCAGGTCCAGCTCGCCGACCGTGGGCAGCCAGCGGTACGGGTCGTCGGCGGTGACGGCGTGCCCGTCGTACTCGACTTCCAGCCGGTAGTCACCGGGGTGCTCCGGCACGGCGACGGCGAACAGCGCGTCGATCACCGGCTCCATCGGGTACCGGTGCCCGCCCGCGCGCAGTGCGACGGCCTTGGCGCCGGGCAGCAGCGCCCGGGCCGCGTACCCGCCGCGCACCTGGTGGACGCCCAGCACCGAGTGCGGGTCGTGGTGGGACCCGGCCAGCAGCCGGTCGATGTCGGCGGCCGGCGGGGCCGCGGCGGGGAGGCCTTCCGGAACGGCGTTCACGGTGTCATCCCTCTCAGCTCGTGATCCGGGCGATCGAAGCGAGCGGCACGCCCAGCCAGTCCGGCCGGTTCGCGTGCTCGTAGCCCACCTCGTAGACCGCCTTGTCCAGTTCGAAGGCGCGCAGCAGCTCGCCCTGGTCTCGCGGGTCCGCCGCGACCGCGGCGTAGCCCTCGCAGAACGCCGTCCGGTTGCGGTCGGACCACTCCAGCGCACGCTCGGCCAGCGCCGGGTCGTCCGGCTGGCCGACCAGCATCTGCTGGGCCGCGTAGTCGAACGACCTCAGCATGCCCGCGACGTCGCGCAACGGCGACCGGAGCGCGTGGCGCTCCTCCACCGGCGCTGCGGGCTCCCCCTCGAAGTCGATCAGCAGCCAGCCGCCGACCGTGCGCAGCACCTGGCCCAGGTGCAGGTCGCCGTGGATGTACTGCATGGTCACCGAGTCGGGGGGCAGCACGCGCAGCTTCTCGAACGCCGCCCGCAGCGCCGGGGCGTGCGCCGCCAGGTCCGGTACCCGGCCGGCGACCGCGTCGAGCCGGTCGAGCATCGCCTTCGTCGAGCGCTCGAGCTCGTCGGCGTCGACCGGTTCGGTGCCGAGGGCCGTGGCGAGGTCGGCGTGCACCTCGGCGACGGCGCGCCCGAGCCGCTCGGCCTCGCCGGCGAAGTCGCCGCCGACCTCCTCGGCGTGCAGGTCGGGCGCGGCCATCAGGTCGCGGACGCTGGTGGTGGCCATCGCCCAGCCGTCGACGGCGTCCGGGATGAACTGCTGGAGCATGCCGACCGTGGTCGGCTCGCCGTCCAGGTCGCCGGTGATCGAGCCGAGCGGCTGCGCGATGTGCTTGCTGCCGACGCCCTGCAGCGCGCGGTGCAGCAGCAGGTCCTTGTTCTTGCCCGGCGTCAGCTTGCGGAACAGCTTGAGGATGTACTGCCCGCCGTAGACCAGGGAGGTGTTGCTCTGCTCCGACGTGATCGGCCGGGCGCGCAGGCCGGTGTCCAGCTCGATGCCGGGCTCGTGCTCGAAGATCAGCGAGCCCACGTTCTCCTCGCGGGCCATCAGGTCCAGCAGGACGCCGGTGAGGTCGAGGTCCCCGGACGCCTCGTAGGCGTTGAGGTCCCCGCCCGCGCCGATCCAGCTGGTCGACGCGATCTCCGGCGGGTGCGTCCGCCGGCCCACCAGCAGCTGGTAGGGCTCGCGCCGGTCGTCCTGGGCGACCTCGATCACGACGTGCAGCAGCTGCGGATCGCCGGAGACCAGCTCGGTCACGCCGAGCGGCCGGATGCCGGTCACCGGCCGGTCCTTGCCGGCGAACCAGCGCTGTTCCGGCAGCCACTGCTTCAGGTCGTCGGCCAGTTCGTCGACCAGCCCACGCGGGTCGGACAAGGGACTCACCTCGTTTCGCCTTCGTCTCCCGGGCTCGTCAGCTGGAACCAGTAGAAGCCGTGCCCCGGCAGCGTCAGCAGGTAGGACAGGTCCCCGATGCTGGGGAACCGCACCCCGCCGGTGAGCTCCACCGGCGTGCACCCGCGGTGCGCGGAAAGATCCAGCTCCACCGGCTGCGGGAACCGGGAGAGGTTGTTCACGCAGAGCACGACGTCCTCGCCGCCGTCCGGGCGCCGCCACTGGCGCTTGTAGGCCAGCACGCTCGGGTTGGACCCGCCGAGGTCGGTGAACTCGCCTTCGGCGAACGCGTGGTGCTGCTTGCGCACCTCGATCATCCGCCGGGTCCAGTTGAGCAGGGACGACGAGTTGTTCGACTGCGCCTCGACGTTCAGGCCCTGGTAGCCGTAGACCGGGTCCATGATCACCGGCAGGTAGATCCGGCCCGGGTCGCACGCGGAGAACCCGGCGTTGCGGTCCGGGGTCCACTGCATGGGGGTGCGCACCGCGTCGCGGTCTCCGAGCCAGATGTTGTCTCCCATGCCGATCTCGTCACCGTAGTACAGAACGGGCGAGCCCGGCAGGGAAAGCAGCATCGCGGTGAACAGCTCCTGCTGGTTGCGGTCGTTGTCCAGCAGCGGGGCCAGCCGGCGGCGGATGCCGATGTTGGCCTTCATGCGCGGGTCCTTGGCGTACTCCGCGTACATGTAGTCGCGCTCTTCGTCGGTGACCATCTCGAGGGTCAGCTCGTCGTGGTTGCGCAGGAAGATGCCCCACTGGGTGCCGCTGGGGATCTCCGGGGTCTGGGTGAGGATCTCCGAGATCGGGAACCGGGACTCGCGGCGCACCGCCATGAAGATCCGCGGCATCAGCGGGAAGTGGAACGCCATGTGGCACTCGTCGCCGCCGACCGCCGGGTCGCCGAAGTACTCGACGACGTCCGAGGGCCACTGGTTGGCCTCGGCCAGCAGGATCCGGCCCGGGTACTCGTCGTCGACGACCTTGCGGCAGCGCTTGAGGAACTCGTGCGTGCGCGGCAGGTTCTCGCAGTTGGTGCCCTCCTGCTCGAACAGGTACGGCACGGCGTCCAGCCGGAACCCGTCGATGCCCAGGTCGAGCCAGAACCGCAGGACGTCGATCATCGCGTTCTGGACGTCGGCGTTCTCGTAGTTCAGGTCGGGCTGGTGGGAGAAGAACCGGTGCCAGTAGAACTGGCCGCGCACCGGGTCGTACGTCCAGTTCGACGTCTCGGTGTCGACGAAGATGATCCGCGCGTCGGCGTAGCGGGAGTCGTCGTCGCTCCACACGTAGTAGTCGCCGTACGGGCCGTCGGGGTCGCTGCGGGACTGCTGGAACCACGGGTGCGCGTCCGAGGTGTGGTTGAGCACCAGGTCGGTGATCACGCGGATGCCGCGCCGGTGGGCCTCGTTGAGCAGGAACACGAAGTCCTCGACGCTGCCGAACTCCGGCAGCACCGCGCGGAAGTCGCTGATGTCGTACCCGCCGTCGCGCAGCGGCGACGCGTAGAACGGCGGCAGCCACAGGCAGTCGATGCCGAGCCACGCCAGGTAGTCCAGGCGGCCGGCCAGCCCGCGCAGGTCGCCGGTGCCGTCGCCGTTGGAGTCGGCGAACGCGCGCACCAGCACCTCGTAGAACACCGCGCCCTTGAACCACTGCGGGTTGCTCGGCGCCTGCTGCGCCGAGCGGAAGTCCCCCGCCTGGGGTTCCACGAGCATGCCGTCAGCGGTGATCGCCTCACCGGTGTGCGGCACTCCCTCCAGCCCCAAAGCCGCGTCGGGCCGGGCGTCTTCCGCCATGAGTTCCACCTCGTCCCTCGTGTCCCTGTCCTTCCGTGTTCAGCCGGCCAGCCGGCGTCTCACCGACACGACGTGGGCCACCGCTCGCCAGGGTTCGAGCCGGACGAAGTTCGCCGGGCCCCAGTCCCAGGTGTCGCCGGTGACCTCGTCGTGGGCGATCAGCCGCTCGTGCGCCTCGAAGCCCAGTGCCGCCGTGTCGAGCCAGAGCGTGCCCTCTTGGGGCCCGTACGGGTCGAGCGTGACGACGGTGACCACGGTGTCGCCGGTGGCCGGGTCCTGTTTGGAGTAGGCCAGCAGCGCGTCGTTGTCGACGTGGTGGAAGTGCAGGGTGCGCATCTGCTGCAACGCCGGGTGCGCCCGCCGGACGGTGTTCAGCTTCGTCAGCCACGGCTCCAGGGAACGGCCTTCGGCGAGCGCGCGCTCGAAGTCGCGCGGGCGCAGCTGGTACTTCTCGGAGTCGAGGTACTCCTCGCTGCCCTCGCGGACCGGGACGTGCTCGAACAGCTCGTACCCCGAGTAGACGCCCCACGTCGGCGAGAGCGTCGCCGCGAGCGCCGCCCGCAGCGCGAACATGCCGGGGCCGCCGCGCTGCAGCGACTCGTGGAGGATGTCCGGGGTGTTGACGAACAGGTTCGGCCGGCCCTCGTTCCAGTGCTCCCGCAGGTCGATCGCGAAGTCGATCAGCTCCTGCTTGCCGGTGCGCCAGGTGAAGTAGGTGTAGCTCTGGGTGAAGCCGAGCCGGGCCAGGCCCCACAGCCGCGCCGGGCGGGTGAACGCCTCGGCCAGGAACAGCACGTCCGGGTGGGCGTCCTTGACCGACTGGATCAGCCAGGCCCAGAAGTCCGGCGGCTTGGTGTGCGGGTTGTCGACCCGGAAGATCTTCACCCCGTGGTCGATCCAGACCGTGATGACCCGCAGCATCTCTTCGTAGACGCCCTTGGGGTCGTTGTCGAAGTTGATCGGGTAGATGTCCTGGTACTTCTTCGGCGGGTTCTCCGCGTACGCGATCGAGCCGTCCGGGCGGGTGGTGAAGAACTCCGGGTTCTTCAGCGTCCACGGGTGGTCGGGCGCGGCCTGCAGCGCGAAGTCGAGCGCCACCTCCATGCCCAGCTCTTCGGTGCGGGCCACGAAGGCGTCGAAGTCTTCGAAGGTGCCGAGGTCGGGGTGGATGGCGTCGTGGCCGCCCTCGTCGGAGCCGATCGCCCACGGCGAGCCGACGTCGTCCGGGGTCGCGTCGAGGGTGTTGTTGGGCCCCTTGCGGTTCACCCGGCCGATCGGGTGGATCGGCGGGAGGTAGACGACGTCGAAGCCCATCTTGGCGACGCGGTCGAGCGCGGCCGCGGCGGTGGCGAAGGTGCCGTGCACGGGCTTGCCCTCGGCGTCGAGCCCGCCGGTGGAGCGCGGGAACAGCTCGTACCAGGAGCCGTACGCGGCGCGCCTGCGGTCGACCCACACCTTGTGCGGCTTGCCCTTGGTGATCAGCTCGCGCACCGGGAACTCGTGCATGAGCTGGCGGACCTCGGGCGAGAGCGCGGGCCCGACGCGTTCGGCGAGGCTGCGGCCTTCGTCGCGCAACGCGGTCAGCGCGCCGGTCAGCAGCGCCTTCTCCGCCCGGCGGTCCGGGCGGCGGGAGACGCGCTCCAGCAGCCGGGCGCCGTTCTCGAGGTCGTTCGCGAGGTCTTCGGGGCCCTGCCCGGCGGCGACCTTCACCTCGACGTTGTGCTCCCACGTCGCCCAGGGATCGCCCCACGCGTCGATGCGGAAGGTCCACATGCCGGTGGTGTCGGGGACGATCACCGCGGAGAACTCGTCCGGGTGATCGGAGCCACGCGGCGCCATCCGCGTCTGGCGCGTCAGCCGGTCGTCCGGGCCGCGCCACGCGACGGTGGCCGCGACGGCGTCGTGGCCTTCCCGCCAGACGGTCGCGAAGACCGGGATGTGTTCCCCCACAACGGCTTTGGCCGGATACCGGCCGCAGCTCACGCTGGGGGAGACGTCGTCGATGCCGAGCCGGCCGGTCATGGGCAACGCCCCTCGGTGTGTCGGTTGGACGCAGACGGCGACAGTCTGCCTGACTCGATCAAGCGCCCACGAGGCAGGGTTCTCTTCCGGTGTACCCAGCCATCCGCGGACGAAACGCTTTCGCCGCAAGGAATTTCCGGCGAATGACCGGGAGGTTACAACCCGGGGCGAACCGGCCCGCTCGACACGCGGACCCGAACGGCCACGACGCGTACCCGAACGGACGACACGCGTACCTGGGCGGACGACACGCGTACGCAGATGGACGACACGCGTACCTGGCCGGACGACACGACGGCCCGCCCGGTTCCCGCCCGTGTCGTCCGGCTGGATACGCGAGTCGTCCGGCTGAGTACGCGAGTCGTCCGGCTGAGTACGCGAGTCGTCCGGCTGAGTACGCGTGTCGTCCGGGCGGTGCGGGTCAGTAGGGCTCGGGCTGGGGCTCGGCGGCCAGGCGCGGGGCCCGGAGCAGGAGCAGGGAGCGGGACTGGAGCGTCAGCCGGCTCTTGGCTTCCAGCGCACCCGGGTTGGCCGGGCTGCCGTCCGCCGTGCTCGTGTCGAGGGTCGGCTTGAACGTCTCGCCGTACTCCCGGCCGGGCAGGACGACCTCGGCCGGCGCGTCGCCGGCGTGCAGCCACAGCAGCCACGAGTGGTCGGACACCAGTTCGCCCTCGCGGTTGCGGGCCTGGCTGTTCGAGCCGTCGATCCACATGCCGAGCGTGTGGCGGTCCTCGAACCAGTCGCTCTCGCCGAACTCCTCGCCGTCCGGGCGGAACCAGATCAGGTCCGGCTTGCCGGTGGGCGTGGTCCGGCCTTCGAAGAACTCCGGCTGCCGCAGCGCCGGGCTGCTCGCCCGCAGCCGCACGACCCGGCGCGCGAAGGCGAGCATGGCCTCGGCCTCGGGGTCGTCCGGCGTCCAGTCGAACCAGGACGTCTCGTCGTCGAGGCAGTACGCGTTGTTGTTGCCGCGCTGGGTCCGCCAGAACTCGTCGCCCGCGGTGAGCATCGGGGTGCCGGTGGACAGCAGCAGCGTGGCGAACAGGTTGCGCACCTGCCGCGCCCGCAGCTCCCGGATCCCCGGGTCGGCGGTGTCGCCTTCGGCGCCGTGGTTCCACGAGCGGTTGTCGTTGCCGCCGTCGCGGTTGTCCTCGCCGTTGGCCTCGTTGTGCTTTTCGTTGTAGGACACCAGGTCCCGCAGCGTGAAGCCGTCGTGCGCGGTGACGAAGTTGATCGACTGCCACGGCCGCCGCAGGTTGTGGTCGTACAGGTCGGACGAACCGGACAGCCGGTAGGCGAGGTCGCGCACGCCGGTCGCGCCGCGCCAGAAGTCGCGGACGGTGTCGCGGTAGCGGCCGTTCCATTCCGCCCACTGGGCGCCGAAGTCGCCGACGCGGTAGCCCTCGCCGGTCGCGTCCCACGGCTCGGCGATCAGCTTGCAGCGCGAGAGCACCGGGTCGGTGGTGATCGCGGTGAGCATCGTCGAGTTGCGGTCGAACACGCCGCCGCGGGGCCGCCCGAGCGTGCTGGCCAGGTCGAACCGGAAGCCGTCGACGCCGAGCTCCTGCGTCCAGTACCGCAGCGAGTCGGTGACCAGCCGCACCACGGTCGGGGACCCGGCCTCCAGGGTGTTGCCGCAGCCGGTGATGTCGGCCATGTGCCCGCGCTCGGTGTGCAGGTAGTACACCGGCGCGTTCAGCCCGCGGAAGCTCAGCGTCGGCCCGTCCGGCCCGCCTTCGCAGGTGTGGTTGAACACGACGTCGAGGATCACCTCGATGCCGGCCGCGTGCAGGGCGGCCACCATCAGCCGGAACTCCTCGACCTCGTGGCCGGGTTCGCTGGCGTAGGCGGCGTGCGGCGCGAAGAAGCCGAGCGGCGAGTAGCCCCAGTAGTTGTGCCGCCCCGCGCGGATCAGCGACGGCTCGTCGAGGAACGAGTGCACCGGCAGCAGCTCCACGGAGGTGACGCCGAGCCGGGTCAGGTACTCGATCGCCACCGGGTGGGCCAGGCCGAGGTAGGTGCCGCGCAGCGCCTCCGGGATGAACGGGTGCCGCTGGGTGAACCCCTTGACGTGCAGCTCGTAGACCACCGCCTCCTCGAACGGCACCTCCGGCTTGATGCCGGTGTCCGGGCCGCCCGGCGAGGCGACCACCGACAGCGGCACGCTGCCCAGGGAGTCCACAGTGGACATCGGGCCGCGCTCCGGGTCGCCGGTGAAGCCCTGGGCCGCGCGCAGGTCGGTGAGCCCGCCGGTGATCTGCCGGGCGTACGGGTCGAGGAGCAGCTTGTGCGGGTTGCACCGCAGGCCGCGGGCGGGGTCGTACGGGCCGTGGATCCGGTAGCCGTACCGCTGCCCCGGCGTCACCCCGGGCACCAGGCCGTGCCAGACGCCGAAGGTGCGCTCGGTGAGCGCGATCCGGCGTTCGGACCCGTCGGCGTCGATCAGGCACAGCTCGACGGCGTCCGCGACGGCGGACGTGATCGCGAACCGCACCCCGCCGGCCTCGGGGTGGGCACCGAGCGGGAAGGGGCGACCGGCGAGGACGTGGTCGGCGGAGGGTCGTAGGGCCATTCCTGAATCGTCCCAGATCGAAGGTGGTCCGTGCGCGTCATGACCAAGGAGTTACCCGGAGGCAAC
Source organism: Amycolatopsis sp. N2S4-7 (assembly GCF_058119595.1). NCBI lineage: Bacteria > Bacillati > Actinomycetota > Actinomycetes > Pseudonocardiales > Pseudonocardiaceae > Amycolatopsis > Amycolatopsis sp. N2S4-7. Next base: position 3,325,097 of record NZ_CP172299.1, read on the forward strand.
CGCTGTCAGGGTGTCGTTTCGGCTACGACGAAGGTGTCCGGGGGCAGGTGCGCGGCCCCACCGTCCACCGTGGCCTCTCCCCACGTGAGCAGCGACACGGCCGTCCCGAGCGGCAACGTCACCGGGCCGGGGCCGAAGTTGACGGCCAGCCGCAGCGCGCCGCGGTGCAGCACGAGCCAGGACCCGTCCGGCGCGGAGTCGACGCGCAGGTCCGCGACCGACGGGTCGGCCAGCTCGGGCCGCTCCCGGCGCAGCCGGATCAACGCACGGTACAGCGCCAGCACCTCCCGGTGACCGGGACGCTCCGGCTCGGCCCAGTCCAGCCGCGAGCGTTCGACGGTGGCCGGGTCCATCGGGTCCGGCACGTCCGATTCGCCCCAGCCGTGCCGGGAGAACTCGCGACGGCGGCCCGTGCGGACCGCCTCGGCCAGCTCCGGGTCCGGGAAGGAGGCGAAGAACTGCCACGGCGTGCTCGCGGCCCACTCCTCCCCCATGAACACCATCGGCGTGAACGGCGAGCAGAAGAGGATCGCGGCGCCGCAGGCCAGCCGGCCCGGTGCGACCGTCGCGGACAGCCGGTCGCCGGTCGCGCGGTTGCCGATCTGGTCGTGGTTCTGCAGGTAGCCGAGGAAGCGGTGGCCGGGGACGGTCCGGGTGTCGACCGGGCGGCCGTGGGTGCGCTCGCGGAACGACGACCAGGTCCCGGCGTGGAAGAACACCTCGCGCAGCACCCGCTCGATCGCGTCCTGCGCGGCGAAGTCGGTGTAGTAGCCCGTCTCCTCGCCGGTGAGTTTGACGTGCAGCGCGTGGTGGAAGTCGTCCGACCACTGCGCGTGCAGGCCGTACCCGCCGCGCTCGCGGGGCGTGACCAGCCTCGGGTCGTTGAGGTCTGACTCGGCGATCAGCGTCAGCGGCCGGTTCAGCGCCGCCGACAGGGCCTCGGTCTCGGTGGCGAGCTGTTCGAGCAGGTGGACGGCCCGCCGGTCGAGCAGCGCGTGCACCGCGTCGAGGCGCAGCGCGTCGACGTGGAAGTCGCGGAACCAGCTCAGCGCGTTGTCGATCACGTACCGCCGGACCTCGTCGGAGCCCGGTCCGTCGAGGTTGAGGCCCGGACCCCAGTCGTTCTGCCCGGCGAAGTACGGCCCGAACCGGTCGAGGTAGGCCCCCGACGGCCCGAGGTGGTTGTAGACGACGTCGAGCACGACGGCCAGGCCGCGCGCGTGGGCGGCGTCGACGAACCGCTTGAAGCCGTCCGGCCCGCCGTAGGGCTCGTGGACCGCGCCCCAGAGGACGCCGTCGTAGCCCCAGCCGGCGGTGCCGTCGAAGGAGTTGACCGGCAGCAGCTCGACGTGCGTGATGCCGAGGTCCACGAGGTGGTCGAGCCGGTCGATCGCCGGGTCGAAGGTGCCGCCCTCGGTGAACGTGCCGACGTGCAGCTCGTAGAGGACGCCGCCGGGCAGCTGCCGCCCGTGCCACGCGTCGTCCGTCCACTCGAACTCGGCGTGGTCGTAGACGCGCGACTCCTGGTGGACGCCGTGGGGCTGCCACCGCGACCGCGGGTCGGGCAGCGGCTTCTCGTCGTCGTCCAGCAGGAAGGCGTAGTTGACGCCGTCGGCGTCGGCGTGCCACCAGCCGCCGTCACCGGCGGTCATCTCGCGCACGCCGGCGTCGGCGCTCAGCCGGACCCGGCGGGCCGACGGGGCCCACACGCTGAACCTCATGCGTCTCCTCGGACCAGCAACGCGACGGGGTACCGCTCGAACAGGGTGGCCAGGTCACCGGTGACCTCGCGGCCGGTCAGGACGTCGGTCCAGACGCCGCCGGGCAGCGGCAGCACGGTGTCGCGCCAGCCGCCGGCGGCGTCGAGGCCGATCGGCAGGCGGGTCACCGCCACGGCCAGGTCGGCCGAGCGCGTGAAGGCGAGGCAGTGCTCCGCCGCGGGCCCTTCGGCCCGCAGGGGCCGGTAGCCGTGGAAGAGCGCGGGGTGTTCCCGCCGCAGCCGCAGCGCCCGGTGCACCACCAGCAGCTTCGCCGCGCCCGAGGGGTCGACGTCGGGCAGCTCGCCGCCGGTGATCCGGGCCAGGATCTCGCGGCGGGCCGCGTAGTCGACCGGGCGCCGGTTGTCCGGGTCGACCAGGGAGAAGTCCCACAGCTCGGTGCCCTGGTAGACGTCCGGGACGCCGGGCGCGGTCAGCTGCACCAGCTTCTGGCCGAGGGAGTTCACCCAGCCCGGCCGCTCGATCCGGGCGACGAACTCGGCAACGTCCCTGGCCAGCTCGGCGTCGCTCGTGACGTCCTCGGGCCAGGCGGCGACGTCGGCCTCGAACTTCTCGTCGTGGTCGGTCCAGCTGGTGCGGAGCTTGGCTTCCTTGGCCGCCTTGTCGAGGTAGTCCCGCAGCCGGGCCGGCTCGATCGGCCAGGTCGCGACCAGCGTCTGCCACGCGAGGAGGTTCAGCGACGGCTCGGCGATCCCGCGGCGGGTGGTCCAGCGGCGGACCGCCCCGGCGAACTCGCCGGGCAGCTCGGCCAGCACGGCCATCCGGGCGCGGGTGTCCTCCGAGCGCTTGGTGTCGTGCGTGGTCAGTGTCGTCATCGCCGCGGGGTGGCCGGCCTCGCGCTCGGCGGCCAGCCGGTGGAACTCCTCGACGCCGAGGCCGAACCGGTCCGGGTTGCCGCCGACCTCGTTGAGCGCGGCGAACCGGGTGTAGCGGTAGAAGGTCGTGTCCTCGGTGCCCTTGGCGACGACCATGCCGGACGTCTGCTGGATCCGGGTGGCCAGTTCGCCGTCCGGCTCGGCGCGGACCTGCGCGTCGAGGGCGTCGAGCGCTTTCCCGAGGTCGGGCCGCGCCTGGCGCGCGCCTTCGATGGCGGCGGCCCAGTTCGCCGCGCCTTCGGGCAGGTAGGAGCGGTAGACGGGGAAGGCGACCATGGTCTCGGCCACCGCCTGCCGGGCAGCCTCGGTCTCGACGTCCCGCAGCAGCGCCGCGATCCGGCGGACCTCGGCGACGAGGATGCGGTCGGTGACCAGCCGCCGGGCTTCGGCCTCGACGCGGTGGTAGCCGGTCTTCACGCCCAGCTCGGTGGCCAGCTCGGTGAAGCCGGGCTCCCCCGCCGGGTCGACGAAGACGCCGGCGATCTCGCGCAGCGCGTCGTAGCCGGTGGTGCCGTCGACGGGCCAGCTCTGCGGCAGCGGCTCGCCCGGGTGCAGGATCTTCTCCGCCACGATCCACGCGCCCGGGGCGTTCTCCCGCAGCCGCCGGAAGTAGCCGCCAGGGTCGGCGAGGCCGTCCGGGTGGTCGACGCGCAGGCCGGTGACGTCGCCGTCGGCCACCCAGCGCAGCACCTCGCCGTGCGTCGCCGCGAACACCGTCGGGTCCTCGACGCGGACCGCGGCGAGGTTCGTGATGTCGAAGAACCGGCGGTAGGACAGCTCCGCGTTGCCGCGGCGCCAGCCGGCCAGGCGGTAGTGCTGGCGCTCGTGGACCTCCTGCGGCGTCCCGCCTTCCGTGCCGGGGGCCAGCGGGAACCGGTGGTCGTAGTAGACGAGCTCGCCGTCCTCGACCGACAGCTCCGCGACGGCGTCGTCGTCGCCCAGCACCGGCAGCAGGATCGGGCCGCGATCCCAGTCGATGTCGAAGTACGGGGCGAACTCCGAGCCGCGGCCGTGCTTCAGCACGTCCCACCACCAGCGGTTCGCCTTCGGCACCTCGACCGACATGTGGTTCGGCACGATGTCGACGACCAGGCCCAGCCCGAGTTCCTTCAGCAGCTCGCCGAGCTCCCGCCGGGCCGCCTCGCCGCCCAGCTCGGGCCGCGCGCGCGTCGGGTCGACGACGTCGTAGCCGTGGGTCGAGCCCGGCGCGGCGTCCAGCACGGGCGACGCGTACAGCGCGCCGACGCCGAGGTCACGCAGGTACCCGGCGATGCCGGCCGCGTCGGCGAAGGTGAACTCGGGGCGCAGCTGCACCCGGTACGTCGACTCCGGCACCGTCATTCGGGCTCCGTTCGCTGCAGGACGATCAGGGACCGGGCGGGGAGGGTGAACTGGCCGCCGCCCTCGATCGGCTTCGCGTCGGCGGGCTCCACCTCGCCGGTCGCGGTGTCGACGACGACGGTCCAGGAGTGGCCGTAACCGTTGCCCGGCAGTGTCGCGTCGATGTCCTCGTAGTGCGCGTTGAAGGCGAGCAGGAACGAGTCGTCCTCGACCGTCATCCCGCGCTGGTCGAGGTCCGGGATCGCCTTGCCGTTGAGGAAGACGACGACCGCCTTGCCGAAGGCGTCGTCCCAGTTCTGCTCGGTCATCTCCTCGCCGGCCGGGGTGAACCAGGCGATGTCGCCGAGCTTCGCGCCCTTGCCGACCGGGCCGCCCTGGAAGAACCGGCGGCGGCGGAACACCGGGTGCTTGTGCCGGAACGCGCCCAGCCCGCCGGTGAACTTCACCAGGTCCGTGTTCTCCTTGGCCAGCTCCCAGTCCATCCAGGACAGTGCCGAGTCCTGGCAGTAGACGTTGTTGTTCCCCTGCTGGGTGCGGCCGAACTCGTCGCCGTGCAGGATCATCGGCACGCCCTGGGACAGCATCAGCGTCGCCAGCATGTTGCGCTGCTGCCGGGCGCGCAGGGCGAGCACCTCGGGATCGTCGGTCTCGCCTTCGACGCCGCAGTTCCACGAGCGGTTGTCGTCGGCGCCGTCGCGGCCGTCCTCGCCGTTGGCCTCGTTGTGCTTTTCGTTGTAGGACACCAGGTCCCGCAGTGTGAAGCCGTCGTGCGCGGTGACGAAGTTGATCGACGCGAACGGGCGGCGGCCATCGTCCTGGTAGAGGTCGGACGAGCCGGTGATCCGCGACGCGAACTCGCCCAGCGTCGACGGCTCGCCCCGCCAGAAGTCCCGGACGGTGTCGCGGAACTGCCCGTTCCACTCCGTCCACAGCGGCGGGAAGTTGCCGACCTGGTAGCCACCGGGACCGACGTCCCACGGCTCGGCGATCAGCTTCACCTGGCTGACGATCGGGTCCTGCTGCACCAGGTCGAAGAACGTCGACAGCCGGTCGACGTCGTAGAACTCGCGCGCCAGCGCCGAAGCGAGGTCGAAGCGGAAGCCGTCGACGTGCATCTCCGTCACCCAGTACCGCAGCGAGTCCATGATCAGCTGCAGGGTGTGCGGGTTGCGCACGTTCAGGGAGTTCCCGGTGCCGGTGTAGTCCATGTAGTACTCGGGCTCCCCCTCCACCAGCCGGTAGTAGGCCTCGTTGTCGATGCCCCGCATCGACAGCGTCGGCCCGAGGTGGTTGCCCTCCGCGGTGTGGTTGTAAACCACGTCGAGGATCACTTCGATGCCGGCCTCGTGGAAGGCCTTGACCATGCCCTTGAACTCCTGGACCTGGCCGCCCTCGCCGGGCATCGCCGCGTACGAGTCGTGGGGCGCGAAGTAACCGATCGTGTTGTAGCCCCAGTAGTTCGTGAGGCCCTTCTCCGCCAGCCCGTGGTCGGTGACGAACTGGTGCACCGGCAGCAGTTCCACCGCCGTCACCCCGAGTTTCTGCAGGTGTTCCACCACGGCGGGGTGCGCGAGACCGGCGTAGGTGCCCCGCAGCGCTTCGGGCACGAACGGGTGATGCACGGTCATGCCCTTGACGTGCGCCTCGTAGATGACCGTCTCGTTGTACGGCCGCTTCGGCTGGCGGTCGTTGCCCCAGTCGAAGAACGGGTTCGCCACCAGCGAGTACGGCACCCGGCCCGCCGAGTCGTCGTCGTTGCGCTCGTCCGGGTTCTCGAACTGGTAGCCGAACAGCGACTCGTCCCACTTCACGCCGTGCGAGACGGCCTTCGCGTACGGGTCGATGAGCAGCTTGTTCGGGTTGCAGCGCAGGCCGCGCTTCGGGTCGTACGGGCCGTGCACCCGGAACCCGTACCGCTGCCCGGGCCCGACGTTGAGCAGGTAGCCGTGGTGGACGAAGCCGTCCACCTCTTCGAGCGCGTGCCGCGTTTCCTTGCCCTCGGCGTCGAACAGGCACAGTTCGACCCGCTCGGCGACCTCGGAGAACAGGGCGAAGTTCGTCCCGACTCCGTCGTAGGTCGCGCCGAGCGGGTAGGGCGTTCCTGGCCAGGGCCGCACTGGGGTCTCCTCGAGCTTGGGTCGTACCGGGGCGTCCGGGGACGCGTGTCACCGGGGGTCGTGCGCCGCGGGGTGGTCGTTACCGGGGCAGCGGGCGGGCCGCCGCCAGCGGCGCGACCGCGGCACGGACCCCCTTCGCGGTGAAGAAGCCGTCGACGCTGACGGGAAGGCGAATCCGCCAGTTAGGGTACTGGTCGACCGTTCCGGGCAGATTCGGCTGCCGCACCTGGCCCGCCACGTCGGCCGGCGACGTCAGCACGAGCCGGGACGCGGCCGAGGCCAGCAGCGTGTGCAGCGCGACGACCGGGTCTTCAGCCGGGATCCCTTCCCGCGCAACGAGTTCGAACAGCGCCTTCCGCTCGGCGGCGGCCGCTTCTTCTTCCGCCTCGACCCCGCGGTCCAGCAGGCCCAGCTCGGCCCGGACCCGGACGTGCTCCCCCGCCAGCCAGCCGGAGACCGTCGGCAGGTCGTGGGTGGAGATGCTGGCCATCGCGTCCGGGTCCCACGCGCGCGGCCGCGTGAACGGCTTGCCGGGCGCGTCCCAGTCGCGTTCGAACCACAGCACGGCCGAGCTGAGCATGCCGCGCTCGTGCATGGTCTCGGTGACGGTCTCCTCGACCGTGCCGAGGTCCTCCCCCACGACCACCGCGCCGGCGCGGTGCGCTTCGAGCGCGAGCACGCCGACCATCGCCTCGGCGTCGTAGTGGACGTACGTGCCGCGGTGCGCGGGCTCGCCCGGCGGGATCCACCACAGCCGCCACAGCCCGGCGATGTGGTCGACGCGGATGCCGTCGGCGAAGCGCAGCACCCCGCGGATGACGTCCCGGAACGGCGCGTAGCCGGCCTCGGCCAGCTTGTCCGGCCGCCACGGCGGCAGGTTCCAGTCCTGCCCCTGCTGGTTGAAGGCGTCCGGCGGCGCGCCGACCCGCACGTCGGCGGCGAAGACGTCCCGCACCGCCCAGGTGTCGGCCCCGCCGGGGTGCACCCCGACCGGCAGGTCGTGCACGATCCCGACGGTCATCCCGGCCTCGCGCGCCGCCCGGCGGGCCGTTTCCAGCTGGACCCGGCAGAGGTGCTGGAGCCACGCGTGGAAGCCGACGCGCTCCTTCAGCTCCTCGCGGGCCTTTTCGACGTCGGGCCCGGCCGGGTCGCGCAGCGCCTCGGGCCAGTCCCGCCAGTCCGCGCCGTGCCGCTCGGCGAGGGCGCAGAACAGCGCGAAGTCCAGCAGGTCGGCGTCCTCGGGGACCTCCTCCACGCGGTGCGGCCACAGCAGCTCGAGCGCGGCGCGCTTGGCCGTCCAGACGGCGTCGTAGTCGATGAGGTCGCCCTCGCGGTCCGGGGCCAGGGACTCGACCGCCTCCCGCGTCGCCGCGTCGGCGCGCGCGAACGTCTCGGTCGCGGTGACGCGCAGGTAGACGGGGTTGGCGAACCGGCGGCTGGCCGGGGAGTACGGCGAGCGTTCGACCGGGTGGGCGGGGCTGATCGCCTGGACCGGGTTGACCAGCAGGACGCCCGCGTCCAGCTCGGCGGCCGACCGGGCGGCGAAGGCCGCGAGGTCGGCGTAGTCGCCGATGCCCCAGGAACCGGGCGAGTGCAGGGCGTAGAGCTGCAGCATCCACCCCCAGGCGGGCCGGACCTCCGGCAGCTTCGCGGGCACCACCGCGAGCACGACGTCCTGGTCGGCGGTGACCACCCGGTGCCAGCCCAGGGGCAGGTCGGCCGGCAGCTCGTCGCCGACCCGCCGCCGGGTGCCGTCCTCGAGCACGACCTCGGCGTCGGTGCCCAGCGGCCGTCCGGTGCCCTCCCGCACGACGATCGTCGGTGGCAGCGCGGCCGGGGCCTCCGCGGCCAGCGCCCGGGCGATGGCTTCGCCGGTGGTCGCGTCGACCCCGAACTGCCCCAGGACGGCGACGACGACGTCGTCGTCCACGTCGACCCACACCTGGTCGGCGTTCTCGTACCGGGTGGCGACGCCGTGGCGGTCGGCGAGCTCGTGCAGGGGGCGGCGGGCGGGGATCTCGTCGGGCACGGGGACCAGCATTCCGGTGCCCGGCCGTTCCCGCCATCCACGCGGGGCGACATCACCCCGGCGGCCGGTGGGCCCGGCGGGCGAGCAGCACCGCCGCCCCGGCGAGCACCATCACCACGCCCGCCGCGACGTGCCACGACGGCGGCAGCAGCCGCAGCTGGACGAACCAGCTCGGCGAGTGCGCGCCCAGCAGCCGGTTGAGCAGCCCGCCGCCGCCCTGGACGACCAGCAGGATCCCGAGCAGCTCGATCACGGCCGCACCTGCTCGCGCCGGCCGAACAGCTCTTCCCAGACCGGCCCGGTGATCAGCCAGATCGTCGAGACGGTGCCCAGCCGCGGGAACCAGTCCCACAGCGGCGCGACCTGCTCCGGCGTGCCGATCGCGAAGATCGCCGCCAGCAGGGCCACCGCGGCGAGCCCGCAGGCCAGCAGGCACTTCCCGAACTCCCGCCACTCGTGCCGCAGCTTCTCCTTCCCCCGGCGTTTCGGTGGTGGCGCCCCACCGGCGAAGCGCCGCGCGAACAGCGCGTCCGCCCACCGCACCATGCTCGGCCCGAACACGACGCTGAACCCCAGGTAGACGGCGGCGAGCCCGTGCGTGAAGTTCGCCTTGGCCCCGCCGGACAGGTCGAGCACGGTCGCCACCAGGACCACGACGTCGATCAGCGGCACCATGGCGAGCAGCACCGCCGACGCCCGGCGGGCACGCAGCGCGTACCGCACGGCCAGCCCGGCCGCGATGACCACCCAGAACCCGATCTCGCCCGCCGCGATGACGGCGGCCATCGGGTTCTCCGCGAAGAACCTCCCGATTTCGTCCACGCTGCCAGCCTCGCCCGCGCCTCGCCCCGGGCGCGTCGGCGGAAGGCACGACCGGGGGTCATCACTTCGTAGGACGCGCGCTGGTCACGCCGTGTGCTGGGATGGTCACATGCCCCTCCCGCGCCTGCGTTCACTCCCGGTGTGGCAGCAGGACGCCTTGATCGCGCTCGGCACGTGGCTGGTCGGCTTCCTCGTCTACGTGGCCGGCATCCACCGGCTGCTGGCGGCGTACGACCACGCGCCGCTGTGGGTGCGGCTGCTGGAGCTGACCGCCCTGTGCGGGCTGGAACTGCTCCGCCGGCAGGTGCCGGGAGCGCTGCTGCTCGCCACGGCGGTGCTGGCCGCCGACATCTGGCTGAGCCCGTCGCTGCCGGTGGTGATCATCTACACCGACTTCCTGTACGCGGCGACGCTGTACGGTTCCCGGCGCACCAGCCGGGTGATGATCGGCGTGGCCGCGCTGTCGGTGGTGGTCGTGTTCGCCGCGGTGCTGCTGCTCGCGCAGCAGTGGCGCGCGGCGGTGCTGGCCGCGGTGAGCCTGCTGCCGTTCGTCCTCACGCCCGTGTGGTGGGCGGCGAACGTCCGGCAGCAGCGCGACATCGCCGAAACCGAGCGGGCGAACGCGGGGCAGCTGGCGAAGATCGCCGAGCTGGACCGCCGGGCCGCGGTGGCCGCCGAGCGCGGGCGGATGGCGCGTGACCTGCACGACGTGATCGCCGGGCACCTCTCGGCCATCGCCATCCAGTCGGAGGCGGCGCTGTCGATGCCCGATCCGAAGCTGGCGAAGGTGGTGCTGGAATCGGTGCGGGAGAACAGCGTCAGCGCCCTGGAGGAGATGCGCGCGATGATCGGGCTGCTCAAGGCCGAGGGCGGGGAGGCGGAGACGACCGCGCCGGCCCGGCTGGCGGAACTGGCCAAGCTGGTGGAGTCGGCGCGGGCGAGCGGGCTGGAGGTGCGTGTCGCGTCCACGGTGGACGAGCGGGTGGCGTTGCCCGCGGCGGTCGACCTGACGGCGTACCGGATCGCGCAGGAAGCGCTGACCAACGCGGTCAAGCACGCCCCGGGCGGCCAGGTCGACGTGGACGTCCGCTACCTCGACGGCGTCCTCGCCGTCGAGGTGCGCAACGAGGTCCACCACCCGACCCGCGCCCCCGCGGACGGTGCCGGCCTGCTGAACATGCGCGAGCGGGCGGACGCGGTGGGCGGCAAGCTGACCGCGGGCCCGGCGGCCGGGGGCTGGCTGGTCCGCGCGGAGCTGCCGGTGGGCGGCGGCCGATGACGGTCCGGGTCCTGATCGCCGACGACCACAGCGCCATCCGGTTCGGCCTCACCGTCATCCTCGACCGCGACGACGGCATCGAGGTGGTCGGCGAGGCCGCCGACGGCGCCGCCGCGGTGCGGCAGGCCCGGGCGCTGCGGCCGGACGTCACCCTGATGGACGTGCGGATGCCGGGCACCGACGGCATCACCGCCACCCGCGAGCTGGTCGACGAAGGGCTGTCGAAGGTGCTCGTCCTGACCACGTTCGACCTCGACGAGTACGTCTACGGCGCGCTGCGCGCCGGGGCCGCCGGGTTCCTGATCAAGTCGGTCGAAGCGCCGAAGCTGATCGAGGCGGTGAAGCTCGTCGCGGCCGGCGAGGGCGTGCTGGCCCCGCAGGTCACCCGGCGGGTGCTCACCGCCTTCGCCGCGGCGGCCCCGGAACCGGCGCCCGCACCCCCGGGCCTCGGCGACCTCACCGACCGCGAACGCGACGTGCTCGGCTGCCTCGGCGAGGGCCTCTCCAACGCCCAGATCGGCACCCGGCTGCACATCGGCGAGACCACCGTCAAGACGCACGTCTCGCGCGTGCTGGCCAAGCTGGACCTGCGATCCCGCGTGCAGGCGGCGATCCTCGCCCAGGAGAACGGCCTGGTCCGGGCCGATCTGCGGGAACGCCCGTGACCTTCTAACTTCTCCTCATGGGTGTGCGGCGAACGCTGAACGTGGACGAGGTGCTGAAGCGCCAGGACTCCGGGGAGCTCAAGCGGCGGCTGCGCGGCCGCGACCTGATCGGGTTCGGCGTCGGGATCATCATCGGCACCGGCATCTTCACCCTCGCGGGGGTCGAGGCGAAGACGCACGCCGGGCCCTCGGTGACGCTGTCGTTCGTGCTCGGCGCGGTCGTCGCCGGCCTCGCGGCGCTGTGCTACGCCGAGCTCGCGTCCAGCGTCCCGACGGCGGGAAGCGCTTACACCTACGCCTTCGCCACCCTCGGCGAGGTGTTCGCCTGGATCATCGGCTGGGACCTGCTGCTGGAGTTCGCGCTCGGCGCCGCCGTGGTGTCGCGCGGCTGGTCGGGGTACCTGGCGAACCTGCTCGGGCTGTCGCCGGAGTGGTTCGGCGAAGACGCGAAGGTCAACGTCGGCGCGGTGGTCGTCATCGCCGTGCTGACCGTGGTCGCCGTGCTGGGCATCAAGGAGTCGGCCTGGCTGACCAACCTGCTGGTGTGCGTGAAGGTCGCGGTCTGCGTGCTGGTGCTCGCGGTCGGCCTGTTCTTCGTCAAGGGCGCGAACCTGACGCCGTTCATCCCGCCGGCGCAGGCGCCGGAAGCCGGGACGACGGTGCTGGAGCAACCGGTGGTCCAGGCGGCGCTGGGGCTGGAGCAGTCGGTTTACGGCATCGCCGGGATGATCACCGCGGCGGCCGTGGTCTTCTTCGCCTACACCGGTTTCGAGGCGCTCGCGAACCTCGGCGAGGAGACGCTCAACCCGCGCAAGGACCTCCGCGTCGGCATCCTCGGCGCGCTGGGCCTGTGCGCGCTGCTGTACATCGGCGTGTCGATCGTGCTGACCGGCATGATCCCGTTCACCGACATCGACACGGGCGCGCCGCTGGCCGACGCGTTCGACCGGGTCGGCCAGCACTGGGTGGGCGCGCTGATCTCGCTCGGCGCGGTGACCGGGCTGACGTCGGTGATGATGGTCGAGCTGGTCACGATCGGGCGAATCGGCTTCGCGATGGGCCGGGACGGCCTGCTGCCGAAGGCGCTCGGCACCGCCCACCCCCGCTGGGGCACCCCGCACCGCATGACCATCGGCGGCGCGGCGCTGATCGCCGTGCTGGCCGCGTTCATCCCGATCTCCGAGCTGGCCGACATGGTGAGCATCGGCGCGCTGTCGGCGATGATCATCGTGGCGGTGGCGGTCCCGGTGCTGCGCCGCCGCCGTCCCGACCTGGACCGTCCCTTCACGGTGCCGTTCTCCCCGGTGGTCCCGATCGTGGCCGCGCTGGCGTGCCTGTACCTGATGCTCAACCTCAACGTGCTGACGTGGCTCCGTTTCGCGGCGTGGCTGGTGATCGGCCTGGTGATCTACTTCGCCTACGGCCGCCGCCATTCCCGCTTCGCGCCGGGGAACGCCGACGCGGCCGCGGTCAGTCCCAAGGGGACGGACTGAGGCCCGCGACGCGGATCACCTCACGGGTCACCGCCGCCTGGTCCGTGTCGACCACCACCAGCACACCCAGCCCGGCCAGCGCCGCCGTCACCCATTCGATCGGCTGGTCGTGGATCCCGTTGTCGCCGAACGACGGGTAAGTGTCCACAACGGACAGCAGGGTGCCCTCGGCGCCGATGCGGATGCCCGCCAGGAGCACGAAGTGGCCGCCCGGCGGGCGCCAGCGGGAGGTCCACAGTGGCGGGACGCCCGTGTCGAGGTAGTCGAGCAATGCGCGTTCCGGCGTGTCGTGGGCGCCGAGCTCGGCGCTGTCGATCCGGGCGATCACCGCGACGCGCGGGACGTCCCACAGCCCGGCCAGCAGGTCGAAGAGCGACTCCGTCGTCCACTCCCCCGTCGCCGGCACCGCCGTGAGCGCGCCGCGCGACAACGAGCCGACGGCCGCCGCCAGCCGGGAGACGCGGGTGCCCGCCGCGGCCGGGTCGTCGACAACCGGCAGCGGCAGGCGGAAGGCGGCCCGGCCCACCTCGCCCGGCGGGCGCACGACCGGCCCGCGGACCGTGCCCGCGGCCGCCGCGACGGCGTCCTGGTCGGGCCCGTCGAGCCCGGCCGCCCGCAGGGCCGCGAGCCCGCAGAACGCCGCGGCCAGCCCGTCCTTCTGGGGCAGCTCCGCCTGGGCCACCGCGGCCAGCCGGGCCCCGCCCGGCAGCCACCGCACCCCGGACAGGTCCAGCTGCCCGCCGTCGATCCCCGAAGACATCGGTCCCCTCAGTGGCTTCCGGTGGAGTTCCCCGGCGCCATTCTCCCAGCCATCAGTAACGCCACAGGTGTGCGGCGACGATCTCGTCCGCCGTGCGGTCGGCCGCCCACGCCGCGTCGGACGCCCGGACCGCGCGGAAGGCCCCCAGCAGCGGGTCGCCGAGCACGCCGGCGATCCGGGGCGAGGCCAGCAGCGCGGCGTCCTGCCCGGCGGTGTCCGCCGGCAGCCGGCGCACGCCGCGCGTCTCGCGCTCGCCCTCCGTCCAGCCGCCCGGGTCCTCGCCGATCGGCTCGGGCAGCGCGGCGGCGTCTTCGATGCCGGCCATCCCGGCGGCCAGCACCACGGCCAGCGCGAGGTACGGGTTGGCGGAGGCGTCGGACGTCTTGAGCTCGACGTTCGCGTGGTCGGTGCCCAGCAGCGGCGAGCCGGGGACGTACCGCAGCGGCGCCTCCCGGTTTTCGACGCCCCAGAACGCGTACGCGCCCGCGAAGTAGCCGGGGCGCAGCCGCAGGGTCGACGGGACGCTCGGCGCGGTGATCGCGGTCACCGCCGGCAGGTCGCGCAGCAGCCCGGCGAGGTAGCCGGCGCCCTCGCCGTCGAGCGTGCGGTTCTCGTCGGCGTCGAGGAGGTTGCGGCCCCTGCGGCGGACGGAGGTGTGCAGGTGCCAGCCGTTGCCGGCGGTGCCCAGCGCGATCAGCGGCGCGAAGCTGACGGCGAGGCCCTGCGCGTGCGCGGCGGCGTGGATGGTCTGGCGGGCCAGCAGCTGGTCGTCGGCGGCGGAGACGGGGTCCGTGGCGGCGAGCGACAGCTCGACCTGCGCGACGCCGTACTCGGCGTGCAGCTGGCCGATCCGCAGGCCGTTGGCCGCGAAGTCGTGCAGCAGGGCGGCGACGAAGCCGTCGAGGCGGACCAGGGCGTGCGGGCTGTAGGCCGGCCCGGGGTGCCCGGGCGTCGTCACGACGTCGGGGCTGCCCGCCGGCGCGACGGCGAACTCCAGCTCGTAGCCCGCGCGGAACTCCAGCCCGCGCCGGGCGCCCTCCGCGACCTGCCGTTCGAGGACCGCGCGCTGGCAGTAGGGCCACGGCTCCCCGTCGGCGTCGACCTGCCGGACCGGCGCCCAGGCGAGCGCGGGCTGCCCGGCCAGCCGCCGCAGCCGGTCGACGACGGGCACGAGCCGGATGTCCCCGGACGGCGTCGAGAGGCCGGCGTGCCCGTAGGTGATGGCGTCGTGACTGTCGAAAACGGCGAACAGCGAGGTCGCCCCGACCCCCCGCGTGGCGGCGTCGGCCAGCCCGGCGACGGGGACGATGCGGGAGCGCGGGATGCCGTTGTTGTCCGCCCAGGCAAGGTGCACCCCACCCACTCCGGCGGCCGCGAAGTCCTTCGCCGCCGCCGACGCCGCCTTGGTCATGGCCACCCGCTTCCTGCCGCCCGGCCCAAGTATCCCGGCCGGGACCCGCAGAGACCATCACGATCCGGCGCCCTCCCCCGGTCGAGGCGGCCGGTGAGGGACGCGGCGGCCGCCCAGGCGAACACCTTCAGCCCGGCTGCCTGGGCGGGCGCTGTACGGGCGGGCGCTGTACGGGCGGTCGCCGAGCGGGCGGTCGCCGAGCGGGCGGTCGCCGAGCGGGCGGTCGCCGAGCGGGCGGTCGCCGAGCGGGCGGTCGCCGAGCGGGCGGTCGCCGGGCGGGCAAGCGGGCGCACAAGCACGGCCCGCCCGCCCTGGGGGTCCGCCCCGCTCCAGCGTATCGGCGGTGTCCGACACAAAGCGCCGGACAGCGGCGGCCGCGGGCGGGTTGTCCACATCGCGGCCGCCCTGTGGGCAACTCCGGCCCACCGGGGCCATCGCTCCTGCCCGGATGTTCCCGCGCCGACCGAGCCCGCCGTCAGCCCAGCCCGATGTTCCCGAGCCGACCGGGCTGCCCACCCGCCAGCCGCCCTCAGCTCGGCGGCTCCGGTCCCGGCCGCGCCGGGGCCTCCCGGCTTCTCAGCGCCACCCCCGCCACCACCGCCAGCGTTCCCGCCGCCTCCGGGAGGGAGGGCACCTGGCCCAGCAGCACGAACCCCATCACGCCCGCCGTCACCGGGAGCAACGCCAGCAGCACCGCGAACCGGGCCTGGCCCAGCCGGCGTAGGACCACCTGGTCCAGGGCGTACGGCACCACCGTCGACAGCACGCCCACGCCGACCCCCAGCAGGAGCATGCGTGGCGAAGACCACACCTCGCCGGTCCCGAAGGCCAGTGGCGACAGGGCCACCGTCGCCGCCGCGAAGCCGATCGCCAGGCTGTCGATGCCCGATCCCTCGGCCGACGCCACCCGCTTGCCCAGCAGGATGTAGCCCGCCCAGGCCGCCGCCGCGGCCAGGGCGAACAGCACCCCCGCCACGGACCCCGCGAGCCGGACGTCCGCGATCGCCACCACGCCGCACGCCACCAGGACCACCGCCAGCACGTCCCGCAGGGACCGCGTGCCGAAGGCCGCCACCACCACCGGGCCCGCGAACTCCATCGCCACGACCGTGCCCAGCGGCAGCCGGGCGATCGCCTCGTAGAAGAGCACGTTCATGCCCGCCGTCACGACGCCGAACACGATCGCCAGGGCCAGCCGGCGGCCGCGCCAGGCCGCGCGGGGTGGCCGGCGCCACGCCAGCAGCACCACCGCCGCGCCGAGGCAGCGCAGCCACGCCACCCCGGCGGGCGTCGCGTGGCCGAAAAGGTCGACCGCGACGGCCGCGCCGGCGTACATGGAAATTCCGCTGAGAACGAACAACAGCGGGGCGGGTGGTGTGGAAAGCTTCCGAACCGGCGTCACCGTACTCACGACCCCATGGTGCCTGACCACCGAAAACGTAACTCTCCGGGTATTCGTCTCCTGCATTGCGGGACTCCGCTACGGCATCCGGGGTAAATCGGCGTGACTCAGGTCCCACCGGCGCGGGAACACTTGCGGGCCGCGAAACGTCTGCAAGAGTGGAAGCACGAACACCGCGGAGCCGGAGGCGATCGCCGTCACCGGCATCAGTCCCGAAGTGGGCGTAGCTGGATCGATGGCACCGGGCGACCGGTGCCGGGACGGAGGGAGACCCCCATGACATCGCCGACGCTCACCCGCCCCGAACTGACCGCCGCCGACCGCTGTGACCGGTGCGGAGCTGCAGCTCAGGTACGAGCCATCCTCAGTACGGGTGGCGAACTGCTCTTCTGCGGGCACCACGCCCGCGAGCACGAGGCCAAGCTCAAGGAACTGTCCGCCGACATCCAGCGGTAACCACCCCGAAACGCCAGAAGGCGGCCAGTGCGCACAGGCACTGGCCGCCTTCGTTTTTCTGCAACTTGCAAAGTGCGCGGCGAATGTCACGGTCCGGACGCGGAATGTCGTGATTCCGGCCACAAAACCGGACAGGAAATCAGACAGAATCCAGCACGACTTCGAACGCCACTTCCGCGGCACCGAGGAGCTTCACGTCGGCTCCGAGGGCCGAGCTGACGATCCGCGTGCCCCCCACCGCCCGGCTCACCAGGCTGCGCCGGCGCACCTCGGCCCCGACGTGCCGCAGCACCGCTTCGGGCAGCACCGTCAGCAGGTCGCCGAGGATGACCAGCTGCGGCCCCAGCAGGTTGACGACGTTGATCAGCCCCAGCGTCAGCCACTCGGCGAACTCCGCCAGCCGCGTCAGCGCCGCCTCGGAGTCCCGGCCCAGCTCACGGAGCTCGAACAGGATCGCGCCGCGCGGGGTGTCCTCGGGCAGGCCGAGCGCCCGGCACAGCGCCGCTTCGCCGACCTCGGTCTCCCAGCACCCGCTGCTGCCGCAGTAGCAGGGCCGCCCGTCCGGGCGGATCACCATGTGCCCGATCTCGCCGACGTAGCCGGAGCCGCCGCGCAGCGCCGAGCCTTCGGCGATGACACCGCCGCCGACCCCGACGTCCGCCGAGATGTACACCACGTCCGACGACCCGCGGGCCGCCCCGCGCAGGTGCTCGGCGACCGCGCCGAACTCGGCGTCGTTGCCGACCAGGATCGGGATCTGCAGCACCGCGCCGAGCCGCTCACCGAGGGCGACGTCGGTCCAGCGCAGGTTCGGGGCCTCGTGCACGTACCCGTCCGCCCGCCGGACCACGCCGGGCACCGAGACCCCGGCCGCCACCGGGGTCACGTCGAGGTCGCCGGCCAGCACGGTCGTCGACTCGATGACGTGGGTGATGACCTCGTCGGGCTGTCCCATCCGGCCGCGCAGGTTCCAGCTGTTGCGGCCCAGGATCTGCCCGCCCAGCCCGACCAGGGCGATCGCGACGTGCTCGACCTGCAGGTCGACCGCGAGCACGACCGCCGCGTGCGGCTGGGGCAGGACCAGGAGCGAGGGGCGGCCCGCCCCTCGTCCCGGCCTCGGCACCTTCTCCTCGACGACGCCGGCTTCGGCGAGCCCGTCGACGAGGGTCTTGATCGTGCTCCGGTTGAGCCCCAGCTGGGTCGCCAGGGTCGCCCGGGTGCTCGGCCCGCCGACGTGCAGCAGGCGGAGCAGGGTCGTGCGGTTGTGCCGGCGCACCTCGTCGGGTCGTGCAACGGGTGTGCTGGTCACGGGTCTGATCATTCCATGCTGGTTCAGCGCGTCGACGCAGCCGCGCGGCGCCGCGACAGCGCGTCGACCGTGGCGGCGAGCAGGAGGACCAGGCCGGTGATGATGTTGACCACCGCGGCCGGCTGCTTGAGCAGGCCCAGGCCGTTGATGACCACGGCGATCACCAGGCCGCCGACCACCGCGTCGGACACCCGGCCCTTGCCGCCGAACAGCGACGTGCCGCCGATGACGGCCGAGCCGACCGCGAACAGCAGGGTGTTCAGGCCACCGGACTGCGGGCTGACCGAACCGACCTTCGACGCGGCGACGATGCCGCCGATGGCCGCGATCGCCGAGCCGATGACGAACACGCTCGCGCGGATCTTCGGCACGTCGATACCGGCACGGCGGGCGGCTTCCTTGTTGCCGCCGACCGCGTAGACGTACCGGCCGTACCGGGTCCGGTTGAGCACGTAGGTGCCGGCCACGAGCAGCACCAGCATGATCGGGATGACGTACGGGACGCCCTGGATCGTGACGACCGCCTTGTTCGTCGAGCGGTTGATCGTCAGCAGCCAGGTACCCACCGCCGACAGCACGACGAGCGCCGCGACCTTGATCAGCACCAGCGTCGTCGGCTGGACGACCAGACCGCGCTGGAGCCGCTTGAAGTGGCTGAGCAGCGTGATCACGGCGAACCCGCCCGCGGCGATGAGGAAGAAGATCCAGCTGCCGAGGATGTTCAGGTTGCCGTTGGCGATCTTGTACAGCACGTCGGAGTTGGTGATGCCGATCGTGCCGCCCTCACCGATGAACTGCAGCAGGACACCCTGCCAGACGATGAACAGCGCCAGCGTCACGACGAAGGACGGCATGCCGATCTTCGACACGAGGAAGCCGGTGATGCAGCCGATCGCGGTACCGACGCAGATGGCCAGCAGGATCTCGAGCCAGGCGTTGGCGGGGACGCCGATCGCGACGATCAGCAGGCCGATCAGCGACAGCGCGGCACCCGCCCAGATCCGCTGGTAGGCCGACAGCAGCATCGCCACGGCGAGGACCGCGATGAACGTGATGAACACGCCGGAGCCCATGGAGCCCAGCAGGTTCCCGGCGTGCACGTAGTGCAGGGCCATCACCGACGCCGCGACGCCGGACGCCACGCCCGCGGCGAGGTCGATCTCGCCGAGCAGCAGCACGAAGACGATGCCCATCGCGATGATGATCACGCCCGCGCCCTGCGGGAACACGTTGGCGATGTTGGCCAGCGTGAAGAAGTTGTCCGACAGCGCGCTGAACAGGATCACGAGCACGAGCAGGCCGAACAGCGACGGCAGCGCGCCGAGCTCGCCGGCCCGCAGGCGCGCGAAGTAGTCGCGGACGGCTTCGCCGGTTGACATCGATGTCGTGTCGATGCCGAAGTCGGTGATCGCCGCGGTGGGGTTCTGGGTCTGCGCGAGCGCTTCGGCGGGGGTGCCGACCTCGTGCTTGGCAGGGGTCTCAGTCATTTCCGGTTCTTTCTTCCCGCTCACAGGACCACGGCTTCGGGCCGGGCCAGGCCGAGGTCACCGGAGCGACCGGCGGTGATCAGTTCCACGACCTGGCCGTGGGTGACGTCCTTCGTGTGCACTTCGGCGACCAGCCGGCCGAGGTAGAGCACGGCGATGCGGTCGGCGACCTCGAACACGTCGGCCATGTTGTGGCTGATCAGCACGACCCCGAGGCCCTGCTCCGCCAGCCGGCGGACCAGGTCGAGCACCTGCCGGGTCTGCGCGACACCGAGCGCGGCGGTCGGCTCGTCCAGCACGACGACCTTGCTGTTCCACAGCACCGACTTCGCGATGGCGACGGTCTGGCGCTGACCACCGGACAGCGAGGAGACCGGGGTGCGGACGGACTTCACCGTCCGGACCGAGAGGGAGGCCAGCGTTTCGCGAGCGGCCTTCTCCATGCTGGCCTCGTCCAGCTTCCACGAGTTGCCGCGCTCGCGGCCGAGGAACATGTTCTGGACGATGTCGAGGTTGTCGGCGAGCGCGAGGTCCTGGTAGACGACCTCGATGCCGAGGTCCGCGGCGTCGCGCGGGCCGCGGATGTGCGTGTCCTCGCCGTTGAACCGCACGGCCCCCGAGTCGTACGGGTGGATGCCGGCGATGCACTTGACGAGGGTCGACTTGCCGGCGCCGTTGTCGCCGACCAGGGCGGTGACTTCGCCCGCACGCACGTCGAAGTCCACGTCGTGGAGGACGTGGACGGGGCCGAAGCTCTTGTTCAGGCCCTTGATCTCGAGAATGGGCTCACTCATGGCTGGCTTTTCTCCTGGGTGGGGACCGGGCCGGGACGCGCCGTCGGGGTGCGCGTCCCGGCCCGGCTGTTCATGGGTACTGCAGGCGGATCAGGAGATGCCGAGCGAGCTGCACTTGGCGGCGAGGTCGCCACCGCAGATCTCGGTCGCCTTCACGTAACCCTGGGTCACGACGGTCTTGACGTCCTTCTCCAGGATCGTCGTCGGGTTGAGCAGCACGGACTTGATGTCCCGGTTGTTCTTCGGGTCGTGCAGCTTGCCCGTCGCGATGGCGTCGGCGCCCGCGGTGTCACCCTTGGCGAGGGCGGCGGCCAGCTTGGCGGTGGCCTCGGCCTCTTCCTTGATCGGCTTGAAGACGGTCATGTACTGCTCGCCGCGCATGACGGCCATCAGGCCGTCGGCGGTGGCGTCCTGGCCGGTGACCGGGATCTTGCCGTTGAGGCCGTTCTTCTTGAGGATCGTGATGACCGCGCCGGCCAGGCCGTCGTTCGCCGCGACGACGCCGTCGACCTTGCCGCCGTTGGCGGTGAAGATCTGCTCGAACGTCGTGCCGCCGACCTGGTTGTCCCAGTCGTTGATCGGCTGCTTCTGGATCCGCTTCAGCGTGCCCGCCGAGAACAGCGGGTCGAGGACGGAGTCCTGGCCCTTGGTGAACAGCGTGGCGTTGTTGTCGGTCGGGGCGCCCTCGATCTGGACGACACCCGCGCCCGGCTTGCTCTTCAGCGCGTCCGCCATGGCCTGGCCCTGGAGCTGGCCGACCTTCTCGTTGTCGAACGAGACGTAGTAGTCGGCGCTGCCGCCGAGGCTCGGCCGGTCGTAGTCGATGACCGGGATGCCGGCGGTCTTGGCCTTGGCCTCGACGGCGGCACCGACGGCCGGGTCGCCGGGGGCGATGACCAGGACCTTGACGCCCGAGCTGATGAAGCCGTCGGCCAGGGTGGAGAACTTCTGGTTGTCACCCTGGGCGTTCTGGACGTCGACCTCGAAGCCCTGGGCCGTCAGCGCGGCCTGCAGCATCGGCTTGTCGAAGGCTTCCCAGCGCGCCGAGGTGGCGGTCTCCGGAAGGATCACGCCGACCTTGCCGTTGGCGCCGCCGCCGGCGGCCGGGGCGGACGAGGAAGCGGAGCTGCTCCCCGTGCCCCCGCTGTCTGAACTGTTGGCACCGCAAGCGGTCAGCACCAGGCCGGTGCTCACCGTCGCGGCGAGGAGGGTAAGGGTTCTGCTGCGCATCCTCGTTCCTTCCGGATCCAAGCATTGGTGACGAGTGGCCCTCGACGGCGTGTCTCGGGCCTTGCGAGGCGGTGATCCGGAGAGGCCCGGCGCACCGACGCGCATATGTTGTGGGCGACAACATATGCCGCTGAGCGGCTGCGGGGAAGATAGCTGGATCGATTAAATGACACCAATTGGACACGGTTCGGCAACACGGGCTGAACCTCGCCCGGAAAGAGTAGATCCGCTGACGATGTGATCGCCAGCACTCACCCTCTGTTACATCCAGGTTTCTTGACGGTGTGAAGGTACTCCCCCGGTGGGCACCGAGCGCAACTCGTGGTGAACCCACGCGCCGGACCCGCGATTGGTCGCCGACTTGCGAACTTCGGGCACGATGGTGCCCGAAGCGCCATGGCCAGGGGGCCGCTCGGGCAGGTCGGAGGTGACGGGGGAGGCACGGAGGGTTACCGCCTCGCTTGAGGAGGCTGGGAACGGACGGTGACGGGCGAGTTCAGCCGCCCGGGCGATCCGGCGAGGGCTCGCGGAGCCGGCGGGGGCGGGTTCGGGGAGAATGCGCGCCGGAGGTTCGCGGGGGGGTGTCCCGGCGTGGTGCGGGTGGGTCTTGGGCTGGGTGTGCGACTGGGCCCGTGAACCTCACCGCTAGCGCGGCGCACGGCCCGGCGCCCGTCGGGTATGGCCCGCGACCTCGGCGCCCCTGCGGCGCCCGCCACCTCGGGCGGGCATGCTCGTCCGCCCGCAAACCTCGCTACCCCCGCAACGCCGGGAACTCCGCCGAGCTCACCCCTCCGTCGGCCCCGCTACCAGGACCGCAGCGTCACGATCCGCTCCTCGAGCTGCTCGACCGTCGCCATCGCGGTCGGGGGTCCGCCGCATACCCGGCGCAGCTCGTTGTGGATCGCTCCGTGGGGCTTCTTCGTGCGGTGGTGGTACATGCCGACCAGCGCGTTCAGCTCTTTCCGCAACGCTCCCAGCCGCTCGCTCACCGACTGGGGCCGGGCCGCCGGGGGTGGGGCCTCCTCCTTGGCGGGCTTGCGGCGCTTCTCGTCCGCGATCTGCTCCTCCTGCCGCTTGCGCAGCAGGGCGCGGACCTGGTCGGGTTCCAGCAGGCCGGGCAGGCCCAGGTACTCCTGCTCCTCGTCGGAGCCGGAGAACACCGCCGTGCCGAAGGAGTTGCCGTCGTAGATGACCTGGTCGAGCTCGGCCGAGGCGCCCAGGGACGTGAACGCCTTCTCCTCCTCGCCCGGCTCGTCCTCGGTGCGGTTGGCCTGGGCGAGGAGCTCGTCCTCCCAGCCTTCCTGCTCGCGGTGCGGCTTGCCGAGCACGTGGTCGCGCTGCGCCTCCAGCTCGCTGGCCAGCTCGAGCAGCACCGGCACCGACGGCAGGAACACGCTCGCCGTCTCACCCTTCTTGCGCGCCCGCACGTACCGGCCGATCGCCTGGGCGAAGAACAGCGGGGTCGACGCGCTCGTGGCGTACACGCCGACGGCCAGCCGCGGGACGTCGACGCCCTCGGAGACCATCCGGACCGCCACTATCCAGCGCTCGTTGGTCTCGGAGAACTCCTTGATCCGGCCCGAGGCCTTCGGGTCGTCCGAGAGCACCAGCGTCGGCATCTCCCCCGAGATGCGCTCGAGGATCTTCGCGTACGCGCGCGCCGTCTCCTGGTCGGTGGCGATGACCAGGCCGCCGGCGTCCGGCACGCTCTGGCGGACCTGCGACAGCCTCGTGTCGGCCGCCTGCAGCACCGCCGGGATCCACTCGCCCGCCGGGTCGAGCGCCGTGCGCCACGCCCGGGCGTTCTGCTCCGCGGTGAGCGGCTCGCCGAGCCGCGCGGTGAACTCCTCGCCCGCGCTGGTGCGCCAGGAGGCCTCGCCCGAATACGCCAGGAAGACGACCGGCCGGACCACGCCGTCGGCCAGCGCGTCCGCGTAGCCGTACGAGTGGTCGGCCTTGCTGCGCTGGAAGCCGCCGGCGTCCGGCTCGTAGGTGACGAACGGGATGGCCGAGTCGTCGGACCGGAACGGCGTCCCGGTCAGCGCCAGGCGCCGGACGGCGGGGGTGAACGCCTCGCGCACCGCGTCGCCCCACGACTTCGCGTCGCCGCCGTGGTGGATCTCGTCGAGGATCACCAGCGTCTTGCGGTTCTCGGTGCGCACCCGGTGCAGCGTCGGGTGGGCCGCGACCTGCGCGTACGTGACCGCGACGCCGTTGTAGTCCGACGAGGTGACGCCGGTGGTGTTGCGGAAGTTCGAGTCGATCTGGATGCCGGCCGCGGCCGCCGAGGCGGCCCACTGGTGCTTGAGGTGCTCGGTCGGGGTGACGATGGTGACCGCCTCGATCGTGCGGTCGGACAGCAGCTCCGCGGCGATCCGCAGGCCGAACACCGTCTTGCCGGCCCCCGGCGTCGCCACCGCGAGGAAGTCCTTCGGCTTCCGCGTCAGGTACTTGGTGAGCGCCCGCCGCTGCCACGCCCGCAGCGGGCGCGCGGTCGAGTCCTTCTCCGCGGGAGGCGCCCCGAGCTGCGTCTCCGTCATGCCGGTCCCCCCTCGCTCAAGTGCTTTGACGTGCGAAAACCCTCACTGTGGTACCGACTTCGGCCGTGCTGGCCGGAATGGCGACTGCGGTGAGGGCACTGGAGCGAGTCTACCGGCCGGGTCCGACAGTTCCGGGCACCGGCACGGGTGATGTCCCCCGACACGCCCGGCCGCAGGGGGTGTGACGAGCCAAATCAGCGCCCATGGACCATGCTGGACACGTCATGGGTGAGGTGCAGCTGTCCGGAGGGACGAAGGTGGCCCGCAAGGGGCCGTGGCGTCTCCTCACGCGCACGCTCGGCAAGGCCTGGGAAGGCAACATCTTCTCCGAGGCCGCCGAGGCGGCCTTCTGGCAGACGCTGTCGCTGCCGCCGCTGCTGCTCGGCCTGCTCGGCAGCCTGGGCTTCGTCGGCGAGTGGTTCGGCCAGGACGTGGTCACCGCGGTGCACGACCGGATCATCGGCTTCTGCAAGACGGTCTTCAGCACGAACGCCGTCCAGGACATCATCGAACCGACCGTGAACAGCATCCTCACCGTCGGCAAGGGCGAGATCGTCTCGATCGGCTTCCTGATCTCGCTGTGGGCCGGTTCGTCGGCGATGTCGTCGTTCGTCGACGCGATCACGGTCGCGCACGACCAGTACGGCGTCCGCAACGACGTCTGGCAGCGGATCTTCGCGCTGCTGCTGTACCTGTGCGGCCTGGTGATCCTCGTGGTCGGGCTGCCGCTGCTGGCGATCGGCCCGGACCTGCTGCCGGAGTTCTTCCCCACCGACTGGCGCCCGACCGTGACGTCGTGGGTAGGCGCGCTGTACTTCCCCGCCCTCGGCGCGATGATCACCCTGGCGCTGACCACGCTGTACAAGCTCGCGCTGCCGCGGAAGCTGCCCTGGCACCGCGGGCTGCCGGGCGCGGTGCTCGCGATGGTCGTGTTCCTGCTGTCCTCGGTCGGCCTGCGCGTCTACCTGAACTGGATCACCAAGACCGGCTACACCTACGGCGCGCTGGCCGCGCCGATCGCGTTCCTGCTGCTGATGTTCTTCATCGGGCTGGCCGTGGTCGGCGGGGCGTACTTCAACAGCGCGATCCAGGAACTGTGGCCGGCGAAGGCCACGCGACGGCAGCGGCGCAAGTGGCGGCGGCTGGAGATGGAACGCGCGGCCGAGCGGCTGAAGTCGGAAGAGGGGCGCAAGCTGTGGGAGCGCTCGACGACGCCGCTGCGGCGCCCGCCCGCCGAAGAGCCCTCCCCCGGCCGCGGCGGCGAAGCGTCCGAAGAGGACGATCAGTCACCCAGCGCGCCGGAACCGGCACCCAGCGCTGTTCAGGGACGCGTGTCCTCCCCAGGGACGACGCGAAATCAACCCCCAGACTGAGTCGGTCCTCAGCAACGCCGTGAAAAGCTGCCCCGGTCACTGACGCCGGCGTCGGTCGCCGCGTCGTTCCCGAGGGGGTACCCCAGTCATGTCCGTGCTGGCCAGATTGAGCCTGCGCAACCGAAGCCTGATCGGCCTGCTCGCGCTGGTGGTCGTCGGCTTCGGCGCTTTCGCGCTGCCGCAGATCAAGCAGCAGCTGTTCCCGTCCCTGCAGTTCCCGCAAGCCCAGATCGTCACGGCGTACGCGGGGGCGTCGCCGGACGCGGTCGACCGGCAGGTCTCCGAGCCGCTCGAAGGCGGCCTGCAGGGCCTGAAGGGGCTCGAGCAGATCACCTCGACGTCGTCGGACGGTGTCTCGCGGATCGTCGCCCGGTTCGAGTTCGGCACGGACATCGACGCCGCCGTCTCGCAGATCCAGCAGGTCGTGAACCAGGTCCGGCCGCGGCTGCCGCAGAACTCCGAGCCCGCCGTGTCCGCGGGCAGCACCGACGACCTGCCGGTCGTGCTGGTCGCCGCCGGCACCAGCGGGGACCCGCAGGCGCTCGCGCCCGCGCTGACCGACCAGGTCGCGCCGGAGCTGCGGAAGATCGACGGCGTCCGCACGGTGACGGTCACCGGGGTCCAGCAGCCGCGCGTCACGGTCGCGCTCGACTACGCGAAGCTGGCCGCCGCGGGCGTCGACCCGGCGTCGGTCGCCACCACGCTGCAGACCGCCGGCGCCTCCGTGCCGGCCGGCACGCTCACCGAGGGCGACAAGACGCTGTCCGTCCAGGTCGGCGGCGGGCAGACCACTGTGGACTCCCTCCGCAACCTCTACCTCACGCCGAGCGCCGCCTCGGCGTCCCGGCCGGGCACCCCGCCGCGCGGGCCGGTGAAGCTGGGCGACGTCGCCGACGTCCAGGCCGGGTTCGCGCCGGCGACGTCGATCACGCGCACCAACGGCAAGCCGAGCCTCGGCCTGTCGATCACCATGGTGGACAACGGGAACGCCGTCGCGATCTCCGACGCCGTCCAGGACAAGCTGCCCGACCTGGGGAAGAAGATCGGCGCCGAGATGAGCGTCGTGTTCGACCAGGGCACGCCGGTGAAGGACGCGATCAGCGGCCTGACCACCGAAGGCCTGCTGGGGCTGGCGTTCGCCGTCCTCGTGATCCTGCTGTTCCTGCTTTCGGTGCGCTCGACGCTGGTGACCGCGGTGTCGATCCCGCTGTCGGTGGTGGTCGCGCTGCTCGCGCTGTGGACCGGCGACCTGTCGCTCAACCTGCTCACGCTCGGCGCGCTGACCATCGCGATCGGCCGGGTGGTCGACGACTCGATCGTCGTGCTGGAGAACATCAAACGCCACCTGACCTACGGGGAGGACAAGCAGCGGGCGGTGCTCGACGGCGTCCGCGAGGTGGCCGGCGCGGTGACGTCGTCCACGCTGACGACCGTCGCGGTGTTCCTGCCGATCGCGTTCGTCGGCGGGTTCGTCGGCGAGCTGTTCTCGCCGTTCGCGGTCACGGTGACGGTGGCGCTGCTGGCTTCGCTGCTCGTCTCGCTGACCGTGGTTCCCGTGCTGGCGTACTGGTTCCTGAAGCCGCCCGCGGTGCCGGCGGACGCCATCGAGGCCGAGCGGGCGCGCGAAGCCGCCGTCGAGAAGGAGCGCCGCGGTCTCCTGCAGCGGGCCTACCTGCCGGTGATCCGGTTCGCGACGCGGCGGCGGCTGACCGTCGTGCTGCTGGCCCTGCTGATCTTCGCCGGCACGGTCGGGCTCGCCACGCGGCTCAACACGAACTTCCTCGACCAGTCCGGCGGCACCACGCTGAACATGACGCAGAAGCTGCCCGCGGGCACCAGCGTCCAGGCGAAGGAGAAGGCGGCCACCGCGGTCGAGCAGGCCCTCGCGGCCGAGCCCGCGGTGCGGACCTACCAGGTCAGCGTCGGCGGGGGTGGCGCGTTCGGCTTCGGCGGCGGCACCTCGACCAGCATCTCCGTCACCGTCGCGAAGGACACCGACCTCGACGCGCTGTCGGACCGGCTCCGCGCGAAGCTGACGTCCCGGCCGGAGCTGGGCGAGATCAAGATCGGCGCGGACGCGTCGGGCTTCAACTCCGACCAGGTCTCGGTCACCGTCACGGCGCCGTCGCAGGACGCGCTGAAGCCCGCGTCGGACCAGGTGCAGCAGGCGCTGCGCGGGGTGTCCGGGCTCACCGAGGTGACCAGCGACCTCGCCGTCGGCTCGCCGCGGGTGCAGGTCGAGGTCGACGACGCCGCGGCCGCCGCGCGCGGGCTGTCGGCGAGCACCATCGGGCAGATCGCCAACCAGGCGATCGCCGGCCGCACGGTGACGCAGCTGCCGGTCGGCGGGCAGCGCACGGACATCGTCCTGCGCGCCGGTACCGCCCCGGTGACGGTCGACCAGGTGCGGGCCCTGCCCATCCCGGGCCCGGGCGGCGTCGTCCGGCTCGACGAGGTGGCACGGGTGTCCACTGTGGACGGGCCGGCTTCGGTGCACCGCGACGGGGGCGACCTCAGCACCACCGTCACGGCGAAGAACACCGGGGACAACCTGAGCAAGACCACCGCGGACATCAAGGCCAAGCTGGACGGCCTGACCTTCACCGGCGGTGCGTCGTACTCGCTCGGCGGCGTGAGCCAGGACCAGCAGGAGGCCTTCTCCAACCTGTTCCTGGCGCTGCTGGCGGCCATCGCGATCGTGTTCCTGATCATGGTGGCGACGTTCCGCAGCCTCATCCAGCCGCTGATCCTGCTCGTGTCGATCCCGTTCGCGGCGACCGGCGCGATCGGGCTGCTGCTGGCCACCGGCACCGCGCTCGGCCTGCCGGCCCTGATCGGCATGCTGATGCTGGTCGGCATCGTCGTGACCAACGCGATCGTGCTGATCGACCTGATCAACCAGTACCGCGCGGAGGGGATGAGCGTCGCCGACGCCGTCACCGAGGGCGGCCGGCGCCGGCTGCGGCCGATCCTGATGACCGCGGCGGCGACGATCTTCGCGCTCGTCCCGATGGCGCTGGGCATCACCGGGCAGGGCGGCTTCATCGGCCAGCCCCTCGCCATCGTGGTGATCGGCGGCCTGGTCAGCTCGACGCTGCTGACGCTGGTGCTGGTCCCGACCCTCTACACCATGGTCGAGACCCGCAAGGAACGCCGGAAGGCCCGCCGCGAGGCGCGCCGGACCCCGGCGAAGGCCCCGGAGTCGGAGTCCCTGGACCCCGCCCCGACCGCCTGACCGCAGGACGAAGGCCCGGCACCCCCTCGGGAAGTGCCGGCCTTCGGCGTTCACCGCCGGAAGCGGTAGGTCATGGAGTCGAAGAGGATGCAGATGCCCGGGGACATCACGATCACGCGCAGGGTGCCGTCGCGTTCGTCGAAGTCGAGGCCTTCCACCTCGAAGTTCCCGCCGCAGCCGCTGCGGAGCGGGAGCTGGCCCAGCGAGGTGACGTGGCCGGTGACGTCGGCGCCGTTCAGCGCCCCGGCCAGGTCGACCTGCAGCAGCGGCTTCGTCGTGCCGAAGAGGGAGCCGTCCGGGTTGTCGGACGCGCAGAGCAGGCGGGTCGCGGTCTGGAAGTCGCAGCCCTGGACGTCGCGGACCGGGTGGTCGAGCCGGATCGCGGACGCGTAGGGCAGGTTCTGCGCGGGGTCCTTGGCCACCGCACCCGGCATCGGGTGCACCAGGAGCCGGTCCATGGTGCCCCACTCCCCCGCCACCAGCCAGCGCGCGTCGGGCGAGACCGCGGCGAAGGAGTTGTTGTTCGCCTCCCACGACTCGAGGGCGTGCTGGTAGTTCGCCCACGAGCCGTCCGGGGCCTGGACGCGGAAGAGCTTCGCGCCGCGGTCGTCACGCTGGTAGGGCTCGACGTACCAGCCCTGGGCCGACCCCGGGTCGCCGACGTGGTTCCAGCCCCGCGAGTTCAGGTCCGCCGGGATGGTGCCGATCCCGGTGTAGCGGATGGTGGTGCCCGACGGCCGCACGATCGTCGCGAGGCCCTGGCTTTCGTCGAGGGCGCGGGCCTGGTCGCGGCCGACCTCCGACCAGCCGGTGACGGCCTGGGCGAGCGCGGGTGAGAACGCGGTGAGCAGGGCGGCGACGGCGAGCACGATCCCGGTTCTGCGCATGTGCGACTCCGGTGGGTGAGGGAACCTGGCCCGCTGGATTTACCAGGACTCCAGCACCCGCCGCACCCGCCGAATGAAGGTTTTTCACGTTTGTTCGGCGATCTGTCCGCTTCCGGACAGCAGAGAGCCCCGGCGGGCTCACCCGCCGGGGATCAGGCCGGGGTCACTCCCCCGGGCGCAGCCCGTCGAAGATCTCCTTGCAGGCCGGGCAGACCGGCGACCCGGGCTTCGGCGACTTCGTCACCGGGAAGACCTCGCCGCAGAGCGCCACCACGTGATTGCCCATGACCGCGCTCTCGGCGATCTTGTTCTTCTTCACGTAGTGGAACATCTTCGGGGTGTCGTCGTCGGTGGTGTCCGTGCCCTCGGGCGTGGTTTCCGGCTTCGTCAGCGTCTCGGTGCTCACGTGACCATTGTGCCCGAGTCGCGCCGAACCTCCTCCGACAGGCCCTCGACCTGGCAGGATCGCCGTCATGTTCCAGAAAGTGCTCGCGACGTTCGGCTCGGGCGGCGCGAAGATCGACGCCCGGCTGCTGGACCGGACCGCTTCCCCCGGCCGCCCGCTGCACGGCGAGGTGCTGCTGCTCGGCGGCGAGGTCGACCAGGAGATCAAGGGTCTCGCCGTGACGCTGCTGGCCCGCGTCCAGGTGCCCGGCGAGGACAAGACCGAAGACCTCCCCTTCGGCTCGCAGCAGCTCGTCGGGCGCGAAACCATCCGCGCCGGCCAGCAGGTCCGGCTGCCGTTCGAGCTCCCGCTGCCCTGGGAGACGCCGGTCACCAGCGTCTACGCCAAGCCGCTGACCGGCACGGCGGTCGGGGTGCGGGCCGAGCTCGACCTGGCCGCGGCGGTGGCCGACCCGTTCGACGCCGACGCCGTCGCGATCGAGCCGATCCCGGCGCAGAAGCGGGTCCTCGACGCGCTCAGCCGGATCGGCTTCACCTTCCGCGAAGCGATCCTCGAGCAGGGCCGCATCAACGGTGCCGCGCAGCAGCTGCCGTTCTTCCAGGAGATCCGCTT
Source organism: Amycolatopsis sp. N2S4-7 (assembly GCF_058119595.1). Classification (NCBI taxonomy): domain Bacteria; kingdom Bacillati; phylum Actinomycetota; class Actinomycetes; order Pseudonocardiales; family Pseudonocardiaceae; genus Amycolatopsis; species Amycolatopsis sp. N2S4-7. Next base: position 3,355,398 of record NZ_CP172299.1, read on the forward strand.
CGCGCCTTCGCCGCGCTTCGCGAGCATCTTCTCCCAGGTCGCGGTCACCTTCCTGGCGTCTTCGGAGCGCACCGACGTCGTCCTGGAGGTCACGAAGCGGGTGCGGGTGAGCAAGACCGGCGGCTTCGGCGGGCGCGGCCAGGACTTCCTCGGGATGTTCACGATGAAGCCGGACGTGAACTGGGAGAAGCAGCTCGAGGACTGGCTCGGCCAGCTCGCGCGGCCCCGCGGGATCTTCGACTAGCCGTGGAGTGGGCCGAGGCGATCACGGCGCTGGGCGGCACCTCGACCGACGCCTGGCCGCGGCTCGAAGCGCGCTACGGCGAACCCCATCGCCGCTACCACACGCTGGACCACGCTGCCGCCGTCGTGCGTGACTCCGCGTGGCTGGCGGCGGAGCTCGGGGAGACCGACCGCGCGCTGATCGCTGTCGCGGCCTGGGCGCACGACGTCGTGTACGACGCGAAGCCCGGCGAAGACGAACGGGCCAGCGCCGCGTGGGCTCGCGAAGCGTTGAGCGGCATCGCCGAAGCCCATGTCGAGCGCGTCGAGAACCTGATCCTCGCCACGACCCAGCACGACGCCCCGGCGGACGACCTCCTCGCGACCGCGCTGCTCGACGCCGATCTCGCCGTCCTCGGCGCTCCTCCCGACGTGTACGCGACGTACGCCCGCGGCGTGCGCGAGGAGTACGCGAAGTACCCCGACGACGTCTGGCGCGAGGGCCGCATCGCCGTCCTCGAAGGCATGCTGTCACGCTCGCTCTACCGCAGCGAAGCCGCGCGAACACGCTGGGCGAGCAGCGCGACGGCGAACCTCACGGCCGAGCTGACCCACTGGCGCCGCGACGGAACCGATCACCGATGATGGCTCCTCGTGACTACCGCACTCTCGCTGCACGAAGAGGTCGCCTCGGCGCTGCGTGACGGGCACCCCGTCGTCGCGCTGGAGAGCACCATCCTGTCCCACGGCCTGCCGCCGGGCCGCAACCTCGACGTCGCCCGCCGCCTCGAAGGCGTGGTCCGCGACGGCGGCGCCGTCCCGGCCACGATCGCGGTGCTCGACGGGCGCGTCGTCGTCGGCCTCTCCCCCGCCGAGCTCGAGCGCGTCTGCGCGCCGGACGCCGGGCTGGACAAGCTCTCGCTGCGCGACCTCGGCCCGGCCGTCGGCCTCGGCCGGTCGGGCGCGACGACCGTGGCGAGCACGGCGGCGCTGGCCGCCGCGGCCGGGATCGGGATGTTCGCCACCGGCGGGCTCGGCGGGGTGCACGTCGGCGCCGCGCAGAGCTGGGACGTCTCGGCCGACCTCGGCGTGCTGGCGAAGGTGCCGACCGTGGTGGTCTGCTCGGGCGTGAAGTCGGTGCTGGACATCCCCGCCACCCTCGAGGTGCTGGAGACGCGGTCGGTGCCGGTGCTCGGCTACCGCACCGACGACTTCCCGGCGTTCTACCTGCGCTCGTCGGGCCACCGGGTCGGCTGGCGGGTCGACGACCCGGAGCAGGCCGCCGCCGTGGTCGCCGCGCACCGCGCCTACGCGGATTCCGGTGTCCTGCTGGCGAACCCGATCCCCGAAGCGTCCGAAATGGACAAAGAGCTGCACGACCGGCTGCTCGCCGAGGGCCTCGCGCTCGTCGCCGAGCGGGGCGTGCACGGCGCCGACGTCACGCCGGTGCTGCTGGAGCACTTCCACACCGCGAGCGGCGGGGTCAGCATCGACGCGAACGAAGCGCTGGTGCTGAACAACGCCAAGCTGGCCACCGAAGTCGCGGTGGCGCTGGCATGACCCGGATCGTGGTGGTCGGCGACGCGGCCCTCGACGTGATCGCCCGGCACGACAAGCCGCTGCCGCACGGGGGTGACGCCCGGGCGGAGATCCGGTTCACCGGCGGCGGCTCGGGCGCGAACACGGCGCTGTGGCTGCGTTCCCTCGACGCGGACACGACGCTGCTCGCCCGGATCGGCGACGACCCGGGCGGCCGGCTGATCCGCGCGGAGCTGGAGGCGGCGGGCGTGCGGTGCGCGTTCGCCGTCGACCCCGAGGCGCCCACGTGCTGCGTCGTGGTGATGGTGGACGGCTCGGGGCAGCGGAGCATGCTCGCCGACCGCGGCGCGAACCAGCGCTTCTCGCCCGAGGACGTCGACCCCGCCGTGCTGGCCGGCGCGAGCCACCTGCACCTGTCGGGGTACGTGCTGCTCGACCCGCCTTCGCGCGCCGCCGGGCTGGCCGCGCTGGCCGCCGCGAGGGAGGCCGGGCTGACGACGTCGGTCGACCCGCAGGCCGCCGCCCACATCACCGACCCGGCCGCGTTCCTCGACGACGTCCGCGGCGTGGACCTGCTGATGCCGAACACCGAAGAGCTGGTCGCGCTGACCGGGTCGGCGGACCCGGCGTCGGCGAAGGAGCTGCTCGGCGCGGTCGGCGCGGTGGTCGTGACCGCCGGGCTGGCCGGCGCCAGCTGGGTCGATCAGGGCGGCGTGACGAGCGTGCCCGCGGTGGCGGCCGAGTGCATCGACTCCACCGGCGCGGGTGACGCCTTCGACGCGGGTGTGCTCACCGGCTGGCTGGCCGGGGAGTCCACAGTGGACGTCCTGCGGCACGGGACGCGGCTGGGCGCGCTGGCCGTCGGGAAGGTGGGCCCGCAGCCGGCGTGAGCCTCAGCCGTCGATGACGCGGTGGCTGGTGCTTTCGATCGCCTTCGCCTCGTGCTGGTAGGTGCTGACCTTCTCGGACTTGCGGGGCGGGCGGTCGTTGGCGATCAGCACCGCCACCCACGGCAGGGGCACCGAGATGGCGAGGAACGTCAGCGCCAGCCACCACACGTGGTAGGTCAGCCCGGCCGCGATCAGGCACGGGATGCGGCAGGCCATCATGATGACGTACTTGCGCTTGCGTGCCGCGAACTGCTCTTCGTACGACGGGGCCGCCCCGGTGATCAGCACCGGGTCCGAGTCGTTGGCGGGCATGGTCACTGCACCACCTCCGCCGTCCATCGTCCCACTCACGCGCTTCATCCGACACCGGGGTGACGCAACTTGCCCAACGCGGCGACGACGAGGGTCTCGATGCCGGTGCGCAGGGTCGGGTGCAGCACCGGGGCGAACCGCGGCGAGTGGTTGGACGGGACGTCGCGCTCGAACCGGCCCTCGGTCATCGCCGTGATGACCGTCTCCGGGTCGAAGCCGCCGACCAGCCAGAACACCGACGGCGCGCCGGCCGCGCGGCCGAACTCGCTGAAGTCCTCGCTGCCGGTGACCAGCGGCGCGGGCAGGGTCACGTCCGCGCCGAAGTGGCCGCGGAAGAGCTCGGTGAGCGCGTCGTTGGCGGCTTCGTCGTTTTCGGTGACCGGGTAGGAGCTGCCCCGCTCGATCTCGGGGGGCTTCGGCGCCCCGGCGGTGGCGGCCTCGCCGTGCACGATCCGCTCGACCGCGGCCAGCACCCGCTCCCGGACGGCCTGGTCGAACGACCGGATGTTGACCTCCATGACGGCGTCGTCGGCGATGACGTTGCTCGCGGTGCCGACGTGCAGCGAACCGACGGTGACGACGGCCGAGTCGGTCGCCGCGATCTCGCGCGAGACGATCGTCTGCAGCTTGAGCACCACGGACGCGGCCAGCACGGCCGGGTCGACGGTGGTCTCCGGGCGCGAGCCGTGGCCGCCGCGGCCGTGCAGGGTGACGCGCAGCGTGTCGGTCGCGGCCATGATCACGCCGGGCCGGGTGAGCACCCAGCCGGCCGGGCCGGGCACCAGGTGCTGGCCGAACACGACGTCCGGCTTCCCGGCGACGTCGAAGAGGCCGTCGCGGACCATCCGGGCGGCGCCGCCCGCGCCCTCCTCCCCCGGCTGGAAGACCACCTGCAGCGTGCCGGACCACGTGTCGCGGCCCTTCGCGAGCAGCGCGGCGGCGCCGGAGAGCCAGGTGGCGTGCATGTCGTGGCCGCACGCGTGCATGACCGGGACGTCCTTGCCGTGCTCGTCGGTGCCGCGGGCGGTGCTCGCGTACGACAGCCCGGTCTTCTCCTCGACCGGCAGCGCGTCGATGTCGGCGCGCAGCAGCACCGTCGGGCCCTCGCCGTTGCGCAGCACGCCCAGCACCCCGGTGCCGGCGATGCCGGTGTGCACCTCGTAGCCGTCGCGCTCCAGCCGCCGGGCCAGCTCGGCCGCCGTCCGGGTCTCGGCGAAGGACAGCTCGGGGTGCCGGTGGAGGTCGATGTACAGCGCTTCGAGCTCGGGCAGCGCCGCGTCGAGCGGGGCGAGGACGCGTTCAAGGGTCACGGGGGCCATCGTGGCAGCATTACCCACCGTGAGCACGCGAAGCGTACTGCCCGACCTGTCCGACGACGTCTGCGCGCGGCTGCGCGAGGCCTTCCGGCGCACCGCCTACGACGCCGACGGCGTGGTGGCCGCCCTCGGCGGCGCCGCCCACGCGGCACTGGGCCGCGGTGAGCCGGTGCCCGCGGAGCGCGCGAGCCGCGACGCCGGTGACCTGGGCACGCTGATCCGGCTGTTCCTGCTGGGCGGGACCGAGCCGGAGACGGCGGTCAAGGCCGCCTTCGCGCCGCTCTCGCCCGAGGACGCGGTCGCCGCCGGGGTGCTCGGCGCGGTCTCCGGCGGCTACCGGGCCGCCCTCGACATCCGCCCGCACGGCGACGACGAAGGCTCCTGGTGGGTCGTCTCCGACCTCGACGCCGACGTGCTCGGCACCACCGTGCCCGAGGACCACGTGCTCGGTGTCGGCCACGCGTCCCTGTCGCTGATCCGCGCGACCAGCCGCCGCCCGGTCGGCACCCTGCTCGACCTGGGCACCGGCAACGGCGTCCAGGCGCTGCACGCGACCCGGCACGCGCAGCGCGTCACCGCCACGGACGTCTCCGGGCGGGCCCTCGCGCTGGCCGCGGCGACGTTCCGGCTGAACGAGCTGGACGTCGAGCTGGTGCGCGGCGAGTGGTTCGCGCCGGTCGCGCGGCGGAAGTTCGACCAGGTCGTCTGCAATCCGCCGTTCGTGGTCGGCCCGGCGCGGGTCGACTACACCTACCGCGACTCCGGGCTGGCCGGCGACGACGCGAGCGCGCTGGTCGTGCGGCAGCTGCCCGGCTTCCTCAACGACGGCGGCGTCGGCCAGCTGCTGGCCTCGTGGCTGCACACGGGCAAGGAGGACTGGGCCGACCGGGTGAGCCGCTGGCTGCCCGCCGAGACCGACGCCTGGTTCGTCCAGCGCGACGTCGCCGACCCGGCGCTCTACGTCGGAACGTGGCTGCGGGACGCGGGCCTCGACCCGCGCTCGCCGGAGGGCCGGGCGAAGGCGGCGGCGTGGCTCGACTGGTTCGCCGCCAACGACGTCCGGGGCATCGGCTTCGGGTTCGTCACCCTGCGGCGGGCGTCCGGGCGGACACCGGCCGTCGTGTGCGAAGACCTGCGGCAGGCTTACGACGACCCGCTGGGCCCGGAAGCGGCGGGCTGGCTGGACCGCGTGGAATGGCTGCGCGAATCGGGTGATTCGCTGCTTGATGTCCGTTTTGTGGTCCCCGACACGGTTTTGCTGGAAAGCGTCGAGGAACCCGGGGACGAGGGCTGGGCGACGACGGTCCGGCGGCTGCACCGCACGGACGGTCCCGGCTGGCAGCACGAGGTCGACGAGCTGGCCGCGCGGTTGCTGGCGGGCTGCCGCGGCGCACTGCCCCTGGAGGACCTGATCGAGCTCCTCGCGGCCGCGCAGGGCCTGTCGTCCGAAGAGCTGGCGGCCGCCGCGCTGCCCGTCGTCCGCGAGCTCGTCCGGCACGGGATGCTCGTCCCGGCGGGCCGGTGAGGGCCGTCGCGGCCCGCGTCACGCGGGCGGACGTCACCGTCGACGGCGAGGTCGTCGGCGCCATCGACGAGCCGGGTTTGCTGGTACTGCTGGGAATCCACGTCGGGGACGACGCCGCGAAGGCCGCCGCGATGGCGCGGAAACTGCACGAACTGCGCGTGTTGCGCGACGAGGAATCATGCGCCACGGCGAATGCGCCGCTGCTCGTGGTGAGCCAGTTCACGCTCTACGGCGACACGAAGAAAGGGCGGCGGCCGTCGTGGACGCAGGCCGCCCGGCCGGAAGCCGCCGAGCCGTTGGTGGACGCCGTCGTGGCCGGGCTGCGCGGCCGCGGCGCCACCGTGGCGACGGGCCGGTTCGGCGCCATGATGGCGGTCTCCAGCGTCAACGACGGTCCGTTCACCGTTCTCGTAGAGGTCTAGACCACTTGGAATGTGTGCCGTGCGCCCGCGGCGCCCCCGCCGAGTGCGGCGGCGGGGACCCGGGCGGCGGTTCACTTCCTGACCGGATTCACACGGGATTCTCAGGTTTCCCGCGCCCCCGCGGTTCTCAGCAAAAGCTCAGCAATGGTCGAGCAACCGGAGCGCGCCGGCAGCCGTCTCCTTTTCAGCGAGCCGGGAACGTTTTGGATACCCGGAGCGTTGTGCCAGATGTCCAGCCAAGCCGGCCGGACCGGCGTACCGGGCTCCACAGGCCCCGGTCCGCGGGTGCGCACCCGGCGTGACCCACCGCAGCACGTTCAGCCCGTGACCGGGGAGGCAGAATGTCAGTCCAGACTCTCGAACGCGAGTCTCGCGGGATTCGTGAGCGCGCCATCCCGGCGCAAGCACTGTCGTCGTCCGAGGAGCAGCCGCTGGGCGTGGGGGCGCTCACCGACGCCGACCTCGACGCCCAGAGCCCCGCCGCCGACCTCGTCCGCGTCTACCTCAACGGCATCGGCAAGACGGCGCTGCTGAGCGCGGCCGACGAGGTCGAGCTCGCCAAGCGCATCGAAGCCGGGGTGTTCGCCCAGCACATGCTGGACACCGGGGAGAACCTCACGGCGAAGCGCCGCACCGAGCTCGCGGCGCTGGTCCGCGACGGCCACGTCGCCAAGAACCACCTGCTGGAGGCCAACCTCCGCCTGGTGGTCTCGCTCGCCAAGCGGTACACCGGCCGGGGGATGCCGCTGCTGGACCTGATCCAGGAGGGGAACCTGGGCCTGATCCGCGCGGTGGAGAAGTTCGACTACTCCAAGGGGTTCAAGTTCTCGACCTACGCCACCTGGTGGATCCGGCAGGCCATCACGCGCGGCATGGCCGACCAGGGCCGCACCATCCGGCTCCCGGTCCACCTGGTGGAACAGGTGAACAAGCTGGCCCGCATCAAGCGCGACCTGCACCAGCAGCTCGGGCGCGACGCGACCCACGAGGAGCTGGCGGCCGAGTCGGGCATCCCGGCGCACAAGATCTCCGACCTGCTCGACCACTCGCGTGACCCGGTAAGCCTGGACATGCCGGTCGGGACGGAGGAGGACGCCCCGCTGGGCGACTTCATCGAGGACTCCGAGGCGACCGACGCCGAGAGCGCCGTCATCTCGGGCCTGCTCCAGGACGACCTGCGCCGGGTCCTGGCGACGCTGGACGACCGCGAGCAGCACGTCATCCGGCTCCGCTACGGCCTCGACGACGGCCAGCCCCGCACCCTCGACCAGATCGGCAAGCACTTCGGGCTCTCCCGCGAGCGCGTCCGCCAGATCGAGCGCGAGGTCATGTCGAAGCTCCGCCAGGGCGAGCGCGCGGACCGGCTCCGCGCCTACGCCAGCTGACCGGCCACCGGGAAAGGGGCGGGTGCCACGCGCACCCGCCCCTTTCGCGTGCCCGGGCATCCGCAGGCCGGGGACCTGCGCCTCCCCGATCTGCGGGGCCACGGGGGAAAATTTTCCACGAAAAGAGGGTTTCGCCTTCACGGGGCCGGGGTAGCAATCCCTCGCCGACACCCGTTCGGCCGCGTTGACTTATGACCTACGTCACGACACATTCGTTGAGCGGCCGCCACGGCATCGGGGTGCAGACCACGCGACCGGATGTGCACGCATCCGGGCGCTTTCCCCGGGAGGTCGGGTCCGTCGGGGTGGACCCGGCCTCCCGACCAGCTTCCCGAGGTGGCCCGGCTCGCGGCCGGTCCGTGGGGTGGCCCACAGTGACCGCATGCCTCTTCGGCGTGGCCCCCGCGGCTGCGTAAGGTGCACTGATCCCGGAGCTGGCAAAGGAGCCTGGCAGTGCCGTCCACCACCACGTTTCAGCACACCGAAGTCCTGCCGCTGGGCAAGGACACCACGACCGAATACCGGCTGGTCACCGCCGAGGGCGTCGAGACCGTCGAAGCCGCCGGGCGGAAGTTCCTGAAGATCGACCCCGCGGTCCTCACCACCCTGGCCCGCACCGCCATCACCGACATCCAGCACCTGTTGCGCACGTCACACCTCGCGCAGCTGCGCGCCATCGTCGACGACCCCGAAGCCAGCGGCAACGACCGCTTCGTCGCCATGGACCTGCTGCGCAACGCCGCCATCTCGGCCGGCGGTGTCCTCCCGATGTGCCAGGACACCGGCACCGCCATCGTCATCGGCAAGCGCGGCGAAGGCGTCCTCACCGGCGGCGACGACGAGCGGGCTCTCTCCCAGGGCATCTTCGACGCCTACCAGCAGCTCAACCTGCGGTACTCGCAGATGGCGCCGGTGAACTTCTGGGACGAGCGCAACACGGGGACCAACCTGCCCGCGCAGGTCGAGCTCTACCACAAGGACGGCCAGGCCGACCCGGCGTACGAGTTCCTGTTCATGGCCAAGGGCGGCGGCAGCGCCAACAAGACGTTCCTCTACCAGGAGACCAAGGCCGTCCTGAACCCGAAGCGCCTCGCCCGGTTCCTCGACGAGAAGCTGCGCAGCCTCGGCACCGCGGCCTGCCCGCCGTACCACCTCGCGATCGTCGTCGGCGGGATGTCCGCGGAGTTCAACCTGAAGGTCGCGAAGCTCGCCTCCGCGCGCTACCTCGACACGCTCCCGACCGAGGGCTCCGAGCTGGGCCACGCGTTCCGCGACCCGGACCTGGAGCAGCAGGTCCTCGAGATGACCCGCCAGTTCGGCATCGGCGCGCAGTTCGGCGGCAAGTACTTCTGCCACGACGTCCGCGTCATCCGGCTCCCTCGGCACGGTGCCAGTTGTCCGGTCGGCATCGCCGTCTCGTGCTCGGCCGACCGCCAGGCCAAGGCCAAGATCACCGCCGACGGCGTGTTCATCGAGCAGCTCGAGCGCGACCCGGCCCGCTTCCTCCCCGACGTCACCGAGGAGGACCTGTCCGACGACGTCGTCAGCGTCGACCTCAACCGGCCGATGGCCGAGATCCGCGCCCAGCTGTCCCAGCTGCCGGTGAAGACGCGGCTTTCGCTCACCGGGCCCCTGGTTGTCGCCCGCGACATCGCGCACGCCAAGATCGCCGAGCGCCTCGACGCCGGCGAGGAGATGCCGGAGTACCTGAAGAACCACCCGGTGTACTACGCGGGCCCGGCGAAGACGCCGGAGGGCTATGCGTCCGGCTCGTTCGGGCCCACCACGGCCGGGCGGATGGACTCCTACGTCGAGCAGTTCCAGGCCGCCGGCGGCTCACTCGTCATGCTGGCCAAGGGAAACCGCTCGAAGCAGGTGACCGCGGCGTGCCAGGCGCACGGCGGGTTCTACCTCGGTTCGATCGGCGGCCCGGCCGCGCGGCTCGCGCAGGACTGCATCAAGAAGGTCGACGTCCTCGAGTACGCCGAGCTCGGCATGGAAGCCGTCTGGAAGATCGAGGTCGAGGACTTCCCGGCGTTCATCGTCATCGACGACAAGGGCAACGACTTCTTCGCCAGCACCGGCGACCCGGTGCTGCAGATCAGCTTCCGCTGACGCGCGCGAAGGCGCCCTCCGTCCTTTATGGACAGAGGGCGCCTTCACGTGGTCAGGCGGAGGGGACACCGGCCCGCCGCCGGCGCCCCGTCCTTCCCTGCTCCCTCAGCCGACGCGCTCGATCCGCGCGCGCCGGATGAGGAACTTCCCGGGCTCCCGCACCTGTTCGAAGGCCGCGTTGTTGAGCAGCGTGCAGCTGCCCGACACCGAGGTCACCTCCACCGTCGTGGACTTCGAGTTGTCCAGGTTGGTCACCTTCAGCTTCGTCCCCGCCGGGAACTGGTTGCTCGACGCCGCCGGCGCGCCCGCCTCGCCCGAGAGCGTGACGGTGGAGCCGGCGCACACGACGTCACCGGTCGCCTGGTCCTGCTTCTTCTGCTGGCCGGGTGCCTGGGCCTTGCCGGGCGCGTTGCCGGAGTTGCCGGGCGCGGCGCCGGTGCCGTTGTCCGCAGCGACGTTGCCGTTGTCCGCGGCGACGTTCGCCGTGCAGCCCGCCACCTGCCGCCGCTGCTGGATCAGGTCCACGACCGCCTGCCGGTTGGCGATCCGCGCGGCCGACTGCGCGTCCGGGTTCGCCTGCTGGCCCGCGATGAAGGTCAGGTTGTTCTGCAGTGCGGTGTCGAGTCCTGCGCAGTTCTCCTTGGGGGCTTCGGCCGCGTTGCCCGCGGGACTGCTCAGCGCGATGGCGGTCGCGGTGATGCCGGAAACGCCCAGCAACGCGGCCAGCCCGATGGTCGCCTGCTTGCGGTGCCGACCACTGCTCAACCGGGGCATGTGCCCCTCCTCTCTGATCACCACCTCACCCGGGCACACGGCCCGGTCCCGGCGGCGGTTCAGCGGAGGTCCTGACAATTTTCGACAACTTCGACGGCGAGGTCAGGTCACCGGCGCGGGATCGTGGTCCAGACCGCCTACCCGCGCCGCGGAAGCCGCTGCCCAGCGGCCCGTCGTCGCCCACCCCAGCACGAACACCACCACCCCGCAGCCCGCGACAATCCCCCACGCCACCCGCTCCGCCCCGGCCGACGGCACCGCCACCACCGCGCCGACCACCGCCACCCCCAGGGAGGTCCCCACCTGGCGGCTCGTCGACGCCACCGCCGCCGCCAGGCCTGCCCGGGAACGGGGCATTCCGGACACCGCCGCGTTCGTGATCGGGGCGTTGAGCATGCCGAAACCCGCGCCGAAGCACGCGTATCCCACCACCAGCACCGGGATCGGTGTGGCCGGGCCGATCCCGGTCAGCACCACCCCGGCCCCCGCGATCCCCACGCCCGCGAGCAGCAGCGGCAGCCGCGGTCCGCGGACGGCGACCAGCCGGCCCGACAGCGGGGCGCACACCGCCGTCACCGCCGCCATCGGCAACGTCAGCAAGCCCGCGTGCAGCGCGGAGAACCCGCGGGTCTCCTGCAGGTACAGCGTGTTGAGGAACAGGAACCCCGACAGGGCCGAAAACCCGGTGACCGCGGTGAGAGTGGCGCCGGAGAACGGGACGCTGCGGAAGAACCTGAGCTCCAGCAACGGTTCGCGCCGCCGCCGTTCGTACGGCAGCAGCACCGTCAGCGCCACCGCGGCGAGCGCGAAGCAGGCCACGATCCGCGGTGAGCCCCAGCCCGCGCCGCGGCCTTCGATGATCCCGTAGGTGAGCGCGGCCAGCAGGACGGTCACCAGCAGCTGCCCCACCGGGTCGAGCCGGCGGGGGTGCGGGGCGCGGGACTCGGGGACGAACAGCGCCGTCAGCACGATCGCGGCCACCCCGACCGGGACGTTGATCCAGAAGATCGACCGCCAGCCGGCCCAGCCGACGAGCGCGCCGCCGACCACCGGGCCGATCGCCAGGCTCAGGCCGACCACGCCGGCCCACACGCCGATCGCGCGGGCGCGCTCGCGGGGCTCGGTGAAGATGTTGGTGACGATGGACAGCGCGACCGGGTTGAGCATCGACCCGCCGATCGCCTGCAGCGCGCGGAACGCGATCAGCAGCCCGACGTCCGGTGCGAGCCCGCACAGCAGCGAGCCGAGGCTGAACAGCGCCAGCCCGGTCTGGAACGTCCGGCGGCGGCCGATCCGGTCCGCGGTCGAGCCGGACAGCATGAGCAGGCTCGCCAGCACCAGCGTGTACGCGTCGATCGTCCACTGCAGACTCGACACGGACGCGCCCAGCTCGTGGCGGATCGACGGCAGCGCCAGGTTCACGATCGTGTTGTCGAGCCCGACGATGAACAGGCTCAGGCAGCAGACGGCCAGGACCACCCGCCGCCGGACCGGCTGACGCACACGCACCCCAAATTAGTTGCCAGTGACAATATTAAGCACTGTACAACTAATTTGCCGGGGTCAGCCCGGGAAGAGCTCCGTGAGCCGGGCCAGGGTCTTCTCGATGCTCTCGGCGTTCTTGCGCGGGAACGGGCTGAGGCTGATCGCGAGCGGGAACTTCGCCGTCGACCAGTCGAACGTCTCGGTGACCTCGGTGCGGCCGTCGTCGAGGGGCTCGAGGCGCCAGCGCCAGCGGTGGCCGTTGAAGTGCCGCCAGGCGATGAGCCTGCCCTCTTCGAACTCGACGACGGTGTTGAGGATCTTGTACGACGCGCCCAGCTTCATGTCCATGCCGAACTTCGCGCCGAGCGTGAGCCGGTCCGGGCCGCCGGACTGGGCGGCCCGGACCGTGCCGGACCCGTCGATGAGCGGGTGCTGGGCCGGATCGGCGAGCAACCCGAAGATCTTCCCGGGCGGCGCGGCGACGATCGCGGTGCGTGAGACCTGGCGGCTTCCCATCACCCGAGCCTAGGCCAGGGTGATCACTTCGGCGGCGTGGTCTTCAGCACCACCGTGCGCTGGTCCAGGGGCGCGGCCAGCGCGACCGAGATCACCGGGTACCGGATGTCCATCGTGCACATCTGGCCGGTCTGCGCCTTGGTCTCGCTCAGGTTGACGACGACGTGGTCCCCCGCCTGCTCGGCCGCTTCGCCGAGCGCGTGGCCGCAGCCGCCCTCCTGGGCGCGGATGTTGAGGACGGTGCCGCCGTTCGCCGTCCACACCTCGCGCGGGAACCCGGCAGGCAGCGCGGTCGCGTCGATCTTGTCCGCCGGCACGGGCGCGCTGCCCTCGGGCACGGTGAGCCGGGGCTTGCCCGGCGGGTTGGCCGACGGCGACGTCGGCAGGACCGATCCGGTCGGTGACGGCGACGTCGACACGCTGCCGGTGGGCGCCGCGGAGTCGCCCACGGCGGCGGGCTGGTCACTGGGCATGTCCCGGCCGGCGCAGGCCGTCGCCATCAGCAGGAGCGCGCCTGTCCCGACCACCTTCGCTAAGTACCTCATGCGGTCAGGACGGAGCGGGGGCGAGGGCGGGTTGCACCGGCGACGGGATCCAGTCGTTGCGGGTGGCGTGCAGCGCGAGCTGGAAGCGGTTGGCCGCGCCGGTGCGGGCCATCAGGTTCTCCAGGTAGCGGAACACCGTCCGGCGGCTGACGCCGAGGACGCGCGCGACCTGGTCGTCGGTGAGCCCGGCGGCGAGCAGGCCCAGCAGCCGCCGCTCGCTGGGCCGGACCGGCGTGCCGGGCCCGTCGGCGGCCAGCCCGAGCGGCAGCGCGGCGCGCCAGCACAGGTCGAACAGCCCGGCCAAGGCGTCGAACAGCCCGCTCGGCCGGATCAGCAGCACCGTGCGGTCCTCGCCGGAGACGACCGCGCAGGCGTCGTCGACGATCAGCAGCTTGACCGGCACCTCCGGCAGGATCCGGGCCTCCTCGCCGGCCTTGCCGCACGGCAGGACGTTCTCCGCGACGTACTCGGGCCGCTCGAGCGCGAAACGGGCGTAGACCGCCCGGTAGCGGACCCCGCGGGCGAGGTTCTCCAGCTCGACCTCGTTGGCGTCCGCGTCGGCGTGGTACGGCGGCGAGTCCAGGCCGCGGACCTCGGCGCGGGCCGCGCGTTCCAGCTGGCGGACGCGCCCGGCCGCGGCGGGACCGCTCACCACCTCGATCAGCTGGGCGGCCCGGCCGTCGGGCGGCCACCGGTGCTGCTCGAACACCCGGGTCACGGCGAGCCGGGCACGGGCGAGCTCCGCCTCGCGGCGGCGGCTCAGCACCTCCAGCGCGGCCTCGGGCCGCAGGGCGCACACCGGGGAGCCGGGCCCGTCGACCGGCGCGGCGAGGCCGTGGTCGATCAGCGCGGCGACGGCGCGGCCGACGTCCCCGGGTTCGCGGCCCGTTCGCGCGGCCAGGATTTCCGTCGAACCGGGGCCCGACGAAAGTAGGGCGAGGTAAAGCTCGGCTTCGTCCGGTTTGAGACCGAGCGTCAGGAGATGGCCGGTTGTTTCCGGGACCATTCGGGGGCACCTCCGCCGGGCGGGCCGACACAATTGCGCCACTGACGCCGGCGCGTCACCGGCGAGGGTCCCCGGACTGTAGACAACGGAACACCCGGGTTTAACCGGCGTTCGTAGGAATCTCCCTGGGAGGGATCGTGTCCCGTTCGGCTCGAAGAATCCTCGCCACGGCCGGTTTCGCGGCTCTGGCACTGACCGCACCCGCACTCCCCGCCGTGGCGGCGCCCGCCGCCGCGCACCCGGTCGCGCACGTGTGCGACCAGACCGTGAAGCCCGGCATGGCAACGTGTTTCGCGGAACGCCAGACCGACACGCTGCGGGCGCTGCTCGCCCCGGACGCCCTGCCGAGCGGCTACGGGCCCTCGGACCTGCGTTCCGCGTACAACCTCACCGCAAGCGGCAGCGCGTCGGCCACCGTGGCCATTGTGGACGCCTACGACGACCCGAACGCCGAATCGGACCTCGCGTCCTACCGGTCGACGTACGGGCTGCCCGCCTGCACCACCGCGAACGGGTGCTTCAGGAAAGTCAACGAAAACGGGCAATCGAGTCCATTGCCGACGGCCGACAGCGGCTGGGCGGGAGAGATTTCGCTCGATGTGGACATGGTTTCGGCGATCTGCCCGAATTGCCACATTCTTCTCGTCGAGGCGAGCCAGCCGAGCATGACCGATCTCGGCACCGCGGTGAACAGCGCGGTGGCGCTGGGCGCGAAGTTCGTCTCCAACAGCTACGGCGGCGGCGAGGACGGCAGCGAGAACTCCTACGACTCCAGCTACTTCCACCACGCCGGCGTCGCGATCACCGCGAGCACCGGTGACGACGGCTACGGCATCAGCTACCCGGCCTCTTCGCAGTACGTCACCGCGGTCGGCGGGACGTCGCTGAGCCGCACCGGCACCGCCCGCGGCTGGGGCGAGACGGCGTGGAGCGGCGCCGGCAGCGGCTGCTCCGGCTCGGTGGCCAAGCCGGCGTTCCAGAACGTGACCACCGGCTGCGCCAAGCGCGCGGTCGCGGACGTCTCGGCGGTGGCCGACCCGCAGACCGGCGTCGCGGTCTACCAGACCTACGGCGGCAGCGGCTGGGCCGTCTACGGCGGGACCAGCGCGTCGGCGCCGATCATCGCGTCGGTGTACGCGCTGGCCGGCACGCCGGGGGCGGCCGACACCCCCGCCGCGTACCCGTACTCCCACACCGGCTCCCTCTACGACGTGACGTCCGGCAGCAACGGCAGCTGCTCGACGAGCGTGCAGTGCAAGGCGGGCGCGGGCTGGGACGGCCCGACCGGGCTCGGCACGCCGAACGGCACGGCGGCGTTCACCGCGGGCACGACGTCCGGCGGCGTCACGGTGACCAACCCGGGCAGCAAGACCGGCGTCGTGGGGACCTCGGCGAGCCTGCAGCTGAGCGCGTCGGGCGGCAGCGGCGGCTACACGTGGACGGCGAGCGGCCTGCCCACCGGGCTTTCGCTCGGCTCCGGCGGCCTGATCTCCGGCACGCCCACCACCGCGGGCACGTATTCGGTGACCGCGACGGCGAAGGACTCCGCCGGGGCGACCGGCAGCACGACCTTCACCTGGACGATCACGTCGTCCGGCGGCGGCTGCTCCGGCCAGCTGCTGGGCAACCCCGGGTTCGAGGGCTCCGGCTCGTGGACCACGACCAGCGGCGTGGTCAGCACGTCGTCGTCCGGTGAGGCGCCGCACTCCGGCAGCTACCTCGCCTACCTCGACGGCTACGGCAGCTCGCACACCGACACGGTCTCGCAGCAGGTGAGCGTTCCGGCCGGGTGCCACGCGTCGCTGTCGTACTACCTGCACGTCGACACGGCCGAGACGACGACGTCGACCGCCTACGACAAGCTGACGGTCAAGGCGGGCTCGACGACGCTGGCGTCGTACTCGAACCTCAACGCGGCGAGCGGGTACCAGCTGCGCACCGTCGACGTCTCGGCGTTCGCCGGGCAGACGGTGACGCTGACCTTCAGCGGCGTCGAGGACTCGTCGCTGCAGACGTCGTTCTGCCTCGACGACACCGCGCTGACGGTGAGCTGACGGTGGTCTGGGAGGGCCGCTCCGGGCATCCCGGAGCGGCCCCGCCCAGCGTCCGCGGGGTCACCCCCGGGTCAGCCCTGGTGGAGGACGACCGTGCGCGTGCCGAGCGGTTCGGCGAGCGCCAGGGGGATCTTGATCTCCTTGATGTAGTCCGGGCACAGCTGGCCCTTCGGCGCGGTGCTGACGGTGACCAGCACGGTCACCTGCTGCGCCGTCTGGTCGCCGACGCGCGCGGAGATGCGCCGGCAGCCGCCCTCTTCGGCCTGCAGGATCAGCGTCCGGCCGTCGAGGCTGCGGAAGAGGCTGCGCGGGTAGCCCTCAGGCAGCCCGCGGGCGTCGACCTGCGTCTCGGCGACGACGTCGTCCCCCGGCGCGATGCCCTGCGTCGGCCGCCCGACGGTCTGGGACGGCGGCGGCCCGAGGGTCGGCGTCACGGTCCCGGGCACGCTCGACGACGTCGTGGGCGTCTCCGGCCCGGTGCTGCCTCCGGCGGCACCCCCGGAACCGGCCGCGCAGGCGGTCACCGTGAGCAGCAGCAGGCCCGTCCCCAGCAGTTTCACCGTGGTGCGCATACCTGCCAGACGGAACAGGCGCCCCGCGGGTTGCATCCCGCCGGTCAGAGGCGTCCCGCGGCGACGAAGACGCACACGGCGAGGAGCACGGCGTTGATCCCGGCGTTCCGCCATTCGGCCGGCTTGTGCTGCACGACGGCCAGCCGGCCGTGCATCGCCATGGCGCCCACCATGACCACGGCCAGGCCCACCGCCGCCCAGCCGGTCAGCGCCGGGGCGATGCCCAGCAGCACCGGCAGGATCAGTCCGGCGACGGCGAAGAGCTCGCAGATCGCGGTGAACCGCACCACGGGCAGCGGATACGCGGCGGCCCCGGTCTGGCCGGTTTCGAGCAGCCGCTGCCGCGACATCGTCGACTTGAGCGCGCCGGACAGCGCGAAGATCGCGGCCAGCAGGATCTGCCCGGTCCAGAGTGCGGCGTTCATGGTGTCCTCCCGTGCGTGTGTGGTGCGGGAGGAACGAGGACGCCACGCGGAACGTGACAGGATCGGTCAGTCCGTGCGGCCCAGGCGGGTCATGAAACTCAGCCGGTCACCCCGGTAAAGCGACCGCACCCGCTCGAACGGCACCCCGTCCGGCCCCCACGTCACCCGGTGCGTCAGCAACATCGGCAACGCCGGGTTCGTCCCGATCAGCAACGCCTCACGCGGCGTCGCCAACACGGTCTCCACCCGCTCCTCGGCCCCGTCGAACACCACGCCGAGCTGCTCGCTCAGGCACGCGTAGAGCGACTGGCCCGGGTTGAAGACCTCCATCAGCGTCGGGAACCGCTCGGCCAGGAGGTAGGTCGACTCGAGGCCGACGCGCTCTTCGTCGGCCAGCAGGACCCGCTCGATGTGGATCACTTCGGCGTCCGAGGTGACCTGCAGGTCGGCCGCCAGCGCGCTGCCCGCGAGGCGCCGCTCCAGCGTGATCACGTTCCGGCCCGGCCGGATGCCCTGGCGGCGCAGCCCCTCGGTGTAGCTGACCAGCGCCAGCGGCTGGACGAGCTTCGGGCCGGCGACGTACGTGCCGCTCCCCTGGCGGCGGCTGAGCCTGCCCTCGAGCACCAGTTCCCCGACCGCCTGCCGTACGGTCGCCCTCGACACCTCGAAGCGTTCGCACAGTTCCCGTTCCGTGGGCAGCACCGCGCCTTCCCCCAGTTCCGCGATCACCGCCAGCAGTTCGACCTTGACCGCGTAGTAACGCGGGACACGGCCGTGCTCGGGAATCCCGTCGAGGACGGGACCGTCGGCGGACAGGCGGGAATGGCGTGAAGGGGCGGGCACGGAATCGACCCTATTCGTTTCCCCGTGCGCCGTGGTTCGCTGTGGCGCGTAACACGGCCGACCCCCTGGAGGATCACCCGGATGCGCTCCGCACCACTGGCCCGGCGGCTGGGCCTGCCCGACGCCGTTTTCCTGGGCCTGGGCTCGATGATCGGGGCCGGCGTGTTCGCCGCGTTCGCCCCGGCGGCGAAGGCCGCGGGAGCCGGGCTGCTGCTCGCGCTCGTCGTCGCCGCCGTCGTCGCGTACTGCAATGCCACGTCTTCGGCGCGGCTGGCCGCGATTTATCCGGAATCCGGCGGCACCTACGTTTACGGCCGGGAAAGGCTCGGTGAATTCTGGGGCTACCTGGCCGGCTGGGGATTCGTCACCGGGAAGACGGCCAGTTGCGCCGCGATGACACTGACCGTCGTCGCCTACGCGGCGCCGGGGGCCGGGCAGCCGTGGCGGAGCGTGCTCGCCGTCGCGGTGGTCGCCGCGCTGACCGCCGTCAACTACTTCGGGGTGCACCGGTCCGCGCTGGCGACCCGGGTGATCGTTTCGTGCACCCTGCTCGTGCTGACCGCCGCGGCGGTGTCGATGGCTGCCGGACCGGGCGCCGGCGGCCCGCTCGTCGCCTGGCCCGGGGCCGGCGGTGTCCTCGAAGCGGCCGGGCTGCTCTTCTTCGCCTTCGCCGGGTACGCGCGGCTCGCGACGCTCGGCGAGGAGGTCCGCGACCCCGCCCGGACCATCCCCCGCGCCATCCCGCTCGCCCTCGGCCTCACCCTCGTCGTCTACGCCGCGCTGGCGGTGCTGCTGCTCGTCCGGCTCGGCCCGGCCGCGCTCGCCGCGAGCCCGGACCCGATCGCGGCGGCCGTCCCGGGGTGGCTCGCCCCGGTGGTGCGGGTGGGCGCGGCGCTGGCGGCGCTCGGCTCGCTGCTCGCGCTCATCCTCGGCGTCTCCCGCACGACGCTGGCGATGAGCCGCGACGGCCACCTCCCCCGGTTCCTCGCCGCCGTGCACCCGCGCTACAACGTGCCGCACCGCGCCGAACTCGGCGTCGGGCTCGTCGTCGCCGTGCTCGCCGCCTCGCTCGACCTGCGCTCCGCGATCGGCTTCTCGTCCTTCGCGGTGCTGGCGTACTACGCGGTCGCCAACGCGGCGGCGCTGACGCTGCCCGGCCGGGCCCGGATCGTGGCCGGCCTGGGGCTCGCCGGGTGCGTGGTGCTGGCCTTCAGCCTGCCCCTGCCTTCGGTGCTGGCGGGCGGCGCGGCGCTGTTGCTGGGCGCTTCGGCCTACGGCGTTCGTCGGATCCGCCGGTGAGAAATCACCCAACCGCCCGAAAGATCCGAAGAAAGTTGGTTGTCCGGGTACGCGAGCACCTGGTGTAGTCATGGGGCCGCCGTCGGCAATAGCTTCCACTGTGGACACTGGAAGGACTGATCCCCTTGGCTCCCAAGCGCTGGTTCACCCTGCTCAGAAACGTCACCACCGCCGTGGCCGCGGTCGCCGCGGCCGCGTCGTTCGCCACTCCGGCGATCGCGGCCCAGCCGCCCTCCACCGACGTCGTCGGCGGGACCCGGGCCGCCCAGGGCGAGTTCCCGTTCATGGTGCGGCTGTCGATGGGCTGCGGCGGCGCGCTCTACACCAACCAGATCGTGCTGACCGCCGCGCACTGCGTCAGCCGGACCGGGGCCAACACCTCGATCACGGCGACCGTCGGCGTGGTCGACCTGCAGAGCTCGAGCGCGCAGAAGATCCGCTCGACCTACGTCTACCAGTCCCCCACCTACGGCACCTCGACCGGCGGTGACTGGGCGCTGATCAAGCTGGCCAGCCCGGTGAGCGGCCTGTCGACGCTGCCGATCGCGACGACGTCGGCCTACAACACCGGCACGTTCACCGTCGCCGGCTGGGGCGCGGCCCGCGAAGGCGGCGCGCAGCAGCGGTACCTGCTGAAGGCGACCGTCCCGTTCGTCTCCGACAGCACCTGCCAGGCCCAGGGCGGCAGCTACCCCGACCTCATCCCGAGCGCCGAGATCTGCGCGGGCAACCTCACCGCCGGCGGGGTCGACACCTGCCAGGGCGACTCCGGTGGCCCGATGTTCCGCCGGGACAACAACAACGCCTGGATCCAGGTCGGCATCGTCTCCTGGGGTGACGGCTGCGCCCGGCCGCACGCCCCCGGTGTCTACACCGAGGTGAGCACGTTCGCGTCGAAGATCGCCGCGGCCGCCTCTTCGCTGTAACCGCTTTCGCACGAAAAGGGGCCCCGCCACGGCGGGGCCCCTTTTCAGCGGGTCTTGTCCAGCCGCGACAGTGCTTCTTCGTAGCCGGTGACGAGTTCGGCGACGACGTCGGCCACCGGGCGCACCCGGTTCATCCGGCCGACGATCTGTCCCACCGGCATCGACACGACGCTGGGGTCGTTCGCCGCGTGGATCCGGTTGTGGGCGTGGGAAACCAGCAGGTTCTGCAGCGGCATCGGCAGCGGCTCGGGCGCGTCCGCCGCGGCCCACGCCTCGGTCCAGCGGGTCTTCAGCAGCCGGGCGGGTTTGCCGGTGTAGATCCGCGTCCGCACGGTGTCCGACGACTTCGCCGCGACGAGCGCCTGCTGCATCGCCACGGACTCGCCCATCGTCTGCAGGTACTCCTCGGTGGCGAGCCACATCGAGCCCATCCAGACGCCGGACGCGCCGAGCGCGAGCGCCGCGGCGACCTGGCGGCCGGATCCGATCCCGCCCGCGGCGAGCACCGGGACGTCGACCGCGTCGACGATCTCCGGCACCAGCACCATGGACGCGATCTCGCCGGTGTGCCCGCCGGCCTCGTACCCCTGGGCCACCACGAAGTCGACGCCGTTTTCGACGTGCCGGACCGCGTGCTCGGCCTTCCCGGCGAGCGCCGCCACCGGGACACCGCGCTCGTGGCACTGGCCGATGACGTCGGCCGGCGGCGAGCCGAGCGCGTTGGCGATCAGCTTGATCGGGTGGTTCAGCGCGACCTCGACGTGCGACCGGGCGACCGAGTGCAGCCAGCCGAGCACGCCCGCGCGCTCGTCGGTGTCGTCCGGCAGCGGCGGCACCGAAAGGTCCTTCAGCACCCGGTCGACGAACGCGCGGTGCCCGTCCGGGATCAGCTTCGCCAGGTCGACCTGGGTGCCCTCGGCGGGCACCTTCGCCGGCATCACGATGTCGACCCCGTACGGCTTCCCGCCGGTGTTCTCGTCCATCCAGGTGAGCACCCGGTCGAGCTCGGCGGCGTCGTTGAACCGCACGCAGCCGAGCACGCCGAGCCCGCCGGCGCGGCTGAGCGCCGCGGCGACGTGCTCCGACGGGGTGAACCCGATGATCGGCAGGTCGATGCCGAGCCGGTCGCACAGGGGTGTCCGCACTCTGGTGTCCTCCTCAGACGGGCTGGGCCGCGGCCGGTTCGTGCTCCGCGGCGTAGCGCTGGGCCCACGGGTAGTCCGGTTTGCCGCTGGGCGAGCGGCCGATCTCGCCGGTCAGCCAGACGGTCCGCGGCACCTTGTAGCCGGCGATCTCGCCGCGGACGTGCGCCTCGATCGAGGCGAGGTCGGGCTCGGCGCCGTCGCGCAGCTGGACGACCGCGGCGACGCGCTGGCCGAGCCGCTCGTCCGGGATGCCGATGACGAGCGCGTCGAAGACGTCGGGGTGGGACTTCAGCGCCCCTTCGACCTCTTCCGGGTAGACCTTCTCGCCGCCGGTGTTGACGCACTGGGAGCCGCGGCCGAGCAGCGTGACCGTCCCGTCCTCCTCGTAGCGGGCGTAGTCGCCCGGGACGACGTACCGGACGCCGTCGACCTCGACGAAGATCTTCTTGCTCTTCTCGGGATCGCCGTAGTACCCGAGCGGGACGTGCCCGCGGCGGCCGATCAGCCCGACCGCGCCGGGCTTCTTCTCGACGACGTGGCCGTCGTCGTCGAGCAGGATCGCGTCCTGGCCGAAGGTGACGCGGGGGCCGGCGCTGTGGTCGGAGTCCTTGCCCACCATGCCGATCCCGGTGAAGCCGCTTTCCGACGAGCCGATCGCGTCGGTGATCACGGCGTGCGGCACGAGCTCGACGAACTCCTGCTTCACCGACTGCGAGAACAGCGCGGCGTGGCTCGACACCGCGACGATCGACGACGCGTCGTAGTCGCCCTCGCGGAAGGCCTCGATGAGCGGGCGCGCCATCGCGTCGCCGACGATCGTGAGGACCTGGACCTTGTTGTCCTGCACGGCTTTCCAGATTTCGTGGGCGTCGAAGCGCGGCACGAACACCACCGGGCTGCCGGTGAACAGCGCGCCGAAGGCGGCCCACTGCGCGGCGCCGTGGATCAGCGGCGCGGCGGGCAGCCGGGTCAGGCTCCCGGCCTTGCCCTGCTCGGCGAGCGTCCACTCGTCCGGGATGTATTCGCCGGTGACGAAGTTGATCCCGCCGCCGAGGGCGCGCCAGACGTCCTCCTGCCGCCAGAGCACGCCCTTCGGGTAGCCCGTGGTGCCGCCGGTGTAGAGGATGTAGAGGTTGTCGCCCGACCGCTCTTCGAAGTCGCGCTCGGGGCTTCGGGCTTCGAGTGCGGCTTCGTAGTCCACGCCGCCGTAGCTCTCGTAGTCGCCGTCACTGCCGTCGTCGATCACGACAACGTGTTTCAGTTTCGGCGTCTCGGGCAGGACGGCGGCGACCTTGTCGGCGTAGCCGCGTTCGTGGACGAGGGCGACGAGCTCGGCGTCGGTGAACAGGTAGACGAGCTCGCCGTGCACGTAGCGGTAGTTGACGTTGACGGCGATCGCGCGCAGCTTGTACGCGGCGATCATCGCCTCGAGGGCCTCGATCGAATTGCGGGAATAGACCCCGATGTGGGAACCGCGTCCCACGCCGTGCGCGGCGAGGTGGTGGGCGAGCCGGTTGGCCCGCGCCTCCAGTTCGGCGAAGGTGACCCGCCGGTCGCCGCACACGACCGCGACGCGCTCCGGCACGGCGTCGACGGCGTGCTCCAGAAGATCCGCGATGTTGAGTGCCACGCCCTCAAAGTAGAACATGTTATCGTTCTGGGCAATGGCACTGCTCCTTCAGGAGGTTTTCCGTGGGCGAACCGCACGCGCTGGTCTCACAGGAGGGGCAGACCCTCGTCGTCACGATGAACCGGCCCGAGGCGCGCAACGCGATCACCGGCGAGATGATGGAGATCATGGTCTCCGCCTGGGACCGGGTGGACGCGGACGACTCGATCCGCAGCTGCATCCTGACCGGCGCGGGCGGGGCGTTCTGCGCGGGCGCGGACCTGAAGTCGATGTCCCGCAACTCACCGTCGGAGTCGTTCGCGTCGGGCAAGTTCGACCCGTCGCGCATCCCGGGCCTGCTGAAGGGGCGTCGCCTGACGAAGCCCCTGATCGCGGCGGTCGAGGGCCCGGCGATCGCGGGCGGCACGGAGATCCTCCAGGGCACGGACATCCGGGTGGCGGGTGCTTCCGCGCGCTTCGGGGTGTCCGAGGCGCGCTGGGGGTTGTTCCCGATGGGCGGGTCAGCGGTGCGGCTGCCGCGCCAGATCCCGTACACGGTGGCGGCGGACATCCTGCTGACCGGACGTCACCTGTCGGCTTCGGAGGCGCTGGCCATCGGCTTGATCGGTCATGTGGTGCCGGACGGACAGGCTCTTTCTCGCGCTCTGGAGCTCGCCGCACTGGTGAACGCGAACGGGCCGGTCGCGGTGCGGGCGATCCTGCGGACGATGCGGGACACCGAGGGGTTGCACGAGGAAGAGGCCTTCAAGCTGGACTCCCAGTACGGCATCGAGGTGTTCGCGTCGGAGGACGCGAAGGAGGGGCCGCGGGCGTTCTCGGAGAAGCGGAAACCGGACTTCCAAGGCCGCTGACTTAGAACGCGTTCCATCGGTATCGAACCGCCCAGCGGAGGAACCTTGTCGACCGAACAAGAACATGTTTCACTCATGAGCGTGACCGAGACACCACTGGCGGCACCCCTCAACGTCGGCTTCGACTACACGCGCTCGACCGGTCCCGTCCTGGGCCGCTTCGTCAATGCGCTGCGCGAGCACCGCATCGAAGGCATCCGCGGCAGCGACGGGCGCGTGCACGTTCCCCCGGTCGAGTACGACCCCGTGACCGCCGAACAGCTCAGTGAGTTCGTGCCGGTGGGCGAAGAGGGCACCGTCGTCTCGTGGTCGTGGTGCGCGCGGCCCCTCGACGGGCAGCCGCTCAGCCGGCCCTTCGCCTGGGCGCTCGTCAAGCTCGACGGCGCCGACACCGCCATGCTCCACGCCGTCGACGCCGGTGACCCCGGGAAGATCCACAGTGGACAGCGGGTCCGCGTCCGGTGGGCCGGCGACGCCGTCGGGCACATCCGCGACATCGCGTACTTCCTGCCCGTCGACGCCGAGGACACGACGCCGACCGAGCCCGCGCCCCCGGTCGCCGAGCGCGAAGAAGGCGCCCCGGTCAGCGTGGTCATCACCCCCGTGCACCTGAAGTACACGCACTCCGCGTCGCCCGAGGAGAGCCGCTACCTGCGCGGGCTCGCCGAGGGCAAGCTCATCGGCCAGCGCTGCCCCGCCTGCGGCAAGGTCTACATCCCGCCGCGCGGTGCCTGCCCGACCGACGGCGTGCCGACCACCGACGAGGTCGAACTGCCCGACACCGGCATCGTCACGACGTTCTGCATCGTCAACGTCCCGTTCCTCGGCCAGCGGATCAAGCCGCCGTACGTCGCCGCGTACATCCTGCTCGACGGCGCCGACATCGCCTTCCTGCACCTCGTGCTCGGCTGCGACGCCCAAGACGTCCGCATGGGCCTGCGCGTGCGTGCCGCCTGGAAACCCCGCGAAGAGTGGTGGACGTCGCTGGAGAACATCAGCCACTTCGAGCCGACCGGCGAGCCGGACGCCGCCTACGAAACCTTCGCCCACCACCTGTGAGGTCCTGATGCCAGACGTCGCGATCGCCGGCTTCGCGCAGGCCCCGAACGTCCGCGAAACGCCGGGCACCACCAACGGCGTGGAGATGCTCGTCCCGATCTTCGCCGAGGTCTTCGAGAAGACCGGATTGTCCAAACAGGACATCGGATTCTGGTGCTCCGGCTCGTCGGACTACCTGGCCGGGCGCGCGTTCTCGTTCATCGCCGCCGTCGACGCGATCGGCGCGTTCCCGCCGATCCACGAGTCGCACGTCGAGATGGACGCCGCCTGGGCGCTGTACGAGGCGTGGCTGAAGATCCGGATGGGCGAGGTCGAGACCGCGCTCGTCTACGGCTTCGGCAAGTCCAGCGCCGGGCAGCTGCGCCGGGTGCTCGCCCTGCAGCTCGACCCGTACGTCGTCACCCCGCTGTGGCCGGACTCGGTCTCGATCGCCGGGATCCAGGCACGCCTGGGTCTCGAAGCCGGGCTCTGGTCCGAAAAGGACCTCGCCGAAGTCGCCGCACGCGGCACCGGCAAGGACGTCACCGAGCTCCTCGACGCGCCCTACTTCGCGGATCCGCTGCGCCGGCACGACATCGCGCCGATCACCGACGGCGCCGCCGTCGTCGTCCTGTCCACTGTGGAACGCGCACGGGACATCGTCGAGCGGCCCGCGGTGATCACCGGCATCGAGCACCGCGTCGACTCCCCCGTCCTCGGCGCCCGTGACCTGACGCGGAGCCCGTCCACCGAGGCCGCGGCGAAGGCGCTCGACCTCGACGGCGCCGACCTCGCCGAGCTGCACGCGCCGTTCACCCACCAGGAGCTCATCCTGCGGACCGCGCTCGGGCTGGACGAAGGCGTGAAGGTCAACCCGTCCGGCGGCGCGCTGGCCGCCAACCCGATGTTCTCCGCCGGGCTCGCCCGCATCGGCGAGGCGGCGGCCCGGATCCACACCGGCGAGTCCCGCAAGGCCGTGGCGCACGCGACGAGCGGCCCCGCGTTGCAACAGAACCTGGTGACCGTGCTGGAGGCCCGATGACCAAGCAGCTCACCGCCGTGCTCGGCACCGGCCAGACGCACCACCGCGCCAAGCGCGCCGACGTCTCGATGCCGGGCCTGCTGCGGGAGGCGATCGACCGCGCGATGGCCGACGCCCAGGTCGGCTGGGCGGACATCGACGCCGTCGTCCTCGGCAAGGCCCCGGACCTGTTCGAGGGCGTGATGATGCCCGAGCTGTTCCTCGCCGACGCGCTCGGCGCGAACGGGAAACCGCTGCTGCGCGTGCACACCGCCGGCTCGGTCGGCGGGTCGACGGCGCTGGTGGCGGCCTCGCTGATCCAGTCCGGCGTGCACCGCCGGGTGCTCACGGTGGCCTACGAGAAGCAGTCCGAGTCGAACGCCATGTGGGGCCTGTCGATCCTGCCGCCGTTCCAGATGCCGGTCGGGGCCGGCGCGGGCGGCTACTTCGCGCCGCACGTGCGCTCCTACATCCGCCGCTCGGGCGCCCCCGAACACGTCGGCGCGATCGTCGCGGCGAAGGACCGGCGCAACGGCGCGCTGAACCCGTACGCGCACCTGCGGCAGCCGGACATCACCGTCGAGTCGGTGCGCGCCTCGCAGATGCTGTGGGACCCGATCCGCTACGACGAGACGTGCCCGTCGTCCGACGGCGCGTGCGCGATGGTGCTCGGCGACGAGGCCGCCGGGGACGCCGTCGAGGGCGGCGCCGCCTGGATCCACGCGACGGCGATGCGCACCGAGCCGACCACGTTCGCCGGCCGCGACCAGGTCAACCCCCAGGCCGGGCGCGACGCCGCGGCCGCGTTGTGGGCCGAGGCCGGCATCACCGACCCGATGTCCGAAGTGGACGTTGCCGAGATCTACGTGCCGTTCTCCTGGTTCGAGCCGATGTGGCTGGAGAACCTCGGGTTCGCGGCCGAAGGCGAGGGCTGGAAGGTCACCGAGGCCGGGGAGACGGCGATCGGCGGGCAGCTGCCGTGCAACCCGTCCGGCGGGGTGCTCTCGTCCAACCCGATCGGCGCGTCCGGCATGCTCCGGTTCTCCGAAGCGGCGAAGCAGGTCATGGGCCGGGCCGGGGACTACCAGGTGGACGGCGCGCGCGTCGCGCTCGGGCACGCCTACGGCGGCGGGTCGCAGTACTTCTCGATGTGGGTGGTCGGCTCGGAGAAGCCGAGCTGATCACCGCCGGGAGCGGCGCCACCGGAGCGCGAGCAGCGTCCCGACCACCCCGGTCACCACGCCGACCGTGGCGGGCACCGCGACCGGCGGGTCCACCACGACCACCGGCTTCAGCACCACCGGCGCCGGCGGCTGGACCGGCTTCGGCGGCGCGTCCGAGCCGGTGGCGGTCCACGCCGTGACGTAGACGAGCAGCCGCGCCACCAGCGAGATGAAGAAGATCAGGCCGATGATCGAACCGAACGCGATGCCGGTCGGCGAGTCGCCGATCAGCCGGAGGTAGAACCCGCCGGCCAGTTTGAGCGCCTCGAACCCGACAGCCAGGGCGATCGCGCCGCGCACCGCGCTGCGCACGCCCACCTTCTGCCGCGGCAGCCGCGTCAGCACCCACAGGAACACCAGCCAGTCGGCGGCCAGCGACAGCGGCACCGAGGACGCCGACACGAGCTGGTGCCCCCAGCTCGTGTCGTCGAGCCCGGCGAGCCGGAGCAGGTAGCCGCCGAGGGCGGTGCCGGAGATGGTGAGCGTGAACGACACCAGCAGCGCCACGCTCAGGCCGAGCAGCGCGAGCAGGTCGACGAGGATGAGCCGCAGCAGCGACTGGTCCGACCGGTTCTGCCCCCACAGCGCCGTCAGCGAGTCCCGCAGCGCGTTCATCCAGTTCCAGCCCGAGTAGAGGCCGATCGCGAGACCGAACACCCCGACGCTCGTGCGCTGTTCGACGAAACCGGTGAGCAGCTCGGTCGCCTTGTCGCCGAGCGCGCCGGGCAGCGTGCTGACGATTGCGTGCACCATCGTGTCGAGCAGGTGCGGCTGGGTGGCCAGCACGAACCCGGCGACCGACGAGGCGACCATCAGCAGCGGCACCAGCGACAGCAGGCTGAAGTAGGTGATCGACGCGACGTAGTGGTAGCCGCCGGAGTCGATGTAGCGGTTGGCCGCGCGGGCGAGGTGGTCCAGCCACCGGTACCGGGCGCGGGCCCGGACCCAGGGGCTCGGGGCCTTGGGGGAACTCTTCACGGACACTGTCTACCCAGCCGGGGCCCTCGTCGTGCACGCAACACGCGGCTGAGTTCCGCACCGCTCGCCGCAGACCGCTGACAACGATGTCAGGCCGGGGTTCACGCAGGCCCGGAATGCCGACGGCCGGGGCGTCAGCCGAGCACGACCAGCTCGGTCCAGTCTTCCTGGGGCAGCGCGGTGTCCGTCGTCGCGAACACCGTGCTGCCCAGGAAGTCGAGCTCGCAGCCGAGGGTGGCGAGGAACGAGGTGTCGGCGGCGTCGCGGCCGGTCGAGATCCGGAGCATCGTCCGCCGCGGGGCCAGGTGGGTGGCGTCGAAGACGTACCACTTCCCGTCGATCGCCGCTTCGAAGACGGCGTGGAAGTCCATCGGGGACAGGCCGGGCGCGTAGACGCCGACGTAGCGCGCGGGGATGTCGAGGAAGCGGCAGAGCGTGATGCAGACGTGCGCGAAGTCGCGGCAGACGCCCTCGCCGGCCAGCAGGGTGTCGATCGCGTCGTCGGTCCCGCGGCTGGAACCGACCACATAGGACAGTCGCTCGTGGACGTGCCGGACGATGGTGTCCACCCTGGCCCTGGCGTCCTGCCGGGCGAACAGCTCCGGCGGGACCAGCCCGGCGATGCGGTCGGACGGGCAGTACCGGCTCGGCCGGGTGAACACGGCGGCCTCGGCGCGGGTGACCGGCTCCGGTTCGGGCTCGGTCAGCGCGCGTTCGGCGTGGTAGGTGACGCGGTGCTCGCCGGTGGGCAGCTCGAAGACCTCGGCGCGGGTCCCGTGCTCGAACTCGACGAGCTCGCTCTCGCCGTGCCAGGACACCTTGAGCTCCTCGGTGTCCGCGTGCGCCGCGGCGACCGAGATCGCCGCGGGCCCGGGTTCGGTGACGCGGACGGAGAACTCGACGTCGACGGTCGCTCGCGGGGCCATCGCCTCATGATGTCACCCTTTGGCAGAATCGCCGGGTGGCCGACGTCGTGCTGTTCCACTCCGTGCTGGGGCTCCGGCCCGTCGAACTCGGCCTCGCCGGCCGGCTGCGCGCGGCCGGGCACCGCGTCACCACCCCGGACCTCTACGCCGGTTCGACCGCTTCGACCCTCGAAGCGGGCTTCGCGCTGAAGGACCGCGTCGGCTGGACCACGATCACGCGGCGCGCCCGGGAAGCCGTGCGGGACCTGCCCGCCGCGACGGTCCTGACCGGCGTCTCGATGGGCGCGGGAGTCGTCCAGGAGGTGCTCCCGGACCGGCCCGCCACCGCGGGTGTCCTGCTGCTGCACGCCCTCGGCGCGCTGCCCGCCTCGGTCCGCGACGGGCTGCCGGTGCAGGTGCACGTCGCGGACCCCGACCCCCTCGCACCCCCGGCGCAGGTCGAGGCGTGGCGCGAGGCCACGGCCCGCACCGGCGCCGGTGCCCGGGTGTTCACCTACCCGGGCACCGGCCACTTCTACACCGACGCCGACGGCCCCGACCACGACGCGCACGCGGCCGCGCTCACCTGGGACCGCGTCGAGGAGTTCCTCAGGCGTAGCGCACCGGGTAGTGCTTGATCCCGTTGAGCCAGCTCGAGCGCAGCCGGACCGGCGGGGCGGCCTCGGTGATGCCCGGCATCACGTCGGCGATGGCGTTGAAGATCAGGTCGATCTCCAGCCGGGCCAGGTTGGCGCCGATGCAGTAGTGCGAACCGGTGCCGCCGAAGCCGACGTGCGGGTTGTCTTCGCGGAGGACGTCGAACTTCTCCGGGTCGGCGAAGACCTCGTGGTCGAAGTTGGCGGAGCTGTAGAACATGCCGACGCGGTCGCCCTTGCGGATCCGGGCACCGCCCAGTTCGGTGTCGCGGGTGGCGGTGCGCTGGAAGGCGACCACCGGGGTGCCCCAGCGGACGATCTCGTCGGGCGCGGTCTTGGGCCGCTCCTCCTTGTAGAGCTCCCACTGGTCCGGGTGGTCCAGGAACGCCTTCATGCCGTGGGTGATGGCGTTGCGCGTCGTCTCGTTGCCGGCGACGGCGAGCAGGATGACGAAGAAGCCGAACTCGTCCGAGCCGAGCGATTCGCCGTCGACGTCGGCCTGGATCAGCTTCGTGACGATGTCGTCCATCGGGCACTTGCGGCGGTCCTCGGCCATGTTCCAGGCGTAGCCGATGAGCTGGGCGGACGCCTCCAGCGGCTCGACCTCGTACTCGGGGTCGTCGTAGGCGACCATCTGGTTGGACCAGTCGAAGATCTTGAGCCGGTCCTCCTGCGGGATGCCGATCAGCTCGGCGATCGCCTGCAGCGGCAGCTCGCAGGCGACGTCGGTGACGAAGTCGCCGGTCCCCTTCTTCCGGGCCTCGGTGACGATCCGGTCCGCGCGGTCGCGCAGCGTGTCCTCGAGCTTCGCGATCGACCGCGGGGTGAAGCCCTTCGACACGATCCGCCGCAGCTTCGTGTGCTGCGGGGCGTCCATGTTGAGCAGCACCAGGCGGTTCGCGTTGAGGTTGTCCTCGGTCATGCTCTCGTCGAAGCGGATGATCGCGGTCTTCTCGCTCGACGAGTACAGCGTGCTGTCGCGGGACACCTCCTTGACGTCCGCGTGGCGCGAGACGACCCAGTAGCCGTCGTCGCGGAAGCCCGCGGTGTTGTGCTTCTGGGGGTTCCACCACACGGGGGCGGTTCGCCGGAGTTCGGCGAACTCGGCCACGGGCAGTCGTTGCGCCAGGAGATCGGGATCGGTGAAGTCGAACCCGGCGGGGATGAGCGGAGCGGCCACGTTGCCTCCCACGGTTCGCCGTGAAACACGTTCTAGGTTGGATTAGAGCATACGGTGTTAACTAAAGGAAGACGTTCAGTGAAACCCGTTTACTTGACCGATGATGCCAGGTGAGCGTGCGCTCACCTGGGGAAGATCAAAATCGGGTTGACCCTGGGATGACTTGCACAGAACGATAACTTGTTCTAGTTTTTGGGTCAGTGAACCGCGTTTCCCGACGAAAGGGACGAGCATGGGCGTGCCGGTCATCGTCGAAGCCGTGCGAACCCCCATCGGCAAGCGGGGCGGGCTGCTGGCCGGCCTGCACGCGGCCGAGCTGCTGGGTGCCGCGCAGCTCGCTCTGCTCGACCGCGCCGGGATCGACCCGGCGCTGGTGGAGCAGCTGATCGGGGGCTGCGTCACGCAGGCCGGCGAGCAGTCGAACAACGTCACGCGCACGGCGTGGCTGCACGCGGGCCTGCCCGAGACGGCGGGCGCGACGACGATCGACGCCCAGTGCGGCTCGGCGCAGCAGGCCACCCACCTGATCGCCGGCCTGATCGCCGCGGACGCCATCGACGCCGGCGTGGCGTGCGGGGTCGAGGCGATGAGCCGGGTGCCGCTGGGCACGAACCGGGCTTCCGGCTCGCCCCGGCCGTCGTCGTGGTCGATCGACCTGCCCAACCAGTACGGCGCGGCGGAGCGGATCGCGGTCCGGCGCGGGTTGACGCGCGCCGACGTCGACGCGTTCGGCGCGGCGTCCCAGCACAAGGCGGCGGCCGCGTGGGAGGCCGGGCACTTCGACCGCGAGGTGGTCCCGGTGAAGGCGCCGGTCCTCGACGCTTCGGGCGCCTCGACCGGTGAAACCCGGCTGGTCTCCCGCGACCAGGGCCTGCGCGAGACGACGGTCGAAGGCCTCGCCCGCCTGAAGCCGGTGGTCGAAGACGGCGTCCACACGGCGGGCACGTCGTCCCAGATCTCCGACGGTGCCGCGGCCCTGCTCCTGCTGGACTCTTCGCGGGCTTCGGAGCTGGGGTTGCGGCCGCGGGCGCGGATCGTCGCGCAGGCGCTGGTCGGCGCCGAGCCGTACTACCACCTGGACGGCCCGATCCGCGCGACCAAGCGGGTGCTCTCGCGGACCGGGATGACCATCGGCGACGTGGATCTGTTCGAGGTCAACGAAGCCTTCGCGTCGGTCGCCCTGTCGTGGCAGCGGACGCTCTCCCCGGACGAGTCCCGCGTGAACGTCAACGGCGGCGCGATCGCGCTCGGTCACCCGGTGGGCAGCACCGGAGCGCGCCTGCTGACCACGGCGTTGCACGAGCTGGAACGCCGTGACGCGTCGACGGCCCTGGTGACGATGTGCGCGGGCGGCGCCCTGGCCACCGCGACGATCATCGAACGCCTTTAGCCGGTCCGGTTCTCCCGGCCGGGCCGCGCACGGCGGGGATCGACCACCACGCCGTCCGGCGAACAGCTTGTGCTTCACTTCGGGGCATGATCTCGGAAAGCCGCTGCCCGGTGGAGGACGGCGAGCTCCTCGTCCGCCGCGGCGGCGAGGGCCCGGCGCTGCTGCTGATCGCGGGCGGCACCGGGGCGGGTGACTCCTACCGCGCGCTGGCGAAGCAGCTGACCGCGGAATACACGGTGATCACCTACGACCGGCGCGGCCACTTCGGCAGCACGGACACCACCACGGGCCCGGTTCCGGTGTCCCGCCAGGCCGACGACGCGCTGGCGGTGCTCGAGCACGCCACCGACGGCCCGGCGCTGGTGTTCGGCTCGAGCGCGGGCGCGCTGATCGGCCTCGACCTGGTGGCCCGGTTCCCGGACCGGGTGACGACCCTGGTCGCGCACGAACCCCCGGCGGTGCACCTGATGCCGGACGCGAGCGGCTGGCTCGAAGCGGCGGCGGACCAGGTGCGGCTGGCCCGTTCGGGTGAGCTGCTGACGGCGGTGACGCGCTTCGCGGACGCGATCGCCGGCGCGGCGCTGCCGGACCTGCCGAACCTCCGGCTGCCGCACGAGGCCGACTGGATCCGCCTGTTCGACCGCGAGCTGACGGAGTTCTTCGACTACCTGCCCGACCTGCGCGCCCTGCGCCGCGCGAGGACGGAGATCTTCCCGGTGGCGGGCGAAGGCAGCCGGGGCCGCTACCACTACCAGCCGGCGAAGATCCTGGCCCTGGAGCTGGGCCTGCCGTTCACGGAGATGCCGGGGGCCCACCTGGCCCCGCAACGCAACCCGGCCAAGTTCGCCGCGGCGCTGAAGGACCTGCTGAGCCCGGAGCTCTGACCCGGCCGGGCCACAGCCGGGAAAGTGGACAATTCCACGACAAATACTGTCCACTTTCCCCGCGTTTCCAACGAAACGGCCACAGGTCCATTCAATATCGGCACCCGCACGTCGGTGCTCGATTTCCGCACGTATGCTCGCGGCCCGGCGGATCAGTGACCGAGGCGGAGGATCGCCGATGACCGAAACCGAGTTGGCCCGCGACGTGGTGTCCGTGCTGTCGCAGTACCTCCAGCGCAAGTCCGGCCGCGGGCCCGCCGCGTACGACGCGCAGCTGGAAGAACTCCTGACCCACGTGCAGGCGCGGTTTTCCGAACCCTTTCTCGAGGAAGTGTTCGTGCGGTTCACCGACCGCCCGTCGGGCCCGGTCGAAACGGACGCGATGCGGCTCTACCTCGGCCAGGAAATCGCCCGGAACGGGGACTTCGCCCGGCAGGTGAAGGCCGCGCTCGCCGGGCGGGAAGCAGGCAAGGTGAAGGTTCCCCGGAAGCGGGCCCGCTGGGTGGTGGCGGCCGTGGTCGTCGTGGCCATGCCGGCGGCGGTGTTCGTCGTCGCCCGGCTGACACAGCCCGGCACCGGGCAGGTCGTGGCCGCACCGACGACGGTCACCGTCGCCCCCACGGCCGCCGCCCTGCCGCCCACGAGCGCCGCGCCGACGTCCACCACGGAGTCCGTTCCGGACACCGGCACGAGCGCGGCCGGTCCGGCGGTCGCGGGCGACGGCAGCAGCGTGCCCAAAGGGGCCCCGGTCTCCCTGCTCGACCTGCCGCTCACCAACAACGAATGGCACGCCCAGCACGGAGATCACGACGTGCAGCTGACGCAGTACCCGAATTCCCTGTGGAACATGCTGGCGACGTGCAACAGCAGTGCGTACCGCGGCGAACAGCAATTCCGCCTGAAGAACTTCACCCGGCTGGAGGTCAAGGCGGTGGGCACCGACTCGACCGCGTCGCCGGATCTCGCCGTGAAGTTCGAGGTTTTCGTGAACGACGACGGAGTCGACGCGAAACAGACCGTCGTGGTGAATCCGGGGGAAGCCAAGCCGTTGACGGTCGACCTCCCGGCGAACGTCTTCGCGGTGAAACTCCGGACGTCGTTCACCACCCCCACGGGACGGCCCTGCCGCAGCGGCAACGCGGTTTGGGGATCGCCCTACGTCGTCGCCGCCGGGCGCTGACGACCACCCGAACGAAAGGCCGGGCCATCGATACCGTCTTCATCAACTTCCGCGTCGGCGACGGTCAGGACACCGCCGTGCTGATCGATCAGAAGCTGAGCCGGGTGTTCGGCGCCGACAACGTCTTCCGGTCGAGCCGGACGATTCCCAAGGGGGTCGCGTTCGACCCGGTGCTGATCGAGGCCGTCACCGGCTGCTCGGTCTTCCTGGCGGTGATCGGCCCGCACTGGCTCAGCGAAGAGCGCGATGGCCGGCGGCGGATCGACGCGCCCGCCGACTGGGTGCGCACCGAGATCGAACTGGCCATCGCCGGCGGCAAGCCGATCATCCCGGTCCTGGCCGGTGACCGCGCGATGCCCACCGCGGAGGAACTGCCCCCGGCCATCGCCGACCTGGCCCGGCGGCAGTACCTCCGGCTGCACCACCGCTCGGCGGAGTACGACCTGAAGCACCTCGTCGACTCGGTGCGGGAGCACTTCGGGCCGGCGCGGGGCATCCCGCTGCCCGAGGTCCCGGACTCGACGTTCGTGGCCACGCTGCCGCCCGCCGGCCGGAGCTCCGACGTGCGCATCGGCCCGGTCACCATCGACAACCGCCTCTTCGGCGACAGCGTCATCCACCGCTGCCGCGACTTCGCGCAGAGCCCCCGCGGCTCGATCAGCTTCAACCTCGGGCGGAGCTACCGGCGGTTCGAGTCGACCGTCGGCGTCCTCGACGACGCGGCCGACGCGGACCAGCTCGGCGTCTTCCAGGTCGTCCTGGACGGCCGGCCGGGCGAGGAGGTGACCGCCCGGCAGGGACACTCCCGGGTGCTCCGGGCGGACGTCACCGACGTGCTGCGGCTGGAGCTGCGGTCGTACCGGCCGGGCACCACGGCGAGCCCGTTGCTCGCCGGGGCCCGGATGGCGGGCGGGTTGTCGAACTACCTGCCGGAGCTGGGCTGGGGCAATCCCGTGGTGCATTCCTGAGCCCCGGGAGGGACGGCGTCAGACCACCCGGATGCCGTCCTTCCAGACCTCCCGGATGTTCGACGCCAGCGCCGGGAAGTCGTACGGATCGCCCGACACCACCACGAGATCCGCCCGCAGCCCCGGGGAGAGCCGCCCCAGCTCGCCGTCCAGGCCCATCAACCGCGCCGCCGAGGACGTCGTCGCCTCCAGGACGTCGGCCTGCGTCATGCCGCACGCCGCCATCAGCGCCAGTTCCTCGAGGTTCGTCCCGTGCGGGCCCACTCCGCTGTCCGTGCCCATCGCGATCCGGACCCCCGCCGCGTACGCCCGGCGGACCGAGTCCCGGTGCACCTCCACCACTTCGCGCGCCTTCGCCACCACCGCCGCGGGGAGGTCGACGCCCGCGTCGGCCGCGCGGACCACGTTGACCGGGGCGATCAGCGTCGGCACGAGCCACGTGCCGTGGCCGAGCATCAGCTCGATCGCCTCGTCGTCGAGGTAGATGCCGTGCTCGATCGACCGCACCCCGGCGCGGACCGCGTTCTTGATGCCCGCCGCGCCCTGGGCGTGCGCCATCACCGGCCGGCCCTGCATCGCCGCCTCGGTGACCAGGACGTCCAGCTCCTCCGGCGTGAACTGCGAGTGCCGCGGGTCGTCGCGCGGGGACAGCACCCCGCCGGTCGTGCACACCTTGAGCACGTCGGCGCCCGCGCGCAGCAGCGTCCGGGCGACCCGGCGCATCTCGTCGGGGCCGTCGGCGGTCGCGTCCGGCCGGCCCGGGTGCGGGAGCAGCAGGGGCACGCAGAGCCCCGACGGGTTCCACGCGTCGCCGTGGCCGCCGGTCGGGCTGATCAGACCGATCGAGATCTGCAGCCGCGGTCCCGGGATCAGCCCGTCGTCCACCGCCTGCTTGATGCCGAGGTCGGCCCCGGAGGCGTCGCGGACCGTCGTGATGCCCAGCCCGAGCGTCGCCCACAGGTTCCGCGCGGCTTCGTAGAACTGGTACGAAAACGGTTTCTGCACGCGGGCCAGCAGCCCGATGTCCGACACCGTGACGTGCACGTGGCAGTCGAACAGCCCGGGCAGCAGCACCGCGCCGGCGCAGTCGACGCCCTCGTCGCCGTCCAGGTCCGTGCCGACGTCGACGATCCGGCCGTGCTCGACGACGACGTCGGCCGGCGCCGGATCGGCCCCGGTGCCGTCGAACACCGAGCCGCCGGTGAAAACCGTGCGCGTCACGCCGCCTCCACGAGAGAAGTCCGTCGCGGCGCCACCACCGCGGCCGCGGCGAGGACGACGACGTTGACGCCGAGCCCGACCAGGCCCACGTTGACCGTGCCGACGAGGTGAGTGTCCACAAAGGTCAGCCAGACGACCACGAGCTCGCCCGCGATCAGCCCGGCGAACACCGGGCCCTTGCCGACCGGCACCCGCCGCAGGAACCCCAGCAGGTTGGCCGGGGCCAGCTGGACCGACCCCGAATAGGTGAGCAACAGCAGGTTGGCCAGCAGATCCGGCCGGAAGATGCCGAGCACGAGGGCAAGAGTACTCGCGAGCACAACCGTGCCGTGGTTGATCCAGAACTGCCGCCGGCCGCTGCGCACCCGGACGATGTTCCGCGCCACCAGCGACGAGATGCCGATCAGGATCCCGGCCGCCGGCACCATCGCGGTGGCCGTCGCGGCGACCACGACGATCCCCGTCACCCAGCCGGGCAACGCGTCCTTCGACAGCGTCAGCAGTACGCCGTTCGGATCACTCCCCTTGGGCACCACGAGGATCGCCGCGAAGCCGATCACCATCGGCAGCAGCAGGCACAGCTCGTACACCGGCATCCAGGCGTAGTTGCGCCGCAGCACCTTCGGGTCGCGCGCCGACATCAGCGCCGGCCACGAGTGCGGCAGCGTCATCAGCCCGACGCCGATGGCGCTGACCAGCATGCTCGTCACGAACCAGACGTGGTCGTTCGCTCCACTGTGGACGATCAGCTTCTCCGGGTGCAGCTGCTCGACCTTGTGGAACACCGCGGGAATGCCGCCGGCGAAGTGCGTCGGCACCGCGACGATCAGCACGACCAGGGCGACCAGCATGATCCCGTCCTTGAAGTAGGACGTCGCGGCGACGCCACGCAGCCCGGCCCACAGCACGAACGCCACCACCAGCACGCTGCCGGTGATCATGCTCAGGGTGCCGGACGCGCTGTCGCCGGTGACCAGCCGGACGATCAGCCCCAGCCCGGTGATCTGCAGCTGCAGGTACGGCAGCACGAACACGACGCCGAGCACCGCGGACAGCGTGCCGAGCGCCCGGCTGGAGAAGCGGTCTTCGAGGAAGTCGCCCTGGGTGAGGTAGCCGCGCTCCTTCCCCATCGTCCAGAGGCGTTTCGCGAGGAAGAACAGGACGACGTAGGCGATCGGCACGTACGGCAGCGCGTACATCGCCGCGACGCCGCCGGAGAACGCGAGACCGGCCATGCCGAGGAAGGTGAAGGTGGTGAACACCTCCCCGGCCTGCAGGAACCACATCGTCACGGCGCCGAAGCGGCGGCCGCCGACGGTCCATTCGGCCAGGTCCGCGGCCGGTCGGCGGCGCCCGACGAAGCCGAGCACGCCGATCAGGACGATGCCGGCGAGGGTGAAGGCGAGGATCACCGGTCGTCCTCCCGCGTGCGCATCAGGCGTTCGGACAGCAGCAGCGCAGGGGTGAACATGAGGCACCAGAACGCGCCCCACACCATCATCCGCGGCAGCCCGAGCCACAGCCCGGTGGTGTTGACGAACGGCAGGAACGGCATCAGGACCAGCGCGACAACCGGGAGCAGCGGGGGCCAGTGGTAGCTGCGCACGAGGCTCACCCGGCCAGGAGCGCGAGGCGGCGGACGGCGAGCTCGGCCAGCAGCGCGGCGCCGTCGCCGAGCACGCTGTCGTCGAACCGCGCGCGCGGCGAATGGTTGTCCGGCGCGGTCGCCGGATCGTCGGCCGGGCTCGCGCCGAGGAACAGGTACGCCCCGGGCACCCGTTCGAGCACGCGCGAGAAGTCCTCCGAGCCGGTGATCGGGTCGGCCATCTCGGTGAACCGCTCCTCGCCGAAGACGTCACGGATCGTTGCGGCGACGAAGTCGTACGCGGCGGCGTCGTTGACCGTCGCCGGGTACTCCGGCTCGTAGGTGACGTCGACGTCGAGGCCGTGCGCCTGGGCGATGCCCGTGCAGACCTGCACCGCCCTCTCCCCCACTCGCGCGGCGACCTCCGGCGAGAACGACCGCAGCGTCGCTTCGAAGACGGCGTCGTCCGGGATGATGTTGCGGCGGGTGCCGGCGTGGAACGAGCCGACCGTGATGACGACGGGGTCGAAGACGTCGAAGGTGCGCGTCACCATCGTCTGCAGCGCGGTCACCATCTCGCAGGCCGCCGGGATCGGGTCGCGGGCGTCGTGCGGTGAAGAGCCGTGGCCGCCTTCGCCGAGCACCCGGACCTCGAGGGCGCCCGAAGCCGCCATCAGCGTGCCCGGCCGGGCGACGAACTGGCCCTTCGCGTAGTTCGCGGCCGAGACGTGGAGGCCGTAGGCGGCGTCGACGTGCTTGCCGGACGCCGTCAGCACACCTTCCTCGATCATGTGGCCGGCGCCGTCCCAGCCTTCTTCGCCGGGCTGGAACATGAACACGACGTCGCCGGGCAGCTCCGCCTTCCGCGCGGCGAGGAGCCGGGCCGCGCCGACCAGCCCGGCCGTGTGCAGGTCGTGGCCGCAAGCGTGCATCGCGCCGTCGAAGGTCGAGCTGAACTCCTCGCCGCTGGCTTCGGTGACCGGGAGCGCGTCCATGTCGCCGCGCAGCAGGACCGTGCCGCCCGGTTTGCCGCCGCGCAGGACGGCGGTGATCGAGGAGAGCTTCTGGCCGAGGCTCACCTCCAGCCCCAGGCCGTCGAGGGCCGCGAGGACCCGTTCCTGGGTGCGCGGCAGGTGCAGCCCGATCTCCGGGATGCGGTGCAGGTCGCGGCGCAGGGCGACCAGTTCGGCCAGCAGGGCGGCGGCGTCTGAGCGCAGGTTCATGCGCCGATCATGCGAGAGTCGAGCACAATGGGGTGGAAAAATCACCGGAACCACCGTTGCGAGGTCTGATGGCCGCAGAATCCGCCATGTTGGCCGAGCAGGACCTCAAACTGGTCGACGCGATGCAGGCCGCGCCGCGGGCGTCGTGGTCGACGCTGGGCGAGACGCTCGGGCTCGGCGCGGTGACCGCCGCCCGGCGCTGGGACGCGCTCGTCGGGCGCGGCGACGCCTGGCTGACCGCGTACGCGGGCGGGGAGCTGACCGCGCAGCTGGCACTGGCGTTCGTCGAGATCGACTGCGCGCCGGGCGCGGCGCTGGCCGTCGCGGCCGCTTTGGCCTCCGACGTCCACGTCGTCACGGTCGAGTACGTCGCCGGGCCGTGCGACCTGCTGGCGCACGTGGTCGCGCCGACGCTGCGGGAAGTGGGGGCGCACGTGCACGACCGCGTCTCCCGGGTGCCGGGGGTGACGCGGGTGCGGACGACGTTGTCACCGCGGATGTTCACCGAGGGCAGCCGGTGGCGGGTCCGGGCGATCTCGCCGGGACAACGCAAGGCGCTCTCCCCGAAACCGGCGAAGAACCGCGCGCCCCTGCGGTTCGACGACGCGGACCGGGCCCTGATCCTGGCGCTCGGCGCGGACGCCCGCGCGTCGGCGGCGGCACTGGCGCTCGAACTCGGCGTCGGCGCGACGACCGTGCGGCGCCGGCTGGACGCGCTCCTGGGCCGCGGGGCGATCCGCGTCCGGTGCGAGATCGCCCGGTCCGTCTCGCCCGCGCCGGTCACGGTGACGCTGTGGCTGCGGGTCCCGCCGGACAAGCTGGAGACGACCGCGCGGTCGCTGGCGATGCTGCCGGAGGTCCGCATGTGCGCGGCGCTGACCGGGGCGGCGAACCTGATGCTGGTGGTGTGGCTGCCTTCGCACCACGACACGGTGGCGCTGGAAGGGGTCCTGGCCGCGAAGCTGCCGTGGCTGGAGATCACCGGCCGGGCGGTGACGCTGCGGAGCGTCAAGCTGATGGGCCGGCTGCTCGACTCCGCGGGGCGGGGTACCGGGCGGGTGCCGCTGGACTTCTGGGCCGCGGTCCCCGTGCCGGAGCACGGGGACCGCAGCGTTGACCGGTCCGGGGGATGAGGGGGGTGAGGTGGAGGGAAGCATCCCCCGGGCCGGGGTCGTGGGAGTGGCGGGGAAGCAAACCCGGCCGGGTGACCGAGGGGCGGTCACCGGCCGGAATCGGGGGCGGATCTCGCGTGACTGGCGGCGGATCTCGCGTGACTGGGAGAGCATCTCGCGTGACTGGAGGGGTGTTGGGGCGGGAGGAGTTCCGGCGCGGTGGACGTGGGGGGGGGGTGAGGTGGAGGGAAGACGTCCACCGAGCCGGAACTCGCGGGCGGGAGCGACTCCCGCCGTCTCCTCCTTCGCTGACCCGGCGGTGCCGGATCGGTGTGGGTGAGGACTCCCGGCCCGGTGGACGAGGGGGGTGAGGTGGAGGGAAGACGTCCACCGGGCCGGGGCTCGGGGCGCGGGACGGGTCCCGCGGTTCTTGCGGTGGTGCACCGGCCCGGCGGACTGGGGGGGTGAGGTGGAGGGAAGTGTCCGCCGGGCCGGGGTTCGTGGGGCGGGTCAGTACCCGCCGGGGGCCGAAGCCGTCGCGATCGCGTCGGGCCGGCGCGACGGGTCCACCTTGCAGCCGCTGGGTTCCACGGCGTACCAGGTGTTCCCGGCGCCGTGGCCGGTCGCTTCGCCGGGCGCGCTGTCCCCGCTGTAGGTGTAGACGGGCCAGCCGCCGACGGTCACCTGCATGGTGCCGTCGGTCCGGCGGACCTGCCCGATCAGGCCGGTGTCGACGCTTTCGGCGACGGTGATCCGGCCGTCGACCAGGACCGGGGGCCACTTCCGCGCGCACGCCGCGTCGCAAGTGGACGTTCCGGAACCCTTGCCGTCCTTGGTGAACAGGTAGAGCGTGCGGCCGGCCCGGTCGGTGAGCACCGGGCCGAGCCCGCCGATGCCGGTGGTGCCGACGGTGGTCGGCTTGGCCGGTTCGGCGGCGGAGGACTCCCCCGCCGCAGGAGACGTCGAACCGGTCGCCTTCTCCCCCGCCGGCGTGATCGCCGCCCAGTCCGCGCTGACGTTCCGGCCCAGCGCGATGCCGGGCCCGGTGTCCTTGGCGTACCGGTAGACCGGCCAGCCGCCGACCGTCACCTGCTTGCGGCCGTCGGGCCGGGTGACCAGGCCGACGAGCTGGGCGTCGGCCCCGGCGACGAGCGCCGGGACGTCGGAGACCAGCGGTGGCCAGGTTTGCGCGCAGGTGCCGGCGCACCGGGCCTGCGGCGGCTGGGCGGTGTCCCTCGCGTAGCGGTAGAGCGTGTGGCCTTCGGCGTCGGTCAGGACCGTGCCGAGACCTTCCACTGTGGACACGACCAGCTGGGCCTGGCCGGCTCGGGAGCCGGCCGGAACCGTGCCCGCCGGTGGCTGCGGTGCGCCGAGCGCCACCGGCTGGACCGCACCGGACGTGGCGTACGGGT
Source organism: Amycolatopsis sp. N2S4-7 (assembly GCF_058119595.1). NCBI lineage: Bacteria > Bacillati > Actinomycetota > Actinomycetes > Pseudonocardiales > Pseudonocardiaceae > Amycolatopsis > Amycolatopsis sp. N2S4-7. The sequence goes on from NZ_CP172299.1 coordinate 3,397,171, forward strand.
TGGTCCCGCAGGCCGCGACGAGCGCGAAACCGGCGACGGCGAGCACGGTGGCAGCGACCGGGCGAGCACGGTTCATCGAAGTTCTCCCTCCTGGACGACAGCGGGCCGGACGGTTATTCCGCGCAGACCTTCCCGGAGTTGACGCAGTTGACCAGGCGGTTCATGATCTGCTTGCTCATCACGTTCGCGAAGTCGTCGTGGTCGGACCGCGGGTTGTGCTTTTCCTGGGCGAAGGCGTCCACTTTGTACTGGCCGTTCTGCTGGACGTCCTGCGGGATGTCGTAGACCAGGGTCACCTGCAGCTGCGGCACGTTCTTGAACCCCTGCGGGCACTTGCCCTGCTGGTTCGCGAACACGATGTGCGTGCGGTGGTTCTCGCTGTCGGTGTTCTTGCCGTCCCAGCAGTTCGGGAAGGCGTGGATGCGCTCCACCTTGCTGCCCTGGGGGCAGATCGGGTAGAGGTCGGTCAGCCGGTCCTCGAACCCGGTGCAGGTCCAGCTGGCCCGGGCGTTGGCCGGGCCGTTGGTGCTCTGCTTGGCGTCACCGTAGAGGACACGCAGGCCCAGCGGCATCGCGACGACCTGCTGGGCGCCGCCGCCGATGAACTTCAGCTCCGCGGACGAGGGCTCGACGATCTCGCCGTCGTTGTCGCCGACTTCTTCGTTCTCGCCCTGGGGACCGCCGAGCTCTTCCTGCTGCTGGTCCTGACCGGCGTTGCCCTGGTTCTTGCCCTGCTGGTTCTGGTTCTGGTTGTTCTGGTTCTGGTCCTGCTGGTTGTTCTGGTCCTGCTGCTGGTTCTGGTCCTGCTGGTTGTTCTGGTCCTGCTGCTGGTTCCGGTCCTGGTTGCGCTGACGGCGCTGGCGGTCCTGCTGCTGCCCGTCCTGGTTCTGGTCGTCCTGCTGCTGCTGGGCGTTCTGGCCGGTGCGGCCCCCACCCTGACCGGTGCGCTCGCGCTGGTTCTGCTCCTGGGCGTCCTGGGCGTCCTGGCCGCTCTGGTCCTGCTGGACGTCGCCCGTCTTGCCCTTCTGCTTCTGCTGCGCCTGCTGGTTCTCGTTTTCGTTGGCCGCGTCGTCTTCGCGGTCGATGCGGATGACGGGCCAGAAGTAGGCCGACTGGTCACCGTTCTTGCAGGTGGTGTCGCCGGCGAGCAGGCTCTTCAGGCTCGAATCCGCGTCGGTGGTCACGTTGCCGACGTAGTCGTGCAGGTGCTGCGCGCCGTTCTTGATCCCGGGCTGCGCGATGAAGTTGTCCGGGTTGTGGTGCGCGCCGTCCGCGTTCGTTCCACAGTCGACGGTGAAGGAACCCTGCGCGCCCTTCTTCTTCAAGGCCGCGTTGACGTTGTTGCCGGCGGGAACCTTGTTGATGTCGATGAAGAACGACGGGTCCGCGGGGTCCGCGCTGGCCTCGCCCGTGCGGCCCGTGCTGACCGCGACGGCGAGGGCGCCGACGGCGATCGCCAGGCCGATCGCGCCCATCGCGATCTTGGTTCGGCGGGCGACGCGATGCTTGCCCGTCACGGGGGACCGAGAATGGTTCCGGGCCATAGACTAGTTCACCTCGTTCGTTTTTCCGGGCGCGCGCCGAACGGCGCGGCAGCCCGGGCAAGAACTACCGTTAATTGAGGTCGAGAAGTGCGCGGAACCGGCGGGGATGCGTTCACCGGGGACGTCCGCCGGGCGTTCCGGCGTCGCCGCCCGGCGCCACTGGTTCCGGCGTCGGGATGCATCGGGGGATGCATTGGGGGATACGGACCCGAGTGCCCCGAGGTTCAAAAGCGACCGGCCCGTTATCTGTTCGTTATCAAGCGGAACGCAACCGGGCGCCATTTACGCAGGTCATCGCGTTCCGGCCGGGAAAACGACGTCGCGAATCGAACCGCGACGCGCGCGAAGACGTGAAGAGAACAAGGACAGGCGAGGAAGAAGGATTCAGCGCTGGACGACGACGAGGACCGTGCCGTCGTCCCCGCGGACCTCGAACCGGCCGATCTGGTCCATCGCCAGGGAAATGGATCCCTGCAGCCGCAACGGTTCCGGCGAGCCCGGGATGCCGAATCCCTTGGGCGGCACCGCCCAGCCGGAGACGACGCGGTCGTCGCCCGCCGTCGAGACGGCGACCAGCTGGCACTTCATCGGCCCGACGATGCCCCGCAGCTCGAGTTCGACCCGGCTGCCCCACTCCACCGGCGAGACGGTGACGAGGGCGCTGACCGCGGACCCGCCGCTGCCGCGGCCGTAGGTCTGGCCGCCGCCGGGCTGCCCCTGCGCGGCCGTCGACGGTGGCGGGGTGGACGTCGCCGGGACGCTCGTCGCCGGCGGTGGCTGCTTGCCGCTCGGGGCGGCGAGCGAGGCGGGCGGGACGGCGTCGGCCGGCCGGACCGCGAGGGTCACCAGCGGGCCGGCCACGACGAGGGCGGCGGCCGCGGCGGCGGCGATGATCCCGAGCCGCTTGCGCCGGCGGCGCTTCACGGCGGCCTCTTCCATGAGGCCGCGCAGCACCCGCGGCCCCGGCGCCAGGGTGCGCGGGCCGGGCGCGGGCATCGGCGGCTCCGGCCAGCTGCGCTTGACGAGGTCGAGGACGTCCGGCAGCTGGTAGAGCTCGATGAGGTCGAGCTGGCAGTGCGGGCAGTTCATCAGGTGGGCTTCGAACTGGTTGCTCTCGGCCTCGCTGAGGACGCCGAGCACGTACGCGGCGACGTCGGTGTGTGCGGACCCGGCCACCCTCAGTTCACCCCCGCTCGCGCAGGGCCCGGCGCAGCGCGCGGACGGCGTGGTGGATGCGGGACTTGATGGTGCCCGGGGGCACGCCGAGGGTCGCCGCGACCTCGTTCACGGTCCGATCGCGCAGGTAGGTCTGCTGGATGGCCTCCCGCTGCTCGGGCGACAGGCCCTGCAGCGCCTCGTAAACGATCATCGCGGCGAGCGTGCGGTCCGATTCGTCGGGCACACAGATCGCATCGGATTCGATCTCCTCGAGCTCCTGGGGACGGACGCTGCGGCTGCGCCAGCCGTCGATCACGATACGCCGGGCCACCGTGAACAACCAGGCGCGCAGCATCTCCGGCTGGCGGTCGAGCTTGTCGGCGTTCCGCCACGCCTTGATCAGGGTCTCCTGCACGACGTCCTCGGCCCACTGCCGGTCGTGGCCGGTCAGCCGCAGCGCGAACGCCATCAGGGACCCGCCGAACTCCTGGTACAGCGCCTTCGCCAGATCGTCATGGGCGTCGTTGGACTCGACAACGACTTCCTGACTTTCGACGGGTCTCAGCGCTCGAGTGTGCCGTCCCACGCGGGACATCCTGGTGGGCCGGACGGCCTACGTCTAGTACCAAACGCCGCAACGCAGGTGGCAAAACTTTTTTGAACCGTTTCCGGACCGTGTCCGTATCCCCTACCGAAGACCCCGACAAGGCGTTGTCCCCCGCAACGCTCCGCATCCACTCCGGACTGAATGTCCACAGTGGATCCTTCGCGCGCTTTTCCGCCGCACCCCCGGCCACAGCGCGTAGTCATGCCCCACGGAGGAGCAGTGATCCGCATTCCCCGACCGGTGGTCCCCGCCGCCGTGTGCCTCACCGCACTCGCTCTGCTCACCGCCTGTTCCGCCGGCGCGGCCACCACCTCCGGTGGCGGTTACGCCGCCGGCGGGGCCGCCGGTATGCAGATGCCCGGCATGCAGCAGGGGCAAGTCGTCCTGCCGATGCCGCAGTCCATCACCGCCGACCCGAACAACCCGGCGAAAAGCCAGCTCAGGGGAGCGAAGACGTTCGACCTCGGCCTCATGCTCGTCGACGGGACCGGGTTCACGATCTACCGCTACGACCGGGACTCGACCAATCCCCCGCAGTCGAACTGCACCGGCGCGTGCGCCACCAAGTGGATCCCGGTCAAGGCCGGAGGCAACCTGGCACCGATCGACGTCGACCAGTCACTGATCGGGCAGGTCACCCGCGACGACGGCAGCCAGCAGCTCACCCTCGCCGGCTGGCCGCTGTACCACTTCACCGGCGACAGCGAACCGGCCGACACCTCCGGCCAGGGCCTCGACCAGGCGTGGTACCCGATCGCGCCGGACGGCAAGAAGATCACGTTGACCCAGGACGAGTGGAGGCAAAATGCGTTCGGCGTCTGAGCTCGCCGGGTTCGGGTTCGAGCCCCCGTCGGTCCTCGAGCGCTCCCGGCCGCTGGTCCGGATCCTGTTCGTGCTGGTCGCGGTCCTGACGCTGCTCGCGCCGGGCTCCGCTTCACTCGCCCAGACCACCACGGTTTCCGACACCGACGCGGTGCTGCTGACCAAGGTCCGCCAGGCCGGCCTGTGGGAGATGCCCTCCGGCATGATGGCGATGGAGAAGGGCAGCCCGCTCGTCCAGCGGGTCGGCTTCGCGATCATGATGGACCACGGCCGCCTCGACGTGGCGACCCGCGCGCTCTCGCAGAAGCTGAACTCGCCGGTCCCGGACCAGCCGTCGGAGGAACAGCGCGGCTGGCTCGCCGAGCAGATGGCCGCCTCCCCCGGCCCGGAGTTCGACCGCATCTTCGCCAACCGGCTGCGCGCGGCGCACGGCGCGGTGTTCGCCGTCCTCGCCCAGCTGCGGGCCGGCACCCGCAACGACGACGTGCGGGCCTTCGCGACCGTCGGCAACCAGGCCGTGATGCGGCACATGACGATGCTCGAGAGCACCGGGATGGTCGACTACACCGCGCTGCCCACCCCGTCCGTCTCCACCACCGCCGCTCCCACGGGCGCGGCGCTCGGCCTCGACACGTCCCAGATCGCCGTGGTGGCGGCGCTGTTCCTGCTGGTCGGCGGCGGCCTGTTCTACGTGCTGCGCCAGATCAAGGGCAACCGCGGCCGCGCCAGGGCGTCCCGGCCGGCCGCCGTGAGAACCGGGGGTAGCCATGGTTGAGACCTGGCACGACGCGACGATCTTCCTCACCCAGCAGTTCCAGCCGAAGACCGACCCGGCGGCCCGCGGGCTCGCGGCCTTCGCCGCCCGGGCGTCCTACGCGGCGATGATGCTGACCCTCACCTGGGGCGTGCTGACCGCCACCGGCTGGGTGCGCTCGGTCACCGGCCGCAAGGCGCTGCGCAGCTCGCACATGGTGCTGGCGACCGGGACGCTGATCTTCGGCGGCATCCACGCGCTGGGCTTCTTCTACCTGACGATCCAGCCGTACAGCCTGCAGTACCTGTTCCTCCCCTTCCTGTCGGGCCAGGAGACCCGGCACATCGCCGGCATCATCGGCTTCGAGGTCATGGTGGCCATCGCGCTCACCGCCGGCCTGCAGCGCTTCACCTCCTACCGCCGGTGGCTGTGGCTGCACCGCTGCGCGTACCCGGCCGTGGCGCTGACCGCGCTGCACGCCTGGTTCGGCGCGATCGCCAACGGCCACCTCGCGACCGTCTGGCTGGGCGGCATCACGCTGCTCATCCCGGCGGTGACGGTGTCGCTGCTGCGGTTCATGCCCGCCCGCACCCTCGAACGCATCGGACTCGTGGAAGAGCAGGTGGCCTGACATGCCCCTCCGTTTGCCCGGCAGCGGGCCCCGGATCAGCGTCGACAACGACCGGTGCGAGCTCTACGGCATCTGCGCCATGGAGGCGCCGGACGTGTTCGACCTCGGCCAGGACGGCCGGCTGCGCTTCCACACGCGGCTGCTGGACGAAACCACCATGGAACAGGCGAAGATGGCCGCCCGCTGCTGCCCGATGCAGGCGGTCGTGATGAGAGGGGACCTCGATGGCTGACGGCGACCGGATCGTCATCGTCGGTGCGGGCGTCGCCGGGCTGCGCGCCGCGGAACGCCTGCGGGAACTGAACTTCGACGGCGAGATCGTGCTCATCGGCGACGAGGCACGGCGGCCGTACCACCGGCCGATGATCTCGAAGGCACTGGTGATGGGGACCGAACGGCCCAGCGACGTGGGCCTTTCGCACTACCTGCCGGACCTGGACGTGCACTGGCGCCTCGGCGCGCGGGTCACGCACCTCGACACCACCGAGCGGGTCGTGCACCTGCCGGGCGGGGAATCCCTCTGGTACGACGGCCTGATCGCCGCGACCGGCGTCTACCCGCGGCACCTGCCCGGGTCGCCGCGGCACGACCCGCGAGTGCGGATCCTGCGCACGGTCGAGGATTCGATGGCCGTGCGGCGCTGCCTCAACGCCAGCAAGAAGCCGGCCGTCGTGATCGGCGCCGGTCTGATCGGCAACGAGTTCGCCGCGAGCATGCGGCACATCGGCCGGGACGTCACCCTGGTCGGGCACGCGAAGGCGCCGCTGCACCGCTTCGGCGACCGCGTCTCCAGCGGCATCGTCGAGGCGCACCACGAGCACCGCGCGAAGCTGGCGATGAAGAGCGAAGTGCGGCACTGGATCAGCACGAAGGACACCGTCGGGCTGCACCTGACGAACAACCAGCTGCTGGTCGCCAGCGTCGTCGTGCTCGCCATCGGCAGCGTCCCGTCGGTCGACTGGATGCGCGGCTCCGGCCTCGACATCAGCGACGGCGTGCTCTGCGACTCGAAGCTGTTCGCCGAGGGCGCCTCCGACGTCGTCATCGCCGGCGACATCGCGCGCTGGCCGAACCTGCGGTTCGACGAGACCCCGCGGCGGGTCGAGCACTGGATCAACGCCGTCGAGTCGGCCCGGCACGCGGCCGAGAACCTGCTGATGGGGCAGTCGAGCGCGCGGCCGTTCACCCCGCTCCCCCGTGCCTGGTCGACGTTGTACGACACCCGGCTGCAGATGTGCGGGATGCCGTCGCTGGCCGAGGACACCGTCTCGCTCGCGGACGGCATCACCGGGTTCATCCGGGACGGCAGGCTCGTCGGCATCTCCTCGTGGGACAAGCCGCGGGCGATGCTCGACTGGATGGCCGAGCTCGACCGCCGGCTGCCGGCACCGGACTACGTGCCCGAGCCGGAGCCCGCTCCCGCCCCGGAGGTCCCGGTCGTCGAGCCGTCGCTCGCCGGGTTGTCGGCCGAGGTGCCGCCGGAGTTCGACAGCGGTTTCGACCAGCAGGCCTTCGAGCGCGAGTTCGAGAGCGAGTTCGCCAACGACATCCCCACGACGGCGTTCCCCGCGCAGTCCCTGCCCGCGGGTTCGCTGCCGACCATGGCCATCCCCATGGGGAGGTAGAAAGCCGGGGCGGGGCTGCGCGCGGCGGCCCCCGTCCCCTTGCCGGTCACCACACCCCCTCCGCGGCTGGGTGGTGTGGTGACCGGCCCCCCCACGTCCCCCTCTGCCCGCCTCGCGACCGTGACAATCGGGGCTTCGCCACCCGGACCCCACAAGCGGGAATGTCGACCGAGCGCCCGGCGGGCCGGAAGAGGGCCATCCCGAGGGAACCCGACGCCCCCGGGATGGCCTTCTTCCGGCGCACCGGGCGGGGGCCCGGGGTCGGACGCCGCGGCGGGGTTCCCGTCGCGGCGTGCACGCCGTGGGGGCCTTTCCGGCGGAAGGGTATGCCGCCGGAAAGGCCGCCACGGTTTCAACCGGATTGGGGTTGCACCGGTGAAGGCCGTCCCGGGGGAAACGGGAGCCCCCGGGACGGCCTTCACCTCGCGCGCCGGGCCAGCAGCGACTCCCCCACGACGAGCCCGCCGAGCACCAGCACGGCCACGCCGACCACCCGCAGCCCCGCGTCCGCGCCCGAGACGAACGCCGTGACGACGTCACCGGCGCGGCCGGTCCGGGCGAGGGCTTCGGCCACGGTGTGCGCTCCCCGGGCCTCCGGCGGCAGCGCGGCGGCGAACCGGGAGGTCAGCACCGTGCCGATGACGGCGACGCCGAGCGCGCTGCCGAACTCGCGGGTGGTCGCCTGCAGGCCGGTGCCGACCCCGGCCTGGTCCGGCGGCAGCGAGCCCGCGATGACGCCCGACAGCGCCGGCAGCGCCAGCGCCACCCCGATCCCGGTGACCACGAGCCACGCCGCATAGCCGGCGTACGGCGTCCGCGCGTCGCTCGCGGACAGGCCGAGCAGCCCGCCGCCGACGCACCCGAACGCGAGCGCGACGGTGGCGTCGAGGCCGATCCGCCGGGTCAGCCGCCCGACGTGCCGTCCGCCGAGGATGATCGGGACGGTCAGCGGCACGATCCCGAGGCCGGTCCCCAGCACGCCGAACCCCTTGGCGTACTGCAGGAACGACGCGTTGACGTAGAACAGCGCGAACAGGCCGAAGAAGATCGCCGTCATCCCGAGGCAGGCGCTGCGCAGGCCGGCGATCCGGAACAGCCGGGGGTCCAGCAGCGGGTGCGCGGCCTTCAGTTCCCGGAGCGTCCAGGCCGTGAACAGCACGGCGGCGCCGGCGAACCCGGTCACGACGACCGTGCTGCCCCAGCCCGCCTCCGGGCCCTGGACGATCCCGACCAGCAGGGCGACCGACGCCCCGACGAGCAGCACCGCGGCGAGCGGGTCGAGCCGCCGGTCGTGGCGGGACGACACCGGTGCGGTCCGGGCCACCAGGGCGGCCACGACGAGGGCGACCGGCACGGCGGCGGCGAACAGCCAGCGCCACGAGCCGGTGGTCAGGACCAGCCCGCCGCCGACGTTGCCGGCGACCCCGCCGATGCCGGTCATCGAGGCCCAGGCCGCGATGGTCGCGGGCTTCTTCTCCGGCGGCACGGCGTGCAGGAGGACGGCGAGCGAGTTGGGCAGCACCGCGGCCGCGCCGACCCCGGTGAGCGCCCGGCCGGCGAGCAGGAGGACGACGTCCGGCGCGACGGCCGACAGCAGCGTGCCCGCCGCGAACAGCCCGAGCCCGGCGAGCAGGACGCCCTTGCGGCCGAACCGGTCGCCCGCGGCGCCGCCGGGGATCACGAGGCAGGCGAAGACGATCACGTAGGTGTCGACGATCCAGACCAGCGCCGGCGCGGACGGGTGCAGCGCGCTCGCGGCCAGCAGGGGGACGGCGAGGTTGATCGCCGCGACCATCCCGACGACGAGCACCACGCAGGCGCACATGAGCGTCAGCAGGCCGCCGGTTCGTTGCTTGAGGTGCATGGGGCCGACGGTAGGGACCCGCGGTTGTGTCGTGCCACGCAACTTCGGCAAGAGTGGTTTGCGTACGCTGCAACCATGGCGGACCAGCTGGACCTGAACCTGCTGCGGGTGTTCGACGCGCTCCTGCGGGACGGGAGCGTCACGGCCGCGGCCGAGCGCCTCCACCTGTCGATCCCGGCGACGAGCCGGGCGCTGGGCCGGCTGCGGCGGGCGATGGACGACCCGATCCTGGTGCGCGCCGGCCGCGGGATGGCGCCGACGCCGTTCGCGCTCCGGACCGCGCCGCGGGTGCGGTCGCTGCTGGAGGAGGCGGCGTCCCTGGTCGACGCCGACTTCTCGGTCGACGGCCTCGAGCGCACGTTCACCATCCGCATCAACGACGGCGTGGCCGCGACCCTGGCGACGGCGGCGGTCGAGGCCACGGCCGCCGCGGCCCCGGGCGTCACGCTGCGGTTCGTCGCGGAGGGCACCGAAAGCACCGAGGCCCTGCGCGACGGCTCGGTCGACCTGGACATCGGCGCCGGCGACGTCACCGCGCCCGACATCCGCACGGCGGTGCTGTACCGCGAACGCCTGGTCGGCATCGTCCGCGCGGACAGTGCCTTGGGCCGCGGCCGCCGTCCGACGCTCGCGCAGCTGGGCCGCCACCCGCACGTCTCGGCCTCCCGCCGCGGCCGCGCCCGCGGCCCCCTGGACGACGCACTCGCGGCCGCCGGCCTGCGGCGGCAGGTGGCCGCGGTGGTCCCGACCTCCGCGGTGGCGCTGCTGCTGGTGGCGTCGAGCCCGTACGTCGGCCTGGTCCCGGAGCGCCTGGCCGCCCAGTACGGCCCGGCGCTGGGCCTGCGCGCGTTCCCGATCCCGGCGGAGCTGCCGGAAGTCGAGGTGCGCCTCTGCTGGCACGCCCGCCTCGACGCCGACCCGGCCCAGCGCTGGCTCCGGGACACGATCCGCGAGGCACTCCGCTGATGCCCCTCCAGGCACGCGTGATGCCCCTCCAGACACGCGCGCTGCCCCTCGATCACGCCGAGGCCCCAGCCACGCGATGCCCCTCCAATCCCGCGCGCTGCCCCCTCGATCACGCCGAGGCCCCCAGCCACGCGCGATGCCCTCCAAGCACGCGCGATGCCCCCTCGATCACGCGCGCAGCCCCTCCAGTCACGCGCGCAGCCCCTCCAGTCACACGCCATCCCTCGACCGGACCACACGGCACGAAAGCCGGCCGCCGATGGCCGTCCGGTGTGGCACGATTCATCCGTGACCAGTACCTCCGCCACGGCGCAGTACCTGCGCGACCTGGCGCTGCTCCGCCGGGTCCGCGACCGGATCGACCGGGAGTACGCGCAGCCGCTTGACGTCGAGGCGCTGGCGCGGGGCGTCAACATGTCGGCCGGGCACCTCAGCCGCCAGTTCCGCCGAGCCTACGGAGAGTCACCGTATTCGTACCTGATGACCCGGCGCATCGAACGGGCGATGGCCCTGCTGCGGCAGGGCGGGCTGAGCGTCACCGAGGTCTGCTTCACCGTCGGCTTCTCGTCGCTGGGCACCTTCAGCACCCGGTTCGCCGAGCTGGTGGGCGTGCCGCCGAGCGTCTACCGCGAGCAGCAGGCCGAGGCCACCGTCGGCATGCCGCCGTGCGTCGCCAAGCAGGTCACCAGACCGATCAGGAATCGAGAAGCGCGGCCGCCGGCGCACACATAGGGTGACCACCATGGACGTCACCATTCACTCGAGCTTCCTCCCGCACACCGACCCGGAGGCCTCGCTCGCCTTCTACCGCGACCTGCTCGGCTTCGAAGTCCGCCAGAACGTCAAGTACGGCGCGATGAGCTGGATCACCGTCGGGCCGCCGAACCAGCCCGACACCGCGATCGTGCTGACGCCGGTGGCCGCGACGCCCGGCCTGACCGACGACGAGCGCCGCACCATCAACGAGATGATGGCCAAGGGCACCTACGCCGGCATCAACCTCGCCACCGAGGACCTCGACGCGCTCTTCGCGAAGCTGCGGGACGGGAACGCCGAAGTCGTCCAGGAACCGGTCGAGCAGCCCTACGGGGTCCGCGACTGCTCCTTCCGCGACCCCGCCGGCAACCTCCTCCGCATCCAGGAACTGCGCTGACATGTGCCTGAGCCTCAACGTCGCCGCGCGGCACCACCTGCGCGAGCTGGTGCTGCTGCGCCGCGTCCGCGACCGCATCGACCGGGAGTGCGCCGGGCCGCTCGACGTCGAGGCGCTCGCCCGCAGCGTGGGCCTGCCGGCCGCGCAGTTCGCCCACCGGTTCCGGCTCGCCTACGGCCTGTCCCCGCACGCCTACCAGCGGGCCGTCAGGGCGGTCAGGAATCGAGAAGCCCGGGCCGCGGAACCGGCCGTAGCGTGAGCGCCATGGACCTCACCATTCACCAGACCTTCCTGCCCCACAACGACTTCGAGGCTTCGCTGGCGTTCTACCGCGACACCCTCGGCTTCGAAGTCCGCAACGACGTCGAGTACGGCGGCCTGCACTGGCTCACGATCGGCCCGGCCGGCCAGCCCGACACCTCGATCGTGCTGACCCCGGTCGCCGCCACCCCGGACCTTTCGGACGACGAACGCCGGACCGTCACCGCGATGATGGCCAAGGGCACCTACGCGGCGGTCAACCTGGCCACCAAGGACCTCGACGGCACCTTCGAACGCGTCCAGGCCGGCGACGCCGAGGTCGTCCAGGAGCCCACCGAGCAGCCCTGGGGCGTCCGCGACTGCTCCTTCCGCGACCCCGCCGGCAACCTGGTCCGCATCCAGGAACTCCGCTGAACCGCCGACCCCGAAAACGCTGGAGACCCCGATGAGCAAGCCCGCGTCGCACACCGCCGACAGCCACGACCTGATCCGCGTCCACGGCGCGCGCGTGAACAACCTCAAGGACGTCAGCGTCGAGCTGCCGAAGCGGCGGCTGACGGTGTTCACCGGGGTCTCCGGTTCCGGCAAGAGCTCGCTGGTGTTCAGCACGATCGCGGCCGAGTCGCAGCGGCTGATCAACGAGACCTACAGCACCTTCGTGCAGGGGTTCATGCCGACGCTGGCCCGGCCCGACGTCGACGTCCTCGACGGGCTGACCACCGCGATCATCGTCGACCAGGAGCGGATGGGCGCCAACGCGCATTCCACCGTCGGCACCGCGACCGACGCGAACGCGATGCTGCGCATCCTCTTCAGCCGGCTCGGGCAGCCGCACATCGGCTCGCCGCAGGCGTTTTCCTTCAACGTCGCTTCCATCAGCGGTGCCGGCGCGGTCACCATCGAAAAGGGCGGGCGGCAGATCAAGGAGCGGCGCAGCTTCAGCATCACCGGCGGCATGTGCCCGCGCTGCGAGGGCCGGGGCCGGGTGAACGACATCGACCTGACCGCGTTGTACGACGAGAACAAGTCGCTCAACGAAGGCGCGATCACCATCCCCGGCTACAGCATGGAGGGCTGGTACGGCCGCATCTTCCGCGGCTCCGGCTTCTTCGACCCCGACAAGCCGATCAAGAAGTACACCAAGAAGCAGCTGAACGACCTGGTGTACAAGGAACCGACCAAGATCAAGGTCGACGGCATCAACCTCACCTACTCGGGGCTGGTCCCGGCGATCCAGCGGTCCATGCTGTCCAAGGACGTCGACTCGCTGCAGCCGCACATCCGCGCGTTCGTCGAGCGGGCGGTGACCTTCCAGACCTGCCCGGACTGCGACGGCACGCGGCTGTCGGCCGAGGCGCGGTCGTCGAAGATCGACGGGATGAGCATCGCCGACGCCTGCGCGATGCAGATCAGCGACCTCGCGGCGTGGGCCGGGAAGCTGTCCGAGCCGTCGGTCGCGCCGCTGCTGGACGCGCTCAAGCACACGCTCGACTCGTTCGTCGAGATCGGGCTCGGCTACCTCTCGCTCGACCGTCCTTCCGGGACCCTTTCCGGCGGCGAAGCCCAGCGCACCAAGATGATCCGCCACCTCGGGTTGTCGCTGACCGACGTCACCTACGTCTTCGACGAGCCGACGATCGGGCTGCACCCGCACGACATCCAGCGCATGAACGAGCTGCTGCTGCAGCTGCGCGACAAGGGCAACACGGTGCTGGTCGTGGAGCACAAGCCGGAGGCGATCGCGATCGCCGACCACGTCGTCGACCTCGGCCCGCGCGCCGGCGCCGACGGGGGCGAGGTGGTCTTCGAGGGCACTGTGGACGGACTGCGCAAGAGCAAGACGCTGACCGGGCGGCACCTGGACGACCGCGCGTCGCTGAAGCCGTCGGTGCGCTCGCCGTCGGGGTTCCTCGAGGTGCGCGGGGCTTCGACGCACAACCTCCAGGACGTCGACGTCGACATCCCGCTCGGCGTGCTGGTCGTCGTGACCGGGGTGGCGGGCTCGGGCAAGAGCTCGCTGATCCACGGCTCGGTCGCCGGCCGCGAAGGCGTGGTGGCGGTCGACCAGACCGGGATCCGCGGCTCGCGCCGCAGCAACCCGGCGACCTACACGGGCCTGCTGGAACCGATCCGCAAGGCGTTCGCCAAGGTCAACGGCGTGAAGCCGGCGCTGTTCAGCGCCAACTCCGAGGGCGCGTGCCCCAACTGCAACGGCGCCGGCGTCGTCTACACCGACCTCGGGATCATGGCCGGCACCGCGACGCCGTGCGAGGTGTGCGAGGGCAAGCGGTTCATGGCCGAGGTGCTGGACTACCGGTTCGGCGGCCGGGACATCAGCGAGGTGCTCGGGATGTCGGTGGCCGAGGCGCTCGGGTTCTTCGCCGAGGGCGACGCGGCCCTCCCGGCGGCGCACAAGATCCTGACGCACCTGTCCGACGTCGGGCTGGGCTACCTGACGCTCGGCCAGCCGCTGACGACCCTGTCCGGCGGCGAGCGGCAGCGGATCAAGCTGGCCACGCGCATGGCGGACAAGGGCGGGGTGTACGTCCTCGACGAGCCGACGGCCGGCCTGCACCTCGCCGACGTCGAGCAGCTGCTGGGCCTGCTGGACCGCCTGGTCGACGCCGGCAAGTCGGTGATCGTGATCGAGCACCACCAGGCGGTGATGGCCCACGCGGACTGGATCATCGACCTGGGCCCCGGCGCCGGCCACGACGGCGGTCGCGTGGTGTTCGAAGGGACGCCGGCGGCGCTGGTGAAGGCGCGGAAGAAGACGCTGACGGGGAAGCACCTGGCGGAGTACGTCGGCTGACCCGCCTCGGCGGCGGTGCGGTCAGCCGCCCAGGAGCTTCTTGAGGAAGTCCGGCACTTCGGGGGTTCGGCCCAGCGACACCAGGATCGCCAGCAACGCCACGAGGGCCAGCAGCCGCAGGAGCGGACCGGTGGTCTTCACCAGTTCGTTGAACGCCCCGAGCGCGCCGGCCACCCCACGGCCGCCGATCTTGACGTCCCCGTGGTCGTCGCCGGTTTCGAAGTTCCGCAGGATTTCCCCGGCGACGAACACCGGATCCCGGTGGAACACCAGGGAAGCCGCATAGGGAAGGCACCGGGTGACCACTTCATCCTGGGTCGAACTGTGCACGGACCCGGCCAGCAAGGTGGAACACAGAGTTCCGGCCGCCCGCTCGATGACGCCCACCTGCGCTTGCGTGAACCGGCGCCTGAACCGCCGGGGTGCCCGCGTGATCGACCGAGCCAGGGAGACGATCTCGGCATGCCGGTCGCCTCGCCATTCTTTCGGCGCGAACAGCCGGTAGCCCGGGCTCACCGGCTCGACCGGCCCGTCGGCACGCCTGCGGCCGAGCATGGGCAGGGTGAGCAGTTCCCGCTCCCCGCCGGCGACTCGTTCGGCTTCGGCGACGGCCCGGGAGGCGATGAACATTTCGGGGAACAGGTACAGGTACAGGCGCAGCCCGGTCCGCGCGGCGGCGTACGTCAGCAGCAGGCACGCCACCAGCGCGGCCGACCGCCAGATTCCTTCGCCGCGACCGGCGGCGCCCGCCATGAACAGCGTGGCGGGGAGCCTCAAGGCAAACGCCTGAACGAAACTCGCGAAAACCAGGACAGCGCAGACTTCGCGTTTGGCGATGCGCAGGCAGAGAATGATCGACGCCGTCCGCGATGGCGCCATGAAGGCGTCCTCCCAGGCAGGAGTGTCGAAACCCTCGACCACCAGGCGAATTCTCGAGGTGACCGTCCACGGAACCCTCAGGTAGACCTCGGCCAGGGCGGCCACGAACACCGCGGGAATGACCACCGACTGCAGGTTCCTCACCGCCGGAACGGTGATCGCGCTCAGGGTGGCGACCGGGATCCCCGCCAAAAGGAGCCCGCCGAGAGCGAACAGGATCCTTCTGGGCCGCTTCCGGTACTCGAACTCCGTGCCGGCCAGGTCCCCGCGGTACTTCTTTTCCACGTGCAAGGCGAGCAGGTCCGAACACGTCCTCGCCCAAGTCAGGTTGGCCACGAGAAACACGGCTGCGACACCGAAATACAGCCCGGCTTCGCCGAGAACTTCCCGCACCGGCCCTCCCCTGCCTCGATCGTGCCGGGCAGCAAGACTACCGGCCGCTGCCGGGGAACGAGCCGGAAACGGGCGCCCATACCAGCGCGGCCGGTAGGGCTGGCCCCCCGAAGGCGTGGGGAGCCCACCGGATTCCCGCGACGCCCGCCGCGGCGAAGACTTCGTGTGTGACCACGACAGAGATCAGCACCGGCAGCGACTTCGCCCGGTTGACCCACCGCATCTCCGCCGCCGGGCTGATGGCCCGCCGTCCCGGCTACTACGTCGCCCGGATCGCCGTGGTGACCGGGCTGTTCGCCGCCGGGTGGGTGGCCTTCGCGCTGCTCGGGAACTCGTGGTGGCAGCTGGCCGTCGCGGCGTTCATGGCCGTGATGTTCGGCCAGATCGCGCTGCTCTCCCACGACCTCGCCCACAAGCAGGTGTTCCGGCGCCGCCGGCCCACCGAGATCGCCGGGATGCTGGCCGGGAACCTCGGCATCGGGATGAGCTACGGCTGGTGGATGGACAAGCACACCCGCCACCACGCCAACCCGAACCACGAGGAGCTCGACCCCGACGTCGACCCGGACATCCTCGTGTGGTCGAAGAACCAGGCCCGCGCCAGCCGCGGCGTGCCGCGGTTCATCGGCCGGTACCAGGCCTTCCTGTTCTTCCCGCTGCTCACCCTCGAAGGCCTGAACCTGCACTGGTCCGGCATCCGCGCGGTCCGCAAGCCGGGACTGCGCCACCGCAAGACCGAAGCCGCGTTGCTCGCCCTGCACTTCGTCCTGTACTTCAGCGCCCTGTTCACCGTGCTCTCGCCCGGGATGGCGTTGCTGTTCTTCGCCGTCCACCAGGGACTGTGGGGTGTCTACATGGGATCGATCTTCGCGCCCAACCACAAGGGCATGCCGACGCTGACCGGGCGGACCGAGCTCGACTTCCTCCGCAAGCAGGTGCTGACCTCCCGCAACGTCCGCGGCGGCGTCGTGACCGACGTCGCTCTCGGCGGCCTCAACTACCAGATCGAGCACCACCTGTTCCCGAGCATGCCGTCGCCGCACCTGCGGCGGGCCCAGCCGATCGTGCGGGCCTACTGCGCGGAGCTCGGCGTCCCCTACCTGGAGACGAGCCTGGCCGAGTCCTACCGGCAGGCGCTCACCCACCTGCATGAAGCTGGGGCCCCTCTCAGGAACCGTTCGTAGACTCGGGTCATGAGGAACACGATCGCAGCTCTGCGTGACCTGCCGGCGGCGTTCGGCGCGAAGGCCGCCGGCGCCCGCGCCGAGCGGGTCCGCTCCTCGCCGCAGTTCGACGGCAAGGTGTTCCGCAACGTCGCGCCGCGGCACCCGATGACGGCGGCGGCGATGCGGACCATCTTCCGCGAGATGTTCTTCGGCGAGCACCGCGAGCTGCGCAGACCCGCTCGCCCGGTGCCGCTGGTCGCGTCGGCGCCGGTCGAGGCGGCCGACGGCCTGCACCTGACCTGGTACGGCCACGCGTCTGCGCTGATCGAGCTCGACGGCGCCCGCGTGCTGCTCGACCCGGTGTGGAGCGACCGGGTGTCGCCCGCCGCGTTCGCCGGGCCGCGGCGGCTGCACGAGCCGCCGGTGCCGCTGTCCGGGCTCGGCCGGGTCGACGCCGTCGTCATCTCGCACGACCACTACGACCACCTGGACCTGGCCACGGTCCGGGCGCTGGTGGCTTCGTCCGAGGCGCCGTTCCTGGTGCCGCTCGGGGTCGGCGCGCACCTGGAGCGCTGGCACGTCCCGGCCGGCCGGATCATCGAACTGGACTGGACCGAGGAAGCGACGGTGGCGGGTGTCCGGTTCGTCGCGACACCGGCCCAGCACTTCTCCGGCCGCGGCATCGCGAACGACGGCACGCTGTGGACGTCCTGGGCGCTGCTGGGGCCGGCCCACCGCGTCTTCTACAGCGGTGACACGGGGTATTTCGACGGATTCGCGAAGATCGGCGAGGAGCACGGCCCGTTCGACGCGGCGCTGATCCAGATCGGCGCGTACGCCCCGCACTGGCCGGACATCCACATGACCCCGGAGGAAGGCGTCGCCGCCGGGCTCGACGTGCGGGCGAAGCTGCTGGTCCCGGTGCACTGGGCGACGTTCCAGCTGGCCATGCACCCGTGGGGCGAGCCGGCGGACCGCGTGTGGCGCGAAGCGAAGGCGGCCGACCTGCCCCTGGCGGTCCCCCGCCCGGGCGAGCGCATCGACGTCACCGCTCCCCCGCCGGTGGACGGCTGGTGGCAGGGGCTGTGAAGCTGAAACTGGACCTTCACGACATCTACAACCGCGGCGGGGAGATCGACCGGGCGCTCAAGGCGATCATCGACGAGGCCGTCGCCAAGAAGGCGCCGCTCGTCGAGATCATCCCCGGCAAGGGGTCCGGTCAGCTGAAGAAGCACGTCCTGCGGTTCCTCGAGCGCAAGGACGTCAAGGCGCTCTACCACCGGATCGAGAAGGACAAGGACAACTTCGGCCGGGTGTTCGTGCACTTCCGCTGGAAGTGATCAGAAGCGGCTGTCGTGGCGGGCTTCGGCCCAGGCGCGGTCCCAGGCCGCCGAGTGGAGGCGGCCCAGGACGAACCGGCCCGCGCCGTACAAACCGGCCAGCGTCCCCGTGATCGCGACCCAGAGCAGGATCGCCGCGAAGACGCCGTCGGCCGCCGAGGTGGCCGGGGACAGCGGTTCCGCCGTCAGCTCGCCGTGCTGGTCGAGCCACACCTCCACGCGCGTGCCCGCGGGGCTGCCCGCGTCGGCCAGGACGTCGCCGGTGTGGCGGGCACCGCGTGCGTCGAACCAGGCGGCCTGGACCGTCGTCTGGTCGGCGGGGGCGCCGGCGCCGTCGGTGCTGTACGGCTGGTTGGACGCCGGGGTGAGCGAGACCGCGGTCGCCGGGTGGCGGGTGGTGCGCTCCTGCTCGGCGCGGGCGGTCTGCGCCGCGTAGGTCTCGGAGCCGAACGCCGCCGCGAAGGGCAGGGCCAGGAGCGCGCCCGCGATCAGCAGCATCAGCAGGGCCGCTTCGAACCGGTCCCCCGTCCGCGTCAGGGGGTTGCGGCCCGGGTGCAACCGGCGCCGGAACCGGGCGATCCGTCCGCTGGGCCCACGCATGCGCGACTCACTCCTCCCCGGGAAAACGTCATCTCGGGATCCAGTGTGCGCGCCGGGTGTCGCCTTTCTCTCGTGAATGGGATGCGGCCCACCTGTGAAACGGTGCACAACCACCCGGTCGCGCTAACCCACGGCGATGGCCGGTCACAGCCAGTCGTCGGGACGTGGCCACGGCATCAGCGCGGACAGGGCGTCCCGGGCCGGCTCGGTGACGGCGTACCGGCCGCGGTGGAACAGCAGCGGCCGCGCGTCCGACGGCGTCCCCAGCGCCGTGACCCGGCCGATCACGACGTAGTGGTCGCCCGCCTCGTGCACCGCCTCCAGTTCGCAGTCGATCCAGGTCAGCGCGCCGTCGAGCAGCGGCGCCCCGGACGGCGCGGGTGTCCAGCCGACCCGGGCGAACTTGTCCTGGCCGCGGGCGCCGAACACCGCGCTGACCTCCTGCTGGTCCTCGGCCAGGACGTTGACCGCGAACCGGCCCGCCGCGGCCAGCACCGGCCACGTCCGCGACGTGCGGGCCGGGCAGAACAGCACCAGGGGCGGGTCGAGCGACAGCGCGGCGAACGACTGGCAGGCGAACCCGGCGAGGGTGTCGCCGTCGCGGCCGGTGACGACGGTGACGCCCGTGCAGAAGTGCCCGAGCACGCTGCGGAACTCGGTCTCGTCGACCGCCACCGAGGTCATGATCCCGGGGGCCGCGCGCCGACCGAGAAGTCGTGCCCCCACAGCGAGACCGCGGTGCTCTCGCGGGCGATCCAGTTGTCGTCGTCGACCTGGCGGCCTTCGCAGCCGAATTCGACGTCGAAGCCGCCGGGGGTCTTCATGTAGAACGACAGCATCAGGTCGTTGACGTGCCGGCCGAGGGTGGCCGACATCGGCACCTTCCGCCGGATCGCGCGGTCGAGGCACAGGCCGACGTCGTCGGTGTTCTCGACCTCGACCATCAGGTGCACGATCCCGCTCGGCGTCGGCATCGGCAGGAACGCGAGGCTGTGGTGCCGCGGGTTGCAGCCGAAGAACCGCAGCCACGCGGGCGGGCCGTCGGCGGGCCGGCCGACCATCTGCGGCGGCAGGCGCATCGAGTCGCGCAGCCGGAAGCCGAGGACGTCGCGGTAGAACCGCAGCGACGCCTCGTCGTCCTTGGTGGACAGGACGACGTGGCCGAGGCCCTGCTCGCCGGTGACGAACGTGTGGCCGTACGGGCTGACGACGCGCCGGTGCTGCAGGGCGACGCCGTGGAACACCTCCTGGGTGTTGCCGGACGGGTCGTCGAAGCTGATCAGCTCGTCGACGCGCCGGTCGGCCAGCTCGTCCGGGGTGCCCTCCTTGTAGGGCGCCGACGCACTGTCCAAACGCGACCGCAGCTCGTCGAGCTCGCCCGCGTTCGCGACCTCCCAGCCGGTGACGGCCAGCCGGTCCGCGTCACCCGGGGAGATGACCAGGCGCGCCGGGAAGTCGTCCATGCGGAGGTAGAGCGCGTCCGGGTTGGTGCCGCTGCCTTCGACCATGCCGAGCACCTTGAGCCCGTACTCGCGCCAGGCCGCCATGTCGGTGGCTTCGATGCGGAGGTAGCCCAGTGACCGGATGCCCATCAGGAACTCCCGAGGAAGTCGAGGGCCAGCCGGTTGAACTCGTCGAACTTCTCCAGCTGGGCCCAGTGCCCGCAGCCGCCGAACACGTGCAGCTGCGCGCGCGGAATCGTCTTCAGCGCGAGCAACGCGCCGTCGAGCGGGTTGACGCGGTCTTCGCGTCCCCAGATCAGGAGCACGCGCTGGCGCAGGCGGTGGGCCTCGCGCCAGAGCATGCCTTCTTCGTACGTATCGGGCTGCGCGAACGACATCCCCATGGCGCGCATGGCGGCCAGCGACTCCGGGGTGTTCGCGGCGGCGAAGCGGTCGTCGATCAGCTCGTCGGTGATCAGGCCCTGGTCGTGGACCATGATCCGGAGGAACGCCTCCATCCGCTCGCGCGAAGGCGCGGCCGCGAACCGGCCGAGGTTCTTGACGCCTTCGGTCGGGTCGGGCGCGAAGACGTTGACGCTCAGCCCGCCCGGCCCCATCAGCACCAGCCGCCCGGCCCGCTTGCCGTGGTTCAGCGCGAGCCGCACCGCCGCCCCGCCGCCGAGGGAGTTGCCGACGAAGTGGGCGCGTTCGATCCCGAGCGCGTCCATCAGGCCGACGACGGCGTCGGCGCTGTGCCGGAAGTACTGCGGGTGCTCGGCCGGCTTGTCGGAGCGGCCGAAGCCGGGCTGGTCGACGGCGATCGTCCGGTAGTGCTTGGCGAACTCCGGCAGGTTGCGCCCGAAGTTGCTCCACGCCGACGCGCCGGGCCCGCCGCCGTGCAGCAGGATCACGGTCTCGGCGTGTTCCGCACCGGCCTCGTGGTAGTGCAGGTTCAGCGAGCCCGCCTGGACGTACTTGCCTTCCGGAGCGGCCATCAGTACATCGCGTTCTCGACGGGCAGCCCGAAGGCGCCGGTGCCGAACATGACGTACGCGCGCTCGGCGTCGTTGGCCGCGTGGACGCGGCCGGCGTGCGCGTCGCGCCAGAAGCGCTGGATCGGGGTGCCGCGCTGGATCGCGCGGCCGCCGGAGTTCTCGAAGAGCCGGTCGATCGCGGAGATCGCGCGTTCCGTGCCGCGCACCTGGTCGCGCCGGACGCGCAGCCGCAGGTCCACCGGCAGCCGTTCTTCACGCTTGGCGAGCTCGTACAGGTCGTCGATGTTGCGGGTCAGCTGCAGCCACGCGGCGTCGATCTCGCTGGCCGCCTCGGCGATCCGCACCTTGGCGAACGGGTCCTCTTTGGACTGCTCGCCCGCGTACGCGGCCCGGACCCGCTTGCGCTGGTGCTCGACGTGCGCGTCGTAGGCCCCCTGGGCCATGCCGATGATCGGCGCGGTGATCGTGGTCGGGTGCACCGAACCGTACGGGAGCCGGTACAGCGGCCCGGGGTTGACGGCCTGGCCCGGCACCTTGCACTTCGACGTCGCGATGAAGCTCAGCGCCCGGTGCTGCGGCACGAAGACGTCCTCGACGACGATGTCGTTCGAGCCGGTGCCGCGCAGGCCGACCGTGTCCCAGACGTCCACAATGGAGTAGTCGGCGATCGGCAGCAGGTAGGTGCAGAAGTCGACCGGCTTGCCGTCCTTGAACGCCGGTCCCCCGAGCAGCACCCACGTGCAGTGGTCGCAGCCGGAGGAGAAGCTCCACCGGCCGGACAGCCGGTAGCCGCCGTCGACGACCTCCGCCTTGCCCATCGGGGCGTACGACGAGGAGATCCGCACGTCCTCGTCCGCACCCCAGACCTCCTGCTGGGCCTGCGCGTCGAACAGCGCCACGTGCCACGGGTGGACGCCGAGGATGGAGGCGACCCAGCCGGTGGACCCGCACGCGCTCGCGATCAGCTTGACCGCGGTGTAGAAGCTCACCGGGTCGGTTTCGAAGCCGCCGTGGGTTTTCGGCTGCAGCATCTTGAAGAACCCGGTCTCCTGCAGGGCCTTGACGGACTCCTCGGGGACGCGCCGCGCGTCCTCGGTGTCCTGGGCCCGTTCCCGCAGGACCGGCAGGAGGTCCCGGACCCCGGCGATCACCTGCTCGCTCATGCGCGCACCTCGCTGACGCTCGGCGCGGCCTGAGCCGACCGCGCAGTGTTGAATTGTTCGCTCGCAGGCTCGCTCACGCGCAATCCTCTCTCGATTCGCTCCCCCCAGAGACTAGAACACGTTCTCGTTTTTGTCGAGAACGCCCTGCGCCAGAGCACTGTTGATCCCCGCCCTGCGGCCGGAAAACACGCAGTCGGCCAGGGAGAGACCGCTCACGTAGGACCTGGAACAGATTCCCACGGCGGTGCGGCCGGCCGCGTACAGCCCGGGGATCGGCTCCCCCGCCGTGCTCCGCACCGCGCCGGTGTCCTCGTCGACGGCCAGGCCGCCGAGGGTGAGCATCGGCGTCGGGTAGCCGAGGTTGGGCCGCACGGAGATGTCGATGAGCGAGAACGGCGGGTTGTCCAGCCGCCGCGCGAACTCCACGGGCTTGCCCATCGGATCCTCGGCGCCGTGGTAGGCCTCGACGCTCGCGCGCAGCCCCTGGGGATCGACACCGGCCTTGCGCGCGACCTCTTCGACCGTCGTGCCGAGCACGCGGCCCCGGCGCAGCAGGTACCGCAGCTGAAGCCATTGGAACCACTGGCTTTGCTTCCGGCCGTCCCGGCGCGCCTCCGCCACGATCGGCGCGTCGACGAGGAGCCAGCCCCGGCTCCCGTGCTCCTCGATGAGCTTCTCCCCGACGGCGGCGCCGTACCGGGACTCGTCGATGACCCGCCGCCCCTCGGCGTCGACGATGATCCCGCCGAGGAACGCGCTGGGCGGCGTGACGAACCGCCACGCGGAGATCCGGCCCAGCTCGGCGGTGGCGCCCCCGGCTTCGACCCCCATCCGGATGCCCGAACCGTCGTCGGCGGACGTGCCGAGCGCGAGCCCGCCGCGGTACCGCGGCGCGTGTTCGCGCACCATTTCGCGGTTCGCGATGAACCCGCCCGCGGCGAGCACGACTCCGCGCCGGGCGGATATCCGCAGCTCACGGCCGTGCGCGCGCTCGAAGCGCTCGACCCGCCGGTGCAGCGACCGGCGCAAGGACGGGACGTAGATCCCGGGCTTCGCGGCGTACTGCGCGAAGCGCTGGTGGCGGGCGCGCACCCCCGCGGACGCGTCCTTGAGCGTGTCGGCGACGAGCCCGGTGACGCGGCCCCGGTCGTCGCGGACCAGGGCGCGCGCGGTCGTCTGCGTCAGCACGCGGATGCCGCGCTCGCGCACGGCCGCCTTGAGCCGCGCCATCAGCATCTTCCCCGAGGTCCCGGGCCCCTTGACGCGGTGTCCGCGCGGAGCCGGCTTCGCCGCGTCGCGGAAGCCTCCGGCGGCTTCGCTGCCGGAGTAGTAGAGGTAGTGCTCGTCGCTGGGGTACGACGTCTTGTACGGGCAGAGGCTGCCCTCGAAGGGGACCCCGTTGGCCTCCAGCCAGGTGATCATCTCGGGGCTGCCCTCGCAGAACCGCCTCAGCGTCGCCTCCGAGACGACGTCCCCGGCCTCGAGCCGCAGGTAGGCGTACATCGCGTCGACGGAGTCGTCGACGCCCGCGTCGAGTTGCTGCCGGGTCCCGCCGCCGGCGTAGACGACGCCACCGCTGACCGCGCTGGCGCCCCCGCCGGCGAAGCGCTCGACGATGACGACGTCGGCGCCCGCGTCGGCCGCTTCGAGGGCGGCGCAGGCCCCGGCCGCCCCGAACCCCACGATGACCACGTCCGCGAAGAGCTCGTCCATGGTCGTTACCCTAGAACTGAAACACGTTCTCGTCTATGGTGGCCGAAGCGGCTCCCAACTGGATACTCATTTCGTGGAACACGTTATCAATCCGGCCGAAAGCAGGCGGACGCGGACCTGCTCACCGGCAGCCGATCCGCCGTGGCTGCCGGCCGGATCGACAACAACGACTCTGTACAGGTGAGGTGGCATGACGGAGCAGTTCGACGTCGTCGTGGTCGGCAGTGGCGCCGCCGGGATGACCGCCGCGCTGGCCGCGGCCCACGGCGGCCTGAGCGTCGTCGTCCTGGAGAAGGCGGCCTGCTTCGGCGGCTCGACCGCGCGCTCCGGCGGCGGGGTCTGGCTGCCCGGCAACCACGCGCTGCGGGCCGCCGGGATCGACGAGCCGCCGGAACGGGCGCGCGAGTACCTGGCCTCGATCGTCGGCGACGTCGTGCCGGCCGTCCGGCGCGACACGTTCCTCGCGCACGGGCCCGAGGTGCTGAAGTTCGTCTGCGACCACACGCCGCTGAAGTTCCGCTGGGTCCGCGACTACAGCGACTACCACCCCGAGGCCCCCGGCGGGCGGCCCGGCGGCCGGTCGGTCGAGCCGATGGCCCTCGACGGCAAGCTGCTCGGCGACGAGCTGGCCCACCTCGAACCGCCGTACAGCGCTCCCCCGCTCGGCGTCCCGATCACCCAGGCGGACTACCGCTGGCTGAGCCTGCTCGCCCGGCACCCGCGCGGCACCGTGCGCCTGCTGTCCCTGGGCCTCCAGTGGCTGGCCGGGCGCCTGCGCGGGCAGCGGCTGCTGAGCATGGGGCAAGCGCTTGCGGCCGGGCTCCGGGCCGGGCTCGCCCGGGCCGGTGTCGAGGTACGGCTGAACACCGCGTTGACGGATCTGCGGGTCGACGGCGACCGCGTCACCGGTGTCGTCACCGGCAACGGCGTCGTCCACGCACGCCGGGGCGTGATCCTCGCCAGCGGCGGCTTCGAGCAGAACCTCGAGATGCGCGAGAAGTACCAGCGGGCACCGATCGGCACGGACTGGACCGTCGGCGCGGCCGCCAACACCGGCGACGGCATCGCCGCCGGCCTCAAGCTGGGCGCGGCCCTCGACCTGATGGACGACGCCTGGTGGGGGCCGTCGCTGCCGCTCACCGGCGGGCCGTGGTTCGCGCTGGCCGAGCGGTCGCGGCCGGGCTGCATCATGGTCGACACGCGCGGCGAGCGGTTCGTCAACGAGTCGGCGCCGTACGTCGAAGCCGTGCACGCGATGTACGGCGCCGGGGACGGGCCGGGCGAGCACATCCCGACCTGGCTGGTGTTCGACCAGCGCAACCGCGACCGGTACATGTTCACCGGTGTCGGGCCGCGCCAGCCGCTGCCCGGCCGCTGGTTCAAGGCCGGGATCGCGGCGAAGTCGGCCACCCTGGGCGGGCTGGCGGCGAAGATCGACGTCCCGGCCGAAGCGCTGGAAGCCACGGTCGAGCGCTTCAACGGCTTCGCGCGCAACGGCGTCGACGAAGACTTCCACCGCGGGGTCAGCAAGTACGACCACTACTACGGCGACCCGCGCAACAAACCCAACCCCAGCCTCGGCCCCCTGGACAAGGCCCCGTTCTACGCGGTGAAGATCGTGCCGGGCGACCTGGGCACCAAGGGCGGGCTGCGCACCGACGAACACGCGCGGGTGCTGCGCGAAGACGGTTCGGTGGTGCCCGGGCTGTACGCCGCGGGCAACGTCAGCGCGGCCGTGATGGGCCGGACGTACGCCGGGCCGGGCGCGACCATCGGCCCGGCCATGGTGTTCGGCTACCTTGCGGCGGCGCGGCTGGCGAACGAAGATCAAGGGACCACGGGAGGGCAGCGATGACGCAGGATTCGGTACGCACCATCTACGCCGGTGAGCCACCGACCCGGTTCGCCCGCGGCTGGCACTGCCTGGGCCTGGCCCGGAACTTCCGCGACGGGAACCCGCACGCCGTCACGGCGTTCGGCACGAAGCTGGTCGTGTTCGCCGACTCGAAGGGCGAGCTCAACGTCCTCGACGGCTACTGCCGGCACATGGGCGGCGACCTCACCCAGGGCAGCGTCAAGGGCGACGAGGTCGCGTGCCCGTTCCACGACTGGCGCTGGAACGGCAAGGGCAAGTGCGTCGCGATCCCCTACGCCAAGCGGGTTCCGCTGCGCGCGCGGACGCGGGCGTGGACGACGCTCGAGCGCAACGGGCAGCTGCTCGTGTGGCACGACCCCGAGGGCAACCCGCCGCCGGACGAGGTGACGATCCCGCTCATCGAGGCCGCCGACAGCCCCGAGTGGAGCAACTGGACGTGGGACTCGATCTTCATCGACGGCTCGAACTGCCGGGAGATCATCGACAACGTCGTCGACATGGCCCACTTCTTCTACATCCACTACGCCTACCCGACGTACTTCAAGAACGTGTTCGAGGGTCACATCGCCACGCAGTACCTCAACACCAAGGGCCGCCCGGACATGGGCATGGCGTCGAACTACGGCGGCGAGGAGAACCTGCTGCGGTCGGAGGCGTCGTACTTCGGGCCGTCGTACATGATCAACAAGCTGGTGAACTCGTTCCAGGGCTACGAGATCGAGAGCGTGCTCATCAACTGCCACTACCCCGTGACGCCGACGTCGTTCGTGCTGCAGTACGGGATGAAGGTGCGGAAGCCGCCGGGGATCTCGGACGAGCACGCCGACAAGATCGCGGCGAAGCTGGCGAAGGGCATCGGCGCGGGGTTCCTGCAGGACGTCGAGATCTGGAAGCACAAGACGCAGATCGACAACCCGCTGCTGTGCGAAGAGGACGGTCCGGTCTACCAGCTCCGCCGGTGGTACCAGCAGTTCTACGTCGACGTCGCCGACGTCACCGAGGACATGACCCAGCGCTTCGAGTTCGAAGTGGACACTTCGAAGGCGAACGAGGCGTGGGCGGCGGAGGTGGCGGAGAACCTGGCCCGTCAGAAGACCGAGGCGGTGCCCAATGGGGGTGCAACCCCCATACCCAGCCCGGAGGGCTCCGCCCCCCGGACCCCCCAAGGAGCCGGGTGGTGACCACCGCCGAGACCGCCGAGTTCCTGACCGGCGGGCTGCGGCCGCACGAGTGCCGCAGCTGCGGGACCTGCGTGCTGGTGAAGAAGAACAGCATCCAGCACACGAGCATCCAGTGGACGTCCCGGCCCGCCGACAGCTGCCCCGTGTTCGCCGACGCCGACGCCCCTTCGGCGCTGCTCGACACCTGCCCGAAGCTGACCGACAGCATCTCCGACGCGGTGCGCGAAGGCACGCTGGGGGTGGCCGATGGCTGAGCGGGTCTACACGCTGACGGTCGCCGACGTCGTCGTCGAGACCCCGGACGCGCGCTCGGTGGTGTTCGAGATCCCGGCCGAGCACGCGCCCGCGTTCCGCTACGCGGCGGGGCAGTTCCTCACCCTGCGGATCCCCAGCGAACGGACCGGTTCGGTGGCGCGGTGCTACTCGCTGTCGAGCGCGCCGCACGAGAACCGCGTGCAGGTGACGGTCAAGCGGACCGACGGCGGCTACGGCTCGAGCTGGCTCTGCGAGTCGCTGAAACCGGGGATGACCCTGGACGTGCTGGCACCGGCGGGCGTGTTCTGCCCGTCGTCGGTCGACGAGGACTTCCTCCTGTTCGCCGGCGGCAGCGGCATCACCCCGGTGATGGCGATCCTGAAGACGGCGCTGGAGCAGGGGTCCGGCCGGGTCGTGCTGGTCTACGCGAACCGCGACGAGCGTTCCGTGATCTTCGCGGGCGAGCTGGCTTCGCTGGCGAAGCGCTACGGCGACCGCCTGGTCGTCGTGCACTGGCTGGAAAGCGTGCAGGGCCTGCCGGACGTCTCGCAGCTGCGGGGCCTGGCGTCGGCGTACACGTCGTTCGAGGCGTTCCTGTGCGGCCCGGCGCCGTTCATGGCGGCGGTGCGGGAGGCGCTCGGGCAGCTCGGGGTGCCCCGGAACCGGGTGCACGTCGAAAAGTTCACCTCGCTCTCGGGGAATCCGTTCGAGGAGGTCGCGGCCGTCGAGGAGGAACCGGCCTCGGACGCCGCCCCGGCGTCGCTGACGGTGTCGCTCGACGGCGAGACGCGGTCGATGGCGTGGCCACGGCAGCGGAAGCTGCTGGACCACCTGCTGGAGCAGGGCATGGACGCGCCGTACTCGTGCCGCGAGGGACAATGCAGCGCGTGCGCGTGCCGGATCGTCTCGGGTGAGGTGAAGATGCTGCACAACGAGGTCCTGGACGCCGAGGACATGGCGGACGGCATCGTGCTGGCCTGCCAGTCGCTGCCGGTCACCGACGACGTCTCGATCAGCTACGAATAGGAGCACCCGTGCCCATCGATCCCGCCGTCGCCGTCGGTGCCGAGATCGGCGAGGTGAGCTTCGCCTGGACGTCGTCGGACGTGCTGCTGTACCACCTGGCCCTGGGTGCGGGCCCGGACGAACTGCGCTACACGTACGAAAAGGACCTGGTGGTGCTGCCGACGTTCGCGACGGTGGCGGCGAACCTGCGCGTGTTCGACCCGCCGGCGGTGTCGTTCCCGGGCGTGGAGATCGATCTGGCGAAGGTGCTGCACGGCAAGCAGGAGATCACGCTGCACCGGCCGCTCCCGGCTTCGGGCAAGGCGGTCGCGCGGTCCCGCATCGCCGACGTGTACGACAAGGGCAAGGCGGCGGTGGTGATCCAGGAGGTCACGGTGACCTCGTCTTCCGGTGATCCCCTGTGGACGGCCCGGTCGAGCATCTTCGCCCGCGGCGAAGGCGGTTTCGGCGGCTCGCGCGGTCCCTCGGACAAGCTCGAGTGGCCGTCCCGCGAACCGGACGCGGTGCTGGAGACGCCGACGTTGCCCCAGCAGGCCCTGCTGTACCGCCTGTGCGGCGACCGGAACCCGCTGCACGCGGACCCGGCGTTCGCCGAGGCGGCCGGGTTCCCGCGGCCGATCCTGCACGGGCTGTGCACGTACGGCATCGTGGCCCGGGTCCTGACGAACGAGTTCCTCGACGGCGATCCGGCCCGGGTCGGGTCGTTCGCCGCCAAGTTCGCCGGCGTGGTGTTCCCCGGGGAGACGCTGCGGACGCGGGTCTGGCGGGAGGACGGCCGCCTGCTGGTCACGACGTCGGCGGCGGAGCGGGACGACGCTCCGGTGCTCGCGGACGCGGTCCTGTCCACGCTCTGAACGCCCCGGCGGCCGCCCGCTAACGTAGGTGGGGAGACCTCGGGAGGACGGAGCACGATGCCGGAATACTTCGTGGTGCGGGGCACGGTCGAGCCGGGCGACCAGCGGGGGCGCGAGCTGGGCTTTCCCACGGCCAACATCGCCCTCCGCGACCAGGACGGCTCGGTGGGCGACGGGGTGTGGGCGGGCTGGGCCGAACGGGCCGACGGCACCCGCGTCCCGGCGGCGATCTCGGTGGGCCGGCGCCCGACCTACTACGGCGCCGACGGCTACCGCCTGCTGGAGGCCCACCTCCTGGACTTCACCGGCGACCTCTACGGCGAGACGCTCGTGGTGTGGCTCGGCGCCCACCTGCGCGACCAGCAGGCGTACGCCTCGGCGGAGGACCTGATCACGGCGCTGAAGAACGACATCGCGGCGGCGACCCAGTGGACGACCGGCCACCCGGCCGCGACGCTCCCGGCCCCTGGGGACAGCCCGCTCGGCGAGGTCCGGCGGATCGACGGCTGATCTCACCGCCTCCGTCACCCCGTCGTCGCCGCGGCTCCCGGGACAGCCCGTCCGGCGGATCGAAGGCTGATCTCACCGCCTCCGTCACAGGGCCGACGCGAGCAACGTGTAGCCCATCCCCGCGCCCATCACCGCCCGGCACACCGCGCGCGAGACGCCCCCCGCCGGGGGCGTCTCCGCTCCGCGCACCGCGACCACGCCCGTGCGTGCCGCGTCGAACACGAAGTACGCCGCCGCGACCACCGCGACCAGCGGCAGAGCCAGCCGGGCGTCCATGGTGGACATCGTCAGCCACGGCCCGTGCACCCCGCCGCCGTGGGGCATCGCGGTGACCATGTAGAACATCGCCGCCGCGGCCAGGGCGTGGTGGGCGCACCCCGAGCCACCCCGCCACCACGCCACGGCGAACCAGCCCGCCGTCAGCACGAGCACGGCCTGCCAGCCCGCCGCCGGGATCGGGCCGCCGACCGGGGAGACCATCGCCACCATCGCGACCACCAGCAGCAGCTCGGCCAGGTCGCCGTGGCGGACGCCGTGGCCCAGGCGCGCGTAGTCGAGGCGGACGAGCCGCAGCACGCACGGCAGGACCAGCGCCGCGAACACCGCGGTGAGCGCCCAGTCCACCAGCATCGCGGCGCGACCTCACTCTCCGTCGTGGATGGTGTCTCCACCGTGACACCCACGACGGCCGCGCACCAGCCGTCATTGAGGTGACCCGGTCGCCTCACCCGTCAGGAGGAGTCCGCTCGTGGGAACGCCGGTGCCCGCCGTCACCAGGACCCGCGCCGCACCGCCGACCTGGTTGACCGCCGTGCCGCGGACCTGGCGCACGCCCTCCGCGATGCCGTTCATGCCGTGGATGTACGCCTCGCCGAGCTGGCCGCCGTGCGGGTTGAGCGGCAACGCGCCGTCGAGCTCCAGCGCCCCGTCGGCGATGAAGTCCTTCGCTTCGCCGCGGCCGCAGAAGCCCAGCTCCTCCAGCTGCATCAGGACGTACGGCGTGAAGTGGTCGTAGAGCACCGCGACGTCCACATCGGACGGTCCGAGGCCGGACTGCGCCCACAGCTGCCTGCCCACGACGCCCATCTCCGGCAGCGCGGCCAGGTCGTCGCGGTAGTAGCTGGTCATCACGTACTGGTCCGGCCCGCTCCCCTGCGCCGCCGCCGCGATCACCACCGGCGGCCGAGCCAGGTCGCGGGCCCGCGCCAGGCTCGTCACGACGAGCGCGACCCCGCCGTCGCTCTCCTGGCAGCAGTCGAGCAGGTGCAGCGGCTCGGCCACCCAGCGTGACGCCTGGTGCTCCTCGAGGGTGATCGGCCGCCCGTGGAACCACGCGTTCGGGTTGGTCGCCGCGTGCTTGCGGTCGACCACCGCGACCCGGCCGAAGTCCTCGCTCGTCGCGCCGTAGTCGTGGAGGTACCGCCGGGCGACCATGGCCACCGTCGCGGCGGGGGTCGCGATGCCCATCGGGTAGTGGAACGCGTTGTCCACGCCGGACGAGTTGACCTGGCCCGCGGCCGCGGACGACACCTGGCCGAAGCGGTGCCCGGACCGTTCGTTGAACGCCCGGTAGGCGACGACGACGTCCGCGACGCCGGTCGCCACCGCCATGGCGGCCTGCTGCACGGTCGCCGCCGCGGCGCCCCCGCCGTAGTGGATGCGGCTGAAGAACTTCAGCTCCGGGATGCCCAGCTCGCGCGCGACCGCGATCTCGGCGTTGCCGTCCATCGTGAACGACACGAGCCCGTCCACGTCGGACGGCTTCAGCCCGGCGTCGGCGAGCGCGTGGGAGATGCATTCGGCCGCCAGCCGCAGTTCGCTGCGCCCGGAGTCCTTCGAGAACTCCGTCGCGCCGATCCCGGCGATGGCGGCCCGGCCCGAGAGGGTCACGGCAGGGTCACCTCCACGGTTCCGGCGACGTGCTCGCCGAGCGAGTCCACCCCGGACACCGCGACGACGACGTCGCGGCCGTCGGCCGAGACGACGCGACCGGTGAACGTCAGGGTGTCGTAGGCGTAGCAGGGCACGCCGAGCCGGATCTTGATCGACCGGATCAGCGCCTCGGGCCCGGCCCACGCCGAGACGAACCGCTGCACGAGGCCGGTGTCGGTGAGGATGTTGAGGAAGATGTCCTTCGAGCCGCGCTCGACGGCCGCGTCGCGGTCGTGGTGCACGTCCTGGAAGTCGCGGGTGGCCAGCGCCGTGCTGACCACGAACGTCGGCGTCGCCTCGATCGTCAGCGGCGGCAGCTCGGTCCCCTCGGCGACGGCGGTCATCGGGCCACCTTCCACGCGGGCAGCGTCAGGTCTTCGTCGACGCGGACGAACGCCGCCACCACCGGGAGCCCGATGTGGACCTCCTCCGGCGCGGCGTCGAGGAGCTCGGCCATCACGCGGACCCCTTCTTCCAGCTCGACCAGGGCCACGACGAACGGGAGCTCCTTGCCCGGCACGGGCGGGTGGTGGTGCACGACGTACGAGTACACGGTGCCGCGGCCGCTCGCCACGACGTAGTCCGGCTTCGTGTCCAGCGAGCCGTCCGGCGGCATCGGCCCGGGCGGGTGGCGCAGGGTCTCGCCCCAGCGCTGGATCCGCAGCTCGCCTTCGCGCAGCCCGTCCCAGAAGAACCCGGTGTCCCGGCTGATCACCGGCCGCAGTACGGGCGCGGGCGGTGGTTTCGGCGCCGGCGGGCGGAACTTCAGCACGCGGAACACCATCTCGGCCACGGCTTCGGACCCGACGGACCACGTCGTCCGCGTCGTGACGAACCAGCCCTCGCCGAGCGCGGTCTTCTTCGGGCCGGCGACGCTCTCCAGCTCGGTCGTCGCCGCGACGTGCTCCCCCGGCCGCAGGTACCGGTGGTAGGTCTGCTCGGAGTTGGTGGCCACCACCGAGGTGAACCCGGCCTCGTCGAGCACGGCCATCATCGCGCCGAGCGGGTCGTCGTCCGCGCGGGTGCCGTGCAGGCCGTTCATCGTCCACACCTGCGCCATCGCGGGCGGCGCGACGAGTCCCTTGTGGACGCTCGAGGCGGCGAACTCCGGATCGGTGTACACCGGGTTGGCGTCGCCGATCGCCTCGACCCAGTTGTGCACCATCGCCTGGTTGACGGGGTCGCGCGCCAGGCGCGGCGAGGACTTCCCGCGGGCGGCGATCTCTTCGGCGGCTTCTTCGATGGTCATCGCGGCACCCTCGGCAGGCCCAGGCCGATCGACGCGATCAGCTCCCGCTGGATTTCGCTGACCCCGCCGCCGAAGGTCAGCACGATGTTGCGCTTCGCGGCGACGTCCAGCCATTCCGCCAGCTCGGCGGTGTCCGGATCGGCCAGGTCTCCGTGCCGTCCGACGAGCTCTTCGAGGTCCCGGCCGATCCGCTGGATGATCTCGGAGCTGAACACCTTGGTCGCCGACGCGTCGGCGACGCCCACCGGCGCGCTCGCCGAGGACACCGCGACCTGCCAGTTCAGCAGCTCGTTCACCCGCGTCACCGCCATGGCCTCGGCCAGCACGGCCCGGACGTCGGCGAGGTCCAGCAGCCCGTGGGCGGCGGCCCACGCGCGCACGCGGTCGTACAGCCCGCCGATCCGCCCGGCCGGGCCGAGCATGACCCGCTCGTGGTTGAGCTGCGTCGTGATCAGCCGCCAGCCCGCGTTCTCCTGGCCCACCAAGCGGTTCACCGGCACGCGGACGTCCGAGTAGTACGTCGCGTTGACGTGGTGGGCGCCGTCGCAGGTGATGATCGGCGTCCACGAGTACCCGGGGTCGCTCGTGTCCACGATGAGGATCGAGATGCCCTTGTGCCTCGGCGCGTCCGGCGCGGTGCGCACGGCGAGCCAGAGGTAGTCCGCGTCGTGCCCGCCGGTGGTGAAGATCTTCTGGCCGTTGACGACGTACTCGTCGCCGTCGCGCACCGCCGTCGTCCGCAGCGACGCCAGGTCGGTGCCCGCCTCCGGCTCGGTGTAGCCGATCGCGAAGTGGATCTCGCCGGCCAGGATCTTGGGCAGGAAGAAGGACTTCTGCTCGTCCGTGCCGAACTCCTGCAGCGTCGGCCCGACCGTCTGCAGCGTCACCGACGGCAGCTGGACGTCGGCGCGCGCGGCCTCGTCGACGAAGAGGTGCTGTTCGATCCCGCCGAAGCCCTGCCCGCCGTACTCGACCGGCCAGCCGACGCCGAGCCGGCCGTCGCGGCCCATCCGGCGGACGATCTCGCGGAACACCGGCCCGTGCCGCTCGCGCCGCATCGCCCGGCGTTCTTCGTCGCTGATCAGCCCGGCGAAGTACGCCCGCAGCTCGGCGCGCAGTTCCCGTTGCGCCGCGGTCAGTTCGACGTGCATCCGCTCACCTCGCCACTCGTTCGCCGAGCCTGCCGAGCCGGTGCGCGGCGCCGCCGAGCGCCCGGCCGAGATCCTTCACGTGCGACGAATACCGGTGCAGCGGATAGGTTTCGTCGACGCCGATGCCGCCGTGCAGGTGGTGGCAGACCGCGAGCGCCTTGGGTGCCTCTTCGGTGAGCCAATAGGCGGCGACGTCCAGTTCGGCGTCCGCGTCGAGCCCGGCGCCCAGCCGCCACACCGCGGACGTCACGGCGAGGTGCACGGTCCGCGCGGCGACGTAGACGTCGGCGATCTGGCCCGCCACCGCCTGGAACGTCGCCAGCGGACGGCCGAACTGCGTGCGCTCGCCCACGTGTTCCACGGTCAGCGCGAGCGCGCCGGCCAGGAGCCCGTCCCCGACCGCCAGCGCGCCGGCCAGGGCGAACCGGTGCAGCGCCGCGACGGCACCCCGGTCGAACAGGAGGTCGCTCTCCTCGACGGCGACGCCGGCCAGGCGCACCGTGCACTCCGGCGTGCCGGCCGCATTGCGCGTGGGCACGAGCGTGACGCCGTCGGCGTGCGGGTCGACCAGGTAGACGGCGGTGCCGTGCGGAGTGGACACCGGCGTGAGGATCCGGGTGGCTTCCGCCGCGTACGGGACGGCGGTCTTCACGCCGGTGAGCAGCCACTTCCCGTCGCCCGCCCGCGCGGTCGTCGCGGGCTCGGCGGTCAGCGGCGCGGACGGCTCGTGCAGTGCCGCGGTGAGCAGCGCCTCCCCCGCCGCGACCGGCGGGAGGAGTTCCGCGCGCTGCTGGGGCGTGCCCAAGGTCTCGATCGGCAGGACGCCCAGGGCCAGGGCGGCGTAGGCGGGCACCGGCGCGGCGGCGCGGCCGACCTCGGTGAGGACCTGCGCGATCTCGGCGACACCCAGGCCGTCGCCCTCCAGCTCCGGGGGCAGCGCGAGGGCGAGCAGGCCCGAGGACGCGAGCGCACGCCAAGGGGCGTCGTCCCCCACCCTCTTCGGGGGGTCCGTGGGGGCGGAGCCCCCCGGGCGGGGTTCGGGGGTCGCACCCCCGAAATCACCGAGCACCTTCGCGGCGAGGGCGGCGATCTCCGTCTGCGTATCGTCAAGGGTGAAGTCCACGCCCGTCCTCCGGATCGGCGCAATACTGAAACCTGTTCTAGTCTTAACCGGAAAGCCCCGGTACGGCAACCCCTCCCGGAGGAGCATCAGTGGCGGTGACCGAACCGGACGGCCCGCGCCGGCGCCGGCGGATCACCGTGCCGCCGACCGCGGGCGTGCCCGACCCGGTCCCCCTCGAGCTGCCCGGGCGCGGCCGGACCGTCGTCACCGACGTCGGCCCGCGGGACGCGCCCGCTCTGGTTCTGCTGCATTCGGTGGCCTGCACGGGCTTGCTGACCTGGTACCCGGCACTGGAACGGCTCGCGAAGCACCACCGTGTCGTCGTGTTCGACCAGCGCTGGCACGGCCGGGGCATCCGGTCCCCGGAGTTCCGGCTCGCCGACTGCGCCGGAGACGTCACGGCGGTCGCGGACGCCCTCGGCATCGGGCGGTTCGCGCTCGGCGGGTACTCGATGGGCGGGATGGTCGCCCAGCTCGTCGCCCACGACGAACCAGAACGTGTTACCGGATTGGTGCTGTGCTCGACCGCGAGCAACTTCCGCCGCGGGCTGCGCCAGAGCGTGGCGCTCGACGTGTTCGGCCGGACGCTGCGGCAGCTGCGCGAGCGCGTGAAGCTCCCGGTGGCGCCCGGGGCACCGCTGCGGCGCGTCGAGGACCACCGCTGGGGACTGCGGGAGTTCCGGTCGACCACGCCGTGGGAGATCGCGGTCGCCGTCGACGAGATCGGCCGGTTCGACTCGACGCGCTGGCTCCACACCTTGCGGGTGCCCGCGGCCGTCGTCGTCACCACCCGGGACCGGTTCATCGCCCCCGAGCACCAGCGGTCCCTGGCCCGCCGGATCCCGGGCGCCGCGATCTACGAGGTCGCGGCCGGGCACGCGGCCTGCGTGCTCGCCGCCGATCGCTGGGTGCCCGCCCTGCTCGCCGCGGTCCGCTCCCTCCGAGGAAGGAACTCATGATGGGACGCTTCAGCCTGCCCGAGCAGAAGCCCGGCGGCCTGGACTCGCCCGTGACGGCCAAGGTCATGAAGTACGCGGCGAAGGCCCAGGTGCGGGTCTTCAAGCTGACCGGCGGCCGGGTCGGCAGCACGTGGCGGTTCGGTGCCGGGTTCCGCAAGCCCGTGCCGACGCTGCTGCTGGAACACCGCGGGCGCCGGTCGGGCCGGCTGTTCACCACGCCGCTGCTGTACCTGCGGTCCGGTGAGGACGTCGTCGTCGTCGGCTCCCAGGGCGGGCTGCCGACGCATCCGCAGTGGTACTTCAACCTGCTCGCGCACCCCGGGACGCGCATCCACCTCAAGGGCCGCCGCGATGTGCCCGTCACGGCTCGCGTGGCCGATCCGGAAGAACGCGCCGGGCTCTGGCCGCGGCTGGTCGAGCTGTACGCCGACTTCGCGAAGTACCAGGCCTGGACCGAGCGGGAGATCCCGGTCGTGGTGCTCAGCCCGCGGCCTTGAGCAGCTCCGCGAGGGCGTCCGGGAGGGCGTCGGCGAGCGGCCACAGGTCCTTGACCAGCTCCCGCGCGCCGAGCAGGCCGACGTGCACCTTGCCGTCGTTGGACAGCACCGTGACGTTCAGCCCGGCGCCGTGGAAGACCGGGCCGAGCGGGTAGAAGCCGGTGATCCGCGCGCCGAGCAGGTACAGCGGCATCGGCGGGCCCGGGACGTTGGAGACGACCAGGTTGTGCACCACCGGGTGCTTCTCGGCGAGGCGCAGCGCCGAGTACGCGCGCACGGCGAGGCCGAACGCGGTCGCGGCGGAGAACTGCGCCCAGTCCTGCAGCATGTCGGCGTCGATGTCGTGGTGGTGGTCCTTGGACAGCCGGTTGGCCTCGGCGAGGAAGAACACCCGCGCGGCCGGGTCGGCCAGGTGCGTCGGCAGCGACGCGAAGAACGCCGAGACCTTGTTGCTGCCGTGCTCGCGTTCGGTCCGGTCGTGCACCGAAACCGGGACGGTCGCCACCAGCGGGTCCGCCGGCAGGTCGCCCCGTGCGGCCAGGAACTCCCGCACCGCGCCGGCGACGAGCGCGAGCACGACGTCGTTCACCGTGACCCCGAAGGCGTTCTTGACGTCCTTGATGTCGGCGAGGTCGAGCTGGGCGAAGGCGACGCTGCGGTGCCCGGTGATCGTGCCGTTCAGCGACGTCCTCGGCGCGGTGAACGGGATCGGCATCCCCTTGCCGCGCAACGCCTTCCCGACCCACCGCGGCACCAGCTCCAGCAGGTCCGGCAGCAGCCGGGCGACCTCGGCGGGCCGCCTCGCGATGCCCTGGACCCCGGAGCGGAGCAGGTCCAGCGGCGACGGCGTCGCGGAGTTGCGGCCCTCGGCGACGTCCGGCATCGGCCCGTCCGGCTCCAGGCCGGCCAGGTAGGTGATCAGGCTGGCGCCGCTGACGCCGTCGACGCTCGCGTGGTGCATCTTCAGCAGCACGGCGATCTGGCCGTCGGCCAGGCCCTCGATGACGTAGAGCTGCCACAAGGGGTGCGCGCGGTCGAGCTGCTGCCCGGCGATGTGCGCGCAGAGCTCGGCCAGCTCGGTGCGGTCGCCGGGGGCCGGCACGCCGATGCGGTGCACGTGGTGGTCGAGGTCGAACTCGTCGTCCTCGATCCACACGGGATGGCCGACGTTCCAGAGCGGATTGTGCAGTTTGCGGCGGAACGCCGGGATTTCCCGGACGCGGGCGTCGAGGTTGTCCTTGAGCTTCGCGAAGGTGTAGCCGCCGGGGACGGTCGAGCCGTCGAGGACGAGCAGCCCGCAGACGTGCAGGACCTGGGACGACGTCTCGAGGTAGAGGAAGCTCGCGTCGAGGCCGCTCAATCTCTGCATGCCGCCAGGGTAAGACACTTCCGGTGAGCGGCGCGTCACCCTACTCGCCGGTATCATCACGCTGGTGCAGCCGAATTTCCTGATCCGCCGTGCGGTCCAGCTCGGGCTCACCGCCAACGCGCTCCGCCCGCTGCGGGCCCGGTCCACCACGATCCCGGTGTTCTTCGCGGGGTGGCTGACCAGCGAACTCGCGCCCCAGTTCCTGGCTTTGACGGCCGCGGACTCGTTGGCCCACGTGGCCCGCCACGGCGTCCGCGACCGGTCGACGCAGGCCGGGCTCGCGATGGCCGCCGCGTCCGCCGCCGGGCTCGCCGCGCTGATCCGGACGGGCCACGGAGCCCGCGACGAGATCGAGGCGGCGCTGACCAACGCTCTGGGCGAGGACTACGCGGAAGAACTGGGGCGCTCCGACCTGGGCCTGCCGTGGGGCGAGCTGGCGCTGCCGTTCCGGATGGGCGCCCCGGACGTCCGGGTCGACCGCAACATCGCGTACGCCCCGGGCGGCAAGCGGTTCCTCCTCGACGTCTACCGGCCTTCGTCGCCGGTCACCGGTGCGCCGGTGCTGCTCCAGGTCCACGGCGGCGCGTGGGTGATCGGCAACAAGGAGGAGCAGGGCCGGCCGCTGATGCGCTACCTGGCCCGCCGAGGCTGGGTGTGCGTCGCGATCAACTACCCGCTGTCGCCGGCCCACCGCTGGCCGGCGCACATCGTGGCGGCGAAGCAGTCGTTGGCGTGGATCCGTTCTTCGATCGCTTCGTACGGCGGCGACCCGCGTTTCGTGGCGGTGACGGGCGGATCGGCGGGCGGGCACCTGTCGGCGTTGCTGGCGTTGTCCCAGAACGACCCGGCGTTGCAGCCCGAGTTCGAGGACGTGGACACGAGCGTCCAGGCGTGCGTACCGCACTACGGGGTGTACGACTTCGCGGCGACTTCGGGATCCCGGGCGAGCCAGTACCGCCTGGAGAGCCTGATCGCGCGGCGGGTGTTCGCGCCGGATCGGGATCCGGTGAAGCACTTGGACGACTACGTCGCGGCGTCGCCGTTGGACCGGATTTCGTCGGAGGCACCGCCGTTTTTCGTGATCCACGGTCGGGACGATTCACTGGTCCCGGTGCGGGAGGCGCGCGAGTTCGTCCGCCGGTTGCGGGAGAAGTCCCGCCAGCCGGTGGCGTATGCAGAACTGGCGGGGGCGCAGCACGCGTTCGACGTGTTCACGTCCGTGCGTTCGGCGCACGTGGTTCGCGGGGTGGCGCGGTTTCTGGACCACACGTACAACGCCTGGAAGGCGGAGAACCAGTAGCCGCAGTTCCGGCGGCCCGACGCGGGTCGGCGATCCGTTCGGGACCGGCCGATCCGGTGCTCAGGAGGTCCGGGCCGCCGGGCTCCGCGCCGGAACGGCAGCCCCGGCCGCTGCGCCAGGCCCGCCGCGGCCGGAATGTCGGCTGCCGGGCCTGCCGCGGTCAGTGGGCCGGGCCCGCCGGGCTCGGCGCGGGCGGAACGTCAGCTGCCGGGCCTGCCGCAGCAGGCCCGCCCCGGCCGGAACGGCAGCTGCCGCGGTCAGTAGGCCAGGTCCACCGGGCTTGCCGATGGGGGGCCGTCGAGGCGCCACTCCGTCCCTGATCGGACGAAGCGGTACCAGCGGGCGTCGCGGCCGTAGCGGAGCTGCAAGTCACCCTGCGTCAGGCGGTTGCGCCAGGCTCGGGGCGTGCCCGGGAGACCCGCGTCGGCCAGGACCGCCTGGGCCTCGGACAGCGGGCCGGGGCCCGGCTGCCACGTGTCCCGGACCGCGGCCAGGCCGCTGCGGCCCGCTTCGCGCCAGGCCTCGGCCCAGCGGACCAGCTCGCGCGGTGGCACGCCCGCGGCCGTGGCCAGGGTGGTCACCTCCGCGCCCGAGCGGCCCGCCGCGCGGCGGGCGAGGTCTTCCTCGAACGTCAGCTCCGCCGCCGTCACCCCGCCGAGCAGCAGGTCACGTGCCAGGGAGGCGGCGTCCGCCGCCAGCCCGGACAGAGCCGCCGCCGTCCAGCCGGTGCCCGGTGGCGGGTCGAGGTCCAGCACCGCCGGTGGTCCGGCGACCCGCGGCGGAGGCGGCAGCGCCGGGATCGCCCCCGGCCGCCGTGCGTAGGCCGCCTGTGGCGTCAGGCCCTCGTCCACCGGCTTCGGCAGCTTCGGTTTGTCCCCGCGCGCCGGCGATCGGCGGGCCCGCAGTTCGGCCAGCACGTCCGCGCGCGGGCGCCCGCGCAGCAGGAACAGCGTGAACGGGTCGCGGTCCACCTCGTCGGCGACCAGGTAGTACACCGCCGCGACGTGCTTGCACGGGTTCGCCGAGTCCGGGCACGAGCACCGCGGCCGCAGGTCGCCCGGCCCCGGCAGGAGGTCGACGTCCGCCTCGCGGGCTTGTTCGGTGAGCGCGCCCGGCAGCTCGCCGTCGAGCAGCGCCGCCGCGTGGCCGAGCTGCGTGCCGACCACGCCCAGCAGCGTGTCCCACTCGCCGTCGGTGAAGGTGCGCATCGTGATGGTCACCTTGTACGGCTGCGGCCGGCTGCCGCGCACCCGCGCGCTCACCGCCCCCGTGCCGACGTGCAGCTCGCTGACCGTGCCCTTCCGCGCGTACGTCCGTCCGCGGGGCAGCCGGTTCGGGTCGAGCTTCGCGCGCTGCTCCAGCGCGTCGACCCAGGCGCGCCCCCACCAGGTGGTGCCGAAGTTCCGCCGGGGTGGCATCACCCGCTCCCGAGCTTGACCAGGTCGGCGAGCTCGTCGTCGGACAGTTCGGTGATCCAGTCCTCCCCCGCCCCGACGATCGACTCGGCGAGCCCGCGTTTCTTCTCGAGCACCTGCGCGATCCGCTCCTCCAGGGTGCCCTCGGCGATCAGCCGGTGGACCTGGACGGGCCGGTCCTGGCCGATGCGGTACGCGCGGTCGGTGGCCTGGTCTTCCACCGCCGGGTTCCACCAGCGGTCGTAGTGGATCACGTGGGTGGCGCGGGTCAGGTTGAGCCCGACCCCGCCCGCCTTGAGGGACAACAGGAACACGGGGATTTCGCCGGCCTGGAACCGGTCGACCATGTCCTGGCGTTTCGCCGGCGAGCTTTCGCCCGAGAGCAGTTCGGTGGGCAGCCCGCGTTCCCGGAGGCGTCGTTCGAGCAGCCGGCAAAGCCGGACGTACTGGCTGAACACGAGGACGCTCTCACCCTCGTCGAGGATGACGTCGAGGAGTTCTTCGAACGCGGCGAGCTTGCCGGAGCGGCCGGTGAGCGCGCCGTGCGGTTCCTTGAGGAACTGGGCGGGGTGGTTGCAGATCTGCTTGAGCTCGGTGAGCAGCTGCAGCACCTGCCCACGCCGCTTGATGCCCTGCGTGGCCCGGATTTCGGCGAGGTTCTCCCGCACCACGGCCTCGTACAGGGTGGTCTGCTCGGCGGTGAGCGGGACGAACCGGTCGGTCTCGGTCTTGGGCGGCAGCTCCGGGGCGATGTCCGGGTCGGACTTGCGGCGCCGCAGCAGGAACGGGCGCACGGTGGCGGCCAGCCGCTCGGTGACGGCCTTGTCGCGGTCGCGCTCGATCGGCCGCGCCACCGTGCGGCGGAAGCGGTCGAGCGGGCCGAGCAGGCCGGGCGTCGTCCAGTCCACAATGGACCACAGTTCGGTGAGGCGGTTCTCCACCGGGGTGCCGGTGAGCGCGACCTTGGCCCGGGCGGGAATCTTGCGCAGTTCCTTGGCCGTGGCGGACAGCGGGTTCTTGACGTGCTGCGCCTCATCCGCGGCGACGAGTCCCCAGTCCACTTCGGACAACGTCTCGCGGTCGCGGCGCAGGACGCCGTAGGTGGCGAGGACGACCTCGTCGGAGGCGAGGTCGTCGAGGTGGCGGCCGCCGCCGTGGAACCGGCGGACGGGGATGTCCGGGGCGAAGCGGGCGAACTCGCGCTCCCAGTTGCCGAGGAGGGAGGTCGGGCAGAGGACCAGGGTGGGCCCGGCGCCGGAGGGTGGGAGCTCGGGACCGGCCGGTGAAGGCTCCGCGCCCGCCTCGGCGGGGATTCCGGCGCTCCGCACGACCGGACCAGGCGCGGCCAGGGCGGACTCGGCCGGGTCGGGTTCGGCGCCCCGCGGCAGCACCGCACCCGAATCCACAGCGGGCGAACCCGGCACCACCGCAGCGGGCTCGGCCGCATCCGGCTCGCCGACCCGCGGCAACACCGCACCCGAATCCACAGCGCCCGAACCCGGCACCACCGCAGCGGGCACGGCCGGGTGTGGCTCGCCGACCCGCGGCAACACCGCACCCGAATCCACAGCGCCCGAACCCGGCACCACCGCAGCGGGCACGGCCGCATCCGGCTCGCCGATCCGCGGCAGCACCGCACCCGATCCCAGGGCGCCAACCGCGGCGGGCTCGGCCGCCAGTGCGCGGCGGTGCAGGTGCAGGGCGATCAGCTGGATCGTCTTGCCCAGGCCCATGTCGTCGGCCAGGCAGGCGCCCAACCCCAGCCCGGTCATCGTCGCCAGCCAGGACAGCCCGGCCTGCTGGTAGGGCCGCAGCGTCGCCTGCAACCCCGGGGGTGGGGCCACCGAGGCCTCCGCCCGGTCGCGGATCCGCTCGGCCAGCCCGCCCAGGGCCGGTGGGGCCGCGAACTCGACGCGTTCGCCGTCCAGTTCCAGCTCGCCCGTGAGCGCGGCCGCCAGTGCCTCGCCCGCGTCGAGTTTGCGTGTCCTTCCCCGGACCCGGGCCAGCAGCTGCGGGTCGACCCTCACCCACTGGCCGCGCAGCCGGACCAGCGGCCGCTTCGCCTCGGCGAGTGCGGCGACCTCCGCCTCGGTCAGCTGCTCGCCGCCCAGGCTGAGCTGCCAGCGGAACTCCAGGAGGCTCCGCAGCGCGAACTCCGGCCCCGTGACGCTCGCCGGTGCCTGCGTCGCGCTCGCCTTCGCCTTCACCTCGCCCGCGAACAGCCCCTTCGACCAGAGCACCTCGATACCCGCGCCGCCCAGCTCGCGCGCGCCGTCGGTGAGCAGGTCGACCACCTCGTCGTCGGACAACGCCAGCTCCGCCGGCGCGGGCTGGGCCAGCACCCGGCCCAGCGGCGCCCACGCCCGCGCGCCACGGCGCAGGCCGAGCAGCAGCTGGGTCTCCACCTGGTCGCCGAGCCGGTTCAGCACCGCGTCCGGCGCGTCCCACAGCGTCGCCGCCTCCACCACCAGGCTCGCCTCCGCCATGCTGCGCACCGCCAGCACCCCGGCGAACGAGTCGTCGTCCCGGCCCTCGACCCGCAGGAGCACCTGCACCCCACGGGGTTCCCGGGCTTCCAGCTCGGCCAGCCAGGCGGCGCCGTCCGGGCCGAGCAGCGCCGGTTCGCGCGCCGCGAACGCCGGATCACCGGCCCCGACGGGCGCCGAAGGGCTACGCGCCAGCAGGTCCGCCGTCGCGTCCCAGAGCGCGCGCACCAGGGAGTCCGGCGAGTGCAGGCGGATGCGTTTCAGCCCGGTCAGCGGCAGCGCGTACGCCTCCGGTGGCAGGGCACCGGCCAGCCCGCGCAGCAGTTCCTCGTCGGCGGCGTCGAGCGGGCCGATCCGCCACGCGGCCGCCCCGGCGGGCGAGACGGCGGGCCGCAGCCGCCCCCGCGCGACGAGGTTCACCCCGGCGTTGACGGCGGCCGACCACGCCGCGACGGCCGGGCTGGCCTCCTCCCCCACCGCGAGCAGCCGCGGCAGCGCGCGTTCCAGCGGGACGAGCTCCGCCTCCACCTTCGTCCGCGCGAACTTCGCGCCCCGGGGCAGCACGAGCTCGATCGTGGTCCCGCCGGCCACGTCGTCGCCCCACAGGGCCAGCACACCCTCCCGCGGGGGATCCGCGGGAAGGTAGGTGGCCTGGGTGTCTGCGCTGAACTCCACGACCGCAACGCTAGAACACGACCCCGACAGTTTCGGCCGGGGCGGCGCGAACGGTCCTTTCGCGCCGCCGACGAACCCCGCCCGCCCGTGATCCGAGCCGCAACTCACGCGATTGGACCCGGAACTCGCGTGACCCGAGCCGGAACTCGCGTGATCGGACGCGTATCCCGCGTGATTGCCGAGGCCTCACGCGTGACTGGACAGGCATCACGCGTGACTGGAGGGGCATCAGCCGCGGGGCAGGCCCAGGAGCCGTTCCGCGGTCAGCGAGCGCAGCACCTGCGTGGTGCCGCCCGCGATCGACAGGCAGCGCGTCAGGAGGAACTCGTGCTGGGCCGGGCCGTCGGCGACCAGGGCACCCGTCCCGGCCAGCTCCAGCGCGAACTCCGCGACGTCCTGCCGGTGCTGCACCCCGAGCAGCTTCCGCACGCTCGACCCGGCCCCCGGGTCCTGCCCGCCGAGCCGCCGCAACGCGGCCCGCAGGTCCAGCACCGAACCCGCCACCCCGTCCGCCACCAGCCCGCCGAGCCGGTCCAACGCTACGTCGTCGAGCACAGAAGCGTCCAGTGTGGACACCAAGGACTGCACGCTCTCCCCGACCGCGGAGCCGCTGCCGATGGCGACCCGCTCGTTGGCCAGGGTCGTGCGCGCGAGCCGCCAGCCGCCGC
Source organism: Amycolatopsis sp. N2S4-7 (assembly GCF_058119595.1). Lineage (NCBI taxonomy): Bacteria > Bacillati > Actinomycetota > Actinomycetes > Pseudonocardiales > Pseudonocardiaceae > Amycolatopsis > Amycolatopsis sp. N2S4-7. The sequence continues at coordinate 3,441,585 of NZ_CP172299.1, forward strand.
CCGGCGGGCCGACGACGTCGGCGTCCGGCACGAACACGTCGTCGAGGAACACCTCGTTGAACACCGCCTCCCCGGTGATCTCCCGCAACGGCCGCGTCGTGATACCCGGAGCGCGCATGTCCACCAGGAAGTAGGTGATCCCCTTGTGCTTGGGCACGTCCGGGTCGGTGCGGGCCAGGCAGATCCCCCAGTCGGCTTCGCGGGCGAGCGACGTCCACACCTTCTGCCCGGACAGCCGCCAGCCGCCCTCGACCCGCTCGGCCGCCGTCCGCAGCGCGGCCAGGTCGGAACCGGCGCCGGGCTCGCTGAACAGCTGGCACCACGTGATCTCGCCCCGCAGCGTGGGCTTGGCGAACCGGAGACGCTGCTCGTCGCTGCCGTGCTCGAGGATCGTCGGCACCGCCCACGCCCCGATCACCAGGTCGGGACGGCGGACGCCGGCGGCCGCCAGCGCGGCGTCGATCCGCAGCTGCTCCGCGGCGTCGGCACCCCGGCCGAAGGGCGCCGGCCAGTGCGGGGTCAGCAGTCCCGCGTCCGCCAAGGCGACCCGCTGCCCGGCCGCGGGCAACGCGGCGATCCGCGCGACCTCGTCCCGCAGCGAAGGATCGTCCCCGACGTCGACACCGAGGGTGCGCTCGGCCCCGGCGAGAGCCAGCGAAGCCGCCCGCCGCCGCCACGACCCGCCGAGCCACTGCCGCAGCGCCACGGCCCGGCGCAGGTACAGGTGCGCGTCGTGCTCCCAGGTGAACCCGATCCCGCCGAGCACCTGGACGCAGTCCTTGGCGTTGGCGACGGCCGCGTCGAGGGCGACGACGGCCGCGCTCGCCACCGAAAGCGGGTGCTGGCCTGAAGCCGCGTCCCAGGCCAGCGCTTCGGCCGCTTCGGCGCGGCAGAGCATTTCGGCGCACAGGTGCTTGATCGCCTGGAACCCGCCGATCGGCTTGCCGAACTGCTCGCGGACCTTGGCGTACTCGACGGCGACGGTCAGGCACCGCCGCGCCACGCCCGCCGCCTCGGCGGACGCCAGCGTGGCCGCCAGCGGAAGCACCGGCGGCAGGGTCAGGACCTCGGCATCGACCCCGGAGTACCGGACGCGCGCCAGCGGGCGCGAGAAGTCGAACGGGGCCAGCGGCTCGACCGTCACCCCCGGCGTGCCCGGCGCAAGCAGCACGTGGCCGCCGTCGACCGGGACGAGCAGCCAGGACTCCGGAGTGGCGCCGGGTACGGGCCCGCTGATGCCGTCCTCGAGCGGGTCCAGCAGCACGGCGATCGACGCTTCCCCCTCGGCGACCGCCTCGAGGAGTTCCTTCGCCGACGGGACCTCCGCGAGCAGGAGGCCGCCCAAAGCGGTGCCGAGCACCGGACCGGGAACGAGTTCTTCCGCCGCCGCGGCCAGCCCGGCCGCCAGATCGGCGATACTCCCCTCGGCACCGCCCACCGCGGCCGGCAGGGCGACCCCGAACAGGCCCAGGCCCGCGAAACCCGCGGGCACCCCGGCCGCCGGAGGAGTTTCCGCCGCGCGCACCGCCTCTCGCGGGTGGTGCGCGGCGGACCAGGCGTGGATCGCCTCGGCCAGCGCGGCCTGTTCCTCGGTGAGCGCGACCGGCATGGGGCCTCCTCGCGGGACGGGACACTACTCGCGAGTGTAGAACGTGTTACAGTTTTCCGGCCAGTGGGTCAATTGTTGAACGTTTCGCCAGGCGAGGTAGGCTACGTCGTGAACTGGAACAAGTTCCGGAGGACGGGGGAACACCGATGCCCGGCAAGACCAAGGCGCGCGGCAACGGCATGAGCGCGATCGGGACCGACGAGCTCGGCTCCGCCGCCCAGCGCGACCGTCGTCGCCGGATCATCGACGCCACCCTCGCCCTGGCCTCGAAGGGCGGCTACGACGCCGTCCAGATGCGAGCCGTCGCCGAGAAGGCCGACGTCGCCCTCGGCACGCTCTACCGGTACTTCCCGTCGAAGATCCACCTGCTCGTCTCCGGCCTCGCCCGCGAGTTCGAGCGCGCGCAGGAGAAGCTCGAGCGCCAGGCCATCCCCGGCGAGACGCCGGCCGAACGGCTGATGTTCGTCCTCGGCCGCAACACCCGCCTGATGCAGCGCGACCCGCACCTGACCGAGGCGATGGTGCGGGCGTTCATGTTCGCCGACACCTCCGCCGCGGCCGAGGTGGAGCAAGTCGGGCGCCTGATGGAGAACATGTTCGCCAAGGCGATGGGCATCGCCGAGCCGACCGAGGCCGACCGCGACATCTTCCACGTCGTCGCGGACGTCTGGATGGCGAACCTGGTGGCCTGGGTGACCCGCCGCGCCTCGGCCGCCGACGTCGCCAACCGCCTCGAGCTGTCGGTGCACCTGCTGCTCGACAAGTGATCCCGGTCGCCGAAGCGCACCGCCGGCTGCACCGGGCACTGGGCGGCTGACCGGCGAGCAGGTCCGCGCGCCGTCCCCGCTGCCGGGGTGGACGCGCGGCCCCGTGCCGGCCCACGCCACCGACGCCGGCCGCGCGCCCGCCGACCTGGTCGAACACGCCCTGCTCGGCGTGCTCATCCCGCTCTGCGATCCGCGGACGCACGACCGCGACGGCGAGCTGTCCCGGACGGTCTTCGCGCGCCGGCGGGAGGTCTGGATCCACGTCGGCCCGACCACCGGCGACTGCCGCACCGGCGACCTCCCGGAGCCGGGCCTGTGGCCGGGGGTCAGCGGTGCGCGGCGGCCACCTCGGCCAGCTCGTCCAGCGCCTTGAGCGTCTCCGGCTCCGGCAGCGTGTCCAGCAGGAACGTGTACCGCTCGACCCCGGCTTCGCGGAAGCCGTCGATCACCTTCGGCGTGGTCGGTCCGCCGAACACCGCGAACTGGACGTCTTCGCGGCCCTGGTCGGCCAGCCAGCCCCGGACGCGCTGAGCCTCCTGGTACTTCGTGTAGCCGCGGAGCAGCCAGCCGTCGCCGTAGCGCGCGAGCCGGTTCAGCGCCGCTTCGCTCTCCCCGCCGATGTAGATCGGCACGTGCGGCTTCTGCACCGGCTTCGGCCAGCTGAAGATCGGGTCGAAGTCGACGTGCTTGCCGTGGAACTCGGCCTCGTCCTTCGTCCAGATCTCCTTGAGCGCGGCCAGCTGCTCGTCGATCAGCGCGCCGCGCGTCTTCGGGTCGGTGCCGTGGTTGCGCATCTCCTCGCGGTTCCAGCCGACGCCCACGCCGAACAGCGCGCGCCCGTCGGAGATCAGGTCCAGGGACGCGACCTCCTTGGCGGTGTGGATCAGGTCGCGCTGGATGAGCAGCGCGATCCCGGTGCCGAGCAGCAGCTCCGACGTCGCGGTGGCCGCGGCCGCGAGCGCCACGAACGGGTCGAGCGTGCGGTAGTAGACGCGGGGCAGGTCGCCCCCGCCCGGGTACGGCGTTTCCCGGCTCGCGGGGATGTGCGAGTGCTCCGCCAGGAACAGCGAGTCGAAGCCGCGCTCTTCCAGCGCCGCGCCCAGCACGTCCGGCCGGATGCCCTCGTCGGTCACGAAGGTCGAGATCCCGAATTTCATACTCAACGACTACCACCGGGTTGACAGGGGGTGCAGGATGAAGTCATCTCATCATACGTTGAATAAGGGGGCAGTCATGGACGTGCAGGACGTCGACTTCGAAGAGCTGTACCAGGGCGCCACCCCGATCGGCCGGAAGATGCCGTGGGACCTCGGCGCGCCGCAGCCCGCGGTCGTCGCGCTGGCCGACGCCGGCGAGTTCACCGGCGACGTGCTCGACATCGGCTGCGGCCTCGGCGACAACTCCGCGTTCCTCGCCTCGCGCGGCCTGCACGTCACCGGGCTGGACGGCGCGCCGTCGGCGGTCGAGCAGGCCCGCTCGCGCGCCGCCGAAAAGGGGCTGGACATCGAGTTCGCCGTCGCCGACGCGACCAAGCTCGAAGGCTACGAAGGCCGTTTCGACACGGTCCTCGACAGCGCGCTCTACCACTGCCTGTCCGAGGAGCAGCGGCGTCAGTACCTCGCGGCGCTGACCCGCGCGGCCCGGCCCGGGGCGACGCTGCACCTGTTCTGCTTCTCCGAGGAAGTCCCGGCAGGCTTCCCGGCGCCGTACCTGATCAGCGAGGCGAACCTGCGCGAGACCGTCGGCAAGGACTGGACGATCGAACGCCTCCAGCCGACCCTCTACACGACGTCGATGACGCCGGAGGAGCTGCGGCAGAGCGTCCGCGCGATCCTCGCCGCAGACGACACGAGCGACCTGGACCGCCTCGACACCGACGCCGAGGGGCGGGTCCTCGTCCCCGTCTGGCACCTGAAGGCAACCCTCCGCTGAGTCTGTCGTGAGTGGTGTTTCGGGTCGGAACCCGAAACACCACTCACGACCGCGGGTTCAGACGTTGCGCCGGTACTGGCCGCCCACCTCGAAGAACGCCTCCGTGATCTGACCCAGCGAGCACACCCGCGCGGCGTCCATCAGCACCCCGAACAGGTTGCCGCCGCGGGTGGCCGCTTCGCGCAGCGTCTTCAGGGCCTGCTGGGCCTCCTCGTGGTGGCGGTGCTGGAAGTCCGCGAGCCGGTCCAGCTGGGACTTCTTCTCGGCCTCCGTGGCCCGCGCCAGCTCGACCTCGACCTCGTCCTCCCCCGAGCGCGGGTTGCGGAAGGTGTTGACGCCGATGATCGGCAGCGAGCCGTCGTGCTTCTTGCGCTCGTACAGGATCGACTCGTCCTGGATCTTGCCGCGCTGGTAGCCGGTCTCCATCGCGCCCAGCACGCCACCGCGCTCGGAGATCCGGTCGAACTCGGCCAGCACGGCCTCCTCGACCAGGTCGGTCAGCTCGTCGATGACGAACGAGCCCTGCAGCGGGTTCTCGTTCTTCGACAGGCCCCACTCCTTGTTGATGATCATCTGGATGGCCATCGCGCGGCGCACCGACGACTCCGACGGCGTCGTGATCGCCTCGTCGAACGCGTTGGTGTGCAAGGAGTTCGCGTTGTCGTACAGCGCGCACAGCGCCTGCAGCGTGGTGCGGATGTCGTTGAAGCTCATCTCCTGCGCGTGCAGCGACCGCCCGGACGTCTGCACGTGGTACTTGAGCTTCTGCGACCGCTCGTTCGCGCCGTAGCGCTCGCGCATGGCCACGGCCCAGATCCGCCGCGCCACCCGGCCGAGCACCGAGTACTCCGCGTCCATGCCGTTGGAGAAGAAGAACGACAGGTTCGGCGCGAAGTCGTCGATGTCCATGCCGCGCGCGAGGTACGACTCGACGTAGGTGAAGCCGTTGGACAGCGTGAAGGCCAGCTGCGAGATGGGGTTCGCCCCGGCCTCGGCGATGTGGTAGCCCGAAATGGACACCGAGTAGAAGTTCCGGACGCCGTGCTCGATGAACCACTCCTGGATGTCGGCCATCATCCGGAGACTGAACTCGGTGGAGAAGATGCAGGTGTTCTGGCCCTGGTCCTCCTTGAGGATGTCGGCCTGCACCGTGCCGCGGACGTTCTTCAGCACCACCTCGCGGATTTCGGCGGCCTCGGCTTCGGACGGCTCGCGGCCGTGCTCGTCGCGGAACGCCGTCAGCTTCTGGTCGATCGCGGTGTTGAGGAAGAACGCCAGGATCGTCGGCGCCGGGCCGTTGATGGTCATCGACACCGACGTGTTCGGCGCGGTCAGGTCGAAGCCGTCGTAGAGGACCTTCATGTCCTCGAGCGTCGCGATGGACACCCCGGACGTGCCGACCTTGCCGTAGATGTCGGGGCGGGTGTCGGGGTCGTGACCGTAGAGCGTCACGGAGTCGAACGCCGTCGAGAGCCGCTTCGCTTCCGAATCGGCCGACAGCAGCTTGAAGCGGCGGTTGGTGCGGAACGGGTCGCCCTCGCCGGCGAACATCCGCGCCGGGTCCTCGCCCTCGCGCTTGAACGGGAAAACGCCCGCGGTGTAGGGGAAGTAACCCGGCAGGTTTTCGCGGCGCAGGAACGAAAGCAGCTCGCCGGACTCGGCGTAGCGCGGCAGGGCGACGCGCGGGATCCGGTTGCCGGACAGCGTGTCGCGCCACAGCTGCGTGCGCAGCTCCTTGTCGCGGATCTTGACGACGAGCTCGTCCTTGCGGTACTCCTCGGCCAGCTCGCGGAACCGCGCGAGGAGATTTGTCGACTCGCCGTCCACATCGGACTCGGCCGCGGCGAGCAGGCCGTCCAGCGCGTCCGTCGAGGCGTCCACCTTGGCCAGTTCGTCGCGCGCCAGCGCCAGCGCGTCGCGCTTGCGGATCGCGGCGACCTGCTGCCCGGTCTTCGCGTGGTAGCCGCGCACGGTCTCGGAAATCTCGGCCAGGTACCGGGACCGGTTGCCCGGGATGATCGTCGACGCGTCCGTCGAGACCTTGCCCTCGACCCGCGGCAGCGTCCCCGCGGACACGCCGAGGCCCCGCTCGGCGAGCATCCCGCGCAGGTGCTGGTACAGCGCGGTGACGCCGTCGTCGTTGAACTTCGCCGCGCTCGTGCCGTAGACCGGCATGTCTTCGGGCGCCGACGAGAAGGCCTCGCGGTTGCGCACCAGCTGGCGGGCGACGTCCCGGCGGGCGTCCTCGGCGCCGCGGCGCTCGAACTTGTTGATCGCGACGACGTCGGCGAAGTCGAGCATGTCGATCTTCTCCAGCTGCGACGCGGCGCCGAACTCCGGCGTCATCACGTACAGCGACTCGTCCACGAAGTCGACGATCCCGGCGTCGCCCTGGCCGATGCCCGGCGTCTCGACGATCACCAGGTCGTACCCGGCGGCCTTGCAGGCCAGGATCGACTCGCGCAGCCCGGCCGGGATCTCACCGGACGTCGTCCGCGTCGCCAGCGAGCGGAAGTACACCGGGGAGCCGTCGAGGCAGTTCATCCGGATGCGGTCGCCGAGCAGCGCGCCGCCGCCCTTGCGCCGCGACGGGTCGACCGCGAGCACCGCGATCCGCAGCTTGTCCTCCTGGTCGAGGCGGAAGCGGCGGATCAGCTCGTCGGTGAGCGACGACTTGCCCGAGCCGCCGGTGCCGGTGATGCCGAGCACCGGCACCTCCCGCTTGCCCGCGGCTTCGGTGAGCCCGCCGAGCAGGTCCCCGGAAAGCGTCTCCGCCTGCAGCTGCGTGATGACGCGCGAGAGCGCGGCGACGTCCCCGGAGAGCACCTTGTCCAGCGACGGGCCTTCGGCCGCGAGATCGACGTCGCAGGCCTTGATCATCAGGTTGATCATGCCCGGGAGGCCCATTTCGTAGCCGTCCTCGGGCGAGAAGATGCGCGTGACGCCGCGCGAGTGCAGCAGCTCGATCTCCTCGCGCACGATCACCCCGCCCCCGCCGCCGAAGACCTTGATGTGGCCGGCGCCGCGCTCGCGCAGCAGCTCGACCAGGTAGGAGAAGTACTCGACGTGCCCGCCCTGGTAAGCAGAGATGGCGACCCCCTGGACGTCCTCGGCGATGGCCGCGGTGGCCACCTCGTCGACCGACCGGTTGTGGCCGAGGTGGACGACCTCCGCGCCCTGCGACTGCAGGATCCGCCGCATGATGTTGATCGACGCGTCGTGGCCGTCGAAGAGGCTCGACGCCGTGACGAACCGGACGGGGTGCGCGGGGCGGTACAGCTCACTGCTCATCCTTCCAAAATACTTTGACTTCCTACTGTTGGAAACCCGAGGACCAGTGACGCGGATCTCAGGAGCCGTCCACCAGGCCTTGACAGTCCGCAGCTCGGAGCTATATTTAACGCACTCGTTAATTAACAAGGTGCTGAAATGACGACTGCCACGGATGACTTGAGCCGCACGTTCGCGGCCCTCGCCGACCCCACCCGGCGCGCGATCCTCGCCCGCCTGTCGACCGGCGAGGCGACGGTGAACGAGCTCGCCGAGCCGTTCCCGATGACCCTGCCCGCCGTTTCGCGGCACCTGAAGGTGCTGGAACAGGCCGGGTTGATCACCCGCGGCCGCACCCGCCAGTGGCGCCCCTGCCGGCTGGACGCGAAACCCCTGGCGGACGTCGCGGGCTGGGTGGCGACCTACCGCCGGTTCTGGGACGACGGGTTCGACCGCCTCGAGGAGCACCTGCGCGAACTGCAAGGGAACGGCGATGCCTGACCTGAGGATCACCCGGCTCCTCGACGCGCCGCGCGAGCTCGTCTACCGCGCGTGGACCGATCCCGACCAGCTGACCCGCTGGCTCGGCCCGAAGGGGTTCACCGGGTCCGCGGCGACCGTCGACGCCCGGCCCGGCGGCGTCTGGCGGGCGTGCATCACCTCCCCCGGCGGCGACGAGCACTGGATGCGCGGCGTCTACCGCGAACTCGACCCGCCGGCGCGGATCGTCTTCGGCTTCGCCTGGGAGACCGAGGGCGACCTGCGGACGGAGACGCTCGTGACCGTCGACCTCGCCGACCGGGGCGGCAAGACCGAGATGACGTTCAGCCAGACCGGCTTCCCCACCACCGACGACCGCGACGGCCACCACACCGGCTGGACCGAGTGCTTCGAGCGCCTGGCCGGGCACCTCCACGGAAAGGAAGAGCGATGACCCTGCCCGAGATCGTCTCGCCGGCGGAATGGCAGGCCGCGCGCGACGCGCTGCTGGTCAAGGAGAAGGCACACATGAAGGCGGCCGACCACCTCGCCGCCGAGCGGCGGCGGCTGCCGATGGTCCGCTTCGCGACGGACTACCGCTTCGCGAGCCAGGACGGGCCGGTCGGCCTGCTCGACCTGTTCGACGGCCGCCGCCAGCTGATCGTCTACCACTTCATGCTGCACCCCGGCGACGAAGCGGGCTGCCCCGGCTGTTCGCTGGTTGTCGACAACCTGCCGCACCTGGCGCACCTGCACGCCCGGGACGTCACGCTCAAGGTCGTCGCGCCCGCGACGCTCGAGGAGATCGAGCGGTACCGGACGCGGATGGGCTGGGACGTGCCGTGGGTGTCCGCGCACGGCAGCGGCTTCACCGAGGACTGCGGCGTCGGTGCGGGCTTCGGCGTGAGCGTGTTCCTCCGCGACGGCGACGACGTCTACCGCACGTACTTCACCTCCGGCCGGGGCGGGGAGATGTTCCTGTCCTCGCACCGGTACCTCGACGTCACGCCGCTGGGCCGGCAGGAGGCGTGGGAGGAGGAGAGCCGCGGCGACGACGCGCCGAGCTCCTGGTGGCGCCGCCACGACGAGTACTGAAATTTTCGCCGCCGTGTCCGGCCGGCGGCTCGCCTTCGCGCCCGTCTGGCGGGAGACGCCGAAGGTCGTGTTCTCGCGGACGCTGGAGAAGGCGGACGGGAACAGCCGCGCCGTCGGCGGCGACCTCGGCGCAACGGTGGCGTCCCTGAAGGCCGAGCCGGGCAAGGACCTGCTGCTCATGGGCGGCGCGGAGCCGGCCGCCGAGCTGACCGCGCGCGGCCTGATCGACGAGTACCAGGTGTTCGTGCACCCGGTCGTCCTCGGCGGCGGCAAGCGCCCGTTCGCCGAGGGGACCGCGCGGCTCGGCCTCGAACGGGCCGAGTCGCGCACCTTCGACGGACGCGTCGTGCTGCTGCGCTTCCGCCGCGCGTGCACGGGCGGCACCGGGCCCGGGGCGCCCCCGGGCCCTCACGGCGTCAGCGCGCGTTGGCCGCCCGCAGCGCGATCCACTGCCGCATGGCGTACTCGACCAGCGTGATCAGCGTCTGCTTCGTCGACTCGCGGTCCCGGGCGTCACAGCGGACGATCGGGATGTTCGGGTCGATCGACAGCGCTTCGCGGACATCGTTGATGTCGTGCTCGAGCACGCCGTCGAACGTGTTGATGCCGACGATGTACGGCAGTCCCCGGTCCTCGAAGAAGTCGATCGGCGCGAACGAGTCGGCCAGCCGGCGCGTGTCGGCCAGCACCACCGCGCCGATCGCGCCGCGGACGAGGTCGTCCCACATGAACCAGAACCGCTGCTGCCCCGGCGTGCCGAAGAGGTAGAGGATCAGGTCCGCGTCCAGCGACACCCGGCCGAAGTCCATCGCCACGGTGGTCGTGGTCTTGTTCGGGGTCTGGTCGAGGTTGTCGACGCCGACGCTGGCGTCGGTCATCATCGCCTCGGTGGTGAGCGGCACGATCTCGGACACCGACCCGACGAAGGTCGTCTTCCCCGCACCGAAACCGCCAGCCACCACGATCTTGGCGGATGTCATGGTCGGGGGCGCGGTGTCCCGCGGTGCCTTAAAGCCGACGGAGTCCACTCAAAACCCTTTCCATCAACACCAGATGTGCCTCGGCGCCGTCATTGCCCGTAATCGTCTTGTGCACCGTGACCAGCCCCGCGTCCGCCGCGTCGCTGATCAGCACCCGGGCCACGCCCAGAGGCACCCTCAGCGCCGACACGATCTCGGCGACCGAACGGGGGGTCCGGCACTCTTCCATGATCGAGATGCACTCGATCTGCTCCGCGGCCACTTCGGGGAAGCCACCGGTGGCAGCGTAGTCCTTGGCGGAGATCAGTGTCTCCAGCTCCAGGGCGTAGTTGGCCCGGGTGCGGCCGCCGGTCAGCGCGTAGGGCCGGACGATCGCCGTCAGGTCCTCCGGCGCGGGCGGCTGTTCGAACACCGCGGGCATCACGAACTCGCCGCTGGGCGGTCCCGGGTCGAACAGCCCACCAGGTCTGGGGCCGTCCGCGTCGGTACTGCCGGGTGGAGAGACTAAAGAGGTCACACGATCTCCTTGGTCGGCCGACGGCGCGGACGCCGGCGGTTCCGCGGCCGCGTGTGCACCGGCGGCCGGGGGTGGCGGGGACTCCTTGCTCTTCTTGCGCTTCCGGCGGGCACGGCCGGAATCCAGGGTGAACCCGTTGAGGACGTCGGCGAACGTGCCGTCGTCCCCTGCGTGGGAGGCGCTGTTCGCCGCCTCCGGTGGCTCACCGAAAGATCCGGACCCCGTGCTCATCGCGCCATCATCCCACCGGTTCGCCGATCAGCGACCCCCCAGAGCCCTGGAGCTGGGCGCGCAGCTCCGGGGTCAGGATCTGACCGACCCGGTCGACGAGCATCGTCATCTCGTAGGCGACCTGGCCGATGTCGCAGTTCGGGGCGGCGAGCACGGCCAGGCAGGAGCCGTCGCTGATCGACATCAGCACCATGATCCCCAGCTCCATCTCGACGACGGTCTCGTTGACCGCGCCGGCTTCGAAGCAGCGGGCGGCGCCCTGGGTGAGGCTGACCAGGCCGGAGGCGACCGCGGCGAGCTGGTCGGCCCGGTCGAGCGGGAGCCGGTTCGACGCGGTCAGCAGCAGCCCGTCCGCCGAGACGACCACGGCGTGCGCCACACCCGGCACCCGCTCCGCGAAGTCGTTGACCAGCCAGCCGAACTGATTCTGCGTCGGCTGAGCGCTACTCGGCGAGGTCATTCACCCTCCAGTGTCTCGTGGTTGGTCTCGGCCGCCTGTGCGGTGCGGTGGCGTCCGCGCTCGATGCCCTGCTGGAAACTCCGCAGGCGGCCGCGCACGTCGTGTGCGTCCCGTTGTGGTCGGGGGGCCGTGGCCCCGGTGGGCGGTCCGGCGCTGCCCGGAAGCAGCTGCTCCCCGCGACGGCGCCGGGGCAATCCTGCCGAAGTGAATGTGGAGGGTGTCGACTGGGACACCGCTTGCACCGCGCGCCAGCCGTCATCGGTCCCGAAGTTCCACTCGGCGGTCGCCTCGACGGCGGCCTCTTCCTGCCGCGGCGCGGGGGTTTCCGGGGCCGCCGACCTGCGGCTCGGCAGCGACGAGGGCGGGCCGGCCGGGCGGCCGTTCAGGGGGAGCTGACCGGATTCCTGGAAGACGGTCGGCGGCGCGGGTTCCCGGGGCTGGGAGGCCTGGTCGCCGGGCTGGGCTTGCTGGAGGGGGTTCGGTGCGGCTGCGGGAGCCTGCTGGCCGCCCGCCGGGGTGCCGCCTTCAGGGGCCTGCTGGGCCGGCTGTGGGAGACCGTTCGCCTGGGCTGCGCCCGCCGGGGCCTGTCCCGGCTGGGGCAGGCCGTTCGCCTGCGCTGTGCCTGCCGGGGCCTGCTCCGGCTGGGGCAGAGCACCGGACTGCGCACCGTCCACAGGGGTCTGGCGGCCCCGCCGCGGCAGGGCACCCGCTGCGGGAGCCTGCTGCCCTCGTTTCGGCAAGCCACTCGGCTGGGGCAGAGCGCCCGCCTGCGAGCCGGCCGCAGGCCGCTCCTCCGGCTGGGAGACCGTCGGCTGCGCACCGGCCTCGGCACCCGGCGCGGGCTGCCCCGGCTGGAAGACGTTCGGCCGCGCACCGGCCGCCGGGGCGGCTTCCAGGGACCCTGACTGCGCACCGGACGCCGGAGCCGCCTCCAACGATCCCGACTGCGAACCAGCCGTCGGGGCCGACTCCAGCGATCCCGACTGCGAACCGGCCTCGGCCCCTCCCGGCTCGAAGACGTTCGGCTGCGACCCACCCTGCGGCGCACCCGGCTGCCCGAAGGCCTGCGGGTTCGCCGCGGCCTGGCGGGCCTGCTGCCGCCCTCGGGTCACGCCCTGCTGGAAGCTGCTGAGCCGGCCGCGGATGTCCGCGGGGTCGCGGACCGGCAGCTCGGGCCGGGCCGGGGCCGGCTTCGGGGCCGCCGCGGGCGGGACCGCGCTGCCCGGCAGGAGCTGCTCACCCCGGCGGCGGCGCGGGAGGCCGGCGTCGGTGAACGCCGTCGGCTCGGCCTGCGTCACCGCCTGGACCGTGCGCCAGTTCTCGTCGCTCGCGAAGTCCCAGCTGCGCCGCTCCTGCGGCTCGGCGGCCGGCGTCTCCGAGTCTTCCGCAGGCTCCTCGGCGGACGGCTTCTCGGCGGGCTTGTCCTCGCGGAACCACGCCGACAGCATCTCGTCGAAGATCGGCGTCGTCTCGGACCGATCCGGCGAAGGGGCAGGTGCAGGAGCCGCGACCGGGACCGGGGCGGGCGCCGGGGCCGCGGCCGGGTCGGCCGCGGCGGTCGCCTGCCGCCACCAGTCGCTGAGCGTCGTTTCGTTGGCGGAGAACAGGTCCTTGCCCGCCGGGAGGTCGCCGGCCCGCGGCGGCTGCTCCGGCTGCGGCAGCGGGAGCACCGCGGGCAGCGTCGGGCGCGGCGGCGGGACGTCGTCGTCCTTCGGGATGGGGGCGAACAGCGCCGTCCCGGAGATCTCCAGGTCCGACGGCGGGCGCGCCGCGGCGGGGCCGTGCCCGTTGGACAGCCCGGCGAGGTCGCTCGCCGACGGCCACCGCTCCTCCCCCATCGCCGGCTGCGGGGGCACCACGGGCCGCGGGCGGGAGTTGCCGTTGACCGGGCGGCGCGGCAGCTGGTTGCCCGCCGCCGGGCTCGCCGGGTGCTGCTGCAGGGCGCCGATCGGGCCGGTCGCCGGGCCGTCGGTCACCGGCATCACCAGGTCCGGCGGGACCACGACGGTGGCGCGGACGCCGACGATGTCCTTGCCGCCGTGCAGCGACACCCCGATCCGGTGCCGGCTGGCCAGCCGGCCGACGACGAACAGGCCCATCCGGCGCGACGTCACCAGGTCGACCGACCCGGCCTCGGTCAGCCGGGTGTTCGCCTCGGCGACCTCGGCCGCGTTCATGCCGATGCCCTTGTCGAGGATGTCGATGTTGAGCGAGCCGTCCTCGCCCAGCCGCGACGCCACGGTCACCGACGTCTCCGGCGCGGAGAACGCCGTGGCGTTGTCCAGCAGCTCGGCGACCAGGCGCATCAGGTCGCTCGCGGCGTAGCCGACGATCCGGGCCGGGGGCGGCGGCTGCACCTGGACCCGCTGGTACTGCTCGATCTCCGAGACGGCCGCGCGCAGCATGTCGGTGGTGCCGACCGGCTTCCCGGACCGACGGCCCGGCTCGGCGCCCGAGAGCACCATCAGGTTCTCGTTGTTGCGCCGCATCCGGGTGGCGAGGTGGTCGAGCTGGAACAGCGTCGCCAGCTGGTCGGCGTCTTCCTCGTCCCGCTCGAGCTGCTCGATCAGCTGCAGCTGCCGCTGGACCAGGCTCTGGCTGCGCCGCGAGAGGTTGACGAAGACGCTGCCGTAGCCGGTGCGCATCGCGGCCTGCTCGGTCGCCAGCCGCAGCGCCTGGTGGTGCACCTTGTCGAAGGCCCGCGCCACCTCGCCGACCTCGTCGTCGGTCAGCACCGGGACCGGGCGGACGTCGGTGCCCTGCGCGCGGCCCTCCTGGATGTTGCGGACCGCCTCCGGCAGCGCGGTCTCGGCGACGTCGAGGGCGCTGCGCCGCAGCACCTTCAGCGAGCGCAGCAGCTGGCGGGTGATGAGGAAGACGACCGCGACGGCGAGCACCATCGCGGCGAACAGCAGCACCGCGAGCAGGCCGGCGCCGCTGCTGGCCTCGTCGACCAGCTCCGCCGACCTCGCCGACGCCGACGCGCCGAGCCGGTCGGCGACCTGGCCGATCTGCGTGCGCATCGCGGTGGAGGCGGCGTTCCAGTCGGCGGCCGACAGCTTGCGGAAGGCGTCGTCCACCGTGTCGCCCTGCGCGTTCAGGACGGACTCGACCATCCGGGCCCGGCTCTGCGCCCGCGCGCCTTCGGCGATCGCCGCGAAGTCGCGCTGCAGCGTGTCGCCCGCCGCGGACCGGAAGTCGACGAGCCGGTCGGCGAGCCGCAGCTCGGCGGCCCGCAGCGTGGCCAGCTCGCTCGGCGTCAGCGTGGCGCGGGCGATGCCGTAGGAGACCATCGCCTGGCTGAGCGACACCTGCTCGCCGGCGACGAGGAGCTCGTGCAGCCCGGCGGGCGTGCCGCCGAGGGTGCCGTCGCCCGCGCCCGCGGTCGCGGCGGTGTCGAGGCTGAGGAGCGAACCGGTGATCCCGGAGTAAGCGGTGACGGCCTGGGCCGGGTCGAGCTGGCCGCCGTCGATCTGGCGGCGCAGGAAGCCGAGGTTATTGACCTGCGCGGTGGCGGCGCCCGCGGCACCGGCCACACCGGGCTCGGCCTCGCCCGCGCGGGCCTGGGCGGCGGTGAACGGGCCGACCGCGGCGTCCGTCGCCCGGCGGGCCGCGGTCAGTTCGGGGGTGCCGCCGACGGTGCCCTCGGTGAGCATCGCCGCGGTGACCGTCCGCTCCTGCTGCAGCGCGCCGGTGAGCGCGCGCACCTGGCCGCCGAGCGCGACGAGCCGGTCGAGCCGCTGGTACTCGTCCGAGCGGCCGACCTGGGCGGCGATCGTCGCGACGCCGAGCACCAGCGCGAGGACGATGGGCACGACCGTGACGGCCGAAAGCTTGACGGGCAGGCTCCAGTCGCGCCACCGCACGAGGGCGCGCCACGCGGCCTTCCCCTTCGACCGCCGGGGCGCTCGGCCGAGCAGCTCCCCGACGGGCACCTGACCTTCTCCTGCAACGGTCACGTAAGTGACTCCCTGTCCGGCGTCATGGATCCGCGTCGGCGGCGCGGCGTCCCGGCTCGCGGCGGGCGGTCGGACGACCGTGCCGTCCCCACCCTGCCGCTTCCCGGGCGCCCTCGCTCGTCCCCGGCCGCCCTGCCGACCGCGCGCCCGTCGCCGGGCAGGCACCGCCCCGGCGTCCCGTGCCCGGGACTCTGCACGTGCACGGCGCAACTTGCGATGTGCACGGTGGTCGAGATCAACTTAATCGGTGCCAATCGATCGCTGGGGTCAGCTGGGCCAAAGAATCGTACCCCCGGGTCCGGGGCGGTCAATTGTGTTCCCCGCTCGGGCGCTGACCTGCGAAAAGCAGTTTGCGAGCCGGAGCATTCCACCCCGCGGCCCCCGAAGGGGGAATTCCGGTTACCGGACGAGGGGTGTACAGGCATCCGGCCGTCACCCGATTAGCCCACACAGGGCAGCAGCATACCTCGGACGATCTACACTCCGTACCCCCATCGGGTGGGTCAAGTCTCAAGATGTGCCCGATGTTGTGGCGTTCCGCGCCGCCATGCCCCGACCTGGTGATTTCTTTCGAGACCCAGCCTCGACCAGTGGATCTTCCCCCGGAGCCCCGTGCCGGGCGACCCTCTCCGGCGCTACGGGGAGTCATCCCGGCTACCCCGCGTGACGAGTTGTCACGCGCGTCTGGCACGATTACCCCGTTCGCCGCAGTGCACGCCGGACGCGACAACGTCGCGTCACAATTCTTTTCATCATTACGGGTGGTCCGCCCGTCTTCTCGCCGCGTTCGTCCATTCGATGTTTTCGACAGGAAACCGAATACCGCCGTCCGGCCGCCCGATCAAGGCCCGGCCGCCCTGCCGGTCGGCCGAACGGCCTAGTTACGATGTGCGCCTCGCAGCTCGCAAGGGCGGCCCGGCGCCTGCCCGCAGGCGCCCGGAGCCCCGCCGCCACGGAGGCACTCTGCCGGAGGCACCATGTACGACGTCGCGCGCCCCGCGACGGGCAACGCCCAGGAGGAGACCGGCCGGCTGCCGGCCCTGTTCACCGGGGACCGCCCGTCCGACGGCCAGTACCGCCCGCACCGCCCGTCCGTCCCCCGCACCGGTCCCGACTACCCCGCGATCCAGGCCAGCCGCGAGTTCGTCGCGCTGCGCCGCCGGTTCCGCGCGTTCGTCTTCCCGATGGCCTTCGCGTTCTTCGCCTGGTACATGACGTATGTGCTGCTGGCGGCCTACGCCCACGACTTCATGAGCCGCAAGGTGTTCGGCCAGGTCAACGTCGGCATCGTGCTCGGGATCGGCCAGTTCGCCAGCACCGCGCTGGTCACCTGGCTCTACCTGCGCTACGCGCGCCGCCAGGTCGACCCGCGGGTCGCCGAGCTGCGGGCCCGCGCGGGCCTGCCGGACGGGACGCGACGGTGACGGCGCTCGCCGCGGGCGTGCCCGCCAGCGACCCGATCGTCAACACGGCCGTGTTCGCCCTGTTCGTGGCGATCACGCTGTACGTCGTCTACCGCGCCAGCTCCCGGAACTCGTCGACGGCGGACTACTACGCCGCGGGCAGCGCGTTCACCGGGCGCCAGAACGGCATCGCCCTGTCCGGGGACTTCCTGTCGGCGGCGTCGTTCCTCGGCATCGCCGGCGCGATCGCGATCCACGGGTACGACGGGTTCCTCTACTCGATCGGGTTCCTCGTCGCCTGGCTGGTGGACCTGCTGCTCATCGCCGAGCTGCTGCGCAACACCGGCCGGTTCACGATGGGCGACGTGCTGAGCTTCCGGATGAAGCAGCGCCCGGTCCGCGCGGCGGCGGCGACGTCGACGCTGGTGATCTCGTTCTTCTACATGCTGGCGCAGATGGCGGGCGCGGGCGGCCTGGTCGCGCTGCTGCTCAACGTGCACTCCAAGCTCGGCCAGGCGCTGGTGATCGGCGTCGTCGGGCTGGTCATGGTGCTGTACGTGCTGGTCGGCGGGATGAAGGGCACCACGTGGGTGCAGATCATCAAGGCGACGATCCTGCTGCTGTGCGGCGCGCTGCTCACCGTGTTCCTCTTCGGCAAGTTCGGCTTCTCCTTCTCGAACCTGCTCTCCTCGGCGGCCGAGAACAGCCCGCTCGGCGACAAGCTCCTGGAACCGGGCGGCTCGTACGGCAAGGACGACACGACCAAGCTCGACTTCGTGTCGCTGGCCTTGGCGCTGGTGCTCGGCGCGGCGGCGCTGCCGCACGTGCTGATGCGCTTCTACACGGTGCCGAACTCGCGGGAAGCCCGCCGCTCGGTCGTCTGGGCGACGGCGTGCATGTTCGTGTTCTACCTGTGCACCCTGGTCATCGGCTTCGGCGCGGCCGCGCTGGTCGGTGCGGACGAGATCAAGGCCGCGCCGGGCGGGGAGAACTCGGCGGCGCCGCTGCTGGCCCTGCACGTCGGCGGGACGCTGCTGCTCGGCATCGTCGCGGCGGTGGCGTTCGCGACGATCCTCGCGGTGGTGGCGGGGTTGACGATCACCGCGTCGGCCTCGTTCGCTCACGACGTGTACGCGAACATCTTCAAGCACGGCAAGGCGGAGCCGGCGGACGAGGTCCGGGTGGCGCGGCTGACCGCGATCGCGGTCGGGGCGCTGGCGATCGTCGGTGGCGTGCTGGCGAACGGGCAGAACATCGCGTTCCTGGTGGCACTGGCGTTCGCGGTGGCGGCGTCGGCGAACCTGTCGACGCTGCTGTACTCGCTGTTCTGGAAGCGGTTCAACACGACGGGCACGCTGTGGGGCATCTACGGCGGCCTGATCGCGTGCCTGCTGCTCGTGCTCTTCTCGCCGGTCGTCTCGGGTGCGCCGGACGCGATCTTCAAGGGCGTCGACTTCGCCTGGTTCCCGCTGAAGAACCCGGGCCTGGTGTCGATCCCGTTCTCGTTCCTGTGCGGGTTCGTCGGAACCCTCGTGGGCCGGCCGAAGGCCGACGCCGAGAAGCAGGCCGAGATGGAGGTCCGGTCGCTGACCGGCATCGGCAGCTGAGCTCCCGGACGGCCTGCGTCACGCGCGCAGGCCGTCCAGGATCACGGTGAACACCCGCCTGCCGTCCTCCGGGCTGCAGTTGCGCACCGCCATCCCGGCACCGTGGCCGAGGCGCAGCACGTCCGCGCCGACGACGTCCGGCCGGACCAGCCCGGCTTCCTGCGCCGTCTCGACGAGCAGTCCCGTCGCTTCGCGGAGCCGTTTCTGGCAGTACTGGAACGTCTC
Organism: Amycolatopsis sp. N2S4-7; assembly: GCF_058119595.1. Classification (NCBI taxonomy): domain Bacteria; kingdom Bacillati; phylum Actinomycetota; class Actinomycetes; order Pseudonocardiales; family Pseudonocardiaceae; genus Amycolatopsis; species Amycolatopsis sp. N2S4-7. The sequence goes on from NZ_CP172299.1 coordinate 3,460,120, forward strand.
CGAGCCGGAGTCGATGGACTCCTTGAGGATCGTCGCTAGCTTGTGCCGCTCGACGACCCAGGTGACCTGCGCACGCAGCCACGCCTCGAGCGCTTCCCACGGCGGCAGTTCGTCGTGCAGCACGAACGCGCGGTCGGCGAGCACCGCGATCTCGTCGCGGTAGACCGCTTCGAAGAGCTTCTCGCGGGTCGGGAAGTGCCGGTACAGGGTGCCGGCGCCGACCCCGGCCGTCTTGGCGATGTCGTCCAGCGGCACGTCGGCGCCCTGCGTGGTGAAGAGGTCCTTCGCCGTCTCGACGATGCGTTCGTAGTTGCGCCTCGCGTCCGCGCGCATCGGACGCTCCGAGTCCGCACCCGGCATCCCGGCCTCCTCGCCACTTAACCGGAGAAACTCTCCGAATTCACTTGCGCATCCGGAGACGCTCTCCATATTATCGGATCGCACCCAAGCGGAGAACATCTCCGCTTCTTCTCTTACTCCATGGGGGAGTATCCCTTGTCGCAACAAACGGTCGACCGCGCGCTCGCGCCGGCGCCACCCCGCCGCAGCGGGCTGGTCCTCGCGATCATCCTGACCTGCCAGCTCATGCTCATCCTCGACGCGACCGTGATGAACGTCGCGCTCCCCCGGATCCAGTCCGACCTGGGGTTTTCCGCCACCGGCCTGTCCTGGGTGATGACGGCGTACAGCCTCGTCTTCGGCGGCCTGCTGCTGCTCGGCGGCCGGGCAGGCGACCTGTTCGGGCGGCGCCGCATGTTCGTCGTGGGCACCGCCGTGTTCACCATCGCGTCGCTGGCCGGCGGCCTCGCCGACTCGGCCGCCCTGCTCATCACCGCCCGCGTCCTGCAGGGCGTCGGCGCCGCCATGGCGGGTCCGAGCACGCTGGCGCTGGTCACGACGACGTTCACCGAGGCCAAGGCCCGCGTCCGGGCGCTGTCGCTGTTCTCGGCGATGTCCAGCGGCGGCTTCGCGATCGGCCTGATCGTCGGCGGCCTGCTCACCGAATGGATCTCGTGGCGCGCCGCGCTGTTCATCAACGTCCCGTTCGGCCTGGCGATCGTCCTGCTCGCCCCGCGCTTCGTGCCCGAGCCGCCACGCCGTCGCGCGCACCTCGACCTGCCCGGCGCGGTCACCGGCACCCTCGGCGTCGGGGCGCTCGTGTTCGCCTTCACGCACGCCGCGTCCGACGGCTGGGGCAACCCGGTGACGCTCGGCTCGCTCGCCGCCGGCCTGGTCCTGCTGACCGGGTTCGTCGCCATCGAAGCCCGCACGGCTCTGCCGCTGGTCCCGCTGCGGCTGTTCGCCGACCGCAACCGCAGCGCGGCCTACGTCAACTTCTTCCTCGGCCCGATGGCGATGATGTCGATGTTCTTCTTCCTGACGCAGTTCATGCAGGACATCCGGCACTTCGCCGCGCTGGCCACCGGGTTCGCCTTCCTCCCGATGGCGGCGCTGATCTTCACCATGAGCCGGCTCGTGCCGCGGCTGCTCCCCCGCTACGGCCCGAAGCCGCTGGCGGTCACCGGCACGCTGCTGATGCTCGCGGGCGTCGGCTGGCTGGCGATGCTGACGACCACCAGCGCCTACTTCCCCGCACTGCTGGGGCCCCTGGTGCTGATGGGCCTCGGCGGCGGGCTGGCGTTCGCGCCGCTCAACGTGATCGTGATGGCCACGGTGCCGAACGAGGACGCGGGCGCGGCGGGCGGTGTGCTGCAGACGATGCAGCAGGTCGGCAGCACACTGGGGCTGGCCGTGCTGGTCACGGTGTTCGGCTCGGTGACGCGCTCGTCGGGCGCGGCGGGAGCTCAGCTCGTCGTCGACGGCATGACGGCGGCGTTCGCGACGGCCGCGGTGTTCGCGGCGGGCACGTTCCTGGTGGCGCTGACGTTCCGCTCTACAGCTTCTGCCCGGCCTTGACCTTGTGCGTCACCCGGCGCTCGACGAGGAACGAGACGAACGGGACGCAGCCGGCCAGCAGCACGAGCACGGTGCCCTTGATCGACCAGCGGGCCTTGATGGCCAGGTCGATGGTGAGCACCAGGTAGATCATGTACAGCACACCGTGGATCGGCGAGTACACGGCCGACGGCGTCGGGTTGTCGAAGCCGTACCGCAGCACCATCACGAAGCACAGGCCGAGCAGGCCGACACCGGTGACGTAGGCGGCGGTGCGGAACCGGACCAGGGGGCCGGCGAGCGGCACCGCGGTCCGCGCGGCGCCTTCGGTGCTGGTGCTCATTCGGTCGTCCTCACTCTGCGGCCTGCTGGTCGCGGGCGTTCAGCTCGCGCAGGTAACGGTTGTACGCGGCCAGCTCCTCGTCCTCGTCCGTGGGTTGAACATCGGGACGGGGACGGGGAGCGGGCACCTCGGCGACGGGCTCTTGTGCTCCGGCTCCTGCGTCGGTTCCTTCTGCTTCGGCTTTTTGCCGGAGTTTGCGGATCCGGTAGAACATGAAGGCGGGGAAGAGCCCGAACAGCGGCCACTGCAGGACGTAGCCGAGGTTCTGGAAGGTGCCGTTCGCCGAGGTGAAGCGGTCCCACTGCCACCAGGCGAGCCCGCAGCAGACGAGCAGGCTCACCAGGCAAGTCGCGACGATCGCGATCCGCCGCCCCCAGGGGGACGCGGCCGGTGGAGGGGAAGCTGGCACGCTCCGACGCTAGCACTGGGCGGCTGAGAAGCGACGCTGCCCCAGGTGTGTGGCCGGGGTCTCGGTCGTCTCGGCTTCGATCTCTGCTGGAGGCTTCGAACGTACCCGGCTTCGGTCGTTGCCGGGGACTTCGATCGTCCCCGGCCCCGATCGTTGCCGCGGGCTTCGAACGTCCCGGCTGCGATCGGGCTGTTGGTCGGTGGGGGCCGATAGACTGGATCCGGGGTCAGCCCCCTGGGATGGGAGGGGACTGCGGTGGAGGATTCTCAGCCCTGCTTCCGCACCGACTGGGCCGCCTTCGCGTAGCCGTCCGCCAGGCCGAACACCTTCTGGGCGTACTCCGTCGAGTTGTTGTACGACAAGATCCCCGCCCACCAGCCCGAGGGGCTCGCCATGTCGCGGCCGCCCGCGCACAGGTAGCGGGCCGCCGCCAGGGCTGCGTCGTCGATCTGCTGGGGGTCGCCGAGGCCGTCGCCGTTGCCGTCGGAGGCCCACTTGCGCCACGTGCCCGGGATGAACTGCATCGGGCCGACCGCCCGGTCGACGCCCGCGTCGCCGTCGTAGCGGCCTCCGTCGGTGTCGCCGATGGCCTGAACCCCGGCGGAACCGTCGAGCGGGACGCCGACGATCGGCTTCGACGGCCGCCCGTCCGCGCCGAGGACCGCGCCGGCGTACTGGCCGTGGTTGGACTCGATCCGGCCGATGCCGGCGAGCGTCGCCCAGGAGATCTGGCACTTCGGCTGGTCCGCGCGCATCGCCAGCTCGGCGTTGCCGTACGCCGCCAGCGCTCGCGCCGGGACGCCGCTGACCGCGGCGACCTGGCTCGCCCACTGCGAAAGGGTTGCCGGGCCGGTGTTGCGCGGGCGCGCCGCCTGCGGAGCGGTCTGCTGCTCGGCCCCGCCCGCCACGGCGCCCCCGGCGGGGGCGACCGAACCCGGCCGGACGTCGGCGGCCTTGACCTGCAGGGCGGGGATTTCGGTGGTGAGCGGGCTCGCCTCGGGCGTCGCCACCCGGGTGACGAGCCAGATCCCGCCACCGGCCACGGCCAGCACGGCGAGGACCACGATCAGCCGGGTGAGCACGGCCACGCCCGCGGAGCGCGGCGCCGGTGCCGGTGCGGCGGGGGCGGCTTCATCGACGTCGTCGATCCGGTCGTCCTCGGTCTTTCCGGTACTCCTGCGCACGAAACTCCGGTCCTCCGGCGTGATGTCGACGACTGCTCAACGAGCCCGCGCAGGTTATCGTTACGCGGGTCGCCGAAATCCTCTCACCACGCCGGTTCACCCGGCCGTGTGAAACGTCAGGCGGACTTCTGCTGACGCGCGAGCCGCGCCACGCACCAGGCCGGGGCACTGCCGCGGCGCAGGTGCTGCAGGACGGTCATCGGCCCGAGCCGCCGGCTCAGGTCGGACGGCGCGAGCCCGGCCGCCCGGTAGTCGAGGGCCCGCTGGTCGAGCGGGCTGAGACCGGCGTCCCACCACTCCTCGGCCTCGGCGACGCCGCCGACCATCTGCCACCAGCCCGCGGCGGCGGTGAGAAGCTCTTCGGGCACCTCCGGCAGCCGGCGGCGCATGGCGTCGAGGTAGCCGGGATCGGCCGATTCGACCGGGACGAACCGCTGCTGCCCGGATCGGGCGCGCTGGCCGGGGATGCCCGGTGCCTGCGCCGGCGCGTCGGCCAGCCACGCGGACGCGATGCGGTCGACCTCCTGCTCCTCGGGGGTCTGCTCGCGCTCCGCGGCCCATTGCCGGATCAGCGCGTCCACTCCGGGATCTCCGGTCATCCCTGCCTCCTTGTAGGTCCCCGACGGACAGGCCCTGACGCCTGTCCCACGCGGTGGTGCCGCACGCACCAACCTGCACCTTGCTGAGTGGAAACTGCCTGCGTACCGGGGTTCTCCGGGGGGATGGCGAACCACCCGATCACGCAATGTGAGCACCGTAGGGCCGGGGTGGTCTCCTTCGCCAGACCCCGGGTGCCATGAATTCGCCGACCTGCGTGTTTTGAGCCGCAATCCACCCGGATGGTCGAGTGCCGGGGTCCGAAATCCGGGATTGGTGACGCTGGGTGATTTACCGTCCGCTAACACGGACGGTAGCCACCGGCGCCGCCGAAGCGGTGCCGGTGCCCGGGGCAAGAGGTCAGGAGAAGAGCGTCCGGAAGAACGTGACGATCGCTTCGGCGCCGTCCTTGAGCCACCCGAGGACGCGGTGCACGAACTCGGCGGACTGGGTGGGCTGGGTGATCAGGAAGAACAGCACGAGCGCGACCACGCCCACGATGAGCACTTTCTTCACGCCGCTCGACATGTGCTTCCTCCCCGGCTCGCCGTCCCCGTCCTGGGAGTGGCCACGCCAATACTCTAGGGAACGCTTGCCCGGAAGACACCCTCACCAACCCCTAGGAGCGGCGATGACCCGAAACGTGCTGGTCGAGCGGGACGGCGCGGTGACGACGATCACCATCGACCGCCCGGCCGCCCGCAACGCCGTCGACGGGCCGACCGCCGCGGAGCTGGCCGACGCCTTCCGCGCCTTCGACGCCGACCCGGACGCCGCCGTCGCCGTGCTCACTGGCGCCGGTGGCGCGTTCTGCGCGGGGGCCGATCTCAAGGCGATCGGCACCGACCGGATGAACCGGACTCACCCGGACGGGGACGGCCCGATGGGACCGACCCGGATGGCGCTCGGCAAGCCGGTGATCGCGGCGGTGCACGGACCCGCCGTCGCGGGCGGGCTCGAGCTGGCGCTGTGGTGCGACCTGCGGGTCGCCGACGCCACGGCGGTGTTCGGGGTGTTCTGCCGCCGCTGGGGCGTGCCGCTGATCGACGGCGGCACCGTGCGGCTGCCCCGGCTGATCGGCCAGTCGCGGGCGATGGACCTGATCCTCACCGGACGACCGGTCGAGGCGGCCGAGGCGATGGAGATCGGTCTGGCGAACCGCCTGGTCCCGGCGGGCGAAGCGGTGTCCGCGGCGCAGCAGCTGGCGCGGGAGCTCGCGGCGTTCCCGCAGACGTGCCTGCGGGGTGACCGGCTTTCGGCGCTCGGGCAGTGGGGGAAGTCCGAAGAGGACGCGCTGACGGCGGAGTTCGCCGCGGCGATGGGGGCGGGAACCCTGGCCGCGGAAGCGGTCGACGGCGCGGCCAGGTTCGCGGGCGGCGAAGGCCGCCACGGCAGTTTCGCGTGACCCGAGGGGCTTCACGCGTGACCGGAGCGGCATCACCCGTGATCGGCGGGGCATCATGCGTGACTGGAGGCGCATCACGCCGACGCCCGCCCAGTCACGCGCGATGCCTGCCCAGTCACCCGCGATGCCCGCCCGATCACGCGTGCGGCCCGCCCGATCACGCGTGATTCCTCTCCGTGCCCGGCCGCCGCCCGTTCGGCTGGATCCCGGATGGCCGGCGCGATTCCGGTCAAGCGGCCGATAAGGTCGCCGGATGGACGACGACGTCTCCAGAGTCACGCTCCGCCCGGTGGCCGAGACCGATCTCGAGCTGCTGGAGGAGCTGACCAACGATCCCGTCGCGGCGGGCGAGCACCAGTGGTTCGGCTGGCACGACCCTGGTTACCTGCGCCGCCGCTGGCACGAGACCGGGATGCTCACCACCGACAGCGGCATGCTGGTGCCGACGCTCGGCGGCCGCGTGCTCGGCCTCGTCTCCTGGCACCGCAGCCGCACCGGGCCGGCCTCCTTCTGCTGGAACATGGGCCTGGTGCTGGCGCCGGAAGCCCGTGGCCACGGCTACGGCACCGAAGCCCAGCGCCGGCTCGTCGAATACCTCTTCGCGCACACGCAGCTCAACCGGGTCGAAGCGACGACCGAGGTGGGCAACCGCGCCGAACAGCGCTCGCTCGAGAAAGCCGGCTTCACCCGCGAAGGCGTCCTTCGCGGGTACGACTTCCGAGACGGCGAGTGGCGCGACCACGTCATCTACTCGGTCGTGCGCTCCGACCTGGCGAAGAGCTAGGCGATCACGCCCGCCGAACGCAGGGCGCCGAGGTCCGTGACGCCCAGTTCGGCCAGCACGGCTTCGGTGTCGGATCCCTTGGCGTGCGGGGCTTCCGGCGTCTCCGGCGGAGTCCGGTCGAACCGCGGCGCCGGGGCCGGCTGGACCATGCCGCCGATGTCGACGAAGGTGCCGCGCGCCGCGTTGTGCGGGTGCGACGCGGCTTCCTCCGGCGACAGCACCGGCGTCAGGCACGCGTCGGTGCCTTCGGCGCGCGCGACGAGCTCGTCCCGCGTGTGCTTCGCGATCGCCCCCGCCACGATCTCGCGAAGGCGCGGCCACTGCGACTTGTCGATGTGCAGCGGCAGCTCCGCCGGATCCAGCTCGAGGACCTTGACGAGTTCGCCCCAGAACCGCATCTCGATCGCGCCGACGGCGACGTACTTGCCGTCCGCGGTCTCGTAGGTGTCGTAGAACGGCGCGCCGCCGTCAAGCATGTTCTCGCCGCGCTCGTCGGACCACAGGCCGGCCGCCTTGATGCCGTGCAGGCTCGTGGTGAGCAGCGCGGCGCCGTCGACCATCGACGCGTCGACGACCTGGCCCCGGCCCGAGGTGTTCCGTTCGTACAGCGCGGCCAGGACGCCCATCGCGAGCAGCAGCCCGCCGCCGCCGAAGTCGCCGATGAGGTTGAGCGGCGGCACGGGCCGCTCGCCCGCGCGCCCGATCGGTTCGAGCGCGCCGGCGATGCCGATGTAGTTGATGTCGTGCCCGGCGGCCGAAGCGAGCGGGCCGTCCTGGCCCCAGCCGGTCATCCGGCCGTAGACCAGGCGGGGGTTGCGGGCGTGCACGACGTCCGGGCCGAGCCCGATCCGCTCGGCGACGCCCGGGCGGAAGCCCTCGATGAGCACGTCGGCGGTGTCGCACAGCTTCAGCACCAGTTCGACGCCTTCGGGTGTCTTGGTGTTGATGCCGACGGACCGGCGGCCGCGCGCGAGGGGGTCGGTCTGGATGCCGAGCACGTCCTCCCCCGGCTGCGCGCGGTCGACGCGGACGACGTCGGCGCCGAGGTCGGCGAGGATCATCGTGGCGAACGGCCCCGGGGCGAGCCCGGCGAGTTCGACCACCTTCAGGCCGCTGAGCGGACCTGCTTTCATGACCGAGGTCCTTTCAGAGCGAGCGGGAGATGATTTCCTTCATGATCTCGCTGGTGCCACCGAAGATCCGGGAAATCCGGACGTCGGCCCAGGCCCGCGCGATCGGGTACTCGGTCATGTAGCCGTAGCCGCCGAAGAGCTGCACGCAGTCGTCGATCACCTTGTTGACCCGCTCGGTGGTCCACAGCTTCGCCATCGCCGCGCCCTGGACGTCGAGCTCGCCCTTGAGGTGCCGTTCGATGCACTGGTCGAGGAACGCCCGCGCGACGGCCGCTTCCGTGGCCGCCTCGGCGAGGGTGAACTTGGTGTTCTGGAAGGAGAAGATGGGACGGCCGAACGCCGTGCGCTCCTTGGTGTACTCGAGCGTGAGGTCGACCGCCGCCTCCAGCCCGGCCACCGCGGTGACGGCGATGATCAGCCGTTCCTGGGGCAGCTGCAGCATCAGCTGGATGAAGCCCTGGCCCTCGGCGTCGCCGAGGAGGTTGGCGGCGGGCACGCGGACGTCGTCGAAGAACAGCTCGGCGGTGTCCTGGCCCTTCATCCCGACCTTGTCGAGGACGCGGCCGCGCCGGAAGCCCGGCGTGTCGGTCTCGACCACGATCAGCGAGACGCCCTGCGCGCCCGCGTCGGGGTCGGTCTTGCAGGCGACGACGACGAGGTCGGCGTGGAACCCGTTGGTGATGAAGGTCTTCGCGCCGTTGAGGACGTAGTGGTCGCCGTCGCGGACTGCGCGAGTCTTGATGCCCTGCAGATCGGAGCCGGTGCCGGGCTCGGTCATCGCGATCGCGCCGACCATCTCGCCGCTGGCCAGCTTCGGCAGCCACTCCCGCTTCTTCTCCTCCGCGGCGTACGCGAGGATGTAGTGCGCGACGATTCCGTTGTGGACGGTGACGCCCCACGCGCTGTCGCCGGACCGGGCCTGCTCTTCGTAGAGCACGGCTTCGTGGGCGAAGGTGCCGCCGCCCCCGCCGTACTCCTCGGGGATGGACAGGCACAGCAGGCCGACGTCGCCGGCCTTCGTCCACAGCTCGCGGTCGACCTTCTTCTCCGCCGCCCAGCGTTCCTGGTGCGGGACGGCCTCCTTCTGCAGGAACGACCGCGACAGCTCGCGGAGGTCTTCGAGCTCGGTCGTGCTCCACGAGCTCTTCGGCAGTTGCAGCGGCACGGGTACCCCTCCTGCTGGGCAGTGCTGGAAAACATGACGTTCAGCATGTAAGTTCTCTCCGGAATGTACATCCGTACCGGCCTGTAGGTAAAGGGGAGGCCGAAGTGACCGAGACGGCGCACCGGACCCAGGCGCAGCGGCGCGAACAGACCCGCACGGCGCTGCTCGACGCCACCATCGACTGCCTGGTGGACGTCGGCTACGCGCGCACCTCGGTGCAGGAGATCTGCGCCCGGGCGGGCGTGTCGAAGGGCGCGGTGCAGCACCACTTCACCGCGAAGGCCGAGCTGATGGCGGCCGCCGTCGAGCACCTGACGACGAAGCTGCGGCGCCAGCTCGCGAAGTCGCTGGACGAGCTGCCCAGCGGCGGCACGGGTGTCGCCGCGGCCATCGACCTGCTGTGGACCGGCTACTCCGGGACGCTCTCGACCGCCGTCACCGAGCTGTGGGTCGCCGCCCGCACCGACCCCGAGCTGCGCGCGGCCATCCGCCCGGTCGACCGCGCGCTCGGCCGCGCCACGCTCGAGCACGTCACCCAGGTCGCCGGCGAACTCCCGCCCGAACGCGCCGAGATGCTGTTCTGGCTCACCGTGAACCTCACGCGCGGACTGGCACTGGACGCCGAGCTCGGCGGTGACCCGAACCGGCGCCGCCAGCTCCTGGAGGAGTGGAAGCGGATCGCCGTCCTGCTCTACCAGGACGCCGCCACTGCGCCGAGCTGACTAGCACGGCGGGCGTCGCACGCACCAGCGCAGCGCTACCCCTTATCGCCCAGCGGGATTCGTGGTCCAATCCCCCGGAAAGAGGGGAGCTTCGATGACCGCCACCCCGTACGCGCAGTACCCCTACGGGCCGCCACCCGCCCAGCCGCCCGCCGACCCGGGCGCGCTCTTCCGGCTGCTCGCCGGGATGCTCGGCGCCCTCGCCGCCGTCCTCGTCGTGGCCGGCTCGTTCCTGCCGCAGACGTCGTTCGAGCAGATCTCGGACGGCAAGACCGCGAGCAGCCAGACGATCAGCGCCTGGACCCGCTCCTTCGACGTCGAACCCGGCGACGAAACGAAGAAGTTCTACGAGAACGCCCACGTCGCGCGCTACGGCATCCCGCTCACCGCCGGCGCGGTCGTGCTGCTGGCCGGGGCCGGGCTGGCGTTCGCGGGCACGCGGCGCTCGGCACGCCCCGGGGTCCGCTCGGGCGCCCGGACGGCGCTGGTGGCCGGCGGCGCCGGAGTGGCCGCGGCGGTGTGGATGCTCGGCATGGACGTCTCGGCGACGTTGAGCTACGAGTCCGACGAGGGTGCGTACCGGTCGCACTACGCGACGGGGACGGGGTTCTGGGTGCTGCTCGGCGGCGGGGTCGTCGCGCTGGCGGCACTGGTGTTCGCCGTGCTCTCCGGACGGCGAACTGCTGCGGCGGCTCCGGCCGGGCCGCCTCCCGGGCCGTACCAGCAGCAGTCGCGGCCGTACCCGGTGCCGCCGCAGCAGTTCGCGGGCGGGCAGCCGTATCCGGGCCCCGGCTCGCCGCAGTACCCGGGCCAGGCGCCCTATCCGGGTGCGGCGCAGTATCCCGGGTCGGCGCAGCACCCGGGTTCGGCGCAGTATCCGGGGTCGCAGCCGTTCCCCGCGCAGGCCGGACCGCCGTCACAGCCGTTCCCGGCGCAGGCCGGTGACCCGTCGCCACAGCCGTTCCCCGGCCAGGCCGCTGACCCGTCGTCACAGCCCTTCCCGCCGCAGGTCAGCGACCTGTCGCCACAGCCGTTCCCCGGCCAGGCCGGTGACCCCTCGTCGCAGCCGTTCCCGGCCCAGCCCGGAGCGGCGCCCTCCGAGCCGTTCCCCGCGCACCCGGGCGGGGTTTCGGCGCGGCTCGACGATCCCTACGGCGGCGCGACGCAGGCGCAGCAGCACCCGGGGCAGGAACCGGCGTCGCCGACCGAGCCGAACTACCAGCTCCCGCCCCTCAACCCACCCAAAACGTGAATCTTTTTCACATCAGACTGGACATCTGACGTACCGACGGTATGGTGTACTCGTCGGTAACCCCTGCGCGGCGTCGCGCGGACTCCGGACGCCGCGGAACGGAGACGTCATGACCAGCACCACCCCCGCGAACACGGTCGAAGCCACCCCCCTGCCGCCGACCGTCGGCGGTGTCGCCGGGGCGCCCGGCTCGGCGCGGGCGGCCGAGCTCGTCGCCCGCGTGACGGGCGGCGCGGACTCGGCGCCGATCCGGATGCGCGCGCCCTTCACCGGGCAGCCGATCGCGACCCTGCCCCAGGCCACCGACGCCGACGTCCGCTCGGTGTTCGCGAGCGCGCGGACGGCCCAGCGGGCGTGGGCGGACCGCTCCCCCGCCGAGCGCGCCCGCGTCCTCACCCGCCTGCACGACCTGGTGCTCGCCCGGCAGGACGAGGTGCTCGACCTCGTGCAGATCGAAGCGGGCAAGGCGCGGCTCGACGCGTTCGACGAGGTCAGCGCGACGGCCCTGGTCGCGGCCTACTACGGCAAGCACGCGGCGAAGCTCCTCGCCCCGCGGCGCGTCGCCGGCGTCATCCCGGGCCTGACCCGCGCCGGCGAGCTCCGGCACCCCAAGGGCGTCGTCGGCATCATCTCGCCGTGGAACTACCCCCTGGCGCTCACCGCGATGGACGTCTTCCCGGCGCTGGCCGCCGGCAACGCCGTGGTGCAGAAGCCGGACAACCAGACCGCGCTGTCGGCGCTCTGGCTGCACGAGCTCGCCGAGGAGGCCGGGCTGCCGGCCGGGACCTGGCAGATCGTGCTCGGCCGCGGCTCGAAGATCGGCACCGCCCTGGTCGAGGAGTCGGACTACCTGTGCTTCACCGGGTCCACGCCGACCGGCAAGGAACTGGCCGGGCAGGTGGCGAAGCGGCTGACGTCGTACTCGCTCGAGCTCGGCGGCAAGAACCCGATGATCGTGCTGCCCGACGCCGACATCGCGAAGGCCGCGACCGGCGCGGTGACGGCGTGCTTCTCCTCGGCCGGGCAGCTGTGCGTGTCGGTCGAGCGGATCTACGTCCACGAAGACATCCGCGAGGAGTTCACCCGGGCGTTCGTGGCCCGCACCGCCGCGCTGAAACTCGGCGGCGCCCTGGACTACCAGGCCCAGATGGGGTCGCTGACCTCGGAAGACCAGCTCGCGACGGTGTCGGCGCACGTCGAGGACGCCCGCGCGAAGGGTGCTTCGGTGCTCACCGGCGGACGGCCGAGGCCCGACCTCGGCCCGCTGTTCTACGAACCGACGGTCCTCTCCGGCGTCACCCCGGACATGGTGCCGTTCGCCGAGGAGACGTTCGGGCCGGTCGTGTCGATCTACGGCTACACCGACGTCACCGAGGCCATCGACCGGGCCAACGACACGCCGTTCGGGCTCAACGCCAGCGTCTGGTCCCGCAACGGCCGCGCGGGCTGGGAGGTCGCGGCGCGCCTGAAGGCCGGGACGGTCAACGTGAACGAGGGCTACGCGGCGACGTTCGGCAGCGTCGGCGTCCCGATGGGCGGGATGAAGGAGTCCGGCGTCGGCCGCCGCAACGGCGCCGAAGGCCTGCTGAAGTACACGGAGTCCCAGTCGATCGCGCTGCAGCGCGGCCTGGCCCTGCGCCCGCCGCGCGGGATCCCGGGCTCGCTGTGGTCCCGCGGCATGACGTTCGGCCTCAAGGCCCTCCGCCGCCTCCCCCGCTGACCCGGAACTCGCGTGATCCAGCGGGCATCACGCGTGATTGGACGGGCATCTCGCGTGATTGGCGGGGCATCAGCCCGATGCCTCGCCCATCACGAATGATGCCCCGCTGTTACCCCGGGATACCCCTCCCGTCACGCGTGTTCGGCGGTGGGGGCCGTCAACAGGCCGCGGTCGTAGGCGATCGCCACCGCTTCCGCGCGGCGGCTCGCGCCGAGTTTCGCCATCACGCGGGACAGGTGGACGCTCACCGTCTTCTCGCTGATGTACAGCTCTTCGCCGACCTGGCGGTTCGTGCGGCCGAGGGCGACGCGCTCGAGGACGTCGCGCTCGCGGTCGGTCAGCGGGTCGGTGACCGACCGGGCCGGGGCCGCCGGTTCCGCGCCCGCCAGCTCGACGCGGGCGCGGTGCGCCAGATCCCGGACGGCGTCGCGCAGCGGGATCGCGCCGAGGCGGACCGCCACCGCGTGGGCCGCTTCGAGGGACGCACGGGCATCGCCGTCCGCCGCCAGCAGGGCTTCGGCTTCGTGCCAGCGGCAGATCGCCTGCTCGTACACGGCGCCGTAGCCGAACGCCTCCGCTGCGGCCGCCCACTTCTCCGCGTCGCCCTTGCCGATCAGGCAGGACGCCGCGGCCTCCAGGCGGGCCAGCCACGCCCGGCCTTCCGGCCCGAGCGTCCCCGACCGCGGCTGCCCGACGACCGAGCACATCCGGCCGTGCGCCACCAACCGCTCGCCCGCCGCCACCGCGGCGTCGGCCGCGGCCTGGTCGCCGTGGACCCGGGCACCGGCGGCCGCCGCGGCCGCGGCGGTCACGCCGAGCGCGGCCACCCGGATGCCGGCCAGCAGGCCGGGCTCGATGCGCTCCAGCCAGCCGACGAGGTCTTCGGCCCGGCGCACCGCCTCGGCGTGCTCACCCCGCCAGTACGCCAGCTCGATGCCCGAGCTCCCCGCGGACAGCGGGATCTGCATGTCCGCGGTCCAGTGCTGCCGCAGCCCGGCGACCAGTTTCGCGGCCTCGTCGAACCGGCCGCGGGCGACGACGAACAGCGACCAGATGGCCAGGATCCGCGCGGCGACCGCGCTGGACACCCCGCGCCCGGCGCGGCCGGCGCTCTCGTCCGGCCAGTCGCCCATCAGGTACCGCAGCATCAGCTGCCGCGCCCGCAGCTCCAGCCCGTAGACACTCCAGCTCAGCCCGGCTTCCTCGGCCCGGGCGACACCCCGCGCGGCGTGCTCCAGGGCTTCGGCGAACTCGCCGTGGTCGTCATGGCTCAACGCGAGGAAGTAGGTCGCCCGGATCTCGGTGTTGTACGCGCCCACGTCCCGCGCCTTGCGTTCGGCCTGCCGCAGCCGCTCCCGGGCCTCGGCGGCGTCGCCCCGGGAATCGGCCAGCGTGCCCAGGGTGACCAGGGCGGACGCCTCCGCCCCCGTCGCGCCCACGGCCTGCGCGTCGGCGACCGCGGTGAGCGCGCTTTCCAGCGCTGCCTCGGGCTGGTCGAGGATCCGCAGGAACCCGGCCCGGCTGGCCAGCACCCAGGCGCGCGCCGAGCTGGGTTCGGTGTCCTTCACCAGGTCCCAGGCCCGGTCGATGGCGGCGACCGCCTCGTCCAGGGTGCCCTCCAGCGCGAGCAGCGCGTCCGCCAGCCGCCGCCACACCTTCGCGGCGCGGTCGTTCGGGATGTCCGGGGTCAGCGCCTGGGTGGCGGAGCGGGCGAAGGCCGCGGCCCGCTCGGGCTCGCCGGACGTCCCGGCGAAGTACGAGGCTTCGTACAGCAGCTTCAGCTCGTCGACCCCTTCGGGCCGGTCCTCCGGGGCGACGGCGTCCCAGATGGACAGTGCCTGCTCGACGTGCTGCAGCGCCGACCCGGGCGCGCCGAGCTTCTCGGCCTCGTCCATCGCGCGCAGCAACGCCGGCAGCGCCGTGACGAGGTCGCTGCTCTGCATCGAGTGGTAGGCCAGCTTCGCGTCGTGCCCGCGGCCCTGCGGCCGCGCCTTGATCCGCGCCGCGTACCCCGCGTGCGTGCGCGACCGCTCCCCCGGCAGCAGGTCGCCGTACACCGCTTCCTGCAGCAACGCGTGCCGGAAGATGTAGGAACCGTCCGAGAGCACCACCAGCACGTGGTGCTGGACGGCCTCGCGCAGCGCTTCGTCGAGTTCGAGCTCCCCCAGCCCGCAGACGGCGGCGAGCGCGGCGTGCATCACCGGTTCGGTGGCCACCGAGAGCACGCGGACCACGCGGCGGGCGTCCGGCGAGAGCCGCTCGAGCCGGGACAGCAGCACCTCGGCCAGCCCGGCGGGCAGGTCGTTGCACTCGGTCTTGGTGGCGAGCAGCTCTTCGGCGAAGAACGGGTTGCCCTGGGAGCGGGTGACGATGTCGGCCACGACGTCCGACGGCAGGGGCGCGTCGGCGAGCGCTTCGACGAACCTGCGGGCGTCGGCGGTGCCGAACGGGTGCAGGTCAACCCGCTCGACGGTGGCGAGCCGGACCAGCTCCGAGAGGAGGGCGCGCAGCGGGTGGCGCCGGTGCACGTCCTCCTCGCGGTAGCTGCCCACGACCAGGAGCCGCTGCGCCCGCAGCCTGCTGAGCAGGAAGGACAGCAGGTTGCGGGTCGAGGCGTCGGCCCAGTGGAGGTCCTCCAGGAGGATCACCACGGGCCGCGACTCGGCGATCTCGGTCAGCACCCCCAGTACCGCGTCGAACAACTGCAGCTGACCGAGATCCTGCTCCGGCCGGGGACGCACCATGGTTTCCCGGTCGTTCGAGGTCATCGGCGGGTGTTCGGCCGCCCGGGGCTCCTCGACGCCCTGCCCCTGCGGCAGCAGCCGCCCCAGGGCGGGCCGGGCCCGCACCGCGGCGGCGACCGCCGGGTCCGTCGCGCTGCCCAGCGGGGCGAGCGCCTCGGCGAACGGAAGATAAGGAAGACCGCCCTCGCGGACGTCGATGCAGCGGCCGGTGAGCACCAGCGCACCGCACGCCTCGACGTGCTCGCCGAGCGCGGTCAGCAGCCGGGTCTTGCCGACCCCGGCGTCCCCCGAGAGCAGCACCGCGCCGGCTTCGCCCCGTTCGGCCCGGGCGAAGGCGGCGCGGAGCCGCCGCATCTCGTGGGTACGGGCGACGAGCGGGATTCCGGAGCCGAGTCGGGGCACGAGGAGCATTGTTGCTCACCCCACCGACAGTTTCCGACCGCTTATCGCCTTCGACACCATCACCCGCCCCTTACCGGGCGGTCTTGCCGGCGTCGGCGGTCGCCCGCGCGGCCTCGCGGCGCTCCTGCGCCGGTACCTCGACGTCGGTGTGCGCGGCCCGCATGTGGCGGACGGCGCGGCGGGCGCGGGCGGCCCAGGCGCTGCGCCCGGCCTTCCGCAGTTCCTCGGCCCGGTAGGCGGCTTCGGCCCGGACGGCGTCGAGCATGAGATCGCTGTGCATCGTGTTCCCCTGTTCCTGAGTTCACCGGTTGGTAGCACTCAGGTTCGTCCTGAGGGGGCACCTCAGGCATCGGGTGATCACGCAGCCCTGACCGCGAAAAGACCCCTTACTCCCGGCCGAGCCCAGCTCGGCGGGGGTAAGGGGTCTTCGAAACGCGCCTCAGTCGCGCGCCGGGCCGCCGGTCCGCACCGCGGCCAGCAGCCCCCGCCAGCCGGACGCGGGCAGGCGGAACGCACCACCTTCGGGGTCCTTCGAGTCGCGGACAGCGGCGCCACCGGCGACGAAGGCGACCTCGACGCAGTCGTTCCCGCCACCGCTGTGGCTGCTCTTGCGCCAGCGCGCCCCGGACAATCCGTCTTCCATGGTCCCCACCACTCCTTACTGTGTCCTCGGTTCCAGATGGTGCACCGGAGCCGGTACGGCCGCCTGTTCGGCGAACCGTCCGGCCGCCTCGGCGATCAAGTTCACCGAGTCGTCCGGCTTCAGTGCGGCCGCGCGCAGATGGTCGAACATCAGCCCGTAGCGCCGGACGTCTGTGGGTTCCTCCAGGTAGAGGCCGCTGGACGTGCTGTCGTCGACGTAGACGACGTCCGGGTCGGCCTGCTCGGGGAAGCCCATGATCAGGAAGGGGCCCTCCATACCGGGGTGGGCGCCGGCGCCGAACGGCACGACCTGGACGGTCACGTTCGGCTTCTCGGCGACCGCGATCATGCGGTACAACTGCTCGGCCATCACCTCGGGGCCGTCGACCACGCGGCGCAGCACGGCTTCGTCCATCACCGCCCAGTACTCCGGTGGCGGTGTGTCGGACAGGAGCTCCTGGCGCGCCATCCGGGCGGCGACGCGGCGGCGGATCTCGGCCTCGTCGGCGTCCGGCCGCAGGGCCCGGATCACCGCGCGGGCGTACCGCTCGGTCTGCAGCAGCCCCGGCACGAGCAGGGCCTGGAACGCGCGCAGGGAGCTGGCGTCGGCTTCGAGCCCGACGAACGTGCCGGTGAAGACCTCGTTGTAAGCGTGCCACCAGCCGCGCTTGCGGGCCTCCCTGGCCAGCTGGACGAGCGCCTCCTGCTCGTCGCCGACGATGCCGTAGAGGGCCAGCATGTCCCGGGCATCGCGCGGGGTGACCCCGACGTGCCCGGTTTCGATGCGGCTGATCTTCGAGGCGGAGCACTCGAGCTTCTCGCCGACCTCGTCGATGGTGAGGTCCGCGGCTTCGCGGAGCCGGCGCAGCTCTCCCGCGAGCCTCCGGCGGCGAACCGTGGGGCTCTGTCCCCTTGCCATCGCGGCACCTCCGGATGTCGACGGCGTCGTGGCCGTTCGCGTGCTTCCTGTGTATCTAACCAGCCGGGCGTGGACCTGGTGGGGCATTAACGCGGGCCCGATTTCCCGGCGCCGATCTGCAATTTGCAGAATGCTCTTGTATCCTCGCACCCTGCACTGCCAGAGCTGGTGCCACCACACCGGGTGGTCCGCCCGATGTGGCCACGACCGGCCTCTGAGCAGGGTAGACGATGATCGCGCGAAGTGCCGCCCGGTCATTTGACGAAGGGGTCCGGGGCTGCCCCCCGATCGGTCCCGGGCCCCTTCCCCGGCCCGAATGCCCTATTCCGGCGACGAATATTCTGACTATTCGTCGCCCGTAAGGGTGATTTCCCGACGGACTTCAGAGGACGCGCAGGAGTCCTTCTTGGACGACCGTCGCGATGAGGGTCCCGTCCGCGGCGAAGAACCGGCCCGTGGCCAGGCCACGGGCGCCCGACGCCGTCGGCGAGGCGCTGTCGTAGAGGAACCACTCGTCGGCGCGGAACGGCCGGTGGAACCAGAGCGCGTGGTCCAGGCTGGCGCCGAGCACCTTGTCGGTGTCCCAGTAGACGCCGTGGCGCGCGAGCACCGAGTCCAGCAGGGTCATGTCCGAGGCGTAGGTCAGCACGCAGACGTGCAGCAGCTGGTTGTCGCCCAGTTTGCCGTCGGCGCGCATCCACACCTGGTTGCGCGCGGGCGGCTCGCCGGTCTGGCGGGTGACCCACGGCGGGTCGTTGACGTACCGCAGGTCGATCGGCCGCGGCCGGCTGTGCGCGCCGATCGCGTAGCCCTCGGCGCGCTCCATCAGCGTCGGCAGCGTCTCCGGCGCCGGCACGCCCTCCGGCATCGCTTCGGCGTGCTCGATGCCCGGTTCGTCCTTCTGGAACGACGCCGAGAGCGAGAAGATCGCCTTGCCGTGCTGGATCGCGACGACCCGGCGGGTGGTGAACGACCGGCCGTCGCGGATCCGGTCGACCTCGTAGACGATCGGCACGCTGGGGTCGCCGCCGCGGATGAAGTACGCGTGCAGCGAGTGGACCCGGCGTTCCGCGGGGACCGTGCGCCCGGCCGCGACCAGCGCCTGGCCGGCGACCTGCCCGCCGAACACCCGCACGGGCGAGTGGGCGGGCGAGACGCCGCGGAAGATGTTCTCTTCGATCTTCTCCAGGTCGAGCAGCGCGATCAGGCGGTCCAGCACGGGCTGGCCGCCACCCGGGATCTCCAGTTCGGTGGCGGCCGTCCTGGCCAATTCAGTCATGCTTGGACCTTAGGCCCATACTGAGCGGTCGGTCTCTCAAGCGTGGTCGTCTTCACCGAGGCGGTGCACCCGGATCAGGTTGGTCGACCCGACGGTCCCCGGCGGCGAACCGGCCACGATGACGACCAGGTCGCCCTTCTGGTACTTGCCCATCTCCAGCATCGCGTGGTCGACCTGCTGAATCATCTGGTCGGTGGAGCTGACCTGCGGGACGATGTGGGTGTTGGTGCCCCACGTCATCGACAGCTGGCTGCGCACGCACTCTTCGGGCGTGAAGGCCAGCAGCGGCAGCCGGGTGTGCAGCCGGGCCAGGCGGCGCACGGTGTCACCGGACTGCGTGAAGGCGACCAGGGCCTTCGCGTTCAGCCGCTCGCCGATGTCGCGGGCGGCGTAGGAGATCACGCCGCGCTTGGTGCGCGGGACGTGCGAGAGCGGCGGCACGATCGGCGAGTCGGTCTCGACCGCCTCGATGATCCGGCCCATCGTCTCGACGACCTCGATCGCGTACCGGCCGACGCTGGTCTCGCCGGAGAGCATCAGCGCGTCGGCACCGTCGAGGACGGCGTTCGCGACGTCGGAGGCCTCGGCGCGGGTCGGCCGGGAGTTGTTGATCATCGACTCGAGCATCTGCGTCGCGACGATGACCGGCTTCGCGTTCTCGCGGCAGATCTGGATGGCGCGCTTCTGCACCAGGGGAACCTGCTCCAGCGGCAGCTCGACGCCGAGGTCGCCGCGGGCGACCATCACGGCGTCGAAGGCCAGCACGATGGCCTCGAGGTTGTAGACGGCCTCGGGCTTCTCGATCTTCGCCACGACCGGCAGCCGGCCCTTGCCCATGCGGTCCATCACCTGGTGGACCAGGTCGATGTCGGCCGGCGACCGGACGAACGACAGGGCGATGAAGTCCACTCCCAGCTCGAGGGCGAACTCGAGGTCCTCGATGTCCTTGTCGGACAGCGCCGGCACGGAGACGTCCATGCCGGGCAGCGAGACGCCCTTGTTGTTGCTGACCGGGCCGCCTTCGGTGACCTCGCAGACCACGTCCTGGCCTTCGACCTTCTGCACGACCAGGCCGACCTTGCCGTCGTCGACGAGCAGGCGGTCACCGGGCTTGGCGTCCTTCGCCAGGCCCTTGTAGGTCGTCGAGACCCGGTCGTGGGTGCCGGCGACGTCCTCGACCGTGATCCGGACGATGTCGCCGTTGTGCCACTCGACCGGGCCGCCGGCGAAGGTGCCCAGGCGGATCTTCGGGCCCTGCAGGTCGGCGAGGATGCCGACCGCCCGGCCGCCCTCGGCGGCCGCGGCCCGGATCAGGTCGTAGACCTGCTTGTGGTCGCTGTGGCTCCCGTGGCTGAAGTTCATTCTCGCGACGTCCATTCCGGCGTCGACGAGAGCCCGCATCTTCTCCGGCGTGGCAGTGGCGGGGCCCAGGGTACAAACGATCTTCGCGCGTCGGCTCACGTTCGCACAGCGTAGTCCCTCTCCGCGCGTTCGTCTGTACCGATACCGAATGTTCAAGAAAAGTGTTCAGAAAACCTGCTTGGTCAGGTCACGCTAGCGACGCGGCTGCTCACTCGGACCGACCCGGTCGCGGGCCCACTCGTTGAACTCGCGCACCTGCCGCCAGGCCTTTTTCACCCGGTCGAGGGCCCCTCGCTCGTGCAGGACGTCGTCCGGCTCCCACGCCCGGACCGCGTACACCGAGCGGTAGCGCAGCAGGTCGAGGCGGGGGTGATCGGCGTCGAACCCGCGCGGCTTCGACTTCAGCCGGTCGCCCCGGACCTCCCAGCCCGTGCGCTCGAGCTTCGCGAGGATCTTCCGCAGCGCCTCGCCGTGCAGCTCGGTGTCGACGGCCTGGCGGAACCGCGCGAGCTGGTCGGACGCCAGGTGGAAGCAGCCGCCGCCGACGCGCAGGCCCTCGGGGCCCACCTCGACGTAGTAGGCGCCGGCGCCGCGGCCCTGCTCGATGACCGCGCCGCAGTGGGTCTTGTACGGCGTCTTGTCCTTGGCGAACCGGACGTCGCGGTAGGGGCGGAACACCTTGGGCTCGCCGAAGCCGTCGGAGAACTCGGGCGCGAGCTCGGCGAGCAGGGCCTCCATCGGGGCACGGACGTCGTTCTTGTAGGTCTCGACGTTGTCGTCCCAGTACGGCTTGGAGTTGTCCTCCACCAGCCCGTCGAAGAAGTCGATGGCGTACTCGCCGAATCCGCTGAACGTCACGGCGTGGACGATAAACGGGGGCACCGACGGTTTCCGCCGGTGCCCCCGCGGGCCTACTTGGCGACGGCCGTGATCAGCTCGCCGTTGGTGGTGTCACCCGACAGTTCCCAGAACATCGCGCCGCCGAGCCCTTGGGTCCTGGCGTAGGAGATCTTGCCGGCGATGGTCGACGGGGTGTCGTAGCTCCACCAGTTGCTGCCGCACTTGGCGTACGCGGTGCCGGCGACCGTGCCGGTCGAGGGGCACGACGTCTTGAGCACCTTGTAGTCCTCGATGCCCTGCTCGTACTTGCCCGGCGCCGGGCCGGTCGCGGTGCCGCCCGGGGCGCTCTGCGTGACGCCGGTCCAGCCGCGGCCGTAGAAGCCGATGCCCAGCAGCAGCTTGCTCGACGGGACGCCCTTGCTCTTGAGCTTCTGGATCGCGGCGTCGGAGTAGAAGCCGGCGGTCGGGATGCCCGAGTAGGACGTCAGCGGCGAGTGCGGGGCCGTCGGGCCCTGCGCGGCCCACGCGCCGAAGTAGTCGTACGTCATCACGTTGTACCAGTCGGCGTACTGGGCGGCGCCGCCGTAGTCGGCCGCGTCGATCTTGCCACCGTTCGTGCCGTCGGCGGTGATCGCCGCGGTGACCAGCTTCGAGCCGAACTTGGCGCGCAGGGCCGCCAGGACGTTCTTGAACGCCGCCGCGCCGCTCGTGTCGCAGGACAGGCCGCAGGCGTTGGGGTACTCCCAGTCGATGTCGATGCCGTCGAAGACGCCGGCCCAGCGCGGGTCGTTGACGAGGTTGTAGCAGGAGTTCGCGAACGCCGTGGGGTTCTGCGCGGCCTGCGCGAAGCCGCCCGACCAGGTCCAGCCGCCGAACGACCACAGCACCTTCAGGCCGGGGTGCTTGGCCTTCAGCTTCTTGAGCTGGTTGAAGCTGCCGGCGAGGGGCTGGTCCCAGGTGTCGGCGACGCCGTCGACGCTGCCCGCGGCGTCGTAGGTCTTCTGGTAGTCGGCGTAGGCGTCGCCGATCGCGCAGCCGCCGTTCGTCACGTTGCCGAACGCGTAGTTGATGTGCGTCAGCTTGCTCGCCGAGCCCGACGTCTCGATGTTCTTGACGTGGTAGTTGCGGTCGTAGACACCCCACTCGGTGAAGTAGCCGACCACCTTGCCGACGGAGGCTTCGGTCGCGGCGGTGGCCGCGGGGGCCGTCGCGCCACCCGCGACGAGGCCCGCGGCGGCCGCCACGGTCAGCAGCGCCGAGAAGCTCTTCCTGCGGAAACGGGACATGCGTTCTCCCTTCGGAGAATTACCGACACCAACGGGGACCACGTGGTGGAGACCACACCTACCGTAAGTGGACTAGACCACTAGGTCAATGGTTCAGACCAAGTCGGAGAGTGGTGCATGCCTTGACAGGAATATGCCCGGCAGAGCACATTTCGGGGGTGATGCAGACCTTCGAGGTGCTCGCCGAGCCCCGCCGCCGCACGATCCTGGACCTCCTCCGCGACGGCGAGCGTTCGGTGGGCGAGCTGGTCGACGAGCTCGAGCTGAGCCAGCCGGCGGTGTCGAAGCACCTGCGGGTGCTGCGGGAGGCCGGGCTCGTGACGGTGCGCGTGGCGGCCCAGCGCCGGTGCTACGCCCTGAGGCCGGAACCGCTGGCCGAGGTCGACGCGTGGCTGGCGCCCTACCGCCGGTTCTGGTCGGAACGGCTCGACGCGCTGGAACGCCGCCTGGACGAGACCGACCCGGCCTGAGGGCGGCCTCCGCTCCGCTGCGGCGCGAAGCCTCCGTCGAGGGTGGTGGCGGGGCATGGAGGCAGCCCCGAACGCCATCGGCGCTGGGCCGCCGCCGTCAGGGCCGCCCGGTCGCCGGTTCGAACTCGATGCCTTTCTCGGCCGCGCGGCGCTCGCCCCACTCGTACAGGGCCGTCAGGGCCGGGCGGAGCTCCTCCCCCACCTCCGTCAGGTGGTACTCGACGTGCGGGACCCGGCCGCCGAGTTCGTCGCGGCGGACGATGCCGTCCGCCGCCAGCTCGCGCAGCTGCTGGGTCAGCATCTTCTCGCTCACCCCCGGCATCCGGCGCCGCAGCTCGCCGTAGCGGTGGGCGCCCTCCTTGAGGTGGGCCAGGATCACCGGCTTCCACTTGCCGCCGATCAGGTCGACGGCCAGCTCGGCCGCGCAGTGGTAGCGCTTCATCCCGCTCTCCCTACGCACCGGAAAGTACGTGGTTGCCCGGCCGGGCCGCCGCTGGTTGCCTGAACCGGTGATCGTCGAATACCTCCGCTACACCGTGCCAGAATCCGCGGCCCGTGACTTCGAAAAGGCCGCCGCCGGCCACCGGTTCGAACGCGCGCCGGGCCGGTACCTCGTGCGGGCCGAAGCCCCCTTCGCCGGCATCGAAGGCTTCACGCCCGACGGCGAACCCGAGCGCTACGAAACCACCACGCCGACGCTCTACGAGTGGGCCGGCGGCCGCGACGCCCTCGTCAAGCTGCTGACGATCTTCTACGGCCACGTCCTCGAAGACCCGCTGCTCGAACCCGTGTTCCGCCACATGGACCCGCACCACGCCGAGCACGTCGCCGTCTGGCTCGGCGAGGTCTTCGGGGGCCCGGCCGGCTACTCGGGCGCCCACGGCGGGCACGCCCACATGATCGGCCGCCACCTCGGCCGCGGGATCACCGAGCAGCAGCGCCGCCGCTGGGTGAGCCTGCTGCTCGACGCCGCCGACGAAGCCGGCCTGCCCGGCGACCCCGAGTTCCGGGCCGCGTTCGCCGGCTACGTCGAGTGGGGCAGCCGGCTGGCCGTCGTGTTCTCGGCGCCCGGCGCCGAGCCCAACCTGCACGAACCCGTCCCGCACTGGGACTGGCCGAGGCCTCCCTGGCAGCCGCCGGCGCCCTAGCCGCATAGTGAGGGCAGTCGGAAGGAGGCCGCCCTTGATCCGGGTCGACGGCCGGACCCTGCGGTGCGCGGACGTCGTGACCGCGGCGCGCACGGAGGGACCGCTGGACATCGACGTCTCGATCGCGGCGCTGCGCGCGGCCGAGCACGCGTGGAAGCTCGCGGAAGACCTGAGCACGCGGCGGGTGGTCTACGGCCGCACCACCGGTGTCGGCGCCAACAAGGACGACACCGTCGCGAGCTCGCAGGAGCACGGGCTGCGGCTCCTGCGCAGCCACGCGGGCGGCAGCGGCGACCCCATGCCGCCGGGCCAGGTGCGGGCGATGCTGCTGATCCGGCTCAACCAGCTGCTGACCGGGCGGTCCGGGATCAGTCCCGAGCTGATCGGCGCGCTGGCCGAGGCGGTCCGCACCGGCGCGCTGCCGCTGGTGCACCGG
This sequence comes from Amycolatopsis sp. N2S4-7, assembly GCF_058119595.1. Lineage (NCBI taxonomy): Bacteria > Bacillati > Actinomycetota > Actinomycetes > Pseudonocardiales > Pseudonocardiaceae > Amycolatopsis > Amycolatopsis sp. N2S4-7. The sequence continues at coordinate 3,484,258 of NZ_CP172299.1, forward strand.
CTCGGCGCGATCGGCACCGGCGACCTCGCGCCGCTGGCCGAGACGGCGCTGGCCCTGACCGGCGAGCGGCCGTGGGAGGCCGGGCACGTGCCGCCGGTGGCGGTGCACGCGGGTGACGCGCTGGCGTTCATGAGCAGCAATGCCGCGACACTCGCCGAAGCGACCCTCGCGGCGATGCGGCTCGACACGCTGACCCGGGCGAGCCACGCCGTCGCGGCGCTGACCTACGTCGCGCTCGACGGCAACCCCGAGGCGTACGCGACGCCGGTGCACGAAGCGCGTCCCCACGCCGGGCAGGTCGCGTGCGCGGCCGAGATGCGGCGGCTGCTGGGCATGCACCAGACGCCCAAGCCGGGACGGCGGATCCAGGACCCGTTCGGGCTGCGGGCGTTCCCGCAGGTCCAGGGTCCGGCGCTGGACGCGATCCACTACCTGCGGGACGTCCTCGCCGTGGAGATCAACGCGAGCACGGAGAACCCGATGATCTCGACCGTGCACGGGGACGCCTACCACCACGCGCACTTCCACACGGCGTACGTGTCGACGGCGCTGGACCAGGCCCGCGCGACCGTGCACCAGGTGGCGGAGCTGTCGGTGGCGCGGCTCGGCGACCTGGTGGAGCCGGAGTTCACCGGGCTGCGGCCGTTCCTCGCCGCGGGCCCGGCGGGCAGCTCGGGCGTGATGATCCTCGAGTACGTGGCCCACGACGCGCTGACGGAGCTGCGGCAGGCGGCGCTCCCGGCGACGCTCGGCACGGCCGTCGTCTCCCGCGGCATCGAGGACCACGCGAGCTTCTCGACGCAGGCGGCCCGCGCGGCGACGGCGGCGTGCACGTCGTACGCGCAGGTGCTGGCGTGCGAGCTGGTGGCGGCGGTCCGGGCGTTGCGGATGCGCGAAGCCGACCTGGTGGACCTCCCGGTCCGCGACGCGTTCGAGGCGGCGTCGGCGGTGCTGGACGAGAGCGTCGAGGACCGCCCGCTCACCGCCGACATCGCCGCCGCGGCCGGCGTCCTGGACCGGCTGGCCCGGATCTGACGCCGACCGCGGCAAAGGCGAATCAGCCGAAGAAGACTTCGGCTTCCTGGTAGCGCTCGACCGGGACCGTCTTCAGCTCGGCCGTGGCCTCGGACAGCTTCACGCGGACGATGTCCGTGCCCCTGAGGGCCACCATCACGCCGAAGTCGCCGTCGGCGACCGCGTCGACGGCGTTCAGGCCGAAGCGGGTCGCGAGGACGCGGTCGTAGGCCGTCGGGGTGCCGCCGCGCTGGACGTGGCCCAGGACCACCGCGCGGGACTCCTTGCCGGTGCGGTGGGCGATCTCGTCGGCCAGCCAGGTGCCGATGCCGCCGAGGCGGACGTGCCCGAAGGCGTCCTTCTCGCCGGTGAGCAGCTTCTCCTCGCCGCCCTCGGGCAGCGCGCCCTCGGCGACGACGATGATCGGCGCGAACTCCTTCTCGAAGCGGCGCTCGACCCAGGAGACGACCTGGTCGACGTTGAAGTGCCGCTCCGGCACCAGGATGACGCTCGCGCCGCCGGCGAGGCCGGAGTGCAGCGCGATCCAGCCGGCGTGGCGGCCCATGACCTCGACCACGAGCGCCCGGTGGTGCGACTCGGCCGTGGTGTGCAGCCGGTCGATCGCCTCGGTCGCGATGGAGACCGCGGTGTCGAAGCCGAAGGTGTAGTCGGTGGCGCCCAGGTCGTTGTCGATCGTCTTGGGCACGCCCACGACGCCGACGCCGTCGTCGGTCAGCCGCTTCGCGACGCCGAGGGTGTCCTCGCCGCCGATCGCGATCAGCGCGTCGACGCCCTGGTCGGCGAGGACCTGCTTGATCTTGTCGACGCCGCCGTCGACCTTGTACGGGTTGGTGCGCGAGGACCGCAGGATGGTGCCACCGCGGGTGAGGATGTCTTCGACGTCGTTCAGGCCGAGCGGACGGCTGTCCCCGGTCAGCGGGCCGTTCCAGCCGTTGCGGAAGCCCACGAAGTCCCAGCCGTGCACCTCGATGCCCTTACGCACCACCGCGCGGATCACCGCGTTGAGCCCCGGGCAGTCGCCGCCGCCGGTCAGCACACCGACACGCATGAGAAGCCTCCGTCTGTTCTCTGGAGATGACAGTCACATTTCGTCGCTCGCCAGCGTAGCGGCTCTCGTCTTGATCGGTGCAGCCCGGACCACCTGGAGAATCGGTCCGCGCCCGGGCTGTGCTACGTTGACGCCCATGCAGCGCTATTTCTGGTTTACGAAGCCGGCCCCGGGTGGGCACGGCGGCGTGAACCTGCGCTGACCTCCACCCGAGCCGGATTTCCGAACCGGCTCGGCGCATCTTCCGCGGGTCGGTGTCCACCAGGAAGGACCACCCCGCGATGACGCTCTCCGCAGGCCCCGCCACCATCGGTGACCTCGACGCCGCGCGCACCACCTCGATCAGCCCGCTCATCTCGCCCGCGCTGCTGCGCGAAGACCATCCGGTCGACGCCGCCGTCGCCAAGGTCGTGCGGCACGGCCGCGCCGAGACCGTCGACATCCTCGAAGGCCGGGACGACCGGCTCCTCGTCGTGGTCGGCCCGTGCTCGGTGCACGACCCCGAAGCCGCCCTCGACTACGCCCGCCGCCTGGCCGAGAAGGCCGAGGAACTGCGCGGTGAGCTGCACGTCGTGATGCGCGTGTACTTCGAGAAGCCGCGCACCACGCTGGGCTGGAAGGGCCTGATCAACGACCCGGACCTCGACGGCACCTTCGCCGTCAACAAGGGCCTGCGAATGGCGCGCAAGCTGCTGCTCGACGTCTCCGCGCTCGGCCTGCCGGTGGGCTGTGAGTTCCTCGACCCGATCACGCCGCAGTTCATCGCCGACATCGTCACGTGGGGGTCGATCGGCGCCCGGACCGCGGCGAGCCAGGTGCACCGCCAGCTGTGCAGCGCGCTGTCGATGCCGGTCGGCATCAAGAACTCGACCGAGGGCGACGTCCAGGTGGCGGTCGACGCGACCCGCGCGGCCGCGGCGAGCCACGTGTTCCCCGGCATCAACACCGACGGCCTGGCGGCGCTGCTGACGACGTCCGGCAACCCGGACTGCCACGTGATCCTGCGCGGCCACAACGGCGGCCCCAACTACGACGAGGCGACGGTGGCGGACACCCTGGCCCGGCTGGCGAAGTCGGGCCTGCCGGAGCGGGTGATCATCGACGCTTCGCACGGGAACAGCGGCAAGGACCACGTGCGGCAGGCTTCGGTGGTCCGCGAACTGGCCGCGCGGATCAGCTCCGGTGAGCGCGGGATCGTCGGGCTGATGATGGAGAGCTTCCTCGCGGCCGGGCGCCAGGACCTCGACCTGGGCCACCGTGAGCGGCTGACCTACGGCCAGTCGATCACCGACGCGTGCCTCGCGTGGGACGACACGGCACCACTGCTGGACGAGCTGGCCTCGGCGGTGCGCGCGCGGCGCTGAGAGGTCCCCGGCCTGGGGGTCCCCCGGTTTTTACGTTACCGGGGACCCCCGACAGTTTCGGAGCTCGTCGATTCCGGCGGCCCTCAGCGCAGCAGCGGAAGGGAGCCGACCAGCCGGTCGACGCGTTTGCGCGGGCCGTGCAGGCCGACGCCGACGGTGCCGAGGTCCGCGGTGGCCGTCGCCGCCAGCTTGGCCGTGTACTCCTCATAAGTGCGGCAGCTCTGGGCGAGCGCGCTGAAGGCGACGAAGAAGACCTCGTCGTCTTCGGCGGCGGCCTGGACGATGGCGGCGACCTTTTCGCGCGGGGCCTTCAGGATCGGCAGCGGCAGCCGGATGATCCCGGGGTGGGCGACGCCGTCGGCGTCCTCGACGTCGGCGCCGACGAGGCCGCCCACCCGGTGGCCGAGGGTCACCGACAGGACGCCGGCGGCGTTGGCCGCCAGGCCCGCGGGCAGCTCGTCGCCGACCACGATCGCGCACTTGTCCGCCATCACACGTCCTTCGTCTTCCGGTGGCTGCCCAGGCCGACGCCGGCGAGGACGACGGCGCCGCCCGCCAGCTGCCCCGGCGTCGAGGTCTCGCCCGCCAGCAGCACGGCCCAGCCGAGGCCGGCCACCGGGACGATGTTCAGCAGGTTGACCGCGACGCTCGGATCGAGGCCGCGGAGGCCGTGGTTGTACAGCAGGAACGCCGCGACCGAGCAGAACGCCGCGAGGAACCCGATCCGGAGCAGGGTGCCCCCGGCCGGGACGCTCCAGCGGTCCACCTCCGTCAGCGACAACAGCACGAACCCGCCCGCGCCCGCCAGCGTCTGGTAGTAGGTGACCACGATCGGCGACGCGCCGGAGACGTCCCGGCGCGTCACCAGGTTGTAGACCGCCCACACGACGCCGCCCGCGATGAGGATGAGGTCGCCCCACAGCCGGTGCTCGCCCCCACCGCCGGCCTGCTCGCGCACGACCAGCCAGACGCCGCCGACGGCCAGCAGCATGCCCGTCAGCCGGACGGCGGAGAACGTGGCGCGGCCGGCCAGGACCAGGGTGATGACCGGGTACGCGGCGACGATGAGCGTCGCGTCGGAGGCGGCGGCCAGGTCGACGCCGACGTTCTCCAGCGCGAAGTACGCCGTGATCCCGAGCAGACCGGCGAACCCGATGGACAGCCGCTGCCGCAGCGACGGCAACCGCCGCCGGCCGGTGCGCACGACCACGCCGAGGACGGCCGCGGCGAGGGCGAACCGCAGCGCGCCGAGGGTCATCGGCGGGACTTCCGCCAGCGCCACCTTCGTGACCGCGAACGAGCTGCTCCAGATCAGCGCCGCGGCCAGGACGGCGGCCACGGACAGGCGCCGGGAGGCGGTCGTGGCGGACTCGGTGATCATGGCTTCACCGTAGACAGCGAGCGGAGATATCCCAGGTGACGCCGTGCTAGATTCGGCGCGGCGGGCAAAATCTCGAATCATGCTCGTTTTCAAGGAAGGCGGAGTCCCGGTGGACGAACTTGATGCGGCGCTGCTGACCCTGCTGCAGGAGGACGCCAAGCAGACCAACAAGGAACTCGCCCGGCGCCTGCACATCGCCCAGTCGACCTGCCTCGAACGGGTGCGGGAGCTGACCAGGCGCGGGATCGTGCGCGGCCACACCGTGGACGTCGACCTGAAGAAGATCGGCCGGCCGGTGCAGGCGATGGTCGCGGTGCGGCTGCGCCCGCCGGACCGCGCGGTGATCGAATCGTTCCGCGCGTTCGTGACGGGCCTGCCCGAGGTGCTGTCGGTGTTCGTGATGTCGGGCAGCGACGACTTCCTGCTGCACATCGCGGTCGCCGACAACGATCACCTGAGCGGGTTCATCCTCGACCGGCTGACCCAGCGCAAGGAGATCGTCGACGTCCGGACTTCGGTGATCTTCAACCACTTCCGCCGCACGGTCGTGACACCCCTGTCCCCCGACGGCGACTCCTGACGCCCGGGCACCCCACCAGGAGGTCCCCGCCCGGGGGATCCCCGAATTTCACGTTACCGCGGACCACCGACAGTTCCGGAAGGTCAGTGGCGGCACCGGCGCGGGGGTCAGCGGCGGGGGCAGCAGCGGCATCAGCGCGCGGGGACAGCGCGCGGGCAGCAGCGGCGGCATCGGCGAGGCCGCATCAAAGCGGGGTCGGCGGCATCAGCGAGGCCGCATCAGGGCGCGGGGGCAGCAGCGGCATCAGCGCGCGGGCAGCAGCGGCGGTATCAGCAGCGGCAGAAGCGGCGGCATCAGCGCGGGGGCTGCGGCGGGGGCAGCAGCGGCATCTGCGCGGAGGCACCGGCGGCATCAGCGCGCGGGGCACCGGCGGCATCAGCGCGCGGGCAGCAGCGAGGCCGCATCAGAGCGGGGGCTGCGGCGGGGTCAGCGGCGGCATCAGCGCGGCGGCTGCGGCGGGGGCAGCGGCATCTGCGCGAAGGCACCGGCGGCACCGGCGGTTTCAGCGCGGGCTCAGCGGCGCCGGAAGTACTCCTCGATGATCTCCCAGCGGGCCAGGTTGTGCTTCGCGTCCGCCAGTGCGTCGTGCTGGTCGTTGGGGGCCGCCGGGAGCTTGGGCTTGCCCGCGTCCTCCCAGCGCTGGCGCAGGTCGCGGGTGAAGCGCGGCAGCTGGCGCGGCAGGGCCGGCATCGGGCCCCACAGCTGGGCGAGCGCGACGTGGTCGTACGCGGCGAACCACGCCCACAGCTCGATGCCGCCCGGGGGCTTGCCGAAGAACTCCAGCAGGTCGGTGCGGATCTTCTCGCGGCTGCGCCACGCCGGGTCGGCGGGTGAGGGCAGCTTGTCGAGGACGTTGTCGCGGACCCACGGGCCGGCCTTCGCCGGGTCGAAGTCCGTCGAGACCGCGTAGAACTCGCGGCCCCGCTCGTCGACCACCCCGATCGACACCAGATCGATCGTCACGCCGTCTTCGATGAACTCGGTGTCGTAGAAAAAACGCACTGGTGAACCCTAGTGGGCTAGCCGACCTTCGACTCGGGCACCCGGGCCGCGTCGCGCACCGAAGGCTGTGAAGGCACCTTCGGCTTCACTCCGGCGGCTTCCGCGGCGAGCAGTTCCTTCGCCTTCGCCGCGTAGATGTCGACGTACTCCTGGCCCGACAGCTCCATCAGGGCGTACATGATCTCGTCGGTGATGGACCGCTCGATGAAGCGGTCGCCGGAGAGTCCCTCGTACCGCGAGAAGTCGAGCGGCTTGCCGAAGCGGACCTCGAGGCGGCGCGGCCACCACATCTTGGAGCCGATGGGGTTGACCTTGTCCGTGCCGATCATCGCCACCGGGATCACGACGCCGCCGGACTCCAGGGCGATCCGGGCGACGCCGGTCTTGCCCTTGTACAGCCTGCCGTCCGGGGAACGGGTGCCCTCGGGGTAGATCCCCAGCAGGTGGCCGGCCTTGACCAGGCGGATCGCCGTGTCGAGCGCGGCCTGCGCGGCGTTGCCGCCGGAGCGGTCGATCGGGAACTGCCCGACGCCGGTGAAGAACATCTTCTTGAGCTTGCCCTTGAACCCGGGCTCGGTGAAGTACTCGGACTTGGCCGGGAAGGTCACCTTGCGCTTGACCCGCAGCGGCATGAAGAACGAGTCGGCGACCGCCAGGTGGTTGCCGGCCAGGATCGCGCCCCCGGTTTCGGGGATGTTCTCGGCGCCGACGACCTTGGTCGGCCAGAGCGTCTTGAGCAGCGGTCCGAGGAACACCCACTTCATGAGCCAGTACAGCACCGGTGCCTCAGTCCTCCATCGCAGCTCAACCCCTGGAACCCGCGCCGAACAGCCTACGAAGCCGGAGGGCCGCCGCACAACGGAGACCACCCGGTTACCACTTCGCAGCGATCGATCTCACAGAGAATTCCGGGCCCGGGCGGACCCCCACAACGCCCTCGGGCCGTGAGAGCATGGATGGCCTACACCGCTCACACGGAAGGCGATCGCATGGGCGTGCTCGCCGGCGCGGAACCGTTCGGCCACACCGGTTCGGCCGAAACCGGGTTCCTGCTCTGCCACGGGTTCACCGGCACCCCGGCGAGCATGCGGGCCTGGGGTGACCACCTGGCCGCGGCCGGGTTCACGGTGCGCTGCCCGCTGCTGCCCGGCCACGGCACCCGGTGGCAGGACCTCAACCGCACGACGTGGGAGGACTGGTACGGCGCGGTCCGCGAAGCCCTGCTCGCGCTGCTGGCGACGTGCCGGACCGTGTTCGTCGGCGGCCTGTCGATGGGCGGGACGCTCACCCTGCGCCTGGCCGAGGAGTTCGGCGACCGGATCGCCGGGATCGTGCTGGTCAACCCGTCGGTGACGCGGCTGAAGTGGGACACGCGGCTGCTGCCGGTGCTCGGCCGGGTGGTGCCGTCGGTGCCGGCGATCGCGAACGACATCAAGAAGCCGGGCGAGACGGAGCTGGCCTACCCGCGGACCCCGGTCCGGGCGGCGGCGAGCCTGGCGCGGCTCTGGGCCCTCGTGCGCGCCGACCTCGCGAAGGTGACCCAGCCGGTGCTGCTGCTGCACTCGACGGTCGACCACGTCGTCGAGCCGGTGAACTCGCAGCTGGTGCTGCAGGGGGTTTCGAGCACCGACGTCACCGAGGTGGTGCTGGAGAACAGCTACCACGTCGCGACGCAGGACAACGACGCCGAGGTGATTTTCTCGCGTAGCGTCGAGTTCGCGAAGACGCACGCCGCTCAGCCGGAGGAGACCGCATGAGCAGGAAGGACGGACCGGAGGACGTCGACGCGACGTTCGCCGAGATCGTCGCCGACCTGCGGGCCGACGGGTTCGGGCTCCCCGAGAACGACACCGCCGAAACGCCGCCGGGCATCGCCGGTGCGCCGGGGCCCGCCGCCGGTGCGGAGAACGAGTCGCGGAAGACGCCGGACCGGCCCGCCGAGCCGCCGGCCGTGGACACCCCGCCGGAGCCCGGCTGGCGGTCCGGGGGCACGTCGTGGGACACGACGATCTTCTCCGACGATCCGGCGGACGACGACGAGCACTACGTCCCGCCGGAGCCGCCGCCGCTGCCGCGGCCGAAGATGGGCGCGTTCCTCATCCTGCTGCTGTTCCTGGCCGGGCTGTTCCTGCTGATCCTGCCCGGCGCGATCGGCGTGGGCCCGACGGTGGCGACGCCGCTGGGGATCCTCGCGCTCGCGACGGCGATCGCCCTGCTGCTGCTCCGCGTGCGCCAGGGCCCGCCGCCGGGCGCGGACCCCAGCAACGGCGCCCAGGTCTAATCGGACGGCGATGCACATCGAGTTCAGCCCTTCGCGGCGATCGACCGTCGGCGCGGAGTGGGAGCTCGGCCTCGTGGACCGGCGCAGCGGCGAGCTGTCGTCGGTCGCCGAGCGGATCCTCGAGGCGGTCCGCCCGGACGGCGCGGCCGAGCACCCGAAGATCAAGCAGGAGCTGCTGCTCAACACCATCGAGATCATCACCGGCGTCTGCACCACGATCGCCGAGGTCAAGGCCGACCTGAACGACTCCCTCGACGTCGTCCACGGCGTCGCCGACCCGCTCGGCGTCGAGATGTTCTCGGCCGGGACGCACCCGTTCTCGAACTGGTACCAGCAGAAGGTCACCGACAAGGAGCGCTACGCGAAGCTGATCGACCGGACCCAGTGGTGGGGCCGCCAGATGCTGATCTACGGCGTCCACGTGCACGTCGGGGTCGACCACCGCGAGAAGGTGCTGCCGATCCTCGACGCGCTGCTCAACTACGCGCCGCACCTGCAGGCGCTGTCGGCGTCGTCGCCGTACTGGGGTGCCGAGGACACCGGGTACGCGTCGAACCGGGCGCTGATGTTCCAGCAGCTGCCGACGGCCGGGCTGCCGTTCCAGTTCCGGAAGTGGGCCGAGCTGGAGAGCTACGTCGAGGACATGTTCACCACCGGCGTGATCGACCACTTCTCGGAGATCCGCTGGGACATCCGGCCGTCGCCGAAGCTCGGCACGATCGAGATGCGCGTCTGCGACGGGCTGCCCACCCTGGAGGAGGTCGGCGCGATCTCGGCGCTGACGCAGTGCCTGGTCGACGACTTCAGCGAGCGCCTCGACGACGGCGAGATCCTGCCGACGCTGCCGCCGTGGCACGTCCAGGAGAACAAGTGGCGCGCGGCCCGCTACGGCACCGACGCGATCGTCATCCTGGACGCGGCGGGGCGCGAACGGCTGGTCACCGACGACATCACCGACCTGCTGGACCGGCTCGAGCCGGTGGCGCGGCGGCTGGACTGCGTGGCCGAGCTGTGTGACGTCGAGACGATCCTGCGCCACGGACCCAGCTACCGGCGGCAGCGCGCGGTGGCCGAGCGGCACAAGGGCAGCCTCAAGGCCGTCGTCGCGTCGCTGGTCGCCGAGATGCGCGACGGGATCGTCAAGGACTAGAGGCTGTCCAGCCGGGTCCGGAGCGTGCCCGGGCCGAGGGTCGCCGCGCCGAGGGCCTCCACCCGCCCGCGGAGTTCGCGGTCGGCCGTCGCCACCAGGACCTTGGCGTTCTGCCGCGCGACGACTTCGACGATCTTCGAGTCGCCGTCGGTGTCCGCCGCGACGACCTCGACGCCGGGGACGGCCTCGACGTGCTTGGCCTTGCCTTCGACCACCAGGATCACCCGCGGCCACCAGGTGATCGCCGGGTCGTCCGCGTCCGGCAGGCCCGCCTCGGCCAGCCGGGCGAGCTGGTCGCGGAGGCGCTCGGCGGCGCCGTGCCGGTCGTGCCACCAGCCGTCCGGGCGCGAGCCGACGACGTTGGCGCCGTCGACGACCAGGACCAGTTCGTGGCCGATGCGGTCGCGCAGGTCGGGCCAGGCGGCGGCGAAGTCGCGGTGCAGCCGGTACCCGGGGACGTCGTCGGGGTCCACCCAGCGCACCTCCGCACTTTCGGTGTTCGCGACCCGCGCCTCGGCCCCGTGGGCGAGGGCGAGCACGGTGGTGTAGCTCCAGTCCCCATGGTCCACCACGGACGCCGAGACCGCGCGGAAGGCCTCGCCGGGCACGGAGGCTTCTTCGAACGCTTCGCGGGCGGCCGCGGTGACCGCGGTCTCCCCCGCTTCGATGGCCCCGCCGGGCAACGCCCAGGTGCGGCCGTGGTGCACCCACCAGGCACGGCGCTGGAGGAGGACGCCGCGGGCCGGGTCGACGAGCAGGAGGCCGGCGGCGCCGTAGCGGCCCCAGTGCAGGTGCCCGCAGGAGCAGCGGACGAAGACGCTCGCGGACGGCTGGCTCACCCGACCAGCCTGGCACACTCTCCGGCGTGACCCGGTTCGATCAGCTCAAGCCCGCCTTCTGGGACGACGGCCCCGGCGAGCCGCTGAGCGCCCGCGAGTTCTCCCACGCCGGCCGCGAGCTGGGCGTCCGGCTGCCGATCGAGCTGGGCGAGCTCCTGGGCCAGCGCAACGGCGGCACGGTGGCCGCATCGTTCGACGCCTTCCCGACGAGCGCGCCGACGTCGTGGAGCGAGACGCACGTGCCGTTCGACCAGCTCCTCGGCGTCGGCGGCCGGCTGTCGATCCTGGACTCGCCGTACCTGAGCGGCGAGTGGGACCTGCCCAAGCGGGTGGTGGTGCTGTCGGGCGACGGCCACACGTGGATCGCGCTGGACTACCGCCGCTCGGCCGAGCCGTCGGTGACGTGGTTCGACGTGGAGCTGGAGTCCGAGCTGGCCCTGGCACCGACGTTCCGGGCGTTCCTGGAAGGCCTGGTTCCGTCGGCGAGCTTCCCGGAGGAGTGAGTCAGACCGGGGTCTTCGCCGCTTCCAGGGCCAGGGCCGCCGCCCCCACGATCGCCGTGTCGTCGCCCAGGTGGGCTGTCCTGATCCGGGCCAGGGGCCGGTGCCGGGCCCCCGTGATCGCGCCCGCGTAGTGCTCCCGTGCCTCGTCCAAGAACAACGGCGCCGACTCCGACACTCCGCCGCCGATCACGATGATCTCCGGGTCGAACACGTCCGCCACCAGGGCGAGGCCTTCGCCGAGCCACTTGGCCAGTTCCGCCATCGCCAGCTGGGCGATCGGGTCGCCGTCGCGGGCCGCGCCCGCTACCCGGCGGCCCGTCACCGAACCCGGGTCGCCCGCGACCTGCGGGGCCAGCACCGTCGACCGGCCGGGGTGGCGGGCCAGCAGCTCCACCGCCGTCGCCGCCAGGGCCGTTCCGCTGCAGTAGCGCTCCCAGCAGCCGTACTTGCCGCACGGGCAGGGCCGTCCGCCGCGGACCACTGTCAGGTGACCCAGCTCCGGTGCGACGCCGTAGGCACCGCGGAACAGCTTGCCGTCCAGCAGCAGGCCCGCGCCGATGCCCGTGCCGAGCGCGACCAGCGCCGCCACGTGGGCGCCGCGGGCCGCGCCGAAGCGGTGCTCGCCCACCATCGCCGCGTTGACGTCGTGCTCCAGCAGCACCGGCAGGCCGACGCGCTTCTCGATCCGGTCGGCGACCGGCGCGCCGCGCCACGCCAGGTGCGGCGCGAACATCACCGACCGGCGGTCGCGCGCGACGAACCCGGCCACGGCCAGCCCGACCCCGGCCACCTCGTGCCGGTTGCGCAGGTCCTCGATCACGCCCGCGATGGCGTCCTCGAGGGCGCCTTCCTCGCTCGGTGTCGCGACGCGCGCCGTGTCGAGCAGGGAGCCGCGCTCGTCCACCACGCCGGCCCGGACGCTCGTCCCGCCGACGTCCACCCCTATCGTCCGCACTCAGCTCTCCCGATCCGGCCGCCACTCGTCCCGTCTGCGGACGGTGATGTGCTGCACCCGCGGCGACGCCGCCCCCGCCGGGTCTTCCGCGGGCCGCGGCGCGGGCCGGAACCCGGGCATGTGCACGCCCTCGTCCGGCTCCCAGCGGTCCGCGAGCACCGCGCGCAGCAGGGCGACCAGCTGCGCGAGCTGCTCGACCAGCCGGGCCACCAGCTCGGGCCGTTCACCTCGTACCACGGCGACGATCGCACACAGCGGGCACCACCCGCACGCCGAAGTGTCCGGTTTCGCCTCGTCAGGGGTCCCGTGGCCCGCGGCGACGACGCCCTCCAGCCACGGCGCCGCCTTCTCGGCGACCATTTCCGCGAGCAGGCGGATCTCCTCCGCGAGCCGCGGCCCGTGTTCCTCTTCGCTCACCCGCGTCCCCGGTTCCCGGCCAGGCTCACGACCAGGCCGTCGGCGTCGGATTCCGCGCCGGTGATCCGGCACGGCCGCAGCGACTCCGGCAGGGCGATGAGCCTGCGGAAGCCGTCCACGGTGATCGCCAGGTCGTCGTCGACGCGGGCGAGATCGACCTCGGCGTCCCGCGCGAGCGGGATCGCGATGCGCAGCGTGTACCCGTCCGGCGCCGGCCGCACGCGCAGCAGCGGCGTGACCGGGGTGCCGTTGCCGGCGAGGGGGTCGCGGGTGCCGTAGAGCTCGGCGGCGATCTCCAGGAGCGCGGGCAGCCCGACCGGCTCGACGGCGCGGTGCTCGACGCGGGACACCGCCTCGAACCCGGCGCCGGAGAGCTCGGCCAGCACGGCGTCCTGCTGCGTGCGGCGGGTGCGCAGCCACGACGCGGCGCCGCCGCGCCAGAACCCGGGCGCGGGCATCAGCCGGTTCGCGATCAGGCCGTCGACGGCGATGCCGCGCAGGGCCAGGGAGCTGAGCGTGCGCCGCGCCTCGGCGACGACGACCCGCTCGGGGGTCAGGACGAGCCGGACGGTGGTGACCGACGGCTCGGTGAGCAGCGCGCGCAGGCCGTCCAGGTGGGTGCCGAGGCGGCGCACCGACTCCGTGACACGGCCGCGCCGCCCGAACACGCGGGTCAGGTAGCCGGAGACGGCTTCGGGGAGGGCGAGCAGCCGCAGCGTCTCGGCCGTCGGCCCGCAGTCGACGACGATGGTCTCCCACGGGCCGTCCTCGGCCAGCCGGCGGACCTCGGTGAGGGCGAGCAGCTCGTCGACGCCGGGCAGCACGGTGAGCTCTTCGGCGTCCAAGGTGTCGAGTCCCGCGCCGGCCAGCGCCGCCTGCAGGTCGGCCCGCAGCCGGTGCCAGGTGGTGTCCACCAGGGTGCGCGAGTCGATCTGCACCCCGGACAGCAGAGCGTCCACTTCGGACGGCTCGGCCCCGAGCGGGCGGCCGAAGGCGTCGCCGAGGGAGTGCGCCGGGTCGGTGGACACGACGAGGGTCTTCCTGCCGCGGGCGGCCAGCGCGGCGCCGGTGGCCGCGGCCAGCGTGGTCTTCCCGACACCCCCCTTGCCGGTGAACAGCAGGATCCGCACGCGGCTACCCCTCGGCCCGCTTCTTGAGCTCCTTCAACGCGGTGTCCATGACCATCTTCTCGGCCTTGCGGCGCAGCAGGCCGATCATCGGCAGCGCCAGCTCGACCGACAGCGTGTAGGTGACGCGGGTGCGGCCGCCGAGGTCCTCGAGCGCGTAGCGGCCGTTCTGCGCCTTCTGCATCTGGCCCTTGACCAGGTGCCAGCTGACGCCGAGGCCGTCGTCGTCCCAGTCGTATTCGAGGGTGTAGACGTCCTTGATCGGGCCCGCGTCGAGGGTGAGCTTGACCTGCTTGGCGCGCCCGTCACCGTCGGTGTCGAGGACCTCGGCCTGCCGGACGGCCTTGGCCCATTCCGGGTACGCGGGGAAATCGGCGATCACGGCCATCACCCGGCTGGGCTCGGCGTCGACCTCGATGGACTGTGTGGACTGCTCGGCCATGGTCGAAGCGTAGCCGCCGCGGTTGGTCACCAGCGCAGCACGTACGGCTGCCCGGTCTCCTTGAAGTGGCCCACGTTGCGGCACTCGGTCAGGCCGACCCGGGCGCGGGCGGCGAGGGGCTGGTGCACGTGCCCGAACACCGACCAGCGCGGCCGCTGCGCCCGGATCAGCTCCAGCAGCGCCGCCGAACCGAGCTCGCTGCGGCGGGCGACGACGTCGTAGGTCAGCTCGGGCAGCGCCGGCGGGGCGTGCGTGCAGAGCACGTCGACCTCGGTCAGCGCGGCCACGCTGCGCTCGTAGTCCTCGCGATCCCGCAGGTAGGGGCGCCAGGCGGCGCCCTTGCGGCGGCGCGGGACGACGCCGTCGGGCAGCAGCGCGCCGCCGACGAACCCGAAGCGCAGGCCGCCGACCTCGGCCACCTCGCCGTCCAGGACGTGGATGCCCTCGCCGGCGAACTCGGGCCACAGGGCCGGGGTGTCGACGTTGCCGGGGGTGGCGTAGGTGGGCGCGGTCATCGCCGCGAACAGCGTCGCGTACTGGGCGTGGATGGCCTCGTCGACCGCGCCGGCCGGGTCGTCGAGGCTCGCCCAGAGCGTCCGCGAGTAGGCAACGGTTTCGTCACGGGTGCCCTCGCGGCGCAGCCGCGCGAACTCGCCGACCTTCTCGGCGCCGAACAGGGCGCCCATGATGCCCTTGTCGTGCTCGCGGTAGTCGACGAAGTCCAGCAGGTCACCCAGCACGACCAGGGCGTCGGCCCCGTCACCGGCCCGCTTCAGCGCGTCCGCGTTGCCGTGCACGTCCGAGACGACGTGTACCCGCACCCCTGGTCCCCCTACTTCTCGACGTGGCTGCCCTCGTGGCGCGGAGGCACCCCGGGCTCGCGCCCGTCCTCCAGGATCTCCTTCAGCCCGAGTGCGATCGCCTTCGCCGCCCGCGCCCGCCGGTCGAACTCCCGGCGCAGGTCGCGCGGCGCCAGCGCCCGGGGCGCCCCGGCCGCGTCGGCGGGGGTCGCCCGCAGGAAGTAGTGCAGCAGGGTGCCGTCGAGCACCGGCTCGAGCCAGACCTCCATCGTACCGACGAGCGCTCCGGTCACGGTCCAGCGCAGACCCTGGTCGCCCCGGTCGGTGTAGACCTCCAGGACCAGGTCGGGCCAGTGGCGCCGCCAGGACGCCGGATCGGCGAAGGCCGCGGCCACGGTGGCCGGCGGAACGGCGAGGAACGTCTCGTCGACGATGTCGAGTGAGGGTGGCGCGTTCACGTGCGAAGAATGTCACGCCCTCGCCGCGCGACGGCGATCAGCATGGTCTTAAGGTGCACACCACGCTAAGTTGACTGGCGGGTAACAGCGGTGTCGCCCGCCGCACGCGTTGAACACGGAGGTCCACGTGCGCGAATACAGCGCTCCCGCCGGCAAGCCGGTGGCCGACGACGAGAACATGTCCGATGTCGTCTGGGCGAACGCCGAGCGGTTCTCCGACGTGGTGAGCTTCCGCCGCCAGGTCGACGGGACCTGGCTGGACGTGACCGCCAAGGAGTTCGCCGGCGAGGTGCTGGCCGTGGCCAAGGGCATGGCCCAGGCCGGGATCGCCCGCGGCGACCGCGTCGCGATCATGTCGAAGACCCGCTACGAGTGGACGCTCATCGACTTCGCGATCTGGGCGGCCGGGGCGGTGACCGTCCCGATCTACGACACCTCCTCCCCCGAGCAGGTGGCCTGGATCCTCTCCGACTCGGCCGCGAAGGGCGTGTTCGTCGAGACGACCGCGCACGCGAAGGCCGTCGAAGAGGTCCGCGACCGGCTCCCCGAGCTGGCGAACACGTGGCAGATCGAGGGCGATTCCCCCGCCGTCGAAGAACTCGCCGCGCTGGGCGCTTCGCTCTCGGACGACGAGCTGCACGACCGGCGCCGCGAGGTGTCCGCGGACGAGCTGGCCACGATCGTCTACACGTCCGGGACCACCGGCCGCCCCAAGGGCGTCGAGCTGACCCACCGCAACCTCCTGGCCGAGATCCGCGCCGACATCGAGGCGTTCCCGCAGCTGATGGAGCAGGGCAACTCGCTGCTGTGCTTCCTGCCGCTGGCGCACGTGCTGGCCCGCGCGATCGCCGTGACCGCGCTCACCGCCCGCGTCACCCTGGGGCACACCCCGGACGTCAAGAACCTGGTCGCCGACCTCGGCACGTTCCGGCCGACGTTCGTCGTCGCGGTGCCGCGCGTGTTCGAGAAGGTCTACAACTCGGCGAAGCAGAAGGCCCACAGCGAGGGCAAGGGCAAGATCTTCGACGCCGCCGAGGCCACGGCCGTGGCCTACAGCGAGGCCCAGGACAAGGGCGGCGCCGGCGTCGGGCTCAAGCTGAAGCACCTGGCGTTCGACAAGCTCGTCTACGGCAAGCTGCGCGCGGCCCTCGGCGGCCGCTGCGTGGCCGCGGTCTCCGGCGGCGCCCCGCTGGGCGCGCGGCTGGCGCACTTCTTCCGCGGCATCGGCGTCCCGGTGTTCGAGGGCTACGGCCTGACCGAGACCTCCGCGGCGGCGAACGTCAACACCCAGACGGCGTTCCGCGTCGGGACGGTCGGCAAGCCGGTCAACGGCACGTCGGTCCGCATCGCCGACGACGGCGAGGTGCTGCTCAAGGGCGACGTCGTCTTCCGGGCCTACTACAACAACCCGCAGGCGACGGCCGAAGCGCTCACCGACGGCTGGTTCCACACCGGCGACCTCGGCGAGCTCGACGCCGACGGCTTCCTCAAGATCACCGGCCGCAAGAAGGAGATCATCGTCACGGCGGGCGGCAAGAACGTCGCCCCGTCCGGCCTCGAGGACACCATCAAGGCGGCCCCGCTGGTCAGCCAGGCGATGGTGGTCGGCGACCAGCGGCCGTTCATCGCGGCGCTGGTGACGGTGGACGAGGAGTACTTCCCCTCGTGGAAGTCCCAGCACGGCAAGCCTTCGTCCGCCACGGTCGCGGAGCTGGCCTCGGACCCGGACCTGGTCGCGGAGATCCAGGCCGCGGTCGACGAGGCGAACAAGCAGGTGTCGAAGGCCGAGGCGATCAAGAAGTTCACGGTGCTGGCCAACGACTTCACCGAGCAGGGCGGCGAGATCACGCCGAGCCTGAAGCTGAAGCGCAACGTCGTCACGAAGAACTACGCCGACGCGATCGAAGGCCTCTACAAGAAGTAGCTCCGAGCTTCGTGAAGGGCACATCGGACCTCGATGTGCCCTTCACGGCCTTCACGGGGTGCGCCGGGCGGCGACGAAGTCGCGGTACCAGCGGTAGCTCGCCCTCGGCGTGCGCTCCTGGGTGGCGTAGTCGACGTGCACCAGGCCGAACCGGTGCTTGTACCCGTGGGCCCACTCGAAGTTGTCCAGCAGCGACCAGCAGAAGTAGCCCCGCAGGTCGACCCCCGCCGCCGCGGCGGTGCGGGCGGCCTCGATGTGGTCGCTCAGGAACGTGATGCGCTCGTAGTCGGCGAAGTCGCTCCGGTCGGCGTACACGCAGCCGTTCTCGGTGACGTACATCGGGGGCAGGCCCGGGTAGCGGTTGTGCAGGCCCACCAGGGCTTCGGTGAGGCCTTCCGGCTCGACCGGCCAGCCCATGCCCGTGCGCGGGACGTCCGGCAGGCGCGTGGTGTCGACGCCGATGTCGGCCACCGTGCGGCGGGCCGGGTCCGGCTCGCGGTGCGGCGCGTCCGCGACGTGCAGCCGGTAGTAGTAGTTGACGCCCAGGTAGTCGAGGGGCTGCCCGATCGTCTCCAGGTCGCCTTCGTGGCGGAAGGAGAAGTCCGAGACGCCGTCGAACATCGCCGTCAGCCCCGGCGCGTACCGGCCGCCGAACAGCGGGTCCGTGAACTGGCGGCGCAGCAGCGTGTCCTGCCGGGCCGCCGCGGCGGCGTCCGCGGCCGAGTCCGACACCGGCACGACCGGCGACTGGTTGAGCACGATCCCGAACTGGTGCTGGGGCGGCGCCTGCTCGCGCATGGCCCGCACCGCCAGGCCGTGGCCGAGCAGCAGGTGGT
Organism: Amycolatopsis sp. N2S4-7; assembly: GCF_058119595.1. Classification (NCBI taxonomy): domain Bacteria; kingdom Bacillati; phylum Actinomycetota; class Actinomycetes; order Pseudonocardiales; family Pseudonocardiaceae; genus Amycolatopsis; species Amycolatopsis sp. N2S4-7. Next base: position 3,502,400 of record NZ_CP172299.1, read on the forward strand.
GGGCGGCGGCGAGCGCGCCGTGGCCCTCCCGCGCGCCCGGCGCGTGCCGCCCTTCGCCGTAGCCCGCGACCGCGCACGGGTACGGCTCGTTCAGCGTCGTCCAGTGGTCGACGACGTCGCCGAGTTCGTCGTGCACCAGCGCGGCGTAGTCGGCGAACCGCGACGCCGTGTCGCGCGAGCGCCAGCCGCCGGCGTCCTCCAGTGCCTGCGGCAGGTCCCAGTGGTACAGCGTGAGGAACGGCTCGATCCCCTTCTCCCGCAACGCTTCCACGAGCCGCCGGTAGAAGCCGAGACCCCGGCGCTCGACCTCGCGCCCGTCCGGCTGCACCCGCGGCCAGGACACCGAGAAGCGGTAGGAGTCCACGCCGAGGTCGCCGAGCAGGTCGAGGTCCTGGGGCCAGCGGTGGTAGTGGTCCGCCGCCGGCTCGCCGGTGTCGGCCCCGGCCACGGCGCCGGGGACCGCCGCGAAGGTGTCCCAGATGGACGGTCCGCGGCCGTCGGATCGGGTCGCGCCCTCGATCTGGAACGCCGAGGTGGCGACGCCCCAGCGGAAGCCGGGCGGAAAACTGGTGGTCACGATGAGCTCCGGGAGGTCAGCCCTTGAGCGCGCCCTGCATGATGCCGCCGACGATCTGGCGGCCGAACAGCAGGAACACGAGGAGGACGGGGACGGTGCCGATGGTCGCGGCGGTGAGCACGAGGGTGTAGTCGGTGGTGTACCCACTGGCCAGGGTGGACAGTGCGGTCTGGACGGTCGGGTTCTCCGGCACCAGCACCACCAGTGGCCAGAAGAAGTCGTTCCACGCCTGCATGAAGGTGAACAGGCCGAGCACCGCCGCGGCCGGGCGGGCGGCGGGCAGCGCCACGTGCCAGAACAGCCGCAGCGACCCGCAGCCGTCCATCCGCCCGGCCTCCAGCAGCTCCAGCGGCAGCGCCCGCTCGAAGTACTGGCGCATGAAGAACACGCCGAACGCGGTGACCAGGCCGGGCACGATCACCGCCTGCAGCTGCCCGGCCCACCCGAAGTCGGCCATCATCATGTACAGCGGCACCACGCCCAGCTCGGTCGGGATCGCCTGGGTGGCGACGACGACGAGCAGCAGCAGGGTCCGCCCGCGGAAGCGCAGCTTGGCGAAGGCGAACCCGGCGAGCGTCGAGAACAGCACCACCGACACCGTGATCGTGCCCGCGACGATCAGCGAGTTCCCCAGCGCCAGGGCGAAGTCCGTCTCGTCGAAGACGCGGGCGATGTTCTCGAACAGGTGCCCGCCGGGCACCAGGACCGGCGGCACGCTGCCGACCGCCTCCGACGTCTGCGAGGAGACGACGAAGGACCAGTACACCGGGAACGCCGAGCCGGCCAGGATCGCGATCAGCGCGGCGTAGGTCCACGGGCTCGCGATCCGCTTGCCCAGCCGCCGGACCCGGCCCGGCGGGGTGGCCGGCGGGGCCGGGGCCGCCGGGGTCAGCACGGAAGTCATGTCCGCTCCTCAGTCCGTTTGGATGCGCCGGGTCACCAGGTACGACACGCCCGCGACGAGCATCGTGGCCACGGCCAGCACGAGCGCGATCGCCGAGCTGTAGCCGAAGTCGTACTTGGTGAAGCCCTGCTCGTAGAGGTAGAGCGCGGCGGTCTGGAACTGGCGGTCGGAGCCGCCGGTGGCGGCCGCGGTGCCGGGGTTGAACAGCAGCGGCTCGGCGAGCAGCCGCATGTTCCCGGTCGTCGCGATCACCGTCGAGAAGATGATCTGCGGCCGCAGCAGCGGCACCGTGATCCGCCAGAACTGCTGCCACCCGCGGGCGCCGTCGAGGGTGGCGGCCTCGTACATGCTCGACGGGATCGCCTGCATCGACGCCAGGAAGATCAGCGCGTGGTAGCCGGTCCAGCGCCACACCACCATCGCCGCGATGGCGGTGTGGGAGCTGGCGGTGCCGGCCTGCCAGTCGACCTGGCCGGCCCCGAACCAGCTCAGCACCCAGTTGACCAGCCCGAAGTCCCGGCCGAACAGCTGCGCGAAGATGATCGTCACCGCCGCCACCGAGGTGATGTTCGGCAGGATCATGCCCATCCGGAACAGCGTCCGGCCGCGCAGCCTGCGGTTGAGCAGGTGCGCGATGCCGAGCGCGAACAGGATCTGCGGGATCGTGGTCAGCAGCCACAGGCTGACCGTGTTCCCCATCGCGTTCCAGAAGTACGGGTCGTGGAACAGCAGCTGCTCGTAGTTGCCGAACCCGATGAACGTCGCGCCCTCGGCGTCGAGCAGGTTGCGCTTCTGCAGCGACACGAAAGCCGTGTACAGCAACGGGAACAACCCGAAGACGCCGAAGATCAGGAAGTACGGGCTGATGAAGCCGAACGGCGAGAGCTTGACGTCCCAGTGGTGCCGCCGGTCGGCGAAGCTCAGCGGTTTCCCCGCCATCACTTGATCTTCGCGACGTCACCGACCAGCTGCTGCCACGCCGCCGGGCCGTCCTGCTTGCCCTGCTCGACGCGCTGCATCGCGTTGCCGAACTCCGTCTGGACGTCGCCGGCCTTCGGGCCCTGGTACTGCGGGTTCAGCTTCTTCGCCGCGTCCGTGAACAGCTTGCCGACGGGCGCGTTGTTGAAGAACGGGTTCGTGTAGCCGGTGATCTTCGGGTCGTCGTAGAGCGACGGCGTCGAGGGCAGCAGGCCCTTGCTGGTGAAGACCTTCGCCTGCTGTTCGGGCGCGGTCAGCCACGCGGCGAGCTCGGCGGCCTCCTGGGTGTGCTTGCCCTGCTTGGGCACGGTCAGGTACGAGCCGCCCCAGTTGCCGCCCCCGCCGGGCACGCTCGCGATGTCCCACTTGCCCGCGGTGTCCGGGGCCTGGTCCTTGATCTTGGTCATCATCCAGGCCGGGCACGTCACGGTGGCGAACTGGCCCTGGGTGAAACCGGTGTTCCAGGTCGGCGTGCTGTAGAGCAGGCCGGCGCTCAGGTTCGCCTTGACGGCGTCGACGACCTGGTCCCAGCCGGTCCGCAGGGCGGGGTTGCTGGCGACGACGAGCTGGTCGTTCTGGTCGTAGTACCCGACGGGCGCCTGGCCGAAGATCGCGTTGAGCACGGTCGGGCCGCCGTCCATCCACTTGACGCCGTTCGGCGCCTGGGCCTGGAAGCGCTTCCCCGCGTCGAAGAACGCCTGCCAGGTCGGCCACAGCGCGGAGACGGCCTCCCGGTCCTCGGGCAGCCCGGCGGTCTTGAACATGTCCCGGCGGTAGCAGATGGCCAGGCCGCCGACGTCGGTGCCGTAGCCGATCTGCTGCCCGCCCTTGGCCAGCGACGCCGCCCACTTCCAGCCCAGCCAGCGGTCCTTGAGCTTGTCGCCGCCGACGGTGTTGAGGTCGACGAACTTGTCCGGCGTCGCCTTGAACTGGGCGACGTAGCCGGTGTCGATCGCCTCGATGTCCGCGGCTCCGCCCCCGGTGGCCAGGTGCGCGGCGAGGTTCTTGTGGTGGTCGGAGTAGGACGCGGTCCGCTCGGTGATCTCGATGCCGGGGTGCGCCGCCTGGTACTCCTTGATCAGATCGGTGTAGCCGAAGTTGCCGAACAGGCCGAGGCTGAGCTTCACCTTGCCGCCGCCGGCCCCGCTGTCGCCGCAGGCGCTCAACGCGGTGACCGCGGCCAGGGCGGCGCACGCCCCGGCGAGCAGGCGGATACGGCGGTTCCTCGTTTTCGGGCGCATGAGATCTCCGTTGTTCTGCGGGCGCACGGGGACACCACGGCCGGGACCGGCCGGGCGGGAAAACGTGGCCCCTATGAGAGCGCTCCCAACACCCATCCGTCAAGTAACGAAAACATAACGCAGTGCGTTGTTTTCGCTGTACCGGATCATGTGCTACAGATGTAACCGGTTACAAGCCAGGAGGTCAGCATGGTCACCGCCCGCGAAGTCGCCCAGCTCTGCGGGGTCTCCGTCGCCACCGTTTCCCGGGTGTTCAACCGCCCCGCCTCGGTCAGCGCGCCGACCCGCGAACGCGTCGAGCGCGTCGCCCGCGAACTCGACTTCTCGCCGAACGAATCGGCGAGGGCGCTCTCGCGGCAGCAGTCGGCGATGATCGGGCTGGTCTGGGACACCGACCACCGCCGCCCCGGCTGGCGGCACCCGTTCCTGCAGGACCTGTTGCTGGGCCTCAAGTCCGCGCTGAGCTCGCACGGCTACCACCTGCTGCTGCTCGCCACGAGCGACGACGCCCGCAACCGCACCCCCGGGGTGTCCCTGGCCGACCCGATCGCCTACGTCGGCATGACCCGCCGCCACCACCTCGCGGGGCTGGTGCTGATCGACAGCGGGTCGGACGCCGAGGCGTTCGGCGCGTTCGCCCAGTCCGGGCTGCCGTGCGTCGCGCTCGACGTGGCCGTTTCGGGGGCGAAGGCCACCTACGTGACGTCGGACAACGCCACGGGCGCGGCCGACGCCGTCCGGCACCTGGCCGCCCTCGGGCACCGGCGGATCGCCACGCTCACCGGCCCGCGCGGCAACGCGCCCGCCGCGGCCCGCACCGACGGCTACCTGCGCGGGCTGGCCGAGGCGGGGCTGCCGGTGCGCGACGACTACGTGGTCACCGGGGACTTCTACCGCGAAAGCGGGTTCGTCGGGATGCGGCGGCTGCTCGCCCGCAAGGACCCGCCGACGGCGGTGTTCGCCGCCAGCGACGAGATGGCGATCGGCGCCCTGCTCGCCGCCCGCGCGGCGGGGCTGAACGTCCCGGCCGATCTGGCCGTGGTCGGCTTCGACGACATCGAGGTGGCGGCACTGGTCGACCCCGCGCTGACGACGGTCGCCCAGGACAAGCCAGGCTTTGGAACGGCGGCGGCCGGAGCGCTCCTGGGCATGATCGAGAACGCGGCGGCACCGGAACCGGTGCTGCTGCCGACGAAACTGGTGGTCCGCGATTCGTGCGGCGGGCACACGCGCCGCTAGCTGATCTTCGCGGTCCAGTCGATGTGGTGCGAGTACAGCCAGCCGCGTTCCTCGCCGACGTCTCCGCCCGCGCTCGCCTTCACCAGCTTCTCGACCCGCTCGCGCCGCAACCCCTCGTACGCGGCGAAAGCCGAGGCCGGGTCCGGCAGGTCGCGCAGGCACTGCGCGAGGACGACGCTGTCTTCCAGGGCCATCGACGCGCCCTGCCCCGCGGCCGGGGACGCGGCGTGGGCGGCATCGCCGACGAGGACCATCTCGGGCGTCGACCAGACGCGCGTCTGGGGGACGTCGTAGGAGTGGCCGCCGAACACCTCGTCGCCGGTGGCGGCGATGATTTCGGCGCAGGGCAGCGGATCGCCGTCGAACGCGGCGTGCGCGAACTCGCGCCAGCCGGCCGGGGTGACCGCGGCGATCTCCTCGCGGGGCCGTTCGGTGTCCGGGATGCGGGCGAACCAGAACGTGGCGCCGTCCGGGTCGGTGGTGAAGCCGAAGGCCGCCCGGCTGCCGCGGACCATCCGGTAGATCCCGGGCGCCGCCGGCAGCCCGCCGGCCCGCGTGTACCCGTAGACGACGGTCAGCCCGGTGTAGCGCGGTTCGTCCGCGGCCGGGTCGACGAGGACCCTGACGACCGAGCGCAGGCCGTCGGCGCCGACGAGGACGTCACCCGTTTCGGTGGTGCCGTCCGCGAACTCGGCCGTGATCCCGGCCGGGCCGGACTTCGCGCCCACCAGCCGTTTTCCGCGTTCCAGCGGGACGCCGCGGCGCGCGGCTTCGTCCTGCAGGACGCGGTAGAGGGTGGCGCGGGTGAGGGTGCGCGGCCCGTCGAGGTCCTCGGTGTCGAACTCGCGCCGGCCGACGGTCTCCCCCGTCGGCGCGACGAGCTCGACCCCGTACGCGGCGAAGGACGCTTCGATCACCGGGCGGTCGGCGCCGATCGCGCGCAGGGCGTCCATGCCGTTGTGCATGATCGTGAGGAACGCGCCGATGTCGTCCCCGCCGGCGGGGTACGCCTCGAACACGACCGGATCGTGCCCGGCGAGCTTCAGCGCCATCGCCGTGACCGTGCCCGAGATCCCGCCGCCCGCGACCAGTACCCGCACCCCGCGCCCCCAGAAGACTCCACCGTGCACTCCGCGTGCCGCCGTCCGCGACCCTACCGCGGCGGCGGCACGCGGACGTCACTCCTTGGCGCCACTGGTCGCGATGTCGCCGTTGAGGCCACGCGGGAAGAAGCCGCCCGAGGACACCTTGTCCGGGTTCAGGTAGGCGATGTTGAGCACGCGGTCGGCGGAGCGGCCGAACGCGATGCCGTTCGCGTCCGCGGGGACGAGGTTCGCCTTGCCGTCCTTGAGCACGCCTTCGTCGTCGTCGGCCTTGCCGTCGAGGCTGTCGCGGGCGTCGGAGATCTTGTTCGTGACGTCGCCGAGACCGCGTTCGAACAGCTGTCCGCGCACGATGCCCGCGTGGTAGGCCTCGACCGCGAGGATGCCCGCCGCGGCGTCGAGGAACGTCTTGTTGTTCACCAGCGGCGCCGCGCCCTTGTAGGCCGACACGCCGACGTCCTCGAAGAGGTACGCGGCGAGCAGGAAGTTGTTCTCGCTCGCGAACGGGTCGAAGGTCTGGCCTTCCTTGATCAGCCCCGCGGCCTGCATGGCGGCGGTGAAGCTGTTCTGGAAGTCGATCTCCGGCTGCGCGACGGCGGCCTTGTCGAGCGCCTTGCGCAGGAAGGTCACGTGGGCGACCTCGTCGCCGGCGATCTCCTGGACGATCTGCTTGGTGTGCTCGCTCTTGAACTTCACGGCGTGCCCGCCGGAGACCTTGCCGAGGTTGCCGACGCCGTTGACATACTTCTCGTTCAGCCCGTAGCCGTAGACGGCGAACGAGTAGAGGTTCGCCTCCAGGTACTCCAGGTTCAGCGCGAAGTTCAGCACGGCGGCGTCGCTGGCGGCTTCCTTCGCCGCGTCACCGCCTTGCGCGCCGTACTGCTGCGTGGCACCTGCCGAGCCGAGACCCAGCGACAGCGCTGTACCGAGCGCACCGGCGCCCGCGACGCCGAGCCCCGCCGCTCCCGCAGCCTTGAGGAAGCGGCGGCGGTCGGTCGCGTTCTCCGCGCTGCGCTCGATCAGCTGCCGTGTGTAGCGTTTTCCGAACACCGGGGGACGTCCTCTCGTGACGAGTTCGTCCACCTCACCCACCGGTCATACGTACGGAGGAGGCCCCCGGCTCGGTCAAAACGGGAAAAAGTTCTTGCTGTTTTCGTTTCCGCAGGTCAGCCGCACTGCGCGGCGGCGAGCCGGACGCAGACGGCGAGCGCGCGGATGGCCTCTTCGACCTCGGCGAGCTTCGGGAACGTCGGCGCGATGCGGATGACCGCGTCGGCCGGGTCCGCGCCGTGCGGGTGGGTCGCCCCGGCGGGGGTCAGCGCGACCCCGGCCTCCTTCGCCAGCCGCACGACCTCTTTCGCGGTGCCCTCGGGCACGGTCAGCGTCACGAAGTACCCGCCCGTCGGCTTGGTCCAGGACGCCAGGTCCGACAGCTCCTCGGTGAGGATGCGGTCGACGGCCTCGAACTTCGGGCCGATGATCTCGGCGTGCCTGCGCATGTGGGCGCGGACGCCGTCCTCGTCCTTGAGGAAGAGGGCGTGGCGGAGCTGGTTGACCTTGTCCGGGCCGATGGTCCGCTTGCCGACGAGGCCGGTCCACCAGGCGATGTTGGCCTCGGACGCGCCGAAGAAGCCGACGCCGGCGCCGGCGAGGGTGATCTTCGAGGTCGAGCCGAACACGAACACGCGGTCGGCGTTGCCGGCCTCGGTGGCCAGCGCGAGGACGTCCGCGAGCTCCGGCTCGGCGTCGGTCAGGTGGTGCACGGCGTAGGCGTTGTCCCAGAAGATCCGGAAGTCGGGCGCCGCGGTGCGCATGGTGGCGAGCCGCCGGACGACGTCGTCACTGAACGTGATGCCGGTGGGGTTGCTGTACTTCGGCACGCACCAGATGCCCTTGACGGCGGTGTCCTCGGCGACGAGCGTCTCGACGACGTCCATGTCCGGGCCCTCGTCGGTCATCGGGACCGGGACCAGCTCGATGCCGAAGCGCTCGGTGAGCGCGAAGTGCCGGTCGTAGCCCGGGACGGGGGCGAGGAACTTCACCTGCGGCTCGTCGGCCCAGCGGCGCTCGGCGCCGGGGAGCTTGCTCAGCAGCGCCTGGACGACGGCGTCGTGCATGAGCTCGAGGCTGGAGTTGCCGGCGGCCAGCAACTGCTCGACGGGCACCTGCAGCGCGCCGGCGAAGATGCGGCGCAGCTCCGGCAGGCCCTTGAGACCGCCGTAGTTGCGGACGTCGGTGCCGTCCTCGGCCTTGAAGGAGCCGTCGCCGGGGAGGCTCAGCAGCCCGTTCGCGAGGTCCAGCTGCTGGGGCGAGGGCTTGCCGCGGGTGATGTCGAGGGAGAGGCCTCGGTCGACCAGGGCCGCGTAGTCTCGGCGGGCAGTGTCGACGTCGACGGAAGCAGTGGTCATGCCGTCAACGCTAAACCCGGCGTCGATACCATTTCGGGGCGGGTCCTGGCTAGGGTGGTTGGTGTGCACCTCGTCGTCCACGCCGACCAGCGGCAGTTCTCGCTGCGGGACTCGGCATCCCGCCTGACGGGCAGCGGCTGGACGGCGCTCGCCGTGGAATCTCACCGGATCGGGGTGGAGCCGGGCGGTCTCGCGATCGCGACGGCGCGGTCGGACCTGGTGGAGTCTTCGGTGACGGTCGTGCCTTCGGCGCCTGCGTTGGTGTCCGACGCCGAGCACGTCGTGGAAGCGGATCTTCCGGTTCCGAGCGGGAAACTCGTGATTTCCGGGCCTGCGGACTACGCGTCGCAGGAAAAGTTTCTTGCGGTGCGGCCGGGGTTGTACCGGGCTCGGGTTTCGTACGTGCCGGCCGGGCCGCCGGCGGCCACGTGGAACGAGCACGAGTTCGGGGAGCACTACCGGTACGTGGTGGAGCTGTGGCCGGTGTCGTCGCCCTCCGGGGTGGAGGTCCTGCGCCAGGGCGCGGCGGTGTGGGACGGCTAAAGGGCCGTCAAGCTCGCCAGTTTCCAATGGCCGTCCACTCGCTTCGCCGTCACCGCCAGCTGGGCCACCGATGACGACGGTGCTCCCCCGCCCTGGGCCACCGTCTGCTGGTCCAAGAACAACAACAGCGAAGCGTCGTCCCCCGCAACGTCCGGACCCCGATCGCCCGGACCGTGGTCGTGCGGATCAGCTTCTCCGCCGCCGCGCGGGTGCGGGCCGCGGTGAACTGGGCTTCGTACTGGTGCACCGCGTCGCCCACCAGGACCTCCGATGCCGCTCGCTCGGTGCGGGCCAGGTTCGCGTAGTCGTACGAGAAGACCGCCTTCACCGCGTCGCTCACCTCCGCGGAGACCGACGCCGTCGCGGCCGGGTCCACCAGGGCCAGGTTGTCGCCGGGGTAAAGGGAAGCCGTCTCGATGCCGAACCACACCGCGCAGCCCAGGGCCAGGGCCACCACCGCCGCCAGGATGCGGGTCATGAGCCCGCCGCCTGGACGCCCGCGATCTTCCACCCGCCGTCGGCCCGCGACACGTCCACCGTCAGCCGGTTCAGGCGCGGCGAAACCGCGCCGCCGCCCGTCGAAACGCGCACGTCCAGCACCGCCAGGAGCCGGGCCTTGCCCGCGTCCACGTCGATCTCCGTCACCGCCGCCTGGACCAGGGACGCCGTCGAGACGGTGCGGGCCGTGGTGGCCCGGTCGATCTGCAGCTGGCGGTCGCCCGCGAGGTCCTTTCCGTACTGGCCCGTCGCCGCCGCGATCCAGCGGTCCACGTCCGCGCCCGCCGACCGGTAGTCGATCGTGTTCAGCGTGACCAGCTCCGGGCCCGCCGCCGCCAGCACCGCGTCCCGCTCGCGGCCCCGGGCCGCGGAATCGTCGGCCGCCGCGCGCCACCACGTCCAGCCGGAAAACGCCGCCGCCAGCACGGAAAGCACCGCGGCCACCACCAGAACCCTCACGGCGCGCCCAGCAGCTTGCCCAGCCCGCCCGCCGAGGGCCCGGTCAGCAGGCTCAGCATCCCCGGCAGCTGCACCGGCGAAGAAGAGGCGGCCTGCTGCTGGGGCGCGGCCGGGATGGCCGGCGGCTTCCCCGCGTAAGGCGCGTTCTGCGCCCCCCGCACCCCGGTCGGGCTGCCCGGCGGCTCGGCGCAGTAGGCGTTCATGTTCACCGGCGCCTCGGTCTCGTCGTTCGCCGGACGCTGCTTCGTGCCTTCGTAGCCCTTCGTGCACGAAGCCGGGTCGAAGAAGTTGAACACCACGCCCAGGTGCCCCGTGCCGTCCGGGGACGTCGACGGCGAAAACGCCGAAATGATCGGGTACGCGACCAGCAGTTCCTCGATCGAGTCCTTGCGGGACGTCGTGATCTGCGCGGTGGTCAGCAGGTTGGCGAACAGCACGCCGAGGTCGGTGCCGGACGCGGCCAGCACGTCACTGATCTGGCGGCTCAGCTTCGGCGCTTCCGCGACGACCCGCCGCAGGTCCGGATCGGACTTCTTGAGCTGACCGGCGATCGTGCGAAGCCCCGAAGCGAAGTCGGTGATGTTCGCCGCCTGCCGCTCCTGCGTGCCGAGCACGATCCGCGAGTTCGCGAGCAGCCCCTGCGTCTGCGGGACGTACTGCGCGGCGACGGCGGTCAGCGAGCCGGTGCTGTCGAGCAGCTGCTGCAGTTCCGGGCCGGACCCCGCGAACGCGTCGTACGTCTCGTCGACGACCGTCCGCAGCGAGTCCGGGTGCACGCTCGCGACGAGGTCGTCGAGGTGGCTGAGCACGGTGTCCGGCGACGGCGGCAGCGACGTCTTGTCGGCCGTGATCACCGACCCGTCGTGCAGGAACGGGCCGCCGTCGTGCTGCGGGAGCAGGTCGACGAACTGCTCCCCCACCGCCGAGCGGTTCGCCACCTGCGCGTGCGCGTCGGCCGGGATGTCCGGCGCGCCGGCGTCGATGTCGAGGGCGACGTCGACGCCGTGCTCGGTGAGCGTCATCGACGTCACCCGCCCGACCGTGACACCGCGGTAGGCGACCTCGGAATTGACGAAGACGCCGCCGGAGTCGGTCAGCTGCGCGGTGACGACGTAGCCGCGGTTGCCGAAGAGCCGGTCCAGCCCGGCGTACCGGCCGCCCGCGTAGACGACCGAAACCACCGCGATGACGACGAAGGCGAACAGCTGGATGCGGATCTTGCGGGTCACCGGCCGCCCCCGATCAGCCCGAGCAGCCCGCCCAGCAGGTTCGGGCCCGCGGCCTGCGGGACCGAACCGAGGTCGGGCAGGGGCAGCGGTGGCGCGACGGGCGCCTGCTGGCCACCGATGCCCTGCGGCAGCGCGATCGGCGGCTGCGAAGAGTTCGTGAAGTTCTGGATCAGCGTGTCCAGGTCGAGGTTCACGTTCGCCTCGACGTTCGCGTAGTCGCCCTTGATCACGTTGCCCGCGTAGTCCGGGAACGGGTAGGTGAGCAGGATCTGCAGCGCGTTCGGCAGGTTCTGCCCCGCCTCGCCGAGCTTCGTCAGCGTCGGCTGCAGCGCCTTGAGGTTCGCGACGAGCTGGTCGCGGCTCTTCGTCACGGTGTCCACCGCGACGCCGGACAGGGTGTTCAACGCGTTGAGCATGCTCACGAGCTGGTCGCGCTGGTCGGTGACGATCTTCAGGCCCGGCGCGAGGTTGTCGAGCGCGTTCGTCAGGTTCTGGGTCTGGCCGGTCAGGGTCTTCGACAGCTTGCCGAGCCCGTCGATGGCGCGGAGGATCTCGGTCTTGTGCCCGTCCAGCTGGGTGGCCAGTTCGTCCACACGGGACAGGAGCGCGCGGATCTCCGGCTCGTTGCCCGACAGCGCGTCGTTGAGCTCGTGGCTGATCTTCTGGATCTGCTCGACGCCGCCGCCGTTGAGCAGCAGGGAAAGCGCGCCGAGCACCTCCTCGACCTCCGGGTTGCGGTTGGTGCGCCCGAGCGGGATCTGCGCGCCGTCGCCCAGGCGACCGGTGGCCGGTTCCGCCGTGGGGACGCTCAGCTCGACGAACTTCTCGCCCAGGAGCGAAGACTGCTTCAGCTCGGCGTGCGCGTTGGCGGGCAGCGTGATGTCGCCGTTGACGGTCATCGACACCAGCGCGGACCGCGTGTCCGGGGTCAGGGCGATCTTGTCGACGCGCCCGACCGCGACGTCGTTGACCTTGACGCTGGACTGCGGCACCAGGTCGAGCACGTCGGTGAAGAGCGCGGTGACGTGGTACGGGTGGTCGCCGACGTCGGCGCCGCCCGGCAGCGGTGTGCCGTAGAGGCCGTTGAAGCCGCCGTCGCTGCAGCCCGCCAGCACGAGCACGCCGGCGAGTGCCCCGGCGACCCGCTGCCGCCGGTTCACTTCGCACCCCCCGAAAGCTGCTCCATCACGTCGACGAGCGGCAGCGGCAGCGGCGGGAGTTCGCCGTTCTGCAGGGAGTTGAGCACCTGCGGGATCGTCGGCAGCTTGAGCACGCCGTCCAGGACCGGGGCCAGCTGCTTGCAGATGTTCCCGAGCGCGTCCGGGACTTCCTTCGGCGTGAACGAGCTGATCAGCCGGCACACGGTGAGGATCGGCGGGTTCGTGAGCTCGTTGAGGTTGTCGCGGACGGCGATCGTGCCGGACGCGGCGTCGTAGGAGTTGATGAAGTTGGTGGCGCCGGTCGGCGCGATGTCGAGCACCTCGGCGAGGGCGGCGCGCTGGTCGACCAGGACCTTCGACAGCGACGCCAGTTTGTCCACGTTGGACTCCAGCGCCGCCTTGTTGTCGTTGACGAACTGCTGGACGTCGCCGAGCGCGCCCCCGAGGGACTGCAGCGCCGCGCCGACGTCGGCGGAGTCCGCGGCGAGGAACCGGCTGACGTCGGCGACGCGGCCGTAGAACTCGTTGAGCTGCTGGTCGCTCTGGGCGAGCGCGCCGGTGAAGGAGTTCAGGTTCTGCACGGTCGAGAACAGGTCGTCCTTCGAACCGTCCAAGGTCTTCGCCAGGTCGGCGAGCTGCCCCACCGTCGAGTTCAGCGAAGCGCCGTTGCCCGCCAGGGTCTTCGCCGCGGTGTCGAGCACGCCGGACAGCGCGCCGTCCTTGTTGGCGCCGTTCGGGCCGAGAGCTGTCGAAAGCTCGTCCAGGCTGGAGTACAGGTCGTCCAGTTCGACCGGCGTGGCCGTGCGGTCCTTGGCCAGCACCGTGCCGGTGGCCAGCACCGGCCCGCTGTCGTAGGCCGGGGTGAGCTGGACGTACCGGTCGCTGACCAGGCTCGGCGCGACGACGACCGCACCGACGTCGGCCGGCAGCGGCACGTCGTCGACGCGCATGTCGACGCGCACCGCGTCACCCTGCGGGGTGACATCGGTGACCTCGCCGACCGGCACGCCGAGCACCCGCACCGACGAGCCCGCGTACAGCCCGACGGTCTTGCCGAAGTACGCCGACAGCTTCGTGCCGTTCGACGACCGGAACACCAGCCACAGCCCGGCGGTGAGGAGCAGGGCCAGGACGCAGGCGAACGCCAGCCACGTCACCAGGCTGCGCCCGCGGTAGGTGCGGATGGTCATCGGCCGCCCACTCCCTGGTTCGGCGCCGCGATCGGCGGGGTGCAGCCCTCGGGGTTGATGTGCAGCCCGCCCACGGTGATCGTCGGCGGCAGCAGCCCGCACAGGTAGCCCTCGAACCAGCGGCCGTTGCCGGTGGCGTTCGCGCCGACGCGGGCGAACGGCGCCATCAGCTGCAGGCTCTTGTCGAGGTTGCCCTGGTTGCGCTGCAGGATGTCGGTCACCTTCCCCAGCTTGTCCAGCGTCGGCTTCAGCTGCGCGCGGTTGTCTTCGACGAGCCCGGTGAGCTGCTGCGACAGCTGCTGGGTGCCGGTCAGCAGCGCGTGGATCGCCGTCTTGCGGTTCTGCAGCTCGGTGAGCAGCAGGTTGCCGTCGCTGATCACGCGCTGCAGCTGGGCGTTGCGGTCGGACAGCGTCTTCGAGACCTGGCTCGTGTTGGCGAGCAGCGTGTGCAGGTCGGCGTCCCGCGAGGACACCGTCTTCGCCAGCGACGACAACCCGTTGAGCGTGTCCTTCAGGTACTGCGGGCTGTCCTTGAGGCTGTCGGACAAGGCGTTGAAGCTGTCCGCCAGCTGCTTGGTGTCGATGTCGCCGACCGTCGTGGACAGCTGCTCGAAGGCGTCCTGCAGCTGGAACGGCGTGCGCGTGCGGGCCTGCGGGATGGTCGAGTTCGGCTCCTGCGCGCCGGCGCCCTTCGGGTCGAGCGCCAGGTACTTCTCCCCCAGCAGCGTCTTGATCTCAATGGATGCTGTGGTCCCGTCGCCGACCCGGACGTCCTTCACCCGGAAGCGCACCAGCACCTGCTTGCCCGCCAGGGTCACCGACGACACGGTGCCGACCTTCACGCCGGCGACCTCGACCTCGTTGTCCGGCGCCAGCCCGGCGGACTCGCCGAAGTACGCCGAATACGTTGTGCCGTTGCCGAAGAACGGGAGCTGGTCGGAAAAGTACGTCGTGGCCGTGACGAGCACGATCAGCACGAGCGCGACCGCGCCGACCGCGGCCTGGTTGCGTTCCTTCAGCGGCTTCCCTGTCTTCTGGGGCCCCCCTGGACCCCCCAACCGACTCATGGGCCACACCTCTCCGCGCGCTGGGTGCCCGGGATCGGGATGATCGGCAGCGTGATGTCGAGCGAGGAAATGCCGATGGTGCCGGTGATCCCGCACAGGTAGTAGTTGAACCAGCTGCCGTAGCTCAGGGTCCGGGTGAACTTCTGCAGGTTGCCCGGCAGCACCTCGAGCAGGTGGTTGAGCAGCTCACCCGAGTCGCCGAGGTTCTGCGACAGCACGCCGAGCTGGGCGACGTCGTCCTTGAGCGCCGGGCGCGCGTCGGCCAGCAGCCCGGTGGTCGAGACGGCGAGCTCGCCGAGCGCGCTGACCGCGTCCCCGATCGGCTTGCGCTGCTCGGCCAGGCCGCTGACGAGCTTCTGGGTCTGCTCGATGAGGTCGCCGAGCTGCGGGCCGTGGGCGTTGACCGTGCCGAGCACGGTGTTGAGGTTGGCGATCACCTGGCCGATCACCTGGTCCTTGCTCGCGATCGCCGTGGTCAGCGACGCGGTGTGCTGCAGCAGGCTGGTGATCGTGCCGCCCTCGCCCTGGAAGACGCTGATGATCTCGGCCGACAGCTGGTTGACGTCCTTCGGGCTCAGGGCCTTGAACAGCGGCTTGAAGCCGTTGAACAACACGGTGAGGTTCAGCGCGGGCTTGGTGCGCTCGGGCGGGATCGTGCCGCCGTCCGGCAGGGCCTTGTCGCCGGGAACGTCGGTGCCGAGGGCGAGGTAGCGCTGGCCGACGAGGTTGCGGTACTTGATCGTCGCGGTCACCGTCTCCGGCAGCCGGTAGGCGTGCTCGACGTCGAACCGCACCTCGGCGAGGTTCCGCTCCCCTTCGACGACCCCGATCGAGTCGACCTGGCCGACCTTCACGCCGGCGATGCGGACGTCGTCGCCCTCCTTGAGCCCGGACGCGTCGGTGAACTTCGCCAGGTAGGCGTGCGTCTCGCCGAAGTTCGTGTTCGCGATGGTGGCCGCGAGGATCCCGGTGAACAGCACGGTGACGACGGCGAACACCGCCAGCTTCACCAGGGACGGGACGAAACTCCTCACTTCAGCTCCACCTCCGCCCCGCGGTACAGGGGCCCGACGAGCAGGCCCGCCCAGCCGGGCACCTGGTCCGGCGCGGCACCGAGCGCGGGCGACGCGAGCAGGCCGATCAGCTCGTCCTCGTAGGCCGACCCGACGATCGAGCCGTCCCCGCCGACGGCACCGCCGCCCGCGGTGACCGGGCCGGGCAGCTCGCCGCCCGGCGACTTCGGCGGCGCCGGCTTGCTGGAGCCGTCCTCGATCGCGCCGTCGGGCGGGTACTGCGGCCACACCCCGGGCTTCGGGACCGTCGGGTAGCAGCGCGGGCCGCGCTTGTCCTCGTACTTCGGCTCGTCGACACCGGGCAGGTACTTCCCGCGGCTCGCGGCGAACTCGATGGTGACCCGGCTGACCTCCGGGTGCGCGGTGCCCTTGCCGAAGGCCAGCTCCGCCCGCGGCACCGACTCGGCCAGCTGCCGCATCAGGCACGGGTACTCGGGCGCGTACTTGGCGAGGACGTCCAGCGTCGGCTGGACCGCCGTCGTGAGCCGGATCAGGTTGTCCTTGTTGACCTGCAGGAAGCTCGTGAGGTCGACCGAAGCCGCGGTGACGGTGGCGTAGAGGTCGCTGAGCCGGTCGCGCTGCTCGACGATCGTGCGGCTCGTCGTCGTCAGGTCGGACAACGCCTCCAGCAGGTCCGGCGCGGCCTTGTCGTAGGTCTCCGCCACGTTCGCCAGGCCGGTGATGTCGGCCTTGACGTCCGGCAGCGACGGGTTCAGCTTGCCGAGGTAGTCCGACAGCTGGGCGAGGGTCTGGCCGAGCTGCTTGCCGCGGCCGTCGAGTGCGGTCGCCACCGCGGTGAGCGTGCTCGACAGCTTTTCGGGCTGCACGGCCTGCAGCAGCGGCATCACGTCGTCGAGGACCTTCTGCAGCTCGATCGCGGTGCTGCTGCGGTCCTGCGGGATGACGTCTCCCGCCCGGATCGGCCGGTCCTTCTTCCCGGGCAGCTGCAGGGCGACGTACCGCTCGCCGAAGAGCGTCTTCGGCAGCAGCCGCGCGGACACGTTCGCCGGGATGACGGACGTCTTGTCCGGGTCGAGGGCCAGCTCCAGCTCGGCGTGGTCGCCCTTCGCCAGCACCGAGCGGACCTCGCCGACGAGCATGCCGCGGACCTTGACGTCGCCGCCGGTGCGCAGCTGGCTGCCGACGCGGTCGGTCTCCAGCTTCACCAGGGTCACCGGCGTGAAAGCCTTGTGGTAGACCGCCAGCGTGAACGCGATGAACAACGCGGCCACGAGCAGGAAGGCCAGCCCCAGCACCTGGTACCGGAGCCGCTGCCAGAGCTCGCGCCTCATCCGGAAATCCTCACCGTGGTGTTCGCCCCCCAGATCGCCAGGCTGAGGAAGAAGTCCAGCACCGAGATCAGCACGATCGACGTCCGCACCGCGCGGCCCACCGCCACGCCGACCCCGGCCGGGCCTCCGCCGGCGTTGAAGCCGTAATAACAGTGGGAAAGGATCACGAGCACGCTGAACACGATCACCTTCCCGAACGACCAGAGGACGTCACCGGGTGGCAAGAACAGCGTGAAGTAGTGGTCGTAGGTGCCCGCGGACTGGCCGTAGAGCCAGATGGTGATCTGCCGCGAGGCGAGGTAGCTCGAGAGCAGGCCGACCGCGTAGAGCGGGATCACCGCGGCCACCCCGGCAAGCACGCGGGTCGTGACCAGGTACGGCATGCTCGGCACGCCCATGACTTCCAGCGCGTCGATCTCCTCGGAGATCCGCATCGCGCCGAGCTGCGCGGTGAAGCCGCAGCCGACGGTCGCGCTCAACGCGAGCCCGGCCGACAGCGGCGCGACCTCGCGCGTGTTGAAGTAGGCCGAGATGAACCCGGTCAGCGCGGCCGTGCCGAGCTGGTTGAGCGCGGAGTAACCCTGGAGGCCGACGATGAGGCCGGTGAACAGCGTCATCCCGATCATCACGCCGAGCGTGCCGCCGATGACGGCGAGGCCCCCGGTGCCGAAGCAGACCTCGGTGAGCAGCCGCAGCGTTTCGCGGCTGTAGCGGCGGATCGTGCGCGGTGACCAGGCGAGCGCTTTCGCGGCGAACGCGAGCTGCTTGCCGAGGCCTTCCAGGCTCTGGCCCGGGCGCGCGATGTACTCGAGCGTCCGGTCGCGGTCGAGGGGTTCCGCCGTCATCACATGGCCTTCGGCGGGACGATCCGCAGGTAGATCGCGGTGAGCACGACGTTGATCAGGAACAGCAGCAGGAACGTGATCACGACGGCCTGGTTGACGGCGTCGCCGACGCCCTTCGGGCCGCCCGCCGGGTTCAGCCCGCGGAACGCGGCGACGACGCCGGCGACGAACCCGTACAGCAGCGCCTTGATCTCGCTGACCCAGAGGTCCGGCACCTGGGCCAAGGCGTTGAAGCTGGCGAGGTACGCGCCGGGCGTGCCGCCCTGCAGGACGACGTTGAAGAAGTAGCCGCCGAGGACGCCGACCACGCTGACCAAGCCGTTGAGCAGCACCGAAACGACCATCGCGGCGAGCACCCGCGGCACGATGAGCCGCTGGATGGGGTTGACGCCGAGGACCTCCATGGCGTCGATCTCTTCGCGGATCTTGCGCGCGCCGATGTCGGCGCACACCGCGCTGCCGCCGGCGCCGGCCACCAGCAACGCCGTGATCAGCGGGCTGGCCTGCTGCACGATCGCCAGCGCGCTGGCCGCGCCGGTGAACGACTGGGCGCCGATCTGCGCGGTCAGCGAGCCGAGCTGCAGCGCGATCACCGCGCCGAACGGGATGGCCACCAGTGCGGTCGGCAGGATCGTGACGCTGGCGAAGAACCAGCACTGCTGGATCCACTCGCGGGCCTGGAAGGGGCGCTTGAAGATCGCGCGCAGGACTTCCCAGGACAGCGTCGCGAGCCGGCCGACCTGGGTCAGGGCCGCGGTTCCCGGGAGCGTGCCAGTACCTCCGCTCACCACACCTCCCAGTAGATCGCCATTGACCTCCGAGTCTTCTCCACACCCGGTTCCCGCTTTTGGTTAGCGGTGTTTACTCACGCTTCGGCAGTTCTCCTTCAGAAGTTGAGGGCATGCGTCGCCGTCGCCCCGCCGTCCGCCACGAACTCCGCCCCCGTGCAGTACGCGCTCTCGTCACTGGCCAGGAACAACACCAGCTTGGCGACGTCCTCGGGCTGCCCGACCCGCCGGAGGGCGACCTTCTTCCCGACGTACGACATGTCGACTTTCTGGCCGCCCGCCGCGGTCTCGACCATCTTGGTGTCGATCGCGCCGGGGTGCACCGAGTTGACGCGGATGTGCTTCTTGCCGAGCTCCATCGCCGCGACCTTGGTCATCCCGCGGATCGCGAACTTGCTCGCGGTGTAGGCGACGAGGTACGGCATCCCGGCCAGACCCTCCACAGAGGACACGTTGACGATGGAGCCACCGCCGGCGGCGGTCATGGGTTCAACGACCGAGCGCATGCCGAGAAACGCCCCGATCTGGTTCACCCGGATCACGCGTTCGTAATCGGCAAGCGTCGTCTTGCCGAGCTCCGAGAAATGCAGGATGCCGGCGTTGTTGACCAGCACGTCCGGCGCGCCGAACTCGGTGGTGGCGCGCTCGACCGCGGCAGCCCAGTCGTCCTCGCTGCCGACGTCGAGGTGCTGGTAGACGGCGCTTTCACCGAGGTCGGCGGCGAGCTGCTTGCCCTCGTCGTCCAGGATGTCGGCGATCACCACCCGCGCGCCTTCGGCGACGAACGCGCGGGCGGCGGCCTCGCCCTGCCCGCGCGCGGCGCCGGTGATCAGGGCGATCTTCCCGTCCAGCCTCATGACTCTCCCAGGATTTCGGTGGCGGCGAACATCCGGCCGGGGTCGCGGTCGGCGAAGAAGGCGCTCACGGACGTCTCGAGCTCGTCGAGCGACCAGCGCCGCTCGATCCGCGGCGCTTCGACCAGGGCGACCGTGCCGCCGTGGACGACGAACACCTGGCCGTTGACGTGCTCGGCCGCGGGTGAGGCGAGGTAGGCGACGAACGGGGCGACGTGCTCGACCGAGAGCGGATCGGCGCCGTCGGCAGGAGCGGCGCCGAACACGCCCTCGGTCATCGCCGTCCGCGCGCGCGGGCAGATCGCGTTGGCGCGGACGCCGTACTTGGCCAGGCTGCGGGCAGCCGACATGGTGAGCGCGGTGATGCCCGCCTTCGCCGCGGCGTAGTTGGGCTGGCCCGGCGAGCCGATGAGGAACGCCTCGGACGCCGTGTTCACCAGCCGCCCGTACACCGGCTTGCCGTCCGCTTTGGACCGGTCGCGCCAGTGCTTCGCGGCGTTGCGGGACAACAGGAAGTGACCGCGCAGGTGGACCCGGAGCACGGTGTCCCAGTCGTCGTCGGACATCGAGAACAGCATCCGGTCGCGCAGCACGCCCGCGTTGTTGACCACGATGTCCAGCCCGCCGAGGTCGAGCGCGGCGCCGACGAGCGCGTCGGCGGTGGCCCGCTCCCCGACGTCACCGGCGACCGCGACGGCCTGGCCGCCGGCCGCCTCGATCTCGCCGACGACGTCCTTCGGCTCGCTGACGTCGTTGACGACGACGGTGGCGCCCCGGGCGGCCAGGGCGAGCGCTTCGGCCCGGCCCAGTCCCGCGGCGGCGCCCGTGACGATCGCTGTCCTGCCGGTCAGGCTCACGCGAGGCCTCCTCATCGAGTCCCGGATCTGGCGACCTACAGTAGAATCTGTTCTCGTTCAGAGCAAGCTTTTCAGTGAACGGTGCTAACCGACGATGAACAGGGCGTTCTTCGGACAGCCCTTGACGGCATCGGAAACACGTTCTACCTGGTCGTCGGGCACCGCGCCGGGCCGGATGACGAGTTCTTCGTCGTCGTCCAGGTCGAAGACGTCCGGCGCGAACCCCACGCACACCGCGTTCGCCTCGCAGAGCGAGCGGTCGACCCCGATCTCCATGCTTCCTCCGCCGCGTGAGTCCTGGTACAACTAGAACAGGTTCTAGTATAACGCCGGATCGGGGTGACGGGTGCGGATCGACTACACACCGGAGCAGCGCGCGCTGGCGGCCGAGCTCCGGGAGTACTTCGCCGAGCTGATGACGCCCGAGCGACGCGACGGCCTCCGCTCGGGCGGCGGCGAGTACGGCGACGGCTTGGCCTACAAGGAGATCGTCCGCCAGCTGGGCAAGGACGGCTGGCTGGCGCTGGGCTGGCCGCGGGAGCACGGCGGGCAGGGCCGGCCGATGCTCGACCAGCTCATCTTCACCGACGAGGCGGCGATCGCCGGGGTGCCGGTCCCGTTCCTCACGGTGAACACCGTCGGGCCGACCATCATGCGCTACGGCACCGACGAGCAGAAGGCGTTCTACCTGCCGAAGATCGCCGCCGGCGAGCTGCACTTCTCGATCGGCTACTCCGAGCCGGAGGCCGGCACCGACCTCGCGTCGCTGCGGACGCGCGCCGAGCGCGACGGCGACGAGTACGTCGTCACCGGGCAGAAGATGTGGACCAGCCTGATCGAGTACGCCGACTACGTCTGGCTCGCGGTCCGCACCGATCCTTCGGCGAAGAAGCACCGCGGCCTGTCGATCCTCATCGTGCCGACGTCTTCTCCCGGGTTTTCGTGGACGAAGGTCCACACGGTCGCGGGCGCCGGGACGAGCGCGACCTACTACGACGGCGTCCGGGTGCCGGTGTCGGCGCGCGTCGCCGAGGAGAACGCGGGCTGGCCGCTGATCACCAACCAGCTCAACCACGAGCGCGTCGCGCTGACGTCGTCGGCGCCGGTCCGCAAGGCCCTGGCCGACGTGCTGGCGTGGGCGAAGGAGACCGGCGTCATCGAGCACGAATGGGTGCGGCTGCACCTCGCGCGGGTGCACGCCGGCGCGGAGTACCTGAAGCTGCGGAACTGGCGGATCGCCTGGGCGGCCGCGGCGAGCGAGCTCGGCCCGGCGGAGGCGTCGGCGACGAAGGTGTACGGCACGGAATTCGCGATCGAGGCCTACCGGCTGCTGATGGAGGTGCTCGGCGCGGCGGCCGTCGTCCGCGAAGGCTCGCCGGGCGCGCTGCTGGCCGGGCGGATCGAGCGGCTGCACCGGTCCGCGCTGATCCTCACCTTCGGCGGCGGCACCAACGAGATCCAGCGGGACATGATCGCCGCGACCGCCCTCGGCCTGCCCGTCACGCGCTAGGAGCGTCCATGGACTTCACCCCTTCCGAAGCGTTGGCCGACCTCGCCGCGCTGACCCGGCGGATCCTCGCCGACAAGGTCACCCACGACCCGCACGGCACGGGCGGCTTCGACGCTCCTTTGTGGACGGCGCTCGGGCAGGCGGGCGTGCTCGACGCGGCGCTGCCGTCGTCGCTCGGCGGCGGCGGGTTCGGCCTGCTGGAGCAGTGCGCGGTGCTCACCGAGATCGGCCGCGCGGTGGCCGCGGTCCCCTACCTGCCGTCGATCACGATGGCGGCGTCGGCGCTGGCGGAGTTCGGCACGCCGGAGCTGGTGGACCGCTGGGTGCTGCCGGTCCTGCGGGGAGAACGCGTTCTAGCGGTGGCCCTGACCGGCTTCACCGTCTCGGACGGCCTTCTGTCCGGTTCGCAGCCCGCGGTCGCGTTCGGCGCGTTCGCCCACGGCTTTCTCGTGGCCGCGGCCGAGGAGGTCTTCCTCGTCGACGCGGCCGCGTCCGGGGTCTCGGTGCGGCCGCAGCGGACGACCGACCACGCGGACGCTTGCCTGCTGGAACTCTCCGGCGTGCCGGGGACGTCGCTGGGCGACATCGGCGAATGGCTGCGCCTGCGCGGGACGGCCGGGGCGTGCGCGCAGCAGCTCGGCGTCGTCGAGCGGGCCCTGGAGCTGACGGCGGCGTACGCGGCCGAGCGCAAGCAGTTCGACCACGTCATCGGCGGGTTCCAGGCGGTCCGGCAGCGTCTCGCGGACGCGTACGTCGACGTCGAGGCGGTGCGGCTGACGTCGCTGCAGGCGGCGTGGCGGCTGGTCTCGGACCTCCCGGCGGCGGAGGCGGTGGCGACGGCCAAGTTCTGGGCAGCGGAGGCGGGCCACCGGGTGGCCCACACGACGGTCCACGTCCACGGCGGCGTCGGCATCGACGTCGACCACGTCGTGCACCGGTACTTCGTGGCGGCGAAGCGCCTGGAATTCCTGCTCGGCCCGGCCACCCCCCAGCTCCTGGCCCTCGGAGACCTCCTCGCGGCCGACCCCGGACAGCCGGGCTAGGCCGCCGCGTAGGTCCAGAACCCGCGCATCAGCGGGGTCGGGTCCGGGCCGGCCGGCTCGACCTGGGTCAGCAGCACCGTCGCGGTGCCCGTCGACGGGATCACGTGCCACGCCGTTCCCGCGCCGCCGGCCCAGCCGTAGCGGCCCGGCACCTCCCACGGCTCCTTCGCCTCGACGTCGACCGAGCCGCCGTACCCCCAGCCCTGGCCGCGCAGGAACGGGCGCGCCGCCGCCCGCTGGGCCGGGGTCAGGTGGTCGGTCCTCATCCGGTGCACCGACTCCGGCGTCAGCAGGCGGTGGTCACCGGCCGTGCCTTCGGCCAGCAGGAACCGGGCGAAGGCTAGGAGGTCGTCCGCCGTCGAGACGAGCCCGCCCGCCCCGGACGGGAACGGCGGCGGCCCGCTCCACCGGCCCTCCGGCGAGTCGATCAGCCGGAACCCGTCCTCGCCGCGTCGGTAGGCGCTGGTGAACCGGCCCAGCGCGGCGGTCGGCACGGCGAACCCGGTGTCGGCCATGCCCAGCGGCTCGAACAGCCGCTCGGCCAGGAACTCCGGCAGCGGACGGCCCGACACGCGCGCGATCAGCACGCCCTGCAGGTCCGAGCTGGTGTCGTGGAGCCACGCCTCGCCCGGCTGGTGCAGCAGCGGCACCTGCGCCAGCGCCGCCAGCCACTCGTCCGGCGGCACGGCGCGCGGGGACGCGGCCGGCCGGCCCGCCACCTGGAGCAGCAGGTCGGCCGCGGGCAGCGCCGGGTCGGCCGCGAGACCGTACCCGCAGCGGGAGGTCAGCAGGTCGGCGACGGTGATCGGGCGGACGGCGGGCACGACGTCGTCGACCGGCCCGGCCGGCGTCCGGACGACCACCGGCGACGCCAGTTCCGGCAGCCACCGCGCCACCGGGTCGTCGAGCGCGAGCTCCCCTTCGTCGACGAGCAGCAGGACCGCCGCGGCCGTGATCGGCTTGGTCAGCGAGGCGATGCGGAACAGCGCGTCCCGCGCCATCGGCAGGGTGCCCCCGGCGTCGGCGGAGCCCACGGCCGACGCCTCGACCTGCTCGCCGTGCGCCACGAGCGCCACCGCGCCCGGCACGTCCCCGGCCTCGACGTGCCGGGTGAGCAACGCGGTCAGCGGGGACACGGTCAGTCCACGGGGTTGATCGCGCGCAGCCGGCGGGGGCCGGTGTCGGGCCGCGACGGCGGCGCGCCCAGGACCAGCCGCGCGTTGGCGACGAAGGCGCCGTCCGGCGAGGCCAGGATCGGGTCGAGCACCAGCGACCGCACCTCCGGGTTGTCCTCCGCCAGCGCGGCCACGCGCAGCACCATGTCCTGCAGCGCGGCGAGGTCGGCGGGCTCGTCGCCGCGGTAGCCGGTGAGCAGCGGCGCCGTCCGCGGCTCGCGCACCAGGGTGGCCGCGTCGACGTCGGTGACCGGCACCGCCCGGTAGGCCCGGTCCCCGAGCAGGGTGCTGACCAGCCCGGACAGCCCGAACGACACGAGCGTGCCGAACGACGGATCGTCCTGCAGCCCGATCACGCACGACAGGCCCTTCGGCGCCATCCGCTGGACGTACACGTCGTCGTCGTGGGAGATCTCCCGCAGCGTCGAGTACGCGGTGCGCACCGAATCCGGCGAGGACAGGTCGAGCCGCACCCCCGCCAGGTCGGGACGGCCGCGCAGCCGCTCGTCGACCGCCTTGAGCGTCACCGGGTAGCCCAGCTCGGCCGCCGCCGCGACCGCCTCGTCCACAGTGGACACCACCCGGAACGGGACGACGTCGATGCCGTAGCAGCCGAGCAGCCGTACGACGTCGGTGTCCGAAAGCAGCGTCGTCTTCCCGCTTTCGGAGTCCAGGAGCTCGCGGACGAGGCCCTGCGCCTGCTCGGTGTGGATCCCGCCCGGCCGCACGAGCGTGCCCTGCGGGCGCTGCCGCCACGCGGCGTACCGGACGACCCGCGCGAGCGCCGTCACCGCGCGTTCGGGGCTCGAGTACGACGGGATCGAACCGCGCGTCGGCACGCCGTCGCCGGAGAGGACGGCGAGTTCGTGGGGCACGCCTTCGGCGGCGAGGAACGTCGAGACGATCGGTTTTCGTTGCCCGAGTTCGACGACGGTCTCCCGCAGGGCGCGCGCGTACGCGGTGCCGGGGATCGCGATCGGCGGGGCGAACACCACGACCAGCGCGTCGGTGTCCGGCGAGGTGAGGGCCTCGCGGACCGCCTTGGCGAAGTCGTCCGGCCCGGCCTGCGGGCCGACGTCCACGGGATCGGACGCGAGCCGCAGCCCCTGCATCCGCGCGGTGTCGGCGGCCAGCAGCCCGATCGCGCTGGAGTTGCCGACGATGCTCACCCGCGGGCCGGCGGGCAGCGGCTGGTGGGCGAACACGAGCGCGGTGTCGAACAGCTGGGCCAGCGACTCCACCCGCACGACGCCGGCCTGCTCGAACAGCGCCTGGACGCTGGCCTCGTCGATCTCGGTCGACGTCGCCGCCAGCTGCGGGCGGACCGCGTGGCGCCCCGACTTCACCGCGACGATCGGCTTCGTCCGCGCGAGCCTCCTGGCCAGCCGCGCGAACTTGCGCGGGTTGCCGAAGGACTCGAGGTACAGCAGGACGAGGTCGGTGTCCGGGTCGGTCTCCCAGTACTGGAGCAGGTCGTTGCCGGAGACGTCGGCGCGGTTGCCGGCCGAGACGAACGTCGACAGGCCGAGGCCGCGCGACTCGGCGTCGGCGAGGATCGCGGTGCCGAGCGCGCCGGACTGGCAGAAGAACCCCGTGCGACCGCGGCCGGGCAGCCGCGGCGCGAGCGTGGCGTTCAGCCGGATGCCGGGCGCGGTGTTCAGCACGCCGAGCGCGTTCGGGCCGACCACGCGCATGCCGTGCGCCCGCGCCTCGCCGACCAGCCGCAGCTCGGCGTGCAGGCCGTGCGGGCCCGCTTCGGCGAACCCGCTGGACAGGATCAGCAGCGTCTTCACGCCCTTGGCCAGGCACGCGTCCAAAACGGACTCGACGGCCTCGGCGGGCACCGCGACCACGGCCAGGTCGACCGGGTCCGGGATGTCCAGCACCGACGGGTACGCGCGGACGCCCCGGATGGCGTGGTGCTCCGGGTTGACCGGGTAGACGGTGCCGGTGAACGCGGCGGCCAGGAGGTTCACGAAGGCGACGTGGCCGACCTTGCCCGGCTCGGCGGACGCGCCGATCACCGCGACCGAGGTGGGGTGCAGCAGGTTGTGCACGCTGCGCGCCTCGGCCGCCTGCTCCCGGGACCGCGCGACGGCGAGGGACTCCTCGGTCGGGTCGATGTCGAACTCCAGGTGCAGCACGCCTTCCTCGAACTCGCGGCTGACCTGGTAGCCGGCGTCGCGGAAGACCCGCACCATGGCGGCGTTCTCGGCGAGCACCTCGGCGACGAACCGGCGCAGCCCGCACTCGGACGCGGCCGCGGCGAGGTGCTCCAGCAGGATCGAGCCGAGCCCGCGGCCCTGGTGGACGTCGCTCACGACGAAGGCGACCTCCGCCGACGGCCCGTCGTCGAGCCGTTCGTACCGGCCGACGGCCACGATGTCGTCGCCCAGGAACGCGGCGAACGCGACCCGGTCGTGGTGGTCGACCGTGGAGAACCGCTTCAGGTCCTTCTCCGGGATCCGCGGGTAGGCGCCGAAGTAGCGGAAGTAGCGCGTGCGCTCCGAGAGCTTGGCGTGGAAGGCGACCAGGCCGTCGGCGTCGCTGGGGACGACCGGGCGCAGGTGGACCGTGCCGCCGTCGGACAGCACGACGTCGGCCTCCCAGTCGCGGGGGTAGTCGAAGGGGTCCCGTCCCGCCATGGTCAGTCCCTGGGGTCGTCCGGATCGAGGCCGTGCAACGGGAAGACGGCGCGGCGGGTGTCCCGGACGGCGATGTCGACCGGGTCGTCCTCGCCGTCGCCCCACGGCTTGAACTCCGTGTCGCGGTCGTCGGACATGGTTTGCGGGAGCTCGGCGTGCGGCGCGGCCTTGCTCACGGTGGAGACCCAGCCGGGCGGCAACGGCGTCGCCGGGTCGACGTCCCGGTCGAGGACGGTGGCGATCAGGTGCGTCCACGACCGCGGGACCACGCGGATCAGCTGGTACCCGCCCCCGCCGACGGCGATCCACTTGCCGCCGGCGTAGGTCTCGGCGAGGTCGCGGAGGGTGGCGTAGATGGTGCGGTGCCCGTCGACGCTCAGGGAGAGGTCGGCCAGGGGGTCCTCTTCGTGCGAGTCGACGCCGCACTGGGTGAACAGCAGCTGCGGCTCGAAGTCGGCCAGCAGCGAGGGGACGACGGCGTTGAACGCGCGCAGCCAGCCCGGGTCCCGCGTGCGCGGCGGCAGCGGGACGTTGACCGCGGTGCCGTCGGCCTTCCCGCGGCCGGTCTCGGCGGAGTAGCCGGTGCCCGGCCAGAGCGTGAAGGGGTGCTGGTGCATCGAGATGGTGAGCACGCGGGGGTCGTCGTAGAAGGCGGCCTGGACGCCGTCGCCGTGGTGGACGTCGGTGTCGATGTAGGCGATGCGGTCGAAGCCGTGGTCGAGCAGCCACGAGATGGCGACGGCGCAGTCGTTGTAGACGCAGAAGCCGGACGCCTGGTCGCGCATCGCGTGGTGCAGGCCGCCGGCGATGTTGACCGCGCGGGTGGCCTCGCCCTCGGCGATCTTGCGGGCGGCCAGCAGCGTCGAGCCGACGACCAGCGCGGAGGCGTCGTGCATGTCGGGGAAGACGGGGTTGTCGGCAGTGCCGAGCCCGTGCCCGACATCCCACCCGACGAGCGGCGCCTCCCGCACGGCGGCGAGGTACTCGGGGGCGTGGATCCGCAGGAGCTCTTCATCCCCGGCGGCGGTCGGGACCAGCAGCTCGGCCCCGTCGAGCACCCCGAGCTCGGTGGCCAGCCGGACGGTGAGCTCCAGCCGGACGGGGTTGAACGGGTGGTCCCCGCCCAGGTCATAACCGAGAAGGGCGGAGTCCCAAACGACGGCCGGCGACATGCGCTCGACTCTAGTGCCGATCGGGGGAACGCGTGGACCGGAAGTTGCCGGGCCCGGGCTGGTCCGGCGAGGGCGGCGGCAGCTGGCCGGCGCGGCGGGGGCTCGGTGCGCCGGGTTGCCGAGCGCACAGGTCCGCGATGGCCGGCAGCTCGCCGCGGACGGCGGCGCACTCCGTTCGCCGGAGTACAGCCCCGCCCGGGGCGGGCTGTACTCCGGCGGCGGCTCAGCCAGTCCGGTAGCCCCCCGGGAGCGGGGCGGCTGTTCCCGCGGCCAGGCTCGTGGCCGACGAGTCAAGCCGCCCGCGGTGCTCAGGTGGGAGGTTGCCCTGCCGGTTCGCGGCCACGCAGGCCGCCCGGCGGTGCTCAGCCGGGCAGGTCGCCCCGCCCGCTCGCCGGTGCTCAGCCGGGGAGGCCGCCCGTCGCCGCTGGGCGTTCGGGGTCGCGGGACCAGTGGGACCACGAGCCCGCGTACAGGCCTGCGCCCGGGTGGCCCGCCAGTTCCAGGGCGAGCACCACCGAGCTGGCCGTCACCCCGGAACCGCAGTACGCGGCGACCGGCTCGCCCGGGCGCAGGCCCAGGTCCGCGAACCTGGCGGCCAGCTCCTCGGGCGTGCGCCAGCGGCCTTCGTCCGTGGTGTGGGCCGCGAACGGGGCGTTGACCGCGCCCGGGATGTGCCCGGCCCGCGGGTCGACCGGCTCCGTCTCGCCCGTGTAGCGCGGGGTCGCGCGAGCGTCGAGCAGCAGGCCGTCCCGCGCCAGGGCGGCGGCCTCGTCGGCGTCGAGGACCGGCATCCCGCCCGGCCGGACCGTGATGTCGCCCGGTTCCGGGCGCGCCGGCTCGGTGCTGACCGGGTGGCCACCGGCCGTCCACGCGGCGTAACCGCCGTCGAGTACCGCCACCTCGTCGTGCCCGGCCCAGCGCAGCAGCCACCACGCCCGCGCGGCCACCGAGCCGTCGGCGTCGTCGTAGACCACGACCGGCGCGCCCGCCCGCACCCCGGCCGCGCGGAGGTCGCGCTGCAGGTCGGCGGGGTCGGGCAGCGGGTGCCGGCCGCCCTCGCCCGGCTCGCCGGCGAGCACGCGGTCGAGGTCGGTGAACACCGCGCCGGGCACGTGGCCCTCGCGGTAGGAGTCGGCGCCGGGCGGGCCGGCGAGCCGCCAGCGGACGTCGAGGACGACGGGCCGGTCCCCGGCCGGGCCGGCCAGCGCGGCGGCGAGGTCGGTGGTGCTGATCAGCGGACGCATGCCTCCCATCTTCCAGCGGCCGCGCGTCCGGCCGCGCCGGGGTGCGGACATATCCGTCACCGGCGAGTTGTTATCCCCAAGGGCCGCCGCCGCCGTCGGGGTCAACGACTACGATGAGCAACGCGGACGAAGGGGACAGCGTGAACGATCTCATCGACACCACCGAGATGTACTTACGTACTATCTACGAGCTCGAAGAAGAGGGTGTCGTTCCGCTGCGCGCCCGCATCGCCGAGCGCCTGCAGCAGAGCGGCCCGACCGTGAGCCAGACCGTCGCCCGGATGGAACGCGACGGGCTGGTCGTGGTGGCCGACGACCGGCACCTCCAGCTGACCGACCACGGCCGCGAACTGGCCATCGCCGTCATGCGCAAGCACCGCCTGGCCGAACGCCTCCTCGTCGACGTCATCGGGCTCGAGTGGGAGCACGTCCACAACGAGGCGTGCCGGTGGGAGCACGTGATGAGCGAGGCCGTCGAGCGCAAGCTGGTCAAGCTGCTCGACCACCCGACCACCTCTCCCTACGGCAACCCGATCCCCGGCCTGGACAAGCTGGGCG
This sequence comes from Amycolatopsis sp. N2S4-7, assembly GCF_058119595.1. Taxonomy (NCBI): domain Bacteria; kingdom Bacillati; phylum Actinomycetota; class Actinomycetes; order Pseudonocardiales; family Pseudonocardiaceae; genus Amycolatopsis; species Amycolatopsis sp. N2S4-7. Next base: position 3,532,052 of record NZ_CP172299.1, read on the forward strand.
ACGGCGACCCGGCGCCCCCCGCGGAGGCCGACCTGGTCCGGCTCGACGAGTTCGCCCGCACCGGCGGCGGCCGCGTCGAGATCCGGCGCATCGCCGAGCACGTCCAGCTGGACGAGTCGCTGATGACCGAGCTCAAGTCGGTCGGCATCGTGCCGGGCGGCACGGTCACCATCGGCAAGGCCAACGGCGGCACCATCGAGGTCACCGGCGGGGACACCACCGCCCAGGTCGCCAGCTCCGCGCTGCACGCCGTCCTGGCGCAGGCCAGGTGAGCCCCGCTTCGGAGGCCGTGGCGGCGTTCCGCACGGTCCACGGCGGCGCGCCCGCCGGCGTCTGGTCGGCGCCGGGCCGGGTCAACCTGATCGGCGAGCACACCGACTACAACGACGGCTTCGTGCTGCCGTTCGCCCTGCCGCACCGCCTGGCCGCGGCGGCGTCGCCCCGTGAGGACGGGGTGCTGTCCGTGGCCACCCTGGGCGACGACGGCCAGCTCCAGCGCTCCGGCGAGCTCAAGATCGCCGACCTGGCGCCGGGCACGGTCGACGGGTGGGCCGCGTACCCGGCGGGGGTCGCCTGGGTGCTGCGCGATCAGGGCTTCGCGAACGGGGCCGACCTGGTCATCGCCGGGGACGTCCCGTCGGGGGCGGGCCTGTCCTCCTCCCACGCGCTCGAGTGCGCGGTGTCGCTGGCGTTGCTGGGCCTGGCCGGCCTGGAACTGGACGGCCCCGGCGAGCGCGTCCCGACCCGGCCCCAGGTGGCGCGGTGGGTGCAGCGCTCCGAGAACGACTTCGTCGGCGCCCCCACCGGCCTGCTCGACCAGACGGCGTCGCTCTGCTGCTCCGAGTCCCACGTCCTGTTCCTCGACGTGCGCTCGGGCGAGCAGGAGCAGGTGCCGTTCGGGCTGGCCGAGGCCGGGCTGCAGGTGCTGATCATGGACACCCGCACGAAGCACTCGCACGCCGAGGGCGGGTACGGCGAGCGCCGCCGCGGCACCGAGCGGGCGGCCGAGCTGCTCGGGGTGAAGGCGCTGCGCGACGTCACCGTCGAAGGTCTCGCCGACGCCCTCGACCGGCTGCCCGAGGACCTGGTGCCGCTGGTGCGGCACGTCGTCACCGAAAACCAGCGGGTGCTCGAGACGGTCGAGCTGCTGCGCGCCGGGCGGCTGGCCGACATCGGCCCGTACCTGGACGCCTCGCACGTCAGCATGCGCGACGACTACCGGATCTCCACGGCCGAGCTGGACCTCGCGGTCGACTCGGCCCGCGAGGCCGGTGCCCTCGGCTCGCGGATGACCGGCGGCGGCTTCGGCGGCTCGGCGATCGCGCTGGTCCGCGACGCCGACCTCGACGGGGTCAAGGCGGCCGTCGAGGCGGCGTACGAAAAGGCCGGCTACCGGCGGCCGCGGATGTTCACGGCGGTGCCGTCCCGCGGCGCCGGCCGCGACACGCTCTGACGCCGCGCGGGTCCGTCCGGGGCAACCCCCGGGCGGACCCGCGCGTCGGCGAGGGGGAAGACTGATGCACACAGTCACCACCCTCGGCAGGAAGGCCTGGATGTGTCGGAGCAGAGCAACGCCCTGAAACTGGTCGTGACGGGCGGCGCCGGGTACGTCGGCAGCGTCTGCACCGCCCGGCTGGTCGAAGCCGGGCACCAGGTCACCGTCGTCGACAACCTGTCCACCGGGCACGCCGACGCCGTCCACCCGGACGCGCGGTTCATCGAGGGCGACGCCGCCGAGGTGGCCGGCAGCCTGCTGCGCGAGGGCTTCGACGGCGTGCTGCACTTCGCGGCCAAGTCGCTGGTCGGCGAGTCGATGGCCGAGCCGGCGAAGTACTGGGAAGGCAACGTCGTCACGTCGCTGCGCCTGCTCGAGGCGATGCAGGAGCACGGCACGCCCCGGCTGGTGTTCTCCTCGACCGCGGCGACGTACGGCGAACCGGAGCAGTCGCCGATCCCGGAGTCCGCGCCGACCCGGCCGACCAACACCTACGGCGCCACGAAGCTCGCCATCGACGCCGCGATCACCAGCTTCGCCGGTGCGCACGGCCTGGCCGCGGTGAGCCTGCGTTACTTCAACGTCGCGGGCGCGTACGGCGCCTTCGGTGAGCGCCACGCCACGGAAACCCATCTCATTCCTCTCGTTCTCCAGGTCGCCACGGGCGACCGTGAGCGCATCCAGATCTTCGGCGACGACTACCCGACGCCCGACCACACCGCGGTCCGCGACTACATCCACGTCGTGGACCTCGCGGACGCGCACCTGCTGGCGCTGAAGCACGCCACCGCGGGTGAGCACCGCATCTACAACCTGGGCAACGGCACGGGGTTCTCCGTGCTCGAGGTGATCGAGGCCTGTCGCGAGGTGACCGGCCACCCGGTGCCGGCCGCGGTGGCCCCGCGTCGCGCGGGCGACCCGTCGGTGCTCGTCGCCGCCAGCGACCGGGCCCGCGAGGAGCTCGGCTGGAAGCCGGAACGGACCGAGCTGACCGGCATCGTGCGGGACGCCTGGGAGTTCACCCAGGCCCGGCGCGGCTGAATCGGGCCGGCGGGTAGGCCTCGCGGCCTGCCCGCACCGAAGGCTCGACACCAGCGGACCGGCCGACAGCTCGCACGGCGGGGCCGCCGGAGATTCGCTGCCCGGCCAACGGCTCCCACGCCGGGTCGCCGGGAGACCTGCTGCCCGGCCGACAGCTCTCCGGTCGCGACCGGGGTCGCCGAGGGCAGCGGCAAGGACATCGAGGCGGGCGGCGGGTAGTTCGGCCGGCAGGCGGACGCCGGCTGCCCACCGTCCAATCGCGACGCTCGCCTAGCCGAGCGCGGCCAGCATCCAACGCCGTGGCCTATGCCGCGTGCTCCGCCTCGGAACCCGGTGGGGCAAGGCCGAAGCCGGACGTTTCCCCCGGGTCGGCCGTCATGGCCAGGCCCAGCAGCTGCTCCGGGGGCATTCCCCGGCTCAGCACCGTCATCAACAGCCCGGCCAGGACGTGGCCCGGATCCGCCTCCAGCGCGTTCTCCAGTGCCATGCCCGCGAAGGCACCGTCGCCGCGCATGTAGGCCGTGTAGCCCAGCAGGGCCGCCGCTTCCGCTCGTTCCGGGGCCGGGAGTTCGCGGACCAGGGTCAGCCAGAGGCGCTCGGCCTCTCGGGCCGCCGGGGTGAGCGGTGGGACCGCCATCGCCAGGCACACGTCGCGGATTTCGGAGACCGTCAGGGCACCGGCCAGCTGCACGGCCTCTTCGTCCGTCGGGGGGCCTTCGCCCCGGCGCTGACGGTCGAACGCCGCGCGGATCACCGAGGCCGCGTCGGCGATGCGGGCCGCCTCCGGCCAGGGCGACGAAACCGACCGCGTCCGGCGGGCGATGGCTTCCGGTGATCGTGGGGCGAGCAGGGCCGCCAGCTCGTCGCGGCTGCCGAACGCCACCGTGCCGCCCTCGGTGGCGACCGCCGCCGTCACGGTCGTGCGGGGATCCGGTAGTGAGCCGCCGCAGTCCGCGTCCGCGTAGCAGCCCCAGGGAGCGCCTTCCGTGATGCCGGCGGCCCACATCGCGTGCAGGACCGGGAGGCCGCAGTCGCCCAGCGCGTCCGCCAGTTCCGAGACGAAACCCGCGTGCGGAGGCGGGTTCCCGGGTCTTCGCCTCCCGCCGACGACCACCAGCGTGACGCCGAGGTGCGCCCCCGCGGCGAACCGCGGGGCGAGCGCCCGGGCCTGGCGGACCCGGTCCTCGGGGCGCGGGAGATCACCGCGCAGCACTAGGCCCAGGCGGGTGCCCTCGGGAGCCCGGTGGCCGAGCAGGACGACGGAGTTCTCGGGCCGGAACCCGATCAGGTACGGGAGCGCGGCCAGCAGCTGCGCCGGCTCCCGGATGCTGACCGGCGCCCGGCCGGCCGGGGTGGAAGTGGTCATGCCTCCACCGTGGGGCAGAACGGGGCCGGCTGGGGCGGTGGCGGCAAATCTGTGGATGGGCCGGGCCGATGTGGACGGAACCGGCCCGGCGCCGGCCGGGTGGGGCATTCCTGTCGGTGGGGCGGGCTATGCTGCCCGGCCCCACCGACCGGCGCGGCTCAGCCGCAGTGCTCGAACGCACTCTCGTAGGTGTTGCTGCCGACCGAGCCGCCCCACTTCACGCAGGTGGCTTCGGCGGTCTTCTTCACCGGCCCGGCGTAGTAGGTGAAGCTGCCGGAATCGGTCACCCGCGCCGAACCCTGCACCTCGAGGAAGGCCGAGACGGGGCTGGCCGTGCCGAGCGACGTCGCCTTCAGCGTCGTCACGCAGTTCGCCTTGGTCGAGGCGTTGTACAGCAGGTAGGCCGTGCCCGACGAGTTCGCCAGCGCCTGCTGGTCGACGACGGAGAAGCCGTCGCCGCAGACCTCGCCGGCCGAGTACGGGTTGCCGCCGCAGCCGTTCTTGCTCGTGAAGTCCGTGTGCCCGTAGTACGGCACGGCGACGCCGTTCAGCTTCGCCTTCTGCACCACACCGTCGAGCCGCTCTTCGAAGTGCAGGTGCGGCCCGGTGACCCCGCCGGTCGCGCCCGCCTTGCCGATCTCCTTGCCGCCGGCGACCGACTGCCCGACCGAGACCTCCTGGGCCGACAGGTGCGCGTACCGGGTGCGCCAGCCGCCGCCGTGGTCCAGCTCGATCCACTTGCCGTAGCTGTCGCTGCCCTCGTCCGCCACCCGCGTCACCGTGCCGCCGGCCGACGCGAGCACCGGCATGCCGGTGATGCCCGACTTCTGGAAGTCGACGGAGTAGGCCGGGCTGTGGCCGCTGAACGTCGCCGCGGTCACGGTGACCCCGCACTTGAACGGCACCTGGAAGTTGGGCGCGGCCGACGCGGTGGCCTGGCCGGCGAGGGTGAGGCCGAGCGCGGGCAGCGCCGCGGCGGCGGCGAGCAGGGCGAGCCGTCGCAACCTGGACATGGGGGAACCTCCTGGCAAAGGGGACATCTTGACACCCGAAGCGAAGCCCGCGTCGGTACATTTTCCGTACAAGCCCCCGCGGAGGATGCCCGGATGACGACCCGACGAGCCCGGTTCCCCCCGGCACAGGGCTGGCTGCGCTGGGCGCTCATCGCGGTGCCGATGGTCACCGCGATGCCCCGCGCGGACGCGCTCGCCTGGGTGCTGATCGGGGTCACCCTCGCCCTGTCGATCCCGATGCCGTGGATCCACGACCTCGGCGCTCGGACGCCGTCGGCGGTCCTGGCGCTCGCCGTGATCGCGTCCGCGGGCGGGCTGTGGGTGGTCCTGCCGGGCAGCTGGGCGTCGGTCGCGATGTTCAGCACGACGTTCTTCGTGGTGCTGCGGCAGTCCCCGGTGCCGATCGTGCTGGCGGTCGCGCTGACCGCCGCGATGATCACCGCGGTCTGGGTGACCCGCCACGACCTCTGGGAAAGCGCCCTGTCGACGTACGCGGCCCTCGCCGTGATCGTGCTGATGGGGTTGAACCGGCGCGCCCGGCTCGCGCGCATCGAGCAGACCGAGCTGGCGCTGGCCCGCGCGCAGACGGCCACCGAGGAGCACGCGCGCGCGGCCGCCCTCGCCGAACGCACCCGCATCGCCCGCGAGCTGCACGACGTCCTCGCGCACTCGCTGGCCGGCCTCTCGCTGAACCTGCAGGGCGCGCGGCTGATGCTGGTGCGCGACGGGGCGAGCCCGGACGCCGTCGCGCAGATCGAACGGGCGCAGACGCTGGCGTCGGAAGGCCTGGCCGAGGCGCGGAAAGCGGTGGCCGCGCTGCGCGAGGACGCCGTCGGGGTCGAACGCACGATCGCGGACCTCCTGGCCGCGTACCGGCTCGACAGCGGGGCCCGGGCGGACCTGACCGTCGAGGGCGAGCCGCGCGAGCTCGACGCGGCGGTCGGCACCGCGCTGGTCCGCGCGGTGCAGGAGGCGCTGGCCAACACCCGCAAGCACGCGGCGCACGCCGAAGTCGACGTCAAGCTGGACTACGCCGACGGATCGGTGCGGCTGACCGTGGCCGACCGCCAGGGCAGGCGCCCGCCGGACGCGCCCGCGGCAGGCTACGGTTTGCGCGGGATGGGCGAACGGGTCGCGCTGCTCGACGGAAAGCTGGAGAGCGGGCCGGGGGAGGACGGATGGCGGATTCACCTGACGGTGCCGGCGTGACGCTGCGCGTCGTGCTGGCCGACGACCAGGCGGTGGTCCGGGAAGGCCTGGTCACGCTGCTCGGGCTGCTGCCCGGGGTCGAAGTGGTCGGCGCCGCCGCCGACGGGCTCGCCGCGCTCGACCTCGTCGCCGAGCACCACCCCGACGTCGTGCTGGTCGACCTGCGGATGCCGCGCTGCGACGGCGTCGAGACCACCGAACGGATCCGCGCCGGGCACCCGGGCACCGAGGTCGTCGTGCTCACCACCTACGCCGACGACGAGTCGCTGCTGGCCGCGCTGCGCGCCGGCGCCCGCGGGTTCCTCACCAAGGACGCCGACGCCGAGTCCATCGCGCGGGCGCTGCGCTCGGCCGCCGCCGGCCAGTCCACAGTGGACGGCGAGCTGCAGCGGCGGCTCGTCGAAGCCGCCACCCGCAGCACACCCAAGAGGGTCAAGGAGATCGAAGGCCTGACCGCGCGCGAGATCGAGGTGCTGCGCCTGATCGCGGCGGGGCTGTCCAACACCGAGATCGCGCGCACCCTGGTGGTGAGCGAGGCGACCGTCAAGACCCACGTGAACCACCTGTTCACCAAGGCCGGGCTGCGCGATCGCGCGCAGGCGGTCGCCTTCGCCTACCGGGCCGGCATCGCCGGCTGACGCCTCACCGCGCGGGCGGGATGTTCGCGTTGTGGTGGAAGACGTTGCGCGGGTCGTACTGCGCCTTGATCCGGGCCAGCCGCTCGTACTTCCCGGCGCCGTACGACGTCCGGACGCGGTCCGCTTCGTACTCCGCCATGAAGTTGACGTAGCCCGCCGTGTTCGACGAGTACGGCACCAGCGCCGCCCAGAACTCCCGCACCCAGGCGCGGTCCGCGGCGAACGGCTCCGGCTCCGCGGCGATCGAGGTGATGTTCACGACGAGGCTCGCCCGCCGCGGCCCGCCGAACGCCGTCGCGTCTTCGGCGGCTTCCGTGAACGCCCCGTGCAGCGAGAAGACCGGCATGATGGACATCGGCGACGTCTTGCGCGGCAGGAAGTCCGCGATGACGTCGATGACCTCGTCGCTGAACCCGTCGGCGTAGGCGGCCTTCTCGTAGCCGAGGATGCCCCACGGCGCGGCTTCGTCGAGCATCTGCTGCAGGTCGACGTACGGGATCGGCGAGACGAACTCGAACAGCGGCGCCGGCCCCGACCGCGCCGCCCGGATCGCCTCGGCGTGCTGCTCCTCCCCCGCGAACCCGGCGATCACCAGGGCGTAGCCGGGCCGGAAGTGGAAGGCCTCGGGGACGAACGGCGCGGGCGGCGCGTTGAGCCCGGCGACGAGCACGCCCATGTCGCTGGGCAGCGTCTCGAGCACCTCCCGGGCCTGGCGCAGCGCGGCCACGCCGTCTTCGAGGCCCCAGAAGAACAGGCCCAGGTGGACGATCGGGCCCACCGGGTGCAGCCGGAACTCGAACTCGGTGACGACGCCGAAGTTGCCCCCGCCGCCGCGCAGCGCCCAGAACAGGTCCGGGTGCTCGTCGGCGGACGCGCGCAGGACCTCGCCGTCGGCGGTGACGACCTCGGCCGAGAGCAGGTTGTCGCAGGAGAGGCCGTGCTTGCCGGTGAGCCAGCCGAAGCCGCCGCCGAGGGTGAGCCCGCCGACGCCGGTGTGGCTGATCGTGCCGCCCGGCACCGCGAGCGCGTGCTCCTGCGTGGCCGCGTCGAGCTGGGCCCACGTCGCGCCGCCGCCACAGCGCGCCGTCCGGCGGTCGGGGTCGACGCTGATCGCGTCGAGGGAGCTCAGGTCGATGCAGAGACCGCCGTCGACGACCGCGGCGCCCCCGAAGTTGTGCCCGCCACCGCGGACGGAGAGGTCGAGGCCCGCTTCGCGCGCGTACGCGAGCGCCGTCGCCACGTCCTCGGGTCCGGCGGGCCGCACGACGACGGCGGGGTGGCGGTCGATCTCCCCGTTCCAGACCGACCGGGCGGTGTCGTAGCCGGGTTCGCCGGCGGTGAGCACGGTTCCGGCCAGCCGGGTGCGCAGGCTCTCCAAGGTGGGTTCGGCGGTCGAGGTCATGGCGGGTCCTCTCTCAGCGGACAGAGCCCTCGTAAGTCGCCTGACCTGCGCCGATCGTTACATTGCGTGATCACGCTTACGGATGGTGACGACGCGGCAGCAGGCGCTGCGTGAACCCCGCGTCGGCCAGCCGGCCGAACGCCCGCGCGACGCCGGCCGGGACCTCCTGCGGGATCGCGAAGCCCCGCGCGGCGTACTCGGTGATCCGCTGGGTCTCGCCGACGAGCATGCCGATCACGCGGTCGACGTCCTCGATGCCGGTGAGGTAGTCCTCGAGCGAGACCGCCTTCGACGCGCACACGATGTCGACGCCCGGCCACAGCCGCTTGGCCGTGGCGTAGGCCCGGCGTTGCTGGTAGGGCCGCGACACGAGCGTCACCGACCCGACCGCGACGCCGCGCTCGGCGAGCAGCCGCCGGGTGAACGCGATGTTGTCCCCGGTGTTGCGGGCCTCCGGCTCGACCAGGATCACGTCGTCGGGCACGCCGAGCTCCAGCGCGATCTCGCGGTAGTGGACCGCCTCGCCGCGCGGGAAGCGGTCCACCGTCGTCGGCGCGTTGGCCCCGGTGAAGACGATCAGCGGGAACCGCCCGGCGTGGAAGAGTTCCGCCGTGTGGGCGGCCACGCCGGGATCCCGGCTCCCGAGCCCGACGCCGACGTCGGACCGCCGCGGTGCGTGACGCAGGTCGTGGTAGTCCCACAACGTGCGGACGTCCGCGCGGAGGTGTTCCGGCAGCATCACCCGAACGCGGCTCGCAGGGCCGGCTTCCCACCCGTCACCGGGAGCGTCACCGAGGTCTTCGTCAGGTCGAGCGCCAGGCCCGCGCCCGGCTTCGGCCGCAGCGTGTAGTCGTGGTCGCTGGAGGCCAGCAGGAACTCCAGCCGGTGGCCCGCCGCGAGGACGTAGTCCTTCGGCATCAGCTCGACGCCGACCCGGTAGGTCCGCCCGGGCGTGATCGGTTCCGTGCGCGCCGGCGACGTGCGGTTCTGCGGGTCGGTCCAGCCGCGGCTGATCACGTGGGACGTGCCGTCGGGGGCGCGGTCGAGCAGGATCGCCGAGACGTTCGCCGCGGGCCGGTCGAACGCCAGCGCCAGGTCGGCGCGCGCGGTGCCGGAGAGGCGGACGGACTGCTTCGCCGCCGAAGTCGCGTACAGCAGCCGGTTTCCGGACGACGCGAGCCCGGCCAGCTGCTCGATCGTCTTCGTCGCGTCGTCGGCCAGGGTTTCGACGGCGGCAGTGCCCGGCACCGGGTTGCGGGTGTCGATGGCGCCCTTCGAGCGGCCGCCCGGCCACGGGTAGACGCGCACGTCGGACGTGCCGGGCGCGGGCCAGTCCGCCTCGTCGGTCCACGACAGGTCCTCGCGCTGGATCGTCGCCTTCGGCTCGTTCTGGATGCCGTTGTCGATCCCGTAGAGGTAGTGCGACATCCACTTGTTCAGCGTCGTCAGCCAGACGTCGCGCCGCAGCGAGTACGGGTCCGCGTGGCCGGACTGGTGCAGCCAGATCTTGTGCTCGACGCCGTGGGCCTTCAGCGCCTCGTACCAGGTCGCGACCTGCTCGGTCTTGACGTTCCAGTCGTTGAGGCCGTGCACCGCGAGCACCGACGCGTGCACCTTCGCGACGTCGTCGCGGTAGTTGCGGACGTCCCAGAACGGCGTGTAGTCGCCGGTCACCCGGTCCTGGTCGCGGACCAGCCCGTCGATCACCGGGCGGCAGATCTGCCGGTCTTCGCGGGTGTAGACGTACTCGGCGAGCACGTCGGCGTCCTCGCCCTGGAACCCGCCGGCCGCGACAACCGCGCCGTCGTGGCGGTAGTACTCGTACCAGCTGGAGATCGCGGCGATCGGCACGATCGTCTCGAGGCCTTCGACGCCGGTGCTCGCGACGGCGTTCGGCAGCGTCCCGTTGTAGGACACGCCCATCATGCCGGTCTTGCCGGTGCTCCAGTCCGCCTTCGCGGCCGCGCCGGCGGCGTCGCGCGCGGGTGTGCGGCCGTTGAGCCAGTCGACGACCGAGCGCGCGCCGATCGTCTCGTTGACGTCACCCGTGGTCGGGCAGCCGGTCGAGAGGCCGGTGCCGAGCGATTCGCCGTACACCACGGCGAAGCCGCGCGCGGTGAAGTAGTCCTGGTAGCGCCAGGTGATCGGGGTGGCCGGGCCGACGCCGTGCGCGGCGACGCGCGGGCCTTCCGGGCCGCGGGCGTGGCCGGGCGCGTACAGCTCGACGTCGACGTCGTGGTTCGCGACGTCGTTGCCGCCGGCGTAGTACGGGCTGGCCTGGTACACGACCGGCACCTTCAGGCCCTGCTGCGTGGCGCGCGGGCGCACGACCTGGGCGTGCACGAGGTCGTCGGCGCCGTCGTGGTCGCTGTCGACCGGCGCGGTGACCCAGACGTCTTCGCGGACGACGTCGGCGGGGTCGAACACCGGTTGCGCCTGGCCGCCGGTGAACACCGGCGAGGGTGGCGCGGCTTCGGCGGTGCCCACGGTGAGCGGCAAGGTCGCCAGTGCGAGGAACAGGACTGCGGTTCGTGCGGCTTTCACTCAAACCCCCAAGCCGGGCGAAGCGGACGACCCGTCGAGACTTCCGCCCCGGCCTCGGGAGTGTCAAGAGACTAACGTCGGGGGCATGCCGACCGTGGAAGCGCCGATCGCCGCCGTGACCGTCTACCCGCAGCAGGCCCGGATCACCCGCCGGGGCCGGGCTCCGCTCGACGGCGGGCCGCACCTGACGTTCGCCGGGCTGCCCCTGACCCTCGACCCGGCTTCGGTGCGCGTCACCGGCACCGGGCCCGCGCTGATCACCGGCGTCGACGTCCGCACGGAGCGGCACGCCGCGCCGGCCGACGCCGCCTTGCGGGCGCTGGTCGAGCAACGGCGTTCGGACCAAGCCGCGCTGGACGGCGTTCTGGACGACGAAGCGGCCGAAACGATGAAGGTGGATCTGCTGAGGTCGCTCGCGAAGCGCAGTGGCGGCAGCTTCGCGAAGGCGCTGGCCGCCGGGACCGCCGAGCCGTCCCGGGTCGGCGAGGTGACCGACGCGCTCAGCGCACGGCTGGCGGCGGCGTTGAAGGCTCGCCGGGTGGTTTCCGACCGGATCACCCGGCTGCGCGAAGACCTCGCGGCGTTGGACCGCCGGATCGGATCCCACAGTGCGCGGTCCGAAGAGGACAGTACGTCGGTGGTGGTGGAGCTGGAGATCTCGGAGCCGTCCGGTTCGGCCGAGCTGGAACTGTCCTATGTGGTCCCCGGTGCGAGCTGGGAACCGGGCTACGACGTCCGGGTGCGCGGCACCGACGTCACGGTGCTGTCGTACGGGCTGGTCACCCAGCACACCGGCGAGGACTGGCCGGAATGCGAACTGGCGCTGTCGACGGCGCGGCCGGCGGTCTCGGTCGTGGTGCCGGAACTCCAGCCGTGGTACCTCGACCGGGTGCATCCGGTCCCGCCCGCGCCCGCGGCCGCGTACGGCGGCACGGGCGGGGGCATCCCCGAAGGCGCGCAGATGGCGCGATTCGCGGCGGCGGCTCCGGCCATGGCGCCGAAGTTCGCGGCAGTGGAACAGGGCACGACGGCGGTCACGTACCGGCCGTCGCGCCCGGTGGCGGTGCCGTCCGGCGCGCAGGGACACCGGACGACGTTGGCGCAGCTGGATCTCACCGCTTCGCTGGGGTACGTCACGGCGCCGGTGCTGGCGGAGGAGGCGTACTTGCGGGCGACGGTGGTGAACACGTCTCCGCAGGCGCTGCGGCCCGGGCGGGCTTCGGTGTTCCACGACGCCGAGTTCGTCGGGACGACGGTCTTGGAGGCGTGGGCTCCCGGGGAGGAACTGGAACTGGCGCTGGGGGTCGACGACCGGATTCGCGTCGAGCGGGAGCTCGTGCGCCGCACCGCTTCGAAGGCGACGTTGTCCGGGCAGAAGCGGCGGGAGGCGGAGTACCGCATTTCGGTCGGCAACCACGGGCCGCGTGAGGCGGTGGTGACTGTGCTGGACCAGGCACCGGTATCCCGGGACGACACGATCACGGTGCGGGACGTGAAGACGTCACCGGAGCCGGCGGAGACGTCGGCCTTGGGCGAGTTCACGTGGAAGTTGACGCTGGGCCCGGGTGAGACGGGCGAGGTGAAGCTGTCGTACCGGGTGGATGTCGCGAAGGGCGTGGAGCTTTCGGGCTGGCGGGAGTGAAGCACCCGGACCGCAGCGTGTGCTCGCCGGAAGGTCCGGCGAGCACACGCGACCAGGACTAACCCTGCGAAATGTAGGCCTGCAACTGCTCCTGGCTCTGCTCGAGCTGCTCCATCCGGTTCTTCACCACGTCCCCGATGGAGATGATCCCCGCCAGGCGGCCGTCGGCGAGGACGGGGACGTGGCGGATGCGCCTCTCCGTCATCAGGACCGACAGCTGGTCCACCGAGTCGTCCGGGCCGCAGCTCGCGACCAGCTTCGTCATGATCTCCGACACCGGCCCGTCGAGCAGGCCCGGGCCGTGCTCGTTCAACCGCCGGACGACGTCGCGTTCGGAGACGATTCCCGCGATCGAGCCGTCGGGGGCGACGACCACCATCGCGCCCACGTTGTGTTCGGCCAGTCCGGCCAGCAGCGTGGTCACCGTGGTCTCGGGGGTGACCGTCGCGACCGCCGACCCCTTCTTGCGCAGCAGATCCGCAATCCGCATGGCGATCCTTCCCGTCGGTGAGCTGGATCACCACAGGTTAGGGCCACCCGGGCCGGGGCGAAAGTCCGGCAAACGGGGCGTCTTCGTGGTATTCGAACCGATTCAGCCGAGGCGTTCGGCCAGGCCGTCCAGTGCGAGCCGGATCCCGGCCGCGTAGTCGTCGTCGCACAGGGCGTCGAGGCGGGAGCGCGCCAGGGCCAGCTGCTCGCGGGCCGCGGCCAGGTCGCCGAGCTTGCGGTAGTCCTCGCCCAGGTTGAGGTGCAGGGACGGGTAGAAGCCGCGCACGGCCAGCGACGAGTGGTACTCCTGGGCCCGCGAGTCCGTCAGCGAATCGGCCGCCGCCAACGCCCGCAGGTCCCACTCGAGCTCCTCCGCCGGGTCGTCGCAGACGTCGGCCATGTGGTGCGCGAGCGCGACGCGGTGCAGCGGATCGCCGTCCGGTCCGATCGAAGCCCACAACTCCGTGAAGGTCGCATACGCGCCGGCGCGGTCGCCGCCGATGTGCTGCCGCAGGCCGGCGTCGATCGCCACCATCACGTCGTCGGTCATGCCGCTCCTTCGTCCACCAGCGCCCGCAGCCGGGCCAGTCCCGGCTCGATCCGCTCGGCCGCGACCGCACCGTAGCCGAAGACGAGCCCGGGCCGCCGCTCGCCCACGGCGAAGTCCCCCAGCGAATACAGCCGGACGCCGCGACGTCGCGCGGCGCGGACCAAACCTCCGCAATCGGCCGCGGAACCGGCGCTCAGGTGCAGGCCCGCGCTCGACGGCAACGGCGTCAGGAAGTCCGCGAAATCCCGCGCGAGCAAGCCGGACAGCAGCTCGTGGCGCGCGCGGTAGACCTTCCGCATCCGCCGGACGTGCCGGGCGAAACCGCCTTCGGCCATGAACGCCGCCAGCGCCGCCTGCTCGACGTTCGGCGCGTGCCAGTCGGTGAGGTACCGGGCCTTGACCAACGCCGGCACGAGCGACGGCGGGGCGATGAGGAAACCCAGCCGCAGCGCCGGCGAAAGCACCTTCGAGAACGACCCGACGTACACGACCCGGCCGCGGGAATCCAAGCTGTGCAACGGTTCCAGCGGCCGCCCGGTGTAGCGGAACTCCGTGTCGTAGTCGTCCTCGACGAGCACGGCGTCGTTCCGCTCGGCCCAGTCGAGCAGTTCGAGACGGCGGTCCAGCGACATCGCCAGGCCCAGCGGGTACTGGTGCGACGGCGTCACGTACGCCAGCCGCGTCCCGGCCGGGATCGCCGAGACGACGATCCCGGACGCGTCCACGGGCACCGGCGCGACCCGGACCCCGCGCGCGCCGAGCACCAGCCGCGGCGGCGGGTAGCCGGGGTTTTCGACGGCCGCCAGGTCACCGGCCCGCAGCAGCACCCGCGCGACCAGGTCGGTCGTCTGCTGGGCGCCGGCGGTGACGACGACCTGGTCCGCGCTCGCCCGCACATCGCGCGAGACCCCGGCGTGCCGGGCGATCTCGGCGCGCAACGCCGCGTGGCCCTGCGGGTCGCCGTAGGTCATCAGGTCGGCCTGGCCGGCGCGCAGCCGCTGCGTGACGAGCCGGCGCCACGTGTCGAACGGGAACAGCGAGAGATCGGGGACGCCGGGCCGGAAGTCGAACTCCGGCGCCGGGGCGAACGGCGCGGGCGGCGGCGGGACGGCGTCCCACTCCGGCAGCGGCCGCAGCCCCGAAACGGGAGACGCCGACGGCCGGGCCGCCGCGGAACCGGTGACGAAGGTGCCCGAGCCGACGCGCCCGGCGAGGAACCCCTCGGCGGTGAGCCGGTCGTAGGCCGCGCTGACCGTCGTCCGGGAGACCGCCAGCCGCTGCGCCAGCTCCCGGGTCGGCGGCAGCGCCTCCCCGGGCCGGATCCGGCCGGCCAGGATCGCCGCGCGCAGCTGCCGGTAGATCGCGTCGCGGTGGCCGCGCGTCCCGGCCAGGTCGATGTGGACGTCCACCGGCTCGAGTCTAGATTGGCCCACCGGACATCCCATGGATTTGGCACTGTTCGTGGTCCGCTCCCCCGCCTAGCGTGCGAAGCATGGATCTCCGCGAACTCGACCGCCGCACCCTGCTCGTCCTCGACAAGCTCGTCGCCGCCGCGACGCCCGCCGACCTCGCCCGCCCGACCCCGTGCGCCGGCTGGACGCTGGCCGATCTGCTCCGCCACCAGGTCAGTGAGAACCACGCCTTCGCGACCGCGGCCCGCGAGGGCTCGGCCCCGGACTGGGACGCCGGCGAGCTCGGCGACGACGCGTACGCCGCCTACCGGGCGTCCGTCGACGACTTCCTCGACGCCATGGCCGACGACGCCGTGCTGAACCGGCAGCTCACCATCAACCACTTCGGCACGTTCCCCGGCACGATCGCCGCGCACATGCACCTCGTCGACACCGTCGCGCACGGCTGGGACCTGGCCCGCACGCTCGGCCTGCCCTACGAGCCCGACGCCGAAGCCGTCCACGTCGCCCTGAAGCTGGCCGAGCGGATCCCGGACGAGGGCCGCGAAGTCAACGGCTCGTTCGCCCGCAGCGTCGAGGTGCCCGGGGACGCGAACGAACTCGACCGGTTCCTCGCGCTCCTCGGCCGCGACCCGGCCTGGACGGCCTAGCTCACCTCGGCGACCGGCGCGCTCCACGTGTCGCACGCCTTCGTGGCCTTGCCGTCGTAGCCCGCCTTCGCCCAGGACAGCTGGTGCTCGCGCGAGCCGTGGGTGTCGCTGTCGTTGGCCCGGCCGTAGTCGGCGACCGCGGCGTTCGCCAGCGACCGGCTGACCGAGCCCGAGCCGGCGACGGCCGACAGGAACAGGGCGCCGAAGCAGTTCGCCTGCAGCTCGATCCGGCGGACGACCTCCTTGTCGGCCGCGCTGTCCTCGTCCGGCGAGGTCATCTTGTCCGCCGCCGCGGCGAGGATGCCGCTCTCGCGCTGCACGTGGTGGCCGTACTCGTGGGCGATCGTCGCGATGTGCCGCGCCTTGTTGAGCCCGGCGTCGGACAGCATCCACTCGGTCGGGGCGTAGATCGTGGTGTCGCCGCCGCAGTAGTAGGCGACGGCTTCGTTCTCCGTCGGCGCTTCGCCGCACGCGCTGTGCTCGGGCAGCGTGATCGACACGGTGGCGGTCAGCGTCGGTTCGTTCGCCTTCGCCAGTGCCGGGCGCCACGACTGTTCGAGGCACTCGACGAGCGCCCGGTAGTAGGCCTGGAGCTGCTCGGGGGCGCGCCCGAGGTCGGGCAGGGAGCACGTGGCGGGGCCGGGGCTGATGCCGTCGGCGAGCAGCGGGTTGCGGGCCAGCTCAGGCACGGCCTTCGGCGGCTTGCCGTCCGAGCCGCCGCTGTACGCGCGGCCGGTGTCGGCGCCCTGCGCGGCGAACGCGCGCCCGTCGACCCGGCGGGGGATGGTGGCGGCGATCAGGGAGATGGCCAGGACGACGACCATGACCCCGCCGACGGCGCCCCAGAGCCGGTTGCGCGGCGGGGCGATCGGGACGGGTGGCGCGGCGGCCCAGTTCGGCGCCCAGGGGCTCGGCTCCGGCGTCCACGCGGGTTCCGGTGACCGGTCCCCGCCCGGCGGCGCGGGAAAACCGGGGTATCCGTCGTCGTTCACGTTCTCCCCCTGCTTGGTCCGACCAGCATACGGACCGCCCGGGAGGGAAGGATCACGAAACGAAAACGCCGCCCGGTGGCCACCAGGACCGTGGGCAGGCGAAACTGTCGGCATGAGTGTCGAGGATCCGTACCTGTGGCTGGAAGACGTGACCGGCGGCGACGCGCTGGACTGGGTGCGCGCCCGCAACGACGAGACGCTGGCCGAGCTGACCACCGGAGCGCGCTTCGCCGAGCTGCGTGACGAGCTGCGCGAGGTGCTCGACGCCGACAACCGGATCCCGTACGTGCGCCGCCGCGGCGAGTTCCTCTACAACTTCTGGCAGGACGCGACCCACCCGCGCGGCCTGTGGCGGCGGACGACGCTGGACTCCTACCGCCAGGCCGAGCCCGACTGGGAGCTGCTGCTCGACGTCGACGCGCTGGCCGAGGCCGAGGGCGAGAACTGGGTCTGGCAGGGCGCCACGGTGCTGCGGCCGGGCTACCGCCGCGGCCTGGTCGAGCTGTCCCGCGGCGGCGCGGACGCCACAGTGGTCCGCGAGTTCGACCTCGACGCGCACGAGTTCGTCGACGGCGGCTTCACCCTCCCCGAGGCGAAGACGCGGATCGGCTGGATCGACGAAGACCGCGTCTACGTCGGCACCGACTTCGGAGAGGGCACGCTGACCAGCTCGGGCTACCCGCGGCTGGCGAAGGAGTGGCGCCGCGGCACGCCGCTCGAGGAAGCCGTCACGGTCTACGAGGGCAAGCCCGACGACGTCTCGATCGGCGCGTCCCACGACCCGACCGAAGGCTTCGAACGCGACTTCGTCAGCCGCGCGATCGACTTCTACCGCTCCGAGCTGTACCTGCGGACGCCCGAGGCGCTGGTCAAGATCGACGTCCCCGACGACGCGAGCGCGTCCGTCCACCGCGAATGGCTGCTGGTGCGGCCGCGGACGGCGTGGGCGGTCGGCGGGACCGAGCACCCGGCGGGTTCGCTCATCGCCATCCCGTTCGACGCCTTCATGGCCGGTGACCGGGCCTTCACCACGCTCTTCACGCCCGACGAGCACACCTCGCTCGACTACTGGGCCTGGACGCGCCACCACCTGCTGCTCGGCACGCTGCGCGACGTCCGCACGGAGCTGCGCACCCTGACGCCCGGCCCGGACGGCTGGGCGGAGGAACCGCTGTCCGGCGGCCCCGAGTTCGGCAGCGCGGACATCTTCGACACCGACCCCGACGTCAGCGACGAGTACCTGCTCAACTCCAGCGGCTTCCTCCAGCCGTCGACGCTGAGCTACGGCCACGTCGGCGAAGAGGTCGAAGTGCTGAAGCAGGCTCCGGCGTTCTTCGACGCTTCGGGCATGAGCGTGGCGCAGTACTTCGCGACGTCGGAGGACGGCACGAAGATCCCGTACTTCGTCGTCCGGCCGTCCGGTGCCGAAGGCGGCCCGACGCTGCTGACCGGCTACGGCGGCTTCGAGGTTTCGCTGACGCCGTCCTACAGCGGGATGATCGGCCGCGGCTGGCTCGCGCGCGGCGGCACGTACGTCGTCGCGAACATCCGCGGCGGCGGCGAGTACGGGCCCGGCTGGCACACGCAGGCGATCAAGGCCGAGCGCCACCGCGTGTACGAGGACTTCGCCGCGGTCGCGGCGGACCTGGTTTCGCGGGGCATCACGACGCCGGAGAAGCTCGGCATCCAGGGTGGCAGCAATGGCGGGCTGCTGATGGGCGTCATGCTGACGCGCTACCCGGACCGGTTCGGCGCGATCGTCAGCCAGGTGCCGCTGCTGGACATGCGCCGCTACCACCTCCTGCTGGCCGGCGCGTCGTGGATGGCCGAGTACGGCGACCCGGACGAGGCCGCGGAATGGGAGTACATCGCGAAGTACTCGCCGTACCAGAACGTCCACAGTGGACGTGCGTATCCGCCTTCGCTGTTCGTGACGTCGACGCGCGACGACCGCGTGCACCCCGCCCACGCCCGCAAGATGGTGGCGCGGATGCGTGAGCAGGGGCACGACGTCCGGTATCACGAGAACATCGAAGGCGGCCACGGCGCCGCGGCGGACAACGAGCAGCTGGCGTTCAAGTGGGCGCTGGTGTTCGAGTTCCTGTGGGAGCAGCTCACGAAGTGACCCGCGCGAGCACGACGCCGCCGACGATCAGGGCCAGCGCGGCCACCCGGCCGACGCTCAGCGGGTCCTTGTTCACGACGACGCCGAGCACGATCGCGCCGACGGCGCCGATCCCGGTGAACACCGCGTAGGCGGTGCCCACCGGGACGGTGTCCATCGCGCGCGAGAGCAGGTAGACGGCGGCGGCGCCGAGCACGAAGCACAGCAGCGTCGGCCACGGTCTCGTGAAGCTCTCCGTCGGCTTGATGCTCTGCGACCAGGCGATCTCGACGAGCCCGGCGAAGACGAGCGTCACCCAGCCCATCAGAGCGCCTCCAGTGCCGCTTCGAGCGAAGCCTTCCGCTCACCGTCGCGCGCGGCGAGGTGCGGGTCGACGAGGGCGTTGGTCAGCTCGGCGTGCACGAACCGGACGTCGTCGACGTTGTAGTGCCCGGCGATGAAGTCGCGCAGGTAGCGCTCGTGGTGGTCGAACGGGGCCCTCGGCGTCCCGGGCGCGTACGTCCCGCCGCGGGCGCCGGCGATGACGAACGCTTTGCCCTGCAGATCCATGCGCGGGAACGTCACCTGGTCGATCCACGCCTTCAGGGCGGCCGGGATCGAGAAGTTGTACATCGGCGCGCCGATGAGGACGACGTCGGCTTCGAGCAGCTCGGCCAGCAGCGGCTCGACGATCGCCCACGCCTGCTTCCGGGAGGGCGTCGCGACGACGTCGGCGTAGCGCGCGGGATCGGTGATGCCCGCGGTCAGGAGCGCGTCGCAGATCTCGGTCCAGCCCTCGCCGATCACCGGGACGGGGTCGGCGGCGAGGTCGCGGTAGGTCCGGGTGCCTTCCCAGGTGGCGGCGTACCGGGCGGACAGCTCGCGCGAGAACGACGTGCGGCGGGCGCTGGAGTCGAGGTGCAGCAGGTGGGTCACGGTTCCTCCTCAAGTGGACACGGTGTCCGCTTGACTCAACTGGACGCCGTGTCCGGATATTCCCTAGGCTGACGCCATGCCCGAACGCGCCGACGCGGCCCGCAACCGCGCGAAGATCCTCGCGGCGGCGGAGGAGCTGTTCACCGCCCGCGGCGCGGCCGAGGTGACGATGGAGGACATCGCCCGCGCGGCCGGCGTCGGCCGCGGAACGCTGTACCGCCGCTACCCCGACCGCGCGGCGATCGCCGTCGCCCTCCTCGACGAGCACGAGCGCCGCCTGCAGGAGTCGCTACTCCGCGGCGACCCGCCCCTGGGCCCGGGCGCCTCTCCGGCCTTGCGGCTGGCGGCGTTCTACGAAGCGATGGTGGAACTGCTGGAGCGTCACGCGCCCCTGGTGCTGGGCACGGAGGTCGGCCATTCCCGCTTCACGACGGGGGCGTACGGGTTTTGGCGCACCCACGTCCGGGTCCTGGCGGAGGCGGCAGGGGCTGCGGATCCGGATGTGCTGGCTGACGTGCTGCTGGCCCCGCTGGCGCCGGAGCTGTTCCTGCACCAGATGAGCCGGGGCGTGTCGCCGGAGCGGCTGGTCCGGACGCTGCGGGAGCTGGCGCTGCGGTCGCTTTCCTGACAGGCACTCTGACTGGAGACCCCGACGCCCCACACCGACGGATCGCGCAAGACCATCCGTTCGGACCAGGTCACGAGGCTGCTCCTCGACTGCATCGAGGAGCACGTGACCGACCCGGACGTCAGCGCCGGGGTCGCCGACTTGCGTGAGCACCTGGCCGGGTCTCGGAACCGGGGCGGGAAGAAGATGCTGGAACTCGCCGAGTTCGCCCGCCGCGAAGCACTGGCGGCCGGCGACACGGCAACGGCCGATCGCCTGGACGACCTGATCGGGCACGCGACGGGCCGGATTCTGACCAACGATGTGACCCGGCGGTACCAGCTCTACGACGCGCGGGAGACCAATCTCCACGCGGTCGAACTGATGAGCTCCAACGCGCATGCTCTGGGCGCCCACCAAGCCAAGAAGTACCTGGCCGAGAACCCGGGGGCCACGGCCGCGGAACTCGTCAACCACCTCGAGAGACTCAGTGAGCTGTCGACCAGGGTGGTCGAAGACCGCGAGCGGGGTCACTACCGGATCCTCCGCCTCGACACCGAGACACAGGTCTGGCTGGCCGAAGTTCTGACCCGAAGAATGCACGCGGATCTCGGCCACGAAGCCGGAGTCTTCGACCTGTCGGATATCCAGCTGACGAGCCTGGTCGAGGCAGCTCATCTCCAACTTCGCCGGGAGCGGCTGTCCGTGATCCGGGACGTCGTCGAAAATCCGAACAGCACCGAAGCCCACCTTCAGCGAGCGCTCCAAGGCTCCTACTGGCTCTTCGGGGGAAGTTACGTCGGGGAAGCGAATCGGCGTCGTTTCACCACCGGAACCGAGGTCGACATTCCGCTCCTGCGTCCCGACGGCTCGCTCCACGTCGTCGAGCTCAAGCGGGCGAACGTGCCGCTGGTCCGGAACTACCGCACGTTCGGCCTGATCGTCGACCGACGGGTCCACGAAGCGACAAGCCAGGTCTCGAACTATCTCACCGCCTTCGACGAAGATCGCGACGCGATACGTCGCGAGTACGGCATCGAGTCCCGGCGGGCCACCGGCACCGTCGTGATCGGGCATCCGGCGTTCCAACCGCAGTTCAGCGAGCAGGAGATCGCGGAGACGCTTCGGGCCTACAACGCCGAACACGCCCGAATCACCGTGATCACCTACAAGGAACTGCTGGACAACGCCGAGCGCTCCCTCTCCATCGATGGCGAGAAGGACTAGACGAGCCCCCGCGGCCGGGCCCGTTTCGGCAGGTATCGCGGCTTCGGCTTCGGTTCCTCTCCCCGGATCCGCGCAAGCGCGGCTTCGAACGCCGTGAGCACGTCGGCGACGAACACCAGCCTTCCGACGCCGAGGCGGTGCAGGGCCGGGCCGTGGTCGGCGGCTACCGTGATCGCCACCCCGAGCAGGAGCACCCGCCATGCGCCGAACACCGCCGCGCGCAGTGGCTTGGGGAAGCCGGCGAAGCCGATGCGTAGGCGGGCGCAGTGGAACGGGACGTGCCGCTCCTCGTCGGCGAGGATGCGGGCTGCCACTTGCGTGACCAGCGGGTCGTCGTCGCCGTCGCGGAGGGCTCGGTAGTAGCGCAGCGCGACGACCTCCGCGATGAGCAGCACCATCAGTTCCAGCCGCAGCCCGAGCGCCCGGCGCAACCGCACGAACACCGTGTCCGACCAGTGGCTCGCGATGGTGGGCACCCCGGCGGCGGCGAGCAGCTCGGCGAGCATCCGGGCGTGGTTCTGCTCCTCCGCCACGAACAGCTTGACGGCGGCGAGGTAGACGTCGTCGCCCGCGGCCTTCGCGATGAGGTTGGCGCCGTCGCCGGCTTCGCCGACTTGGAACCGCTGCACGCTGCGCGCGACGTCGGGGTGCAGGCGAGCCCCGCGCGACCACGGCGGGTCTTCGCGCTGCCGCCTGCGTTCGGCCTCGGTTTCGAAGTCCTGGAGCCAGTGCGCGTCCGTCATCGCACCGATGATGCCCGGCACCTGTGGACTTCGTGGGCGGCTTCGGTGGAGATTCAGTGAAGCCCGGGCCGCGTGCAGCGCTCGACGTGCAGCAACGCCATCGGGTTCCGCCGGGGATTAAAGCTCCAGACGCCGATCGCGATCTCCGCGCAGCAGTGGGCGTCGGGCTCTTCGGCGAGGTGCGCCGGGGCATCCTCGGCGAGGGCGCGCACCTCCTCACCCCCGAGTTCGAAGGCGCGCCGGCTGCCGGTGACGAACAGGGTGTCGGCGGCGATCGTCCAGCGGAGGTGGTCGCGGAACTCCCGGTGGTGGTACCGCGTGTGGTCCGCGGGCGGGAAGGCGCGCGGCGGCAGCGTCACCTTGTGCGGCGCGGGCGGGGACAGCCGGGCGCGCAGCCGCTTCCAGCGGGACGCCGGAAACCCGAGACTGTGGTGCAGCAGCACCAGATCGAGCTTCCGGCCGCCGTCCTCCTCGCCGCAGCTCGACGCGCCCGACCGCAGCGGAAGGTGGACGATGCTGCGCGGCGAGCGTGCCGCCAGCCACCACGCGCACGCGAAATCCGCGGTCTCGGTCTTTCCGACCGACAGCTGGGCCCCGTAGCGCTGTTCGCGCAGGGACGCGTGGACGATCGGCCGCGCCGGCCGGATCACCCGGTAGGCGCGGCCGTCCAACCGGGCGGTGCTCACCACCGTCCGCCACTCCCGTCCGGCGAGCCGCATCCGCTGTCCCCTCGATGTCGTCGGCGGCACGATAGGCGCCGAGCCGCCCGGCGGACCACCGAATTCTCGTCCGAGCGGTGGAGCGAGCACCATCGCCACGGTCCAGAAGAAGACCTTCGGGTCGCCGAGCCCGGACGCCGTCAGCCAGCGGGCCGCCTCCCGCGCCGCTCGCTCGTCCGAAATCAGCCCGCGCTCGGCGCGGATGCCCGTGGCGCGGCGGACGTCGTCGACCAGGCCGTCGAGGCAGGTCCAGGAGTGGCACCACCCCGTGTCGAAACCCACGGGCTCGAACCCCGCCAACTGCCCGCCGGTCCGGTGGCGCAAGGGTTCCGGACGCGCCAGCCGGGTGGGCAGGCCGCCGGCGTCGGCTGCCCACCCGGCCGCCGCGAACTCCTCCAGCAGCACCGGCACGTCGTCGGCCGGGAAGCCGATCTCGAACACCGGGAAGCCGGCGCGGGCGGCCGAGGCGGCGTCGGGGAACCAGTCGTCCCGGTCCGGATCGGCGACCACCAGGTCCACGACGCAGGAACTCACCGACACTGCTCCCGACGGAGGCGAGATCACGGCGTATCCGGCCAGGACGTAGTCGTCGCTCATCGAATTCCGCTTTCCCGAAGCACGGCGAGGAACTCGTCGGCCGCCGGGTGGGGGTGGCCGCCGGGGCGGCGGACCGCCACCACCGGGACGCGGGCGTCCACACCGGACACTTCCACCGTCCGGAGGCTGCCGATCCGCAGTTCCTCGCGGATGCTCGCCAGGGGCATCAGCGCGACTCCCAAACCCGCCTCGATCAGGCGTTTCTGGGCGGTCAGGCTGTCCACCGTCGTGATCGTGGGGTCGGTCAGCCCGGCCGCCGCCAGGTGGTGTTCCAGCAGGCCGCGGAAGGAGCCGGCACCGCCGCGTTCGGCCGGGAAGCCCAGCCACTTCTCGTCCCGCAGCGGGCCCAGGTCCGGGAGCCGCCCGGCCGTGACGCGGTGGCCGGCCGGCAGCACGACGTGCAGCTTCTCGTCGCCGAGCGGGATGGATTCGAGGTCGGCGTCCGGGTGGTAGCGCACGCCGAGGTCGGCCTCGCCGCCGCGGACGAGCGCGCTCACTTCGCGGCTGGTCGCCGTGCGCAGGTCGATGCCGACCGGCCGCCGCGCGGTGAACTCGCGCAGCGCGTCCACCACCTGCGAGTCGGCCAGGGTGCCGACGATGGCCAGCCGGAACGTCGTCCCGCGCTCCCGGACCGCTCGCTCGCCGTCGCGGATCGCGGCCAGCGCGGCCTCGGCGTGCGGCAGCAACGCGCGTCCCGCGTCGGTCAGCGTGACCCGGCGGCCGGCGCGTTCGAACAGGGGCGCGCCGAGGCCGTGTTCCAGTTCGTGGATCCGGCGGCTCACCGCGGGCTGCGACCGGTGCAGCCGCCGCGACGCCTCGGTGAACCCGCCCACCTCGGCGATGCAGACGAAGGTTTCGAGCTCGTCGACCGTCACCCGATCAGTATTCCTGATCGGCTGGTCTGAAAACTATGCATTTGTCCGATGGACGGGACGGCGGGAAGCTGGAGCGATGACGACCGTCGAGCAGTTCCGCGCCCTGCACGAACGTCCCGAACCCTTCCTGCTGCCGAACCCGTGGGACGCCGGGACCGCCCGGCTGCTGGCGAGTCTCGGCTTCGAAGCCCTGGCCACGACGAGCCTGGGTGTGGCCAACGTCGTGGGCCGGGCCCGCGCGACCCGGGCGGAGATCCTGGACAACTGCCGGGAGATCGCCGAGGCGACGCCGCTGCCGGTGAACGCCGACCTCGAGAACGGCTTCGCCGACGAACCGGCCGAAGCCGCGAAGATGATCGAAGCGGCGGCCGACGCCGGAGTGGTCGGCGCGTCCATCGAGGACCACACGGGCGACACCCGCACCCCGATCTACGACTTCGGCCTGGCGGTCGACCGCGTCCGCGCGGCGGTGGAGACGGCCCGCGCCCGGTCGGTGGTGCTCACCGCCCGCTGCGAGAACCTCTGGCTCGGGGTCAACGACCTCGGCGACACGATCCGGCGTCTGCAGGCCTACGAGGAAGCGGGCGCCGACGTGCTGTACGCGCCGGGACTGCGGACGCTGGAGGAGATGCGCGCGGTCGTGTCGTCGGTGGGCAAGCCGGTCAACGTCGTGATGGGGTTCGCGGACCCGTCGATCACCCTGGAGCAGCTGGCCGGGATCGGCGTCCGGCGGGTCAGCATCGGCGCGGCGCTGTCCCGGCTCGCGTTGAAGTCCTTCATGGACGGAGCCAAGGAGATGCGGGCGGGCCGGTTCGGCTTCGTCGCCGACCTGCCGCCGATTTCGGAACTGCAGCAGGCGTTCGGCTGACCCGGGCGGAGCTCGCCCGGGCCAGCCTCGGCCGTCAGCTACAACCCGAGGTCGCGCCGCAGCCTTCGCAGGCGTAGCACGAGCCGGCCGGGCGCATCTTCGTGCCGCACGTCATGCAGAGCGGGGCGTCCGCCGCCTTGCCGAGGCGCAGCTCCATCAGCTCCGTCGTCGTCTGGGCTTCGCGGTGCGGGTGCTCGGTTTCCTCCGCGTGCGGCTCGGGCGAGGAATCCACTGTGGACTGCAACGCTTCGAGGTCGACGCCCTGGTTGCCGTAGCCGGCTTCGACCTCCGCCGAGCGCTCGTCCGCCGACAGGATGCCCAGCTGCGAACGCTTCTCGTACGGCAGGTAGTCCAGCGCCAGGCGGCGGAACAGGTAGTCCATCACGCTCGTCGCGATGCGGATGTCCGGGTCGTCGGTCATGCCCGCCGGCTCGAAGCGCAGGTTGCAGAACTTCGAGACGTAGAACTCGAGCGGGATGCCGTGCTGCAGGCCGACCGAGATCGACATCGAGAACGCGTCCATCACGCCGGCCAGGGTCGAGCCCTGCTTGCCCAGCTTGACGAAGATCTCACCGAGGCCGTCGTCCGGGTACGAGCCCGCGGTCAGGTAGCCCTCCGCGCCGCCGACGGTGAACGACACCGTCTGGCTCGGGCGCTTCTTCGGCAGGCGCTTGCGCACCGGCCGGTACTCGACGACCTTCTCGGGCTCGGCGGCCGCCGTCTCCTTCTTGCCGGTGGACAGCGGCTGGCCGACCTTGCAGTTGTCGCGGTAGATCGCCAGCGCCTTGAGCCCGAGCTTCCAGCCCTGGAAGTAGATCTCCTCGACCTCTTCGACCGTCGCCGACTCCGGCATGTTGACCGTCTTGGAGATGGCGCCGGAGAGGAACGGCTGCACCGCGGCCATCATCCGGACGTGCCCCATCGGCGCGATCGAGCGCTCGCCGACCGCGCAGTCGAACACCTCGTAGTGCTCCGGCCGCAGCCCCGGCGCGTCGACGACGTGGCCGTGCTGCGCCACGTACTCGACGATCGCCTCGACCTGCTCGTCCTGGTAGCCGAGCGCGGACAACGCGCGCGGCACGGTCTGGTTGACGATCTGCATCGAGCCGCCGCCGACGAGCTTCTTGAACTTCACCAGCGAGAAGTCCGGCTCGATCCCGGTGGTGTCGCAGTCCATCATGAAGCCGATGGTGCCGGTGGGGGCGAGCACGGACGCCTGCGCGTTGCGCCAGCCGTGCTTCGTCCCGATGTCGATGCCCTTCTTCCACTCCTCCGTCGCGAGCGCGCGGACCGCGGCGTCGTTGGAGTGGTAGGTGCGGACGAGCTCGTTCGCCGCCGCGTGCTTGCGCATCACGCGCTGGTGCGCCTCGGCGTTGCGGGCGTAGCCCTCGTACGCGCCGACGGCCCGGGCCAGCTCGGCCGAGCGCCGGTAGGAGACGCCGGTCATCAGCGACGTGATCGCCGCCGCCAGCGCGCGGCCGCCGTCGGAGTCGTACGCGTGGCCGAGCGCCATCAGCAGCGCGCCGAGGTTGGCGTAGCCGATGCCGAGCTGGCGGAACTTGCGCGTGGTGTCGGCGATCGGCTCGGTCGGGAAGTCCGCGAAGCAGATCGAGACGTCCATCGCCGTGATGACGAACTCGACGGCGCGGGCGAACAGCGGCGCGTCGAACGTGCCCTCGGGCGTGACGAACTTGAGCAGGTTCAGCGAAGCCAGGTTGCAGCTCGAGTTGTCGAGGTGCATGTACTCGCTGCACGGGTTGGACGCGGTGATCCGGCCCGACTCGGGGCAGGTGTGCCAGTCGTTGATCGTGCCGTCGTACTGGATGCCGGGGTCGGCGCACTCCCACGCGGCCTGGGCCACGCTGCGGAACAGCTTCTTCGCGTCGGTCCGGTCGATCACCTCGCCGGTGAGCCGGGCGCGCAGGCCGAAGTCGGTGCCGTTCTCCACCGCCTGCATGAACTCGTCGGACACGCGGACCGAGTTGTTCGCGTTCTGGTACTGCACCGAGGAGATGTCCGCGCCGGAGAGGTCCATGTCGAACCCGGCGTCGCGGAGGACCTTGATCTTCTCCTCTTCGCGGGCCTTCGTCTGGATGAACTCCTCGATGTCCGGGTGGTCGACGTCGAGCACGACCATCTTGGCCGCGCGCCGGGTGGCGCCGCCGGACTTGATGGTGCCCGCGGACGCGTCGGCGCCGCGCATGAACGAGACCGGGCCGGAGGCGGTGCCGCCGGAGGTGAGCAGTTCCTTCGAGGAGCGGATGCGGGAGAGGTTCAGGCCGGCCCCGGAGCCGCCCTTGAAGATCAGGCCCTCCTCGCGGTACCAGTTGAGGATCGACTCCATGGTGTCGTCGACGGCGAGGATGAAGCACGCGCTGACCTGCTGCTTCGACGCCGTGCCGACGTTGAACCAGACCGGGGAGTTGAAGCTGAAGACCTGGTGCAGCAGCATCCAGGTGAGTTCGTGCTCGAAGATCTCGAGGTCCTGCGGCGTGGCGAAGTAGCCGTGGTCGCCCGCGGCCTTGACGTAGGTCTTCACGACGCGGTCGATCAGCTGCTTGAGGCTGCGCTCACGCTGCGGGCTGCCGGCGGCGCCGCGGAAGTACTTGCTGGTGACGATGTTGGTGGCGTTGACCGACCAGAACTCGGGGAACTCCACGCCGCGCTGCTCGAAGTTGACCGTGCCGTCGCGCCAGTTCGTCATCACGACGTCCCGCTGCTCCCAGGTCACCTGGTCGTACGGGTGCTGCCCCTCGGTCGTGAAGACGCGCCGCACGCTCAGCCCGCCGGCGGCCTTGCTCTTCTTGCCGGTGGCCGCGCCGGCTCCGGTTCCCACGGTTTCGGTCATCGGTTGAACCCTCACTCCCGCAGCGGGACGGCTTGATCGCCGTCTTCGCGCTGATCGCTCTCCTCCTGGGCAGCAGAACCCGCCATGGCCTCACGCAGGTCGGCGATCTCCTTCTCGAAGTCTTCGACCGAAGAGAAGGACCGGTAGACACTGGCGAACCGGAGGTAGGCGACCCCGTCGAGCTCACGCAGCGGGCCCAGGATGGCCAGGCCGACCTCGTGACTCGGGATCTCCGCCAAGCCGGCGGAGCGGATCGACTCCTCCACGCGCTGCGCGAGCTGCTGCAGCGCGTCGTCGTCGACCGGCCTGCCCTGGCAGGCACGGCGGACGCCGCTCACCACCTTGTCCCGGCTGAACTGTTCGGTGACCCCGGACCGCTTGACGACGGCGAGCACCATCGTCTCCGACGTCGTGAACCGCCGTCCGCACGACGCGCACGAGCGCCGCCTGCGGATCGCCTGGCCTTCATCCACCTCTCGGGAGTCGACGACCCGAGAGTCCGCATGCCGGCAGAACGGGCACCTCATCCGCCGATCACCTTCCCCTCCGCGCCGGCTGCCCCGGTCGACGTCCCCCCG
Source organism: Amycolatopsis sp. N2S4-7 (assembly GCF_058119595.1). Taxonomy (NCBI): domain Bacteria; kingdom Bacillati; phylum Actinomycetota; class Actinomycetes; order Pseudonocardiales; family Pseudonocardiaceae; genus Amycolatopsis; species Amycolatopsis sp. N2S4-7. Next base: position 3,560,597 of record NZ_CP172299.1, read on the forward strand.
GCCACCACGCGTGGCCGTGCCGCGATCACCCGGTACCCCTGCACCTGGTGATCGACTTGTGGACATCCGGTGGGTAAACGCCGGCCAGCTGTGGACAACTGCTGCCCAGTCTACCCCAACCTGTGGACCAACTACAGCGGTGTAACTACTACATATAGCGGGCGAGCGTAGAACTCGGGGAGGGCGCGCGCAAGCCGACACGGCACGGTGGACAAGACGGAAGAACCCGTCCGGGCGATGCGGGACGGCTCAGGGCGCGGACCCGGCGGCGGGGCCGGCGACCGGGACCGTGAGCGGGAGCCCGGGCACCAGAACGGCCCCGTCCAGGCGATTGAGCTCCTTGATCCGGGCGACAACCGCGCCAGGCTCGCTCTCCGGCGCGAATCGCGCGGCCAGCGAGGACAGCGTGTCGCCCTGTTCGACCGACACCGTCGCGGTCTGCTCCGGCACCGGAGCGCCCGAAGCACCGCCCACGCCGCCGCCGAAAAGACCCAATCCGGTGACCACGAGGCAGCTCGCGACGGCGAGCCCGGCGAGCCACGGCCACCGCACCGGCACCCGCCGCGGCGCCGCGCAGGGCGCGCCGGCCGGACGGCGGCCCGCGACGACCCGCACGCGCGTCGGCGGACGCTGCACTTCTCCCCGGCGGCCGCGCAGCACGCGCACGGGACGGGGTGGCGCCGGGACCGGGGTCGCCGGGCGGGCGTGCCCGCGTTCGGCCAGAATGGACATCCGAACCTCCTCGAAACCCTGGTGTCCGCCCGATTCGCGGGCCACCGCAGGCCCGTGGATCAAGGTCGAACAGGCGTTCTATCGAACGCCCGTGCGAAGGTCTACCACCTACCACCGACAAAATCGAGCGGACACGGCGTGTCGATCGAACAGATGTTTGAAATCGTCGTGCCCGGGGGCTAACGTCGGTGACCAGGGCATCTGCCGGGCAGATGCCGCCGGCGAGGCTGCCCGCACCCGCGGGCGGCGGCCGGCGCGCAGATACGTGCAGCGAACGTCTGGGAGGCGACGCAGTGGCGAAGGAGAACAAGGCGGGCAGGACCAGTGGGTCCCCCGGGGGCGCCGGAAAGGTGCACTCCATGCCCGAGGTGTACGACGTGGACGAGACCCTCACGGTCCGCCAGCAGCAGGTGCTCGACGTGATCCGCTCCTGGGTGAGCCGGTTCGGCTACCCGCCGAGCGTCCGCGAGATCGGCGAGGCGGTGGGGCTGACGTCGACGTCGTCGGTCTCGCACCAGCTGCGTGCCCTGCAGCGCAAGGGTTACCTGCGCCGGGACGCGAACCGGCCCCGCGCGGTGGGGGTGCTCTCGGCGACCGACGACAACCCCATGGGCATCGAGATGGACCAGCAGCCGGTCATGCCGAAGGCGGCGTACGTGCCGCTGGTCGGCCGGATCGCCGCCGGTGGCCCGGTGCTGGCCGAGCAGGCCATCGAGGACGTGTTCCCGCTGCCGCGGGAGATCGTCGGCGAGGGCGAGCTGTTCCTGCTCAAGGTCACCGGCGACTCGATGGTCGACGCGGCCATCACCGACGGCGACTGGGTCGTGGTCCGGCAGCAGCCGGACGCCGACAACGGTGAGATCGTCGCGGCGATGATCGACGGCGAGGCCACGGTCAAGACGTTCAAGCGCAAGGGCGGCCACATCTGGCTGATGCCGCACAACGAGGCGTACGAGCCGATCCCCGGTGACGACGCCACGGTGCTCGGCAAGGTCGTGGCGGTGCTTCGCAGGCTGTGAAACGACGCTTCCGGGCTATCGCACGGCCCGGAAACGTTCACTGGATCGAGTGATCTTGGCCGTGGGGAGCCGAGATCGGCAGCGCCACCGCGACCGCGCGTCCGGCGGCGGGGAGGACGGGAAGCCCGGCCTCGTCCCCCGCCGGCCGGACGCCGTGCTCGTGGTTTCCCCCGTGCGGTGCGCAGGACGCGCGGCCCGAGCGGCCGCGCCCCGCACCCACGCCAGCGAGCGGCGGCCCTCAGCCGCGGCGGCGGCGCAACCGGCTGAACCCGAACCAGCCCAGGCCCACCACGGCCACCGCGATGCCCGCCGCCGGCAGGAACGGCACGCCTCCGCCGTCCGACGACCCCCCGCCGCTCGCACTCGAAGCGGGCTTGTCGTTCGTCGACGCCGCCGACGACTCCGCCGCCAGGGCCGCGGCGCCCTTGACCGCGCGGATCGGCTGGCCCACGCCCTCGCTGCCGGACAGCAGCGTCCCGTCCGGGTCGAACGCGATCGCCTCGCCCTGCTTCTCCCCCGGCAACGGGATCCGGACCGGCGTCCGCTGCAGCGCGGCCAGGACATCGCCGTCCGGCGCGGCGTAGACATAGGCGTCGGTGTACGTGCGCACGGCCACGACCGTGCCGTCGGCGGTGGACGCGCCGCCGGTGACCAGCACCGAACCGATCGAGCCCACCGGGCCGCCCTGGGTGTCGGTCGTCTCGATCTTCAGCGAACCGACCTTCTCGAGGTTGGTCGGGCCCGGGCTCCCCAGCGGACCCGAAGGCCGGTAGACGCGAGCCTCGCCGAGGACGTCCTTGGTGATCAGGTACGGCGTGCCCGCCTTGTCCATGATCAGCGCTTCGGTGTCGTGCTGGCCGTCCGGATAGGTGAGCCGGTGCAGCGTGACCTTGCCCTGGGGGCTCATCTCCAGCAGGGCGACCGTCAGCCGGCCCTTCTGGTTGTCACCGGTGTCGGACAGCCACAGCCGCCCGTCCGGGGTGCGGGCCAGGTCCTCGACGTCGAACGGGTCGGTGCGATCGGTGAGGACCTTCTGCACCTTGCAGTCGCGCCCGAGGACGAACACCTGCACCTTGGTGCCGCCGTCGTTGATCGCGTAGAGCGTCGAGCCGTCGGACACCAGGCCGGACAGCTCGCCGATCCGGGAATCCTTCATCGTGCACACCGGCTGGGGCGTCTCCGCCGCCGACGCGGGCACCGCCCCGCCGAGCACGGTCAAGAAGACCAGAACGACAGCCCAGCGCACCCAGCCACCTCCGTAGTGTGCGATCCCCGTGGACCGCACACTACGGAGACGTCTCAGGCCCTGGTCGAGTTGGTCTCGAACTCGCGCAAAGCCGCGGCGAGGTCCGGGCGGACCCGCACCAGCAGGCGCGTGCCGTCCTCGGCGTGCTCCTCTTCGAGCACCTCGCCCTCCGCGTGCGCCCGCGCGACGAGCTCGCCGCGCGAGTAGGGCAGGAGGACGTCGACCGTGACCTCCGGCCGCGGCAGGCGTTCGGAGATCACCTCGACGAGCTCGGGGATCCCCGCGCCGGTGCGCGCGGACACCGGCACCGACCCGGCCAGCGCGTGCCGCAGCCGGGCGAGGGTGACGTCGTCGGACGCGTCCGTCTTGTTGATCACCAGCAGCTCCGGCGGGAGCGGCTCCTTGCGCTTGCGCGTGATCTCGCCGAGCACCTCGCGCACGGCGCTGACCTGCTCTTCCGGCGCGGGGTCGGACCCGTCGACCACGTGCACCAGCAGGTCCGCGTCGGCCGCTTCCTCCAGCGTCGAGCGGAACGCGTCCACCAGCTGGTGCGGCAGGTGCCGCACGAACCCGACGGTGTCGGTCAGCGTGTAGCCGCGGCCGTCCGGGGTCTGCGCGCGCCGCGTGGTCGGGTCGAGGGTGGCGAACAGCGCGTCCTCCACCAGCACCCCGGCCCCGGTCAGCGCGTTGAGCAGGCTCGACTTGCCGGCGTTGGTGTAGCCGACGATCGCCACGCTGGGCACCTCGTTGGCCAGCCGCCGCCCGCGCTTGGTCTCGCGGATGGTGTCCATGGCGGCGATCTCCCGGCGCAGCTTCGCCACGCGCTTGTTGATCCGCCGCCGGTCGGTCTCGAGCTTCGTCTCACCGGGACCACGCAGGCCCACGCCGCCGTTCGCGCCCCCGGCGCGGCCACCGGCCTGCCGGGACAGCGACGCACCCCACCCGCGCAGCCGCGGGATCAGGTACTGCAGCTGGGCCAGCTCGACCTGCGCCTTGCCCTCCTTCGACCGGGCGTGCTGGGCGAAGATGTCGAGGATCAGCGCGGTCCGGTCGATGACCTTGACCTTGACCTTCTCCTCGAGCTGCCGCAGCTGGCCGGGCGAGAGCTCGCCGTCGCAGATCACGGTGTCGGCGCCGGTGGAGCCGACGATGTCCCGCAGTTCCCGCACCTTGCCCGAGCCGATGTAGGTGGCCGGGTCCGGCTTGGGCCGCCGCTGGATGAGGCCTTCGAGGACCTCCGAGCCCGCCGTCTCGGCCAGGCGCGCCAGCTCGGCCAGCGACGCCTCGGACTGCAGGGCCGTGCCCTCGGTCCACACGCCGACCAGCACGACGCGTTCCAGCCGCAGTTGCCGGTACTCGACCTCGGTGACGTCCTCGAGTTCCGTGGACAGTCCCCGGACCCGGCGCAGCGACGCCCGGTCTTCGAGCTCCATCTCGCCCGTCGACGGGTCTCCGTCGTACAGGTTGTCGTCGTGGTCTTCGGTGTGTGTCAGTTCTGTCATCGTGCCTCCATGGTCCCACGATTCGCCGCGGGAACCGAACTCATTAGCTGCTGGGATAGGTGGCGAGGTAGACCGCGGTGCGTTCCGCGCCGGGACGGCGGGGTCGCGCGCGGAACTCCTCGAGCAGGGCGTTGAGCCGCGTTTCGAGCTCCGCGCGCTCCTCCGGGGCCACCTGGACGACCAGGCGTGCCTGGTGCACGCCGTCGAATCCGGTCTCGGCGATCTCGGCCAGATAGGCCTCGAGAACCGCCTGTTCCACGCCCTTGTCACCGCATGAGTCGAGTGTCCACGAAAGGCCCGTCGAAAGATACGGGATTTCCCTGGCGCCCCGGGCTCCGCGGCGCGGCGGCTGCGCGGTGAGGAAACCGGTCTCGACGAGCTTGCGCACGTGGTGCAGCGTCGTCGCCGGGTCCCGGCCCAGCCGTTCGGCGAGCTCCTTGTTCGTCAGCGCCTCCGAAAAGGTCAACCGGATGATGCGCAGCCGTATTCCGGAGGCCAGCGCGGCGGCCTCGGCTTCGGTCGCGGCACGTCGTTTCGCGGGGAGCACGCGGGACAGCTTAGAGCGAACAGTGATTGACACTTTCCAATCACTCACGCCAGACTCGGGACCCATGCACCGGGGGTCACTCTTCCGTCACGCCGACTTCAGGCGGCTCTGGGCCGGCGACACGGCCAGCCAGTTCGGCACGTTCGTCGGCACCACCGCCGTCCCGCTGCTCGCGGCGGTGACGCTGGCCGCGACGCCGTTCGAGATGGGCTTGCTCACCGCGGCCGAGACGCTCGCCTTCCTGCTCATCGGGCTGCCCGCGGGCGTGTGGGTCGACCGGATGCGCCGCCGCCGGGTCATGCTCACCGCCGACTTCACGCGGGCGGCGCTGCTGCTGAGCGTTCCGGTCGCCTGGTGGGCGGGGGTGCTGACCCTCGCGCAGCTGCTGGTGGTCGTGCTGCTCGTCGGCATCGCGACGCTGTTCTTCGACATCGCCTACCAGTCGTACCTGCCCTCGCTCGTGGGCCGGGAGCGCCTCCTCGAGGGCAACGCGAAGCTGCAGGCCGTCCAGTCGACCGCGCAGATCGCCGGGCCGGGCGCCGCCGGCGTGCTGGTCCAGCTGGTGACCGCGGCGAACACCGTGCTGGTCACCGGCCTCGGCTTCCTCACCTCGGCGCTGTGCCTGCTGCGGATCCACGCGGAGGAACCCGCGCCGCAGCGCGACGGCCACGCCCGGCTGCTCCCGCAGATCGCCGAGGGTCTGCGGTTCGTCTTCTCCGACAAGCCGTTGCGGGCGATCGTGGGCACGACGGCGACGGCGAACTTCTTCAACGGCGCGTTCACCGCCGTGTACGTGCTGTTCCTGACTCGGACCGTCGGGCTGCCGCCGGCCGCGGTGGGCGCGCTCATGGCGGTCGGCGGCGCCGGCGGCATCCTCGGCGCGGTCTGCTCGGGCGCGGTCACCCGCCGGGTCGGCCAGTCCCGCGCGATCTGGCTGGTCCCGCTGGTCACCGCGCCCGGCTACCTGCTGGTCCCGCTCGCCGCGCCGGACTGGCGGCTCGGGCTCTCCGGGTTCGGGCTCGTCGCCAGCGGGTTCGGGATCATCATCTACAACATCGCGCAGGTTTCGTACCGGCAGGCGATCTGCCCGGACCGGCTGCTCGGCCGGATGAACGCGAGCGTGCGGTTCGTCGTCTGGGGCACCATCCCGCTCGGCGGTCTGCTCGGGGGTGCGCTCGGCGAAGGACTCGGGCTGCGCGGCGCGATGTGGGTCGCCGTCGCCGGCGAGGCCGCGGCGGTCCTGTGGGTCGTGTGCTCGCCCTTGCGGCACATGCGCGACCTGCCGACCGAAGCGAAAACCGGTTCCGGGGCCGCCTAGAGTTGATTCATGAGTACTCCATACGAGCGCCCGCGAGTCCCGGACAAGGTCGGTGTCGACGGTCTGGAGGCCAAGTGGGTACCCGTATGGGAATCCACGGGTGCCTACCGCTTCGACCGCACGAAGAACCGGGACGAGATCTATTCGATCGACACTCCCCCGCCGACGGTCAGCGGGGCGCTGCACATCGGGCACGTCTTCTCCTTCACCCAAACCGACGTCGTCGCGCGGTTCAAGCGGATGCGCGGGCTCGAAGTCTTCTACCCGATGGGCTGGGACGACAACGGCCTGCCGACCGAACGCCGGGTGCAGAACCACTTCGGCGTGCGTTGCGAACCGTCGCTGCCCTACGACCCGGACTTCCGCGCCCCGGAGAAGCCGGGCAAGGACGTGGTCTCGATCTCGCGGCGCAACTTCGTCGAGCTGTGCGAAACCCTGACCGAGACCGACGAGAAGGTTTTCGAGGAACTGTGGCGGCGGCTAGGGCTGTCGGTCGACTGGACGATGACCTACCAGACGATCGGGCACGACTCGCGGCTGATCTCGCAGCGCGCGTTCCTGCGCAACCTCGAACGCGGTGAGGCGTACCAGGCCGAAGCGCCGACGCTGTGGGACGTCTCGTTCCGCACCGCCGTCGCGCAGGCCGAACTGGAGGACCGCGAACGCCCGGGTGCCTTCCACGACCTCGCGTTCACCGGGCCGGACGGCGCCGACGTCGTGATCGCGACCACCCGGCCGGAGCTGCTGCCCGCGTGCGTCGCGCTGGTCGCGCACCCCGATGACGAGCGGTTCAAGCCGCTCTTCGAGAAGACCGTGCGGACGCCGGTGTTCGGCGTCGAGGTGCCCGTCGTGGCGCACCACCTCGCGGATCCGGAGAAGGGCCGCGGCATCGCGATGGTGTGCACCTTCGGCGACACCACCGACGTCACCTGGTGGCGCGAGCTGCGCCTGGCGACGCGGGTGGTGCTGGGCCGGGACGGCCGGTTCCTGCCCGACGCGCCGCACGACGTGCCCGCGGACGCCTACGCGCCGCTGGTGGGCAAGACCGTCCACACGGGACGCGAGATCATGGTCCGCCTGCTGCGCGAAGCCGGTGCCCTGCGCGGCGAACCACGGCCGATCACGCACTCGGTGAAGTTCTACGAAAAGGGCGACAAGCCGCTCGAAATCGTGGCCAGCCGCCAGTGGTACCTGCGCAACGGCGGGAACGACGCTTCCTTCCGGGAGAAGATGCTCGCCCGCGGCGAAGAGCTCAACTGGGTGCCGAAGCACATGCGCGTGCGGTACTCGTCGTGGGTGGAAAACCTGGCCGGGGACTGGCTGATCAGCCGTCAGCGGTTCTTCGGGGTGCCGATCCCGTTGTGGTACCGCCTCGACGCGCACGGCGAGCCGGACTACGACGCCCGCTTGCTGCCGGACACCTTGCCGGTCGACCCGAGCAGCGACGTCCCGCCCGGCTTCACCTCCGGGCAACGGGGAATGCCGGGCGGGTTCGTCGCGGAAGCCGACGTGATGGACACCTGGGCGACGTCGTCGCTCACGCCGCAGATCGTCGGCCGGTGGAGCCTGGACGACAACCTGTTCGCGCGGGTGTTCCCGATGGACCTGCGGCCGCAGGCGCACGAGATCATCCGCACCTGGCTGTTCTCGACGGCGGTGCGCGCGGAGCTGGAGCACGGCGTGCTCCCGTGGCGGGAGACGTCGATCGCGGGCTGGGTGCTCGACCCGGACCGCAAGAAGATGTCGAAGTCCAAGGGCAACGTGACGACCCCGGTGGGCATGCTGGAGCGGCACGGCTCGGACGCGGTGCGGTACTGGGCGGCGAGCGCGCGGCCCGGCGTCGACACGGCGGTGGACGAAGGCCAGATGAAGGTCGGGCGGCGGCTGGCGACGAAGCTGCTCAACGCGAGCCGGTTCGTGCTCGGCCTCGGCGTGCCTGCTTCGGCCGCGGTCGCCACCGAGCCGCTGGACCGGGCGCTGTTGGCGTCGCTTTCGGCCGTCGTCTCTTCGGCGACCGCGGCCTTGGAGGCGCTGGACTACGCGCGGGCGCTGCAGGTGACGGAGACGTTCTTCTGGACGTTCTGCGACGACTACGTCGAGCTGGTGAAGGGCCGCGCGTACGGCGACCTGGGGCCGGCGGCCGCCTCCTCGGCCCAGGCGGCGCTGGTCACGGCGTTGTCGGCGGTGCTGCGGCTGTTCGCGCCGTTCCTGCCGTTCGCGACCGAGGAGGTCTGGTCGTGGTGGCGGGAGGGATCGGTGCACCGGGCTTCGTGGCCGGTCCCCGAAACCGGCGACGGCGACCCGGAGCTGCTCACCCTGGCCGGCGAGGTGATCGCGGCGGTGCGCCGGGCGAAGACGGACGCGAAGGTGTCCATGCGGTCCGCCGTCGAAACGCTCACCGTGACCGGACCGGCCGAGCTGCTGGAGCGCTTCGCGGCCATCGAGCCGGACATCCGCACCGCGGGGGCGATCGCTTCGGTGGAGACGCGCGAAGGCGACTTCGCGCTGGAGGCGAAGATCGGCGCCTGACCCCGGTGGGCGGAGCGGCGTTCAGCCACTCCGCCCACCGGGCGTACATCGAGGAACAGCGATGGGGGAGCGTCGTGGCCGGATCTTCTTCGGCGAGTTCAGCGGCGCCTGGGTCGCGGCTGGGCAGCAGCGCACCGAAAATCACCCATCGCCGCCTTCGCCAAACTTCGGGAAGGGGAAGCCACGCCACAAGCGGGAAGTGTGGTGGCGTGGATACGGCCGGCTCCACAGCCGTCGTCCTCTTGACCGGACCGTCTTGGGCTCAGCAATTCCCTTCAACGGGCCTACGGAGTCGGCCCTTCCGGTCGCTCGCGACGGAGCGTTCCGCCGCTCGAGCCGAGGCGAGGCCTGGATCACCCCAGATGACCCGACGCCGGTCAGGAACCGGCGGCGGCCCACCACGCGTCGTCGATCTCGCCGCGCGCCACGATCTCGGCGGGGCCCGACAGCGTCGAAGCGCCCCGTGACACCGTCACCTCCACCCGGCCACCCGGGATGTCCACAGTGGACGCGCCGGTGTCCGTGCCCGCCAGGTGGAAGGCCGCGGCGACCGCGGCGACCGTGCCCGTGCCGCACGCGCGCGTCTCCCCCACCCCGCGCTCGTGCACGCGCATCCGCAGCGCGCCCTCGCCGAGGCGGTTGACGAACTCGAGGTTCACCCCGTGCGGGAAGACGTCGTGGTCGAAGTCGGGCTGGTCCCGCAGGTCGAGCTCCGCGACGTCGTCGTCGAGCAGCGACACCAGGTGCGGGTTGCCGACGTCGACGGCCACGCCGGAGAACGGCCGGCCGGCCACCACCGTCACCGAAGTACCGGTGATCGTCGCCGGTCCCATGTGGACGGTCACCGAGCGGTCCGGGTGCACCACCACCGGGCGGTCGCCCGCCCGGGTGCCGATGACGAACTCGCCCTCGGCGGCGAGGCCGGAGTCGACGAGGTGGCGGGCGAAGACGCGCACGCCGTTGCCGCACATCTCCGCGATCGATCCGTCGGCGTTGCGGTAGTCCATGAACCACTCGCCCGCGGACGGTTCGCCGAGCGCGGCGGCGCGGACGACGCGCAGCACGCCGTCGGCCCCGAGGCCGCGACGGCGGTCGCACAGCGCGGCGACCCTCGCCTCGGTCAGCTCGAGGCGGCCCGCCGGGTCGGGGAGCAGCACGAAGTCGTTCTGCGTGCCGTGCCCCTTGAGGAACTCGATTCCGCCCATGGGGTCAAGATTACCGGCCCAGGGTATCCAGGACGCGTGCGGCCAGCCCGGGATCGGCGCCGTCGAACCAGTGGATCCGCTTGTCGCGCCGGAACCAGGACCGTTGCCGCCGGACGAAGCGCCGCGTCGCCTGCGCCGTCGCCGCGGCGGCCGCCTCGAAGTCGCCTTCGCCGTCCAGCTCGGCGAGCACCTGCTGGTATCCGAGGGCCCGCGACGCCGTCTTGCCGTCGCGCAGGCCGCGCTTCTCGAGCTCGCGCACTTCGTCGACCAATCCGGCCTCGAACATCCGCCGGACGCGCTCGTTCACGCGCTCGTCGAGCTCGGCGGGCTCCCGGTCGACGCCGATCAGGACCGTGCCGTAGCGGGCCGGGCCGGGCTTGGGGAGGTTCGCCGAGAACGGCTCGCCGGTGATCTCGATGACCTCCAGGGCGCGCACGATCCGGCGCGTGTTGGTCGGCAGGATGGCGGCCGCGGCGGCCGGGTCGCGTTCCCCCAGCCGGGTGTACAACGCGGGGGTGCCGAGCTCCGCCGCCTCGGCGTCGAGCCGGGCGCGCACCGCCGGGTCGGTGCCCGGGAACCGCAGGTCGTCGAGCACGGCCTGGACGTAGAGGCCGGACCCGCCGGCCAGCACCGGGACCCGGCCGGCGGCCAGCAGCCGTTCGATCTCGGCCCGCGCGTGGCGCTGGTAGGCGGCGACGGACGCCGTCTCGGTCACGTCCAGCACGTCGAGCAGGTGGTGGGGGACGCCGCGGCGCTCGGCCTCGGTGGCCTTCGCCGTGCCGATGTCCATCCCCCGGTAGAGCTGCAGCGCGTCGGCGTTGACGACCTCGCCGCCGAGCCGCAGCGCCAGCTCCACGGCCAGCGCGGTCTTGCCGGTGGCCGTCGGCCCGACCACCGCGACCCCGGCGATGAGGCTGTTCACGGCGGCTGACGATACCGGCGGGCCGACACGGAGCGTCCACCGGAAGTAGGATCACGAGCTTCGAGTAGCTCATCCGGTTCCACGGTGCGCGCTGAGCTGCTTGAATGCCGCGTGGGGCCGTAGCATCCGAGCACGGCCCGTGACGACCGCATTACCCGGCCCCGCCGACGGCGGGGCGCCCGCGCGAGCGGGCGTACAGGCGATAAGGAGCCTGCGATGGCCCAGGAGAACACTTCCACCGGTACCCCGGCCCCGCACCCGGTGCCGCACGCGCTGCACGCCGGGCACGCCGCCCCGCCCGTGCCGCCCGCCGAGCCCACCCCGTCCACCTGGGGCCGCATCGACGAAGAGGGCACCGTCTACGTCATCACCGCCGAGGGTGAACGCGCCGTCGGCGTCTGGCAGGCAGGCACCCCCGACGAGGGCCTCGTGCACTACGCCCGCCGCTTCGACGACGTGCGCACCGAGGTCGAGCTGCTGGAGACCCGGCTGATCTCCGGCGCCGGCGACCCGAAGCACGCGCTGTCGAGCGCCACCCAGATCCGGGACGGGCTCGCCGAGGCCGCCGTGGTCGGCGACCTGGCCGCCCTCGCCGCGCGGCTCGAGTACGTCATCGCGCACGCCGAGAAGGCCCTGGCCAGCGCGAAGCAAGAGCGCGAGGAAGCGCGCGCCGCCGCGGTCGCCCGGAAGCAGGAGCTGGCCGAGGAGGCCGAGAAGATCGCCGCCGACTCGACGCAGTGGAAGGCGGCGGGCGACCGGCTGCGCGCGATCCTGGACGAGTGGAAGACGGTCAAGGGCGTCGACCGGAAGACCGACGACGAGCTGTGGAAGCGGTTCTCGAAGGCCCGCGAGGGGTTCAACCGCCGCCGCGGGTCGCACTTCGCCGAGCTGGACAAGCAGCGCGCCGCGGCCAAGCAACGCAAGGAAGAGCTCATCGCCGAGGCCGAGGCGATCAGCGAGTCCGACGACTGGGGCGAGACCGCCGGCCGCTACAAGGACCTGATGACCGAGTGGAAGGCCGCCGGCCGCGCGCCGAAGGACAGCGACGAGGCGCTGTGGCAGCGGTTCCGCGCGGCGCAGGACAAGTTCTTCGCCCGCCGGTCCGCGGTGTTCTCCGAGCGCGACGCGGAGTTCGGCGCCAACGCGGCCCGCAAGGAGGAACTGCTGGTCGAAGCGGAGAAGATCGACGCGGCGGCCAACCTCGAGGCGGCGAAGAGCGCGCTGCGGCGCATCCAGGAGCAGTGGGACGAGATCGGCAAGGTCCCCCGCGAGCGCATCCGCGAGCTGGACGGCCGGCTGAAGGCGGTCCAGGACGCGGTCAAGTCGGCTGAGGACAGCCGCTGGCGCCGCACCGACCCGGAGGCCCAGGCGAGGGCCGCGCAGTTCCGCGAGCGCGTGGCCCAGTTCGAGAGCCAGGCGGAGAAGGCCCGCGCGGCGGGCGACGAGCGGCGCGCGAAGAAGGCCGACGAGCAGGCGGCCCAGTGGCGCGAGTGGCTCCAGGCCGCGGAGGCGGCGGTCGCGGACCGCTGAGGGTTTCGAGCGGGCTTGTCCACAGCACGGCCGTGATGTGGACAAGCCTGCCGCTCGGGCTTTGTACTCCGAACGGCCCCCACGACTCTCGACGGCTCGGCAAGCGGAGGGTTGACAGGTCGCCCGAAGGGGGCCGGTCATCGCCACTTCCGGGGGTTTCGGGGCGCGTTGTGCCACTCCCGGTGCTCCACTTTGATCATGACCAGGACACCCCTCAGCGCCAGAAGGATCCTCTCCGCTCTGGTGATCAGCATCGCCGTCGCCGGGCTGGTTCCGGCTCTTGCCTCTCCGGCCACCGCCGCGCCGATCACTGCCTCTGCCGAAGCCGGCAAGGGCAAGGTGAAACTCGACGGGAAGCTCGGGAAGGACCACGTCAAGGTCGGTGAAAAGGTCGACCTCAAGGGCAATCTCAAGGTGCTCGAGGCCCGCACCGACGGCATCGAGACCCTTGAAACCGTCATCGTGCAGCAGCTGCAGGCCGGGGCGTGGGTGAACCTCGCCAGCACCTCGTGCCGGCCGAACGGGGGCTTCTCGTTCAGCCTCAGCTTCAGCCTGAGCGCGACGGTCTCACTGCGCCTCTACCACCCCGAAACGACGTTGTACGCCGCCGCGTACTCGGCGAGCACCTTCACCCTCCGAGTGGGCTGAACCCGGTCCCCACCGGCCCTCAGGACCGCGAGAACGCCGTCCGCATCCACTGCACGGCCAGGCAGATCATCGCGATCCAGGCGATGATCAGGCCGTACCCGGGTCCGCCGCCCGCGGCGCCGCTCGCGTGCGACGACTGCTGCGACCAGATGGCCAGCAGCCCGTCCACCGAGGCGAACCAGCCGCCCGCGGCGCAGACCCACGCCAGCCACCACCGCCGCGTCACCAGGGCCAGCGCCGTCGCGAGGATGCCGATCCCGGTCGACGTCGCCGCGAACAGCTGCGGGATGCCGCCGCCCTCGCCGGCCAGCACCTGCCAGCCCGCGTGGTCGCCGACCCACGGCAGGATCTGGCAGATCAGCAGCACGAACGCGAACACCGCGATGGTGAACCCGCGGCGGCCCAGCTCCACCGTGCGCGACGCGCGGTCGCCCACCTCGTCGATCTCGGCGGCCAGTTCGGCCAGCTCACCGTTGCCCTTGGACTCCGTCACAGCGCACACCCGCTCACCGGCTCAGGCAGGGCCGCCGGGGCACCGAAGCCCGGCAGGCCCAGCGTGACGCCGCTCGTCTTCGGCCGCAACCCGGCCTCCGCGTTGTCGCCGGCCCGCGTCCGCCGGTGGGACAGCAGGTCGCCGTCGGCCACCAGGTGGTGCGGCGCGCCGTAGGTGACGACCGTCTCGACGACGTCGCCGGGCCGGACGGCGCGGTCCACGGCCGAGCCGGCCGGCGTGAAGTGCACGAGCCGCCCGTCGCGGGCCCGGCCGCTCATCCGGTGCGTCTCGGCGTCCTTGCGGCCCTCGCCGGCGGCGACGAGCAGCTCGACGCGGCGGCCGACGATCTTCTTGTTCTCTTCCCAGGAGATCGCGTTCTGCAGCTCGACCAGGCGTTCGTAGCGCTCCTGCACGACCTCCTTGGGCAGCTGGCCCGCCATCGTCGCGGCCGGGGTGCCCGGGCGCTTCGAGTACTGGAAGGTGAACGCGCTGGAGAAGCGGGCCTGCGCCACGACGTCCAGGGTCGCCTGGAAGTCCTCCTCGGTCTCGCCGGGGAAGCCGACGATGATGTCGGTGGTGATCGCCGCGTCCGGCATCGCCGCGCGGACCTCGTCGAGGATCTTCAGGTAGCGCGCCGAGCGGTAGGACCGCTTCATCTCGCGCAGCACCCGGTCCGACCCGGACTGCAGCGGCATGTGCAGCTGGTGGCAGACGTTCGGCGTCTCGGCCATCGCGTCGATGACGTCGGAGGTGAACGCGGCCGGGTGCGGTGAGGTGAAGCGGACCCGCTCGAGGCCGTCGATGGTGCCGGTCGCCCGCAGCAGCCTCCCGAACGCCAGCCGGTCGCCGAACTCGACGCCGTAGGAGTTCACGTTCTGGCCGAGCAGGGTGACCTCGAGCACCCCCTCGGCGACGAGCGCCTCGACCTCGGCGAGGATCTCGCCCGGCCGCCGGTCGCGCTCCTTGCCGCGCAGGGCGGGCACGATGCAGAAGGTGCAGGTGTTGTTGCAGCCGACCGAAACGGACACCCAGCTCGCGTAGGACGATTCGCGGCGCGCGGGCAGCGTCGAGGGGAACGTCTCGAGCGACTCGAGGATCTCGACCTCGGCCTCGGCGTTGTGCCGGGCGCGCTCGAGCAGCGTCGGCAGCGACCCGATGTTGTGCGTCCCGAACACGACGTCGACCCACGGCGCCCGCTTGACGATCTCGCCGCGGTCCTTCTGCGCGAGACACCCGCCGACGGCGATCTGCAGGTCCGGGTTCGCGACCTTGTCCGGACGCAGGTGCCCGAGGGTGCCGTACAGCTTGTTGTCCGCGTTCTCCCGGACCGCGCAGGTGTTGAACACGATCAGGTCGGGCTGGGCGCCGGTGCTCACCGGGACGTACCCGGCCTCTTCGAGCTGCCCGGCGAGCCGCTCCGAGTCGTGCACGTTCATCTGGCAGCCGAAGGTGCGGATCTGGAAGGTTTTGCGAACCTGATTCTCGCTCATCGTAGTTCAGGGTAACCCCTTGCTGACCAGGTAAAGCCGCCGCCTACCTGGCTGTTCCCCGCCCGCCCGGTGCCCGCCGCGCTAAAAGAGGTTCGGGTCTCGGGTTACAAGACCTCGGGCTCGCTCGCCAGCTGGTCGAGGCCCTGCAACGGGGCCACGGAAGGAGCGGCGATGAGCGCCGACGAGCAGGTCAAGGAAGTCGACGTGGATCTCATCGAGATCGACGAGGTTGCGGCGAACGAGCGAGAGGAGCGACGCAAGAAGGCCCACGTGGTCGAAGTGCGGACGCCGGCCGGGTTCGAAGCCCGGTTCCGGGTCCACCCGCAAGAGAAGGTGGAGAAGCTCGCCCGGCAGGCCGAGCTCCACTTCATCCACCGTGGCGAGCTGGCCGCGGGGAACTACCGGCTGGAGAAGCTGGAGGGCTCCACGTCGGTGCCGCTGGTCCCGTCGGCGACGGCTGAAGGAGGCGGGCGTGGTGGCCGGGACCGTGTGCGTGCTGGTCGTCGCGGACCCGCAGGTCGACGGATGACGACGCATCCCGCGCTGCTCGCGCAGCTGCTCGACGACGAGGTCGAGGTCGCCCGGTCCCGGCTCGGGGACCGGGCAACCGGGATCGAGCGCGTGGGCTCGATGATCCGCGTGCCGCTGTCCGCACCCGACGGCGGCCCGCTGCTCCTGGTGCTGGACGGGGCGAAGTTCGACGCTGGGCCCTTCGGCGTGACCGTCACCGAGGGTGCGCGGAGTACTACAGCCACCCCAGCCATCTCCAGGAAAGCTGGGACACGGTCCGCTACACACTTCGTCTGGCGGAACTACCCGACCACCTGTCGAGGAAGGCGGGAAAGCGATGACCGAGTACGGCGTCCTGCTGCCCGAGCACGTGCTCGGGCAGGCCGAAGCCTTTCTCACCGAGCGCGGAAGCCACGGGGTCGAGGGCACCGGGCTCATCGCGTGCGCGCGAGCGGGAGCCGACGGCCACTGGGTCGCCCGTCGTTTCGTCGCGCCCGACCGCCTTCTCCGTCGCTTATCGGGCACTCAGGCCGCCTCTGCAGTGTCCGGGCGGTCGTATCGAGCGACTCTCGTGTCAGTGGGCGGCGGAGAACTCGGCGGTGACGACGTCGGGGATGCCCGGCGGACGCCGGCGACCGGTCAGCATCGCGTCGAAGTCCGTGCGGTTCTCGAGGTGGCGCTGGAAGAACGCCATGACGTAGGCAGAGGTGACCGCGCGCTGCCGGTCCTCGGTCAGCTTTCGCTGATCGGACTGGGGCCCGTCCGGGAACTGCGTCCGGCAGGTACCGGGCGCGGAACCGGGGATCGCGTCGTCGTGGGAGCCGACCTGACCACCTGCCGGTGACCACTGGGTGTTGTAGTTGTCGTGGTTTCCGCCTGTGAGTGTGTAGCGGTAGATCGGGACAGTGTTGCGCCCGGCGTTCGATGCGAAATAACCGCCCGTGTTGACCTGGTCGCAGGTACCCCACATGACCGCGAACGGCACCTGCGTGACCGCCTCCCCGTTCCAATTGTCTGTCGGAGCCAAGGCGAAGACGGCTCGCACCCTGACCCCGGCCGGCCACTCCCCGTGCCGACTGTCGGCGGCCTGCTGCATGACCCCGCCGCCGCCCATCGAATGCCCGATCGTCCCGACGTCGCTGAGATCGATGTGACCGCGGAAGTCGACACCGGCCGGCCGGCCGGTCCGGGGATCGATGAGCCGGCCGCGCAACGGGCCCTGGCCGGTCGAGGCGAGCTGCTGCCACAAGCCGAGCTGGGTGTTCAACAGCGCGGCCCTGGCGTAGTAGACGCTCGGCGCCTGCCCGGGCGAGGTCGAGTTGATCCCGTTGACCCCGACCGAGACCACCACGAACCCGCGGCTCGCGAGCTGCCTGCCCAGGTAGTCGTAGCCGGCGAAGCTCGGTAGCGATGGCGTCCCCGGCGCACAGGGCCACTGGTTCATCAGCGTCGAGGTCTCCATCAGGATCTGCTCCTGGCGGGCCGCCTCCTGGTCGTCGCCCGCCTGCTGGGCAGCCTTCAACGCCGCTTGCGCGGCCGCGTTCCGCTCCGTTGCCACCCGATCGGCGCACGTCTGCCAGTAACCGTGCTGGATCATGATCAGCCGGTGGTTCCCGCGCTCGAGATCGGCCGGGTAGTAGACGATCCCGTTCAGCTCGTTCGCGCCGTCGTAGCCGATCGCCGCCGGTGGCCGGAAAACCTGGTCGCCGAGGTCGTAAACGAGGGTGTTCACCGACTGGTTGACGCTTTCCGCGGCAGCCGCCGGGGGACCCGTCACCGTCGAGGCGGCCAAGGCAGCCACTGCCATGATCATGCGCATGGTCGAAACCTAGCAACCGATTGTCAGAATCTTATGTGTGCATTGCGCCGCGACCGCGCCGCATTGTCAGCCGAAGCTGGCGTAAGGCGGGGGTCGTCAGCGCAGCTGTATCCGGGTTCGCTAATGACCGTGCCCAGACGACTCACCGCCACGAAACGCGGCGCTGCGGCGCAAGAGCTCGGCGAAGGTTTGTGCGGCATGTGTCAGGGCGTGGTCGGTCATGCGAACCAGGAGGATTCGGCGAACCGCGGTGCGCGGCCGCAAGGGCAGGACCTTGACGCCCGGACGAACGCCGTCCAGTGCCAGGGTCGGCGCGAGCGCGACACCGATGCCGGCGGCGACCATGGCCTGGGCTTCCTGGTAGTCGTGGGCCTCGTAGGCGATCTGGGGTTCGAATCCGACGGCACGGCAGCTGCGAGTCAGCGCTTCGGCCACCGGGTGGTTGTCGGCACGGGTGATCCAGGCGTCGTCTGCGAGCTGGGCGAGGCTGGCGCTTCGGCGGCAGGCGAGCGGGTGCCGGTCGCCGACCAGGAGCGCGGGCGGATCGTCGAGCAGCGGCGTGACGGTGGCGTCGCCGCGATCGATGCGGCACCAGTCGTAGTCCCACATCAGGGACAGTTCGATCTCGCGGTTCTCCAGCATTCGCCAGAGCCCGGCGATGCGGCTGCTGCGCACGGTGAGCCGGATTTCCGGGTGCGCTTCCTTGAAGGCGATCACCGCCGGCGGGAGCAGGGAGGAGCCGACCGTCGGGAAGGTGCCGATGCGCAGCGTGCCCGCGCGCAGCCCGGCGAAGTCGGCGAGCTCGTTTTCAGCGGCGGTGAGCTCGCGCTCGATGCGCTCTCCCCGGTCGACGAGAGCACGGCCGGCATCGGTGAGCGTGACGCCGCGGGCGTGGCGCTCCAGCAGCGGCTGCCCGGCCTCGGCCTCGAGACGACTGATCTGCTGCGAGACCGCTGACGGGGTGTAGTTCAGAGCGCGGGCGGTCGCGGTCACCGAGCCGCGGCGGGCCACCTCGGCCAGCAGCAGCACCCGTCGGACGTCCAGCATCACTTCACCAAGACCGTTCAGTTCAAGTTAATACCCATGCAGATTTCCGAGATTGTACTTCACGCTTGGATCGCCGATGGTGGAACGCACAGGCAGGCGGAGAGCTCGCCCGAATCCACGAAGGAGCCCGCTGTGCTGCATCTGCAGGGCGAGATGATCCGCGGCGGAACAAGCAAGTGCTGGATCTTCGACCACGACGACGTCGTCGCGGCCGATGTGGACGTCGACATCCTGCTGCGCGCCGCGTTCAACGCGGCCGACCCCCGGCAAATCGACGGCGTCGGCGGCGCGTCCTCGACCACGTCCAAGGCCGCGATCGTGCGGATCACGGCCGAACCCGGGACCGACATCGAGTACGCCTTTGCTCAAGTGGGCATCGGCGACGAGCGGGTCGAATGGGCCAGCAACTGCGGCAACTGCGCCACCGCCGTGGCGCTCTACGCGGTTCACCACGGCTTGGTTGTGCTCGGTGCGCAGACCACCACCGTCCGGATGGTCAACGCCAACACCGGTGCCCGACTCACCGGCACCATTCCCACGCCCGGCGGCGTCGCCCCGGACGAAGGCGAAGCGACGGTGCCCGGAACCGCGGCTCCGGGGGTGCCGGTGCTGCTGGGCTTCGAGGACCCGGCGGGCTCCACGACCGGGACCGCACTGCCGACCGGCCGCCCGATCGACACCCTGGCCGGGCCGGACGGGGTCTTCGAAGTGTCGCTTGTGGACGCCGGGGCGCCTGCCGCGTTGTTCGAGGCCAAGGCTTTCGGCCTCGACGGCTCCGAGCCCGCGGCACGCTTCGCGGACGTGGTGCCCGTGCTGACGACGCTGCGCCGGGAGGCGGCGCTCGCCATGGGGCTGGCCCGGGCGGGCGACCCGGTCAGCCACGCGGTGCCGAAGGTCGGTGTCGTCGCGCCTCCGGTGGCCTACCGCACGACCCACGGCCTCGAAATCGACGCGGCTGCCTACGACCTGGCCGTGCGCATGGTCTCCATGCACGCGCCCCACCCGGCGATCGGCCTGACTTCCGCGGTCGCGCTGGCCACCGCGGCCGCCACCCCCGGCACCCTCGCCCACCGCGCCGCCCGGCCGACCGCTGACGGCACGCTACGCCTCGGCACACCCGCCGGCGTGCTCACCACCCGGATGGTGCCCGGGAAATCACCTTCGTCCGCCACGGTGCTGCTGCGGCGTGCCGCCCGGCGCATCGCCCGCGCGGAACTCCACGTTCCGGTCCCCGCGCCGCTGTAGAAAGGAAGCCCGCCATGAGCCGCAACGCCGCCGCCATCGGCACTGTCCCTCCCCTGTTCCCGCACCGCGTCCGGCGGCTGCTGTCCCACCTCTACATCCAGTGCCTGATCGGGGTGCTCCTCGGCGCCGCGGTGGGCTGGCTCTGGCCTTCGGTCGGTGCCGGTCTCAAGCCACTCGGCGACGGGTTCATCGCGCTGGTCAAGATGCTGATCGCGCCGATCATCTTCTGCACGGTCGTGCACGGGATCGCCACGATGGGCAACGCGCGCGCGGTCGGTCGGGTCAGCGTCAAGGCGCTGATCTATTTCGAGGTCCTGACCACCATCGCCCTCGTGATCGGACTGGTCGTGGTCAACGTCGTCCAGCCGGGCAGCGGGCTGCACGTCGACGTCGCCACCCTGTCCACCGAGCACCTGCCGGCGGCAGCGAGCCAGACCCACGAGAGTTTCGCCGATTTCCTGCTCGGCATCATTCCGACCACCTTGGTCAGTGCGTTGACCGGCAAGGAAATCCTGCCGGTGCTGCTCGTCTCCGTCCTGTTCGGATTCGGCTTGCACGCCAGCGGCGGGGCCGGTGCGGGCGTGGCCCGCGGGGTGGAGAAGTTCTCCGGCGTCCTGTTCACGATCATCCGCTGGATCATGCGGCTGGCCCCAATCGGCGCCTTCGGCTCGATGGCCTTCACCATCGGCAACTACGGCCTGGGCACCCTGCGCCACCTCGCCCTCCTGGTCGGGTCCTTCTGGCTGACCGCGCTGCTGTTCGTCCTGCTGGTCCTCGGCTCGGTCATGCGGTTGAACGGGCTTCGACTGCTGCCCTTCCTGCGTTACATCAAGGAGGAACTGCTCATCGTCCTGGGCACGTCGTCCACCGAGCCGGTCCTGCCGCGCATGATGGCCAAACTGGAGCACGTCGGCGCCGCCAAGCCGGTCGTCGGCATCACCCTGCCCGCCGGGTACTCCTTCAACCTCGACGGCACCGCGATCTACCTGACCATGGGTGGCGTCTTCCTCGCCCAAGCCCTCGGCATCCAGCTCAGCTTCACCCAGCAGCTGACCATGCTTGCCGTCATGCTCCTCACGTCGAAGGGGGCTGCGGGCGTGACCGGCTCCGGGTTCGTCGCGCTGGCGGCCACGCTCAGTGCCATCCCGCACGTCCCGGTGGCCGCGCTCGCCTTGATCTTCGGCATCGACCGGTTCATGTCCGAGGCCCGGGCCCT
The DNA here is from genome assembly GCF_058119595.1 of Amycolatopsis sp. N2S4-7. Lineage (NCBI taxonomy): Bacteria > Bacillati > Actinomycetota > Actinomycetes > Pseudonocardiales > Pseudonocardiaceae > Amycolatopsis > Amycolatopsis sp. N2S4-7. The sequence continues at coordinate 3,581,615 of NZ_CP172299.1, forward strand.
GACCAGCCTGGTCGGCAACGGCGTCGCGACACTGGCCGTCGCCCGCTGGGACCGTCAGCTCGACGTTGCCCGCGCACAAGCGGTCCTGCGGGGCGAACCGCCGTTCGTGCCCACTCCGACGGCCGTGGCATTGCCCAAGGCAACGCGAGAGCCAGCTGCGGAGCCAGTTCCCGCCGGTCGCTGAGAGCACGGTCGGGTGGGCCCGGAGCGCGCGCTTCGGCCCACCCGGCAGTGACGACAACCGCATAGGCGGGCCGACGAACCGCTGCTGGCAAAGATGGCGACTGCCGCGATCGAGGCGGAGTTTGCGGCCGAGCCCTCCCTTCTCGCCGAGTCTGCTTGCCCAGCCTTCGGCAATGTAGGAACTGACTTCGAATTTGCCGTCCCGTCAGGCCGGACGCTTACCGCGCCCCTGGTCCGGGTTGCCCTCTATCGTCGGCACCACAGTCGATTCGCCGACCACAGGAGCACATCACCATGCATATCGCGATCATCGGGGCAGGCAATGTCGGCGGGGCGCTGAGCCGTGCCGCGGCCAAGGCCGGTCACCAGGTGACAATCACCGCCGCAAACGCCGACGGTGACCACGTGTCGACGCTGGCCGCCGAGACCGGAGCGACCACGGCCTCGTCCAATGTGGATGCCGTGGTCGGCGCCGACGTCGTCGTTCTGGCAGTTCCCGGTGACGTCGTCGGCGACGTCGCGACTGAGATCGCTCAGGCGGTCGATGGCAAGGTGGTGGTCGACGCGACCAATCCGCTGAATGCGTCGTTCAGCGACCTGGTGATCGAAGGCGAATCCGGGGGCAGCGACGTGCAACGTCGCATCCCGCGGGCGCACGTTGTGAAGGCCTTCAACACAATTCTCGCATCCCGGCACGCGGCCCCCAGCGAGCAGGGCGTGCCGCTGGACGCCTACTTCGCCGGCGACGACGCCGATGCCAAGGCCGTCGTGGCGGAACTGGTGCGCTCGCTCGGATATCGTCCGGTCGACGCAGGTGGCCTGCGGTTCGCTCGCGCTCTCGAAGAGATGGCGTTGCTCAACATCGTTCTCAACGCCGGCAACGACTGGGTGTGGCAGAGCGCATGGAAGCTCGTCGGGCCGACTCATGCTGAGTAACTTTGTCGACGATCAGTTCGTCGTCGGCGACGGTGAACCGTTCGACAATCGCAACCCGGTCGACGGCTCCCTGATCACCACGGTCGCCCAGGCAGACGCCGCCGTCGTGGACCACGCGGTACGAGCGGCCAAGCGCTCATTCGAGGGCACCTGGGGCCGGTTCACGGTAGCCGAACGGGTCACCCTATTACGCCGGATCGCGGACACGATCGAGCAGCGTGCCGACTCATTGCTGGCGGCGGAGGTCGCCGACACCGGCAAGCCGGTGACCTTGGCGAGCACCCTGGACATCGCGCGAGCATCAGCGAACTTCCGCGCCTTCGCCGACGTTCTTGCCTCACAGAACGTCGACGCGTATCTGACGGAGCGGGCGTTGAACTACGCCGTGCGCAAGCCATTGGGTGTAGTCGCGGTCATCGTGCCGTGGAACCTCCCCCTGTTGCTGCTGACGTGGAAGGTCGCCCCCGCGCTCGCATGCGGCAACGCCGTCGTGGTCAAACCGTCGGAGGAGACCCCGACAACCGCGACACTGCTCGGATCGATCATCGCCGAGGCCGGCGGCCCGCCGGGCATCTACAACGTGGTGCACGGCTTCGGATCTGGCTCGGCAGGTGAGCTGCTCACACAGCATCCGGGCATCGACGCGGTCACGTTCACCGGAGAAACCAAGACCGGATCAGCGATCATGCGAACGGTCTCGTCCCGAGTAGTCCCGGTGTCGTTCGAGCTGGGCGGGAAGAACGCGGCGGTGGTCTTCGACGATGCAGATCTGGAGAGCACGCTTGACGGGCTGGCCCGCTCGACATTCACCAACACCGGCCAGATCTGTCTGTGCACCGAACGCATCTATGTACAGCGCGGCGTGTTCGACCAGGTGTGCGCTGGCCTTGTCGAACGGGCGAAGGCTTTGCGCTACGGCAAGCCGGACGATCCGAGCACCACGACGGGACCGCTGATCTCGCAAAAGCACCGCGAAAAGGTGCTGTCCTACTATGACATCGCCGAGCAGGAGGGAGCGCAACTGCTGGTCGGCGGCGGTGTCCCCCAGCTCGGTCCGGACTTCGACGAGGGCAGCTGGATCGAACCTGCACTGTGGACCGGCCTGGACAATTCGAGCCGGATCCTCCGCGAGGAGATCTTCGGACCGGTCGCGGCGCTGGTGCCGTTCGACACCGAAGAAGCCGCGGTGCGGCTGGCCAACGACACCGAGTACGGGCTCGCTGCGGCGGTGTGGACGACCGATCTGCAGCGCGGTCACCGGGTCGCCGGCGCGATGCGGGTCGGGATGTCCTGGCTGAACACGTGGTACCTGCGCGATCTGCGCTCGCCGTTCGGCGGCGCCGGAATCTCCGGAATCGGCCGCGAGGGCGGCGTGCATTCCCTGAACTTCTACAGCGAAATGACCAACGTCTGCGTCGGGTGGTCATGAGCGTCGACGAACGGCTCGTTCGGCTGCTCGACGACGCGGCCGTGCACCGGACACCGTGCCCACAGCTGCCCGCCATGTCTCTCGACATGGCGTACGCAGTGCAGCGGAGCGTGGTGAATCGCCGGGTGTCCAGGGGTGAGCGGCTCGCCGGGGTGAAGCTGGGCTTCACCAGCCCGGCGAAAGCAGCCCAGATGGGCGTGGCCGACGTGATCGCCGGTCAGTTGACGGCCGAGATGGCGGTGGACCAGGCGATCTCGCTCGCCACCTACATCCACCCGAGGATTGAACCCGAACTCGCGTTCCGCATGGGGCCACGCGGTGGTCCCGACGCGGTGGCGCCGGCGTTGGAGATCATCGATTCGCGGTACCGGGACTTCCGGTTCGCCCTGTCGGACGTGGTGGCCGACAACGCCTCGGCCGCGGGATTCGTGCTCGGTGACTGGCGTCCGGTGGAAAACCTGAATCACCGTGGCGTCGTGCTCGAGGTCGATGGCACCGTGGCGCAGATCGGATCGACAGCCGACATCCTCGGTGATCCGATGCAGGCGGTCGGGGCGGCGCTGCGGCTCACGCGGACCCATGGGATCGCGCTGCGCGCCGGGAGCATTCTGCTGGCCGGTGCCGCGACACCGGCTGTCGCGTTGAGGGCGGGAGCGACGGTGACGGCGAGGATAGCCGGGTTCGACGAGGTGAGGGTGCGAGTCGATGAGTGATGCCAGGGTTGTCGCGGGCCAGGCGGTCCCCCGCGGCCGGTTCCCCCATGTGAAGCTAGCGGGCGACATGGTGTTCGTCTCCGGAACCAGCAGCAGAAGGCCGGACAACACGATCGCGGGCGCGTCGGTCGACGAGTTCGGCACGACGCGACTGGACATCGGAGTGCAGACCGAAGCCGTGCTGGAGAATATCAGCGGCATCCTGCGGGACGTCGGTTGCGAGCTCGACGATGTGGTGCAGGTGACGGCGTTCTTGGTGAACATGAACGACTTCGGCGGCTACAACGAAGTCTACGGCCAGTACTTCGACGAGGCTGGTCCGGCTCGGACCACGGTCGCGGTGCACCAGCTGCCGCACCCGCATCTGCTGATCGAAATCCAGGCCATCGCTGTCCGATCGAAGGCCTGACCGACACCCACACGTGCGTCACCGAGCCTCTGCAGGTGGCGTCCCGTCACGCGGGACGGGACATCCACAGCCGTGAGCCGTTGATCAGCCGCGAGCTGATCACACCGGCGGCCTCGATCACCGCGGCGCGTGAGGACGCGATGACCGCCGAGCAGAACATGCCGCCCGGCCCGGCCAGTGATACGCCGCCGACCGGCCGGCCTGCCGCGTCCAGGATGGCCGCGGCCACGGATGTGCGGTCGCGCTGGAACGACGTCGACACGACGTACCCGTCTTGGCGTGCCGTGACCAGTTCGGCTTCCAAGGCGGCCATGTCCGGCATCGGCACGTCACGTTCGGCACAGCATCGCTGCACGTGCGCGACGACCTCGTCGAAAGGCAGCCACGAGAGCGCGGCCTTGCCACAACCGGTCAGGTGCGCAGGTGCCCGCTGCCCCACCCGGTTGTGCATGGGCGGCCGGCGCGACCCGGCGTTGCGGTTGAGGTAGACGACCCAGCCCTCGGTCAGCTGTCCCAGGTGCACTTCCTGCTCAGGCACCCGGCCGAGGCGCTCGAGGAGTCCCTCGGCCGCGCGCACCACGCCGGTTCGTTCGATCACCAGGCCGCCGAGCTCCAAGACCAAAGGCCCGAGCTGGTAGCCCTCGTCGGTTGACCGCAGCATCCCCTCGGCGACCAGGGTCTGGCACAACGCGTGAGCTGTGCTGCGCGGGATGCCGGTGCGCGTGGCGATCTCGCGCACCGACAGCGCCCCGACCGTGGGGGTGAATGCCCGCAGCACCTTGATCGCCTTCACCACCGGGGCAATACCAGTTTCCTGCACGCTCAGACTGTAGGCCGAGCCGCGCCACCTCGTCCAAAGTGTGTCCGGTGGCACGGGACACGCGAGCAGACGCCGTGGGTTTCCGCAGCTAGCGTCCCTGTCATGTCTCGCGTCTTCCGCCTGCAGCCCGGCGCCGCGGAACGTCCCCCGACCGCGGGCGGCGTGGTCGCCGGGTACCTGTCGCCCCATCCGCCGCACCTGATCTACGCCGACAACCCACCGCAGAACGAGCCCCGCAGCACAGGCGGGTGGGAAGTGCTGCGCTGGGCCTACGACGAGGTCCGCCGCCGGGTGCGGGAGTTGAGCCCGGACGTGCTCGTCGTGCACGCGCCGCACTGGATCACGATGGTCGGTCACCACGTCAACTGCGTGCCCAACCCCCGCGGAGTCTCGGTCGAACCGATCTTTCCGAACCTGTTCCGTTACCACTACGACTTCCGTACCGACGTCGAACTGGCGGAAGCCCTGGTCACCAGCTTCGAGGCGCACGGCCTGGTCACCAGCGCGATGCGGGAGCCGGGCGTGCGCGTCGACTACGCGACCATCGGAGCACTGCACATGGTCAACCCGGACTGGGACATCCCGGTCGTGTCCATCAGCGCCAACAACAACCCGTACTTCTACGCCGAGGCCGAACTCGGCCAGATGGAAGTCCTCGGCCGCGCCACGCGCCAGGCCATCGAGCAGACCGGCCGGCGTGCGGTCCTGCTGGCCTCGAACTCGCTGTCGCACCTGCACTTCGACCGCGAAACAGACCCACCGGAGGACATGGGACGTGAGTACCCGTACAACAACGCCCAGTACCGGGCAGACATGACTCTGCTGGACGTGGTACGCACCCAGCCGTCGCCAGCGCTGCGAACCGCCATCCCCGAGCACATCGCAGCCACCGAGGCCGAGACGAAAGCCGGCAGCCTCACCTGGCTGTTGTCCGCCTTGGACTGGCCGGCCACGACCGGCGAGATCCTCGGCTACGGCACCATCATCGGCACGGGCAACGCCGTCATCGAATGGCGAGGCACCGATGGCTGACGTCGTCAGTGCCGCGCTTCTGCCCGGCATGCCCCAGCTGCTCGCCGGAGATCCGGCGCCGAGCTGGGCGGACTTGCGGGCAGGCGTCGAGCAGGTCGGCGAGCGATTCCGGGATGCCGATGTGGACACCGTTGTGCTGCTCTCGACACAGTGGTTCACCGTCCTGGGGCACCAGTTCCAGCTGGACCCCAACCCGCGTGGGCACCGGCTGGATGAGAACTGGTACGCCTACGACTACGGCCACATCGACTATGACCTGCGCATCGACACCGACCTGACCGACCGCTGGGTCGAGCAGGCGGCGGCACAGGGGCTGCAAGCGCGCCGAACCCGCTACGACGGCTTCCCGATCGACACCGGCACGGTGACGGTGTCCGCTTTGCTCGACCCGGGCAGGCAATTCAAGTTCGCGCTGGTCTCGTGCAACTTGTACGCCGAGGTCGACACCATCGCCACGCTCGGCGAAACCGCTGTCACCGCGGCGGCCGGCATCGGCAAACGCGTCGGCGTCGTCGTGGTCTCCGGCTTGTCCTCCGGCCTGATCCAGCAGTGGATCGACCCGTCACAGGATCGGATCGCCACGCCCGAGCAGGACGCCTGGAACCGCCGGATGCTCCACGCCGTGACGGCCGGCGACACCGAGACCGCCCTGCAATCCCGGGAGGCGTTCGCCCGCGAGGCTGCCGCTGACAGCCAGTTCCGGGCTCTGGCCTTCCTGCTCGGCGCCGGTGTGCTCGGCAGACCGGCCGAGCTGCTCGCCTACGGCCCCATCTGGGGGACCGGCGCCGCCGTCGTGCACTGGCCGGCGGCCACCTTCGAAAGGGACAACTGATGGCCAATCAAGCGGTCGGATTCATCGAAGTGGAAGGTTTCGTACCGATCTTCGACGCGGTCGACGCCATGGTCAAAGCGACCAACGTCGTCGTCGAAGGCGTCGTGCGGCTCGGCGGCGGGCTGGTCGCCGTCGCGATCTCCGGCGACCTCGCCACCGTCGAGGAAGCCGCCGAGATCGGAGAGGAGACGGCCAAAGCCGTCTCCGGCGGGCCGGTCAGCTCGATCGTGTTCGCCAACCCGTGCGACCCCGTCGCCGCGCTCGCCGCCCACACCGCCCTACTCGAAGGTAACTGACATGGCTGAGGCCGCTCACGGCAAGATCAGTGCCATCGCTCTGCTGGAGACCCGCGGAATCGTCGCGTTGACAGCCGGTATCGAAGCGATGATGAAGACCGCCGACGTGCGGTGCATCTCGGTGGACCGAGTCTCCAGCGGCTACCTGGTGGCCGCCATCGAAGGCCAGCTCGCGGCGGTCCGGCAGGCCCTGGAAGCAGGCACCGACGCGGTGAAACGCTACGGCACCCTGCGCGCGGCCCAGATCTACGCGCGCCCCAGCAGCGAGTCCGCCCAGCTGCTCGACACCCGGCGCTCGACCACCTTCCGAGAGGCACTGCCGACCGGGAGCGGGCAATGATCCTCGGCAAGGTTGTCGGCCGCGCCTGGTCGGACCGGCAAGTGCCACCGCTGGCCGGGCAACGGTTTCTGCTGGTCAAGCACCTCACCACGGACACCACGACGGTGGCGGTGGACCTGCTCGATGTGGGTGTCGGGGTCACCGTCCTGGTGGCGACAGACGAGGCCGCCGCCGCGGCGTCCGGGGTGTCCGCCGTCGACGCGGCGGTGGTCGCACTCGTGAGCGAGTACGAGGAGGGCAGATGACAACGCAGTACACCGCCTGGGTCGGAGACGGACTGACCACGGAACTCGCCGGCGGCAAGGGCCGCTCGCTGGACACTCTCAACCGCCTGGGACTGCGCGTACCGGAGGCGTTCGTGGTGACCACCGACGCCTACCGCGCCGCAGTCGCCGGTGCGCTGACGCGGGAACTGGATCGCCGCGTCGCGCTCCTGCACCCCGACGCGGACATGACCGAGTTCGACGCGGCAGCCCAGTCCATCCGGGACTGGCTCTACGCCGAGACCGAAGGCCACGACGCCGATCCAGCCATCCGCGACTGCTATCGGCAACTCGCCGAGCGAACAGGCCAGCAAGACCTCGCAGTCGCCGTCCGGTCGAGCTCGGCAGCCGAAGACTCCGCCCAGCACAGCTTCGCCGGTGAACACGACAGCTACCTGTGGGTGCTCGGCGCAGACGAGGTCAGCGACGCGGTGCGCCGCTGCTGGGCAAGCCTGTTCACCGCCCGCGCCATCAGCTACCGCGCCCGGGAAGGCGTCCCGGGCGACGCGATGGGAGTCGTCGTGCAGCGCATGGTCGATGCCCGGGCCGCCGGGGTGTTCATGACGCTCAACCCCGTCAACGGCGACCGCTCCAAAGTCGTCATCGAATCCGTCTGGGGCCTAGGCGAGCCGCTGGTGAGCGGAACCGTCACCCCCGACAGATTCGTCATCGACAAGGTGTCGCGCGAAATCATCACTCGCGAGGTGACCATCAAAACCGAACGTGCGACCCGGAGCCCATCCACGGGACGAGGGATCGCCACGGTCGCCGTGAATACCGCCGACCACGACCGGCCCTCCCTGACCGACGAGGAAATCCTGGCGCTGCTCGACATCGCACGGACCGTCGAACAGCACGCCGGCACGCCGCAAGACGGCGAGTTCGCGATCGACGACTCAGCGATCCACCTGGTCCAGGCGCGACCGGAGACCGTGTGGAGCACCAAACCCGTCAGCCGCGTCACCGACGGCAAATCCGCCGCCATAGCCCACGTCCTGCGTGCCATAACCGGCAGCAATCCCCAGAACCACTAAGGACACCCGATGGCCGTTTCGTCCTTCCCCAGCCCGTTCGACATCGAACCCCCACCGGGCGCCGAAGGCTGGGAATCCATGTACAACTGGTACCACCTCTTCGGCGAGGACCGCCGAAAAGCCGACGAGAACAAGTTCTGGTTCCAGGACGCATTGCACCACCCCTATGTGATGCACCCGTACGACGAGATCCAGTGCGAGTGCTGGTGGCAGGCCCTCGGCGTGATGAACACCCGGATCTTCACCGTACCCCCGGCCCTGGGACTCGAGCAGCGGATCCTCAACGGCAGGCTCTACGTCTCCCCCGTCGCCGCGCCTGAGGCCGACGTCCCGGCCCGCGCCGAGCACTTCGCCGAACGCGCCGGCCACTACTACGAGAACTGGGAAAGCATCTACGCCGAGTGGAAGGTCAAGGTCCTCGACCGCCTGGATCTTCTGCGATCGCTGTCGTTCCAGCCACTACCCGATCAGGAGCCGGTCGCCACCGTGACCGGCCACGTCGGGCACTCAGCCGGATTCCGCTGGGAACGCGACTTCGCACTGATGGTCAACGCGATGTACGAGACCTACCAGTGGCACTTCGAGCTGCTCAACATCGGCTACGCCGGTTACCTGACCTTCTTCCAGTTCTGTCAGCAGGCCTTCCCCGGGATCGGCGACCAGTCGGTCTCGCGCATGGTCGGCGGCCTGCACGTCGAGCTCTACCGGCCGGACGACGAGCTCAAACGACTGGCCAAGAACGCCCAGACGCTCGGCGTCGGTGACCTGATCCTGGCGCACGACGACGTGACCGCAGCCTTCGAGAAGCTGGCCGCCGGCGAGAACGGCCGCGCCTGGATCGAAGACTGGGAAACCACCCGCGACCCGTGGTTCCAGATCAACAGCGACCCCGGCCACCCGGGCGGTGACCATCGGTACGGCACCTGGAACGACCACCCCGGGATCCCCTACACCGCCGTACAGAACTACATCCGGCGACTGCGGGCCGGCGAGGTCATCGACCGCCCGACCGAGCAGGTGCTGGCCGAACGTGAACGCATCACCAGCGAGTATCGTGCACTGCTCAACCCCGACGACGTGGCCGCCTTCGACGAGCTGCTGGCGCTGGCCCGCAGAGTGTTCGTCTACATCGAGGAACACGTGCTCTACATCGAACACTGGATGTGGGCGGCGTTCTGGGGCAAGTCGAAAGTGCTGGCCGGCTCGCTCGCGACGATGGGCGTCCTGGCCGACCCGGAGGACATGTTCTTCCTCCGTCGCAGCGAAGTCAGTGAGCTGATCTTCGACACCGTCGCCGCGTGGTCGACCGGCGCACCTGGCCGCGGACGCACCTACTGGGAACCCATCATCACCCGGCGACGTGAGATCTTCGCGGCGCTTGAAGCCTGGCAACCGCCACCGGCCCTCGGGCCGCCGCCGCAAGCCGTCACCGAACCGCTCACCGTCATGCTGTGGGGCATCACGACCGACTCGGTCGCAGGCTGGCTCGCCGACTCGCAAGGAGCTGATCCCGGAACGTTGCGCGGGGTCGCCGGATCCCCGGGCATCGTGGAAGGCCCGGTACGGGTCGTGCGGTCGGCCGACCAGCTCGGGGAGATCCAGGAAGGCGACATCCTGGTCTGCCCGGCCACATCACCCGCATGGGCACCGGTGTTCTCCCGCATCGCCGCCACGGTCAGCGATGTCGGCGGAATCATGAGCCACACCGCCATCGTGTGCCGCGAGTACGGCCTTCCCGCAGTCGTCGGCACCGGCCGAGCGGTCTCCACTCTCCACACAGGTCAACGGGTCCGCGTCGATGGGAACACCGGTGTCGTCACCGTCCTCGCCTGATCGCTCGCCGTGGCGAGCAGACCGCGGCCGCGCGCTCCGGCGCGCTGTCGCGGCCCGCTCCTACGGCAGCAACGACAGGCTGGCCCTCACGACCATCCTGCTCGACCTCGGTGGCGTGGTCGTGCCGACCCTCTTCGAGGTCGTCAAAGATCCGGATTTCCCCCGTGGACCGTTCGGTTCGGATCAGTGCTACGCCAAGGTCGAGGGAGGGACCCTGCAGGAACGCGACTACTGGGCAGCCCTGGCGAAGGCCAGGCCGTCCCTGGACATCGGTCAGCTCATGCGCACCCGTCTCGGCGTGCGCGACGAGATCAAAGACATGCTGGCCGCAGTCGGCGGCCGGGTGCGCCTGGCCGCGCTGACCAACGACATGGCACATTGGTTCGGCCCGGAATGGACACGCCGGTTCCCCGAGTTCGCGGGGTTCGACACCTTGCTCGAAGCAGTCCGCTCAGGCGTGCTGAAACCGGACCCGGCGGCCTTCCGCTGGGCGCTCGGACGACTCCGCGAATCAGCGGACAGGTGCTTGTTCGTGGACGACCTGCCAAGCAATCTGGCCGGCGCACGCGCGGTGGGCATGCAGGTTCAGCTCTTCGACGTACGAGATCCGGCCGAATCGGTGCGCCGCATCCTCGACCGGGTCGGGCTGCAACCACCCACCGAGGCAAGGAGGGTGTTCCGTCCATGATCGTCCACCTGATCAGGCACGGCCAGACCATCGGCTACGCCGCCGATCTGGGACTGACACCGACCGGCATCAGCCAGGCCCAGGCACGAGGCACCGCACTACACCGCAGTCTCCCCGAAGGCGCACAAGTAGAGATCGGCTACGCACCCACAGAACGGACCCGTCAGACCGCGGCTGTCCTGCATTCGGCACTGAGCCAGGATCAGAAGCTGCACGTCGACGAGCCCCTGCGTCTGCCCGAGTACCGAAACCTGCAAGTCACGGTGGACGGGATTGAACGCGATCCCGCCCAGGTGCGGGTCGAGGCGGAGACCACGGGTCACCGTGGCTGGGCGATCGAGGCCCGCAGATTCTGGCAGGCGCATGAGCGCGGCGACGCGATGCGGTTCTGGCTGACCACTCCGCTGCTGTGGCACGAAAGCCCCTCCGACGTGGTCAAACGCTTCCTGTCCGCGGTCGCAGCCCGGAACTCATCCGCGCACCTGGTGGTCGCCACTCATTCCGGTTGCCTACGCGCCATCGTCGCGTGGGCATGGGGTCGTGATCCTGGTGAACCGGACAACGCCGAAGAGGTGACGTTGACAGTCGACGACGACACAGTGGAGGTGACCCACCGTGGTGTCGCGGTCAGTCTCGAGCTACCCGCTCCGTACGGGAGCGCGATCTGACAACGCCGCCGGGGACTTCTCCTCCAGCCGGTTGCGCAGCCATCCGGCGAAATGACGACCGACAGGTGAACGCCGCCCGAGGTGCGAGCACCCTGCTCCGGTGCTCGCCGTGTACGGCTCACGCGCGCGACTACGCCGCGCTCGCCCGCGCCGCACGCAGCAGCACATCACGAGCCGGCGAAGGAACATCGTGTGGCCAGGCGAGAACGATCCGCGACACCGGCAAGTCGGTCACGGGAACGGTCGCGACGACCTGATCCGCCCGGCGGGCGGCACCTTCCCCGACCACCACGACCAAGGCCCCGAGAGCGACGCGGTCGATGATCTCGTCCAACCCCACCGGCGGGCACTGCGCTCGGAACATCGGATCGGCATACACCTCGGCGCCGCTGAGCCGAGTTCGGCCGGCAAGTTCGTGTCCGAGGGGCAGGAGCACGAACGCCGACTCGTCGGCTACGGCTTCCGTGTCGAATCCGGCGAGATCGTCGGTGTCGCACAACACCGCCACGTCCGCTGAGCCGTCCCGCAGTGCAGCCGGCTGGTCCGCGGTGAACAGGACTTCCAACGGCGCTGCGTCCGGTTCGCGACGGTAGGCCTCGACCAGCTTGGCCAGCACGCCGGCGCCGGTCCCGGAGCGCACGGCCAGCACCAGGCGCCGGGGCCGGGCGGCATCCCGTGTGTGCCGCACCGCGCTGTCCGCCGCAGCGAGGGTCTTTCGGCTTTCCCGGAGGAGAACGCTGCCCGCCTCGGTCAGTGCCACTCGTCGGCTGGTGCGGTCGAACAACCGCACGCCGAGCCGGCGTTCCAGCCGTGCGATCGCGCGGGACAGCGGCGGCTGGGCGATGCCCACCTGATCCGCCGCCCGCCCGAAGTGCAAGTGCTCCGCGACCGCGACGAAGTATTCGAGCTCGCGCATCTCCGGTCGATCCATACCTCCAGGGTAACGGTCGATGGCAGAGTGATCATGGTTCTCCCGGCTGAACGCTGGTGTGCTGGATACGACAGCGACGCCCTCTGCGTCAACAGACGATCAACCAGGAGAACGAGGAACATGGACGAGGAACGGCGTGTCCAGCAGGTGCTGGCCGCCTACGTGCGAGCGACCGATGCGCGCGACGGGAAGGCTCAAGGTGCCCTGTTCACCGACGACGCCGTGGTACAGATCCTGGTCAAGGACGGGTCGGGCTCATATCAGCCGCTCGGCGAACCGCTGATCGGCGGCGCCGGCGTCGAGTACGCGGTGGCGAACCTCATGCTCCCGCACCCTGAAGGCGGTTCCAGCCACCACGTGACCGCCGACCCCATCATCGAAGTCCACGGGACCACGGCGCACCTCAACGCCCAGTTCGTGATGTTCGAGGTCCGCCCGGACGCGACCATCCGCCCCGCCGAGGCCGGGTACTACGACATCGACCTGGTCCTGGTCGGCGACGAGTGGCGCATCACCGGCCACCGCGTCCTGATGGACGTGCTCCCCACCGCGGCTCAGCCGTGAAAGCCGTCGTCCACGACCGGTTCGGCGACCCCGACGTGCTGCAGTTCACGGACGTGCCCGAGCCGAAAACGCACGTCGACAGCGTCCTGATCCGTGTCCGCGCAGCCGGGATCAATCCCGCTGACCTCGCCTTGCGGGCCGGCGCGCTGAACGAGGCGGTCGAAACGTATTTTCCGGTGGTGCCGGGCTGGGATGTCGCCGGCGTCGTCGAACGGTCCGGCCCGGGGGCACCCGAGTTCTCCCCCGGCGACGAAGTGCTCGGCTACATCCGCGGCGACGTGATGCACCGCAGCGGTGCCTACGCCGAGCGCGTAGCCACCGACGTCCGGAACCTCGTCCGCAAACCCGCGCCCCTGTCCTGGGCCGAGGCCGGAGCACTTCCCCTGGCCGGGCTGACCGCATACCAGGCGGTGCGCGCGCTGAACCTCTCCGAAGGTAAAGTGCTGGTGGTCCACGGCGCGTCCGGCGGGGTCGGATCGCTCGCGGCTCAGCTCGCCGTCTCCCGTGGGGTGAAGGTGATCGGGACCGCCTCGGAGTCCAATCACGACTACGTCCGGTCGCTCGGTGCCGAGCCCGCGGCGTACGGTACGACACCGCACGCCGACGCTGTCCTGGACACCGTCGGGCAAGACGTCCCGGCGGGTGAACGCATCGTCTCGATCGCCGGTCATCCTGAGGCCACCCCGGTGTTCGCGCGCATGGTGGGGGCTGATCTGCAGGCTGTTACCGACTTGGCGGCTGCGGGCGTGCTGCGGGTGCGCGTTGCAGCCACGTTGCCGCTCGCCCGCGCGGCGGAGGCGCACCGCCGGCAGGAACGCGGGCGGCCCGGCGGGAAAATCGTGCTCATTCCCGACTGACACCGAGCAGGTCATCGTGGCATCGCCGCACTGTGGAAACTCGGTGGGTGAACCGTATCTCCCGGTTCACCCACCGAGTGGTCACGGTGGCCCGCGACGACCCGTCAGGCGGTCGCCTCGGCCAGGGCCACACCGGTCAGTTCCGCGCAGTAGTCGAACAGCGCATCCTGGGCTTTGACCGAGCGTGCCTCGTCTGGAATGGCTTTCTCGTGTTGGTGGTAGAAGTGCCGTCCGCTGACCATCGCCGACGGATCCGTGCTCACCGCCAGCCATGCCTGCGTAACGGGAGCGAGGTCCAGATCGTCGGGAGCGCCCGGCCCGCCCATTTTGGTCGGCACCCATCCGGGCTCGACCGAGTTCGACAGCGTGCCCGGCCGGTATCGCGCGACGCCGAAGGCGAGCACGACATCGAGCAGCTTGCTGTCACTGTAGGCCTGGGCCCCGTTCCAGGACCGGGACGTCCATTGTGGATCAGCCAGGTCCGCGTCACCGCCACGGGCCATCCCCGAGCTGAGGTAGACCAAGCGGCTGGGCGGAGTGATCATCGCCGTGAGCAGGTAGGGCGCGAGGACGTTCACCGCGAAGACGTGCGACAGCCCGTCGGGCGTTTCGATGCGCCGGCGCTCCCGGTACCCGATTCCCGCGTTGTGGATGACGGCGTCGAACCTTCCGGCGTCGTTGGCCTGCTCGGCCACCGAACGGATTCCGGCGATCGAGATCAAGTCACCGACCAGCACGCCGGTCGCCTCGGGTAGCGCCGCGCGAGCATCGGCGGCTCTCTGGTCGTTGCGGGCGTGGAGGGTCACGGCGTGTCCCTGCTTGGCAAGCAGCTCCGCCGCCATCAGGCCGAGCCCGTCCGCGGAGCCGGTGATCAGGATACGAGCCATGCCGCACCTCCTGGTTGTCCTCGTGTGAAATCGTCGTGACCGATAGACGAGGCGGGGCTCCGCTCATCGTTTCTCGTACGTGTTCAACTCTGCGTCTGCAGCGTGCCCGGCGTCCAAGACCTTCTGTGCACTGTGTGATGCCCTGAGGGCATCACACAGTGCACAGGCTCCCGGGCACCTGGCGCGGGAAGAGCATCGGTCAGGACACTCTCAACAGCAACGCCTCGCCTTGGCCGCCGCCACCACACAACGCCGCGGCACCCAGACCGCCGCCACGGCGGCGCAGCTCGTGCACCAGGTGCACCACCAGCCGGGCGCCGGACGCTCCGAGCGGATGCCCCAGTGCGATCGCTCCGCCGTTCACATTCACCTGCGCCGGGTCCAGGCCCAGCTTTGTCGTGGAAACCAGGCCGACCGCCGCGAAAGCCTCGTTGATCTCCACGAGATCCAGTTCCCCCAGGTGCAGACCCGCTTTGGCCAGCGCGCGGAGGATCGCGTTGGCCGGCTGTTCGTGCAGGCTCGCATCGGGCCCGGCAACGGAGGCATGGGCTCCTGTCTCCGCCAGTGGGGTAACGCCCAGTGCGGCAGCCTTCTCGGGGCTGGCCAGTACCACCGCTGCCGCGCCGTCGGACAGCTGCGATGACGACCCGGCGGTGATCGTGCCGCTGGGGCCGAAGGCCGGTCGCAGGCGGGCAAGGTCCTCGGCGGTGGTTCCCGGCCGGATCCCCTCGTCCCGGTCGAGGTCGCCGACCGCGACGATCTCCTCACGGAACCGCCCGGCCCGCGTCGCCTCCGCCGCGCGCTGATGGGAGCGGGCGGCGAAGTCGTCTTGCTGCCGGCGGGTTACGCCGTAGCGGGCGTTGTACGCGTCGGTGGCCGCGCCCATCGCCATGCCGTCGAAGGAGCAGAACAGCCCGTCGTGTGCCATGTGGTCGAGCATCGTGACATCGCCGTATTTGAAGCCGCGCCGCGACGTGGGTAGCAGATGCGGGGCCTGCGTCATCGACTCCTGGCCGCCGGCGACGATCAGGTCGAATTCCCCGAGGCGGATCAGCTGGTCGGCGAGCGCAATGGCGTCGATGCCGGACAGGCAGACCTTGTCGATCGTCAACGCCGGGACGTTCATCGGGATGCCGGCAGCGACAGCGGCTTGGCGGGCCGGGATCTGGCCGGCTCCCGCGGTGAGGACCTGGCCCATGATCGTGTATTCGACCGCGTCAGGGGCGACTCCTGCTCGTTCCAGGGCTGCTGCGATCGCGATCGCACCCAGCTCGGTTCCCGGCCGGTCCTTCAGCGCTCCAAGCAGCCTGCCCACCGGGGTTCGAGCGGCGCCCAGGATCACCGAGCTCGGCATCTCAGGCCTCCGTGCCGGCGGCCACGCGCCCTCGGCGCTGCCACACCAGCCCTGCGGCCACGGCGATGGCGGTCGCGAAGCCGGTGAGGACCAGTGGCTGGTGGCTGCTCGGGGTGACGGCCATGCCGACGAGCACCGCGAACAGGATGACCACGACGAGGATCGAGAGCCAGGGGTGCAGCCACATCCGCACTGGCAGCTGCCGGGCGCCCGCCCGGCCCAGCCGGCGACGTCCGGCGAGCTGGGTCGCGGCGATGCAGAGGTAGACCACGACGGCGATGGCGCCGGAGGAGTTGAGCAGGAAGGTGAACACGACGTCGGTGGGCAGGAAGTAGTTGGCCAGGACGGCAAGGAATCCCGCGCCCGAGGACAGCAGCACGGCGCGGGCCGGCACCCCGGCACGCCCGACGCGGCCGAACGAGGCGGGTGCTTCGCCGCGGCGGGCCATCGAGTAGGTCATCCGCGAGGAGGAATAGAGACCGGAGTTCAGGCACGACAGCACGGCGGTCAGCACGATGACGTTCATGATGGTGGAGGCGCCGGGGATGCCGAGGTGCGACAGCACCGCGGAGTACGGGCTGGCGGTGACGGCGGTGCTCCCGCTCGGCAGCAGCGTGACCACGACGGCGATGGAGCCGACGTAGAAGACGATGATGCGCCAGGCGACGCTGCGCATGCTGCGGCGTACGGTCTCGGCCGGGTTGACCGACTCCCCGGCCGCGACGGTGACCAGTTCGGTGCCGAAGTAGGAGAAGAACACGGTGAGCAGCGCCGGGAGCACGGGTGCGGCACCGTGGGGGAAAAGGCCGCCGTGTCCGGTGAGGTTGCTCAACCCGGGGGCGGGCACGTGCGGCAGCAAGCCGGCGATGGCGACGAGGCCGAGCAGGACGAACACGACGATCGCGGCGATCTTGATCAAGGCGAACCAGAACTCGAAGCGTCCGAAGGACTTCACCGCGCACAGGTTGACCGCGGTGAGCGCGGCCATGAACAGCAGCGCGGCGACCCAGGTCGGCACGCCGGGCACCATCTGGTGCGCGATGGCCGCCCCCGCGATCGCTTCGAAGGCGATCACCACCCACCAGTGGTAGGCGTAGAGCCAGCCGATCGCCAGTCCCGCCCAGGAGCCCAGCTCACGGGTGGCGTAGGCGGAGAAGGAGCCCGTTTCCGGGGAGGCGACGGCCAGTTCGGCGAGCATGCGCATGACGAGCACGATCAGGCCACCGATCCCGGCGTAGACGAAGACGACGCCGGGGCCGGTGGAGCCGATCGCTTTGCCGCTGCCGACGAACAGGCCGGCGCCGATGACGCCGCCGAGGCCGATCATCGTGAGCTGACGGCCGGAGAGGGCGGGCCGCAAACCGGGTTCGGCGGGCGCGGCGGCGGGTGGTGCGGTGGGTGAACTCTTCATCGAGCACCTCGATTCGGATCGCTACGCAACAACAGTTGCGCGACATCCTGCACATGCAACTGCAGTATCGTCAAGACTCGCAGCGACTTGATGGACGCACCCAGCCGCGTCACGCAACTACAGTTGCGCGTGACGACCGAGGAGGCCCGATGACCACTCCCACCGCTCCGGCGACGTTCGACGAGCTTCGCAAGCGTTTGCTCGAGGTGCTGCCGGAACTGGCGAGCGGGCAAGGACGCATCGCGCGGCTCGTGCTCGACGACCCCGAGGGCACCGCACTGCGGACCATCGGTGAGAGCGCCGAGCTGGCCGGCGTGCACCGGTCTTCGCTCGTGCGCTTCGCGACCATGCTCGGCTTCAGCGGCTATCCGGCGCTGGTGAAGCTGTGCCGCGAGCGGCTGGCCTCGGAGGCCCAGCTGGTGCGCCGGTTCGAGAACGCGCAGCAGCACGGCGAACCGGCCCAGCTGTTCGCCACCATCGCCGACGACGACACCCGCAACGTCGCGCGCACCTTCTCCCAGATCGACCAGGACACCTGGAAGCGCGCGGTCTCCGCCCTGGCCCAGGCGCCCGCCGTGCACGTGCTCGGTCTGCGCAAGTGCTACTCGGTCGCCTACCTCGCCGCCTACCTGCTGCACATGGTCCGGCCGCGGGTGCGCCAGCTCGCCACCACCTCCAGCCTGCTCGTCGACGAGTTGCGTGACGTCGCGGCGGGCGACGTGGTCGTGGCCGCCTCGATCCGGCGCTACACCGTGGACACCGTGAAGGCGGTGGCCCACGCCCGCGCCGCCGGGGCGACCACCATCGCGTTGACCGACGATCCGTCCTCGCCGCTGACGCGCAGCGCGGACGTCGTGTTCTACGTCCAGACCGGCAGTGTCACCATCCTGCGCTCGCTCACCGCGTTCACCTCGCTCGTCCAGGCGCTGGCCACTGCCGTGGCCGTCGAGCTGGGCACGAGCAGCCGCGACGAACTGGCCACCGACGAGCAGATGCTCGAGGAGTTCGGCCTCTACAGCGACGGCTGACACCTCATCAGTGCACATCATAGTTGCATAGTGAACTTGTCATGCAACTCTAGTTGCGTCATACTCCTGGTGTTCCCAGATCATCCGATGATGCGGAGACCACCATGGACTGCGTGCGCGTAGTGCGGACCGGGCGGGTCGCACGGCTCGTACTCAACCGGCCCGACCGGCTCAACGCCGTGAGCGAGCAGCTCTACCGGCGACTGCTCGAGGAGCTCGGCCGCGCCGACGCCGACCCGCAGGTGCGGGCGATCGTGCTCGCCGGCGAGGGACGCGCCTTCTGCGCCGGCGCGGACCAGAAGGCCCACGGCGAAGGAACTCGCACGCCCGCACAGCAGGCGGAGTACGTCGAGCTGGCCTGGCGGGTCTGCGAACGCATCCAGCGCAGCGGCACACCGGTGATCGCCGCCGTGCACGGCTACGCGCTCGGCGCGGGCGCCGAAATCGCCACCAGCGCCGATTTCCTCGTGATGGCCGAGGACGCGAAGATGGGCTTTCCCGAAGTGTCCATCGGCACCTACGTCGGCGGTGGCGTAACCCGGCGGCTTCCCCGGCTGGTCGGGCTGCGCCGCGCCACCGAGCTCCTGGTCCTGGGCGAACGGTTCACCGGCAAGGAGGCCGCGGAGTGGGGTCTGGCGCACCGCGCCGTACCCGCCGACGCGCTCGACACCGCGGTCACTGAGCTCTCCGAACAGCTGGCGGCCAAAGCGCCGATCTCCCTGGCGCGCCTCAAGACCGCCCTGCTGAGCGAGGCACCGTTCGACGAGGTGCTGCGAACCGAGGCCACCGACCTGCTCTCGATCATGGGCACCGCCGACTGGGCCGAGGGCGTCACCGCCTTCCGCGACCGTCGTACGCCGCAGTTCGAAGGGAAGTGACGCCGAGATGACCACTGTGGACAAGGCTGTCCGTGCCGCATTGACGCGCCTGTTCGACCCGCGATCCATCACGGTGATCGGCGCCTCGACCGACCCAGCCAAACGCGGCTATCAGGCCGTCAACGCCCTGCTCGCCGCCGGATTCGGCGGACCGATCGTGCCGGTCAACCCGCGCGGCGGCACCGTGCTCGGTCTGCCCGTGCTCCAGGACATCGCCGATCTGCCCTACGGACTCGACGTCGCCCTCATCGCACTGCCCGGCAAGGCCGTACCCGGCACGCTGCACCGGCTCGCCGAGCGCGGCGTCGCCGGTGCCGTGGTCCTGGCCAACGGCTTCGGCGAGATCGGCGCGGCCGGCGCGGCATTGGACGCCGAGCTCAAGACCGCGATCGCCGAGACCGGCATCCGCGTCGTCGGCCCGAACACCTCCGGCATCCTCACCGTCGCCTCGGGCGCCAACCTCGTCGGAGCGCCGGACGTCCCGGCGGGACCAGTCGATCTGGTCACCCAGAGCGGCAACATGCTGCTGTCGTTCCTCGCCGACACCCGCGCTCACCGGCTGCCCGGCCTGCACAGCTACATCGGTCTGGGTAACCAGGCCGACGTTGGCTACGCCGAGTGCATCCGGGAACTGGCCGACCGCCCGGGTGCCGGCGCGATCGCCGTGCACACCGAAGGCCTCCGAGACGGGCGCGGCTTCCTCGTCGCCGCGGCCGAAGCGGCGCGCAAGCGGCCGGTGGTGCTGTTGCGCGGAGGGCGATCGGAAGCAGGCGCGCGCACCGCGCTGTCCCACACCGGGTCGGTCGCCGGCTCCGACAGCGTCGCCCGCGCGGTACTCGCGCAGGCGGGCATCGAACTGGTCGAGCGGTCCGACGAGCTCGCCATCGTGGCGGGCGTGCTCGGCACCACCGCGCCGGTCGGCAACGGTCTCGGCATCGCCGTGCTCTCCGACGGCGGCGGTCACGCGACGCTCGCCGCCGACGCCCTCACCGCGGCGGGAGTGCCGCTCGCCGAACCCTCGGCCGCGACTCGCGAGCAGCTGGCCGCCCTGCTCGGGCCGGCCGCGGCCGTGGCGAACCCGGTCGACGTCGCCGGCGCGACGGACACCGATCCCGGCCGGTTCGCCGACGCCGCCCGCCTGCTGCTGGCCGACCCCGCCGTCGGGCTCGTGCTCGTCGTCGGCCTCTACGGCGGCTACCACCTGCGCTTCGACCCACAGCTGCAGGAACAGGAGGAGACCACCTCCGAGCGCCTCACCCAGCTGAGCGAGAGCTACCGCAAGCCCGTGGTTGTTCAGAGCCTCTACGCCACCGACTCCCCCGCCAACCACGACCTCCTGCGCGCCGGCGGGATCCCGGTGCTGTCCTCGATCGACCACGCCGTCCGCGCGGTCGCCGCGCTGCACCGCCGGGGCCACCGACTGGCCACGGCGGCGCAGCGTTCGGACCTGGCCCTGCCGGTCGCGCCCCAAGCCCCGTCCGGGGCGACGGTGCTGCTTGACGAACCGTCCGCGCGGGAACTCGTCGGCTCCGCGGGCATCCCCCTCGGCGAGTGGGCCTTTGCCGCCACACCCGCTGACGCGCGGGCGGCGGTCGCCCGGTTCGGTGGTCCGTGCGCAGTCAAGGTCGTCTCACCCCAGGTGGTGCACAAAAGCGATGCCGGCGGGGTGCAGCTCGGCGTCACCGACGGGCGGAACGCGTTCGGGTCCATTGTGGAGAAGGTGACCACGGCCGTTCCGGGAGCGGACATCACCGGCGTCGTCGTCACCCCGATGGCGGGCCAGGGCGTCGAACTGCTCGTCGGCGTCACGGCCGACCCGATCTTTGGCCCGGTCGTGGCGTTCGGCTCCGGCGGTGTGCTCGTCGAGGCACTCGGGGACGTCACCTTCCGCGCCGCGCCCTTCACCCACGCCGAAGCGCTGGAGATGATCGGCGAAACCACAGCCGCCACCCTGTTGGGCGGCTACCGCGGCCTCCCCCGCGTCGACCGCGACGCCCTGGCCCGGTTCCTCGTCCGCGTCGGGGACTTCGCGGCCTCGACTCCGCGGCTGCGCGAACTGGACCTCAACCCCGTGATCGCGAACACCGACGGCATCTGCCCCGTCGACGTCCGCGTCGTCCTCGCCGAGGAGACCTCCGCATGACCGAAACCGCCCTGCTTCACGCCCGTAGCGGCGCCGTCGAGACCTGGACCCTCAACCGGCCCGAGCAGCGCAACCCGATCTCCGAACCCGACGTCATCGACGCGCTGGAGGACGCCGTCGCGCGGGTCAACGCCGACCTCACCGTGCGCGCGGTCGTCCTCACCGGCGCCGGGTCGGCGTTTTCCTCCGGCGGCAACGTCAAGCACATGCGCGACCGCGCCGGGATGTTCGGCGGCAGCCCAGCCGAGCTGCGGCAGGGGTACCGCCACGGGATCCAGCGCATCCCACGTGCACTCTACCACTGCGAAGTACCGACGATCGCCGCCGTCAACGGCCCGGCCATCGGCGCCGGCTGCGACCTCGCCCTGATGTGCGATCTGCGCATCGCCGCCACTACCGCGGTCTTCGCCGAGAGCTTCATCAAGGTCGGCATCGTTCCCGGCGACGGCGGCGCCTGGCTCCTGCCCCGCGCGGTCGGCGCCGCGCGGGCCGCGGAGATGGCCTTCACCGGTGACCCCGTCGACAGCGCCACCGCCCTCTCGTGGGGCCTGGTGTCCCAGGTAACCGAGCCGGACCAGCTCCTGACCGCAGCAGCTCACCTGGCCGATCGCGTCGCCGCGAACCCGCCGCACGTACTGCGGATGACCAAGCGCCTGCTGCGCGAAGGAGCCCACCAGTCCCTCGACAGCCTGCTGGAGCTGTCCGCGGCGATGCAGGCCGCGGCCCACCACACCACCGACCACCAGGAAGCCGTCGCCGCGCTGCTCGAACGCCGGGCGCCGCAGTTCACCGGGAGCTGAGCCATGAGCGAACACATCCGCGTCGGTGTGGTGGGGGCGGGCCAGATGGGCCGCGGGATCGCCGAAGTCTTCGCTCGTGCCGGGCACGACGTGGTTCTGGCCGAAGCGGTGCCCGAGGTGCTCGCTGCTGCCCGCGATCGCATCAGCGCCTCGCTGCAGCGAGCTGTCCACAAGCGACTGCTGGACTCCACGGCCGCCCTCGACCGCATCAGCTGCACCGCCGAACTCGCCGACCTGCACGATCGCACCCTGGTCATCGAGGCGGTCGCGGAGGACGAAACGACCAAGACGGTGGTGTTCCGTGAACTCGACGCCGTCGTCACGAACCCGGCAGCGGTGCTCGCGACCAATACGTCGTCCATCCCGATCATGCGGCTGGCGATGGCCACCGCGCGCCCCGGCCGCGTCGTCGGGCTGCACTTCTTCAACCCCGTTCCGGTGATGGACCTGGTCGAGATCGTGCCCTCTCTCGTCACCGATCCCGAGGTCACTCGAACTGTCGCGGAACTGGTGGAGAAGGAGCTGGGGAAGACCACGATCCGGGCGGCTGACCGCGCCGGGTTCGTCGTCAACGCACTGCTGGTGCCCTATCTGCTGTCCGCGGTGCGGATGCTGGAGTCCGGATTCGCCACCGCCGAGGCGATCGACGCCGGCATGCGACTGGGGTGTGCGCATCCGATGGGGCCGCTGGCGCTGACAGACCTCATCGGACTGGACACCACAGCCGCGATCGCCGAATCGCTCTACGCCGAGTTCCGGGAACCGCAGTACGCGCCGCCCGCGCTGCTGCGGCGCCTCGTCGACGCCGGCCGGCTGGGCCGCAAAACCAGTCAAGGGTTCTTCACGTACTGAACGGCGACAACGCTCTGACAATAAGGGCCGTCAGGCCGCCCAGTCTTGTCGCGGTCGCAATGCGGACACGCTCTCGTTGTGCGCGAGCGGCTGAGTAAGGCACGGCCGCCCCGGGGGAGACCCTCGAGGCGGCCGCTGTCGCTCCGGACGCCGTTTCCAGAGCGGGATCAGGTGATGCGGAACGACTGGGTCGCGCCGCCATTGCACGTCGCTTGCACGAGTTGCACGCTGTCGGCCGTCGACCCGGCCGGCACCGTCAGACACTTCCCACTGTGCTTGACCACGAGATGGTAGTAACCGCCACCTTCGGCAACCGGCTGCCACTGCTGGTTCGCGCCGCCGCCGTAGGACCACAGCTGCACGCCGGCGTTGTCGGTGGTCGCCACGTCGACAATGTCCAGTACCTGCGCGGGGTTGGTGCGGTTGTTGACGCGGGTGTAGCCCTCGCCGGTCGGCTGGAACTGGAACTGCTGCGCGTTCGTGGCGTTGCAGGTGTACTGCTGGATGACCGTTCCGTTGGCTGACGCCGCCGCACGCGCGTCGACGCATTTGCCGTTCACCTTGCTCACCACGGGATACCAGGCCGCGGGTGAGATGTCACCGGGCGGGGTGGTGGGCCCGCCGCCGGCCACGCCGCCGAGGCCCCGGAGACCGTCGAGGATCAGTTTGTTCTGCTGGGGGCTCTCGAACGTCGAGGACAGCGCGGTGTCGGTGTCGTAGTTCATCTTGTTGTGGCCGAAGTTGGCATAGAGCATCTTGTAGTTCTTGTTGGTCCAGACGATCGGGTAGTCACCGCTGTACCAGATCTCACCGGGATTGTCGCCGACCGGGAACGTCGACTGGTCCAGCGAAGCCAGGACCGTGATGTTGGGGTTGTCCCGCAGGTTCTTCTCCCACGCATACCACTCACTGGCCGAGGACTGGATCGTGTCGGGCAGACCCGCGGTGGCGGGGTTTGCGTGGTTCTCGATCCGGAGGGTCTCGGCGGTCGGAGCCCAGCTGTTGTCGGCGAGGTGACCGGAGCCGAGGAAGTCGTAGTGATACCACTGCGTGTAGGGCTGGTCGCTCGGGTCGGAGTAGGCGGAGACGTGGAACCCGAAGAAACCGCCGCCGGCATCCATGTACCGCTTGAAGCCGTCGAACTGTTGCTGGCTGTGCGGCTTGTCATCGAGGAACATCACGACCTGATACTGGTCAGGGGTGATGGAGTTGAGCTGGTTCCAGTCCATGGTGGAGGTGTAGGTGAACCCGTTGGCCGCAGCTTGCTGGGGGAACCAGACGTTGGCTTCTTTCTCGAAGCTGCGGTGCGCTGCGTCGTCGGCCGCGCTGTAGAACGCGAGGATCTTGAACGGCGCCGCTGCGGACGCGTGCGACGTCGCAACTGGCGTACCGAGCGCCAGTCCAACGCACGCGCCGAGCACCGCAAGCGCTTTCCCTGCGGAGCCGAGGCCACGTCTCGTTCCGGACATCCGGGCACCGTCCTTTCCAGTCAGATCGGGCAAGGGCGCGCGGCGCGAAACTTCACACCTTGAATTAATACATAGATGAAGTCATTGGTCCAGACCTTCAGGGCAGAATTGCCCCACTGAGCGGGACGACACCCCCGCCAGTACCCCATTCGGGTGCCCCAGGCGGCACGGTCCTTGCCCGGACACACCGCACCCGCCTCACCGCCGGCCACCTTGACACCATAAGTAAGAATTATTTACGATCGGCTCGCCCCGTCCAGCTCGTTGCCGGCACAGGCTTCCGCTTCGACGGGGCGAGCACCGCCTCGCAACGAGGCGTCCCACGGACTGTCCGACAGCCGCCACTGTCGCAGATGAGCCGATCATTCGGCACCCACTGTGCGGAGATTGCTCCCCATCTTCGAAGGAGCGGCATGTCCTCGATGTCCCGAACCAAGAAACGGCGTTCGCCCCGCCTGGCGTGGCGGCGGGCAGCCGCCGCAGCCGTTGCGGCCACGGCAGCAGGAGCGTCCCTCGTCGCCACGGCGCCCTCGGCGCTGGCGGCGACCACCGCCGGCGTGTGGCTCACCACCCCGGACCGGTCGAACCTGCTGCGACAGCAGGGAAACGTCCAGTTCGGCACCGGCGGCAGCGGGCCGGTGATCACCGTGAACCCGAACGCCACCTACCAGTCCATGGTGGGCTTCGGCGCGTCGTTCACCGACGCCGCTGCCTGGAACGTCTTCAACTCGCCCCGGCGTGACGAGATCATGAACGCCTTGTTCAACCCCGGCAGCGGTGTCGGTCTCAGCTTCCTGCGCCAGCCGATCGGCGCGACCGACTTCTCCCGCAGCTTCTACACCTACGACGACGGTGCCGCGGACCCCGGCTTGACGCGGTTCTCCGTCGCGCACGACAACGCCTACATCCTGCCGCTGGTCAAACAGGCCAAGGCGCTCAACCCGCAGCTGTCCATCATGGCCACGCCGTGGAGCGCACCCGCGTGGATGAAGTCGAGCAACAACCTGATCGGCGGCTCCCTCAACGACAGCCAGGTCGGAACCTACGCCGACTACCTGGTGAAGTTCACCCAGGCCTACGGCGCCGCGGGTGCGCCGATCGACTACCTGAGCGTGCAGAACGAGCCCAAGTTCTCCCCGCCCGGCTACCCGGGCATGCCGATGTCGGCCGCCCAGCAGGTGAACATCATCAACAACCTCGTGCCGAAATTGCGAGCTGCCGGCCAGAACGCCAAGCTGTTGGGCTACGACCACAACTGGGACGACACCAGCTACGCCCAGCAGGTCAACAACGGCGCCGGAAACAACGTGGTCGGCTCGGCCTGGCACTGCTACGGCGGTAACCCGAGCGGACAGTCCACGGTCCACGACGCCCAGCCGAACAAGGACATCTTCTTCACCGAATGTTCGGGCACGGAGTCGGGCAACACCTTCGCCGACTCGCTGCGCTGGCAGGGAACCAACCTCGCCATCGGCGCCACCCGCAACTGGGCCAAGACCGTCACGACCTGGAACATGGCACTGGACAACAACCACGGCCCCGTCATCGGCAGCTGCGGCAACTGCACGGGCGTCGTCACCACCAACGGCTCCAACGTGACCTACAACGCCGAGTACTACGTCCTCGGCCACCTCAGCAAGTTCGTCAAGCCCGGCGCGGTGCGCATCGACTCCACCGGCTACGGCGACGGCGGCATCCAGAACGTCGCCTTCCGCAACCCCGACGGCACCATCGTGCTCGTCGCGCTCAACAGCGGCGGCACGCAGAACTTCCAGGTCTCCTTCGGCGGCCAGTCCTTCGGCTACCAGCTGCCCGGCGGCTCGATGGCGACCTTCACCTGGCCCGGGACCGGTGGCGGCACCACTCCCCCGCCCACCGGCGGCGGAACCGGCGCGATCACCGGCCTCGGCGGCAAATGCCTCGACGTCACCGACGGCTCGACCGCCAACGGCACCCTGCCCCAGCTGTGGACGTGCTCGTCCGGCCCGAACCAGCAGTGGACCCTCGGTTCGGACGGTACGGTCCGTGGTCTCGGCAAATGCTTGGACGTCACGGGAAGCGGCACCGCGAACGGCACGGCGGTGCAGCTGTGGGACTGCTTCGGCGGCGGAAACCAGCAGTGGACCGCAGCCAACGGCACCCTGGTCAACGCGGCCAGCGGCAAGTGCCTCGACGTGAAGGACCAGTCGACGGCGGACGGCGCCAAGCTGCAGATCTGGACGTGCACCGGCGCCGCGAACCAGAAGTGGTCGGTCCCCGCATGACGACCGGCAGGATGGCCGCCGTGACGGCGGCCATCCTTGCCACGGCAAGCCTGACCGCAACGGGCGCTTCGGTCACGGCGACCGGCGCGATCACCGGCTTCGGCGGCAAGTGCCTCGACGTCACCGGAAGCGCCGGCGTCAACGGCGCCCGCGTCCAGCTCTGGACGTGCACCGGCTCAGTGGCCCAGCAGTGGTCCGCAGCCGACGACGGAACGATCCGGGCGCTGGGCAAGTGCCTCGACGTTGCCGGCGCATCCACGGCCAACGGCGCCGCGGTGCAGGTCTACGACTGCAACGGCACCGGCGCCCAGCGCTGGACCACCGACGCCGGTCGTCTGATCAACACCGGATCCGGCAAGTGCCTGGACGCCACCGGCGCGTCCAGCACCGACGGGACGCCGCTGCAGACCTGGACGTGCTCCACCGGGGCGAACCAGCAGTGGAGGCTGCCCACGTCGGCTCCGCCCCCGGCAACCGGGCCGTGCCCGCAAGGGCCGTTCGGCAACCCGCTGCCCTCACCGAGCCTGACGGCGACGAAGGTCGAGGACGGCGTCAACTTCCTCGAGGGCCCGACCTGGGACAGCGCGTCCCTGACCCTGCTGCTGACGAACATGCACGACGGCACCGGGTCCGCGAACGTCCAGCCATCGGACGTCCTGCGGTTCACGCCCGCGACCGGCGCGTTCACCACGGCCCTCCCGAACGCGGGGAGCAACGGGCTGGCCATCAGCCAGGACGGGAAGTCGCTCGTCGCCGCGACACACGATCAGCGCAGCGTCTCGTCCTACGACCTGCCCACCGGCCGGCGTACGACGCTTGCGGCGAGCTACCAGGGCCAC
Organism: Amycolatopsis sp. N2S4-7; assembly: GCF_058119595.1. Classification (NCBI taxonomy): domain Bacteria; kingdom Bacillati; phylum Actinomycetota; class Actinomycetes; order Pseudonocardiales; family Pseudonocardiaceae; genus Amycolatopsis; species Amycolatopsis sp. N2S4-7. The sequence continues at coordinate 3,609,368 of NZ_CP172299.1, forward strand.
GCGTTCAACTCGCCCAACGACGTGACGATCGGCCCCGACGGAACGGTCTACTTCACCGACCCGGACTTCCAGCGCGCGGACCGGCCCGACCAGATGGGCGGCAAGACCAGCGTGTTCCGGGTCCGCGCCGGCGTCGTCACGCTCATCGACGACACCATCCGCGAACCGAACGGCATCGAGCTGTCGCCGGACGGGAAGACGCTGTACGTCGGTGGCAATGCCACCGGGAAAATCTACCGCTACGACGTCAACCCGGATGGCAGCACCGGTCCTCGGAGCGACTTCGCGTCGCTGGCAGGCACCGATGGCGGCACGGTCGACTGCGCCGGCAACGTGTACCAAGCCACGTTCGGCGACGGGAAGATCCACGTGTTCTCCCCAGACGGCCGGGCACTCGGCACGATCTCCGCAGGAGCGAACACGACGAACGCGGCTTTTGGTGGCGTCGACCGCAAGACGCTGTACATCACCTCCGGCACGCCTTCAACCGGCGACGACAGTGGCAACTTCGCGCTGTACAGCATCCGACTGGACGTTCCCGGTTGGCCGTACTGAACAATCGCTGTGGGCCCGACGATCCGTCTGGCCCACAGCGGTTGGTCCGGCGTCCGTGTTGAGTCGAGGCGACCGGTGCGCTCGTCTCCAGCGCTCTCCATGCGACGACCAGGACCGCGACCTTCCACTCGGAAAGCAATGCAACTTGAGTTGCAAGCCTCCGGATGAAAGTCGATCTCATCCTCACTCGGCCGCGGCGCCGGTCTTGTGAGGCCTACGACCTGGGCACTCAGCCCAGCAAGCGCCCGCGCTGTTGCTGGAGGAACTCCTTCAGCGTGAGCACCGACGGCCCGTGCGACGCCGTCGCGCGCCAGCTCAGACAGAACTCGCGGCCTGCGGCCTGCCCCGTGACCTCCAGAGACACGATGTCCGGGTGCGGCGTCCCCGCCGGCGGCAGCAAGGCGACACCCGTGCCGGAGGCGACGAGCGCACGGACCGTGCGTGTGTCATCAGCCTCCGAGACCACCGACGGCGCGAATCCGGCGTCGGCGCAAAGCATGTCGAAGATCAGCCGAGTGCCATAGCCGGCACTCATGGCGACGAAAGACTCCTCCGCCAGCTCCGCCAACGCGATCTGACCGGCGCCAGCGAAGCGGTGCCAGCGCGGGACCTCCACGACCAAGGGCTGCGCGTCCAGCACGACTGCCTCGATGCCCGGCATTGTCGGCTTTGGAGCGACGAGCGCGAGGTCGAGTTCGCCGTACAAGAGTGCAGTGCCGAGCTCCTCGCTGCTTCCTGTCGTCATCGCGACGCGGATCCCCGGGTGCACCTGGTGGAACCCGGCGAGCATCGTCGGTGCGATCTCATCGACCATGCTCTTGAGAAATCCGATCCGCACCTGCCCACTGGCCGGGGTCGCGGCATCGAGCACGCCCTGCACCTCCGCGTTGATCCGGTCGAGCAACGGGGCGAGCCGCTCCCGCAGTTGCCGCCCGGCAGGGGTGAGCCGCACCGCGCGCCCCTGACGCACCAGCAGCGTCAGCCCAAGGTCGGCTTCGAGCCGCACGATGGCGCGGCTGAGTGCCGGCTGACCGATGCCCAGCCGCGCAGCCGCTCGGCTCACGTTCTCGAACTCGGCTACCGCCAGGAACTGCGCGAGGCGGGGAGCGAGCACCTCGGCCGGGAGGCGAGAACCGCGCACAGACGTCATGACCTGCCCTTCGTCGTCTGCCGAACTATGCCAAGAAGGCATAAGGATCGTCAATCTGAGCATTTCCGCCGAACTGGGCCAACTTGCGACGCTGAGTGCAGTTCGCCGGGACTACCCGGCATCACCACACGACACGGGAGCACAGCCCATGCTGGTCACCATCCTCGTGCCGGTGTTCCTCGTCATGGCTCTCGGCTACCTCAGCGGCCGGTGGCGGATCGTCGACGACGGGAACGTCTCCGGCCTCATCGCCGTGCTGATGACTTTCGCTCTGCCCGCCTCGCTGTTTCTGGTGCTGGCGAAGACCCCACGCCGCGAGATCGCGACCCACCTGAACGTGGTCGGCGCGATCGTGGTCATCACGATCCTCACCTACCTGATCACGTTCCTCGCGGAGCGCCGGCTGTTCCACAACGACACCGACAGCGCTTCGGCAACCGCCCTGACCGCAACATTCCCGAACTACGCATCCGCAGGGTTGCCACTGGCATCGGGCGTCTTCGGGTCGGTCCTGGGTGGCGCGGCGGCTGTGTTTGCCTCCCTCAGCCTCGCGGTCGGTGCCATCACAATCTCGCCTCTGACCCTGGCCCTGATGACCGGCAAGTCCGGCGACGGCCACGGCTCCGTGGCCCGATTCGCGCGTGCCTTCGCAGCCACCGCGCGCAAGCCGGTCGTCTTCGCCCCGGTCCTCGGGCTGGTTGCCTCAGGAGTCGACCTGCCGCTGCCATCGTGGGCTACCGGATCGCTCACCCTGCTGGGGAACATCACCGCGGGCCTTGGCCTCTTCACCACCGGCTTGATGCTCTCCACGGTGCACGTCCGCCTTACCCGCAACCTCGGGTTCGGGGTGCTGGTGAAGAACGTGCTCCAGCCGCTGGTCGCCCTCGCAGTGGTGCGACTCGCCGGGATCGACACCGCGACCGGAAATCTCGTGGTGCTGCTGTTCGCCATCCCCAGCGGCTTCTTCGGCGTCGTGTTCGGCCGCGGCCACGGCGTCAAGTCCGCCGACGCCAGCTCCGTGCTGATCGTCTCCTCCGTACTCAGCGCAGTCACCCTCGCCATCGGTGTCGCGATCCTCGCCCCGGCCTGACCTCAGAACCCACCCGAGTCCGACAAGGACCATCCTGGAGACAAACATGACCACACTACCGACAGAGACCCCTGTCGTCTGGAATCGGCGTCACACCCGCAAGCTGGCCCGGCTCGAGGCCGTCGCGCCGCACGTCGACGGGAAACTCGTCACACCCGGACACTTGGGCGAGCTGCTGGAGACCTTGCTGCGCCCCGGCGACCGCGTCGCTCTCGAGGGCGATAACCAGAAGCAGGCCGACTTCCTCTCCCGCACTCTGGCCGGCTGCGACCCGCGCCGCGTGCACGGCCTGCACATGCTCATCTCGTCGGTGTCGCGGCCCGAGCACCTGGACCTGTTCGAGCGTGGGATCGCCGAGAAGCTCGACCTCGCCTACGCCGGCCCGCAAAGCGTGAGAATCGCGCAGCTGGTCGAGGACGGCGCGGTCACCATCGGCGCCATCCACACCTACGTCGAGCTGTATGCCCGGATGTTCACCGACCTCACCCCCGACGTTGCGCTGCTCTGCGCGAGCATGGCCGACCGCGACGGCAACCTCTACACCGGGCCCAACACCGAGGACACCCCCACCCTCGCCGAGGCGACCGCGTTCCGCGACGGCGTGGTTGTCGTGCAGGTCGACCGAATCGTCGAGCGCGGCGAACTCCCACGTGTCGACATCCCCGGCGACTGGGTCGACCTCGTCGTCGAAGCGGATCGGCCCTTCGCCCTGGAGCCGCTGTTCACCCGCGATCCCCGCCACATCGGCGACGTCGAGATCCTCAAGGCGATGCTCGCGATCCGCGGGGTCTACGAGCGTCACGGTGTCACCTCGCTCAACCACGGCGTCGGCTTCGACACCGCCGCGATCGAGCTGATCTTGCCCACCTACGGGGACCAACTCGGCCTCAAGGGCAAGATCGCACGCCACTGGACCCTCAACCCGCACCCGACCCTGATTCCCGCAATCGAATCGGGCTGGGTGGAATCGATCCACTCCTTCGGCGGTGAGGCGGGCATGGAGCGCTACACCTCCGCCCGTCCCGACATCTTCTTCACCGGACGCGACGGATCCCTGCGGTCCAACCGGGTGCTGTGCCAGCTCGCCGGCCAGTACGCAGTCGACTTGTTCATCGGCTCCTCCCTGCAGATCGACCGCGACGGCAACTCCTCCACCGTCACCGACGGCAGGCTGTCGGGCTTCGGTGGCGCCCCCAACATGGGCCACGACCCGCACGGGCGCAGGCACGCCTCCCCGGCCTGGCTAAGCCTCCTGCACGGTGACGCTCCAGCCCTGCGCGGCCGCAAATTGGTCGTGCAGATGGTGCAGACCTTCCGCAGCGGAGGAACACCCACCTTTGTGGAATCGCTCGACGCCGTCGATGTGGGCGCGCAGGCCGGCATGGCCGTGCCGCCTGTGATGATCTACGGCGACGACGTCACCCACGTGGTCACCGAGGAAGGCGTGGCCTACCTCTACAAGGCGTCCAGTCTGGCCGACCGCCGGGCCGCGCTCGCCGCGGTCGCCGGCGTGACGCCGATTGGCCGTGAAGTCACTGCCGAGCAGGTCGAGCGACTGCGTACCGACGGGCTGGTGGCCTTCCCCGAAGACCTCGGCGTCGACGTGCGCAAAGCCGATCGCTCGCTGCTGGCCGCGCGCAGCATCACCGATCTCGTCGCCTGGTCGGGTGGGCTCTACGAGCCGCCGGCGAAGTTCCGGGACTGGTGAGCTGCCGTGACGATCACCACCCTTCCGCCCCGCACCAAGACCGCACGAATCGCTGACACCGCGGTCGCCGCGCTGCGCGCTGAGGCCGAACTGACCCCGAAACCGGGACTGGTCGACCGGCGCGGCGCGGGGGCCCACGACGACATGACCCTCAACCTGCTGACGGCCTCGGCAGAATCACTGCGCGAGGCGTTCGCCTCGTGCGCCCAGGCCGCCTTGGACCTTCCGCTGGGGCCGGAGCTTCGAGCCCGCGTCGGTGCGGTCGGGAGGGCCGGGGAACGCCGGATGCTCGCGACAACCGGGGGCGTGAACACGCACCGGGGCGCGCTCTGGGCCGTCGGACTGCTCAGCGCGGCAGCTGTGCACGGGCGCACCCCCGCCGCCGCAGTGCGGTTCGCCGCACAGCTTGCGACGCTGCCCGACTCCGCACTTCCCGGATCTTCCGATTCGCACGGAGCTCGCGCACGTCGCAGGTACGGCGCGGCGGGCGCGGCAGGCGAGGCGCAGGCCGGGTTCCCACACGTCACGCGGCAGGCATTGCCCACCTTGTACCGCGCTCGCCGCCGCGGCGCGGACGAGGCGTCCGCCCGGCTTGACGCCCTGCTCGCGGTGATGGCGACCTTGGAAGACACCTGTTTGCTGCACCGAGGCGGTACGGCCGGACTGAACGCAGTCCGGGACGGCGCGTCCGCAGTCCTCGCCGCGGGGGGCTGCGCCACCCGGGCCGGACGCCACCGCCTCACCGTGCTCGACCGGCTGGCCGCCACCCACGGCCTTTCTCCCGGGGGCAGCGCGGACCTGTTGGCCGCCGCTCTGTTCCTCGACGCAATCCGCACACACTGACCCACGACCCCTCACGCCGGAAAGAGAGTTCCGCCATGCAGACACTCGACTATCACTTCCCCGCGGACCGGCCGCCGGCCCAGCGAGCCCACGTTGGTGTGGTCGCCTCGGGCGACCTGGAAATCCTCGTCGACCCCGAACCGGCCAACCGCGGCGCCCAGGTCCGGGTCCGCACGAGCGTCGACGGCTTCGACACCGTGTGGCACGCCGTCCTCGACCGTTTCTTCGCTCACCGCCCGGTGCAAGGGCGCTGGGAACTCAACGACTTCGGCGCCACCCCCGGTGTCGTCGCACTCCGGTTGCGCCAGGCCGCCGAAGCGGTCACCGCCGGAGCCGGAAAGGAGCAGGCATGATCACCACCGACTGGCGGACGCTGCTGCAGCGCCGCAGCTATCTGGAACAGGACGCTCTCGGCCGCGCGCAGAGCCTGCTCGACCCCGGCTCCGCCCGCGTCCTGTGCGGACCATTCGACCGCGTCGAATCCCCCTGGCTGGCGCCACAAGGTGTGGTGCCCCAGGCCGACGACGGCGTGGTCCTGGTCCGCGGCACGATCGGCGGCGCCCGGGTCGTGGTCGCCTCGATCGAACAAGGTTTCCAAGGCGGTGGCACCGGCGAGGTTGCCGGGGCCAAGATCAGTGAAGGGCTCCGGCTCGCCGCGGAGGACTCACGCAACGGCAACCCGACAGCTGCGGTCCTGCTGCTGGAAACGGGTGGGGTCCGCCTGCAGGAGGCCAACCTGGGCCTCAACGCCGTGGCCGAGATCTGTTCCGCAGTCCTGGAACTGCGGTCGCTGGCCCCCGTCGTCGGGGTCGTCGCCGGCGAGGTCGGGTCCTTCGGCGGAGTCAGTATCGCGGCAGGCTTGTGCACCCGGCTCCTGGTGACTCCGCAGGGCCGGATCGGGCTCAACGGCCCCGCCGTCATCGAGGTCGAGGCCGGCGTGGACGAGTTCGACTCCGGCGACCGCGCGCTGATCTGGGCCGTCGACGGTGGTGCCCAGCGCCACGCGATCGGCTTGGCCGACGAACTTGTCCCTGATGACGCCGAAGCGATGCGCGACGCGGTCCGTACGGCGATCGCCGCCGGGCCCACCGAACCGGGGCGCCACCGCAGCGAGCGGCTCGACGTCCTCGCGTCGCGGCTGAGCTCGCTCGATCCGGCGCACCCGCCGGCGCCGGCTGACCTACGATCGCTCTGGGGCAGCACCTACGAGCCCGTCGGCACCACCTCCGCACCTGAGCCGCGTGCCTCGACCTCCGATGGGCGGGGACGGCGCTGGCTGCTGGCACTGTCCGGGGCACCCACGCCGCAGGTTGTGATTCCCTCCGTACTGCGCGCGGACACCGCAGACGCCGTCCACCTCGCCGTCGTGCCTGACCCCGCCAACCCGTTCCACCGGGCCCGCGAAGGTCAGGTCGGCCTGACCGAGTGCCTCGCACTGGCGCGCACGATCCGAGACGTCGTGGCCGAGGACGCCGGCACCGACCGCCGGCGCGCGATCGTGGCCGTCGTCGACCTGCCGAGCCAGGCCTACGGCCGGATCGAGGAGATGGCGGGCCTGCACCAGGCGATCGCCACGGCGGTGGACGCCTACGTGACCGCCCGCGCCGCCGGTCACCCCGTCGTCGCGCTGGTCGTCGGCCATGCGCTTTCAGGCGGCTTTCTCGCCCACGGGCTGCAGGCCCAGCAGATCCTCGCGCTCAACGATCCCGGAGTCGAGATCCACGCCATGCACAAGCCGGCCGCTGCCGCCATCACACGACGCACCGTCGAACAGCTCGACGAATTGGCGAAGACAGTGCCACCGCTGAGCTACGACGTGCGCGACTGGGCAAACCTCGGGTTCTGCGACGGGCTGCTCACCGTCGAAGACGCCGACCACCCGACCACGGCCGACGCCGCACGCGCACGGGAGGCCATCACAGCGTCCATCGCCGTCGCCCGCAGCGGACCGCGGGACCTGTCGAACCGGATGGAGTCGCCCGGCGCCCGGCGCACCCGCGCCGCGTCCCGTCGGGTTCGAGACCTGCTGGTCCGTCAGTGGGATGAGCAACCGCGATGAGCCTGCCTCCCCGCCCGCACGACCTTCTGCGGCTCGACTCCCCCGGCGCGGTGGTCCCGGCCGATGCTCCCGGCTGGGTCGGCCCCGCCCTGCGGCGCGCACCATGGGTCGTGGTCCGCCGGGCCGACGCCCCGGACGGCTTCCTGCCGGTCGGCGTTCGGGGCCGAAATCGGTCTCAGCGCCACGGGCTGCTCGTGCGGAGCCATGCGATCGCCGAGGTCGTGACGCCAGAGCAGCTCACCGAGCGCGATCTCGCGATGCCCGCCCTTCCCGCGGCGCGAGCACTTGCCGCGGCCCGGCCTCTGCTCGACGCGGCCGGATTGCGGTGGGGGCCGGGCGGCAGCGTGGGGTTCGAACTCGCGACCGGCGTGCCCACGGTCACCGCGACCAGTGACCTCGACCTGGTGCTGCGGAGTCCGACGTTGCCGTTTCCGGCCGACCTGACCACCCTCCACACCGCCTTGCAGGATTTGCCCACGCACGGGGACTGCCGGCTCGAGCTGCCCGATGGCGCCGTGGTGCTGGACGAACTGGTTTCGGGTGCCACCGAGGTCTTGCTGCGCACGGCGGCCGGACCGCGCCTCGTCCCGCTCCCGGCCCGGGAGAGCTGACCATGGCGCTCGCATTCCTCTACCCCGGCCAGGGCTCCCAGCGCGCCGGCATGCTGCACCGCCTGCCCGCCGACGCGGAGATCGGCGACTGGGAGCAGTTGGACAGCGAAAACGCACTGGCGTCGACTACCGGGACACAGCTCGCACTGCTGGTGGCCGGAGTTGCTGCGTCTCGGATACTGATGGAGGGCCACGGCCTGGTTCCCGACTTCGTCGCCGGCCACTCGGCCGGCGCATTCGCCGCGGCCGTGAGCGCCGGGGTCCTGACGCTGCCCGAGGCAATCGAGGCCGTGCAGCTGCGCGGCGAGTTGATGACCCGGGCGTGTCTCACCGGCGACTGGGGCATGGCGGCGCTCGTCGGCATCCGGCCATCCGCCGCGCGGGCACTGGTCCAGGACGTATCGCGTGCCGATGCTCCATTGTGGATCGCCAACATCAACGCCGCGGACCAGGTCGTGCTCGGGGGCACCGGCCGCGCGCTCGCCACTGCCGGGCAGGCAGCGCGGCACGCCGGAGCGCGCCGCTGTGAGCGGCTCCCCGTCGCTGTCGCGTCCCACGGCCCGGTCCAAGCCGAAACCGCCGAACGGCTCGCCACCCACCTCGGCGCTCTCCCCCGCCGCCGGCAACGGATCCCCTACCTCACGAACACCCGCGGACGACGAATCCTGGATGACTCCGACGCGGTCCTCGACGACCTCGCCCAGGCGGTCGCCCATCCCGTGCGATGGCACGACGCGATCCGTCTGATGGTGGAGCTCGGGATGACGACCGCCGTCGAAATGCCACCGGGGCAAGTCCTCACCCGGCTGCTGGCCGCCACTGCACCCGCCGTCCGCGGCACAGCTTTCGACGGCACGTCGCCGGACGGGATCGCGCGCCGAGTTCGCTAGTCGGTGTCTCGGAGCCGGCCAGGCCGCGCGGGACCTGATCTGCCGTCGAGATCAGGTCCCGGTTTGGTCCGGGCCGGGTGGGTCAGGACGCGCGGGTCTCGTGGATGACGTGCAGGTCGGCGTAGCCCTCGACACCACGCGGGCCGCCTTCGATACCGACACCGCTCTGCTTGCTCCCGGCGAAGGGTACGTCGAAGGCTAGGACGACATGGTTGTTCACCCAGGTCATCCCGGCCTCAAGCCGGGTTGCCACAGCGCGCGCCCGGTCGGTGTCAGTGCCCCAGACGGAGCTGCCCAGACCGTAGGCACCGCTGTTCGCACTCCGGATCGCGTCCTCGAGATGGGTGAAGGGAATGATCGGCAGCGCCGGGCCGAACTGCTCTTCGTCCACGACCCGCATGCCGTCAGTGGCCCCGGTCAAGATCGTCGGCCGGTGGAAGAACCCGCGGTCACCGGGCTCCTGTTTGCCGGCAATCGCCGAGGCTCCGTGCGCCACGGCGTCGGCAACCAGTTCGGCAACGCGGTCACGCTGGAGGACGGTGGTGAGCGGGCCGAGTTCGGTCGCCGGATCGAACCCGCTGCCCACGCGGACCGCACGAGCGCGGTCGACCAGCGCGTCCACGAGCCGGTCATGCAGGGACGAGGCCACGTAGAGGCGCTTCGGTGCCACGCACGCCTGACCGTTGTTGTCGAACGCGGTGGCAAACAACCGGTCGGCGATCGCGTCGATGTCGGCATCGTCGAGAACAATCGCCGGGTCGTTGCCGCCCATCTCAAGGACGAGGCGTTTCACGTCGTTCATCGCCGACGTCGCGATCCTCTTGCCGGTCGCGGTCGATCCCGTGAAGGTGATCACCCGGGTCAGAGCGTGGCCGGTCAGCAGCGGCCCCACCGCATCGGACCCGCTGATCACGTTGAGCACCCCGGGCGGCAGTACCTCGCGCAGCAGCTCGCCGATGCGCAACGTGGTGACCGGGGTGTACGGCGAGGGCTTGAGCACGACTGTGTCGCCCACTCGCAAAGCCGAGGCCACTTTGGCGAAAGCGATGAACAGCGGGAAGTTGTTCGGGGGAATGGCAACGACGGGACCCAGCGGCCGACGAACCACTTCAACCCTTGCCTGTTCGTCATCGCGCAGGACCTCTGCGGGCAGGTCGAGATCGGCGTAGTAATTCAGCCAGCCTGCCGCGCCGGCGACCTCCATGCGAGCCGAAGTGAGAGGTTTGCCCTGTTCCGCAGTCAGCAGCCGAGCCAGCTCGTCTTCGGCCGCGCTGATCGTCGCGGCCATCCTACGCAGCGCCGCTCGGCGTTCGTTCTCATCTGCGCGCCAGCCTGCAAACGCCTTGTCCGCGGCGGCCAGAGCCGCATCGACCTGCGCCGGGCCGGCATCCGGCACAGAACTGAAATTCTCTCCGGTGGCCGGATCGACGACCTCGATCCGGCCAGGCGTCGTCACGCTCTTGCCATCGATGGTCAACTGCGCATCGATGGCCGGGACGATCATCGTGTCTGGGTTCATTGCTCTCTCTCCTTGGGACAAAGACGGGGATTCAACTCGCGTCGACGGCAACGGTGATCCGGGGCGTTGCGGCGCGGGACACGCACGGGATGATCGCGTGGGCGCGTTCGTGTTCGGCCAGTACTGCGTCGCGGTGCTCAGCATCGCCTTCCACCAGTCGCAGGCGGCAAGAGCCGCAGATGCCGGCCAGGCATGACGAGGGGACATCGACGCCGTTCCTTCGCAGTGCAGTCAGCAGAGTCTCGGAGCCGGCCACCTCAATGGCGCGTCCACTGGGATACCACTGCGCAGTGAACGGCACACCGGCCGGTGCGGCAGTATCGGCATTGGTGAAGTTCTCGAAGTGCACAGTTCGCGGGTTCCAGTGCATCGTCAGTGCCCGCACTTCTTCGACGAGCCGCTGCGAGCCGCAGCAATAGAGGTGGGTTCCGTCCGGTACAGCCAGGAAGGGCCACAGATCGAGACGGCCGGCCTCGTCACTGAGGTGCAGGAGGTCGTCCTCGCTCGTCAGTTCCTCGGCGTACGGCGCCTCATCGCGGTTGCGGGCCAGGTAGACCGTTCGGACACGGCACCCTTCGACGCCGCGCAGGGCGGCGCGCAACGCACGGATACCAGTGATGCCCATGCCGCCGGCGACCAGCAGGTGCGAGGGGGCGTCGGCGGGAACGAACCCACGGATCGGTTTCGTGATGAGCAGCTCGTCGCCGACGGCAGTGTCGTCGACGAGGCTTCGAGAACCACCGCGGCCGCCGGCCTCCCGGCCGACGGTGATGGCGTAGCCGCTGCCGGGTGGATCCGTGAGCGAGTAGGTCCTCGCCATACCGTTGGGCGCGGTGACGGTGATGTGAGACCCCGCCGTGAAGGGGGGAAGATCGCCGTGCCACGCCTGGAGCTCGAACCTCCAGATCCGCCGGCCCAGCATCGTTTTGCCGGTGACCACGACCCGGATGCGCTGATCAGTCACCGGCGGCACGCCTCGTCACGAGATCGTTCGGCCGTAGGACGCCCCCGGCGAGAACGTCGAGGTAGACGCCCAACTGGGTGTGGCCGTAATGGTGGGCCATCAGACGCAGCACCGCCAGGTCACGCCGGCCGGATGTCGGGGCGACCTCGGTGGCGGCGCAGCGTGGGGTCCGCGCGAGTACGCGGAACACGCATTCCCCGATCGTGACGAGGGCGCCGACGAGGTCGTTCTCGGCGAAGGCCGGCAACCCGTCCCAGTAGAGGTTCGCCCTGAAGCGCAGCGGGTCGAGTGGAGCGCCGATCCGCTCCGCGAGGTCGAGCACGCTCGCGAGGTTGATCACCGATACGGCTTCCATGCCGAGTTTCCCCTGCACGGCGGCGTCGGTGAACCTCCGCCCGGGCTCGTGCGCGACTATCGGAGCGCTGTCTTCGGGGCAGTCGAGCACACGGGCGAAGAGCTCTTGCGCCGCGACCCGGCCGGCCCCGGTACCAAGATCGCATTCCAGGACCGGGTGTCCACGCACCAGCACGGTGAGGGAGCGCCGATCCGGGGCGATGTGGGTGGTCAAGCCGGCGAGCCGTTCGTGCGTGGCGAGAACGAAGAACTCGGTCTTCGGCAAACCCTCACGCAGTCCTCGCCGATAGCGGCCATCGGCTCGGGCAAGCGCGTAGAGCCGGTCTCCGGGTAGCCCTTGACCAGCTCGCAGAGTCACTTCATCGAGCTTTTCAGGACTGAGCCCCTTCACCGGATATCGGTAGATATCCGCAAGGTGGGCCATAGGTCGTTCCCTTTCTCGGCGTTCCCGTGCGAGCAGGGCGGATACCGGACGCGTCAGGCATGGAGAACCCACGACGTCGTCGGCGAGTGAGCTGGACGCGCCGAGCCGAGGCGTCGGCTCGGGCAGCAGGCCGTTGTCGCGCGGAATCCAGCAGGTCACGGCCCTCTCACCGCCACGGCAACCCGCTCTCGCAGCTCGGCCCGCAATCGCGCGGGGCCGCCCGGCAGCCGCGCCCACGGCACCTCGTCTCAGATCTTGGTATTTTGGATCAATGGTAGAACCATACCTCCGAGGGGATGGTCGGCCAAATCCCCCTCACGGGTCGGCTAGCCTGACAAGACGCATGAAGGGGGCGGAGCAGGCACACATGACAGGCACAGACGCAGCCGAGGCCGCGGCGGGCGGCTCGGACCGCGCCCGACAGCAGGCCAGTTTCAAGCCTGTCGCGACGTCGCGCGCTTCCGACGTGATCATCGGCCAGCTACGCGCCATGATCAGCAGCGGGCAGCTGCGACCTGGCGATCGACTGCCGTCCGAGCGGGCACTCGCCGAGCAATTTCAGGTCGGTCGCAATACCGTCCGCGAGGCACTGCGGATGCTGGAAGTCAACGGCGTCCTGGAGTTGAAGACCGGTTCGACGGGTGGCGCCTTCATCACTTCGGGTCGCACCGACCTCCTCGCGCGCAACCTGGCCGACATCATGGCGCTGGGAACCTTCACCGTCGCCGATCTCACCGAAGCGGCGCTCACGGTCGAGAGCTCAGTGATCAGGCTCGTCTGCGAGCGCGCCGGCGAAGACTTGTTCGACGCACTTGACGCGAAGCTCGCCGCCGCGGAGAGCCTTTCGGCCGCACGCGACCTCGACCTGCGCAGCCGCCTGCACATCGAATTCCACGAACTGCTGGCCGAAGCGTCCGGGAACCCGATTCTGATCATGCTCATGGGCTCCCTGGCCCAGCTCCGCTATGACCTGACCCTGTCCTTCGGCCCGATCGGCGACGACTTCATCCCACGAACCCTTTCGGAGATCGCGGCCCGCATCAGAGCGCGCGACGCAGAGAGCGCGATCGAGCTGCTCGCGACCTACATGGCGACTGTGTACCAGCACTGGACGCAGCAGGAATACACGGGAAGCGGCGGCCCTCCTCCCACCTGAGCCCGCCGCGAGCCGACGTCCGCAGCACGTCCACCACGCTCGCCGCGGCTGACCCGCCCCGGCCATGCGCAGACCGTGCGGCTCAGCTCCGGTACGACTCGGGGATGCGTGTCAGCTCGCCCGCCTCCCTCGCCGTCTCGAGGAAGCGAAGTGCGCCGGCCAGAATGCGTCGTTGTTGCGCGGTGTCGTGCGGCGCACCCAACGCGGCACCCATCGGGGTGTCGGTCGCCGCGATCCGGGGAGCGCCCAGTTGCGCGGCCACAGTGGGCAGTGACGCGATGATCACGGTCGGGATACCTGCCTGTTCGATCATCCGCTGCAGCACCACGGCAGAGCGGTGGCAACTGCCGCATGCTCCGATCAGCACGACCGCCTCGGCTCCGCACTCGATCAGCCGGCGCACGAGTTCCGGGCCGGTTCGGGTTTTCACGAGTTCGATTTCCGTTCCGCCGCCTTGCATCGCGAAGTGCGCCGGACTGACGCCGCCGACCACCCCGTCGGTGACGAGTTCGCGCAAACGGGCGAGCGGGAACAGGCAGTTGGGATCGGCGTTGACGTCGCTGTTGTCATAGCTGCCGGAGGCGAAGGTGAGTTCCTCGTCCGCAGCACCGGCATGAATTTCGCGCAGGGTGTAATCGGCGTAGGGACGGAAAGGTGTGTCGCCGACGGTATGCGCGCCGGCCGAGGACACCAGCGCCACAGCGGCCTGGCTCAGCGGCCGTGTCAGCGACGCAAGTGGTGTCGGGGCAGTCGCAGACACCGGCACTTCGCTACGGATGCCGGCGGTGAACGTCGGCCGGCCGTGGTACTCGGCGGCTGCCTTGTCGACGAGCCCTTGGTTGGCCCGCAACACCTCCTGGTCCCACGACTGCGGCGCGGGCTGGGTGTCCGCACCGAACAGCATCGTCTTGAGCATGGCGACGCAGCGACGGGCGTCGGCCTCGTCGGCCGTGTTCTCGCCGAGAACATCGCTCTCCTGGCCGCCGTCGGCCTTGTTCACCTCGACGAGCGAGTACATGTATTCGTTGCCCGCCACCATGCCGCGCGCCGCGGACCAGCAGACTCCCACGGTCGGCGTGCCGTACTTGGCGATTTCCTCGATCTCGGCCGCGAAGTCGATGTGGTTGTTGCCGAATCCTTCGGTGGCCACGACCGCACCATCCACCCCGGCCGCCGCGACCATCGCGCCCACTCGTCCGGCGACGAAGCGCTTGTCCGCTTCCTGTGCCGGGCTGCCCACCACGATCACGCCGGTCAGGTGTAGCTCGGAGTCACCGGCAAGGGCAGCGATCAGCGGGTCACGGTAGTAGTGCAGGGTGGTTTCCTTGCTGGATGGTCCGACACAGCACAGCGAGTGCAGCGCACCGTCGCGTACTTCGTTGACTCTCAGCTGCTGAGGCATGTTGCCGAGGTCGATAAGGGAGGCCGCGCCGCGCACGCCGCCCGGCTCGGCGGGGAAGATGAGGTTCTCGTGCATGGCGCCTTGTCCCATGACCAGCTTCACCAGCGCGATGCGCGGCCCGGCGCCCATCGGCTCTTCGAGCGTCCGCCGCTCGACGGTGGCAGTGGAGGGCGCTTCCCGCAATGCCTGTCGCAGCTTGTCGGCGACGACGTCGGCGGCGCGGTGCGCCGCGGCCGGTCCTTGGCGTTCCATCCGCCGTCCCGCCTCGATGGTCGCCGCGATCCGGATGATCCAATCGCCGGCGTCGGGCGTACCCGCGGCCGAGTCTGCCAGGCGGTCGGACAGCACCCCGGCCGAGTTGCCCGCTTCACCGAGTTGCACGCCGTCACCGTCCTTCCCTGTCACGACCAGCACGACCCCCTTCGCCAGCCGCGTCGAGCCGTGGCCGATGCCACCCTCGACCTTCACGGCCAGGGGTACGACGTCGAGGATCGTGTCCGTGAGCACATTTCGTGACGCGGGGGCGATGACATCGACGACCACCGAAGTCACGAGCGGGACGTCGAGGTCACCGGCGATGTCGCGAGCGACCCTCAAGGCGCCGCCCTGCCAGATCGTCATGTCGCCGAGCCCGACGGCGGTGACGGGCAGGACCTCCTGGACCAGAGAGGGCGGAGGCAGAACCTCGCAATCGCAGTGGACCGGCCTGCGTGCCGCGCCATCTGGCCCTACGGATTTCAGCTCGAGACTCGACCCCATCAGCGCGCCCTTATGTCAGTAGCAAAATCAGTTAAGCTCCTGACGGTACGGACGGGCGACGTCAGGAGTCAAGTGAACTTGAGTGCTTACGCAGGGAGGGCGGTACTCACCGCGGTGGACTTGATCAACACCGCGGACCCGGAAACCGGCCTCGAGGGTCTCGCGGACCCGGCCGCAGCAGCCGTCCTACTGGAACACCGCGGTTGGGTACTCGAAGCCCCACCCTCCGAAGACGAACTCGAACGGCTACGTGGTCTGCGCGAGACGCTCAGAAGCGCGTTCAGCGGCCAGGATGAACACGAGACCGTCTGGCGCCTCAACCGCACGCTGTTCGACCTGCGGGCGCTTCCACAGCTCACCGACCACGACGGCGGCTGGCATTGGCACTACGTCCGGCCCGGCGCCGGCATCGTCGACCGGGTGACCGCAACGGTCGCAGCAGCCCTGCTCTCCGTGGTCGCCGACGGCGGCGCCGAGCGCTTGCGGACGTGCTCGGCCGAGGGCTGCCGGAACGTATTCGCCGACCTCTCCCGCAACGGCTCACGACGCTTCTGCAGTTCCCGCGCCTGCGGCAACCGCACCCACGCCGCCGCGTACCGGGCCCGTCGGCGCAGCGAGGACGACGACGGGCTCGACTGAGCAGCGCAACCACTCCGCCATGACGACATCGAATCGGACCGCGGCGTGACCGGCCACAGCATCGCGCCCGGTCGCAGCAGCGGGACCGGGACCAGGCCGCCCCTGCGCAGCCTGGTCCCGGAATCCGGGCCGCCTAGGGCTACTGTGCGCGCAACGCCTCGAACAGCCGGGCGGGAGTGATCGGCAAGTCGCGGATCCGTGCTCCCACTGCGTCGTAGACAGCGTTCGCGACGGCCGCAGCGGTGCCGGTAGCCGACAGCTCTCCGATGCCTTTGGCCCCGAGCGGGCCCGCGTGCTCGTCGAACTCTTCAACGAATGCGACGTCGATGTCGGCCGGGATGTCGGCGTTGACCGGGAGCGCGACACCGGCCAGGTCCTGCGAGTGCCAGCGGCCGAGAGTGGGTTCGAACTCGCTCGCCTCCAGCGCCGCCATCCCCCAGCCCCAGATGATCCCGCCGATCATCTGGGACCGCGCGGTGCGCTCGTTGACGACCTTGCCGACGCTGTAGACACCGGTGGCCCGCCGGAGCCGGACCAGGCCGAGCTCCGGGTCGACACCCACCTCGGCGAACACCACGCCGAATGTGCGCATGGCCAGCTCGGACGGCCCCGCATCGGCCTGGGCGCCACCGGGCAGGGCGAACGATCCGCTGACGACCACGGGCTCCCCGTGCTCGGCGACGAGCTTGCCGAACGGGATGCGCTGCGCGCCGTGGCACAGACGACCCTCCTCACAGGTCGTCTCGCCCTCTGGCCAACCGGCGATCCGGGCCAGCTCGGCCTTGAGCTTGTGCGCGGCGTCGAGGACGGCGGCACCGACTCCGATGGTCGTGCCCGAACCGTAGGTGGGTCCGGTGAACGGCAAGGATGTGTCGCCGTGCCTGAGCCGGACCGCCTCGGCGGGCAGACCCAGCACGCTGGCCGCGACCTGCGGGAAGATCGTGCCCGGCCCTTGGCCGATATCGGTGAACCCGGCTTCGAGGGTCACCACGCCGTTGCGATCGGCACTCAGCCGCGCCTGCGACGGGAACCGGAACTGCCCCTGGGTCGCGTCGGCGACGCCGTACCCGATCCGCCACGGGCCATCCGTCTCTCCGCCGGCCGGGCGGTCACGCCATCCGAACCGGTGAGCGCCTTCTCCGTAGGCTTGCACGAGCTTCTTGGACGACCACGGCTTTCCCGTCGACGGCTCGGTGTCGGCGTGGTTGATGAGCCGCAGGTCCAGCGGGTCGATCCCGGCCGCTCGAGCCACCTCGTCCACCGCCGCGCCCAGTGCCCAGGTGCCGGGACCGTCGAGCGGGGACCGCATGAAGGTAGGCAGGTTGACGTTGCCCCGCCGGACTCGCTGCGTCGTGCTGATCGACGGGGTGGCGTACAGCCCCAGCGCGGTCGCGGTGGCGAACTCGACGTAGTCCTCGGTCACCGCGGTGCTGTTGACGGCATCGTGGTGAATCGCGGTGAACGCGCCGTTGCGGTGCGCGCCGACCCCGACGTCATGCCACATCGCCGGCTGGTAGCCGACCATCGAGTACATCTGCGCCCGGGTCAGGACGAGCTTGACCGGCTTTCCCACCACCTTCGCGACCATCGGAGCGAGGATCTCGTGCGGCCACACGAACGCCTTCGCCCCGAAGCCACCACCTGTGTGCGGGGACAGCACGCGGACCGCACCTTCCTCGAGCCCGAACGCGGCTTCGAGGGTGGATTGCACGGCGTAGACGTGCTGGGCGGAATCGATGAGCGTCAGCCGGTCGTCACCGTCCCAGCCGGCCACGACGGCGGAGGGCTCCATCGGGTTGTTGTGCCGGTCGGGCTGCGTATAGGTCGCGGTGACGTGCACGGGCGCCGACGCGGGATCGACCGGGTCGCCGACCACGTTGTCCAGCGGCATGAGCTGGGCGTATCCCTCGACGGTCTCCGCTTCCTGCACCGGTGCCAGCGCTGGAGCGACGAATGCCGCGTGCTCCACGTGGGCCACGACGAGGCCGGCGGCGTATTCTGCGGCTTCGAGGGTCTCCGCGACCACCACCGCTACGGCTTGCCCTTGATGAACGATCCGGTTGTCCTGCAGAGGCAGGAACCGCGTCGCCAGCGGCGGCACGGAAACTCCGTTCAGCCGCTCGTGCGGCTTCGGCAGGTCGCCCGGGCCGAGCACGGTCACCACTCCGGGAACCGCGCACGCTTGGGCGGTGTCCAGGCCGGTGACCGTGCCGGCAGGAACCGCGGCTCCGACGAGCACCGCGTGCAGCTGGCCCGGAAGCCGGTTGTCCGCTGTGTACTTCGCCGCGCCGGTCACCTTCAGCGGCCCGTCGAGCCGGCGGATACCTTCGCCGATCGTCGTCATGCCCTCACCGCCCCGTGCAGGGCCCGCGCCACCGCGTTGCGAGCCAGTTCGATCTTGTGTTCGTTGCCCGGCAGCGGGTTCGCGTCGCCGAACCCCGCCGCCACCGCATCCCAGGCCGACGCCGACCCGATCCGCTGACCGGCCAGCCGCTCCTCGGTGACCCGCAGCCGCCACGGCCGCATCGCCACGGAGCCGAGCGCGATCCGCGCCCGCCGCACCACGTCGCCATCCAGGTCGAGAGCTACCGCCACCGCGACCGAGGCGAACTCGTAGCTGGCACGCGGACGGACCTTCAGATAGGTCGATTTCACGGCCGCTCCCGTGACCTCGATGTCGACGATCACCTCGCCGGGGCGCAAGACGTTGTGCACCGCGGGGTTATCTCCGGGCAGCGTGTTCAGCTCGGTGGCGGGGATCCGGCGGCCACCATCGGTGTGCCGGGTCACGTACACCGCGTCGAGGGCCGCCAGCGCCGCCGCCGGGTCGGAGGGCTGCACGGCGACGCAGTCGTCGGTCCAGCCGAAGATGGCCTGGTTGTCGGTGATGCCGTGCCGTGCGGCGCAGCCCGAACCGGGAACGCGTTTGTTGCAGGGCGTCGGGGTTTCGGCGCGGAAGTACGGGCAGCGCGTGCGCTGGAGCGGATTGCCACCGATCGTGGCGAGGTTGCGCAGCTGCGCCGACGCCGCCAGGTGGATCGCCTGGCGCAGCACCGGGAACCGCTCGATCACCAGCGGGTGCGCGGCCAGGTCGTTCAGCGTGACCAGCGGTCCGATGTGGACGGTGTCGTCGGCGAGCGTCACCGAGTCGAGACCCGGAACGGCCTTGAGGTCGACGACGGTGGACGGTGTGCGGATGCCCATCCGCATCCAGTTGACCAGTTCGGTGCCCCCGGCGAGCAACGCGGCGTCTGCGCTCATGGTGCGGGCGACGGCGTCGCCCAGCGTCCGAGGACGCTCGTAGGTGAAGGGGATCACGACCGATCCTCCTCCGCGGCCTGCTGCACCGCGGCCGTGATCTGGGGGTACGCCGAGCACCGGCAGATGTTGCCGCTCATCCACTCGCGGATCTCCGCAGCGTCGGCGGTGTGCCCCTCGGCGATGCACGCAACCGCGGACATGATCTGCCCCGGTGTGCAGAACCCGCACTGGAACGCGTCCTGGTCGATGAACGCCTGCTGCACGGGGTGCAGCTTGCCGTCACGCGCCAGGCCTTCCACGGTGCTGACCTCGGCACCGTCGAGCTCGGCCAGCAGGATGAGGCAGCTGTTGACCCGCAGTCGGTCCACCAGCACCGTGCACGTGCCGCATTCGCCGCGGTTGCAGCCCTTTTTCGCCCCGGTGAGCCCGCGCTGCTCACGCAGGAAGTCGAGCAGGGTCGTGCGGGTGTCGTGCTGCAGCTCGACGGGCTCGCCGTTGACCTGCAAGCGCGTCCGCGCCTGCGGAATCGTGGTTGTTTCCATTGCCGTGCCACCTCCATGTCTTCGTCGTTCGATCCGCGTTCAGCTCTTGGCGGCTGCTGCGAGTCCCTCCAGCCATCCGTAGCGGAGGAAGTTTTCCCACTCCGGGTGGGCATCGCGCATCGTCACCGCGGTCGGGCCGCGGGCAGTGAGCTCACTCACGACGGTGGTGAAGCCGCTCGCTTCGGCGAAGGTCCACGCGTGATAGAAGTGCAGTCCCGGACCGAGCCCGGACCAGCCCAGCCGCACGCCGGGCAGCCACTCGGCGATCAAGCACTCGCACCAGCCCCCGAAGAGGCGGAAGCGAAAGGATCCCGGCACGCCGGTCGTGGACCCCGGCACGGTCTCGCTCACGCCCGGCACCCACGTCGGCCACCGGCCGACGTCGGCGAGCAGGCCGGACACCGACGCCGGGCCCGCGCGCACGACCACGACGGCTCGGATGTGGTAGTCGGCGCAGTCCGGCGTGAACCCGGCGGGCCAGTGCACCCCCGGCCCATCGTCTCGCCCACCGTGCATGACTTCCCCCGCTGACCGCTCGCGTCATCGGCCACCAGGCCGCTGTCAGTCAGCGTGCGAGAAGAAGCTCCGAAGGTCATCAGTCATGTGACTGACCGGGTCGACTGAGCCCGTCAGGAGCGGCCTCCCCCGCTTCCGGTCCGCTCGTCGAGCGCCGCGAGCGCGTCACGCAGTGCCGCCCGTGACGTGATGCCCAGCTTCGGGAAGATCTGGTAGAGGTGGGAGCCGACCGTTCGAGGCGAGACGAACAGCCGTTCGCCGATCTGTTTGTTGGTCAGCCCCGACGCGGCCAGCGCCGCGATCTCCCGTTGCTGGGGGGTGAGCAGGTCGTCGGGCGCCTCGCCCGGTGTGGCGGGCAGGGTCTCTCCTGCCGCTCGCAGCCCGGCGGCGGCCCGTTCGGCCCAGGGCGCCGCCCCCAGCCCGCGGAACGACGTCAAAGCCGACGACAGCGGTGCCCGCGCCTCGCCGGTGCGCCGGACCCTGCGCAGGTGCTCGCCGAACAGGAGCAGCACCCGCGCGTGGGCGAAGGGCCAGCGGGCCGCTTCCGGGTCCGCCAGCGCGGCCTCGAAGCAGCCTGCGGCGTCCTCCTCGGACGCCACCAACGCCTCGGCCGCCCGCGCCAAGAGGCGCAACCGGGGCGACAGCTCGGCCATGGCCGACTCCTTGATCGCCGCGACGTGCTCGTGGGCCTGCGCGGACCGGCCTGTGCGGACCGCGGACTCGACGAGGTCGAGGGCGTTCCACATGGCCACCGGTACGAACGGCGCGAGAGTGCCGGGCTGGGTGAGCAGACTCGACTGGCGGTAGGCCTCCTCGAAGTCGCCGCAGCTGAGCGCAGCCAGGGCCCGCGACTGCGTTGCCCACTGCGCGGCCCCCTGCGCGCCGCGAGGCCCCGCCCACTGCATGATCTGCTCACTCAACGCCCGGCTGGTGTCGGCGTGTCCGCGGACGCCGGCCAGCACCGCCTGGATGTAGCGGAAGTACCAGACGAAGAAGTTGTACTCCTGCTCCTGGCAGATCCCCAGCCCCTCCTCGGCGAGCGCATCGACCTCGTCCCACCGGCCCACCTGCAGGTACTCCACGCAAACGTGCATGATGGCGCCCAGGTGGCGGCGCGCAGGACTCTCCCCTCGACGGCCCTGCCTGATCACTCGCCAGGACGCTTCCCGCACCTCGGCGAGGCGGTCCGGGAAGACGGTGGCCGTGCCGGCGCGGATGATGCGCGTGGGGTCGGTTTCCTCCGGCAAGGTACGCAGCACCGCGTCGAGCCGTTCCAGGGCTTCCGCCCCGGTGCGCGCGGCGTCGCCGAACGTGCGCGAACACACCCACAACAGCTCCGGCACGACGTGGCCGAATTTCTCGATCGCCTCCAGCAGGGGCTCCCAGAGGTGCGCCCGGCCGCCGTACCAGCACAACAGCAGCAAGGTGTGCAGGGCCTCGGCGAGCGCGAACTCGTCGGTTGTCCCCTTTTCCTGGGCCTGCACCGCGCTGACCACGAGAGCGTGCGCGGTGTCGACGTCACCGTCGGTGTTGATCAGCAGGTGCGCGGTCGCGGCCGCGGCCAGCAGGGAGTCCCGCAGCCCGGGATCGGCCTCTCGCGCGCTGTCCAGCAACGCTGAAGCGTTCCGCAGTTCCCCGCCCGCGTCAGCGCCGATGTAGGCCGCCTCCGCCAGCCGCCGGCTCCGGTCCCGGGGATCCGGGCTCAACCGCGCCGAGCGGGTCAGTGCCGCGACCGCGCCGGTGGCGTCGCCCTTGGCGAGGTTGAGCTGGGCCGCCTCCTCCAAGAGCCGGGCGACGTGCTCGTCGGGCCCGGCTGCCGCCTCACCCAGGTGCCAGGCCCTGCGCTCCGGGTGGCGGGCGAGCACGTCGGCCAGGGCCCGGTGGGCCGTCCGGCGCTGGCCCGCCGTGGCCACGTCGACAACGGCCGAGGCCAGCAACGGGTGGGTGAAGGCCAGCCGTGAGGCGGCCATGTCGATCACGATGACGCGAGCCTGCTCGGCGGGTCCGAGGTCATCGACGAACGACGAGCGGCTTACGGCTCGCCCGATCACCGACAAGTCGCCCGTGCCGTCGAGCGCGGCCAGCAGCAACAGTTCACGGCAGGCGGCCGGCAGCTCGGCGACTCGCGCGGCGAACAGGTTCTTCAACCGGTCGGTCAACGGCAGGATCGCGGGCATCGAGGACCCGGCGTGCTGCTGAAACTGTGTGAGAAGGGCGGGCAGCTCGACCAGAGCCA
The DNA here is from genome assembly GCF_058119595.1 of Amycolatopsis sp. N2S4-7. Lineage (NCBI taxonomy): Bacteria > Bacillati > Actinomycetota > Actinomycetes > Pseudonocardiales > Pseudonocardiaceae > Amycolatopsis > Amycolatopsis sp. N2S4-7. The sequence continues at coordinate 3,632,046 of NZ_CP172299.1, forward strand.
GCGGGTTCCCGCGGCACTCCGACACGAGACGTCTGCGCACGGTGGCCGCCAGCTGGGGATGTGCGGTGCGCAGGAGGGCCAGTGCCGACGCTTCGGTTAGGGGGGCCAACGCGTATTCGGGGAGACCAGTGCGTTCGAAGTAGCTGTCCGTGTGCGTCCGGGCGGCGGCGAGGAACCCGATCCTGCTTCCGATGAGCCGGCGGGCGACGAACCCGAGCACCACCGCCGTCGACCGGTCGAGCCACGGCACGTCGTCCACCACGAGCAGCACCGGGGTCTCCGCCGCGACCTGCCGGAGGAGCAGCAGTGTTGCCGTCGAGACCAGCAACCGGTCGGGCGCCGGGCCTGCGCCGATCCCGATCGCCACACGCAGCGCCTCGCGGTGTGCCTCGTTGAGCGAATCAAGGTGCGTCAGCAACGGGACCAGCAACTGGTTGAGTCCCGAGTAGCTGATGTCGGCCTCGAACTGCGCACCGGTCACCCGGAGGACCAGGCAGCCGCGCTGACCGGCGTCGTGGGCCACGGCCTGCAGCAGGGCGGACTTGCCGATACCGGCTTCCCCCGTGACGACGAGCGCGCCCCCTTGGACCGAGGCTTCGGTGAAGAATCCGCGAACGAAGTCCAGCTCATCGTCCCGGCCGACCAAGCGCGAAGGCCGCGGCCCGGCAGGGGTGGAGGAGGTGTCCATTGAACGGCCTCTCGATGCGCGGGATCCTGTCGCGAATCCTGCCACACCCGCCCGAATCACCCGATGACGACGAAGCCGGTCACGCGTGATCTGTCAACTTCGGACAGTCCGCGCTAACGAGGAACCGCCCGTGCGAAGACCGTCACCGCCTCGGGTTTCCCCTGCTCCAGCAGCGGTTCCCGGCCGTGGACCGCTCTTCCGCCGACCGGAGCCGTGAAATCGCCACGAGTTCGGCAAGCTCTCCGGCAATTTCCCCGTTCCCCGAGATCACGGCCTCCGCAGTGGCCTTGGTCCGGTCGACCAGGTCGTCCAAGGCTTCGATGCGTCGGTGAACAGCACGTCGTTCCCCTGCGGTACGGGTGGTCACGAGGTCCAAGCGGCGCAGACGGCGCGCCAGGACGGCGACGGCTTCACCGGCCGGGCCGTTGCGCGCGCGGGCTTCCCGTACCTCGGCGACAGCCGCGAGCACCGCGGTCACGGCGCGCACCCGTTGCCGCACCGCCCAGCGCGCTGTCACCAACCGGCCGGCGACGATCGCAGCGAGGCAGCCGAGGACGGTTTCCACCATCCGGTCGCCGGTGAGCACCCACGGCGCGAGCGTCGGTGGCGCGGCCAGGGCCACGAGCAGCAGTGCTGTCGGAGTCACGGAGATCATCGCGAGGGCGTAGTTGCGCGCGACGACGCTTTCGGTCGTGAACGCCGACAGAGCGAGCACGACCGCCAGCACCAGGTGCGCGGGGTGCAGGGCCAGCACAGCACCCGCGATCAGACAACCCACGAGCGTGCCCGCCCCGCGCAACAGTGCGCGCTCGCGCACGGTGGATTCGTGGTTACCGGTGGTCAGAACCGCGGCTGCGGTGGCCATGGCCCAATACGCGTGCTCGAACCCGGTCAGCAACGCCAGGCTCCCGCCTGCGGCAATCCCGATCGCAGTACGGAAGGCCGGCCAGAGAGGCACTGGCCCGCGCAACCGCACGGCGACACGTCGCGCCGGGGCGAATGGTCCGTGGCGCAGATCCCGCAGCGCGGCGGTCGACCAGACCAGCACGGTCGCCGACGCTCCGACCGCAGTGATCACGGCTGCAGGCGGCAGCGGGTTCTGGGAAGGCAGCCCGGTAGCGACCGCCCCCGCCAGGACCGGCATGGCGATGCCGGGCGGACGCGCCTCGAACCACGCGCACGCCGCGGTGACGACCGCGGCCCAGACCGCGACCACCGGCACAGCCAGCCAGGGTCGCCCTTGGGCGACGCTGCCGACCAGGAACCCCCCAGCCAGCCCGAGCGTCGCGGCTCCCACGGCAAGGGCGTCCCGGGCCGGGCGGCCAGGTCTGCCGTAGAGCGCGGCCAGCGCACCCAGCGAGCCGAGTGCACCCCACGCCGGGCGAAGCAGCCCGGCCTCGACCAGGAGCAAAGGGGCCAGCGTGCACACGGCGGCGACGGTGGCCGTGCGGTACCGCGGCGGTGACGGCCGCAGCCGGATCAGCGCAGCCACGGCGGGCCAGGCCCGGCTGCGGCCGTGCGGGGTGAGGGGCATGGGAGGTGCTCCTGCCTCGGTCTGGGGGACGGGGAACAGCCGGGTCCGCGGTGCCGCCGCGGACCCGGCCGGGATGATCACACCGGGTACGGGCTGTGCCGGTCGCTGACGGTCACCCAGCGGGTTTCGGTGAAGAACTCCGCACCCCATTCGCTGCCGAAGTGCCCGTAGCCGCTGTTCTTGACCCCGCCCACCGGTGCCTGCGGCTCGTCCGCGACGGAGTGGTCGTTGACGTGGACCGCGCCGTGGCGCAGTCCACGTGCCACCGCGAGACCGCGAGACGCGTTCTCAGTGAACACGGCGCTGGACAGCCCGTATTCGGTGTCGTTGGCCAGCGCCACCGCCTCGTCCACCGTGTCGACGCGGAAGATCGTCGCGACCGGGCCGAACACCTCCTCGTGGTAGATGCGCATGTCCGGCGTGACCTTGTCGAGCACGGTGGCCGGGTAGAACGCGCCGTCGGCCGGTCCGCCGCCCACCAGTACCTCGGCGCCCTTGGCGACGGCGTCGGCGACGAGCCCCGCCACCCGCTCGGCTGCCCGGGCGTTGATCAGCGGGCCGACCAGGGTGTCCGGCCGTGCCGGATCGCCCTGGCCGAGCGCAGCCACCTTCGCGAGGAACGCCTCGATGAACGCGTCGGCGATGCCGTTCTGCACGATCACCCGGTCCACGCACATGCAGATCTGGCCGGAGTTCATGAATTTCGCGACGGTGACGCCCGCGGCGGCGTAGCCCGGGTCGGCATCGTCGAGCACGAGGATGGGGTTCTTGCCGCCCAGTTCCAGGATGATCGGTTTGAGGTGCTCCCCCGCCAGCCGGCCCAGCACCCGCCCCACCGGCGTGGAACCGGTGAAGTTGACCCGGCGCACCCGTTCGTCGGACACCAGGGCTTCCACCACCTCTGGAGCGTCGGCTCGGTCGTTGGTGACCACGTTGACGACTCCGTCGGGCACGCCCGCGGCGGCGAGGACGTCGGCGAGGAAGTAGCCGCTGGTGACCGGGGCGTCCTCGCTCGGCCGGATCACCACCGGGTTCCCGGTCGCGAGCGCGACGGCGACCGCGCGGGCGCACAGGATCAGCGGGCCGTTCCACGGGACGAAGGCCGCCACCACTCCGGCCGGCGCGCGCACCGCCATCGACCACTCGCCGGGCACGTCCGTGGCCAGCAGCTCGCCGACGGGTCGGGTGGCCATGGTCGCCGCCTGCCGCAGCAGTTCCGCGGACATCCGGACGTTGAACGCCGCCCAGGTCACCGTGCCCGCGGTTTCCCCGATCATGATCCGGGTGAATTCTTCGGTCCGCTCCTCGAGGATGGCGGCGGCCTTCTCCAGGATCGACCGACGGAGCGACGGTGCGGTCGCGGCCCAGCCGGGGAACGCGGCGTGGGCCGCGGCCACCGCCCGGTCCACATCGTCGGTCCCGGCGGCCGGCACGGTGAGGTAGACCTCGCCGGTGACCGGGTTGAGGTTGTCGGTGGTGCGGCCGGAGGCGGCCGGAAGATCGGCGCCGCCGATGAGCAGGTGCCGGGTGCGGGGTTCGGCTGTCACAGTCATCTCGTTCTCCTGGGTTCTGGTTGTGGTGTCAGTGGGGGTGCAGGACGTCGTCGAGGCCGACACGGGCGAGGAATTCGCTGCGGATGCGGTCGGCGACGTCGCTGACCTCTTGTGCGCCGTCACCGGCGGGGTCGACGTGGACGCGGAACGGGCGCGTGCCGTGCGGAGTGGCGACGACCTCGACGACGGCGTCGGCGACCAGGCTTGCGTCGGCGTCCGGCGGGGCCAGGGCGGCTAGGCGCTTGCTGACCTGTTCGACCAGCCCCGGATAGCGCTCTTCGTAGGCCTGGACGGTCTTCTCGTCGGCGGGGTGGCCGCCGGTCGCGAAGTGGTTGGTGCCGGTGGTGAACGATCCGGGCACGACGATGGTGGTCTCGATGTCGAACCGGGCCAGTTCCGCGGCGTAGCTGACCGCGAGGGAGTCCATGGCGGCCTTGGCTGCGAAGTACGGGGCCAGATACGGCGGGGTGCCACCGCGGGTGCTGGTCGAGCCGATCCACAGCAGCAGCGCGTCACCGTGCTCGCGCATCCGGGGCAGCGCCGCCCGGTTGACCCGCTGCGTGCCGAGGACGTTGGTGTCGTAGACCGCCGCGATCTCCTCGGGGGTGAACGCCTCGGTCGGGCCGGTGACCATGTGCCCGGCGTTGTGCATCAGCACGTCGAGCCGGCCCACCTGGTCGTACACGTGCGCCAGCGCGGCGTCGGCGGAATCCTGGGACAGCACGTCGAGTTCGACGGTGCGCAGGTCGACGCTGTTTTCTTCGGCCCACCGGCCGGCTTCGCCCACCCGGCCGGCGTTGCGTCCTCGGGTATCGCGCATCGCCGCGTAGACGGTGTGTCCGGCGCGAGCCAGTGCGCGGGCGCTCAGGGCGCCGAAGCCTGATCCGGCGCCGGTGATGAGGATGGTTTTGGGCATGGGGGTGCTCCTTGTCGTGGATGTGAAAAGGGCTCAGGGGAAGGCGATGACCGAGCGGCCGGCGCTGCGGCCGGACCCCATGGCGGCGAGTGTTTCGGGAGCCTGGTCGAGGCGGATCGGCGTGACGTCGGGCAGGATGCCGTGCAGCGCCGAGAAGGCGAGGGTGTCGCGCAGGTCGTGCGGCGACCCTGACGGTGAAGCCATCACGCGCAGCCGGTTGAGCACCATCGGCTGGATGGGCAGTTCCAGCGGCTCGGCGCCGTAACCGCAGAAGACGAGTGTTCCGTCGGGGGCGAGCCCGCCCAGCGTCGCAGCTCCCGCCGTGGTGGACGGGGCGGCGTTCAACACGACGTTCGCGCCGCCGTCCCACTGCTGCAACGCGGCTGCCGGGTCCTCGTCGGCCGAGGCGACGAACAGTTCGGCCCCCAGCGATTTCGCGGCGTCCTCTCCGCTGCGGGAGCGCCCGACAACGGCGACGCGCGCTCCCATGGCGACGGCGTAGCGGACGGCGAGCGCGCCGATGCCTCCGAGGCCGACGACGGCCACTCGTGCACCGGCGGTGACTCCGCCCTGGCGCAGCCCGTTGAAGGCGGTCAGGCCGGCGCACATCAGGGGTGCGGCGGCGAGGGGGTCCATCCCTGCCGGTAGCGCGGTGACAAATCCGGCCTTGAGCAGGACGTAGTCGGCGTATCCGCCGTCGACGACCACGCCGGTGATCCGCTTGGTGGCGCACAGGATCGGCTCGCCGCGCACGCAGTAACCGCAGTGTCCGCAGGCGTCGTAGAGGAACTGCCCGCCCACCGTGGTGCCGGGTGCGGGGGAGGTCACGCCAGGCCCGACGGCTTCCACGATTCCGGTGATCTCGTGGCCGGGAACGACGGGAAAGCGGGCGAACGGGTAGTGGCCGCGTACCAGGTTCAGGTCGGAAAAGCAGACCCCGCACCCGAGAACGCGGACGAGTACTTCCCCGAAGCCCGGCTCGGGAAGTTCACGTTCTACGAGCCGCAAGGGCTCGTGAACGGTGCTGGCGAGTGCTGCGCGCATGGACGACCTCGGATTCTCCGGTTCCGTCGGCGTCCGACTTGTCTCGTCCGCCGCTGACCGGAATGACACTGGTCGCTCCCGGGGCCGTCGCGCATGCGTCACATGACGCGTCCCCGCGGCGGTCTTCGGTGCCGGAGCACCCTTTCAGCAGCTTTAGCGCCACGAAGAGGACCGCGACACGACACGCCTTGAACACGAACAGCAGTGACATCGCTACTTTATGCAAGACTCCAGCTTCCCCCCGAACCGGACTCACGTCGCTGGTCATGTTCACAGAGTGCCCATTTAACTACTCCTTGTCACATCGTCGGCCGGGTATCAGTCACATGACTGATGCTTGACCCAGATACTGCGTGGTTGGGTCACCGCATGCTTCAGTCGTTCCTCGCGGCTGCTGCCCGGGAACTCCAACTGGCGTTCACAGCAGGGCTCCGGCCCGCTTCACGGTCCGGATCAGCGGCGCCGTCTCCACGTCACGCACCACCGGCAGCGCTCCGATCCGCTCGATCAGGTACCGGTAGAAGTCAGGACCGTCCCGGCACACGACGGCGGCGAGGATGTTGGTGACACCGGTCGTGGCGGCGCAGAACGCGACCTCCGGGTGCGCGGCGATCGCGGCGCCGATCCCAGCCAGCTCCGAGGGAGGTACCGACGCCCACAGCCGGGCCTCGGCGCGGAAGCCCAGCGCCTTCTCGTCGATGTCGGCGTCGAAGAACAGCACTCCCGCCGCTCGCAGCGCTTCGATGCGCCGGGCCACGGTGGACTCCGACCACCCCGTCTCCCCCGCCAGCGTCGGGTACGAGGCACGCCCGTCAACCGACAAGGCGTGCAGCAGCGGACGGTCCTCCTCGGTCAGCGTGACCGGATCCCCGCCGTGCGGAACCCCGGCGCGCAGCTGGGCGACCTGGTCCTCACCGAGCACGTGCAAACCGCGGAAACCGCCACCGCTGCCGCCGAAGGTGTGCAGCACGTTGTGCGCGCTGACCGAGACCACGGGCGTCGTGCGCTGCAGACGTTCGAGCAGCAGGTCGTCGCGCTCGTCCGGCGACCACGAGTGCAGGCTCGCCGTGATCTCCGTGCCGCCGGAGACCAGGTGCACCCACTGCGTGTCGTCCCGGCGGGCCAGAGCGAGAGCGACTTCGGAGGCGGTCCCGGGGCGGCATCGGACGCGGATGACCCAGCTCGTGCCGCCGACGCCGACCGGGTCGATCGCGCCGACGAGCCGGACGAGCCCGGTTTGCCGGAGCCGGGCATACCGGCGGGCGACGGTACGGCCGGAGACGCCGAGCGCTTCGCCGATCCGGGCGAACGGCGCGCGGCCGTCGACGATCAGGGCGTGCAGCAGGCCCCAGTCGACATCATCGAGCTGGGCACGTGTCTCTGGCACCGCACTACCCTCCGACCGTGACGCTTCCCGTCTCAGAACCCCAGTTTATGTCTATTCCTTGCAAAACACGCTGCATTGAGGCCGAACACCTCGGGACGAGGATCAAAGTTGTCGGTATGAACTCTCGTTGGTGGCCGTTGGCGGCCATCTGCCTCGGAACCTTCATGCTGTTGCTGGACGTCACGATCGTGACGGTGGCGCTGCCGGAGATGGCCGCCGACCTGCACGCCTCGTTCACCGACCTGCAATGGGTGCTGGACGTGTACGCCCTGGTCCTCGCAGCGTTGCTGCTGGGCTCAGGATCGGTCGCCGACATCGTCGGACGACGGCGGGCCTATGTGGCCGGCCTGGTGCTGTTCGCCCTGGGTTCGCTGGCCTGCGGGCTCGCCCCGTCCGCGGCGGTGCTGATCACCGCCCGCGGGCTGCAGGGTGTCGGCGGGGCGCTGATGTTCGCGACGACGACCGCGATGCTCAACGCGACCTACGCCGGACGTGAGCGCGGTGTCGCCTTCGGGATCTGGGGCGCGGTCAGCGGCGCGGCGTCGGCGCTGGGCCCGCTCGCCGGCGGCCTGCTGACCCAGCACGTCGGCTGGCGGTGGATCTTCCTGGTCAACTTGCCCATCGCCGTGGTGACGATCATCGTGACGCTGGCGGCGTGCGCCGAGACCCGGCGGCCGGGCGTACGCCTGGACGTACCGGGCGTGCTGGCGTTCACCGTGTTCGCGGGCGCCCTGACCTACGGCCTGATCCAGGGCGGCGACCGGGGCTGGGCGGCGCCCGGTACGTGGGGGTTCCTGGCGGTCGCGGCGGTGGCGCTCGCCGGGTTCCTGGTGATCGAGCGGCACGCCAAGTTCCCCTCACTGGACCTGCGGCTGTTCCGGTCGGGCTCGTTCACCGCGACGATCACCGCGGGACTGCTGCTGATGGCCTCGGCGTTCTCGATCCTGGCGTTCACCTCAGTGTGGCTGCAGGGCGTGCTCGGGCTGTCGCCGATCACCGCGGGCCTGGTGCTGCTGCCGATGGCCGGCTGCGGGTTCCTGGTCTCGGCTTTGGCCGGCCGGGCGGTGCAGGGCATCTCCCCCCGCTGGACGGCCGGGGGCGGGATGCTGCTGATCGGCGTCGGCGGCTGGCTGCAGATGCTGGTCGGGCCGAGCTCCGGAGCGAGTGCGCTGCTGCCGGGTCTCGCGGTGGCGGGGTTCGGGATCGGCCTGGCGATCCCCACGCTGACCGCCGCGGCGATGTCGGCGGCACCCGCGGAGCTCGGCGGTATGGTCGCCGGCGCGGTGAACACCGCCCGGCAGCTCGGCTACGCCCTGGGCGTCGCGGTCCTGGGCCTGGTGTTCCGCACCACGGTCGCGCAGCACGCCCATGACCCGGGGCTCGTCGGTGCCGCCGCTGCGGGGCAGGCCCCGCACACCGAAGAGGCTGCCGCGGCGATCGTGGCCGGACTCGACACCGGCTATCTGCTCGCGGGCGCCGTCGGTGTCCTGGGCGCGCTGCTCGTCTTATGGCTGGTGCGTCCTGAGCCCAGCATCAGCTCCACCCCGCCGGCGTCGACCACATCCGGCCGTGGACTGACCGCCATGTCGAACTGACCGAGCGGACGTCCGCTCGGCGAAACAGAGGAGAGAAAAACCATGACCGACAACTCTTCGTGGGGCGATCCGCACCAGTGGGCGCGGATGCAGGTCGAGCAGATCCTCGAGAGCGGCACCACCGACGGCATCGGCGGCATCGATGGCTTGCCGATCGTGCTGCTCACCATGCGCGGCGCGAAGTCCGGCAAGGTGCGCCGCACGCCCGTCATGCGCGTGGAACACGACGGCCGTTACGCCGTCGTCGCATCCAAGAGCGGCGCTGAAGGGCATCCCGACTGGTACCACAACATCAAGGCCCACCCCGAAATCCAGCTCCAGGACGGCGCCGAGACCCACACCTTCCTCGCCCGCGAGCTCGAGGGCGCCGAACGGGCGGAGTGGTGGGGCTACGCCGTCTCGGCGTTCCCCCAGTACGCCGAGTACCAGGAAAAGACCAGCCGCACGATTCCCGTGCTCGTGCTGGAACCCCAGTAACACAACCGCACCACAGAACCATCCGCGCAACCCGAAAGCGAACACCCGATGCGTATCGACATGCACGCCCACTACTTCCCCACCCGCTACCTCGACAAGCTGGACAGCTACGGCAGCGACTTCACCCCCATCGCCCGCGGCCTCGGCGCCGGCGACGCACCGGGCGAGATCGACAACCGCCTCGCGCTGATGGACGCCGCCGGAGTCGACATGCAGCTGCTGTCGGCGACCCCGCAGCTGCCAACCTTCGATGACGCCGCCCACGCGATCGACGCCGCCCGGCTCGCCAACGACCTCTACGCGGAACTGATCGCGCGCTACCCGGGTCGCTTCGCCGGGCTGGCCACGACACCGCTTCCGCACGGCGAAGCCGCCGCCGAAGAACTGGCCCGCGCCATGGACGACCTCGGGCTCCTCGGCGCCTCGATCGGCACCGAAGTCGCCCACCGCACCCTGGGCGACCCGTCGTTCGAACCGCTCTGGGCGGAACTCGACCGCCGCAACGCGATCCTCTACATCCACGCCTCCGGCCAGGACGCCGCGTCGCCGCTGATCGCGGACCACGGCCTGCGCTGGGTGGTCGGCGCACCGTTCGAGGACACCATCGGCCTGCTGCACTTCATGACCGCCGGAGTCGTGAAGCGCCACCCCGGCATCAAGGTCCTCGTCGCCCATCTGGGTGGCCCGTTGCCCTTCCTCGCCCAGCGGATCGACGACAACCGGCCGTACTGGCAGCAAGGATTCCCGGAGCTGCCGTCGGAGGCCTGGAAGAAGATGTGGTGGGACGCCGCCAACTTCCACGGCCCGGCCCTGCGGTGCGCCGTGGACACCTTCGGCGCCGACCGGATCGTCCTGGGCTCCGACTTCCCCTACATCCAGGGCGAGATGTACTTGCGAGCCCGCACCTACATCGAAGACGCCGGCCTGCCGACCGAGCAGGTCGAGGACATCCTGGAGCACAACGCCAGCGCCCTTCTGGGGCTCTGACCGAGTCGCGAAGTCACCCCTGCGAACACAGCACAAATCATCCACCCAGCGGCGAACGACCCAGCCTCCACCAGGATCCGAAAATGCATGAAGATGAATGGGGTTCAGCAAAGCTGGACCTGGATGCGTACCTGTCCCGAATCAATCACCCGGTAGCCGAGCCCACCCTGCAGTCGCTGCAGCGCGCGCACGTCCTGAGCATGCCGTGGAACAACCTGGACATGGTCCTGCGCCGCCCAGTGCAACTGGACATCGAATCCATCCAGGAAAAGCTGCTGATCCAGCGCCGGGGAGGAACGTGTTCAGAGCACACGATCCTGTTCGCCGCGGCGCTGACCCGGCTGGGATTCCCGGTCACCGGAATGTCGGGGCGCGTGCAACTCGGCTCGGCCTCGATCCGCCCTGCCACCCACGGCCTTCTGCGGGTGGCCGCGGAAGACCGTGTCTGGATCTGCGATGTCGGCTTCGGCGGCAGCCCGCCGGAACCGATCGAATTGGTGGACGGCGCTGATTCCGTGCAGGACGACTGGCACTATCGCGTGACGCGAGAGCAGGACCACTGGGCCCTGCACTCCCGTCGCTCGGGTGAGTGGGTGATCGTGTACACGTTCACCGAGGATCGCCGCTACCCGGTGGACTACGTGCTCACGTACCACTATGTCTCAACGCACCCACGGTCCCCTCTCAGCAGCCGTCTGTTCGCGCAGCGGGTATCGGGGCGAACACACCGGATGCTCGACAACGGTCAGCTGACGACCACGTACCCGGAACGATCCCCCGACGTCCGGCAGCTCGCCCCCGCGGAGGTGGTCGAGGTCCTCGCGGACGTGTTCGAAGCCCCGATCCCACCGGCCGACGTCGCAGCCGTACTGGCGACCGTAGGTCATCCACACGCATAGCAGTGCGCGCCGCTGCATGCCGGATCACGTGGGCGAGAACTCAAGCGACGCAAACCGGTTGATCCGCGCCATCGACCTCCTGCCCCGACCTGGGCATCGTCTCGCAAGTCCCGACGCCCGCCGTGAGCCGGGCCAGGACAGCGACGTGCCCCAGCTGATCCGGTTGCGCTGCTTGGCGGTGATCACGAGGCAGCCTCGCCCACTGGGCGAGGCTGCCGTCGGAGCTGTCGTGCGGTGGCTGAGACATCAACCAGCCCCATGCAGCTTTATCCTGCCAGCTTGGCCGCGACGTTGTAGGCCTCCACCAGCAGCCGGGCCCCCGGCACGCGCCGCCGCGGCTCGACCCGGACCGTGCGGCTTTCTCCCGGCAGCAGCCAGAAGTAGTTGTCGCCGTACTGGGTCGGCAGCACGCGGTCCGTGCCGTTGCGTTCCCGCAGCGACAGGCGGATCATCGCCGCCACCGTGCGGCCGTCGTTGCGGACCGTGGCCGTGTACGCGTCGCCGTCCGGGCGCAGGGATGTCGTCAGGCGCGCGCCCGGGAGCTGGTTGAGGGCCCGCATCGCGCTGTCGCTGCGGTAGCGCCAGTACGTGTTCTCCGACAGCACCGTGCCGCGGCCATCGGTCAGGGTCAGCCGCAGCAGATGCAGGTCCGGCAGCCCGACGCCGAACGGCACCGTGAAAGCCGCCGCTCCCGAAACCGGGGCCACGTCGAGCTTCTGCTGCTGGACCGCCCCGAGGCTCGCGCCGTCCAGGCCGTACAACCGCGCAGAGGCCGTCACCCCGCTCAACGCCGACGGGGTGTGGTTGACCACCCGCACCTGCCACGTCGTCAGGTCGGCCTGCACGTGGTGGTGCTCGCAGCCCTTGCGCGCGCCGTAGTAACTGCCGTTGACGTCGAGGTCGTAGTCGTAGGTCTGCCACACCGTGCTGTGCCACGCCGGGTGCGACATCCACAGCAGCACCCCGGTGGCGTCGTTCCACAGCTTCGCGTTCCACGCCTCGAAGATCGCGCGCATGCTCTCGTAGTTGACGAACTGCGCCTTGCGGCAGAACTCCGCCAGGCTCGTCGAGGGCGCCAGCCGCGCGTCGATCGCCGCCAGGTAGCTCTGCGGCGACTGGTTGCCGTTCGTCGACCAGTCGTGCAGGAACCACGGCGCGCCGATCGGCCAGCCCAGGTCGCCCGGGCCCACCAGGTTGCGCATGCTCTCCACGACCGACACGGTCGGCAGCCCGATCTCGCTCCAGAACCCGGCCTTGCCGCCGGTCGCCTCGCCCGTGAAGTACTGCTTCGGGTCGAGCCAGCGGTAGGGACCGTCGCCGGTGATCACGCCACCCGCCGAGTTGCTCTGGTACAGCAAGTCGGTGTGGCCGGTGACGATCTCACGCAACGCCTGGTCGATCACGCCCGGCGGCGAGCCCTCGTTGCAGCCGAACCACACGGTCGCGCAGGCGTGGTGGCGGTAGCGCAGCACCGTGTCCTTCGCCTGCGCCAGGAAGATGTCGTGGTTGGCCGGGTCGTAGGACCAGCCGTCCCAGAACTCGTTCCACAGCAGGATGCCGTACTTGTCGCAGGCGTCGAACAGCTCCTGCCGGTACGAAGACCCGACCCAGTTGCGGATCAGCGTGAAGTTCATGTCGCGGTGCATCGCGACAACCGCGTCGGTCCGCTCGGCCGTCATCCGGCGCAGCAGCTCGTCCCAGCCCCAGCTGCCGCCGCGGGCGAAGATCTTCACGCCGTTGACGAGGAACGTCAGCGGCTTCGGCGTATTGTCCACCGCCAAGGCGTCGGTCCAGTTCTCCCCGTCCTGAGAGACCTGGACGCGGAACGTCAGCGCGTACGAATACTCCCAGCGGAACACGATCCGGTCGAACGTGGTCGCCGCGCCGAGGTCCACCTGCAGCCACTGGTTGTCCGAGTACGCCGAGCCCCAGCGGGTGGTCGCGTCGCCGTCCACTGCCTTGTCCGGGGTCAGGACGCCGCCGTCCTCCGTCGTCGACGCGGTGGCCGGCTTGCGCAGGGCGAGGTCCGTTCCCGGGTCCTCGCTGTCCAGCACCGACATCGTGTAGATCGAGAACCCCCAGCCGGCGGACCGCTTGTCGAGCGCGATCCGGACGTAGCGGGCTTGCTGCGGCGCCAGGTCGACGGTCTGGTCCGCGGCACTGTCGACGATGTGGATGGGCAGGTCGTATTGGTAGTCGATCTTGCGGAAGCCCACCCGGGTCATCCGCTTGTCGCTGAGCGACGCCCCGACGGCCGCGGTCAGCGTGAGGTCGCGCAGATTCGCGTCGCCGTAGCCGTTGGGCCACCACAGCTTCGGGTTCTTCAGCCGCAGCTGCGGGAACGCCGAGGGCGCGAACACCACGTCGGCGCTCGCGCCGGCGGCGACGGTCACCGTGGTGCTCACCGCGACGTCGTCGAAGGCGGCGGTGACCTTGACGCGCTGCGCGGTCGCGGCCGCGTTGCGCACCGGCACGGTGATCGTGACCTCGGCGGTGCTCGTGTCCGGGAGGTTCGGCAGCTTGGTGTCGACCCGGACGTCGCCGAGCACGGCGGCACCGGTGGAACGCAGCCGAACGTGATCCCAAATACCCGACGCGCGGTCGCGCACCGCGGGCATCCAGTCCCAGCCGGACACCGCGAGGTAGGTCGGCGAGTTCTTGAACATCGTCGCGTCGGCGTCGACGAACGCCTGTCCGGCCGGCCCCTTGTCGCCGGGGGTGCCCGGCAGCGGCATCGGCGAGATCTTCACCGCGAGTGCCTGGTCCCCGGACCGGCGCAGCGCCGCCGTGACGTCGAACTGCGCCCGGCCGAACGGGTGGCTGTGGGTGCCGAGCTCCGCGCCGTTGAGCCAGACCTCGGCCTCGTGGTTGACGCCGTCGAACTCCAGCCACACGTACCGGCCCGCCGAGGTGTCCAGGCCACGCGGGAGCGAGAACGCCCGCCGGTACCACCAGGCGTGCCGGGACAGGGCCTCCGGGATGTGCAGGTTGTTCATCCCGGACACCGGGTCGGGCAGCTGACCCTGCTCGACCAGCGACGCCAGCACCGTGCCGGGCACGGTCGCGGGGAGCCAGCCCCGGGTGTCGACGTTGCCACCGGAGAGCGTCCGGCCGTCGCCGGCAGGCGCCCAGTCGTCCATGGTGAGGACCCAGCCCGACTCGAGCGGCACGGTGCCGTCGGACCCGACGGTCAGGGCGGGCGGGTTCTCGTGGGGGCGCACCGGGAAGCTGGTCCAGCCGCGGACCGCAGGCCGATGGTCCCGGCTCGTGCCGAACACCTGGAATCCGTTGAGGCCCAGCGGGTTGGTCGTCGATCGGCTCGACGCGGTGAACCGGACCCAGCGGGCGGAGACCGACAGCGGAATGGTCACCACGCCACCGGCGCCGGAGTCGGAGTGGTGGACGGTGCGCCAGGCCTTGCCATCGGCGGAGACGTCGAGGTCGAACGCCGTCGCGTAGCTGGAAAGCACCTCAGCACCGGTCGTGTTGCTGCGCGAGCCGGCGGCATCGAAGGCCGGGTCGCCGGGCTTCGCCTCGAACGTCAGCACCACCGAGTCGATCTTGCACTGGCCCTGCAGGTCCACGACGATCCACTGACCGTCGCCCGGCGCGGCGCGCCAGCCGGAGCCGCGAACGCCGACCTGGGCGAGGCCATCGACGGCGAACTCCGCTGGGGTGGCGGCGTAGTCGGTCGAAGAGACCTGCACCGGCCGGAACAGCGCCAGATCGGCCCTGGTGTCCCGGCCCTCAGCCGTCGCGTCCGCCGCCGAAGCCACGCCCGGCATGACGGCGGCCAGGCCGAACCCGGCCAGCAAGCCGGTCCCGGTGGTCAGCAGGTGACGCCTGGACAGGGCGGCAGCCTTTGCGGGCTCGGCGTCCCCGCTGATGCCGAACTCGTCCGCCATGTGCACTCCGTTCTCCGGGCGGCCAGCCGACGAGGGGCGTGAGCACCCTCGGCTGACAACGTTGCCAACGCAGCTTTGACGCTGCCCGGCGAGGCCGTCAAGAAGACAAGGCAGACAAAATTAGGAATTATCGGCTTCGGCTGTGCTGGACGGGGTCACCCGGCAGCAGCCTGCGCCCGGTCCCACGCGTTCAGCACGATCAACGTCTTGGTCCCGGCCACGATCCCGGTGCCGCGGATGGCGTTCACGACCTTCTGCAGGTGGTCGACGTTGCGGACGCGGAAGCGCACGAGCCCGTCGGGGTCGCCTGCGATCGTGAAGTACTGCCGGACCTCCGGCACCCTCCGCGCGATCTCCTCGAGCTCGCGGATATCCGTTCCGCTGGTCAAGCGGACTTCGGTGAAGGCGTCGAGTTCTCCGGTTTCCCCGTCGTTGACGATCGCGACGTAACCCTCGATCACACCATCGTTCTCCAGCCGCTCGATCCGCCTGGCGACAGGCGCGGCCGAAAGCCCGACCCGGCGCGCGATCTCGCTCACGGGCATGCGGGCGTTCGTCCGCAGCAGGTTCAGGATCTCCCGGTCGATGTCGTCCATCACGTCACACTCTCTACGCTCAAATCAATCACAATCCGCAATATTCTAGCGTCTAACACCCTTCCCTGAGTCTGGAGTGCGTGAATCACGCGTGACTCGCGCTTTTCAGTTGCTTCAGGCGCTCTTCGCTTGCGATGGTTCCCGCCACGCTGACTCAAGGAGAAGCATGCCCGCCGAATGGTCCTCACCCCCCTGGTCCGTCCTCGATCGCACAGGGACGTTGCGGCCGGACAGCCGAGTGCCCACCGGCACCGAGGCGCTGGACTTACGAGCGGCCTACCGGGATATGGTGCTGGCCCGCCGGGTCGACACCGAAGCGATCGCGCTGCAGCGGCAGGGCGAACTCGGGGTCTGGCCCTCCATGCTCGGACAGGAAGGCGCCCAGGTCGGCGCCGGATCGGCGCTTCGCGCACAGGACGTCGTGTTCCCCACCTACCGTGAGCACGCGGTGGCATGGTGCTTCGGCGTCGACCCGGTACAGCTGCTGGGCCTGTTCCGCGGGACGACGATGGGTGGCTGGAATCCTCGTGAGCGGAACTTCAACCTCTACACCCTCGTCATCGGCGCCCAGACGCTGCACGGCGTCGGCTACGCGATGGGCATCGTGCGCGACGGCGACGTCGGAACCGGCGACCGCGGCCGGGATCGCGCGGTCCTGGTGTTCCTGGGCGACGGCGCACTGAGCGAAGGCGAGACCAACGAGGCGTTCGTCTGGGCGGCGGCCCAGAACCTGCCCGTGGTGTTCTTCTGCCAGAACAACCAGTGGGCCATCTCGGCGCCGTTCTCCGTTCAGAGCCGGGTGCCGGCCGCCGAGCGGGCGCGCGGCTTCGGGCTTCCCGGCGTCCGGGTCGACGGCAACGACGTCATCGCCTGCCATGCCGTGACCCAGCGGGCGCTGGCCACCGCCCGCTCCGGCGGCGGCCCGACGCTGATCGAAGCGGTCACCTACCGGCGCAACCCGCACACGACCTCCGACGACAACCTGCGCTACCGCACCGGATCGGAGAACGACGAGTGGGCGGCCCGAGATCCGATCGATCGCCTCCGCGCCTTCTTGGCCAGCGACAGCGCACCTCAGCCCCTCGACGACGCCTTCCTGGCCGACCTCGCCCGGGAAGAAGCCGAACTGGCGGAACGGCTGCGGACCGGCTGCCGCGCTCTCCCGGTGCCGAAACCGGACGACCCGTTCCGGCACACGCTGCACGACCTGCCCTGCGACCTCGCTCGCCAGATGAACGAGCACCTCGCCTTCGTGGCCGGCGCGGAAGGAGACCACTCGTGACCATCGCGATGGCACACGCCCTCAACGCCAGTCTGCGCGATGCGATGGACACCGACGACAAGGTCCTGCTGATCGGCGAGGACATCGGCCACCTCGGCGGCGTCTTCCGCGTCACCGAAGGCCTGCAGAAGGACTTCGGCGACCAACGCGTCGTCACCTCACCGCTGGGCGAAGCCGGAATCGTGGGCAGCGCCATCGGTCTGGCCATGGCCGGCTACCGCCCGGTGTGCGAGATCCAGTTCGACGGCTTCGTCTTCCCGGCCATGAACCAGATCATCACCCAGCTCGCCAAGTACCGGCACCGGTCCGAGGGCAAAGTCAGCCTGCCGGTCGTCATCCGGATCCCGGTCGGCGGCGGGATCGGTGCCACCGAACACCACAGCGAATCCCCCGAGGCGTACTTCGCTCACACGCCCGGGCTTCGGGTCCTGTGCCCGTCGAACTCCCAGGACGCTTACGAACTGATGAGCCAGGCGATCCGGTGCAACGACCCGGTGATCTTCCTCGAGCCCAAACGCTCCTACTGGTCCAAAGGCCACCTCGACACCTCCGTACCGCCCGCCGACCTGGACCGCGCCCGAATCGTCCGCCGCGGCGACGCGCTCACACTCGTCACCTACGGCGCCTTGGTACCGGTGGCCCTCAAAGCCGCGGCCGTACTGGCGGAGGAAGGGCGCGAGACCGAGGTCATCGACCTACGCTCGCTGTCACCGATCGACGACGCGACCATCGTCGAATCGGTCCGCCGCACCGGACGGCTGATCATCACTCACGAGGCTTCGCAGACCGGTGGCCTCGGCGGCGAACTCGCGACGCGGGTGCAGAAGCAGGCGTTCTACGAGCTGGAAGCCCCGATCCTCCGGGTCACCGGGTACGACACGCCCTATCCGGCCAGCCGCCTCGAGGAGGACTGGCTGCCCAACCTCGACCGCCTGCTCGAAGCGTGCGACGAGAGCTTCAAGCACTGACCTCCGTACCACCGTCTCTTGCAGGAGCAGACACCGTGACCACCCCGACCGCGCAGACCTTCCGGCTCCCCGACGTCGGCGAAGGGCTCACCGAGGCCGACATCGTCGCGTGGCACGTGGCCGTCGGCGACACCGTGGCCGTCAACCAGATCATCGTCGACATCGAGACCGCCAAGTCGGTCGTCGAACTGCCCTCGCCCTACGCCGGCGAAGTCGTCGAGCTCCTCGCAGCCGCAGGCGAGACCGTCGAAGTGGGCTCACCGATCATCGCGATCCAGACAGCCTCCGACGTGCCCGCGCCCAGCGCGCAAACCACTCCCGCAGCCGGGGACACCACCGACACCGAACCCAAGCTGCTGGTCGGCTACGGCGTCCGCGAGGCCGGCGCCACACGACGTCGCCGCGGCGCGAACGCCCACAAGCCCGTCGACAAGCCTCCGGCGGAGCACGCCAAGCTCCGGGCCAAGCCGCCCGTGCGCAAGCTGGCCAAGGTACTCGATGTCGATCTCGCCACGATCACGCCCAGCGGCCCCGACGGCGTCATCCTGCGTACCGACGTGCTCGCCGCGGCCGACAACGGCGCGACAGAGCCGGCGGCCGTGATCCAAGGCGTGCCGACCCGGATCCCGATCAAGGGCGTGCGTAAGCACACCGCCGCCGCGATGGTCTCCTCCGCGTTCACCGCGCCGCACGTCACCGAGTTCGTCACGCTGGACGTCACCAAGACACTGGAACTGCGCGACGTCGTCGCCCGTCGCCGCGAGTTCCGCGAGGTTAAGCTGACGCCGCTGGCTTTCGTGGCCTGCGCCTACCTCCGCGCCCTCGCTCGCACGCCGATGGCCACCGCCCGCTGGGACGAACAAGCGCAGGAAATCGTGGTGCCCGCCGGAATCAACCTGGGCATCGCCGCTGCGACGCCTCGCGGCCTCGTGGTCCCGAACATCAAGGACGCCCACACCCTGGGCCTGCTCGACCTCGCCACCGCGATCAACGAACTGGCCGTCACCGCCCGCGCCGGGAAGACGCCGCCCGAGGCGATGGCGGGCGGCACGACGACCATCACCAACGTCGGCGTCTTCGGTGTCGACACGGGCACCCCGATACTCAACCCAGGCGAGACCGCGATCCTGGCCGTCGGCACAATCCGCCGACAGCCGTGGGTCGTGGCAGACGAAGCCGGCGAGCGGATCGAGCCTCGCTCGATCCTGCAGCTCGCCCTCTCCTTCGACCACCGGGTGATGGACGGCCAGCAGGCTTCGGAACTGCTCGCCGACACGGCAGCTCTGCTGACCGAGCCGGGATTGGCAGTCCTGTGATGACCACGGCATTTTCGAACTTTCGACAGCAAGGTCGATCGCTGTGGAGACAGTTCGTTTCTGACCGGGTGCTGCGGGCCTGCGCGCTGCACCCACGCCATCTCGGCGGCGGCCCGGATCCACCCATCCGGTTCGACTTGCCACCCGGTTCGCTCAGTTGCGATTACCGTGCGGTGCTCGACTCCCGAACTACGGCGCCGGCGACCCGCGACGGTGAGTCCTGGGCCGCGCGCGCACGCACTCCGCGGTGGCGACGGGCCGTGCCGTTCCTGGTGTGGCCGGCGGTGGGTGGGTTCGTGTGGCCAGGGCACGCAGCGCCACCACCGGCTTGCGCCCCCGTAGGCGACGACGTGGAGAGTCGGTCAGTTCGACCCCCGGTGAACGGCCGCGGCCGGCGTCGAGGTCACCGTCCACTGTGGTCGGTTCCGCCGCTGACCGGCCGCCTTGAGCCCCCTACACTCGGCTCGGCCGGTCCGCGGGCAACTCGGGCAGCAGCTCGGCAGCCGCCTCGGCGAACTCCCGGACCAAGGCGGTGGCCCGTGCGGCCGGCCAGGCTGCGGCGACCTGGTTGGGCCCGAGGTCTTCGACAACAAGGACCTCGACGCCCGGCCGGGTGTAGAAGCCCGCCGTGGACGCGGGGATGACCGCGATGCCCTCGCCACCGGCGACGAGCTCCAGTTTCTCCTCGACGCTGTGGATCGCCGGGACCGTCCGCTGCGTGCCCTCCCGCAGCTCGAGCGCCACGTCCCGCCACTCCGGCACGGCGTCGGGATCCTGCAGCAGGTGGTCTTCGGCCAGGTCGGCGATGCGAACCGAGTCCTTGCCGGCCAGCCGGTGACCCGAGGCCACCACCGCCACCCTCGGCTCGGTGTACAGGGGGACGACCGCCAGGCCGGTCCGGTCGATCGGCAGCCGGACGATGCCGACGTCGGCCCGGCCGTCGCGGAGCACCACCACCTGGTCGTGCCACCCGGTCCGCAGCATCCGCACGTCCAAGCCGGAGTGCCGGGCCCGCAAGAGCCGCACGACCGGCGTCAGGGTGATCCCGGGCATGAACCCAACGGTGAGGCGGCGGACGCCCTCTGCCGTGGCGCGCACCCGGCGCACCAGCGCCTCCGCCGCGACCAGCAGGTCACCGGCGTCGGCGAGCAGCTGTTCGCCGGCCGGGGTGAGGGCGGTGCCGCGCCGGTCGCGGCAGAACAGCTCCACCCGCAGCTCCCCCTCCAGAACCCGGATCTGCCGGGACAGCACCGGCTGGGCGATGTGCAGCCGGTCGGCCGCACGGCCGAAGTGCAGCTCCTCGGCCACCGCGACGAAGTAACGCAACCTCCGCAGATCGACGTCCACGATTCCCTCTCCTCCGCACCGGCAGCGGCACGCTGCTCAGTTCGACGCGAACACCGCGAGCGGATCGGTGTGGCGTGGCTCCCAGCCCAGCTCGCGCCGGGCCTTGGCCGGGGTGAGCTGCTGGTCGAGGGCGAACGCCTCCGCAACCGGGCCCATCTCCGCCCGCGCCTGCTCGAGCGTGATCGACACGGTCTTGCCCTCGAGCCCCGCACCGCGCGCCAGCGCCTCGGCGACCTCCTTCGCCGTCGGGTTCACCCCGCCCACTCCGAGGTAGACCGACCCGGCCTTCGCCGACAGCGCAGCGACGTAGAGGGCCGCGAGGTCATCGAGGTGCACCAGCGCCCAGTGGGCGCTGCCGTCGCCGAGATAGGCGATCGCGCCGTTCTTCACGCCCGGCTGCACGAAGAAGATGTCGATCAGGCGGTTGTCGCCGCCGTAGAGCAGGCCCGGCTGCACGATCACCGGGCGGCCACCGTCGGCGGCTCGCGCCAGCACGGCGTCCTCGACGGCTTTGCGCCACGCCACCAGGGCCGGAGGGTTCCACGGCGCGGTCTCGTCCTGGACCCCGTCGGTGTCGCCGTAGACCCAGCTGCCGCCGGTGTGCACGTACGTGCCGGCGCCGACGCCGTCCTGCATCGCGTGGGCCGCGGCGAGATCCTCCTCGTCCGTGCTCGCCTGCGCGAGGTGGATCACGGCCTCCGCGCGAGCGGCGGCGTGGTTCAGGACCGCCAAGTCCGCCAGACCGCCACGGACCGCCGTGGCCCCCGCCGCCACGACGGCCTCCTCGGCGCGCTCGCTGCGGGCCAGCGCCTCCACCGTGTGGCCCTGCCGGCGCAGTTCCGCGATCGTGGCCCGGCCGATGTAGCCGGAGCCGCCCGTCAGGAAGACCTTCATCGTTGCTCCTTCGTTCGTGTCTTGCCCCTCCAGGGTGCGGCGCGGCCGGCCAGCGCGTCCAAGACCTGTTTCGCTCTCTGTGATACCCGCACGGCATCAGTGGATATTCCACTGTGGACTTATCACGGCCGGGTATCACAGACGACGGTGGAGGTACTGGACGCTGCCCACTCGACGGAGTGACGCTGAGGATCGTCAGCAGCAGCCCGCAGGAAGGAAACCTCCCATGCGTCACGATGTCGAGTTCGATGCCGAGGGTGTCACGCTGCGCGGCTGGTTCTTCGAAGCCGAGGGAGCGTCGGGACCGGCGCCGTGCGCGGTGATGGCGCACGGCTGGTCGGCCACCCGCCGCCTCTATCTCGACCGGTTCGCCGAGGTGTTAGCCGAAGCAGGCCTGTGCGTGCTGCTGTGGGACAACCGCGGCTTCGGCGACTCCGACACCGCTCCCGGAAAAGCCGCCTATGAGATCGACCCCTGGGAGCAGATCCGCGACTGCGGCTTGGCTGCCTGACGACCGCCTGACCACTCGCTGACAAGTCCTCCACATCCTTTCGCGACGCTGCCCGAGCCACGAAAGGGAGGTTTCTTGTGATCCAGGCCAAGAACGTATCCATGCTCGCCGCGGTCGTGCTGGCGGCAGCGACACTCGGCGGCGCCTCCGCGCAGGCCGCCGAGGGAGTCGTCGTGCACGACCTCGCCGTGTCGGCAGCCGACCGCCAAGCCGTCCTCGACTACTGGACACCGGAGCGCATCTCCGCGATGCCGACCGGCCCGGCCACGCCCGGCACGCCGCCGGCCGACGGCCCCGACGGCGCCGGGTTCGCCCCCGGCACCGCGGTGGACCGCACGATCGGCCGGCTGTTCTTCGTCGACCGCGGCGAGGACGAAAGCTGCACCGCGACGCTGGTCGCGGCGGCCAACCGCGCCACGATCGTCACCGCCGGGCATTGCGTGCACGGCATGGACCTGATCGGCAACGATCCACAGTGGATGGACAAGGTGCTGTTCGTCCCCGGCTTCCGCGACAACACCCGGCCCTACGGTTCGTTCGTCGCGCGGACCGCGTACGCCGACACGACCTGGGTGACCGACGACCAGCAGACCGCCCACGACCAGGCGTTCCTGGTGCTCAACCCCGACGAACACGGCCGGCGCGCCGCCGACGTCACGAAAGCCGCGCAACCACTCGGCATCGGCCTGCCCGGCGGCCTCCCGGCACAGGAGTTCGGCTACCCGCGCGCCGCGAAACAACCTGGTCACCAGGGCCGGCCCGAGTTCACCGGGCAACGCGTCGCGCACTGCTGGGGCGCGCCGAAGGAGAACCCTGGCAACGCCGAGGTCGAGATTCCCCGCGACCAGTGGGGCGTGCCGTGCGACATGGGCGGCGGATCCAGCGGCGGCCCGCGGCTGACGTCGTTCTCGGAGAAGACCGGCTACGGCGTGGTCGTCGGCGTCGACACCGAGGGCTGGTACCTGCACCCCGACGGATCACTCTGTCTCGACCAGACGCCCGACTGCACGCGGTACCTGTTCGGCCCGCAGTTCACGAAGGCGATCACCGATCCGCTGTACCGGCGGGCAGCCGCAGCGTGAACGTCGAGCCTTGACCGGGCACCGAGGCCGCCGTCGCCGTCCCGCGGTGCGCTTCGGCGAGCTTCCGGACGATCGCCAGCCCGAGGCCGCTGCCGCCGCTGCCCCGCGTACGGGCCTTGTCGGGCCGCCAGAACCGGTCGAACACCCGCGGCAGGTCCTCGGCGGCGATCCCGGTGCCGGTGTCGGCGACCTCGATGACGACGTCGTCGCCGTCCCGGCGGCCGCGCACCACCACCGAGCCGCCCTCGGGGGTGTGCCGGAGGGCGTTGGACACCAGATTGCCGACGGCCTGCCGCAGCCGCACCGGGTCGGCGTCAAGCTCCAGGGGCGCGGGCGCCTCGACGGACAGCTCGACGCCGGCGCGGGGCCGGTGCGCCGCCGCCACCTGATTGAGCAGGTGCGGCACGTCCACCGGCTCGGGGTGCAGCCGCAGCGCGCCGGCATCGGCAAGGGCGAGGTCTTGCAGGTCGTCGACGATGTGCTGCAGGTGAACGGCCTCTTCGAGCAGCGACTCGATCAGCTCGTCGTCGAGCTCGCTGACGCCGTCGCGGGTCGCTTCGAGCCAGCCGCGGATGTTGCTCAACGGGGTGCGCAGCTCGTGGGCGATGTCGCTGACCATCGCCTTGCGGGTCTCCTCGAGCAACTCGCGGCTGGCGGCCATGGCGTTGAAGGCGGTCCCGAGCCGGGCGATCTCGTCGCGGCCGCGCACCTTCACCTGGGCTCCGGTCTCACCCGCCGTCATCCGCCGCGCAGCGCCGGTGAGCGCGCGCAGCGGGCGGATCAGGCCGAGCCCACCGAGCGCGGTGGCCGTCAAGGTCAGCAGCAGGATTCCACCGGCGACCTCGATCAGCCGGATCTCGTTCTCCGGAGACAACGTGAACCCGGCGTGCTCCACTTCGCCGCCTGGCGCGGTGAGGTAGAGCAACGCGGCGGGAGCCACGTAGGGCGTCAGCTGCTCCCGGCGCGCCGAGAGCAGGCAGGACTGCACGGCCTGGTCGGACTCGGCGTCGCGCACCCCCTTGCGCACCCAGGTGAAGTCGAGCAGCACTCGGATCTGAGCGGCCGGCTTCGGCTCGGGTCCGCGGTCGAGGCACGCGTTGACCAGGGCCGAGAGCTTGTTCAGCGCCATCTGTTCCGACGCCGTGGGCACGTTGAGTGCGTTGCCGTCGCACGACGACTGCACGAACGAGTCCGCGTCCTCGATCCGGGGGTGCCCGGCGGGTGAGGTGACGATGGTCCCGATGCCCGAGCGGGCTTGCACGCAGCGCAGCACGCGCTCGGCGAGAGCGGCCAGTCGTTCCCGGTCCCCGGCCGGGAGTGCGTACGGTCCGACGGCGTCGGGGGCGATGCGGTCGGCGGTGGTGCCCTGCCCCAGCCCCGGGTCGACCGAGAGTGGATCGACGACGATCGAGGGCCGCAGTGGCAGCGGCCTGCCGTCGGGAGCCGAGTCGGCGATCGGCGTGCCGTCGGTGAGCGTCAGGGCGATCCGGCGGCCGCTGACCGCGGCGGTGCCGCGCACCTTCCCGACGACGTCCCGCCAGTTCGGGTGGGTGGCGGCGTAGGTCAGCAGGCCACGGTAGATGTTCCCGTCGTCGGCGAGCGCCTGGCCCTGTTCTTGCCGGATGGCGCCGGAGGTCGTGCGTGCGGCGAGCCAGGCGGTGGCGGCGATCGAGGCCACCGCGACCAGCGCGGACAGCACGAACAACCGCAGGAGGAGGCTACGGCGCATCGGTGCCCGCGGTCAGCTTGTAGCCGACGCCGTAGACGGTGAGCAGCCGTGCCGGACGCCGTGGCTGCGCCTCGATCTTCTTGCGCAGGTTCATCACGTGCACGTCGATCGCGCGCTGGGTGATGAACCGGTCGAAGCCGTGCAGGTGCTCCAGCAGCTGGCCGCGGGTGAACACCCGGTCGGGCTGACCGGCCATCAGTTCCAGCAGCTGGAACTCCCCCGGCGTGCAGTCGATCGCCCGGCCGCCCACGGTGACCTCGTGCCGCACCGGGTCGACGGTGAGCGTGCCGACGCGCGCGACTCCGCCCCTGTCCGGCCGAGGCGGCGCCGCCCGGCGCAGCAGCGTGCGAATCCGGGCCATCAGCTCCCGTGGGCTGAACGGCTTGGTCACGTAGTCGTCGGCGCCGAGGTCGAGCCCGGCCAGCAGATCGTCCTCGGTGGACCGCGCGGTCAGCATCAGCACGGGCAGATCCGACTCGGCCCGCAGCGTCCGGCAGATCTCGAGGCCGTCCATCCCGGGCAGCATCACGTCGAGCACGAGCAGGTCGGGCGGGTGGCGGCGGACCAGGTCCAGCGCGGTGACGCCGTCCGGTGCGACGACCACGGTGTGCCGCTCCCGCTCGAGGTAGCGCCGGACGAGCTCCGCCTGCTTGGCGTCGTCCTCGGCCAGCACGATGTGGGCGCACATGATCGGAGAGCATAAGCGCGGCTACCGGAAGACCACGGCTTCCTGACCAGTCCCTGACAATCCGCTGCGAGCGTGACGGCATGAGATCGACCCGATCGGGTGGCCGCCGGCTGGTGTGGCTGCTCGTCACCGTCGCCGTGGTGGTGCTGCTGGGCGCCACGACGTTCTTCGTCATCGACCACGGCCGCAAGACCACCGTGTCCGCCGCAGCACCGCCCGCGGTGGCGACCGTCGCCGTCCGGAAGACCGACCTGGCGAACACCCAATCGGTCAGCGGCACCCTCGGCTTCGGCACACCGGCACCGGTGAAGGGCACCGGATCCGGCATCGTGACGAAGCTGCCCGCCGTCGGCGACGTCGCGCAGCGGGGCAAGGCGCTGTACGCGGTCGACGGGCGTCCGGTTCCGGTGTTCTTCGGGGACACTCCCCTGTTCCGCAAGCTCGGCGACCCCGATCTCAGCGGACCGGACGTCGCCGTCGTCAGCGCCAACCTGACCGCGCTCGGGTACGCCACGGGTCGCCCGAAGACGTTCACGCCCGCGCTAGCCGCCGCCCTGAAGCGGTGGCAGCGGAAGGCCGGGCTCGACGACACCGGCACGCTCGACGTCGGGCAGGTCCTCGTGCTGCCCGGCCCGGTGCGGGTCAACTCGGTGACCGCGCAACCCGGCGACCCCGTCACGGAACCACTGCTCACCATCAGCGCCACGACCAAGGTGGTGGTCGCGCCGGTGTCCGCCTCGGACGTCGCGGCGATCAAGACCGGCGCACCGGTGTCGGTGGTGCGGCCGGACGGTACCGCCGTCCCGGCCAAGGTGACGTCGGTCAGCACCGACGTCCAGGGCACGCCGGACGGCGGGCCGCAGGGACCGCCGAAGGTGAACATCACGGTCACCCCGGACGACCCCGGGTCCGTCGCGGACCTCGACTCGGCCTCGGTGGAGGTGCGGATCGCCATCGAGACCCACCCGGGCGTGCTCGCGGTGCCGGTCGGCGCGCTGGTGGCGTTGCGCGAGGGCGGGTACGCCGTACAGCTGCCGGGAGGGACGTTGAAGGCTGTCAAGACCGGGATGTTCGCGCGCGACCTCGTCGAGGTCAGCGGCGACGGGATTACCGAGGGTCTCCAGGTGGTGACGACGTCGTGACGCCGGTACTGGTCCTGCATCGGGTGAGCAAGCGCTATCCCGGTGAGGTCGTCGCGCTCGAGGAC
Organism: Amycolatopsis sp. N2S4-7; assembly: GCF_058119595.1. Classification (NCBI taxonomy): domain Bacteria; kingdom Bacillati; phylum Actinomycetota; class Actinomycetes; order Pseudonocardiales; family Pseudonocardiaceae; genus Amycolatopsis; species Amycolatopsis sp. N2S4-7. Next base: position 3,658,651 of record NZ_CP172299.1, read on the forward strand.
GTCACCCTGATCGTGTCCGAGGGCGAACTGCTGGCGATCACCGGCCCGTCCGGGTCCGGGAAGTCGACGTTGCTGCACATCGCCGGCACGCTCGACCGGCCGACCTCCGGTTCGGTGGCGTTGCACGGCCAGGACGTCACGGCGCTGTCCGACCGGGAGCTGTCCGCACTCCGCGGCCGCCGGATCGGCTTCGTGTTCCAGCAGTTCCACCTCACCGACGAACTGTCCGCCGTGGACAACGTGGCGACCGGGTTGCTCTACGCGGGGGTGCCGCGGCGCCGGCGGCGGGCCCTGGCGCTGGAGGCCCTGGGCCGGGTCGGGCTCGGGCACCGCGTCGCCCACCGGCCGCGCGAGCTGTCCGGCGGTGAACGCCAGCGCGTCGCGATCGCCCGCGCGGTCGTCAACGACCCGGCGCTGGTGCTGGCCGACGAGCCGACCGGCGCGCTGGACACCGCGAACGGCGAAGCCGTGCTGGACCTGCTGACCGGGCTCCACGCCGAGGGCACCACGATCGCCGTCATCACCCACGACCGCGATATCGCGGCCCGGCTGCCCCGGCGCGTCGAGTTCCGCGACGGCCGGATCGTGCGAGACATCCCGGCAGACACCGCATGACCCCCGCCGACGTCCTCGGCCTGGGCCTGCTGGGCATTCGCACCCGGCGGCTGCGGGCGGCGCTGTCCGCATTGGGGATCTCGCTCGGGATCGCCACGATGATCGTGGTCACCACCATCCCGGCATCGAGCCAGGCGGCGCTGCTGGACCGGCTGACGGCGCTGGGCACGAACCTGCTGCGCGCCGAGCCTCAGCCGAACCAGACACCGCCGGTGGTGCTGCCGGAGTCGGCGCTGGGCAGCGTGCGGCGGATCGGGCCGGTGACCACGGCCGCGGCTGTGGCGAACACCCACGCCGTCGTCCGCCGGTCCGACCGGACGGACCCCCAGGACGGCTCCGGGCTGTCGGTCCTGGCCGCCTCGCCCGGCCTGTTGCCGGCACTGAACGGCACCGTCCAATCAGGACGGTTTCTCGACGCGTCCGACTTGCCCGTGACGGTGCTCGGCTACGTCGCCGCGTCCCGGCTCGGAATCGCGCGAGTGGTGCCGGGACAACCGCCGCCGGTGGTGCTGATCGGCACGGCCTGGTACACGGTCATCGGCGTGCTCGCGCCGATGCCGCTGGCCCCGGACATCGAACGGTCGGTCGTCGTCGGGTGGAACTCGGCGAAGCGGTTCCTGGATTTCGACGGGCACCCGACGGTGGTGTACGTGAAGGCCCGCGAGGACGCGCTCGGCGACGTCCGGGCGGTGCTGCCGGCGACGCTGAACCCGCGGTTGCCCGGGCTGGTGCAGGTCTCGAGGCCGTCGGACGCGCTGGCGGCGAAACAGGCGACGCAGACAGCGTTCTCGGCGTTGTTCCTGGGGCTGGCCGGGGTGGCCCTGCTGGTCGGCGGGGTCGGCGTCGCCAACACGATGTTCGTCTCCGTCCTGGAACGCCGGCGCGAGATCGGCCTGCGCCGGGCGCTGGGCGCGACGCGCGGGCACATCCGCGGCCAGTTCCTCACCGAGGCGGTGACGCTGTCGGGCCTCGGTGGCCTGGCCGGGACCGCGCTGGGCGTGCTGGTGACCCTGGCGTATGTGACCTACCAGGGGTGGCCGCCCGTGATCCCGGCGTGGTCCGTGGCGGCCGCGGTCTTCGGGGCGTTGGTGGTGGGGGTGCTGGCCGGGCTGCACCCGGCGGTGCGGGCCGCGCGGATGCCGCCGACGCAGGCACTGGCATGATCCGCTCACAGCGTGCTGACGAGTTCCTGAAAGTCACCGGTCATGCTCGGGGAATGACACCTCGGATCTTGACCGTTCTCGTGCTCGGGCTGGGGCTCACCGCGTGTTCGACACCGTCCGCGCCGGCGCCCCAGGTGGCTTCGCTGGCAACACCGTCGGCAACTGCTTCTTCGGCGGCGCCGTCAACCGACGCCGACGGCGGCCGTCCCCGCCACCGCGTCGACGAGACGCGGGAAGAGTCCCAGCGCCTGATCGAGCCGTGGCGCACGTGCATGAAGGACCACGGCGCGGACGTCGACACGCAGCCGAACACCATCGAGGGTGCGGAGAAGTGGAGCGCCGACCACAAGGACGCCGGCGACGCGTGCCGGCCGAAACTGCCCCTGCTGCCCTGGGGAATGGACCGCCAGAACCCGGCATACCAGGACAACATGCACCGGTGGGTCCAGTGCATGAACGACAAGGGCATGCACGTGGTCGAGACACCGGACAACGACGAGTCACCCTGGGCGTACTCGAGCGACTCACAGCCTTCGAACGCGGAGAAGATCGAACAAGACTGCGAAGTGGCGATCCTCGGCCCGAGCGACAAGTGAGCGGCGCTCCCACGAGCCCGCAGCACCCGACGAGCCGCTCAGTGCAAGTCGAGGCCCTCGAGCACTTTGCCGCGCGCCCCGTTCCCCGCGACGTCCACCATCACCCGGCCGAGTCGCTCCGCCGTCGTCATGTACTTCGGCAACAGCGTGTCCAGCGCCGGGAACAGCCGCGCGGTCAGCCGATAGCCCGCGCTGTAGCGCTCGACCCCGCCCAGGGTCATGGGCTGCACGTGCGCCGGGCGCAGCGAGTACGCCGTGTCCGGGAAGATCCGCCACAGCTCCTGCTCGGTCTCCCCTTTCACCCGCGCCGCGGCCAGCCGCGCCGCCGGATCGGCGCCGACCGCGGAGACGAAACAGAAGCGCAGCTTCGGGTTCACGGCGGCGAGGGTGAAGTCCCGGGTGGTGCGCACGTACTCCGGTCCGGACAGCGCGCTCGCCGTGCGGCCGAGGCACCAGAAACACGCGTCGTAGCCTTCGAACTCCCCCGCGACAGCCGAGTAGTCGCCGAAGTCGTCGTGGTGCAGCTCGCGCAGCTTCGAGCGCGCTACGCCGGTGCCGCGCCGGGTGACGACCAGGACGTGTCCACCTCGGGGTGGGCGAGGCAGTACGCCGGCACGCCCTGGCCGAGCGTGCCGGTGGCACCGAACAGGATGATCTTCATCGGTTCCCATCCACGGGTGTCGGGAACGGCGCGTGGCCGAAGGCGCCGTTGTGTCCGTCGCCGTAGGACAGCCAGGTGCCCAGCGGCCGGACCTGACCCACCCCCGGTTGCCGGAAGCCGCAGTCCCCGCCGGGGAACGTCGCGCGGATGCGGGCCTGGCCCGCGGCGGTCAGCGGGACGCGGTAATCCGAGAAGTCGACCGGGCGCAGCCGGCACTTGAGCACATCGAGACCAGCGGCGCCCCGGCGGCCAGCCGCGGATCGGCAACGACCGGGTACTGCGCGGCGCACCGCCCGCTCGCTGGTTCGTGGAGGAACGTTACGACTAGTGCAAGTCGGCTTCCTCGGCCTCCCGCCGGTCGTTGACGGTCAATGTCATTTCGCAGTAGCCCCACTTACGGTTCTGGAACTTCCACAGGTAACCCGGCGTAAGGACTTCGTCGCCCAGGGTGCCGCTCGCCCCGTAGTCCACCGGGTCCAGGTCTTCGACCACGAGGTAGGACCCGCCAGGCATCGCGCGCACCATCCCGCTCTCCTGGGCGAAACCCAGTGGCTGGAACTTCCGGCGGAACTTCTTCAGGTCGCGCGCCAAGGTTTCCATAGCCGAGGCGAGGATGACTCACGCCTCTTTGCGCAGCTCCGGGACGTCGCTCATAATCGGGCATTTTCACACGGCTGCCGAGCGCCGTCGTGACGGCGCTACGCGTACCCGCAACGCGTCGCTGCAGGGTCTGCGTTGCCTGGGCGAACGCCGCGCCGCTGTCCTCACCTGCCGCTGGCGGGCCCAGCAACACTTCATCACCAACCGCAACAAAACGGCGACTTCACCTCGAAGTCAACGCGCTGGACGTCGTCGCGCCCCACCAGCGTTGCGAGCCACTGCGGCGTGCTGCGGTTAGTTCGAACTCGATGTCGGCACCGCCGGCACCGAAGTCGATCGAGGTCGGCGGTGATCCGAGAAATGCGCTGGTCAGCACGACAACCAGGCATTCGCCCGAGCCGACCTTGAGATTGACTGCCTGTACAGGTGTCAGGACGCCGACAACCTGGGCGATCGCCTACGAAAAGGCCAGATGTGAGACCGCAAGTAGATTGCTGTCGGCCTGTCCACTGGCTACACCTCGACAGCACGCCACCACTCGACCTCGGCGACCTGCATTCAGGTCAGGCTGCTGGGGTGAGGTGTTGCCGCCCCAGCGGATATCTTTCTCGGTGCGGATGCGGGCGCGTTCGCGGCGTTGTGCGGCGAGCACGTCCCGGGGGGGGCGTTGGCGTTGCGCCTGTCAAGAACTGCCGGGCTGGTCTCCACCTTGCACCGGCACCGCCTGGTAAGATCGAAGCTCGGGACCGGTCCCCGGAAGTGCTTGCTAAAATGATCTTCATAAAAGTCATGACCCGTCTAGTGAAAATTCACCAGCCAACTCAAGAACGGAATCGCGATCCCGATGGGAATCGACATCGTGTGCTTGATGGTTGACTGGGAGTCGGCCGTGGATGCTTATCGCCAGAACGGCTTGGAATTCTATTGGAATGCCTGCCTGGCACGCAACGAGCGATACACGGCTTCAGGCGCCTCCTGGCCGTACCCACCGGAACTCGACGAGCTGCCCGGCCTGCCGGGTGCCGCAGACCCGGACCTGTGGTGCGGCACCCGAGCATTTTATCTCGTGTCGGATTTTTACGAGGATGCTTTCCGCCCGGCGCTGACGGACGAACTGCGACACGCGTTTGAACCTGTGCTGCCGTTGCTGGCTTTGTGCGAGGAGGTTCCAGTGCCTTTCGACCGCCAATGCCTGCTCACCGACGCTGGGCTCGCGGAGCCGCCTACATCCGAGAGCCGGCCGTTGTACGCCCTGCGCCCAAGCACTGTGGCGGAGGTACTCGACGCGACTCAGTCGCTGCCATGGCCCGAACTGGACAAGTTCGTCGACGATGCCGGCGACCTTGCCGGCCATAGCCTTGCCCCCTTCGAGGGATACGACTACCTCATGCTTCGGTCGTTCGCACTGCAGCAACTGGACTGCCTGCAGCAGGCCGCTCGACGCGAGCACGGCGTCATCCTGATCTTGTCCTAACAGTCGTCGACCACACCAAGCAGAACGTTCTCGCCAAGGCGTTCGGTGGCGACGTCGGCTGCCTGGTCAAGCTCACCGACGGCCGGAAGCTGGTCATCAACGGATTCACCGATGGCGCCGCCCTGCTGACCCACCGGGTCTTCGAGGCCACAACGCCTCGCCCCTCGCCGAGCTAGACGCCGAACAGGTCGCGAAGCGAACGGCCTCCCTCATCCGGGAAACGGCGGCGGATCGGGGAGTTCGAGCCGTTCCAGGTCCATCGGCACCAGCGTCGTCGAGAGCACCAGCTCGCGAAGCAGGTTCACGGTCAGGGTCAGCCCCACCGGCTCCCCCACCTCCTCGCGCCGCAGCCCGTGCACCCCGGCGTCGGAAAGCCGTTGCCGGACCCGGGAAACGAGGTGCTCGACCCGCTTGACCGTCCAGTTCTCGTGGGGCCGCCGTTCGGCGAGCTCGGCGGCCGCCTGCTGCCGGGACAGCGGCAGCGGCTGGGGGTCGTAGCCGAGGTAACGCTGCCCGAGCACCGCCAGCACGAGGTGCTCCTCCGGGGACAGCCGCCAGCGTTTCGGCGGCGCCGTCGGGTGCGTCTCGCCAGCGGGCTCTACGCACTGGTCGCGGTGGTGTGCGCGGTCATCGCGGCGACCACCGGGCCAGCTTACCCGCAGTACGTGGCAATCGGGTTCCTCTGCGCGACCATCGCCTGCCTCGCCCCACTGTTGTTCCGTCGGGTGGGCTGACGGGTCCCGGCCGCGGACGCCTCGCGCACACCGCTGAAGCCGGCTTGTCACAAACACGTCGCATGTGGCGAGCAACGCGCATTGCGGGACAAACCCGGCCAGCTCGACGTTCGCCGGACACGGGCCGGCCCACGACTCTCCACCGCCTCGTCGCTGCCCAGCGCGACGGCGGCCCGGACCCCAGCGAGCCCAGCGCCGTCACGGTGCTCGACATCAGCTCCGCCTCCCGCGCCAGCAGAGAAAGGAGGTTCGAGCCGAAGGCGGCGAGCACCCATGGACCGTCCACGGGTGGGACCACAGCCGGTTCGGGGACGCGGTGGTACCGGTACCCCTGCCCGCACCGACCCTGATCGAGTCCGGAGTGACCGGGTCTCGCGTTCGCGTGGCCCGGACGGGGTCATGCCGTCCTCGGGCGGCCGGGCGCGCCCTGCTTCCGCCGGACACGCCGGCGGTAGCGGATCAAGCTGGAGATGCTCAGGGCGAACAGGACCAACGCGATGCCACCGATCACGAAGGACGTGATGGCGGTAGTGAGAGTGTCGCCGTTGTGCTCGGGGTCGCCGGGGTCATAGTTGATCTGAAAGCTGTCGCCGACGTGGGCGTCGTAGGGGATGGCCCGCTCGGTGTGGTAAACGGTGGCACCGACGGTGAAAACCGCGTCGCCGGTGCTGCAGGCGTTTCCCGGCGTCGCCGTGTAACAGGCGACGACGGTCGCGGTGGTGGACGCGGGTTCGGTGGGCGCCTGCTGCCACTTGTACACGCCGACCGAGAGCAGGGCCGCCGCAACACCGCCACAGAGCACCGCGCCGACGATGAAGCCCGCCCAATTGAAGCGTTCGCGCTTGCGCCGAGACTGATTCGCGCGACTCCTACGGCTCTGGTTCACCGACACAGAATCTCACGCTCGTTCGCACCGAGTGCGAAAGATGCCGGTCATCACAGCCACCGGGTCGGCCGCCGAACGAACAGGCAAGCGGCGAGGAAGACATCAGACCGTCGTGACCGGACGGCCACTACATCCGTCCAGTGAGATGGCCCCGCTCTCGGGTACCGCGCCTGGCGCGTCCACGTTCACATAGCCTTCTACGGCCGGCAAAGCCGACGAACCGCCGCAAACCGGACCAAGACGCAGCTGCTTCCATTCGCCTACAGAGACAATCGACTCTCCCCCCTTGACCAGCGATCCGTCCGGCCCGACTACCGGCCGTCCTTCGTGACTCATGAGACCCCGAAGAGAATCCGAAGTCAGGATCGACCTAACCGTCGAGACGTTCCACTTGAGACCCCGGGTCGACCTACCAGCCTGCTGACGCCGGAGGTCCTGCGGTGACAGCACGCCCCGACGCGTCAACTCCTTCGCGACAGAATTGAGCGACTTCCCTGCCAGGACCACCTCGACCATGTACCTCGCGTGCGGATAAGCCTCAGGGTCCCGATACACGCCATACCCAGGACCGTCCTCGCGAGGCTGGGCACGCAGACCGTACACAGGTGCCCCGCCAGCCCACCTTCCATCCTGCCGCAACTTCTCCCGGCTACCGGCAGTGCGTTCCTTGATCGCTGTCCGCTCAACCTCGGCAAAGATCGCCGCGAGCTGGGTCCAGACCCGACCCATCGACGTCTCCGAGTCGATACCGTCATCGACACATACGATGCGCTTACCCCGATCAATACACCACCGAAGCAGACGCAACGTGTCTTCAGCCGAGCGACTGATTCGGTCTGGTTTCCAGGCGACCAGAACATCCCAATGCTTGGCTTGCGCATCGGTCAGCCACTCACCCGGTCCTCCACGTTCGAAGGGCGATACGACCCTGATACGTCCAGGTCTTCAGAGACGTGCACGACACGACCACCGTTTCCACTCGCCCACCACTCGATTCGGTCGCGTTGCCGCGCAGGCGAGGTACTCTCATCGGTTGCACGACTAAGTCGGATAGCACCCAAAATTCTCAGTTTTCCTGCCATATAAACAGCTTGCAAAAACTGACAAACCCATCCCCCGCAAAAGGGTTACTTCTTTCGAGAGACAAGCTCCAGCCAAACCACTAAATCCACGCAAGTAGACCCGCACACCGCTTTACTAGTGGATGCGATGGCGCTGGTGGTCGATCGAACGTTGAACGTGGACCTGAACATCTCGCCTTCCGGTACCCACGTCGCCCGGACAGGCGGGCCTGCCTCGCACGCCGAAGGCCATGTTCCTGACACGTCGCCGACCGCCGATCACGGCGAGACCGTCAGTCCAATGGAGTCCGGGCTGCACTTGAACAAGCGCAGCCCGGTGGGCACCCACCCAGGCCCGAGCACGTCTCGAGCACAACAATTATGGCGTACCAAGTTCCGCCCAATCCCTCCGCCGCGGCCGCTTGCGAGCAGACCGCGGCCTCCGACCGTTTCTCCGGGAAACGGGAGCTGGTTTGGGCGCGCCGGCGCTTGGCCGAGGCCGCCGCGGCATGCCGGAAATTCGCTGCCGCACTGGGCGCCACCCCTGGCCATCGAACCCGCCGACTCCACCCGGTTTCGGGCCGCCGACGTCGTCGTCGAGGTCGCCTGCTGCGCCAGGGCCACCATTCCGGAACGATCCGGCTGCGGGGACGCCGCCCCCTGGCGGCTGGCCGAGCGCCGCGGCCAAGCCGACGCGCTCACCCGCCTGGCTACAAGCACTGACCGCGGCACGGCGCGGCTGATCTCCCCGTGCCGACGTGCGCACCGCAACCGGCGCGCGGGAGATCTCCCGGCACCGGCTAGCCGGGCACTCGGCGGCCTTGCGGGAGGCGGCCGCGCTGCTGCAGTTCGTGCCCCAGGACGCGCTCGGCCTCGAGCCCCCGGATCGGTCGCGGTGTCGCTGGCCGCGATGGCCGTGCAGATCCGCGCTCACGACACCGAACTGCCCGAGTGGTCGGACCGGCACCTCGACCCCGCCGGCCTGCTGCCCGCCGGCGCCGCCGGAGTCAAGGTCGGCGAGCCGCGCTGGAGCGACGGCGACCTGACCGTCGTGGCCCGGGACCTGATCGGACTGCGGTGCTGGACGGGCTGCTCGTCACGCCGTACTGCACGGAGCCGACGCTGGACGAGGAGTCGGCGACACCCTGCTCTACAACCTCGAGTCGGTCGTCGAGGATATTCTGGCCGGTGCGCCGCCCGGTCGTGTGGGACACCCGCCGCGGCCACACGGCGAACGCCTTGGGAGGGCACCCGCTGGAGACTGAGGCGCGACCTCGACGTCCCGCCCGCGCTGGCGGGACGCGAAGTGCGCGCGACGTTAGGCACCCGCAGGCCACGCTCGGAGCGGCGTCGAGACCGACTACTACGAGCTGCAGCTAGACCAGGCGGTGGACCCGCCGCACTCCGATCTCACCACCGCGATGTTCATCCCGCGCGAGTTCACCATCACCGAGCACGGAACGTCATAGCCGCGACGAGGGATGGGCCCGGCGTGGGCTCGATGCAGCGCCGAACCGGGCGAAGATCAGCTGGGCGCATCACCCCCGTCCGCGCTGTCCTCGTCGCCGATCTTGGGGGCCGGGGGAACAGTTGCCCCGGGGGAGGCCGCCCAGTGTCTGTCTTCGCGAAGTAAGCCGGGCAGGGCCTTGAGGATCGGCAGGGTGAGCTTCAGGACCGAAGGGTTGCCCTACCGGTTTGATCAACCAGCGGAGTAACCACAGCACCTGGGCGATCGTGCACAGTCGAACCACGGCGGCACGGGCGGGAGGTAGGCGCTGATCGGAAGTCATCGTCTCGACCTCTGTCAGTTGTAGAAGAAGGGTGTCGCGCCACCGATGCTGATGGCGCCGACAGCGGCTCGAGCCAGCGGGTGCTTGTCCATCGTGGTCGGCGTGATCGTGTGGACCAATAAGCAGGCCCGCGGATGGCGAGAGCAGCGGCGTGCCACCCGGCATCGCAACTGGCACGGCTACATCATCACGGGCTCGGTGTCGAGCTGGTATGTCCGGATCGCCGATGACCCCAAGAGCCCGACCGGTCGGATCGTGCTGGACGTGCTCGACGGCCCTGACGGCACGCCGGATGCCAGCCGGGCCTACTCGATGCGCCTGCAAATCGCGGCGGACGGCATCATCGCCCGAGCACCAACGCCGGGGGAAGACGAATTCCTCAAGTCGCTGGGCCGCAAACGCGGCGGGGGCAAGGCCCCAGAGGGGTTCCCGGTGCATTGACCGGCGCGGCCGCCCGCGCGGAGGCGTGCCCGGCGTCGAACCTCGACAGCAGCCAGCGCATGGCCCGACGTCGGCGAGTCTCGTCGAGCTGGTCAACAGGTCGCGTTCCGACACGGAAAGCGTCAGGCGGCAAAGCGACTCAGTAGTGTCGGAGGTTGCGTCTGCCATGCACTTATGGCGCAATGCACAGCACCAGTCGAAGGCCACCGCTCGTCAGCGGCTGCTGCGCGATGCCCGGCATGTCGTGGGGGAGGTCGTATCGGTCCTACTCCTCCTACGACTCGCCACGGACTTCTTACCGTGGTGGGTTTGCACGGGGTGAGCTTTGACGACCTCAACAACGTCAGCCCGCTGCTGGCTTCGCACGCTGGACTGAGTACCAAGGAGTCGACACCGGACAACGTCGCAGCCAAGATCGCCGCCGCTGCGGCTGCGCTCCCGCCGCGTAGACCGACCAGCCACTAGAGATCAAGGTCAGTGAGCCGAGACCATCGAGGTCCAGCTCCGGGATGTGCCGCGCCGCTGCCGTCCGACGCCCTCAACCAGGGCCGCGTCGCAGACGAGGATTTCGGCCCAATTCGTAAGCTGTCCGTCATGGTTGATGAGCAGCGCGAACGTCTGCAGCCGCCCCTCCGCCAGCCACAGTGCCCCCTTGTAGCAGGGCGGCAATTCCGTCGCGCAGGACTTTCTCGCCAGCGACGAAGGCGTCCATTTCCGCGTCCGCGGCCGCGAGCCCTTCCGGGTCGGCGAGCAGATCGTCGTAGGCGGTCGGCAGCTGCTTCATCCGGCGCCGAACAGTGAACTCGACGCTGGCGTCCGGGTTGCGCTCCGGCCGCGGAGAGCCGCTGCTCGATCGGGTCGTCGTTGCTCACATGCCGGCCTTGTCCGCGGCGCGCATCTCGGCTGTGACCAGCTCGACCTCGCGCCCCGGCCACGGCGAGACCTGCTCCAGGATCTGCAGGACCTGCAGATCGCGGCTCTCGCAATCCAGGGGCGGTTCTGTGGGCGTCTCGCTCGTCTCCCGTCCCTTGACGGCAGCCCACACCCGCGCGGCCCCTCGGCCGAATCCGAGTCGTCTACGCCACAGCCGAAGTACGTCCGCCGTCAGAGACGGCAGAGGCTGTCAGTGCCTCAGCGTTTGCAAATCTGTACAGACTTAGGTGCGGATCTGGTACGCCCTGGGTGCCTGGTTCTCGGTCATCGCCCTTCAGGGTAGCCCCGCTCCCACCTGCGGCTCGGCGGTCCCCTCCCCACTCGTGGCCTCGGCCACCCAGGGTCGCCGGACCCGGTTCGTCCTCAGCTCGTCGCCGTAGGAGCCCAGGCCGCCAGTTCGGCTCGGGCCGCGGACAGCTGGGCCGCCGTCGGGGGTGTCGACGGCTCGGCGATCAGCGCGTAGTGCAGGCCCGGCGTCGCCGCCAGCTGGAGGCGGTCTCCGGAGCGGGTGACCGCTGACGAGGCCAGGTCCGTCACCACCGTCGGGGTCATGCCGGCCGGGATGTGGAGCTCGGTCGGCGCTCCCGCCGCTGTCCCCTGCCAGACCAGGACGCCGTACCGGCCCGCGCCGGTCAGGGCGCCGGTGGCGGGCAGCGTCGACGGGACCTGGTTCCAGGTGAGGGTCTGGCTGCCGTCGCGGGAGCGGTCCTCGTAGGTGAACGCCAGCGTGTGGCCGGCGACCGCCGCGGGGTAGAGCCGGTCGAGGAGGCGGGCGTCCTGGCGGAGCTGGACGGTCCCGTCGTCCGCCGTGCGCGCCGAGGAGAAGTCCTCGCCGTTCCAGGCGTCCCCTTCAGTGCGCACCTTGTCCGGGTTGTCGTTCATCAGCTCGTGGTGACGGCCGCTGTAGATGTCCCACTGCCACTGCGTTCCCGACAGCACCGGCCCCGACTCCGCGGGGCGGCGCCACCAGTTCGCGCCCGAAACCCGCGAGTCCAGCGCCTGGTACATCGCCTTGTCCACCGTCGGGGTCTTGTCCGAGGTGTACCCGGTCATCGGGTGCCCGAACTCGGTCACGATCGCCGCCGTGCCCAGCGCGGCGGCGCGGTCGCGGACCGCGCCGAAGCTCGCGCTGTACTGCCCGTCGCCCGCCTTGCCCGGCATGAACACGCCGGACTGCGCGAGCTGGTCGTAGAAGTGGGTGTTGAACACGTACCGCGGCCCCATGACCCCGGTGTCCTGGAAGCCGCCGGGGTGGAGCTGGAAGGAGATGTTGGCGTTCCAGAACATGTTCGGCTCGACGAACGCGGGCTTGTCCTGCCAGCCCGCGGAGTCCATCGCCTCGCGGAACCGCTTGAAGAACGGCCACAGCACGTTCTGTTCCCACGCCTTGCTGTCCTGGCCCTGGTCGTACCGGCCGGCGAAGGGCTCGTTGTACGGGTCCATGCCGGCGATGCCGGCGAACTGGCCGGTGCTCAGGTTCGTCCGCAGGTACGCCATCGTCTGGACGGCCTGGCCGACGAACTCGTCCTGGATCCCCCGCGCGTTGTGCCAGAAGTCCTTCGTGGCGTCCTGGACCGCGCCGTTCTGGGTGATGTTCTGCCCCCAGTGGGCGCAGATGCCGCAGCTCTCCGCGGGATAGCCGCCGAGGTCGACAACCCACTTCGGCGCGCCGTCGCCGGTGTACCAGCTGCCGCGGTTGAACAGGTAGCGGGAGAACAGGTCCTGGTGGAAGTCGGGCAGGACCGTGAAACCTTCGTCCAGGAACGCCTTCATCTGGTCGGTCAAGGCGGCCAGGTACTGCGTGTTCACCGGCCCGCGCACCGGCTGCGTCCCGGCCCACGCGATCGGGAACCGCACGGCGTTCGCGCCGGTGAGCGCCCGCATCGACCGGGCCGAGCGGCGCGCGTCGGCCGCGTCGGCGAACGGCAGGAAACCGTTTTCCGCCAGCTTCGTCTCCCCCGACACGTTGAAGCCGCGCAGAACCACTTCGCGGCCGTACTCGTCGACGAAGGCCGATCCGCGCACGGTCAGCCGGTGCGGTGGGACGTCTTCGGCCACCGCGGAGGCGACGACGCCGGACGTCATCGCCACGGCGGTGAGCAAAGCCACGAGCATGCGCATGATGGCGGCCCCAAACATGAAGGAGTTTCGCAAAAAGTTAGCGAGCCGGGTCCGGGCCGTCAAGGGCCGATCAGGCCGCCCGCCGGAGCCACTGCTGGTTCGTCACGCCGGTGCACGGGTACAGCTTGACGGCGGCGCCGTCGGCCGTGGACGCCGAGACGACGTCCAGGCACTTGCCGCTGTGCCGCGCCGCCAGGCGGACGTACCCGCTGTCGGCGGCCTGGATCTGCCACTGCTGGTTCGTCCCGCCGGTGCACGCCCACTGCACCACCGCGGCGCCGTCCGCGGTCGAGCCTCCCGAGACGTCGAGGCACTTCCCGCTGTGCCGGGCGATCAGGTTGTAGTACCCGGTGCCGAGGTCGAGCAGGCTCCACTGCTGGTTCCAGCCGCCGTTGCACGAGTACTGCTTCACCGCCGTGCCGTCGTCGCGCGCGGAACCCGGGACATCGGCGCACTTCCCGCTGTGTCGCGCCACCAAGGACTCGTACGCGCTGCCGGTGCCGACGCCCGCGACCACGCCGGTCGCCGCGTCGATGCTCACCTTCGGGAACCAGCCCATCGACACCGTGGTCGCGCTGGGGAACGTCAGCGGCAGCCACACGTACCGGGACTCGTTGACCGGCCGCTGCCACGCACCCGCCCAGCGGTCGCCCAGGTAGAGGTAGGAAGTCGCCTGCGAACCCTGCAGGGGCAGCACGTACGCGGTCTGGCTGCCGTAGCCGGTGGCATCCCCGAGGTTCGCCAACCCGCTCCACGTCCCCGTGACACTGGTGGCCGTGGCGTACTTCTGCTGGTTCGGCTGCCAGCTCGTCGCGGCCGAGGTGACCATGAAGTAGACGCCGTTCCGCTTGAACATCGCCGGGGCCTCGCGGTACGAGCCGGGCCACAGCGTCCGCACCAGCGCGGCGACGCCGGTGTAGTCGGCGGTGAGCCGGTACACGTTGAGGTCGGCGTTCTCGCGGGCCGCGGAGGCCATGTACGCGGTCCCGTCGTCGTCCTTGAACAGCGTGATGTCACGCGACATGTGGGCACCGAGCGGGCGGAAGCTGCCGCGGTAGGTGTAGCCGCCGTCGACCGTGGAAGAGGTGGCCACGGCCGCGCGCGCTTCGGCGTAGTCGTCGCCGTTCTCCTTGTGCATCCACATCACGTACTGCCCGGTCGAGCTGTTGTAGAGCACCTTCGGCCGCTCGATCTTGGCCCGGCCCAGCTCGGCCGCCGACGACTGCGTCAGCACGTCGCCCCGGAACTCCCACGTCTTCAGGTCGGTCGAGCGGTAGACCGAGACGGCGCGGAAGGTGTCGTCGGCGTTGCGGTTCTCGCCGAACCAGTAGTAGTACGCCCCCACCTTGAGCACCCCGCCGCCGTGGGCGTGCACCAAGGCGCCGGAGGTGTCGGTGAACTGGCTCCCGTTGGTCACCGTCACCGGGGCGGCGTGCGCCCCGGGTGCGCCGAGCAGGAGGGTGACGAGCACGAGCAAGGACAACACCGCGCCACGACGTCGTAGCATGACGGCTCCTTCCGCGAGCGATCTCAGTAGCCGACGCGGAAAGTCGCGTCCTGCTTGTCCACAGTGGAGGATGTGCTGCCGAGCGGGTCGATCCGCAGCACGTAGGCGTAGTGCCGGAGGTAGCGGTCCGGGAAGTTGTGCGAGCGGAACGACGACCAGCCCGGGTCGGCGAGACCCGGCGTCTGGTGGAAGGTGGCGTCCGCCTCGAACGTCGCCGAGCCGTCGTCGGCCGCGAGGACCAGCTGGTAGTCGCTGTGCCGCAGGTACCGGCCCGGGTAGTTGACGGACTCGAACGACACGCCGGCCGCGTCCGCGAGCCCGGGCACCAGCTTCCACAGCTGGTCCTGGTACGGGTCGAACGGGTAGGGATCGATGCGGCCCACGGAGTTCGCGTGCCGGACGTAGCGGTCCGGGAAGTTGTAGGACTTGAGGCGCCGCCAGGCCGGCGCGCCCCACCGGGTGAGCAGGCCGGACATCTCCGCGGCCGTGATCGGCGTGATCCCGGGGTGCTTGGAGTTCAGCGGCTGCGTGTAGGCGCGGTCGCCGAGCAGCGTCCAGTTCCCGGCGGCCACGTCGGTGGTCTCCCAGCAGAAGAACCGGCCGTTGGGGCTCCACGTGTCACCCCAGAGGTACCAGCGGTTCCCCGCCGGCGCGGGGACGATCTGCGGCGCCTCGACACCCCGCCCGGGGGAAATCCCGGTCCGGTAGGTGGTGAAGCCACCGGCGGCGAGCGAGCCGGACCGCGTGCCGACCAGGGTGCTGTTGGTGTTGTCCTTGACGTACAGGTAGTTGACGCCGCCGATGGCGGCCATGGTCCCGTCGATCGTCGCGTGGCCGGGGTCGAAGAACACCTGCGGAGCGCTGACCGTCACGAAGTCGGTGGTGTAGTTGACCATGATGACGTCGTGGCCGCCGTAGGCCGCCGAGTAGATGATCGCGTACTGGTTGCGGGACGCGTCCCAGAACGCCTCCGGCGCCCAGCTGTGCGTGGCCATCGAGTGCAGCTTCACCCGGCGGTAGCCGGTGAACCCGCGCAGGTCCGCCGAATCCCAGACGTGGACGTACTGGTTCTGCAGCGACCAGTCGGTGCCCTTGAGGTCGGTCGCGAGCACCACGAACCGGCCGTCCTGCCGGCGCAGCACGAACGGGTCGCGCAGCCCGCCGGTGCCGGCCGTGGGCGTCACCACCGGGTTGTTCTGGTTCAGGGGCGTCCAGTCGAGGCCGTTCGCGCTGACGGCCAGGTGCAGCCCGTAGTCCGCGCCGGTCATGGACGGCGACTCGGTGAAGTACGCCATGACGTAACCGCCGTACGCGGTCTGGGCTCGCGCCACGGCCCTGCCGCCGACCACGCCGGCGACCGCGGCTCCCGCCACGCCCGCCATCAGTCCCCGTCGACCGATCATCGTCCACCCGTTTCGTCGTCGAACGCCGAAGCCGTGCACCACAACACTGTTAGCGCTAACATTCCGGCCTGCGGCAACCGGTCGCCAGGATCGGGGTGATCGGCCACAGCCGGAGGAATGACCGCAGTGTAAGCGGCCCGCGCCACACCGTGTCAAGAGCCGGCCGGACCGGAAACCCGGGGCCGCTCAGCGCAGGACGGCCGCCAGCAGGTCGGTGCCCAGCGCCGTCAGCTCGGGCGAGTTGAGGGTGTACCGGACGTACCGGCCGTGCCGCCGGGCCGTGAGCAGCCCCGCGCGGCGCAGGACGGCGAGGTGGCGGGAAACCTCCGGAGAGGTGAGTTCCCAGGCGTGGGCCAGCTCGCCGGTGGTGTGCGAGCCGCGGGCCAGGGTGCGCAGCAGCCGCAGCCGGACCGGATGGGAAAGCGCTTCCAGCCGCTGGGTGACCGTCTCCAGCGGCACCTGGTCCGGCGGCGCCGGCTCCGCCACCGGGTACTGCACCACCGGCTGCCACCCGGGCGCGTGGACCACCGCCAGGTGCGGGCGGCCGAAGACGCTGGGGATGAACGTGACGCCGGCGCCGCGGGCGGCGGTCGCCTTGTCCTGCAGCTTGTCCACGATGATGCGGTCGCCGTCCGGGGCCAGGGCGACCGCACCGGAGACCGAGGCGAGGGCCGCCCCGACGCCCTTGCGCGTCCGCAGGTCGTTCTTCAGGCGCAGGTCGGCGGCGAGCTGCCCGGCGACGCCCCGCCAAGCCGCGTCGAAGAAGGCCTCGGCGCACTGTTCGAAGGTGTGCCGCACCCGCGCCCGGACGGCGGCCGGGTCCGCGAGCAGCCGTTCCGCGAAGGCCTCTTGGCGGGCGCCGCGGGCCTGGGCCAGGTCCAGGGCCCGGTCGCGGGCGGTCGCGTCGGAGAGCGGCGACGTCGTGGCGAAGTGCACCCGGTTGCTTCCGCAGGTGGTGACGAGCGCGGCGGTGACGTACCTTTCGTCGTCGATCCGGTCGACGTCGTCCAGCTCCTCGGCCAGCGTCGGCCGGGGCCGGGCGGGGAGCAGGAAGTCGGCTTGCGAGGACCGCCAGAGGAAGTCCGCCTCCCGCAGCCACTCCGCCAGCTCCGGCCCCAGCCCGGCCCAGACGTCCGCGGCCCAGCCGGTGAGGTGCGGGTGGTGCCCGGGTTCGGCGAGCACGTGCAGCATCGCCGTCAGCTCGGCCAGCGGGGAGGCGGCGAACCGCAGCCGCTCGGGCGGCAGGCCGCTGATGTCGATCCTCAACGTCACGCCGTCATCATCACCGACCGGCCGGGCGGCGGCGTCGCCGATTGACGGTGGCCGTCAATCGACGTGCCCGCACCGGCGGCCGGGCCGCACCGTCGGCGCCATGGCGATCACCACGAAGATCGGGCCCCGGGCCCTCGTCCGGGCCTCCGGCGGCCCCCGCTACGCCGCCGCTCTGGCCGTGGACGCGCTCGGCACCGGCCTGCTGCGTCCCTTTCTGCTGCTCTACGGGGTGACGGTGCTGGGGCTGTCCGCGCCGGCCACCGGCGTCGCCATGACGGCCGGCATCGTCGTGGGCCTGCTGTGCCTGCCCCCGGTGGGCCGGTGGCTGGACCGCGGCGCCCGCAGCACGGTCGTCGCCGCGTCGATGCTGGTGCGGGTGCTGGGCGTCGCGCTCCTGCTGGTCACCCCCGAGGGGAACGGCTGGCTGTTCGCGACGGCGGCGCTCTTCCTCGGCATCGGCAACCAGGCGTGGCCGGCCGCCCACGCGGCTCTCGTGGCCACGGTCGCCCACGGCCGGGAACGCGACGCCGCGCTGGCGGGCGGCCGCGCGCTGCGCAACGCCGGCCTGGGCGTGGGCGCGCTGGTCGCCACCGCGTGCGTGGCGGGCGGCACGACCGCCTTGCAGGCACTGGCCGCCGTCACCGGGCTGGCCTACCTCGCCGCGGCGGCCCTGGCGTGGTCGGTCCACCTCCGCGCGCCCGCGGCCCCGGTCCGGGACCGGACCGGCGGCCCCGCACCCCGGGTGGGCGGCCTGCTGGCCGCGAACGTGGTCTACGTCTTCTGCCTCAACGTCCCCGAAATCGCGCTCCCCCTGGTCCTGGTGACCCAGGTGCACGCGTCCCCGGTGTGGTCCTCGGCCATCTTCGTGGCGAACACGGTGCTCGTGGTCACCCTGCAGGTCCCGGTCACCGTCCTGATGTCCCGCTTCTCCCGGCGGACCGTGCTGGCGCTCGCCGGCGTGGTCCTCACCGCGTCCTACCTCGGCTTCCTCTGGGCCGCCTCGCTGGGCCCCGGCTGGAGCGCCCCGGCCGTCGCCGCGGTGTCCGTGGTCTGCACCCTCGGCGAGATCCTCTACGCCGGCAGCGCCACCGCGCTCGTCACGGCCCTCGTCCCGCCGCGGGTCCTGGGCCGCGCCCTCGCCCGCTTCCAGCTCTCCACGGGCTTCGGCCTCGCCGTCTCCCCGGCGGCCATCACGGCGCTCGCCCCCCACGGCCCGGGCGTCCTCTGGGGCAGCCTCGCCACCGCGACGCTCCTGTCCGCGGCCGCGGTCGCCGGCGAGAAGGACCGGGGAACCTCGGCTCCGGACGCACCCCGGGCCCCGGATCTGGCACGATCAGGCGGTGGCCCGGACCCGGCGGAAACGCGGACTCGCGGTGGCGGCCGCCCTGCTGCTGGTGCTCTCGGCCTGCACCGCCGGCTTCGGTGAGCTCAAGCTGCGGATCGCCGCCGGCAACTCCGGCGGCGTCTACTACAAGCTCGCCCAGACCCTCGCCACCGCCTGGCAGACCGATCTGGACATCGACCGGCCGCAGGTGCTGCAGACCCAGGGCTCGCCCGACAACGTCGCCAAGGTGCTCGCCGGCCAGGCCGACGTCGCCTTCGTCGCCGCCGACGTCGCCGCGGACGAGTACAAGCGCCGTCCCGACCTGGCCGCGCTCGCCCGCATCCACGACGACTACCTGCACGTCGTGGTGCGCGCCGACTCCCCCATCCGGTCGGTGGCCCAGCTGAGCGGCCGCCGGATCGCGATCGGCACGCCGGCGTCCGGCGTCGAGTACATCGCGAGCAAGCTCCTGGAGGTGGCGGGCCTCAAGAACAAGGTCACCACCACCCCCCGCGGCCTCGAAGACTCCGTCGCGGCGCTGCTGAACGGCGACGTCGACGCGTTCTTCTGGTCCGGCGGCCTGCCGACGCCGAGACTGGTGGACTACAACGACAAGGGCTCGCTGCGGCTGCTCGACATCGCCGACCTGATGCCGAAGATGCAGGCGCTCACCCCGGTCTACAGCACCGCGACGATCCCGGCGAGCACGTACAACCAGCTCCTGCCGGTGACGACGCTGGTGGTGCCGAACTTCCTGGTGGTCCCGAAGTCCATGTCCGCCGACGTCGCCGAGGCACTGGTCCGCGGCCTGTTCGACGCCCGCCACCAGCTGGCGGAGGCCAATCCGGCGGCCCTGTCGATCGACGTCCACCCGGGCATCGAGACCCAGCCGGTCCCGCTGCACCCGGGCGCGCTGCGCTACTACCGGTCGCAGAAGACCTAGGCGACCGGGAACACCATCGTGATCCGCAGGCCGCCCCCGTCGGGCAGGTCCAGCTCCAGCTCGCCGTCGGAGTGCGCGACGATTTCGCTGACGATGGCCAGGCCCAGCCCCGAACCGGGGACGTTCTGGTGGGCCGGGCTCCGCCAGAACCGGTCCCGCGCGCGGTCGAGCTCGTCGGGCCGCAGCCCCGGGCCGTGGTCGCGCACCGACAACCGCACCCGGTCGCCGTCCCGCGCCACCGCGATCCGGATCTCCGTGCCCGCCGCCGTGAACTTCAGGGCGTTGTCGAGCAGCGCGTCCAGGATCGTCTCGGCGCCCCGCGGCGGCATGCGGACGCGGGCGCCGTCCCCGGCGGCGTCGACGACCAGGCGCACGTCCCGCGCCTCGCCGACCACCGTCCAGTCGGCGACCCGGTCGGCGACGGCCTCGTCCAGCACCACCGGGTCCAGCTCGCCGCCGGACGCTTCGGCACGGGCCATCGAGAGCAGCCCGTCCAGGATCTGGTGCAGCCGCCCCGCGTCGACCCGGGCGGCCTCCAGGTCGGCGGCGGCCGGCTCGTCGTCGACGTGGCCTTCGAGGTTGCCGAGGCGGATCTTCAACGCGGTCAGCGGGTTGCGCAGCTGGTGGGAGGCGTCGGCGACGAACGCGCGCTGCGCGGCCAGCGCTCCCGAGACGCTCTCGGCCATGCGGTCGAAGGAGCGGCCGAGCTGACGCAGCTCCGGCGGCCCGCCGCCCTCCCCCACCGGCTCGGCCTCCCGGCCGCCGACCACCGACGCCACCAGCGCGCCGGTCGCGTCGTCGAGCCGCTGCACCGGCCGCAGGATCCACCGGACCACCGGGATCGCCACGGCCAGCGCCAGCGTGAAGGCGAGGATCCCGCCCGCGGCGAGCAGCAGCCACCACCACAGCACGTCGGCCCGCTCGGACCCGGTGTCCGACACCGTGAGCACCGCGCCGTGCACCTCGCCGTCGGCGAGCACCGGCTCGGCGAGCACCAGCGGCGTCGAATCCCACGGCATCAGCACCCCGGCGGGCTGGGACCGGCGGCCGGCGAGCGCCTCGTGGATCGGCCCGCTGATCCGTTCGTCCCGGAGGTCGATCCGCGCGGCGGACGGCCCGAGCGACGAGGCGAACAGCTCGCCGTCCTGGTCGACGACCGCCACCTGGACGCCGTACACCTCGTTGTAGCGGATCAGGTCGGGGTTGATCAGCCCCGGCTTGTTGTCCAGCAGCGGCCGCTGCGCCAGCGACGCGAACCGGGCGGTGTCGGTCAGCCGGTCGAGGAACAGGTCCTGCTGCGCGCCGGCGGCGATGCTCCTGGCCAGCGGGATGCCCAGGCCGAACACCAGCAACGCGACCAGCGTCAGCACGATGCCCTGCAGCCGGACGCGCACCCCCGTCAGCTCCGGGCGACCTGGCCGCCGAGCCGGTAGCCGACCCCGCGCACCGTCTCGATCAGCGCCGGGCGGCCCAGCTTCGTCCGCAGCGTCGCGACGTGGACGTCCAGCGAGCGGCTCTCGGCCGGGCCGCGGTGGCCCCACACCTCCGTGAGCACGTGCTCGCGCGAGCACACCGCGCCGCGCGCGCCCGCCACCAGCGCGAGCACCTGGAACTCCTTGCGCGACAACGCCACCGCGCGCCCGTCGACCAGCACCTCGTGCCGGGACAGGTCGACGCTGACGTCCCCGACCCGGATCACCACCGGCTCGGTCGCCGTGTGCTCCCCGCGGCGGCGGCGCACGGCCTCGACCCTGGCGAGCAGCTCCTCGACGTCGTAGGGCTTGACCAGGTAGTCGTCGGCACCCGCGCGCAGGCCCTGGATCCGGTCGTCGACCTCGCCGCGCGCCGACACGACGATGATCGCGACGTCGCTGACCGCGCGGATCTGGCGGCAGAGCGTCACGCCGTCGATGTCCGGCAGGCCGAGGTCGAGCAGGATGACGTCGACCTCGTGCACGCGGTCCAGCACGCCGGCGCCGGTGGCCAGCCGGGCGATCGCCAGGCCGCGGCGGACCAGCGCCGGGATGAGCGCACCCGCGACCCGGTCGTCGTCCTCCACCAGCAGCACCCGCACCCGTCCGCCTCCCATGGTGACCTGCTCCACCGGCCGGTAGCGCGAACTCTAGGACGTCGGGGCGAGGTCCGCACCGGCCACCCGGACGGTCACTCTCCGTGAGTCGAATTCGACGTGGGGGCCCGGGGGGCCGATACTGCCCGAAATGGACATCGATACTCAGTTGAAACCCTAAGTATTGCTCAAGCGGCCTTGCCAGCCGGTAGAGCAACGGTAGGTTCTCGCCATCGCGTGGTGACCCATGCCCCACATGCCGGTACGAACGACCCTGGAGGCCAGATGACCGCGGAGGTGGCGGCGCCGATGATCAAGGCGTCCGCCGTGAACAAGTACTTCGGCGACCTGCACGTGCTCAGGGAGATCACGCTCGAGGTGCCTCGCGGCCAGGTCGTGGTGGTGCTCGGCCCGTCCGGGTCGGGCAAGTCGACCCTGTGCCGGGCCATCAACCGGCTCGAGCCGATCAACTCCGGCGAGATCGCCGTCGACGGCGTCCCGCTGCCCGCCGAGGGCAAGGCCCTCGCCGCGCTGCGCGCCGACGTCGGCATGGTGTTCCAGTCGTTCAACCTGTTCGCGCACAAGACCATCGTCGAGAACGTCATGCTCGCGCCGGTGAAGGTCCGCAAGGTCGGCCAGGCCGAAGCCCGCAAGACGGCGATGGAGCTGCTGGAGCGCGTCGGCATCGCCAACCAGGCCGACAAGTACCCGGCGCAGCTGTCGGGCGGCCAGCAGCAGCGCGTCGCCATCGCGCGGGCGCTGGCGATGCGGCCCAAGGTCATGCTGTTCGACGAGCCGACCTCGGCGCTGGACCCGGAGATGGTCCAGGAGGTCCTCGACGTGATGACCGGCCTGGCCAAGGACGGCATGACCATGCTGGTCGTCACCCACGAGATGGGCTTCGCCCGGCGGGCAGCCGATCGGGTGATCTTCATGGCCGACGGCGAGATCGTCGAGGACACGACACCCGAAGAGTTCTTCTCCTCGCCGAAGAGCGAGCGCGCGAAGGACTTCCTCGGCAAGATCCTTACCCACTGAGAACGTTCCGCGGCGCCCTTTCGCGTCACGGGTGACGACACACAGGAGAGATTCACATGAGGATCCGCACCCTCGCGGTGGGACTGCTCGTCGGTGGTCTGACGATGACCACCCTGACCGCCTGCGGCAAGGAAGGGACGCCGACCACGCCGGGCTCGGGTGACCAGAGCGGCACGAACGCCGCCGCGCTGCCGACCTACCCGGTCGCGACCGGCGTCGACCTGGCCGGCTCCCCGGTGTTCGCGAAGATGAAGTCGGCGGGCGCGCTGACCGTCGGCGCCAAGGACGACCAGCCCGGCCTGGGCCAGAAGGACCCGACGACCGGCAAGTTCGGCGGCTTCGACATCGAGATCGCGAAGCTCGTCTCGGCCGGTCTCGGCTTCGACCCGGAGAAGATCACCTTCCGCACGGTCGACTCCGGCGCCCGCGAGCAGACGATCGCGAACGGCGACGTGAACTACTACGTCGGCACCTACTCGATCACCGACAAGCGCAAGGCGCTCGTCTCCTTCGCCGGCCCGTACTTCGTCGCCGGCCAGGACCTGCTGGTGCGCAAGGACGACAGCTCGATCACCAGCAAGGACACCCTCAAGGGCAAGAAGGTCTGCTCGGTCACCGGGTCGACCCCGATCCAGAAGGTCCGGCAGGAGAACCTGACCGAGCCGAACAACATCGTCGAGTTCCAGAAGTACTCGCAGTGCGTCGAGAAGCTGCTGTCGAAGGACGTCGACGCGGTCACGACCGACGACGCGATCCTCAAGGGCTACGCGGCCCAGGACCCGGACAACCTGAAGGTCGTCGGCCAGCCGTTCTCGACCGAGAAGTACGGCATCGGCCTGAACAAGGACGACAAGGTCCTGCGCGACAAGGTCAACGAGATCCTGCAGAAGGCGCTGGACGACGGCACCTGGCAGAAGATCTACGACGCCACCCTCGGCAAGTCGGGCTCGGCCGCCAAGGTCCCGACCCTCGAGAAGTACTGACGTGACACGAGGCCGGTGGATCGGGTTTCCCGGTCCGCCGGCCTTCCCACATCCATCACCACCTGACCACCGCTCGAAAGAAACGGACGCGGGGAAGGCTCCATGGACGTCCTGCTCAACAACCTGGACCTGTTCGGTCCGTTCTTCCTCCGCACGATCGAACTGTTCGTGCTCTCCGCCGTCGGCAGCCTGATCTGGGGCACCATCCTGGCCATGCTGCGGGTGAGCCCGGTGCCCGTCTTCCGCGCCGTCGGCACGGCGTACGTGACGATCGCCCGGAACACGCCGCTCACGCTGGTCTTCGCGTTCTTCGTGTTCGCCTACCCGCTGCTCGACATCGTCAAGGTCGACTACTTCCCGGCCGCCGTGATCGCGCTGACCGTGTACACCTCGGCGTTCATCTGCGAGGTCGTGCGCTCGGGCATCAACACCGTGCCCGTCGGCCAGGCCGAAGCGGGCCGGGCGCTGGGGCTGACCTTCGCCCAGATCCTCGGGCAGGTCGTGCTGCCGCAGGCGCTGCGGTCGGTGGTCCCGCCGCTGATCAGCACCCTGATCGCGCTGCTGAAGAACACCACCATCGCCGCCGGTTTCTCGGTGGCCGAGGCGGGCGCGATCCGCTCGTACCTGTCCGAACGCGGGGAGAACCAGCTGATCGGCCTGCTCTGGGTCGCGCTCGGCTTCATCGTCCTGGTCGCCGTGCTGTCGTTCGCCCAACGCAGCCTCGAGAAGCGCTGGAGCGTGGCCCGATGACCAACGTTCTCTTCGACGTCCCGGGACCGAAGGCCCGGCTGCGGTACCGCACGTACGCGGTGATCGGCACGGTCGTGGTCCTCGCCTTCATCGGCTACATCGGGTGGCGGTTCTACGACAGCGGCCAGTTCACGGCGCGCAAGTGGGAGTGGCTGCAGTACACGCAGGTCCAGAAGGACCTCGCCAACGCGGTGCTCCAGACCCTCCAGGCGTTCGCCGCCGCCGCCGTGCTCGCGCTCGTCTTCGGGGCGATCTTCGCGGCCGGGCGGTTGTCCGACCACGCCTGGATCCGCGGCATCGCCGGGTTCGTCGTGGAGTTCTTCCGCGCCATCCCCGCCCTGATCCTGATGTTCCTGTTCTACTTCGGCCTGCCGACGATCGGCGTGCCGATGACGCCGTTCCTCGGCGTGGTGTTCGGCCTGACGCTGTACAACGGCTCGGTGCTCGCCGAGGTCTTCCGGGCGGGCATCCAGTCGCTGCCGAAGGGCCAGAGCGAAGCCGCGTACGCGCTCGGCATGCGCAAGACGCAGGTCATGTTCCTGGTCCTGCTGCCCCAGGCCATCCGGGCGATGCTGCCGACGATCATCAGCCAGCTCGTCGTGCTGCTGAAGGACACCGCGCTCGGCTTCATCATCACGTTCCAGGAGCTGCTGTACTACGCGCGCTACATCGGCTCGCAGGGCTCGTTCGGACGGCCGATCGTGCCGTCGACGATCGTGGCGACCGGCATCTACGTCGTGATGTGCCTGCTGCTCACGGCGCTGGCGACGTACCTGGAGCGGCGCAACCGGCGCAACAAGAAGGTCGTGGCGGCGCCGCCCACCGCGGCCGAGGACGTCGTGGCCGCCTCCGCCTGAGTCCGAGTCCACCCGTTCGAGGCCCCCGGGATCCGTCCCGGGGGCCTTGTCCTGTCCCGGGGTCTCCCCTAGCGTCGGGCCCATGGGTGTCGCACTGGTGACCGGCAGTTCCCGCGGCCTCGGCCGGGCGATCGCGCGGCGGCTGGCCCGCGACGGGTTCGCCGTCGCGGTCAACGGCCACCACGACGACGCCGACCTCAAGACCGCCGCGGAGGGCATCCTCGCCGAAGGGGGCCGGGCGGGCGCCTTCGCCGCGGACGTGACCGACCGCCGTCAGGTCGGCGAGCTCGTCGACGCCGTCACCGCGCTGCTCGGCCCGATCGGGGTACTGGTCCTCAACGCCACCGGCCCCCAGCCCGAGGCGCCGGTGTCCCAGGTGGACTGGCCGGATCACCTGGCGCAGCTGGACTTCTTCGTGCGCTCCCCGGTGCTGCTCGGGCACGCGGTGCTGCCCGGGATGCGGGCCCGCGGGTACGGCCGGATCGTGCACGTCGACTCGGAGGTCGCGGACCGCCCGCCGCCCGGCCGCTCCGCCTACGCGACGGCCAAGAGCGCCCAGATCGGCCTGGCCCGCGCGTGGGCCCGCGAGCTGGCGCCCGACGGCATCACGGTCAACACGGTCGCGCCGGGCTTCATCCCGGTGGAACGCCACACGGAGGTCCCGGAGGCGGAGCGGGAGGCGTACCGGGCCTCGGTCCCGGCAGGCCGGCTGGGCACCCCGGACGACGTCGCCGCGGCGGTGAGCTTCTTCGCGTCAGAGGAGGCGGGCTTCATCACGGGACAGCGCCTGTCGGTCGACGGCGGTCGCGCGCACGGTTGATCTCCAGCACCACCAGCACGCCCAGGATCAGCACCAGGGCCAGCGTCAGCGCCGTCCACATCGCGACGTGCAGCTGAAGCAGCCCGCCCGCGAAGGCGCCCACCAGCATCGCCCCCACCGCGGCGATCTTCCGCAGGGGATGCGCTCCCTCGCCGCCGGCGGCTTTCGAGTCCGCCGCGAAGCCGGTCAGGGTCATGGTGAGGACCGTGGTCGTCAGGTCGGGCGCACCGATCCGGCGGACGGCCGCGTTCTGCAGGCCCATCGCCAGCCCCAGCACGACGATCAGCAGCTCACTGCCCAGCCGGGTGCCGCTGCCGAGCGTCGCGGACAGCACGACCGCCACGGCGACCAGCACCGCCTGCGCCGCGGTGGCCTGCCGGAGCACGCCGTGGCCGCGGTCGTCCTCGATCCGGGCCAGCCGGCCGCCGGCGAGCGCGCCCGCCAGGAACGCCAGCACCGCGGTCAGCGAGGCGAGCACGGACAACGTCGTCTCCCCCGCCGCGGCGAACCCGAAGAACACGACGTTACCGGTCATGTTGGCCACGAAGACCCGGCCCAGGCCGAGGAAGCTGACGGCGTCGACCACCCCGGTGACGACGGTCAGGGTCAGTAGTAGAGCGGCCAGGTCCCGCGGTTTCGCTTCAGCCATGTCCGCAGTCAACACCGACTGCCGGGCGTTTTCCACTCGGCAGGCAAGCTTCGCACGCGAAGCGGCTTCGCACCGCCTCGCGGACGATATCCGTTGTCACAAACAGGAACCCCAGCACGACGGCCACCGAGGCAAGCACGGACAACGTCGTCTCCCCTACCGCCGCTAGGCCCACGGTCAACACCGATCGCCAGGCGTCTTCCACCCGGCCGCCAAACGAATTCACGCGCTTCTTAAGCGCGAAGCACGCTTCGCGCCCGAAGCGGATCCGCAGCCCTTCACGGGCGAATCCGTTGACGCGCACAGGACTCCCAGCACCGCAATCAGCGAGGCGTGCACGGACAAGGTCATCTCCCCCGCCGCCGCGAGGCCAGCTCCCTTCGCAGCCGAAGCAGCTTCGCAGCGATTCAGCGGCAATATCCGTTGTCACACCGAGGAAACTCAATACCACGGCCAACGACGCGAGCACAGACAACGTCGCCTCCCTCGCCGCCACGAACCCGCCGTAGCCAGTTACGCCGGCCTCGAACCCCCAGCCACCAAACGAATCCACCAGCTCCTTAACCGCGAAGCACCCTTCGCACCCGAAGCAGCTTCACAGCGCTTCACGGGCGATATCCGTTGTCACACAGGCGAAACACCAACCTCCTTGCGGTGAATCCGAGCGCGGCTTCGGCGGTTTTGTCGGGGATCCCCTCTACCGTGCGGACATGACCGAAAAGAGCACGGTGCGCACGCGGGAAATAGCCTTCGAGCTCAAGGCCCAGCGCGAGCTGAAACGGATGACCCTGCGCGAGGTGGCCCGCCGGGCGGACTGGTCGGCGGCGAAGGTGTCGGCCTGGGAGAACGGCCGCCGCATGTCGCCGATCGACGCCGCGATCTACCTCGCCCACTGCGGCACCAAGGCCGCCGAACGCGCGCGGCTCCTCGAACTGACCAAGCCGCCCGGCGACCTGTACTGGGTGCGGCCCTCCTTCGACAAGCTCGTCGACCCGATGAAGTCGCTCATCATCCAGGAGAACCTCGCCAGCGCGATCGTGTCCTACAGCCCGGTCGCCCTTCCCGGGATGCTGCAGACCGAGGACTACCTCCGCACCTGCTTCGAGCTCACGGGCCGCCACACCGCCGACCGGCTGCACACCCTGACCCGGGCCCGCGTCGACCGGCAGCAGCTCCTCCAACGCCGCGATTCGCCGCTCTGCACCTTTTTCGTGCACGAACGCGTCCTGCGGTCGGTCGTCGGCGATCCGCAGCTGATGCACGAGCAGCTGCAGAACCTGGTGCTGACCGCGAACCTGCCGCACTGCGTCATCCGCGTGGTGCCGGAGTCCGCACCCGCGCTCCGCGCGCTGAGCAGCACGTTCACCGTCTTGGAGTTCCCCGAACACCCCGCCGTGGTCTACGAGGAGACCTACGCCGCCGGGTTGTTCGTCGACGACCGCGTCGCGGTCGAAGCGTTCTACATCCTCCTCACGCGGCTGGAACAGTCGGCCCTGTCCGAGGAGCAATCGCGGGAGTGGCTCGTCCGGGTCGCCGACGAGTACGAGCGCATGAGGGAGTGACCCCGGCGGCGCGCGATTCCCAGGCGCCCGCCGCGGGGCACCTCACCGTCCCGCACGACGCCTGGGACTCAGCTCGGTGCGCCGACCTCACGACCGGCCTGCCAGACCGTCCGGACCCGGGCGGGCAGGTCGGTCACGTCGAGGTCGGCGCCGTCGAGCAGCACGACGTCGGCGCGCAGGCCCGGCTCGATGCGGCCGCGGTCGTCCTCCAGCCGCAGCAGCCGGGCCGCCTCGGACGTGGCGGCCTTCAACGCCGCCGCGTCGCCGAGCACCGCGGCCAGCAACCGCAGCTCGGTCGTCAAGTCGACATGGGGACGCGGGGCGAGGTCGGAACCCGCGGCGATCGGGACACCCGCTTCCACCGCGAGGCGCAGCGAGCGCTGGTGCGTGCCGGCGAACTCGCTGTCGCTGATCGGCGACAGCGTCGGCACGTACCAGGCGTGGCCCAGGGCGGCGACGGCTTCGTCGTCGAGGAAGGTGCCGTGCTCGATGCTGCGCGCCCCGGCGCGCGCCGCCGAGACCACGGCCGCCGACGTGTGGGCGTGGGCCAGGACGTCCCGGCCACAGCGGCGGGCTTCGTCGACCAGCGCGACGAGCTCGTCGTCGGTCGGGCGGACGTCGACACCCTCGCGGACGGCCCGCATCGCCCCGCTCGCCCCGACCTTGATCCAGTCCGCGCCCGCGCGCACCATCCGGCGGACCGCCGCGCGCGCCGCGTCCGGTCCGTCGAACAGCGGGTCCGGCAGCGACGGGTCGCCGTAGTGGTCGACGGCGCCCGCGGGCGGTTCCCAGCTGTCGCCGAGCCCGCCGGTCGGCCCGAGCTGGCGGAGGCTGACCAGCAGGTCGGGTCCGGCGATCCAGCCTTCGCGCAGCGCGTGCTTGACCCCGGCGTCCGCGCCCCAGGCGTCGCGGACGGTCGTGATCCCGCGCGCCAGCAACCCGCGCAGCACCGGCACGGCTTCGAGGATCCGTGCGCTGCGCGGCAGCGGCTCGGGCCGGGGGAACGCGACGTGCACGTGGCAGTCGATGAGCCCGGGGATCAGCAGGCCGCCGGAGCAGTCGACGCGCCCGTCGCCGTCCAGCGCCGGGCCGACCTCGGCGATCCGGTCGCCGGCCAGCCGGACGTCCGCGCGCGCGATCTCGCCGGTCTCGGGGTCGAAGACGTGCGCTCCGGCGAGGAGCGTCACGCCAGGTCCTTGCGATAGACGAGGAAGTCGCACGGCGTGGCCAGCGACGGCGCGAGGTGCGGGTAGTCCTCGCCGAGGTCGGCGCGGTGGGTGACGCGGTAGCCGAGCCGGCCGTACCACTCGGCCAGGAACTGCTTCGACGGGTGCGTCCACTCCCGGGGCACCAGCAGCTCCAGCTGCATCTCGCGGCAGCCGGCGTCCCGGCTCGCCCGCTCGGCGAACGCGACGAGGTCGCGCCCGATGCCGAGCCCCCGCCGGGCCGGGTCGGCGGCGAGCATGCCGAATTCGCCGGTCGTCTCGTCGAGCCGCTGGAGGCGCACCGAGCCGGCGAGGTCGCCGTCGATCCGCGCGACGGCGATCTCCCCGGCCCGGACGAACCCCGCCACCTCCTCGGCGGACGTCCGATCGGTGCTCCCCCGCCAGAGCCCCTTCTCGGACTCGGCGTAGACCTGGTTGACCAGCCCGGTGATCCGGGCGGTCAGCGCGCCGTCGTCCGCGGCGGACGGCGGCAGCAGTTCGATGTCCGGTGCACCCATACGACCATCCTGCCGCAGCTCACGGTTTCACCGCTCGCACGCAGTGCAGGAACGTCCCGACGCGGCTTTCCGCCACGGCGGTGAACCCGGCGCCGGCCAGCATCGGCGCGATCCGCTCGACGGGGTTGTCCCGCATCCCGGCCCCGGCGATCGCGCCGACCAGGCGACGGCCCGGGCGGCCGCGCGGTGGCCGGAAGTCGGCCAGCAGCACCCGGCCGCCCGGCCGCAGCACCCGGAACGCCTCGCCGAACGCGGTGCCGCGCGCCTCTTCCGGGATGTGGTGCACGGCGAGGCTCGAGACCACGACGTCGAACGCCCCGTCCGGCGCCTCCAGGGCCTCGGCGCGGCCCACCTCGAACGAGCAGTTCGCCCCGCCCCGCAGGCGGCGCGCCTGAGCGACCATCGGCTCGGACGGGTCCACGCCCACCGCACTCCCGCCCGGCGACGCGGCCTCCGCCGCCAACGCGGTCAGGTAACCCGGCCCGCACCCGACGTCGAGCACCCGGTCTCCCGGCGTGACGCCCGTGAGGCTCACCAGCCTGCCGAACGTGCGTCTCCGCCGTCCGGCGAAGACCGCCACCGACAACGCCTCGTACGCGAGGGCGTACTTGATCGCCCCCGGCGCGTCCTCGTCCGTTCTCCCGTGCAGCAGCCGGCCGATGTTCATCGGGTTCCCCTAACTTAGTGGCGACTAAGAACGTCGAGCTTAGTCATCACTAAGTTGACGGGCAAGGGGCACTACGATGCGCACGTGACCGAACCAGCCCGCCGCGTCCGGATGAGTGCCGCGGACCGCCGAGAGTCGATCCTCGCCGCCGCCACCGAGGTCTTCGCCGAAACCGGCTACCTGCGCGGCAAGACGTCCACCGTGGCGCGGCGGGTCGGCGTGAGCGAGCCGGTGGTCTTCCAGAACTTCGGCACCAAGGCCGTGCTGTTCGCCGCCGTGGTCGACCGCGCCGCCGACCACGTGTGCCGCCTGCTCGACCGGACCACCGCGAGCCCGGTCCCCGTCACGAGCCTGCTCGAGACGATGCTCGACCCCGGCCACCTCGACCAGGTGCACAGCGCGGGTTCGGTGGGCGCGATCTTCGCCGACGCCGCGGCCGTCACCGGCGAGCCCGAGATCGAAGCCGCCGCGAGGAGGTCCACGCAGCGTTTCGCCCGCTCGCTCACCGAACTGCTGGACCGCGGCCGGGTGGAGGGCGAGCTGCGGCCGGACCTCGACGTCGAAGCCGCCGCCTGGTGGCTGCTGTCCCTCGTCGCGTCGCAGAAGTTCCGCCGCCGGACCGCCGCGGAGCCGGCCGCGGTCGAGGCCGGGCTCGCCGCGAGCACGCTCGGGTTCCTGCTCGCGAAAAAAGACGCTCGCGAACCGGCTTGAGCGCGGTTCGCGAGCGTCGGGAGAAAAGCGTTACTTGTCGCGGCGGAAGAGCTTGTTGCCCAGCCACACGATGGGGTCGTACTTGCGGTCGGCGACGCGCTCCTTCATCGGGATCAGCGCGTTGTCGGTGATGTGGATGCCCTCCGGGCAGACCTCACTGCAGCACTTCGTGATGTTGCAGTACCCGAGGCCGTGCTCGTCCTGGGCCGCGTCGCGGCGGTCGGCGACGTCGAGCGGGTGCATCTCCAGCTCGGCGATGCGCATCAGGTACCGCGGCCCGGCGAAGGCTTCCTTGTTCTCCTCGTGGTCGCGGACCACGTGGCAGGTGTTCTGGCACAGGAAGCACTCGATGCACTTGCGGAACTCCTGCGAGCGCTCGACGTCCACCTGCTGCATCCGGTACTCGCCCGGCTTCAGCTCCGGCGGCGGCGTGAACGACGGGATCTCCCGCGCCTTCGTGTAGTTGAACGACACGTCGGTGACGAGGTCGCGGATCACCGGGAACGTCCGCATCGGCGTCACCGTGATCACCTCGTCCTCGGTGAACGTCGACATCCGCGTCATGCACAGCAGGCGCGGGCGGCCGTTGATCTCCGCCGAGCACGAGCCGCACTTGCCCGCCTTGCAGTTCCAGCGCACCGCGAGGTCCGACGCCTGCGTGGCCTGCAGCCGGTGGATGATGTCGAGGACGACCTCGCCCTCGTTCACCTCCACCGTGAAGTCCTGCAGCTCGCCGCCCGTGTCGTCGCCGCGCCAGACCCGGAAACTCGCCTTGTAGCTCATGCCTTGCTCCCGGGGTGCGCCTCGAGTTCCGAGTCGGTGTAGTACTTCCCGAGCTCGCCGAACTCGAACAGCTCCAGCAGGTCCTGCCGCAGCGGCACCTGCTCCTTCACGGTGACGTCGATGTCCGGCACCACCGGGTTTTCGCCCTGTTCGGCCGAGCAGACGAGCAGCTTGTTGCGCCACTGGGCGTCCATGCCCGGGTGGTCGTCACGGGTGTGGCCGCCGCGGCTTTCGGTCCGCGTCAGCGCGGCCTTCGCGACGCACTCGCTGACCATCAGCATGTTGCGCAGGTCGATCGCGAGGTGCCAGCCGGGGTTGAACTGCCGGTGCCCCTCCACGGTGACGCGCAGGATCCGCTGCCGCAGCTCGCCGAGCTTCACCAGTGCCTGCTCGATCTCCTCGGCCTTGCGGATGATGCCGACGAGGTCGTTCATCGACTGCTGCAGCTCGGTGTGCAGGGTGTACGGGTTCTCGGCCGACGCGCCCTCGGGCGGGTCGAACGGCGCGAGCGCCATCTTCGCCGCCGCGTCCACATCGGACTCGCTCACGGCCGGCCTGCCGTCGAGGCCGTGCACGTACTCGGCGGCGCCGAGACCCGCGCGGCGGCCGAACACCAGCAGGTCAGACAGCGAGTTGCCGCCGAGCCGGTTGGACCCGTGCATGCCGCCCGAGCACTCGCCGGCGGCGAACAGGCCGGGCACGCTCGCCGCGGCCGTGTCCGGGTCGACCTCGATGCCACCCATGACGTAGTGGCAGGTCGGGCCGACCTCCATCGGCTCGGCGGTGATGTCGACGTCCGCCAGCTCCTTGAACTGGTGGTACATCGACGGCAGCCGCTTCTTGATCTCCTCGGCCGGCAGCCGGCTCGCGATGTCGAGGAACACGCCGCCGTGCGGGGAGCCGCGCCCCTCCTTGACCTCGGAGTTGATCGCGCGGGCCACCTCGTCGCGGGGCAGCAGGTCCGGCGTGCGCCGGTTGTTGTCCGCGTCGGTGTACCAGCGGTCGGCTTCCTCTTCGCTTTCGGCGTACTGGCCCTTGAAGACCTCGGGCACGTACTCGAACATGAAGCGCTTGCCGTCGGAGTTCTTCAGGACGCCGCCGTCGCCGCGCACGCCCTCGGTGACGAGGATGCCCTTGACGCTCGGCGGCCAGACCATCCCGGTCGGGTGGAACTGGACGAACTCCATGTTGATCAGCTTCGCGCCCGCCCGCAGGGCCAGGGCGTGGCCGTCACCGGTGTACTCCCACGAGTTGGACGTCACCTTGAACGACTTGCCGATGCCGCCGGTGGCGAGCACGACCGCGGGCGCCTCGAAGAGGATGAACCGGCCGCTCTCGCGCCAGTAGCCGAACGCGCCGGCGATGCGGCCCTCGGTCGTGAGCAGCTCGGTGACCGTGCACTCGGCGAAGACCTTGATCTTCGCCTCGTAGTCCCCGGTCTCGGCGAAGTCCTCCTGCTGCAGCGAAACGATCTTCTGCTGCATCGTGCGGATGAGCTCGAGGCCGGTGCGGTCACCGACGTGCGCGAGCCGCGGGTACGTGTGCCCGCCGAAGTTGCGCTGGCTGATCCGGCCGTCGGCGGTGCGGTCGAACAGGGCGCCGTAGGTCTCCAGCTCCCAGACGCGGTCGGGCGCCTCCTTGGCGTGCAGCTCGGCCATCCGCCAGTTGTTGAGGAACTTCCCGCCGCGCATGGTGTCGCGGAAGTGGACCTGCCAGTTGTCGTTCGAGTTCGCGTTGCCCATCGAGGCGGCGCAGCCGCCCTCGGCCATCACCGTGTGCGCCTTGCCGAACAGGGACTTGCACACGACGGCGACGCGGAAGCCGCGTTCGCGAGCTTCGATCACGGCGCGGAGACCGGCGCCACCGGCACCGATCACCACCACGTCGTAGCTGTGCCGTTCGACCTCGGTCATGAAGAGATTCCACCTCGGAACTGGGGACGTCTGTTTTCAGGGAGCACTGTCGGGTGGCGCTAGTTGACGAATCTCAGGTCCGAGATCGCGCCGCTGGCCACGAGCATGACGTAGAAGTCGGTCAGCACCAGCGTGCCGAGCGTCGTCCAGGCCAGCGTCATGTGGCGGGTGTTGAGCTTCGTGACCTGCGTCCAGATCCAGTAGCGCACCGGGTGCTTGGAGAAGTGCTTCAGCCTGCCCCCGGTCACGTGCCGGCACGAGTGGCAGGAAAGCGTGTACGCCCAGAGCAGGACCACGTTGACGAGCAGGACGATGTTGCCCAGCCCGAACCCGAAGCCGCCGGTCTTCCCGTGGAACGCCGTGATCGCGTCGTAGGTGTTGACCAGCGAGACGATCAGCGCGACGTAGAAGAAGTAGCGGTGGACGTTCTGGATGATCAGCGGCAGCCGCGTCTCGCCCGTGTACTTCGCGTGCGGTTCCGCGACGGCGCAGGCGGGCGGGGAGAACCACACGGCCCGGTAGTAGGCCTTGCGGTAGTAGTAGCAGGTCAGGCGGAACCCGAGCAGGAACGGCAGCACGACGAACCCGAGCGGGATGAACCCGGGCAGGTCGCCGAACCAGTGGCCGAAGTGGCTCGAGCCCTCGACGCAGGACGTGGACAGGCAGGGCGAGTAGAACGGCGTCAGGTAGTGGTAGTCGGGCACCCAGTACGCGGTGCGCACGAACGACCGGACCGTCGCGTAGATGACGAACGCGGCGAGCCCGAGCACGGTCAGCAGCGGCTGGAGCCACCACCGGTCCGTGCGGAGGGTGCGCTCGGCGATCCGGGCCCGTTTCGGGGCCCGGACGCCGGTGCCGACGCCGTTGTCAGCGGGTGCGCTCACCGCTGGTCGCGCTTGTAGCCGCCGACGCCTTCGTCGTCCGCGCCGTGCCAGAGCGCCGGGTCGTAGGGGGTGTCGGGGACGGGAACGCGCTCGGCGGCCTTCGCCTGGGCCGGCACCGCGAGCGGCGTGCCGTCGAGGTCCGCGGTGTCGATGTCGAGGCGCTCCACGTCGTTGGCGAGCCGGCGGACCGCCGACGCGTCGCCGTAGCGCGAGCGCAGTGCGCCGACGCACTGCCTGAGCTGGCCGATGGTTCGCCGCAGCTCGGCGATCTCGGAGGTGGACATCATGCCTCCCGGGGGCGTGGTGGGGCTGCAGGGAACCGGCCGGGCGATCGCTCGCCCCTACGGCTTTGCCGCGCGTCGTGCAGTGTGACAACTAGCACACTAACGGTTCCGGAGGTGATCGGGGTCACGCGGGTCGATCTTCTGAATCGATTTTGATTCGGCGTTTTCCCGAGGTACTGTGGCCAGTGTCACGACCCAGAGGCGCCAGCGCTGCCGTCCCGCGGACCACCCCACACCAGTGATCCGGAGCCGGACATGAGCCCGACCCCCGCCACATCGTTGCACCCCGTCGTCGCCGAGGTCACCGCCCGCATCGCCGCGCGCAGTGCCGCGACGCGCTCCGCGTACCTCGGCCGCATGGCCGCCGCCCACGCCGAAGGCCCGGTCCGCCGCGGCCTCGCGTGCAGCAACCTCGCCCACGGTTTCGCCGCCATGGAAGGCGCCGACAAGGAGGCGCTGCGGGCCGCGCGCGCCCCCGGCGTCGCGATCGTCTCCTCCTACAACGACATGCTGTCGGCGCACCAGCCGATGCAGGAGTACCCGGCCTGGCTGAAGAAGGCGGTGCGCTCCGCCGGTGGCGTCGCCCAGTTCGCCGGCGGCGTCCCGGCCATGTGCGACGGGATCACCCAGGGCCGCGCGGGCATGGAGCTGTCGTTGTTCAGCCGCGAGGTCATCGCGATGTCGACGGCGATCGCGCTCTCGCACGACATGTTCGACGCCTCGCTGCTGCTCGGGGTGTGCGACAAGATCGTCCCCGGGCTGCTGATCGGCGCGCTGTCGTTCGGGCACCTGCCGGCGCTGCTGGTCCCCGCCGGGCCGATGAACTCCGGGCTGCCGAACAAGGAGAAGGCCCGCGTCCGCCAGCTGTACGCCGAGGGCCTCGCGACCCGCGAAGACCTCCTCGACGCCGAAGCGGCGTCGTACCACTCGGCCGGCACCTGCACCTTCTACGGCACGGCCAACTCCAACCAGATGGTCGTCGAGGTGATGGGCCTGCACCTGCCCGGCGCCAGCTTCGTCCAGCCCGGCTCGGCGCTGCGTCAGGCGCTGACCGAAGAAGCCGGACGGCGGATCGTCGCCATTTCGCGCGGCGAGGAGTACACGCCGGTCTCGCGGATCCTCGACGAGAAGGCGTTCGTCAACGGCGTCATCGCGCTGCTCGCCACCGGCGGGTCGACCAACCACACGATGCACCTGGTCGCGGTCGCCGCGGCCGCGGGCATCCAGCTGACCTGGGACGACTTCTCCGCCCTGTCGGCCGTCGTGCCGCTGCTCGCGCGGGTCTACCCGAACGGCAGCGCCGACATCAACCACTTCCACGCCGCCGGCGGCATCCAGTTCCTGGTCGGCACGCTGCTCGACGCCGGGCTGCTGCACGAGGACGTGCACACGGTCGCCGGGTTCGGGCTGCACCGCTACCGGGCCGAGCCGATCCTGTCCGACGGCGAGCTGGTCTGGCGCGACGTGCCCACCCGCAGCCTCGACGAAGAGGTGCTGCGCCCGGCGTGGCGCCCGTTCGCCGCGGACGGCGGGCTGCGGATGGTCGAGGGCAACCTCGGCCGCGCGGTGGTCAAGGTGTCCGCGGTGGCGCCCGAGCACCGCGTCGTCCAGGCGCCGGCGCGGGTGTTCACCACCCAGGAGGCGTTCACGGCCGCGTTCGAGGCCGGCGAGCTGGACCGCGACGTCGTCGTGGTGGTCCGGCAGCAGGGCCCGCGGGCCAACGGCATGCCGGAGCTGCACGGGCTGACCCCCGCGCTGGGGGTGCTGATGGACCGCGGGCACGCCGTGGCCCTGCTCACCGACGGCCGGATGTCGGGCGCGTCGGGCAAGATCCCCGCCGCGATCCAGGTGACGCCGGAAGCCGCGGCGGGCGGCCCGATCGCCCGCGTCGCGGACGGCGACGTCATCCGGCTGGACGCTGCCGCGGGCTCGCTCGACGTGCTGGTCGGTGACGAAGAACTCGCCCTGCGTGAGCTTGTGGACGGACCGCCGTCCGAAGCATCCTGGACCGGCACCGGCCGAGAGCTGTTCGCCGCGTTGCGCCGTGCCGTCGGCCCCGCCGACCAGGGCGCTTCGGTGTTCGGCGGCTTGACGCCGGAGCACCTCGGCGCCCTTTCGGGGGTCCAGGGGGGCTTGCCCCCCGGCCGGGGTCTGGGGCTTGGCCCCAGGGAACACGGAATGCCCGCTTTCGCAACCCAGGAGGTCGGTCAGTGACCACCGGTCAGGACCTGCTCGAGCTGTCCCCCGTGATGCCCGTCGTGGTGATCGACGACGCCGACGACGCGGTGCCCACGGCGCGGGCCCTGCTCGCCGGCGGGATCGGGGTCATCGAGCTGACCCTGCGCACCCCGGCGGCGCTGGCGGCGATCGAGCGCGTCGCGGCCGAGGTGCCGGACATCGTCATCGGCGCCGGCACCGTCACCGCGCCGGAGCACGCGAAGCAGGCGGCCGACGCGGGCGCGAAGTTCCTCGTGACGCCGGGCTGCACGGACGCCGTCGTCGACGCGTGCTTCGACTCCGGGCTGCCGTTCCTGCCCGGCGCGAGCACCGTGTCGGAGGCGATGCGGCTGGCCGAACGCGGGCTTTCGGCGTTGAAGTTCTTCCCGGCGGAGGCCAGCGGCGGGGTCGCGTACCTGAAGTCGATCGCGGGCCCGTTGCCTTCGCTCAGGTTCTGCCCGACCGGCGGCATCACGGTGGCCTCGGCGCCGTCGTACCTGGCGCTGCCGAACGTCGGCTGCATCGGCGGTTCCTGGCTGACGCCGAAGCCCGCGTTGGCGACCGGCGACTACGCGGCGATCGAGAAGCTGGCCGCGGAAGCCGCCCGGCTGTAGCCGAAATCACCTGCGCGATTGCCGCGCCCGAACGGCCGAACCGCCGTCCGCATCGCGGGAGCACCGTTCCAGTGCGCTGGAACGGTGCTCCGAGCGGGTGTGGCGGCGGTCATGGAAACCAGCCATTTGCCCAGACCGTTCCACTGAACGGGTCATTCGCGGGTGTGGTGGGTGATTTACCGGCCTGTTATCGTTCCCCCTCGCATTTCACTGCGAGGAGAACCGGTGTCCCTGACCAGCGTGGTCGCCCCCAGTCCTGCCCCCGAGAACGTCGCCGCACTCGTCGGCGAACGCCTTTCCCTGTCCGCCCTCCACCAGCTGGGCGGCACCCTCGGCGGCTATTCCTTCGTCAAGGTCGTGGTCGACCGCGAAAATTCTGTCATCCACTTCCTGAACAACGCCCGCCATTCCTTTCACGCGATCTATATCGGCGAAGAGATCCTCGGCGTCCCCGAAGAACGCGTCCGCGCCGAGATCGACGCGTACAACGAGACCTTCTACCACGCGCCGGACCGCCGGTTCCTGCTCGGCATTCTCGCCCTGCACCCGCAGATGCTTTCCCTGGAGACGGTCGAGGTCGACACGATGCCGGCCGAGCTGATCCGCGAGTTCCACGCCTTCGTCGCGCGGTACGTGGACCCGTCGCTGCCGCTGGTGTTCAAGCCGGCCAACCAGCGGCAGGAGCGGATCGTCCGGGAGATCCCGGCGGGTGAGCTGCCCCGCGTGTTCGCGCACGAGCTGTTCTCCACGGCGCCGTTCGTGGCGCTGAACCCGGGCACGGCCACGGGCCGCCTGCGCGCCTTCCGCACCGAGGCCGAGTACCGCGCCGCCACGCTGGACTGGACCGACATCATCGTGATGGACCGCGTGCCCGACGACATCCCGCGCCTGTCCGGCATCGTCAACGCCCGGCACACGACGCCGTTGTCGCACACCAACGTCCTCGCCACCGGCTGGCAGATCCCGAACGCCGTCCAGCTCGGCGCCCTCGCCGAGATCGACCGCCGCGGGCTCGACGGGAAGTGGGTCGAGTACACGGTGGACGCCCAGGCGACGTCGGTCTCCCTGCGGGAGGTCGACGAGCCGGCCGAGGCGGCGCCGCGGCCGGGCTGGTACGCCCAGCGCGTCACGCTGGAGGAGCCCGAGGCCGGGCACGGCCCGATCGCGAACCTCGCGCGGCTGCGCGCGTCCGACCGCTCCCGCTACGGCACCAAGGCGGCCAACCTCGGCGAGCTGCACCACGTCCTGGCCCACGGTTCGCAGCGGCTGCTCGGCTTCTACCAGGTGCCGCGGCCGCCGCGGGACAACCTGCTGCCGTACCTGGCCCGGCTGCTGGACGTGCCGTCCGTCGCCGACCTGGAGGCCGCGGCCCGCCGGCTGCTCGACGACCACGTCCGCGTGCCGCGCGGCGTCGCCCTGCCGTTCTCGCTGCAGCGACGGTTCCTGGAGTCGTCGCCGCGGATCCAGCAGGCCATCGGCAAGCTGAAGATGGCGTGCGAGCTGGACGCGCGGGAGATCGAGCCGCTGTGCGTCGAGCTGCAGAGCCTCATCCGAGCGACGAAGCTGCCGGACTCGCTGGCCCGCGAGATCGACTCCGCGCTCGTCTCGGAGCTGGCCGGGGTGCGGGCGTTCGTCGTGCGCAGCTCGTCGAACGCCGAGGACCTCGCCGGGTTCTCGGCCGCCGGGATCTACGAGTCGCTCAACCACGTCACGACCGCCGAGCGGATCTTCGCCAGTGTCAAGGAAGTCTGGGCTTCGCTGGTGTCGGTGCGCAGCGTCCGGCTGCGGCAGCAGGCCGGGATCTCCCTCGACGAGTGCTACATGGGCGTGGTGATCCAGGAGCAGGTCGCGGCCGACTTCGGCGGCGTGCTCGTGACGACGAACCCGATGAACCGCGCGGACTTCCGCACGGTGTACATCAACGTGTCGCCGGAGGTCACCGACGTCGTCGACGGGTCGGCGCTGCCGATGCAGTACCTGTACTCGACCGTCGAGGGCGGCGGTCGCACGGTGTCGCTCGGCGACGCGGCCGCGGACCTCGACGAGCGGGCGCACGAGCAGCTGCAGCGCCTCGCCGTCGCCGGCCGCCTGCTGCAGGCGCACTTCTCACCCGACTACACCTTCGATGCACCGGTCGACGTCGAGTGGCTCGCCGACCGCGACCACGTCCACATCGTGCAGCTGCGCCCCTATTCGGCCTGATTCCCGGGAGAAACGACCATGCTGGGCTTTCGCCTGCCCGCGAAACCCGCCGTTCAGCGCGCCGTCCGGCTGACCTACGGGTTCCAGTTCTTCTTCGGCCTGCTGCTGTGGGTGCCGATCTTCTACCAGTACCAGAAGCTCGTCGGCCTCGGCGACGGCGAGATCTTCGGCATCCAGAGCATCTACTACCTCGTGTTCTGCCTGCTGGAGATCCCGACGGGGATGATCGCCGACCGGTTCGACTACCGGGCTTCGCTGGCGGCCGGCGCCGGCGTGCTCGTGGTGGCGAACCTGGTGCCGGTGTTCCTCGGCTCGTACACCGGGTTCCTGGTGCACTTCGTCCTGATCGCCTTGGCGCGCTCACTGGTTTCGGGGGCGCAGAGCGCGTACCTGTACGAGTACCTGCACGCGTCCGGCTCAGGGGAGCACTACCTTCGCGTGGAAGGCGTCGGCCGCGCGTACAGCCTGATCGGCAAGATCGTGTACTGGCCGGTGATCGGCCTGCTGATGACGTGGAACCTCCCGTCCCCGTACTGGCTGACGGCGATCAACGCGGGGGTGGCGCTGGTGTTCGCGCTGAAGCTCCCGGCGATCCCCGGCGGACGGCGGGCCACCGGCAAGACGGCGTCCCTCCTGGCGGGGGTCGGCGGTGCGCTCTCGGCGCTGCGCTCCTCGCGGTGGCTGTTGCTGCTGATGGTGCAGGGCGTCGCGATGTTCACGCTGGTGCGGATCTGTCAGGTGAACCTGTTCCAGCCGATCCTGGCGTCGAAGTCGCTGTCGGTGAACTGGTACGGCGCGGTCCTGGCCGCGATGACGGTCTTCGAGGCCCTGGGCGCGGCCCGCCCCCACCGGCTCCGCCGCGCCATCGGCCCGGTCGGCTCGGTGTTCACGCTGACGATCGTGATGGCGCTGTGCCTCGGTTTCGTCGTGCTGGTCGGCTCCTTCCCGGCGGTGGTGCTGTTGTGCGTCTTCGCGGTGGCGACGGGCATTTCGTTCCCGGTGCAGAAGCAGCTGTTGAACGACTCCATCCCGGATTCCCGGTACCGCGCGACGCTCCTGTCGATGGAGTCCATTTTGGACCGCGCGGTGTGCGCGCTGGCGGCGGTGGCGCTGGGTGCCTATCTGGCGGCCGGGCAGCTGAACGAGTTCCTGGTGCTGTCGGCCGTGGTCACCTGCGTGGTGATGGGGTTGCTGGCGGTGCTGCTGCTGGCGGTCCGCAAGCACCGCTCGGACCGCCGGGTGCCCGCCACGCGGGAGGCGGTGTCCACCGGCTCCGCGTGACGTGCGAACCGACGCTCACGGCTCGGTGAACACCGGCGCACCCTGCTGACCGGCGCCTCGGTCGCCCTCGAGTGCCCCGCGGTCAGTCGATGTAGGCGTCGTCGAGCAGGGTGGACTCCGCGCCGTACTCGCGGAGTTCCTCCTTGATCACCGTGTACGCCAGCCCCTGGGGGTAGCCCTTGCGCGCCAGGAAGCCGAGCAGCCGCCGCAGCGCTGTCTGCTCGTCGACGTTGCCCAGGGACCCGAGCCGCTTGCGGACCAGTTCCCGGGCCATCTGCTCCTCGGACTCGCGGTCGACCTCGCCCGCCGCCTGCGCGGCGACCTCGTCGTCGACGCCCTTGCGCCGAAGCTCGGCCATCAGCGCGGTGCGGGACAGGCCCTGGGTGGTGTGGCGGGACTTGACCCACAGTTCCGCGAACTCCGCGTCGTTCACCAGCCCTGCCCGGTCGAGCTTGCCGAGCAGGGTTTCGCTGGTCTCCTCGTCGAACCCCTTGCGGTGCAAGGCCTGCCGGAGCTCCTCCTGGGTGCGCGCACGCACGGCCAGGAGGTCGAAGCAGATCTCCTTGGCCTTCTTGTACCGCTCCTCCGGGGGCAGCTCCGACGGCGGAACCTTCGGCGCCCTCGCCACCTCGATCACTCCTCGTTCTTCACTGACCCAAGCATCACAGCGCAACGCATCCACGACGGGGGTCCAGGGGGCTTGCCCCCTGGCGGGGTCCGGGGGTTCGACCCCCGGAAGACACCGCGGAGGGATCACGGCGAGCGCACTCCGCGAGCACACCTCACCCATCCCGACGCCCCCTCAGAAGTCGACCGGCGCCGGCACGGCTTCGACGGCCTCGGCGTCGACCTGCGCCCCGATGCCCAGCTTTTCCTTGATCCGCTTCTCGATCTCGTTGGCGATGTCCGGGTTGTCGCGCAGGAACTTCCGCGCGTTCTCCTTGCCCTGGCCGAGCTGGTCGCCCTCGTAGGTGTACCAGGCACCGGACTTGCGCAGGATGGCCTGGTCGACACCCATGTCGATGAGCGAACCCTCGCGGGAGACGCCGTGGCCGTACAGGATGTCGAACTCGGCCTGCTTGAAGGGCGGGGCCATCTTGTTCTTCACGACCTTGACGCGGGTGCGGTTGCCGACCGGCTCGCCGCCGTCCTTGAGCGTCTCGATGCGGCGCACGTCGAGCCGGATCGAGGCGTAGAACTTCAGCGCCTTGCCACCGGTCGTGGTCTCCGGGGAGCCGAACATGACACCGATCTTCTCGCGCAGCTGGTTGATGAAGATCGCGGTGGTGCCGGAGTTGTTCATCGCCCCGGTCATCTTGCGCAGCGCCTGGCTCATCAGGCGGGCCTGGAGGCCGACGTGCGAGTCGCCCATCTCGCCCTCGATCTCGGCGCGCGGCACGAGCGCGGCCACGGAGTCGATGACCAGGATGTCGAGCGCGCCGGAGCGGATCAGCATGTCCGCGATCTCGAGCGCCTGTTCACCGGTGTCCGGCTGGGAGACGAGCAGCGCGTCGGTGTCCACGCCGAGCTTCTTGGCGTACTCCGGGTCCAGCGCGTGCTCCGCGTCGATGAACGCCGCGATGCCGCCGTTGCGCTGCGCGTTCGCCACCGCGTGCAGGGCGACCGTGGTCTTACCGGAGGACTCCGGGCCGTAGATCTCGATGACCCGGCCGCGGGGCAGGCCGCCGATGCCGAGCGCGACGTCGAGGGCGATCGCGCCGGTCGGGATCACGGCGATGGGCGCGCGGCCCTCTTCGCCGAGGCGCATGACCGAGCCCTTGCCGTACTGCTTGTCGATCTGCGCGAGCGCGAGCTCGAGCGCCTTGTCCTTGTCGGGTGCTGCAGGCATGGAAGTCCACCTCGCTGGTCGGAGCCCCGTCGAGGGCTCTGTGTCGGTTCTTCAGCTGTCCGGTCCGACGCTAGCGGCGGGGACCGACAATTCCAGGCGCGGCGCCCAATCTGTGGATCGCTGGACCCGATGTGGACAACACTTTAGACGAACACCTGTTCGAGGTCGGCAGCGACACACCCTTGCGCTAGGATTTTCGCCCGCCCGGGGCGGTGCACGCCGGATCCGCCCAGGTCAGCGGCGTTCCGCCGGCACGTCGAAGGCGTCGCAGAGCTCGCGCCAGATCTGTTTCGCCGGGATTCCGGCGGTCAGCGCCTGGTCGACGGTGCGCCCGCCGAGCCCGCTCAGCACGTGGTCCCTGGCCAGCACCTGGGCCCGC
Organism: Amycolatopsis sp. N2S4-7; assembly: GCF_058119595.1. NCBI lineage: Bacteria > Bacillati > Actinomycetota > Actinomycetes > Pseudonocardiales > Pseudonocardiaceae > Amycolatopsis > Amycolatopsis sp. N2S4-7. The sequence goes on from NZ_CP172299.1 coordinate 3,702,409, forward strand.
CCCGAGCCGAACTCGTCGGCCATCAGCCGCCGGAAAACCGTGATTCGCATCGGACCCATGGTATCCGGGCGGGCGGGCAGAGCACGAACGGCCCGTTCGCGCCCCCGTCGTCACTCTCCCGGCTGGACGCTCTGCTCGAAGTAGTCGGCCAGGGTGCCCGGCGTGGTCGCTTCGGCCTGGTCGCTCGAGTTCAGCTGGTAGATGAACCCGACCAGCGGCCGGTCGGACACCGTGAACACGAGCACCGCCGACGTCTTGCCCGCGGCCGAGGAGTAGTGGCCCTTGAGCCCGTTGCCACCCCAGTCGGCCTCGGTGCGGTCGCCGCCCGCCGAGGAGAGCAGGCCGTCGGTGTACTGCTTGAGCGTGTCGGCGTTGTCGCCCTGGACGTAGGTCACCTGCGTGCCCGCCCGGCCCGGCGCGGAGCAGGTCGAGGCCGGCCCGAGGCTCTTCGCCGGCGCCGCCGGGCCGTTGCCCATGCCCGGCTTGCAGTCGCCGGTGTCGGCGATCTTCCCGGCGAGCTGGCGCAGGCAGCCGGTGAGGCCTTTGTCGTCGGCCTGGCCCGGCGTCCGGCACTGGTCGGCGGTGTAGGTGGTCACCGAGGACGACGACGTGAGGAAGATCGCCAGTCCCGCCGCGAGCACCACGACGACCGCGGCCGCGATCCCGATCAGCAGCTTCTTCTTCCCGCCGGGCTTCGGCTCGCTCTTCTCCGCGACGGCGGCGGGCGAGTAGGAGGGGAAGTTCGACGGCACCTGCTGCGGGCCGCTGGGCGGGAAGTTCGACGGCGCGTAGCCCGGGTACTGCGGCGGCGGGGGCGCGTACTGCGCGCGGTGCGGCGGGCCACCCGCGGCGACCGCCCCTTCGACGTTCTGGGTCCGCACGGAAAGCCCGTCGCGGGCCACGTGCTGGGCGCCGAGCGCGACCGCGGTCTCCGGCTGGTCGAGGCTGCCCGGCACGACACCGAGCTTCTCCGCGATCATCGTGCCGACCAGCGGCAGCCGGCTCGAGCCGCCGACGAGGTAGATGCCCGCGAGCCGGTCCGGGGTCAGCCCGGAGGACCGCAGCGTCCGCGACAGCAGTTCGACGCTGCGCAGCATCGCCGGCCGGACCAGGCCTTCCAGCTCGCCGCGCGTGACGAGGACGTCCTTGAACGGCTCGGGCATCGGCACCTCGGTCTGCGGGTGCCGCGAGAGCGCCTCCTTGGCCGCCTTGACGTCCTCCTGCAGCGCGCGCCGGGTGCGCCGGTCGGCGGTCGACTCGGGCCGCAGCAGCCGCTGCCAGCGCTGCGGGTCGGAGTGCGAGACCTCGCGCCCGACGTGCACCATCAGCGCCTGGTCGACGTCGAGGCCGCCGAGGTCGGGCAGGCCGTCCTCGGCGAGCACGGTGAAGCCGTTCTGGGTGGCGCCGACGACGGCGACGTCGAAGGTGCCCGCGCCGAGGTCGTAGACCGCGAGGGCCTGGCCGGGGGCCAGCGCCTTGCCGGGGAACGACGCGAAGTGCGCCGCCGCGGCGACCGGCTCGGGCACCAGCAGGATGTTCGGACCCATCCCGGCGAGCCGGGCGGCGGACATCAGGACGTTGCGGCGGGTCTGGCCCCACTGCGCGGGGTGGGTCAGCCGGACCTCGTCGGGCTGCTCGCCGCCGAGCTGGCGGGACGTCTCTTCGAGCACGCGGCGCAGGATGGCGGCGAGCGCCTCGGTGACCGGGACGACGTCGGTGCCGAGCAGCAGGGTCTGCTCGTCGATGCGGCGCTTGGGGTTCGGTTCGAAGCGCGTCGGGTCGAGGCGGGCGCGGCGCTCGGCGTCGCGGCCGACCATGATCGTGCCCTCTTCGGTGGCGAAGACCGCCGACGGCATGTTGGCCGAGCCGTCCACTTCGACGACCCTGGGCGGCCTTCCGTGCGCCGAAAGCACGGCGACGGTGTTGGACGTCCCGAGGTCCACCGACAGGATCCGCACAGCACTCCCCTTCGCGAAACACGCCTTGGCGGCGTTCGCGGTGATGCTGCCATGCGCGCGGTGACCGTGCGTGCGGACCCGCGAAAGTCACTGCTCCTTGACGCGGCGGCCGATCCCGGGGCACGATAGTTGCGCAGTTCGGTCAACCGAGTTGCACGATTTGCGCAAGGGAGCGTGGGATGCCGAAGCTGCTCGTCCTCGGGGACGACCTGGCCGGCTCGAACGCGACCGGAGCGCTGTCCGCCCGCTTCGGGCTGCGCGCGGTGTCCGTCAAGGCGCCACTCGCGCCCTGTCTCCGCCCGGACAGCGGGATCGACGCGCTCGTGATCAACCTGGGTACCCGGCACGCCCGGCCGGCACACGCCGCCGAGGCGGTCCGCCACGCCATCGAGCTCGCCGGGCCCGTCGAACTGACGCTTTTCGGGGGTCCGGGTGGCGAAGCCCCCGACCCGAGGCGAAGCCTCGGTTGTCACAGCCGCCTGCCTGGAACACCTGAACCACGTCCTGGCCACCGGAAGGAAGAACCCGTGAGCGACCTCCCGATCCTCGCCGTCACCCTCGGCGACCCCGTGGGCATCGGCCCGGAGATCACCCTGAAGACCCTGGCCGAGCCCGAGTCCCTGCAGATGGCGCGCGGGGTCGCGGTCGGGGACGCGGTCGTGCTCGACCGCGTCGCCCGCCACCTGGGCCTGTCCGTGGAGATCAACCCGATCGCCACGGTCGCCGACGCGCGCTTCACCACCGGCGTGATCGACGTGCTCAACCTCGGCGTGGTCACCGAAGACCTGCCGTGGGGCGAGGTGAACGCGACCGCCGGAGCCGCGGCGGTCGGGGCGATCGAGGTCGCCACCCGGCTCGCGCTGGCCGGCGAGGTCGACGCGATCGTGACCGCGCCGATCAACAAGGAGGCGATCTGGGCGGCCGGCTCGCAGCACCTCGGGCACACCGAGATGCTCGGCCAGCTGACCGGGTCGACCCGGTTCAACACGATGTTCTGGGTGTCGGGGCTGAAGATCTTCTTCGCCACCCGGCACCTTTCCCTGCGCGAGGCGCTCGACCGGATCACCCGGGAAAACATCGAGCACGCGATCCGCGAGGCCTACACGGCGCTGGAGGTGTTCGGCACGGAAAAACCGAGACTGGCCGTGGCGGCGCTGAACCCGCACGGCGGCGAAAACGGCAAGTTCGGCGACGAAGAGATCGTCGCGATCGCCCCCGCGGTCGCCGCCGCGCGGGCGGCCGGGCTCGACGTGGTCGGCCCGATCCCCGCGGACTCCGTGTTCCACCAAGGGATCCAGGGCCGGTTCGACGGCGTGCTCTCGCTCTACCACGACCAGGGGCACATCGCGTCGAAGACGTACGACTTCGACGGCACGGTCTCGGTGACGGTCGGCCTGCCGATCCTGCGCACGTCGGTCGACCACGGCACGGCGTTCGACATCGCCGGCACCGGCCGGGCGTCGCACGGCACGATGCGCGCGGCGTTCAAGGCCGCGGCGACCCTGGCGCCGTACGCCCGCAAGCTGCCCGCCATCTACCCGCCGAGCCGGTGACGGCGGCGGTGACGGTGACGGTGACGGCGGGAGTGCCCCGCAAACGGTGGGCGTACGTCATCCCGGTCGCGGTGGTCATGTACATGCTGGCCTACCTCGACCGCACGAACGTCGCGGTGATCCTGCCCTACATCGGCGACGACTTCCCGTTGTCCGCCAGCGCGAAGGGGCTGGCGAGCGGCATCTTCTTCGTCGGCTACCTCGTGCTGCAGATCCCCGCGGCGGTGCTGGCCGCCAAGTGGAGCGCCCGCAAGACGGTGCTGCTGCTGATGATCGCGTGGGCGTTCGCGGCCGTTCTGTGCGGTCTGGTGCGGAACGAAACCCAGCTGCACCTGGCGCGGCTGCTGCTCGGGCTGTTCGAAGGTGGTGTGTGGCCCGCGGTGCTGATCCTGCTGGCGTCGTGGTTCCCGCAGGCGGAGCGGGCGCGGGCGAACGCGTTGTGGATGACGTGCCTGCCGATCTCGGCGATCCTCATGTCGCCGCTGTCCGGGTTCATGCTCGACCACATGTCCTGGCGCTGGGTGTTCGTGCTCCAGGGCCTGCCACCCCTGCTGTGGGCGGTCGTCTGGTGGTTCGCGGTGGCGGACCGCCCGGCGCGGGCGCGGTGGATCTCCGCGGCGGAACGCGAGTACCTCGAAAGCACCCTGAAGGCCGAAGAGGACGCCAAACCGGCGTTCGCGAAGCAGGGCTACCGGCAGGCGCTGACGAACCGGCAGGTGCTGCTGCTGATCGGGATCTACTTCTTCTGGATCACGGGCTTCTACGGGTTCAGCTTGTGGCTGCCGTCGGTGGTGAAGACGATGACGGGCGGCTCGGCGACGTCCGTGGGCTTCCTGTCGGCCATCCCGTACGTCCTGGCGCTGGCCGGGATGGTCGCGTGCGCGCACTGGTCGGACCGGACCGGCAACCGGCGGCTCGCGGTCACGGTGCCGCTGCTCGTCGCGATCGCCGGGCTGCTGCTGGGCAACCTCGTGCACTGGCCACCGGTCGTCCAGCTGGTGCTGCTCTGCGTCGTGGCGACCGGCGTCTACATGCCGTACGGGCCGTTCTGGGCCATCCCCAGCCGGCTCCTCGGCATCGAGGTCGTCGCCGTGGCGATGGGCCTGATCAACGCCCTCGGCAACCTCGGCGGGTTCGCCGGGCCCTACCTGGTCGGCTGGCTCACCGACGTCACCGGCAGCGCGACCACCGGGTTCGTCGTACTGGCCGCGTTCCTCGCCGTGGCCGCCGGCCTGGCGTTCTTCGGGCTGAAACCCGTCCCCGCTGACGACTTGGAAGACTCGGCGCATGTCCCAGCCGCGACCAGGAACCCGTGACCGGCGCGCGATGCTGCTCGAAGCCGTCCGTGACGGCGCGGGCGGCATCGCCGAGCTGGCCGAGGAGTTCGGCGTCTCGGAGTCGACGATCCGCCGTGACCTCGCCTCGCTCGCCGGCGCGGGGCACGTCGTCCGCACCTACGGCGGCGCGCTCGACACCGAACGCAGCCCGCACGAGAAGGACCGCGAGCACGCGGCGGCGAAGGACGCCATCGCCCGGGAAGCCGCCGCGCTGGTGCGGGACGGTGAGGTCGTGCTGCTCGACGCCGGCACGACCACCGGCAGGCTGGCCCGCCACCTCGCCCACCGCGAGGGGCTGACCGTGGTGACCAACGGCGTCACCGCGATCCGCGAGCTCGCCGGCTTCGCCGGCATCGACCTCATCGTCCTCGGCGGCCGGGTGCGGCACCCCAACGAGGCGATCCTCGGCGAAAGCGTGCTGGCCCAGCTGCGGCACATCTCACCCGATCGGGTGTTCCTGGGTGCGGACGGCGTGGTCGCCGGCCGGGGGCTGTGCTGCCCGTCACTGGAGCAGTCGGTGGTCAAGCACGCGATGCTGCACGCGGGCGGCGAGGCGTACGTGCTGGCCGACCACTCCAAGCTGGACCAGGCCCCTTTTTCCTACTGGGCACCGCTGGACCGCGACTACCGGCTGATCACCGACGAACCCCGGGTCGACGTGACGCACCCGCGGTTCGCCGAGAGCGTGATCCTGGCCGGCAAGTCGGAAACTGTCGGTGGTGCCGCGCATCATGGACGACGTGGCCACTGACGTGCTCGACCTCTTCTCCCCCGCGACCCGCGACTGGTTCGCGGGGGCCTTCGCCGCGCCCACCGCGGCGCAGGAAGGAGCCTGGCGGGCCGCGCACGCGGGCGAGCACGCCCTGGTCGTGGCGCCGACCGGTTCCGGCAAGACCCTGTCCGCGTTCCTCTGGGCGCTGGACCGGCTCTCGGTGGAGCCGCCGCCGGCGGAAGCCACCAAGCGCTGCCGGATCCTCTACGTCTCGCCGCTGAAGGCCCTCGCGGTCGACGTCCAGCGGAACCTGCGCGCCCCGCTCGCGGGGATCTCGCAGGCGACCCGGCGGCTCGGGCTGCCGGTGCCCGAGATCGAGGTGGGCATGCGCACCGGCGACACCACCGCGGCCGAGCGCCGCACGTTCGGCAAGACCCCGCCGGACGTGCTGGTGACCACGCCGGAGTCGCTGTTCCTGATCCTCACGTCCTCGGCGCGGGAGTCCCTGCGCGGGGTCGAGACCGTGATCGTCGACGAGGTGCACGCGGTGGCCGGCGGCAAGCGCGGCGCGCACCTCGCGCTGTCGCTGGAGCGGCTGGATGCGCTGCTGCCGAAGCCGGCGCAGCGGATCGGCCTGTCGGCGACGGTCCGCCCGGTCGACGAGGTGAGCGCGTTCCTGGCCGGCGGTCGCCCGGTGCGCGTGGTCCAGCCGAAGCTGGCGAAGACCATCGAGGTCCGCGTCGAGGTCCCGGTCGAGGACATGAGCAACCTCGACGCCCCCCGCAGCGGTCCGGCGCCGAGCCCGCTCGACGCGCTGGAGTCGTTGAAGTCTCCGGACTCGCTGGAGTCGTTGGAGTCGCTGACCGAGGCGTTCCCGCCCGGAGGCATCGCGCCGGGCGGCCTGGGCACGCTCGAGGAGATGGCAGGCAACCCCGTGCAGCGGCCGTCGATCTGGCCGGCGGTCGAGGAACGGGTGCTGACCCTGATCCGCGCGCACCGCTCGACCATCGTGTTCGCCAACTCCCGGCGGCTCACCGAGCGGATGACCGCCCGCCTGAACGAACTGGCGGCGGAGCAGACCGAACTCACGCCGGCCGACGCGTTCCCGGCCGAAGCCGTCGGGCAGTCCGGGGTGACCACGGGCGCACCGCCGGTGATCGCCCGGGCGCACCACGGGTCGATGTCGCGGGAGCAGCGCACGCACGTCGAGGAGGACCTCAAGTCCGGGCGGCTGCCGTGCGTGGTGGCGACGTCCTCGCTGGAGCTGGGCATCGACATGGGCGCGGTCGACCTGGTGGTGCAGATCGAGGCGCCGCCGACGGTGGCGTCCGGGCTCCAGCGCGTCGGCCGGGCCGGGCACCAGGTCGGCGCGGTGTCGTCCGGGGTGATGTTCCCCAAGTTCCGGGGCGACCTCGTCTCCTGCGCGGTGGTCGCGGAACGGATGGCGAGCGGGGCGATCGAGGCGGTGCGCTACCCGCGCAACCCCCTGGACGTTCTGGCGCAGCACGTGGTCGCGATGGTGGCCTTGGAGCCGTGGACGGTGCCGGACCTCGCGGCGCTGGTGCGGCGGGCGGCGCCGTTCGCATCGCTGCCGGACGACGCGCTGCACGCGGTGCTCGACATGCTCGCGGGCCGGTACCCGAGCGAGGAGTTCGGCGAGCTGCGGGCGCGGATCACCTGGGACCGCATCAGCGGTGAGCTGCGCGGCCGGCCGGGATCGCAGCGGCTGGCCGTGACCTCGGGCGGCACCATCCCCGACCGCGGCCTGTTCACCGTGATGACCCCGGGCGCGGACGACAAGCCCGGCTCGCGCGTCGGCGAGTTCGACGAGGAGATGGTCTACGAGTCGCGGGTCGGCGACACCATCCTGCTGGGCACGTCCTCGTGGCGGATCACCGACATCACCCACGACCGGGTCATCGTGGTGCCCGCACCGGGCGAACCGGCGCGGATGCCGTTCTGGAAGGGCGACGCCCCGGGCCGTCCGCTGGAACTCGGCCGGGCGCTGGGCAAGTTCGTCCGCGAACTGTCCACTTCGGATGACCAGAAGGCGCGCGCGCGAGCCGAAGCGGCCGGGCTGGACGAGCGGGCGTGCGACAACCTCCTCACCTACCTCGCCGAGCAGAAGTCCGCCACGCGGCACGTGCCGAACGACCGGACGATCCTGCTGGAGCGCTACCGCGACGAGCTGGGCGACTGGCGGATCGTCGTGCACTCGCCGTTCGGCGCGCAGGTGAACGCGCCGTGGGCGCTGGCGATCGCCGCGCGGCTGCGGGAGAACCGCGGGGTCGACGCGCAGATCGCGCACTCCGACGACGGCATCGTGCTGCGGCTGCCGGACGCGCTGGACGCCGAAGGCGGTGACGTGACCATCGGCGCGGACGACATCCTGCTCGATCCCGAAGAGGTCGAGCAGCTGATCGTCGCCGAGGTCGGCGGCTCGGCCGTGTTCGCGGCGCGGTTCCGCGAGTGCGCGGCGCGGTCGCTCCTGCTGCCGCGCCGGGACCCGCGGCGCCGCACCCCGCTGTGGCAGCAGCGGCAACGCGCGTCGCAGCTGCTGTCGGTCGCGGCGAAGTACGAACGGTTCCCGGTCGTGCTGGAGGCGATGCGGGAGGTCCTACAGGACGTCTACGACGTGGGCGGCCTGCGTGAGCTGATGGCCGACGTCCGGGCGCGGAAGGTCCGGCTGGTGGAGGTCGAAACGCCGGCCCCGTCGCCGTTCGCGCGCAGCCTGCTCTTCGGCTACGTCGGGATGTTCCTGTACGAGACCGACGCGCCGCTGGCCGAGCGGCGGGCGGCCGCGCTGTCGCTGGATTCGGCGCTGCTGGCGGAGCTCCTCGGCACCGAGGCGATCCGCGAACTGCTCGATCCCGAGGCGGTCACCGAAGTCGAACGGTCGCTGCAGCGGCTCGAGCCCGACCGGCACGCGCGCTCGGCCGAAGACGCCGCCGACCTGCTGCGGTTCCTCGGCGACCTGACCGTCGAGGAGGCCGCCGAACGCGGGATCCAGGCGGAATGGCTCACCGAGCTGGAGTCGGCGCGCCGGGCGATCCGGGTCCGGATCGGCGGTACGGAACGGTTCCTGGCGATCGAGGACGCGGGCCGGGTCCGCGACGCGCTGGGCACCGCGCTGCCGGTGGGCGTGCCCGAAGCGTTCACCGAACCGGTCGCGGACCCGCTCGGCGACCTGCTGTCGCGCTACGCCCGGAGCCGGGGCCCGTTCGCCGCGGCGGCCGCGGCCGCGCGGTTCGGGCTCGGCACGGCGGTCGTCACCGGCGTCCTCGACCGGATGACCGGGGAAGGCCGCCTGGTGCGCGGCGAGCTGAGCCCGATCGGGCATCCGGACACGCACGGCGTGGGTGTCGAATACTGCGATTCCGCGGTCCTGCGGCGGCTGCGGCGGGCGTCGCTGGCGAAGCTGCGGGCCGAGGTGGAGCCGGTCGAACCGGCGGCGCTGGGCCGGTTCCTGCCGGCGTGGCACGGGTTCGGCGGGCGCGTCCGGACGGCACCGACGGCGGACGACGTGCTGTCGGTGGTCGAACAGCTCGCCGGGGCGCCGTTGCCGGCGAGCGCGGTGGAGTCGCTGATCCTGCCCGGGCGGCTGCCGGGCTACTCCCCCGCACTGCTGGACGAGCTGACGACCGCGGGCGAGGTCACGTGGGCGGGCTGCGGTGCGCTGTCCGGTGGGGACGGGTGGATCGCCCTCGCGCCCACGGACGTCGCCGATCTGCTGCTGCCGGAGGTCGTCGAGGACATCCCGACCGGCCCGCTGCACGACGCGCTCGTGTCCACTTTGGAGGGTGGCGCGCTGTTCTTCCGCCAGCTGGTGGACCGCGCGACCGTGCTGGTGGACAAGGCGCCGAACGACGCCGAAGTCGTGGCGGCGCTGTGGGACCTCGTGTGGGCCGGGCTGGTCACGGGCGACACGCTGGGACCATTGCGGGCCCAGGTCGCCGGGCACGGGGCGCACAAACCCCGGCGGCAGGCGCCCCGCGGCCGGTACGCGCGGCTGCGGGCGGGGCGGCCGCAGATGCCGTCGCGGTCCGGGCCACCGACCGTCGCCGGCCGGTGGGCGCTGACCCCGGTCCGCGAGACCGACGCGACCCGGCGGGCCCACGCGCGGACGGAGGCGTTCCTGGAGCGCCACGGCGTCCTGACCCGCGGCGCGCTGGACACCGAGCGCGTCACCGGCGGGTTTTCCGGGATCTACAAGGTGCTCCGCGGCATGGAGGACACCGGCCAGGTGATCCGCGGCTACGTCGTCGAAGGGCTGGGCGCGGCCCAGTTCGCGGCGAAGGGCGCGGTGGACCGGCTGCGCGCGCTGTCCGGCCCGGGCCGTCCGGCGCCCGGCCGCGCGGTGGTCCTGGCGGCAGCGGACCCGGCCCAGCCCTACGGCGCGGCCCTCCCCTGGCCGGCGGCGACCGGCGACACGAAACACCGTCCCGCCCGCAAGGCCGGCGCCCTGGCGGTGCTGGTGGACGGCGTGCCGGCGCTGTACGTCGAGCGAGGAGGCCGGTCACTGCTGAGCTTCACCGAGGATCGCCAACCCCTGTCGGAGGCGGCGCAGGCCTTGTCGGCGGCGGTGCGGGAGGGCTGGCTGGGCCAGCTGGCGGTCCAGCGCGCGGACGGCGAGCAGGCGTTGACGTCGGAACTGGCGGAAGTGCTCCGGGAGGCCGGTTTCCGGGCGACCCCCTCGGGTCTGCGCCTGCGAGCCTGAGGCTGTCGCTGTGCCGGGGGTCGGGAGTTGCCGATTCCCCGGCAGCCGGGTGCCGGGCTGGCCTAAGCTGCCAGTCCGACACGCACGAAGGATGTTCTGCTCATGGCGATGCGCGAACTGCGCTATTTCGGGGACCCGATCCTCAAGTCCGTCTGCGACCCGGTCACCGTGTTCGACGCGAAACTCGAGGCGCTGGTACGCGACCTGCTCGACTCGGTCAAGCCGGCGGGGCGAGCCGGGCTGGCGGCACCGCAGATCGGGGTCGGGCTGCGCGTTTTCAGCTACGACGTCGCCGGGCTGACCGGATACGTGATCAACCCCGAGATCGTCGAGCTGTCCGAGGAAACCCACGAGATCGACGAGGGCTGCCTGTCGGTGCCGGAGCTGTGGTTCCCCACGAAGCGGGCGAAGCACGCGAAGGTCCGGGGCGTGGACGTGCACAACGAGCCGATCGAGGTCGAAGGCGAGGACGTGCTGGCCCAGTGCCTGCAGCACGAAACCGACCACCTCGACGGCATTCTCTACCTGGACCGCCTCACCGCCGACCGCAAGAAGACGGCAATGCGCGAAGCGCGGGACAAAGACTGGTTCTGGAAGCGCTGACCCACCTCAGGCCGAGGCACAACCGCAGCCTGGCGCCGTTTCGCGGCGCAAGAAGGCGCCGAAGCACGGCCTTCCCGGCTCAAGCAGGCGCTGAACCGCCGTCCTCCCCTGCGCTGAACCAGCTCAAGCGGGCAGGAACAGCCGCAGCTTGGCGCCGTCCTCTACGCCGCGTTCCGTGCGCAAGCCCGCGCGGGCCGCGGTGCGGGGCATCACGTCGTCGCCGGCCAGGCAGTCCGCCGACAGCTCCGTGATGCCCTGCGCCTCCGCCAGCACCGCGAGCCGGGCCAGGAGTGCCGTGCCGATGCCCTGCTGCTGCCAGTCGTCCTCCACCAAGAGGGAGATCTCGGCTCCCCCGGACGCCACCGGGATGAGCTGCGCCAAGCCGATCACCTCGCGGCCGAAGACTGCCAGCACGCTGGTACCGCGCGGGGGCACCAGCAGCCGGTGCAGCCAGCGGCGCGGCACCGTCCGCACTCCTGTGTGATAGCGGCGGAAGAGCGTCGCCATGGAGCAGCGTCGGTGCAGGCCGGACACCGCGTCGGCGTCGCCGGGGACGCCCTTGCGCAGGACGATCGCGGCGCCGTCCGGGCGGTCGAGCACGATCGGCCCGGCGACGTTCCGGCTCGCCGCGGTGAGCAGCGCCACCAGCGCTTCGGCGCGCGTCAGCTCCAGCTGCACGAACGGCGCCCACTGGCGGCGCGCCACGAGCGCGCTGCCACCGCCCAGCTCGAACACCGCCCGGTGCCCGCTCTCGGTGCGGACCGGGTTGGCCTCGGCGGCGGGGACGAGCGTCACGACATCGGCGGCCAGCACATCCTTCAGCACGTCGGCGAGGCGGGCCGGGTCGTCGATCGCACGGCGGGCCGCGAGCAGCGTCGACGCGGACGGGTCGACCAGCTCGTGGACGTCGGCGTCGATGATCGCGGTGCATTCGCAGCCCTCGGCGCGGATGGCGTCGACCAGGTGGCGCCGCGGCAGGCCGGTCGCGGGGCGGAGCACGATCTCGTCGAGCACTCCGCCGGGCACCGGCAGCACGGACAGGCCGAGGATGTTGCACTCGAGGTCGGCGAGCCGGATGGCGATGCGGGCGAGGGTGCCCGGGTGGTCGTGCATCCGGATCCGCACCCGCCACGCGGACGGGGTGGCGGGCTCCTCGACGACGGCCGTCCGGCTCTGCTGGGGCAACGCTCTGGAGGTCTCCATGCCGTCCACAGTCCCGCGCGGTTGTTGCCGCCCCAGGACGCCGGTGTTTCGCGCAGGTCAGCGTTCGCGGCGGCCGGGCAACCCGGGCGAAACACGCCTAGCGCCTCCCGCATCGGGCGACGGGACCCGCATCACGAGGCCCAGGCCGCCCAGCACCGGGCATTGGCCGGGCCGCGCACCGATCGAGCCACGGATGCCGTCGGCGAGCCGGCCGAGATGACCCGCGCAAACGAACGCAGCGCACACCGCGCCACGGATGCCGCCGGGGCGCGGGATCCCGCCCCCGAGAACGCGCACCGGCCGCCGGGTCACCGCGGGGTCAGCACGCAGAACTCGTTGCCCTCCAAATCCGTCAGCACGCGCCACGGCAACGATGCACCACCCGGATCTGCCGGCGTCGCCCCCGCTGCCACGACCTCGGCCACCGCCGCCGCGTGGTCGGTGCCCGCCGGGGGTGCGATGTCCAGGTGCAGCCGGTTCTTGACCCGCTTCACGTCGGCGTTGCGGAGGAACTCCAGCCACGGCCCGCGGCCCGACGGTGCACGCAGGCCGACCAGGGCGTCACCCTGCCGGGACTGGATCGGCCACCCCGTGATCCGCGTCCAGAAGTCCGCCAGGGCCGCCGGGTCGTGGGCGTCGACCAGGATCGATGCCACCGCGCCCGACTCCGCGTACTGCTCCCGGGGCTCGAGGGCGCAGAACTCGTTGCCCTCCGGATCCGCCAGCACCACCCACGGCACCGCGCCCTGCCCGAGGTCGACCCGGCGCCCGCCCAGCTCCAGGGCGCGTTCGACCAGGGAGGCCTGGTGCTCGGCCGTCGTGCTCGCCAGGTCCAGGTGGATCCGGTTCTTCACCTCCTTGGGCTCGGGCACCGGGACGAAGACCAGGTCCAGGTCCCAGCCGTCGGTCTCCGGGGCGCGGACGTCGACCTCCTCCGGCGTCTCCGCCGCGACGCGCCAGCCGAGGAGCGCGGCCCAGAAGTCCGCCACGACCCTCGGCCGCGCCGCGTCGATCACCAGGTTCACCAGGCGCGTGTCCATGCGCCGCAGGCTAACCGCCACCCCCGACAGTTCCGGTTCGGCTTCCCCACCGGCCGGTTCATCGGGTCGCGAGCCGCAGCAGCGCCCAGAGCTGGGCGGCCTGGTCGTGCACGCCCCGCACGGTCACCGCGGTCAGGGACGCCCGGCCCCAGAGCCACAGGTAGAGCCGCCCGGGTTCGGCCGTGACGACGTCGTCCGCGGCCTCGGCCTCCTCGGCCGAACAGCGCCAGGCCTCCGTGGTCTCGGGTCCGGCCCGCGCGATCCAGCTGTGGGCGCCGGCGCGCACACCGACCGAGCCCGCCTTCGTGCCGGTCAGGCCCAGCATCGGCAGCTTCTGGCCGAACCACAGGGTGAGGGCCTCGTCGATGCCGTCGAGCGCGATGTCTTCGGAGATCCCGCGCGAATCCGCTCCCGCCGCCTGCTCGACGTCGACGCGGTGGATCACCGTCTCGTGCAGCATCCGCCGCCGCCAGAACCCATACGTCGGATCGGCCGGCCACCAGGTGTCGGCGCGTTCCTCCGGGTCGTGCGCGGCCAGCTCGTCGAGCAGTCCGGCGAGGCCCGTCTCCAGGAACTGCGCCAGGCTCTGGCCCGGTTCGGGGTCGCGCTGCCAGTCTTCGGGGCCGCGGCCGTCGGTCAGGCGGCGCCGGACCATCCGGTAGAGGCTCCCGACGTGCCGGGCCACCTCGCCGAGCGACCAGCCCGGGCAGGCGGGCACGGGCGCCTCGAGGGGCGCCGCGTGCACCGCTTCGGCCAGTGTCCTGCCTTCGATCCCCAACGCCGTGAGCAGCCGTCCCGGGTCGACCAGGCCGTGCTCACGCGACATGGGCTTCCCCGGTGATCGGCAGGCCGTGCACGAGGCGGCGGACCAGCTCCAGGAACGGCGTGGCGGTGCGCACCAGCTCGGCGGCCGATTCGCCGGTGACCTTGCCGGTGATCCCGGCCTGCGCGGCGGCGCGGGTGGCCGAGTTGCTCGCGAAGAAGGCGGACCACTCCCGCAGCTCGGGGGCGACGGAGTCGAGCAGCACCCAGGTGCTGGCCGGCCGCGCGCGCCCCCGGTGCGGCCGCCCCCGGGCGGCGAGCACCGCGGCGGCGCCGCGCAGGGCCGCGAGGTAGGCGCCGATGAACCGTTCGGCGGGGTTGGTTTCCCGTTCGGCCTCGGCGAGCCCGCGCCGAGCCTGCGCGAGCAGACCGGCCGCCGCCGGCGGGGCAGGCGGGCGAAGCGGCATGGAGAGCTGCTGGTGCTCGACGACGGGAGGCCGCGGCATCGGCGCTTGCGACCGCCGGGCGTCCGCGGCGGACTGGCGCGGCGACAGGGGCAGCTGCGGCTGCCGATGGTCCGCGACGGGCGCACGCTTCGGCAGCTGGGACCTCTCGGCTTCCGCGGCGGACGAGCGCGGCGGCATCGGCGCCTCGGGCTGCCCAGCTCCTGAGGTGGCCGAGCGCGGCGGCATCGGCAGCTGAGACTGCGCGGCTTCCGCGGCGGCCGAGCGCATCGGCATCGGCACCTGAAGCTGCCCGGCATCGGCTGGGCGAAGGGAGGCCGGCGACTCGGCTTCGGCCGTGGCGGTGGGCGGGCGCAGGGGCATCGGGAGCTCGGCCTGCACGGCTTCCGCGTCGGCCGCCGGCGTCGACCGGGGGCGCTGGGGCACCCGCCGCTCGGGTTCGGGCGTTGCGGTCGGCGGGCGCAGCGTCATGGGCAGCTGTGGCTGCCCGGGATCCGTGGGGGACACGACCTTGACGGACATGACGACCCTCCTCCTGCGCGGGGTGAGCCCGATCGGGGGCCCGGTGCCGTGGCGCTTCCCCCGCCCCGGTACCGGGCACCTGACCGGTGCGCGCTCACCAGATGTCGAACGTCTGTTCGAACAATTTCCAGAGTAACCCCGGACCCGGCGTCCGCTCAACCCCAGGGGTGGAATCCCGCGGGACACCGGTCCGGTGGCGTGATCTCATAAGGCTCATGAGTTCGCTGGACCACCCCGCCGTCGCCAAGGTGGCGGCCGCGCTGGCCGAGGCCGGGCAGCACGCCGCCGCCGAGGGCATCCGCGTGCTGCCCGCCGAGGTCCGGACCGCCGCTCAGGCGGCCGACGCACTCGGCGTGCCCGTGGGGGCCATCGCCAACAGCCTCATCTTCCGCCTGGGGTCCGACAAAAACGCGCTCCTCGCCCTGACCTCCGGCGCCCACCGCGCCGACCCGGCCACCCTCGCCCGCCTGGCCGGGCACGAAATCGGCGGTGAAATCGGCAAGGCCGACGCCGATTTCGTGCGGGCGCACACCGGGCAGCCGATCGGCGGCGTCGCGCCGGTGGGGCACCCGCGGCCGCTGCCCACGCTCGTCGACACCGCCCTGCGCGCCCACGACGTCGTGTGGGCCGCGGCCGGGCACCCGAAGACCGTCTTCCCCACCACGTTCGCGGACCTGGTGGCCTTGACCGGGGGCACCCCGGGCGCGCTCGGCGGCGCGGAGGAAGATGGACAGCCGTGACCGCGATGCCCGCCGGCTGCTCCCGCTACGTCCAGCTCTCCGCGGACGAGTTCCGCGCACGCCTGCCCGAAGCCCTCGACATCTACGTCCGGGCGATGCGGTACCCGGCGGGCACCGCCGAGCAGCGCGCGCCGATGTGGCTCACCCACGCCCTGCGTGAGGGCTGGCGCTGCATGGCCGCCCTCGACGCCGACGACGTCCTGCTCGGGCTGGCCTACGGCTACCGCGGCCGGGCCGGGCAGTGGTGGCACGAGCAGGTGCGCCACGGCCTGAGCCGCCGGTCCGGGCCCGCCGAGGCCGACCGCTGGCTGTCGGACTACTTCGAGCTGACGGAGATCCACGTCCGGCCGGAGAACCAGGGCCACCAGATCGGCGAGGACCTGCTGCGCGGCCTCCTGGAGGGCGTGCCGAGCGCGAACGTGCTGCTGTCGACGCCCGAGGGCACCAGCCGGGCGTGGAAGCTCTACCGCCGCACCGGCTTCGTCGACGTCCTGCGCGACTACCACTTCGCCGGCGACCCGCGGCCGTTCGCGATCCTCGGGCGGGCGCTGCCCCTCGAGCCGCGCTGAGGGGCAGCGCCGTGGTTCACCTCGGCTCGGGCCGCCAGTAACCGACCGCCAGCGCCGCGACCAGAACGGCCGCGCCGCACCACGCGGCGCCGCTCAGCCGCTCGCCGAACAGCACCGCGGACAGCACCGCCGCCGTCAGCGGTTCCAGGACCGCCGACAGCGCGCCCAGCACGGGGTGCGCGTCCGCCAGCCCGCGCAGGTACGCGGCGTAGGCGAGCGCGGTCGGGACGGCGCCCAGGTAGCAGGCCACCGCGAGGACGTCCGCGTGCAGCGGGAGCGCCATGCCGGACCAGCTCGCGAGCGGCGTGAGCAGCAGGCCGCCGGTCAGGCAGCCGAACGCCGTCGTGGGCAGCGGCTCCAGCCCCTCGACCGGCTTCGCGGTGAGCAGCGTCAACATCGCGAAGCCGGCCGCCGCGAGCAGCGCGAAGCCGAGGCCGCCGACCGAAGTCGCTTCGCCCGGTGACCACTGGAGCAGCGCCAGTCCGGCGAGGGTGCCGGCCACGGAGACGAGCGTCCAGGGGCCCGGTTTCCGCCGCCCGGCGAGGGTGACCACGACGGGGGCGGCGCCGATCGTGGTCATCGTCGCGATGCTGACCGAGCTGAGCGCGACGGCGGCGAAGTAGCTCGCCTGGAACAGCGCGAACAGCCCGCCGACGGCGAGGATCCGCCTGACCGCCGCGCGGGTGCGCGGAAGGGTGCCCCCGTTCAGGAGGACGAACAGGGTCGCGAACCCGCCGCCGACGAGCAGCCGGTAGGCGGCGACGGCGATCGGGTGGAGACCGGTGAGTGCGCCGAGCAGTGAGCCGGCGAGACCGCCGGTGCCCCAGAGGACACCGGCGAAGACGAGCGCGGCCGAAGAACGGGCGCGCGTGGGCAAAGACACCAAGAGAACGCTCCTGCGTCGAAGGGATCGGGAGTTCGACGACGCGGGGCGGTGCGCACGAAAGTCAGCCGCGGGCCCTGGAGGCCACGCGGCGAAGGACCACCCCGCTCAGGCGCGGGGCGGCGGGGTGACGAAGAGGATTCGTCGCATGAGGTGAACCTACCGATGCGCCTCGGGTGAGGGCGACGGGTTTTCCCGCGGGGTGGACGGGCGCAGGCCTCAGGACTTCTTCCCGCGACCTCCGCCCGCTCGGGCTCAGGACTTCCGTCCCCAGAAGGCGCGCACCACTTCGGCGAAGGCGCGCAAACCTTCCGGGCCGCGTTTCTTCGCGATGTACGCGCACACCGGCAACGCGGCGACGAAACACGCCGCGAGGCAAAGGACCACGTAGAGGGGGGCGGCCACCCAGGAACCGAGACTCAACTTGACCTCACCGATCGCGCCATCGGTCCCGGTACCGATGGTGGGGTTGAAGTCGTCTTCGGTTGTGGTGTCTGGTGTCCTTCGGCGGCGGTCCGGGTCCGCCCGGTCGCCTTCGGCCGTCTGGACCCGCTTGGTGACAAGCCGCGCACGGGGTGCGCTCCGGACCCTCCGTCGTGATTCTAACCTCCGGGCGCGGAATCGAGAACGCCTCAGTCCAGGTGCGCCAGCTGCTCCCGGAGCGTGTCCAGCCCCATGCCGCCCAGCTTCAAGGCCTCCGTGTGGAACCGCTTGATGTCGAACGCCGCTCCCGCGCGAGCCTGCGCTTCCGACCGGGCCGCCAGCCAGAGGCGCTCGCCGATCTTGTACGCCGGGGCCTGGCCGGGCCAGCCCAGGTACCGGTCGATCTCGTCGCGGATGTGGGCCTGGTCGGTGATCGTGCGGGTCAGCATGAACTCCAGCCCCAGCTCCGGCGTCCAGCGGGAGCCCTCGTGGAAGCCCGTACCGGCCGGGATCGGCAGCTCCAGGTGCATGCCGAGGTCGACGACCACCCGGGCGGCGCGGAACAGCTGCTCCGACAGCATGCCCAGCAGGTCGCCGTCGTCGGCGAGGTAGCCCAGTTCCTCCATCAGGCGCTCCGAATAGAGGGCCCAGCCCTCCGCGTGGCCCGACGTGAACGCCATCATCCGCTGGTACTTGTTCAGCGCGTCCGACTGGTCCACCGCCGTCGCGATCTGGAGGTGGTGGCCCGGCGCTCCCTCGTGGTAGACCGTGCTCGTTTCGCGCCAGGTGACGAACTCGTCGCGGCCGGCGGGCAGGGACCACCACATCCGGCCCGGGCGGCTGAAGTCCTCGCTCGGACCCGTGTAGTACGCGCCGACGCCGCCACCCGGCGGGGCGATCTTGCACTCCAGCGCCATCACGCGGTCGGAGATGTCGAAGTGCTTGCCGCGCAGCGACTCCAGCGCGTCGTCGGACAGCCGCTGCATCCACGCTTCGAACTCGGCGCGGCCCCGGACGCGGTAGCGCGGGTCGGCGTCCAGCACCGCCGCGGCTTCCGCCGGGGTCGAGCCCGCCTTGATCCGGTTCGCGACCGCGCGCATCTCGGACTCGATCCGGGCGAACTCCGCCCAGCCCCACTCGTAGGCCTCGTGCAGGTCCAGCGCGGCACCGACGAAGTACCGCGACCACAGGCGGTAGACGTCCTCGCCGACGGCGTCCTTGACCGGGGCCTTCGGCGCCAGCTCGGCCCGCAGGAACCCGGCGAACTCCGCGAACGCCTCCTCGGCGGCCCGCGCACCATGGGCGAGATCCGCCTTCAGCGCTTCGCCCTGCGAAGACGCTCCGCCGACGAGCTCGGTGAAGTAGCCCGTCTCGTCCTTCAGGCCCGCCCACGTCTCACACTGCTCCGCCACCTTCGCGACCTGCCGCAGCGCCGCGACGCGCCCCGCGTCGGACGCGGTGAGGAGGCCGCTGCGGACGCCCGCCAGGGCCTGGGGCACCTCGCCGATCCGGGCCGCGACGACCGACCAGTCCTGCTCGGTGTCGAGCGGCATCAGGTCGAACGCCATCCGCAGCTCCTGCACCGGGCTGGAGATGACGTTGAGGCTCGCGACGTCGAGGCCGGCTTCGTGGATTTCCAGTTCCAGGCCGATCCGCTCGGTGAACACGGCCTTGGCGGACCGCTCGGCGGCGTTCCGCGGCTCCGCGGCGGTGACGGCGGCGTGCGCCCGCGCGGCCAGTTCGGCGCGCTCGGCGTAGCCGGCCGCCGAGTAGTCGGTCAGCCGGTGGTCGTGCCCGTTGATGCCGTGGGCGGTCGCCGAGACCGGGTCGGCGGCCGCGTAGTCGTCGACGTAGCGGTCGCAGATCCCGTGCACGTCGCCGGAAGCAGAGGAAGCCATGGCCGCACGCTACCGGTCCACCGGTGCCGGGTGGTACGGACTTCGGTCGGGGGCCCGGCAGAGCTCCCGGCCCGGGGCGAAGCCCCGGTGTCACGGCCTTACGTACGGGCCGGGACCAGCCCGAGCCGCGCGATGACCTCGCGCGTGGCCTTCGACCGGTTGAACGTGTAGAAGTGCAGGTTCGGCACGCCCTCGGCGATCAGCCGCTCGCACAGCTCCGTGATGACGTCGATGCCCGCCGCGCGGAACGCCTTGGCGTCGTCGGCGAGCGGTTCGAGCCGGTCGAGCAGCTTCCGCGGCGCCGGGGCGCCGGACAGCTTGATCGTCGTCTGCAGCGTCCGCAGCGTCGTCAGGGGCATGACGCCGGGCAGCACCGGGACGTCGCAGCCGGTCGCGGCCACCCGGTCGCGCAGCCGCAGGAAGTCCTCGGCGTCGTGGAACAGCTGCGCGATCGCGAAGTCCGCGCCCGCCTGGAGCTTGCGGACCAGGTACCTGGTGTCGGTTTCGAGGTCGGGCGAGCGCGGGTGGCCGTAGGTGGACGCCGAGACGCCGACGCAGAAGTCGCCCAGCTCGCGGACGAGCTGCACGAGCTCCTCGGCGTACATCAGGCCCTGCGGGTGCGGGATCCAGTCGCCGTAGACGTCGCCCGGCGGGTCGCCGCGCAGCGCGAGGATGTTGCGGACGCCGACCGAGGCGTACCAGCCGATCACGTTGCGCAGCTCGGCGACGGAGTGGTTGACCGCGGTCAGGTGCGCCATCGGCACCAGCGTCGTCTCGGTCGCGACGCGGGCGATGCTGCGGATCGTGCCGTCGCGGCTGGAACCGCCGGCCCCGTAGGTGATCGACATGTAGGCCGGGTCGTACGGCTCGAGCTCCCGGATGGCCTTCCACAGGACGGCCTCGTCCGCCGTGTCCCGGGGTGGGAAGAACTCGATGGAGAACTTCGGCCCGTCTCCTCGCAACCGCTCGATCACCGACGTCATATCCGAATGTTAAGGGCCGACGCCCGGCATGCGGGAGCCCCCGTCCGCGTCGCGAGACAGTCATTCGAGTCACCTTCGAGCGGGTCCGGCGGATTAGACTGGACCCGCACCACGGGGAGTGAGCGATGAGGTACGACGACGCGAGCTGGGACGAGGACGTGCGCCTCGCCGTCTACCACGCCTTCGCCGACCGCGGCCGCGCGCCGACCGCGCCGGAGCTGGCCGACGCCGCGGGCGGGTCGCTGGCCGTCGCGAAGCAGGCGCTGCACCGCCTCGCCGCCGCCCACCACCTGGTGCTCGACGAGTGCGAACACGTCGTCCTGGCGCACCCGTTCGCCGCGAAGTCGCTCGGCTTCTCCGTGATGGGCTCGCACACGCTGTGGTGGGGCGGCTGCGCGTGGGACTCCTTCGCCATCCCGCACCTGGTCGAGGACGAGCCGGAGGTGCTCGTCGCGACCCGCTGCCCGGGCTGCGGGCAGCCGCACGCGCTGGTGGTGAACCGGACCGAGCCGCCCGTCGGCACGCAGGTGGCCCACTTCCTCGTGCCCGCCGCGCGGATGTGGGACGACGTGCTGGACACGTGCGGGAACCAGCGGCTCTTCTGCTGCGAGTCCTGTGTGGACGCCTGGCTGGCGGAAACCGGCCGGGACAAGGGGTACGTGATGGACCTCGTCACGCTCTGGCGGCTCGCGCGCGGGTGGTACGAGGGCAGGCTCGAGCGCGGCTACCGGCGGCGCGAGCCGGACAGCGCGGCCGCCTACTTCGCCGAGGCGGGCCTGACCGGCCCGTTCTGGGCCGCCCCGGCCAGAGTCTGATTCGCCACATCGGGGTGCCCCGGCGGCCCCCGCGCCCGCGGGTTCCGCGAGTATTACGGGCATGAACGCGCCCGTTTCCGACGCCGATCTGCCCGCCAACGTCGAGCGTTCGCTGGCCGGGTTCCTCGGCCGGGCGAGCGCGGAAATCGTCGAGACCGAGCCGACCGTGGCCGCCGGGATCGACGCGCTGAGCGGGTTCGTGCTGACCGGTGGCAAGCGCCTGCGCCCGACGTTCGCCTGGTGGGGCTGGCGCGGCGCGGGCGGCGACCCGGCGGGCCCGGACGCCGAGGGCGTGCTGCAGGCGGTGTCCAGCCTCGAGCTGATCCAGGCGTGCGCGCTGATCCACGACGACCTGATCGACTCCTCCGACTCCCGCCGCGGCTTCCCGACGGTGCACATCGCGGGCGCGAAGCTGCACGCCGACCAGGGCTGGCTGGGCTCCCCCGCGACGTTCGGCCTGGCCACCGCGGTGCTCGTCGGCGACCTGGCGCTGGCCTGGGCCGACGACATGTTCGCCGACGCGCCGCTGCCGGCCGCCACGCTCGCCGCGGCCCGCCCGGCCTGGCGCGCGATGCGCACCGAGGTGCTCGCCGGGCAGTACCTCGACGTCCGCACGCAGGCCACCGGCGACGCCTCCCCCGAGGCCGCGCTGAAGATCGACCGGCTCAAGACCGCCGCCTACACCGTGCAGCGGCCGCTGCACCTGGGCGCCGCGCTCGGCGGCGCCTCCCCCGAGCTGATCGCCACGCTGCTGGAGTTCGGCGGCGAGGTCGGCGTCGCCTTCCAGCTGCGCGACGACCTGCTGGGCGTGTTCGGCGACCCGTCGGTCACCGGCAAGCCCGCCGGGGACGACCTGCGCGAGGGCAAGCGCACGCTGCTCGTCGCGCTCGGCCTGCAGCTGGCCGCCGAGAAGGGCGAGCAGGCCGCGGCCACCGTCATCGCGGATGCGATCGGCGACGCGGACCTCTCGGACGAGGGCGTGGAGACCGTCCGGATGGCGCTGCAGCAGGTCGGCGCGGTCGACGCCGTCGAGCGGCGGATCGACGAGCTGACGACGGCGGCGATGGCCGCGCTCGAGCGCGCGCACCTGGCCGAGCCGGCGCCCGCCGCGCTGACCGGGCTGGTCGTCAAGGCCACCCAGCGGACGTACTGACGTGCGGCGGAACAGCAGGTCCATCGGACCGGCCGACCACGTCGTCGTCATCGGGGCCGGGCTGGCCGGGCTTTCGGCGACCCTGCACCTGCTCGGCGCGGGACGGCGGGTCACGCTCCTGGACCAGGCGGACGTCCCGGGCGGCCGCGCCGGGCAGCAGACCTTCGACGGCAACGCCGTGGACACCGGCGCGAGCGTGCTCACCATGCCCGAGCTGCTGGAAGAGGCGTTCGCCGCGGTCGGCGAGCCGCTGGCCAAGAACCTGCGGCTGACCCGGCTCGACCCGGCGTACCGGGCCCGGTTCGCCGACGGCTCGGAGCTGGCGCTGCGCACCGACGGCGACGCGATGGAGGCCGAGATCCGGGCCTTCGCCGGCGCTCGCGAAGCGGTGGGCTACCGGGCGCTGCGGCGCTGGCTGACCGAGCTCTACGCCGTGCAGAAGGACCACTTCCTCGCCGCGAACTTCGACTCGCCGCTCGACCTGGCGCGGCCCGAGCTGGCGAAGCTCGCCGCGCTGGGCGGGTTCGGCCGGCTCGGCCCGCGCATCGGCCGCTACCTGCTCGACGAGCGCGTCCGGCGGCTCTTCTCGTTCCAGGCGCTCTACGCGGGCCTCGACCCGGCCCGGGCGATCGGCGCGTACGGCGTCATCGCCTACATGGACACCGTCGGCGGCGTCTACTACCCCGAAGGCGGGATGGGCGAGATCGGCCGGGCGATGACCGGCGCCGCCGCGCGGGCGGGCGCCGACGTGCGCTTCGGCACCGAAGCCGCCTGGCTCGAGCGGGTCTCGTCACGCGTGCGGGCGGTCCGGACGCGCTCGGGCGAGCGCATCGCGTGCGACGCCGTCGTGCTGGCGACCGAGCTGAGCACGGCGTACCGGCTCCTCGGGGCGCGGCCCCGGCGGCCGGTGCCGCTGCGCTACTCGCCGTCCGCCGTCGTCCTGCACGGCCGGACGGGGAAGGCGTGGGACCTCGGGCACCACACGATCTTCTTCGGCGACGCCTGGGAGCGGACGTTCGCCGAGATCATCCGCGAGGGAAAGCTGATGAGCGACCCGTCGTTGCTGGTCACGCGGCCGACGGCGACCGACCCCGGGCTGGCCGGGCGCGGCGGCGAGATCGTCTCCGTGCTCGCGCCCGCGCCGAACCTGCGTCGCGGGCCGATCGACTGGGAACGTGTCCGCGGGCCGTACCGCGAAGAGCTGCTTCGCACGCTCGAGGCGCGCGGGCTGACCGGGTTCGGCGACGAGTTCGGCGTCGACGAGACGATCACCCCGGCGGACTGGGCGGCGCGCGGGCTCGCGGCCGGGACGCCGTTCTCGCTGGCGCACACGTTCGCGCAGACCGGCCCGTTCCGGCCGGCGAACCTGGTCCGCGCGGCGGGCAACGTCGTGCTGGCCGGCTGCGGCACCACCCCCGGTGTCGGCATCCCGCCGGTGCTCATCTCCGGACGGCTGGCGGCGGAAAGGATCACCGGCCGGTGAACGAACTCGACGCGGCGGGCATCCTCTCGCCGGAGCTGCGGGCCGCGTACACCGAGTGCCGCCGCATCAACGCGCACTACGGGCGCACGTTCTTCCTCGCCACGCGATTGCTGCCCGCCCGGGCCCGCCCGGCCGCGCACACGCTGTACGGGTTCGCGCGGATGGCCGACGAACTGGTCGACAACCCCGAGCCGGGCACCGACCCCGGGGTCGCCCTGGACCGGGTCGCCGCGCTCGTCGACGTCGTGTTCGACGGCGGCTCGCCGGCCGATCCGGTGCTCGCGGCGCTGGCCGACACCGTGCGGCGCTACGACCTCTCGCGTGAGTTGTTCGACGCGTTCCTGAAGTCGATGCGGATGGACCTTTCGCCGGTCGAGTACGCGACGTTCGCCGAGCTCGGCGAGTACATGTACGGCTCGGCCGCGGTGATCGGGCTGCAGATGCTGCCGGTGTTCGGCACGGTGGGCGCCTTGGCCGACGCCTCGCCGGGCGCGATCGCGCTCGGCGAGGCGTTCCAGCTGACGAACTTCCTGCGCGACGTCGGCGAGGACCTCGACCGCGGCCGGCTCTACCTGCCGACCTCGGAGCTGGCGGCCTTCGGCGTCTCGCGCTCGCTGCTGGAGGCGCGGCGACCCGATCCGCGGATCCGCGCGGCGCTGGCGTACTTCGTCGCGCGGACGCGGGCGGTGTACCGGCGGGCCGAGGCCGGGGTCCCGTTGCTGCGTCCCGAATCGCGGCCGTGCGTGCGGACGGCGCTGACGCTGTACGAGGGGATCCTCGACGAGATCGTCGCGCTGGACTACGACGTCCTGACCCGGCGGGCGGTGGTGCCGAAGCGGCGGAGGCTGGTAGTCGCACTACCACCCTTGGCCGCGGTCTGGGCGCGCGAGACGTTCCGCGGCGGTCGTAGGCTGCGATCATGACCGAACGACGCATCCGGATCGGCCTGCAGCTCCAGCCGCAGCACGCCGACTACGACACCATCCGGCGCACCGCGTCGGCCGCCGAGGACCTCGGCGCCGACATCGTCTTCAACTGGGACCACTTCTACCCGCTCTACGGCGACCCGGACGGCATGCACTTCGAGTGCTGGACGATGCTCGGCGCGTGGGCGGAGTCGACGTCCCGGGTGGAGATCGGCGCGCTCGTCACCTGCAACAGCTACCGCAACCCCGAGCTGCTGGCCGACATGGCCCGCACGGTGGACCACATCTCCGGCGGGCGGCTCATCCTCGGCATCGGCTCGGGCTGGTTCGAGAAGGACTACGACGAGTACGGCTACGAGTTCGGCACCGCGGGCGGCCGCCTCGACAACCTCGCGGAGTCCCTCCCCCGGATCGAAAGCAGGCTCGGCAAGCTGAACCCGGCGCCGACCCGCAAGATCCCGGTCCTCATCGGCGGCGGCGGCGAGAAGAAGACCCTCAAGCTGGTGGCCAAGCACGGCGACATCTGGCACGGCTTCGGCGACCCGGAGGTCGTCGAGCGCAAGGTGAAGATCCTCGACCAGCACTGCGCGGACGTCGGCCGCGACCCGGGCGAGATCGAGCGCTCGTGCGGCGTCCAGGGCTCGCCGGACGAGCTGGGCCCGAAGCTGCTGGACCTGGGCGTCACGACGTTCACCGTCGGCGTCGGCGGCCCGGACTACGACCTCAGTGCGCTCGAGTCGTGGATCGCCTGGCGGGACAAGACCCAGGGCTGACGCTTCACCCTCGCGCCCCTCGCCCCCGGTGCGCGGCGACCCGCTCCCGCGTCGCGCACCGGGACGAACAGTACTTCCGGGGGCTGCCTCCCCCCGTGTGGGCGAACGGCTTCCCGCACGACGGGGACGCGCACAGCCCGCCCGGCACGTCCTGGCGTTCGGCCAGCAGCGACGCCAGCCCCAGCGCCGACGACGTCACCAGCCACGCGCCCCACGGCCCGTCGTCCGCCGCATCCACGTGCAGGTGCCAGCCGTAGCCCTCTTCGTGGTCCGTCAGGCGCGGCGGCCCCGCGTACGCGGCGAACAACGCGTTGAGCACCGAAGCCGCCGAAGCGACGTCGGGCGCCGCGAAGACTTCACGCAGCTCCAGCGCCGCTGAGCGCAGCTCCGAGACGTCCTCCGGGGACAGCGAGACGTCCGGTTCGCCGTGGTCGCGCAGCACCTGCGCCACCGAAGCCGGGTCGGGGGACGGCACCAGCAGCACGACCAACAACTCGACTGCGCGCTGCACGGAATCCCGGTGCGGAAAAGCCATACCCCACTGTAACGTCTTGCCAGTGATAAGACGTTACCTGGCCGGGGCCACGCTCGCCCGGACCGGCGACGAGCTGTCCGGGCCCGCACTGCTGCTGCTCGGCATGACCGCGGGCCCGCACGCGGGCGCGGCGCTGCTCGCCGGGCTGACCGCGGCCGCCGCCGCGGGCGGGCCGGTGTTCGGCGCCCTGCTGGACCGCAGCCCGGCTCCCGGACGGCTGCTCGCCGTCGCCCTCGGCGGCTACGCGGGCGGGATCGCGCTGGTCAGTGCCGTCTTCGGGCACCTGCCGCTCGAAGCCGTCGTCGCGGTCGCGGTCGTGACCGGCCTGCTCAACCCGGCCGTCGCCGGCGGCTGGACCGCGCAGCTGCCCGCGGTCGCCGGCCCCGCGCTGCCGAAGGCCAGCCGCTTCGACGCGATGACGTTCACCGTCGCCGCCCTCGCCGGTCCCGGTCTCGCCGGGCTCCTCGGCGGTTCCGCCGGGCTCGTGGTCGCCGTCGGCATGGTCGCCGCGGCGATCCCGGTGGCGTGGTTCCTGCCGGAGCGGACACCCCGGCAGTCCCGGCTCAAGGACGGCTTCCGCGTCCTGGTCCGCAACGCGCCGCTGCGGCGGGCGACCGTCGCTTCGACGATCTCCTGCACGGGGATCGGCATGGTCACCGTGTGTTGTCCCCTGCTCGGCGCGGCGCACCTGCGCGGCCCGGCGGACGGCGCGCTGCTGCTGACCGTCCTGGCGGTGGCGTCGCTGCTGGCCAACGCCGTCCTCGCGAGGAAACCGCTGCCGTGGGCACCCGACCGGACCGTCTGGCTGAGCACGCTCCTCCTGGCGGCGAGCTGCCTCCTGGCCGCGAGCGGGCACGGCGTCATCGTGGCCGCGGTGCTGGCCGGTTTCGCGGAAGGTCCGCAGCTCACGGCGTTGTTCGCGATCCGCCACCGCGAGGCGCCCGAGCGCGTCCGCGCGCAGGTGTTCACGACGGCGGCCAGCGTGAAGATCACCGGGCTCGCGGCGGGCGCGGCGCTGGCCGGTCCGCTGGCCGCGTGGTCGCTCCCGGCGTGCCTGCTGCTCGCCGCCGTCGTCCAGGCCGGCGCCGCGACGCCGTATCTCCGCCGGTCAGAAGGCCATGGCCTGGGCGCGCCGCTTCACTTCCGTCCCGTGGCTGGTGCGCAGCGCGTTGATCGGGGTGTTGCCCGGGAGGGTGTCGTCCGTGGTGAACAGCCACCGCAGCATCTCCGTGCGGCTGAACCCGGAGTCGGCGAGCACGGTGATCGTCCCGGTCAGCCCCTTGACGACGCCGTCCTTGACGAAGAAGTCGCCGGGCACGCACAGTTCACCGCCGCGCTTCAGCGCGATCAGCTGCCCGTCGCGCAGCATCTGCCGGACCTTGTTGGTCGAGGTCCCGAGAACGGTCGCCACCTCCGGCAACGGGAGGACCGCGATGGCGGCGTCGAGGATGTCTTCGGCGACAGGAATCCCACTCACAGGTGACACTGTGCCACATTCCGTCCCCTCACCCGCTAGTGCGCACGGGTGACCCGTGAGGTCTCCTCCACGAGGCGTGTGCGGTTCCGTACGATCCTTACTCGTGACACGCACCCACCCCAGCCTGGTCGGCACGCTCCTCGAGCGGCGCTACCGGGTGGACCGGCTGCTCGCCCACGGCGGAATGTCTTCCGTCTATCGGGGGACGGACACCCGGCTGGACCGTCCGGTCGCGATCAAGATCATGGATCCGCGGTTCGCGGACGACCGGTCGTTCGTGGACCGGTTCGTGCGGGAGGCACAGTCCGCGGCGCAGCTGCACCACCCGCACGTCGTGGCGGTGCACGACCAGGGGTTCGACCTGCCGCCCGGCGCGGATTCGGGGCTGGCGTTCCTGGTCATGGAGCTCGTGGACGGCGGGACCCTGCGCGACCTGCTGGACGAGAAGGGCCCGCTGGACGTCGCGCTGGCGCTGAGCGTGGCCGAGCCGGTGCTGTCGGCGCTGGCCGCCGCGCACCGCGCGGGCCTGGTGCACCGGGACGTGAAGCCGGAGAACGTGCTGATCGGCCGCTCCGGGCCGCACACCGGCGGGGTCGTGAAGGTCGCCGACTTCGGCCTGGTGCGGGCCGTGGCGAGCGCGGGCACGACGAGCTCGAGCGTCATCCTGGGCACCGTCGCCTACCTCTCGCCGGAGCAGGTCACGACCGGCGCGGCGTCGTCGCGCGGTGACGTCTACTCGGCCGGGATCCTGCTGTACGAAATGCTGACCGGGCGGGCGCCCTACACCGGCGACACCCCGATCTCGGTGGCGTACCGGCACGTGAACGACGACGTGCCGCGGCCGAGCGAGCTGCGCCCGGACCTGCCGCCGGCGCTGGACGACCTGATCACCCGCGCGACCCGGCGGGACCCCGAGCTGCGCCCCGCCGACGCCGGGGAGTTCCTCACCGAGCTGACGGCGGTGCGCGCGCAGCTGGGGCTGCTGCCGGTGACCGTGCCGGTCCCGGTGGCGTCCGGCCAGGGCGACGTCGCCGACACCGAGCGGACGCTGCCGCGGATCCCGCAGGTGCCGGACACCGAGAAGACGATGCCGGTGCACCGGCCGAACCCGAACCCGACGCGGGCGCTGGCCCACCCGGGCACCCCGCCGCCGGGGATGCCGGCGGCCGGGCCGGTCCCCCCGCCGCGGCCGCCACGGCGGCGCGCCGAGCCCGAGCCGGAGAAGCCGGCGGACAACCGGAAGCGGATCGCGGTGATCGCCGCCGCGGTGCTGCTGTTCGGCGGGCTGCTCACGGCGTTCCTGTTCATGCTGAACGACGACGGCGGCGACAAGACCGCGACGGTGCCGAAGGTGGTCGGGCTGAACCAGGCCGCGGCCGGGGACGCGCTGCGGTCGGTGAAGCTGACCCCGCAGTTCAGCCAGGAGTACGACAACTCGGTGCCGTCGAACACCGTGCTGCGGGCCGAGCCCCCGGAGGGCACGCGGCTGCAGCCGAACTCGACGGTGTCGGTGGTGCTGTCGAAGGGCCGCCCGTCGGTGCCGGACATCCGGCCGGGCACCGCGCTGCCGGACGCCGAGCAGGCGATCAGGACGGCGCAGCTGACCCCGGTCCGCGGGGCCGACGACTTCGACGCCGAAGTCCCGCAGGGTGCGGTCATCCGCACCACGCCGGGGGCGGGCAGCCAGCTCAACATCGGCGGCCAGGTCACGATCATCGTGTCGAAGGGCCCGATCCCGCTGCCCCCGGTCCCGGACGTCGCCGGCCGGAGCAAGGACGAGGCGTTCCAGCTGCTGCAGCAGGCCGGGTTCGAGCCGTTCCAGGCGGGCGAGGAGTTCAACCCCAACGTCGCGGCCGGGTCGGTCACCCGGACCGACCCGCCGGCCAACTCGGTCGCGAAGGCCAAGCGGATCGGCGTGTTCGTCTCCAACGCCGTCGAGGTGCCGGACGTGCGGTTCAAGTCGTTCGAAGACGCCCAGCGGATCCTCGAGCAGGCCGGGCTGAAGGCCGACCGCGACGGCGGCCGGGGCCGCGGCGGCGGGTTCGACTTCGTCTTCCAGCAGGACCCCCAGCCGGGCACCAAGGTGCAGAAGGACTCGAAGGTCAAGCTGAAGGGCTTCGGGAATTGATCGGCAGCCGAGGCCGCGTGACCGGCACGATCGGCCCCGGCCTCATCGGTGAAGTGCTCCTGAACGTCCGGGGCGGCACGGAGGCGTTCTACGCCTACCCGGCCGACCCGGACGAAACCTTCAGCTCCGGCACCCAGGTGCTCGTGGTCGACTTCGAACCCCCGCGGACGGTTTACGTCGAGCGGTGGCAACCGCTGGGCCGCTGACGGCGTCGAAGAGGCACCAACAACCCACAACCGAACAGAGCGAGGGGGTCGGTGCCATGAGCCTCGTGGAAATCCTGCTGCTTTCCGCCGGCGGTCTCATCGTCGTGCTGATCGTGGTCTTCGGTGTCCTGCGGCTGCTGTACAAGGTGGCCGAGCCGAACGAAGCGCTGATCATCTCCGGGCTCGGCGTGCGGGTCGACCGCGCGGAGACCGCCGACAGCCTGGGCTTCAAGATCATCACCGGCCGCGGGGTGAACGTCATCCCCGGGTTCCAGACCGCCCGGCGCCTGTCGCTGGACACCCGCGGCGTCAACCTGCAGGTCTCCTGCGTCACCAAGCAGGGCCTGCCGGTCACCGTGCGGGCCGTCGTCATCTACAAGGTCGGCGACGACTACGCGTCGATCGCCAACGCCGCCCGCCGGTTCCTGGACCAGCAGAAGGGCATGAACGACACGATCCACGAGCTGTTCTCCGGCCACCTGCGCTCGATCGTGGGCGGGCTGACCATCGAGGACATGATCCACAACCGGGACGCGCTCACCGGCGAGGTCCGGCAGTCCTCGGCCAACGAGATGATCAAGCTCGGGCTGATCGTGGACTCGCTGCAGATCCAGGAGATCGACGACGAGTCGGGCTACATCCTCAACCTCGGCAAGCCGCACGCCGCCGCCGTCGCCGCGTCGGCGCGGATCGCCGAGGCGCAGCGCGACCAGGAGGCCGCCGAGGTCGAGCAGGTCTCCGCCGCGAAGAAGGCCGCCGCGGTCCGCGAGAGCCAGATCCAGCAAGCCGGCTACCAGGCCGAGGTCGACCAGGCGCGGGCGAAGGCGTCGCAGTCGGGCCCGCTGGCCGAGGCGACCGCGCGCCAGGAGGTCGTGGTCCAGGAGACCCGCGCGGCCGAGCTGGAGGCGGCGCTGGCCGAGCAGCGGCTGCAGTCGCAGGTCCGCAAGCCGGCCGACGCGAAGGCCTACGACACCCGTACGGCGGCCGACGCCGCCCGTGACGCTTCGATCGCCAAGGCCCAGGCCGAGGCGAAGGAAACCGAGCTGCGGGCCGCGGCGGACGCGACGCGCGTCAAGACGGCCGCCGAGGCGGAGGCGCAGGCCACGAAGGCGCGTGCCGAGGCGACGGCGGGCGCGACCCGGGCGACCGGTGAGGCCGAGGCCGCCGCGGCCAAGGCACGCGGCCTGGCGGAGGCGGAAGCCGCGAAGGCGAAGGGGCTCGCCGAAGCGGAGTCGGCCCGGGCGAAGGGCCTGGCCGAGGCGGACGCCATCAAGGCACGTGCGGCGGCGCTGGCGGAGAACCAGGAAGCCGTCGTCGCCCAGCAGCTGGCCGAGCGCTGGCCGGAGATCGTCGAGGCGGGTGCGAGCGCGTTCGGCAACGTCGATCACATGGTCGTGCTCAACGGCGCCGACGGCATGTCGGACATGTTCGCCAAGGCGCTGTCGCTCGGCGGAACCGGTCTCGGCCTGGCCCGGCAGCTGATGGACGCGATGGCCAAGCCGTCGCCGAAGGAGGTCGACGAGGCCGCCCGGCAGAACGGGGAGCTCAAGCTCGGCGACTGACCGGTCACGTTCCGTGCGGCCTCGGTGACCCGGATCACGGGTCGCCGGGGCCGTACGCCCGTTCGGGGGCGGAAATTCCGGTGCTGTTGTCCTACCGTGGGCGCATGGTGCCGGACAGCGTGTCGCGGGCCGTCCGATGAGCTTCTTCGACGGCGGTCCTCGCGAGCGTCCCCTGTTCCCCGTCCCGGAGCAGGAGCTCTACGCGTTCAACGGCCGGCACTGGACCGACGCCCCGCGCGAGTACATCGTCCCGGCCGTGCTGCCGTGGGCGCAGCCGCTGGGCCGGTCCGACCGCACGATCATCGCGCTGCGGGCCATCGAGGTGTGGCCGGAGGCGCTGACACTGCGCGTCACGGTGTACTCGCGCGACAGCCTGGCCGACGACCCCGCCGAGGGGCTGATCGGCCACCGGCGGGTGCCCGACTACAACGGGCTGCTGGTCGGCGTGCTCTACGCCGACGGCAGCCGGGCCAGCTCGGAGACGATTTCGGTGCCGTCGGCGTCCGAACCGGACGGCCCGGTGCTGCGCGCGCAGGCCACCGGTGGCACGCGCTTCGCCATCGAGCACGAGGTGTTCCTCTGGCCGTTGCCCCCGGCCGGCCCGCTGAAGCTGGTCGTGCAGTGGCGCGACCGCGACATCCCGGAGACCCGGACGACCCTCGACGGCGGCGCGATCCGGGCCGCGGCGAAGGACGCCGCCGAGATCTGGCCGGGGCTGGGCAAGCGGCAGGTGAACGGCCTGCCGGTCCGCCGCGTCGGCAAGCAGGTGGCGCTCACCCCCGAATGGGGGCCCGCGGTGGTGCGGGCGGAGGAACCCGGACCCGCCCCGGCCGAGTGAACTTTTCCGGGCTGTGACCCGGGGCACCGTGGGCCGGGGTATCTCGAATGGATGAATGGGGCGGGCAGTTAGCGTCCTTGAAACACTTCGACCACCCGCTCGTCATGTCAGGCTGGTGCAGTGGGAACCCTCCCCCGACGCACGTGGCCGTGCACACCCGCGAACCCGGTTGGGAAAGGTCGCTCATGGCAGGCTCGCCGCTCAGCGCACTCGACGTCGCTTTTCTTTGCCTGGAAAGCGAAACCTCCCCGATGCACATGGGTGCGGTGCTCACGTTCACCCCCCGTCACCCGGTGGACCCCGCGGCGCTGACCGCGATCCTCGCCGAACGGGCCGCGCGGCTGCCGAAGCTGCGGCAGCGGGCCCGCGCCGAACTGTTCCCGCCGGGGGCGGCCAGCTGGGCCGAAGACCCGGATTTCGTTGCGGCGGACCACATCCACCACGCGGCGCTGAGTTCGCTGTACGAGCCGGACCCCCTGTCCGCGTACGCGTCGCGGTGGATCGCCGAGCCCCTCGACACCTCCCGGCCGCTGTGGCACCTCACGGTGGTGACCGGGCTGCCGGACGGGAAGTTCGCGCTGCTGCTGAAGCTGCACCACGCGCTCACCGACGGCGCCGGGGCGTACGCGGTCGCGGCCGGGCTGCTCGACGGCGTCAAGCTGCCGCAGCGGATCTCCCCGCCGTCCCGGCCGATCCCCGCCCCGCGGTCCACTTTGGACACAGTGAAGAACGCGCTGGGCACGGTGTGGGGCCAGGCGAACGAGACCGCCGGGATCGCCTCGTCGGTGGTGCGGGCCGCGCGGCCGCCGCTGTCGCCGGTGTCGGCGCCGCCGTCCGCCGAACGGCGCCTCGGGTTCGTGCGGCTGCCGCTGGCCGAGCTGCGCCAGGTGCGCCGCGCCCACGGCGGCACGACCAACGACGTCGTGCTGGCGGTGCTGTCCGGTGCGTTGCGCGAATGGCTGGTGAACCGCGGCCGGCGCGCCGACGGCCGCACGCTGCGCGCGCTGATCCCGGTGAGCGTGCGCGGCCGGGCGGACGGCCAGGTCGGTGGCAACAAGCTCTCGGGCTACCTGTGCGACCTGCCGATCGGCGAGGACGACCCGGTCGAGCGGCTGCGGGTGGTCCGCCGGGCGATGACCCGCAACAAGGCGGCGGGCCCGAGCCGCGGGGCCGGCGCGCTGCCGCTGCTCGCCGGCCGCGTCCCGCCCCTGCTGCACCGGCTGGGCACGCGGACCGCGGGGCTCGCCGCGCCGATGCTGTTCGACCTGGTGATCACCACGGTCCCGCTGCCCCCGGCCCGCCTGTCGATCGACGGCGCCGGGCTGGCGGCGATCTACCCGTTCGTGCCGCTGGCCCCGCGCCACGCGGTCGGCATCGCGGTGGCCACCTACCGCGACTCCGTCCACATCGGACTCCAGGCCAACGGCGCCGCGGTCCCGGACGTCGGCTCCCTGCGGGACGCCGTCCTGAAGTCGGCGTCCCGCCTGCTCGACGCCTCCTGACGGCTCAGCCGCGGAGCATCTCCGCCACCAGGAAGGCCAGCTCCAGGGACTGCTGCGTGTTCAGCCGGGGGTCGCAGGCCGTCTCGTAGCGGCCGGACAGGTCGATGTCCGAGATCTCCTGGGCACCGCCCAGGCACTCCGTGACGTCCTCGCCGGTCAGCTCGACGTGGATGCCGCCCGGGTAGGAGCCGAGCTGGTTGTGCACCTCGAAGAAGCCCTGGACCTCGTCGACGATGCGGTCGAAGTGGCGGGTCTTGTAGCCGGTGGACGACTCGTGCGTGTTGCCGTGCATCGGGTCGCACTGCCAGATGACCTTGTGCCCGGACGCCTCGACCTTCTCCACGATCGACGGCAGCACCTCGCGGACGTTGCCGTTGCCCATCCGCGAGATGAGCGTCAGCCGGCCCGGCTCGAAGCGCGGGTCGAGCCGCTCGACGTACTCCAGCGCCTGCTGGGGCGTGGTCGTCGGGCCGATCTTCAACCCGATCGGGTTGGCCAGCAGCTCGGCGAACGCGATGTGCGCGCCGTCCAGCTGGCGGGTCCGCTCGCCGATCCAGAGGAAGTGCGACGAGAGGTTGTACAGCTTCGGGTTCGTCGCGTCGGCGTTGTCCAGGCGCAGCATCGAACGCTCGTAGTCGAGCAGCAGCGCCTCGTGGCTGGCGAAGATCTCGGTGGACTGCAGCGACGTGTCGGTGACGCCGCAGGCCGACATGAACCGCAGGCCGCGGTCGATCTCGTTGGCCAGCGCCTCGAAGCGCTGCGCCGCCGGCGACGCCGACACGAAGTCCTTGTTCCAGTCGTGCACCTGGTGCAGGTCGGCCATGCCGGCGCCGGTGAGGGCGCGGACCAGGTTCATCGCGGCGCCCGCGTTCGCGTAGGCGCGGATCATCCGGCCGGGGTCCGGCACGCGCAGCTCGGGCTTGGCGACCAGCGAGTTGATGATGTCGCCGCGGTACACCGGCAGGCCCAGCGCGTCCGTCGCGGCGGACCGCGGCTTCGCGTACTGGCCGGCGATGCGGCCGACCTTGACCACCGGCAGGCTCGCGCCGTAGGTGAGCACGACGGCCATCTGCAGCAGCGTGCGCAGGTTGGCCCGGATGTGCGGCTCGGTGTTGGACTCGAACGTCTCCGCGCAGTCGCCGCCCTGCAGGAGGAAGGCCTCGCCGCGGGCGACCATCGCCAGCCGGCTCTTCAGCCGGTCGATCTCGGCCGGGACGGTGATGGGCGGCACACTCTCCAGCACGGCGCGGACGCGCCGGGTCGCCTCGGGGTCGGGCCACTCCGGCTGCTGCGCCGCGGGGCGGCCCAGGGCCTTGTCGAGCTGCGCCCGCAGCTCGGGCGGGAGCGGCGGCAGTTCGGGCAGTGTGTCGACGGGGACGTCCACAGTCCAGTTCACACCGACAAGGATAAGGTTCGCGCCGTGCGTCGCTTCGCCCGGTTTGCTACCGAGGTCCTGGCCCCCTGGGTGTGGGTGCTCACGCTGCCCCTCGCGGTCGCCTGGGCGGCCACCGGCCACCGGGTCCTTCCCACGCTGACCTGGGGACTGCTGATCTCCGTGACCGGTTCGCTGATCCCGATGGCCCTCATCGTCCGCGGGGCGAGGCGGGGCGAGTGGGACGGCCACCACGTGACGAACCGGGCCGGGCGCCGGGTCCCCCTGCTGTTCGCCGGGGTGTCGCTCGGCCTCGGCTTCGTCGTGCTGCTGGCCGGGGGCGCGCCCGCGCAGCTGGTCGCGCTGGCCGCGTCGATGCTGGCGAGCCTCGTGGTCGCGGTCGCGATCACCTTCGGCGCGAAGTTCAAGATCTCACTGCACGCCGCGGTCGCGGCGGCCGCCGTGGTGGTGCTGACCCTGACGTACGGCCCGTGGGCGCTGTTGCTCGCCCTGCTGGTCGCCTGGGTGGCGTGGTCGCGCGTCCGGCTGCGCGACCACACCACGCCGGAGGTCCTGGCGGGACTGCTGATGGGTGTCGTCGTCGGCGGTGGCGGCTACTGGGCCCTGCTGGCCGCCCTGCGCTGAACCCGGTGCTCCGTCACCGGCCTGCCGGGCAGGAGCCGTCCGCCGCGGGGAAGACGCCGTCACGCAGGTAGCGCAGCACGACGTCGTTGCCGCAGGCGTTCTCCCGGGTGAAGACGCCGTGCCCGCCGGCTTCGACGGTCACCATCCGCGCGCGGCCCCCGAACGCCGCCCGCGTCTCGAGGGCTCCCGACAGCGGGGTCGCCGGGTCGCGCCGGTTCTGCACCAGCAGGACGTTCGCCGGGCCGGGACCACCCACGCGCACCGGCGGTTCCGCGCGCTCGACGGGCCAGAACGCGCACGGGTTCACGTTCGCCGCGGCCGGGCCGAACATCGGGTGCCGGAGCCGTTCGCGTTCGACCGCGCGCTGGTAGTAGCCGACCTGCTCGGGCCAGTCGGCGTCGTTGCAGAGCACCTGGAGCTGGAGCGCGGCGTGGTTGTCGCCGGCGAGCGGGCCCGCCGCGGCGCGCGCGGTGCCGGCCCACTCCCGGGCCAGCGCGGGGAAGTTCTCGTCGGCGTAGAGCCCGGCCCACGTGTCGGACCGGAACTCCGGCCCGCGGACGGCGGCCAGCTCGAAGAACTTCGCCGTCACCGCCGCCGGGGTCCGGCCGAGGTGGTAGACGTCGTCGTGCCCGGCCGCCCACGCGGCGAAGTCCGGGAACCGGTCGTCGAACCCTTCGGCGAAGCCCCGGTTCGCGCGGACGTCGAGGCCGCGCGGGCCGAGGACGCTGTCGAGCACGATCCGGTCGCCGCGCCCGGGGAACATCGACGCGTACGCGGCGCCGAGGTAACTGCCGTACGAGACGCCGTAGTAGGAGATCTTCTTCTCCCCCAGGGCTTCGCGGATCCGGTCGAGGTCGCGCGCGGTGTTCGCGGTCGTCATGTGCGGCAGCAGGTCCTTTGTGGACGCGGCGGCGCACTTTCCGGCCACGGCACGCGCTTTGGCCGCGGTGACGGCGACGTCACGCGGGCCGTCCGCGTACGGGCCGAGGACCGCGCCGCGTTCCTCCGGCGTGGTCATGCCGCACGTCACGGGCGTGCTGTAGACGGTGCCGCGCGGGTCGAACCCGATGACGTCGTAGGCGTCCGGCAGGCCGGAGCCGCCCATCCGCTGCAGCAGCTGGGCGGGCATGGCGAGGCCGGGACTGCCCGGCCCGCCGGGGTTCATCAGCAGGACACCCCTTCTTTTGCCGGGGGTGCCGGCGTGGCGGGAGAGCGTGAGTTCGATGGTGCGGTCCGGGTGCGCGTAGTCGAGCGGCACCCGCAGGGTGGCGCATTCGAGCCCGGCCGTCGGCGACGGGCTCATGCCGTAGTCCGGGCAGGGGGTGGTCCACTCGAGGCCCGGTGCCGCCTCCGCCGGTGGCGCGGCGATGAAGGGCAGGAACACCAGCGCGATCAGGGTTTTTCGCATGCTCCGAGCCTGGCCCGGCCGGAGCGCGCGGACGTCAGCCCAGGGGCCGGAACTCCGGCTCCGCCCCTGGGCTGACGGTGGTCACGCGGCTTGCGCGCGGTTGTACAGGTTCTGCGCGTCGGTGCCGAAGTACGGCCCGAACATGTAGCCCGGCAGGAAGGTGTAGCCGAAGCTGTTCACCGACGCCTGCACGCCGGTGCCGGTCGCCTCGTTGAACGACAGGAACCACGGGCCGCCGCTGGAACCGCCGGTCATGTTGCACCTCATGCCGTGGTCCTGGGTCAGCAGGAAGTCGGTGAACGTGCTGCCGCTGCAGTAGATCAGCTTCGTGCCGTCGTAGGGCGACGCGGCCGGGTAGCCGAAGGTGTACATGCTCTGGTTCTTCGGCTGGTTGAAGGCGATCCCCTGGGCGCCGACGACGTCGGTGAGCCGCTGGCCGTTGAGCGGGTTCACGACCGCCATGCCGACGTCGTAGTTCATGTCCTCGCTGGCTTCCCACTGCGGCGTGGTGAGCGTGGTCTTCGCCGCCCACTGGCCGTAGGGCGCGTTGCCGTTGTCGTAGCCGGGGACGAAGGTCCACTCGGTGTGCCAGGTGCCCTGGTACTTCACGCAGTGCCCGGCGGTGACGACGACACTGCCGTTGGTGCTGGTGACGGCATCCCCGGAGCAGGAGGCCTTCTGCCCGTTGAAGAGGAAGAAAACGCGGCCGGCGGTGCGGGTGACCTGGCCGCCGCCGGTCCACGCGCCCCCGCCGTTCGGAATGCTCTGGATGATGGCGCTCTGCCCTTTGGCCACGTCTTTCGCCGTGACGGCCGGAGCTTTGACGAGCTTGTCCATCGGGACGGCCGCCCGCATGGCATCGGGCGTCCAGAAGGGTTTCGGCGCGGCCTGAGCGGGCGTCCCGACCAGGGCGAACGCGAGGGAGAGGACGGCGGTGACCACCGCGGCCCGGAGTTTCGTGTGCTTCAAGACGCCCCACCTTCCGCAGAAGTGAATCGTCGCAAAGGCGACACAGCTACTCGAAAGTAGTCGCCTGTGTACAGAGTGCACAGCCGCTGTTCGGCCGCAGCTGTGGCCACCGTTCGACCTAACGCAGTGAAGGCCTCCTTACCGGTTCACGAACTCCGGTAAGGAGGCCTTCACGGACCTTGG
This sequence comes from Amycolatopsis sp. N2S4-7, assembly GCF_058119595.1. Classification (NCBI taxonomy): domain Bacteria; kingdom Bacillati; phylum Actinomycetota; class Actinomycetes; order Pseudonocardiales; family Pseudonocardiaceae; genus Amycolatopsis; species Amycolatopsis sp. N2S4-7. Next base: position 3,740,751 of record NZ_CP172299.1, read on the forward strand.
CGCGTCAGACCACGGCGAGCGGCAACGCCGTCGGGTGGACGGGAGCCGGGAGGTCCGAAGCCCCCGTCAGGAAGGCGTCGACCGCGTTGGCCACCGAACGGCCCTCCGCGATCGCCCACACCACCAGCGACGCTCCGCGGTGCGCATCGCCGCAGACGAACACGCCCGGGGTTTCCGTCTGCCAGTCCGCGCCGCACGACAGCGTTCCTCGGCGGGTCAGGGAAAGGCCCAGCCCGGACAGCAGCGGCATCTCCTCGACACCCTCGAAGCCGATCGCCAGCAGGACCAGGTCGGCGGGCAGCGTCTCGACCTCGTCGTTGACCGGGATGACCTCGCGGCGCCCGGTCGACGGGTCCTTCTGCACCCGCACCTGCTGCAGCTCGACCGCCGTGACGCGGCCTTCCGGGTTGCCGACGAACCGCTTCACCGCCACCGCGAACTTCCGCTCGCCCGCCTCTTCGTGCGCCGGGTACGTGCGCAGGATGTACGGCCACGTCGGCCACGGCGAGCGGTCGTCGTCCCGGACCGTCGGCGGCATCGGGTACTGGTCCAGCTGCGTCACCGACAGCGCGCCCTGGCGGGTGGCCGTGCCGTAGGAGTCGGCGCCCGTGTCGCCGCCGCCGATGATGACCACGTGCTTGCCGCGTGCGTCCACCGCGGACGGGCCGTCGCCTTCGACGTACCGGTTGGCCGGCACCAGGTGCTCCATCGCCAGGTGGATGCCGGCCAGCTCGCGGCCCGGCGTGGTCGTGTCGTCGCGGCCGCGCAGGGCGCCGACCGCGAGCACGACGGCGTCGTACTGCGCGCGCAGGTCCTCCACCGACAGGTCGACGCCGACCTCGCAGCCGGTGACGAACCGGGTGCCCTCCTTGCGCAGCTGCGCGAGGCGCCGGTCGAGGACCTTCTTCTCCATCTTGAACTCGGGGATGCCGTAGCGCAGCAGGCCGCCGAGGCGGTCGTCGCGCTCGAACACCGTGACCTCGTGCCCGGCGCGGGTCAGCTGCTGGGCGGCGGCGAGCCCGGCGGGCCCGGAGCCGACGACCGCGACGCGCTGGCCACTGGACACTTCGGACACCTGCGGCTGGACGTAGCCCGCTTCCCACGACTGGTCGGCGATCGTCTGCTCGACGCGCTTGATCGACACCGGCCCGCCGGACAGCGGCGAGATGGACAGCACGCAGCCCGCCTCGCACGGCGCCGGGCACAGCTTCCCGGTGAACTCGGGGAAGTTGTTGGTGGCGTGCAGCCGGTCGCTCGCCGCGGCCCAGTCGCCGCGGCGGACGAGGTCGTTCCACTCCGGGATGAGGTTGCCCAGCGGGCAGCCGGAACCGCCGGAGTGGCAGAACGGGATGCCGCAGTCCATGCAGCGCGACGCCTGCTTGCGCACCTTTTCGTTGCGCTCGGCCGGGTCGACGTCCGCGTACACCTCGCCCCACGTGGAACGCCGTTCCTCGTAGGACTTCTTCGGGGGCTCTTCGCGGTCGTACTTCAGGAAACCGGTCGGGTCAGCCACGAGCGGCCTCCATGATCGCCTCGTCGACGTCGCGGCCGGCGGCACGCGCCGCCTTCGCCGCGTCCAGGACCCGCTGGTAGTCCCGCGGCATCACCTTGGTGAACGCCACGGAGCGGCGCGGCCAGTCGCCGAGCAGCGACGCCGCCACCGCGGAGCGGGTGAGATCGTAGTGCTGTTGCACGGTTTTCTTGAGCCAGGTCAGGTCGTCGGCCGTCGGGGCCAGGAGGTCCACCATGTCCTGGTTGACCTTCCGGCGGTCGACGTCGAGGACGAAGGCCATGCCGCCGGACATGCCGGCCGCCAGGTTCCGCCCGGTCGGGCCGAGCACCACGGCGCGGCCGCCGGTCATGTACTCGAACGCGTGGTCGCCGACGCCCTCGGCGACAACCGTGGCGCCGGAGTTGCGGACGCAGAAGCGTTCGCCGACCTGGCCGCGCAGGAAGATCTCGCCGCCGGTGGCGCCGTAGGCGATCGTGTTGCCCGCGATCGTCTGCGCCTCCGCGGCGAACGACGCGTCCGGGTCGGGGCGGACGACGATCCGGCCGCCGGACAGGCCCTTGCCGACGTAGTCGTTCGCGTCGCCGACCATGTCGAGGGTGATGCCGCGCGGCAGGAACGCGCCGAGCGACTGACCCGCCGAGCCGGTGAGGGTGACGTGGATCGTGCCTTCCGGCAGGCCGTCCCCGCCGTAGCGGCGGGTGATCTCCGAGCCGAGCAGCGTGCCGACGGTCCGGTTCACGTTGCGCACCGGCAGCTCGAGCCGCACCGGGTGCGCGTCCTCCAGGGCCGCCTCGGCGAGCTGGATGAGCGTGCGGTCGAGCGCGTGCTCCAGGCCGTGGTCCTGGCCCCGCGTACGCCGCTTCGCACCGCCGTACGGCGTCTCGGAAGGCATCTCGAAGATCGGCGCCAGGTTCAGCCCGGACGCCTTCCAGTGGTCGACGGCCTCGTCGGTGTTCAGCAGCTCGGCGTGCCCGATGGCCTCGTCGAGCGTCCGGAAGCCCAGCGCCGCCAGGGTTTCCCGGACCTCTTCGGCGACGAACCGGAAGAAGTTCACCACGTGCTCGACCTGGCCGGTGTAGCGCTTGCGGAGCTCGGGGCTCTGCGTGGCGACGCCGACCGGGCAGGTGTCGAGGTGGCAGACGCGCATCATGATGCAGCCCGCGACGACGAGGGGGGCCGTCGCGAAGCCGTACTCCTCGGCGCCGAGCAGCGCCGCGATCACCACGTCGCGCCCGGTCTTCATGGCGCCGTCCACCTGCACGGTGATCCGGTCGCGCAACCCGTTGAGCAGCAACGTCTGCTGGGTCTCGGCGAGCCCGATCTCCCACGGCGTGCCGGCGTGCTTGAGGGAGTTCATCGGGGACGCGCCGGTGCCGCCGTCGTGGCCCGAGATGAGCACGACGTCCGCGTGCGCCTTGGACACGCCCGCCGCGACCGTGCCGACCCCGAGCGAGGACACCAGCTTCACGTGGATGCGGGCGTGCTCGTTGGCGTTCTTGAGGTCGTGGATCAGCTGGGCCAGGTCCTCGATGGAGTAGATGTCGTGGTGCGGCGGCGGCGAGATGAGGCCGACGCCCGGCGTCGAGTGCCGGGTGCGCGCGATCCACGGGTACACCTTGTTCGGCGGCAGCTGGCCGCCCTCGCCGGGCTTCGCGCCCTGCGCCATCTTGATCTGGATGTCGTCGGCGTTGACCAGGTACTCGCTGGTGACGCCGAACCGGCCCGACGCGACCTGCTTGATCGCGCTGCGGCGTTCGGGGTCGTAGAGCCGCTCCGGGTCCTCGCCGCCCTCGCCGGTGTTGGACCGGCCGCCGATCCGGTTCATCGCGATGGCCAGCGTTTCGTGCGCCTCGGCCGAGATCGAGCCGTAGGACATCGCGCCGGTGTTGAAGCGCTTGAAGATGGCTTCGACGGGCTCGACCTCGTCGAGCGGCACCGGCTCGCGGACGCCGTCGCGGAAGGAGAACAGCCCGCGCAGCGTGCCGCCTTCGCGGTAGAGGCGGTGCACCTCTTCGGTGTACTTGCGGTAGACCTCGTCGCGGCCGGTCTTGGACGCGTGCTGCAGCAGGAACACCGTCTCCGGCGTGAACAGGTGCAGTTCGCCTTCGCGGCGGTAGGCGTACTCGCCGCCCGTCTCGAGTCCACGGTGGACGCGGTCGGTCGGGTTGTCCGGGTACGCGCGGCGGTGGCGCGTCGCGACCTCTTCGGCGAGCACCTCGAGGCCGACGCCGCCGAGCTTCGACGACGTCCCGGTGAAGTACTCGTCGAGCAGGTCCTGGCTCAGGCCGAGGGACTCGAAGACCTGGGCGGCGGTGTAGGCGCCGACCGTCGAGATGCCCATCTTGGACATGATCTTCAGGACGCCCTTGACCAGCGCGTACACGTAGTTCCGGATCGCCTTGGCGGCTTCGATGCCGGTGACCGCGCCCTGCCCGATCATGTCCTCGATGGTCTCGAAGGCCAGATACGGGTTGACCGCGGCGGCGCCGTAGCCGAGCAGCAGCGCGATGTGGTGGACCTCGCGCGCGTCGCCGGATTCGACAACCAGCGCGACGCGGAGGCGTTCCTTGGTGCGGACCAGGTGGTGGTGCACCGCGGAAACCAGCAGCAGCGACGGGATCGGCGCCATCCGGTGGTCGGAGTCGCGGTCGGACAGCACCAGCGTGCGCGCACCGGCCGCGATCGCCTCGGACGCCTCGCGCCGGACGCGCTCGATCGCCGACGCCAGCGCCTCGGCGCCGCCGTCCACTTCGTACAGTCCGGAAAGGACGCTGCAGGCGAAGCCGGGGAGGTCACCGTCGTCGTTGATGTGGATGAGCTTGGCGAGCTCGTCGTTGTCGATGACGGGGTACGGCAGCTTCAGGTGACGGCAGGACGCCGGGCCGGGGGCCAGGAGGTTGCGCTCCGGGCCCATGATCCGCGCCATGCAGGTGACCAGCTCTTCGCGGATCGCGTCCAGCGGCGGGTTCGTCACCTGGGCGAAGTTCTGCTTGAAGTAGTCGTAGAGCAGCCGGGACCGCTTCGACAGCACCGCGGGCGGGGTGTCCGAGCCCATCGAGCCGATCGGCTCGGCGCCGTTGGTGGCCATCGGCGCGAGCAGGATCTTCAGCTCTTCTTCGGTGTAGCCGAAGGAAAGCTGGCGGCGCAGGACGGAGTCGTGGCTCTGCACGACGTGGTCGCGGTCGGGCAGCTCGGCGATCTTCAGCAGGCCCGCGTGCAGCCAGGAGTCGTAGGGCAGCTCGCTGGCCAGCGCGGACTTGACCTCTTCGTCGTCCACGATCCGGCCGGCTTCGGTGTCGACCAGGAACATCTTGCCGGGCTTGAGCCGTCCCTTGGCGACGACGTCCTTCGGAGCGACGTCGAGGACGCCGGCCTCGCTGGCGAGCACGACGCGGTCGTCGGCCGTGCGCCACCAGCGCGCCGGGCGCAGGCCGTTGCGGTCGAGGACCGCCCCGACCAGGCTGCCGTCGGTGAAGGTGACGCACGCGGGACCGTCCCACGGCTCCATCAGGCTGGCGTGGAACTGGTAGAACGCCCGGCGCTCGGGCTTCATGGTGGCGTGGTTCTCCCACGCCTCCGGGATCATCATCAGCACCGCGTGCGGCAGCGACCGGCCGCCGAGGTGCAGCAGCTCCAGGACCTCGTCGAAGGACGCGGAGTCCGACGCGTCCGGCGAGCAGATCGGGAACAGCCGGCTCAGGTCGCCGGGGATGAGGTCGGACTCCAGCAGCGCCTCGCGGGCCCGCATGCGGTTGCGGTTGCCGCGGATCGTGTTGATCTCGCCGTTGTGGGCCACGAACCGGAACGGGTGCGCCAGCGGCCACGACGGGAAGGTGTTGGTGGAGAAGCGGGAGTGCACCAGCGCGATGGCGCTTTCCAGCCGCTCGTCGCGCAGGTCGGCGAAGAACTCGGGCAGCTGCTCCGGCGTCACCATGCCCTTGTAGACGATCGTCCGCGAGGACAGCGACGGGAAGTACGTGCCACAGCCGGCATTCGCGCTCTCGTGCTCGACGCGCTTGCGCAGGCAGAAGGCGAGCCGGTCGAGTTCGAGGCCGGACTTCCCTTCCGCCGTCACGAAGAGCATGGCGAAGTGCGGCATGACCGAGCGGGCGGTCGGGCCGATGTCGGCGCGGTCGGCGTCCACCGGGACCTCGCGCCAGCCGAGGACCTCGAGGCCCTCTTCGACGGCGATGCGTTCGGCGAGCCCGACGGCCTTGCGGCGCTGCTCGGCGTCTTCGGGGAGGAACGCGACGCCCGCGGCGTAGCGGTGGTGGCCGTGCTCGTCGGGTTCGGGCAGCGCGAAACCGGCTTCCGCGCGCAGCAGCGCGTCGGGCAGCTGCAGCAGGATGCCGGCGCCGTCGCCGCTGGTCGGTTCGGCGCCGGCGGCGCCGCGGTGGTCGAGGTTGGTCAACGCGGCCAGGCCGTCGGTGACGATGCCGTGGGAGCGGCGCCCGCGGATGTCGGCCACCATGGCCACACCACAGGAGTCCTGTTCGGTCTCCGGGTCGTAGAGACCCTGCTTGCCGGGAATGGCGGAGAAGATCATGAAGGGACCTCCTTCGTCGTCTTGTCGTGCGGGGCCGGGCTACCGGCCGGGGAGCGCACGGGACGACGATGGCCCGCTTGTTAGCGCGACTTTAACACCTGGGAAACACGCCAGCATCCGTTCAGAGCGCCCCGAACGGCGTCGGACGGTAACGATCTGGCTGCGCGGAACGACATAGTTCCTGATGGGTTCCCGGTAGTTCGTTCTGCTAAGTATACGGCCCGGAAACTCCCGTCAAGTCTAACGTGACGCGGCCGACGCGGCCCGCCGGACCTGTGTCCCCGATCACTAGAACGTGTTACATTTCGCCGCATGATCCTCGATCGGTTCAAGCTCACCGACCAGGTCGCGGTGGTCACCGGCGCCGGACGGGGGATCGGCGCCGCCACCGCCGTCGCCCTCGCCGAAGCGGGCGCCGACGTGGTCATCGCCTCCCGCACCGGATCCCAGCTCGAAGAGGTCGCCGCGCGGGTGTCCGCCGCGGGACGCCGGGCGGTCGCCGTCCCGGTCGACCTCTCCTCCCCCGAAGCCGCGGCCGCGCTGGCCTCGACGGCGGTGTCGGAGTTCGGCCGGCTCGACCTGGTGGTCAACAACGTCGGCGGCACGTACCCGCGCCCGCTGCTGGAGACGACGCCCGAGTTCCTGGAGGAGGCGTTCCGCTTCAACGTCGCGACGGCGCACGCGCTGACGGTGGCGGCGGCCCCCTCGCTGGTGGAGACGGGCGGCTCGGTCGTCAACATCTCGTCGGTGATGGGCCGGGTTTCGGGCCGCGGCTTCGCGGCGTACGGAACGGCGAAGGCGGCACTGGCGCACTACACCCGCCTGGCGGCGGCGGACCTGGCGCCCCGGGTGCGGGTGAACGCGATCTCGGTGGGCTCGGTGGCGACGTCGGCCCTGGAGATCGTGGTCGGCAACCCGGAACTCCGCGAGAAGATGGAGTCCGCGACACCGCTGCACCGCATCGGCGAGGCGGAGGACATCGCGGCCACGGTGGTGTTCCTGGCCTCCCGCGCGGGCGGCTACATCACGGGCAAGATCCTCGAGGTCGACGGCGGCCTGCAGGCCCCCAACCTGGAACTGGGCCTGCCCGACCTTTCGTGACCCGGAACTGTCGGTGCCCCCCGGTAGCGTGGGAAACCGGGGGCGGCGCCCCAAGCCCGCACACGACGAAGGCCGCCACCAGGCATCCTGGGGGCGGCCGTCGGAACGCGAGCGATCAGCTCCCGTCGGTCTTCTTCGGCTCCTCGGCCGGCGCCTCCGGGGAAGCCGGCTTGTCCGCGGAAGCCGGCGCATCGGCCGCCACCTTCGCGTGCTCCGGCTCGTCGGCAACCTTGGCGGGCTCGGGCTCGTCCGAAGCCTCCGAAGCCGGAGCGGTGGCCGAAGCCTCCGAAGCCTCCACCGGAACCTCGTCCGGACCAGGCGCGTCCTTGCTCCGCAGCGTCTCCGGCGCCTCCCGCGGCCCTCGCTTCCCGGCGACCACGAAGTACACCACCGCCCCGGCGAACAGCAGGATCGAAGTCCACACGTTCACCCGCAGGCCGAGGATGTGGTTGGCGGTGTCCGTCCGCATCATCTCGATCCACCCGCGGCCCACCGTGTACCCCGCGACGTACAGCGCGAACGCCCGCCCGTGGCCGAGCTTGAAGCGCCGGTCCGCCCACACGACCAGCGCGGCGACCAGCAGGTTCCACAGCAGCTCGTACAGGAACGTCGGGTGAACCGGGCTGTCCGGCAGCGGGATGTGGCCGGTCGCGACGCCGTTCAGCAGGTTGTCCGGGTCCTCCGGGTTGAACCGCTGGTAGATCTCCAGCCCCCACGGCAGGTCGGTGTGCGCGCCGTAGAGCTCCTGGTTGAAGTAGTTGCCGATCCGCCCGATGGCCTGCGCCACGACGATGCCCGGGGCGATCGCGTCGGCCATCGCCGGCAGCGGGATGCCCCGGCGGCGGCACGCGATGAGCGCGCCCACGGCGCCGAGGGCGATCGCGCCCCAGATGCCGAGCCCGCCGTCCCAGATCGCGAACGCGTTCCAGGGGTTCTTGCCCTCGGTGAAGTACAGCTCGGGGTCGGTGAGCACGTGGTACAACCGGCCGCCGACCAGGCCGAACGGCACCGCGAAGACCGCGACGTCGATCACCGTGCCCTTGGTGCCGCCACGGGCGATCCAGCGCCGTTCACCCCACCAGATCGCCACGATGATGCCGGCGATGATGCACAGGGCGTACGCACGGAGCGGGATCGGCCCCAGGTGCCAGACCCCCTGGTCGGGGCTGGGGATCGTCGCGAGGTAGGCGCTCATCACGCGGCCACCGTAGCGCTAGTGCGCCGTCGGCTCCAAGGCGGCCAGGTAGCCCGCCACCAGCGCGTGGGCGACCTGGACGACGGCCTCGTCCCGCGGGAGGAACCGTTCGTCGTGCAGGCTGGGCACGCCGGCGGTGTCGCCGAGGCCGACGAACAACATCAGCCCGCGGGTCGCGCCGCCGCAGTAGTGGGCGAAGTCGTCGGCGCCGAACGACCGGAACTGATCGTCCACCACGAAGCCGGCGTGCCGCAGCCAGCGCTGCGCCCCCACCGCCAGCTCCGGGTCGTTGTTCAGCACCGGCTCACACGGGTTGATCTTCAGCTCGGCGGTGCAGCCGTGCGCCCGCGCGGTGCCGTGCACGATCTCCGTGAGGTTCTCGAGCGCGCTTTCGCGGTCCTTCTCGCGCATCACGCGCAGCGAGCCGAACGCGGTCGCGCTGTTCGGAACGACGTTCGCCGCGGCACCGGCCTGGATCCGGCCGATCGAGCAGACCGCGCCGAACACCGGGTCGATCCGGCGCGAGGCGAGCTGCTGCAGGCTGACGACCAGCTGGGACAGCGCCAGGATCGGGTCGCGCAGCAGGTGCGGGTAGCCGGCGTGGCCGCCCTGGCCGTGCAGGGTCACCTCGAACTCGTCGGTGGACGCGTTCACCGGCCCGGGCACCGCCGACACCATGCCGTGCGCGATCCGCGGCTGGACGTGTGCGCCGATCACGGTGTCCACGCCGGACTCGGTCAGCACCCCGGAGTCGACCACGTCGAGCGCGCCGGGCGGTGAGGTCTCCTCGCGCGGCTGGAGCAGCGCCAGGATCGGCCGCGGCACGCCGACGCGCACCGCCGCGCGGCCGACCGCGACCAGCGCGGCGAGGTGGACGTCGTGCCCGCACGCGTGCATCAGGTCGGTCTCCGACGCCCACGGCACGCCGGTGCCCTCCAGCACCGGGAGGGCGTCGAGCTCCGCCCGCAGCGCGATGGCCGGGCCGTCGGCCGCGCCGGGCAACCGGATCGCGCGGCCGGTCTTCGCGACCCGGACGCCGTCGCCCGCGCCGAGCGCGCCGGCGACCAGGCGGGCGGTGTCCTCTTCGTCGCCGGAGCCGCGCGGGTCGGCGTGCACGGCGTGCCGGAGTTCGACGGCGGCGGGCAGTTCGTCGGCGATCGCCCGCGTCCACCGGGCCCACAGGTCACTCACACGTGCTCCAAGCGGTAGATCCTCTTCGCGTTCTCGTGCCCCACCAAAGCACACAGCCGGACGGCGTCCACTTCGGACACGGCGCCGGCGGCCAGCGCGGCGCGCACGAAGTCCGACAGGCCTTGCCGGAACAGGGCCGTGCCCAGGTGGTACAGCTCGGCCAGGCCGAAGGCGTCGGTCGAGAAGAGCACCTTCCCGAACGGCGCGAGCTCCAGGAGCTCGGCCAGCACGGCCGGCGCCCGGAATCCCGCGTTGTGCGTGATGAGCCCGGCGTCGACGAACACGTGCTCGAAGACCTGCGCCAGATACGCGGCGTTGCGGTGGAACGGGTAGTTGTGCAGCAGCAGGATGGGCACGCCGCGGTCGCGGGTCGCCCGCAGCAGCCCGGTGAGCAGCAGCGGGTCGCAGCGGTGCAGGTCGACGTCGGAGTCGCCGTAGCCGACGTGGAACTGCACCGGCAGGCCCAGGTCGAGGCCGGTGAACACGAGGTGCCGGTGCAGGACCTCGTCGGCGAGCCGGACTTCGCCGCCGCCTTCGATCCGGGCGAGCCAGCGTCCCGCGGCGGCTTCGACCTCCGGCGGCGACGGCCGCTCCCCCGCCAGTTCGAGGCCGACCCGGTAGGCCGCGATCGACTTGAGCCCGACGGCGGTCGCGGCGCGTTTCCCCAGCTCGTCGGCGAACGCGGCGGCGAAGCCCGCGGCCGTGGTCCCGCGGACGACGGTCTCGGCGACCTGTTCCAGCCGGACGACGTCGTGCGCGCGGGTGCCCGCGAGCCCGGCGAACTCCGGCGTCGTGGTCAGCGAGCCGGGCAGGAACCCGCCGTCCAGCAGGAAGTCCGTCGTGCCGGTGGCCCGCAGGAACCGCCGGGCCACCTCGGCCGCGCCCAGCTCGGCGCGGCGTTCGAGGTAGGCGTCGGGTTCCGCGTGCTCCGGCAGGTCGAGCACGGGCGCGCAGCGTTCGCGCACGGCCAGCCCGATCAGCGAGTCGAACAGGCTCGTCCCGAGCGGCGAGGCCGCGTCGGCCTCGGTCAGCATCGCCTCGAACTCCGCGCGGCCCACGTCCCGGGTGACGACGCCGTGGCAGTGGTGGTCCACCAGCGGCAGGTCCGCGACGAACGGGAGCAGATCGGTCATGCGCCTCCGTCCACGCTGGTCAGCCTCTCCCCCACCCTACGGGCGTAGGCGGGCGCGGCCAGCACCAAGATCACCGCCAGCACCAGCACACCGCCCGCGACCACCGGGAACCAGCGCGCCGGACCCGCCGTCGGGTACGGCACCACGTTGACGTACACCGTGTACCCCAGCACGGCGAGCGCGCCGATCGGGAACACGAGGTGCCACAGCGGCACGCGCATCCGGCGCTTCACGAACAGCAGCAGGATCGCGCCGATCGTGGTCAGCAGGTAGATCACCAGCAGGACCAGCGTGCCGATCGAGCCCGACCAGGCGAACGTGTCCGCGGCGGTCGCGCCGAAGAACACCGCGCACACCACGATGATCAGGGCCGCCGCAGCCGTCACCGCGCTCACCGCCGCCACCGGGGTGCCCTGCGCGGACGTCCGGCCGACGCCGCGGCCGCCGACGGCGTCACGGCCGAGGGCGAACAGCAGCCGGGAACCGCCGACGACGCAGGCGAGGCAGCAGCCGAACGCGCTGATCGCGGCGCCGATGCTGATCACGTCGCCGACCCACGCGCCCGCGTACCGGCTGCCGAGGTCGCCGAGCAGGGACGGCGAGTCGTGGAACGCCGTCGCGTCCGCGCCGAACGCCATCATCTCGACCGCCGTGACCACGACGAAGTAGAGCCCGCCGAAGATCGCCGTGCCGAGGATCGCCCGCGGGATGTTGCGCTTCGGGTCGTGGGTTTCCTCGCCCAGCGTGGCGGCCGCCTCGAAGCCGGCGAAGGACAGGAAACCGAACACCGCGCCGAGGAACACCCCGGACAACCCCGTTTCCGGGACGAACACGGCCATGGTGAACCGCGCGTCACCGGGGGCGTTCCCGGCGAGCAGGCGGACCAGGATCACCACGGTGACCAGCAGGATCACCGCGATCGTCGCGCCTTCGACGGCGAGCAGCGTGCTCGTGCCGCGCCGGGCGGGCACCACGGAGAGCAGCCAGGCGCCGGCCAGCGCGACGGCGGTCAGCACGAACGGGCCCCAGGACGGCGGGTCCGGCCAGATGCCGACCTGGGTGAGGAAGGCGGTGCCCAGGGTGCCCGCGGCCGAACTCGTGACGACCGCGTAGAACGTGTACGTGCCGAGGAGACCGATGCCCGAGACGACACCGGCGCGCGGGCCGAGCGTGGCGCCGACGAAGGCGTACACCGAACCGGCGTGCTGGTAGTGCCGGCAGAGCTTGACGAAGCCGTAGGCGACCAGCAGGACACCGACCGCCGAGAGCAGGAAGGCGAGCGGGACGGCCCGGCCGGCGGCGGCCGCGGTCTGCTGGGGGTTGATGTTGGCGGCCATGCTGGGGGCCATCAACGCCACGGACAGGCCGACGGCCTGCCAGACGGAGAGGGAGCGCCGCAGCCCTGGACGGGTTTCGACGGTGTCTGACACGATCTCCACCTCTTTCTCAGGTAACCGACTCAGTGAACATCGACGGGGGCAGGATGAGCCAGCTCGATCGGGCAGAACTCGCACAGCAGGGCGCGATCCGGGCCGACGGCCTGCGCGCGGCCGGGGTCGAGCTCGTCGCGCTGACCTTCGTGGACAACAGCGGCATCGCCCGGGTGAAGGCCGTCCCGGTGGACCGGCTGTGGTCGGCCGCGGCGTGGGGGGTCGGCGCGTCGAACTCGTTCGACTTCTTCCTGGCCACCGACGAGATCGTCGGCGGCGAGTACTCGCGCGGCCCGGTCGGCGACCTGCGGCTGCACCCGGACCTCGACGCGCTCGTGCCGCTGGCCGCGCAGCCGGGCTGGGCGTGGGCGCCGGTCCTGAAGTACGACCAGGAAGGCGAGCCGCACCCGCAGGACGCGCGGGCGCTGGCCGCCGCCGCGGCGGCGCGCCTGGCGTCGCTGGGTTACAACGCCCGGACGGCGTTCGAGATCGAGTGGGTGATCACGGCGGCCGACGCGCCGGACGACCCGCGCTCGGCGACAGCGGGCCCGGCCTACGGCTACGCGCGGCTGTCCTCCCAGGCCGGTTACCTGCGCGCGCTGGTGTCCACGCTGTCCGCGCAAGGCGTTGCGGTGGAACAGATCCACCCCGAGTACGCGGCCGGGCAGTTCGAGCTGTCGGTGGCGGCGGACGACCCGGTGCGCGCGGCCGACCTCGCGGTGCTGACGCGCGAAACGATCCGGACGGTCAGCGAACGGCACGGGCTGCGCGCGTCGTTCACGCCGAAGTTCGCGCCGGACGGCGTCGGCAACGGCGGCCACGTCCACCTGAGCCTGTGGGACGGCGACCGGAACCTGTGTTCCGGCGGCGACGGCCGGTTCGGGCTGACGCCGACGGCGGAGGCGTTCGGCGCCGGGATCCTCTCGCGGCTGCCCGCGCTGCTGGCGATCGGCGCGCCCTCGGTCGTCAGCTACCTGCGGCTCGAACCGCACCACTGGGCCGGGGTGTTCTCCGCGTGGGGCCTGGAAAACCGCGAGGCGCCGCTGCGGCTGGTGCAGGGCCCGGCCGGGCAGCGCGAGCGCGCGGCGAACTTCGAGGTCAAGTGCTTCGACCTGACGGCGAATCCGTACCTCGTGGTGGCCGCGCTGCTGTTCGCGGGCCTGGCCGGGGTGGACGCGGGGGCGACGCTGCCGGAGCCGGTGGACGTCGACCCGGGCACGCTGCCGTCGGCGGAACGCCTGCCGACCCGGCTGGCCGACGCGGTGGCGGCGTTCGAAGCCGACGACGTCCTGCCGCAGGCGTTCGGTCCCGAGCTGGCCACGACGCTGATGGACGTGCGACGCGGGGAGATCGACCGGCTCGGCTCGCTGCCGCCGGCGGAGCTGTGCGCGCTGGTGCGCTACCTACACTAGGGCTTTCGCGACCTCGCTCCGGAGTTGCGGGAGCTTCGCGTAGAACCGGTCGCCGGGGCATTCGGTGTTGTAGTAGTCGCGGTGGCCCTTGATCTCCTCGACCGGGATGCCGTACTGGCGGCAGATGTGGGCGCAGAACACCACGAGCGAGGCCCACTGCGTCCCGGGCGGTTCGACGCTGGTGTAGGTGCCTTCGTTTTCGATGCCGATGGCGTTGGTGTTCTGGCCGGGACAGTGCGCGCCCTGGATCATGGTGGTGCGGCCGCGCAGCGCGTCGAGGCTGCCGTGCCGGCCTTCCATCCGGTATCCGCCGCGGCTGACGGTGAAGTGCTGCCCGGTGTCCGACCAGCCGTTGTTGTCCATGTGGTCGTGCTGGTCGTCGCGGGCGACCTGGAAGGCGTGGGCCAGGGAGTAGTCCGTGCTGTTGGCACTGGCGATGTGGTGGATCAGGATGCGGTCGGCCGGGTGGTCGAGGGTGGTGAGCGCGTCGGCGGGCGGCCGGGCACCCCACTCGGCGCAGCTGTAGATCCGCGGCTCGGTGGCCGCCTGCGCGGCCCGGGGCAGCAGGAGGCCGCCCGCTCCCGCGACGGCCAGGCCCGCGGCGCCGCGCAGGAAGGTCCGCCTCGGGAGGTTCCCTAGATCGAAGTCCATGGGCGCGAAGCGTGCCGGGGGGCCGTACAGCTTTCGTACAAACGGCGGTTCAGCCCGCCGAGGCCGAGGCCAGCTCCCCCGCGCCGCTGTAGAGCCGGATCTTGAACCGGATGTGCTCCTGGTGCTCGCGCAGCCGCTCGATCTGCGCCTCCACGCGCTGCTCGTGCTCGCGCAGCACCTCGACCCGTTCTTCGCGCGTCGCCTCGCCGGAACGCAGGAGCTCCACGAACCGCAGCATCTCCGCCACCGGCAGGCCCGTGTAGCGGAGGCAGCGCAGCAGCTGGAGGAACTCGACGTCCTGGTCGGTGAACACCCGGCGGCCGCCGGCGGTGCGGCCGACCTGGTGGAGCAGGCCGATGCGCTCGTAGTACCGCAGGGTGTCGATCGTGAAGCCGGTCTTTTCGGTCACCTGGGCCGGGGTGTAGGAGGTCACCGACCCAGCGTGACACCCGGAGTGCACTCCAGGTCAAGCGGTGGCGACCGCCCGGCGCACGCCCTCGGCCAGTTCGGCGGACAACGCGCGAACGCCCGACGGGCCTTCGGCCGCCGCCGTGACCAGGGCCGAGCCCACGATCACCGCGTCCGCGAACGAGCTCACCTGGGCCGCCTGCTCGCCCGAGCGGACCCCGAGGCCCACGCCGATCGGCAGGGACGTGTGGGCCCGCGTGCGGCGGACCAGTTCCTCGGCACCGGCGCCGACCTGCTCGCGCGCGCCCGTCACGCCCATCACCGCGGTCGCGTAGACGAACCCCGAAGCGGCCGACACGGTCATGGCGATCCGCTCCTCCGACGACGAAGGCGCCACCAGGAAGATCCGGTCCAGACCGTGCTCGGTGGACGCGGTCATCCACGTCTCGGCCTCGTCCGGGATCAGGTCCGGCGTGATCATGCCGAGCCCGCCCGCCGAGGCGAGGTCACGCGCGAAGCGGTCCACGCCGTAGCGGTTCACCGGGTTCCAGTACGTCATCACGACCGCGCGGCCGCCGCGCGCCGACACCGACTCGACCACCTCGAACAGGTGCTTGAGGCGGAAGCCGTTGTCCAGCGCGGTCACCGAAGCGGCCTGGATGGTCGGGCCGTCCATCACCGGGTCGGAGTACGGGACGCCGACCTCGATCAGGTCCGCGCCGCCGTCGACGCAGGCGGCGATGAGGTCCTTCGACCCCGCCACGGTCGGGAAGCCGGCCGGGAGGTAGCCGATCAGGGCGCCGCGCCCTTCGGCGCGAGTCGCCGCGAAGAGGTCGTCCAGCCCGCTCATCCGTTCACCAGCCCGAACCACTTCGCCGCCGTGTCCATGTCCTTGTCGCCGCGGCCCGAGAGGTTCACGACGATCAGCCCGTCCGGCCCCAGCTCGCGGCCCAGGTCGAGCGCGCCGGCCAGCGCGTGCGCCGACTCGATCGCCGGGATGATGCCCTCGGTGCGCGAGAGCAGCTTGAACGCGTCCATCGCCTGGGCGTCGGTGATCGGGCGGTACTCGGCGCGGCCGGTGTCCTTCAGCCACGCGTGCTCCGGCCCGACGCCCGGGTAGTCCAGCCCGGCCGAGATCGAGTGCGACTCGACCGTCTGGCCGTCCTCGTCCTGCAGCAGGTACGTCATCGCGCCGTGCAGGTTGCCCGGAGAGCCCTTGGTCAGGGTCGCCCCGTGGCGGTGGCCCTCGATGCCCTCGCCGCCCGGCTCCAGGCCGACCAGCCGCACGGACGGGTCGTCGTAGAAGCCCGAGAAGATGCCGATCGCGTTCGACCCGCCGCCGACGCACGCGGCGACGACGTCGGGGAGGCGGCCGGCCTGCTCCAGGATCTGCTCGCGGGCCTCGGTGCCGATGACGTGGTGGAAGTTGCGCACCATCGCCGGGAACGGGGCCGGGCCGGCCGCGGTGCCGAACAGGTAGTGCGTGGTGTCGGAGTTGGTGACCCAGTCGCGCAGCGCCTCGTTGATCGCGTCCTTCAGCGTCCGCGAACCGGTCTTGACCGGGATCACCTCGGCGCCGAGCAGCCGCATGCGGGCCACGTTCAGCGCCTGGCGCTCGGTGTCGACCTCGCCCATGTAGACGACGCAGTCGAGGTCGAGCAGCGCGCACGCGGTGGCCGTGGCCACGCCGTGCTGGCCCGCGCCGGTCTCGGCGATGACGCGCTTCTTGCCCATCCGCTTGGTGAGCAGCGCCTGGCCCAGGACGTTGTTGATCTTGTGCGAACCGGTGTGGTTCAGGTCCTCGCGCTTGAGGAAGACCCGGGCGCCGCCGGCGTGCTCGCCGAAGCGCTTGGCCTCGGTGAGCAGCGACGGGCGGCCCGCGTAGTCCTTCAGCAGGCGGTTGAACTCGTTCAGGAACTCCGGGTCGTGCCGGGCCTTGTCGTACTCGGTGGCGACCTCGTCGACGACGCCGATCAGCGCCTCCGGCATGAACCGCCCGCCGTACGGGCCGTAGTAGCCGCGCTCGTCCGGATCGTGCTTGCCGTGCTCCTCCGTCACCGCGACGGCCTCGGGCAGGCGGGGTGGGAACCGGCGGTGACCAGCTTGACCAGGGCGCCCTTCGGGTCGCCGGAGGCGACCAGGCCTTCGCCGACCAGCACCGCGTCGGCGCCGTGCCCGGCGTAGGACATCAGGTCGCCCGGCCCGCGGACGCCGCTCTCGGCGACCTTGTAGACGTCCATCGGCAGGCCGGGGGCCAGCCGCGAGAAGACGTCGCGGTCCACCTCGAGGGTGTGCAGGTTGCGCGCGTTGACGCCGATGACCTTGGCGCCCGCCTCGAGGGCCCGGTCGGCCTCCTCGGCGTTGTGGATCTCCACCAGCGCGGTCATCCCGAGCGACTCGACGCGGTCGAGCAGCGAGACGAGCGCGTTCTGCTCCAGCGCGGCGACGATCAGCAGCACCATGTCGGCGCCGTGCAGGCGGGCCTCGTGCACCTGGTAGGGGCTGACGATGAAGTCCTTGCGCAGGATCGGGATGTCCACGGCGGCGCGCACGGCGTCGAGGTCGGCCAGCGAACCGCCGAAGCGGCGCTGTTCGGTCAGCACGCTGATCACCCGCGCGCCGCCGTCTTCGTAGTCCTTCGCCAGCGCGGCCGGGTCGGGGATGTCGGCCAGGTCGCCCTTGGAGGGGCTGCGCCGCTTCACCTCGGCGATGACGCCGATGCCGGACTCGCGCAGGGCGGCCATCACGTCACGGGGCGCCGGGGCGGCGGCCGCACGGATCTTCAGCTCGTCGAACGGCAGCGCGGACTCCCGCGTGGCGAGGTCCTCCCGCACGCCGGCGACGATGTCTTCGAGCACGCTCACCGGGCGCCCCCGCCCGGGCACGTGCTCACGGATTCACTCGCAAGGTCGCTCACAAAAACCTTCCCCTTCCCGCCGAAACGATGCTAACCCCCGCATCCGAGACGCCCGGTTCCGGGTGTGCGCGTTAGTCCGAATGCCTGCCCCGGACGTCCGTGGGGTCCTCCCCTTCGGACAGCGCCTCCCACAGCTCGGCGTCCGGGTCACGCACCTTTTTCCGGGTGGCCGGGGCCGCGTACTTGGCGCCGAGGCGCGCGGAGTTCCCCGCACCCTTGACGGCAGCCAACCCGGCGGCGGCGACGAGAATTCCGCCCAGCACGGCCAAGCCGCGGCCGAGCAGCATCTCGGTGACGGGCAGGCCGTCCGCGAACCCGGAGAACCGGACCCCGGCGATCCCGCTCCAGACGGCGGCGACACCGGCCAGCGCCAGCACGACGCCGAGCACGCGCCGCGCCCAGCCGCCCGTGGCCACCAGGCCGGCCACGCCGGCCAGGGCGAGCAGGGCCAGCGGCACGAGCGCCGTCACCCGCTGTTCGCCGGTTTCGCGGTACAGCACGGTGCCGCGCACGCCGCCGTCGCGGAACTCGGCGAACCACGTGAGCCGTGATGCTCCCCACAGGGCCAGCGCGGCCAGCAGGAGCGCGGTCACGATCATCCACAGTGGACGCCGCGACGGCCGTGGTGCCTCGGGAACCTCAGACATGGGCGCGGTCCGCGGCCGGGTCGAGGGCGCCCGCCGCGACCATCGTCTGCGCGGCGGCCACCGCCGAGAGCACGGTCCGGGCCTTGTTCAGCGATTCGGTGTCCTCGTAGTCCGGCACCGAGTCGGCGACCACCCCGCCCCCGGCCTGGACGTGCGCGATGCCGTCCTTCACCAGCGCGGTGCGGATCGCGATGGCCGTGTCGGCGTCGCCGGCGAAGTCGAGGTACCCGACGACCCCGCCGTACAGGGCGCGGCGGACCGGCTCCAGCTCCTCGATCAGCTCCATCGCGCGGACCTTGGGCGCGCCGGACAGCGTCCCGGCCGGGAAGCACGCCGTGACCGCGTCGAACGCCGTCTTGTCGTCGGCCAGCTCACCGGTGACGGTGGACACGATGTGCATGACGTGGCTGTAGCGCTCGATCTGGAAGAAGTCGACGACGCGGACGGTGCCCGGCTTGCAGACCTTGCCGAGGTCGTTGCGGCCGAGGTCGACGAGCATGAGGTGCTCGGCGCGCTCCTTCTCGTCGGCCAGGAGGTCCTTGGCCAGCTGCGCGTCCTCCTCCGGGTCGGCGCCGCGCCAGCGGGTGCCCGCGATCGGGTGCGTGGTCGCGCGGCCGTCCCGCACGGTGACCAGGGATTCGGGGCTGGAGCCGACGATGTCGAAGCCCTCGAGCCGCAGCAGGTACATGTACGGGCTCGGGTTGGACGTCCGGAGCACGCGGTAGATGTCGATCGCGTCGGCCGCGGTGGGGATCTCGAACCGTTGCGACGGCACGATCTGGAACGCTTCGCCGGCCTTGATCGCCTCGACGGCCTTCTCGACCGCGGCGTGGAAGTCCTCCTTCGAGCGCTTCCGGGTGAACTCCGGCGCGGGCCGGTCGAACGCGGCGACCGTGGCGGGCGCGGCCACCTGCAGCTGCTCGGTCATGGCGCTCAGCCGGGCGACGGCGTCGTCGTAGGCCGCGTCCACGCGCTCGGGCGAGTCGTCCCAGTTGACGGCGTTCGCGATGAGCGTGACCGTGCCCTCGTGGTGGTCGAACGCCGCCAGGTCGGTGGCCAGGAGCATGGTCAGCTCGGGGATGTCGAGGTCGCGTTCGGCCAGCTCCGGCAGCGTTTCGAGCCAGCGCACGGCGTCGTAGCCGATGTAGCCGACCATGCCGCCGGTGAGCGGCGGCAGCCCGGGCAGCGGCTCGGTGTGCAGGGCCTCGATGGTCTCGCGCAGCACCGTCAGCGGGTTGCCCTCGGACGGCAGGCCGACCGGCGGCGTGCCGGTCCAGACCGCTTCCCCGTCGCGGACGGTGAGCGCGGCCGGGCTGCGGACGCCGATGAACGACCAGCGCGTCCAGGAGGCGCCGTTCTCCGCGGACTCGAACAGGAACGTGCCGGGCCGGTCGGCGGCGAGCTTGCGGTACACCCCGATCGGCGTCTCGCCGTCGGCGAGGACCCGCCGCACGACCGGGATGACGCGACGGCTCTCGGCGAGGGCGCGGAAGTCCTCGCGGGACGGGCTGACCGAGCCGGGGCCGGCCGAACCGGCGGATGCGCTGACCATGGGGCTCATTGTGCCGCCCCGGCCGGGTGCGGCCGCGCGGGGTCCTTAATTCAATGAGTGTTGAATTAAGGGGACGCCTGAGTCATGATGGAGGCGTGAGCACCACAGGCAGCACCGAGAGTACCGGCCGCCGGCGGGGGCGGCGGCCCGCCGGCCAGGACACGCGCACGGCGCTGATCGAAGCCGCGCGGGCCGTGTTCGCCGAGACCGGCTACGACGGGGCGACCGTGCGCGCGATCGCCACCCGCGCCGGCGTCGACGCGGCGATGGTCAACCACTGGTTCGGCGGCAAGGAGGGTCTGTTCGCGAAGGCGGTGCTCCAGCTGCCGTTCGACCCCCTGGAGCTGGTGGAAACCCTCCGCGACGGCCCGGACGAGGAGTTCGGCGAACGGATCGTCCGCACGTTCCTCACCCGCTGGGACAGCGCGGGCGGCGGGGTCTTCGTGGCGCTCATCCGCAGCATCGCCGGCCACGAGCAGGCCGGCCACGCGCTGCGCGACTTCTTCCGGAGTTTCTTCACCCACCTGCTCGCCTCGGTCGGCTCCGACCAGATCCCCCTGCGGACGACGCTCTGCGCGTCCCAGCTGGTGGGCATGGGCATGATCCGGTACGTGGCGAGGTTCGAGCCGATGGCCGAGGCGGACATCGAGACGCTGGTGGCCGCGGTGGCCCCGAACGTCCAGCGCTACATCACCGGCGACATCGGCTGACAGCCGGTCTTCGCTTGCGTGGTGCGCGACAGCCCCGTCGGAGCCGGGCCCGGCCGCGGCGCTCGGGGTCAGCGGGCGAGCAGCAGCGCGATCAGCGCCAGCGCGCCCGGCAGCACCTGCACGAAGAGGATCCGCTTGCTGGCCGTCGCGGCGCCGTACAGCCCGGCGACGATCACGCAGACGAGGCCGTAGAGCTTCAGCTGGAAGCCCGTCGGGTCGCCGGCGATGATCCCCCACACGAGCGCGAGCGCCAGGAAGCCGTTGTACAGTCCCTGGTTCGCGGCGAGGGTCTTGCTCTCCTCCGCGAACTCCTTGGTGGTGCCGAAGGCCGCGCGAGCCCGGGGCGTCGTCCAGAGGACCATTTCCAGGACGACGATGTAGACGTGGATCAGGGCGACCAGCCCGACCAGGACGTCGGCGACGATTGTCACGCGTGCTCTTTCTCGTCGGCCAGGAGCAGGCGCTCCTCGGTGTCGAAACAGGTGTGCGTGCCGGTGTGACAGGCGGGGCCGGTCTGGTCGACGCGCAGCAGGACCGTATCGCCGTCGCAGTCGATCCGCACTTCGCGGACGTGCTGGTAGTGGCCGGACGTCTCGCCCTTGACCCACAGCTTCCGGCGGCTGCGCGACCAGTACGTGCCGCGGCGGGTGGCGAGGGTGGCGGCGAGGGCGTCGTCGTTCATCCACGCCATCATCAGCACGTCCGAAGTGGCGTGCTCGAGGACGACCGCGGCGATCAGGCCGTCGGCGTTGCGCTTGAGGCGCGCCGAGACGGCCGCGTCGAGGGTCATGCTCGCACTCCCAGGATGTGCCGCTTGAGCGGCATCGAGTTCAACAGGACGAACGCGTAGCCGTAGCCCGCGAAGGACAGGCCGGAGAACAGCTTGTTCCACCAGAGCGCCGCGCCGAGCAGCAGGAACGCGTGCAGCAGCGCGAACACCACGGTGACGACCAGGCCGCCGATGCGGGCGCTGCCGAGCTTGAGCACGAGGCCGGTCGTCACGACGCCGCCGAGGATCAGGGCCAGCGCGGGCATCCGGTAGATCACCAGGCTCGACCCGGCGCCCAGCACCGGGACGAGGTCGAGCAGCGCCCAGGCGATGGGCAGCCCGACCAGCAGGCCGGCGGTGACCTTGACCTCGACGGGGGCCTGCCAGGACTTCATCGGACCTCGACCCCGCCGTCGCGCAGCGCGTTCTTGACGTCGCCGATCTTCAGCTGTCCGAAGTGGAACACGCTGGCGGCGAGCACGGCGTCGGCGCCCGTCTTCACGGCGGGCAGGAAGTGCTCGACCGCACCCGCTCCTCCGCTCGCGATCACCGGGACGCGCACGGCCTTGCGGACCAGCTCGATGAGCTCGAGGTCGAAACCGTTCTTGGTGCCGTCGGCGTCCATGGAGTTCAGCAGGATCTCGCCGACGCCGAGCTCCTCGCCGCGCGCGGCCCACTCGACGGCGTCGATGCCGGTGCCGCGGCGGCCGCCGTGGGTGGTGACCTCGAAGCCGGACGCGGTCGGTTCGCCGCCCTCGGGAACGCGGCGCGCGTCGACCGACAGGACGATGCACTGGGCGCCGAACCGCCTCGAGGCTTCGTGGAGGAACTCCGGCCGCGCGATGGCGGCGGTGTTGATGCTGACCTTGTCGGCGCCGGTGCGCAGCAGCCGGTTGACGTCGTCGTTGCTGCGGACGCCGCCCCCGACGGTGAGCGGGATGAAGACCTGCTCGGCGGTGCGGCGGACGACGTCGTAGGTGGTCTCGCGGTCGCCGGAGGAGGCCGTGACGTCGAGGAACGTCAGCTCGTCGGCCCCTTCGGCGTCGTAACGCCGGGCCAGCTCGACCGGGTCGCCGGCGTCGCGGAGGCCGGCGAAGTTGACACCCTTCACGACCCGGCCCGCGTCGACGTCGAGACAGGGGATCACCCGCACCGCGACAGACATGGCCACCAGCGTAGTCAAGGGCGTTCTAAGCTCGGGCAATGGCACGGGCGGGACGGCGGCCGGGGCAGACCGAGACGCGCGAGAAGATCCTCGACGCGGCGCGGCACCGCTTCGCCGAGCTGGGGTACGACGGCGCGACGGTCCGCGGGATCGCCGCCGACGCGGGCGTGAACGCGGCCCTCCTGCACCACTTCTTCGGCAGCAAACAGGCCCTCTTCGCGGCGGCGATGAACCTCCCGGTGAACCCGGCCTCCCTGGTCCCGGCGATCTTGGCCGGGCCGCGCGCGGGCCTGGGGGAACGCCTGGTGCGGGCGTTCCTGACGGTCTGGGCCTCCCCGGAGGGCCGCACCCCGTTCATCGCGATGCTCCGCGCCGCGGCGACGAACGAGCAGGTGGCGCTGATGATGCGCCAGTTCATCGAGCGCACGGTGCTGGCCGAGGTGGCCCGCGCTTTGGACGTGCCCCGGATCCGGGTGACGGGCATCGCGGCGCAGATGATGGGGGTGGCACTGCTGCGGTACGTGATCAAGCTGCCTCCGCTGGCGGACGCGGATGACGAGGAGATCGTGGCTCTGCTGGCGCCGGTGGCGCAGTACTATCTCGACCCTTCGGCGCCAGGCCTGTGAGCTGGGAGTTCTTCGGAGATCCGGCCCAGGGGAACCCTGGTAAGGTCCGATCCGTCGGATACGCAGAGTGCCAAAGAGGAGACACTCTGCACACCCGGGGAGGCTGCCATGACTACTTCGATGGTGACCAGCAGTGGCTGAGGGGCCGCCGGCCTACGACCCGAACACACGCCGTGCACCGCTCCGACCGGTGTGCTCGGACGCCGGGTCGTACGGCCGTCAAGCGGACGTAGGCGAAGCCGGGTTCGAATATGACGAGGAGACCCTGCACAGCCTCGTCAATGAATGGCGGCAGCTCGCGTTCGACTTCCAGGCGGACATCCACCAGGCGGAACAGCTCGCCAGGGCCCAAGGTCCCGGTCTCGAGTACGCCAGCGAAGGCCACGCGGAACGGGTCCGGGCTTCCGGGCGCGCCCTGACGGAGACCTTGCAGCGGCGAGCGGACTACTGCGCTGCGATGGCCGATAGGTTCGTTGTCGCGCTGGGCAAGTACGCGACCGCCGAGGACACCCACGCCACCGAGATCGGCGACTCCCCGAAAGGCATCATCTAGTGCGCCGCGTTCTTCTCCTCCCCTGCGCCGGGCTGATCGCGCTCGCCGCGTGTTCGCCGGAGACGTCCGGCACCGCGCTGCCCGCGAGCGAACCCAGCTCGTCCGCCCCCGGTGAGGAGGTCCCGGGTCCCGGTGTTCCCAAGGTCGACGTCCCGCTCGATACGGGCCGGTTCAAGTCCGAGCCGTGCTCCGCC
Organism: Amycolatopsis sp. N2S4-7; assembly: GCF_058119595.1. Taxonomy (NCBI): domain Bacteria; kingdom Bacillati; phylum Actinomycetota; class Actinomycetes; order Pseudonocardiales; family Pseudonocardiaceae; genus Amycolatopsis; species Amycolatopsis sp. N2S4-7. The sequence goes on from NZ_CP172299.1 coordinate 3,764,464, forward strand.
TTGACCGAACCCCAGGTGACCGAGATCTTCGGGCACGCCGTCGAACCCCGGCCCGACCTCCAGGCACCCGCCGGTCCGACGTGTGGCTGGGCTCCGCTCGACGCGTCGCGGGCGAGCGTGCACCTCACCTTCGCGACGTTCGACGATCTCGGGCTCACCAGCGTCTACCGGGAACAAGGCAAGGCCTACAAGTTCTTCACGCCCCTGGAACCGGTCGGCGGTTACCCCGTCGTCGCCTACGGCACTTCGGACCGCCGCTCGAGCGGGACCTGTTCCTTGGCCCTGGGTACCAGCGACCGGTCCACCGTCGATATCACGGTGTTCCAGTCCCAGGCGAAGATCGGCAAGACCGATCCCTGTCAGGTTGCTCGGACTGTGGCCGGGAAGGTCGTCACCTCGCTCAAGGGCTGAGGTACACAGCTCGTTCACGTCCCGGCCACCCGATTCGTCTAGTTTGCGCCCGTGCGCAGACTCCTCCTCCCGGCGGCCGTGGCCGCCGTCTTGCTGCTGACCGCCTTTCCCGCCTCCGCCGCGCCGCGTGATCCTTCGCCCGTTGCGCAGACCCAGGCCTTCGCCGAGCCCGCCGATGCCGATGACCCCGCCATCTGGGTCCATCCCGGCGATCCTTCGCGCAGTGTCGTGCTCGGCACGCTGAAGGAGGGCGGCCTGGCCGCCTTCGATCTGCGCGCGCGGACCCTTCAGCTCGTCGCGGCCGGGCCGGGAGGCCGGTTCAACAACGTCGACGTCGTCGGCGATCTGGCCGTCGTCAGCGATCGGGGCCGCGACCGGGTCCGGGTGTACCGGATCGATCCGGCGGGCTCGGCGGCGGGCGCGCACGTGCTGCGCGACGTCACCGACCCCGCCGCGGCGCCGGTGTTCTCCGCGTCGGAGTCCGAAGTGGACGATCAGCGGACCGCGTACGGCCTGGCCGCGGGACGCGATCCGCGCACCGGTGTCCGGTGGGTGACGGTGACCCGGCGGCACGAGACGCGCGTGGCACTGCTGCGGCTGGTCGACCAGCCGGGCGGCACGGTCGGCACCGCCCGGATCTCGACGGTGGACCTGCCGTCGGAGTTCCGGCTGCCGGACGGCACCACGTGGGCGCCGTGCGAGGAGCCCGGCGAAGGACCGCAGCTGGAAGGCTCGGTCATCGACGGCCGCGTGCTCTACACCGCCCAGGAGGACGTCGGGATCTGGCGGATCCCGCTGACGCCGGCCGGCTTCGGACGGCCCGAGCTCGTCGACCGCGTGCGCTCGTACGGCGTCCCGCAGCGCTGGGACGCCGCGACCGAGGAGTGCGTGCCCGACGGCGCCGACCCCGGCTTCGGCGGCCGGTGGCTCACCGCGGACGCGGAGGGACTCGCCGTGGCGGACGGCACCCTCTTCGCCTCCAGCCAGGGCGACTCCCGGTTCGTCGTCTACGGCAGGCACACCCGGGACCTCCGGATCGTGGCCGGCCGCGGCACCGACTCGGTCGAGCACTCCGACGGCTCGGCGATCAGCACGGCCTACCTGGGCCGCGAGTTCCCGCACGGCCTGCTGGTGGTCCACGACGGCGAGCGCCGCCCGGCGGCCGGCGACCTCGCGACGACGGGCTTCGCGTTCGTCCGGCTGGAAGACGTCATCCCGCGGTAGGCCGATATCCGCCCCCATTGTCCGGCATTTGTCCGGCCGTGGATCCGGTGATTCTTTACCGATAAGCGGCACCTGAATGGACAACCGGCCGAAATCATCCCGAAACACGAAGACTCCACTTATGGCGGTGTCCTCGCGATCGATCTCGCGTAGGTTCACGGGATGCCGCGCCCCCATTCCGCGCTTGTCGTCCTGCTCCTGGCCGCCTTGGTCACTCCCGTTTTCCCGGCCGCCGCGCCCGCCGCGGCGGCCGGCGACGGAACGGGTGCGGTGTGCGACCGCCAGCCCGCCCTGAACGCCCAGGCGCCGGCCGGCGCCGTGGTCGTCGACCCCGCCGTCGACGGCGACCTCAGCGTGAAAACGCTGTCCGCGCCGCCGGGAACCACCTTCTGGCTGCCACCCGGCACGCACCGGCTCGCCGCCGACCAATACGGGCAGGTGATCCCGAAGGACGGCGACGTCTACCTCGGCGCCCCCGGTGCCGTGCTCGACGGCCGCGGGATCAACCGGGCCGCGTTCACCCAGCAGGCCAAGGACGTCGTCATCCGCGGGCTCACCATCCAGAACTTCGTCGCCCCCCAGGACCAGGGCGTGGTCAACCACGACTCCGGCGAGCACTGGGTGATCGAAAACAGCACCATCCAGAACAACAGCGGCGCCGCGCTGATGGCCGGTGTCCGCCAGGAGGTGCGGGCCAACTGCCTGCGCGGCAACGGGCAGTACGGGATGAACGCCTACCGCCCCGACAACGCGATCACCGGGCTGCTCGTCGAGGGCAACGAAATCTCGGGCAACAACGTCGACGATTGGGAAACGCGCAGCCCCGGCTGCGGGTGCAGCGGCGGAATCAAGTTCTGGGCGGTGAACGGCGCCGACGTCCGGGGCAACTGGATCCACCACAACCACGGCGCGGGCCTGTGGGCCGACACCAACGACAACGATTTCCTGATCGAAGACAACGTCATCGAGGACAATGACGCGGAAGCGATCTTCTACGAGATCAGCTACAACGTCGTCATCCGGCACAACGCCATCCGCCGCAACAACGTCGTGGCCGGGAGCCGGCGTGCGGCCCGCGGCGACAACTTCCCCTCCGCGGCGGTGTACCTGTCCGAGTCCGGCGGCGAACCGCGCGTCCCGGCCCGCACCGACGTCCTCGACATCTACGGCAACGACTTCGAGGACAACTGGTCCGCCATCACGCTGTGGGAGAACGCCGACCGCTTCTGCAACAGCCCGGCGAACACGTCCACCGCGAGCTGCACCAAGCTGGTCACCGACCGGACCCAGTGCGCGTCGCCGGGCATCGAGTCGGAACCGCTGTACGACGACTGCCGCTGGAAGACGCAGCGGGTCGAGATCCACTCGAACACCTTCAGCTTCGACCCCGCCCGGCCCGGCTGCGCCGGCCTGTGCGGCCGGATGGCCGTGCTGTCGAACTACGGCACCTACCCGGCGTGGTCCCCCTACCGGGGCACGCTCGTGCAGCAGGCGATCGCCCACGACCAGGACAACTACTGGTACAGCAACGACTACATCGGCCCGTGGACGTTCGTCGCCGGCGACAACTCCCGCACCCTCACCCCGGACCAGTGGCAGAACGAGCCGTGGAACCAGGACGACTGCGCCTCCTTCGACGGCGTGACGCCCTACTGCTGAGGACGCTCGGCCCGCGAGCCGGCGCACGAAACCCCGGGCCACGACCGCCACGAGCACCGCGGCGACGGCCCGGCAAGCCGTCGCCATTCCCCTGGTCATGTCTCCTCCATCCGGTCGGTCCGTCCGCCTGGTCCCAGAGAAGCACCCCACCCCGACAGATTTCCGGACCGCCCGGACGGCCCGCCCGCGCCCGGGAACGCACCGGAGCCGCCGGTCACCTACCGGGTGTCCCCCTGAGGGGGCATGGAGGCCTGGCAAAGACCCCGAAGCCGGACTCGGGGTAACCACCGGCCCGGCGAACTGGGCCGGCCCGGTGAACTCGCCCCGAAAAACTTCCGCCCCCATGCAGCACCCCGCCCCGCCTATGCGTCCATAGGGGTGACAAGGCGGGCGAAGGGACGTGCGTGGGCTTCGAAGAGTTCGTGGCGGAGCGGCTGGACGGGCTGCTCCGCTACGCCACCGTCCTGACGAACGACCCCCACCTGGCGCAGGACATCGTCCAGGACGTGCTGCTGCGCGCCCAGCAGCGCTGGGACGGCATCGACGCCCCGCCGACGTACGTGCGGCGGATGGTCACCAACGAGTACCTGTCCTGGCGGCGGCGCGCGGTGCGGCGCATGGTGCCGAGCAGCCACGACGTCCTCGACGCGCTGAGCCCGCCGTCGGCCGACCCGTCGGCCGCCTACGACGAGCGGGACGCGATGCTCGGCCTGCTCGCCACGCTGCCCCGCAAGCAGCGCGCCGCGGTCGTGCTGCGGTACTACGAGAACTACTCCGACGCCGAGATCGCCGCGATCCTGCGGTGCGGCGTCTCCACCGTGCGCAGCCAGATCTCGCGCGCCCTGGCGACCCTGCGCCAAGCCCCGCGCCCCGCGGCCATCACCACCGGAGCTGGAGAATGACCCGCAGCGAGCACGAGACCGAGACGCTCATCCGGGAGAGCCTGGACCGCCTCGCCGCCCGCGCCCCCGACGGCAACGCGGTCCGCGACGCGCTCGCCCGCGCCGGACGCCGGCGGCGGGCACCCGCCCGGCTCGCGCTGGTGGCCGCCGCCGTCGTCGCGCTGGTCGTCGGCGTCGTCGCGGGTACGCAGCTGCTGACCAGGCCGGACCCGGCACCGGCCGCGGGCCGCCCGGTGCTCGCCTACGGCCCGGGGTGGCTGCCGGACGGCTTCACCGAGCAGTACCGCGAAGGCGGGCCCGGCATCACCCCGCAGGTCCGGCGGTGGTTCGCCGGCCCGGCCTCGATCACGCTGACGACGTACTCCACCGCCGACCCCGAGTGGTCGCAGGCCGCGCTGAAGATCGCGTCGATCCGGGACCAGGTCCTGGTGCACGGCCGGGTCGCCATGGTCAAGGGCTCCGGCGACGCGGCGCAGCTCACCTGGCTGGCCGACGACCAGCACGTGCTGACCGCGGACGTGGTGAGCGTCCCGGACGCCCGCGCGGTCGCCCAGCGGGTCGCCGACGCCGTCGCCGCCGAACCGGTCGTCGTCCGCGGTGAGCTGCGGTTCGGCACGCTGCCGCCGGGGCTGACCGAACATTCGGCCGCGGTCAAGGGCAGCGGCCCCGGCGACGCGAGCACCGAGCTGACCGCGGCCGACCCGGCGCGGCCGTCGATTCCCCTGGTCCGGGCCGCCGTCGAGGCGAGGTCCCCCGGCGTGGACGGCGCCGCCCCGGTGACCGTCCGCGGCGGCGACGGCTTCTTCGTGGCGCCGGAGCACGGCCGGAAGGCGATGGTCGCGGTCCGGCTGCCGTCGGGGCGCTGGCTGACGGTGTCGGGCGCACGGCCGGAGGCCGAGCTGCTCGCCGTCGCGAACGGCGCCCAGCTCGACCCCTCGCCCGACTACGGCTGGCTCGGCCGGGCTACCAGCTAATCATCGGGAACCAGATGATCCCGAGCCGGCCGAGCACGCGGACGTCCCAGTACAGCAGCGTGAACGTGCCGCCGACGAGCAGCGCCACGCCGGTGACGGTCGCGATCCGGGCCGGCCTCGCGGCCAGCCAGCGCTGCACGCGTCCGCCCGTGGCGTGCGTGAGGATCAGGAACAGCACCGCCATGACGACGATGTTGCCGACCGACTGCAGCGCGAACGCGGCGGCGCCGTAGAGGACGTTGTGCTGCTCCGCCGCGCTGCGGAACATGATCCGGAACAGCGGGTACGGCCGTCCGATGAGGAACCCGCCGATGAGCGCGCCCATCAGGACGTGCGGCGCGGCCGGGTGCCGCCGGGTGAACCCGGCGAACGGGTTGCGGAGGATGCCGAGCGCGATCAGGCCCATCAACAGGAAGACCAGGCCGACGACGCCGAACGCGACCATCGACTGGACGCTGCGTGCGGACAACCCGGACGTCTTCGCGGTGGAGAACTGCGGCATCCGGGTGCCGACGAGCGCGACGATGACGCCGTAGACGACCGACACGGTCACCATGCCCGCGGAGATCCAGCCGAGCGGCTTGAGCGTGGTCGCGAAGCGCCGTTTCTCCCCCGCCTCCGCGCCGACGAGCGGGGCGACCGCGCCGAAGGCGGCGATGTTGCAGGCGGTGAACGAGCCCGCGAGCCCGGAGACGAACGCGAACAGCGTCCCGGCGAGGACCCCGCTGATCGGGGTGGCCTTGGCGTCGTAGCCGAGGAGCCCGTTCGCGACGCTGTCGCCGATCACGGAGTCGACGAAGGGCGCCGACCAGATCGCGGTCAGCGCGAACCCGGCGAGGATCGCGGCGACGGCGATCGCGGCGCGGCGCACGGGATACGGCCCCGTGCCGAAGAAACCCGCTTGCGGATGAACCGGTACTTCGTGTTTGACGGCCATCGACGTTCCCTTCGATCACGGGAAAACCCCAGTGCGGGAAGCGTTTCAGACACGAGTGTCGAAACGCTTCGGCCGCCAGAGTGGGTTTCGCGTGTTCTGACGGCCTATGCGGAAATCACGAGCCCGATCGGCGGAGCCGGTGCCGCCGGATGAACCGGGCCTTGACGGCAGAACTCACCACGCGCAGAATTAAACACATGACTAATTCTGCGCTGGCGGTCACCGGGCTGCGGGTCCGGCGCGGCGGCCGGCTCGTGGTGCGGGACGTCGGCTTCGAGGTGCCGCGCGGCGCCGTCACCGGGCTGCTCGGCCCGAGCGGCTGCGGCAAGACGACGCTGATGCGCGCGATCGTCGGCGTGCAGATCGTCGAGGGCGGCACGGTCACCGTGCTGGGCCTGCCCGCCGGCAGCCCGCCGCTGCGGCGCCGGATCGGCTACGCGACGCAGAACCCGGCGATCTACGCCGACCTCACCGTCCGGGAGGCGCTGCGGTACTTCGCCGCGGTGCTGCGCGCCCCGGCGTCCGATGTGGACCGGGTGATCGCCGAGGTCGGGCTGACCGACCACGCCGGGAAACTGGTCGGGTCGCTGTCCGGCGGGCAGCACAACCGCGCGAACCTCGCCGTCGCGCTGCTGGGGAAGCCGGAGCTGCTGGTGCTCGACGAGCCGACCGTCGGGCTCGACCCGGTGCTGCGCGACGAGCTGTGGGCGCTGTTCCGCCGGCTCGCCGACGACGGTGCCACGCTGCTGGTGTCCAGCCACGTCATGGACGAAGCGGCGCGCTGCGACCGCCTCCTGCTGATGCGCGAAGGCGTCCTCCTGGCCGACGACGCACCCCTCGCCCTGCGCGAACGCACCGGCGCCGCCGACCTCGAAGGCGCCTTCCTGCACCTCGTGAGGGCCGCGTCGTGAACCCCGCGCTGACGCTCGCCACGACCCGGCGCATCCTGACGCAGCTGCGGCACGACCCGCGCACCGTCGTGATGCTGGTCCTGGTGCCGACGCTGCTGATGATCCTGCTGCGGTACGTCTTCAACTCGGCGCGCGTGTTCAGCCACGTCGCGCCCGCGCTGCTCGGCGTGTTCCCGTTCCTGATCATGTTCCTCATCGCGTCGATCACGACGTTGCGGGAACGGACCACGGCCACCCTCGAACGCCTGATGACGCTCCCCATCGGACGGCTCGACCTGCTCTTCGGCTACGCGCTGGCGTTCGGCGCGATCGCCGTCGTCCAGGTGGCGCTCGCCGCGGGCGTGTCGCTGTGGTGGCTCGGCCTCGACCTGGCCGGGTCGGTCGTGATGCTGCTGCTGATCGCGGTCCTCGACGCGCTGCTGGGCATGGCCCTCGGCCTGTTCGTCAGCGCGTTCGCGCGCACCGAGTTCCAGGCCATCCAGTTCATGCCGGTGTTCGTGCTGCCGCAGATCCTGCTGTGCGGGCTCTTCGTGCCGCGCGAGGACATGGGCTGGCTGCTGCGGTGGCTGTCCGATGTGATGCCGCTGTCGTACGCGGTCGAGGCCCTGAACCGCGTCACGGCGTCGTCGACGGTCGACGCCGTGACGCTGCGGAACCTCGTGGTCGTCGCCTGCTGCGCGCTGCTGGCGCTGGTGCTCGGCGCGGCGACGCTGCGGCGGCGGACGCCCTGACTACGGTGGGCAAATGGCATCCGAAACGGACCGGCTCGCCGCCGAGCGCTACGTCGTCCTGACCACGTTCCGGCGTGACGGCCGGGCCGTGCCGACCCCGATCTGGGTGGCAGGCGACGGGGACGAGCTCGTGCTGTGGTCGGAGCGGAAGGCCGGGAAGGTCAAGCGCATCCGCAACGGCGGCCGGGTGGAGGTCCAGGCGTGCGACCTGCGCGGGCAGAAGACGCACGGCGCCGTCGTCGCCGGACAGGCCCGGCTGCTGGACGCCGAGGGCACCGAGCGGGTCCGGAAGGCGATCGCCCGCAAGTACGGCGTCGTCGGGCGCGTCACGATGTTCTTCTCGAAGCTGCGCGGTCCGGCGGACCGGACGGTCGGGATCGCCGTCAAACTGGACGGGTGAAGCTGCGGAAGCCGCGCCGCAGGTAGTTCGGCAGGGCGTTCGGGTGGTCGAGCGTCGAGGTGTGCAGCCAGACGCGGCGGGTGCCGGGCAGCGTCCAGGCGTCGGCGACGACGAGGGTGAGCGCGCACCCGCCGAGTCCTTTGCCGACGAATTCCGGCAGCAGGCCGAAGGTGGTGATTTCGACGTCGCCGTTTTCCCGGGGTTCGAAATCGGCGGCGCCGGCGACCTCGCCGCGGTATTCGATGAGCCGGTACCGCCGATCCGGTTCGGCGAGCCAGGTTTCCCACGCTTCTTCGCTCCGGGTGACGCTCGGCCAGGCGTAGGGCGTTCCGATCCGGACGTGCAGATCCCGGATGTGCGGCCCCGGCTCGGTGGCCTGCAGCGTGACGCCGTCGACGACGGGCGCGGGGTTGAGCTGATCCGCGGCGGTCATTTCGAGTTCGGTGACGATCTCCTCCACCCGCGGCAACCTACGGGCCCCGGGTGCCGCTGTCAGCCGCTTTTCGGCCCTTTGTCGGGCAGAATGGCGGAATGCTGGGTCATCTCGGGATCAACGTGCCCGACCTCCGCGCGGCCAAGGCGTACTACGACCGGATCATGCCCTTGCTCGGGTTCGACGAATTCCTTTCCGCCGACAACCAGTTCGCCTACCGTCCCGCCGGCGGCAAACCCGGGACCTACCTGTTCGTCTACCCCGCGCGGGAGCCCGGCGGGTACTCGCGGCACCGCGCCGGGCTGCAGCACCTCGCGTTCATGGTCCGCACTCCCGCCGACGTCCGGGCGGTGCACGCCGAAGCCGTCGCGCTCGGCAGCGAGGTCGTCCACGCGCCGCGGGTCTTCCCCGAGTACCCCCAGCCGTACTACGCGGCGTTCTGGCTCGACCCGTCCGGGATCATGCTGGAAGCCGTCTGCCACCACTAGCGGGTCAGTTCTCGCGCATCCAGGCGAGCGTGGTCCGCGACTCGCGCAGCCGCCAGCCCGACGGCGTCCGGACCACGGTGCAGTCCAGGCGCAGGCCGCTGGTCCGGTGGGGCGCTTCGCCGTCGCGGTAGAAGAACACGAGCGAGTTCGCCGAAACGGCCGCCTCGTCGCCGTCGACGTCCGCCAGCAGGTCGGTGTGCAGGTGCTGGGTGTGCTCCCCCGCGACCTCGGCCTGCCGCATGAAGGCGACGAGCTCGTCGAGGCCGCGGAGTTCGCCGTTGCGGGGCGAGTGCACCGCGACGTCCCCGGTGAAGACGGTGTCCGCGTCCTCCCACCGCTTCTCGTCGAGCAGCCGCGCGAGGCGGCTGAACAGGTCGGCGATCTCGATGCGGTCGGTGGTCATGACGCCTCTTTCATAGGCGAGTCCAACATTGGCGCCACCAACCATACCGATTTTCGTTGGCGACGCCAACGATGTAGGGTGCCGTCGTGGAAGAGACCCCCGCGCGCCTGGCCGCGAAGCCGAGCTGGCTGCTCACCCAGCTCGCGGTGCACGCCCACCGGCTGGCGGCCGACCGCTTCCGCGAGGCCGGGGCGCGCGGGTACCACTACCGCATCCTGGCCGCGCTGGCCGAGTTCGGCGTGGCCAGCCAGGCCGAGCTCGGCCGCCGGTGCGCCATGGACCGCAGCGACGTCGTGGCGGCGATCAACGAGCTGGCCGAGCCGGGTTTCGTCGAGCGGACCCCGGATCCGGACGACCGCAGGCGCAACCTCGTCACCCTCACCCAGGCCGGCGACCGGCACCTGCGACGCCTGGAGCGAGCGCTGGACGAGGTGCAGGACGACCTGCTGGCCCCGCTGCCGGCCGCGGACCGGGAGACGTTGACCCACCTGCTCGCCCGGCTGCTCGCACACCACTCCGCCCGCTAGACCGCCGCCCGCAGCGCCGCCGCCATCGCGGCGGAGTCGTGATCGGGGCCGCAGCCGTCGACGAGGACCAGATCACCCGGGATGTGGTCCGCGCGCAGGGGCAGGATCGCCCGGTACGCGGGCGAGTCGTACCACTCGTGCGCCGCGGCGAGGCTGGGGAACTCGATGACGACGAGCGAGCCCGGCCACTCGCCTTCCATCACCTCGACCGGCGCGCCGTGCACGACGAACCTGCCGCCGTAGGGGTCGAGCGTGGCCTGGATGCGTTCGAGGTACTGGAAAACCTCTTCGGCCAGCACGGCGGGCGGCCGCAGGTGGGCGAGTCCGTAGGCGGTCATGGTGGTCCTTTCGTCGTCCCGAAAGGAATCCTGACGCGGGCGGCGCGCGACGTCGATTACCCCGGAGGTAAGGCGTCCAGGTACCGCCGGACGGACACGGCGGTCCTGACCAGCCGCTGTCCAAGGTGCGGCCGTACCCGCTGGTCCGGGACGGCGAGCGCTGGAGCGCGTCTCGTTCGCCTTCGCGCCGGAGACGAAGCCGAAGGGCGAGCGGTGAAGGCGCTGGTGACGGGGGCGAGCGCAGGCATCGGCCGGGCGTTCGCCGCGGCGGGCTACTCGGTGACGGCCGTGGCCCGCCGCGAAGACCGGCTCGCGGTGTCGCTGCTCGGCTAGACCTTCGCGACCGCGGCGAGGGCCTCGGGCAGCGTGAAGGCCCCGGCGTAGAGCGCCTTGCCGACGATGGAGCCCTCGACGCCGTCGGACGCCAGGCCCGCCAGCGCGACGAGGTCGTCCACACTGGACACCCCGCCGGAGGCGATCACCGGCGCGTCGGTGCGGGCGACGACGTCGCGGAGCAGGTCGAGGTTCGGGCCGCGCAGCGTGCCGTCCTTGCTGACGTCGGTGACGACGTAGCGGGACGCGCCGTCGCGGTCGAGCCGCTCCAGGACCTCCCACAGGTCGCCCCCGTCGGAGGTCCAGCCGCGGGCCGAGAGCCGGTGGCCGGCCTCGGTGATGCGGACGTCCAGGCCGATCGCGACGCGGTCGCCGTACTCGCCGATGACCCGGGCGGTCCATTCCGGGTCCTCGAGCGCCGCGGTGCCGAGGTTGACCCGGCGGGCGCCGGTGGCCAGCGCGGCCTCCAGCGACGCGTCGTCGCGGATGCCGCCCGACAGCTCGACCTGGACGTCGAGCTTGCCGACGACCTCGGCGAGCAGCTCGCGGTTGCTGCCCTTGCCGAAGGCGGCGTCGAGGTCGACGAGGTGGATCCACTCGGCGCCGTCGCGCTGCCAGGCGAACGCCGCCTCCAGCGGGCTGCCATAGGAGGTCTCGGTGCCGGCCTCGCCCTGGACGAGTCGCACGGCCTGGCCATCGGCCACATCAACGGCGGGAAGGAGCGTGAAAGTCACGCCACTCACTCTAAGGCGGCGGCCCCGGTCACCCGGTCAGAGGGTCGCGAGCCAGTTGCGCAGCAGCCGCGCCCCGGCGTCGCCCGACTTCTCGGGGTGGAACTGCGTGGCCCACAGGGGCCCGTTCTCCACCGCGGCGACGAAGTCCTCGCCGTGGTGCGCCCAGGTGACCTTCGGCTCCTGGCCGGCCAGGCCGTCGAGCTCCCACTTGCGCGCGGCGTAGGAGTGCACGAAGTAGAACCGCTCGTCGGGGTCGAGGCCCGCGAAGAGCTGCGAGTCCGCCGGCGCGCGCACGGTGTTCCAGCCCATGTGCGGCAGGACGTCGGCGGTGAGCCGGTCGACGACGCCGGGCCACTCCCCCGTGCCGTCGGTCTCCTCGCCGTGTTCGACGCCGCGGGAGAACAGGATCTGCATGCCGACGCAGATGCCGAGCACCGGGCGGCCGCCGGCGAGGCGCTTGCCGATGATCCGGTGGCCCTTGACCTCCAGGAGCCCCGCCATGCACGCCGAGTAGGCGCCGACGCCGGGCACGACCAGGCCGTCGGCCTCGATCGCGGCATGCGGGTCGGCGGTGACCTCGACGTCGGCCCCGGCGCGCGCCACGGCGCGTTCGGCGGAGCGGAGGTTGCCGGAACCGTAGTCGAGAATCACCACACGAGACACGCACCCAGCGTAGCCGCCCGGCTCGGCGGGCCTCGACCGAATAGACGTCCGTCACGTGGTGCGCTTCCCGGGAGTGGCGGCCAGGGCCGTGACCCGGCGATCCTGCGACATAAGGGTGACGTTCGGAAAGAATCTCGGGAAGGCGCGTTTAGGCGTCCCGATCCCCGGGTATCACGTCACCCGATCGTGTGGGTTGACCCCGCGCGACCGGACGCCAGGGAGGCGAAGATGGCCGAGGACGATCTGCTGTCCCAGATGCTGCAAGCCTGGCGTGAAGACATCGACAGCGTGCCGTTCCCGCAGTTCAGCGAGCTGCTGATCCCCCGTCAGCAGGTTCGCTCGCGGTGCTCGTCGTCCGGTTCTGTCGTCCGCGTGACGAACGCCACTCGGGGAACAGACGGCTGACTGTGGTTTCCTGCGGGGGCCGCACCGACGCGTCCCCCGGGAGCCCTCATGAGCCGCACCCCTGATCCGCACGACTTCCTCGACCTCGACGCCGGGCTCGCCGAGGAGGAACGCGCGATCCGCGACGCCGTCCGGGCGTACGCGAAGGACAACCTGCTGGACCGGGTCGCCGACTGGTACGAAACGGGCGCGCTCCCCGCCGCCGAGCTGGCGAAGGAGTTCGGCTCGCTGGGTCTGCTCGGCATGCACCTGGAGGGCTACGGCTGCGCCGGCACCAGCGCGGTCGCGTACGGCATCGCGTGCCGCGAGCTCGAGGCCGTCGACTCGGGGCTGCGGAGCTTCGTGTCGGTGCAGGGGTCGCTGGCGATGTACGCGATCCACAAGTGGGGCAGCGAGGAACACCGTCAGGAGTGGCTGCCGCGGATGGCCACCGGCGACGCGCTGGGCTGCTTCGGGCTGACCGAGCCGGACGCGGGCAGCGACCCGGGCTCGATGCGGACACGCGCGGTGCGCGACGGGTCCGACTGGGTGCTCTCGGGCACGAAGATGTGGATCACCAACGGAACCGTCGCCGACGTCGCGGTCGTCTGGGCGCAGACCGACGACGGGATCCGCGGCTTCGTCGTCCCGACGTCGACGCCGGGCTTCACGGCCAACGAGGTCAAGCACAAGCTGTCGCTGCGCGCGTCGCTGACCGCGGAACTGGTGCTGGACGGCGTCCGGCTGCCGGAGTCGGCGGCGTTCCCCGAGGTCCGCGGGCTGCGCGGGCCGCTGTCCTGCCTGAACGAAGCGCGCTACGGCATCCTCTTCGGCGTCGTCGGCGCGGCGCGCGCGTGCTACGAATCGGCGTTGGAGTACACCCTTTCGCGGTCGCAGTTCGGCAAGCCGCTGGCCGGGTTCCAGCTGACGCAGCGCAAGCTCGCCGACCTGGTCGTCGAGGTGAACCGCGCCGGGCTGGTGGCGCTGCAGATCGGGCGGCTCAAGGACGCCGGGCAGCTGCATCACAACCACGTCAGCTTCGGGAAGATGGCGAACGTGCGGTCGGCCATCGAGGTGGCCCGGACCGCGCGGTCGATGCTCGGCGCGAACGGGATTTCCCTGGAGTACCCGGTGATGCGGCACATGGCGAACCTCGAGACGGTGCTGACGTACGAAGGCACCGAGGAGATGCACGCGCTGTCGCTCGGCCAGGCCGTTACGGGGCTGGCCGCGTTCCGCTGAGCGTTTTTTGTCGGTGGTGGCCGGTAGCTTCCGGGGCATGACCTTCACCGATTTCGAAGCCGTGGTGGAACTGCGGCGCTACACCCTGCACCCCGGCCGGCGTGACGAGCTGATCGAGCTGTTCGAGCGCGAGTTCGTCGAGCCTCAAGAAGCCGCGGGCGCGCACCTGTTCGGGCTCTTCCGCGAGCGCGCGTCGCCGGACAAGTTCGTGTGGCTGCGGGGTTTCCGCTCGATGGAGGCGCGGAAGGCGGCGCTGGAGGAGTTCTACTTCGGCCCGGTCTGGCAGGCGCACCGCGAGGCGGCGAACGCGACGATGGCCGACTCGGACGACGTCCTGCTGCTGCGCCCGGTCCGGCGCGGTCTCGCGGCGCCACCACCGGGATCGGGCGTGCACGTGACGATCGGCCCGCCGGCGTCGCCACCGGAGTCCGCGTTCGCGGCGTTCGAGACCGAGCCGTCGGAGAACACGTTCCCGCGGTTGCCGGTGCGCACCGACGGCCCGTTCTCGGTGTGGTTCAGCCGTTCGCCCTCGGCCGGGTCCCGGCAGCTGGAGCCGACTTCGCGATCACTGATCCGGTGAAAGGAGTTCGACGAGCCCGCGCGGGTAGAGGATCTTGCTGCCGTCCAGGAAGTCTTCGACGTCGACCCAGCGCGCGGTGGCGGGATCGTCGAGGATCTTCATCTCGTCGCGCCGGTAGCACGCGGGATCGGTGAATTCGGCGTCGTAGAGGAAGGCGATCTCGTGCCCGGGCCTGCCCCGCCAGGTGAAGACGTTTTCGAGCACGCCCACGAGCCGCTTGACGACGATGCCGGCGTCGAGCTCTTCGCGGAACTCCCGCTTGAGGGCATCCTCGCTGTGTTCGCCGAACTCGACCCCACCCCCGAGCGGCCGGTAGTAGGTCTCGCCCTTGACGTCGTCCTGGCCCTCGAAGACGAGCAGTGCGTCGCCACGCCGGATCAGGCCGAGCGCGATCGGCCGGATGCTGGATCCCATACCGGCCACGCTAGCGGTCCACGGCGGCTTTCCGGCTCTACTTCCCGAGGAACTCCATGATCGACATGCGCAAAGACCCCGCGTCCAGCCCGTGGGCCAGGTCGTGGTCCGCGATGCCCCCGTAGGTCCGGATCTCCACGTCCCGGCGGACGCCCAGCGACTTCACCCGGTGCGGCACGTCGCCCAGGGCCTCGGCCACCCAGTGCGCCGATGTCCCCGCCAGGTACGGCTCCACGAGCACGACGTCGGCGGAGGCGTCGAGCACCGCCGCGCGCAGACCGGCGGCGTCGAAGGGGCGGATCGTCGAGGCGTACAGCACCGTGACGTCCGCTCCGGCCGTCGCGCGCAGCACGCGGTCCAGCACCGGGCCCACGGCCACGACCACTCCGCGGGAGCCGGCGCGCAGCCGCGTGAAGCCCACGCCCAGGTGCGGCTCCGCGTTCTCCTGGGCCGAAAGGCGCAGGTAGACGCGGCCGTCCCCCGGGATCGACTCGAGCAGCAGCCGGCGGGCCTCGGCCGGGTGGCCCGGCACGTGGACCGTCCAGCCGGGCAGCGAGTCGATCAGCGCGACGTCGCCCGGGGACTGGTGCGTGCGTCCCGCCGTCGACATGTCGTACGAAGCGCCGTACGACACCAGGACACCACCGACGTCCTGGTGCGAGAAGTCCAGCTTGATCTGCTCGAAACCGCGCTCCACCAGGAAGGAAGGGAAGGTGTGCACGATCGGGCGCAGGCCCGCGAGCGCCAGCCCGGCGCCGGTGCTGACCAGCAGCTGTTCCCGGATGCCGACGTTGATCACCCGGTCCGGGTGCCGTCGCGCGGCGCCGGCCAGCTGCGCGGCCGAGATGTCGGCCAGGACGATCGCGACGTCCGGGTCGGCGTCGAGGATCTGTTCGGTGGTGGCCAGGAACGTTTCCCGCATCGAGAGCATCGGCTCAGCCCTTCGGTTCGACGACGGCGACCACCGCGAGCGGCCGGCCGGGGTGGGCGGTGGTGAAGGCGTCGTACAGCGCGTCGTGGTCGCGGCCGGACACCGTGCGCGTCTCCCAGCCTTCGACGTCGAAGCGGCGGGCGATCCCGCCCGGCCAGCCGCGCGTCGACGACTGGTTGTCGATCACCACCGTGGTGAGGTTGTCGAGACCGAGCCGCGCCGCGACGACGATCGCCTCGTGGTTGGAGCCTTCGTCGAGTTCGGCGTCGCCGACGAGTGTCACGACCTTCGGCCGGTTCAGGCCGCGGGCTCGCAGGCCGAGCGCGGTGCCGAGGGCGATCGGCAGGCCGTGGCCGAGGGACCCGCTGGAGATCTCGACGCCGGGGATCCGGCGCCGATCGGGGTGGTGGCCGAGTCGCGACACCGGGTCGGACCACGTCGGCAGTTCGGCTTCGTCGAGGAAGCCTTTCGCGGTCAGCACGGCGTAGTACGCCATCGGACCGTGCCCTTTGGACAGCAGGAAGCGGTCGCGGGCGGGCTCGCGGAAGTTTTCGGGCGCGATGTCGAGCACGCGGTCGTAGAGCACCCACAGCACGTCCACAGTGGACTCGGCGGCGGCGCGGTGCTTGTCGTCGCCGGTCATCAGCGAGATCAGCCGGGGCAGCTCGGCGTAGCCTGGATGGGTCGCAGTGGTCATGCCACGACCATGCAACCTCGACTAAACTCGAAGTCAAGGATAGCCTGACCAGGTGACCAGGCTCGCTGAACATCTCAGCATCGGACAGGTGGCGGAACGCAGCGGGGTTCCGCACACGGCACTGCGGTTCTACGAGGAGAAGGGGCTGATCAGCTCGGAGCGTTCGGCGGGCAACCAGCGCCGCTACCCGCGCTCGGTGCTGCGGCGGATCGCGTTCATCCGTGCCGCGCAACGGGTCGGGCTCTCCCTGGAGGACATCAGCTCGGCCCTGGCGACGCTGCCCGAGGACCACGCCCCGACGAAGGCCGACTGGGCTCGGCTGTCCCGCGACTGGCAGCACGAGCTCGACGCGCGGATCGACGCCCTGCAACGACTTCGCGACCGGCTCACCGGCTGCGTCGGCTGCGGGTGCCTGTCGCTGCGCAGCTGCGCGCTCTACAACAGCGACGACGAACTGGCGCGCTTCGGGCCGGGGGCCAGCAAACTGCGTCCCGCGGTCGAGGGCGGCATTTAATTCGCTTGCCCGCGGCGGGATGCTGGGAAAGCAATGAACGAAAAGGAAACGATCCGCATCTCGAAGCGGCTGGCGCGGCACCTGCGCCACGATCCGGCCGCGATCGGCCTCACCCTCGCCCCCGGTGGCTGGGTGGAGGTCACCACCCTCCTCGGCGCGTTGCGCGCGCACGGGTTCGCGGTCACCCGTGAGGAGCTCGACGAGGTCGTCGAGACGAACAACAAGCGCCGCTTCGCCTTCGACGAAACCGGCACGCGCATCCGGGCGAGCCAGGGGCACAGCGTCGCGGTCGAGCTCGGCCTGCCGGACGCGACCCCACCGGACGTCCTCTACCACGGCACGGTGGCGAAGTTCCTCGGCCCGATCCTCCGCGAAGGTCGACGCGGCCGCCATGGCCGCCGCGGGCCACGCGTTCCAGGTGAGCGCCAACGGAGTCTGGCTGACAGCCTCAGTCCCCCCGCCCTACCTCCACCCCCTCCCCTAACCACCACCCGATTCCCGCCCAATCACGCGAGATGCCCGCCCAATCACGCGAGTCCCGGCTCCAATCACGCGAGTCGCGCCTCCGCTCACGTGAGACCCGTCCCCCATCACGCGCGGCCCAGCCCCGATCGCGCGAGTCCGGCCTCTGATCACGCGAGTTCCGGCGCCAATCACCCGAGGCCCGGCTCGAACCACGCGGGCCCCTTGCTCCAACCGCGCGAACCGACCCTTCCGGCACGCGAACCGACCGCCCAGGAGACGCGAGCCGACCGTGCAGGTACACGCGACTCGCGTGATCAGGGCCGGAACTCGCGTAACTGCGGGCGAAAATCACGTGATCAGGCGCGATCTCGCGTGATCGAAGAGGCATCTCGCGTGTCTGGGCAGGCATCACGCGTGATCAGCGGGGCATCACGCGTGACTGGGGAGGCATCGCGCGTGTTTAGAGGGTCGAGACCGTGGTCAGGCCTCGGCGGCGGGGGCGGCCCAGCAGGCGGCGGCCCACGTCGAGCAGTTCCGTGCGGAGTTCTTCGTCGTCGAGGCGGGCCAGGTCCGGGGAGCCGCCCGCCATCGCGATGCCGGTGAGGGTGACCAGGGCGTTGACGCGGGCCGTCGTGTCCGGGTCGGGGCCCGACAGGATTCCGAGCAGCGCCTGGCCGAAGCCCTCCATGCCGCCGTGCGCGGACTTCTCGATCGCGCGAGCGATGCCCGGGTCGCTCGAGAACAGCGCCACCAGCGTGCGGTGCCGGATCACCAGGTCGACGAAGCCCTCCAGCAGCAGGTCCACCTGCGCGCCCCGGCGCTTCTGCGCGGCGGCGCGCCGGACCAGTTCGTCCAGATCGCGGACGCCGGGCTCGGCCACCGCTTCGGTGATCTCCGCCTTCGTCTTGAAGTGGTAGTAGACGGCGGCCTTCGTGACTCCCAGCGCGTCGGCGATCATCTGCAGCGACGTGCCCTCGACCCCGTGTTCGGTGAACAGCCGCAGCGCGGTCTGCAGCAGTCGGGTCCGGGTGTCCTCGGCCGGGCCGGCGGTCATTCTTCCTCCTCAGCGAGCCGTCGGAGCGTACGTCACCGCCTGTCGATCGGCAAACCGCGCACTAGCCGATCGGCAGGGATAAACCTAGCTGTTCGGCAAGTCACATCCTTGCCGATCGGCTTGGAACGTCCTTGCCGATCGGCTAGCGTGGGGCTCACTTGATGGAGTGAACCGAACCCCGTTCGGGCGAAACGGAGCTGACTCGTGGCGACCTTCCTGTACCGGCTCGGCCGGTTGTCCTTCCGGCGGAGAGCGCTGGTCGCGGCCGTCTGGGCGGCCGTCCTCGTGGCGCTCGGGCTGGGCGCGTTGACGCTGTCGGGCCAGCTGTCGAACTCGGTGACGATCCCCGGCACCGAGTCGCAGCGGGCAGTCGACCAGCTGACCGAGAAGTTTCCGCAGGCCAACGCCGGTGGCGCCACCGCGCGCGTCGTGATCGAGGCGCCGGCCGGGACCACGGTGACCGACGCCAAGGGCAAGGCCGCCGTCGAGTCCCTGGTCGCGCAGCTCAAGACGGCGCCGAAGGTTGCCGTCGTGGTCGACCCGTTCCAGGCGCGGTCGATCTCACCCGATCAGCGCGTCGCGCTCGCCCAGGTCAGTTACGGAGCGAAGGCGTACGAGCTCACGGACGAGGACCGTCAGGCGCTGCTGGACACCGCGAACGCCGGCCGCCAGGCGGGGTTCACCGTCGAGTTCGGCGGCGACGCCGTGCAGGGCGTGCCCGCGACCGGTGCCACCGAGGGCCTGGGCGTCGCGGTCGCCGCCGTCGTGCTGATCATCACGTTCGGCTCGCTGCTGGCGGCCGGGATCCCGCTGCTCACGGCTCTGATCGGCGTCGGCACCGGGATGGCGGGCATCATGCTCGCCTCCGGGTTCCTCGAGCTGAACTCGAACACGCCGATCCTGGCGCTGATGATCGGTCTCGCCGTCGGCATCGACTACGCGCTGTTCATCGTGTCGCGTTATCGCCACGAACTGAGCATCGGCCGGGAACCCGAGGAAGCCGCCGGACGCGCGGCGGGCACCGCCGGCTCGGCCGTCGTGTTCGCCGGGCTCACCGTCATCATCGCGCTGGCCGGCCTCACCATCATCGGCATCCCGTTCCTCGGCCAGATGGGCGTCGCCGCGGCGGTGACCGTCGCGATCGCCGTGCTCATCGCCCTGACGCTGCTGCCCGCGATGCTCGGCTTCGCCGGCCGCCGCGTCGCCGGCGGCCGCATCCGGCTGCGGCGCAAGCCGATCGAGCGGACGCACGGCGAGCGCTGGGCGCGGTTCGTCGCCCGCCACCGGCTCCCGGTGCTGCTCGCCGCGCTGGCCGGGATGGCCGTCGTCGCGCTGCCCGCGCTGGGCATGCAGCTCGGCCTGCCCAACGACAGCACCGCCGCGCCGGAGTCGACGCAGCACAAGGCGTACGAGATCGTCAGCCGGAGCTTCGGCGAGGGCGCGAACGGGCCGCTGCTGGTCGTCGTCGACACAGGCGCGAGCACCAACCGGCAGGTCGCGCTCGACCAGGCCGCGTCCGGCATCGCGAAGCTGCCCGACGTCGCCGCCGTCACGCCGCCGAAGGTCAACCAGAACGGTGACACGGCGTTGCTCTCGGTGATCCCGAAGAGCGGCCCGAGCAGCAGCCAGACCGAGGACCTGGTGGCCGCGATCCGCACCGAATCCGGGGTGCTGGAGAACGCGACCGGCGCGAAGCTGGCCGTCACCGGGCAGACCGCGGCGAACATCGACGTCTCCGAGAAGCTGTCGGACGCGATGCTGCCGTACCTCGGGCTGATCGTCGGGCTGGCGTTCGTGCTGCTGATGCTGGTGTTCCGCTCGGTGGTGGTGCCGCTGAAGGCGACGATCGGTTTCCTCGGCTCGGTCGCGGCGACGTTCGGGGCCGTGGTCGCGGTGTTCCAGTGGGGCTGGCTGACCGGTCTGCTCGGCGTCGAATCGACGGGGCCGATCATGAGCATGCTGCCGATCCTGCTGATCGGCGTGCTGTTCGGGCTGGCGATGGACTACCAGGTGTTCCTGGTGACGCGGATGCGCGAGGAGCACGTGCACGGCGCGGAGCCGCAGGAGGCGATGGTGACCGGCTTCCGGCACGGCGCGCGGGTCGTGGTCGCGGCGGCGCTGATCATGATCAGCGTGTTCGCCGGCTTCATCCTCGCGGAGTCGTCGCTGATCCAGTCGATCGGGTTCGCGTTGGCGTTCGGCGTGCTGGTGGACGCGTTCGTGGTCCGCATGACGCTGGTCCCGGCGGTGATGTCCCTCCTGGGCCGCGGGGCGTGGTGGCTGCCGAAGTGGCTGGACCGCATCCTGCCGGACGTCGACGTGGAGGGCGAGAAGCTGACGAAGCAGCTGGACGACGCCCCTGGCGACGACGGCCGCGAACTGGTCGGCGCGAGCCGCTGAGATCCGGTTGTCCACAGCCCGCCCGGGTTGTGGACAACCGGGCGCCGCGGGCCGCTTTCCGGGCTTTTTGTGGGGCGGCCCCGATAAACTGGGCAGGGGCCGTCCCCGTTGCCTTTTCCGTAGTTCCTGATCAGGAGCTGTGGTCGCCCCCAGTCGCAGGCATGATCCGGGGGGGGTTGTCACCGGGTCTGGTGGCATCGAGGGACCGCTGATCGGGACACGGCCATCACCAGGTCGGAAAGGCGAGCATCACGCGGTCGGTCTCGACCCGGACGGGAAGCGGCTGCACCACGAGCCGCTGCCCAACACCGAACCGAAACTCCGGGCCTTGTTCGACAAGCTCGCAGCGCACGGACCACTTCTGGTTGTGGTCGACCGGCCCGCGACGATCGGGGCGTTGCCGGTCGCGGTCGCCCGGGCAGCCGGGCATCAGGTGGCCTACCTGCCTGAACTGGCGATGCGCCGCATCGCCAACCGCATCCGCGGCCTGCTGACTGACATCCACCCCGCCCTCGAACCGGCAATCGGACCCAAGCTCAGCCACCCGGCGATGCTGGAAATCCTGTCGCGTTGCGACGGACCGGCCGACATCGCCAAGGCAGGCCGACGCAAACTCGCCGCAACGCCAAAGTCCACCCGCCCGCGTGGGCGAGCACCTGGCCGAAGCGATCATGACCACCCCTGGGTGAGCAGACTGTCACCATCCCGGCGTCAGGACCGCAGCCCGCATCCTGCTCGAGGTCGGCGACGCCTCCAACTTCGCCAGCTCCGGCCTCTACGCCACGCTCCGCAACGGCACCCACTACCGCCACCCCGAACCCACTCCGCCCCCGCTGCGGCTTGACAACCACATAGGGACACCCAGGGAAGGGTGGGGGCCGGCTTGGCTGGTGGGGAGGCCGCGGCTAGCTCAAGAACCAGAACGCTGCGCCGCCCAGGGCGAGCAGGGCCGCTACCCCCAGGACGACCGCCATGAACTTGGCCGTCTTCCAGGTTGAATAGACCCCGCCGATGAGGAATCCGCCCAGGGCCAGCAACAGGACCGCGACCACTTCCTTGCTCACGGTGGTTAGGGTGCCACATGTCCTTCGAGCTGATCGTGCTGGGCAGTGCCAGTCCCTATCCGCGGCCCGGTGAGCCCTGCTCCGGGTACCTCGTTCGCAGCGCGAGCGCCACCCTCTGGCTGGACGCCGGGCCCGGCACCCTCGCCGCTCTGCAGGCTCACACCGCACTCAGCGAGGTCGATGCCATCTGGATCTCGCACCTGCACGCCGACCACGTTGCCGATCTGCTGCCCGCCTTCTACGCGCTGCTCTACGCCGATCTCCGGGTGCCGCGGCCTATTCCGCTCTACGGGCCGCCCGGGATCGGTGAGCGGCTCGCGGCCTTTCTCAGCAACGCCGGGCCTGCGCCGATCGGGGAGGCCTTTCAGGTGCACGAACTCCACGACGGGCACCTGGCCGAGGTCCACGGGCTCACCCTGGCCACGACCGCCGTCGAGCATGGGTTTCCGGCCTTCGG
Source organism: Amycolatopsis sp. N2S4-7 (assembly GCF_058119595.1). Taxonomy (NCBI): domain Bacteria; kingdom Bacillati; phylum Actinomycetota; class Actinomycetes; order Pseudonocardiales; family Pseudonocardiaceae; genus Amycolatopsis; species Amycolatopsis sp. N2S4-7. The sequence continues at coordinate 3,786,734 of NZ_CP172299.1, forward strand.
GGTCCGCGTCACCGATGGTGATCGGGTGCTCGCCTACTCCGGGGACACCGGTCCGTGCGCCGCGCTCACCGACCTCGCCAACGGTGCTGACCTGTTCCTCTGCGAGGCGGACGGCCCCGAGCCGTCGGCCGTGCACCTCACCCCGGAAGATGCGGCCCGCGCCGCAAAGAGCGCCGGGCGGCTCGTGCTCACCCACCTCGGCCCGTTCCTGACCCGCGAAGACGCCGCCGGGCGCGCTCGAATGATCCACAAAGGACCGATCGGCGTTGCCGAGCCCGGCGGCGTGTTCGAGGTCTAGAGCACGCCCTTCGTCGACGGGATGCCGCCCGCGCGCGGGTCCGGCTCCGTCGCCGCGCGCAGGGCTCGTGCCACCGCCTTGTACTCCGCCTCCGCGATGTGGTGCGGGTCGCGGCCGTGGATCACCCGGACGTGCAGGGCGATCTGCGCGTGGAACGCCAGCGAGTCGAACACGTGGCGCGTCAGGACGAACGGGTAGTTGCCGCCGATCGTGAAGGTGTTGAACTGCTCCGGCTCACCCACGTGCACGCAGTACGGCCGCCCCGAGACGTCGATCGCCGCGTGGGCCAGCGTTTCGTCCATCGGGATCCACGCGTCGCCGAAGCGGCGGATGCCGCTCTTGTCGCCCAGGGCCTGGCGGATCGCCTGGCCGAGCACGATCGCCGTGTCCTCCACCGTGTGGTGCGCGTCGATGTGGACGTCGCCGGTCGCCTCGACCTTGAGGTCCAGCGAACCGTGCACGCCGAACGCCGTCAGCATGTGGTCGTAGAACGGGACGCCGGTCGAGATCTCGACCTCGCCCGTGCCGTCGAGGTCGAGCTGGACGGAGATCGAGGACTCCTTGGTGGTCCGTTCGACCTTGCCGATGCGGGTCATCGCGAGACTTCCTTACTCGCCTCGAGGAAGGCGTCGTTCTCTTCGGGGGTGCCGATGCTGACGCGCAGGTGCCCGGGGATGCCCGGGTCGCGGATCAGCACTCCGTGGTCCAAATACGACTGCCAGGCCGCCGACGGCGAGGCGAACCGTCCGAAGAGGACGAAGTTCGAGTCGCTCGGCACCGGGTCGAACCCGAGCCCGGCCAACGCCTCCACGACGCGGTCGCGCTCCGCGGCCAGCTTGTGCACACTGTCCAAAGTGGCGTCCGCGTGCCGCAGGGCCGCCCGCGCCGCCGCCTGCGTCAGCCGCGAAAGGTGGTACGGCAGGCGGACCAGCTGCAGTGCGTCGACCACCGCCGGGGCCGCCGCCAGGTAGCCGAGCCGGCCGCCCGCGAACGCGAACGCCTTGCTCATGGTGCGCGAGACGATCAACGAAGCCGGGTAGTCGGCCAGCAGCGAAACCGCGCTCGGCTGCGAGGAAAACTCCGCGTACGCCTCGTCGACGACGACGATCCCGGTCGCCGCGTCGAGCACCGAGCGCAGCTCGTCGAGCGGGATCGAACCGCCGGTCGGGTTGTTCGGGCTGGTGACGAACACGACGTCCGGACGCCGGTCGCGGATCACCGCCGCCGCCTCGGCCGTGTCCAGCGTGAAGTCGGCGCGCCGCGGCGCCGGGAGCCACTCGGTGCGGGTACCCGACGCGATGATCGGGTGCATCGAGTACGACGGCTCGAAGCCGAGCGCGCTGCGCCCGGGACCGCCGAACGCCTGCAGGATCTGCTGCAGGACCTCGTTGGACCCGTTGGCGGCCCACACGTTCTCCTCCGACAGCACCACGCGCGTCGACACGCTCAGGTAGTCGGCCAGGTCCTGCCGCAGCGCGAGCGCGTCGCGATCCGGGTAGCGGTGCAGCTCGGCGGCCTCCGCGCGGACCGCCTCGGCCACGTCGGCGACCAGCTCGGGCGGCGGCGGGTACGGGTTCTCGTTCGTGTTGAGCCGGACCGGGACGTCCAGCTGCGGCGCGCCGTACGGCGACTTGCCGCGCAGGTCTTCGCGCAGCGGCAGCTGATCCAGGGTGACCTCTTCGCCGATCGTCATCAGACCGAACCTCCGAAGCGCGCGGTGACGGCCTCGCCGTGCGCGGGCAGGTCCTCGGCGTCGGCCAGCGCGACGACGCGGCCGGCGACCTCGCGCAGCGCGTCCTCGGAGTAGTCCACGACGTGGATGCCCTTGAGGAAGCTCTGCACGGACAGGCCCGAGGAGTGGCGGGCGAACCCGCCGGTGGGCAGCACGTGGTTCGACCCGGCGCAGTAGTCGCCGAGGGAAACCGGGGCGTACGCGCCGACGAAGATGGCGCCCGCGTTGCGGACCCGGGCGGCGACCTCGCGCGCGTCCGCCGTCTGGATCTCCAGGTGCTCGGCGGCGTAGGCGTCGACGACGCGCAGGCCGTCGTCCACAGTGGACACCAGGATCACGCCGGACTGCTTGCCGCCCAGCGCCTCGGCGACGCGCTCGGTGTGCTTCGTCGCCGCGACGCGGTTCACCAGCACCTTGTCGACGGCGTCGGCCAGGTCGGCCGACGTCGTCACCAGCACGCTCGCGGCCAGGGGGTCGTGCTCGGCCTGGCTGATCAGGTCGGCGGCCACGTGCACCGGGTCGGCGGTCTCGTCGGCGAGGATGGCGATCTCGGTGGGCCCGGCCTCCGAGTCGATCCCGATCAGGCCGCGCAGCAGGCGCTTCGCCGCGGTGAGGTAGATGTTGCCCGGCCCGGTGACGATGTCGACCGGGGCGAGCTCAGCGCCGTCGGTGTCCGTGCCGCCGTACGCCAGCAGCGCGACGGCCTGCGCGCCGCCGACCGCCCACACCTCCTCGACGCCGAGCAGCTCGGCCGCGGCGAGGATGGTCGGGTGCGGCAGCCCGCCGAACGCGGCCTGCGGCGGCGAGCACACGACGAGGGACGCGACGCCGGCGATCTGCGCCGGGACGACGTTCATCACCACGGTCGAGGGGTACACGGCGAGCCCGCCCGGCGCGTACAGCCCGACGCGCTCGACCGGCACCCACTTCTCGGTGACCGTGCCGCCCTCGACCACGGTGGTCGTGACGTCGGTGCGGCGCTGCTCCGCGTGCACCTTGCGGGCGCGGCTGATCGACTCCTCCAGCGCGGCGCGCACGGCCGGGTCCAGCTGCTGCAAAGCCTGCGTCGACGAAGCACGCGGCACCCGCACGGACGCCGGGCGCACCTTGTCGAACTTCTCGGTGTACTCGAGGACGGCTTCGACACCGCGGTCGCGGACCGCCTCGACCACCGGGCGCACGTGATGCAGCGCCGCGTCCACGTCGTATTCGGCGCGGGGCAGCGTGGCGCGCAGTTCGGCAGCGGTCGGGACCTGCCCGCGCAGGTCGGTGCGGTTCAACATGCCCTCCAGGGTACGAGGTCACGTCGAGCGGGTATTCAGCGATACTCCTTGGTGCGGCGGAGTGACGGCGGATCCCAGCATGCAGGAGGCAGCGGTGGCGCGAATCGCGTTGTGCCAGGTCAACTCGGGTGACGAACCGGAGGCGAACCTGAAGCTGGTTCGCGAAGGCGTCGAGGCGGCGGCCGCCGAAGGCGCGCGGATCGTCGTGTTCCCCGAAGCGACGATGGCGCGGTTCGGGCGTCCGCTGGAGCCGGTCGCGGAGCCGCTGGACGGGCCGTGGGCGTCGGCGGTCGCGGCGCTCGCGGCCGAGCACGACGTCGTCGTCGTGGCCGGCATGTTCACCCCGGCGGGGGACGGCCGCGTCCGCAACACCCTGCTGATCACCGGCGGCGGGCACCACCGCGGCTACGACAAGATCCACCTCTACGACGCGTTCGGCTTCGCCGAGTCCGACACGGTCGCGCCCGGCACGACCCCGGTGACCTTCGAGCTCGACGGCGTCGTGTTCGGCGTGGCGACCTGCTACGACGTGCGGTTCCCGGAGCTGTTCCGCGCACTGGCCGACGACGGCGCCGACGTCGTGCTGCTGCCGACGTCGTGGGGCGCGGGCGAGGGCAAGCGCGACCAGTGGGAGGTGCTGGTGCGGGCGCGGGCGCTCGATTCGGGCTGCTGGGTGCTCGGCTGCGGCCAGGCCGACCCGGCGGCGACCGGTATCTCGGTGAACCCGAAAGCGCCGACGGGGATCGGGTATTCGACGGTCGCCGACGGCTTCGGCCGGGTGGTGGCCCAGGCCGGCGCGGCGCCGGAGACGCTGCTGGTGGACGTGGATCCGGCGGTGTCGGCCAAGGCCCGCGCCGCGACGGGAGCCCTGGCCAACCGCCGTCTCTAGCGGAGCAGGCCTTCGCGGATGGCGACCCGCACGAAGCCCGCGCGTCGCCGTTCGCCGGTCTTGTCGCGGATCCGGTCGAGGTAGGACCGGACCGTCCGGACGCTGATGTTGAGGATCTCCGCGACGTCGACGTCCCGCTCCCCCGCCGCCACCAGCCGCAGGACCTGCTTTTCCCGTTCGGACAACACGATCTTCGGCCCGGCGTGGCGCTCTTCGCTGTCCTGGATGATCATCCCGGCCAGCGTCGGCGACACGTACGCGTTGTCGTCGGCGATCGTGCGGATCGCGCGCAGCAGCTCGTCGCCGTCGACGTCCTTGGACAGGAAGCCCTTCGCGCCCGCCTGCATCGCGCCGAGCACCTCCGGCTGTTCCGCGTGCGCGGACACCACCAGCACCTTGTGCCCCATGTGCCCCACTTCCAGGACCGCGGCCGCGTCCTGGACGCCGCGCAGCTTGAGGTCGAGCACGACGACGCTGTTCGCCGGCTGGTCCTGGACCGCGAACCGGGCCACCGAGTCGGCGACCGCGCCGAGCTCGATGTCCGCGGCTTCGGTGAGCACGCGGGTCAGCGCGTACCGGTAGAGCGGGTGGTCCTCGATCACGCCGACGTGGATCCGCCGCGCGGACGGCGTTTCGCCGCTCATTTCCGGCCGCCGCGCCGGGGGCCGGAGCCGCCGATGAGGCCGCGCCGGATGGCCTCCTTGACCAGGCCGGGCCGCCGCCGTTCGCCGGTCTTGTCGCGGATGCGGTCGAGGTAACCGCGGACCGTCCGCACGCCGATGCCGAGGATCAGCGCGATGTCGACGTCCCGCTCCCCCGCCGCGACCAGCCGCAGCACCTGCTCTTCACGCGGCGACAGCTCGACCTCGGCCCCCGCGACCGGCCGGTCGGCGTTGTCCTTCATGATCATCCCGGCGACCACCGCCGAGACGTACGCGCCGCCGTCGGCGACCGTCTTGATCGCGATCAGCAGCTCGTCGGCGTCGACGTCCTTGGAGAGGAAGCCGCGCGCCCCGGCGGCGATCGCGCCGAGCACGACCTCCGGTTCCGCCTGGGCGGAGACGACGAGCACGTGGTGGCCGAGCTCGCAGACCTCCAGCACCGCCGCCGCGCCCGCGACGCCGGGCAGGCCCAGGTCCAGCAGCACCACGCTGCCCGGTGGCTGCCGGTGCACGTGGAACCGCGCGACCGAATCGACAACCGCGCCGAGTTCGACGAAGCCGGCTTCGGCCAGCACGCGTTCGACGGAGACGCGGTACAGCGGGTGGTCTTCGATGACCGCGACCCGGACCCGCCCCTGGCCCAGTTCACCCTCGGTCGAACGCTCTTCTGTCATTTGCACGACTTTCACCCCGTTCCACCCGACGGGGCCGGCCGCCCGGCCGTGGCCGGGTCCAGCGCGGGGCCCGTCGGCACCAATGCCAGCAAACTACCTGCGACCGGTGGCCTGGCCACTCCTCCGTAGCCGAGCGAGGCCAGCGCCTGCGCGGTCACCACCGGGTACTTCCGGCCTGTGTCGGTCACCAGGTACGTGGTGGCCGAGCCGGATTCGACGACGACGGCTCCCCCCGACGGAGGTACCCACACCTCGTCCGCCACCCGTGCTTCGGTCCGGGTGGCGACCTGGATTGCCTTGGCGCCAACGGGAAGCGGAAATTCGGCCGAAACGAGCAACCGGCTGCCCTGAACGCACAACGCCACCGCGCCGCCGGTGATCGGCGCCTTGCCGGGGATGCGGTCGGGGTAGGCCGCCGGGTCGGCGCCGCCGGCGCGGGGCGCGCCGACCTTCGGGACGGCGGCGACGTCGGCCGCGCGGACCTCGACCGGCGCCGGCGGGCCGGGGTAGGCGGCCGCGTTGGCCTCGGTCGTCACGAGCAGGCTCGCTTCGGTCTGGCCGACGGGCTCGAGGCCGTCGCGGCGGACCAGGTAGTACGACGTCGCGGTGCCGGGCGCGGCCATCGCGTCCACGACGGCGAGGACTTCGCCGACGCGGGTGTCGCGCCCGCCCACCGCAGGCCCCCGGTCGCCGGCGCCGCCGACCGGCAGCGCGGTGAGGTCGCGCCCCGCCGGGACGGTGTCGATCCAGCGCGAAGACACCGCGATCGTCGGGTAGCTGTCGAACTGCAGCGCGGTCGCCGCTTCACCGCTCAGCTTGTAGCGCCGGCCGCCGGCGAGCAGGAACTTCTCGCCCTGCGGCAGCCGGACGATCACGCCCTGGTCGCGGGGCAGTTCGACGCCGGACGCGGGCGCGGCGAGCAGGACGGCGGTGCGCGGCTCTTCGGAGGCGGGCGCGTCCTGGGTGGTGCGGCTGCAGCTGGTCCACGGGGTGGTCACGAGGGCGCTCGACGCCGGCAGCGAGTCGGGCGCGCCCGGGATGCCGATCTGCGCACCGCGGCCCGCCTTGCCGAGGTTCTCCGATGACACCGACACGGTCGCGTCGCCGTTGCCGCCGGCCAGCAGCCGCGCGGAGGCGTAGTTGAGGACCGGGTGCAGCACGCCGTCGGCGCCGAGCACGAACCGCGCGCCGGTGCCCTCCTCGACGATCACCTTGCCGCCGGCCAGCCAGTCCTTGCCGCCCGAGGGGTTCAGCAGGCCGATGATGCCGAAGACGGCGGTGACGAGCAGGGCGGCCACGAGGCCCAGCACCGTGCCCAGCACGAGCCGGCGGCTGGGCGAGACGGGGTGGTTCGCGTCGGCGGCGACGAGCGCGGAGACGAGCCTGCGGCGGAGGAACTGGTACGCCTGGATCTGGTCCCGCTGCGTCCACACGCTGCTGTGCCCCCGGCTGTGTGCGTCGTCCTCCCGAGTGCTCGATGCTAAGCACCCGTACCGGGGGCGGCGAGGGTAATTTTTACGCCCACGCGGCATCTGGGGAGGCAGTAGCGTCGCAGGCCAGGGGAAAGGGGAGCCCGTGTCCGTCGAAACCGCCGGCACCGTCCGCCCGGCACCGTCCCGGCCCGCCGCGACACCGCTGCCCTGGCTGCTGCCGATCCGGCCGCTGCAGGCCGCGGTCTGGGAACTCGCCGGGATCGCCGTCCTGCTCGCGTGGCTGGTCGACGGCGTCACGCAACCGGTGCGGATCGGGGTCAGCGTGCTGGCCGGGCTGGTCGTGCTGCTGACGTCGGTGCGGGTCGCCGGGCGGCACCTGGCGGGCTGGGCGGTGACCTGGACGGCGTTCCGGCTGCGGCGTCACGACACGCGCCGGGACAGCCCGGACCCGCTGCACCGGGTCGCCGGGCCGGTGCAGGTGCGCCAGCACGTCGACCGCGCGGGCAACCGCTTCGGCGTCGCCGAGGTCGACGGCGGGTGGAGCGCGCTGGTGCGCCTGACGCCGGGCGCGGGTTCGCCGTCGCCGGCGGCGCTGGTGGACATCCTGCGCGCGGCCTACGAGCGCACGGACGTCCCGCTGGCTTCGGCCCAGCTGCTGACGTGGGCGATCCCGCACGGCGAGCAGGTGCTGCGGGTCCGCTGGCTGGCGGTCCGCTACCGGCCGGACCTGGCGCCGATCGCGGCACTGGCCCGGGGCGGCGGCGACCTCGGAGCGTTGCGGAGCACGGCGTCGGCGGCGTTGAGCCTGATGGGCGCGCTGGCCGAGGCGGGGTACCCGAGCACGGTGCTGGAGGCCGGGGAGCTGGCGAAGGAGCTTCGCGTGGCATTGGGCGTCCAGGGGGCGCCGGGTGGTGAGCCCGACCGCTGGCGTTCGTGGACGTGGGGCACCGCGGCGCAGGTGTGCTTCACCGCGCGTTCGGCGCAGGTGGTCGACTTCGCGGTGCCGGGGGCGGCGTTCACGGCGACGTCGTACACGCTGACGCGGACGCCGGGCGGGCGGGAGACCGCTCAGGTGACGATCCGGGTCGGGGCGCGGCCGGGTGCTCCGGTGCCGGCGCCGGGGATCCCGGTGGTCCCGCTGCACGGACGACACGGTTCCGCGGTCCGGCGGACCCTGCCCCTCGCGCTGGACTCCTGAAAAAAACCGGTGGAACGGCGCCCCGCGCGCCGCTACCGTGCCGGCAGCCCGAGTCGCCCAGTCCAGGACGTGCCGTTGTACCTCGCGTGAGAACACCCGAGCGCTGAACTCCTCGCGCGACGCACCTGTGCGCCGCGCCGCCTTTTGCTGCGGACTTCTCACGAGAACCGGTGTACTCCTGTGCTCACCACCTGGACTGTCCTGCCCACCTGCCTGCCGCTCGTCCGCCGCCGCTGTCACGCGTGCGCGTCGGAACACTTCCGGACGACGGGCAAGTTCCGCGTCAACGCCCACCACAAGCTGATCGAAGCCTGGCTCCTCGCGCTCTGCACCACGTGCGGGGACACCGTGAAGCTCACCGTCCTGGAACGGACGAACGTCCGGTCCGTGCGGCCCGAGCTGCTGGACCGGCTGCACCACAACGACCCCGGCCTGGCCGCCGAGCTGCTCCAGGACCCGGTGCTGCGGCGCCGCAACCGCATCGCCCTCGACTGGACCGGGGCCTGGCGCCTCGACACGGGCGGCGTGGAGCACCTCGACCGCGACGTGCTCGACGTGTCGGTCCGCTTCGCCGCCCGGATCCCGGTCCGGCCGGTGCGGCTGATCGCCGAAGGGTGCGCTCTGCCCCGGGCGGAGGTCGGAAGGCTGCTCACGGAAGGGAAGCTCGTGTCGGCGATCCGGCTGGACGGCCGGGTTTCCGGCGACTTCACCTTCACGCTGAAACGCTGAAACGCTGAGCGCGTGGCCTGTCCAGGGGTGTTCCTCCGGACAGGCCCTCAGCCGCGGACGACCGGTGATCCCGGCGCGGTCGACGATGGGGCCGCCGCGGCGTTTGTGGTGCCCGATCTGATCAGGTGGCTCGGGCACGGCATTGGAGAGTCGACCGAGACTGCCCGAACGATCCGCCCGGCCGCGTCCGCGCAAGCGTGCGGCACAGTGTCCCCGTGCCGTCGCCGGTTATCCGGCGGTGCTCCGACGGGCAGCCCCGCAGCCGCGGACAACCAGGTGATCCCCGCGCGGTCGACGATGGCGAGTTTGTCGCAGCGCGTGGCGAGGCCACGCCCATGCTCAGGCGTGGTGCGGCGGCGTTCGACGACCTTGCGGCCGCGGTAGCGACCGGTCGAACGCCGGTGCGCGGCCGCCGCGGCGGTTGTGGTGCCCGCCCTGATCAGCTAGCTCGGGCGTGAACGCGGGGCCTGTCCAGGGGTGTTCCTCCGGACAGGCCCTCAGCCGCGGACGGCTTCGTACACCCCCGCGATCATCGCGACGAACGGCACCAGTGACAGCAGCACCAGGAACTCCGACACGTCCAGCAGCCTCGACCAGTAAGGCGAACGCAGCCCGCGGGCCACCCGTGTCGCGTACACCAGGCAGATCGCCGCCGCCAGGACCACCGCGCAGCCCGCCGCGAACACCGCCGTGCGGTTGCCCGACGCCACCAGCCACACCCCGGCGCACACCAGCGCCGGCACGCCGAAACCCACCAGCACCAGGCGTTGCGCTTTGCCCGCGTACGACCGGGAGCGCAGGATCCAGGCCACTCCCAGCAGCCCGGCCAGGCCCGCCTCCCAGGGACCACCCGTCGCGAGCACGACGGAAGCGCACAGGACCACCAGGCCCAGGGCCACCAGCAACCCCGTCAGCACCGCCTGTGCGCGGGACGTGCGGCCGATCATCTCGTCGCCCAGTGACGGCTGTTCGTCCGCGCGGAACGCCGCCATGTCGTCCGGGACCCGGGGCAGCGGCAGGCGGGACAGGCGCAGCGCCAGCATCGGCGCCACCGCCGCCAGTGCCGTGCCGAGCACCGCGACGACCGCCGCCGCCGAGCGGGCCGGGACGCCCGCCAGCAGCACGACCCCCGTCGTCAGGGCGCCGAGGCCCGCCGCGCCGGTGATCGCCACGAACCACGGCAGGCGGTCGGCCACCGACACCGCCGCCAGCACGCCGTACACCGTCACCGCCGCGAACCCGGCCGCCAGCGGACCCGCCGACAGGGAGAACAGCGGGTGCGGTGGCAGCACCGACATCCCCGCCAGCAACGCGACGCCGACGCCGGCCAGGGAACCGGCCGCGCCGGCTTCGGCGTCCCCATAGGCCCGGCTCAGCGCGCCACCGCCGAGCAGGAGCACCAACGCCAAGAGCCCGGTCCCGACCGAGGCCAGCACGCTGCCGGACGCCGCCGACTGCACCAGCAGCCCGCCGGCCAGCAGCAGCACCACCGCGGCCACCAGCCCGGACCGCCGCGCCACCGACGGCCCCCAGCCGCCGGAGGAGTCGGCGACGCTGGCGATCGAATCGACGACGTCGTCGAACAGCAGCGGACCCCGCGGGCGCTCCCGCGGGGTCAGGTGCAGCACTTCGCCGTCGCGGATCTGGGCCGCCGCGACGCTGAGGCCCAGGGCGAGGGGTGCCCCGCCCAGCCGGGACAGCACCCAGCCGGGGTGTTCGGCCGACGCCTGCCCGGCGGCTCCGGCCAGCCGGACCAGCTGCGGCACCAGCTCGGCGAACGTCGACTGCTGCGGCAGGGCGACGTCGACCCGGGCCCTCGGTGTCACCACCGTGACCCGGCGCGTCGTCCCCGTCAGGGACGCGGCCGTCATCAGACGTTCTTCGCGGCCGAGATCACCGGGGCGAACTTCGCGTTGGACGCCTCCGCGAGCTTCTGCAGCCCCGCGTTCACCGCCTCCAGGACGATCTCCGAGAGGTTGCGGGCGTCGAACTCGCGGATCGCGCGCGGATCGATGTCGATCGAGGTGAACCGGCCGTCGCCGCGGAGGGTGACGGTGACCTCGTTCTGCCGTGAGTGCGCCTTGACCTCCATCGCCTCGACCGTGCGCTGGATCCGCTGGACCTCTTCGGTCTGCTTGCGCACCTGCGCGAGCAGCTCGTCCATGTCGGGCACCGCGTACGGATCGGTCACTGTTGTGTCCCTTCGTGCTGGCGGACGTGGAGGCTGCCCACGAACCGCTGGAAACCGGGTGAGAGCCGCCGCGCGGTCGCGGGCGCGGCCGTGCAGGCGAGCTCGAGCACCAGCCGGTCGTCCGGCGCCGCGCCGGGGACCGTCAGGTGCACCTGGGTCTGGATCAGCTCGGTGCCTTCGCCGGTGCGCAGGCGCAGCAGCTGCATGACACCGGGGGCGGCCGGGTCGCCGACGTCGCGGCGGCTCAGCACGTCGAGCCCGGCCAGCGTGCGCGACAGCCGCTCGACGGCTTCGGCGGCGATGGCGTCGATCGAGGCGTCGTCGGGCCGTTGCTGCACGCTCACGGTGATGTTCGGCGTGAACTCCTCGCCCGGCTCCGGGTGCACGGCGACGAACACCGCGCCCGAGTCGCCGGGGTCGACGGCGGTCCAGCCGTCCGGGATGACGAAGTCGAGGGGAAGGGTCATCACAGCCCCACGTACGCAACGGCGTCGTCCCAGGCGGATCCGACGGCGTCGGCCGCGTCGGACGCCGCGTGGCCGACCGCGTCGACGGCGGCGCCGCCGTACTCGCCGATCGTGTGGCCGAGCTTCGGCAGGTCGATGTCGATCTTCGCGCCGACGCCGAGCCCGAGGCCGAGCGCGGCACCGGCCTTGAAGTTGACCTTGATATGCCCGGCGTCGTAGACGGCCTGGGCGTCGAGCTGCGCGCCGAGGCCGTACTGCAGGGTGCCGTTCGCGCCGACGCCGATGCCCGCGACGTCCGCGGCGACCTCGCCCTCGACCTTCCCGCCCACGAAGGCGTTCGCGTGGGCGCCGACGCCGTGCGCGCCGATCGTGCCGGACGCGCTGACCTCGCCGCCGGCGAACACCGTGCCCTTGGCGTGGGCTTCGGCGACGCCCCACTCCTTCTTGGCTTCGGCCTCGCCGTGCAGGGCCGCCAGTTCCGCGTGCCCGGACGCGCCGGCGTCCCAGCCCTTCGAGGTGATCTTCCCGTCGTACTCCGGGGAAAGGCCGTCCTGCTCGTGCTGGAACTTGTAGTAGGTGATCTCGGTGTTGCGGCCGATCTTCTCCTTCAGGCCGTCGGCTTCCGGCCGCCCGAACGGCGTGTCCGCCTTCTTCGGCGCGCGGGTGCCTTCCAGGCCGTCCCAGGTGAGCTTCTTCCAGCCGGAGTTGCCGAACCACGACGGCACGGTCCGCGGCCGCTTCCGGCCGTCCAGCGGTTCGCCGTTGAGCCAGTGCAGCGGGCCGCGCGCCCACTTGCCCAGCTCGTGCTCGAGCCGTCCGACGCCGTCGGGCGGGAACAGCTCGGCGAGGGCGTCGGCGAACTCGTCGACAACCTGGCGGGCGGCTTCGACGCTCCGCTCCCCCAGCTGCCGCGCGGCCTGGATGAACGCGCCGACCGAGCCGGAGTTCACCGCGCGGGCCTGCGCGGTCAGCTGGGCGGCGTACTGGTCGAACTGGGCGATGATCGAGTCGACGGCGGCCTTCGCGGACCGGACCAGCTGCGCCGCGGTGGCGAGCCGTTTCGCCTGGTCGTCCAGTTTCGCGGCGGCGTCGGCGAGTTCCCCGCCCAGTTCGCCGGCCGCGGTCGCGAACGCGGTGTAGGCGTCGCCGTCCCAGTCCGCGTGCAGCGTCTTCGCGGACTCGCCGATCTCCTTCGCCTTGCCCGACACCGTCGAGGCCTGGGTGGCGACCCGCTGCGACGCGGCACTCAGCGCGCCGGGGTCACCGGTGACGCGTCGCCGGCATTCGACCAGGACGCGCCGGTACCCGGACAGCACGGAGCTGACCACCCCCGACGCGTCGACAACCCCCGAGGACCACACGGCTAGTTCCCGGCGGCGTCGTAGCCGACGTGCTGGCTGAAGTGCTTGCCGTTGTAGTCCATCGCGATGTCGATGTCGAAGTCCTGCCCGCCCGGAGCCTCCACAGTGGACTCACCGGTGGTGAGGTTGGTGTGGATGACGACCTCGTCGGCACCGTGCACGGGAGCGGGCGAAGGCGCGGGCACCGGCGCCGGCTGCGTCGGCACGGTGGCGCCGTTCCGCGCCGGGTCGACGGCGATCCAGCTGTTCGCCGGGTCGAGCGGGGTGCCGTTGCCGGTCACCGGCACCCCGGTGCCGCTGGAACCGCCGCCGGTGGCGAGCGCGGGCGGGGTGTAGTCGGTGAACGAAGGCTGCTGCGGGATCCCCCCGCCGCTCCCGCCCGCCACCGCCTGCTGCCCGGCCGAACTGGCCACCGGCGGCGGGGTCTGCGGCGCCGTGACCGGGGTGTTCCCGATCGACGGCGTCGTCGCGCCCGAGCTGCCGGAGTCGTGGTGGAACAGCTTCTCGATCTGGCCGATCACCTGCGCCAGCTGGGTGACCTGCTGGGCGAGGTCGACCGCGCCGAGCGCCTTGAGCAGCGCGCCGATCGCCGTGATGAACGCCCGCAGCGACGCGCTGGTCGCGGTCGACAAAGCGACCGCCGCGCCGTAGGTCCACCAGTTCGACATCAGCGCGGCGACCGTCGGGTTCACCGCCGACACCACCGCGCGGTAGGCCTCCTGCGCCGTCTTGATCAGGGTGCCGGAGACGCCGAGCAGCTCGGCGCCCTTCTGCACGACGTCGATGATCTTCCGCAGCTGGTCGAGCGAGTCGCTGATCTTCTTCAGGGCGGACTCGCTCGCCGCGCCCGACCAGATCTTGCCCAGCTGGTCGGCGGCCTTGTTCAGCTCGGTGTACATGCTCAGGAACTGCTCGGCCTTCTTGACCAGGTCGAGCACGTGCCGGGCGATCTGCTCCGGCTGACCGGTGACGATCTGCGGCAGGATGGTGATCGGCCCGCCCGAGGACGCGGTCGCGTCCATCGCGCTGGAGTTCGGGAAAGTCAGCATCGGACGACCTCACAGGTTCTGGAAGAGCGGACGATCAGACGACGGAGGCGGGCCGGTACACGCTGACCTTCGCCAGCCCGCTGATGCGGGCGTCGAGGAGCCCGTGGTTGTAGAGGCGGCCGCCGTCGCCGGCGACGCCGATGACCGGCTGGCGGTCGGAGAACAGCAGCGGCTCCACGACCACGACGTCGCCGCTGTGCACGCCGCCGGGCACGTCGGAGAACGTGCGCGCGGTGCCGGCGTAGACCTCGATCAGCCCGACCCGCGCCTGGTTGTCGGTGTCGCCGGCGAGCCAGTCGTTGAAGTCGGCGACGCCGTGGAACCGGGCGTCGGTGATCGGGTGGTCGCCGAGCCGGCCGAGCCGGGCGTCCCCGAGGTAGCGCAGCACGTTCCCGACCGACGACGGCTCGCCGCGGGCACCCGCGCTGTCGTTGATGGCGAGCGTGGCGAGCTCGGAAGCGTGCGGGCTCCCCCAGATCGAGGACGCGCCGCCCGTCGCCGCGTGCCCGCCGCCGTAGCCGGAGGCGACGTCCTGGTCGGCCGCCTGGTAAGCGTCGGCACTGGCCTTGACGAGCCCGTTGACCTGCTGCAGCAGCTGCAGGAGCGTGCGGACCGCGGTGACCTGGCTCGAGTGCAGGGCGGCGTTCGCGGCGGCGACCGCGCTGCCGAAGCTCGCGAACGACATCGGCTGCACGACGAGCCGTTCGAGGTCGGCCACGGCGTTGATGCCGTGGGCGATGATGCCGCCGACGTTCCCGACGGCAGAGCGCATCGCCTCGGGCTCCGCCCGGTACTCGCCGGCCATGGCTCTCCTTCCGCGGGTGGCTGCTCGGCAGAGCGTAAGTTCGGCCCCGGAAGCGGGCGGACGGCAAAAGTACCCACCGCGGCGTGTCGGTAAGTGGCCAAAATACCGGTCAGAGCCGCCCCGATCCGCTGGAGCATTGCCGCATGAGCCTCTCGCCCGAGCGTCCTTCCGAGATCGTGCTGCAGTCGCCGCCGATGCTTCCGAAGAGCTCGTCCGGCGGGATGATGCAGCTGATGATGTTCCTGCCGATGATGCTCGGCATGGGCGCGATGTCGTTCGTCTACATCGGACGCGACGGCGGCGTGATGACCTACATCTTCGGCGCGCTGTTCATCTGTGCCATGGGCGGCATGGTCGTGATGTCGCTGGGCCGCGGCGGCATGGCGAAGAAGGCGCAGATCAACGACGAACGCCGCGACTACCAGCGGTACCTTTCCGGGCTGCGTGCCCAGGTCCGCGACATCGCCGACGGCCAGCGCGCGGCGATGATCGCCGTCCAGCCCGACCCCGCCGACCTGTGGGCCTACGTCGAGACCGGGAAGCTGTGGGACCGGCGGCGCACCGACGGCCAGTTCGCGCAGGTCCGCGCGGGCACCGGGCCGCAGCGGCTGGCGACCCCGCTCAAGGCGCCGCAGACGGTGCCGCTGGAGGACCTGGACCCGGTGTCCTCCACCAGCCTCAAGCACTTCATCCGCACCTACTCGACGGTCGACGGCCTGCCGGTGGCGCTGTCGCTGCGGTCGTTCGCCGCGGTCACCGTCGCCGGGCGGCGGCCGGACGTGCTCGGCCTGACGCGGGCGCTGCTGTGCCAGCTCGTCACCTTCCACTCCCCCTCCGACCTGCGGGTCGCGCTGTGCGTGCCGCCGGACCGGCAGCACGACTGGGAATGGGCGAAGTGGCTGCCGCACGCGACCGCGGCCGGCGCGACCGACGCCGTCGGCTCCCGCCGCCTGGCCGCCGACTCGGCCGCCGGCCTGGCCGAGCTGCTCGGCGCGGATCTCGGCGAGCGCCCCGCGTTCAGCCGCCGCGCGGCCGCCGAGCTCGACCTCCCGCACCTGATCGTGGTCGTCGACGGCGGCAACGCGCACGGCGAGCCCCGGCTGATCGGCGAGGACGGCCGGCTCGGCGTCACGGTGCTCGAGATCGGGACGGAGCACCCGCGGACGTACTCGACCGAGCGGCTGCTGAGCCTGCACACCGCACCCGAGTCCCTGGGCATGGTCGTCGGTGACGCCACCGAGCAGCGGCTCGGGTTCCTCGGCCGCCCGGACACCCTCGACCGCGGCGCCGCCGAGGCATTGGCCCGGATGCTGACGCCGTTGCACACGCCCGCGGCGGTCGTCGGCGAGAAGCCGATGTCGGCGACGTTCGGGCTGGCCGGGCTGCTCGGCATCGGCGACCCGCGCGACACCGACACCACCGTGACGTGGGCGCCGCGCGCGGCGCGCGACCGGCTGCGGATCCCGCTGGGCGTCAACCCGGAGGGCCGTCCGGTCGAGCTGGACCTCAAGGAGTCGGCCGAGGGCGGCATGGGGCCGCACGGCCTGGTCATCGGCGCGACCGGGTCGGGCAAGAGCGAGCTGCTGCGGACGCTGGTGACGGCGCTGGCCGTGATGCACTCCTCGGAGACGCTCAACCTGGCGCTGATCGACTTCAAGGGCGGCGCCACCTTCGCCGGGATGACCGGGCTGCCGCACACGTGCGCCGTCATCACCAACCTGTCCGACAACCTCGCGCTGGTCGACCGCATGGCCGACGCGCTCAACGGCGAGCTGCTGCGGCGGCAGGAACTGCTGCACGCGGCCGGGAACTACGCGTCGGTGCGCGACTACGAGAAGGCCCGCGCGGACGGTGCGCCGCTCGACCCGCTGCCGTCGCTGCTGGTCATCATCGACGAGTTCAGCGAGCTGCTCTCCTCGCGGCCGGAGTTCATCGACCTGTTCGTCGCGATCGGCCGGCTCGGGCGGTCGCTCGGCATCCACCTGCTGCTGGCGTCGCAGCGGCTGGAAGAGGGCCGGCTGCGCGGGCTCGATTCCCATTTGTCGTACCGGATCGGGCTGCGGACGTTCTCCGCGGCCGAAAGCCGGGCTGTGCTGGGTGTCGCCGACGCCTACCACCTGCCCCCGGTGCCGGGGTCGGCGTACCTGAAGTCCGACACCGAAACGCTGATCCGGCTCAAGGCCGCGTACGTCTCCGGGGAGCTGCCGCCGCGCAGCACGGTCGTGCGCGAGGACGGCCAGGAGCTCGGCGTGCTGCCCTTCTCCCTGGCGCCGGTGGAGATCCCGGTGACGACGGAGGTCTCCGAGACGCCGGCCACCGACGGCACCGGCGAGACGATCATCGGCGCGATGCTGGCGCGCCTGGAGGGCCGCGGACCCGCCGCGCACCAGATCTGGCTGCCGCCGCTGGCCGAACCGCCGACGCTGGACCAGCTCCTGCCGCCGCTGGGCGAGGACGCCGCGCGCGGCCTCTGCCCGCTCGGCTGGGGCGGCAACGGGAAGCTCACGATCCCGGTGGCGCTGGTCGACAAGCCGTTCGAGCAACGCCGTGACCTGATGTGGGCGGACTTCTCCGGCGCGGGCGGGCACGCGCTGATCGTCGGGGCTCCGCAGAGCGGCAAGTCGACGCTGATGAAGGACATCGCGGGCATGCTCGCGCTGACCCACACCCCCGCCGAGGTGCAGCTGTTCGTGCTGGACATGGGCGGTGGCGCGCTGGCCCCGATCGCCGGGCTGCCGCACACGTCCGGTTACGCCACCCGCCGCGACGCGCAGCGCTGCCGCCGGCTGGTCGCCGAGCTGACGACGTTGCTGGAACAGCGCGAGGAGTTCTTCTCCGCCAACGGGATCGAGTCGATCACGACGTTCCGCCAGCGGCGCGCGGAGTTCACCGAGAGCACCGACGGCCGCGAGTTCGGCGACGTGTTCCTGTTCGTGGACAACTGGACCACGATCCGGCAGGAGTACGAGCAGCTGGAGGAGCAGATCACCGGGCTGGCCGCGCGCGGGCTCGGCTTCGGCATCCACGTCATCGTCTCGCTCAACCAGTGGATCGGCGTCCGCGCGCAGCTGCGCGACGCCATCGGCACGCGGTTCGAGCTGCGGCTGGGTGACCCGATGGACTCCTCGATCGACCGCAAGGTCGCGGTCAACGTCCCCGCCGACCGGCCCGGCCGCGGCATCACCGCGGAGAAGCTGCACTTCCTGGCCGCGCTGCCGCGGATCGACGGCGACCAGCGCCCGGAGACGATCGGCGCGGGCGGCGTCGACCTCGTGCGGCGGATCTCGGAGGCGTGGAAGGGACCGCGCGCGCCGCAGGTCCGGCTGCTGCCGCCGGAGGTGCCGCTCGACACGCTGCCCGCGGCGCCGGGCAAGCAGGTCACGCTGGGCATCGCCGAGTCGACGTTGCGCCCGGTGTACCTGGACTTCGCGGCGGACCCGCACTTCGTGGCCTTCGGCGACGTCGAGTCCGGCAAGAGCTCGCTGCTGCGGGCGATCGCCCAGGGCATCACCTCGGCGTACACGCCGGAGGAAGCGGCGATCATCGTCGCCGACTACCGCCGCGGCCTGCTCGGCGCGGTGTCCGAACCGCACCTGCTGGGCTACGCGGGCGCCGAGGGCAAGCTGACGGACCTGATCGCCGAGTGCGCGCAGGCCATGCGCAACCGCCTGCCCGGCCCCGAGGTGACGCCGGAGCAGCTGCGCAACCGCTCGTGGTGGCGCGGCCCGGAGCTGTTCGTCCTGGTCGACGACTACGAGCTGGTGGCGACCGTCGGCCGCAACCCGCTGCAGCCACTGCTGGAGTTCCTGCCGCAGGCCCGCGACATCGGCCTGCACGTGCTCATCGTCCGCGGGTCGGGCGGCGCGGGCCGGGCGTTGTTCGAGCCGGTGCTGCAGCGGCTGCGCGAACTGGGCTCCCCCGGCCTGATCATGTCGGGCACGAAGGACGAAGGCGCGTTGCTGGCCGACGTCAAGCCGTCCCCGCAGCCACCGGGCCGCGGCACGCTGGTTTCGCGCCGGCACGGCACCGGCCTCGTCCAGGTGGCCTGGACCAAACCCGCGGAATCGTGAATTCCCGGGCACCCGGAAGAATTCGTTCGCGAATAGCGAAATCACCTCTCGGGCATCTCCGGCCCCGACAGGTTTTCTCACACTAACCATCCGGACTGTCCGTGAGGAATGTGAGATAGGTCACCGCGCATTTCCGTAATGCCCGCCCCGGCGTCCCGATGGGAAGACGGGGTGAGCGAGGCGTTTCCGCGCGGCTGCGGGGAATCGGTCTCGCGAGCCGGGGAGGAGACCTGAACACCAGCGCTGCGACGGCGATCACGACGGTTGCGACGTTCGGCGGATGGACAGTTCAGGCGGAAGCCACTAGGGGAGGAAAACCGGCCGGGGGGACCGGCGATCACACGACCACGTCGTCACGCCATTTCCGAGAGCACGCCATTCCCGGTGAGCGGTATACCGCGCACCGGATCGGCGTGCGCCCGGAAAACGGCGCCACCGAACCCTTTCTTCCCGAGCGCGTGACCGTCGCGCGCCGGTGCGCACGAAGAGGAACGGAAATCCATGCCCATCACCAGGAAACTCGCCGTCACGGCCACCGCCGCCGTCGCGCTGGCCACCGCCGGCGTCTGGACCGCCTCCGCGGCGACGGGGACCCAGGCGGACGGCGACACGCCGCCGTCGCTCGTCGAGGACTACTCCTACCCCGGCGCGGCCGCGATCCTGGCCTCCTACGGGGTCACGCTCATCTCCGGCGACGGCCACATCGTCTTCGCCGACTGCGCCACGCCTCCCGTCGACAACGTCGGGGTGATGCAGGTCCGCTCCACCGAGAACGTCGGCAACAACGGCCTCGTCTGCTTCAAGGTGCTGGCCCCGACCGGCCGGCTCGACCTGCGCATCCCGGCCGTCTACGAGATCCGCGGCGACGGCCGCACCGCCGGGGCCGGCCACAAGGTCAAGGCCGAGCTCACCACCGACGCCGGCCAGCACTCCACCGTGGACGTCAACCCCAGCGGCAGCACCCAGGTCGGCATCGGCGCCAACCCGAACAACGCGCCGACCACCCTGCTGCAGCTGATCGCCGCGCCCTGACCCGCCGCTCACACCCGAACAGGGGGAACTCCCGCATGCCCACGTACCCGACCAGAGCCGCGGCGCTCGTCACGGCACTGGTGGCCGCCGGCCTGGTGACCGCCGCGCCCGCGCAGGCCGTCTCCGGCGGCACCGCCGCCGCCCCGGGCGCCTACCCGTACGCCGCCAAGCTCACCGCCGACGGCCGCGCCTGCGGCGGCGCGCTCGTCGAGCCCGACCTGATCCTGACCGCCGCGAGCTGCTTCCCGGAGAACCCGCAGGGCGGCGTGCCCGCCAAGGCGACCACCGCGACCGTCGGGCGGACCAGCCTGAGCGGCACCGGCGGCCACGTCGTGCCGGTCACGAACGTCGTCGTCCGCACCGACCGCGACGTCGCGCTGGCCCGGATCGCCACGCCGATCACCGACATCGCGCCCCTGCCGCTCAGCACCATCCCGGTCAACTACCCCGCCGGCGACGAGACGATCAGCCTGGCGGGCTACGGCCGCACCGAGAGCGAATGGGTGCCGGACACCCTGCACGTCGGCACGTTCAAGGTGCCGTCGTCGACGGCGACCACCCTGGCGCTCACCGGCACGAACGGCACCGACGCCTGCCGCGGGGACGCCGGGGCGCCGCTCTTCCGCGACGCCGGCGGCCGCACCGACGTCGTCGCGGTGACGAGCGGGTCGTGGCAGCACGGCTGCTTCGGGGAGACCACGACCCGGCAGGGCACCACCGGCGCCCGCGTCGACGACATCGCCGGCTGGATCCGCCAGCAGGCGCTGGCGCCGACGGCCAGGGCCGTCGGCCACGCGATCGTGCTGAACTGGCACCCGGTTCCGGACCGCACCGGCTACCGCGTGTACGCCTCGGCCACGCCGGACGTGCCGATCGACAGCGCGCACCTGCTGGGCAGCTTCGGCGAAACGTCGTACACGCACGCGGGCCTGCCCGGCAACCAGACCCGCTACTACCGCGTCGTCGTGCCGACGACCGACGGCTGGACGAGCCCGCCGACCGACGTGTTCTCGGCGACCACGCCGGTCTCGGCGGGCAACGACTTCACCGGCGACGGCAAGGACGACGCCGGCGCGGCCTACGACCTCAAGAACACCCAGACCGGGGTGTACGTGTGGCCGACGACCGCGACCGGCGTGGCCGCCCCGCAGCTGAAGTGGAGCGCCACCGGCTGGAACGCCGCCCAGGCGCGGTTCGTCTCCGGTGACTTCAACGGCGACGGCCGCACCGACCTCGGCGCCTTCTACGACTACCTGGACGGCGGCGCGAACCTGTTCCTCTGGTACGTCAACGCTTCCGGTGGCTTCGACGCCCAGGGCGTCAAGTGGAGCGGGGCCTTCCGGCCGCTGAACGCGCGGTTCACGACCGGGGACTTCGACGGGGACGGCCGCACGGACCTCGCCGCCGCCTACGACAACGGCGGCGCCGACCTGAGCGTGCTGACCTGGCACGCGACGGCGACCGGCGTGGACGCGCCGGTCACGCAGTGGCGCACCGGGCCGGGCAACTGGAACCTCGCCCAGTCGACCTGGCGGGCCGGCGACTTCAACGGGGACGGCCGCGCCGACCTGGCCGCGTTCTACGACTACCGGGACAGCACGGCGAACCTCTTCCTCTGGTACGCCAAGGCTTCCGGCGGGTTCGACGCCCAGGGCGTCAAGTGGAACGGCGGCATCCCGTCGGGCAAGGCGCAGTTCGTCTCCGGCGACTTCGACGGCGACGGCCGCGCCGACCTCGGTGCCGCGATCGACCTCGGGAGCGCGAACCTGACGTTCCGCACCTGGCACGCCACCGCCACCGGCGTCGACGCGCCGGTGACGCAGTGGACCAGCGGGGCGGGCAACTGGAACCTCGGCCAGTCCCGCTGGACCGTGGGCGACTTCGACGGCGACGGGCGCACCGACCTGCTCGCCTCCTACGACTACGGCAGCTCGAACACGAACCTGTTCCGCTGGCACGCCACCGCTTCCGGCGGGTTCGATGCCGAAGGCGTCAAGTGGAGCAGCAACGGGACGTTCAACGCCGCCCAGTCGGCGATGCTCTAGCACTCCCACCGGTGGCGGCGTCCCCGCGGGGCGCCGCCACCGCCCACCCGAGGGGAATCCGATGCACCCACGCGGCCGCACCACGGTCACCGCGCTTTCCGCCGCCCTGCTCGCCGGCAGCCTCCTGACCGCGGCACCCGCCGAGGCCCTCTCCGGCGGCACGGCGGTCCCCGTCGGCACCCACCCGTTCCTCGCCCGGATCTCCACCGCGGCCAAGGCCTGCTCGGGCGCGCTCGTCGACCCGTCGTGGGTCCTCACGTCCGCGACCTGCCTGACGCCGACGGACTCCGGCGCGCCAATGGATACGGCCGCCGTCGTGGTCGGCGACGTCGACCTGAGCACCGGGGCCGGTTTCACCACGAAGGTGACCAAGGTCGTGCGCCGCACCGACCGGGACGTCGTCCTCGCGAAGCTCGAGAAGGCGGCGACCGGCGTCCAGCAGATCGCCCTGGGCACGACCGCGCCGCAGGCCGGGGAAACCCTGCAGGTGGCCGGGTTCGGCCGGACCGCCACCGAATGGGTCCCGGCGCGGCCGCGCGTCGCGCCGTTCACCGTGTCGGGCGTGGACGGCGCCACGGTTTCGGTCTCGTCGGCCGACGGCGTCGACACCTGCAAGGGCGACGCGGGCGGCCCCGCGTTCCGCGTGTCCGGTGGCACCGCCCAGCTCGTGGCCGTGAGCAGCGCGTCGTGGCAGCACGGCTGCCTCGACGTCACCGAAACCCGCCAGGGCGGCACCGAAACCCGCGTCGACGACCTCGGCGAGTGGATCCGCAAGCAGACCGTGCCGACACCCGTGTCGTGCCCGGCCGGCGCCGCGATCTGGACCGCCCGCACCGACGGCAGCCTCTGGCGCTACGTCCACCTCGGTGCCGCCGACGGCTCCGTCAGCTGGTCGTCGCCGAGCAGCGCGATCGGCTCCGGCTGGACCGGCCGGACCCTGGCCGGCAAGGGCGGCGTGGTCTGGGACTTCCACCGCAACAACGGCTCCGCCGACCCGTTCCGCGACGGCACGCTCAAGCGCTGGGTGTGGAACGGGTCGTGGAGCGGCGGCGCGGAGGTCGGCAGCGGCTGGGGCCGCTACCTCACGGCGGAGTACAAGAACCGGCTGACAGTGGACGAGCAGGGCCGGATCTTCATGATCGACGACCAGGGCCGGTTGCGGGTCTACGTCTGGAGCGACACCGCCGACTGGTGGGTCAACGGCGGCGGCGACACCCTCGACACCGGCTGGGCGCGCTTCGACTCGATCACCGCGGCCGGCGACGGCGTGCTGTACGCCCGCAAGCCGACCGGGGAGCTGTTCCGCTTCAAGTACGACTTCGCGGCTTCGGCGTGGACCCAGCGGGACAAGCCCGTCGGCGCCGGCTGGCAGATGTTCAGCGAGATCTTCTCGCCGGGCGGCGACGTCCTGTACGGCCGCGGCAGCACCGGCACCAGCCCGTTCAACGGCCAGACCGGCCCGGTTCTCCGCTGGTACCACCACTTCGACAACACCGACACGTGGGCGCCCTCGGGTCCGGACCACATGGGCGTCACCATCGGCTCGGGCTGGAACACCGAGATCCACGTGACCTCCGCGCCGGACTCCTGTCGGCTGAGCGGCTGACCCCTGTCCCCCATTTCGAGGAGAGATTCGATGCGTTCGCGCACACCCTTGAGACTCACGGCGGTTTCGGCCGCCCTGCTGGCCGCGACCGCGGCCGGCGTCGTCCCCGCGTCCGCCGTCTCCGGCGGGACCGGGACCGACGCCTACGGTTTCGCGGCCAAACTGACCGCCGAGGGCCGGGCCTGCAGCGGCGCCCTCATCGCGCCGAGCTGGCTGATCACCGCGGCGAGCTGCTTCCCGGAAAACCCCCAGGGCGGCGTCCCCGCCAAGGCCACGACGGCGCTCGTGGGCCGCCCGGGCCGCACCGCGAAGGTCACCAACGTCGTCGTCCGCGCCGATCGCGGTGTCGCGCTGGCCCGCCTGGACACCGCGTTCACCGACGTCCCGGCCGTCGCGCTGCAGGCGACGTCGCTGGTGGTCGGGGAGCCGCTGCGGCTGATCGGCTACGGCCGGACCTCCACCGAGTGGGTGCCGGACCAGCCGCACTCCGCGATCTTCACCAGCGCGGCCGGGGCGACCGCCGGCACGCTCGCGCTCACCGGCACGAACGGCGCGGACGCCTGCAAGGGCGACGCGGGCGGCCCGGTCATCCGCGAGATCGGCGGCGTCACCGAGATCTTCGCGGTGGCCTCGACGTCGTGGCAGCACGGCTGCTTCGGCGAAACCGAGACCCGCCAGGGCACCACGGCCCAGCGCATCGACGACCTCAACTCCTGGATCCGCGGGCAGGTCCTCGCGCCCACCGCCAAGGGCGGCAACCACAGCGTCACCCTCTCGTGGTCGCCGCTGCGCTTGGAGGACCAGGCCACCTACACGGTCTACGGCGGCACCGACCCGCAGGTGCCGACCGACGCGGCGCACCTGCTCGGCGAGACCACGGCGACCTCGTACGTCCACACGTCGGTGCCCGCGAAGCAGACCCGGTACTACCGGGTCGTCGCCCGCCCGTTCCGGGGGAGCTCGGGCGACCCGAGCGCCGCCGTCTCCGCCACGACGACCGCCCGGTCGGCCAGCGACTTCACCGGCGACGGCAAGGACGACATCGCCACCTTCACCCGCGGCACCGCCGCGGACGCCTACACCGCGACCTCGGACGGCACCAAGTTCGTCGGCAACGAGGTGAAGTGGCACGACAACCTCGCACTCGACGGCGAACTCCCGCTGAGCGGCGACTTCAACGGCGACGGCAAGGTGGACGCGGCCGTCTTCAAGCGCGGCTCGAGCGGTGACGTCGTGGTCGCCCTGTCCGACGGCACCAAGTACGGCACGGCGACGCTCTGGCACGACTACTTCGGCATCGGCGCCGAGATCCCCGCCGTCGGCGACTTCAACGGCGACGGCAAGGACGACATCGCCGTCTTCGTCCGCGGCTCCGCGGCCGACGTGTTCGTGGCCCTCTCCGACGGCACCGGGTTCGGCACCAGCGCCAAGTGGCACGACTACTTCGCCCCCAACGACGAAGTCCCCGCGGTCGGCGACTTCAACGGTGACGGCAAGGACGACATCGCCACGTTCACCCGCGGCACCACCGGCGACGTCTACGTCGCCCTCTCCGACGGCACCAAGTTCAACGGCAACGAGGTGAAGTGGCACGACTACTTCGGCATCGCCGCCGAAGTGCCCACCGTCGGCGACTTCAACGGCGACGGCAAGGACGACATCGTCGTCTTCGTCCGCGGGACCGCCGGCGACGTCTACGTCTCGCTGTCCGACGGCACCAAGTTCGGGACCTCGTCGCTCTGGCACGACTACTTCGGCATCCAGAACGAAATCCCCGCCGTCGGCGACTTCGACGGCGACGGCAAGGCCGACCTCGGGCTGTTCGTCCGCGGCTCCGCGGCCGACGTGTTCGTGGCCCTCTCCGACGGCAGCAAGTTCGGCACCAGCGCCAAGTGGCACGACTTCTTCGCGTACAACGCCGAGGTTCCCGTGCCGCGGGCGATCACGGTGCTGTGACCGGTGCTCTCCCCGGGACCGCGCGTCCCGGGGAGAGTTACCGACTTCGGTAGGTTCCGCAAATCCTTCACGGCTCTTAACTTGGGCTGGTCGTCCCGTTCGGGACGGATTTCCGGATCACCCGGGCCGAAGGGCACTTTCATGCGAATGTCGAGGGCTGTCGCCGCGGTGGGTGCCGCCGCCGCGGCGCTGAGCGTGGTCTCCGCGGGAGTCGCGGACGCCCAGCAGGACATCATCGGCGGGACCACGGTTTCGTCCGCGCCGTGGGGCGCCCAGATCTACTGGAACAACGTGACGACGTACGGCGGCTTCGAGTGCTCGGGGACGATCATCGCCCCGCAGTGGGTGCTCACCGCCCGGCACTGCCTCAACTCGCCGGGCATGCACGTCAAGGTCGGCAGCGTGACCCTCCAGCAGGGCACGAACGCCGCCGTCGACCAGCAGAAGGCGTCCCCCAACGGCGACATCGCCCTGCTGCACCTGACGACGTCGGTGAACACGACGTACATGAAGCTCGGCACGGGCAACCCGCCCACCGGGTCGACCAACCAGATCTACGGCTGGGGCCGCACGCAGGGCAGCAGCCCGCCGTCGAGCACCCTCAAGACCGCCAACGTCCGCGTGACGGGCCTCAGCTCCGACGCCTACGGCGGCACGGCGATCGCCAGCAAGGGCATCAACGGCTCGGCCTGGCACGGCGACTCGGGCGGCCCGGAGCTCTACAACGGCGTCCAGGTCGGGGTGTGCTCGACGGGCAACAACTCCGGTTCGAACACCCAGGGCACGCAGAACTACGCGAGCATCGCGTCGAGCCGCAGCTGGATCCAGCAGACGGCCGGCGTCTGAGACTTGGTCGGTGAAGGCCGCCTTGAGCCCCCTCAAGGCGGCCTTCACGGCACGCGGAACCCCGTTGCCCGTGAGCGGCGGGGCGGGGTAGAGCACTCCCGTGACGGCTTTCGGACCCCGCGACCTCGCGGACATGCGCGCGCTCCGCGAGACCTTCGGTGTCGAAACGCACTTCTAGCCCACAGAAGCCACGAGCCGTCGCTCTCGCACCGAACGCGACAGCGCACCCGCCACGGCGACCGCCGCGACCAGGCCGGCCCCGGCCGTCAGGGTCCAGAAGTCCGGGTGGACGACCGACTGGCCGCGCTGGGCCTGCCAGGTGAGCAGCACGAGCAGGCCCGCGTAGCCCGCGCCCGCGGTCCGGACCAGCCGGCGGCGGACGACGTCGGGCCCGAGCGCCGGGTACCGACGGGCGAGCAGCAGGAGCCCGCACGCGACCAGCGGGAGCACCTGCAGGCCGTGGATGCCGGCGAAGTGCGGGACCCGCAGGTCCCCGCCCGCGGTGCTCCAGCCCACCACCGGCAGCCCCGGGCCGCCGTCCTCGACGCCGACCGAGTGCGCGCCGAACGTCGTGGGCTTGCCGCCCGCGTCGAGCACCGCCTGCTGCGCCGGCGACGGCGAGAACATCAGCATCGCGACGCCCATCCCGGCCAGGGCGAGCGTCGTACCCCAGCGCAGCGCGGAGTTCAGCGCGCGGTCCGGCAGGCGCTGGAACAGCAGCAGGACGACCACGGCGGCGGTCATCAGCCACGCCGCGTACGCGCCACCGGCGACGACGTTGTTGATCGCGACGTCGGCCGGGGTCGCCTTGTCGAAGTGCAGGGTGTGGCCGCGGAAGATCATCTGCACCACGATCAGCCCGACGTCGACGCCGATGCCGGCCGCGAACACCGTGCCGAACCACCAGCCGGCGCGCCGTCCGCGGCGCACGAGCGTCAGCAGCCAGGCCAGCGTCAGCGCGTAGGTCCCGACCGAGACCGAGAACTTGAGGGGCTTGAGCCAGATCGGCGCATTGACCAGCGTGCGATCATCGAGGAGGAGCCCGAGCAGCGACGCCGCGCACAGCAGCCCCATCACCCCGGCGAGCACCACCAGCGGGCGGTGCCACGCCCGGAGCGCGACCAGCGGATTTCCCTTGTCTGCCATGGCATACAGCCTGGCCGGGCCCCCGGCCGCGGGCACTGGAGCACGCCCCCGTCCGGGGGTGGGGCGGCCCCCACCGCGGCCCTGTGGGTAATAGTGCCGTCAGTGCGACCGGCAGTTGTGCCGTTTGACCACACCATGCTCTTTCCTAGCGTGACTTTCACACCGCGCGGACCGCCGCGCCAGGGGAATTTCGCTTCAGGAAGGAGGTGGCCCGTCGATGTCCAGTCCGGGATTCCAGGCAGATTCCGCTGCCATGACGCGCGCCGTCCAGGGTTTCGAGGAAACCGCGACGAACGCCAAGTCCACGATGGCCAGCTTGGAGTCCGAGCTGACCGAGGCGCTCCGCAACTACAAGGGTGACCAGGCCGTCGCGTTCTGGGACCTCCAGCGCCGGCTCCAGGAAAAGATGAGCGTGGCCGTGAAGGAGCTCGACACCATGTCGCAGCTCGTCCACACCAGCCACCAGAACTACGGCCGCGGCGACGCCGACGTCCACCAGAGCTTCCAGGGGGTCGGCAACTCCCTCGAGGGCTCGGGCGTGATCCCCCGCCTCAACCCCTGACCCGAGAGGACGTACCGATGGCCGACGTCGTCGAAATCAACTTCGCCGCGCTGCAGCACAGCTCGGCGTCCCTGGCCGCGAAGGCCAAGGCGCTCACCTCGCAGCTGGAGCAGCTGCACCAGAACCTCCAGCCCATCACCGCGACCTGGTACGCCTCCGGCAGCTCCGCCGGTGACGCCGCGCGCCAGTCGGAGACGCGGCTGCGCCAGGCCACCGCGGACATCGTCGCGATCATCGCGCAGTTCGGCGGCAAGGTCGGCGAGGCCCACGACCTCCAGCAGTCGCTGGAGAACCGCAACCAGGGGCTGTTCGCGGGCTGATCCGCGCCCAGACGTCGGTCGGCCGGTGCGGGAAACCCCCCGCTCGCACCGGCCGACCGGCTTTCCTTTCCGCGTGCGACCAGAGAGCCGGGACCCGATGCACGACCAGTCG
Organism: Amycolatopsis sp. N2S4-7; assembly: GCF_058119595.1. NCBI lineage: Bacteria > Bacillati > Actinomycetota > Actinomycetes > Pseudonocardiales > Pseudonocardiaceae > Amycolatopsis > Amycolatopsis sp. N2S4-7. The sequence goes on from NZ_CP172299.1 coordinate 3,815,200, forward strand.
TACTACGTCCACCTGGAATCGCTGAAGGACTTCGTGCGGGAGCTGGAGACCCAGATCCACGCGATGTCGAAACCGAACGACTTCCTGCTCACCCTCGGCGAGGAGCCGCTGTTGTTCGGCGAGTTCGGTGAGGCCGGGTCGCTGGCCGACGCCCACCGCGCCGCCGTCTCGGAGATGCAGGGCCTGCTCGACCAGGTCCGCAGCGCGATCGGGTTCGCGCAGGACGTCACCACCACGGTCGCCGACGGGTACCAGAACGCCGACCAGGCGGTGGCCGGGGACCTCCACCACTCGGGCGCGGTCACGAACCTGCTCGACCCCGTGCTGGGCCTGCTGGGCCTCGGCGACTCGGACGGGAGCCGCAAGGGATGACGAAGAACACCGCGCACACGAACTTCGCCGCGTACAGCCACCAGCAGCTGTACGCGATGCTCCAGGCCGGCGACCCGAACAGCGCGCGGCACGCCGCCGACAAGTGGAAGTCCGCCGCGCTGCACCTGCACGAGCAGGCCCACAACCTCAACGCCGAGCTGACCGAGTTCAAGGACGAGTGGACCGGCGGCGCCGCCGACCAGTACCAGCGGATGATCGTCGACCTGGCGAACGGCATCTCCAAGGTGGCGCGGACCGCCGAGGCGATGAACGTCATGCTCGACGACGCCGCCGACGCGCTGGTCAAGGCCAAGAAGGAGATGCCGCCGCCGGTTTCGGTGCCGGACGTCTCCCCCGCCGACGTCGCGCTCGCGGTCAACCCGCCGCTGCTGCCGCCGGACGCCTCGCCCGCCGTCGTCCAGGCCGCGGCGCAGCAGCGCCAGCAGGCCATCGCGAACGTCGAAGCGCAGCAGTCGGCCGCGAACGCCGCGGGATCGGCGCACGGCCGGGCGATCGTCGTGATGACCGAGCTGGCCGGGGAGTACACCGTCGCCGAGGAGTCGATCCCGGCGTCGCCGAACGCCGTGCCGACGCCGACGACCCCGCCGTCGGGTGGGGGCGCGGGGAGCACCGGTTCGCCCGGGCTGGTCGGCAACGGCCTGACCGAGCCCGGCGTCGTCGTCACCCCGACGGACGGGCACCCGCTGCCCTCGACCGGCACGCCCCCGCAGCAGCCGGGCACGACCGTGCCGACGTCGAACCCGCTGTTCGGCGACATGTTCACCGCCGGGCTCGCCGCGGCCTCGGCCGCCGCGTTCGGCCGGTTCGGCTCGATCATGCCGCGGGTGCCGTCGTGGGCCACCGGCAAGGATCCCAAGGAGAACAAGGAAGAGGCGCCCGGCACGAAGCTCGGCGGCGGGGCCGGCGGCGGCGCGGGTGTCGAGGGCGGCTCCGGCGGCGGCATCCCGATCGGTGGCGGTGACGCGCCGTCGCTCGGCGGCGGCGTCCCCGGTGGCGGCGGGATCGGCGGCATCGGCGGGGGCGGCGAAGCCCCGGCGGCGCACTCCGGCCTGGCCGGCGACGGCGGCGCGGGCAACGCGCTCAGCGGGCTCGCCGGCGGGGCGGCCGGGGCCGCGGGCGCGGCGGCCGCCAAGGGCGCGATGCCGATGATGCCCATGATGCCGATGGGCATGGGCGGCGGCGGGGACATGGGCTCCGGCCGCCGGATCCCGGCGTGGCTGGTGGAGACGGAGAACGTCTGGGGCCAGTCGGCCCCGGTCGCGCCGCCGGTGATCGGCGAAGAGCCGGAAGCGTACTGACCACTCGAAGAACGGAGGCGGGCCCGTGACGGCTGCCGGATATCGCGTCGCCCCGGCCCGCCTCGACACGGTGGCCGGCGAGTTCGGTTCCTGCGCCGGTTCGCTGGGCGCGGCGCGGCAGGCGGTGGCGGGCGAGAAGGTGCCCGCCGCCGCGTTCGGCCAGGTGAGCGAGTCCGCGGCCGCGGCGAAGACGTTCGAGAAGACGATGACCGAGCTGGGTGCGAAGCTCGAGTCCCACGTGTCCCGGCTCCGGACGCTCCAAAATGGACTCACCGCGTCCGCCGCGGGGTACCGCCGCACCGACGCGCAGATCGCCGCGATGTACCGTTCTCTGCTTCCCGAGGATCCGTTGCCCCGCGCGGGGAATCCCGCGGGCATCGGCGGTTCGGCCGACACCGGCGCGTGGGCGCAGGCGATCGCGGCCAACCGCACGAAGGTCACCGATGCACTGACCGCCGAGCGTTCGCGGCTGGCGGGACTCACCGACGCCGACGAGATCGCGCGGTCGCAGTCGCGGATCAAGCTGTACGAGGACATCCTCGCGAACAACCGGCAGATCCTGCGGTTCGACCCGGCGGGCAACGGCCGGATCGCCGAGCTGGTCGGGCACATCGAGCCGGGGACGCGCAACGTCGGGCTGTTCGTGCCCGGCGTCAACACGCAGATGTCCAACTTCGACGCCTACGCCGGCCTCGGGCGCAGCCTGGTGGCCGCGGACCCGACCGGCCGCACGGCGATGGTCGTCTGGGCCGACGGCGTCTTCCCGCAGAACCCGGTGGTCCAGGGGCCGGACGCGAGCTACGCGCAGACGATGGCGCCGGACCTCAAGCACTTCACCGACGACCTGCGCGGCGAGATCGCGAGCCACGCCGGCTCCGATGTCACGCTGACGGCGATCGGGCACAGCTACGGCGGCGCGACGGTCGGGCTGGCCGAGACGCAGGGCCTCGACGTCGACCGCGTCCTGCACGTCGAGTCGGCGGGCATGGGCCACGGTGTCTGGTCGCCGGCCGACCTGCCGGCGAGCCAGGCCGGCGTCCAGCGGTTCTCGATGACGGCGCCGCTCGACCCGATCGAGATCGCCCAGGGCAACGCGTGGGGTCTGGAGTGGACCGGCATCGGCCACGGCGCGGACCCGGACACCTTCCCGGGCGTCACCGAGCTGGAGACCGGCCGCGACGCTTCGGGCGATCAGCTGTGGGGCCTGTCGTCGCACAGTGACGTGCTCAAGCCCGGTTCGGAGTCGTGGACGAACATCTACCGGGTGCTCACCAGCGGACCCACCACGGCCGAGGGCAGCTTCGACGCGCGTGGCATCCTCGAGAACGGCGTCGAGTTCCTCAACGACGGGGGTGTGCTGCGATGACTACCTCGGAACCTTCGGAGCTTTCCCGGTTGGCCGTCGAGCTGACCGAGGTGATCGACAGCGTCGCGGCGGTCTTCGGCCCGTCGGCGGACCGGACGGTCGACGGCGAGCTCGACTGCGACCCCACCCGGCCCGGCCACCTGCGGTGCTGGCAGTACGGCGTCCGGCTCGAACACCCCGGTGAGCCGGAACGCCGCCTGGCCGAGGTGGTCCTCCCGACGCTGGAACAGCGCGGCTGGCAAGCCCACGACCGCAGCACCCCCCGCGAGCTGATCGCCCGCTTCAGCCGCGACGGCGCGGACTTCACGATCCACGTCGCCAGGTCCAACCACGCGGTCGCGATCATCGGCTCCACCCGCCCCGTCCCCGCCTGATACCCGCCCAATCACACGAGATCCCCCGCCCGTCACACGAGTCCCGCCCCTGATCACGCGAGTCGTCCGTCCACGTACGCGAGTCGTCCGTCCAGGTACGCGAGTCGTCCGTCCAGGTACGCGAGTTCGCCGGTCCGGTACACCGAACTCGCGTGAGCGGGCACGTATCCCGCGTGATTGAAGACGTAACTCACGTGATCAGAGGGGCATCACGCGTGTCTGGAGGGGCATCTCGCGTACCCGGACCGTCGGTTACGGCGTGAAGCGGGACGGGCGCCAGCCGCGGCGGCGGGCCCGGCGGACCGCGGCGACCGTCACCCCGGCGGCCGCGGCCAGCGCGACGCCGGCCAGCGCGATCGTCCCGGCCGCGACGTCCGACGGGCGGGGCGCGGGCGCCGCGGGCGGGACCACCGCGGGTGCCGGGGCCGCGGAAGCCACCGCGCCGGGCCCGGCGACGTCGGCCGGGAGGGTCGAGGAGACCGCCGCGTACGCGTCCAGGACTCCCCAGCCCAGCCGCGGGTCGTGGCCGCCGGTGGCCGGGCGGTGCGCGGTGAGCGTGAGGCGGGTGACGACCTGGTCGCCGGACAGTTCCGGGTGGTACGCCCGCACCAGGGCCGCGACCCCGGCGACGTACGCCGCCGCGAGACCGGGGTCGGTGACCGGCCAGCGGTGCGCGACCGCGCCACCCGCCCCGGCCGACGTGCTGACCAGCTCCGCGCCGGGCGCGGCGACACCGACGTGGTCCCCCGCCTCGGTCTGCACCGGCTCACCCGCGGGGTTCACCGACCCGACGGCCAGGACCCCGGACGTCGCCGTCGGGTACGTCCGCGCGCCCTGCTGGGTCGCCGACGCCGCCGAGACGACCACCGCGCCCGCCGACCGCGCCCGCGAAACCGCCGACGACAACGCCGGGCTGTCGAACGCCACGGGAACGGCCACGAGGATGACGCCCGCGCGCCGGTCGACGGCCGTGTCGATCGCGCCGGCCAGCGCGCCCGGGTCACCGCCGTCGGACGAGGTGTAGCGGATCGGCAGCAGGTGCGCGCCGGGCGCGACGCCGGCGAACGTCGTCGACGAATCCGGTTGCGCGCCGACGATCCCGGCCGCGATCGTGCCGCGGCCGTCGCAGTCGGACCGCTCGGTGCCGGCGCCGCCTTCGAGCTGCCCGGGCGCGAACTGGCCGTTCTGCCCGTCGACGCCGGTGCCGATGACGGCGACCAGCTGGCCGTCGCCCCGGGTCAGCGGCCAGAGCCGCGCGGGGTCGACCAGGCGCTGCCCCCACGGGACGGCGCCGGTGTAGGTGCCGGACGGGTTCGCGCACTGCGCCTGGGGAGCGGCGGCCGCGGAAGCGGGCAGGCCCGGCAGGAGCAGACCTGCCACCGCGAGCACCGCCGGTAACCGCACCCCAACCCCCGAACCGAAAGACGGTGGCGGAAAAGGACTTCCGCCACCGTCAGTCTAGCCGGAAAGACCCGTTCAGCGAAGGTCCATGCCGAGATCCAGCGCCGGCGAGGAGTGGGTCAACCCGCCCACCGACAGATAGTCCACACCGGACTCGGCGTAGGCCCTACCACGGTCGAGGGTGAGCCCACCAGAGGATTCCAGCCGCGTCTTCGGGGAGACCTCGTCGCGGCGCGCGACCGCGCGGCGGCACTCCTCCGGCGTGAAGTTGTCCAGCAGCACCTCGTCGGCCGCGGCGGCCAGGGCCTCCTCGAGCTGGTCGAGGGAGTCGACCTCCACCTCGCACGGCAGTTCCGGCGCGTGCGCGCGGGCCGCGGCCAGCGCCGCGGTCACCGAACCCGCGGCGACGACGTGGTTGTCCTTGATCAGCACCGCGTCGCCGAGACCCAGCCGGTGGTTGACCCCGCCACCGCGGCGGACGGCGTACTTCTGCAGCAGCCGCAGCCCCGGCAACGTCTTGCGGGAGTCCCGGATCGCACACCCGGTACCGTCCACTTCGGACACCCAGGCCGCGGTCGCGGTGGCGACGCCGGAGAGGTGGCACAGCAGGTTCAGCGCCGTCCGCTCGGCGGTGAGCAGCCCGCGGACCGGGCCCCGCACCACCAGCGCGGGCTCCCCCGCGACCAGCCGGTCGCCGTCCTCGCGCTGGGCCAGGACCTCGTACTCCGGGCCCAGCACCACGTCGAACACCGCGAGCGCCACCGGCAGCCCGGCGACGACCCCGTCGACCCGCGGGGTCAGCTCCGCGACCGCGATCGCGTCGGCGGCCACCGTCGACGCGGTTGTCGCGTCCGGCCCGTACCGCAGGTCCTCGCCCAGCGCCGTCGTGACGACGCGCTCGACGTCTTCGACGTCCAGCCCGGCGGCCGCGATCCGGCGCAGGACCGGTTCGGAGATCGGGAACGTCATGCCACGCCCTCCAGGGGGATCGGGTCGGCCAGCACCGGCTGGCCGGACGGGCTGAGCCGGATGAGCTGGCTGCGCCGCCAGCCCTCGTCCCGCGCCGGGAAGTCGGACCGCACGTGGCAGCCCCGCGACTCGGTGCGCCGGACGGCCGCGGCGAGCAACGCCTGCGCCACCACGGTCAGTGCCGCGTCCTCCACGGCCGCGTGCGTCCACAAGGGACTTTCCTGGCCGGACAGGTCGAGCACCGAACCGGCCGCCGCCAGGCCGTCGGCGTCGCGGCCGATCGCCGCGTACCGGCTCATCACGCGCTGCAGCGAGTCGCGGTCGGCGGTGCGCGCGGTCGTCCACGACGGCAGCCGGCCGCGTGAAGGATCGGCCAGCAGCCCGGCCGCGAGGTCCGCGGCGACGGCCTCCGCGACGCGCTGCCCGACGACCAGGCCCTCGAGCAGGCTGTTGGACGCCAGCCGGTTCGCGCCGTGCAGGCCGGTCCGCGCGACCTCCCCCGCCGCGTACAGCCCGGGCACCGACGAACGTCCGTCCACAGTGGTCACCACGCCGCCGCACGAGAAGTGCGCCGCCGGCGTCACCGGGATCGGGTCCACGGCGGGGTCGAGGCCCAGCGCCCCGCACGCGGCGAACACCGTCGGGAACCGCTGCGCGAACCCCGCGATCCCGGTCGCGTCGAGGAAGACGTGGTTGTCGACGCCGCCGGGCGCGGTCGCCATCCGCCGCGTGATCGCCGCCGCGACGACGTCGCGCGGCGCGAGGTCGCCCAGCGGGTGCACGCCGCGCATCACCGGCAGGCCCGCGCCGTCGACCAGCATCGCGCCCTCCCCGCGCACCGCCTCGGTGACCAGCGGGCAGCGGCCGCGCGCGCCCGGTGTGTAGAGCACCGTCGGGTGGAACTGGACGAACTCGACGTCCGCCACGGTGGCCCCGGCCCGCAGCGCGAGCGCGAGCCCGTCGCCGGTGGCGATCTCCGGGTTCGACGTCGCCTGGTAGAGCTGCCCGATCCCGCCGCTGGCCAGCAGCACGGCCGACGCCCGGACGATCCCCGGCACGCCGTTGCGGTCCAGCACGGTGACCCCGGCGACGCGCCCGCCCGGCGTGCGCAGCGCGTCGACGGCGATGTGGTGCTCCAGCACCGGCACCCGGGCCTGCCCGGCCTGCGCGACCAGGGCGCGCTCGACCTCGGCGCCGGTCGCGTCGCCGCCCGCGTGGATCACGCGGAACGCGCTGTGCCCGCCCTCGCGGGTCCGCGCCAGCAGGCCGTCCCCGGCAGCGTCGAACCGGGCGCCGTCCGCCCGCAGCCGGGCGATCGCGGCCGGGCCGCCGTCGAGGATGGACCGGGCCGCGACCTCGTCGACCAGCCCGGCGCCCGCGGTGAAGGTGTCTTCGGCGTGCTTCGCGACCGAGTCGTCGAGGTCGTGCTCGTCTTCCAGGACCACGGCGACGCCGCCCTGGGCCCAGCGCGTGTTGCCGTCCTCGACCGCCGCCTTGGTGACCACCAGGACGTGCAGCCCGAGCGCCTGGGCCCGCAGTGCCGCGGTCAGCCCGGCGACGCCGCTGCCGATCACGACCAGGTCGGCGCGCGCTTCCCAGACCGGGGTTTTCGCCTGTGGGTCATTAACCGGCGGCGTCATTCGCCGCCGCCGGGCTGCCCGATCTCGATCATCCGCTGCACCGAAGCCCGCGCGCGAGCGGCCGTCTCGACGTCGACGTGGACCTCGTCGAGGCCCTCCCGCAGGCAGCGCAGCAGCGCCGCCGGGGTGATCATCTTCATGTACCGGCAGGACGCGCGGTCGTTCACCGCGCGGAAGTCGATGCCCGGCGCGGCCTTGCGGAGCTGGTGGATCATGCCGATCTCGGTCGCCACCAGCACGGACTTCGCGCGCGTGTCGTGGGCCTCGTGGACCATGTCGCCGGTCGAGAGGATCTTGACCCGCTCCGGCGCCACAGCACCCTCGCCGGCCAGGTAGAGCGCCGACGTCGCGCAGCCGCACTCCGGGTGGATGAACAGGTCGGCGTCCGGGTTCTCGGCCGCGCGCTCGGCCAGCTCGGCGCCGTTGATCCCGGCGTGGACGTGGCACTCGCCGGCCCAGATGTGCATGTTCTCCCGGCCGGTCACGCGCTTGACGTGCGCGCCGAGGAACTGGTCCGGCAGGAAGAGAACTTCCTGGTCAGCGGGGATGGACGCGACGACGTCGACCGCGTTGGACGACGTGCAGCAGATGTCGGTCTCGGCCTTCACCTCGGCCGTGGTGTTGACGTAGGAGACGACCACCGCGCCCGGGTGCTCGGCCTTCCAGGCGCGCAGCTGCTCGCCGGTGATGGAGTCGGCGAGGGAACAGCCGGCCCGCGCGTCCGGGATCAGGACGGTCTTCTCCGGCGAGAGGATCTTCGCGGTCTCGGCCATGAAGTGCACGCCGCAGAAGACGATGGTGGACGCGTCGCTGCTCGCCGCGATGCGGCTGAGCGCGAGGGAGTCGCCGGTGTGGTCGGCGATGTCCTGGATCTCCGGGACCTGGTAGTTGTGCGCGAGCAAGACCGCGTCGCGCTGCTTCGCCAGGCGCCGCACCTCCTCCGCCCAGGCCGCGTTCGCCTCGACCCCGCCGAACGGGGTGAGACCTTCCGGAACCAACGTGGTGGTCATCGGGCCCTCCTGGACCTGTCTCCGGTTTTCGCCTTACAATCGAAAACCGTGCGAAGTCATCTTAACACCCAGACCCCCCTCGCCCACGAGGTCTTGGGAGCGGTCCTGCAAGTGCGCTCGGACACACTCCGCGTGCTGCTGTGGCGCCGCGCGCTCGATCCGCACCTCGGCCGCTGGTCGCTGCCGGGCGGGCGGCTGCGGCCCGACGAGGACGTCGAGACGTCGATCCGGCGCCAGCTCGCCGAGAAGGTCGACGTCCGGCAGCTCAAGCACGTCGAGCAGCTGGCGGTGTTCAGCGACCCGCACCGGGTGCCGGGGCCGCGCGTGGTGGCGACGGCGTTCCTCGGGCTCGTTCCGTCCGATGTCGACCCCGAGGTGCCCGAGGACACCGAATGGCACGACGTCGCCCGGCTGCCGCGCACGGCGTTCGACCACGAGTCGATCGTGCTGCGCGCCCGCGACCGCCTGCGCTCGAAACTCTGTTACACCAACCTGGGGTTCGCCCTGGCGCCCGAGGAGTTCACGGTGTCGGCGCTGCGCGGGCTGTATTCGGCCGCGCTGGGTTACCGGGTGTCGGCGACGAACCTGCAGCGGGTGCTGTCCCGGCGCGGGCTGCTGGTGCCGACGGGGCACACGGCACCGCCGGGCCGCGCGGGCGGCCGTCCCGCGGCCCTGTTCTCCTTCGCCGGCAAGGGCATGCAGATCACCGATCCGTTCGCGGTGTTCAGGCCGCCGAACCGATGACCACGATGCCGCCGGGGCCCACCGTGCTGCGCCCGGGCCGTTCTCCCCTTACCGTGGACGCGTGACCGAGCCGGAATCGGAAAGTGACGCGACGACGACGATCCTGCCGTTGTTCCCGCTCCAGACCGTGCTGCTGCCCGGCACCAAGCTCCCGCTGCACATCTTCGAACCGCGGTACCGGCAGCTGACGGCGGACCTGGTGGGCGGCACGGTACCGGGGCGCGAATTCGGCGTGGTCGCCCTGCGGTCGTCGCTGACCCGCGAAGTCCGTGGTCTGGACCAGTTGTACGAGATCGGCTGCAGCACGGTGCTGCGCGAGGCGAAACGCCTGCCGGACGGCCGCTTCGACGTGGTGACGCAGGCCCAGCGCCGTTTCCGCCTGCGCGACCTCGACTGCGTTTCGGCGCCGTACCTGATCGCGTCGGTGGAGTGGGTGGACGACGACCCGGTGGCTCCGTCGGGCGACATGGCCGAGCGCCTGGCGACGGTCGCCCGCGCGGCCCACCGGCGCTACTGCGAAACGGCGTGGCGCAGCGACGACTGGCACGCCCCGGACCCGGAAACCACGATCGCCGAGCTGGCGTACCAGCTGGCCGCGGACTGCCTGCTGCCCCTCGAAGACCGCCAGCGGCTCCTCGAGGAGAGGCATCCCCTGCGCCGGCTGCGGATCGCTTGCCGTCTGCTGACGCGCGAGGCGGGGTTTTTGAACAAGCTGGGGGCGGTGCCGCTGCCGCCGGGCGAGCTCACGGATCTGAGCCGCCCGGCCAGCCTCAACTGACCCCTCGGCGGCCAACGCCGATTGGGGTTTCCCGGATCAGGAGTCGGCCTCCGGGCGTGCCCCACTCCCGGACCCGTTGCCGTTGCCGTTCCCGAACTTGTTCCACACCTTGCCCGCCGCGCCCGACACGGCCTCGCCCACGTCGCTGAACACCTTCGTCAGCGGGTCGGCCGAGGCGCTCCACGAGTCCTTGTACGACTTGGCCGCGGACTTGAGGTCGTCCTTCCAGTCGGACGCCGGGGTGTCGTCGTCGCGGCGGGGGTAGTCGCCCGCGAGGATCGCGCGGTACTCCTCCGACGCCGCCCAGCGCTGCAGCTGGGCCGCACGGACCACCGCGAACGGGTGCGACTCCGTCTCCACGAACTTGAGCTTGAGGAAGCTGTCGCGGATGTCCTCGACGGACTCGTACTCGGTCGCCTGCTGCAGGAACGACGGGATGTCGATGCGGGACGGGTCGATGCCGCCCGCGACCTGGATCTGGGCGCGCAGCGCCGCTGTCGGGTCCTGGCTGCAGAGCAGCCCCGCGCGGTCGCACGACAGCTCGGCCTTGCGGAACCACTCCCGCAGCGCCGCGATGATCGCCCGGATGCCGAGCGCGCTGACCGGCGTCCACGACATCGCCAGCTGCAGCCCGATCAGGCGCACCATGATCGTGCGGTAGACCACGTGCCCGGACAGCACGTGCCCCATCTCGTGCCCGAGCACGAACCGCAGGGACTCGTGGCTCATCAGCTCGACGAGCCCGGTGCTGACGCGGATGAACGGCTCGTCCATGCCGACCGTCTCCGCCTGGATGCGCGGGTCCTGGTAGACGAACAGGTTCGGCACCGCCGGCAGGTCCAGCGTCTCGGCGCATTCGTGGCGCAGCCGGTCGAGCTCCGGGTACTGCTTCGGCCCGACGCGGATCGACGACGCCAGCGCCATCAGCCGCTCGCCGCGCTCGTTGTAGAAGCCCGAAACGGCCTTGACGACCTGGGCGAAGCCCGGCACCGCGCGCAGCGTGGCGAGCGCGCCGCGGTCCACGGGATGCTCGTACGCGCGCGGGCTGATGCCGGGAAACCGGACGGCGTTGTGCCGCGAAACCTCGATGTCTTCAGTCACTGAACCCCCTGTGGTCGAGGGCACCAGCCTAGGGCAAAACGCCTATCCGAGGCGGCGGCCGAGGTCGTCCCGGCCGTTCCAGGTGGTCAGCAGCGTGTAGGCGATGGACACGCCCAGCGGGCCGGTGATCAGGACCCACCACGACTCCAGGCGCGGCGCGAGCTCGATCACCGAGCCGAGCGCGGGCGCGCTCGAAATGGCGTAGTGGACGTTCGCCAGCCGGACGCCGATCCACATCGCCCCGGCGCTCGCGAGCGCGACGCCGAGCACGGCGGCGAGGAAGACGACCGGCCCGCGCCGTTCACGCAGCAGCCAGATGACGACGCCGGTGACGATCCCCAGCCCGAGGGTGAGGAACCCGAACACAGCGAGGTCGTCGAACCGGTGCCAGCTCTCCAGCTCCAGGGGGCCCTGGGTGCCGTCGGCGGCGACGATCCGGACGCGCTCGGGCGGTGCGAGCCGCGACCACAGGAAGCCCAGCGGGAGGCCCAGCACGGTCAGCGTCAGGAGCACGCTCAGCGCGGGCAGCAGGTCGGCCTTGACGACGACGCGGGGCCGCCGTTCCCGGAACAGCACGGGCACCGACCACGGGCCGGCCACGGCCGACGGCCGGTGCGCGGGCCCCGACGACTCACTCACCCGGACTCCCTCCTGCGACACGTTGCGACCGAGGGTAACCGGTCGGTGCGAGGTCGGTCTCCACCGCGGGCCGTGTCGCCACGCGGGGCGTCGTGAACACCCCGCGGACGAGATCGTCGGCCGGACGTCGTGAACGCCCCGCGGCCGCCGGCCGCTCGCCGCGGCGGCTTGCGGCCCGCGGCCGTCAACCGCTCGCCGTGGCGGCTTGCGGCAGCCCGCGGCCACCAGCTGCTCACCATGATGGCGGCAGCGGCCCACGGCCGCCCGCCACCCGCCGCGGCGGGGTGGCAGCGGCCCGCGGCCGTCAACCGCTTGCCGTGTCGCCGTGGCGGCTGCAGCGGGCCGTCCAGCCGAGCGGGCTCACCTGGACCACCAGGCGGCGCGCGCAGTGCGTGCAGTAGCGCGGCGGCTCCAGGGCCGTCCTCGGGTTGTGGCAGGCCGGGTGGTCCGCGCCGCCCGCCGAGGGTTGTCCACAGTGGACGCAGTACGCGGCAGGATCAGAGGCTGTCACTGAGGGCCTTGATGGGCATCTTGAGCTCGTCGAGCATCTCCAGGTCCGCCGAAGCCGGGCGGCCCAGGTTGGTCAGGTAGTTGCCGACGATGATCGCGTTGATCCCGCCGAGCATGCCCTGCTCCGCGCCGAGGTCACCGAGGGTCAGCTCGCGGCCGCCGGCGAAGCGCAGCATCGTGCGCGGCATCGCGAGCCGGAACGCCGCCACCGTCCGGAGCGCGTCCTTGCCCTCGACGATCTCGTAGTGCTCGTACGGCGTGCCCGGCTGCGGGATGAGGAAGTTCACCGGCACCTCGTGCGGGCTCAGCTCGGCCAGCTGCACCGCGAACTCCGCGCGCTGCTCGACCGTCTCCCCCATGCCGATGATGCCGCCGCAGCAGACCTCCATGCCCGCCTCGGCGACCATCCGCAGCGTGTCCCAGCGCTCCTCCCACGTGTGGGTGGTGACCACCGACGGGAAGTGCGAACGCGCCGTCTCCAGGTTGTGGTTGTAGCGGTGCACGCCCATCTCGACGAGCTCGTCGACCTGCTCCTGCGTGAGCATGCCGAGGGAGCAGGCGATCTGGATGTCGTTGCCGTCTTCCCGGATGGCGCGGACGCCCTCGCGGACCTGCGAAAGCAGCCGCTGGTCCGGCCCGCGGACGGCGGCGACGATGCAGAACTCCGTCGCGCCGGTCTCGGCGGTCTGCCGGGCGGCCTTGACCAGGTTCGGGATGTCGAGCCACGCCGAGCGCACCGGCGTCGGGAAGCGGCCCGACTGGGAGCAGAAGTGGCAGTCCTCGGGACAGCCGCCGGTCTTGAGGCTGATGATGCCCTCGACCTCGACCTCGGGCCCGCACCAGCGCATCCGCACCTCGTGCGCGAGGGCCAGCAGGTCGGGCAGCCGGTTGTCGGGCAGCCGGAGCACGTCGAGGACCTGCTGTTCACCGAGGCCGACGCCGTTTTCGAGGACCTGCTCGCGCGCGTAGGCGAGGACATCGGTGTCCGGGACTGCGGTCACGGCATCTCCTTGGTGGTGGTGGCGGAAGCGTCCCTCATCGTGCACGACGGCACCTCGGGACGACAGCGACGCAGGTCACTTCTCGGCAGAAGCGCACCCGGCGAAAAGTTCCGGGTCGAATTCGCCGCCGAACCACGGCGAGAGCCCGGCCCGCGCCGCGGCCAGGAACTCCTCGCGGGACGCCGTGCCGAGCCCGGCGGGGAGCACGCCGAGCAGCGGCGCCCCCGCCGCGACCGGCAGGTCTTCGAGGTTGGACAGCGCCGCGAGGTCCGGTTCGGCCGGCCACGCGCCGATGATCACCCCGGCGACGGTGAGCCCGCGCTTGGTGGCGACCTCGGCGGTCAGCGCGGTGGCGTTGAGCGTGCCGAGGCCCGCTTCGGCCACGATGAGCACGAGCGAGCCGAGCGACCAGGCGACGTCGGCGAGGCTGGCGCCGGTGCCGTCGAAGCGCACCAGCAGCCCGCCCGCGCCCTCGATCAGGGTCAGGTCGTGCCCGCCGTCGAGGTCCGACGCCGCCTGGGCGATCTCGCCGGGGTCGAGCGCCGGGAGGCCGCTGCGGCGGGCGGCGGCCTCCGGCGACAACGGGTCCGGGTACCGGCGCAGCTCGCGCGTAGTCACCTCGGGCCCGGCGAGACGGACGACGTCCTGCAGGTCACCGGGCTCATCGGGGCGCACGCCCGTCTGAGCCGGTTTCAGCACGGCCGTCCGCTGCCCGCCGGCCACCGCCAGGGCCGCGATCGCCGCCGTGGTGATCGTCTTGCCGACCCCGGTCCCGGTCCCCGTCATCACCAGCATGGTCACGGACAATCAAGATAGTGACCCCCGCCCGCGGGCGGCGACCGGGTTCAGGCCGGGCAGAACGCGTCCCCGGCCGGGCGAACCCCCTCGGCCAGGTAGCGGGCCACCGTGTCGTTCGCGCAGGCGTTGGTGCCGAACAGGTACGCGCGGTGCCCGCCCTGGTCGACGGTCACCAGCCGGGCCCGGTACCCCAGTGCCGCGCGCATCTCGACGCCGCCCGGGTAGTCCGTGCCGTTGTCGCGCAGGTTCTGCACCATGAGGATGTTCGACGGGCCGCGGTCGGTGATGCGCACCTGCGGCTCGGTCTTCTGCGCCGGCCAGAACGCGCAGGCCCAGACGTTCGCCGACGCCGCGCCGAGCATCGGGTAGCGCGCCCGGTCCTCGGCCACGGCGTGCCGGTAGACCTCGACGTCCTTCGGCCAGCCGTCCATGTTGCAGACGATCGCCAGCAGCCCGGAGAAGTCGAACCCGGGCGGCAGCGGCGGCCGCGCGATCGTGCCGTTCTCGGCCTGCTGCCAGACCTGGGCGAGCAGCGGGAAGGTGGCGTCCGACTGGGTCAGGGCCTCGTTGATCCAGCGGAACGTGGCGCCGTCGACGGTCTCGATCGGCGTCTGGTCGAGCTTCGCGGCGAGCGCGAAGTACTTGGCCTTGACCGCTTCCGGCGTGCTGCCGAGGCCGTAGGTCGCGTCCTGGGCGGCGGCCCAGGCGGCGAAGTCGGGGAAGTGCTTCTCGAAGCCCGAGGCGAACCGGCGCGACCAGGTGTAGTCGAGGCCGCCCGGCCCGGTCGAGCTGTCCAGCACCACCCGGTCGGTGCGGTCCGGGTACATCGTCGCGTAGGTCGCGCCGAGGAAGGCCCCGAACGAGTAGCCGAGGAAGGAGATCCGCCGCTCGCCGAGGGCCGCCCGGATGCCGTCCAGGTCACGCGCCACGTTCCGGACGGTGATGTGGGGCAGCAGCGGCGCCGACGGCGCGTCCGCGCAGCCCTGGGCGTTCTGGCGGGCGACCGCGGCCTGCGTGTCGACGCCCGCGTCCGTCACGGCGTAGGCGGGCGGGATCATGAAGGTCACGGGCAGGTTGCACGTCACCCGGGTGCTGTTCCCGGCCCCGCGCGGGTCGAACGCGATCAGGTCGTAGGTGTCCCGGACGGCCTGCGGCAGGCCCAGGGCCAGCAGCTGCAGGGGCAGGCCGAGCTGCGAGTCGCCCTGCGAACCCGGGTTCAGCAGGAGCACGCCGCGGCGCTTGGCCGGATCGGCGGCCGGCAGCCGGGAGAACGCGAGCGTGATCTTCTCCCCCCACGGCCGCGCGTAGTCCAGCGGCGCGCTCATCGTCGTGCACTGCAGGCCCTGGCTCGGTTCGGGCACCCCGGCGCAGGGGCCCCACTGGAGTGCGGTGCCGGCCGTCGAGGCGACGGCCGGCACAGCGGGAAACCCGGTGACCGCGGCCAGCACGGCCACGGTGAGCACCCGGATACGTCTGGAAAGCGACATGCGTGCCAACCCCCTTCGGCGACCGGCGCACGGGCCCCGATCCCGTGTGCCGTGTGGACGCTAGAAGTTGGCACGCCGTCCCCGGACGGGGAACCGCCGTTCGGGCTACAGCCCGACGGCGACGAACGCGCGCGCTTCGCCGTCGAGCAAATGCACGCTCGCGGCCCCGACGTCGAAGTACATCCCGGTCAGCTGCAGCTTCCCGGCCCCTTCGGCCGCCGCGACCAGCGGATACTCCCGCAGGTGGTCGAGCTGCTGGAGCACGTTCTGCAACGCCAGCCGGTCGCTCTCGCGATCCGGGCGGATTCCGTCGACGGTGATCGGCCCGGACCGCCGGGAGGTGGGCTCGGCGTGCCGCAGCCAGTCGGCCAGCGGACCCGCGGGCGGCCCCTCTGCCAGGGCTTTCATGGCCCCGCAGGAGGAATGCCCGCAGACGACGATCTCCGACACCCCGAGCACGCCGACGGCGAATTCGATGGACGCGTTCATCGACGGGTCGGCCTGGCCGGGTGGGACGAGGTTGCCGATGTTGCGGATGGTGAACAGGTCGCCCGGCCCGCTCGTGGTGATGAGATTGGGCACGATGCGAGAATCGCCGCACGTGATGAACAGCGTGCGCGGCCGCTGGCCGTCGGCGAGCCCGGACAGCGTGTCGCGCAGCAGCGGCGCGGCCCGGCGGTGGAACTCCGTGGCCCCGCGGCGGGTCTGCTGGGCGGGGATTTCGACGGCTTCGGCCGCCTGCCACTCCGACCAGGGTGCGAGCCAGCGCGGCACGGCGCTGCTCGCGGCGAGCCGGGACCGCGTCGGGCGGCCCGCCTTGCCTTCGCCGAACCAGGGGTGGCCGACCTCGTCGACCTCCACCGCGCCGCCGGCGCGTTCGTGCGCCTGCTGCCAGGTGTGCAGGCTTTCGAACGCGGCGTGGTCGAGGTAGTCGACGACCAGTTCCAGCCGCACCGGCACCCCGGCCGGGATGGCGCCGAGCACCTTCGACAGCCGCGGCACCGACAGGAACGTCAGGACGCCTTCGACGACCACGCGCCGGGCGTCACCTTCCCCTTCGACGTGGATGCCCGACCAGACCGTGCGGCGCAGCATCAGCACCAGCGCGAGCCCGATCCCGGCGAGCACGCCGGTGAGCAGGTCGAACACGACGACGCCGCCGAGGGTGAGCAGGTAGACGGGCAGGTCGCCGTGGGCCAGGACCTGCTTCATGTGCCCGGGGTTGACCAGCTTCGCGCCGACGTGCACCAGCAGCCCGGCCAGCGCCGCCAGCGGGATGCTCTCGATCAGCCCGGCGAGCAGGACGACGAACAGCAGCACCCAGACGCCGTGCAGCACCGCCGAGGCCCGGGACTTCGCCCCGGCGGCGACGTTGGTGGAGCTGCGGACGATGACGCCGGTCACCGGCAGGCCGCCCAGCGCCCCGGAGACCATGTTGGCCGCACCCTGGCCGACCAGCTCGCGGTCGAGGTTGGCGCGCGGCCCGGTGTGCAGGCGGTCGACCGCGACCGCCGAGAGCAGGCTCTCCACGCTGGCGATCAGGGCGATGGTGACGACGGCGAGGGCGAACCCGCCCCAGCCGTCCGGCAGCTGCGGGACGAGGTGGATGTCCAGCAGGTCACCGGGGAGCTCGACGCGGGGCAGCGTCATCCCCACCGCCACGGACAGCACCGTGGTGGCGGCGATCGCCGCCAGCGGGCCGGGCACCTTGCGGACCGCCGCCGGCAGCTTCGGCCAGATCAGCAGGATCGCGATGGTGAGCAGGCCGACGACGGTGGCGGAGTCGTGGTGGGCGACGATCTGGGCGGGCAGCTCGGCGACGTTCTCGATCGCGGAGCTCTGGGCCTTGCCGCCGAGGATGACGTGCAGCTGGCCGAGCACGATCGTGACGCCGATGCCGGCCAGCATGCCGTGCACGATCGCCGGCGAGATGGCCAGCGCGGCACGGGCGATCCGGCTCAGCCCCAGCAGGATCTGGAGCGCCCCGGCGGCGACGGTGATCGCGCAGGTGACGGCCCAGCCGAAGGTCTGGATGGTTTCGGCCATGACGACGGTCAGGCCGGCGGCGGGTCCGCTCACCTGGAGCGCGGAGCCGCCGAGGGCACCGGCGACGACGCCGCCGACGACGGCGGCAACGAGCCCGGCGGCGACCGGCGCGCCCGAAGCGAGGGCGATGCCGAGGGACAGGGGGACGGCTACGAGGAAGACGACCAGTGAGGCCGGCAGGTCGTGGCGGAGCACGGCGAGGGGTCTCATGATCACCATGCAACCGGAAATCGAGTGAAATGTCCGCTATGCACCACTCGATCGGGTGAACAATTGGCCCCATTTAGCCTGAATGTCACAAATCGGACAGGTCGTTAACACGCCGTTCACAAGATCATTTCTGTCGGATGACAGTTGAATTTCGTACGACACAACGGTTTCCCGGCCTCGGGACGGGGGTCTGACGCACCGGAGGCCACCTTCGGCACGCGGGCTGAAGGTGGCCTCCGGGGTGTGGGTCGGTGTTCGCCAGGCGGACTCCGCGACCGGCGTGGCCTCCGGGCGCTCGGGTCAGTGCTCCAGGGCGCCCGCCGGCACGAAGCCGCGCGTTCCATCGTCCAAAAGGGACACCTGCGCGGCGCCGACGTCGAAGTACATCCCGGTGAGCCGCAGGGCGCCCCGCTCGAGCGCCGCCGCCACCACCGGGTAGCCGCGCAGGTTTTCCAGCTGCTGCACCACGTTCTGCAGCGCGAGCTGGTCGGCCTCGGCGGCCGGCCGCTCGCCGCCGAGCAGCAGCGGGGCCTCGCGGCGGCGGCGCAGGAGCGTCGCTTCGCCGTGGCGCAGCCAGCTGCCGAGCTGCTCGAGGCCGTCCGGCGCCTGGCCGAGCAGCGCCTTCATCGCCCCGCAGCCGGAATGCCCGCACACCACGATCTCGGCGACCCCGAGCACGCCGACGGCGTACTCGATCGCCGCGCCGACCGAGGAGTCGGTGCCGTCCGCCGGCGGTACCAGGTTGCCGATGTTCCGCACGGTGAACAGGTCGCCCGGCCCGCTCGTGGTGATCAGGTTCGGCACGATCCGCGCGTCCCCGCAGGTGATGAACAGCGTGTGCGGCTCCTGGCCGTGCGCCAGGCCGTCCCACGTGTCGCGCAGCAGGGGCGCCGTGCGGCGCTGGAACTCCGACGCGCCGCGGCACAGCAGGGAGCTGGCGGTGCGCTGGGCGGGCAGCACCATGTGCTCGGCCTGCCACTGCGACCAGGGCGCGAGCCACCGCGGCACGACGCGCGCGGCGACGCTGCGGCGCACGGTCGGCGCGCCCGAGCTGCCGCGTTCGAACCACGGGTGCCCGATCTCGTCGACCGTCACCGGCCCGGCGTGCGCCTGCTGCCAGCCGCGCAGGCAGTCGAACGCGGCGTGGTCGAGGTAGTCGACGAGCAGTTCCAGGGTGACCTCGGCGTGCGGGGGCACCTCGGCGAGCACACGGGTCAGCCGCGGCACGGAGAGGAACGTCAGCGCGCCTTCGATGACGACGCGGTGGCGGTCGGGGCTTTCCCGTTCGACGTGGATGCCGGAGAAGATCATCCGCCGCAGCATCAGCGCGAGCGCCAGCAGGATCCCGGCCGCGACGCCGGTGAGCAGGTTGACGGCCACCGCGCCGGCGAGCGTGACGACGTACACCGGCAGGTCGCCGTGGCGCCGGACCTCCTTGAGCCCGTGGAGGTTCACCAGCTTCGCGCCGACGTAGACCAGCAGCGCGGCGAGCGCGGCCAGCGGGATCAGCCGCAGGACGCCGGTCAGCAGCAGGCAGGCGGCGAGGATCCAGAGGCAGTGCAGGATCGCCGACGCGCGGGTGCGCGCCCCCGCTTCGTAGTTGGTCATGCTGCGCACGATGACGCCGGTGACCGGGAACCCGCCGAGCGCGCCGGCGGCGACGTTCGCCGCGCCCTGCCCGATGAGCTCGCGGTCGAGGTCGGTGCGCGGGCCGCCGCGGAGCTTGTCCACCGACACCGCGGACAGCAGGCTCTCGAGGCCGGCGATGAGCGCGATGGTGACGGCGGCGAGCGCGAACCCGCCCCAGCCGCCGTCCGGCAGCCGCGGCACGACGTGCAGGGACGGCAGCCCGGCCGGGAGGTCCACGCGCGGCAGCGTCATGCCGGTGGTGACGGCCAGGCCGGTGGCCAGCGCGACGGCGGCCAGCGGCGCGGGCAAGCGGCGGACGGCCTTCGGCAGGTGCGGCCACGCCAGCAGCACGGCGAGGGTGACGACGCCGATCAGCACGGCCTTGTCGTGGTGCCCGGCGATCTGCCCCGGCAGCGCGAGGACGTTGGCGAGCGCGGAGCCCTGCGCCGTGCCGCCGAGCACGACGTGGAGCTGGCCGAGCACGAGGGTGACGCCGATGCCGGCCAGCAGGCCGTGCACGATGGCCGGCGACACGGCGAGCGCGGCGCGGGCGGCCCTGGTGAGGCCGAAGAGGATCTGGAGCAGGCCGGCGGCGACGGTGATCGCGCAGGTGACGGGCCAGCCGTGGGTGGCGATGGTGTCGGCCAGCACCACGGTGAGGGCGGCGGACGGCCCGCTGACCTGCAGCGGCGACCCGCCGAAGGCGCTCGCGACGAGCCCGCCGACGACGGCGGAGATCAGGCCGGAGAGCAAGGGCGCCCCGGCGGCGAAGGCCACGCCGAGGGACAGGGGGACGGCGACGAGGAAGACGACGATCGAAGCGAGGACGTCGTGCTTGAGGAGGCCGAGGTTCTCGAGGTGTTTCAGGTGTTTCGGGTTCTTGAGGTTCTTCGGGTGCTTCGGGGGTCCGGTGTCGTGTTCGCCACGAACGATCTCGATCATGGGGGCAGGATCGCCGAAACCGGCCGAAAAGTCCGCTACGCAAGGATTTCTCGCGTTTGCCGCGGTACGGAACGGTTCGGTTTCCCGGACCTTTCAGGCGAAAAGCGCCCGCCCAACCTCCGCCGATCGCGTGGTGTGGATCTTGCTCCACCACGGAGCGCGACGATGAGGGACCTTCGGGTCTCGGTGTGCCTGCGGTCACACCCGATGTGCTGAATTCAGGCCCGGGCGGCGACCGCGCGGTTCGTGCGGGTGATCACGGCCAGGCCGTCGTCCGCCGAAACCCGGCTCACGCCTTCGCCGCCACCGCCAGCATCGCGCCGGTGATCACGGCCAGGTCGTCGTCGGTCGAAACGTACGGGGGCATCGCGTAGACGAGGTCGCGGAACGGCCGCAGCCACGCGCCCTGCCCGGTCACGATCTCCGTCGCCGCCGCCATGTCCACCGGGTGGTCGAGCTGGAGGACGCCGATCCCGCCGAGGACCCGGACGTCGGTGACCGCGGGCAGGTCGCGGGCGGGCGCGAGGCCGTCCAGCAGGGCCTTCTCGATCCGCGTCACGTCCTGCTTCCAGCCGCCGCCGGCGAGGAGCCCGAGCGAGGCGTTCGCCACCGCCGAGGCCAGCGGGTTGCCCATGAACGTCGGGCCGTGCGCGAGCACCGGCAGCGCGCCGCGCGAAATGCCCGCCGCCACCTCCGGCGTGCACAGCGTCGCCGCCATGCTGAGGTAGCCGCCCGTCAGGGCCTTGCCTAGGCAGAGCACGTCCGGCGTCACGCCCGCGTGCTCGGCCGCGAACAGCGCGCCCGTGCGGCCGAAGCCGGTGGCGATCTCGTCGAAGATCAGCAGCACGTCGTGCGCCTCGGTCAGTTCCCGCAGCGCGCGCAGGTAGGCGGGGTGGTGGAACCGCATCCCGCCGGCGCCCTGCACCACGGGCTCGACGATCACCGCGGCCAGTTCCCCGGCGTGCTCGGCGATCGCGTCCGAGAGAACGTCCAAATAGGACTCATCGGGCGGCGTGTCGAAGCCCGGAGGCGGCGCGGGCACGAAAACCTGTTCGGGCAGGACGCCGCGCCACAGCGAGTGCATCCCGCCCTCGGGGTCGCACACGCTCATCGGCGTGAACGTGTCGCCGTGGTAGCCGCCGCGCCAGGTGAGCAGCCGCCGCTTCCCCGGCAGTCCCCGCGACCGCTGGTACTGCAGGCACATCTTCGCGGCGACCTCGACCGACACCGAGCCGGAGTCGCAGAGGAAGACGTGCTCGAGCCCGTCCGGGGTGAGGTCGACCAGGGTCTTGGCCAGGGTGATCGCGGGCTCGTGCGTCAGGCCGCCGAACATGACGTGGCTCATCCGCCCGGCCTGCCCGGCGAGCGCGGCGTCGAGCACCGGGTGCCGGTAGCCGTGGATGGCCGACCACCACGACGCCATCCCGTCGACGAGCTCCCGGCCGTCGGCGAGCTTCAGCCGCACGCCGCTCGCCTCGGTCACCAGCAGCGACGGCACCTTCGCCGGCATCGGCGCGTAGGGGTGCCACACGTGCTGGGCGTCGAGGGCGAGCAGGCCGGCGGAGTCCATCCGCCGACCCTACGACACCCGCCCGGCCCCGCCGGGCGACGCACCTCACAGCCGGACGGGCAGGGTCTCCAGTCCGTGCACCAGGGAGCTGAAACGGTAGACCAGCTCGTCCGGCTTCACGTCCAGCGCCAGGTCCGGGAACCGCGCCAGCAGGCCCGCCAGCGCGATCTCGGCCTCCAGCCGGGCCAGGGGCGCGCCGACGCAGTAGTGGATGCCGTGCCCGAACGCCAGGTGGCCGCCCGCCGGGCGGGTGACGTCGAGCCGGTCCGGTTCCGGGAAGCGCTCGGCGTCCCGGTTCGCGCCCAGCAGCGAGATCAGCACGAACTCGCCCTCCGGGATCCTCACCCCGCCCGCCTCGACCGGCTCCGCGGTGAACCGCAGCGTCGCCAGGTGGATCGGGCCGTCGAACCGGAGGAACTCCTCGACGGCGTTGGGCAGCAACGCCGGGTCGGCGCGCAGCAGCGCCAGCTGCTCCGGCTCGCGCAGCAGCGCCAGCACGCTGTTGGCGATCAGGTTGACCGTGGTCTCGTGCCCGGCGACCAGCAGCAGGAACGCCATCGACACCAGCTCGGCCTCGGACAGCGAATCGCCGTCGTCGCTCGCGTGCACCAGGTCCGACAGCAGGTCCTCGGCCGGCTCGGCGCGCTTCTGCGCGATCAGCCCGGTGAGGTAGCCGAACATGTTCTGCGCCGCGGCCTGCGCGTCCTCCGGCTCCGACGAGCTCAGCAACGTCTTGGACCAGGCGGCGAACTCCGTGCGGTCGTCGGGGCGCACGCCGAGCAGCTCGCAGATCACCGTGATCGGCAGCGGCGCGGCGAACGACGGCAGCAGATCGGCCCGCTCCTGCCCGGCCAGCGCGTCGAGCAGCTCGGTGGTGATCTCCTCGATCCGCGGCCGCAGCCGGGCCACGGTCCGGCCGGTGAACGCCTTGTTCACCAGCTTGCGCAGCCGCGAATGGTCCGGCGGGTCGGTGTTGAGCATGTGGTGCCCCAGCGCCTCGCCGAAGGCGCCCTGGGTTGTCGCCCCGGCCGGGAACTTCGCCTCGAACAGCTCGTGCGCGCGGCGGTTGTCCTTCCGCAGCCGGGGGTCCGCCAGCAGCGCCCGCGCCTGCGCGAAGTCCGTCACGATGTAGCAGTCCAGCCCCCGCGGCATCCGGACCCGCCGCACCGGGCCGCCCGCGCGGAGCATTTCGGCGAACAAGTGCGCGTCCTGTGCGAAATCCTCGGTTACCTCGACCGTTGTCACAGTGCCCCCAAGTCGTCTTCCGGTCAGCGTTCGGCGAGTGCCGCCACCACGCGTTCGGTCACGTCCTGCCAGTATGCCCGCTGTTCCTCGCGTTCTTCCGCGCCCGCAAGCCATTCCTGGTGGAACCGCAGCGTGGTCCGGCTGCCCGAACCGCTCAGCCGCACCTGGACCGTCGAGTCGTGGTCCCAGTCGCTCGGCCGCCACGTGAGCCGCACCCGGTCACCTTCGGCGAAGCCGCGGATCTCGCCGACCGTGCCGTTCGCCGTCTCGTACTCCGCGCCCTTCTCCCGCGGCAGCTCGACGCCGGGGCCGAGCCAGATCGCCACGCCCTCGCGGCTCACCAGGAAGTCCCACACCTCCTCGGCGGTGTACGGCAAGGTCCGCGAAACGCCGATGTTCCACCCCACATCGGCCGTCTTCCCCACTGAAGAAGTCATACCGCCATCCTCCCACCGGGGTACGACAAAACCGGTCCCCGGCCCGGGTGGAGGATGGGAACCCGTGCGCTACCGCCCCATCTCCCCCGCCGTCCTGGCCGGCGAACTGACCGACCGCATCGACGCGCTCACCGGCCGCCGCCGGATCGCGGTCGCCGTCGACGGCGCGGCCGGTGCGACGGAAACCACAGAACTCGCGGACGCCCTGGTCGACCCGCTGCGCCTGCGCGGCCGCGCGGCGCTTCGCGTGTCGGCGCGGGACTTCCTGCGGCCGGCGTCGCTGCGGTTCGAGCACGGCCGCACGAACCCCGACGCGCGCTACACCGGCTGGCTCGACCTCGGCGCCCTCCGCCGCGAAGTCCTCGACCCGTTGCAGGAGGGCGGTTCCGGCGAGGTGCTGCCGTCGTTGTGGGACGCCGAACGCGACCGCGCGACCCGCGCCGAGCGCGTGCCGGTGCCCGAAGGCGGGGTCGTGCTCGTCGACGGCGAACTGCTGCTCGGTGCCGGCCTGGCCTTCGACCTGGCCGTGCACCTGTGGTTGTCGCCCGCCGCCCTGCGCCGCCGCGTACCGGACGCCTGGGCCGTCCCGGCCTACGAACGCTACGAGGAGGAGGTGGACCCGAGCTCCCTGGCCGACGTCGTCGTGCGGGTCGACGATCCGCGGCACCCGGCGCTCTACACGCCTTAACGGACGACGGCCACCGGGTCGCCGTCCAGCAGCCCGGACAGCCGCCCGGCCATGACGTCCCACCGCCAGTTCTCGGTCACCCACGCCCGCCCCGCCTCGCCCATCCGGCGGGCACGCACCGGGTCGGCGAGCAGGCTGGCGAGGGTTTCGCCGAGCTGGTCGACGTCCCGGCCCTCGACGACGTGCCCGGTCACCTCGTCGAGCACCGCCTCGGGAGCGCCGCCGGAGTTGCCCGCCACCACCGGCAGGCCGGTCGCCGAGGCCTCCAGGTAGACGATGCCGAGCCCCTCGACGTCGAGGCCCTTGCCCCGGGTGCGGGCCGGCATCGCGAAGACGTCGCCGGCGGCGTAGTGGGCGGGCAGTTCCGCCCACGGCACCGAACCGGTGAGCACCACATCGCGGTCCAAGCCCAGCTCGGACACCATCTGGGTCAGCTTCTTGCGGTACGGCCCGCCGCCGACGATCAGCAGCGCCGCGTCCGGGACGCGTTCGCGCAGCCGGGGCAGTGCGCGGATCAGCTGGTCCTGGCCCTTGCGCGGGACCAGCCGGGACACGCACACGACGGTCGGCCGGTCGCCGAGGCCGTGCCGGGCCCGGATCTCCGCGCGGGCGGCGGGATCCGGCCGGAACAGCTCGGTGTCCACCCCGGACGGCAGCAGCTCCAGCCCGGCCATCGCCCCGAACGCGGCGGCGAACCGGCCGCGGGTGTACCGGCTGACGTAGGTGACGACGTCCACGGTGTCGCCGATGCGCCGCAGCGCCTGCCGTGACCCCGGGAGCATGGACCAGCCGACCTCGTGGCCGTGCGTGGACGCCACGATGCGCCGCGCCCCGGCCTGGCGCAGCGGGTGGCCCAGCAGCGCGAGCGGCGCGGCCGCACCGAACCAGACGGCTTCGCAGTCCCGCGCGCGCATGATCTGCTTCGCCCGGCGAAGCACGTCCGGCGTCGGCAGCATCAGTGGCGTCGGGTGCCGGACGACCTCGAACGGCGCCTCGGCGTCGAACTCCTCGTGCGACCCCGTCCGCGACTCCCACGACGGCGCGTAGACGACCAGGTCGTCCGACGGCAGCCGGGTGGCGAGGGAGTTCAGGTAGTTCTGGATCCCCCCGGGCCGCGGCGGGAAGTCGTTGGTCACGAGCAGGGTCTTGAGCACGCCCCAGAGGCTAGCGGCCGCCGCGTGCGACGAAGGGGCGGCACCGCGTGTGCGGTACCGCCCCTCGAATCGACGCAGCTGCGAAATCACGCCGTCGGGCGGCGCGCCCCCGAATACTGGCTCTGCAGCGGCGAGATCTTCACGACGTCGCCGGTGTCCGGCGCGTGGACCATCTTGCCGCCGCCGATGTACATGCCGACGTGCGAAACGGGCGAGTAGAAGAACACGAGGTCGCCCGGCTGGAGCTGGTCCCGCGGCACCGCGGCGCCGAAGGTGGACTGCTCCCGGCTGGACCGGGGCAGCTTGATCCCGGCCTTCCCGTACGCCCAGAGCATCAGGCCCGAGCAGTCGAACGAGCTCGGCCCGGTGTCACCCCAGCCGTACGGGCTGCCGAGCTTGCTCAGCGCCGCGTCCACCGCGGTCTGGGCGGCCGCGGTGGGCGCCTGGACGTTGGGGATGCTGCCGCCCTTGTCGCCCTGCGCGGCCTTGTCGGCGGCGGTCAGGTTCTTGTTGGCGGCCTTGAGCTGCTCGATCTGGTCGTTGAGCGTCTTCTGCTTGGCCTGGATGTCCTGGGTCAGCTTCGCCGCGGCGTCGCGCGCGTCCTGCGCCCGCTTCGCGGCGTCGGACGCCTTGTTGGTGGCGTCGGTGGCCTGCTGGACGGCGCCGGTGAGGTTGCCCATCGCGGCGTTCTTGTCCGTCGCGATGACCTCGAGCGCCGAAGAGCGGTCCAGGAAGTCCTGGGTGGACGTGCCGGCCAGCAGCGCGGACAGCTTGTTCAGCTGGACACCGCTGGTGAACGACGCGCCGGCGAACTTGTCGACCTCGGACTGGTACTTCTTCTGCTTCTCGGCCGCCTGCGCGGCCTGGTCCTTCGCCGCGTTGACGTCGTTCGTGGCCTTGTCGAGCTCACCCTGCTTGGCCTTCAGGTCGTCCTGGGCCTTGAGCAGGTCTTCGTTGAGCTTTTCGGCCTGTGCCGCGAGATCGCGGTACTGGGCGAGGGCGTCCGAACCGGTGGGTGGGGCCTGGAGGGCGGGGATGGGGGCGGCGGTGGCCGTCGGCTGGGCCAAGGTGACGAGGGTGATCACCGAGACCGCGGCGAGGGCACCTGACACCACGCGCCTGACTGGATGCGACTGCACGGTCGCGCGGGTCTCCTTTGCGTCTCGGCCGCCGTCGGGGACCGGGGCACGAAGAGGCCGGGGAGTCCTCTTCGCCGCTGTCCCCACCGCCCGCGGAACGGCCTGTACTGCAACAGGTGAAGCTCGCGGTGGTGGTTCCGGTCCCCAGCTTCCCGACAAAGCTGCGTCCGGCGGCGATCTCGCGTCGCCGCCTCATCGACGGCCGTGGGCCACGAGATCTCGGACAGGTTACGAAAAGACCGCCACCGCGTCCAGGACCCGTCGGCCAAAAACTCTCCGTAGCGCCGCGAAACACCATCGGACCAGCTATGGAGAAAACATGTGATGGGCGTTACACGCTGGGGTTTCTCCGGAGGCCGTTTTGGCTACCTACCGTTCACCTGACCCGATCGACCATTCGGCGCGCCGACACGAAACGGTGGGTCAGGCGGTGCGCCGGACCGGTTCCTCGACCAGGCGCAGCCGGGGCACCATCCCCGCGTCCGCCAGCGCGTCGACGGCCCGGCGCTCGTCGGCGTCCCACACCACGGCCGGTGGCGCGCCGAGCAGCACGCTCACCACGCAGTCGTGGCAGGAGATGCCGCGCACCACGCAGCGGTCGCAATCGACCACCAGGTTCTCGATGTCCGAAACGGAGATGTGCGAGACGTCCACTTCGGACAGCTCGGGGGTGTCGCCCACGGGGTCCTCCTCACGTCGGAACTGCTGCCCCGCACGTTAGGCGCCACCACCGACAGTTTCCGGCGCTGACACATGCCGGGGCCTTCGCCACCCCGGCCCCCCAAAGATGTAGTCAGACCCGGCTCAGGCGACTGACCAGCACCGCGGAGGGCGTCGGGTGGGCGCCCCGGCCGCGGACCGAGTCCGCGACCGCGCGGTCCGACGTCGCGACGACCATGGGCCGCCCGGCGGGCTCGGCCGCGACGATGTTGCGGATCACGTCGTCGGCCAGGACCCCGCGCTCGGAGAACAGCACGCGCACCCCGCGGGGCACCGAAGCCGGCACGGAGAGCACGCCGGCGCCGTCGAAGACGACGGTGACCTCGGCGGAGGTGCGTGCGGCCAGCGCGGACAGCTGGTGGATCAGCCGGTCGCGCTGGTCGGCGAGGGCGAGTTCGGGGTAGCCGGTCTTGGTGACGTTGTAGCCGTCGACGATGAGGTGCACGTTGGGCAGCGCGAGGTAGCGGTCCAACGTGGACACGTCGGCGATCTTGCCGCCCTGGCCGAGGCCCGAGGTGGCGCCGCGGACCATGTCCGCGGGCCGGGCGCCGCGGGCGCCGAGGGCGAGTTCGCGGCGCAGGCCCGTGACGGCGCCGTCGATCGTGTCGATGAGCAGGGCGAGCCGCACCTCGTCGGCCTGCCGCGCCTCGCGGGCGGACTGGCGGGCGATGTCGGCGTCGGCGGCGGCGCGTTCGGCGCGCGCGCGTTCGGCGGCGACGCGCTGGCGTTCACGCTCGAGCTGCGCGGTGAGGGCGGCGATCTCGTCGGCGCGGGCGGCGGAACCGCGCTGCGTCTCGGCGGCCGCCGCTTCGGCCGCGTCCTTGGCCTGGCGGAGCTGGACGCCCTGCTCGCGAAGGCGCTTCAGGAGCTTCTCGACTTCGCCCTCCCGCTCGCCCCGCGCGTTCTCGGCGGCCTGCCTGGCCTCGGCGAGTTCGGCGCGGACCTGGGCGAGTTCGGCTTCGAGCCGCTGGGTGCGGGCGAGCGCGGCGTCGCGTTCGGCGCGGAGGGCGTTCTCCTCGGCGTTCTTCGCGACGAGCCGGACGCGCCCGGCGGCGCCGGATTCCCCCAGCAGGACGGCGGCGGCCGCCGCGGCGACGGACTCGGTGGCGTTGGGGTCGAGCGCGTCGGTGCGGTGTTCGCGGAGCCATTCGATGACGGCGGTGCGGAACTGCGCGGACTCGCCGAGCGCGGCGAGCAGGGCGGCCCCGCCCAGTTTGGCGCGTTTGGCGGGGGCGAACTTGGCGACGGGCCGCAGCTGCCGCGGGACGTCGGTGCCGGGCAGCTTGGCGACCGCGGCGGCCGCGAGCTCGGCGATCCGGTCGCGGACGGGTTCGGGCAGGGCGGGCCAGGTGGCGGGCTCGGGCCGCCCGCCGTCGTGGTTGCCGTCGTGGTCGGAGTCCGCGGCCGCCGGTTCCGGGCGCGACGCGACACCCGAGGGACCGACGGGGTCCCCGGGCGGCTCCGGCACGAGCGGCTGCGGGTGCATTGGTCCAGGGTAGGCCCCACCCCCGCATCCCGCCCCGCGCGCCACACGGACCCGCCTCCGACCAGCGTTCCCCCGGTTCACGGGCGCGTCCGGCCCCCGCAAGCGGGATGGGCCCCGCGCGGCGCCGAAAACTGTCGGGGGTGGGCCTTAAGGTTTCGCTCATGCGTTCGGTCCAGGCACAGCTCGCGTTCGATGAGCTCGGAACTCCGTTGCGGGACACGACTTTCGTCGTCTTCGACCTCGAGACGACCGGGGCGCCCCCCGGGCCGTCGGGGATCACCGAGATCGGGGCGGTGAAGGTCCGCGGGGGCGAGGTGCTGGGCGAGTTCGCGACGCTGGTGAACCCGGGGATGGTGATCCCGCCGCAGATCGTGTCGCTGACGGGGATCACGCAGGCGATGGTGTACGACGCGCCGCCGATCGAGGAGGTGCTGCCGGCGTTCCTGGAGTTCGTCGGGAGCTCGGTGCTGGTGGCGCACAACTCCGGGTTCGACACGTCGCACATGCGGGCCGCGTGCGAGGCGCACGGTTACGTCTGGCCGAAGCTGACGGTGGTCTGCACGGTGCGGCTGTCGCGGCGGGTGGTGCCCCGGGACGAGGTGGGGCGCTACAACCTGACGGCGCTGGCGTTGCTGTTCGGGGCGCGGACGCGGCCGACGCACCGGGCGCTGGACGACGCACGGGCGACGGTCGACGTGCTGCACGGCCTGCTGGAGCGGGTCGGCAACCTGGGCGTGCACTCGCTCGAAGAGCTGATGGGGTACCTGCCGGAGGTGACCGTCGCCCAGCGGGCGAAACGGCACCTGGCGGCCGATCTGCCGTCGGCGCCGGGCGTCTACCTGTTCAAGGGGCCGAAGGACGAGGTCCTGTACGTCGGCACGGCGAAGGACCTGCGGCGGCGGGTCCGGACGTACTTCACGGGTTCGGAGGGCCGGAGCCGGATCCGGGAGATGGTCGCGCTGGCCGAGCGCGTCGACCACGTGGTGTGCTCGCACGCGCTGGAGGCGGAGGTGCGGGAGCTGCGGCTGATCGCGGCGCACCGGCCCGCGTACAACCGGCGGTCGAAGAACCGGCACCAGGGCTGGTGGATCGGGCTGACGGACGAGGCGTTCCCGCGCTTGTCGGTGGTGCGGCTGCCGCGGCCGGGGGTGCTGGGGCCGTTCCGCAACCAGGCGGACGCGCGGGCGACGGCGGACACGCTGGCCGGGGCGTCGGGGCTGCGGACGTGCACGCAGCGGATCTCGCCCCGGTCGCCGAACGGGACGCCGTGCGTGCTGGCGGAGCTGGGGCGGTGCGGGGCGCCGTGCGCGGGCCGGCAGAGCGTGGATGAATACGGCCCGGCGGTCGAGTCGGTGTCGGGGCTGATCGCGGGCCTGGACGGCCGTCCCCTGCACACGGCGGCGGCCCTGGTGGAGCGGCTGGCGGAAGGGCAGCACTTCGAGCAGGCGGCCCGGCACCGCGACGAGCTGGCGGGGCTGATCCGGGCGCTGGGGCGCGCGCACCGGCAGGCCGCGCTGGCGTCGATCGGCGAGCTGATCGCGGCCGGCCCGGACGGAGCGGGCGGCTGGGAGCTGGCAGTGATCCGCTACGGCCGCCTGGCCTCGGCGGGCGTGGCCCGGCGCGGGGTGCCCCCGATGCCGGTGGTGGAGGCACTGGTGGCCTCGGCGGAGACGGTGCTCCCGGAGCCGGGCCCGTTGAACGGCGCGGCCCCGGAGGAGGTGGGCGTCCTGCTGCGCTGGCTGGCCAGGCCGGGGGTTCGTCTGGTCCGTACGACCCGGCCCTGGGCGGAACCCGCGGCAGTGGCGGGCTGGCGGAGGTGGCTGGACCTGGTCGCGGAGGCCCACTCACTGGAGCACGTCGGCTGAGCAGCGAGCCAGGCCGACAACCTGGCGTGCCCAGAGGGTCGATTTGCGAGCCGACCGCCCAGGTACGCGAGGCGACCCTTTCGGGTACGCCGGGCCGGGGTCAGTTCACTGAGCTGTTCAGGGCGTCCAGGAGCCACGTGTGGGTCACGCCCATCGGCGCGGGCTCCCCCGTGACCTCGCCCGCCAGGTGCCAGTACCGGCGCAGCCTCGGGTGCCGGTCCGGGGCCGTCCGGTGGTTCAGTGCCCTCCGGAACTCCGGGGTGTCCCCCGCGCCCAGCGCCGCCGCGTGGGCCGCCACGAACCGGTCCAAAGCCGGGCCCGGGGCGGGCTGGGCGCCAAGCGCCACCTGGGGGGACGCCAGAACGCAAGCCGCGCCCACTTCGGCGTGGAGGGCGCCCAGGTCGGCGATGCGGTCGTGCCCCACCAGCGTGCTCGACCGCAGGTGCACCGCCAGCGCCCGGTCCCCCGCCAGGAGCACCAGCGAGGCGTACGCCACCACCTGCGCCGTCGTCGGCAGCTCCGGCGGCCGGGGCGCGCCGACGTCGAGGAACATGCGGACCGTGTCCGGCGGGATCGGCCCGGTCGTCATCGGGTGCCACAGGCGGACCAGCGTGTCGTGCGCGGCGAACCCGTCCTGCACCGCGGACAGCAGCTCGAGCCGCGTGGCGCGGTCGGCGGGCGACGCCTCCTCGACCGCGCGGAGCACCGAGCGCCGCCACGCCAGCGTCGCGAGCTCGCGGTCGAGCGCGCTCCGCTCGGCCGCCACGGCGTCGTCGAGGGACCGCCGGCCGGCGAGGACGTCGGTGATCGACCGCAGGCCCAGCCCGAGGCCCCGCAGCCGCCGGACCAGGGTCAGCCGGTCGACGGCGGTGACGTCGAAGCGGCGGTGCCCGCCGACGCTGCGCGCGGGCTCCAGCAGCCCCTCGTCGCAGTAGAAGCGGATCGTGCGGACGGGCACCCCGGTCCGTCGCGCCAGCTCGCCGATCCCGAGTGTGTCTCCGGTCACCTTCGGTCGAACCTCCAGCCGGGTGGAGTTCCTACGGTACGGCCATGAACAGCGCAAGACTCGCCGAGGGACTGCACGAACACACCGCCGGCTTCGCCGAAGCCGTCGCCGGCGCCGCCCCGGACGCCCGGGTGCCCACCTGCCCGGAGTGGCCGCTGCGGGTGCTCGTCGGCCACCTCGGCCAGGCCCACCGCTGGGCCGCGAGCATCGTCCGCTCGGGACCGTCCCCGGTCCCGGATCCCTTCGACGCCGACCCCGGCTCCCCCGAAAAGTGGGCCGACTGGCTGCTCGACGGCGCCGCCGACCTCTCCGAAGCCGTCCTCGCCTCCGGAGAGACGCCGGTCTGGACGTTCTTCGGCCCGCAACCGGCCCGGTTCTGGCTGCGCCGGATGCTCCACGACACCACCGTCCACCACGCCGACGCGGCCCTCGCCACCGGCAGCGCGTTCGACGTCGCCCCGGACCTCGCGGCCGACGCTGTCACCGAATGGCTGGAGCTGCTTTCCCACCCGGTGACGGCGAGCCTCAAGCCGGACTTCGCCGAGCTGCGCGGCACCGGCCAGACCCTCCACCTGAACCCGGACAGCGGCGAAGGCTGGCTCATCACCCGCGAACCCGGCGGCGTGCGGTGGGCCCGGGGACGGGGAACCGCGGACGCGACCCTGTCCGGCCCCCTCACGGACCTCCTGCTGGTGTTCACCCGCCGCCTGCCCGCCGACCGGGTCACGATCACCGGCGACCGCGCCCTGGCCGCGCACTGGCTGGCGCACACGGCGGCGTAGGAGCCCCGCGCCACTAGGATCGCGGGCGACACCCGCAGACGAGTCTTGGAGGACCCAGGTGATCACCGCGATCGTGTTGATCCAGGTAGAGGCGGACGCGATCCCGGACGCCGCGCAGGCGATCGCCGACATCCAGGGGGTCGGCGAGGTCTACTCGTGCGCCGGGGACGTCGACCTCATCGCCACGGTGCAGGTGTCCACGCACGAGGACCTGGCCGACCTCATCCCGGGCCGGATCGGCAAGGTGCCGGGCGTGCTGAACACCGTCACGCACATCGCGTTCCGGTCGTACTCCCGCGCCGACACGGAGTCCGCCTTCGCCATCGGCGCCGAGGACTGACCAACGCCCTGAACGCGCTGAAGGCCACCTTCCGGAGCCGGAAGGTGGCCTTCAGCCGAAACGCGGCTAGTGCTCGGAGCGCTTGGCGGCCTCGGCCGTCTCGATGCTCTCGAACTCGCCCGGTTCACCCTGGGTGACCGAGTGGCCGTTGCCGTGGGCCCGCTGCAGCGCGGCGGTCTCCTCGGCCGGGTCCGGCGACCAGAACGTGCCCGGCACGGCCTCACCGGCCGAGCCCAGCTTGTTCATCTTCTTCGGCACGGACGCGCCCTGGTACTCGAGCGGGATCGCGTGGCCGTGGCTGTCGACACCGGCGAGCGGCTGGTGGATCTCGATGAACTCACCGTGCGGCAGCCGCTTGATGATGCCCGTCTCGACGCCGTGCTCCAGCACCTCACGGTCGGCCCGCTGCAGGCCCAGGCAGAGCCGGTAGGTGAAGTAGTAGGCCAGCGGCGGCACGATCAGGACGCCGATGCGGCCCGCCCACGTCGTCGCGTTCAGGGAGATGTCGAACTGGTCGGCGATGATGTCGTTGAAGCCGGACAGCTCGATGACCATGAAGAAGCCCAGCGCCATCGCACCCAGCGCCGTGCGGACCGGTGCGTCACGGGGCCGCTGGAGCAGGTTGTGGTGCGCGGTGTCCTTGGACAGCTTCCGCTCGATGAACGGGTAGCCCAGCAGCAGGCCGAACAGGATCGGCATGCCGACCGCACCGGGGAAGAACACCGCCGGGATCGTGTAGTTCCCGAGGTAGACCTCCCACGCCGGCCAGATCCGGAGCATGCCGTCGGCCCAGGCCATGTACCAGTCGGGCTGCGAGCCCGCCGACACCTGCGCCGGGTTGTACGGGCCGAAGTTCCACACCGGGTTGATCTGGAACAGGCCCGACATCAGCGCCAGCACGCCCACGACCAGGGTGAAGAACGCCCCGCCCTTGAGCGCGAAGTACGGCATGATCCGGACGCCGACGACGTTGGTCTCCTTGCGGCGCACGCCCGGGAACTGCGTGTGCTTCTGGTACCAGACCAGCGCCAGGTGCGCCCCGACCAGGGCGAGCATGATGCCCGGGATCAGCAGGATGTGCAGCGTGTACAGCCGCGGGATGATCTGGTCGCCGGGGAACTCCCCGCCGAACAGCGCCCAGTGGATCCAGGTGCCGGCCACCGGCACCGAGAGCACGATGCCCGACAGCGTCGCGCGGATACCGGTGCCGGACAGCAGGTCGTCCGGCAGCGAGTAGCCGAAGAAGCCCTCGAAGCAGCCCAGGATCAGCAGCAGGCCGCCGATCACCCAGTTGGCCTCACGCGGCCGCCGGAACGCGCCGGTGAAGAAGATCCGGAGCATGTGCACGGCCATGGACGCGACGAAGATCAGCGCGGCCCAGTGGTGCAGCTGCCGCATGAACAGGCCGCCGCGGACGTCGAACGACAGGTCCAGCGTCGTGCGGAACGCCTGGGACATCTCCAGGCCCTGCATGTTCGTGAAGCTGCCGTGGTAGATGACCTCCTGCATGGAGGGGTCGAAGAACAGCGTCAGGTACACGCCGGTCAGCAGCAGGATGATGAAGCTGTAGAGCGCGATCTCGCCCAGCAGGAACGACCAGTGGGTCGGGAACACCTTGTTCATCTGGTGCCGCAGGCCCTTGGCCAGGTGGTACCGCTGGTCGGCGTTGTCCGCCGCCTCGCCCAGGTGCCGCTCCACGGCACTCGACCCCTTGGTCGGCGTGGTGAGTGAACTCATGACTTACGCTCCCAAAAGGCCGGACCGATGGCCTCGATGAAGTCGCCTCGCGCGATCAAGTATCCCTCTTCGTCCACCGTGATCGGTAGCTGGGCCAGCGGACGGGTCGCCGGGCCGAAAATCGGCTTCGCGTAGTGGAGGGCGTCGAACTGCGACTGGTGGCACGGGCACAGGATGCGGTTGGTCCGCTGCTCGTACAGGGAGGTCGGGCACCCGACGTGACTGCAGATCTTCGTGTACGCGTAGTAGTCGCCGAAGTTGAAGTCCTCCTGGCCGGCCCGCTTGACCACCTTGGCGGCGTCGGTCGGGCGCAGGCGGATCAGCATGACCGGGTTGTCCACCCGGGTCAGCGCGGCGGCCAGCAGCTCCGGCTTGTCCTTCTCGGACTCGCGGTACGGGAAGACCGTCTCCATGGCGCCGGCGTCGAGGTCCTCGGCCTTGACCAGGCTGACCTCTTCACCCTCTTCGAGCGGCTTGCCGGTGTTGCGGCGCAGGTAGACCTTCTCGCCCGGGAAGTTCGGCTGCCAGCCGGTGTGCCACAGCGACTCGCGGCCCTCGGTGTCCTTCCACGGGTCCTTGATGAAGGACGCGACCGGCAGCGCGGCGGCCGCGAGGCCGAGCGCGCCCGCACCGGCGATCGCGGAGCGCTTGATCAGCGAGCGGCGGGCGATGGTGCTGCGGTTCCCGGCGTCGGCCAGGTGCGCGAGGATCGTCGCGCGGTCGACCTCGGGCGAGCCCTCGCCCTGGTTGTCGCTCCGCTGCTGCACCGCGACCTCGGCGGGCACGAACTTCTTCGTGTACAGGATCACGCCGATGCCCAGGCCGAGGATGGCCAGGCCGAGCGTGATGCCGAGCATCGGGGTGTAGAGGCTGTACCAGAAGTGGCCGCTCTCGTTGTCCGGCGCCTCGTACTTCCACGGCCACCAGATCAGCGAAACGACGAAGCCCAGCCCCGCCAGCGCGGACAGGGCGAACCAGAACGCGACCAGGCGCTCGGCGCGCCGCTCCGCCCGGGTGCCCTCGACGGGCCACGGGGTCGGGTACTCGACGATCTCGACACCGTCGAGCTCGCCACCCAGCTTGAGCAGCTGGTCCCGGTCCATCTCAGCCAGCTCCGCCTCCGTCGGCGGCTTCGGCCCCTCGGCACTCATGCCTTCGATCCAATCCACAACGTCACGCCGATCAGCGCGGCGATCCCGACGATGAAGGTGATGACGCCCTCCGAAGCGGGGCCGACCCCGCCGAGGCCGTTACCACCCGGGTCATTGTTGCCGTCCGACACCGACTTCACGTAGGCGACGATGTCCTTCTTCTCCTCCGGCGACAGCTGCCGGTCGGAGAACTTCGGCATGTTCTGGGGGCCGGTCAGCATGGCGGTGTAGATCTGCTCTTCGCTGGCCGGGTCCAGGTTCGGCGCGTACTTGCCGGCGGACAGCGCGCCACCGCGGCCGGTGAAGTTGTGGCACGACGCACAGTTGAGGCGGAACAGCTCGCCACCGCGGGCCGGGTCGGACCCGCGGAGGGCCTCGCCCTTCTCGGCCGGGCGCTGGACGCCGCCGCCGTGCGCCTGGATGTAGGCGCCGACCGCGTCGATCTCGGCTTCGGTCAGCTTCGGCGGCTTGCGCTCGATCTGCGCCTCCTGGCGCGCGGCGGGCATGCGGCCGGAGGAAGTCTGGAAGTACACCGCGGCGTCACCGATGCCGATCAGGCTCGGCCCGCGGTCCTGCACGCCCTCGAGGTTCGCGCCGTGGCAGGCGATGCAGGTGTTGTTGTAGACCTGCTCGCCGAGGCGCAGCTGCGCCGGCGTGCCCTGGGCCTGCGCGGTCTGCGGCTCCGGGGCGAACGCGGCGTACAGGAAGCCGACGCCCACCAGCGCGATACCGAGCGCGAGCAGGCCGGCGAACCGCCTCCGCAGCTTCGACCGCGCGCGGTAGCGGCGCTCCGAGGACTTGGTGCTGGTGGTCATCTTGCGGCAACCCTTGCTGTCAGTTCAGGCCGATGGTGAAGGTGGTGGCGGCTGGGCGGACCTACGGAAGGAGGTAGATCACACCGAACAGGCCGACCCACACGATGTCGACGAAGTGCCAGTAGTAGGACACGACGATCGCCGACGTGGCCTGGGCGGGCGTGAACTTGCTCAGTTTCGTGCGGATGAGCAGGTACACGAAGGCGATGAGCCCGCCGATGACGTGCAGGCCGTGGAAGCCGGTGGCGAGGTAGAAGACCGTGCCGAACGGGCCGGACGGGATCGTCATCCCCTCTTCCACCAGGTTGTGGTACTCGTTGGCCTGGCCGCCGACGAAGATCGCGCCCATGATCAACGTGATGATGTACCAGCGGCGCAGCCCGTAGACGTCGCCGCGCTCGGCGGCGAACACGCCGAACTGGCAGGTCAGCGAGGACAGCACGAGGATCACCGTGAACGGGATCGCGTACGCCACGTTGAGGTGGAACGGTTCGTCGTGCAGCGGCGGCGGCCACTGGCCGGACGAGTTCTGCGCCTTGACGGTGAAGAACATCGCGAAGAGTCCGGCGAAGAACATCAGCTCGCTGGAAAGCCACACGATGGTGCCGACACTGACCATGTTCGGCCGGTTCAGCGAGTGGACCCGCTGACTGATGGTGGGAGCTGCCGTTGTCACGCGTCGCATTATGTCCTCTCGCACCACCGCTCCGCCGGGTGGGTCCACGGCGGGTCGTCTGCGTAACCGATCACACCGGATGCCCGGGAAGGTGAGAGCTACTCATGGGTTTACTCGACCGCCTGCTTGACCTGGTCAAGAAGCGTGAAAGACCCGGTCTGACGGCCGACGCGCCCGGGTTGGTGATCGTCGCGGAGGCCTTCGACCCGGTCGTCGCGGACTCCGCCGTGCTCGCCGGATCACCCGCCTGGGTCAGCACGGCACCGGCCGTCCTGCGGCACCACCTGCTGCTGCCGCCGGACCGGCTCGCCGAGGCGGCGTCGATCCTCGCCCAGGACGGCTACGAGCTGCGGGAACAGGGTGGTTCGGGGGAACTGGCCCGCGTGCACGCCCTCCGCGTCCAGGTGCTCGACGCGCTGCACTGCGCCCAGGAACGGTCCCGGATGGCGGGCCTGGCGCAGCGGCTCGGCGGCGACGCGCTGGGCTGGGACGCGCTCCAGCCGGAGGCGCCCGCGTGATGTCGGTCTCGGCCGATACGATCGTGCGAGTCGAGCTTTGACGAGACGGAGGCGTGCCTGATGGGCGAGCGGTCGATGCGGGTCCTGGTGTTCAGCCACAAGGCGGAGGTGCGCGAGGCGATCGTGAACGCGGTCGGCCGGCGGCCCGCCGCGGACCTGGCGCGCGTGGAGTACGTCGAGGCGGCCGGCATCGCGGACGTGCTGTCCGAGGTGGACGCGGGGAACGTCGACCTGGCGATCCTCGACGGCGAGGCGCAGCCGACCGGCGGCATCGGGCTGTGCCGCCAGCTGAAGAGCGAAATCGCCGACTGTCCCCCGATCGTGGTGGCGGTGCGGCGGCGGGACGACCGGTGGCTGGCCACGTGGTCGCAGGCGGACGCCGTGCTGGTGCACCCGCTGGACCCGCTGACCGCCGCGGAGACCGTCGCCGACGTGCTGCGCGCGCGACGGGTCC
This sequence comes from Amycolatopsis sp. N2S4-7, assembly GCF_058119595.1. NCBI lineage: Bacteria > Bacillati > Actinomycetota > Actinomycetes > Pseudonocardiales > Pseudonocardiaceae > Amycolatopsis > Amycolatopsis sp. N2S4-7. Next base: position 3,853,319 of record NZ_CP172299.1, read on the forward strand.
CCGTCGTGAACGGCTGAGCCGGTGACCACCCCGGTCCCCCGCACCTGGCCACCCCTGCTCAAACAGCTCGTCGCGCGCGTCGACCTGTCCGAAGAGGACACGGCGTGGGCGATGGACCAGATCATGAGCGGCGCGGCGAGCCCGGCCCGGATCGCCGGGTTCGCGGTGGCGCTGCGCGCCAAGGGCGAGACCCCCGCGGAGATCGCCGGCATGGCGGCCACGATGCTGGCGCACGCCCGGCGGGTCGAGCTGGACCGCCCGGCGGTGGACATCGTCGGCACCGGCGGTGACGGCTCCAACTCGGTGAACATCTCGACGATGGCGACGATCGTCACGGCGGCGGCCGGCGCGCCGGTGGCCAAGCACGGCAACCGCAGCGCGTCGTCGAAGTCCGGCGCGGCGGACGTGCTGGAGGCGCTCGGCGTCACGATCTCGCTGCCGCCGGAGGACGTCCAGCGCAGCCTCACCGAGGTCGGCGTCGGGTTCTTCCTGGCGTCGGCGTTCCACCCGGCGCTGCGGCACGCGGGCCCGGTGCGCGGCGAGCTCGGCATCCCGACGACGTTCAACCTGCTCGGCCCGCTGACCAACCCGGCGCAGCCCGGCAGCGCCCTGATCGGCTGCGCCTACCAGGACAAGACCCGGGTGCTGGCCGAGGTGTTCGCCCGCCGCGGCATCACGGCCCTGGTGGTCCGCGGTGACGACGGCCTCGACGAGATCACCACGACGACGACGTCGACGGTCTGGGTGGTCTCGGACGGCAAGGTCACCGAGCGCACCTTCGACCCGGCTTCGCTGGGCATCCCCCGCGCGACGGCCGACGACCTGCGCGGCGGCGACGCGGCGGCGAACGCGGAGGTGGTCCGCGAGCTGGTGGGCGGCAAGGCGGGCCCGGTCCGCGACGCGGTCCTGATCAACGCGGCGGCCGCGTTGGCCGCCTTCACGGGCTTCTCCGAGTCACTGGAGGACGATCTCCGAGCCGGGCTGGCGCGGGCGGCGGAAGCCATCGATTCCGGGGCCGCGGCCGCGCTGCTGGACCGCTGGATCGCCTTCAGCTGACCTTCACCCGCCGCTGCTCGGTCCGGCGGCTGCGCTGGGGTGCCAGTGCGACCGCCAGGACCGCGAGCATGCCCAGCGCTTCGAGCCAGCTCGGGCGGTGGCCGTAGAAGGCGACGTCCACCAGCACCGCGACCACCGGGTAGAGGTAGGACAGCAGGGCCACCGTCGTGGTCGGCAGCTTGCCGATGCTCGCGTACATGAGCACGTACATCAGGGCCGTGTGGACCGTGCCGAGCAGCACCAGCCAGATTAGCCCGGACGTCGTCGACGGCAGCGGTGTGACCAGCAGCAGCGGCGCGAGCACGAGCGCCCCCACCGTCGTCTGCACCGCGGCCAGGAGGTGCGGCCGGAGGTGCTTCAGCTGCTTCGCGACGAAGGACGCGCCGGCGTAGAGCACGGCCGCGCCGAAGGCGAGCCCGATCCCGGCGAGCTGCACGGGCTTGCCGTCCTCGCCGTGCGCGGACAGGGAGATCAAGGCCACACCGCCGAACGCGATCGCGGCCCGGGCCAGGTGGCTCTTGGCGACCTTCTCGCCGAGGAACGCCGCCGCCAGGCCGACCAGGATCAGCGGCTGGGTGTGGTAGACGACCGTGCTGACCGAGATCGACGACAGCGCGTACGACGCGAAGAGCAGCACCCAGTTGCCGACCAGGAACAGGCCGTCCAGCACGGCCAGCCCGAGGTCGCGCCGCGACGGCCGCCACGCCTGCAGCCAGCCGCGCGAGAGGCACCAGAGCACCAGCAGCGTCCCGCCGACGAAGCAGCGGGCGAACGCCACGGCGGGGGCGGCCGCGCCGCTCTCGAGGACGACCGCACCGATCGTGCCGGACATCGCCATCGCCGCGGACCACTGCAGCAGGGGGCGGGTTTCCGAGTTCGTCATGCGGACCAGGTTCGTCGCGTTCGGGCCGGGCAACCAGTGTCAGAGATGACAATGACCGCAAAACTTGTGACATGCTGGCGGCCATGGACGTCGACCGGGTCGCGGTGGTGCTCGCCGACCGCGTTTCGCCGTTCGAGCTGGGCGTCGCGTGCGAGGTGTTCGGCACCGACCGCAGCGCCGACGGCATCGAGGGCTGGGACTTCGCGGTGTGCTCGCCGGGCGGGGGCTCGGTCGACAGCTGGTCCGGGTTCGGGCTGTCCGGCCTGGCGGACCTGGACTACGCGGCGTCGGCGGACCTGCTGATCGTGCCGACGTGCGCGCCCCGGACGGCGCCGCCGCCCGAGCCGGTGCTGGACGTCCTGCGGGACGCGGCCGGGCGCGGCGCGTGGGTGGCGGGGTTCTGCGCGGGCGTGTTCACGCTGGGGTACGCGGGGCTGCTCGACAGCCGCCGGTGCACGGTCCACTGGGTGTACGAAGCGGAGTTCCGCGCGCGCTTCCCGGCGGCGCTCGTGGATCCCCAGGCGCTGTACGCCGACGACGGTGGCGTCCTGACCAGCGCGGGCACGGTCGCGGCGGTCGACCTGTGCCTGCACCTGGTCCGCCGGCTGCGCGGCGTCGCGGCGGCCACGACGCTGGCCCGGCGGATGGTGGCGGCCCCGCACCGCGCGGGCGGCCAGGCCCAGTTCGTCCAGGCCCCGGTCCCGGCCACGGCGGCGGCCGACGACGCGGTGGTGGCGGAGGCCCTGGAGTGGGTGGAGCGGCGGCTGGACCAGCCGTTCACGGTGGCGGAGCTGGCCCGCCGCAGCGGCCTGGGCGAACGGACGTTCCTCCGCCGCTTCTCGGCGGCGACGGGCACGACCCCGCACCGGTGGCTGACGGAGAGACGCCTGGACCGCGCCCAGGCCCTGCTGGAGGAGGGCCGGCTGTCGGTGGAGGACATCGCGACGGCCTGCGGATACGCCTCGGCGGCGGCGCTGCGGCACCAGTTCACCCGGTTGCGCGGCACGAGCCCGTCCTCGTACCGGACGGCCTTCCGCGGCTGAAAACGCGAAGGGCGGCCGGAGGAGCTGGAGAACATCGCGACGGCCCGCGGCTGAAAACGCGACCGGCCGCCGCACCGAGGTGCGGCGGCCGGTCGGAAGAGCTCGGATCAGTCGTGCGACGGGCCCGTGTGGTACTCGAACACCAGGCCGCCGATCGTGATGAGCAGCGCGACCAGCGCGATGACCAGCAGCCAGATGTGGAAGAACGCCAGCGCCAGCGCGGCGAGGGCGGCGGTGGCCGCCATGCCGATCGGCCAGTAGCTGCCCGGGCTGAAGAAGCCCAGCTCGCCGGCGCCGTCGCTGATTTCCGCGTCCTCGCGGTCCTCCGGGCGCGGTTCGATGCGCCGGGCGACGAACTGCATGTAGCTGCCCGCCAGGAAGGCCAGTCCGCCGGTCAGGATCAGCGCGACGATGCCCACCGGCTCGGGCTTGCCGCCGAAGTCGGGGTCCAGCACGGCCCACACCCAGTACACGCCCGCCATGAACACGGCGAAGATCGCCACGATGAAGAAGATGCGCGCTTCGACCTTCATGGGTCTTTCCTACTCCTGTTGTCGCCGGACGTCAGTTGGACGCGGTCCGCGCCGTGCGGTCGGTGTTGAACGGCTGGGTGGTGACCGCGTGCGGGGTGCACAGCTCGCCGCAGTTCATCTTCGTCAGCGCCTCGGACGCGGTGAACGTCTGGCCGGTCGCCGGGTTCACCTGCTTGCGCAGCGCGATGTACGCGTCGTACTTGTCCGGCGACAGGGCGCGGACCTCGAAGTTCATCACCGAGTGGTAGGTGCCGCACAGCTCCGCGCACCGGCCGACGAAGGAGCCTTCGCGGTCGATCTTGTTCTGGAAGGAGCTGTCCTGGTTGTTCTTGTCCGGGTTCGGGAAGACGTCCCGCTTGAAGTGGAACTCGGGCACCCAGAAGGAGTGGATGACGTCAGTGGAGACCAGGTCGTACTGGATCGTCTTGCCGACCGGCAGCACCAGCAGCGGGATCTCGCCGGACGAGCCGACCGTGCTGACCTGGCCGCTGCCGTCGGGCTTGGCCGCGTTGGCGTCCTCGTACTTGAACTCCCAGTTCCACTGGAAGGCCACGACCTGGACCTTGACGTCCGGGTTCGGGATCTTGTCGAGGACCTTGTTCTCCGTGGTCGCGGTGAAGTAGAACAGCACGCAGACCATGATCGTCGGGACGACGACCGTGAACAGCTCGAGCGGGATGTTGTACTGGAACTGCCGGGGCAGCTCCTCCGGCTCGCCGTCGACCGTCTTCTTCTTGCGGTGGAAAGTCGCGGTCCAGAAGATCAGCGCCCAGACGATGACCCCGACGACCAGCGCCGCGACCACGGTCCAGGTCCACAGGTTGCGCATCTCGGTCGCCTGCTCGGTGACACCCACCGGCCAGCCGAACCGGAGGATCTCGTCGCCGGAGCAGCCCGTCGCGGTCAGCGCGACCAGCACGGCCAGCGCGGCGATCCGCACGGTCCGCTTCCCCAGGGTGCGCTCGGGTTGTCCCACTGCGCCTCGCCCTTTCACCCAGAGCCTCCTACGACAGATCTTTGTGACAGCCGGACTCTAGCCGAGTTGGCCCATCCTGCTGACCAAGGGGTAACCATCGACGCGCGTGGTACTCGCCACGGCCGGCCCGGCATACTGGGCGCTCCCCAGCCCCGCGAAGACCCTGAAGGTGTGTGAGTACCCGTGTGCGGCCTGCTTGGACTGATCTGCGCGACCGAGACCGGTGCGGCGAACGCGCGTGACGCCGTCGGCGCGGCCATGCGCTGCCAGCGCCACCGCGGCCCCGACGAGCAGGACACCTGGGCCGACGCCGAGGTCGTCTACGGCTTCAACCGGCTCGCCTTCATCGACGTCGAGCACGCCCACCAGCCGCTGGTCTGGGGCCCGCCGGAGGCGCCGGGCCGGTACACGATGAACTTCAACGGCGAGATCTACAACTACCTGGAGCTGCGGGCCGAGCTGGCCGAGAAGCACGGGGCCAAGTTCGAGACCGAGGGTGACGGCGAGGCCATCGTCGCCGGCTTCCACTACCTGGGCGCCGACTGGGTCAAGCGCCTGCGCGGCATGTTCGCCTTCATGATCTGGGACTCGCAGGAAAAGCGCGTGTTCGGCGCGCGCGACCCGTTCGGGATCAAGCCGCTGTTCTACTCGGCCGGCCCCGGCGGCGTGGCGTTCTCCAGCGAGAAGAAGAGCCTGCTGGAGCTGTCGGACGTCCTCGGCGTCGCGCAGGAGCTGGACCGGAAGGCCCTCCAGCACTACCTGGTGCTGCAGTACGTGCCCGAGCCCGAGTCGCTGCACACGGCGATCCGGCGGGTGGAGTCCGGCACGTCGTTCGAGGTGGCCCCCGGCGGCGAGGTGGCGTTCACCCGCTACTTCCACCCGCAGTTCACGGCGAAGCCGGTGAACGGGCCGGGCGAGGCCGAGGAGCTGTACCAGCGCATCGCCGATGTGATGCGCGACTCGGTCGGCAAGCACATGATCTCCGACCCGGACGTCACCGTCGGCGCGTTCCTCTCCGGCGGCATCGACTCCACGGCCACCGCGACGCTGGCCAAGGAGCACAACCCGAACCTGATCGCGTTCACCACCGGGTTCGAGCGCGAGGGCTACTCCGAAGTCGACGTCGCCGCCGAGTCGGCCGCCGCGATCGGCGTGAAGCACGTGGTCCGCACGGTGACGGCGGACGAGATGATGGAGGTGCTGCCGCTCATCGTCTGGTACCTCGACGACCCGGTGGCCGACCCGGCGCTGGTCCCGCTGTGGTTCATCGCCCGCGAGGCCCGCAAGCACGTCAAGGCGGTGCTGTCCGGCGAGGGCGCGGACGAGCTGTTCGGCGGCTACACGATCTACAACGAGCCGATCTCGCTGGCGCCGTTCGAGAAGATCCCGGGCGGCATGCGCAAGCTCATCGGCAAGGTCTCGACGAAGATCCCCGAGGGCACCCGCGGCAAGGACCTGCTGCGCCGCGGCGCGCTGCCGCTGGAGGACCGCTACTACGGCAACGCCCGCAACTTCCGCGACGACCAGCTGCGCCAGGTGCTGAAGACGTACCAGGAGGGCGTGGGCTTCAAGGACGTCACGGCGCCCTGGTACGACGTCTCGCGCGGCTGGGACCCGGTGGCCCGCATGCAGCACGTCGACCTCTACACGTGGCTGCGCGGCGACATCCTGGTCAAGGCCGACAAGGTGACCATGGCGAACTCCCTGGAACTGCGGGTGCCGTTCCTCGACGCCGAGGTGTTCAAGGTCGCGGCGTCGATCCCCCTGGACCAGAAGCTGGCCCACGGGACGACGAAGTACGCCCTGCGCCAGGCGCTGGCGAAGATCATCCCGGCGCACGTGCTGAACCGCCGCAAGCTCGGCTTCCCGGTGCCGATCCGGCTGTGGCTGCGCAACGAGATGTACGACTGGGCCCGCGGGATCATCAACGATTCCCAGACCGAGGAGCTGCTGGACAAGAAGGCGGTCCTGGCGCTGCTGGAGGAGCACAAGGCGGGCCAGCTGGACCGCAGCCGCCAGCTCTGGGCGCTGCTGGTGTTCATGCTGTGGCACGGCATCTTCGTCGAGCACCGCATCAAGCCGGAGATCCCCGAGCCGGTCTACCCGGTCAAGCTCTGACGCTCTTGTGACGAAGGCCCCGCACCGGATCGGTGCGGGGCCTTCGCCGTCGAAGCGTCAGGCGGCCGGCAGGACCACCGAGATCTCCTCCGCGGCGTCCGGACCGAAGGCCTCGCCGATGCGGGCCAAGGCCTCCGCGCGGTCGAACGTCCACTCCTGGGTGCCCACCGTCTCCAGCACCAGTACCGCGATCAGCGAGCCCAGCTGGGCGGCGCGCTCGACGCCGAGGCCGCCGTCGAGGCCGGCCAGGAAGCCCGCGCGGAAGCCGTCGCCGACGCCCGTCGGGTCGGCCTTCACGCGCTCCGGGACCGCGCCGATCTGCAGGGCGACGCCGTCCTTGCCGACGATCTCGACGCCCTTCTCCCCCAGCGTCGTGATCCGCAGGCCCACCTGGTCGAGGACGTCGGCCTCGGTCCAGCCGGTCTTCTGGAGCAGCAGCTCCCACTCGTAGTCGTTGCTGAACAGGTACTTCGCGCCGGCGACGAACGCGCGGGCCTGCTCGCCGCTCATCCGGGCCAGCTGCTGCGACGGGTCGACGGCGAACGCGTAACCGCGCTGGCGGCACTCCTCGGCGTGGCGGATCATGCCCTCCGGGTCGTCCGGGCTGATCAGCACGAGGCTCAGCGCGCCGACGCGGTCGGCGATCGGCTGGAGCTCGATGTTGCGGGACTCGGCCATCGCGCCGGCGTAGAAGGTCGCGATCTGGCAGAGGTCCTCGTCGGTGGTGCAGACGAACCGCGCGGTGTGCGCGACCTCGGACACGAGCACGCCCGAGGTGTCGACGCCGTGCCGCTCCAGCCACGAGCGGTAGTCCGCGAAGTCGGCGCCGACGGCGCCCACGAGCACCGGCTGCACGCCGAGCACCCCGAGGCCGAACGCGATGTTCGCGCCGATGCCGCCGCGCCGGACCACGAGGTCGTCGGCGAGGAAGCTCAGCGAGACCCGGTGCAGCTGCTCGGCGACCAGCTGCTCCGCGAACCTTCCCGGGAAGTGCATGAGGTGGTCGGTTGCGATACTGCCGGACACCGCGATCCTGGCCCTGTCTGCCACCGGCTGCTCCTTTGTGCTCGACCTCACGGCAAAAGGCGCGAAGTTACCCCCGGGTCATGACCCATCCGGGTAGTTCGCGCACGCCCCACCGACACTACCGGCTGGTACTCCTTCTCCAGTCGAGAGCGGATCAATAGCGTTACGAATCGTGAACGCCGTCACCGAACCCGAGACCCTTTCCGAGCTGATCGCCGACTGCGCGCTCATCCCGGAGTCGTTGCAGGCCGAGAGCCTGCCGCTCCCCCGCGTCACGGCCAAGCCGTGGCAGGTCGACGAGGCGTGCCACGCCCAGGTGGCCGAGCTCGACGCGTACGTCTGAGAACACCGCGGCAACGAAGAAGGCCCCGCCCTCCGTAGGGAGGCGGGGCCTTCTCGCGTCGTGCGCTCGGCTCAGTGGAACGAGTCGCCGCAGGCGCAGGAGCCGGTCGCGTTCGGGTTGTCGATCGTGAAGCCCTGCTTCTCGATCGTGTCCACGAAGTCGATGACGGCTTCCGACACGTACGGGGCGCTCATCCGGTCGACGGCGACCTTGAGGCCGTCGAAGTCGCGGAACAGGTCGCCGTCGAGCGAGCGCTCGTCGAAGAACAACTGGTAGCGCAGGCCCGCGCAGCCACCCGGCTGGACGGCGATGCGCAGGTGCATGTCGTCGCGGCCCTCCTGCTCGAGCAGGGCCTTCGCCTTGGCAGCCGCGGCGTCGGTCAACGTGACGCCGTGGGTCTCCTCGGCGGTCTCGGCCTGCGTCGCGCCGGCGTGCTCAGCGGTCGTCATGGCACTCCCTCTAAGTTCGAACTCGGTGCGGATACTCCTCGTGCTGACGTCTTCAACACCCGGAGCGCCCGATCTGTTCCCCCACCATGGTCGCACATCGATCGACCTGGTGAACGGCGGCGTGACGCCTGCAATACCCTGATGACGTGAGGTTCCTGCGCCGAAGCACCACAGACAACGCCGCCGACGAGCCGGAGACGACCGAGGTCGTCGACGTCGGCGGCAAGGCGTACACGCCCGGTAAGGGCAAGGCTACGCCGAAGCGCCGTGAGGCCGAGGCGAAGCGGCGCGGCCCCGTGGCGCCGCCGCCGACCACCATGCGCGAGGCGATGAAGCGCAACAAGGAACTGCGCAAGTCGAACCCGCAGACCAAGGAAGACCGCCGCGCGGCGGCCAAGCTCCGCCGCGACCGCATGATGGCGGGCGACGACAAGTACCTGCTGCCGCGCGACCGCGGGCCGGTCAAGGCGTACGTCCGTGACCTGGTCGACACCCGGCGCAACCTGCTCGGGCTGTTCATGCCGCTGGCCATCCTGGTGTTCCTGGCGCTGCTGGTGCCGCTGCCCCAGGTGCAGTCGTACATCACGCTGCTGTGCACGGCGCTGCTGCTGGTGATGGCGATCGAGGGCTTCGTGAACGGCCGGAAGATCGCGAAGCTGGCCCGGGAGAAGTTCCCGAAGGAGACGATCGCGGGCCGGTCGATCGGCTGGTACGCGTTCGTCCGGGCCTCCCAGATCCGGCGGCTGCGGGTGCCGAAGCCGCGGCTGAAGCCGGGGGATCCGATCCCGAACTGAGCGACTTCGAAGAAGCCGGGTCGAGCGATGCTCGACCCGGCTTCTTGCTGTTCGCCCGCGCCGGGACAGACGAGGTCAAGGCGCCGTCCGTGCGGCGTTGCGCCCAGCACGAAATACCCGCCCGCCTGGCTGTCCCGCCGCCAAGGAACAACCAGCGGGCAAAGAGGGACGAACCGCCGAAGTGATGCTGGAGTCACTCCAGGGTCGTTAGCAAAGCAAACGATTACCGCCTAGGCTGAGGCCCATGGAGTTTCGTCGTCTCGGCCGTAGCGGCCTCAATGTCAGTGAGATCTCGTACGGGAACTGGCTCACCCACGGTTCCCAGGTCGAGGAGGACCAGGCCCACGCCTGCATCAAGGCGGCACTCGACGCCGGCATCACCACCTTCGACACCGCCGACGCCTACGCGAACACCGCCGCCGAGTCGGTGCTCGGGCGTGGCCTGAAGGGGCAGCGGCGGGAGAGCCTGGAGATCTTCACCAAGGTCTACTGGCCCACCGGTCCCAAGGGGCCCAACGACAAGGGCCTGTCCCGCAAGCACATCATCGAGTCGGCCAACGCCTCGCTCGAGCGGCTCGGCACCGACTACGTCGACCTCTACCAGGCGCACCGGTTCGACCGGACCGTCCCGCTGGAAGAGACCATGCTCGCCTTCGCCGACCTCGTCCGGCAGGGGAAGGTGCTCTACGTCGGCGTCTCGGAGTGGACCGCCGAGCAGATCAGCCGCGGGGCCGCCCTCGCGCGGGAGCTGAAGGTCCCCTTCGTCTCCAACCAGCCGCAGTACAACATGCTCTGGCGCGTCATCGAGGACCAGGTCATCCCCGCCTCCGAGCGCGAAGGGCTGAGCCAGATCGTCTGGTCGCCGATCGCGCAGGGCGTGCTGACCGGCAAGTACAAGCCCGGCCAGGACTACCCCGCCGGTTCGCGGGCCACCGATGAGAAGGGCGGCGCCAACATGGTCGCCCGCCTCCTCGACGAGAACGTCCTCAAGCGCGTCGCCGAGCTGGAGCCGCTGGCCAAGCAGGCGGACCTGAGCCTCGCGCAGCTGGCCGTCGCGTGGGTGCTGCAGAACCCGAACGTCGCTTCCGCGATCATCGGGGCCTCGCGCCCGGAGCAGGTGCACGAGAACGTCAAGGCCGCCGGCAAGAAGCTCGACGCCGACCTGCTCAAGGCCATCGACGACGTCCTCGGTGACGTCGTCGAGCGCGACGCGAGCCTGACGAAGAGCCCCTAGTCCTGGTTGATCCGGCCCTGGAACGGCACCCCGAGGTCGAACGCGTCCCCGGGGGCCATCCGGGGCTCGAGCCCGAACCCGCGCAGGAGGCGGCTGGCACCGGCCAGCCGGTCGCCTCCCCGCCCGGGCACCCGCGACGGCGCGAGGCCGTGCGAGACCAGCAGCGTCTCGACCTCGTCGATCAGCTTGTACGGGTCGTAGTCACCCACGAACCCAGGTCTTCCCGGTGATCCGCTCGTAGACCTCGGTGTAGCGCTGCCGGGTCTGCTCGACGATCTCCGCGGGGATCTCCGGCCCGGGCGGGGTCTGGTCCCAGCCGGTGCTGCGCGACCAGTCGCGCACGAACTGCTTGTCGAACGCGTGCTGCGGGCGGCCCGGCTCCCACTCGTCGGCGGGCCAGAACCGCGACGAGTCCGACGTCAGGACCTCGTCGCCGAGGGTCAGCGTGCCGTCGGCGTCGAAGCCGAACTCCAGCTTCGTGTCGGCGATGATGACGCCCTGCTTCGCCGCGTGCTCGGCGCCCTTCGTGTAGATCTCCAGCGTCAGCTCGCGAAGCCGCTTCGCGGTGTCTTCGCCGATCTCGTTCAGGACCTCGTCGAAGGTCATGAACTCGTCGTGGCCGGTGTCGGAGATCTTCGTCGTCGGCGTGAAGATCGGCTCCGGCAGCTTGTCGCCCTCGACCAGGCCCGGCGGGAGCGCGACGCCGGAGATCTTGCCGTCGCGCTGGTACTCCCGCAGGCCGAGGCCGGCGAGGTAACCGCGCGCGATGCACTCGACCTGGACCATCTTCAGCGGCTTGCAGCGCATCGCGCGGCCGGCGAACTCGTCCGGCACGTCCGTCGTCGACACCACGTGGTTCGGGACCACGCCCGCCATCCGGTCGAACCACCAAGCGGACAACTGGTTGAGCAGCTTGCCCTTGTCCGGGATCGGTGTCGGCAGCGAGACGTCGTAGACCGAGACGCGGTCGGACGCGACGAGCAGGATGTCCCCGCCGTCGAGTTCGTACAGGTCACGGACCTTGCCCGCGTGGATGTGCTTCATTCGCCGTCCTCAGTCGTGTACTCGTAGAAAACCCAGTGGTCGGGCAGGGCGGCGGACTCACCGTACTCGACAACCGTCCCGTCGGCCGCCAGGAAGGTGCTCCGGCCGAGCAGCACCGGCGACCCGGCGGGCAGCCCCAGCTCGGTCGCCTCCTCCTCGCCCGCGCGACCCGCCGCGTGCCGTTCCTGCGTGGTCGCGATCTTCGTGCCGAGCCGGGCCGCCGCGTGGGCCGCGGTGCCCTCGACGATCCGCTCCGGCACCAGCAGCGACGGCGCCTTGGCCGACAACGCGCCGTCGAACCACGACGTCGACGTCGACAACGGCCGCGAGTCCGGCCCGTAGGTGGTACGCCGCCGCCGGATCGCCGGGGCGCCCTCCTCGAGGCCCAGCGCGGCCGCGGCGCGCTCGGACGCGGGCTCGAGCCCGGCCGACCGGATCACGGCGTAGTGGCCGGGTGGGTAGATGCGGCCGGTCCGCGCCGAAGCGGCGGTGCGGTCGCGGGCCGTGCGGTGCAGGCCGCCGCGGTCGACGACCGTCCCGACGCCGCGCACGGGGCGCACGAGCCCCTGCGAGCGGAGGGTGGCCAGGACCTTGGTGGCCGTCGCCATGGCGACGGCCCAGGTGCGGGCGATCTCGCGGGCGGACGGGATCGAGTCGCCCTCCTGCAGGCGGCCCGACAGGATGTCGTCACGGATCCGGCCCGCGATCTGCAGGTACGGCGGCTCAGGGCGGTCGAGGGTGGGCAAGGCGGCTCCTCACAGGGACAACACGCACAAGTGTTCTAGCACGCCGGAGTGTCTCCCACAAAGCCCTGTTCAGAACCACCCAGGTGTACTAGTACACGCTCTGGACTGCGTCCTAGTACGCAAGTTACCCTCGAAAGTGTGTCCCCGCCCACATCTCACACCGGCTCCAGCGGCCAGGGCCTCGAGGAACTCCTCGAGGAACTCCGGCGCCGCAAATGGGTGCTGCACCTGTTCGGCGGCCGAGAGGCGCCGGAGATCTACGCCGCCGTCCACCGGTGGCCGACCTGCGCGGACGTCATCATCCTCCGCGACGAGCACCGGGCCAGCGCCTACCGCGTGCCCACCTTCCCGGGCACCGACGTGTTCAGCCCGCGGGTGGTCACCTGGCAGTACCACGCCACCCCGGTCTGGACGCTGCGGGCGGTGCTCACCCTGGCGGAGCCCGGCACCCCGGGCGCGCCACTGCAGGCGCTGCGCCCGCAACCCGGGTGCGGCGTCCCGGCGGAACTGCGGCAGGACGTCACCATCCGGCCGACGGGCACCGCGGCCGGCACCGAACAGCGGGAGGGGGACGACGGCGGCGGCCCGCCCGCGTGCGCCTAGCGGTCAGCCGCCCCGGCGGGCGAGCAGCCGCTCCGCGGCCACCAGGTCGTGGGGATACGTGATCTTGAGGTTCTCGGGAGCACCCGGGACCCAGCGGATCGGCAGGGAGGAGAACCGCTCCATGCAGGACGAAGTGTCCGTACCCAAGAAGCCTTCGCGCTCGGCCTTCTCGTAGGCCTCGAGCAGCGGTCCGGCCCGGAAGCCCTGAGGCGTCTGGACTCGGATCGCGCCGGGCACCTGGGCGACCAGGTGCCCGGCATCCACCCCGACGACGTCGTCCGCGGCAAGGCCCGGCACAGCCCCCCCGTCCTCGCGTGTCCGGGCCAGCACCGCGCCGATCAGTTCGGAGTGGACCAGCGGCCGGGCCGCGTCGTGCAGCAGCACGGCGTCGACCCGGCCGCCCGCTATCCGGGGGGCGAGGTGGCGCAGCGCGTTGAGCTCGGACGCCTGGCGCGTGTCCCCGCCGTGCACGATCTCGATGCCGTCACCGGCCACCTCTTCGGCGAGTTCGGTGTCCTGCGGCCGGATCACGAGCACGAGGACGCCGATCCCCGGGACCCGCCGGAAGGCGTCCAGCGACCAGGCGACCACGCGCCGCCCGGCCAGGGGCAGGTAGACCTTGTTCAGCTTCGCGCCGACGCGGGTCCCCGCGCCACTGGCCAGCACCACCGCGGCCGCCGTCGTCTCCACGAGCCGCGAGACTACCGGTCACCCCCGCCCGGTAGGTTGGCCGCAGCGTTGCCGTGCAACAGGAAGGGCCTGGTGTGGAGCCGGAAAACATCGAGTTCCCCGAGATCACCCCGCCCGACGACCACGCCCGGTCCGCGGCGATCGCCCTGCACGACAAGCTCGTCAAGCCCGCCGGTTCGCTCGGGCGGCTCGAAGAGCTGGGCGTCTGGATCGCCGCCTGCCAGGGACAATCTCCGCCGCGGCCGTTCACCCGGCCCCGGGTGGTCGTGTTCGCCGGTGACCACGGCATCGCCGCGAAGGGCGTCTCGGCCTATCCCGCCGAAGTCACCGCGCAGCTGCTGGGCACGATGCTCACCGGCGGTGCCGCGATCAACGTCCTGGCCGCCGCCGCGGGCGCGAGCGTCCGCGTGGTCGACGTGGCCGTGGACACCGAGGCCCCGGCGACCAAGTCGATCGGCGAGTTCAAGGTCCGCCGCGGCTCGGGTTCCATCGACGTCGAGGACGCGCTGAGCGCCGACGAGGTCAAGGCCGCGGTCCGGGCGGGGATCGCGATCGCCGACGCCGAGGTCGACGGCGGCGCCGACCTGCTCATCCCCGGCGACCTCGGGATCGGCAACAGCACGCCGGCGTCGGTGCTCGTCGCGGCGCTGACCGGCAGCGAGCCGGTGGCCGTCGTCGGGCGCGGGTCCGGCATCGACGACGCCGCCTGGATGCGCAAGGCCACCGCGGTGCGCGACGCGCTGCGCCGGGCCCGCGTGGTCCTGGCCGATCCGCTCGACCTGCTGCGCACCACGGCGGGCGCGGACATCGCCGCGATGGCCGGGTTCCTGGCCCAGGCCGCGGTCCGCCGGACGCCGGTGGTCCTCGACGGGCTGGTCGCCTGCGCGGCGGCCCTGGTCGCGGAAGACCTCGCCCCCGGGGCGCGGCGCTGGTGGGTGGCCGGGCAGCGGACGGCCGAACCCGCCCACGCGCTCGCGCTGGAACACCTCGACCTGGGCCCGCTGCTGGAGCTCGACGTCCGGCTCGGCGAAGGCACCGGCGCGGTGACGGCGTTGCCGCTGCTGATGATGGCCGCCCGCGTCCTCGCCGAGACCGCGACCCACGAGCAGGCCGGCGTCTCCGGCCCGGTCGTCCCGGCCCCGGTTTCCTGAACGACGAAGCCGTGAAGGCCACCTCGGCGGTGGCCTTCACGGCTTCGCGGCAGAACCTCAGCCGAGCTTGACCATCCAGTGGTCCGGGTCGGGACGGGTGCCCTCCTGGATCCCGGTCAGCTCTTCGCGCAGCTTCATCGTCAGCGTGCCCGGCTGCCCGTCGGCGATGGTGAACTCGCCGTTGGCGTGCTTGACGTGCCCGACCGGCGTGATCACCGCCGCCGTACCGCAGGCGAAGGTCTCGGTGAGCTCGCCGGAGGCCGCCGCCTTCTCCCACTCCTCCGTGGAGATGCGGCGCTCTTCGACCTTGTGGCCGAGCCGCTGCGCGAGCTGCAGCAGCGACTTGCGGGTGACGCCGGGCAGCAGCGAGCCGGACAGCTCCGGCGTCACCAGCCGGGCGTTCTCGCCCGAGCCGAAGACGAAGAACAGGTTCATCCCGCCCATCTCCTCGACCCAGCGCCGCTCCACCGCGTCGAGCCAGACCACCTGGTCGCAGCCCTTCTCGACGGCCTGCGCCTGCGCGACGAACGAAGCCGCGTAGTTGCCGGCGCACTTGGCCGCGCCGGTGCCGCCGGGCGCCGCGCGCACGTACTCCGTCGACAGCCAGACGCTGACCGGCTTGACCCCGCCGGAGAAGTACGAACCGGCCGGGGACGCGATGACGGTGTACACGTAGTCGGCGGCCGGGCTGTTGACGCCGAGCCCGGTGGACGTCGAGATCATGAACGGCCGCAGGTACAGGGAATCACCCTGACGGGTGGGGACCCACCGGCCGTCGACGGCGATGAGCTCGCGCAGCGACTCGAGGAAGACCTCCTCGGGCAGCTGCGGCATGGCGAGCCGCTCGGCCGACTGCCGGAACCGGGCCGCGTTGGCGTCCGGGCGGAAGGACGCGATCGAGCCGTCCGGCTGGCGGTAGGCCTTGAGCCCCTCGAAGATGGCCTGGCCGTAGTGCAGCACCGACGTCGCCGGGTCGAGCGTGAACGGGGCGTACGGGCCGACCTGGGCTTCGTGCCAGCCCTCGGCCTTCGACCACTTCACGGTCACCATGTGGTCGGTGAAGTACACCCCGAAGCCGGGGGCGGCGAGTACTTCCGCGACGCGTTCCGGGCTCGCAGGGCTCGAGTGCGGGACAGGGGTGAAGTGCGTCGTGGTCGTCATGGCTAGACGATACCGCTTGGTCGGAAGCGCGTTAGTCGGATGTCCACGTGTTCCGGGTGGTCCGCGGCCGCGTCGTGATGACCCTAGGATGACATCGTGACCTACCACTCCACGGAGCCGGTTCCCCGGCCCAAGAGCACCGGCGCCGACATCAAGACGTTCGTCGCCGCGGTGCTGCTGACCTTCGGCGTCGGCCTGCTCGGCATGGTCGGCTGGGCGGTGCTCAGCAGCGGCTTCGGCGGCTTCCTCGGCCTGGTCGGCGGGGTGTTCGCCGTCGTGTGGTGGCGGAGCCTCCACGGCAAGAAGGTGTTCCCGCGGGTGCTCCCGACGAAGTCGGTGGTGATCCTCGCGGTCGTCAACGCCGTGCTGGCGCTGATCCTTCTCCTGACCGCGGGCTGAGCTCCGCCGGCAGCTCCGGCGCCGGCCACCCCTCGTCCGGGCGGAAGTCGGTGTCCGTGCCGTCGAACGGGTAGGCGCCGCGGTCGGCCAGCGCGCCGATCCGCTCGCCCTCCGCGCGCAGCCGGTCGAACTGCTCGAGCGTCAGGCGGCCGACTTCCAGGGCGGCCTCGGCCTCGTCCTCGTCGTCCCAGCGCCAGCTGCCGTCGGGCTCGACGACGACGTCGAGCACGCCGTCGATCCGGTCGACCGCGCCCGGCGTGCGGCCCAGCGGGATCTCGAGGTTGACGTACCAGTTCTTGAACCGGCCTTCGAGGTCGAAGAACCACCAGACCGACAACCACTCGTCTTCGGGGATCCGGCGCAGCGTCGAGGCGCCGTGCCAGAGGTCCGGCACCGCCACCCGCGGGATCCGGAACCGCTGGTCCAGCGGGGCGTCCCGCATCAGGCGGCCGTCGGCGAGCCTGCTGCCGACGATCGGCGTGCCCGCCGGGAGCCAGGCCAGCAGGACGCGGCCGTCGTCTTCGAGGACGCGCAGCGGGTGGATCTGGCCGATCGAGCCGTCGGGGCGGTGGAACCGTTCGGCCACGGTTTCCCCCGGCCGCCAGCGTCGATCACTCACGTGTCCCACTGTACCGGCGCGCGCGTACGCCCAGTAGCAGCTCGATCACGGCCGCCAGCCCGGCGATGACGAGCACGGGCAGGGCCGGCAGGAAGTACGCGGCCACCGCGGCGACGGCCAGGCCGGCGAGCCCGGGCACCCCGGCCCGCTCGCGGACCCCGACCCCGGCGGTCAGCGCCGGCACCACGGTCGCGACGACGGCGACGCCCGTGAGCAGCGGCTGCAGCGAGTCCGCGTCGGCGGCGGACAGCAGGTCGCGCACCGACGTCAGGGACAGCCCGAGCCGGACCGCGCCGAGCTGGTAGAGCGCCGCGAAGGCGGCCAGCACGGCGACCGCGCCCAGCAGCAGCACGCGCCACCCCGCGCCCTCGCGACCGGTGGGCCGCAGGAACGGCAGCGTCAGCACCGCGACGACGAGCACGCCGGCGAAGTCCGGGGGACGCAGGCCGCCGCCGGCCGCCGACACGGGCGGCACGGCCACGCACACCGCGACCAGCACGAGACCCGCGGCGAGCAGCAGCCCGCCCGCGACCCGTCCGACGATCGTCGGGATCTTCAGCCCGGCGAAGCCGGCGCCGGTGACCACCAGGACGAACGCCGCGGCGGCGAGTTCGCGGTGCTGCGGGAAGACGTACGCGCCGAACGCGATCGCGTAGACCGTCACTTCGGCCAGCCGCGCGACGGCCACCCCGACCCGGTCGACCAGGGCGTCCCCCGGTTCCGGTACCCGCGCCGTGACGCCCGCGGCCACCGCCGCCAGCACCAGCCCGGCGAGCAGCCACCAGCCCGCGCTCGCCGCTCCGGCCGCCAGCACGACCAGCAGCCCACCGCCCAGCCGCACGCGGCCTCCCTCTCCCTCTGTTCACCCGTGGTCCGGTCGTCATTAGCATGGCTCACGATCCCGGCCGGGCCGGTGCCCGGTACCACCGAGAACGCGCGAGGAGCCAGAAGTGACCGTGCCTAAGCTCGCCCTGTCCGACAACACCGGGGAGGCACTGGCCAAGACGCGCGCCGACGTGGTCGTCATCGGCACCCTGCAGGGCGAGGACGGCCCCGAGCTCGCCGCGGGTGCCGCGGCTGTGGACGCCGCCTTCGACGGCCGCCTCGCCGGCCTGCTCGCCACGCTCGGCGCGAGCGGCAAGGCCGAAGAGGTCGTCAAGGTGCCGACGCTGGGCAAGCTCACCGCGGGCGTCGTGCTCGCCGTCGGCCTGGGCAAGGCGGGCGACGCCGTCACCGCCGAGCAGGTCCGCCGCGCCGCGGGCGCCGCCGGCCGCGCGCTGGCCGGCACCGACCGCGCCTTCGTCACGCTGTCGGAGCTCGACCTGCAGGCCGCCGTCGAGGGCACGATCCTCGGCTCCTACGTCTTCACGGCCTACCGCTCCGAGAAGGGCGACTCCCCGGTCGCGAAGCTCGACTTCGCGAACCCGGCCGGCGGAACCGCCCGCGAGCACAAGGCGACGCTGAAGGCGGCCGGCAGCATCGCCGAGGCCGTCATCACCGCCCGCGACCTGATCAACACCCCGCCGAACGACCTGTACCCGGCCTCCTTCGCCGACCGCGCGAAGAAGCTGGCCGAGGACAACGGCCTCGAATTCGAGGTGCTCGACGAGAAGGCCCTCAAGCGCAAGGGCTTCGGCGGCATCCTCGGCGTCGGCGGCGGCTCGTCCCGCCCGCCGCGGCTGCTGCGCCTGGGCTACAAGCCGGCCAAGGCCGCCAAGAAGGTCGCGCTGGTCGGCAAGGGCATCACGTTCGACTCGGGCGGCATCTCGCTCAAGCCGGCCGCGAACATGGACCACATGACCTCGGACATGTCCGGCGCGGCCGGCGTGCTCGCGGCCGTGGTGCTGGCCGCGAAGCTGAAGTACCCCCTCGAGGTCGTCGCGCACATCCCGCTGGCCGAGAACCTGCCGTCCGGGACGTCGTACCGGCCGGGCGACGTGCTGACCATGTACGGCGGCAAGACCGTCGAGGTGCTCAACACCGACGCCGAAGGACGGCTCGTCCTGGTCGACGCGATGGTGCGCGCGGCCGAGGAGAACCCGGACTACCTGATCGAGACCTCGACGCTGACCGGCGCCCAGGTCGTCGCGCTCGGCAACCGCACCGCCGGCGTGATGGGGTCGGACGACTTCCGCGACCGCGTCGCCGCGATCATGCAGGCCACCGGCGAGAACGGCTGGCCGATGCCGCTGCCGGAGGAGCTGCGCGCCGACCTCGACTCGCGGCTGGCCGACCTGGCCAACGTGACGGGTCACCGCTGGGGCGGCATGCTGGCCGCCGGGATCTTCCTGCGCGAGTTCGTCGCCGACGGCCTCGACTGGGTCCACATCGACATCGCGGGCCCGTCGTTCAACACCGGCTCGCCGTGGGGCTACACCGGCAAGGGCGGCACCGGCGTCCCGGTCCGCACGATCGCGGCCGTGCTGGCGGACATCGCCGCCAACGGCTGAGGAACGCGTTCTCGGAAGGGCTCCCGCCGCGGCGGGGGCCCTTCCGGCGTTTCGGAGCCGGTGATCGAATTGCCGCTTTCGGTGTGATCCGCGACACCGTACCGTGGCCGGGTGACGACCGAGCCGGTGGAACGCGACTCCCCCGCCGAAATCGCCGCCGAGCACGACGAAGAACGCCCGGCGCGCACCCTCTCCCGCGTCCCCGACCGCGTCGTCTACTTCGTCGCGCTGGCCGTCGCGGTGCTGGTGCTCAAGCAGGTGTTCTTCCCGTTCGCCAAGGGCAACCAGTTCTACCTCGTGCTCTTCCTCGGCGTGACGCTGCCGCTGGTCTTCCTCTGCTACCGCCCGCGGCTGCGCGGCCGCGACGACCCCGGCTGGACCGACTGGGCCCTCGCCGTCGTCGCGCTGGCCGCCGGCCTGTACCCCGTGCTCATCGGGTACGACGACTTCCTGAACCGCCAGGGCATCCTGTCGCCGCTGGACATCGTGGCGGGCGCGCTGCTGCTCGTGCTGATCCTCGAAGCCACCCGCCGCACGACCGGGCTCGTGCTGCCGATCGTCTGCCTGCTCTTCCTGGCCTACGCCTACTACGGCGGCTACCTCCCGCAGAACTGGGGCATCGCGCACGCCGGCATCGACTTCAGCCAGATCGTCAACGCGCTCTTCAACGACGCCAGCGGCTTCTACGGCACGCCCTTGGACGTCGCGGGCAGCTACATCGTGCTGTTCACGCTCTACGGCGCCGTGCTCAACGCCTCCGGCGCCGGCCGGTTCTTCGTGGACATCTCGTTCGCCGCCTTCCGGAAGTCGCGGACCGCGCCGGGCCGGACCACCGTCCTGTCGGGCTTCCTGCTCGGGACGGTGTCGGGTTCGGGCACCGCGACCGCCGTCAGCCTCGGCTCGATCACGTGGCCGATCCTCAAGAAAGCCAACTACCCCAAGGAAAACGCGGGCGGCCTGCTCGCCGCGTCCGGGATCGGGGCGATCCTCTCGCCGCCGACGCTGGGCGCCGCCGCGTTCATCATCGCCGAGTACCTGCAGACGTCGTACCTGACCGTGCTGATCTGGGCGACCGTGCCGACGCTGCTCTACTACCTCGGCATCGTGTTCGCGATGGAGGCCGACGCGCGGCGGTTCAAGGCCGAGCCGGTCGACGTCCCCCACGGTGATCCCTGGAAGCTCCTGCTGACCGGCGGCTACCACTTCCTGTCGCTGGCGATCATCGTCGTGTTCCTGGCCCTGGACATCCCGCCGTTCGCCGCGGTCGTCTACGCCACCGGGGTCGCCGCGCTGTTCGCGCTGATCGCCCGGCGCCACGACGTGCGCGGGTGGGCGAAGGACATGGTCGACGCGCTCTCGGCCGGGGTGCGCGGGGCGCTGCCGGTGATCGCGGTGTGCGCGGCGGCCGGCGTGATCACCTCGACGATCACCAAGACCGGGCTGGGCCTCGAACTCGCGGACGCGCTGGTGGAACTGGCCGGCGCGCTCACCGACAACGGCACCGTGATCCTCATCCTGACCGTGCTGCTCTCGGCGGTCGCCGTCGGCGTGCTCGGGCTCGCCGTGCCGGTCACCGCGAGCTTCATCATCGCCTGGGTGGTGATCGGCCCGGCGCTGGAGACGCTCGGGGTGGCCGACGCGGAGCGCGCGATGTTCATCTTCTACTACGCGGTGTTGTCCGAGGTCACGCCGCCGACCGCGCTCGCCGCGGTGGCTTCCGCGGCGATCACCGGCGGGTCGGTGCTCGGCACCATGTGGCAGTGCTGGAAGTACACGCTGCCGGCGTTCCTGGTGCCGATCGCCTTCGTGCTCACCGACAACGGCGCCGCGCTGCTGCTGCAGTCCGACGTCGTCACGGTGCTGTGGGTGGCGGCGGTCTCCGCGGTGGCCGTCGCCGCGCTGGCCGTGGTGACCGGGGGCTGGCTCTTCGGGCCGGTCAGCCTCCCGGTGCGGCTGCTGTTCGTGCCCGCCGCCCTGTGCCTGCTCTACCTGGAGCCGGTGCCGATCGCGATCGGGGCCGCGTGCCTCGCCGCCGCCGTGGGAACCCACGCCGTGATCAAGAGGAGGACAGCATGAAACGCGCATGGGCCGCTGCCGCGGTGCTCGCACTGGCCGTCACCGGCTGCGGCGGGAAGCAGCAGACCGACCAGGCCGCTCCGAGCGGGGCGCAGTCCTGCGAAGCGGGAGAAGGCCGGATCACCATCGCCACCGGCAACAGCGGCGGCGTCTACTACGTCCTGGGTGGCGGGCTGGCCCAGCTGATCAGCACCAACACCAAGCTGCGCGCGACCGCGGCGGAGACCGGCGCGTCGGTGCAGAACATCCAGCAGCTGGTCGCCGGCAACTACGACGTCGCGTTCTCGCTGGCGGACACGGCGGCGGACGCGGTGAACGGCAAGGGTTCCTTCGACGGCAAGCCGCAGAAGATCCAGGCGCTGTCCCGGATCTACCCGAACTCGACGCAGGTGCTCGTGCGCACGGACTCCGGCATCGACAGTGTCGCGGACATGAAGGGCAAGCGGATCTCGACGGGCTCGCCGAAGTCGGGCACCGAGGTGATCGCGAACCGCCTGCTGCAGGCGGCGGGCCTCAAGCCGGACGCGGACGTCCAGGCGCAGCGGCTCGACCTGGCCAAGACCGCGGACGGCATGAAGGCCGGCACGCTCGACGGGCTCGTCTGGTCCGGTGGCCTGCCGACCGCGCAGATCACGGACATCACGACGTCGCTGAAGGACAAGGTGAAGTTCCTCGACATCACGCCGTTGCTGCCGAAGCTCAAGGAGGTCAACCCGGTCTACGACCAGGCGGTGATCCCGAAGGCGGCCTACGGGCAGCCGTCGGACGTGCCGACGGTCGTGGTGCCGAACCTGCTGCTGGTGCGCGAGGACTTCCCGGCGGGCAACGCGTGCGCGATCACGAAGCTGATCTTCGACAAGCAGGCGGAGCTGGCGAAGGTGCACCCGGCGGCGAAGGAGATCTCGAAGCAGCTGGCGCCGCAGACCGACCCGGTTCCGCTGCACCCGGGGGCGAAGCAAGCGCTCGGTTAGGGTCGGGGCGTGGACGACTACCTCGAGGCGGCGGTCCGGGACGTCCTGATCGCGCCCGAGGCTCGCCTCGACGACCGGATCGGGTACGCGGCGCTGCTGCTCGCCGTCGCCGGCGCCCTCGACGAGGCCGACCGGCTGGTGACGCAGTGGCAGGCCCGCACGGAACGGCCGGTCGGTGAGCTGGCCGCCGACCCGGTGCGGGCCCGGGCGTGGGCGATGCTGTTCGAAGCCCGGGGTGCGCGTCCGGGCTGGGCCGAGGGCCTGCCGCCGCTGGATCTCGACGCCGAAGAGCGCGCGCACACGGCTGCCCTGCGCCGTCCGGTCTCGGACCTGGAGGGTGTCCTCCCGCCGGGCCCGGTCGCCGAGGTGGTCAAGCAGGTGGCGCCGTCGCGCCCGGATCGGGTGCGCACGGCTCTCGCCGACGGCGACCTGGCCCGCTGGGCATCGCTGGCCGGACCCGGTCCCGACGTGGCGACGCTGGCCGCGACGCGCGCCCTGGCTCCCGCGCTGGTCGCCGGGGCCGACCCGCTGGGTCTGCGCGACTGGGCGGCGACGTGCGCGGGCGCGCTGGTCGCGGCGTTGCACGAGCGGTACCCGCCGGAGCTGGGCTCCTGGCCTGAGCTGATCGCGGAGATCATGCGCCTGCGCGGCGCGGGCGAACTGACGGAAAGCCTGAGTCTGCGCGGCGGAACGACGGCCGGCGGGGCGGGACCGATCCTGCGCCACCGGACCGCTCTCCCACCGCCGGCGTCGGAGGCGGCGATCCGCTCGGCCGAGCTGCGGCTCGGCGTCGAACTGCCCGAGGACCACCGCGACTTCCTGCGCACCTGCGACGGCCTGCCCGCGGACGTGGTCTTCCCCCGCCTCCTCGGCACCGCGGACCTGCGGGTGGAGGACGGTGTCGTGGTCCTGTCGGAACCGGCGATCCTGCTGCTGTCCGCGTCCCACGTGGTCGAGGTCGATCCCGTCCTCGGCACCACCGTCCACCCGTCGTTCCGCGCGGCGCTGGTCCGGCACGCCACCCTGCTCGCCCAGGCCAGCTAGCTTGGACCGGGTGACCACCCTCAGTGCGGAGAAGATCACCCGCGACAACGTCGCGGCCGCGTGTCAGCTGGCCGTCGAACCGCACCAAAGGGACTTCGTCGCGCCGGTCGCCGTCTCGCTCGCCGAGGCCTACACGCAGCCCGTGGTCGCCTGGCCACGGCTCATCCTCGACCGCGGCGAGCCCGTCGCCTTCGTCATGGGCGGCTTCGACCCCGACGCGGAGCTCGACTTCTTCCGCTGCGGGATCTGGCGGCTCAACGTCGGCGCCGGCGTCCAGGGCCGCGGCTACGGCCGGTTCGCCGTCGAGACCGTGCTCGAGGAAGCCCGGCGGCGGGGCAACACCGCCGCCACCGTGCTGTGGATCCCGGCCGACGGCGGCCCGGAGGAGTTCTACCTCAAGCTGGGCTTCCGCCCCACCGGGCAGACCTTCAACGGCGAGGTTGTCGGCCGGATCGCGCTCTAGACCTGGCCGCGTTTCTTCCGCTCGGTGTACTCGCGCATGCGCTTCGGGTAGCCGACGCGCGCGACCTCGTACACCGGGATCGAGCGGCGGTGGCCGAACTGCTGCGCGGCCTCCAGGCTGCCGATCCGGCGGCGGGTCCATTCGCCGTCGTGGGCGATCAACACCACAGTGGTCTCCGTGACGTTGGTCTTCGGCTCCACGAACGCCTCGACACCCCGCCGCGCGGCCGCCCACTCCTCGAGGTGGCGGGTGTCCTCGGAGCTGGCTTTCCGCAGCGTACCGGCCCGCTGGCCACCCTTGGCCCGCCTGCGCAGCGAGTCGAAGAGCCCCACCTCGACCACCTTCCCTCCCGAGACTTATGCCACTCATTATCCCGATGTCCGCGTGTGGTCGGTGTCGCACACCCGGCTAGCTCGCAGCCCCGTCCGGCGTAGTGACAAGATGGCGGGTGTCGCGCGCGCGGTTATACCGGGCAGGGGCGACGACAGAGCATCACCCCACTGCTTGCCGAGGAGTTAATGAAGTGACCGACACCTCCGCCGACCTCGTGATCCTGGGAGGCGGATCGGGCGGCTACGCCGCGGCGTTCCGCGCGGCCGAGCTGGGCCTTTCCGTCACGCTGATCGAGAAGGACAAGCTGGGCGGGACGTGCCTCCACCGGGGCTGCATCCCGACCAAGGCCCTGCTCCACGCCGCCGAGGTCGCCGACGAGACCCGGGAAGCCGAAGCGGTCGGCGTCAAGGCCGTCTTCGAGGGCATCGACATCGCCGGGGTCAACAAGTACAAGGACGGGATCGTCGCCCGCCTGTACAAGGGCCTGCAGGGCCTGGCCAAGGCGCACAAGGTCAACCTCGTCGAGGGCAGCGGCACGTTCGTCGGCGGCACGACCGTCGAGGTGGACGGCACCCGCTACACCGGCAAGAACGTCATCCTCGCCACCGGCTCGTACTCGCGCACGCTGCCCGGCCTGGAGCTCGGCGGCCGCATCATCGCCAGCGAGCAGGCCCTCTCCCTCGACTACGTGCCGAAGAAGGTCGTGGTCCTCGGCGGCGGCGTCATCGGCGTCGAGTTCGCCAGCGTCTGGGCCTCCTTCGGCGTCGACGTCACCATCGTCGAAGCCCTCCCGCGGCTGGTCCCGAACGAGGACGAATTCGCGTCCAAGCAGCTCGAGCGCGCCTTCCGCCGCCGCAAGATCGCCTTCAAGACCGGCGTGAAGTTCACCGGCGCGAAGCAGGACGACAACGGCGTGAGCGTTTCGCTGGAGTCCGGCGAGACCATCGAGGCCGACCTGCTGCTCGTCGCCGTCGGCCGCGGGCCGAACTCGGCGGGCCACGGCTACGAGGAGGCCGGCGTCAAGATCGAGCGCGGCTTCGTCCTCACCGACGAGCGGCTGCGCACCAACCTGCCGAACGTCTACGCCGTCGGCGACATCGTCCCCGGCCTGCAGCTCGCGCACCGCGGCTTCCAGCAGGGCATCTTCGTCGCCGAGGAGATCGCCGGGCAGAACCCGCGCGTGATCGACGAGAGCGGCATCCCGCGGGTCACCTACTCGCACCCCGAGGTCGCGTCGGTCGGGCTGACCGAATCGCAGGCCAAGGACAAGTACGGCGCGGACGTCACGACCTTCACCTACGACCTCGGCGGCAACGGCAAGAGCCAGATCCTCAAGACCTCGGGCGGGGTCAAGCTGGTCAAGGCGCCGGACGGCCCGGTCGTGGGTGTACACATGGTGGGTGACCGCGTCGGCGAGCTGATCGGCGAAGCGCAGCTGATCTACAGCTGGGAGGCCTTCCCCGAGGACGTCGCCCCGCTCATCCACGCCCACCCCACCCAGACCGAGGCCCTCGGTGAAGCGTTCCTTGCCCTGGCCGGCAAGCCGCTGCACGTGCACAGCTGACGTCCCACCAGCAGAATCCAGACCACGCAGAATCTTGAAAGAGGAGTCAGCGAACGATGGCCTACTCCGTCACACTGCCGGAGCTCGGGGAGAGCGTCACCGAAGGCACCGTCACCCGGTGGCTTAAGCAGGAGGGCGACACCGTCGAGGTCGACGAGCCGTTGCTCGAGATCTCGACCGACAAGGTCGACACCGAGGTGCCCTCCCCGGTGGCGGGCACGGTCGTGAAGATCAGCGCCGCCGAGGACGAGACCGTCGAGGTCGGCGCCGAGCTCGCCGTCATCGACGACGGGTCCGGCGGCGTGCCCGAGTCCTCCGCCCCCGCGCAGGAAGAGCAGAAGCCCGAGCCCGAGCCGGAGCCCTCGCAGGACGAGCCCGAGCCGCAGGCCCAGGACAGCGCGCCGAGCAAGCCGGACACCGCGCCGGCCGCCGGTGGCGAAGGCACCGAGGTGAAGCTGCCCGAGCTGGGCGAGAGCGTCACCGAGGGCACCGTCACGCGCTGGCTGAAGCAGGTCGGCGACTCGGTCGAGGTCGACGAGCCGCTGCTCGAGATCTCCACCGACAAGGTCGACACCGAGGTGCCGTCGCCGGTGGCCGGCACGGTGCTGGAGATCCGCGCGGGCGAGGACGAGACCGTCGAGGTCGGCGGCGTCCTGGCCGTGATCGGCGACGCCGGTGCGGCGCCGAAGGCCGAGACCAAGCCCGAGCCCGAGCCGGAACCGAAGCCCGAGCCCAAGCCGGAGCCGGTCCAGGAGTCGAAGCCCGAGCCGAAGCCGGAACCCAAGCCGGAACCGAAGCCCGAACCGCAGGCCGCCCCGGCGGCGAAGGCGGCCGAGGCGGCCCCGGCCGCCGCGGCGAAGGACGGCTCGGCGGACGGCCCGTACGTCACGCCGCTGGTCCGCAAGCTCGCGTCGGAGCACGGCATCGACCTCACGTCGCTGACCGGCAGCGGCGTCGGCGGCCGGATCCGCAAGCAGGACGTCCTGGCCGCGGCCGAGGCGAAGCAGAAGGAGCAGGCCCCGGCCCCCGCGGCCCCGGCGCCCGCCGCCGCTGCTCCGTCGGCTCCCCGTCCGGCCGCCCCGGTCTCCCCGGAGATCCAGGCCCTGCGCGGCACCGTGCAGAAGGCCAGCCGGATCCGCCAGATCACGGCCACCAAGACCCGCGAGTCGCTGCAGATCGCCGCGCAGCTCACGCAGGTCCAGGAGGTCGACGTCACCAAGATCGCCAAGCTGCGGCAGCGGGCGAAGGCGGCCTTCAAGGAGCGCGAGGGCGTCAACCTGACGTTCCTGCCGTTCTTCGCGAAGGCCACGGTCGAGGCGCTCAAGCAGCACCCGAACGTCAACGCGTCCTACAACGAGGACACGAAGGAGATCACCTACCACGGCGCCGTGCACCTGGGCATCGCGGTGGACACCGAGCGCGGCCTGCTCTCGGTCGTGATCCACGACGCCGGTGAGCTGAGCCTGGCCGGTCTCGCGCACCGCATCGCCGACCTGGCGGGGCGGGCCCGGGCCAACCAGATCAAGCCCGACGAGCTGTCCGGTGGCACGTTCTCCATCACCAACATCGGCAGCGTCGGCGCCCTGTTCGACACGCCGATCATCGTGCAGCCGCAGTCCGGCATCCTCGGGACCGGCGCGGTCGTCAAGCGCCCGGTGGTCGCCACCGACGCCGACGGCAACGACACCATCGCGATCCGGTCGATGGCGTACCTCCCGCTGACCTACGACCACCGCCTGGTGGACGGGGCCGACGCGGGCCGCTTCCTCATGACGATCAAGCAGCGTCTGGAAGAGGGCAACTTCGAGGACGAGCTCGGTCTCTGAGCCGTACTGACGAAGGCCGCCACGGGCTCCCCGTGGCGGCCTTCGCCGCATCCGGGCCGAACGTGCGCGCGCTCAGCGGATGCGCAACGATCGAGGCATGCGAGTACTGATCGCCGGGGCGAGCGGCTTGATCGGGTCGGCGCTGGGCGAACGCCTGCGGCGCGAGGGGCACGAGGTGCGCCGGCTGGTGCGGCGGGAGGCGCGCGAAGGCGGCGAGTTCCGCTGGGACCCGCCGTCGGGCACCATCGCGAGCGGCGCCTTCGAGGGCGTGGACGCCGTCGTGAACCTGGGCGGCAAGCCGCTGTTCCCCGGCCGGTGGAGCGCGATGCGCAAGCAGGAGCTCACCGACAGCCGGGTCGAGCCGACCGAGGTGCTCGCCGAAGCCGTCGCCGAACACGGCGTCGGCGTGCTGGTCAACGCGTCCGCCGTCGGGTACTACGGCCACACGCGTGACTCCACTGTGGACGAATCGGCGCCGCGCGGCCGCGGTTTCCTCGCCGAACTCTGCGAAGCCTGGGAAGCGGCGACGGCGGCCGCGGGGGACGCGCGCGTCGTGAAGATCCGGACCGGACTGGTGCTCTCGGCGAAGGGCGGGCTGTACGGCACGCTGCGGCCGTTGTTCCAGCTGTGCCTGGGCGGGCGGCTCGGCGACGGCCGCCAGTACATGCCGTGGATCGCGCTGGAGGACGAGGTCGGCGCGATCGTCCACGCCCTGACGCACGACAACCTGGCCGGCCCGGTGAACCTGACCGGCCCGGACCCGGTGACCAACGCCGAGTTCACGCGGGCCGTCGGCCGCGCGCTGCACCGGCCGGCGCCGTGGTGGGTGCCCGGGATCGCGCTCAAGGCGGTGCTCGGCCAGGCCGGTGAGGAAATGGCGTTGTTCGGGCAGCGGGCCGTCCCGGCCGTGCTCGAGCGGTCCGGGTACGAGTTCCGGCACCGGACGCTGGACAGCGCGCTCGCCGCGGCATGACGGTCCCGGTCAAGCGCTGGCTCGTCGTCGGCGTGGTGCTCTGCGCCGCGTTCGTCCTGCTCGGGCTGGGCGTGGCGCGGCAGCCGCTCTTCGTCGACGTCGAGGTTTCCCACGCCCTGCACAGCGCGTACACCCAGCCGATCGGGCGGGTCGCGCAGGCGGGGAGCGACGTCCTCGGGCCGGTGCTCCCCTACGTCCTGGGCGCGGCGCTGCTCGCCTTGGCGCTGCGCGACCGGGCCCACGTCGGGTTGTGCGTGCGGCTCGCCGCCGTGCTGCTGCTGTGCCGGCTGACCAGCCTGGTGTTCAAGCCGGTCTTCCTGCGCGAACGCCCGCGCGACTACCCGGACCTGAGCTACCCGAGCGGCCACGTCGTTTCGGTCGCGAGCACGGGTTTCGTCCTCCTGCTGCTGTGCGCGTGGCTGTGGCCGCGGCTGGTCCGGCGGGTGGCCGTCGCCGTCGCCGTCGCGACCGTGCTGTCGGCCGCCTGCCGCGTCGTGCTCGGGGTGCACTGGGTCACCGACACGATCGGCGCAGTGCTGGCGGTGACCGGTGTCGGGCTGCTCTCAGCGTGCGCCTTGCGGCTGCTTCCCCCGGGTGACGGGCGTAGCCTCGACGGGTGAGTTCTTCCCGCACCTCCTGCCGCGCCAGCACCGAGCCCGTCGACGTCCGGGAGCTCGGCACGATCGACTACACCGAAGCCTGGGAGCTCCAGCGGAGCCGGCTCACCGCCCGCGCCGACGGCGTGAGCGGCGACACGATGCTCCTGCTGCAGCACCCGTCGGTGTACACCGCGGGCAAGCGCACCGAGCCCGCCGACCGGCCCACGGACGGCACACCGGTGATCGACGTCGACCGCGGCGGCAAGATCACCTGGCACGGCCCGGGCCAGCTGGTCGGCTACCCGATCGTGAAGCTCGCCGACCCGATCGACGTCGTGCACTACGTGCGGCGGCTGGAGGAGGCCCTGATCCACGTGTGCGACCAGCTGGGCGTGGCCAGTGGGCGCGTCGAGGGCCGCAGCGGTGTCTGGATCCCGGCCGACGACCGCGGGATCGAGCGCAAGATCGCGGCGATCGGCATCCGCGTCCAGCGCGGCGTGACGATGCACGGCTTCGAGCTGAACTGCAACGCGGACCTGAAGGCGTTCGACAGCATCGTCCCGTGCGGCATCCGCGACGCGGGCGTGACGTCCCTGTCGTACGAGCTGCAGCGCGACGTCAGCGTGGAAGCGGTGCTGCCGCTGGCCCGCGACGCGGTCCTGGCGGCGCTGGAAGGCGAGCTGCCGGTGAGCGAGGACCGCTGGCTGCCGCGCCCCGAGGCCCCGAAGGCCGCGGGCGTCACCTTCGCCCTGCAGAACTGAAGGCACTGAACGCCGTGAAGGCCACCTGGGGACACCAGGTGGCCTTCACGGGCAAGGAAACCGGACCTGTCAGCCCTTCCCGCTACTGCGGAAAACGGGGGCTGCTCAATCCAGCTGCGGCGCCACCTCGGCGGCGATGAGGTCGATCTGGTCCAGGTCGGACAGGTCCAGCAGCTGCAGGTAGACCCGGGTGATCCCGGTCTTCTCCCGCCACTGCCCGATCTTGTCGACGACCTCCGCGGGCGTCCCGGCCAGGCCGCTCGCCTTCAGCTCCGGCACGTCCCGGCCGATCGCCGCCGCCCGGCGCCCGACCTCCGCGTCGTCCCGGCCGACGCCGATGACCAGCGCGACCGACCGCAGGATCTCCTTCGGGTCGCGGCCGATCTCCTGCGCCGCAGCCTCGACGCGGGCGAACTGCGCCGCCGCGGTGTCGGGATCGGCGAAGGGCAGGTTGAACTCGTCGGCGAACCGCGCGGCCAGCGCCGGGGTGCGCTTCTTGCCACCACCGCCGATGATCACCGGCGGCGCGGGCTGCTGCGCCGGCTTGGGCAGCGCCGGCGAATCCGTCAGCCGGTAGTACGAACCCGCGAAGGAGTACGTCGAGCCCGGCGGCGTCTTCCACAGGCCGGCGACGATCTCGAGCTGCTCGGCGTAGCGGTCGAAGCGCTCCTTCAGCGGCGGCAGCGTCAGGCCGTACGCCTCGTGCTCGGCGTCGTACCAGCCGGCGCCGAGGCCGAACTCGACGCGGCCGCCGGACATCTGGTCGACCTGCGCGACGGAGATGGCCAGCGGGCCCGGGTGCCGGAACGTCGCCGCGGTGACGAGCGTGCCGAGCCGGATCCGCGTGGTCTCCCTGGCCAGGCCGGCCAGGGTGATCCAGGCGTCGGTCGGGCCGGGCAGGCCGTCGGCCGAGCCCATCTTCAGGTAGTGGTCGCTGCGGAAGAAGGCGTCGTACCCGGCGGCTTCGGTCGCCTTGGCGACGCGCAGCAGGTCGTCGTAGCTGGCCCCTTGCTGGGGCTCGGTGAAGATCCTCAAGTCCACGAGGATCAGCCTATAGAGACATCCGGTTCGGTGCGCCGCAGCCGGACCAGCATGCGGACGATCACGTCTTCGATTTCGGCGCCGACCTTCTTCGGGTCCGGTGAGCTGGCGATCTCGGTGGCCGCGCTCGACAGCGCGCCGAACAGCAGCCGCGCGGTGACCTCCACCGGCACCGGCTCGACCTCGCCCGCGTCGATCAGCGACTGCAGCCCGGACCGGACGAGCCCGAAGCTGCACCGCTCTTCGGCCTCGCGCCAGCGCTCCCAGCCCATGACGACCGGCGCCTCGTGGATGGCGATCCGCTGGTAGGCGGGGTCGAGGCAGCTGCGGATGAACGCGTTGAGCCCGCCGAGAGCCCGCTCCCACGGCGAGCCGTCGCCGTGCATGATCTTGTCGAGCCGGTCGTAGACGTGGCTTTCGACCTGGTCGAACGCCGCTTCGAAGAGCGCCTGCTTGCCGCTGAAGTGGTGGTACAGCGCACCCTTCGTCACCCGCGCGCGCTTGGCGATCTCGTCGAGCGAGGTGCCCGCGTAGCCGCGTTTCGTGAACAGCTCGACCGCGCTGTCGACCAGCGCGGACCGCGTCGACTCGGAGTAGTCGAGTCGTCTGGACCTCATTGTCGCCACCTTCACAACCTTACGCCCGGAGGATCTCTCCATACTCATGGTATGTTCACCGGGTCAGGTCCGTACCGGGAGTATGCCGCAGACCCGCGGTATGACCCGGGCCACGGAAGGGGAACCCCACGATGAGCTGGACAGACTTCTACCGACGTCAGGAAATCCTCGAAGCCGCCGTCCGCGTGGCCGCCCGGAACCCGGGCTCGCCGCTGCCGATGGCGGAGGTTCCCGGTGCCGAAGAGCACTTCGGCACCGAGGAGAACGTCCTGGCCGCCCTGCAGTACCAGTGGACGCGCGTGCTGAGCGGACGCCTGCGCGCCGAAGTCGTCGACCCGGACGAAGCCGACGGCTTCGGCGACCACGTCGACGCCGTCACCCGCGCGTGGCGAGCCGCTGTCGAAGAGCACGCCGCCCTGCGCGCGGTGCTGGACGGCGCGTACGAGCGGCACGCGTCCCTGCGCCGGATGCACGAAGGCGAGCTGCGGATGCTCGCCGTCACGGCCGGGCTGGCCGACCCGCGCGAGCCGGCCGAAGAGATCGTCAAGGTGGGCCACGCGCTCGAGGCGCTGCTGCGTACGCGCCGCGAAGAGTCCACTCGTCGCCGTCCCGTCATGGGACATCTGCGGCGGCTGCTCGCGCCCAGTGCGTAACAATCGGATCAGCGACGCGAAGCGTCTCCGTTGAGGGCGGCGGCGGGGGCATGGATGGAGTTAGGTAGTCCCATGAACCAGCGCTGGACCGAAGCCGACATCTCCGACCAGACCGGCCGGACCGTCCTGGTCACGGGAGCGAACTCCGGCCTCGGCCTGCGCACCGCCGAGGTGCTGGCGGGCAAGGGGGCCCGCGTGCTCCTCGCCTGCCGCTCCGCCGAACGCGGCGCGAAGGCCCTCGAGCAGGTCCGCGCGGCCGCCGCGGGCGCCGCACCCGAGCTCGTCCCACTGGACCTGAGCGAGCTCGCGTCGGTGCGCGCGGCCGCCGTCACGGTGCGGGAACGCACCGGCGACGCGCTGGACCTGCTGGTCAACAACGCCGGCGTGATGGCGACCGCCCGCGGCCGCACCGCCGACGGCTTCGAGCTGCAGTTCGGCACCAACCACCTCGGCCACGCGGCGCTGACCTGGTTGCTGATGCCCGCCCTCCGCGGCGGCACGCACGCCCGGGTCGTCGCGCTGTCGAGCCTCGCCGCCACCGGCGGCCGGATCGACCTCGCAGACCCCAACGGCGAGCACCGCCGCTACAACCCGGCGACGGCGTACGGGCAGTCGAAGCTCGCCAACCAGGTGTTCGCCCTCGAACTCGACCGCCGGCTGCGCGCGGCCGGCGACGACGTCCTCAGCGTCGCCGCCCACCCTGGCTACACCGCGACCGGGCTCGGCAGCGGCATGGCGCGCTCGTACACCAACCCGGTCGTCCGCACGGTGATCGCCGGCGGCCACCGGATCGGCGAGGCCCTGTTCGCCCAGAACGTCCGCCAGGGCGCGCTTCCGCAGCTGTACGCGGCCACCGCCGACGGCGTCGAGGGCGGCGACTACATCGCCCCGGGCGGCCTCGGCGGCATGCGCGGCCACCCGGTCAAGGTGCGGCCGCTGAGCGCCGCGCGCAGCGAGTCGCTGGGCGCCGGGTTGTGGGACGTCACAGCGAAGTTGACCGGCATCACCCCCGACCCCGCTTAGCCCGGACGGGCGTACGGTTGAGGGCGTGAGTGCTGCGCCTGAAGGCCGGAAGCTGTTGCGTCTCGAGGTTCGCAACAGTGAGACGCCGATCGAGAAGAAGCCGCCGTGGATCAAGACGCGGGTGCGGATGGGGCCGGAGTTCACCGAGCTCAAGGGTCTGGTGCGCCGTGAGGGTTTGCACACGGTGTGTGAGGAAGCGGGTTGTCCCAACATTTACGAGTGTTGGGAAGACCGGGAGGCGACGTTCCTGATCGGTGGGGATCAGTGCACGCGCCGGTGTGATTTCTGCCAGATCGATACGGGTAAACCGGCTGAGCTGGATCGGACGGAGCCGCGGAAGGTCGCCGAGTCGGTGCAGGCGATGGGGTTGCGGTACTCGACGGTCACTGGTGTGGCGCGTGACGATCTCCCGGATGGTGGTGCGTGGCTGTATGCGGAGACCGTGCGGCAGATTCATGCGTTGAATCCGGGTACGGGTGTGGAGTTGTTGATCCCGGATTTCAACGCTGATCCTGGGCAGTTGGCTGAGGTGTTCGGGTCGCGGCCGGAGGTGTTGGCGCACAACGTGGAGACGGTGCCGCGGATTTTCAAGCGGATCCGTCCCGGGTTCCGGTATGCGCGGTCGTTGGCGGTCATCACGGCGGCGCGTGAGGCTGGTCTGGTGACGAAGTCGAACCTGATCCTGGGTATGGGGGAGACCCCGGACGAGGTGGCTCCGGCGATGCGGGACCTGGTCGAGGCGGGGTGTGAGATTTTGACGATCACGCAGTACCTGCGTCCCTCGCCGCGGCATCATCCGGTGGATCGGTGGGTCAAGCCGGAGGAGTTCGTCGAGCACTCGCAGGCTGCCGAGGCGATGGGCTTCGCCGGGGTCATGGCCGGGCCGCTGGTGCGTTCGTCCTACCGCGCCGGACGCCTCTACGCCCAGACCAAGGCCCACCGCGGCGAGGTCCTCCCCGAGAACCTCCAGCACCTCGCGGTCGAAGGTCCCGCCGCTCAGGAAGCCGCGTCGCTGCTGGCACGGTGACCGACGCCACACCACCGACCTTAAAGGATCGGTAAAGTGGGTCGCATGGCCCTGGTTTCGGACCTCCTCAGCTGGTTGCAAGGACTCCCGGAACCGGGGCTCGTCGCGGCGACCGGCGGCCTGGTGTTCGCCGAGTGCACGATCGGGCTGGGTTTCCTGGCCCCGGGCGAATCCGGGCTGCTCATCGCGGCGACGACGGCGAACACCGTCACGCGGTTCCTGGTGCTGTGGCTGGTCGTCACCGTCTGCGCGACGGCGGGCGACGCGCTCGGCTACTTCGTCGGCCGCCGCTTCGGGCCCCGCCTGCGCGAGACGAAGCTGATCCGCAAGTACGGCCTCGACGCCTGGGACAAGGCCACCGCCGTCCTCGAACGCCGCGGCGCGTGGGCGGTGTTCTTCGCCCGCTTCCTGCCGGTGATCCGCACGCTGACCCCGGCCGCGGCCGGCACTTCGGGGCTGTCGTTCCGCAAGTTCCTGCCGGCCGCCGCGGCGGGCGCGTTCTGCTGGTCGCTGGTCCACATCGGCATCGGTGCGGCGCTGGGCGAGGCGGCCAAACGCATCGAAGGCACCCTCAACACCGGCGGCCTGATCGTCGTCGGCGTCCTCGCGGCCGCGGCGGTGTTCTTCCTGCTGCGCTTGAAGAAGCGCAAGGTCCTCGCGGAGCCCGAACGCGAACCGGAACGCGTGCCCTGAGGGTGCGGCCCGGTCTCCCGGGCCGCACCCTCCCGGCGTCAGCGGCGGGCGCGCGCCGCCCTGCCGGTGGCCCAGCCGATCAAGCCGAGCGCCAGGAGCGCCCCACCGGCGACGAACGGCCAGGAACCGGGACCCGGCACGGGTGCCGGAGCGGGCGCGGCGAGGTCGTACCCGCCGAGCTTGCCCTGGGCCCGGTAGGCCGAACCAGGCAGCTTGTCGCCGTAGAGGCGGTGCACCAGCCCCTGGTACGCCGGCAGCGTGACGCCGTCGCCGACCCGCTGCCGGGCCGGGTCGTTGAGCGGCAGCACGCGGCCGTCGCGCACCCGGTACCACGCGTTGACCTGCGGTTCGGTGAACACGAGGTCGCCGTGCGCCTGCGCGGGGAAGGTCAGCTCCTCGGTGCCGGTGGTGAAGTTGGTCGCGGTCCAGCCGGCCGCTTCCCGCGTCACCCACACCGTCGCCTGGCGGCCCGTCGAAGCGGAGGCGCGCACCGCGAAGTAGGCGAACGACGCCGGCTTCGCACCCGGCGTCCCGGCCACGAACGCGGGATCGAGCGAGTAGACGCTCACCGGTTCACTGTCCACTTCGGGCGCCTGCGCGGCCACGGCGCGCGCGACTCCGGCGCGAGCGTCGAGCTGGCCGAAGAACGCCGAAAGCTGGGTGTCCGCCGCGGCGACCGCCTGCTTGGCCGCCGCGACGTCGTCCGGCGAAGAAGCCGAAGCCGTGCCACCGAAACCGAGCACCAGCGCGGCGCCCGCGAAGAGCGTGACGAGTCCACGGAAGAGGTTCATCTCACGCCCCGATCCGGTAGAGGGACTGCGCCCACTGGAACTGTCCATTGCGGACGTAGCTCGAGTACGCCATCGCGCTGTAGCGCCGGCTGCTCGGCCACGGGTCGCCG
The DNA here is from genome assembly GCF_058119595.1 of Amycolatopsis sp. N2S4-7. Classification (NCBI taxonomy): domain Bacteria; kingdom Bacillati; phylum Actinomycetota; class Actinomycetes; order Pseudonocardiales; family Pseudonocardiaceae; genus Amycolatopsis; species Amycolatopsis sp. N2S4-7. The sequence goes on from NZ_CP172299.1 coordinate 3,889,202, forward strand.
TAGTAGACGAGCCCGCTCGAGTCGTAGCCGTAGATCACCTGGGCGTGCCCGCCGCCGGCGGTCCAGTAGATGCCCGTCTCGATCGGGCGCCGCGCGCCGATCTCGGTCTGCACCGAGGACAGGCTGAGCGCCCCGGTGACCGTGCCGGGCCGCAGCCCGAGCGCCTGGTAGCCGCGCTGCACGTACGTCAGCTCGCCGGGCTGGTTGGGGCACTGCGAACCGGCCGGGTAGCCGCGGGAGTAGTCGCAGAAGGTGTTCTGGCTGACGCTGGTGCCGTAGCCGAGGAACCGGGCGATGGTCAGGCCGCTCGCGGCCCAGCACCACTGGTTCTGCTCCTGGACCAGCTGGCTGATCGACAGCGTGGTCGCCTCGGTCGTCGCGCTCGCGGGCGGGGAGAGCAGGCCGGTGAGGGCCACGCACAGTGCGCCGAGCGCCATTGCTCGTCTGAAGTGCATTCGTTGCTCCTTGTCGGCAACAGGTGGGGACTTCGTGAGCTTCTCCCGTTGCCGCGCCGGGCAGTAATCCCAGCGGGGATAACACCGGCGTTATGCCGCCTATCGGGCGACCGCCAGCGAATGTTCCCGGCACCAGCGCGCGAAGTGCGGATTCCGTTGCCGTGACGCGGCATACGCGGCTTCGGCGCACCGGAACACCTCGGCGGTCGTCGGCGTCCGGGCGTCGTCCTCCCGCGTCGCGAACAGCAGCGTCGTCCACAGCGGGTCGCCCGCCAGCGGCAGCGCGACCAGCCCGGGCGGCGGCGCCGAAGCCGCCTGCGCGAGGCAGACCGCGCCCTGGGCGATCAGCGTGCCCGCGGTGCCCGCCTCGGACGTGAAGTGCCGCACGCGCGGGGTGAACCCGGCGGCCGCGCAAGCCTGCAGGAAGCGCACGCGCACGCAGTTTTCGTGCGGGGGCGGCAGGATCCAGTCGCAGCCGGCCAGGTCGGCGAGGTCGACGACGCCGTCGCGGATCGCCGGGTGGCCGTCGGCGATCCCGACGAAGATCGGCTCGGTGGCGAGCGTCCGCACGGCCAGCCCGGCGAAGTGGTGCGCCTCGGTGCCGTCGAACCGTTCCAGCAGGGCGACGTCGACCCGGCCGGTCGAGAGCAGCTTCAGCAGGGTCAGCGACGCCGGTTCGGCGTACGTCTCGACGTCGACGTCCAGCAGCCGCTCCCCCAGCTCCTCGATGAACCGGCCGATGATGAGCAGCGGCACGTACCCGATGCGGAGGGTCTCGGACCCGCTTTCGCCGTGGCGCCGGGCGGTCGCGACGAGGGCCTGCATGTCGGACAGCAGCGCGTCGGCGCGGGCGAGGACGAACCGGCCGAGCTCGGTCGGGCGGACGCCGCTGGGGCCGCGGACGAACAGCTCGCCGCCGAGGATCCGCTCGATCCGCTTGAGCTGCGCGGTGAGCGCGGGCTGGCTGACGCCGAGCACGGTGGCGGCGCGGCTCACACTGCCGCCGTCCGCGACGGCGCGGACGGCCCTGAGATGGCGCAGCTCCAGCTCGGCCACACCCAGCAGGCTAACGCCGTCTTCACGGCCGGCACGACCTGCGAAAGTCGGGCTTACTACATTCGGCGGTATGAGTCTCGCGGATCTTCCCCGGCCGGTCGGCTTCGTCCTCGGCGGTGGCGGCAGCCTCGGCGCGATGCAGGTCGGCATGCTGCGCGCGCTGACCGAGGCCGGGATCCGGCCGGACCTGGTGGCGGGCACGTCGGTCGGCTCGCTCAACGCGGCCGTGCTGGCCGTGCCCGGGGACGACACCCTCGCGCGGCTGCACGGCATCTGGGCGCACATGACGCGCGACGAGGCGTTCCCCGGCGGCGTGCTGAGCCGCGTCCGGACGCTGACGCAGAGCAAGACGCACCTGTTCCCCAACAGCGGCCTGACGGCGATCATCGCCGACCACCTCGGCGCCGAAACGCGCTTCGAGGACCTGGCGCTGCCGCTCGGCGTCGTCACGACGCAGGTCGACACGGCCGAGCCACTGCTGATCCGCTCCGGGCGGCTGCTCGAGCCGCTGCTGGCGAGCTGCGCGATCCCGGGGATCTTCCCGCCGGTGGAGCACGAGGGCCGGCTGCTGTACGACGGCGGGCTCGTCGCGAACGTGCCGATGCGGCAGGCGCTGGCCATGGGCGCGAAGTCGCTGGTGGTGCTCGACTGCGCGTTCCCCGGGAAGATGCCGGGCGCCCCGAAGACGTTCGCCGAGGTGATGATGTTCACCGCGATGATCAGCATGCGGAACCAGGCCGTGCTGGAAGCGCCGCTCGCGGCCGCGCAGGTGCCGGTGCTCTACCTGCCGGGCCCGGCACCGGTACGTGTGAACCCCCTCGATTTCGGGCACACGGAAGCACTGGCGGACGAGGCGTACACGGCCGCGCGGGAGTACCTCGGCGAGGTTTCGGTGAACGGGCCGGGACTTTACGGCGCTCCGGGGCTCGTCATCACGTGATCCGCGTCACGCCGATGCACCGAACCGCCGGTAAGGACGTCATCGCTATCGCGTAGTTTTGATGACGAATGCCCGCCGATCCCAATTTCTAAAAAAGAGACAATATGCTCCCCAAGAAGATTTTACTTTCGGTGGCCGGAATCCTCGCCGGAGCACTGCTGCTTTCCGCCTGCTCGTCCGGTGACGACGGTGGTTCGCCCACCGGTGGGGCGCCGGCGTCGGGGTCCGCGTCGGCGTCGAGCACGCCGGTGGCGGTGACGTTCGAACCCGCGGGCGGCACGGGGGTGAACCCGGCGACACCGATCGTCGTCAAGGCGGCCAACGGGAAGCTCCTCGACGTCACGGTGACCAACACCGCCAAGGGGAAGACGGTCGCCGGCAAGCTCGCGGCCGACGGGTCGAGCTGGACGACGAGCGAGCCGCTCGGCTACGGCGCGACGTACAAGATCGTCGCGCACGCCCAGGGCGCCGACGGGAAGCCGATCGAGCAGGACAACCAGATCACCACGATCGCGCCGAAGAAGCAGGCGAACGCCAACCTGATCCCGGCACCGTCCGCGGTGGCGAGCACCGGCGTCGGCGTCGGGCAGCCGATCGTGTTCAGCTTCGGCAAGGTCGCCGTGAAGAACAAGGCGGCGGTCGAGAAGGCCCTGACGGTGGAGTCGACGCCGAAGCAGGAGGGCAGCTGGTACTGGATCGATGATTCGAACGTCCACTACCGGCCGAAGGAGTACTGGAAGGCCGGCACCACCCTGAAGGTGACGGCGAACATCTACGGCGTCGATTTCGGCGGCGGCGTGTTCGGCGCGGAAGATCGCACGGAAACGTACAAGGTGCACGATTCCTGGATCGCGAAGGCGGACGGGAACACCGAGCAGATGCAGATCTTCCACAACGGCGCGATGGTGAAGTCGATGCCGATCTCGATGGGCAAGGACGCGACGCCGACGCATTTGGGCGCGCACGTCATTTCGGACAAGCAGGCCAACTACACGATGGACTCGTGCACGTACGGCGTCTGCCCGCCGGACCCGAAGGCCTACCGCTCGGACGAGAAGTGGTCCGAGCGCATCTCCAACGACGGCGAGTTCGTCCACGAGAACCCGAACAGCGTGGGGCAGCAGGGCAGCTCGAACGTCTCGCACGGGTGCATCAACCTGAACGGGGCGAACGCGCAGTGGTTCTTCCAGAACATGGGCCTGGGTGACGTCGTGGAGGTGACCAACTCGGGCGGCCCCCAGCTCCCGGTGTGGGACCTGTACGGCGACTGGTCCAAGTCCTGGGCCGACTGGCAAGCCGGCTCGGCCCTGAAGTAACCCGCCTTTGGGTCAGGGGGGTCAGGAGCTCTGCTCCTGGCCCCCTTTCTTTGTCCCCACTCCGGTGGGCCTGCCCGCGGCCTCGCCCTTCCGCCGCCCTCGATGCCCCTCCAGCCTCGATGCCCCTCCAGTCACACGTGATGCCTCTCCGATCACGCGAGAAGCCCGCCCAGTCACACGTGATGCCGCCCCACCCAAGCGAGTTCCGCCTCAGATCACGCGACTTCCGGTTTCCATCACGCGAGTTCCGTCCCGGATCCCGCAAGCCCCGAGCCGGGTCATCTCGGCAAATGACCGCAGGCTGGTTCGCGCATGTGCCAGCGAGCACTTTCGCGTATCTCCCGTGATTCCGCGGGCATCAGCCGTGTCTCAGACGGCTTCACCCGTCTTCGAGCGGGCATCAGCCCCGCCGAACCGGCTCGTTGGCGTGATCCGCGGCGGGACTCGCGTGATGGGGGCCGGAACTCGCGTGACTGGAAGCGGATCTCGCGTACCCGGGTGGCCGACTCGCGTACCCGGGCGGCCGGCTCGCGTACCCGGACGGCCGACTCGCGTACCCAGGCAGTCGGGGCGTGTGTCGGGAGGGTCGGTCGGTGTGGTCCGTCGGTGTTTGGGGATAGAAAAAGGGGGCCTGGGCCGGGAGACTTGCGTCTCGACCGGGCCCAGGCCCCTCTTCCGAAGTAAGTTCGGCGGTGTCCTACTCTCCCACAACCCTTCGGTTGCAGTACCATCGGCGCTGTCAGGCTTAGCTTCCGGGTTCGGAATGGGACCGGGCGTTTCCCTGACGCTATAACCACCGAAACACTACGAAACAACACACACAACGTGTGGTGTTTCAGAACTGTAGAGTGGATGCGTAACATCTTCGTGGGCAAGTCCTCGGCCTATTAGTACCAGTCAACTCGACAACACATTACTGTGCTTCCATTTCTGGCCTATCAACCCAATGGTCTGTTGGGGGCCTTAACCCACAAAGGGTGGGATACCTCATCTTGGAACAGGCTTCCCGCTTAGATGCCTTCAGCGGTTATCCCTTCCGAACGTGGCCAACCAGCCATGCCCCTGGCGGGACAACTGGCACACCAGAGGTTCGTCCGTCCCGGTCCTCTCGTACTAGGGACAGCCTTCCTCAAGTATCCTACGCGCGCGGCGGATAGGGACCGAACTGTCTCACGACGTTCTAAACCCAGCTCGCGTGCCGCTTTAATGGGCGAACAGCCCAACCCTTGGGACCTACTCCGGCCCCAGGATGCGACGAGCCGACATCGAGGTGCCAAACCATGCCGTCGATATGGACTCTTGGGCAAGATCAGCCTGTTATCCCCGGGGTACCTTTTATCCGTTGAGCGACACCCCTTCCACCAGGTGGTGCCGGATCACTAGTCCCGACTTTCGTCCCTGCTCGACATGTCTGTCTCACAGTCAAGCTCCCTTGTGCACTTGCACTCAACACCTGATTGCCAACCAGGCTGAGGGAACCTTTGGGCGCCTCCGTTACTCTTTAGGAGGCAACCGCCCCAGTTAAACTACCCATCAGGCACTGTCCCTGAACCAGATCATGGCCCGAGGTTCAGATTCCCAATTCGACCAGAGTGGTATTTCAACAACGACTCCACAGCCACTAGCGTGACCACTTCACAGTCTCCCACCTATCCTACACAAGCCGAACCGAAAACCAATACCAAACTATAGTAAAGGTCCCGGGGTCTTTCCGTCCTGCCGCGCGTAACGAGCATCTTTACTCGTAGTGCAATTTCGCCGGGCCTGTGGTTGAGACAGCCGGAAAGTCGTTACGCCATTCGTGCAGGTCGGAACTTACCCGACAAGGAATTTCGCTACCTTAGGATGGTTATAGTTACCACCGCCGTTTACTGGCGCTTAAATTCTCAGCTTCGCCCCGAAAGGCTAACCGGTCCTCTTAACGTTCCAGCACCGGGCAGGCGTCAGTCCATATACATCGTCTTGCGACTTCGCATGGACCTGTGTTTTTAGTAAACAGTCGCTTTCCGCTGGTCTCTGCGGCCACCCACCCCTAGCCCGAAAAAGGCTTCAAGGTGTTTGGCCCCCCTTCTCCCGAAGTTACGGGGGCATTTTGCCGAGTTCCTTAACCACAGTTCACCCGATCGCCTTGGTATTCTCTACCTGACCACCTGTGTTGGTTTGGGGTACGGGCCGTGCATGCACTCACTAGAGGCTTTTCTCGGCAGCATAGGATCACTCTACTTCGCCTCAAACGGCTACGCATCACGTCTCAGAGTATATAAAGCACGGATTTGCCTATGCTTTCTCCTACACGCTTACACCAGGACAACCATCGCCTGGCGGAGCTACCTTCCTGCGTCACCCCATCGCTTGACTACTACGAAATCAGGTCCCACGCTCCACACACACCCCTCCGTCCGAAGACATTGGGACGCGGCTTTGGGTGGTTAGTATCAAACGCCTCGTCATGGGCGCACATGCTCGGGTACGGGAATATCAACCCGTTGTCCATCGACTACGCCTGTCGGCCTCGCCTTAGGTCCCGACTTACCCTGGGCGGATTAGCCTGGCCCAGGAACCCTTGGTCATCCGGCGGCAGAGTTTCTCACTCTGCATTCGCTACTCATGCCTGCATTCTCACTCCCACACCCTCCACCACTGGTTTCCACCGTGGCTTCCCTGGATGCAGGACGCTCCCCTACCCATCAACACGACTACACAACACTCTCAAGGAGCGAAGCGGATCTCATGTGTCAATGACACAGCTTCGGCGGTGTGCTTAAGCCCCGCTACATTGTCGGCGCAGGACCACTTGACCAGTGAGCTATTACGCACTCTTTCAAGGGTGGCTGCTTCTAAGCCAACCTCCTGGTTGTCTGGGCAATCCCACATCCTTTCCCACTGAGCACACACTTAGGGGCCTTAGCTGGTGTTCTGGGCTGTTTCCCTCTCGACGACGAAGCTTATCCCCCGCCGTCTCACTGCCACGCTCTCACTTATTGGTATTCGGAGTTTGGTTGATTTCGGTAACCCGGTAAGGCCCCTAGACCATCCAGTAGCTCTACCCCCAACAAGAAACACGTGACGCTGCACCTAAATGCATTTCGGGGAGAACCAGCTATCACGGAGTTTGATTGGCCTTTCACCCCTACCCACAGCTCATCCCCTCAGTTTTCAACCTAAGTGGGTTCGGGCCTCCACGACGTCTTACCGTCGCTTCACCCTGGCCATGGGTAGATCACTCCGCTTCGGGTCTAGACCACGCGACTCATTCGCCCTATTCAGACTCGCTTTCGCTACGGCTACCCCACACGGGTTAACCTCGCCACGCAGCACTAACTCGCAGGCTCATTCTTCAAAAGGCACGCCATCACCCAACAAAGCAGGCTCTGACGGCTTGTAGGCACACGGTTTCAGGTACTCTTTCACTCCCCTCCCGGGGTACTTTTCATCTTTCCCTCACGGTACTCGTCCGCTATCGGTCTTCAGGAAGTATTTAGGCTTACCGGGTGGTCCCGGCAGATTCACAGCAAATTCCACGAGCTCGCTGCTACTCGGGAACACCAAACAAACAATCCACACCGTGTTTTCGCGTACGGGGCTCTCACCCACTCCGGCCGCCCATCCCAAGGCGTTCCACTAACACGAGTAATCATTCCGAGGACTGTCAGATCCTCGACGCTGGGTCCCACAACACCACACACACAACGCCTGACAGCTTGACATGTGCATGGTTTAGCCTCTTCCGCTTTCGCTCGCCACTACTCACGGAATCACTTTTGTTTTCTCTTCCTACGGGTACTGAGATGTTTCACTTCCCCGCGTTCCCTCCACACACCCTATATATTCAGGTGCGGGTAACACCACATCACTGGTGCTGGGTTTCCCCATTCGGAAATCCTCGGATCACAGCTCGGTTGACAGCTCCCCGAGGCTTATCGCAGCCTCCTACGTCCTTCATCGGCTCCTGAAGCCAAGACATCCACCATGTGCCCTTAACAACTTGACCACAAAGATGCTCGCATCCACTCTACAGTTCTCAAACACCACACCAGAAACAAAACGTCCCTCGGGGGGTTAGCCCCAGGCGTGTTGCCTCAGGACCCAACAGCGTGCCAATGAACAACTTGCCCTCCAGGCGCCGGCCCTGCTTTCCACACGGACAAGTCCGTAGTACTCACCGAGGCATTGCCAACCAGAACAAGCCATAACCAGTAGTTCCACGATTCCTTGAGCAAGCCCGGCAACACCACGTTCGGATGTTAAACCGCGCCCACCCCACGCTCTGAATCCGGGAATCCCGGGAACATGGATGTGTTGTGCTCCTTAGAAAGGAGGTGATCCAGCCGCACCTTCCGGTACGGCTACCTTGTTACGACTTCGTCCCAATCGCCAGTCCCACCTTCGACCACTCCCTCCCCTTACGGGGTTGGGCCATGGGCTTCGGGTGTTACCGACTTTCATGACGTGACGGGCGGTGTGTACAAGGCCCGGGAACGTATTCACCGCAGCGTTGCTGATCTGCGATTACTAGCGACTCCGACTTCACGCAGTCGAGTTGCAGACTGCGATCCGAACTGAGACCGGCTTTAAGGGATTCGCTCCACCTCGCGGTATCGCAGCCCTCTGTACCAGCCATTGTAGCATGTGTGAAGCCCTGGACATAAGGGGCATGATGACTTGACGTCATCCCCACCTTCCTCCGAGTTGACCCCGGCAGTCTCCCACGAGTCCCCGCCATAACGCGCTGGCAACGTAGGATAAGGGTTGCGCTCGTTGCGGGACTTAACCCAACATCTCACGACACGAGCTGACGACAGCCATGCACCACCTGTACACCAACCACAAGGGAAGCCCCATCTCTGGGGATGTCTGGCGCATGTCAAGCCCAGGTAAGGTTCTTCGCGTTGCATCGAATTAATCCACATGCTCCGCCGCTTGTGCGGGCCCCCGTCAATTCCTTTGAGTTTTAGCCTTGCGGCCGTACTCCCCAGGCGGGGCGCTTAATGCGTTAGCTACGGCACGGACAACGTGGATGTCGCCCACACCTAGCGCCCAACGTTTACAGCGTGGACTACCAGGGTATCTAATCCTGTTCGCTCCCCACGCTTTCGCTCCTCAGCGTCAGTATCGGCCCAGAGACCCGCCTTCGCCACCGGTGTTCCTCCTGATATCTGCGCATTTCACCGCTACACCAGGAATTCCAGTCTCCCCTACCGAACTCAAGTCTGCCCGTATCGACCGCACGCTCCACGTTAAGCGTGGAGATTTCACGGCCGACGCGACAAACCGCCTACGAGCTCTTTACGCCCAATAAATCCGGACAACGCTCGCACCCTACGTATTACCGCGGCTGCTGGCACGTAGTTAGCCGGTGCTTCTTATCCAGGTACCGTCACTTGCGCTTCGTCCCTGGCGAAAGAGGTTTACAACCCGAAGGCCGTCATCCCTCACGCGGCGTCGCTGCATCAGGCTTTCGCCCATTGTGCAATATTCCCCACTGCTGCCTCCCGTAGGAGTCTGGGCCGTGTCTCAGTCCCAGTGTGGCCGGTCACCCTCTCAGGCCGGCTACCCGTCGTCGCCTTGGTAGGCCACTACCCCACCAACAAGCTGATAGGCCGCGGGTTCATCCTGCACCGCCAGAACTTTCAACCCTCTCCCATGCGAGAGAAAGTGATATCCGGTATTAGACCCCGTTTCCAAGGCTTATCCCAGAGTGCAGGGCAGATTACCCACGTGTTACTCACCCGTTCGCCACTCATCCCCGGCCGAAACCGGTTCAGCGTTCGACTTGCATGTGTTAAGCACGCCGCCAGCGTTCGTCCTGAGCCAGGATCAAACTCTCCAACAATGAACAGTTTAATCGAGGCAAATTAATGCTCTCAAAGGAACCTCATACGAGGTTCAAAAATAAGCTCTACTGGCTTAGTTCACTAGCACACTGTTGAGTTCTCAAGCAACACACTTCGGACCGCCGCGCCGCCAAGCGCCTTGGTCTTCGGCTTTTGTTTCAAGCTTTGTTCCAGGGATACCACCCTGGTTCGGGACCACCCACTCTACCACGATCGTGGGAGCTTGGTTCGTGTTCCCGGCGGCCGCCCGGTTTCCCTGGCGACTTGGAGAACTTTACATGCCCCCGAAACGCCTCGCACAGGGGGGTCCCCTTTTTCGCGCCAGGCCGCTGACCTGCACCGATCCGCGATCAAGCGGGTTGAGGCCGCCCGTGGGTCGCGACGACCGTCAGCGCGACGAGCGCGGCCGTCAGCACCGCGGCGACGTGGATCGGCGCCGGCGTGAACGACGCCGCCAGGACGAGCACCGCCGTCACCGGGAAGCCGATGGCGATCGGACGGCACTCGTTGGTCGGCCCGATGTGCAGCAGCCACACGCTCAGCAGGAAGACCGCGACCGGCACCGTGGTCGGGAACGCGGCGGCCACCCCGCCGAGCCCGTGCAGCGTCCCCGTGTCGTAGGCGACCGCCACCTCGAGGCCCGCCCCGACGGCCGCGACGGAGGCGAAGATGAGGTAGTGGCCGTAACCCCAGCTCATCGACGTGAACATGGTCGGGCGGCGGATCAGCCGCGCGTGCCCCGGCCGGTCGAAGTACAGCCACCACATGGAGAACACGAGCACCAGCCCGGCCGCGGCCAGTGAGACCAGCGCGCCGGTGTGCCCCGGCTCCGCGTTGCCCTCCTTGATCGCGTTCGTCGCGCTGAGGATCACCTCGCCGAGCACGATCAGGGTGAACAGGCCGTACCGCTCGGCGATGTGGTGGGGGTGCCACGTGGTGCGGTGCCGGCTTTCCGCCCAGACGGGAACGGCCATCTCCAGCACCGCGAACACGACGAAGGCGCCGACCCGCACCGCCTGCGGCAGCCACTGGTAGGACACCCAAAGCACCTGGACCACCGCGATCCCGGTCGCGTACCGCAGCGCCGCCGGGCGGCAGCCCGGGTCCGCCCGCGCGGCCCGCAGCCACTGGAACACCATCGCCAGCCGCATCAGCACGTAGCCGACGATCGTCAGCCGGAAGTCGCCTTCGAACGCGCTCGACACCGAAGCCGCGACGGTCAGGCCGCCGGCGATCTGCACGAGCGTGGCCAGCCGGTACGGGACGTCGTCGGTGTCGAACGCCGAGGCGAACCAGCTGAAGTTCAGCCAGCCCCACCAGATCGCGAAGAACACCATCGCGAACGACGAGACGCCGTGGACGGCGTGCCCCTCGGCCAGCGCGTGGTGCAGCGAAGCCGCGGCCTGTCCGACGGCGACCACGAAGCACAGGTCGAAGAGCAGCTCCAATGGCGTCGCGACGCGGTGGTGCTCACCGCTGTCGCGGGAGCGCATCGGCCGGTACCACACCCGGAGCCGGCTCTCCGGCCGCGACGGCTGCTGGGTCATCGAAGCTCCCGGTGTCGTGCCTGTCGGACGCGGTCATCCCAACATGATCACGAGCGAGGTGGAAGCACGACACGAAGAACGGGCGGGCCCGGTTCCCCCTCACCCGGGCCCGCCCGCCGCCGTCACGCGCCGGCGGGCACCGATGGGCAGCCCTTCCGCGAGTGCCGGACGGTCCCCCGCGGACGCCGACACCCACTGGACGGAAGGTGACCGAGTGTGTCCATTCCTGAGAACTCCGGACGCCCCGATCGCTCGAGCCGGTCACCCCATCCCCGGGTGGCCGACCGATTGCCACTGTCGGTAGCCGAAGCCGCGCAGTGAAGGCTCCATAAGATCTACCTGGTTGCTCTGTGTAGCACCAGTGTCTTTCCGTGCTCGTCACTCGGATGGAGCATCGCGAATCTGCGGAAAGTAGTGTCTCAGCCCCGGTGCACGTCAGCCGCCGACGTCGCGGTCTCACGGGCTTCGCGGTCGTCCTCGTCCGCTCGGTGGCGCCGCGCCCGGAGCTCGGCGACGGCGAGGACGAGCGCGCCGCACGTCAGGACGACCGCGCAGCCGAGCGCGACGGTGAGCGCCGGCGGGTAGCCGGCCGCGCTGCCGACGACCGCGCCGAACACCGACGCGAGCACCGCGGTGCCGATCGCCGTGCCGATGCGCTGCCCCGTCTGCAGCGCACCGCCCGCGACGCCGGCCATCCGGACCGGCACGCACTCCAGCGTCAACGTCGTGTTCGGCGAGATCACCATCCCGCCGCCGACCCCGGCGAACAGCAGCGGCAGCGCGAACGCCCACCCGGCCGCCGACGGCGGGACCAGCTCGGCCAGCAGCGCGACGGCGAGCAGGCCGAGCGCGACCATGCCCAGCCCGGTGACGGTGAGCCGGCGGCCGAAGCGGGGCACCAGCCGCCCGGCGACGGCCGCGGACACCGCCGAGCCGAGCGCGAACGGCGTCACCGACAGGCCGGACTGCAACGGCGTGTAGCCCAGGCCCTGCTGGAAGAACATCGCGAAGACCAGCCAGATCCCGGCGAACCCGCAGAAGTAGATCGCGCCGACCGCGGCACCGGTGGCGTAGCCGGGCGTGCCGGTGAACAGCCGGGTGTCCAGCAGCGGCGACCGGCCGCGGCGGACGACCGAGTGCTCCCAGCGCACGAACGCGGCGCCGAAGACGAGCGCGACGACGAACATCCACCACAGCCGCGCGGGGCCGTCGGCGTCGGATTCGACGACCGGGAGCAGGACGCCGAGGACGGCGACCGCGAGCAGCGCGATGCCGACGAAGTCGATCTCGGTCCGCAGCCTGACCTGGCGTTTCTCGCTGCGTGGCAGCAGGCGCAGGCCGAGCGCGAACGCGAGCACGCCGATCGGGACGTTGACGTAGAACACCCAGCGCCAGCCGTCCTGGGCGCCGAAGACCGCCAGGATCACGCCGCCGAGGATCGGGCCGACCGCCGTGGAGATGCCGACGACGGCGCCGAACATCCCGAACGCGCGGCCGCGCTCGGCGCCGCGGAAGAGGTCCTGGATCAGGCCGGTGTTCTGCGGGGTGAGCATGCCCGCGGCCACGCCCTGGGCGAGCCGCGCGAGCACCAGCGTCGTCTCGTTCGGCGCCGCGCCGGCCAGCGCGCTGGTGACGACGAACGCGGCGAGGGCGCCGAGGAACATGTTCCGGCGGCCGAACGCGTCGCCGAGCCGGCCGCCGGTGACCAGGACCAGCCCGAACGCCAGCGCGTACCCGGAGACGACCCAGCGGATCCCGCCGCTGCTCGCGTGCAGCCCGGACTGCATCGACGGCAGGGCGACGTTGACGATGCTGACGTCGAGCAGACCCATGAACCCGGCGGTCAAGGAGACGGCGAGCGCTTTCCAGCGCCGCGGATCGGGTTCGGAGGAGTTCATCGACGGGCGGACCTCACGGATGCTCACGGGCCGGGGATACCCACCCAGCAAACACGAAAGGCGGGATCCGCGCGCGTTGTGCGCCCGCGGACCCCGCCGTTCGGCGGCTCACGTCGACGCGGTGATGCCCCGGATGCCCTTGAGCTCGCCGATCAGCATGGAGCTGACCTTGACCGGGTAGTCGTAGAGGGCGAAGACCGTCTGGTTCTTCCCCACCAGCTTGAGGTGCACCGGCGTCTCGCCCTTGTGGGCCAGCAGCGTCGACCGCAGCTCGCTGACCACCGACTGGTCGATCTTCTCGGCCGCGGCCAGGAGCACCAGCGGGGGTTCGTCGTCGCCGTTGCCCGTGCCGACCTCGGACAGGTCCAGCGTCGCGAGGCCGCCGCCGAAGACCGACATCTTGTCTTCGCGCCAGTTGACCCGGCCCTTGACCAGCACCGCGTTGTCCTCGATCAGCTCACCCGCGAACAGCGCGTACGACTTCGGGAAGAACAGCACCTCGAGCGAGGCGTCCATGTCCTCGACCGTGCAGATCGCCCAGGGCTCGCCCTTCTTGTTGACCCGCCGCTCGAGCGACGTGATCAGCCCGGAGATGACGATCTCGCCCTCCCGCGGGGGGTCGGCGAGGATCCCGGCGATCGGTTTCGGGGCGTGCTTGCGCAGGATCCGCTCGGCGCCGTCCAGCGGGTGGGCCGAGACGTACAGGCCGAGCATCTCGCGCTCGTAGGCGAGCAGCTGCTTGCGCGGGTACTCCTCCTCGCCGAACTTCAGGTGCGCGAGCGGCGAAGACGACGGGGCCGCCTCGCCGTCTTCCCCGCCGAAGCCGAACAGGTCGAACTGGCCCATCGCCTCCTGGCGCTTGAGCGGGACGACCGCTTCGACGGCGTCCTCGTGGACCTGGATCATCGACAGCCGCGTGTGGCCGAGCGAGTCGAACCCGCCCGCCTTGATCAGCGACTCGATGACCCGCTTGTTGCAGGCCACGAGCTCGGACTTGTCGAGGAAGTCGGTGAAGGAGGCGTACTTCCCCTTCTCCTCGCGGGTCTTGATGATCGACTCGACGACGTTCGCGCCGACGTTGCGAACGGCACCCAGCCCGAAGCGGATGTCGTCCCCGACGGCTGCGAAGCGCAGGGCCGATTCGTTGACGTCCGGCGGCAGCACCTTGATGCCGAGGCGGCGGCACTCCGACAGGTAGACCGCCGACTTGTCCTTGTTGTCGCCGACCGACGTGAGCAGCGCGGCCATGTACTCCGCGGTGAAGTTCGCCTTGAGGTACGCGGTCCAGTACGAGATCAGGCCGTACGCGGCCGCGTGGCTCTTGTTGAACGCGTAGCCGGCGAACGGGAGGATCGTGTCCCAGAGCGCCTTGATCGCCTCGGGCGAGAAGCCGCCGGGCCGCAGGTCGCTGGCCCGCATGCCGGCCTCGAAGCCCTCGTACTCCTTGTCGAGGACTTCCTTCTTCTTCTTGCCCATCGCGCGGCGGAGCACGTCCGCGCGCCCCATCGTGTACCCGGCCACCTTCTGGCCGATGTGCATGATCTGCTCTTGGTACACGATCAGGCCGTACGTGTCGGCCAGGATCTCCCGCAGCGGCTCGTCGAGCTCGGGGTGGATCGGCTTGACCTTCTGCCGGTTGTTCTTCCGGTCGGCGTAGTCGTTGTGCGCGTTCATGCCCATCGGGCCGGGGCGGTACAGCGCGCCGACCGCGACGATGTCGTCGAACACCGTGGGCTCCATGCGGCGCAGCAGGTCGCGCATGGGGCCGCCGTCCAGCTGGAACACGCCGAGCGTGTCGCCGCGGGCGAGCAGCTTGTACGTCTCGGGGTCGTCGACGCCCAGGGTGTCGAGGTCGACGTCGACCCCGCGGTTGGTCTTGATGTTGTCGATCGCGTCACCGATGACGGTGAGGTTGCGCAGGCCGAGGAAGTCCATCTTCAGCAGGCCGATGGCCTCGCACGACGGGTAGTCCCAGCCGGTGATGATCGAGCCGTCGTCCCGCTGCCACAGCGGGATGGCGTTGGTCAGCGGCTCGCTGGACATGATGACCGCGCAGGCGTGGACGCCGGCGTTGCGGATCAGGCCCTCGAGGCCGCGGGCGGTCTCGAAGATCGTCTTGCACTCGTCGTCGGTCTCGACGAGCGCGCGGACCTCGGCGGCCTCGCCGTAGCGCTCGTGCTTGCTGTCGACGATGCCCGAGAGCGGGATGTCCTTCGCCATGATCGGCGGCGGGAGCGCCTTGGAGATCTTGTCCGCGATCGCGTAGCCGGGCTGGCCGAAGTGGACGCGCGCGCTGTCCTTGATCGCCGCTTTGGTCTTGATGGTGCCGAAGGTGATGACCTGGGCGACCTTGTCCGCGCCGTACTTCTCCGTGGCGTACCGGATCATCTCGCCGCGCCGGCGGTTGTCGAAGTCGATGTCGATGTCGGGCATCGAGACGCGCTCGGGGTTGAGGAACCGCTCGAACAGCAGCTTCTGCGGGATCGGGTCCAGGTTGGTGATACCGAGCACGTACGCGACCAGCGAACCGGCGGCCGAACCACGGCCAGGGCCGACCCGGATGCCGACGCGGCGGGCGTAGCTGATGAGGTCGGCGACGATCAGGAAGTAGGCCGGGAAGCCCTTCCCGATGATGACGTCGAGCTCCTTCTCGATCCGCTCGTGGTACCCCTCGGGCGCGCCGCCCGGGAACCGCCACGCCAAGCCCTTCGCGACCTCTTCGCGCAGCCAGCCGCCCTGGTCGTAGCCCTCCGGCACCTCGAAGAACGGCAGCCGGTCCTTGTGCGCGTACACCTCTTCGTACGACTCGACGCTCTCGGCGATCAGCAGCGTCGTGTCGGCCGCGCCCGGGACCTCCTTGTCCCAGTACTCGCGCATGTCGGCGGCGGACTTGAGGTAGTAGCCGTCGCCGTCGAACTTGAACCGGGTCGGGTCGTTGAGGGTCTTGCCCGCCTGGACGCACAGCAGCGCCGAGTGCGTGTCCGCCTGGTCCTTGGTGACGTAGTGCGAGTCGTTGGTGGCCAGTGGCTTGAGGTCGAGCAGGCGGCCGACCTCCAGGAGGCCTTCGCGGACCGACCGCTCGATCGGCAGGCCGTGGTCCATCAGCTCGAGGAAGAAGTTGTCGGCGCCGAAGATGTCCTTGTAGTCGGACGCGGCCTGGATCGCCGCCTCCTTCTGGCCCAGCCGCAGCCGGGTCTGCACCTCGCCCGACGGGCAGCCGGTGGTGGCGATGATGCCCGCGTGGTTCTCCGCGATCAGCTCGCGGTCCATCCGGGGCTTGCGGTAGTAGCCCTGCATGCTGGCCAGCGAGGACAGCTTGAAGAGGTTCCGCAGGCCGGTGGCGTTCTGGGCGAGCATGGTCATGTGCGTGTACGCACCGCCACCGGAGACGTCGCCGCCCTCACCGAACTCGTCCGAGCCGCGCTGGTTGGCCTGCCCCCAGAAGACGGGCTTCTTGTGGAACCGGCTCTCCGGGGCGATGTAGGCCTCGATGCCGATGATCGGCTTGATGCCCACCTTCTTGGCCTGCTGGTAGAACTCGTCGCCGCCGTACATGTTGCCGTGGTCGGTCATGCCGACCGCGGGCATGCCGAGGCGGGCCGCCTCCGCGAAGAGGGGAGCGATCTTCGCCGCACCGTCGAGCATCGAGTACTCGGTGTGGACGTGCAGGTGGACGAAAGAATCGTTCGACACCAGCGAAAACCTCCCCTAGGTGGATGGGACCGGCGCGCCCGGGTCCCCCAGCCTAGCCCGTGGCACCGACGGTCCGCGCACGCGCTCGCCGGGGTCGATTCTGCTCCTCGCGAGAGGCGTTCCGCCGGTGCGACGCGCGCCCTTTTCGGGCGGAAACGATCACGGCCACGCCCCGCTGCCGGGCGGTCACGCGGAGGTGGGCGCGGGGCGGTGGCGGGCGGGGCGGGCCGGGGTTGGCGGTGGTGGGCGCGGGCTGCGGCGGGCGTGCGGGGCGCGGGGCTGCGGCGCGCGGTGGTAGGCGCGGGGCTGCGGCGGGCGCGGGACGCGGTGGTGGGCCTGGGTTGGCGCGGGCGGCGGCCGGTGCGGGCGATGGCGGGCCGCGGCGGTGGTGAGGCGGGCCGCGGCGGGCGCTTTGTGGGTGCGGCGGACCTTGGCGCACGCCGGGCCGAGGCGGGCGGAGGCGGCCGCGGGTGGTGGGCGCGTGCCGTCGCGCGGTGGTCGGCCGGGGCGCGCGGGGCGTGGTGGGCGCGGGCCGCGGCCGGCGGTGCGAGCGCCCGCCGCGGCAGACCGTGGCGGGCCCTCGGCTGCAGTGCCCGGCGTCACCCGGCCGGGGTCACGAGGCTCCGGCCGACCTTGGGCGCCGCCACCGGACCGCCCACGGTCGGGTGAAACGGCGGGAGCGCCGCCTGGGGCGGGGCGTCCGCGGCCGCCGTTCCCCAGGTCGGGTTCGGCGTCGCCGCCAGGTCGTACGTGATCGTGCCGCCGTTCGCGACGAACGACTCCGGGACCCACGGCTTCGCCGACGGGGAGCCGTTCACCCGCACGCCCTGGACGGAGAACGTGTCCGCCGAGGCGCGCGGGGCCTCGACCGTGATCGTCGCGCCATTGCCCCGGTGGACGACGGCGCGCGGGAAGAGCGGCGAGGCGAGCACCAGGTCGGCGCGGCTCGGCACCTGCGGGAACATGCCGAGCGCGGCGAAGACGTACCAGGCCGACATGGTGCCGAGGTTGTCGTTGCCGGGCAGGCCGCCGGTGCCGGGGCCGTACACGGTGTTCACGATCCGCCGCACGGTCTCCTGCGTCTGCCACGGGCGCCCGAGGTAGTCGTACAGCCAGGGTGCGTTGATGTCCGGCTCGTTGCCCGGGTTGTAGTGGACGTCGTCGATACCGGACAAGGCCCAGTTGCCGGCCGCGTCGTGGAAGAAACCGTCGAGGCGCTTCAGCGCGGCGGCCGCGCCGCCCAGGCCGCCGACCATGCCCGCGACGTCGTGGGAGGCCATCCACGTGTACTGCGCGCTGCTGCCTTCGACGAAGCCGGTGTCCGTCGACGGCTGGAACGGCGTCACCCACGTGCCGTCGGCCTTGCGGGCCTGGACGTACGGCCCCTCCGGGCTCGCCTGCGGGTTGACGAGGTTGCGCCAGTAGCCCGAGCGCGCCAGGAACGCGGCGGGGTCGCGGCCGAGCCGGGCCGCCCAGTCCGCCAGCGCGAAGTCGGCGACGGAGTCCTCCAGCGTCTCGGCGGCCGAGCCCCAGCAGTGGCAGGCGTCGTCGGGCGCGTAGTGCAGCTTCAGGTAGTCGGCCAGGCCGGGCCGCTGGCCGATGCACTGGATCGGGCAGCCGGCGTCGCTGGTGTCGTTCGCGGTCGGCACGGTGGCGGCGGTGGCCAGCGAGCCGAAGGCACCCCGGACGTCGAAGTCGCGGGCGCCGAACGCGTACATCCCGGCCAGCGCCGGGGCCGACGGGTCGCCGGACATCACGTGCGTGCCGCCGTTGTTGTGCAGCCACCGGTCCCACTCGCCGCCGTTCTGCCGGGCGAAGTTGTAGAGGGACTGGGCGTAGTCGCTCGCCCGGGCCGGGTCGAGGAACGCGAGCAGCTGGACCTGCGCGCGGTAGACGTCCCAGCCGGAGAACGTCCCGTACTGCGCGTGCTGGCCCTTCGCGAGCTTGTGGACCTTCCGGTCGCTGCCGAGGTATTCGCCCGTGACGTCGCTGGCGAGGCTCGGCTGCTGGAGCGCGTGGTACAGCGCCGTGTAGAACGTCGTGAGCTGCGCGTGCGTGCCGCCCCCGAGCTCGATCTTCTTCAGCTGGTCCTGCCACGCCTGCCGGGCGGCCGCGCGCACGCTGTCGAACGACCGGCTCGTCGGTACTTCGGCGTCGGCGTTGCGCTGGGCGTTGGCGGCGCTGACGTAGGAGATGCCGATCCGCGCGGTGACCGGGCCCCGGGAGGCGTCGAACCCGACGTACCCGCCCGAGCCCTTGCCGACGCGCTCGGCGTCGGGGTAGCCCTCGCCGCCGCTCGCCTTGCTCGTCCCCGGCCGCAGGGTCCCGTCGACCCAGGTGCCCTGGCCGGTGATCGGCTGGTCGAAGGTGACGCTGAAGTGCAGCGTGTAGTAGGAGCGCTGGTTCTCTTCGCCGCCGGTGGTGCGGCCGCAGAAGCCGCCGGAGCCGACCGAGCCGGTCACGCGCCGGTGCGCCGCGTCGATGCTGATCGACGCGTCCGAGCTGCCCGGCAGCGAGTTCGACGTGCGGAAGAGCAGGTTCGCGGGCTGCCCCGCCGGGAAGGTGAACCGGCCGACGCCGGCGCGGTCGGTGGTCGTGAGGTCCACGCCGACGCCGTTGGCGAGGCCGACGCCGTAGTGCCCCGGCTCGGCGGTCTCGTCGGCGTGGGAGAAGTCGCTGGCGAAGACCTGGTCGGTCGTGTCGGCGGACGGCGAAGACCGCACCTCGCCGGGGAACGGCATGATCGGCACGTCCCCCGAGGCACCCGGGGTGCAGCCGGTGCCGTTGAGGTGGGTGAGGCTGAAGCCGCGCAGCCGCGTGACGTCGTACTGGTACCCGCCGGCGGCGCCGGTCCCGTTCTGCTTGCCCCGGGTGGTGGTCGGGCTCCAGGCGATCATGCCGAACGGCGTGGTCGCGCCCGGGTAGGTGTTGCCGGCGTTGGTGCTGCCGATCAGCGGGTCGACGTAGGCGGCCGGGTCGGCGACCAGCTCGACGCCCGCCGCGGCCGGCGTCGCGAACGCCGTCGCGGCCAGTGCCACCGCGCCGAGCAAGGTCAGGATCTTCCGCGCGGCCATGGTCCACCCTCCACCGGCGAGGCGACAACGTTGTCAGGTTTGACGCTGCGCAACGCTACGGTCACCCGTTTCCGGCCGTCAACGACCCGGTGGAGTTCTGTCCGGTTGTCAGAAGATCCAGCCAAGCGGTGCCGGAGCGGTGAGGTCGGCCACACGCGCGCGGCCCCGCGTTGACACCGCTCCAGCCGGGACTGAGCATCACTCGCATGAACCTGTCTGACAGCCAGACAGCCGGACAAGGTGGTCCCCGCCGGGTGAGCGCCATGGAAGCCGTGCTGGCCCACCTGCGCTCCGCCATCGAGCGCGGCGAGTACGCCGTGGGCGGCAAACTCCCCTCCGAAGCCGCGTTGAGCAGGGACTTCGAGGTCAGCCGCTCGGTCATCCGGGAAGCGCTCAGAGGGCTGCAGGCGCTCGGCATGACCGAGTCCAAGACCGGCAAGGGCACCTTCGTCACCGCGACCGGGCCCGCCGACAACCCCACGTTCGGGCCCTACTCGGCCCGCGACCTCATCGAGGTGCGCCGGCACGTCGAGATCCCCGTCGCCGGGTACGCGGCCGCGCGCCGGGGCCAGGACGACCTCGACCTGCTCGGCCACCTCGTCGAGCGGATGGACGCCGAGACCGACAACACCGCCTGGGTCGCGCTGGACTCGCTCTTCCACATCACCATCGCCCAGGCCTCGGGCAACCCCGTCTTCGGGAAGGTGATCGAGGAGATCCGGGACGCGCTCGCCCGCCAGTCCGCCTTCCTCAACCAGCTCGGCGACCGGCGCGCGCAGTCGAACGCCGAGCACCGGGCGATCGTCACGGCCATCGAGAGCGGCTCCGAGGCGGACGCCGTCGCGGCCATGACCGCGCACCTCACGCACGTCGAAGCCACCCTCACCAGCATCGTGAACGGGGACCAGTGACCGAGCAGACCCTGACCCGCGCCGCGGACGCGGGCGACACCGGCTACCGCAAGGCCCTCAAGCCGCGGCACGTGAACATGATCGCGATCGGCGGCGCGATCGGCACCGGCCTGTTCCTCGGCGCCGGCGGCCGGCTCGCCCAGGCCGGGCCGGCACTGGCGATCGTCTACGCCGTCTGCGGCCTCTTCGCGTTCTTCGTCGTCCGCGCGCTCGGCGAGCTCATCCTCTACCGGCCCTCCAGCGGCGCCTTCGTCTCCTACGCCCGCGAGTTCATGGGCGAAAAGGGCGCGTACGTCGCCGGCTGGATGCACTTCCTGAACTGGTCGACCACCGGCATCGCCGACATCACGGCCATCGCGCTCTACGCGCACTTCTGGTCGTTCTTCTCGCCGGTCCCGCAGTGGGTGCTCGCGCTGATCGCGCTCGCCGTCGTCCTGACGCTCAACCTCGTCTCGGTGAAGCTGTTCGGCGAGATGGAGTTCTGGTTCGCCATCGTCAAGGTCGCCGCGCTCGTGCTGTTCATGGTGATCGGGATCTTCCTGCTGGTGACGCAGACGCCGATCGACGGCGCCGCCCCCGGCCCCCGGCTGATCACCGACCACGGCGGGCTCTTCCCCACCGGCCTGCTGCCGATGGTCCTCATCGTGCAGGGCGTCGTGTTCGCCTACGCCTCGGTCGAGCTGGTCGGCGTCGCCGCCGGCGAGACGGAGAACCCGGAAAAGATCATGCCGAAGGCGATCAACTCCATCATGTGGCGCATCGCGGTGTTCTACGTCGGCTCGGTGGTGCTGCTGGCGATGCTCCTGCCGTGGAGCTCCTACGCGAAGGAGCAGAGCCCGTTCGTCACCGTGCTCGCCCACCTGGGCGTGCCCGCCGCGGACAGCGTGATGAACCTGGTCGTGCTCACCGCGGCGCTGTCCAGCCTGAACTCCGGGCTGTACTCCACCGGCCGCATCCTGCGCTCGATGGCGATGGCCGGGTCGGCGCCGAAGTTCACCGGCGTGATGAACCGCAACCACGTGCCCTACGGCGGGATCCTGCTCACCGCGGCCGTCTGCGTGCTCGGCGTCGGGCTCAACTACCTGGTGCCGAAGGACGCCTTCGACATCGTGCTGAACTTCGCCGCGATCGGCATCCTCGCCACCTGGGCCATCATCGTGCTCTGCCACCTGTTGTTCGTCCGCCGGGCCCGGCGCGACGGCCTCGAGCGGCCGGCGTTCCGGCTGCCGTTCTCGCCGTACACGGAGATCGCGACACTGGTGTTCCTCGCCGCCGTCGTCGTGCTGATGGGCTTCGACGAGACCGGCCGGATCACCCTGCTGGCCCTGCCCGCGATCGTCGTCGCGCTGGTCGTGGGCTGGTTCGCGGTGCGCAAGCGGATCGACATGCGCGAGTTCGACGAGGAGGGCGTGTGAACCACGAACCCCTGGCCGAGCTGGTCCGCGACGGGATGGTCGAGGGCGTCCACCACGGTTCGCTCGTGGTGCTCGCCCCGGACGGCTCGACGCTCTTCGCCGCCGGCGACCCCGACGCCGCGATGTACCCGCGGTCGACGGCGAAGCCGCTGCAGGCCACGGCGATGGCCCGGCTCGGGCTGCGCCTGTCCCCCGCCGGGTTCGCGATCGCGGCGGCCAGCCACTCCGGCGAGCCGGGGCACCTCGACGCCGCTCTCGACGTCCTCGACGGGCGCTCCCCCGACGCGCTCGGCAACCCGGCGGACTTCCCGTTCGACCCGGTCGAGCGGGACCGCTGGCTCGCCGACGGCCGGCCCCCGAGCCGGCTGGCGCACAACTGCTCCGGCAAGCACGCGGCGATGCTCGCGACGTGCGACCTGAACGGCTGGAGCACCGACGGCTACCTCGATCCGGCCCACCCGCTGCAGCGCGCGATCGCCGCGACCGTCGAGGACCTGACCGGCCAGGCCATCGCGAGGGTGGCGGTGGACGGCTGCGGCGCGCCGCTCTTCGCGACGACGCTGCGCGGGCTCGCGACGGCCGTGTCGAAGATCGCCACCGCCGCGCCCGGCACGCCGGACCACCTGGTCGCCGCCGGGATCCGGCGGCACCCGGAGCTGGTCGGCGGCAGCCGCCGCGACGTCACCGCCGTCATGCGCGCGGTGCCGGGGCTGATCGCGAAGGACGGCTTCGAGGCCGTCCAGGTCGCCGCCCTGCCGGACGGCACGGCGATCGCGTTCAAGATCGCCGACGGCGGCGACCGGGCGCGGTACCCGGTGCTGGCCGCGCTGCTGGACCTGTGCGGGGTGGCCGTCCCGCCCGGCCCGGAAAACCTGCGTTTCGCCGGAAATCTGTCTGTGGGGAGCACCGTATGACCACCCGCCGCGAACACGACCTGCTGGGCGACAAGGACGTCCCCGCCGACGCGTACTGGGGCGTGCACACCGCGCGGGCCCGGGAGAACTTCCCCATCACCGGCACCACGATCGCCGTCTACCCGCACCTGATCGAGGCGCTGGCCGCGGTGAAGGAGGCCGCGGCGCGCGCCAACGCCGAACTGGGCCTGCTCGACCCCGGGATCGCCGACGCCATCTGCGCCGCCTGCCGGGAGATCCGCGAAGGCGCGCTGCACGGCGAGTTCGCCGTCGACGTCATCCAGGGCGGCGCCGGGACCTCGACCAACATGAACGCCAACGAGGTCATCGCCAACCGCGCCCTCGAGCTGCTCGGGCACGCCAAGGGCGACTACCACGTCGTCCACCCCAACGAGCACGTCAACCTCGGGCAGTCGACCAACGACGCGTACCCGACGGCGGTGAACGTCGCGACGATCCTCGCCGTCCACGAGCTGTCCGAAGCGATGGTCGTGCTCGAAAAGGCCTTCGCGGCCAAGGCCGTCGAGTTCCACGACGTCCTGAAGATGGGCCGCACGCAGCTGCAGGACGCGGTGCCGATGACGCTCGGCCAGGAGTTCGGCACGTACGCGGTGATGCTCGGCGAGGACCGGCTGCGGCTGACCGAGGCGGCGGCGCTGCTGCACGAGATCAACCTCGGCGCGACCGCGATCGGCACCGGGCTCAACGCCGCGCCGGGCTACGCCGAAGCCGCGTGCCGCCACCTGCGCGAGATCACCGGGCTGCCCGTGCAGACCGCCGCCGACCTCGTCGAGGCGACCCAGGACTGCGGTGCCTTCGTGCACCTTTCCGGCGTGCTCAAGCGGATCGCGGTCAAGCTCTCGAAGAGCTGCAACGACCTGCGCCTGCTGTCGTCCGGGCCGCGCGCCGGGCTGAACGAGATCAACCTGCCGCCGGTGCAGGCCGGCTCGTCGATCATGCCCGGCAAGATCAACCCGGTGATCCCGGAGGTGGTCAACCAGGTCGCGTTCGAGGTGATCGGCAACGACGTCACCGTGACGATGGCCGCCGAGGCCGGGCAGCTGCAGCTCAACGCGTTCGAGCCGATCATCCTGCACTCGCTTTCGGAGAGCATCACCCACCTCGGCGCCGCCTGCCGGACGCTGGCGACGAAGTGCGTCGAAGGGATCACCGCGAACGTCGACGTGCTGCGCTCCTACGTCGAGAACTCGATCGGCCTGGTGACGGCGCTGAACCCGAGCATCGGCTACGCGGCCGCGACGGAGATCGCCAAGGAGGCCCTCGAAACCGGCCGGGGCGTGGCCGAGCTCGTCGTCGAAAAGGGCCTCATCCCGGCCGAGGAGCTGGCGAAGCTGCTGCGACCGGAGACCCTCGCGCGGGCTAACTGAGGTACCGTCGGATCCGGAAGGATCTACTCCACTTCGGAAGGCGGGCACCCGTGCTGGACCGACTTGTCGACAAGTTGCTCGGACTCCCCCGTGCCGAAGGCCCCAAGCCGGTCGTGACGCGCGACCTCGCCGTGCCGATGCCCGACGGCGTCACGCTGCTGGCCGACCGGTACGCCCCGGCCGGGACGACGTCGGCGCCCGTGGTGCTGATCCGCACGCCGTACGGGCGCACGGGCCTGCTTTCGAAGCTGTTCGGGGACACGTTCGCCCGGCACGGGCTGCAGACGGTCATCCAGAGCACCCGCGGCTCGTTCGGCTCCGGCGGCGAGTTCCGGCCCTTCCACCTCGAACGCGAAGACGGCGTCGCGACCGCCGGGTGGCTGCGCGACCAGCCGTGGTGCGACGGCGCCGTCGCCATGGCGGGCGCCAGCTACCTCGGGCACACGCAGTGGGCGGTCGGCCCGTACCTCGACCCGCCGCTGGCCGCGATGTGCCTCGGGGTCACGGCGTCGGAGTTCACCTCGACGTTCTACCCGGGCGGCGTGCTCGCGGCGGACAACATGGTGTCGTGGTCGGCGATGATCGGCCGTCAGGAAGAGCGGTTCGCCGCGCTGCCGAACCCGCTGCAGAAGCGCAGGACGCGGAAGGCGATGTCGTTCCTGCCGCTGAGCCGCGCCGACGTCGCCGCGATCGGGAAGCCGGTGCAGTTCCTCCAGGACATCACCGAGCACTTCGTCCCCGAAGACGACTACTGGGCGATGTCCGACCACAGCGCGGAAGTCGCGAAGCTCGACGTCCCGGTCTCGATGGTGACCGGCTGGTACGACCTGTTCATCGGCTCCCAGCTGCGCGACTTCCGGATCCTCGCCGAAGCGGGCAAGGCGCCGCGGATCACGATCGGGCCGTGGGCGCACGGCGAACCGGCGAGCATGGGCCCGATGATCCGGGACCAGCTCGGGTTCCTGCGCGCGCACCTGCTCGGCGACCGCACGTTCCTGCAGCGGGCGCCGGTCCGGCTCTTCCTCCAGGGCGCCGGCACCTGGCTGGACTTCGAGTCCTGGCCGCCGCCGTCGACCGCGACCGCGTCCCACCTGCGGCCGATCGGCGGGCTCGGCGAGGTCGCCGGCCAGGAGGCGCGGCCGACGACGTTCACCTACGACCCGGCGGACCCGACTCCCGCGGTCGGCGGGCCGCTGCTGACCGGCGAGTGGAAGCAGCGCGACAACCAGGAGGTCGAGGCGCGGCCGGACGTGCTCGTGTTCACCGGCGAGCCGCTGCCGTCGGACCTCGACGTCATCGGCGAGGTGTCGGCGACCGTGCACGTGCGCACCGAGCTCGGGCACGCCGACGTCTACGTCCGGCTCTGCGACGTCGACTCCGGCGGGGTTTCCCGCAACGTCACCGACGGGATCCTGCGGCTGCGGCCGGGCTTCCCGGCGGCCGACGCGGACGGCGTCGTCACCGCGGAGGTCACCCTCGACCCGACGGCCTACCGCTTCCGCCGCGGCCACCGGCTGCGGGTCCAGGTGGCCGGCGGCGCGTTCCCCCGCTTCGCCCGCAACCACGGTACGGGCCAGCCGATCACCGAAGCGGTGGAGGGGAAGCCGAACCGGTTCGAGGTCTTCCACGACGCGGCCCGGCCGTCCCGGATCACGCTGCCGGTCTTCAGCCGCTGACCACCCGGTGGTGGCTGGTCACCCGGCCGTCGTCGTGCAGGACGTGCAGCAGCAGCGACGGCGGCCGCTCGTGGTCCAGCGGCCCGCCGTCGTCCCAGCCGCGGTCCGCACCGGGCTCGACCGGCAGCAGGGACTGCGAGACGACGCCGGGTGCGATGCGCAGCGGCACGCCGGCGAACGTCGTCGACGCGCCGGTGTGCACGTGCCCGGCCAGGAGCGCGACCACGCGCGGGTGACGGGCCAGCACCGCCGCCAGCCGCTCCTCCCCCGTCTGGCGGATCGCGTCGACGAGCGGGACGCCGACCTCGACCGGCGGGTGGTGGAACGCGACGAACGCCGGCCCGTCGCCATCGGCGAGGACGCCGTCGAGCCACTCGAGCGTTTCGTCGGCGAGGAAACCCGCGCCACGGCCGGGGATCGTCGAGTCGCCCATCGCGAACAGCACGCCGCCGACCTCGGTGGCGACGTTGACCGGGTCGTCGGAGCCGGGCAGGCCGAGCAGCCCGGCGCGGAAGGCGGCGCGGACGTCGTGGTTGCCCGGGCAGACCAGCACCGGCGCCGGGTGTTTCAGCAGTTCGGCGGCGCGCTCGTACTCTTCGGCCAGGCCGTGGTCGGCGATGTCGCCGGTGACGACGACGGCGTCGATCGGCTTCGCCAGGCCACCGAGGTAGGCCATCACGGCCGCGACGCGGTCTTCGGCCCGCGGTTCGCCGTCGAGGTGCAGGTCGCTGAGGTGCGCGATGATCATCTTTCGTCCTTCCCCAGGTAGGCCAGCGCTTTCACCCAGTTGCGGACGAGCACCGCGGACGCGGTGGCCAGGTCGCCGTCGCGCAGGGCCGCGGCGATGCGGCGGTGCTCGCCGATGCTCTCCCCGGCGCGTCCCGCCCCGCCGAAGTAGCACGATTCGTACCGCTTGAGCAGCGGTTTGGTCTGCCCGATCAGCCGCAGCAGGTGCGGGTTCGGGCAGCGGGACAGCAGCAGCGCGTGCCACCGGTCGTCCACTTCGGACAGGTCGGCGCCGTCCGCGAGCGCCGCGGTCATCTCGTCGGCGACGGCGTCGAGCGCGTCCGGCAGCCCGGCCAGCTCCAGCGGCGACGTCCAGCGCAGGGCGAGGGCCTCGAGCTCGGCCACCAGCGGGTAGAGCCGGCGCGCCTCGTCCGGGTCGAACGGCGGGACCAGGAACCCGCGGCCGGGGGCGGAGACGAGCAGGCCGCGGTCGGCGAGCCCGATCAGCGCCTCCCGCAGCGGCGTCCGGCTGACGCCCAGCTCGCGGGCCAGGTGCACCTCGTTGACGCGGGCGCCGGCGGCGAGCCGCCCGTCCAGCACGCGGGTGGTGATCTCCTCGATGAGGTCGCTGCGCAGCGGGGTCCGGGCCATGGCCGCAGTATTGCATACAGTACCGACCTACTGTATTCAGTTCGTATGACCTTCGACGTCGAACGCGCCCGCCGTGAAACCCCCGGCTGCGCCGAGGTGGTCCACTTCAACAACGCGGGCGCCGCGCTGCCCCCGGCCGTCGTGACCGACACCGTCGTCGAGTACCTGCGCCACGAGGCGCTGGTCGGCGGGTACGAAGCGGCCGCGGAAGCGGCGGACCGGATGGCCGCGGTGTACGCGTCCGCGGCGCGGCTGCTCGGCGCCGAACCCGACGACATCGCGCTCACCGACAACGCGACGCGGTCCTGGCAGGCGGTGTTCTACGCACTGCCGTTCCGCGCCGGGGACCGGATCTTCACCTCCCGCGCCGAATACGCCAGCAACGCCATCGCGTTCCTGCAGGTCGCCAAGCGCACCGGCGCGGTTGTCGAGGTCATCGGCGACGACGAGTCGGGGCAGCTGGACGTCGAGGAGCTGCGGCGGCGCGTAGACGGCGACGTCAAGCTGATCGCCGTCAGCCACGTGCCCACCCAGGGCGGGCTGGTCAACCCGGCCGAGGAGATCGGCGCGGTCGCCCAGGCGGCCGGGATCCCGTTCCTGCTCGACGCCTGCCAGTCGGCGGGCCAGGTCGACCTCGACGTCACGCGCCTGAAGTGCGACGCGCTTTCGGCGACGGGCCGCAAGTACCTGCGCGGCCCGCGCGGCACCGGGTTCCTCTACGTGCACCCGCGGCTGCGGGAGCGGCTGGAGCCGGCGATGCTCGACCTGCACTCGGCGAGCTGGGAGGCCCCGGACGAGTACGTCGTCGACCCGACCGCCAAGCGCTTCGAGGTGTGGGAGCGGGACTTCGCCGCGGTGGCCGGCCTCGGCGCCGCCATCGACTACGCGCTCGACTGGGGGTTGCCGGCCATCGAGGAGCGCGTCGCCTCGCTGGCCGCGACGCTGCGCGAACGGCTCGCCGAAGCCGGGGCGCGGGTGCACGACGTCGGCGCCCGCAAGTGCGGCATCGTCACCTTCAGCCTCGACGGCACCCCGGCCGCGGAGGTCAAGGCGCGGCTCGCCGAGGCGAACATCAACACGTCCCTGTCGACGCGCACCTCGGCCCAGTTCGACTTCACCGCGCGCGGTCTGCCGGACATGGTCCGGGCGTCGGTGCACTACTACAACACCGAGGACGAGATCGATCTGCTGGTGCGCAAGCTGTGACATCCGGGGCTTCGCCCCGGGCCGGGGGCTCCGCCACCCGGACCCCCAAAGCGTTTAGAAGGCGTTCACACCGGTGAGCTCCGCCGACACCGTCCAGAGGCGTTCGGCCAGTACCGGGTCGATCGCGTAGTCCTTGACGCCGGTGCGCGTCCCGTCCGCCGGCGCGGGCTCGGCGATGTCGCAGTCCTCCAGGTAGACGCCGCCGAGGCCGTCCAGCTGCGGCGAGGTCGCGGCCCAGACCTGAGTCGCGGCGCCCTGCTCCGGCGTCTTCGCGCCGCCGGTGACCTGACCTTCCGCGTCGACCATGCCGGCGTCGACGAGTTCCTGGCGGTCGAGGTAGCGCACGAGGTCGGTGAGGATCCGGCCCGGGTGCAGCGCGAAGGCGCGGACGCCGTGGGCGCGTGCCAGCCGGTCGAGGTGGACGGCGAAGAGGACGTTCGCCGTCTTCGCCTGGCCGTAGGCGAGCCACTTGTCGTAGCCCTGCCGGAATTCGAGGTCGTCGAAGCGGACCGGGCCGTAGTGGTGGCCGCGCGAGGACACCGAAACCACGCGGGAACCGGCGTTGAACGCGGGCCAGAGCCGGTTCAGCAGGGCGAAGTGGCCGAGGTGGTTGGTCGCGAACTGCGCCTCCCAGCCCGGTCCGACGCGGGTCTCCGGCAGCGCCATGATCCCGGCGCTGCCGATGAAGACGTCGATCCCGCGCCCGGTGGCGAGGAACCGCTCGGCGAAGGCGCGGACGCTGTCGAGGTCGGCCAGGTCGAGCTCGTCGACCTCGACGTTTTCGAATCCCTGCAACGCTTCTTCGGCCGTGGCGCGGCGGCGGGCCGGGACGACGACGTGCGCGCCCGCGGCGGTCAGCGCCCGCGTCGTCTCCAGGCCGATGCCCGAGTAGCCGCCGGTGACGACGGCGAGCTTGCCGGTCAGGTCGAGGCCGGCGACGACCTCGGCCGCGGTGGTCCCGGACCCGAAGCCCGAGCCGATCTTGTGCTGTGCGGTGGTCATCTCCCGACGCTATGTCCTGGAGCGGACTCCAGCGCAAGTTCAGTCCTTGAGCAGCTGCCGCGCGATCACGAGCTTCTGGATCTCGCTGGTGCCCTCGTAGATCCGGAACAGCCGGGCGTCGCGGTAGATCCGCTCGACCGTGACGCCGCGGACGTACCCCATGCCGCCGTGCACCTGCACCGCGCGATCGGCGACCCGGCCGAGCATCTCGGTGCAGAACAGCTTCGCCGACGACGGCCCGAGCTTGCGGTCCTCGCCCGAGTCGTACTTCGCGGCGGCTTCGTGGACCATCGCGCGGCCGGCCGCGAGCTCGGCGTGCGACTCCGCGAGCAGCGCCTGCACGAGCTGGTACTCCCCGATCACCCGGCCGCCCTGGCGCGCCGTCCGCGCGTACTCGACGGCTTCGGCGAGCGCGCGTTCCGCCATGCCGACGCACAGCGCCGCGATGTGCAGCCGGCCGCGCGCCAGCGACGCCATCGCGATGCCGAAGCCCTTGCCCTCCTCGCCGACCAGCGCGTCGGCGGACAGCTCGACGTCGTCGAAGACCACCTCCGACGTCCACGCGCCGGCCTGGCCCATCTTGGCGTCGTGCGGGCCGACGGTGACGCCTTCCGCCCCGGCGGGCACCAGGAACGCGGAGATGCCGCGGCTGCCGGTGCTGTCGAGGTCGGTGCGCGCGAACGCGACGAAGACCTCGGCGAGCGGGGCGTTCGTGATGAACCGCTTGGTACCCGACAGGCGGTAGCGGTCGCCGTCGCGGACCGCGCGGCTGGTCAGCCCGCCCGGGTCCGAACCGGCCTCGGCCTCGGTCAGGGCGAACGACGCGATCGCCTGCCCGGCCGCCAGCCGCGGCAGCCAGCGGGTGCGCTGGTCCGGCGTCCCGTAGTGCACGATCGCCTGGCCGGCGATGCCGTTGTTGGTGCCGAACAGGGAGCGGAACGCGGGCGTGGTGTGGCCGAGCTCGATGGCGAGCCGGACGTCCTCGGCCATGCCGAGGCCGAGCCCGCCGTACTCCTCCGGCAGCGCCCAGCCGAACAGCCCCAGCTCGGCGGCCTTCTCGCGGATCTCGGCGGGGATCTCGTCGCGCTCGTCGATCTCCGCCTCGCGCGGCACGACCTCCTTGCGCACGAACTCCCGCACCGCGCCGAGAACCTGCCCGAAAAGCTCCGCGTCCATGCGGGCACGCTACCCGGATCGCTGCCCCCACGGGCACGGCCGGACGCGGTAGCTTGGGCCGATGCGCAGACCGCTCATCGCCGTCCTGGCCGCTTCCGCCGCGATCCTGGCGGTGCCCTCGACCGCGTCCGCGACGCCCGGCAGCGGCGTCACCGGCACGATCCTGGCCCAGAAGACCATCGGGCACACCGACTACACGCTGCGGGAGATCACCGTCCAGCCCGGCGGCTACACCGGCTGGCACTTCCACGACGGCACCCTCTACGCGTACGTGAAAGCCGGGACGCTCACGCACAACCTGGCCGACTGCAGCGTCGACGGCGTCTTCGGCACCGGGCGCGCGTTCACCGAGCAGCCCGACCAGGTGCACATCGGCCGCAACCTCGGGTCGACGCCGCTCGTGCTGGAGGTCCTGTACGTGCTCCCGGCGGGCAGCCCGCTGTCGGAGGACGCGCCGGACCCGGGCTGCGGCTTCTAGCCGGAGAACCACCCCGCGGCGTCCAGCCGGTAGGCCGCGGGGCCGACGACCTTGCGCAGGTCGGCCTCGAGCGCGCTGATCCGTTCGGCACCGACCACGCGGGCCCAGTCTCTTCGCAGGTCGTCGAAGATCTCCGCGGATTTCGCCAGCGCGTCGACGCCGTGCGCGGTGAGCCGCACGATCTTGCGGCGCGCGTCGTCCGGGTCGTCGGCGCGCTCGGCGTACCCGAGCGCTTCGAGCCGCTCGACGGTCTTGCCCGCCGCCTGCTTGGAGACGCCGAGGCGCCGGCCGATCTCCGACGCCGTCGCGCCCTGGACGCCGATGGCCTGCATCGCGAAGCCGTACGAAGGCCGCACGTGGGGGTGGCCGCGGTCCGCGAGCTCGGCGTGCAGGCGGTCGATGAGCGTGCGGAAGCCGCCGAAGAGCAGGAAGGGCAGCTCGTAGCCGGGGGTGTCGGTCATGAGCTCTTGCCAAACTCGACAACCAGGTTTACTGTTTCGACAACCACGTTGTCGATCCTACGTCTGGAGACGTCTTGTTCCCCGATCACACCCCGGAGTCTGCACCCCCGGCCGCCCGCCCGACGATGGCGGCCACCGCCAAGAAGTTCGGCGGCCACGTCCCGGCCGCCGTCGCCCGCCTGGCCACATCACCCGAACTGCTGAACGGCTTCCTGAAGCTGACGGCGATCTTCGACGCGACGACCCTGCCCGCCCTGGACCGCGAGGTGCTGGTGATGACGGTGGCCGCCCGCAACGGCTGCCACATCTGCGTCGCGATGCACACGGCGACCCTGGAACGCCTGTCCGCTTCGCCGGAACTGGTTTCGGCCCTGCGGGCGCAGTCAGCACTGCCCTCCCCGCGGCTGGAGGCGTTGCGCACGTTCGTGCACACGGTGATGGACACGACGGGCGAGGTCCCGCCGGAGGATCTGCAGACCTTCGTCGGCGCCGGCTACACCCCGCGGAACGCCTTGGAGGTGGTGCTGGGCATCGGGACGTACACGCTGTCGACGTACGCGAACCGGCTGGTCCGGGCCCCGCTGGACGACGCCTTCGCCGACCACGCCTGGCACGCATCGTCGGCGTCGGTGTGAAAATCTCGGCCATGAAGTCGCCGCAAGAATCAAGACCTTGAGCAACACTCCATTCACCCGTCAGGGAAACCTTGGATCATAACCAGTCCACGGACGCGCACCCGCGACTCGCACGGGTGATATCCGGAAGTCCACACCGTCCGGCGACACCCTGTTGTCGAGCAAAGCGCTCCGGTGTAACGTCGCAACCCTGCTGACCGACTCGGCAAGAAGAAGCGCTTACGCGCCATAAACAATGGAGATCACATGACAGGCGGAACGGAGGGTGGAGGCGGTTTCCGCCTCTTTCAACCCTGAAAGTAGTTGCTCTTCGAGCAGGCTGTTTGGCGGGAGCTAGACAGCCTGCTTTTTTGTGCGCGGCTGCATGTCGAGCTCGACCCCGATCCGCGTACCGGGAGCCGGGTTCCTGGCAGAAAACGCGACCAGGTAGTCATCACCGTCCCAGCGCTCGTCGATCGCACGCAAGCGGCGCCGAGTGATCGCGGGCTGCACACCGCCGACGTCTTTGAGCCGGATCTCGTAGCGGAAGTCGATCACCTGATTGGTGAAGAGCACATCGAACAACTCGGCCGAACGCGCGCTCCGCAAGTCCGCCGAGAATTTCGGCCACCGCCACTCGACTGTGACCACGTCGCCGCTCTGCACCCGGCTCGTCAAGTGGACGACGACGTTGTGCTTGGGCTTCCCATCGGTGGACTGCACCCACGAGTAGGTCGAATATGCCCGAACATCCCGGCTCTTGCCGCCGCCGTTCCGAAAATAGGCGTACTGCTTGACGCGGCGTTTCGCGCGTTCAGTGAGCGGCATCGACCCGTAGTAGATCGAATTCAGCTTGACGAAGTGCGGCTCCGCATCGTCGACCGGAGAGATCGTCTGCTCGATGCGGATCACACAGTCGCCATTGGCCGAGATTTCGACCGTCTGGCGCCACTTCTTCACATGGAAGGGGTTTTCGAAGGACACGAGGTTCACGTACCGGTTGATCATGTTCGCGTCGCGCTCGATCCGGGCGTAGAGCCGCCTGCGTTCGGCGATTCCCAGCAGCAGCACCAAGAGCGCTGCGACAGCGACCACGGTCACGCTGACCAGACGAAACCAGGTGGTGCCGAAGAGAGTGCTGAGCACACCACCTACGCCCAGGACAGTCATCACAGCCCCACCCAAACGAGCGTAACCGTGCTCTGCGACGTAACCGTCGAGCACACCGATCAGCTTTTCGATCACTCGGCGGCCCTCCCTGGCGGTGCATAGCTCCAATCTCCGCCACTGTAACTCGCGGCAACGGCCGTAATCGGGTTCCGCTCGAACATTGATCGGGCCGTGCCAACGGCATGACCGGACAAATCCTGGACAGTTCGGAACAATCTCACCCGATCGGCCCACAAAGGCGATCGGACGGCATTGCCGAATGTCACCGGTCCGCCAGTACCGTGAAGGGCCGGAACTAGATTCCACCAGAGTTACCCGGAACGACGGTGGTGCCGGTGGCGTCGCCTTCGACCAGGGCGCGGTAGGCGCCGGCGACCACGGCCACCGGCGTCCCGCCGTCCTTTCCCATCGCCGCCAGGGTTTCGCTGATCCAGCCCGGGCTGACGACGTTGATCCGCAGCCCGCGCGGCAACTCGGCGGCGGCGGACCGGACGAACCCTTCGAGCCCGGCGTTGACGAGCGCGCCGAGGCCGCTACCGGGGACGGGATCGTCGAACGTCCCGCCGGTGAGCGTGATCGAGCCGCCGTCGGTCAGGTGCCGCGCGGCGCGGTGGGCGAGGGCGACCTGGCCGAGCAGCTTGCCGCGCAGGTCGTCGAGGACCTGAGCGTCGGTCAGCTCTGCCAGGGGCCGGAGCGGGACGTTGGCGGCGCAGCAGACGACGGCGTCGGCTCCTCTTGCGAACAGCGCGTCGAGGGACGCGGGCTCCGTCAGGTCCGCCTTCACCGGCGAGGTCCGCGAAACCGGCACGACTTCGTGGCGGGGGCGGAGTGCGGTGACGACGGCACGGCCGACGAGCCCGGTGGCGCCGAGGACGATGATCTTCATGCCTTCGACGCTAGCGGCTCCGGCAACCGGATTCTTCTCGGACCGAAAACCCTTGCACCACAACAGGAAGCCGGTTTTTGTCGGTGCCCGCCGGTAGAATCAGGGGTGTTCGGTCGGGGGTTGGTCCGAGGTCCGAGGAGGACGTTTGCGCAACAGGGGGACGTACATCGCGGTGGCGGTGCTCGCGGGGGCGGTACTGGCCGGGGCGCCGGCCACGGCGGCAGCGGCGGAGGGCTGCCAGTGGCGGCAGGCCACCTTGCCGGTGCCGGACGGCTACAGACTGGACCGCCTCGAAAAGGGAGACGGAGCGGGTGCGGTCGCCGGCACCTTGTGGCCGACCACGCACGGCGAGCCGCGCGTGGGCGCGGTGTGGCGGGCGGACGGCGTCCAGGTGCTCGGCACGGCGTTCGGCCTGGACACCGAACTGGTCGACGTGAACGCGGCCGGGGTGGCCGTCGGCTCTTACATGGATCCGCGGGAGTTCGGGGAATTCCCCCTGAACCACGCCGTGCGGTATACCGGCGGTCGCTTCGAGCGGCTGCCCGAACCGCCGGGCTACACCAACAGCATGGCGTGGCGGGTCAACGCCCGCGGCGACGTCGTGGGCTTCGTGGGCGAAACCGCGGCCAACGGGGTGCACCGGCTGGTCCGGTGGCCCGCGGCGGCGCCGGGCACGGTGGAACTGGTGCCGGTGCCGAGCCAGGAGTACGAGGTCGCGGGGGACATCGACGACGAGGGCACCATCGCGGCGGCCTTCGCCTTCTGGTCCACCGGCGGCGGCCTGGCCGGCTACCTGCTGCCGGAGACCGGCGATCCCGTCAGCCTCACGTCGCCGGTTTCCGCCGGCGACGTCGTTCCGACGGCCGTCAACGCCGACCACGTCGCCGGGTACGCCGGTGATGGCGGGGCCGCGTACCTGTGGCGGCGCGACGGTTCGGTCGAGCGGGCGCTGCCCGGTCTGCGGTCCCCGGACGCGATGAACGCCGCCGGTGACGTCGTCGGTTCCGGGCCCTACGGGGAGACGGTGCTCGCTCCCGCCGACGGCGGTCCCACGCAGGTCGTCGTCCTGGGCGGCCAGGACGTCCAGGTGAGCGACGTCACCGAGAGCGGCGACGTGCTCGGCAGCGCCACGGTGTACATGCCGGAGCGCACCAAGGCGCCGGTGCGCTGGCACTGCGGCTGACCACTGTCACGGCCGTCCCGGCGGGTTCGCCGGGACGGCCGTGACCGGCGCGGAAATGTTTCCGACCCCGTGTCCGGTCCTCCCCCACGGCTCCGACCCCTCGGTGATCGCACCACTGAGAAGGAGTCGAAATGGACAAGCCGGCCGGACGGCGGGAGTGGCTGGGGCTGACGGTGCTCGTGCTGCCCACCCTGCTCGTCGCGATGGACATGACCTCGCTGTTCCTCGCGCTGCCGCAGCTCAGCGCCGACCTGGGGGCGAGCGCCACCGACCAGCTGTGGATCACCGACAGCTACGGCTTCGTCGTCGCCGGGTTCGTCATCACCATGGGCACCCTCGGCGACCGGATCGGGCGACGGCGGCTGCTGCTCACCGGCGGGGGCGCCTTCGCGGCGCTCTCCGTCGTCGCCGCGTTCTCGACCAGCCCCGAGATGCTGATCGTGGCCCGCGGAGGACTCGGCGTCGCCGGAGCGACGCTGATGCCGTCGACGCTCGCGCTGATCACGAACATGTTCGCCGACGGACGGCAGCGCGGGAAGGCGATTTCGATCTGGGCGACCTGCCAGTTCGCGGGTGGCGCGGCCGGCCCGGTGCTCGCCGGGTTCCTGCTCCAGCACTTCCCGTGGGGCTCGGTGTTCCTGGTCGCCGTGCCGGCGATGGGCGTGCTGCTCGTCGCCGGCCCGTTCCTGCTGCCCGAGTTCCGCGCCCCCGCGTCCGGGCGGCTGGACTTCGCCGGTGTCGCGCTCTCCCTGTCCGCCGTGCTGCTGGTCGTGTTCGGCCTCAAGCAGCTGGCCGCCGGCGAGCTGGTGGTGCCGCTCGGGGCGATCGCGGCCGGGACGGTGCTGGGCCTCGTCTTCGCCCGCCGTCAGCTGACGACGTCGTCGCCGCTGCTGGATCTGCGACTGTTCCGGAACCGTCCGTTCACGGCGGTGCTGGTCGCGCTGGTGTTCGCCGGGGTCGCGATGGCCGGGGTGGGCCTGCTCGTCACGCAGTACCTGCAGAGCGTCCTCGGCTACTCGCCGCTCGCCTCGGCGGTGCTGTTCGCGCCGATGGGCCTGGGCGTCGCGGCGGGCACGATGTTGGCGCCGTCGCTGACCCGCTGGACGTCCCCGGCGACGGCGATCGCGAGCGGCCTGGCAGTCTCCGCGGCGGGAGGCCTGCTCCTGGCCTTCACCGACGGCCTCGCGCCGGTCATGGTGGGCATCGCGGTGCTGACGCTGGGGACGGGCCCGCTGTTCGCGCTCGGCATCGGCCTGGTGGTCGGATCGGTGCCCCCGGAGCGCGCCGGCTCGGCCGCGGCAATGGCGGACACGGGCAACTACCTCGGCGGCTCCCTCGGCATGGCCCTGATCGGCCTGACAGCGGCAGCGATCTACCACGGGATGTTCCCGGCAGGCACCACCCTGGCGGCTGACGTCACCCACCCAGAGGCGGCAAACCAGGCGAAGGAAGCGTTCACGGCAGCGTTGAACGTGACAGGCCTGATCGCGGCGGCGCTGTTCGCGGGCTTGGCTCTGCTGGTGACGACGATGCGCCGCACCGGGGCTGCCGCGCAGCCGGCGATGGCCGAGTGACGAGCCCGGTCGTCAGGACTTTGGCGTAGTCAGGGGCTGTGTGTCCTCGGTGTCCGTCCTCGGCTCCGGGGCGGCGGCCAGGACGATGGCGTCCTTACCCGCTGCCCCCGGCGGCTCGTCGGGGGCGGCTTTCGGCTGGAGGTCGTTGGCCGTCCGAAGCGAACCGGCCAGGAGGAAGAGCAGGGCCGACGAGCCGAGGGTGATCGCCGTGGTGGCGAAGATCAGGGAGTTCCCGGCGAGCCCGATGCCGAGGGGAGTCCCGGGCATGACCAATCCCCACGCTGCGGCGGCGACCGCCGCGGTGAAGCATTCGAGCAACGGAACGCCGGTGGAGCGCGAGGTGCTCATCTCGACTTTCGCCTGCCGGTAGGTCACCAGGGGGATGGCGATCGCCAGGATCACGAAGACCGCGTAGCTGCCCCAGCGCAGCGGGCCGTACTGGCGGTCGACATTCGCGGCGACCAGGACACCGACGAAGGCGGTGTACACGGTCAGAGCCTCGCTGGGTATCGCTGCGACGAGGGCTTTCCCGGCCGAGGTGACCGGCTCACCGCCCGGTGTCGTGTCACGATCGACGGCCATGGCGCCCAGGCTGATCCCGCTCATGTCTCCTCCGCCCTTTGCGTTGCGTACGTTCCCAGGTAACCAGGGTGAGAGGAGGAGAGGATCGCGCACCAGGGCCAATGGACCCGAGCCGGGGTTCAAGCGTTCAGTTCGGCGAGCCCGGGCATGCGGAGCTGGAGCGAGACCGACCGAGTCCGTCATCTTCGGTCGAGCAGGGTCAACACGTCTGCTTGCAGTTGCGCGTGGATCGCGGTCACACCGTAGTAGCGGTCCACCGTGTCCAAGCAGGCAAGGTACAGCATTGATTCGTCGCTGGGCAGGAACAGCGCCTCGTGCACAGTCGGCAGATCCGCCAGCGGCCGGTACAAGTGGCCGTAGTAAAACCGATTGAATTCGGCTACCGAACGGAACCCCGGCAACTGAGCCGAGTCGACGAACATCGCACCGCCGACGCCGGGCAGGTAAGCGCGGACGGCGCTCGCCGGGTCGTCGAATCTGCCGGCATAAATCTCCCCGGGTTTGATCCGGTACTTGACTCGACTCCAGCCAACAGCTGGACGGGCTGAATGTCGTTCTTCACCAGGAAGTCACGAGCGTAGCCGCCGAGTCGCTTCAATCGTCTTTCCGCCTCGACCCGCGCATCAGCGTTCTTGCGGAAAACGTATTCGCCGGCCGCCAGACCTTCCGCAGCTGCGTCAGCTGCCATCGCCCGATCCCGGACCGCTTTGTCCAGCTCCTCTTCGAAGTACGACACTCGCGCTCCTCCAGTCCCTGCCAACGGGGTTGCGAAACGCAGGGTCTGCAGACATGGCCGAGCTGTTACGGCACTCCGAGGCAAGCACTCGTTCGGACCAGCTCGGTCATCGAGGATGCACCCTGGCCGCTCGATCCGGCGGAAACCGAGAGGTGAGGTAACTCACCCGAACGGCTTAACCCGGGAAATCCGGAGCGACCAGTCCGCTATGGCTGCCACTGAGCGGCGCCTCCGGTGACGGACGGGTCGACGGTCCCGCTCAACGGCTCACGCGCGTGAACGTCGCCGACACCCAGCCGCCGACACGGGCGCAGAGGCCGCCCGACCGACTTCGACGGGCAAAAGCATCCGGAGACGCCAGGGACATCCTGAAGGGCGAAGGACCGGCGATGATTCACCGGGAAGCGTGGTGGGCGCAGCAGGGTTCGAACCTGCGACCGCTCGGGTGTAAACCGAGTGCTCTTCCGCTGAGCTATGCGCCCGGTCGCGA
Source organism: Amycolatopsis sp. N2S4-7 (assembly GCF_058119595.1). Taxonomy (NCBI): domain Bacteria; kingdom Bacillati; phylum Actinomycetota; class Actinomycetes; order Pseudonocardiales; family Pseudonocardiaceae; genus Amycolatopsis; species Amycolatopsis sp. N2S4-7. The sequence goes on from NZ_CP172299.1 coordinate 3,928,254, forward strand.
CGGCTCCGCGCTGGAGCCGTCGCGAGGGAAACTCAAGCCAGTTCGGCCACGGCCTTCTTCCAGCCCTGCTGGTCGCGGGCCTCGCCCGGGGCGTTGACCTCGGCGAACCTGACCACGCCGGACGTGTCGATCAGGAACGTGCCGCGGACCGCCAGGCCCGCCTGCTCGTTGAACACGCCGTACGCGCGCGCCACCTCGCCGTGCGGCCAGAAGTCGGACAGCAGCGGGAACTGGTAGCCCTCCTTCTCGGCCCACGCCTTCAGCGAAAACGGCGTGTCGACCGAGACGCCCAGGACCTGGACACCCTTGTTGTCGTAGTCCGCGAACTCGTCGCGGAGCTGGCACAGCTCGCCGGTGCAGATGCCGCTGAACGCGAACGGGTAGAAGACCAGCAGAACCGGCTTGTCACCCCGGAACGACGACAGCTGGACCGGCTGCTTGTTGTAGTCGTTGAGCGTGAAGTCAGGGGCCTCAGAACCGACCTCGACGGTCATACCGCGTTTCCTCTCCCGAACGGACACGTGCCTGCGACGACAACCCTATCGTGTCCGCCCGGCGAGACCGGCTCAGCGCTGCTTCGACTTCGACTTCGGGGACACCAGCCTCGTGCCGATCCAGTTGGCCCCGACGCTCATGTTGGCGGTCTGGGCCAGGCCCACGGCCGGCACGGCTTCGGCGATCTCGCTCGGCTCGACGTGCCCGGGCTGCCCGTTCTTCGGGGTGAGCACCCAGATGACGCCGGTCTCCTCCAGGGGGCCCCTGGCGTCGATGAGCGCGTCGCCCAGGTCGCCGTCGTCCTCGCGCCACCAGAGCAGCACCACGTCGATGACCTCGTCGGCGTCCTCGTCGAGGATGTCCCCGCCGATCTGCTCCTCGATCGCCGCGCGGACGTCGTCGTCGACGTCCTCGTCCCAGCCGATCTCCTGGACCACCATCTCGGGCTTGATGCCGAGCCTCTCGGCGACGCTGGTCTGATCAGCGTCTCCCGCGGCGACCACTGTTTTCACTCCTCCAACTACGACGGAGCGTGGCGTTCCACACCCTTCTCGAGGGTACGGCTTCGCCACACTCGGCTACCCGGTTGCCGATAGCGAACACTGGTGCGGCTCTGCGCGCAACCGTCCACACCGGATCTGTGACAACTCGTGTCGCAGGATACGGCCCGCGGGGGACCTCCCGCGACGGCGTTTCGGGTACCTCGCGAGACCGCTCTGCCACCCGGTCGGGGGGCGTCCCCTAGGGTGGGGAGGAAGAAACCGCGCGCGCGATACACCGCGCGCCGGGAGTGACTCGACCGGGTCGGCCGATGTTACCGCCAAGTAGCGGTGCGGAAGCCGGGACGGAGGACGACGATGGAGAGTCGTACACCCCCGCGCACGAGCACCACCGGCTACAACTTTTCGCAAGGAGACCCCTTGGCCCCGCAGAACGACGGCGCCTCCGGCAAGGAGACCCCGGCACGCGTACGCGTCATCCGTGACGGATTGGCGGCGCACCTGCCCGACATCGACCCGGAGGAGACCGCCGAGTGGCTGGACTCCTTCGACGAAGCTCTCGCGAGGGGCGGTCAGCAGCGGGCCCGTTACCTGATGCTGCGCATCCTCGAGCGGGCCCGGGAGCGGAACGTCGGCGTCCCCGCCCTGACCTCGACGGACTACGTCAACACCATCCCCACCGAGAACGAGCCCTGGTTCCCCGGCGACGAGGACATCGAGCGCCGCTACCGCGCCTGGATCCGCTGGAACGCGGCGATCATGGTGCACCGGGCGCAGCGCCCCGGCGTCGGCGTCGGCGGGCACATCTCGACCTACGCCTCCTCGGCCGCGCTGTACGAGGTGGGCTTCAACCACTTCTTCCGCGGCAAGGACCACTCCGGCGGGGGCGACCAGATCTACATCCAGGGTCACGCCTCCCCCGGCATCTACGCCCGCGCCTTCCTCGAAGGCCGGCTGAGCGAGTCGCAGCTCGACGGCTTCCGCCAGGAGTACAGCCACGCGGGTGAGGGCGGCGGCCTGCCGTCGTACCCGCACCCGCGGCTGATGCCGGACTTCTGGGAGAACCCGACGGTGTCGATGGGCCTCGGCCCGATGAACGCCATCTACCAGGCGCGGTTCAACCGCTACCTGCGCGACCGCGGCATCAAGAACACCGACGACCAGCACGTCTGGGCGTTCCTCGGCGACGGCGAGATGGACGAGGCGGAGTCGCGCGGCCTGATCCACGTCGCGGCCGGCGAAGGCCTCGACAACCTGACCTTCGTGATCAACTGCAACCTGCAGCGGCTCGACGGCCCGGTGCGCGGCAACGGCAAGATCATCCAGGAGCTGGAGTCGTACTTCCGCGGCGCCGGCTGGAACGTCATCAAGGTCATCTGGGGCCGCGAGTGGGACTCGCTGCTGCACGCCGACCGCGACGGCGCCCTGGTCAACCTGATGAACGTCACCCCGGACGGTGACTACCAGACGTACAAGGCCAACGACGGCGCCTTCGTCCGGGAGCACTTCTTCGGCCGCGACCCGCGGACGAAGGACCTGGTCAAGGACCTCTCCGACGCCGACATCTGGAACCTCAAGCGCGGCGGCCACGACTACCGCAAGGTGTACGCGGCGTACAAGTCGGCGCTGGAGCACCACGGCCAGCCGACGGTGATCCTGGCCCACACCATCAAGGGCTACGGCCTGGGCCCGGCGTTCGAGGGCCGCAACGCCACGCATCAGATGAAGAAGCTCACCCTCGACGACCTGAAGCTGTTCCGCGACTCGCAGCGGATCCCGATCAGCGACGAGGAGCTCGAGCGCGACCCGAAGCTGCCGCCGTACTACCACCCGGGCGCGAACTCGCCCGAGATCGAGTACATGATCGGCCGCCGCAAGGCGCTCGGCGGCTTCCTGCCGGAACGGCGCCCGAAGGCCGCGAAGGCGCTGGTCCTGCCGGGCGACAAGGTCTACGAGGGCATCCGGAAGGGCTCCGGCAAGCAGGAGGTCGCCACGACGATGGCGTTCGTCCGGCTGGTCCGCGAGCTGGCGAAGGACTCCGAGATCGGCAAGCGCGTCGTCCCGATCATCCCGGACGAGGCCCGCACCTTCGGCCTCGACTCGATGTTCCCGACGGCCAAGATCTACAACCCGCACGGCCAGACGTACACGTCGGTCGACGCGAGCCTGATGCTGGCCTACAAGGAGTCCGAGAAGGGCCAGCTGCTGCACGAGGGCATCAACGAGGCGGGCTCGACCGCGTCGTTCACCGCCGTCGGCACCTCGTACGCCACGCACGGCGAGCCGATGATCCCGATCTACATCTTCTATTCGATGTTCGGGTTCCAGCGGACCGGTGACGGCCTGTACGCCGCCGCCGACCAGATGGCCCGCGGGTTCGTCCTCGGCGCCACCGCCGGCCGCACCACCCTGACGGGTGAGGGCCTGCAGCACGCGGACGGGCACTCGCTGCTGCTGGCGGCGACGAACCCGGCCGCGGTGGCCTACGACCCGGCGTGGTCGTTCGAGATCGCGCACATCGTCAAGGACGGCCTGCGCCGGATGTACGGCGAGACCGGCCCGGACGGCAACGGCGAGAACGTCTTCTACTACATGACGATCTACAACGAGCCGTACCAGCAGCCCGCCGAGCCGGAGAACCTCGACGTCGACGGCCTGCTCAAGGGTCTGTACAAGTACGCCGACGCCCCTGAGGGCGACGGCCCGGAGGTGCAGATCCTCGTCTCGGGCGTCACGATGCCGGACGCGCTCAAGGCGCAGAAGATGCTGGCCGAGGACTGGGGCGTCCGGGCGGCCGTGTGGTCGGCGACGTCGTGGACCGAGCTGCGGCGCGAAGCCGTCGAGATCGACCACGACAACCTGCTCTACCCGGGCAGCGAGCCGCGCGTGCCGTACGTCACCGAGGCGCTTTCCGGCAGCAACGGGCCGGTCGTGGCGGTGTCGGACTGGATGCGCGCGGTGCCGGACCTGATCCGCCCGTACGTGCCGACAGACATGCTGACCCTCGGCACGGACGGGTTCGGCTTCTCCGACACCCGCCCGGCGGCGCGGCGGAAGTTCCTGGTCGACGCCGAGTCGATCACGGTCGGCGCGCTGTCGATCCTGGCCAAGCGCGGCGAGGTCGACCACGCGAAGGTCCTCGAGGCGGCCACGAAGTACCGGCTCGACGACATCTCGGCCGCCGGGCCGCAGACGTCGGATGCCGGCAACGCGTGACCTGGTGCTAGAAAGGGACCCGGCAGACATCCGATGTCTGCCGGGTCCCGCTGGCCGTCCAGTCCGTTCAGGGAGTTGATGAAGGTGACGAAGCGCCGCCTGCCGAAGCCGGACGAGCTGAAGCAGATCCTCCGGCCGAAGCCGATCGTGCTCAACCCCACCGACCGGCGGCTGGCGAACGCGCACACCATCGCCGACCTGCGGATGATCGCGCGCAAGCGGACCCCGCGGGCGGCGTTCGACTACACCGACGGCGCAGCCGAGCTCGAAGACAGCCTGCGTCGCGCCCGGCAGGCCTACCGGCGCATCGAGTTCCACCCGAACGTGCTGCGCGGGGTGTCCGATGTGGACACCACCCGCGAGATCCTCGGCAAGACGTCGGCGCTGCCGTTCGCCTTCGCCCCCACCGGGTTCACCCGGATGATGAACCACGAGGGCGAGGCCGCCGTCGGCCGGGTGGCCCAGCGCAACGGCATCCCGATGGGCCTGTCCACGATGGCGACGACGTCGATCGAGGACCTCGCCGCGGCGGCGCCCGAGGCGCGCAAGTGGTTCCAGCTCTACGTCTGGCGCGACCACGGCGCGGGCGAAGATCTGATGAATCGTGCGTGGGAGCACGGCTACGACACGCTCATGCTGACCGTGGACACCCCGGTCGGCGGCGCGCGCCTGCGGGACGTCCGCAACGGGCTGACCATCCCGCCGGCGCTGACGCTCAAGACGTTCCTCGACGGCGCGCTGCACCCGGCGTGGTGGTTCAACCTGCTCACCACCGAGCCGCTGACGTTCGCGTCGCTCAACCACTTCGACGGCACCGTCGCCGAGCTGCTGAACAAGCTGTTCGACCCGACGCTGAACTACGACGACCTCGACTGGGTCCGCCGCACCTGGCCGGGCAAGCTCGTGGTCAAGGGCGTGCAGAACGTCGAGGACGCGCGCGACGTCGTCAAGCACGGCGCCGACGCGGTCCTGCTGTCCAACCACGGCGGCCGCCAGCTCGACCGCGCCCCGACGCCGCTGGAGCTGCTGCCCGCGGTGCTGGACGAGCTCCAGGGCGGCGCCGAGGTCTGGATCGACACGGGCATCCTCTCGGGCGGCGACATCGTGGCGGCGATCGCCCGCGGCGCGGACGCGGTGCTGATCGGCCGCGCGTTCCTGTACGGCCTGATGGCCGGCGGCGAGCGCGGCGTCCAGCGCTGCGTGGACATCCTCCGCACGGAGATGGTCCGCACGATGCAGCTGCTCGGCGTCCGGACGCTGAAGGACCTGACGCCGAGCCACGCCACCCTGCGCTAGACCCGCGTTAGACCTGCGCCTGGCCGCCGTCGACGAAGAATTCGACGCCGTTGACGAAGCTCGCCTCCTCGGAGGCCAGGAACAGCGCCGCGGCCGCGATCTCCGAGGGGTCGCCGAGGCGGCCCAGCGGGACCTCCGCCACGAGGCCGTCGACCAGGCCCTGCTGCGCGTCGTCGGGCACCAGGCCCAGCAGACCCGGGGTGCGCGTCGGTCCCGGGCTCAGGACGTTGACCCGCGTGCCCGTCCCCTTCAGGTCGAGCGCCCAGCTGCGGGCGAAGTTGCGGACCGCCGCCTTCGTCGCCGCGTAGACGCTGAAGGCCGGGCCGACCCGCGTCGACGTCGTCGAGCCCGTGAGGATGATCGACGCGTTCGCGTTCAGCAGCGGGAGTGCCTTCTGCACGGCGAAGAGCACGCCCTTGACGTTGGTGCCGAACGTCGCGTCGAACTGCTCCTCGGTGATTTCGCCGAGCGGGGCGAAGCTCCCGCCGCCGGAGTTGGCCACGACGACGTCCAGCCCGCGGCCGCGCTCGGCCACCGCGCGGTAGAGCTCGTCGAGGTCGGCCAGGTTCGCCGAATCCGCCCGGACCGCCGTCACCCCGGCGCCGATCTCGGCGACCGCGTCGTCGAGGGCCTCCTTGCGACGGCCCGTGATGAACACGTGCGCGCCTTCGGCCGCGAAGCGCTTCGCGATGGCCAGCCCGATGCCGGTGCTGCCACCGGTCACGACGGCGGTCTTGTTCTCCAGGTTCACGCTGCTCCTCCAGTTCTTGACTGCTTCGTCCAGAACGTACGTCGTTCTGGACCGGATAGTCAAGAACGGGTACGCTGGAGCCATGGCGAGACCCCGGGGCTTCGACGAGGCAGCGGTCCTGCGCGCGGCCAGGGACCGGTTCTGGGAGACCGGTTACGCGGGCACGAAGGTCGACGACATCGCCGCCGCGACCGGCCTCGGCAAGGGCAGCCTCTACGGCGCCTTCGGCGACAAGCACGCGCTTTTCCTGCGCGTCTTCGACCACTACTGCACCGAAGCCACCAAGGGCCTGCGGCACCAGCTCGAAGGCCCCGACGACACGGCGTACCAGCGGCTCGGCGAGCACGTGCGGGCGATCGCCGAGTCGGTCGCCGCCGACCGGGCGCGGCGGGGGTGCCTGATCGCGAAGAGCACGGCCGAATGCGCGGAGCACGACGAGGCGGTCGCGGCCCGCAGCCGGCAGCTGTTCCGCGACCTGCAGGAGCACCTGACGACGTGCATCGCGGGCGCCCAGCGCGCGGGCGACATCGACGCCGGCGCGGACCCCGCCCACCTCGCCGGGCTGGTGCTGGCGGTCCTGCGCGGCCTCGAAGCACTGGGCAAGGGCGGCGTCGAGCCGGACGAACTCCGCGCGATCGCCGAAACCGCGCTCGCCGTGCTGCCGCGGGCGGTCAAGTCCTGACCCGTTGGGCCAACCGGTCTCAAGTTCTTGACGAACCGACGGGTTTGTGACGAAGATCTCGGGCACTCGCCGAAAGGCCGTTTTCGCATCGTGGAAAACGGAGGTCGCCCGTGTTCGTGCAGGATCTGACTCCCCTCGGCTCCCTGGGCCTGTCCGCGCTCGTCGCCGTGCTGCCGCTGGCCACCGTGCTCGTGCTGCTCGGGGCCGTCCGGATGCGGGCGCACCACGCCGCGCTGCTCGGGCTGCTCGTCGCGCTGGTCGTCGGGATCGCCGCGTTCGGGATGCCGGTCGTCCAGGCCGTCTCCGGGGCGCTGCAGGGTGCCGCGTTCGGGCTGTGGCCGATCATGTGGATCGTCGTCAACGCGCTGTGGATCTACCGGCTCACCGTGCGGACCGGCCACTTCGACGTCCTGCGCCGCTCGTTCGGCCGGATCTCCGACAACCCGCGGATCCAGGCCCTGATCATCGCGTTCTGCTTCGGGGCGCTGATGGAGGCGCTGGCCGGCTTCGGCGCGCCCGTCGCGATCAGCGCCGTGATGCTGGTGGCCGTCGGCTTCCACCCGGTGAAGGCCGCGATCGTCGCGCTGGTCGCCAACACCGCGCCGGTGGCGTTCGGCGCGATGGGCACCCCGGTCGTCACCCTCGCCCAGGTCACCGGGCTGCCGCTGCAGGAGGTGTCCTCGATCGTCGGGCGCCAGACGCCGCTGCTCGCCCTCGTCGTGCCGCTGCTGCTGGTGATCATCGTCGACGGCAAGCGCGGCCTCAAGGACACCTGGCTGCCCGCGCTGGTCTGCGGCGTCGCGTTCGGGCTCGTGCAGTTCCTCGCGTCGAACTTCGTGTCACCGCAGCTGGCCGACATCGGCGCCGCGCTCGCCGGCGCGGCCGCGCTGGTGGCGCTCCCCCAGACCCGCCGCCCGGTGCCGGAAGGCGTCCGGATCGGCAGCGGCGGGACGGCGACCGCCGAAGCGCCGCCGGAGGACTCGCGCAACGACGTCGTGAAGGCCTACCTGCCGTACGCGCTGATCATCGTGATCTTCTCCGTCGCCGTGCTGCCGCCGGTCAAGAGGCTGCTGGACAAGGCGACCTGGAAGTTCCACTGGCCGGGGCTGAACGTCGCCGCGCCGAACGGGAAACCGGTGTCGGGCAACACGTTTTCGCTGCCGTTCCTCAACACCGGCGGCACGCTGGTGCTGCTGGCCGGCGTCCTGACGGCGGCGCTGCTGGCCATCTCGGCGAGCGGGGCCGCGAGCGAGTGGCTGGCCACGGTCAAGGAACTGAGGTTCGCGATCCTCACCGTCACCGGGGTGCTCGCGCTGGCCTACGTGATGAACCTGTCCGGCCAGACGAGCACGATCGGCACGTTCATCGCGGCCGCCGGCGCCGGCCTGGCGTTCCTGTCGCCGGTGCTGGGCTGGTTCGGCGTCGCCGTCTCGGGGTCCGACACCTCGGCCAACGCCCTGTTCGGCGCGCTGCAGGTGACGGCGGCGAACAAGACCGGCCTGCCGGCGGACCTGCTCGCCGCGGCCAACAGCTCCGGTGGCGTCCTCGGCAAGATGGTTTCGCCGCAGAACCTCACGATCGCCTGCGTGGCGGCCAACCTGCCCGGCGAAGAGGGGAAGCTGCTGCGGAAGGTGCTCCCGTGGAGCATCGGGCTGCTGCTCGTGATGTGCCTGATCGTGTGGGGTCAGAGCACGCCGGTGCTCAGCTGGATGCTGCCATGACCCCGCGGTCCGCGACGCGCTTGGCCGACCGGTTCCAGCTCCACCAGCCGTGCACGACGAGGCCGGCGAACACGATGTAGACAGCGGCCGAGAAGTACAGGCCGGACGAGATCTGCAGCGGCACGCCGATCGCGTCGACGACCAGCCAGACCAGCCAGAACTCGACGAGCCCGGCCCCCTGCGCCCCGAAGGCGACGAGGGTCCCGACGAAGATCGCGGCGTCCGGCCAGGGCGCCCAGGACGCGTGGAGCGCGTCCAGGACCAACGCCATCACGGTGGTGCCGACGACGAACGCGCCGAGCATGGCCAGCCGTTCGGCGAGCCGGCCCTGGCGCACGACGACGCCGAACACCGGGTCCTGGCGGCGCGTCCAGGCCCACCAGCCGTAGACGGAGATGGCGAGGATGGCGACCTGCCGGGCGGCGAGGCCGCCGAGGTGCGCGGAGACGTAGACGGCGAAGAGCAGCACGGTGGCCCCGACCTGCACGGGCCACGTCCACAGGGTGCGACGCTGCGCCAGGAACACGACGGCCAGCGCGAACACCTGCCCGGCGAGCTCCGCGATCGAGATCCACTGACCGAGCACCGTGATTCCGTGGTGCAGCAGGAAGTCCACGTGACGCCCCTTTCGTCCTACCGCTCCCAACATGCTCCGGGAAGGGCGCATTCCCCAGAGACTGTGAGCGGCGGAACATCCCGGGACGTGGGACGGGGCGGGTCCGGCGGCTTCCTCGTCCGCCGGACCCGCCCCGGGTCGCTCAGACCTGCGGGCGCGGGGTGCCGACCGGCGGGGTCGGCGTGCTGTCCGCTCCCACCGAGGCCCGCGGGGGCGCGCTCGTGCCCATCTCGCCGGTCCGCTGCTTCGGCGTCTCCAGCTGGTGCTCCATGTTCGCGATCCAGCCGCGCCAGCGGTCCTGCGCCGGCTTGATCAGGCCGCCGCCGAAGCCGACCACGATCACCCCGCCGATGGTCGCGAGGACGGCGATCAGCACCGGGCCGGTGATCATCGTCGCGACGTTGATCTGGCCGAGCGCCGCGATGATGCCGAACGCCATGATCAGCCAGTAGGCCCCGAGGGACAGCGGGCGGGCGGCCGGGCGGCCGGACATCGCGGACGAAACGACGTCGCGCACCACCTTCGCGATGGCCGCGGCGACCACGACGAGCACCAGCGCCACCACGATCCGCGGCAGGAACGCGATGATGTCGTTGAGCAGCTGGCTCACCGGGTTGGTCGGCCCGAACACGCCGAACGCCAGCTGCAGCGCGATCAGCAGGATGAAGTAGTAGACCAGTTTCACCAGGATTCCGGTCGCGTCGATCTTCTGCTGGCCGATCTTTCCGCTCAGGCCGGTCTTCTCGACGAGTTTGCCGAACCCGACTTTCGCGAGGACGAGCCCCAGCGCTTTCGAGACGGCTTTCGCGATCAGCCAGCCGATCAGCAGGATGATCAGGAATCCGACGAGTTTCGGGACGAACGTGGCCACCATGGTCCACGCCTGCCCGAGCCCGTCCTTCAGTTGCTGGCCCATACCGACTCCCTCCACGGGTTTTTGCGCCCGAATCGCCACCCGCCGATTCGGGGTGGTGCCGCTGTCGTGCACCGGATCGTTGATCAGGTACCCAGCGGCGGCAACTCGTGCGCCCCACGATCGAGTGAGACGACTGGCGCGCGAAGATCACCCGCGGCCATACTGGTTCTACCGGTGGGGACCGGGGAGACGAGGCCGTCCGGCGCAGCGTAAACCGCGAGCGCCGGGCGGCCTCGAGCATTTACCGGGCACGACGAAACCGGCCCCCGGACACGCGGTGTCCGAGGGCCGGTGAACGATCGGCGAACTTCAGGCGGCACGCAGCGCGTCGCGCAGTTTCACCTTCGCGCCGGTGCGCATGACCGCATTCCGGTAGATCCGCGCGGCCAGCCAGATCAACCCCGGAATCAACAGCACCACCAGCCCCACCGACACCACCGCTTCCCAAACGGGCACGCCGCCCATCGCGAGCCGCATCGGCATCAGCGTCGGCGAAAACACCGGAATCACCGAAAGCACTTCGACGAACGTGTTGCCCGGATCCGACGGCAGCACGGAAATGCCGATCACGTACCCGGCGATCACGAACATCAACGCGGGCATCGTCGCGCCGCCGACGTCTTCCTGGCGCGAAACCAGCGCCCCGAGCGCGGCGAACACGATCGAGTACAGGAAGAACCCGAGCAGGTACCACACGATCAGCCAGACGACCGTGCCCACGGCCGCCGAAACGGAAATGGTGAGCACGTCCGTGGCCAGCCCGGCGACCACGCCGCCGACGCCGATCACGACCATCTGGATCAGCCCGACCACGCCGATGCCGAGCACCTTCCCGGCCATCAGCTGCCACGGCTTGATCGTCGACAGCAGCAGTTCGACCACCCGCGAGGTCTTCTCCTCGACGACGCCCTGCGCGACGCTCTGGCCGTTGATCATCAGCGAGAGGTAGATGAGCACGCCGGCGATGATGCCGAGCACGAGCTGCTGGCCGTTGTAGTCGTACGGCTCCTCCAGCGGCGGGTCCTCGGCGAACTTCGCGCTCGCGACGGCGGCCTGGAACCGGGCCGGGTCCCCGCCCAGCGCGGTGATCTGCTGGTCGATCGCGACCTGGCGGGCCAGCAGCTGCAGGACGTTCGCGAGATTGCCGTCGAGGTCCTTCTTCACCTGGACGTGCACGCTCTTGCCGTCACCGGTGAGCAGCGCGTCGATCGAGCCGTCGGCCAGCTTCGCGCGCCCGGCGGCCTCGTCGGCGACCTGGGTGACGTCGATGGTCTCGTCGACCGCCTGCCCGCCGGCCTTCAGCGGCGCGGCGAGCCCCGCGGTCGCCGGGGTGTAGCCGACGGTCGAGTCGGCGCCGCTCCCGCCCGAAACCAGCTTGATCACCACGATGCCGACGATGATCAGCAGCAGCATGACGACGGTGCTGACGCGGAAGGCCTTCGACTTCACCCGGGTGCCGATTTCGCGGGAGGCGACCAGGCCCACCGCCGCCGCCGGGCTCATCCGGACGTCCGGGACCGGGGTGCTCATGCGCACACCTCGCCGACGCCCGATGCGGCCTGAGCGGCCGGCGCAGTGGTGAATGATCCGTTCGCAGGCTCACTCATGCGGGAACCTCCTCGGTCGTGACGACGGACCGGAACAGCTCGGTCAGGGACGGCTGGTCGCGCGCGAACTCGCGCACGGGCCCGGTGGCGAGCGCGGCTTTGAGCACCGCCTGGTCGTCGGCGCCCTCGCCGAGCTCGAGCTCGGTCACCGAGCCCGTCCGGCCGACCACCTTCACCCCGGGCAGGCCGTCGGCCCACCCGTCGGCGGCTTCGGGCACGTCGACCCGCAGCCGCACGGCCCCGCCCGCCCGCAGCTCGCCGACCTTGCCGACGACCACCATCTGTCCACTCCGGACGATCCCGACCCGGTCGCAGAGCCGCTCGACCAGGTCGAGCTGGTGGCTGGAGAACACGACCGGCACGCCCTCGGCGGCCTTCTCCCGGAGCACCTGGCTCATCACGTCGACCGCGACCGGGTCGAGGCCGGAGAACGGCTCGTCGAGCACCAGGATCCGCGGCTCGTGCACCAGCGCGGCGGCCAGCTGGACGCGCTGCTGGTTGCCGAGGCTGAGCTTCTGCACCTCGTCGTCGCGGCGGCCGGCGACGCCGAGCCGTTCGGTCCACTTCTCCGCCGACGTCCGCGCGTCGGCCGCCGACATGCCGTGCAGCCGGGCGAGGTAGGTCAGCTGCTCGGCCACCTTCATCTTCGGGTACAGGCCGCGTTCCTCGGGCATGTACCCGATGTGGCGGCGCGTTTCGTGCGTCACCGGCTCGCCGGCGTAGCGCACTTCACCGGCGTCGGCGGACAGGACGCCGAGCGCGATCCGCATGGTCGTGGTCTTGCCGGCGCCGTTGCTGCCGACGAACCCGAACAGCTCGCCCGGCCGGACGTCGAACGTCATTTCGCGCAACGCGACCACGTCGCCGTAGCGTTTGGAGACCGCGTCGATCTCTAAACCGGTCATTCCGGTTCCCCCATTCCGTGTTCCCCGATCGTAGGCAGTACGTACACGCGCGGCCTACCGCCGGGCGTTGCCGCCGGGGGCTACGAAAGTTGCGGGCACGTAGGATCGCGTCGCCATGGCTGAGACGACCACCCCGCGCCCGGTGCCGAAGCACCACGGACTGTCCGCGAAGACGCTCCGGCGGCTGGAGCGCGCGTCCGGCAGCCTGGCGAGCGCGAGCATCGCGGTGATGGAGCGGCGGCTGCCGTGGTTCGCCCGGCTGCCCGCCGACCAGCGCGCGAGCGTGCTGCTGATCACCCAGGCGGGGGCCGCGGGCTTCGTCGGCTGGCTGCGGGATTCGAAGGAAGCCTTGAAGCTGACGACCGAGGCGTTCCGCGACGCGCCGGCCGAGCTGTCCCGCTGGGTCAGCCTGCGCCAGGCGGTCGGCATGGTGCGGCTCGCCATCGAGGTGTTCGAGGAGCAGCTGCCCGAGTTCGCGGCGAACGAAGCCGAGCGGGCGGCGCTGATCGAGGGAATCCTGCGCTACGGCCGGGAAATCGCGTTCGCGGCGGCGAACTCGTACGCGGCCGCGGCGGAGGCGCGCGGGGCGTGGGACGCCCGGCTGGAGGCGCTGGTCGTCGACGGCATCGTCCGCGGCGACGCCGAGGAGTCGGTGCTGTCGCGCGCGACAGCGCTGGGCTGGGACCCGACCGCGGCGGCGACCGTACTGGTCGGCAACCCGCCGTCGGAGGACCCGCCGACGGTGGTGTTCGAGGTCCGCAGCCGCGCGGCCCGCGTCGGCCGCCCGGTGCTGCTGTCGGTCCAGGGCTCCCGGCTGGTCGTCGTGGTCGGCGGCCCGACCGACGGCGGGGCCAAGGAGCGCGAAATCCTCACCCGCATGTCGGTGGCGTTCGCCGAGGGCCCGGTCGTCGCCGGCCCGACGGTGCCGACGCTGGCCGAGGCGCACCACAGCGCGACGGAGGCGTTGTCCGGGCTGCGCGCGGTGGTCGGCTGGCCGGGCGCGCCCCGGCCGGTCCGCTCGACGGACCTGCTGCCCGAGCGCGCGCTGTCGGGGGACGCCGAGGCGGAACGCCTGCTGGTGGACACGATCGCCCGGCCGCTGGAGGAGGCGGGCCCGACGCTGCAGCGCACGGTGGAGGCCTACCTCGAGACGGGCGGGGTGCTGGAGACGTGCGCGAAGACGCTGTTCGTCCACCCGAACACGGTCCGCTACCGGCTGCGGAAGGCCGCGGACCTGACGGGCTGCCAGGCGACCGATCCCCGGGACGCGCTGGTCCTGCGGATCGCGCTGACGGTGGGCAGGCTGGCCCGCTCCCGCGGCCTCTGGTAACCCCGGTCACGTGATGGACTTAACAGCGAAAGGTGATTGAACCCGACAAGGCATCCGGGTTACGCGCGAGCTTCTCCGGCGCATCTTTGGAGGGTTCCGACAAAGACGCCGCGCAGACACTGTCAGCGTCGGCATCCCGGGCAACACCCCTTCCCGTGTTGTCTTGAAGGGTGACAGCAGCAGTGCTCGCTCCCGGTCAGGGGGCCCAGGCCCCCGGTATGTTCACGCCCTGGCTCGACCTCGACGGCGCGCGCGAGCGCGTGGCCCAGTGGTCCGAGCGCGCCGGGCTCGATCTGCTCCACCTCGGGACCGAGGCGGACGCCGACGAGATCCAGGACACCGCGATCGCGCAGCCGCTGATCGTCGCGCTGTCGCTGCTCACCTTCGAGCACCTCCAGGCCACCGCGCCGGTGCCCGCGGACGCGCCCGTCGCCGGGCACTCCGTCGGCGAGCTCGCCGCCGCCGCGATCGCCGGGGTGCTGAAGCCCGAAGACGCCGTCGCGCTCGCCGCCGTCCGCGGCGCCGAGATGGCGAAGGCCTGCGCCATCGAACCGACGTCGATGGCCGCGGTGATGCTCGGCGATCCCGAGCAGGTCGTCGCGTGGCTGGGCGAACACGGCCTGACCGCGGCGAACCGCAACGGAGCGGGGCAGATCGTCGCCTCCGGGGCGGCCGACGCCATCGCGAAGATCGTCGCCGAACCCCTGGAAGGCACGAAGATCCGTGCCCTCAAGGTCGCCGGCGCGTTCCACACGCAGTACATGGCGCCCGCCGAAGAGGCGTTGCGCGCCCACGCCGCCGACCTGACCCCGGCCGACCCCACCCGCCCGCTGCTGTCGAACGCGGACGGCGCCGTCGTCACCAGCGGGGCCGAGTACCTGGAGCGGCTGGTCGCCCAGGTCACCCGGTCGGTCCGCTGGGACCTGACGATGGACGGCCTGGTCTCGCTCGGCGTCACCCGCACCGTCGAACTCGCGCCCGCGGGCACCCTGACCGGCCTGGTCAAGCGGCAGCTCAAGGGCGTCGTCACCACTACCACCGCGCTGAAGACGCCGGCCGAACTGGCGGCGCTGCGCCAGGAGGACGCCTCGTGACCGACCGACCCGCCCTGAGCCTCAACCCGGGGTCCCGCGGCAGCCGTGTGCTGGGCGTCGGCAGCTACCAGCCCGCGAAGATCGTCACCAACGACGACCTGTCGCAGGTCATGGACACCAACGACGAGTGGATCCAGACGCGCGTCGGGATCGTCGAGCGCCGGTTCGCCGAGAAGGACGAGCTGCTCACCGACATGGCCGTCGCCGCCGGCACCGCCGCGCTGGCCGACGCCGGCGTCGACCCGTCCGAAGTGGACACGGTGATCCTGCCGAACTGCACCATGCCGACGCTGATCCCGAACGCCGCCGCCCAGGTCGCGGCGCGGATCGGCATCCCCAGCCCCGGCGCGTTCGACCTCAACGCCGCGTGCGCCGGGTTCTGCTACGGCCTCGGCCTCGCCTCCGACCTGGTCCGGGCCGGCTCGGCGAAGAAGGTCCTGGTCATCGGCGCGGAGAAGCTCACCGACTCGGTCGACCCGGTCGACCGGGCCAACGCGATCATCTTCGCCGACGGCGCGGGCGCCGCGGTGGTCGGCGCGTCCGACGAACCGGGCATCGGGCCGGTCACCTGGGGCAGCGCGGGCGACCTGGTCGACCTGATCTACATGCGCGACGACAAGTACATCTACCAGGAGGGCCAATCGGTCTTCCGGTGGGCGACGACGAAGATCGCGCCGATCGCGATGCAGGCGCTGGAGGCCGCCGGGCTCAAGCCGTCCGATGTGGACGTGCTGATCCCGCACCAGGCGAACCTGCGCATCGTCGAAGCGATCGCGAAGAAGCTGCGGGCCAACGGCGCCCGCGACGACATGGTCGTCGCCGACGACATCAAGTACTCCGGCAACACCTCGTCGGCGTCCATCCCCCTCGCGCTGGACCACATGCGCAAGGCCGGGACGGCGAAGCCCGGCGACGTGGTGCTGGCGGTCGGGTTCGGCGCGGGCCTGTCCTACGCCGGGCAGGCGTTCGTCTGCCCCTGATCACCGTTACGCTCCCCGCGGGCGATTCGCCCGCGGACCAGAGACCCAGGAAACACCGAGAAGGGAACTACCCCATGGCTGACAACGCTGAGATCCTCGCCGGCCTCGCCGAGATCGTCGAAGAGGTGGCCGGTGTGGCTCAGGACGACGTCACCGCCGAGAAGTCGTTCGTGGACGACCTGGACATCGACTCGCTGTCGATGGTCGAGATCGCCGTGCAGGCCGAGGACAAGTTCGGCGTCAAGATCCCGGACGACGAGCTCGCCAACCTCAAGACCGTGGGCGACGCCGTGAACTACGTGTCGGCCAACTCGAAGTAAGTCCTCTTCCCTCCTTGAGGAGACTCCCATGAGCAACATCGACGTCGTGATCACCGGTCTCGGCGCCACCACACCGCTCGGCGGGGACGTGACGTCCACCTGGGACGGTCTGCTGGCCGGGGCGAGCGGGGTCCGCGCGATCGAGGCGGACTGGGTCGAGGAGCTGCAGCTGCCGGTCAAGATCGGCGGTCAGCTGGCCGTCGAGCCGACCGAGGTCCTGCCGCGGGTGCAGGCCCGCCGGATGGACCGCTGCGAGCAGGTCGCGCTGATCGCCGCCCGCCAGGCGTGGGCCGACGCCGGGTACACCGAGCCGACCGACGAGCACACCGACGTGGACCCCGATCGCCTCGGGGTTTCGATCGGCACCGGCATCGGCGGCCCGGTCACCCTGCTCACCCAGAACGACCTGTTGCACCAGCAGGGTCTCCGCAAGGTGTCGCCGCTGACCGTGCCGATGCTGATGCCGAACGGCCCGGCCGCGCACGTGGGCATCGACCTGAAGGCGCGGGCCGGGGTGCACTCCCCGGCCTCGGCCTGCGCTTCCGGTGCCGAGGGCATCGCCAGCGGGGTGGAGATGATCCGCTCCGGCCGCGCGGACGTCGTGATCGCGGGGGGCGCCGAAGCGTGCATCCACCCGATCACGCTGGCCGGGTTCGCCCAGGCCCGCACCGTGTCCACGCGCAACGACGACCCGGCGAGCGCGTCGCGGCCGTTCGACGCGAGCCGTGACGGCTTCGTCCTCGGCGAGGGCGCCGGCGTGGTCATCCTGGAGCGCGCGGACCTGGCGAAGGCCCGCGGGGCGCGCATCTACGCGACGCTCGCCGGGCACGGCATCACCTCGGACGCCTACCACATCACGGGCAACCACCCCGAGGGCATCGGCCAGATCGCCGCGATGCGCGCGGCGATGAAGATGGCCGGCGTCACCGCCGCGGACATCGGGCACGTGAACGCCCACGCGACGTCCACTGTGGTCGGTGACATCGGCGAGGCGGCGGCGATCCGCAACGCGGTCGGGGAACACCCGGTCGTGACGGCGCCGAAGGGTTCGCTCGGCCACCTCGTCGGCGGCGCCGGCGCGGTCGAGGGGATCATCACGATCCTGTCGCTCTACCACGGCATCGTGCCGGCCACCCGGAACCTGACCGACCTGGACCCGCGGGTGCAGCTGGACGTCGTCTCGGGCGAGCCGCGCAAGGTCGAGCAGCTGACCGCGGCGATCAGCAACTCGTTCGGCTTCGGCGGGCACAACACCGCGCTGCTGTTCACGGTCGCCTGAGCAAGGTTTCAAACGTGAGAAGGGCCCGGCTCCGGCCGGGCCCTTCCCGCGTTCAGCACTTCTCGTGTTCGGGCAGTGGCCCGCCGTCGATGGCGGCGATCTTCAAGGTGGTCTTCTCGACGACCATCGGCAGGACGAGCCGCCACTTGATGCAGGGCTCCCGGAAGTACGGCGGGGCGTCCTCGATCTCCTGCTTGCTCGTGAACCCCACCAGGACCCGCAGGGACGTCCCGGAGGCGCGCTCGATCCGGTAGACGAGGGCGTCACTGTCCACTGTGGTCCGGACGCCCTTCCGCCAGTCGGGGAGCGGCTGGGCCGCCACCCGCTCCGCCGTGACGACGGTCGTCCACTGCTGGTACTGCTTGTTGTTGATGGCCGCGAAGTACGTCTGCAGGACCTTGCGGACGGCATCGGCCTGCGGGTGCGCCCGCGCGTCGTCGGTCATCCGGACGGCGTCCGCCGCGCCCGGCTCACCGCCGGTGGCCGAGGACGGCGTCGACACCGAGACGGAGGTGTCGTCGGCGGGCTGGTCGGGACGGCGGTAGAGCTCGCGCGCGAGCAGGCCGCCGCCCACGGTCACGGAGAGCACCACGACCACGACGGGCACCAGCCAGCGCTGGCGGGAGCTGGGGGCGGGGGCGGTCACGCCGGAGAGCGTACCGGCCCCGGCACACGGCCCGGGTGCAGCCGGGTCCGGCCGGTCCGCTTCGCGCGGGCCGGCCGTCCGGGTGGTCAGCCCACCTGGTGCAGCCAGGTCACCGGAGCGCCGTCGCCGGCGTGGCGGTAGGGCTCGAGCGCCTCGTCCCAGCTCGCGGCGAGGAGTTCGTCGAGCTTGTGCGCGAGGGACTCACCCCCGCGGGTCATGGCCACGAGGGCGCGCAGCTGGTCTTCGCCCACCACGATGTCGCCGTTGGCGCTGGTCCGCCCGTGCCAGAGGCCGAGGCCGGGCGCGAAGCAGAACCGTTCGCCGTCGACGCCCGCGCTGGGCTCTTCGGTGACCTCGAACCGAATCATCGGCCACGCCTTGAGGGCGGACGCCAGTCTGGCGCCGGTGCCCGCGGGCGCGCGCCAGCCGCACTCGGCGCGAAGCTGACCCGGACTGGCCGGCTGCGCCGTCCACTTCAGGTCAACGCGGGCACCCAGGGTGCCCGAAATGGCCCACTCGACGTGCGGACACACCGCAGACGGCGACGAGTGGACGTACACCACACCTCGGGTGCTGCCACGGGTGCTCACTGCTACCTCCGCTTGTTGCTCGACGAGGGACGTCTTCCCCTACGCCCTACTCCGAGCTGCAGCGCGGCCTCAGTGCGGCTCCCGAATGCCGCCTCCGATGCGTTGTAGCACATTCTGCACCCCAACCGTGCTGTTTGGCCACATGAACACCACAAGTCACCCGCGGCACCACTTTCGGAGGGCACGCGGCCGCGTCTTCCCCGTGTCGCACGGTTCGCTGGGCCGGGCGCGCTAGCGTGATGACCCGGAACGACGAGCAGGGAGGGGTTTTCGGTGCGACTGGTGCGCCTGGAGCGGCAGCAGTCCCGGGTCGCCGACGACGTCCGGGCGGCACTGGCGTCCCTGGGCCGCGGCAGCACCGTCATCGGCGGCATCGCCCTGGTCGGGGTCGGTTCGGTCACCGAGCGCCCGATCGAAGCGGTGGTCCTGCTGCCGCACGGCGTGATCATCGTCATCGGCGTCGACCTCCCCGACCCGGCGCTGCGGCTGGAAGCCCCGCTGGGAGCACCGTGGAAAGCCGACGGCTGGCCCCTGGTCGCCGACGACGACGCGATCAACCCGGCCACCGAAGCCCTGGACATCTCCCAGGCGTGCGAGCAGCGGATCGCGTCCCTGGTCCCGGGCACGAGCCCGGTGGGGACGATCGTCGCGGTAGGACCGTACGTGGAGACGGTCGACCAGCCGGCGGGCGACCTGGCGGGCCCGGTCCGCGTGCTCCACCCCACCCCGACAACGATGCTGGCGGCCACGGTCTCCCTGGCCACGGCCCACCGTCCGCGATCGGTGGACCAGGTCCGGGCGTTGATCCGGGGGCTGGCCCCGGAGGCCCCGGAGTTTTCGGACGAGGTCCTGCTGGGCGAAGGCTTCAGCCGTTTCACGGATGACGCGCCCCCGGAGTCCCTTTGGGACGCGGCACCGGAGCTCCCGCCGCAGACGGCAGGCGGGGGTACGGCCGACGCGACTTCGGCGGCCTCCGCTGCGGCGGCGACCGAGGCTGGTTGGCGAACCGAAACACCACTGCCCGCCGAGCCGAGTGTCGCCGAGAGCACGGAACCCGTCACCGAACCCGAGCCGGAAGCGGACCTTCCCGCGGTCGCGGAAGCCGAAAGTACCGAAGTTCTCCCGGCTCCCGTCCCGGAGGAGACCGAGCCGGAACGCCCCGCCGAAGCCGTGGTGCTGCCGCTGTTCCCCGGCGCCGAACCTCCGGTCGCGGACACCGAGCGGACCGAAACCCTCGCCTTTCCCGCGCCGGACACCGAGCGCACCGAGAATTTCGGCTTCCCGACCGAAGACGGGCCGGCGAAACCGCAGCCCGCCAACCCGGGGCCGGCCAGCCCCGGCCACCCCACCACCGCGCCGCCCGCCGAGCCCGGGCAAGCCGACTCGCAGCCTGCCAGCTCCGGCAGCCCCACCGCGGCGCCCGCCGAACCCGGACCGGCCAACCCGCAGCCCACCAACTCCGGCAACCCCACCGCGGCGCCCGCCGAAACCGGACCCGCCAACCCCCAGCCCGCCGCCTCCGGGCACCCCGCCTTCCCCTCCGCCCCGGCCGGGCGGCCCGCTGTCCCGCCCACCACACCCGACCGGCTCACCGCCCGAGTCCCTCCCCCGCCGCCGTCCTCCCAGCCGAAGACTCCGAGCCGTCCGGCTTCGCGGACCGTTCGGTGGCTTCCGCTCGGGGCCATCGGGTTGCTCGTCGCCCTCGTCGTGGCCGCCATTGCCGTGGCCACCACCGGGGACGACACCGCCGCCGCGCCCAGCGGGCCGCCCACTCCGGCGACCCAGCCGCCGCCCGTCAGCTCCAGCGCCGCCGCTCCGGTCGAGAGCCTGCAGTTCGCCCTGCGCGCCGCGGACGGCGATCAGCGCTGCGCCTCCCACGCCTTCGGGGACGCCCAGGCCAGCCTGCAGCAGACCAGCTGCTCAGGCGTGCGGCGGGCCAGCTACGCCGCCACCGTCGACGGGCGCTCGGCGGCCGTCACCATCGGCATCGTCGCGTTCCCCGACACCGCGCAGGCGGCCGCCTTCAAGGCCGTCGTCGACACCCCGGGCGGCGGGGGCATCCTCGACCTCGCCGCCGAGACCGGCAAGTGGGGCGCCACCCCGCCGCCGCGGTTCGAGAACGCCGCCTACGCCTCCAAGCTCGAGAGCTCCTCGGTGCGGCTGGTGCAGGCGGTGTGGGCGCCGGGACCGTCCACTGCGGACGATCCCGGCCTCGCCAGGGCCGCGAAAGCAGCCCTGGACCTGCCCGCCCAGTGACTCAGAGCCCGTAGGCCTCGAGCAGCCGCAGCCACACCTCGCTGATCGTCGGGAACGACGGCACCGCGTGCCACAGCCGGTCGAGCGGCACCTCCCCGACGATCGCGACCGTCGCCGAGTGCACCAGCTCCGAGACGTCCTGGCCGACGAACGTCACCCCGAGCAGCACGTTCCGCTCGGTGTCGACGACCATCCGCGCCTTGCCGGTGTAGCCGTCCGCGTGCAGCGACGAGCCCGCCACCGCGATGTCGATGTCGACAACCCGGTCCGCCGAACCCGGACGCGCGTCCGCCAGGCCGACGGCCGCGACCTCCGGGTCGGTGAACACCACCTGCGGCACCGCGTGGTGGTCGGCCGTGGCCGTGAACCGGCTCCAGGGCTCAGTCGTCACCGGCGAACCCGCCGCCAGCGCGGCCACCGTGTCACCCGCCGCGCGGGCGCCGTACTTGCCCTGGTGGGTCAGCGGGGCCCGGCCGGTGACGTCGCCGGCCGCGAACAGCCAGCCACCGTCCACTGCGGACACCCGGCCGGTGTCGTCGACGGTCAGCGCGGCGCCGGTGTCCAGGCCCAGGGTCTCCAGGCCCAGCCCGGCGGTCGCGGGCCGGCGCCCGGTCGCCACCAGGAATTCGTCGACGACGAGCGTCGAGCCGTCCTTCAGCGTCAGCTCGGTGCCGTCCGCTCCCGCGGCAACCCGCTCGACGCCGGACCCCGTGTGCACGGTCACCCCGTCCTCCCGCAGCCCCGCCAGCACCAGGTCGCCGGCGAACGCCGCGTTGCGCGGCAGCGGGCGCTCGCCGGTGATCACCAGGTGGACCTCCGAGCCGAGCCGCGCCCACGCCTGCGCCATCTCGACGCCGACGACGCCGCCACCGAGGACGCCGAGCCGGGCCGGCACCGCCGAGGCCGACGTCGCTTCCCGCGAACCCCACGGCCGGATCGTGTCGAGCCCCGGGATCGGCGGCTTGCTCGGCACGCTCCCGGTGCAGACGATCACCGCGTGCCGCGCGGTCAGCACGCGGTCGCCGCCGACGGTCACCTCCCGCTCACCGGTGATCACCCCGTGCCCGCGGACCGGTTCGATGCCCGCGCCACGGGCCCAGTCGACCTGTCCCGAATCGTCGCCCTTGCCGGTGAACCAGTCACGGCGGGCGAACACCGCGGCGGGGTCGAGCCGGTCGCCGACCGGCACCCCGGGCACGCGCTTCGCCGCGGCGAGGACGTTTCCCGGCCGCAGCAACGCCTTGCTCGGGATGCAGGCCCAGTAGGAGCACTCGCCGCCGAAGCGTTCGTGCTCGACGAGGGCGACCTTGAGGCCTCCGCGAGCCGCCCGTTCGGCGGCCACCTCCCCCACCGGACCCGCACCGATCACCACTACGTCAAAAGTCTGTCCAGCCATGGGTTCAGCGCACACCACCGCGCGGGATCGCGCAAGCCAACGGCTATCCTCGTGCGGAGAAGCTGCAAGTTGTCGGCGGCACCGGGGTGTCGCCGGACCCGGTGCACGCGAGAATCACACGTTCGAGCACGGGAGGTCTGTCGTGGCCAGAAACACGGCTGTGCGGTTGCTGGATGATCTGACCGGGGAGCCCGCCGCGGAAACCGTCGGGTTCGCGCTGGACGGCATCGACTACGACATCGACCTCTCCTTCGCCAACGCCGAGGCGCTGCGCGAGCTCCTGCAGCGGTACGCCGACGCCGGACGCCGCACCGGCGGCCGCAAGCAGCGGCCGCGGATCGTCCCCGGAGCGAAGAAGCCACGGGCGAAGGCCACGCCGAAGACGGCGGTTGCGGGCCGCCGCACGGCCACCGCCGCCAAGGCAGCCCCGGCCAAAGCAGCACCGGCGAAGGCAGCAACCGCCAAGGCCACGGCCACCAAGGCCGCACCGGCCAAGACCGCCACCAAGGCTGCCGCCACCAAGGCCGCACCGGCCAAGACCGCCACCCAGCCTGCCGCCAGCAAGGGCGCACTGGCCAAGACCGTCGCCACCAAGGCGGCCACCAAGGGCGCACCGGCCAAGGCCGCCGCCTCCGAGACTGCCGCCACCAAGGCGACACCCAAGACCGCCGCCACCAAGGCAGCGCCCAAGGCCGCCGCCACGAAGGCCGCCGCGCCGAAGGCCGCGGCGAAGACCACCGCCACGCGCGCGAAGGCGCCCGCCAAGGCCACCACGGCCAAGGCCGAGCCCGCGAAGACCACCCGTGCCCGGAAGGCGGCGGAGCCGAAGACGCCCGCCCGCCAGGTGCCCACGGTCACCTTCTCGGCGGCGCAGGCCTGATCCCGCCGGCCGATCAGCTCGGCGGCTGAGATGCTCGCGATCATCCGGGCCTCCGGGAGGCCGTAGCCCTGGCCGACGACCGGCCCGGCCACCGGCTGACCGTCCACAAGCGACACAGCCGGTGGCCGCCAACCGGCGGGCAGGCGCCCGTGGCTGCCGTCCTCCTGGCCGGCCTACGCCGCCCGCTGAGCGCCGTCCGCGTGCCAGGACGGATAGTGGTAGCGGGTGTGCAGCAGCGTCCGCTGCCGCGCCAGTTCGGCCGCGGACGGCGGGCGCGGCACGAGCGTTCCGAGCAGCTGCGACGCCGCCGCCCGCACCGCCGCCTCGACCGCCGGGAAGCCGGGCCGGAGGCCGTGCTCGGCCAGGGACGCCACCGGGCTGCGGTGGGAGTCGAGCGGGCGCGGGTCCGCCGGTGCGCTCGTCAGGTAGCGGCCGACGAGCCCGGCGGACGTCTCGACCAGCAGCGTCGAGTGCGCCAGCAGCCCGGTCTTGGTGCGGAACACGGCGAACCCGCAGAGCTTCGCGTCGCCGACGAACAGGCCGCGGTCGCCGATCCGCGGCACCAGCCCGAGCTGGTCGACAGCGGCGCTCATCACCTGGCCGAGCGCCTCCAGGGGCCGGTCGGCCGGGCCGGGCAGGACCAACGTCACGTTCAGGTTGCCCGGGTCGTGGAACACCGTGCCGCCGCCGCTGGCCCGCCGCAGCACCGGGACGCCGTCGCGCTCGCATTCCGAAACGCGCACTTCGCGCGCGATCCGCTGACCGCGCCCGACCACAACGCAAACCGGGTTGCGCCAGAGCCACAGCACCGGTGACTCGGGCGCAACCCGGAGGAGCGCTTCGTCGAACGCGAGGTTTTCGGCCGGGTCCGTGAACGCCGCACGCACATCCGACCCGCTCGTCATAACGCCTTGAGTTCCTCCACGATCTCGCCCACCGACGACTTGGCGTCCCCGAAGAGCATGCTGGTCTTCGGATCGTAGAACAGGTCGTTGTCGATCCCGGCGAAGCCGGAGGCCATCCCGCGTTTCAAGACGATCACGGACCGGCTCTCGTTGACCTTGAGGATCGGCATCCCGTAGATCGGCGAGCTCGGGTCGGTCTGCGCGGCCGGGTTCGTGACGTCGTTCGCGCCGATCACCAGCGCGACGTCGGTCTGGGCGAACTCGGAGTTGATCTCGTCCATCTCCTTCAGCTGCTCGTACGGCACGTCGGCCTCGGCGAGCAGGACGTTCATGTGCCCGGGCATCCGGCCGGCCACCGGGTGGATCGCGTAGGCAACCGTGATCCCCTTCTTCTCCAGCAGCTTCGCCATCTCCCGGACGGTGTGCTGGGCCTGCGCCACGGCCATGCCGTACCCCGGCACGACGACAACCTTGCTGGCGTACGCCATCTGGATCGCGGTGTCGGCCGCGCTGGTGGAGCGCACCGGACGGGCTTCCTTCGTCCCGCTGCCGGCCGAAATCGCCGGGCCGCCGCCGAAGCCGCCCGCGACGATCGCCGGGATGGACCGGTTCATCGCCTTGGCCATCAGGTTGGTCAGGATCGAGCCGGAAGCGCCGACGATCATGCCGGCCACGATCAGCGCCGTGTTGTCCAGCGCCAGGCCCATCGCCGCGGCCGACAGCCCGGTGAACGCGTTGAGCAGCGAAATCACCACCGGCATGTCCGCGCCGCCGATCGGCAGGACCACGGTGAGGCCGAGGACGCCCGCCGCGACGAGCAGCCCGATCATCAGCCACCCGTTGTCGCCGCCGGCGACGATGATCACGGCACAGGCGAGCGCGACCAGCAGGAGCAGCGCGTTCACCGGCTGCTGCAGCTTGCCCATGGTGATCGGGCGGCCGCTGATCAGTTCCTGGAGCTTGCCGAACGCGACGTTCGAGCCCCAGAACGAGATCGACCCGATGATCGCCGCGAAGAGCGAGGCGATCGCGATGTACACCGGCTCGTGCGCGTAGCCGGCGGTGGAGCGGAACTCGACCCAGGCGATCAGCGCGACCGCGCCGCCGCCGACGCCGTTGAACAGGGCCACCATCTGCGGCATCGCGGTCATCTTGACCTTGCGCGCCGACGGGACGCCGACGAGCACGCCGATCCCGACGCCGAGGACGATCAGCAGCCAGTTGCCCATGCCCGGGGTGAGCAGGGTCGCGACGACGGCGATGCCCATGCCGACCGCGGCGATCCAGTTGCCGCGGACTGCGGTGCGCGGGCCGGTCAGGCCCATCAGGCCGTAGATGAAGAGGGCGAACGCGATGATGTAGAGGATCGCGATGAAGTCGGTCACTTCTCGTCCTCCTCACCGGCGACGGGTTTCTTGGCCTTGAACATCGACAGCATCCGGTCGGTGACCAGGAAGCCGCCGACGACGTTGATCGTGCCGAAGGCGATCGCGATCACCAGCAGGATCTTGTTGAAGACGCCGTCGACGCCGAGGCCGAGCACGACCAGCCCGCCCAGCAGCACGATGCCGTGGATCGCGTTGGTGCCGGACATCAGCGGCGTGTGCAGGGTGTTGGGCACCTTGGAGATGACGGCGAAGCCGACGAACCCGGCGAGCACGAGCACCGCCAGGTTCTGCACGAGCGGACTCACGACGCACTCCCTTCGCGCCCGGCCACGCAGGCACCGGCGACGATCTCGTCTTCGAAGTCCAGCTTCAGCTCGCCCTCCTTCGTCACCAGCAGCTCCAGCAGCTCGGTGACGTTGCGGGCGTAGAGCTCGCTGGCGTGCGAAGGCATTTCGGCGGGCAGGTTGAGCGGGGCGGAGATGGTGACGTCGTGCTCCACGACGTCCTCGCCCGGCTTGGTCAGCTCGCAGTTGCCGCCGGTCTCGCCGGCGAGGTCGACGACAACCGACCCGGCGGGCATGCCCTTGACGGCGTCCGCGGTGACCAGCGTCGGCGCCTTGCGGCCCGGCACCAGGGCCGTGGTGATCACGACGTCGAACTTCGTGATGGCTTCGGTGAGCCGGCGCTGCTGCTCTTCGCGCTCCTCGGCGGTCAGCTCGCGGGCGTACCCGCCTTCGCCGACCGCCTCGATGCCGAGGTCCAGGAACTGCGCGCCGAGTGACTTGACCTGCTCGCCGACCTCGGGCCGGACGTCGTAGCCGGTGGTCTGCGCGCCGAGCCGTTTCGCGGTGGCCAGCGCCTGCAGCCCGGCGACGCCGGCGCCGAGCACCAGCACCTTGGCCGGCGGGACGGTGCCGGCCGCGGTGGTGAGCATCGGGAAGAACCGCGGGAGCTTCTGCGCCGCGAGCAGCACGGCGCGGTAGCCGCCGATGCTGGCCTGCGACGACAGCGCGTCCATCGCCTGGGCCCGGGAGATCCGCGGGACCGCCTCCATCGCGAACGCGCGCAGGCCCGCTTCTTCGAGCTTCGCGAGTCCTTCCGGGTTGCCCCGCGGGTCGAGGAAGCCGATGAGCACGGCGCCCCGGCTCAGTTTCGCGACCTCCCCGGGCGCGGGCGGGTTCACCTTCACGACGATCGGTGCGCCCCACGCGTCGCCGAGTTCGGCGCCCGCCTGGGTGTACGCGTCGTCGCTCAGGTGGGCCTTGGCCCCGGCGCCCGGTTCGACGACGACGCGCAGCCCGCGCTGCACGAGCCTGCCGACCAGTTTGGGCACCATGGCCACCCGGCGCTCCCCGGGGCGTGACTCGGTCACCACACCCACGGTGAGCTGCTGAAGCTGTTCGCTGTCCGCCACACGACCTCCTCATCGGCGAGGCACGATCCGAGGGTTGTACCACGCCGGACCGACAGTCCCCAGTGACGTGAGTCGCAAGTCTCCGGGTTTGTGCCAGAAGATACGAGTGCCGGAAAGGAAACGTTCAGCGGGTTTTCCAGTGCGGGACGCCGAGCAGGATCAGGCGCAGCCGTTTTTCCGCCGTTCCGGTGATTTTCGGGTCTTCACCAGGGCGGGCTTCCAGCAGTTCGACAATGGTCGTCAGCATCACGGAAACGATCAAGTCGGCGAGCATGTGCAGGTCTTCGGTGCTCCACGACCGCAGCGGCGCGAACCGTGCGAGGTCGATCGCGAGGTCGCCGGAGAACATGCGCAGCTCGACGCCGATGGCGCGGGCGAGCGGCCCGCCGCCGTAGCGCTCGCGCGTCAGGAACCGGAAATGGTCCTCGTTCGCCCGGACGAATTGGTGCACCGTGGCCACCGAGGCGCTGATCATCCCCTGGTAGGTGTCCGGGTCGGTGCGCGCCGACCGCATCATGCCGCGCAGCGTGCGCGTCGCCTCTTCGACGAGCGCGACGCCGAGTTCCTCCATCGAGGCGAAGTGCCGGTAGAACGCCGTCGGCACCAGGCCGGCGCCTTTCGCGACTTCGCGCAGCGACAGGCTCGCGAACGGGCGGTCGGCCAGGAGGTCCAGTGCGGTGTCCAGCAACGCCTGGCGGGTGCGCAGTTTGCGCTCCTGGCGGCTCACCGGCGTCAGTGGTTCGGACACGGCCTCCAGCGTACGGACATCTTTTGGGGGTGCGGGGGGCCTGCCCCCTGCCGGGGGCCGGGGCGGAGCCCCGCTGTACACAGCGTCCACCGCGTTGCTCACGTCACATCCTCCGCGTCTCGCGTTGACAGGCGGTCCACTCCTGCAGTGCACTGTTCAGTGTACAGTCGTTCACTGTAACCGAGGAGGTTCGGAGATGACAGCGCTCATCCCCCGGCGCGTGCGCGGCCTCGCCTCGCTGGCCGAGGCGCTGCTGACGCCGCACGGGATGGACCGCTACCTGGAGCTCGTCGACCCGATGCTGGTCCGCCGCGAGATCCGCGGGCTGGTCACGGCGGTGCGCAAGCAGACGCCGGACAGCGTCACCCTCACCGTGAAGCCCAGCCGCGCGTGGCCCGGCTTCAGCGCCGGCCAGTACGTCCGCCTGCAGGTGGAGATCGACGGCGTCCGGCGCACGCGCTGCTATTCGCCGTGCGGTTCGCAGTACGACGGCGAACTGGAGTTCACGGTCAAGGAGCAGGGCCTCGTTTCCGGGCACCTGAACCGCGCGCTCGGCGTCGGGGCGGTGGTCGGTCTGTCCACTCCGGACGGCACGTTCACGCTCCCGGCCACCCGGCCGGACCGCGTGCTGCTGATCGCCG
Organism: Amycolatopsis sp. N2S4-7; assembly: GCF_058119595.1. NCBI lineage: Bacteria > Bacillati > Actinomycetota > Actinomycetes > Pseudonocardiales > Pseudonocardiaceae > Amycolatopsis > Amycolatopsis sp. N2S4-7. Next base: position 3,956,826 of record NZ_CP172299.1, read on the forward strand.
GCGGCAGCGGCATCACGCCGGTGCTCGCCATGGCGCGCACCCTGGTCGACGAAGGCCACGCCGGCGAGATCGTGTTCGTCCAGTACTCGAACGGCCCGGCCGACGCGCTCTACCGCACCGAACTGGCCGAGCTCGCCGCCCGGCACCCCGGGCTGCGGGTGGTGCACGCGTACACCCATTCCCGGGGCGGCGACCTGAACGGGTTCTTCTCGCCGGAGCACCTCGAGCGCGTCGCGCCTTGGTTCCGCGACGCGGAGGCGTTCGTCTGCGGCCCGAAGCCGCTGATGGACGCGGTACGTGAGCAGTTGGGTGAACGAGTGCACACCGAAGAGTTCACGCCGCCGGCGTTGACCTTCGACACGGGGAACGCCGAGGGCCAGGTGCGCTTCAAGCGCAGCGGGCGTGAATGCGCGAACTCCGGGAAGCCGTTGCTGGAGCAGGCCGAGGAGGCCGGGCTGTCGCCGGAGCACGGCTGCCGGATGGGCATCTGCTTCTCGTGCACCCAGCTCAAGACCGCCGGGCGCGTCCGCAACGCGCGCACCGGCGAGGTTTCCGGCGACGAAGACGAAGAAATCCAGCTCTGCATCTCCGTCCCCGTCGGGGACGTCGAGATCGACGCTTAAGGAGACTGCCATGACCGGTCTGCAGGACCGCCTGACCCCGGAACAGGTCGAGGAGTTCGGCCGCGAGCTCGACGGGCTGCGCCAGCGGATCGTCGACAGCCTGGGCCAGGAGGACGTCGACTACATCCACAACATCATCAAGACGCAGCGCGGGCTGGAGGTCGCCGGGCGGGCGCTGCTGTTCGCCGGGTTCTTCCCGCCCGCGTGGCTCGCCGGCGTCGGCGCGCTGTCGCTGGCCAAGATCCTCGACAACATGGAGATCGGCCACAACGTCATGCACGGCCAGTACGACTGGACGCGCGACCCGGCGCTGAGCTCGCAGCGGTTCGAGTGGGACACCGTGGCGCCGGCGGAGAACTGGCGGCACTCGCACAACTACATCCACCACACGTACACGAACATCGTCGACAAGGACCGCGACGTCGGCTACGGGATCCTGCGGATGGACACCGCCCAGAAGTGGCATCCCTACTACCTGGGCAACCCGGTGTACGCGACGCTGCTGGCGATCTTCTTCCAGTGGGGCGTGATGCTGCACGACCTCGAGGTGGAGAACGTCGTCAAGGGCGAGCGGTCGTGGGCCGACAACGTGCCGGTGCTGAAGAAGATCGTGCGGAAGGCTTCGCGGCAGGTGGGCAAGGACTACCTCCTGTTCCCGCTGCTGACCGGCCCGCTGGCGCCGCTGACGTTCCTCGGCAACGCGACGGCGAACCTGACCCGCAACCTGTGGGCGTTCGCGATCATCTTCTGCGGCCACTTCCCGGCGGAAGTCGAGAGCTTCACCGAGGAGGAGACCGCTTCGGAGTCGCGCGGCCAGTGGTACCTGCGGCAGATCCTGGGTTCGGCGAACATCAGCGGCGGCCCGCTGTTCCACATCCTGAGCGGCAACCTTTCGCACCAGATCGAGCACCACCTGTTCCCGGACATCCCGGCGCGGCGGTACCCGGAGATCGCCGGCGAGGTGCGCGCGATCTGCGAGAAGTACGGGCTGCCGTACCACACGGGACCGCTGCGCAAGCAGCTCTGGTCGGTGGCGAAGAAGATCGTGAAGCTGGCCCTCCCGCAGGGTTCGCCGTCGACGGCTACCGTGGAACCCGACCGGCAGCTCCGAGCAGCGTGAGGGTGACATGGTGGGTCAGTTCGAACGGGAGAAGGACACCCTGCAGGTGATCACCGAATCAGCCGCGACGCACGTCGGCAACATCGCGAGCATCATCACCGGGGCGATCCGCGACATCGCCCGCGAGACGGGTGACTGGCTCACGGACGTCGTCGAGATGCGGGAAGCCGCGCAGCGGGCCCGGGAGGACGACCCGGACGCGCCCTGAGGCAGGGTTTGTGCGGGTCACCTCGCGGCGGGTTCGTGAACGCCACCGCGCGGAACCCTCGGCGCGCAGGTTCGTGAACCCACCTCGCGGGGCTCCCGCGGCGCGGGCTCGTGAACACCACCTCGCGCGGCTCCCGCGGCGCGCTCGCGGACGCGGCGCGGTTCGTGACCCTCACCTCGCGGGACTCCCGCGGCGCGGTTCGCGAACGCCACTCACGAGACTCCCGAAGCGGGCTCGTGAACCCCACCTCGCCGGCCCCTCGCGGCTCGCGAACCCCGCCTCGCCGAACTCCCACAGCACGGTCCGTGAAGGCCACCTCGGAGCACTCCCGAGGTGGCCTTCACGGCTTTCGCGCCCCGGAACTGTCGGTGCCGTCCGGTAGCGTGGAAAACGGGGGCGCCCCCGAGCGCCGGGTGTGGTTTCCGGGGTAACAGCCGGGGGAAAACCGGATGGGCAGTCCTCCCCTCACCCGCGACACTGGCAGCGTGACCAGCCTCGACCTCCCCCGCCCCCACCTGCTGCGCCGGGTCTTCGGCCCGCTCGCCGCCCGGGACTTCCGGGCCGAGTACGCCTGGCTGGTGCTCTCCGGCCCGCTGAGCCTGTTCTCCCTGGCGAGCTTCCTCGTCGTCCTCGTGGTCGGCATCTGGCTGACGCCCGTGCTGCTCGGGTTCCTCGTGCTCGCCGGCGCCCTGCTCTACGCCCGCGGCCTCGGCGCCGCCCACCGCGGTCTCGCCAAGGCGCTGCTCGGCGTGAGCGTGCCCACCCCGCGCCGTCCCGAGCTGAAGCCCGGGCTGTGGAGCTGGGTGAAGGCCCGCGTCGGCGATCCGGCGGGCTGGCGGACCGCCGGCTACCTGCTGCTGCGGCTCCCGCTGACCTTCGCCGGCCTGTTCACCATCGTCGTCGCGACGCTCTTCGCCCTGGCCGCGACCCCCTTCGCCGTCTTCTGGTTCCCGCTCGGCGAGCAGCGCCTGCCCGTCTTCGACATCCAGGCCGCGCACTGGTTCGGCGCGCTGGCCTGGTCGGCGTCCGGGTTGCTGGTGCTGGTGGCGCTCCCGTGGGTGACCCACGCCTTCGTCGCGCTCGACCGGCTGCTGGTCGTCGGGCTGCTCGGCGAGCGCGTGCTGTCCGAACGCGTCCGCGACCTGGAGGCGAGCCGCGCGACGGCGGTCGAGGACGCCGCCCTCCGGCTCCGGCGCATCGAGCGCGACCTCCACGACGGCGCCCAGGCCCAGCTCGTCGCCCTGGCGATGAAGCTCGGGCTGGCCAAGGACGAGCTGGCGGAGCACGACCTGCCCCAGATCAAGGAGCTGGTCACCGCGGCCCACGCCAACGCGAAGCAGGCGCTGACCGAGCTGCGCGACCTCGCCCGCGGCATCCACCCGGCCGCCCTGGACGCGGGCCTCGACGTCGCCCTCGCCACCCTGGTCGCGACGTCCGGGATCGACGCGCGGGTCACCGTCGACCTGCCGCGCCGCCCGCGGCCGCCGCTGGAGACGATCGTCTACTTCAGCGCCGCCGAGCTGCTCACGAACGCCGCGAAACACGGCGGGACGACGCTGGTCGATGTCGCCGAAGAGAGCGACGTCCTGCTGCTGCGGGTGCGCGACGACGGCCGGGGCGGGGCCCGGGTCGTGCCGGGCGGCGGCCTGGCCGGGGTCGCCGAACGGCTGCGGACGGTCGACGGCGAGCTGACCGTCGTGAGCCCGCGGGGCGGTCCGACCGAAGTCACCGCGCGGGTGCCGCTGCCCCGCTAGGGTCGCGGCATGCGGATCGTCATCGCGGAGGACTCCACCATCCTGCGCCAGGGTCTCGTCGAGCTGCTGACCTTCCGCGGCCACGAGGTCGTCGCCGCGGTCAAGGACGCCGAAGCGCTGCGAGCCGCCGTCGGGAGCCACACCCCCGACGTGTCCATTGTGGACATCCGGATGCCGCCGACGCACACCGACGAGGGCCTGCGCGCGGCGATCGCGCTGCGGCGCGAGGTCCCGGGCTGCGCGATCCTGCTGTTCTCCCAGTACGTCGAGACGAAGTACGCGGCCCAGCTCCTGGCCGACCGCGCGGGCGGCGTCGGCTACCTGCTGAAGGACCGCGTCGCCGAGGTGTCGGACTTCCTGGACGCGCTGCGCCGGGTCTCGGACGGCGAAACGGTGCTCGACCCGGAAGTCGTCAGCCAGCTGTTCTCGGCGACGCGCCAGACCGACGCGCTCAGCGGGCTGACCCCGCGGGAGCGGGAAGTCCTCGGCCTGATGGCGGAGGGCCGGTCGAACTCCGCGATCGCGGCGAAACTGTTCCTGTCGGCGGGATCCGTCGAAAAGTACGTGACGTCGATCTTCGGCAAGCTGGGCCTGCCACCGTCCGAAGGGGACAATCGCCGCGTGCTCGCGGTGCTGCGCTACCTCGACTCCTGAGCCAGGAGCCCGTCGACGAAGGCGCGTAGCCCCGCCCGGTAGGTGTCGCGGGCGGCCAGCTCCGGCCAGCGGTCGCCGACCGCGGCCAGGCTGGGGAACCGGGACTCGTCCAGGGCCGCGAAAACGGAGTCGCGGTACCGGGGCCGGTCCTCCGAAGCGCGCCGGCCGGCACGGGCGCGGACGAGGATCTCGCCCACCGTGTAGTACCAGACGTTCCGGTACAGCTCGACGGCCCGCTCCGGCGTGCAGCCGCACGCGAGCGCGCCGCCGACGATGGCTTCGACCATCCACAGCGCCGACTCGCCGAGCAGGTCGTCGGCCGTCAGGACCTCCACGGCCTGCGGCCAGGCGGCCAGCGAGTCGTGCATCACGGTCGCCGCGGCGACGATGCGGTCCCGCGGGTCCGCCGGCAGCTCCGGCCGCGGCAGCCCGTCGGCGTAGTGCTCCAGCAGCTGGACCAGCAGGTCGTCCTTGTCGCGCACGTGGTGGTACAGCGTCGTCGCGCCGACGCCGAGCTCCGCGGCCAGCCGCCGGACCGTCAGCTTCTCCCAGCCGTCGCGGTCGAGGATCACCCGGGCGGCGTCGAGGATCCGCGCGCGGGACGTCGTCGGCGGCCGTCCCATGCGGCCGGCGGGTCGTGGCATTCCCCCATCATGCCCGCCGTGCTACTTTCGGAACATGTTCGAAAAGTCGACGGACAGAACTGGGGACGGATCATGAACACGGGAAGACGGCCCATCCTGGTGGTGTGCCTGGCGGTCTTCGGCCTGATGGCCGGCCAGCAGATGCTCAACCCGATCCTGCCGCCGCTGGCCCGGGAGTTCGGGTTCAGCGAGTTCGCGCTGGGGGCCGTGTGGGCCGTCGGCGGCGCGGGTGTCGTGCTGGCCAGCCCGTTCTGGGGCCGCCGGGCCGCGCACCGGGGACACCGGCCGGTGCTGCTGGTCTCGCTGCTCGGCGCCATGACGAGCCTGCTCGGGTTCGCCTTCGTCGCCCAGCTCGGCCTGGCGAAGGCTCTGGCCGTGCCGGTGTTGTTCGCCGCGGTCCTGCTCACCCGCGGCGTCCTCTTCGGCCTCGCCTGGGCCGCGACGCCCGTGACCGCGCAGTCCTACATCGCCGACGTGACCGACGGCCCCGCCGAGCGGGTGCGGGGCATGGCGGTGTTCGGCGCGGCGCAGGGCCTCGCGCTCGCCGTCGGCCCCGCGCTGGGCGGCGTGCTGAGCCTGACCGGGAACCTGCTCGTCCCGGTCTACGCCGCCCCGGTCGTCCTGGCCGGGATCGCCGTCGTGATCACGTTCGCGCTGCCGAAGCCCCCGAAGCGCGCGGCCCGGCCGGCGACGGTGCGGGTCAGCCCGTTCGACAAGCGTCTGTGGCCGTTCCTGACCATCGGTTTCGGCCTGTACCTCGCCTTGGCGATCGTCCTCATGACCATCGGCTTCCTCGTGCAGGACCGGCTGCACCTGACCGCCCAGGACACCGGCCGCGTCACCAGCCTGGTCATGCTGGCCGGCGCCGGGATGATCATCCTCGTCCAGGTCGTCGCCGTCCCGCGGCTGGACTGGACGCCGCTGCGGCTGGTCCGGGTGGGCGCGGTCGTCATGACCGGCGGGATGCTCGCGGTGGCCGTCGGCTCCGACGGGTTCCTGCTCGGTGCCGGGGTGGCCGTCCTCGGCGCGGGGATGGGGTTCGCGACGCCGGGCTTCATGTCCGCGCCGACGCTGCTCGCCACCCGGGAGGAACAGGGCGCCGTCGCCGGGCTCATGGGGTCGGGCAGCGCGCTGGCGTTCATGGGCGGGCCGTTGCTGGGCACCGGCCTGTACGAGATCGCTCCCGTCGTCCCCTACCTCGCCGGCGCGGTGCTCCTCGTGGCCCTGGCCGCGTTCGCGTTCACCATGACCGGCGAACCCGCGAAGGAGCCCGCGGCTCCCTAGGCTGGGACGCATGTACTCCACCGAGATCGAGGTCCGCACCGGCTCCGAAGCCGTCGTCCACGACCTCACCCACGAGGCCGAGGCGTTCCTGCGCGACGCCGACGCGGCCGACGGCCTGCTGCACGTCTGGGTCCCGCACGCCACCGCCGGGCTGGCGATCCTGGAGACCGGGGCCGGCAGCGACGAGGACCTGCTGACCGCGCTCGACGAGCTGCTCCCCCGTGACGGCCGCTGGCGGCACCGGCACGGGAGCCCGGGTCACGGCCGTGACCACGTGCTCCCGGCGCTGGTGCCGCCGTACGCGACGATCCCGGTGCTCGGCGGCGTCCTGGCGCTGGGCACCTGGCAGTCGATCTGCCTAGTGGACACCAACCTCGACAACCCGGTCCGCAAGGTGCGGTTCAGCCTCCTCGCGGGCTGACCGGCCCGGCCACAGCACGACCAGCAGGCCCGCGGCCAGCAGGGCGCCGAGCACCCAGACCCCGGTCGCGACGTCGGGCGCGCCCGGCACGCCCTGCAGGAGGCTGCGCAGGCCTTCCGCGGAGAACCGGAACGGCGTCCACGACCACAGCAGCGTCCGGTAGGCCGGGTTCAGCAGCTCCGGCACCTGCCCGGCGACCGCGGGCGCGACCAGGTACAGCGGGCCGAGCACGGCCATCGCGCGCAGGCCCAGCAGCCGCAGCAGGCCCGCCTGGACCGCCGCGAACGCCGTCGCCGCGAGGAAGACGAAGCCGAGGACGCCGGCGGTCAGCGGCAGCGCGGAGTCCCACAGCGCGAAGAACCCGGCGACGGCCGCCGTGACCAGCACCCCGGCCCCGACGACCTGCAGGAACCGGGCGCCGGCGCCGACCGTGCGGCCGGTGCGGCGGGCCAGCTGCGTCAGCGCGAGCCCCGCGACGAGCGCGCCGATCCAGGCCAGCGCGCTCGCGGCCAGGGGCGCGGTCCGGCCGGCGACGCTCACCGGGTGCAGCACCTCCTGCTTCGGTGCGCCCGCCAGCGCGGTCGCCGCGCCGGTCAGGGCCTGCTGGGCGACCTGGGTGCCGGCCGGGTTGACCGCCCCCGACGTCACGACGGTCGCGGCCGGGCCCGGCGCGAGTTCGAGCACGCCGTAGACCTTCTTGTCCTCCAGGAGCTTCCGCGCGCCGGCGGCGTCGGTGACGGTCCACGCGAGCTGGCCGCCGCCGTGCGCGGCGATGCGCTGCGCGATCTCCGGGGGTGCGGCGACGGCGACCGGGACGTGGTCCGGCGCGACGGTGGCCTGCGCGCCGAAGGTGAGGAACCCGAGCACCACGGCCACCAGCGCACCGGCCACGGCGGCGACCAGGGCGAGCGCCCCGGCGGGGCGCCGGACAGGACTGGTCATGACGACCTCCAGTTATTCATCGCTTGCTGAATTAGTGCCCAAGGTACGACGCCGTCCCCCGGAAGTCAACGCGCGTTGAATAGTGCCGCCGGTAACCTCGAACTCGTGACGAAGAAGCGGCTGGTGCTCTGGGACATCGACCACACGCTCGTGGACTTCTCCGAGCTGGGCGCGGCCTGGTACGGGACCGCGTTCACCGCCGCGACCGGGGCGACCCTGCGCGTGCACCCGGTGTTCGGCGGCCGCACGGAACGGGCGACGACGACCGACCTGCTCACCGCGAACGGCTTCGAGGCCGCCGAGGAGACGATCCAGGCGCTGTTCAAGGCCCTGGTGGCGGAGTCGGAACGCCACCGGCACACCTTCGCGGAGACGGCTCGCGCGCTGCCGGGCGCGGCCGAGGCGCTGACCGCGTTCGCCGCCGGCGGTGACGTCGTGCAGACGCTCGTCACCGGCAACCTGCCGGAGATCTCGCGGCACAAGCTCGTCCCGTTCGGCCTGGACGAGCACCTCGACCTCGAGATCGGCGGCTACGGCACGCTCTCGGTGCACCGCCCGGACCTGGTCCCGCACGCGGTGGCGCTGGCGGCGGCCAAGCACGGCACCGAGTTCGGCGACGGCGCGGTGGTCGTCATCGGCGACACGCCGAACGACGTCCGGGCCGCTGTGGACAACGGCGCGATCTCCGTCGCCGTGGCCACCGGGCACTTCTCCGCCGAGGAACTGCTGGCCGAGGGCGCGCACACCGTGCTGCCCGACCTGACCGACACCGACGCGGTCCGGCGCGCCGTCCTCGGCTGACGTCCTCCTCGGAGGGGGACATCCCTCAGCCGAAAGGACGACTCCCCTAGGGGAAATCTCGTTCCCATGCCCGATGTCCGCGGTGGCGGGAACTCGACAGACTCATCCCCATGACTGACGCAGGGGCGGCGGCCGAGCCCGCCGGAGGGGGCCGCATCCGGAACACGGTCGCGGTGTTGAGGCAACGGCTGCCGTTCACCAGCGGCGTCACGCTCGCGATGCTCGTGCTGGCCGTCGCGACCGGGGCGCTCTGGAACGCCGCCGAAGACCGCGCGGCCTTCCCGTTCATCGCCTACGGGTTGCCGTCGCTGGAGACGGGCCGGTGGTGGACCATGCTCACCGGCCCGTTCTTCGCCGTCATCCCCTGGTACTACCTCCCGATGGTCGGCAGCTTCGTGCTCTTCGCCGGCTTCGCCGAGTGGCAGCTCGGGACGCGGCGCGCGATGGCCGTGACCATCGGCGGCCAGTTCGTCTCGGTGCTCGTCGCGACGCAGTTCCTCGCGCTGTGCCGCAACTCCGGCTGGCTGTGGGCGGAGCGCATGGCGGGCAGTCTGGACGTCGGGTTCTCCGGCGGTGCGCTCGCCGCGGTCGCGGTCGCCAGCGCGACGCTGCGGCCGCCGTGGGCGCTGCGGCTGCGGGCCGGGCTCTGCGTGTACGCCGGGGTCGCGATCGTCTACGTCGGCACGCTGGCCGACCTCGTGCACTTCTTCGCGCTGCTGCTGGCGATCCCGCTCGGGAAGCGGCTGGTCGGCTCGAAGCGGGTCCTGGACGCGGCGGGGCCGAACCCGCGGGAGTGGCGGCTGCTGACCGTCGCCGGCCTGCTGCTGCTCACCATCGCCGAGGTCGTGATGTTCCTGGTGCCCGGCGACGGCCCGTTCGGCTCCACCGAAGGGGTTTCGCTGTCGGCGCCGGAGCTGGCGATCCTGGTCCTGCTGGTGGTGCCGATGCTCAACGGGCTGCGCAAGGGCGGCCGCGTCGCGTGGCGCTGGGCCGTCGCGCTGTCGGCTTTCGTGACGCTGCAAGGACTCGCCGTCGCCACGGCCGTCGGTCTCGCCGACGTCTTCGGCGCGGACTACGACACCGACGGCCTGCCGCTGTTCTTCGTGGACAATCTCCTGTGGACGGTCGAGCTGACCGTCCTGATCGCCGCGCGCCACGCCTTCCGCGTGCCTTCGCGGCGCCGGCTGCGGCGCCACGCGCAGGGTCCGGGGCCGGCGCTGGCCCGCACGCTGCTCGGGCGGCACGGCGGCAGCACGCTGTCGTGGATGACGACCTGGCCGCGCAACACCTACTTCGTCCGCGAGGACGGCCGGTCCTACCTCGCCTACCGGCGGCACGCGGGGGTCGCGGTCGCGCTCGGCGACCCGATCGCCCCGGACGGCACCGCGGCGGCCACGGTCACCGAGTTCACCGCGATGTGCGAGAACTCCGGCCTGGTGCCGTGCGTGTTCTCGGCGACGGAGGCGACCGTCGCGGCGACGCGCGAGCTGGGCTGGCAGCACGTCCAGGTGGCCGAGGACAACGTGCTCGACCTCGACGGCCTCGAGTTCCGCGGCAAGGCGTGGCAGGACGTCCGGTCGGCGCTGAACAAGGCCGCCAAGCAGGACATCGACTTCCGGCTGGTCCGCTTGGCCGACCAGCCGGAGCCCATCCTCGCCCAGGTCCGGGCGTTGTCGGAGGAGTGGATGGCCGACAAGGCCATGCCGGAGATGGGGTTCACCCTCGGCGGCCTCGACGAGGCGATGGACCCGGCGACCCGGGTCGGCCTCGCGGTCGACGCGGAGGGCACGGTCCACGGCGTGACGTCGTGGCTGCCGGTCTACACCGGCGCGGGCAAGGTCGGCGGCTGGACGCTGGACGTGATGCGCCGCAGCGCCCACGGCTTCCGCCCGGTGATGGAGTTCCTGATCGCCTCGGCCTGCCTGGCGTTCCGCGAGGAGGGCGCCCGGTTCGTGTCGCTGTCGGGCGCTCCCTTGGCCCGCAGCGCGTCCGGGGCGCCGGCCCGCCCGGTGGACCGGGTGCTGGAGTCCCTGGGCCGCGTGATGGAGCCATACTACGGCTTCCGGTCACTGCACGCGTTCAAGGCGAAGTTCCAGCCGCGGCACGTGCCGCTGTACCTGGCCTTCCGCGACGAAGCGGACCTGCCGCGGATCGGGCTGGCGCTGAGCCGGGCGTACCTGCCCGACGTCCGGCTGCGGGAACTGGCGAAGCTGGTCAGTAGCTCTCGGGGACGCTGATCCGCTGCGGGAAGCGGATCTTCCGCCTGCTGACGACGTTCTGGTCCTTCTCGATCAGCCTGCCGTCGGTCAGCCGGAGCCAGTGGCCGTTGCGGGAGTCGGTGAAGGCGAGCATGACGCCCGGGGTCAGGTCCGGGCGCTGCCAGCCTTCGCGGACCGGCATCCGCCACTTCCCGGGCGGGAGGATGGCGTAGAGGTATTCGTCGTCCTCGATCTCCGGCCCGCGGTGCAGGGTGGACCCGGTCATCGGCAGGTGCCGCACGAGGTCGAAGGAAACGACGACGTGGTTGATCGCCTCGGCGTTCGCGTTGGAGACGATCATGTAGCCGTCGACCCGGCCGCCGTCCTCGAGGACGGTGCCGGGCTCGGCGCGTTCGATCCACGCGGTGACCTTCGCGGCCTGTTCCTGGCGTTCCCGCTGGGCCTGCCGGCGCCGATCCGCCTGCGCCTGCCGGTTGTCCCGGATGGCGATCCACAACGCCACGACGACGGCGCCGATCGTGCCGATGCCGCCGACCCACTGCCCGGAGGCGCCCCACCAGTCCGGGTCCCGCGGCTCGACGAGCCAGCTCCACGTCTTCGCCAGCAGCGGCCCGAACAGCAGCAGGAACCCCGCGACACCCAGCACCCCGAACGCGACGGCCCGGATCCGCCCGAGCCGTCTCTCCCCTTCACCGCTCATGAGGGCACAGCCTGCCGAATCCGGGCGATCAGCGGTAGCGGCAAGTGCGCGGCGGGGTCCGGAGTCAGCGGGAGGTGGTCGGTGGCGGAGTCGTCGTGCCGCGGTCCGCCGCCGGGACGAACCGGTAGCTCCGCACGATCCGCTCGAGGTCCTCGCGGATCGTGCGGCCGGCACGGTCGCTGTCCGCGTACGCCACCACCACTCCGGACGTGCCCGCGCTGCCCCCGAACGCCATCGCCGCGACCAGTGCGTGCTTCGCCGCGCATTCGCCCGTGTCCGCCGGGATCACTTCGGCGACCACGATCCGGGCCGGTGCCTTCGTGCCGTCGGCCTTGGTGAGCTGCGCGTCCGTGCCCGCGCCGGGGGTGACCGCCGCGAGCGGGCCGTTGTCCGGGCTGTACGCGCTCACCGCGAGGTCGGTCACCGCCCGGCGGGCCGCCGCGTCGAAGTCGGGCTGCGGTTCGCTCGTGACGCCCGCGCCGCCGAGGTCGTAGCGGCCGCAGAAGTCCTGGCCCAGGAACGCGCTCGTGATCAGCCTGATCCCGGGGACCGCGCCGGTCTTCTCCCAGCCGTGCAGGGTGCCCGGCGCGGGTTCCCAGTTCGGCGGGACGTCGTAGGCGTACGCCCCGTCCTTGCCCGCGACGGATCGCCAGCCGTCCACCACCGCGGGGACCGTCACTCGCGGCGAAGGCGTCACCACCAGCGGCGCGGGCGGCGGCGAAGACGACGCGGGACGCGGCTTCCCGACGCCCAGCGCGTTGAGCACGCCGGCGACCAGGGCGATGAACACCAGGCCGAACCACGGCGCTCGGCGCCACTTCAGCGGCTTCGGCGCCGGGCGGATCCGCTTCGGCTGCGCGCGCGGCGCGTCCGCGGGCTCGTAACCGCCGAACCCGCGAAGCGCCGCGTTGTCCTCGTACCCCGGCGTCGGCTCTTCGGAACGCCGGGAGAACCGCCCCATCAGGACCGGACGAGTTTGACCAGGTGCTCGACGACGGCGTCGACCGCGATCTCCTCGCGCTCGCCCGTGCGCCGGTCCTTGACCTCGACGACGCCGTTGGCCAGGCCGCGCCCGACCACGAGGATGGTCGGCACGCCGACCAGCTCGGCGTCGGCGAACTTGACGCCCGGGGTGGCCTTGCGGTCGTCGAGGATGACCTCGAGGCCCGCGGTGTCGAGCTCGGCGGCGATCTTCTCGGCGCCGGCCGCGACCGTCTCGTCCTTGCCCGCGATGACGATGTGCACGTCGAACGGCGAGACCTCGCGCGGCCAGATCAGGCCGAGGTCGTCGTGGTTCTGCTCGGCGAGCACGCCGACCAGCCGCGAGACGCCGACGCCGTACGAGCCCATCGTGATCCGGATCGGCTTCGAGTCGGGGCCGAGCGCGTCCACCTCGAAGGCGTCGGTGTACTTGCGGCCGAGCTGGAAGATGTGCCCGATCTCGATGCCGCGCGCGGCGATCAGGGTGCCGTGGCCGTCCGGCGACGCGTCGCCTTCGCGGACCTCGGCGGCCTCGATGGTGCCGTCCGGGGTGAAGTCGCGGCCGGCCAGGAGGTCGACGACGTGGTGGTCGACCTTGTCGGCCCCGGTGACCCAGGCGGTGCCGGGGACGATCCGGGGGTCGGCGAGGTAGCGCACGCCGTTGTCCTGCAGCGCCTTCGGGCCGATGTAGCCCTTGACGAGGAACGGGTTCTTCGCGAAGTCGGCCTCTTCGAGCAGCGCCACCTCGGCGGGCTCCAGCGACGCTTCGAGGCGCTTCATGTCCACTTCGCGGTCGCCCGGGAGCGCGACGCAGACGAGCTCCCACTCGGCCGAGCCCGGCCGACGCGTCTTGAGCATGACGTTCTTCAGCGTGTCCGCGGCGGTGAAGGTGCGGCCGAGACCGGCGTTGTTGAGGAAGTTGACCAGCGTCTCGATGGTCGGCGTGTTCGGCGTGTGGTGCACCTGCGCCTCGGGGCGGCCCTCGATCGGCTGCGCGGGCGGCGCGGGTGTGACGACGGCTTCGACGTTGGCCGCGTAGCCGGACTCGGTGCTGCGGACGTAGGTGTCTTCGCCCGTCTCGGCGACCGCGAGGAACTCCTCGGACGCCGAGCCGCCCATCGCGCCCGACGTCGCCTTCACGACGACGTACTCGAGGCCGAGGCGGTCGAACAGCTTCACGTAGGCGTCGCGGTGGGCCTGGTAGGAGCGCTCGAGGCCCTCGTCGTCGAGGTCGAAGGAGTAGGAGTCCTTCATGACGAACTCGCGGCCGCGCAGGATGCCGGCGCGGGGACGCGCCTCGTCGCGGTACTTGGTCTGGATCTGGTACAGCGTGACCGGGTAGTCGCGGTACGAGCTGTACTCGCCCTTCACGGTGAGCGCGAAGAGCTCTTCGTGCGTCGGGCCGAGGAGGTAGTCGGCGCCCTTGCGGTCCTTGAGGCGGAAGAGGCCGTCGCCGTACTCGGTCCAGCGGCCGGTGGCCTCGTAGGGCTCCCTCGGCAGCAGCGCGGGGAACTGGATCTCCTGCGCGCCGATGGCGTTCATTTCCTCGCGCACGACGGCCTCGATGCGGCGCAGCACGCGCAGGCCCAGCGGCAGCCAGGAGTACCCGCCCGGAGCGACCCGGCGGACGTAGCCGGCGCGCACCAGGAGCCGGTGGCTCGGTACCTCGGCGTCCGCCGGGTCCTCGCGCAACGTGCGAAGGAACAACGACGAAGTCCTGGTGATCACTGCGGGGCTCCCTGCGCCGGGCGGGTGTGAAAGTCCCGCTCAGGGTAGTCAATCCCCCGGCCGTGACTCCAACGGGTTACTCGGCGGCCCGTTTTTGTCGGTGGTGGGGGCTAGCTTCTCCGACATGGCGATCCACATGGGCATGATCACGATCGACTGCGCCGATCCGCGCGGTCTGGCGGACTTCTGGACGGCGGCGCTCGGCACGACGGTGGCCCACGACTACGGCGAGTTCGTGATGCTGGCGCCTCCGGAGGGCGGGCTCTCGGTGGGGCTGCAGCGGGTCCCGGAGCCCCGCACGGGCAAGAACCGGGTCCACATCGACTTCAGCGGCGACAACCGCGGGGCGGAGGTGAAGAGGCTGGTGGAGCTGGGGGCGACGGAGGTGGCGGAGCACGAGGTGCCGGGGTTGGCGTGGACGGTGCTGACGGATCCGGAGGGGAATGAGTTCTGCGTCTCGGAGCGGGAGGGCTGAGCCGGGCCCGGGGGGCTGAGGCGGGCGGTTCTGCGGGGCCGGAGGGCTGGGGCGGGCGGTTCTGCCGGGCCGGAAGGGCTGAGCCGGGCGGTTCTGCCGGGCCGGAAGGGCTGAGCCGGGGGCTGGTGCGGCTCTGGTGGGCTGCGCCCGGGGGCGGGCGAAGCCTCGGCGCTCACCTGACCCTGGCGAAGCGACGCCCGCGGAGCGGGCGAAGCCTCCGCGCTCGCCCCCGGCGAAGCGAACTCAGCCCCGGCGAACCCGACCCCGGCGAAGGGGCAAGCTGAACCCGGAAAGCCGAGCCAACCCCGCGAACCGAGCGCCAACAAAAGTCCCCTTCCCAACCGCGAACTTCCCCAACCGGCGCCGAAACCTCCGGACCATCCGCCCACCCCACCGGTGATCGTCCGTTCGGCTCAACCTCGCTCAATCCCTTGCCCCGCCGTCGTTTCGCTACTGGCGACCCGCCAACGCAACCCGCTAGCATCGGCGCGACAGGGAACGGGGGGGTCCTTGGTCCGAGGCGACCACAGCGAATCCTGTTCGCGACCATGCTCGATTTCACAGGGGGATCCATGCCGCCCGTCAAGGGTGTCTTCAGCGCGTCCAGAACCGGCCGGGCGGGGGCTCTGCTCGCCGCCGCCGCGGTGGTCAGCCTGGTGACCGCCGGGCCCGGGGCCGCCGTCACCGGGGGTGCTCCCGCCGCCGAGGGGGCCTATGCCTTCGCCACCAAGGTCGAGGTCGGCGGGGTTCACGGCTGCAGCGGCGCCCTCGTCGCGCCGCAGTGGGTGATCACCGCCGCGAGCTGCTTCCCGGAGAACGCCGGGCAGGCCGGCCCGCCGAAGCTCGCCGCCAAGGCCATCGTCGGCCAGCGCGGCACCGCCGGCGCCCAGCGCGCCGTCGTCGACGTCCTGTTCCGCGCCGACCGCGACCTCGCCCTGGCGAAGCTCGCCGCCCCGGTCGCCGACGTCGCTCCGGTCGCCCTCGGCACCGCCGCCCCGGCGCAGAACGAACCCCTGCGCATCGCCGGCTACGGCCGCACCGCCACCGAGTGGGTGCCCGACAAGGTCCACACCGCGCCGGTCGCCGTCCAGAGCGTCGGCGGCACCACCCTGGCCGTCCTCGGCGACCCGGCGGCCGCGACAACCTGCCAGGGCGACGCCGGCGGCCCGCTGCTGCGCGAACACGACGGCGCCGTCGAACTCGCGGGCCTGCACCACTCGTCCTGGCAGGCCGGCTGCCTCGGCTCGAACGAAACCCGGCAGGGCACCGTCGAGACCCGCGTCGACGACATCACCGGCTGGATCGGCCTCCGCCTCCGCGGCGACGCCTACACCGCGCTGCCCACCGCGCAGCGCGTCCTCGACACCCGCACCGACACCGGCGGCCACAAGAAGCCCGTCGCCGCGGGCGAATCCGTGTCCGTCGCCATCCCGGGCCTGCCGGGCAACGCCAGCTCCGTCGCGGTCAGCCTGGTCGGCACCGGCGGCACCGCGAGCACCTTCCTCACCGCCTACGGCGACGCCCTGCCGACGACGTCCAACGTCAACCTCACCGCCGGCCGCACCGCCGCCGGCATGGCCGTGGTCCCGGTCGGCCCGGACGGCAAGATCAAGGTCCGCAACAACGCCGGCGACATCGACGTCATCGTCGACTACCTCGGCTACTACAGCGCCTCCGGCGAGTCGACCTACCAGCCGAAGGCCCAGCCCGACCTGGTGCTCGACACCCGCAGCTCGCTCGGCGGGCACCCGGGCAGGCTGACCCCGGGCGAAGTCGTGACGGTGCCGGTCCGCGGCGTGGCGGGCGTCCCCGCCGACGCCGTCGCGGTGGCCGTCAACCTCACCGGGACCGAGAGCGACTCGGACACCTTCTTCAGCGTCTTCGCCCAGGGCACGCCCGGCCCGTCGACGCTGAACATCCGGCCGGAGGAGCACCGCGCGACCCAGTCGCTGGTGCGGATCGGCGACGACGGCGCCATCCGCATCTTCCTCCACCACGGCCAGAGCCACGTGCTGCTGTCGGTGACCGGCTCGTTCGTGCCCGGCGACGCGGGCAGCCGGTACGCGGCACTGAGCACGCCCACCCGCCTGCTCGACACCCGCGTCGGCACGCCGGCGCCGCTCGGCCCGGGCGGGATCGTCACGGTCACGGCCGCCGGCCTGCCCTCCGGGGCGACCGCCGCGGCGCTGAACCTCACCGGCGTGCAGCCGAGCACCTCGACGTTCCTGGCCGCCTGGTCGCACGACCTGCCGTACAGCAGCAGCGTCCCCTCGACCGTGAACATCATGGAGGGCCAGAACACCTCGAACGCCGCGACGGTCCGCCTCGGCGCGGGAGCGCGCTTCGACGTCCGCAACTCGGCGGGGTCGACGCACCTGGTCGTCGACCTGCAGGGCTACTACACGCGGTAGCGGGTAGAAAGGCGGCATGAGCGCTCGCGTACTGCTGCCGTGGACCGACATCGACGTGCCGGAGGGGATCGACGCCGCCTATTACGACGGGGTCGAGCCCCCTCCGGCCGATCTCGGCGGGGTCGAGTTCTACGTGCTGCCCTACGACCACGGGCCGGAGCCGCCGAAGCTCATCAAGGAACTGCCGTCGCTGCGCGTGGTGCAGTCGCTCTCCGCCGGCGTCGAGACGCTGGTTCCGCTGCTCCCGGAGGGCGTGCGGCTGGCGAACGGGCGGGGACTGCACGACCTGAGCGTCGCCGAGCACGCCCTCGCGCTGATCCACGCGGCGCAGCGGGACCTGCCGCGGTGGTTCGCGCAGCAGGCCAGGGGCGAGTGGGTGCGCGAGCACACGCGGTCCCTCGCCGACAGCCGGGTGCTCCTGGTCGGCTACGGCTCGATCGGGCAGGCGATCGAACGCCAGCTCCTCGCCGCGGAGGCCGTGGTGACGAGGGTGGCGAGCCGCCCCCGCCCGGACGAGGACATCCACGGCGTCGCCGAACTGCGGGAGCTGCTGCCCGCCGCCGACATCGTGGTGCTGGTCCTGCCGGACAACCCCGCGACGCGCGGCCTGATCGGGCCGGACGAGCTGGCCGCCCTCCCGGACGACGCCCTGCTGGTGAACGTCGGCCGCGGCACGGCGATCGACACGGACGCCCTCCTCGCGGAGACCCGCACCGGCCGGCTGCGCGCCGGACTGGACGTCGTGGACCCGGAACCGCTGCCCGCCGACCATCCACTGTGGACGGTTTCGGGCGTGATCATCACCCCGCACATCGCCGGCGGTTCGGCCTCGTTCTACCCGCGCGCGAAGAAGCTGGCGGCGGAACAGGTGAAGAGGTACGTGCAGGGCGAGGAACTGCTCAACCTCGTAGAACCCTGACCGCGGCGTGCTGTCCCGGAGTCAGGACAGCACGTACACGTGCCATTCGTCGTCGACGCGATAGCCGCACCGCTCGTAGACACCCAGGGCGCGGTGCGCGTTGTCGACGTCGACGTTGAGGGCCGACCGGTCGAACCGCGCGGCCTTCGCCGCCAGGAGCGTGTGGCCGAGCAGGCCGGACGCGACGCCGCGGCCGCGCAGCGCCTCCCGCGTGCCCACCCAGGTGGCGTAGTGCTCGCGGATGCCCGTCGCCTCGGCCTCGGACGCGTAGAAGTGGCTCAGCACGAACGCGAGGACCTTGTCGTCGTCGACGACGAGGAACGACAGGTCGGGCCGGAAGTCCTTCGAGCCGGTGACCAGGTGGCGCCAGGCGTCCGGCTCGTAGCGGGTGCTGCCCCAGTGGCCGGCGAAGGTGTCGTTGCGGGCGTCGAGCACGGCGAGGTCGTAGGCGAAGTCGAACGGCACCGCCTCGACGCCGTCCGGCAGCGGCGGCTGCGGCGGCAGGCCGTCGAGGCCGACGCGCATGTTCACCATCGTCCGGTTGTGCGTGTACCCCGCGCCGGCGAGGACCCCGGCGATCCAGCGTTCGTTCTGGTGGATGCCGTGGTGCAGTTCCCAGGGCGCGCCCGGGAAGGCGCGCTCGCTGACCTCGCGGCTCGTGCGCGTGAACCACTCGACCAGGTGAGCGCCGACGGCGTCGTCCCGGTGCTCCGGGTGCACGACCGACTGGAGCCGGAGCATGTGCACCGGGTTGGCGGCGTCGCGGCGGCGGACCAGGCCGTAGCCGGCGAGCCGGTCGCCCGCCCAGGCGCCGACGGTCGCGCGGGCCAGGTCGATGTTGGGGCCTTCGAGCTCCTCGCGGAGGTCTTCCTCGCTGAAGTGATCGCCCGTCCGGTCGACTTCCTCGGCCGCCGCGTACAGCCGGGTGAGGGCGGGGACGTCGTCGAGGGTCAACGGGCGCCAGGTCAGGTCCATCCCGCGAGGCTAGGCCGGGCGGTGCCGCCCGCGCACCCCGATTACCGATCCGGCCGAAAGCAGGCGGACGCGGTCCGGAGCCGACCCGCTCACCGGCACCCGTTCCGCCGTGGCTGCCGTCCGGATCGGTCACGATCGGCCCAGTACGCTCAGGGCGTGCTGGTGCTCCTCCCCCCTTCCGAAACCAAGGCCGACGGCGGCCGCGGCGGGCCGCTCGACCTCGACGCGCTGTCGTTCCCCGAGCTGAACCCGACGCGCGCGAAGGTCGCCGACGCGCTCGCCGAGCTGGCCGCCGACGTCCCGGCCAGCATCGCGGCGCTCGGCATCACCGAGCGCCAGACCGGGGAGGTCACGCGCAACGCGGAGCTGTGGACGTCGCCGACGATGCCGGCGCTGCGCCGCTACACCGGCGTCCTCTACGACGCGCTCGACGTGAAGACCTTCACGAGGGCCGCGCTGGAGAAGGCGCACCGGCGGCTGGCGGTGACGTCGTCGCTGTTCGGCGTGGTCTCGGCGACCGACCCGATCCCGGCGTACCGGCTGTCGGGCGGGAACTCGCTGCCCGCGCTCGGGACCGTCCGCGGGGTGTGGAAGCCGGTCCTCGAGCCGGTGCTGCAGCAGGTCGAGGGCCTGGTCGTGGACCTGCGGTCGGGCACGTACTCGGCGTTCGCGAAGCTGGGCCCGGACGCGGTGACGGTCCGGGTGGTGACCGAGAACCCCGTCGGCGAGCGCGCGACGGTCAGCCACTTCAACAAGGCGTACAAGGGCCGCCTGGCGCGCGTGCTGGTGACGACGCGCGCGGAACCGTCCACTGTGGAGCAGCTGGTGAAGGTGATCCGGAAGGCGGGGTTGGTGGTGGAGCGCACGGGCGACCACGCGCTGGACCTGGTCACCGAGGGCTGACGAGCCGTTCGAACAGGGCGTCCGAGCTGCGTCGCTCGTCGACCCGGACGAGCCGGAAGCCCTGCCGCCGGTAGTAGGCGTGCAGCCGGGGGTTGGTGGTCCAGGCATCGAGCCGCAGCTTCGCCTTCCCCCGCCGCCCGGCTTCCCCGGCGGCTTGGTCGAGCAGCCACGCACCGACGCCGAGCCCCGCGAAACGCCGGTCCACGGCGAGGTGGCCGACGTAGAGCGCGGAGGCGGGCTCGTCGGCCGGAAGCCAGAGGGAGGGAGCTTCTTCACCGAGGGTCATAGTCCCGACCGGGATCGGCTTCAAACCTTCGCCGGGGTGAGCTTCCGCCGCGACGATCTCGTCCGGCGCACTGGGTACGAAACCCGCCGCTCGCATCGCCTCGGCAACTTCACCCGTCGGCGCCGAACCAGCCGACCCCGACGCGCCGGCCGCGGAAACCCCACCCGGCACCACGCCCGCCGCCCGCACTTCTCCGACGACCTCACCCATCGCCGGCGGTTCTGAGGTGAGGGCCGTCGCCGGGGTCTCCGCTACCCAGAGCCCGCCCGTCTCCAAGCCTGGGCGCAGTTCCTCCGCGCGCCATCGCCCTGCCGCCCACTGGTCGAGCCCCTGCGATCCGAGCCAGTCGATCGCGCCGTCGAGGATGGCCAGCAGAGCCTTCAGGTCCGACTCCGTTGCCGGGCGGAGGCGGTACGCCGTCAGAACCGGTCCGGGGCGAACGGGCTCAGGTCGAAGCCCGGGTCCTCCCCCAGCGCCACCGCCGCGACCAGCTTCCCCGCGAACGGTGCGTTCGTCAGCCCGCCCGCGCCGAAGCCCGTCGCCACTGCCAAACCCGGGCGAAGGAGACCCAGTACCGGGAGGTCGTCGGGCGTGCCCGGGCGGAAGCCGACCCGCGTCTCGGCCAGCGTCGCGTTCGCCAGGCCCGGCGCCACCGCCAGCGCGTTGTCCAGCACTTCGCGCTGCCCGGCGGCCGTCACGCGGTAGTCGAATCCCGACTCCGCCTCGCGCGTCGCGCCCGCGACGACCCGGCCACCGCCGAACGCCAGCAGGTAGTGGCTGCTCCGCGGCAGGACCACCGGCCACGCCACCGTGTCCGTGTCCGGCAGGTCGAAGTGGCTGATCTGGCCGCGGTGCGGCGTCACCGGCAGGTCGATCCCCAGCGGCGCCAGCAGTTCCCGGCTCCACGCGCCGGCCGCGACCACGACGCTGTCCGCCTCGAGCGGCCCTGCCTCACCCGCCACGGTTCCGTCGGCCCGGAACGCGACTTCACCCTCGACGAACTTCGCGCCCCGGCGCTCGGCGGCGACCAGCAGGGCGCGGCGCAGCAGGTGGCCGTCGACGCGGCCGGCGCCCGTCAGGTGCACCGCGCCCAGCCCGGGCGCCAGCGCCGGGAACAGCTCGCGGGCCTGCGCCGGATCGAGCCGGCGGACCTCGCCGACCTCCGGCGCGTCCGCCGCCCGCGCGGTCAGCCGCCCCTGGGCCTCGGCGAGCTCGGCCTCGTCGGCCGAGACGATCATGCCGCCGACGACCTCGAACGACGAGTCCTCCAGTTCCGCGGTGAACTCCCGGTAGTACCGGCCGGCGGCCGCCGCGAGCGGGTACAGCGCGTCGTCCCGGCGCGACGTCCACGGGCTGACGATCCCCGCGCCGGCCTCGGTCGCCGTCCCCGGCCGGGCCGCGTCCGCCACGACCACCTCCGCACCCCGGCCCGCCAGGTGCCAGGCCGTCGCCGCGCCGCCGATTCCGCTTCCGATCACGAGCACTCGCATGCTTCCCACCCTGCCCGATCGTGCCGCGCCCGGGCCAACGGGATTACGCCCCGCACCCGGCCGGTCGGTCGTATGCTGCGCGCCATGCCGAGCCGTGCCGAGCGGTATGTCGCCCATCTCGACACCCTGACCGGGAGCACCGAGCCCCGGCTGCAGCCGATCCCGTCGACCCATCCCGGGCTCGACGACGTCATCGCGTTCGTCTACGCCGACGAGCCGGAGCCGCGCTACCTGACCGGCGCGACGTACGGGCTCTCGCTGGCCGACCACCAGGACTGGCACGGCGTCAAACCGGAGCTGTGGATCAGTGTCCGCTCCGACGACCCGGTCTGGGCGCTGGCCATCGGCTACCTCGCCGAGCAGCTGCGCGGCACCTGCCCGTTCGTCTACGGCGACACCATCGACTTCGGCCAGCCGATCGCCCCCGAGTCCGCCATGACCGCCTTCGCCGTCTCCGCGCCGGCGGGCCTCGACGCGCACCAGTACACGCTGATCGACATCGGGGGCGCGCCGGTCAGCATCGCCGGCTGCTACCCGGTGCACGACACCGAGCGGAAGTACATCCGCGAGCACGGCATCGACGCGTTCTGGCAGCTGGACTGGGACCTCTACGACGTCCGCCGCGCGCCGGTGGTCTGAGCGCTCACCCCCGGTACGCGGCCGCCGCGATCCGCACGAACGACCGGACCAGCGGGCCGGCGTCCGTCCAGGCGACCACCACGGGGTTCGGCGCCATGTCGCGCAACGGCACCACGACCAGCTCCCCGGGCGGCCGGTGCCCGAGCGGCATCAGCCCGACCGTGCCGTTCCAGAGCACGGCCTGCAGGCACTCCTGGACGGCGCGCACCACCGGCCCGTCCCGGGGTTCGCCGCCGTGCCAGTAGGACTGCCAGCGCGGATCGGTGCCGTCCGGGAACCGGAACCAGCGGCGCCCGGCGAGGTCGGCCAGCTCCAGGCGGTCGCGGTGAGCCAGCGGGTCGTCCGCGCGCAGGACCGCGCCCACCGGGTCGGTGCGCAGCTCGTGCACGGTCAGGCCGGTCTCGTCGAACGGCCCGCGGGTCAGCGCGACGTCGACCAGCCCGGCGCGCAGCCCGCACGTCGGATCCGTGAGGTCCGTGTCGCGGACGTGCACCTCGACGCCCGGGTGCTGCCGGCGGTACTCGTCGGCCAGCCGCGTCGCGCCCGGGTCGGCGCTGTCGGCCAGGATGCCGACGGTGAGCGTCGCCGCCCCGGCCGCCGCCGAGACGCGCACGCGCGCCCGGTCGGCCTGCTCCAGCAGCGCCCGCGCCTCGTCCAGCAGCGCCGCCCCGGCCGCGGTGAGCGTGACACCCGCGGCCGAGCGCACCAGCAGGACGGCGCCGACGTCGGCCTCCAGCTGCTTGATCGCCCGGCTCAGCGGCGGCTGGCTCATGTGCAGCCGCGCGGCGGCCCGGCCGAAGTGGAGTTCCTCGGCGACGGCCACGAAGTACCGCAGCGTGCGTAGCTCCATGACCGGCGACGATAGGCGCCCGGTATCGGCGCCACCGAATCGGTCTTGGACGAACCCTCCCGCGCGACGCTGGAATCGAAAGCATGACCGAACTGACCGATCCCGCCGTGCGCGTCGCCGGTGCCCAGGAGATCGCCCCGGACCTGCTGGTGATCCCGAACTCCCGCGTCGACCTCGTGCCGAACATCGGCGTCATCGGCGGCACGGAAGCCGTGCTGGTCGTCGAGACCGGCATCGGCACCGCCAACGCGTCGGACGTGCTCGCCTTCGCGACCGAGGTGGCGAAGGGCCGCCGCCTGTACCTGACGACGACGCACTTCCACCCCGAGCACGCCTTCGGCGCGCAGGTGTTCGCCGGCGAGGCCACGTACCTGGTCAACCGCGGCCAGGCCGACGACCTGATCGCCAAGGGCCCGGGCTACCTGGAGATGTTCCGGGGCCTGGGCGAGGTGATCGCCCGCCGCCTCGACGGCGTCCGGGTGCCCACCCCCGACGTCGTCTACGACGGCGGGTACGACCTCGACCTCGGCGGCCGGACCGTCCGGCTGCGCCCCACCGGCCGCGGCCACACGAAGGGCGACCAGGTTGTCGAGGTGCCGGACGCCGATGTCCTGTTCACCGGCGACCTGGCCGAGACCGGGCAGTTCGCCATCTTCCCGTGGTTCCCGCCGCACGACACGGACGTCTCGGGCGTGGGCTGGCTCGCGGTGCTGGACCGGCTGGCCGCCACCGGACCGCGGGTGGTGGTGCCGGGGCACGGAGAGGTCGGTGACGTTTCCGTGCTCACCGACGTCCGCGACTACCTGCGCGAGCTGCGTGACGAGACCTGGCGACGGCGGGACTCCGCCATGGGCCGGGACGAGACCGTCGCCGAGGTTCGGTCGGTGCTCGTCGAGCGCCACCCGGAGTGGGCCGGCCAGGAGTGGCTCGAACCGGGCGTCGGTTGCCTGTGCACCGAGCACGACGCCCGGCCCGCTCCCGCCTGAACCGCGTTACTCCCGCCGGACGCCGAGGACGGCCATGGCCGCGTTGTGACCGGGGATGCCGCTGACACCTCCTCCCCTCGCCGCTCCCGCGCCGCACAGCAGCACGCGTTCGTGCGCCGTCTCGACGCCCCACCGCCCCACCTGCGCCGGGTCGTCCGCGAACGGCCAGGACAGGTCCCGGTGGAAGATGTGCCCGGCCGGCAGGCCCAGCTCGGCCTCCAGGTCGAGCGGGGTCTTCGCTTCCACGCAGGGTTTCCCGTCCGGTCCGGTCAGCAGGCAGTCCTCGATCGGCTCGGCCAGCACGCTGTTCAGCGAAGCGAGCGTCGCGCGCAACGCCGCTTCACGCGCCTCTTCGTTGCGCCCCTCGAAGAGCCGCGCGGGCATGTGCAGGCCGAACAGGGTGAGGGTCTGGGCGCCGGCCGCTCGTTCGGCCGGGCCGAGGATCGACGGGTCGGTCAGCGAATGGCAGTAGATCTCGCACGGCGGCAGCGTGGGGATCTTCCCCGCCGCCGCCTCGCGAAAGGCCGTCTCCAGCTGGGAGAAGGTCTCGTTGACGTGGAACGTGCCGCCGAACGCCTCGGCCGGCTCGACGTCCGGGTCCCGCAACCTCGGCAGCCGCGACAGCACCATGTTCACCTTCAGCTGCGCGCCTTCCGGCCGGTCCGCCGGTTCTTCACCCAGCAGCCGCGCCAGCGTCGGCGGGGCGACGTTGGCGAGGACGTGGCCGCCCCGGACGACGTGCTCGGCGTCGTCACGCCGGTAGCGCACCTCGCCCTCCGGATCGACCGACAGCACCTCCGCGCCGGTCAGGAGGCGCGCGCCCGCCGCGGACGCCACCGCCGCGAGCGAGCCGGTGACCGCGCCCATGCCGCCGACCGGCACGTCCCAGTCGCCGGTGCCGTTGCCGATCACGTGGTAGAGCAGGCACCGGTTCTGCCGCAGATCCTCGCCCGCCGCCGGGGCGAACGTGCCGATCAGCGCGTCGGTGAGCACGACGCCGCGCACGGTGTCGTCGCCGAACCACGCGGTGAGCGTCTCGCCGATCGGCCGCTCGAACAGCACCGACCACGCCTCGGCGTCGCCGATCCGGTCGCGGAAGTCCACTTCGGACAGCAGCGGCTCGGTGAGCGTGCCGAAGGTGCGTCCGGCGACGCGCCCGGTCAGCTCGTAGAACCGCTGCCACGCCGCGAAGTCCTCTGTGGACCCGGTGAGCGCGCGGAAGGAGGCCGCGGTCCGGCCGCCGTCTCCCGTGTCGACAAGGAGACCCGAGCCGCCCGACGGGGTGTAGGACGACATCCGGCGCCGCCGCAGCTCCACGTCGAGACCGAGGTCGGCGACGATCTTCCGGGGCAGCAGGCTGACGAGGTAGGAGTAGCGCGAAAGCCGGACGTCGACGCCGTCGAACGCGCGGAAGGACACCGCGGCGCCACCGGTTTCACCGCGCCGCTCCAGCACGAGCACCGACCGGCCCGCCCGCGCCAGGTACGCGGCCGCCACCAGGCCGTTGTGCCCGCCGCCGACGATCACGACGTCGTAGCTGTCCATCCGCCCCTCCTCGTTGAGCTTGCCCCTTCATCGTGGTCACGGCGGCGGGGGGAATTCAAGGAAAGGGCACGAACGGTCCGTTCGCGCAATTCGCTTGCGCGGCACCGGAACGGTCCGGCAAGCTGGGCAGGTCCGGCAGGGAGCCGGGTGTGAACGAGCAGGGAGGTGCCTCACGTGATGACTGTCCGGGCCCTTCCGCGCCCTCACCCACCCGCCCCCCGAGGCTGACGACGCGCCCGGTGGGGCATCCCTGACCAAGGAGAAACCCACCAGTGCGCCAGCACGACTTCGAAGACTTCGACCTGTTCGACGAAACGGACCCGCGGACCTCATATGTGGGCACGTGGCTCGACGACGAGGGCGACGAGCAGCCCGCCGCGCACCGCGGACGGACCGACGACGACGTACGCCCCGCCCGTCGGGGACGGATCGACGAGGAAGCGGACGAACACTTCTCTCGTCATGCGCAGTTCGACGACGAGCACGAACACCGTTCCCGCCGCGGGCGAACCAGCGACGGCGAACACTTCTCGCGTCGTGCGCGGTTCGACGACGAACCCGAACCCACCCGCCGCGGCCGGCTCACCGAAGGCGAACGCGTCCGGCTCGCCAAGCTGCGCGACGACGCCTACACCGAAAACCAGCTGCCCGGCGGCGCCGACCGCTGGTCCACCTGGGACGACGCCGAGCACGGCCCGCTCCCCCGGCCGGACTGGGTCGTCACCGAACTGGCCGCCGTCGACACCGATCTCGGCGTCCTCAAGACCGGCAAGGAGGCCGACGTCCACCTGCTGCGGCGCGGGCTGCCCGGCACCCCGGGCACGTTGCTCGCCGCGAAGCGGTACCGCAGCGACGAACACAAGCTGTTCCACCGCGACGCCGGCTACCTCGAAGGGCGGCGGATGCGCCGGTCCCGGGAAATGCGGGCGATGGCGCAGCGCACCGCGTTCGGTCGCAACCTCATCGCCGAACAGTGGGCCGTCGCGGAGTTCGCCGCGCTGGGTCGCTTGTGGACGCTCGGGGCGCCGGTGCCGTACCCGGTGCAGCGCAACGGGACGGAACTGCTGCTGGAGTTCCTCGGCGAGGACGACGGCACGGCCGCGCCCCGGCTGGCCCAGGTCCGCCCGGAGCCGGACGAGCTGGCCGACCTGTGGTTCCAGGCCACCGCGGCCCTCGAGCTGCTCGCCTCCGAGGGGCTCGCGCACGGCGACCTCTCGGCGTACAACCTGCTCGTGCACCGGGGCAGGCTCGTGGTGATCGACCTGCCGCAGGTGGTCGACGTCGTCGCCAACCCCGGCGGCGTCGAGTTCCTGGCCCGGGACGTGCGCAACCTCGCCGGCTGGTTCCACGGCCGCGGCCTCGGCGAGCACGTCACCAACACCGACGAGCTCCTGGCGGAACTCGTTTCCGCGGCCGGGATCGGGTGATCGAGGGGCGGCGTCGCGGCTGTGGCCCGGAACACGTCTGCGACGCCGCCCACAACCGGTGACCTCCATGAGGAGGACCGGCTCCCTCTCGGGTACAGTATGTACAGACCGCAACCGGCGGCGTGGATGAGTTGGTGTCCGTCGCCTCCAGAGCCACCGAATGGCTCGCGGTGATCCGCAACCCCCCAGCGGCGCGCAGTGTCGGCAAGCGATAGACACGGTGTGCCGGGTCCGTCCCTGTGAACGCCCATCGCACACCATCTTGCCCTGCCTGCGCGCGGGCAGCCCGGGCCTCCCTTGCGACGAACCACGTCCGAGAGGCATTTGTGACCGTCACGTTCAACTCCGGCCCTTCCTCGACGTCCGCTCACGCGGGCCGTCCCGACCGCAAGCCGCGCACCCGCCCGGCCGGTGGGGACATGCTGCGCGACGACGCGGTCGAGCTGGTGGCCACCAAGACCTTCGCCGAGCTCGGCCTGCCGGAGCCGCTGCTCCGCGCGCTGGCCGAGGCCGGCATCAACAGCCCGTTCCCGATCCAGTCCGCGACCATCCCGGACGCGCTGGCCGGCCGCGACGTGCTGGGCCGCGCCCAGACCGGGTCCGGCAAGACCCTCGCCTTCGGCCTGGCCATGCTGGCCCGGCTCGACGGCGGCAGGGCCCGCCCGAAGCGCCCCCGCGCGCTGATCCTCGTCCCGACCCGCGAGCTCGCCATGCAGGTCGCCGACTCGCTCACCCCGCTGGCCAAGTCGCTCGGCCTGTGGTGCCGCACGGCCGTCGGCGGCATGGCCTTCGCCCGCCAGGCCGAGGCGCTCTCCCGCGGCGTCGACCTGCTGATCGCCACCCCCGGCCGGCTGTCGGACCACGTCCGCCAGGGCACCGCGCACCTGGGCGACTGCAACTTCATCGCCCTCGACGAGGCCGACCAGATGGCCGACATGGGCTTCATGCCGCAGGTCCGCGAGATCATGGACCTCACCCCTCCGGGCGGGCAGCGGCTGCTGTTCTCCGCGACGCTCGACGGTGACGTCAACCGGCTGGTCCGGCAGTACCTGACCGACCCGGTGACGCACTCGGTCGCGCCGTCGACGGCGAGCGTCACGACCATGGACCACCACGTGCTCCAGGTCTCGCACCAGGACAAGCAGGACGTCATCACGCAGATCGGCGCCCGAGAGGGCCGCACGATCATGTTCGTGCGCACCAAGCACCACGTCGACCGCCTCGCCGAGCGCCTGCGCGAGCAGGGCGTGAACGCGGCGGCGCTGCACGGCGGCAAGACGCAGGGGCAGCGCAACCGCGTCCTCGCCGACTTCAAGGAAGGCCACACCCCGGTGCTGGTCGCCACGGACGTCGCCGCGCGCGGCATCCACGTCGACGACATCTCGCTGGTGCTGCACGTCGACCCGGCGGCCGACCACAAGGACTACCTCCACCGCGCGGGCCGCACGGCGCGCGCCGGGGCGTCCGGGGTTGTCGTCACGGTCGTGACCAACGACCAGCGCCGCATGGTCAAGCGGATGACCGACCGGGCCGGCGTCCGCGCCGAGTCCACGATGGTTCGTCCGGGCGACGCCGAGCTGACCCGCATCACCGGCGCCCGCGAGCCCAGCGGCGAGCCGGTTGTCGAGCGTCGGCGCGAGAGCCCGCGTCGCGGCGGCGGTGGCTTCCGCGGCGACCGCGGCTTCGGCGGCTCGAGCCGTGGTGGCGAGCGCAGCTACAGCGACCGCGGCGGCGACCGTGACCGCGGTGGCGACCGTGGCAGCTACGGCCAGGGCTCGCGCGAAGGCCGTCCCGGCGGCTTCGGCGGCCGCGGCCGTCAGCCCCGCTCGGGCAACGGCGGTGGCTACGGCCGCCCGAGCCGTGGCCCGCGTCGCGGCTACGACAGCTGATTTCCCCTGGAAGCCCCGGACCGGTGGTCCGGGGCTTCCGGCGTTTCCAGGGCCCGCTTCGCCGCCGCGCGAGGTCCGGGTGGGAGACTGCGGGACGTGACTACGCCGCCGATGCCCCCGCCCGACCAGGTTTTCGACTGGCTCGACACCGAGGCGGAGAAGCGTGCGAACGCGGGACTCGTGCGGCAGCTGCGGCCGCGTCCCGCGCGGGCGGACGAGCTGGATCTGGCCGGCAACGACTACCTCGGGCTGGCCCGCGACAAGCGCGTCGCCGGGGCCGCCGCGGCCGCCGCGCTGCGGTGGGGCGCCGGCTCGACCGGGTCACGGCTGGTCACCGGGTCGACCGAGCTGCACACCGAGCTGGAGCTGGAGCTCGCCCGGTTCTGCGGCGCGCAGGCGGCGCTCGTGTTCTCGTCCGGCTTCACGGCGAACCTCGGCGCGGTGACCGCGCTGTCGGGAGCCGAGTCCGCGATCGTCACCGACAAGTACATCCACGCGTCGCTGATCGAGGGCTGCCGGCTGTCGCGGGCCGACGTCGCCGCGGTCGCGCACTCGACGCCGACGGCGTTCAAACACGCGCTGGCGACCCGGCGCAAGCCGCGGGCGCTGGTGGTGACCGACTCGGTGTTCTCGGTCGACGGCGACCTCGCCCCGCTCGGCGAGCTGGCCGGGCTCTGCCGCGAGCACGGCGCCGCCCTGCTGGTCGACGACGCGCACGGCTTCGGCGTCCTCGGCGAGGGCGGCCGCGGCGCGGTCCACGCGGCCGGGCTCTCGGGCGCGCCCGACGTCGTCACGACGTTGACGCTGTCGAAGTCCCTCGGGGCTCAGGGCGGCGCGGTGGTCGGGCCGCGGCGCGTGATCAAGCACCTGATCGACACGGCTCGCAGTTTCATCTTCGACACCGCCCTCGCGCCCGCCAGCGCCGCTGCCGCGCTCGCCGCGTTGCACGCGCTGAAGGAGGAGCCGGGGCTGGCGGGCAAGGTTGTCGAGAACGCGGGGAACCTGGCGATGTCGTTGAAGGCGGCCGGGTTGAAGGCGAGCCTGCCGGACGCCGCCGTCATCTCGGTCCAGGCGCCGTCCGCGGAGGCGGCGGTGGCGTGGGCCGCGGCGTGTGCGGAGCAGGGCATCCGCGTCGGGTGCTTCCGGCCACCGTCGGTGCCGGACGGCATTTCCCGGCTGCGCCTGACCGCGCGAGCCGACCTCACGGAGTCCGATGTGGACCGTGCGGTGAAGGTGATCACCGCGACGGCACCGCGGGGCGCGACCGCCTGAGCCGTACCTGGACGGTCGGCTCGCGTACCTGGACGGTCGGCTCGCGTACCTGGACGGCCGACACGCGTACCTGGACGGCCGACACGCGTGATCGGGGGCCGATCTCGCGTGATCGGGGACGGAACTCGCGTGATCAGGCGCGGGACTCGCGTGCTTGAAGGCGGATCTCGCGTGATTGGGCGGGCATCAGGCGGGGCGGCGCATGCGGATGTGGGGGATTCCGTCTTCGTCCGTGTACTCCGCGCCTTCCGCGACGAAGCCGTAGCGCGCGTAGAAGCCTTGGACGTACGTCTGGGCGTCCAGGACGTACTCGCCCGGGACCGTCAGGGCCGCCTCCATCAGGCGGGCCGCCAGGCCGCGGCCGCGGGCGGAGGCGGCCGTCACCACCCGGCCGATGCGGCGGACGCCGTCCGGGTCGAGCAGGACCCGCAGGTACGCCGTGACCCCCGTGTCGCCCTCGAACCACAGGTGCCGGGTGTCCGGGCGCAGGTCACGGCCGTCGAGTTCGGGGTACGCGGCCTTCTGTTCCACCACGAAGACGTCCACGCGCAGGCGGAGGATGTCGTGCAGCTGGGCGGCGGTCAGCTCGGGGCCGGTCGCGTCGTGCAGGGTCGGCATACCCCTGCTTACCACGCGCTCAGCCGAGGAGCGTGCGGGGCTTGGCCTGGGCCTTGACGTCGTCCGCGTACGCCGAGACACGCGTGTAGACGCCCGGCTTGCCCGCCTTGGCGCAGCCGTCGCCGAAGGACACGATCCCGATCAAGGTGTCCCCCACGACGAGCGGGCCGCCGGAGTCGCCCTGGCAGGCGTCGACGCCGCCCTCGGCGTAGCCCGCGCAGACCATGCTCCGCTGGTCGTAGACGGTGTAGTCGGCGCGGCAGTCGCTGTCCGAGACCACCGGGACCCGGGCGCTGCGCAGGTAGTCGGACCGGGCTCCGCCGTCGGCGGTGCGGCCCCAGCCGAGCACCGTCGCTTCGGTGCCCGCGCGGTACGACGCCGTGTCGCCGCCCTCCGGCAGCTTCGCGGGCCGGTAGTCGAGCTGGCCGCGGACGGTCAGCACCGCGATGTCGTCGCCCTGGGTCGGGTCGGTGTAGCCGCTGCCGACCCACACCTTCGACACGCTCAGCACCTGGCCGTCGGTGGTGCGCTTGTCCTCGCGGCCGGCCACCACGCGGACGTCCTGCTTCGCGACCGCCTTGGCGCAGTGCGCCGCCGTCGCGACCGCCGTGGAGCTGACGATCACCGCGCCGCAGTACTGGTTGCCGCTCGCGTCCATCAGGTACACCGCGTACGGGTGGTCGGCGAGCGAAGCCTTCTCGCCGCCGACGATGCGCGGCTGGTTGGCGGAGGCCGGGTCCGCCGAAGCCGTGCCCACCACGACCGGGACGGTCACCGCGGCGACCGCGAGGAGCGCTCCGCTCACGAGCAGCAGGGATCGGCGGGACTTCACGGACATGGGTCTTTCCCCTCGTCAAACCAGCACAAGACAAAGCACTCGGCACCCGGATGACTCCGGTGCGTGAACGAGCGGCCCTGAATACCCTAATCCGAGTGGGCTCGAAACGGTGTCACTGGAACGGGTGGACTCCGCGCCCACCGAGCGATTCTGCGAAGCTGGCCGGATGCGGCGGAGAGCGACAGCGGTGGCGGGGGTGGCGCTGGCCCTCGCTTTGAGCGCGTGCTCCTCCGAGGTGCCGTCGACGCCGCTGCCTGCGCTTTCGACCCCGTCCTCGACCCCGGCCCCGCCCCGGGCGACGGCCCCGCGGACGACGGCGTCGAGCGCACCCGCCGCGACCTGGCAGGTGGGTGCCCGTCCCCTCCCCCGCCGTCCCGACGGCTTCGGTGAGGTCGAGCCGACTCCACCCGAACTGGTGAACCGGGCACTTCCGACAAAAGACCTCCTGCCGCCGCCGACCGGGGACACCTACGCCGCGACGATCAGCGCGGTCCCGGCGGCCGTCCTCGCGCGCAGCACCTGGCAGCCCGCCTGCCCGGTCAAGGCCACCGACCTGCGCTACCTCACCATGGCGTTCTGGGGCTTCGACGGCCGCGCGCACACCGGCGAAATGCTGGTCGACGCCTCCGCCGCGACCGGGATCACCCAGGTGTTCGGGAAGCTCTTCGCGGCGCGGTTCCCCCTGGAAGAGATGCGGGTGACCGCGCCCGCCGAGCTCACCGCCCCGCCGACCGGCGACGGCAACTCGACCAGCGCGTTCGTCTGCCGCCCGGCGCGCGGGCAGACGACGTGGTCGGCGCACGCGTACGGGCTCGCCGTCGACGTCAACCCGTTCTGCAACCCCTACACCCAGGGCGACCTGGTGCTGCCCGAGCTGGCCTCGGCCTACGTCGACCGGGCGCGCGCCCGGCCGGGCATGGTGCTGGCCGGCGACGCGACCGTGCGCGCCTTCGCGGCGATCGGGTGGAGCTGGGGCGGCTCCTGGCGCAGCCCCAAGGACCGGATGCACTTCACCGCGACCGGTCACTGACCACGTAATACGACGTTAAGCACAAGCGGGAACACCCGCTCCGCGAAGGCGGTTGGCTAGGGTGAATCGACCGGAACCGAACCCGCGGAGGATGCAGTGCCCCACTACGACCTGGTGATCGTCGGGACGGGATCGGGGAACTCCATCCTCGGGCCCGATTTCGCCGGCAAGAAGACGGCGATCGTGGAGAAGGGCACCTTCGGCGGCACCTGCCTGAACGTCGGCTGCATCCCGACGAAGATGTTCGTGTACGCCGCCGACGTCGCATACACGCCTTCGCACAGCGCGAAGTACGGCGTCGACGAAGAGCTGAAGGGCGTCCGCTGGCGCGACATCCGCGACCGGATCTTCGGCCGGATCGACCCGATCGCCGAGGGCGGCGCGGAGTACCGCCGCAGCCACGAGGACAACGCGAACGTCGACGTCTACGAGGGCACCGGCCGCTTCACCGGGCACAAGGAGCTGCGCGTCAGCTTCGCCGACGGGCGCCCCGACGAGGTGCTGACCGCCGACAAGTTCGTGCTCGCCGCGGGCGGGCGTCCGGTCATCCCGGAGATCCCGGGCCTGGACACCGTGGACTACTACACCTCCGACACCGTGATGCGGCTCGACGAGCTGCCCGAGCGGATCGTGATCCTCGGCGGCGGGTACATCGCGGCCGAGTTCGCGCACGTCTTCGCGTCCTTCGGCGTGCAGGTCACGCTGGTCAACCGCTCCGGGCGGCTGCTGCGCTCGGAGGACGAGGACGTCAGCGCCCGCTTCACCGAGCTGGCCGCCGAGCGGTTCGACGTCCGCCTGGACCGCAAGACCGTGCGGGCGCGCAAGACCGGCGGCGGAGTCGCCCTGGACCTCGAAGGTCCGCAGGGCGCCGAAACGGTCGAGGGCGACGTCCTGCTCATCGCGACCGGCCGGAAGCCGAACTCCGACCTCCTCGACGTCGCCGCCACCGGCGTGACCACAGTGGACAGTGGACACGTCGTCGTCGACAACCACCAGGAAACCGTGGTCGAGGGCATCTACGCGCTCGGCGACCTCTCGTCGCCGCACGAGCTCAAGCACGTCGCCAACCACGAAGCCCGCGTGGTGCAGCACAACCTGGTGCACCCGGACGAGCCGATGACGGCCGACCACCGGTTCGTGCCGCACGCGGTGTTCACCCACCCGCAGATCGCGTCGGTCGGGCTCACCGAGCAGGCCGCGCGCGAGCGCGGAGTGTCCTATGTGGTCTCGAAGCAGGACTACGCCGGGATCGCGTACGGCTGGGCGATGGAGGACACGACGGGCTTCGCGAAGCTCCTGGCCGACCCGGCGACCGGGCAGCTGCTCGGCGCGCACATCATCGGGCCGCAGGCGTCGTCGGTGATCCAGCCGCTCATCCAGGCGATGAGCTTCGGCCTGGACGCGCGGCAGATGGCGCGCGGACAGTACTGGATCCACCCGGCGATGCCGGAGCTGATCGAGAACGCCCTGCTCAGCCTGCCCTTGGACTGAAGCCGCTGGTCCGTGAAGGCCACCCTCGAGGTGGCCTTCACGTCCCCCCGGCGAGGGCGTGCCCGCGGCGGGCCGAGCAACGCGGCGAGCGAGCCCGGCGGCACCTCGAGGGCGGCTGCGGCCGGACTGCCAGTAGCTCAGCCGCGGGCGCGGATGGCCGCGCGCAGGGCGGCGTCGAACGGGCCGTCGCGCAGCAACCCAGCACGGCCACCGGGCGGTCCTAAGCAGCGTCGCCGCAGCGAAGGGCGTTAACAGTCAAGACTCAGACGAACCGGTGACGGCCCGCGAGCACGCCGAACACCAGCTGGACCCCGAGCAGGCCGAGCAGCATCGCCAGCGGCACGGTCCAGCCGCCCGCGAGGTCGTGCAGGAGGCCGAACAGGAACGGCCCGAGCGCGGCGAAGAGGTAGCCGAAGCCCTGCGCCATCCCGGACAGCCGGGCGGTGTCCGCGCCGGTGCGGGCGCGCAGCGCGATCACGGTCAAGGCCAGCGAGAACACGCTCATCCCGAGGCCGACGAGGACGCTCCAGAGCAGCGGCGACCACGACGGGGCCAGCATCAGGCCGGTCGTCCCCGCGAAGCCGAGCACGCCGAGGCCCACGATCCACGGGCCCTGCCCGTGCTGGCGCGCGGCCATCGGCGCGACGAAGAGGCTGATCGGCACGGCGATCAGCGAGACCAGGCCGAACAGCAGCCCGGCGTCGTCGCGCGGCACGCCGGCGTCCATCAGGACCTGCGGGAACCAGCCCATGGCCGCGTAGGCGTAGAACGCCTGCAGGCCGAAGAAGGCCGTGACGATCCAGGCCAGCCGGTTGCCCAGCAGCGACCGGCCGCCCTGGGCGGCGTCGGTGTGGCGCGGGGCCCGGCCGGTGCCGCGGGCCGCGAGAAGCCACGCGAAGAGGGCGACGACGGCCAGTGCGGCCCAGCCGCCCAGGGCCGGGCGCCAGCCACCGAAGGCGTCGCCGAGCTGCGGGGTCACCGCCGACCCGAGTGCGCCGCCACCCTGCAGGGCGGCGGTGTAGACGCCGGTCAGCAGGCCGATGCGGGCCGGGAAGGAGTCCTTGATGACCACCGGGATGAGCACGTTGATCAGGGCGATCCCGGCGGTGGCGACGAGCGTCCCGCCCAGCACCACCAGCGGGCCGTCGAGCACGCGCAGCACGAGCCCGGCCGCCAGGGCGCCCAGCGCGAGCGCGATGGCGGCACCGACCCCGGCCCGGCGGGCGAGCAAGGGCGCGGCCAGCCCGGCGCCGGCGAAGCAGAGCGTCGGCAACGTCGTGAGCACGCCGGCCCAGACCACGGACGCACCCAGGTCCTGGCGCATCTCGGCGAGCATGGGGCCGACGCCGGTGATGGCCGGGCGCAGGTTGAGGGCGGTGAGCACCACCGCGACCGCGAGCAGGGCCCCGGCAGCGACCACACCCGGGGTCCGGATCGCCACGGCGTCGTCGAGTTCGGAATCCACGCGCATGCCCGCTACTATTACATACGTAGGATGATTGGATGAAGGGATCAGTGCTGTGCCTCTGGCCACCACCCGGCGGGCAGGCCTCGTCGACCAGGTCATCGAACAGCTGCGGACCGCGGTCACGCAGGGCGAATGGCCCATCGGCGAACGCATCCCCACCGAGGTCGAGCTCGGCGAGCAGCTCGGCGTCGGGCGCAACACCGTCCGCGAAGCCGTCCGCGCGCTCGCGCACACGGGAATCCTGGAAGTCCGGCAGGGCGACGGCACCTACGTGCGCGCCACCAGTGAGGTGTCGGGCGCGATCCGCCGGCTCTGCGGCTCGGAACTGCGCGAAGTCCTGCAGGTCCGGCGCACCCTCGAGGTCGAAGGCGCCCGGCTGGCCGCCGTAGAGCGGACCGAGGAGGAAGTCGCGGAACTGTGGTCCCTGCTCGCCCGCCGCGAGGTCGAACTGCGCGAAGACCGCTGGGTGGACTTCGCGCGCACGGACGCGGAGTTCCACTGCGCCGTGGTGCGAGCCGGGCACAACCGGCTGCTCACCGAGCTCTACCGCGGGCTGACCGAGGTCATCACGGCCAGCGTCGCGACGACGGCCGGCATCACGCCGGGCGCCGAGCACGCTCCCGAAATCGGCCACGAAGGCCTGGCCGGCGCCATCGCCGAGCGCGACCCGGACCGCGCCGCCGCCGAGGCGTGCGGGTTCCTGGACGAGCTGCTGGAGCGCATCGAACGCGCCTGACCAGCGTTTTCTCTCGCCATGGCATCACCGACAACCCCTAAGGGTGCCAATTCAGGGTTGTCGTGGTGCCACCGTGGTGCCACAGTAGTGCCATGGACCTGACGCCCTTCGTGGACGGACTCCGCCGGGAGCTCGCGGTCGCCGCCGAGGCGGCGGGCGAGGACGCCGTCGCCCTCGCCGAGCGGCTCACCGCGCCGCTCGAGTCGGCGATCCGGCTGACCCTGCTCGACGCCCTCTCGACCGCGGCCGACGAAATCACCCGTGACCTCGCGCCCGGTTCCGTCGAAGTGCGCCTGCGCCGCCGTGAGGCCGAGTTCGCCGTCTCACTGCCCACCGCGCCCGAGCCGGCGCCCCAGGAAGCCCCGCCGCCCCCGCCCTCGCCGGACGCGGACGACGGCGCCGTCTCGCGGATCAACCTGCGGCTGCCCGAGCAGCTCAAGCTGCGGGTCGAGGAGGCGGCGAACCGGGAGCGGCTCTCCATCAACGCCTGGCTCGTCCGCGCCGCGACGAGCGCGCTCGGTTCCGACAAGGGCCGCACCACCCACCGGCGATCCGCGTACGGCGAGAAGTACACCGGCTGGGTCCAGTAACCCGCTCTTTCCCCCTTCACGTCTCCGGCCTGCGGAGACGCCACCCCGAGCACCCCAGGAGGGCGCAGCCATGCCTGTTTTCGCCACCCCCGAGCCGATCACGGCCACGATCGACGTCAGCATCGCCGACGTCCGGATCGTCGCCTCCGACCGCGTCGAAACCACCGTCGAGGTCGAACCGGCCGATCCGGGCGAACCCGAGGACGTCAAGGCCGTCGCCAAGACCCGCGTCGAGTTCACCGGCGGCGAGCTGCTGGTCAAGGGCCCGAAGTACGCCACCCGGATCTTCGGCAAGGCCGGTTCGCTGCACGTCACGATCGAGCTGCCGGCCGGCTCGCGGATCCGGGGCACGTCCGCGATGGGCGACTACCGGGTCAGCGGGCGCATCGGCGACAGCCGCATCAAGACGTCCGTCGGCGACATCCACCTCGACGAGGCCGCCCGGCTCGAGGCGCACACGGCGACCGGGGACGTCTTCGTCGACCGGGCCACCGGGTTCGCCGAGGTCCACACCGGCTCCGGCGAGCTGCGCATCCGCGAGATCGACGGCACGGCGGTGCTGAAGAACTCCAACGGCGAAACCCGCGTCGGCGAGGTGACCGGCGACCTGCGCGTCGGCACCGCCAACGGCGACATCCACGTCGACCTCGCCCACGCCGGCGTCCACGCCAAGACCGCCGCCGGCGACATCCGGATCGGCGAGGTGATCCGCGACCGGGTCGTCCTCGAGACCGCCGTCGGCGAGATCGAGGTCGGCGTCCGCGAGGGCAGCGCCGCGTGGCTCGAGCTCAACTCCCTGACCGGCTCCGTGCGCAACACGCTCACGCCCTCCGACGGGCCGGGCGGGACCACCGAGACGGTCGAGGTCAAAGCCCACACCTACACCGGCGACATCGTCATCCGCCGGGCCTGAGACTCCACAAGACAAAGGGGAAGATCCATGCCAGACGCCATCGTGGCCGAGGGACTGGTCAAGAAGTACGGGAAGGTCACCGCGCTCGACGGGATGGACCTGCGGGTCCCGGAGGGCACCGTGCTCGGCGTGCTCG
Organism: Amycolatopsis sp. N2S4-7; assembly: GCF_058119595.1. Classification (NCBI taxonomy): domain Bacteria; kingdom Bacillati; phylum Actinomycetota; class Actinomycetes; order Pseudonocardiales; family Pseudonocardiaceae; genus Amycolatopsis; species Amycolatopsis sp. N2S4-7. The sequence continues at coordinate 3,994,792 of NZ_CP172299.1, forward strand.
GGCCGAACGGTGCCGGGAAGACCACCACCGTCCAGATCCTCACGACGCTGCAGAAGCCGGACGCGGGCCGGGCGACGGTCGCCGGGTTCGACGTCGTGCGGGACGCGCACGAGCTGCGTTCGCACATCGGCGCCTCGGGCCAGTACGCCGCCGTCGACCAGGAACTCACCGGGGCCGAGAACCTCGAGATGGTCGGCAGGCTGTACCACCTGGGTACCAAGCGGGCCAAGGCCCGCGGACGTGAACTGCTGGCCCGGTTCAGCCTGGCCGACGCCGCCGACCGCCCGGTCAAGGGCTACTCCGGCGGCATGCGGCGCCGGCTCGACCTGGCGGGCGCGCTCGTGGCCAACCCGCCGGTGCTGTTCCTCGACGAGCCCACGACCGGGCTCGACCCGCGGGCCCGCACCGAGCTCTGGGACGTCATCACCGAGCTGGTCGCGGGCGGCACGACGCTGCTGCTCACCACGCAGTACCTCGAAGAGGCCGACCGGCTCGCCGACAGCATCGCCGTCGTCGACCACGGGCGCGTCATCGCCCGCGGTACCGCCGACGAGCTCAAGGACCTCGTCGGCGGCGAGCGGATCGAGCTGGTCGTCGGCACCCACGCCGACGTCGCCACCGCGCGGCGGGCGCTGGCCCGGCTGGCCAGCGGCGAGCCGCAGGCCGAGGGCTTCCGGCTGACCGTGCCCGTGACCCACGGCGCGAAAGCGCTTACCGAGACCCTCGCCCTGCTCGCCGCGGAAGGCGTCGAAGCCCGCGACGTCGGGGTCCGGCGTCCGACCCTCGACGACGTTTTCCTCACCCTCACCGGCCAGGAACCGGCCGAAACCGCGAAGGAGGCCGTGTGATGAACGCGGTGCAGCTGGCCGTCACCGACGGCGTGACCATCGCCAAGCGCAACTCGATCAAGATCTTCCGGTCGCTGGACCTGCTCGGGTCCCTCGTCTTCACGCCGGTGATGTTCGTGCTGCTCTTCGGCTTCGTGTTCGGCAGCGTGATCGACATCCCCGGCCTGTCGTACCGCGAGTTCATGCTGCCGGGGATCTTCACCCTCGCGGTGGCCATGGGCGGGATCGTCACCGGCTACGGGCTGACCGACAACCTGCAGAAGGGCATCATCGACCGGTTCCGCTCGCTGCCGATGTCACCGGCGGCCGTGCTGATCGGGCGGACCACCGCCGACCTCATCCTCAGCACGGCGAGCCTGCTCATCATGGGACTCGTGGGTCTCCTGGTCGGCTGGCGCATCCACACGAGTGTCCTCGAAGCGCTCGGCGGGGTGGTGCTGCTGCTCGCCTTCTCCTACGCGCTGTCGTGGGTGATGGGCGCGCTCGGCCTGGCCGTGCGCAAGCCCGAGGTCTTCAACAACGTGTCGATGGTGGTGATCTTCCCGCTCACCTTCCTGGCCAACACGTTCGTCGACAGCGGGCGGCTGCCCACGCCGCTGCGGGTGATCGCGGACTGGAACCCGGTCTCGGCGGTCACGCAGGCGGCGCGGGAGCTGTTCGGCAACACGAGCGCGGCGCTCCCGCCGCGCGACGTCTGGCCGATGCAGCACGCCGCGCTCGCCTCGGTGCTGTGGATCGCGCTGCTGCTGGTGATCTTCGTGCCGCTTTCGGTGCGCTGCTACAAGAAGGCCACCAGCCACTGACTCGGCTCAGGGCAGCGTCAGGATCTCGCTGCCGTCGGCCGTCACCACGAGGGTGTGCTCGAACTGGGCCGTCCACTTCTTGTCCTTCGTGGTGACGGTCCAGTCGTCGGCCCAGATGTCGTAGTCGATGGTGCCCAGGGTGATCATCGGCTCGATCGTGAAGGTCATGCCCTCCTCGATCACCGTGTCGACGGAGGGCTCTTCGTAGTGCAGCACCGTCGGCGGGGTGTGGAAGGCGGGGCCGACGCCGTGGCCGGTGAAGTCGCGGACCACGCCGTAGCCGAAGCGCTTGGCGTAGGCCTCGATGACCCGGCCGATCACGTTGAGCTGGCGGCCCGGCCGGACCGCCTTGATCGCCCGCATCGTCGCCTCGCGGGTGCGCTCCACCAGCAGGCGGGCCTCCTCGGAGACGTCGCCGGCCAGGAAGGTCGCGTTGGTGTCGCCGTGGACGCCGCCGATGAACGCGGTGACGTCGATGTTGCAGATGTCGCCGTCCTCGATCACCGTCGAGTCGGGGATGCCGTGGCAGATGACCTCGTTCAGCGAGGTGCAGCACGACTTCGGGAACCGGCGGTAGCCCAGCGTCGAGGGGTAGGCGTGGTGGTCGAGCAGGAACTCGTGCACCACCTTGTCGATGTCGTCCGTGGTGGCGCCCGGCTTGACGGCCTTGCCGCCCTCCTCCAGCGCCTGGGCCGCGATGCGGCCCGCCACCCGCATCGCCTCGATCACCTCGGGCGTGCGCACGCCGTTGCCGGTGTCCCGTTTCGGCGCCGGCTTGTCCACGTATTCGGGACGGGCGATGGAGCTGGGGACGGCACGGCGCGGCGTCTGGACGCCGGGAACCAGCGGGGCACGAACGGACATGCCCCCACCTTACGACGGCCCCCTCAGCCGATCCCCGCCAGGAACCGGTGTGCCGCCTGCACCGCCGGTTTGGACGACCCCGCCTCGGTCAGCAGGACGGCGAACGCCAGGTCACCGCGGTAGCCGACGAACCAGCCGTGCGAGCGGGAGCCGTCGCCGAACTGGGCGGTGCCGGTCTTGCCGGCGACGTCGGGGAGGTCACGCAGGCCGGTCGCGGTGCCGGTGGTGACGACCTCGCGCATCATCCCGCGCAGCGCGTCGAGCACGTCCTGGGAAGGCGCGTCGCCGACGTTCTTCGTGGTCGCGGGCATCCCCCGGACGATCGACGGCGTCGGCACCTTCCCGGCCTGGACGGTCGCCGCGGCCAGGGCCATGCCGAACGGGCTGGTCACCACCGTGCCCTGGCCGAAGCCGTTCTCCGCGCGCTGGACGGCCGAGTCGCTCGCCGGGACGGCGCCGGTGACCGTGGTCAGGCCGGGGACGACGAAGTCCGCGCCGAGGCCGAAGGAGCGGGCGGCGTCGGTCAGGGCCGCGGCCGGGAGCCCGGCGGCGAGCCGGGCGAACGTCGTGTTGCAGGACCGCGCGAACGCCGTTTCGAGCGGCACCCGGCCGAGGTCGAACCGGCCTTCGTTCGGCACCACCCGGTTCTCGATCACCGTGGTGCCGGGGCAGTCGACGGGGCTGCCGGCGTCGACGTCACCCGCCGACAGCGCGGCCGCCGCCGTGATGATCTTGAACGTCGAACCGGGCGGGTAGCGGCCGGACAGGGCCAGCGAGCCTTCGGCGTTCGCGGCGTCGTTCTGCGCCACGGCGAGGATGTCCCCGGTCGACGGCTGGAGCGCCACCAGCGCGGCCGGGTAGTCCTCGGTGTCGAGGGCCTTCTCGGCGGCGTCCTGGATCCGCGAGCTGAGGGTGCTGGTGACCGCGGGCGCGGGCCGCGGCGGCTCGGCCCGCAGCTCGGCGACCTCGCCGCCGGTGACGTCCCGGGTGACGATCCGCCAGCCCGCCGCCCCGGCCAGCTCCTGCTCGACGAGCGCGCGGATGGCCGGCAGCACCTGCTGCCCCGACCCGCGGGTCACCGGCAGCAGCCGTTCCTGGCTGGCGAACCGGACGCCGGGCAGGTCGTAGATCACCGACTTCACCCGCTGGTAGTCGCCGGCGCGCAGGGTGATCACCGGGTAGGCGTCCCCGGGCTTGGTCTTGTTCATCCCGTCCAGCACCGACCGGCCCGTGACGGACGGCTCGAACCGGTGCAGCGCCTTGGCCAGCGACCCCGCGACGGCGCTCGCGTCGCCGGTCTTCTGCGGGTCGACGACCACGCCGATCACGGTCTGCGGGCGCATCAGCGGCACGCCGTCGCGGTCGAGCACCGGCGCGGTGTCCGGCAGCTGGGGCAGCAGGCCGAGGGTCTGGCCGACGGCCAGCTGCGGGTGCACGACCGTCGGCTGCCAGTGCACCTGCCAGCCGTTTTCGGCCGCCCGCAGCTGCGCGTCGGCGCGGTAGGTCCAGGTGCGGCCGTGCGGCAGGTGCCAGGTGAGCTGGTAGCCGGCGGTGACGGTGTCGCCGTCCGGCTGCTTCACCTCTTCGTCGTCGACGTCCAGGCCTTCCGGCTCGAGGACCCCGCGCACCTGCGTCAGGACGGTCTTCGCCGCGTCCGGCGAGTCGGTGGCCGCCGCCGCGGCGTCGACGTCGCCGGCCGCGACGGCGTCCAGGAACGCGGAGAGGGCGTCCTCGGGACCGTTGCCCGAGCACCCGGCCGTGGTCGCGGCGGCGAGCAGCAGCACCGCGAGGGCACGGTGTCGACGTGCGCTCATGGCGGGATGATGCCTGGTCAGGGCGGTGCGGCCGGGGGTGAAACGCCGCCACGGAAGAGTGGCTAGAAGAGGACCGTCGCGTACTGGCCGACCTGTTTGAAGCCGATCTTGCGGTAGGCCGCGAGGGCGGGGGTGTTGAAGGCGTTGACGTAGAGGCTGGCCGTGCGGCCCAGGCCGCGGACGAGCCGGTTCACCACCGCGGCCGTGCCGGCGGTGCCGAGCCCGTCGCCCCGGCGTGCGGGGTGCACCCAGACGCCCTGGATCTGCCCGACGGTCGCCGACATCGCGCCGATCTCGGCCTTGAAGACGACCTCGCCGTTCTCGAACCGGGCGAACGCGCGCCCGGCGCCGATCAGCTCGGTGACGCGGGCGCGGTAGCTGGCGCCGCCGTCGCCGCTGCGCGGGTCGACGCCGACCTCCTCGATGAACATCGCGACGGCCGCGGGCAGGTACCGCTCGAGCTCGTCCGGCCGGACCGGGCGGACCAGCGGATCGGCGGCCACCAGCGGCGTGCTGTCCAGCGCCATCAGCGGCTGGTCGTCGCGGACCTCGCGGGCCGGGCCCCACTCGTCGGTGAGCTCGTCCCACAACCCGAGCACCTGCTCGGCCGGGCCGACCAAGGAGGAGCAGGTTCGCTGGCGGCGCAGCGCGCGGTCGGCGAAGGAGCGGAGGGCGGGCGCGTTGCCGCGGAGCGGGATGAGGTTGGGCCCGGAGAAGCACAGCCCTTGGAGCCGCCCGGCGCGAACCGGGCGGCTGTCGGCGGCCCAGAGCTCACCACCGAGCCGCCACGGATCAAGGCCCGCAGCCTCGACCCGGGCGCTGACCATGCAGCTGCCCACCGGGTCGGCGGCGAGCGCGGCACGGACCGCCGGATAGTCCCGATCATCGAGCAGCCGTGCACCTGCAAGCCGCAACACGGGCTCCAGGGTGCCAGATGAACAGCCGAAACGGAACGCGAGGCTCTCGACACGCTGGGATGAAGAGCCCCAGGTCGGGCTCGCGGGCAGGATGGAGGCATGCAGCGCTACACGTACAAGGTCGTCGAGGTCCGCGAGAAGCTGCTCGGCGGCAAGATGTCCGGCGGAAAACTCGAGAAGCTGCTCAACGACCACGCGGCCGACGGGTGGCAGCTGAAGGCCATCACCTCCGCCGAGGTGAAGGGCCGGGTCGGGCCCGGCGGGGTCGAGGGACTGCTGGTGACCTTCGAGCGGCCGGTGCAGTAGCCGGGGCCCGGCCGAACGTCGTGAACGACAGTCCACGACGTTCGGAGCCCGGGTGCCCGGCTCCGGTCAGGCCGCGCCGCGGTAGGTGCCGATCGTCCACGAGTTGCCCTCCGGGTCGCGGAGGCTGAACGTGTGCGAGCCGTATTCGGTGTCGGTCAGCTCGGCCGTGATCTCGGCGCCCGCGTCCTTCACCCGCGCGTAGATTTCGTCCACCTTGTCGGAAACGACGTACGCCGCGCCGGTACCGGGCTTCATCGCGTCGTGCACGCCGTCCGGCGGGCGGACGCTGCCCAGCATCACCGCGCCGCCCTCGGGCCAGCGCAGCTCCGCGTGCGCGATGAGGTCGCCTTCGGGCACCACCAGCGTCTCGGTGAAACCCAGGACGTCGACGAGGAAACGGACCGCGGCCGGGGCGTCGTCGTAGCGGAAGGCCGGCCAGACATTCGGTTCAGGAGTCATGCGGGCGAGTCTTGCCCGGCCGGCGTCCCCTCGTCTTGGAGGAACGGGAGCTCCTCGGCGATCCACGTCCCCGGCGTGCACCCGGCCAGCGCGTGCCACTCGTTGGTCAAGTGCGCCTGGTCGTAGAACCCGCACTCGACGGCCAGCTCGGCCAGCCCGGCGTGTCCCCGGCGCAGCAGCCGCGCGGCCCGCTCGAACCGCAGCACCCGCGCCGCCTGCTTGGGGGCCAGCCCCAGCTCCGCGCGGAACCGCTCGCCCAGGTGACGACGGCTCCAGCCGACCTCGCCGGCCAGCTCCGCCACGCGCACCCGGCCGTCGGCGCCGCGCATCCGGCGCCACGCCTCCCCCAGCTCGGGCGGCGGCGCCACCGGCTCCACGGCACGGGCGGCCAGGACGTCGTCGAGCAGCGTGAACCGCTCGGCCCACGTCGGCAGCTCCCGCAGCCGCTCGGCGAGCGACCCGAGGCCGAACTCGGCCAGGTCGGCGACCTCGCCGCTCAGCTCCGCCGCCGTGACGCCGAACAGGGTGCGCACGCCCAGCGGGTCGAGCTCGAGCTGCAGCCCCTCCTGCACGCGGTCCTGCCGGATCAGCACCGCGCGCGTGTGCAGCCCGCCGACCAGCGCCTGCAGGCTGTGCCCGGCCATCCGGACCGGCCCGGCCAGGCTGATGACGAGCGTCACATGCCGCGACGGCAGGCCGCGGTGGACGGCCAGCGTGACGTCGTCCTGCGCGTACCCGACATAGCGCGTGACCAGCGGCCGCACCACGGGGTGCGGCTCGCGGACGGCCCAGGTCACGGTCACGAATGCCAGCGTAATCGTCACCACCGGCGGTGCGGGGTCTGCTAACACGGAGGTGCGTCCCCACCGCGGAAGGAAACCCCGATGACGATCCAGGAGCAGGCGCAGCAGCTGGAGCTGCTCGCCGACCAGGTGCCCACCGGCATCGCGCTCGCCACGAAGAGCGACCTCGAAGACCTGCAGGCCCAAGTGCTCGGTCTGCTCGGGGAAACCTCGTCCGCGACGGCGATCCAGGGGGCCATCCAGCTCGCGTCGCAGCAGATCGACGAGGTCGCGGCGGCGCTGGAGAACGTCCGGCTGCAGATCCGCGACGCCGCCCAGCACCACCTGCAGGGCTGAGAACGCGCTGAAGCCCTCCTCACCGGCGAGGTGAGGAGGGCTTCAGCGGGAAAACTCAGCCCGCGGTGACGACGGGAGCGCCCTCGCCGAGGGTTTCGCCCGCCTCTTCGGCGATGCGCATCGCCTCTTCGATGAGCGTCTCGACGATCGCGTGCTCGGGCACGGTCTTGATGACCTCGCCCTTGACGAAGATCTGGCCCTTGCCGTTGCCGGAGGCGACGCCGAGGTCGGCCTCGCGGGCCTCGCCCGGGCCGTTGACGACGCAGCCCATGACGGCCACGCGCAGGGGGATCTCCATGCCCTCGAGCCCGGCGGTGACCTGTTCGGCGAGGGTGTAGACGTCGACCTGCGCGCGCCCGCACGACGGGCACGACACGATCTCCAGCTTCCGCTGCTTGAGGTTGAGCGACTGCAGGATCTGGATGCCGACCTTCACCTCTTCGACCGGCGGCGCGGACAGCGAGACGCGGATCGTGTCGCCGATGCCCTGGCGCAGCAGCGCGCCGAACGCGACGGCCGACTTGATGGTGCCCTGGAACGCCGGGCCGGCCTCGGTGACGCCGAGGTGCAGCGGGTAGTCGCACTGCTCCGCGAGGATCTCGTAGGCGCGCACCATGACCACCGGGTCGTTGTGCTTCACCGAAATCTTGATGTCGTGGAAGTCGTGCTCGGCGAACAGCGACGCCTCCCACAGCGCCGACTCCGCCAGCGCCTCCGGCGTCGCCTTGCCGTACTTGTCCATGATCCGCTTGTCCAGCGAGCCCGCGTTGACGCCGATCCGGATCGGGGTGCCGTGGTCCCTCGCCGCCTGCGCGATCTCCTTGACCTGGTCGTCGAACTTCCGGATGTTGCCCGGGTTGACGCGCACCGCGGCGCAGCCGGCCTCGATCGCGGCGAAGACGTACTTCGGCTGGAAGTGGATGTCCGCGATCACCGGGATCTGCGACTTGCGCGCGATCGCCGGCAGCGCCTCGGCGTCGTCGGCCGACGGGCACGCCACGCGCACGATGTCGCAGCCCGCCGCGGTCAGCTCGGCGATCTGCTGCAGCGTCGCGTTGACGTCGGAGGTGAGCGTCGTCGTCATCGACTGGACGGAGATCGGGAAGTCGCTGCCGACGCCGACCGAGCCCACCTGGAGCTGGCGGGTCTTGCGGCGCTCGGACAGGACGGGCGGGGGCAGGGCGGGCATACCGAGTGCGACGGTCACGGCTTCCAGCGTACCTACCCCGACCGGGCCACCTTCACCATGTCAACCGTCACGGTGAGCAGCGTTACGGCCTGTGCGACCCGCCCCGGAGGGGCCGGAACCCCTCCGGGGCGGGGCACTACTGCAGGCGAATCGGGTTGACGATGTCCGCCGTCACCGTGAGTAGGGTCACCGCGCCACCGATGAGCACCAGGACCATCGTGATCCCGGACAGCTTGGTGTAGTCCACCGGACCGCCGGCCGCCTTGCCCCGCAGCCCGCGGATCCAGTCGCGGACGCGCTCGTACCAGACGACCGCGATGTGCCCGCCGTCGAGCGGGAGCAGCGGCAGCAGGTTGAACACGCCGATGAAGAAGTTCAGGCTGGCCAGCAGGAAGAAGAACAGCACCCAGATGCCCTGCTCGACCGCTTCGCCGCCGATCCGGCTCGCGCCGACGACGCTGACCGGGGTGTTCGGGTCGCGCTCGCCGCCGAAGATCGCGGTGACCACGGCGGGGATGCGCTCGGGGAACTCGACGAGCCGCTGCGCGGTCTCGGCGAACATCGTGCCGGTGAAGCTGAACGTCGCGCCGATCGCGGCGACCGGGCCGTACTGCGTGGTCATCGCCGGCAGCTGCGGGGAGGCGCCGATCATGCCGACCTCCTTGACGCCGGTGCTGCTCCAGCGCTGCACCTTCGGCACGTCGACGGTGAGCGAGAGCCGCTGCTCGCCGCGCTGCACCTGGAACACGGTCGGGCCGCTGGTGGCCTGCACGGCGGCGAGCATGTCCTCCCAGGTCGCGACCGGCTTGCCACCGACGGAGAGGACCTTGTCGCCGACCTGCAGCCCGGCCGTCTTCGCCGGGGTCAGGGCACCCGGCGGGCAGCTGGTGTCCTTGGCCTGCGCCTCCGTCGTGGTCGAGCGGGCGCAGGAGGTCGACGCCAGCACCGGCTCGGTCGCGGTCGGGGTCAGGTTCGGCAGCCCCATGGTCACGGCCATCAGGTAGAGCACCACGAAGCCCAGGATGAAGTGCGTGATCGACCCGGCGGACATCACGACGGTGCGCTTCCAGGTCTTGAACCGCCACATCGCGCGCGGCGCCTCGTCCGGCGTCACCTCGTCGAGGGCGGTCATGCCGGCGATGTCGCAGAACCCGCCCAGCGGAATCCACTTCAGGCCGTATTCGGTCTCCCCGCGGCGCCAGGAGAACACCGTGGGCCCGAAGCCCACGAAGTACCGGCGGACCTTCATGCCGAAGGCCTTCGCGGTGACCATGTGGCCGGCTTCGTGCAGTGCGACGGAGACGCAGATCCCCAGTGCGAAGAGCACCACACCGATGATGTAGGCGAGCACCCGCTACTTCCCCTCGATGATCGAACCGGCCCGCGCGCGAGCCCAGCGCTCGGCGGCGAGTACGTCCTCGACGTCGCGAGGTTCGCGACGCCATTCGTCGGCGGCTCCCACCACCTCGGAAACAGTGTCCACTATCGACGTGAAGCGGGTGTTCTGCGCGAGGAAGGCGGACACGAGCTCCTCGTTCGCGGCGTTGTACACCGCGGGCAGGCAGCCACCCACCGTGCCGCAGTGCCGGGCCAGCTCGACGGCCGGGAAGGCCTCGTCGTCCAGCGGCTCGAAAGTCCAGGTCGCGGCCGTGTCCCAGGTGCAGGCGGGCGCGGCGCCGGGCACCCGGTCGGGCCAGTGCAGGGCGAGCGCGATCGGCAGCCGCATGTCGGGCGGGCTGGCCTGGGCGATCGTGGAGCCGTCGGTGAAGGTCACCATCGAGTGCACGATCGACTGGGGGTGCACGGTGACGTCGATCCGCTCCGGCGGGATGTCGAACAGCAGCGCCGCCTCGATCAGCTCGAGCCCCTTGTTGACCAGGGTGGCGGAGTTGATCGTGATCAGCGGGCCCATCGACCACGTCGGGTGCGCCATCGCCTGCTCGACGGTGACGCCGGCCAGCTCGGCGCGCTTGCGGCCGCGGAACGGGCCGCCGGAGGCGGTGAGCACGAGCCGGGCCACCTCGCTCCGGCTGCCCGCGCGCAGGGCCTGCGCGATGGCCGAGTGCTCGGAGTCGACGGGCACCAGCTGCCCCGGCTTGGCCGCCGCGAGCACCAGCGGCCCGCCGGCGATGAGCGACTCCTTGTTGGCGAGCGCGAGGGTGGCGCCGGTGGCGAGCGCCCGCAGCGTCGGCTCGAGGCCGCGGGAGCCGGGCAGCGCGTTGAGGACCGTGTCGACGGGCACGGAGTCGATCAGCTCGGTGACGGCGTCGGAGCCCGCGAAGAGCCTCGGGAGCTTGAACTCGCCCTGGTCGTAGCCGCGCTTCTGCGCCTCGGCGTACAGGGCGAGCTGCACGTCCTCGGCGGCGGTGGCCTTGGTCACGGCGACGGCCTCGACGCCGTGGGCGAGCGCCTGCGCGGCGAGGGCGGCCGGATCGGCCCCGCCGGCGGCGATCCCGGCCACGCGGAACAGGTGCGGGTTGCGCGCCGCGACGTCGAGGGCCTGCACGCCGATGGACCCGGTCGAGCCGAGCACGAGAACGCTTCGCGAGGTAGTCATCGCCGGTCATTGTCGCGCGGGGCGTCTCCGCGGCGCACCCGGAGGTGTGGGATCATCGGCGGGTCCGAGGTTCACGGGGTTTGAGGAGTTCATCGTGGCAGGCAAGGCGGTCGAGAAGAGGCGGCCCGAGGTCGACCCGCGCGACGAGCCGTCCGCGGCCTGGGGCTGGCACGGCTCGTTCCCGAAGGCCACCCGCATCGCCGGCTGGGTCAGCGCGATCATCCTGCTGGTGATGATCAAGGGCAACCACGAGAACAACACCGAGAACGTCTGGCTGGTCGGGCTCTCGCTGTTCCTGATCCTCCTGCTGGTGCTGGACATCCGCAAGCAGCGCACGGCCTGGCGCAAGTAGTTCGTCAAGCGCTAACGTCCCGGGCATGAAGCTGCGCTGGGGTCTGGCTCTGGTCGGTGTGCTGGGCGCGTTGCTGGTGGCTCCGGCCCCGGCGTCCGCCTCGGTCCCGTTGGTCCGCTGTTCGTTCACGCCGACCCCGGACAACCCGGCGGCGCGGCCGGTGGTGCGCCCGGCGCCGTTCGCTCTGACCCGCGGGACCGTCGATGTGACGTTCCGGTTCAACTACGGCCCGGTGACGGTGCGGCTGAACCGCGCCGGAGCGGCTCCGTGCGCGGTGCACAACATGGTTTCGCTGATTTTGCAGCGGTTCTACGACCGGTCCCGGTGCTGGCGTCTGTCCAACTCCGCTCGTCTTGGTGTCCTCCAGTGCGGGGACATCTACGAAGTCGAGAAGGGCGGGCCGGGGTACAAGTTCCCGGACGAGGTTTCAGGGACCGAGACCTACCCGCGCGGGACTGTGGCCATGGGGAACCAGGGGCCGGGGACGAACGGGTCGGAGTTCTTCATCGTGCATTCGTTCGCGAACATCCCGGCCAATTATTCGGTGCTGGGGACCGTGGTGCGCGGGATGTCGGCGCTGGATCGGATGGTCGCGGACGGGATCATTCCGACCGATCCGAACGGGCCTTTGGACGGCGCTCCCGCGAAGCCGGTGAAGATCCAGCGCGCCTCTGTCGGCTGGTAGGTCAGTCGGACGCCAGCAGAACCCGCAGCTGTTCGATCACCGCCGAAGGATTCTCCTCCCCTTCACCCGCATGGCCCACCCGGCGGGACTCGAACTTGGGGGCGAACGCCTCGTCGCTCCGACGGGATTCGGCGGCCACGGCCGCCTCGGCGGCTTCGAACTCCCGCGGACGATCGTGCGGTGCGTGCGCTTTGATGACGTTGAGGGCCCAGCGCAAGTCGTACCTGCCCCACCCGGCAAACCCCTCGCGGGCGAAGCCGCGGACGAGGTCACGCGCACAGCCGACCACGAAAGCCTCGACCTCCGCGACGAGCTGACGCGGCAGCAGCTCGGACGCCAGGACCGTGGCCAGCAGGTCGGCGAGTTCCGCGAAGGTTCCCGCACGACCCGGACGGAAGTCGTCGAGCACCTCCAGGTCCTCGACCACGTGCTCGGCGAGCGGCGCCGAGCGCAGGCAGTCGGCGTGCGAGAGCACGTCCGTCACGTGCGCGATCCAGCTGGACCGCCCGAAGTGGGACGCCGAGCCGAGGGAACCGCTGCCGTAGGGACACGGCGCGACCAGGCACTTGAGCACGACGTCTGCCATCACCTGCGTCCGCTCGCCCAGTTTCCGGATGATCAGACCGTCCAGCACGTTCAACCCGACGATGAACAGGCGAGCCAGGCGCTCCGGGTCTTCCAAGCTGTCGATCAGCGCGTCGAGATCACAGCGGCCCCGGTGCAGCCGGCCCTCGAGGTACTCCTGGACAGACGCGTTGTGCAGGCCCACCCAGGGCTGTCCGGCACCGTGGTCCCAGATCGTCACCAGAGCTCCGTCGAGCACCTTGAGGGACCGGTGGAGTACCGGCAGGGCGTGCGGTGCATCGATGGCCCTGGCGTACCGCCGCCACACGCCGGCCAGCTCGTCCACGGAAACACCCGATTCGACGTCGAACACCGAGAGCAGTTCGAGGACGTGCACACACGCGTCGTCCAGCTCCTGCTCGACCACCCGTTCCCAGACTCGCTCCGGCTCTCGGAAGTTCGCCAGCATCTGCTCCGCGACGCGCGTCGTCGGAGTTCCGGAGAACCCGCTGAGCCCCAGGGTCCGCTCGGCCAGCCGGGGATTGAAGTGGTCGCTGTGCACCAGGCCGGCCCAGGTGCTCCGGTCGCCGAAGCGCCGTTTCTCGGCGGCGGGGATCCCGGAATGGTGGACGAGGCTGTAGAGGATCTTCGCGGCCAGATCGGCATCGAACCCCATCGGGTTCACGAAGTACAGGATCGGCGAAAGATCGGCGTCCCCGAGGGAGCCGTACATCTGCTCGGCCTGCTTGAACAGGTAGTCACGGGTCGTCAGCACGAGCCGCTTCCCCCGCGTCCGCCGGACGCGTTCGATGACCTGCAAGAGACGGCTGTCTTCGTTCTTCCCCAGCTTGTCGCCGAACGTACTGCGCCCCAGGAAGTCGTCGTAGTAGAAGAACTGAGGGAGGTCGTCCCGCCATGCCGCGTTGATTTCATCGGCGTCTCGCGAGATTTCGACGAGTTCGTACCCCTGGTGCCGATACGTCGCGGCGAGCATCTTGGCGATGGTGGTCTTGCCGATGCCCGGACCCCCGGTCACGATGCAGACGGCCTGCTCGGACAGCCGCCGCTTCGCCTCGGAAAACGCCGGGGTCGGCACGAAGGTCAGGGCGCGGCCCTCGATGTCGGCGAGCAGATCCGCGGACCGGATCAGGCTTTCCTTGCGCAGGAGCGACTGAAGCACCCCGGTGCTGCTCAGCCACAACCGGAAGTGCCGTTCGACGATTTCCCGGCGTTTCCGAAGCTCTTCGACGAGCTGCTCGGCGCCGTAAATGTCGCCCGGGCTCGTGACGTGGGGTGCGAGGCCGGCGGCGAGCTTGTCCTTGGCCGCCGCGGTCAGCTCGACGCTCGTCGCGAGGAGGTACCGGGCGGGCTTGAGCGCCGAGATCTTGGGAAGCTCTTCCCTGAACATCGTCCTCACCAGCCGGGCCGCGTTGCCGCGTGGCCAGTGCTTGCACTGGACGATCGTCGTGCTTCCGTCGTCCGCGACGTGCCGGAGGTCGATTCCGAGGTCTCGTCCCTGCGGGAAGATCTCGAAGGAGAGCCCGGTGATCTGCTCGAAAAGATCGCGGCAAACCGTTTCGAAGTCGTAGGGGCTCAGCCGTCCGAGGTCGAAAGCGTCCACCGGGGGAGTGTGCCAGCCACCGGCCGGGTGCCACCGCTTGGTGACACCCGGCCGGTGGAAGATCAGCGTTCCGTCGAAGGCGACACCAGTTCGCTCGGCCCGCTCCCCGATTCCCCGGCCACCGCGGCCAGTTCCTCCCCCACCGACTCGCCCTTCGAGGGGCGGGGGTTCTTCGTCAGCAGCGAAGCCACCGCGCCGATCAGGCACACCACGATCGCGAAACCGAACGCCACCGCCAGGCCCGACTGGAACGGGCCCGAGATCAGGTTCGGGAAGAAGCTGCGGCCCGTCAGGAACGACGCCTGGTCCGGCGGCAGGGACGACAGCTGGCCACCGAGCAGCTGCTGGATCGGGTTGTAGCCCAGGAACGCCGCGAACAGCACCGCCACCGCCGGGAGGTTCGCGATCTGCGCCGCCTCCGAAGCCGGGACGCCGTGCGCGATCAAGCCTGCGCTCATCGTCGACGGCAGGCTCGAAGACAGGCCCGCGATGATCAGGCTGAAGAAGAAGCCGATCGAGAGGACCATCGCCGCGTTCTGGAAGGTCGTCATCATGCCCGCGCCGGAGCCTCGCGCGTCGGCCGGGAGGCTGTTCATCACCTCCGCGCGGTTCGGGGAGGCGAACATGCCCATACCGATGCCGTTCAGGAGCAGGATCCCGGCGAACGCCCAGTAGTCGAAGTTCACCGGCAGGAGGATCAGCAGCAGGAACGTCACCGCCGTGATGAGCAGGCCGCTCGAGGCGAGCAGGCGGCTGCCGATCCGGTCGGACAGCACGCCGGACGCCGGCGCCGCCAGCAGGAAGCCCACCGTCATCGGGAGCATGTAGATGCCCGCCCACAGCGGGGTCTGCTCGAACGTGTAGCCGTGCTGCGGCAGCCAGATGCCCTGCAGCCAGATGATCAGGATGAACTGCAGCCCGCCGCGGCCGAGCGACGCCGTCAGGTTCGCGACGTTGCCCCAGGTGAACGAGCGGATCCGGAACAGCGACAGCCGGAACAGCGGGTTGTCGACCTTCGATTCGATGATCACGAACGCGATCAGCACCGCGATGCCGCCGATCAGGCACGAGAGCACGAACGGGCTGCCCCAGCCGGTCGGCGACGACCCGTACGGCTGGATGCCGTAGGTGATCCCGATCAGCACCGCGATCAGGCCGACCGCGAAGGTGATGTTGCCCCACCAGTCCATCCGCGCGTGCTTGCGGACGCCGGTGTCGTGCAGCTTGAGGTACGCCCAGATCGTGCCGATGACGCCGAACGGCACCGACACCAGGAAGATCAGGTTCCAGTCGACCGGGGCCAGCACGCCGCCGACGACCAGGCCGAGGAACGAGCCCGCGATGGCCGCGACGCCGTTCATGCCCAGCGCCAGCCCGCGCTGGTTGGCCGGGAAGGCGTCGGTGAGGATCGCCGAGGAGTTCGCCATCAGGAAGGCGCCACCGACGCCCTGCACGATCCGCCAGCCGATCAGCCACAACGCGGCCGCGTCGCCGTCGAACCACGTGACGGCCAGCATGACCGAAGAAACGGTGAAGACGGCGAAGCCGAGGTTGTACATCCTCGCGCGGCCGTACATGTCGCCGAGCCGGCCGAAGCTCACCACCAGCACCGCGGTGACCACGAGGAAGCCCATGATCATCCACAGCAGGTAGCTCGTGTTGGCCGGTTCCAGGGGGTTGATCCCGATGCCCTTGAAGATGTCGGGCAGCGCGATCAGCACGATCGAGGAGTTGATCGTGGCGATCAGCATGCCCAGCGTCGTGTTGGACAGCGCGATCCACTTGTACCGCGGCCCCAGTTCCGCGATCGAATACGTCCGGCGTTCCGCCACTGTGCAACCCTTCTGCTCGCCAGTCCCTTAGCTAGGCTAAGCAACTTGCTTGCGTATGGCAACCAAGTTCCGGAACTGCCTGCGAGAGCATGATCACACTCACTTGACCGTCCTTTGAGGACCCTTTACCGAGCCCGCAGGAGCCTTCCCAGCAGGGCGACGCCCTCGGCGATCTCGCCCGCCGTCCGGGCCGCGTACCCCAGCACCAGGCCAGGACGCCCGGGCCGTTGCCGGTGCCACGACAGCGGCTGCACCTTCACCCCCTCCGCCAGCGCGGCCGCCGCCAGCGCGACGTCGTCCAGCTCGGTGCCGAACGTGATCGTCAGGTGCAGGCCCGCCGCCGCGCCGTGGACCACCGCTTCCGGCAGTTCCGAAGAAAGGGCGCGGATCATCGCGTCGCGACGGCGGCGGTGCCGCGTCCGGACCACCCGCAGCTGCCGCTCCAGCTCGCCGGTCTCCATCAGGCGGGCCAGCACCAGCTGGGCCAGCACCGCGTTGCCGAGGTCGGCGAACCGCTTGGCCGCCACGAGGTCGTCGCGGAAGCGGGGCGGCGCCAGCAGCCAGCCGACGCGCAGCGCGGGTGCCAGCAGCTTCGAAACGCTGCCCGTGTAACAGACTTCGGGCAGCATCGAGCGGACCGCGGGCACCGGCGCGCGGTCGTACCGGTGCTCGGCGTCGTAGTCGTCCTCGACGACGATGCCGCCGTCGGCCGCCCAGCGCATGAGGTCGCGCCGGCGGTCGCCGCCGAGGACCACGCCCGTCGGGAACTGGTGGGCGGGGGTCAGGAGCACCGCCGGCGCGCCGAGGGCACGCAGCTCGGCGACCCGCACGCCGTCGTCGTCCACCGGCACCGGCGGGGTCGCCAGGCCGCAGTGGTGCAGGTGCTGGCGCGCGCCGAGCGAGCTCGGGTCCTCGACGGCGATTTCGGAGAGACCGTGCTGCCGCAGCACCTCCCCGAGCAGCGTCAGCGCCTGCGCGACCCCGGCGACCACGATGATCTCGCCCGGGTCGGCCCGGATCCCCCGGTTGCGCGCCAGCCAGCGCGACACCGCGAGCCGCATCGCCGGCGCCCCGCGCGGGTCGCCGTAGCCGAAGTGCGACGGCTCGAGCTCGTCGAGCACCGCGCGCTCCGCCTTCAGCCACGCCGCGCGCGGGAACGCCGTCAGGTCCGGCACGCCGGGGGTCAGGTCGATCCGGGCCGGCATCGCGCGGATCTCGTCGAAGACCTCGACGCCGGGCAGCGGCGTGATCACCTTCGCGGGCTGCCGAACGGGCGCGGGGTCCGGCGGCAGCACCGGCGCCGCCACCACGACGGTGCCCGCCCGGCCGCGCCCGGCGGCGTGGCCGTCGTCGATCAGCCGCTGGTAGGCCTCGGTGACCACCCCGCGCGACACGCGCAGCTCGGCGGCCAGCACCCGGGACGCGGGGAGCCGGCCGCCGATCGGGAGCCTGCCGTCGGCGACCGCGGCGCGCAGCCGCCCGGCGAGCCAGTCCGCGAGCCCGCCCGGCGGCGCCTCGCGGACGTCGAGCTGGAGGAAGTCGGACCCTATGGACCCCTCCGGATGGTGGGTTTTGGCTCTGTCCATCGGACCATTGTCGCAGCACGCTGGACCCATGGACACCACCTACGTGCACGGATACACCGCCCCCGAGGCCCGCCGCCTCGGCGACCAGGCCGACACCCTCGCCGACCTGCTGCACGCCGGGACGGCCTACCCCGACGGCAGCCGCGTGCTGGAGGTCGGCTGCGGCGTCGGCGCCCAGACCGTCCACCTCGTGGCCCGCAGTCCCGGCGCGCACCTGACCGCGGTCGACGTCTCCGCGGAATCCCTCGCCCAGGCCAAGGCCAGAGTCGGCCCGCGGGCCGACTTCCGCCGGGCCGACCTGTTCGACCTCGACGGCGAATACGACCACCTCTTCGTCTGCTTCGTGCTGGAGCACCTGCCGGAGCCGGAGAAAGCGCTGGCGCACCTGAGAACCCTGCTGCGGCCGGGCGGCACGATCACCGTCATCGAGGGCGACCACGGCTCCGCGTTCTTCCACCCGCGCAGCGAGCACGCCCAGGCCGCGATCGACTGCCTCGTCCGCCTCCAGGCCGACGCCGGCGGCGACGGGCTCCTCGGGCGCCGCCTGTACCCGCTGCTCGCGCAAGCCGGATTCGGTGACGTCGCACTGGAACCGAGGACCGTCTACGCCGACGCGTCGCGGCCCGAGCTCGTCACGGGGTTCACCCGCGACACGTTCATCGCGATGGTCGAAGGCGTCGGCGCGGCCGCCGTGTCCGGGGGGCTCGCCGACGAGGCGGGCTGGGCGCGCGGCATCGCCGACCTTTACCGCACCACCAGGGAATACGGGACCTTCCATTACACGTTCTTCAAGGCAACAGCACTCCGCACTCCGGGAGGAGCGTCATGATCATCGCCGTTCTCGCCGCCGCCGTTCTCGTTGCGTGGGCCCTGGACCGCGCGTACCGCCGCCGCCCGTACCCGCGCAACCGGCTGGCCGGCAGCACCGACGTCTTCGACCGGGACGCCCAGCGGCTCGAAGGCGACCTGGTCGCCGACGAACGCCACTACCCCGCGACGCGCTCCAGCGCCGCCAAGTGGTCCTTCACGCGGATCAGGCCGGGGACGCATTCCCCGGCGTAACAAGCCAACGCGCGTTCCCAGTGTTCGCGCGCGGCCTCCGGGTCACCGAGTCCACAATGGACTTCGCCGAGCCCGCAGTGGGCCCGGCCCTGCTCGGGACCGCAGCCCGTTTCCTTGGCCACGGCCAGGGCTTCGCGGTGGTACGCGAGCGCGTCCGGCGAAGCGCCGCGTGCCGACGCCAGGGCACCGAGGCTGTTGAGCACGCGGGACTCCACGCCCCGGTCGCCGCATTCGCGGGCCAGGCCCAGCGCCTCTTCGAGGTGCTGGGCCGCTTCCGCGTGCCGGCCCTGCGCCAGCCGGACGTCGCCGAGGTGCTTCAGCGCGACGCTGCGGTTCGGCGGGCTTCCGGTCTCCTGCGCGATCTCCAGCGCCCGCTCGAGGTGCGCGGCGGCCTCGGCGTACCGGCCGCGCGCGTGTTCGACGTCGCCGAGGATGCCCAGCGCGTACCCCTCGCTCACCCGGACACCCATGGCGCGGAAGTGTTCCAGGCCCTCCCGCAGGGCCCGGACCGCTTCGTCGTGGCGCCCCAGCGCCGACAACGCGTCGCCCGTGTTGACCAGCGCGTAGCCCTCGCTCGTGCGGTCGGCGATCTCGCGCGCGAGAGCGAGGGCCTCGCCGAGGTAGCCGATCGCTTCGCCGTAGCGGCCGATGCCGCGGCAGGAACAGCCGAGCACCACCAGCACCAGGCCTTCGCTGGTGCGGTCGCCGGTTTTCCGCGCCAGGGCCAGTGCTTCCGCCGAGTACGTGATCGCCTCGGCGAACCGGCCGAGTGCGCGGCAGACCAGGCCGAGGGTGTTGAGGACGTGGATTTCGGTGCGCCGGTCGCCGGTCTCGCGGACGAGGACGAGCGCTTCCTCCAGGTACCGCCGGGCTTCCCGGGACCGGCCGACCCGCCAGTGGCCCAGCGCGATCAGCGTGAGCGGCTCGGCCTCGGCCACCCGGTCGCCGGCGTCGTGGGCCAGTGCCGACGCGTGCGTGTGCAGCACCAGCGCTTCCTCGTGGTAGCCGCCGACGTCGAGGTAGTGCCACAGGATCCCGGACAGCAGCCGCAGGTGGTCGGCCCAGCCGTGCCGGGTCGCGTGCGCGGCGACGGCCAGGAGGTTGCGGCGCTCGGCCTCCAGCCACGCCGGCGCGTCGAGCACCTTGACGTCGGGGTCGGGCACGTGCGGGCGCAGGTGGCGTTCCAGGGGCAGGACGACGTCCATGGCCTGCGCGGCCGACCGGACGTAGAAGTCGAACAGCCGCTCCTGGGCCGCGTGGCTTTCGGCCGGCTCGGCGGCGGCGAGTTCGGCGGCGTAGACGCGCAGCAGGTCGTGCAGCTGGACGCGGTCGGCCCCGGTCTCCTGCGCGAGGTGGGCGCGCACCAGCGCGCCGGTGAGCCGTTCCGCCTCCGGCAGCGCGACGCCGGCGAGCGCGGCGATCGCGGCGGGCGTCAGGTCGCGGCCCGGGTGCAGGCCGCAGAGCCGGAACACGCGGGCGGCGTCGGGCGCCAGGTGCCGGTAGGACCACGAGAACACGGCGCGGACCGCGGTCAGCGGGTCACCACCGCCGTCGAGCAGGTCGAGCCGCCGCCGCTCGTCGGCCAGCTCGGCCGCGAGCGCGGTGAGCCGCTCCCCCGGCCGGCTCAGGGCCAGCTCCGCGACCAGCCGCAGCGCCAGCGGCAGCCGGGCCGAGTAGCCGATCAGCGCCGCCGTGGCCTCGGGCTCGTCGTCGACGCGGCGGCCGAGCAGCGTCCGCAGCAGGTCACCGGCTTCGGCGTCGGTGAGCAGGTCCACGAGCACCCGGCGGGCGCCGTGCCGGGCGATGAGCCCGGGCAGCGCGTCGCGGCTGGTCACCAGCACCAGGCACGACGGCGAGCCGGGCAGCAGCGGGCGGACCTGCCCGACCGAGCCGGCGTTGTCCAGCACCAGCAGCATCCGGCGGCCGGTGAGCGCGGTGCGGAACTTCGCCGCGCGCTCGTCCGGCTCGGCCGGGATGTCGGCGCCGTCGACGCCGAGGGCCCGCAGGAACCCCGACAGCGCGTCGCCCGGCTCGACCGGCCGGACCGTGCCGTAACCGTGCAGGTCGAGGTAGAGCTGGCCGTCCGGGAACTCCGCCAGGGACCGCTGGGCCCAGTGGACGGCGAGCGCGGTCTTCCCGACGCCGCCGGTCCCGGAGAGGACGGCGATCCGCGCGCCGGTGTCGCCTTCGTCGCGGCGCACGAGGCCGTCCAGCTCGGCCAGCTGGGACGCGCGGCCGCGGAAGCCGGAGACGTCGGCGGGCAGCTGGGCGGGGACGCGGGCCGGCGGCTCCGGGGCGGCGAAGTCCTGCCGCAGCACCTGGCGCTGGGCCGCGCGCAGCTCGGGGCCGGGTTCGAGGCCCAGCTCGTCGGCCAGCCGGCGGCGCACCTCGTCGTACACGTCCAGCGCGGCGGCCTGGCGCCCGGACGCGGCCAGCGTCAGCACCAGCCGGGCGTGCGCGGACTCGTTGAGCGGCTCCTCGGCGGTCAGCACCCGCAGCTGCACCGCCGCGTCCTCGGGGTCCGCGACCCCGGCGTAGGCCATCACGGCCTTGGCGCGCCGCATCGCGAGCGCGAGCCGGGCGGGGTGCTGGCGCAGCCGTTCGACGTCGACGAGCGCCGGCCCGCGCCAGAGTTCGAGCGCCTCGCGGTGGGCGTCGCGCGCGAGGAGGGCCTCGAACCGCAGCAAGTCGAGCTCGTCCTCGCCGGCGGTCAGCCGGTAACCGCCCTTGTCGGTGGCGATGAGATCGGCCGGCCGCAGCGCCCGCCGCAGCCGCGCCACGTAGGTGTGGAGCAGCTCCAGGCACGACGGCGGCGGCTCGTCCCAGATGACGTCGACGAGGTCCTCGCGCCGCACGGTCCGGTTCGGCTGCAGGGCCAGCAGCGCGAGCAGCAGGCGCTGCTTCTCCGCGCCGATCTCGACCGGCTCGGCGCCCCGCGTCACCGTCAGCGGACCGAGGACGCCGATCCGCACCGGCTCCGGCGGGGCTTCGGCAAGCGCTTCCCGCAGCCGCCTCGCCGTCTCCGGGCGGGGACGGCGGACGCTGCCGAGCTCGGCGTTGCGCACCGCGCGCAGGCTCAGCCCGGCCCGCTCGGCGAGCTGGGCCTGGGTGAGACCGGCGAGCACGCGCCGTTCCCGCAGCCATCCGGCGAACGACAGGCCTTCGTCCACAGGCGTCCTCTCCCGCGTGCCCGAGCGGAACGTACCCCTCCAGCATCACGATCGTGCCGCTCCACCTGTACCACCGATCGGCGAAGATAACCGTTTCCGCAGGTACCGACGGTGACGGCGGCGCGGGCCGCGAGTACAGGCATTCGTCCACCGGGTGTTCCTAGGCTTTGCCGGGTCCGTAGTGGCGAGGGGTTCGCGGAGCAGCCGTCGCCTGGGGTACGACGGCTGCTCCGGACCTTCAGACGCCGAACCGCTCCAGCAGGGCACGCACGGCGGCCGGGTCCTCGACGTGCGCGTTGTGCCCGAGGCCGGCGAGGGTGACGGCGTCCGGGTCGAGCGCGCGCAGCTGCTCCGGACGGCTCATCGGGTCGGTCTCGCCCGCCGCCAGCACCACCGGGCACCGCGCCGCGGCGAGCAGGGCCGGCATGTCCGGCGCGCCGACGCCGAACGCGGCCGGGTCCATCGCGAGACGCCAACCTCCCTCGGTCTCGCGGAGCCCGGCCGGGTCGGCGGGCGCGATCCCGAGCAGCCCGGAGACCTTCAGGTACGCCTGTTCGGCGTCCACCCGCGTCTCGAACACCCGGACCGGCCGGGCCGCGAAGGACGCCGCGCGGCCCAGGTCGTCCTGGCTCCACTCGACCTTCACCCCGAGCGCGAGCACGCCGGCGACCTCGACGTCGTACCGGCCGGACGCCAGTTCCAGCGCGAGCACCCCGCCGAGCGAGTGCCCGGCGACGACGAGCGGGCCGGTGTCCGGGAGCGCCCGCGCGATCGCCGCGGTGAGCGTCTCGAAGCTGTAGTGCGGCAACGGCGAGGACGGGCCGTGGCCGGGCAGGTCGGGGACCAGGACGCGCCGGCCGAGCAAGGGGGCGAAGTGGGCCCACACGGCGCCGGTCGCGCCGAGGCCGTGCAGGAGGAGGACGGCCGGTTCGCCCTGGCCGCCGGAGCGCATGTTGAGCGTGTCCATCCGCGCAGCCTCCCAAATCGCCGGTGGGCGCGGCTAGGGTCGGCTCGTGGCGATCACCGATCCGGACACCTACGTGCGGGGTGTCCCGTACGACGAGCTCGCGCGGCTGCGGCGCGAGTCGCCGGTGGTGCGCGTCGGCGACTTCTGGGCCGTGCTGCGGCACGCCGACGTGCGGCGCGTCCTGCGTGACCCCGGCGTGTTCTCCTCCCAGCTCGGCGGGACGCAGATCCGCGACCCGGCGTCGGAGGCGGACCTGGCCTACGTGCGCCGGATGATGCTCAACATGGACCCGCCGGAGCACGGCAGGCTGCGCGGGCTGCTCACCAAGGCGTTCACCCCGCGCGCCGTCGCGAAGCTGACTTCGCAGATCGAAAGCCGGGCGCGAGAGCTCGTCGCGGCGGTCGCCGCCGACGGCGAGTGCGACTTCGCGAAGGTGGCCGCCGACCTGCCGCTGCTCACCCTCGCCGCGGTGTTCGGCGTGCCGGAGCGCGACCGGCGGCTGATGTACGACTGGAGCAACCGCGTGATCGGCTACCAGGACGCCGAGTACGCGGTCAGCGCGACCGTCGACGCGGCGGAGGTGACCGACCTGGCGCGGGCGGCACTGGCCGTCCGCCCGTCCCCCGGCCCGGACGGCTCGATGCCGGACCCGCGGACCCGCGCCGGGATGCCGGACCTCTACGCGTACGCGAACGCGCTGGGCGAGCACAAGCGCGAGCACCCCGGCGACGACGTGATGAGCAACCTGATGCGGCACGTCGGCGACGACGGCGGGCGCGTCTCGCTCGCCGAGTTCGAAAACCTGTTCTGGCTGTTTTCCGTGGCGGGCAACGAAACCCTCCGCAACGGCCTGCCCGGCGGGATGCTCGCCCTGCTGTCGCACCCCGCGCAGTACCGGCGGCTGCTGGCGGACCGGTCGCTGCTGCCGTCCGCCGTCGAAGAAATGCTCCGCTGGTGGACTCCGGTCATGCACTTCAGGCGCACGGCCGTTTCGGACGTCCGGCTGTCCGATGTGGATATCCGCGCCGGGGACAAGGTGGTGGTCTGGTTCTCTTCGGCCAACCGCGACCCCGAGGTGTTCCCGGCGCCGGACGTCTTCGACGTCGGCCGGTCGCCGAACGACCACCTGACCTTCGGCCACGGCCCGCACTTCTGCCTCGGCGCGCACCTGGCCCGCGTGCAGCTGCGGGCGATGTTCGGCGCGGTGCTCGACCAGCTCGGCTTCGTGGAACTCGCGGGCGAGCCGGTGCGGCTGCGGTCGAACTTCCAGAACGGCCTCAAGTCGCTGCCGATCCGGTGGGCCCGCTGATGGAGATCCGTGAGATGCGCGCGTTCGTCGCGGTCGTCGAAGCCGGGGCGATGTCGAAGGCGGCGCGGCAGCTGCACGTGAGCCAGCCGGCGCTGTCCCAGACGATCACCGCGCTGGAGCGACGGCTCGGCGTCCAGCTGCTCGTGCGCACCAGCACCGGTGTCCAGGCGACCGACGCCGGGACGACGTTGCTGGGCGAGGCCCGGGCGGTCCTCGCGCGGCACGACCAGGCGCTGGCCGCGATGGCCCGGCACACGGCGACCGGCGGCGGCGTGCTGCGCGTCGGCGTCCCGCTCGAACTGCCGCCGGACCTGCTGCCGTCGGCGCTCGCGCGGCTGGCGGAGGCGTTCCCGGACACGCGGGTGCAGGCGCGCCACCTGTCGTCGGTGGCGCAGGTGGCCGCGCTGCGGGCGGACGAGCTGGACGTCGGGCTGGTCCGCGAACGCCCGGCCGGGCCCGACCTGGATGCGTCGCTCGTCGTCAAGGAGAACGTGGGTGTCCTGCTGGCGGCGGACCTCGCGGAGAAGCTCGCGGGGCCGGACGGCGTGCGCCTGCAGGACCTGGCCGGGCTCGACTGGTTCGCCTTCGCCCGCGCGGGCAGCCCGGCGTGGTACGACGAGCTGGCGGCGATCCTCCGCAGCCACGGCCTCGACGTCGGCCCCGACGTCCCCGAGGAGCAGCGGCTGATCGTCGAGCTCAAGATCCCGGCGGTCAGCGCGGGCGGGGCCTACGC
Source organism: Amycolatopsis sp. N2S4-7 (assembly GCF_058119595.1). Classification (NCBI taxonomy): domain Bacteria; kingdom Bacillati; phylum Actinomycetota; class Actinomycetes; order Pseudonocardiales; family Pseudonocardiaceae; genus Amycolatopsis; species Amycolatopsis sp. N2S4-7. Next base: position 4,019,569 of record NZ_CP172299.1, read on the forward strand.
CTTCGCGCCGCCCGACTGGCCGTACCCGATGCCGGACACCGTGCGGTGGCTGCCGTTGGCCGGGAACCCGATCGTCCGGCGGACCTGGGCGGTGTGGCCCGCGACGTCGCACCGCCGGGACGTCGCGGAGTTCGTCGCGGCGCTGGAAAACGCGGGCTGACCGTATCTGCCCGGCCGTCTCGGCCTCTTTCCCGGCGACGGCGGAGGAAGCGGCGATGTCCGGCGAAGTCGTGGTGACGACCCAGTTCGGCGGCCGGCTCCTCGGAGGTGTCCCATGATGGGCGGCACGCTGGTGCTCACCGACCGGCGGCTCGTGTTCTGCCGCGGATCGGGAAAGTCCGGCCTGGAGTTCGGCATCTCCGCGAAGCGCGGCACGCCGGTCCGGAACCCGGCGAACACCGTCGGCCGCGACCGGTTCCTCGCCGCGCTCGAGGCGGCGGTGCCGGGCCATCACCGCGGCCGATAGCCGGCATAAGGAGCGCCGAACGCGCTCCCGGAAGCCCGGAGGGCCGCTCCCGCTTGAACCCTGCGACCGGGGAAACACCCCGGCGAGTGAGCGGGAGTGAAAGCCATGACTGCAGAACTGTCCGGGACGACGGCGCTGGTGACCGGCGGGACCAGCGGGATCGGCCGGGCGACGGCGGTCGCGCTGGCCGGGCTCGGCGCGCACGTCGTGCTGTCCGGCCGGGACGCCGGGCGCGGCGAACAGGTCGTCGAGACCATCCGCGCGGCGGGCGGGAAGGCCGACTTCGTCGCGGCCGACCTGAAGGACGCGGCGGCGGCGCGGGCGCTCGCCGCCCGGGCGCGGGAGGTGGGCGGGCGGGTCGACGTGCTGGTGAACAACGCCGGTGTGTTCCCGACCGGCCCCACGGCCGACACGGCCGAGGCCGACTTCGACCGCGTCTACACGACCAACGTGAAGGTGCCGTTCTACCTCGTCGCCGAGCTGGCGCCGGAGATGGCCGAGCGCGGCCACGGCGCGATCGTGAACGTGTCCACGATGGTCGCGCTGCGCGGCATGGCGGGAATGGCCCTCTACGGCTCGTCGAAGGCGGCGGTCGAGCTGATGACGAAGGCGTGGGCGGCGGAGTACGGGCCGTCGGGGGTCCGGGTGAACGCGGTCAGCCCCGGCCCGACCCGCACGGAGGGCACCGCGGTCTTCGGCGACGGCCTGGACGAGCTGGCCTCGGCGGGCCCGGCCGGCCGGGTGGCCTCCCCGGAGGAGATCGCCTCGGCGATCGCGTTCCTGGTGACGGAGAAGGCAAGCTTCGTCCACGGCGCAATCCTCCCGGTGGACGGCGGCCGCGCGGCGGTGTGAGTCCGCACGGGACGGCGTCACCGCAGGAAGGTGACGCCGTCCTGGGGGCGCTCGTCCACCGTCTGTTGACCTCAAGGACGGCGTGCACGTGCAGCCGCACAGGACGGTTACGTCCAATGGGTGATGCTCCGCACTCGTGGCCCGGATCGCACACTTCAAGCTGGAGAACTGTCGGTCCCCACCGGAGTATGGAACCCGAGACCCCGTCCGAGAGGAGTTCGCGTTGACTGCGATCGCAGAGCGACCCGGGAGCGACGTGACTCAGGCCACTGCCACCGACCTCGAAGAAGCGATCAGGAACGCACTGGAACACGCCGGGCTCACCTTCGACGAGCTCGCGGAACAAGCCAGGAGCGGAGACTTCGAGTCCACCCGTGCGCGCCTGGCTTGGGTGGCGATCGGCGACCTGCACGGAGGCGTGCGCTGAGGTCCACTTTCGAGCTGGCTCAGGAGTCTCGGAAGTTCAGCGACGACCTCGCCGCGTTGCTGAACCGGACGGTGTGCACGAACGTCAAGCTGAGTTCCGTCATCTCGAACGAGAAGAGCCCGCGTTCCGTTGTCGGCTACCAGATCAGTAAGCACGTCCTGGACGCGCGCGTGGGAATTCCTCTCGCCATGGACAACAAAGAGCCGCGGCTCTTTCTGGGACTGTCGTACCGCCTCGCTCCGGACTCGAAGTCCGAGTACCTGATGGTCGTATCATCGGCGCTGGTCGTGACCACCGACAAGGATCTGAGCGAAGAGCTGTTCCACTACGACTACGAAAGAAACAAGTCCGACGGATACCCCGAGGCCCACCTGCAGATCTGCGCGACCTCGAAGGCCTGGCAGAAGGCTTGCACACGGCCCGACGGCACGACTCGCGAGATGGCCCGCCTGCATTTCCCGGTCGGTCCCCGGAGATTTCGGCCCACCATCGAAGACCTGATCGAGTTCCTCATCGTCGAGAAGCTGACGCCTGGCCGCACGGGGTGGCCGGACGTCGTCGAGGCGAGTCGCGAGAGGTTCCGGGTCAAGCAGTTGCGTGCCGCAATACGCAACGACCCCGAAACCGCCAGGCAGATGCTCAGCGAACTCGAAAGCTAGCCGAGAGCAGGACGGCGTCACCGCAGGAAGGTGACGCCGTCCTGGGGGCGCTCGTCCACCGTCAGCGCGAAAACGTCCGGCCTCGCGTAGTGGCCCGAGACGTCGAGGCTGTGCCGCGCGGTGACCACCTCCTCGAGGTCGATCTCCGCCGTGAGCAAACCCTCCGCGCCGTACAGCGGGCCCGCGAGGACCTCCCCCAGCGGGCCCACGATCACGCTTCCACCCCGGAACGGGTCCTCCCCCGAAGACTCGTACGCGCACGCCGAAACCACGAAACACCGGCCTTCGTCGGCGATGTGGCGCATCGACGCCTGCCAGACGTCGCGGTCGTCCACCGTCGGGGCGCACCAGATCTGGACGCCCTTCGCGTACATCGCCGCGCGCAGGAGCGGCATGTGGTTCTCCCAGCAGATCGCCGCGCCGGCGAGGCCCGCCGCCGTCGGGACCGCGGGGAGTGTCGAGCCGTCGCCGCGGCCCCAGACCAGGCGCTCGCGCGCCGTCGGCACCAGCTTCCGGTGCTTCGCGACCAGGCCCCGCGACGGGTCCAGGAACACCGCGGTGCTGTACAGCGTCGAGCCGTCGCGCTCGATGACGCCGGCCACCAGGCTCGCCCCCGTCCGCGCCGCGAGCCCGGCCAGCTCCGCCACCTCCGGCCCCGGCACGGTCACCGCCGCGCGGAAGTACTCGGCGAACGGCTCCCCGCGCGGGTACCCGCCGAGGACGGCCTCGGGCAGCACCACCAGGGCAGCAGCCCCGCGGAGCTCGTCCTCGAAGGCCAGGACCCGCGAGAGCGGCACCCCCGTGCCGATCTGCAGGGCGGCGACGACGGTCATCCCCGCGCCGGCCGCCACGGCACCACCGCGGACGTCCGCCGCTGGTAGTCGGCGTACTCCGGGTACCGCGCCTTGCTGATGCTCTCGGTGAACCGCGTCGAGCCGACGAACAGCAGCGTGAGCAGCACCGCGCCGACCACCGTCCACTGCAGACCGCCCGCGACGACGCCGAACGCGGCGATCGCCCACCACTGCGCCTGCTCGAAGAAGAAGTTCGGGTGCCGCGAGTAGCGGAACAGCCCGGCCTGGAGGAACCGCGTCGGCGCCCGGCCCGCGTGCTTTTCGCGGTGGAACTCCCACTGCTGCTGGTCGGCGACCGTCTCCCCGGCCAGGAACCCGGCGAAGATCACCGCGACGACGACGTCCGCGACGCCGAACGAGCCCCGGTGGTCCAAAGCGGTCAAGGCGGGCAGCGTGATCAGCAGCAGGATCGCGTTCTGGTAGAGCGAGATGAAGAAGAAGTCGAACAGCTGGAACTGCCACGGCGCCATCCGCTCGCGCAGCACCGCCCACCGGTAGTCCTCGCCGCCGCGGGCGTAGCCACCCTTCCGGGCGAAGTTGAACGTCAGCCGCGCGCCCCACAGCGTGACCAGCGCGAACATCACGTCCAGCCGGGCGTCGGCGAACCCGGCGGCGCCGGCGAAGATCCCCAGGTAGGCCACCGGCACGATCGACCAGATCCGGTCGACCCAGGAGTACTCCCTGGTCAGCACGGACAGCAGCCAGGTGCCGAGCGTCACTCCGGCGAAGACGTACAGGCACACCCGCAGCGCGTCCATGTGCTCACCTTAGGACCTAGGATCGGTGGTATGAACCTGCCGCTGCGGGAACGGAAGATCGACGTCTTCTTCGCGGTGCTGTTCTCGGCCTTCACGGTGACGTCGCTGATCAGCGACCTCCTGCCGACCGTCGGCGTCGACTTCTCGAAGCCGTCGGGCAACTTCTTCGTGAACTCGAACTACTGGTACGCCCACGACGCCGACCCGCTGTTCATGCACCCGCCGGACTGGATGCGGATCGTCACCGGCCTCTCGGCGTTCGTCTACATGCCCTTCTACGTCGTGCTCGTCTTCGCGCTGCTGACCGGGAAGAACTGGATCCAGCTGCCGTCGGTGGTCTACGCGACGATGATCGTCACGCTGACCGGGATCGTCGTCTTCGGCGTCGAGTTCTTCGGCGACCCGGCCACGCGCACCGGCAACCCGGCGAAGTTCCTCGCGTTCAACCTGCCCTACGTCCTGGTGCCGCTCCTGCTGCTGGTCCGGATGCGCGCGCCGAAGCCGTTCACCCGCCGTTTCTGACCGGAGGCGCCGTGCCGTACTCGTTCCTCAGCCACCTCGACTGCTCCCGGACCGGCGAGCGCTTCGACGCCGACGCCGTCCAGGGCCTCTCCCCGGCCGGCGCGCCGCTGCTCGCGCGGTACGACCTCGACGGCGTCCGCGAAGCCGTGACGCCGAAGGAAATCGCCGGGCGCGAGCCGACGCTGTGGCGCTACCACGAGGTGCTGCCGGTGCGGTCGCCCGAGCACGTCGTGAGCCTCGGCGAGGGCATGACGCCGTTGCTGCGGCTGCCGCGTTACGGCCGCGAGCTGGGGCTTTCGCGGCTGTGGATGAAGGACGAGGGCCTGGTCCCGACCGGCACCTTCAAGGCCCGCGGCGCCGCGGTCGGGGTCTCGCGGGCGGCCGAGCTGGGCGTGCGCGGGATCGCGATGCCGACGAACGGCAACGCGGGCGCGGCGTGGGCGTTGTACGCCGCGCGCGCCGGTCTGACGAGCCTGATCGCGATGCCGGACGACGCACCGGCGATCACTATGCGCGAGTGCGTCGCCGCGGGCGCCGAGCTGTACCGGGTGGACGGTCTCATCGGCGACGCGGGCAAGCTCGTCGCGGCGGCGGTGCCGCGGCGCGAGGGCGTCCAGGACGTCTCGACGCTGAAGGAGCCGTACCGCATCGAGGGCAAGAAGACGATGGGCTACGAGATCGCCGAGCAGTTCGGCTGGCGGCTGCCCGACGTCATCCTCTACCCCACCGGCGGCGGCGTCGGCATCATCGGGATCTACAAGGCCCTGCTGGAAATGCGGGCGCTGGGCTGGATTTCGGGAGAACTCCCCCGGCTGGTGGCGGTGCAGGCGACCGGGTGCGCGCCGATCGTCGACGCGTTCGGGCGCGGCGCCCGCGAAAGCGAGCCGTTCCCCGACGCGCGCACGGTCGCCTTCGGCATCACCGTGCCCAAGGCGCTGGGCGACTTCCTCGTGCTCGACGCGGTGTACGCGACCGGCGGCACCGCGGTCGCCGTCACCGACGAGGAACTGCTTGCGGCGCAGCGGGAACTCGCCGAACGCGAAGGCACCTTCGTGTGCCCGGAGGGCGGGGCGTGCTTCGCCGCGTTGCGGCACCTTCGCGAGTCGGGGTGGCTCGAAGGCGATGAAGACGTCGTCGTGCTCAACACCGGCGCCGGGATCAAGTACCCGGAGACGGTGCCCCTGGACGTACCGCTGCTCGCGAAGACCGACGCGATCCCCTAGAGGACCGAGCGCACGGCTTCCGGCGTCCGGCCGACGACCGTCGTGCCGTCGTCGGCCGTGATGATCGGGCGCTGGATCAGCTTGGGGTGCTCGGCCAGCGCGGCGATCCACCGCGCCCGGTCCCCGGGAGCGCGGCCCCACGTCTTGACGCCCAGCTCCTTCGCGATCGGCTCGGCCGTGCGCGCGATGTCCCACGGCTCGAGGCCGAGGCGCTTCAGCACGGCTTCGAGCTCCGCCGGCGTCGGCGGGTCTTCGAGGTAGCGGCGCACGGTGTACTCCGCACCCGCTTCGTCCAGCATCGACACCGCGGACCGGCACTTCGAGCACGCCGGGTTCACCCAGATCTCCACGGGCGGCAGCTTACCGCGATGGTTTTGGAGCACTCGTTCTGTTACTGTCGCCGGCATGCCCCGCCCCCGCGTCCACGACCTCGACGCGCTCCTCGACGTCGCCGAGCGGCTCGTCGCGTCGTCGGCGGAGGTCACCGTGCGCGGCCTGGCCGCCGCGGCGGGAGTGCCGAACGGGACGATCTACCACGCGTTCGGCTCGCTCAACGCGGTGCTGGCGCGGGTCTGGCTGCGCGCGGCGACCGCGTTCCTCGACCTGCAGACCTCGCTGGTGGACCAGGCTTCCTCACCGGTCGACGCCGTGGTCGCGGCGGCCGACACGCCCGCCGTGTTCGCTTCCCGGCGTCCCGACGGGGCCCGGATGCTGCTCACGGTGCGGGGTGACCGCCTGTTCGGGCCCGAACTGCCGGACGAGCTGGCGGACGCCCTGCACGCGGTGGACAAACGTCTGGTCGCGCTCCTCGTGCGACTGGCGCGGCAGCTGTGGGACCGCGGCGACGGCCTGGCCGTCGAGGTGATCACCACCTGTGTCGTCGACCTGCCGACCGCGTTCTTCCGCCGCGACCTCACCGACCCCCTGGTGCGGGAACGGCTCGCCGCCGCCGTGCGGGCCGTGCTGACCGTGCCCCCTCGAGAGAAGGACCGACCGTGACCGATCCCGTTTCCGTGCTGGACCTCGGCGACGACGAGAACCGCTTCTCGCCGGACCGGCTGCAGACCGTGCACTCCTTTTTGGACGGCGTGGAAGGCGCCCTCGTGACCACGGGCGGCGGCAAGTTCTACTCGAACGGCCTCGACCTCGAGTGGCTGACGGCCCACGGCGGCCAGGCCGCGCAGTACGTCGCCGACGTGCAGGAGCTGCTCGCCCGGGTGCTGACGCTGCCGGTGCCGACGGTCGCGGCGATCAACGGCCACGCGTTCGGCGCGGGCGCGATGCTGGCCATGGCGCACGACTTCCGCGTGATGCGCGCCGACCGGGGGTACTTCTGCTTCCCGGAGGCGGACATCAACATCCCGTTCACGCCGGGGATGGCGGCGCTGATCCAGGGCAAGCTGACCCCGGCCGCGGCGATCGCGTCGATGACCACGGGACGCCGCTTCGGCGGCGTGGACGCCTTGGAGGCCGGCCTGGTGGACGAGGTCGCGGCCGAATCCGAACTGGTCAAGGTGGCGAGCGAGCGCGTCCGCGTGCTGGCGGGCAAGGACCGCGGCACCCTGGGCGCGATCAAGGCGACGATGTTCGCCCCGGCCGTCACGGCTCTGCGCGCCCCGGCCTGAGGCGGCGGCGCAGGTGGGCGCGTTCGGGCTCGGTGCCCGCCAGTGCCAGGGCTTCACGGTAGGCCGACTCGGCCTCGGCAGTCCGGCCGAGACGGCCGAGCAGGTCGCCTCGCGCCGCCGGGAACGGGCTGTACTCCCGCAGGCGGGGTTCCCCGGCCAGCTCGTCGAGCAGCGCGAGACCCGCCGCCGGGCCGTCACGCATCGCGACCGCCACCGCCCGGTTCAGCTCCACCACCGGTGACGGCGCCAGCCCGCGCAGCACGTCGTAGAGCGCGACGATCTGCGGCCAGTCCGTGCGAGCCACGTCCGGGGCCTCGTCGTGCAGCGCGGCGATCGCGGCCTGGACGCCGTACAGCCCGGGCGGGCCGCCGGTCAGCGCGACGACCACCAGCGCGGCGCCCTCCTCGATCATCGCGCGGTCCCAGCGGCCGCGGTCCTGGTCGTCGAGCAGCACCAGGTCGCCGTCCGGGCCGGTGCGGGCGTCGCGGCGCGCGTGGATCAGCAGCATCAGCGCCAGCAGGCCGGCGACCTCGCGTTCGCCGGGCAGCAGCCGGCGCAGGATCCGGGCCAGCCGGATCGCCTCCTCCGCCAGGTCGAGCCGCTGCAGGTCCGGGCCCGAACTGGCCGCGTAGCCCTCGGTGAAGATCGAGTAGACGACCTGGAGCACGCCCGGCAGCCGCCCGGGCAGCTCGTCGGCGTCCGGCACCCGGAACGGGATCCGCAACGTGCGGATCCGGTTCTTCGCCCGCACGATCCGCTTGCCCATCGTCGCGCTCGGCACCAGGAACGCGCGTGCCACCTCGGGCGTGGTCAGCCCGGCGAGGCAGCGCAGCGTCAGCGCCGTGCGGTCCTCGGCCGAAAGGGCCGGGTGCGCGCAGGTGAAGAACAGCTGGAGCCGGTTGTCGGGGAGGCCGCCGTCGGGCGGCGAGGCGGGGGCCGCGCGCTCGGCCTCGACCTGCAGCACCGCGAGCCGGGCCGCGTAGGCCTGGTCGCGGCGCAGCCGGTCGACGGCCTTGCGCCGCGCCGTCGTCATCAGCCAGGCGCCCGGTTTCGGCGGCACGCCTTCGGCGGGCCAGTGCACCAGCGCGGCTTCGATCGCCTCCGACGTCACCTCCTCGGCCAGGTCGAGGTCGCCGAACCGCCGGACGAGCGCGGCGAGCAGCAGCCCGCGCTCCTCCCGGAACACCGCCTCCAGTATCAGCCGGGGCTCCGCCCCGGGCCGGGGGCTCCGCCACCCGGAACCCCCGAACGCCTCGTCCGACGCGGCCGCCGTCACCGCCGTCAGTCCCCGTACGAAGCGAGCGGCCGGACGACGATGTGCCCGCCGCCGCGGGATCCCGGGCAGCGCGCCGCCCAGTCGAGGGCGACGTCGAGATCCGGCACGTCGACGACGAAGTAGCCGCCCAGCACCTCGCGGGACTCGGCGAACGGCCCGTCGGTGACCACTCGCTCGCCGTGCTCGTCGACGCGGACCGCCGCGGCCGTGGTGAAGTCGGCGAGCGCGTTCCCGGAGACGTAGACCCCCGAGTCCTTGATGGTCTTGTCGAACAGCTGCCAGTCCTCGGGCGTGCAGCCGCCCATGGCCTCGCCGTCCGCGTCGAGCGAGGCGTTGATCAGCATCAGGTACTTCACGGGATCCTCCAGTGGCTCGGTTGCCGTACGCGGTGACTACGAACGGCCGACGCCGCCTTGGACACCCTCGCCGAAGATTTTCTCATGTCAAGAAACTTTGACACGATGTCTAATTTGTTTTACCTTGACGAGGTGACCCACGAAGAGAAGCGCGCATGGATCCTCGGGATCGCCGCGATAGCGAGTTACGCGGTCTACCTCGTCCTGGTCCTCGGCCGGGCCGGCGGGCGGCCGCTGGCCGAAGTCCCGTACGTCGCGACCCTGCTGTGGACGGTCGGCGCGTCCATCGCGGCGACGATCGTGCTCAGCATCCTGGCCGCGATCCTCTCGGGTGACGCCGGCCGGAAGGACCAGCGCGACCGCGAGATCGGCCGGTTCGGCGAGTACGTCGGCCACTCGTTCGTCGTCATCGGCGCCGTCGCGGCCCTGCTGCTGGCGATGGCCGAGGCACCGCAGTTCTGGATCGCCAACGCCGTCTACCTGGCGTTCACGCTGTCGGCCATCCTCGGCTCGGTCGCCCGGATCTTCGCCTACCGCCGGGGTTTCCAGCCGTGGTGAAACCGACCCGCGTCACCAACTCGCTCCGCGCCCTCCGGTTCGCGCACGGCCAGATGACCCAGGCCGGGCTCGCCGACCGGCTCGGTGTGACCCGCCAGACCGTCATCGCCATCGAGCAGGGCCGCTACTCGCCTTCGCTGGAAATGGCGTTCCAGATCGCGCGCGTGTTCGGGGTTCCGCTCGAAGACGTGTTCCAGTACCCGGAGGAGTCCTCGTGAAAGCCCTCGTCCAAGACCGCTACGGAAACCCTGACGTCCTCGGCCTGGCGGACCTCGCCAGACCGGCGCCCGGGGCCGGCGAAGTCGTCGTGCGCGTGCGCGCGGCCGGCGTCGACCCGGGCGTCTGGCACCTGACCACCGGAAAGCCGTACCTGCTGCGGCTGCTGGGATTCGGCCTGCGCGCGCCGAAGAACCCGGTGCGCGGCCTCGACTTCGCGGGCACGGTCGAGGAAACCGGCGACGGCGTCACGGCGTTCCGGCCCGGCGACGAGGTGTTCGGCACGGGCGAAGGCTCGTTCGCCGAGTACGCCGTCGCCCGGGCGGACCTCCTGGCCGCGAAACCCGCCCGGCTCTCGTTCGAGGAGGCGGCGGCCGTCGCGGTCTCCGGCTGCACCGCGCTGCAGGGCCTGCGCGACGCGGGACGCGTCCGGGCTGGCCAGTCCGTCCTGGTGATCGGCGCGGCGGGCGGCGTGGGGTCGTTCGCGGTGCAGCTGGCCAAGGCGTTCGGCGCCGAGGTCACCGCGGTGTGCAGCACGGGCAAGACGGACCTGGCCCGCGGGCTCGGCGCCGACCACGTCGTCGACTACACGCGCTCGGACTTCGCCGAGCGCAGCTACGACCTGATCCTGGACACCGCCGGCCTGCGCTCGCTGGCGCACCTGCGCCGGGCTTTGACCCCGCGCGGCACGCTGGTGATCGTCGGCGGCGAAGGCGGCAAGTGGCTGGGCGGCGTCCAGCGCGTGTTCCGGGCGGCGCTGCTGAACCCCTTCGCGCGGCACCGGCTGCTCGGGCTCTTGTCCCGCGTCCGGGCCGCGGACCTCGAGGTCCTGCGGGAGATGATCGAGGCCGGACAGGTCACGCCGCTGCTCGACCGCGCGTACCCGCTCGCCGACGCCGTCGCCGCGATCGGCCACGTCCACGGCGGGCACGCGGCCGGCAAGGTCGTCCTCACGCTCTGAAGCCGCGCTCCTTCAGCCGCTTGATCCGGTCGATGTGGGCCGGGTGCCCGGCCAGCAGCCGGGCCCACAGCCGCCGCTCGTCGCCGCGGTTGACCCGGATCCACTCCCGGAACAGCCTGATCAGCTCCGGTCCGTAGCCCAGCCGCGCCGCCATCAGGTCGGCCCGGTACTCGCCGAGCCGTTTCGACCACGCGAGGACCGGGCCGAGCAGGGGCGCCAGCAGCAGCCACGGGTCCAGGAAGGCGAGCGCGGTGAGGACGCCCAGCGTCAGCAGCACCGTGACGAGCACGGCCACCGACCGCCCGAAGGCGGCGAACGCCCGCCCGACGTACGGCACGGCCAGCGCGAGCAGCCGGACCAGGCGCGTCAGCAGCCGGGCCGGCAGCTCCAGCCACCAGACGAGCAGCGAAATCCGGGTGTGCCCGGACAGGTGGTGGCCAAGTTCGTGCGCGAGGATCGCTTCGAGGCTCGGCGGCGGGAGGTCGAGCGCGGTCCGCGTCACGGCGACGGTGTGCCCGCCCGCGGCGAAGGCGTTCAGCTCGTGCGACCGGTCGACCCAGATCCGGTAACGGTCTTCGGCCACGCCCGCCGCCGTGCAGACCGCCTGCCAGCTCGGGGTGAGCCGCGCCAGCTCCCGCGCGGTCGGCCGCCGCATGCCGAACAGCAGCGGCAGCAGGAAGTGCTCGAAGGCGGGCACGAAGGTGATCCCGCCGGCCACCACCCAGCCGGCCGGCACCACCCAGAAGTACCCGGGCCAGACCAGCTTCCCGGCCAGGCCGAGCACGAGCAGGCTGCTGGCGACCACCGGCACGGCGAGGACGACGGCGAGCACGGCGGAGAGATCGGGCCACGACCGCCGGCGCTCGTCCTCGCTCAAGTCCGCTCCCCTGGTGGCCGACAGCAGCACCACCTTGGCGCGAGGGGAGCCGGAGCACAACGCCCGTCCACCGGACGGCGGCGCCGGGTCTCCTCAGCGGAAGGCGTCCGCGTGCGCCTCGGCCCACTGGGCGAAGCTGCGCGCCGGCCGCCCGGTCACCTCGGACACCGTCGGGTACACCGTCGCCTCGTCCAGGGTTCCGTCGACGTAGAAGTTCCAGAACGCGTCGACGTACTCGCGCGGCATGCTCGCCTCGAGCTCCGCGCGCGTTTCGTCGTTCGACAACCCGACGAACCCCAGGTCGCGCCCCAGCACCTCCGCCAGCACGGCGACCTGCTCGGCGGGCCGCACCGCGACCGGCCCGGTCAGTTCGTACGTCCGTCCCTCATGGCCGCCCGCGAGCGCACGGGCCGCCACCGCCGCGATGTCCGCCGGGTCGACGGCGGCCGCCGCCACCTCCGGGAACTGCGCGCGGACCGTGTCGCCCTCGCGCAGCTGCGGCAGCCAGCGCAGCGCGTTCGACATGAACGCGCGCGGGCGCAGGAAGGTCCACTCCAGCCCCGACCCGCGCACCGCGCGTTCGGACAGCGTCATGTACCGGGAGACCGCGTTGTCCAGGTTCTCCAGGGCGGCCGAACCACCGGACAGCAGCACGATCCGGCGCACGCCCGCCTCGCGCGCCCTCGCCAGTGTGCCCGGCGTGTCTTCGTAGCCGGACATGAGGAAAACCCCTTCGACGCCCTTGAGCGCGTCGGTGAGGCCGGCGGGATCGTTGAGGTCGCCGGTGACGGCTTCGACGCCGTCGGGGAGCACCGTGTCCGGCCGGCGCACCAGCGCCCGGACCGGTTCACCCGCCCCCGCCAGCGCCGTGACCAGTTCCGCACCGACGTTGCCGGTGGCACCGGTGACCAGGAACATCGCTCCACCCCCAGAGTCGTCGTTCCCGGCCAGCCTAGCGCCACCGGCGACAGTGTCAGCCCTGCGGCAGATCCTCGTACTCGACGACCTGGCGCACCTCGACCTCGATCTCGAGGTCGAACAGCTCGACGTACCGCTTGGCGAACTCGACGGCCGCCTCCCGGTCCGCGGCGTTGATCAGCGCGAACCCGCCGATCACCTCCTTGGCCTCGGCGAACGGCCCGTCGGTGACGCGGATCGCCGCCCCGCGCGGCTTGCGCACCAACGCCCCCTTGTCGGTCTGGTGGACGCCCTCCGCGGTGATCAGGATGCCCTTCTCCGCGGAGTCCTGGATGAACGCGCCCATCTTCTCCATGAACTCCGGGGTGGGGTTCCACGCCGCCGGGTCGCGCTCGTCGATCCGGTGCATCATGAGAAAACGCATGGTCTGCTCCCTGGTGTCTTCGGCCGGGGCCCGGGTCTTCCCGGACGCGCTGACCGGCCTTCACCCCCGCGTCGATCGGCCGCTCCCGGCGTTCGACATTTCCCCGGGGAGATTTTTCCGGCAGAGTACCTGTGACGTGAGTCACGGAAGGAAGGTGCCGGATGTCTGTCCTGCTCGCGATCGGTACGCGCAAGGGTCTGTGGCTGGCGACCAGCCAGGACGGCCGGACGAGCTGGGAGGTGTCCGGCCCCCGGCACCCGATGACCGAGGTGTACGCGGTCGGCATCGACACGCGCCGCGCCACACCCCGGCTGCTGGCCGGCGTGACCAGCGAGCACTTCGGGCCGAGCGTCGCCACCAGTGACGACCTCGGCGCGACCTGGGACGAGCCCGACCACGCCCCGATCGCGTTCCCGCCGGACACCGGCGAATCCCTCGCCAGGGCGTGGCAGCTCGCGCCCGGGCCGGAGAGCGAACCGGACGTCGTCTACGCCGGCACCGAGCCGTCCGCCCTCTTCCGCTCCACCGACGGCGGCCGCACCTACGAGCTGGTCCGCGGCCTGTGGGACCACCCGCACCGCGAGCACTGGACGCCCGGGGGCGGTGGCAAGGCGATCCACACCGTGCTCCCGCACCCGACGGAGACCGGCCGGATCACCGTGGCGATGTCCACCGGCGGCGTCTACCGCACCGAGGACGGCGGCGAGTCGTGGCAGGCGAGCAACACGGGCATCAAGGCCGTCCACGTGCCCGACCCGTTCCCCGAGTACGGCCAGTGCGTGCACAAGGTCGCGACCCACACCCGGGGGCGCCGGACCGCTTCTTCGCGCAGGTGCACCACGGCGTCTACCGCAGCGACGACGGCGCGGCCACCTGGCAGTCCATCGCCGACGGGCTGCCCAGCGACTTCGGGTTTCCCATGGTCGTGCACCCGCACCGGCCCGAGGTGATCTACACCTTCCCGCTGGTGGCCGACGCCATGCGCTTCCCGCCGGAGGGCCGGTGCCGGGTGTACCGCAGCGAGGACGCCGGCAAGTCGTGGGAGGCGGTCGGCACCGGCCTGCCGGACGGGTACTGGGCCGGGGTGATGCGCGACGCGATGTGCGTCGACGACGCCGAACCGGCCGGGGTGTACTTCGGCTCGCGGACCGGCGACGTCTACGCCAGCCGGGACGAGGGCGACAGCTGGCAGCTCGTCGCGGCGCACCTGCCCGACGTGCTGTGCGTCCGAGCCGCGACGGTGTGAGCCGTGCGGATCACCGTGCTGCTGCCCGGAACGCTGCGGGACAAGGCGGGCGGCGAGTCCCGCCTGGACGTCGAGGTCGCCGAGCCGGCCACGCTGGGCACCCTCCTCGACGCGCTCGCCGAGCGGTACCCGGCCCTGGAACGACGGCTGCGTGACGAACAGGCGGGCCTGCGCCGGTACGTCAACTTCTACGTCGACGGCGAGGAGTGCCGCCACCGCGGCGGCACCGAGACCGAACTCCGCGACACCGCCGAGGTCCAGATCATCCCGTCGGTCGCGGGAGGCTGAGCTCGTCGAACAACGCCGCCGCGCGCCGGGCGGTCGCCGCCGCCCGGCGTCCGGTGCTGAGCAGCGCCAGGGCGAGGACCCCGGCGCCGAGCCCGGCGACCAGCCACCACACCCCGGCCGCCGTGCCGGTTCCCGTCCCCGCGATCGACCCGGCGATCGCGACGCCCAGCGTGGTGCCGGTCTGGCGGCCGGAGGAGGCCAGCGACCCGGCGACCCCGGCCATCGACCCCGGCATCCCGGAGACGGCGGTGTTGGTGATCGGCGGGTTGACCGTGCCGAGGAAGACGCCGAACAGCAGGAAGGTCGCGAGCACCAGGGGCAGCGGTGTGGCCGGTCCGAGCCCCGCCGACGCGGCGCCGCCCAGCGCGAGCGCGATCCCGGCGACCACCAGCGGCAGCCGCGGGCCGCGCGTGCCGACCAGCCGTCCGGTCTTCGGCGAGAGGACCAGGACGAGCACGCCGACGGGCAGCAGGCACAGCCCCGCCGCCCACGCCGTCATGCCGCGGACGTCCTGCAGGTACTGCGTGGTGACGAACAGGAACGCGCCGAACCCGCAGAGCGCGAACAGCGCCATGACGATCGCGCCGCTGAACGAGACGCTGCGGAACAGGCGCAGTTCCAGCAGCGGGTCGGCGCGGCGGGGTTCGTAGCGGAGGATGCCCGCGACGCCGAGCCCGGCGAGGACGAGCAGGCCGAGGACCGCCGGCGACGTCCAGCCCAGCCACCGCGCTTCGATGATGGCTTCGACGACGCTGCCGAGCACGACGACCACGAGCACCTGCCCGACCGGGTCGAACCGGCGGGCCCGCGGCGCCCGCGACTCGGGCACGAACAGCGCGGTGGCGACGAGCGCGGCGACGACGATCGGCACGTTGACCCAGAAGACGGCTCGCCAGCCGAAGCTGTCGACGAGCGCGCCGCCGAGGATCGGCCCGAGCGCCAGCGCCAGGCCGGACATCGAGCCGAACACGCCGATGGCGCGGGCGCGCTCCGCCGGGACGGGGAAGGTGGTGGCGACGATGGCCATCGCGACCGGGTTGAGCATCGTGCCGCCGACGGCCTGCACCGCGCGGGCCGCGATGAGCCAGCCGATGCCGGGCGCGAGGCTGCACAGCAGCGACCCGATGCCGAAGACGGCGAGGCCGCACTGGAAGACGCGCCGGCGGCCGAACCGGTCGGCGGTCGACCCGGCGAGCACGAGGAAACCGGCCAGCACCAGCGTGTAGGCGTCGACCGTCCACTGCAGACCGGAGACGGAGGCGCCCAGGTCGCGGCGGATCGACGGCAGCGCGACGGTGACGATGGAGATGTCCATCACCACGACGACGATGCTGGCGCAGCAGATCGCCAGCACGAGCGCCGGGCGGTGAGAGGTCGGAACGTTCATGGGAACGACGCTAGGATTTAGAGTGTGCTCGAAGTCAAACGCCCGATCCCCGCGGAGGGGCTGACCATCGCGGACGCGGCCCGCCGCACCGGGGTCAGCGCACACACGCTGCGGTACTACGAACGAGCGGGCCTGGTGGTCACGCGCGTCGACCGCACCACCGGCGGCCGGCGGCGCTACCGCCAGCTGGACCTGGACTGGATCAAGATCTGCACCAAGCTCCGGGCCACCGGCATGCCGATCAAGACGATCCGCCGCTACGCGGACCTGGTCGCGGCCGGCCGCGGCAACGAGCACGAACGGCTGGCGCTGCTGGAGGAGCACCGCGCCGAGGTGCTGGCCAAGCTGGCGGAGCTGCAGGAGAACCTGCAGCTCATCGACCGCAAGATCGGCGTGTACCGCGGCCGCCTGGAAGCCGGCGACGCGGACGGCCTGTGGGCGCCGGGGCAGCCTTAGCCCGCGTCACCGGTCGAAATCAGGCGTTCGACGAGGGCGGCGACGGCGCTGGGGTTGACGCCGGGGTGCTGCGAGCGGACGGCGCCGACCAGGCGGTTGCGGGTTTTCGCGCGGCTCTTCCCGCCCATCCGGCGGAGGTCGCCGACGGTGAGGCCCAGGGTGTCCAGCGCTTCGCGCACGGCCTGCTCGAGCACGGACGTGCTGTCTTCGGTGAGCAGGCCGCCGGATCGGGCCAGCGCCTCCGGCGGGGCCGCCGGGTCGTGGACGGTGAGCCGGATGAGGGCGGCCGCGTCTTCCGGCCGGACCCGGCCGGAAGCGAGCAGCTTCAGGACGTCCCGCGCGGTGCCGGTGGGGAGCGCGAGGTCGGTGACGTGGACGTCCAGCTCGTCGGCGGCCCGGCGCACGTGGGTGAGGAAGAAGTCGGCGGCCTGGTTCAGGCTGAGGCCGGGATCGCGGTCGGCCAGGTCGAGCACCTGCGTGGTGAGCCCCAGCCGGGTGACGCCGAGGGCGAGGGTGTCCCGCAGGCCGGCGCGGACCAGGGTGGTGACGTTCTCTTCGTCGGCCGGGGTGGTGTCCCGGTGCGTTCCGTGCCGCCTGCGGGCGGCGGTGTCGAACCACGGGTCCAGGGCGCCGAGGCGGGACCGCTCCGCCAGTGACGCCGATCGCGCGGCGAACACGTGCTTCCCGCCCGGTTCGGCGTACCGCAGCACCCGGCCGCCGAGGTCCGGGGTCACGTAGACGATCACCCGGTGGCGGGCGCGGAACCTGCGGAGCCCGGGAAGCCGGTGCACCGCCCGGATCAGCTCGACGGGGTGGACGACCACGACCCCGAGGTCGTCGAACGGGTACCCGACCGGCTCACCCCGCCCGGGGCGCGGGGCCCGGTTCGCCGCGCGGACGGCCGTCTCGAGGTGCCCGCCGGTGAGCTGGTGCAGCAGAGCGGCCGCCGCGGTGTCCCCGGTGGCCGCGTGGAACCGGTCGATCAGGGCACGGCAGGCTTCGGTGTGGCGACGCGGCGGCGGCGGTTCGGGTCGCCCGTCCAGCCGCGCCGTAGAGGCCGCGAAGACCCACGGGTCGACGTACTTCTCCTGCTGGTCGGTGCTGAGGTAGACGATTCCGCTCCCGTGGTTGGCGCGCGCCCCGGCCGCGGTGCCGACGA
The DNA here is from genome assembly GCF_058119595.1 of Amycolatopsis sp. N2S4-7. NCBI lineage: Bacteria > Bacillati > Actinomycetota > Actinomycetes > Pseudonocardiales > Pseudonocardiaceae > Amycolatopsis > Amycolatopsis sp. N2S4-7. Next base: position 4,037,077 of record NZ_CP172299.1, read on the forward strand.
CGTCGGTGCTCCCGACGTAGGAGCCGAGGAGCTCCAGCTCGTCGGCGGCCCGCACCTCGCGGTCGGCCAGGATCTCCTCGCGGAAGTCCAGGTAGCCGAGCAGTTCCAGCGGGGTGCGCAGCAGATCGGTGAGCAGGTGCAGGTCCTGGACGCTGATGATCAGCGGGATCGCCCCGTCGGGCAGGATTTCCCGCTGCCACAGCAGGTCCAGCGTGGTCGACGCGACCTCGAAGGCGTCCGCGGTGGGCACCACGACGTAGAACCGGCGGAGGGCGCGGGCGTTCAGGGTCAGCGACCGGCCCTCGTCGTCGGTCAGCGTGACGACGCGTTCCCGCTCGAGCGCGCGGACCAGGCGGGCGGCCTGGAAGAAGCCGTCGCCGACGGTCCGGCGCAGCTCCGTGGCGGCGGCCACCGGGTCGCCGGCCCGGGCCCGCCGGCTGAGGTACCCGCCCTTGCTCTCCACGACCAGGACCACGTCCCGCCACACCAGGACCCCGTCGACCTCGATGAGCTCGCCGGGGCGGGCACCCGCGTACTTCCCGCCCTGCAGGACGTGCGCGTCGGAGAACACCCGGGACAGGTGGCGGACCGCCTCGTTCTCGACGGCCGCACCGCGGGCCCGGTAGTACGGCAGGCTGGAGCGGCCGGCGAACACCCGCTCCACCACGCGGGAGAGGGTGGTGCTGATGACGTGCGGCAGGGTCAGCAGGACGTACTCGTCCTCCTGGACCAGGGGCGTGAAAGCCAGCGGTGACGGGAAGATCCGGCGGAACTGCGGGTTCCGGCCGAGAGCGGCGGGGTCGGTGGTGAGCAGTTCGCGCCACTGCTCGGCCTCGCCCCGCAGCTCTTCGGGAACGGCCTGGACCAGCACCGGCCAGGGCGCGAGCAGCTCGAGCGCGCACGCCGTCAGGACTTCGGCCGCGGGCGGGGACAGGACGAATCCACGCGGCAGGTGCAGCAGGGTGCCGTCCCGCGGCACGGCGCCGAGCGCGGCGTCGGCGTCGGCGATCTCCCGGCGGAACCGCTCGACGAGGTCGAACCGGTGCCGCATGACCAAGCGGTACAGCGAGAACAACACGGTCAGGTCCGGGTGGGTGCCGCCCCGCCGCCGGATCTGGTCCGCGAGCCGCACCGAGTATTCCCAGTCGTAGCGCGTGTGGAACGCCCCGCGCAGCGACACCCCGTCTTCGGCCAGCTGGTGGTGCACCTGCCGCCGGGCCGGGCCCCCGTCTCCCGAGGCGGCGTAGCGGTGCAAGACGCTTCGACGGCGGGCCAGGCCGAGGGCTCGCAGCGCCGCCTGCAGGCTGTCCCGGGTGAAGGACGAGGGCGCGCTGATCCGGCTCTGGGCGGAGGCGAGCAGCTCCATTTCGTAGGCGAACTCGTTGACCGGGCTGAACCCGCCCGGCCCGTGCTGTCCGAACAGCACGCCGACGCACAGGCAGTCCAGCAGCGCGGTGCGGTCCAGTTCGGCGCGGAGCGCGCGGGCCGTCACCTCCAGCTCGCGGTGGCAGGCCGCGACGAACTCGCCGATCTCGTCCGGGGCATGATCCTCGGGGGTGTAGAGCGGGCCCTCGAGGTCGTGGGCGACCGTGATGAGGGCGCGGGCGAGGCGGTCGGCCAGCGGCGTGCCGAACTCGGAGAGCACCGCGATCGAGTCGCGGGCGCTCCCGAGGTCGTGCGACTGGATCACCATCCCGCCCCCTCGCCGGTCGACGGGTCAGGGTAGCGCCCGATCCCGGATTTCGGGGCGGTTCAAGGTTTCTGCTCGTCCGGGGTGAACATGTCGGCGATGTGCTGGGGGACGTCGTCACCGAACAGGCTCTCGAGGAGGAAGGCCTCGTCGACGGGGGTTTCGGCGCGGACGAACATGGCCTGCTCGTAGCCGGCGAGGGCGGCCTCGACGTCGCCCGGGTGCGCGGCGAGCGCCTGGCCGAGTTCGGCGCCGTCGAGCATGGCCAGGTTGGCGCCTTCGCCGTTCGGTGCCGTGAGGTGGGCGGCGTCCCCGACGAGGGTCGCTCCCGGCACGCGATCCCACCGGAGCCCCATCGGCAGGGTGTAGTGGGGCCGCAGGACGGGCGCGGTGTCGGCGTCGGTGATCAGCGCGGTGAGCTCCGGCGCCCAGCCGTCGAACTCCGCCGCGACCCGCGCGGCGGCCGCGTCGGGATCGGTGAAGTCGATGGCGTCGAACCAGTCCAGCGGCTTGGTGAGCTCGACGTAGGCGTGCACCGTGTCGCCGCTTTCCCGGTGAGCGCTGATGCCCAGGCCGGGCGTGGTCCCGTTCGCGGCCATCGACCCGCCGCCGACCGCCTTCGCCGTCGCGGGATGGCGGGTGTCGGCGTCGAAGAGGTAAGTCTCGACGAACGACGTGCCGACGTACTCGGGTGTGGCGTCGGTGAGCAGCGGCCGGACCCGCGACCAAGCGCCGTCGGCTCCGACCAGCAGGTCCGTGACGACGGTGGTGCCGTTGGCGAAGGTCACCTCGTGCCGTCCTTCGCTCACCGTGCGGACGCTGACGACCTTGTGTCCCCAATGGACAGTGCCGTCCGGGAGCGCGTCGAGCAGCATCTGCCGCAGCTCGCCGCGCTGCACCTCCGGACGTCCACCCGTGCCGTCGTCGGCCTTGTCGAACAACACCGTCCCGTCCAGGTGGAGGATCCGCATCGCCTCACGGCCCTCCAGGACCAGACCCCGGAACTCCTCCATCAGCCCGGCCGCCTCCACGGCCAGCTGCCCGTTGTAGTCGTGGATGTCGAGCATCCCGCCCTGCATCCGCGCCATCGGCGACGACTCCGCCTCGTACACCACGACCGGAACACCGTGGACGTGCAGAACCCGGGCGAGGGTGAGACCGCCGAGACCGGCGCCGATGATCGTGACTGGGGTGGACATTCTGGCTCCTTGAGGCCGACTGGAATTTCGTTCCAGACTCTGGCCGGGCCCGCTGGCAGGGGGCGCATACGGCGCTGGCAGCGCCCTGTCAGGCCGCCGGTCACGGTGCCAGCTCGTCCCCTGGCCGTCGGCACCGCCTTTCATCGCCTGGTGGCTGGGCCCTCATCGACGGCACCCACCCGGGCTGCATCCTCTGCCGGGGAATTCGCGGGCGCTTCGCCCCACCGCGGTTGATCGGGAACCGATGCGGGGAGCGGCACGAGCATCGTCAACGTGGCAACCAGATGATCGACGTCCTGACGGAAATCGCGATGGCGCAGCCGGACAAACTGGCAAACAGCCAGCCGACGGATGCTGCCGGGGAGGGCGGCAGGATTCAGTTTTTCCTGTTCCCCCACGAAGACGGGAATCACCCGCACCCCCGCTTCGAACGCCGCGGCGATCTCGCGTCTGACCCAGTCGTCCCGCCGGTCGATGAGCCGGCGGCCGTGCCCATCGACAGCAGCGAGCCAGCCCGGACCGATCACCACCAGCAAGACTGCGCTTTGCCGGACCGCCGCAAGCAGGGCTTCATCGAAAATCACCCCGGGCGCCATCGAGCGATGATCGAGAAATACGGCTTCGCCGCCGTACCTTCGACAGAGTTCGCTATCGAGAGCCACCCCTGCCCAGGGTTGATCGGTCCCTCGGTAGTTGATGAAGATCAGTCCACTGGAACGCACCATGCGCATAGAGTGCGACGGGCACATTTATGTCCGCCAGCTTAACCAGTCCGCCTCCGGGAGGGCACGCATGACGAGCGGCATGCGCCGAGGACGACCTCGGCCCGCGCTTCCGGTGCACATGGTGGTCAGCCGCGAGCTGACCGCGGCGATGCGGCAGATCCGCATCGCGAACGGAGATCACACCTGGCACACCGTGCAGATCCTCAACGAGACGATCACTGACCTCTACCCCCAGGCCCTCGCTCCTTCAGCGGAACGCTCGTCGAGATCCACCCCGCATCTGGTCACGGACCGTTACGTTCTGCGCGTGGAACGCGGCCACAACGCGCAACTGCCGGTGCCTGACTGGTTGTCCGTTGCCCGCAAGCAGCAGTCGGCCATCGTGTCCGGCAGCCGGGTCCCCCCGTGGCTGGTCAGGGCGTACGACGTCGCCTTCGGCGCCGACGGGTACCTCGTCGACATGTTCGCCTGGGCGACCGCGCTGATCGCCGACCACGAACGCAACCCGCCCCGCATCAAGCGGCACCTGCCCGCGCACGTGCCGCCCGGCGAGGAGTACGCGTTCGTTTCCGCCGGAATGGACACGACCGACCAGCGCGTCGACGCCCTGCTCAGGCAGCAGGCCGAGACCCTCGCGGCACGGCGCGACCGCAGCGCGGGATCGCTTCCGTGGCTGCCGTCGCCCGACGACGGGTCAGGCAGCCTCGGCGACAACGACGACGAATTGCCCGAGGGAACCCTGGTCGCCCCCGGAGCCCAGGTGATCGCTCGCTGGGTCCTCCACAACACCGGGCGAAAGTTCTGGCAGGACCGATACCTCTATCGGGTGAACGAACCGGCCGTGGGTATCCGCACTCCGCCGTTCGTAGCCGTCCCGGACACCGCACCACGCGAAACCGTGGAAATCCGCGTTCCCCTCCGGGCGCCACAGAGACCAGGCACCTATCGCGCATGCCTGAAGATGGGCTGGCCGGACGGCACGTACTGCTTTCCCTCGACCCTGCTCGGGGTGATCGTCACGCTGATCGTGCCACCAGCAGACCTGGACAACGCGTTCGAGAACTGGCCGCACCAATGACGGACGAACAACGCCGTGCGTTGCGCAACGCCCGGGGCTCGATGTCGTTGCGCGCGTTCGCCGACCACCTCGTAGCCCACGGCCTGGCACCCGACACCCTCAGCAGGCAGCGCATCAGCAAGGTCGAACAGGGAGCTTCCGACCTTCCGGCGCGACTCTGGATGGAAGTGTTCGACGTGCTTTCCCGAGCCGGAGGTCATCCACCCGCCGATCTCCTGCCGCTGAAGCCCGTCGACCTCCCTGTCGATCCCGTTCCGGCCAACACGCCGGCGTTGCGCCTCACGCAGTGGCGCCGAATCGTCGAGAAGCTGCCGGGGAACCGGTGGTGGAACGACCCCGATCGCTTGATGGAACGGGTTCTCGGCGCAGAGAAGTCCATGCGGCATCGGCAACTCATGACGCAGCACGGATTCGACCTGCACGCGCTGCAAGCGGAGGTCCGTCGCCGTCTGGAGCTGGGTGCGCGCCTCCCGGACCGGGTCGACGTCGACCCGCAGGACAGCGTGCGGATCGACGTCACCGCCTCCACCTTGTCAGTGGTACTCGGCCGCGGGGACCTGTTCGTCCTCAAGGTGCAGCTGATCAACAACGGTACGGTGCCGTGGAAAGACCGGCTGCTCTACCGCCTGGGACCGCCGGTGTCCTCCAGCCTGCCGTTCAGCCCGGCCGTCCTCCCGGTACCCGACACGAATCCGGGCGGCACCTGCGAACTGGCCATCCCCGGACGCAGCCAGTGGTTCCCCAACCTCGCACTCGTCAATTTCGTCATGACGGCACCCAACCTCGCCCCTTGCCTCCACGGCAGGCTCCGGCTGGAGGTCGACACTCGAGACCCGCAACGCTATGACCACACGCTGGCCCTGCCGACGTAAGTGCGGCCGAGTCGATGGACGCGCTTCAGACTTGGCTCAGCGGTCGAGCCACGGAGCGAGCAGCTTCTCCAGATCAGCGTCCGACAACGCCCGCGGCCCGCCGTGGAACTCGTGCCAGCGCGACGCGTCACACGCCGCCGTGTACTCCACCTCGAACGCCCGCATCAGCACGTACATGAACGTCACCGAGCTGAACCGCTCACCCAGCAGCGTCCGAGCCTCGCGAGCCACCTCCGTCGCGCCACGGAAGTCCGCCAGCTTCAACTCTTCCGCAGCCGGGTCCAGCAGGCTGGGGGCATACATCACGACAAACTCTCCATCACAGAAACAGAACCGAAAACTCAGCCTTCAGCGGCCAGCTGGCCACAAGCCGCGGCGATATCCTGGCCCCTGGTGTCCCGGACCGTGCACGCCACCCCACCGGCATTCACCAGCCGCACGAACTCGCGCTCGACCGGCTTCGGCGAAGCATCCCATTTGCTGCCCGGGGTGGGGTTCAGCGGGATCACGTTCACGTGCACCAGCTGGCCCAGGTGCTTCCGAAGCCGCTTCGCCAGCAGCTCCGCCCGCCACGGCTGGTCGTTGATGTCCCGGATCAGCGCGTACTCGATCGACACCCGACGACCCGACGTGTCCGCGTAGTACCGCGCCGCCGACAGAACCTCGTCCACCGACCAGCGCTCGTTCACCGGCACCAGCGTGTCACGCAGCTCGTCATCCGGCGTGTGCAGCGAAACCGCCAGCCGCACCTGCATCTTCTCGTCCGCCAGCTTCCGGATCGCCGGCGCCAGACCGACCGTCGACACCGTCACCGAACGCTGGCCGATCCCCAGACCACCCGGAGCCGGATCCGTGATCCGGCGCACCGCCGCCACCACACGCTTGTAGTTCGCGAGTGGTTCACCCATCCCCATGAAGACGATGTTCGACAGCCGGCCGGGACCGCCCGGCATCGCGCCGTCGCGCATGACCGCCGCCGCCGAGCGGACCTGGTCCACGATCTCCGCCGTCGACAGGTTGCGGTCCAGGCCGCCCTGGCCCGTCGCGCAGAACGGGCACGCCATGCCGCAGCCGGCCTGGCTCGAGATGCACAGCGTCGCGCGGTCCGGGTAGCGCATCAGGACGCTCTCCAGGAGCGTGCCGTCGTGGGCGCGCCACAGCGTCTTGCGGGTCGCGCCGTTGTCCGCCGCCAAGGCGCGGACCTCCGTAAGCAGCGTGGGCATCAGGTCCGAGACCAGCCTGTCCCGCGAAGCCGCCGGGATGTCCGTCATCTCCTCCGGGTCGACCGTCAGGCGCGAGAAGTAGTGGTTCGACAGCTGCTTCGCGCGGAACGGCTTCTCCCCCAGCTCAGCCACCGCGGCGGCGCGCTCGGCCACCGAAAGGTCGGCGAGGTGGCGCGGCGGCAGGCCACGCTTGGGGGCGTCGAAGACGAGGGGGAGGGCAGTCATAGCTCCGCCAGTGTCCCACGGCCCCGAAATCCCCGCCCGAGCCGCCCCGCACGGCTGTAGGCCAGGTCACGAACCTCTTGAGCGCCTACACCCCACGCGACCGGAGGAAGGCGTCCCCGGCAGCGGTGAACCGACCGATCTCCGTACTGAGGCGTTGATGGAGCCGTTGGCCCGGGGTTTCCGGCCTGGCAGGCGTAGCCGTCGAGGAATTCGCAGACGCCGACCGCGCCGGTCAGCCACGCGCCCCAGCGGTGCGCCGAACGCCGGCCATTTTCGGTGCCGGCACTGTCCGACGGGCTCATCGACGCAGGCCTCACCCCGCTGACGCGCCGGACCGGGACGGCCGCCGTCCTCACGGCTCCAGGACGCCGAGGCGGCCGGCCGCCTCGATCACCTCGCCGAGCAACTCCAGCCATCCGCCCACGTCGGCGGCCGGCAAACCCTCGTCGAGCCCGAGGCCCTGGCCGCCGGCGAGGTACACCTGGGTGGCTCCGCTCTCGCGGGCCGTCACGAGGTCCTCGGCGACCTGCCGGGGCGATCCGCCGAGGAAGGGCCGGCCCGCGCCGATCGGCTCGCGGGTGAGCGGGGTCGGCCAGGGCACCTGGTTGACGACCGCGAGGTCCCGGGGGTCGCGGCCCGCCTCCCGGGCGGCGGCGTGGAACGCGGAGACGATGTCCCGCAGCTCCGCCGCCGAGGAGGTGATCGGGATGAGGCCGTCGGCGATCCGGGCGGCGCGCTTGACGGCGGCGGGCGCGTTCGCGGCCAGCAAGACCGGGATGTGGGCCTGGACCGGCTTGGGGTTCACCTCCGACGGCGCGATCCGGTAGAACCCGCCCTCGTGCCGGACCGGGTCCGGGCCCCACGCGGCCCGCATCGCCGTGATGAAGTCCTCCGTGCGGGCGCCCTTGCGGACCACCGGCACGTTCGCCGTCTCGAACTCCTGGTGCTGCCACCCTGTCCCAGGCCCGCGATGACCCGGCCGCCGCTCAGGCGATCCAAGGTGGCGAGCCGCCGGGCGAGCACCACGGGCACGTGCAGCGGCGCCACCAGGACCGCGGTGCCGAGCTTGATCCGCTCGGTCACGGCGGCGAGGTAGTCCAGCGTCGCCAGCGGCTCGTACGTCGAGGCGTAGAACTCCGGCACCGGCTGGGGTTCACCGCCGCTCCACAGCACGACCTTCTCGAGCGGGCGCAGCACGCGTTCGAACGTCCACAACGCGGCGTAGCCGAGCCGTTCGGCCTCCTGGGCGATCTCGACGATCGTCTCCGGGGAGGTCTGCGGCCCGGCGGTGGGCAGTGCGATTCCGAGTTCCATGGTTCCTCACAAAAGGGTGGTCGCGGCCCGGGTGATCGTCTTCCCGGGCGAGCGGTGGCGGGCGGTGAACGCGGCGGCCGCCTCGGCGAGTGGCACCACGTCGCCGACGAGGGGGCGCAGCCGCCCGGCCCGCACGCGCTCGGCGAGGTCGGCCAGCCGGGCGCGGTCGGGTTCGACGACGGAGAAGACGGCCCGCCCGTCCTTCGGCCGCGCGGTGGCCGGCCCGGCCGGTGGCGAGCACGCGGGCACCCGCCTCGCGGGCGAGCTGGACGGCGAGGGAGCCGACCCCGCCTGCGGCGCCGTGGACGAGGACAACCTGGCCGGCCGTGAGGTGGGCGTGGTCGAACAGCCCCTGCCACGCGGTCAGCCCGGAGATGGGCACCGCGGCCGCCACGGTGTGGTCGATGTCGGCCGCGAGTGGAGCGAGGTTGCGGGCCTCGGTGTCCGGTCTCGGCCCGCGCGATCGGTCCACGTGGTCGGCCAGTCGAGTTCTCCGGGCGTGCAGCCCGCGGCGTGCACGCGCACGACGACGTCGTTTTCCGCGGCGCGGGGGTACGGCAGTTCGGTCAGGGCGAGGCCGGCGGCACCCGCGTCCCGGTCCCGCACGGTGATCGCGCGCATGCTCGAGTCCGTCCGGGACATCAGCTCGGCCACGGCGAGCCGGTGATGCGCTCGACCGTCGTCGTGCGCCGGAAGCCGGGGACGAAGTGTTCGAGGTAGTCGGAGTTCACGGTGCCGTTCGTCGTGTCGGGCCGGTTTCTCAGGCCGTCGACGGTGACACGCAGGAAGTCGTCCTTGAAGTTTCCCCGTGGGTGGGTGGCGACGATCTCGTCCAGCTGGTCGCGGTCCAGCTCGTCCAGGCCGAAGCCGAGCACGTCGGTCAGGACACCGAGGTAGGTGGTCGCGATCTCCGGCGCCATCCGGCCGGGGATGCCCGGGGTGGTGTGCAGCGCGATCGCCGTCCAGACGGTCTCGGCGGCGGCCGCCGGGAAGCCGCGGTGCAGGAGGAACTCGCGAGCGTGGTCGGCGCCGTCGACCTCGAAGCGCTGTTCGGCGTCGGAGAAGGGAGTCAGCAGGCCGGCGTCGTGGAACATGGCGGCGACGTACAGCAGCTCCGGTACCCGCGCACGCGGGTTCCCGCCGACCTGGCGGACGCCGCGCGGACCCCGGCGGCGGTGGCCGGCCGGGTCGCGTCGATCTGCACGGGGGCGTTCGTCCTCGCCGCCGCGGGCCTGCTCGACGGCAAGCGCGCGACCACGCACTGGCAGGTGGCGCACGAGCTCGCCACCAGGTGCCCCACCTGCCGCGTCGAGCCCGACGCGATCTACGTCCGCGACGGCACCACCTACACCTCGGCAGGCGTGACGGCCGGGATCGACCTCGCGCTCGCCCTGGTCGAAGAGGACCAGGGGCCCGACCTGGCGCGCGACGTCGCCCGCGCCCTGGTGGTGTACATGCAGCGGGCGGGTGGCCAGTCGCAGTTTCCGCGCCGCTGCAAGGATCCCCGCCGCGCTCGCCGGCCCTGCGCACGATCACCGGCCTGGTGACGGCGAACCCGGGCGGGGACCATTCACCCGGCGAGCTCGCCAAGCACCTCAACGTGAGCACCCGGCACCTCACCCGGCTCTTCCACGACGAGCTGGCCACGACACCGGCCCGCTACGTCGAGAACATCCGGTTCGACCTGGCCAGGGCGCTGCTCGACCAGGGGCACACCGCGACGCAGGCCGCGGCCCTCGCCGGGTTCCCCGGCTACGAAAGCCTGCGCCGGGTCTTCGCCCGCAAGCTGTCGATCAGCCCCGCCGCTATCGGCGCCGGTTCGGCACGGCACGCCGCTGACCGGCCAGCACCACGTCGATCAACGATTCCGCGGTGGCCCGGAGCCGTTCCGGGTCCTCGTAGACGCGTTCCATCACGACGATGCCCCGGGTCATGGTGACCAGCACCCGCGCCGCGTCGGCCGCGGGGAGGGCGAGCCGGTCTTCTTCGGCCGACAGCCGGTCCCGGACGAGCTCTTCCAGACCGTCCAGGAGGCCCCGCAACGCGGCCTGGATCCGCTCGCCGTCGGCCCGGGAGTCGATCGCCGTCTTGGTCGTCAGGCACCCGCGATGCGGCTCACCGGTGGTCATGGACGTGATGGTGAAGCCGAAGAACTCCCGCAGGGCGCGGTCGACGTCGGGGTCGGCGAGCACGCGGGCCGCCTCGGCGAGGAAATCGCGGGCGTAGTCCTCGAACACCTGCAGGAACAGGGTTTCCTTGTCCTGGTAGGCGTTGTAGAGCGAGCCGCGCAGGACGCCGGAGGCGTTCGCGATGTCCTGAATGGACGTCGCGCCGTACCCCTTGGCCCAGAAGATGTCCCTCGCCAGCTCGAGGGTCCGCCGCTCGTCGAACTGCCGCTTGCCCGCCACGACCTCAGCGTACCCCATCTTTGACGGGGCGATCAAAGATCGGCTACGGTCCAACCATGACAGCTGTGTCAAAGATGAGTCTTCCCGCGCTCGACCTGCGGGAACGCCGCACCCTGATCACCGGAGCCGGCAGCGGCATCGGCCGCGCCCTGGCCCTGGAGCTGGCATCCCGGCGGGGCGTGCTGGCGCTCGCCGGACGCCGCGCCGAGCCGCTGGCCGAAACGGCGGCGCTGGTCGCCGAGCGCGGCGGCACCGCGCACCCGATCACCGCCGACCTCACCGCCGACGGAGCGCCGGACCGCGTGGTCGCGGAAGCGGTCGAGGCGCTCGGCGGCCTCGACGTCCTGATCAACAACGCGGGAAACGTCCGGGCGGCGGCACTCGAGGACATCGACGTGGCGGACATCCGCGCCATGGTCGACCTCAACCTGCTGGCCCCGATCCTCACCACGCGGGCGGCGCTGTCGCACCTGCGAGCAGCGGGCGCAGAGCACGGAAACGCGGCGCTGGTCGGGATTTCGTCGGCCGCGGGCCTGGTCGGCACGCCGTTCTACGCGACGTACGCGGCCACCAAGGCCGGTGTCATGCGCTTCGGCGAAGCCCTGCGGCGCGAACTGTACGGCAGCGGCATCCACGTGGCCTCGGTCTACCCCGGCCCGGTCGACACGCCGATGATGACGACAACGCGGGCGGGCGCGGATCTGGGGTACGGGCTGCGGCCCGTCGGCGAAGTGGTCGCGGAGATCGTGACCGGGCTCGAAGAACGCCGGATCGACATCAACACCCAGCACCCCGAACGCCGCAAGATGCAGGACCTCAACGCGCGCGACCCGCTGGCGGTCGACGCCGCCCTCGCCCCGAAGCTGGCCGAACTCCGAGCGGCGGTCAGCACCCACCGGAGCATCTGAACGGGTGCAGGCCCCGCCGGCACCCCGAGGGGGGTGACTGGTGAGGCTCCAGTGGGTGTCACCCGAGACGGTGCCATGGGCCGCCGATCCGTTCTGCCGCGCGGGTTCCGGGGCACTCCCCGGCGGTACGAGCAAACCGGAAACCGGCTCTAGGACAGGAGTATCGCCATGCGACGCATCACTGCCACGATCGGTGCCTTGGTGTTCACGACCGGAGTCCTCCTCGGGGCGACCGGAACGGCTTCCGCCCAGGCGGAATCCGCGCCGGGCGGGCGGTGCGTGGGCAGCTCGCTCGCGATGTGGGCCACCACGGCCCTGTGCGTCGTCGACCGCGAGTTCCCCCTCCTCATCACCCCGGCCGCCTGACCGCCGACGGCGACGCGGCCTTCGCAACTCGGCTCCGGCACCGTGGACGACCTGACCGTGGGCGGTACGCCGCCGCCCACGGGTGCCGCACGATGAGGCGATGGAGGTCCGGGCTGTCCCCTACCCCTTCGTTCTCGCGCGCCGCCGCGGCCGGGGCGGACGTGCCGCGCGGGCGTCCCGGCTTCGAACCGGCGGGCAACCTGCCGGCGATGGACCCGCCCGAGCACAACCGGATCCGGGCGCTGGTGGCCAAGGCGTTCACCGGCCGCCGGGTGGAGCTGCTCCAGCCCCGGATCCAGGAAATCGCCGACACGCTCCTCGACGGCATCAGCCCGTCCGTGGACTTCGCCTCGGCGGTGGCCTGAACTGCCTGTGGTGGTGATCAGCGAGCTGCTCGGCGTGCCGCCGGGCGAGCACCCGATGGTGCGCGAGTGCACCGAAACGCTGGTCGCCTCGGGCGGAACCGTGACACCCGCGGAAGGCCGGCGGGCGCCCTGAACACGCTGGTCGGGCAGCGCAGCGCCGGGCCGAGCCCGCCGACGACCTGCTGGCCGCGCTCGTCGCGGCCCGCGCGCGGTGGTGGTCACCGGAGCCGAACGCGACGTGGTGGTTGACCTCGTGGCCCTCCGCCGCCGATGGGATCAGCTCGGGACGGGCGACGAGCGCCGTCCACCGCCCGGGCCACGCTTGGGGGCGTCGAAGACGAGGGGGAGGGCAGTCATAACCTGACCGGTGTCCCACGAGCCACCCTGGCCGGGTGTACCCCAGGTCACCGGTGAAACCGGGAAGGCCGCCGGGGAGTCCAAGGCCTGACGAAAGAGGTGAGCCCGTGTCCTTCCGGCACATCGTCCTGGTCGCCGCGGTGGCCCTGAGCGCCGCCGCCTGCACCACGTCGACCGCGGGTCAGGCGCAACCCGTCCCGACCGTGACGAAGGCCGCCGGGCCGCAGGTCGTCGTCGGGACCATGCACTTCGCCCTGCCCGTCGGCGCGAAGTACACGAACAAGAGCCAGGACGGCCTGCTCGACGGCTGCGTCAGCGAAGGCACGATCGTCTGCGAAGCCCGGTTCCTGGACCTCCGCGAAGCGACTTCGGACCCCAACGCGCCCATCAACCTGCCGAGCGCGAAGCGGCCCTTCGGCTGGTACACCGGCACGGACGTCCCCACCTGCATCACCCCCGCCTCGCCGCCCGGGGACGGCGCCGAGGCGACCGGCAGCAACCTCGTCGAGTCCGGCTTCAAGCCGATCGGGCCGAAGACCGCCGAGTACGGCCACTGGCAGGTCACCTGCAAGGACGAGACCCAGAACAACGAGGTCCGCATGTGGTGGCTGCCGACGAGCAAGATCCTCGTCGTCCAGTACGGGGCTCACCCCGACTGGAACGCGAAGATGGACGCCCTGCTCGCCGGCGCCACCTTCGGCTGGGCCACGACGTCGAGGGCGGCCCGGATGATCGCGTCGGTGTCGATGCCGTGGTGGCGGTAGACGTCCTCCAGCGACCCGGACTGGCCGAAGCCCGTGACGCCCAGCGCGACCGACGGCACCCGGTTGACCCCGGCGAGGAACGCCAGCGTGTGCGGGTGGCCGTCGAGGACCGTGACCAGCGGCTTCGCCCGCGACGCCGGGAAGACCTGGTCGAGGATCCACGACTCGGCGCTCCCCCGGCCGGACCGGGCCTGAACTGCCTCGAACAGCAGGCCCGGGCTGGTGACGCAGACGACGTCGGCCTCGACGCCGACCTGGGCCAGCCGCTCGGCCGCCGCCAGGGTGTCCGGCACCAGCGCGCCCATCGCCGCCAGCGTGACTGCGGGTGAAGCGGCCCGCCGCAGCAGGTACGCGCCCGCGACGACCTGGCGGCGACGGCGTTCGCGGGCGGCGGGGTCCGCGGGCACCGCCGCGAGCGTCTGGTCGACCGGCCGGGTCGACAGCCGGAAGTACGACGACGTGCCGCCCGGCTTGCCGAGCCGGCCGAGCGCGGCGAGCAGCGTCCACTCGGTGTCGATCGCGAACGCCGGTTCGTAGCTGACGCAGCCGGGCTGCTCGATGCCGATCGACGGCGTGGTGATCGACTGGTGCGCGCCGCCTTCCGGGGCCAGCGTGACGCCGGACGGCGTGCCGATGAGGATCGACTGCCCGCCCGCGTAGATGCCGAACGACCACGGCTCGAGCGCGCGCTCGACGAACGGGTCGTACATCACGCCGATCGGCAGCAGCGGCTCGCCCCACCGGCTCCAGGTGGCACCGAGCTCGCCCAGCAACCCCACGAGGTTCGTCTCGGCGATGCCCAGTTCGACGTGCTGGCCGGTCGGCTTCTCGCGCCAGTGCATGATCGTCTCGGGGTCGTCCTCGAACCAGTCGCGGCGCTCGGTCGCCGACCAGACGCCGACCTTGTTGACCCAGCCGCCCAGGTTGGTCGTCGAGCTGACGTCGGGGCTGACCGTCACAACGCGCTTCGCCGCTTCAGGTGCTTCGCGCGTCAGGTCGAGCAGGACGCGTCCAAGCGCCGCCTGCGTCGTAGCGGTCCCGGACGGCGTACGCCCGATGTCGACGGGCAGGTCCACCGAAGGCAGCGAAGGAACGTCTTCACGGCGAAGGCGCGAAGCGACTTCAGCGCACAAGGCGGCTTCAGGCGATCCCTCGGCGAAGCCCTCCCACGGCGACGTGAGGTCCGTCCCCAGAGACGCCGCCAGCTCCTCCATCTGTGACACCGTCAGCAGCGACGAGTGGTTCTGCGGGTGCCCCTGCGTGGGCAGCCCGCGCCCCTTGACGGTGTAGCAGAAGATCACCGTCGGCCGGTCGTCCGAAATCGACGCGAAGACCTCGTCGAGCGAGCCGAGGTCGTGGCCGCCGAGGTTGCGGATGGCGGCCAGCAGCGTCTCGTCGTCCAGCGAAGCGACCAACGCAGCCAAGGCGGCATTGCCCGCGGGCAGCCGGTCCCGCACCTGCGCGGCGTCGCAGCGCAGCAGCCGCTGGTACTCGGGGTTCGGCATCCCGTCGATCCGCGCCCGCAGCTCGGCGCCGCCTGGCCGGGTGAACAGCTCCTCCAGCAGCCGGCCGTACTTCAGCGTCAGCACCTGCCAGCCGGCGGCGTCGAACATGCCCTGCAGCCGCCCGGCCGCGATGTTCGGGACGACGCGGTCGAGGGACTGGCGGTTGAGGTCGACGATCCAGACGATCTCGCCGAGTTCCGCGACGCCGGGGTCGAGAATGGCCTCCCAGATCGCGCCCTCGTCCAGCTCGGCGTCGCCGACCAGGGAGTACTGCCGTCCGGTGCCGGCGGAAGAGCCCCGGGTCGTCAGGTAGCGACGCGCCAGCGCACCCCAGATCGGGGCGGTCGCGCCGATGCCGACCGAGCCGGTCGAGTAGTCGACGGGGTCGGGGTCCTTGGCGCGGCTCGGGTAGCTCTGCAGGCCGCCGAACTCGCGCAGCGTCGGCAGGTAGGCCTCGTCGAGCTCGCCGAGCAGGTAGTTGATCGCGTGGAGCACCGGCGACGCGTGCGGCTTCACCGAGACGCGGTCCTCGGGCCGCAGGTGCCGGAACCACAGTGACGTCATGATCGAGACCAGTGACGCGCACGACGCCTGGTGCCCGCCGACCTTGAGCCCGGACGGGTTGGGCCGGACCCGGTTGGCCTGGTGCACGATCGCCGTGGCGAGCCACAGGACCCGCTGCTCGATCGCGGTGAGCGCCGGGGCGGTCACGGGGGCATGGGTCATCGTCGACACCTTTCGTGCAGGAAGCGCCCACCAGGACAGCACTGGTGAACGCATCGCACAACCGATGCCACCGGAAGTGAGCAGAATGCCCACCGGAACCGGACGGCTCAGGTCTCCGGGTGCGCAGAATGCACGCGCTCCAGCAGGGGCGTCAGCCGGTACGGGACGAGCTCGCGCATGACGAGCGAGATGTTCGTCCGCTCCACCCCGGGCGACGCGAGGATGTGCCCGGCGATCCGGTAGAGGTTGTCGGCGTCGACGGCGACGACCTGCACCATCAGGTCGCTCGCCCCGGTCAGGCCGCACACCTCGGTCACCTCGGGGATCGCCGCGAGGGCTTCGGCCACCTCGGCGAGGCGCCGCTGGTCGACCATCGCGTTGACGAAGGCCCGCAGCGGGTAGCCCAGCCGCGCGGGGTCGATGCGGCGTTCGAACGTCCCGAGCACGCCGCGCTGCTCCAGCCGCGCGAGCCGGGCCTGCACCGTGTTGCGGGACAGGCCCAGCCGCTCGGCCAGCGCGACCGCCGTGGACCGCGGGTCCTCCCCCAGCGCCTGCAGGAGGCGCGCGTCGATCTCGTCGATGGTTTCCGGCACGAGCCGATCTTCTCAGCCGAGATACTTCTTGAGGTCGTCGAGGACCTTCATCGCCCCGATCGGGCCGAGACCGAGGAACCACACCTCGTCGGCGACCGGGATCGCATGCTTCGCCTTGACCGCACCCAGCCCGGCCCACAGCCCGCTGCTCGTGACGGCCTTCTCGTCCGCGCTCGGACCCGCGCCGTAGCTGGAGTAGAAGATCCAGTCGGCGTCGGCCTCGTCGATGCGCTCCTTGGAGATCTGCGCCGCGAGCTCGTTGATGTTCTGGTTCGCCGGCCGCGCGATGCCGACGTCCTTGAGGACCACGCCGATGAACGACAGGTTGCCGTAGAGCCGGATGTTGCCGGAGAGGAACCGCAGCAGCGAGACCTTCGGTGCGCCCTTGATCCCGGCCTTCACCTCGTTCGCGCGCTTCTGGTAGTCGTTCAGCAGCCCGACGGCCTTCGTCTCGTCGCCGAGCGAGGCCCCCACCAGCAGCAGGTTCTCCTTCCACGGGAACCCTGGCCGGATGCTGAACACCGTCGGCGCGATCTTCGACAGCTGCGGGTAGAGGTCGTTGGCGCGCAGCTTGCTGCCGACGATCAGGTCCGGCGTCAGCGCCGCGATCGCCTCGAGGTTGAGGTTGTTGATGTCCCCGACCGTCGGGATGCCCTGGACGCGGTCGGCGAGGTACGACGGCACACCGCTCTGCCCGGCCGTCGTGGCCATGCCGACCGGCGTGACGCCGAGCGCGAGGACGTCGTCGAGCTCGCCGCTGTCGAGCACCACGACCCGCGTGGGCTTCTTGTCGAGCTTAGTCTTGCCCAGCGCGTGCGTGACGGTCCGCGGGAAGACGCCCGGTCCGACGTCCGCGCCGAGCTTCGCCGTCTCGCTGTCCGCGGTCGAGAACAGCCGGCCGCCGGTGGCGACGTCCTGGTCGCCGACGCCCGAACTGCTCGGCTTCGACGGCTGGCCGCAGGCGGCGAGGAGGGCGACCGACGCCAGCACGGCGATCGATCGAGTCCACTTAGGACGCATCGGGGGTTCCTTCTTCCGGAGGGGTGGCCCGCCGCCGGCCGATCGGGACGACCATGGGCGTGGCGGAGACCGGGTCGGCGATGATCCGGCAGGGCATGCCGAAGACGTCGGCGACGAGGTCGGCGGTGAGGATGTCGGCGGGCGCGCCCTCGGCGGCGATCCGGCCGTCCTTCATCGCGATCAGGTGGTCGCCGTAGCGGGCGGCCAGGTTGAGGTCGTGCAGGACGATGACGATCGTCCGGCCGTCCTCGGCGTTCAGCTCGGCGAGCAGGTCGAGGACCTCGACCTGGTGGGCGATGTCGAGGAACGTCGTGGGCTCGTCGAGCAGCAGCAACGGCGTCCGCTGCGCCAGCGCCATGGCGATCCAGACGCGCTGGCGCTGCCCGCCGGACAGCTCGTCGACCGGGCGCTGCGCCAGCTCGACGGTGTCGGTCGCGAGCATCGCGCGGGCCACGGCTTCGTCGTCTTCGGCGCTCCAGCGGCGGAACATCCCCTGGTGCGGGTAGCGGCCGCGGCCGACGAGGTCGGCGACGGTGATGCCGTCGGGCGCGGTCGGCGACTGCGGCAGCAGGCCGAGGACGGTGGCGACGTCCTTGCTGCGCAACGACGTGATGGCCTTGCCGTCGAGGTAGACCGCGCCCGCCGTCGGGGTCAGCAGGCGCGCCAGGCCCCGCAGGAGCGTCGACTTCCCGCAGGCGTTGGTCCCGACGATCATCGTGATCTTGCCTTCGGGGATGCGCACGGAGAGGTCCTTGACCACGCGCAGCGGCCCGTAGCCGAGGTCGAGGTTTTCGGTGTGCAGGGTCACGGCGTTCCTCTCACATGCGCCCGGCGCGGTTGGCGGTGGCCAGGAGCCACAGCAGGTACGGGGCGCCGACGGCGCCGGTGACGACGCCGACCGGCAGCTGCGCGCCGAGCAGGTGCTGGGCGGCGAAGTCGCCCAGCAGCACCACGAGCGCGCCGGTCAGGGCGGCGGGGACGAGTCCCGCGCGGGCGCCGCCGACCAGCCGGGTCGCGATCGGGTTGGCGACGAACGCGACGAACGCGACGGGCCCCGCGGCCGCCGTCGCGAAGGCGGCGAGCGCGACGGCGACCAGCAGCAGGGTCAGCCGGCTGCGTTCGACGCGCAGGCCGAGCCCGGCCGCGGTGTCGTCGCCCAGCTGCAACCCGGTGAGCGCGCGGCTCTGCAGCAGGGCCGCCGGCAGCAGGACGGCGAGGGCGGCGGCGAGCGGGAGCGCGTGGTCCCAGCCGCGGCCGTTGAGGTTGCCGGTCAGCCACACCAGCGCCTGCTGCGCGAGGGTGACGTCGGCCCAGGTCATCAGGTACGAGACGACGCTGGTCAGGACCGCGCCGACCCCGACGCCGACGAGGACGAGCCGGTAGCCGTGGACGCCGCCGCGGCGGGCGAGCAGGTAGATCGTGGCGCCGGTGAGGACCGCGCCGGCCAGCGCCGCGGCCGAGACCACCGGGCCGGCGGCGCCGAAGAGCACGATCGCGACGACCGCCGCCGCGCTCGCGCCCTGGGTCACGCCGATGACGTCCGGGCTGGCCAGGGGGTTGCGCAGCAGGCGCTGGAAGAGCGCCCCGGACGTCCCGAAGGCGACGCCGACGAGGACGCCGGTGACCGCGCGCGGCAGGCGGAGTTCCGTGACGACGTAGGCCGCGCGGCCGACGCCGTCGCCGCCGAAGAGGAGGCCGGGCAGGTCGCCGAGCGGAACGGGAAAGTCGCCCACCGCCAGGGAAACCGCGAAGACGACGACGATCGCCAGGACCAGCAGGAGCGACACCGCGCGGGCCCGCACGGCACCCCGGCGACGCGCGGCGGCGACCACCTCCACAGCGTTCACACCGCCACGACCTTCCGGCGGCGCACCAGGAAGACGAACACGGGCGCACCGACGAGCGCGGTGATGATCCCGACCTGCACCTCGGCCGGGCGCGCGACCACGCGGCCGACGACGTCGGACACGAGCAGGAGCAGCGGCGCCATCAACGCGGAGTACGGGAGGAGCCAGCGGTGGTCGGGTCCGGTGAGCAGCCGCGCCGCGTGCGGGACCGTCAATCCGACGAACGCGATCGGCCCGGCGATCGCCGTCGCCGACCCGCAGAGGACGACGACGGCGAGCGCGCACACCAGCCGCGCCACCGGCACGTTCTGGCCGAGCGAGCGGGCGACGTCTTCGCCGAGGGCGAGCGCGTTGAGCTGCCGGGCGGCGACGAGCGCGAGCACGACGCCGGCCAGCACGAACGGCACGGCCTGGGTGATCGTCGCCGCGTCCCGGCCGGTCAGCGAGCCGACCTGCCAGAACCGGTACTGGTCGAACGTCGTGGCGTCGGTGAGCAGCAGCGCGCTCGTCACCGAAGCCAGTGCCGCCGTCACCGCGGCGCCGGCCAGCGCGAGCTTCACCGGTGTCGCGCCGGCCCGGCCGAGCGAGCTGACGCCGTAGACGACCGCCCCGGCCGCCGCGGCGCCCGCGAAGCCGAACCAGACGTAGCCGCCGACGCTGGTGATGCCGAACGTGCCGATGCCGAGGACGACGAAGAGGGCCGCGCCCGCGTTGACGCCGAGGAGGCCGGGATCGGCCAGGGGATTGCGCGTCGCCCCTTGGATGACGGCCCCGGACAGGCCCAGCGCGACGCCGGCGAGCACGCCGGCGAGGGTGCGCGGGAGCCGGAGTTCGCGGACCACGAGGTGGTCGGGGTTGCCTGGCTCGAAGCGGACGAGCGCGTCCAGCACGGTGCCCGGGCTCAGGCCGCGGGTGCCGACGGCGATGCTGAGCAGCACGGCGGCCACGACGGCCGCCGCGAGGACCAGCAGCCCGGCCGTGAGCGGGAGCGAGCGGGTCCGCACAGGAAGTTACCTTTGCTAACAGGTGTTTAGGCTTGCCTACCCTAGGCGGCGGAACTTGAGCTCTCAAGTTGCGTGAGCGGCATCACCGGCAGCGGGTTGCCAGGCGACTGTTTCCGATATATCGTGAACGTGTCGCAACAGTTCGAGAAAGGAACACAGACATGCGTAGGCAACGACACCCCTTCGCCCACGAGCGTGGGCGCGCACCTTTCGGCCCCTTCGGTGGTTTCGGCGAGTTCCCCCCGGGCTTCGGCCCCGGTGGACGCGGTCGCGGCCACGGACCGGGCAGGCGGGGTCACGGCGGACGGCGCAGCCGCCGCGGTGACGTCCGCGCCGCGATCCTGGCGCTGCTCGCCGAGCAGCCCCGGCACGGCTACGAGATCATCCGCGAGATCGGCGAGCGCTCCGGCGGCTTCTGGCGGCCGAGCCCCGGCTCGGTCTACCCGACACTGCAGCTGCTGGCCGACGAAGGCCTGGTCATCAGCAAGGACGAGCACGGCAAGAAGCTCTTCGAGCTGACCGACGCCGGCCGCGCCGCCGCGGAAGCGCAGGACAGCACCCCGCCGTGGGAGCAGATCGCGCAGGACGTCGACCCCGGTGAGATCGGGCTCGCCAAGGCGGGCAAGAACCTGGCCGCCGCCGTCGTGCAGATCATGCGCGCGGGCACCGAGAGCCAGCAGGCCCGCGCGGCCGAGGTCCTCAACGACGCCCGGCGCTCGCTCTACGGCATCCTCGGCGAGGACGAAGACGAATCCTCGGCTCCGGAAGAAGCAGCCGAGTGACCTGGCAGGACGAGGCCGGTGGGCTTGACCCGCGTGTGCACGCGGTAGCCCACCGGCAGCGTCAGGTCCCGCGCGCGATTCCCGTTACGCTGCAAGGACTCCGCGATCGCCTGTTCGGCCACGGGCTTGCTGAACTCGATCTTCAGCACCGCTTCGAGGTCCGCGGCGGTCGCGAAGCGCCACTCGGTGGCGACCCGGCGGCAGCCGAACCCGGCCCTGGCGAAGAACCGTTCGACGGCGGCCGGGTCGTAGTGCGGTAGGTCGGCGCGCATCCAGCCGCCGTAGGGCTCGCTGGTCACGTCGAGGTCGACGATGAGGATCGCCCCGCCCGGCCGCAGCACCCGCTCGGCCTCCGCCAGCCCGGGCTCGCAGCCGGGCCCGAAGAAGTACGCCGTGCGCGCGTGGACGACGTCGACGCTCGCGGTGCGGACCGGCAACCGCTGGGCCCGGCCCAGCTTGACGTCCGCGTTCGGCAGTCCGCTCACCCGCTTCAGCGCGCTTCGCACCAGCGGCTCGTGCGGCTCCACCCCGAGCACCGATCGCGCGTCGCGGGCGAATCGCGGCAGGTGGAAGCCGTCGCCGCAGCCGACGTCCAGCACGTCACGGCCGGTCCAGTCGCACTCCTCGCGCAACACGCGCCAGATCTCGCCGGCGCTGTCCTGCGCGCGGTTCTCCAGCTCGTAATCGGCCTGGTAGTACCAGATGTTCGGGCTCGGCACGACCTCCGTGCGCCGCGACGACCACCGCACCCGCTGCTCCTTCCGGGGCCTGTCGGCCGGGAGTGATTCTCCGGCGTCGAAATCTTGGCGGAAAACTCACGGATCACGCCTAGAATTCGGTGGGTCTCGGGAGGAGCACTTCATGGCATTCGGCCCGTCCAGTACCCCGTCCCCGGTCCCGGCCGGAATTCCGTGCTGGATCGAGCTGGCCTGCCGCGAGCAGGCCATCGCGGAGAGATTCTACGGTGCCCTCTTCGGCTGGACGTACACCACTCAACGGGATCCGGCGACGTCCGACGGCCGCTACGCCATCGCGACGCTCAACAACCTGCCGGTCGGCGGGCTCTACCGCGCCGCACAGGGCGCGCCGCTGGGCTGGATGCCGCACCTGTCGGTGCCGCACACCGCCAGCGCGGCCGAATGGGTGGAGCACCTCGGCGGGCGGATCACCCTCGGCCCGGCGCCGATCCCGGAGCGCGGCACGATCCTGCACGCCTTCGACGCGTGCGGCGCGCCGGTGGTGTTCTGGGAGGTACCGCCGGACTGGGAGTTCGTCACCGGGATCCCCAACACGTTCAGCGGCGCGGACCTCAACACCCACGACGGCGTCGCGGCGGACCACTTCTACACCAAGCTGTTCACCTACGGCAGCCACCAGATCGGCGACGGCGAATCCCTCGACTACGTCGAATGGCTCATCGAGCACGAGCCGGTGCTGTACCGGTACGTGATGGGGTCGGAGTACAGCCTCGACACCCCGCCGCACTGGCTCGTCTACTTCGACATCGATCCGGCGCGCGGCGTCGACGCGGTCGCCGGTGAGGCGCTCATGCACGGCGGCACCGTCGTGATCCAGCCGTACGACACCCCGTTCGGCCGGATGTCGATCCTCGCCGACCCGGAAGGCGCCGTCTTCGCGGTGATCGACCACTCGCGCGTCACCGAGGGCTGGGGCCGCGCCGAGGTCGACGACCCCTACGACGACTGACGCGTCAGCAGCACCAACCCGGCGACGAGCGCGTACGCGGCCGCGACCAGCCACATCCCGGCGGCCGGGAGCAGCGCGCCCACGAGCGCGACCCCGATCGCGCCGCCGGTCTGGCGCGACGCGTTGAGCACGCCGGCGGCCAGCCCGGCCTTGCCCGGCAAGGAGTTCATCGCCAGCGACGTCATCGCGGGCATCGCCAGCGAGCAGCCGCCGAAGACGACCGAGGCCACGACGAACGGCACGAGCGCGCGGTCCGCGGGCAGCAGCGCGAAGCCGGCCGAGCCGGCGAGCCCGGCCAGCGCGCCCACGGCCATCGGCACGCGCGGGCCGAAGCGCCCGGTGAGGCGGCCGCTGAAGAACGCGTTGAGCGCGACCACCGTCGTCAGCGGCACCAGCGCGAGCCCGGCGGCGAGCGCGCCGAGCGTCCAGACGCGTTGGAGGTACAGCGCGAGGCTGAAGAGCGTGCCGTAGAGGCAGAAGTTGAACAGGCCGCCGATCCCGGTCGCCACCGCGAAGTTCCTGATCTTGAGGACGGCGAGGGGCAGCACGGGCTCGGGGACGCGCCGCTCGACCGCCACGAACACGCCGCCCGCAACCACTCCCCCGGCGAGCAGGGCCAGGGTCGAGGGCGCGGCCCAGCCGGCGTGCCCCGACTCGATGAACCCGGCGACGAACCCCGCCAGCGACGCCGTGCCGAAGACCTGCCCGGCGAGGTCGAGCCGGGTCGAGGCGTGGCGCGGCGGTTCCGTGACCGCGCGGCGCGTCAGGACGATGGCGACGATCCCGACCGGGACGTTGACCGCGAAGACCAGCCGCCAGTCGGCGAGGCCGACCGCGAGCCCGCCGAGCACGGGCCCGGCGGCGAGCCCGGCGCCGCTCATCCCGCCCCACACGCCGAGGGCACGGGCCCGCTCGCGTGCGTCCGGGAACTGGTGGACGATCAGGGCGAGCGACGACGGCAGCAGCGCGGCGGCCCCGGCACCCTGCACCGCCCGTGCCGCGATCAGCCACGGCACGTCTCCCGCGAGCGCGCAGCCGATGCTGGCGATCACGAAGACGGCGACACCCGCTTCGAAGACGCGGCGCGACCCCCACCGGTCGCCGGCGGCGCCCCAGGTGAGCAGGAACGCGGCGAGGGTGACGGTGTAAGCGTCGACGACCCACTGGAGCGCAGCCGTCGAGGATTCGCCGAGGTCGTCGCCGATCGCGGGGAGCGCCAGGTTCACGATGGTCGCGTCGAGCGTGATCATCAGGAAGCCCAGGCACACGGCGGTGAGGGCGAGCTTCGCCGGGGCGCGGGGTTCGGTGAGCATGCCCCGAGTGAAACCCACGGACGCTTCGGCGGTCCACGAACCGTTGCCTACCGCTGGTAGGCGAGGGCTCCCACCGCAGGTCAGCCGACGGGCACGAACGCCGAGAGCAGCAGCCAGGACACCACGGCCGAGGGCAGCAGCGAGTCGAGGCGGTCCATGATCCCGCCGTGCCCGGGCAGGAGCGTGCCCATGTCCTTGACGCCGAGGTCGCGCTTGATCAGCGACTCGACGAGGTCGCCCAGGGTCGCGGTCAGGACGATCGCGACGCCGAAGATGACGCCCTGCCAGACGTGGCCGTCGAGCAGCAGGCTCAGCGTCAGCGCCCCGGCGACGACGCCACCGACCAGCGAACCCCCGAAGCCTTCCCAGGTCTTCTTCGGGCTGATGGTGGGCGCCATCGGGTGCTTGCCGCCGAGCACGCCGGCGATGTACCCGCCGGTGTCGGAGGCGACGACGCCGATCAGGAAGGTGAGGACGCGCCCGACGCCGTCCGACGGCGGCACGAGCATCGCCGCGAAGGCGCCGAACAGCGGCAGGTAGGCGGCGGCGAACACCGACGCGCTGATGTCGCGCAGGTAGCCCTTCGCGCCGCCGGGCAGCCGCCACAGCAGGCAGGCGAGGACGGTGAGGACGAACGCGGTGAGCGCGCCTTCCCGGCCGAACGGCCAGGCGAGCCAGATCATCGCCTGCCCGCCGACGAGCACCGGGATCATCGCGACCCGCGTGTCGGCGACCCGGCGCAGCACCCCGGCGAACTCGAAGGTGCCGACCGCGATCGCGACCGCGATGATCCCGATGAACAGGAAGCGCACGGTGAGCAGGGAAACGATGATCGCGGCGCCGAGCAGCAGGGCAACCCCGATGGCGGCGGGCAGGTTGCGGCCGGCCTTGGAGGCCTTCTTGGCCTCCGGGGTGGCGGTCTCGGGAGTCGCGGGTTCCCGGGTCGGCGTCTCGGCCGCGGTGGTTCCAGCGGCCGACAACCGGCTCGTCTCACCGGTTTCCGAGGTCGGCGTCTCGGCCGCGGCGGTTCCGGCGGCCGACAACCGGCTCGCTTCACCGGTTCCCGCAGCCAGCGGGCCGGTCGGCGTCTCCGCCGCCCGGCCCGTTTCCGAGGTCGCCGGAGCCCCGGCGTCGGCCGGTTGCTCTCCGGTGGCGTCCACCCGGTCCTCGCGTTCCTCGCTCACCTGTGCCATCAGACCTCGAGCAGCTCGGCTTCCTTGTGCTTGACCAGCTCGTCGACCTTGTGCGAGTACGTGTCCGTGAGGTTCTGCAGTTCCTTCTCCGCGCGCACGACCTCGTCCTCGCCCGCTTCGCCGTCCTTGCCGATGCGGTCGAGCTCTTCCTTGGCCTTGCGGCGGATGCTGCGGATGGTCACCCGCGCGTCCTCGCCCTTGCTCTTGGCGACCTTGACCATCTCCTTGCGCCGCTCTTCGGTGAGCTGCGGGATGACGATCCGGATGACCTGGCCGTCGTTGCTCGGGTTGACCCCGAGGTCGGACTCGCGGATGGCCTTCTCGATGGCACCGAGCTGGGTCTGGTCGTAGGGCTTGATCAGCGCCATCCGGGCTTCCGGCACGTTCACGCTGGCCAGCTGGTTCAGCGGGGTCGGCGCACCGTAGTACTCGACCACGATGCGCGAGAACATCGACGAAGTCGCCCGGCCGGTGCGCACCGAGGTCAGGTCGTCCTTGGCGACGGCCACCGCTTTTTCCATCTTCTCCTCGGCGTCGAGGAGGGTCTCGTCGATCACGGCTACTCCCGGTGTTGTGATGGTGTGGCGCTTGCTGATCCCAGCAGGTCTAGGCCGGTACCCCGTCGGCGGGGGTGCTGACCAACGTGCCGATTCTTTCACCACTCACCGCGCGGGCGATGTTCCCCTCGGTGAGCAGGTTGAACACGATGATCGGCATGTTGTTGTCCATGCAGAGGCTGAACGCCGTCGCGTCGGCGACCTTGAGGTCGCGCTCCAGCACCTCGCGGTGGGTGATCTCGCGGAACATCTCGGCGGTGGGGTCGGCCTTCGGGTCCGCGGTGTAGACGCCGTCGACGGCCTTCGCCATGAGCACGGCTTCGCAGCCCAGCTCGAGCGCCCGCTGCGCGGCCGCGGTGTCGGTGGAGAAGTACGGCATGCCGACCCCGGCGCCGAAGATCACGACGCGGCCCTTTTCCAGGTGCCGCTCGGCGCGGCGCGGGATGTAGGGCTCGGCGACCTGGCCCATCGTGATGGCGGTCTGCACGCGGGTGGGCAGGCCCTCCTTCTCCAGGAAGTCCTGCAGCGCCAGGCAGTTCATCACGGTACCCAGCATCGCCATGTAGTCGGCGCGGTCGCGGTCCATGCCGCGCTGCGACAGCTCCGCGCCGCGGAAGTAGTTGCCGCCGCCGATCACGACCGCGACCTGGACTCCGGTGCGCGCGACGTCGGCGATCTGCTGCGCGACCGAGTGGACGACATCCGGATCGACGCCGATCGAACCACCGCCGAACATTTCGCCGCCCAGTTTCAGCAGCACCCGCCGGTAGCCACCCTCGACCCGGTCACCCATCTATGTCGCCTCCTACGCCCCTCGACCGTGCAATTGTTCTTTTAGATTCGACAGTGCCCCGTCCCCGATGGACGGAGACGGGGCACTGGGTGAAACCTACGCCCGGACCTGGCCTCAGGCCTGGCCGACCTCGAAACGGGCGAACTTGGTCAGCGTGACGCCGGCCGCGTCGAGCAGAGCCTTGACGGTCTTCTTGTTGTCCTTGACGGACGGCTGCTCGAGCAGGACGTTGTCCTTGTAGTAGGCGTTGACCTTGCCCTCGATGATCTTCGGCAGAGCCTGCTCCGGCTTGCCTTCCTCGCGGGCGGTCTGCTCGGCGATGCGGCGCTCGTTCTCGACGATCTCGGCCGGCACCTCCTCGCGGGTCAGGTACTTCGCGCGCAGCGCGGCGACCTGCATGGCGGCACCGCGGGCGGCGTCGACGTCGTCACCGGTGAACTCGACGAGCACACCGACGGCCGGCGGCAGGTCGGAGCCGCGGCGGTGCAGGTAGGTCGCGGTCTGGCCCTCGAAGGCCACGACGCGGCGCAGCTCGAGCTTCTCGCCGATGCGGGCCGACAGCTCCTGGACGACCTCGTTGACGGTCTTGCCGTCGAGCTCGGCGGCCTTGAGCGCCTCGACGTCGTTCGTCTTGACGGTCTTCGCGACCTCGACGATCTTCGCGGCGAGCTCCTGGAAGTCCGCGTTCTTCGCGACGAAGTCGGTCTCGGAGTCGAGCTCGATCAGGACACCGCCTTCGCCGGTGACCAGGCCCTCGGCGGTGGCGCGCTCGGCGCGCTTGCCGACGTCCTTGGCGCCCTTGATGCGGAGGAACTCGACGGCCTTCTCGAAGTCGCCGTCGTTCTCCTCGAGCGCCTTCTTGCAGTCCATCATGCCGGCGCCGGTCATCTCGCGCAGGCGCTTCACGTCAGCGGCGGTGTAGTTCGCCATTGTGGTGGATCCGTCCATTTCAGGTACGTAAGTTTTTGGCTGGTGCTGCACCCGTGCGGCCGGCCACGGTGGGTCGGCCGCACGGGCGGTGGAGCATCAGGAGGAGGCGGTCGCCTGCTCGGTGGCGGCCTCGGCCGGGGCCGCCTCGACGGCAGCGGCGGCTTCGGTCGCGTCGGCGGCGGCGGTCTCGGAGCCGGCGAGCAGCTCCTTCTCCCACTCGGCCAGCGGCTCGTCCGCGGCGACGCCCGGCTCCGGCTTCGTGTCGGCCGAAGCACCGTTGCGGCTGGAGCGGGCCATCAGACCGGCGGCCGCGGCCTCGGCGACGACCTTGGTCAGCAGCGCGGCGGAGCGGATCGCGTCGTCGTTGCCCGGGATCGGGTAGTCGACCTCGTCCGGGTCGCAGTTGGTGTCCAGGATCGCGACGACCGGGATGTTCAGCTTCCGAGCCTCGCCGACGGCGATGTGCTCCTTCTTGGTGTCGACGATCCACACGATGCTCGGCACCTTGGCCATGTCGCGGATACCGCCGAGGGTCTTCTCGAGCTTGTCCTTCTCGCGGGTCAGCGTCAGGATCTCGCGCTTGGTGAGGCCCTCGAAGCCGCCGGTCTGCTCCCGCGACTCGAGCTCCTTCAGGCGGAGGAGGCGCTTGTGCACGGTCTGGAAGTTGGTCAGCATGCCGCCGAGCCAGCGCTGGTTCACGTAGGGCATGCCCACGCGCGAGGCTTCGGCCGCGATGGCTTCCTGAGCCTGCTTCTTGGTACCGACGAACATGATCGTGCCACCGTGCGCGACGGTTTCCTTGATGAACTCGTACGCACGGTCGATGTAGGTCAGCGTCTGCTGCAGGTCGATGATGTAGATGCCGTTGCGCTCGGTGAAGATGTAGCGCTTCATCTTCGGGTTCCAGCGGCGGGTCTGGTGCCCGAAGTGCACGCCGCTGTCGAGCAGCTGCTTCATGGTGACGACGGCCATTGCCGGAATCACACCTCTTCTGTGTCGTGCGCGCCCGCGGTGGTTCGCCGCTGACGCGCTGCTCGGTTTTGTCGCTCGCGGCCGGGTGGCCGCTCGCCCTGGTGCCCGTGGCGGTGTCCGGACCCTGCGGCGTGAGACCCCAGGGACCGCCGGACACCGTGCGACCCGCCCGGCCGGTGTTCACAGCCGGGGAACGCGCACGTGCACGCGAAGTCAGCCCGCTGACGCGGACCGCGGAAAAGATTCTACTCCCTGCCACCAGCCCCTCCCCCACCGGCGGCCGAGTTGTCCACATCGCCTCCGGTTGTCCACAGATTCACCGGCAAGCCCCCACGGGGCCGCGGGGTGCCGCAGGCTGGAGAGGTGGAGTCGATCAGTCGTTTCCGGAGCTGGGCGGCGGGGTGGTTCGTGACCCTGTCGGCCCTGGTCATGGTGCCATTCGGAGAGTGCGGAGGGGCGGATGGGGCCGAGGGATCCCGGCTTCCGGCGCCGGCCGCGCGGCCGGTTGCGGCGGAGGTGCCGGCCTCCGCGGTGGGCCTGGGGACGACTGCCGCCCGGACGGGTGAGGTGAGCGCGGCCGAGCCGTGGTCGAGCGGCCCGGCACCACCCACGGGGATGGGCGGCAGCCCAGCTGCTCAGGCTCCTCGAACCCTCCGCCAGTCGCGGCTGTCCTGGCCACTTTCACCCGTTCCGGTGGTGACCCGATACTTCGACGCCCCCGAAACGCCCTACGGCGCCGGGCATCGCGGGGTCGATCTGGCCGCCGTGCCCGGGCAGGAGGTGCTCGCCGCCGATGCGGGGGTCGTCGTGTTCGCCGGGCTCGTGGGCGGGCGGCCCGTGCTCTCCGTCGACCACGATGGCGGCCTGCGGACCACCTACGAGCCGGTCGCGCCGAAGGTGGCCGTCGGTGAGCAGGTCTACCGGGGCCAGGTGCTCGGCACCGTCCTCGCCGGGCACCCCGGTTGCCCGGTGGCGGCCTGCCTGCACTGGGGCGTCCGGCGCGGCGACGAGTACGTCGACCCCTTGGCCCTGATCGGTGAGGTGGGCGAGTACCGGCTCAAGCCGTGGGGAGGTGGTGCCTGATCAGGTGCCGGTCTGCTCGACCAGCTTGGCGCGCAGGCGCATGACCGCCCGGGTGTGCAGCTGGCTGACCCGCGACTCGGTGACGCCCAGGACCTTGCCGATCTCGGCGAGGGTCAGGCTCTCGAAGTAGTAGAGGCTGACCACGATCTTGTCGCGCTCGGTGAGCTGCGCGATGGCCTGGGCGAGCTGGCGGCGGTTGTCCTGGTCGACGAGCACCGCGACGGGGTCGACAGCGTCGTCGTCGGGCAGCGTGTCGACCAGGGAGCCGCTGTCCTTGCCCGCGGCCACCAGGTCCTCCAGCGCGACGACGCTGGTGAGCTGCAACTGCCCGTAGAAGTCGCGCAGGTTGTCGAGGCCGATGCCGAGTTCGGCAGCGAGCTCGGCGTCGGTCGGAGTGCGGTGCAGACGGGCGCCGAGGCGCTCCATCGCGCGCTCGGCCTCCTTGGCCTTGCTCCGGACCGCGCGCGGCACCCAGTCCTGCGAACGCAGGTTGTCGAGGATCGCGCCGCGGATGCGCTGCATCGCGTACGTCTCGAAGCGCAGGCCGCGCTCGGGGTCGAACTTCTCGATCGCGTCGACGAGCCCGAAGATCCCGGACTGCACGAGGTCACCCACGTCGACGTGGGTGGGCAGGCCGGTGCCGACCCGGCCGGCGACGTACTTGACCAGCGGGGCGTAGTGCAGCACGAGCCGATCGCGCGACGCCTGGTCGGGGCTGTCGGCGAACTGCCGCCACAGCGCCGCGATCCCGGCGTCGACGTCGTAGCCGGCGCGGGCTTCCGCGGGCGCGGCGGCTTCACCGTGAGTGGTCACTCCGGTGGCTTCGGTCACGTGCGGTCCTGCGGTCATTGCACAGTCGTTCTCGGCATGCGGCTCAGTGTCGTCTCCGTGCTCGTGCGGATGCGCGTGCGCCGCCGGGCCCGCTGGTGACGACCCCGGCGAGACTCCCCCGGCCGCCTCAGGCCCTGGGGTGCGCTCGGTCATGGATCGCTTTCAACCGGTCGACGGTCACATGAGTGTAGAGCTGCGTCGTGGCAAGCGTAGCGTGACCAAGCAGTTCCTGAACGCTCCTGAGATCGGCACCCCCTTCGAGCAGATGCGTCGCCGCCGAATGGCGCAGGCCGTGGGGCCCCATGTCGGCTGCTCCGGGCACCGCCGAGACGGCGTCGTGCACGACGCGCCGCACCGCGCGCGGGTCGACGCGTTTGCCCCGGACACCAAGGAAAAGTGCGGGCTCGACGCTGTCACCACCGGTTTCGGCGACGATCTTCGGCCGCCCCTCCTCGATCCAGTCCGTCAGGGCCGCCGCCGCCGGCACGCCGAACGGGACGACGCGTTCCTTCCCGCCCTTGCCGAGGACCGTCACGACACGACGGGAGAAATCGGCTTCACCGACGTCCAGCCCGCACAACTCGGACACGCGGATGCCCGTGGCGTAGAGCAGCTCGACGATCGCGCGATCACGCAGGGCGACCGGATCACGTTCGGCCGCACCGGCGGCCGAGGCCCGCATGACGTCCCCCGCCTGCCCGGCGCGCAGCACCCCCGGCAGGGTGCGGTGCGCCCGCGGTGCGGCGAGCCGGCCACCCGGGTCCGTGGCCAGGACCCCGGTGCGGTGTGCCCACGCGGTGAACGTCCGCGCCGACGCGGCCCGCCGGGCGAGCGTCGTCCGGCTCGCCCCGCCGGACTGCTGGGCGGCGAGCCACGCCCGCAGCCGGCCGAGGTCCAGGTCCGCAAGCCCGCCCCCGCCGTCCACGACGAACCCGAGCAACGACACCGCGTCGCCGACGTACGCGCGGACCGTGTGCGCGGACAGGCCGCGTTCGAGCCCGAGGTGCCGTTCGTACCCGGTGACGACGGCCTGGACCGGCTCGGGCAGCGCGGCCCGAAGGGCGCGCAGGTCCGGACGACGGGCCCGGCCGGAGCGTGGTGACGGCATGGTTGTCACGCTGCGCGAACAACCGCCGCCGGTCAAGGATCGCCACGCGGGCCCACCGGTCCGGCCGAACACATCGACGATTTCTCCCGGAATCCGTGGCGTTCACGCGCTTTCCCTCCGTCGTCGCCAGCCCGCCTCGGCGCGGACGGCGAATCCGTCGATCTCCAGCTCCGGCAGCAGCGCCCGCACCCGCCGCAGCGGCAGGCCGGATTCGGCCGCGATCTCGGCGTCGGACCGGTCGGTGCGCACGGCCAGTGCCTCGTAGGCCCGCAATGCCTCGGGGCCCAGCCGGTCGGTGGGACGTCTCGGCCGGGCCGAGGCGGTGCCCTCGGCGGCGCCGAAGCGGCCCACGGTCTCGAGGACCTCGTCGACGCTCGAGACCAGCGTCGCCCGCGCGTCGCGGATCAGGTCGTGGCAGCCGACGGACATCGCGGACGAGATCGGCCCCGGCAACGCCATCACGACCTTGCCGAGGGCGCCGGCGGTGCTCGCGGTGTTGCGGGCGCCGCTGCGCCGCCCCGCCTCGACCACGAGGGTGCCCTCGGTGAGGGCGGCGATGAGCCGGTTGCGGACCAGGAAGCGGTGCCGGGCCGGGGGCGTGCCGGGCGGGTATTCGCTGGCCACCGCGCCGCCGGACCGGACGATCCGGCTCAGCAGGCCGACGTGGCCCGCCGGGTAGCCCGCGTCGACGGCGCAGCCCAGCACGGCGACGGTGACCCCTTCGGCGGCGAGCGCGCCGCGGTGCGCCGCGCCGTCGATGCCGTAGGCGGCGCCCGAGAAGACGGGCACGCCCCGGGTGGCCAGCCCGTACGACAGCTCGGCTGCATGGTGTTCGCCGTACTCGGTGGCCGCGCGGGCACCGACGACCGCCACAGCGCGGTCGGCGGCGGTGCCGAGCGCGGCTTCGCCGGCCACCCACAACGCGAGCGGCGGTACGGCCTCGGAGATCCCACGCCGGGCGGCGAGGTCCAGGGAGAGCAGCGGCCAGGCGGGCCACTCGTCGTCCTCCGGCACGACCAGCCGGGCGCCCGCCGCGGTGGCTCGCGCAAAGTCCTGGGCGACGAGGTCGTAGTCCCGCCGCGCCTCGGTGGCCTTGCGCACCTCGGGCGGACAGTCGCCCCGTCGAACCCGCCCGGCGGCTTCGACCGGACCGTGCTCGGCTACGAAGGCGACGAGTGCCGGGGTCGGAGGCTCGGCTACGCGCAGCAGGTAGGCGCGAGCCCGCCGGAGCTCATCGGCGGTCATGCGGTGGCTCCTTTCCGGAAGACCGACGGGAATGGTTCGGCCGCGTTCGTGGGCCTACGCCTGGACGATGACGCCGCCCAGGACGCGGCGATACGACACGAACTCCGGAGGTCCTGCTGCGGGCGGCTGGTGAATCGCCTTCGGGTCTGCGCGACTGGCGAAGGCAGGTCCACGCGGGTGGCGCTCATGCCGCCACCCGTTCGCGAAACGCCAGTGCCGAGCCGACCTGTTCGGCGCCTGGTCTGGATTCGCCGTCGAGGTCTGCCAGGGTCCAGGCGATGCGCAGACAGCGGTCGGCGCCTCGGCCGCTCAGGGCTCCGCGATCCAGCGCGCGGTCGAGCAGCATCGTCGCGGCCGGAGGCAGGGGGAACTGGCGACGTAAAGCCGGTCCGGGGACTTCGGAGTTCGAGCGCCAGCCGTGCTCGTGCCATCGGTGGGTGGCTCGTTCGCGAGCCTCGAGCACCCGCGCCCGGACTACTTCCGACGATTCCGCCGTGCCCGTGTCGTGCGCGCTCAGGGCGCTCAGCGGCCGCAGCCGGACTCTCAGGTCGACGCGATCGAGGAGCGGGCCGGAGAGCCGCCCGAGGTAGCGGCGACGGGCGAGCGGAGAGCACACACAGTCCGCGTCCTTCGGTGGTGCGCAGGCGCACGGGTTGGTGGCCAGGACGAGCTGGAACCGTGCCGGATAGGTGATCGACCCCTTGACCCGGGCGATGCGCACCTCGCCCTCTTCGAGCACCGTCCGCAACGACTCGAGGCACTGGCCGCCGAATTCGCAGACTTCGTCGAGGAACAGCACACCTCGGTGGGCCCGGCTGATCGCGCCGGGCAACGCGATCCCGCTGCCGCCGCCGATCAGCGCCGCGAGGGAGATCGAATAGTGCGGGGCGACGAACGGCGGGACCGTGACCAAGGGCGAGGACTTCGACAACGAGCCGTCGACCGAGTGCACCGCCGTGACTTCCAGGGACTCCTCGGGCGACAGCCGTGGCAGCAGGCCGGGCAGCCGTTTGGCCAGCATCGTCTTGCCGACGCCGGGTGGCCCGGTGAGCAGGAGGTGGTGCCCGCCCGCCGCCGCGACCTCCAGGGCCCAGCGCCCCTCCGGCTGGCCGATGACGTCGGCGAGGTCCGGCACCTCCGGGGGCGTTGGGGGGCCGGGAGGCTCCGGACGCGCCAATTCGACTTCGCTCTTCAGCCAGGCCGCCAGGTCGCGCAGGTGAGAGGCACCCACGACTTCGATGTCGTCGACCAGCCCGGCCTCGGCGAGGGAGTCCGCAGGCACGACGGCACGTTCATAGCCGGCGGCGCGCGCCGCCAGCAGGCCCGGGAGGACACCGCGAACCGCGCGGATCCGGCCGTCCAGGGCGAGTTCGCCCAGCAGCACGGTACCCAGCAGCCGCGTCGCCGGGACAGCGCCGGTGGCCGCGAGCACGGCCGCTGCGATACCGAGGTCGTAAGCCGAACCGACCTTCGGCAAGTTCGCCGGGGACAGGCCGAGCGTCACTTTGCCGTCGGGCCAGGGCTGCCCGGAGTTGCGGATGGCCGAGCGGACGCGGTCCTTCGCCTCCCGCAGCCCGGCGTCGGGGAGACCGACGAGGGTGACCCGGCTCAGCCCGCCTCCGAGGTCGGCCTCGATCTCGATCACCCGGCCGTCGACGCCCAGAAGGGCCGCTGACCATGCCTTCGCGATGGGCATCAGAACGCCGCCTCGATGTGGTTCAGGCGGGGGCGGGTGCCTGGTTCGGCGAGGACCGTGACGACGTCGAAGCGGACCGGGCACCAGCCGATGCGGAACTCGCGGAGCCAGCGCTGGGCGGCGCGGCGGACCCGGGCCGCCTTCTCCTCCGTGACCGTCTCCGTCGGGAGCCCGAATTCGGTGCCGGAGCGGGTCTTGACCTCGCAGAAGATCACGCGGGCGCGGTCGGTGAGGACGAGGTCGAGCTCGCCCTCGCGGCAGCGCCAGTTGCGGCAGAGCAGGACGAGGCCGTGGTCCCGCAGGTACCGGAGCGCGAGGTCCTCGCCCCAGGCACCCAGTTCGCGCCGGTGTCTGGCGAGCTGGTCGGTGCCCGTCATCGTGTTCGCCCCCTCGTCGGTCCGCGCCGGTCACCGGGGCGGTCCCGGCGATCACGGTGCGTGTGCGTTCGACGATGCCAGGGCACGGGACGGCCGGACCAGCCCCGGATCGCCGGTCTGTGGACAACCGGGGGGATGGGGACAACTTCTCCACCGGACGCCGGCGAAGGCCCCGGATTGTCGGCCCGCTGTGCTAAGGCGAGAGCCCGAAGGGCCGACACGCGAAAAGACCGCGAAAAGACCCGCGCCGGCTCATCCGGGAGGGATGAGCCGGCGCGGGTTGTCGAAGACGGGACTCAGCCCGAGAACGGGCCGTCCTCGGGCAGGCGGAGGTCGGGTTTGTCGAGCTCCTCGACGTTGACGTCCTTGAACGTGATGACCCGGACGTGCTTGACGAAGCGGGCCGGGCGGTACATGTCCCAGACCCACGCGTCGGACATGCGGACCTCGAAGTACACCTCACCGCCGCCGTCGCGGACCTGGACGTCGACCGCGTTCGCCAGGTAGAACCGCCGCTCGGTCTCCACCACGTACGAGAACTGGCCGACGATGTCGCGGTACTCGCGGTACAGCGAGAGCTCCATCTCGGTCTCGTACTTCTCGAGATCCTCTGCGCTCATGAAATCCGCGCCCCTCCTCGGGATCGTGCTGCTGCTCCGCCGGCGGAGCGTTCATTGTGACCCACACCCGCGGCCGGGGCATGCAGCGGCAGGCTGAGTTGTGGCTCGAGTGCTTCGTCGAGGACCGCGGCCAGGCTGGCGGCGGACCCGCCCTCGATGGCCTTTTCCAGGGCCGCGTAGGTCAGCAGGACCGGTCGCGCGGGGCGCAGGCCGTGCTTGATGGCCACCGTCGCGACGTTCGTGTACGACCAGCGGTGGACGTCGCTGGGCCCGTGCTCGCGAAGCGCCGCGAGGTGGTCGGACGTGCTGTAACCCTTGTGCACGTCGAAACCGTAGTGGGGGAAGTCCTCGTGGTGGCCCGCCATGATGCGGTCCCGCGTCACCTTCGCCAGCACCGACGCGGCCGCGATGCAGGCCACCGAGCGGTCGCCCTTGATCACCGCCGTGTTCGGGGCGGTGAGACCCGGGACCCGGAAGCCGTCGGTGAGGATGTAGCCCGGGGACACGCGGAGCGCGGCCGCCGCGCGGCGCATGCCCTCCAGGTTCATCACCCGGATGCCGTAGAGGTCGACCTCGGCGGTCGGGATGACGATCACCGAGTAGTCGACGGCCCGGGCGAGGACCAGGTCGTAGACCCGGTCCCGCGCCTTGGCCGTCATCAGCTTGGAGTCCGTCAGTTCGGTGAGCTTCGCCGCGTCGCCCTGTTTGAGCACGCAGGCCGCAACCACCAGCGGCCCCGCGCACGCGCCAGCGCCTGCTTCGTCCACACCGGCGACCGGGCCGAGGCCACGGCGGTCGAGGGCGCCCTGCAGACCCCAGAAGAGGTCGCCGCGCACCACGGCCCGCGGTGGCCGGATCGGCTCGGCCGCGGTGAGGGGAACGGGAAGTGTCAAGGCTGGATCACCCGTCTGCCGACAAGGATCGGGTGGCTAGGGTTTCCGCCCGGCCGCCCGGCGCAGTCCGGACTTGAGCTTGCGCCCGAAGAACAGCACCGGCCAGGCCGCCGCGATCCCGGCACCGAGCGGGAGCCCACTCTGCCAGGCCGGCGCACCCAGGGCCACCGGCTGCGCCGCTTCCTGCGGGTTGTGGTCGGAAATCCCGCCCCACCGGCTCGGCGGCAGGACGATGATCCGCGCCTTGCCGATGATGTTGTCGACCGGGACCGCGCCGTTCACGCCGCCGCCGCCCTGGAACCGGGAGTCGTCGGAGTTGTTGCGGTTGTCGCCCTGCACCCAGACCATCCCGGCCGGCACCTTGACCGGCTCGAAGGTCTTCTGCTGCTGGTTCGAGGGGTCGTCCCAGTAGATGTACGGCTCGTCGAGTGCCTTGCCGTCCACGATCATGCGGCCCTGCGGGTCGCAGCACTGGACGGTCTGACCGCCGACGGCGATCACCCGCTTGACGAAGTCGCGCTCGTCCGGCGGGGCGAACCCGACCAGCGAGCCGAGACCGCGCAGGCCCTGGACGACGATGTTGCTCGACTCCTGCGGCGCGATCTCGTTGTTGATCCACGCCGGCGGACCC
Organism: Amycolatopsis sp. N2S4-7; assembly: GCF_058119595.1. Lineage (NCBI taxonomy): Bacteria > Bacillati > Actinomycetota > Actinomycetes > Pseudonocardiales > Pseudonocardiaceae > Amycolatopsis > Amycolatopsis sp. N2S4-7. The sequence goes on from NZ_CP172299.1 coordinate 4,073,997, forward strand.
TTGAACACGATCACGTCGCCCGGGGAGGGCTCAGTGAAGTCGTAGGTGACCCGGTCGACCAGGATCCGGTCGCCGGTGCACCCCGGACACCCGTGCAGGGTGGCCTCCATCGATCCCGACGGGATCATGAAGACCTTCGCGAGGAATGTCTGGATCAGGATCGTGAGCACCAGGGCGATCACGAGCAGGATCGGCAGTTCCTTCCAGAACGACCGTTTCTTGGCGGGTTTGGCTCGCCGCCGGCGGGATCCCCCGCGCTCCTCGGAGCGGGACAGCCTCGGCTTGTCCTCCTCGGAGCGATCGGGGTCATCCTCAGGAGCGTTCTGGGACACGGGTTCGGCCACGTCGTCAGGCTACCGGTAACCGGGTGGTGACTCAGTTAGCCGAGGCCGTCTCGCGGTTCTCGCGGCGCTCCTTGATCTTGGCCTTCTTGCCGCGCAGGTCACGCAGGTAGTACAGCTTCGCGCGCCGCACGTCACCGCGCTTGTGGACCTCGACCTCGGCGATGTTCGGCGAGTGCACCGGGAAGGTGCGCTCCACGCCGACGCCGAAGGAGATCTTGCGAACGGTGAAGGTCTCCCGGATGCCGCCGCCCTGACGGCGGATCACGACGCCCTGGAAGACCTGGTTGCGCTCGCGGTTGCCCTCGATGACGCGGACGTGCACCTTGAGCATGTCGCCCGGGCGGAAGTCCGGGATGTCGGAACGCAGCGACTGCTTGTCCAGCGCGTCCAGGGTGTTCATCGGTGGTCCGTCCTCGTCTTCGGTATGGCTTGCGTACAGATCCCGGGCGCGCAACGGTGCCGCTGCGGGCGACCCGGGGGGCTGATGGCGGGCTCGTGGACGAGGAGGTCCACTCACGCCAACCTGTCAAGTATTACAGACCGGGCCACCGGTCAAGTAACCGGCCCCTTGGCCTGCTCGGGGTCCAAGCCCTCCAGGACCCCGAGATCGTGCTTGTCGAGACTACCTTCCGGCAGGTGGGCCAGGAGATCGGGGCGGCGGCGGGCCGTCCGCTCCAGGGCCTGGTCACGCCGCCAGCGGTCGATCAGCGCGTGGTTGCCGGACCGGAGCACCTCCGGCACGGCCAGGTCCCGCCACACCTCGGGCCGCGTGTAGCTGGGCCCTTCGAGCAGGCCGTCGGAGAACGAGTCCTCGGCGGCCGAGCGCGCGTTGCCGAGCACCCCGGGCAGCAGCCGGACGACGGCCTCGACGATGACCAGCACCGCCGCTTCGCCGCCGACCAGCACGTAGTCGCCGATCGACACCTCGTCGACCGGCATCCGGCGCGCGGCGTCGTCGACAACCCGCTGGTCGATGCCCTCGTACCGGCCGCAGGCGAAGACGAGGTGCTTCTCCGCCGCGTAGGCGTGCGCCAGCTCCTGGGTGAACGGCCGCCCGGCCGGCGTCGGCACGACCAGCCGCGTCTCCGGACCGCAGACCTCGTCCAGGGCCGGGCCCCAGATCTGCGGCTTCATGACCATGCCGGGACCGCCGCCGTACGGCGCGTCGTCGACCGCGCGGTGGACGTCGTGGGTCCACTCGCGCAGGTCGTGCACGCCGACCTCGATGAGGCCACGGTCGATCGCCCGGCCCAGCAGCGCGGCGCGCAGCGGGTCGAGGTATTCGGGGAAGATCGTGACGACGTCGATCCGCATCTCAGAACCTTATTCTGGTTAGGTCGGCGCCACGGAACCGAAGCTCGCCTGCCTGCGGTGACTCTCGCGCCGGCCGACGGCTGAACAAGGTTCTCAGGCGTCCAGGAGCCCTTCCGGCGGGTCGAGCACGACCCGGCCGCCGTCGACGTCGACCGTCGGGACGATCGCGCGGACGAACGGCACCAGCACCTCGCGGCCGTCGACGTCGAGCTCCAGGAGCTCGCCCGCGGGCGAATGGACGATCTCGACAACCTTGCCGACAACCGTGCCGTCGGCGAGCTCGGCGCGGAGACCGGCCAGCTCGTGGTCGTAGAACTCGTCGGGGTCCTCGGTCGGCGGCAGCGTGTCCGTGTCGGCCAGCAGCAGCGCGCCCCGCAGCGTCTCGGCGACGTCGCGGGTCAGGACCTCCTCGAAACGCACCAGCAGCCGCCCGCTGTGTTCGCGGGCGGCTGCGATGGTGAGTTCCCTTTTGCTGCCGTCACGCAGCTTCGTCGTGACGGCCGCACCGATCTTGAACCGCTCGTCCGGCGAGTCCGTGCGCACGTCCACCGCGAGTTCACCGCGGATGCCGTGCGCTTTCGCGATGCGGCCGACTACGACGTCCATCCTGACCGTTCCGACCCGGGGCTCAGCGGTCGGTGTCGACGACGTCCACCCGGACGCCGCGGCCACCGATGCCGCCCATGACGGTGCGCAGGGCGGTCGCCGTGCGACCACCCCGGCCGATCACCTTGCCGAGGTCGTCGGGGTGCACGTGCACCTCGAGCGTGCGGCCACGACGCGTGGTCAGCAGCTCGACCCGGACCTCGTCCGGGTTGTCGACGATCCCGCGCACCAGGTGCTCGAGGGAGTCCGCGAGGAAACTCACTCGGACTTCTCGCCCTCAGCGGCCTCCGCCTTCTCGGCCTCGGCCTTCTTCGGGGCGGACTTCTTCTTCGGCGTGGTGGCCTCGGTGGAGGGCTCCTCGCCGGCCGCGGCCAGCGCCGCGTTGAACAGGTCCTGCTTGGACGGCTTCGGCTCGGCCACCTTCAGGGTGCCCTCGGCGCCCGGCAGGCCCTTGAACTTCTGCCAGTCACCGGTGATCTCCAGCAGGCGCTGGACCGGCTCGGTCGGCTGCGCGCCGACACCCAGCCAGTACTGGGCGCGCTCGGAGACGACCTCGATCAGGCTCGGCTCTTCCTTCGGGTGGTACTTGCCGATCGTCTCGATGGCCTTGCCGTCCCGGCGGGTGCGCGCGTCGGCGACGATGATGCGGTAGTACGGCGCACGGATCTTGCCGAGGCGCTGCAGCTTGATCTTGACGGCCACGGGTGTGGGTTCTCCTCGAATCTCTCTGGTGCTGGGCTGGGCGCACGCGGGCCGAGTGGGGACACGGACGCGGGCACCCGAAGGTCAGGAGCTTTCGCACGGTGAGAGGGTCCGGCGGAAGCAGGCAGTGTGCCATTCTGCCAGACGGCGTCGGCGGCCCGGAAAGAGGCTCAGAAAGAGGCTCAGAAAGAGGCTCAGAAAGAGGCCACTCCGAGCGCCCCGAGCAGGATGGTGAGCGCCGGGAGGAAGTTGTTGACCTGGTGCGCGACGATACTGCCCGGCAGCCGTCCGGTGACCAGCCGGGCCAGGCCGATCGGCACCGCGATGACCAGCAGCAACGTCGTCCGCAGGGGCTCGAGGTGGCTGGCCGCGAACACCGCCGTCGACAGCAGGAACGCCGCCACGCGGCCCCAGCGCTCGCTGCGCCACTGCAGCTGTTCCGCGGCGCCCCAGAGCAGGCCGCGGTAGATGATCTCCTCGCAGATCGGCCCGAGCAGCCAGAGGTAGACGAACATCACCACGGCGGCCGAGACGGACATCTTCCGGTCTTCGACCAGCGCGCTGATCGCCGACGTCGCGTTGGCGTTGCCGACCAGCTGCGTCCAGAGGTAGGCGCCGAGCGTGGTGAAGACGAGCCCGACGCAGCCGAACCGGAAGCCGGTCTTCACGTCGGCCCAGCGCCACTCGATCCGCAGGTCCACGACAGGCCCGTTGCCGCGGACGCAGGTGATCAGCACGGCGACGCCGGCCGCGATCATCGTCGGCAGCATGGTGCCGAGCAGCACGACCCGCATCGGCAGCGGGCCGGGACCGGTGTCGCCGACCAGCACGGAGACGAACGCGGCGGACGCCAGCAGCACGGCCTCGACGAGCAGGAAGGCCCCGAACCCCCAGCGGTGCCGCGGCGGGGCCGGCAGGAAGGCGGTCGCGGCCGGTTCCTCGGGCTCGGGGAACGGTGTCGCGTCGGGAGCCGGGTCCCGGGGCTGGGAAGTGGTCACGCCTTGCCCTCCGCGTCGCTCGGCTCCTGTGTCGAGCCTAGCCGCCGCGCGGTGATCACACAGTATCCGTCCGACTACTGTCCATCGATCTTCGCAACGCTCAATGCGCGACGAACAGCAGCACCGCGGGCGGCAGGTTGTTGGCCGCGTGGGCGATCACCCCGGCGCTGACCCGGCCGGACAGGTGCCGGGCCAGCCCGATCGCGATGCCCTGGCCGAACAGCGCGATCGTGCGGGTCGGCTCGCCGTGCAGCTGCGCGAACACCAGCGCGGTGAGCACGAGCACCACCCAGGACGGGATCCGGTGGACCGAGAGCGCGTTCCACAGCGTGCCGCGGACCAGCAGTTCCTCGGTGATCGGCGCGCCGGCGATGACGATCACCGCGGCGAGCACCAGCCACACCGTGTCGCCGTCGAAGGTGTCGGCGAGGTCGGTCAGCGGGCTGTCCGAGACGTCGTCGGCGCCGTAGACGGCGATGAGCATCAGGTTGAGCAGGTAGCCGACGACGAGCGCGAGCACGCCGCACGCGAGGCCGATCCGGACGTCGCGCCAGGTCGGCTTGAGGCCGAAGTCGGCGCGCAGCCCGTGGCCCCAGAGCCACGAACCGACCGCCGGACCGAGGCCGAGCAGGAGGTTGGGCACGAACGCCAGCAGCAGGAGCGGGCCGATGTCGCGCAGCTCGAGGGGGTCGAACTCGCCGACGTTGCGGTTGACCGCCGCGGCGATCACGAGGTTGATGAGGTAGTAGCCGGCGATCCCCGCGAAGAACGCCACGAAACACCAGTGCGCCCCCAGCACGCGCCGTGCGCCGTCGTCGTCCGTCACGCACCCAACGCTAAAGTGCCGACCCCGCAAGGAAATCGGCGGGGGTCTACGCGTACACGACGCCGCCGAGCACGATGTGCTCCGGGTGCCGGAGGACGCCGAGGTCCTCGCGCGGATCGCTCGCGTAGACGAGCAGGTCGGCGGGGGCGCCGTCGGCGATGCCGGGGTGGCCGAGCCAGTCGCGGGCCGCCCAGGACGCGCTCGCGAGGGCCTGCTCGCGGGTCATGCCCGCGCGGTGCAGCGCCTCGATCTCGTCGACGAGCCTGCCGTGCTCGACCATCCCGCCGGCGTCGCTGCCCGCGAAGACGCGGACGCCCGCTTCGACGGCCGAGGCGACCATCTCGCCGACGCCGGCGTGCAGCGCGCGCATGTGGGCGGCGTAGGCGGGGTACTTGCCCGCCTTGTCCGCGATGCCCGGGAAGTTCTCGATGTTGATCAGGGTCGGCACCAGCGCGACGTCGTGGCGCGCCAGTTCCGCCAGCTGGTCGGTGCTCAGGCCCGTGCCGTGCTCGAGGCAGTCGATGCCGGACGCGATCAGCCCGGGCAGGGCGGCTTCGCCGAACACATGCGCGGTGACGCGGGCGCCGTGGCCGTGCGCGACCTCGACGGCTTCGGCCAGGACGTCGTCGGGCCAAAGCGGCGCGAGGTCGCCCACGCCGCGGTCGATCCAGTCACCGACCAGCTTGACCCAGCCGTCGCCGTCCCGGGCCTGCGCCGCGACCGCGTCCGGCAGCTGCGCCGGGTCGTCCAGCTCGATGCCGAGGCCGGGGATGTACCGCTTGGTCAGCGCGAGGTGCCGGCCGGCGCGGATGATCGTCGGCAGGTCGGCCCGCTGCTGCAGGGGCCGGACGTCGATGGGCAGGCCGCAGTCGCGGATGAGCAGCGTGCCCGCGGCGCGGTCGGTGAGCGCCTGTTCGGTCGCCTCTTCCAGCGAGACCGGGCCGCCGACACCGATGCCGGGGTGGCAGTGCGCGTCGACCAGGCCGGGCACGAGGTAGACGTCCCGGCCCAGCGTCTCGGCGTCCGGCACCGGCTCGAACGAGATCCGGCCGCCGGTGATCCACAGCTCCCCCGGCTCGCCGCCGGGCAGGACCACCCCGGCGGCGTGCAGCGCCGTGCTCAATTGTCCTTGGGGTTCTTCGGCAGCTTGAACTTCGACGGGTCGAAGCCCGGTACGTCGTTCATGCCGCCCAGCTGCGACAGGTCGGGCATGCCGCCCGGCATCTGGCCGCCCGGCGGCAGCATCGGCATGCCGCCGGGGAAGCCGCCGCGGACCTTGGGCTGCGTCGGGCCGCGGCCCTTCTTGCCCTTCTTGCCCTTGCGCGACTTGGAGCCGCCGCCCCCGCCGCCGAAGCCGAACCGGCCGGCCATCTGGGCCATCATCTTGCGGGCCTCGAAGAACCGGTTGACCAGGTCGTTGACCTCGCGGACGGTGACGCCGGAACCGTTGGCGATGCGCAGCCGGCGCGACCCGTTGATCAGCTTCGGGTTGTCGCGCTCGGCCGGGGTCATGCCGCGGATGATCGCCTGCAGCTTGTCCAGGTGCTTGTCGTCGACCTGGGCCAGCTGGTCCTTCATCTGGCCGGCGCCCGGGAGCATGCCGAGCAGGTTGCCGATCGGGCCCATCTTGCGGACCGCGAGCATCTGCTCGAGGAAGTCCTCCAGGGTGAGCTGGCCACTCGAGAGCTTCTCCGCGGCCTTCTCGGCCTGCTGCTGGTCGAAGGCCTGCTCGGCCTGCTCGATCAGGGTCAGCACGTCACCCATGCCGAGGATCCGCGACGCCATCCGGTCCGGGTGGAAGGTGTCGAAGTCCTCGAGCTTCTCGCCGTTGGACGCGAAGAGGATCGGCTGGCCAGTGACCTCGCGGACGCTCAGCGCGGCACCACCGCGGGCGTCACCGTCGAGCTTGGTGAGCACGACACCGCTGAAGCCGACGCCGTCCTGGAACGCCTGCGCCGTGGTCACGGCGTCCTGGCCGATCATGGCGTCGACGACGAACAGGACCTCGTCCGGCTCGACCGCGTCGCGGATGTCGGCGGCCTGCTTCATCAGCTCTTCGTCGACACCCAGGCGGCCCGCGGTGTCGACCACGACGACGTCGTGCTGCGCGTGCTTCGCCTCGGCGATGGCGCGGCGGGCCACGTCGACCGGGTCGCCGACGCCGTTGCCCGGCTCGGGCGCGAAGGTGACGACGCCGGCGCGCTCGCCGACGACCTGCAGCTGCGTGACGGCATTGGGGCGCTGGAGGTCGCAGGCGACCAGCATCGGCGCGTGGCCCTGCTTCTTCAGCCACATCGCGAGCTTGCCGGCGAGGGTCGTCTTACCGGCGCCCTGGAGGCCGGCGAGCATGATCACCGTCGGCGGGGTCTTGGCCAGGTTGAGCCGGCGCGTCTCGCCGCCGAGGATCCCGACGAGCTCCTCGTTGACGATCTTGACGACCTGCTGCGCGGGGTTGAGCGCCTGGGAGACCTCGGCGCCCTTCGCCCGCTCCTTGATCCTCGCGATGAAGGTCTTGACCACGCCGAGGGCGACGTCGGCCTCCAGCAGCGCGATGCGGATCTCGCGCGCGGTGGCGTCGATGTCGGCGTCGGACAGCCTGCCCTTGCGCGTGAGCGTCTGCAGGGCGGCGGTGAGCCGATCGGACAGGGTGTCGAACACGGGTGTGCACGCTCCAGCTGGGTCGAGAGTGGCGCGCCGGACGAGGCCGGCCCCTCCGAGGGTAGTCGCTCCGGGTCCCCCACCTCACGGGTACGCGAAGGTCGCGCACGCGATCAATACACAGAGATGTACTACTTGACGCGCGAGAACCCGGGCAATTGGCTTCAGGTGGCGAAATTCACTGGCGGCCGCACTGGCAATCGGTAAACATACGTGTATGACTTCCGCGACCAGACCCCGGCCGTCGCTCACCGAACCGGCCGCCGACGCCGACGAACCGGTCCCCCTGCGGCGGATCGCCGGCCTGTTCCGCGCGCACCGCGGACCGCTCGGCGCGCTGTTCGCGCTGATCGTGCTGCAGGCCGGCCTCGGCGTCGTCTCGCCGTTCCTGCTGCGCGAGATCCTCGACGACGCCCTTCCGCACCGCGACACGCTCCTGATCAGCCTGCTGGCCGCGGGGATGATCGCCTGCGCGGTCGGCAGCGGCTCCCTCGGCGTCGCCACGACCGGGCTGTCCAACACCATCGGGCAGCGGGTGATGAACGAGCTGCGCGTCTCCGTCTACGGCCACCTGCAGCGGATGTCGCTCGGCTTCTTCACCCGGACGAAGAGCGGCGAAGTGCTCTCGCGGGTGTTCAACGACATCGGCGGCGTCGACAACGTCATCACCACGACGGCGGGGTCGGTCGTGCAGAACGCCACCACGACGATCGCCATCACCGTCGCGCTGATCCTGCTCGACTGGCAGCTCGCGGCGCTCTCGCTGGTCGTCGTCCCGCTGTTCCTGCTGTTCACGCTGCGGCTCGGCAAGAAGCGGCGGACGCTGGCCCGCGGCCGCACGCGGCGGATGGCGCGGCTGACGACCATGGTCGAGGAGTCCCTGTCGGTCACCGGCGTGCTGCTCGCCAAGACGATGGGCAACGAGCGGGCGATGCGCGAGCGGTTCGGCGCCGAGTCGCGGGAGATCGCCGGGCTGGAACGGGCGGCCGCGCTGGCCGGGCGCTGGCAGGTCGCGTCGCGGGCGATGAGCCTGACCGTGATCCCCGCGCTGGTCTACTGGATCGCCGGGCTCGCGCTGGCCGGCGGCGCGTCGCCGATCTCGCTCGGCACCGTCGTCGCGTTCACCAGCATGCTCAACCGGCTGGTCGCGCCGGCGACCGCGATGCAGACGATCGGGCAGAACGTGGCGACGTCGAAGGCGCTGTTCGGCCGCATCTTCGAGGTGCTCGACCTGCCGGTGGAGATCGCCGACAAGCCCGGCGCGGCCGACCTGGTCGTGCGCCGCGGCGACGTCTCGATGCGCGGTGTCTCGTTCCGCTACGACGAGGAGGGACCGCTGACCCTGCGGGACATCGACCTCGACGTCCCGGCCGGGACCACGACGGCGCTCGTCGGCTCCACCGGCTCGGGAAAGACGACGCTCGCGTACCTGGTCGCGCGGCTGTACGAGGTGAGCGCAGGGTCGGTGAAGATCGACGGCGTCGACGTCCGCGACGTCACGCTGGCCTCGCTGGCCGCCGGCGTCGGGATGGTCTCGCAGGAGACGTACCTGTTCCACGACACCGTCCGGGAGAACCTGCGCTTCGCGAAGCCGGACGCGACCGACGAGGACATCGAGGCCGCCGCGAAGGCCGCGCACATCCACGACACCCTGGCCGGGCTGCCCGAGGGGTACGACACGGTCGTCGGCCAGCGCGGCTACCGGTTCTCCGGCGGCGAGAAGCAGCGGATCGCGATCGCGCGGATCCTGCTGCGCAACCCGCCGGTGCTCATCCTCGACGAGGCGACCAGCGCGCTCGACACCCGCACGGAGCGCTCCGTGCAGGCCGAGCTCGACCGGCTCGCCGCGGGCCGCACGACGCTGACGATCGCGCACCGGCTGTCCACTGTGGAGCACGCGGACCAGATCGTCGTGCTGCACGAAGGCCGGATCGCCGAACGGGGGACGCACGAAGAGCTGCTGGCGCGCGAAGGGCGTTATGCCCGGCTGGTCCGCGGAACCACCTAATCTGGGGGCCATGCAGCCCGAACCCGACGTCGCTCCCCCGGTCAGCGCGGACCCCGAGCTCGCCGAGCTGGCCTGGCGGGTCCGCGAGGGCGTCGGGCGGCTGAACTGGCGGATGCGCGCCGAGCGCGACCCGAACGGCCCGGGGCCGGCGGTGCTCGCGGTGCTGAGCCGGCTCTACCGGGCGGGCACGCACACGCCGACCGAGCTGGCCGAGGCCGAACGGCTGCAGCCGCAGTCGCTGACCCGGATCCTGGCGTGGCTGACCGAACGCGAGCTGGTCACCCGCACGACCGACCCGGACGACGGCCGCCGCTCGCTGATCAGCATCACCCCGGCCGGGCTGGCGGTGCTGCGCGACTACAGCGTGCAGCGGGAACGCTGGCTGGCCGCGGCGCTGGAGTCGACGCTCTCGCCGACCGAGCGGCAGCTGCTCAAGCTGGCCGCCGACCTGCTGATCCGGGTCGCGGACGCCTGAAAGCCGCCGTGGAGACCCCTCGATCCCTCCACGGCGGCCTTCAAGACACCCCCTGTTCCGCGCCGCCTCCCCGCGGTGCGGGACGGGTTCCGGAAACGGGCCGCTCCTCCCTCGGCCCGCCCCGGAACCCTGGTGCCCGGACGGCTCACCTCCCCAGGGGCCGTCCGGACTTTCCCCCTCGCCAGCGATCCGGTATCCGCTGGCAGAAGGAAGTCTGCCGCGCCGGAGGCGGCGGGTTGAGTGTGAGAACCCTCAATTACCCGTGGGTAGTAATACTCAGCCGGACGTCTTCGTGCGCCCACGGCTGCGCGACGCGGCCTGCTTCGCCGTCGTACGCGCCTTCGCCGCCCTCGAAGCGGCGGCCTTGGCCTTCGCGACGGCCGCGTTGCGCGCGTCCTCGGCTTCGGACGCCGTCTCCTGCAGAGCCGCCAGCAGCCGCGTGACGCCCTCGGCCTGCTCGGCGGCCGTCGGCTGGACGACCTCGGCACCGTCGATCTTCGCCTGGATCAACGCCTGGAAGGCTTCGCGGTAACGGTCGGGGTAGCGGCCGGGATCGAACTCGCCGGTCAGCTCCTCGACGAGGTTCACCGCGCGGCGCAGCTCGCCGGGCCGGATGTCGACGTCGGCGTGCCGGAACGGGAAGTCGGGCGTGCGCACCTCGTCCGGCCACAGCATCGTCTCGAGCACGATCACCTGGTCGCGCACGCGCAGCGCCCCGAGCGTCTCGCGGCGGCGCAGCGCGACGGTGACCAGCGCGATCCGGCCCGACTGCTGCAGCGCCTCGCTGAACAGGACGTACGGCTTGGTGCCCGACGGCTCGGGCTCCAGGTAGTAGCTCTTCGCGAACCAGATCGGGTCGACGTCGGCGAGCGGGGCGAACCCGCGGATGGCGATCGTGCGGCCGGGCATCGGGAGCGACGCGAGTTCGTGGTCGGAGAGCAGGACGACGTCGCCACCGGGGACGAGGTAGCCGCGGACCATCTCCTCGGGCGGCACCTCGGCGCCGTCGACCTCGCAGACCCGCTTCACCCGGACGCGGCCGCCGTCGGCCTCGTGCACCTGGTGCAGCGGGATTTCGCGGTCCTCGGTCGCGCTGTACGCCTTCACCGGAATGGCGTAACTTCCGAACCCGATCGTGCCCGTCCACACCGCGCGCATGCGAGCCACCTCCGCAGCTCCCAGGCTAGACAGGCGATCGCGGGCGCCGACAGCTACAAACGGGTGTCAGGCGCGACGGATTCGCTCACACATTCGAACGACGGTGTGACCTCGTCGAGCGCTTCGGCCGAACAGCGGGAGGCGATGGCCGCCGCGCGGAGCACCTCGGTGACCACCTCGACGTCCAGCGGCGGGGCGGCGGCGAGCGCGTCCGCGCCGCCTTCGACGCGGGCGGCGAGGCCGGCGAGCGCGTGGGAGATGGCTTCCTGGCCCGCCACCAGCTGGGCGAGGACGTCGGTGAGCTCGGCGGTCGTGGCGCCCGGGCCGCCGCAGCGCAGGCCGGCGGCGAGTTCCTCGGCGCAGGAGCGCAGGTGGGTGGCGACGACGGTCGGCGGCAGCGTCAGCCGCTGCGGATCCTGCATCGCTCACCCCCTCAGGGCCGGTCAGAGCAGCCATAGTGCCACCGCACGCGCCGTCACCGAACACGACACACCGCCGCCCGCTTATTTGACCGGGCGTTCTCGATAGCGTTAGGGTTCGATCATGTCCCGGGTCAAGGAGTTCGACGTCGACGAAGCCTGCGACGCCGCGCTCACGCTCTTCCGGCGTCAGGGCTACGAAGCGACGTCGGTCAGCGACCTCGTCACGCACCTCGGCGTCGCCAAGGCCAGCCTGTACGCCACCTTCGGCACGAAGCACGACTTCTACGTGACGGCGTTGAAGCGCTACGCCGAACGAACCGACACGCGCGTCATGACCGAGCTGTCGAGCCCGGGGTCCGGCGTGGCCGCCGTGCGCCGGCTCTTCGACGGCTACGTGGCGGAAATCCTCGGCGACGACACCAGGATGGGCTGCTTCGTCGTCAACGCGGCGATCGAGCTGCTCCCCCGCGACCCCGAGGTCGCCCGGCTCGTGGAACGCAGCTGGGACACCCTCGAGGTCGCCCTCACGATGGCGCTGGAACGCGCCAAGGCGCAGGGCGAACTCGCCGTCGGCAGCGACCCGGCGACCCTCGCGCGGTTCCTGCTCACCGTGCTTCAGGGCCTGCGCGTCCTGGGCAAGGGAACGGACGCCGCCCAGCGGCTGGACGCGGCCGTCTCACAAGCTCTTCGTCTCCTTATTCAAGACTGATCGGACCAGAAAGAAAGGCACATCATGGGGGCACGGTTCACCGGCAAGGTCGTCCTGGTCACCGGCGGCAGCTCGGGCATCGGGCGGGCGACAGCGCAGGCGTTCGCGGCCGAAGGCGCGACGGTGGTCGTCGCGGGCCGGGACGAGCAGCGGCTCGCGTCCGCGGTGAAGGAGATCGGCGGCGACGCGAGCGCGGTGACCGTCGACGTCACCGATTCGGCGGACGTCGCCCGGATGGTCGACACGGTTGTCGCGCGGCACGGCGGACTGGACGTCGCGTTCAACAACGCGGGCATCCTCGGGTCGCCGGCCCCGGTGGCGGACCTCGACGAGGACGCCTTCGCCGCGGTGATCGGCACGAACCTCACCGGCACCTGGCTGTGCCTGAAGCACGAGGTCGCGCACATGCGGGCGCACGGCGGCGGCGCCATCGTCAACATGGCGTCGAACATCGGCGCGCACGGCAGGCTGCCGAACCTGGCGGCCTACGCGGCGTCGAAGGCCGCGGTGAGCGCGCTGACCCGCACGGCGGCGCGCGACCACATCGCCGACGGCGTCCGCATCAACGCGGTCAGCCCGGGCGCGACCGACACGGACATGTCACGACGGCCGGGCGAGACGGACGCGGACCGCGCCGCGCGCCTGAAGGACGCGATCCCGCTGGGCCGGGTGGGCGCCACCGCCGAGGTGGCCGCCGCGGTGCTGTGGCTGGCTTCGGACGAAGCCGCCTTCACCGTGGGGCACGACCTGGTGGTCGACGGCGGCGCGACCGCCTGAGCGGTCCCACCCGGACCCACGGCGGTTCACGACTCACGGTTGCGCATGGTGACGTTCCCCTCTCCTGCCGGGACGGACTGGGTGCACGGCGTGGTCAGGACTCGCGGTTGCGCACGGCTGTCTCCTTCCGGACGCGGTGGCCGGTGGATGCACGGGTTCAGGACTCGCGGTTGCGCACGGCAGCTCTCCTCTCGGGCGCGGCGGCGGACAGGCTGGGATTCAGGACTCGCGGTTACGCACGACAGCTCTCCTCTCGGGCGTGCGGGCGGACAGGGGTGGGGTTCAGGACTCGCGGTTGCGCATGGCGGCGGCCTCCCTTCACTGCTCCGAACGTGTGGCAATCGTCGATCGCGGCCGCCCGATGTGGTGGGGTGGACGCGGATCGTCGGATCACCCAGGGGAGTTGCACCGCCTTGAGTATGGACGGCGCCCGTCCGGCCGAACCCCGCGTGGGCCGGATCCGTGGGGTGCTTCGTCCTGCTCGCTGGACCCTCTGGCAGCAGCGCGGGTCGCTGATCTTCTACTGCTTCCTCGTCGAGTCGGTGGCGCTCGTCGCCACCGTCTGGACGGCCGTGTCCGTGCCCGTGCGGGTCTGGGACCTGGCCGTCTTCGGCGTCCTCGCCGGCCTCGGGGTGCTGCAGGCGGAGCTGGGCCGGCAGATCGAGCGCGTCCGGCGGCTCGTGTCGGACACCCCGCACATCAACCTGACGTCGGTCTGGACGTTCGCCGGGGTGCTGCTCCTGCCGCCGGCGCTCGGCGCGGCCCTGGTCGCCGTCCTCTACGTGCACCTGGCGACGCGCAGCCTCGCGCGGATGAAGCGCGTCCCGCCGTTCCGGATGACGCTGAACGCGACCCTGGTCGTCGTCACCTGCTACTCGGCCGACTTCGTGCTCGCGCGGCTCGGCGTCGGCGACATGTCCGTGGCGCTGACGTCGGGCCGGCGCGGCGTCACGGCGATCGCCCTTGCCGCGCTGACGTACTTCCTGGTCGCGGCGATCACGATCGTCCCGGCGCTGACCATCACGACGCGCTCGGTGAAGGCGTTCTTCGGCGGCCTCGGCGACAACCTCCTCGAAGTCGCGACGCTCTGCCTGGGCATGCTCACGGCGCTGACGTTGGCGACGCTGCCCGCGCTCACCGTCGCGATCGTGCCGCCGCTGCTGGTGCTGCACCGGGCGGTCCTGATCAAGCAGCTGGAGATCGCCGCGACGACCGACGAGAAGACGGGCCTGTTCAACACGACCGGGTGGCACCTGCTCGCTTCGCGCGAACTGGCGAGGGCGCAGCGCAACACGCGGAGCACGTTCGGCGTGCTGATGATCGACCTGGACCACTTCAAGCTGATCAACGACCAGCACGGCCACCTGGCGGGCGACACGGTGCTGCGCGCGGTGGCCTCGACGATCAAGAGCGCGGTCCGCGACTACGACTCGGTCGGCCGCTTCGGCGGCGAAGAGTTCGTGGTGCTGCTCCCCGACATCGGCCCGGCGGCGGTCCTGGCGGTGGCCGAGCGGATCCGGTCGGCGATCGAGCGCCTGAAGGTCGAGTACGAGGACGGCAGCCAGATCCGCATGATCGGCGACCTGTCGGCGTCCATCGGCGTGGCGACCTACCCCGACGGCGGCACGGCCGTCGACCGCCTGCTGCAGGCCGCGGACAAGGCCCTCTACCGGGCCAAGAACGCGGGCCGCAACCAAGTCGTCGACGGCACCGCGACGGCCTGACCCGTCCCTTTTCCCTGCCCTGACCAGGCGACTTGCGAGTTTTGCTTGATCGAGCTAAATTTTGCTCATGCGAGCAAGAACGTTCACCGAGTCCGGCCGCCGCGCGCAGATCGTGCGGGCGGCGATCGAAGTGATCGCCGAGGCCGGGTACGCCAAGGCGTCGTTCAGCCGGATCGCGAAGCACGCCGGCCTGTCGAGCACCGGCATGATCAGCTACCACTTCGCGGGCAAGGACGACCTGCTCGCGGCGTGCGTCACCGAGATCGAAGAGGTCACCGGGGCGTTCATGCAGCCGCGCATCGACGCCGCCGTCGGGCACGTCGCGCAGCTGCGCGCCTACGTCGAATCGAACGTCGAGCTCGTCGGCGAGCACCCGGCCGAAATCCGCGCGCTGATCGACCTGGTGAAGAACGCGGGCTCGCAGAGCGCGGGCGTCAACGGGCGGCTCGCGCTGTTCGAAGAGCACTTCCGCACCGGGCAGGCGGCGGGCGCGTTCGGCCCGCTCGACGCCCGGACCACGGCGCTCGCCTTCACCGCCGGCCTCGACTCCGTCGTCGCCACGGCGGCCGAGGCCGGGCTGGAACCCGCCGAGCTCAAGCGCATCGGCCGGGAGCTGGCCGACCTGTACGTGCGGGCGACCGCACCCGAATCCGTTGGGGGATCCGCATGATGATCGAAGAGAAGACCGAGCCCGACGCCGGCCTGCGCCGGGTGGTCCGCGCCAACGTGCTGACCGTCGTGTTCGAAGTCGTCGTGCCGATGGCGCTGTTCTACGGGCTGCGCATGGCGGGCGTCAGCCAGTGGTGGGCCCTGATGGCCGGCGTTCTCGTGGCCGCGCCGTACGTGCTGTGGACCATCGTGCGGAACCGCAAGATCGACCTCGTCGCCCTGGTCACGCTGAGCGTCCTGGTGCTGTCGGTCGTGCTCGGCCTGCTCTCGGACGACCCGCGCACGCTGGCGATCCGCGAGGGCTGGACCGCCGCGCTGGGTGGCTTGTTCGGCGCGTGGATGCTGGTCACGGTCTTCGTCGGCCGGCCGGCGCAGCTGACGCTGGGCCGCACGATCGCCGAGGTCAAGCGGGGCGCCGAGGGCGCGGCGGCCTGGGCGGCCCGCTGGGACACCGACGCCCGGTTCCGGCGCGGCCTGCGGATCAACACGGCCGCGTGGGGCGCGACGCTGCTGGCCAACGCGGTGCTGCACATCGTGCTCGTCTACACGCTGCCGATCGACCTCATCTCGCTGGTGACCACCGTGGTGTGGTTCGCCGCGCTGGCCTGCCTGATCGTCTGGCACGTCTGGTACCTCCGCAAGGAGAACCTCGATGCCTGACGTCCTGGTCGCGGGCGCCGGCCCGACCGGCCTGCTGACCGCGTTCGAACTGGAGCGCGCCGGGCTCGACGTGCTGGTCCTGGAGCGGGACGCCCGGCCGGCCACGCAGTCGAAGGCGCTGGGCCTGCAGCCCCGGTCCGTCGAAGTGCTGGCGGACCGCGGATTGCTCGCCGCGATCGAGCCGCACGTCCAGGCGCGGCTGCCCGCCGGGCACTTCTCCGGCTTCCCGATCGACTACACGGACCTGCCGACGCGCTTCCCGTACCAGCTCGGCGTCGAGCAGGCCAACGTCGCGGCGGCGATCGAGGCGCGGCTGCGCACCCCGGTGCTGCGCGGCGCGGCCGTCACGGCGGTGACGCAGGACGACGAGGGCGTCACCGTCACCGCGGGCGGCCGCGACCACCGGGCCGCCTGGCTGGTCGCGGCCGACGGCGGGCACAGCACGGTCCGGTCGTTGCTGGGCGCCGGGTTCCCGGGCACGCCCGCCCGGGTCTCCCTGGTCGTCGCCGACGTCACGCTGGCCGGGAAGCCCGCCGGTCTCGCCGAAAGCTGGCAGCTGCCGTCCCAGGCTTCGGGTTACCTGCTCCCGCTGTCCGGTGGTCGCCACCGGACGGTGGTCTTCGGCGAGGAGCAGCAACGGCTTCCCCGCGACGCGCCCGTCACGGCCGGCGAGCTGCAGCGGGCCCTGACCGCCGCGCACGGACCGGGGATCGAGGTGGGCGAAGTGCTGTGGGCGTCCCGTTTCGGCGACGCGGCGCGCCAGCTGGAGAAGTACCGCCACGGCCGCCTCCTGTTCGCGGGCGACGCGGCGCACATCCACCTCCCGGTCGGCGGCCAGGGCCTCAACCTGGGTCTGCAGGACGCGGTGAACCTCGGCTGGAAGCTGGCCGCGCAGGTCCGCGGGCACGCCCCGGCGGGACTGCTCGACAGCTACCACGACGAGCGTCACCCGGTCGCCGCGCGGGTGCTGCTCAGCACCCGCGCGCAGGCGGTGCTCGGGATCCCCGATCCGGACGCCATGGCGGTCCGGGAGGTGGTGACGGGATTGCTCGCCGTCCCCGAAGCCCGCCGCGCGGTCGCGTTGGAGATCTCCGGGATCGGGCTGAGCTATCCGGGCGTTTCCGGTCGCGCCACGAACATCCCAGTGGCACCGGACGGCCGCGCGGTGCTCGTCGGCGCGGGGCTGCCGCCGGGGTGGGCCGACCGCGTCGAGACCCGCGAGGGCTCGGAGCCTCGGCTCGTCAGGCCGGACGGGTACGTGGTTTGGGACGGCGGACCGGGGCTGGAGGAGGCGCTGCACCGATGGCTTGGCGTGCCCGAACCGGCGGCGGCTTTGCGCCGGTAGCCCGGCCGAGCCACCGCGGGAGTCGCGCCGTGCCCGAACGGCCGCGGCACTGCGCCGGTAACCCGGCCGAGCTCGGCGTGCCCGAACCGCCCCCGCCGGAAGCCCGGCCGAGCCACCACCCAAGCGGCTCGGCCGGGTCACTCACGAAGCCGCGGCCAGCAGCGCCTGCTCGACCTCGCGGCGCCACCCCGGCTCGATGCGGCCGCCGCGGGGGGTGACCGCGAACGAGTCCACCACCGCGCCGCCCAAAGTCGATGCCTTCGCCCAGCGGACCTCCGCGTCGCAGCGGCGCAGAGCCCCCGCCACGCGGAACAGCAGGCCGATCCGGTCGGCGGCGCGCAGTTCGAGGACCACCGTGTCGGGCCCGCTCGTCTCGTCGTCGAACCACAGGACCTTCGGCGCGACCGGCGCCGCGTCGGGTGAGCTGTAGTCGCGTTCCTTCGCCGCCAGGCGCTGGGTGAGCGGGAGGGTGCCCGCGACCGCGCGGGCGAACTGCTCGCGCAGCAGCGTCGCGTCCGGCAGCGAGCCGAACTTCGGCGACGCCGTGAACACTCCCGCGCGTCCGCCGTCGTGGCCGCGCAGGACCGCCGAGTGCACCTCCATCGAGTTCAGCGCCAGCACTCCCGCCGCGGGCGCCAGGAGCTCCGCGTGGGCCGGCACGGCCAGCAGCACCGTGACGACCTTGCCGTGCGAGCTGATCCGGATCTCGCCGTTGCCCGATGCCACCGCTTGGGCGACGAGCTCGCGCTGTTCGGCGTCCATCGGCTCGGGCGCCGTGAACCCTTGCCCCCGCAGGACTTCCTCGCAGCCGGAGACGAGCTCGGCGAGCAGCCGCGCCTTCCAGTCCGTCCAGACGCCGGGGCCGGTCGCCAGCGAATCGGCCTGCGTGAGCGCGTGCAGCAGCTCGACCAGGACGAGGTCGCTGTCCAGGGTCTTCACCACCCGCGCCACCGTGGCCGGCTCGCTGATGTCGCGGCGCGTCGCCGTGTGCGGCAGCAGCAGGTGGTGGCGGACCATCGCCGACACCGTCGCGGCGTCGGCCGGGTCGAGGCCCAGCCGGGTCGCGACCTGGGCGGAGATCTTGGCGCCCAGTTCCGAGTGGTCGGCGTCGCGGCCCTTGCCGATGTCGTGCAGCAGCGCGCCGATCAGCAGCAGGTCCGGCCGTGACACGGTGGTGGTCAGCTTGGCCGCCTCGACGCAGGTGCGCACGAGGTGCCGGTCGACCGTCCACTGGTGCACCGGCGAACGCGGCGGCAGGTCGCGGACCGCGCCCCACTCCGGGAACAGCCGTGACCACAGCCCGGTCCGGTCGAGCGACTCGACCGCGTCGACCAGGCCCTCCCCCGCGCCCAGCAGCTCCACGAGGGCGTTCAACGCCTCCGAAGGCCACGGCGCACGCAGCTCCGGGGCCGATTCGGCCAGGGCCTTGAGCGTGCCGAGCGCGATCGGCTTGCCGGTCCGCGCCGACGCCGCGGCGACCCGCAGCAGCAACGCCGGGTCCTTCGCGGGCACGGCGTCGCGGGCCAGCGCGACCTCGTTCCCGTGCAGCACCACCCCTTCGGCGAGCGGGGTCCGCGCCGGACGCCGTCCGAAGCGCGCCTTCGGTGGCTCCACAGTGGACCGCAGGGCGACGTCGAGGGCGTACGCGATCGTGCGGCCCGCACCGGAAAGCTTGCGGGCCAACGTGAACCGGTCACCGAACCCGAGTTCGGCGGCGACCAGCTCGGCTTCGGGCGCGGACAGGACGTCGCGTTCGCGCCGGATCTCGCGCCGCAGCTCGGTGCGAACGTCGAGCAGGAGTTCCTTAGCCGCCAGGAGTTCTTCGCCCGGGCGCGCGGTGAGCTGGCCCGCGGCCAATGCCTCCAGGACGGCGAAGTCCCGCAGCCCGCCCCGGCCGTGCTTGAGGTCCGGTTCGGCGGACTGCGCGATTTCCCCGCTGCGGGCCCAGCGCTGCCGGACCGACGCCGTCATGTCCGGGATCTGCTTGCGGGCGGTCCGGCGCCACTGGTCCCGCGCCGCGGAAACCAGCCGACCGGTCAGCTCGGCGTCCCCGGCGAGGTGCCGGGCGTCGAGCAGGCCCATGGCGGTGCGAAGGTCCTCCGAAGCGACCTTCAGTGCTTCGCCGGGCGTCCGGACCGAGTGGTCGAGCCCGACTTTCGCGTCCCACAAGGGATACCAGAGCGCGTCCGCGATCTCGCCGACGCCGCTGTTGCCGTTGTGCACCAGCAGCAGGTCGAGATCGGAGAACGGCACCAGCTCCCGCCGGCCGAGCCCGCCCACGGCGACCAGCGCGACACCCGGTTCCGCGGTGTCGACGCCGGCCGCCGAGGCTCCCCTGCCCAGCCAGAACTCGTAGAGGTCGACCAGGGCCGCCCGCAGAGCGGACGCCCCCAGCCTCCCGTGCCTGCCCTCGAGCAAACGCTCGGTGGCCTTGACCAGTTCGCCCCCGTCGGCCATCCCCGTACCTATAGGGCGTCCGTGCCGCGCTCGCCGGTCCGTACCCGGATGACCGTCTCGACCGGCGTCACCCACACCTTGCCGTCACCGATCTTGCCGGTGTGCGCGGCCGTGGTGACGGCGTCGAGCACCTTCTCCACGTTGGTGTCGTCGGTGACGACCTCGATCTTCAGCTTGGCCACGAAGTCGACCGAGTACTCGGCACCGCGGTAGACCTCGGTGTGGCCCTTCTGCCGGCCGTACCCCTGGACCTCGCTGACGGTCATGCCCAGCACGCCCAGCTGCTCCAGCGCGGAGCGGACGTCGTCGAGCGTGAACGGCTTCACAATCGCCGTGATGAGCTTCATGCCTTGCTCTCCTCGAGTTTCGCGGTGCCGGTGGCGGACTTGACCGGGAAGGTCGTCGGCTGGCCGATGCCGCCGCTGGACCCGGTGAAGTCGTAAGCGCTCTCCGCGTGCTGGGCCTCGTCGATGCCGCTGATCTCGTCCTCGGCGCTGACGCGGAAGCCGCCGGCCTTCTTGATCACGAAGCCGATGATGAAGGACAGGACGAAGGAGTACGCGAGCACCGCACCGGCGGCCGCCGCCTGGCGACCCAGCTGGGTGAACCCACCGCCGTAGAACAGGCCGTCGGCGCCGAGCGCGTTGACGCTGGTGGTGCCGAAGAAGCCGATGAGCAGGGTGCCGACGATGCCGCCGACCAGGTGGACGCCGACGACGTCGAGCGAGTCGTCGAAGCCCAGCTTGAACTTGAGCGAAATGGCCAGCGCGCAGACGGCACCGGCGATGAGGCCGATGGCGATGGCGCCGAGCGGGCTCACGTAACCACACGCCGGGGTGACGGCGACCAGGCCGGCGACCGCGCCGGAAGCCGCGCCGAGGGTGGTCGGCTTGCCGAACTTGAGCTGCTCGACCACCAGCCAGCCGAGAACGGCGGCGGCGGTGGCGACGGTCGTGTTGGTGAACGCGACGGCGGCGAGGTCGTTCGCGGCCAGCGACGAGCCGGCGTTGAAGCCGTACCAGCCGAACCACAGCAGCGAAGCGCCGAGCAGCACGAACGGCACGTTGTGCGGGCGGCCGGTGTCCTTCGGCCAGCCCTTGCGCTTGCCGAGCACGATCGCCAGCGCGAGGCCCGCGGCACCCGCGTTGATGTGGACCGCGGTACCACCGGCGAAGTCGAGCGCCTTGAGGTTGTTGGCGATCCAGCCGCCGACCGCGTCGGGGCCCATGAAGCCGTTGAACGAGAACACCCAGTGCGCGACCGGGAAGTAGACGATCGTCACCCAGATGACGACGAACAGCGTCCAGCCCCAGAACTTCGCGCGGTCGGCGATGGCGCCGGAGATCAGCGCGGGGGTGATGATCGCGAACATCAGCTGGAACATGACGAACGCGAGCACCGGCAGCGCATCCGAGCCGGGCCACGCCACCGCCGGCGACGTGTCGGTCGCGGCGACCGCGTACCCGGCGAGCTTGCCGACCGTGTCCGTCAGCCCGGCGAAGTCGAAGTTACCGACGAGGCCGCCGAAGGCGTCGTTGGAGAACGACATCGAGAAGCCGTACAGGGCCCACAACACCCCCACCACGGCCAGCGCGATGAAGTTCATCATCAGCATGTTCAAGACGCTCTTCGCGCGGACCATGCCGCCATAGAAGAACGCCAGTCCTGGGGTCATGAGCATGACCAGCGCGGCGCTGGCCAGTACCCATGCGGTGTCTCCTGCGTTCAGCACATCGTCCTCCCGTGCCCTGGGTTGGTGCGATGGCAGTTTTGGCGCGCGGTGTTTCACGGGGCGGCTCGCGAGGTTTCGCCCGCGTGAACTGTCCGCGCCCGCTTGTTACGGCCAGGTTTCCCGGGACCGGTGCTGGAGTGTCCGGTTGCGAAACGTCGTGGTCGAATATCCCCATGACGCCTGCCGACCACGGGAATGACCCACTGCCACCCCGGGTTGTCGACGCGCTGCGATGTTCGGTGTGCGGTGACCCGATCGGGGCAGTCGAGCGCACGCTGCGTTGCGGGAACCGCCACTCATTCGATCTAGCGCGACAGGGTTACGTGAACCTGTTGCACGCGCGAATCCCGGCCGGGACGGCGGACACCGCGCCGATGGTCGCGGCCCGCGCCGACTTCCTGGCGTCGGGTGCCTACCGGGCGCTCGCCGACGAGCTGGCGCGGCTGTCCGCGGAGGCGGCGGGCGACGGCCTCGTCGTCGACGCGGGCGCCGGCACGGGCTACTACCTGGCGCGGGTGTTGGAGGAGGCCCCGGCCGCGACGGGGCTCGCGCTGGACGTCTCGGCGGCCGCCCTGCGCCGCGCGGCCCGGGCCCACCCCCGCCTGGGCGCGGCGGTGTGGAACCTGTGGGAGCCGTGGCCCCTGGGCGACGAGGTGGCGTCGGTTCTGTTGAACGTCTTCGCGCCCCGCAACGGGCCGGAGTTCCACCGCGTCCTGCGCCCCGGCGGCCTGCTGACGGTCGCCGCCCCGGCCCCGGACCACCTCCGCGAGCTGGGCGACCTGGTGCTGGCCGTCGACGACCGCAAGGAGGAACGCCTCGACGGCACCCTCGGCGAGTACTTCGCCCGCACGGGCCGCACCGAGGTCCGGCGCACGGCGGAGCTCACGCCGAAGCAGGTCCGCCAGGCGGTGGAGATGGGCCCGGCGGCCCACCACCTCGACCGCGGCGGCCGCCGCGAACGCCTCGACGCGCTGTCGGAGCCCCAGGTCGTGACGGTCTCGTTCACGGTCTCCACCTACCGGCGGCTGTGACTCGCCCGCGCTGGGAGACGCGGCGCGTCAGGGTCTGGAAGGCTTGAGGACGTGAAGCCCGACTGGACCGCCCCCGCGACCCTGCTCGCGGACGCGGAGTGGGTACGGGCCCGCATCGGCGGCGCGGCGAAGCTCTACGGCTGCGCCCCGCCGGAGGTGCTGGGCACGATCTGGTGGTACTCGCTGTCGTCGGTGCTGGTTGCTCCTGCGGTTGAGGCCCTGGTCAGCGAGGTGATGGCGGGCTCGGTGGTGGTTGATCCCAGGTCGGCAGCCAGCTCGCCAGTCGACGGCTCGACGACCCCGTCGCCGGCCACCCCCTCCCCGGCCGACCGCCGCGGGGCCCCAGTCCTCGCCGATCCCTCCCTGACCGCCATGGAGCTCGACCTCCTCGCCGACGGGCGGTTCCTCGGTGCCCGCTCGACCCGCCCCCTCGTCGGCGGGCTGCCCGAGCTGGGCGCCGCCTTCGGCGAGGCGCTCGGAACCACGATCAGGACGATCGCCGCGGTCACCGGGGCCCGGGAGCGCGCGCTGGGCGCCATCGCGACCGACTCGATCGGCAACCGGCTGCTGTGGACGTCCGATACGGAGCAGGCGATGGCCCTGGCCGAGCCGCTGGTGGCCGCGATCGGCCTGGGTCTGCCGAAGCCGCGCTTCGTACGCGTCGGCCGCACGCCCGCCGTACGCCGGGCTTCGTGCTGCCTGATCTACGAGGTCGGCAACCCCAAGTGTGTGAGCTGCCCGCGTCAGACACCGTCCGAACGCGAAGCACGCCTGCGCGCCGCCCTGGGCTGACCAGGTCAGTCGAGGACGGCGAGCTCCAGTCCCCGCAGCCGCTCCGGGTCGGCGATGACCTCGATGCCGGTGATCCGGTCGCCGTCGACGCGGAACGCCAGGACGACCGCCAGCCGCCCCTCCCGCACCATGAGCAGGCCGGGTGCGCCGTCGACCAGGGCCAGTTCGCTGGCGCGGGACCGTTCGGAGGCCAGCACCGCGCCCCGGCGCACGCTCTCGACGCCGCGCAGCACGACCGGCGCCGGGCTCGGGCCGACGAACCGGTCGGCGTGCAGCACCACGTCCGGGTCGAGCAGGGTGAGCAGCGCCTCGAAGTCCCCGCCGCGGGACGCGGCCAGGAACGCCTCGACCACCTTGCGCCGCCGGGGCAGATCCGCATCCGTCGCGGCGGCGCCGCCCTTGACCCGGCGGCGGGCCCGGCTCGCCAGCTGCCGGGTGGCGGCCGGGGTCTTGTCGATCATCGGCGCGATCTCGTCGAACGGCACCGCGAACATGTCGTGCAGCACGAACGCGACCCGCTCGGCCGGCCCCAGCGCGTCGAGCACGACCAGCAGCGCCAGCCCGACCGAATCGGCCAGCTCCGCCTCCTGCTCGGGATCCCGGCGGTCCTCACCCGGCTCGGGCCGACCGTCCAGCGGCTCCTCGCGGTGGTTGCGACGCGTGCGGAGCAGGGACAGGCACACCCGGGCGACCACGGTCGTCAGCCAGGCGCCGACGTTCTCGACCTCACCGGTGTCGGTGCGATCGAACCGCAGCCAGGCCTCCTGGACGGCGTCGTCGGCCTCGCTCGCCGAACCGAGCATCCGGTAGGCGACCGCCCTCAGCCGCGGCCGCTCCTGCTCGAACCGCTCGGTCAGCGCGTCCACCGTGTCCTGTTCCTTCCGTCCGGGGTCGTAGCAGTAGACCCCGCCGCGGCGGCCGATGTGACAGGAACGCCCCAAGCCGGGCGTGACCTCAGTCATCCCCACCGCCAGGAGGAACCGATCAGCTAGCCATGCACCGCCCTCCTCGGCTCGTACCAGGTCTCGCCCGCGGGTTCGCCCGCCATGTTCCAGCTCCACGAGATCCGCGGCGTGACCCGCGAATACAGTCCCGGCCCCACCAGGCCGGTCCGTTCCACGGGTTCGTCCGCGACGCCGTACACCCGGATCGCCCGCGCGATGAACGGCTGCAGCGACACCAGGTCGTCGACCAGCAGCGCGACCTTCCGGCGCCCGGCGGCGACGTTGCGGAACTTGCGCGTCGCCGCCACCGCCGCACCCACGCCGCCGATCCAGAAGTACCGGCCGTCGTACTCGAAGGCGAGCGGGACCAGGTCCGGCTGCTCCCCCGCACCGAGCGTGGCGACGCGGGCGAGCGGCTGCGAACGCAGGTAGCCGACTTCTTCGGCCGTGAACGACATGACAGCTCCTTCCTGATTCGGATCCACCCGCTACACGAACAGCCGGTACCCGGATCGACAGTTCAGAGCACGCAGAACTCGTTGCCCTCCGGATCCGCCATCAGGATGTGGTCCGGGCGGCCGTCCAGCTCGTACTCCGCCAGCACCGTCGCACCCGCCGCGGTGAGGCGGGCGACCGCCTCGGCCACCCGCTCCCACCGCGTCTCCCACGGAACCTCGCGACCACCGCCGGCCTGGACGTCCAGGTGGAGGCGGTTCTTCACGACCTTCCCCTCGGGCACCTTGAGGAAGCTCAGGTTCGGCAGGACGCCTTCCGGATCGCTCAGGTACGCGCCGTCGTCCCACTCCGCCTCGGGCACCCCGTGGTGCTCGAACCAGGCTTCCCAGCCGGCGAACCCGGCGGGTGGTGGCCGCTCGATGTACCCGAGGGCCACCGCCCAGAACTTCGCCAGTGCGCGGGGCTCCGCGCAGTCGATCGTCAGGCTCCACCGCACCGTCACGGACGAAGCGTAGCCGCGAGAAGCGCCACCGCGCCCTTCGCGACGGCGATCCCCCGTGCCGCGACGTGGCTTTCGTTCAACGCGGCCGCCGGATCCGACACCATGACGCTGGTGACCAGCGAGCGGCCGTCCGCCGTGCGTGCCAGGTAGTTCAGGGTCAGCACGCCGGGTTCGCTGCCGCCCTTGAACCAGACCTCCGGGAACTTCGCCCGGTCGACACCCAGCCCGCCGTCGTTCAGCGACAGTGCGTGCCCGATCTCCGGCTGGTTTTCCTTCCGCAGTCCCGAAAAAGCCCGGCAGATGTCGTCCGGCGAACCGAACCACTCGATGTCGTCGATCTTCTCCGGCGCCTGCCAGGCGGTGAGCCCCGTGAGCGGGAGCCGTTCCAGGCCGGCGACCGCGGCCGGCCTCGCCCAGCGGCGCAGCGCCAGGTAGGCGTCGGCGCGGGCCGGGTACTGGGTCGCTTTGAGCTCGAAGAGCGCCTTGGTGGTCAGGAACGGGATGGTCGCCGACGGCCGCTGGTTGCCGAACACGCCGAGCTGCCGCTGCACGGCGTCCCGGCCGAGCCGGTGGATCAGGTGGTCGGTGGCGGTGTTGTCGCTGATCGAAATCATCTTGTCGGCGTAAGTGGACAGCGGAAGCCGCGTCCCGGCCGGCTCGTTCTGCAGCACCCCGGACGGAAGGCTCTTCCAGTCGTCGCGGATCGCCAGCTGCTCGTCCCACGACGCCTTGTGCTCGGCGACCGCCTTGCCGAGCGCGCCCAGGACGTAGAGCTTGAACGCCGACCCCAAGGGCCGCTGCACGTCGTCGCGCACACCGTGCACGTCACGGCAGCGCCCGTCCGGCAGGATCTCCGACGCCCCGAACGACACCCGGCCGCCGAGCGCCGCGAGCTGGGTGTCGACCTCCGGCCACGACACCGGCACCGGGTCGTCCGGCGTGGCGCGGAGCGCGTCGATCAACCCCGCCTGGTCCACGTGGAGGTCCAGCAGGTAGTCGTCCAGCGTGCCGTGCACCGCGGCCTCGACGCGGTCCGGTGCCTCGGTGACGAGCCGTTTCACCTCGATCCGGCCGAGCCCGGTGAGCGCGACGTTGACGCCCGCCGTGCCCCCGGCCGCGGTCAGGAGGACCTGGGCGACGTGCTGCCGGACCTCCACATCGGACACCGGGACGCGCGCGGTCGCGTCGACCACCCACTCGAGCTGCTGCTTCGCCGTGGGCACTTCGGCGGCGCCGGCGGCCGGAGCCACCAGTGGTGCCAGCACCGCCACCACGCCTGCTATCGCTGCCTTCATCGTTCCCCCTGCTGTCTCATCGTTCCCCCTTGGTCACCGGCTACTCCTCGGGCGGCCGGATCCACAGCCCGGCCACCTGCCCGTTCTCGCGGTAGGTCACCAGCACGGTCCGCTCCCCCGCCTCGAAGGACAGAGGCATGTGGACGATGGTGTATTCGTCCGTGGACCGCGCGTACGGCTCCCCCATCCGCTCGTAGCGTCCGACCGATCCGGCCACCTGGGCCCAGGCGAGCCGCAGCTCGTCCTCGCCGACCGCGTCGCGCATGCGATCGTCGAAATCCCGGCGCACCTCGTGCCACTGGCACCCGACGAGCTCCGCCACGAGCTCCTCGGCGCGATGGATCGCGTCCGGCAGCTTCAGCTCCGCCATGGACGTACCCGTCGCCGGATCGACCGGCCGGCCGAACCGCTGGAAGGCGGCCTGCCGGCTGGTACCCAGCAGGTCACCGATCTCCTGCCAGGTGTGCCCGGCCGCCCTGGCCGCGTCCACGGTTTCCCGCAGTGTCGCTTCGGCGTCACGGAGTCTCCGCAGCGCTTCGGCAACCGCGGCCAGCGGCTTGCCCGGCACAATGTCAAGAGTGGATTGACGCGGCGGTGTTGTCAAGTCATTCTTTACGTGCGCCCGCTGACGGCGGGCAGCACTCCGACAGGTGGCGTCGCAGTACTGGCGATTTCGCCCAGCTCCGCGCCGAGGTGGCAGCGGCTTGCCACAGGCAACGCAATTCATACTTTCGAGTGTAGCGCACGGAATTCCATTCCGTGCTACGCTCGGCAGCACGAAATGGCCACGCCCACCACCTGGAAGGCGTGGCCACCCGGAGGGGAGGACGGTTACGGTGAGAACCGATGAGTGAACGCAGCTGGGGCTTCCGCACCCGCGCACTGCACGCGGGCGGCACCCCCGATCCGGCGACCGGCGCGCGCGCCGTGCCGATCTACCAGACGACGAGCTTCGTCTTCGAAGACGCGGCCGACGCGGCGAACCTGTTCGCCCTGCAGAAGTACGGCAACATCTACAGCCGCATCGGCAACCCGACCGTGGCCGCGTTCGAGGAACGGATCGCCAGCCTCGAAGGCGCCATCGGCGGCGTGGCCACCGCGAGCGGGCAGGCGGCGGAGTTCCTCACCTTCAGCGCGCTCACCGAGGCGGGCGACCACATCGTGTCCGCGAGCGGCCTCTACGGCGGCACGGTCACCCAGCTCACCGGCACGCTCCGGCGGTTCGGCGTCGAGACGACGTTCGTCAGCGGCGGTCTCGACGACTACGCGGCGGCGATCACCGACCGGACCCGGCTGGTCTACACCGAGCTGATCGGCAACCCGCGTGGCGGCATCGCCGACCTCGCGGCACTGGCGGACCTGGCGCACGCCCACGACATCCCGCTGGTGGTCGACGCGACACTCGCGACGCCCTACCTGTGCCGCCCCATCGAACACGGTGCCGACATCGTGCTGCACTCGGCGACGAAGTTCCTGGGCGGCCACGGGACGACGCTCGGCGGGATCGTCGTCGAGTCCGGGAAGTTCGACTGGGGCAACGGGAAGTTCCCCCGGATGACCGAGACCGTCGACAGCTACGGCGGCCTCCGGTACTGGGAGAACTTCGGCGAGTACGCGTTCTGCACCCGGCTGCGCGCCGAGCAGCTGCGCGACATCGGCGCGGTCCTTTCGCCGCACTCGGCTTTCCTGCTGCTGCAGGGGGTCGAGACACTCCCCCAGCGGATGGACGCGCACGTCTCCAACGCCCGGGCGGTCGCCGAGTACCTCGAAGCGGACCCACGCGTGGCCTGGGTGTCCTACGCCGGGCTGCCCTCCCACCCACACCACGACCTGGCGAAGAAGTACCTGCCTGCGGGGCCGGGAGCGGTGTTCTCGTTCGGCATCGACGGCGGCCGCCGCGCGGGCGAGACGTTCGTCGAATCGGTGGAGCTGCTGTCGCACCTGGCGAACGTCGGAGACGCGAAGACGCTCGTGATCCACCCGGCGTCGACGACGCACGCCCAGCTGTCGGAGGATCAGCTCGCCGCCGCGGGTGTCGGTCCCGACCTGATCCGGCTGTCGATCGGCCTGGAGGACGTCGACGACATCCTCTGGGACCTCGACCAGGCTCTCGGCAAGGCGGTGGCCGGATGACGTACGAGGTCGGAGCCGTCGAGCGGTGCGGGATCCTGAACCGGACGAAGTCGGTGACGATCGTCGGCGCGTCGGCCAACCCGGCGCGGCCCAGCTACTTCGTCGCGACGTACCTGCTCTCGTCGACGCGCTACGAGATCAACTTCGTCAACCCGCGCCTGGACACCCTGTTCGGGAAGCCCGTGTACCCCTCGCTCAAGGAGGTACCGGGCGAACCGGACCTGGTCAGCGTGTTCCGGAAGCACGACGACCTCCCCCAGGTGGCCGAAGAGGTGATCGACGCCGGCGCGCGGACGCTGTGGCTGCAACTCGGTCTGTGGCACGAGCCGGTGGCCGACCGGGCGCGGGAGGCCGGGCTGGACGTCGTGATGAACCGGTGCGTGAAGATCGAGCACGCGCGCTTCGCCGGTGGGCTGCACCTGGCCGGCTTCAACACCGGCGTGATCAGTTCACGGAGGCAGTCGGAACCCTAGGGAAGAGAACGCGCGTTCCCGCTGTTGGCCCCGGGTATGACCGAGAAACTGGGGATCACCTTGTCCGGCGGCCCGACCGCGCTCCTGGAACTGGGCGGCGTCCGGCTGCTCACCGACCCGACCTTCGACGCGCCCGGCGACCACCCCGTCGGCAACCGCGTGCTGGTCAAGACCGAGGACTCGGCGCTGACCGAGGACGCCGTCGGCGTGGTGGACGCCGTGCTGCTGTCCCACGACCAGCACCCCGACAACTTGGACAAACGTGGCCGGGCGTACCTGGAGTCGGTGCCGCTGACGCTGATCACGCCCAGCGGGGCCGAGAGGCTCGGCGGCGCCGCGCGGGGGCTGAAGCCGTGGGAGGAGACGCGCGTCGGCCCGCTGACGGTCACCGCCGTCCCGGCGTTGCACGGGCCGGAGGGCGCCGAGCAGGTGACCGGGGAGGTCACCGGGTTCGTGCTGAGCGGCGAGGGGCTGCCGACGGTGTACGTCAGCGGGGACAACGCGTCGGTCGACCTGGTGCGGGAGATCGCGTCGCGGTTCCGCGTCGACATCGCGGTGCTCTTCGCCGGCGCGGCCCGGACGGTCCTCTTCGACCGCGCTCCCCTGACGCTGACCAGCGCGAATGCCGTCGAAGCGGCGAAGGCGCTCGGCACGGCCAAGGTCGTTCCGCTGCACTTCCGCGGCTGGCAGCACTTCAGCGAAGGTCCGGACGTGCTGCGGATGGAGTTCGAGGCGGCCGGCCTCGCCGACCGCCTCGTGCTGCTCGAGCCCGGGGAACGCGCGGAGGTCTGACACAGACGGGAAAGAGGGCGCGCGCGGACCTCTGACGCGGGGCCGTGAGAGGCTGGCGGCATGGCCAAACCGACCCCGCTGCAGTTCCGGAACATCCTCGTCGCCCTCCTGGCGGCGGCGGGCTGCGTCTGGAGCATCGTGGCCGGCCTGCCGTGGTGGGTCAGCGCGATCGTCGGCTGCGCGTGCGTCCTGTCACTGGCCTCGGCCTACCTCAACCGTCCCGACGCGAACTGACCGCGAGTCGCCGTCGAGGTCTGCACCTCGGCGGCGGCTCGCGGGACGTCAGCGGGTCTTGGCGAACCGGGCCTTCAGGTTGGTGCGGCCCGCCTCGGTGAGCCGGCCGAACAGGCGCAGCCGGGCCATCCCCCCGTCCGGGTAGATGTCCAGGCGGGCCTCGGTCACCTCCGGACCGTCCTTCAGCGCGAAGCGGTGGCGGGTGTCCGGCTGCAGGCGGGTCTTCGGCAGCAGAGTGACCCACTCGCCGTAGGTGCCGCGGCCGCTGACCGACGCCCAGCCGGGCGCGTTGCCCTTGAGGTTGCTCGTGTCCAGCTCGGCGAACCGGACGATGCCGGCGCCGGCCAGGCGGAGGGTCACCCAGTCGTTGCCGTCGGCGCGGCGGCGGGCCGTCTCCCAGCCCTCGGCCTGGTGGGCGGCCAGGCCGGGCGAGAGCAGGTTGTTCGGCGACGAATAGAACTTGTTGCTGCAGCCGGTGACCACGGCGCCGTTCTCCAGGGCCGCCAGATCGAGCGCGTCCAGGTCGAGGAGGTCCGGGTCGGGGATCGGGGCGCCGTGCACGCGCAGGCGGGCGACGCCGCCGTCCGGGTGCTGGGTGAGGCGGACGTGCGTGTACCGGCGAGAACCGTTGATCGTGTGGAAGTTCTCCGTGTGGCCGGCTGCCGGGGCGCGGTCGACCAGGACGTCCCAGTCCGCCGACGCCAGCTCCGCCGCGCTCGGGTAGCCCGGCACCGACGTCGCCTCGACCGAGACGAACGGCGGGTAGTTGCCCTTGAAGAACGCCGTATCGACGATGACGCCGGTGATCGTGCCGGCCAGGCCGAGCCGGAGGATCGCCTGGTCGTCGCCCGGTTCGCGGTGACGGCGGGTCTCCCAGCCGTCGTAGACCTGGCCCTTCGGCCCGAACGTCTCGGCGCGGTGCGCCGGCGCCCAGGGGTTGACCAGGTTCTCCTTCTCGGCGAACAGCTCGTCGGTCGCCCACATCACGGTCCCGCCGAAGCGGCGTGACGCGAGGTCGGGCAGTTCTGTCCACTCAGGACGGTCGGACAAGGCAGCCTCCATTTCAGCAGTCCCCCCGGTTCAGCAACGCGCCGCGGGGCTCGTCGCCGGTGATTTCGGTGCCCCGCAACCAGGTGGAGCGCACGACGCCGGCGAGCGGACGCCGGTCGTAGGCGCTGACCGGGTTGCGGTGCTTCAATTTCGCGACGTCGACCACGAAAGCCTCGTCCGGGGCGAACACGCAGAAGTCGGCGTCGCGGCCCACCGCCAGGTGCCCCTTGCGGCGCATCCCGGCCTGCGCGGCCGGGCGTTCGGCCATCCAGCGGACGACGTCGGTGAGCGCGAACCCGCGCTGCCGCGCCTGCGTCCAGACCGCCGGAAGCCCCAGCTGCAGGCTCGAAATCCCGCCCCAGGCGAGCCCGAAATCGCCGCTGTCGAAGCGTTTCAGCTCCGGCGTGCACGGCGAATGGTCGCTGACGACGCAGTCGATCACGCCGTCGGCGAGCCCTTGCCAGAGCAGCTCCCGGTTGGCCGCCTCCCGGATCGGCGGGCAGCACTTGAACTGCGTCGCGCCGTCGCGGATCTCCTCGGCGATGAAGCTGAGGTAGTGCGGGCAGGTCTCCGCAGTCAGCGCCACGCCCTCTCGGCGTGCCGAGGCGATCAGCGGCAGCGCGTCCGAAGAGGACAGGTGCAGGATGTGCGCCCGCGCCGAATGGCGGCGGGCCGCCTCGATCACGTGCGTGATCGCGAGGTTCTCCGCCACGCGCGGCCGGGAGCGCAGGAAGTCGACATAGCGACCTCCGTGCGGCTCCGGCGCCTCGTCGATCTCGTGCGCGTCCTCGGCGTGGACGATCATCAGCGCGTCGAGGGAACTCAGCTCCCGCAACGCTTCGTCGAGTCCGTCCGGGTCGAGTGGCGGGAACTCGTCGACGCCCGAGTGGAGCAGGAAGCACTTGAAGCCGAACACGCCGGCTTCGTGCAGGCCCCGCAGATCCGCGACGTTGCCCGGGATCGCGCCACCCCAGAAACCGACGTCGACGTGCACCCGGCCGGCCGCCGCCTTGCGCTTGACCTCCAGGGCCGCGACGTCGACGGTCGGCGGCAGGCTGTTGAGCGGCATGTCCACGATCGTGGTCACCCCGCCCGCCGCGGCCGCGCGGGTCGCCGTCTCGAAGCCCTCCCACTCGGCGCGGCCGGGATCGTTGACGTGGACGTGCGTGTCGACCAGACCCGGCAGCAGCACGACGTCGTCGCCGAGGTCGAGGACCCGGTCGCCGGACAGCCGCGCGCCGCCGGGTTCGACCGCGACGATCCGCCCGCCGTCGACGCCGAGGGTCGCCGGAACCTCGCCCTCGGCCGTCACGGCCCGGGCTGCGCGCACCACAAGATCCATCCGAAACCCTTCTCCGGGAGGAATTGACCACCGCCGATTTCACAGTACGGAAAGGCGGTTTCGCACAACGACAGTAACCACGGCGCGCGCCGCTCGTCAACGACGGACGCGGCGCGTTACGGTCATCCTCGTGCGGCTTGAAGCGGAGTTCACCAGCGAACCGTTCCGTGGCGAGGGTTCGCCGCCCGAGCACGCCGTCGCCGCGCGCGACGCCGCCGCGGAAGCCGGGCTGGACACCGATTTCGGGCCGCTCGGCACGCTCGCCCGGGGTGAGGCGGAGACGCTGCTGGAGGCTCTTCCGGCGATCGCGAAGGCAGCCCTGGAGGGCGGCGCCACGCGGGTCACGCTGCAGCTGCGCCGAGCCGGCGGGACGGCGGACAGCGCGGGCGCGGAACCGGGCGAGTCGGAGCACGACCCGAACGGCGGCCCGGTCGTCGAACTGCACGACGCGCTCGCCCGGCTCATCGCCGATGTCGAGCGGGAACTGGGCGCCAAGCTGGGGGCACTCGACCGGCCCGGCAAACAGCGCGCGGTGCGGCTGCTGCGTGAACGCGGGGCCTTCGGGCTGCGGAAATCCGTCTCCTCGGTGGCCGACGCGCTGGGGGTCACGCGGTTCACCGTCTACAACTACCTCAACCGGGAAGCCGACTGACCAGGGCTTTCAACAAAATGTTGACGGAACTCCGGTGTCGACGTACGGTCAGCGGGACGCCACCCACGAGGAGTTCCCCGTGCCGCTCACCCTCACCGACTTCAACACCGGCGACGCCGACGATGTCCGTCCGGCGTTGACCGCCTGTCTCGCCGTCCCCCGCTGGGTGGACGCGATCCTGGAACGCCGGCCCTACGAAAGCCGGGACGCGCTGCTGGCCGCCGCCGGGCTGCCGTTGAGCAGCGACGAGATCCGGCAGGCCATGGCTGCCCACCCCCGGATCGGGGAAAAGCCGACCCGCCAGGACACCGAGGGCGAGTGGTCCCGGAGCGAACAGTCCGGTGTGGACAACGCCGAGGCGTTCGCCGCCGCGAACGCCGAGTACGAGGCCAAGTTCGGGCACGTCTACCTGGTCTGCGCCAGCGGCCGCAGCGGCGAGGAACTGCTGAAGATCCTCCACGCCAGGCTGGACAACGATCCCGCGACCGAACTCGCCGTCGCCGGGCGGGAACTCCTCAAGATCGCCGAACTCCGACTCGCGAAAGCGGTGACCGCGTGAGCCTCGTGACCACCCACGTCCTCGACACGGCGACCGGACGCCCCGCGGCGGGGATCGCCGTCCGCTTCGAGACCGCCGGCGGGAAGCCGATCGCCGACGGGTGCACCGACGACGACGGCCGCATCCGCGAGCTCGGCCCGGAAGCCCTCGAGCCCGGTGGCTATCGCCTGATCTTCGACACCGGCGCCTACCTGGGGCCGGACGCCTTCTTCCCGGAGGTGGCGCTCACCTTCCGGATCACCGACGGCACCGCGCACCACCACGTGCCGCTCCTGCTCAGCCCGTTCGCCTATTCGACCTACCGAGGGAGCTGAACCGTGGCCATCACCCTGGGCCCCAACCAGTACGGCAAGGCGGAGGTCCGCCTGGTGACGGTGCGCCGCGACGGCCCCGTGCACCACCTGAAGGACCTCACCGTTTCGACGTCGCTGCGCGGCGAGCTGGCCGCGACGCACCTGACCGGCGACAACGCCGGCGTCCTCGCGACCGACACGCAGAAGAACACCGTGTACGCCTTCGCGAAGGAGGCGCCGGTCGGCGAGATCGAGGACTTCGGCCTGCGCCTGGCGCGGCACTTCACCGGCACGCAGGAGAACATCACCGGCGCCCGGATCAAGATCGACGAGCACGGCTGGGACCGGATCACCGTCGGCGGCGAGCCGCACGACCACGCGTTCAGCCGCGCCGACGACGAACGGCGCACCACCGCCGTCACGGTCCAGGACGGCCGCGCGTGGGTCGTGTCCGGCATCGACGGCCTGACCCTGCTGAAGTCGACCGGCTCGGAGTTCCACGGCTTCCCGCGCGACGAGTACACGACGCTCGCCGAGACCGACGACCGGATCCTCGCCACCGCCGTCACGGCGAAGTGGCGCTACCAGGGCGACGACATCGACTGGGCGGAAAGCCACCGCGAGATCCGGCGGCTGATGCTCGAGACCTTCGCGACGAAGCACAGCCTTTCGCTGCAGCAGACGCT
Source organism: Amycolatopsis sp. N2S4-7 (assembly GCF_058119595.1). Taxonomy (NCBI): domain Bacteria; kingdom Bacillati; phylum Actinomycetota; class Actinomycetes; order Pseudonocardiales; family Pseudonocardiaceae; genus Amycolatopsis; species Amycolatopsis sp. N2S4-7. Next base: position 4,108,815 of record NZ_CP172299.1, read on the forward strand.
GTACGCGATGGGCGAAGCGGTGCTGAAGGGGCGCGAAGAGGTCGCCGAGGTGCGGCTGTCGCTGCCGAACAAGCACCACTTCCTGGTGGACCTGAGCCCGTTCGGGCTGAAGAACGACAACGAGGTGTTCTACGCCGCGGACCGGCCGTACGGGCTGATCGAGGGCACGATCCTGCGCGACGACGCCGAGGACCCGGGCCCGGCCTGGGACCTCCACTGACCCCCGGACTCGGTAGAACGCTCTAACGAGCGCGTATCCTCGGTTGCGTGGCAGGGACCAAAGAACGCATCATGGCCGCCGGCGCGGAGCTCTTCCAGCGCAACGGCTACAGCGGTACCGGGCTGAAGCAGATCGTTGCCGAGGCGAATGCTCCCTTCGGGTCGCTCTACCACTTCTTCCCGGGGGGCAAGGAGCAGCTCGGGCAGGAGGTCATCCGGACCTCCGGGCTCGCCTACATCCAGCTCTTCGACCTGTTCATCGCGCCCGCTCCCGATCTCGTCAGCGGGATCGAAGCCTTCTTCGCCGCCGGGATCGCCACCCTCGAAGCCACCGACTACGTCGAAGGCTGCCCGATCGCGACCGTCGCCCTCGAGGTTGCCTCCACCAACGAACCGCTGCGGCAGGCCACCGCCGACGTCTTCACCGCCTGGATCGACGCCGGGACCGAGAAGTTCGGGAAGTTCGGGCTCACCCCGGCCGCCGCGCGGACGCTCACCATCACCGCCGTCAACAACCTCGAAGGCGCCTTCGTCCTCTGCCGCTCGCTGCGGGACACCGAAGCCATGGCCGTCGCGGGGGCGGCCACCGTCGAGGTTGCCCAACGACTTCTCCACGAGAACACACAACTTTAGTCGGTAATCCAACACGAATACTCAAAATGGCGCTTGACCGCGCAGCATCCGACACCGGATGCTGCGCAGTGGTCTAGTCCTCCTGCCTCACATCGCCGTCCGGTTGGAGCCGCCATGCGCCGAATCCTCGCCGTCCTCGCCGCCGCCGTCGCCGCTGCCGGGCTCGTGAGCCCGTCCGCGCAAGCCCTGGAGAACGGGCTCGCGAGAACCCCGCCGATGGGGTGGAACACCTGGAACACCTTCGAGTGCAACATCAACGAGACGCTCGTCAAGCAGACCACCGACCTCATGGTCGGTTCCGGGATGCGCGACCGCGGCTACACCTACGTCAACCTCGACGACTGCTGGATGACCAAGACGCGGGACGGCAACGGCAACCTCGTCGCCGACTCCGCCAAGTTCCCCAGCGGCCTCAAGGCCCTGGGCGACTACATCCACGCCCGCGGCATGAAGTTCGGCATCTACGAGAGCGCCGGCAGCGAAACCTGCCAGCACTACCCCGGCAGCCTCGGTCACGAGCAGGCCGACGCGAACCTCTTCGCGAGCTGGGGCGTCGACTACCTCAAGTACGACAACTGCGGCAGCCCCGCCGGCGAAACGCAGCAGGACTACGTCCGCCGCTACTCCGCGATGCGCGACGCGCTCAAGGCCACCGGCCGCCCGATCGCCTACAGCATCTGCGAATGGGGGAACTTCAGCCCGTCGACCTGGGCGCCGGACGTCGGCAACCTGTGGCGCACCACCGGCGACATCACCAACAACTGGGGCAGCATCGACTCGATCTACCGCCAGAACGTCGGCCTCGCGGCCGCCGCCAAGCCCGGCGCCTGGAACGACCCCGACATGCTCGAGGTCGGCGACGGTATGGACTTCCAGGAGGACCGCGCCCACTTCACGCTCTGGGCGGCCATGGCCGCGCCGCTCATCGCGGGCGCCGACCTCCGCTCGGCCAGCGTCGCCACCTTCTCGACGTACCTCGACGCGGACGTCATCGCCGTCGACCAGGACCCGCTCGGCAAGCAGGCCCGGCGGATCGCGACCGGAAACGGCCTGGACGTCCTGGCCAAGCCGCTCCAGAACGGCGACGTCGCCGTGGTGCTGTTCAACGAGAACAGCACCACGAAGACCATCTCGACGAGCACCGCCGCGGCCGGGCTGCCCGCCGCGTCGAGCTACCGGCTGACCAATCTCTGGTCGAAGGAGCTCACCACGACCACCGGCACGATCAGCGCGAACGTGCCGTCGCACAGCACCGTCGTCTACCGCGTCAAGGCCAACGCCAGTGGCAGCAGCGTCGGCACCACCCAGCCGCTGCAGGGCGCGTCGTCGTCACGCTGCATCGACATCAACGGCACCGTCCCCACGCCCGGCACCAAGGTCGACATCCGGGACTGCGACGGCGGCGCCAACCAGGCCTGGACCTTCACCAGCGCCGGGGAGCTGAAAGCGAACGGCCTCTGCCTGGACGCGAACGACGGCGGCACCGCCGCCGGGACCAAGCTCATCGCCTGGACCTGCCACGGCGGTGCGAACCAGAAGTTCAAGCTCAACCCCGACGGCTCGATCACCGGCACGCAGTCCGGCCTCTGCGTCGACGTCACCGGCGGCGACAAGCCCGCCGGCAACGTCAACGGCACCCAGCTCGAACTCTGGGGCTGCAACGACGACGCCAACCAGAACTGGCAGCTCAAGTCCCCGTGAGGTGCTCCGGCCGGACCGGGACGCGCGGGAGCGCGAGCCCGGTCGCGGCCCGGATCGCGGCCACGATCGCCGGGGTCGACGAGATCGTCGGCGGTTCGCCGACCCCGCGCAGGCCGTAGGGCGCGTGCGGATCGGGGCGTTCCAGGACGTCGATGGTCATCGGCGGCATGTCCAGCACCGTCGGGATCAGGTAGTCGGTGAAGGAGGGGTTCCGGATCTTCCCGCCGGAGGTCTGGATCTCCTCCATCACGGCGAGCCCGAGCCCCTGCGCCGAGCCGCCCTGGATCTGGCCCTCGACGGCCTGGGGGTTCAGCGCCTTGCCGACGTCCTGGGCACAGTCCAGCGCGACCACCTTGACCAGGCCCAGTTCGGTGTCGACGTCGACGACCGCCCGGTGCGCGGCGAACGCGTACTGCACGTGTGCGGTGCCCTGCCCGGTTTCCGGGTCCAGCGGGGTGGTCGGCCGGTGCCGCCACTCCACGGTTTCGTCGTGGACGTCGTCGCCGAGGACGTCCACCAGGTCGGCCAGCACCTGGCCGTCGGCCGCGACGAGCTTGCCGCCGACGACCCGCACCTTCGCGTCGAACCGGGACAGCAGCCGCGCCCGCACCGCCGCGCACGCGGCCTGCACGGCGCCGCCGGTGACGTAGGTCTGGCGGGACGCCGACGTCGAGCCGCCGTTGCCGATCGAGGTGTCCATCGGCAGGACGGTCACCTGGTCGACGCCCAGCTCGGTCCGGACGATCTGCTGCATGATCGTCACCAGGCCCTGGCCGACCTCGCAGGCCGCGGTGTGCACGGTCGCCGCCGGCTCGCCGCCGACCAGCTGCAGCCGCACCCGCGCGGTCGAGTAGTCGTCGAAGCCTTCGGAGAAGCAGACGTTCTTGATCCCGACGGCGTACCCGACCCCGCGGACGACGCCTTCGCCGTGCGTCGTGTTCGAGACCCCGCCCGGCATGTGCCGCAGGTCGAACGGCCGCTCCGGCGGCATCGGCATCTCCCGCACGCGGGTCAGCAGCTCGGCGACCGGCGCGGCGGAGTCGACGACCTGGCCGGTCGGCATGAGATCGCCTTCGCTCATCGCGTTGCGGACACGGATTTCCACCGGATCCAGGCCACAGGCGAGAGCGAGCTTGTCCATCTGGGACTCGTAGCCGAACGCCGCCTGCACCGCGCCGAACCCGCGCATCGCGCCGCACGGCGGGTTGTTCGTGTAGGTGCCCCAGCAGTCGACGGACACGCTGTCCACTTTGTACGGCCCGACACCGAGCGTGGCGGCGTTCGCGACCACGGCCCCGGTCGAGGACGCGTACGCGCCGCCGTCGAGGAACAACCGCGTGCGCACGTACACGAGACGGCCGTCGCGCGTGGCGCCGTGCTCGTAGTACATCTTCGCCGGGTGGCGGTGCACGTGGCCGTAGAAAGACTCTTCGCGGTTGTAGACCATCTTCACCGGCTTGCCGGTGTGCAGGGCGAGCAGGCACGCGTGCACCTGCATCGACAGGTCCTCGCGGCCGCCGAACGCCCCGCCGACACCACCGAGGGTCAGCCGCACCTTCTCGGCCGGCAGCCCCAGGGCCGCGACGATCTGCTGCTGGTCGACGTGCAGCCACTGCGTCGCGACGTACAGGTCGACACCGCCTTCGGTGTCCGGCACGGCGAGCCCGGACTCCGGGCCGAGGAACGCCTGGTCCTGCATCCCGACCTCGTACACACCCGAAACGACGACGTCGGCGGAGACGTCCTGAGGACCGCGTCGGATCTTCACGTGCCGCACGACGTTGCCGCCGGAGTGCAGCGAAGGACCTTCGCCCGCGACAGCCGCTTCGGAGTCCGTCACCGGGGAAAGCTCTTCGTAAGTGACGTTGATCCGCTTCATCGCGCGGCGCGCGGTCTCCGGGTGGTCGGCGGCGACCAGCGCGACCGGCTCCCCCTGGTAGCGCACGACGTCGGAGGCGAGCACCGGCTGGTCGGAGTGTTCGAGGCCGTAGCGGTTGACGCCCGGGACGTCTTCGTGCGTCAGCACCGCGTACACCCCGGGCACGGTGAGGGCTTCGGTGATGTCGATCGACGTGATCCGCGCGTACGGGTGCGGGCTGCGCAGCGTCACGCCCCACACCATGTCCTCGTGCCACAGGTCCGAGGAGTAGGCGAACTCACCGCGCACTTTCACCGTGCCGTCGGGGCGACGCGGTGATGCGCCGACGCCGTTCGCGGTCGTGGTGGCGACGGAAACCGCGGTCATCGGTCCTCCCGCAGCCGGGCACTCGCGGACGCCAGCTCGCGAGCGATCCCGGACTCGTCGGCTTCACGCAGCGTGCCGTCCTCGACGACGGGCTTGCCGCCGACGAACAGCCGTCGCAACGGCGGCGTGGTGCCGAGCACCAGCGCCGCGACCGGGTCGGTGATGCCCGCGTAGTTCAGCCCGGTCAGGTCCCAGACGGCGAGGTCGGCGAGCTTCCCGGGTTCGAGCGACCCCAGGTTGTCGGCGCGGCCCAGGCAGCGGGCGCCGCCCATCGTGCCCATCCACAGCGCTTCCCGCGTCGTCAGGCCACGCGGGCCGCAGCGCTGACGGGCTTGCAGCAACGCCTGGTGCAGCTCTTCGCCGAGGCCGCCGGACTCGTTGGACGCGGCCCCGTCGGCGCCGAGCCCGACCGGGACACCCGCGTCGAGCAGGTCGCGGACCGGGGCGATGCCGGCGCCGATGCGGCCGTTGGACGTCGGGCAGTGCGCCGACCCGGTCCCCGTGGCACCGAAGCGGCGGATCGCGTCGGGCGCGAGGTGGATGGTGTGCGCGAGCCAGACGTCGTCGGCGAGCCAGCCGAGCTTGTCGGCGTACTCGGCGGGCGTGCAGCCGACCTCGGCGAGGCACTGGCGTTCTTCATCCAGGGTCTCCGCGAGGTGGGTGTGCAGGCGGACGTCCTTGCGGCGGGCCAGCTCGGCCGCGCCGGACATGAGCCGCTCGGTGACCGAGAACGGCGAGCACGGGCCGACGGCGATCTGCAGGTGTGCCTCCGCCGAGGCGTCGTGGAAGCGGTCGATCGCCGCTTCGGTGCCGGTCAGGGCGTCCTCGGTCGTCTCGACGAGGTGGTCCGGCGGCAGGCCGCCGTCGGATTCGCCGCGGTCCATCGATCCCCGGACGACGTGCAGCCGGACGCCGATCCGCTGGCGGGCCGCGACGAGGGCCTCGACCTGGTCGCCGCCGTCGCGGGGGAAGACGTAGTGGTGGTCGGCGACGGTCGTGCAGCCGGTCAGCGCCAGCCGCGCCATCCCGGCGGTGGCGGCGGCGTGCGTGACCTCCGCGTCGAGGCGGCCCCAGACGGGGTAGAGCGCGACCAGCCACTCGAAGAGCGTGTGGTCGGCGGCCATCCCGCGGGTGGCCCACTGGTAGAGGTGGTGGTGGGTGTTGATCAGGCCGGGCGTGACCAGGCACCCCGAGGCATCGACGCGCTCGTCGAATTCCCCCGTGTAGATGCCTTCGCCGACTTCGGCGATCCGGTCGTTCTCGACGACGACGTGGCCGCTCGCGTGTTCCTCGCCGGTCACCGTGGCGATCGCCGCGTTCGCGATGAGCGTCTTCACGCGACTGTGTCCTTTCGAAGAGTGCCCTTCGCCGCCACGCGCACCGCGTCGAGGATCTTCTCGTAGCCGGTGCACCGGCAGAGGTTGCCGGCCAGCGCTTCGCGGATCTCCTCGTCGCTCGGGTCGGGCACCCGGTTCAGCAGGTCGTGCGCGGCGACGACCAGGCCCGGGGTGCAGAAGCCGCACTGCACCGCGCCCGCGTCCACAAAGGACTGCTGGACCGGGTCGAGGGTGTCGCCGTCGGCCAGGCCCTCGACCGTGCGCACCACGCGGCCCTCGGCCTGCCCGGCCGCGACCAGGCAGGCGCACACCGGGAGGTCGTCGAGGTAAACCGTGCAGGAGCCGCATTCGCCCTGTTCACAGGCGTTCTTCGAGCCCGGCAGGCCCAGCCGCTCGCGCAGGACGTAGAGCAGGCTTTCGCCTTCCCACACGTCGTCGGCCTGCCGCTGCTCGCCGTTGATGGTGACATTCAGGCGCATGCGCGCTCCCCCGTCAGGTGGTCGTCCCAGGCCCAGGTCAACGTACGCCGGGCGAGTACCCCGAGCGCGTGCTTCCGATACGCGGCGCTGCCCCGGACGTCGTCGATCGGTGACGCCGCTTCGGCCACCAGTTCGCCGAAGCGGCGCTTCAGGGAGTCCGGCAACGCCTGGGTGGACGTCCACGGCAGTTCCGCGGCGAGGAACTCTTCGGCCGCGCGGGCGCGGCGCGGGGTCGGCGCGGCGGACCCGATGGCCGCGCCCACCTCGCCCCCGCGCAGCGAGAGGGCGAAGGAGCAGACCGCGATGACCATGGCGTTGCGCGTCCCGACCTTGGCGAACCGCTGCGGGCCGGCGTGCGCGGGCAGGTGGACGGCGGTGATCAGCTCGTCCTCCTCCAGCGCGTGCCGTTTCACGCCGACGTAGAACTCCTCCGCGCGGAGGAGGCGGGTCCCCCGGACGGAGGCCGCCTCGACCCGCGCGTCCAGGGCCAGCAGCACCGGGTGGGTGTCCCCGGCGGGCGACGCGGCGCCGAGGTTGCCGCCGACGGTGCCGCGGTTGCGGATCTGCGGTGACCCGACCGTGCGCGAAGCCATGGCCAGCGCCGGGACGGATTCACCCAGTTCGGTGATGACGCGGCTGTACGGGACGCCGGCGCCGAGCCGGACCGTGCCGTCCGATGTGGACCACTCCGCCAGCTCGGGGACCCTGGTCAGGTCGAGGAGGGCGGCCGGGCGGCGGTGGTCGAAGTTCAGCTCGACCATGACGTCGGTGCCGCCGGCGATCGGCACGGCGTCGGGCCGCTCGGCCTTGAGGGCCAGGGCCTCGGCGAGCGTCGTGGGACGCAGGAACTCCACTCTTGCTCCTTGGCGTGAGGCGATAGACCAGTAGACGCCCAACCGGGCGCGGGCGGCAACGGCACGGACCATGAAACGCACGAGAGCGGAAAGGGCCCGGCTTGTGCTTTCCTACAAGCCTGATGACGACCGTGAAAACTCTCCTGGGCCTGCCGGGGCTGCGGCTGCGCCCGCGGGCCGGGGCCGACCTGCTCGACCGGCCGGTGACGCGCATCTACGTCACGGAGCTGTCCGACCCCGGACGGTACCTTTCGGCCGGTGAGCTGGTGCTTTCCGGCCTGCTCTGGTGGCGCGGACCGGGCGACGCCGAGCCGTTCGTGGCCGCGCTGGCCCGCTCGGGCGCGGCGGCGCTGGCCGCGTCCGGCGCCGACTCGGGCGGGATCCCGGACGACGTCGTCGACGCCTGCGTCCGGCATCGGATCCCGCTCCTGGAGGTGCCGGCCGACCTGTCGTTCTCGGTGATCACCGAGCAGGTGGTGCTGGCACTGGCGGCCGCGTCCGACAGCTCGCGCAAACGTTTGCAGGCGGCCGCGGACTCCCCCGTCGAGACGCTGCTGGAACGCGCTTCGGCGGAGCTCGGGCTGCCGTGCTGGGTCCTGTCGGCGCTGGGGCGGGTGGTCGCCGGGACCGCGCCGCTGCCGGTGCCGGTGACCGACGTCGTCCGCCGGTACGCGGCCAAGGAGCCCGGGTCGCTGACGGTCCTCCCGGCCGAGGGACGTCACGCCGTGCCGTGGCTGGTCGCCGTCGGCGGGCCGTTGAGCACCGCGCAGACCGAGCTGGCCGAGGAACTGGCCGGGCTCGTCGGCGTCACGCGGGCGCGTGCTTCGCGGCCCGACGTCGAGTTGCCCGGCGAAGTGCGCGTGGTCGCGTTGCGGACCGAGGGCAGCGACGAAAGCCGGGACGTCCTGAGTGAGCTGCTGCCCGGCGGGCGCCTCCTCGAGTCCGCCGGGGACACGTCGTACGCGGCGACCGGCCCCTGGCCCGCTTCGGCGGTCGAAGAGCTGTCCACTGTGGAGCCTCTGCTCCGGGCGAAGCGGATCCTGTGCGGGGTCAGCGATCCCGCGCCGCGGGGCGAAGCCTGGGAGATCTCGCGGTACGCCCTGGCGGTGGCCGCCGGACGGCCGGGCCGCGTCGCGGTCGTCCCGTCCGGCGACGTCGACGTCCACGAGCTGCTGCTGGCCGGCGCCCCGGACGGGCTGCGCGCGGCGCTGCGCCGGCGTGTCCTCGGACCGCTGCTGGACTACGACGCCGAGCAGCACACGGACCTGGTGCACACGGTACGGGTGTTCCTGGAGTGCTCGGGGTCGCCGACGCGGGCGGCGAAGGCCCTGCACGTCCACGTCAACACGCTGCGCTACCGCATCGGCCGCGCGGGCGAGCTGCTCGGTGCGGACCTGACCGAGTTCACCGACCAGCTCGACGTCTACCTCGCGTTGCGCGCGGGCGACCAAGCGGGATGATGGGCGGGGTGGACCCCGAAATCACTTCGGCCCGGCAGGCGGCGAACGACGCCCGCGTGCTGGCCTTCGGGCGGCTCCAGGGGGCGGCGAACCGGCTGGAATACCTGCTCGGGCGGGCCCTCGAACGCGAATGCGGGATCACGCACCTGATGTACGAGGTCCTGCTGATCGTGGGCCGCGCGGGCTCGGCCGGGCTCACGATGCGCTCGATCGCGCAGGAACAGGTGCTCACCACCGGCGGCGCCACCCGGCTGGTCGACCGGATGGAGGCGCTGGGCCTGGTGACCCGGACGGCCGATCCGCACGACCGCCGCGTCCAGCTCGTGCGACTGACCTCGCTCGGCGACGAGACCACCGTGCGGGCCAGCCGGCTGCACGTCGAGAACATCGAGCAGTTCTTCCTCGGGCCCCTGCCGTCGGAGCACCGCGAGCAGTTCGCCGAGGACCTGCGGACGTTGAGCCACGCCGCGCGCGCCGCCCTCCCCCGGCTGCGTTAGACCAGCGTCGCCGCCGCCAGTCCGAGGAAGAACAGCGGCGCGGCGCCCGTGGCGAACTTGCGGGCGCGGACGTGCGCGACGATCGCCCCGACGTAGAACAGGACGAGCCCGATCGCCGCGGCGACGCCGATCGGCCGGATGCCCAGCAGGCCGAGGACCAGGCCGGCCGCGCCGGCGAGCTTAAGCGTGCCGAGCATCGGCAGCCAGCTCGGCGGGACGTCGACGGCGGCGGAGGTGGCGAGGACGAACCGGGCCTTGAGCAGGTCGGCGACGCCGACGGCCGCGTTGAGCACGATCGTGGTGAGGATGACGGCGGTGTGCATGCCGTCTCGACGGGCCCGCCGCCCGGAAGGTGACCGGATCGGCCGCTGCGGCACACTCGATCACGGAGGTGAGAGCGTGGGCAAGCAGAACCGGCGCCAGCGTCCCGCCGTAGACGGGCGGACCGAGCCGCCACCGGTGACGGCCGAAGACTTCGGCAACGCGCTGCTCGGCGCCGCCTCCGAGACGGCGCGGGGCGTGGCGGGCGCGGCCCGGCGGTGCGCGGACCGGCTGGCCCCGGACTTCACGCTGCCGCCCGGGCTCGCCGAAGGCGCGGACCGGGCCGCGCAGCAGGTCATCGGGCGGGTCCGCCGGAACGGCTGGCTGCCCGAGGACCTCGGCCACGCGGCCCGGCGCCGGGTCGACGAGTTCGCCGGCTCGTACGTGCTCGACGCACTGGCCGGCACCGACGAGCCGGGCGCGGTCCGCTGGTGGGACCCGGCCGAGCCGCACCTCCCGCAGTGGGCGGCGAAGCACATCCTGACGCCGGCCGAGGCGGTGACGGCGGTCGTCGAAGCCCTGGGCCTGCTGATGGCCCTGCCGATCCTGCCCACGCCGCCGGGGCGGCCGGCCGCGCACCACTCCGCCGACGAGAAGAAGCTGAGCCGGGTCCGCGCGCTGCTGGCCAAGGCCGAGTCGAGCTCGTTCCCGGACGAGGCCGAGGCCCTTTCGGCGAAGGCGCAGGAGCTGATGACCCGCCACGCGCTCGACCGCGCGCTGGTCGAGGCGGGCGCGGCGGCGCCGGACGCGCCGGTGCCCCGCCGGCTCTGGCTGGACACGCCGTACCTGGACGCCAAGTCGCTGCTGGCCGACGTGGTCGCGAAGGCGAACCGCTGCCGCGCGATCTTCGACCCGCGCTGGGGTTTCGTCACCGTCGTCGGCGACGAGGACGACCTGGACGCCGTCGCGCTGCTGACGACGTCGCTGCTCGTCCAGGCGACCCGCGCGATGATCGCCGGCGGCCAGGACGACCGCGGGCGCCGGTCCAAGGACTTCCGCCAGTCGTTCCTCGTCTCCTACGCCACGCGGATCGGCGAGCGGCTCGAGCGGGCCGCGGAGACGACGCTCGCGGCCGCGCCCGACGCGGACCGGCTGCTGCCGGTGCTGGCCTCCCGCGAGAAGCAGGTGGCGACGACCTTCGCGCAGCTTTTCCCCGACGTGGTGCACAAGTCGGTGACCGTGCGGAGCCACGAAGGCTGGGGCTCGGGCCGGGCCGCCGCCGACCGCGCCCGGCTTCGTGGGTGACCCTCAGGCGAGGCGCAGCGCGTACTTCTCCAGCTCCGGCCGCCCGAACGGCAGCTCACCTTCGTCGAGCGCGCCACAGTCGAGGCCGCGCAGCAGGTACACCGCCAGCGCCTGCGCCGTCGCCGGTTCGTCCAGGACGCCTCCGGCCGTCTTCTCCGCGTACGCGCGCAGCCGGTCCACCGCTTCCGGGAAGCCCTCGCGGTAGAAGGTGTACGTCGCCGCGAAGCGCGTCGGGAGCTGGTTCGGGTGCAGGTCCCAGCCCTGGTAGAAGCCGCGTTCCAGGGACCGCCGGACCAGGCGCCGGTGCTCGGCCCACGCCGACGGGAGCGCGTCGCCGATCGGCAGGCGGTTGGTCGAACCGTCCGAGAGCCGGACACCGGTGCCCGCCGCCGAGACCTGCATCAGCTGCTTCGCCAGGTCCGCCGCGGGATGCTCCATGCTCTGGTACGCCGCCGCGATGCCGAGACCCGCGCTGTAGTCGTACGTTCCGTAGTGCAGGCCTGTGCAGCGGCCGTCGGCGGCGTGCACGATCCGCGCCACCGAGAGCGTCCCATCGGCGTCCACAATGGACTGGGCCGTTTCGATCTGGACCTCGAAGCTCAGCGTCCGCTCGGCGAGCCCGTACGCGGATTCCAGGCGGGCCAGCACTTCCGCGGCCACCGAGACCTGCTCGACCGCGGTCACCTTCGGCAGCGTGACGACGAACCCGGGCGGCAGCGGCCCGTTGTCCAGCAGACCCGTGAGGAACAGGTCCAGGGTGCGGATGCCACGCCGGCGCGTCGCCGCTTCGAAACTCTTGAAGCGGATGCCCGTGAACGGCGTCCCGCCGGTGGTCGCGAGGGTCTGGCCGGCCGCCAGCGCGGCGGCGTCCTCGACGTCGTCCGGCACGCGGCCGTAGCCGTCCTCGAAGTCGATCCGCAGGTCCTCGATCGGCTCGGTGAGCAGCTTCGCCCGGACGCGTTCGTGGACGTCGGCGTCGAGGCCGAGGAGGTCTTCGTGCTCGACGAAGACCCGCATCGCCTGCTTGCCCCAGTCGGCGACCAGGCGCGTCCGGTACTGCGACGCCGGGACGTAGACGGTGTGCACCGGCTGCCGGCCCGGCCGCTCCCCCGGGTACGCCGCCGCGACGCGCGCGTCGGCCGAAGCCAGGCGCGCGTCGGCGGCGGCGTAGACGTCTTCGGGAAGACGCACCTACTTGATCCGCTCGTAGGCGGGCAGCGTCAGGAAGTCCGGGAACTCGTCGGCCAGCGCGACCTGCTCGAACAGCTCCACGGCCGGCTCCAGCTGTTCCGGCTTGAGCTCGGCCGCCAGCTCGCCGCGGACGTCGGCCAGCACGCCGCGCACCAGCTCCGACGTCACGACGTCACCGGTGTCCAAGGTGGTCCCGTTCTTGACCCACTGCCAGATCTGCGAGCGCGAGATCTCGGCGGTCGCCGCGTCCTCCATCAGGTTGTGGATCGCCGCCGCGCCGTTGCCGCCCAGCCAGGAGGCGATGTAGCGGACGCCGACGTCGACCGCGGCGCGCAGGCCGGCCGCCGTCGCGCCACCCGGCGTCGAAGCGACGTCCAGCAGCTGGTCGGCGGTGACGCTGACCTCGTCGCGGGTGCGCTCGAGCTGGTTCGGCCGGTCGCCGAGGACCTTGTCGAACTCCTCCTTGCACAGCTCGACCATGCCGGGGTGGGCGACCCAGGAGCCGTCGAAGCCGTCGCCGGCCTCGCGCGACTTGTCCGCGTGCACCTTCTCGAAGGCGCCCTTGTTGACCTCGGGGTCCTTGCTCGGGATGAACGCGGCCATGCCGCCGATCGCGAAGGCGCCGCGCTTGTGGCAGGTGCGCACGAGCAGCTCGGTGTAGGCGCGCATGAACGGCGCGGTCATGGTGACGGAGTTGCGGTCCGGCAGCACGAACTTCTCGCCGGCGTCGCGGAAGTACTTGATCACGCTGAAGAGGTAGTCCCAGCGGCCCGCGTTGAGACCCGAGGCGTGCTCGCGCAGCTCGTAGAGGATCTCTTCCATCTCGAACGCGGCGGGGATGGTCTCGATCAGCACGGTCGCGCGGACGGTGCCGTGCTCGACGCCCAGCGTCTTCTCGGCGTGGGTGAAGACGTCGTTCCAGAGCCGCGCTTCGAGGTGGCTCTCCATCTTCGGCAGGTAGTAGTACGGGCCCTTGCCGCGCTTGAGCAGCTCGGCCGCGTTGTGGAAGAAGTGCAGGCCGAAGTCGACGAGCGCGCCGACGCCCTCGCGGCCGCCGAAGGTCAGGTGGCTCTCGGGCAGGTGCCAGCCGCGCGGGCGGACCACGATCGTCGCGTGCTCGACGTCGTCCTTCAGCGCGTAGCTCTTGCCGCCGCTCTCCAGCGTGATCGTCTCGCGGACGGCGTCGTACAGGTTGACCTGGCCGGACACGACGTTGGCCCAGTGCGGGGTGTTGGCGTCCTCGAGGTCGGCGAGCCACACCTTCGCGCCGGAGTTGAGCGCGTTGATGGTCATCTTGCGGTCGGTCGGCCCGGTGATCTCGACGCGGCGGTCCTGCAGCGCGGGCGGGGCACCGGCGACCTGCCAGTCGCCCTCGCGGATCTCCTTCGTCTCCGGCAGGAAGTCGAGCCTGCCGGTGGTCCTGGCCTCCTCGCGGCGCTTGCTCCGCGCCTGGAGCAGCTCGTCGCGGCGGCCGGCGAAGGCGTCGTGCAGACCGGCGAGGAAGTCGAGCGCCTCCGGCGTGAGGATCTCGTCGCCGCGCTCGACCGGCTCGCCCAGCACCTGGACTTCAGAAGACATGTGGAACACCTCGAGGGTTCGGATCTTTGGATAACGGCCCTACGGTTTTCTACCAGCCGGACTATAGTTTCTGCATAGCGGAAGCTCAACGCCGACGTAAGGAGGGCCACCGTGCCGGCGGAGAAGAACGGTCGCGACGGCGGCGTCCAGTCCCTGCAGCGCGCCTTCGAGCTGCTGGAACACCTCGCGGACACCGGTGGTGAAGCCAGCCTGTCCGAGCTGGCGACGCTGTCCGGGCTGCCGATGCCGACGATCCACCGGCTCATCCGCACCCTCGTCGACCTGGGGTACGTCCGGCAGAACACCAACCGCCGCTACGCGCTGGGCGCGCGGCTGATCCGCCTCGGCGAGAACGCGAGCATGCAGTTCGGCGCCTGGGCGCGGCCGCTGCTGGCGGAGCTGGTCGAGGAGGTCGGCGAGACGGCGAACCTGGCGGTCCTGGAGCGCGACGAAGTCGTGTACGTGGCCCAGGTGCCTTCGAAGCACTCGATGCGGATGTTCACCGAGGTCGGCCGGCGGCTGCTGCCGCACGGCACCGGCGTCGGCAAGGCGATGCTGGCGCACCTGCCGTCGGCCGAGGTGCGTGAGCTGCTCGGCCGGACCGGGATGCCCGCGTACACCGAGCACACGTTCACCGACCCGGACGCGCTGGCCGTCGAACTCTCGCGGATCGCTTCGCAGGGGTACGCCCTGGACGAGGCGGAGCAGGAGCTGGGCGTCCGGTGCGTCGCGGTGGCGGTGCCGGGCGCGCCGGTGCCGGCGGCGGTTTCGGTGTCGGGCCCGTCGGGACGGCTGACCGCCGAGGCGGTGGCCCACATCGCCCCGGCGGTGCAGCGGGTGGCGGACGCCCTGGGCGCGAGCCTGTCCCAGGCGGCGGTCACGGTCTAGGCCAGCTCTCCGGCCAGGAGGTCCATGAGCAGGCCGTCGTGCCAGGTGCCGTCCGCGCTCCGCTCGTACCGGCGCAGCACGCCGACCGGCCGGAATCCCACCTTCGTGTACACCCGGATCGCGGGTTCGTTCGCCGCGGCCGGGTCGATCGTCAGGCGGTGGTGGCCCCGGTCGAGCAGGTGCCGGGCCAGCGCGCGGAGGGCGTCGGTGCCGATGCCCCGGCCGTGGAGGTCCGGGTGGACCGCGATGTCGATGCCCGCGTGGCGGTACTGCGGGTCCGGCTCCTCGCAACTCTGGATCAGCCCGGCGACCACGCCGTCGCACTCGATGACGTAGGCGGCGAAACCGTCCTCGACGGTGTACAGGCCTTCGGTCTCGGAATCCGGCTCGCCCCACCAGCGGGCGACTTCGGGAGTGGCCAGGATTTCGCGCGCGCGGGCGCGGTCTTCGGCGGCGATGGGGCGTAGCGTTACCCGTTCGCCGTGGATGGTGGTCATGGTGGTTCCTCTCTCGTGGCGGACTGTGGGAGGTCCGGTACGAGGAGGGGCACGAGCGGACGTGCGTCAACCGGGCATGCCCGGATTCTGCGCCGGCGCGCACCCGCCCGTCATCCGATTTTCACCGGAGGGACGGCCGATGGACCCGCACCCCGGCGGCGCGCTGGCCTGGCTCGCGCAGGGCGCCGCTTCGAACCTCCTGGAGAGGCTGGTCGACCGCGCGCTCGACGGCCCGCCCCAGCCGCCCGCCTGGCCGCGTCCGGGCGGGACGCCGTCGGGGACGGTCGAAATCTCCGTGCGGCACCACATGACGACCCGGGCGCGGACGCCGGTGATCCTCACGCTGCAGGAGCAGGGCAGCCGCAGCGGCACGGCGTTCTCGATGGTGCTGGGCCACACGACCCGCGTCGCCCTCCCGGGAGGCGCCTACTTCGGCGCGGCGATGATCGTCGACCCGCGGCGCCGCACCCGTTCCGGCCCGACGCTGCAGGGCATCGGCTGGTCCCGCCTGACGGTGACGGCGCGTCGGACGTCCCCGGTGGTCATCCCGGCCCAGCGCCCGACGGCCCCGGTCCTGCTGGGCCTCGGCCTCCGGGGGCCGGACGGAACACCGCTCTTCGGGCTTTAGGGGGAAACGACACCGCCGGGCGAAGACCTCGCGGTTCGGCGCACGCTGCTCAGCCCTGGTCCTGATCCGCGGGCACCGCGGGTTGTGCGAGACCGTCTACGACTGGTTGCCCAGCGAAACGATCACCTAGCCCAGCAGGGCGTCCACGAAGGCGCCCGGCTCGAAGGGGGCCAGGTCGTCCCGCCCCTCACCCAGGCCGACCAGCTTGACCGGGACCCCCAGCTCGCGCTGGACCTGGAACACGATGCCGCCCTTGGCCGTGCCGTCCAGCTTCGTCAGGACGATGCCCGTCACGTCGATGACCTCGGCGAACACGCGGGCCTGCATCAGGCCGTTCTGGCCCGTCGTCGCGTCGAGGACCAGGAGCACCTCGTCGACCTTCGCCTGCTTCTCCACGACGCGCTTGACCTTGCCCAGCTCGTCCATCAGGCCCGTCTTCGTGTGGAGGCGGCCCGCCGTGTCGATCAGGACCGCGTCCACCCCGGTGTCCACGCCGCGCTTGACCGCGTCGAACGCGACCGCCGCCGGGTCCGCACCTTCCTTGCCGCGGACGACCTCCGCGCCGACTCGCTCGGCCCACGTCTGCAGCTGGTCCGCCGCCGCCGCGCGGAACGTGTCCGCCGCGCCCAGCACCACCGTCTTGTCCTGGGCGACCAGGACCCGGGCGAGCTTGCCCGTGGTCGTCGTCTTGCCCGTGCCGTTGACGCCCGCCACCAGCACCACCGCGGGCTGCTTCTTGCCGTCGACGATGTGCGGCAGCGCCCGGACCGCGCGCTCGCCGTCGGTCGACAGCTGCGCCGTGAGCACCTCGTGCAGCACCTCGCGCGCCTCGGCCGAGGACCGCACCGCGCGCCGGGAAAGCTCGTCGCGCAGCCGCTCGACGATCTGGTTCGTGGTGGCCGCACCGAGGTCGGCCATCAGGAGCGTGTCCTCGACGTCCTGCCAGGAGTCCTCGTCCAGGTCACCGGCGCCGAGCAGGCCGAGCAGGCTGGTCCCGAACACCGACCGCGACTTCGACAGCCGGCCGCGCAGCCGCTCCAGGCGGCCGGTCGCGGGGTCGATCTCCTCGGTGACGGGCTCGGCCACCGCGGGCTCGTCGGGCAGCTTGACGTCGCGCACCGTGCGCTGCGGCGAGTCGCGCGGCACGGCCGCGTCGTCGCCCACCGCGGGCTGGCCGTCGACCTCCGGCCGGTCCCCGACCGGGTGCTCGACGGCGGGTTCTTCCACCGGCGGCGCCGTGCCGCCGGGCGCGAGCGCGATCCCCCCGCTCGCCGCGTAGGAACCGCCCTTCGGTTTCGCCTCGGCCTCGCGCTGGGCGTCCAGGCTGATGCGGCGCTTGCGCGCGACCAGCAGGCCGGTCACCAGGAGGGCGACCAGCACGACGACGGCGACGACTACGAACAGGAACCAGGTGCTCGACACGCGCCCATCCTTTCATCCGCGCCCGTCCGGCCCGGACACCCCGTCCGCCCAGGCAATTCATAACGACGTAGGTCCCGATTGGGCCAAGACTTCACCACGTGGGTTGCGTCACCAGGGGGCCTGCACTAAACCCCTCCGGATGGGGACACGCGCGGGCCACGGCTTCCGGGTGCTCGGACTGATCTCGGGCACGTCGCTCGACGGCATCGACGTGGCCGCCGCCGACCTGCACGCCGAGGACGACACCGTCGTGCTGACGCCGCTCGGCGAGCTCGACGTCCCCTACCCGGAGCCGCTGCGCGAGGGCCTGCTCGCCGCGCTGCCGCCGAACCCGTGCACCGCAGGCGAGCTCACGCGGCTCGACACCGGCGTCGGCCAGGCGTTCGCCGGCGCCGCGCTGCGGGGCGCGGAAGAACTGGCCGGGGGCACCGCGGACCTGGTCGCGTCGCTGGGCCAGACGGCGTTCCACTGGGTCGAGGACGGCCACGTCCGCGGCACGCTCCAGCTCGGCCAGCCCGCCTGGATCGCCGAACGCACCGGGCTGCCGGTCGTCGCCGACCTGCGGACCCGGGACGTCGCCGCGGGCGGCCACGGCGCTCCGCTGGCGAGCACGCTCGACCAGCTCTGGCTGCGCGGCCTCGCCGAGGACACCGGCCGCCCGGTCGCCGCGCTGAACCTCGGCGGTATCGCGAACATCACCGTCGTCGCCGAGGGCGAACCGGCGATCGCCTACGACACCGGGCCCGCCAACGCCCTGCTCGACCTCGCCGCCCACCGCGTCACGGGACGGCGCAGCGACGTCGACGGGCGGCTCGCGCTCAGCGGCTCGGTGCGCGCCGACCTGCTCATCCGGCTGCTCGCCGACCCGTACTTCGCCGCCGCGCCGCCGAAGTCCACCGGCAAGGAGCACTTCAACGCGCCCTACCTCGACGCCGCCCTCGCCGGTCTCCAGCCGATCGAACCCGGTGACCTGCTGGCGACGCTGACCGAGCTGACCGCCGTGACGGTGGCCGACCAGTGCCTCCGCCACGGCGTCACGATGGTCGTCGCGTCCGGCGGCGGCGTCGCGAACCCGGCGCTGATGGCGGCGCTGACCCGGAACCTGTCGTCGGCGGTGCTGAAGACCAGCGACGACCTCGGCCTGCCCGGCGCCGGCAAGGAGGCGTACCTGACCGCGCTGCTGGGCTGGCTCACCTGGTGCGGCGTGCCCGGTACGGTGCCGTCGGCGACCGGCGCCCGCGGGCCGCGCCTGCTCGGCGCGCTCGTCCCGGGCGCCGGGCCCCTGAACCTTCCCGCCCCGCTGGGGGGCACCGTGACGCGGTTGCGAGTCGCGGAGAAGGCCGGATGACTGAGGTAGGAGAAGTCCATGCGCGGTGTTGACCTCGCCATCATCGTGGTCTACCTGGCGGCGATGCCGCTGATAGGCGTGCTCGTCGGCCGGAAGCAACGGTCGGCGGCCGACTACTTCGTCGGCGAGCGCAGCCTGCCGTGGGGCGCGGTGATGCTGTCCGTGGTGGCCACGGAGACCTCGACGCTGACCGTCATCAGCACGCCGGGGCTCGTCTTCGGCAACGCGTTCCTGTTCCTGCAGCTGGCCTTCGGCTACATCATCGGCCGGACCGTCGCCGCGTTCGTGCTGCTGCCGCGGTACTTCCGGGGCAACCTGGTCAGCGCGTACGCGTTCCTCGGCAAGCGGTTCGGCTCCGGGCTGCAGGGCACCGCGTCGGTGACGTTCGTCATCACCCGGCTGCTCGCCGAGGGCGTGCGCCTGTTCGCCGGCGCGATCCCGATCAAGGTGATCCTCGGCCACTACAACATCCACCTGGACTACTGGGTCATCGTCGTCATCCTGACCGCGCTGACGCTGATCTACGCCTACATCGGCGGGATCAAGGCGGTCGTCTGGGTCGACGTCATCCAGC
This sequence comes from Amycolatopsis sp. N2S4-7, assembly GCF_058119595.1. Taxonomy (NCBI): domain Bacteria; kingdom Bacillati; phylum Actinomycetota; class Actinomycetes; order Pseudonocardiales; family Pseudonocardiaceae; genus Amycolatopsis; species Amycolatopsis sp. N2S4-7. The sequence continues at coordinate 4,127,932 of NZ_CP172299.1, forward strand.
TGTCGCTCTACCTCGGCGGTGCCGCGGTGGCCGCGATCGTGCTGCTGAACAAGCTGCCGGGCGACTGGGCCTCGCAGGCGTCCGCGGACGGCAAGTTCATGCTCGTCGACTTCACGAAGAACCTGCTGACCAGCCCGTACGCGTTCGTCACGGCGGTGCTCGGCGGCGCGGCGCTGTCCATGGCCTCGCACGGCGCCGACCAGCTGATCGCCCAGCGGCTGATGGCCACGCGCAGCCTGCGCGACGGCCAGAAGGCGCTCATCGGCAGCGGCATCATCGTCACCATCCAGTTCGCGCTGTTCCTGCTGGTCGGGGCGATGCTGTGGGTGTTCAACGGCCGCAAGTCCGTCGCCCAGCTCGGCCTGCAGAGCCCGGACGACGTGTTCTCGCGGTTCATCATCGACGATCTCCCGGTCGGCGTGTCGGGCCTGCTCATCGCCGGGGTCCTGGCCTCGACCATGGGCGCGCTGGCCTCGGCGCTCAACGCGTTGTCGACGTCCACCGTGGCCGACCTCTACCAGCGGTTCACCAAGCGCTCGCCCGAGGACTCGAAGCTGCTGCAGCACGGTCGCATGTGGACGCTGATCTGGGCCGTGGTGTTCGCGGTGTTCGCGTCGCTGTTCTCCACCACGAAGAACTCGGTGATCGAGCTCGGCCTGGCCATCACCGGCTACACCTACGGCGCGCTGCTCGGGTCGTTCCTGCTCGGCCTGCTGATCAAGAAGGCGCGGCAGGTGGACGCGATCGTCGCGTTCGCCGTCACGGTCGTGGTGATGGCGTTCGTCATCCTCGGGGTGAAGTTCAGCGCGAAGACCGGCGGCCTGATCGGGATCGACTTCGGCAAGGCGGCCGGCGACAAGGTCGCGCTCGCCTACCCGTGGTACACGCTGCTCGGGGTGGTGATCACGCTGGTCGTCGGCGGCCTGCTGGCGCTGCGGCACCGCACGCCGGACCCGAAGGCGGCCGAAGCCGAGGCCGCGGGTGAGGCCGAGGGCGAGGCCGAGGAGGTCACCGCCGCCTGATCCTTTGAACCGCTTCCGGCGGGCGTCCGTGTGCAGTCCGGGTGCCCGCCGGGAAGCGGCGGGAGGAATCGAAGGTGGGAACATGAGACGGATGACGGTGGCGCTCGCGGTCGGCGCCCTGGTGGTCGGCGGCGCGGCGACGGCTTCGGCCACCCCGGCGGCCCCGAAGGTGCCGGACGAGATCAAGGTCCCCGACGGCAACCGGCCGCTGGCCACCTACCCCGCCGAAGGCGTGCAGATCTACGGCTGCACGAACGGCGCGTGGACGCTGATCCAGCCCGCCGCCGTGCTGACGCGGCACGGAAAACCGGTGGCGCTCCACAGCAAGGGCCCGGTCTGGACGTCCACTGTGGATGGCAGCACGGTCGGCGCGGCGGCGGTGGCCAACTCGCCGAAGCCGGACGCGATCCCGCAGCTGCTCCTCAAGGCGAACCTCAACACCGGCGACGGCGTCTTCGGCAAGGTGACGTACATCCAGCGCCTCGACACCCGCGGCGGCGTGGCCCCGGCCGGGACGTGCACGGCCGGGACCCAGACCGCGGTCCGGTACTCGGCCGACTACGCCTTCTGGGTGGCCGGGTAACCAGCGCCCCGAGGTGGCGTCCGGCGCCACCTCGGGGGCGTTCGGATGGGCGAAAGTGCGGTGCGCGCGGGGCCGTGCTGTCGTAGCCTGAGCCCGGGAGACGGGGGGATTCCATGGGGTTCTTCATCGGGCTGGGCGTGGTGCTCGCGGTGGTGCTGGTCATCGCGCTGGCCATGGACCGGGCGGACCGCAAACGCGGCGTGAAGCGCGGCATGATCAGGCCGCACGGACGGCGCCCGCGGATCGAGGACGCGACCTGGCTGGGCAACGACCTCAGCACCTACGAGCCCCGCGCCAAGCCCGACGACCGCGCACCCCGCGAAGACGACATGCGCTGAGCCCGGCCGCCCGAGCGGGGCGCCGGGTTGAACTTCGCGCGGCAGCTCTCCGGTGCCGCCCGAGCGGGGCGCCGAGTTGAACTTCACGCGGTAGCTCTCCGGTGCCGCCCGAGCGGGGCGCCGAGTTGAACTTCACGCGGTAGCTCTCCGGCGCCGCCCGGACGCGGCACCGGGTTGAACCTCGTCTGGCAGCTCTCCGGGCGCGGCACCGGTTGAACTGCGTGGAGCAGCTCCCGGCGGGCCCGGCCGACCCCCTCAGAAAGCGCTTTCCGCGCCTGCCCCATCCTGCCGCCGAGCGGCGCAAAAGCGAATCCGGCAAAGGAGGGAATCTCCGCCGCCGTTGCCGGAAAGCGCTTACCGATTGGGCGGCCACAGGCGTTGACAGCGCACCGGACGCGGGCTTGAATCGTTTAAACCCCCACGCGACGCAGCCGTCACGCGGGAACGCCCGGGACAGCCTGGCCGGAGGCCGCCGATGCCGTCGTCACCGTTCCCCCGCCGGATCTTCCTCGCCGGCACCACCGCCGCGGCCGCCGCGGCCGCGCTCGCCGTCCCCGCCCGGGCCGCCGCCGCACCCGGCCCACCGTCGGCCGACCTGCACTGGCTGGACGGCCCGCCACCCGCCGCCACCGGGAGCACGTGGGGCGTGCCGTGGCCGAGGGGGCAGCTCACCAAGGGCACGGCGCTGGCGCTCGACGCCGCGGACGGCACCCCGGTGCCCGTGCAGTCCTGGCCGCTCGCCTGGTGGCCGGACGGCAGTCTCAAGTGGACCGGACACGCGCTCGGCGCCGAAACCCCGGTGAGCACGGCGTTCCGGCTGCGTCCCGGCACCCCGGCGGCCCCCGCCCGCCCGGTGACCGTGTCGCGGGCGGCGGGCGGGCTCCGGCTGGCGAACGGGATCGTCGACGTCCGGCTGGCCGACCGCGGTCCCGAGGTCCTCCGCAGCGTCACCCGCGGCGACCGGCTCACCGCGCACGGCGGGCGGCTCGTGCTGACCCTGCAGGACAAGCCGGACGACGCCGCGCGGACCATCGACTGGACCGGCTTCGTCGAGTCCGCCACCGTCGAGCAGCACGGCCCGGTGCGCGCCGTCGTCAAGCTGACCGGGCGCCACCGCGGCCCGGGCGGCGGCCGCGCGATCCTGCCGTGGACGCTGCGGGTCAGCCTCGGCGCCGGCGACGAGGCGATCCGCCTGGTGCACCACTTCGTCTGGGACGCCGACGCGAACCGGGACTTCGTGCGCGGGCTCGGGCTGCGGGTGGCGGTGCCGATGACGCGGGAGCCGCACGACCGGCACGTCCGGTTCGGCACCGCGGCCGGCGGGGTGTGGGCCGAGCCGGTGCGCGTGCTCACCGGCCTGCGCCGCGACCCGGGCTCGGCGGTGCGGGCCGCGCAGGTCGACGGCACCGCGACCCCGCCGGTCGCCGAGTGGTCGCAGCAGGTGCGGGACGGGTACCAGAAGCTGGCTCTGTGGAACGACTTCACGCTGTTCCAGGAGAGCGCCGGGCACTTCTCGGTGTGGAAGCGCACCTCGGCCGCGGGCAGCTGGCTCAAGCACGCCGGGTTCGGCGACCGCGCGTCGGGGTTCGGCTTCGCGGGCAGCACCGACGGCGGCCTGGGCTTCGGGATGCGCGACTTCTGGCAGCGCTTCCCCCGGGCCGTGGACGTTCGCGACGCGGCGGGCGACACCGCCACCGTGACGCTGTGGTCGTGGGCACCGCAGGCCGGGGCGATGGACCTGCGCCCCTACGACACGACCGCGCACGGGCTGGACCTCTCCTACGAGGACGTGCAGGAGGGGTTCGCCACCCCGGAGGGCATCGCCCGCTCGACCGAGATGTGGTTGTGGGCGCTCGCCGGCACGCCGTCACGCGAGCGCGTGGCCCAGCTGTCCCGGCAGGTCGGTGCTCCGCCGCAGGTCGTGGCGAGCCCGGAGCGGTACCACGCGGCCGGCGTCTTCGGCCGCTGGAGCCTGCCCGACCGCGCCACCGCGACCCGCGCCGCCTACGAGGACGGCATCGACCGGGAAGTGGACTTCTACGCCGGGCAGGTCGGGCAGCGCGGGTTCCTCGGGTTCTGGCACTACGGCGACGTCATGCACACCTACGACGCCGACCGCCACTGCTGGCGCTACGACGTCGGCGGCTACGCCTGGGACAACGCGGAACTCGGCACCGACGCGGCGCTCTGGTACGTCTTCCTGCGCACCGGCCGGCCGGAGGTGTTCCGGCTCGCCCAGGCCATGACCCAGCACGTGAGCGAGGTCGACACGCACCACAGCGGCCGGTTCGCCGGCCTCGGCTCCCGGCACGCCGTGTCGCACTGGGGCGACGGTGCGAAGGAGGCCCGCATCGGCGAGTCGTTCACCAAGCGGTTCGCCTACTACCTGACCGCCGACGAGCTGCTCGGCGACCTGATCCGCAGCTCGCTGCGGGCCGACACCACGCTCCTCACGGTCGAGCCGCTGCGCGAAGTGCTGCCGCCGCAGACGCAGGCCCCGACCCGGCTGCGGATCGGCCCGGACTGGTACGCCCTGGTGAGCAACTGGCTGACCGAGTGGGAACGCACCGGCGATCCGCGCTGGCGCGACCGGATCGTCACGGGCATGCGCGACATCGCGGCGTTCCCCGCCGGGCTCTTCACCGGTGAGGCCGGTGGGGCCGTGGGATTCGACCCCGCCACCGGGCACCTGACGAACTTCGGCCGCGGCGACTTCGAGGGCGGGTACAACCTGTCGATGGCCTTCTGCGGTGAGCAGATCCTGTGGGAGGCGCTCGAGCTCGTCGACGTCCCGGAGTTCCGCCGGACCCTGCTGGACTTCGCGCGCTACGTGCAGGCGCCCGCCGAGGAGAAGATCGCCCGCTACGGGCGGGACTTCAACCCCCAGGTCTTCAAGACGATCTATTCGCGGGTGACCGCGTGGGCCGGGGAACAGCTCGGCGACGCGGCCCTCCGCAGGCGGGGCTGGGACCAGCTCACCTCCGACCCGGCCGGCCGGCCGTGGCCCGCGCCCGTGCGGGTGGCGGGCACCGCGGTCGTCGCGCCGGTCGACGAAATCCCGGCGCGCGGCACGTCGAACCCGGCGGGTGACTTCGCGACGTTCTCCACCAACGACTTCGCCCAGCGCACCCTCGCCTACCTCACCCTGCTCGCCGTCGCACCCCAGGAGGCACCGTGATCCCCGCCGTCGTCGGCGCGCTCGTCCTCTCGCTGCTGCCCGCCGTCCCCACCGCGGGCAGCGAGTACTCCTTCGACGTTCCGCCCGGGGACTACCGGGTTGTCGTGACGCTGGGCAGCGCCACCCGGGCCGCGCGGACCGGGATCGAGGTGGAGGCGCGGCGGACCGTGCTCGCGCCGGTCGCCACCCGCGCCGGGCAGTTCCGGCGCGAGGAGCTGACGGTGAACGTGCGCACCCCGGAAAGCATGCCCACCGGCGAGGAAGGGCCGGGAACACCCGGCCTGCAGCTGCGGCTCACCGGGGACGACCCGGCCGCGGTGCGCGTGTCGGTCACGCCCGCGCCCCGCCTGCCCCGGCTGTTCGTGCTCAGCGACTCGACCGCCTCGGACTGGCTCGTCGGGCCGAAGCGCGGCTGGGCGCAGGAACTGCCCCAGCTGCTGCGGCCCGGCATCGTCGTGGCCAACTACGCGGATTCCGGGGAGAGCACGGTGTCCTGGCTGAGCGACCCGCGCCTGTTCGCCACCGTCGCGCCGCTGGTGCGCCCGGGCGACGAGGTCCTGATCCAGCTGGCGCACAACGACAAGACCACGCCGGAGGACGTCTACCGGGCGAACCTGCGCGAGCTGGTGGACGGCGTCCGGCGGCAGGGCGGGTGGCCGGTGCTGGTCACCCCGCCGGTGCGGCACCTCTTCGGCCCGGACGGCAAGCTCACGCCGACCGGCCTGATCGTCAACAAGCTGGGCGTCGACCAGCCGGCGGTGATCCGCGACGTGGCCGGGCGGCTGCGGGTGCCGCTGGTCGATCTGACCGCCAAGAGCCGTGACCTGCTGGAACGGCTGGGCGAGCAGGGGTCCTGGCCGCTGTACCTGACCGCGGAGCACGACGGCGTCCAGGACTCGTCGCACTTCTCGGCCTACGGCGGGAGGGTCATGGCCGGCCTGGTCGTCCGGGGGCTCGCCGAAGCCCACCTGCCCGCCGCGGCGTTCCGGCGCTGACCCCGGCGGAGGGGTCAGCCGACCGCGACCGGTTCCTCTTCGGCCGTGCGCAGGCGCTGCGAGATCACCTTCGTGATGCCGTCGCCCTGCATGCTCACGCCGTAGAGCGCGTCGGCGATCTCCATGGTCGGCTTCTGGTGGGTGATGATGATCAGCTGCGACGAGTCGCGCAGCTGCTCCAGCAGCCCGATCAGCCGGCGCATGTTGGTGTCGTCCAACGCGGCCTCGACCTCGTCCATGACGTAGAAGGGTGACGGCCGGGCGCGGAAGATCGCGACCAGCATGCCCACCGCCACCAGCGACTTCTCGCCACCGGACAGCAGCGACAGCCGCTTCACCTTCTTGCCCGGCGGACGGGCTTCGACGTCGACGCCGGTGCTCAGCAGGTCGTCCGGATCGGTGAGGACCATCCGGCCCTCGCCGCCGGGGAACAGCACGCTGAACACGGTCTCGAACTCGCGGGCCACGTCCGCGTAGGCCCCGGCGAAGACCTCGAGGATCTTCTCGTCGACCTGCTTGATGACGGCTTCGAGGTCCTTGCGGGTGTCCTTGAGGTCCTCGAGCTGCGTCGAGAGGAACTTGTACCGCTCCTCCAGCGCCGCGAACTCCTCCAGGGCGAGCGGGTTCACCTTGCCCAGCAGGGAAAGGTCCTTCTCGGCGCGCTTGGCGCGGCGGGCCTGGGTGTCGCGGTCGTAGGGCATCGGCGGCGGCGGGGTGACGTCCTCGCCGCGGTCCTTGGCCGCCTCGTACTCGGCCATCTCGCCCGCGCTCGGCGGGACCGGGACGTCCGGGCCGTACTCGCGGACGAGGTCCTCGAGGCCGATGCCGAAGTCCTCGGCGATCTTGGCTTCGAGGGTCTCCAGCCGCAGCCGCTGTTCGGCGCGCAGCACCTCGTCGCGGTGCACGGCGTCGGTCAGCTTCTCCAGTTCGCCGGTGAGCTCGCGGACCTTGGCGCGGACGCCGGTCAGCGCGGCCTCGCGGCTCTGGCGGCGGGCCTGGACCTGGTCGCGTTCGGTGGCCGCGCGCTGGACGGAGTGCTCGATGCGCTCGAGGGCGATCTCGCCGCCGTTGACGACGGCGTTGGCGATCTCGGCACCGCGCTTGCGGGCCGCGGCGGCGCGCTCGGCGCGTTCACGGGCCTGCTGCTCGGCGTGCGCGGCGCGGCGGAGGCCTTCGGCCTTGCCCGCGATGCTGCGCGCCCGCTCCTCGGCGGTGCGCTGCGCGAGCCGCGCCTCCATCTCCTGCTGCCGGACGACGGCCAGCTCTTCGACGGCCTCGTCGCGCTCGGCGGTGTCCGGGTCGTCCTCGACCGGCTGCTCGGCGACGGCGGCGAGCCGTTCCTCCAGCTCGGCGAGCTGGGCCAGCGCCTGCACGCGGCTCTGCTCGACCTTCGCGCGCTGCCCGGAGAGCCGTTCGACCTCGGCCTGCGCCTGGCGGGCCGCCTGCTGCAGCCGGCTGAGCCGCTCCGACAACCGGGCCTTGCGGACCTTCGCCTCGCCGAGGGCGTCCTTGGCCTGGGAGACCTCTTCGCGACGCGCCTGCTGCTCGGCGCGGGCGCCTTCCAGCTCGGCCGCGTACTGCTCCAGCTGGCGTTCGGCCGTGCGCAGCCGCGCGGCGGCTTCGTCGACGGCGGCCTGGACCTCGATCACGCTCTCGCGCTTGCCGGAGCCGCCGATCGCCCAGCGGGCGCCGAAGACGTCGCCCTCGGCCGTGACGGCCCGGACGTCCGGGTGCGCGGCGACCAGGTGCCGCGCCGAGTCGAGGTCGCGGACGATGGCCAGCTTGTCGAGCGCCAGCTCGACGGCGGCGCGCAGCTGCGGCGGCGCGGTGACGACCTCGCGGGCCCAGCGCGCGCCTTCCGGCAGCGACGGCCACGAGTACGTGTCCACAGTGGACGCCGGGTCTTCGAAAGACGATGAAGAAAAGCCGCCGAGCAGGATGCCCGCCCGGCCGGAGTCGGTGTCCTTCAAGTACTTCAGCGCGCGCAGGGCGTCTTCGCCGCCCGAGACGGCGACCGCGTCGGCCACCGGGCCGAGCGCCGCGGCGAGCGCGACTTCGTGGCCCGGCTCGACGGTCAGCAGCGCGGCGACCGAGCCGAGCAGGCCCGGCAGCTCGTGGGACGCGCCGAGCAGCGCGCCCGCGCCGTCCTTGCGCCGCAGCCCCATCGACAGCGCTTCGACGCGGGCCCTCTCCGACGCGATCTCGCGCTCGGCGGTGCGTTCGGCCCTGACCAGCTCTTCGACGCGCGCCTTGGCCGCGTTGTTGGCCTCGACCGCGCGGTCGTGGCGGTCCATCAGGCCGGCGTCGTCGGACTCCTCCGCGCCGCCCTCGGCCTTGGCCATTTCGAGCTCTTCGACGGCGATTTCCGCGCGCTCGGCCGACTCCTCGATGGAGACGCTGAGCCGGTCGATCTCGTCGGTGGTGGCGCCGTTCTTGCTGCGCAGCGCCTCGACCTGGCCGGTCAGCTTGGCCATGCCCTCGCGGCGGTCGGCGATGGCGCGGACGGCGGCCCAGTGCGCGCGCTCCGCGGCCTGGACGCGCTGTTCGAGGTCCTCGCGCCGCAGCACGGTCTCGGCGAGCAGCTCCCGGGCCTCCATCACGGCCTCGTTGAGCTCTTCTTCCTGCTCGGCGACGCGCTCGGCCTCTTCGAGCAGTTCCTCCGGGTCACGGCCGCCGGTGCTCGTCGCCACGTCGGCGGACAGGTGCCGCTGCCGCTCGATCGCGAGGCGGACGGTGCCGCGCAGGCGCTCGGCCAGCGCGGACAGCTTGTACCAGGTCTCCTGGGCGGTCTGCAGCAGCGGCGCGTCCTCCGCGAGGGACGCCTCCAGCTCGGCTTCCTCGGCGGAGACGACCTCGAGGTGCTGCTCGACCTCGGCGCGGCGCTGGCGGGCCGTGCGCTCGTCGGCCTCTTCGCGCGCGATCGCGTCGCGCTGGGTGACCAGGTCGTCGGCGAGCAGGCGCAGCCGGGAGTCGCGCAGCTCGGACTGCACCGACTGGGCCTTGCGGGCGATCTCGGCCTGCTTGCCCAGCGGCTTGAGCTGGCGGCGCAGCTCGGTGGTGAGGTCGCCGAGGCGGTCGAGGTTGCCCTGCATGTTGGCCAGCTTGCGCAGGGTCTGTTCCTTGCGCTTGCGGTGCTTGAGGACGCCGGCGGCCTCTTCGATGAAGGCGCGGCGCTCTTCGGGCTTGGACTCGAGGATCGCCGACAGCTGGCCCTGGCCGACGATGACGTGCATCTCCCGGCCGATGCCGGAGTCCGAGAGCAGCTCCTGCACGTCCATCAGGCGGCAGCGGTCGCCGTTGATCTCGTACTCGCTCGCGCCGTCGCGGAACATCCGGCGGGTGATCGACACCTCGGAGTACTCGATGGGGAGCGCGCCGTCGGCGTTGTCGATGGTGAGGGTGACCTCGGCGCGGCCGAGCGGGGCGCGGCCCGCGGTGCCGGCGAAGATGACGTCCTCCATCTTGCCGCCGCGCAGGTCCTTGGCGCCCTGGGTGCCCATGACCCAGCGCAGCGCGTCCAGCACGTTCGACTTGCCGGAGCCGTTCGGCCCGACCACGCAGGTGATCCCCGGTTCGAAGCGCAGCGTGGTCGCCGAGGCGAAGGACTTGAAGCCCTTGAGCGTCAGGCTTTTCAGGTGCACGTGGTGCTGACCCCTCTGGCCGCGGGTACTGGCGGTTCAATCGTCCCAGGCTACCTGGGGGCGTCCGGGGACCGCCGGACGCGCCCCCTCCTCGGCGCGCCTTAGCACACCCCGCGTGACCCCAGCAACCTCCTGGACCACACCCGCCCCGGAAGCACCAAGGCCCGGCTCACCGCTCGACGAAGCCCCGGAGTCCCCCTTTCGGGTCGGACCAGCGCTCGGCGACGTGCTCCACACTTCCGGGTGATTCTCCCGACCGCAGCGCCGCCAGCAGCCGCGCACAGTGGTCCCGGCTACCCTCCGCTATGACCTCGACACGGCCGTCGGCGAGGTTGCTCGCGCTCCCGACCAGGCCGAGTTCGAGCGCACGGCTGCGCGTCCACCAGCGGAAACCGACCCCCTGCACCCGGCCCCGCACCCACGCCGTCAACCGGGTGTTCGTTTCTTCCTCACCCACGCGTTTCCTCCCTTCCGGGTCAACCGACCGCGCACAGTAACGGATCAAGGCCACTACCTGGGCGAATACCCGCACGCCGGTGATAACCTCGCCGCCGAGGTCGCTCCCCCGCCGCGGGCGTTGTGCCCGGTTCACGACCTCACCCGCGCCTCCCCGAATTCCCCAAGGAGCCTGTATGCCCCGCCCCGACGGGATCACCAGGATCGACACCGCGCCGCCGAAGAGCAGCAAACCGAACCGCACCGGGTACGTCGTGCTCGGGGTCGCCGGGCTGGTCGTCGCGACGGCGTTCGCCGCCGTCGCCGAACTCGCCGGCCCCGTCCCCGCCAGCACCGCGGGCGGCACCGGTGGCACCGGCGGCCAGGGCACCTTGCCGGCCGGCGTCCAGACCCTGCCGGCCACCCCGTCGTCGACCGGCCCGTCGACCGCCGGCAGTGAGACGCCCACGTCGAGCCCGACGTCGTCGGCCGCGCCGTCGACCGTCGTGTCGGTCAGCCCGGACGGCAAGACGACGACCACGGTGGTCACCCAGGCCTCGCCGCCCCCGCCGCGCGGCGACACGGGCGACAACCCGCCGCCGGAGACCAAGCCGACCGAGAAGCCGCCGACGACCACGAAGACCACACCGTCGCCGACGACGACCACGCCGACCTCCCCGGACACCCCGCCGACGTCGACGACGACCGGTGGCGGCACCAGCACCGGCGGAGCGCCGACGGCCACCCCCACCGACACGGCCGCGTCGACCGGAAGCCCCACGCACGCGCAGTGAGGGAAGCCCCGAAGGCCACCGCCGCGGCGGTGGCCTTCGGCGTTCCTGGGCCAGGACACCGCGGCGATCGACGAGGCGTACCGGATCCCCCGACGGCCGGATCCGGCTGCGCGAGTACCGCCGCGACCACCGATGCAGCGCTGCTTCCGCGACCTGCTCGCGGCTTCCCGGCACATCTCCTTCCCGGCGGCCGCGTCCAAGCGCCACGCGAAGCTGCGGTTCGGGATCGAGCAGCCGACCTTCTGGTTCTAGACCTCGAAGCGGTAACCCATCCCCGGTTCCGTCAGCAGGTGCCGGGGCCGCGAAGGCTCCGGCTCCAGCTTGCGCCGCAGCTGGGCGAGGTACACCCGCAGGTAGTGGGACTCCGTCTCGTACGACGGGCCCCACACCTCGTGCAGCAGCTGCTTCTGCGCCACCAGGCGCCCGCGGTTGCGGACCAGCAGCTCCAGCACGCCCCACTCCGTCTTCGTCAGGTGGACCTCGACGCCGTCGTGGCGGCGGACCTTCTTCGCCGCGAGGTCCACGGTGAACGACGAGGTGTCCACCACCGCGTCCACGCCGTCGCCGCCGGCCACCGCCGAGCGGCGGACCGCCGCGCGCAGCCGGGCGAGGAGCTCGTCCATCCCGAACGGCTTGGTGACGTAGTCGTCGGCGCCCGCGTCGAGGGCCTGGACCTTGTCCGCCGAGTCGCCGCGGGCGGACAACACGATGATCGGGACCGTCGTCCAGCCGCGCAGGCCGGCGATCACCTCCGTGCCGTCGAGGTCGGGCAGGCCGAGGTCGAGCACGACGACGTCGGGCTTGGTCTCGGCGACCGCCTTGAGCGCGGCCGTGCCGTCGTGCGCGGTGATCACCTTGTAGCCGCGGGCGCTGAGGTTGATCCGCAGTGCCCGCACGATCTGCGGCTCGTCGTCCACCACCAGCACGGTGGCACCCGGGTCGCTCATCGCACCCCCTCTTCCTGGAACTCGACGCTGAACGCGGGCAGCGAGACCACGATCGTGAGCCCGCCGCCCGGGGTGTCCTCGGCGCGGATCGTGCCGCCCATCGCCTCGGTGAAGCCCTTCGCCACCGACAGCCCGAGCCCGACGCCCGGCGTGGTGTCCCGGTCGCCCCCGAGCCGCTGGAACGGCGCGAACGCCGAGTCCGCCGCGCCCTTGCGCAGTCCCTTGCCGTGGTCGACGATCCGCAGCTCCACCTGGCCCGAGTGCGCCGAAGCCCGCGCCGACACCGGTGCCCCGCCGTGGCGCAGCGCGTTGTCCAGGACGTTCGCCACCACCCGCTCGAGCAGCCCGGGGTCGGCGAGCACCGGCGGGAGCTGGTCGTCGACGGCCACGCGCACCGCCTCCGAGTTGTCCACAGTGGACAAGGCGTGCGCGACGACCTCGTCGTAGCCGACCGGGCGCAGGTGCGGGCGCACCGCCCCGGTGGCCAGCCGCGACGAGTCCAGCAGGTTGTCGATCAGGCCGGCGAGCCGGTCGGCGGACAGCTCGATCGCCTCCATCAGCTCGGCCGTGTCCTCTTCGGACAGGGCGAGGTCCGGGGCGCGCAGGCTGCCGATCGACGCCTTGATCGACGTCAGCGGCGTGCGCAGGTCGTGCCCGACGGCCGAGAGCAGCGTCGTGCGCAGTTCGGTCGCCTCGGCCTTGCGCTCGGCCTCGGCCGCGGCGGCGGCCGCCCGCTGCTGGCGCAGGGCCAGCAGGGCCTGGCCGGCCACGGCTTCGAGGACCCGCCGGTCGGTCGCCGGCAGCGCCCGCCCGCGCAGGGTCAGGTGCACGTCGGCGGTGACGGCGATGTCGACGTCGGCCTCGTCGGGGTCGGCGCACGGGTGCTCCCCCGCGACGGCCACGCGCCGCCATGCGCCGTCCCGCTTCTCCAGCAGGGTCACCGACGTGAGCGCGAAGTTCTCCCGCACCTTCGCCAGCAGCCGTTCGATCGGGTCCGCGTGGGTCAGCACGGTCTTGGCGTAGGAGGCGAGCAGCGCCGCCTCGGTCCGCGCCCGCGCCGCCTGCGTGGCCCGGCGCGCGGCCTGGTCGACGACCAGCGCGACCAGCACCGCGACGACGATCATCGCGATCAGCGTCACGAGGTTCTGCGGGGTGTGCACGGTGAGCGTGTACAGCGGCGGGGTGAAGAAGAAGTTGAGCAACCCGGCGCCGAGCACGGCCGCGACCAGCGCCGGGCCGAGCCCGCCGACCAGCGCCACGATCACGGTGACCAGCACGTAGGAGATGACGTCGGTGGCGAAGTCGAGCCCGCTCGGCACGGTGACGCCGACGACGGTCACCAGCACGGGCAGCACGAAGCCCAGCACCCAGCCCGCGACCAGCCGCGAGAACCCCAGCGGGCTCGCGCCCAGCCGGGTCCGCAGGCGCCCGCCCGCCTCGGCGTGGGTGACCATGTGCACGTCGATCGGCCCCGACCGGCGGACCACCGAAGCGCCGATGCCCTCGTCGAACAGCCGGGCCACGCGGGAGCGCCGCGAGGTGCCGATGACGAGCTGGGTCGCGTTGACGCCGCGGGCGAAGTCGAGCAGGGCGGCCGGCACGTCGTCGCCGACGACGGTGTGGAAGGTCGCGCCGACCTCTTCGGCCAGGGTCCGGCAGCGGGCCATCGCGGTGGGCCCGATCCCGGACAGGCCGTCGCCGCGCAGGATGTGCAGCACCTGCAGCTCGGCGCCGGCCCGGGTGGCGATCCGGCTGGCACGGCGGATGAGCGTCTCGCTCTCCGGGCCGCCGGTGATGGAGACGACGACGCGTTCGCGTGCCTCCCACGTTTCGGTGATCCGCTGCTCGGCGCGGTAGCGCTGCAGGGCGACGTCGACCTGGTCGGCCACCCAGAGCAGCGCCAGTTCGCGCAGCGCGGTGAGGTTGCCGGGGCGGAAGTAGTTGCCGAGCGCGGCGTCGATCCGCTCGGCCGGGTAGACGTTGCCGTGGGCGAGCCGCCGCCGCAGCGCCTCGGGGGTGATGTCGACCAGCTCGAGCTGCTCCGCGCGCCGGACGACCTCGTCCGGGACGGTCTCCTGCTGGGTGACGCCGGTGATCCGCTCGACGACGTCGTTGAGGCTCTGGAGGTGCTGCACGTTGACCGTGGACAGCACGTCGATGCCCGCGCCCAGCAGCTCTTCGACGTCCTGCCAGCGCTTGGCGTTGCGCGACCCCGGCACGTTGGTGTGCGCGAGCTCGTCGACGACGGCGACTTCGGGCGCGCGGGCCAGGACGGCGTCGAGGTCCATTTCCTCGAACTCGCGGCCGCGGTGCCCGGCCTGCCGCCGCGGGACGATCTCGAGGCCGTCGAGCAGGTCCGCGGTCTTCTCGCGGCCGTGCGTCTCCACCAGGCCGACGACGACGTCGGTGCCGCGGTCGCGCCGCCGCCGCGCTTCGCCGAGCATGGCGAAGGTCTTGCCGACGCCCGGAGCCGCGCCGAGGTAGATCCTCAGCTCTCCCCGGCGCGGCTTGTTTTCGGTGGTCACGGTGTCAGTGTGCCCCTCCGGCCGCGGCCTGCACGGCCAAGTTGAGCGGGAGCACAGTCACCCCCGGCACGCCGATCCCGGCCCCGCTCGTGTTCTGTCCGATCAGCTGCTTCACCCGGTCGAGGGAAAGGCCGGTGTTCCGCGCGACGCGCGCGGCCTGGAGATCGGCGTAGGCCACGCTGATCGCCGGGTCCAGTCCCGAACCCGACGCCGTCACCGCGTCCGGCGGCACCTGGCCGGGTGACACGCCTTCGCGCTCGGCGATCGACGCCTTGCGCTGCTCGATCGCCTTCACCAGATCCTCGTTGTACGGGCCCTTGTTGGACGCACCGGACGGCATGCCGGGGCCGGCCGCCGAGGGCCGGCTGTGGAACCACGGGTCGTGGGCGGGGTCGGCGGGCACGGGGTCGACGCCGATCAGGGACGATCCGGCGGCCTGCCCGTTCTGCGTCACGATCGAGCCTTCGGCGTTGTGTTCGAGGCCCGGGACGCGGGAGATCGCCCACACTGCCAGGGGGTAGAGGATCCCGAGCAGGACGGTCATGACGAGCAGGACCCGCAGGCCGGCCCACGTCTGCTTGACGAGAGTGTTCACGACGTTCACCCGATTCCGGGGATGAGGCGCACGAGCAGGTCGATCAGCCAGATCCCGAGGAAGGGGCTGACGATCCCGCCGAAGCCGTAGACGAGCAGGTTGCGGCGCAGCAGGGCCGAGGCCGACGACGGCCGGTACCGCACGCCCCGCAGGGCCAGCGGGATCAGCACGACGATGATCAGCGCGTTGAAGATGACGGCGGACAGGATCGCCGACTTCGGCGTGGCCAGGTGCATGACGTTCAGCCCGCCCAGCTGGGCGTAGATGCCGGTGAACATCGCGGGCAGGATCGCGAAGTACTTCGCGAGGTCGTTGGCGACGCTGAACGTCGTCAGCGCGCCGCGGGTGATCAGCAGCTGCTTGCCGATGCCGACGATCTCGATCAGCTTCGTCGGGTCGCTGTCGAGGTCGACCATGTTCCCGGCCTCCTTGGCGGCCGAGGTGCCGGTGTTCATCGCGACGCCGACGTCCGCCTGCGCGAGCGCCGGGGCGTCGTTGGTGCCGTCGCCGGTCATCGCGACCAGCCGCCCGCCCTCCTGCTCCTGCTTGATGAGGGCCATCTTGTCCTCGGGCTTGGCCTCGGCGAGGAAGTCGTCGACGCCCGCGTCCGCGGCGATGGCCTTCGCGGTGAGCGGGTTGTCGCCGGTGATCATCACCGTCTTGATGCCCATCGAGCGCAGCTCGTCGAAGCGTTCCTTCATGCCCGGCTTGACCACGTCGGACAGCCGGATCACGCCGCGCACCACGGCGTCCTCGGCGACCACGAGCGGGGTGCCGCCCTGGGCACTGATCTCGTCGACCACCCGCTCGGTCTCGTCGGGGAAGTCACCGCCGTTGTCGCGCACCCAGGCGCGGACGGAACTCGCCGCCCCCTTGCGAATCCGGCGGGTCCCGATGTCGAGCCCGCTCATCCGCGTCTGCGCGGTGAAGGGGACGAACTCGCCGTGCTCGTCCTGAGCCGCGTGGTCCGACGTCAGCTCGACGACACTGCGGCCCTCGGGGGTTTCGTCGGCCAGGCTGGCGAGCCGGGCCGCGCGGGCCAGTTCGTCCGGTGTGGACGTTCCGACCGGGATCAGCTCGGTCGCGCGGCGGTTGCCGAAGGTGATGGTGCCGGTCTTGTCGAGCAGCAGCGTCGAGACGTCGCCCGCGGCTTCGACCGCGCGGCCGCTCGTCGCCAGGACGTTGCGCTGCACCAGCCGGTCCATCCCGGCGATGCCGATGGCGCTCAGCAGCGCGCCGATGGTCGTCGGGATGAGGCAGACCAGCAGCGCGGTCAGCACGATCACGGACTGCTCGCTGCCGGAGTAGCGGGCCATCGGCTGCAGCGCCACGACGGCGAGCAGGAAGATGATCGTCAGGGTCGAGAGCAGGATGGTCAGCGCGATCTCGTTCGGCGTCTTCTGCCGGGAAGCGCCTTCCACCAACGCGATCATGCGGTCCACAAAGGATTCGCCCGGCTTGGTGGTGATCTTCACGACGATCCGGTCGCTGAGCACCGTGGTGCCGCCGGTGACGGCGCTGCGGTCGCCGCCGGACTCCCGGATGACCGGGGCCGACTCGCCGGTGATGGCCGACTCGTCGACGGTCGCGATGCCCTCGACGACGTCGCCGTCGCCCGGGATCACCTGGCCCGCTTCGACGACGACCAGGTCGCCGATCTTCAGCTCGACCCCGGGCACCTGCTCCTCGCCGGTTGCGGTGAGGCGCCGGGCGACGGTCTCCTTCTTCGACTTCCGCAGGCTTTCCGCCTGGGCCTTGCCGCGCCCTTCGGCGACGGCTTCGGCGAGGTTCGCGAACAAGACCGTGAACCAGAGCCAGGCGGTGATCAGGACGGTGAACACGCTCGGGTCGGTGACCGCGAAGACGGTGGTGAGCGCGGAGCCGGCCCAGACCACGAACATGACCGGGTTGCCGAGCTGGTGCTTCGGGTTGAGCTTCCGCAGGGCGTCCGGCAGCGACGTCCAGAGCTGGCGGGGGCTGAAGACCCCGGCGCCGACCCGGCCAATGGTCTCGGTGGTGGGAGTCACCTGAGGTCGTTCTTCGGTGACGGTCATGCGAGTGCCTCCGCGATGGGCCCGAGCGCGAGCGCCGGGATGAAGGTGAGGGCCGCGACGAGCACCACCGTGCCGGTGAGCAGGGTGGCGAACAGCGGACCGGTGGTGGGCAGGGTGCCGGCGGTTTCCGGCACCCTGCGCTGCGCGGCCAGCGAACCGGCCAGGCAGAGCACGGCGAGGATCGGCACGAACCGCCCGAGCGCCATGGCGACGCCGAACGACGACTGGAACCAGTCGCTCGTCGCGGTCAGGCCGCCGAACGCGCTGCCGTTGTTGTTGCCGGTCGACGCGTAGCCGTAGAGGACTTCGGACAGGCCGTGCGCGCCGGGGTTGCCGAGCGCGCCCGGCGTGCCCGGCAGCAGCAGCGCGATCCCCGAACCGAGGAGCACCACGGTCGGCATCGCGAGCATGGCGATCGCCGCGCAGGTGACCTCGCGCCTGCCGAGCTTCTTGCCCAGGTACTCCGGGGTGCGCCCGACCATCAGGCCGGCGAGGAACATGGCGATGACGGCCAGCACGAGGATCCCGTAGAGGCCGGTGCCGACGCCGCCGGGCGAGATCTCGCCGTAGAGCATGTTCAGCAGCGGTCCCCCGCCGCCGAGGCCGGACAAGCTGTCGTGCGCGCCGTTCACCGCGCCGGTGGACGTGCCGGTGGTGGTGTCGGCGAAGAGCGACGTCGAGCCGATGCCGAACCGCTGTTCCTTGCCTTCCATGCTCGCGCCCGCGGCCAGCGCCGCCGGGTTGCTCGCGTTCGCTTCGGAGAACCAGATGACAACCAGCGAAGCCGCCCACAGCAGGCCCATCACGCTCAACAGGACGTAGCCCTGCTTGGGCTTGCCCACCAGCTTGCCGAACGTGCGGGTCAGGCTGACCGGGAGCACCAGGATCAGGAACAGCTCGATCAGGTTGGTCCAGGCGTTGGGGTTCTCGAACGGGTGCGCGGAGTTGGCGTTGAGGACGCCGCCGCCGTTGGTGCCGAGTTCCTTGATCGCCTCCTGGCTCGCGGCCGGGGCGAGGGCGAGGGTGCCGGAGCTGCCGTCGGGGTTCGTCACGGCGACGCCGGCCTTGAGGCTCTGCACGACCCCGAGGGCGACCAGCACGATCGCGAACACGAACGCGATCGGCAGCAGGACGCGGATCGTGCCGCGGGTCAGGTCCACCCAGAAGTTGCCGAGCCGGTCGGTCTTCGCGCGGACGAACCCGCGGGTCACCGCGATCGCCACGGCCAGGCCGACCCCCGCCGACAGGAAGTTCTGCACGGTCAGCCCGGCCATCTGCACGAAGTGGCCCATCGTCGTCTCGGGGACGTAGGACTGCCAGTTCGTGTTGGTGACGAACGAAACCGCCGTGTTGAACGCGACGCCGGGGCTCACCGAGCCGCGGCCGAGGTTCCACGGGAGAAGGGGCTGCAGGCGCTGCAGGAGGTAGAGCAGGACGACCGAGACGAACGAAAAGCCGAGCACACCGGCGGCGTAGGTCGGCCACCGCTGCTCGGAGTCCGGGTTGACGCGGAAGAGCTGGTAGAGACCCTTTTCGAGCTTGAGGTGCTTCTCGGTGGAGAAGACGCGCGCCAGGTAGTCGCCCATGGGCCGGTAGACCACGGCGAGGGCGGCGAGGAGCAGGCCGAGCTGGATGAGCCCGGCCGTCGTGTCAGTCATTTCGGCCCCTCCGCGGGGAAAAGCACGTCGGGGCGCATCAGAATTTCTCCGGCCTGATCAGGGCGACGAACAGGTAGACGAGCAGGCCCAGCGCCAGCAGCCCGCCGACGACGTCGGCCACGGTCCCCGCGCCGCTCACAGCCTCTCCAGCCCGCGCAGGACCAGCGCCAGCACCACGAACACGCCGATCAGCAGGACGGCGTAGAGCAAGTCGGCCACAGGCACCTCTCAAGACGGGTCACCGGGTTCGGTGACCGGACGCGTTCACTCTGCGGCGGGGGAACCCCGTTCCGGCCTACGGCTGACGGCGCCTTGATGCGTTCCTGACACCCGTTTACGCCGTCTTGATGGCCGGTGGCGGCGGTCACGCAAGCGTTTGCCTCGTTGTCACCGCATGCAGTTGGTTAGTGACTCGCGACACACCCAGTGACCGAACAAGTGCGGAACGTGCAATTCGGGCAGACAAGATCTTCGGGCCGTGTTACACCTGGGTTACCGATAGTTGTATCGGCTAAGCAAATCTTGGGAGAGGGGATCACCTATGTGCGGTATCGCCGGCTGGGTTTCCTACGACGCCGACCTCACCCGCCGCCGCGACGTGGTCGACGCCATGACGGCGACCATGTCCTGCCGCGGCCCCGACGACGAAGGCACGTGGGTGCGCACGCACGTCGCGCTCGGCCACCGGCGGCTGGCCATCATCGACCTGCCCGGCGGCCGCCAGCCGATGTCCGTCCACACGCCGAACGGCGACGTCGCGATGGTCTACAGCGGTGAGGCGTACAACTTCACCGAGCTGAAGGAAGAGCTGACGAAGCTCGGGCACCAGTGGGAGACCGACAGCGACACCGAGGTCGTGCTGCACGGCTACCTGCAGTGGGGCGACGCGGTCGTCGACCACCTCAACGGCATGTACGCCTTCGCGATCTGGGACGAGCGCGACGACCGGCTCGTCATGATCCGCGACCGGATGGGCATCAAGCCGTTCTACTACTACCCGACCAAGGACGGGGTCCTGTTCGGGTCGGAGCCGAAGGCCATCCTGGCGAACCCGCTGGCGGGCAAGGTGGTCGACACCGACGGCCTGCGCGAGCTGATGGCGTTCACCAAGCGGCCCGGGTGGTCGCTGTGGAAGGGCATGGAGGAGGTCCAGCCGGGCACGATCGTCACCGTGTCCCGCGAGGGCGTGCGCACGCGCACGTACTGGAAGCTGGACGCGAAGCAGCACACCGACGACCAGGAGACGACGGTCGCCCGGGTGCGCGAGCTGATGACCGACATCGTCAACCGGCAGCTCGTCGCCGACGTCCCCCGCTGCGTGCTGCTGTCCGGCGGCCTCGACTCCAGCGCCGTCACCGGGCTGGCCGCGGCCCGGCTCGCCGAACAGGGCGAGCAGCTGCGGACGTTCTCCGTCGACTTCTTCGGCCAGGAGGAGAACTTCAAGCCGGACGAGATGCGCGACACCGCCGACTCGCCGTTCGTGCGTGACGTCGCTTCCCTGGTCGGGTCCGCGCACCAGGACGTCATGCTGAACCCCGCTGAGCTGACCGACCCCGAGGTGCGGCGCGCGGTGCTGCGGGCACGGGACATCCCGGCCGGGCTCGGCGACATGGACACCTCGCTGTACCTGCTGTTCAAGGCGATCCGCGGCGAATCGACGGTGGCGCTGTCGGGCGAGTCGGCCGACGAGGTGTTCGGCGGCTACCGCTGGTTCCACGACGAGAAGACCGTCAACGCGGACACGTTCCCGTGGCTGGCGTTCCGGACGGCGATGATGGACGAACGCGCGTCGCTGTACACGACCGAGCTGCGGCAGAAGCTGGACCTGGAGTCCTACGTCGCGGACCAGTACCGGTCGGCGGTGGCCTCGGTCGAGCACCTCGACGGCGAGTCCGCCCTGGACGCGCGGATGCGGACGATCTGCCACCTGCACCTGACCCGGTTCGTGCGGATGCTGCTCGACCGCAAGGACCGCGCGTCGATGGCGGTGGGCCTGGAGGTCCGCGTCCCGTTCTGCGACCACCGGCTGGTCGAGTACGTGTACAACACGCCGTGGTCGCTGAAGACGTTCGACGGCCGCGAAAAGAGCCTCCTGCGGCACGCGACCAAGCACGTGCTGCCGGAGTCGGTGGCCCAGCGGGTGAAGAGCCCGTACCCGTCGACGCAGGACCCGGGCTACGCGGCGGCGTTGCAGCAGCAGGTCAAGGAGGTTCTCGCGGAGCCGGGCCACTCGGTGTTCGGCCTGGTCGACCGCACGTGGGCGCACCGGGTGTCCGAAGTGGACCCGGCGACCATGGAACCGGCGGCGCGCGTCGGCATGGACCGGCTGCTCGACCTGTACCACTGGATCGAGATGTACTCCCCGGAGCTGCAGCTCGACTGAGGTTCGTGCGGTCCGCGGCGGTGTCGTCGCCGCGGACAGCACCGCTTCCGCACATCACCGGAGCGGTGGGACCGCGCTTCCGGGGCCGCCGCGCTCTCCCCGGTCGCGGAAGCAGGCGCGCCGCGGCACTCCGCCGGTTCGACCGCCGTCGCCGGCCGTTTTCCGGCCCGCGAAGACCGTGGAATTTCAGCTCAGCCGAGCGGGAGCTCCGCGGAGACGTCCTCGCCCTCGGCGGTGAGCACCGCACCCGTTCCGGCCAGCAGGGCGCGGGCGCCGTGGTTGTCCGCCGTCGTCGAGGCGACGAACCTTGCCGCGCCGCCGGCCCGGGCTTCGGCCAGCAGCAGCGTCGTCACCTGCTTGCCGATCCCGCGGCCGCGGGCGTCGCGGGCCAGCCAGATGCCCGCCTCGACCGCGTCGCCGTGGGGCTCCAAGCGGGCCGCGCCCACCGCCACGCCCTCGGCGTCGATCACCCACGTGCGTTCCACCGCCGTCGCCGGGTTCAAGGACCGGGCGCGGTGGAACGCCAGGAACGCGTCGCGGCGCGCCGGGGTCCAGCCGGGCCGGCCGTCGACCGGGGGCATCACCTCCAGGGGATCGGCCCCGGCTGCGGCGGCTTCGAGCAGCCGCGCCAAGGCGGCCTCGTCCAACGGTGTCAGCGCGATCATGCCCGGATCTTCGCCACCGGCGGCCGGGCGCGCGAGCGGATTTCGCCCAGCCCGCGCAGGAACCGGACGTACGGCAACCAGCGGACCGGCCGTTCGACCCGGCCGGTCACCGCCAGCTCCGCCCGGTCGAGCAGCTGCTCCAGCAGCGCGTCGTGCAGCGGGCGGAAGAACAGCGGCCAGGTCAGCCGGGCCCAGCCGTGCAGCGAGACCGACAGGACGTGCGTCAGCGCGTCGCCGTCGATCGTGAACTCGTGGTACCCCCGGACACCCACCGGGGCCGTGAAGCGGAACCGCAGCCGCGTCGGCGACACCTCCTCCAGGACGTACCGGACCGGCCCGTGACCGGCCGGCGTGCCCGGGACGCGAGGGCCGTCGAGGCGGGCCGGGGGCCAGTCCGTAACCGGCCAGAGCCGGTCGTCCGGGGTGCCGAGCGTGTCCAGCAGGGAGACCAACGACGAAGAAGCACCCGGGAACCTCCGGGTGTGGACGTTGCGGACCATGAGACCCTCCGTTCTGGAGACTGTCCTCCAGAACGTATTAGAGCATAATCTCTACAACATGGGCCGCCCCGCGACGCACACCACAGCGCAGTTCCTCGACGCCGCCGCGACGCTGTTCGCCGGGGGCGGCGCCCGCGCGGTCACGATGGCCGCCACCGCGAAGGCCGCCGGCGCGCCGAACGGCTCGATCTACCACCGCTTCCCGGACCGTCCCGCGCTGCTGGCCGAGCTCTGGCGCCGCACGGTCCGCGACTTCCAGGACACGTTCACCGGCGCCCTCGGCGACGCGACCACGGTCGACGCGGCGGTGGCGGCCGCGACGAGCGTCGTCCACTGGTCCCGGAAGCACCCCGAAGGCGCCCGCGTACTCGACGCCGGCCAGCACGCCTTCGGCCCCGCCGACTGGTCACCCGAGGCGAGAGAAGCCGTAGCCAAGGACGAAGACGCGCTGCGCGCCGCCCTCAAGCAGGCGACCCGCGCGCTTCCGCCGCTCACCGGCTGCACGGACGAGGACGTCGTGCTGGCCCTCGTCGAGATCCCGCGCGCCGTCGTCCACCGCTACCTGTCGACCGGCCGCACTCCCCCGCCGAAGGCCGTCACGCTCGTGGAGCGCACCGTCCGCAAGCTCCTCAGCGCCTGACCTCCGCCAGCTTCACCGGACGCCGGTCACGGCGCGAGACCTCGCACGCTTCGGCGATGTAGAACGCCTCCAAAGCGTCAGCGGCGACACACGGCGAAGGCGACCGGCCCGCGACGACGTCGAGGAACGCACGCAACTCGGTCGTGTACGCCGGACGGAACCGCTCCATGAACCCCGGGTACGCCGGGCCCGGCAACGGGGGAACCCCGGGTTCGACCGACCGCAGCGGGGCCCGGTCGTCCAGGCCGACCACCACGCCGGAGACCGAGCCCAGCGCCTCCAGCCGGACGTCGTAGCCGGCGCCGTTGTAGCGCGTCAGGGACACCGTCGCCAGGGTGCCGTCGTCCAGGGTCAGCGTCGCCGCCGCCGTGTCGACGTCGCCCGCGTCGGCGAAGAACCGCTCGCCGCGGTTGGCGCCGATCGCGTAGACCTCGTCGACCTCGCGGCCGCTGACCCAGCGGATGATGTCGAAGTCGTGCACGCCGCAGTCGCGGAACAGCCCGCCCGAGTGGGCGACGTACTCCGCCGGCGGGGGCGCCGGGTCGAACGTCGTCGCCCGCAGCGTGTGCAGCCAGCCCAGCTCGCCCGAGGCGACCGCCGCCCGCGCCGCCGCGTACCCCGCGTCGAACCGGCGCTGGAACCCGATCTGGACTTCGACGTCGGACGCGCCGATGCGGTCGATGACGGCCAGGGTGCCGGGGATGTCCGCGGCCACCGGCTTCTCGCAGAACACCGGGATGCCCGCGTCGACCGCCGCGATGATCAGGGCCGGGTGCGCGTCGGTGGCCGCCGTGACGACCAGGCCGTCCAGCCCCGCGGTGAACAGCTCGTCGAGGGAAGCCGATTCGACACCGATCTTCGCCGCGGCGGAGGCCGCCCGCGCGGGGTCGACGTCGGCCACCACGACCGACTCGACCTCCTCGAAGCCTTTCAGCGTCTCCGCGTGCGCGGTGCCGATCCGGCCGGTGCCCGCCAGTCCCAACCTCATCGTGATGACCCTCCTGTCGCAGAAACCTCGGCGGTGGTCGCGCGGACCACCAGGGACGGGTGCAGCAGGTGCCGGACCGGCTCCGTGCGCTCCCCGCGGACGCGTTCGATCAGCGCTTCGAAGGCCAGCCGTCCCATTTCGGTGCGCGGCTGGTCCACCGTGGTCAGTGAGAGGTGCCGCAGCGCGGCGAGCGACGTGTTGTCGTAGCCGACGACCGAGACGTCCCCGGGCACGCGCAGCCCGGCTTCCTCCAGGGCCGAGATCGCGCCCACGGCGTTGAAGTCGTTGCCCGCCACCAGCCCGGTGGGCAGGTCCGCCGGCGGGTACGTCGCGAGCAGCTCGCGCACCGCCTTCTCGCCGCCGGTGTCGGTGTGCTCGCTGCGCACGACGATCGGCTCCAGGCCGTGCCGCCGCATCGCCTCCTGGAACCCGCGACGGCGCTGGGCCGCGCCCGCCGCGCCACCGCCGTCCAGGTGGGCGATGCGCCGGTGCCCGAGGCCGACGAGGTGGTCGACGGCCAAGGCGGACCCCGCCTCGCCGTCGTCGTTCACCGTGTCCACCGTGGACGAACGGATCGTCCGCGAGACCAGCACGACCGGGCACTGCTTGGCCGCGGTCTGGATCGACGCCGCCGGAACGACCGGCGAAAGCAGGATGATCCCCGCCGGGCGGAAGGAAAGCAGGTTGTGCAGGGCGTTCCACTCGCGGGTGGGACTGCGGCCACCCGTGTTGAGGATCAGGTCGAAGCCCGCGGCCCGGGCGGCCGCGTCGAGCCCCTCGACGACGTCGGCGAAGAAGGCGTTGCGCAGGTCGTTGACCATCACGCCGAGCACGGTGGACGTCCGGCTGGCCAGCGACCGCGCCATCACGTGCGGCTGGTAGCCGAGTTCTTCCGCCGCGCGCAGCACCGCCGCGCGCCGGGCGTCGGAGACCTTCGGCGAATTGTTCATCACCAGGGAGACCAGTGCGCGGGAAACTCCCGCCCGTGCGGCGACGTCCTCCATCGTCGGACGCACCATGCGCACCTCCCCTGATCACCGGAAACTCGGCCTTGACTTTGCTGTGACGGACGCTACAAGATTGGAGCGCTCTAATCAATAGAGCGCTCCAACGGACCAACGGAGGCCCCTTGTGACAGCGACGATCCGCGTGGCCGCCGCCCCGATCTCCTGGGGCGTCTGCGAAGTGCCGGGCTGGGGCCGGGTGCTGGACGCGGCGACCGTGCTCGGCGAGATGGCGGAGCTGGGCGTCCAGGCCACCGAGCTGGGCCCGCCCGGCTACCTCCCGCGGGACCCGGCCGCGCTGCGGGAGCTGCTCGGGAAGTACGACCTGACGCTCGTCGGCGGCTTCCTCGCCGTCGTGCTGCACACCGATCAACAGCACGCACTCGACGAGGCCGAAGAGTCCGCGGCGCTGTTCGCCGCGTGCGGCGGCGACGTCCTGGTGCTCGCCGCCGCGACCGGCCTCGACGGCTACGACGAACGCCCGAAGCTCACCGACGCCGAATGGGCGACGCTCGTCGACACGGCCGGGAAGATCCGCGACATCGCCGCCGCGCACGGCCTGCGCACGGTGCTGCACCCGCACGTCGGCACGCACGTGGAGCAGCAGGCCGAGGTCGAGCGCTTCCTCGCCGATTCCGATCTCGGGTTGTGCCTCGACACCGGGCACCTGATGATCGGCGGGACGGATCCGGTCGAGCTGGCGAAGCGGTATCCCGAACGGGTGGGGCACGTGCATCTCAAGGACGTCCGAGAAGACCTGGCGGGCGAAGTCCGCGCGGGACGGCTCGGCTACACCGACGCGGTCGGGCGGGGCCTCTACACCCCGCTCGGCGAGGGGGACGTGGACGTGGCGTCGATGGTGCGCTCCGTCCAGGCGGCCGGCTACGACGGCTGGTACGTCCTCGAACAGGACACCGCCCTCGGCGACTCGAGCCCCGACGACCTCCCCCGCCGGGACACCGGGCGCAGCCTGACCCACCTCGCGAAGATCATCGGCTCCCTCTAATCCCTGGTCCCAAAGGAGTGACTGTGTTCTCTGTCAAGAAACTGGCCGGACTCGCGGCGATCGCCGCGGCCGGCTTGGTCCTCACCGCCTGCAGCGGCCCGAGCGCCGACAACTCGAACAGCAGCGCGAGCGGCAGCCCGACCTCGGCCGCCGCGGCGCCCGGGTCGGGCGGTCCGCTGAAGATCGCCGTCGTCACGCACGGCAGCGCCGGCGACGCCTTCTGGAACGTCGTGAAGAACGGCGCCGAGCAGGCGGGCAAGGACCTGAACGTCGGGGTCGACTACTTCTCCGACGGCGACCCGAGCAACCAGGCCCGGCTGATCGACAACGCCGTCGCGCAGAAGGTCGGCGGGCTCGTGGTTTCGATGGCGAACCCGCAGGCCCTGCAGACGTCGATCCAGAACGCGGTCAAGGCCGGCATCCCGGTCGTCACCATCAACTCCGGCGAGGACTCCAGCGCGGCGTTCGGCGCGATCGCGCACGTCGGGCAGAGCGAGGGCCTCGCGGGCCAGGGCGCCGGGCAGCGGCTCAAGGCCGCCGGCAAGACGAAGCTGCTGTGCGTCATCCACGAAGCCGGCAACATCGGCCAGAACCAGCGCTGCGACGGCGCGAAGCAGACGTTCGGCAACGTCACCACTCTGCAGGTCGACATCTCCAACCCGACCGACGCGCAGTCGCGGATCCGCGGCGCACTCCAGTCCGACCCGTCGATCGACGCGGTGCTGGCGCTGAACTCGCAGGTCGCGGCCCGCGCGGTCGACGCCGCCAAGGAGGCGAGCTCGAAGGCCCAGGTGGCGACGTTCGACCTGAACGCCGACGTCGTCGCGGCCATCAAGGCCGGCACCATCCTCTTCGCCGTCGACCAGCAGCAGTACGAGCAGGGCTACCTGCCGATCGTGTTCCTCAAGCTGTACAAGGAGAACGGCAACACCATCGGCGGCGGCCACCCGGTGCAGACCGGCCCCGGCTTCGTCGACAAGACCAACATCGACACCGTGGCCCCGTACGCGCAGCGCGGCACGCGATGACCGAAGCCATCCAGGCGCACCCCGACGAACGCGTCGCGAAAAAGGGCCTGACCGACCGCCTGGTGGTCCGGCCCGAGATCGGCGCGCTGCTCGGCGCCGTGCTCGTGTTCGTGTTCTTCTCCGTCGTCACCAGCCAGTTCCTCAGCCCGCTGGGCGTGGCGACCTGGCTCGACGACTCGTCGACCCTGGGCATCATGGCCGTCGTGGTCGCGCTGCTCATGGTCGGCGGCGAGTTCGACCTGTCGGCGGGCGTGATGACGGCGTCGACGTCGCTCGTCACGGCGATCCTGGCGACGCAGGCGGGCTGGAACGTCTGGCTGGCGCTGCTGGCCTCGCTGGCGTTCGCGCTCGGCGTCGGCGCGTTCAACGGCTGGCTGGTGATGAAGACCGGTCTGCCCAGCTTCATCGTCACGCTGGGGTCGTTCCTGGCCCTGCAGGGGCTCAACCTCGGCGTGACGCGGCTGGTCACCAACACCGTCCAGGTGTCGGGAATGCGCTCGACCAGCGGCTACGAGTCGGCCGGCGGGCTGTTCGCGTCCACGTTCGACGTGGGCGGCACCGAGTTCCAGTCGTCGATCATCTGGTGGATCGCCGTCACGGCGATCGCGGCCTGGCTGCTGGTGCGGACCCGGTTCGGCAACTGGATCTTCGCGGTCGGCGGGTCGCAGGTGTCGGCCCGCTCGGTCGGCGTGCCGGTGGTGCGCACGAAGATCCTGCTGTTCATGGGCACCGCGCTCGGCGCGTGGCTGGTCGGCTCGATCAACATCCTGCGCTTCGCCAGCGTCCAGGCGAACCAGGGCATCGGGCTGGAGTTCCAGTACATCATCGCGGCGGTGATCGGCGGCTGCCTGCTCACCGGCGGGTTCGGCTCGGCGGTGGGCGCGGCGATCGGCGCGCTGATCTTCGGCATGGCCCGGCAGGGCATCGTGTTCGCGCAGTGGAACAGTGACTGGTTCATGCTGTTCCTCGGCATCATGCTGCTGGCCGCGGTCCTGGTCAACAACGCCTTCCGGCGCCGCGCGGAGAGGGTACGCCGATGAGCTTGATCGAAGTCAAAGACATCGGGAAGACGTACGGCAGCGTCATCGCGCTGCGCGATGTGTCCACTGTGGTCAACGCCGGCGAGGTCACGTGCGTGCTCGGCGACAACGGCGCCGGGAAGTCGACGCTGATCAAGATCCTGGCCGGCGTGCACCAGCACGACCGGGGCGAGTTCCTCATCGAGGGGGAGCCCGTGCGGCTCACCTCGCCGCGCGAGGCCCTCGACCGCGGCATCGCGACGGTGTACCAGGACCTCGCGGTGGTGCCACTGATGAGCGTCTGGCGGAACTTCTTCCTCGGCTCCGAGCCGACGACCGGGTTCGGCCCCTTCAAGATGCTCGACCGGAAGAAAGGGCGCGAGACGACCAAGAAGGCGTTGTCCGACATGGGCATCGACCTGCGGGACGTCGAGCAGCCGGTCGGGACGCTCTCGGGCGGCGAACGCCAGTGCGTCGCGATCGCCCGTGCGGTGTACTTCGGTGCGAAGGTGCTGATCCTCGACGAGCCGACCGCCGCACTCGGCGTCAAGCAGGCCGGGGTGGTGCTGAAGTACGTCGCACAGGCCCGTGACCGCGGGCTCGGCGTCGTGCTGATCACGCACAACCCGCACCACGCCTACCCCGTCGCGGACCGGTTCCTGCTGCTCAAGCGGGGCGCGTCGCTCGGCCACTACGAGAAGTCCGAGATCGACATCAACGAGCTGACCCGCCAGATGGCGGGCGGCGCGGAACTGGAAGCCCTCGAACACGAACTGCGGCAGGTGGAGAAGGCGTGACGCTCGAAGCGCTCACGATCGGCCGGGTCGGGGTGGACCTGTACCCGGAGCAGAGCGGCGTGCCGCTGGCCGGGGTCAGCACGTTCGCCAAGTCGCTCGGCGGGACCGCGACCAACGTCGCGGTCGCCGCCGCGCGGCTCGGCCGGCGCACGGCGGTGCTCACCAAGGTCGGGCCGGACGGCTTCGGCGACTACGTGCGGCAGGCCCTCGACGGCTTCGGCGTGTCACCGTCCTTCGTGGGCACTTCGCCGGACCTGCAGACGCCGGTGGTGTTCTGCGAGCTGAACCCGCCCGCGGACCCGCCGCTGCTGTTCTACCGCTCCCCCATCGCGCCCGACCTGACGCTGACCGACGACGACGTGCCCTGGGACGTCGTCGAGTCGGTGCCGCTGCTGTGGGTCACCGGCACCGGCGTCTCCGCCGAACCGGCGCGGGCGACCCAGCGGAAGATCCTCGAAGCCCGGGGACGCCGTGAGCACACCGTCCTGGACCTGGACTACCGGCCGATGTTCTGGCCCGACGTCGAAAGCGCGCGAACCGAGATCGGCTGGATGCTCGACCACGTCACCGCCGCGGTCGGCAACCGGGCCGAGGTGGAGGTCGCCGTCGGCACCGCGGACCCGGACGCCGCCGCGGACCGGATGCTCGACCGCGGCCTGCGGCTCGCGGTGATCAAGAAGGGCGCCGAGGGCGTGCTCGTGGCGACGCCGGAGGACCGGTGGACGGTGTCGCCGCAACGCGTCGAGGTCGTCTGCGGGCTCGGCGCCGGCGACGGCTTCGGCGGCGCCCTGATCCACGGGCTCCTCTCGGACTGGGACCCCGTGCGCATCGCGGAGTACGCGAACACGGCGGGCGCACTGGTCGCATCCCGCCTGGCCTGCGCCGACGCCATGCCGACCGCGGCCGAGATCGAGGAGCTGCTGTGACCTCGGTGCTGAGCGACGAGCGCTGGAAGGAGCTGCTGCACACCCGCGCGACGAACCCGGGCGCGATCCGGCAGGCGTACGCGACCCGCAAACGGCGTCCGCAGCTGCTGTCCGACCAGGGCACGCTGTTCCTGGTCGCCGCTGATCGCCCAGCCCGAGGGGCCCTGGGGGCCGGCGACGCTCCTCTCGGCCGGCGAACGCTGCTGGAGCGGCTGCTGGTCGCGCTGGAGAACCCGGCCGTCGACGGCGTCCTCGGTACCCCGGACGTCGTCGAGGAGCTGCTCCTGCTCGACGCGCTGCACGACAAGGTCGTCTTCGGGGCGATGAACCGCGACGACCGGTTCACCGGCTACGACGCCCGGACACTGATCGACTGCGGTCTCGACGGCGGCGAGATGCTGCTGCGGCTCGTCGATTCCGACCCGGGCACGGCCGCGAACCTGCAGGCGTGCGCCGACGCTGTCACCGAGCTGGCCGCGTACGGCCTGGTCGCCATGATCGAGCCGCTCCCCTGCGCCCGCTCCGAGGGCGGACTCGTGCCACAGGAGGACGAGGTGTCGCTGGCGCGGGCCGTCACGGTCGCGTCCGGCCTCGGCACGACGTCGGCGCACACCTGGCTGAAGCTGCCACCCACCGGCTCGGCCGCCGTCCTGGACGCGACGACGCTCCCGGTGGTGGTGCTCGGCGGCACGCCGTCGGGCAACCCGGCCGCCGACGCGGACTCGTGGCTGCTGTGGCACGGGGTCGTCCGCGGCCTGGTCGCGGGCCACACCCAGCTCGGCGGAAACGCAAGGGCTGCTGTCGAAGCCGCCGCAAAGTTACTGGAGGCTGCGAAATGAGCAAGCTGCACCGTCCACTGGGGACACTGTCCGACAACGCCGACCCGGTCCGGCTGACCCCGGACACCGCCGGGTGGCGGTACTCCGGGCTGCGGGTGCTCTCCCTGGCTCCCGGCGAAACGCGCGTCCTGCACACCGGCGAGTTCGAGGCGTTCGTGCTGCCCTTGGCCGGTTCCGCGACCGTCCGGGTCGATGGGCAGGCCTTCGAACTGCGCGGCCGCGACTCGGTCTTCACTCGCGTGACGGACTTCGCCTACGTCCCCCGGGACGCCGAAGTCGAATTGTCGACAAAGGACGGCCTCGAGGTCGCGCTGCCGATGGCGCGCTGCACCCGGCGTCTCGACCCGAAGTACGGCCCCGCCGAAGACGTGCCGGTCGAGGTGCGCGGCGCCGGGCAGGCGACGCGGCAGGTGACCAACTTCGGCGTGCCGGGGGTCTGGGACCACGCGGACAAGCTCAACGCCTGCGAGCTGATCACGCCGGGCGGCAACTGGTCGTCGTACCCGCCGCACAAGCACGACGAAGCCTCCGAGTGCGAGGTCGTCAACGAGGAGATCTACTACTTCCGCATCGCCGGCCGCGACGGCGTGACGCCGTCACGCGAAGGCTTCGGCCTGCACCGGACCTACACCGCGGACGGCGAGCTGGACGAGCACGTCGCCGTGCGCGACCACGACGTCTTCCTGATCCCGTGCGGCTTCCACGGCCCGTGCGTGGCCGCCCCGGGCTACCCGATGTACTACCTGAACGTCCTGGCCGGGCCCGCGCCGGAGCGGTCCATGGCGTTCTGCGACGACCCGGCGCACGGCTGGGTCCGCGACACGTGGGCGGCGCAGGACCTCGACCCGCGCTGTCCGGTGACGAGCCACGAAGGGCGTGTCCAGTGAAGTTGACGACGGCTCAGGCATTGGTCCGCTGGCTCCTCTCCCAGCGGTCGGAAACCCTGGACGGCGCGGAGGTGCCGCTGTTCCCGGGCGTGTTCGCGATCTTCGGGCACGGCAACGTGCTCGGCCTCGGGACGGCGTTGGAGGAACACCGCGGCGAGCTTCCCGTGTGGCGCGGGCACACCGAGCAGGGCATGGCTCTGGCCGCGGTCGGCTACGCGAAGGCCACGCACCGGCGGCAGGTCGGCGTCGTGACGTCGTCGATCGGGCCGGGCGCACTGAACATGGTCACCGCGGCCGGTGTCGCGCACGCGAACCGGCTGCCGGTGCTGCTGCTCCCGGGCGACACGTTCACCAACCGCGCGCCGGACCCGGTGCTGCAGCAGATCGAGCCGTTCGGCGACGCGACCGCGACGGTCAACGACGCGTTCCGCGCCGTCTCGCGCTACTTCGACCGGATCACCCGGCCCGAGCAGCTGCTTTCGACGTTGCCGCAGGTCGCGCGGGTGCTCACGGATCCCGCCGACGCCGGGCCGGTGACCCTGGCGCTGCCGCAGGACGTCCAGGCGGAGACGTACGACTTCCCGGACGCGCTGTTCGCGCCGGTCACGCACCGGCCCCTGCGCCCGCGACCGGACCGGCGTTCGGTCACCGAGGCGGCCGGGGTCCTGCGTGCCGCTCGCCGCCCGCTGCTGGTGCTCGGCGGCGGTGTCCGGTACTCCGGTGCCGGGCAACGCGCGCTGGACTTCGCCGAGCGGCACGGGATTCCGCTCGTGGAGACGACCGCGGGCCGCACGCTGGTGCCGCACTCGCACCCGCTGCACGCGGGACCGCTGGGGATCACCGGCTCGACGTCGGCGAACGTCGTCGCGGCCGCGGCGGACGTCGTCCTCGCGGTCGGGACGCGGCTGCAGGACTTCACGACGGCGTCCTGGACGGTCTTCTCCCCCGACGTCCGCCTGATCGCGCTCAACGCGGCGCGCTTCGACGCCGTCAAGCACGGGGCCCTGTCGGTGGTCGCGGACGCCGACGCGGGCCTGGTCGACCTGGGAGCGCAGCTGGAGAGCTGGCGGGTCGACCCGTCGTGGACCTCGCGGGCCGCGGCCGAGCGGGCCTCCTGGGACACACACATCGACACCCTGCGGTCGGACTCCTCGGAGGTGCCGTCGTACGCGCAGGTAGTCGGGGTGGTGAACGACCTTTCGGCGCCGGACGACTACGTCATGACGGCGTCCGGCGGGCTGCCGGGCGAGCTGATCGGCGGCTGGCGCGGGTCGGGGTCGGTCTCGATGGACGTCGAGTACGGCTTCTCGTGCATGGGCTACGAGCTGTCCGGCGCGTGGGGCGCGGCGATCGCCCACCCGGGCCTGGTGACGACGCTGCTCGGCGACGGCTCGTACCTGATGCTGAACTCGGAGCTGTTCTCGGCGGCCTTCGCGGGTCACCCGTTCGTCGCGGTCGTCTGCGACAACGACGGGTACGCGGTGATCGCGCGGCTCCAGGAGGGTCAGGGCGGGAAGCCGTTCAACAACTTCTACGCCGACTGCACGACTTCGCACGCTTCACCGCCGCGAGTGGACTTCGCGCGTCATGCGGAGTCGTTGGGCTGCCTGGTGTTCGAGGCGTCCACAGTGGATTCGCTGCGGACCGCCTACGCGTCGGCTCGCGAGGCCGCCGCGGCCGAGCGCCGCCCGGCGGTGGTCGTGGTGAAGACGCAGCCGTCGGCGTGGACGGAAGCGGGCGCGTGGTGGGAGGTCGGCGTGCCGGAACACCTCGCGGGCCGGGACGGGTACGAGCGCGGTAAGGACGGCCAGGTGCGCTACCTCAGGTCCTAAGTGACGGCCGGCGACGCGGCGTCGGCGACCAGCTTCCGCGGTGCGCCGGAGCCGTCCGCCGTGACCGCCCAGACGGCGTTCTCCAGTCCGTAGAGGACGGTGCCGTCGTCCTGCCAGAGCGCCTGGTCGTCGACGCTCCTCCGCTCCGCCAGCTCGGTTTCCGCCATCGTCTTCAGGTCGAGGACCGAGAGCCGCCAGACGCCGTCGCCGACCTTCTTCTTGAACGCGACCCGCGTGCCGTCCGGGGACAGCGACGGGCATTCGACGTTCTCGCGCAGGGTTTTCCCGCGGTAGCGCGCGTAGTCGCCTTCGACGAGGTACGTCTTGCCCTTGCTGCCGAGCGTCACGTAGAAGCGGGTGCCGTCGGGGGCGAAGGTGAGGCCCCAGTAGTTGGCGTCGGCCGCGAAGTACCGTTCGCCGCCGACGAACACCGGGAGCTCTTCGACCGTTTTGACGAGCCGTCCGGTGTCGACCTCGTAGACCCCCGCGCGCGTCGAGAAGCCGGTCTGCGCGTACGAGTCGCCGGTGACGAACAGCGTCCAGTAGACGCGCTTGCCGTCCGGGGAGACCCGGGCGCGGCTCGGGGTGCCGGGCAGTGACTCGGTGTGGCGGACGGCGAGGTGGTCGTCCAGGACGAGGACGTCGGTCACCGCCGGCAGCGTTCCCGGCTTGACGGCGAGGCACACGGCGGTCTGCTTCGCCACCGCGAACCGGTCGCACTTCAGCCCGCTGAGCCGGGGTTGCGCCGCCGGGTCGGCGAGGGGGACGGCGCCGACGCGGCCCGTCGAGACGCTGCGGAACAGCAGCTGGCCGGGGTCCAGGGTCAGCTGCGCTTCAGGTCCGGCTTCCGCGGTGCCGTGCCGGGCGCTGACCGTGTACGTGACGGCCGCGGCGATCAGGAGCACCGTGCCGGCGAGGGCGAGGACGAGTTTCTTCACGGCCGCACCGGCTTCGCGATCGCGGCGGCGATGGCCACGGCGGCCAGGCAGACCGCGGCGACGAGCACCGCGGGCCGCAGGTCCCAGAGGGTCCAGGCCAGTCCGAAGAGGACGGACGAGAGCATCCGGGCGACGGCCTGCCCCGTCTGCACGACGGCCATCCCGGTGGCGCGCAGGCCGGCGGGGATGAGCGGCCCGGCGGCGGCCATCAGGACGCCGTCGGTGGCCGCGTAGAACACGCCGTGCAGGCCGAGCGCGACCACGGCGAGCCAGAGGCCCGCTTGCGGGCCGCAGAGCAGCACCAGAGCGAGACAGAGAGCCGCGTGCCCGCCGAGGAACACCGGCCAGCGGCCGATCCGGTCCGCCAGCCTGCCGAGCGGCACGGCCAGCAGCAGGTAGACCCCGGCGGTGCCCAGCGGCAGCAGCGGGAACCACGTCGCCGCGATCTCCCACCGCCGCTGGAGCACGAGGTAGACGAACGAGTCGCCGACGGTCACCAGGCCGAGCAGCGCCGCCCAGAGCGTCACGCGCCGGAAGTCGCTTTGTTTCAGGAGAGCGAACGCGGCCTTGGCGGAGACCGCGGCGCGGCCGGCTCCGCCGGGGTGGTGGTCCCGGACGAACAGGGCCAGCAGCAGCACGGCGATCGCCGCGACGCAGAAGCTGGTGAAGAACACGCTCGTGTAGCTGCCGAGGCTCAGCGCGAGGACCGCCATCGCCACCAGCGGGCCGAGGAACGCGCCCACGGTGTCCATCGCCCGGTGCACCCCGAACGAGCGGCCGAGCGTCTCCGGCTCGCTGCTGAGCGAGATCAGCGCGTCGCGCGGGCCGGTGCGCAGGCCCTTGCCGGTGCGGTCGGCGGCGAGCACCACCCCGATCGCCGCGACCGACGAGCCGGCCGCGACCAGGCCGAGCTTGCACACCGCGGACAAGCCGTACCCGAACCCGGCGACGGCCTTGAGCCGCCGCCACCGGTCGGCGAGGTGCCCGCCGAGCACCCGCACGACCGCGGTGGCGCCCGCGTAGAGCCCGTCGAGCAGCCCGAACTGCAGCGGGTTCAGGCCGAGGCCGAGCACCAGGTAGAGCGGGAGGACGGCGGTGACCATCTCCGAGGAGACGTCGGTGACCAGGCTGACCACACCGAGCGCCACGACGTTGGCGGACACCCGCTTCAAGGCGGGTTTCCGGTCGGTCCCGGCCGCCACGTCCGAGGTACGGCTTGCCGCGATGTACATGCTCGTCCCTCCTAGTGGCAGGTGTAGGTGGGGCTGCTGTCGAGGACCTTGCCGTCGACGCCGATCAGCTGCGACTGGAAGCTGTTGTCCGTCATCGACAGCTTGAGGACGCCGTGGGTCTTCAGCAGCTTGGCGGTCGTCGCGTGGGCCGGGCTCAGGTCGTAGAGGTTGGCGCCGCCGGAACCGCCGACGATCTCGACGGGACCGTTCGCGTCGGCCTGGCCGTCGGCGTTCTGCGGCACGAACCGTTCGTAGTCGTGGTCATGGCCGTTCAGGACGAGGTCGACCTTGTTGGCCGTCATGATGTTCCACAGCTCGATGCTGTCCTTGTTGTCGCCGTGGTCGCCGGAGCTCCACCGCGGGTGGTGGTAGTAGGCCGCGACGCAGCCCTTGGTGTTGTTCGCCAGGTCCTGCTTCAGCCAGGTGATCTGGGCCGGCTCGGCGAACTCGTGCGTGGCGAAGTCGTTGGAGTCGAGGGCGATGAAGTGCCAGTTGCCCATTTCCCAGCTGTAGTAGCGCTTGCCCTGCGGCTTCGCGATGGCGCCGAAGTAGTCGTCGTAGCCCTTGTACGGCGTGTCGTCGTAGGTCTCGTGGTTGCCCGGGATGGGGTGGGTCTTGCTCTTGAACTTGCCCCAGGTCGTGTCGTAGTAGGACTTGAAGTCCGAGAGGTGGGCGTCGTCGTACTGGTTGTCGCCCATGGTGATCACCGCGGCGGGGTTCATGGTTTCGACGAGCTTCGCGGTCTTCACGTGGACGCAGCTCGAGCTGCTCGCGGTGCAGCGCTCGGCGATGTCGCCGGCCGCGGCCAGGACGAAACCCGGGCTTCCGGCCGCGGTCTTCACCGTGATCGCGGTACTGGCCGGCGAGACGTTGCCCGCGGTGTCGCGGGCCCGGACGCTGTAGGTGTAGGTGGTGTCCGGCGCGAGCCCGGTGTCGGTGTAGGTCGGCGTCGCGCTGGTGGCGACGGGCGTGCCGTTGCGGAGGACGTCGTAACCGGCGACGCCGACGTTGTCGGTGGCGGCGCTCCAGGTCAGGGGGACGCTGGTGGCGGTGGCCGCGCCTGCGGTGAGGCCGGTCGGCGTGGTCGGGGCCTGGGTGTCACCGGAGGAGTCCGTGGTGCCGAAGACCTGCATCTCCCAGAAGGAGTAGCCGTAGCTCGTGGCGCGGGTCAGGCCGACGAAACGCACGAACCGGCCGTGGGCGGCCAGGCCGCCGAGGTCGTCGATCTTGCCGTCGCCGGTGTCGACGGTCGCGGCGGTGGTGAACTGCGTGCCGTCGTCGGAGACCTCGATGCGGTACTTCTTGGCGTAGGCGGCTTCCCAGTTGAGGACCACGCGGTGGACGGTGGCGGCCTGGCCGAGGTCGATCCGCAGCCACTGCGGGTCGGACCCTTCGGCGCTGGCCCAGCGGGTGGTGGTGCTGCCGTCGACGGCCTTGGCGCCGGTGTACGACGAGCTTTCGATCGTCGAGGTGGCGACGGGCTTTCCCTGCGACAGCAGGACATCGGCGGCCTTCGTGGTGCTGGCCGCGGCGATCGCCGAGGGCAGCAGCACCACGGCGGCGATCACCGGGGTGAGTCGGGCAAATGGGCGTAGTCGGATGGACGGCACGTCGCGCTCCTTCGGGGCCTGGCGGTGGCTGGTGGGCTGCGGCGTCGGTGAACGGCGATGAAACAGTTAGGAAAGTTTCCTAACTAAGCGGACTGTAACGAGATCGGCTTCCGGATGACAAGACGTGTCTTGTCCTTGAATCGGTCAAGTGGGTGAGTTTTTGACGATTTCCGCTGTTCAGGGCGTGTGCCGCTGAACGGTGCACTGCTCCGGGCGCCGGGACAGGTTCCGGCGAAGCCCCAGCTCAGTTGCCGGAACGCAGCAGTTTCCGGATCTCCGCCACCGCGGCGCGCCCCGCCCGGTTGGCGCCGACCGTGCTCGCCGACGGCCCGTACCCGACCAGGTGCAGGCGCGGCTCGAGCACCACGCGGGTGCCGTCCATCCGGATCCCGCCCCCGGGTTCGCGGACGTGCAGCGGCGCGAGGTGGTCGATCGCCGCGCGGAAGCCCGTGGCCCAGAGGATCACGTCGGCGTCGAACCGCGAGCCGTCCGCCCAGACGACTCCGTCGGGCGTGATGCGCTCGAACATCGGCCGGCGGTCCAGGATCCCGGCGGCGCGCGCGGCCCGCACCTCGGGCGTCACGGCCAGGTCGGTCACGCTCACGACGCTCTCGGGCGGCAGCCCGGCCCGCACCCGCTCCTCGACCTTCGCGACGGCGTTGCGTCCCCAGTTCTCGCTGAACGGCTCGTCGCGCCACACGGGCGGGCGTCGCGTCACCCAGGCCGTCGCGCGGGCGAGCGGGCCGAACTCCATCAGCAGCTGCACCGCCGACGCCCCGCCGCCGACCACGACCACCCGCCGGCCGCGGAAGTCCTCCGGCCCGGTGTAGTCCGCGGTGTGCAGCTGACGGCCGGCGAACGTCTCCTGGCCGGGGTAGTGCGGCCAGAACGGCCGGTCCCAGGTGCCGGTCGCACTGATCACCGCGCGCGCGGCCCATGACTCCGCCGGGCTCGAAACCACCAGCCGCGCCCCCGCCCGCGTCACGGACCGGACGTCGACGGGCCGCAAAACCGGGAGGTCATACACGCTTTCGAAGCGCGCGAAGTACTCGGAAACCACTTCGGACGCCGGACGCGTCACGTCCGGGGTGCCGAAGGCCAGGCCCGGCAGGTCGTGGATGCCGTGCACCTTCCCCAGCACCAGCGACGGCCACCGGTACTGCCACGCACCGCCGGCCCGCTTGCCGTGATCGAGAACGACGAACCCGCTCCGGTTCCCGAACCCGGCCCGGCGCAGGTGGTAGGCCGCGGACAGCCCCGCCTGGCCGGCGCCGATCACCACCACGTCCGTCTCGTGATCCGCGCCGCTCATATCGGTGTCAACGGCTGCCGGGGCCCGGTATTTCGCGCCGTACATCACAGGCGCCTTCCACCCACCTCACACGGCAACGCGGTTGCGACCGGCCTCCTTGGCGCGGTACAGGGCCGCGTCGGCTGCCCGGAGGATGTCGTCGAGCGTCGGCCCCGCGTCCGGGTGGCGCGCGACCCCGATGGACACCGACAGGCCGCTCACCCGGACCGTGCCGGTGCCCGTCGAGATCACGACGTTCAGCTCGCCCACCGCCACCCGTACCCGTTCGGCGATGGCGAGCACGTCGGCGCGGCCGATCCCGGGCAGCAGCACGACGAACTCCTCCCCGCCGAACCGGCCGACCGTGTCGCCCTGGCGCACCGAACCGGAGATCGCGACCGCGACGGCCGCCAGCACGTCGTCGCCGGTCAGGTGGCCGTAGGTGTCGTTGATCCGCTTGAAGTGGTCGAGGTCGATCATCAGCACCGCGAAGCCGCCGGTGGGGGCGCGCCGCTGGGCGCGGGCGTGCTCGCGCACCGCGGACTCGTGCCAGCCGGCCGTGTTCAGCAGCCCGGTCTTCTCGTCGGTGACGGCGGCGACCTGCAGCTGCTGTTTCAGCAGGAGGTAGCGGTGCAGCAACAGCAACGGCGCGACGACGAACACGACCAGCACCGGCTGCTCGACCAGCGCCAGCGCGGCGAGCCCGCCGAGGCAGAGGGTCGCCAGCTCGAACGCGTTGTCCTCCCAGGTGCCCATCAGGTCGGCCGCCGAGCGCTGGCTGGTGTAGAGGTAGATCCCGGTGGCGACCAGCCCGACGTTCACGAGCTCGAACACCGCGGCGGCCAGGCAGAGCGCGAACAACCCGCGTGGCGTTTGCAACGGCGTCCCGTGCAGCCCGAACACCGCGAGAACGGAGGAAGCGGCGAAGCACGAGAGCATCGCCCACGCCGTGCTGGCGACGAAGCGGTGCGCGGGCCGGGTACGGACCTGACGCCACACGCGCACCCACAGGTGCGTGTAGAGCACGACGGCCAGCAGGGCCACCCAAGCGGGCGGGAGCAGCACGACGCCGGCGAGGTACCAGACGGACGTGACGTTGATGTGCGTCTGCCCGCTCATCCACCGGCGCAACCGTTCGATGCGGCGGGACATCTCGGCCTGCGCCACCCCGAGGGCGACCAGCGCGGCGAACCACACCGGTCGCACGGGCCCACCGAACCCGGTGACCAGCGCACCCCCGGTCGCCACGACGGCGAGCAGTTCACAGCCGAGCGCGTAGGTGATCCAGCGCGCTTTCGCGCCGGCCCACATCCCCCATCGCGCAGGCCAGCCCGGCCAGGCGGAAAACGCTTCCCGGCGCACGGCGACCTGGGCTCTCAAGAGCCGAAGCCACGAAAGTGACGGACCGGCATCGTGACGTACCCCTCGCGCGAAGTTCGGCCGACCAGGTAGCCCAGCGTAGCCGTTCCGGCGACGCGCGTCGCCAGTCCGGGGGAATTGCGGGCAACGCACCTGCTCGAAGACCCGCTCAGGGTGGGTCTGCCCTGGTCGGCGGTCCGGAAGGGCAAGGATCGTCGCTGGAAAGGATCAACCCGCCACGCGGGACGGAGACAGGCGCGACTCAACCGCGGAGGACACGGCCGGCCGACGCGAGCCACCCGGCCCGCCACCGCGAACCCGAGCGAAACTCCCCTACTTGCGCAGCGCCCGAACCACCGCCACCAGCCCCACCACCGCGGCGATCGCGATCAGCACCGGCGCCACCCGCTTCAGCACCGACTGCCCCGCGTAGTCGAGCAGGTCGATCGCCTCGGTCTCCGGGGCCGCCGGAACGCTGTGGAGCGGGGGACGGTCCGCAGCCGGCTTCGGCTCCGTGTTGATCTCCGGGGTGGTCGGGGCCGCCTTGACCGCCGGTTCCGGCTTGGCCACCGGCTCCGGCGTTGCCGTCGGTGACTCGGGCGCCGGGGATGCCGCCCCGGGTTTCGGGGCCGGCTCGGCCGCCGGGGCGAGCTTGCCCGACAGGCAGCCCGCGAACGTGTCGAGGATCTTGCCGCCCACCTCGCTGATCAGGCCGCGGCCGAACTGGGCGGGCTTGCCCGTGATCGACAGGTCGGTCGCCACCGTGCCGTGCGTGCCGCCCTCGGCCTCCGTCAGGGTCAGCGTCACCGTCGCGGCCGCCGTGCCCGCGCCGCGCGAGTCCTTGCCCGAGGCCTTGATCGTGACCTTGTGCGCGGCGTCGTCCTTTTCGAGGAACTCGCCGTTGCCCTTGTACAGCAGGGAAATCGGCCCGAGCTTGACCTTCACCGTGCCGCTGAACTTGTCCCCTTCGACCTTCGTCAGCGTCGCGCCGGGCATGCACGGGGCGACGCGTTCGGGGTCGACGACCGCCTGCCAGACCTCGCCGATCGGAGCCGGGACGGTGAATTCGTGGTCGAGCCGCACGGGCCGACCTCCTTCCTGAAGACGACGGGGTCCGATGCCCACCCTAGCCGCCACCGGAGCGGCGGCCAGGGTGAAGCGTCAGGCTCCCGCCGCCGCCGCGATCGCGCGACCCGTCAGCACCTGGGCCAGGTGCCGGCGGTATTCGACGTCGGCGTTGCTGTCGACCGGCGGGTTCGTGCCCTCCGCCGCGTGCGAAGCCGCCGCGGCGATCGAGTCGGCCGAGGCCTGGACCCCGACCAGCGCCGCTTCGACCCCCGAGGCGCGCACCGGGGTCGAGCCCATGTTCGTCAGCGCGACCCGGGCCTCCTCGATGACGCCGGCCTCGGTGCGGACGGTGACCGCGACCGCGACCATCGACCACGCCTGGGCGACCCGGTTGAACTTCTCGTAGTGCGCCCGCCACCCCGTGTGCTTGGGGATGCGGACCTCGACCAGCAGCTCGTCCGCGGCCAGCGCCGTGGTGAACAGGTCCTGGAAGAACTCCGCCGCCGGCACCGTCCGGCGACCACCGGGACCGGCCACCACCAGCGACGCCTCCAGCGCCAGCACCGGCGCGAGGAGGTCGCCCGCCGGGTCGGCGTGCGAGATGGCGCCACCGAGCGTGCCGCGGTGGCGGATCTGCGGGTCGGCCACCGTGTCGGTCGCCTCCTTGAGCAACGCGGCGTGCGCAGCGATCAGCGCGTCGCGCTGCACGTCGTAGTGCGTCGTCATCGCGCCGATGACCAGCTCGTCGCCCTCCTCCCGCACGCCGCGCAGCTCCGCGACGCGGCCGAGGTCGATCAGCGTCGTCGGCGTGGCCAGCCGCATCCGCAGCACTGGCAGCAGGCTCTGCCCGCCGGCCAGCACCTTGGCGTCCTCGCCCGCCGACGCCAGCGCCTGCACCGCTTCGTCCACTGTGGACGGGCGGACGTAGTCGAAGGAAGCCGGGATCACTGCGCACCTCCGGAAGCGTCGATCGAACCGAGCCCGCCACCGGCTTCGTCGCGGCCGGGGCCGCCCGCGTCGGTGGTGCCGTGCTGGATGGCGTGCCAGACCCGCATCGGCGTCAACGGCATCTCGATGTCGCCGACCCCGAACGGCCGCACGGCGTCGATCACCGCGTTGACCACCGCGGGGGTGGACGCGATGGTGCCCGCCTCGCCGACGCCCTTGGCGCCGAGCGGGTTCGTCGTCGACGGCGTTTCCGTGCGGTCGGTGGTGAACGACGGCAGGTCGGCCGCCGACGGCAGCAGGTAGTCGGCGAACGTGCCGGTGGTGAGCGTGCCGCTCTCGTCGTGCTCGGTGCCCTCGAACAGCGCCTGCGCGATGCCCTGCGCGAGCCCGCCGTGCACCTGGCCCTCGACGATCAGCGGGTTCACCGCGACCCCGACGTCGTCGACGCAGACGTACGAGCGCAGCTTGATCCGCCCGGTCTCGGTGTCCACCTCGGCGGCGCACAGGTGCGTGCCGTGCGGGAACGAGAAGTTCTCCGGGTCGAACGTCGCGTCCGAATCGAGCGACGGCTCGACCCCGTCGGGCAGGTTGTGCGCCGCGAACACGGCGAGCGCGACGTCACCCATCGTCGTCGACGTGTCGGTGCCCTTGACGGTGAACTTGCCGCCGGCGAACTCGAGGTCGTCCTCGGCGCATTCGAGCAGGTGGGCCGCGATCGGCTTGGCCTTCGCGATCACCTTCTCGGCGGCCTTGATGACGGCGATCCCGCCGACAACCAGCGACCGCGAGCCGTAGGTGTCCATGCCCTTGTGCGACGACTGCGTGTCGCCGTGCAGGATCTCGACGTCCTCGAACGCGACGCCCAGCTGGTCGGCGACGATCTGGCTCCACGCCGTCTCGTGCCCCTGCCCGTGCGCGGACGCGCCCGTGGTGACCTCGACCTTGCCGGTGGGCAGCATCCGGATCGACGCGTACTCCCAGCCGCCGGCACCGTAGTCCAGCGACCCGAGCACCCGCGACGGCGCGAGCCCGCACATCTCGGTGAACGTCGAGATGCCGATGCCGAGCTGCACCTTGTCCTTGGCCGCGCGGCGCTTCTCCTGCTCGGCGCGCAGGCCGTCGTAGTCGAAGAGCTGCTTGGCCTTCGCGGTGGCCGCCTCGTAGTTGCCGGAGTCGTAGGTCAGCCCGCACACCGTCGTGAACGGGAACTCCTCGTGCTTGATCCAGTTCTTCTCGCGCAGTTCCAGGGGGTCCATGCCGAGCTCGACGGCGAGCTCGTCCATGATCCGCTCGATCCCGAACGTCGCCTCGGGCCGGCCGGCGCCGCGGTAGGCGTCGGTCAGCGTCGTCGTGGTGTACACGTTGGTGCAGGCGAAGTGGTACGCCGGGATCTTGTAGATCGCGTTGAACATGAACGCGCCGAGGATCGGCACACCCGGGCCGACCAGGCCGTTGTACGCGCCGAGGTTGGCGAGCAGCTCGACCTTGAGGCCGGTCACCTGGCCGTCGCGCGTCGCGGAGATGGTGATGTCCTGGATCTGGTCGCGGCCGTGGTGCGCGGCGAGCATGGTCTCCGACCGCGTCTCGTTCCACTTGACCGGTTTGCCGAGCTTCTGCGCGACCAGCAGGGACATCATCTCTTCGGGCAGGACGCCGATCTTGCCGCCGAAGCCGCCGCCGACGTCGGGGGCGATCACGCGCAGCTTGTGCTCGGGGATGCCGAGCGTCAGCGCCGACATCACGCGCAGGATGTGCGGCACCTGCGTGGCCGACCACATGGTGATCTGGCTGCTGGTCGGGTCGACGACGCAGGCCCGCGGCTCCATGAAGGCCGGGACCAGGCGCTGCTGGCGGAAGCGGCGCTTGACGACGACTTCCGACGAGCTGAGCGCGTCCTCGACGTTGCCGCCGGTGCCGGCTTCGCCGGAGTCGAACTTCCACACCGCGCTCGTGTTGGTGCCCAGGTCCTCGTGGACCAGCGGGGCGCCGTCGGCGATCGCGGCTTCCATGTCGAGCACGGCCGGCAGCTCGTCGTACTCGACGTCGATCTCCTCCAGCGCGTCGTGCGCTTCGGCCGAAGACCGCGCGACGACGACCGCGACGCCCTCACCGGCGAAGTTGACCTGGTCGGCGGCGAGGACCGGGCGGCGCGGCGCCTTCATGTCCGGGGTGATCGGCCACGCGCAGGGCATGCCGATCGCGCTGTCCGGGTCGAGGTCCTTCGCGGTGAAGACGGCGACGACGCCGGAGGCGTTCTTCGCCGCCGACGTGTCGATCGAGACGATCTTGGCGTGCGCGAACGGGCTGCGCAGGACCGCCATGTGCAGCAGGCCCGGCAGCGTGATGTTGTCGGTCCAGCGGGTGCGGCCGGTGATCAGCCGCTCGTCCTCCTTGCGGCGGCGGGACTTCCCGACCTCCGGTTCGATCGTCGCGGTCATCAGTCACCACCCACGCCGACGTGCTTGTTCTCGGCGATCCGCTCGGCCTCCGGGCCGGCGCCGGGGCTCATGTGCTGCGCGGCGTCGCGGACCGCGCGGACGATGTTCTGGTAGCCGGTGCAGCGGCAGAGGTTGCCTTCGAGGCCTTCGCGGACGGCCTGCTCGTCCGGGTCCGGGTTGTCGGCCAGCAGGTCGATCGACTGCATGATCATCCCCGGCGTGCAGAACCCGCACTGGAGCGCGTGGTTGTCGTGGAAGGCCTGCTGGACGGGGTGCAGCTTGCCGTCGCGGGCGAGGCCTTCGACGGTGGTGACCTCGCAGCCGTCGGCCTGCACGGCCAGCACGGAGCAGGACTTCACGCTGTGCCCGTCCAGGTGGACGGTGCAGGCGCCGCAGTTGCTGGTGTCGCAGCCGACGACGGTGCCGACCTTGCCGAGCCGCTCTCGCAGGTAGTGCACGAGAAGGGTGCGGGGCTCGACTTCGTCGGTGTACTTCGTCCCGTCGACAGTGACGGAGATGCGCATCAGGCCTCCAAAAAAGCGGATGCCCGCCGGGGGTGTGGCAGCGGCGAGCCGGTTCGGGAACGGCCAGGCCCGACCGTGATCGGGCTCACAGACCCGAGCGTGCTACGCGACCTTCGCGCGGACAAGTCCTGATGTCACACGTTCAACTACTTGTTCCGCAGATACGCGGAAATCCTCGGTGGGCCACCGCATTCGCGGAAGTCCGGATGGGTGAACTTTTATGGGCCAGCCGGAGCAGCGGAAAACCCGGGACAGTCAGCCGTGGATGCGGCCG
The DNA here is from genome assembly GCF_058119595.1 of Amycolatopsis sp. N2S4-7. Taxonomy (NCBI): domain Bacteria; kingdom Bacillati; phylum Actinomycetota; class Actinomycetes; order Pseudonocardiales; family Pseudonocardiaceae; genus Amycolatopsis; species Amycolatopsis sp. N2S4-7. Next base: position 4,172,893 of record NZ_CP172299.1, read on the forward strand.
CTCAGCTCGGCGAGGCGCTTCCCGCCGCCGCCCCAGCGCAGCGCGATGATCTCCGCCGCGATGGACACCGCCGTCTCCTCCGGGGTGCGCGCGCCCAGGTCGAGACCGATCGGCGAGGACAGCCGTTCCAGCTCCGCCTCGGTGATCCCGGCCTCGCGCAGCCGCGCGAACCGGTCGTCGTGCGTCTTGCGGGAGCCCATCGCGCCGACGTAACCGACGTCCAGGCGCAGCGCGACCTCCAGCAGCGGCACGTCGAACTTCGGGTCGTGGGTCAGCACCGCGATCGCCGTGCGCTGGTCGATGCGGCCCGCGTCGGCCTCGGCCCGCAGGTAGCGGTGCGGCCAGTCGACGACGACTTCGTGCGCGTCCGGGAAGCGGCTGGCCGTGGCGAACACCGGCCGCGCGTCGCACACCGTGACCTGGTAGCCGAGGTAGGCGCCCATGCGCGCCATCGCGGCGGCGAAGTCGATCGCGCCGAACACCAGGAGCCGGGGCGGCGGCTCGAAGGAGTTGACGAACACCGCCATCCCCTCGCCGCGGCGCTGCCCGTCCGGGCCGTAGTGCAGGGTGCCGGTGCGGCCGCTGGCCAGCAGGCCGCGGGCGTCGTCGGCGACGGCGTCGTCCATCCGCGACGATCCCAGCGAACCCGCGGTCCGGTCCGGCCAGACGATCATGTGCTCGCCGACCAGGCCGTCCCGCTCGTGCTCGATGATCGTGACGACCGCGACCGGCTCGCCGCCGCGCACGGACGCGACGACGTCGCCGAGCTCCGGCATCGACTGCCGGTCGACGTGCTCGACGTAGATGTCGATGATCCCGCCGCAGGTCAGGCCGACCGCGAACGCGTCGTCGTCGGTGACGCCGTAGCGCTGCAGCACCGGCTTGCGCTCGGCGACGACCTCCTGCGCGAGCTCGTAGACCGCGCCCTCGACGCAGCCGCCGGACACGCTGCCGGCGACGGTGCCGTCCGGCGCGACGACCATCGCGGCGCCGGGCGCGCGCGGCGCCGAGGAAAAGGTGGCGACCACGGTGCCGAGCCCGACGGTCTCCCCCGCCGACCAGCGGCGGAACACGTCGTCCAGTACGTCACGCATCGGAAATCTCCCCGAGCAGTCGTTCCAAAGTGGCCAGGGTGTGCCCGGCCAGCAGCCGGTCGATGTGAGGCAGCGCGGCCACGATGCCCGACTGGACCGGAGCGTACCCCGCACGGCCGGCATGCGGATTCACCCAGAATACGGCGTGCGCGAGCCGGCGCAGCCGGGCGAGCTGCTCGCCGAGCAGACCGGTGTCGCCGCGCTCCCAGCCGTCGGAGAACACGGTGACGACGGCGCGGCGCGCGACCCCGCGCTGGCCCCAGCGGTCGAGGAACGCCTGGAGCGTCTCGCCGAGGCGGGTGCCGCCGGCGAAGTCCGGCACCGCCGAGCCCGCCGCGAGCATCGCGCGCTCCGGGTCACGCTGGCGGAGCTGGCGCGAGACCCGGGTCAGCCGCGTGCCGAGCGTGAAGACCTCGACGGACTGGGGCGCGGACCGCGTCAGGACGTGGGCGAACCGCAGCAACGCGTCGGCGTACGGGCTCATCGAACCGGAGACGTCGATGAGCAGGACCACCCGGCGCGGCCTGCTGCCGCGCCGGACGCGCGCGAGTTTCACCGGTTCACCGCCGCTGGCGAGCATCGCGCGCAGCGTGCGCGACGGGTCCAGCCGCCCGCGCCGCGACGGCGTCCGCCGGGAAGCGGGCCGTCTCGGCGGCGCCGGGCGGAGGGTGGCGAGGAGTTCGCGCAGGTGTTCCCGCTCGGCGGTGGTCAAGGCGGCGAGGTCGCGGTGGCGCAGCACCTCCTGGGTGCTGGCGGCGACTTTCAGCTGCTCGGGACCGTCCCCGCCCTCGGCGTCCCCGCCCTCCGCGTCGACGAGGGGCGCGATCCGGGCCTGCTTCGGAACGACGGACTTCGCGCGCTGCGGGGTGGGCGTCTCGATCGAGAACCACTGGCTGAAGGCCTCTTCGTAGCAGGCGAGGTCGTCGGGGCTCGAGCACAGCGTCAGCCGCCCGGCCCAGTACAGCTGGGTGGGCTCGGCGACATCGACCTCGCCGACGGCCGTCAGGTAGGCCTGAACGCGGTGCGCATCGCAGGCAACCCCGGCTTCACGCAGCGCGGCGGCGAACCCGGCGTAGCCGGCCACCGGATCGGAGACCGTGGTCATGACTCCATTGTGCGCCTGTCGGCGGGGTGCGCTCGTCGGCGCGGATGCTTGTCGGCCTTGGGCGCTTGGCTGCGCGGTGATTGTCGGCCTGCGCGGTTGCGAGCGCCGCGCTTGTCGGCGCGGTGGTTGTCGGCCCTGCGTGCTTGTCTGCGCGGGTGCCCGCCCTGCGCGCTTGTCTGCGCGGGTGCTTGTCGGTGTCCCGGCGAGGAGTCGAACCTCGGACCTCGGCGTTCGTAGCGCCGCGCTCTGTCCTGCTGAGCTACCGGGACGGGGCGGCCCGCGCGCACCCCTCCCCGGGCGGGCGCAGGCCGCGCTCTTCGCGGCGGCCGACCCAAGGTAGCGGCGGGTGGGCGCGAAGAGCCTTCGGAAAGAAAAGGAATTTCAGCGGACGGCACGGGAGATCGTGCCGCATCGGTCCAGGTGCCGGAATCGGGTCACGATCTCCTCCTTTCGGTGCGGTGTGCTGGCAAAAGAATGCCCGAGGCCCCGTCGGGGGTCAACGCAATTAATCCACTGTCCCTTGTGGACAGTGGTCAGGCGAACAGGGCGTCGAGTTTCGCGCGGACGCGGTCGAGGTCTTCGCTGTACTTGAGGACGGCGCCGAGCGTCCGGGCGGCCGATGCGGCGTCCAGCTCGTCACGCTGGAGCGTCAGGAGGGCACGCGCCCAGTCGAGCGACTCCGCGACTCCCGGCGGTTTCAGCAGATCCATTTCGCGGAGCCGGTGCACGGCTTCGGCGATCTGCCGGGCGAGGAGTTCGCCGATCTGCGGAATCCGCCGGCGCAGGATCGTGACTTCCCGCGCGAGGTCGGGGTGTTCCAGCCAGTGGTACAGGCAGCGGCGCTTGAGGGCGTCGTGCACCTCGCGGGTCCGGTTGGAGGTGAGCACCACCAGCGGCGGCTGCTCGGCGCGGACTTCGCCGTATTCGGGGATGGTGACGGCGTGCTCGTCGAGCAGCTGCAGCAGGAAGGCTTCGAACTCGTCGTCGGCGCGGTCGATCTCGTCGACCAGCAGCACGCACGGCGCGGTGATCAGGGCCTGCAGCAGCGGCCGGGCCAGCAGGAACCGTTCGGTGTAGAGCGAGCGCTCGGCGGCCTCGACATCAAGGTGCCCATCCCCGGCGGCCTCCAGCGCGCGCAGGTGCAGCAGCTGACGCGGGAAGTCCCATTCGTAGAGGGCCTGGGCGGCATCGATGCCCTCGTGGCATTGAAGCCGGACAAGCGGCCGATCAAGAGCGGCGGCGAGGGCCAGCGCGAGCGAGGTCTTGCCGGTGCCGGGTTCGCCTTCGCAGAACAGCGGCCGCCCCATCCGCAGGGCGAGGAAGCCGGCGGTGGCCAGCCCGTCATCGGCGAGGTAACCGGTCACGTCGAGCGCGGCGGCAAGTTCTTCAGGCGAGGCGAGCGAGTCCGTCACAGTGTCGATCGTAGGCCGAGCTCGGCCCGGGCGCGGTGCTTGCTGGGGTGGGCAGGCTCGCAGGGGGTGAGTCGGGCGCGGCCCTGCTGGGGTTTGCGGGTGGGCAGGTCCGCGCGCGGCGGAGCTCGCTCCGGGCCTGCCTGGCTGGGCGGGCCTGCGCCGGGGGCGGTGCTCGCTAGTGGGCGCCCACCCGGCAGACCGCGCAGCCGGTGGCGCGGTCTGCCGGTCGGGCGAGGTCAGGGCAGCCGGTGGCGCGGTCTGCCGGGTGGGCGAGGTCAGCGCAGCCGGTGGCGCGGTCTGCCGGTCGGGCGAGGTCAGCGCAGCCGGTGGCGCGGTCTGCCGGGTGGGCGAGGTCAGCGCAGCCGGTGGCGCGGTCTGCCGGTCGGGCGAGGTCAGCGCAGCCGGTGGCGCGGTCTGCCGGTCGGGCGAGGTCAGCGCAGCCACGCCACGGAAGGCTCGCCTAATCGGCGTGGCGCGCGGGTGTTCGCTCGGGCGTCGCGGGGGCGGGCGAGGTCGGCGCGTTGGGCGTTAAGAAGCCGCTGGGCCGGGGAGGTCTGTTCGGTGGTCGATGTCGCGGCCGCTGCCCAGGTCGGCGCACTCGATCAGGTGGAGGTCGGGGCGGGTGGCCAGCCAGTCGCGGGCGCCTCGGTCGCCCTGGGCGGTTTGGGCTATTTCCGGCCACCAGTGGCGGCCGAGGAGGACGGGGTGGCCGGGGATGCCGTCGTAGGCCGCACGGGCGACCGTCTCGGTCGTCGCGTTTGCGGCGACCCTGGTGAGGATGTCGGCTCCGACCCAAGGGAGGTCGACCAGGTGGACGAGCGCCGCGACCGGGCCTTCCGTCTCGGCCAGCGCCGCCAGTCCGGCTTTGAGGGAGGCGCCCATACCGCTGGCCCAGTCCTCGGCGCGCACGGCTTGGGCGGGGTCGGGCAGGAGGGCGAGAACGTCCTCCGCGGCGGCGCCGAGAACGACCCGGATCGTGCTGCACCCGGCGGCGGTCAGGGCATTCAGCGCCCGGAGGACGAAGGGCTCCCCGTCGAGTTCGGCGAGGGCTTTGGGGCCGCCGAAGCGACGACCGGCCCCGGCCGCGAGGAGCAGTCCGGCGACGGGTGGGGCGCTGGCGGGCAATCCGGCACCGGCTGGCGACGCTGCACCGGAGGGCAATGCGGTGCCTGCGGGCGATCCGGTGCCAGCGGGCGACGCGGCACCGGAGGGCGGTGGGGCAAGCAGGTCGGTCGTGGGTGCCGTCGTCCGAACCTGGTCAGCCATGGGCGCGGCCTGGGGCGCCGACCGCCAAGTCGGCTTCGATGGCTTGGGCCGTGGCCAACAATGGGGGGACCAGGTCCTTCTGCACCGACTCCGCCGTCGTTCGGCTGGCGTGCGTCGACAGGTTGACCGCTGCCACCACTCGGCCCTTGCGGTCGTGGATCGGGGCCGCCACAGAGCGGAGGCCTTCCTCCAGCTCCTGGTCGACCATCGCCCAGCCCTGCTCCGCTACCTTGGCCAGCTCGGCTCGCAGGCGATCGGGGGCGGTGACCGTGCGGTCGGTCAGGCGGTCCAGGCTGGCCACCACGAAGTACGCCTCCAGCTCCGCTTTGCTGAGGCCAGCCAGCAGGACGTGCCCCATCGACGTCGCGTACGCCGGGAAGCGGGTGCCCACGTTGATGCTGACCGTCATGATGCGCGACACCGCCACCCGCGCCACGTAGACGATGTCGGTGCCCTCCAGGACCGAGACCGAACTCGACTCGTGCACGCCCGCGGACAGGTGCTCCAGGTGCGGCTGCGCCACCTCGGGCAGCGTCATGCTCGACAGGTACGAGTAACCCAGCTCCAGCACCCGGGCCGTCAGCGAGAAGTACTTGCCGTCCGTGCGGACGTAGCCGAGGTCGGTGAGGGTCAGCAGGAAGCGCCGCGCCGCCGCGCGGGTGAGGCCGGTCGTGCGGGCGACGTCGCTGAGGGTCAGCTCCGCCGCGCCCGCGTGGAAGGCCTTGATCACGGCCAGCCCGCGCTCCAGCGACTGCACGTGGTGGGCGCCGCGGTGCGCCGGTTCGCCGTCGAGCTCGGCTTCGATGGGCCTCCCCGCTTCCATGCCCGGCACCCTATCCGGCGTCGGCCGGCAGGGCGCTCGGCTCGCCGAGCTCGGCGAGGGTGCGCTGGGCGATGGCGAACGCCGCGTTCGCCGCCGGCGCGCCGGCGTAGACCGCGGTGTGCAGCAGCACCTCGCCGATCTCCGCGGCCGTGAGACCGTTGCGGACCGCGGCGCGGACGTGCATCGCCAGCTCGTTGTGCGCCTGCAGCGCGGTCAGCGCCGCCAGCGTGACGCAGCTGCGGGTCCGGCGGTCCAGGCCGTCGCGCGCCCACACCGAGCCCCACGCGCCTTCGGTGATGTAGTCCTGGAACGGGCGGCTGAACTCCGTGGTGCCCGCGACCGCGCGGTCGACGTGCTCGTCGCCGAGCACCTCGCGCCGCACCTTCATGCCCCGCTCGTGCCGTTCGCCGGTCACATCGCCTCCAGGTGCTCGAGGATCAGCCTGCTGAACTCGTCGGGCCGCTCGTAGTTGCCCAGGTGCGCGGCGTTCGCCACGACCTCCAGCCGCGCGCCGGGAATGCCGTCGGCGATCGGCCGCGCGTGCTCCCCCGGCGGGGTGGCCGGGTCCTCGGCACCCGCGATGACCAGGGTGGGCGCGGTGATCTTCGGCAGCACGTCGAGCAGGTCCATCCGCTCGATCGCCCCGCAGCAGGCCGCGTAGCCCTCGTCCGGGACCGCGGCGATCATCGCGCGCAGGAATTCGACGCGGTCGGGGTGGCGCCGCGCGTACTCCGGCGTCACCCAGCGGCCGACCCCGGCCTCGGCGATCGCGGCGGTGCCCCCGGCGCGGACCGCGCGGGCCCGTTCGACCCACATCCCGGGCGGGCCGAGCTTCGCCGACGTGCAGCACAGCACCAGGCTCGCGATCCGGTCGGGCGCGTGGACGCCGAGCCACATGCCGGTCATCCCGCCGAGCGACAGGCCCACCAGGTGCGCCCGCGCGACACCGAGGTCGTCCAGCAGCGCGACGACGTCGGCACCCAGGTTGTCGAGCTCGTACGGCCCGGGCGGCACCGGCGAGGCGCCGTGCCCGCGCGCGTCGTACCGGACCACCCGGAAGCCGCGCTCCACCAGCGGCGCGACCTGCGGTTCCCACATGCGGTGGTCGCTGCCGAGCGAGCCGCCGAACACGACCACCGGCCCGTCGCCGGGCCCTTCCACGACCCGGTGCAGCCGCACGGCACTCACTCCGTCACCCCCGTCATACCCGGAAGAAGACGGTCTCGCCGTCACCTTGCAGCCGCACGTCGAAGCGGTAGCCGTCCTCGGTCTTCGCCGCGATCAGCGTGCCGCGCCGCTCCTGCGGAACCGTGGCCAGCACCGGGTCTTCGGAGTTGTCCTGGTCCTCGAAGTAGATCCGCGTGACGACCCGGTTGAGCAGGCCGCGCGCGAACACCGACACGTCGATGTGGCGGGCCTGCGTGATGCCGTCCGCGCCGGGCAGGACGCCCGGCAGCAGGGTGAGGATCCCGTAGGTGCCGTCGGCGGCCGTCGGGCAGCGGCCGAAGCCGCGGAACTCGCCGGACGCCTCGCCGCGCGGGTTGTCGGGGTGGCGGAACCCGCCGTCCGGGTCGGCCTGCCACGTCTCGATCATGGCGTCCGGGACCGGGTCGCCGTTGCCGTCGCGGACGGTGCCGCGGATCCAGAACGCGCCGGGCGTGCCCTCGGGGACGACGTGCGGGCCGTCCGGCCAGGGCAGCCCGATCGACAGGTACGGGCCGACGGTCTGCGAAGGGGTGGGCAGCAGCCTGGTCATCAGTCCTCGCCCTCCTCTTCCTCTTCGAACACCGACGCGTCGCGCCCGCGCAGCACGATGTCGAACTGGAATCCGAGCGCCCACTCGGACTGGGTGATGTCGTGGTCGTACCGCGAGACCATCCGCTGCCGGGCCTTCTCGTCCGGGATCGAGTTGAAGATCGGGTCCTGGGAGAAGAGCGGGTCGTCCGGGAAGTACATCTGGGTGACCAGCCGCTGGGTGAACGCCGAGCCGAACACCGAGAAGTGGATGTGTGCCGGGCGCCAGGCGTTGTCGTGGTTCTTCCACGGGTAGGCGCCGGGCTTGATGGTCGTGAAGGTGTAGCGGCCGTCGCTGTCGGTCAGGGTGCGGCCGACGCCGTCGAAGTTCGGGTCGAGCGGGGACGGCCAGCGGTCGCCGGTGTGCCGGTAGCGGCCGCCCGCGTTCGCCTGCCAGATCTCGACGAGGGAGTCGCGCACCGGACGGCCGTCGCCGTCGAGCAGCCGCCCGGTGACGATGATCCGCTGCCCCTGCGGCTCGCCCGCGTGCCGGCGGGTGAGGTCGTTGTCGTGCTCGCCGAGGCGGCCCGGCCCGAGCAGCGGGCCGGTGACCTCGGTGAGCATCTGCGGGAGCAGCACCAGCGGCTGTTTCGGGTACCGCAGCGCCGTGGAGCGGTAGCCGGCGTAGTCGAGGGGCGGGTGCGTGCCGTCGGGGTCCTCCCCGTAGCGCGGCAGCCTGAGTTCGGTCGGAGTAGCCACGTTGTTCTCTCCCTTACCGGCCTTCGAGGACGACGGCCAGCCCCTGGCCGACGCCGATGCAGATGGCGGCGAGTCCCCAGCCACCGCCGCGGCGGTGCAGGTCGTGCGCCAGGGTGCCGAGGATCCGGCCCCCGGACGCGCCGAGCGGGTGGCCGATGGCGATCGCGCCGCCGTGGGTGTTGACGATCGCCGGGTCGAGCTTCTTCCAGTCGCGCAGGCACGCCAGCGACTGCGCGGCGAACGCTTCGTTCAGCTCCACCGCTACCAGGTCGTCCCAGCCGATGCCGGCGCGTTCCAGCGCGATTTCGGCCGCGCGCACCGGGCCGATGCCGAAGACGTCCGGGTCGACCCCGGCCGCGCCGCGGCCGGCGATCCGGGCGAGCGGAGTCGCGTTAAGACGGCTCGCGGCGGCCTCGTCGCCGAGGAGCAGCGCCGAGGCGCCGTCGTTCAGCGGGGAGGCGTTGCCCGCCGTGACGGTGCCGTTTTCCTTGCGGAAGGCGGGCTTCAGCTTGGCCAGCTTCTCGGGGCTGGAGTCGGGGCGGATGCCCTCGTCGCGGGCGAGGTCGACGCCGTCGACCGGGACCACCATGTCGTCGTAGAAGCCCTCGTCCCACGCCTTGGCGGCGTTGACGTGGCTGCGCGCGGCGAAGGCGTCCTGCTCGTCGCGGCCGATGCCGTAGCGCTCGGCGAGCTGCTCGGTGGACTCGCCGAGGGAGACCGTCCACTGCGACGGCATCGCCGGGTTGACCATGCGCCAGCCGAGCGCGGTGTTGTAGAGGGTCTGGTTGCCCGCGGGGAAGGCTTTTTCCGGCTTCGGCATGACCAGCGGCGAACGGGTCATCGACTCGACGCCGCCGGCGACGACCAGGGACGCGTCGCCGACCTGGATCGCGCGGCTGGCCTGCATCACCGCGTCGAGGCCGGAGCCGCAGAGGCGGTTGACCGTGTTGCCGGGGACGCTGGTGGGCCAGCCGGCGAGCAGGGTGGCCATGCGGGCGACGTTGCGGTTGTCCTCGCCGGCGCCGTTCGCGTCGCCGAGGGTCACTTCGTCCACTGTGGACGGGTCGAGGTCGTTGCGTTGCCGGAGGGCCTTGAGCACGCCCGCGGCGAGGTCGTCCGGGCGGACACCGGCCAGTGCGCCGCCGTAGCGGCCGAACGGGGTGCGGATCGCGTCGAGGACGTAGACGTCGGTCATGCGCTTGCCTTCTCCAGATCTCGCAGGAGGGTCAGCTCCTGCTCCGTGGGCGCCGGGGTGGTCTCGAGGTTGTCGGACACCTTCAGTTTCCACCCCGTGGCCGCGATGGCGCTGTCGAGGTCCACACCGGGGTGGAGCTGGGTCAACGTCAGCTCCGCCGTCTCGGGGTCGGGGCGCATCAGGCCGAGGTCCGTCACCACCAGGGTCGGGCCTTTGCCAGGGAGGCCGAGCTTTTCGCGGTCGCCCTTGCCGGTGCCGTGGCCGAACGACGTCACGAAGTCGACCTTCTCCACGAACGCCCGCGGGCTCTGGCGCAGCACGATGAACACCTCGCCGCAGGACGCCGCGATCTCCGGGGCGCCGCCCGCGCCCGGCAGCCGGACCTTCGGGTCGTGGTAGTCCGAGCCGATCACCGTCGTGTTGATGTTGCCGAACTTGTCCAGCTGGGCGGCGCCGAGGAAGCCGACGTCGATGCGGCCCGGCTGGAGCCAGTAGTTGAACACCTCGGGGACGCTGACCACGGCGTCGGCGGTGTCGGCCAGCTCGCCGTCGCCGATCGACAGGGGCAGGCGGGACGGCTTCGCGCCCAGGCAGCCGGATTCGTAGATCAGCGTCAGGTTCGGCGCGTGGGCGCGGCGCGCGAGGTTCGCCGCCTTGCTCGGGAGGCCGATGCCGACGAAGCAGGACATGCCGTCGCCGAGCGCGCGGGCCGCCGCGACGCTCATCATCTCGTCGGAGGTGTAGTCCGCGCTCATGCCGTCACCCCGGTCAGCTCGTTCAGCCACTTCGTGAACTCCTCGCGATCGCGGCCCACCTCGTCCCACGCCTGGTACGCCGAGTTGTCCCGCTCGTAGTACCCGGCCGCGTACGACGGCTTCGCGCCGCCGGGGACCTCGGCGACCGCCGTGACCACCCACGCCGGGAGCACGACCGCTCCGGGACGCGGTTCCAGCTCGTCGACGATCTCCTCGACCGTCACCAGGGAGCGCTTCGCCGCCAGCACCGCTTCCTTCTGCACGCCGGTGATGCCCCACATCTGGACGTTGCCCTGCCGGTCCGCGCGCTGCGCGTGGACGATCGTGACGTCCGGGTTCAGCGCCGGGACCGCGGTGAGGCGCTCGCCGGTGAACGGGCAGGTGATGGGCTTGATCGTGGCCGTCTGCGCCGGCAGGTCGGTGCCCGTGTAGCCGCGCAGCACCGCGAACGGCAGGCCGGACGCGCCGGCGACGTACCGGTTCGCCATGCCCGCGTGGCTGTGTTCCTCGATCTCCAGCGGCACCGGCCAGTCGTGCTGGACCGCGTCGCGGAAGCGGTGCAGCGAGCCCACCCCGGGGTTGCCGCCCCACGAGAAGATCAGCTTGCGCGCGCAGCCCGCGCCGATCAGCTGGTCGTACACGATGTCGGGGGTCATCCGCACCAGCGTGAGGTCCCGGCGCCGTTGCCGGATGATCTCCTGCCCGGCCGCGACGGGAATGAGGTGCGTGAAGCCCTCGAGCGCGACGGTGTCCCCGTCGTGCACCAGCCGGGCCACGGCCTCTTCCAGCGACAGCAGCTCCGCCATCACACCCTCCGAACTGTTCGCATCACGCACACTCGTTCTGAAACCGAACATAGCACGGTGCGCGGTCCGGCGACCAGACGTCTTCCGCCCAATGGATGACCTGCGCACGACGAAGGGGACTTTTCTCGCCGTTCGCGCGAGAAAAGTCCCCTTCGGGAAGAGAAGTCAGCCGATCCGGACCAGGCGGGACCCGTGCGCGGGAACGGCGGAGGCCGTCCACGAGCCCCGGAACCGCCCGAGGTCCGTCCGCGCGACGAGGTCACGCACCGGCCGCGCCCCCGGAACGCCCAAGGACGCGAAGTCCACCTTGATGTCCGCGGCGGAAGAACCCAGGTTGTAGACGGCCGCGTACCACCGGCCGTCCGGCGCGCGCTTCTTCCACACCTGGAGGTTCCCGCCGGTGACCTGGGCCGGGTAGGAACCGGCGTGGTCGACCGCGATGACCTCGGGGTTCGTCAGGATCGACACGGCGGAGGCGTCCAGGAAGTAGATGTCTCCCCCGACGTAGAGCGGCGAGGACGCCATCGACCAGAACGTCATGACGCTCTGCCGCTCGACGTCGGAGATCCCGTCCTGGATGCCGGACCCGGTGTTGTTGCTGATCGGCATCGAGTCCAGGTCCGGCCGGTACTGCGGCCCGAACACGCCCTGCCAGCCCGGCAGGTCCGCCCACCGCGCCTTGACCGAGCTGTCCCAGGTGGACACCGTCTCGCAGTAGCACTCGACGTCGGTGTCGACGCGCACGCCGTTCGCGTAGGGAGCCAGGGCAGGACCGATGGACCGCGGCACCGGCCACGCGCTCGCCGTCAGCCACATCGGCCGCCGCGAGTGGTCGATGCCCGCGGACCATGCCTTGATGTCGGCGACGTTGTCCGCGGTGGTCCCGTCGACCTTGACGAAGTCGACCCCCCAGGACGCGAAGCGCGCCACGATCGAGTCGTAGTACTTCTGCGCGCAGGGGTTCGTGAAGTCGACCTTCCAGTTGCCACCCCAGCCGTTCGACGGCGTCAGCGGCCGGTAGGCGATGTCCTGCGCGTGGCACGACGTCCCCAGGATGGGCGCGTTCTTGTCGTAGACCTCCTTCTCGAGGCCCGTCACGGCATACAGGCCGAGCTTCAGCCCGAGGGAGTGCACGTAAGAAGCCAACGCCGGGATCCCGGAGGGGAACCGCGTCGGATCGGGGTCGGGGATGCCGTTGACGTCGGTGTGGAAGACCCACGACTGCGAAGCGTTCCAGCCCGAGTCGATGTTGACGTAGGTGTAGCCGGCGGACTTGAGCTTCGAAGCCATCGCCGAAGCCGCGTCGCGGACGTGCGACTCGTTCAGCCACGAAGTGCCGTAACCCGCGCGAGTCGACGACTCCAGGCTCCAGCTGCTCCAGCCCATGAACGGCTTGACGAACGACGTCCGGGCGTCGGCGGCCGGAACCACCAGGGACAGAAGCCCGAGCACGGCGAGGAAAACGGAAAGGAGGCGCTTCACTGAACACTCCTCGGTAGGGGACCTACTCCTTGAGCCCGCTCGCCGCGATCCCGCTGACGATGAACCGCTGGGCGACCAGGAACATCGCGACCAGCGGCGCGATGGTGACCAGAGCACCGGCGAACAGCGCCGGCAGGTTGACCGACTGCGCGGTCAGGAACGTCGAAAGCGCGATCTGCGCGGTCCACGACGACGGGTCCTGCCCGATCACCAGCGGCCACAGGAACGCGTTCCAGCTTTCGATGAACATCAGGGCGCCGAGCGAGGCGAGCATGCTCCCGGAGTTCGGCAGGACCAGGCGCCGGTAGACGCCGAGGTAGCCGAGCCCGTCGAGCCGGCCCGCCTCTTCGATTTCGGCCGGGAACCGCAGGTAGAAGTTGCGGAACAGGATGACGGTGAACGCGCTGAACAGGTTCGGCGCGATGATCCCCCACTCGGTGTTGACCCCGCCCATCGACCCGACGACGACGAACGTCGGCACGAACGTCACCGACTGCGGGATCATCAGCGTGACCAGCACGTACGTGAACACCGCGCGCCGCCCCGGCACGTTGATCCGGGCCAGTGCGTACCCCGCCATCGAGCCGAACAGCGTGCCGACCGGCGCGGTGACGATCGCGACCAGGAACGAGTTCCAGAGCGAGTGCGCCATCGGCACCGAGGCGTCGGCGAACAGGTCGCCGAAGTTGACCCACGACAGCGGGTCGGGCAGCCACGACCAGTCCGGCGAGCTGACCTGCTGCCGCGTCATCAGCGCGTTGCGCAGCATGATGTAGAAGGGCAGCAGGAAGATCACCGACAGCACGGACGCGAGGACGTACTTCGGCGCCTTCCTCAGCCGGGGCGCGGGGAGAACGGCCATCAGTCCTTCTTCCCGAAGCCGACGAACCGGCCCTGCACCAGGGTGATCACGACGATGATCACGGTCAGCAGGAACGCGCCCGCCGAGCCGACGCCGTAGTTCTGGTCGCCGAGCGCGGAGTCGTACAGATAGACGAGCGGCGGCTTCACCGGCGCGGTCGCCGTGCCCGAAAGCCCGGTGCCGAACAGGTTGTAGAACTCGTCGAAGGCCTGGAACGCGGCGATCAGGATCAGCATCAGCACGGCCACCGACGTGTTCCGCAGCTGCGGCAGCGTGATGTAGCGGAAGGCCTGCCACTTCGTCGTGCCGTCCAGCTCGCCCGCCTCGTACAGCGACGGCGAGATCGCCTGCAGCCCGGCCAGGAACAGGATCATGTACAGCCCGACCTGCAGCCACAGCCGCAGCGTCACGACCGCGACCCAGTACACGGGCGGGCTCGTCGTCGACAGCCACGGCACCGGGTCCGCGCCGAACAGGCCGCCGATGACGTTCGCGACGCCGGAGGGCAGGCCGTTGAACAGCGCCATCTTCCACACCAGCGCCGCGACGACGTACGACACCGCCGCCGGGATGAGGAACACCGTCCGGAAGAACGCCTTGCCCCGCTTGATGCTGTTGATCAGCACCGCGAGACCGAGCGAGGCCACGAAGGTGATCGGCACGATGAAGACCGTGAAGATCGCGATCGTCGACAGCGACGTCAGGAAGGCGTCGTCGCCGAGGAGGAAGGCGTAGTTGTCGAAACCGATCCAGTGGCCGATGGTGATCGTGCCGCGCGCGTCGTTGAAGCTGAGCAGGAAGCTCCACCCGATCGCGACGTACTTGAACAGGCCCAGCCCGAGCACCACGGGCCCGGTCAGCACCGCGAACGCGCCGATCGCCCGCCAATCCCTTCGGCGACGACGTTTCTTCGCGGACGCCGCCGGCCTGGCGACCGGCGGCGTCTCCACCACGGCTGTCATGCCAGCTGCTTGTCGACTTCGGCCTGTGCCTTCTTCGCCGCGTCGGCGAGCTCGGCGGCCGGGTCGGCCTGCCCGTTGGCGATCTTCGTCGCGGCCTGCAGGAACAGCGTCGCCGACGCCTTGTTCCACAGCCCCGAGTAGGACTTGCCGTTCTGCTGCGAGATCGTCACGGCGTCCTTCGCCGGGCCGCTGGAGAACTCGGTCGTCTGCGCGGCGACCTCCTTGCGGGCCGGGATGTGGAAGCCGTACTTGACGCACCAGTCCTTCTGCAGGTCGGCGTTCTTGATCCACAGCCAGTCGATGAACTTCTTGACGGCGTCCAGGTTCTGCGACTTGGCGTTGGCCAGCTGGTACCAGCCGCCGACGCGGGCGACCTGCTTGCCGGCGTCGCCGAACTTCGGCCACGCCACGACGCCGAAGTCGTCCCCGAGCGCCTTCTTGATGTCCGGCAGCGACCACAAGCCACCCCACTGCATCGCGGTGGCGCCGTTGGCGAACGCGCCCGGGTCGGACCAGTCCGTGGGGTAGCCCTGGAGCAAGCCGCCTGTGTCGTGCAGCTGCTTGAGGCCGCCGATCGCGGCGATGGCCTCGGGCGAGGCGAAGGCGACCTTCTTGCCGCTGGAGTCGAAGAAGTCGCCGCCGGACGACCAGAGCAGGAGCGTCGCCGCTTCGCCGACGCCGTCGGTGCCGACGTACAGGCCCTTCTGCTTGCCGCTGTTCAGCTTGCGCGTCGCTTCGAGCAGTTCGGCGAACGTCTGGGGCGGCTGGACGCCCGCGGCCTGCAGCGCGCTCTTGCGGTAGTACAGCATCATGACGTCGTCGATCATCTTGACGCCGTAGACCTTGCCGTCGACGGTCACCGTGTCCAGCGCGGCCTGGCTGAAGTCGCCCTTCACCGGGCCGACGATGTCGTCGAGCGGCGCGAGCAGGCCGTTCTTGACGTTCTGGTACCGGAAGTCGCCCAGCTCGAACAGGTCCGGTGCCTGCGCGGTGAGCATCGCGGAGTTGAGCTTGGTCTCGTAGTCGCCGGCGATCCAGCTGACGTTGATCGCGATGTCCGGGTGGGCCTTGGTGAACTCCTGCGCGTAGCGCTGGACCGCTTGCTGCGTCCCGGATTCGCCGTACGCGTGGTACCACTGCTGCAACGTGACCTTCGCGCCCGAGGCGGCGCCCGCGTTCTTGTTCAGCGGATCGCTCGTGCAGCCCGCGAGGGCGGCGCCACCGGCGAAGAGGACGGAACCGACCAGGAAGCTTCGGCGATTCATGGGGCTCACAGGGACTCCTTAGACGCTCTCGGCGATGAAAAGACTTTGGATGGCGACGGCGGCCGCGCCCCGCGCCCACTCCTCGAACGGCAGCGGGCGGATCACCAGGCCGCACCGGGCGGCGCTGCCGAACGCCTGGACCGCGAAGGTCCGGCGGATCTGCTCCTCGAACAGGTCGTAGGTGGCGACGCCTTCCCCGGAGACGACCACCCGCTCCGGGCCGAACAGGTTGACCAGCGCGGCCAGGCCGAGCCCGATCGCGTGCCCGGCCCCGGCGAACACCCCGCGCAGCGGTTCGTCGCCGCCGCGGGCGCGGGTCACGGCGTCTTCCATGGTCAGCGCCGGTTCTCCGGAGATCTCGCGAGCGCGGACGAGGATCGCTTCGGTGGAAGCGATCGCTTCGACGCAGCCCTGGCCGCCGCAGTGGCAGGAGGGCCCGCCGTCGGCGACCGGGACGTGCCCGATTTCGCCGGCGACGCCGTGCGCGCCGCGGACCAGGTCGCCGTTCACCACGAGCGCGCTGCCGATCCCGGTCCCCACGGTGACCAGCGCGAACGACGACGCGCCCACGCCTTCGCCGAACCACTGCTCGGCGACGGCGAGGGCCTTGACGTCGTTCTCCAGCGTCGTCGTCAGGCCCGTGGCCTCGTCGAGCAGCTCGGCCAGGGGGACGTCCCGCCAGCCGAGGAACGGCGAGTACCGGACGACGCCGGACGCGCGGTCGACGTCGCCGGACACCGCGACGCCGAGGCAGTAGGCGCGCTCGCGGAGGTTGCTGGTGCCGTCGGGGGTGGGCCCGCCGAGCAGCTCGCCGACGAGGTCCGCCAGCGCGCGGACGACGTGGCCGGCGTCGTGGCTGGTCAGCGCGTGGTGGGCGCTGGCCCGGACGTCGGCGCGCAGGTCGGTGACCACACCGATCAGGTTGTCGCCGGTGATCTTGACGCCGACGAAGTACTCGCGGTCCGGCCGGATGGCGAGGGGGTTCGCGGGGCGGCCGGCGCCGGGCGCGGTGCGGCCTTCGGAGGCGAGCTCTTCGAGGTAGCCGGCTTCGATGAACGGCCGGGCCGCCTTGGTGACCGCCGCGGAGGAAAGCCCGGTGCGGCGGGCGACGTCGACGCGGGAAACCGGCCCTTCGGTCAGGACCGTGGTGAACACGGTCGCTGCCGCGGGACTGGTGATCGGCGCCCTTGCCGGTGCACTGCGAGGCATGGCCGGAAGGGTAGGCAGGATTAATTAACTTCGTCAAGAATTTATTTTTTGGCTGGTCCTGCCTACGCTCGGGGGCATGTCGCTCGTGGAACACGACCCCGCGCACCGGCTCTGGTTGCTGCGCACCCCCGAGAGCTCGTACGCCTTCCGGCTCGACGCCGGCGACCGGCCGCGGCACGTCCATTGGGGCCCGCCGCTGACCCTCGCCCAGGCCGCGCAGGTGGCGGCCCGGCGCAATCCGGCCGACAGCAGCTTCGACGAACCCGGGGACGAGCGGCAGGAGCTGCCCGCCGAGGGCGGCGCGTTCTTCGGCGTCGCGGCCCTCGCCGTGCGGTACGAGGACGGGACTTCGGCGCTCGAGTGGCGCTACGACGGCTTCGCGCTCGAAGACGACGCGCTGGTCGTGCGGCTCGCCGACCGCCACTACCCGCTTACACTCGCCCTGCACTACCGCGTCCGCGGCGACGTCGTCGAGCGCTGGACGTCGCTGCACAACACCGGGGACGTCTCGATTTCCCTGCTGCGCACGGATTCCGCGTCCTGGACGCTCCCCCGGCGCGACGGCGCGAGGCTCACCCGCACGTCTGGCGCGTGGAGCGCGGAGTACGGTGTCCTGCGCGAGCCGTTGCCGGTCGGCGAGACGACGCTCACCAGCCGTCGCGGCGTCTCCAGCCACCAGGTCGACCCGTGGGTGATGCTCGACGCGGGCGACGCGACGGAGACGGCCGGCGAGGTGTGGAGCACGGCTCTCGCGTGGAGCGGAAGCTGGCGGATCACGGTCGAGCGCACGCACACCGGCCGCGTCACGTGGACCGGCGGGTTCGGCCACGAGAACGTCACCTGGCGGCTGCGGCCCGGCGAAACCTGGGAGACGCCGGTGTTCGCCGGGCTCTACGCGGCCGACGGCTTCGGCGGCACCAGCCGGCGGTGGCACGCCTACGTCCGCGAGTTCGTCCAGCCGCACCCGCAGGAGCTGCGGCCGATCGTCTACAACTCGTGGGAAGCGACCGGCTGGGACGTCGACGAGCGGACCGAGACCGAGCTGGCCGCGGCGGCCGCGCGCGTCGGCGCCGAGCTGTTCGTCATGGACGACGGCTGGTTCGGCGCCCGCACCGGGGACACCGCCGGGCTCGGCGACTGGATCGCCAACGCCCAGCGCTTTCCGGACGGGTTGCGGCCGCTCGTCGACGCGGTGCACGCCCACGGCATGCAGTTCGGGCTCTGGGTCGAGCCGGAGATGGTCAACCCGGACAGCGATCTCTACCGCGCGCACCCGGACTGGGTGCTGCACATGGCGAACCGCGAACGGACGACGTTGCGCAACCAGCTCGTGCTGAACTTCGCCCGGCCGGACGTCGCGGACTGGGCGCACAAGTGGCTCGACCGGCTCGTCGGCGAGCACGGCATCGACTACCTCAAGTGGGACATGAACCGGGCGTTCACCGAGGCGGGCTGGCCGTCGGCCGAGGATCCGGGACGGCTGTGGGTCGACCACGTCCGCGCCGTGTACGCGATCCTCGACCGGCTGCGGGCCGACCACCCGAACCTGCGGATCCAGGGGTGCGCGGGCGGCGGCGGGCGCACCGACCTCGCGATCCTCGCGCGCACGGACGAGATCTGGGCGTCGGACAACACCGACGCCGCCGACCGGATCCCCATCCAGCACGGCTACGGCCAGGTCTACCCGGCGGGCACGATGTCGGCCTGGGTGACCGACAGCCCGAACCCGACCACGGGCCGCGAGGCGCCGCTGAGCTTCCGGTTCCACGTGGCGATGGCGGGCGTGCTCGGCCTGGGCGGTGACCTGCCTCGCTGGACCGCCGGGGAACTCGCCGAAGCGGCGTCGCTCGTGGCGCTGTACAAGGAGATCCGGCCCGTCGTGCAGCACGGCGAGCTGTACCGGCTGGCGGATCCGGCGACGTCGGCGCTGACCGCGGTGCAGTACGTGCTGGGCGGCTCGGTGGTCGTCTTCGTCTGGCGGCGGCCCACGGAGTTCGCGCGCCCCTTCACCCCGCCGCGGCCGGCCGGGCTGGACCCGGCGGGGCGGTACCGCGACCAGGACGGCGTCGTGCACGACGGCGCGGTGCTGCTGAGCCACGGCCTCGACGTGCCGCTGCCGGGCAGCGGGTACGCGAGCGCGGTCGTGCGGCTGACGCGAGTGGGCTGAACTGTCGGTGCCGTGGCCTAGGCTGTCGGGGTGGCCAAGATCGCGGTGACCCGATGGATTCCCGACGACGCGGTGAAGCTCCTCGCCGAGGCGGGCGACGTGGAGGTGTCGCCCGCCGATCGCCCGTTGACGCCCGCGGAACTGCACGAGTTCGTGGCCGGCGCGGACGCCGTCGTCGGCATGCTGCACGACCGGCTCGACGGCGCGCTGGCCGACGCCGCCGGGCCGGGGCTGCGGGTCGTCGCGAACGTCGCCGTCGGGTACGACAACGTCGACGTCCCGGCGCTCGCCGAACGCGGCGTCGTCGTGACGAACACCCCGGGCGTGCTCACCGACGCCACCGCCGACCTCGCCTTCGGCCTGCTGCTCGCCGTCACGCGGCGGCTCGGCGAAGGTGAACGGCTGCTGCGCTCGCGCACGCCGTGGTCGTTCCACCTCGGCTTCCTGCTCGGCTCCGGCCTGCAGGGCAAGACGCTCGGCATCGTCGGGTTCGGCCAGATCGGCCGGGCGATGGCGAAACGGGCCGAGGCGTTCGGGATGTCGATCGTCTACTCAGGACGGTCGAAGCAGGAGACCGGCGCCGAGTTCGTGCCGTTGGAAGAACTCCTGGCGCGCTCGGACGTCGTCTCCCTGCACTGCCCGCTGACGCCGGAGACGCGGCACCTGATCGACGCCGCCGCGTTGCGCGCGATGAAACGCGGCGCGTACCTCGTGAACACGACCCGCGGCCCGGTCGTCGACGAAGCCGCGCTGGCGGACGCCCTCGAAGCCGGCGAGATCGCCGGCGCCGCGCTCGACGTGTTCGAGAAGGAACCCGAGGTCGAACCCCGGCTGCTCGGGCGCGACGACGTCGTGCTGAGCCCGCACCTGGGGTCGGCCACGGTCGAGACCCGCACCGAGATGGCCGTGCTGGCGGCCCGCAACGTCGCGGCGGTGCTCGCCGGGCGTCCCCCGCTGACGGAGGTGAAGCCGTGACCCGCGTCGTCATCGCGCCCGACAAGTTCAAGGGCAGTCTCACCGCGGTCCAAGCCGCGGACGCGATCGCGCTCGGCGTGCGCGACGCCTTGCCGGACGCCGAAATCGTCACCTGCCCGGTCGCCGACGGCGGCGAAGGCACCCTCGACGTGCTCGAATCCGCGGGCGCGCGGATCGTCGGGTTGACGGTGCGCGGTCCGCTCGAAGAGCCGGTGAAAGCGCGGTACGCGGTGCTCGACGGCACCGCCTACGTCGAAGCGGCACGCGCGTGCGGGATCGAGTTCGTCGACCCCAGCCCGGAAACCGCGATGGCCGCGCACACCTGGGGCGTCGGCGAACTGCTCGGGAACGCGCTGGTGCACGGCGCGAAACGGCTCGTGCTCACGGTCGGCGGCACGGCCAGCACCGACGGCGGGGCCGGGATGCTGGGCGCGCTCGGCGCCGGGGTGCTCGACGCGTTCGGCGCGCCGGTCGGGCTGGGCGGCGGCACGCTGTCGCGGGTCGCGTCGGCCGAGCTGACGCCGGTGCGGGAGCGGCTGAGCGGAGTGCGCGTCTCGGTCGCGACCGACGTCACCAATCCGCTGCTCGGCCCGGACGGCGCCGCGGCGATTTTCGGCCCGCAGAAGGGCGCGGGACCGGCCGAAGTGGCGGCGCTCGACGAGGCCTTGGGCCGGTGGGCCCACGCGCTGCAGGTGGGCGGCGCACCGGACGTCACGGGAGTGCCGGGCGCCGGGGCCGGCGGTGGTATCGCGGCGGGCGCGATCGCCCTCGGGGCCAGCGTGGAGTCCGGGTTCGACCTCATCGCCGGGCTGACCGGGGTCGACGAAGCCTTGGACGGCGCCGATCTCGTCATCACCGGTGAGGGTTCGCTCGACGAGCAGAGCCTCAACGGCAAGGCACCGGCCGGGATCGCGGACCGGGCGCGGCCGCGCGGGGTGCCGCTGCTGGCGCTCGCGGGCCGGATCCAGCTCGATGCCGCCGGGCTGGCCCGGCTGGGCGTCGTGGGAAGCAGCGCGTTGATCGACCACGCACCTTCGCTGGACCACGCGCGGCTCCACGCGGCGGAACTGCTGCGGGTGCGAGCCGCGGAGCTGGTCCGCGACTGGCGATCCCGCTAGGCGCGAGCCGCGGAACTGGTCCGCGACTGGCGACCCCGCTAGGCGCGAGCCGCAGAACTGGGCCGCAACTGGCGACCCCGCTAGGCGCGAGCCACGGAACTGGGCCGCAACTGGCGATCCCGCTAGGCGAACGGACCTTCCGCTCTCGCGCGAAAGGCCCGTTCGCCGCGGTCAGCTCGTGTGCTGGGGCAAGACGGCGAAGGCGACTCCGCCGGCTTCGTCCTCCTGGACGTCGAGCACCTTGTCGTCGAGCAGCGCCGCCGCCTGGGGCTCGAGGAACACCTTCGGCCCTTCTTCGGCGCCGAGCACGCTGTCGCCCTCCGCGGGTTCGGGGGCGACGGACAGCGCCAGCTGGGCGCTTTCGCCGTCCGCGTTCTGGACCGCCAGGCGGAGCCCGGCGTCCCCCTCGCCCTGGCTGGTCAGTGCGGTGATCGCCTCGGCGGCGGCTTCGGTCACGGTCAGCATTTTCGGCCTTCCCTTCGTCGCGGTCCGATGCAGCCCCACGCTAGGGGCGGCCGAACGGACGTGCAGTCTGAGCGGATCAGCCCTGCCGGGCCTGGCGGATGGCGTCGGCCACCGAGCCGCCCGCGTAGTCCGCCCGCTCCCCCGGATCCGGGTCGGCGTGCCGGTGCGGCATCTCGTCGACCGGTGTCACCGGCTCGAAGTCCGCCGGTGCGTCCTCGACCGTCTCGTCGAGCTCCGCCGCCGGGGTCGCCGCGAGCGGGCGGTCCGGGATCGGCTCCGGCTCGGTGTCCGGTTCCTCTTCGGCGAGGCGCTGCCGCATCGGCTCGCCTTCGCGGATTTCGCTGGGTGTCGTGCCGAAGCGGTCGGCGGCACTCCAGTGCTCGGGCGGTTCGATGCCCTCTTCCAGGGGATCCACGCGCAGCTCGTCCTCGTCCAGCGCCTCGCTGGGGGTCAAGCTATCCGGTTCGGCCGTGTCACGGTCACTCACAGAATTCTCCCGGCGCGTAGGAAGTCGTCATCTCCGGTGACCTACCCGAGGTGCCGGAGGCCGAAACCCCGGCGGTGTCACGGGGATCACATTTCTTCAACCGGTTTAACATATTCACAAGTTTGTGAATGCAGGGTAGGTTCGGATCATGGCCACCACCAGGTGCGCACCGGACCACCGGCTGCTCGCCACCGACCCGGACCGGCACCACGAGCTCGGCACGCACGCGGCGTGGTACGTCGTGGCCGGCGTAGTGACAACCGGCGTCCAGGCCGTTCTGTTCCTCCTGCTGCGCGACGAGCTCGGCTCCCAGGTCGCGAACCTGGTCGCGATCGCGCTCACGACGGTCGGCAACACCGAGTTCCACCGCCGCGTCACCTTCGCCGGACGGCACAGCAACGCCGGGAAGCGGCACCTGCAGGACCTGCTGACGTTCGCCTTCTACGCCGGGTACGGCTCGGCGGTGCTGGCGATCCTCGACGCGATCGTCGAGCGGCCGACGTCGTGGGAGGAGACCGGCACGCTGCTGCTGGCCAGCGTGGTCGGCGGGTTCGTGCGGTTCGCCGTGCTGCGCTGGTGGGTGTTCGCACACCACACCGAACCGGCCACGGCCGCGCACACCGGCTAGCGTCTGCGGACGTGGCCTCGGACGACATCAAGCCCCACGCGGGTGGCACCGAACCGGACTACCGGTTCACGCTGGCGAACGAACGCACGTTCCTCGCGTGGGTCCGCACGGCGCTGGGCCTGCTCGCGGGCGGGGTCGCGGTCCACCAGCTGGTGCCGTCACCGGCCACGGCCAGCGCGGTGCTCGCGGGGTTGTGCGTTGTCTTGGCGGCGGTCCTCGCGGCGACGGCGTACCCAAGGTGGCGGCGGGTGCAGATCGCGATGCGGGCCGGGAAGCCGCTGCCGCGGAGCTGGATGATCCTGGTGCTGACCGGCGGGCTGCTGGTGCTGATCGTCGCTGCGGCGGTGTTGCTGGTGGTCTCGTGAGCCGCCGGGTGGTGGCGAGCGGCGGCTCATCGACGGCGCGGCCGGGTTCACCGGTGGTCTCGTGAGCCGCCGGGTGGACATCCGCCGCCGCAAACGCGATCCTCGAACCGGCCTCAGTCGACCACGGAGCGCACTCGACGCCGCTCCGGCCCGCCCGGCCCCGCGGAGCTCGGCACCGCGGCCCTCGGCCGACCGGGGTAGCGCCTCCCGGCGCGGCACCTCGCCCCGAATACCGCTTGTTCGCGATTATCGCGACGTCAAAACTACCGACACGCCCACCGGGACGCGGCCGTGACCTCGCCCGCCGGTGCTCAGGCCGAACGTACCGGGCTCGCCTGGCGGCGGACCGCGCTGGCTTCGGCCGCCTGCACCGCTCTGCTCCTGCACTCCGCCGCCCAGCGGCACTGGGGGCTTGCCCTGGTCCCCGTTTTGCTCGCCGCCGGGACGTCTGCCCTGCTCGCGGCCATCGGGGCGCACCGCGAACGAGCCTTGCGCGCCCCCGAACCGGGGCCGCTGAGTCCCGCACTGCCCGCCGTGGCGTCGCTGGCGGTGACCGTGACTGCCGCGTCCGTGGTCGTTCTCCACTGACGGGTGAACTCGGCACATCCTGAAACCGATTAATCGCAATGTGCGGGGCCTGGTCGCGGGAACATCACGACCGCTGCTGCTAACGGGGTATTAGTCGTTGAAATCTGGACTGACGGCCGGGGAGGCGCCTACGATTACGCTGCGTCGCACGGAGAGCAGGTCAACCCGGATCTCCCGGAGTATCTGCGATGGAACAGTTACGGAGTGTTGAACCCCCGGCAGCGACGGTCGAGGGTCGGCCGGGGAGACGACCATGACAGCACCGCCGAGGACCACTGAGGAATCCGCTTCCTCCGTTCGCGATTATCGCACTCCGGAGTCATTGCCGAGGCCCAGCGGGCGGCTGACGAAGGAGGACCTCGACCCCCTCGTCAAGGACGCGGGCGAGGGCAACCCGGCCGCCATCCACTCTCTGTTGCAGATGATCGAGCCGGTGGTGGTCCGCTACTGCCGCGCCCGGATGGGCGGCCGCGACCTCTCCTACCTGTCGGCCGACGACGTCGCCCAGGAAGTCTGCCTCGCCGTGCTCAAGGCGCTCCCCGACTACCAGGACCGCGGCGGTTCCTTCCTCTACCTCGTGCACGCCATCGCGGCCAACAAGGTCGCCGACGCCTACCGCGCCGTCGCCCGCGACCGCTCCGAGCCCGTCCCCGAGCTGCCCGAGCGGCCGCTGGTCGGCAACGAGCCGGAGACCCGCGCGCTGAGCCTCGACCTCGGCGCCCGTCTGGGCCGGCTGCTCGCCTCGCTCCCGCGGGTCCAGCAGGAGATCCTCACCCTGCGCATCGCGGTCGGGTTCTCGGCGACGGAGACCGCGGAGGCGCTCGGGATCTCCCCGGGCAACGTCCGCGTGACGCAGCACCGGGCCCTGACCCGGCTGCGCGGCATGATCCGCGACGACGAGTTCTGAGAGACCACCCCAGCGGCGGGCGGGGAACCCTCTTCTACCCCCTGGAAGAGGTGTCCCCGCCCGCATCCACGCCGGGAGCCAGGCCGTAGGTCGTCCTGGCGTTGTGCTCGAACACCGCCAGGCGCTCGGCGTCCGACAGCCCGCCGGTCAGCGCGATCGCCGCGTCCAGGACCACCTCGTACGACGCCGCCAGTTCGCAGACCGGCCAGTCCGAGCCGAACAGCAGGCGGGACGGCCCGAACACCTCCAGCACGTGGTCCACGTACCGGCGCAGGTGGCCGACCTCCCACCCCGTCCAGTCCGCCTCCGTGACCAGCCCGGACAGCTTGCACACCACGTTCTCGCGCGCCGCCAGCGCGGCCATCCCGGACGCCCAGGGCTCCCACTCCCCCGCCGCGATCGGCGGCTTCGCCGCGTGGTCCAGGACGAGGCGCAGCTCCGGCAGCCGCAACGCCACCTCGGCCGCCGCGGGCAGCTGGGCGGGGCGGATCAGCAGGTCGTACGTCAGGCCCGCCGCCGACAGCGTGCTCAGCCCGGCCATCACCGCCGGGCGCAGCAGCCAGTCTTCGTCCGGCTCGGTCTCCACTTGGTGGCGGAGGCCGACCAGCGGGCCCTGCGCGCGCAGGGCGGCCAGCCGGTCCGCGATGTCCGGCGCCGTCAGGTCGGCCCAGCCGACCACGCCCGCGATCACCGGCTCCGCCACCGCCGTCGCGAGGAACTCGGCGGTCTCCTCGTCCGACGAGACCGTCTGGACCAGGACCGTCGCGTGCACCCCGGCCGCCTTCGTCACCGCGCGCAGGTCGTCCACCGTGTACGGGCGGCGGATCGGGTCGAGGGCCTCGCCGGCCATCCAGGGGTAGTCGCGCCGCGACGGGTCCCACAGGTGGTGGTGGGCGTCGATCATGAGACTCCTTCGGCGATGACGACGTCGGCGCGCAGCAGGCCCGCGTCGACCAGTTCGGTCCACAGCTCCGGCGGCACCACGGCCCGCGCGCGCCGCGCGTTCACGCTGACCTGCGAAGGATCATGCGCGCCGACGACCACCGACGCCACCGCCGGGTGCCCCATCGGCAACGCCAGCGCGGCTTCCGGCAGCTCGACGCCGTGGCGGGCGCAGATCGCGGCGATCCGGCCGGCCCGCTCGACCAGCTCGGGCGGCGCCTCGGCGTAGTCGTAGACGCGGCCCGGCTCGGCCGTGGCCAGGATGCCGGCGTTGAACGCGCCGCCGGCGACGACGGAGACGCCGCGGTCGACGCAGAGCGGCAGCAACTCGTCGAGCGCCGGCTGGTCGAGCAGCGTGTAGCGCCCCGCCACCAGCAGCACGTCGAGATCGGTCCGGCGGACGAACTCCGTGAGCATCGGCGCCTGGTTCATCCCCGCGCCGAACGCGCCGATCACGCCCTGGTCCCGCAGCTCGCGCAACGCCGGGAAGGCGCCGCGCAGGGCTTCCTCGAAGTGGTCGTCGGGGTCGTGGACGTAGACGATGTCGACGCGGTCGAGCCCCAGCCTGGTCAGGCTGTCGTCCAGGGACCGCAGGACGCCGTCACGGCTGAAGTCCCAGCGGCGCTTGTACGCGGCCGGGACGGCGAACCCCTGGTCGTCGACCGCACCCGCGCCACCCGGGTCGGGCTCCAGGACCCGGCCGACCTTCGTGGAGAGCACGTACTCGTCGCGCGGGAAGGACCGCAGCGCCGCGCCGAGCCGGGCTTCCGACAGCCCCAGGCCGTAGTGCGGCGCGGTGTCGAAGTAGCGGATGCCCTCGTCCCACGCGCACCGCACGGTCGCCGCCGCGGTTTCGTCGCTGATCGCGTGGTACAGGTTGCCCAGCTGCGCGCAGCCGAGCCCCAGCGGGGAGAGGGAGAGTTCCAACACCGTCACTCCTTCACCGGCAGTTCCCAGACCAGCCCGATGCCGGTGTCGTCGCCGGAGTAGTCGTCCTCGACGGCCAGCAGCTCGGCCATCCTCGCCTGCCACGGGACGTTGGCGGGGTGGTCCCGCAACGCCGCCCGCATCGCCGCGTAGTCGTCGACTTCGAGGACGTGGAACAGGTCGAGACCGTTACGCCAGATCCGCCAGGAGCGGACCCCGGCTTCGCGCAGGGCGGTGTCCAGTTCGGGCGGGATGACGGCGTGGACGGACTCGTACTCGGCCTCTTTGCCGGGTTTGAGCCGGGTGTGCAGAGCCACTCTTTGCGGTGCGGGTCCGTGGGTCATCACCACTCCTTCGCCGGGACATGGCACGCTGGGGAGGAACACCGAAACATCCGAGGTCTGTTGCAGGGAAGGGCGGACACGATGCCCGTCACCGATGTCGCGATCGACAAGATCAAGGACATGATCATCTCCGGCGAGCTGGCGCCGGGCGACCGGCTGCCTAAGGAGGCCGAGCTCGCCCAGCGGCTCGGGCTCTCGCGCAGCTCCCTGCGGGAGGCGGTCAAGGCGCTCTGCCTGATCCGCGTGCTCGACGTCCGCCAGGGCGACGGCACCTACGTCACCAGCCTCGAACCCAACCTGCTGCTCGACGCCATGACGTTCGTGGTCGACTTCCACCGCGACGACACGGTCCTCGACTTCCTGGCCGTGCGCCGGATCCTCGAGCCGGCCGCGACCGGGCTGGCCGCGATGCACATGAGCGACGCCGACATCGCCGAGCTGGGCACGCTGCTCGGGGAGCTGGAGGACTCGCCGACCGTCGAAGCGCTGGTCGCCAACGACCTGCAGTTCCACCGCAAGATCGCCGACGGGTCCGGCAACCCCGTGCTCTGCTCGCTGCTCGACAGCCTCTCCGGGCCGACCGCCCGCGCCCGGATCTGGCGCGGGCTCACCCAGGAGGGCGCGGTCGCGAAGACCCGCGAACAGCACACGGCGATCTACGAGGCCATCGCCGCGCGCGAGCCGGAACTGGCGCGCTCGTGGGCGACCGTGCACGTCGCGGGCGTGGAGCAGTGGCTGCGCAACGCCCTCGGCACCGCGGACGACCCGACGGTGCCCGACCCGGACGCCGAGCCGGCCGCGGAAGCCTCGTAGCACACGCACTCCTGAGAACGTCGGATCTTCACGGGGTGAGCGTCAGGTCTGGGGCTTTCCGCCCGCGTACCGGGCGATGATCAGCGCGACCAGGATGATGGCGCCGTAGATCGCGCCCTGCCACTCCGCCGTGACGTGCGCGTAGTTGAGCAGGCTCGACACCGACGCCAGCAGCAGGACGCCGGTCAGGGCGCCGACCAGGGTGCCCTTGCCGCCGTCGAGCGAGACGCCGCCGATCACCGCGGCCGCGAAGACCTGCAGGATCATCCCGGAGCCCTGGTTCGCGCCCAGCGCGCCGACGTAACCGGTGTACGCGAGCCCGCCGATCGCCGCGAGGATCCCGGCGACGACGAACACCGCCCACGCGATCCGGTCGACACGCACGCCCGCCGCCCGCGCGGCTTCGCGGTTGCCGCCGATCGCGTACAGCGCGCGGCCGACGCGGTGGTAGCGCAGCACCCAGCCGGCGACGGCGAACAGCGCCGCGGCCAGCCACACCGACATCGGCAGCCCGAGGAACGTCGTCGTCGCCAGGTTGGTGAACGAGTCCGGCAGGTTGAACAGCGTCTTGCCCTTGGTCGAGCCGACCTGCACGCCGCGGAGCACGGTGAGCATCGCCAACGTCACGATGAAGGCGTTCAGCTTCAGCTTCACGATCAGGAAGCCGTTGACGAACCCGACCAGCGCCCCGCAGAGCGGGATCACCAGCAGGCCGACCGCGGCGGGCAGCTCGACGCCGAAACCGGCCGACGCGGCCGGGATCACGACCATCGCGCCGAGCGCCGGCGCCAAGCCCATCGTCGATTCCAGCGACAGGTCGAACTTCCCGGTGATCAGCACCAGCGACTCGCCGAGCACGACCAGCGAGAGCGCCGCCGACGCGGTCAGGATGCTGACGATGTTGCTCCAGCCGACGAAGGTGTCGTCGACCAGGCCGCCGATGAGGAACACGACGACCAGGGCGGGCAAGAGCGCGAGTTCACGCAGCCAGACGGCCTTGCGGCGCCGTGGTGGCGCGGGCAGCTCCGTCTGCGGGGAGGTCATCACGTCGGTCACGAAAGCTCGACTCCTTCGATGTCGGCCACGAGGTCGCCGTCGGACCACCCGGCCTGGTGTTCGGCGACGACGGCCCCGGCGCGCAGCACCAGGACCCGGTCGCTCAGGCGCAGGTCGTCGAGCTCGTCGCTGACGATCAGCACCGCCTTGCCCTCGGCGCGCACCCGGTCGACGACCGCGAGCAGCGCCTCCTTCGACTTCACGTCCACGCCCGCGGTCGGGTTGATCAGCACCACGACCCGCGGGTCGCCGATCAGGGCCCGGGCCAGCACGACCTTCTGCTGGTTGCCGCCGGACAGGTCGGACACCGGCTGCTCGGCGCTCGCGGCCACGATGCCGTAGTCAGCCAAGGCCTGCGACGCCCTCGCGAACCGCGAGCCCGGCGACGCGATCCCGCCGCGGCCGAGCTTGTCCAGGATCGACAGCGTGGCGTTGTCGGCGATCGAGTGCGCCAGGACCAGGCCTTCGTGGTGCCGGTCGCGCGGCACGCAGCCGATGCCCGCGCGGATCGCTGCCGGGATGTCGCCCGGTCGCAGCGGCGAGCCGTCGACGCTGATCGTGCCCGCGGACGGCGCCCGCAGGCCGTAGACCGTCTCGGCGACCTGGTGCTTGCCGCTGGCGTTGCTGCCCGCGAGCCCGACGACCTCGCCGCGGCGGAGCCGGAACGAGACGTCCGAGAAGCTGTCACCGGACAGCCCTTCGACCGCGAGGATCTCCGCGGCGGCGTCGTCGAGGGCTTCCCGGGACGCCGCGTCGCGGACCGACAGCCCGCCCGGTTCCCCGGTCATCGCGTCGACCAGCTCGGCCTTGCCGACCTCCGACACCGGCGCGGTGAGCACGTGCTTCGCGTCGCGCAGCACGGTCACCGCCTGGCAGACCTCGTAGACCTCGTGCAGGTGGTGCGAGATGAACAGGAACGTCACCCCGCCCGCCTGCATCTGGCGCATCCGCTCGAAGAGCCGCTCGATGGCCTGGCTGTCCAGCTGCGCGGTCGGCTCGTCGAGCACGATGAACCGGGCGCCGTAGGACAGCGCGCGGGCGATCTCGACGAACTGCCGGTCCTCCACCGACAGGTCGCCGGCCGGGGTGTCGACGTCGACGTGCACGTCCCACGAGTCCAGCAGCTCGCGCGCCTTGCGCCGCAGCGTCTTCCAGCCGATGGCGAACCCGCCGCCCGCCTGCCGGTTGAGGAACAGGTTCTCGGCGACCGTGAGCTGCGGGACCACCATCGCGTGCTGGTACACGCAGGCGACGCGCGCCTTCCATTCGTCCTGTTTGGACAGCGGAGGGGCCGGCTCGCCGCCGAACTCGACGTGCCCGGTGTCCGTGGCAGACAGGCCGGTGAGGATGGAGACGAGCGTCGACTTGCCGGCCCCGTTGCGCCCGACGAGCGCGTGCGACTCGCCCGGGTGCACGGTGAGGCTGACGTCGTGCAAGGCCACGGTCGGGCCGTAGCGCTTGCCGACACCTACGGCGCTGACCACCGGGACGGCGGATTCGCCGGCGGGCAGCGCGGTCACAGGTTGTTCCCCCACAGGGCCTTGTCGTCCACGTTGTCCTTGGTGATGACGGGCGCGGGCAGCTGGTCCTCGAGGATGCCGGGGCTGATCTCCACGATGGTGCTGCCGTGGTCGGTCGGCCCGGCCTTGAACGTCTCGCCCGCCATGGCCTTCTTCAGCCAGTACAGGCCGTACTTCGCGTAGGCGTCGGCCGGCTGGGACACGGTGGCGTCCAGCTCGCCGGCGCGGATCGCGGCCAGCTCCTGCGGGATGCCGTCGTTCGAGACGAGCACGATGTGCTTCGGGTCGCCGACCGGGAAGAACAGGTTCTTGCGCTTGAGGGCCTGCTCGGTCGGGGCCAGGTAGACGCCGCCCGCCTGCATGTAGACGCCCTTGATGTCCGGGTTCGCGGTCAGCATGCTGTCCAGCCCGGAGGACGCCTTGTCGGCCTTCCACTCGGCCGGGATCTCCAGCACCTGGATGCCGGGGTACTTCTGCTTCATGCAGTCGCGGAAGGCTTCCGAGCGGTCACGGCCGTTGACCGACGCGAGGTCGCCCATGATCTGCACGACCTTGCCGGACTTGACCTTCTCGCCGATCGCGTCGCACGCCTTGGTGCCGTAGGCCTTGTTGTCGGCCCGCACCACCATGGCGACCTTGCCGCTCTCGGGGGCGACGTCAACGGCGACGACCGGCACGCCCTTGTTCTCCGCCTGCTTGAGCCCGGCGACGATGGCCGCGGAGTCCAGCGGCGTCACGACCAGGCCCTTGACGCCCTGGTTGAGGAAGGTGCCGATGTCGGTGATCAGCTTCGCCGGGTCGCTGTCGGCGTTGACCGTCGGGAGGACGTCGACGCCCTCGGACTGGGCCATCTTCGGGACGTAGTTGTTGTAGGCCTGCCAGAACGGCGAGGTCAGCAGCGGCAGGGTCGCCCCGACCTTGCCACCGGCGTTGCCGCCCGCCGCGGGCGCCGACGCGTTGTCCTTAGTGGACCCGCAGGCGGCCAGTACCAGGCCGCAGACGGCGGCCGTGGCGGCCACCTGGATCACCCTGTTCTGGAATAACACAGCGCGCACCGCATCCTCCTTGATGACAGCGGAAATCAAGTCTCTTACTGGTGTTGCACGGGGCCGCGCGGGCGCAGGCCGTACATGCCGCCGTCGACCGCGAGCGCGGTCCCGGTGGTCGACGCGGACCGCGGGCTCGCCAGGTAGGCGATCGCGTTCGCGACCTCGTCGGCGGTGACCAGCCTGCCCATCGGCTGGCGGGCCGCGAGCGCCGCGCGTTCGGCCGCCGGGTCTTCGGCGGCGTCGAGGAGCCGGCCCACCCAGGGGGTGTCCGCCGTGCCCGGGCACACGCAGTTGACGCGGACCCGGTCGGGCAGGTGGTCGGTCGCCATGGCCAGGGTCAGCGAGAGCACCGCGCCCTTGGTGGCCGAGTAGAGCGCGCGCTGGGGCAGACCGGCCCAGGCCGCGATGGAACAGGTGTTGACGATCGCCGCGGACGGCGACTTCTTCAGGTGCGGCAGCGCGGCGCGCGCGAGCCGGACCATGCCGACGACGTTGACGTCGAACACGCGGTGCCACTCGTCGTCGTCGTTGCCCGTGACGTCGCCCTGAGCACCGATCCCGGCGTTGTTGACCAGGATGTCGAGGCGCCCGAAGCGGTCCACGACGGCGTCGATCGCCGAGCGGACTTCCTGATCGGAGCCGACGTCGCAGCGGAAACCGTCGTCGCCCGGTTTCAGGTCCAGCACCGCCACCTGCGCGCCGCGTTCGGCCAGCAGGGTGGCGACGGCCTTGCCGATGCCCGAGGCGCCTCCGGTGACGGCGGCCACCAGGCCCTCGAATTCACTCACTTGCGGTCTCCGTCCACTCGGGACCGTCCGGGAAGCGGAACCGGCGCAGCGTGGCGTCGTGCATGCGCGCGGAGAAGCCGGGGGCGGTCGGGGCGAGGTACCGGCCGCGCTCGACGACGGCCGGGTCGGTGAAGTGCTCGTGCAGGTGGTCGACCCACTCGATCGAGCGGTCCGCGTCGGTGCCGGACACGGCCACGAAGTCGAACATCGACAGGTGCCGGACGAGCTCGCAGAGCCCGACCCCGCCGGCGTGCGGGCACACCGGGACGCCGAACTTCGTGGCCAGCAGCAGGATCGCCAGGTTCTCGTTGAACCCGCCGACGCGGGCGGCGTCCAGCTGCAGGACCGAGATCGCGTTCGCCTGCAGCAGCTGCTTGAACACCACGCGGTTCTGAACGTGCTCGCCGGTGGCGACGCGGATCGGGGCCAGGGCCTTCGCGATCGCCGCGTGCCCGAGGACGTCGTCCGGGGAGGTCGGCTCCTCGATCCAGTACGGGTCGTACGGCGCCAGCGCGGTCATCCAGGTGACCGCGGCGGAGACGTCCCAGCGCTGGTTGGCGTCGACGGCGATCCGGATGCCGTCGCCGACCGTCTCGCGTGCCAGCTTCATCCGCCGGACGTCGTCTTCGAGGTTGCCGCCGACCTTGAGCTTGATCATCTCGAAGCCGTCCGCGACGGCCTGTTCGGCGAGCCGCACGAGCTTCGCGTCCGCGTAGCCGAGCCAGCCGGGTGACGTGCTGTAGGCGCGGTAGCCGTCCGCTTCCAGCCGCGCGGTGCGCTCGGCGCGGCCGGGTTCGGCGGCACGCAGGATGTCGAGGGCTTCGGCTTCGGTGAGCGCGTCGGAGAGGTAGCGGAAGTCGACCAGGGACACCAGTTCTTCGGGCGTCATGCGCGCCGCGAACTTCCAGACCGGCAGGGCGGCGCGGCGCGCGGCGAGGTCCCACGCGGCGTTGACCACCGCCCCGACAGCCATGTGCGCGACGCCCTTTTCCGGGCCCAGCCAGCGGAACTGCGAGTCGCCGACGAGCGTGCGGGACAGGTCGCCGAGCGCGGCCGCGTCCTCGGGGACGTCCCGGCCGACGACGTGCGGGGCGAGCGCGCGGATGGCGGCGGCCTGGACGTCGTTGCCGCGGCCGATGGTGAACGCGAGGCCGTAGCCGTCCGGGCCGCCGTCGGTGTGCAGCACGACGTAGGCGGCGGAGTAGTCCGGGTCGGGGTTCATGGCGTCCGAGCCGTCCAGCTCCCGGGAGGTGGGGAACCGGACGTCCAGCACCTCCATGCCGATGATCTTCGCCATGGTCAGGCCTGCCTCGCGGTCTGGCGCTGCCGGCCGAGCCCGTCGATCTCCAGCTCGATGACGTCGCCGTCGCGCAGGTAGGGCTTCGGGTCGGGCTGCCCGAGCGCGACGCCCTCCGGCGTACCGGTGTTGACCAGGTCGCCGGGCCGCAGCACCATCACCTGGCTGAGGTGGTGGACGATCTCGGCCACCGTGAAGATCATGTCCTTGGTCGACGAGTCCTGCTTCTTTTCGCCGTTGATCCACAGCCGCAGGCCGAGGTCCTGCGGGTCGGGCACCTCGCTCGCCGGGACCAGCGCCGGGCCGAGCGGGTTGAAGTTCTCGCAGGACTTGCCCTTGTCCCACTGCGCGGTGCGGAACTGCAGCGCGCGCTCGGAGACGTCGTTCGAGACGACGTAACCGGCGACGTGCTCGAGAGCGTCGTCGACGCTGTCCAGGTAGCGCGCGGTCTTCCCGATGACGACGCCGAGCTCGACCTCCCAGTCGGTGCTCACCGAGCCGCGCGGGATGAGGACGTCGTCGCCGGGGCCGACCACGACGTCCGGCGCCTTCATGAAGACGACGGGCTCGGTCGGCGGGGTCGCGCCGGTCTCCTCCGCGTGGCGGCGGTAGTTCATGCCGATGCAGACGACCTTGCCCGGCTGGGCGATGGGCGAGCCGACGCGCAGCCCGCCGGCGTCCGCTCGCGGCAGTTCCCCGGCGGCGAGCGCGGCGGCCGCGCGCGCGATCCCGTCCGCGGCGAGGAAGCCGCCGTCGATGTCGGCGGTCAGGCCGCCCAGCTCGTAGGTCGTGCCGTCGTCGGCACGCACGAACGGACGCTCACTTCCCGGCTCCCCGAGGCGCACAAGCTGCACGGATATTCCCTTCACCCACACCGACCAGACATCCGATGTATATCGCAGTCGTGACCGTCGATCCAGAGCCATCGCTGAATCGGTTGCAAAATTGGTCGGATCAGTATCGGTTCACCGCCCGGTCGACCACGAAGTGTCACCGATCACAGCCGGAATAGCCCCGGTCACGGCGTCGCTGGTCGGAGGCAAGGACCGGCAGGAGGCGCATGACCACCACGGCGGAACGTACCGCGCCGGGCAGGCGGGCGCAGCTGAAGTTCGTCCTCGTGCTGGGTGGCCTCTCGGCGTTCGGCCCGCTGTCGATCGACATGTACCTGCCCGCGCTGCCGCGGATGGCGGACGACCTGCACGCGGCGGACACCACGGTCCAGCTGACGCTCGGCGCGTTCATCGCGGGCCTCGCGCTGGGCCAGCTCGTGCTGGGGCCCCTGTCGGACGCGCTCGGCCGCCGCCGTCCGCTGCTCGTGGGGCTCGCCCTGTACGTCGTGGGCTCGGTGCTCTGCGCGGTCAGCCCGGACGCCTGGCTGCTGGTCGCCGCCCGCGGCGTGCAGTCCCTCGGCGCCGCCGCGGGGGTCGTGATCGCCCGCGCCACCGTGCGGGACCTCTACTCCGGCACCGCGATGACGAAGTTCTTCTCGACGCTGATGCTGGTCAGCGGGCTCGCCCCGATCCTCGCGCCGCTCATCGGCGGGCAGCTGCTGAACTGGACGTCCTGGCGCGGGGTGTTCGTCGTGCTCACGGCGTTCGGTGCGCTGCTGCTGGCCGTGGTCGTCTTCGCCCTCCCCGAGCCGCTTCCGCCGGACCGGCGCTCGCCCGCGCGGCTCGGCCGGGTGATGCGCGCGTACGGGCGGCTCGTGGCGGACCGGACGTTCGCGGGCTACGCGCTGGCGTCCGGGCTGCTGTTCGCGTCGATGTTCGCCTACATCTCGGGGTCGTCGTTCGCGCTGCAGGGCGTGTACGGGCTCAGCCCGCAGGCCTACAGCGTGGTGTTCGGCGTGAACGGCGTCGGCATCGTGCTGGCCGGGCAGCTCAGCGGCCGGCTCGTGGGCCGGATCCGGGAACGCGCCCTGCTGGCTTCCGGTCTGGTCCTGGGTGCCGTCGGCGGGACTTCGGTGCTCGCGGCCGTGCTGACCCGGGCTCCCCTGCCGGTGCTGCTGGTGGCGTTGTTCCTGCTCGTGTCGAGCATCGGCCTGGTGATGCCGAACTCGAGCTCGCTGGCGCTGGCCTCGCACGCTCGTTCGGCGGGCGCGGCTTCGGCGTTGCTGGGGGTGCTGCAGTTCGTGGTGGGCGCGATCGCGACGCCGCTGGTCGGGCTCGGGGGCCCGGGCACGGCGGTGCCGATGGCCGCGACCATGGCGGGCTTCGCGCTGCTGGCCCTGGTGGCCTTCCTGACCCTGACGCACGAAGTCACTCCCTGAGCAGACGCTCCAGCTCCGCACCGGCCGGTTCGTGGCCGGCGTCGGCGATCCGCTGCAGTTCCAGCAGGTCGCCCGCGGCGACCGCGCGGCGGGTCAGCAGCGCGCCGGCGTGGTCGCAGCCTTCGTCCAGCAGCTCGCTCAGCTCTTCGACGTCGCCGCGGGCGTCGGCGAGGTCGGCGAGCCGGTCGAGGGCCGTTTCGTTGCCCTCGTCGGCCAGCGCGCGCAGGGTCTCGTAGTCCGCCATGCCGGTCATCCTGCGACCTTGCCCCAGGGGCAAGGTCAAGTGCGACGATGGCGGGGTGCTCACCATCGGACAGCTCGCCGGGTACGTCGGGGTGACGCCCAAGACGATCCGCGTCTACCACGCCAAGGGTCTCCTCCCGGAGCCGCCGCGCGACGCGTCCGGCTACCGCCGCTACCGCGTGGCCGACGCCGTCGAGCTGATCAAGATCCGCACGCTGGCGGAGGCCGGCGTACCGCTGGCGCGCATCCGCGAACTCCGTGCGGGCGGCGGGCTCGTCCCGGCGCTCCGGCAGATCGACGACGACCTCGCCGCCCGCATCCGCGGCCTGCAAGACACCCGGGCCCGGCTGCGGCAGCTCGCCGACGGGCAGCTGTCCGCGTTGCCCGCCGACGTCGTGGACCACCTCGCGGGCTTGCGCGGTCTGGGGTTCAGCGAACGCTGGGTCGCGCTGCAGAACGACCTGTGGCTGCTGGTGTTCGCGACCCACCCGGAGACGGCACGCGCGAACTTCCGGGACCAGGCGGCGATGCTGGCCGACCCGGCACTGTGCTCCCTGGTCCTCGAGTACGACCGGGTGCACGACCTCGACCCGCGGGACCCGCGCGTCGAGGCACTGGCCGAGCGGCTCGTCGCCGCCACCCGAGCGCGCTACGGCGCCGAACTCCCTTCGTACGAACGGGGTTCCGCGATCCCGGCGCTGGTGCAGGGCGCGGTCAACGCGTCGTCGCCCGCTTGGCGGCGGCTCGACGCGCTGATGCGCGACCGCCTCAGGTGAGCGACGCCAGATCCGCCGTCCTGAGCTGTTCGGCGGTCACGGTGGCGCGCCCGTCGACAAGGGCACCCAACGCGTCGCCGTCGTCCCACATGTTGACGTTCATCGCCGCCGCGACACGGCCTTCGCGCAGCCAGAACGCCGTGAACTCGCGGGACGCCAGGTCGCCGCGAACGACCAGCTCGTCCGTCGCCGGATCGGCCAGCCCGCGGTACTCGCAGCCCAGGTCGTACTGGTCGGTGAAGAAGTACGGCGAGGCGAGGAACGGTTCGTTCTCCCCCAGCAGGTTCTGCGCCACGTGCGTGCCCTGCTCCTTCGCGTTCGCCCAGTGCTCCACGCGGATGCGGCGGCCGAAGCGCGGGTGGAAGTGGGCGGCGATGTCGCCGACCGCGTAGACGTCCGGGGCCGCCGTGCGCAGGCCCGCGTCCACGCAGACGCCGCCGTTGTCGGCCAGCTCGAGGCCCGCCGCGTGCGCCAGCTCCACCCGGGGTGCCGCGCCGACCGCGACCAGGACGACGTCCGCCGTCAGCTCTTCGCCGCCGGCGAGCCGGACGCCGCGGACGCCGCCGGGCCCGCCGGTGATCTCGGCGACCTGCTCGCCGAGCCGCCAGTGCACGCCCTTTTCGCTGTGCAGGTCCCGGAAGACCCCGCCGACGGTCTCGCCGACGACGGTGGCCAGTGGCACCGCGACCGGGTCCACCACCGTCACCTCGGCGTTGTGCGTCCGGGCCGCCGCGGCGGCTTCGGAGCCGATCCAGCCGGCACCGACGATGACCACGCGCTCCGCCCCGGCGAACGCCGACCGCAGCTTGAGCGAGTCGTCGAGGCTGCGCAGGGTGTACAGGCCGGGCAGATCGCCGCCGGGGACCGGCAGGGAGCGCGGCCGCGAGCCGGTCGCCAGCACGAGCCGGTCGAAGCGGTGCTCGCCGCCCGCGTCGTCCAGCACCAGCCGCGCGCCGAGCTCGACGCGGGTCGCGGTGACGCCGGGGCTGAACCGGATGTCGTGCTCGGCGTAGTACTTCTCTTCGTGCACCCAGTCGGGTTCGTCGGTGTTGCCCAGCAGCACGCCCTTCGACAGCGCCGGCAGCTCGTACGGGCGGCGCGGATCCGAGCCCATCAGCAGGATTTCGCCGGGGTAACCGCGTTCGCGCAACGCGGCCGCGGCGGACGCCCCGCCGAGGCCCGCACCGACGATGACGATCTTCCGCGGCTCCGACATCCTGACCTCCCACGGTGACGACGGCTCGTGCCGCGGACGCTACTCCCGAACCCGCCGGACCACATCCCGTCCCGGTCCCTACGCCGGAAATCCGCGAACCGCAAGGGGAAACCCGCGAGTAGGCAGATCGGGTGAACCGGCGTCATAGGGCTCCCGCGTCCCGCTCCCACCCTCGCACGGAGCACGACCACGAGGAGAAATGCGGAGGGCGGCGACCATGAGTCGGGGCGAGTGGTCGATCGGCTGCCGGGATCTGGCCGGCAGGCGCAGGGACGTGACGGTGTTCGTCAGCGACGACAAGGTGGTGCTGGTCGCGCCACCGGGCGAGGCGGCGGTGCTCGGGCCGCTCGACGTCGGACGGCTGCGGGCCGCCCTGCGCGACGCCGTCGTGGCCACGGCCGACGACGAGACGTCCGAAAGCTGACAACTACCGTTCCTACTCTGGAGTAGGTTAGAGTCGGGCCCGACGACGAAGGGACCGGCCATGACGACCTACTTCGTGACGGGCGCGACGGGCTTCATCGGGAAACGCCTGGTCGCCCGGCTGCTGCGGCGGCCGGAGACGGCCGCCGTCCACGCGCTGGTCCGTGAGACCTCCCGCGAACGGCTTTCGGCGTCGGCCCGCGGCTGGGCGGGCGCGGACAAGCTGCACCCCGTGGTCGGCGACCTCGCCGAACCCCGCCTCGGCGTCGACACCGCCACGCTGCCGCACATCGACCACGTCGTCCACCTCGGCGCGATCTACGACCTCACCGCGGACGAGGAGGCCAACCGGCGCGCCAACGTCGAGGGCACCCGGCACCTGCTCGCCTTCGCCGCCGCGGCGGAAGCCGGGCTGGTGCACCACGTGTCCTCGATCGCCGTCGCGGGCGACCACGCCGGGCGGTTCACCGAAGCCGACTTCGACCTCGGCCAGCGCTTCTCCTCGCCGTACCACGCGACGAAGTTCCAGGCCGAGAAGCTGGTCCGCGAGCAGCCGCTGCCCTACCGCGTCTACCGGCCCTCCGCGGTCGTCGGCGATTCGCGCACCGGCGAGATGGACAAGATCGACGGGCCGTACTACTTCCTCCCCGCCATCTCGCGGCTGGCCGCGCTGCCCCGGCGCCTCCCGCTGGCCGCGCCCGACCTCGGCGCGACGAACCTGGTGCCGGTCGACTACGTCGTCGAGGCGATGGAGTACCTGATGCACCGGGACGCGCCGTCCGGGGCGACCTACCACCTCGCCGCCGCGCGGCCGCAGTCGCTCAACTCCGTCTACAACGCCTTCGCGCGCGCCGCGGGCGGGCCGGTGATCCGGGCCGTGCTGCCCGCGCGGCCGTCCGGGGTGGTGCGGCGCGTGGGCGGCCGGGTCGCGAAGGCCGCGGCCGCCGGCGTCGACCGCGTGCCCGGCGGCCGGGCGGCCCGGGCCGCCGTCCTCGAGGAGCTCGGCGTGCCGCCGGCGGTGCTGCCGCACCTGACCATGGACGTCGTCTTCGACACCGCGCGCACGACGACGGCGTTGTTCGGCAGCGGTATCGAGCTGCCCGAGCTGCGGGACTACGCGGCGCCGCTGCACCGGTACTGGCAGGCCCACCTCGACCCCGACCGCGCCCGCCGCGGGCACGGCCTGGCCGGGCGCACGGTGCTGGTCACCGGCGCGTCGTCCGGGATCGGCCGGGCGTCGGCGCTCGCCGTGGCGCGCAAGGGCGCCAAGGTGATCCTCGTGGCCCGCCGCGCTTCGGAGCTCGAAGAGGTGCGGGACGAGATCACCGCGGCCGGCGGCGTGGCGGCGGCGCACCCGTGCGACCTCACCGACGGCGACGCCGTCGACGCACTGGTCAAGGACGTCCTCGGCCAGCACGGCGCGGTCGACATGCTGGTCAACAACGCCGGGCGGTCGATCCGGCGCTCGGTGGCGCTGTCCACGGAACGGTTCCACGACTACGAGCGCACGATGGCGATCAACTACTTCGGCCCGGTGCGGCTGATCCTCGGTTTCCTGCCGTCGATGGCCGAGCGGCGGTTCGGCCACGTCGTCAACGTGACGACCCAGGGCCTGCAGACCGACACCCCGCGCTTCTCGGCGTACCTGGCGTCGAAGGCGGCGCTGGAGGAGTTCGGGCTGACGGCCGGGCGCGAGACGCTGTCGGACGGGATCACGTTCACGTCGGTGCGGATGCCGCTGGTGCGGACGCCGATGATCGCGCCGACCGGCTACCGCGGCCTGCCGTCGAGCAGCCCGGAACGCGCGGCGGCGCTGGTGGTGAAGGCCCTGGAGGAGCGGCCGGAGGTGCTGAGCCTGTCCGAAGGCCGCGCCGCCGAGCTGGCGACGCTCGCCGCGCCGCGGCTGGCGCGGTTCGCCGCGCACCTGGCGTACCGGGCGATGCCGGAGTCGGCACCGGAAGCCCGCGGCCTGCCGCGCCGGCCCGCACCGGCGTCCGTCGCGGCGGCGTTGACCCGCCTGATCTGGCGCCGCCGCGCCTGATCGCCGCGAATTCCGCCGAAACCCTGGCACCGGGGCGGTGGGTACTTCTACCCTCGCGCTCGCGCCGCTCATTCGAGCGGCCTTGGGAACTGGGGAGTTCGGAATGCCGGAAACCAGCACTGGGAAACGATTCGCGGCCGCGGACGAGACGGCCGCGATCGGCACGGCCCGGAGTACGGCCGGGTGACAGGGGCCGGAGCCGGGCGAAACCCCGGCTCCGGCTGCCGGCCCGGTTCGGCCCGGCCCGGCCCGGCCCGGCCTGGCCGCCCCAGCCCGGCTTGGCCCGCCCTGACGCGGCCCGACCCGGCTTGGCCCGCCCCACCCGGCTTGGCCCGCCCCG
The DNA here is from genome assembly GCF_058119595.1 of Amycolatopsis sp. N2S4-7. Taxonomy (NCBI): domain Bacteria; kingdom Bacillati; phylum Actinomycetota; class Actinomycetes; order Pseudonocardiales; family Pseudonocardiaceae; genus Amycolatopsis; species Amycolatopsis sp. N2S4-7. Next base: position 4,213,369 of record NZ_CP172299.1, read on the forward strand.
ACGCGGCCCGGCCTGCCCGCCCCAGCCCGGCTTGGCCCGCCCTGACGCGGCCCGACCTGGCCCGCCCCAGCCCGACCTGGCCCGCCCCAGCCCGGCTTGGCCCGACCCGGCCCGGCTTGGCCCGCCCGACCCGACCCGACCCGGCCCGGCCTGGCCCGGCCTGGCCTGGCCCGGCCTGGCCCGCAAGCCATCTCGCCCCAGCCGTGCATCCGGGGCCGCCGCCCTCTCCGCACCCGAGTGCCCTGCCAGCGCGCGATGATGCCGCCCCCATCCGCCGCCGCCCGGCCGCGGTGTTCGGCCCCGTCTCTCTGCGCCGCGGGCCCGCCGCCGGCGCCCGGCGCTCGTCACCTCAGCCGCGATGTCCGGCCCCGCCCGCTCCCCCGCCCCGGGCGAACCACCTGCCCCGGTGGTGCTCGTCATGTCCGCCGCCGCGGTGGCCGCTACCATCGCTTCCCTGGTGATCGGGAGCGGAAGGCGGGCAGGCGTGGACGTGGCGAGTCCTGCGCGCGCCGCCGCCCCGGCTCCGGCGAAACCGCCGATGCTGCGCTGGAGCGTGCACGCCGGCTGGGTGGTGCTGCTCGCGCTGGCCACCGAGTACCGCGTCGGGCGCTTCGGGTTCCACCCCTCCGACCAGGGCTTCATCCTCGCCCAGGCGTGGCGGGTGCTCCACGGCGAAGTCCCGCACGCCGACATCATCTCCGCGCGCCCGCTCGGGTCCGCGGTGCTGCACGTCGCCGACTACGCGCTGCCGATGCCGCTGTTCTTCGGCTCCAGCTTCCTATCCATGATCGAGATCATCGTGGCGACGATCGCCTTCGCCACGCTGGTCACGCGCCGGCGGGTGCTGGACTGGGGCCCGGGCATGACCGCGATGGTCGCGGCCGCGTCGCTGATCAACCTCAACGCCTTCCCGCTGATGGCCTGGCACACCGTCGACGGCATCGCGCTCACCGCCTGCGGTGCCTGGGCGCTGGACGCCGGCCTGAGCGGGGACCGCGCGCTCGCCCGCCGCGGCGGGCTCGTGCTGCTCGGGTGCGCCGTGTTCGTCAAGCAGAGCTTCGCGCTCGCCGCCGTGATCGGGGTGCTGTGGCTGCTGCTGCACCCGGCGACGCGCGCCGGCGCGCTGCGGACCGCGCGCTGGTGGCGCCGGCTGCTCCTCGACCTCCTCGCGCTCGGCGCGCCCGGCCTCGCGTACGTGGCGTGGGTGAGCCTCGGCGGCGGCTTCGCGGAGATGGTCGAGCAGCTCACCGGCGGCGTGCCCGCGTACGGCGAACGGCTGCTCGGGCTGTGGCTGGAAGACCCGGAGGTGCTCACCCAGGCACCGGTGCGGGAGCTGAGCTTCTTCGCCGTGATCGCGGTGGTCCTGCTGGCTGTCCGGCTGCCGGGCGACCGGCTCGGCGCGGCCGGGCGGGCCGCGTCCTGGGTGCTCGTGCTCGCCGGCGCGGCGGCGGTGGTCTGGACGGTCGTCGACGGCCGGTTCACCGGCTCCTCGCGCTGGGCGGACGTGCTGTGGTGGATCGTCGCGGTCAGCGTGCCGGTGACCGCGGCCGTGCGGCGGAAGGTGCCGTGGGCCGGGCTGCTGGTCCTCGCGACCGGGTTCATGACCAGCCTGTCCTGGGGCAACGACACGCCGACGCTGCTCACCGGCACCCTCGCGCTGACGGCGTTGCTGCTGCTGAGCCACCTGGTCCCGCCGCGGCCGCGGCTCGCCCGGCGCTGGGTGACCGCGACGACCGGGCTGACGGCGGTGGCCGTGTGCGGCTGGGTCGTCGTCGCGCGGCACGACCAGGCGGCCTACCTCGACCTCGGGCACGACCGGCTGACGGCGGACCTCGGCGACGTCAGCCCGGCGATGTCCGGCATCCGCACGAACCCCTCGACGTTCCGCTACGTCCAGCAGATCCGCGACTGCGCGGACCGCTTCCCGGCCGGGCGGACGGCGGTCCTGCCGGACAACGCGTTCGCGTACCCGGCGTTCGGGCTGCGCAACCCGTTCCCGCTGGAGTGGCCGCTGCCCCTGGAGATCGTCGGCGACGCGCCCGCCCGCATGCTCGAGACGGCGGACGCGCTCAACCGCGAAGGCGGCTACCTGGTGCTCTTCCAGACGGTGCCGACCCGCCTGCTGGCGACCGGCGGCCCGGTGCCGGCCGAAGTCCCGGCCGACACGCCGGTGTTCACCTACCTCGGGCTGGAGAAGGCGATCCAGGACCGGCTCACGGGCCGCGTGGTCACCTGCGGCAGCTTCGTGGGCAAGTACGCCCCCTGAGCTCGGGCGCCTCCCTAGGGCGTGTCTGACAATGCCTTGGTCCAGGTGATCACCGCGTGCAGGACGACGGCTGATCGGTAGATGATGGCGAGCTTGTCGTAGCGAGTGGCCAAACCCCGCCATTGCTTGAGCAGGTTGAACCGTCGCTCGACAACGTTGCGGCCGCGGTAGTCCACCGGGTCGAAGGCAGGTGGACGACCGCCGCGGGAACCGCGGCGGTCGCGGTGCCCGGCCCGATCAGCCGGCTCGGGGATCACGGCGGTGATACCGCGGTCGCGCAGATGCCCGCGGATCGCTCTCGAGGAGTAGGCCTTGTCGCCGCGGACGCGGTCAGGTCTCGTGCGGGCCCTGCCGCGTCCAGCCCGGCGGATGCGCAAGTGTCGCATGAGGTGCGGGAACATCGGTGCGTCTCCGGCCTGGCCGGGCCCGACCAGCGTCACCAGAGGTCGGCCGTTGCCGTCGACGAGGTGGTGCACTTTGGTGCTCCAGCCGCCGCGGGAGCGGCCGATCGCGTGATCAAGCGGCTCGGCGAGTAGATCCGTGTAGTTCGACCCAGCCCCCCGTGGCGCGGGTGATGTTGGTGGCGTGCTGGTGGGCTCGGGCGATGGTGGAGTCGACCGATACCGACCAATCGACCAGGCCGGCCGCGTCGGCTTCGGTGAGCAGGCGCTGCAGCACGGTGTCCCAGGTGCCGTCGCCGGCCATCCGGCGATGCCAGGTCCAGATCGTCTGCCACGCACCGAACACCGCCGGAACATCCCGCCACGCGATTCCGCACCGATACCGGTAAATGATCCCCTCGACCATCGCCCGCGCATCCGAGAACGGCCGACCACGCCTACCGGTGCGGACCGGCAGCAGATCCTCGATCAACGCCCACTGAGCATCCGAGAGCAGCTGAAACCGCGACACGGCCGACAGCATCCCAGCAAACAGCCGTGGCGTTTGTCAGACACGCCCTAGTTCACCCCGGTGAACAAGTCGATCAGGTTCTGGGCGATGTTCTCGCCCGCGGCGCCCGAGAGCAGCTCGCCGAACCGGGCGCCCTCGGCGCCGACCTCGGCGCTGCGGACGAACATGACCCGCTCGTACGCGGCGAGCGCGGCCTCGACGTCGCCGGGGTGCGCGGCGAGGGCCTGGCCGAGTTCGGCGCCGTCGAGCATGGCCAGGTTGGCGCCTTCCCCGTTGACCGGCATGAGGTGGGCCGCGTCGCCGACCAGGGTCACCCCCGGCACGCGATCCCACCGGAGCCCCATCGGCAGGGTGTAGTGGGGACGCAGGACGGGCGCGGTGTCGGCGTCGGTGATCAGCGCGGTGAGCTCCGGCGCCCAGCCGTCGAACTCCGCCGCGACCCGCGCGGCGGCCGCGTCGGGATCGGTGAAGTCGACGGCGTCGAACCAGTCCAGCGGCCGGGTGAGGGACACGTAGGCGTGCAGGGTGTCCCCGCTCTCCCGGTGGGCGTTGATGCCCTTGCCCGGGGCGGGCGCCATCAGCGAGCCGCCGCCGACCGCCTTCGCCGTCGCGGGGCGACGGGTGTCGGCGTCGAACAGGTAGGTCTCGACGAACGACGTGCCGACGTACTCGGGTGTGGCGTCGGTGAGCAGCGGCCGGACGCGCGACCAGGCGCCGTCGGCTCCGACCAGCAAGTCCGTCACGACGGTGGTGCCGTTGGCGAAACCCACTTCGTGCCGGCCCCCGCCGAGAGAACGGGTACCGGTGACCTTGTGTCCCCAGTGGACAGTGCCGTCCGGGAGCGCGTCGAGCAGCATCTGCCGCAGCTCGCCTCGCTGCACCTCCGGACGCCCGCCCGTGCCGTCGTCGGCCTCGTCGAACAGGACGGTCCCGTCGCGATCCAGGATCCGCATCGCCTCACGGCCCTCCAGGACCAGACCCCGGAACTCCTCCATCAGCCCGGCCGCCTCCACGGCCAGCTGCCCGTTGTAGTCGTGGATGTCGAGCATCCCGCCCTGCATCCGCGCCATCGGCGACGACTCCGCCTCGTACACCACGACCGGAACACCGTGGACGTGCAGAACCCGGGCGAGGGTGAGACCGCCGAGACCGGCGCCGATGATCGTGACTGGGGTGTACATCCGTGCTCCTTCGGGGTTTTCGGTGCGACACCCGAAGGCTGGCGCGGCTCCCTGGTGCGGGCCGCACACGGCGCTGGCACGGCACTGGTACGCGCTGGTACGGCTCCTAGTCGCCGGCCAGCAGGTCGTCCGGGCTGCCGTTGGCGAGCGCCGCCAGGACGCCGAGGGCCGCGGACAACGTCGTCACCGGCGGCGCCGAGACGGCGATCCGCACCGCGTTCGGCGCGTGGCCCGGCAACACGGCGAACGCCGCCGCCGGGGACAGCGCGATCCCCCGGCGGGCCGCCGCCGCCACGAACGTCTCCGCGCGCCACTGCTCCGGCAGCTCCCACCAGCGGTGGTACGCCAGCGCGTCGCCGCTGACCGGGAAGCCGGCCAGCTTCTCGGTGACCACCTCCGCGCGAGCCGCCGCGTCACGCCGTTTCGCGGCTTCGACCTCGGCCAAGGTGCCCGTCACGATCCACTGCGTCGCCGCTTCGACGGCGAAGCGCGACGCTGCCCAGCCGCCCGAGCGGACCGACGACGCCAGCCGCGCCGTCCAGGACGGCGGCGTCACCAGGAAACCCGCCGTCAGGCCGGGGGCGACCCGCTTGGACAGGCTGTCGACGAACACCGTCCGCTCCGGCGCGAACGCGGCGAACGGCCGGACATCCCCGCGCAGGAACGTGTAGATGCCGTCCTCGATCACCGGCAGGTCCAGACGGGCGACGACCTCGGCGAGCTCGGCGCGGCGCTCCGGCGGCATCGTCGTGCCGAGCGGGTTGTGCAAGGTGGGCTGGACGTACAGCGCGCGCACCGGCCCGGCTGCGGCCAAGGACTCCGGCACCAGGCCGGACTCGTCCGTCTCGATCGGCACCAGCTCCACGCCGAGCCGTGAGGAAAGCGCCTTCACGACCGGGTACGTCAGCGACTCGACCGCGAGCCGCTCCCCCACCGGGACGAACGCGGCGATCGCCGCCGCGATGGCCTGCCTGCCGTTGCCGGTGAACAGCAGCGTCGCCGGGTCCGGCCGCCAGTCGCCGCGGGTGAGCAGCGCGGCCGCCGCTGCCCGCGCCGCCGGGGTGCCCGCGGCGCCGATCGGGTGCAGGGCCGCGGTGAGGACGTCGTCGCGCAGCAGCGGTTCCAGCGCCCGCGCCAGGCGCGCCGACTCCCCCGGCAGCACGGCGAAGTTGAGCTCGAGGTCGACGCGGGCGTCGCCGGGCTCGGCGAGCGCCGGTTCCGGCGGCGGCTTCGCGGCCCGGACGAACGTGCCGCGGCCGACCTCGCCGACGGCCAGGCCGCGCCGGACCAGTTCGCCGTAGACGCGGGCGGCGGTGGAGTTCGCGATACCGCGCTGCCGCGCGAAGCGGCGCTGCGGCGGGAGCCGGTCGCCGGGGCGGAGGCGGCCGGCCTCGATGTCGGCGGCGAGGGCGTCCGCGACGACGCGGTAGTCGTCCATGTCCACCTTCGCTTCCCGCCGGAACGCCGTCGGTGAGCATGATCCCACTTCTCCGGGGCAGGCCGCCCACCTAGGTTAGCCTTACCTCCGTGACCGCTCGTCTGCTTGCCGAAGACCTGACGCTGGCCTACGACGGCCGGACCGTCGCCGAGGACCTCGGTGTCGTGGTCCCGGACCGCTCGTTCACGGTCATCGTCGGGCCGAACGCGTGCGGCAAGACGACCCTGCTGCGCGCGCTGTCGCGGACCCTCGAACCGCAGGCGGGCTCGGTCTACCTCGACGGCGCGACGATCGGTTCGTACGGCGCCAAGGAGGTCGCGCGCCGGCTCGGGCTGCTGCCGCAGAGCTCGATCGCGCCGGAGGGCATCACGGTCGCCGACCTCGTCGCCCGCGGCCGCTACCCGCACCAGAAGCTGCTGCGGCAGTCATCGCGCGAAGACGCGTCGATCGTGGCGGAGTCGATGCGCGCGACCGGGGTCGCCGACCTGGCGGACCGGCTGGTGGACGAGCTGTCCGGCGGGCAGCGCCAGCGCGTCTGGCTGGCCATGGCGCTGGCGCAGCGGACGGACCTGCTGCTGCTCGACGAGCCGACGACCTACCTCGACATCGCGCACCAGATCGAGATCCTCGACCTGTGCGCCCGCCTGCACGCGGAGCAGGGGCGGACGCTGGTGGCGGTGTTGCACGACCTCAACCACGCGGCCCGCTACGCGACCCACCTGATCGCGATGCGCGACGGCGTGGTGGTGGCGGCGGGGACGCCGGAGGAGGTCGTCACGGAGGCGAACGTGGAGAAGATCTTCGAGCTGCCGTGCCGGGTGATGCCGTGCCCGGAGACCGGGACGCCGCTGGTGATCCCGAAAGCCCGCTAGATTGGGGTGCGGAGGTGCCATGACCGACAAGAGCTGGGCCGAAGTCGACGACTACCTCACCGAGGCGCTCCTCGCCCCCGATCCGGTGCTCGACGACGCCCTCGCCGACGCGGCCGCCGCCGGGCTGCCGCCGATCGCCGTCGCGCCCAACCAGGGCAAGCTGCTGAACCTGCTGGCCCGCCTCGCCGGCGCGCGGACGATCCTGGAGATCGGCACGCTCGGCGGGTACAGCACGATCTGGCTGGCGCGCGCCCTCCCACCCGGCGGCAAGCTGGTGACCTGCGAATACGAGCCCCGGCACGCTTCGGTCGCGAAGGCCAACCTGGCCCGGGCGGGCTTCGGCGAAGACGTGGTCGACATCCGCGTCGGCGCCGCGCTGGACACGCTGCCGTCGCTCGAGGGCCCGTTCGACTTCGTGTTCATCGACGCGGACAAGAACAACCTCGCGAACTACGTGCGCGCAACGCTGAAGCTGTCCCGCCCCGGCACGACGATCGTGGTCGACAACGTCGTCCGCCAGGGCGGGGTGGCCGACCCCTCGAGCACCGACCCGAACGTGCTGGGCGCCCGCGAGATGTTCGACGTCCTCGCCGCCGAACCGCGGCTGGACGCCACCGCCGTCCAGACCGTCGGCACCAAGGGGCACGACGGGTTCGTCCTGGCTCTCGTCCGCTGACTCAGCGCGGCGGCCGCACCACCGGCGGCGGGCCCGGGGCCATCGGCCGGGCCGGCACGTCCTGGTGCGCCGCCGCCATGAAGTCGCGCCAGATGGCGGCCGGGACGACGTCGCCGCTGAGTTTCGCACCGCTCGCGTCCTTCAGCCGGCGTTCGTCGTCGGAGCCGATCCAGACCGCGGTCGCCAGCTGCGGGGTGTAGCCGACGGCCCAGGCGTCCTGGTTGTCCGGGCTGGTGCCGTGCTCGGCCTCGCCGGTGCGCAGCGCGGCCCCGCTGCTGTCGGTCAGCGTGCCGGTGACCTCCTGGGCGATGCGGCGGCTCTGGCCGCCGTCTTCGTCGAACGCCGGGCGCGCGGTGTCGGTGTGCTCCCAGATGACCGCGCCGCTCTCGTCCCGCACCTTCGCCACCAGGTGCGGGGTCGTGCGGCGGCCGTCCGCGGCAAAGGTCGCGTAGGCGCCGGCCATGTCCAGCGGCCGCAGCGGGTACCGGCCGATCGCGATGCCCGGCCCGATGAGGAAGCCGTCTTTCTCGCGCATCGTCGGCGTGCCGTCGACGGTCTCGGGGATCCCGGCCTGCCGCGCGGTCTCGCTCAGCACGTCCGGGCCGAACTTCTTCGCCAGGGCGACGAACGGGCCGTCGGCGTGCGCCCGCATCGCCGTGCGCGGCGTGCACTTGAGGCTGCAGACGGCCGGGTACTTGAACTTCTCCCCGAGGAACTCCTGCTCCTCGGGCGCCGAAATCGGCACGTTCGGGCCGTAGCCCCGGCGCAGCGCGGCAGCGAGGGTGAACGGGTAGAACGCCGAGCCGGCCGCGTGCGGGGTGCTCGCGTAGTCGCGGACGCCCTGGTCGCCACCCTGGTAGGCGCGGATCGCGCCGGTCTTCGGCTCGACCGCGACGACGGCGCCGCGGAACTCCTGGGGCTGGCTCTTCAGCCTGTCCTGCAACGTTTTCTTCGCGGCGTCCTGCATGCCGCGGTCCAGGGTCGTCTCGACGGTCAGGTTTCCCTGCTGGAGCCGGCCCAGCGGGAAACCGTCCTGTTCGAGCTCGGCCAGGACCTGCTGCTTGATGTGGAACTCGTCGTAGGAGAGGCGGCCCGCGCGCGTCTCCGACGGCGGCTGGACCTCGTCGCCGGGGTAGGCCAGCTTCTCGTCGCCCTTCACGTACCCGCGGGCGACGAGCTTGTCGCGCACGTACTGCCAGCGCCGCGCCGCGTGGGCGTCGCCGGAGGCGGCCGGGTCGTGCACCGAAGGCGACTGGATCATCCCGGCGAGGAACGCGGCTTCGCTCCAGGTCATCGAGTCGTCGAGCTTCTTGCCGAAGTAGGCGTTCATCGCCGCGGCGGGGCCGAACGTGCCGCGGCCGAAGGAGATGATGTTGACGTAGCTTTCGAAGATCTGTTCCTTGCTCTGCTCCTGGGTGATCTTCGTGGCCAGCACCAGCTCGGCGAACTTCCGCCCGATCGTGGCGTCCTCGTCGCCGGTGGACTTCTTGATGTACTGCTGCGTGATCCCGGACCCGCCGCCGACGCCGGTGAGGAACGCGCGGCCGATGCCGGTCGGGTCGAAGCCCTGGTTGTCCCAGAAGGTCGGGTCCTCGGTGGCGATGATGGCGTCGCGGAGTTTCGCGGGCACCTGCCCGTACGGCACGAACCGCCGGTCGCCGTCGGCCGGGATCACCTTGAGCAGCTCGGACCCGTCCGAGTACTGCAGGACGACGGTCTTGTCGAGCCCGGCCAGGACCTCCTCGGGGCTGCGGACGTCGAGCACCAGGTAGGCGACCCAGAAGGCGATCAGCGGCACGCCGACGAGCGCGCCGGTGGTCCAGTACGCGATCCGCCGGATGCGCCGCCACCGGCGTCGGCGCGGGGAGTCCGGCTTCGCGGGGGCTTCGGTTTCTTCCTCCGTCGGCAAGGTCACGAATGGATGACGGCCGGCCGGTGGTGAAGGTTCTGTGGAGAACTAACGAGGTTGTTCGAATCCTGTCAAGGCGGGCGTCAGGAGAGGAACGCGCGCAGCAGCGACGCCGTGCCCTCGATGTGCTCCGCCATCGCCTGCCGGGCGGCGGCCGCGTCGCCCGCGAGGATGGCGTCCACGATCGCCTCGTGCTGGGCGTTCGAATGCTCGAGGTTGGGCGGCAGCAGCGGGATCCGGTCGAGCAGCTGGTTGACGCGGGTGCGGGCGTCGGCCATCGCCGTGGTCAGCGAGCCGGACGCCGTCACCTCGGCGATCGCCAGGTGCAGCCGGGAGTCCTTGCGGCGGTAGTCGTCGAGGCCCGCGCCCGCGGCCTCGGCGAGCGTGCCGGTGAGGTGCTGCCGGTCGGCGGGGCTCAGCGACCGCGCCGCCGCCATTTCCGCGGCACCGGTTTCGAGGACGTAGCGCAGGCACAGCGCGTCCTCCAGCGCGACGGCGTCGACCTTGCCGCCGGGTGACTGCTCGGGCGGCCCGGGCAGGCTTTCGTTCACGAACGTGCCGCCGTAGCGCCCCCGCCGTGACTCGACGTAACCGGCGTCCGAGAGGGCCCGGATGGCTTCGCGCAGCGTGACGCGGCTGACGCCGAGCCGCTCGGCGAGTTCGCGTTCGGACGGCAGCCGCTCCCCCGCCCCGACCACCCCGAGCCGGATCGCCTGCAGCAACCGCTCGACGGTCTCCTCGAAGGCATTGCCCGCGCGAACCGGCCGGAACAGCGCTTCACCGGCATTCACCACCGAGGTCGACTCCATCCCGCGAGTTTAGGCCGCGGCGGCGCACCTTCGGAGTGGCCGGGCCCCGTCGCTCTCGGTGACACTGGTGTTCGCGGCGCGGAAAACCGGTGGAACCGGACGGGCACGGTGAGCGACGATGAGGACCACGACACCGAACATCGACGCAGGGGGCGATCCGGTGCACTTCTTGATGGCCGAAGACCTGGTGCACGAGCGGGAGAACGAACTCCGCCACGGCGTGCGCAACCGACCACCCGGCCGGGCGACGCCTCGGCGGCGCACCGGAACCCGGCGCCAGCAGCTCGGCTGGACCCTGGTGGAGGTCGGCCTGCGGCTGGCCGTCGAACCGGAGGATCGGCAGCGCTGAGCCGCCGGGCCGTCAGCACTCGATGACGTTCACCGCCAGGCCGCCGCGGGCCGTTTCCTTGTACTTCACGCTCATGTCCGCGCCCGTCTCGCGCATCGTCTTGATCGCCTTGTCCAGCGTCACCACGTGGCTGCCGTCGCCGCGCATGGCCATCCGGGCCGCGTGGATCGCCTTCGACGCGCCGACCGCGTTGCGCTCGATGCACGGGATCTGGACCAGGCCGCCGACCGGGTCGCACGTCAGCCCGAGGTGGTGCTCCACCCCGATCTCGGCCGCGTTCTCCACCTGGGCCGGCGACCCGCCGAGCACCTCGGTCAACCCCGCCGCCGCCATCGCCGACGCCGAGCCGACTTCGCCCTGGCAGCCGACCTCCGCGCCCGAGATCGAGCCCGTCTGCTTGAGGATCGAGCCGATCGCGCCCGCCGTGAGCATGAACTTCACGATGCCGTCGTCCGACGAGTGCCGGATGAAGCGCTGGTAGTAGTGCAGCACGGCCGGGATGATCCCGGCGGCGCCGTTGGTCGGCGCGGTGACGACGCGGCCGCCCGCGGCGTTCTCCTCGTTGACCGCCAGCGCGTACAGGCTCACCCAGTCCATCGCGTACAGCGGGTCGTCCGCGCCGTCCTCGGCCAGGAGCTTCTCGTGCAACGCCCGCGCGCGCCGCGGCACCTTCAGCCCGCCCGGCAGGACGCCTTCGTGCGTGCAGCCGTTGCGGACGCACTCCGCCATGACCGCCCAGATCGCGAGAAGCCCGTCCCGCACCTCCTCGCGCGAACGCCAGGACAGCTCGTTGGCCAGCATGATCTCGCTGATCGGCAGCCCCGTCGCGGCGCAGTGCCCGAGCAGGTCCGCGCCGGTGCGGAACGGGTACGGCACCGGCGTCGAGTCCTCGACGAACACCGCGTCCGTCTCGTACGACTCGTCGCGGACGAAGCCCCCGCCGACCGAGTAGTACGTCCGCTCGCGCACCAGCTCACCAGCCGCGTCGAACGCGCGGAACACCATGCCGTTCGGGTGCGCCGGCAGGGACTTGCGCCGGTGCATGGTGAGGTCGGTGTCCTCGTCGAACGCGATCTCGTGCGTGCCGCCCAGCAGCAGGCGGCCGGACTCGCGGATGTCCGCGACACGACCGGGCACAGTGTCGGTGTCGATCTCTTCGGGACGCTCACCCGAAAGTCCGAGCAGGACGGCCTTGTCGCTGCCGTGACCGAAGCCGGTCGCGCCGAGGGAGCCGAACAGCTCGGCCTGGACGCGCGCGGTCCGGCCGAGGTCGTCGCCGAGTCCGTCCACAAAGGTCAGTGCCGCGCGCATCGGGCCGACGGTGTGGGAGCTCGACGGCCCGATGCCGATGGAAAACAGGTCGAAGACGCTGATCGCCATTGATCCGCCCCTTCCTATCGCGCCAGCAGCGAGCTGGCTTCTTGCGCGGCCGGGCCCTGGTCGGCGAGGTGCCGCAGGTTTTCCGGCAGCTCCTCTCCACGGTAGCCCTTGGTCTGGGCGTAGAGGCGTCCGGCGCGGTAGGACGAACGCACCAGCGGCCCGGCCATGACCCCGGCGAAGCCCATCGCCTCGGCAGCCTGGGAGTGCTCGACGAACTCCTCCGGCTTGACCCACCGATCCACCGGATGATGCCGCGGCGAGGGACGCAGGTACTGCGTGATCGTCAAAATCTCACACCCCGCCTCGACCAGGTCCCGCATCGCCGGAGCCACCTCGTCCGGGGTCTCCCCCATACCCAGGATCAGGTTCGACTTCGTCACCAGACCAGCCTCACGCGCCGCCGTGATGACCGCCAACGACCGCGCATACCGGAACCCGGGACGGATCCGCTTGAAAATCCGCGGCACCGTCTCCACGTTGTGCGCCAACACCTCCGGCCGCGACCCGAACACCTCAGCCAACTGCCCAGGATCAGCGTTGAAATCCGGGATCAACAACTCCACACCCGTACCCGGATTCAACGCATGAATCTGCCGCACGGTCTCCGCATACAGCCACGCACCCCCGTCTTCCAGGTCGTCGCGCGCCACACCAGTGACCGTCGAGTACCGCAACCCCATCGCCTGCACCGACTCGGCGACCTTCCGCGGCTCCGTCCGATCCAGCTCAGCCGGTTTACCCGTATCGATCTGGCAGAAATCACACCGGCGCGTGCACTGATCCCCACCGATCAGGAACGTCGCCTCCCGGTCTTCCCAACACTCGTAAATGTTGGGACAACCCGCTTCCTCACACACCGTGTGCAAACCCTCACGGCGCACCAGACCCTTGAGCTCGGTGAACTCCGGCCCCATCCGCACCCGCGTCTTGATCCACGGCGGCTTCTTCTCGATCGGCGTCTCACTGTTGCGAACCTCGAGACGCAACAGCTTCCGGCCCTCGGGCTGAGCGTTCACCGGGACAGGTCCGCGTACAGCGGGTGCTTCTTCGCCAGCGTCTCGACGCGGTCGCGCAGCTTCGAACGCAGGGCGTCGTCGAAGTCCGGCTTGAGTGCCTCGGCGATGACGTCGGCGACCTCGGTGAAGTCGTCCGCCCGGAAGCCGCGGGTGGCCAGCGCCGGCGTGCCGATCCGCAGGCCGGAGGTGATCATCGGCGGGCGCGGGTCGAACGGGACGGCGTTGCGGTTGACCGTGATGCCGACCTCGTGCAGCCGGTCCTCGGCCTGCTGTCCGTCCAGGGTGGACTGGACGAGGTCGACGAGCACCAGGTGGACGTCCGTGCCGCCGGTCAGCACCCGGACACCCGCCGAAGCGCAGTCCGGCTGCGACAGCCGCGAAGCCAGGATCCGCGAGCCTTCGAGCGTCCGCTGCTGGCGCTCCTTGAACTCCTCGCTCGCGGCGATCTTCAGCGCGACGGCCTTGGCCGCGATGACGTGCTCGAGGGGCCCGCCCTGCTGGCCGGGGAACACCGCCGAGTTGATCTTCTTCGCCAGCTCCTCGCGGCACAGGATGAGGCCGCCGCGCGGGCCGCCGAGGGTCTTGTGCGTGGTCGTGGTGACGATGTCGGCGTGCGGGACCGGCGACGGGTGCAGCCCGGCCGCGACCAGCCCGGCGAAGTGCGCCATGTCCACCATCAGCCGCGCCTCGACGAGGTCGGCGATGCGGCGGAACTCGGCGAAGTCGAGCTGACGCGGGTAGGCGGACCAGCCGGCGATGATCAGCTTCGGCTTGTGCTCGACGGCGAGGCGCTCGATCTCGGCGAGATCGACGATGCCGGTCTCCTTGTCGACGTGGTAGGCGACGACGTTGTACAGCTTGCCCGAGAAGTTGATCTTCATCCCGTGCGTCAGGTGGCCGCCGTGCGCCAGGTCGAGGCCGAGGATCGTGTCGCCCGGCTTGAGCACGGCGAACATCGCGGCCGCGTTGGCCTGCGCGCCCGAGTGCGGCTGCACGTTGGCGTGGTCGGCGCCGAAGAGGGCCTTCGCGCGGTCGATGGCGAGCTGCTCGACGACGTCGACGTGCTCGCAGCCGCCGTAGTAGCGGCGGCCGGGGTAGCCCTCGGCGTACTTGTTGGTCAGCACCGAGCCCTGGGCCTCGAGCACGCCCACCGGGGCGAAGTTCTCGGAGGCGATCATCTCCAGGGTCGACTGCTGGCGGGTCAGCTCGTCGGCGACGGCCGCGGCGACCTCGGGGTCGACTTCGGACAGGTGCGCGTCGAAGGTCGTCATTCAGCTCTCCTGAGTGTGCGCGGCGTACGCGGCGGCGTCGAGCAGTTCCGGCACGTCCCCGGTCAGACGCACCTTGAGCAGCCAGCCTTCCGTGTACGGGTCGGAGTTGATGACCTCGGGGGTGTCCGAAGTGGCCCCGTTCACCTCGACGACCTCGCCGGAGACCGGCGCGTACAGCTCGCTGACCGACTTGGTCGACTCGACCTCGCCGAACACCTCGCCCGCGGTCACGGTCGAGCCGGCCTCGGGGAGCTGGACGAACACGATGTCACCGAGCGACTCGGCGGCGAAGGCGGTGATGCCCACGGTGGCGACGCCGTCGGCGACGCTCAGCCACTCGTGTTCCTTCGTGTACTGCAGGTTCTCGGGGATGCTCATGGCTCAAAGTCCTTTACGCGCGGGAGTAGAAGGGAAGGGCGACGACCTCGACGGGCTCGATCCTGCCCCGGATGTCGACGGACAGCGCGGTGCCGGGCTCGGCGTACGCCCGATCGACGTACGCCATCGCGATCGGGTAACCCAGGGTCGGCGACAGCGCCCCGCTGGTCACCTCGCCGATTTCGGTCTCGCCGGAGAGCACGCGGTAGCCGTGCCGCGGAGCGCGGCGGCCGGCGCCCTTGAGCCCCACCCGCACGCGGGGGACGTCCGCCTTGGACCGCTCCTCCAGCGCCGCGCGGCCGACGAAGTCGCCCGGCTTCTCGAACTTGACGACGCGCCCGAGGCCGGCCTCGAACGGGCTCTGCTCGACGGTGAGTTCGTTGCCGTACAACGGCATCCCGGCTTCCAGCCGGAGCGTGTCGCGGCAGGCGAGACCGGCCGGGACCAGCCCGTGCGGCTCGCCGGCCTCCATGAGGAGACGCCACAGCGCGGGCGCTTCGTCCGCGTTCACGAACAGCTCGAAGCCGTCCTCGCCGGTGTAGCCGGTGCGGGCGAGGAGGACGTCGTGGCCCTTCACGACGGCCGGGACGCTGGCGTAGTACTTCAGCGCACCCAGGTCGGCGTCGGTGACGGCGCCGATGATCGCCGCGGCGTTCGGGCCCTGGACGGCGATCAGCGCCGTGGTCTCCGACCGGTCGTCGACGACGGCGTCGAAGCCCGCGACCCGCTCTTCCAGGGCGTCCGCGACGACCTGGGCGTTGCCCGCGTTCGCGACGACCAGGTAGTGCTCGTCGGCCAGCCGGTAGACGACCAGGTCGTCCAGCACGCCGCCCTCGGCGTTGCAGATCATCGTGTACCGCGCGCGGCCCGGCTTGACCCCGGTGAGGTTGCCGACCAG
This sequence comes from Amycolatopsis sp. N2S4-7, assembly GCF_058119595.1. Taxonomy (NCBI): domain Bacteria; kingdom Bacillati; phylum Actinomycetota; class Actinomycetes; order Pseudonocardiales; family Pseudonocardiaceae; genus Amycolatopsis; species Amycolatopsis sp. N2S4-7. The sequence goes on from NZ_CP172299.1 coordinate 4,228,724, forward strand.
CGCGAAGTCGAGGACGTCCGCGGCCTGCTTGCCGGTGACGTGGATCTCGGCCATGTGCGAGAGGTCGAACAGCCCGGCCGCCTCGCGGACGGCCTTGTGCTCGGCCAGCTCGCTGGCGTAGCGGACCGGCATCGACCAGCCGGCGAAGTCGGTGAACAGCGCACCGAGTCCCTTGTGGACTCCGTGCAGGGAGGTCTCTTTCGACACGTCGGGATCAGCCTTCGTAAGCGTTGAGGGGCGGGCAGGAGCACACGAGGTTACGGTCACCGCGGGCGCCGTCGATGCGCCGCACCGGCGGCCAGTACTTGTTCTTGCGCGAAACACCCGCCGGGTACACGGCCAGCTCCCGGTCGTAGGGCTTGTCCCACTCCCCGACCAGCGTCTCGGCGGTGTGCGGGGCGCCCCGCAGCGGCGACTCCTCCGCGGTCCACTTGCCGTTGGCCACCTCGTCGATCTCGGCGCGGATGGCGATCATCGCGGCGATGAACCGGTCGATCTCGCCGAGGTCCTCGGACTCGGTCGGCTCGACCATCAGCGTCCCCGCGACCGGGAACGACATGGTCGGCGCGTGGAAGCCGTAGTCGATGAGCCGCTTCGCGACGTCGTCGACCGTCACGCCGGTCTCCTTGGTGATCTGCCGCAGGTCGAGGATGCACTCGTGCGCGACCAGGCCGTCCTGGCCCGTGTAGAGCACCGGGTAGTGCGGCGCCAGGCGCGAAGCGACGTAGTTCGCCGCGAGCACGGCGACCTTCGTGGCGGCGGTCAGGCCGGGCGCGCCCATCATCCGGACGTAGGCCCACGAGATCGGCAGGATCGACGCCGAGCCGTACGGCGCGCCGCTGATCGGGCCGACGCCGGTCGCGGGACCGGCGGCGTCGAGCAGCGGGTGGTTCGGCAGGTACGGCGCCAGGTGCGCGCGCACCGCGACCGGGCCGACACCGGGGCCGCCCCCGCCGTGCGGGATGCAGAAGGTCTTGTGCAGGTTCAGGTGCGAGACGTCGCCGCCGAACTCGCCCGGCTTGGCCAGGCCGAGCAGGGCGTTGAGGTTCGCGCCGTCGACGTACACCTGGCCGCCGCCGTCGTGCACGATCTTCGCCAGCTCGTCGATGTCGTGCTCGTAGACGCCGTGCGTGGACGGGTACGTCACCATGATCGCCGCGAGGGCGTCGCGGTGGGCGTCCACCTTGGCCCGCAGGTCGGCGAGGTCGACGTTGCCCTCGTCGGTGCACTTGACCACGACGACGCGCATCCCGGCGAGCACCGCGGACGCGGCGTTCGTGCCGTGCGCGCTGGACGGGATCAGGCAGACGTCCCGGCCTTCGTCGCCGTTCGCGCGGTGGTAGGCGCGGATCGCGAGGAGCCCGGCGAGCTCGCCCTGGCTGCCCGCGTTCGGCTGCAGCGACACCTTGTCGTAGCCGGTGACCTCGGCCAGCCACTCGGCGAGCTGCGCCACGAGGACGTGGTAGCCCTCGGCGTCCTCGGCCGGCGCGAACGGGTGGATGCCGGCGAACTCGCGCCAGCTGATCGGCTCCATCTCCGCGGTGGCGTTGAGCTTCATCGTGCAGGAGCCGAGCGGGATCATGCCGCGGTCGAGCGCGTAGTCCTGGTCGGAGAGGCGGCGCAGGTAGCGCAGCATCGCCGTCTCGGAGCGGTGGGTGCCGAAGACCTCGTGGCCCATGAAGCCGCTCTCGCGGGCGAGGCCGCTCGGCAGGGCGACGCCGTCCTCGACGCCGGCCTCGACGCCGAAGGCGCGAAGGACCTTCGCGGTGATCGCGGGGGTGCTGACCTCGTCGAAGGCGACGCGGATGTGATCGCCGTCGACGTGGCCGAGGTTGATGCCCTGGGCCCGCGCGGCCGCGTGGACCTCGGCGGCCCGGCCGGGCACGCGCGCGACGACGGTGTCGAAGAACGACTCGTGCACGACCTCGACGCCGCTCTTGCGCAGCGCGTCGGCGAAGCCCGCGGCCAGGCCGTGGACGCGCCGGGCGATCTTCTTCAGGCCGTCCGGGCCGTGGTAGACCGCGTACATCGCGGCCAGCACGGCCGGGAGCACCTGGGCGGTGCAGATGTTCGACGTCGCCTTCTCGCGGCGGATGTGCTGCTCGCGGGTCTGCAGCGCGAGCCGGTAGGCCGGGTTGCCGTCCGCGTCGACCGAGACGCCGACCAGACGCCCGGGCAGCGAGCGCTCGAGGCCCGACCGCACGGACATGTACCCGGCGTGCGGGCCGCCGTAGCCGAGCGGGACGCCGAAGCGCTGCGTCGAGCCCGCGGCGACGTCGGCGCCGAACTCGCCAGGCGCGGTGACGAGCGTCAGGGAGAGGAGGTCGGCGGCGACGGTGAACAGCGCGCCCGCGGCCTTCGCCGACTCCGAAATCGCGTGGTAGAAGCCGCGGCCGCGCAGCACGCCGGACGCGCCGGGGTACTGGACGACGACGCCGAAGAAGTCCTCGGGCAGCCCGGTCAGCAGGTCGCGGACCTCGACCTCGATGCCCAGGGCCTCGACGCGGGTGCGCACGACGGCGATCGTCTGCGGCAGGCACTCGGCGTCGAGCACGACCTTGTCGGACTTGGACTTCGACGCGCGGCGCATCAGCGTGACGGCTTCGGCGACGGCGGTCGACTCGTCCAGCAGCGACGCGTTCGCGGTGGCCAGGCCGGTCAGGTCGGCGACCATGGTCTGGAAGTTGAGCAGCGCCTCGAGGCGGCCCTGCGAGATCTCCGGCTGGTACGGCGTGTACGCGGTGTACCAGGCCGGGTTCTCGAGGACGTTCCGGCGGATCACGCCGGGCGTGACGGTGTCGGAGTAGCCGAGGCCGATCATCTGCGTCATCGGCCGGTTGCGCGCGGCGAGCGCGCGCAGCTCCGCGGTGGCTTCCTCTTCGGACGCGGCGGGCGGGAGGACGAGGTCGCGGGTCGCGCGGATGGCGCTCGGCACGGCGGCGCCGACGAGGGCGTCCAGGCTGCCGTAGCCGCACTCGGCCAGCATCTTCGCGCGTTCGGCCTCGGACGGGCCGATGTGGCGGGCGTCGAACTGCGTAGAAGTGATCGGGAGCTCCTTGGGCCGGGCACACAGTGGTGCGCTGGAACTCCCCCTCTGTCATGGCACCTGAGAGTTTCACCGTGGGACACACGGCTTTCACCTTGGGTGAGGCGCGGGTGCGCCTGCTTTCCAGAGTGGCCTCGCGCGAAGCGGTAGCAGGTACCTGAGAGATTCCGGGGAGTTTGCTCCTTCGGTGCCCCACCGACTTCGTGAGGGCTCTCCCGCCTCGGCTCTACGGCCCGATCTGCAGTTGTGGCGGTTACGGTACCTGCCGCCTTCGAGGTCCGTCTACTTCACCCGGGCAACGCCACATCAGTTCTCGAGCGGTGTTCGACTGGCGACCCGGCGGACCACCTGGCCGGCCAGCGCGGGCGGCCGCCGCACCCGGCCGGACGGCAGGACGAGCCGCTTGAGCGGGCCGCCCAGCGGCACCGGCGGCAGGCCCGCGCCCAGCAGCACGTGCTCGACGACGTGCTCGGCGAACCACGCCACCGAATCGTTGAGCCGGTCCAGCGAGGGCCGGTCGCCGTCGAAGACGTCGTCGTCGGTGAGCGTGACCTCGAAGTACGCGCAGCCCTCAGCGAATCGGCGGACGACGTCTTCGACCGCGGCCTCGATCGCGCGGGCGCCCTCCTCCGGGTCCGCGAACCCGGCTTCGAGCAGCGGCTCGCGGTAGATACGCGCCGCCCGCTCGCGCATGCGGGCGCCGTAGCGGACCACGACCGGGAGCCGTCCGGTCAGGTCGGGCACGGCCAGGCCGTGGAGCAGCATGATCGGCGGCACCGAGTGCACCAGCCGCGGCGCCGGCTCGGCCAGTTCGCGCCCGGTGATCCGGACCCGGTCGGCCATCGCGTCGGGCAGCCCGAAGTAGCGGAAGTCGACGTTGCCGAACCCGAGGCCGTCGGCGACCAGCGACGCCAGCAGCTCGCCGTAGCCCCAGATCGGCGACAGCACCACCACCGGCGGCGCGGTCACGGCCGCCGGGGACGGCGACGGCGGGCGCGTCGCCTCCTGCTCGGGCACCTGGATCACCAGCCGGGGCGGCTCGTGCCAGTCGTGCACCTCGGCGACCCGCCAGTACAGGCCCAGCGGCCGCCACAGGTCGCCGAGGATCTCGTGCTCGATGATGCGGCGCGCCTCGGCGTCGGAGTGCGGGAACTCGCGCGGCGGCACGACCCCGACGTAGTGGTGGTAGGTGACGCGGACCTCGTCGCCGCGGGTGGCGGACCGGATCCGCATCTCCCAGTCGATCGGCGACGCCGCGATGGCGTTCGCCACCTGCGTGCCGGGCGAGGAGTAGACGAGCGCCGTCGCCTGCCGGAGGAACTGCCCGGCCTGGTCGATGCCCTCCCGCAGCGCCTTCGCCGCCTGCGCGACGTGCACCGGGCTCGCGAGGCTGTCGGGCAGCACGCCGGCGACGCGCAGGAGCTCGGCCTCCCCGAGGCCGGTCACCTCGGCGAGCTGCGCCCAGTGGTCGAAGACGGTCACCTTCGGCGCGTGCCGGTGCTCGATCCAGCTGCGCAGCGTCGACGTCGGGACGCCGATCCGGCGGGCCGCCTCGTCGAGGGAGAGCCCCCTCGCGCGGATGCCGGTCCGGACCGCTTCCGCCCACTCGTCGGCGCGCCAGTGCGTCACCTCACAAAGCTAACGAAACCCGCTAGCTTTGCGCAGGGACAAATCGCCCACGCGCGCCCGACGCTGTGAGCATGACCACCACCATCATCGCCCTGACGCTCATCGTCGGCGTGCTGACCTTCGCCGCCGGTGCCTTCCTCGCCTCCGAGATCGCCGTCCGCGTGCTGCGCCGCCGCGAAAAGCTCGTGTCCGAAGAGCGCAAGAAGCTCAACGCCGCGTGGAACTACCTGCGGGAGGTCTACGGCGTCAAGAAACCGACCAAGCGTTAGAGCGGGGTGACGTACGCGCCGGAGATACCGCCGTCGACGAGGAACTGGGACGCCGTGATGAAGCTGGCGTCGTCGCTGGCCAGGAAGGCGACCGCGGCCGCGATCTCCTCCGGTTCGGCGAACCGGCCGACGGGCACGTGCACCAGCCGCCGCGCCGCGCGTTCCGGGTCCTTCGCGAACAGCTCCTTGAGCAGCGGGGTGTTCACCGGCCCCGGGCACAGCGCGTTGACGCGGATGTTCTCCCGCGCGAACTGCACGCCCAGCTCGCGGCTCATCGCGAGCACGCCGCCCTTGGACGCGGTGTAGGAGATCTGCGACGTCGCCGCGCCCATCACCGCGACGAACGACGCCGTGTTGATGATCGATCCCTTGCCCTGGCGCTGCATGTGCGGCAGGACGGCCTTGCAGCAGTGGTACACCGACGTCAGGTTGACGCGCTGCACCCGCTCCCAGGCGTCGATGCCGGTGGTCAGGATGGAGTCGTCCTCGGGCGGGGAGATGCCGGCGTTGTTGAACGCGACGTCGACCGAGCCGAACTGCTCGACCGTGCTGTGGAACAGGTTCTCCACCTGCTCGGCGTCGGTGACGTCGGTCTGGATGAAGGCGCCGCCGATCTCGTCGGCGACCGCCTTGCCCTCCGCCGGCGTCAGGTCCGCGATGACGACCTTCGCGCCTTCGCTCGCCAGGCGGCGGGCCGAGGCGAGCCCGATGCCGCTCGCGCCGCCGGTGATCACCGCGACGCGGCCTTCGAAACGCTGGACCATTACTCCTCCGTGCTGAGAAAGACGTTCTTGGTTTCGGTGAACGCCGCCGCGGCGTCGGGGCCCAGCTCGCGGCCGAGCCCGGACTGCTTGAAGCCGCCGAACGGCGTCCAGTAGCGCACCGAAGAGTGCGAGTTCACCGACAGGTTGCCGGCTTCGACACCGCGCGCCACCCGGAACGCGCGGCCGGCGTCCCGGGTCCAGATCGAGCCGGACAAGCCGTACTCGGTGGCGTTGGCCATCCGGATCGCGTCGGCCTCCTCCGCGAACGGCACGACGGCGACGACCGGGCCGAACACCTCGTCCGCGACGGCGGGGTGCCGCAGGTCCGGCGGGGTGAGGACGGTCGGCGGGAACCAGAAGCCGGGCCCGGCCGGCGCGCTGCCGCGGAACGCGACGGGCGCGTCGTCCGGCACGTAGCCCGCGACCTTTTCCCGGTGCGCGGCCGAGATGAGCGGGCCCATCTCGGTCTTCTCGTCGCCTGGGTCGCCGACGACGACGCCGTGCACCGCGGGTTCCAGGAGCTCCATGAAGCGGTCGTACGCGCTCGCCTGGACGAGGATCAGCGACCGCGCGCAGCAGTCCTGGCCCGCGTTGTCGAAGACGCCGTAGGGCGCGGTCGCCGCGGCCTTCTCCAGGTCGGAGTCGGCGAAGACGATGTTCGCGTTCTTGCCGCCCAGCTCCAGCGTCACGCGCTTCACCTGGGCCGAGCAGCCCGCCATGATCTGCTTGCCGACCTCGGTGGAGCCGGTGAAGACGACCTTGCGCACGCCCACGTGGTCGACGAACCGCTGCCCGACCACGGATCCCTTGCCGGGCAGCACCTGGAAGACGTCCTCCGGGATGCCCGCCTCGCGCGCCAGCTCGGCCAGCCGGATGGCGGTCAAGGGCGTCAGCTCGGCGGGCTTGAGGACGACGGTGTTCCCGGCGGCGAGCGCGGGCGCGAAGCCCCAGCCGGCGATCGGCATCGGGAAGTTCCACGGCACGATCACGCCGACCACGCCCAGGGGCTCCTGGAACGTGACGTTGACGCCGCCCGGCACCGGGATCTGCTTGCCGATCAGGCGTTCGGGCGCGGCGGAGTAGTAGTTGAGGACGTCGCGGACGTTGCCCGCCTCCCAGCGGGCGTTGCCGATCGTGTGCCCGGAGTTGGTGACCTCCAGCCGCGCGAGGTTCTCGAGGTCGGCCTCGACGGCGTCGGCGAAGCGGCGCAGCAGCCGCGCGCGGTCGCCGGGGGTGACGTCGCGCCACGCCGGGAACGCCGCCTGCGCGCGGGCGATCGCCGCGTCGGTCTCTTCGGCGCTGGTCAGCGCGACCGACCGCACCACCTCTTCGGTGGCGGGGTTGATCACGTCGAACGTGCTCATCGCTTCTCCTTGCTCGCTTCGACGAGAGCCTGGAACAGCCGGACGTCGTCGCTGTCCTGCTCGGGGTGCCACTGCACGCCCAGGGCGAACTCGCCGGGCACCTCGGCGGCTTCGATCGTCCCGTCGGCGGCCCAGCCGACCGCTTCCAGGCCGGTGCCGAGCCGGTCGATCGCCTGGTGGTGGTAGCAGAGGCCCTTGGTCTCCGTCCCGAGGATCGCGGCCGCGCGGCTGCCTTCCTTGAGCGAGATGGTGCTGGTGCCGAACGTGCCGGGCGCGGGCTGGTGCTCGGTGGTGCCCGCGGTTTCGGGCAGGTGCTGGGCGAGGGTGCCGCCGAGGGCGACGCTCATCACCTGCAGGCCGCGGCACACGCCGAGCACCGGTTTCCGCTGCCGCCGGGCGGCGGCGAACAGGCCGAACTCGAAGGCGTCCCGCTCCGGCCGGGTGAACGTGCTCGGGTGCGGCTCGTGGCCGTAGCGCCCTGGCTCGACGTCGGCGCCGCCGGTGAGCACCAGCGCGTCCACAGTGGACATCAAGCGGTCGTCACCGCCGGTCACCGGCGGCAGGAGGACCGGGATGCCGCCGGCCGCGACGACGCAGTCGACGTAGACCCGGTGCAGCAGCACGGCTTCGGTGTCCCAGACGCCGAACTTCGCGGGTTCGAGGTAGCTGGTGAGGCCGATGACGGGCCGGTCGTCAGAGTCGCTCGAAGCCACGGATCAGCTCCCAGTCGGTGACGGCGGCGTTGTAGGCGTCGAGTTCGATCTTCGCCGCGTTCAGGTAGTGCGCGACGACGTCGTCGCCGAACGCGGCTTTGGCCAGGTCGCTGCCGCTCAGGGCCGCGGCGGCCTCGGGCAGGGTGGTCGGCACGGTGGCGCGGCCGGAGTGGTAGGCGTTGCCGGTGAACGGCTCCTCGAGCTCCAGCTCGTTCTCGATGCCGTGGAGGCCGGCGGCGATCAGCGCGGCGACGGCGAGGTAGGGGTTGACGTCCCCGCCCGGCACGCGGTTTTCCACGCGCAGCGACTCGCCGTGGCCGACGACGCGCAGCGCGCACGTGCGGTTGTCGGTGCCCCAGGCGATCGCGGTCGGCGCGAAGCTGCCGGGCACGAACCGCTTGTAGGAGTTGACGTTCGGGGCGAAGAAGTACGTCAGCTCGTGCAGGCCGGCGAGCTGGCCGGCGAGGAAGTGCTCCATCAGCTTGGAGAAGCCGTGCTCGCTGTCGCCGGACAACACGGCGCGGCCCTCGGTGGAGCGCAGGCTGATGTGGATGTGGCAGGAGTTGCCCTCGCGCTCGTTGTACTTCGCCATGAAGGTGAGGCTCTTGCCCTCCTGCGCGGCGATCTCCTTGGCGCCGTTCTTGTAGACGCTGTGGTTGTCGCAGGTGGAGAGCGCGTCGGTGTAGCGGAAGGCGATCTCCTGCTGGCCGGGGTTGCACTCGCCCTTGGCGGACTCCGGGTAGAGGCCGGCGCCGGCCATCTCGTTGCGGATCCGGCGCAGCAGCGGCTCGAGGCGCGCGGTGCCGAGCATCGAGTAGTCGACGTTGTACTGGTTGGCGGGCTTGAGGCCGTGGTAGCGCTTGTCCCAGGCGGCTTCGTAGGTGTCGTCGAAGACGATGAACTCGAGCTCGGTCCCGACGTAGGCGGCGAGCCCGCGCTCGGCGAGGCGCTCGAGCTGCCGGCGGAGGATCTGCCGCGGCGACACGGCGACCGGGCCGCCCTGCACGCGCTCGACGTCGGCCAGCACCAGCGCGGTGCCCTCCTGCCAGGGGATCTCCCGCAGCGTCTCGAAGTCGGGACGGAGCACGAAGTCGCCGTAGCCGGTCTCCCAGGACGAGAGCGCGTAGCCGTCGACGGTGTTCATGTCGACGTCCACGGCCAGGAGGTAGTTGCAGGCTTCGGTGGCGTGCCCGACGACCTCGTCCAGGAAGTACTCGGCCGAGCAGCGCTTGCCCTGGAGCCTGCCCTGCATGTCCGTGATCGCGACGAGCACGGTGTCGATCGTGCCCGCGTCCACGCGCGCCCGGAGTTCGTCGAGCGTGAGCATGCCTCGCCTGCGTGCCATCAGCCGCCCCAAAGGTTTGATGCGAATCCTTTGCCGGTCCTTCCTACCCGGTGAGGCGCGGCAGGTCAACCGGAACAAAGGTATTTTCTTGAGCCATTGAGTCGACGGTCGGATTGGGCGCTTTGCCCGGCTGAGAAGAGTCTGTGAATTCGGCCGGACGGGAGGAAACCGGGGTACTCGCACGTTGAACGGGGCAGAGAGGTGAGATCGATGACCACAGCATTCACGCAGAGCACGATCGGACAGCCCGCGACGGCCCGGCCCCAGCTGCCGACCCTGCCCACCGGCTGGCCGATCGGTTCCTACGAGTCCTACGAGCAGGCCCAGCGGGCGGTCGACCACCTCGCGGGCGCGGACTTCCCGGTCACCGACGTCACGATCGTGGGAGTGGAGCCGCTGCTCGTCGAGCGGGTCGCGGGCAAGCTGTCCTGGGCGCGCGTCCTGGGCAGCGCGGCCACGTCCGGCGCGATGTTCGGTGTGTTCCTCGGCCTGGTGCTCAGCCTGCTGAACCCGGGAGCCGGCCTGGTCCCCATCGCGATCGGCCTGGTCGCCGGTCTGGGGTTCAACCTGCTCTTCGGCGCCCTGGGCTACGCGGCGAACCGCAACAAGCGCGGGTTCATCTCGCAGAGCCAGCTGGTGGCGCGTCGGTACGACGTGCTGTCCCAGCCCCGCAACGCCGAGAAGGGCCGTGCGTTGCTGGCGGACCTGGCAGCGCGGAGCGCCTTCGGCCACTGACGGGTTGTCGGGGAAGGCCGCCTTCGGGAGTTCCCGGGGCGGCCTTTCGTCGTGTTGGGGTTGGCCTTCGGCAAGGCCGGGACGCCCTCGCCGCATCAGGGCTGCGCTTCGGCGCGTCCGGCGCTGTCTCACCACGTCCGGAACGACCCTCCGCCACGTCCGAAGCCGACGCGCTCGCCGCCGCGTCGGGGGCTGCTCAGGTGCCCGACGACACCGCCGGCTCGTCCGGTACCCCCGCCTCCTCCGCCGCGGCAGAAGCCGGACGTCCCGCGCGCAGCAGCTCTCCCCACCGCGCCCGGTCGTACCGTGCCGGCGGGGTCGCCGTCAGGAACTCGCGCAGGATCTCCAGGAACCGCGCCGGGTCGGAGCGGTGCGGGAAGTGGCCCGCGCCCTCGAACAGCACCAGCCTGCTGCCCGGCATCGCCCGGTGCGCGCGCAGCGCGTGGCCGCTCGGCACCACCTTGTCCTCCGTGCCCCACACCAGCAGCGTCGGGATGCCGTCGGTCAGGTAGCACCGGTCCAGCATGTTGACCACCTGCCCGCGCCAGTCGACGACCGACCGCAGCGTCCGCAGGAACGCCGAGCGCGTGCTCGGCTCGACCAGCCGGACGTACCGCGTCAGCACGTAGTCGAGGTCCGGCCCCTCGAGCACCCGCAGCAGCCCGGCGAACCCGCGCAGCGCCGCGACCGCGGGCGGGGTCCCCAGCAGCGGCAGCACCAGCCCCGCGCCCGGCGCCGCCGCCAGGCGCAGCAGCGGGTGGACGCCCGCGCCGACCCCACCCGAGCCGACCAGGACGAGGCGTTCGCAGCGCTCCGGGAACTGGTAGGCGAACTGCATCGCGACGCCGCCGCCGAGGGAATGCCCGACCACCGTCACCCGGTCGACGTCGAGCGTCGTCAGCAGGTCGCGCATGCCGCACGCGTAGGCGGCGACGGAGTAGTCCGCGCGCGGCTTGGCCGAAGAACCGTGGCCGAGCAGGTCGGGCGCGATCACCGTGAAGTCGGCCGACAGCGACGCCAGCAGGTCCAGCCAAGTCGACGAGTCGTCGCCGATGCCGTGCAGGAAGAGCACGGCCGGCCCGCGCCCGGCCATCCGGTAGGCGCGCTCGTACCCGTGGACGACCCGGGTGCGCGGGGCGAAACGGTCCGTGAGTGGCGGCACCCGTCGAGCTCACCACGCCCGCGTTCGCGGGACGTTTCGCGCGCGTTCGGAACGGGTGAACGCCAGGAGCGGCCCCGACCTCCGCTCCTGGCGTTCGCTCCCCCTTACTTCGTCGGCGTCGGCGAGGCCGGCGCCGACGAAGAAGCCGATGGGCTGACCGGCGTCGGCGACGGTGCCGTCACCTTCGGGATCGCGGCGCTGAACGGCACGCCCGCGTCCTCGCGGCAGGCGGAGCGGTACCCGTTGTAGCCGTTGTAGTTGCCCTGGTCGTCGGTGACGCCCTGCTCGATCCGCGGCCGCGGGAACCGGTTGTCCTCCCCGATCTTCTGCTTGCTGCCGCTCGAACGCTCGCAGCCGTAGCGGGTCAGCGTGATCGGCCGGCCCTCCTCGTCGTAGAGGTAGACCTCGGTCAGCGGCTTGCCTTCGGCGTCGAAGGCGTAGACGTTGTCGATCGAGTGGCCGCCGTAGGTCAGCTGGTCGTTGCCGTACTGGTCGGACGACTCGTAGTAGGTCCTCGAGCTCGGGTAGGAGGTCTGGTGCGAGATCAGGCCGACCACGGCACCGAACCCGCCGAACGCGCCGCCGATGACGAACGCCGAAATCGGCACCGCCACCCACAGCAGCCGCCGGTCGGCCCGCACCCGGGGGCCGGCCCACACGATCGCGGCCCCGGCGACGAGCAGGAACGGCAGCAGCAGCACCGCGTCCCGCTGCCGCATCATGAGCAGCACCCCGAAGGCGAGCAGCGCGACGGCGCACAGCACCCACCACGCCGGCTTCAGGGAACCGAGGTAGCTGAGCACCTTCCCGCCGTCCTCCTGCCCGCGGGTCTTCGCCAGCAGCGACCGCAGCCACGCCACCTCGGGCAGCGCCAGCACCGGCTCGACGCCGCCGCGCACCAGCAGCACGACGCTGAGCAGGAACACCGGCGCCAGCAGGACCAGGCCGATCAGCACGTCGGCGTCGACGTTGATGGCGGCGGCGAAGGCGAACAGCGCGAGCGCCACGGCGCAGAACACCAGGCCCCACCACGCGATCCGCGGCTTGGCCAGCCCCGGCTTCGTCGTCGTCATGACCTGCGTGGTGACACCCTCGGCCGCCGGCGGGTAGCCGCCGGACGCGCGCAGCTCGGCGGCGTAGCTCTCCGGGGAGCCGAGCCGCTCGATCAGGGCCTCGACGCGGGCGCCCTCCCCCAGCTCGGCCTCCAGCTCCGCCAGGTGCGGGCGGACGTCTTCGAGGATCTCTTCGACTTCGCCGGCGGGCAGGTCGGCGAGCGCGGTGCGGACCCGCGCCAGATACACCCGCACGGCGGTCGGCTTCTCGCTCATGCTGCCTCTCCCAAAAGCACGTTCATCGTCGATGCGAAGCTTTGCCAGGTCTTGCCCGACTCCGCCAGCCGAAGCCGGCCCGGCTCGTTCAGGCTGTAGTACTTGCGGTGAGGCCCCTCTTCGCTGGGCACCACGTACGAGGTGAGCAGGCCGGCCTTGTAGAGCCTGCGCAACGTCCCGTACACCGACGCGTCCCCCACCTCGTTGAGGCCCGCTGTCCTGAGTCTTCGCAGGACGTCGTACCCGTAGCCGTCCTCTTCGCGGAGCACCGCCAGGACGGCGAGATCGAGCACCCCTTTGAGCAGCTGACTGATCTCCACCCACACCCTCCAGTCTTACGCTTGGAAAGGTACCACGCATTACACAGTAGTGCGCACGGCGGAGGGCCAGACGGGCGTGCCGAAGTGGATCAGGCGCCGGTGTCGACCGGACGCTCGAAGAACGATTCCAGGACGACGATGGTCTGCGTGCCGGTGACGCCGTCGATCGCGAACAGCCGGCGCAGCGACACCTGGAGCTCTTCGGTGGTGGCCGTGCGCAGCTTGACCAGGAGCGACGCCGGACCTGCGATGACGTGCGCCTCGACCACTTCGGGCAGCGCCTCGAGGGCGGCCCGCACCGGCTCGTCCCCCATCCAGGCGTTCGCGTCGACGAGGACGAACGCCGCGACCCCGCGGCCGACGGCCACCGGGTCGACGTCCACCGTCGTCCGCCGGATGACGTCCTGCTCGCGGAGCTTGCGCACCCGCTCGTGAGCGGCGCCGGCGGAGAGGCCGACAGCCTTGCCGAGGGCCGCATACGGCTGCGTCGCGTCTTCCTGGAGCTTTTGGAGCAATACGCGATCCACGTCATCCACGACTTGACCATATCAGGTTCGGCAATCCATGCTTGTGACAGAATCTCGTTAGGGGTGACGGATGGATCTGGTCAAGACGGACTTCCAGGTGCTGGACGAGCGTTTCGCGCGAGTCAACGGCGACGAGTGGATGCAGCGCCTGCACACGGGCTGCCGCTGGACGGAGGGGCCGGCGTACTTCCCGGCGGGCCGCTACCTGGTGTTCAGCGACATCCCGAACGACCGCACACTGCGCTGGGACGAGACGACCGGCCAGGTCGGCGTGTTCCGGCAGCCGTCGGGGTACGCGAACGGCCACACGGTCGACCGCCGCGGCCGGCTGGTCAGCTGCGAGCAGGGCCCCCGCCGGGTGACGCGCACGGAACACGACGGCTCGATCACCGTGTTGGCGTCCGAGTTCGAGGGGAAGCGGCTGAACAGCCCGAACGACGTCGTCGAGCATTCGGACGGGTCAATCTGGTTCACCGACCCGAGTTACGGCATCGACAGTGATTACGAGGGGTACCAGGCGGAGAGCGAGATCGGCGCGTGCCACGTGTACCGCGTCGACCCTTCGGGTGAAATCCGGATCGTCGCCGACGACTTTTCCCGGCCGAACGGGCTGGCGTTTTCGGCCGACGAGTCCCTGTTGTACATCGCCGACACGCGGCAGGAACCCAGCCACATCAGGGTGTTCGGGGTCCGCGACAACGGAACCCTGACGGGCGGCGAGATCTTCGCGACGTGCGACAGCGGCGGTTTCGACGGGGTGCGAGTAGACAGCAACGGCCGAGTCTGGGCGGCGGCCCACGACGGGCTGCACTGTTTCGCCGACGACGGAACCCGCATCGGCAAGCTGCGCCTACCGGAGATCTGCTCGAACTTCACGTTCGGCGGAGCCCGGGGCAACGAGCTGTTCATCACGGCTTCGAGCTCGGTGTACACGCTGAGGGTGACGGTCAACGGGGCTCGCTACCCACGCTGACCGGGTGGGCCGGCGCGCTGCGGATGGGGGGCGGGTGCGCGGCCCGTGGCGAACCCGCCGACGCGAACAGGCGGGCCTCGAAGCGCGCCGAATCCACTGCCGCACAAGAGGGCTGCCGGACCCGGCCCTCGGCGCGGGGCGGCTAGCCGAGCGCGCCGGCGCGGATCCGGTCCACCACCGTGCCTCGGCGCCAGGCGCGGCTCACCTGGACCAGCCATGCCGCCTCGGTGGTCACGTCCGCGTCCGGGAGGGGGTCCGGTCTCGTCTTGCCCTGCTCGAACCGGCGGCCCTCGCGGCCCGCTTCGATCGCCGCGGCCAAGGTCACCGCCTCCACCGTGGCCGCCAGGTCGGCTTCGCGGACTCCGGCGCGGCGGGCCTCCTCCTCCGCGCGGGCCGGGAGGTCCGGGTCGAAGTGGGCTCGCAGCGCCAGGTGGCCGTCGCGGATTTCGATCACCCTGCGGTACAGCGCGAACTCCGCGCCGCCCGCCAGTGCGCGGCCCGGCTCGAGGGCGATGCCCGGGACAGCCGCGCGCAACGCCGTCCACAGTGGCTCGATGCGGCGGTACGCGCGGTACGCGCGGACCCGGCCGAGCACCGACGACACCGCCGGCGACCACGCGCTGAGCGTCGCCCCGGCGGCGACGAACCCCACGGTCGTCGCGGCGAGCACCGACGACGGCAGGTCCTCGCGGGCGCCGATCCGCGCCGTCTCGGCGAGGCGGCGGACGTCGTCGACGTCCCAGAACGTCCACGCGAACGCCGCGCCCACCCCGACCACCAGCAGCCACAGCCCGGCGCGCAGCGGGCCCGGCTCCGCGTGCCACGCGCTGCGGGCGAACACCGCGAACAGCAGGCCGAGGCTGATCAGGCTGTACACCAGGAACAGGATCTTGTCGCCGAGCGCGAACGGCAGCGTGCCGGGCGAGAACACGGTCTCGTCGCCGACGCGCTCCGGCTCGGACAGCGCGAAACACACCGCAAGCAGCACCATCGTCGCGCCGGTGAACAACGCGTGCGGCGCCAGCCTCGCGCCGTCGCCGCGCCACACCGACTGCGTGAACGCGACGGCGAAGGCGATCGCGCCCAGCCTCAGCTCGTCGCCGGCCAGGGTCGCGACCCACTCGAACACCGGGCCCGGGCCGATCAGGGCCTCCATCGCCGGCGTCAGGACCATGATGCCGGTGGCGATGCAGATGCCGAACCCGGCGAGGAACCACATCGTCCGCACCGGCTGGCTGTGGCGCGCCTCGATCAGCTTGTACCCGAACCCGGCGAACCCCACCACGCACAGGTGGTAGGCCAGGGTCTCGATCACGGCGCCCGGCGGCGGGACCGGCCGCCGAACAGCGTGTCGAAGCGCCGCACCCCGTCCGGGACGCCGGGCGCGGGCTCGCGCGGTTCTTCGGGCCGCACGACGCGCTGCGCGAGCAGGCTCGCGACGAGCTCCGCTTCGCGTTCCTCGACCTCGCTGTAGGTGGTGCGCCCGAGGACGCGCCGGACCAGCTCGGGCGAGAGGTTCGGCATCAGCTGCCGCCCGGCCGCGGCGTCGATCGCGACGCCGTCGGCCCCGGCGTCGGAGCCCGTGTGGCCGCAGAGCAGGTGCCCGACCTCGTGCAGCAGGATGTGCCGCCGGTGCAGGGCGGTCGTGTTGGTCGGGTAGAGGATGTAGTCCGCGCGTTCGGTGCTCATGAGCAGCCCGCACGGCGCGCCTTCGGGGGCGCTGACCGGCATGAGTTCGATCGGGCGGCCGCGCTCGGCGGCCAGGTCCGCGATGAACGCCTCGGCATCGAACGGCTCCGGCAGCCTGACGGCATCGGCGACCTGACGCGCCCGCCGCCACAGGGTCCGGCCCGGCTGCCGCGCGGATTCGCGCCGCGCCGAAAGCCGCCGCCACGGGGCACCGTCCACCTCAGCCCTCCTCCGCCACGCCACTGACGGACGGCCCCGGCAAGGTGGCCGGGGCGGTGCGCGCCCGCTCGCTGGGTTCCCGATCAGTCACGTCAGCCTCTCACCACGCCGCTGCCGTTCGGCCCCGGCAAGGTGGCCGGGGCGGTGCGCGCCCGCTCGCTGGGTTCCCGATCAGTCACGTCAGCCTCTCACCACGCCGCTGCCGTTCGGCCCCGGCAGAGCGGCCGAGGCGGCGCAAGCCCGCCAGCCGGATTCCCGAACCCTCACGTCAGCCCCCCCACCACGCCGCTGCCGCACAGCCCCGGCAGAGGGGCCGAGGCGATGCAAGCCCGCCCGCCGCCTCACGACAGCCTCCCACTCCGCTGCCGAAGCCCATCGCAGGACGGGGCCGAGCCGATCGCTGCCCTGTGGATGGCGACCCCCCGCGGCATGAAGCCGACAGACTGCCACCTCCCGGGTACCCCCACTCCGACCCCTCCCCTTCACGCCGCCGAGAGACCCACACCGGCGATCGCGTTCCTCACGTCAGCTCTCCTTCTTCCCGCCGCGGCCGGCCTCCCGCCGGGCGATCGCGTCGATCATGTCGCTGATCGTGTCGAGACCGTCGGCCGAGAGGGTTACCGCGCGCAGGGCCAGGTCCCGGACGCCCGCGTCGCGCAGTGCGCCCAGCAGGGCCAGCTCCTCGGCGATCTTCCGGCTCTGCTCGTCGTCGAAGAAGTATGCCGGAGGCACGCCGAAGAACTGGGCGAGTGCTTCCAGGTGGCGCTTGGTCGGATTGTCCCGGCGGCCGGTGCGCAGCTGCCACAGATACGTCGTCGAAAAGCTCTCGCCCGTTGCTTCACGGCACGCCTTCGCGACCTCTTCGTTGCTGTACGGCTCCCGATCGGGCCTGCGGACCACGTGGAACAGCCGGTCGATCTTGTCGGCCAGCGTCGACTTTCCGGGCTCCTTGACCACGATGCACTCCCTCAGCTACCAGGCGTATTCATCCTAGCTGAAAGGCGAACACCATTTATCAACGCGAGTTCGCCCTCGGCCGGGGCTGGCACCGTGGACACGAGAACGACGAGCGGTTCATGAACGGCTCCCGCCGGATCGCCGTACCGCACCGGTGGCACGGCAGGCCCTCCTGGCCGTACGCGTCCAGGGACCGGTCGAAGTACCCCGACTGCCCGTTGACGTTCACGTACAACGCGTCGAACGACGTCCCGCCCGCGCCCAGCGCCGCGTTCATCACGTCGGCAGCTGCCGAAAGCAGCTCACGCCCCTTCGCGAGCGAAAGCTTTTCCGTCGGCCGGGACCAGTGCAGGCGAGCGCGCCAGAGGGCTTCGTCCGCGTAGATGTTGCCGATGCCGGACACCAGCGTCTGGTCGAGCAGGGCCCGTTTGACCTCGGTGCGCCGGGACCGCAGCGCGCGCACGGCCGTGTCGAGGTCGAACTCCGGGTCCATCGGGTCGCGCGCGATGTGCGCGATCGTGTCGGGCAGCAGCACGTCGCCGCCGACGTCGTGGAGGTCGTCGAGCGCCAGGCCGCCGAACGTCCGCTGGTCGACGAAGCGCAGCTCCGGCCCGTCGTCGTCGAAGCGCAGCCGCGCCCGCAGGTGCTTTTCGTCCGGCGCGTCCGCGGGCTGGACGAGCATCTGCCCGCTCATCCCGAGGTGGGCCAGCAGCGCCTCCTTGTCGGACAGCTCCAGCCACAGGTACTTCCCGCGGCGCCGCGCCGCCTCGACGCGCGTGCCGCTGAGGCGCTGCGTGAAGTCCTCCGCGCCCAGGGCGTGGCGGCGGATGGCACGCGGGTGGAGGACCTCCGCCTCGCGGATGGTCCGGCCCGCGACGTGCGCCTGCAGGCCCAGGCGGACGACTTCGACCTCGGGGAGTTCGGGCATGCGGCCATTGTGCCCGCCGGGTACGACAGTTTTTTGAGCGACGCCGTCAGGGCGCCGACGGCCCGACGTCGGCCTTGGTCAGCGGCACCCGGGTGGCGCCCGACGCGAAGTACTCGTCGGCGCCGACGTCGAACGCGCCGCTGCGGGCCTGCAGGTCGAAGTCCTTCGCCGCCGACGGGTACGACCCGGCGCCGGCGTCGATCGCCGGGCTGCCCGGGGCCAGCCGGTACAGGCCCGCCGCGTCCTTGACCAGCTTCGGGTCGACCGCCTTCGACGGGATCCCGGCCGAACCGCCGTAGGTGATGTTGCCCTCGTACTTCACGGTCGACCCGCTCGGCAGCGTCACCAGCGTGCCGGACGTGCCCTTGACGATGTTGTCCGCGACCACGCAGTCCTTCGGCTTGAAGTCGCCGCCGTCGCCGTCGATGACGCTGTTCGAACCCAGCACCGTGTTGTACGCGACCGTCACGCGGTCCGGGCGGTCGTGGAGCTTGCTCGTCGGGCCGCTGTCGGCTTCGTCACCGGAGCCGAACACGATCGCGCGGCCACCGGTGTTGGCGACGTAGTTGTTCACGACCTTGTGGTCGTTGCCGTGGAACCGGATGCCCGACCCGAACAGGAGGTTGCCCTCGACGACGCTGCGGTTGCCGTGGCGCAGCACGATGTAGCCCTTGCTGTCGCGGATCGTGTTGTACCGCACGACGTTGTCCGACGACTTGACGGAAATCGCTTCGCTGTCGCCGTCGGCTTTCTCGAAGAGGTTGTTCTCGATCAGCGCGTTCGCCGTGTACGACTGGTGGTTGCTCAGCCCGAGCCGGATCGACTCACCGCCGTTCGAGCCGGAGAACTGGTGGTTGTAGAAGTAGTTGTGGTGCACGTGGACGCGCTTCGCCATGGCGTCGGACGGCCCGAGGATCTGCAGGAACACGCCCTGGGTGGTGCGGTTCTGGAAGACGTTGCGGTCGACCACCGTGTCGTCACCGCTGACGGTGACCCAGTTGCCGTCGCTCGTGAGCTGGAAGTCGTTGCGGGTCAGGCGGTTGTGCGACGCGTCGGCGGGCACGGTCAGCGAAGCTCCGTTGCGGAACTTGAACCCCCGCAGCACCACGTTCGAGACGCCGCTCGCGAAGGAGAACGTCTTCGAGCCGGTGATGGTGGCCTGGCCGGTGTGCTCGGCGGCGACCGTCACGGGCGCGGAACTGGTGCCGGACCGCTTGATCGAGAGCGTCGAGCCCGCGGAGTAGGACCCGTCGGCGAGCACGATCGTGTCACCGGGGTTCGCCTTGTCCATAGCGGCCTGCAACGCCGACAGCGACGTCACGCGGACCTGCGCGGCCGAGGCGACCGGCCCGGGTACGAGAACGAGAGTCGCCGTGAGCAGGGGAACGAAGAGCAGACGCATCCGCCAAGACCTCTCAGTGAGTACGAGCGCGGCGGATGATCAACACGCTACTGAGGGGCAGGCGGATACGTCAACGCGGGTTCCCGCTGATCAGGACTCCGGTTCGGCCTTCTTCTCGGCCTCGAGTTCGGCCGACAGCGAACGCCAGGCCGTCTCGGCGGCCTTCTGCTCCGCTTCCTTCTTCGTCGACCCGTTGCCGTGACCGAGCGGACGGCCGGCGATGAGGACCGTGGCCGTGAACTCCTTGCGGTGGTCCGGCCCCGTGTCCTCGACCTTGTACTCGGGCACGCCGAGGCCACTCGACGCGGTCAGCTCCTGCAGGCTCGTCTTCCAGTCGAGCCCGGCACCGCGCAGCGGCGCCTCGGCGAGCAGGCCGTCGAAGAGGTGGTGCACGAGCTTGCGGGCGATCTCGATGCCGTGCTCGAGGTAGACGGCACCGATGACGGCTTCCAGCCCGTCGGCGAGGATGCTCGCCTTGTCCCGGCCGCCGGTGAGCTCTTCGCCCTTGCCGAGCAGCAGGTGCGCCCCGAGCCCGCCCTCGCCGAGCCCGCGGGCGACCCGCGCCAGCGCGTGCATGTTGACGACGCTGGCACGGAGCTTCGCGAGCTGACCTTCGGGCAGGTCGGGGTGTGTGGTGTACAGGTGATCGGTGACGACGAGGCCGAGCACGGCGTCACCGAGGAACTCCAGCCGCTCGTTCGGCGGCAGACCCCCGTTTTCGTACGCGTACGAACGGTGGGTCAGCGACAGCCGGAGCAGCTCGGGGTCGAGTGTGACCCCGAGCGCTTCGAGCAACGGCGCCGGATCGGCCGGTGGTCCCCCGGGCGTCTTGCCCCCCATGTCGGCTACCCGATCAGGCGGGCTCGACAACCTGGCGGCCGTTGTGCTGGCCGCACGACGGGCACGCGACGTGCTGGAGCTTCGGCTGCTTGCAGGCGCGGTTGGAGCAGGGCACCAGCTGCACCGGAGCCGCCTTCCACTGGCTGCGGCGGGAGCGCGTGTTGGATCGCGACATCTTCCGCTTCGGGACGGCCACGAGTAGATCTCCTTATGACGGTCTGCTCGCGGTGCGAGCGAACTTTCCTCCGGAACGAGCTGGGCGCTCGTCAGGCTTGCTCAGCTGGGCCCTGCGCAGGCTTCTCGCCCGCATTCTCGTCGAATCGCTCCACGAGTGCGGCCCACCGAGGGTCTATCTTCTCATGCCCGTGTCCGGGCTCGAGATCGGCCCACTTGACGCCGCACTCGATGCACAACCCGGCGCAGTCCTCGGTGCACAGCGGCGCCAGCGGCAGGGCCAGCACGACGGCGTCGCGCACGATGGGCTCGAGGTCGATCCGGTCGTCGACCAGCCGGGGGATCTCGTCCTCGTCCGTGGTCTCCTCGGTGGCCGACCCCGGGTAGGCGAACAGCTCCTGGACCTCGACCTCGACCTCCTCGGTCAGCGGGTCGAGGCAGCGGGCGCAGGCGCCCTTCGCCGTCGCCGTCGCGGTGCCGCTGACGAGCACACCTTCGACGACCGACTCGAGGAGCAGGTCGAGCTCGAGCGTGGAGCCGGCGTCGATGGTGATGACGTCGGGGACGCCGAGCGGCGTCTCCACCGGCACGCTGCGCTTCAGGGCGCGGCTGAGGCCGGCGTGACGGCCGAGCTCACGGGTGTCGATCACCCAGGGGCTGCGGTCGTCGAGCTGGGGGGTCTTGTTCTCGGACATCCAGTCCAGAGTACGCACCGTTGGCGAGGGCTTTTGAGCTGGGACGGGGGATGAGCATCCGGCCGGGGTCGGGACTGGGGGGCCGCGGTGCGCGGGCCGCTCCTTGCGTCGGACCGACTTGGGCTGGGACGGCGGGGCAGGTGAGGTGGGGAAGGCATCCGGCCGATCGGGTCGAGACCGGGTGAGGCCTGTGCCGCGGTAAACAGGCCGCTCCTCGCGCAGGGCCCTCTTGGGCTGGGACGGCGTGAGGGCAGGTGAGGCGCGGAACGCAACCGGCCGACGGGGTTGCGACGGGGTGAGGCCGCAGGGCCGCGGTAAACCAGCCACCCCTCGCGCACGGCCCACTTGCGCTGCGACGGCGAGGGCAAGTAAGACAGGAAACGCGTCCGGCCGACCGGGCCGAGACGAGGCAAGACCGCAAGTGCCGCAGGAAACAAGCCACCCCTCGCGCACGGCCCACCTGAGCTGCGACGGCGAGGGCAAGTAAGACAGGAAACGCGTCCGGCCGACCGGGCCGAGACGAGGCAAGACCGCAAGTGCCGCGGTGAACAGGCCACTTTGGCGCAGAGCCCGCCCCACCAGCCACGGCCCGCCCTCCCAGGGGGAACCTCCAGCCCCATTGAGCGTATCGGCGACGCCCGCACGAAATCCGGGCAAAGCCGCCGTTCAGAGCCAGCTATCCCCACCCAGGCGAAACTGTGGACAACCCCGGACGAAAGCCCGCCGCCCGAGCAAAGGCCAGCGAACCCAGCGGCGAGATTCGGATCACACCTGGTAGTCGTACAGCGTCGGGCGTCCGCCGGAACTCGGCAGGTTCGCCGGCGAGCGGAGGTGGTTGCGGCCCGAGTCGACCGTTCGCAGCGTCGTGGCCAGGAGCTCCGAGAACTCCGCCAGCTTGCCGTCCACGTATGCGTCGCAGTCCGCTCGCTGGCGGTCGGCTTCGGCGTGGGCCTCGTCGACGATGCGCGCCGATTCCGCGTGGGCCGCCTGGACGACCTCCGTCTGCGCGACCAGGCGGGCCTGCTCGGCGCGGCCGTCCTCGATGGCGCGGTCGTACGCGTCGCGGCCGGCCTGGACCATGCGCTCGGATTCCGCGCGGGAGCGGTCCGTGAGGTTCTGGTACTCCGCCTGGCCCGCCGCGACCGTGCGGTCGGCCTGGTCGTGCGCGTCGGCGAGCATCTGCTCGGCGCGGGCGCGCGCGTCGGCCAGGATGCGCTCCGCCTCGTCCGTGGCGTCGGCGATCGCGCGCTCGGCCTCGGCGTTCGCGCCGGCGACCGTCTCGCCCGCCTCCTTGCGGGCGGCGTGGATCAGGTCGTCGCGCTTGTCGAGGACGTCCTGGGCGTCGTCGATCTCCGCGGGCAGTGCGTCGCGGACGTCGTCGAGGAGTTCGAGCACGTCGCCGCGGGGCACCACGCAGCTGGACGTCATCGGGACGCCGCGCGCCTCCTCGACGATGGTGACGAGCTCGTCGAGCGCCTCGAAAACCCGGTACACGGCAACTCCAATCCCCTGTCGCTGTGACCAGTCTGCCCTGATCGGCCGCCGAAGCGGTGAACGCGACCGGCGCCGGGCGTGTCCCCCGGGACCACGCCCGGCGCCGGAGTCCTAGGTCAGCGCCAAGGCCGGATCGGTGATCACCTTCGTGAGCTGCTCCTCGGTCAGCGGGTAGCCGAGGCCGCCGGTGACGATCACCGTCGAGCCGTCGGGGCGGTACAGGAACCCGTTCGTGCCCTCGCGCACCGGAGCGCCGTTTTCGTCCTGGTAGACGAGTTCGGAGAGCACGAGGACGCCGCCGCCGGGCTGCGGGAGCCGGACGCAGTGCGACGCCGTGCCGGACGCGGTGCAGAGCCGGTCGGCCGGGACGACCTGGTGCGCGGCCCGCGCCCCGCGCACCGTCAGCTGGAAGTTGCCGGGCCGTCCGCCCGCGTCGACGAACTCGGCCGTCACGCTCATCCGGTCGGGGCCGATGCTGTCGGCCGACGACCGGCCCAGGGTCAGGTCGTGCACGCCGGGCAGCGCCCGCATGACGGCGTCGCTGAGCGCCAGGCGGATCCGGGACTGCTCGGCGAGCGACGGCGGCACCGGCGCCGCCGCGGGCCCCACCCGGTCCTGCGGCGGGATCCAGAACCACAACGCGGCGGCCACGACCGAGACGGCCGCGAGGACCACCACCGCGGCGGAGCGCGTGCGCGCCTGCCGGGCCCCCCGGTCCGCGACCTCGTCCGGGTCGAACCCGAGCGGCGGTTCCGCGAACCGGACGTCCCTGAGGCGGGTTTCGAGATCGGTCATCACGCACTCCTCTCCGCGCTGTGCTCGAGGACGCCGCGAAGCGTCTCGAGCCCGCGCGCGGCCTGGCTCCGGACGGTTCCTTCCGAGCAGCGCAGCACCTCCGCGACCGCCGACGCCGGGAGGTCGGCGCAGTAGCGGAGCACGACGGCGGCGCGCTGCTTCGGGGGAACTTCGGCGAGGGCGCGCAGGAGCGGGTCGGAAATCCCGGTCTCGGGCGCGGGCGAGGGCTGGTCCGGCACGACGCCGTCACGGCGTTCGCGACGCCGCCAGGGCCGTCGCTGCTCGTCGAGCCAGCAGCGCAGCAGGACCTGCCGGGCGTAGTTGTCGACGGGCCCGCGGCGGGTGATCTTCGGCCAGGTCCGGTACAGCTTCACCAGGGCGTTCTGGACCAGGTCCTCGGCCAGGTGCCAGTCGCCGCACAGCAGGTACGCGGTCCGCCTGAGCACCATGGCCCGTGCCCGGGCGAACTCCCGGAAGTCCGCGTCGTCCGCAGCCCGCATCGCGCCTCCTCGTCGGTGTTCCGGTGTACCTCACGGACGAGGGGGCGCGGCGCGTTGCACGGGTCAGGAATTCAGGTCGATCCGCTTGAACGTGGCGTAGTGGTCGGGTGTGTAGGCCAGCTCGCCGGCCTTGCCGGAGATCACGCGGTCGTTCGTGCCGACGGCGAACAGCCTGTAGTAGCCGGACGCGCAGGCCGGGAGCACGCCTTCGCGGTTCTCGTAGGTCGTGCCGGTGGACGCGCCGCCGCGGACGTTGTCCACGACCGTCTTCGCGGCCGCGGAGAGCTGGGAGTAGCCGATCTTCGCCAGGCCGGACAGGTCGCCGCAGGCGTGCGTCGTGCCGCCGCCGACGTCGATGACCTTGAAGGTGGCGTAGTGGTCGCCGGTGTAGAAGTACTCGCCGCCGCTGCCGGTCACGATGCGGCGCGTGCCGCGGTTGGTCGAGCCGGGCGTGGGCACCGTGTACTCGTGGTAGTAGCCCGACGCGCAGGCCGGGAGGATGCCTTCCCGGTTGTCGAAGACGACGCCGTCGTTCTGCGGGTACGGGAACGGCCCGCCCCGCTGGATCAGGTTGTACGTCGTCGTCGCTTCGGCCGGCAGGGCCGGGAGCGTCGTGTGGGAGAACCCGGAGAGGTTCCCGCAGGCGTTCTGCTCGGCGACGGCCGGTGAACTCGGCACCGCTTCGGCGGCGGTGGCCCCGGCGAACAGCGTGGCCAGGAGCGCGAAGAGGACCGCGACCAGGCGTGATCGGTAGTTGGTCATTTTCGGACCGTAACCCGATCGGATGATCGCCAGAAGACGAGAACGTGAACTCCCGCCCCGGCCGGGCCAAGTCCCGACGAACGGACGGGGCCGATCGACGGGGACCGGACGCCCGGGTTGCGGGAAGTCCGGTGTGGAGGGTCAGCGCCCGAGCTTCGGGAACTTCTCCGAAAGCCGGTCGTAGACGACGGGCGGCACCAGGTGCTCGATGTCGCCGCCGAGGGCCGCGACCTCCTTGACGAGCGAACTGGACACGAACCCGTACGCCGGGTTGTTCGCCATCAGCAGCGTCTCGACGCCGGTGAGCTCGCGGTTCATCTGCGCCATCTGCAGCTCGTAGTCGAAGTCGCTGACCGAGCGCAGGCCCTTGGCGACCGCCGCGATGTCGTTGTCGCGGCAGTAGTCGACCAGCAGGCCCTCCCACGAGTCGATCCGCACGTTCGGCAGCTTCGCGGTGATCTCGCGCAGCATCTCCAGGCGCTCCTCGACCTCGAAGAGGCCCTTCTTGCTCTTGTTCACCCCCACCGCGACGACGACCTCGTCGAACAACCGGCTCGCCCGCTCGATGATGTCGAGGTGCCCGTTGGTGGCCGGATCGTAGGAACCGGGACAGACCGCACGCCGCATGGCGCGGACGCTACCGTGCCGCGCGGCGCCGCGCCCGCTCTTGCGCGAGTGGCTCACGCCACAGCTGTGTACTCCGCCCAGAAGACGGCCGTGTCGCCGTACTTCTTCGCGCGCGACGGTTCGAAGCCCGCCGGCCAGTCCGGCTCGCCGTCGCGCGCGGCGCGTTCGACGACGACCAGCGCGCTCCCGCCCAGCCAGCCGCCCGCGGCCAGCGCCGCGAGCAGCCTCCCGAGCGCGGCCGCGTCGACCGCGTACGGCGGGTCGGCCAGCACGAGGTCGAACGCCTGGGGCGCGGGCGCGGCGACCACCGCCTCGACCTGCCCGGCGCGGACCGTGCCGCCCAGGCCCAGCGCCGCGACGTTGCCGCGCAGGACGTCCACCGCGCGCCGGTCGGCCTCCACGAAGAGGGCGTCGGCGGCGCCGCGGGAAAGGGCCTCGAGGCCGAGCGCGCCGGACCCGGCGTAGAGGTCGAGGACGTGGGCGCCGTCCAGCTCCCCCGCTGTCTCCAGGGCGTTGAACAGGGCTTCCCTTACGCGCTCCGAAGTCGGCCGGGTGCCCTTCGGCGGCACCTTCAGCCGCCGCCCGCCCGCCGTCCCGGCCACGATCCTCGTCACCCCCCGATTGTGGGGGGATGACGCGCGGCACTCAGAACCGGGACACGGGTGTCCCCGTCGCGCCCAACGCGTAGAGTCGTTCTTCGCCCTCGGAGGCGATCCAGAGCTGTCAAGGAGCCATGCGTGTCGGAACCTCGGGTCAGACGGGCCGAGATCGCCATCGAACAAGCCCACGTCGATCGCGTGTACACCCGTCTGGACGAACTGCGGGCCCAAGCCGAGGCGATGCGCACGAAGGGCTACGAAATCGGCCAGGGTGCGCAGCGCGAAGCGATCTTCGAGCAGGCGTCGATGCTGTTCGAGCGCGACATGATGGTCTACCACGCCAACCAGACGCTGCAGACGCTCGACGCCGAGTACGAGGGGCTCGTCTTCGGCAGGCTCGACCACCTCCAGGACGCCGAGCGCGTGTACGTCGGCAGGCTCGGCATCCGCGACGCCGAGTTCGACAACCTCGTCACGGACTGGCGCGCGCCGGCCGCGGCCGCGTTCTACCAGGCCACGGCCGAGGAGCCGATGGACGTCGTGCGGCGGCGCGTGATCCGCTGCTCGGGCCAGAACGTGCTGGACGTCGACGACGACGTGCTGATCGCCGACGCCGTGCCCGAGGACATGCAGATCGTCGGCGAGGGCGCGCTGATGGCCGCCCTGGGGCGTTCGCGCGGCGAGAAGATGCGCGACATCGTCGCCACCATCCAGAAGGAGCAGGACGAGGTGATCCGGGCGCCGTGGCGCGGGGTCACCGAGATCACCGGCGGGCCGGGCACCGGCAAGACCGCCGTGGCCCTGCACCGCGCGGCCTACCTGCTGTACCGGCACCGGCGTCAGCTCGGCGGCGCCGGCGTGCTGGTGATCGGTCCGTCCGGCGTGTTCACCAGCTACATCTCGCGGGTCCTCCCCTCGATGGGGGAGACGAACGTCGAACTGCGCGCGCTCGGCGAAGTCCTCGACGGCCTGGAGGCGACGCGGCAGGACGCGGCCCCGCTGGCGGCGGTCAAGGGGTCGCTGCGGATGCGGAAGGTGCTGCTGCGGGCGTTGCGGGACACGCCGCCGGGGGCGCCGGAGGAGATGCGGATCGTCTACCGCGGCGAGGTGCTCAAGCTCTCGGCGCGGGACCTGGAGAAGGTGCGCCGCAAGGCCCACACGCAGGGCGCGCCGCCGAACCGGTCGCGGATCCGGGCGGCCGAGCTGCTGCTGGACGCGCTGGCGTCGAAGGCCGAGGAGTACGCGAAGGCCGACGGGAAGCCGTTCGACCGGGCGGAGCTGATCACCGACCTGGGTGAGCGGATCGACTTCCACCGGTTCCTGGTGGTGTGGTGGCCG
Organism: Amycolatopsis sp. N2S4-7; assembly: GCF_058119595.1. Lineage (NCBI taxonomy): Bacteria > Bacillati > Actinomycetota > Actinomycetes > Pseudonocardiales > Pseudonocardiaceae > Amycolatopsis > Amycolatopsis sp. N2S4-7. Next base: position 4,255,918 of record NZ_CP172299.1, read on the forward strand.
GTGCTGTACCCGGCGCAGATCCTGAAGTGGCTGGGCGAGGAGAAGCGGCTGGCGTCGGTGGCGAAGGGCGTGCTGAACCGGCACGAGATCTCGCTGCTGGCGGCGGACTTCGCGGACCGCTCGCGGGGCTGGTCGATCGCGGACGTGGCGCTGCTGGACGAGCTGCGGGTGCTGATCGGCCCGCCGCCGAAGCGCAAGCGGCGGCAGGTGATCGAGGTGGAGCCGCAGCGGTCCGGCGGCGCCCCGACGCGACCCGAGCACTACGACGAGTACTCGCACGTGGTCGTCGACGAGTCGCAGGACCTTTCGCCGATGCAGTGGCGGATGGTGGGCCGGCGCGGGAAGTACGCGAGCTGGACGGTGGTCGGCGACCCGGTGCAGAGCTCGTGGCCGGACCCGGCGGAGGCGGCGCAGGCGCGCGACCAGGCGTTCGGGGTGAAGACGACCCGGCGGCGGTTCACGCTGCGGACGAACTACCGGAACTCGGCGGAGATCTTCGACCTGGCGGCGAAGGTGGTGGCCGGGCACGCGGAGGCGGACGAGCTGCCGGCGGCGGTCCGCAAGACCGGCGTGGTGCCGGACGTCCGCCCGGTGGAGGCGGCGGGCCTGGCGGCCGCGACGCAGGCGGCGGTCAAGGAGCTGCTGGGCGCCGTGGAGGGCACGGTCGGCGTCATCACGGCGATGGACCGGGTGCCGGAGGTCGCGGGCTGGTTGTCGGATCAGGCGGACGAACGGCTGAAGGTCGTCGGCAGCCTGGATTCGAAGGGCCTGGAGTACGACGCGGTGGTGCTGGTCGAGCCGGTGGACCTGATCACGGAGTCGACGACCGGCCGCCGGGTGCTGTACGTGGCCCTGACGCGGGCGACGCAGCAGCTGACGGTCCTGGCCTCGAACCCGGACTGGCTCCCCCACCCCTGACCCCGAGGGTCGGTTCGCGTACCTGGAGGGCGGCTTCCGCGGTCGTGACACGCTGAAGGGCTCCTTCGAGGGGCGGGAGAGGCGGGGATCCCGTGCCCTTGAAGGAGCCCTTCAGACCCCCGGTGAGTGTTCGTCTTTGGGGACGTTCTCCGTCCGAGGGCATGTCTATCCGATCCGGGTTGTTCGGTGTCCGCGCTCGGCCACCGAACAACAACGCCGAACAACCCGTCAGGGGCAGGGTGGCGCGTAATCGAGGCCGGGGAGGCTGGCCGTCCACTCGGCGTCCGTGATCCGGGGTGCCGCCACCGCACAGATTCTTTCGGCCGCCCGGTCAGGATCGGTTTCCCACAACCGTACCGTGCCGTCCGCGACGGTCCCGGCCAGCGTGTGGCCGTCCGGCGCGTACCGCACGGCGTAGACGCGGTCGTGTTCCTCGGGCAGGACCGCGTACGGCTCGCGGCGGGCGACGTCCCACAGCCGGATGGTGCGGTCGTAGCTGCCGGACGCCAGGGTGCGGCTGTCGCCGCTGAAGGACACCGACAGGACGTTGTCGGTGTGGCCGGTGAGGACCGCCGCGAGGCGCGCGGCGGCCGGGTCGGCGACGTCCCAGAGGCGGACCGAGCGGTCGGCGCCCGCGGTGGCGACGTACCGGCCGTCGGGGCTGTACGCGATCGAGTAGACCGTGTCCGTGTGCCCTTCGAGCTTCGCCAGCGGCCGCGGGGCCCGGGGTGCCGAGATGTCCCACAACCGCGCCGTGTGGTCCCAGCCGGCGCTGGCGAGGGTCCGGCCGTCGGGGCTGAAGGCGAGCGTGTGGACGTCGTCGTCGTGGCCTTCCAGCCGGGCGATCTCCACCGGCCGCAGGCGGTCGGAGAGGTCCCAGAGGCGGGCGGTGTGGCCGTCGCCCGCCGTGGCGAGCAGCCGCCCGTCCGGGCTGAACGCGACCGCGTCGACGTCGTCGTGCAGCCGGTTGAACACCACCGGCGGCCCGGGGTGCCGCGCGTCGGTGATGTCCCGCAGCGTCATCGTGTGGTCCCAGCTGCCGGTGGCCAGGGTCCGGCCGTCCGGGCTGATCGCGACGCCGCAGACCGCGTCGCCGAAGCCGCCGATCGTGGCCAGCGGGCGCGGCGCGGCCTGGTCGGTGACGTCGTGCAGCCGCACCACCTCGTCGTAGCCGCCGGTGGCGAGCACCCCGCGGCCGAAGGCGGCGTGGCACGTCTGCGCCGTGTGCGCGGGGATGCCGGGGCCGGGCAGGTCCCACAGCCGGGCGGTCTGGTCGTCGCTGGCCGTGGCGAGCGTGCGGCCGTCGCGGGTGAACACCGCGGAGACGACGGCGCCGGTGTGCCCGGGCAGGGACGGCAGCTCGCGCGGCTGCCGCGGGTCGCCGACGTCCCACAGCCGGGCGGTGCGGTCGAAGCCGGTGGTGGCGAGGGTGCGCCCGTCGGCGGTGAACGCGACCGACCGGACGATCGCCTTGTGCGCGCCGAGCGACGCGAGCTGGGCCGGGCGAGCCGGGTCGGTGACGTCCCACAGGCGCGCGGTCTGGTCCTGGCTCGCCGTGGCGAGGACGTGCCCGCCGGGGCTGAACGCCACCGCGTGCACGACGTCGGTGTGCCCGGCCGCGATGCCGAGCTGGCGCCGCGAAGCGACGTCCCAGACGCGCGCGGTCTTGTCGGCCGACGCGGAGGCGAGCAGCCGGCCGTCGGCGCTGAACGCGAGGTTGTTGACGTACGAGGTGTGCCCGGTCAGCTCCCCCACCGGCCTCGGGTGGGCGGGGTCCGCGACGTCGTACAGCCGGAGCGTCCCGGCGACGTCGCCGGTCGCGAGCAGCGGCGCCACCGGGCTGAACGCAACCGCGTACGACTTGCCTGGGTGCTGTTCGAAGACGACGCCGGGGCCCGGCCGGGCCGGGTCGGTGACGTCCCAGACGCGGACGGTGCCGTCGAAGCCCGCGGTCGCGACGGTCCGGCCGTCGGCCGAGAAGGCGACGTTGTTGACGTTGCCGTTGTGCCCGGCGAGCGTGCCCAGCGGCGCCGGGTGGTGCCGGTCGTGGACGTCCCAGAGCCGGGCCGTGCCGTCCCAGCTGGCGGTGACCATGACCTGGCCGTCCGGGCGCAGGGCGACGGTGTTGATCCGGCCGGTGTGCCCGGTGAGCCGCGTCGAGTACGGCGTCCCGAACATGCCGAGCACGGAGCTGCGCGCGTCGGCGCTCGGATCGAGGCGGTACGCGGCGAGGGCGAGCTGCGCGGCGAGCGCCGGGTTGGTGGCGCGCATGGCCAGCGCCTCGCCGGCGACCTTCTGGGCGAGCGCGCTGTTGCGCTGGTCGGTGGCCGTGGTCTCGGCGCGCACGGCGTAGGCGGTGGCGGCCACGGCGACGACCAGCAGGACCGCGAGCAGCGCGACCAGCTGCCGGAGCCGCCGGGTGCGGCGGCGGTCGCGCGCCTGTTCGGCGTGCTCGACGGCGAGGCTGGCGTCGAGGAACCGCCGTTCCCGCTGGGACAGCGCGGAATCCTGGCGCGCGGCCCACTCCCGCGCGATGGCCAGGCGGGTGCCGCGGTAGAGCCAGCCGGGGTCCTCGTCGACCGACTCCCAGGCGTCGGTCGCCTCGGTGAGCTGGCGGTGGACGCGCAGGCCCTCGCGGTCTTCGGTGAGCCACTCGCGCAGGCGCGGCCAGCCGCGGATGAGGGCCTCGTGGGCGATTTCGATGCCGGTGTCGTCGAGGGTCACCAGCCGCGCCGCGGCCAGCTCGCCGAGCACGACGGCGGTGTCCTCGTCGTCGGTGTCCAGCTCGGCGCGGCTGATGCGGCGCTTCGTGTCTTCGGTACCTTCGCCGAGCGCGGTCATCCGGAGGAAGACCTGCCGCGCCAGCCGCTGCTGACGGCCCGACAGCGTCGCGAAGGTGCCTTCCGACGTCTGCGCGACGGCCCGTTCGATGCCGCCGGTGGACTCGTACCCGGCGAGGGTGAGCGTGGTGCCGCGGCGGCGTCGCCACGTCTCCAGCAGCGCGTGCGAAAGCAGCGGCAGCACGCCGGGCTGGCCGGTGGCGTCCGCGACGAGCCGGGAGACGAGCGCGTTCTCGACGCGGTAGCCGGCGTCGACGGCGGGCCGCGAGATCGCCTGCCGGAGCTCCTCGGTGGTCATCGGGCCGACGAGGACCTGCGCGTCCTGCATGGCTTCGGCGAGCTCCGGGTGCCGCGCGCAGTGGGTGTAGAAGTCGGTGCGGATGCCGAGCACCACCCGGATCCGGCTGCCGGGCTCGGTGGTCGCGGTGACGAGCGCGTCGAGGAACTGCGCACGGTCCTGCTGGTCCTGGCAGAGGGTGAACACCTCTTCGAACTGGTCGACGACGAGCACGACGTCGGTGTCTTCGCCGTCGACCAGCTGGCGGGCGGCGAGGCCGAGGTTGCGCGGGTGCGCGGCGAAGTCGTCGAGCAGGGCACCGGCCGCGACGCCGAGCGCGGCGGCGAACTTGACGGCGCACTCCTGCAGCGGCCGGGCGCCCGGGGTGAGCAGCACGGCCGGCCCCTTCACGGCGGGCAGGAGACCCGCCCGCAGCAGCGACGACTTTCCCGAGCCGGACGCGCCGAGGACGGCGAGAAAACGCTGTCTCGAAAGCCGCGCGGTGAGCTTTTCGACCAGCCGCTCCCGGCCGAAGAATCGGCTCGCGTCGGCGGGCCCGAATGCGGCCAGCCCCACGTACGGCGGAATTTCCCCTGATGCCGGCTCGGGCGGTGAATCGGCACCGTCCCGGCGCGACTCGTCGGCGACGGCGTGCCAGCGCTCCTCCCATTCCCCCGGCACCCCGCCGCAGGCCCGGACGTACGCCAAAGTGACGGCCAGGCTGGGGAGTTTCCGCCCACCGGCGGCTTCGGACAGCGTGCCTGCCGAGTAGTGCGCGCGCCGCCCGAGCTCGCGGTAGGTCGGATTCCCGGCGCTCTCGCGCAAACGCCGGAGATCGGCGGCGAATTCGGTCAGCAGATCGTCCCCGGGATCCAAGGGTCGCTCCGGACGCGGCACCCGTCCTCCTGTTTCGCCGGTTTTTCTCTTTCCGGTTCGCCCACCGTAGCCAATCGCGCGCGATCAGGTGGCCGGATCCAGCCGACGGCGAACAGCGAGGCGGCCGACGCGGAGTTCGGCGAGCAGATCGGGCCGATCAGGCAGGCGAACCCGGCCGACGGCGGACAGCGTCGCGATCCACACCGAGCTCCGCGAGCAGATCGGGCCGATCAGGCAGGCGAACCCAGCCGACGGCGGACAGCCTCGCGATCCACACCGAGCTCCGCGAGCAGGTCCGCCGCCGGATCGGGCGGCGTCGCCGTCAGCAGGACCCGCAGCAGGGCGAGCGGGTCGCGGGGCTTCGGCATCCCGCGGATCGCCTCGTTGACCACCGCGCGCGCGTTCGACGTCAACGCCCCCGGGGTCACCCGGGCGCGGCGGGGCGGCGTCACCACCGCCGGGCGCAGGCCCTCCACCTCGATGCCCAGTGCGGCCAGGGCCGCCCGGTCCAAGCTGTCGAGGGCCGCTCGCGCGGTGGCCAGGTCGACACCGAGGGCCCGGGCGCCGTCCGGGTGGTGGAGGAGGCCGAGCAGCAGGTGCTCGGTGCCGAGCCGGCGGTCGCCGCGGCGGCGGGACTCCTCCAGGGCCGCCGTCACCACCGTGGCGAACGGGCTCTTGGCGATCAACCGGTCGAGCACGGCGGCCTCACTTCCCGTACTTCGCGTGCACGGACTGGCGGGCGACGCCGAGGGCGTCCCCGATCTGCTCCCACGACCAGCCGCGTTCCCTGGCGTGCGCGACGGCCGCCGCCTCGACCTGCTCGGCGAGCCGGTGCAGCGCGCCGACGGCCCGCAGCGCGACCGCGGGGTCGGTTTCCGAAACCCGCCCCGAAAGCTCTTCCGCTTCCATGGGGTGTCAGTCTAGCCTGACATACATGTCAGTTTGAACTGACAAAGGAGGGCGTCATGGATGTCGCGGTGATCGGGGCTGGCCCGGTGGGCCTGATGCTGGCGGCGGAGCTGCGGCTCGGCGGAGCCACGGTGGCGGTGCTGGACCGGCGGGCCGCCCCGGACGGGCGGCCGCGCGCGAACGGGCTCGGCGGCCGGATCGTCGAGCAGCTGGACCACCGGGGGCTCCTCGACCGGTTCCGGGCCGAAGCCCCGTTCGCCGGGCCGTTCCCCGGCTTCCCCTTCGGGCCGATCCCCCTGGACTTCACCAAGCTCGACGGCGCGCCGCTGCGCGGGCTCATGCTGCAGCAGCCGCGCATGGAGGCCCTCCTGGCCGAACGCACCACCGAACTCGGCGCCGAGATCCGGCGCGGTCACGAACTGCTCGCCCTCGACCCCCTCACCGTCCGCGGCCCGGACGGCGAATACCGCCTGACGGCCCGGTACGTCGTCGGCTGCGACGGCGCGCACAGCCGCGTCCGCGAACTCGCCGGCATCGGCTTCCCCGGCACCACGGACGAAGAACTGCTGCGCCTCGGGCACTTCCGGACGGACGCGCCGTTCGACCTCTTCACCACCACGGCAGGCCTCGCGCGGGGCTGGAACCGCCGTCCCGCCGGCCGCGTGCTGGTGACGTCGCTGACGCCGGGCGTCGTGATCGCCGGTGTCCGCGAGGTGACGCCGGAGCCGCCGGGCGAACCGACCCTCGACGAGTTCCGCGACGCCGTCCGGCGCGTTCTGGGCACCGACCTGCCGCTCGGTGAACCGCTGTGGCTGTCGCGAACGGTGAGTTCGGCCCGGCTCGCCGAGCGGTACCGCGCCGGGAGTGTGCTGCTCGCCGGCGACGCCGCGCACCTCTTCCCGGCCGGCGGCTCCTCGCTCAACGTCGGGCTGCTGGACGCGGTCAACCTCGGCTGGAAGCTCGCCGCCGTCGTCCGCGGCGAAGCCGGCGACCGCTTGCTCGACACCTACCACGACGAGCGCCACCCGGTGGCCGCGCGGACGTTGACGCAGACCCGCGTCCAGGCCCTGCTCGACCGCCTGACCGGCGAGGACGGCGACGCCCTGCGGACGCTCTTCGGCGAACTGGCGGCGTTCGAAGAGCCGACTCGGCACCTGGCCGGGCTGCTGCGGGACGCCGACGCCCTGCCGTACGTGCCCGACCTGCCGCTGACCGTCGGCGGCCGGGCCACCCGGGTGGCCGAGATCATGCGCGCCGCGCGGCCGGTGCTGTTCGACTTCGCCGACCGCGCCGACCTTCGCGAAGCCGCCGGGCCGCACGTGAAGATCGTCACAGCCGGCTGCCCGGACGCCCCGGCCGACGCGCTGCTCGTGCGCCCGGACGGCGTCGTGGCGTTCAGCGGGGACGATCCGGCCGTGTTGCGGGAAGCAATGGCGGCACCGGGGCGTTGACCCCGGTTGTGAGCTCACTGCCTGACGTGCCGCTGTCCGTGCTCGACCTGTCCCCCGTCTCGGAGGGGAACACCGTCGGCGAGACGCTGCGCAACACCCTCGACCTCGCCCGCGCCGCGGAACGGCTGGGCTACCACCGCTACTGGCTGGCCGAGCACCACAACATGCCCGGCATCGCCAGCTCGGCGACGGCCGTGCTGATCGGCCACGTCGCCGACGCGACCGAGCGGATCCGCGTCGGCTCGGGCGGGGTCATGCTGCCCAACCACGCGCCGCTGGTCGTCGCCGAGCAGTTCGGCACCCTGGAGGCGTTCCACCCGGGCCGGATCGACCTCGGCATCGGCCGCGCGCCCGGCACGGACCAGCGCACCGCGCTGGCGCTGCGCGGCCCGGGCGGGCTGTCCGCGGAGAACTTCCCGGAGCACCTCCAGGAACTGATCGGCTACTTCACCCATTCGGAGGCCCGGGGCGTCAACGCCGTGGTCGCCGAGGGCAACCAGCCGCCGGTGTGGCTGCTCGGGTCGAGCGGCTTCAGCGCCCAGCTGGCCGGACGCCTCGGGCTGCCGTTCTCCTTCGCGCACCACTTCGCCGCCGAGAACACCATCCCGGCGGTCCAGCTCTACCGCGAGAACTTCCGGCCCGGGGTCCTGGACGAGCCGCACGTGATGCTGGGCGTGTCGGTGGTCGCCGCCGAGACGGACGAGCGCGCCCGCTTCCTGGCCGGCCCGAGCGGCCTGACGTTCCTCAGCCTCCGCCGCGGCCGCCCGATCGCGCTGCCGACGCCGGAGGAAGCCGCGGAATACCCGTACACCGAGATGGACCGCGCGTTCCTCGCCGAGCGCTTCGGCTCGAGCATCGTCGGCTCGCCGGAGACGGTCCACAAGGGACTGGAGCAGCTGCTGGCCGACACCGGCGCGGACGAGCTGATGATCACGACGATGGTGCACGGCCACGCCGACCGGGTCCGCTCCTACGAGCTGATCGCCGGCCTCAAGGCCTGAGCCGCCTGGACGCCCCGGCCCGCCCGGCCTACCCTGCCTGCCGGGCGGCCCGGGGCGTTCCCGTGCGCGGGAATGGTCACGTCCGCGCAGGTCCGGCACCTCTCCCGCACCCGGGACGGGAATTTCTTTTCCTCCGCTGACAACAAGATCCGGTCCGTTTGTCAGTACTCGACAATAAATACGCGGTTACCAGCCCGTGACCGCGTGATCCTGCTCAAGTTCTTGTCTCCCAGCAAGGCCGTCGTTAGCGTACCGACCAGTAGGAAACGGCACGGCGACCCCCGAGACCGTGAATGGCCGACAATTGTTACCCCGTTCGGACCATTTCCCTTTGCTCGACTCGGGTGTATTCGACGTGCCGGCGAAACCGCTGGGGAGGCACACCAATGGCCGAACGGACGACGACGGCGTCGTTCCCCGGGGCCGCCGCGCTGCGGCAGACCGGACGGCTCTACGGGCTCGGCCTCGACGTCGTCCGGCTGACGTTCCGCCGCCCGTTCCAGCTGCGCGAGCTGATCCAGCAGTTCTGGTTCATCGCGAGCGTCTCGATCCTGCCGACGGCGCTGGTCTCGATCCCGTTCGGCGCGGTCATCGCGCTGCACATCGGGTCGCTGACCACGCAGATCGGCGCACAGTCGTTCACCGGCGCGGCGAGCGTGCTCGCGATCATCCAGCAGGCCAGCCCGATCGTCACGGCGCTGCTCATCGCCGGGGCCGGCGGCAGCGCGATGTGCGCCGACCTCGGTTCCCGCACCATCCGCGAAGAGATCGACGCGATGGAGGTGCTCGGCGTCTCGCCGGTCCAGCGGCTGATCGTGCCGCGGGTGCTCGCCGCCATGGGGGTCGCCGTCTTCCTCAACGGCATGGTGAGCGTCGTCGGCGTGCTCGGCGGCTACTTCTTCAACGTGATCATGCAGCACGGCACCCCGGGCGCGTACCTGGCGAGCTTCTCCGCTCTCGCCCAGCTGCCCGACCTGTGGATCAGCGAGATCAAGGCCCTCATCTTCGGCTTCGTCGCCGGGGTCGTCGCCGCCTACCGCGGGCTCAACCCGAAGGGCGGGCCGAAGGGCGTCGGCGACGCGGTGAACCAGTCGGTGGTCATCACGTTCCTGCTCCTGTTCGTGCTGAACCTCGTGCTCACCACCGTCTACCTGCAACTCGTGCCGCCCAAGGGGAGCTGATCGTGACGACGACGGAAGTCCCCACCCGCGGCACCCGCGTGCGCGAGGCCGTCGACCGCCGGTTCGGCTTCCTCGACACCCTCGGCGACCAGATCCTGTTCTTCCTCCGCGCGATCGCCTGGACCCCGCGCGCGATCCGCCGCTACCTGCGCGAAATCGTGCGGCTGCTGGCCGAGGTCAGCTTCGGCAGCGGCGCGCTGGCCGTCATCGGCGGCACGATCGGCGTGATGATCGGGATGACCGTCGCCACCGGCACGGTCGTCGGCCTGCAGGGCTACTCCGCGCTCAACCAGGTCGGCACCTCGGCGTTCGCCGGGTTCGTCTCCGCCTACTTCAACACCCGCGAGATCGCGCCGCTGGTGTCCGGGCTCGCGTTGAGCGCCACCGTCGGCTGCGGGTTCACCGCGCAGCTCGGCGCGATGCGGATCTCGGAGGAGATCGACGCCCTGGAGGTCATGGGCATCCCCAGCGTCCCGTACCTGGTGACGACGCGGGTCATCGCCGGGTTCCTCGCCGTCATCCCGCTCTACGCGATCGGGCTGCTGTCGAGCTACCTCGCCTCGCGGCAGATCACCGTCTGGTTCTTCGGCCAGTCCGCGGGCACCTACGACCACTACTTCCTGCTGTTCCTCCCGCCCGGCGACGTGCTGTGGTCGTTCGGGAAGGTCCTGGTGTTCAGCGTCGTCGTGGTGCTGGCGCACTGCTACTACGGCTTCCGCGCGAGCGGCGGCCCGGCCGGCGTCGGGGTCGCGGTCGGGCGCGCGGTGCGCACCGCGATCGTCGCGATCAGCGTGCTGGACTTCTTCCTCAGCCTGGCGATCTGGGGCGCGACGACAACCGTGCAGGTGGCCGGATGAGGCGGGAAACGCGCCGGAAGACCGGGGTCCGCACCGCGGGCGTGCTGTTCCTGGTCGTGATGGGCGTGCTGGTGACGCTGTCGATCAAGGTGTACGACAAGGACTTCGTCAGCACGGTGCCGGTGACGCTCAAGGCGAGCCGGATCGGCAACCAGCTCTCCGCGGGCGGCCAGGTCAAGGCCCGCGGCGTGCTCGTCGGGGAGATCCGCGACGTCCGGGCCACCCCGCAGGGCGCCGAGATAGCGCTTGCTCTGGAGCCGGGCAAGGTGGACATGCTGCCGCGCAACGTCTCCGCGCTGCTCGTGCCGAAGACGCTGTTCGGCGAGCGGTACGTCCAGCTGTCCATCCCGGACGGCGAACGCGCCCCGCACCTGGTCGCCGGCGACGTCATCGAGCAGGACCGCTCGGCGAACGCGATCGAGCTGGAACGGGTCTTCGACAACCTGCTCCCGGTGCTGCAGGCCGTCCAGCCGCAGAAGCTCGCGACGACGCTGACCGCGGTGTCCACGGCGCTGGAGGGCCGCGGCGAACAGCTCGGCCGGACGATCGGCACCGCCGACGCGTACCTCAAGGAGTTCAACCCGGACCTGCCGCAGCTGACCTCGGACATCCGGGACCTCGCCACGGTTTCCCGCCTGTACGGCGACATCGCGCCCGACCTGCTCGACGCGCTCACCGCCTCGGCTGTCACGCTCGACACGGTCAAGGAGAAGCAGGCCGACCTGGCCGGGGTGTACCAGCAGGTGACGTCGTCCTCGCAGGAGGTCACCACCTTCCTGGCCAACAACCGCGACAACCTCATCTCGCTGGCCGCCGACAGCCGCGCGCCACTGGAGATCGCCGCGAAGTACTCCCCCAGCTTCGCGTGCACGCTCGGCTCGCTCAACGCACTCAGGGAATCCATGGACAAGGTCCTCGGCGCGGGCACGACGGAGCCGGGCCTGCACGCCGACGTCGCGGTCACCACCGACAGCGGGAAGTACCTGCCCGGCAAGGACGACCCGCGCTACACCGCCGGCGGCGAGCCGCGCTGCTACCCCTCCGGCGTCGCCCCGACCACCGGCACCGCCGCGACGGCGCCCGGCACGGGCGGGCACCCGCTCCTCACCGGCGGCGAGGGCGACCTCGGCGTCGCGAACTCGCCGCAGGAGCAGCAGCTGCTGGCCACGCTCGTCGCGCCGTCGATCGGGGTGCCGACGGCCCAGGTCCCGGCCTGGAGCAGCGTGCTCGTCGGGCCGCTCTACCGCGGCACGGAGGTGACGCTCAAGTGAGGAACATCGCCGCCCCGCTGATCAAGAGCCTGATCTTCATCGTCGTCACGGCGCTCGCGACGACGCTGCTGGCCGTGTCCATCACGAACTCCGGCGTCGGCGCCACCGAGCGCTACACGGCGAAGTTCCTCGACGCCACCTCGCTCAACGTCGGCGACGACGTGCGCATCTCCGGCGTCCGCGTCGGCCAGGTCGAGTCGCTGGAGATCAGCGACCACAACCGGGCGCTGGTCGGGTTCTCGCTCGACCAGGGACGGCGGCTGCCCGCCGACGTCAAGGCGGTCATCAAGTACCGCAACATGGTCGGGCAGCGCTACATCGCCCTCGAGCGCGGGACCACCGCCACGCGCGCCCAGCTGCCCGAAGGCGGCGAAATCCCCCTGGACCGCACGACGCCGGCGCTGGACCTCACCGACCTGTTCAACGGCTTCAAGCCGCTGTTCCAGGCGCTGTCGCCGAACGACGTCAACGAGCTCTCCGGCGAAATCGTCCAGGTGCTGCAGGGCGAGGGCGGCACCGTCGAGAGCCTGCTCGCCCACACCGGCTCGCTGACCACCACCCTCGCCGGGCGCGACCAGGTGATCGGCGAGGTGATCGGGAACCTCAACACGGTCCTGAAGACCGTCAACGGCAAGGGCGACGCGCTGGCGAACCTCGTGTCCACGCTGCGGCAGCTGGTGTCCGGGCTGGCCGGCGACCGCGTCGCGATCGGCGACGCCATCAGCGGGATCGGCGACCTCACGCAGTCCACCGCCGGGCTGTTCGAGCAGGCCAGGCCGCCGCTGAAGGACAGCATCGCGGGCCTGCGGGGCGTCGCCGGGACGCTCGCCGAGAACCAGTCCGATGTGGACAGCTTCCTGACCAACCTGCCCGTCAAGTTCAACGAGATCGGCCGCGTCGCCTCGTACGGAACGTGGATGAACTTCTTCCTCTGCCGCGCGGTGCTGGAAACGAAGCCCCAGCGCGGCGTGTACGTCCCGACGCCGAGGTGTGAGTCGTGAAGTCCTTCAAGGAGCGCAACCCGATCGTCCTCGGGGTGATCGGCAGCGTCGCGCTGGCCGCGCTGCTCACCGTGACGTTCAACTACGACAACCTGCCGATCGTCGGCGGCGGCACCACCTACGAGGCCGAGTTCACCGAGGCCGCGGGCCTGCAGCCGGACGACGAGGTCCGGATCGCCGGCATCAAGGTCGGCGAGGTGCGGGACGTCGCGCTGGCCGACGACCACGTCCTCGTCTCCTTCCGCGTCAAGGACGCCTGGATCGGCGACCGCACGTCCGCCGAGATCAAGATCAAGACGTTGCTGGGCCGCAAGTTCCTCGCGCTGAACCCGACCGGCGACGGCGTGCAGAACCCCGCCCGGCCGATCCCCCGGACCCGGACCGTCACGCCCTACGACGTCACCGACGCCTTCAACGGCCTCGCCGACACGGTGGGCGCGATCGACACGAAGCAGCTCGCGGACAGCTTCACGACGCTGTCGGACACCTTCCGCAACTCCCCCGAACACGTCCGCAGCGCGCTGGACGGGCTCAGCCGGTTGTCGAAGACCGTGTCCAGCCGGGACAGCCAGATCGCCGAGCTGCTGGCCAACGCGCGGACGCTGACCACGACGCTGGCGAACTCGAACGACGACTTCGAGAAGCTGATCGACGACGGGAACCTGCTGCTCACCGAGCTGAACCGGCGCCGCGACGCGATCAGCGACCTGCTCACCGGCTCGGCGCGGCTGGCCGAGCAGCTCAGCGGGCTGGTGCGGGACAACACCGACGACCTCAAGCCCGCGCTGCAGGCCCTGAACCAGGTGACCGACCTGCTCGAGCGGCAGAACGACAACCTCACCCGCGGCCTGCAGCTGGCCGGGCCGTACTTCCGCGTGGTCACCAACACGACCGGCAACGGCCGCTGGATCGACGCCTACCTCTGCGGTCTGCTGCCCGAGAACCACGACCCCTGCGTCCCGCCGAAGAACCCGGGAGGGACCAAGTGAGCGCACTGACCACCACCCGGGCCGGGGTGCTGACCAGCCGGTTCATCGCCGCGGCCCTGCTGCTCGCCCTCGTCGTCACGGCGGCGCTGTGGTGGGTGTTCGACGGCCACGGGCAGCACCACGTCACGGCGTTCTTCACCCGCGCGGTCGGCGTCTACCCCGGCTCCGACGTCCGCGTGCTCGGCGTCCGGATCGGCCGGGTCGACGCGGTCACCCCGCGCGGCGAGCAGGTGCAGGTCGACATGAGCGTCGACGGCTCGGTCGGCATCGCCGCGGACACCGGGGTCCTCGTCATCGCCCCCAGCGTCGTCGCCGACCGCTACGTCCAGTTCGCCAAGCCGGCCCGGGGCGGCCCGCGCCTGGAGAACGGCGCTTCGATCCCGGTCCAGCGCACCGCCACCCCGGTGGAGCTCGACCAGCTCTACGCCAGCCTCGACTCGCTGTCGAAGGCCCTCGGCCCGAACGGCGCCAACTCGCAGGGCGCGCTGTCGGACCTGCTGAAGACCGGCGCGCAGAACCTGCAGGGCAACGGGCGGGCGTTCAACGACAGCGTGCGCAACTTCGCGCAGCTGGCGCGCACGCTGGCCGGGAACTCGGGCGACCTGTTCGGCACCGTCGACGAGCTGCAGCAGTTCACGACCATGCTGGCCACCAACGACAACCAGGTCAGCGACGTCAACCAGCAGCTGTCGCAGATCGCGGGCACGCTGGCCGCCAACCGCGGCGACCTGGCCAAGGCGCTCGAGGGGCTCGGCCGCGCGCTCGGCGACGTCCAGGCGTTCATCCGGGACAACCGCGGCGCGCTCAAGGCCAATGTGGACAACCTGGTGACGACCACGCGGACGCTCGTCGAGCAGCGCGAGTCGCTGGCCGGCACGCTCGACGCCGTGCCGCTGGCGGTGACGAACGCGCTCGAAGCGGTCGACCCGGCCACCGGGCGGCTGCGTGGCCGCTCGAACCTCGACTACTACCTCCAGCCGCTGCCGCTGCCGGTCACCGGCGACGTCTACACCAACGGGGGTGGCCGGTGAAGCGGGTCCTCATCGCCGTCGGCATCGGGTGCCTCGTGCTCGCGGGCTGCTCGTCGGGTGAGTTCAAGGGCGTCTACGACCTGCCGCTGCCCGGTGGCGCCGACGTCGGCGACCACCCGTACGCGGTGACCGTGCAGTTCGCCGACGTGCTCGACCTGGTGCCGCAGGCCGCGGTGAAGGTCGGCGACGTGCCGGTCGGCCGGGTGCGGGAGATCCGGCTCGGCGGGGACGGCTGGACGGCCGAAACGGTCCTGGAGGTCAACGGCGACGTCGTGCTGCCCGCCAACGCGATCGCGCGGCTGCGCCAGTCCAGCCTGCTCGGCGAGAAGTTCGTCGAGCTGGCCGCCCCGGACGGCGACAGCGCGAAGGCGGGCCGGCTGGCCGACGGCGCCACGATCACCCTGGCCCGCACCAACCGCAACCCCGAGTTCGAGGAGATCTTCGGCGCGCTTTCCCTGCTCCTCAACGGAGGCGGGATCGGCCAGCTGCAGACGATCAACCGCGAGCTGTCGAAGGTGATGGACGGCAACGAAGAGCAGATCCGCTCGTTCCTGTCCGGGGTGGACACCCTGATGACCGACCTGGACGCCCACCGCTCCGACATCACCGAAGCGCTCGACGGCCTGAACCGGCTGTCGGCGACGCTCGCGAACCGCCACGAGCAGGTCTCCGGCGCGCTGACCGACCTGACGCCGGGCCTGCAGGCGCTGAGCGACCAGCGCACCCAGCTCGTCTCGATGCTGCAGGCCCTGGAGCGGCTCTCGACGGTCGCCACCGACGTGGTCGACCGCAGCCGCGACGACCTGGTCGCCGACCTCCGCGCCCTCGCGCCGATCCTGGACCAGCTGGCCGAGGCCGAGGAGGACCTGCCGCAGTCGCTGCAGATGCTGCCGACGTTCCCGTTCCCGGACTCCGCGCTGCCCGCGGTGAAGGGCGACTACATCAACGCCTACGCGTCGATGATCCCGGCACCCGGCGTGCCGCTGCCCGCGCCCGGCCAGGGTGTCCCGCCGGGCCTGCCGACGCTCCCGCTGCCCAGCGGCGAAGCCCGGGTCTCGGGAGGCAGCTGATGCTGACGCGCAGAGTGCGGGTCCAGGTCGTCCTGTTCGTCGTGATCGCGCTGGCCACGACGGCGTTCGTCGGCGCGAACTACGCCGGGCTCGGCCGGCTGTTCGGCTCCGGCAGCTACACGGTCAAGCTGGAGCTCGCCGAAGGCGGCGGCCTCTTCACCAACGGCGAGGTGACCTACCGCGGCGTCGCCGTCGGCCGGGTCGGCGAGCTGCGGCTCACCGTCACCGGGATGGAGGCCGACCTGCTGATCGACGACGCGGCGCCGCCGATCCCGGCCGACTCCCGCGCCGTGGTGGCGAACCGGTCCGCGGTCGGCGAGCAGTACGTCGACCTGCAGCCGCGCACGGCCGACGCGCCCTACCTCGGCGGCGGCTCGGTCATCCGGCGCGAGTCGGCCACGCTGCCGCTCCCGGTGAACAACCTCCTGACCGACCTCGACTCGTTCACCGCGTCGGTGCCGACCCAGGACCTGCGCACGGTGGTGGACGAGCTCGACGACGCCCTGCGCGGCGCGGGCCCGGACCTGCAGACACTGATGGACTCGGCGACGGCGTTCACGCAGGAGGCGACCGCCCACCTGCCGCAGACGTCGAAGCTGATCGGCGACGGCGCGACCGTGCTGCGCACCCAGGTGGACTCCTCGGCCGAGTGGCGTTCGTTCAGCGGCAACGCCCGCCTCTTCGCCCAGCAGCTGGCGAAGTCGGACGGCGACCTGCGGCAGCTGATCGCGACCGCGCCGCCCGCGGCGTCCGAGCTTTCGGGGCTGCTGAAGGAGAACGACCCCGGCCTGCCGATCCTGCTGGCCAACCTGCTGACGACGGCCCGGGTGTTCGGCACCCGCACCGCGGCGGAGGAGCAGCTGATGGCCGACCTGCCGCGCGCGGTGGCGGCGGTGGGTTCGGCGGTGGACGACCAGAGCGGCCGGCTGCGGATGGGGCTGGTGCTCAACTTCGACGACCCGCCGCCGTGCCTGCAGGGCTACGAGGGGACGCCGCACCGGCCGAGCACGGACCTCTCGCCGTTGCCGTTCAACACCGGCGCGTCGTGCACGCTGCCGCACGGGGACGAGAGCTCGGTGCGCGGCACGCAGAACGCGCCGCACCCGCCCGTGCCGGCCCCGGCGCTGCCGGGCGGGCTGACCGGACTCGACGGGCAGGTCACGTCGACGAGCCTCGAGGAGATGCTGTGGCTGCGCTGAAGGTGGGGGCGGTCGCCCTGGCGGCCGCGGCGGCGGTGTTCGCGGGCTGGTCCGGCTACACGTGGTACGCGGCCGCCCATGATCCGGCGTTGACGTACGGGGTGGCCCGCGACGACGCCCTGGCGAGCGGCCGGACGCTGGTGGCGGAGCTGAGCAGCCTGGACTACCACGACGTCGACGGCGGGCTGGGCCGCTGGCTGTCGGCGTCGACGGGCCCGCTGCACGACCAGCTGGCCCGCACGGACGACACGACGAAGAAGACGCTGGCGGCCAACGCGACGGTGGCGACGGGCCGCGTGGTGGACGCGGCCCTCAGTGAGCTGGACGAGCACGCGGGCACGGCGAAGATGCTGGCTTCGGTGGAGATCACGATGGCGAAGCAGGGAACGGCCCCGGCGGTGAAACGCAACCGCTTCGCGGCGGCGCTGGCCCGGACCCCGGACGGGTGGAAGCTGAGCGCGCTGGACCAGCTGCCGGTAGGTGCCCGATGAGCCGCACGAAGACGGCTGCGGCCGAGCGGAGTGCCGCCGAGGTGGCCGGATCCGGGCCGGTCGAGCCGGAAAGCGCTCCCCGCGCCGCCGGTGCCGAGCACGAGACAGCCCCCGCGGCCGCGGAAGGCGACTCCGGCCGAGCGAAGCCCGGCGAAGCCGAAGACCTGGCCGAGCAGGAGACCGCTCTCCGCTCTGGCGGTGCCGAGCACGAGACAGTCTCCGCGGCCGCGGAAGGCGACTCCGGCCGAGCGAAGCCCGGCGAAGCGGAGGACCTGGCCGAGCCGGCTACCGCCCCCGGCTCCGAGGCCGCTCCCGCGGCGACCGGCGAGCACCCCGCCGAGCCCGAAGCCGAGCCCGAAGCCGAGCGCGAGCCCGAAGCCGAGGCCGAGCCCGAAGCCGAGCGCGAGCCCGAAGTCGATGCCGAGGCCGAGGCCGAAGCCGGTGAGCCCGCCGAGTCCCGGCCCGCCTGGCTGCGGCTTCCCGCTCTCCTGCTCGCCGCCGCCGTCCTGCTCGCCGGGGCCGGGGTCTGGTTCACCGTCGAGGCCCGGTCGGCCGGGGACCAGTCCGCCGCCGCGAACCTCGCCCTCACCGATGTCGGGGCCACCGCCGAGGTCACCTCGGCCGTCACCCTGGCCGTGAACCGGATCTTCTCGTATTCCTACGACCGGACCGACGTCACCGAAAAGGCCGCCGCCGAGGTGCTGCGCGGGTCGGCCAAGGATTCCTACGACCGGCTCTTCGCGCAGGTCCGCGAGAAGGCTCCGCAGCAGAAACTCGTCCTCACTTCACGCGTTTCGGCGATCGCCGTGCAGGATCTCCGGAATGGTCACGCGCGGTTACTCGTCTTTCTCGATCAATCAGCCGTCCGTGCTGACAACAATGCGACCGACAGCGCCGCGGCTCAGCTTTCCGTGACCGCGGAACGCGCCGGCAGCGGCTGGGTCATCACCGCACTCGAACCGCGCTGAAGCAGCTCGACCGAAACCGTTTCCGGGAGCACCCGGAAACGGCCGGAAAAATCGCAAGGGAGAAGAACTATGTCCGTGGCAACGCAGCTGAGGAGACTGGCCGTGCTCGGATCGGCGGCGGCCGTCGTACTGGGCGGGGTCGCCGTGACGCCGGCGTCGGCCGACGTCGTCGAGATCCCCGTGTCCTACAAGGTGACCGGTACCACCACGGTGAAGAAGACCGGCAGCGCCATGAAACTCGGCCCGGGCTCCCTCAAGGGCAACCTGCTGATCGACGACCAGACCGGGTCGGTCGGGCTGAGCGCGAACCTGTCGCTGCCGCCGTCCCAGGCCGACATCTCCCTGGTCTCCGGGCTGTTCCGGATCAAGGCGAAGGTCAAGGTCACCCCGACCGGCCCCGCCACCGGCACCATCGCCGACGGCAACCTGACCACGCACGCCCAGGCCAACATGGAGATCTACGACATCTGGGCCGGCCCGATCGTGCCGATCTTCCCGCTGCCGACCGTGCCGGGCAGCTGCAAGACGAAGACCCCGCTCGACCTGAACCTCAGCGCGCAGGACGTCGACATCACGGCGCCCGCGATCACCGTGACCGGCACCTACACGATCCCCGAGTTCACCAACTGCTTCGTGGCCGACATCGCGCTCGGCGCCCTGGTTTCCGGGCCGGGCAACACGATTTCGCTCGACCTGGCCAGCGACGCCTGACCGCAGCACCGGCTGGGTGGCGGACCCCCGGGTCCGCCACCCACCGGCTCAGCACGGCGCGTTCGGGTTTTCCTTCAGCACGAAGCTGTCGTTGTCCCCGGCCGAGACGGCGAACACCGGCCCGCACGTGACCGGCGTGGACTCGCCGACGATGTTCGAACCCCAGACGACGATGTCCCCGTTGGCCTTGAAGGCCAGGTTGTGGTTGAACCCGGCGTCGATGCCGACGACGTCGGACAGGGCTTCCGGCGGGACGTCGGCCTGCAGGTAGTTGTTCCGGCCCCACGCGTAGACGCGGCCGTCCTTGAGCGCGAGGCTGTGCTGGAACCCGGCGGACACCGCCGTCACGCCGGACGACAGACCGGCCGGCACCGTCGCCTGGCCGTAGGTGTTGCCGCCCCAGGCCAGCACGCCACCGTTCTTCAGCGCCAGGTTGTGGTCGCCACCGGCGGAAATCGCGGTCACGCCGGACTGCGCGGCCGACGGGACGTCGGTGCGCGACCCCCAGCTGATCACCTGCCCGCCCTGCTTCAGCGCCAGGCTGTGCATGTTGGACGTCGAGATCGCGATGACGCCACTGGCCACCGAGGACGGCAGGGTGGTCTGGCCGTACCAGTTGTTGCCCCAGGCCAGGACCTTGCCGTTCTTCAGCGCCAGCTCGTGCCCCCAGCCCGAGGCGATCTGGCTGACGCCGGACGCCGCCGCGGCCGGGACTTCGTTGGCGCCCCAGTTGTTCGTGCCCCACGCGAGGACCGCGCCGTCCTTCAGCGCGAGCGCGGTCGTGCTGCCCGCCGACACGGCGGCGACCCCCGCCAGCACCTCCGGCGGCGGGATCGTGACGTTGTAGTCCGGCTTGCCCCAGGCGATCACGCCGCCGGTACCGGCGGCGGAAGCGGGCAGGGCGCACATCGACGCGGCCGCGGCCGCCACCACCGCGAATGCGGCCCCCTTCAGCGATACCCGGCCACAACGGGAAGTACCCGGCACGGTAGCCTCATTTCTCCGGTTTCGATATCCGGCATTGCATCGGCAAGATCGTAAATCGTAGACCGTTCCCGGCCGCCGTTCGGCCGCGTGGCCGTTATTTGTCACGATCCGCCAAATCCGGTCGCCGGCCTGCGCGAGCGCGCACAAGAAACCGGCGCCCCCGCAATGTGCCTCACCCACGCCGGCGCGAAGTCTTGTTCCGTACTGAACTGGCGAGTAGCCTCGATTTCGGCAGATGGACCTCCACTCGCACGTCGATGAATCGCGTCCCGCCGCTCGGGGCAACGGGGCCAGGCGAACACGATGGGGGATCAACGGCGGCGAGCAATCGATCAGCCAAAGCCGAGACTGAACTGAATCAAAGGAGATGACAGGTATGTCCCGACTCAGCAGGCTGTCCGCCGGTATCGCCACCACCGTGACCGCCGTCGGCGCCATCGCGGTGCTCACCGCGGGCACCGCGGCCGCGGCCACCGTCACCTACACCGCCGGTGGAACGACAGGCGTCACCTACAACTGCACCTTCCCCGGCATCTCGCCGCAGCCGGTCGCGGTCACCGCGCACCTGGACGCGGACGACGTGGTCCCGGCCGGCACCACCATCACCCCGACCAACGTCGGCGGCACGGCGTCGATCACCGCCGCCGTCCACTCGCTGCTGACCGCGGTCGGCTACGACGGTATCCGGGGCGAGGCGACCGTGCCGGTCGCGGCGTCGGCGGGCACGCTGTCGCAGCCGTCGGCCACCGGCCTGAACATCCCGGAGGTGATCTACCCGCCGACCGGGCCGATCACGGTCAACATCTCGCAGGTCGCGACGTCCGGCGTCCCGAACTGGACCGCGCCGGCCACCGCGGGCACCGCCACCCTGTCGCTGACGAACTCGCTGTCGGCGAACCTGGAGTTCCACAAGAAGTCCACCGGCGTCTGGGCGCCGTGGACGATGAACTGCACCCTCAAGGTGACCAGCCCGGCGCAGAACACCGCGTTCAGCCCGAGCATCACCGTTTCCTGACCGGGCTTCCCGGTGCGGGCCGCTCCAGGGTGGCCCGCACCGGGAACCTCCCGTCCCCGCTTCCGAAACGCACCCCAGGGAACCCGATGCCCCGTCGAGTCCGGCCCCGCTCCGTCACGGTGACCGCGCTGGCGGCCGCCGGCCTGCTGTCCGCGGCGAACGGCGCGCTGACCGGGGTCGGCTCGGCCGCCCCCGCCCCCGCGGTCCCCCCGGACACGAAGGCGACGGCGTCGGTCTCGGTGACCTGCCCCTTCGCCGATCCGCTCGGCCCGCGCGGGCTGACCGTCGAGACGTCGGCCACGCTGCCCGCCCAGGCGAAGACCGGCGCGGCGGCGACGATCGGCGAGTTCTCCGCGAAGCTGACGCTCCCCCGCGACGTCGCGCTGGCCCTGCTTCCCGCCGGCGCCACCGCCGGGTCGCTCCAGGGCGGGGTGAAGACGGCCGTCGACGTGCACCAGAGCGACCGCGCGGACACCGTCCCGGTCGCGCTGACCGTGGCACCCACCGCGCTGCCGGAGACCGGCGACGTCACCCTGACCGCGACCGGCGCGGTGCCGGAGATCGCGATCAACACCGTCGGCCCGGTCACCCTCGACGTCACCGCACCCGTGCTCACGCTCGCGGCGGTCCCCGCGCCCGACGCGGCGGAAACCCCGCCCGCGCCGCCGGTCGCGTGCACGCTCGACGCCGGTCAGCCGGCGACGCTGGGCAAGATCCTGGTCCTGCCGAAGACGGTGCCCGGCACGGAACAGAAGCAGCAGCAGGGTCCGGGCGGGGTGACCGCGCAGCAGACGCTGGCCGACCCGCTCGAGCTGCCGCCGACACCGCTGGGCCTGGTCAGCGTCCTGACGAAGTCGACCGTCGCCAAGCTGGGCGCCGAGGTCGTCAGCGACCCCGCCTTCCTGATCAACGGGCTGTTCATCCTGACGGTCGACTCCGAGACCTTCGACATCCTCGACCGCCGCGTGACCGGGTCGACGCTGTTCAAGCCGGCCACCACGACGTTCCTCGGGTTCGGGTTCGTGCCGGTGACCGCAACCGTCGAGTTCCTGCCCGTCGACTACCGCGACAGCAAGATCATCGAGATCAGCGGCTCGCTCTACGACACGCCCGAAGGCGAGACGAACCTGCGCACGAGCTTGACGGTGATGGCCCGGCTGAGCGACGCGAAGGTCAACGGCGTCCCGCTCGACCTCGGCCCCGACTGCGTGACGGAGAAGCCGGTGTCCCTCGAACTGACCGGCCCGTACGACCCGTTCAGCGTCGGGCACATCCGGACCGATCCGGAGAAGGGCTTCGTGCTGCCCGCCTTCCGCGGGTGCGGCGCCGGGAGCCAGGAACTGAGCCCGCTGCTCACCGGGATGGGCTCGGGCGGCGGCAACCAGGCCTTCGTCGACACCTACAACCTCGTGCCCTGCACCGAACCGGACCACACCCAGTGCCCGCCCGGCTCCGACCCGCCCCTGCCGGGTTCGGCGGACGCCGCGGCGAAGAAGGTGGCCAAGAAACCGAACTGAGGGGGAGCACCATGAAGGTGGGAACGGCCGTCGCGGCGGCCCTGCTCGTCACGGGCGTGACGGCGGGGACGGCGCACGCGGAAACGATGACGGCGCAGACCGCGGCGCTCGGGTACCGGTGCACGTTCCCCGGGATCCCGCCGCTGAATTCGACGTTCACGGGCACGTTCGCGGTCGACGCCCCGGTGCCGCCCGGCGGCACCTTCACGCTCACCGGCGTGCACCTGACCCACACGATGGACCCGGCGGTGCACTCGATCTTCACCGCGGCGGGCTACGACCGCGTCCACGGCTCGTTCGCCGCCACGCTCACCGCGACCAACGCGACGCCACCCAGCGCACCGGTCTCCGGCGGCTTCCCCGAACAGCCCGTCGGCGGCGGTGGCCCGCTGACCTTCCCGGAGACGGCGGCGGACCTGCCCTTCACCGCGGGGACGTCGGGCTCGGCCGGGTTCGCGCTGGGCCCGCAGATCACCGAAACCCTGCAGTTCCACCGGAAGACCACGGACACCTGGGTGATCCTGCAGTCGCTGTGCACGCTGCGGGTCACGAGCCCGGCGCAGAACCCGGCGTTCCAGCCGGACGTGCCGATCGGCTAGGACGGCCCGAGCAGCCCAGGAGGAGACATGTTCACCCGCACGGCGTCGACCCTCGCCCTCGCGACCACGGCCCTCTTCGCCACGCCCGCCCACGCGAGCACGACGTTCCGGTCCGCGGAGCTCGGCTACGGCTGCCGGTTCCCCGACGAGTCCGTCCTGCCGGCGACCCTCTCGCTGGCGTTCACCGGCCCGGACGTGGTCGCGCCCGGCGCGAACTTCCTGATCACGGACGTCTCCGGGCGCGTGACCATGTCCCCGGCCGCCACGACGTGGCTGACCAGCCGCGGCAACGACGGCGTCGACGGCGGGCGGAGCGCGGCGTTCGTCGAGGCGGACAACGCGCCCCGGTCGTCGACCACCGCCGCGGTCGACAACCCGGTGACCTGGGGCGCGGGCCCGGCAACGATCGGCTTCCGCGGTGAACGGCAGACGCACCAAGCGGGTCCGCCGGGCGTCGTCACGTTCCGGGCGGACCGGCTGGTCCTGATCCCGAACCTGCACCGGCCCGACGGCAACCCGTCGGGCCCGGTCCTGGTCTGCTCCCCGCTGCCCGGCCAGGACGCGACCTTCACGCCGGGCCTGCCGATCGGGTGACCGTCCCGGCTAGCTGGACGTCCACTGTGGACGGGAACCGCCCGTGCGCGGCGCCGGGAGCAGCTCGCTGACCGGGTACCGCAGCGGCAGCGGCGCGGCGCCCGCGCGCAGGGCCAGTTCCATCTCGAAGCGCGCCGCCGGGTCGCGGAGCTTGTCACCGAACGTCGCCTGCAGCTGGCGCATGCGGTAGCGGACCGTCTGGGGGTGGACGCCGAGGCGCTCCGCGATCTCCACCACGTTGCCCTGGCTGTCCAGCCACGCCCGCAGCGTCTCCAGCAGCCGCTCCTGCTGCTTGCCCGTCATGTCCGCCAGCGGGGCGAACAGGCGGTGCCGCAGCGTGCCGACCAGGCCGGTGTCGGAGTTGACCAGTAGGGTCGCCAGGTGCTCCTCGGCGCGCAGCACCGGGCGCGGCGCCAGCACGCCGCGATCGGCGAGCTGCAGCGCGTTCCTGGCCCAGCGCAGGGAATCCGCGACCGACGCGAGCGGCACGCACGGGCCGATCGAGAGCCGGCAGTCCGGCAGGGCCACCTGCAGCGTCGCCAGCCGGGCGGCGCCGAGTTCGCCGGGCACCACCAGTTTCGGGTCGGCGGTGTCGAGCTCGGCGAGGACGTCCGCGTCGAGCCCGGCGTGGCGGCGGGCGGGGGCGACGCCGTCGGCCGGGCAGACCGCCACCGGCGTCGCGTCGGACGGCACCGGCCAGCCGATCAGCTGGGCCAGCTCGGCGATCGCCTTGGGCGACGCGGGCGGCGTCTCGAGGATCAGGTGGAGCAGCTTGCGGCGCCAGGTGTCGAGCGCTCCCGCCGTGCGCGCCTTCGCTTCCAGGTAGCCGTCGAGCGCGACGGAGGCGAGCTCGTCCATGAACGCCAGCATCGCGTCGGCCAGCTGGGACATCACCGCCGACGAAAGCCCGCTCCGGCGGCCGACGCGCATGATCCGCCGCCACGACACGCGCGCGCCGACCCGGTACGCCGACTGCAGTGTGTCGAGGCTGCGGCCTTCGCGCATTTCGTTCTGCCCCAAGCGGTGGTGCACCTCGTGGGACTGCTCCTTGGACACCGTCGGGTCGGCGATCTGCGCCACGAACAACGTGATCGCGTATTCGACGCCGGCCCGGATCGACTTGCCGTAGGGCCCGTCGAGCGGCCGGGCGTAGGCCGGGATGGTCGCGCGGATCTCGTCGACGATCTCGGCCGCGAGGCTGGCCAGTTCGGGACGCAGGATGTCCGCGAGCTTGCGGGGCAGTGCGGCGGGAGGGGGCGCAGCGTGATCGAATCCGCGCTCCACCGACATCGCAGCAGCTCCTTCGCTCCGCCCCGGGATCCCGCCCGCGCCAAGCGCGAACGGGCACCCCGCGCCTGGTGCGGGGTGACACCGGACACATCGAAAAACTAACGCCAAACGTGTCACGTCCGTTAAGGGAAACCGATTTCTTGTCAACTTCGCGACAAGTTCACGAGGCGTCGCTGCGGATCGCTGACAACCGACCCGCCGACTGCGCACGATGGTGCGTACGAACGGACGAGCCGTCCGGCGGCCGCCCCGCTTGTATCGTACGCTTGGTACAAGCGAGGAGGTGCGACATGACGTGGGGCGAAACGCTCGCGGTCGCGTTCATCACGGGGCTGATCGGGTTGATGATCCTGATCGTGCTGTGGCCGGGCGAAAAGCACGGCGCGCGGCTGCTGGTGCGGTGGGGGGTGCCGGACCCGGACGCCGCCGAAGTGGCGCTCGCCGTCCGGTACCTCAAGCGGCGCCGGCTCTGGTACCCGTGGCTGTACCTGGCGATCCCCCCGGCGCTCGGCGACGACGTCCCGGGCACGATCGTCACGACCCTGCTGGTCGGCGGCCTGATCGCCGAGCTGCTGGCCCAGCGGCCGTCCCGCGGCCCGCGCCGCGAAGCCGTCCTGGCGCCGCGGACGCTGGCCGACATCGTCCCGGCCTGGGCGCTCGTGCTCAGCGGGCTGGCGTCGGCGGCCGCGATCGTGCACCTGGCCTGGACCGCGCGGTGGACGCTGCTGGCCACCGCAGCGGCCACGACCGTCGTCTGCTGGGTGATCACGGCGCTGGCGGTGCGCCGCCCGGCGGTCGGGGAACCGCGCGCCGACCTGGCGCTGCGCCGCCGCAGCGGACGCGTCGCGCTCGGGCTGGGCATCGCCGCCTGCGCGGCGATCGGCTGGCCGGCGGGCAACTTCGGCTCGCTGCTGGTCACGGTCGCCGGACTGGCCGCGTTCCTGGCGGTCACCGCGCCGCTGAAGCGGCAGCCCGCACCGGCGTGAAGATCGTCGTCGACACCGAAACCGGGGTCGCGCCCTGGCGTCAGGTGCACGACCAGGTGATCCGGGCGGCGAGCACGGGCGCGCTGCCCGAGGGGACGCGGCTGCCGCCGATCCGCCAGCTGGCCCGCGACCTGGGACTGGCGTCCGGAACGGTGGCCCGCGCGTACCGCGAACTGGAGGCGGCGGGCTGGGTGGCGACAGCCCGGGCCCGCGGCACGGTGGTGACGGTGCCGTCGGGCCGCCCCGACCGCGCGGCCCTGCTGCGGGTGGCGGCCAAGGAGTTCGCGACCCAGGCCCACGACCTCGGCGCCGACCTCGAGACGGCGATCGAAGCGGTCCGCGAGGCTTACCGCGGCTGAGGCGGGCGACCGAAGGTCCGCACCTATCGCGGCTGAAGCAACCGGCCGACCGCGGCCACCACCGGTTCCAGCACCTCGACCTCGCGCGGCGTCCCCACGCACTCGGTGATCCCCGCGCCCACGACCTCGAACCCCGCCAGCGCGTCCAGCTCCGCCACCAGCCGCTCGATCGTCCACCCGTCCGGCTCCGGGTAGTTGAGACCCCCGAACTCCGACGCGTCCAGCACGTCGAGGTCCACGTGGACGTACAGCTTCTCGACGTCCGTCAACGCCGCCACCGAGGTGACCGCCAGGCCACGCGAGACCGCCGCTTGCTCCTCGGCGTCGAACACGCGCGTCCCGGCGAGCGCCACCTTGCCCGGCGACAACGCCGGGTCCGCCGCGAACTCCGGGTCGCCCTCGCCGAACAGCGACCGCAGCACCATCCCGTGGAACGCCCCCGACGGCGACGACTCCGCCGTGTTCAGGTCCGGGTGGGCGTCGAACCACACGACGCCCAGCCCGGGGCCGTACCGGAAGCGGGCGACGCCGATCGGGACCAGCTCGACGCCGCAGTCGCCGCCGATCGTCAGGACCGGGCCGCCCGGTGCCTCCAGTGCCGCCAGCTGCGCCGCGCGGTTCGGGCCCGTCAGCACCGCGCGGGAGAACACCCCACGGTCCGCTTCGGACACCGACCGGGTCTGCCGGACGTGGTGCACCGGCCGGCCGAGCACGTGCCCGGCCAGCTCCGCGAGCGCCAGGCAGCCGTCCGGCAGCTCCGCCGCCCGCGGCCCGGCCGCGCCCTGCCGCTGCGGTACCGCGTTGATCAGCATCAGCCGATGCTAGCGGTCATTCCAGCACCAGCAGGAGGTCACCGCCCTCGACCTGCTGGACGGAGGTGATCGCCAGCCTGCCCACCCTGCCGCCGGTGGACGCGGTGATCGACGCCTCCATCTTCATGGCCTCGATCGTCGCGACCGTGGCGCCGGCCTCCACCGTGTCGCCCTCCGCGACCTGCAGCGTGACCACGCCGGCGAACGGCGCCGCGACCTGCTTCGGGTTGCCCTTGTCCGCCTTCTCGGTCGCCGGGATGTCCGACGCGATCGAGCGGTCGCGGATCTGGATCGGCCGCAGCTGGCCGTTGAGCGTCGACATCACCGTGCGCACACCGCGCTCGTCGGCCTCGCCGATCGCCTCCAGCTCGATGAGCAGCCGCACGCCCGGCTCGAGGTCGACCGCGTACTCCTCCCCCGGCCGCAGCCCGTAGAAGAAGTCCTTGCTGGGCAGCACCGACGTGTCGCCGTAGGCCTCGCGGTGCGCCTCGAACTCCTTCGTCGGCCCCGGGAACAGCAGCCGGTTGAGCGTCCGGCGCGGTTCCGCGGCCAGCGCGGACCGGTCCTCTTCGGACAGTTCGACAACCGGCTTCGCGGCGGCCCGGCCCTCCAGGGCCTTGGTGCGGAACGGCTCCGGCCAGCCACCCGGCGGGTCGCCGAGCTCGCCGCGCAGGAAGCCGATCACCGAGTCGGGGATGTCGAACTTGTTCGGCTCCGCCTCGAAGTCGGCCGGGGAGACGCCCGCGCCGACCAGGTGCAGCGCGAGGTCGCCGACGACCTTGGACGACGGCGTCACCTTCACCAGGTGGCCGAGGATCTTGTCGGCGGCGGCGTACATCGCCTCGATGTCCTCGAAGCGGTCGCCCAGGCCGAGCGCGATGGCCTGGGTGCGCAGGTTCGACAGCTGCCCGCCGGGGATCTCGTGGTGGTACACCCGCCCGGTCGGCGACGCGAGCCCGGCCTCGAAGGGCGCGTAGATCTTGCGCACGCTCTCCCAGTACGGCTCCAGGTCGCCGATCGCCTGCAGGTCGAGCCCGGTGGTGCGGTCGGAGTGGTCGGTGGCCGCCACGATCGACGACAGCGACGGCTGCGACGTCGTGCCCGCCATCGACGACACCGCGCCGTCGACGGCGTCCGCGCCCGCGTTGATCGCCGCGAGGTAGGTGGCCAGCTGGCCGCCCGCGGTGTCGTGGGTGTGGATGTGCACCGGCAGGTCGAACTCCTTGCGCAGCGCGGTGACCAGCTTGGTCGCCGCGGGCGCGCGCAGCAGCCCGGCCATGTCCTTGATCGCCAGCACGTGCGCGCCGGCGCCGACGATCTGCTCGGCCAGCTTGAGGTAGTAGTC
The DNA here is from genome assembly GCF_058119595.1 of Amycolatopsis sp. N2S4-7. NCBI lineage: Bacteria > Bacillati > Actinomycetota > Actinomycetes > Pseudonocardiales > Pseudonocardiaceae > Amycolatopsis > Amycolatopsis sp. N2S4-7. The sequence continues at coordinate 4,284,463 of NZ_CP172299.1, forward strand.
GAGCGTGTAGAGCTTCTCGCCCGGGTCGGACAGGTCCGAGGTGTAGCAGAGCGCCACCTCGGCGACGGCCGAGCCGGTCTCGCGCACGGCTTCGATGGCCGGGCGCATCTGCTCGACGTCGTTGAGGGCGTCGAAGATCCGGAAGATGTCGATGCCGGTCTTAGTGGCTTCCTGGACGAAGGCGTGGGTCACCTCCGTCGGGTACGGCGTGTACCCGACGGTGTTGCGCCCGCGCAGCAGCATCTGCAGGCAGATGTTCGGCACGGCCTCGCGCAGCGCGGCCAGCCGCTCCCACGGGTCCTCGGCGAGGAACCGCAGCGCGACGTCGTAGGTCGCGCCGCCCCAGCACTCGAGCGACAGCAGCTGCGGCAGGGTGTTCGCGACGACCGGCGCCGCGGCGAGGAGGTCCTTCGACCGGACGCGCGTGGCGAGCAGCGACTGGTGGGCGTCGCGGAACGTCGTGTCGGTGACACCGATGTGCGGCGACTTCCGCAGCCACTGCGCGAACCCGGCCGGGCCGAGCTCGACGAGCTTCTGCTTCGAGCCCGCGGCCGGCTGCGCGTCCTTCGGCAGCTTCGGCAGCTTCAGGGTGGCGTCCGGCGTCTTCGGGCGCTCGCCGTGCGGCTTGTTGACCGTCTGGTCGGCGAGGTAGGTCAGCAGCTTCGTGCCGCGGTCGGCCGAGGTCCGCGCGGTGAGCAGGTGCGGGCGCTCCTCGATGAACGACGTCGTGACGCGCCCGGCGCGGAAGTCGGGGTCGTCGAGGACGGCCTGCAGGAACGGGATGTTCGTCGCGACGCCGCGGATCCGGAACTCGGCGACGGCGCGGCGCGCGCGGCCGACGGCGGTCTTGAAGTCGCGGCCGCGGCAGGTGAGCTTCACCAGCAGCGAGTCGAAGTGGGCGCTGATCTCGGTGCCGGAGAAGGCGGTGCCGCCGTCGAGCCGGATGCCCGAGCCGCCCGGCGAGCGGTAGGCGGAGATCATGCCGGTGTCCGGGCGGAAGCCGTTGGCCGGGTCTTCGGTGGTGATGCGGCACTGCAGCGCGGCGCCGCGGAGGTAGATCTTGTCCTGGCTCAGGCCGAGGTCGTCGAGGGTCTCGCCGGAGGCGATCCGCAGCTGCGACTGCACGAGGTCGACGTCGGTGACCTCTTCGGTCACGGTGTGCTCGACCTGGATGCGCGGGTTCATCTCGATGAAGACGTGGTTGCCCTGCTTGTCGAGAAGGAACTCGACGGTGCCGGCGTTGCGGTAGCCGATCTGCCGGGCGAACTTGACCGCGTCCGCGCAGATCCGGTCGCGCAGCTCCGGGTCGAGGTTCGGCGCCGGGGCGAGTTCGACGACCTTCTGGTGGCGCCGCTGCACCGAGCAGTCGCGCTCGTAGAGGTGGATGACGTTGCCCGCGCCGTCGGCGAGGATCTGCACCTCGATGTGCCGCGGCTCGACGACGGCCTTCTCGAGGAAGACGGTCGGGTCGCCGAAGGCGGACTCGGCCTCGCGCGCGGCGGCCTCGATGGACTCGCGCAGCACGGCGGGGTCCTCGACGCGGCGCATCCCGCGCCCGCCACCCCCGGCGACGGCCTTCACGAAGACCGGGAAGCCCAGGTCTTCGGCCGCCGCGACCAGCGCGTCGACGTCACTGGACGGTTCGGACGATCCCAGCACCGGCACGCCGGCCTCGCGCGCGGCCTTGACCGCGCGGGCCTTGTTACCGGTGAGTTCGAGGATGTCGGCGCTCGGCCCGACGAAGGTGATGCCCGCTTCTTCGCACGCGCGCGCGAGGTCGGGGTTCTCGGAGAGGAAGCCGTAACCGGGGTAGACGGCGTCGGCCCCCGCCTTCTTCGCCGCGGCGACGATCTCGTCGACCGAGAGGTAGGCGCGCACCGGGTGACCGGGTTCGCCGATCTCGTACGCCTCGTCGGCCTTCAGCCGGTGCAGGGAGTTGCGGTCTTCGTGCGGAAACACGGCGACCGTCCCCGCGCCCAGTTCGTAGCCGGCGCGGAACGCTCGGATCGCGATCTCCCCGCGGTTGGCCACCAGCACCTTGCGGAACATGCCCGGTCCTTCCCATTTGGATCGGTAAGTCAACGCACGTTACCCGGTTCTTCCCGCTCTGCGGGAGTTCAGTACCAGGTGATGGACATCATGCGCCGCCGACGGTTGCCGGGCGAGGTGCTGGGGCAGCTTTTCAGGATCCCGGCGGCGCGTAAAGCAGCCGGTTGGCGGTGCCGTCCGGGACCCCCTGGAGCGCGTCCGGGGTCGCCGCGCGGACCAGGGCGTCGTCGACCTCGGCAGGGGTTGCCTGGGGGTGCTGGGACCGGTAGAGCGCCGCCACGCCGGCCGCGAACGCCGCCGCCATCGACGTGCCCGACTCCGGGCCCGCTCCGGTGCCGCCGGCGATCGGGCCCGGGACGTCGACGCCCGGGGCGTACAGGTCGACGTCCTGGCCGAAGTTCGACGCCTTGTCGGGCCGGTCCTGGGCGTCGGTGGCCCCGACCGTCAGCGCCTCGGGCACCCGGCCCGGCGAGAAGCCGCTCGCGTCGGCCGTCTCGCTGCCGGCGGGCACCGCGATCGGCATCACCGCGGCCAGCCGTTTCACCGCCGCGTCGAGCCGGTCGTTCGGGACGCCGCCGATGCCGAGGACGGCGACCGCGGGCTGCTGCGCGTTCTGCGCGACCCAGTCGATGCCCGCGATGATCCGCTCGGGGGCGCCGCCGCCGTCCTTGTCGAGCACCCGCACCGGCACGATCTGCGCGCCCTTCGCGACGCCGTGGTCCTTGCCCGCGGCGATCCCGGCGAGGCGGGTGCCGTGGCCGTTGGGGTCGGACGTGTCGGAGCCGCCGCCGAGGAAGTCCCGCCCGGGCGCGACCCGGCCCTGGAAGTCGGGGTGCTTCGCGTCGACGCCGCTGTCGATCACGTAGATCGTGACGTCGGGGGCGTCGGTGGCGTAGTGGTAGGCGTGGTCGAGCCCGGCGCGCTGGTCGATGCGGTCGAGCCCCCAGCTGGGCGGATCCGGCTGCACCCCGCCGGCCGCGGTCTGCCCGGCAAGAACGGCCGCCACCGCCGCGAGAAGCATCTTCATGATCGTCGTGGTACCCCGGCGGTGCTCGCGCGACAACTCAGGGCTGTCGCCCGATCGGCTGATTCCGCGCCCGGACGGCGAGGACGACGGTGTCGGCCGCCAGCAGCACGAGGGCCACGACGGCGATCGCCTGCCCGGTCAGCGACACGGAGGACTCCTCCAGGCAGGCGGCGAACGTCGGCGCCAGCACGCCCAGCAGACCGGCGGTCCCGGTGGCCAGCACGGCGCAGCCGACCGCGCGCGGGCGCAGCGCCACGGCGACGACGGGCACGAACACGGCCAGCAGCGCGCCGAGCAGGAAGTAGGCCGCGGCCCGGCCACCGTCGCTGGAGTCGTAGGTGTTCAGGTCGCCGAGTTGCACGACCCAGCCGGCCGCGGCCGCCACGCCGAGCGCGATCGCCAGCCAGGCTGGCCGGTCGCGCACCCACCCGGCCCCGAGGTCCACCGCGCGGCTCCGGTGCAGCGCGGCCGGCCCGAACGCCCCGGCGATCACCCAGGCGATGTGCGCGAGCAGCGCGAAGGTGTAGCCGGCTTTCAGCTCGGTGTCCCCCTGCTGCGAGAGCGCGATGGTTTCGCCGAGGAAGCGCAGCAGCCCGAACAGCGCGGCGAGACCGGTGCCGAGCAGCAGCGCGGGACCTGTCCACGACCTCGTACGGGGGGCCAGTGTCAGGATCCCGGCGAGCAGGGCACAGGCGGCCACGACCACGACGGCGGCTTCCATGCCGGGCCGGTACTGGCTCAGGGAGTAGCCGTAGCGGTAGTCGAGCGGCAGCCCGGCGACCGCGAAGACGACGCCCGCGATCGCGAGGAGCCCGGCGAAGCCGCCGACCGGATCCACGGCACTGACCGGTTCAGTGGCCGGTTCAGTGGCCGGTTCGATGGCCTGTCCCGCGGCCGGTTCGATGGCCTGTCCCGCGGCCGGTTCGATGGCCTGTCCCGCGGCCGGTTCGATGGCCTGTCCCGCGGCCGGTTCGATGGCCTGTCCCGCGGCCGGTTCGATGGCCTGTCCCGCGGCCGGTTCGATGGCCTGTCCCGCGGCCGGTTCGATGGCCTGTCCCGCGGCCGGTTCCGAGGCCCGTTCCGTGGCCGGTTCAAGGGCCCGCTTCGCGGCCGGTTCCGAGGCCCGTTCCGTGGCCGGTTCGATGGCCTGTCCCGTGGCCGGTTCGATGGCCTGTCCCGCGGCCGGTTCCGAAGCAGCCGCCACGGGCCGCGGTTCGGCCGCGGCGACCGGCTCGGGTGGCCCGATCCGCGCCGCGGTGCCCTGGGCGGGCGCGGCCCCCGCCTCGCTCTCAGCTTCCGAAGCCACCTCCGGCTCCGGCCCGACCTCCGCAACCGGCACCGCCTCGATCTCCACCGCGACCACGACGTCCCCGGTCGGCCCGGTCACCACCACCTTCCCCCGCCGCACCCCCGCGTCCCCGGCCGTGACCGAAAGCTCCGCCCCACCCGAAACCTCCGCGACCCGGATCCACCCGTGGGACGCGTCGAACCGGGCCTCCCGCGCCACCGGCGGTCCCGCGAGCCGGAGCGTCGCGGACGCCACCGCGCCCGGCGGGGCGGACAAGCGCACCTCCGACACGTCGACCCGCACCACCGCGAACCCCAGCGCGTCGGAAGCCGCCGCGGCCACGTGCTCGATGTCCGTCGAGGCCATCGTCTTCAGCGCCTCGAACGCTCCCATCGCCACCGGGAGGTTGTCGCTCGCCAGCCGGCGGCGCAGCTCCGCCACCGCGCCCAGCCGCGTGAAGGGGTTCTCCGCGCCGATCGCCGCGGACAGGTCCGGCGGGACCGGGGACGGCTTGATCCGGCGACGCCTGCTCTTCGCCAGGTAGAGCTCGCCCTGCATCTCGATGTCGCGGCTCGGCGTCTGCTTCGGGTTGCGCTCGCGGACGCGGTCGAACAGGTACTCGTACAGCTCGCCGAGCGCGATCCAGCCGTCCTCGTCGCGGTCGGCTTCGCCCGTGCGCAGGCCCTCCACCAGCGCCGAGGTGAACACCGACGGCTGCGCGGCCTCGCCCTCGGCCAGCCGCGCGCCCTCGAAGGCGTACTCGATCGAGTTCGACGCCGTGATGACCGCCCGGCCGCGGCCGCCGCGGAAGCTGTCGAGGACGTTCGCGTCGCCCGACGCCCGTACCGCCACGCCCTGCCCGAACGCCCCGCCGTAGCAGCAGTCCAGCAGCAGGACGACGCTGCGCGAGCGGCTCTGCCGGATGCACTGCTGCACGAAGTGCGCGGGCACGGCCGTGGACCCGAGCCGGTCGGGCCGGGTGTTGCGGGCGGCGAAGAACAGCTGCCCCGCGCCGTCCTTCAGCCCGTGGCAGGAGAAGTGCAGCAGGAGGACGTCGTCGGGACGGCCTTCGACGCAGAGGTCCTCGATCTCCGCCTGCACGACGTGCGCGGTCTCGTTGCGGACCACCTTCACGTCGAAGTCGCTGATCGCCCGGTCGGCGAGCACCCCGGCGAGGGCGTCGGCGTCCGCCGCGGGCGAGCTCAGCCGCTGCAGCCCCGCGTTGTCGTACTCGCCGTTGGCGACGATCAACGCCCGCCTCCGCCCGGCCATACCGGTAGGAGACGCCCACCGCGGGCACTGCGGCAATCAGCCGAACGGGCACACCTGTTCAGGGGGCCGCGCGGTAAACGGTTTCCTGCTTTTCCAGGCAGACGACTGCGTCGAACGCGGCCGCCACATCGACCGGCACGGAAGTGTGCGCGTGCCGGATGCTCGACGCCTCGTCGTCCCAGCTCCGCGGGTCCACCAGGCACGGCGCGCTGCCCGCCAGCGCCGCCTCGATCCCGCCTGCCGGAGGCTCTTCGAGGGCCTGTTCGAACATCCGGAAGCCGAGCGGCGCGGCCTCGTCGGGCACCAGGCCGGTCGTCGTCCCCGAAACGGCCGTGAGCGCCAGCGCGAAATAGCGATCCCCCAGCTCCGCGGCCAGGTGCGTGCCCGCCGACGGCGCCATCATGCCCGGCATCGGCGAGAACGGGACGCGCTGGAGGTGTCCGTTGTGGAGCATCAGCACGATCTTCTCGCCCGGGTGCAGCCGCCGCAGCAACCGGACGGTGGCCGCCATGTACGCGTCCCGCGAAGAACTCTGCGGCTCGGGTGCCCGGCCCGCCATCAGCCCGTCGAGCTCGCGCAGGTAGAGATCGACCCGCAGGGCGCCCTCCGCGTGGTGCGCGGCGGCTTCGCCGTAGACGGACGCCAGTGCTTCCACGTGTCCTTTGAGGACGGTCAACGCCGCCGTCGCCGCGTCCCGCGCGTCGGCGCTCATCTCCTTGTACCGTGCGGGGGCGACCGCGCTGCTGACCGACGCGTACGGCTCACAGGCAGCCAACGCCGTGTCCACAAGGGACACGTTCGCCGGATCCACGCGCAAGACGTGCGCACGCAGGGCCTGCAGGGCGGGCACCGGCGAACCCGCCGAGCCGGGTACGTCGAGCCCGAAGAACCGGACTCCGCCGTGCTCGCGCAGCCAGGTCAGCATCGAGTGCACCCCGGCCGAGTCGCCGAGGCCGAAGGTGAAGCCGTCTCGGGCGATGCCGGCGACTTCGCCCGGACCACCCCGCAGCCAAGCGTCGACCAGGTGCCCCTCCGGGAAGCCGCCCTCGAACCCGAGCACCGTGAACCCGCGTTCCGTGACGAGGTGGCGCAGGAGGCGGTCGCGCAGCGCACCGAACTCGCGGATGTGATGGTTGTTCTCGCCGATGGCGACAACCTCGGCGTCGCCGATCAGGTCGGCGATTGCGGCAACGGCGACGGTTCCTGTCATACTGGGCACACTAATGCAACAGGAGTAGCAGTTGGCAACCGAGATTTCCGGGACGAAGCGCCCGGGCGGCCGCACCGAGCGGACCCGCCTGGCCGCGCTCAACGCCACCCTCGAGCTGCTCGGCGAACGCGGGTACGCGGAGCTGACCGTCGAGGCGGTCGCCGAACGCTCCGGCGTGCACAAGACGACGCTGTACCGCCGCTGGGAGTCCGCGGAGGGCCTGGTCGCGGCGGCGCTGCAGATGGGCACCGAGCAGGAGTGGGCCGTGCCGGACACCGGTTCCCTCGAAGGCGACCTGCGCGCGATCAACCTGGAGCTGGTGGGCTACTTCACCACCCCGGGCGAGCGTGAGCTCCCGACGGCGTCGATCTCGGCGGCGTTCCTGTCCGCACGCGCGGCCGACGCCCTGCGGGAGTTCTACGTCGACCGCCACGCCCGCTCGGCCGCCGCCGTGCACCGGGCGATCGAGCGCGGCGAAGTACCGGAAGGGACCGACCCGGTCGAGGTCGTGCGGGTGGCGTGCGGACCGGTCTTCTACCGCCTGTTCGTGTCCCGGGAAGGCGTCACGCCGGCGGACGCGGGCCTCGCCGCGGCCGCGGCGGCCGTCGCCGCGAAAGCCGGCGTGTTCACGGCAACCGGCGCCGGTACCGCATCTCCTCCAGCGTGACGCGCCCGCCGTCGATCGTCTCGGTCTGGCGGGCGCCGTCGTCCACCCAGCCCTGCCGGACGTAGAAGGCCTTCGCCCGCTCGTTCGTCGCGAGCACCCACAGGACGGCGCTGTCGCCGGACATCTCTTCGACGACCCGGTCGTGCAGCAACCGGCCGAGCCCCCGGTCCCAGAACTCCGGCAGCAGGTAGAGCGCGTAGAGCTGCCCCGGCCCGAAGGCGGCGAACCCCGCGACGACCCCGTCGTCCTCGACGAGGAGCACCTGACCGGGGATGTCGGGATCGCCGATGCGCCGGGCCCACGACGCGGCGCGCGACTCGGCCGAGAGGCGGGCGAGGAAGTCCTCCGGGATCAGGCCCGCGTACGCCGCCCGCCACGACGCCACGTGGATCTCGCCGATCGCCGGGGCGTCGGCCACCGTGGCGGCGCGGACCGAGATCAACTCTTCTCCAGGTACTCCGCGCGGTCGACGTCGACGACGTCGGCGACCATGTGCGCCAGGCCGCGGTACTTCTTCAGCTCCGGGTCCTGGGTGACGATCTCCTGCGCCCGGGCCCGCGACTCGGCGATGACGTCCTCGTCCCGCAGCAGCGACAGCAGCTTGAGCGTGGACCGCTTCCCGGACTGCGCGGCGCCCAGGATGTCACCCTCGCGGCGCAGCTCCAGGTCGAGGCGGGACAGCTCGAAGCCGTCGGTGGTCGATTCGACCGCCGCCAGCCGTTCGCGCGTCGCCGTGCCGTCGAGGGTCTCGGTGACCAGCAGGCACAGCCCGGGCACGCTGCCCCGGCCGACGCGGCCGCGCAGCTGGTGCAGCTGGCTGACCCCGAACCGGTCGGCGTCCATGATCACCATCGCGGTCGCGTTCGGCACGTTGACGCCGACCTCGATCACCGTCGTCGCGACGAGGACGTCGAGCTTGCCCGCGGAGAAGGCCCGCATGACCGCGTCCTTGTCGTCGGGCGGCATCCGGCCGTGCAGGACGCCGATCCGCAGGCCCTGGAGCGGGCCGTGCTCCAGCTCGGGCGCGACCTCCAGGACCGCGAGCGGCGGCCGCTTGTCGCTCTTGTCCGACGGCGGTTCGTCGCCGATCCGCGGGCACACGACGTACGCCTGGTGCCCCTTGCCGACCTCTTCGCGGACCCGCTGCCAGATCCGCTCGAACCAGGCGGGCTTCTCCGCGACCGGCACCACGGTGGTCTTGATCGGCGACCGCCCGACCGGCATCTCGCGCAGCGCCGACACCTCGAGGTCGCCGTACACGGTCATCGCGACGGTCCGCGGGATCGGCGTCGCGGTCATCACCAGCACGTGCGGGCTCGTGTCGCCGGCCCCGCGGGTGCGCAGCGCGTCCCGCTGCTCGACGCCGAAGCGGTGCTGCTCGTCGACGACGGCGAGGCCGAGGTCGGCGAACTCGACGTGGTCCTGGATCAGCGCGTGCGTGCCGACGACGATGCCCGCCTCGCCGCTGACGATCTCCAGTAGCGCCTTCTTGCGCTCCTTCGCGCCCATCGACCCGGTGAGCAGCGTGACGCGGGTGGCGTTCTCGGCGGCGCCCAGCTCGCCCGCCTGGCCGAGGTCGCCGAGCATTTCCCGCAGCGACCGCGCGTGCTGCGCGGCGAGGACCTCGGTCGGCGCCAGCATCGCGGCCTGCCGCCCGTTGTCGACGACCTGCAGCATCGCCCGCAGCGCGACGACCGTCTTGCCCGAGCCGACCTCGCCCTGCAGCAGGCGGTTCATCGGGTGCTCGGTGGCCAGGTCGGTGGCGATCTCGTCGCCGATCCCGCGCTGGCCCGCGGTCAGGTCGAAGGGCAGCCGCTTGTCGAACGCGTCCAGGATGCCGCCGCCGACGTGCGGGTTCGGCTTCGCCGGGCGCGAGATCGCGGAATGGCGCCGCTGCGCGAAGATCAGCTGGACGGCCATGGCCTCGTCCCACTTGAGCCGCTTCTTCGCGTTCTCCAGGTGGCCCCAGTTCTGCGGCCGGTGGATCCCGCGCAGCGCGTTGTCGAGGTCCGGGAGGGCGTAGAGGCGCAGCAGCTCCGGCGGCATCGGGTCCTCGTCGACTTCGAGGACGTCGAGAACCTGGCGCACGCACTTGCCGATCGACCACGACGGCATGCCCTGCGCCGCCGGGTACACCGGGATGATCGCGGCGAGGAAGTCGTCCATCGCCTCGTCCGCGTTCTCGGCGTCGAGGAGCTCGTACTCGGGGTTGGTCAGCTGCAGGGTGTCGCGGAAGGCGGAGACCTTGCCGGCGAACAGGCCGGTCTTGCCGGGGACCAGCTCCTTCTCCCGCCAGGCCTGGTTGAAGAAGGCGCACGTGAGCCGGCGTTTCCCGTCGGTGATCACCATGTCGAGGATGGTCCCGTTGCGGGACTTCATCCGGCGCTTGCTCACCTTCTCGATCCGCGCCATCACCGTGGCGTGCTCGCCGAGCTCGAGGCCCGCGATGTCGGTGAGCTCGCCGCGCTCGGCGTAGCGGCGCGGGTAGTGGCGCAGCAGGTCGCTGACCGTCTCGATGTCCAAGGCCGTGGCGAGCGCCTTCGCCGTTTTGGCGCCCAGCAGCAACGGCAGCTTGTCGCGCAATCCGGCCATTCGCTATTCGACTCCCATCAGCAGCACGGCGTCGGCCTGGCCACTGGCGTAGCCGGCCAGTTCCACCTCCGGGTGCTCCACCCGCAGCTGCTCGGCCAGCTCCTCGGCGACCCCGGGCGGGGCGGCCGCGCCGCTCAGCACCGTCACCAGCTCCCCGCCGAGCGCGAGCATCCGGTTCAGCACCTTCATCGCGGCCGCGACCAGGTTCGTCTCGGACGCGGGCGCGGGCTCGATCAGCACCACTTCGTCGTCGACCAGGCCGACCACGTCGCCGGACTGGGCCCGGCCCACCCAGGTTAGCGACTCCTCCTGCGCGATCCGCAGTTCGCCACGCCTGGTCGCGGCCGCCGCCTCGGCCATCGCGACGACGTCGTCGTTGGTGCGGCGCCCGGCGTCGTGCACCGCGAGCGCGGCCAGCACCTGCACCGGCGACGCGCACGGGATGACCACGACGTCCCGGTCGGCCGCCATCGCGTGCCCGGCCGCGGTGTCGGCCGCGGCGGTGAGCGCGACACTGCCGGGCAGGACCGTGACGTGGCGCCCGGCGGCCTCGTTGAGCAGGCCGATCATGTCCTCGACGCTCGGCGTCCCGCCCTCGGGCACGGCCAGCACCGGGATGCTCTCGGCGCGCAGCAGCTCGGCCAGCTCGCCGCCGTGCACGACGGCGACGACCGTGCGGTCGATCCCGCCGCCTGCCTCGATCGGCGTCGGCGTGAGCAGGGGCTCGACGCGGATCCCGCGCGGCCGCCCGAGCGCGAGCCCGGCTTCGATGGCGGCGCCGATGTCGGCGCAGTGGACGTGCACGGCGTGGCTGCCCGAGCCGTCGCCGGCCACGGTGACGCTGTCGCCGAGCCCGCTCAGCTCCTTGCGCAGGGTCGGCAAGCTCACTTCGTCGACGCCGTCGAGGAGGTACATGACCTCCCAGGCGTAGGCCTGCGCGTCCGGGGAGGCGTGGACCTGCAGGGCGTGCTCCTGCTCGAGCGGTGTGCCGGTGAGCACCCCGACCAGGGCGTCGAGCACGGCGACGAGCCCGCGGGCGCCCGCGTCGACGACACCGGCCCTGGCCAGCGCGGGCAGCTGCTCCGGCGTCTTTTCGAGGGCGAGTGCGGCCTCTTTCGCGGCCGTCTCGGCGACCTCGCCGAGCGTGCGGGTGTCGCCGCGCACCGCGGTGGCGACGGCGTGCAGCACGGTCAGGATGGTCCCGGCGACCGGGCGGCTCACGGCGCCGGTGGCGACCTCGTCGGCGTGCCCCAGCGCGGCCGCCAGCCACGGGCCGTCCAGCCGGTCCGCGCCGGCCGCGGCGTCGGCGAGCCCGCGCACGACCTGGGAGATGATCACGCCGGAGTTGCCCTTGGCCGAAGCCACCGCGCCGCGCGCGAGGACCTTCAGCGCGTCGGCGGCGGTTTCCGGCTCGGCGGTTTCGAGTGCGGCGGCCGCGCCGCTCAGCGTGAAGAGCATGTTGGAGCCGGTGTCGGAGTCGGCGACGGGGTAGACGTTGATCCCGTCGATGGCCGGCCGCAGGGTCGCGAGACTGTGCACGCAGCCCGCCGCCCAGGCCGCCACCGCCGCCGCGTCCAGCACCCGCACCCCGTAACCTCCTCAGCGTTCCCGGGCGAGCGTATCGACCCGGTGCGAAAGCCCGGGAAGCCAGTAGTTACTATGGTCGAGTTGCCCAGTGCATCTGGGCTCATTTCTATGACCCAGATCCAAAGGAGTTCGACGTGGCTGCCGTGTGCGACGTCTGTGGCAAGGGACCCGGCTTCGGCAAGTCGGTCTCGCACTCCCACCGCCGTACCAACCGCCGGTGGAACCCGAACATCCAGACCGTCCACGCCAAGGTGGGTGTGTCCCAGCGCAAGCGCTTGAACGTGTGCACCTCGTGCATCAAGGCGGGCAAGGTCGTTCGCGGCTGAGGCGAGAAGTTTGGGATGGCGGGTGCTCCTCGGAGCACCCGCCATTTTTTACGCCTGCTTCAGGAAGTCCAGCACGAGCGGCTTCAGGGACTCCGGGTTCTGCAGCACCCCGTGGTCCTGCCCTTCGAGGGTCTCGTGACGGGCTCCCGGAACCGCCGCGGCCGCCGCGCGGGCCCCTGACTGCAGCGAATCCGGGCTCGCACCGCCGCCGATGACCAGCGTCGGGGCCGTGATCCGCGCCAGGTTCTCCGTGCGCGGCCGGGCGCCAGGGCCGCAGATCGTCAGGTCGTACGGGAGCGTGTGCGCCAGCGCCGTGAACCAGCCCCACACCGGGGCCTGCTTCATCCCCTCGATCATTTCTTCCGGCGTGCCCGCGACCATCAGGAACGTCGCCACCGCGCCGTCGCGGTCACCCGCCGCGAGCTGCGCCTTCACCTCGTCGAGGACGTCCGCCCGCGGGTGCTCGTCGGTCGCGTACGGCGGCTCGTACGCCACCAGCTTGTCGATCGCCAGTCCCGCCGCGGCCGCCTCCAGGGCGAGCACCGCCCCCGACGAGTGCCCGAACACCGACGCCGAGCCGCCGACCTGCGCGATGAGCGCCGCGATGTCCTCGATCTCACGCTCGACCTCGTACGAAGGCGCGTCGCCGCTCGAACCGCGGCCCCGGCGGTCGTACGTGATCGCCGTGAAGTCGCCGGCCAGCACTTCCGCCAGGCCCGCGACGGTCGTCCGGTCGTTGAACGCGCCGCCGACCAGGAGCACCGGCGCGCCCGCACCGGTCTGCTCGAAGACGATCGGGGTGCCGTCGGCCGAAATGACGTTCATCTCTCCTCCAAAGGTTTACCCCTGGTCGGAGCCGTCACGCCGATCCGGACACGGACCTCAGGGGAGTTTCCAGTCGACCGGCTGCGCGCCCTGTTCGACGAGCAGCTGGTTGGCCCGGCTGAACGGCCGCGACCCGAAGAAGCCGTTGTGCGCCGAGAGCGGGCTCGGGTGCGCGGACTCGATGCACGGGACGTCGCCCAGCATCGGCCGCAGGTTCCGCGCGTTGCGGCCCCAGAGGATCGCCACCATCGGCTCCGGCCGCGCCGCGAGGGCCTTGATCGCCTGCTCGGTGACGTCTTCCCAGCCCTTGCCCTGGTGCGAATTCGACTTCCCGGGCTGCACGGTGAGCGCCCGGTTGAGCAGCAGCACGCCCTGGTCGGCCCACGGCGTCAGGTCGCCGGTGGAGGGCAGCGGGTGGCCGAGGTCGTCGCAGTACTCCTTGTAGATGTTGACCAGGCTCTTCGGGATCGGCCGGACGTCCGGCGCCACCGAGAAGCTCAGGCCCACCGCGTGCCCGGGCGTCGGGTACGGGTCCTGGCCGACGATGAGCACCCGCACGTCGTGGAACGGCTGTTTGAACGCCCGCAGGACGTGCTCACCCGCCGGCAGGTAGGTCCGGCCCGCGGCGATCTCCGCGCGGAGGAACTCCCCCATCGCGGCGACCTGCGGCGCCACCGGTTCGAGGGCTTTCGCCCAGCCTGCCTCGACGATGTCCTGCAGCGGTCGTGCGGTCACGGCCCGCGAGCTTACCGGGCGTGGCCGGCGTCACCCGCGCGGGTCGAGCCGCCGCAGTCCGGCCTTGAACCGGCGCGCCCGCTCGACGTAGGAATCGACGACCATCGCGATGTTCTCGGGGGTGAACGACTTGTTCTCCCGCGTCTTCCCCGGCACGCCCAGCGCGATCTCCCCGGTCTTCACGCGCGAGCCGTACGACAGCACCGCGCCCGCGCCGACCATGCCGCCGTCCTCGATCACGGAGCCGTTCAGCACCACCGAGCCGGACGCGATCAGGCAGCCGGTGCCGATCGTCGCGCCCTCGACGTGCACCGCGTGCCCGATCGCCGACGACGGCCCGAGGATCGTCGGGTGCCGCTCGGTGCAGTGCAGGACGCAGCCGTCCTGGACGTTCGAGCGCTCGCCGATCTCGATGTAGCCGTGGTCGCCGCGCAGCACCGTCTGCGGCCACACCGACGCGTGGGCGCCGATCCGGACGTCACCGATCACCGTCGCGTCCGGGTGGACGTAGGCGTCGGGGTGGATCGTCGGCTCGAGGGAACCGAGTGCGTAGATCGGCATGCCGCCTCCGGGTGACCGCGGTTTCACGTGCCTTGCGATTGGATCACGGCATCGCCGCGAACCCGAACACCCGTCCGAAGAGCACGGCCCTCGTGCTCCTCCTCGTCGCGCTGACCTGGCTGCTGAGCCTGCCCGTGGCCTCGCCGGCCCTGGCGAACGGCCTGGCCGAGACGCCGCCGATGGGCTGGAACAGCTGGAACCAGGTCCGCTGCTACGACCTCACGGAGGACGTCGTGCGGAAAGCGGCCGACGCCCTCGCCGACACGGGACTGCGTGACGCCGGCTACCACTACGTCGTCGTCGACGACTGCTGGCAGGCGCCCGCGCGCGCCGCCGACGGCTCGCTCCAGGCCGACCCGGCGAGGTTCCCGCACGGCATCGCCGACCTCGCCGACTACGTCCACTCCCGCGGCCTGCTCTTCGGCATCTACTCCGTCCCCGGCAGCCGGACCTGCGCGATGGCCAACGACGCCTACCCCGCGTCCGGCATCGGCTCGCTCGGCCACGAACACCAGGACGCCGAGACGTTCGACCGCTGGGGCGTCGACTACCTCAAGTACGACTGGTGCAACGCCGACACCGTCGACGGCCTCGACCGGAAAGCCGCGTTCGAGAAGATGCGCGACGAGCTCGCGGCGCTGCCCCGCCCGATCGTCTACGCGATCTCCGAATACGGCGTCTCCAGCCCCTGGACCTGGGCGCGGCCGGTGGCGAACCTGTGGCGGACCACGAACGACCTGGTCGCGACCTGGGACTCGGTGCTCGCGACCATCGACCAGCAGGCCGCCGTCGCCACCCACAGCGGCGGCCCGGGCGGCTGGAACGACCCGGACATGCTGCAGGTCGGCAACGGCACGCTCACCGCCGACGAGGCCCGCGCGCACTTCAGCGTCTGGGCCGTGCTGAACGCGCCGCTGTTCGCCGGCACCGACCCGGCGCAGCTGGGTGACGCCGACCTCGCGACGCTCTCCAACGCCGAAGCGATCGCCGTCGACCAGGACTTCGCGGGTGGCCAGGGGCGGCAACTCGGCACCGGGCCCGGCTACCAGGTCTGGGGGAAACCCTTGTCGGACGGCGGTTTCGCGGTGGTGCTGCTCAACACCGGCGGCACCACCGCGACCGTCTCCGCGTCGATCCCGGGCACGTGGCAGGTCCGCGATCTCTGGGCCCACCAGGACGTCGGCACCGACGTCTCGGCGACCCTGCGACCGCACGCGGCGGCCCTGCTGAAGCTCACGCCGAGGTGAGGTCCTTGCCGAAGCACCGGCTTTCGGGCTCGTTCTTGTACACGCCGAAGTTCGGGATCTCGGCGTACCCCGACGACGTGTAGAGCGCGATGGCCTCGGGCTGCTTGGTGCCGGTTTCCAGGACCGCGCGCTTGCGGCCGCACAACGCCGCCGTGCGCTCCAGTTCGGACAGGATCATCCGCGCGAACCCACGACCGCGGGCGGAATCGGCGACGTACATCCGCTTGAACTCGGCGTCGCCGTCCCGGAAGTCCGGCTCGGGGCCGTCGTGGGCGCGCCACGCCCCGCAGGCGACCGCTTCCTCGCCTTGGTAACCGACGAGGAAAACCCCCTGCGGGGGGTCGAAGTCCGCCGGGCTCATCGGGGTCACGTCCTCGTCGCCGTAGCGCTCGACGTAGACCTGCTGCACCGCGGCCATGAGCTTGGCCGCGTCGGGGTGGTCGTAGGGGACCGGAACGATTCTCACGTCCGCCGACTTTAGATCAGCGCCAGTGCGTCCAGCCGCCTTCTCGGGCAAAAGGCTTGCCGTCCACGGTGATCCCGGAGTCGGCCATCGTGACGACGCCGATCGTGCGCCAGCCGTCGGGCAGCTCGGTGAACGGCGGGAAGGTGGCCGCCAGCGCGTGGTCCTCGCCGCCGGTGAGGACCCAGTCGAGCGGGTCGGCACCCAGGGCGGCGCCGACTTCGGTGAGCCGCGCGGGGACGTCGAGGTCGGCGGTGCGGACGTCGAGGCCGACGCCGGAGGCCTCGCCGATGTGGGCGAGGTCGGCCAGCAGGCCGTCCGAGACGTCGATCATCGCCGTGGCCCCGGCCAGCGCGGCGCGCGGACCGGCTTCGTAGGGCGGTTCCGGGCAGCGCTGCGCGTTGACGACGCCGACCGGGGAGCGGAAGCCGCGGCCGAGCACGGCCAGGCCGGCGGCGGCCCAGCCGAGGCGCCCGCAGACCGCGAGGACGTCGCCGGGCCGGGCGCCCGAGCGGGTCACCGGCTCGCGGTCGCCGAGGTCGCCGAGCGCGGTGACGCTGATCACGAGCTGGTCGGCGCGCACCATGTCGCCGCCGGAGACGCCGACGCCGGCGCGTTCGGCCTCGGCCCACATGCCGTCGGCGAGCCCGGTGACGACCTCGCGCGGGGTGTCGGGCGGGCAGGCGAGGCCGACGAGGACGGACGTCGGGGTGGCGCCCATGGCGGCGATGTCGGCCAGGTTGACGGCGACGGCCTTGCGCCCGACGTGCTCGGGCGCGGACCAGTCGAGCCGGAAGTGCACGCCCTGGACGAGCACGTCGGTGCTCGCCACGACGCGGCCGTCGGGGGCGGCGATGACGGCGGCGTCGTCACCGGGGCCGAGCAACGTGCCCGGCGGCTGGCGCCGTCCTTCGGTGACGGCGCGGATGAGCGCGAACTCGCCGGTCTCGGCGACCGTTCCGTCGTTCGGTGACACCGGTCACCTCTGCTTTCTCTACCGGGACAAAGATCGATCACCGATAGTCGGATGCCCTATGTTTTTCCGTGAGCTGGCGATACGTTGCTGATGACGTTCCTACCTTGAGCCGATCGATCCCGACGAAAGGGCGCGCCGTGGTCCACGCATACATCCTCATCCAGACCGAGGTCGGCAAGGCGGCCGCGGTGGCTGCCGAGATCTCCAGCATCCCGGGTGTGACCAGCTCGGAGGATGTCACCGGACCGTACGACGTCATCGTCCGCGCGGCCGCCGACAACGTCGACCAGCTGGGCCAGCTCGTCGTGGCGAAGGTGCAGAACGTGGAAGGCATCACGCGGACCCTGACCTGCCCGGTCGTCCACCTCTGACCTCGAGGTCCGGGGGGCCCGTCGCTGTGGTGTAGTGGTCGGGTGCCTGACTCCGACACCGGTGCGCCGCCCAGGGTGGTCCTCGTCACCGCGGCCGCGCTCGCCGTGGCCCTGGCGGTCGCCGTCGCCGTGATCGCGTGGACGAAGGGCTCCTCGCCCCCCGAGGCCGGGCCGCTCCCGCTGGTCTCGGTCCCGGCGCCCTTCGCTTCGGCGCCGGCCTGCGGGACGCTGCTGGGCGCGGTCCCCTCCGAGCTGACGTCGAACGGCGTTTCGCTGAAGCCGCGCGAGCTGGCCGACCCCGCCCCGCCGGCCACGATCGCCTGGGGCGAGCAGGACCCGCTGGTGCTGCGGTGCGGTTTGGACCGTCCCCCGGAGCTGACCCCGACGGCGCCGCTGCGCCTGGTGAACAAGGTGCAGTGGCTGCAGGTGCCGGGTGAGGGCGCGTCGACGTGGTACGTGGTGGACCGTGAGGTCTACGCGGCGCTGACGGTGCCCGACAGCGCGGGGACGGGTCCGCTGCAGCAGATCTCGGACACGGTGGCCGCGAAGCTGCCCGCTCGGCCGCTGCGCTTCTCCTAGCGCAGGCCCGTTCCGCGGGCGATCGCCGTCTCCATGAGCGTGGTCAGCAGCGTCGAGTAGTCCATCCCGGTCACTTCCCACATCTTCGGGTAGGCCGACTTCGTCGTGAACCCGGGCATGGTGTTGACCTCGTTGATGGTCAGCTCGCCGTCGGCGCCCACGAAGAAGTCGACGCGGGCCAGGCCCTGGCAGTCCAGCGCGCGGAACGCCTCGACGGCCATCGCGCGGAGCTTCTCGGTGAGCGCGTCGTCGAGCTTCGCCGGGATGTCCAGCTCCGCGTCGTCGCCGAGGTACTTGGTTTCGAAGTCGTACCAGGCGTTTTCGTCCTCGGACAGCACGCGGATCTCGGCCGGCAGCGAGGCTTCGATGCGGCCGTCCGGGAATTCGAGGACACCGCACTCGACCTCACGGCCGACGACCGCGGCCTCCACGAGGACCTTGGGGTCGGTCGCGCGGGCGAGCTCGATCGCGGCGTCGAGGTCGTCCCAGGACGCGACGCGCGAGATCCCGACCGAGGAGCCGGCGCGCGACGGCTTGACGAACACCGGCAGGCCGAGCTTTTCGCGGTCCTTCTGCTCCAAAGTGGACTGCCCACGCCGCAGCGCGGCGTAGGTGCCGACCGGAAGCCCTTCGGCGGCAAGGAGTTTCTTCGCGGTTTCCTTGTCCATGGCGGCCGCGCTGGCGAGCACACCGGGCCCGACGTACGGGATGCCGGCGAGTTCGAGCAGGCCCTGGATGGTGCCGTCCTCGCCGAAGGCGCCGTGCAGCACCGGGAAGACGACGTCGACGCGCGACAGGGTCTCGCTTTCCCGCCCGGGCTCGACGGCCACGAGCCCCTGGCTGGATGGATCACCGGCGAGGACGAGCCCCTTGCCGTCGTCGACCGACGGCAGTTCGCGGCCGCGGATGGCGAGCTGGGCGGAGTCGCCGGAGCCGAGCACCCAGCGGCCTTCGCGGGTGATCCCGACCGGGACCGCCTCGAACCGCGCGGGGTCGAGGTTGCCCAGGACGCTGCCCGCGGACAGGCACGAGATGGTGTGCTCGCTGCTGCGCCCGCCGAACACGACCGCCACCCGGATCTTCTCGCTCATGGTGAGCCACCGTACCCGGTGACCTCGCCGAACAGCCCAGCCCCGTGCGACGAGCGAGCGGCCAGACGCGACGAACGCAACCGGCGGGGGTTCCGGTACGTCTGGTAGATCGAGGCATTGGTGGGCCCGGGGCAGAGCCCGCCCTCCCTTGGGGGCCCCCGCCGGATCCAGCGTATCGGCGAGGACCGACGGGAATCCGGGAAAAGGCGTGGGGAGCGGCGGGTTACCCACATTCCGACCGGCCTGTGGACAACCAGTCTCGCCACGGCGGACCTCGCCACGGCAGACAGAGCCCGCCCCGGAACAGAGCCCGCCCCGGAACAGAGCCCGCCCCGGAACAGAGCCCGCCCCGGAACAGAGCCCGCCCCGGAACAGAGCCCGCCCCGGAACAGAGCCCGCCCCGGAACAGAGCCCGCCCTCCCTGGGGGCCACCGCCCGACGCCAGCGTATCGACGACGACCGACACAAAGCCGGGAAATGACCCTGGCAGCGCCTGGTTACCCACATCACGACCGGCCTGTGGACAACCAGTCTCGCCACGGCGAACAGAGCCCGCTCCAGACAGAGGCCCGCTCCAGACAGAGGCCCGCCCCGAAACAAAGCCCGCCCTCCCTGGGGGCCACCGCCCAACGCCAGCGTATCGGCGGGCACCGACACAAACCCCGGAAAAGCCGCAGTCAGGACCCCGCTGTCCACACCACCGCCGAACTGTGGACAACCCAGGCGCACCGGCACCGGCACCGGCACGAAGCCATCGAAGCCATCGAAGCCAAGACGAAGAGGCCACCAACCGACCCAAGCCTCAGCGCAGCAGCGAAACCAGCGTCGGCAACGCCGCCACCAAAGCCTCCCGTCCACAGCCCGCATACCCGATCGCCACCCCGTGCGCCGTCGGTGTCCCCGCGAAATGCCGCGCCAGCCCGTCCAGCCGGATCCCGCGCCGCTCGGCCTCCGCGATCACCGATGCCTCCACCGCTGCCGACGGGAACGGGACCACCAGGTGCGCCCCCGCGTCGTCGCCGCGGACCGGGATGCCCGCCGATGCCAGGGCTCCCGCCAGCAACGTCCGCCGCTCGGCCATCTCGCGGCGGAGCTTGCGCAGGTGCCGCCCCAGGTCGCCGTTGCGCGCGAATTCGTACAGCACCCGCTGCCCGGCCGGCGACGGCCGCGTGCCGGTCAGGTCGCGGTACGCCAGCACCGCCGACGTGATCGCCTCCGGCGCCACCATCCAGCCCGCGCCCAGCGTCGGCGTCAGGATCTTCGACGTCGTCCCCAGGTGCGCCACGACGTCCGGGGCCAGCGCGGCCAGCATCGGCAGCGGCGCGACGTCGAACCGCAGCTCGCCGTCGTAGTCGTCCTCGATGACCAGCATCGCCGACGCCCGCGCGCGCTCGACCAGCGAAACCCGCCGCGCCGCGCTCAGCCGGCTGCCCATCGGGTACTGGTGCGCCGGCGAGCAGTACACCGCCCGCGCGCCCGCCGGGATCGCCTCCGGCCGCAGCCCTTCCTCGTCCACCGGCACACCGGCGACCCGCATGCCCGCCCGCAGGAACGCCTGCACCGCGCGCTGGTACCCGGGCTCCTCGACGGCGACGACGTCCCCGCGGTCGAGCACGGCGGCGGCCAGTTCCACGACCGCCGCCGTCGTCCCGCCGGTGGCCAGCACCGAACCGGCGGCCAGGCCGCGGTGGCGCAGCAGGTGTTCCGACACGGCCGCGCGGTACTCCGGCAGCCCGGCGCGGTGGGCGCGCACGAGCGGGTCCGGGTCGGCCGCCGCGCGCCAGGCCCGGCGCCACGCCGCCCGGTCGAGCCCGGCCGCCCACGGCGTGCCCGGGCCGAGGTCGAGCAGCGGCGACGTCTCGGCCTCCGCGGCCGGCACCGCCCCCGGCGTCGGCACCTCGCCGGCGGACACGGACGGCGGGGTCGTCACGTAGGTGCCGGAGCCGTGCCGCCCGGCGATCCAGCCCTCGGCGTGGAGCTGCTCGTACGCCGCCGACGTCACCGTGCGGCTGACGCCCAGCCGGCCGGCGAGGGCCCGCGTCGAGGGGAGCCGGTCGCCGCCGCGCAGGTGCCCGGACGCCGCGGCCTCGCGCAGCGCGTCGGCGAGCTGGACGGCCAGCGGCGTGACGGCCTCGCGGTCGAGGCTGACCGGGAGCGCGGTGTCGGCGTGGGACACGGGACCTCCTCAAGTGGACTTCCCAAGTGTACGAGAAGTGGACGTTCTCCGATGCCACTGCGCCGGGAGACGCTGATCGCATGTTGTCGACCACGCCCCGAACGACGCTCGGCCGCAAGAAGCACCGCGCCGTGACCGACCGCTCCGCGCTGCACGCCGTCCTGGACGAAGGCCTGATCTGCCACCTCGGCGTCGTCCGCGACGGCGTCCCGCTGGTCCTCCCGACCGGCTACGGCCGCGACGGCGACACGCTCTACCTGCACGGGTCGACCGGCGCGGCGAGCCTCCGCACGGCCGCGCGGGACCTCGACGTCTGCGTCACCGTGACCCTGCTCGACGGCATCGTCTACTCGCGCTCGGTGAACAACCACTCGATGAACTACCGCAGCGCGGTCATCTTCGGGACGGCGAAGCCGGTCCTGGACGCCGAAGCCAAGATGCACGGCCTGAAGGTGCTCACCGACCACCTGGCGCCGGGCTCGTGGGAGCACGCGCGCGAGGTCAACGCCAAGGAGTTCGCCGCGGTGTCGGTGCTCGCGCTCGACCTCGCGGAGGCGTCGGTGAAGATGCGCGCCGAAGGTCCGGACGACGAGCCGGAGGACGTGGACGCGGACACGGCGTGGGCCGGGGTGCTGCCGGTGCGGACGGTCTTCGGCGCGCCGGAGCCGTCGACGGACCTCTCCCCCGGCTGGACGACACCGGCGCACGTCACCGGTCGCGCGCAGCGGACCGCCTCAGCGCGCTGACCGGCGCCGGTCGTAAACGAGCAGCCCGATCGCGATCACCAGGACGACACCGCCGCCGAAGAGGGAGTCCGACAGGGTGTACGGCGGGATGAACGCGGTGAGCGCGGACCCGGCCGAGATGCCGATGGTGGCCCCCACCACCAGGTACAGCACCGGGTTGCGGGACGCGCTGACGCGCACGTAGAGCAGGAGCAGGCAGCCGGCCGCCAGTGCGCAGAAGGCGATCACCAGGCGCTGCGCGGGGCTGCGGAGCCACACGTCGGTCACGACGCCGTAGAACGCACCACCGATCATGCTGAAGGCGAACGCGCGCAGGCCGGACCACTGCGCGGCGGCGGGCGCGGGGTCCCGGGGCACCGAAGGCCCCGGGACGGGAGGCGGATACTCCCACGGCTGCGGGAGAACGGGCGGAGCCTGCCGCGGCTCGGGATCAGCCGCGGCCTGCCGTTGCACCTTCAGTGCCAGCAACGCCACGACCAGCGACGCGACGCCCGTGGTCGTCTGCACGATGTCAGTGGTGGCGGACACCCCCGAAGTTTCCCGGACCCGCCGGAGACCGTCCAGCCGCCTACCGGTGCGAAAAGCCTGCCCCGAAGGACACCCGATCGGCCGGGGTTCACGACCGCGCGAGGGGCAATCGCACCGTGAACACCGTGCGGCCCGGCTCCGAAGTCACCGAAACCGTGCCGCCGTGGGCCGTCACCAGGGACTGGACCACCGAAAGCCCGAGCCCCGTTCCGCCGTTGCCGCGGGTTCGCGAGTCGTCGACGCGGAAGAACCGGTCGAAGATCCGCTCCTGGTCGCCCGGCGCGATCCCGGGTCCGGCGTCACCGACCCGGACGACCCCCTCCGGCCCTTCGGCCGCCACCGAAAGCTGCACCGCGGTGCCGGGCGGGGTGTGGACGGCCGCGTTGGCCAGCAGGTTGTCGAGCACCTGCCGCAGCCGCACCGGGTCGGCGTCCACCGATGCCGGCTCCAGCGAAGTCGTCAGCGGGTGGTCGGGCCGCCCGGCGGCGAACGCGTCCGCCGCGTCGCCCGCGAGCTCGGCCAGGTCGACCCGCTCCGGCCGCAACGGTGTCTCGGCGGCCCGCGCGTCGAGGCGGGCCAGCAGCAGCAGGTCGTCGACGAGCACCGTCATCCGCGCCGTCTCCTCGCGGATCTTCGCCAGGTGCGCTTCCCGCTCCCGCGGTTCGTTCGCCGCGGCGTAGCGGAAGAGGTCGGCGTAGCCCCGGATCGACGTCAGCGGCGTCCGCAGCTCGTGCGAGGCGTCCGCGACGAACCGGCGCAGTCGCTCGTTCGCCTCGGTCTTCGCCGCCAGCGACGTGTCGATGTGGGCCAGCATCACGTTGAACGCCGTCCGCAGCTCTTCGACCTCCGCGCCGCCGCCGGTGCCGGCCGCGCGCACCGTCAGTGCGGGGTTCGCGGTGAGGTCGTGGGACGCGATGTCGTGCGCGGTCCCGGCCATGTCGGCCAGTGGCCGCAGGCCGCGGCGCAGCACCAGCCGCCCGACGAGCACCAGCAGGGCGAGCGCGAAGGCGAACGCGCCGACCTCGACCCAGATCAGCTGCTGGACGGTCCCGTTCAGGTCCTTCTGCGGCGCGGCGCTCAGCAGCACCGAATCGGTGTCGACCGGGCAGGCGCGCACCCGGTACGGCCCGTCGTCGTGGAGGTAGATGTTGCGCGTGACGTCGCCGTTCGCCGCCTCGGCGGCGATGTTCGCCAGCTGCCGGGCGTCCCGCGGCAGCTGGCCGCCCAGCTCGGGGACCGCGACGCCGTCGCGCACCTTGTACAGCGCCGAGTACCAGGAGTACACCGACTGCGGCGAGCCGTGCGTCTCGCGCAGCTGCGGCAGCTGTGTGTTCTGGCTCTTGGACAGCTGCTCGTCGAGCCGCCGGTCGAGGTAGCCGTGCATGATCCCGACCGTCGTGACACCGACCGCGGCGAACACGACCAGCGCGAGCGCGCCGAGACCCAGCACGATCCGGGTGCCGAGCCGCGTCCGCTGCCAGGCCCCGTACCACCGGCAGAAGGTGTGCTTCACCGGTTGACCTGGCGCACGACGTAGCCGACGCCGCGCACCGTGTGGATCAGCGGTTCGCCGTCGCCCGCGTCGATCTTGCGCCGCAGGTGCGAGATGACCAGTTCGACCACATTGGACCGGCCGCCGAAGTCGTACTCCCACACGTGGTCGAGGATCTGCGCCTTCGTCAGCACCGACGGCGACCGGCGCATGAGGTAGCGCAGCAGCTCGTACTCGGTCGGGGTCAGCTCGGCCAGGCGCTCGCCGCGGCGGACCTCGCGGGTGTCCTCGTCCAGGGTGAGGTCCCCCACCTCCAGCACGGCGCCGCGCGCCGCGGCCTGGTGCACGACGCCGGTGCTGCGCCGCAGCACCGCGCGCAGCCGCGCCATCAGCTCCTCGACCGAAAACGGTTTCACGAGGTAGTCGTCACCCCCGCGGGTGAGCCCGGCGATCCGGTCGGCGGTCGCGTCCTTGGCCGTGAGGAACACCACGGGCACCGCGTTGCCGTTCTCCCGCAGGCGGTCGAGCACGGTGAAGCCGTCCAGGTCGGGCAGCATGAGGTCGAGCACGACGATGTCCGGTCCGAACGCCGCCGCCTCGGTCAGCGCGGCCCGGCCGGAGCCGGCCGTGACCGCGTGCCAGCCCTCGTACCGGGCGACGGTGGCGACGAGGTCGGCGATGTGCGGCTCGTCGTCGACGACGAGCAGGCGCACGGGGTCAGGGGTCTGCACCACCCCATCTTCTCCCGACCCGCGCGCGGCGGGCGAGCCGCGGCGCGCGCCGACAGGAATCCGACAGCCCGCACCCAGACTCGCCACAGGCTGCGTGGCGAGGCTGGCGTTCGTGAACCGAACCGAAGGGGAATCCGTGTGACCACCATGACGCAGACCGCCGAGGCCACGCGCTCGGCGATCCGCCCCCGGATCGCCGCGAAATCCGGCCTCTTCACCTTCCTGGGCGCCAACGTGGCCGCCGTGACCCTCATGTTCGCCTCGGCGGGCCTGTCGGACAACGTGCTGATCACCATCGGCAGGCTCGCCGGGCTGTACGGCGCGCTGGCGATGGCGTTCCAGCTGCTGCTCGTGGCCCGGCTGCCCTGGCTGGACCGGCGGCTCGGCATGGACCGGCTGACCTCGTGGCACCGCTGGACCGGGTTCACGATCCTGTGGACCCTGCTGGCGCACCTGGTGTTCATCACCTTCGGCTACGCGGAGGTGGAGAGCAGCGGCGTCGTCGACGAGCTGGTCGAGATGGCCAACCGGCTGGAAGGGATCCTGCGGGCGCTGGTCGCCTTCGCCGTGATCCTCGTCGTGGGCGCGGTGTCGGCGAAGTTCGCGCGCAAGCGGCTCGCCTACGAGACGTGGCACTTCATCCACCTCTACACCTACGCCGCGGTCCTGCTGGCGTTCACCCACCAGATCGCGCTCGGCCAGTCGTTCACCAGCTCCCCCGCGGCGAAGGCGTACTGGTGGACGCTCTGGCTCGGCGCCGGCGCCGCCGTCCTCGCCGGCCGCGTCGTGCTGCCGCTGTGGCGGAACCTGCGCCACCAGCTGCGCGTCACGGCGGTGGTTTCCGAGTCCCCGGACGTCGTTTCGGTGTACATCGGCGGCAAGCACCTGGACCGGATGCCGGCCAAGGCCGGCCAGTTCTTCCTGTGGCGGTTCCTCACGAAGGACCGCTGGTGGCAGGCCAACCCCTTCTCGCTGTCCGCGGCGCCCGACGGCCGCACCCTGCGGCTGACCGCGAAGGCCCTCGGCGGCTCCAGCGCGGGGCTGCGCTCCCTGCGGGTCGGGACGCGGGTGTTCGCCGAAGGCCCGTACGGCGCGTTCACGACGATCCACCAGCAGCGGCCCAACGCCCTGCTCGTGGCGGGCGGGGTCGGCATCACGCCGATCCGCGCGCTGCTGGAGGACATCGACGGCCACGTCGTCGTGCTGTACCGGGTCCGCAACCAGGCCGACGCGGTCCTGCTGCCGGAGCTCAACGAACTCGCCAAGGCGCGCGGCGCCATGGTGAGCGTCCTCACCGGACCGGACCAGGCGGTCGGGCCGCGCGGAGCCATGCTCGGCCCGGCGAACCTGCACATGATGGTGCCGGACGTGCACGAGCGGGACGTGTTCGTCTGCGGCCCGCCGGGGATGACCTCGGCCGTGCTGCGCAGCCTGCGCGAGCTGCGCGTGCCGGGTGCCCAGGTCCACGCCGAACGCTTCAGCCTCGCGGCCTAGGGGGAGCCTTGAAGAAGACCATCTTCGTCGTCGCGCTGTCGATCGCCGGGTTCATCGCGGTCTGGCGGTTCGAGCCGGAACCGTTGCGCAGCACTGCCGTCGCCCAGGCGCCGCCGAGCGTCACCGCACCGTCCACACCGGCCGCCCCGACGACCACTCCCTCCACTTCGGACACTCCAGGAAGTACGGACAGTGCGAACGCGACGGTGACCACGCAGGGCACCGCGGAGTCCAGCAACTACGGCACCGTGCAGGTCCAGGTGACCTTCACCGGCACCCGGCTCACCGCGATCACCCTGATGCAGGCGCCGGACAGCGGGCGGGCGCTCACCGCCCTGCCGCGCCTGCAGGAAGAGGCGATGCAGGCGCAGAGCGCCGACATCGACACGGTGACCGGGGCGACCGAGACGAGCGAGTCGTACAAGACGTCGCTGCAGGCGGCCATCGACGCGAGGGGCAACCGATGACCACCCGCGTGGAACAGGTGATGGGCCTGCCGATCTCCCTCGACCTGCGGGACGATGGCGACTTCGCCGAGGTGGTCGACGACGTCTTCGCCTGGTTCCGCGACGTCGACGCCCGGTTCAGCCCGTTCAAGGAGGACAGCGAGGTCAGCCGGTACGACCGCGGCGAGCTGACGGCCGCCGAGCTGAGCGAAGACCTCCTGGAGGTGCTGGAGCTCTGCGCGTACTACGAGCAGCTCTCCGGCGGCGCGTTCCGCGCGCGGCTGCCCGGCCGCGGCCTCGACCCGTGCGCGGTCGTGAAGGGCTGGGCGGTGCAACGCGCCGCCGACCTGCTGAAGGCCGAAGGCGCGACGACGTTCTGCCTCAACGCCGGCGGCGACGTCGTCACCGCGGGCGAGCCGGAACCCGGCCGCCCGTGGCGGGTAGGGGTGCGCCACCCCGAGCAGCCCCTCGCGGTGTGCGCGGTGCTGGAGTCGCGCAACGGCGCGATCGCGACGTCGGCGGCCTACGAGCGCGGCTCCCACATCCTCGACGGCCGCGACGGCACGCCCGCGACCGGCCTGATGAGCGTCACGGTCGTGGCCGGCGACCTGGTCACCGCGGACGCGCTGGCCACGGCGGCGTTCGCGATGGGCACCGAAGGCATCACCTGGGCGGCCGACCGGCCGGACTGCGAGATCCTGATCGTCGACGACAGCCGTCGCGTGCACCGGACGGCCGGGCTGGCGCTGGCGTCGTAAATCCGTTCGCCCCGGCTTTCGCACTCGGCCAGACTCGGAACCGCCCGAAAGGTCCGACTCCCGAGGAGTGCCATGCCGTCCTCCGTCCTGCACGTGTCCGTCGACTGCGCCGATCCGTACACCCTCTGCCAGTTCTGGAGCCAGGTCACCGGGAAGCCGATCCCGGACACCGACTCCCCCGGCGACGACGAGGTCGGCATCGAGCTGGACGGCGGGATCGACCTGCTGTTCCTGCGGGTGCCGGAGCCGAAGACGGTCAAGAACCGCCTCCACCTGTGCCTGCAGCCGGACGACCCGCGCGACGAGGAGGTCGGCAGGCTGCTGGGCCTGGGCGCGACGCTGGTCAACGACCTCCGCAACCCCGACGGCACCGGCTGGGCCGTCCTCGCCGACCCCGAGGGCAACGAGTTCTGCGTCCTGCGCAGCGCGGCCGAACGCGCGGCGACGTCGTGACGGACTCGTTCGCCGTCAACAAGGCGAACTGGGACGAGCGGGCGGTGCTGCACGCCGCGTCGCCGGGCTACGACTTCACCCGCTTCCTCGCGGATCCCGCCCACCTCAGCGGCGTCGTCCGGTTCGACCGGCCGCGCCTGGGCGACATCAGCGGGCTGCGCGCGGTGCACCTGCAGTGCCACCTCGGCACGGACACGATCTCCCTGGCCCGGCTCGGCGCGTCCGTGACGGGCCTGGACTTCTCGGGGCCGGCGCTGGCGGAGGCGCGGCGGCGGGCTTCCGCGGCGGGCGCCGAGATCGACTTCCACGAAGCCGACGTGCACGACGCCGTCGAAGTGCTGGGCGCGGGCCGGTTCGACCTGGTCTACACCGGCATCGGCGCGTTGTGCTGGCTGCCGTCGGCCGCGCGCTGGGCGGCGGTGGTCGCCGGCCTGCTGCGGCCCGGCGGGCGGCTCTTCGTCCGGGAAGGCCACCCGATGCTGGGGACGCTGGACGAGACGAGCGACCCGGCGGTGCCGCGGTACCCGTACTTCGAGCACGCCGAGCCGCTGGTGTTCGACGAGCCGGGCAGCTACGTCGAGGTCGACGGTGAGCAGGTCCACACCGAAACCCACGAGTGGGCCCACTCCCTCGGCGAGATCATCACCGCGCTGCTGGACCGGGGGCTGACGCCGACCGGGTTCACCGAGCACGACAGCGTCCCGTGGAACGCGCTGCCCGGGCAGATGGTGCGCGACGAAGCCGCGGGCGAGTGGCGGCTGAAGGACGCGCCGTCGCGGCTCGCGGCGAGCTACACGCTCCAGGCGGTCAAGACCGGCTGAATAGGGTGGGCCGCATGCCCCTGATCGCGGTCGCCACGCTGGGCGGCACCATTTCGATGGCCCCGGTCCCCGGCGAAGGCGGCGCCGTGCCCCGGCTCGGCGCCGCCGACCTGCTCGGCGCGCTCGGCGACCTGCCGATGGACGTCCTGGCCGAAACCCTGGCGGGCATCGGCAGCGCGTCGCTGGACTTCGCGACGCTGCTGCGGTGCCGCGAGTGGGGGCTGCGCCAGGACGCCGACGGCTTCGTCGTCGTGCAGGGCACCGACACCCTCGAGGAAACGGCGTACTTCCTGGACCTGTGCTGGCCGTCGGACGCCCCGGTCGTGGTCACCGGCGCGATGCGCAACGCGGGCCTGCTCAGCCCGGACGGCCCGGCGAACCTGCGCAACGCGCTGACCGTCGCGGCCGATCCGCGCAGCCGGGGCCGCGGCGCGCTGGTGACGCTCAACGACGACGTCCACGCGGCGCGCTGGGTGCGGAAGGCGCATTCGAGCCACCTGGAGGCGTTTTCGTCGGCGCCCGCCGGGCCGCTCGGCATGGTCGTCGAGAACGCCGTGCACTACTTCCACCCGTCGCCACCGCGGCAGCCGGCGTTGTCCGGCGACGACTTCACCGGGCTGGTTCCGATCGTCGAAGCCGGTCTCGACGACTCGGGCGCGGTGCTCGAGTTCGCCGCGACGCAGCCGGGGGTGCGCGGGATCGTCCTGGCCGCGACCGGCGCGGGACACGTGTCGTCCGGCACGGCCGACGTCGTCGAGCGGCTGGTGCCGTCCTTGCCGGTCGTCGTCGCTTCGCGGACGGGAGCGGGCCCGACGCTGCGGTCGACGTACGGGTTCCGCGGTTCGGAGTCGAGCCTGATCGCGCTGGGCGCGACGATGGCCGGCTGGCTGGACGCGCGGAAGTCGCGGATCCTGCTGCACACCTTGCTGGCTTCCGGCGCGGACCGCGACCGCGTCGAGCGGGAGTTCCGAGCCCGCGGCGACCTGGACTGACCCCGCCGCCGCTCAGTCGAGGACCGGGCCGCCCAGCGGGTCGAGGTGGTACGACCGCATCGCGCGTCCGGCGTCCCGGTAGACGTGCACCGAAACCGCCGGGTCCGGGCCTTCGTTGCGCACTTCGTGCACGTACCCGGGCCCGAACACCCGCGACTGCCCCGCCGCGAGCGCGTGCAGCTCGGTGACCGCGCGGCCGTCCGGTGCCCGGCGCGCCACGGCCTCCGTCAGGTGGCCGCCGACCACGGTGAACGCGCCGCCGGCGAACGCGTGGTCGTGCAGGTCGGTGCGCTGGCCGGGCAGCCAGCTCATCAGCCACACCTCCTGCTGCTCGTCCTTCGAGACGAGCGCCGCGAAGCGCTCTTCGGGGTCGTAGCGCAGCAGGTGGCGCCAGCGGTCACGGTCGGCGGCGACCTCCAGCGCGACGCGCACCGGGTGGCGCAGCGCGGGGTTCTCGGGACGCAGCAGGGTGTTGTCCGGAACGGCGAACATGAGGGTCCTCACGGAAGGAAAAGGGTGTCGAGCTGGGCCGGGGCTGGGTTCACCGACAACAGCGACACGCGCGCACGGCGGCGCGGAGGCCCGTGAGGCCCCGCAGCTCGGACACGCCGTACGCGAACATGGCGACCAGAGTCCCAGCGCGCCGGACCCCGGTCAAGCCACTCCCACCATCCGGGCGGTAGGTCACCCGTTCAGGACCACTCGTGCTTCTGCGACCGTCCCAGCAGCTCGGCGCCGGCCTGCCGCGGGTCGACGCCCTCGTGGCACACGCGGTGCATGGCGTCGGTGATCGGCATGTCGACACCGAGGCTCGAGGCCAGCGCCCGGATCGACGAGCACGACATGACGCCCTCGGCGACCTGCCCGCCGGCCGCCGCCTGAGCCTGTTCGAGGGTCTCGCCACGGCCGAGGCGCTCCCCGAACGTCCGGTTGCGCGAAAGCGGCGACGAGCACGTCGCGACCAGGTCGCCGACGCCGGCGAGCCCGGCGAACGTCAGCGGGTCGGCGCCCAGTTTCGCGCCGAGCCGGGCCATCTCGGCCAGGCCGCGGGTGATCAGCGTCGCCATCGTGTTCGTGCCGAGGCCGAGGCCGGCGGCCATCCCGCAGCTGAGCGCGATGACGTTCTTGCAGGCCCCGCCGAGTTCGCAGCCGACGACGTCGGTGTTCGTGTACGGGCGGAAGTAGGAGTTGGCGCAGGCGCGCTGGATCGCGACCGCGCGCTCGTGGTCCGCGCACGCGAGCACCGAAGCGGACGGCTGGCCGGCGGCGATCTCCTTGGCCAGGTTCGGCCCGGTGACGACCACGACATCGGCGGCGGTGATTCCGACGATCTCGGCGATCACCTCGCTCATCCGCTTGAGCGTGCCGAGTTCCACGCCCTTGGCGAGGCTGACGAGGATCGCCTCGGGTGGCAGCAGGGCGCGCCACGACGTCAGGTTCGCCCGCAGGCTCTGGCTGGGGACCGCGAGCACGACGGCTTCGGCTCCGGCGAGGGCCTTCGCCGGGTCGCTGGTGGCGGTGATGTTCTCCGGAAGGGCGACCCCGGGCAGGTACGCGCTGTTGACGTGCCGCTCGCGGATGTCTTCGGCGACCTGCTCGCGGCGCGCCCACACCGTGACGTCACGGCCGGCGTCGCCGAGCACCTTCGCGAAAGCGGTGCCCCACGAACCGGCCCCGAGGACGGTGACCCGCTGGACGTCGGCGCGCATCAGGCGGTGTCCCCCGGCTTCGCCGACGGCGGTTCCTCGTCGCGGATCTCGGCGAGCAACCGGGTCACCTCGTCCATCATGATCTTGGTGACTTCGCGCAGCTTCGACGCGCTGCGGGTGTTGCCGTCGCGGTAGGCGGAGAGGTCGAGCGGGTCGCCGACGGAGTGGGTGATCGTCTTGCGCGGGAACGGCGTGAACTTCTTCGTGTAGCCGTTGAAGATCTGGCTGGTGCCCCAGCGCGCGATCGGGATCACGGGGACGTCGTTCTGCAGCGCGAGCCGGGCGGCGCCGGTGAAGGACTCCTTCGGCCAGCCCGCGGGGTCCTTGGTGATGGTGCCTTCGGGGTAAATGACGACAACCTTGCCCTGGGCGAGGGCATCATGGGCGGCCTTGAGACTGTCCCCGGCGGCGGCCGAGCCACGCGAGACGGGGATCTGCCCGGCGCCGACGAAGATCTTCCCGAAGAACGGCGTCCGGGTCAGGCTCTCCTTGCCGAGGAACCGCGGAACGCGCTTCTGCCGGTGCACGAACACGGCGTCGACGGCCGGATCGAGGTGCGAGATGTGGTTCATGACGAGCAGCGCGGGCCCCTGCCGCGGGACTTTCTCGGCCCCGACGTACACCCGCCGGGCGATCGCCGTCAGCGGATAGAACAGTGCGGCGGCGAGCCCCACCCAGAAGCCACCCTTCTCACGCCGGGCCACGATCTCCTCCTCACGTCCAACATCCGCCCCAGATCCTGCCGCGCCGGGTTCGGAGCGGTCCAGGGAGGGTCGCCTCAGCGGCCGGGGAGAGGGCCGCGACCTGGGGTGGCGGGGCTGTGGAGCTGGGGGCCGGGGTGGAGGAGGCGGATCGCGACGGCCCCTCAGGAGCACGGCCCCACGGCCCGAGCTGTCCACAACACCCGTCGCCTGTGGACAACCCGTCCCATCCGCCGACACGCGCCGCGCCTTTCGGGTAAAGATGGACGGGTGGACGTGGACCTGGTCGTGCCGATGAAACACCCCCGCGACGGCAAGTCGCGGCTGCGTGGCGCCGTCGAGGCGGACCGGCACCCCGGGCTGGTCCTGGCGCTGGCCGCCGACACGCTCGCCGCCGTCGTCTCGGCCGGGCGGGTGCGGCGGGTGCTGCTCGTCGCCGCCGATCCCGGGGCCGTCGCCGAGCTGGCCGAGCTCGGGGTCGAGATCGTTCCCGAGCCCGCCGCGAAGAACCTCAACGCCGCCTTCCGCCACGGCGAAGCCCTGCTCCGCGCCGACGATCCGGCCGGCGTCGTCGGCGCCCTCCAGGCCGATCTCCCCGCCCTGCGCGCCGGCGATCTGACGGCCGCGCTCGCCGAAGCGGACGGCCGGCGGGCCTTCGTCGCCGATCGCCAGGGCACCGGCACCACCCTGCTGCTGTCCGCGCCCGGCCGGCCCCTCGACCCGCACTTCGGCCCGGGCTCGGCGCGCGCGCACCACGCCTCCGGCGCGTTCCCCCTGGAGAAAGCGCTCCCGACCCTGCGCAGCGACGTCGACACCCCGGAAGACCTCGCCCACGTCCGCGGCCTGGGTGTCGGAAAACACACGGCCGCGCGGCTGGCTGAGCTGTTCATCTGACCTTCACCGCAGCCTGCGCAATCCCGCCTGGCTTAGTGAACAATGGGGGCCGTGAGCACAGAAGACGGCGGCACGCCCGCACCGCGGAGGCGACGGAACCCGGCGACCGGATCCCCGGAGGCGGCGAAGAAGCCGGCGAGCCCGGCCAAGCCGGCCGCGGCGAAGAAGGTCCCGTCGAAGTCCACCGCCCGCGACACCGCCGCCCGTGCCACCGCCGGCAAGGCGAGAACCCGCAAGACCACCGCCGCGGCGGCCACCCCGGCGACGACCCGGCGCCGCAGCTCCGCGCACGGCAACCCGCGCGGCGCCGAGGAGTTCCGCGCGGTCCCGTCGGCGCCGCCGGCGGTCACCGCCGCGCCGACGGCCGTCGAGACGCTGCCGGACGACCGGTACTTCAACCGCGAGCTGTCGTGGCAGGACTTCAACGCCCGCGTGCTCGCGCTGGCCGAGGACGAGTCGCAGCCGCTGCTCGAGCGGGCGAAGTTCCTCGCCATCTTCGCGTCCAATCTGGACGAGTTCTACATGGTCCGCGTCGCCGGCCTGAAGCGCCGCGACGAGACCGGCCTGCTGGTGCGCAGCGCGGACGGGCTCACCCCGCGCGAGCAGCTCGACTACATCTCCAAGCGCAACCAGGACCTGGTCGAGCGGCAGACCGGCGCGTTCGAGAAGAACCTGCGCCCGCAGCTGGCCGAGCACGACATCCGGATCGTCGGCTGGACCGACCTCGCCGGCGCCGACCAGCTGCGCCTGTCCAGCTACTTCTCCGAGCAGATCTTCCCGGTGCTGACGCCGCTGGCCGTCGACCCGGCGCACCCGTTCCCCTACATCTCCGGCCTTTCGCTCAACCTCGCGGTCACGGTCCGCGACCCCGAGGGCGGCACCGAGCGCTTCGCCCGGGTGAAGGTGCCGAGCAACGTGCCGCGGCTGATGCGCGTCGAGACCGAGCGCACCAGCCGGACGGCGACGTTCCTGCCGCTCGAAGAACTCATCTCCGCCCACCTCGGCGAGCTGTTCACCGGGATGGACGTCACCGAGCACCACGTCTTCCGCGTCACCCGCAACGCCGACTTCGAGGTCGACGAAGACCGCGACGAAGACCTCCTCCAGGCGCTCGAGCGCGAACTGGCGCAGCGCCGGTTCGGCCCGCCGGTGCGCCTCGAGGTCGCGCAGGACATGAGCGAGCACATGCTCGAACTGCTGCTGCGCGAGCTGGACGTCGACCCGGCCGACGTCGTCGAGGTGCCCGGGCTGCTCGACCTGACCTGCCTGCACCAGCTGTCCGCTGTGGACCGCAAGGAGCTCAAGGACCGCCCGTTCGTCCCGGCGACGCACCCGGCGTTCGGCGAGCGCGAGACGCCGAAGAGCGTCTTCGCGACGCTTCGCGAGGGTGACGTGCTCGTGCACCACCCGTACGACTCGTTCTCCACGAGCGTGCAGCGGTTCATCGAGCAGGCGGCGGCCGACTCGAAGGTCCTCGCGATCAAGCAGACGCTGTACCGGACGTCGGGCGACTCCCCGATCGTCGACGCGCTGATCGACGCCGCCGAGGCGGGCAAGCAGGTTGTCGCGCTCGTCGAGATCAAGGCGCGCTTCGACGAGCAGGCGAACATCACCTGGGCGCGGACGCTGGAGCGCGCAGGCGTGCACGTCGTGTACGGCCTGGTCGGGCTGAAGACGCACTGCAAGGTGTCGATGGTGGTGCGCCAGGAGGGTTCGACGATCCGGCGCTACTGCCACATCGGCACCGGCAACTACAACCCGAAGACCGCGCGGCTGTACGAAGACCTCGGGCTGCTGACGGCCGACCCGAGCATCGGCGCCGACATCACGGACCTGTTCAACGTGCTGACCGGCTATTCGCGCCAGGACACCTACCGGACGATCCTGACGTCGCCGCACGGCATCCGCCGCGGCATCGTGCGGGCGATCGGCGAGGAGATCGAGCTGGCGCGGGCCGGGCAGCAGGCCGGGATCCGGATCAAGTGCAACTCCCTGGTCGACGAGCAGGTGATCGACGCGCTCTACCACGCGTCGCAGGCCGGGGTGCCCGTCGACGTCGTGGTCCGCGGCATCTGCGCGCTCAAGCCGGGTGTCGAAGGGTTGTCGGAAAACATCCACGTCCGGTCGATCCTGGGCCGGTTCCTGGAGCACTCGCGGGTCTTCCACTTCCGCGCGGGCGGCACGCACTGGATCGGCAGCGCGGACATGATGCACCGGAACCTGGACCGGCGGATCGAGGCGCTGGTGCGGGTGAAGGACCCGAAGCTGACGTCGCAGCTCGACAACATCTTCGACTCGGCGCTGGACCCGGCGACGCGCTGCTGGGTGCTGACCGCGAGCGGCGAGTGGTCGCCGTTCCCGGCGGACGGTTCGCGCGTGCGTGACCACCAGCTGGAGCTGGCGAAGCTGCACGGGGCCGCCGGATGACCCAGGAGGTACGGGCGGCCGGCGCGGTGCTGTGGCGCGCCGCCGGGCGGGCGACGGAGGTCGCCCTGGTGCACCGCCCGCGGTACGACGACTGGTCGTTGCCGAAGGGGAAGCTCGATCCGGGCGAGACGATCGCCGAGGCCGCGGTGCGGGAGGTGGCCGAGGAGACCGGGTTCACGGCGGTCCTGGGCCGCTACCTGACGCGGACGGCGTACCCGGTGCCTGCGCGGCACGGGTCCGGGACGGTCCCGAAGACGGTCGACTACTTCGCGGCGGAGGCCGTGTCGGGCGAGTTCGCGGCGAACGACGAGGTCGACGAGCTGCGCTGGCTCGACCCGGTCGCGGCGGAGAAGGTGCTGACGCGGCCGGAGGACGTCCGGGTGCTGCGGGCGTTCTGCGAACTGCCGGTGGGCCTGACGACGGTGCTGCTGGTGCGCCACGCGAAGGCGGGCAAGCGGGACGAGTGGACCGGCGACGACGACCTGCGGCCGTTGTCGGAGGCGGGCCAGCGGCAGGCGGCGGCGTTGCGGCGGGTGCTGGCGTTGTTCGGGCCGGACCGGGTGCTGTCGGCGCCGCGGCTGCGGTGCGTGCAGACGGTCCACGGGATCGCGGAGGACACCGGCACGGAGGTGCGGCACGAGCCGCTGTTGTCGGAGCAGGGTTATTGGCCCGACCCGGTGCTGGGGTTGGCGCGCCTGCTGGCGGTGGCCGGCGACGGCGGAACACCGGTGGTCTGCAGCCAGGGCGGCGTGATCCCGGACCTGGTGAGCGCCTTGGCCGACCGCGACGGCGTGGAGCTGTCGGCCGCGCGCGGCGGAATGGTCCCGAGCAAGAAGGGGTCGTTCTGGGTGCTGTCGTTCCGCCCCCCGACGGCCGAAGAGGGCCCGGTTCTGGTGGCGGCGGACTACCACCCGAGTGCGTTGCCTGCCCCTTCGCCGAGTCACTCCTGACCTGCGTCGCTGGCCCCCGCGCTGTCACGAGACAGCAGCGTGACAGTCGATCTTGGTGTACTTGTCCCGGGTCCCGCTGGGCTGCGCCGGGCTAGGGGTACGGCGCATCCCGGGCCGGGGGCCTTTCTGTCGGCACCGTTGCCAGCAGGGCCTGGATCTCCGTCACGCGGGGGTCGCCGAGGCGCTGGCACACGGTCAGCGCCTCGGCCCAATGGCCACTCGCCTCGCGCAGCCGGCCCGTGCGGTGCTTGAGGCGGCCGAGGGTGATCTGGACGTCGATCGTGCCGTAGTCCGCGTTCAGTTCCTTCAGCTCCGCGAGAGCGTCTAGACCGGCCTTCTCCGCTTCTTCGTGCCTGCCGGCTCCTTCGAGAGCTTCGGCGACGTTCCCGAGCGCGAGCGCCGCGTGGTAGCGGTCCCCGAGTTCGGCGAAGGCTTCGTGCGCGGCTTGGGCGGCTTCGGCGGCGTGGTCGTAGTCGTGCAGGCCGATGCGGCTGGCGCTGACGTTGAGGAGCGCGTGCGGCACGAACGTGCGCTGGCCGTGGTCGCGCGCGAGGCGGACGGCCTTGAGCGCGTGCCGCTCGGCTTCGGCGTATTCGGCCCGGACGTAGTAGGCGCCGGCGAGGTTGGAGAGGATCGCCACCGTCAACGCGCTGCCGTCGCCGGTCTCGGACGCGGCGCGGGCTTCCTCGAGGGCTTCGAGGGCCTTGTCGGGCTGGAGGGTGCGCAGGTAGGCGGAGCCGAGGTTGTTGGCGCTGTACTGGAGGCCGGTCGTGTCGCCGGCGTCGCGCGTGGCGGTGACGGCGACGCGCGCGGTGGTGATCCAGTCGTCGCGGTCGTGGCGTTCGGCGAAGAAGCCGCGCAGGAGCCACGCGAGTTTCCACGCGCGGGCCGTCCAGCCGTGGTCGGCGGCGATGCCGACGAGCGCCGTCAGCGCCGCGCGTTCGGTCGTGTACCAGGCGATCGTGTCTTCGTGCTGCGTGAACCGGACGGGCGGCAGGGGCGCGGGTTCGAGGGTGATGTCGTCGGTGAGCAGGTCGGGCCGGACGAGTTTGTTCGCTTCGGCGACCGTGGCGAGGTACCAGTCGAGGAGCCGGCGCCGGGCGTCCGCGCGGTCGGCCGCGGTCGTTTCCGTTTCGACGAGTTCGGCGGCGTAGACGCGCAGGAGGTCGTGGAACTGGTAGCGATCGGTGCCGGGCTGGTTGAGCAGGTGCGCGGCGGCGAGCTGGTCGGCGAGCTCGCGGGCTTCGCGCAGGTCGGCGCCGGCGAGCGCGGCGGCCGACGACAGGCTGAAGCCGTGGCCGGGGTGGAGCCCGAGCAGCCGGAAGAAGCGGGCCGCAGCCGGGCGCAACGCCTTGTACGACCAGGAGAACGCGGCGCGCAGATCGGTGCCGGCGTCCTGGGGATCGCGAAGGGTGTCGAGCCGCAGCCGCTGGTCACGCAGTTCCTCGACGATTCCGGCGAGCGAAACGCCGGAAAACCGCGAAGCGCGTTCCCCGGCGAGCGCCAGGGCCAGCGGCAGGCGGCCGCAGAGCTCGACCAGTTCCGCGACGGCGTCCGGCTCGGCGGCGACGCGCCGGGGCCCGACGCTGCCGGCGAGCAGGGCGGCGGCGTCGCGGTCGTCGAAGGAACGCAGGGCGATGCGGCGGGCGCCGTCGCGGGCGACGAGGCCGCGCAGCTGGTTGCGGCTGGTCACGACGACGAGGTTGCCGGAGCCGGGCAGCAGCGGCCGGACCTGGTCGGCGTCGCGGGCGTTGTCGAGCAGCATCAGGGTGCGGCTGCCGGCCAGCCTGCTGCGCAGCAGCGCGGACCGTTCCTCCACTGTGGAAGGCAGCGTCTCGGGCGGGACGCCGAGGGCGCGGAGGAAGCCGGCCAGCGCGGAGGCCGGGGCGACGGGCGTGTCCGCGGAGTGCCCGCGCAGGTCGAGGAACAGCTGGCCGCCGGGGAAGCGGTCGCGGACGCGGTGGGACCAGTGCACGGCCAGCGACGTCTTCCCGACCCCAGCCGTCCCCTCGACGACGACGATCCCGGAGGCACCGCCGGGCGGGAGGCGGTCGAGCTCGGCGAGTTCGGGACCACGGCCGGTGAAGCCGGCGACGTCGAAGGGCAGCTGCCGCGGAACGGTGGCGCGGACGGCGGGTCCGGCGTCGGCGGCGAGCAGTTCGGCGTGCAGCCTTCGCAGGTCTTCGCCCGGTTCGACGCCCAGCTCGTCGGCCAGCAACGCGCGGAGCCCGGCGTAGCGGG
Organism: Amycolatopsis sp. N2S4-7; assembly: GCF_058119595.1. Taxonomy (NCBI): domain Bacteria; kingdom Bacillati; phylum Actinomycetota; class Actinomycetes; order Pseudonocardiales; family Pseudonocardiaceae; genus Amycolatopsis; species Amycolatopsis sp. N2S4-7. The sequence goes on from NZ_CP172299.1 coordinate 4,322,888, forward strand.
ACAGCGCTTCGGCGCGGCGCCCCGACCGGGCGAGGACGCGCACCAGCCGTTCCCACAACGATTCCCGCAGCGGGTGCTGGGCGACGAGATCGGTCAGTTCGGCGATGAGCCGGGCGTCGGGGACGAGCCCCGCGTCGAGGTCGATGCGTTGTTCGATGGCGAAGAGGTGGCGCTCGGTCAGCAGCGGTCCCCATTCGGCGGCCAGCGCGGGTGAGCCGACGCCTTCGAGGGGCGCGCCACCCCAGGCGGCGAGCGCGGCGGTGAGCAGGGCCCGCCGGTGCGCGGGTTCGGTCGCGGCGGCGGCCTGGTCGAGGGTGCGGAGGAAGCGCAGGGCGTCCACCCGGGACGGGTCGACGACCAGCCGGTACCCGTCCGGTTCGGTGACGACGGTTTCTTCGCCGCACAGCCGGCGCAGGCGCATGACGTAGGTCTGCAGGCTGCCGCGGATGTGCGCGGGCGGCGCTTCTCCCCACACCCCGCGGGCAAGGGCATCGATCGACACCAGCCGACCCGCGGCGAGCGCCAGCGTCGCGAGCAGGGCGCGCTGACGGGAGCTGGTCAGCACGACCGGGGAACCGTCGACGAGCACCTGGAACGGGCCGAGAAGCCGGATGTCGATGGTGGTCGCCCCCAGGTTCGCCTCGAGCGTTCTTCGGGGCCGGCCGGGCGCGGGCCCCGAAGAACGCAGCGTGGCACCACTCGGCCGGGCGCTCAAGCAACTTTGCGAAATTGGGCGGAACCGGTCCCGGGGATGGGGGTTGCGCCGAGCGGGTGATTTGCGGGTGGCTTGCTTTGCGGTGAGTAGCAGCCGGTTTCGGCCCTGGTCTTTGCCAGCAGAACGGTGGGGCCGCAGCACCGGCCATTCCACCGCACGAGCCGGTCCGTGGCCACCCTGCTCACAGCACAAGTCACTCGACAACAGCAAACCCGGCGGAACGGCAGATCACCGCGCCGAGCCCCCAACACCTAGCAGCGCCGGCCCACGGCACCGGCCGCTCCAGGTACCGCTCAGCAGCGCCAACCCCCACAACCAGCGACCCCCGGCTACCGCCCGGCGGCAGCAAACGCCCACACCAACCCGGACATACGGCAGGGCCCCGCGCAGCATGCGCAGGGCCCTGCCGAAAATCGCTCGCCTAGCAGAAGGTAACCCCCAGGGGGTCCCCCGGATTTCACGTTACCGCAGGGGTACGACAGTTTTGGCGGGTCAGCTCTTCTTCGCCGCGGTCGAAGTCCGCTTGGCCGGAGCCTTGGCGGCGGTGGTCTTCCGAGCCGTGGTCGTCTTCGCGGCGGTCGTCTTCGCAGCCGTGGTCTTCGCGGCCGTCGTCTTCGCGGCCGTCGTCTTCGCCGCGGTCGTCTTCGCCGCGGTCGTCTTCGGAGCCGCCTTCGCCCGGGTCGTCGTCGTCTTCGGGGCCGCCTTGGCCGCCGTCGTCCGGGTGGTCGCCGGCTTTGCCGCGGCCGGCTTCGCTGCCGTCGCGCGGGTCCGTGTCGTCGTGGAGCGCGTGGTCGCGGGCTTCGCCGCCGTCGTGCGGGACGTCGCGGCCCGTGTCGTCGTGGTCGCCGCCGCGGTGCGGGTGCCCGTCGCCGCGCGCTTGACCGGGGTGGCCTTCGGCAGCTTCTTCGCGCCGGACACGACGTCCTTGAAGGTGGTCCCGGCGCGGAAGGCCGGCACGTTGGTCTTCTTGACCCGCACGGCCTCGCCGGTGCGCGGGTTGCGGGCGGTGCGAGCCGCGCGGGCGCGCTTCTCGAACACGCCGAAGCCGGTGATGTTGACCTTTTCGCCCTTGTTGACCGTCCGGATGATGATGTCGACCAGACCGTCGACCGCCTCGGAAGCGGCCTTCTTGTCGCCCAGGCGCTCCGTCAGCGCCTCGATCAGCTGGGCCTTGTTGGCCATTCCAGTCCTCCAAGAAGGAAGTACTCGTCCACGGCCGTGACGGCCGACACTGCACACGGTATTACCAAGGCAGCACAAATTCCAAACGGTACGCGGAATCTTTCCCTTGCCGCGGGGCGGGTTCCGCCTCGCGAAGGAGCTTCCGAAGTACCGTTCGGGCGTCGTGGACGAGTCGGCCGTCCAGGGCGGGATCCCCTTGCCGAGCAGGCGATCCCGCCCCGCGACCCGGCTAGCCGGCGGCGACCGGCGTGGTCGTCGGCTTCCAGGACGGGCGGCTCGCCTCGAAGGTGTCGATCTCACCGGCATGGCGCAACGTGAGAGCGATGTCGTCGAGGCCCTCCAGCAGCCGCCAGCGGACGTAGTCGTCGATCTGGAAGGGCGCGGTGAAGTCCTTGGCCCGCACGGTCTTGGTCTCGAGGTCCACCGTGACCTCGGTGCCGGGCTCGTTCTCGAGCAGCTTCCACAGCAGCTCGACGTCGTGCTGCTCGCACTGCGCGGCCACGAGGCCGCCCTTGCCGGAATTGCCGCGGAAGATGTCGGCGAACCGGGCCGAGATGACGACCTTGAAGCCGTAGTCCATCAGCGCCCAGACGGCGTGCTCGCGGGAGGAACCGGTTCCGAAGTCCGGGCCCGCGACGAGCACGCTGCCGCGGTTGAACGGTTCGTGGTTGAGGATGAAGTTCTCGTCGCCGCGCCAGGCGGCGAACAGGCCGTCCTCGAAGCCGGTCCGGGTCACCCGCTTGAGGTAGACCGCCGGGATGATCTGGTCGGTGTCCACGTTGGACCGGCGCAGGGGGACGCCGATGCCGGTGTGCTGGGTGAACGGTTCCATGGTGGGAGCTCCTCTCGGGTCAGCGGGCGGCGGTGAGCAGGTCTTCCGGGGACGACAACGTGCCCCGGACGGCCGTGGCGGCGGCCACGAGCGGCGAGACCAGGTGCGTCCGGCCGCCCTTGCCCTGCCGGCCCTCGAAGTTGCGGTTCGACGTCGACGCGCTGCGCTCCCCCGGCTTCAGCTGGTCCGGGTTCATGCCGAGGCACATCGAGCAGCCGGCCTGGCGCCACTCGGCGCCCGCCGCGGTGAAGACCTCGTCGAGGCCCTCCTCCTCGGCCGCCTTGCGGACCCGCATGGAGCCGGGAACCACCAGCATCCGGACCGAGTCCGCCACTTTCCGACCGCGCAGCACCTCGGCCGCGGCCCGCAGGTCCTCGATCCGGCCGTTGGTGCAGGAGCCGAGGAAGACGGTGTCGACCGCGATCTCCCGCAGCGGCGTGCCCGGCTTCAGGTCCATATAGGACAGGGCCTTTTCAGCGGCGATGCGGTCGTTCTCGTCCGGGATCTGCTCCGGGTCGGGCACCTCGGCGCCCAGCGGGAGGCCCTGGCCGGGGTTGGTGCCCCAGGTGACGAACGGCGTCAGCGCGCTCGCGTCCAGGTGCACCTCGGCGTCGAACTCGGCGCCGTCGTCGGTGCGCAGCTGCCGCCAGTTCTCGACCGCCGCGTCCCAGTCGGCGCCCTTCGGCGCGTGCGGGCGGCCCTTGAGGTACTCGAACGTCGTCTCGTCCGGGGCGATCAGCCCGGCGCGGGCGCCGGCCTCGATCGACATGTTGCAGACGGTCATCCGGGCCTCCATCGAGAGCGCCTCGATGGCCTTGCCGCGGTACTCCAGGACGTAGCCCTGGCCGCCGCCGGTGCCGATCTTGGCGATCACCGCGAGGATGATGTCCTTCGCGGTGACGCCGGGGCGCAGTTCGCCGTCGACGGTGATCGCCATGGTCTTGAAGGGGCGCAGCGGCAGCGTCTGCGTGGCGAGCACGTGCTCGACCTCGGACGTGCCGATGCCGAAGGCGATGGCGCCGAACGCGCCGTGGGTGGAGGTGTGGCTGTCGCCGCAGACCACGGTCATGCCGGGCTGGGTCAGGCCGAGCTGCGGGCCGATGACGTGCACGATGCCCTGCTCGGCGTCACCCATCGGGTGCAGCCGGACCCCGAACTCCTTGCAGTTGCGGCGAAGGGTGTCGACCTGGGTGCGCGAGACCGGATCGGCGATGGGGAGCTCGATGTCGACGGTCGGGACGTTGTGGTCCTCGGTCGCGATGGTCAGGTCGGGGCGGCGCACCGGCCGCCCGGCCAGGCGGAGGCCGTCGAAGGCCTGCGGGCTGGTCACTTCGTGCAGCAGGTGGAGGTCGATGTAGAGCAGGTCCGGTTCGGCGCCTTCACCTCGGCGCACGAGGTGGCTTTCCCACACCTTCTCCGCCAGCGTGCGGGCCTTGCCGGTCGGGCTGGTCATCTCCGGCTCCTTCCACGGTTCGTCGTCGAACTCGGGCGCGCACATGCGGAGCGGGTGCGAGCCGCGATAGGAGGAGCGCAGCTCGAGTTCAGGGTTTTCCCAGATGCTGGACTTCCCAAAGTGCGGGACGCTAGTATCGGGTCGTGGGACAGCATAGCGGTATCGGAGTACTGGACAAAGCAGTGGCCGTCCTCCAGGCGGTCGCGGACGACCCCTGCGGCCTCGCGGAACTGTGCACGCGGACCGGCCTCCCGCGGGCCACCGCGCACCGGCTCGCGGTGGGCCTGGAGGTGCACCGGCTGCTGCGCCGCGGCCCGGACGGGCGCTGGCGTCCCGGTACCGCGCTGGCCGAGCTGGCGGGCGGTTCGACGGACCCGCTGCTCGACGCGGCGGGCGTGGTGCTGCCGAAACTGCGGGACGTCACGGGCGAAAGCGTGCAGCTGTACCGGCGTGACGGCGTCCAGCGCGTGTGCGTCGCGACGGCGGAGCCGCCGAGCGGGCTGCGCGACACGGTCCCGGTGGGTTCCCGGCTGCCGATGACGGCCGGTTCGGGAGCGAAGGTGCTCGCGGCGTGGGCGGACCCGCACACGCAGCGCACGATCCTGGCGGACGCGGTTTTCGGCGAGCGGACACTGCTGGAGGTCCGGCGCCGGGGCTGGGCCCAGAGCGTCGCGGAGCGCGAGCCGGGTGTGGCGAGCATCTCGGCCCCGGTCCGCGACTCGGCGGGCACGGTGGTGGCGGCGGTGTCGGTGTCCGGCCCGATCGAGCGCATCGGCCGCAAACCGGGAGCACGATGGGCGGCGGACCTCCTCGCGGCGGCGGATGCGCTGCAGGAACGGCTCTGAGGGTTCTGTCTCGACGGCCTCGCTTGTCCACAGGGTGGCTGTGATGTGGACAAGCGGGCCTGGGCAGGGGGCTTTTCCGGCTTTTTGTCAGGCAGGCCCGATAGGCTGGACGCGGGGCCGGACCCCCGGAGAGGGCGGGGGCTGCGCTTGCTCGGGCGGCTCGGCCGGCAGATCCGTGTTCGGCGCCCCAGCCCAGGGTCAGCGGTGACGGTGGTGGCGCACTTATGCGCCGCACGATCGTGAAGTCCACCGACACCCAGCCCGCTGGGTTCACGGCGGTCAGTAGAGCCGCAGCACCGCGCCTCCGGTGCCGTCGTCGGCCATCCGGCGATGCCAGGCCAGGTGATGCCTTCGACCATCGCGCGCACCGGGTTTGTCAGACGCGCACTAGCCGTAGCCCAGGGCGGTCGCCGGTGATGCTGGGCCAGGCCGGGACACGATGCGCCCGCCTGCGACGCGGCGCGGACCTTGTGGCCGCCGCCGTCGAGGGCGTGGCCGGGCTTTGACCTCGACCTGCGCCAGGTCCCCGGGTGCGGCGGGTTCGGAGCGGCGAGCTGACCGCAGGTGGCCCGATCGAGGCGGCGAGGCGAGCAGCGCGTCAGGATCCGAGGACCGCCGACGGATTCAGGCCGAGCAATGCGAGCGGCCGCGAGGCCGAACTTCAGTGATCCCGACGCGGTACGGCTAAGCCTGGCCGGTCTCGAAGCGGGCTACCTTTCCGTCCCGCACCACGAACCGCCAGCGGGTTCGCATCGCGCCCCACGTCGAGTTCGAGTAGTTCGCCGTGAACTTCCGGCCCTCGTCCTCCGCCGTCTCCACCTCCAGGTGGCCTTGGCTGGAGAAGATCTCGCGGTCCGTCCACTCCTCGAGGTCGCGGTCGGTGCCGTCGTCGGACATCGTTGCGTCCGGGGTCAGCGTGGCCCGGAACGCTGCGCGGTCGCCCGCGTTCAGCGCGTCGATGAACGCGCGCACCGCCGGGTCGGCGATCTGGTCCGTCATGGCCTCATTCCAGCAGGCGGCGGCCGCGGGTGCACCTTTTCGGGGGAACCCGGCGAAAGTGGCGTATTCGGTGACGGCGGTCACGTCTCCTAGGAGTCAGCACCACAGAGGGGGGACGACCATGGTGAACCGAAGGGCGTTGGCGATGTTGCGGGCGGTCGGCGCCGGACGAGCCGAGCTGACCTGCAGCTGCGAACCGGACCTGCGGGTCGACGGCCTGCCGTGCTGTGATCAGACCACCGCGCACGAGCTGGCACGGGCGGGGCTGATCCGGCCGGCGCAGGTCGTGGCCGTCGGGCAGTGGGCGCGGGCCGAACTGACCGCCGAGGGCCGGCTGGCGCTGGGCGGGACGCTCGCCGCGGCCTGAAGGCAACCGTTCGGCCGGCTCGCGCGTGTATCCGCGAAGGATCACCGCGAGGGGGAACCCATGAAGATCGCTGCGGGGCTGCTGCTCGCCGCCGGCCTGGTGCTCGCCGCCTGTTCGGGCACGACGCCGGCGGCGCCGACCGTCACGGTGACCGCGGCCGCCACGCCGCCGTCCACGCCGGCCGCCGACCCGGCGGCGCTGAACTGGATGGACGGTTTCTGCGCCGCGGTCCACGGCTACCGCCAGCGCACCAACCGCGAAGCCGAGCCGGCGAAGCCGCAGCCGGGCTCGGTCGCGGAAGCGCAGAAGGCCCTCAGTACCGAACTCGGCGGGATCGCGGCCCGGACCGGCGAGGTGGTCGACAAGCTGGCGGCGCTGCCACCCGCGCCGGTGCCGCTGGCCGAGACCGTGCGGAAGGCGTTCGCCACGAAGTACACGAAGGCGCGCGACCGCGCGGCGAACGCGAAAGCCGAACTCGACCGCGCGAAGCCGGGCGACCAGGCCTCACAGGACCCGGCCGTGGCCGCGCTCGAACAGGCCCAGCAGGACGTCGACGGCGCCTACGACCCGGTCGCCCCGATGACGGAATCACCGGAACTCATGCTCGCCGCCATCCAGGCTCCCGGCTGCAAGGCCTGACCGCCGCCGCGCTCACCGGCCTCGGTCCTGCGGTCCCCGTGGACGCGCAGGGCACCCCCTGCTCCGGCAGTACACAGCGCGGACCGGCCGCCGTCAGCGCCGGTTCAGCGGCGCCTGTAGCGGCAACGAGCGCGACGAGTCGCCCACCTGCACCGTGAACCCGCCCCGCACCGGCTGCCACGCGTGGCTGCCCGTGTCCCACACGGAGAAGTCGCGCGCGTCGAGCCGGATCGTGACGCGCTTCGCCTGACCCGGGGCCAGCTCCACCCGCTCGAACCCCTTGAGCTGCCGGGGCGGCTCGCCCGCGGCCGCCGGGAAGCCGAGGTACAGCTGCGCCACCTCGGCGCCCGCCCGGTGACCGGTGTTCCGCACCGTGAACGTCGCCGTGGCGCCGTCGCCGGTGTTCTTCACCGTCAGGCCCGAGAACGCGAACGTGGTGTACGACAGGCCGTGGCCGAACGGGAACAGCGGCGTGCGGCCCTGCGCGTCGAACCACCGGTAGCCGACCTGCAGACCCTCCGAGTACGTGGCGACCCCGTCGACGCCAGGGAACTGCGCGGGCGTGTTCGCCGGCGTGTCCGCGTCCGCCGCCGGGAACGTGATCGGCAGCTTCGCCGACGGGTTGACGTCGCCGAAGAGGACGCTCGCCACCGCCGCGCCGTCCTGCTGGCCGGGGTACCACGCCTGCAGGATCGCGGGCACTCGCGAGGCCCACGGCATGAGCACCGGCCCGCCGCTCTTCACCACGACCACCGTGTGCGGGTTGGCCTCGGCGACCGCGGCGACGAGGGCGTCCTGGTTGCCGTCCAGGGCGAGGCTCGGCCGGTCCTTGCCCTCGGTCTCGTTGTCGCCGACCATCACGACGCTGACGTCGGCGGCGCGCGCCAGCGCGGCCGCCCGCGCCGGGTCGCTGCCGTCGTCGAGGGTCACGGTGGCGCCGGGAACGCGCTGCCGGAGCCCCGGCAGCGGGTCCACTGTGGACGTCGGGATGACGGCGGAACTGCCGCCACCGCCGGTCTTGGCCTTCGTGGCGAACGGCCCGACGAGCGCGATCGACTTCACCGAAGAGCTGAGCGGGAGCTGCGCGTGCTCGTTGCGCAGCAGCACCATGCCGCGTTCGGCGAAGTCCTTCGCGGCGGCGTCGTGGCGGGCGGTCGGCAAGGGCGAAAGCACCGGCGGGTGGTCGAACTGCCCGAAGGCGAACATCGTGCGGAACCGCGGCAGCAGCAGCTCGCCGACCCGCTGTTCGGTGACCTGCCCGGCGAGCACGGCCTGCTTCATCCGGTCGCCGTACCAGGTGCCGTCGATCATCTCGAGGTTCATGCCCGCGTTCGCCGACCCGACGGTGCTGTGCGCGGCACCCCAGTCGGACTGGACGAATCCCTTGAACCCCCAGTCGTCGCGCAGCTTGCCCTGCAGCAGTGCCGGGTTCTCGCACATGAAGACGCCGTTGATCTTGGGGAAGGCGCACATGACCGAGCCCGCGCGGCCTTCGGTGACCGACTGCTCGAAGTGCGGCAGGTAGATCTCGTTGAGGGTGCGCTCGTCGATGTGCTCGTCGATGGTGAAGCGCTGGGTCTCCTGGTTGTTCGCCGCGTAGTGCTTGACCTCGGCGATGGTGCCGTTCTCCTGGATGCCGCGGATGTCGGCGGCGGCCAGCGCGCCGGCGAGCACGGGGTCCTCCCCCATCCCCTCGAACGTCCGGCCGTTGCGGGGCACGCGGGCGATGTTGATGTCGGGCGCCTCGGACACGTTGTGCGCGAGCGCGCGGGTTTCGCTGCCGATCAGCCGGCCGTACCGGCGCGCGACGCCGGTGTCGAACGTCGACACCAGCGCCATCGTGGCCGGCAGCGCGGTCGCCGGTTTCTGCGGCTTGTCGTCGGCCGGGCCCATGCCGGCCGGGCCGTTGGCGATCCGGAAGCCGGGCACACCGAGACGCGGGATCGGGGGCACGTACCGCTGGTGCTCGGCGTCGGGCTGCAGGTGCAGCTGGGAGATCTTCTCGTCGAGGGTCATCGCCGCGATCAGCTCCGCGGCCCGGCGGTCGGGCGACTGGCGCGCGTCGCGCCAGGGTTGGGCGTCCGCCACCGCCGTCGCCGGGGCCGCCAGCGACAACCCCAGTACCGCGGCAAGAACCAGCCGGCCGTTGCGCATCGAGTCTCCCTCGCCACCGAACGGGACCAACGGCGGCCAAGTTAACGCATATGTGATGGGGAAACATAGTCTCGATTGTCGTTCACGTACTTGAACGCGAAATGGACTCAACCATTTGCCCGGCTCAAACGTGGAGGAGGCGAGAACGGAAGGGGAGCGACCTTGCTCAAAAAAGCACTGATCGGCCTAACGGTGGCGGCCGCGTCTTCGCTGGCGCTGGCGAGCCCGGCCGGTGCCGCGGAAAAACCCACCTGGAGGCTGACGGCAAAGGTCGAGCCGGGCGGCACGGTCTACGCCGCGACCTACGCGGCGATCGACGGCTGTCCGGCGAGCACCCCGGCGACGTCGCCGGGGTTCACCGAACCGCTCGAGTGGACCGGCCGGGGGATCTGGGACCGGTACAGCGGGGAAACGACGGCGATCGAGACGCCGGGCACGTACACCGCGCAGTTCACCTGCCGTGACGGCCAAGTGCTGACCGCGGAGTTCACCATCACCGGCACCCCGCCGACACCCACGACGACCACGCCGAAGCCGCCGACGAAGACGTCCACCGCGAAGCCGAAGCCGACGGCCACGAAGCCGAAGCCCGCCAAGCCGCAGGTTGCGGTGAAGCCGTCCGGCGCACCACAGACCGGGGACGGCTCGCTGAGCTGACCTCGACCGAGAGGGGACAACGCATGCTCAAGAAGACATTGATCGGGGTACTGGCGGTGAGCGCGGCTTCACTGACGCTGACGACCCCCGCCGCCGCACGCGAGTCCGTCTGGTCGCTGACCGGAGAGGTCGATCCGGGTGGCGTGATCCGCGCCGAGACACGCGCGGCGGTCGACGGCTGCAACCCGGCCACCCCGGCCACGTCACCGGGCTTCACCGCGCCGCTGCAGTGGACCGAAGGCGGCAACTTCGGCGCCCACCGCGGCGGGACCACCGCGATCGAGACGCCCGGCACCTACACCGCGCAGTTCACGTGCGCGGGCGGAGAGGTGCTCACGGCGAAGTTCACGATCCGGGGCACGCCGCCCACGTCGACGACCGCCAAGCCGAAGCCGACGGCCACGAAGCCGAAGCCGACGTCGAAGCCCGCCAAGCCGGCGAAGCCGCAGGTCGCGGTGAAACCGGCCGGAGCGCCGCAGACCGGGGACGGCTCGCTGAGCTGAGTCCCCGAAGGACACCCCGGGACGGTGCGCAATCCCCAGGCCACCGTCCCGGGGCCCGGTCTCAGCGGGCCGCGGCCAGCCGCAGCGCGCGGTAGACGAACTGCTGGTCCCCGAGCCGGTGGCGCAGGTCGCGCTCCAGCCCCGCGATCGGGTACAGGTTCTGCGGCGCCCGCGAGTCCTTGTACGGCACGGACGCGAACCGGCCCAGCACCGACTGCGTGAGGTTCGCCAGCGCTGCCACCTCTTCGCGGCCGAGGTGCGGCGCCGCCTCGACGCGCACCACGCCCGCCCACGGCGGCCCGCTCGCCGACGGCAGCCGCAGGTACCACGAATGCCGGACCCACGTCGTGCCCATCAGGAACACCGGCGTGCGCTGGTGCGGGCCGAGCCGGCCGACCATCGCGTTGAGCTCACCGGGCAGGTACGTCGTCTGGTGGCTCTTGATGAACCCGACCGCGCGGGGCAGGTGCGTGCGCCCGCTCAGCGGGCCGTCGACCACGAGCAGGTCGCTCCCGGCGTGCCCGGCGATCGCCGCCCGCGCCGCGGTGGCCGTGTCCAGCTCGGCCTCGGCCAGCTGCTCCTGCAACGCCGACGACAGCACCACCGCCAGCGGCTTGTCCTCCTTGGCCGCGGCGCGGAACGCCCGGTACACCCCCGCCGAGGTCGGGATGTCGCCGGCTTCCGGAGCCACCGTGAAGACCCCTCGCCGGACGTCGGTCGCGACGACGTGCGCCTGTCCCTCGCAGCAGCACACCACCCCGGCCGCGTAGGACGCGCAAAGCCCGATGGACGCCGAATTCGTCTCCGCCGGGTCGTCGATCCAGACGCGGGCGTCGATCCGGCGGACGCCGTCGACGAACAACACCGCGTCCGGCGCCGGCACCGGTGACGGATCGATGGGCGCCCACTCTTCCACGGGCACCTCGACCTCGAGCTCGACCTCGGCGCCCGACCGCGCCAGCTCCTCGGCCTCCATCGAGCTGCCGTAGCCGGGGTCCCAGCTGTCGATGCTGAAGTTCATGCCGGCGACCGCGGTCACGCGCCCTCCCTGCTGATGTGCGAGCCGGTGCCGTCGCGGGTGACCTGGAACCGCACCGGGACGCGCTCGGCGAGCGCCGGCACGTGCGTGATCACCCCGACCATCCGGCCGCCGGTGGCGGCGAGGTTCTCCAAAGTGGACGCCACGACGTCGAGGGTGGCCTCGTCCAGCGTCCCGAAGCCCTCGTCGAGGAAGATCGACTCCAGCCGGGTCGCGCCCTCCGCGGCCATCGCGCCGAGCTGGGACGACAACGCGAGCGCCAGCGAAAGCGACGCCTGGAACGTCTCCCCGCCGGACAGCGTCTTCACCGGGCGCCGCGCGTCGGCCTCGTTGTGGTCCACCACCAGGAAGTCGCCCTTGTCGTGGGTGAGCTCGAACTGGCCGCCGGACAGTTCGAGCAGCGACGCCGACGCCTCGGCGACCAGCGTGTCGAGCGCCCCGGCGATCAGCCAGCGCGGGAACTTGTCCGAGCGCAGGAGATCCGCGAGCAGCCGCGCGACCTGCGCTTCGGACTCCGCGGCCGCGATGTCGCCCCGCAGGCCCTCCACCCTGGCCAGGCGCCGCCGCATCTCGGTGTGGTCGGCTTCGGCGCGCGCCCGGGCCGTGGCGACGGCGACCGGGACGCGCTCCCGCACCGCCCCCGCCTCGTCCAGGGGAACGCCATGCGCGGTGACGTCGTCGACGACGGCGCGTTCGGCCGCCCGCAACGCTTCGGCGGCTTCGCCCTCGGCGGTCGTCGCGACGGCCAGGCGCTCGCGGTGCTCGTCCGCCTGCCCGGCTGCCCAGTCCGTGAGCGCGCTCCAGGCGTCCAGGAGGCTCCCGCCGTCGATCGGCGGGGCGCCGAGGCCGACCAGCGGGTCGCGCGCCCGGGACAGCCGCTGCCGCTCGGCGTCGACCTGTTCGCCGATGCTCGCTTGGGCTTCCGCGGCCTGTTTCGCGGTCGCGCGGGCCGTGCGCAGGGTCGCGTCCGCTGCCCGCGCGGCCTGTTCGAGCTCGGCGACCCGGGCGAGCTGCTCGGCGACGACGTCGGCCGACGGTGCTTCGGCGAGCGTCGCGACCAGTTCCCCGTGCCGGCGCCGGGCGGTGGCCAGCTGAGTGCTCGCCGACTGTTCGGCGAGGCCCGCGTCGACCGCCCTGGTCCGGCGCTGCTCGGCGTTCCGCTCGGCCGAAGCGAGGTCGTCCGCCGCGACGAGGGCTTCCTTGCCCGCGGCTTCGGCGGCCGCTTCGAGCGCGGCCAGCGCCGTCCGCCGGGCTTCGAGCGTGGCCGCCGCCCACGCGGTCAGCCGCTGCCAGCCCGCCGGGACGTCGTCGCCGTCGATCGCGGGCGCGCCCAGCTCCACCAGCGGATCCCGCGCCGCCCGCAACGCCTCCCGGGCCGCCGTGAACGACTTTTCGACGACGTCGGCGTCGTTCTGCGCCGCCGCGCGTTCGGCGCGGGCCGCGGCCAGTTCCGCGTCCGCGGCGCGCGCGGCTTCGGCGACGCGCGAACGGCCGTCGATGGTCGCCGACAGCCATTCGCCGCGGGCGCGCACGGCCGCGACGAGGTCCGCGTAGTCCTGCTCGGAAAAAGAGACCTCGACCGGGCGCCGCAGCGCCGGTGACTCCGGCGGCCCCGCGACTCCGGCGAGGACCACACGCAGTTCTTCCGCCTGCGCGGCCGCGGAGGCGGCCGAGTCGGCGTCGCGGTCCACGGCCCGTTCCAGCGTTCGCAGCGCGGACTCGGCGGCGGCGCGGTCCCGTTCGGCGCGCTCGACGCGGTCACGGGCCTCGGCCAGGTGGGCGTGGCCGACGGCGTCCGGCAGCGTCGTGACTTCCTGCTCGCACACCGGGCACGCGTGCCCGACGGCGAGCCCGGCCCGCAGCACCAGGGCTTGCCCGGTGCGTTCGGCTTCGGCCAGCGCGGCCTTCGCCGCGACGAGTTCGGCGTCGGTACCCGCGAAGGCGCTTCGCGCGGTTTCGAGGTCCTTCCGGCGGGCGGCCTGTTCGGGCGCGGCCTTCCGCTGCGCCTCGCACACCGCGTAGAGCGTGCGGGCGTCCGAGCGCGCGGCGGCGAGCGGGGCGACGTCCGGCTGCGCGGCCAGTGCCGCGCGCGCTTCGGCGTCGGCGGCTTCGGCCGCGCTCAGGCGGGCGGCCGCATCCTTCGTGCGCTTCGCGACGCGCGCCGCGTCCGCCGTCAGGTCCCCGAGGTCCTTCGGCGGCCGCAGCCCGGCCAGCCGATCGCGGTCCTGGCGGGCGCGCGCGGCTTCGGCGGCCGCGTCCTCGGCGGCCCGGGCCGTGGTGTCCCGGGTTTTCCGGGCCGCGTCGACGGTGGAGACGGCTTCGGTCACCGCAGCGGCGGCGGCCTCCTTCGCCCGCAACGCCGTCTTCGCCGCCTCTTCCAGCCCCGGGAGGGCCGTTTCGGTCTCGGCGAGTTCCGTGCGGGCGGCGCGGATCCGCTCCAGCTCCCCACGGTCGGGCGCGGCGGCCAAGGCGGCCCGAGCCGTCTCGTCCGCCGTTTCGGCCTTCTCCAGCCCGGTTCGCGCGGCCGTCGCCGCGTCCGCCGCGGCCCGGCGCCGGGTTTCGAGGTCTTCGACACCGTCCGGGCGTTCCAGCGCGTCGAGAACGCCCAGCTCCCGCGTCAGCGTCGCGACGCGTTGGCGGGCTTCGTCGTGCGCGCGGGTCGCGTCGTTCAGCCCCGGCAGCGCCGCGGTCACCCGGGCGTCCAGGTCCGCGAGAACGGTCATCCGCGTGGCGAGTTCCCCGACGGCCTCCTCGGTCGCGTCGGCGTAGCTGCCCAGCTGCTCGGTGAGGACGGCGGCGCGCTGCTTCTGCTGCTCCGCCGTCACCCCCGCGCGGCGGCCGATCCGCTCGTAGACCTCCAGGCCCAGCAGCTTGATGAGGATCTTCTGCCGGTCGGCGGCCTTGGCGTGCAGGAACTCCGCGAAGTCGCCCTGGGGCAGCGCCACGCAGGTGCAGAAGTGCTTGAACGTCAACCCGAGCAGGCGCTCGATGGCCGGGGTGACCTCGGAGTCGGCCGCGACCGGGTCGGCGGCGTCCTCCGGCCCGCCGAGCGTGGCCGGGTCGGCGAGCCGTTCCAGGCGGACGTTCTTCACGCTGACCGTGGGTTTCTTCCCGCCGCTGCGCCGGACTTCGCGCACGACGTGGTAGCGCGCGCCGCCGGCGTCGAACACCAGCCGCACGGTCGCGCGGTTCGCCGTCGGGGCGAGCGCGGGCGCGACGAGGCCTTCGTGGTCCCAGCGGGCGACGGAGCCGTACAGGGCGAAGGTGAGCGCGTCGATCACCGTGCTCTTGCCCGCACCGGTCGGCCCGACGAGCGCGAAGTAGTCCGTGTCCTCGAAGCTGACTTCGGTCTTCTCGCGGAACGACGCGAAGCCGGTCATCTCCAGCAGCACAGGCCGCATGTCACACCCCGCTCGTCTCTTCGTCGTGCAGCCGCGCGAAGAGCGCCTGCACGCGCTTGTCCTCGACCGTCCGCTCCTCGCAGTAGGAGGCGAACAGCTCCCCCGGCGAGCGGTCCGCGACCGCCCGTTCCCCGCCCGACGTCGTCACCGGCGCGGCGAACTCCGGGTCGATGCGGATCTCCAGCGCGTTCGGCAGGGCTTCCTGGATCTCCTCGCGCAGCCCGGCCCTGGTCGCTTCGCGGACGTAGACGCGGAGGTAGTCCTCGCCGAACTCCCCCGCGCGGCCGGTCAGTTCCGCCACCGTGCCGTGGACGGTCCGCAGCCGCCGTCCCGAGGTCAGCAGGATTTCGGTGATCTTCGCCGGCGTCGTCGGCGTCACCTCCACCGCGAGGACGACGCTCTTGTTGTCCTGTTCGCCGAAGTCGACGGCGAACGGCGAACCGCTGTAGTGCACCGGGCACGCGGCGGGCAGCGACTGGCGCCGGTGCAGGTGGCCGAGCGCGACGTAGTGCGGTTCGGCGCCGAACGCCGTCGCGGGCACGTGGTACTCGAAGATGGACTGCGCCGCGCGCTCGCCGCCGCCCATCGTCCCGCCGGTGACCGTCAGGTGCGCCATGACGAGGTTCACCGCGCCGCCGGTGAACCCGGACTTGAGGTGGTCCAGGATGTCGCGCACGCGCTGGTCGTACTCGCCGACGTTGTCCGCCGGGGTCCCGGCGAGCAGCTCGGCGGCGCGGACCGCGTAGCGCTGCGAAAGGAACGGCAGCACGGCGACGTTGACGCGCTCGCCGGTCGACCGGGCGTCGAACGACACCACTCCGCCGTCGCTGACGGGCCGCGGATCGCCGGACAACTGGATGCCCGCGGCCCGCAGCAGCGGCCGGTACGCCTCGAACGTCGCGGCGTGGTCGTGGTTCCCCGCGATCGCGAGGACCTCGGCACCGGTTTCGCGCAGCGCCATCAGCGCCCGCACCACGAGTTCCTGCGCGGCGGCCGACGGCGCCGACGTCTCGTACAGGTCGCCCGCGACGAGGATCGCGTCGAAGGGCTGCTCCCGCGCGATCCGGACGATCTCGCCGAGCACGGCGCGCTGCTCGTCCAGGCGGTTGCGGCCCTTGAGCGTCTTGCCGATGTGCCAGTCGGAGGTGTGCAGGAACTTCACGCGGCGTCCTTCCGTGCGGGATCGGGCCGGGGCATCAGAACGGCGGCGGGTCGTCGTCGAACGGGTCGGCGCCGCGCGTCGGCAGGCCGGCGAAGGGATCGGACTTCCTCGACGTGGCGGTCGTCGTCGGGATCTGCCCGGCCTCGGAAAGCCGCGTGGCCCAGGCCGGGAACGGGAAGCCGACGGCGATCGGCACCGGGATCTCCGGCTGGCTCACGAACATCGTGCCCGGTGTCGCGAGCGTCGCGCGGACCCGCTGGCTGGCCGGGAGGAAGCCGTACTCCGGGCGCGAGGCCTCGGCGGCGTCGAGACGGCCGACGATCCGCACCGAGCTGTTGCTGACGATGCGGCGCTCGACCTCGCTGGCGGTCTGCTGCGCGCCGATCAGGATGACGCCGAGGGAGCGACCGCGCTCGGCGATGTCGAGCAGCACCTCCTTGATGGGGCTGCTGCCTTCGCGCGGCGCGTACTTGTTCAGCTCGTCCAGCATGGTGAACAGCAGCCCGCCCGGGCCGGCCGCCTCCTTGCGCGCGGTCTCCGCGGCGAGCGTCACGCCGACGACGAACCGCTGCGCGCGCTCGACGAGGTTGTGGATGTCCACGACGGTCACCTGCTGGTTCTCCGTCGACAACTGGCGCGCCGGGTGGTCGGTGAGGTCGCCGCGGATGAGGCCGGACAGCGCGCGCTGGCTGGAGCGCAGGCGGCGGATGAAGGCGTTGACCGTGCCCGCGCCGGTGACCGCGCCCGCCCAGCTCGCGCGGGTTTCCTCGTCGGTGACGCGCTCGCAGATGACGTCGACGAGTTCGGCGTAGGTGCGGCACAGCACGCCGTCGACGTTCGCGGCACCGTCCGTGCCCGCGGGGGTGCTGTCCAGGCGCAGGCGGTTCGCGACCTGGTGGATGACCATCGTGTACTGGTTGCGCTCGTCCTCGGCGTCGGCGAAGACGTAGGGCAGCAGGTCCTTGGCGCAGAACTCCGCGATGGTCCACCAGAACGCCCCGACGCCGGACGTGCGCCCGGTGACGTAAGGCTTCCCCGTGGTGTCCGACGGGGTCGGCGGCGCGTAGAAGCCGACGGACGCGAAGGGCTCCGCGGGCAGCCCGAGCTTGGCGTACTCGGCCTTGAGCTTTTCGTCGAGGTGGACGTTCGGGGTGTCGAGGAACAGCAGGTCCTCGCCCTTGACCGAGAACACCAGGGCCTTGGCGTTGTGGGCGTTCGGGAGGGCGCCGCCGCGGAAGATCGAGTGCAGCAGGAACAACGCGAACGACGTCTTCGTGGCGACGCCGGAGACGCCGGAGATGCTGACGTGCGCGCCGCGGGTGCCGTCGAGGAAGTCCATGTTGAGGAAGACGGGTTCGCCGTCCCGGCCCAGGCCGACCGCCACCTGGCGGGTCATGTTGTCGAAGTACAGCGCCTGCGCGCGATCCTCGCCCACGGCGCGCTGGACGACCGACCCCGGCCGCGGCGGCACGTAGCACTCGGGCTCGACGCGGGTGGTGGCGATCTCGGCGATCTCCTGGACCTGGGCGGGCAGGACGCCGTCGGAGATCAGGAAGACGTCGCTGCCGAAGCTGGCCCCCTCGTGCCGCGCGCTCACCTGCGTCACGACGCCGTAGGAGGTGACTTCGCCCAGGCCGGGCAGTTCCCGCCGGGTCACGACGACGTCGTCGAGCTGCAGATAGGCCTCCGGGTCGATGGCCACGCAGAACTGCAGCGGCGTCGAGTCCTCGGTGCCTGCCACCCGTCCGACCACGGTGGTGAGCGTCTCCTGGTCCACGGTTCTCCCTGTCCGCCCGGCGCTTCCTCCGGCCGCAGACTAGCTCGCCGGACCGACAGTCCCGCGCCCAACACGGCGTTGCGGGCGCCGGGTACTCGCGCCGTCACCGCAGGCCACGCTGCGCCGAACGAGTGAGTTCACCCTACGGGGAAGATCCTTTTGCCGTCACAGGCATTCCGGCGGGCTTCATCGGTTGCGCCGCAACGCCCGCTGCCGGGCTTCTGCCCGGCTTCCGCCTGGAACCACGGCGAAGGGGCTCCGGCGGCCCCCGCGACGGCCCGCCGGAGGGGCCGGGATCCCCGATCGCTGCGCGGGATCGGGGCCGGCGTGGCCTCAGCCACACGCCGGGACGCCCCGTACCGGCGTGTCGGGCGAAAAAGTCTTCCGAACGGCTTCGGGTCCTATATGGACGACCACTGTGGACGGCCGAGAGACCCTGTTTTGCCTGCTCAGCGCGGTGGTCGAGGTCCGGTTTCTCGCATCGAAGGTGTCCGGGGAAGGTCTCCCAGGAGGCGGAACCCGCCCCCGTACAAGGAAATATTTCGACCCCCAGTTGGATTTTGTGCGGTATTGGTAATACCGTGTGCAGTGTCGGCCGAGATGGGCCGTGACTAGTAGTTCCACTATGGAGGACTGGAATGACGAACAAGGCCCAGCTGATCGAGGCGCTGTCGGAGCGTCTGGGCGACAAGAAGGTGGCTTCGCAGGCCGTTGACGGTCTGGTGGACATCATCATCCGGACGGTCAACAAGGGCGAAAAGGTCAACATCACCGGGTTCGGGGTGTTCGAGAAGCGTGCCCGTGCCGCGCGCACCGCTCGCAACCCGCGTACCGGTGAGGCCGTGCGGGTGAAGAAGACGAACGTGCCCGCGTTCCGGGCCGGGACCACGTTCAAGGACGTCATCTCCGGGACCAAGAAGCTGCCGAAGGCCACCCCGGTCAAGCGCGCCACCGCCGCGACCAGCACGCGAGCGACCGCGACCAAGACCGCCGCGGCCGCCCCGGCCAAGGCCACCACCACCCGCACCACCCGGGCGGCTGCCGCGAAGCCGGCCACCACCCGCTCCACCACCACCCGGACCCGCGCCACCGCGGCCAAGCCCGCCGCCAAGGCCACCACCGCCACCAAGGCCGCCCCCAAGGCCACCGCGACCAAGACCACCGCAGCCAAGCCGGCCGCGGCCAAGGCGAGCACCACCCGGGCCAAGGCCACCGCCAAGCCCGCCGCCACCAAGACCGCCGCGGCCAAGAAGACCACCGCCGCCAAGGCCCCCGCCAAGCGGACCTCCGCCGCCAAGAAGAAGTAACACCAGCTCCACCGCCGGAAGGGCCCCACACCACAGGTGCGGGGCCCTTCCGCCGTTCCGGGCACCCCGTCCGGCTGCCGGTACCCGGGGTTCGCCGTCAGCCATCGGCGAACCACGGCCCGGTCAGGAAGCCGTCGTCGAGCGGCTGAGCGTCTCCCACCGGGCGACGTCGGCCAGCAGGGCCTCGTGGTGGTCGCGCAGCCCGTCGACCGCGTCTTCGCCGAGCAGGAAGTGCAGCGGCGGGTTCTCGGCGCTCAGCACCTCGATGATCGCCGCGGCGCCCTTCGCCGGGTCGTTCGCCTCCTGGCCCACGACACCCTTGACCATCCGCCGCAGTTCGCCGGAGGTCGCGTCGTAGGCCGGGTTCTCGGGGGTCCACTGCAGACTGGTGCTGAACCGGGTCCGGAACATCCCCGGTTCCACCACCAGGACCCGGATGCCCAGCGGGGCCAGTTCGAGCGACAGCGCCTCGCCCAGCGCCTCGAGCGCGTGCTTGGTGGCGTTGTAGCCGCCCAGCCCCGGGAAGGTCATCACGCCGCCGAGCGAGCTCATCACCACGATCGTCCCGCTCCCCTGCTCACGCAGCACGGGGAGGACGGCCCGGGTCAGCTCCACCGCGCCGAAGTAGTTGACTTCGAACATGCCCCGCAGGTCCTCGACCGGGGTTTCTTCGACGGCCCCGATCACGCTGACGCCGGCGTTGTTCACCAGGACGTCGATGCGGCCGAACACGGCCAGCGTCGCTTCGACCGCCGCACGGACGGACGCCGGGTCGGTGACGTCCATCGCCACGGTGCTGATCCGGTCGCCCCCGGCCCGCGAGAGGTCCGCGAGGGTCTCCGGGCGGCGCGCGGTGGCCATCACCCGGTCGCCGGCGGCCAGCGCTGCCTGCACGAGCTCCCGGCCGAAGCCGCTGGAGCAGCCCGAGATCAGCCAGACGCGGTCCGGTGTTTCGTTCGTCATTCCGATGCCTTTCACGTTGTTGTTCACCGAGGTCGATGGTCGTCTCGGTGTCCCCGCGTCGTCCAACACCGGTTACCTGTCGTGGTTGTAAGCTTTTCCTGTGACCCCCGATCTGCGGCAGCTGAGGTATTTCGTCGCCGTCGCGGAGGAGTCCAGCTACACGCGCGCCGCCGAACGGCTCGTGATCAGCCAGCAGTCGCTGTCCCAGCAGATGACCCTGCTGGAGCGCATGCTGGGCGTGAAGCTCTTCGACCGCGACACCCGTGGCACCAGCCTGACCGCGATCGGCGCGTTGTTCCTGCCCGAGGCCCGTGCGGTGCTCGCCCGCGCCGACGAGGCGTTCGACGTGGTGGCCCGGGCCGCCCGCGGGGAGGTCGGCAGCCTCTGCCTCGCCTTCCTCGCGACCACGACGAACCACCTGCTGCCGCCGGTGGTGCGGGCCGTCCGGCAACGGCTCCCGGAACTCCGGCTGAGCACGGAGGAGACGACGATCGCCCTGCTGGTGGAGGGGCTGCGGAAAGGCCGTTACGACGTCGCGTTCACCCGGCCGCCGCTCGTGGACGACCTGGAAACCCGGACGCTCGTGAGTGAACCGGTGTGCGCGGTCCTGCCCGAGGGGCATCCGCTGGCCGGTCGCGCCGAAGTGGCCCTGGCCGAGTTGGCCGGCGAACGCTGGGTGCTGACCCCGCGCAGTTCCTGGGAACCGTGGCACCGGGCGTTCGACAACGCCTTCGAGGCGGCCGGGTTCACCCCCGACGTCGTCCACCGGGACGCGAGCGTCCAGGCGCTGCTCGGCCTCGTCGCGGCCGGGGAGGGCATCACGCGGCTGGCTCGCTCGGCCGGAAACCTGCGCCGCACCGGCGTGGTGTTCGTGCCGATCGCCGGGGAACGCGTCTCGACCGAGGTGGTCTGGTCGGCGGGCAACGACTCCGCCGCTCTGCGCGCGCTGCTGGACGTCGTCACCGAGGTGGCCGCGTCGACGGACCTGACCGCGTCCGGCTGACTGACCGGCTGGTCCGGGGATGGGCTACGGCGGAAGGGGCCTCCGTCGGCGGCGAGGGTGTTCGGCCCTGGCCGCCAACGGTTCGGCTGCGTGATCTCTCCCCAGTGATCTGCCGGCCACCGCCGTTACTTCTTGGCGGCGGCGACCTTCTTGCGCGGGGCGCGCTTGCGCGGCGCCGCGGCGGGGGCCTCGGCCTCGGCGACCTGGGCCTGCTCGTAGGCGGCGATCACCTCGGAGGACAGGCGGCCCCGCTCGGAGACCTCGTAGCCGTTCGCGTTGGCCCAGGCGCGGATCTGCTGGTTGCGCTCGCGGTCGGTCGTGCTGGTCGTGGTCGACTGGCCGGTCGCGACCCGGACCTTCCGGCCCCCGATCCGGCGGCCGGCCGCGATGTAGCGGGCGAGCGCGTCGCGCAGGGCGGTGGCGTTCTGGTCCGACAGGTCGATTTCGTAGGTGACGCCGTCGAGGCCGAACTGAACGGTCTGGGCGGCGGTGGTGCCGTCGATGTCGTCCAGGATCTCGACGAGGACTTTCTGGGCCACGGGAATGCTCCTCAGCTGGATGTGCGTCCGTGAACGTGACGTGTGACAAGTTGCACAATGGCCGACGTTCTTCGGTGGAGTGTATCCACTCGGGGATCGGTACGGCAATTTTCCGGGTTCGACGGTCCTGATAGGACTCACCGCGCACGGGAAAGGCCCCGCACCTGGGGGTGCGGGGCCCTTCCGGGATCGCCGGAATCAGGTTCCCGATGGAGTGGAACCCTGCTCGCCGTGGTGGTAGGGCGGATCCGTCTCGAGCGCCTCGTCGGCGTCCCCCTCGGCCGGATCGGCCAGGTCGGCCTTCTCGGCGGCCTCTTTCGCTTCCTTGATGTGCTGCCGGCTGCGGGCAAGGTCCGCTTCGGGATCCTCCGGCCGGTTCTCGTCCGCCGTCATCGCCACTCCTCGCCGAGGTCGTCGGGCCGCTTCTTCACCCTCGACGGCTACCCCGGAACGCGGGGACGCAACCGTGGCATGATTCCGAGAATCGAGGCTCTCGGGGACGCGTCCGCGGAATTGTTTCGCGACTCTCGAGGTGAAGTGGTGAGCGGGTGACCGGCACCGGTTCCGGGGAACTTCGGAGGGGTAAACGGCGTTCAAGCCGGCTTGCCTGAGAACGGTGGGGGAGTTGCCGTGGATGGCCTCGCCGCTGATCCTCGCGGAGCGGGCATTCGCTGGGGGAGGTCGGCCCGTGCGGGCTCCGGGCTCCCGGCCCGGAATCACTCATCCCGAGCCGCGTCATCGGCGGGCTGGGGTCAAAGGTGGTCGTGGCCTGGGATTCGCCGAGCGGGCATTCGCTGGGCGAAGGTCCGCCCGTGCGGGCTCCGGTGAGCTGGGCCAAAGGCGGCCGTGGCCAGGGATTCGCCGAGCGGGCATTCGCTGGGCGAAGGTCCGCTCGTGCGGGCTCCGAGCGCCCGGCCACCGGCGAGCTGAGTCGAAGGCGGCCATGGCCAGGGATTCGCCGAGCCGCAGCCGGGAGGCCTCGCCCAGGGGCCCGGTCTCGCCCGAGCCGTGTGCAAAGCCGCGTCCGGGGACCTGGAAACGGCGGAAGGGCCCCGCACCTGTGGTGTGGGGCCCTTCCGGCGGTGGAGCTGGTGTTACTTCTTCTTGGCGGCGGAGGTCCGCTTGGCGGGGGCCTTGGCGGCGGTGGTCTTCTTGGCCGCGGCGGTCTTGGTGGCGGCGGGCTTGGCGGTGGCCTTGGCCCGGGTGGTGCTCGCCTTGGCCGCGGCCGGCTTGGCTGCGGTGGTCTTGGTCGCGGTGGCCTTGGGGGCGGCCTTGGTGGCGGTGGTGGCCTTGGCGGCGGGCTTGGCCGCGGTGGCGCGGGTCCGGGTGGTGGTGGAGCGGGTGGTGGCCGGCTTCGCGGCAGCCGCCCGGGTGGTGCGGGTGGTGGTGGCCTTGGCCGGGGCGGCCGCGGCGGTCTTGGTCGCGGTCGCTCGCGTGCTGGTCGCGGCGGTGGCGCGCTTGACCGGGGTGGCCTTCGGCAGCTTCTTGGTCCCGGAGATGACGTCCTTGAACGTGGTCCCGGCCCGGAACGCGGGCACGTTCGTCTTCTTCACCCGCACGGCCTCACCGGTACGCGGGTTGCGAGCGGTGCGCGCGGCACGGGCACGCTTCTCGAACACCCCGAACCCGGTGATGTTGACCTTTTCGCCCTTGTTGACCGTCCGGATGATGATGTCCACCAGACCGTCAACGGCCTGCGAAGCCACCTTCTTGTCGCCCAGACGCTCCGACAGCGCCTCGATCAGCTGGGCCTTGTTCGTCATTCCAGTCCTCCATAGTGGAACCAACCGTCAGGCCCATCTCGGCCGACATCACACAGAGTATTACCAGAACGGCACAAAATCCAAACATGGTGACCCGTAACTCCGTTGTGTCGTGGGGGAAGTCTGCCTCACGACACCGTCGGACACGCACCCCGTCCGGCGGCCCGAACCCGCACGAGACGCCCCTGACCTGCGACTCTTCCCTTCACGGCGCAACGCGTCCATATAGGACAGGACGTCCTCAGTCGCTCAGTTGTTCGACTGGGCTTCGCGTAAAACCCAAGCGGCTCAACGAGTGTTCGCCGCCGGGAGGGCGGCTCAGGCCGACGCCGGGCGCGCCCGCACCCGGCGCCACTCCCACACCGTGACCGACGCGAACACGGCCGTCGCGGCGAAGGCCACCGCGGTGAACAGCCATTCCGCCGCACCGCTGCCGCCGTCGGGGGATTCGCCCGTCAGCTGCTCGATCCAGTCCCGGGCCACCAGGGTCAGGACCAGGGCGACGGCGCTGATCGTGGTGAGCGCGGCTTCGACCGCGACGCGAAGCTTGCGTGCTCGTGGAGTACTCATGACTTGCGGCCTCTCCTCGGTTGTCCGGCTTCTCAGTACTTCGCGGCGTTGATCCGGGTCCGCCAGCTGTTGCCCGCTCCGGCGTACTCGCCGTAGCTCCACACGGTGCGCGCGTCGGAAGGATCCCTGGCGATCCCGAAGTAGTCACCCCACCGGCCACCGGTGTAG
Organism: Amycolatopsis sp. N2S4-7; assembly: GCF_058119595.1. Lineage (NCBI taxonomy): Bacteria > Bacillati > Actinomycetota > Actinomycetes > Pseudonocardiales > Pseudonocardiaceae > Amycolatopsis > Amycolatopsis sp. N2S4-7. The sequence goes on from NZ_CP172299.1 coordinate 4,346,926, forward strand.
GCGCTTTGGCCGGCGACCACCGTCGCGCTGCCCTGCAGCGAGTTCACGGGGTCCGTGGCCAGCCGCCCGGTCTGGCGCAGGTGGCCGTACTCGTCGGCCGCGGACCGGCCGAAGGCGACGTGCGCGTTGCGGGAGATGTCCGTCTGGATCACCGGGAAGAAGTAGTGCCGTCCGGCCGCCCCGAACGCGCCCTGCTGGGCCACCGTGGCCGTGGGGACGTCGATCTCGTACCACTGCACCACCGAGCGCGCCTCGCTGTCGCCGGCCCAGCTGTAGGCGGAGGTGTGCGCCGTCCACACGCGCTGCGTGCCGCCCGCCGACTGGAAGACCGCGTTGAGGAGCCGGATGTCGTTGGTCGCGATCCGCGTCGCGCCGCCGTCCTTCTGCACCGCGCCCGGCGGCATGCTGTAGCCGCGGCACGCCACCGCGGACGACGTCAGCGACGGCGCGCCCCCGGACCACAGGGCCAGCGGGTTGGACAGCGTCCACAGCGTGAGGCTCGAGCCCGACGGGAACAGCGAGTTGACCAGGTAGGCGCGGGGATTGCCGCCTTGTCCCTGGAAGTGGCAGCACGGCTGGACGGTGAACGCCGCGCTCCCGTCGGGGTTCTTGAGGTTCCAGGAGTCCCACCAGCGGATCGTGTGCTGGGGACCCGCGCCACCACCGTAGAGTTCCGCCTTGTTGAAGATGCGCACCTTCGCGTGCGAGAACCCGCCGCCGAAGGCGAACTGGTTGGTCGAGACGTAGATCGCCTGGGTGTCGAACCCGAGCATCGGGTAGTCCGACCAGTTGTTCGTGGCCGTCGAGCCGTTGGTCGTGGCGTCGGTGCTCCAGATCCAGTACGCGCCCGCCGGGTCGTCGGTCTGGGAGACGCCGAGCAGGATCCACGCTCCCTGCGGAGCCGCGCGCCGGCCCGCGATGCAGACGATCCACCGGCCGCTGTAGTGGTCGTAGGCGAGCTTCGGATCGAACAGCTGCGCCCCGGCCGGCAGCACGGGGTTGAACAGCGCGGTGAAGTTCGCCCACCGGAACGCCTGCAACCCGCTCTTGTCGTACCCCACCAGATCGACGTTGACCGCTGCCAGCACCCGGCTCGGTCCGACGGCGACCGTGCAGTCCGGCGGGCGGAACGCGGTCTGCGAGATCCCGTCGAAGCTCGCGGACGCGGCCGGGGCCAGGCCGCCGGCGGGTTCGTCCTCGGGCGGGTTCTCCTCGGCCGCTTCAGCCGACGCTTCCTCGTCCACCTGTGCCTCGAGCACGTCTCCGGTCGCGAGCGGGGCGAGGTCGTGCGTGCGCGCGTCGACCTTCATCCGCTCGAACTCCTCGACCGGCACCGGGAACCGGTGGACGAACAGCGGCGACCGGACCGGCGACGGCGGGGTGGCCAGCAGTTCGTCGACCGTCAGGTCCGCCATCGCGCGGGACGTACCACCGCCGGAACCGCCGGCTCCACCCTGAGGCTCCTGTGCATCGGGCATCACTGGTCATCTCCTTCTTCCTTCGGTGCCGCTTCGTCCGCCTGGGCAGGTGCGTCGGTTTCCTCCCGATCGCGGTGTCGTTCGGCTGCTGCCTTCAAGCGCGCTATTTCCGCGGGGGTCATCGGCATCCCGAGCGGGATTTCGACCTCGCCCGCCGATTCGGACGGCTCGTCTTCGGAGGGCCGTCCGGCCGGCCCGTTTTCCGTTCCGTCTCCGCGTCCCGCCTCGGAGCGCGGCCACTCCCGATCGTTCACCGGCTGTCCTTCGACCATCCACGGGTGGGCGTGCTGCACAGGAAAGTCGCCTTCAGGCACAGGCCTGATACCAGTGGGTGCGCAGTTTCAGCCGAATGGCCCAAGAAAGCCCCGGGCGTGCATTGTTGCCGCCACAATCGAACTGTTCAGGAAAATCCGACACCGGACAACGACCGAAAATGTTGTCCCCCAAGGCCGATATCCGGCCGGTCCGGGCCAAGATACCGGAGAACGGCTCGCCCCGCTTTCGGCGGCCGGTTGGACGTCTCGGCCGCGCCCGGCCCCGCCCCGGCCGGACCGGCGCCGAGGGGGCTCCCGTGTGAACTCCGGCTCCCGGGGGTATTCCCCCTTGTGCGCAAGATCATCGCCGGACTCGGCGCCGCAGCGGTCCTCCTCTGCGGGTGTTCAGCCGCGGACACCTCGTCCGCGGAAGACGCGGTGCAGCGGTTCCTCGCGGCGGTCGCGGACGGCGGCGGGTCGGCCTGCGCGTTGCTGGCTCCCCGCGCCCGTGACGCCCTGGGCCCGGCCGGCTGCGCCGCCGGTTCACCGGTCGCCCGGCTCCCCCACGCCCCGCCCGGCCCGGTCGTCGTCTGGGGCGACGAGGCCCAGGTCCGGACCGCGGCCGACACCCTGTTCCTGCACGACTTCCCGGACGGCTGGCGGGTCACCGGCGCGGGCTGCCGGCTCCGCAACGAGCAGGTCTACGACTGCACGGTAGGTGGCCGATGAGAGCACGTGGCGTCTACATCGGGTATCTCGTCGTCGTCCTCGGCGGCTTGGCGTACTTCCTCCTGATCGGGGTGCTCGGACGATGAACCGGCTCGGTACCTTCCTCCGCGACAACGGCCTTTCCCTCGGGTTCGGCGCCCTGTTCCTGGTGAGCCTCGTGGGCCAGGCGCTGTCCGGTTTGGCCGACTTCAACGACAAGCAGCTCGCCCGCGGCACCGACCCCGTCAGCCTGGGCCACTACCTGACGTCCTCGTCGTTCGCGGTGGACGTCGCGGAGAACTGGCAGTCGGAGTACCTGCAGTTCTTCTTGTACATCTTCGCGACCGTCTGGCTGGTCCAGCGCGGCTCCCCCGAGTCGAAGCCGCTGAGCCGGGTGGGGATCGAGAGCGATCGCGACCAGCTGGTCGGCCGCTACGCCAAGGCCGGTTCGCCGCCCTGGGCGAAGGCCGGCGGCTGGCGGACGGCGGTGTTCTCGCGCTCGCTGGGACTGGTCATGGGCACGATCTTCGTGCTTTCCTGGCTCGCCCAGTCCGTCGCGGGAGACGCCGCTTACAACGCCGAACAGCTCAGCGGCTTCGGGGACCCGGTGTCCTGGCCGGAATACGTCGTGTCGGCGGACTTCTGGAACCGCACCCTGCAGAACTGGCAGTCGGAGTTCCTGGCCATCGGCTCGATGGCGGTCTTCGGCGTCTACCTGCGCCAGCGTGGTTCGCCGGAGTCCAAACCGGTCGGCACCCCCCACGGCGTGACCGACGAGTCGGGCTGAGACAGCAAAAAGCCGCCGCACGGAGAAGCTCCGCGCGGCGGCCTGAAGGGGTCCCGGTCAGTCGCCCTGCGAGGATCCGCCGTCCTCGATCGATCCGGCGGCGCAGTTGTCCGGGGTGCCACCCTCGGCCTCGTGCCAGCCGGGCGAGAGCACCGGCACGCCGACGCCTTCGGCGACGTGGTGGACCGGGACCTGCACCCCGAGGACGTTGACTTCGTTGTCGCACACGCCGCCGACGAGGTTCACGTTGTGCAGGGCGTCGAGGCCCTGGACGTTGCCGACGAGACCGAACTGGTCGTTGTGGTCGATCGGCTGGCCGGCGACGGTGATGTCGGTCGCGGAGGCGGATCCGCCGAGGATCGCCATGCCGGCGGCCAGGGTCGTGGCGACGAAGCCGAGCTGCTTGATCACGGGAAAAACTCCTGAAGTGGGTCTGCGGTCCCGGTCCGGGGCCGCGCTGGTGGGGGTTCACGGGGGTGGGACCGGGGCACGCGTCGCTCCGCGTGCCCGGCCCCACCCGTGCCGGCGCCGCACGGCGTCGCGGCGTGCCCGGGACGGGGAACCGGAGTGTGCAGCTCGCTCCCTGTTCCGGGCACGCGGTACGACGTCACGCGCGGTGCCGGATTCCGCGCCTGGGGCCGGCGTCCGCACACACCACGGGCGGCCGCGGCGCGGAGACTCAGTCGCCCTGGCTCGTGCCGCCGTCGGCGATGCCGCCCGACGCGCAGTTGTAGGGCGATTCGCCGCTGGCCTCGGACCCGCCCGGCGACAGGATCGGCACGCCGATGCCGTTGAGCGAGTCGTGGATCGGGACCTGGACGCCCAGGACGTTCACGTCGTTGCCGCACACGCCGAGCGTGCCGTTGACGTTGTGCAGCACGTCGGTGTTGCTCAGGTTGAGCAGGCCGAACTGCTCGGTGGAGTCGGAGCCACCGAGGTAGTGACCGTGGTGGTGCACGTGGCCGTCCGGGGTGTCGGCCGCGGCGACACCGCCGGCCAGGAACGCGCCCGCAGCCATGGCAGCCACGACGAAACCAACCTTCTTCAACATGGAGACTCCTCTAATAGACGATCACAATGGGGAGGACGGGGTGTGTTCTCCGCCCTGCGCGAGAGGGAACGTACTGACAAATCCCGCGCCATTCACACTTCATTCCACCATCGTGTGCGCGTCCAAAGCTGCTGACCGGGCAGTGGTTGCCCCGATCGAGTCAAATCCGATTCACGGCGCCGAGAAGGTTTGAACCGCGGCAAGACCGGTTGCGCCATGGACACCTTGATCCTCCTCGCGACCTGACGCAAGAGTGAACCCGGAAACCGCCGGGCCGTGGACCCGCGGCTTCGCACACACGTTCAGGCCACAACCACCCGAAGAACAGCGAGGAAATCGAGCCGGGTTGCCTATGATCGAATCACGGTGTCCCGGTCTCCCGGAGGCACCCGTCAGGTGAACCGGCGAGGTACGAACCCCCAAGCCAAGCCCGCAGCCGGGCGACGCGCGGCCTCGCCGGTTCCCTACGAATTCACCTCCGCGATTCCCGTGCCCCGCCGGACCGGCTGGCGTCGGTGACGGCGTTCAGGAACGCGCGAGCCGCGGGTGAAAGCGGCCGGTGCGGGACGCGGACGACGGCGATGCGCCGTTCCGTGCGCGGTGTGCCGAGGGGCCGGTGGTCCAGGCCCGCGAACCGGACGAGCGGAAGCACGAGCCCCGGCACGGACGAGACACCCAGGCCGCCACGAGCCCGGCCACGGCAGACGCTCGCAAGGAGAACGCGTGGCTTCTCGGCGACCGACGGCAACCTCGCGGTGGTGGTGTCGGACGTGGGCCCGGACGGCACGGCCGTCCGCGTCACGCAGGGCCGGCTGAAGGCGAGCCACCGCTTCGGCCACGAACGGAAGCCACCGGTCCGCCCCGGCGTGGCCCGCGACCTCCCGGTCCACGTCCGGCCCACCCGCCACCGCGTCCCGGCGGGACACCACCTGCAGGTCACGGTGGCCGCCGGCGACTACCCGGAGATCGACTCGGACGCCCCGGGCGGCCGGGTGCCCTTCGCCGGCGGCACCGTCCGGATCACGCGTTCCTGATTGCGGTCGCTTTTTCCGGCCGCGGGAGTGATTTGCTGCATCTGGCGGAATGGCGGAGAAATTTCCCCAGACCAGCGGGTATGGCTATACTCCACAGTGGAGCAACAAATTCGTGTGCCAAGTCACAACGCGCCCCGCATCAGGATCAAGGAGCAGGAATGGCCCAGAAGGTCCTCGTCGAGATGCTCGACGACATCGACGGCACGCCCGCCGCCCACACCGTCCCGTTCGCGCTCGACGGCGTCACCTACGAAATCGATCTCTCGGACGACAACGCCAGCGCCCTGCGCGACGAACTCGCCCGCTACATCGCCGCCGCCCGCCGCACCGGAGGCCGCAAGGTCCGCGTCGCAACCGGCCAGTCGACGACGACGGCGTCCGACCGCGAGCGCAACCAGCAGATCCGGGCGTGGGCCAACGCGAACGGCTACGAGGTCTCCGAGCGGGGCCGCCTGTCTTCCGAGGTGATCGCCGCCTACGAGCAGGCCCAGGTAGCGGAGGCCGAGCCCCCCGCGGCGGCGCCGCGCAAGCGCGCCCCGCGCAAGAAGGTCGCGGCCGCGAAGAAGTAACGGCGGTGGCGGCAGATCACTGGGGAGAGATCACCGCAACCATTCCGTCGGCGACGAGCCCACGAACTCTCGTCGCCGACGGCCACTTCTTCCCCGAACCCGTCGAATTCCACTGTTTGTGATCGGGCCGACACTCAATGGCCGGAGCGGCCCACTCGCACTCCGTTGAGCAACCCGCGAGGATCACGCGTCCCCACCCGGAACAGAGCGAGAACAAGCTCCGTCGGATTCATGATTCGCTTTCGCAGCCTGCGCGCGAAGACCAAACCCATCACCAAGGACGCGGCACGCGCCACTGCGGCCGGATCGGGTTGCTGCTCACGGGCCGTGAACGTACTACCGGGCGAGTTTCGAAGCGGCAGCCGCCCAAGGCTTCGCCAGCTCACCCCTCGGGGTCACACCATACGTCCGGAAGTCCTTGAGCATTTCCTTGTTCCGAGCCACGTGCATGGTCTGGACGATCTTCTGCTGGACGTCACAACCGGACGCCAGTGCGACGAAGTACTCGTCGAGCGCTTTCGTCGGGTTTTCGTGCCGGCACCAGAAGTCGGCCAGGGCCACCCGCGACGGCAGATCGCCGGCGTCCCGTCCGCGGATGAGCAGCCTCTCCGCGTGCTCTGTCTTCTCGTGAACCAGGAGAGCGACCGCGGTTCGTGCCACCGCCGTCGTGATTCCGCGCTCGATCTGCGCCTCGACGATCGCGACCACCTCGTCGGCGTTGTCCTCGTGCTCCCGGGCCAGGATGATCACTTCGTGGATCTCACTGCGGATGTTCGCCTTGATCCGGGCGTCCCGGAGCCGGCGAGCGGCTGACTCGTAGCGCCCCAGCTCGAGGAGCACGTCCACGGTACGCAGCCACGCCGGTCCGTAGCCCGCCGCTGCCGCCGCGGGGAACCAGTACTCGACGGCTATCACGATCTTGTCGTTGAACTTGGGCCAGAGGTTCGCGCCGGTGTTGGCGACGTGGCGGCGCTGCGCCTCCAGTTCCCGGTACCCGATCTTGAGCAGGCTTTCGGCCACCCAGTTCAGCGCCTCACCGCGGCTGACGTGGACCAGACGCGCATACTTCTCCGCGGCGGCGTGGAACGTCTCGTCCACGAGCAGGAAGTCACTGATCGGTTCCAGCACCCCGGGATCGGCCAGGTCGACCCCGCCGAGGTACCACTCGATCGCCTCCCGGGCCTTCCCCGAGCGGCACATCGCACCGGCGACACGCTGCCGGAGGGCGGCGGACGCCATTCCCACGCGCTCGGCGCGCTTCACGAAGTCACCCGCGACGTCTTCCCAGCCGACTTCGGCGGCCGCTTCGGCAGCGCGAGCCCAGGCCGCCGTGTCGCCCAGGTCGGCGGCGTCCCGGAAGCCCTCCAACGCCCTCTGCAGCAAACCCTTGCGCGCGAACATCTCCGAGATGGCCGTGAGCACGGCAGGGTTCTCGACGGCAGCGGCCCTCGCGTGCTGGAACGCTGCGTCGAGGAAGCCGGCCTGCGCGTAGACCATCGCCATCGCGGTACGAGCACCGTCGACGCCGTATTCGACTGCGGTGTCACACCACGAAAGCGCGTCTTCGGCTCGATCGTGCTCGGCGAGCAAGCGGGCACCGTAAAGGTAGGCCAGGTGATCGCCGCCCTGCCCACGCTCGTGGAGCCAGCGGGTCACATCTTCTATCCGCCCTTCGTCTCGGGCGATCATCAGCTCGATGATCTTGCCGCGGGTGTCGATCCCCGGCTGGTCCAGCAGATCCGTCAACCACTCGATCGCGGGTTCGTACCGGTTCTCCGAGTAGCCGTCCCACAGACCGCCGTCGGTCGTCTTGTCGGTCATCAGGTCCGCCGCGGCTCCTGCCGCGCTCAGCACGCCTTCCTTCGCCAGCGCCTGGTAGCCGCCGACGGCCGAGGCCGGCTTGTTGGCGTCCGCGAGCGCCATCGCCATGAGGACCCGGGCGCGATCACTCGAGCCGGCCACCGGCTCCAGCCACCGCATGGCCTCGACTCGACGCTGTGCGGCAATCAGCGTCTCGGCCGCGTCGAGGCGCGCTTCGTCACTGCCGGCCGAGGCCAGTTCGGCGTAGACCTCGACGACGTCGTCGACTCGCTTCGCGTCGCGGAAAAAGTCGATCAACGCCTCGGCGGCGCCAGGCACGTTCTCGTCGGCGGCCCGGCGGTAGAACTGGTTGCACTGGAGCAGAAGTCGACGACGACGGCACTCGGCCGCCAGCACCATGAGGCTGTCCGTCGCAGCGAATTCGACCAGCGCCGCCCAAAGACCCGCTTCGGCGGGCTGCGGTGCCTTGTTGTCCTTGACGAAGCGCCGATCGATGTGCTCGTCCAGCCGAAGCCATTGGCCATGGTCACCGTCGGCGTTCACCGGTGCCGCCTTGTCGGTCAGCAGGCTGGCGCCCCCGGTGCCACGCCGGGTCAGTTCCTCCAGCGCCACGGAGAACCAGTCCCCGTCGAGTTCCTCCAGCTCCGGTTCGGTGAAGAAGCCCAGCGAGCCACGCTCCAGAAGGTTGCGCGAAATCCAGCGACCATGACCGAGCCGGCGAACCGCCACGCCGCAGCGCAGGATCGCGCGCGCGGCCGGGGTCGCGGCCTCGACGGCACCGTCCAGCCAAGGTGCGGCGGCGAGGTACTGGATGACCCGGCGACCGGCGGCCCTGGTGCCGGCTTCGGCCAGCCGCGGGTCTCCCGACTCGGCCGCTTTCCTGACTTCCGCTTCCGTGAAGCTGTCGGGCACCACGACCTGACTGCCCGCCAGCAGCAGCCGGACCTGCTGGTACTGGTCTTCTCCCGGCACGGACGGCACAGCGGTGAGCGACTGCCAGACCCGCGGGGTGAAGGTGCAGATGATCAGGTTCGGGCCCCGGGTCGGATCCCCGAGCAAAGCGCGGAGGGCAAGAGCGACCTCATTGCCGGTTTCCGGGCCGGCGTTGACGAAGTAGCGATCGGCTTCCACCAACCAGTACCCGGTCTTGGGCGGCATCCTCGCGATCTCCGCGAGCAGGGTGACGGGATCGCTGGGGCTCGTTCCCGGCCACACGTACCAGGAGTTCAGCAACGGTTCGCGCGCACCGCTCGCACGATGGTGCATCGCCTCCCAGGCGGCCCGCTTCCTCCCCGTCGCGGGTTCGCCGATCAGCGAGACGATTCCGCTGACTCCGGCTTCCGCGCGCTCGACCAGGGCGACGAGCGGCTTGTCGTGCTCCCTGGCGACGTAGGGAGTCAAGAGGGGCAAGTCGGCGTCCCCGACCTCGCTCCGCAACGACGCGATCTCCAGCTGCTGGGGAGAGCACTCGGGAAGAGCGAGTGCCAAACGGCTGACGGCGGCGTCGGAGGCTGTCTTGCGCGTCGTGGTGTGCGGACGGACGTTCACGTGCGGGTTCACGGTTCCTTCGTGTCGAGCGGCTCGCGCAAGGGGCCCGAGTCCCCACGACCGGCACCACCCCCTGCTGTCTCGACCGTCGTCGTTCCGCTTCTTCCCGTCCACCGCCATCCCGCTCGAAGCGCCGAGCGGTCCCGCCGCCGCGACGACGGTCACCCGGAAATTCGTTACCTCTTGCGGACAGTCTTCACCCGATCGGGGAGTTATTTGTGCTGGTCAAAGCGTTCCTCACCCGCCACAGGTGTCGCCATTCGCGACAGCAGCTCAGCGTCAACGCACGACGTGACGATCATGGTCGGACTGCCGATTGATCATCTGCCGAAGAGGGCCGTGGAAAAGATCTCCGCGCATGCAAAAAGCTCGGCTGACCTGGGTCAGCCGAGCTTGATGGTAACTACTGGTACCCCCGATGGGATTCGAACCCACGCTACCGGCGTGAGAGGCCGGCGTCCTAGGCCGCTAGACGACGGGGGCTTAGGATCTTCCCTGGTTTCCCAGGGGCTTTTCTGTTTTTCTTGCTGGAGAGAACTTACCAGAGGCGATTTCTCGCTTCGCAGGGGGGTCACTCTCCGCAGCTGGGGTACCAGGACTCGAACCTAGACTAACTGGACCAGAACCAGTCGTGCTGCCAATTACACCATACCCCAGTGAGGTACTTCACCGACCTGGTCGGTTCAGCACCGCACGGAGAGAAATACTAGAGCACGCCGTTCCGGACGGTGAACGCGGGGGTGTCACTGCCGCGCTGGGCGGGGACCCCGATCGTGGCGTACTCCGAAACCAGCAGCTCAGGCAGCTCGGCGAGGCCGGCCAGCGTGTGGACGCCCTCGGGCGCGCGCTCGGCGATGCCGTCGCGGTCGAGCCAGACCGCGCCCAGGCCGGCGTCGCGGGCGCCGATCGCGTCGGTGTCGAGTTTGTCTCCCACGTGGACGGCCTGGGCGGGGGCGCAGCCCAGGCCGAGGCAGACCGTGTGGAACATCACCGGATCGGGTTTCGCGACGCCGAGCTCGCCGGCGATGGCGACGTGGTCGAAAAACGGCGCGAGGCCCAGGTCGGCCATTTTCTTCCGCTGGTGCGACCCCGACGCATTCGTCACGGCGGCCAGCGTCAGGCCGGCGGCGCGGAGCCATTCCAGGCACGGGAGGACGTCGTCGAACAGCTGCCAGGAGTGGTCGAGCAGCTCTCTTCGGCGACGCTCGAACGAGCTCACCTGCTCGGCGTCGGCGAAGATGCCGATCTCGGCGAGGAAGCAGTCGGTGCGCCGCTGGTGCATGGTCGCGTAGTCGAGCTCGCCGGCGACGACGAGGGCGACGTGCTCCTCGGTGATCAGGTCCCACAACGGCCACAGGTCGCCCCGGCCGGTGAGGATGTGCAGGCTGCGGCGGATCGCGGCGGTGCAGTCGATCAGGGTGTCGTCGATGTCCAGGCACACCAGCCGGAGCTCGGGCGGCGCCCAGGGCTCGTGCGCCGCCGCGGCGGGCGGGGCGGTTCGCGACGGGGTCCGGGGTGCCAGGGCGAAATCCACCCAGTGAGGCTAGGGCAACCGCAGCGTTCGCGACGCTGCCAAAGAGGTGATTGCCGCTCCCCTGTTCCGGCGCACCGGCTCTACTCCCAGTTGGCGAACCGTCGCCTGTCGGTTATCCGACCGATGCCGGACGAAGAGTTCCAGCCGGGCAACTCCATCCCAAACTGACACAAAACCCTTACCGGGCTTGAAAATCCGACCGTCCACATGGACACCGGCCCCCGGAAGGGCACCGGCGGTACCGGGCCGGCGCGTGACCCGGTTCACGAGCCCACCGGACGGTCGCGTTTGGACAGTTTCCCCGAATCACCGCGATCCACGAGAAGCGCCCGGCGTAGCCCGATCAGCGTATCCCCCGCCACATCGCTTGACGCGGGCTGCGGCCAGGTGCATCCTCGAGTTATTCAACAGGCGATGAATAGGGGAGATGGTGGAGATGACCGAGCGCACGCGCTGCGTCGTCATCGGTGGCGGGCCGGCCGGGATGGTTGCGGGACTCCTGCTGGCCAGGGCCGGTGTCGAGGTAACTGTGCTGGAGAAGCACGCCGATTTCCTCCGCGACTTCCGCGGGGACACCGTCCACCCGTCGACGCTCACGCTGCTCGACGAGCTGGGCCTCGGCGAGAAGTTCCACGCGCTGCCGCACAGCGAGCTGACCGCGGCGGGGTTCCCGACCGAGAACGGCGAGATGATGAAGCTCGCCGACCTGAGCAGGCTGAAGGTGGCGCACCCGTACATCGCGATGGTGCCGCAGTGGGACTTCCTCGACCTGCTCGCCGAGAGCGCACGCAAGGAGCCGACGTTCGTCCTGCGGATGGAGACCGAAATGACCGGTCTCGTCCGCGAGCACGGCCGGGTCGAGGGCGTCACCTACCGCACCAGTTCCGGCGAGACCGGCGAAATCCGCGCCGACCTGGTGCTCGCCGCGGACGGCCGGTGGTCGCTGGCCCGCCGCGAGGCCGGCCTGGTGCCGCACGAGTACGACTGCCCGTTCGACGTCTGGTGGTTCCGGCTCTCGCGCAAGGAAGGCGACGAGGGCGGGATGCTGACGCCGAAGATGCACGACCGCCGGTTCGCCGTGCCGCTGCCGCGCCCGGACTTCTTCCAGATCGCCTACCTCAGCCCGAAGGGGGCGGATCTGCGCAAGGAGGGCATCGAGGCGTTCCGCGAAAACGTGACGCTGATCTGCCCGGAGTTCGCCGACCGGGTGGACGAGCTGAAGTCGATGGACGACGTGAAGTTCCTCGACGTGCGGCTGAACCTGCTGCGCAAGTGGCACACCGACGGGCTGCTGTGCCTCGGAGACGCGGCGCACGCGATGTCGCCGATCGGCGGGGTCGGCATCAACCTGGCGGTGCAGGACGCCGTCGCGGCGGCGACGCTGCTGGCCGAGCCGCTGCGGCGGGGCCGCCCGTCGGAGGCGGACCTGGCGAAGGTGCGCGCGCGGCGGCTGGCGCCGACGGTCCTGGTGCAGGGGCTGCAGCGGCTGCTGCACCGGGCCGTGATGCGGCCGGTGATGGCGGGCAAGCGCAACGGCCCGCCGGCGCCCATGATCAAGCTGTTCGCGCGGTTCCCGCGGCTGTCGTACATCCCGGCGCGGCTGCTGGGCCTGGGCCTGCGCCCGGAGCACGCCCCGGCCTACGCGCGGCGCCCGATGGAGCCGGTGCAGCGGTAGCCGGAAAGCCGTGAAGGCCACCTCGCGGTGGCCTTCACGGCTTCGGCTCAGATGTCTTCGACCGGGTTGGTCAGGGTGCCGAGGCCGTCGATGGTGATCGAGACGCTCTGGCCGCCCTCGATCGGGCCGACGCCCTCCGGGGTGCCGGTGAGGATGACGTCGCCGGGCAGGAGCGTCATGACGCCGGAGACGAACTCGACCAGCTCGGGGATCTTGTGGACGAGGTCGGAGGTGCGGCCGTCCTGCTTGAGCTCGCCGTCGACCTCGGCCTTGAGCGCCAGGTCGGACGCGTCGATCGACGTCTCGATCCACGGGCCGAGCGGGCAGAAGGTGTCGAAGCCCTTGGCGCGGCCCCACTGGCCGTCGGACTTCTGGAGGTCGCGGGCGCTGACGTCGTTCGCGATCGTGTAGCCGAGGATCGCGCTCGCGGCGCGCGCGGCCGGGACGTTCTTCACCGGCTGGCCGATGACGATGGCGAGCTCGCCCTCGAAGTCGACCCGGCCGATGCCCGACGGGCGGCGGATCGGCGCGTGGGGGCCGATGACCGTCGTCGACGGCTTGAGGAACAGCATCGGGGCGGCGGGCACCTCGTTGCCGAACTCGGCCGCGTGCTTGGCGTAGTTGCGGCCGACGGCGATCACCTTGGACGGCAGGATCGGCGCGAGCAGCCGGACGTCGGCCAGCGGCCACCGCTTGCCGGTGAAGTTGGGCTTGCCGAACGGGTGCTCGGCGATTTCGAGGACCTGGGCGTCGTCGCCGTCGCCTTCGATCGAGGCGAACGCGACACCACCGGGATGAGCAATACGGGCTAGGCGCACGCGACCAGTCTACGTGCGCCCCACCCGTGAGTCAGGCCACGGTCGTGCTCTTGTGGACGAGCGCGTCGCACAGCGCCAGCCAGCTGGCCTCGACGATGTTCCCGTGCACCCCGACGGTGGTCCACTCCCGTTCCCCGTCGGTGCTCTCCACCAGCACCCGGGTGACGGCGTCGGTGCCGGGGTGCCCCTGGAGGATCCGCACCTTGTAGTCGGCCAGCTCCACACTGTCCAACCAGGACAGGTGCGGCGACAGGGCCTTCCGGAGCGCGGCGTCGAGGGCGTGCACCGGGCCGATGCCCTCGGCGGTGGCGATGACGCGCTGGCCGCCGACGTGCACCTTGACCGTCGCCTCGGCCATGACCTCGGCGTCCGGGCGGTGGTCGAGCACCACGCGGTAGGACTCGAGCTCGAACGGCGCCTCGGCGGGGACGTCGGCCTCCTGCCGCAGCAGGAGCTCGAGGGAGGCGTCGGCGGCCTCGAAGGACCAGCCCTCCGCCTCGAGGCGCTTGACCTTCGTGATCGCGCTCGTCAGCGCTTCGGGCCGGCCGGCAAGGTCGACCCCGAGCTCACGTCCCTTGAGCTCGAGGCTGGCCCTGCCGGCCATCTCGGTGACCAGTACCCGCATGTCGTTGCCGACGGAAGACGGATCGATGTGGTTGTACAACAACGGATCCACCTTGATCGCGCTCGCGTGCAGTCCCGCCTTGTGAGCGAAAGCCGACGCCCCTACGTAGGCCTGGTGGGTGTAGGGGGCGAGGTTGGCGATTTCGGCAAGGGCATGGGAGACCCGGGTGAGTTCGGCGGCGCCTCCGGTCGGGAGGACGTCCATGCCGAGCTTGGTCACCAGGTTTCCCGTCACGGCGAAGAGGTCGGCGTTGCCGGCCCGCTCCCCGTAACCGTTGGCGGTGCACTGGACGTGCGTCGCGCCGGCCTGCACCGCGGCGACGGAGTTCGCCACGGCGCAGGAAGTGTCGTCCTGACAGTGGATTCCGAGCCGGAATCCGGTCTTTTCCTTGATGGCCGAGACGGTCTCGGCGAGCCCGAGCGGCAGCTGGCCGCCGTTGGTGTCGCAGAGCACGAGGACGTCGGCGCCCGCGTGCGCGGCGGCGTCGAGGACCTTGAGGGAGGTCTCGGGAGAGTGGGCGTAGCCGTCGAAGAAGTGCTCGGCGTCGAGGAAGACGCGGCGGCCTTCCTTGGTGAGGAACTCGACGGTGTCTTTCACCATCGCACAGGCTTCGTCGACGTCGACGCGGAGAGCGCGTTCGATGTGCCTGAGGTCGGACTTCGCGACGAGCGTGATGACCGGCGCTTCGCTGTCGAGCAGGGCCCGCACCTGCGGATCGGCGTCGGCGGTGGTCCCGGCCTTGCGCGTCGCCCCGAACGCGACGAGGGCGGCGTGCTTGAGCTGCAGTTCGCCCTTCGCGGCGCGGGCGAAGAACTCCGTGTCCTTGGGGAGCGCCCCGGGCCAGCCACCCTCGATGAACCCGACGCCGAGCTCGTCCAGCAGCCGCGCGACGGCCAGCTTGTCCTGGACGGAGTAGGAGATGCCCTCCCGCTGCGCGCCGTCGCGCAGGGTCGTGTCGTAGAGGTGGAAGGCGTCGCCGAGGGGGGTATCGGCGGGCTCCTTGCGGGTCACGGTCATCTCCTCGTTCTCGGGCAACAAAAAAACCTCCCGCAGGGTGCGAGAGGTTGCGCGCCGGGTGCTCGGTGGGAGCTATCGTCCGGCGCGCTCGTCGATAATGATCGCGAAGCTGGTCACGGTCGCATCATGCCACAGGGTTCGCGGAGAAGTCCACAAGCTGGGTCCAGACTCCCACGATCCGGGAATCCCCCACCGACCAAGCCCCACCGCTCCCTGGGGGCTGACCCCGGTCCAGTCTATCGGCGGGGCCCGACAGAACCGGCGGAAAAGCCTCTCGACGGCTCGGTTGTCCACAATGCGGCGCTGCTGTGGAAAACCACGGGCCGCGGCAGCTGGCCTGGCGGCCCGCGAACTCACCTCCACGCCCCGGGGCGCAGGCGGCCGAGCTACGGCGGATCGAACGCGGCCTGCACGACAGCGCGCAGGCCCGGATCGGCGCCGCCGGAATGACGCTCGCGCAGGCGGACCTCAAGATGCGCACGGTGGGACAGCCGCAGCGAAGACACGGCGGCAACTCGACCACGGGCTGGCCAAGCTCGGTTGTCCGCAACACGCCCGCCGCTGCGGAAGGCACGAAAAAGCCCCGCGCCACCTCAGCGCGGGGCCCTCCCGAAGAAAAAACTCAGCCCGCCGTCCGAACATTCGACGAAACCAGAGCCGCCAGCCGGTCACCGATAGCCTGCGTGGCCCCCGGCGAAGACTGGTCCCGCGTAGCCAAGTCGAACGCCACCGAAGCCTCGATGCGCCGCGCCGACTCCTTCTGGCCCAGGTGGTCCAGCAGGAGCGCCACCGAAAGCACCGCCGCCGTCGGGTCGGCCAGGCCCTGGCCCGCGATGTCCGGGGCCGAACCGTGGACCGGCTCGAACATGCTCGGGTTGCGGCGGGTGATGTCCAGGTTGCCGCTCGCCGCCAGGCCGATTCCGCCCGTCACCGCCGCCGCGAGGTCGGTGATGATGTCGCCGAACAGGTTGTCCGTGACGATCACGTCGAACCGGGACGGGTCCGTCACCAGGTGGATGGTCGCCGCGTCCACGTGGGAGTACGCGACCGTCACCTCCGGGTGCTCCAGCGAGACCTCTTCGACGATCCGCGACCACAGCGAACCCGCGTATTCGAGCACGTTGGTCTTGTGCACGAGCGTCAGGTGCTTGCGCGGACGGGCCTCGGCGCGGTTGAACGCGTCCGCGACCACGCGGCGGACGCCGAACGCCGTGTTGACGCTGACCTCCGTCGCGATCTCGTGCTCGGTGTCCTTGCGCAGCAGGCCACCGGTACCCGCGTACGGGCCTTCGGTCCCTTCGCGCACGACAACCATGTCGACGTCACCCGCGTCGGCCAGCGGTCCCCGGACACCCGGGTACAGCCGCGCCGGACGCAGGTTGACGTGGTGGTCCATTTCGAACCGCAGGCGCAGCAGCAGGCCGCGCTCCAGGATTCCGCTCGGCACCGTCGGATCGCCGACCGCGCCCAGCAGGATCGCGTCGTGCTGACGGAGCTCGCCGAGCACCGACTCCGGGAGCAGCTCACCGGTCGAGTGCCATCGGGCGGCGCCGAGGTCGTAGTTCGTGATCTCCGCCGTCGGTACTACCTCGCCGAGCACCTTCAGCGCCTCGGAGACCACCTCGGGCCCGATCCCGTCACCTGGGATCACCGCGAGCCGCATCCACACACCTCCGTCGACCGGACCACCGGCCGCACCGATGGCCCACCGCAACAAAACGCCAGCAGCCGGAAGGTTACCGGCCGTAGACAAACGGCCGTAGCCGCACCACCCTTATGCCGCATCCTCCCGCAGGGTGAGACACCCAATCGGGTGAATGCCAGAAGGGCGCCCCCGGCGGAAACCCGCCGGAGACGCCCCTGGTCCTGCACGAATCGATCTTGCCCGGACTTACCGGCCGCCGGCCCCGATCGGCTGACGGTCGTTCCCCGGCCGGGCGCCCTGGGCCGCGTCCACCTTGACCACGTTCGCCCGGTTGCCCGCGGCGTTGTGGTGCTCGATGGCGAGCAGCCCGAGTGCCTTGTCGGCCGCGGCCGACGCCGCGTTCCGCGTCACGACCAGCGCCGTTCCCGGTTTCGCGACGTAGCCGAGCGCGGCGTCGCCGCCGCCCTGGACCGCGTAGCCCGGCGCGAGCGCGTCGAACGAAAGCGGCGTGCCGACGTAGTCGATCAGCCCGTTCGTCGTACCCGGCGCGACGTAGAAACCGCTCACCCCCACCGTGTAGGAGATGCGGTGGCTGTCGGCGTTCGCGTCGATGCCGAGCGCGGCCAGCGAGACCGGCAGCGTGACCACGTTCGTGTCGAACACGTTCGTGTCGACGTCGCCGAGCTGGCCGTTGACGGCCTGGACGTCGACCTGCGGGAAGCCCGGGGTCAGCGCGACCGTGACGGCCAGCAGGACGTCGGTGGACGTCGCCTTGGTCACGTAGGTCTCGAAGTCCGGCGTCCCGTCCCCGGTGGTGTCGATGTCGACGAACGGCGAGGTGTTGCTGCCGATGTTCGCCCAGTCGCCCCAGGTGGACAGACCGAACGCGAGGATCGCGTTCTCCGGCTCGCCCTGCGCCTTCGCCAGCGGAGCGGTGGACGCCGCGCCGATGTAGCGGAGGTCGCCGCCCTTGGCCGTCTTGTTCACCGTGCAGTCGGTGACGACGTCCGCGTCGCACTCGGGCAGCTGCGGGGACTCCGCCTGCAGCTCGAGCACGCTGATCAGCGAGCGGTACCGCTGCGCGCCGGCGCCCTGGTCGACGCCCTTGCCGGTCAGGTTGAGCACGGCCTGGGTGGCGTCCGGGGCGAACTTCACCGACGGCGGGGTCGAAATCGTCGACACCGGCTTCGGCGCGGCGTAGACCGAGACCCGCAGCGGCACCTTGGCCCCGCTCACCGGGGTGAACGCGACGCGCCCGGATGCGTCGGCGACGAACTGCCGAGCCAGGCCGGCCTGGGTGGCCTGCATGGTCGGGTCCATGACCTTGCGCAGCGCCTTCGGGTCGGTGATCTTCAGCGTCACCTTCACCTTGGCGGTGCCGCGCGGGGTCAGCTTCACCGTCGGCTTGTCCACTGTGTACTCGACGCCCGGCAGCGCGTTGACCGCCTGGTAGGCCACGGTGTACTCGGCCGGCGTGACGCCCTTGTTGACCAGCTTGATCGTCTTCGACAGGGTCACCGGCCCGGAAGCCTCGACCGTGCCGAAGCTGACGCTCACCGTGCCCGGGTCGTCGACGACGTAGGCGAGCACCTGGTTGTCCAGCGCCGCCTTGGCGTCGATCCGGCCGCTGCCGACCCGCTGCGGCGCGTAGGTGTGGCCCGCGCCGTCGGTGACGTCGTGGCCCGCGGTGTCGATGACCGAGGCCTTGACCTCCTCGACCGACCAGTCCGGGTGGGACTGGCGGACCAGCGCCGTGATGCCCGCGGTGTGCGGGGCGGCCATCGAGGTGCCCGAGAGCACGGTCCGGCCGTTGCCGCTGCCGCGGAACGCCGAGGTGATCGTGTCACCGGGGGCGGCGACGTCCGGCTTGACGGCCGGGCCGCGGGTGCCGCGCGAGGTGAACGAGCTCGGGGTGTCCACGATCGTCTTGTCGTAGGTCTGGATCGAGGCGCGCCCGGCGCCGTAGAGCCGGACCTGCAGCGTGCCCGCGGTCAGCGCCGCGCGCAGCGTCTTGGTGGCGGAGCCGGTGAACTGGAACATCGGGATCGCCGCGTTGCCCGCGATGCCCGCGCTGAAGTGCTCCAAAGTGGACGAAAGCAGCGCGCCCTTCGCCCCGGCGGCCTGCGCGTTGTTGGCGCGCGCGGCCGAACCGCAGGCGCGGGTCGAGTCGTTGTCGTCCCACTCCAGGAAGACGAACTTGCCGGCGGCCTTCGCCTTGTCCTCGGCCGAGTAGGGCGCACAGCCCGCGGCGTTCGCCGGAGACAGCGCGACAACCGGGGCGGTCAGGTCGAGGTTGTCGTAGCCGGTGTAGTTCTGGCTGTACTGCCCGGTCTTCTGCCCCGCGGCGGTCGCCGGCGCCTTGACCTCGGCGGCGTCGCGCAGGATGCCCGCGTCGCGCGTGCTGGCGACGGTGAGCGCCTCGGGGGTGTTGCCCGGGGAGCCGGCGACGTCGTTGATGTCACCGCCGTTGCCCGCGGAGATCACCGGGAGCACGTTGTTCGCGGCGAGCTTGCGCACGAACAGCGAGTCCGGGTCGTCCGGCGCGCCGAAGTCGGAGCCGAGCGAGAGGTTGACGATGTCGAGGTGGTCGGTGAAGTCGCCGTCGCCGTCCGGGTCGAGTGCCCAGTCGAGGGCCTGCGAGGTGACGTTCGTCGAGCCCGCGCAGCCGAACACCTTGATGGCGTAGAGCAGCGACTTCGGCGCCGTGCCCGGGCCGATCTGCATCTCGTCGACCTTCTTGGCCGTGAGCTTCTTGTAGTCGCCCTTGAAGGTCTTGCCGTCGGCGGTGACGCCGAAGCCGCCGATGGTGCCGGCCACGTGCGTCCCGTGCTCACCGCAGGCGAGGGGGTTCGGGTCGGGCTTCGGGGTGGTCTTGCCGGCCGTCGCGGCGTCGTAGTCGTCGCCGACGAGGTCGGTGCCGCCGACCACCTTGGCGCTCGGGAACAGCGGGGTCGGCTTGGTCCGGTCGACGCCGTTGTAGGCGGCCTGCGTGCCGGGGCCGCCGAAGTCGGCGTGGGTGTAGTCGATGCCGTCGTCGATGACGCCGACGCGGACGCCGTCGCCGAACTTGCCGGTCTGCTGCCAGGCGGCGAGGGTGTTGGTCAGCTGCTCGGCGCTGGCGTTGGTGCGGGTCTTCGGGACGACCGTGCGCACCGCGACGACGTCCGCCCGCTTCGCGACTTCACGCAGCTTCGCGGCGTCGGCCGTGACGACCACGCCGGGAACGGCGTTGGCGGTCTGGGTGACGACCTGCGGCTTCGCGTCGGCCGCGCGCAGCTGGCCGAGGACCGAGTTCACCGCGGCCGAGGTGTCGTCCTTCGCGGCCCTGGCGGCGCGCTTGGCAGCCTCCTTGCCCTGGGGCTGCGCCGAGGTGAACGCGTCGACGGCGGGCTTCTTGGCCAGCTCGACGAACGCGGTGACACGGCCCTGCGCGGCGCCCAGCCGCGGCGAGAGCTTGCCCTGCAGCTTCGCGTCGTCGATCTTCGCCGGCGTGACCCCGTCGGCGAGCGGAGCGTCCGCCGCACTCGCGGCCGGCGCGCCCAGCGCGGCGGCCAGCACCACGGCGAAGGCCGCCGTCGTGGCGCGAGCGGGTAAGCGGGATCTGCTCATGAGTCGGCCCCTTACTCGAGGTCTGGACCCGAACCTGCCTGCCGCTCCTGGCACCCCCGACGGTGAAGCGCGGCACAGCGCCGTGCCCTCGACGGCGCGTGGTTCGACCTCGCGGGGAGAACCTAATGCCCCAAAACACCTACTTCCGTAGGCAAAGAAGTCCGTTATGTGAATGTAATTGCGCACGAAGGCCCCCTGCCGGGTGACAGGGGGCCCTCGAAAGTGTTACGTCAGTTGAAGTCGACGGCACGGATCGTGTGCGCGCCGACCGAAGCACCGATCGGGTCGAGCAGGTGCGAGTCGATGTGGCGGTCGACGCGCAGCAGCATCACCGCGTCGGAGCCGTCGGTGGTCTGGCTGATCTGCGCGGCCTCGATGTTGATGCCGGCTTCGCCGAGCAGCGTGCCGACGCGGCCCATCACGCCCGGGCGGTCGCCGTACTCGACCAGCAGGACGGTGCCTTCGGCACGCAGGTCGAAGCCGCGGCCGTTGACCTCGACCAGCTTCTCGACCTCGTCCAGGCCGGTGACCGAACCGGACACGGTCAGCACCGCGCCGTCGGAGTGCACCGCGCGCACCGTGACCAGGCTGCGGAACTTCGGGCTCTCCGACTCGGTCTCCAGCTCGACCTGCACGCCCAGCTTCTCCGCCAGCTGCGGCGCGTTGACGAAGGTGACCTGGTCTTCGACCACGCCGGTGAACACCCCGCGCAGCGCGGCCAGCTGCAGCACGCCGGTGTCCTCGTTGGAGATCTCGCCCTTGACCTGCACGGTCACCGACGTCGGCGCCTTCGGGTTCAAGGCGGTGAGCAGCGTGCCGAGCTTCTGGGTCAGCGACAGGTACGGGCGGACGTGCTCGCCGACCGCGCCGCCGCCGGAGACGTTCACCGCGTCCGGCACGAAGTCGCCGCGCAGGGCCAGCAGCACCGACTTCGCGACGTCGGTGCCCGCGCGGTCCTGCGCCTCGGCCGTCGACGCGCCCAGGTGCGGCGTCACGACGACGTTGTCCAGCTCGAACAGCGGGCTGGACGTGGTCGGCTCGGTGACGAACACGTCGATGCCGGCGCCGCCGACGTGGCCCGAGCGCAGCGCGTCGGCCAGGTCCTCCTCGACGATCAGCCCGCCGCGGGCGGCGTTCACGATGATGACGCCCGGCTTGGTCTTCTTCAGCGCCTCGGCGTCGATGAGGCCCTTGGTCTCCGGCGTCTTCGGCAGGTGGATGGAGATGGCGTCGGCGCGCGAGAGGAGTTCGTCGAGGGTGACGAGCTCGATGCCGAGCTGCGCGGCGCGCGCGGCCGAGACGTAGGGGTCGTACGCGATGAGCTTGGTGTCGAAGGCGGCGAGGCGCTGGGCGAACAGCTGCCCGATCTTGCCGAGGCCGACCACGCCGATGGTCTTGCCCTGGAGCTCGACGCCGGAGAACGAGCTGCGCTTCCACTCGCCGCCGCGGAGGCTCTGGCTGGCGGCCGGGACGCGGCGCGCGACCGACAGCAGCAGGGCGACGGCGTGCTCGGCGGCGGAGACGATGTTCGACGTCGGCGCGTTGACGACCAGGACGCCGCGCTCGGTGGCGGCGGGCACCTCGACGTTGTCCAGCCCGACGCCGGCGCGGGCGACGACCTTGAGCTGGGTCGTGGCGCCGAGGACTTCGGCGTCCACCTGGGTGGCGGACCGGACCAGGAGCGCGTCGGCGCTCTTCACCGCCTCGAGCAGCGCGGACCGGTCCGTACCGTCGACGTGCCGGACCTCCACCTCGTCACCGAAGACGCTCAGCACGGAGGGGGCGAGCTTCTCCGCGATGAGAACGACGGGTTTGTTGGGCTTGCTCACGATGCGGCTCCCACTATCTGGTCATTTCCAGGACGCTCTGTGTCGACAGACGGTCTCAGCACGTCGTTGTGCCCCGGTCGAGCCGGAGTTTAACCCGCTGGGCCGCCCCCTGGCTTCCCACGGTGTTAACTCGCCCGTAATCCCTCGAAAACAAGAGCCAGGAGGCGCTGCATGCCTCCCGGGGCGGGCAGGTGCCCACCCGCCCAGGATGCCGCGTGCAGCAACAAAAGCAGCTCGTGCGTCGTGACGTCCTGGCGCAGTTCGCCTTCGCGCTTCGCACGTTCCACCAGATGGGAACCGGCCTCGCGCATCTCGTGGCACGACGCGTACAACCGGGACGATTCGTCGTCGAGCGCGTCGGCCGTGAGTTCGACGAGGCCGCGGAAGGTGCCGGTGGCGTCGCCGAGCCCGGCCAGCCACGTCTGCAGCGCGTTCAGCGGCTCCGGGTGGGTGAGCAGTTCGCGCGCCCGCTCGGCCTGGGCGTCGAACCGGGCCCGCAGGAGCGTCTCGAGCAGCGCGTCCCGCGTCGGGAAGTGCCGGTAGAGCGTGCCGATGCCGACCCCGGCGCGGCGCGCGACGTCTTCCAGCGACGCCTCGACGCCGTGTTCGGCGAAGGCGCGTTGCGCCTCTTCGAGGAGGCGCTCGTAGTTGCGGCGGGCGTCCGCGCGCATCGGCTTGACTTCGGTCATCGCCCTTCCGAGCCTACCGGGTAGCCAATCGGAGGCTGCCTCCGTACAGTAACCGGAGGCAGCCTCACATTACTGGAGGGACTCGAGGATGACCTTGATCGAAGACACCCGCGCGCGGCTCGGCGCGGTCGGCGCCTGGCTGCCGAGCGTCCCCATGGCTCCGCCGCCGGACGTCGAGCGCGCGGCCACCCGGCGGCTCGCCGAGCTCGGCTACCGCTCGATCTGGAGCGGCGAAGCCTCCGGCACGCGCGAGCTGTTCGCCCAGTTCGGCGACCTGCTCGCCTCGGTGCCGGACGTCGTGCTGGGCGCCGGCATCGCCAACGTCTGGGCACGGCCCGGGCGGACCGCCGAGAAGGGCGGCATCACCCTCGCCCGGGCCCATCCCGGCCGCTTCGTGCTCGGCATCGGCATCGGGCACGCGTTCCAGGCGGCGAAGCACGGCGAGGAGTACCGGCCGATCGACCGGATGCGCGCCTATCTGTCCGAAATGGACGCCGTTGCGGCGGAAAACCCGGTGCCGGTGGCGTTCCCGCGCGTCCTGGCCGCGGTCGGGCCGAGGATGCTGGCCCTGTCCCGCGACCACGCCGACGGCGCGCACCCGTTCGCCCAGCCGGTTTCGCACACGCCGTACGCCCGCGAAATCCTCGGGCCGGACAAGCTGCTGATCCCCCAGCAGACGGTGGTGCTCGGCACCCGCGAGGACGCCAGGGCCGACGTCCGGCGGCGCGTGGCCCTTTCGCGCGAACACCACGTGAAGGGCTACATCGCGGGCTGGAAACGGCTCGGCTACACCGAAGCCGACATCACCGGGCCGAGCGACGCGTTCGTCGACAACCTCGTGCTGTGGGGCGACGCGGGAACCATCGCGAAACGGCTGGCCGAGCTGCTCGACGCGGGCGCGGACCACGTGCTGCTGACCCCGTCGGCGGCCACTTTCGAATCCACAGTGGACCTACTGGCCGAGCTGGCCCCGGAGGTGACCCGATGAGCGTCGGGATTTGGCGGTTCTTCGACGGCGCCCCGATCGGCGTGGTGCGCGAAACGGCCGCCGAGGTGGAGGAATTCGGCTTCGACGCGCTCTGGTTCGGCGAGTACGCCGGGCGGGACGCGTTCACGCAGGCGGCGCTGATCCTGGCGGCGACCTCCCGCATCACCGTGGCCACCGGGATCGCGCGGTTCGACCGCCGCGCGCCGATCACGGCGGAAGCGGCGACGCGGGCGCTCGGCGAGGCGTACCCGGGCCGGTTCACCGTCGGCCTCGGCGGGCACTTTCCCGGCGCGCGGCCCCTGGCAGCGATCCGCGAGTACCTGGACGGGATGGACGCCGCCGCCCTGCCGGGCCTGCCACCGCCGTCACCCCGGCCGCGGCGGCTGCTCGCGGCGCTCGGTCCCCGGGTCCTGGACCTGGCCGCCGACCGGGCCGACGGCGCCCACCCGTACTTCGTCCCGCCGGAACACACCGCGGTGGCCCGGGAACGGCTCGGTGCCGGCAAGTACCTGGCGGTCGAGCAGGCGGTGATCCTGGACGCTTCGCCTTCGGACGCGCGGGACGCGGCGCGGGAGCACGTGGACCTGTACGTCCGGCAGGCCCCGCACCACCAGGCCAACCTCCGCCGGCTCGGCTTCACCGACGCCGACCTGGCCGACGGCGGCAGCGACCGCCTGGTCGACGCCCTGGTCGCGACCGGCGAGCAGGCGGCGGCCGACCGGATCCGGGCCCACCTCGACGCGGGCGCCGACCACGTCTGCGTCCAGGTCCTGGCCCGCACGGAGAAGTCCTACCGCCGCCTGGCGGACCTCCTCCCGTGATCAGCGCGGCATCACCCGTGTCCTGACGGGAATCACGGGTGATGCCCCTTCGATCACGTCGGCGTAGGGTGACGGGGCGCGGTGAGGGCCGCGCCCCGTCCGCGGAAAGGGCCGAGCCCACCCCCGCAGCACCGCACCACCAGCTCCGCACCTTCTTCCTGCCCGGTGCCGGCGGACCACGGGCGACGAGGGAAGGAGGCACCATGGGCACGTTGCCCGCGAAACCCAGCCTGGACCAGCTGCGCAAGCGCGCGAAGGACCTCGCGCGCGCCGAAGCCGTGAAGCTGTCGGAAGCACAGTTCCGGATCGCCCGGGACCACGGCTTCCCGAGCTGGCCGAAGCTGCAGGCGTACGTCCGGCGCGTCACCGAACACGGCGAAAGCCTGCAGCACCCGTACCACCAGGACGTCCACTACTACGCCGAGCGCGCGCTCGGCCTCCTCGCCTCCGCCGAAGACGAGACGCCCGGCGCGCGGGAGCCGTTCGACCGGTGGGGTCAGCCGCTCACCCGGGACGGCGCCCGGGTGGTCGTCGCCCGGGAGCACGGTTTCGGTTCCTGGAAAGCACTCCGCGAGCACGTCAAGTCGCTTGTGGACAGTGGTGAACCGTTCGCCCGCGCGTACCGGGCGATCGAGGCGCGGGACGTCGACGGGCTCGGCGAGCTGCTCGCCGAGTTCCCCGGCCTCGTCACCGCCCGCGGCACCAACGGCAACGACCTGCTCGGTATGGCCGGCGCCACCTGCGACGAACGGCTGACCCGCGTGCTGCTCGACCACGGCGCGGACCCGGGCCGCGGCAACGTCCACGGCTGGACGCCGTTGCACCAGGCCGCCTACCGCAACCTCCCGCTCCTGCTCGACCAGCTGCTCGACGCCGGCGCGCCGGTCGACGTCTCCGCTCGCGGTGACGGCGGCACTCCCCTGGTCGTCGCCCTGTTCTGGGGTCACCACGAAGCCGCGGAGAAGCTCGCGGACCACAGCCGGGCGCCCGGCAACCTGCGCGTCGCGGCCGGGCTGGGCGACACCGACCTCCTCGAGGAACTGCTGACGCCGGGCCACCCGGCCGCCGGAGCTCACCGCGGCTTCTACCGCCCGCACAGCGGCTTCCCGCGGTGGCAGCCGGCGGACGACCCCGCCGAAGTCAAGAACGAAGCCCTGGCCTGGGCCGCGCGCAACGACCGTGCCGGCGCCTTGCGCACCCTCGTCGCGCGCGGCGCCCGGCCGGACGCCGACGTCTACCGCGGGACGGCCTTGGCCTGGGCGGCGGCGACCGGGCGGGTCACCGCGATCCGGACGCTCCTCGACCTCGGCGCCGACGTGAACCACGCCGGCACGTTCGGCGGCCCGAACCACGGCGAAGGCGTCACGGCCCTGCACCTCGCGGCGCAGTCCGGGCACCTGGACGCGATCGACGTCCTCGTCGAGAACGGCGCCGACCTCGAAGCCCGGGACGCGATCTTCCACAGCACCCCGGAGAAGTGGGCGGAGGTGTGCGGGCAGCCGGCCGCGCGGGACCTGCTGCGCACCCGGTAGACAACCGGAGTCTGTAGTCCGTATCGTCTCAGGCGGACTACAGACTCCGTTTTGCCTTCTGGGAGGACCCATGACCACACCCCGCGACGTGTTCGCCGCCCTGTCCGACGGCATCAGCGAAGGACGGTTCGGTGAGCTTTCCGCGCTCTACGCCGAGGACACCGTCGTCGAACACCCCCAGGCCGTGCCGCGCCCGACCCGCCTCACCGGCCGCGCGGCGGTCCACGAGCGCTTCGCCGGCGCCCTCGCGGGAGCGCTGCGCCTCAAGCGCAAGAACGTCGTCGTCCACGAGACGACCGACCCCGAGGTGATCGTCGCGGAATACGACTACGACGCCGAGTCGGTCGAGACCGGCCGGACGACCACGACGGCCAACATCCAGGTGCTGCGCGTCCGCGACGGCCTGATCGTCCATTCCCGCGACTACCACGACTACCTGCGGCTCGCGGCGATCCGCGACGGGGTCGGCCAGCTCGTCAAGGCCTACGAACAGGCGCCGCCGCGCGAGCTTTCCCCGGTCACCCCGGAAAGCGCCGGAACCGTGTTCGAACGGCTCGTGCACGGCGTCGCGGGCGGACGCTGGGACGAGCTGCCGGAGCTGTACGCCGGGGAAACGCACGTCACGCACCCGTTCCTGCCGGGCTCCGACGTGGTGCGCACCCGCGGCGAGCTGCGGGCCCACTTCGCGGCGGGCAAGGCGCTGAACCCGGGGTTCGCCGTCGCGGACCTGGTCACCTACCAGGGCACCGACCCGGAGGTGCTGATCGGTGAGTTCGCCTACCAGGGCAGCTACGACGGCCGTCCGGTGCGGATCGCCAACATCTTCTCGATGCGCGTGCGCGACGGCCTGATCGTCGAATCCCGCGACTACGGCGACCACCTCGGCATCGCCGGTGACCTCGGGCGGATCCCCGAGCTGGCCGCGAAGCTTTCCTAGGCTTCGGGCAGGTCGAACTCGCCGTCCTGGACGCCCTTGAGGAACGCGTCCCATTCCGAAGGCGTGAAGACCAGGACCACGCCCTCGGGATCCGTCGACTTCCGCATCGCGACGTAGGTGACGCCATCGGTGTGCGGCACGAAGGCGTACTCGACAACCTCGTCGAGGGTGACGCCCGCAGGTTCACCCCGGATCCACTCGGCCCGCGAAAGGTCCAGGTGGTGCCGGATGTGCGCCTTGTCATCGGTCATGCGGCCAGCGTAACGAGACGCCGAAGGGGACGCCCGGCACGGGCGTCCCCTTCGGCGTCTTGCGGGAACCGTGTTGCCGAAAAGAAGGTCAGGCGGTCTCGGTGATCGGCCGGTCCACCCACGACATCAGGTCGCGCAGCTTCTTGCCGGTCGCCTCGATCGGGTGCTGGTTGCCCTGCTCCTCGAGCTTGGTGAAGTTCGGCCGGCCTGCCTCGTCCTCGGCGACCCATTCGCGGGCGAACGTGCCGTCCTGGATCTCGCCGAGGATCTTCTTCATCTCCTCCTTGACCGCCGGCGAGATGACGCGCGGGCCGCGGGTCAGGTCGCCGTACTCGGCGGTGTCGGAGATCGAGTAGCGCTGGCGCGCGATGCCGCCCTCGTACATCAGGTCGACGATCAGCTTCAGCTCGTGCAGCACCTCGAAGTAGGCGATCTCCGGGGCGTAGCCGGCCTCGGTGAGCACCTCGAACCCGGTCTGCACCAGCGCGGACGCGCCACCGCAGAGCACGGCCTGCTCGCCGAAGAGGTCGGTCTCGGTCTCCTCGGTGAACGTCGTCTTGATGACGCCGGCGCGGGCGCCACCGATGGCGGCCGCGTAGGAGAGGGCGAGCGCCTGGGCGTTGCCGGAGGCGTCCTGCTCGACGGCGATGAGCGCCGGGACGCCCTTGCCGTCGACGAACTGGCGGCGGACCAGGTGGCCCGGGCCCTTCGGGGCGACCATCGCGACGTCGACGTTGGCCGGCGGCTTGATGAGGTCGTAGCGGATGTTGAAGCCGTGCCCGAAGAAGATCGCGTCGCCGTCCTTGAGGTTCGGCGCGATGTCCTGCTCGTAGATGAAGCGCTGCTTCGTGTCCGGCGCCAGGATCATGATCAGGTCGGCCTCGGCCGACGCCTCGGCCGGGGTGAGCACGCGCAGGCCCTGCTCCTCGGCCTTCGCCCGCGACTTGGACCCCTCGGGCAGGCCGATGCGGACGTCGACGCCGGAGTCGCGCAGGCTCAGCGAGTGGGCGTGGCCCTGGCTGCCGTAGCCGATGACAGCGACCTTGCGCCCCTGGATGATCGAGAGGTCGGCGTCGTCGTCGTAGAAGATTTCCACTGCCATGGGGGTTACTGCTTCCTTTCCTGACTTACAAAGACTTCTTTATCGCGGTGAAGTGGCCGTGATCGAACGGGCGCCACGGCCCACCGCGACCATGCCGGACTGCACGAGCTCGCGGATGCCATACGGCTCCAGCATCCGCAGCAGGGCACCGATCTTGTCCGACGTCCCGGTCGCCTCGACGGTGAGCGCCTCCGGGGACACGTCCACCACCTTCGCACGGAAGAGCTGGACGGTTTCGAGGACCTGGCTGCGCACGGTGTTGTCGGCGCGGACCTTGACCAGCAGTAGTTCGCGCTGCACGGCGGTCGACTGCTCCAGCTCGACGATCTTGATCACGTTGACCAGCTTGTTGAGCTGTTTGGTCACCTGTTCGAGCGGTAGCTCTTCCACGGCGACCACGATCGTCATCCGGGACACCTCGGGGTTCTCCGTGGGCCCGACGGCGAGGGACTCGATGTTGAACCCGCGGCGGGAGAACAGGCCCGAGACGCGCGCGAGCACACCGGGCTTGTTCTCGACCAGGACACTCAGCGTGTGGACGCTCATCTCAGCGCTCACCCTCCCCAGCGGCTTCCGCGGCGGCCTCGGTCGTCTCGACCGAAACCTCGTCGTCGTCGAACAGCGGCCGGATGCCCCGGACCGCCATGATCTCGTCGTTGCCGGTGCCGGCCGCGACCATCGGCCACACCTGGGCATCCTTCCCCACGACGAAGTCGATCACGACGGGGCGGTCGTTGATCTCCATCGCGCGGCGGATGGTGGCGTCGACGTCTTCGCGGGTCTCGCACCGCAGCCCGGCGCAGCCCAGCGCCTCGGCCAGCAGCACGAAGTCCGGGATGCGGTGCTTGTGCGTGCCGAGGTCGGTGTTGGAGTACCGCTCGGAGTAGAACAGGTTCTGCCACTGCCGGACCATGCCGAGGTTGCCGTTGTTGATCACGGCGACCTTGATCGGCGCGCCCTCGATGGCGCAGGTGGCCAGCTCCTGGTTGGTCATCTGGAAGCAGCCGTCGCCGTCGATCGCCCAGACCTGCTTGTCCGGGACGCCGAACTGCGCGCCCATCGCGGCGGGCACCGCGTACCCCATGGTGCCGAGGCCGCCGGAGTTGATCCAGGTGCGCGGGTTCTCGTACTTGACGAACTGCGCGGCCCACATCTGGTGCTGGCCGACACCGGCGGCGTACACCGCGTCGGGGCCGACGATCTCGCCGATCCGCTCGATGACGTACTGCGGCGACAGCGAACCGTCGTCGGGCCACTCGTAGCCGGCCGGGTAGGTCTTGCGCCAGTCGTCGGCCTGGGTCCACCAGTCGGTCAGGTCGGGCTTGCCGCCGTGCTCGAACTCCGTCTGCACGGCGGTGATCAGCTCGCCGATGATCTCCTTGCAGTCGCCCACGATCGGGACGTCGGCCTTGCGGTTCTTGGAGATCTCGGCCGGGTCGATGTCGGCGTGCACGACCGCGGCGTCCGGCGCGAACGACTCCAGCTGGCCGGTGACGCGGTCGTCGAACCGGGCGCCGAGGGCGATCAGCAGGTCGGCGCGCTGCATCGCGGCGACGGCGGCGACCGAGCCGTGCATGCCCGGCATGCCGAGGTGCTGCGGGTGCGAGTCGGGGAACGCGCCGCGCGCCATCAGCGTGGTGACGACGGGGATGTTCGTCAGCTCGGCGAGCTGCTTGAGCTGCGCGTGCGCCTCCGCCTTGATCACGCCACCGCCGACGTAGAGCACCGGGCGACGCGACTTCGCGATCAGCTTCGCGGCTTCGCGGACCTGCTTGCCGTGCGGGCGCAGCGTGGGGCGGTAGCCCGGCAGCCGCAGCTCGGTCGGCCAGGAGAACGAGGTCATCTCCTGCAGCACGTCCTTGGGGATGTCCACCAGGACCGGGCCGGGTCGGCCCGTGGACGCCAGGTGGAACGCCTCGGCGATGGTCCGCGGGATGTCCGCCGGGTCCGTGACGAGGAAGTTGTGCTTGGTGATCGGCATGGTGATGCCGCAGATGTCGGCTTCCTGGAACGCGTCAGTGCCGATCAGCGCCCGGGACTGCTGGCCGGTGATGGCCACGACCGGGACGGAGTCCATGTTCGCGTCGGCGAGCGGGGTGACCAGGTTGGTCGCGCCCGGACCGGAGGTGGCCATGCAGACGCCGACCTTGCCGGTGGCCTGCGCGTAGCCGGTGGCCGCGTGGCCCGCGCCCTGTTCGTGGCGGACCAGGACGTGGCGGACCTTCGTCGAGTCGAGCAGCGGGTCGTAGGCGGGCAGGATGGTGCCGCCGGGGATCCCGAAGACCACCTCGGCGCCGACCGCCTCGAGCGAACGCACGAGCGACTGGGCGCCGGTGACGCGCACCGGGGTTCCCGCCGGTGGCGCCGGCTTCGGACGTGCGCCGGGCGCGCCGGGTGTGGGACCCGGCTTCGTCGGATTTGTGGCACTGGTCATCGGGTCTGCCTCGTGGGTCTCGGTGTCACTCGTTCGGGTCGGTTTTGTGCGGTGGGGCCGGGAATCTCTTCCCTTGGGCAACAAAAAACCCTCGCCGACCGTAAGGTCGCACGAGGGTCGCGCGTCGACGCAGCGGAAAGTCTTCCCTAAGCGTCGACGCGCTTGGGAAGTACGAGGCCGGTCAGCGGTGTCACGGCGATGACGCTAGACCGAACGCCGGGCGGGTGTCAACTCTGCGGGACGGCGATTCCGCATGCTGGACACGCACGCGGCGCACGTCACCCCTGCCCGACCCGGGTCCGGGCCGGTCCGCGCGGCGGTGCACCATTTCCGGGTGGCCGAAAAAGAGCAGGACGAGGGCCGGAAAGCCGTCTTCCGCATCCCCCGCACGTCGTTCATGGCGATCGCCCTCCTGACGATCTGCGTGACGCCGATCGCCCTCGGCGAGATCCCGTACCTGCAGTGGCTCTACCTCTTCCCGATCGCGCTGGCGGTGTTCGTGATCCGCACCCGCACCGTCGCGACCCGCGAAGGCCTGGCGGTCCGGACGGTGTTCGGCCACCGGGACGTCCCGTGGTCGGCGTTGAAGGGGCTGGCGATCACCAAGAAGTCGCGGGTGCAGGCGGTGCTCAAGGACGACACGAAGGTGCCGCTGCCGACGGTCCGCACGCGGCACCTGCCGGTGCTGTCGCTGGTCAGCGAAGGTCTGGTGGCGGACCCGAGCGGCCTGCTGGACCCCGAGGACATCAAGCCCGGCAAGCCGGAGACCTCGGCCAGCGAGTAGCCCCACGGCACACGGGCCCGGCCCGGAGGGCTAAATTGGTAGGACCAGTTTCGCCGGAGCGTTCCGAACCTCCGCCTGGCCCACCATCCGACCTGGGAGTTCGCCGTGCCGCCTCTCCGTTCCCGGACCACCACCCACGGCCGCAACGCGGCGGGCGCGCGCTCGCTCTGGCGCGCCACCGGCATGACCGACAGCGACTTCGGCAAGCCGATCGTGGCGATCGCCAACTCCTACACCCAGTTCGTGCCCGGCCACGTGCACCTGAAGGACCTCGGCGAGATCGTCGCCGGCGCGGTCAAGGAAGCCGGCGGCGTCGCGCGCGAGTTCCACACCATCGCCGTCGACGACGGCATCGCGATGGGCCACTCGGGCATGCTCTACTCGCTGCCCTCGCGCGAGATCATCGCCGACTCGGTGGAGTACATGGTCAACGCGCACCAGGCCGACGCGTTGGTGTGCATCTCCAACTGCGACAAGATCACCCCCGGCATGCTCAACGCCGCGATGCGGCTGAACATCCCGGTCGTGTTCGTCTCCGGCGGCCCGATGGAGGCCGGCAAGGCCGTCGTCGTGGGCGGCGTCGCGCAGGCCCCGACCGACCTGATCACCGCGATCGCGGCGTCGGCGAGCAGCGAGGTCGACGACGACGGGCTGGACGTCGTCGAGCGGTCCGCCTGCCCGACGTGTGGTTCGTGCTCCGGCATGTTCACCGCGAACTCGATGAACTGCCTCACCGAGGCGCTGGGTCTTTCGCTGCCGGGCAACGGCTCGACGCTGGCGACGCACGCCGCGCGCCGCGCGCTGTTCGAAGAGGCCGGGCGCACGGTCGTCGAGCTGTGCCGCCGCTGGTACGAAGAGGACGACGCCTCGGTGCTGCCGCGCTCGATCGCGTCCAAGGCGGCGTTCGAGAACGCGATGGCGCTCGACATGGCGATGGGCGGCTCGACGAACACGGTGCTGCACATCCTCGCCGCCGCCCAGGAGGGCGAGGTCGACTTCACGATCTCCGACATCGACGCGATCGGCCGGCGCGTGCCGTGCCTGTCGAAGGTGGCGCCGAACTCCGACTACCACATGGAGGACGTCCACCGGGCCGGCGGCATCCCGGCGATCCTCGGTGAGCTGTACCGCGGCGGGCTGCTGAACACCGACGTGTGGTCCGTGCACTCCCGCGACCTCGACTCTTGGCTTTCCGCCTGGGACATCCGGGCTTCGTCGCCCTCAGCTGTTGCGCTCGAGCTGTTCCACGCGGCGCCGGGCGGGGTCCGCACGACGGAAGCGTTCTCGACGTCGAACCGCTGGTCGTCACTGGACACGGACGCGGCGGGCGGCTGCATCCGCGACGTCGAGCACGCGTACACGAAGGACGGCGGCCTGGCGATCCTGCGCGGCAACCTCGCCGAGAACGGCGCGGTGATCAAGGCCGCGGGCATCGACGAGGACCTGTGGCACTTCGAGGGCCCGGCGCGGGTGCTGGAGAGCCAGGAGGAGGCGGTGTCGGCGATCCTCAAGAAGGAGATCCAGCCGGGCGAGGTGCTGGTCATCCGCTACGAGGGTCCGGCGGGCGGCCCGGGCATGCAGGAGATGCTGCACCCGACGGCGTTCCTCAAGGGGTCGGGCCTGGGCAAGAAGTGCGCCCTGATCACCGACGGCCGCTTCTCCGGCGGCTCGTCCGGCATTTCCGTGGGCCACATCTCCCCGGAGGCGGCGGCGGGCGGCCTGATCGGCCTGGTGGAGAACGGCGACCGGATCCTCCTGGACATCCACGAGCGACGCCTCGAGCTGCTGGTGGACGAGTCGGTGCTGGCCGAGCGCCGCGCGAAGATGGAGGCCTCCGAGCGCCCGTGGCAGCCGAAGGACCGCCAGCGCCCCGTGACGGCGGCTTTGCGCGCGTACGCCCGGATGGCCACGTCGGCCGATACGGGCGCGGTTCGGGACGTGAACAAGTAGGTCTCTGGACAGCTTCGTGAAGGCCACCGTGGGGAGTCCCCCGCGGTGGCCTTTACGGTTTTCGAGCCGGACGCCCAACCCCCGCGCGCGTGAGGGGGACCCCCGGTTTCAACGTTACCGGCGGGCACTGACAATTCCGGGCCGCGCAGCCGGGTTGTCCACAGGCTGCGTGCTCGTGACCGAGTTGTCCCCAGAGGCGTTGTTGCCCCAGGGTCGTTCTGCGCCGCCGAGTCGTGCCCAGCCGCGGCTACCGCGTCAGAACGATGACCACCACGGCCGCCGCCGCGGCGAGCAGCAGCGAAACCAGTCCCAGCGGCAACGGCCGCTTCCGCCACGGCGTGTTCCGCTCCAGCGAAATCGGCCCGGATCCGGTGAACAGCAGGCTCAGCGCCGCCGCCCCGAGCAGCAGCTCGAACTCGAACCCCTGCCCCTGGCCCTCGAAGAACCCGCCGTGGAACTTCGCGTACACCGCGTTCGCGGCGACGCCGAGCAGGCCCGCCGCGGCCAGCGGCGTGAACAGCCCGACCACCACCAGCACCCCGCCGCCGAGTTCGGTGATGCCGGTGATCCACGACAGCAGCGTCGTCTGCTTGTGGTAGCCGAACGTCTCCAGCACCCGCGCGAACCCGCCGATGCCCGGCCCGCCGAAGAGGCCGAACAGGTGCTGCAGGCCGTGCGCCCCCATGGTCACGCCGAGCGCGAGCCGCAGGACCAGCAGGCCGAGACCCAGACCGCCCTGGCGCGGGGCGTCGTCGGCCCCGTCGTCCTCGACACCCGAGAGGAGGCTGGTGGGCTGCTGCGAAAACTCGTCTCCACTGCTCACGCGCGAAGAGTAGCGAATCTCACGGTTCAGTACTCCCCGTGCACGAGGTTGTCCGGCAGCTCTCCCCCGGCGTACCGGGCGATTTCCGCCGCCGCGACGGCGTACGAACGGCCCCGCACCCCGCGCACGGCCCCGCCGACGTGCGGGGTCAGCACCAGGCCCGGCACCGTCCACAGCGGGTGCCCGGCGGGCGGCGGCTCGGGGTCGGTGACGTCGAGGGCGGCGCGCAGCCGGCCCGTGGCCAGTTCGGCGACCAGGGCGTCGGTGACGACGACGGGGCCGCGGGCGGCGTTGACCAGCACCGCGCCGTCGCGCATTTCGGCGAGGAACTCCGCGTTGACCATCCCGCGGGTGCGCGAGGTCAGCGGCACCATCAGCACCACGACGTCGTGCAGGCCGAGCAGCGCGGGCAGCTCGCGCACGCCGTGGATGCCCTCCCGCGCGGTCATCCCGACCATCGTGCACCGCGCCTCGAACGGCTCGAGCCGTCGCCGCAGGTGCCGCCCGAGGTCGCCGGCGCCGATGATGAGCACGCGCTTGCCCTGCAGCGTTTCGGCGGTCTGCCGCTCCCACCGGCCGTCGCGCCGGGCGGCGGCGAAGGCGTCCAGCTTCCGGTAGAGCGACAGCAGCACGGCGACGACCCACTCGGCGGTGCTCCCGCCGTGCGCGCCGCGGCAGGTGGAAAGCAGGACGCCGTCGGGCACCTTGCCGACCCAGTCCTCGGCGCCGGCGGACAGCAGCTGGATCAGCCTCAGGCTCGGCAGCGTGCGCCACAGCTGCTCGCCCGGCGGGTGCTTGCCGGGGATGAGCACCTCGGCCTTCGCGGCCTCCGGCGGCACCGGCTCGCCCCACTGGTAGCGCACGGGCAGGACCCGCGGGACCTCGGCGAGCACGGACATGCCCTCGTCGTCGGGCACCAGCACGGTCAGCGTCATGATCCCCAACGTAATCGAGGAGTACTCACCCATGGTTCACGCGGCGGGTCCTAGGCTGGGCGATCATGCGAACCCGGTACCGGTCGGCCCTGCTGGCGATCCTGGCCTGCGGCGTCCTGCTGCCCGCCGGGTGCGCGCGGTTCGACGACACCGCGGCGGGCCAGACGTTCAGCCCCGCACCCGTCCCCAGCCCCGAGTCGCCGCCCGAGGTCCAGGGCCCCGGCGCGGACTCCGGCGGCGACGGCAAGCAGGCGCGGCCCGGCCAGTCGGCGACGCCGGTGCCGCCGCCCCAGGGCTGCAAGGACTTCGACCCCTCGGTGATCGCGACCTGCCTGGACACCGTCGCCGCGGTGGCCGGCCTGCCCGGTGACGGCTCCACGCCGAGCGCCCTGGCGGGCGAGCGCAAGAGCGGCCGCGTGCTGCTCGCGACGGCGGGCAAGGACGCGACGGACTTCGCGAAGCTCGACGTCCAGGCGGCCGGCGACGGCGGCCTGACCGGGCTCGCGCTCTCGCCGTCCTACGTCGAGGACCAGCTCGTGTTCGCCTACGTCACGACGGCGACGGACAACCGCGTCGTGCGCTTCGCGAAGGGCCAGGCGCCGAAGCCGGTGCTCACCGGCATCCCGAAGGGCGCGACCGGCAACCGCGGCACGATCGGCGCCGACAACCGTGGCGCGCTGCTCGTCGCGACCGGCGACGCGGGCAACCCGAACGCCGCGGCCGACGCCGGTTCGCTGGCGGGCAAGGTCCTGCGGATCGACACGTCGGGCAAGGCCGCGGCGGGCAACCCGAACGGCGCGCTCGTGGTGGCGGCCGGCCTGCACGCCCCCGGCGGGTTGTGCGCCTCCGCCGACGGCGGCCGCGTCTGGGTCACCGACCGGCTCGCCGACAAGGACGCCCTCTACCGCGTGCAGGCCGGGCAGCCGCTGACGACGCCGGCGTGGACGTGGCCGGAAAAGCCGGGCGTCGCGGGCTGTGCGGACTTCGTCGACGCCAACGGCTCGGTGTCGGTCGGGACGTCGCTGGCCGGGAACCTGCAGAACCTGCCGGTGACGGCCGAGGGCGCGGTCAGCGGCAAGCCGACGGTGAGCCTCGACGGCAAGACCGGCAAGCCGCCGGCGACGTTCGGGCGGCTCGCCGGGATGAGCATGATCAACCCGCAGCTCGCGGTGGCCGGCACGGTCAACAAGGACGGCGGCACCCCGGTCTCGAGCGACGATCGCGTCGTGCTGATCACGCCGGCGACGTCCGGCGGCGGCAACGGCAAGGACTGACCCGGCCGGACCAAGCCGGCGCGTTCTTTTGCCGCGAATGTGACCCCGATCACCCCCTTTTGCCTCCTGCTTCGGTGATCTTCGCGCTGTTAAGGTCGCTGTCGGGCGGAAACTCACAGGTGTTCCGCTGAGGGGGATTTCCGGATGTTCGCGCTTCGTGCCCGGCTTTGTGCTGCCCGATCGACGTATCGCGATTCTTCGCCGCTCGCCTGAGCTTTCTTCCGGCCGTTTCCCTCCACCCGAGCACCGGACGGTGTGGCGCCGGTGCGCGTTCGCGAAAGAGAGCCATGAGACCGGTGAAGAGACTCCAGCGGCTCCGGCGCGGCGGCCTGATCGTCGCGATGGTGGCCGCACTGACCGCACAAACCGTGCAGCAGGCGGCCGCGGCGCCGGCCGCGGTCCCCCGGGCCGCCGCCACCACGGCGGCCGCCGGTGCGCCGCTCTCCCCGCGCGCCAAGGTGCTCACCGTCTGGCGCAGCGCCGGCTCGCAGGTCAAGGCCGAAGCCGAAAAGGCGCTGATCGGCTCGGACGCCGACGTCGAGGCGTTCCTGAACGACAAGCTGGGCCGCCTCGCCGCGCTGGACGACCGGCTGTCGGTGAACCAGATCCTCGCGGCCGGCGGGCCGGCCGTGAAGACCAAGGCGCAGCAGGCGCTCGACGCCGCCGACGGCGATCCGGCCGCGCTGCGCGAGTTCCTGAACGACGGGTGGGCGTCCGCGTCGGTCACCGACCTGCGCGTCCGCGTCAACCAGATCATGGCCGCGGGCGGTCCGGAGGTCAAAAAGGCCGCGCAGGCCGCGCTGGACAACGGGACTTTCGAGGCACTCCACCAGTTCCTGGACACGACGTCGGCCCGCGCCGAGGCGACCGACCTGCGCGTGCGGGTCAACCAGATCCTCGCCATCAGCGGCCCCGAGGCGAAGG
The DNA here is from genome assembly GCF_058119595.1 of Amycolatopsis sp. N2S4-7. Classification (NCBI taxonomy): domain Bacteria; kingdom Bacillati; phylum Actinomycetota; class Actinomycetes; order Pseudonocardiales; family Pseudonocardiaceae; genus Amycolatopsis; species Amycolatopsis sp. N2S4-7. Next base: position 4,384,372 of record NZ_CP172299.1, read on the forward strand.
CCGCGGCGCAGGACGCGCTGGACGACGGGACCCCGAACCGGCTGCGGCTGTTCATCGACCGCGACTGGGAGGTCGCGGCCGCCCGCGACCAGGAGACCGCGAGCATCCAGCAACTGGTCGACGCGGCGAAGATCGCCGGCGCCCAGGCCGCGCAGGAAACCCAGGAGGCGAAGAACGCCGCCGACCGCGCGCTGAAGGAAGCCGACCTGGCGCGGCAGGCGAGCGAACTCGCCGCCCAGGCCGCGGAAGCGGCGAAGGACAACGCCGCCGGTGCGGCCGAAGCGGCCGGCCGGGCCGCGTCGGCGGCCGACCGAGCCGCGAACGCCGCGGTCACGGCGATCGGCGCGGCCAACGCGGCGACGTCGGCGGCGCGTGTCGCCGCCAACGCCGCGACGCGGGCGGCCGCCGCGGCGGCGAAGGCCGGGCAGGCCTCGAGCGCCGCGTGGAACGCGGCCGCCGCCGCCCGCGTCGACCGCGGCAAGGCCGGCGACGCCTCGAAGGCCGCCATCGACGCGGCCGCGGCGTCGACCAGCGCGCAGCAGGCCGTCGACGCGATCGACCAGGCGAAGACCGCGCTGGGCCACGCCCGCGAGGCGATCGACGCCGCGAACTCGGCCGGGCAGAACGCGTCGAACTCGGCCGCGGCGGCGCGTGAAGCCGTCAAGTGGGCGAAGAACGCCGGCGCCGACGCCCACGAGGCCGAAGCCGCGGCGGCGACCGCACAGCGGCAAGCCGACCGGGCGAACCGGGCCGCGGCCTCTGCCCGCGCGTACGCGGACGAAGCGGCCGATGCCGCGGCGCAGGCGCGGGAACTGGCGTCCCGGGCCGCGGTGGACGCCGCCGTCGCCGCCGCGGCGGCCAAGGACGCGGCCGAACACGCGGTCGGCGCCGAACAGGCGGCCCAGCTCGCGACCGAGCACGCGAACGCGGCGAGCGCCGCCGCGCAGATCGCGGTCGACTCGGCCAACCAGGCGAACCGGATCTACACCGCCGCCCGCAAGGCCGACGAGGACCGGCTCGCGCTGCAGGCCGACCAGGCCACCGAGGCCGCGCAGCAGGCTCTCGGCGTCCAGGACCGGCTGGGCCTGACCCGCAAGTGGAACGCGGCGCAGGAAGCCCAGCGCGACGCCGAAACCACCCGGCTGCTCGCGGAGGCGAACGCCCCGGGCACCGATCCGGCCCTGGCCGTCCTCGACGGCCGGAAGATCGCGCTGCGCCTGCTGGCCACCGGCGGACCGTGGACGAAGTCGGCCGCCGAAGGCGCGCTGGCCGGAGCCGACCGCGAGGTCCGGGAGTTCGTCCGCACCGGCATCGGCCAGGCGGCCGCGCTCGACGACCGCGAAACCCTGCAGGAGCTCATCGCCGACGCGAACGCGGCCAAGAAGGCCGCCGGGCAGCAGGCGCTCGCGGGCAGCGACGCCGACGTCAAGCGGTTCCTCGCGTCGCCGGACTACCCCACCGAAGGCAATGACCTGCGGATCCAGGTCAACCAGGTCCAGGCCGCCGCGCGCGCCGAGAGCAACGCCGTCGTCGTCTCCGAGGCGCAGAAGGCGCTCGACGCCGCGACGGTGGCCGCGTACCGGCAGTTCCTCGACACCGGGCAGAACCTCGCCCGGGAGAAGGACGACCGCCTCGCGCTGAACCAGCTGATCGCCAACACCGCGACCGGGCCCGAGGCCCGGATGCTGGCCCAGGCGGCACTGGCCGGCCCGCCCGACATGGTCCGCATGTACCGGCTCAACGGCCAGTACGTCGCCGCCCGGCACGACCGGGAGTCGGCGGCGCACAACGCGGTCGTCGCCGGGCTCGTCGCGGAAGCGACTTCGGTCGCGGCGACGGCGTCCAAGAACGCGGCCACGGCCCAGTCCGTCGCCGCCAACGCCCGCCACGCCGCGGACCAGGCGGCCGAGTACGCACGGCAGGCCACCGCCCACGCCGACGCGGCCATCGCGGCGGCGACGCGGGCCGCGCAGTCGGCGGAGGATGCCCGGCAGTCGGCGCAGAAGGCGTACGAGTCGGCCGTCACCGCGCAGGAGGCCGCGGCCCGCGCTTCGCAGGCGGCGGTCCGGGCTTCGCAGTCGGCCATGTCGGCGCGGCACTCGGCCAACGTGGCGGCCCAGTACGCGCAGAGCGCCATCCAGGCCGCGCACCAGGCGTACCAGGACGCGATCGACGCCGGCAAGGACGCCGACGCCGCCGTCACGGCCGCGAACGACGCCCGCGACAAGGCGATCGCCAAGGCCAACCAGGAGATCGACGCCGCCAAGAAGAAGTTCGCCGACGACGTCAACAACGCCTGCAACGCCGTCCCCGCGGGCCCGGCCCACGACGACTGCGTGGCGCGCGCGACCCGGTTGATCAATGACCCCAAGGGCGAGTCCGAACGCAACGTCGCGGTCTGCAACCAGCTCAAGCAGTACAGCGAGCAGACGTTCAACGACTGCCTGAAGGGCGCGTACAACCCGGCGCTGACGTACGTCATCAACAAGGCGATCGCCGACGCCAAGCAGCAGGCCGAGGACGAAGCCGACGCGGAGCGCTGGTGGACGATCGGCGGCACGATCGTCGCGGGCGCGGTGATCATCGGCGCCGGCGTCTTCTGCGCCGAAATCTGCACGGCCCCGCTCGTCGGCGCCCTCGCCGGCGCCGAAGCCGGTTTCCTCGCGGAAGCGGCGGGCGCGGGCATCGAGCTGACGATCGGCGCGGAGTTCGTCACCGGAATCGCGAGCGATACGTTCCTCGCGTCCCGGCTGAGCGCGCTGAGTTCGGAGGAATTCCTATCGAGCATCGCGGTCCGGAACACCCTCGGTGATCTGGCGCGCAATTTCATCAGCAAGGTCGGCGCGGCCTGTGTTCCCGGGTTCGCGGCATTCCGCGCGGCCGCCGCGGGCGGCCTTTGCCTCAACCCCGTCCAGTACGAACGCTGGGGCAGCGAACTCGCGGACAAAGCCTACGAGTTCCGCCGGGCGACGGGCCTGCTCAGGAGGCCGGAGATCAACGTTTCGGTGGCGAAGATCCCCGGGTACAAGGACCCGGTCCTCGGCGACGGCTACATCGGCGCGATCAGCGGCAGCGGCCTCCACGCCGAGGAACGCATCATCAAAACGCTCCAGGACAAGGGATTCGACACGAAGGCGATCGAGCGCCTGTTCACCGAACGGAGCCCGTGCACCGACCGGTGCCTGCCGCTCCTCGGGGAGGCCCTCGAAAACGGCACGGTGATCGACTTCGCCGTCTACTACCTGAAACAAAGCAGGCAGGAAATCGAAACCCTGGAAGCCCTGATCGCCCAGCGCGGCGCGGGATATCGGTGACGAATTGAGTACCCGGTGGTGGCCGCGCGTTCCGGCGCCGGCCACCACCGGGCTCTGTTAGGGTGAATGGGTGACCGATCCTTTCGCTTTCGAAAAGGCCGCGCACCTGGCCGACAACCCGCTGTTCCGCGCGCCGGACGACGCGGTCGCGTCCTGGCGCGAACTGGCGGAGTCCGTGCGGGCGGAACTGACCAGGATGGGTTTCGCGGCGACGGTCCTCGACCGCTTCACGCCCGACCCGTGGCCGCCCGGGGCGTGGATCCACGTGCACGACATCCAGCCCTTCGGGGTGACGCTGGAGTGGCACGCGCCCGTCCAGGAGACGGAGTCCTACCACACCCGGCTCCGCCGGCAGGATCCCGCCGACCCGCTCGTCTCCTACGTCGTCACGGCGAAGGAACTGATCGTCCGTTCGCTGCTGGAGGTCGTGCGGGAGGCGGGCTTCCGGACGCTCGTCGACCACGAAGAGCGCCAGACGTACCACTACCGCGTGCTCGAGGCGCCGCGGTTCCCGAAGGCCTGAGCTACGCCAGCGGCTTCAGCTCCACCCGGCGGCCCTCCGCCGACGACGTCAGCCCGGCCTCGGCCAGCTGCAGTCCGCGCGCGGCCGAGAAGAAGTCGTAGCGGTGTTGCCGTCCGGCGACGACGTCCCGGACGAACTCCTCCCACTGCGCCTTGAAGCCGTTGTCGAACTCGGTGTTGTCCGGGACCTCCTGCCACTGGTCGCGGAACGGCTCGGTCGCCGGGAGGTCCGGGTTCCACACCGGCTTCGGCGTCGCCGAGCGGTGCTGGACGCGGCAGCGCCGCAGCCCGGCGACCGCGCTGCCTTCGGTGCCGTCGACCTGGAACTCGACCAGCTCGTCGCGGAAGACCCGGGTGGACCACGACGAGTTGATCTGCGCGATGGTCCCCGACTCGAGCTCGAAGATGCCGTACGCGGCGTCGTCGGCCGTCGCCGCGTAGGCCTCGCCCTGCTCGTCCCAGCGACGCGGGATGTGCGTCACCGCCTTCGCCGTCACCGCCGAGACGCGGCCGAAGAGGTTCTCGAGCACGTAGTTCCAGTGGCAGAACATGTCGAGCACGATTCCGCCGCCGTCCTCGGCGCGGTAGTTCCAGCTCGGCCGCTGCGCTTCCTGCCAGTCGCCCTCGAACACCCAGTAGCCGAACTCGCCGCGCACCGACAGGATCCGCCCGAAGAACCCGCCGTCGATCAGCCGCCGCAGCTTCCGCAGGCCGGGCAGGAACAGCTTGTCGTGCACGACGCCGTGGCAGATCCCGGCGTCCCGCGCGAGCCCGGCCAGCTCCAGCGCGGCCGGCAGCGACTCGGCCAGGGGCTTCTCGGCGTAGACGTGCTTGCCCGCGGCGATCGCCGCCCGCACCGACGGCTCGCGCGCCGACGTCAGCTGCGCGTCGAAGTAGATCTGGACGTCGGCCAGCGCCGAATCGACGTCGGTCGTCCACGCGGTCAGGCCGTGGCGGTCGGCGAGCTCCTTGAGCTTCGCCGCGTTGCGCCCGGCGAGGATCGGCTCGAGCTGCACCCGGGTGCCGTCGGGCAGCTCGACGCCGCCCTGCTCCCGGATGGCCAGCACCGACCGGAGCAGGTGCTGCCGGTACCCCATCCGGCCGGTGACCCCGTTGAGCAGCACTCCGATACTGGGCTGGTTCATCACTGGCCTTCCTGATCGAGGGCGTCCCCGCCGCAGGGCGAGGTGACACCCGGGATGTCGTATTCGGCGCGGCGCCCGCACATGCCGTAGCCGTCCGGGTTCGACGGCGTCGCGACCCGGACCCCCGCCTGCTCGAGGTGGCTCCCGTCGCCGTCGGCGAGCGCCTTGAGGTGCGCCCCGGTCAGTTCGGCGGCCTTCAGCGCCCCGGCCTGCCAGCGCGGCACCCACCCGGCGACCTTCGGCCCGACGAGCGCGACGGCCGCGCGGTGGAAGGCCCGCAGCGGCTCCGCGTCCCCGTCCAGCAGGGCCTCCCGCAGCGGCAGGTAACCGCGAATCGCCAGGTCACGCCGCCGTCGGGCGGCGTCGTCGGTTTTCGGCAACGCGGCGGCCTCGGCGTAGGCCGCGGCGTCGGCGAGCACGTCGGGCGGGAACGTGAACACGGCGTCGCCCGCCTCGGGCAGCCCGCTGTTCTGCATGAGGACCGTGACGCGCAGGCCGCCGCCCTGCACCATCCGGTGCACGGTGCCCGGCGCGAACCACGCGATCACCCCGGGCTCCAGGGGCGTCTCGGCGTAGCCGCCGGTGCTCAGCGTCTGGACGGCGCCTTGTCCCCCGGTGACGACGTACGCCTCGGTGCAGGCGAGGTGCAGGTGCGGGCTGCCGCCGCAGACGCCGTCCTCGGCCGCCCAGTCGTAGGCGCGCAGGTGCGAGACGCCGATGCCACCCGGTAGCGGGAACTCGTCCATGCTGCTCCTCAGAATCCGTGGCTCTCGAGGTACTGCGTCACCCGGTCGCGGTCCCAGGCCCCGTCGCCGACGACGATCCGGTAGCGATAAGTGAAGCTCTCCCCCGGCGGCAGCGCGAACTCTTCGAAGAACGCCCACGAGATGGCGACCATCGGCGCGTCCTGCGAACGCACGAACCAGTGCGACTCGTGGATGGCTTTGTCGTTCTCGGGCGCGTGCGCGAAGACGAGCGTCGAGTGCGCGTCGACGCCGTCGTGCTCGCCGACGAACGCCAGCCACGGCGCCTGCGCGCCCATCATGGCGTCGCCCTCGAGGTCGCCGGGCCCGAGGACGCGGCCGCCGCCGAAGTCCCGCGGACCACGCCAGTGCAGGCCGGTGTACCCGGCCTGGTCGCGGCCGGCGGTGGTCGGGCTGCCGAACTCGAGCGGGACGTCGCGGACGTTGGTCAGCTCGATCGCCCAGTCGAGGGCCCAGGCGCCCTCGGCCGGCTCGACCGAGTGGATGACGATGTCACGCCGTTCCCGCGCCCACTCGTCGCCGCCGTTGGCGACCCAGGTGAGCCGTTCGGTGAGGCTCAGCCGGTCGCCCTCGACGGTGAAGTCCGCGAACTCGTCGTGCCGCATGGAGCCGATCCGGTCGGGCAGGTCCTGGTACCAGCGGCCGGGGACGTAGGTGTGGCCGCCCCAGAAGTTCTGGCCGGACAGGTGGCTCGCCGTCATCTGCAGGCCCTTGTGCCACCGGTGGTCCGACGGCCGGTACCCGCTGACGCACCAGCCGCCGAGGGTGCGCAGCGGATGGGTGTAGGGCTTGCGGGACTCGTACGCCACGGGGTCGGGTTTGTACACATAGGACAGGAGCTGGACGCCCGCCGCCTCGACGACGACGTGGTCGCCGTGCCGGTGGGTCACGGTGATGGGCGCGCTCACCGGCGGTTTCCGTCCGCGGTCCCGGCCATGGACCGGTAGAAGGCGTCGCCGGGCCCGATCTGCCCGCGGCGCACGCCGAGGCCGGTGCTCGCGGACTTGTAGAGCGCGGCGACGAACTCCAGCACCCGCCGCCCGTCCGCCCCGCTGCACGGCGGCCGCCGCCCTTCCCGGAACGCGGCCAGGACCGGCGCGAACGCGGCGGCGTGCGAGCTGGCGACGTCGGCGGGCGGCGTGTTTCCGACGGTCAGCCCCGGTGCGGGGGTGTAACGCCAGTGGTCGTTGCCGTACCCGTAGAGGTGGGTGAGCTCGACGGTGGCGCGCTCGCAGTCGATCCGGATCCGGCTCACCTCGTCCGGGGAGAGGACGCTGTTGACGACGGTCGCGAGCGCCCCCGACTCGAACCGGACGAGCGCGGTGGAGACGTCCTCGGTCTCGACGTCGTGCACCAGCCGCGCGGTCATCGCCCGCACTTCGGCCCACTCGCCGAGGAGGTGGAGCAGCAGGTCCATCTGGTGGATGCCATGCCCCATGGCTGGCCCGCCACCCTCGGTCTCCCACCGCCCCCGCCAGGGCACGGCGTAGTAGGCGGCGTCGCGGTACCAGGTCGTCTGACAGTGCGCGACGAGCGGACGGCCGAGCTCCCCGTCCACGAGCAGGCTCCGGAAGTGCGCGGCGCCCGAACCGGACCGCTGCTGGTACACGAAGGCGGCGTACGGACCCCCGTCCCGTTCGGCGGCGGCCATCTCGTCGTACTCGGCGAGCGACCGGCACGGCGGCTTCTCACACCAGACCCAGGCGCCGCTCTCGAGGACCTTCTTGGTCTGCTCGACGTGCAGTCCCGGCGGCGTGCAGATCGAGACGAGGTCGGGTTCCTGCTCGGCGAGCAGGGCGTCGAGGTCGCGGTAGGGCTTGGCGTGGTCGGTCGCCGCACAGAACGCCACGGCCCGGGCCTCATCGACGTCCGCGGCGGCCACGAGGTCGACGTCGCCGCCATGAGCCTGAAAGGCGGCCCGATGGCTCCCGGCGATCCCCCCAGCCCCGACGACGGCGACCCGTAAGCGCTTTCCCGAAGCCAACCCCGGACCTCCCTCCTCGACGACGACACCCCGCGGCAGCGATCGGCGCGGCATCGGCGACGCCGACTTCGACCGTGTCAGAAAGCGCTTTCTCGCGCAACGGCCGACCAAACTGACAACGTTGTCAACGCTGGTGGTCAACCAAACGGACGACCTGCGGCTCGGTCTCCCACACGGGCTACGAAGGCCGTACCGACCTCACCGCGGCTCCGCACACCTGCCTGCTCCCGACAACCGCGGCCCAGGCGATCAGCGGCTCTTGCTCCGAGGCTCACGCTTCCGCGGCTGCCGGCTCTCGGCCCGCACCGCGCGCATGTCCAGGAACGCGGCGACGCCCGACACGAGCGCGGCGAGCAGCCCGAGGAACCGCCCGGAGCCGGGGTTGATGGCGATCCCGGCGGCGTCGAAGATGCCGCGCTGGTCGGCGTCGAACTCCCAGTCGAGCGTGAACCAGCCGATCACCATCAGCAGCAGCGACGCCGCGGCGACCACCAGCCACAGGTGCGGCAGCCCGCTGACCCGCAGTTTCCGGATGCGGCCGAAGAAGACCACGACCAGCCCGGCCAGCAGCAACGGCAACGGCGGGCACCAGGCGAAGAAGCTCGAGTGCCACGCGTCGCGGATGACGTCGTCGCGCGGCAACTGCGAGAGGATGTCCTCGATTTCCGCCTTGTTGGTGCTGAGCGTGGTCCACGGCAGGAACGTCGAGCCCAGCGCGAGCAGCCCGGCCGCCAGGCCGAGCCACTCGCGCCAGGTGACGCTTTTGACGGAGAAGGACAACGGTCAGGAACCGACGCGCTCGATGATCAGCTCGCGGACCCGCTTGGCGTCGGCCTGCCCCTTGGTCGCCTTCATGACCGCTCCGACGATCGCGCCCGCCGCGGCCACCTTGCCGCCGCGGATCTTGTCCGCGACGTCGGGCTGCGCCGCCAGGGCCTCGTCGATCGCCGCGAGCAGGGCCGAGTCGTCCGAGACGACCTTCAGCCCGCGCTTCTCGACGACATCGCGCGGCTCGCCCTCACCGGCGAGCACACCCTGGACGACTTCCTTGGCCAGCTTGTTCGTCAGTTCGCCGGACGACACCAGCCCGATGACCTCGGCCAGCTGCTTCGGCGTGATCGGCAGATCGGCGAGCTCGACCTCGCGGGTGTTCGCCTCCTGCGCCAGCGTGTTGACCCACCAGCCGCGCGCCTCGTCCGGCGACGCGCCGGCCTCGACCGTGGCCGCGACGAGGTCGACGGCACCGACGTTCAGCAGGTCACGCAGGGCTTCGTCGGAAAGCGACCACTCGGTCTGGATCCGCTTCCGCCGCTCGGACGGCATCTCCGGCAGCGTGCCGCGCAGCTGCTCGACCCACTCGCGCGACGGCGCGATCGGGACCAGGTCGGGCTCCGGGAAGTACCGGTAGTCCTCGGCGGTTTCCTTCGTCCGGCCCGGCGACGTGGTGCCGTCGGCCTCCTGGAAGTGCCGGGTCTCCTGCTTGATCGTCCCGCCGTCGGCGAGGATCGCCGCCTGCCGCGTCATCTCGTAGCGCACCGCGCGCTCGACGCTGCGCAGCGAGTTGACGTTCTTCGTCTCGGTCCGGGTGCCGAACTCGGTCGCGTCCTTCGCCATCAGCGAAACGTTCGCGTCGCAGCGCAGCGAGCCCTGGTCCATGCGGACGTCCGACACGTCGAGCGCGCGAAGCAGGTCACGCAGCGCGCTCACGTAGGCGCGCGCGACCTCGGGGGCCCGCTCGCCGGTGCCCTCGATCGGCTTGGTGACGATTTCGATCAGCGGCACGCCGGCCCGGTTGTAGTCGAGCAGCGAGTGCTCGGCGCCGTGGATCCGGCCGGTGGCGCCGCCGACGTGCAGCGACTTGCCGGTGTCCTCCTCCATGTGCGCGCGCTCGATCTGCACGCGGACGACCTCACCGTCGTCGAGCGTGACGTCGAGGTAGCCGTTGAAGGCGATCGGCTCGTCGTACTGCGAGGTCTGGAAGTTCTTCGGCATGTCCGGGTAGAAGTAGTTCTTCCGAGCGAACCGGCACCACTCGGCGATCTCGCAGTTCAGCGCGAGACCGATCCGGATCGCGCCCTCGACGGCCTTGCCGTTCACCGCCGGCAACGCGCCGGGCATGCCCAAGCAGGTCGGGCAGACCTTCGTGTTCGGCTCGCCGCCGAACTCGTTCGGGCAGCCGCAGAACATCTTCGTGTTGGTGTTGAGCTCGACGTGCACTTCGAGCCCGAGCACCGGGTTGAAGCGTTCGATGACGTCGGCGTAGTCCATCAACTCGGCCACGGCAGTCACTTCGTTCCTCCCAGCTCCGGGACCTTGTGGACGAGCGAGCCACCAGCGGCGGCGTCGCGGGCGGCCTCGTAGGCGGCGCCGACCCGGTAGAGCCGGTCGTCGGCGAGCGCCGGGGCCATGATCTGCAGGCCGACCGGCAGCCCGTCCTCGTCGGACAGCCCGCTCGGCACGCTCATGGCGGCGTTGCCGGCGAGGTTCGACGGGATCGTGCACAGGTCGGCGAGGTACATCGCCATCGGGTCGTCGACGCGCTCGCCGATCTTGAACGCGGTCGTGGGCGTGGTCGGCGACACGAGGACGTCGACCTGCTGGAAGGCGGCGTCGAAGTCACGCGTGATCAGCGTGCGCACCTTCTGCGCCGAGCCGTAGTAGGCGTCGTAGTAGCCGGACGACAACGCGTACGTCCCGAGCATGATGCGCCGCTTGACCTCGGCGCCGAAGCCCTTTTCGCGGGTCAGCGACATGACCTCTTCGGCGCTGTGCGTGCCGTCGTCGGCGACGCGCAGGCCGTAGCGCATGGCGTCGAACCGGGCGAGGTTCGACGAGCACTCGCTCGGCGCGATCAGGTAGTACGCGGGCAGCGCGTAGACGAAATGCGGACAAGAGACCTCGACAACCTCGGCGCCGAGCGCCCGCAGCTGTTCGACCGCGCCCTGGAACGACCGCAGGACGCCCGGCTGGTAGCCGTCGCCGCCGAACTCCTTCACGACGCCGACCTTGACGCCCTTCAGGTCACCGTTCGCGCCCTGGCGCGCCGCGGCGACAACCGGCGGCACCGGCGCGTCGATCGAGGTCGAGTCGCGCGGGTCGTACCCGGCGATGACCTCGTGCAGCAGCGCGGCGTCGAGCACCGTCCGGGCGCACGGCCCGGCCTGGTCGAGCGACGACGAAAACGCGACGAGCCCGTACCGCGACACGCCACCGTAGGTCGGCTTGACCCCCACGGTCCCGGTGACGGACCCGGGCTGGCGGATCGAGCCGCCGGTGTCGGTCCCGATGGCGATGGCCGCCTCGAAGGCCGCGATCGACGCCGACGAGCCGCCACCCGACCCGCCCGGGATGCGGGCGTGGTCCCACGGGTTGTGCGTCGGGCCGTAGGCCGAGTTCTCCGTCGACAACCCCATGGCGAACTCGTCCATGTTGGTCTTGCCGAGGATCACGACGCCGGCCTCGCGCAACTTGCGCGTCACCGTGGCGTCGTACGGCGGGATCCAGCCTTCGAGCGTTTTCGACCCACACGTGGTCGGCACGCCCTCGGTGGTCAGGACGTCCTTGAGCGCGAGCGGCACGCCGGCCAGCGACGACGCGGGCGCGTTGCCGTCGGCGAGCCCCTCGTCGACGGCCTTGGCCGCGGCCAGCGCGCCCTCGGTGTCGACGTGCAGGAACGCGTGGATGTGGTCGTCGACCTCGGCGATCCGGTCCAGGTGGGCCTGCGTGACCTCGACCGCGGACACCTCACGCGCGTGGATCTTCTCCGCCAGCTCCGCGGCGGACAGCTTGATGAGCTCGGTCACTGCTCTTCCCCCAGAATCCGCGGCACCCGGAAACGCCCGTCCTCGGCGGCCGGCGCACCGGCCAGCGCCTGCTGCTGCGAGAGCCCGGGGACGACGACGTCCTGTCGGAAGACGTTCGTCAGCGGCACGGCGTGCGACGTCGGCGGCACGTCGTCGGCGGCGACCTCGCTCACCTTGGCCACCGAGTCCAGGATCTGGTCGAGCTGGCCGGCGAAGACGTCGATCTCGTCGTCGGTCACGGCCAGCCTGGCCAGCTTCGCGAGGTGCGCGACCTCGTCTCGGGAAATGTTGGGCACGCGGGTGACTCCCGGGTTGTGCTGTGCGGGTTGTCTCGGAAGCTGCAAGTCTATGGTGGCGGCGTGGGCGGACTCGACTGGGTTACGCCCGGCGCAAGCCAGGTGCCGTCCGGCGACGCTCGCATCCCGCCCGGCGGACAGCAGGTCCCGCGAGCCGGGTGGGTCTGTCACAATCGGCGACCGGCATCGAGCGTCCCACGGCAAGGCTGGGACGCCAGAGGTGAGAGGGGCGCGTGGTGTCGTTCCTGATCCGGGTCCTCCTTCCGGACAGCCCGGGGACCCTCGGCGCGGTCGCCACGGCTCTCGGCACGGTAGGCGCCGACATCCTCAGCGTCGACGTCGTCGAACGCGGCAGCGGAGTCGCCGTCGACGACCTGGTGGTCGAGCTCCCGTCGGGCCGCCTGCCCGACGCGCTGATCACGGCGGCGGAGAGCGTCGAAGGCGTCGAAGTGGACGCGGTCCGCCCTTACGCGGGCGTGCTGGACACGCACCGCGAGCTCGAACTCGTCGAAGAGATCGCCGCGCAGCCGAAGTCCGGCCTCGACATCCTGGCCGAGGGCGTCCCCCGCATCGTGCGTGCCGGCTGGGCGATGATCGTCGAACACGCCGAAACCGGCGCGGTCCGGCTGGCCTCGTCCAGCGCGGCTCCCGAGACGCCGATCACCGACCTGCCGTGGCTGCCGCTCGAACGCGCGACGGTGCTCGACAGCGAGGACGACTGGATCCCGGAGACGTGGAAGGAGCTCGGCACCGAGCTGGCCGCCACGCCGCTCGGCAAGCCGGGCAAGGCGCTGCTCGTCGCCCGCCCGGGCGGGCCGAACTTCCGCGCCGCCGAGGTCGCCCGGCTCGCCCACCTCGCGGGCATCGTCGCGGTCGTCCTCGACGGCTGAGCTCCGGACCGGCGTGGCCGAATCGGGGACGAACAGCTCGTCCCCGATTCGGCGACCGCCAGGTCAGACGTCGATCTGGTAGGCGATCAGGCTGATATGCGGGTATGGCCGCCAGTCCCGCTCGGCCAGGCGGGCAAAGCCGAGCCGCTCGTAGAGCCGATGCGCGCTGCGCATCCCCTCGACGCTGCTCAGCACCACCTTGCGGATGCCCAGCGCCCGCGCACGGTCGAGCACGGCCTTCGTCAACGCCTCGCCGATGCCGCGGCCACGCGCCGACGGCGCCACCGCCAGCATCCGGAACTCCAGCTCCCCCGGCCGCGAGATCTCGGCGTACGGAGAGCCGGGATGCACGATGGTCACCGTGCCGACCACCTCTCCTGCGCCGTCGACAGCGACGAGCACCTCGGCCAGCTCGACCCGCCGCTCGATGTCGCGCAACTCCGCGTCATACCCGACGTCCCCGGCCAGGTGGCCGTCGGCGTCGTAGGCCCGCACCGTGACCTCGCCCGCCGCGGCATACTCCTCGGGCCGCGGCGGCCGGATCTCGACATCACCCATCGGTTCCCCCAGTCTCTTCTTCGCCCGTTTCGTCACCGGTCGGCAGCGCCACCTCCTGCGCCGCCTCGGGCCCCCGCTCCAGGAGGACGCGGAAGCCGGCTTCGTCGAGCACCGGCACCTTCAGCTGGACAGCCTTGTCGTATTTCGACCCAGGCGAGTCGCCGACGACGACGAACGCGGTCTTCTTCGAGACGGACCCAGCGGCCTTGCCGCCGCGGGCCATGATGACTTCCTTCGCCTCGTCGCGGGAGAAGGTGTCGAGCGAGCCCGTCACCACGATCGACAGCCCTTCGAGGTTGCGCGGGATCGACTCGTCGCGCTCCTCCGCCATCCGCACGCCGGCGCGTCGCCACTTTTCGACGATCTCGCGGTGCCAGCCGACCTCGAACCACTCCTGAGTCGCCCGCGCGATGGTCGGGCCGACGCCGTCGACGTCCGCCAGTTCCTCCTCGCTCGCCTGCTCGATCCGCTCGATCGAGCCGAACTCGCGCGCCAGCGCCTGCGCCGCCGTCGGCCCGACGTGCCGGATCGACAGCGCGACCAGCACCTTCCACAACGGCCGGTCCTTCGCCGCGTCGAGGTTGGCGAGCAGCTTCCGCGCGTTCGCGGACAACTCGCCCGCCTTGGTCCGGAACAGCTCGACCTCGGCGAGGCTGTCCTCGTTCAGGTCGAAGACGTCGCCCTCGTCGGCGACCACCCGCGCGTCGAGCAGCGCGACCGCCGCCTCGTACCCGAGGACCTCGATGTCGAAGGCGCCGCGCCCGGCCAGGTGGAAGAGCCGCTCCCGGAGCTGCGCCGGGCAGAACCGGGTGTTCGGACAGCGGATGTCCTTGTCGCCTTCCTTCTGGTAGGCGAGCTCCGTGCCGCATTCCGGGCAATGGGTGGGCATGACGAACTCGCGCTCGTCGCCCGTGCGCGCTTCCACCACCGGCCCGAGGACCTCGGGAATGACGTCGCCGGCCTTCCGGATGACGATCCGGTCGCCGATCAGCACGCCCTTGCGCTTGACCTCCTCCTGGTTGTGGAGGGTGGCCCGCGCGACGGTCGACCCCGCGACCGTGACCGGCTCGGTGACCGCGAAGGGCGTCACCCGTCCGGTGCGCCCGACGCCGACCTGGATGTCCAGCAGCGTGGTGATCGCTTCTTCGGGCGGGTATTTGTACGCGATCGCCCACCGCGGCGCGCGTGACGTCGTGCCCAGGCGTCGCTGCAGTCCCACCTGGTCGACCTTGATGACCACGCCGTCGATCTCGTGCTCGGCGTCGTGCCGGTGTTCACCCCAGTAGGTGATGTGCTCGGTGAGTTCCTCGGCCGACGTCAGCACCTTGCTGTGCGGCGACACCGGCAAGCCCCACGCCGCCAGCGCGTCGTACGCCTCCGATTGACGCTGCGGTTCGAAGCCCTCGCGCTTGCCGAGCCCGTGGCAGATCAGCCGCAGCCGGCGCTCGCGGGTGATCTTGGGGTCCTTCTGCCGCAGCGACCCGGCCGCGGTGTTGCGCGGGTTCGCGTACGGCGGCTTGCCCGCCTCGACCATCTTCGCGTTCAGCTCGAGGAAGTCCTCAACACGGAAGTAGACCTCGCCGCGCACCTCGACCAGGGCGGGCACCGGGAACTGGTCGCTGCCGGTCAGTGTCTCGGGCACCTGGTCGAGCGTGCGGACGTTCAGCGTGACGTCCTCCCCGGTCCGGCCGTCACCCCGGGTGAGCGCCCGGGTGAGGTGGCCGTTCTCGTACAGGAGGTTGATCGCCAGGCCGTCGATCTTCAGCTCGGCGAGGAACTCGGTGCGCCCGACCTCCTTCTCGACGCGCTCGACCCAGGCCAGGAACTCGTCCTCATCGAAGACGTTGTCGAGGCTGAGCATGCGCTCGAGGTGGTCGTGCGCGGTGAACTCGGTCGAGAACGTGCCCCCGACCCGCTGGGACGGCGAATCGGGCGTGATCAGCGCCGGATGCGCCTCTTCCAGCCGCTGCAGCTCGCCGAGCAGCTCGTCGAACTGCCCGTCGGAGATGATCGGCGAGTCCAGGACGTAGTAGCGGAACTGGTGGTTGCGCAGTTCCTCCGCGAGGGCAGCGTGCCGCTCGCGCACGTCGGCCGGGACGTCGGCGACGTCCTCGGCGGCCACCGGGGCGTCGACCGCCGCAATCTGGTCCTGGGGGAGTTCGGTGCTGCTCACGGGTGGTAACCCTAGCCGGAGGTACCGACAATTTCGTCCGGCCCGGCGTCCAGTCCGCGGACCAGTTCACGGAGCTCCAGAAGGGTGATCGCCCCGGCCGGCTCGGCCTCCGCGGTCTCGACGCGGCGTAACCGTTCGGCGGCGAGCCGTTCACCCAGTGTCGCGTCGAGGGGCAGGAAAGTCATGGTCCGCCGGGAGGCGTCGTCAAGGTCGCGGAACCCCGGGTGGAAGACGGCGACGTCGACCACGTGCTCGTCGTCGTCCACCTGCGCGACAACCCGGACGTCGGCCAGCGCGATCCGGTGCTCGCCGAGGTTCACCGTGACCTCGGTCGGATCGGGCACCGGCGGGACGGAGTCGTGGTACTCCCAAATCGCGTCGTCCGGCGGCGCGGCGGCGCGCCACGCGTCGGTGAACGGCCGCAGCTCCGGGTCTTCCTGGCCGGTCACGACCAGGGCGTAGATCGCCTGTCGCCCCCGTTCGAGCGAGAAGTGCAGCCGCGGGTGCAGCGCCTCGACCAGCTGGCAGAGCTCGTGCTCGACCCGGTGCGGCTCGCCCTCGCCGAGCGCCGCGCTGGTCATCGGGAGCAAGTCGAACCAGCCGTGCCAGAACGCTTCCGCGGCGGCCGCCGGGTCCTCCGGCACGTGCTGCTCGGGCCACGCGGTGCGCGGGTCGGGCGGATCGGCGGCGGTGCTCTTGCGGCGGAACAGGCGCATGGTTACGGGTGGTCCTCGTTCGGTCGGCTACCCCGACACGCTACTTGCCGGGCGGAGCGGACGTCGGCGAGTTGCCGGATTCCGTCACCAGTCCTCCGGCGGCTCCACGAAGGCCTTGCCGAGGTCACGCGTCAGCGCAAGGGTCCGGCGCAGCCATTCCGGCGTCGCGCCGGCGAGGCCGCATGCGGGCGTCGGCACGGCCCGTTCGGCGAGGACGCTCCGGTTGAAGCCGAGCCGGTCGGCCAGCCGGAAGGCCGGCTCACCGATGTCCTTCAGGCTGGGCGGAGACGCGGGCGCCGTCGCCGGGACCGCGCCCAAGAACAACGTCGCCCCGCCGTCCCACACCTCGCCGATCTCGTCGAGGAACGCGGCGGACGCACCGTCGAGCGCGGCGAGGTCGAAGGCGATGGCGTCCGCGCCGGCCTGGCGCAGCAGGCCGAGGGGCGGTTTCGCGGCGCAGCAATGCAGGATCACGGGATTGCCCGTGATCTGCCGGGCGCCGTCGATCATGGTGGCGAGCAGGTCACGGGCGTCCGGCTCCGGCACCGCCGGGACATTCCCGTAGCCGGAAGGCGTCGACAGCCCACCCGCCAGCACCGTGGGCAGCGACGGCTCGTCGAACTGGACGACCACCGGTGCGCCCGTCCTGGCTCGGACTTCGGCGACATGGCCGGTGAGGCCGTCCAGCAGGGACGCGCTGAAGTCGCGCAGGGCGCCGCGGTCGGTGAGCACCCGATGCCCCCGGGGCAGTTCGATCCCGGCGCCGAGGGTCCATGGCCCGGCCACCTGGACCTTGAAGACCGGCGGCGTGACTCCGGCCTTCTCGCGCGCCTCTTGCAAGGCGTCGAGGTCCCAGCGGAGCAGGTCGACGGCCCGGCGGTGCTCGTGCCCCGGCCGGGCCGCGACGCGGTAGCCGCTCGGGACGACCTCGACGGCCAGGTCCACCAGCAACGCGGCGGTCCGGCCGAGCATGTCCGCCCCGACGCCGCGAGCCGGCAGCTCCGGCAGGTGCGGGAAGTCGGGCAGCTCGCCGAACACGACCGCCGCCGCCTCCGCCGGGTCCGTGCCCGGCATCGAGCCGATCGCCGTCGCGGCACCGCTGGGCCAAAGTCGCTCGTTCACGACCACCGATTCTGGTCGACCACCCCCCGGCGGCGCCGACCGGGCCGCCGGTATGCGGACATTCACCGTATTTCCTTTTACCGACACCACGAGCAGGTCCGCGCGGATAGGCTGACCGGCCATGACGAGTTCGCCACCGCAACCGGGCTGGTACCCCGACGCGCGGGATCCCCGTCTGCACCGATGGTGGGACGGCCAGGCCTGGACCACCAACACCCGGCCGGCCAACCAGCCACCGCCGAGCGACTCTGCGCCGATCGAGCTGGACATCGAGCGCGGCCACGACCCGGCGCGGATCCAGAGCCAGGTCAACCGCGCGACCCGCGGCCGAGGCGGCGGGCAGAGCGGTGGCGGGACCTTGTTCACGGAACCGGTCCTGGTGGTCAACCAGCGCGCCAAGCTGATCGAGATGGCCAACGAGTTCGGCGTCTTCGACCAGAACGGCAACCGGCTCGGCGGGGTCGTCCAGGTCGGCCAGAGCACGCTGAAGAAGGCGATCCGGCTCCTGACCAACTACGACCAGTTCCTGACCCACAAGTTCGAGGTCCGCGACGCCAACCACAGCACCGTGCTCAAGGTGACCCGGCCCGCGAAGGTGTTCAAGTCGCGGTTCGTCGTCACCAGGGCCGACGAGACTCCGATCGGCGAGATCGTCCAGGAGAACGTCTTCGGGAAGATCCGGTTCGGCTTCGTCGTCGACGGCCGCTCGGTCGGCGGGATCTTCGCCGAGAACTGGCGCGCCTGGAACTTCTCGATCCGAGACCACGCCGGCACCGAAGTCGCCCGGGTGACCAAGACGTGGGGTGGGTTCCTCAAGGCCGCCTTCACCACGGCCGACAACTACGTCGTCGAGATCCCCCACCCGCTGCCGGATCCGCTGGCCAGCATGGTGGTCGCCGCGGCCCTCACGATCGACACCGCCCTGAAGCAGGACACCGACTGATCGAGTGACCGGTGTCTCATCTCCTCCCGGTGGACAGCGAGCCCGGCACGGCTCAGGGTGAAGAAAGGCCGGGACGCCGAGGTCTCGCCGGGACGGAGGTCACCGTGGAACCGTTGCCGGAAAGCAGCGACAGGAACTGGACCGAGCCCGGAATCTACGAGGTCTCGACCGGTGTCTACCGGATCCCGTTGCCCTTGCCCAACGACGCTCTGCGCGCGGTCAACGTCTACGCGGTCACCGATGGCGAGAAGCTGGTCTTGGTCGACTCGGGCTGGGCGTTGGCCGTCGCACGGCAACAGCTTGCGGACGCACTCGGCGGCATCGGCGCCGAACTCGCCGACGTCAGCGAGTTCCTCGTGACCCACGTGCACCGGGACCACTATTCACAGGCGGTCGTCCTCCGTCGTGAATTCGGCTCGAAGATCGCCCTCGGCCAAGACGAAGAGCCGTCGCTGAAGGTGTCGGGCAACCCCGACCGGCTGCCGATGGAAGCCCAGGTCGATCTGCTGTTCCGGGCGGGCGCCAGTGAGGTCGTCGAGGCGCTGGCTCGCGAGTTCGGCACGAACCGGCGGCACACGGAAGCCGATCTCTGGGAAGCGCCCGACGAATGGCTGACGCCGGGCCGGAGGCCGATCCTCCCCGGACGTGAGTTCAACGTCGTCGCCACTCCCGGACACACGGCCGGGCATGTCGTCTTCGTCGACGACACCGCCGATCTGTTGTTCTCCGGTGACCACGTACTGCCCCACATCACGCCCTCGATCGGGTTCCAGCCCGTGCCGGCCGAGTTGCCGCTCAACGACTTCATCGACTCCCTGCGCCTGGTGCGCGCGATGCCGGACCGCCGCATGCTTCCCGCCCACGGCCCCGTATCCGAAAGCGTGCACACACGGGTCGACGAGCTTCTGGAACATCATCGGCAACGCCTCGAAACGATGGGCTCCCAGATCGTGGCCGGCGCGAGCACCGCTTTCGAAGCCGCGAACCGGGTCGGCTGGACCCGTCGCAACCGCAAGCTGTCCGAAATGGACTCCTTCAACCGCATGCTCGCGGTCCTGGAAACGGCAGCGCACCTCGACCTCCTGGTAGCGCAGGGCAAACTGACCGCCCAGGTCGTCGACGGGGTTCGGCACTACGCGACAACCTGAGGAACACGGCGGTCGACACCGCGCGTAGCCGCCCTGTAGCAGTTACGACCATCGATGGCCATCCTGCATACTGGGTGAAATGGATGTCATCAGACGTGCCCGCGCAACGGACATCGAGGCGCTCGTGCGCTTGTTCGGTGCGCCGGGCAAACCGCTGGCAGCCGCGCTCCAGGAGCTGATCAACACTCCGCACGTCACGCTGGTCGTCGCCGAGGACGACAACGGCGTCGCCGGCACCGCCCAGCTGACCGTGCTGCGAGGGCTCGCGTGGGAAGGCGCTCCCCGCGGCCTCCTCGAAGGCATCCGCGCCGCGCGGCGCGGGGTCACCAGCGCGCTCCTGACCTGGGGCATCGACGAAGCCCGCCGACGAGGCTGCACCCGTCTCCACCTGGATTCCGGCCTCAACCGCGCCGACCTGCGAGAGTTCTACGCCCGCTTCGGTTTCGAGCACAGCTACCAAGGATTCACCCGCGTCCTGTGATACTGACGCCGTGACCGACTACACCATCCGCAGGGCACGGCGAGAGGACGTCGGCGCGATCGTGCGCATGCTGGCGGACGACCAGCTCGGCACCACCCGGGACGATCCCAACGATCTCGCGCCTTATCTGCGGGCCTTCGACGAAATCGTCGCGGACCCGAACCAGCTTCTGATGGTTGTCGCTTCCGGTGATGAGCCCGTCGGAACCTTGCAGCTGACGATCATTCCCGGCCTGGCCAGGCGAGGCGCGCTCCGTGGTCAAATCGAGGCAGTGCGGATCCACGTCGACCATCGGGGCACCGGACTCGGCGCCGACCTCATACGTTGGGCAATCGACGAGTCGCGACGGCGCGGGTGCGCACTCGTGCAGCTCACGTCCGACGTCTCCAGGACAGACGCACACCGGTTCTACAAGCGCCTCGGTTTCGAACCCAGTCACACAGGTTTCAAGCTCAAGCTCTAAGCACTGATGGCCTCGACGTCCGTTGAACTGCCGTCTGTCCATATTGGACATTGGATCCTCCCTCCATCGACGACGCACGTGTCCACGCACGCGAACGATTCCGAATCTATTGCCGTGCGTCAAGTCATGAAGAGCACGAAAGGACCGTTCGCTCCCTTTCGCCACCCATTCCCGCGAATCTCGATGACTTTTCTCGTGAGCGGCCGTACGGTCACGCTCATGGCATCTTCGCAACCACTCCGCAAGCTCACTCCCTCGACTGACCGAAGCGAGCACGACAAGCTCCCGTTCATGCTTCGCTCGGTCCGCACCGATCCGCATACGTTGCAGCGCATGAAAGACGACCAGATCATCGACCTTATCCGCGATACCGACGCCGAGATTTCCAAGCTGCAGGCCCTTCAGCTGAGAGCGATCGCGGAACTGAGCGTGCGCCGGAGACGGGCGCCCAGCGCGGCTTCGGAAGTGGCTTTGGCTTTGTCCGTAACGGAACACCGGGCCAGTTCCATCGTTTCCGCGGCCAACGCGCTGATTGCCCGACTCCCCCGCATGCTCGACCTCATGGACGACGGCAGACTCGACCTCTATCGCGCCATGAAGGTCACGGATGCGACGGCATGGCTGCCCAGCGATCGGGTACAGGTTGTCGACGCGACGCTCGTGGACCGGGTTCCGGGCCGGAACGCCACCCAGGTCCGCCGGGCCGCGGCCTACGCAGCCGCGAAGGTCGATCCGGAGGGTGCGGCGCAACGCACCGAGCGGAAACTCGTCGAACGGCGGTTCGCCCTGCATCACCAGGACGCCGGCGTGACCCATGTGTCGATCAACAACGCGCCGACCGAAAAGGCGACTGCCGCCTTCGCCCGCATCGACCGGGCCGCTCGAGCGATGAAGACTCCGGACGAGTCGCGGACGCTGGATCAGCTCCGAGCGGACGTGGCCGTGGACCTGCTGCTCAGCGGCACGGGTGGTCCGAGCGAGCGCACCGAGGTGTTCCTGCACATCGACTTGGATACCTACCTCGGCCTCAGCGAATCCCCGGCGATCTTGGCCGGCCGCGGATCCCTCGCGGCGGAGGTGGCCCGCCACATCATCGGCGGCCCCGACACGACCCTTCGCCGGGTCCTCACCGACCCGCGAACCGGCCAGGCGATCGAACTCTCTCCAACGCGCCACCTGCTCGAGCACGACGAGTTCATCCGGGTGCGGGACCAGGAGTGCCGCCAGCCCGGATGCACGCGGCCCGCCCAGAGTTGCGGCATCGAAGGAACTCGCGCACAGGGCGAGACCGAGGGGGCGGCCGATCAGCCGGTCACCTACTGCTCGCGGCACCGCAAGCTGAAGGGACAACCTGGCTGGGACTACGAGGTCACTCCGGACGGCACCGTGAACGTTGCGACGCCAGCCGGACGGGTGCACTCGACGACGCCACCGGCGATGAACCCCGGCCGCCGACGAGCAAGCCGATTCAGCATCAAGCGCCGAAAGTGACCGACGCTCAGCGGGTGCCGGAGATCTTCGCGCTGCCCAGGACGACGTCCCCGCCGTCGGCATCCGGGCGGTAGAGGACGACGACCTGCCCCGGGGCGACTCCGCGCAGCGGCTCACGCAGGTGCACAGTCATGGTGTCCGAGTCGACGTCGGCGACCGCGTCGACGATGCCCCCGTGAGCCCTGACCTGGACCACGCACTCGGTCGGTTCGGTCAGCGGCCGGCCGCTGGGCCAGATCGCGCGATCGGCCTCGATCACCTTGACCCCGAGCTCAGCTGCGGGACCGACCTTCACCGAGCCGGACACCGGCTCGAGCGACAGGACATACCGAGGACGACCGTCCGGCGCCGGAGCCTCGATGCCGAGGCCCTTGCGCTGCCCAACGGTGAATCCATGCACCCCTGTGTGCCGGCCGAGAACCGCCCCGGTTTCTGCGTCGACGAGCTCGCCAGGACGCTGCCCCAGCCGGTTCTCCAGGAACTTCTTGGTGTCACCGTCCGGGATGAAGCAGATGTCGTGGCTGTCCGGCTTGTTGGCGACGGACAGACCTCGTCGCTCCGCCTCGGCCCGCACCTCGGTCTTCCAAGAGTCGCCAAGAGGGAACATGGCGTGGCTTAGCTGCTCCGCGGTGAGGGAGGCGAGCACGTAGGACTGGTCCTTGCCGCTGTCCGCACTACGACGCAGCTCGGGCACGCCGTTCACGACGGTGAGACGCGCGTAGTGGCCAGTGGCGACTGCGTCGAACCCGAGTGCCATCGCCTTTTCGAGAAGAGCTTCGAACTTGATCTTCTCGTTGCAGGTGACGCACGGGTTCGGCGTGCGACCGGCGGCGTATTCACCGACGAAGGTCTCGACGACCTCTTCGGTGAAGCGCTCCGCGAAATCCCAGATGTAGAACGGAATCCCGAGGATGTCGGCAGCCCGCCGTGCGTCGTGCGAGTCTTCGATCGTGCAGCACCCGCGCGAGCCGGTCCGCAACGTGCCCGGCTTGGCCGAAAGCGCCAGGTGCACGCCGACGACGTCGTGCCCCGCGTCGACCGCACGTGCTGCGGCAACCGCCGAGTCCACTCCTCCGCTCATCGCGGCCAAAACCCGCATTGCCTTACACCTCTTGCTTCTGGGTCTGCTTGCGCATTCCGGCCAGGCCGGCCTGCCGGGCACGCGTGACGACTCCGCCGATCTCGGCAGCCACTGCCTCGACGTCTGCGGCAGTGGATGTGTGGCCGAGAGAGAAACGGAGGGAACCACGGGCCGCCGCCGGGTCGGCACCCATGGCGAGTAGTACGTGGCTCGGCTGGGCGACGCCCGCGGTGCAGGCGGAGCCAGTCGAGCATTCGATGCCCTTGGCGTCGAGCAGCATCAACAGGCTGTCGCCGGCGCACCCGGGGAATGTGAAGTGGGCATGGCTGGGCAGCCGCTCACCGTCTCCGCCGTTGAGAACAGCATCGGGCACTTCGCGCCGAATGGCTTCGATGAGCCCGTCTCGAAGCTCCTCGACGCGCTTCGCATACTCGGCTCGGGTTCCGACGCTGCTTTGCACGGCAGCTGCGAACCCGACGATCGCCGGGACGTCCAGGGTGCCGGAACGAACGCTGCGCTCCTGGCCCCCGCCGTGCAGCAGGGGCACGCAGGTCACGTCGCGTCCAAGGAGGAGTGCTCCGACACCGAACGGACCACCGAGCTTGTGTCCGGTGAGGGTGAGCGCAGCGGCGCCGCTGGCCGCGAAGTCGACCGGAACGGCGCCGACGGCCTGGACCGCGTCGGTGTGGAGCGGGATGTCGAACTCGGCGCAGACCGCTGCCAGCTCGGCGATCGGGTTGATCGTGCCGACCTCGTTATTGGCCCACATCACGGTCGCCAGCGCCACGGTCTCGGGATCCGCGGTGATGGCGGCGCGGAGGACGTCGGGCGAAACGCGGCCCTGGCTGTCCACGTCGAGGAACGTGATCTCTGCGCCGCTGTGGGCCTCGAGCCATTCGACGGTGTCGAGCACGGCGTGGTGCTCCGCAGCTCCGCACAAGATGCGCCGACGCTGCTCCTGCTCGTCGTGACGAGCCCAGTAGATGCCCTTGACCGCGAGGTTGTCGCTCTCCGTACCGCCGCCGGTGAAGATCACCTCGGAGGGGCGGGCGCCCATGGCGTCGGCGATGGTCTCGCGGGCCTCCTCGACCATCCGCCGCGCCCGGCGGCCCGAAGAGTGCAGCGCGGAGGCGTTGCCCACGGTGGACAGCGCCTCGGTCATCGCCGCTAGGGCTTCGGGCAACATCGGAGTGGTCGCCGCGTGGTCGAGATAGGTCATCGCTAGTTCAGGGTAGTCCGCTCCAGCGCGTGACGAAGCCCACCCTGGCCCTCGAAGTGGGCTGTCACACCTTCGACGGCCACCTTCCCGTCAGCCGGACGCCCAGCAACGCGAGCGCAACCAAGGCCACCGTGAGCAGGCCCATCGCCGGCGACGGGTGCAGAACGGAGCCCATCACGCTCAGCAGGACGCCGCCCAAGCCGATGAGCAGCGCGGACCCCACCCAGTCCGCGAGCTGCATCGCCGAAGTGTTGAACCCGCGTTCACCTTCGGGTGAGTACCGGAGCAGGAGGACGGAGATCGCGGGCATCGCGATCCCCATTCCGGCGCCGCCGACCGCACAGGCGACGAACGCCACCCAGCTGGGGAACCAGGGTTGGGAGACCAAGCCGAAGCAGACGAGCCCGGCCGCGACCAGCCAGAACCCCGTGCGTAGCGATGCCTCCCTCGACCAGCTGAGGAACCGGCCTTGCGCTGCCGACGCCGCCGACCAGCCCAAAGCCGTGATCGTCAGCGGCAGGCCGGCGAGGGCGGGGCTGTATCCGTGGACCGCGCTCATCGTCAGGGGCAGGTACGCCTCCATCCCGGCGTACGCGCCGGCGATCAGGGCGCGGGAGGCGACGACCGTCGGGAGGCCGGGGCGGGAGGTCAGCGTCCCGACCGGCAGCAGCGTCCGGAGGGCGTAGCCCAGCGCCACGAGGCCGACCGTGCCGTAGCCGAGGGCCAGGAGGGACTGGTGCTGAGCCGCCCATGTCAGCGCCGCGACGCCCAGCGCGGCGAAGATCGCCTGCGGCACGCTCGCGCGGCGACCGCCCGTGGCGGGCGCATGCGTCGGCAAGCGGCGGACGACCACCACCAGCATCACCACGCCAACGGCCACGAGCGGGACCAGGCCGAGGAAGACCCAACGCCAGCCGATGCTCACCGTCACCACGCCGGCCACCGAGGGGCCGATCACCGCCGGCAGGACCCAGGCCGCGGCGTTCGCCGCGTAGATCACCGGGCGTTCGTGGTCGGTGAACGTCAGCGCGATCAGGAGCGAGACCGAGACCAGGAGCAGTCCCGAGCCGAAGCCCTGGAGCGCGCGGCCGAGGAGGAACGTCGGCATCCCGGTCGCCGTCCCCGCGACGACCAGGCCGGCCGCGAACAGCACGGGACCCGCGAGCAGTGCCGGCGCCGGGCCGCGGCGGTCGCCGATCCGGCCCGACAGGACCGTCGCGACCACGCTGGAAATCAGGAAGATCGTGAACGGCCACGCATACAGCGACAGCCCGTGGAGGTCGGCGACCAAGGTCGGCATGGCCGTCGCGACGCCCATGCTCTCGAACGCGACCAGGGTGACCACGAGCAGCAGCGCGACCGTGGTCAGCCGGTGTTCCGCGCTCCACAGCACACTTCGGCGACGCGGTGCGGAGTCGATCGTCGAGGCCATGATCAGCAGAGTGCAACCTCCAGCCCGCTGGAGGTCAAGCCGATTTCAGGCGGAGCGGTGCGCCACCGGTTCCAGCGGCAGGTCGCGGGCCAAGGCGGCCGCTTCGCCGCGGGAGCTCACGTTCAGCTTGTCGAGGATGTTGCGGACGTGGAACTTGACCGTGTGTTCGCTGAGCTGCAGCTGCTCGGCGATCTGCCGGTTGCGCAAGCCTTGCGAGATGCCCGACAGAACCTCGAGTTCGCGCGGGTTGAGCCGGTCGAGGGGCCGCAGCTCCGGCGGTTCGGCCACGCCGAGCGGGAGGACCGCGGTGACCGTCGTGCCCCAGCCGGGTACTGCGTCGACCTCCCAGTGGCCGCCGAGGGTGGTGAGCCGGTCGGTCAGGCCGCGGGCCGGGATCGCGTCGGCGACTTCGGGACTGTCGTCGCGGACCGTGATCCGCAGCACCGAGCCGTCCAGCCGCCAGGACGCTCGCAGGCGCGTGGTCGCCGGGCGGTCGACGGCGGCCAGGACCAGGCCGCGGGTCAGGGTGCGCGCGGTGTGGGCGATGTCCTGCGGGAGGGACGCGTCGCCGACCGGGTCGGCGAGGTCGACGTCGACCTCCGTGTGCCGGACCAGGTCGGCGAGCTGGGTCTTGAGCACGGCGAAGGCCGCGTCCGCCTGTTCTGCGGACAGCGCCTGGTCGCGGTCGACGACGCCTTTGAGCTCGAGGAGCGCGTCCGCGGCGAGGTCGATCGCGGTGCGGCGCGCGACGGCGTCGGAAAGCCGTCCGGAGCGGAGGACCGCCAGGAGTGTGACGAGGGTCGCCGCGTGGGTTTGGCCGAGGTCCGTGATCGCCTGGGCCCGGGCGGTCGCCGCGGCGAGGCTGCTGGCCAGGACGTCCGGGCCCGGGTCGGTCGCGCGCTGGCCCGCGTCGGTGCTGACGATGTGCCACAACTGGGCCGCGAGCTCCAGCTCGGCGGACGGCGGCTCCGCGTCCTCCGGCACCACGGCGAGCACGGCGCCCCGGCCGACCGCCGGCGTCGAAGCGAGCAGGACCAGACGACGCTCGACGCCTCCCAGCGGACCGTCGAGCACCAGGGCCTGGTCCGGCTCGCTGCGGTCGACCAGCCGCTGCAGCTCGACGCTCGTCACGGCTTGGGTGATCGTCTCGTCGCCGAGGACCTTGAGCGGGCTGCGGGGACAGTCCCCCGTCTGCATGGCGACGGCGCGGTGCGGGATCAGCTTCCCCAGCTCGACGGAAAACCGGCTGAGCAGCTGGGGCCGCGGCGCCGAAAGCAGCCGTTCGACGACGTCCAGGACGTGGCGCGGATCCGACCAGGAGGCATCCCTGGCTGCCAAGGTAGGCGCGTCCCCGGGCCGGCGACCTGCTCGTCCGGCTAGTGAACACTGCTCGTCCGGGTGGTTCGGCGGACCCGCTGGACGAGTTGACTTCCAGGGAGGACATTCGAACACCGAAGGTCACGAACCGAGGAGCGCAGAAACACCATGCGAGCGATCACCTTCTCCGCCTACGGCGGGCCGGACGTCCTGCAGCTGTCCGAGGTTCCGGTGCCGGAGCCCGGACCGGGACAGGTGCGGCTGGCCGTCCGGGCCGCCGGGATCAACCCGATCGACTGGAAGATCCGCAACGGCGCCATGCAGCAGAACTTCCAGGTCCCCTTCCCGCACATCCCCGGCCTCGAGGTCGCCGGGGTGGTCGACGCCGTCGGCGAGGGCGCGGACTTCGCCGTCGGCGACGAGGTGTTCGGCTGGTCCGAGACCGGCGCGTACGCCGAGTACGCGCTGGCGAAGACCGTCGCGCCGAAGCCCGCGAGCCTTTCGTGGGCGGACGCGGCGGCAATGCCTGTCGCCGGCGAGACGGCGCTTCGCGTTCTCGGGCTGCTTGACGTCCGTGAAGGCGAGACGCTGCTGATCCACGGCGCCAGCGGCACGGTCGGCCGGTTCGCCGCCCAGGTCGCCGTCGCGCAGGGGCTGACCGTCATCGGCACCGGCGGCAGCCGGAGCCTCGACGACCTGAAGTCGCTGGGCGTCGTATCGGTGCTCTACGGCGACGGCTGGCTGGAGCGGGTCCGCGGGGTCGCGTCCGGGCCGGTGGACGCCGTGTTCGACGCCGCCGGTCGCGGGGTGCTGCCCGAGTCCGTCGAGCTGCGGGGCACGAAGGACCGGATCGTCACCATCGCCGACGGCGCTGCCTTCGAGCTGGGCATCCCCTTCTCCAGCGGGGGTGAGCAGACGCGGGAGGTCCTGACCGAGATCGCCGGCTGGGTGACCGACCGCGGGGTCGGCATCGCGCAGGGCAAGAGCTACCCACTCGCCGAGGCGGCCGCGGCGCAGATCGAGAGCGAGGGCGGGCACCCGGGCGGGAAGTTGACGATCGCCGTCAGCTGACCGAGGCGGGCGGGCTGGGGACGGCCGCTGCGGATTCGGCCAGTCTTCGCAGCCGTTCGGCGGGCCGGACCGGCACCAAGCCGGATCCGGCCAGCCTGAGCAGATGTGGCAACGGGCGGCAGCGGTTTTCGCCCGACCGGCTGAGCAACGGGCGCCAGCGGATCTCCAGGCCCGACCGGCAGAACAACGGGCGCCAGCGGGTCTCCAAGCCCGACCGGCTGAGCAACGAACGTGGCCTGTCGCCGAATAACGGTGACAGGCCACGAACAACGCTGCAAGCCGACCCGGACCTGTCGCCGGGTCGCGGCGACAGGCCCGGATCACTTCGCGGGAGGCGAAGCCAGTGGCGCCTTCTGCCCTCGCGGGGTCCGGCGCCGCGCCTGGGCCGGGATCTGGACCGTGCCCAGTGCGGAATGGACCGCCGCCTCGGCGAGGGCGGCCAGTTCGCGGCGGTTCTCCGCGCGGCCCGGGGCGATCTCCGGGCAGATGTGGACCTCGAGCACCAGGCCGCGCAGGGACGCGACCCGGCGCAGGGACGCGATCAGCGACTCCGGGCCGATGAAGGCCGGGCGGCTCGTCTCGCGGCCGTCGGCGAGACGGTACCGCAGCGCGATCGGGCGGACCGGGACGCCGCCGTCGATGGCCGCCTGGAACGTCGCCGTCGTGAAGCGGCCTGAGGCCAGGCCGCACCACGTCGTGCCCTCCGGAGTCACGCTCACCAGCGAGCCCGTCCGCAGGGCGTCGGCCAGTGAAGCCATCGTGGCGGGCAGCGTCGTCAGCCGTTCGCGGTCGAGGAAGATGCTGCCGCCGCGGCGGACCAGGCCGCCGAGCACCGGCCAGCTCGCGATCTCCTTCTTCGCCAGTGCGCGCATCGGCCGCAGGGCGTTGATCGCCACGATGTCGAGCCACGAGATGTGGTTGTTGACCACCAGCGCGCCGCGGCCGGCGGGGGCGGTCAGGAAATCGGCGCCGCCCCGGATGTCCAGGCGGACGCCGAACGCCCGCAGCATGCCGCGGAAGATCAGCCGGACCAGGCGGGGCGCCACCAGCAGCACCGGTGCGAACAGCAGCGCCGCGAAGACGACCCCGATCGCCGCCCCGAAGCGCAGGACCCGACGGGGGAAGCTAACGACCGGGTTGTCGTGGGTCAGGCAGCCGTCGCCGCACGGCGAGGCCGGCATCCAGGCGTGGCTCATACCTGGACTCCGAGGAAGAACTTCAGGTACCGCTCGTCGACGTTGTGCAGGTCCAGCACGACGAAGAAGTCCGCGACGCCGAAGTCCGCGTCCAGCGCGGGTGGCCCGCAGGCCTTGGCGCCGAGCCGGACGTAGCCCTTGATCAGCGGCGGCAGCGTGGCGCGCGCCGGGCGTTCGATCCCCGTGGCGTCCCACGGGATCAGTGGCGAGACGCGCGTGGCCTCGTCCGAGTAGTGCTTGGTGCGCAGGATGTCCCACACGCCGGCGGCGAGCGAACCGCCGTCCGCCAGCGGGACGGACGCGCAGCCGGCGAGGTAGCGGTGGCCCGAAAGCAGCATGTAGCGGGCGATCCCGGCCCAGACCAGGCTGACGACGGCGCCGCTGCGGTGGTCCGGGTGCACGCACGAACGGCCGGTTTCGACCAGTGACGGCCGGATGCCGTCGAGGGCGGTCAGGTCGAATTCGCTGTCGGCGTACAGCTTCCCGGCCTGGGCGGCGCGGTCCGGCGGCAGCATCCGGTAGCAGCCGACGATGTCGCCGGTGTTGTCGTCGCGGACGACGAGGTGGTCGCAGAACTCGTCGAACTCGTCTGCGTCGAGGCCGGGCGTGAGGGAGTGCAGGCGTGCGCCCATCTCCTCGGCGAAAACCCGGTGACGCAGCTTTTGCGCGGCGACCACTTCGTCGTTCGCGTGCGCGACGAGAAGGGAGTACCGGGGAGCGTCCGCGGGGAGCTCGACACCCGCCTGATCAGTGCTGACGAGGAGCTGTGACGTCGTCATGGTCAAGGTGTACCTGCGCGGAGGAAGCCGCGGAGAGTGCCATCCGATGACCGATTAGTGCACGTTCAGTTAATGGCGGGTTCTCAGGCTTCTCTCAGGTCCTGAGAACCCGCGAAGGGCCTTCCGGGGAGTTCCCGGAAGGCCCTTCGGACGAGCGATCAGCCCTTGCGCTTCTCGACCGCTTCGGTCAGCTGCGGCGCGACGTTGAACAGGTCGCCGACGATGCCGAAGTCGGCGATCTCGAAGATCGGCGCCTCCGGGTCCTTGTTGACGGCGATGATCGTCTTCGACGTCTGCATGCCGGCGCGGTGCTGGATCGCGCCGGAGATGCCGAGGGCGATGTACAGCTGCGGCGACACGGTCTTGCCGGTCTGGCCCACCTGGAACTGCGCCGGGTAGTAGCCGGAGTCGACGGCGGCGCGCGAGGCGCCGACAGCCGCGCCGAGCGAGTCGGCCAGCTTCTCGACGACGTCGAACTTCTCCGCCGAGCCGACGCCGCGGCCACCGGAGACCACGATCGAGGCCTCGGTCAGCTCCGGCCGGTCACCGCCGGTCACCGGCTCGACGCCGGTGATGCGGGTGGACTTCGCCGCGTCGGTGGCGGGGATCTCGACGGTCTCTTCGGCCGCCGCGCCCTCGGCGGGCTCGGCCTCGACCGCGCCGGGGCGGATCGAGACGACCGGGGCGCCCTTCGCGGACTTCGACTTCACCGAGAACGCGCCACCGAAGATCGACTGGTCGATGACGCCGTCGCCGTTGACGCCCACGGCGTCGTAGATGAGGCCGGAGCCGAGCCGGACGGCGAGGCGCGCGGCCACCTCCTTGCCCTCACCGCTGGCGGTGACCAGGACGGCGGCCGGGGAGGCCTGCTGCGCCAGCGCGGCGAGCACGTCCACCTTCGGCGTGACCAGGTAGTTCGCGGCGTCGTCGCCTTCGGCGACATACACCTTGGCGGCGCCGTGCGAGGCCAGCGCCTGCTTCGCCTTGGCGGCGGTGCCGGTCGGGCCGACGACGACGGCCGACGGCTCACCGAGCGCGCGGGCGGCGGTCAGCAGCTCGAGCGTGACCTTCTTGACCTCACCGTCGACGTGGTCGACGAGGACGAGTACTTCAGCCATTGTTCTACTTCCTCCTCGAACCGTTGTCAGATGAGCTTCTGGCCGACCAGGTACTCGGCGACCTTGGTGCCGCCGTCGCCCTCGTCCTCGACCTTCTCGCCGGCGGTGCGCGGCGGCTTCGGCGAGGATTCGGTCACCGTGGACCACGCGTTGGCCAGGCCGACCTCGCCCGCGTCGACACCCAGGTCGGCGATGGTGAACGTCTCGACCGGCTTCTTCTTCGCGGCCATGATGCCCTTGAAGGACGGGTAGCGCGGCTCGTTGATCTTCTCGCCGACGCTGACCACGGCGGGCAGGGTCGCCTCGAGGCGGGTGAGGCCGTCCTCGGTCTCGCGGACCGCCTTGATGGTCGTGCCCTCGACCGTGACCTCACGGGCGTAGGTGACCTGCGGCAGGCCGAGCAGCTCGGCGAGGATGGCCGGGATGGCGCCGCCACGGCCGTCGGAGGACTCGTTTCCGGCGATGATCAGGTCGTAGCTTTCGACCTTCGCGATCGCGGCGGCGAGCACCTTGGCGGTGGCGATCGCGTCGGAGCCGTGCAGGGCCTCGTCGGAGACGTGGATGGCCTTGTCGGCGCCCATGGACAGCGCCTTGCGGATGGCGTCGGTCGCGCGGTCCGGGCCCACCGAGATCACGGTGACCTCGCCCTCGCCGGCTTCCTTGATCTTCAGCGCTTCTTCGACGGCCTTCTCGTTGATCTCGTCGAGCACGGCGTCGGCGGATTCGCGGTCAAGGGTGTGGTCGGACCCGTTGAGCTTCCGCTCCGAGTAGGTGTCCGGTACCTGCTTGACCAGGACGACGATGTTGGTCATGGGTCTGCTTCGACCTCCCGGTTCGTGGCCCGCGGGAAGACCACGGGACAGTGCTCTACTGGCCGGTAGATTAGGGGCATTCGGCCGCCAGGACCCGCCGAGGTGACGCCATTCACCTGGATGCGCAATCTATTGGGACGATTGTCCCGGTAGTCGACCGGTTACCCCGCCCGAAGTGCCGTTCGTCCGATCGGACCAACCACGGCCTACTAGCAGTGGGTGTGAGGCATTAACCTCCCCCACCATGCCCGCGCGCATCGCCGTCATCACCGACTCGAGCTCCTGCCTGCCCGACCTCGTCGCCGCCCGCTGGGCCATCGGAGTCGTCCAGATCCAGCTGAACCTGGGAAGTCACTTCGACGACGAAAACCGGTTCGACCGCGGCGAGGTGATCGACGCGATGAGAGCGGGACAGGTGATCACCACTGCGCCCCCGGATCCGGGGGCGTTTTTCTGGACCTACCAGGAAGCGGCGGCCTCCGGCGCGACCGCCATCGTCAGCATCCACATCTCCGGCCGCATGTCCGACACCGTCCGCGCGGCCCGGGAGGCCGCCCAGCAGGTCCGCATCCCGGTGCACGTCCTGGACAGCCGCACCACCGGGATGAGCCTCGGTTTCGCCGCGGTGTCCGCGGCCCGGGCGGCCGCGGCCGGCGCGGACGCCGGCCGCGTCATCGAAGCCGCCGAACGCCGGTGCGCCACGAGCACCGAATTCATCTACGTCGACACGCTGGAATACCTCCGGCGCGGCGGGCGGATCGGCGCCGCGCAGGCGATGATCGGCTCCGCGTTCTCGATCAAGCCGCTGCTCACGGTCAAGGACGGCGAGGTCGCGCCGCTGGCCCGCGTCCCCGGTACCCGGCGGGCGCTGGCCAAGATGGTCGACCTCGCGGTGAAGAAGTCCGGCGGGTTCCGCGCCGACATCGCCGTGACCCGGTTCGGCGCCAGCGACCACGAGCTCGAGATCGGCAGGCAGATCGAACGCCGGGTGCCCGCGATGGCCGAGAGCATGGTCGTCGAGGCGAGCACGGTCATCGGCGCGCACCTCGGCCCGGGCGCGCTCGGCATCACGGTGTCGCCGGTGTACTGACCCGGCGCGCGGGGATCAGCAGGAGCGCGAGCGGCACCAGCACGCCGAGGCCGGTCGTCGCGAGGATGAGCACCTGGTCGATCGTCTCGAAGTGCCCGACGTGGCCGAGGTGGTAGAGGAAGTGCGGCAGCCCGAACAGCAGCGCCGAGACGGCCGCGAGCCGCGCGGCCGCTGTGGTGCCGATCACGGCGGCTCCCACCAGCAGCGCCGCGAGCGCCAGGTTGAGGCCGCCGAAGTCGCGCAGGAGGTGCTCGTTGAAGGGCCCGTCCATGCTGACCCAGCCGCTGCGGAAGCCGGGAAAGTCCTGGTAGAAGCCCAGTGGCGAGAGCAGGGGCCAGAGGCCGACGGGCAGTTCGACGAGGCCGAAGACGACGAGGAGTACGCGGGTGATGGTCCGTTGCATGACCACGGAACGAGACGGCCGGACCGGACGTGACACCGCTAGGGTCGCGGACGTGACCACCCCAGCCACCCGGGCCGAGGCGCTGCACCTGACCGGCGAACGCACCGTCCCCGGCATCGCCGAGGAGAACTACTGGTTCCGCCGCCACGAAGCCGCGTACGCCGCCCTGCTCCCCCACTGCGCGGACGCGACGGTGCTCGAAGCCGGCTGCGGCGAGGGCTACGGCGCCGGGCTCGTCGCGACCACGGCCCGGCGGGTGCTCGCGCTGGACTACGACGTGCCGACGACCGAACACGTCGCCCGGCGCTACCCCGAGGTCACCGTCGCGCGGGCGAACCTGGCGTACCTGCCGGTGCGGGACGGCGCCGTCGACGTCGTGGCCAATTTCCAGGTCATCGAGCACCTGTGGGACCAAGCGGGGTTCCTCACCGAATGCCACCGGGTGCTGAAGCCGGGCGGGCGGCTGCTGGTCACGACGCCGAACCGGCTGACGTTCACGCCGGACAGCGACACGCCGCTCAACCCGTTCCACACGCGTGAGCTGGCGCCGGCGGAGCTGGCCGAGCTCCTCACGGACGCCGGTTTCGACGTCGAATCGCTGCACGGCCTGCACCACGGCGAAGCCGTGCGCGCGCTCGACGAGCGGTACGGCGGTTCGATCATCGACGCCCAGCTCGACGTCGTCATGGGCAAGCTGCCCGGGCAGGCCGTCTGGCCCGCGGCGCTGCTCGCCGACGTCGCCGCGATCGAAGCGACCGGGTTCGACATCCACGGCGACAACCTCGACGCGAGCCTCGACCTGGTCGCCGTGGCGGTGCGCCGATGAACGAAGGCACCTTCTGCCTCGTCCTGCACAGCCACCTGCCGTGGTTGCCGCACCACGGGAGCTGGCCGGTCGGCGAGGAGTGGCTCTACCAGGCGTGGGCGCACTCGTACCTGCCGATGGTCGACCTGCTGGAACGGTTCGCCGCCGAAGGCCGCCGGGACGTGCTGACGCTGGGCGTGACGCCGGTGCTCGCCGCGCAGCTCGACGACCCGTACAGCATCCGCGCGTTCCACGACTGGCTCGGCCACTGGCAGCTGCGCGCGCAGCACGCGTCGACGCTCTGGCGGGACGATCCGATCCTGCGCGAGCTCGCCGCGGCCGAGCACCGGACCGCGGTCCGCGCGGCCGGAGAACTCGGCACGCGGTGGCGGCACGGGTTCTCGCCGATCCTGCGGTCGCTGGTCGACGACTCGACGATCGAGCTGCTCGGCGGCCCCCTCGCGCACCCGTTCCAGCCGTTGCTGGACCCGCGGGTGCGGGAGTTCGCGCTGAAGTTCGGCCTCGCCGACACGGCGCTGCGGATCGGGTCGCGGCCCGAGGGGATCTGGGCGCCCGAATGCGGCTACGCGCCTGGTCTGGAAAACGCCTACGCGGCCGCGGGCGTGCGGCGGTTCCTCGTCGACGGCCCGTCGCTGCGCGGCGAGACCTGGGCCGCGCGGCCGGTCGGCGACACCGACGTCCTCGCGTTCGGCCGGGACCTCGAGGTCACCTACCGCGTGTGGTCGCCGAAGGCCGGTTATCCGGGCCATGCCGCGTACCGCGACTTCCACACGTGGGCGCACGAGGTCGGGCTCAAGGCGTCGCGCGTCACCGGCAAGACGGTCGAGCCGCCGGACAAGGCGCCGTACGACCCTTCGCTCGCTGCGGACGTCCTCGGGCTGCACGTCAAGGACTTCGTCGACACGGTCGTGACGCGGCTTCGGTCGTTGAAGGCGCAACACGGGCGCGAGGCCCTCGTCGTCGCCGCGTACGACACGGAGCTGTTCGGGCACTGGTGGCACGAAGGCCCGGCCTGGCTGGAAGGCGTGCTGCGCGCGCTACCCGAGGCCGGGGTGCGGGTGACGACGCTGAAGGGCGCGATGGAGGCTGGACACGTCGGCCCGCCGATCGACCTGCCGTCGTCGTCGTGGGGGTCGGGCAAGGACTGGCGCGTCTGGGACGGCGAGCAGGTCAAGGACATGGTCGACGCCAACGCGGCGCTGCAGGGGCGGCTCCTCGACCTGGTCGCCGGGCTGGACACGACCGCCCGGGACACCGTCGCCGACCAGGCCGTGGCCGAGGCGATGCTGGCGCTGGAAAGCGACTGGGCGTTCATGGTCACGAAGGACTCCGCCGCCGACTACGCGCGGCGGCGCGCGGCGGTGCACACCGAGCGCTTCGACGCGCTCGCCGGGCTGCTGCGCCGCGGCGACCGCGTGCGGGCCGAGGAGCTCGCCGCCGCCTTCCGCGCCGACGACGGACCGTTCGGGCACCTCGACGCCCGGGCGCTGAAGCACGACTGAGAGGGACTCATGGCGATTCACGACATTCCGGTCAAGACGCTCGACGGGCAGGACAGCTCGCTCGGCTCGCTGGCCGGCAAGGCGCTGCTCGTGGTCAACGTCGCGTCGAAGTGCGGCCTTACCCCGCAGTACTCGGGCTTGGAGCGGCTGCAGGAGCGCTTCGGCGGCCAAGGCTTCTCCGTGGTCGGTTTTCCGTGCAACCAGTTCGCCGGGCAGGAGCCGGGCAGCGCGGAGGAGATCCAGACGTTCTGCTCGACGACCTACGGCGTCACGTTCCCGATGTTCGAGAAGATCGACGTCAACGGCGAGGACCGGCACCCGCTCTACGCGGAGCTGACCAAGGCGGCCGACGCCGAGGGTGCCGCCGGTGACGTCCAGTGGAACTTCGAGAAGTTCCTGGTCAGCGCGGACGGCGAGGTCCTGGCGCGGTTCCGGCCGCGGACCGAGCCCGAGGACGAGACGGTCGTCAAGGCCATCGAGGCGGCCCTTCCGGCGTGATACCACGGCGGGGGACCCCTGTCCCCCGCCATCGCCGGAATTCACCGGACCGGCGGGAAACACCCCGCTGACCGGGTATCACGCAAACCCCATAAAATCGGGTGCCGCGATCCGGACGGTCTAATCCCGGGTGATCAGTCTGCCGTTTTCCCTTCTCCGCGCCGAATACTGGAGACGACGCCATTCCGGCGCCACCGTGTGCGAGAAGGGATCACCGATGAGCACCTCCACACGCCGGGCCGCCGTGGCCGCGTTCCCCGTGGCACTCGGGCTGCTGCTGGCCGGCCCCGCACTGGGAACCGCCTCCGCCGCGACGCAGTCCGACGCGGACGTCCAAGCCCGCCACTGCCTGCTGGTGTGCGGCGGTCACCACCACCACCATCACCACCACCACGGCGAGCCCCTTCACCTGCTGGGTCTCCACTTGGGACTCGGGCTGTCCTTGTAGTGGCCGATCGCGCCGGGGCGGGTGGCCTCCGCCCCGGCGCGGTGCCCGTTCACAGGCCGAGCTGGGCGCGTCCGACTGCGTTGAGGTCGTCGATCGTGGCGCGGCCGGTCCAGTGCACTTCGTAGTCTTCGGGCGCGAAATCGCCGGGACTCTTACCGGCCAGGAATGCGCGTCCGCATTTCTCGGCGTAGGCGGCGTTTTTCGCGCAATGCGGGCTCGCCGGGATGTACATGACGTTTCCCCAGCGGTCCGGATTGGTGCCGTCGGCGACCGCGTGGACGACGTCGCCGTGCCACCACACCGTGTCACCCGGTTCGACGTCGGGGATCGACGTCAGCGCCGGCAGCAGGACGTCGTGGTACTTGTCGCTGACCGGCAGCGCCTGGCCGTTGACCGCGCCGCAGAGGTCGTCGTCGGGGATGTCGTCCTGCAGGGCGCGAAGCAGGACGTACGCGATCGCCGACGGGATCGGCACCACGTGGAGCAGGCCGTCGCCCTGGCGCATTTCCGACAACGCCGTCCAGCCCTGGAAGGTGCGGAAGGCCGAGCACATCACCGTCGACGGATATTCGTCGACTTCGGTGCGGTGGGCGCCGTCCCACGGGTCGTAGGCGCGCCAGTCGCCGGCGAAGACGTGCCGGAAGACCTGCTGGCAGGCGGGCAGCAGCCAGCGTTCGACCGAGCCGGAGTCCGTGTGGGCGGACAGGCCCAGCGACGCCGAGCCGGGCGCGCGGCGGCGGATGCGGTCGGGGTAGGCCGTGTCGCGGTCGGGGTCGAACCAGACGCGGCCCTCGGACTCGTGCCGCCAGAAGGAGTTGAGGAACCGCCGGACGGTCACCATGTGCTCGTGCTGGCGGGCCTGGATCTGTGGCTTCGACCAGTAGACCGGGTAGATCTGCGGCTGGCTGGAGGCGAGGCCGGCGAAGACGTCGTCGGCCGGGCCTTGGTAGGTGCCGGCGAAGTCGTTGTCGGCGAGGTAGGCGGCCAGCTCGGCGTCCCACGCTTCGGCCGCTTCGCGCGCGAAGGTGCCTTTGACGACGGCGCAGCCGCGGCGCCGGACGGCGTCGAGCGTCCGCTGCGGCACGGTGCCGTCGGCGATGTCGCGGTAGCGGACCACTGGGAAGGCGTCCGGATCCGCGGCGACGGCGTCGACCTCCCGCCGCATCGCGTCCCGGACCTCGGCGAACGCGCCGGCGACGTCGCCGATCCGGGCGCGCAGCTCCCGCTTGGTCCGTGAGATGGCTTCGGACATGTTCGTGGGCAGTTCCGTGGTGGTCACCGGCGTCCTCCGTTTTGGTTAGGACTCCTTACTAGAATGGCCCGGCTACGGTAACCCCTGTCCGTCCCCCGCCACAAGAGGTGCGATGTCCGACCCCGACCGGCCGCTCCCGCGCCTGGCGATGCTGCGGGCGATGACCGACCGCGCGGTCCTCGACCACGTCTTCGGCCACGGCCGGACCACGCGCGCCGAGCTCGCGGCGACCACCGGGATCTCTAAGCCGACGATCTCCGAATCCGTCCGGCGGCTCGAGACGGCGGGCGCGCTGCGGGCCACGGGCACCGACCAGACCGGCCGCCGCGGCCGGATCGCCACGTTCTACGAGCTGGCCGCCGACGCCGGGCGCGTCGTCGCCGCCGAGGTGAACCAGCAGGGCATCCGCACCGTGACGACGGATCTGACCGGGACGGTCCTGGCCACCGAACGGCACCCACCGGACGCCGGTCCGATCACCGCCGCCGTCCGGGCGGCGATCACGGCCGCGGGCGTCGCCGGGCCGGGGCCGGTGCGGGCGACCGCGATCTCGGTGGCCAACCCCGTCGACCCTGTCACGCACGAGGTCGTCGCACTGCCGGGGTCGCCATTTCCCGAAGGCACGCTGCGGGCCGGCGAGATCGGCCCGGACGTCCTCCTCGACAACGACGTCAACTTCTCGGCGCTCGCCGAACGGCGGGAGGGCGCCGCCCGGGACGCGAAGAGCTTCGCGTACGTCTATGTCGGCGCCGGGCTCGGCGTCAGCCTCTACGTCGGGGACCAGCTGGTCCGCGGGGCGCACGGCCTGGCGGGCGAGATCGGCTACCTGGACAGTTCGGGGTCCACGCTCGCGTCGACCCTCGCCGACCAGGGGTTCGGGCGGGCGGACGCGCCTTCGCTGGACGTCGGCGCGATCTTGACCACGCTCGACCAGGCGGCCGGAGACGCCGTGGCCGTCGAACGGCTACGGCTGCTGGGCGCGACACTCGGCCGGGCCGTGGCCGCGATCTGCACGATCGTCGACCCGGACCTGGTGCTCCTGGGCGGGCCGGCCGGGAGCCGGCCGGAGCTCGTGGCGGAAATCCGGCGAACGGTCCACGCGGTGGCGCCCGGGCCGGTGCGCGTGGAGGCCGGAGCCGTGACGGACTCGGCGGCGCTGCGCGGGGCCCTGTTGTCGGCGCTCGACCACGGGCGCGACGGCCTGCTCAGAGCGGTGGCCGAAAACTGACGACGGCTGTCGGCGAGGTCAGGCCGAGCCTGCCCCGATCACCGCTCGCACGCACTTCGCGACCACGTCCGCGTCGACCTTGACCACCCGCCGGTCATAGGTGAGCAGGCCGTTGACTTCGTTCTCGACATCCGTCGTCTGCGTGTAGACCGCGCCGGACAACCCGCATTCCGCCACCACTCGCTCGAGAGCGGCGCTCACCTCCGCGTAGCGCTCGGTGAGCCGCTCCGGCGTAGTCGTCATTTCGTACGCGTTCGGCGGACCGGGCCAGCGGTGGTCGTCGAGGACCAGGCCGAGGCCGCCGTACTCACCGTCGACGAGCGCGCGGCCGTCCGCCACCGACGGCGACCCCGGGCCCACATACGTGTGGTTGTCGTAGACGTCACCCGCGCCACTGTCCGGCCGGGAGAAGCAGCAGTTGACGCCGCTGTTCGCGATCACCAGCCGGGTCGGGTCGAGGGACTTGACCAGCTCCGCGACGCGGGCCGTCTCGAACTCGCCCCAGCCTTCGTTGAACGGCACCCAGCCGACGATCGACGGGACCGCCCGCAACTGAGTGATCATTTTGATCAGTTCCGCCTCGAACCGCTCGCGCGCCCGCGGCACCGGGTCCGGCGCGATCCCGGGCGGCCCGTCGAACGACGCGGTCAGCGACGGCATGTCCTGCCAGACGACCAGGCCCAGCGTGTCGGCCCAGAAGTACCAGCGGGCCGGCTCGACCTTGACGTGCTTGCGGACGAAGTTGAAGCCCAGCTCCTTCGTCTTTTCGAGGTCGAAGCGCAGCGCGTCGTCGGTGGGCGCGGTCGAGATGCCGTCCGGCCAGTAGCCCTGGTCGAGCGGGCCGTGCAGGAAGGTGACGCGGCCGTTGAGCGCGATCCGCGGGCGCCCGCGCTCGTCCGGGACCAGGCCGATCGTCCGGAGGCCCGCGTAGCTGCCGGCCTCGTCGAGAAGCGCGCCGTGGCGGTCGCGGAGCTGGACGCGCAGCGTGTAGAGGTGCGGGTCGTCGGGCGTCCAGAGACGTGGTTCGGGAACGTCCACGCGCACCGACGTGCCGGCCGGCCCCGACGCGCGGGCCACCTCGGCGTCGTTCGCCGAAACGACGACCACGACCTCGGCGCCGCCGGTGACCTGGGGGAACACCGTCACGCCGGTCAGGTCCGGGGTCAGGTCCAGCCGTTCGACGCGGTGCTCGGGCACCGGCTCCAGCCAGACCGTCTGCCAGATTCCCGACGACGCCGTGTACCAGATCCCGCCGGGCGCGTTGCGCTGCTTGCCGACCGGGAACGGCTCGATGTCGGTCCGGTCCTCGGCCCGGACGGTCAGCTCCTGCGGCCCCGAAGCCCGCAGGACGTCGGTGATGTCCGCGCTGAACGACGTGTAGCCACCTTCGTGCGTCGCGACGAGCTGGTTGTTGACCCAGACCTTCGCCGTCTGGTCGACCGCGCCGAAGTGCAGGAGGACGCGGTCGCCACGCCAGTCGGCCGGGATCTCGACCAGGCGGCGGTACCAGAGGACCTCGTCGCGACGGCCGATTCCGGACAACGCCGACTCCGGCGGGAACGGGACCAGGATCCGCTCGGCGTAGCCGGATGGCCGGGGCTCGTCGGGCGAAGACGGCCAGCCCGCGTACTCCCAGACGCCGTTGAGGTTCAGCCAGCGCGACCGGGTCAGCTGCGGCCGCGGGTACTCGGGAAGCGCGTTGCCCGGACCCACCTCGCCGGTCCAGGGAGTGGACAGGGGCGGGTCGAGCCGGCGCCAGCCGGGGTCTTCGGGAGGAGTCATCCCGGCCGATGGTGGCAGAGATCGCGAAGGCTGCCGGTGAGACGTGTCACATTCCGGACGAAGTTCCCGCCGGTCGGCTGGCACGGGCGGCGCGGAGCCCTTCCGACTCGCGAGTAACCTCTGCGCATGCGTGTGCTGATGCTGTCCTGGGAGTACCCGCCAGTGGCCATCGGGGGCCTGGCCCGGCACGTGCACGCGCTCGCCTGCCACCTGGCCAGGCAGGGTCACGAAGTCGTCGTGCTCTGCCGGCACGCCGCGGGCACCGACGCCGGGACGCACCCGCGCACCGACCGCGTCGTCGAGGGCGTGCGGATCATCCGGGTCGCCGAAGACCCGATGCACGTGACCTTCGAACGCGACCTCGTCGCCTGGACGCTGGCCATGGGCCACGCCATGATCCGCGCGGCGCAGGACCTGCTGCGCGGCTGGCAGCCCGATGTCGTGCACGCGCACGACTGGCTGGTCGCGCACCCGGCCATCGCCATCGCCGAGGCCGCGCGGGTACCGCTGGTCGGCACGATCCACGCGACCGAGGCGGGGCGGCACTCCGGCTGGCTGTCGCACCCGCTGAACCAGCAGGTTCACTCGGTCGAGTGGTGGCTGGCGAACCGCGCCGACGCGCTGATCACCTGCTCGCAGGCCATGCGCCGGGAGGTCGCGCACCTCTTCGAGGTCGAAGCGGCCGACGTCACCGTGATCCACAACGGCATCGAGGAACGCGGCTGGCAGGTGCCGGCGGACGAAATCGCGCACGCCCGCGAGGTCTACAGCCCGGCCGGGGCGCCGCTGTTGCTCTATTTCGGCCGGCTCGAGTGGGAGAAGGGCGTGCAGGACCTCCTGGCCGCGCTCCCCCGCATCCGGCGCCGCCACCCCGGCACGCGGGTGGTCGTCGCCGGAAAGGGACGGCACTTCGACGAGCTGGTCGAGCAGGCGCGGAAGCTGCGGGTGCGGCGGGCGGTCGACTTCGTCGGGCACCTGTCCGACCGCGACCTGCGCGCGGCGCTCGCCGCGGCCGACGCCGTGGTGCTGCCCAGCCGGTACGAGCCGTTCGGGATCGTCGCGCTGGAGGCCGCGGCCGCGAAGGCGCCGCTGGTGGCGTCGACCGCCGGCGGGCTCGGCGAGGTCGTGG
The DNA here is from genome assembly GCF_058119595.1 of Amycolatopsis sp. N2S4-7. Taxonomy (NCBI): domain Bacteria; kingdom Bacillati; phylum Actinomycetota; class Actinomycetes; order Pseudonocardiales; family Pseudonocardiaceae; genus Amycolatopsis; species Amycolatopsis sp. N2S4-7. Next base: position 4,426,368 of record NZ_CP172299.1, read on the forward strand.
TCCACGGCGAGACCGGGCTGGCGTTCAGCCCCGGCGACGTCGCCGCGCTGGCCGACGCGGTGACGACGGTGCTGTCCGACGCGGACGCCGCGGCCGAGCGGGCCCGAGCCGCCCAGTCCCGGCTGGCCGCGGACTTCGACTGGAGCCGGATCGCCGAGGCGACCGCCGCGGTCTACCGGCGCGCGAAGCCGGCCGAACCGGTCGAGCTGCCCCGGCCGAAGATCGCCACCGGGAACGCCTTCGAGCCGGTCGCCGCCGGGGTTCCGGAACTGTAGGTAGGCCGTTCAGAAGCGGCAGGGCCGGACGCAGTCCGGCTGCGCCGCGGCGGGCGTGGTCACGGCCGCGTCGACGGTGAGCGCGAGGGCGAAGACGGCGAAGAAGGTGGCGGCGACAGCTCTCAACCTGCTGGTCATGGGGACTCCTCGGGGAACGGTGGCGCGACGGGCGCCTCGCAGCGAGCATCCGCGCCGCTTCCCCGGGAAACAATCAGCGGAACAGTAGGGACCGGTACGTAATCGCCTTCCGTGATCGGTTCGTCCGGTTCACCGGCTTCCGGTCAGGAGCCGCACGCGGACCTGCTCCCGCAGTGGTCCGTGCGGCGCCACGGCCTCCCGGACGCGCTCGGTGAACGCCGGCCTCGCGTCGGGGGCGGGCAGCTGCTCGGGGCTCATCGCCGAAAACACGCCACCGGCGATCTCCTCGACGCTCAGCGGCGCGGAGTACTCGACGACCAGCGAATCGACGCCGTATCCGGCCTCCGACAAGGCGTCCGCGTACCGCTGCTGGCTCGCCGCGTCCGTTCCGCAGGTGCGGTGCAGCGGGGTGCCGAGGTACGCCGAGAGGATCTCTCGCAGCGCGGCGGACCACGCGGTGTCCTGGAGCCACAGCGGTTCGCCGTTGGTCACCACCGCGACCCCGCCGCCGGGGCGCAGCAGCGGACGCACCGCGGCGAACAGCCGCTCGTGGTCCATCCAGTGCAGCGCCTGCGCCACCGTCACCATGGCCAGGCGGCCTGGGCCGAGGACCGCCGTCAGTGCGCCGAGGTCGGTGTCCGCGCCGAGCAACCAGCTGACGTTCGACTCCGCCGTCGCCCCGCGGGCCTGGGCGAGCATCGCCGGTTCCGGGTCCATGCCGAGCACGGCGCCGACCGAGGGCGCCAGGGCGCGGGTGAGCTGGCCGGTGCCGCACCCGAGGTCGAGCACGACGTCCGAGCGGGTCAGCCCGAACGCCGTGACCAGCGCCGACACCACCTCCGGCGGGTAGCCGCGGCGGAACCGCTGGTAGTACTCGCTCACTTCCCCGCCGAACGCCGATGCCGTCATGCCCCGAGCCTGCCGGGGCCGCGGGGCCGCCGGGCGCGGTTCCGCCGAGGGCGGACTCAGAAGACCGGCAGCAGCACGCCGTGTTCGGACTCCGGGCGCGGGCCGAAGATGCGGCGGTCGGCCTCCGCGATCGGGACGTCGTTGATGCTCGCTTCGCGCCGTCGCATCAGGCCTTCGTCGCTGAACTCCCACAGCTCGTTGCCGTAGCTGCGGAACCACTGGCCCTCGGCGTTCCGGGACTCGTACTGGAACCGGACGCCGATGCGGTTGCCGCGGAAGCCCCACAGCTCCTTGCGCAGCGCGTAGTCCAGCTCGCGCTCCCACTTCGCCGTCAGGAACTTGACGATCTCCGCGCGCCCCACGACGTGCTGGTCGCGGTTGCGCCAGACCGAATCCTCCGTGTAGGCGAGCGAGACCCGCTCCGGGTCTCGGGTGTTCCACGCGTCCTCGGCGGCTTGCACCTTCTGGCGGGCGGTGTCTTCGTCGAACGGCGGGAAGGGCGGGCGTGGGGTCATGGGATCTTCCTCCATCAAGTAGAGAACGCGCGTTCTCCGGTAGCCTAGAGAACGGCCATTCTCCGCGCCAGAGGCAGGTGACATGAATTCCACGGAGGCGACCGACCGCCTGCTGGAGGCCGCCGAAGAGCTCTTCTACGCCCACGGCGTGCAGGCGGTCGGGATGGACGCCGTCCGCGCGCGCTCGGGCGTCTCGCTCAAGCGGCTCTACCAGTGCTTCCCGGCGAAGAACGACCTGGTCGAGGCCTACCTCCTCCGCCGGGACGAGCGCTGGCGGAGGTCGTTGCGCGAATTCGTCCACGCCCGCGGCGACGACCCCCTCGCCGTCTTCGACTGGCTGGGGAGCTGGTTCGCCGAGCCGGGCTTCCGCGGCTGCGCGTTCATCAACTCCTTCGGCGAGTTCGGCGAGCCCGCGCCGGGCATCGCCGCCGCGATCCGCAAGCACAAGGACGAGGTCCGCGCCTACCTGCGTGGTCTCGTCGCCGCCCGGAGCACCGCCGACCAGCTGTTCGCGCTGGTCGAGGGCGCGACCGTGCTCGCCGCGATCACCGGTGACCCGGGCGAAGCGAGCACGGCCCGCGAAGCCGCGAAGGCCATCCTGGCTGCTCAGGGGTAGAGCGTCAGGCCGGGGTCGAGCGCGATGTCGGTCAGCTGGGCGAGGGTCAGCGGCGGCGACGGCATGTCCGGCCCGTCCGGGTGGTTCTTCTTGGCGTCGTCGGCGACGTTCTGCGCCTCCACCATGACGCCCGTGCCGTCGGGCTTGGTGACGTTCGTCCGGTTGAACGTCGCCTGCCCCGGGGAGCTGAGCGTTTCCTCGACGACCGTCTCGCCGTGCGGCCCGGCCTTCCGCTCGCACGATTGCTGCATGTCCTCGGGCGGTTTGCCGCACTCGGTGGCCGGTGTGGCGTTGCCGCCGAGCCGCGTCACGATCGCCCAGACGTTGCCCCTGAGCGCTCCCTTCGACGTCGTGGCCGCGGCCATGAAGTAGTCCTCGCCGCCGCGGCACGACGACTCGTGCCGCACCTGCGCGGAGAACACGTGGAAGAAGGTCAACGGCGGGTGCTGCTTCCCCTTCGGGTACTCACCCTGGGCGGCGTTCTCCGTCAGCTTCGTGCCCTCGGCGACCCGCTGCTGCACCGCACCCGTCAGCGCCTTCGTCAGCCGGCTCGCCGCGGCGGCCGCGGTCTCCGGGATCGGCGCGCCGGTCTGCGGCGGGTAGGGGCTGACGGCACAGGGATCTTCCGAGGGCGAGGGCGCCGTCGGCGTGCCGGACGCCCCGGGCACCACCGCCGTGCCGCCGGAGCCACCGGAGCCACCGGGGACGAACGCCACCGCCACGCCGACGGCCACTGCCGCCACGCCTGCGCCCGCGGCGGTCCACGGGTTCGCCACCCGCCGCACCCGCGCGCGACGGCGTTCGCGGTCCAGCACCGCCTCGACGTCTACTGTGGACGGTGGGACGGCGCCCATCGCCGCGTCGAACTGGTCCTTGCTCATTGCCCCTCCATCAGCTCTGGCTCGCGGCGACGAGCGCGCGCAGCGAGTCGAGCCCGCGCGCGGTCTGGCTCTTCACGGTTCCGGGTGAACACTCGAGGATCTCGGCGGTCTCCTCGACGGACAGGTCGCAGTAGTAGCGCAGCACCACCGCGGCCCGGCGCCGCGGCGGCAGCGCGTCGAGCAGTTCCAGCAGGCCGATCCGCTCGACGACGTCGTCGCTGGGCAGCACCGCAGGCTCCGGCAGCGTCTCCGCCGGCTCCTCCCGCCGCCAGGCTCTGGCCTTCTCGTCCAGCCACGTCCGCACCAGGATCCGGCGCACGTAGGCGTCGAGGTGCTCGACCTGCCGGACCCGCGGCCAGTGCCGGTACAGCTTGCCGATGGTGATCGACACCAGGTTGTCGGCGAGGTGCCAGTCCCGGCACAACAGGTACGCCGTGCGGCGCAGGACCTCCATCCGGGCCGTGACGTAGTCGCGGTACCCCGCTTCTTCCGACCGTTTCACCAGTTCCTCCTCGTCGCCCCCAACACCTGTCCAACGGGGTCCACGGGCGCCGGGGTTGCCCGGAGATCGAAATCCGGGCAACCCGCCGGCTCGCCGAGGCCGTTCCACAGGCCGAGGGACTCCGACAAGGGAGGAAACATCCCATGAGACGACCCACCACCGCGATCCTCGCGGTGACCTTGGCCGTGGGCGCGCTCGCGGCACCCGGCGCGGCGGCCGCCCCGGGCGGCGGGCCGGTGGACGGGCCCGCGGCCTCGCCGCGCCGGATCACGCTGGTCACGGGCGACCAGGTGCTGGTCAGCGGCTCCGACGTGCGGGTGCTGCCCGCCCGCCGCGACCGCCCGGTGCCGTTCCAGCAGTACGCCCGGCGCGGAGACCGGTACGTCCTGCCCGGCGACGCCGCCGGGCTCGTCCGGGCCGGACGGCTCGACGAGCAGCTGTTCAACGTCACCGGCCTGCTGCGCCAGGGCTACGACGACGCCCGCACACCGCACGTGCCGCTGCTGGTCCGCCAGGCGGACCCGGCGGTCGCCACCCGGACCGGTGTCGCCGCGCGGCCGTCCGGGCTCGGCTACACCGCCCTGGACGAGCCGAAGTCCGGCGCCGCGGCGTTCTGGAACCGGCTCACCGCGGAACCCGCGACGCTCGCGGCGGGCCCCGCGAAGGTCTGGCTGAACGCCAAGGTGCACGCGACCCTCGACCAGAGCGTGCCGCAGATCGGCGCCCCCACCGCGTGGCAGGCGGGCCTGACCGGCCGCGGGGTCGCCGTCGCCGTGCTCGACAGCGGGATCGCCACCGCGCACCCGGACGTGGCCGGGCACGTGACGGCGAGCAAGGACTTCACCGGCAAGGGCAGCGTCGAGGACGGCCACGGGCACGGCACGCACGTGGCCTCGACCATCGCCGGCTCCGGCGCGGCGTCCGGCGGGAAGTACCGGGGCGTGGCCCCCGACGCGACGCTGGCCGTCGGCAAGGTCCTGGACGACTCCGGCGACGGCACGCTCGGCACGGTCCTGGCCGGCATGCAGTGGGCGGTGACCGAAGCGCACGCGCGCGTCGTCAACATGAGCCTCGGCGGCGGACCGTCCGACGGGACCGATCCGGTGTCCGAAGCCGTGAACACCCTGACCCGGCAGTACGGCACGCTCTTCGTCGTCGCCGCGGGCAACTTCGGGCAGGACGAATCCGTCGCGGCCCCGGCCGCGGCCGACGCGGCGCTCGCCGTGGCCAGTGTGTCCAAAAAGGACGTCCTCAGCCCGTTCTCCAGCCGGGGGCCGCGGATCGGCGACGGCGCCGCGAAGCCGGACGTCGCGGCGCCCGGTGAGGCGATCACCGCCGCGCGGCCCGCCGGGATTCCGTCCGCGGGCGACCCCGTCGGCGACAGCTACCAGACGCTGAGCGGCACGTCGATGGCGACGCCGCACGTCGCGGGCTCGGCGGCGATCCTCGCCCAGCAGCACCCCGACTGGACCGCTGACCGCCTCAAGGCCGCTCTGACCAGCACCGCCACCCCGGTCGACGCCACCCCGGCCGCGGTCGGCACGGGCCGCGTCGACGTCGCCCGCGCGACGACCACGACGGTCACCGCCACCGGCAGCGCGTCGGCATTCCTCCCGTGGCCCAACCACGGGATGACCAAGCACGCGACGGTGACCTGGTACAACGCGGGCACCGCCCCGGTCACGCTGACGCTCGAGACGTCCCTCGACGGCGTCACCTTCCCGGCGACCGTGACGGTGCCGGCCGGCGGGAGCTCCCCGGTGGACCTCACCTTCACCGCGCGGGACGGGCACCCGGGCACGTACTCCGGCGTCCTCACCGCGCGTGGCGACGGCGTCAGCACCCGCACCGCGCTGTCGGTGCGGCAGGAGGACGAGACGTACGACCTGACCGTCGGCCTCCTGGACCGCGACGGCAAACCGTGGTCACCGACCGGCTATCCGCCGGTGACCATCCTCGACCTCGACAGCGGCGCGCTCACCCAGGGCGAGCCGGGCACCTACCGGCTGCCGCGCGGCCGCTACGTCGTGAACAGCGTGATCGAGACGCCGCGACCGGGTCAGGAACCGTCGTACAGCTTCATCACCCACCCCGAACTCGTCCTCGACCACGCCGTCACGCAGACGTTCGACGCGCGCGACGGCAAACCGGTGTCGCTCGAGCCGGACAACCCGGCGGCGCGCGGCGGCACGCACACCGTCGAGCGGCTGAGCCGGATCACGGCCTGCGCGTGCGTCTTCGACGGCGGGTTCGACCTCGATCCCCGCTTCCACGAGGCCTTCGCCGCGACGGTGCCGGGCACTTCGTCGGCGACGTTCGCCTTCGCCCAGCAACGGCGGGCCACCGAGCCGGACCTGGAGCTGACCGCGGACGACGGGCAGCCGTTCGCCGTCCGGGGTCGCTGGCTGGAATCGGCCGCCCCGGCCGGGCGCACCACGCTCCCGGTGGCGTCCGGCGGCGCCGGCACACCGGAGGACCTGGCCGGGATCGACGTCCACGGCAAGCTCGTGGTCCTCCGGCTGCCGTCGAGCACGCCGGTCGACGAGACGTACCGGCGGCTCGCGAACGTCGAGCACGCCGGAGCGGCGCTCGGCCTGGTCGACCTGTCCGGCGACGCCGCCGCGGCCACGGTCCTCGGCGGCGAACTGCCGAAGCTGACCCTGCCGACGATCTGGAGCGGGCAGAGCGTGACCGCGCAGCGGTTCACGGAACTGGCCAAGACGGGCCGGGCGTCGGCGACGGTGGTCAGCCGTCCGTCGCCGAACTTCCGCTACGAGCTGTCCGACGGCGTCGAAAAGCAGCTGACGGCGCCCCGCGTGCAGCGGCCGAAGACCCGTGACCTCGCCGAAGTGCGCACCGCCTACCACGACAACGCTCCCGGCGAAGTCCGGTACGTCGCCGGGCGCGAGTTCTTCGGCCGGTTGATCGGGTACGGCTACACCGAACCCGTCGCCGCGCAGCAGGAACGGTCCGAGTACTACTCCCCCGGCCGGTGGGAGACGGTGTGGACCGGCGGTCACCGCGGCGAGCTGACCGAAAACCTCGACGTGGCCGCGGGCCGGAAGTACCAGCTGAGCTGGAACAAGGCCGTCGCCGGGCCGACGTTGCGCGGACTGACCGTGACGTACTCCGGCGAGAAACCGCGGCCGTGGGCGTGGCGCAAGGACGGCGTCTTCGACCTGTGGCTGCCGCTGTTCGGCGACGCCGCCGGCCGGCCGCGCAAGCCCGAGGCGTTCGCCGGCGACACCGGTTCGGTGGGTCTCACCCGGGACGGCGTCGTGGTTCCCGTCGCGCCGTCGGGCGAACCCACGCTCGCGGCGATCCCGGTGCCGGACGCCGACGGCGCGTACCGGCTCACCGCCGAGGCCCACCGGCACACCGGCTGGTGGCCACTGTGGACGGACGTCTCGGCGGAGTGGGGGTTCCGCTCGTCGGCCGCCGCGGACGGCCAGGCCCTGCCGCTGCTGACGGCCCGCTTCGCGCCCGCCGTCGACCTCCGCAACCGCGCGCCGGGCAACCGGTTCTTCACGATCCCTGCGTTCGTGGAGCGGCAAGGCGGGGGTGCCGGGACCAAGCTGGCTGTCGAAATGTCCACCGACGACGGACGCACCTGGCAGCCCGCGGTGACGACGCGGACCGGGGACCACTGGACGGTCGTGGTGCGGAACCCGGCGAGCGGGTCCGTCTCGCTGCGGGCGAGCGCGAGCGACGACAGCGGGAACACCGTGCGCCAGACCGTGATCCGGGCGTACGCGGTGGGCTGACGGAGAAAGGGACCGGTCCGGTCGGCGGGGAGCCACCGCCGACCGGACCGGTCCGGTCCACACCATCCCAACCAGTGTGGATCCGGCCTCCCCTCGTCAGGTAGGGGAGGCCGGGGCCCTGCTACCGGGCGTCCGTAAGGTACCGCGCGTAGGCACCCGTGGTGAGGAAGCTGGGCAGCTTCTCGCCCAGCGCGGTCTCGGTGAAGATCTCGCGGGCGTCGTCGAGGCGGTTGCCCTCGCCGAGGTCCGCGCGGACCTTGGTCAGCTCGTCGTCCAGGAACTCGACCGCGAGCTCGCGGGTCAGCGCGGTGCCGTCCTCGAGCTTCGTGCCGTTGCGGATCCACTGCCACACCTGGCACCGCGCGATTTCCGCGGTCGCCGCGTCTTCCATCAGGTTGTGGATCGCCGCGGCGCCGGTGCCACGCAGCCACGCGTCGACGTAGCGCAGGGCGACGTTGATGTTCGCGCGCACGCCCGCTTCGGTGACCTCGCCGCCGGCGCTGGCCACGTCGAGCAGGTCCTCCGCCGTGACGTGGACGTCTTCGCGGAGCTTGCCGAGCTGGTTGGGCCAGCCGCCGAGCACGCGGTCGAAGACCTCGCGGCAGACCGGGACCAGGCCGGGGTGCGCGACCCAGGAGCCGTCGAAGCCGTCGCCGGCCTCGCGTTCCTTGTCGGCGCGGACCTTCTCGATCGCGGTCGCGTTGACCTCCGGGTCCTTGCTCGGGATGAACGCGGCCATGCCGCCGATGGCGTGCGCGCCGCGCTTGTGGCAGGTCTGCACGAGCAGCTCGGTGTAGGCGCGCATGAACGGCACGGTCATCGTGACCTGCGCGCGGTCCGGCAGCACGAAGTCGGCGCCGTGCGCGGCGAAGTTCTTGATCATGCTGAAGATGTAGTCCCAGCGGCCCGCGTTGAGACCCGCCGCGTGCTCGCGCAGCTCGTAGAGGATCTCGTCCATCTCGAAGGCGGCGGTGATCGTCTCGATCAGCACGGTCGCGCGGATCGTGCCGCGCGGGATGCCGAGCTCGCGCTGCGCCAGGAGGAAGACGTCGTTCCACAGCCGCGCTTCGAGGTGGTTCTCCAGCTTCGGCAGGTAGAAGTACGGGCCGACGCCGCGGGCGACCAGCTGACGCGCGTTGTGGAAGAAGTACAGGCCGAAGTCGACCAGGCTCGCCGACACCGGGCGGCCGTCGATGCGGATGTGCTTCTCCACCAGGTGCCAGCCGCGGGGGCGCGCGACGATCGTCGCCGGGTCGTCGCCGATGGCGTAGTGCTTACCGGCCTCGGTGGTGAAGTCGATGTTGCGGCGGATCGCGTCGAACAGGTTGAGCTGGCCGTCGATGACGTTGTGCCACGTCGGCGACGTCGCGTCTTCGAAGTCCGCCAGCCACACCTTCGCGCCGGAATTCAGCGCGTTGACCGTCATCTTGCGGTCGGTCGGGCCGGTGATCTCGACGCGGCGGTCCTCCAGACCGGGCGCGGTCGGGGCGACGTGCCACGACTCGTCGTCGCGGATCCGGCGGGTCTCCGGCAGGAAGCCGAGCGGCTTCTCGCCGGACTGCAGTTCCTCGCGCCGCGTGCGGCGGGCGTCGAGCAGCTCGCGCCGGCGACCGGCGAACGTGTTGTCCAGCTTGGCCAGGAAGTCGAGTGCCGCCGGGGTGAGGATCTCCGCGAACCGGCCCTCGACCGGTCCGGTGACCTCGATGCGGTAGTTCAGCCGATCAACCATGGGGTGCCTCCGCGAGCTGTGGGCAGGGAAGGAAAGAGGGAGGGACGCGGCCGGCGGCGGAGGGGGGGTGCCGCCGCCGGCCGCGGCCGGGATCAGTGGAACTGGGCTTCTTCGGTGGAGCCCTTGAGCGCCGTGGTGGAGCTCTCCGGGTTCAGCGCCGTCGCGACGTTGTCGAAGTAGCCGGTGCCGACCTCGCGCTGGTGCTTGGTGGCGGTGTAGCCGCGGCTCTCCGAAGCGAACTCGCGCTCCTGCAGGTCGACGTAGGCGGTCATGCCCTCGCGGGCGTAGCCGTGCGCCAGGTCGAACATCGAGTAGTTCAGCGCGTGGAAGCCGGCCAGCGTGATGAACTGGAACTTGTAGCCCATGTGGCCGAGCTCGCGCTGGAACTTCGCGATCGTCGCGTCGTCCAGGTGCTTCTTCCAGTTGAACGACGGCGAGCAGTTGTAGGCCAGCATCTGGTCCGGGAACTTCGCCTTGATGGCCTCGGCGTACTTGCGCGCCACCTCGAGGTCCGGCTCCGAGGTCTCCATCCAGAGGAGGTCGGCGTACTGGGCGTAGGCCAGGCCACGCTCGATGCAGGGCTCGATGCCGTTGCGGACCTCGTAGAAGCCCTCGGCGGTGCGGCCGCCGGTGAGGAACTGCTGGTCGCGCTCGTCGACGTCGCTGGTCAGCAGCGTCGCGGCCTGCGCGTCGGTGCGGGCGACGACCAGGGTCGGCACGTTCAGCACGTCGGACGCGAGGCGCGCGGCGTTCAGCGTGCGCTCGTGCTGCTTGGTCGGGATGAGGACCTTGCCGCCGAGGTGGCCGCACTTCTTCTCGGACGCGAGCTGGTCTTCCCAGTGCACGCCCGCGGCGCCGGCGGCGATCATGCCCTTCATCAGCTCGAACGCGTTGAGCGGGCCACCGAAGCCGGCCTCGGCGTCGGCGACGATCGGCGCGTACCAGTCGATGTCCGTGTTGCCTTCGGCCCAGGTGATCTGGTCGGCGCGGCCCAGCGCGTTGTTGATGCGGCGGACCACGGCCGGCACCGAGTTGGCCGGGTAGAGGCTCTGGTCCGGGTAGGTCTGGCCCGACAGGTTGGCGTCGGCCGCGACCTGCCAGCCGGACAGGTAGATGGCCTGCAGGCCCGCGCGGACCTGCTGCACGGCCTGGTTACCGGTCAGGGCGCCCAGCGCGTGGATGTAGTCCTCGGTGTGCAGGAGGTTCCACAGCTTCTCCGCACCGCGGCGGGCCAGCGTGTGCTCCTCGACGACGCTGCCGCGCAGCTTGATCACGTCTTCGGCCGAGTAGGAGCGCTGGACGCCAGCCCAGCGGGGGTCGCTCGCCCACTGCGCGGCCAGCTCCGCGGCCGCCTGCTTGGCCTGTTCCGTCATCGGTACTCCCGGTGTTGCGAAGTTTGCGATTGCTCGCCTTGCTTGGTCAGACCCTGACACGGCAGCGAAAATCGGGTCCAGTTGTCCAATTTGCCAATTTGTGCGAAGGGTCCGTACGCTCTTTGCAAAGGTTGCGAATCGCCGGTTCGCAAGCACCGCGAAAATCCGCGTTCTTGACCGTTCACGTAACCGTTCAGGACCGGAAACCTTCCGGAAAGGAGGGCACGAATGGAGAAGACTTTCGCCGGCGCGCGGCTGCGGCACCTCCGCGAAAGCCGGGCGATGAGCCAGGCGGACCTCGCCCGTGTGCTGGAGATCTCACCCAGTTACCTCAACCAGATCGAGCACAACTCGCGCCCGCTGACCGTCCCCGTGCTGCTGCGGATCACGCAGGCGTTCGGCGTCGACACGGAGTTCTTCGCCAACAACGACACCTCGCGGCTGGTCGCGGACGTCAAGGAAGCGCTGCTCGACGAGGCCCTCGGCGTCGACGTCACCATGGGCGAGCTGAACGAGCTCGCCACGAACCTGCCCGCGATCGCGCAGGCGCTGGTCAAGCTGCACCGCAGCTACCGCAACGCCGTCGAGAACACCGCCGCGCTGACCACGGAAAACGGCCTGGGCCTGCACGGCAGCGCCGCCGCGCCCCTGCCGCACGAAGAGGTGCGCGACTTCTTCTACGAGCGCGAGAACTACGTCGCCGAGCTGGACGAACGCGCCGAGAAGATGGCCGCCGACATCCCGCTGCAGCGCGGCCAGGTGCTCAGCGCGCTGAAGGAACGCCTTTCGCAGCGCTACGGCGTCGAGGTCACCAGCGAAGGCATCGACGAGGCCGCCGGCCAGCAGCACCGCTACGAGCCGGTGACGCGGGTGCTGCGGCTGGCGCCGAGCCTTCGGGTCGGGCAGCAGGCGTTCCGGATGGCTTCGCAGATCGCGCTGCTCGAGTACGACGACCTGATCACCGAGCTGGCCGACTCGTGGGCGTTCTCCGGTCCTGCCGCGCGGTCGCTCGCCCGGGTCGGCCTGGCGAACTACTTCGCCGGGGCGCTGATCCTCCCCTACGGACCGTTCCTGGCCACGGCCGAGCGGTTCCGCTACGACATCGAGCGGCTGTGCGACCACTACGGCGTCGGCTTCGAGACCGTGTGCCACCGGCTGTCCACGCTGCAGCGGCCCAAGCAGCGCGGGGTGCCGTTCTCGTTCGTGCGGGTGGACCGGGCCGGGAACATGTCGAAGCGGCAGTCCGCGGCCGGGTTCCACTTCTCGCGCGTCGGGGGCGCCTGTCCCCTGTGGAACATCTACGAGGCGTTCACCCAGCCGGGCAAGATCCTCACCCAGATCGCGACGCTCCCCGACGGCAAGAGCTACTTCTGGGTCGCGCGCACGGTGTCGCGCAACATCGGCGGCTACGGCAGCCCGGGAAAGACGTTCACGGTCGGTCTCGGCTGCGAACTGCGCCACGCCGGGCGGCTCGTCTATTCGACCGGCCTCGACCTCGACGAACCCGCCGCGGCGACCCCGATCGGCATGGGCTGCAAAGTCTGCGAACGCCCGGCGTGCTCGCAGCGCGCGTTCCCGACGATCGGCAAGCAGCTCACGGTGGACGAGAACACGAGCACCTTCGTCCCCTACCCCGCGGTGCCGAAGGGCTGATCAGCCGATCACGTGCGGAGTCCACTTCGCCTCGTCCGGGCCGATCAGCGTGATCCGGCCCAGCAGCTCCTTCGACGTGATGCCCGCCGCCTTCGGCTGGTCGATCGCGACGCACGCCTGCAGCCCGTTCTTCGTCGTGCACACGGGCTTGCCGAGGCCGTCCGCCTGGCCGCCGGGGAGGGAGACGGTGATCGTCGCCAGTGCGCTGTTCGACGAGTACTGGAGCACCGCCCGCCACGGGACGTTGTCGGTGTCGGGACGGCGCCACAGGTTGACGTCGGCGACGCGGAACGTCTCCGGCAGACCGGTGACGTGCAGTGGCAAGGGCACCGCGCGGTTCGCGAACGTCACCTCCCCGGCGACGCGCAGCAGGACCTGCCGCAGGTCGGGAAGGGCGAGGTAGTAGGCGTTCAGCTCGGCCCAGCGGCCGTCCCCGGTCGGCCAGCGCAGGTAGCTGTTGCCGTGGTTCAGCGGGTCCCTCGCGTCGGCCGTGACCCAGTAGCCGTCGCGGTCGCCGACCCGGACCGGGACGCGCACCGCCCGCCCGCCCATGTCACGTCTGCGGTCCAACGGCGGCTCCTGGTCGTACACCGCGAGCCAGATCATCGGCGCCAGGTCGCCGCGGCCGATGGCCAGCGCGTAGTCGCCGTGGCCGCCGACGCCGTACTCGATGCCCTTGATCGGCTCCGGCAGCCAGCCGAAGCTCGCCTTCGTCACCAGCGGGTTGTCGGTGGGCGCCGGCGCGACGGGCGCGGGCTGGGGCAGGACGGCCGCCGGTGCGGGCGGTGGCGTGGTCCGGAACACCGACACGGCGGTCAGGCCCGCGGCCGTCACCACCGCGGTGCAGCCGACGACCAGCGCCGTGGTCCGCGTGCGCCGACGACGTCCCCCCAGCCGGCGGGCCCGGTCGAGGTCGATCCGGGGCGGCGGCGCGGGCGCGTCGGCCAGCTCCTTCAGCTTCGTGGCCAGCTCGTGGTCGGTCATGCTCGTCCCTCCGGAATCGGCTCGCGCAGCAGCTCGCGCAGCGCGTCGACGGCCTTCGCGGTCTGGCTCTTGACGGTGCCCTCGGAACACCCCAGTGCCCGGGCGGTGTCGGCGACCGGCAGGTCGCAGAAGTAACGCAGCACGACGGTGGTGCGCTGCCGCGCCGGCAGCCGGTCGAGCGCGGCCCGCAGGTCGAGTGCCGTGTCGACGTCCGGGCCATTCGCGGGCGGATCGTGGTCCGTTCCGCGCAGGTCGACCCGCCGCCACCAGGACGTCCGCTGCTCGGCGAGGAACGTGTTGACCAGCGTCCGGCGGGCGTAGCCGTCGAGGTTGTCCGCCCGCGCGGCCCGCGGCCAGTTCGCGTAGAGCCGGGTGATCGCCGACTGGACCAGATCGTCGGCGCGGTGCCAGTCCCCGCAGAGCAGGTACGCGACCTTGCGCAGCCAAGCCGTCCGCGCGGTCACGTACTCCGTGAAACCGGCGTCCATCGGCGCCCCCCATCCTGTTCGTCACCCCTCTGATGCGCCCGGAGGCCCGGGAGGTTGCCCGGGACGCGCGAGTCGTAGATTCATCGGGGTGCACGACATCGACACGGTGACCGCCGCGACCATCGAAAAGGCCGCCGAGCGGCTGGCCGGGGTGGTGACCCGCACGCCGCTGGAGCCGAGCGCGCGGCTGTCGTCCCGGGTGGACGCCCAGGTCTGGGTGAAGCGCGAGGACCTGCAGACCGTCCGGTCGTACAAGATCCGCGGCGCCTACAACTTCATCGTCCAGCTCGACGAGCCGACCCGGCAGCTCGGCGTCGTCTGCGCGAGCGCGGGCAACCACGCCCAGGGCGTCGCGTACGCGTGCCGCCGGTTGGGCGCCAGCGGCCGCGTGTACGTGCCCGGGACGACGCCGCGGCAGAAGCGCGAACGCATCGCGACGCTCGGCGGCGCGCACATCGAGGTCATCGTCGTCGGCGAAACGTACGAAGACGCCTTCGCCGCGGCCAACGAGGACGCCCAGCGCACGGGCGCGACGCTGGTGCCCGCGTTCGACGACATCCGGACCGTCGCCGGCCAGGGCACGGTCGCGGTGGAGGTCATCGAGCAGCTGGGCTTCGTCCCCGACGTCGTGGTCGTGCCGGTCGGCGGCGGCGGGCTGCTCGCCGGCGTCGGCAGCTGGCTGCGCGAGCGGCACCCGGAGGTCCGGATCGTCGGCGTCGAGCCCGCGGGCGCGGCCTGCATGGCGGCGGCGCTGGACGCCGGGCGGCCGGTGCGGCTGCCCCAGCTCGACTCGTTCGTCGACGGCGCCGCCGTCCGCGAGGCCGGCGGCGTCACCTACCCGCTGATCCGCGAAAGCGGCGCCGAGCTGACCGCGGTCGCCGAGGGCGCGGTGTGCACCGAGATGCTGGCGATGTACCAGTCCGACGGCATCATCGCCGAACCCGCGGGCGCGCTCGCCGCGGCGGCGCTCGGCACGGTCGTCGACGTCGAGCCGGGCCAGACCGTCGTGTGCCTGGTCTCCGGCGGCAACAACGACGTCAGCCGCTACAGCGAGATCCTCGAACGCTCGCTGATGCACGAAGGGCTGAAGCACTACTTCCTGGTCGGGTTCCCGCAGGAGCCGGGCGCGCTGCGGCGGTTCCTCGAGCAGGTGCTCGGCCCCGAGGACGACATCACCCGCTTCGAGTACGTCAAGCGCACCAACCGCGAGATGGGCCCGGCGCTGGTCGGCGTGGAGATCGCCCGGTCGTCCGACCTCCCGGGACTGCTGGCCCGGATGGACGCGAGCCCCCTGCAGGTGGAGCGGATCGAGCCGGGCAGCCCCCTGTTCCACTTCCTGCTTTGAGCACGTGGTCCACTAGTCGGATGGTGAAGGTCGACGGGGTCCGCAGTGTCGAGGCGTTGCGCGAAAAGGTCCACGAGGGTGCGGAGCCCGAATACCTGCTGTTCTACGGCCACACGCCGTCGAAGTCCGGGCGGGTGACGGCGAGCTGCCTGAGCCAGTGGTGGCTCGACCCGTTCGAGGCCGACGGCGTCGTCTACCCCACCGCCGAGCACTACATGATGGCCGGCAAGGCGTCGCTGTTCGGAGACCACGAGAAGGCGGAGCTGATCCGGACCACGCCCGACCCGAAGACGGCGAAGGTGCTCGGCCGCGAGGTCGCCGGGTTCGACGCCGCCACCTGGGAGCGCCACCGGTTCGACATCGTCGTCGACGGCAACCTGGCCAAGTTCCGCGCCCACCGCGACCTGCGCCGGTTCCTCCTCGGGACCGGCGAGGCGGTGCTCGTCGAGGCGTCCAAGAAGGACCTCGTCTGGGGCACCGGCCTCGCCCGCGAAGAGAAGAACGCGGCCAAGCCGGACTACTGGCGCGGGCTCAACCTGCTCGGCTTCGCGCTGATGGAGGTCCGCGACCAGCTGCGCGCCCGCACCTGAGTCACGGCGCCGGGACCGGCTCGCCGGGGCACGACTTCGACGTCGTCGTGCCCGTGTCGAAGAACGTGACCGCGGCTGCGGCGCAGGGCAGTGACGACAGCGAGCCGTGGGCGTCGTCCTCGATCGTCATCAGCGCGCCGCCGATCCGCCGGCGCATGCCGATCGCCCAGCCGATCGGCGTGACCGGCTCGTAGACGTGGCCGACCAGCTGCACTGGGCTCGTCCCGGCCGTGAAGGTCCAGGGCCGCGCGGGCAGGGGCCAGCCGACGCAAAGCTGTTCGTAGAAGCCGTAGCCACCCGCGACCGGCAGGCGCCGCATCCGGTCGAGACGGTGCTGCCAGACGGTCTCGAAGTCGCGGGGGCTCGCCGACTCGTTGCAGAGCAGGGCCGTCTGCTGGAAGTGGTTGAACGCGTGGGCCTCGCCGTCCCAGCCGAGCTGTCCCGGCTGCTTCGCACGATCGGGTGATGTTGTGCCGCCGTCGCGGATCGCTGCCAGCTGCTGGGCCAGGTCGGCCCAGTCGCGGCGGGGGTTGGCGAGCATGCCGTTGACGGTCGCGCCGTCCACGTCGCCGCGCGGGTGGGCGGTCAGCTCGGCCCGCAGGTCGAGCAGGGCTTTCGCGACCACCGGCTCCGTGGTCCCGAAGTGGTAGACGGCGTCGTAGCGGGCGATCCAGGACGCGAAGTCGTGGAAGGTGTTCTCGCCGGCGGTCGCCTGGCCGTCGTCCATCGCCGTGACGTTCAGATCGGGCGGCATGACGGAGTCGAGCAGCATCTTGTCGACGTGGTCGTCGAAGAGCGTCCGGTACTGCGCGCCGAGGGCGGTGCCCCAGGAGACGCCGTAGTAGCCGATCTTGTCTTCGCCCAGCGCCACGCGGATGCGGTCCATATCGCGGGCGATCGTCGGCGTGGTCAGGTTGCGGACGAAGGCGGGGTGCGCGGCGACGCACTCGCGGTTGGCCTTGGCGGCGCGCTCCGCGGCTTCGCGGGCCTTCTCCTTGTCCGGGAGGCCGGGATCCGGCTCCTGGACGTCGACGGCGCACGGCAGATCGGCGCTGTAGCCGACCCCGCGCGGGTCGAAGCCGACGAGGTCGTGGTGGACGCCGATGCCGGCGGCGTGGCTGTCGGCGATGCTGCGGGGCATGTCGAGGCCGGACTGGCCGGGACCGCCGGGGTTCAGCAGCACGGCCCCGGTCCGCTCGCCGGTCGCCCGGATCCGGCTCACGGCGATGTCGATTTCCGGACCACCCGGGTCGGCGTAGTCCAGCGGGACGGGGACGAGCGCGCACTCGGTGCGGTGGTCGCCGGGGTCCCAGCCCTTCGCGACGGCGGAGCAGAGTTGCCAGGAGAGCCCGTCGGCGGCGGCGACCGCGGGGACGGCGGGGAGCAGCGCCGCCGCGGTGAGCAGCGGAACGGCGAACCGGGTGATCGACATGAGCTCAGGGTGGCGGGCGCAGCCGGTGGGGAGATCGGCCGATCAGCCGATGCTCACCGCCGATCGGCCGGGTGTCGCAAAGGCGGCGATGACCCGACGCCCACGCGCCGCGAACCCGGCCAGCCATCCGGCGAGCAACGCCCGCCGCCGCAAAGGCGGGTTGACCCGATGGCCACCGCCTCGGCCGACCCGATGCCTCTCCGACTCAGCCGAGGCCCACGAACATCGTCTGGTGCAACCCGCGTACGTGCCTGCGCGTGACCCGCGCCGCCGCGTCGGGGTCGCCTGAGGCCAATGCCTTCACCAACCGCGCGTGGTCGCGGTTCGAGTCGCGCAGCTTGGCCATCGGGTACGGCAGGTAGAACCGGTACAGCTCCGCCAGCACCACCTCGTACTGCGCGACCGCCGCGGCCGGGCCGGGGGCGGCCACCGTCCGGTGGAATTCCGCGTCGAGCTCGTGGAACTCCGCCCAGCCCGCCGCCGTGTCCATCCGGGCGACCAGCGTCCGCAGCCGCCCGAGGTCGGATGCGCGCTTCGCCACCAGTTGCACCAAGCCCACCTCCAGCACCAGCCGGTGGTCGATCAGCTCGCGGACCTCGGCGGCCGACTCGCGGTAGGCGCCCACCTCGCGGACCCGCTCCGCCGGCGGGTTTTCGGCCACGAGCGTCCCGCCCGCACGACCGCGGCGGCGTTCGATCAGCCCGTCTTCGGCCAGGGACTCCAGCGCCCGCCGCACGGTGATCTCGGCGACGCCGAGGGCCCGCGCGATCTCGCCGTTCGCCGGCAGGCGCTCCCCCGGCTTCAGCAGGCCGAGCTCCACGGCGAGGGCGATCCGGGCGCGGACGGTGTCCAGTGCCGACAGCCGCCGGATCCCGGTCAACGCGGGCGCGCTCAGATCTGCGGTCGCCATGAACCGACCGTACCGCACAAACTGCTCATCTTGAGCACTCTTGTTTAAGTGTTCAAGATGGACTATTTTTCGTCCATGCCGCGCCCCCTGCCGATCGCCCTGGTGCAAGCGCCGCCCCGCCCCGCCGGAGACGCCGGGTTCGCGGGCGAGGTCGAGGCCGTCCTTCGCCGGTTCCCGGACACGCGCCTGGCCGCCTTCCCGGAGCTGCACCTCTGCGGCGTCAACAGCGAAGGCGGCGAAGGCGGCGAACGCACCGAGCAGCTCCGGGCCGCCGCCCAGCCGTTGGCCGGAAACCGCACCAAGGAGCTCGCCGAACTGGCCGGCGACCTGGGCATCTGGCTCGCGCCCGGCACGGTGTGCGAAACCGGCGACCACGGCGAGCTGTTCAACACCGCCCTGGTCTTTTCCCCGCAAGGCGAGCTCGCCGGCTGGTACCGCAAGGTCTTCCCCTGGCGGCCGTACGAGCCGTACGACCCCGGCGACCGCTTCGTCGTCGCCGATCTGGCCGACGCCGGCCGCGTCGGCTTCTCGATCTGCTACGACGCCTGGTTCCCCGAAGTCACCCGTCACCTGGCCTGGATGGGCGCCGAACTCGTGCTCAACCCCGTGCAGACCACCACCCCCGACCGGGCTCAGGAACTGGTCCTGGCCCGGGCGAACGCCATCGTCAACCAGGTCTTCGTCGCCAGCGTGAACACGGCCGGCCCGCTCGGCATGGGCGACAGCCTGCTCGTCGGCCCGGAAGGCGACGTCCTGGGCGCACTGCCCGGCCCGGACGACGGCGTCCTCGCCCACACGATCGACCTCGACGAGGTGGCCCGCGTCCGACGCGACGGCACCGCGGGCACCAACCGCATGTGGGCGCAGTTCACCCCCGCCGACGCACCCCTGCGCCTGCCGCTCTACCAGGGCCGGATCGACCCGGACCGCTGGCGTCCACAAGAAGGAGACGACCGATGACCACCACGGCCGCGGCCCCGGCCGCCCTGCAGCGCCGGCTCGGCCTGCCCGGCGTCGTCCTGTTCGGGCTCGCCTACATGGCGCCGCTGATCGTGCTCGGCACGTTCGGCATCGTCGCGACGACGACCGAGGGCACCGTGCCCTCGGCCTACCTCCTCGCGCTGGTCGCGATGCTGTTCACGGCGGCGAGCTACGGGAAGATGGCCGCCACCCACCCCGTCGCCGGGTCGGCCTACACCTACGTCCGGAAAGCGGTCGACGCGCGCGCCGGGTTCCTGGTCGGCTGGGCGGTGCTGCTCGACTACTTCTTCCTGCCGATGGTCATCTGGCTGATCGGCGGCGCCTACCTCTCGGCCGAGTTCCCCGCCGTGCCGAATTGGATCTGGTTGATCACTTTCATCGCGGTGACGACCATCCTCAACGTCCTCGGCATCAAGATCGCCGAAAAGGCCAACTTCGTCCTGATGGCGTTCCAGATCCTCGTGATCGGGTTCTTCGTCGTGCTTTCGGTCAAGCAGGTGCTGCACGTCGGCGGCTCGCTGGCGAGCACGCAGCCGTTCTTCCACGCGGGCACCACGCTGGGCATGGTCTCCGGCGGCGCCGCGCTCGCGACGTACTCCTTCCTCGGCTTCGACGCCGTGACGACGTTGACCGAGGAGACCATCGAGCCGCGCAGGACGATCCCGCGCGCCATCCTGCTGACCGCGCTCATCGGCGGCGGCATCTTCGTCGTGCTCGCCTACTTCACCCAGCTCGCCCACCCGGGCAGCGCGTTCACCGACGAGTCGTCCGCCGCGTTCGAAATCGCGACGACGATCGGCGGCAACCTCTTCGCGTCGTTCTTCCTCGCCGGTCTCGTCGTGGCGCAGTTCGCGTCGGGGATCGCCGCGCAGGCGAGCGCGTCCCGGCTGATGTTCGCGATGGGCCGCGACGGTGTCCTGCCGCGCGTCTTCGGCAAGCTCCAGCCGCGGTTCGCGACGCCGGTGTTCGGCATCGTCCTCACCGGGCTGGTGGGGCTGGTCGCGCTGGCGCTGGACGTCAGCACGTCGACGTCGTTCATCAACTTCGGCGCGTTCACGGCGTTCACCTTCGTCAACGTCAGCGTGGTCGCGACCTGGCTGCGCGACCGGGCCGGGAAACGCGTGCTGACCTGGGTGGTGTTCCCGGTGATCGGCGCCGTGGTCGATCTGTGGCTGCTGGTCAACCTGGACGGCATCGCGCTCGTGTTCGGCCTGGTCTGGCTGGCGATCGGCGTCGTCGTCCTGGCGGCGATCACCCGCGGCTTCCGGCGGCCGCCGCCGGAGATGACGTTCGAGGAGTAGGTCAGCCGCCCGGGCAGTCGTTGCCGCCGCCGCTGCGCTCGACGCAGTGGCGCGGCCCCGGCGACGGGGGCGGGGCGTGCCGGAGCTCGTCCGCCCAGCTCAGCGCCGCGACCGCGGCGGCGACGGCCAGGCAGATCCCGAAGAACCACGTCCACCCCCGACGCCGCGCGGCCGCCGCGACGACCACGCCGACCAGCGGCAACCCGGCGCCGAGCCAGGCCGCCCACGTCAGGTAGCCGTCCGCGCCGTCGCCGGCTTCGCCGAACACCGGGATGCTCGCCAGGAAACCGAGCAGCACCAGGAACGGGACGACGAGCAGCAGGCCGACGGCACACAGCGCCAGCACGAGCGACGACCAGGCGGTCCGGAGTTCCCCCACCCGGTCAGTATGGCCAGGACGAGGGCGGAAAACCTGAGTAGATCTACTGCTCGCCGAGGGTCTTCTGCAGCGCCTTGTTCGCCTTGCGGGCCATGTCCGCGACAGCCTCGCGACGGGCGGCGTCGGCGGCGTAGTCGTCTTCGCGGTTGCGGACGACCCGGGCCGGCGCGCCGACCGCGATCGAGTAGTCCGGGATGTCCCCGCGGACGACCGCGTGCGCGCCCAGCACCGAACCACGGCCGATGCGGGTGCCCTTCAGCACGCTGACCTTCGTGCCGAGCCAGGTGTCCGGCCCGATCCGCACCGGCGACTTCACGATGCCCTGGTCCTTGATCGGCACGTGGATGTCGGCGATGACGTGGTCGAAGTCACAGATGTACACCCAGTCGGCGACCAGCGTGGCCGCGCCGAGCTCGATGTCGAGGTAGCAGTTGATCACGTTCTGGCGGCCGAACACCGACTTGTCGCCGATCCGCAGCGAACCCTCGTGGCAGCGGATGGCGTTGCCGTCGCCGATGTGCACCCAGCGGCCGATCTCCAGCCGCCCGTACCCCGGCCGGCAGTGGATCTCGACGTTCTTCCCGAGGAAGAGCATCCCGCGCAGGATGATGTGCGGGTTGGCGAGCCGGAACTTGAGCAGCCGGTAGTACCGGACCAGGTACCAGGGCGTGTACGCGCGGTTTCGCAGCACCCAGCGCAGCGAGTCGGCGGTCAGGAACTTCGCCTGCCGCGGGTCGCGCCGGGCGCGCCGCCAGGCCCGCACCCGCGACAGCGCGGGTGCACCCCACATCGACGTCATGCCCGTGACCGTAACCTGTGTGCGGGACGGGTTCACGGGCAAGGGGAGCTGGATGGGCACGAAGCTGATCATCGACACCGACCCGGGCGTCGACGACGCGCTGGCGATCGCGCTGGCGGCGCTGTCCCCGGACGTCGACCTGCTGGGCGTGACGTCGGTGTTCGGCAACGTCCCGATCGAGCGGACGACTTCGAACGCGCGGCGGCTGCTGGAGCTGTTCGGCCGCACCGACGTGCCCGTGGCCGCCGGAGCCGCGCGGCCGCTCGTCTACTCCAAGCCGCGCGACGCCAAGGAGGTCCACGGCGGCGACGGCCTGTCGGGCCACTCCTACACCCTGCCCGAGGCGAGCCGGCCGCTCGAAGAGCGCGACGCCGTCAGCCTGATGCTCGAGTTGCTGGAAACCGCCGACGAGCCGGTGACCATCGCGCCGATCGGACCGCTGACGAACATCGCCGCGCTGCTCGCGGCGCACCCGGGCGCGGCGGCGAAGATCGCGCGGCTGGTGATCATGGGCGGCGGCGTGACGTTCGGCAACAGCACCACCGCCGCCGAGTTCAACATCTGGAGCGACCCTGAATCGGCCCGCCGGGTGCTGGTCGAGGAGGACGTCCCGGTCGTGCTCGTGCCGCTCGACCTCACCCACCGCTGCGCCGTCGACGGCGAGTGGCTGGCGAAGCTCGCGGCGTCGGGGCCGGTCGGCGCCACCCTCGAAGGCCTCACCTCGACCTACCGGCAGCACTACACGCGCGTGTTCGGCGAGGACCGGATGGTCATGCACGACGCCGTCGCGGTCGCCGAGGCCATCTCGCCGGGGATCCTGCACACCGAGACCTACCGCGTCGACGTCGACTGCGGGCTCGGCCCGGCACGCGGGCAGACCCTGGTCGACCGGCGGCGGCTCGGCGAGGACGACCCGCAGTTCAGCCCCGGCCGTCCGATCGAGGTCGCCATGGACACCGACCTCGACGGCCTGCGCGGCTTCGTGCTCGACCGGCTGACCGGGGCCGCCCGGTGAGCGAAGAACCCGACGTCGTCGCGGACGAGACGCCCCGCGAACCGCGCCGCCGGAAGGCCGCGATCGTCGTGTCCGCCGTGGTCGTGGTCGCGGCCGCGCTGGTCGTCGGCGTCCAGCTGGCGCCGAAGCAGCAGGCAACCACGAACGCCGCCGCGACAATGCCGCCGCCGCCGACGACGACGTCCGCCCCGAAGACCACGCCGCAGACGCCGACGCCGCCGAAGGTGCCGGAAGCGAGCGAGTTCGACGCCTGGGCGTCCAAGACCAGCCAGTGGCTCGACATCCCGCTGCGCGCGATGGTCGGCTACGCGAAGGCGACGACGAAGCTGGGCAAGGACGTCCCGGGCTGTCACCTGTCGTGGGTGACGCTGGCCGCGGTCGGCAAGGTGACCTCCGACCACGGCCGGGCGCGCAGCGGGCAGCTCGGCACCACCGGGGTGCTGGACAAGCCGCTCGGCACGATCGAGGTGCGCGACTTCTACAACAAGGTCGTCTCGACGGCGAACGCCGCCGGGCCGATGCAGCTGTCCCCCGCCATCTGGGGCCAGTACCAGGCGAGCTACTCGGGCGGGAAGCCCGACGTGCAGAACATCGACGACGCGGCCCTGACCACCGGGCGGGCGCTGTGCGCCGACGGCCACGACCTGTCCCAGGGCCAGACCTGGTGGGACGCGGTCAGCACGCTGCAGGCGGCGCCGCTGTTCCTGCACCGGACGCTGGCGACGGTCAACGTCTACGGCACGGTCGGCCAGGGCTCGGCCGCGCCGAACGCGGCGGTGCTGAGCGCGGTCAACTTCGCCATCGACAAGATCGGCCTCCCCTACATCTGGGGCGGCAACGGCACCGGCGGCAACGACCCGGGCTTCGACTGCTCGGGCTTGACGACGGCGGCGTACGCGAGCGCCGGGGTCAAGCTGATGCGCACGGCCGACACGCAGTTCCGGAGCGTCCCGCACGTGACCGACCCGCAGCTGGGCGACCTGATCTTCTACGGCGAGCCGGCGACGAAGATCCACCACGTCGGGCTGTACATCGGCAACCAGCAGATGATCGACGCGCCGCAGACCGGCCAGGCGGTGCAGGTCCACTCGTACCGCAGGGACGGCGACGACTACGCGGGAGCGGGCCGCCCGACGGCCTGAGCCGGGGGCCGGAAAAGGACTGGACGGGGTCGCGCCCGGGCTTGTACCTTGCAGCCGACCGTGACCCGCCCGAGGAGGTGAGACCCATGACCGCTGTATCGACGTGGGTGCTCCCCCTGCCCGTCACGGCCGGCGACTGACGTAGGTGTCGCCGGGAGCGCCTCGACCACCAGGCACTCCCGAAAGGCACCACCATGGACTCTCCGAAGTTCGACGTGATCATCGCCGGCTGCGGGCCGACCGGCGCGACCCTGGCCGGCGAACTGCGGCTGCGCGGTGTGCGCGTACTCGTGCTGGAGAAGGAAACCGAGCCCAAGTCGTTCGTCCGCATCGTCGGCCTGCACGTCCGCAGCCTCGAGCTGATGGCCATGCGCGGACTGCTGGATCGCCTTCTCGCGCACGGACGGCAGCGTCCGGCTGCCGGTTTCTTCGCCGCCATCGCCAAACCCGCGCCCCGGGACCTGGATTCCGCGCACGCCTACCTCTTGGGCATCCCGCAGCCGGTCATCGAACGCCTTCTCGAAGAACACGCGGTCGACCTGGGTGCGGAGGTCCGCCGCGGCGGTGCGGTGACGGGGTTCGAGCAGGACGACGACGGGGTGACCGTCGAACTGGCCGACGGAGAACGGCTGCGTACGCGCTATCTCGTCGGCTGTGACGGCGGGCGCAGTACCGTGCGAAAACTGCTCGGCGTCGGCTTCCCCGGCGAGCCCTCGCGGACCGAGACGCTGATGGGCGAGATGGAAGCCGGGGTGCCGCCGGAGGAGATCGCCGCCAAGGTGGCCGAAGTCCAAGAGACCCACAAACCGTTCTGGGTCAGGCCTTTCGGCGCCGGCGTCTACAGCGTCGTCGTCCCCGCCGAGGGCGTCCGCGATCGCGCGGAACCGCCCACCCTCGAGGATTTCCAAGACCGGCTGCGCGCCATCGCCGGCACCGATTTCGGCGTGCATTCCCCGCGCTGGCTGTCCCGTTTCGGGGACGCGACCCGGCTGGCCGAACGCTATCGGGTCGGGCGGGTCCTGCTGGCCGGCGACGCGGCGCACATCCACCCGCCCACCGGTGGGCAGGGCCTCAACCTGGGCGTCCAGGACGCCTTCAACCTCGGCTGGAAACTGGCCGCGCAGCTCCGCGGCTGGGCGCCGGACACCCTGCTGGACACCTACGAGGCCGAACGTCATCCGGTCGCCGCGGACGTGCTGGACAACACCCGTGCCCAGAACGCCCTGCTGTCCCCCGAACCGGGCCCGCGGGCCCTGCGCAGGCTGTTCACCGAACTGATGGACTTCGACGAGGTCAACCGCTTCCTGATCGAGAAGATCACCGCGATCGACATCCGCTACGACTTCGGCGAAGGTCCCGACCTGCTCGGCCGCCGCCTGCGCGACATCGACGTGAAACCGGGCCGCCTCTACGACCTGCTGCATCGCGGCCGCGGCCTGCTGCTGGACCGCACCGAACGCCTGACCGCCGGCGGCTGGTCGGACCGCGTCGACCACCTCGCGGATCCCACCGCGGCCCTGGACGTTCCGTGCGTCCTGCTCCGCCCCGACGGGCACGTCGCCTGGATCGGCGACGATCAGCGGGACCTGGACGACCACCTCGCCCGCTGGTTCGGCGAGCCCGCCCGCTGATCCCGCCGGGAGGAAGGCGCCGCCGGCACCTTCCTCCCGGCAGTCAGCCGAGGTGGTCGTTCGCGCCGCTCACCCAGGCGATGTAGCGCTCCGCGGACCGGCGCACCGAGCCCTTGGCGTCACCCAGCACCGTGCCGCCGGGCAGGCCGTAGAGCCGGTCGAACTCGTACGGTTCGAGCCGGTCCACGATTCGCTGCACCAGGGCGGCCGAGAGCGGGATCTTGTTGGGGTAGCTGCGCATGAACGTCACCCACCCGGCCGCGGCCACCGGCACGATCGTGTCGCCGGCCAGCAGGGTGCCGCCGGTGTCGTTCCCGACGTGGGCCACCGCCGCACCGGGGAAGTGCCCGCCCGCCTCGACGAGCGTCACGCCGGGGAGGATCCGCTCGGTGCCGGACCACTCACGGAGCACCGGATCCTCCCGCCGCACCCACTGCCGGTCGGCGGTGTGCACGAGCACGGGAACGCGCCCGAGGCGGTGGCTCCAGGAGACCTGGGAGCCGTACATGTGCGGGTGGCCGGCCACGATCACCGCGGCGCCCCCGAGTTCCTCGATCTTCGCGGCCAGCGCCGGGTCGAGGTGGTTCGGCGGGTCCCACAGCAGGTTGCCCCGGGCGGTCCGGACCAGGTGCGTCCACTGGCCGATGCCGAACGGTGGTTCCCGGTTGAAGCGGTGCAGGCCCGGTTCCAGTTCCTGGTGCACCACTTCGTGGCCGCCGGCGGCGAGTTCGTCCAACGTCG
Source organism: Amycolatopsis sp. N2S4-7 (assembly GCF_058119595.1). Classification (NCBI taxonomy): domain Bacteria; kingdom Bacillati; phylum Actinomycetota; class Actinomycetes; order Pseudonocardiales; family Pseudonocardiaceae; genus Amycolatopsis; species Amycolatopsis sp. N2S4-7. Next base: position 4,452,461 of record NZ_CP172299.1, read on the forward strand.
TCCACACCTGCCCGGCGGCCGGGACCCACTGGCGGTCGTCGGCGCAGATCGCGCACGCGCCGGCCGGGGGTTGTTCGGTGTCGGGGTGCTCGACCCCGCAGGTTCCGCAGATCCAGATCGTCATGCCGCCAGTCTTGGAGCTCCAGCGAGGTGGAGGTCAAGCGTCAGGCCGGGCCCGCGAGGCCGATCAGGTTCCCTTCCGGGTCGCTGAAGTGGGCGACGACCAGGTCCCGCCCCGGCGCGCGGTCCGGGCCCATCCGGCGGGTTCCGCCGAGCCGCTCGGCCTCGGCCAGCGCAGCCGCGACGTCCGGGACGCCCACGTAGAACACGACGTGGCTCTCGTGTCCCGCGCCGCCGCCGACGCCGCCCGGGATGCCGTCCGTTTCCACGAACCCGTAGTTGCCCGGCTCCGACACCTGGTCCGACACGGGACCCGAAGTGTCGAACGCCCAGCCGAACAGCTCGCCGTAGTACCCGCGCAGCCGCGCGGGGTCGCTGCCGATGATTTCGAAGTGCACGACCGGCCGGCCCATGACCGTTCCTTCCCGTCGACGTCCGAGACCGCCACCGTACTCCGTGCTAGTTGTTAAAAACAACCTCTTAGTTGTAGATTGGCACCATGCCGACGAGCCGCAGCTACGGGGACGCCTGCACGATCGCCCGCGCGCTGGACGTCGTCGGCGAACGCTGGGCGCTGCTCGTCGTGCGCGAGCTGCTGCTCGGGCCGCAGCGGTTCTCCGACGTCCGGCGCGCGCTGCCGGGCGCGAGCTCGAACCTCGTCACCGACCGATTGCGGGAGCTCGAAGGCCACGGCGTCGTGGCGCGCCGGAAACTGCCGCCGCCGGCGGGCTCGACCGTCTACGAGCTGACGGAGTGGGGCCGCGAACTGGAGCCGGTCGTGCTCGCGCTGGGGGCCTGGGGCGCCCGGGTCCCGCTCCCCCGGTCCGCGAACCTGGGCGTCACCTCGGTGCTCCTGTTCCTCCGCGGCTCCGCCCGCCCGCGCGGGTCGGCGTGCTACCGCGTCGAACTGGACGCTCGCGTGTGGACGGTCCGCACCGAGCCCGGCCGCCTGACGGTCGAGCCGGGCGAACCCGCGGCACCGGACGCCACGCTCCGGACCGACCCGCCGACGTTGAACGCCCTGCTCGAGAAGCCGTCGGACCTCGACGCCGCGATCGCCGACGGCCGCGTGGAGGTGGGCGGGGACCGGAAAGCCGTCCGGCGGCTGCTGCGCGAACACGAGGGCTGACCGGTCACGCGAGTCCCGGCCAGGGCGGCCGCGAGGAGATCGGCGGCGACCCGGCCACGCGAAATCCCCGGCCCGCGCCGGGCGGCCGCGTGGAGGTCGGCGGCGACCGGCTGCTGCGCGACCCGGTCACGCGAAATCCCCGGCGTGGTCTGCAGCCCACTCGGCGAACCCCCGCGCCGGGCGGCCGGTGATCTCCGCGACGGTCGCCGTCGTCGGCTGGGGGTGGCCCACCAGGGCGGCCAGGCGCTGCATGCGGGCTTCGACCACGTCGGCCGAACCCACGTTGCCGAGGCCGCGGGCCGCGAACGCCGCCGTGAGTTCGCGGCGGTAGTCGTCGAGGTCCTGGACCTCGACGCGGACCGGACGTCCGGCCGCCCGGCCGATCAGCGAAGCCTGGCGCCGCACGGTGAGCGATTCCGGTCCGGTCAGCGTGTACTCCGCGCCGGCATGCCCCGACGACGTCAACGCGCTCGCGGCGACGGCGGCGATGTCGGCCTCGTGGATCAGCGCCGCGTGCGAGTCCGGGAACGGGTCGCGCACCACGCCCGCCGCGCGGATCGGCTCCGCCCACAGCAGGCGGTTGGCCGCGAAACCCACGGGACGCAGGAACGTCCACGGCGTCCCCGAATCGCGCACGGCCCGCTCGGCCTCGCCGTGGGCACGGGTGATCGCGTCGCCCGACGCTGGGTCGGCGCCCGCCGCGGACAGCAGGACGACGTGGGCCAGGCCGCCCGCCCGGGCGAGGAACCCGCCGAGCCCGGCCGTGCCGGCGTAGAGGAACGCCTTCGTGACCCCGCTCAAGGCCGCGTCCCAGCCTTCGGGCCGGGCCAGGTCGGCCGCGACCACCTCGACGCCGCCGGGCAGCCGGGCGCGGCCCGGATCCCGGCCGGCCGCACGGACTTCGTACCCGGCTTCGAGCAGGTTTGCCACCAGGGCACGGGCGACGTTCCCCCGGGCCCCGGTCACCAGAATCGTCATGCGCCCAGGCTCGTCCCGGGTGCCCGGACCGGGGTAGGCACTGGCGGTACCACCCCGCCGCGGGGTGATGATGGGACGATGGACAGGGTGGAGCTGGGCGCGTTCCTGCGCAGCCGGCGGGCCCGGCTGCAGGCCGCCGACGTCGGGCTCGCGCCCGGGCCACGGCGGCAGACGCCGGGGCTGCGGCGCACGGAAGTGGCGCTGCTGGCCGGGATTTCCGTCGACTACTACGTGCGGCTCGAACAGGGCCGGGGGCCGCGGCCGTCGGAGCAGGTCCTCACCGCGCTCGGGCGCGCGCTGCGGCTGACCGGCGACGAACACGCGTACCTCCGGCGGCTGACCGACTCCGGTCCGGCGCCGTCGCCGCGGCCGGTGCCCGGGAACGTCCTGCGGCTGCTCGACCGGCTCGACGCCGTGCCGGCGATGGTGATCGACGCGGGCTACGACCTGGTGGCCTGGAACCGGATGCTGGTCGCACTGATCGGCGACCCGGCCGCGCTGCCGCCGAAGCGGCGCAACCGCCTGCGCCGGCTGTTCGACACCGGCGACACGATCACGGGGAACCGGCTGGAGCTGGCCCGGCAGTGCGTCGCGGACCTGCGCGCCGGCGGGCGGTACCCGGCCGACGCCGCCGTCCGGTCCCTGGTGGACGAACTGCTCGCCGAGAGCCCGGAGTTCGCCCGGCTCTGGGCGGAGCGGGAAGTCGTCGTGCAGCGGACGCTGACCAAGCGGACCGTCCACCCGGTCGCGGGCCCGCTGGAGCTGGACTGCGAGATCCTCGCCGTCCCGGGGCACGAGCACCGGCTGATCGTCTACACGGCGGCGCCGGGCAGTCCGTCCGCCGAAGGCCTGAAGCGGCTGCTCACCGCGTGAGCGCCGGGTCCCGCACCCGCAGCGACGGCGCCAGGAACAGGATCGCGAAGGTGACGACGACCGCCGACGACAGCGCCCAGTGCAGGCCGATCCGGGTGGCCAGGGCGCCGACCAGCACGGGCTCCACGAGGAAGCCCAGGTAGCCGCACGCGGCGACGGCGGCGACCGCCCGGCCCGGCGCGTCCGCCTGCTTCCGGCTCGCCGCGCTCCACGCGATCGGCACGATCCCGGCGACGCCGAGCCCGACCACGGCGAAGCCGAGCACCCCGGCGACCGGCGATGGCACGGCGAGGACCAGGGCGAACCCCAGCACGGCGACCGTGGTCGCCACGCGGACGAACCGCACCGCGCCCGTCCGCGCGACGACGCGGTCGGCGACCAGGCGGACCGCGATCATCGTCCCGGAGAAGGCGAAGTAGCCCAGCGAGGCGAGCGCGGGTGTCGCGCCGGTGACGTCGGCGAGGTACACCGCGCTCCAGCTGTTGACCGCGCCTTCGGCGACGAACCCGCAGAACGCCAGCACGCCCAGCGGCACCAGCGCCCGGCTCGGCCACGCGAACGCGGCGTCGCCCTGGCCGCGGTCCGCGCCGGTGAGGAGCCGGGTGCGCGCGGCCCACAGCGCGAGCGCGAGCAGCACCGCGCCGGCGATCGGGAAGTGCACCGACACCGGGACGTGCGCGGCCTCCATCAGCGCGTCGACGCCCGAACCGGCGAGGCCGCCGATGTTCCAGAAGGCGTGGAACCCGGCGAAGATCGGGCGTCCGTAGCCCTCCTCGACCCGGGCGGCGTGCGCGTTCATCGCGACGTCGAGCAGGCTGTTGCCCACGCCGAGCACGACGAGCGCGGCGACGAACACCGGCGCGGACCACGCGAACGCGACCAGCGGCAGGCCGGCGCACAGCACGGCCGCGCCCAGCACGACGGCCGCGCGGCTGCCGATCCGGGTGAGCAGGGCCCCCGCGCCCAGCAGCGCCAGCACCGACCCGGCCGCGAGCCCGAACAGCCCGGTCGCCAGCTGTCCCGTGGTCAGGCCCAGCTGTTCCTGCACCGCGGGCACCCGGGCCAGCCACGTCGCGAACGCGGCGCCGCACACGGCGAACACGGCGGAAACCCCCAGGCGGGCGCGTTTCAACTCCCCGGTCATCCGGCCACCGTAGCGATTACCCTCCGAAGCGCGGAAAAGTGCGCCGCCGATGTAGAGACCGCGGGCCGGGCTCCGTCCTTACCCGTGAACGCGCCGGCCGAAGGCGCGGAACAGGAGCCGAACATGCCGAAGTACCTGCTGCTGCAGAGCTACACGACCGCCGCCGGGTGTGACGTCCCCATGGGCGAGTGGCCGCTGGAGGACATCCGGGCGCACATCGCGTTCCAGCAAGCGCTCGACGACGAACTGCGGGACAAGGGCGAGCTGGTCGATTCGCAGGGCCTGGCCGGGCCGGACGCGGCGAAGACCGTCGTCTCCGACGGCCGGCGCAGCCCGGTGGTCACCGACGGGCCGTACCCGGAGGGCAAGGAACTGCTGGCCGGCTACCGGCTCGTCGACGTCGACAGCGAGGACCGCGCGCTGGAGATCGCGGCGCAGGTCTCGGCCGCGCCCGGGCCGGACGGCGTGCCGATCCAGCACCCGATCGAGGTGCGCCAGGTGATGAGCGCGCCCGCCTGATGCCCGGCGAAGGGGTCGAGGACCTGCTGCGCACGCTCGCGCCGCAGGTCCTCGGCGTCGTCGCGCGGCGGTTCCGCGACTTCGACGCCGCGGAGGACGCCGTCCAGGAGGCGCTGCTCGCGGCGGCGAAGCACTGGCCGTCCGGCGGATTGCCGGACAACCCGCGCGGGTGGCTGCTGCAGGCCGCCGTCAACCGGCTGACCGACCAGCTCCGCGGCGACCAGGCGCGGCGCCGCCGGGAGGACGCGGCGGCCCAGGAACCCCCGCCCGCGGCGGTCCCGGACACCGACGACACGCTGGTCCTGCTGTTCCTGTGCGGCCACCCGGCGCTGACGCCCGCGTCGGCGATCGCGCTGACGCTGCGCGCGGTCGGCGGCCTGACCACGGCCGAGATCGCCGGGGCGTTCCTGGTCCCGGAGGCGACCATGGCGCAGCGGATCAGCCGCGCCAAGGCGCGGATCAAGGCCTCGGCCGTGCCGTTCCGGCTGCCGGACGACGGCGAGCGCGAAGCCCGGCTGCGGTCGGTGCTGCACGTGCTCTACCTGCTGTTCAACGAGGGCTACACGAGCAGCGCCGGCGGCCGCCTGCACCGCACCGAGCTGTCCGGCGAGGCGATCCGGCTGACCCGGCTGCTGCACGGGATGCTGCCGGACGACGGCGAAGTCACCGGGCTGCTGGCGCTCATGCTGCTCACCGACGCGCGGCGCCCGGCCCGGACCGGTCCGTCCGGCGAGCTGGTGCCGCTGGCCGAGCAGGACCGGGCGAAGTGGGACCGCGCGCAGATCCGGGAGGGCGTCGCGCTGGTCACCGAAGCGCTCGGGCGCGGCGACGCCGGCGAGTACCGGCTGCAGGCCGCGATCGCCGCCGCCCACGACGTCGCGCCGCGCTTCGAAGACACCGACTGGCCCCGGATCCTGGGCACTTACCGGCTGCTGGACCGGATGACGGACAACCCGGTGGTGTCGCTCAACCGCGCGATCGCGACGGCGATGGTGCACGGGCCCGCCGCCGGGCTCGCGCTGCTGGACACGCTCGACCTGGCCGGGCACCGGCCCGACGCCGCCCGCGCGCACCTGCTGGAGCTGGCCGGCGACGGGGCCGCCGCCGTCCGGCACTACGACGCGGCGGCCGCGCGGACCGCCAACACCCCGGAGCGGCGGTACCTGCTGACGCGCGCCGCCCGGCTCCGGAAGTCATCGTCCGGCACCGCGGAGGCACCCGTCCAGGTCCCGGGAGGTGGCCTTCGGGGCAGCGGATCATGACCCCACGGCCGCCGCCGCCCGGTTTACGGTGGCCGGGTGAAGACCCTGAGCCACGACCGGCTGGCCGTCGCCCTCGTCGCGGAAGCGGAGCGGTTCGGGACGACGATCGCGGGCGCCGAACCGGCGCTGCGCGTGCCGACGTGTCCGGAGTGGACACTGCGTGACCTGACCTGCCACGTCGGGCTGGCCTACCACAAGTCCGCCGCGATCATCGCGAGCCGGCCCACCGGGTACGTGCCCTTCGACGCGGTCACGGTCGACGACCCGCCCGCGTTCGACGCCCTCGGCGGCTGGCTGGTCGACGGCGCGGAACGGCTCGTCGCCGTGGTGGCCGAAGTCGGCCCGGAGACACCGACGTCGACCTGGACGCCCGATCGCCGGGCCGGGTTCTGGACGCGGCGGCTCACCCACGAAACCGTCGTCCACCGCGCGGACGCCGCCTTCGCCACGGAAACGCCGTACGACGTCGACGCCGAGCTCGCCGCGGACGGCATCGCCGAGGGCCTCGGCCTGGTCGCCGTCTTTTCGCGCCAGTACCACCCGGCGCTGGACCGGACGCCGCTGCGGGGCACCGGCGAGACCCTGCTGTTCCACGCCACCGAGCCCGGGCTCGACTGGCTGGTCCGGCGGACGCCGTCGGGCGTCGAAGTGGGGCACGGGCACGCCGAGGCCGACGTCGTCGTCGCGGGCCGCGCCGCCGACCTGCTCCTCGCGCTCGCCGGGCGCCTCCCCGAAGACGACCCCCGGCTCACCGTGTCCGGCGACGCGGACCTGTTCCGGCACTGGCTGGAGCACACGCGCTTCTGAGCGGCCAGGCCGGTCTGTAAGGTTCCTGTCATGAGTCCAGTCCCGACCGGCGGCCGGCCCGGCTACCTGATCAAACGCGCCCAGCAGGCGCTGAACCAGGCGTGCACCGACCGGCTGCGCCCGATCGAGCTGTCGATGTCGCAGTACGCCGTGCTGCGCGCGCTCGACGACCACCCCGGCGCGTCGTCGGCCGAGCTCGCCCGGATCACCTTCGTCACCCGGCAGTCGCTGCGGGACGTCCTGGGCGGGCTGCGGTCGGCCGGGCTGGTCACCGTGGCGGAGCAGGCGAGCACCGGCCGGGCGCGCCCGGTCGAGTTGACGCCGTCCGGCCACGCGAAGCTGCGCGCCGCCGAGGAGCTGGTCACGCAGGTCGAGACGGAGATGCTCGGCGACCTCTCGGCCGATCAGCAGCGCCACCTGGCCGACCTGCTGCGCACCTGCGTCGAAAACCTGACTTGACGGCGGTCGTATAGTCGGTTCCGACTAATAGGGAGCGACTAGTGCCACCACGCAAGATCCGCAACACCCTCGCGCTGGCCCTGCTCGGCCTGCTGCTGGAACGCCCGATGCACCCGTACGAAATGGCGTCCACGCTGCGCGAGCGCTACAAGGACACGACCTTCAAGATCAACCCCGGCTCGCTCTACGACACCGTGGAGTCGCTGGCGAAGCACCGCTGGATCGAGCCCGTCGAGACGGTGCGGGAGGGCAACCGGCCGGAGCGGACCGTCTACGCGCACACCGAACTCGGCCGCCAGGAGTTCGTCGCCTGGCTCGACGAGCTGGTCCGCGTGCCGGTCGCCGAGTACCCGAAGTTCGTCGCGGCGGTCAGCTACCTGGGCGCGCTGGGACCGGAGCGCGCCGCCGACGCGCTGGAGGAACGCGCCCGCCACCTCGCCGAACGCATCGAGGGCGCGGACACCGCGCTCGCGGACACCGTCGGCAAGGGCGCGCCGCGGCTGTTCATGATCGAGGTCGAGTTCGTCCGGCACGCCTGGCAGGCCGAACTGGACTGGGCGCGCCGCACCGCCGCCGAAATCCGGTCCGGCTCCCTGCCCTGGCCCGAACACTTCTGAGGGGAAGAACCGTGCTCGAAACCGATGTCCTCGTCGCCGGCGCCGGCCCGGCCGGCCTGCTGCTCGCCGCGGAGCTCGCGCTGGCCGGCGTCCGCACCACGATCGTCGAACGCCACCCGGAGCGCCCGCCGTACTGCCGCGGCTTCAACCTCAACTCGCGCTCGCTGGACCTGCTGGCCCGGCGCGGGCTGGCCGAAGGGCTGGTCGCCGAAGGCCACCGCGTGCCGCACGCGCCGGTCACCGGCCTGCCCGGGCCGCTGCTGCTCGACGGCGCGGCGACCGGTCACCCCTTCTCGCTGGGCATCCCGCAGACCCGGGTCGAGGAGGTCCTCGAAGCCCGGGCCCTCGAACTCGGCGTCGAAATCCGGCGCGGCCACGAACTGAAGTCGTTCACCCCGCTCCCCGACGGCGTCACCGCGGTGATCCACAATGGACAGACCATCCGGGCGCGGTACCTCGTGGGGTGCGACGGCGGGCGCAGCACCGTGCGAAAGCAGGCCGGCATCGGCTTTCCCGGCGTCGACGCGCGCTGGTTCGCCCTGCTCGGCGACGTCGAATGCGAGCTGCCGTACGGACCGTCGGCCGGGCCGGACGGCCGCAGCGTGTTCGTCATCCCGCGGCCGGGGTACGTCCGGATCGTCGTCCGCGAGGACGACCCGCCCGCGGACAAGGACACGCCCGTCACCCTCGACCGGCTCCAGGCGCAGGTCGACGCGGTGCTGGGCCGGCACGTCGAACTGAGCGCGCCCCGCTGGCTGAGCCGCTTCGGCGACGCCGCGCGGCTGGCCGAGCGCTACCGCTCCGGACGCGTCCTGCTCGCCGGCGACGCGGCGCACATCCACCCGCCGGCGGGCGCGATCGGCGTGAACGTCGCCCTCGACGACGCCTTCAACCTGGGCTGGAAGCTCGCCGCCGTGGTCCGCGGGACCGCGCCGGACGCTCTCCTGGACACCTACCACGACGAGCGGCACGCGGCGGGGGAACGGATCCTGGCCAACACGCGGGCGCAGGTCGCGCTGGAGGAAGCCGCCGGGGAGCCGTGGGCCGACCTGATGCGCCGCGTCGCCGCGCACCCGGCGGGGAACCGGGCGCTGGCCGAGATCATCACCGGCCTGGACGCCTGCTACGAACCGGGCGGGCACCCGTGGCTGGGGCGGCTGGCGCCGGACGTTCCGCTCTCGGTTTCCGGGCACCCGACCCACCTGGCCGCGTTGCTGCACGCCGGACGTCCGGTGCTGCTGGACCTCACGGGCTCGCTGGCGGCGTGGGCACCGGCGGTCGAGGTGGTCCACGCCGCCTCTCCGTCCACTTCGGACATCGAGGCGGTGCTGCTGCGGCCGGACGGGCACGTGGCGTGGGTGGGCACGCCCGGCTCCGGTGACGCGGGTCTGGCGGAGGCGGTGCGCCGCTGGATCGGCGACGTCCCGGTTCCGGCGCACGCCTGACCGGAGCGCGTACCCTGCCGGCAGGGGGCGGACCTGGGGAGGCGCCGGATGCGTGGACGTTATTTGCTGCTGGTGTACGAGAACCGCCGGCGGTGGGCGGCCCTCGGCCACCAGGCTTCGATGTGCCTGCAGACCATCCGCTCCGGCACCGTGGCCGAGGTCCGGCGGGTGCTCGCCGGCAGGATCAGGGCCGCGGGTTACGTGCCCGACCACAGCGGTTACCGGCGGACCGGGACCGGCAAGATCATGCTCACCCTCACCGTCCGGACCGGGCATTCGTTCCGCGTGATTCCCGAGGGTCACGTCTTCACCGAAATCTGCATGCGCGAGACGACCTAGGTGGGGCGGACCGGACGGTCCAGGACCGCCCGCTGCTCCTCCCGGCCGTCCAGGGTGAACTTGCTGTGCGGCGTGAACCCGAGCTTCTCCACGACCCGCGCCGAAGCCTTGTTCACCGGTTCGTACACCGCCATCAGGCGGTCCGCCCAGCCGGACTCGAAGACCTTGTCTCGGACCGCCGTCGTCGCCTCCGTCGCGTACCCCCGGCCCCAGCCGGCGGGGGCGATCCACCAGCCCATCTCCACCGCCGGCAAGCCGAGGCCCGACTCCGGGGCGCCGCGGCGGACCAGCGACACCACGCCGTCGAAGGAACCGGGGGCCGCGGACACCGCGAACCAGCCGAAGCCGTGCTCGGCCCAGTGCGAGAGCGTCGCTCGGTGCTTGCCGAGCGTGTATTCGCGGGTCCACGGCTCGCCGGTGCCGACGTAGCGGACCGTCTCGGGAATCTGGGCCAGGGCGAACAAGTCGTCGAAGAACTCTTCGGACCACGCGTGCAGCGTGAGCCGTTCCGTGGTGATCAGCACCGCCACCAGTCTAGGCGTGCGCGGTCTTTCCGCCATCGATCACCAGCTGAGCACCGGTCAGGTACGGGAAGTCGCCCGAAGCCAGGGCCAGTGCGAAGACCGCGATCTCGTCCGCCGTGGCCATCCGCTTCAACCCCGGGACGTTCGTGAGGGCCCAGTTCGCCGCCATCGCGTCCCACACCGCGTCCGGCAGGTCCATCGCGCCACCCGCTCGCCGGACCAGCTCGGTGTTCGTCGTGCCGGGCACCAGCGCGTTGACGCGGATGCCGTGCCCGGCGTAGTCCAGGGCCGCGGTCTGGACCAGGCCGACCAGGCCGCGTTTCGACGCCGTGTAGGCGGCGCGGCCGGCGTCGGTGGCCAGCGCGTTGGACGACGCCGTGACCACCACTGTCCCGCCGCCCGCCGCCTTCAGGTGCGGCACCTCGTACTTCAGCGCGAGGAAGTTCCCGCGCAGGTTGGTTCCCACCACGTCGTCCCACTCGGCCGCGGTGTACTCGTCCAGCGGCTTCTGGACGGTCACGCCCGCGTTGTTGAAGCACACGTGCAGCCCGCCGTATTTGCCGGCGACCGTGTCGACAAATCGCTTCACGTCGTCTTCGGACCGGACGTCGGCGCGCACGTACGTCGCTTCGCCGCCCGCGTCGCGGATCTGACGCTCGACCGAAGCGCCGAGGTTCTCGCGGCGCCCGCAGAAGCCGACCTTCCCGCCCTCGGCCGCGAACCGCACCGCGGCCGCCCGGCCGATCCCCGACGTCGCCCCGGTGACCAGCACGACCTTCCCCGCGAACCGCCGCGCCGCCGACGGCGCGATCTGCGGTGTCTTCGCCCCGCCCTGCACCAGGGCCACCCCGCCGGCGACGCCGGCGACCGCACCCACCCCGGCGGCGATCCCGCCGGTGGCCAGGAGCCGGCGACGGCTGTAGCGGCGGGCTTCTTCGTCGTTCTCGCTCATGGGCCCCAGCGTGGCCGGGCCGGGCGCCGTGACCATCCGTCAAACCGACCGGTGTTCCCCCAGCAGCACGCCGATGCCGTCGAGCTGGCGGCGCAGCCCGAACTCGAACGCCTCGTCGAGGTCGACGTCGTCCAGCCCGGCCAGCACCTCGGCCAGCTCCGGGAACCGGCCCGACTCCAGGTACCCCAGCAGCAGGGACAGGTCCGCCTCGAGCCGCTGGTCGCCCGAGATGCCGCTTTCCTGCTCCGCCTGGACTTCGAAGGAGTTGCTCACCGCGAGCCCGCCGACCCAGCCGTTGAGCGTCATGATCACCTGCAGCTTGACCCGCCGCCGCAGGCCGGTGCCGGCCAGCGCGCGCAGCGACCAGTCGACCAGCCGGAGCCCGGCGGCCACGATCGGCGGCCGGACCAGCGAGTTCAGCAGGATCGGCGCGAGCCACGGGTGACGGCGGTAGGCGCTCCACTGCGCACGGGCGGCCAGTTCGAGCCGTGGCCGCCAGGGCACCGGCCCCGGCTCCGGGAGTTCCGCTTCCCCGAGCGCCGCGTCGGCCATCAGGCGGAGCAGCTCGTCCTTGTCCGGCACGTGCCGGTAGAGCGCCATCGGGCCGACGCCGACCTCGGCGGCGAGCCGCCGCATCGACAGCGCGGCGAGGCCTTCGGCGTCGGCGAGCGCGACGGCCGCGCGGACCAGGCCCTCCCGGCCCAGGGGCGGCTTGACCGGTGCCCGCTCGGCCACGACCGTGCCGCTGCCCGGCACCGCGCGCACCCAGCCCTGCTCGCCCAGCACGGAGAGCGCTCTCGCCGCGGTCGCCATCGCGACACCCCAGTCGCGGACCAGCGCGCGGGTCGACGGGACGCGGTCACCGGGCCGCAGTTCACCGGCGCTGATCCGGCGCCGCAGGTCCGCCGCGATCCGCAGGTAGGGCGCCGGTTCGGCCACATGCCACCTCCACCGTTCTAGAACACTTCACGGAGCAGCCTAGAACACTTCCAGGGTCCTCCCCCATTGTTCCCAGCAGGCATTGCCGAGGCTTCCCGCTGGTCAATACGGTCCCGATACACCGTACGAACAGGGGGACCCATGACCACGATCGAAAAGCCCGAGGCCCGGCCCGCGAAGAAGACGTGGTGGCGCCGGCCGTGGGTGTTCCCGCTGGGCCTGCTCGTCACGGTGTTCCTGGTCTACTCCCTGCCGCCCTACCTCGGCCTGGACGCGGCGCAGTCGCGCGTCCCCGCGCCCGCCGGGCTCGGCTGGTACTACCCGGTACTGGTGGCGCACATCGGCTTCGCCAGCATCGCGATGGTCACGTGCGCGCTGCAGATCTGGCCGTGGCTGCGGCAGCGGTACCCGGCGGTGCACCGCCGGACCGGCCGCGTGTACGTGTTCGCCGGCGCGATCCCGGCGTCGATCGCCGGGTTCTTCGTGGCCCTCGGCGCCGCGTTCGGCCCGATCGGCGCGGTGTCGACGGTGCTGCTTTCACTGCTCTGGTTCGGTTTCACCGTCCAGGGCTACCGGATGGCGCGGGCCCGGCGCTTCGGCGACCACCGCCGCTGGATGATCCGCAGCTTCGCGCTGTGCATGTCGATCATCAGCAACCGGATCTGGGGCGTCGTGTGGTTCCTGGTGTTCACCCCGCAGCTGGAGACGACGTTCGGCGGCAGCGAGCTCGCCATGGTCCAGGCGATCGCCGGGATCACCACGTGGACCGGCTGGGTGCTGCCGCTGCTGTTCGCCGAATGGTGGCTGGAGCGGGGCCGGGGACGCCGCCGCGCGCCGTCCCCGGCCTGAGCCCTACAGCCCGGAAACCCGGCCCTTGTGCAGGTTCCGGATGATGTTCCGCGGGTTCTTCGCGACGTATTGCGCGGCACCCGACTCGAAGACCAGGTAGGCGTAACCGCCCGACTCGGTCATGCCCTCGTTCATGCTGGGCGAGCGGTAGCACCGGGTCGAAGACCGGTCGATGTCCCGCGCGCCGGCGTCGACGACGTAGATGTTGCCGCGGTTGTCGTTGCCGTACGAGGTGCTGAACACGAAGTGGGACCGGGTCACCATCAGGCCCTGGGTCTTGGTGGGCACCTCGTACGCGCCGGACTGGGTGGTCAGCGAACCGTCGGTGCCCACCTTGTAGCGGTACATCTTCTCGCGGCCGGTCTCGCTGAACTTGCCCGAGTACAGGTTGTCGCCGTAGCTGGTCAGGAACGACGCGCCGTAGACCGTGCGGGCCTCGCCGACCTGCTTGAGGTACGGCGTCCCGGACTTCTTCATCGCCGCCTTGAGCTCGGACAGCCGGTACTTGCGGATCGAGTCGCCCGACCCCTGCACGAACGCCCAGCCCTGGGTGATCGCGATGCCGCCCGCGTGCGTCGCCGCGATGGCGACGGTGCCGACGTGCTTGCCGGTCTTCGCGTCGATCCCGATCAGGTGGGCGTCGTGGCCGTCGCGGTAGGCCGCGATCACCAGGAGGTCGTTCCCGCCGTCCCAGCCGTACCAGGTGGCGATGCCCTGCGGCGTGTACGTCTCCAGCTCCGGCACCGCCGGGCCCTTCGCGAAGCGTCCGTCATACGCGTAGGACGCCGAAAGCCCCGAGTAGAACGAAGCGAGCTTCCCGCTCGACGACGTCTCGCAGCTGATCGCCGCCACGGCCGGTCCGGCGGCGACGGCGGTCGTCCCGATCGCGACCGCGACGCTCGCCGTCACGACGGCGGCCTTCCTCTTCCAGGTGTTCATCGAGCTCCCTCAGTCGGCTCCGCCTTGCCGGACTGGGACTCGCCGGGATGATCTCCGGTTCCGTCGTCACCACCCGGCGGCGTCGGCGAGCAGGGCGTCCCGCACCGCCGCCGGACCCGCCCGGCACGGCTCCGCCCGGCTGACGACGAAGAGCGTGTTGATCGGCGGCTCCTCGGGCTCCAGCAGCGCGACCAGGTCACCCGACGCGAGTTCGGCCGCGCAGAGGTACCGCGGGAGCACGCTGACGCCGAACCCGGCCAGCACGCACGTCAGGACACCGCGCAGGTCCGGGACGACCACGGCGGGACCCGCCGGCGGCCGCACGCCCAGCACCGAACGCCAGTAGCGGCGGATGATCGGCAGGTCTTCGGCGTAGGCGACCAGCGGCGCCGTCCTGGGGTCGCCGTCGAAGCCGCGGCGGCCGACCAGGACGAACTCCTCGTCGGTCAACGGCGTCGCCGTGAAGCCGCGGCCGCGCGGCCGGATCGTGGAAACGACCAGGTCGAAGCGCCGGTGCGCGAGCCCGGCGAGGAGGTTGTCGGCCAGGCCGAACGTCACCCGGAGCTTGAGCCCGGACCCGACCAGGCCCGCCAGCGCGGGCAGCACCCGCGCGGTGGTCAGCTCGGCCGGGCCGGCCAGGTGCACCGGCGTCGCGAACGGGTCGGTGCGCCCCACGACGACGTCGGACAGCGCGTCGACGTGTGGAGCCACGCGGGCGGCCAGTTCGTCGGCCACCGACGTCGGGGTCACGCCCCGCGCGCGCCGGACGAACAGTTGCTGTCCCAGCTGCTCCTCGAGGGCCCTGACCTGCGCGGTCACCGTCGGCTGGGACAACCCCAGCGACGGTGCCGCGCCGGTCAGCGAGCCTGCCCGGTGGACGGCCAGGAACGTCTTCAGCAGGTCGAGGTCCAGCTCAGTCCTCGACCAGCTCGATCGAATCCACCACGTTCGGGTAGAACGCGACGTGGTCCTTGATCGGCGCGACCGCGTCGTACGGCTTCTCGTACGTCCAGACCGCGTTCTCGGCCCGCACGTCCCCGACGTGGAGGCTGTAGTAGCCGGCCTCGCCCTTGTACGGGCAGTACGTCTCGTGGTCGGTCCGCTCCAGCACCGCGGGATCGACGTCCGCCAGCGGGATGTACTGGACCGCCGGGTACGTGGATTCCTGCAGGGTGAACGCGTTGCGGCTGTCCGCGACGACGCGCCCGCCCGCCTTGACCACCACCCGCGCCTTCGTGGGCTCGACGGTGATCGGGTGGTCCGGGCCCGGCTGCAGAACCTGCTTCGCCATGTCAGCTCCCTGAGAGTCCTGTGTACCAGGAGCAGCACACCGGGCCCGGTGGTTATTCCGCGATCAGGGCAGGTAGTACATCGGGTTCGGCAGCTTGACCGGACGCAGCGCGTAGCCGCCTTCGAGGTCGCTGAACTGGTCACCGAGGTTCAGCACGATCTTCGCGCCGGTCGCCTCGATGTGCGCCCGCGTGCCCGACTTGTACTGGACGGTGTTGCAGGTCAGCCCGCACGGCAGGTAGTCGGGCGCGGTGGTCTTGGGCTTGAAGAACGCGCCCGCCGGCGCGGGGTAGCCCTCGTTGGCGAGGTTCTTCAGCGACTGCGGCCCCTGGAACTCGTTGCGGCCGGTCAGGAAGTACACCTTGACGCCGTGCTGCGCGGCCCAGTTGGCCAGCTCCAGCACCGGCTTGTTCGCGTCGAAGGTGCCGTTGTCGATGGCCTGCTGCTGCTTGACCGGGTCGAAACCGAAGTCGTTGTCGGCCTCCCAGCCGTAGGTGACCTCGGAGGTGTCGTCGACGTCGAGCACGACCGCCGGGTTCGTCACCCGGCCCAGCTGCTGCTGCAGGAAGCGCTTCGCGTCGGTGACGATGCGGTTGGTGTCCTTCACGAACTGGCTCGTGTCGGAGTAGTGGTGCTTGCCGGCGGCGTCGAGGTAGTCGCCGTAGTAGGCCTTGACGTCGAGCTTGACCTTCCCGATGTTGGCCGGCTCCTTCGAGCGGGCGGCGGTCGAGTCGTCCGAGCCGGCGAGCGCGGTGGCCCCCGAGGCGACGGTGGCGCCGATGGCCGCGGCGGCGGCGAGCTTGACGAGACCTGACCACTTGTTCGACACGGCGACCCTCCAGTGAAACTCGGCAACTGGGGGAACGTACGTCACGTTCACCCGGAGTTCCACCCCTCGAAAGTTTCCGTTCACGTGATTCTTTCAGCGCGGCACAGGAACGCGACGGGTGAGCGCCCGATCCGCGTGAGCACCACCGACGCTTCCGCGGCACCCCGGGGTTTCAGGCGCCGCCGCAGCGCGTCCGGGTCGACGTCCAGGCCCCGCACCAGGATCTCCAGCCGCCCGACGTCGTGTCGCTTGAGGACGGCCTTCAGCGCCTTTTCCGTGTACGGCCCGTGCTCCAGGACGCGGAAGGCCCGCACCCCCGGCGGCGGGGTGTCACCGGTCAGGTACGCGATGCGTTCGTCCAGCTGCCACAACCCGTGGCGCGCCGCGTAGTGGCGGACCAGCCCGGCGCGGACGACGGCGCCGTCCGGGTCGACGATCCACTCCCCCGGCTCCCGGCCGGGCAGTTCGTCCGGTTCCGCGTCGGTGACCGTCCACTGTGTCCCGTCCGCGCGCAGCACGGTGGCCCGCCGGGTGACGCCGGTGCCGAGGCCGCGCCAGAGGCACGACTCGCGCACCTGCCCGTCGAGCGACACCAGCTCGACCTCGTCGGCCCACGGCGTGAGCGCGAAGTCGAGGCCGGGGGCGCACTTCACCGCGAGCGCGCGGCCCGGGCAGGCCTCGACCAGGCCGTCCAGCGGCGGGGCGAAGTCGGCCGGTTTCCAGGACCGCCGGCCGGCGGAGTCCCGGCGGGCCGGATCGGCGACGACCACGGCGTCCCGGCTGACCGGCCGCAGCGCGTCGGCGCGGACGAGCCCGAACGCGACGCCCGCGGTGGTTCCGTTGTGGCGGGCCATCTCCAGCCGTACCGGGTCCAGATCGGACCCCAGCGTGCGCCGCGCCACCCGGGCGATTTCGACGAGGTCGGCGCCCACGGAACACGTGACGTCGTGGACGTCGAGCCCGGCCAGGCGAGCGGCTCGGTGCCGCGCGACGGGCGTGGCGCTCGCCTGCTGGAGCGCATCCGACGTGAACAGCCAGCCGTCCGAATCCACTTTGGACGCGGCTTTGCGGCGCAGCAGCACCGTTTCCAGGACGGCGGCCGCGTGCTCGTCGCCGACCAGGCGGCGCACCCGGGCGACGGACGCGATGCGGTCGGTCAGCGGCAGGGCCGAGACCTCGGCGAGCGCCGCCTCACCCGCGCCGGAGCGCAGGAAGGCGACGTCGCCGAGGCTGAACGAATAACCCACTCAGGACGGCCGCTTGGTCCCGGTGATCATCACGTTGTAGAACAGCTCGCGCGGCAGCACCTTCGCCAGCAGCTTCTTGTCCACGGCGGACAGCCGCAGCCACAGCTTGTAGGCGAACAGCCGCCAGCGGACGGTCAGCTTCTCCGGCGGCACCGCGGCCTCGAACGTCCGGATCGGCCAGCCCGCGAGCGCCGCGGCGAACTCCTCGGTGACCGCGCGGACGTCCTGGGCGCCCGCCCCGCGGGCCCACCCCTCCAGCTCCGACGGGTCGAAGGTGTGGATGTCGACGACGGCCTCCAGCGCGGCGGCGCGCGAGGACTCGTCGAGCTCCTCCTGCGGACGGCGCCAGCCGCGCAGCGCGGGCAGCTTCGTCACGCGGGTGGTCAGGAACCAGGTGAACTGGCCGAGCTTGCGGGCGTAGAAGTCGCCGATCTTCGTCGGCTCGCCGGCGAAGACGAACCGGCCGCCCGGCTTGAGCACGCGCAGCACCTCGCGGAACGCCGCCTGGACGTCCGGGATGTGGTGCAGCACCGCGTGCCCGACGACCAGGTCGAACGTGTTGTCGTCGTACGGGATGCGCTCGGCGTCGGCGACCCGGCCGTCGACGTCGAGGCCGAGCTTCTCGGCGTTGCGCAGCGCGACCTGGACCATGCCGGGCGAGAGGTCGGTGACCGAGCCCTTCTTGGCGACGCCGCCCTGCATGAGGTTCAGCAGGAAGAAGCCGGTGCCGCTGCCCAGCTCCATCGCGTGCTGGTACGGCTGGCCGTCCTCGCCCGCGACGGCGTTGAACACGTCGGTGGCGTAGGAGATGCAGCGCTCGTCGTAGGAGATGGACCACTTCTCGTCGTAGGTCCCGGCTTCCCAGTCGTGGTACAGCACGTTCGCCAGCTTCGGGTCGGCGTAGGCCGCCTGGACCTCTTCGGCGGTGGCGTGCGGGTTCGGCGCCGGGTCGTTCACGTCGGTCAAGGCGTCATTTCCCTTCGAAAGTGGCCTTGCCGGGCCCGTTTTCGATGAACGACTTCATGCCGTTCTGCTGGTCTTCGGTCGCCCAGAGGGCGGCGAACAGGTGCGACTCGAGCTTGAGCGCGTTCGGCAGGTCCATGTCGAGACCGCCGTCGATGGCCGCCTTCGCCGCGCGCAGCGCCACGGCGGGGCCGTTCGCGAACTGCGCCGCCCACTTGTGCGCGGCCGCGTAGACGTCGTCCGGCGCGACGACCTGGTCGACGATCCCGAGAGCCAGTGCTTCCTGGGCCTTGACGAACCGTCCGGTGTAGACGATGTCCTTGGTCTTGCTGGGCCCGATCAGCCGGGCGAGGCGCTGGGTGCCGCCCGCGCCGGGGATGACGCCGAGCTGGATCTCGGGCTGGCCGACCTTGACGTTGTCGCCGGCGACCCGCCAGTCCGCGGTCAGCGCCAGCTCGAGGCCGCCGCCGAGGGCGTACCCGGTGATGGCCGCGACAACCGGCTTCGGGATGTTCGCGATGGCGGCCAGCGTGCCGGTGAGGGTCGCGCCGAACTTCGCGATCTCCGGGTAGGTGCGGGTGGCCATCTCCTTGATGTCCGCGCCGCCGGCGAAGGTCTTCTCGCCGCCGTAGAGGATCACCGCGCGGACGTCGTCACGCTCGGAGACCTCCTTCGCCAGCTCGGCGAGCTCGGCGGTGACCTGGGCGTTCAGGGCGTTGACCGGCGGCCGGTCGAGCCGGATCGTGCCGACCCCGTCCTTGACCTCAAGGGTTACGAACTCTCCCACGCCCATCCTCCTCGTTGACGATCTGCCAGCACGCTACCGGCGGGTAAGGACAGCCTAGCGACGGCGGGCGAAGAAGCGATCCCCGGAACGCTCCAGCACGAGGTCCTGGTCGAACGTCTTCGAGAGGTTTTCGCTGGTGATGACGTCGTCGACGAGCCCGGAGACCACCGCGTGGCCGTCACGGAGGAGCAACGCGTGGGTGAACCCCGGCGGGATCTCCTCGACGTGGTGGGTGACCAGCACGAGCGCGGGCGCGTCCGGGTCCATGGCCAGCGCGGACAGCCGCGCGACCAGGTCCTCGCGGCCGCCCAGGTCGAGGCCGGCGGCCGGCTCGTCGAGCAGCAGCATCTCCGGGTCGGTCATCAGCGACCGGGCGATCAGCGCGCGCTTGCGCTCGCCCTCGGACAGCGTGCCGAAGGTGCGCTCGGCGAGGTTCCCGATGCCCATCGCGTCGAGCAGCTCGGTCGCGCGGGCCGTGTCGAGGGTGTCGTATTCCTCACGCCAGCGGCCGAGCACGGCGTAGCCGGCGCTGACCACGACGTCCTTGACCAGCTCGTCGCCGGGCACGCGCTGGGCGATGGCCGCCGAGGTGAAGCCGATGCGCGGGCGCAGGTCGAAGATGTTGACCCGGCCGATCCGCTCGCCGAGCAGGTCGACCTCGCCGGTCGTCGGGTGCAGCTCGGCCGCGGCGAGGCGGAGCAGGGTGGTCTTGCCCGCGCCGTTCGGCCCGAGCACCACCCAGCGCTCGTCCAGTTCCACGGTCCAGTCGAGGCCGGCGAGGAGGTCGTTGGTCCCCCGGCGGACGCCGACACCGGCCATCCGGACCACGAGGTCGTCAAGTTCGCTGGGCTGGATCGGCTCGCTCACGAGGCCCATTCTGTCTGCCGTCGCGCGCGCGTGCGCACCCGCCCGGGTGAGACGGTGAACACGCAGGTCGGCGGCGTTCCACGACTTGGAACACCGCGGGCGGGAAGGCCGGGTTGTGCCATGATCGGAGCATGTCCGCCGACGCGCCCGCCACCCCGGTCACCCGGGGCTCGTTCTGGCGCCGTCGCGCGATCGACCTGCTTCTCGTCGCCTCCGCCGGGTGTACGCGGGCGCGGCTCCGCTGAGCTTTAGTGCGGTGCCGCGCTGCCTCGCGTCCTGATCACCTTCCGCGTCCGAGGAGCACCCGCGTTGACCACGTCGCTTGTCCGTCCGTCCATCGAGATCCACCCGCAGCTGACCGACCCGCTGCTGCCCGAGCTGCTGCACCCGTCGCGGCTGCTCTGGACGCCGCGTGAGCTGGCCGACCTGACCGCCACCGTCACCACCGAGCTGACCACCGGGCTGCGGGACGTCCTGCGCTTCGACGAAGACCGCCGCTGGTGGGCCCGGCTGGCCCTGACCGAGGGCGTCGAGCTCTGGCTGCTGTCGTGGCTGCCCGGCCAGCGGACGAAGCCGCACGACCACGGCGGCGCGTCCGGCTCGTTCACCGTCCTGCAGGGCGAACTCGGCGAGGAGTACCGCTACCCCGGCGGCCCGATCCGCCGCCGCACGCACCTCGCCGGCCAGGGCATCGGCTTCGGCGCCGGCCGCGCCCACCAGGTCACCGGCCTCGGCGACCAGCCCGCGGCGAGCGTCCACGCGTACTCGCCGCCGCTGGTGGCGACGCGGGAGTACACCTCGCTCGCCGAAGTCCCGCCGGAGATCCCGCCGCTGCCCGCTATCGTCCACGGATGAGCGCCATCGACACGCTGCTGGCCGCCGCGCGGTCCGGATTGGACCGCGTCGGCCCCGCGCGAGCCCGCGAACTGCAGGAGGCGGGCGCGCTGCTCGTCGACATCCGGCCCCTCGCGAACCGCCAGGCCGAGGGCGAGATCCCGGGCTCGGTGATCGTCGAGCGGATCCACCTGGAGTGGCGGCTGGCGCCGGACAGCGAGTGGCGCCTGCCTTCGGTGACGCCGGAGTCGACGGTCATCGTGCTGTGCAACGAGGGGTATTCGTCGAGCCTGGCGGCCGCCGACCTGCAGCGGCTGGGGCT
This sequence comes from Amycolatopsis sp. N2S4-7, assembly GCF_058119595.1. Taxonomy (NCBI): domain Bacteria; kingdom Bacillati; phylum Actinomycetota; class Actinomycetes; order Pseudonocardiales; family Pseudonocardiaceae; genus Amycolatopsis; species Amycolatopsis sp. N2S4-7. The sequence continues at coordinate 4,473,495 of NZ_CP172299.1, forward strand.
GCCGCGGGCAACGGACCTCGAGGGCGGCTTTCGCGCGTGGGCTGCCGCCGGCCTGCCCGTGCAGACCGGCGGCAGCCCGGCGGTGCCTTAGCAGCCCCCGTTTTCCACGCTACCGGGGAGGACCGACAGTTCAGGCCAGCGCGGGCGCGACCTGCTCGGTGAACAGGTCGATGCCGGAGCGGTCGTACGCGGCTTCCGGGAAGTTGAAGATCGCGTAGGACATGCCGAGCTCGCCCATCGCGGCGAGCTTTTCGGTGACCTGCTCGGGCGTGCCGGTGGTCGGGCTGTTCTCGAAGTTGCCCGCCCACCGCTCGACGGCGTCGGCCTCGATGTACTTGCCGAGGTGGGACCGCAGCCAGGCCAGCTTGTCCCGGACGTCCTTCTCGGTCTCCCCCAGCACGATGTTGTGGTTGGCCGAGCGCACGATCGCGTCGAAGTCGGTGCCGACGTCCTTGCAGTGCTGCGCGAGGATCTCCGACTTGCGGGTGAACGTCTCCGGGTCGGCGGCGAAGTTCGTGTACTTCGCGTACTTCGCGGCGATCCGGAGGGTCTTCTTCTCGCCGCCGCCGGCGATCCACAGCGGGATGCCGCCTTCCTGCGGCGGCAGCGGACGCAGGATGGCGCCGTCGGTCCGGTAGTGCTTCCCGTCCAGTGTGGACGTTCCGGTCGTCCAGAGGTCGCGCATGATCTGCACGCCTTCGTCGAGCTGCCCGAGCCGCTCGCCGGCGCCCGGGAAGCCGTAGCCGTAGGCCCGCCACTCGTGCTCGTACCAGCCGGCGCCGATGCCCATCTCGACGCGGCCACCGGCGATGGTGTCGGCGGTGGCGGCGACCTTCGCCAGGTAGGCCGGGTTGCGGTACCCCATGCAGGTGCACATCTGCCCGAGCCGCACGGTCTCCGTCGCGGCGGCGAACGCCGAGATCAGCGACCACGCCTCGTGCGTGGCCTCTTCGGTCGGCACGGGCACGGTGTGGAAGTGGTCGTAGACCCAGATCGATTCGAAGGGCCCGGCCTCCGCGTGCTTCGCCAGGCCGAGCATGGTCTTCCAGTGGTCCGCGGGCTCGATGCCGGCGAGGTCCAGCCGCCATCCCTGCGGGACGAACATTCCGAAGCGCATGCGTCCAACCTAACGTCGAGCGGGGCGGTGCGCGCAGCGATTTCCGGCTGGAGCAACTCCAGGTCAGGCGGCCGAAAGGTGGTCGAGCACGGCGTCGCAGAGCTCCTGCAGCGCGGAGCGGTACCCGGCCCGGTCGACGTCACCGAGACGCGGGTCTTCGGGCTCGCGCTCGGTCGTCCGCCGTTCCCGGACGATCGGCAGCCCGCCCCGGTCCCCCGCCGGCCCGGGCAGGGCCGGTGCCGCGGCCGCGGTGAGTTCGGGCAGCGCCGGACGCACCTCGTTGAGCTCTTCGGCTGCTTTCCGGCAGGCGTCCTCCGCCTGCGCGGCCGCTTCGACCCGCTGCTGCTCCAGCCGGGCGAGGCCGTCGGAAGCCGGCTCGTACCGGCGCCGCTCGGCCAGCTCGGCCAGGGTGTCGGCGTAGTCCTCCAACGCCGTCGACGCCGTCTCGTGCGCATCCGCGACCGAGCGCGCGTGCTTGGCCAGCCGGCCGCGCGTGTCCGAAAAGGCCTCGTACGCGCGGCCCGCCCAGCCCTCGGGCAGGAGGAGCCGCAGCTCGGTATCGAGGGCGTCGAACGCCCGCGCCAGTTCCCCCAGCCGCGCGGCTTCGCCCCGGACCAGCTTGATCGTGCCCGGCGACCAGCCGGCATCCCACATCACGGTGCCCGCCCGCCTCTCAGCCGAGCTCGGCGCCGGAGCGGCCGAGGAGGTCGCGGACGTTCTCGTCCTGGCCGACGTACTGGCCCGCCGCCCGCTCCAACCGCGCACCGAGCTCGCGGGCCTCGCCCAAGACGAGCTTCGCCGCGCGCGCGGACGCCTCCTGCAGGTCCGCGAGCGCACGGCCGAGCAGCACGTCGCCGGTCTGCTCGGGCTTGGCCTTGTAGCCCAGTTCGGACCGGCCGGTGCCGGCCGCCTGGACGCCGATCCGGAGGCCGGCGGCACGCAGCAGCGCAGGATCGGCTTCGAAGCCGTTCATTTCAGGTCGTCCTTCGGGGTCAGCCCGGGGAGCCGGGGCTCAGCTCGGTGATCAGCGACGGGGGCAGGGAAAACGACCGCTCGGCGCCGGTGCCGCGGCGGCTGCTCGGGTCGACGAGCAACCCGGTGGGCGTGGCGCGCCTGCCGGCCCGGCCGACGAACTCGCGGCCGGTCGCCCGGAGCCCGGCGGGCCAGCGGCACCCGACGGCGTCGCGGTAGCCGGCCAGGGTGCGCTCGTCGCGGAAGACGCAGAGCCAGGCCCCACGCGGGCCGAGGTCGACGACGATCGGCTCCCGCGCCAGGTCCGCCGGCGCGCACCAGGACTGGTCGAGGAACCACCGGATGACGTCGTCCGCGTTCGCGTGGAAGCCCTCGATGGGGCTGGGCGGCGGCGCGGCCCGGCCGGCCAGCCGCTGCTGCGCCCGGATGATCTCCCGCTCGCCGAACGGAGACTTCGGCGTCCGCAGGCTCAGGTACAACGCGTCCTGGAAGTGCTCGAGGTCGCGAGTGTGGCTCCGGGCCGAGCGGCCCGGGAGTCCCTCGAGCCGCGTTCCCAGGTTCGCCGACAGCGGCTCCGGCCCGATGTTGTAGGCGGCGTGCACCAAGTCGGGCTTCGGCTCGACCATCGAGTCGAGCACCTCCAGCAGCCGCAGGCACACGATCGCGCAGACCCGCACGGGCGGGGCCTCGTCTTCGATCGCCCAGATCCGGCGCAGATCGGCGCCGATTTTCCCTGGCAGGCCCGCATGCCGGACACCGGCGTTTTTGTGCAACCGGCTGGCAGCGTTTTCGGCGCGCAGGAGTGCGGGATCCTTGCCCCCATCCGCAGTCGGGTGTCGCCCGGCCATCGTCACTCCCCGGCATCCAGAACGGAGTCCGCATCATAAAGGTCACGCAAACCGCACGCACAACCCCATTACCCACGCGTGTCGCAGCCCAAAACCCTTCACCACCAGGCTTTCTGCCAAGGTCTTGACAGATCTTGGACAACTTTCCGGCGCCACTTTCGCCAAAAAGTCGTCAAGCGGAATAGCGCGAGAGTTCAAACCGTACGGTCGTCCTTGACTTGTTTCTGGCGAAAGCGCAGATCAGCGAGCCGGCAATGGATCATCGCACGTACGTTGGTTTCGACGGCTCGTTCTCCGGCAGCCGCAAGACAACGGGAGCACCACAGTGGAATTGATCTTGATCGCGATTCTCGCGTGCTTGGTCGGCAGCCTGGCCACCGCCCGCGTGGCGGCGTGGCTGCCGCGGCAGAAGGAGAACGAAGGCGGCCGCAGGGTCGCCGAACTCGAAGCCCGGCTCCAGGCCGTCGAGTACGCCTGCCGCACGAGCCGGCCCGTGCTGCCCCCGCCGCCGTCAGGGCCGCACCGGATTCCGCCCGCCTCGTCGGGGCCCGTGGTGCCGCCGCCGTACTGGTGAACTCAGGCCAGCACGACGCGCGCCAGCTCCGCCGGGGTCGCCAGCAGCCCGTGCTTCGGCAGCACCCGCACCGTGTACCCGACCGCTCCGGGGCGGGGCAGCTTCAGGCGGGCCGCGAAGGCGCCGATGCCGTCGCTCGTCATCGGGACCGTGACCTGCTCGGTCAGCTCGTCGTCGTCGCCCACCCGGCCGACCACCGCCTGGATGTCCACTTCGGACGGGTCGAGGCCGGCCAGGTCGATGCGGGCCCGGATCGTCACCTCCGTGCCGACCACCAGGGGCTCGGTCGCCTCGACCAGGAGCTCGGAGTCGAAGATCCGCACCCGCGGCCACGACACCTCGAGCTTCGTGCGGTAGTCCGCCAGCGACAGCGCGCCGCGGTAACCGTCGCCGGTCGCCGCCGCCACCATGCGGGACGCCGGGAGGTAGCCGTTGTCGACGTACTCGCGGACCATCCGGGACGCCTGCACGCGCGGGCCGAGCGTCTCCAGCGTGTGCCACACCATCGACAGCCAGCCGGTGGGCACGCCGTCGGCGGACCGGTCGTAGAACAGCGGCGCGATCTGCTGGCCGAGCAGCTCGTACAGCGCCGCGGCCTCGAGGTCGTCGCGGCGCAGCGGGTCGGCGACGCCGTCCGCGGTCGGGATCGCCCAGCCGTTGCTGCCGTCGTAGCACTCGTCCCACCAGCCGTCGCGGATGGAGAGGTTGAGGCCGCCGTTGAGCGCCGACTTCATCCCCGACGTCCCGCACGCTTCCAGCGGCCGCACCGGGTTGTTCAGCCAGACGTCGCAGCCGCGGTACAGGTAGCGCGCCATCGACATGTCGTAGTCCGGCAGGAAGACGATCCGGTGCCGGACGTCCGCGCCGTCGACGAACCGGACGATCTGCTGGATGAGCTGCTTGCCGTTCTCGTCGGCCGGGTGCGACTTGCCGGCGACGACGACCTGGATCGGCCGCTCCTCGTGCAGCAGCAGCGTCCGCAGCCGCTCGGGGTCGCGCAGCATCAGCGTCAGCCGCTTGTACGTCGGGACGCGGCGCGCGAACCCGACGGTCAGCACGTCCGGGTCGAAGACCGAGTCCACCCAGCCCAGCTCCAGCGGCGACGCGCCCCGCTGCAGCCACGCCGCCCGCACGCGGCGCCGCACCTCGTGCACCAGCTTCTCGCGCAGCTCGCGCCGCAGCCCCCACAGCTGGGCGTCAGAAACGCCGTCGCGCAGCGGTCCTTCGCCGGTGTCGAGACCCCACTCACGGCCGAGCAGCGTGCTCAGCTCGCGCGCCACCCACGTCGGGCCGTGCACGCCGTTCGTCACCGACGAGATCGGCACCTCGTCGTGGTCGAAACCGGGCCACAGCCGGGAGAACATCTTGCGCGTGACGCGCCCGTGCAGCTGGGAGACGCCGTTCGCGCGCTGCGCCAGCCGCAGGCCCATGTGCGCCATGTTGAACAGCCCGGGGTTGTCCTCGGCGCCGAGCGCGAGCACGCGGCGCGGGTCGATGTCGGGCACCAGCCTGCCGTCGGCGAAGTAGCGCTGCACCAGGTCCACCGGGAAGCGGTCGATGCCCGCGCTGACCGGGGTGTGCGTGGTGAACAGCGTCCCGGCCCGGACGGCGGGCATGGCCTCGTCGAACGCGAGCCCGTCGGCCTGGACGATCTCGCGGGCGCGCTCCAGCCCGAGGAAGCCCGCGTGTCCCTCGTTCGTGTGAAACACCATCGGCTGGGGGTGGCCGGTCAGCTCGCAGTACTTCCGGACCGCGCGGAACCCGCCGATGCCGGCCAGGATCTCCTGCCGCAGCCGGTGGTCGGCGTCGCCGCCGTAGAGCCGGTCGGTGACGCCCCGCAGGTCTTCGTCGTTGGCCTCGGTGTCGGTGTCGAGCAGCAGCAGCGGCACCCGCCCGACCCGCGCCTGCCAGATCTGCGCGCACAGGTCGCGCCCGCCCGGCATCGCGACGCCGATCAGCACCGGCCGCCCGCCCGCGGTCAGCAGCTCGAGCGGGAACGCGTTCGGGTCGATCACCGGGTAGTGCTCGACCTGCCAGCCGTCGAGCGACAGCGACTGCCGGAAGTAGCCGTTGCGGTAGAGCAGGCCGACGCCCACCATCGGCACACCGAGGTCGGACGCGGCCTTGAGGTGGTCACCGGCCAGCACGCCGAGGCCGCCGGAGTAGTTCGGCAGGGCCTCGGTGACGCCGAACTCCATCGAGAAGTAGGCGACGGCGGGCGGCAGGCCGTCGTCGTCCCGGCGCTGGTACCAGCGCGGCTCCGACAGGTACCGCTCCAGGTCCTCGGCCGCGACGCGGGCGCGCTCGAGGAAGTGGTCGTCGACGGCCAGCTCGTCGAGGCGGGACGGCGGCAGCGCGGTGAGCATCCGCAGCGGGTCGCGCACGGCGTTGAACAGCTCGGCGTCCATCGACGCGAAGAGGTCGCGCGTCGGCGGGTGCCACGTCCAGCGCAGGTTGGTGGCCAGCGCGCCCAGGCCGGACAGCGACTCCGGGAGACTGGCGCGGACGGTGAACCGGCGGACTGCACGCATGGGAAGCGACGATATCGGGCCGGGCCCCGGCCTGCGCAGGGAGCGAGGCTTATTCGGGCCAGGCCGCCGCGCCCCGCCCGCACACCGCTGATCAGCGCGAAAGTCATGCGGCGGCCGACGGCCGAACAAGCCTCGTCAGTTCGGGGATAACGTGCACGCGCCGCGAATGCCCTGGGTATGGTCCTGCCCGTCGGTACGGGTGGCACGAGAGCGAGTGAACAGATGATCCCAGGGGGAGGACGGCGCGCGCTGGTCGCGTTGCTGGCCGTCGCGGCGGTGGCCGTGAGCGGGTGCGACGGGAAGAGCGGCTCCGGGAACGGGCCCGTCCAGGACACCGGCGCCGGGTCGGTCTCCGGGCTGCCGGTGACGCACTTCGAGAGCGGCCTCAAGCCCGACGCGCCGTCGCCGGACCTCGACGTCCGCAACGCCGACGGCGGCGAGGACGACAAGCTCGCCACCGCCGCGATCGCCGACGTCCAGACGTACTGGGGCGAGATGCTGCAGGCGAACTTCGGCGAGCGGTTCGAGCCGGTGAAGTCGCTGCTGTCCTACGACGCACAGACCGACACCGAGGAAACCGGCTGCGGCAGCGTGAAGAAGCTCGTGAACGCGTTCTACTGCCCGGTCGACGACTCGGTGGCGTGGGACCGCGGCGTGCTGCTGCCGATGCTGCGCAAGCGGTTCGGGCCGATGTCGGTGGTCGTCGTGCTGGCGCACGAGTTCGGCCACGCCGTCCAGTACCGGCTCGGCGACAAGGCCGGGATCACGAAGAGCACGCCGACCGTGGTGAAGGAGCAGCAGGCCGACTGCTTCGCCGGCGGCTACTTCCGCTGGGTCGCCGAGGACAAGAGCAAGTTCTACCGCGTGTCGACGTCCGAGGGCCTGAACCAGGTGATGGCGTCGATGTTCCTGATCCGCGACCAGGCGGGCACGAGCGCCGCCGACCGCGGCGCCCACGGCACGGCGTTCGACCGCACGTACGCGTTCCAGGCCGGGTTCGAGAAGGGCCCGAAGGAGTGCGCGGCGATGAACACCGAGAACGTCAAGGCCCGGCTCACCGAGCGCCCGTTCGACAAGGGCGACAAGGGCAAGGGCGACGCGAAGTTCAACGAGCAGGCCGTCGAGCTGCTGAAGAAGAGCCTCGACGAGGCCTTCAAGGGCGCCGGGGTGGCTGCCCCGGAGATCACCGACGGTGGCAGCTGCCAGAGCACGCCGCCGGCGTCGTACTGCCCGGACGACAACACGGTGAGCATCGACCTGGCGAAGCTGGCCGACCTGGCCCAGCCGATCGACCGCGAGGCCGAGATGAAGGGCGAGGACCCGGGCGGCATGGGCGACTTCGCGGCGTTCTCGGAGGTGGCGTCGCGGTACGCGCTGGGCATCCAGAAGGGCGTCGGAGCGTCGATCGACAACGCGAACGCGGGCCTGAGGACGGCGTGCCTGGTGGGAGCGTGGGCGGCGTTCACGAACCGCCCGGGCGACCTGCGCCTGTCGGCGGGCGACCTCGACGAGGCGATCGCGGACCTGCTGCAGCCGGAGAGCCTCGTGTCGGCGGACGTCGCGGGGAAGCGCCCGGACAGCGGTTTCGACCGGGTCGAGGCTTTGCGCCGCGGGTACCTCGAGGGGTCTTCGGTCTGCTCGAAGCAGTACGCCTGACCTGAACGCGAAGAAGGCCCCCACCGCGTGGTGGGGGCCTTTTCGTGTCCGGAGCCGGGGCGCGGCGGCGCGAGTGGACCGTTGGCGCGCGCGGGTGCGGCACGAGCGGCCCGCTGGCGCGCGCGGGTGCGTTGCGAGTGGACCGCTGGCGCGCGCGGGTGCGTTGCGAGTGGACCGCTGGCGCGCGCGGGTGCGTTGCGAGTGGACCGTTGGCGCGCGCGTGCGGCACGAGCGGCCCGTTCGCGCCCGCGAAGACCGCACGAACGGGCCGTTGGCTTCCCCAAGGACGCCCCACAGCAGCGAGCGCGGGGCTCACCCACGCACCGAACGCGAAAAGGCCCCCACCCCGCCGCACCAGGGGGTGAGGGCCTCCCGAGTCCAGCTCTAGAACAGGGCGCTCGCCAGGTCCCGCCGAGCCTTCATCACGCGCTCGTCGGCCGGGTCGAACAGGTCGAACAGGGCCACCAGGTGCTCCCGCACCTTGTTGCGGTCCTCTCCGGACGTGCGGCGGACCGTGTCGATCAGGCGCTTGAAGCCCGCCTCGACGTCGTTCTCCGCGATGTCGAGGTCGGCCGCGTCGAGCTGGGCCGTCAGGTCGGACGGGTCCGCCTCCGCCTTCGCGCGGGCCGACGGGTCCGCCTTCTCCGCGCGGGCGGTGAACTTCACCTGGGCCAGCGCGTTCTTCGCCAGCTCGTTCGCCGGCTCGACGTCGAGGATGCGCTCGTACGCGGCCTGGGCCGCGGCGAAGTCGCCCCGTTCGAAGGCCTCTTCCGCCTCGGTGAAGCGGGGGTCCTCGGGCTCTTCGATCGGGCCGCCGCCGTTGGCCTCCGCCTCGCGGATCGACGGCAGCTTGTCGCGCAGGGCGTCGAGCAGCGCGTTGATCCACTTGCGGATCTCGGGCTCGGGCAGCGCGCCGGAGAACGCGTCGACCGGCTGGCCGCCGCCGATGGCGACGATCGTCGGGATGGACTGCGCGCCGAACAGCTGCGCGATCCGCGGGTTGGCGTCGACGTCGACCTTCGCGACCACCCAGGCGCCGCCGGACTCGGCGGCCATCCGCTCGAGCACCGGGGACAGCTGCTTGCACGGGCCGCACCACTCGGCCCACAGGTCGACGATCACCAGCTGGCGCAGGGACCGCTCCACGACCTCGGCCTGGAACGTGGCCTCGGTGACATCGATCACGGCGTCGGTCGAAACGGGCGGACCGTCGCCGCCGGGCGGGCCGGCCTGCGGGGCCGGCGGCCTCTGCGCCGCTTCGGCGCGGGCCTTGAGCGCGGACAGGTCGACCGCACCGGACAGGGCGGCGGACAGGGCCGCTGACTTCGCTGCAGATCCGCGTGGCTGTGTCACGGTTCCATCCTGGCACGCGCGCCGCGCGGTTTCACCGGGTGCCTGCCCCGAGCGGCGTTGCCCGCTTGGCAGGACGGCGCGGCTGGGGCAGGCTCGGCCGGGTGCACATCCGGCGAGACGTGAAGGTGGGCCTGTCGATCGCGGCGGCCGTCGTCTGGATCGGCGCCGTGACGCTGCTGATCGTGCACGACCCGGACCCGGACCCGGGCGCGGCCTCGCCCGCCGAGCTGCGCGACCGGCTCGCCTCGGCCCTCGGCGGCCACGATCCGGACGCGCTGAGCGACCTGCTCGACTACCCCGGCTCGGGCGCCGGCGACTTCGCCAAGGACTACGTCGCGGTGCTGGCCGACCACGGCGTCCGCGACGTGCGGGTGGACCTCGCCCCCGACCCGGCGGCGCCGACCCGCGCGACGGTCACGGGCACGCTGGGTGACGGCCGGCCGTTCAGCTACCCGCTCACGGTGACGAGCGAAGACGGCCGCTGGACGGTCGCCTTCACCCCGCCCCTCCCCTGACCCCCGGGCTCAGGAGTCGCGCAGGTGGGCTTCGATCCGGTCCACCTTCGCTTCCAGCTGGTCGGAGAACCCGGGCCGGATGTCGGCCTTCAGGACCAGCCCGACGCGCGCCGAACCCTCCCCCGCGGCCTCGACCGCGCGCTTGACGACGTCCATCACTTCGTCCCACTCGCCCTCGACGTTCGTGAACATCGCGTTGGTCGAGTTGGGCAGCCCGGACTCGCGGACCACCTTCACGGCGCGGGCGACGGCCTCGCTCACCCCGCCGTCGGGGTCCCCGCCGGACGGGCTGACGCTGAACGCGACGATCATGCTCGGAAGTCCCTTCTTCGGTGTTCTTTCCGCCGGTCGTGCGACACCCGCCGGTACCCGCTGGTAACTTCGCGTGTCATGAACCGTCCGCTGCCGTTCGACCCGATCGCCCGCGCGGCACAGCTGTGGGAGGCCCGGATCGGGCCCTCCGGCACCATGGCCGCGGTCACCGGGGTCATGCGGGTCCAGCAGATCATCCAGTCCGCGGTGGACGGCGCGCTCAAGCCGCACGGCCTGACCTTCGCCCGGTACGAAGCACTGGTGCTGCTCACCTTCGCCCGCAGCGCCAGCCTGCCGATGCGGGTGATGGGCGAGCGGCTCCAGCTGCACCCCACCAGTGTCACCAACATAGTCGACCGGCTGGAGCGCGACGGGCTCGTGAAGCGGGTCCCGCACCCGACCGACCGCCGCACGACGCTGGTCGAGATCACCGACGAGGGCCGGACGCGCCGCGAGGCCGCGACCGAAGCCGTCACCGCGATCGACTTCGGGCTGTCCGGTCTCACCGACCGGCAGACCGAGCAGCTGACGGACCTGCTGACGAAGGTGCGCCGCGCGGCCGGCGACTTCACCGAGTAAGCGTCCGGACACCAGCCCGAAAACGAGAAAGGCCCGCGCGGACAGCGCGGGCCTTTCTCACGTACTGGGATCAGGCGGCCACGGTCTCCCGGGCCTCGGCCTGGAACAGGCCGACACCGCCGTGGGAGAGCCGCTGCGGGCCGTCGAGCTTGCCGTTGCGCAGCGCCCACTTCTCGAACAGCCACGTGAACAGCGGCGGGATGCTCGCGAGCAGCGCCAGGACCAGCGTCTTCGGGCGCCAGCCGAGCGGCTTCGCCACGGACAGGGAGATCACCACGTAGAGGACGAAGATCACGCCGTGCACCATGCCGAGGACGGGCACGCCGCCCTCGCCGGAAGAGTGGACGACGTACTTGAGGAACATCCCGACCAGCAGCCCGGCCCAGGAGAGGGCTTCGGCTACCGCGGCCACGCGGAACACTAGAGCGGCCTTGCTGGACACTTCTTCCTCCTGTGGGGTCTCACCACTTTGGTCCTGACACAAGAAAGCCGCCCGACACATCGTCCAAGGCGGACTCGCCAAGAACGTCAACAGCTCTGTCGGACGTGCTGATACCAGTGTGAGGCGTGACGGCGCTCACCGGAACACCGGGGGCCGTGACGATGCTCACGGCCGTGGTCCACTGTGGTCTGAACCACGGCCGTGAGCGTCCGTTGTCTACTCCGCGCAGGGCGAAGGCGGGGCGGACGACGGTGATGTCGCCCACGTCGCCTTCGCGGCGTCCGCGGTCAGGGAGAAGTCCAGCGTCGCGCCGCGCTTCAGCTGGTCCACGCCGACGTACACGCGGTCACTCGGCTTCGAACCCACCTTCAACCCCGAGACGTACTGCAGCTTCGCACCGTCCGCGCCCGGTGCCTTGATCGTGACGTCGCGCCCGTTCTCCAGGTGCACCACGGACTTCTCGAACCGCGGCGCGTTGAGCACGAAGTTCCCAGTCCCTGGGACGGCGGGATAGAGACCCAGCGCGCTGAAGACGTACCAGGCCGACATGGTGCCGAGGTCGTCGTTCCCGGTGACGCCGTTGGGCGCGTTCGTGAACAGCGTGTGCGCCGCCCGCACGACCCCCGACGTCTTCGCCGGCTGCCCGGTGAGCGCGTACATCCACGGCGAGTGCAGGTCCGGCTCGTTGTTCGGGTTGTAGCGGAACTGGTCGTAGTAGTCGTACGGGCCGACGACCCAGTTCTCGCGGACCGCCTTCGCCGGGTCCTTCACCAGTTCGTCGTAGGCGAAGAAGTCGTCGAGGCGCATCCCGGTGGCCGCCGGGCCGCCCATCCGCTCGACCAGGCCGGGGACGTCCTGCTGCACCAGCCACTGGTACTGCCAGGCTGTGCCCTCGTGGAAGCCGTCCTGGCTCTGCGGGCTGTAGGGCTCGTCGGCCGGGCTGAACCACGCCCCGCCGAGGACCTTCGGCCGGAAGAAGCCGGTGAAGCCCCGGTCGGTCTGGGTTTCGTCCCACAACGTCCGGTAGGTGCGGCCCTTCGCGGCCAGCGCCGCCGCGTCGTCCTTCTTGCCGAGCGCCGCGGCCATGACCGACAGCGAACAGTCACCGAGCGCGTACTCCAGGGTCGCCGACGCGCCGTGGTTCGGGTCGGTGTCCTGCCCCTTCTTCGGGAAGTCCGGGTCGTACTGGACGAAGCCGTCCTTCTGGTAGCTCGCGTTGCCGGAACGTCCCTGGAACGGCGACGACGCCGGCGGGATCTCCCGCGAGTTCTGCAGCAGCGCCTGGTAGGCGTGCACTTCCTCGCCCGACAACGCGCCGAACCGCCAGAGGTCCACCAGGAACGGCGTGACCGGGTCGCCGGTCATCGTGTTCGTCTCCTGGCTCGCGTACGCCCACCGCGGCAGCCACCCGCCCTGGTCGTGGATCGCCAGGATGCTCTTCGCGATGTCCTTCGCCCGGTCCGGCCGCAACAGCGCCAGGAGCTGGTTCTGCGTGCGGTAGGTGTCCCACAGCGAGAAGAAGTCGTAGTACGTCCAGCCGGCCGCGCGGTGGATCTTCTTGTCGAAGCCGTAGTAGCGGCCGTCGGCGTCGTTCGCCGTCAGCGGCTGCAGCAGCGCGTGGTAGAGCGAGGTGTAGAACACCGTCCGGTCGTCCGGCGTCCCACCCCTGATGTCCACAGTGGACAACTCGCGCCGCCAGGTCTTCTGCGCGTCGGCCTTGACGGCGTCGAACGGCCGGACCCGTTCGGCGGCCAGGTTCACCCGCGCACCCTGCGCGTCCACCTGGGAGATCGCGGTGGTGGCCGTGACCTGGCTCGAACCGCCGAACGTCAGCCACGCGCCGCGCAGCCCGGCGCCGCCGCTCGACTCCCGGCTACCGGGTGTGCCGCCCGTGGGCGACCACGTGCCGAACGCCTTGAAGGGCTTGTCGAACTTCGTCGTGAAGTACGTCGTGTAGGACTTGCCGCCGCAGAACGCCTGCGACTCCACGGTGCCTTCGACGGTCCGGTCGTCGACAACCCGGACGCTGCTGCCGGTCACCGGCTCCTTGTCGTTGGCCTGCCCCACGTTGACGAAGACGTTGGCGTCGCCGGGCTTCGCGAACGTGTACCGCTCGACCCCGGCCCGGGTGGACGCCGTCGTCTCGACGTCGACGCCGCCGTAGCCGGACAGGTGGACCTTGTAGTAGCCGGGCTTGCCGACCTCGCCGTCGTGGGTGAACGGCGAGGCGTACAGCTTCTGGTCGAAAGTGGACGCCTTCGCGGTGTCGAACGCCTTGCCGGGCCCCACTTCCCCGGTCGTCGGCAGCGTCGAGACCAGGCCGCCCTGTTCCCAGCAGCCCGCGCCGGACAGGAAGAAGTGCCCGAAGCCGCGGATCGCGGTGTCGGTGTAGCGGTAGCCGGCGTAGTGCGAGGTGATCGGGCTGACCTGCGTCATCCCGAACGGCGCCGAGGCACCCGGGAACGTGTTCCCCTCGTCCTGCGTGCCGATGAACGTGTTGACGGCGTCGAGGGCGTCCCCGCCGGCCGCCGAGGCGACCGCGGGACTCACCCCCGTCGCCACCACGGCGAGCGTCAGCGCGCCCGCCAGGACCTTGCTCTTCTTCATCGAACAGCCCTCCGGAGACCGGGAAAGGCCGCCCGCGCGAGGCGGGCGGCCTTTCAGGGATGGATCATCACGCGCCGACGGCGATGGCGAACACGTGGAGCGCGCCACCGCTGACGTTGGAGGGCAGCGTCACGCTGGCCACCGTCTTGCCCGCGTCCAGGGTGATCGGGTTGGTGCCGAACACCATGGTGCGGATCTGCTGCGGGTCACCGCCCGAGGCGTTGCGGTACGGCGTGGACAGCACGATCCGGTTGCCGAACGCCGGCTGCGCGCCGCCGCCCCCGAGGGTCCAGTCGGAGAACCCGATGGTGGCGGTGGACTTGCTGCCGTCGGTGTAGGTGACGGTCAGCGTGCCGGACGCGTTGCCGTTGGACGCCGAGCCGAGCAGCGCCAGGCGGCCCGAACCGGTGAGGTTCACCGTCTGGCCCGCGGCGATCACGTTGTCCGGGTCCCCGGCCGGGAACGACGGCCAGGTGAACTTCAGCCCGTCACTGGTGACCGTCGCGCCCGGGGCCGCCCCGGCCGCGGCCAGCGCGTCGGCCGAGTAGCTCCAGCCGCCGCCGTCGAAGTTCGCCGACGCGGGTTTCGCGTCGGGCGAGATCCCGGCGTTGTTCACCGTGGCGAGCCAGCTGTTCGGCTGCGCCACCAGTACCGTCAGGACGGCCTGCGACGAGGCCACGCCCGGCGCGGAGAACGTCACCGGGATGCGGCGGGCGCCGTCGGCGAGCCCCGCCGGGACGCTGACCGTCAGCTCCGTCTGCGCCTTGCCCGCGGCGGGCACCGCGATGCCGCCGGACGCCGGGGTCAGCGTGATCCCGTCGGCGCTGCCCGCGGTGTAGGTCCAGGTCCGGGCCACGCCGGAGAGGTCCTGCACGCCCACCGAGACCTTCGACGTCGACCCCGCCGGGGTCACCGCCCGTGCCGGGTTCACGAACGACAGGCTCGGCTTCTCCTGGTCGCGGAAGGACGGCGGGGCGTCGGCCGGCGCGCTGCCCCACGCGGTCGGGGTCGCCGACAGCGCGAAGTCCAGGTTGCCGCCGGTGGACACCAGCGCCTCCGGCATCCACGCCTTCGCCGCGTTCCCGCCGTTGACCTTCAGGCCCGCGACGTAGTCCCCCGTGCCGGCCGAGGTGACGGTGATCTTCTTGCCCGCCCCCGTGGTCAGCACGGCCTTCGGGAACAGCGGCGTGTTCAGCACGAACTCGGCGCGGCCCGGGATCTCCGGGTAGATGCCGAGCGCGGCCCAGACGTACCAGGAGGACATCTGGCCGAGGTCGTCGTTGCCGATCAGGCCTTCCGGACGCGGGTTGTACAGCTCGTTCATCGAGCGCCGGACGATCGACTGCGTCTTGGCCGGCGCACCCGCGTAGGAGTACACCCACGGGGCGTTCGAGTTCGGCTCGTTGCCCATGAACGCGTACGGCTCCTGCGTGCCCGCGTTCAGCTTCGTGAAGAACGTGTCCAGCCGCGACTGGACCGCGGTGTCGCCGCCGAACGCGGTGACCAGGCCACCGAGGTCGTAGGGCACCATCCAGTCGTACTGCGCGCCGTTGCCCTCGACCCAGCCCTGCGAGCTGGCCGGGTTGTAGGTGCCGGCGAAGGAGCCGTCGGCGTTGCGCGGCTGCAGGTGGCCGGTGCCCGGGTTGTAGAGGTTCTGCCAGTTCTGGGCGCGCTTCATGAACGTCGTGTACGTCGCGGAGTCGCCGAGCCGCTTGGCGAACTGGGCGATGGCGAAGTCCGCGCTGGTGTACTCGAGCGTGTCGGCGCCGGCGCCGGGGACGTACCCGAGGGTCTGGTAGTCCTCGAGGCCGGGCCGCTCGGTGTAGCCCTGCGTCGGCTGCGTGGCGCCCTTGATCATGAGCAGCAACGCCTTCTGGGCGTCGAAGTCACGGGCTCCGAAGGCGTACGCGCTGGACACGATGATGTGGTACGGGTCGCCGTTCATCACGCCGGTGTAGTCGTTGGCGACCGTCCAGCGGTCCCACGAGCCGCCCTGCTCGGCGTAGGCCATCATCGACCGGACGATGTCCGACGTCTCGTGCGGCGCGATCGTCGCCAGCAGCGGGATCTCCGAGCGGTAGATGTCCCAGCCGGAGAAGTTGGTGTACATCGCGTGGCCCTTGTCGGCCGTGTGGATCCGGCCGTCGAAGCCGATGTACTGGCCGTTGACGTCGGAGAAGACGTTCGGCTGGATCAGCGAGTGGTAGAGCGACGTGTAGAACGTCGTCTGGTTCTCGTCCGAGCCGCCGGTGACGGCGATCTTGCCGAGCTGGTCGTTCCACGCCTTCCGCGCGCTCGCGGCCACGGTGTCGAACGACTTCTTGGTGTTCTCGGCCTTGAGGTTGGCCTTCGCGCCGTCGACGGACACAAAGGACAGTCCGACCTGGACGTTCACCTGCGCGCCGTTGAGGTTCGCGAAGGTGACGTACCCGCCGCTGCCCGGGCCGCTGACGGTGGTGTCCTGCGGCGCCACCTTGGCCGGGCGCGCGATCGACGCGTCGACGCCGTTGGGCTGCGCGACCTTCGCCTTGGCACCGCCGGTTTCGGCGGCCTTGCCCGGCGTCACGGCGCCGTTCTTCCAGGTGCCGATGGACTCGAACGGCGTGTCGAACTTCGCCGAGAAGTAGACGCGGTAACTGTTGCGCGCCCCGCAGAAGCGGCCGCTCGTGGCCCAGCCGCTGATGGTGTCCTTGCCGATGGTGATCGACGCGTCGTCGGTGCCGTTGACCGAGCCGGAGGTGTTGACCAGCAGCGTCGAGGACGCGCCGGCCGGGTAGGTCAGCCGCGCCGAGCCGGTGCGCTGGGTCGCGCTCAGCTCGACCTTCGCGCCGCTGTCGAGGGTGACGTCGTAGGCGCCGGCCGTCGCGTGTTCGTTGTCGTGCGAGAACTTCGACGTGTAGTGGGCCGGGTCGGTCGCCGGGGAAGTCGTCACTTCACCGACATAGGGGATGAACGGGATGTCCTGGTACGTCGAGCAGCCCGCGCCCGAAAGGTGCGTCAGGCTGAACCCGGTCAGGGCGTTGTCGTCGTAGAAGTACCCGCCCGGCTGGGACTTCACCGTGTCCGGGCTCCACTGGACCATGCCGAACGGCACGACCGCGCCCGGGAAGGTGTTGCCGGCACCGCCCCCGGTGCCGTGGTCGGCGCCGCCGGGACGGGTGCCCACGAAGGGGTTGACCCACTTCGCGTAGTCGGTGCTGGTAGCCGCCGAAGCGGGCACAGCGGGAGCCACCGCTGCGGTCACCGCCAATGTCAGGAAAGCCACCACACCGGCGAAGCCGGTTCGGGGGGTCTGGGGGGTCGTCCCCCCAGGAATGTCACAGTCGGCTCTGAAGCGCACTCGCGCCATTGCCATCGCCTCTCCACCTCGTCAGCGCGACCGGAAACGGTGCCATGACAACCTTGTCGCGCAGTCGGTCGAACCGGGTCACCTTGGGCAGCGGCTCACCAGACCGTCAAGGGTCCCGTCAAGACCTGTCCACTTCCGGACAGCGTGATCAGCCGTCTGCCCTACGACGTCGGTAGCGGAATCGGCACAATCCGCGCGCGGGGCGTTGACAAGGACCGGTAGCGTGGCGTTCAATCCCCGTCACTATGACAACGTTGTCTCCCCCGGCCGGGACCGGGACGGCAGCACGCGCACCGCGAGCAGGCGGGCCACGATGAGCGATGTGGCCCGGCTGGCGGGCGTGAGCATCAAGACCGTCTCGCGCGTGGTCAACGACGAACCGGCAGTGCACCCGGACACCGCCGAGCGGGTCATGGCGGCCATCGAGCAGCTGGGGTTCCGGCGCAACCTGGGGGCGCGCAACCTGCGCCGCGGGTCGACCACCGGAACCATCGGGCTGATCGTCGAGGACGTCGGCAACCCCTTCTACTCCGAGCTAAACCGCGCGGTCGAACGCATCGCGACGTCGTTCGGCCGCCAGGTGCTCACCGGCTCGTCCGAGGAGAACTCCGACCGCGAGCGCGAGCTCGTGCTGGAGTTCTGCGCGCGGCGGGTGGACGGCATCCTCGTCGTCCCGGCCGGCCTGCAGCACGGCTACCTGGTGCCGGAGATGCGCGCGGGCACGCCGGTGGTGTTCATCGACCGCCCGGCCGGCGACATCGTGGCCGACACGGTGCTGGTGGACAACCTCGGCGGGACCATCGAAGCCGTCACGCACCTGGCGAAGCACGGTCACCGGCGGATCGCGTTCCTCGGCGACAGCCCGGACATCTTCACCGCGGCCGAGCGCCTGCGGGGGTTCCGCGAGGGCTGCGTGCGCAACGGGATCTCCTACGACGAGTCGCTGGTCTCCATGCGGACGCCGACGCAGGAGTACATCGGCGACGCCGTGAAGCGCCTGCTGCACGGCCCGGACGCGGCCACCGCGGTGATCGCCGGCAACAACCGGGTCGCCGTGCACGTGCTGCGCGCGCTCGCCCACGCCGAGCACCGCCCGGCGATGGTCGGCTTCGACGACTTCGAGCTGGCGGACCTGCTCGACCCGCCGGTCACCGTCGTCGCGCACGACGTGAGCGCGCTCGGCCACGCCGCGGCCGAACTGCTCTTCGCGCGCGTCCAAGGAGATCAGTCCCCGCCCAGAAAGGTAGTCCTGCCCGTGCATCTCGTCGCCCGTGGTTCCGGTGAGGTCGCCCCGTGACCCTCGAACCGATCCGGCTCGCCGCCAACCAGCCGCCGCAGTTCTACCGCGGGGGCGACGCCATCGCGGCGCTGCGCGGGGCCCCCTCCGAGTCGAAGTTCGGTCCGGAGGACTGGGTCGCCTCGGCGACCACCCTGTTCGGCCAGGAGACCAACGGCCTCACCCGGCTCCCGGACGGCGCCTGGCTGCGCGACGCCGTCCAGCGCGACGCCCCGGCGTGGCTCGGCGCGAAGCACGTCGAGGCGCTGGGGACGTCGACCGGGCTGCTCGTCAAGCTCCTCGACGCGGGCCAGCGGCTGCCCGTGCACTTCCACCCCGACGACGCGTTCGCGAAGCAGCACTTCGACTCGCACTTCGGCAAGACCGAGGCGTGGATCGTGGTCGGCACCTACGGCGACAACCCGCGCGTCTACCCCGGCTTCAAGGAGACGCTGTCGAAGGAGACGGTGTCGGACTGGACGCGCGAGCAGGACGTGCCTTCGATGCTGGGCGCGCTGAACAGCGTCCCGGTGTCCGCCGGCGACACCGTCTACATCCCGGCCGGGCTCCCGCACGCGATCGGCGAGGGCGTGTTCGTCGTCGAGCTGCAGCAGCCGACCGACTTCTCGCTGACCATCGAGTGGCGTGACTTCCTGGCGTCGCCGGAGAAGGGTCACCTCGGGATCGGCTTCGACACCGCCATCGAGGCACTGGACACCTCCGGCTGGGACGCCGAGCGCCTGGACACCATCATCAAGCACACCGCGGGAGACACCGCGTCCACGGTGGACCTGCTGGCCGGCGGCTCGGAGCAGTTCTTCCGCGCGGAGCAGCTTCGCACGGACAAGGCGACAACGTTGTCACTCGACCCGTCGTTCGCGGTGCTGGTCGTCCTCGACGGCGAGGGCACCCTCCGCACCGAGCACGGCGGCGAACACGCGCTGGCGAAGGGCGACACCTACGTGGTCCCGTTCGACGCGGGCCAGACCGAACTGGCCGGCGCCGCGACGGTGATCCGCTGCCGGCCGCCGGCGCCGGAAGGAAGGCGCGGATGAGCGAAATCCTGCTGGACGCCGTCGACCTGACCAAGCGCTACGGCTCGGTCGAGGCGCTGCGCGGCGCGTCGTTCCAGGCCAGGGCGGGCGAGGTGACGGCGCTGATCGGCGACAACGGCGCCGGCAAGTCCACTTTGGTCAAGTGCCTCTCCGGCGCGGAGCAGCCGACGTCGGGGAAGATCCTCCTCGACGGCGCCGAAGTGCACTTCGACTCGCCGACGACGGCGCGCCGGCTCGGCATCGAGACCGTGTACCAGGACCTCGCCGTCGCGCCCGAGCTCGACCCGGCGGCGAACCTGTTCCTCGGCCGCGAGATCCACCGCAAGGGCATCCTCGGCAAGCTCGGCATGCTCGACAAGAACGAGATGCGGCGGCGGGCGATCGAAGAGTTCCAGCGCCTCGGCGTCACGCTGCAGAGCACCGACGTCCCGATCGGCTCCCTGTCCGGCGGGCAGCGCCAGAGCGTCGCGGTCGCGCGTTCGGTCGTGTGGGCGTCGAAGGTCGTGTTCATGGACGAGCCGACCGCGGCGCTGGGGGTCGTGCAGCGCGAACGCGTGCTCGACGTCATCAAGAAGGTGCGCGACAAGGGCATCGCCGTCGTGCTGATCAGCCACAACATGCCCGAAGTGCTGTCGGTCGCCGACCGCGTCGAGGTGCTGCGGCTCGGCAAGCGCGTCGCCCGGTTCACCGGGACGGACACCAAGCTCGAGGACCTCGTCGCCGCCATGACTGGCGCGCTCGTGCAGGAGGAGGCGGCTTGACCGTGCCGACACCGACGAAGGACATCCAGGAAGCGCCGGACGCCGGTTTCGGCAAGCGGCCGCTGGGCAAGCGCCTGGTCGGCGCCAACACGTTCTGGATCGCGCTGGTGCTGCTGGCGCTGATCGTGGTGTTCAGCGCGCTCGCGCCGGACGCCTTCCCGACGCTGTACAACTTCCAGCTCCTGCTCATCGAGACCGCCGTGCTGCTGGTGCTCTCGGTCGGCATGACGTTCGTGATCATCACGTCGGGCATCGACCTGTCGGTGGGCTCGGTGCTCATCTTCGCGGGCATGGTCGGCGGCAAGACGATGGAGGCGATGTCCGGCGGCAACGCGGCCGGCGCGGGCTGGGGCGTCATCATCACCGGCCTGGTCGTCGCCGTGCTCGCCGGGACGGTGTGGGGCCTGATCAACGGCTTCCTCATCGCGGTCGCCGGCATCCCGCCGCTGATCGTCACCCTCGGCACGATGGGCGCGGCGCTCGGCGCGGCGCTGCTGCTCAACAACGGCAGCGACGTCCGGACGGTCCCGGTCATCCTGAACAAGCAGCTGGGCTACGGCACGTCGCTCGGCGTCGTCCCGAACCTGGTGCTGATCGCCGTCGTGATCACCCTCGTCGGGGCCTGGCTGCTGCACACCACGAAGTTCGGCCGCTACACGTTCGCCATCGGGTCGAACGCCGAAGGCGCGCGCCGGGCCGGCATCGGCGTCACCGCGCACCTGATGAAGGTCTACACGCTGACCGGCGTCCTGGCCGGGCTCGCCGGGTTCCTTTCGCTGGCCTACTACAACTCGACCACGATCACCGGCCACACCAGCGACAACCTCAACGCCATCGCGGCCACCGTGATGGGCGGGACGAGCCTCTTCGGCGGCGTCGGCTCGGTGCTCGGCACCGTGATCGGCGTGTTCATCCCGGCGGTGCTGAAGAAGGGCTTCAACATCACCGGCGTCCCGGACTTCTGGCAGATGATCGCGGTCGGCGCGGTGCTGATCGCGGCGGTCTGGTTCGACCAGCGACGCCGTCGCCAACGCAACTCCCGCTGAATCCCCCTGAGTACAAAGAGGTGCTTACGATGAAGCTGACCAAGACGCTCGTCGCGGCGGGGGCGCTGGCGTCCGCCGCCGCGCTGCTCACCGCGTGCGGCTCCGGCACGGTGGGCGACTCCGGCGGCAGCAGCCAGGCCAGCTCGGCCAACGCCAAGAAGCTGGCGCTGATCCCGGGCGTGCAGGCCGAGCCGTTCTACATCTCCCTGCAGTGCGGCGCGGAGGCCGAGGCGAAGAAGCTCGGCTACGAGCTGACCACGCAGGCCCCGCAGAAGTTCGACGCGCCCCTGCAGACGCAGCTGGTCAACGCCCTCGGCGCGAACCCGCCGGCGGCGCTGCTCATCGCCCCGACCGACGACACGGCGATGCTCGCGCCGATCCAGCAGGTCAAGGCCCGCGGCTCGAAGATCGTCGAGGTCGACACCGCGCTGAAGGACACGAGCGTCGCGGCGTCGTCCATCTCCTCCGACAACGCCCAGGGCGGCAAGCTCGCCGCCCAGACGATGGCCAAGCTGGCCGCCGGGAAGACCGGCTCGGTGCTCGTGCTCGACACGATCGCGGGCACGTCGACGACGGCGGCGCGCGCCAAGGGCTTCGAGGAAGAGCTCAAGAACACGCCGAACCTCAAGTCCATCGGCGTCCAGTTCACCCAGAACGAGCCCGAGCAGGCCGCGTCCAAGGTGACCGCGGCGCTCGCGGCCAACCCGGACCTGATCGGCGTCTTCGCGACCAACCTCAACACCGGCGAGGGCGCGGCGACCGGCCTGCGCAACTCCGGCAAGGTCGGCGCCGTGAACCTGATCGGCTTCGACGCCAGCCCGTCGGAGGTCGAAGGCCTGAAGAACGGCCAGTACCAGGCGCTGATCGCGCAGGACCCGGCCTCGATCGGCACCCAGGGTGTCCAGCAGGCCGTGGCGGCCGTCGAGGGCAAGCCGGTGACGCGGAACCTCACCGCGCAGCTGCACTCGATCACCAAGGCCGACATGGACGCCAACTCGCAGTACTTCTACAAGCAGTCCTGCTGACCCGTCCGTCAGGGCCCTGCGAGGGGTGTGCGCGTCGCTCGCAGGGCCTTGATCAGCGTATTCACCGGCAGTGATCGCCCGCCACCGGTCACCGCGGTGGGAGAACCGCTCACCGCACCGCCCGTTCCCCCGGCCGGGTGTTCTGCGTCACACTCATCTGCACATGCATTGGCACATGCATGATCGCAGGGAGGGGTGCGATGAGGTACGAACGGCCGGCTCTGCACCGGACGATCTTCGCCGTGGACGTCGAGGGCTACGGCGATCGGCGCAGAACGACACCACACCGCCTGGCGTTGCGCGACGGGCTGTACCGCGCGCTGTGCCGGGCGTTCGACGACGCCGGCGTCCCCTGGGCGGACTGCCGGCGCGAGGACTGCGGCGACGGCGTCTTCGTCCTCGCCCCGCCGGAGATCCCGAAGGGGCTCTTCGTCGAGTTCCTGCCCACCGCACTGGCCGTGGCGCTGCACCGGCACAACCGGACGCACCACGCCGAGGCCCGGATCCGGCTCCGGATGGCGCTGCACGCCGGCGAGGTCGCCTACGACGACCACGGCGTCACCGCGCCGTCGATCAACCAGGCGTTCCGGCTCCTGGAGGCGCCGCCGCTGAAGGAAGCGCTCAAGACCTCGCCCGGCGTGCTCGCGCTGATCACGTCGGCGTGGTTCTTCGAGGAGGTGGTCCGGCACAGCGACGGCCTCGACCCCACGACGTTCCGGCCGGTGCCGGTGGCGGTGAAGGAGACGCGGACGACCGGCTGGATCTCGCTGCCCGACCGGCCGTTCCCCGCCGACAAGCGCCTGCTGGCGCCGGCGTCCGCCCCGGTCACCGGGCTCGCCGACTACCGGACCTGGCGCCGCTTCCGCCGCCACGCCCAGGTGCTCGCCGATCAGGAGGACCCGGTCTAGCCGTAGGATCTACTCCCCTGGACACCGCCGGCGAGGGGAGGCCCGATGACACCTCCGGTGTCGCTGCACCTGCGCCCCGGGTCCCGCGCCGACCCGCTGCCGGTGCTCGCCGCCGCGCGCCGGATCACCGACGACCTGCGCGACGGCCTGTCCGGCACCCGCGCCCGCCGCGCCGCGCACCGCCTGCGCCGGCTCTTCGGCTTTCCCGGGCTCGGCCTCACCGACCTGTCCGGGTCCCTGCTCTGGTCGGGGCGGCCCGGGCCGGACGCCATCGTCGCGACGGTGCTCGACGGCGTGCTCCACTCCGAGGAACCCGGCTCCGCACCGGACGTCCTCGTGCTGCCCCTGCACGTCCGCGACGAGCTCGCCGGAGCGCTGCTGGTTGTCGGCGACGTCCGGGACGCCGTCGCGGGCGAGGCCGCGGACCTCGTCGTCCAGGCCCTCGAACGCGCGCGGCTCGAAGCGTCGGCCGAACAGGCGGCGCAGGCCGAGCTGCGGGCGCTGCGCGCGGAGATGTCGCCGCACTTCGTCTACAACGCGCTCACCGTCATCGCGTCGCTGGTGCGCTCGGATCCCGACCGCGCCCGCGACCTCATGCTCGACTTCGCCGACTACACCCGCTACAGCCTGGCGCGGCACGGCGAGTACACGGTGGTCGCCGAGGAGTTCCGCGCGATCGAGACGTACCTGGCGCTGCAGCGGGCGGTGCTCGGCGAACGGCTGCGCGTCCAGGTGCGGGTGGCGCCGGAGATCCTCGCCGTCGCCGTCCCCTACCTCGTGCTGGAACCCCTGGTGGAGAACGCCATCCGGCACGGCGTCGAGCCACGGTCGGGCACCGGGCTGGTCCAGGTGCACGGCCAGGCGGAAGGGAACGACTGCGTGATCTTCGTCGAGGACGACGGGGTCGGCATGGACCCGGCGCGGGCGGCGGACATCCTCGCCGGCCGCGTCGGCGAGGACGATGCCGCAGGTCTGGGATTGGCCAATGTGGACAGACGGCTGCGGGACGTCTACGGCGCCTGGTACGGCCTCACCGTGGAGACCGAGATCGGCGCGGGCACCCGGGTGATCGTGCGGGTGCCGCGGTTCCAGCCGGGGGTGCTGCCGTGACGGACCTGCGCGTCCTCGCCGTCGACGACCTGCCGCCCGCGCTCGACGAGCTCTGCCGCATGCTCGGCGAAGCACCCGAAGTCGGCGAAGTCGTCGGCGCGGGCGACGCGCTGAAGGCGTTGAAGCTGCTTCAGGCCGACCGGTTCGACGCGGTGTTCCTCGACATCTCCATGCCGGGCCTCGACGGTCTCGAACTGGCGTCCCTGCTGGCGAAGCTGAGCGAGCCGCCGGTGATCGTGTTCGTCACGGCGCACGACGGGCACGCCGTCACCGCGTACGGCATCGGCGCGGTCGACTACCTGCTCAAGCCGGTCCGCGCCGAACGGCTGTCGGCCGCCTTGGCCAAGGTGGAGCGGATGGCGACGCCGTCCGGACGGCC
The DNA here is from genome assembly GCF_058119595.1 of Amycolatopsis sp. N2S4-7. Taxonomy (NCBI): domain Bacteria; kingdom Bacillati; phylum Actinomycetota; class Actinomycetes; order Pseudonocardiales; family Pseudonocardiaceae; genus Amycolatopsis; species Amycolatopsis sp. N2S4-7. The sequence goes on from NZ_CP172299.1 coordinate 4,497,910, forward strand.
GACCCCGGACGCGATGGCCGCGCTCCCGGTCGACTCCGGCGGCCGCACCCGCTACGTCCGCCGCGACGACGTCCTGTTCGTCGAGGCACACGGCGACTACGTCCGCCTGCACACGCGGGGTGGGGTCCATCTGGTGCGGATGCCGATTTCGCGGCTCGAGGAGTACTGGGAGGGCACCGGGTTCAGCCGGGTCCACCGCGGGTTCCTCCTGGCGGTCGGCGCGGTGCTGGAGCTGCGCAGCGACACGGCAGGCGGCCTGCTGGCCCACACCGAGGCGGGCGACGTCCCGGTCAGCCGCCGCCACGCCCGCGACCTCCGCGACCGGCTCCTGGAAGCGGCACAGCGCGGCCAGCTCGGGCCGGGCCCGCGATGAGCAATGAGGCCACCGAAGCGCGACCGACTGCTCGAAGCCACGCAGCGCGGCCAACTCCGGCCGGACGCGCGATGAGCAGCGAGCCCACCCGGCAACTGTCAGGCCCGCGATGAGCAAGATCCGCCGCGTCGCCGTCACGAGCCCGCAAACCCGCCTGGCCCACGCGCGGCGCCGGTCGCGCGGCCGGTGGCGCCAGCCCCGCCTTCCCGCGGGCGACACCCAGCGCGCGACCGCTCTCTACCGCGCCCAACGCCGCCGTGGCGTGCCCGCGCTCGTCCTGATGTTCGTGCTGCTGCTGGGTTTGCCGGGGGTGTTCGCGGTGTTCCCCGGCCTGGACACCGTCCGCCTGCTGGGGATCCCGCTGTCCTGGCTGATGATCGCCGTGCTCCCGTACCCCGCGATGGCCCTGCTGGCCCGCTGGCAGCTGCGCCGCGCCGAGCGCCTCGAGGACGACTGATGGGCGTAGCGCTCGCCGTCGCCCCCGTCGTGCTCGTGACGCTGCTGATCGGCGTCCGCGGGGTCGCCGCGATGCGCACGACGTCGGACTTCCTCGTGGCGTCACGGCGGATCTCGCCGCTGGTCAACTCGGCCGCCGTCTCCGGCGAGTACCTCAGCGCGGCGTCGTTCCTCGGCGTCGCCGGGCTCGTCGTCAAGGACGGCATCGGCGCCCTCTGGTACCCGGTCGGCTTCACCGCCGGCTACATCGCGATGCTGGTGCTGGTCGCGGCGCCGATGCGGCGCTCGGGCGCGCTGACCGTCCCCGACTTCGCCGAAGCCCGCCTCAACTCCCCCGCGCTGCGCCGTCTCACGGCCGTGGTCGTGCTGGTGATCGGCACCATCTACGTCGTCCCCCAGTTCCGCACCGCCGGCCTGGTGCTCACCGCGGTCGGCGGCACGCCGTACTGGGTCGGCGTCGTCCTGGCCGGCGCCGCGGTCAGCGTCACCCTCGCACTCGGCGGGATGCGCGCGGCGACGTACGTTCAGGCGTTCCAGTTCGTGCTCAAGCTGCTGCTGTTCCTGATCCCGGCGATCTGGCTCGTGCTCCAGGCGGGCGCGGTCAACCGGACCGACGCGCTGAACCCCGTCGAGTTCACCCACTTCGCCCGGCAGACGCCGGTGAAGTTCGAAGTCGACGTCACGATGGAGATCCGCGAGCCGACCCCCGTCCGGCGCAACGGGGTCGTGGAAGTCCTGCCGCCGGGCGAGTTCACCGCGCACAGCCAGGACGAGGTCGTGTTCGGCGCGGGCGCGGCCGTCCCGGCGGTCCGCGGCGGCGCACCCCTCGGCGGCGCCGACTGGCAGCGCCCGCTGCTCGACCTCGGCGACCAGGGCTACCCGCTGCTCGGCACCTGGGCCGTGCTGATCGCGACCATGCTGGGCACGATGGGCCTGCCTCACGTGCTCATGCGCTTCCACACCAGCCCGGACGGCCGCGCCGCGCGCCGCACGGCCGCGATCACCGTCGCGCTGCTCGGCATCTTCTACCTCTTCCCCGGCGTCTACGGCGTCCTCGGCCGCGTGCTCGTGCCCGGGCTGTACCTCTCCGGCGCGACCGACACCGTGGTCGTCGCCCTGCCGTACCAAGTGGACAGTGGCTGGGCGGGCGGGCTGTTCACGGCGTTGCTGACCGCGGGCGCGTTCGCCGCGTTCCTGGCGACGTCGCTCGGGCTGCTGCTGGTGATGTCCGGCGCGATCGCGCACGACCTCGTCCCCGGCGGGCTGCGGCGGCTGCGGATCGCGGTGTTCGGCGTCGCCGCGATCATGGTGCTGCTCGCGCTGCGCTCGGCCGAGCTCGACGCCGGTGTCCTCGTGACGTGGGGCTTCACCGTGGCGGCGTCGACGTTCTGCCCGCTGCTCGTGCTCGGCATCTGGTGGCCGCGGCTCACCGCGGCGGGTGGGATCGCCGGCGTGCTGACCGGGCTCGTCGCGTCGTCCGGGTCCATTTTGTTCGCCCTCGCCGGACCGGATCTGCACGGCTGGGTGGCGATCTTGGTGCAGCAACCGGCACCCTGGTCGGTACCGCTGGCATTCGGCGTAATGGCGTTGGTCTCCCTGCGGGGCAGGCCACCGGTCTGGTCGACGGCGGCGATGCTGCGCCTCCACCTGGACGAACCCCGTTCGACGGGACCGCGCGACCGTTCGTCAACCGTTCGTCGTCTGGCCAGGCTGTTGAACCGCTAAATCTTCACGCGAGACTCACACGTCCCTACGGTGTCGCACGTCACTTTCCGCAACGTCGCAGGGAGCAGCGATGAGCACGACGGACACCGGCGGGCCCCCGGACACGTCAGAAACCATCTGGGAACGAGCGCACGAAAGCACCGAGTTCCGTGAACTGCGCAGCCGCCTGCGCCGGTTCGTCTTCCCGATGACGGCGCTGTTCCTCCTCTGGTACCTGCTGTACGTGCTCCTCGCGGACTACGCGCACGGCTTCATGAGCACGAAGGTGTTCGGCAACATCAACGTCGGCCTGATCTTCGGCCTGCTGCAGTTCGTCTCGACGTTCGTCATCACCGGCCTCTACGTCCGGTACGCCAACCGGAAGCTGGACCCGGTCGCCGAGAAGATCCGTGACGACATCGAGAAGGAGCAGGCATGACGATGGACCTGGCCGCGAGCGTCGAGGGCAGCAACCCGCTCCTCAACATCGGCATCTTCGCCCTTTTCGTGCTCATCACCCTGGTCATCGTGTTCCGGGCCAGCCGCAACACGAAGACGGCGTCGGACTACTACGCCGCCGGCCGCGCGTTCACCGGACCGCAGAACGGCGTCGCGATCTCGGGTGACTACCTGTCGGCCGCGTCGTTCCTCGGCATCGCCGGCGCGATCGCCATCAACGGCTACGACGGCTTCCTCTACTCCATCGGCTTCCTGGTCGCGTGGCTCGTCGCGCTGCTGCTGGTCGCGGAACTGCTGCGCAACACCGGCAAGTTCACGATGGGCGACGTGCTGGCGTTCCGCATGAAGCAGCGCCCGGTGCGGGCCGCGGCCGCGACGTCGACGCTCGCGGTGTCGTTCTTCTACCTGCTGGCCCAGATGGCCGGGGCCGGCGGCCTCGTGGCGCTGCTGCTCGGCGTCGAAGGCTCGGGCGCGCAGGCGCTGGTCATCGCCGTGGTCGGCGTGATCATGATCGCCTACGTCCTGATCGGCGGCATGAAGGGCACCACCTGGGTGCAGATCATCAAGGCCGCGCTGCTGATCGCCGGTGCGCTCGCGATGACGCTCTGGGTGCTCGGCAAGTACGGCTTCAACTTCTCCAGCCTGCTGCAGGCCGCCGTCGACAAGGCGGGCAAGGCCGGCGAGACGCTGCTCGGCCCGGGCAAGCAGTACGGCGCCACCGGAACGTCCAAGCTGGACTTCCTGTCGCTGGGCATCGCCCTGGTCCTCGGCACCGCGGGTCTGCCGCACGTCCTGATGCGCTTCTACACCGTCCCGACGGCCCGCGACGCGCGCCGCTCGGTGGTCTGGGCGATCGTGCTGATCGGCGTGTTCTACCTGTTCACGCTGGTGCTCGGCTACGGCGCCGGCGCGCTGGTCGGCCCGGACGTGATCAAGAAGGCACCGGGCGGGGTGAACTCCGCGGCCCCGCTGCTCGCGCTCGAACTGGGCGGGCCGGTGCTGCTGGGCCTGATCTCCGCGGTCGCGTTCGCCACGATCCTCGCGGTGGTCGCCGGCCTGACGATCACGGCGTCGGCGTCCTTCGCGCACGACGTCTACGCGAACGTCGTCAAGCGCGGCAAGACGTCGCCGGACTCCGAGGTCAAGGTCGCCCGGATCACCGCGGTGGTGATCGGCGCGCTCGCGATCGGCGGCGGCATCCTGGCCAACGGGCAGAACGTGGCGTTCCTCGTGGCGCTGGCGTTCGCGGTGGCGGCGTCGGCGAACCTGCCGACGATCCTCTACTCGCTGTTCTGGAAGAGGTTCAACACCCAGGGCGCGCTGTGGTCGATCTACGGCGGCCTCGCCATCACCGTCGTGCTGATCGTCTTCTCGCCCGCGGTCTCGGGCAAGAGCACGTCGATGTTCAAGAACGCCGACTTCGCCTGGTTCCCGCTGAGCAACCCCGGCATCGTCTCGATCCCGGCCGCGTTCATCCTGGGCTGGCTGGGCACGGTCCTGTCCAAGGAGCACGACGAGAAGAAGTACGCCGAGATGGAGGTCCGGTCCCTGACCGGCGCGGGCGCCGAGAAGGCGGTCGTCCACTAGCGGCTCTGTCCCGGCCGGCCCTGACCCCGAAGGCCGCCGCGAGGGTGTTCCCGATCCCCTCGCGGCGGCCTTCGGCCATGCTCAGTAGGGCAGCTTGCCCTCGGCGACGCCCGCGAGCGTCGCTTCCAGCTGCTTGCGCAGGTGGTGCCACAGCCCGCCACCCAGCGAAATCCTCGCGACCCCCAGTTCGGCGAGGCCGGCGAGGCCGGGGCCACCCGGCCACGCGGGCGCGTTGACGGCGCCGCCGACCTCCTGCACGAACCGCGCGATCAGCTCCGGCGTGTTCAGGTGGATCGGGTAGACGCAGTCGGCGCCCGCCTCGAGGTAGGCCTTCGCCCTCGCGACGCCGGCCGTCAGCTCCTCCGTCGGGTCCACGCCGCGGAAGGAGTCGACGCGGGCGTTGATCACCAGGCCGTCCCCGGCCGCGTCTCGCAGGGCGGCGATGCGCTCCGCCTGCTCGGCGACCGGCCGCACCCCGCCGGTCGCGTGGTCGGTGTCCTCGAAGTTGCAGCCGGCCGCGCCGGCGTCGAGCAGCCGTCCCGCCAGCTCGGCGCCGGACAGGCCGTAGCCCGACTCGGCGTCGACGGTGACCGGGACGCCGACCGCCTTGACGATCCGCGCGGCGGCGGCGAACATCTCGGCGGCGGGCGCCTCTTCGCCGTCGGGGAACCCGAGCGCGGCCGCCACGGCGACCGAACTGGTCGCCACGACGGGGAACCCGGCCGCCTCGACGAGCTTGGCGGTGTCGGCGTCCCAGGCGTTCGGCAGCACCAGGGGCTTGCCGGGGACGTGCAGCGCCTTGAGTGCGGCGGCGCTCACGCGTCGCGCTTCGGCAGCGGCGTGTGGCTGGTGATCGTCATCCGGTTCCAGCTGTTGATCGCGATGACCTCCCATGCGACGGCACGGTACTGGTCCTCGGTGAACACCCGCGTCGCTTCGGCGTAGACGTCGTCCGGCACGGCCTGGGTCATCGGCAGCTTGGTCATCGCCTCGGTGAGGGCGAGGGCGGCCTGCTCCTGCTCGGTGAACAGGTCGGTCTCGCGCCAGCCGTCGAGCACGAACAGCCGCCGCGGCGACTCGCCCAGCTCGAGCGCGTCGCGGGAATGCATGTCCAGGCAGAACGCGCAGCCGTTGATCTGCGACGCGCGGGTCTTCACCAGCTCCAGCAGCTTGGGGTCGAGCCCGGCGTTGGCCCCGGCCTTGTTCACCTCGGCCTGCAGGTTGGCCATCGCCTGGTAGAGCTCGGGAGCACCCCCGAGTCCGATTCGGTTCGTCATAGCGTTCACGCTAGCGGGAACTGGACCACGAGTATGGTCCAGTCACATGACGGATTCGTGGTCCAGTTCCGGACTCGACGTCCACCTCGGCTGGCAGCCCTCTTCCGGCCGGACCGGGCTCGCCGCGGCGATCCGCGCGGCCATCCGGGAGGGCCGGTGGCAGCCGGGCGCGGCGGTGCCCTCGACCCGCGCGCTGGCCCACGACCTGGGCATCGCCCGCGGCACGGTCACCCGCGTCTACGCCGATCTCGCCGCCGAGGGCTACCTGCGGACCGCGCAGGGCGCGCCGACCCGGGTGGCGACGGCGGGTTCGCTGCCGCAGTCCGCACCCCGGCAGGTGCCCCGCGATCCGGGACCGCGCTGGGACCTGCGGCCGGGCCGCCCGGACCTGACGGCGTTCCCCCGGCAGGCCTGGATCACCGCGACCCGCCGCGCGCTGCTGCGGACGCCGGCGTCGGCGTTCGGCTACGAGTCGGAGCTGGGCGCGCCGGAGCTGCGGGACACGCTCGCCGGCTACCTCGCGCGCGCCCGCGGGGTGGTCGCCGACCCGGCGCGGATCGTGGTGTGCCACGGGTATTCGCACGCGATCGCCGTGCTGTCGCGGGCTCTTTTCGGGTTGGGTGTCGGCGAGATCGCGTTCGAGAACCCCTCGCTGGATCTGTACCGGTCCGTCGCGGCCGCGCAGGGGCCCCGGATCGTCGGCGTGGACGTCGACGAGGACGGCCTCGACGTGTCCGCTTTGGACAGTCCGGCGGTGGTCGTCACCGCGGCGCACCAGTACCCCACCGGCGTCACGCTGGCCCCGCCCCGCCGCACGGCGCTGACCCGCTGGGCCGGCGACACGGGCGCCTACGTGCTGGAAGACGACTACGACGGCGAGTTCCGCTTCGACCACCAGCAAGTCGGGGCGTTGCAGGCCCTGGCGCCGGAGCGGGTGGTGTACGCGGGCACCGCGAGCAAGACCCTGGCCCCGGCGCTGCGGCTGGCGTGGCTGGTGCTGCCGCGGTCGCTGGTGGAGCCGGTCCGCGCGGCGATGGCCGACAGCGGGTCACGGCCGGCGCTGCTGAACCAGCTGGCGCTGGCCGAGCTGATCGACTCGGGTGCGTACGACCAGCACGTCCGCCGCAGCCGCGCCGAATACCGTTCCCGCCGCGCACGCCTGATGGCGGCCCTGCCGGACTCGGTGCGCCCCCAGGGCATCGCGGCCGGACTGCACCTGCTGCTGATGCTGCCCCCGGACGGCCCGTCGGAGACGCAGGCCCTCGCGGCCTGCCGCCGCCGCGCGATCGGCATCGAAGGCCTGGACGGCTACTGGATGGACGCGAACCGCCCGGGCGGCCTGATCGTCGGCTACGCGGCAACCCCGAAACACGCGTTCGCGGGCGCCACCCAGACCCTGATGGAAGCCCTCTGGGAAATCACCACCTAACCCCTCCCCGAGTCCCGCCCCCAATCACGCGTGAAGCCCGTCCAAGCACACGTGATGCCCCGCGGGCCACCCCACCGGGAGTGGCCCGCGGCCGTCGTCAGAACCAGCAGTCCGGCCGGACGCGGAGCAGTTCCGTCCGCAGCACCGGCGTGCCGTCGACCGGCGCCGGATCCTCCGCGGTCGGCTGGATCCCGCCCGCCGCCACCTTGTCGAGGGTCTTCAAGCCCTCGGCCCCGACCGTGCCGAACACCGTGTAGTTCGGCCGCAGCGCGGAATCGCCGTAGACGACGAAGAACTGCGAGCCGTTCGTGGCCGGTCCCGCGTTGGCCATCGCGAGCAGGCCACGCGCGTAGACGCGCCGGGCCCCGGTCGGATCGGTCGGCGCCGGCGGCAGGTCCACCGGCAGCTCGTCCTTGTACTTGTAGCCCGGCCCGCCCTCGCCGGTCCCGGTCGGGTCGCCGCACTGCAGGACCTTCAACGTCGGGTACGCGGTGAGCCGGTGGCACACCGTGTGGTCGTAGAACCGGTGCCGCGCCAGGTGCAGGAAGCTCTGGACGGTGCACGGCGCCTGCGCGCGGTCGAGCCGCAGCGGCAGCGCGCCCTGGCTGGTCGGGATCGCGACGCCGACCTTGCCGTGGCTCGGGGTGTGCCGCGGGTCGGGCGGCAGCGGGACCGGCCGCGAGGCCGGTTCGTCGGGGGTCTCCGTGTATTGGCACGGACCGTGCGTCGTCTTCGGCGGCGGAGCGTCGGCCGCCGCTGCGACGCCGTTGCCTGCCACGACCAACGCGCCCGCCATCAGCGCGGTGACGAGTGTCTTCTTCATCCTGCACGCCCTCCCAGTGATCGCCCGGTTCCGGAGCGCCCCGCAGTCTAGGGCCCGGCACCGACAACAAGAACCGGCGAAAGTCGTCCATGTCAGCCGGTCGGGTGAACCTCGGCGCCCGAGCCCCGGAAATTGTCGGACCCCCGGAGCACGATGGCGATCACGCGGCAAAGGGCCGCACTGCGAAGGGGGAATCATGACGGCGAACGTGGTCAGAAACGCTGTGGCGGCACCGTCTCACGATCAAGGGCGACGTGGAGGCCTGACGAAACCGTTGTCCCACGCGGCATCGACCGTGCCCGCTTCAACCCCGCAAGTCCGCGATCAGCTCATCAGCGGCGGCGAAGGGATCCAGCTCCCGAGCCACCACCCGCTCGGCCACCCCGGCCAGCCGTCCCCCGCCGCGGAGGTCCGCGAGTTCCGCCCGCAGCCGGCGCACCGCGATGGCCTCGACCTCGTCGCGCGCCCGGGCCACCCGGCGCCGGGCCAGCTCGTCGTGCTCCACGAGCCAGTCGTGGTGCGCGGCCAGCGCCCGCACGACCTCGTCGACGCCCTCGCCCTTCGCCGCGACGGTCCGGATGATCGGCTGGCGCCAGCTCGCGCCCCGGATCTCCCGGCGTGCCAGCGAAATCATCTGCTTGAGGTCGTGCACGGTGGCGTCCGCGCCCTCGCGGTCGGCCTTGTTCACGACGAAGACGTCGGCGATCTCCAGCACCCCGGCCTTCGCGGCCTGGATCCCGTCGCCCATCCCCGGCGCGAGCAGCACCACCGTGGTATCGGCCAGCTTCACGACGTCCACTTCGGACTGCCCGACGCCGACGGTCTCGATCAGCACCACGTCGAAGCCGGCGGCGTCGAGCACGCGCACCGCCTGCGGGGTCGCCCACGAGAGCCCGCCGAGGTGGCCGCGCGTGGCCATCGAGCGGATGAACACGCCGGGGTCGGTGGCGTGCTCGGTCATCCGGATCCGGTCGCCGAGCAGTGCCCCGCCCGAGAACGGCGAAGACGGGTCGATCGCGAGCACCCCGACCCGCTTGCCCTCCGCGCGCAACGCGGTGAGCAGCGCCGACGTCGAAGTCGACTTGCCGACGCCGGGTGGCCCGGTAAGCCCGACGACGCGGGCCCGCCCGGTGTGCGGGGTCAGCGCCCGCGCGATCTCGGCGACGCGCGGGTGAGCGTCCTCGACGAGCGACAGCAGCCGCGCGACGGCACGGGGCTGCCCGTCCCGCGCGCGGCCGACCAGGTCGTCGAGGTCGAGTGGTCCGGCCACCTACGCGGACGGCACCCGCAGCAGCAGGGCGTCGCCCTGGCCGCCGCCACCGCACAGCGCGGCGGCACCAAGCCCGCCGCCGCGGCGGCGCAGCTCGTGGATGAGGTGCACGGCGAGCCGCGCACCGGACGCGCCGATCGGGTGGCCGAGGGCGATCGCGCCGCCGTTGGCGTTGACCTTCTCCGGGTCGAGGCCGAGCTTCTCGGTGGAGACGAGCCCGACCGCGGCGAAGGCCTCGTTGATCTCGACGAGGTCGAGCGCGTCGGCGGTCAGGTTCGCCTTCGCCAGCGCGGCGAGGATGGCGTTCGACGGCTGCTCGTGCAGGCTCGCGTCCGGCCCGGCGACGACGCCGTGCGCGCCGATCTCGGCGAGCGGCGTGAGGCCGAGCTCCTCGGCCTTGGCCTTGCTGGCCACGACAACCGCGGCGGCGCCGTCGGAGATCTGGGAGGCCGAGCCCGCGGTGATGGTGCCGTCGGAGGCGAACGCCGGGCGCAGCTTGGCGAGGCCTTCGGCGGTGGTGTCGGCGCGGACGCCCTCGTCGGTGTCGAACACCACCGGGTCGCCCTTGCGCTGCGGGATGGAGACCGGCGCGATCTCCTCGGCGAAGTAGCCGTTCTTGATGGCCTCGGCGGCGCGCTGGTGGGAGCGGGCGGAGAAGGCGTCCTGCTGCTCGCGGGTGACGCCGTAGCGGGAGTTGTACTTCTCCGTCGAGGCACCCATGGCGACCTGGTCGAAGGCGCAGAAGAGACCGTCGTAGGCCATGTGGTCGACGAGCGTGCTGTCGCCGTACTTGAAGCCGGAGCGGGACTTGGGCAGCAGGTGCGGCGCCTGGGTCATCGACTCCTGGCCACCGGCGACGACGAGGTCGAACTCGCCGGCCCGGATCAGCTGGTCGGCGAGCGCGATGGCGTCGAGGCCGGAGAGGCAGACCTTGTTGATCGTCAGCGCGGGCACGCTCATCGGGATGCCCGCGGCGACCGCGGCCTGGCGGGCCGGGATCTGGCCGGCGCCGGCGGTCAGCACCTGGCCCATGATCGTGTACTGCACCGCGTCCGGGGAGACCCCGGCGCGTTCGAGGGCCGCCTTGATGGCGACCCCGCCCAGCTGTGCCCCCGTGAAGTCCTTGAGGGATCCGAGCAGGCGCCCGATCGGCGTACGGGCGGCACCCAGGATCACGGAACCGGACACGGCGTCCTCCAAGCATCGGCGCATGGGCAGTTTCACCGACCATACCCGGGGAGTGGGCTTCTTGATGGAGCCAGTGTGAGGCGGGGCACGCGACGATTCCGGCTCGACGCGGTACCGCGGCCCCCTATCCTGCCTCCATGAATGACGCCCTGCGGCCGTTCGTGACGGCCATCGACCACGTCGGCATCGCGGTCCCGGACCTGGACGCGGCCATCGAGTTCCACCGCGCGCACTTCGGCCTGGAAGTGGCGCACGAGGAGGTGAACGAGGAGCAGGGGGTGCGGGAGGCGATGCTGCGCGCGCCCGGCACGGCGGGCACGGAAACGCAGATCCAGCTGCTCGCGCCGCTGCGTGAAGACTCGGCGATCGGCAAGTTCCTGGCCAAGAGCGGCCCGGGGCTGCAGCAGCTGGCGTACCGCGTGTCCGATGTGGACGCCGCGGCGGCGGCCCTGCGCGAACAGGGCCTGCGCCTGCTGTACGACGCGGCGAAGCGCGGCACGTCCAACAGCCGGGTGAACTTCGTCCACCCGAAGGACGCCGGCGGCGTGCTGGTGGAACTGGTGGAACCGGCCAAGGACGGCGCCACGCACTGAGCACGGTCGTGATCCGGCCAGGGCGCCGGGACCGTGTCGCGCACAGAGCGCGGTCATGGATCGGCCAGGACGGCGCTGCGCATTGAGCGCGGCCGTGGACCGGCCAGGACGCCAACGACGGCCTGCGCCCTGAGGGCAGCCGATCCGTTCCGGCGTAACGACTCCGGCGCGACGGAGCCGCACGCCCGTGACAAACCCGCGGGCGAGCGGCCCCGAAGAGGCGTCGCCGGGCTAAGCCGGGGCCGCCTTGGAAGCGAGGGCGTCGGCGATGAACGTCAGCTCGCCGTCGAACTCGGCGGGGAGGTCGTCCTCCGAGTGCCGGGCCGTCGCGTGGCGGTGGCTGACCGCGCGGGCCAGCAGGCCCGACGCGCGGTCGACGTCGGCCGGCGGCAGGCCGCCGCCGGTTGCCGCCAGGATCACCGCGCGGACCTGGCGGACGAGCACCTGGAACCGCTCGTGGAGGGCGTCGCGGACGACGTGGTGGGTGTCGGCCTCGCGCCACAGCAGGTGCGAGAGGCCGAGCGATCGGCTGAAGCGGTGGTCGAGTTCGCGGACGAGCCGCCGCAGGCTGCCCACGAGGTCGCCGGGGACGACGACCACGGCCGGCTCGATGCGCTCGTCGGGCAGCCGCTCGACGAGCGCGGTGAGCAGATCCGCCTTGTGCCGGAAGTAGTAGTGCACCAGCCCCTTCGGCACTCCGGCCTGCTCCGCGATGCGGGAGGTCGGGGTGGCGTCGAAGCCGGACTCGGCGAAGAGCGCCTCGGCGGCGCAGAGAATGCGCTCCTTCGCCGAATCCTCGGTCATTCCGGTGCCTCCTGGTCGCTCAGTGCTGGCCTGCCGTGCGGTGCGCGGCGTTCGCGACCGGCATCGCTGCCGCGCCGGCGACGACCGTCAGCACCCCGGCGATCCAGGACGTCCAGGACGCGCCGTTGAACTCGGTGTACCCCATCACCCACGGCGCGATGAAGAGCAGCACGCCGAGCGCGATCTGGATGCCTTCGCCGTAGACCATGCCCGGCATCGCCAGCGAGACCAGGCCGTCGAGTGCGATCAGGGCGCCCAAGATGACCATCGTCCACATCGCGGTCGTGTCCGTGCTCAGCCAAAGGGGTGAAAGAGCGGCGACCACCCCGATGACGACCTCGGCCCAGTCGTGGGGCCGGGTCCATGCGCGCGTAGAGACTTCACTCATTCGTGCTCACCTCCGTCGGTGAAACTGCTGGTCGGGTGGGTGTACCCACTGCCGATGATCCGCTTGACTGGCCAGCCGGTCAAGATTACTCGGTCACAGTTCGGCGTGTAATGGTGCCGCTCGTCTCGTACAGTTGTGTCCGCGAGTTACCGGCGAGTAATTTCTGGCGCCAACGCCGTTGACCCCCATCTCCGCGGAGGAACCGATGACGCAGCTCGGCGAGATCCAGCAGGCCATCCTGAACGGCGAGTCCGCCGCGGTCGGCTCCTTGCCCGTCCCCGAGAGCTACCGCGGGGTGACCGTGCACGCCGACGAGGTCGCCATGTTCGACGGCCTCGAGAGCCGGGACAAGGACCCCCGCAAGTCGCTGCACGTGGACGAGGTGCCCGTCCCGGAGCTGGGGCCGGGCGAGGCCCTGGTCGCGGTGATGGCGAGCGCCATCAACTACAACACCGTGTGGACGTCGATCTTCGAGCCGATCCCCACGTTCAAGTTCCTCAAGAAGTACGGCAAGCTCTCGCCGCTGGCCAAGCGGCACGACCTGCCCTACCACGTCGTCGGCTCCGACCTGTCCGGCGTGGTGCTGCGCACCGGCGTCGGCGTGCACAACTGGAAGCCGGGCGACGAGGTCGTCGCGCACTGCCTGAACGTCGAGCTGGAAAGCCCGGACGGGCACAACGACACGATGCTCGACACCGAGCAGCGGATCTGGGGCTTCGAGACGAACTTCGGCGGGCTCGCCGAGGTCGCGCTGGTCAAGGCCAACCAGCTGATGCCGAAGCCGGACCACCTGACCTGGGAGGAAGCCGCCTCCCCCGGCTTGGTCAACTCGACCGCCTACCGCCAGCTGGTCTCGCGCAACGGCGCCGACATGAAGCAGGGTGACGTCGTCCTGATCTGGGGCGCCTCGGGTGGCCTCGGCTCCTACGCGACGCAGTACGCGCTGAACGGCGGCGCCATCCCGGTGTGCGTCGTGTCCAGCCCGGAGAAGGCCGCGATCTGCCGGAAGCTCGGCGCCGAGCTGATCATCGACCGCAGCGCCGAGGGCTACAAGTTCTGGAAGAGCGAGACCGAGCAGGACCCGAAGGAGTGGCAGCGCTTCGGCGCGAAGATCCGCGAGCTGACCGGCGGCGACGACCCGGACATCGTGTTCGAGCACCCGGGCCGGGAGACGTTCGGCGCTTCGGTCTACGCCGCGCGCAAGGGCGGCACGATCGTCACGTGCGCGTCGACGTCGGGGTACATGCACCAGTACGACAACCGCTACCTGTGGATGAACCTGAAGCGGATCATCGGCTCCCACTTCGCGAACTACCGCGAGTCCTGGGAGGCGAACCGGCTGATCGCGAAGGGGTTGATCCACCCGACGCTCTCCAAGACGTACCCGCTCGAGGAGACCGGGCAGGCCGCGTTGGACGTGCACCGCAACGCCCACCAGGGCAAGGTCGGCGTGCTCGCGCTCGCCCCGCAGGAAGGCCTCGGCGTCCGCGACGAGGAGAAGCGCGCGAAGCACATCGAGGGGATCAACGCGTTCCGCGGCGCCTGAGCCGCGAAGGCGCCGGGAGCGGCTCCGCTCCCGGCGTCAGGAAGCGCCCAAGATGCGCCGGATCCGGCCAGTTCCCCTCGCCGCAGCAGACGGCGCGTTCGGCGCACGGCCCGGGTGCTCACCCTTCCGTGACCCGGCTGCGACTACGGTAGGGCCATGAGCCTTGGCGATGAACGGGAGCTTGTGCCGCTGGGAGCCGGCTTCGACGTGGCGAAGCGCGGGTACAGCCGAGCGCAGGTCGACGAACACCTCGAACGGCTTGACGCCGACCTGAAGATGCTCACCGCCGATCGGGACGCCGCCATCGCGCAGGCCGGCGACCTGGCCCGGCAGCTGGAGATCGCGCGCGGCGAGATCGCGGACCTGCGCGGGCAGGTCGACCGGCTCGCCCAGCCGCCCACGAGCGTCGAAGGCCTGTCCGAACGGCTGCAGCGGATGCTGCGTCTCGCGCAGGACGAGTCCGCCGACACGCGCGCCCGCGCCGAAGCCGAGGCCGGGCACATCCGGGCCAAGGCCGAGACGGACGCGAGCGCCATGCGCGCCCGGTACGAGCAGCTGCTCACCGAGCTCGACCTGCGGCGCAAGGAGATGGAGGCGGAGCACCGCAAGGTGCTCGAGGACGCCCGCGCGCAGGCCAAGAAGATCACCGACGAGGCCGAGGCGGAGCGCAAGCGCCTCGACACCGAGTCCTCCGACCGCCGCACGAAGGTCGAAGAGGACTTCGAGATCGCGATGGCCTCGCGGCGCACCGAGGCGATGCGGGTGCTCGCCGAGCAGGAGGCGGCGAGCAAGGCCGAGGCCGCGCGTCGCGTCCAGGAAGCCACGCAGGACGCCGCCGACATCCGCGCGAAGGTCCTCGAAGAGGAGAAGGCCGCGAAGGCGGACATCGACCGTCGCCTGCGGGAGTCGGTCGCGGAGGCGAACAAGCGCCGTCAGGACTCGATCACCGAGGCGAACGCCCGGCTCGCGGAGGCCGCCGACGAGGCGCGGCGCCGCGTGACGAACGCGACCGAGGAGTCGAACCGGCGGATCACCCAGGCGAACGAGCGGGTCGACGCGCTGCGCAAGGTGCGCGGCGGGCTGGCCGAGCAGGTGCGCGCGGCGCGGGCGGTGCTGGCCGAGGCGCACACCGTCCTCGGCGATGACGTGAAGGTGCCCGCGGACGTCAAGGCGGACCTCTCGGCCGACAAGACCGACTCCGACGCCGTGGACGAAACCGAGAAGACGGTCCGCGTGACCGACGTCGAGGAGACCATCCGCATCCGCGCCGCCGACGTGCCGAAGCCGAAGCAGGCCCCCAAGCCGGTGGCGAAGCCCACGCCGAAGCCGACTCCGCGGCCAACCGGAGCGCAGAAAGCGACTGGCGAGTAACCTTCCACCCGACACGGGCGCGGACGACCCTGCACGGCCGGTACCGACCGGCTATCGTCCCTGCTCACGCGGGATCACCTGGAGGTTTTGCGCATGGGTGCGGCATATCGGACCGTGGTGGTGGGCACGGACGGCTCGGAGTCCTCGTTCGCGGCAGTGGACCGCGCGGCGGCGGTGGCCGGCGACGCGGGCGCGACGCTCGTCATCGCGTGTGCGTTCTACCCGGCCAGCAAGTCCGACGTCGACAAGGCCCAGGACGTCCTCGGCGACGAGGCGTACCAGGTCGTCGGCTCGGCTCCGGCCGAGGACACGCTGCAGTCGGCGCGGGACCGGGCGGCGCGCGCGGGCGCGGGGAAGATCGACACGGTCGCCGTGAAGGGCGACCCGGTCGACTCGCTGCGCAAGGTGGTGCACGAGCGCGAGGCCGACCTCCTGGTGGTCGGCAACCGCGGGCTGAACACGATCGCCGGCCGGATCCTGGGCTCGGTGCCGTCCGAGGTGGCGCGCAAGTCCGGCGTGGACGTGCTGATCGTCCACACGACCTGAGCTCGTGGCCGATTCGAGCGAAGAGCTCCAGCAACGGCTCGAACGCGTCCTGCTCGGCGGCAGGCGGAAATACACCCGGCTCGAGGTGGCGGAAAAGGCCGGTGTGCCCGAAGACCGGTCACGCCGGCTTTGGCGCGCGCTCGGCTTCGCGACGGTCGCCGACGACGAGGTCGTCTTCACCGACGCGGACGTCGAGGCGATGCGGACCGCGGACCAGCTGGTGCAGTCCGGGCTGATCGACCCGAGCATCGAGGTGTCGGTGACGCGCGCGCTCGGCCAGCACCTGTCGCGGCTGGCCGAGTGGCAGGTCGACATGCTGTGGGAGCTGATCAAGGAGCAGCCGGAGCTGGGCCGCAGCGAGCGCCAGGTGACGCGGCTGGTCGACCGGCTGCTGCCGGAGCTCGAGCGGGTGCAGAACTTCGTCTGGCGCCGCCACCTGGCGGCGTACGCCGGCCGGGCGTTCGCGGCGCCGGACGAGCACCTGGAGAGCCGCACGGAGGTGGTCGGCTTCGTCGACATGGTCGGCTACACGCGGCTGACCCGCCAGATCGACGAAGAAGAGCTCAGCCGGGTGCTCGACGCGTTCGAGACCCTGGCCACGGAGGTGATCGCCGAGCACCACGGCCGGGTGGTGAAGATGATCGGCGACGAAGTCCTGTTCGTCGCGGACTCGCCGACGGACGCGGCGGAGATCGCCCTGGCCCTGACCGAGCGCACGTCGGCGGACGAGACGTTGCCGGCCGTCCGCGCGGGCATGGCCTCCGGCCGGATCCTGTCGCGCTTCGGCGACGTGTACGGATCGGTGGTCAACCTGGCGGCCCGCCTGACTTCGGTGGCCCGCCCGGGCACGATCCTGGTGGACCGCGAGCTGGCCTCGGAGCTGGCGGAGGAAAAGGCGTACGAGCTGCGGATGCGCCGGCCGGTGACGGTCCGGGGTTACAACCGCCTCCGTCCGGCAGCGCTGCGCCGGGCCAGCGAGGCACCGACGGGGATGTTCGCGAGTTCCCAGCAGCTGGCGGCGGAGATGCTGGGGCTGACGGATCCGAGCTCCCGCGAGGAGAACGGCGCTCCGGCTGAGCCGGACGCGGAGACGTCGCCGGAGAGCGAGGCCGCCGACGGTCTTGACGCACCTTCCCGCCCACGCCGCCGGCGGCGCCGGCGCATCCTCTGACCAGCCGGCAGCCGGCCCCACGGCCCCGACGGCGATGTAGCAGACCTGCAAGGTTGCCTGTTTCCAGCGAGGGCAGGCAACAGGCAACGCCTTGTCGTGAATACTCGGCCGGACAAACCTTGGACAAGAACCTGATCGAGTTCGGTTCGCAATTGTCTCCCGACGCCGTCTGTTAGCTCCGGACGAAGCATCGGGTCGAAGGTCCCCTCGTTGGCGCGAGGGGACCTTCATTGCGTTGGCCTCCCGGTCGTCCTCCCGCACCCGAGGCGTTCTCTGTTTCCTATTGAGCTGGGCAACAGGAAACGGCTTTTCGTGAATGCTCCGGCGGACGAATCCTGGACAAAGAACCGAGCGGGGCTCTCGAGCTCGTTTTTCCGAGGGCGCCTGTTCGCTCCGGACGAGGCATTGGATCGAAGTCCCTCCGTTGGCGCGGACGGGACCAGCGCCACCTGCACGTTGATCAAAAACGCTCCTGGCCCACGAGGGGGTAGCCAAGAACGTTGGGCAAGATGCATCATGTAGCTGCCTGAGCGACCTCGGAGTCCCGGCAGCGCCAACTGTGGAGGACACAAACCAGCCGAGCAGCCCGGGCCAGAAGCCTTCGTCCGGAGCTGAACAGAAGCGCGGTGGTGTCCGATGATGCACGGGTTCGTTCTCCCCATGAGCAGCGCGTCCTGGCCACGGCCGGTGCGCCCGTGGCGTGAGAAGCCCGCCGATGGACGCCCCTGAATCCCGGCGAGGACGGATTCCGGACTTCGGCGAAGAGATGCGACGCCGGCGAATGTCGGTCGGAATGTCGCTCTCCGGCTTGTCCACAGCCGTCCACTTCAGCAAGGGCTACCTCAGCAAGGTCGAAACCGGCCGAGCTCGCGTCAATCGCGAGTTCGCGCAAGCCTGCGACCGTGCTCTCGACGCCCGCGGCGAACTGCTCGCCCTCGTCCCGGAACCGGCGCCTCCGCCGATGCGAGTGCCGGTTGCCGACCACCCGCCTGAGACCGGTGACGTCCCGGTAGTGATCGGCACCGCGGCGCTGGCGAGTGTCAGTGAACTGCTGAGGCATTATCGGGTGCTTACGCGCGTGGCGACACCTCGGCTCGCCATCGTCGCCGTCCGCGATCACGCTTCCAGGCTGCAGCAGCACCTCGGTCGCCGAGACGTAGCCGTCACGGTGCTCGCGGCCCAGGCCGCCGAACTCGCGGGATGGCTCGAGCAGGAAATCGGGGACATGCGTGCGGCACGGCGGTGGACCGTCCAGTCGGGCGAGCTCGCACGAGCGGCCGGCCGGGACGATCTGGCGGGCTACGCACACCTCCGGATGGCCGATTTCGCGCTGGAGACCGGGGACGGCGAGTCCGCGCTCGCGCGCGTCGCGGCTGCCGCACGACTGCTCGATCCAGACGATGTTCGGCTGCAGGGTCTGCTCGCGGTGCGCAGGGTCCGCGTGCAGGCGCTCAGGGGTGGCCGGGACGAACTCCGTCATGTCTTGGACTCGGTCCAACGCATCCCGAGCGGCAGTGTCAGCGGGTACGGCGAGGACAGCGGTCTTGACGGCAAGGTCGTTCGCGCGGTGGCCGAAGGCTGGGCACTGTCCGAGTCGCGCGATGACCTCCAGGGAGCCTGCCGCGCACTCGAGCGAGCGCTCGAGGTCACGCCACTGGACAACGCACGATTGCGTCACCGGGTGCAGGCACGGCTGGCCTTGACCCAGGCCGAGACGGGCGACGTCGACCGAGCCGGCGCTCAGGTCACCCACCTCGTCGACGATGCGCGCACCCTCGAATCCGCCACCGCTCAACTGGATCTACGCCGTTTGCGTCGCGCTCTCGGTCGTTGGAACGGCAAGGAGGTCGATGAGCTCCGCGCCGTGCTGGCCGAGGTACTGCAACAGCCCGCCGGAGCCGATCAACACCCGGCCGGGGTCTGGTGAGTACCGTGACCGAGCCGGGCGCGACGGAGCTGCCGACCGGAATCTGGGCTCTCGTCGCTTACGTCGTCAGCGTTGAGCGGCGCACCGACAACCTGGTCCGGCTGATCAAGGTCGTCACGTTCGCGGTCATCGCCGTTCTCGTCATCCTCTCGATCATCGTCGGCGGCGTGCTGATGAGCACTGGTCACGTCAACGATGGTCTCGCCTTGCTCGCTGGAGCCGCCATGTCTCCCGTCATCGGCGGTCTGAGCTGGAAGGGTTTCACGACGCTGCGTCGCTTCCTCCGGCGGCGGCTCGAGTGAGACCTCAAGCGTCGAAGTCGACCGTGATCGTCTCCGAGACCGGGTACGACTGGCACGTCAGGACGAACCCCGCCGCCACCTCGGCCTTCTCCAGGGCGAAGTTCCGCCGCAGGTCGACTTTGCCCTCCGTCACCCGGGCGCGACACGTTCCGCACACCCCGCCCTTGCACGCGAACGGCAGGTCCGGGCGGAACTTCTGGGCCCCGTCCAGCACCGACGTCGACCTCGGCAAGGTCATCGTCGTCGAACGGCTGTCCAGCACCACCGAAACCTCGGACGACTCCCCCGAAACCGACGGGTTGTCGTGCACCACCGGTGCCGGCGGGGTGTCCACGTAGAACAGCTCCTGGTGCACCCGTGACTCCGGCACCCCCAGCGATGCCAGCAGCTCCTGCGCACCCGTCACCATCTCGAACGGGCCGCACAGCCACCAGTGGTCCACGGACGAAACCGGCACCAGGGAGGAGAACAGCGTCCTCAGCTTCGGCACGTCCAGGCGGCCCGTGAACAGCTCCGCCTCGCGGGGCTCCCGCGAAAGCACGTGGATCAGCTCCAGCCGCGACGGGGCGCTGTCCTTCAGGTCCGCCAGTTCGTCCGCGAACATCACCGTGTCCGTGCGGCGGTTGCCGTACAGGACCGTGACCGTTGCCGTCGAGAAGCGCAGGAGGGAGGACACGATCGAGAGCACCGGGGTGATGCCCGAGCCCGCCGCGATCAGGACGTGGTGGCCGCCCGTGGCGAGGTCCGGGGTGAACGAGCCGGACGGCGGGGCGACCTCGATCGTGTCGCCCGGGCGGACCTCGTTCAGCAGCCACGACGAGAACACCCCGCCCGGCACCAGGCGGACGCCCACCCGCGGCGGTGCGCCCGCCGGCGCGCAGATCGAGTACGAACGGCGCTCGTCGCGCCCGTCGACGGACCGCCGGAGTGTCAGCGACTGGCCCGGCTTGAAGGCGAACTCCGCGGAAAGGGCCTCGGGGACGTCGAACGTCACCGCGACGGCGTCGTCGCACAACCGCTCGATGCCCGCGACCTTCAGGTCGTGGAACCCTCGGGAAAGCGTCACCCTAGATCTCCTTGACGTGCTCGAACGGCTCGGAGCACGAACGGCAGCGCCGCAGCGCCTTGCACGCCGTCGCGCCGAAGCGGGACTGCTCCTCCGTGTCCGCGGACCCGCACAACGGGCAGACGACCCGCGACACCGGCGCCGACAGCGTCAGCGGGATCGGGCCCGACCGCCGCGGCGCCGCGCCCGGTGGGGCGATCCCCGCCGAAGCCAGCTTCTGCCGCCCCGAAGGCGTGATCCAGTCCGACGACCACGGCGGCGAAAGCACCGTCCGGATCTCGACGTCGGTGAAGCCCGCCGAAACCAGCGCGTGCTCGAGGTTGTCGCGCATGGTGTCCATCGCCGGGCAGCCGGTGTACGTCGGCGTGATCGCGACGACCACGCGGCCGCCGGATTCGGATACCGAGCGCAGCACGCCCAGGTCCGCCAGCGTCAGCATCGGCAGCTCCGGGTCGGTGACCGTCGCCGCGACGGCCTCGGCGGTCACCATTTCGCGCCCGGCATCGCCCGGGCGACGCTCTGCAGCTCCGCCAGCACGTACCCCATCTGCTCGGTGTGGACGCCGTCGCGGCCCGTCCGGCCCGACACGCCGGCGAGCTCGCCGGAAGACGGGCGCACCAACGTCGCCGCGGCAAGCGCCTGGTCCAGGACCAGCTCGAACTCCGGCCGCAGCGAAGCGGCGTCCACCAGCTCGAGCGGGTGCGTGCGGAACAGCTCGCCGACGTACGGCCACATCGCGTCGAGGCCTTCCTGCATCCGCTCGTGCGACAACGGCGTGCCGTCGCCGAGGCGGACCAGCCACTGCGCCGCGTAGTCGCGGTGGTAGGTCACCTCCTTGACCCCCTTGTCCGCGATCGCCGCCAGCACCGGGTCCACCGACGACACCAGCCGCTGCAGCAGCGCCAGCCGCCACGTCGAGAACACGAACAGCCGCGCGATCAGGTGCCCGAAGTGCCCGCCGCCCAGCTCGGCGAGCCGGACGTTGCGGAACTCGTTTTCGACGCGAGAGAACGCGAAAGAGTCCTCCGTGCGTGAAGTTCCGTCGGCCTTGCCGGCCCGCGCGAGCAGCAGCCGCGCCTGGCCGAGCAGGTCGAGGGCGATGTTCGCGATCGCGACCTCGTCCTCCAGCTCGGGCGCGTTCGTGCACCACTCCTGCAACCGGTGGGAGAAGATCAGCGCGTCGTCGCCCAGCATCAGGCAGTACGCGGCGAGCCGGGCACCGTCCACACCGGACGGTACCGAAGTGTCCACTCCGGACAGCGGGTCCTCGAAGCCGGTGCCGAACGCCCAGCGGGCGTCGTTCTCCTCGGTCAGCGACTCGTACACGTTGTCGAAACTCATATGTGCGGCACCTCCTCGGGGATGTCGTAGAACGTCGGGTGCCGGTAGACCTTGTCGCCGCTGGGCGCGAAGAACGGGTCCTTCTCGTCCGGCGACGACGCCGTGATGTCCGCCGCCCGGACGACCCAGATCGACACGCCTTCGTTGCGGCGGGTGTAGAGGTCGCGGGCGTGGTGCAGCGCCATCTGGTCGTCGGCCGCGTGCAGCGACCCGACGTGCACGTGGTTCAGCCCGCGCTTGCCGCGGACGAACACCTCGTACAGCGGCCAGTCGTGCTTGATCGGGCCGGGCGCGGCGGGGACGCCGTCCAGGGGGACGGCTCCGTGGCCGCCCTCGGCGGTCAGGTCGCTCACTTGCGCTCCTCGTTCTTCTTCGCGTGCGCCACAGCGGCTTCGCGGACCCAGGCACCGTCCTCGTGGGCGCGGCGACGGTGGACGATCCGCGAGGCGTTGCAGGGGCCGTTGCCCTTGAGCACGTTCTTGAACTCGTCCCAGTCCACCGCGCCGAAGTCGTAGTGCCCGCGCGCCGCGTTCCACTTCAGGTCGGGGTCCGGGAACGTGACGCCGAGGGCCTCGGCCTGCGGCACCGACATGTCGACGAACCGCTGCCGCAGCTCGTCGTTGGTGTGCCGCTTGACCTTCCACGCCATCGACTGCGCCGTGTTCGGCGAATCCGCGTCCGGCGGGCCGAACATCATCAGCGACGGCCACCACCAGCGGTTCACGGCCTCCTGGACCATCTCCCGCTGCTGGTCGGTGCCCTTCATCATCGTCATCAGCAGCTCGTAGCCCTGCCGCTGGTGGAAGGACTCCTCCTTGCAGATCCGGATCATCGCCCGCGCGTACGGCCCGTACGACGACCGGCACAGCGGCACCTGGTTGCAGATCGCGGCGCCGTCGACCAGCCAGCCGATCACGCCGACGTCGGCGAAGGTCAGCGTCGGGTAGTTGAAGATCGACGAGTACTTCTGCCGACCGGTGATCAGCTTGTCGGTCAGGTCCGCCCGGTCCGCGCCCAGCGTCGCCGCCGCCGAATACAGGTACAGCCCGTGCCCGGCCTCGTCCTGCACCTTGGCCAGCAGGATCGCCTTGCGCCGCAGCGACGGCGCCCGCGTGATCCAGTTGCCCTCGGGCTGCATGCCGATGATCTCCGAATGCGCGTGCTGCGCGATCTGCCGGATCATCGTCTTGCGGTAGCCCTCGGGCACCCAGTCCCGCGGCTCGATGCGCTGGTCACGCTCGATCGTGTGCTCGAAGTGCTCCTCGAGCGACGCCACAGCGGTCACGGCTGCTCCTTCGAAACCAGGGTCAGGACGTCGTACTTGGCCACGGACTCGCCCTCGGCGTTGGTGACGTCGGCGTCCCAGCGGACCTCGCCGTACTCCTGGTCGATCCGCGGGGTGATCTGCTTGGCGGTCAGGGTCACCGTCAGCGAGTCGCCGACCTTGACCGGCGTGAGGAACCTCAGGTTCTCCAGGCCGTAGTTGGCCAGCACCGGGCCCGGTTCGGGCGAGACAAACAGGCCCGCCGCAAACGACACGACCAGGTAGCCGTGCGCGACGATCCCGCCGAACAGCGGGTTCGCGGCCGCCGCCTCGGGGTCGGTGTGGGCGTAGAACGTGTCGCCGGTGAACTCGGCGAAGTGGTCGACGTCCTCCTGGGTGACCGTCCGCGGCCCGGCGACGACGGAGTCGCCGATGCGCAGCTCGGCCAGCGACTTCCGGAACGGGTGGACGTCCCCTTCGGTGCGCGGCGCGCCGGTGACCCAGCGGCCGGTGACGGCCGAGAGCACGGCGGGCGAGCCCTGCACGGCGGTGCGCTGCATGTGGTGCAGCACCCCGCGGATCCCGCCCATCTCCTCGCCGCCGCCCGCGCGACCGGGGCCGCCGTGGACCAGCTGCGGCATCGGCGAGCCGTGCCCAGTGGACTCCTTCGCGTCGTCGGCGTCCAGCACCAGCAGGCGGCCGTGGAACGGCGCCGCGCCGAGGACGACCTCGCGCACGAACTCCTTGTCCGCGGACACGATCGACCCGGCGAGGCTGCCGCCGCCGCGCGCGGCGAAGTCGACGACCTGCTCGGTGGACGTGTAGGGCATCAGCGTCGAGACCGGGCCGAACGCCTCGACCTCGTGCGGCTCGCTGCGCTCCGGGTCGGCCTTGAGCAGCACCGGGGAGATGAACGCGCCGCGCTCGGCGTCGGCGTCGACCACGTCGACCCGCTCGGGGTCGCCGAAGACGACGCTGCCCGCGTCCAGCAGCGCCTTGAGCGAGCGCCGGACCTCCTCACGCTGCTCGAGGCCGGCCAGCGCGCCCATCCGGACACCTTCCGAACCCGGGTTGCCGACCGTCACCTTCGCCAACCGCGCCGAGGCAGCTTCCGCGACGTCGTCGAGCAGCGAAGCCGGGACGAAGGCGCGGCGGATCGCGGTGCACTTCTGCCCCGCCTTCACCGTCATCTCCGTGGTCAGCTGCTTGACGAACAGGTCGAACTCCGTCGTCCCCTTGACCGCGTCCGGGCCGAGGATCGAGCAGTTCAGCGAGTCGGCCTCGGCGTTGAAGCGGACGGCGTTGCGGATGATCGCCGGGTGCGCCCGCAGCTTCTGCGCCGTCGACGCCGAGCCGGTGAACGACACCAGGTCCTGCGCGGTGACGTGGTCCAGCAGGTCGCCGACGCTGCCGGCGACGAACTGCAGCGACCCCTCCGGCAGGATCCCCGACTCGATGATCAGCTCGACCAGCCGCGCGGTCAGGTACGCCGTCGAGCTGGCCGGCTTGACCAGGCTCGGCACCCCGGCCAGGAACGCGGGCGCGAACTTCTCGAGCGGTCCCCACACGGGGAAGTTGAACGCGTTGATCTGCACCGCCACGCCCCGCAGCGGGGTGGCGACGTGCTGGGCGACGAACGTGCCCCCGCGCGACAAGGGCTCGACCGCGCCCTCGACGTAGACGGTGTCGTTCGGCAGCTCACGCTTGCCCTTCGAGGCGTAGCTGAACAGGACGCCGATGCCGCCGTCGATGTCGAACTTGGAGTCACCCAGCGTGGCGCCGGTGCGAGCGGAGAGCGCGTACAGCTCTTCGCGGTGTTCGCGCAGGTGGGAGGCCAGCGCCTTCAGCAGGGCCGCACGCTGGTGGAAGGTCAGTTCCCGCAGCGCCGGGCCGCCCACGCGGCGGCCGTACTCCAGCGCGCCGGCGAAGTCGAGGCCCTTCGACGAGATCCGGGCGACCTCTTCGCCCGTGGCCGCGTCGTGCAGGGGGACACCCTCGTCCGCCGCCGTGTGCCACTCGCCCGACACGTAGCTGCGCAACAATGCCATCAGGTCCGACCTCTCCGCCGAATTACCTACCGGACGTTCAGTTAATCCCAGGGTAGCCGCTCACCCCGGAGATCGGAAGGGGGTGGCGCTTGACACGGCCCCGGGCACTGCCTTTACTGAGCGACACCGCGAGGTGACCGTCCATTCGGTCAGTACGGAGGCTCCATGTCCAACGCCGCGCACACCATGTTCGCCGCCGACGAGGCGTCGCGCGCGGTGGGCATCGAACTGGTCGAAGCGAGCGACGGCCGGGCGGTGGCGACCATGACGATCACCCGGGCGATGGTCAACGGGCACGACATCGCGCACGGCGGGTACGTCTTCCTCCTGGCCGACACGGCGTTCGCCTGCGCCTGCAACACCCACGGCCCGGTGACGGTCGCCGCGGGCGCCGAGATCTCCTTCGTCGCGGCCGGCCGGCTCGGGGACCACCTCGTCGCCACGGCCACCGAGCGCACCCGCTACGGCCGCAACGGCATCTACGACGTCACCGTGCGCCGGGAGACCCCCGGCGGGTCCGAGGTCGTCGCCGAATTCCGCGGCCGCAGCCGCGCCATCTCCGCGAAACGGGACTGACCATGATCGAGGCGAACATCGGCGCGGACGAGCTGGCCGCCCTCCAGCTGGAACGTCTGCAGTGGACGCTCCGGCACGCGTACGCGAACGTGCCCGCCTACACGCGGAAGTTCGACGAGGCCGGCGTCCACCCGGACGACTGCAAGGAACTCGCCGACCTGGCGAAGTTCCCGTTCACCACCAAGCAGGACCTGCGCGAGAACTACCCCTTCGGGATGTTCGCGGTGCCGCAGGACCAGGTGCGGCGCATCCACGCCTCCAGCGGCACCACCGGCAAGGCCACCGTCGTCGGGTACACCGAGCAGGACATCGACACCTGGGCGACGGTGATGGCCCGCTCGATCCACGCCGCGGGCGGCCGGCCGGGGCACAAGGTGCACGTCGCCTACGGTTACGGCCTGTTCACGGGCGGGCTCGGCGCGCACTACGGCGCGGAGAAGCTGGGCTGCACGGTGATCCCGGCCTCGGGCGGCATGACGGCGCGGCAGGTGCAGCTGATCACCGACTTCCGGCCCGAGATCATCATGGTGACGCCGTCGTACATGCTGACGCTGCTCGACGAGTTCGAGCGCCAGGGCGTCGACCCGCGGGCCAGCTCGCTCAAGGTCGGCATCTTCGGCGCCGAACCGTGGACCGAGCAGATGCGCGCCGAGATCGAGGAGCGGTTCGCGCTCGACGCCGTCGACATCTACGGGCTGTCCGAGGTGATGGGCCCGGGGGTCGCGCAGGAGTGCGTCGAGACGAAGGACGGCCTGCACATCTGGGAGGACCACTTCTACCCCGAGGTGATCGACCCGTACAGCGAAGAGGTGCTGGGCGGCGGCGAAACCGGTGAGCTGGTGTTCACGTCGCTGACCAAGCAGGCGCTGCCGATCATCCGCTACCGCACCCGCGACCTGACCGAGCTGAACCCGGGGACCGCGCGCCCGGCGTTCCGGCGGATGGCCAAGGTCACCGGCCGCACCGACGACCTGATCATCCTGCGCGGGGTCAACGTCTTCCCGACGCAGATCGAGGAGATCGTGCTGCGGACGGCCGGGCTGAGCCCGCACTTCCAGCTCGTCCGGTCCACGCGCGGCCGGCTCGACCACCTGACCGTGCGGGTCGAGGCGCGCCACGACGCCGTCGCCGCGGACCGGGAGCGCGCGGCGGCCGAACTGGTCACCGGGGTCAAGGACGGCGTCGGGGTCACCGTCTCCGTGGACGTCGTCGACCCGGACACCCTCGAGCGGTCGATGGGCAAGATGCGGCGGATCGTCGACCAGCGGGAGAAGGCGTGACGGCGCCGCGGCGCGGACGCCCGGGCTACGACCTCGAATCACTGCTGCAGGTGGCGGTGAAGCTGTTCAACGAGCGCGGCTACGACGGCACGAGCATGGAGGACCTCTCCCGCAAGCTCGGCATCACGAAGTCGGCGATCTACCACCACGTGCCCAGCAAGGAAGAGCTGCTGCGGCTGTCGGTCGACCGGGCCCTCGACGGGCTCTTCGAGGTCGCGTCGGAGACGGAGCAGCTCGACGGGCGCGCGATCGACCGGCTGGAGCACCTGGTGCGCGGCAGCGTGCTGGTGCTCGCCGACCGGCTGCCGTTCGTGACGCTGCTGCTGCGCGTGCGCGGCAACACGAAGGTGGAGCGGGTGGCGCTGGCCCGGCGGCGCGAGTTCGACCGGCTGGTGACCGACCTGGTGAAGCAGGCCGAAGCGGAGGGCGACATCCGCCCGGACGTCGACCCGTCGGTGACGGCGCGCCTGATCTTCGGCATGGTCAACTCGCTGATCGAGTGGTACAAGCCGCGGCGGGGCTCGGCGGCGACCGAGGTGGCGGACGCGGTGTGCAAGGTGGCCTTCGAGGGCCTCCGCACCGGGTCGTGAACGGTCACTCCTCGGCGTTCTGCGGCGGGCGGCCCGCCTGCCACAGCAGGGCTTCGCGCAGCTGCTCGATGAGCCGTTCGTCGTCCGCTTCGGACGGGTCGACGCCGAGCGGGATCCAGCGCTCGGAAACCTTCGAACCCTGGTCGAAGCTGGTGATCACGATGCCGGAGTAGGACAGCGACGCCTCGTCCGCGCAGTCGCCGTCCGGCAGCGGTTCGTCCGCTTCGAAACCGTCGTCGAAGCTGACGTGGCGATGCTGCAGGCGGACGCTCACCCAGCGCCCGGCCGGCCGGGTCGGCGCGCCTTCTTCGTTCATCGTGCTCCTGCCCCCGGTCGCGGGTCTCTGCCGTCTCGTCGCATCCGGGTCCCGAGTAGTTACCGGCGGGTTGTTCCGGTTGCATAACGGCAAAGGTTGGCGCGAAACACCCGTGGCCCGCCACCGGAGCCACTCTTTTGACGACGGGTCAACTACTTGTTGACAGCGTGCCGCTCCCCCGCGAGGCTGAGCGCATGACGAGTGGGACCCGGCCCCGGCGCCGCCGGCTCGAGCCTGCCGAACGGCGTGCGGAGATCCTCGCCGCCGCCCGGCACCTGTTCGGCGCCGGCAGCTACGCGTCGGTGTCCACTTCGGACATCGCCGAAGCCGCCGGCGTGGCCCGCCCGCTGATCAACCACTACTTCGGCGGCAAGCGCGAGCTGTACCTGGAAGTGGTGCGGCAGCTGATGATCGTGCCGGCGCCGGTCACCGAGGCGCTGCCGGACACCACGATGGAGCAGCGGCTCGCGATCGGCGTCGAGCGGTGGATCGAGGTCGTGGACCGCAACCGCGACGCGTGGCTGACCGTGATCGGGCCGGAGTCGGCCGGCCGCGACCCGGAGATCGAGCGGATCATGCTGGAGGCCGACGAGATCGCCGCCGACCGGGTCCTGGAGGCCGCGCTGATGACCGGCGTGACCGAAGGCCGCGAAGAGCTGCGCGCGATGATCCGGTCGTTCGGCGGGATGCTGCGGGCGGCGTCGCGCGAATGGCTGATCCGCGGCACGCTGGACCGCGCGGCGCTGCGCACGTTCCTCACCGATTCGATCCTCAACCTGCTGAAGCTCACCTACCCGGCGGTGCTTGCCGAGCGGCGCGGAACCGACGGGCGAACGCCGCCGGCGTCATCCCGGTCCAGCGCTTGAACGCGTAGATGAAGCTCGACGCCTCGGCGTACCCGAGCCGGTAGGCGACGTCCTCGACGGACAGCACGCCCAAGTCGAGCAGCTCTTCGGCGAGCGCTTGGCGGACCTCGTCGACCAGCGCGCGGTAGCTGGTGCCCGCTTCGGTCAGCCGCCGGCGGAGCGTGCGCGTGCTGAGCGTCAGCTGGCGGGCGATCTCGTCCATCCCGGCGTCGACGCCCCCGAGCCGCACCAGGCGTTCCCGGACCTGCTGGGAGATCCCCGAACGCTGCCGCTTGCGCGCGACGAGCGCTTCGCACTGCGCGGCGCAGAGCGCGACGGTCTGCTCGTTGGCCTGCGGCAGCGGCCGGGTCAGCAGCGCCGGGTCGAGCGTGGCGCGGCAGGCGTCGGCGCCGAACCGGGGCCGCAGCCCGAACGTCGTCTCGTAGGGGCCCACCGGGGACGGCCCGTGCCGGAAGCTCAGGTCGTCCAGCGCGATGTCCGGCAGCAGGTCGCGCATGACCGTGAAGATCGCGGCGAGGTCGCGCAGCACGAGGAACCGGGCGACGTCGGCGGGCACGCGGCTGTCGTCGAGCTCCATGGTCAGGCGGTCGCCGTCGACCACGACGTGCGGGATGCAGAAGGCGAAGCTCAGGTCGAAGTAGCGCAGCGCGAACAGCATCGCGTCGCGCAGCGTCGGGCTGCTGATGCAGGCGAAGCCGAAGATGCCGAAGGTGGTGACGCGGTAGCGGCGCCCGAGGTCCAGCGCCGTCGCGTCGGAACCGTCCAGTTCGGCCAGCGCGCGGACGACGGCCAGCTCCTGACGCGCGTCGACCTGCACCGCCGGGTCGGCGAGGAGTTCGGGGGACAGCGTCGTCGCGGCGAGCAGCTTTCCGGCGGGCAGGCCACGATCGGCGGCGAACCGGGTCATCAGCTCGATGCTCGCGGTGCCGCGCGGGAAGTCCCAGTCCCCGACAGCGGGCGCGGCGAGCTCGGCCATGGCCGGAAGTATGGATCACGGGCTTTCGCCGTGCAATCGAGGACCGGAACTGTCCTGGGTGATCGTTAGGGTGACGGCGTGGAGACCTTGAGCCGGCGGGCGTTGAACCGCGCGACGCTGGAGCGGCAGCTGTTGCTGCGCCGCGCGAAGATGTCCGCCTACGACGCGGTGGAGCACCTGGCCGGGCTCCAGGCGCAGGCGCCGTTCCCGCCGTACTACGCGCTGTGGTCGCGGCTGCACGGGTTCCGGCCGTCGGAGCTGGCGGAGCTGCTGGAGAGCCGGCGGGTGGTGCGGATCGCGCTGATGCGCGGCACGGTGCACCTGGTGACGGCGGCGGACGCGCTCGCGTGGCGGCCGGTGGTGCAGGTGCTGTACGACCGCGACCTGAAGACGAACACCCAGCACGCCCGCGAACTGGCCGGGTTGGACCACGCCGCGATCGCCTCGGCGGCGCGGGACCTGCTCGCGCGGTCGGCGTTGTCCAGCACGGCGCTGGGTGCCGAGCTCGCGCGGAGCTGGCCGGACGTCGCGACGGCGTCCCTGACGCACCTGGCCCGGGCGCGGCTGCCGCTCGTCCAGACCCCGCCGCGGGCGATCTGGGGCAAGGCCGGGCAGACGACGTACGCGTGCCTGGACGAGTGGGTGGGTTCGCCGCTCCCCCCGCCGTCGCCCGCGTCCTTGATCTCGCGGTACCTGCGGGCGTTCGGGCCGGCGTCGGTCGCGGACGTCCAGGCGTGGGCGGGCATCACGCGGCTGGGCGAGGTGGCCGCGGAGATGGACCTGCGGCGCTACCGCGACCCGGACGGCCGCGAGCTGCTGGACCTGCCGGAGCTGACGCTGCCGGACGAGGACGTCCCGGCGCCGCCGCGGCTGCTGGGACCGTTCGACCAGATGATCCTGTCGTACGCGGACCGCACGCGGGTGATCTCCGACGACTACCGCAAGCGCGTGATCACCCAGAACGGGCTGGTCAAGGGCACGCTGCTGGTGGGCGGGCAGGTGCGCGGGTTCTGGGAGCTGCGGAAGGACCGCAAGGCGGCGGCCGTGGAGCTTTCGCCGTTCGAGAAGCTGCCGAAGAAGGACCTGGCGGCGGTGGAGAGCGCAGCCGGTCAGCTGCTGAAGTGGGCGGAGCCGGCCGCGGAGACCCATGAGGTGCGGGTGCTTCCGGTGACCTGAACCGCTGGCCGGAATTCTCGATCGAGTGACCGTTCGTGTCCTGTTGTCACAGGCCCCGGATGCGTAGCTTTTCCAGCATGAGTAGTTCGGCGAAGGGGCCGTCGGTGCTGATCGTGGGCACCGGTTTCGGCGGCATCGGGACGGCGATCGAGCTGAAGCGCGCCGGGTTCTCCGACTTCACGATCCTGGAGAGCGCGGCCGAGCCCGGCGGGGTGTGGCGGGACAACACCTATCCGGGCGCCGCGTGCGACATCCCGTCGCCGCTCTACTCCTTCTCCTTCGAGCCGAACCCGCGCTGGCCGAAGCGGTTCTCGCACCAGCCGGACATCCTGGCCTACCTGCGGCGCGTCATCGCGAAGTACGGTCTCGAGCCGCACATCCGGTACCGCACCGAGGTCACCGGGGCCGCGTTCGACGAAGCCGCCGGCATCTGGCGCGTCGAAACGCAGAGCGGCGAGACGTACGAGGCGAACGTCTTCGTCCCCGCCGTCGGCCAGCTGTCGCGGCCGGTGCTGCCCGACATCCCGAACCGGGAGAGCTTCACCGGCGACGCGTTCCACTCGGCGCGCTGGGACCACGGTGTCGAGCTGGCCGGCAAGCGCGTCGCCGTCATCGGGACCGGGGCCAGCGCCGTCCAGTTCGTGCCCGAGCTGCGCAAGCGCGCGAAGCACGTCACAGTCTTCCAGCGGACCCCGCCGTACGTCATGGCGAAGTCCGATCCGAGCTACCGGCGGTGGCAGCACTGGCTGTTCGAGCACCTGCCGGCCACGCAGCTGCTCGGCCGGCTGCGGATCTTCCTGCTCGCCGAGTACGCGACATACGCGATGACGAAGCACCCTCTCCTGGCGAAGATGTTCGAACTGCGGACGGCGCAGCTGCGCCGGCGTCACATCAAGGACCCGGAGCTGCGCGCGAAGCTGAAGCCGGCCTATCCCCTGGGCTGCAAGCGGATCCTGTTCACCAACGACTACCTGCCCGCGCTGGCGCAGCCGAACGTCGACGTCGAAACGCGGCGGATCTCTTCGATCACCTCGCGCGGCGTGCGCGTCGAGGACGGGACCGAACTCGAGGCGGACGTCCTGGTCTACGGCACCGGGTTCGCCGCGACGGACTTCCTCGGCCGGCTGAAGGTGCTCGGCCTCGGCGGCCGCTCGCTGCAGGACGCGTGGTCCGGCGGCGCGCGGGCGTACCTGGGCATCACCGTGCCCGGCTTCCCGAACATGTTCTGCGTCTACGGGCCCAACACGAACCTCGGCGCCGGGTCCATCATCTACATGATCGAGCGCCAGGCGCGCTACATCCGGCAGGCGGTGGAACAGCTCGCGCGCCCCGGCGTGTCCTATGTGGACGTCAAGCCGGAGGTCGAGGAGCGCTACGACGCCGAGGTCCAGCGGCGGCTGGGCCGGAGCGTGTGGAGCGCGTGCACGAGCTGGTACCGGCAGGCCGACGGCCGGGGGACGACCAACTGGCCGGGCCTGGTCACCGAGTACGACCGCCGGACCCGGCGGCTCGAGGTCGCGGACTACCGGGTGGTGGCTTGATGGACTACGACGTCCTCGTGATCGGGTCCGGGTTCGGCGGCAGCGTCACGGCGCTGCGGCTGACGGAGAAGGGCTACCGCGTCGGCGTTCTGGAGACCGGCCGCCGGTTCGCCGACGACGAGTTCGCGAAGACGTCGTGGCGGCTGCGGAAGTACCTGTGGGCGCCCCGGCTCGGGTGCTTCGGCATCCAGCGGCTGACCCTGCTGAAGAACACGTTCGTGATGAGCGGCGCCGGCGTCGGCGGGGGTTCGCTGGTGTACGCGAACACGCTGTACGAGCCGCCGGACGGGTTCTACGCCGACCCGCAGTGGGCGCACATCACGGACTGGAAGGACGAGCTGGCGCCGTACTACGACCAGGCCAAGCGGATGCTCGGCGTGGTCGAGAACCCGGCGACGACGGCCGCGGACCGCGTGCTGCGCGACGTCGCCGAGGACATGGGCATCGGGCACACGTACCGCCGCACCCCGGTCGGCGTCTACTTCGGACAGTCCGGGGTGGACCCGTTCTTCGGCGGCGCAGGTCCGCTGCGGTCGTCCTGCACGCTGTGCGGCGAGTGCATGACCGGCTGCCGGGTCGGGGCGAAGAACACGACTGTGAAGAACTACCTGTACCTGGCGGAGAAGGCGGGTGCGGTGGTGCACCCGCTGACGACCGCGGTGTCGGTGCGGCCGATCCCCGGTGGGTACGCCGTGGACACGGTGCGCACCGGACGCCGGGGCCGCCGGACGTTCACCGCGACCCAGGTGGTGTTCTCGGCCGCCGCTCTGGGGACGCAGCGGCTGCTGCACCGGATGCGGGACACGGGGACGCTTCCTCTTTTGTCACCCCGGCTGGGTTTGCTGGCCCGGACGAACTCCGAGGCCGTGCTGGCGGCGCGATCGCTGCGAAAGGACACGGACTACACGCGCGGCGTCGCGATCACGTCGTCGATCCACCCGGACGCGGTGACGCACGTGGAGCCGGTGCGGTACGGGCGCGGCAGCAACTTCATGGGCCTGCTGACGACGGTGCTGGTGGACGCGCAGACCGGGCGTCGCCGCTGGGTGCTGGGGGTGCGCGAGCTCTGGCGCCGGCGGCGTGACCTGGTGCGCCTGCACAACCCGCGGCACTGGTCGGAGCGGATGATCGGGCTGCTGGTGATGCAGACGCTCGACAACTCCGTGACGACGTACACGAAACGCGGGCTCTTCGGCCGCCGGATGACGACCCGCCAGGGGGCGGGAGAGCCGTCGCCGTCCTGGATCCCGGCGGGCCACGAGGTGACGCGCCGGGTGGCGGAGAAGATCGGCGGGCTGCCGCAGGGAGCGTGGACGGACCTGGCGAACATCCCGATCACCGGCCACTTCATCGGCGGCTGCACGATCGGGGACTCGGCTTCGTCGGGGGTGATCGATCCCTACCAGCGGGTGTACGGGTACCCGGGGCTGCACGTGGTGGACGGGTCGGCGATCTCGGCGAACCTGGGGGTGAATCCTTCGCTGACGATCACTGCCCAGGCCGAGCGGGCGATGGCGTTCTGGCCGAACCGGGGCGAGGTGGATCCGCGGCCGGAGCTGGGTGCCGAGTACCGGCGGGTGACGCCGGTGGCGCCGAAGAACCCGGTGGTGCCTGCGGCGGCGCCGGGCGCCCTGCGGCTGCCGTTGACCCCTCGCTAACGCACTCGCGCGACCACGGCAGCCGGGCGAGAATGCTCCCATGTGGACAAGATCCGGTATCACCGTCCTGTCCCCGGACCAGGAGATCGCGGTGGCGGACGCCCTCCCGCCGCAAGGCGTGGTCGCCGTCGCCCGGATCGACGGTGCCGACGCCGGGAGCGAGGGCGAGCTGTTCGGCCAGTTCTCGGACGCGCTGCGCTTCCCGGCGTACTTCGGCTGGAACTGGGACGCGCTTTCCGACTGCCTGCGCGACCTGAACTGGCTGCCGGCGGACCGGTACCTGGTCGTCATCGAGGAGCCGATGCGGCTCCTGTCCGGTGACGCGGAAGGCCGGCGGACCCTCTTCGCGATCCTCGGACGGGCCGCACGCGAATGGGCCAGCCCCCTGGGCAAGCCGCGGAATGCCGGTATCCCATTCCAGACCGTCCTGCTCGCCGACGAAGCCAACGCCGGGCAGCTGCGGACCGAGCTGCGCGGCTAGAACGCGAAAAGGCCCTCCCGGACCGCGCTCCCGGGAGGGCCTCTTCAGCGCACGGTTACGGCAGGCCCGCGAGGCCGGCCGAGACCGTGTTGGCGAACGCGTACCCCTGCGACGCGTCCCAGTTGATCGACCACGTCATCGCGCCGCGGATGGCCGGGTACGTCGTCGAGGGCTTGAACGATCCGCACGACGTTCCGCGGGCCAGGCAGTTCAGCGCCGACACCGTGTTCGACGGTGCCTGGTAGCCGCCGCCTGCGGCCTGGGGGGATGCCGGGAGGCCCAGGCCGACCTGGTCGGCGCGGAGACCGCCCTGCAGCTGGATGCAGGCCAGTGCCGTCAGGAAGTCGACCGTGCCCTGCGCGTAGACGTTGCCGTTGCAGCCGTTCATCGAACCCGAGTTGTAGTACTGCATGTTGACGATCGTCAGAATGTCCTTGATGTTCAGCGCGAGCTGGAAGTAGCCGCCGGCCGTGGACTGCATGTCGATCGTCTGCGGCGCCATCGTGATGACCT
The DNA here is from genome assembly GCF_058119595.1 of Amycolatopsis sp. N2S4-7. Lineage (NCBI taxonomy): Bacteria > Bacillati > Actinomycetota > Actinomycetes > Pseudonocardiales > Pseudonocardiaceae > Amycolatopsis > Amycolatopsis sp. N2S4-7. Next base: position 4,532,816 of record NZ_CP172299.1, read on the forward strand.
TGCCGCCGCCGTTGTGGATGCTGCGCAGCGCCTGGCCCATGTACGTGGCGTTGATGCCGTTTTCGAGGTCGATGTCGACGCCGTCGAAGCCGTAGTTCGCGATCAGCGACTTGATCGAGTTGGCGAAGTTGGTCGCCGACGAAGAGTCGCTGACGCTGATCGTGCCGTTCTGGCCGCCGACGGAGATGATCACCTTCTGGCCGCGCGCCTGGACCGTCTTCACGTCGGCCTTGAACTGCGCGTCCGTGTAGCCGCCGAGCTGCGAGGACAGGCCCGAGTCGAGCGTGAAGCCCACCGCGCCCGGCGTGCCCGTGGCGTCCGCGAACGACACGGCGATGATGTTGTACTTCGTCGGGACGTCGGCCAGCTTCAGCGCCTTCGCGCCGTTGTAGAAGTTCTGCCAGTAGCCGGTCAGGACGTGCTTCGGCAGGTCACCCTGCGTGGGCGGCGGCGTGGTCGTCGTCGGCGGCGTGGTGGTGGTGGTCGGCGGGGTCGTGGTGGTGGGCGGCGTCGTCGGTGTCGTCGTCGGCGGGGTGCCCGGGCCGTCGAGGCTGACGTCGTCGGCGTAGTACGTCGGCTGGCCGTACCAGCCGTGCAGGTACACCGTCAGCGACGTGCTCGAGCCGGTCGTGAAGCTCAGCGACAGCTGCGCGTAGCCGCTGGTGCCCGGTGTCCACGTGCTGGCGCTCGCGGAACCGGAAACGCCCAGGTAGACGTAGCTGCCCTGGACCCAGGCCGACAGCTTGTACGCCGTGTTCGGCGAGACGGTGAGCGTCTGCGAGCACTGCGCGTTGTCCGACGACGTCGGCGTCGCGCTCAGGGCGCGGCTCCCGCTGTGCACGGGGGTGCTCACGGCGGTCGGCACGGCGGTGCACGTCCAGCCCGTGGTGCCGGCCTCGAAGCCGGGGTTGGCCAGGATGTTCGCGGCCGAAGCGCTGCCGGCGAGCACGAACGTCACGCCGAGACTGAGCGTGACCACGGAAAGCAGGGAAAGCAGGGCGAGCCGGACCTTGGGGACCACGGGCGACCTCCACGACGGTGGTGAGGCAGGTCACCACAAAATGGACTAGACCAATCTCGTTGTCAAGGAGGTCGATGGCAGCCCCATCCGAAAGTCGGGGTGGCCGGAACGGCAGAATGTGAGGATCCGATCCAGGGCTAAGCGGGAGCGTGGTGCAGTGAGCTTGTCGGTCGAGCAGAAGATCGCCGAAGAACTGGGCGTGCGCGAAGGGCAGGTCAAGGCCGCCGTCGAGCTGCTCGACGGCGGTTCGACCGTGCCGTTCATCGCGCGTTACCGCAAGGAAGTCACCGGCATGCTCGACGACGCGCAGCTGCGCACGCTCGAGGAACGGCTCCGCTACCTGCGGGAACTCGACGAGCGGCGGCTCGCCGTGCTCGAGTCCATCCGGAGCCAGGGCAAGCTCGACGACGCCCTCGAGGCCCAGATCCTGGCCGCGGACACGAAGTCGCGGCTCGAGGACATCTACCTCCCGTACAAGCCGAAGCGCCGCACGAAGGCCATGATCGCGCGCGAAGCGGGTCTCGAACCGCTGGCCGACGGCCTGCTGAACGACCCGTCGACCGATCCGCAGGCCGCCGCCGCCGTGTTCGTCGACGCCGACAAGGGCGTCGCGGACGCCCAAGCCGCCCTCGACGGCGCCCGCGCGATCCTCGTCGAGCGCTTCGCCGAGGACGCCGACCTCATCGGCGAGCTGCGCGAGAAGATGTGGGGCCAGGGTCACCTGGTGGCGAAGGTCCGGGCGGGCAAGGAGGAGGAAGGGGCGAAGTTCTCCGACTACTTCGACTTCTCCGAGCCGTTCACCAAGCTCCCCTCGCACCGCATCCTCGCGATGCTGCGCGGCGAGAAGGAGGAGGTCCTCGACCTGACGATGGCGCCCGAGGAGCCCTCGGACGAGCCCCAGGTCGGGCCCACCGAATACGAGCACCGCATCGCGGCGAAGTTCGGCATCACGCAGCAGGGCCGCCCGGGCGACAAGTGGCTCGGCGACACCGTGCGCTGGGCGTGGCGCACCAAGATCCTCCTGCACCTGGGCATCGACCTGCGGATGCGGCTGCGCCAGGCCGCCGAGGACGACGCCGTGCGCGTGTTCGCGTCCAACCTGCGCGACCTGCTGCTCGCGGCGCCCGCCGGCACCCGCGCCACGATGGGTCTCGACCCGGGCTTCCGCACCGGCGTCAAGGTGGCCGTGGTGGACGCGACCGGCAAGGTCGTCGACACCCACGTCATCTACCCGCACCAGCCGGCCAACAAGTGGGACCAGTCGATCGCCGAGCTCGCGGCGCTCTGCGCCCGGCACAAGGTGGAGCTGATCTCGATCGGCAACGGCACGGCGTCGCGCGAGACCGACAAGCTCGCCATCGAGCTGATCAAGAAGCACCCGGAGCTGAAGCTGACGAAGGCCGTCGTATCGGAGGCGGGCGCTTCGGTGTACTCGGCGTCGGCGTTCGCCTCGCAGGAACTGCCCAACATGGACGTCTCGCTGCGGGGCGCGGTCTCCATCGCGCGGCGCCTGCAGGACCCGCTGGCCGAGCTGGTGAAGATCGACCCGAAGTCGATCGGCGTCGGGCAGTACCAGCACGACCTGTCCGAGGTTTCGCTGTCGCGCTCGCTCGACGCGGTGGTCGAGGACTGCGTGAACGCCGTCGGCGTCGACGTCAACACCGCGTCCGCGCCGCTGCTGACCCGCGTCTCGGGCATCACGACGGGGCTGGCCGAGAACATCGTCTCCCACCGCGACACGAACGGGCCGTTCCGCTCGCGCATGGCGCTGAAGGAGGTCGCGCGGCTCGGGCCGAAGGCGTTCGAGCAGTGCGCGGGCTTCCTGCGCATCCCGGACGGCGACAACCCGCTGGACTCGTCGGCGGTGCACCCGGAGGCGTACCCGGTGGTGCGGCGGATCCTCTCGTCGACCGGGACCGACCTGCGCACCCTGATCGGCAACACGCGGGCGCTGACGGCGCTTCGCCCGGCCGATTTCGTCGACGACACGTTCGGTCTCCCGACGGTGACGGACATCCTGTCCGAGCTGGACAAGCCGGGCCGCGACCCCCGACCGGCCTTCAAGACGGCGACGTTCGCCGAGGGCGTGGACAAGATCTCCGACCTGAAGCCGGGCATGCGGCTCGAGGGTGTCGTGACGAACGTGGCGGCGTTCGGTGCGTTCATCGACGTGGGCGTGCACCAGGACGGCCTGGCCCACGTTTCGGCGCTGTCGAAGAACTTCGTGAAGGACCCGCGCGAGGTGGTGAAGCCCGGGGACATCGTGAAGGTGAAGGTGCTGGAGGTCGACGTGCCGCGGAAGCGGATCTCGCTGACGCTTCGGCTGGACGATGAGCCGGGCGCCGGGTCTTCGCGCGGCGGCGAGCGCCGGGATCGCGGTCAAGGTGGCGGCGGCGGTGGTCAGCGTCGCGGTGGCGGTGGCGGTGGTGACCGGCGCGGCGGCGGTGGCGGCGGGGGCGGCCGGGGTGGCAACTCCGCGGCCAGCGGCTCGATGGCGGAGGCGCTTCGGCGGGCCGGGTTCGGCAAGTAGGCGTTGGCGGTTCGTGAAGGCCACCTCGAGGGAGTCCTCAGGGTGGCCTTCACGGCGTTCTGCACCCAGCTCTGTCAGCGGAGCGCGAACAGGCCCACCGCGAACAGGGCCACCGGGACCACCGCCGCCGCCGAGCTGATCAGCCAGGTCCCCTGGCGCCAGCCCACCGGCGAGGAGTCGAGGACCATCCGGCGGACCAGCGCCGCCTCGACGACCGCCGTCAGCAGGAACCCGAGGCCGACGCTGAAGACCGCCGCCGCGCCGACGAAGAGCAGGCCGGACGTCGACGCCGCGGCCAGCGGAGCCGCGACCTCCCACCGCACCAGGCCCGCGGCCGCCGCGAGCAGGGCCAGCAGCAGCACGAACGCGACGAGGAAGCCGATCCGCGCGGTCGTCTGGTGCTGGGCGCGGGTGAAGAGCCAGAACCCCGCGTCGAGCCCCGCGACGGCCACGGCGAGCACGAGGAACCCGGCACGGATCGTCAGCACCCGATCACCCTAGCGAGGATCCGCCCGGGCCATGACCGCGGTGACGTGGCCTGCCGCGCTCGCCCACGGGCCGAGGACAGCCGCGGAATCACCCTTCCCCCGCGAACCGCACTTCCACGCTGCCCAGCGCGCCGAAGTCCGCCACGACGTGGCCGCCGGCGTGGATCGGGCACGGCGGGGTGGCCGTCCCGGTCGTCACGACGTCGCCCGGGCGGAGCCGGAGGCCGTGGCGGGGCAGCTCCATCGCCAGCCAGTGCAGCGCCAGCCGCGGGTCGCCGAGGACCAGGCTGCCGCTGCCGCGCGCGAACTCCTCGCCGTCCGCGTGCAGGACGACCGGCTGCCGCGGCAGGTCGAGGTCGCGCCACCGCGGCACCGCCCGCCCTTCGACGAACCGGCCCGCGCACGCGGCGTCGGCCAGCAGCTGCGGGCCGCCCGCGTGCTGGTGGTCGGTGTAGCGGCTGTCCGGCAGCTCCACCGCGAGGAACATCGTGTCGACCGCGTCGAGCACCGCGGTCAGCGACGGCGACAGGCCGGGGTCGGCCTTGAGCCGGAAGGCGAACTCGGGCTCGGCGACGCCCATGGTCATGGTGTCGGCGGGCACCGGCTCGCCCTCGGCGTGGCGGAACCGCTCGAACATCGCGCCCGGCAACGGACCGGGGACGTCGAGGTACTGCCGGGCGTACGCGGTCGTCGCGGCGATCTTCCAGCCGGACACCGGCCCGGCGAGCCCGGCCAGTGCCGTCTGCGCGGCCATGCCCTCGGCGAGGTCGTGCGGGCGGGCGCCGTCCGGCAGACCGTCCAGGCGTTTCCCGGTCTGCCACGCGTCCCAGATCAGCTGCGCCGCCCGCTCTCGGTTCACGCCCGTGATCTTGCCAACCGGAACACCGGGTGTCGATTGGCTTCCGCCGCGAAGGCCTCGGCGGGGTCGCCGAGCTTCGCGTCGAAGAACGGCGCCGTGACCGGGATCCTGCGAACGTACGCGCGCAGCACCGGGCCGGCCGTGGCGGCGTCCGCCTCCTCGACCTCCCACGTCTCGCGCGTGCGGCCGCGCCACAGCCGGGCGGTGGCGTCGGCGCGCAGGTTGTGCACCCAGCCGACCTGCCCGTACGGCGAGACGAGCCACCGGTCGCCGCCGATCTCGAGGACGTTGACCGGTGTCGTCCGGTCGACACCGCTCTTCCGCCCGCGCGTGGTCAGCAGGAAGCCGGTGCTGCCCGTGATCGGGATCCCGCGTGCCAGCAACGCGTTCACCACCACGTTGGCCGCTTTCCGGGTCACGCCCAGCCGGTACTTGCGCGCCATCACGGCTGCATGGCGTAGACGCCGGACAAGGCGCGCACCCGCGCCCAGACGTTCTCGAAGCGCTCGGCGTCGACCACCGGCTTGCGCAGCGCGGCCAGCGCGATCGCCTGCTGGGCCTCGGTCGAGCTCGCCTTGCCGTTGAGGTCCACGGCCGCGGCGCTGAAGTCCTGCACCAGCACCGCGAAGATCTGGTCGACAACCTCTTCGTCGAGTCCGGTGATCCGCGCCTGCTCCAGGACCAGCTGGCCGTAGACGATCAGCGTGAACAGCTCGGTCAGCGCGAGCCCGAAGTCGAGGTCGGCCTGCTGCGCCTCGTCCGGCGCCGCCTCGGTGAGCAGCTTGACCAGGTAACCGGCCTGCTCGGTGAACAGGGCGACGTTCGGGATGTGCGCCGCTTCGGCGTAGGCGGTCTTCCAGTCGTGGAACCGGATCTTCGACAGGCCGCGCGCCGGGCCCTGGCGGAAGAGGAACTCGTCGTCCGCGGCGTCGGTGCGGGTCGGGACCGGGGCGTACTCCTGCGGCGCGAACAGGTACGCGGGCATGAACTTCGCGATCAGCGCGAGGTTGACCGCCACCGTGCCTTCGAGCTTCGGCAGGCCGTCGATGTCGTTCTTGGACATCGCCAGGTAGGTGTCCGCCTCGAAGCCCTTGGCGGCCACGACGTCGGCGACCAGGCCGATCACCTTCTGCGCCTCGGTCGTCACCTTCATCTTGGTGATCGGGTTGAACAGCAGGTAGCGGCGGTCGTCCGGGTGCGCGCTGCGGAAGTAGTCGACGGCGCGGTCGGAGAACAGCTTCATCGCGGTCAGCCGCGCGTAGGCCTCGACGAACTCGCGGCGGACGTGCGGGAAGTCGGTGACGGGCTTGCCGTACAGGACGCGGTTGTGCGCGTGCGTGATGGCTTCGTACAGCGAGTGCGTCGCCATGCCGATACCGCCGAAGCAGAGGTTGAACTTGCCGATGTTGACCGTGTTCAGCGCGGCGCTGAAGGCCTCGGCGCCGACGTGGAGGATGTCGTCGGCGTGCACCGGGTAGTCCTCGAGCCGGAACTCGGCGACGTACATCTGCGACGGCACGACGTTCTTGACGACGTGGTAGTTCGGGTGCTCGGAGTCGGCGTAGAAGAAGACGTACTGGTCCGGGCCCTCGACGCCGTCGATGCGGCCGAAGACCGACACCGTGCGCGCGCAGTTGCCGTTGCCGATGTAGTACTTGGAGCCGGTCGCGCGGTAGCCGTCGCCGTCCTTGGTGAGCACCATGTCGGACGAGTAGATGTCGGCGCCGTGGTCCTTTTCGGACAGTCCGAACGCGCCGACGCCGCCGGCGTCGAGGGCGGCCGCCGCGCGCTCGCGGGCGGCGGCGTTGCCGCTCTGCCACACCGGGCCGAGGCCGAGGATCGTGACCTGCCACGGGTACCAGTAGTTGAGGCCGTAGAACCCGAGGATTTCCGACAGCGCGGCGACGCGGCTGGTGTCCCAGCGCTTGTCCGGGTTGCCGCCGGCGTTCGCGGCCGGGGTCAGGAAGGTCGAGAACAGGCCTTCCTTGCCCGCGAACTCGAGGAAGTCCGCGTAGAAGGCGCGGGCGTGGTAGTCCTCGGTCAGCTTCGCCTTGCCGCGCTGTTCGAACCAGTCGATGGTGGCCCGCAGCAGCCGGCGCGTTTCGGCGTCGAAGTGGCCCGGGTCGTACTCGTGCGGGTTCAGCAGCATGGCGCTCCTCCTTGATTACCGACCGGTAACTTAGCAAGGCGGTCCGAGTGCGGGCAATCTCACTGGGGGTAGGTCACCCTCTCCCGCTATACTGATCATGCGGCCCGCTCAGTTCTGCCTCGGGCCGCTGCTGTTGTCGACTACCACGCGCCGCGGCCGAACACCGGTCTGCGCCGGGCAGGACAACCCTTCTCAGGTTATGGAGACCAGGGCGTAGCTGCGCCCGCATGTACTTATGAGCACTTTTGCCGAACTGGGCCTGCCCACCACCCTCGTGGACGCGCTGGCCACCCAGGGCGTCACCTCGCCCTTCCCGATCCAGGCGGCGACGCTGCCGCACACCCTCGCCGGACGCGACGTGCTGGGGCGCGGCCGCACCGGCTCCGGCAAGACGTACGGCTTCGTGCTGCCCGTGCTGGCCCGCCTCGCCGCGGGCCCGACGCGGCGCAGGCCGGGCCGTCCCCGCGCGCTGATCCTGGCGCCGACGCGCGAGCTCGCGACGCAGATCGAGGCGTCGATCCTGCCGCTGGCGAAGCCGCTGGGCCTGCGCGCGACAACCATCTTCGGCGGCGTCAGCGCGAACCCGCAGATCACCCGGCTGCGTGACGGCGTCGACATCGTCGTCGCCTGCCCCGGCCGGCTCGCCGACCACATGCGCTCCGGGCACGTCAAGCTCGACGCCGTCGAGATCACCGTCCTCGACGAGGCCGACCACATGGCCGACCTGGGCTTCCTGCCCGAGGTGCGGCGCATCATGGACGCGACCCCGGCGCGCGGGCAGCGGCTGCTGTTCTCCGCGACGCTGGACAACGGCGTCGACGTGCTGGTCAAGCGCTTCATGACCGACCCGGTCACGCACAGCGTCGACTCGGCGCAGTCGCCGGTGTCGACGATGGAGCACCACGTGCTGCACCTCGAGGAGACCCACCGGCTGCCGGTGCTGGTCGACCTCACCGCCGCGCCGGGCCGCACGCTCGTGTTCACGCGGACGAAGAGCCGGGCCAAGGCACTGACGCGCAAGCTCGTCGCCTCGGGGGTTCCCGCGGTCGAGCTGCACGGCAACCTGGGCCAGAACGCGCGCACGCGCAACCTCGAGGCGTTCTCGTCGGGCACGGCCCGCACGTTGGTGGCGACGGACATCGCGGCGCGGGGCATCCACGTCGACGACGTCCGGCTGGTCATCCACGCCGACCCGCCGGTCGAGCACAAGGCGTACCTGCACCGCTCGGGCCGCACGGCGCGGGCCGGGGCGTCGGGCACGGTGGTCACGCTGATGACCGACGCGCAGGTCCGCGACGTCCGGGACCTGACGCGCAAGGCCGGCATCAAGCCGACGACCACCCAGCTCGGCCCGGGTCACCCGCTGCTGGCGGAGCTGGCCCCGGGCGAGCGGACGTTCACGGCGACCCCGGCGCGCCCGGTGGTCGACAACCGGCCGAAGAAGGTTTCCGCCACGGGCGCAGCGCCGGGTGGGGGGCGTGGACGCCGAGGCGGGCCCGCCACCCCGAAGGAGAACCGGGGCGGGCAGCGTTCCCGCGCGAACGGCCAGGCTCGCCGCGACGAGCAGCAGCAGCGGTCGGCTGATTCGGGCCGTGGTGCGTCGGGTGGCGGCCGCCGATCTGGCGGCGCTGCGGCCGCCGCGGGCGGCAACGGCCGCACAGGCGCCCCGGCGGCGGGCAACCGCCGCAGCGGCGGCGCGGCGGCTTTCTCATCGGGCACCCGAGCCGGCGGACGCCGCGGCGGGCGCTGAGGGTTTTCGAAACTACCGGCTGGGGCCGGATGGGTCAGGAGTTGACCTGTCCGGCCCATTGCCGTCTCGGGTCCAGTCCAGGGCCCGCCCTCCCGGGGGTCCGTCCCTGCTCCAGTCTACCGGGCTCTGACCTGCGCAAACGGGCAGCCGGAGAATCTGTGGACAACTGAACCCACTGTGGATAACCCACGCACGGCCAGCCTGGGCGCATCCGATGGGGCCGCCGCCGCCGGTGCGGCGGCCGCGGATCCTGATTGGCGGGGTAGGCGACCGGAAGCGGGAGATGCAGGAGCCGATCTCGCCGAGGGCAGCCGCCTGGGACTGGAGCCGACCTCGCCGGGGCGCAGCCCCCAGGACTTCGGGGCCGGAGCCGACCTCCCCGCGAGCGGGCCCCGGGACTCCGGGGCAGGAGCCGACCTCCCCGCGAGCGGGCCCCGGGACTCCGGGGCAGGAGCCGACCTCCCCGCGAGCGGGCCCCGGGACTCCGGGGCAGGAGCCGACCTCCCCGCGAGCGGGCCCCGGGACTCCGGGGCAGGAGCCGACCTCCCCGCGAGCGGGCCCCGGGACTCCGGGGCAGGAGCCAACCCACCGGGGCGCAGGCCCCTGGGACTCTAGGGCAAGAGCCGACCTCCCCGCGGGCAGGCCCCCGGGACTCCCGGGCAGGAGCCGACCCGTCCCGGGGGCAGCCACCTGAGACTTCGGGGCACCAGCCGACCTCGCCGGGCGCACGCTCCCGGGACTCCGGGGCAAGAGCCGACCCGCCAACGGTCAGGAGCCGACCCGCCCGGCCCTGCAGAAGCCGCACGGTCAGCGGAGGCGGGAGCAGGAGCCGCCGTCTACAGGGACGCCGTGAGGCCTCGGGCCCGTAGCACCGCCCGCTCCAGCGGACGGAACACCGCCAGCTCGATCCCCACACCCACCAGCAGGATCAAAAAGATCGCCGCGATCACCGTCTCGATGCTGTTCAGCGATGATCCCTGGTTCAAGTACGCGCCCAGTCCCACCCCCAGCTGCGGGGACAGCGCGATCAGCTCGGCCGCCATCAGGGAGCGCCACGAGAACGCCCAGCCCTGCTTCAGCCCCGCGAGGAAACCCGGCAACGCCGCAGGCAACAAGATGTGGCGCGCCGAAGACAGGCGGTTCGCGCCCATCACCTGGCCGACGCGCGGGAGGATCGGGGGGATCTGGTCGATGCCCGACACCAGGCCGTTCGCGATCGATGGCACTGAGCCCAGCAACACGACGAAGTAGATCGCCGCGTCGTTGATGCCGAACCACAGGATCGCCGCCGGGACCCAGGCCACCGATGGCAGGCTCTGCAGCCCCGTCAGCAGGGGCCCGATCGCCGCGCGGACCACGCGGACCTTGGCCACCACCAGGCCCAGCGGGGTGCCGATGAGCACCCCGGCGACGAAGCCGAGCGCGGCGCGGTGCACCGATGTCCAGACGAAGCCGAACACCTGGCCGTCGACGACGATGCCCCAGAACTCGTTCCACACCGCGATCGGTGCGGGCAGCTGCGCCTCCGACCAGAAGGCCGCCGCCCAGAGGATCTGCCAGACGACGATCAGCAGGACGAGGGCGGCGAGCGGCGGCAGGAAACCCCAGGCGAACCGCTTCCAGAAACTCGGGCGGCGCTCCCCCACCGGGGCGTCGAGCGAGTCCAGTCCGGCACCGACCGCGTCGAGGTCGGGTTCGGCGGACCGGTCAAGCTGCGGCATGGGTGCTGATCACCTCTCGCAGGTGCCCGGTGATTTCCTCGGTGAGCTCCTCGGCGTCGGCCAGCGGGACGTCCGTCCACTCGCGCACGACCCGGCCGGGCCGTGACGACAGGAGCACCACGCGCTGCCCGAGCCGGACCGCTTCGCGCACGTCGTGCGTGACGAACAGCACGGACGTGCCCGTGCTGCGGTAGACGCGCAGCAGCTCGCCCTGCAGGACGTCGCGGGTGATGGCGTCGAGCGCGGCGAACGGCTCGTCCATCAGCAGGAGCGACTGCTCGGGGTCGCCGCCGACGCGCAGGGTCGCGGCCAGCGCGCGGGCCAGCGCGACCCGCTGCCGCATGCCGCCGGACAGCTCGTGCGGGCGCTTGCCGCCCGCCCCGTTCAGGCGGACCAGGTCCAGCAGCTCGGCGGCCTTCGCACGGCGCTCGGCGCGCCCGAAGCCGGCCAGCCGCAGCGGCAGCTCGACGTTGCGGGCCGCGGTCAGCCACGGCATCAGCGCGGCCTCCTGGAACATCACCGCGGGGCGCGAGGTGTTCAGCGTGATCTCCCCCGCCGACGGCGCGTCCAGGCCCGCGACCAGGTTCAGCAGCGTGCTCTTGCCGCAGCCGGACGCACCCAGCAGGCAGACGAACTCGCCGGGCGCGACCGTCAGGTCCACGCCGTCGAGCGCGGTCACCGCGCGGCCGGCCGGGCCGAACGTCTTGCGCACGCCGTCGAGACGCACCGCGGTCGCGCCGGTGAAACTCGACCGGCCGGTCGGGAGGGTCGTGGTCATCGCTGGCTGCCTCTCCGGATCACTTGGTCAGTTCGGGGGCTTCGACGGCCGGCAGGTTCCGGGCCTTGAGGACGTCGTTCAGCGGGCCGAAGTCGGCGAAGCCCTTCAGCGCCACCGCCGACTTCACCACGCCGGCGGTGACCGAGTCCTGCGCGAGCTGCGGGAACTCGGCGGCGACGGGGTCGGTGGTCAGCTCGATGCCGGAGAACGCGCGGTCGAGGACCGCCGCGCTCAGGGTACTGCCGGCCAGCTCCTTGAGGGCGCCGTTGACCACGGTCTTCGCGTCCGCCGGGTTGGCCTTCGCCCAGTCGATCGCGGCCAGCTCGCCCTTGAGGAGCGCGCGGACGGTGTCCGGGTGCTGCTGCAGGAACTCGCTGCGCACGATGACGACGGTGCTCGGGAAGCGGCCGCCCGGCCACAGGGTCTTCTCGTCGACCAGGACCTTCGCACCCGCGTCGAGGACCAGCCGCGACGCCCACGGCTCGGGCAGCCAGCCGCCGTCGACCTCGCCCTTCTTGAACGCGTCGAGCGTCTTCGGGTTGTCGAGGTTGGTGATCTTGACCTGGTCGGTCAGCTGCTTGCCGGCGAGGAACTTCTTGAGGGCGACGTCCTGGGTGTTGGCCAGCTGCGGCGTCGCGATGTTCTTGCCCTTGAGCCCGTCGACGCTGGTGATGTCCGGCTTGACGACCAGCTGCGCCCCGCCCGAGACGGCGCCGGAGACCAGCTGGATGGCGCCCTTGGACTTGGTGAAGGCGTTGATCGCCGGGCCGGAGCCGATGAACGCGATGTCGAGCGAGCCGCCCAGCAGGGCGTTGACCTCTTCGGGGCCGGCGTTGAACGTCTGCGTGGTGAGCTTCGTCGCCCCGAGCTCGTTCTTGAAGAAGTCCTTCTTGACGCCGATCAGCGCGGGCGCGTGCGTGACGTTCGGGAAGAAACCCACCCGGACCTCGCCGGCGGCCCCCTGGTTCGCGGCCGGCGCGACGCTGCTGTCCGCGCGGGAACAGCCCGCGAGCCCGCCCACGACGGTCAGGGCGGCCAGCGCCGAGGCCAAGAAACGGGTCCTGTGGTGGGTGCGCACGTCTGCGTCGCCTTTCGGGGTCGGTGTGGGGCGAGGTTCGCACGGTCACCCACTGGGGCGCATAGCCATCCGCATCCCGGGAATTCTGGTGAGATTCCTTGACATCGGTGACCGCTGCGCCTAGGAGGGCGGGCCGTTCTCGCACCTGGTGCCGCACGAGCATGCGGGGCGGACCCCGCGGGCGCGAGGTGTTCCCGGCATCTGGGCGGTCCGGTCCGTCCGGGAAATCCGACGGCTCGGACAACCGACCGCGTCACCCGAACGTGGTATGGGTGACCACGGATTCGGAGGGAAGACATGACGAGCACCGCACACCGACGGGGCCAGGGGGCCGCCGGCGTCCGCGTGGCGCTGGTCGTGCTGTTCATCGGGCTGGGCCAGGCGTCGTTCGAGTGGCTCAGGTCACTCGGGATGGACGCCGTGACGAGCCTCGTCGTCTGGGCGATCCCGGTCGCCACCGGGGCGGCGGTGACGCTGGTGCTGTGGCTGGCGTCGGACCGCGCGTTCGCGCTGCGGACGTGGCTGCCGGTGGCGGTCTGCATCCCGGTGTACCTGGGCGGCGCGTTCGGCCTGGCGACCGGCACGGCGAGCCTGGTGGCTTCGATCGTCAGCGGGGCCGGGCTGGGGATCGCGGTGGTCGCGGTCGCCGGGCTGGTCCGCGCCCGGCGCCACGACCACGAGCCCGCCCGGCGCTAGCGGCGCAGGAGGAGCGAGACGTCGCCGAACTCGTGCCACAGGTAGCGCCGCCGCACCGCCGCGTCGTACGCCTGCTGGACCAGCTCGCGCCCCGCGACCGCTTCCAGGAGCAGCAGGTGAGACGCGTCCGGCGCGTGCAGGCCGGTGACGATGCCGTCCACCACCCGGGCCGGGCGGTCCGGGCCGAGCACGAGGTCCGTCCAGCCCTCGGCCGCGCGGACCTCGCCGCCGGACGCGGCCGACTCCAGGGCGCGGGCCGCCGTCGTGCCGACCGCGATCACCCGGCCGCCGCGAGCCCGGGCCCACGAGACCAGCGCCGCGGTCGTCGCGGGGACGCGGAAGCGTTCGGCCTGGGGCGGCTCGCCCGCCTCCGGGGACGACACCCCCGTGTGCAGCACCAGCGGCGCGAACAGCACGCCGTCGGTGACCAGGCGCGTCACCAGTGACTCGGTGAACGGCCGGGCCGCCGACGGCATCTCCGCGCTGCCCGGCTCGCGGGCGAACACCGTCTGGTAGTCGGACAGGGGCCAGGCACGCGGGACGTAGCCGTAGCGGATCGGGCGGCCGGCGGCCGCGAGGAGCCCGGTGACCTCCACCGAGACCGCCGCCCGCCACAGCCGCGCGGCCCCCGGCACGGCTTCGGCCAGCAGCGTCAGCGACGCGCCCCCGGGCAGCTCGAGCCGCTCCCCCGGCCTGCCGTCGAGCAACGGACCGCCGGGTGCGCGCAGCTCGACAACCCACGCACCGTCGTCGAGCGACGTCGCGAAGTGGACGACGACCGGCCGTCCGCCGCGCGTGGCGTCGACCGCCGCCGGCAGCGTGCCGGAGGTGTTGACGACCAGCAGGTCCCCGGGCCGCAGGTGCTCGCCCAGTGCGGCGAACACCGTGTGGTGGACCCCCTCGGGCGAGGCGATCAGCAGGCGGACCTCGTCGCGCGCCAGGCCGCGGGCCTCCGGCGGCGCCGACGCGGACAGCTCGTCCGGCAGCTCGAACCGGACGGTCATGCCGCCACCAGGAGGTCCGCGGCGCGGTACCGCCCGCTCGGCGGGCGCTCGTCGAGCAGCCGCAGGAACGCCGGGACGGCGGTCTCCGGCAGCGGCCGGTCCGAGATGTCCTCGCCGGGGAAGGCGCGCTGGTGCATCGCGGTGCGCAGGTCGCCAGGGTCGACCGCGTACACGGCCAGGTCCGGGTTCTCCGCGCCGAGCACGGCGGTGAGCTGGTCGAGCGCGGCCTTCGCGGAGCCGTAGCCGCCCCAGCCTTCGTACGCTTCGACGGCGGCGTCCGAGCTGACGTCGACGATCGTCCCGCCCGCCGCGGTGAGCGCGGGCAGCAGCAGCTGGGTCAGCGCGAGCGGCGCGAAGACGTTCACGCGGTAGACGTTTTCCAGTTCTGCCAGGGGATAGCCGGCCAGCGGCGGCAGCGGGCTGACGCCGAGCGAGCTGGCGTTGTTGACGAGCAGGTCGAGTTCGGGACAGGCGCCGGCCAGCGAAGCGCGGTGGGCGGGGTCGGTGACGTCGCCGGGGACGGCGGTGAAGCCGATCTCCCGGGCGGCGGCGGCGAGCGCGGCCGCGTCCCGGCCGTCGCCGACGACCGTCCACTGGCGACTCACCAGGGCCGCGGCGAGGGCTCGGCCGAGTCCCGCGGACGCACCGGTGACGAGTGCGGTGGGCATGGTTCCTCCTTCGAGGGGGTACCAGCCCATCGTCAAACCTCTACATTACTTGAGGTCAACCCGGCGCCGGAGCAGGAAATACGCTGCCAGCGAAACGATCAGCCCGACGTAGTACGCGAGATCGGCGCCGTGCAGCGCCGCGGCGACCGGTCCGGTGTAGAGGGACGTGTTCATGAACGGCACCGCCGCGCCGAAGCCCACGACGAAGGCCACCACCGCCGCCCACGGGCGAGGAGACGTCGAAGCGAGGACGTCCACGCGCCGCCCGCCGCGGGTCCGCGCGAGCCAGTCCGGGACGACGACGCCGAGGAACGGCGGGATCCAGTAGCTGACGAACAGCAGCACGTTCTCGAACTTGGCCGAGAGGTCGCCGCTGTGCATCCAGAGGATGAGGGCGAAGGCGAGCACGGTGACGACCACGGCCGACACCGGGCGCCGCAGCCGGACGCCGACGGTCTGCAGGGCCAGCGAGCCGCTGTAGTCGTTCATCGCGTTCGACGACACCGCCGCGAGCGCGATCACGGCCAGCGCCAGCGCGCCCAGGAACCCGCCGCCGAGCAGCTTCGCGACCCCGGCCGCCGTCTGGTCGCCCAGCGACAACCCCAACGCGAGCCCGAGGCCTTCACCGATCGCGTACGACGCCGTGAGGCCGAGCAGCGTGGCCCAGAAGACGGCCCGCGACGACGTCCGCGGGGGCAGGTAGCGGCTGAAGTCCGAGGCGTACGGCGCCCACGAGATCGCCAGCGACAGCGCGATCGTCGTGAACAGGACGACCCCGCCCGCCAGGTCGGCCCCCGAAGCGGTGTTCGCGGTGGCGATCGGGTGTCCGGAAAGGACCTTCACGGTGAGCGCGGCGAAGGCGAGCACCAGCAGCACGCTCATCACCGCCTGGACGCGGTGGATCAGCGCGTAGCCGAACACGCCCAGCGCGCACTGCAGCACCAGCACGATCAGCACCGCGGCCCAGAACGGCAGCCCGGTCAGCTCGGCCAGCGCCTCGCCGCCGAACAGCCCGACCAGCGCGTCCCAGGCGATCGAGCCGAGCCACTGCACCAGCCCCGGCAGCACCACGCCGCCGCCGAACGGCAGCCGGGCGAGCGGCAGCTGGCCGGTGCCGGTGCGCGGGCCCCAGGTGGACAGGTACGCCACCGGCAGCGACCCGAGCACGGTGCCGGCGAGCATCGCGGCCAGCCCGGTCCAGAACCCCAGGCCGAGCGACGCGGCGAGGGTGCCGGTGAACACGGCCGTCATCGTCAGGTTCGGCGCGAACCACACGCTGAACAGCCGCCACGGCCGCCCGAACCGGTTGCCCTCCGGAACCGGCTTGATGCCGTGCGTTTCGATCGCCAGGTCCCGGCCTCCCGTGGGCATCCGCCCTCCGAAGACCTCGGCGTCCAGACCGCGTCCGCTCATGTCCTGCCTCCCGTCCGAGCCCCGGATCACCCTAAAGCGCGCCCGCCCGGTGTAACGCGACGGCCCGAACGGGCGAATCACGGTTAGCCGTTTCCGGACCGCCGCCGGCTCCCGCCAGGATCAGCCGGGCCCGGGCGGCACACCAGGAGGGGTTGCGTGGTGCAGCATCCGCGGACGCTGGCGATGACCGGCCTGCTGGCCGCCGGGTTCGCGCTCGGCGTCACCGCGTTGACGCTCAAGGCCTCCGAAGGCACCCACTCCGCGCTCGACACCGCGCTCAGCACCACGACCGGCTTCCTGTTCCTGCTCGCCGGCGCGGTCGCGCACGTGCGGCGCCCGGCCAACCCGATCGGCGTGCTCATCGCGCTCGCCGGCGTCGCGCTGTTCCTCGAAGACCTGCAGTTCACGCGCAACCCGGTGCTGTACACGATCGCCGTGCCGCTGCGCGCCGCGTCCAGCCCGGTGATCGCGCACCTCGTGCTCGCGTTCCCGCACGGCAGGCTCCGCTCGCGGTGGGAACGGCTGCTGGTGGCCGCGGCCTACCTGGTGGTGCTCGGCTCGGGGGTCGTCGGGCTGCTGTTCGGCGACGACCCCCGCGACCTGCTGGCGATCTCCTCGGACCCGGCCGGCGGCGCCTTCGCCGACCGCGTGCTGGAGCTCGCGGCGACGGCGATCAGCGCCGGCGTGGTCGTCGTGCTGCTCTACCGGTGGCTGAGCGGACGGCTGCCGCAGCGGCGGCTGCTGTCCCCGGTGATCGTCATCGCCCTGTTCGGCGCGCTGACGTCGGGCGCGGGCACGGCCCTCGGTGACGGGCACCCGCTGTCGGACCCGCTGCTGCAGGCCTACCGGATCCTGTTCTGCCTGTGGCCGCTGGCGTTCCTGGCCGGGGTGCTGCGCGCCCGCGTCGGCAACGCCGAGATGATCCGGCTGCTGCTGGAACGCGACGGCACCGGGCTGGCCGCGCTGGTGCAGGACGACGAGGTCTGGAAGGACAGCCGCTCGATCGACGCGCTCAACGCGGCGGCCGGGCTGGTGCTGGACAACCAGCGGCTCACCGCGGAGCTGGAACAGCGGCTGGCCGAGGTGCGGGCGTCGCGGGCGCGGCTGGTCGCGGCCGGCGACGAGGAGCGCCGCCGCCTCGAGCGCGACCTGCACGACGGCGCCCAGCAGCGGCTGGTCAGCGTGGTGCTGCTGCTGCGGATGGCCGGCCGCCGGTACGGCGCCGAGCTGCCGGCGGAGGTCCGCGCCCTGCTCGCCGGCACGGTCGACGAGCTGCAGACGGCGATCACCGAGCTGCGCGAGCTCGCCCGCGGCATCCGGCCGGCGATCCTCACCGAAGCGGGCCTGGTCGCCGCGGTCCGCTCGCTGGCCGACCGCATCCCGGTGGAGGTGGCGTTGTCGGTGGGCACGGTCCCCCGCCTCGACGCGGCGGTGGAGGCGACGGCGTACTTCGTGACGTCGGAGGCGTTGACGAACGCGTTGAAGCACGCCCAAGCCGACCACGTGGACGTCCGGATCGCCGTCGACGGCGCCGAGCTGCGGGTCGAGGTGACCGACCCGGGCGTCGGCGGCGCGGACGTCGAGGGCGGCACCGGCCTGGCCGGGCTGCGCGACCGGGTCCAGGCCCTCGGCGGCGAGCTCGGCGTGACGAGCGGCCCCGGCGGCACCACGGTGTGCGCGGTGATCCCGCTGGCCACCGAAAAGCCGTGAAGGCCCCCTCGCCGGAGCGAGGAGGCCTTCACGGACCGCGGAACTAGACGAGGAGCAGGAACAGCAGCCCGTTGGGCGTGCCGAGGCCGGTCACGTCGTCGTAGCCCTTGGCGGTGTGGATCGTCAGACCCTGGTAGTCCAGGGTGCGGGCCGAGCGGAGCAGCCCGTCCGTCGCGTCGACCGAGTTGGCGTAGTCGACCCGGGCCACTGCCTGGCCGTCCACGTGCTGCACGTCGCTGATCGCCGCGGTGCGGGAGGTCAGCTTGTAGATCACCGGGTTGATGAAGCCGTGGTGGAAGTGGTCGAAGCTGTCGGCCACCGCCATGATCCCGGCGAACACCGGCGACGCGAGGCTCGTGCCGCCGATCCGGTACTGGTCGTAGTGCGCACCCTCCGGGAAGGTCTGCGTCTGGCCGACCAGGAAGCCGGTGTTCGGGTCGCCGACCGCGGAGATGTCCGGGACGACCCGGCCCTTCTTGTGGCCGACCTGGTTCTTCGTCGACAGCGCGTCCGGCACGACGCCCTTCTGGTAGAAGGGCTGCTCGAACAGGCGGCTGGTGCCGCCACCGGAACCGCTGGTGTAGGCGGCGGGGCCGTAGACGCCGTTGGTCAGCGTCGACTTGCTGGTCTCCCAGCCGGTCTCGAAGATCCGCTTGCCGTCCTTGCCGATCGCGATGGACGTGCCGCCGACCGCGGTGATCCACGGCGCCGAGGCGGAGAAGTCCGGCGACGGCGTGCCGAGGCGCGCGACCTCGTCACCGTTGTCGCCCGAGGAGAAGTACACGCCGATGCCCTCGAGCACCGCCTGCAGCGAGATCTGGTTGAACACCTTGACCTCGTCGGCCGGGATGTCCTCGCCGGTGTCGCCGTAGGAGTTCGACACGATGTCGGCCTTGTGGCCGGCGATCACGTAGTTCAGCGCGACGTCGAGAGCGTTGTCCTCGCAGGACTCCCCGCCGACGTACAGGATGTCGGCGCCCGGCGCGAGACCGTGGGCGGCCTCGACGTCGAGGGTCTCCTCGCCGTACCAGCCCGCCGCGTCGCACTGGTCCGGCGGCTCGAGAACCGGGTTCGCCGGGAAGACGTGCTGCTTGAACTGGCTCTGCTTGAGCGGGTGCGCCGGGTCGTTGCGGCGCGCGTACTCGCTGGCGTCGGCGTAGATGGTCGGCGAGGCGAACGCGTCCACGATGGCGATCGTGGTGCCCTTGCCGTCCGCGCCGACCTTGTCGACGCCGTAGGCCGAACGCAGCTGCGCCGGGGTGTAGCCGCAGGGCGCGTACGGCAGCTGCTTGCCGTTGTAGGCGGGATCGGTGGTGTCGATCTTCTCGCCGTAGTAGGCGCTGCACGGCGGCGCGTTGCGGAAGCCGGGGCCGGGCGCGACGTCGGAGGGCTGCACGGACTTGGTGGCCCGGCCCGAGTCGATGCCGTCGGTGTGGTCGGGCTTGAACAGGTTGGTCGCCTGGTCGACGCCGACGACGCCGAGCACGTCACCCGCCAGGTTCGCCGGCACCGACAGGTTCTTGTCGGCGGCACGCAGCGTCTGGCCCTTGACCCGGTACTTGCCCAGGTCGACGGCGAACGCCTTCTCCGTCTGGTCGGCGGTTCCGGTGGCCTCGACGTAGGCGCGGTTCGACGGCACCTCGCCGATGCTGAAGCCGTTGCCGGTCAGCCACGACTTAACGGCGTTCACCGTCGCGTCGCTCGCGGCGAACCGGTCGCGGACCTGGTCGGGGCTCAGGAACTGGCGGTAGGTCTTGCTGTCCGGGTCGGACACGGCCTGCGCCAGCGCCTCGGCACCGGCGTTGTCGCGCTGGTTCAGGTAGACCCGGAAGCTCAGCTTCGCCGCGGGCGCCGTGTCGGCGACCTTCGACTGCGCGTTCGCCCACAACGGGTGCGACTGCGGGATGTCCTGACGCCCCTGCGCCGACGCCACCGGCGCGGCCGCGGTGAGACCACCCACCACCGCGAGCGAAAGGAGCAGGGTGGAGCTTCTTCGCACAGAAATCTCCCTCTCGAAAACGGCCCCCAGTAAATGGGCCTGGAACACCGGCTGAGACTAGATCGGTGTTCCGCTCGCGGGGAAGTGCTTGCGGAACCGTTATCTGGCCGCGAATTCACGGCGGCGGCCGCGTGGTACGGAAATCCGATTTGTCACCCGTAAAACGCGAGGAATGCGACGTGATGCACCTTAAGTCCGGTTCGCGACCGTATCGCGGACCACGCCGGCAGGGGCCCCGCCACCTACTAAAGTCGGTCGCTCTGTCCACTCGGGACAGTCCAGGACAGCCCAGGACCTGACGGTACTTCGGCCGTCGTCAGGCCCGCGCGGCCAGGCGGCGGTCGACCTCGGCCGGCGCGAACACCGATTCGACGACCATCGTCACGGCCCCGGCCAGCCCTTCACCGCGGCCGCCGATCTCGACGCGCAGGGACTGCGTCGCGCGCGGCAGGGCCCGCCGGTACAGCACTTCGCGGACGCCGGCGACGAAATGCGGCTCGGCGAGGTCGCCGGCGATCACCAGCACCCCCGGGTTGACGACGCAGACCAGCGTCGCGAGGACCTCCCCCACCTGCCGCCCGGCGGCTTCGGCGAGCCGCACCGCGGCCGGCTCGCCGGCCAGGATCCGGTCGCGGACGCCCGAACCCGACGTCGTCGGCAGGCCCTGCTCCGTCAGCCGCGCGGCCAGGGCGCCCCCGCCGGCGACCGCGGCGAGGCAGCCGAGGGAGCCGCACGCGCAGCGCGCGTCCGGGTGCTCCGGCAGGCGGATGTGCCCGATGTCGCCCGCCCCGCCGTCGACGCCGCGGTACACCTCGCCGCCGATGACGATGCCGGCGCCGATCCCGGTGGACACCTTGACGACGACCAGCGCGGCCGAGTCCGGGTACCGGGCGCGGTGTTCGCCCAGCGCCATCAGGTTGGCGTCGTTGTCGACCAGCACCGGAGCGCCGAAGCGGGCCTCGAGGTGGGCGTCGATCGGGTAACCGTCCCAGCCGGGCATGATGGGCGGCTGCGTGACGCGGGCGCGGCCGGGCTCGACCGGGCCCGGCACGGACAGGCCCACGCCACTGACCGGCCCTCCGGCCTCGGCCAGCATCGCCTCGAACCAGCCGGCGATCCGGTCGAGCACCGGCTCCGGGCCGTCGGCGACCCGCACCGCCCCCGCGCGGTGCGCGAGCCGGCGTCCGGACAGGTCGGTGACCGCGGCCTCGGCGTGCGTCGTGTCGATGCTGGCAGCGAGGACGACGCCGTGCTGGTCGTCGAACCGCAGCTGCCGCGCCGGGCGGCCGCCGGTGGAGTCCTCCTGGCCACCCTCGGTCAGCAGGCCGGCCGCTTGGAGCTGCTCCAGGCGCGCCGTCAGCGTCGAGCGCGACAGCCCGCTGCGCACGAGCAGGGCCTTCCGCGTGGTCGCCCGGCCGGTCCTGACCAGCTGCAACAGCTCGCCGGCACTGGTCGGCGTCGTCATCGTGACCCCTTTTGCGCATTGACAAGACATAAGTTGGAGATAGATTGGACATATGAACGTAACACGGGAACGCGCGGCCGAGGTCCTGACGGGCAACTGGCTCGGCTCGTCGACCGTGCCCTCGCGTTCGCTCTACCCGCACCAGTGGAGCTGGGACTCCGCCTTCATCGCGTTCGGCCTGCGCCACCTGTCGCCTTCGCGGGCCCGGCGCGAGCTGGAGACGCTGTTCTCCGCGCAGTGGCGCGACGGCCGCGTCCCGCACATCCTCTTCGACCCGGACACGCCGCCCGAGGCGTACTTCCCCGGCCCGGCCTTGTGGCGCGCCGGGCGGACGTCCGGGCTGGTCCAGCCGCCGGTGCACGCGCGGGCGGTGCTGGCGGTGCACCAGGCCGAACCCCACCCGACCTTCCTGGCCACGCTGTACCCGAAACTCCGGGCGTGGCACGAGTACCTGCGGACCCGGCGGGACGCGGGCGGGCGCGGGCTCGCCGCGATCGTGCACCCGTGGGAGTCGGGGATGGACAACAGCCCGGCGTGGGACGGTCCGCTGGCGCGCGTCCGGCCGTCGACCGGGTTCGTCCGCCGCGACCTGCAGCACGGTGCCGCCGCCGACCGGCCGAGCGACGCGGACTACGGCCGGTACGTCCGGCTCGCCGAGGACTACCGGGACAGCGGCTACGCCGACGACGGCACGTTCGTCGTGGAAGACCCGGGCTTCAACGCCCTGCTGGCCGACGCCGAACTGGCGCTGGCCGAGATCGCCGAGCTACTGGGCCTGCCCGCGGCCGCCGCCGTCCACCGAGAATCGGCGGCGCGTGTGGCCAAGGCGCTGCAGGAAACGTTGTGGGACAGCGCGTCCGGCTTCTTCTTCGCCCGCGACGTCCGGACCGGCTCGCTCACCCCCGAGCACACGTGCGCGGGGTTGCTGCCGCTGGTGCTGCCGGACCTGGCCGTGGCCCCGGCCCTGCTCGCGACGGCGACCGGGCCGCGCTTCCGGCTCGGCGAGGTGCACGGCGTCCCGAGCTACGACCTGACGGCCCCCGGCTTCGACCCGGGCCGCTACTGGCGCGGGCCGTCGTGGTTCAACGTCGGCTGGCTGGTCCGCCAGGGGCTGCTCCGCCACGGCGAGAACGCGCTGGCCGCACGGCTGCGGGACGACCTCGTGGAAACGGCTTCGGCGACGGGCTTCGCGGAGTACTGCGACCCGCTCACCGGTGAAGGCCACGGCACCCGCTCGTTCAGCTGGACCGCGGCCCTCACCGTCGACCTGCTCGCTCAGCCCGCCGCCGTGGCGTAGTCGGCCCCCAGCCAGGTCTCGTCGATCCGCAGCCGCTTGTAGCGCGAACTGTCGCTCGACGCGGCGTACGTGCTCGTCACCTGGAGGCGCACGTACCTCGCCGTCACCGCGGAAAGGTCGACGAACTGGACGCCACGGTGGCTCGGGAGCGTGCCGGACTTCACCGCGCTGCCCCAGTTCTTGCCGTCACTCGAGACGAACACCTGGTACGCCTTGATCCGCGCGGACTGCTCGGAGTCCGACCGGGCGTAGCTGACCGAGTCCTCCCGCTGGTTGATGCCGACGTACTGCACCTTCTTCGCCGTCCCGAGGTCGAAGTCCAGGTTGACCGGCAGGGTCTTGTTGTTGTCGAAGTAGGTGAGGTAGTCGCCGTCGCTCGCCGACTGTCCACTGTGGCCGCCGGCCGACGCGCTCGCCTTGAGCGTCACGGTTTTGGGGTCGTAGGTGCCGGTGCGGCCCGCGGTCTCGACCTTGAAGACCGTGTCGTAGGCGTCCCAGCCGGACAGCCCCGTCAGCGTCAGGCTGCCGCCGCCCTGGCCGAAGGAGATCGCCGCACCCGTGCGCAGGTTCGTCACGCTGCGGACGCGGTAGCCGTTGTCGCGGATCTTCAGGGTGCTGCCCGACGGCTTGGTCAGGACGTGCACGTACTGCGTGTCTCCCTTGATGGTGACGACTCCGTGGGCGCCGTCGTTCCAGAAGCCCGGCTGCATGCCGCCGTACATGTAGCCGGCGCCTTCGGTGCCGCCGAGGGATGCCCAGATCCCGTCCAGGTAGGTGTTCGCGAAGTTGTTGAACGCCTCTTGGTTCGACGGGAACTTCCCGTTCACCATCGCCGTCTCGGCCATCAGGGACTTGATCGACGAGCCCGAGTTCGTGATGAGCCTGCCGAGGTTGAGCATCTTGTTCACCGGCGGGTTCGACCCGCCGTACCACCACGAGCCGGTGTCGGGCAGCTTGAAGCACGCCTCGGTGAGCCGTGGCATCGCCGTGTACGTCGC
The DNA here is from genome assembly GCF_058119595.1 of Amycolatopsis sp. N2S4-7. NCBI lineage: Bacteria > Bacillati > Actinomycetota > Actinomycetes > Pseudonocardiales > Pseudonocardiaceae > Amycolatopsis > Amycolatopsis sp. N2S4-7. The sequence goes on from NZ_CP172299.1 coordinate 4,556,440, forward strand.
CTGCGGGTAGTCGTAGGACGGCGTCATGCCGGTCTTCTGCTCGTTGCTGATCGTGTCCATGATCGGCGTGTCTTCGTTGTTGTTGCTCAGCAGGTAGTCGGGCCGCTGCTGGTAGATCTGGCCGTAAAGGTTGTGCGACTCCCAGTAGGCGTTGTCGTTGTCGATCCAGAACCCGCCGAGGCCGGGGTAGTTCTTCATGACCTCGAAGAAGTTGTCGTAGCTGAACTGGCCGAAGCCGTCCTGGCTGTCGAGGTTCACGGTCTTGCCCTTGTACTTCGAGTAGCCGGCCGAGTCGAGCCACTCGTGGCCGCCCTCGTCGTGCCACTGGGCGTCGTTGGTCATGTAGAGGATGACCTTGAGCCCCTGGGGTTTTGCCGCGTCGATCAGCTCGCCGAGGAAGTCCCGCTTGGTGGTGCAGCTGCCCGGGATCTTCGACGGCCAAGCCCGGGCGTAGCCGAGGCGGCTGTGGAACGAGGCGAGCACGAGGTACGACGCGTGCAGCTTCTTGGCTTCGGTGACCCAGTAAGCGGGATTCCACCCGCCGTCGGTGACCGCCTTCTCCCAGGCACTGCAACTGGTGTAACCGGGTGACGTGCGCATGCCCCAGTGCAGGAACAACCCCGCCTGGCTGTCGCGCAGCCACTGCTGGGAAGGTTTCTGCAGGTCGGCCGACGCCGGCGCGGCGACGAGCGCGGACACCACCAGCATCGACGCCGCCGCGGCGAGCGCCCGGCGCAGGAACTTGGCTGACATGAGCGACCTCCAGTGGTCTGGTCCACTCGGTGGTGTACTCCTGACGACGAGCGCAGGTCAAGGCTTAGATCCGACCTTTGGCGCACGTTTCGCTGGCCGGTACACGATAGTTGCCGCCGTTCGGGTTAAATATCTGATATATGACACGAGAGATCCGATCTCTCCTTGACTGCGTGGCGGCAGGGCGAGTAGACCTTCTCCCCAGAGAGCGCTTTCGCCCTCACCCATCGCTCCGGCGACACACGGGCAGCACGCCGCGCCCCCCTGAGCTGGTCGGGATGCCGACGGACGGCGGATCGGCATCCCGGCCACCCACTCCCGCGTCGCGGGGCCAGTGCACGAAAGGGACGACGCATGTCCGAGCACCCCCTTCGCCCGACCCGGCGCGCGGTCCTGGCCGGCACCCTCGGCGCACTGGGCGCCCTCGCCGCGGCGGGCCCCGTCGCGCGGGCGGCGGACCGGTTGCCCCCGATCGGCGGCGCGGCGCCGCCGCCGGACTGGTCCCGGGCCGTGATCGACTCGACGATGAAGCGCTACACGCCGGACAAGATCGGCGGCTGGGGCTACACCCTCGGGCTGTACCTGTACGGCCAGTACCTCTTCTACAAGCGCACCGGCGAGAAGAAGTACCTCGACTACATCATCGCCTGGTACGACCGCTTCATCACCGACAGCGGGATTTCGAACAGCTTCACCAACCTCGACTCGATGCGGTCGTGCCAGATGCTGCCGCTGCTGCACGCGGAGACCGGCCGCAAGAAGTACAAGACAGCGGCCGACCAGCTGCGCAAGCGGTTCCCGTCCTACCCGAGGACGTCCGACGGCGGCATGTTCCACGCCACGAGCAAGGTCGGTCAGCTGTGGGGCGACGGCGTGTACATGGCCCAGCCGTTCCTCGCGCTCTACGGCGCGGCGTTCGACGACGGCGCGTACTGCTTCGAAGAGGCGGCGAAGAACATCGCGGTGTACTTCAGCCACCTCCGCGAGCCGGCGAAGGGCCTGCTGTACCACGCCTACGACGAGGACGGCTCCGAATCGTGGGCGTCCGGGTCCGGGCACCACTCGAAGTACCACTGGGCGCGGGCGATCGGCTGGTTCGGCATGGCCACCATCGACATCCTCGAGGTGCTCCCGGCGGACCACCCGCGCCGGGCGGCGCTGATCGACGTCGTGCGGTTCCTGGCCGCGGGCTACCAGCGGTACCAGGACCCGGCCACGGGCCGCTGGTACCAGGTGGTCGACCGCGGCGGCGACGCGAAGAACTGGCTGGAGACGTCGGCGTCGTCGATGTACACGTTCACGCTGGCCCGCGGCGTCCAGCGCGGCTACCTGCCGGCGTCGTACCAGGCGGTGGCCGACCGCGGGTACGCCGGCGTGCTGCGCAAGGTGTCACTCGGTTCGGACGGGCTGACGAACATCACCGACATCTGCGAAGGCACCAACGTCGGCGACCTGTCGTACTACTACGCCCGGGCGCGCAAGACCAACGACTTCCACGGCCTGGGGGCGTTCCTGATCATGAACGAGCAATACTCCCACTGACCACGAGGCGCGCCGCAGAAGGGGCCCCGGCTCACGAGCCGGGGCCCCTTCGTACGTTCAGGTCAGCAGGTGGAGGCCGAGCCGGTCGTGTTCACGCGCAGGGCCGCGCCTGACGTCGTCGCCGAGTTCTTCACGCAGTAGCCCGTCACCGACTGGAAGCCGACGTCGAAGGGGCTTTTGCTGCCCTTCTCCGCCGTGAAGTGGTCGAACGTGACGTCCGAGCTGTTGTTGACGATGCTCGCCGGGCGGCCGTCGTCCTTGGCGAACTCCACCGAGCTGTCCACGAACCGGATGCCGGCCGCGTAGTGGACGTACCAGCCGTACGCCGGACGAGTGCCGATGCTCTTCGGGTTGTAGTCGGTCGCCGTGTTGCTCGGCACACCCGTGCCCATGGTGCCGTTGCCGCCCGGCACCGTCAGCTTCACGCCGGTGAGGGTGACGTCGGAGACCCGGTGGCCGCTGTCCGCGCCCCAGATCGTCGGGCTGAAGCTGCTGCCCGTGTGCGTGCCGGTGACGTTGTCGAACGTGATCCCGCTGATCGAGCCGACGCCGGGGTTGTTCCCGCACCGTTTCCGCGTGCCGATCTTCATCATGATCGGCGAGTACGTGCCGGACATCGTGATGTCCCGGTAGTGCACGTCGGAAATCTTCGCGCCGTCCATCGAAACGATCCCGATGCCGGATTTGTGCGCGCCGGTGATCGTGATGCCCGAGAACTGGTAACCGGTGAAGTCCCCGCACGTCTCGGAACCGAACATCAGCGCGTTGCAGCAGACGGCCGACAGTTTCGCGTTGTTCACCGTGACGTTCCCGTTCGGCAGTTTCGCGCCGAGGGCGTAGTCGCTCTTGAACACCAGTGCGTCGTCGTTCGCCGCGATGGTCGCGTTCGTGATCGTGACGTTGGTCGTGCTGATGATGTTCCAGCCGTCGCGGTCACTCGCCGTGTCGATGGTCAGGTGGTCGGACACGACGTTCGTGCAGCCGTTGATCAGCGCCGCGAAGTGCCCGCCGCGGCGCAGCTTGATCCCCGACAGCGTGAGCCCGTCGCAGCGGGTGATCGAGAGGATCTTGTCGGCCTCGCCGGAGTCCGGGTTGCCGGTGATGAGGTTGCCGCCGCCGTCGATCGTCCCGGCGCCGGTGAACCCGATGTTCGTCAGCCTGTCGCCGAAGAACATCGCGTTGCGGAAGTGGCTGTGGCCGTAGTCCTGGTAGTCGTCCCACTGGTTCGACTCGGGCTTGTCGTAACTGTCCGCACTGGACCCCGTGATCGTCGCGCCGGCGTCGAGCTGGATCGTCACGTTGCTCTTGAGGTGCACGGTGTTCGCCGACTTGTAGTTACCGGGCGTGAACCGGACGGTGCCGCCGCCCGCCGCGCCGGCCGCCGTGATCGCCTTGTCGATGGCACCGGAATCGTTGGCGGACCCGTTTCCCTTGGCGCCGTAGTCGTGCACGTCGTAAACGCCGCCGGGTGCGGCGGCGGAAATCCCGGCGCCGGCCACCACCAGCCCCGCCACCGCGAAGCCGATCAGCAGGAGGTTTCTTTTCGCTTTCACCGTGAGACCGCCTTGTCATGGAATCGAGAAAACTCGGCATGACGGCGGAGCACTCAGATTACGAGCGGCGCGAGCACACTGTCAAGATCACCCGGAATCACCTTTCCCAGGGCACCTCAGGGGACCCGCGCCACCCCCAGTCGGGACGCGGGTCCCCCGTGTTCGGTACGGCTGGATCCGCGGCCGCGGTCCGGCGTGGACACCGGCACCCGCCGGTCCCGGCTGTTCAGAATTCGCAGTCTACCTTCGCCGGGTCCAGGAAAAACGTGTGATCGTCATGGTCCGGACCATGAATTCGTCATGATCGGGGACGGTCACGGGAACCCTGCTCCGGACGTCAGCAGGGTGAACGCCCGTTCGGCCGCCGCGACGGCCTCCGGGAGGCGCCGGGCCGCGGGGACGCCGGCCGCGACCGCCGCCATGTTCGCCGTGGCCAGGGTCCGGCGGACCGCCGCGATCTGCGCCGCGGCGAGGCTCGCGTCCGGCGCGGGGACGCCGGCCTCGGCGAGGGCGGCGGCCAGGGCGGGCTCCCCCGCGGCGGTGCGCTCCGCCAGCCGCGTCCCCAGCGCCGGCGTGCCGGTGACCAGCCGGAACACGGCGAGGACGTCCTCGTCGTCGCACAGGCCGGTCACCGGTTCCCGCTCTTCGAGACCCCGCAGGAACGCCTCCCGCAGCGCGGCCAGCGCGCCCTGGCCGGGACGGCGGGCCCGCACGACGTCCGCCGCGTCGGTCCCGTGGCCGGCGAACCGGTGCAGCACCAGGTCCTCCTTGGACGGGAAGTGGGCGAAGAGGGTCCGCTTGGACACCCCGGCCACCCTCGCCACCTCGGCGACCCCGACGGCGGCGAACCCGCGCTCCGAAAAGAGCCGGATCGCCGCCGCCGAGATGGCCGCCCGCGTGCGGAGCTTCTTGCGCTCCCGCAGGCCAAGTTGATCATCCACATCACGCAGCGTAGCGCCCTGCGTCAGGCTTTCTGCAGGCCAGGCTTCCCTGCTTGCACTACGTAGCTGACATCGTTCTTGATGACGACCGACGCCGGGTCGTACACGCTCGTGTCGGACGTCGTCATGAAATCCGCTCGCGTCTGCGACGGCGTCGTCGTGACGCGAACGTAGCCGCGCTCGCCCTTGCAGTACTTGACGTGCGGGTTGTTGGCGTACCAGGCCGCGCTCGGCGCGGACGCGGTGTCGCTGTTGCTCGTCACCGACGTCGTGACCAGCTCCGAGCCGATGACCGGGTCGCTGTGGTCGAAGTAGTCCAGCCGCAGGTCGGCGGCCCAGTGCCGGTGGACGTCGCCGGTGAGCACGACCGGGTTGGCGACCTTCCGGTCGACCCAGCCCTGCTGGATCCGGTTCCGGGAGGCCTCGTAGCCCTGCCAGGAGTCGTTGCTCTCGCAGGTGGCCTTGTTGCCGTCGGCGTCACGCGTGGCGAAGAAGACCTGCTGGCCGAGGAAGTCCCAGGTGGCGGGGTGCGACTCGAACTGCTTGAGCAGCCACGCCTCCTCCGTGCTGCCCAGGATGCTGCGCGAGGTGCTGCGCATGTCGGTGCAGGCCGGGCCGGCGTCGCCGGCGGGGTCGGGCACCTGGGCGCTGCGGTACTGGCGCGTGTCGAGCATGTGGAACCGGGCCAGGTTGCCCCACATCAGCTGCCGGTACAGCTGGATCGACGCGCCGTTGGGCTTGGCCGTCGACCGGATCGGGGTGTTCTCGTAGAAGGCTTGGAAGCCGGCGGCCTTGCGCGCGGCCGTGGCGGGCGAGGTGGTGCCGTTCCAGTTGTTCATCACCTCGTGGTCGTCGAACACCACGACCCACGGCGCGATCGCGTGCGCGGCCTGCAGGTCGGCGTCGGTCTTGTGCTGGGCGTGGCGGGCGCGGTACTGCGCGAGCGTGGTGACGTCCTCGGTGAAGGCCAGGCTGCGCGGGTTGCGCTCCTGCGCGGTGCGGCCCGACTTCTTCTCGTAGATGTAGTCGCCGAGGAACAGCACCAGGTCCGGGTCGTCGGCCACGATCCCCTTGTACGCGTGGTAGTAGCCCTCCTCCCAGTGCTGGCAGGAACTGAAGCAGTACTTGAGCTGGTTGACCGCGGCACCGGCGGCGGGCGCGGTGCGGGTCCGGCCGACCGGCGAGATGTAGCCGGAGCTCTTGAACCGGTAGAAGTACTCGCGCGCGGGCTGCAGCCCGGTCGGTTCGATGTGGACACTGTGCGCGGCCGCGCGGGCCGCGCTCACCTGGCCGCTCTGCACGATCGAGCTGAACGCCTCGTCGTTGGCGATCTCCCAGTCGACCGCGTAGGTGGCGTCCGGCATGCCGCCGAAGCCGTCGGGGTTGAGCGGCGCCGGCGCGAGTCTCGTCCACAGCACGACGCTGTCGGGGAGCGGATCGCCGGAGGCGACGCCGAGCTGGAAGGGGTCGTGGATCGTGGGGGCGGCGACGGTGGTGCGCGCGTTCGCCCAGGACGGCAGTGCCGCCGAAGCCGCGGTGGCGGTGACCGCGGCGAGGCCGCCGAGGAGCACCTTGCGCCGGTTGACCTGGCCCATGTCGTAATGCCTTTCGGGGAGGAGGGGACGCGGTCAGGCCGCGAAGTCGGTGACGCCGTCGCTGCAGGACTTCAGGTCCGGCTTGCCGGTGGTGTAGTTGGCGACGCAGACCTTGTAGAAGACCCAGCCGCCGTGCGGGACCGTGACGGCCTTGTCGACCTTCGTGCCCTCGCCGCCGGAGTTCCAGACGTAGAACGGCCCGGCGCCGCCCTTCAGCCAGTACGCCACCACGGCCGAGTAGCCGTCGGAGTTCGTGTCGTAGACCAGGAAGTGCGAGTCGGAGGAGCGGTACTGCCCTTCGCCGGCGCAGGCGTCGGCGCACTGGCCGCTGCCCGTGCCGACCCCGCAGTCGGGCGCGACCCGCGTGTCGGAGTTGGTGAAGACGTAGGTGTCCGAGATGTACCCGCCGAGCGCGGGCACGTAGTCCCACAGCGTGCCCGTGCCGTAGGTCCCGGTCACGGACGAGCCGTTGATCTGGCAGTCGATGGTCACGGTCGCGCCGTTGGCGACCGTCTTGACGGCCGTGGCGCTCGCGGTGGGCGCCCGGCGGACGTTGAGCGGGTCGCCCGCGGTCTTGACGGTGCCGGTCGCCGCCGCCGACGCCTCGAGCGCGCCGCCGACCACGAGGGCGCCGACCGCCGCGAGGATCACCCCGATGCCGGCGATACGCCGGAGGTTCAAACGCTTCATGGCGGCAGCGTGACTTCGGGCCGTACACGTCTCGTACAAAGCCGGGCCCCGCGCGCACGCGCGCGCACAGACACTCCGAATGGATCTATCCCCCGAGGTCGGGCGGCCATAGCATCCGGTTATGGGGGAACTCATCGGGCAGGTTGAGACCACCTCGCTGACCATCCGCGTCCTCGGTCCGCTGGAGGTCACCGCTTCCGGGCGGGTGATCCCGCTCGGCGGTCCGAAGCCCCGGCTGCTGCTCGCCGCGCTGGCGCTGCAGCCGAACGTCGTCGTGTCGACCGACGTGCTGGTGGAAGTGCTGTGGCCGGAGTCGGCGCCGCGGTCGGCCGCGGCGAACATCCGCACGTACGTCCATTCGCTCCGAAGACGGTTCGCCGAGATCGACCCCGACCTCGGCGAGCGGATCAGCAGCCGGGCCTCCGGCTACCTGCTGACCGCGTCGCCGGCCGAACTGGACCACCTCGCCTTCGCCGCCTTCGCCGGCGAAGCTCAGGAAGCGCTCGATCGCGGCGAAGCCGAAAGCGCTCTCAAACTCCTCGACCGGGCCGACGCCCTGTGGCGGGGCGAAGTCCTCGAAGGACTGCCGCACGACCACAGCTGGGGCGCGACTGTCGCCCGGCTCGCCGAACTCCGGCTCTCCGTGCAGGAACAGCGCCTGCGGGCGCGGATCGACCTCGGCCGCTGCGGCGAAGCCGTCGCCGAGCTGCGCGGGCTGGTCACCGAGCACCCGCTGCGCGAGGAGCTCTGGGCGCAGCTGATCGTCGCGTTGCGCGCCGCCGGCCGGACCGCGGACGCGATCGAGGCGTACGAGTCGGCCGAGCGGGTCCTACGCGAAGAGCTCGACGCCGGACCCGGCGCCCGGCTGCGCGAGCTGCGCGCGACGCTGGTGCCGGAGGTGCTCGTGGTCCCGCGGCCCGCCGAGGTCGCCCCGGTCTGCCAGCTGCCCCTCGACCTGCCGGACTTCACCGGCCGCGCCGACGTGCTCCGCGAGGTCGTCGCCCTGATGCGGGAGCGCGCCGGCTCGGGCACGCCCGCTGTCGTCGTGCTTTCGGGCGCGCCCGGCGTCGGCAAGTCGGCGGTCGCCGTCCGGATCGCGCACGCGGTCCGCGACGAGTTCCCCGACGGCCAGTTGCACGTCGACCTGGCCGGGACGTCCTCCTCGCCGCGGGCGCCGATGGGCGTGCTCGCCGAACTGCTGCACGCGCTGGGCATCCCCGACGCCGGCCTGCCGCGGGAGCCGACCGAACGGTCGGCGCTGCTGCGGTCGCGGCTGGCCGGGCGGCGGATGTGCGTCGTGCTCGACGACGCCGGGAGCGCCGCCCAGGTGCGGCCGCTGCTGCCCGGCGCCGGCGCCTGCGCGGTGCTGGTGACCAGCCGGATCCGGCTGCCCGGGCTCGCCGGCGCGAAGCCGGTGGACGTCGACCTCCTGCCCGAGGCCGAGGCCGCGCGGCTGCTGGAAGGGATCGTCGGCGCCGAGCGCGTCGCCGCCGAGCCCGAGAGCGCGGCGGCGATCCTGCGCCAGTGCGGGCACCTGCCGCTGGCGATCCGGGTGGCCGGCGCGAAGCTGACGCACCGGCCGGGCTGGACACTGCGGCTGCTGGCCGACCGGCTGCGCGACGAACACCGGCGGCTCGACGAGCTGCGCGTCGGCGACCTCGCCGTCCGCGCGAGCGTCACGCTGTCCTACGACCTGCTGCCGATGTCGGCGGCCACGGCGTTCCGCGGGCTCGGCCTGCTCGGACCGGTCCAGTTCCCGGCGTGGGCGGTCGCGGCGGTGCTGGGCCGCCGCGAGGCCGACGAGGTGCTCGACGTGCTGGTCGACGGCCACCTCGTCGAGCTCGTCGGTTCCGATTCGGCCGGGCAGCCGCGCTACCGGCTCCACGACCTGTTGCGCGTATACGCGGTGGAGCTCGCGGAGCAGAGTGACGCGGCGAAGACGCGTGCGGGCCTGCACCGGGTGCTGTCCGGCTACCTGGCGCTGGCGCTCGAGGCGGCGCGCCGGATGCCGCTGCACTTCTTCGGCATGTACTGCGACGACGAGCTGCCGCGCCCGTCCGTGCCCGCCGACGTCCTGCCGGACGACCCGGCCGCGTGGTTCGCCGCCGAGCGGCACACCAGTGTCGCGGCGGTCTCGCTGGCCGCCGAGCGGGGGTTCGACGACCTGGCCTGGCAGCTCGCGTCGGCGTTGACGCCGTACTTCGACCTACGCGGGCACCAGGACGACTGGCACAGCACGCACCTCATCGCGCTCGCCGCGGCCCGCCGGACCGGGTCGCTGCGCGCCGAGGCGATCGTCCAGCGCAACCTGGGCCAGTACCTGCTCTACCAGGACGAATACGACGGGTCGCGGGTGGCGTTCGAGGAGTCGAAGAGGCTGTTCGAGCAGGTCGGCGACGCCCAGGGCGTCGGCATCGCGCTCACCGGGCTCGCCACCATCCTGCGCATCGAGGGCGAAGACGACCTCGCGCTCGACCACTGTCACGAAGCTTTGAAGCTGTTCGCCGAAGCGGACGACCCGCACGGCGAGGCCGTGGCCCGCATCGGCGCGGGCGCGGTCTGGATGTCCCGCGGCTGCTACGCGGCGGCGAAGCGCTGGTTCACGGACGCCCTGGAGCTGTCGGCGGAGATCGGCGACCGGCACCGCGAGGCGCACGCGTTCAAGCGGCTCGGGCTGTTGTTCCAGCACCAGGGCAACCTGGCGGCGGCCCGCGAGCACGTCGACCGCGCCATCGCGATCTTCACCGAACTCGGCGACGACCACTGCGTCGGCTACGCGAACCAGAACCTCGGCGAACTGTGCCTGCACAGCGGCGACTTCGCGCACGCGCAGCTGCTGCTGGTGAACTCGCTGTCGGTGCACCGCCGCAACGGCGACCGCCGGTCCGAGGCGGAGGTGTCGCAGCTGCTCGGCGAGCTGCACCGGGCGCTTTCGCAGCCGGAGCGGTCCCGTGACTACTCGGAGCGGGCGCTGGCCATCTGGCGGGAGCTCTCGAGCCGTCCGCAGGAATCCCTGACCGCGGTGGTGGAGCCGCCGCACATCGTCTCCGCCTGACTCCGGCCCCGCGCGGGTCCGGCTCCGGCACAACTGCGCGGCGCGGTGCTTGTACAGATCATGTACGCCGCCCCGCCAGTCTTTCGCCACGTTCGAGTGAACAAGTGCGAAGGGAGAACCGGGGATGATCCGGATCAGGAAGGCCGGCCGCGTGACCGCGGTGGTTTTGGCCGCGGGGGCGGTGACGGCGCTGGCCGGAGCCCCCGCCCAGGCCGCGACGGCGCTGGCGGGCAGCGCGGGCTGGACCGCCGATTTGTCCACTGTGGACACCGATGACGTCAACGTCGCCGCCGCCGGCGGAACGCTGACGCTGGCCGACGCCGCCTGGCACAGAACGGCGCGGGTGTTCGCCGGCAGCGAGGGCAGCCTCACCACCGCCGAGCACGCGCTCGGCTCGCCGGCCAACCGCGTCAGCGCCGAGCTGTCCGCCGACGCCCCCAAGGGCACCTCGGTCGACGTCGACGTCCGCGGCCGCACCGGCGTGAACGACTGGACCGAGTGGACGCCCGCGGGCACGACGCTCAAGACCGCCGTCAGCTCGGTGCAGGTGCGCATCAGCCTGCACAGCACCACCGACGGCGTCCGCCCGTCGGTCAAGAGCGTCACCCTCGGCGCCGACAACGCGCCGCAGGTCAACGCGCTGGCCGAAACCGCGCCGCTGACCTACAAGGTGTACGGCACCCGCGAGGGCCTGATCGGCGGCACCACCGCCAACGGGCACGTCATCACCAGCCGCGACCACTTCGTCGCCCTGCCGTCCGGGAAGGGCCTGTCCAGCAAGGGATCCGGCAACTACACCGTCCGCGTCTGCCGCACCGACGGCAGCAAGTGCGAGTACGCGCCGGTGTGGGACGTCGGCCCGTGGAACGAGCAGGACGACTACTGGAACCCGGCGTCGGTCCGGACCAAGTTCAAGGACCTGCCGCAGGGCCAGCCCGAGGCGTACGCCGCGTACTACAACGGCTACAACGGCGGCAAGAGCGGCCTCGGCTACAAGGTGGCGAACCCGGCCGGCATCGACCTCGCCGACGGCGTCTTCTGGGACGGGCTCGGCATGTCGGACAACGGCAACGTGAACGTCACCTACCTGTGGACCGGCACCGGCCCGACCGGGGTGGTCAGCACCGCGGGCGACCCGATGAACGTCCGGGCGAGCGCGAGCACCACGGCCGCCATCAAGGGCCTCGCGGCGAACTACGCCCGGGTGAACATCGAGTGCTACGTCGAGGGTGACACCGTCACCGGCAAGTTCGGCACCGGCAACATCTGGGACCGCATCGGCCCGGGCCACTACGTGTCGGACACCTACGTGCAGACCGGCTCCGACCTCCCGGTCGCGCCGCACTGCTGAACCCCGGCTCCAGCGAGCCCCGAGCATCGCGTGGTTGACTGCCCTCACCCCCGCGATAACAGCGAAGGCCCGGCGTCCCCCGCCGGGCCTTCGCCCTTTCGCGCGTCCGGTACCGCCCCGAAGCCCGCGCGCCCGACCACCGGAGTCCGTTGGCAGCCGGTGAAACCGGGCCGATGACGACGACCAGCGACAGCTTCCCGGCGCGGATCCGCGGCAGAGTGCTGTCCGAAAGCGACGAAGGCTACGACGAGGCCCGCCGGGTCTGGAACGGCGAAATCGACCGGCGGCCCGCGCTGATCGTCCGCGGCGGCGGGCACAACCTCGGCGGCGGATTCGGCTGGCTGACCGCGCGTCACGGGCTTTCGATCGACAACCTGCTCTCCGCCGAGGCCGTCACCGCGGACGGCCGCGTCCTGCGTGCCTCCGAAACCGAGCACCCGGACCCGTTCTGTGCGGTGCGCGGCGGGGGCGGCAACTTCGGCGTCGTCCCCGAGTTCGAGTTCCGGCTGCACCCGGCCGGGCCACTGGTCGAGCTCGGCCTGTTCTTCTGGCGCCTCGGCGACGCCCCGGCGGCGCTGCGGTTCGCGCGGCGGCCACCGCCAGGACGGCTTCGTCTTCGGGATCGCGGCGGTCGCGCCGACGCCGGAGCTGCACACCGGCGGGACGGCGTACGACTTGTTCCACCACAATGCCAATATCCCGCCCATCGGGACATGAATTCACAACCTTGAACGACTATCCGCCGGGTGTACAAGCGCCAGTCCGTTGTGGAAAACTTCCGGGCACCTGGAGCATTTCCCCACACGGAATGGCGGGCACCTGTGAGCGTTACCCGGAGAACCCTGCTGACCACCGCGGCCGGTGCCGCGGTGGCGGCGAGCGCCAGCACCTCCTCCACGGCCACCGCGGCCACCCTCGATGCCTCCGACCAGGCATCGGTCACCCGGACGCTCCGCCAAGCGGCCGATTACGCAGTAGCCAAACTCCGCGCGGTCGCCCCCGGCGTCACCGCGTTTCCGGTCGGCACGAAGTTCGAGAAATGGACCTATTCGCAGAATGGCGACTGGGTCGGCGGATTCTGGCCCGGCCAGTTGTGGCTGGCCTGGCTGCACAGCGGCGAGGAACAATTCAAGACGCTCGCGCTGGCCTCCGCGGAGAAACTCGCGCCGCGCCAGAACGACACCGGCACGCACGACCTCGGTTTCCTCTTCTACCCGTCCTGGGTGACCGCCTGGCGGCTCACCGGGGACGACCACTGGAAGGCGGGCGCGATGCAGGCGGCGTCGTCGCTGATCAAGCGCTACAACCCGGCCGGGCGGTTCATCCGCGCCTGGGGCGCGCTGAGCGACCCGAACAACGCGGGCCGCGTCATCATGGACACGATGATGAACCTCGACCTGCTGGCTTTCGCGAGCAAGCAGACCGGGGACCCGCGGTACCTCGACATCGCGATCGCGCACGCGAAGACGGCGCAGCGGAACTTCCTGCGCCCCGACGGGTCGACCCCGCACGTGTTCGACTTCGACCCCGTCACCGGCGCGCCGATCGGGCCGAACACGGTGCAGGGCTACAGCCCTGCGTCGTGCTGGTCGCGCGGGCAGGCGTGGGGCGTCTACGGGTTCACGACGATCCACCGCCGCACCGGGGACCCGGAGTTCCTCGCCACGGCGCGGCGGCTGGCGGACTTCGCCCTGTCGCGGCTGACGCCCGACCACGTGCCGGTGTGGGACTACCTGGCGCCGCAGGCCCCGGACGACGTCAAGGACGCCTCCGCCGGCGTGATCATGGCGTGCGGCCTGCTGGACCTCGCGGAGCTCACGCACCATTCGCGGTACCGGGAAAGCGCGCTGCGGATCCTCACCGCCGTGTCGCGGACCTGCCTGACCACGAAGTCCACCCGGGCCGAAGCGAGCGTCGCGCGCTGCACCCGCAACCGGCCGGCCGAGGACGGCGTCGAGGTGTCGCTCCCCTACGCCGACTACTACCTGCTGGAAGGGATCCTGCGGGTCCTCGACCGGCGCAAGGTCGACCGGGCGGTCGACCTGTCGAGCGTCTGACCCGCTGAACCGGGGAGGCCGCCACCTCCCCGGACCGTCAGTGGTGGTGCGCGTGCACCTTCGCATGGCCGAGGCCGCGCCCGATCATCCACTTGTTCACCGGCACCGTGACGACGAACGCCACCGCCAGCGAAAGCGCCAGGGCGAACCAGAAGAGCAGGCTGGCCAGCCCCGCGTCCATCGCGCCGGGAACCGCCACGACCACGGTGTTGTCGATCAGCTCCATGACGGCGATCGACACGGTGTCCGCGGCCAGCGCGACCTTGAACGCCGCCGCCAGGGCCAGCCCAGACTTCAGCACGCCCCGCATGGTCAGGCCGTAGCCGAAGACGAACGCCAAGGCGATCGACAGGACCACGGTCGCCGCGTTGTGGAGGCCGAACGCCGTGCCCAGCACCATGCCGAGCACCTCACCGATGGCACAGCCGGTCAGGCAGTGCAGAGTCGCTTGGATCGCCGTCGCCCACGAAGCCCCGTGCTGTTCGTTCATGCCCGGAACTATACCCCCAGGGGGTACCCGTGGCACGTGGTGCCCGTCACGGACGTCGAATGCGACGCAGAGTACGCTCGATCGTCACTCAACGTGTCCGACACCGCCGTCCAGGCGATATCCGCCAGAAGTCCACGAGGTTGAACTCACTTATGTAACCCTTTGCGCACATCCCGTTGACCACAGTTACGCGGAGCTCTACGTTCGCCCTTGGTCTCCACCGCGCGCAGACCGTTCGGAAGTCCTGAGGAATGGGTGGGGATGCGAGGGCCGACGAAGACGTCCCGGCTGGTCGCGACGCTGCTGCTGGGTGCGGCGCTCGCGCTCGGGGGCTGCTCGGACCAGCTGCGCAGCGCGCCCGCGCCGTCGCCGACCCGGATCGCGTTCGTGCCCAAGGTCGCCCGCATCCCGTACTTCGACGCGATGAACACCGGCGGCCTCGAGGCGGCCAAGCAGCTGGGCGTGGAGTGGTCCACGACCGGCCCGGCGACCGTCGACCCGGCCGCCCAGGTGACGATCCTGCGCGACCTGATCGCGAAGAAGGTCGACGTCATCGCCGTCGCGCCCAACGACCCGGGCGCGCTCGCGCAGGTGATCGCCGAAGCCCGGGCGAAGGGCATCCACGTGCTCACCTCGGACACCGACGCGCCGGGCACGCAGCGCGAGGTGTTCGTCAACCAGGCCAGCGCCCGGGGCATCGGCACGGCGCTCGTCGACGCGCTGATGGCGAAGACCGGCGGGGGCGGCAAGTACGCGATCGTCTCCTGCGGCCCGGCCGCGGCGAACCTCAACACGTGGATCGCGGTCCAGAAGGAGTACGCGGCCGCGCACTACCCGAAGGCCCAGCTCGTCGAGACCGTGTACGCGGGCGAGGACCAGGACACCGCGACGAAGCTGGCCAAGGAGCTCATGGCCCGCCACCCCGACCTGACCGGGCTGATCGGCGAGTGCACGACGTCCGCGCCCGGCGTCGCGAAGGCGGTGGGCGACGAGCAGAAGGTCGGCCAGGTGTTCACCGTCGGCGTCGGCACGCCGCAGGCGATCAAGCCGTACCTGCTCGACGGCTCGTGCTCGCAGTCGGTGCTGTGGAACGTCGAGTCGCTCGGCTACCTGACCGCGTGGACGGCGAAGCAGGTCGCCGACGGCAAGCCGCTGGGCCCGGTCAACAAGGTGAGCCTGGAGTTGCCGGCGGTGAAGTACGACGCCGCGTCGAAGACCGTCCTGCTGGGCGATCCGCTGCTCATCACCGCCGACAACGTCGACCAGTTCAAGTACTGACGGCTACCGCACGTCGACGGTGACCGTCGCGGTGCTCGTGGCCGCCGGGAGCTTCGTCGTGTCGACCACGAGGTACTCGCCGTCGTCCTGACGGCCGTCCGGCAGCGTCTTCGGGTGCAGCGCGTACGGCGGGGCCGCGTTCGTCACGCCGTCGATGCCGAAGTCGTTGTCGTTGCCGATCACGACGGTCCGGCCGCCGTCGGTCGTCGCGACGCCCTCGACCTTGTCGTGGCCGAAGAAGCCGCCGCTCGGGTCCAGGTTCGTGACGAGCGCGCCGAGGTCCAGGTGCAGCTTCTTCGCCACGGGCTTGATGCCGGCGGCGGCCAGGTCCTTCGTCGCGTCGGCCGTGGTGTCCTTGCCGACGTAAGCGTCGATGCTCTTCCCGCCGACGAGCAGGCCGCCCTTGACGGCGTCGTAGCTCGCGCCCGGCACCGCCGCCCGCGGGCCGACGTCGGTGGCGCCGGCCAGGTCGATCTCGAAGAGCTTCTTGGAAGCGCCCGGCTCCGGCTTGCCGTCCCGCTCGTCCACCAGGAACCGCGTCGCCGACAGCGCGGTGATCTCGCTGACGGCGGTGCCCGTCGTGTCGGGGTTGTCGAGCAGGTAGAGGTATTCGTGCGTGACGCGGGTCGCGAGGTCGACGGTGACGATCCGCAGGGTCGTGACGTTGCCCGGCTTCTTCGTCAGGTCCGGCTGCTGCAGCGCCGACTGCATGACGCCGACCAGCGTCCGGCCGTCCGGGGTCAGCGTGAGCCCCTCCATGCCCTTGTTCGGCACCCGGTACTTCAGCTCGGCCGGCAGCGAGCCGTCGAACGGCGACAGGCGTTCGAGGGCGCGGCCGTCGCGGGTGAAGTGCGTGATGAACGGGCCGTATTCGTCGGACACCCAGAAGGTGCCGTCCTTCTGGGCGACCAGGCCTTCGGAGTCGTAGCCGTACGGCGACGCGGGCAGCGTGGTGCCGGTCAGGTCGACGATCTTCTCGCCGGTGCCGGCGAGCGGGTTCACCTGCCCGTTGTACGGCGTGCCGTCCGCCGCGCGCAGCGGGATCGTCTTCTCGAGCACGGCCCGCCCGGCGCGCAACCGGAACTTCCCGATCGCGGGGGTGAACGCGGGCAGCGGCTCGATCTTGCCGCCGTCGGGGGCGTCGACGTTCGGGCCGCGGTCGGTGAGGCCGTAGAACGCGTCTCGTTCGCCGGGCACCGGGGTGAGGCCGGAGCCGTACGCGCCGCCCTTGATCTCGACGCCGCCGATCGTGGCGAGCGGGGGCAGGCTCGTCGGGTAGAGCGTGACGGCGTCGGAAACGGTGTAGGTGAAGGAATCCCGGCCGGTGAAGCCGGGCGCCGGGGTGTAGCGGAAGGTCCCCCCGGCATCGAGGGCCACGGTCCCGTGCGCGGCACCGGTGTGCCGGACGACGGCGGTGGCGGATCGGTCGTTGCCGAGCACGCGCCCCTGCAGCGACTGCCCGGCCCGCACGCGGAAGTGATCATCGTGCGCCCGCGGCCCGTGGTCATTCGCCGCGGCGGGGGCGGCGGCCAGCGGCAGCACCAGCACCCCGGCCACCAGGGCGTTTCGTACCCGTCTCATCCGTTTCTCCTCCTCCGGCGCGTGGATCGCACCGGAGGAGGAGTCTGGGCGGCCGACATGGACGACGGCGGTCTTCGAGAAGGCGGGAGCGTTAACGGTGGCGCGCTGGGTTTGGCCGTGGGCGCTGCGGGGTTGCGGCGTCACCGGTGCCGCCGGAGCGTGCGGCTGAGGCCCAGCGCGCGGCGGGTGCTGCCGGCCCTCAGCCTCCTGCCGCCGGTGCCACCTCGGCTGAGCGCGCGCCGCCGGTGCTGATGCCGCCCGCAAGGCGCGCCACCTCACCTCAGCCGCGCCGCCGGGCAGCCGCGCACCGCCGGTGCCGATGCCGCCCGCGAGGCCCGCCGCCTCAGCACAGCCGAGCCGCCCGAGCCCACGCCGCCCGCAACGCGCGGCCACCTCACCTCAGCCGCGCCGCCGGGCAGCCGCGCACCGCCGGTGCCGCCCGCGAGGCCCGCCGCCTCAGCACAGCCAAGCCGCCCGAGCCCACGCCGCCCGCAACGCGCGGCCACCTCACCTCAGCCGCGCCGCCGGGCAGCCGCGCACCGCCGGTGCCGCCCGCGAGGCCCGCCGCCTCAGCACAGCCAAGCCGCCCGAGCCCACGCCGCCCGCAACGCGCGGCCACCTCGGCTCAGCCGCGCGTCACCGGTGGCGTCGGCCGTGGGCGGCCACTGCTCCGCCGCCGAGGATCAGGATCAGGGCTGTCAGGCCCCAGCGGCGTTTCTCCTCCGTTCGGTGTCCCGTGTCCTGTGCCGCCGGCTCGGGCTTCTCCGTTGGGCGCGCGTGCGGCGTCGACGGAGTCGGTGCCGGAACCGGCGTGGATGGTGTCGGCGTGACCACCGGGGTCGGCGTCGGCGCCGGGGCCACGGCTCGCTCGACCGGCTGCTCCACCGGCGGTGGCTGCGACGGCGGAGGCGGCTCCGGCGTCGGCGTGGCCGAAGTCGGAGGTGGAGCCGGAGTCGAAGGAGGCGGAGTTGGAGTCGGGGTCGGCGAAGGAGTGGGCGTCGGAGTCGGAGTGGTCGAAGTAGTAGGCGGGGGCGGAGGCGGAGGAGCCGCCTCGATGTAGCACCCGGCCGCGTCGCTGCTCACCAACGGCGGCCCCGTCGCGACCTCCACCGCCGGGCCCGATCCGTCGCGGGGCAGGCGGTAGGTGATGCTTCGGTGCCCGTCGCGGTTGGCCGTCGCGTACAGCGCGCCCGGTCCGAGGACCACCGATCCGTACGCGCCGCCGCGGGGGAAGCGCAGTCCCGGCACCACCGCGACCTTCCCCGTCGCCGGGTCGAGGGTGACCACCGAGCTGTCGCCGCGGAAAGTCGTCGAGACGCCGTAGAGCCGCCCGTCCGCCGGGTCGTACGCGAAGTCGTCGACGCCGACGGCGAGCGACACCGGCCGCAGCGCCGTCCGGTGCACCACCCGGAGGTAGTCCGCGCTCGCCGGGTCGATGTCCACTGTGTACAGGTCGCTGTTCTGCCGCACGTACCAGCGGTTCCCGGCGATCGCACCCGCGGTCGCGCCGGTGACCAGGCTCCACACCGGACGCCAGGGCCCGGCGCGGCCGATCACGCCGAGGTCGGTGACCGCGCCGGTGGAGTCGATGCGCACCGCGTGCGCGCCGTGGGCGTAGCGGCCGCCGCGGGTGCCGTCGGCGACGCCGTAGACGACGCCCTGCGCCGCGGAGTAGCCCATCGCGTTGATCCAGTACCCGGCCTGGCTGAGCCGTTTCGTGGCGCCGCCGGGCAGCGACAGCAGCCGCAACGTCGTCGGCGCGCCGGCACGTTCGTTCTCCGCCTGCAGGACCGTGCAGGCGGACGGGTCCGGGGCCGCCGGACGGTGCGACGACGCGGGCGCGAGCCAGCCCGTCGCCGCCAGCAGCGCCGAAACCGCCGCGGCCACGCCGAGCATCGCCGCCCAGCGGGCCCGCGTGCCGGTCAAGCCAGCCTTTCCAGCGCCGAGGTGAACGCCTCCGGCGGCACCTTCGCGCCCCCGCTGAACGGGTTCTGCAGCTGGTGGATCGCGAACAGCAGCAACGTGATCGTGCCGGCCAGGGTGGACACGATGATGATGTGCGCGGCGAGCCGCGTGCCGCCGAACAGGTTGGGCAGCAGGATCGCGGTGATCAGGCTGCCGAGGATCAGCGCGAACCAGACGACCGCGCCGACCCCGCCTCCCCCGGATTTGGCCAGCCGCTGCTGGCGGGCCTGGTAGACCGACCAGAGCTGGTTGCTGGCCTCGGTCTTGCGGTCGATCTGCCAGTCACCGTCGGCCTCGGCCGCGGCCACCGCCTGACGCATCTGGTCGAGCTGCGTCCAGCCCGTGGTGGGCACCGTGCCGCCGTCGGCCAGGCGCGGCCACTCCTGCTCCTCGACC
The DNA here is from genome assembly GCF_058119595.1 of Amycolatopsis sp. N2S4-7. Taxonomy (NCBI): domain Bacteria; kingdom Bacillati; phylum Actinomycetota; class Actinomycetes; order Pseudonocardiales; family Pseudonocardiaceae; genus Amycolatopsis; species Amycolatopsis sp. N2S4-7. The sequence continues at coordinate 4,575,687 of NZ_CP172299.1, forward strand.
GTCTGCGCGTAGGCGACGGCGAGCTGGTGCACGCGGTCCTTGGTGTCGCCCGGCAGCGCGTCGGCCGCCCAGGTCGCCGCGACCAGGCTGTCGGCCTCGGTCTGCGCGTCCTGGCCCGCGTCGCCCACCGAGTCGTACAGCGAGATGAGCACGAACGCGACGAGCACCGCGTGCAGCCCGCCGACGATGGTGAACACCTGGCCCGCCGCGTCGTTGTTGTCCGGCCTGCCCTCGTCCCAGCCGAACCGGCGGACGAGGTACGCGATCACGCCCCCGACGAGGGCCGCGCCGGCCACCCAGAGACTGCCGGCCACGAAGATGTTCATCCACGTCCTTTCCCACCGGGCGCATTAATCGCCGGACCGCTCAAGTTAGTCATCTATTTACGGCTCGACAACCGCAATTGGTTCGATTCATCCGAGTGGCCTCACCCGGACCGCGGCTGTCGCCGGTTCGGCGCAGTTCCGCCGGGTTCCACCGGTCCCGCCGCTCCACGCGGCGACCGGCGATTCCCCTTATGAACTGCGAACTTCCCGACCGGGTGACAGCCGGACACCCGCAGTGACCGGAGGCGAGCAGCCCTCGCCGTCGGGGTATCCGGAATGGCCGGAAGGCAAACAGGTGATCACCCGGAGGCGACCCGATCGTGTCATTGTGCGACCCGGTCCGGTTGCTATGTTGATTTCGCGGTGTCGCGAAGTCGCGCGAATACCCGGAAAAACAACAGGTCATGACCGGGCGTGCTGGGCGCGTGCCGGCGCGAACGATGGGGTGGTTTTCGCTGTGACTGTCACCGACCCGGTGGAATCCGAGCAGGCGCCGTTGAGTTTGGGGCGGGCGGCGGCTCGGACGTTGGCGACGACGACGAAGTCGGTGCCGCAGATGCAGGGCATTTCCTCGCGGTGGTTGCTGCGGGTGCTGCCGTGGGTGGAGGTCTCCGGTGGTGCGTACCGGGTGAACCGGCGGTTGTCCTACGCGGTGGGGGACGGGCGGGTGACGTTCACGTCGACCGGGAGTGAGGTGCGGGTGATCCCGCCGGAGCTGGGTGAGCTGGCGCCGTTGCGGGGGTTCGACGACGAGGAGGTGCTCACGGAGCTGGCGGGGCGGTTCGGGCAGCGGGAGTACGAGCCGGGTGATGCGTTGGTGGAGTTCGGCAGCCAGGCCGATCAGGTGTTCCTGATCGCCCACGGCAAGATCTCCAAGGTCGGTACCGGCGCTTACGGCGACCAGACCGTGCTGGGGACGTTGGCGGATGGGGATTATTTCGGGGAGAGTGCCCTGGTCCGGGGGGACGGGATCTGGGAGTTCACCGCGAAGGCGGTGACCGCGTGCACGGTGCTGACGCTGCCCCGTGCGGCGTTCGACGAGGTCCTGGCCCGGTCGGAGACGTTGCAGGCGCATCTGCAGGAGTATCTGGCGCGGGGGTCGGCGGCCAGCAACGATCACGGTGAGGCCGAGATTTCGCTGGCCTCGGGCCATGACGGGGAGCCGGTGCTGCCGGGCACGTTCGTCGACTACGAAGCCCGCCCCCGGGAGTACGAACTGTCGGTGGCGCAGACGGTGCTGCGGGTCCATTCCCGGGTCGCGGATCTGTACAACCAGCCGATGAACCAGATCGAGCAGCAGCTGCGGTTGACGGTGGAGGCGTTGCGGGAACGCCAGGAACACGAGCTGATCAACAACGCCGAGTTCGGGTTGCTGCACAACGCCGACTTCGCCCAGCGGATCCCGACCCGCACCGGCCCGCCCACCCCGGACGATCTGGACGAGCTGCTGGCGCTGGTGTGGAAGGATCCGGGGTTCTTCCTCGCCCACCCCAAAACCATCGCCGCGTTCGGCCGGGAATGCACCAAGGCCGGCATCTACCCCGACGCGATCGAGCTGGGCGGGCATCAGGTCCCGGCGTGGCGGGGCGTGCCGATCCTGCCGTGCAACAAGATCCCCGTCACCGAAACCCGCACCAGCTCCATCCTGCTGATGCGGACCGGGGAACAGGCCCAGGGAGTGGTGGGGCTGCACCAGACCGGGCTGCCGGACGAGTACCAGCCGGGGTTGAACGTGCGGTTCATGGGCATCAGCGAACAGGCCATCATCTCCTACCTGGTCTCGGCCTACTACTCCGCCGCCGTCCTCGTCCCCGACGCCCTGGCCGTGCTGGAAAGCGCCGAACTCGGCCGGGAGGCGTGATGCCCGAGCCGGTCACCCCGCCCCGCCCACCCGACGCGCAACCGCCGCGGCCCGGGCCCGGTCTGCCGCCCTCGGCGTTCGGGCCGACCGGGCTGGGCACCACCGCCGCCCGGGTCGTGCCCAAGACCGCGGGCACCCGCCCGCCCGACGCACCCGGACCCGATCGGCGCGTGAACCCGTGACCGTCACCGAAGAAACCACCTCCGTGCAGCTGTCGCTGGGGATCACCGCCGCGCGGACGCTGACCACCACCACCAAATCGGTGCCGCAGATGCGCGGCATCACCACCCGCTGGCTGCTCACCCAGCTGCCCTGGGTCGAGGTCCCCGCCGGCTCCTACCGCGTCAACCGCCGCCTCACCTACACCCTCGGCGACGGCAAAGTCAGCTTCTACACCACCGGCGCCCGCGTCCACGTCGTCCCCGCCGAACTCACCGAACTCGCCCTCCTGCGCGACTTCACCGACCAAGACGCCTTGAGGGCGCTGGCCGAGGCGTTCGAACAACGCGAATACGAACCCGGCACCACCCTCTTCACCGCCGGCACCCCCCAAGACACCCTCATCCTCATCGCCCACGGCAAAGTCACCACCCACCGCACCGGCCCCTACGGCGACGAAGCCCACCTCGGCACCGCCACCGACGGCGACCACTTCGGCGAAGAACTCCTCGCCCGCACCGACACCACCTGGCCCTGCACCGCCCGCGCCGCCACCCGCGTCACCGCCCTCGTCCTGCCCGCCGCCACCTACACCCGCCTCAACGGCCGCTCCGAAACCCTCCGCACCCACGTCACCGAGACCCTCACCCGGCCCGCCAAACCCCAGAACACCAAAGGCGAAGCCGCCATCGACCTCACCGCCGGCCACGACGGCGAACCCCACCTCACCGGCACCTACGTCGACTACGACCCCGCACCCCGGGAATACGACCTCGCCGTCGCCCAAACCCTCCTACGCGTCCACAACCGCGTCACCGACCTCTACAACCACCCCATGAACCAGCTCGAACAACAACTCCGGCTCACCGTCGAAGCCCTACGCGAACGCCAGGAACACGAACTGATCAACAACACCGACTTCGGGCTCCTGCACAACGCCGACCTCAAACACCGCATCACCACCCGCACCGGCCCACCCACCCCCCAAGACCTCGACAACCTCCTCTGCCGCCGCCGCAAAACCCGCTTCTTCCTCGCCCACCCCAAAGCCATCGCCGCCTTCGGCCGCGCCTGCACCACCCACCACATCTACCCCGACACCACCACCCTCGACGGCAAACGCGTCACCACCTGGCGCGGCGTCCCCCTCCTGCCCAGCGACAAAATCCCCATCTCTCCCGCCGGCACCACCTCGATCCTGGCCATGCGCACCGGCGAAGACGACGCCGGCGTCATCGGACTCCGACCGAAAAACCTCCCCGACCAATACCAACCCGGACTCAACGTCCGCTACATGGGCATCAACGACCACGCCATCACCACCTACCTCCTCACCGCCTACCACTCCGCCGCCGTCCTCGTCCCCGACGCCCTCGGCATCCTCGACGACGTCGAAATCGGCCGCCCATGACGACCATGAACACGCGCACCGCGGCCCGGCCGATCGCCGATGTTCTCGCGTGGAGCAAGAGCCTCGTCGACCCGGCGCTGCGCACCGCGGCCGAGCGGCTGCCCGAGACGATGCGGCGGATCGCCGGCTACCACTTCGGCTGGTGGGACGCCCACGGCGAACCGGCGCACAGCGACGGCGGCAAGGCCCTGCGCCCGGCGCTGGTGCTGCTGTCCGCGGAGGCGGCGGGCGGCGATCCCGCGGACGCCGTCCCCGCCGCCGTCGCGGTCGAGCTCGTGCACAACTTCTCGCTGCTGCACGACGACGTCATGGACGGCGACACCACCCGCCGGCACCGGCCGACGGCGTGGACGGTCTTCGGCACCGGGCCCGCCGTGCTCGCCGGGGACGCGCTGCTCAGTCTGGCGTTCGAGGAGCTGACGCCCGATGGCGCGAAGATCCTGTCCCAGGGCGTGCTCGACCTGCTCGAAGGCCAGGCCGCCGACCTGGACTTCGAGCAACGCGACGACGTCACGGCGGCGGAGTGCGTCAAGATGGCCGTCGGCAAGACGGCGGCCCTGATCGGCGCGGCCTGCGAACTCGGCGCGCTGCACGGCGGTCAACCGGGGTCAGCGGCGCGGTTCGGGGCGTTCGGCCGATCGGTCGGGTTGGCGTTCCAGCACGTCGACAACCTGCTCGGCATCTGGGGCGACCCCGCCGAGACGGGCAAGCCGGTCTACTCGGACCTCCAGAACCGCAAGAAGTCGCTGCCGGTGGTGACGGCCCTGCGCTCGGGCACCGCCGCCGCGACCGAACTGGCCGCGCTGTACTCCGGCGCCGACCCGCTCACCGACGCCGAACTGGCCCGCACCGCCTCGCTCGTCGAGGAGGCCGGCGGCCGCCAGTGGAGCCAGGCCCAGGCGGCGGCCTTGGTGGCGAAGGGACTTCGCGAGCTGGGAACGGCGAACCCGGTCCCCCGCCCGGCGGCGGAACTGGCGTCCCTGGCCCGCCTGATCACCACCCGCACCCACTGACCACGGGATTCTCCCGTGATCAGAGGGGCATCACCTGTGCTTGAAGGGGCATCACGCGTGCCTGGCGGGGCATCACCGCGATGCCTCCTCAATCACGCGTGATGCCCCTCTGATCACGCTTGATGCCCGTTACTTGCCAGGGCGGGTGAGGCCGTCTTTGTCCGCTTTCAGGCTCAGGATGTTCTTGTCCGTGTCCTGCAGGGCCTTCGTGACCTGCGCGGACGGCGGGGATGTCGACAAGTCGATCAAGCGGATCGGACTGTCGAGCTTGATCAGGGTGGGGATGTACTCGGCCTTGTCGACCTTCCAGCGGTCGCCGTCGCGGACGAAGCGGAACCGGGCCGCCGCACCTTCTTCGGTGTCGCCGCGGGGTTCGGAGTGGCGGGCGACGCTGTTGCCGAGCCCGTAGGCCACCCACTTGCCGCCGATCTTCTCGAAGGGCTGCACCACGTGCGCGTGGTGACCGACGATCAGGTCGATGTCCTCCGACGCCAGGATCTTCTTGGCTTGGGACCGCTGCTCCGCCGTCGGGTCGTGCTGGTACTCCACGCCCCAGTGCAGGCTCGCGATCACGACCTGCGCCCCGGCTTCCCGCGCCTTGCGAGCTGCCGAAAGGACGTCGTCGACGTCGATCTGGTTGGCCAGCCACGGCTTTCCGGCCGGCACCTTGATGCCGTTGAACCCGAAGGCGTACGACACCTGCGCGACCTTCACGCCGTGGACGTCGAGGATCAGCGGTTTCGCGGCTTCCGCGGCCGACCGCGCCGAGCCGGTGTGCTTGATGCCGACGTCGTCGAGCTTGTCCAGCGTCCGGGTGACGCCGTCGGCGCCCTGGTCGATGGTGTGGTTGGACGACGTCGAGCAGGTGTCGTAGCCGGTGTCCTTGAGCGCGTCCGCGATCTCCGGCGGCGCGCTGAACGACGGGTACCCGCTGTACGGCCCGCCTTCCGGCGCCAACGGCGTCTCGAGGTGGCAGATCCCGAGGTCGGCGCCGGAGATGAGCGGCTTGATCCCGGCCAGCAGCGGCCGGTAGTCGAACTTCCCGCCGCCGTCGGCCTCGGCCTGCTCGGTGAGCGCCGGGTGGATCAGGACGTCGCCGGTGGCGACGACGCTGAACGACCCGTCGGGCGCGGCGGCCGACGACAACCCCGCCGCCTCCGGGAACGGGGTCGGCGCCGGGCCGGACTGCGGCGGGCCACTGCAGGCGGCCGCCAGGACGGCGACCCCGGCGAGCACGGCGACGCGGTGCTTGGTCATCGGTCCCCCCTAACGTGGTCCGGCCATCCTGCCAGCCGGGCGAACACCGCAGAGACGGCATCCCGGTCATCGGCAAATCGCACCACAGTCGACAACACCGATCACAACATTCGCACAGGACAAAACCGGACAACGCCCAGCCCAGCGGGGAAAAAATACGATAAATGACCGCGAGGACGCCGCCACACGGTCACAGAGAGTAGGTCTCACTCCGCTAACTGCGGCTTGACGCTCCACGAACGGGTGTTTTGTAATACGAGTCACTCGGCGATACCCCTACCCGCACCACTCGTCCCCGGCCCCATGGGAGCACTCGATGTCCACATACCCGCACAGGTTCCGGACCTGGAGCGTTGTTGGTTGTTGTTTGATTTCCGGAGTCCTGTTGGCCGCGTGCTCGTCCGGCAAAGACGCCGCCGCGCCCCAGCAGCAGGCCCCGGCCAACGGCAAGATCACCCTGTACTACCTGCAGAAACAGGGTGACCAGCAGTACTTCGTCGAGCAGGCGCAGGGGGCGCAGGAGAAGGCGAAGGAGCTCGGTGTCGAGCTCAAGGTGGTCAACCTCGGCCAGGACGCCAACAAGGCGATCACCGAGCTGGACGCGGCGGTCGCGCAGGGCGCGAACGGCGTCGCCATCGTGGTCCCCGACCAGGCCATCGGCCCGCAGGTGATCGACAAGGCGAAGAGCGCGGGCATCCCGATCATCGCTTCCGACGACGTCATCAAGGACGGCACCGGCGCGAAGGCCCCGTTCGTCGGCTTCAACGGCAGCCAGATGGGCGACTCGGTGGGCACCGAAGCCGGGAAGCTGTTCAAGGCCGCCGGCTGGACCGCCGCCGACACGAAGATCATCAGCGCCTACAAGCAGGACCTCACCGTCTGCACCGACCGCGTCACGGCCGCGAAGTCGGCCTTCGCCAAGGCCGCGGGCGCGGAGGTCCCGGTGATCGAGGTCGGCACCGACAACTCCCCCGTCGACGCGCAGAACCGCTCCGGCGCGGTGATCGGCTCCAACCCGGGCGTCAAGCACTGGGTGGTCTGGGGCTGCAACGACGAAAACGAGACCGGCGTCGTGACCGCGCTGGCGAACTCCGGCGTGGCGGCGAACAACATCATCGGCGTCGGGCTCGGCGCGTACCTCACCTGCAAGGACTGGGCCGCCGGCAAGGACACCGGCAACAAGGCCGCGCTCTACATCTCCGGCGCCGAGGTCGGCCGCTCGGCGATCCAGGTGCTCGTCGACAAGGTGAAGAACGGCAAGGAGCTGCCCGCGGAGACGATCGCCAAGACCACGATCGTCAACAAGGACAACTACAAGCAGGCCGGCGTCAACTGCACCTGACCGCACTCCCCGCGGGCGGCGCCGAGCGCGCTGCCCGCGGGCCCCACCGCCGAAAGGCCGCACATGTCCGCCTCTCCTCCCGCGCTCGCCGTCGAGGGCATCGGCAAGCGCTTCTCCGGCGTCACCGCCCTCGACGACGTCTCGCTGGAGTTCCGGTCCGGCGAGGTGCTCGCGCTGATGGGCGAGAACGGCGCCGGGAAGTCGACGCTGCTGCGCGTGCTGTCCGGCGACCAGGGCCCCGACGACGGCCGGCTCCTCCTGGACGGCACCGAGGTCACCTTCGACACCCCGCGCGCCGCGATGGCCGCCGGGGTGCGCGTGATCTACCAGGAACCCGAGATCATCCCGCACGTTTCGGTGGCGGAGAACGTCTTCGTCGGCGAACTGCCCGCGAAGGCGCGGGTGTTCAGCCGCCGCACGCTCACCAAGGCCACGCACGACGCGCTCGTCGAGTACGGCTTCGAAGGCGTGCTCAACCCCGCGACCTTGGGCGCCGCCCTGTCTCCGGCGCAGCGCCAGCTCGTCGAGATCCTGCGCGTCCTCACCGCGGCGACGCCGCCGCGGGTGATCGCGTTCGACGAGCCGACGTCGTCGCTGTCGGAGCACGAGGTCGAGGCGCTGTTCCGGCTGATCGGGCGGCTGCGCGACAGCGGCGTCGCGGTCGTCTACGTTTCGCACCGGATGAAGGAGATCTTCCAGCTCGCCGACCGCGTCGCCGTGCTGCGCGACGGCAAGCTCGTCGGCGTCCAGCAGGCCGCGGAGACCGACGAGGCCGGCCTGGTCCGGATGATGATCGGCCGTGACCTCTCGGCCCTGGAACGCCGCACCACGCAGGAAACCGGTGACGTCGTCCTGAAGCTCGACGACGTCACCACCGACGACGTCACCGGCATCTCCCTGCAGGTCCGCGCGGGCGAAGTCGTGTGCCTGGCCGGGCTGGTCGGCGCGGGACGTTCGGAGCTGGCCCGCGCGATCGTCGGCGACCTGCCGATCCGGTCCGGGACCGTGGAACTCGCCGGGAAGCGCCTGCGCGCGCACAACCCCGGTGACGCCGTGAAGGCCGGCATCGGCTTCGCGCCCGAAGAGCGCAAGACGGACGCGTTGCTCATGCAGCGGTCTGTACGCGACAACGTCTCCATCGCCGTCCTCGACCGGCTTCGCCGCTTCCGCGTCGTGAAGCGCGCGAAGGAACGCGCGCTCGTCGAGGAGTACGTACGCGAGCTTCGCGTGCGTACGCCGTCGATGGAGCAGGAAGTCCGCAAGCTCTCCGGCGGCAACCAGCAGAAGGCCGTCCTCGCGAGGTGGCTCGCGCGAAGGCCGAAGCTGCTGATCCTCGACGAGCCGACGCGCGGCGTCGACGTCGGCGCGAAGGCCGAGATCTACCGGATCATCGACGGCCTCGCCGCCGAGGGCATCGCCCTGCTGGTGATCTCCTCCGACCTGCCCGAGGTGCTGACGCTCGCCGACCGCATCCTCGTGATGCGGGCCGGGCGCCTGGCCGGCGAGCTCGGCCGTGAGGAAGCCACCGAAGAGGCCGTGCTGACCCTCGCCATCCCCGAAACCGAACCAGCCGTGGAAGAACAGCAGGAGATCGGCGCATGAGCACCCCCACCAAGGAAACCTCGGCCCCCGCCGCGCCGCCCCAGCCGTCGGCCGCGCGCCGCGTGCTGACCGGCATCGGCGTGCAGAACTCGAGCCTGATCATCACGCTCATCGCGCTGGTGATCCTGCTGAGCGTGCTGAACGAGAACTTCTTCCGCACCAACAACCTGCTGCTGATCGGCAGCGCGATCACCATCATGGGGCTGCTGGCCCTGGTGCAGACCCTGGTGATCATCCTCGGTGCGCTGGACATCTCGGTCGGCTCGATGGCGGGGCTCGCGTCCGTCGTCTCGGCGATGGTGTTCACCTCGACCGGCAACTCCGAGGCCGGCATCCTCGCCGCGGTCGGCGTCGGCATCCTCTGCGGCCTGGTCAACGGCCTGATCATCATCTTCGGCCGGGTCAACCCGGTGGTCGCGACGCTGGCCATGCTGGCCACCTACAAGGGCATCGCGCAGGTCATCTCGGACGGCAAGGCGCAGGGCTACACCGGCGGTGACGACCTGTTCATCTTCCTGGCCAAGGGGTCCGTGCTGGGCCTGCCGTCGCTGGTGTGGGTGTTCCTGATCGTCGCGGCGGCCCTGCACTTCCTGCTCAAGTACACCGACATCGGCCGCAACGTCTACGCCATCGGCGGCAACGACACCGCCGCGCGGCTGGCCGGCATCAACATCAACCGGTACATCATCGGCGTCTACGCCCTGGTCGGCGTGGTCGCGGCGATCGCGGGGGTGCTGATCACCGCGCGCACCGGCTCCGGCCAGCCGACGTCCGGGTCCGAAGGCCTGGAGCTGCAGGCCGTCACCGGCGCCGCGCTCGGCGGCACGATGCTCAAGGGCGGCCGCGGGTCGATCATCTCCACCGTGCTCGCGGTGATCATCCTGGGCGTGCTCGACAACGGCATGTCCGGGCTGGGCATCAACCCCTTCTGGCAGAACGTCGCCCACGGCGCCCTGCTCGTGATCGCGGTCGTGCTGCAGCAGCTGCGCAGCGGGGAGCGCCGCGTCGGCCTGCCCGAGTAGCGGTGGGCGCGCCGCGGAACCTGCACGCCCGCATCGTCGACGAACTGGGCAGGCTCATCGTCGAAGGCGTCCTCGGGGACGGGCAGCCGCTCGTCCCCGAGGAGCTCGGCCGCCGGTTCTCCGCGTCCCGCACCGTGGTCCGCGAGGCGCTGCGCGTCCTGGAGTCCAAGGGCATGGTCACCGCGCGCCCGCGGGTCGGCACCTGGACGCTGCCGCCCGAGGCGTGGGACGCGATCGACCCGGACGTCATCGCCTGGCGCGTCGGCGGTCCCGACGGCCGGGAGCACCTGCGCGAGCTGTTCGAACTGCGGCTGGCGATCGAACCGCAGGCGGCGCGGATGGCCGCACAGCACCGGCGTCCCGACGAGCTGGCGGCGATGGCGGCGGCGTACGCCCTGATGGCCGACGCCACCGGCACCGCGGACTTCCGGGCCGCCGATGCGCGGTTCCACGCGGCGCTCGTCCGTGCGTCCGGGAACGCCCTGATCGCACAGCTGCAGGTGCCGGTGGTGGCGGCGCTGCGGGCGCAGGGCGAACCGGCGGACACGCTCGTCGCGCATTCCCGCGTGCTGACGCTGGTGCTGGCGAAGGACGCCGACGGCGCCGAGTCCGCGGCCCGCCGGCTGCTGGAAACCGTTGCGGCGTACCGCTCATCGGCACCTTGACACGCCCACCGGGACGCGCTTCACTCGCTGCGGATGACCGCCGCCATGATTGTTGAGGAGGACGCTTTCATGCGTTTCCCGGGATTTCGCGGTTTCGGCGTGCTCGCGGCCGCGGCGGTGGCGGGCGGTTTGTTGACGGCCCCGGTGGCGACCGCCGCGACCTGCACCATTTCCGACGAAATGGTGTCCGCGGGCAACTACTGGGTCACCAACGGGACGAACCTCGACGCGCCGGACTGGCAGAACGCGACGTTCCACGTCGGCAACCTCGCGCTGGTCCGGACCACCGGCCAGTCCAACCACAAGACCTACCCCTGGGCGCAGGCCAACGGCTACCGGCTGCCGGACGACCCGGAGCGGCCGTTCTTCCCGGACAACCAGGCCGCCGGCGAGGCCTACCTCGACCTGTACACCTACTTCCACCCGGAGATCCCGCTCGACTCGATCCGCACCCGGATCCAGGCCGAGGTCGCTTCCGTGCAGGCCGGGCACCGGGACTACTGGAACTACGTCGACGCGCTGAACATGGCGATGCCGTCGTTCGCGCGGATGAGCCTGATCGACCACAATCCGTCCTATTTGGACGCCATGCAGCAGCTGTTCCGCTCCAGCGAGAAGAAGCTGTTCAACGAGTTCACCGGCCTCTGGTACCGCGACGCGCGGTTCACCGGCTCGGGCGTGTTCTGGTCGCGCGGCAACGGCTGGGCGCTGGCGGCGCTGACGAAGGTGCTGCAGGTCCTGCCGTCGGACGACCCGCGGCGGCCGGAGTACCTGCGGGTGTTCAAGAAGATGGCCACGACGCTCAGCCTCGTGCAGCGCCGGGACGGCTTCTGGAACTCCGACCTGCTGAACCCGTGGGACCACGGCGGCCCGGAGAGCAGCGGCACGGCGTTCTTCGCCTTCGGCATCGGCTGGGGCATCAACGCGGGCGTCCTCGACGCCGCGCGGTTCCGCCCGGTGGTCGACAAGGCGTGGACGGCGCTGTCGACCAAGGCACTGCAGCCCAGCGGGCTGCTCGGCTACGTCCAGCCGGTCGGCGACCGCCCGGCCGCGGCCAAGGCGACGGACACCGCGGCCTACGGCGTCGGCGCGTTCCTGCTGGCCGGCCAGGAGGTCGCGAAGCTGCAGGGCTGCTCCGCGGAGTGAGGCCTCAGCCCGGCAGCAGCTGAGTGAGGTCGCCGACGATCCGCTCGGCCGGCAGGCCCGCCGTCGTGAACCCGGCGGCGGGCTCCAAGCCGCTCACCACGCCGACGAAGGCGACTTCCCGGGCTGCGGCGACCCGGAAGTCGCGCACGCTGTCCCCGATGAACACCAGCTCCGCCGGGTCGTACCCCTCGCGGGCGAGGTTCTCGAGGACGACGTCGAGCACCCGCGGATCCGGTTTGTGGAACGGGGTTTCCTCGTGCCCGTAGATCCGCGCGAAGTGACCGGTCAGGCCCAGCGCGTCCAGGTCCTGCGTGACCAGGGCCCGGTTGCCGCCGGTGAGGATCTCCATCCGCACCGACCGGGCCGCGAGGTGGCCGAGCAGCTCCGGCGCGCCCGGCGCGGCTTCCGGGCGGCGCACGCTCATCGCGAGCCGGTAGCGGCCCACGAACGCCCCGGGATCGACCGACGGCACGATCGCCGCGACGAACCGGTCGAACGGGAGGCCCCACGCGGCCTCGATGGCGTCCCGGGTGAGCGTGACCCCGAACGAGCGAGCGGTCGCGATGAGGATGCTCCAGCGGGCCTTCGCGGTGGCGAGCACGGTGTCGTCGCAGTCGAACAGCACCGCCCGCGCGCGCCGGACCAGCTCAGCCGCTTCCCCCGCCATGCAACCCCCTCGGTGACCACCGCGCTCCACGATGTCACATCGGGGGTCACTTCAGGCAGTCTCCGGCGTCGCCGCGGCGCAGGGCCGGGTCCGCCTGCTCGAACGTCCTCGCCACGCCGGGGCCGCTCGAGCGGGTCTCGAACCGGACCGTGACGCGGCCGTGGCCCGCGCCCTGCACCCAGCCGGTGCCGAACTCCTCGTGCACGACGTCGTCGCCCTGCCGCCACGTCGAGGGCGGCGCCGCGGCCGGGGCCGCCGCGGTGACCACGGTCGACGCGGGCGTCTCGGGGACGGCCAGGGTGAACAGGGCGTCCTGGTGCGGTACCGAGAGCCCGCTGTAGGCGACGCCGGCCAGCCGGATCCCGCCGAACTCGGCCGGGTCGAGCAGCAGCCGTTCGGCGGTCGCGGCCAGCTCGGCGAGGTCGTCGGTCGGGGCGGAGATCGTCTCGGAGCGGGTCACCGTGTGCATGTCGGTGTGCCGCAGCTTGATCACCACCGTCCGCGCCACGCGCTCGGCCTTGACGAGCCGCCGGTGCGCGCCGGCGGCGATCCGCCGGACCTCGGTGCGCAGCGTGGCCAGGTCGATGATGTCGAAGTCGAACGTCGTTTCGGCGCTGACCTGCTTGGTCTCGCCGCGGTCGGCGACCGGGCGGTCGTCGGCGCCGGTCGCCAGGCGCCGCAGCTCGCGCCCGACCACGCCGCCGAGCGTCGCCACGGCGTCTTGTTCGGACAGTGCCGCCAGCTGCCCCAGCGTCTGGACGCCGATGAACCGCAGCTTCCCCTCGGCGACCGGGCCGATCCCCCACAGCGCGCGCACCGGCAGCGGCGCGAGGAACTCGCGTTCGGTGCCCTGCGGGACGACCAGCAGCCCGTCCGGTTTGGCCTCGTCGGAGGCGATCTTCGCGATCTGCTTGCCGTTGCCCGCGCCGATCGACGCGACCAGCCCGGTCTCGTCCCGGATCCGCGCCCGCAGGGAGGCGCAGAACGCCGTCACCGCCTCCAGGGACGCCCCCGCCAGCTGCGGCGGCTCGGCGAAGGCCTCGTCGAGGGAGATCTTTTCGAGCACCGGCGCCACCTCGGTGACGACCGCGAAGACCTCCTGGCTGAGCCGCTCGTACACGCGGAACCGCGGCGGCACGATGACGCCGTTGGCCGGGAGCAGCCGCCGTGCCTGCGCCATCGGCATCGCCGACCGGATGCCGAACGCCCGGGACTCGTAGCTCGCGCCGGCGACGACGCCGCGGGGCCCGGTGCCGCCGACGAGCACCGGGCGCCCGGCCAGCGTCGGGCGGGTGAGCTGCTCGGCCGAGGCGTAGAAGGCGTCCAGGTCGAGGTGGATCACCCAGCGGGCCACGTCAGTCGCCGCCGGTGGCGTCCAGCAGCTGGTGCAGCGCCTTGGTGTAGCTCTCGAACGCGGCCCGGCCGCGGGCGGTCAGCTTGACCAGCGTGACCGGGGTGCGGTGCTCGTAGGCCTTGGTGATCTCGACGTACTCGGCGTCTTCGAGCTTGCGCAGGTGCGTCGAGAGGTTGCCGGCGGTCATGTCGAGGAGCTGCTGCAGCCGTGGGAAGGTGATCTGGTCGCCGGTGCGCAGCCCGGCGAGGGCGACCGTGACCCGCAGCCGCGCCTGGGCGTGGATGACGGGGTCGAGCTGGGGCAGTTCGCTCATCAGCGGCCGGTCTTCTCGCGCACGAAGTAGACGATCGCGCCGAGCAGGAAGCCACCGCCGCCGCAGACGGTGAGCACGAGGAAGTTCGCCGGGTAGCCGACCAGCACGCTCAGCGCGGCCGACACGATCATCCACGCGCCGAGGCCGTACATCAGCTTGTCCTGCCACACCATGCCACCCGCCAGGTACATCACGCCGGTGAACAGCAGCCACGTGCCGGTCCACAGCAGCGACACCTGGTCGGACGAGAGCGCCTGGAACTGTGTGATCCGGATGTCGACGACCATCAGCCCGATCGAGCCGAGCGCCCAGCCGTAGCCGTACATCGCGCCGACCGTGCGGGACGGCCCCCGGATCCCGCGGCCGGTGCGGATGCTGGTGTAGGCCGTGTAGGCGACGGCGCCGAGGAACAGCAGCGGGACGACGACGCCCCCGGCGACCCAGCCGGGCACGGCCACCCAGGCCTGCGTGGTGACGTACGTGAAGCCCCAGCCGACGATCCAGGCGAGGGCCCAGGCCGCGAGCATCCGCGCCGGGCCCCCGCCCAGTTCCCGGCGGGTGCGCCGGTTCTGCTGGGCGATCAGGTTCAGCGACTCCTCCGCCGACAACGGCTCGTCGTCCACCCTGTTCGCCCTCCTCCCGTGCAGACCCCTCAACGCTGCACGGAAGTTAACACGCATTCACAGCCGGGCCGTGTCCAGCCGGAACCGGCGCACCACGACCAGGGCGGGCACGACCAGCCAGCCCGCCAGCACGAGCACCGCGACCCAGGTGCCGGAAGTGTGGGTCAGCGGGTCGAGGCCGACGCGGCGCAGCCAGTAGGTCGGCACGAAGTGCGCCACCGTCGTCATCCAGCCCGGCAGGATCTCCAGCGGGAGCCACAGCCCGCCGAGCATGCCCAGCGGCATCATCAGGGCGCCGGTGACCGCGCCGACCGTGTCCCCCTTGCCGAACAGGCCGATCGCCAGGCCGAGGACGGCGAACGGCAGCGTGGCCGCCCACAGGAAGACCAGCAGCCTGCCCCAGTCGGCCATGGTCAGCGGTTCGCCGCGCAGGAAGCCGACGAGGAAGATCGCCAAGAGCACCGGCAGCGCGACGGCCATCGCCGAAGCGACCTTGACGACCAGGTAGCCGGGGCCGCGCATCGGCGTCAGGCGGAGCTGGCGCTGCCAACCGTCCGTGCGTTCCTGCGCCACCCGGGTGCCGGTGAACAGGGCGCCGCCGCTCGCGCCGTACGCGGCCATGCCGATCATCGTCTGCGTACTCGAGTGCAGGCCGTTTTCGAGGACGTAGTCGCCGAAGATGGACCCGAAGAGCAGGTACATCGCCACCGGCATGCCGATGGTGAAGACGGTGAACTGCGGGCTCCGGACGATCCGCTTGATCTCCAGGCTCAGGTAGGTGGTGTTCACGCGGCGGCCCCTTCGGTCTCGTCGGCGGTGAGCGCCAGGAAGGCCTCTTCGAGGCCCAGCGCGAAGATTTCGATGTCGGCGGCGTGCGGGTGCGCGGCGAGCAGGCCCCGCAATGCGGCGTCGGAGTCGGTGCAGGCCAGCTCGGCACGGCCGCCGCGCAGCTGCACGGACTTGACGCCGGGCAGCGCGGCGAGCCCGGCTTCGGTCGCGCCGGGCACCACGGCCCTGAGCACCCGCCCGGACACCGCCGACCGGACCTCGGCGACCGGGCCGTCGGCGACGACGGCGCCGTGGCGCATCAGCACCACGCGGTCGGCGTAGTCCTCGGCCTCGGCGAGGTAGTGCGTCGCGAACAGCACGGTCCGGCCGGCGGCGGCGAACTCGCGGATGGCCGCCCAGAACGCCCGCCTGCCGTCGACGTCCATCGCGGCGGTGGGTTCGTCGAGCACGAGCAGCCGCGGGTCGCCGGCCAGCGCGAGGGCGAACCGGACGCGCTGCCGTTCGCCGCCGGAAAGCTTGCCGCAGCGCCGTTTCACGAGGTGCCCGAGCCCCGCACGGGCGATCACCTCGGCGGCGGGCAGCGGCTTCGCGTGCGTCGAGACGACCAGGCCGACGATCTCGCCGACGGTGACGTCCGGCAGCAGGGCGCCGTTCTGCATCATCGCGCCGACCAGCCCCCGGTCGACGGCCTCGCGCGGGCTGCCGCCGTCGACGGTGATCTCCCCCGCGTCCGGCTCGGTCAGGCCGAGCAGCATGTCGACGGTCGTCGACTTGCCCGCGCCGTTCGGGCCGAGCAACGCGACGACTTCGCCCCGCGCGACCTCGACGGACACGCCGTCGACCGCCGTGACGGGGCCGAACCGCTTGGTCAGGCCGTGGAGCGCGAACGCCGGTCCGGTGTCCCCCATGGGTCCCCCTTCGTGAACTTTGAACCGCAAAGTCGATGCGCACTTTGTAACACAAAGTCCACGTGAGTTCAAAGCCCCCGGTGCCGGAGAGCGCAGAAAAGCGGGGTGCCGGGCCGTGGGCCCGGCACCCCGCTTCTCGGGGTTTCCGCAGGTCAGCCAGCGAACCGTCCGGCCACGAGGCCCTGCGTCGCCGCCACGTCGGCCTTGGCGGCCGCCGGGGCCGGTGGGGTCGGCTGCGGCAGCGGCGCGCACTCGACGTCGGCCGTGCGGCCCGGCTTGCGGGCCGGGAGCGCACCCGTCGCCAGGTAGTCCGCGATCTTGGTGTCGACGCAGGCGTTGCCGCGCGGCGTGATCGCGTGGCTCGTCCCGCCCGGCTCCGCGATCAGCGACGCGCCGGGGAAGCGGCTGCGGACCTCGAGGCTGCCTTCGAACGGCGTCGCCGCGTCGAGCGTCTCGTCGATCATCAGGACGCTCTGGACCCCGCTGCCGTCGATCTTCGTCGGCTTGCCCGGCTTCGCCGGCCAGTACAGGCAGGGCGCGTTGAACCACGCGTTCTGCCAGGTGAAGTACGGCGCCTTGGCGAAGGTCTTCCAGTTGTCGCGCTTCCACTGGTTCCAGCTCTGCGGCCACTGGACGTCGGTGCACTGCACGGCGAGGTAGACCGCGTAGCCGTTGTCGTCGCCGCGGCCGCCGAAGGCCTCGAACAGCGACTTCCAGTTCTGCCAGTCACCCTGGTTGACGAACCGGGACAGCGCGTCGCCCAGGAGCGTCCACCGCAGCTGGTAGTACGAAGCCTGCTGGATGACGTCGAGGATCTCGTCCGGCCCGATCACGCCGCCGGCCGGGTTGAACGACGTCTTGACCAGCTGCTCGTTGACGACCCGCTGGACCGCGCCCTGCGTCTTGCCGAGGTGGTAGACGTCGTCGTGCTGGGCGAGCCAGCCGAACCAGATCAGGATGTTCTTGTCGAACGCGACGTCCTGGTTGAGGTTGTCGCCGTACCAGACGCCCCGCGGGTCGACCGTGGAGTCGAGCACCATCCGGCGGACGTTGCGCGGGTACAGCGTGCCGTACACCTGGCCGAGGTAGGTGCCGTAGGAGTAGCCGTAGAAGTTCAGCTGCTGCCGGCCGAGCGCCCTCCGGATGGAGTCCATGTCCTGGACCGTGTCGGTCGTCTTCATGTTCTCCAGCAGGGCCTTCGGGTTGTTCTTCGCGCAGGCCTCCGCGTACCCCTTGGACCGGTCGAGCCAGGTCTTCTCCAGCCGTGGCGTGAACGGCACGTACTCCGGCCGGTCGTAGTCCATGTAGTTCGGGTCGCACGACAGCGCCGGCTTGCTCGCGCCGACGCCGCGCGGGTCGAACCCGACCCAGTCGTAGGCGTCGCCCGCGTGGTTCGGCACGCGCGGGCCGCGGGTGGCCAGCAGCAGCCCGGAGCCGCCGGGGCCGCCCGGGTTGGTCAGCATCACGCCCTGGTACTGCGCGTCCGGGACCTTGTGCTTGACGCGGCTGACGGCGAGCTGGACCTGTTCGCCGCCCGGCTTGCGGTAGTCGAGCGGAACCCCCAGGTACCCGCATTCGGCGCCGGCGGTGACCAGCGTGGGATCGGTACACGGCCCCCAGGCGATCGTCCCGGCAGCCGGTGCGGGCGCCGCGGTCGCGGCCGGAGCGGCCACGAGCGCGCACGCCACCGCGGCGGCGGCCACCACGGAAGAAATGGCACGTCTCACTGTTTTCTCCCTTTCAGCTCCGACTTCAAGCGGGTGAACCCTAGACCCGCGCGGGGGCATCGGGGGACCGCAACCGGTCCCCTGACCGCGAATGCCCTACGAAAGGCGGAAATCGGATGGCGCCGGTCGCCGGGGATCCCGTACGGTCGGCTCCATGATCGCTTTCACCCGGCCCCGCCTCGTCTGAGACGGCGTGACCGCAGGATTTCCCGCGTACCGGTGAGTCCCTTCTTCTGCGCGCCGTCTGTTCTTCTCTCCTGAAGGAGCGTCATGCCGCGCAAACACCTCGTCATGGTCGGCTGCACCGCGCCGAGCCACATCTACCCGTCCCTGGGCGTCATCCGCGAGCTGGTGGATCGCGGGCACCGCGTGTCCTACGTCGTCGGCTCACCGCTGGCGGGGCTGGTTTCCCCCACCGGCGCGGAGGTCGTCGAGCACCCGACGAGCTTCCCGCTCGGCGAGGCCGCGGTCTGGCCGGACGACCCCGCCGACGCGATGCGCGTCTTCCTCGACGAAGCCGTCGCGATCCACCCGCTCCTGACGTCGCGGTTCGACGACGACCGGCCCGATCTGCTGCTGTACGACATCGGCGGGCTCGGCGCGCCGGTGCTGGGTGCGCGGTACGGCGTGCCCGCGGTGCAGCTGTCGCCGACGCTGGTGGCGTGGGACGGCTACGACGAGGACATGGCCGAGGTCATGGACCCGATCAAGGCGTCACCGTCCGGTGTGGACTACGCGGCGACGTTCACGCGGTGGCTGGCGGCGAACGGGATCGAAGCCGACGCGTGGGACTGGCTGAGCCACCCGGCGCGGATCCTGTCGCTCATCCCGCGGGCGATGCAGCCGCACGCGGACCGCGTCGGCGACCACGTCCGGTTCGTCGGGCCGTGCCTGGACCCTTCACGGCTGGCTGACCGGAGCTGGACCCCGCCGGCGTCGGGCCGCCGGGTGCTGCTGGTTTCGTTCGGCACGGCGTTCAACGACCAGCTTCCGGTCTACCGGGCCTGCGTCGAGGCGTTCGCGGCGGACTGGCACGTCGTGCTGGCGATCGGCAAGCACGTTTCGCCCGCGGACCTGGGATCCTTCCCGGATTCGGTGGAGGTCCACGAGAGCGTGCCCCAGCTGGCGGTGCTCGACGCGGCGTCGGCGTTCATCACCCACGCGGGGATGGGCGGGGCGACCGAGTCGTTGTGGTTCGGGGTGCCGACGGTGGCGATCCCGCAGGCGGCGGACCAGTTCGGGAACGCGGCGCAGCTGGAAGCGCTCGGGGTGGGACGTCACCTGCCGGCGGAGTCGGTGACGGCCGCGTCGCTGCGGGCGGCGGTCGAGGAGGTTTCGTCCTCCCCCTCGGTGGCGGCTCGCTTGGCGGAGCTGAAGGCGGAGATCCGCGGCCACGGCGGCGTCGGCGCGGCGGCGGACGCGGTGGAGTCCTGTTTGGACTAGCCGTGCCTGCTGACGAAGGCCTCGATCAGCTGCTGCCGCTCGGCCGTGGTCGCCCGTTCCAGCTCGACGGTGTCGCCGTCGATGGTCACCTTGATCTTGTGGCGGCCGCCCTGCCGGCCCAGCCACTCGCGCAGGGTGTCGACCAGGCCGGGGAACACGCCGCCGGCCGCGCTGAAGGCCACCATGAGCGACCCGATCGTGACCGGGTCGGCGGCCTTCGCGCCCGGCGGCAGGTCGCCGGCCGGGACCGCGGCGAGCACGTCGAGGTCGAGTTCGCCCAGCTCGGCGCGCAGCCGACGCGCCAGCTCGTCGAGCTCTTCGGCATCGGCGTCCGCTGCCTCGATGTGCAGCAGCGCGCACCGGGTGTCCGGTTCGGTCATGCGCGCCATGGTCCGCCCGGAAAGCCCAGGTGACAAGGGCCGAACGGGCAGGGTCAGGCGCGGATCTCGTTGAGGTAGTTGTAGATCGTGTACCGGGTGACGTCCAGGCGGCCGGCCAGGTGGTCGACCGCGTCCTTGATCAGGAAATAACCGGCTTCGTCCAGCTCCCGCACCACGGCCGCCTTGTGCCGCTTCTTCATCAGGTCCACCGGGATCCCGGCCTTGGCCACCGCCCGGTCGACCAGGAACCGCTGCAGGCTGTCGACGTCCGGTGGGAAAGTCTCCGGCTCGCCGTTGCCCCCGGCCGAAGCGGCCGTGTCGACGCTGTTCACGCACAGGCAGCCGACCGCGACCCCGTCGGCGTCGCGCAGGAACAGCGTCGACGAGCGGATCGGGCGGCCGTCGGGGCCGTGCGTGCGGTAGTTCGTCAGGTCCTGGGTGGTGCCGCGGCGGACCAGGCCGAGCAGCAGGTCGGTCATCGGGCCGCCGACGCTGCGGCCGGTGAGGTCACCCGCGATGGCGACGATCGAGTCCGGCAGCCGGCTCAGGTCGTGCAGCAGGACCTCGTTGCCCGGGCCGAGCATCGCCGCGAGCCCCGGAATGGCCGGGACGAGCGCGGTGAGCACCTCGTGCGTCGTCGCGCCCGCGGCCGGGACGGCCAGCGGCTCGCGCGGCCGGGTCAGGGTCTCCAGCGCCGTCCGGAGCAGGTCGGCCGCGGCCGCCGGAGTGGAGGCGTGCGGGGAGAGCCGGACGTGCTCGGGCCGCACGGTCGCCGCGATCCCGGCGTTGGCCAGCGCGGCGCCGACCTGCTCGGCGGGGTGGCCGGGCAGGGTGAACGCGAGGATCCCGGCACGCCGCCCGGTCGCCGAGACGACCTCGGCGCCGCACGCCTTGAGGACGTCTTCGAACTCCCCGATCCGCTCGGCGATCCGCGCCGCGATCGCGCCGACGCCGGCGTCCTCGACGAGCTCGAGCGCCTCGGCGAACGCCCCGGAGGTGATCGGGCTGAGGTTGGAGATCGACCAGGCCTGGGCGGTGGCGTCCGGCGGGTGGATCTCGTCGTCGAAGAGCCCGGGGTCGCGGGCGCCGGTCCAGCCGGACAGCACGGGATCCATCCGGTCGAGGGCCCGGTCGGACAGCACGGCGAAGCCGGTTCCCCAGCCCGCGCGCAGCCACTTCTGCCCGCCGACCACCAGGACGTCGGCGACCTCCCACGGCGCTTCGACCACGCCGAAGCCCTGGATGCCGTCGACGACCAGCAGCCGGTCGCCGACGACGTCACGCAGCGCGGCCAGGTCCGCGCGGAAGCCGGTGCGGAAGTCGACCGCGCTGACGCTGACCGTCGTGATCTCCGGCGTCAGCGCGTCCGCCACCCGCTCCGGGGTGACGTAACCGCCGGTCAGGCGGCGCAGCTTGAGGCGTCCGGCCTGCTCGGCGCGGGCCCACGGGTAGGTGTTGGCGGGGAACTCCGCCGCCGACACGAGGACCTCGCCGGAGCTGTGGAACGCGGCCTGGAAGAGGCCGAGGCTGGTGTGCGGGAGCAGCACGGTGTGGTCGGTGTCCGAGCCGGACAGCCGCGCCGCGGCGGCCTTGGCCCGGACCTCCTGCCGCATCAGCTCGTCCACAGTGGACGGCCCGGCCGTGGTGGCCTGGTCGAGCAGCGCGGCCGTCGTGTCGAGCACCGCGTGCGACGGCGGGCCGAACCGGGCGAAGTCGAGGTAGCCGGCGGGCTCGTCGAACTGGAGCAGGTACCGGGGCGAAATCCGCGTCACGCGAGGATCCTCGCCAGGAACTGCCGGGTGCGCTCGTGCTTCGGCGCGCTCAGCACCTCCGACGGCGGCCCGGTCTCGACGACGGCGCCGTCGGCCAGGAACACCACCTCGTCGGCGGCCTCCGCGGCGAAGCTCATCTCGTGCGTCACGACAACCATCGTCATCCCCTCCCCCGCCAACGTACTCATCACTTCCAGCACCTCGCCGACCAGCTCCGGGTCCAGCGCCGACGTCGGCTCGTCGAACAGCATCAGCTTCGGTTTCATCGCCAGCGACCGCGCGATCGCGACGCGCTGCTGCTGGCCGCCGGACAGCTGCGCCGGGTACGCGTCGGCCCGGTGCGCGAGACCGACGCGGTCCAGCAGCTCGAGGCCCTGCTTCCGCGCGTCGTCCGGTTTGACGCCGAGCACCCGGATCGGGCCCTCGACGACGTTCTCCAGCGCCGTCCGGTGCGCGAACAGGTTGAACCGCTGGAACACCATGCCGATGTCACGGCGCTGACGGGCGACGTCGCGTTCGCGCAGCTCGTAGAGCTTCCCGCCGCGCTGCCGGAACCCGATCGGCTCGCCGTCGACCCAGATCTGGCCGGCGTCGATCGT
This sequence comes from Amycolatopsis sp. N2S4-7, assembly GCF_058119595.1. Classification (NCBI taxonomy): domain Bacteria; kingdom Bacillati; phylum Actinomycetota; class Actinomycetes; order Pseudonocardiales; family Pseudonocardiaceae; genus Amycolatopsis; species Amycolatopsis sp. N2S4-7. The sequence goes on from NZ_CP172299.1 coordinate 4,598,066, forward strand.
CTCCAGGTGGTTGATGCAGCGCAGGAACGTGCTCTTCCCGGCGCCGGACGGGCCGAGCAGGCAGACGACCTGTCCCTTGTGGACGTCGAGGTCGATGCCGCCGAGGACTTCGGTGTGGCCGTAGGACTTCCGGACGCCGACGGCGCGCAGCAGCGGCTCAGACACGGGCACTCCTCACCAGCGGCACGCCGCGCAGGGCCTTGCCGGCGCGGGCGAGCGGCCCGCGGTCGGCTTGCCCGAACGCGCGTTCCAGGTAGTGCTGGCCGACCCCGGCGACGGTCACCACGACCATGTACCAGACGGCCGCGGCCAGCAGGGTCTCCATGACCAGCAGGTTGTTCGACGAGATGTTGTTGGCCGCGTGGATCAGCTCGGTCACGCCGATCACCGACGCCATCGACGTGCCCTTGAGCATGTTGATGAAGTCGTTGCCGGTCGGCGGGATGATCACGCGCATGGCCTGCGGCAGCACGACCCGGCGCAGCGTCGCCGCCGGCGTCATGCCGATCGACTTCGCCGCCTCGGTCTGCCCGCTGTCGACGCTGTTCAGCCCGGCGCGGACGATCTCGGCCATGTACGCGCTTTCGTTGAGCGCCAGGCCGAGGAACGCCGCGGTGAACGCGCTGATCAGCACGTTCGTCTGCTCGTGGACCAGGAACGGGATGTCGATGACCGGGAAGACCAGCGCCAGGTTGTACCAAAGGAGGATCTGGAGCAGCACGGGCAGGCCGCGGAAGATCCAGATGTACCCGGCGGCGAACCACCGGGCGACCGGGTTGGCGCTGCGCCGCAGCAGGGCGATGACGACGCCCAGCACGATCGCGACGGCCTGCGACAGCACGGCGAGGATGACCGTGTTGAGCAGGCCCGTCGCCATGATGCGGTAGAACACGAAGTCCGGGACCTGGCTCCACGCGATCTGCGCGTTGCCGAGGGCGATGCCCAGCAGCACGAGCAGGGCGAGGATGACGACGGCGGCGACCCACCGGCCCCAGTGGCGGAGCCGGACGATCGGCAGCGGCTCAGCTTCCGCCATTGACGGCCGCCTCCTTGATCGCCCCCTGCTCGACACCCCAGGCCTGCAGGATCTTGCCGTAGGTGCCGTCGGTGATCAGTGCCTGCAGCGCCTTCTGCACGGCGTCCCGCAGCGGCGTGTTCTGCTTGTTGACTCCGATGCCGTACGGCCCGCCCTCGATGGGCTCGCCGGGGACGACCTCGAAGAACTTGCCGTCGCCCGCGGTGCGGGAGATGTAGACGGCGCTGGGCAGGTCGTTGAGGATCGCCGCGACGCGGCCGGTGCGCAGCTGGTTCTGGTTCTGGTTGTCGCTGTCGGTCGCGGTGACGGTGACCGCGGGCTTGCCGGCCTGCGTGCACTTGGTGCTCTGCGCCTCGGCGAACTTCTGGTGGCTGGTGCCCTGCACGACGGCGACGTTCTTGCCGCAGAGGGTGTCCGGGCCGGTGATGCCGTCCGGGTTGCCCTTGCGGATCATGATCGTGATGCCCGAGGTGAAGTAGTCGACGAAGTCGATCTGCGCCTGGCGGGCCTTGGTGTCGTTCATCCCGGCCATGGTCAGGTCGATGCGGCCGGACTGGAGGCTGGTGATGAGCGAGCCGAACGCCATGTCCTGGTGGGTCACGGTGACGCCGAGCTTGGCCGCGATCGCCTTGGCGAGGTCGACCTCGTAGCCGATCGGGGTCTTGCCGTCGGCGGCGTAGAAGTTGTTGGGCGCGGACTGCAGGTTGGACGCCAGGTGCAGGCCCGCCTGCTTGACGTTGTCCGGCAGGGCCGCGTTGAGCTGGGCGTCCTTCTGCACGGCCTGGACGATGGCGGCGGTGTCCGGGATGCCGGACGCGGGCGCGCCGGCGGCCTGCGACGTCCCGCCCGCGCCGTCCGGGCCACCACCGCAGGCGGTCACCAGGACGGCCAGGCTCGCGAGCAACACCGCCTGCGCTTTACGGGAACGGGACATAACGGACCTCCACTGTTCGGCTGGCCGGAACGGTACAACTCGTTGTTGAAGAGGTCAACTGGCTGTTGAAATCTTGTCCGGTGCTAGCTTCGCGGCATGAGCCTGCGGATCGGCATCCTGGGGGCGGCCCGCATCGCCCCGGCGGCCCTGGTCAAGCCCGCTTCTTCCCACCCTTCGGTTTCGGTGACGGCGGTGGCGGCGCGTGCCCTGGACCGCGCGCAAGCGTTTGCGTCCCGGCACGGGATCCCGACCGCGTATGGGTCCTACGAAGCGCTCCTGGCGGATCCGGACATCGACGCCGTCTACAACCCGCTGCCGAACGGCCTCCACGGCCGCTGGACCCGGGCGGCGTTGGAGGCGGGCAAGCACGTGCTGTGTGAGAAGCCGTTCACGGCGAACGCGGCGGAGGCCCGGGAGATCGCCGGCCTGGCCACGGACCGCGTCGTGATGGAGGCGTTCCACTACCGCTACCACCCGCTGGCGCTGCGGGTGGAGGAGATCGTGGCGTCGGGCGAGCTGGGCACTTTGGAGCGCGTGGAGACGGCGTTGTGCTTCCCGCTGCCGAAGTTCTCGGACATCAGGTACGACTACGGCTTGGCGGGCGGGGCGACGATGGACGCGGGCTGCTACGCGGTCCACATGGCCCGCGTCTTCGGCGGCGGCGAGACCCCTTCGGTGGTGTCGGCTTCGGCGAAGCTGCGTTCTCCTGACGTGGACCGGGCGATGACGGCGGAGCTGCGGTTCCCCTCGGGCCACACCGGGCGGATCGAGTGCTCGATGTGGTCGTCTTCACTGCTGAAGATCAGCGCGAAGGTGATCGGCTCGCGGGGGGCGCTGTCGGTGCTGAATCCGGTGGCCCCGCAGGCGTACCACCGCGTGTCGGTCCGCGTGGGCGGGCATCACCGGACGGAACGCTTCCCGCGGCGAGCGTCGTACGCGTACCAGCTGGACGCGTTCGCGGCGGCGGTCCTTCACGGCGAGCCGGTCAAGACGTCGGCGGCGGACGCGGTGGAGACGATGACGGTGATCGACGAGATCTACCGTGCCGCTGGGCTCCCGCTGCGCGAGCCCAGCTGAGCCCGGACGTCCGCCAGCGCGAAACCGAGCAGGTTCACCCCCCGCCAAGCCCGCGGCTTCTCCGCCCGCGGGTCATCGGCCGCGAGCCCGATCCCCCAAATCCGGTCGACCGGGCTCGCCTCCACGAGCACCCGGTTCCCCGTCCCCGCGAGATAGCGTCCGAGCTCGGGGTGCTGACCGAACTTGGCGGCGTTCCCGTCGACTGCGATGCCGTAGCGGTGAGCCACCCAGGTGTCCTCGTCGAAGCCGCGCACCCGGCGGCCGAAGTCCTTGGCCTGCTTCGGATGCACGGCGGCGAGCACCTGCGCGGCCATCTCGTCGTCGCCGAAGAGCCGGGCCTTGCGCCACATCAGGTAGTGCTCGGCGGTGGCGAACCGGGCGTCGTCGATCTCGAAGGGCGCTGGCCACCACTGGCTGAAGCACCCGGCGCCGATCCCGCCTCCGCGCGGCGGCCGGTGGCCCCAGAAGTACACGTACTTGAACCGCTTCCCCGCGTCGAGGGCGCGGGTCAGCTCCTCGACACTGCGCGGGTGACCGGTCATCCCGCCAGTCTCACGCACCAGGGAGCCGTCCCGCACCCGAAATACCGGGTGCGGGACGAACCGCCCTAAGCCGCCACGTAGTTGCCGGACAGGATCAGCAGCACCTGGATCGTGATGCCCGTTCCGTAGTAGTCCGTCGCGTCCGGGGACCACGTCGAGACCGCCGTCCACAGCTTGTCCAGCCAGGCCTGGCTGCCCGCGTCCGTCATCGCCGCCACCGCGAACGGGGCCGTGAAGCACGGGTGCTGGCCGCTTTCGGTCTTCGAGCCCGACAGCGAGTAACCGCTCTGGATCTTCGACGGGTCGCCGCCCGTGGCCGACTTGATCCACGTGTTCATCTTGCGGACCTGGTTCGCCGCCGCGCTACCGGAGAACGAGATCGCGTCCGCGCCGAGGCGCCACGGGTCGCGGCACGCGTTCCAGCTGTACTTGCCGTCGTACGAGCCCTCCAGGAAGTCCGCCGGCGCCGGCTTCGGCGTCGTGTTCGTGTTGACCACGAAGTCCGGCAGCAGGCCCGTGTTCGGCGCGTACGAAGACTGCAGCTGGCTCACCGCGCTCTCCGAGCGGGTCCGCACCTGGTCCCAGAAGCTGTCGCCGGTGGCCTTCGCGAACGCGCGCAGGTGCCCCGGCATCCAGTCCGACGAACGCGAGCTGTTCTTGTACTCCGCGTCGTTGCCCCAGTCGCCCAGGAGCGTGAACTTCGTGGTGCCGTTGACCTCGCTCTTCTTGATCGCGTTGATGATCCGGACGGCCTCGGCCTTGTAGTTGACCGCGCCCGCGCTGCCCCACTTCTTGTCCGCGATCAGCAGGCCGTAGGCGATCTCGAGGTCGCCGTCGGTCGCGGAGTCGCTGCCGTTGACGCTCCTGCAGCTCGAGTCCTGCTCGGCCGCGTGCAGGTCCCGGTTGTTGACCGACGGGTGGGCCTTCACGAACTTCAGTATCCCGTCGACGATCGAGCGGGCCTGCGGGTCCTTGTCCGCCATCATCGCCGAGATCGTCATGCCGTACCCCTCGCCCTCGGCGACGAAGGAGTGGTCGGCGTCCTTGGACAGCACCGCGTAGGTGCCGCTGCCGCACTTGGTGGTGAGGAAGTTCTGCTTCCAGAAGTCGTAGTACTTCTGCAGCGCGGCATCCTGGGTGGCCTGCGAGACCGACGGCCGGAGGGTACCCGGCACGTACGGTGTGCCCGCCGCGGACGCGGTCGCCGGCACGCTCAGCAGGCCGGCGGCGAGCGCGGCCGTGGCCACCACCGCCTGGACGATCTTCTTCATCGCTCCTCCGTAGACAATCGTTGGCTGCGGCGACGGCGATCAGAGCCTGACAGACGGTTCAAGACCAGGTCAAGGCTGTTAGGAAACTTTCCTTACTATGACGGTGAGTGGTCTCACGGCGGCCCGGCCACCCGGACGGACTAGCGTGGGCGCCATGCAGATCGACCTCGACGGCCGCGGCCCGGACTTCCGCGCCTTCTGGACCGAGCGCCACCTGGCCACGCTGACCACGGTCCGGCCGGACGGCACCCCGCACGTCGTCGCGGTCGGCGTGACCGTGGACTTCGACGCCGGCCTCGCCCGGGTCATCACGTTCGGCTCGTCGGTCAAGGCCCGGCTCGTGCGCGCCGCGGGCGCCGAGGGCATCCCCGTCGCGGTCTGCCAGCTCGACGGCCCGAAGTGGTCCACATTGGAGGGACGCGCGGTGCTGCGCGACGACCCGGAGTCGGTGCGGGACGCGGAAAACCGGTACGCCGCCCGCTACCGGCAGCCCAAGCCCAACCCGCAGCGGGTGGTCCTGGAGATCACCGTGACGCGAGTGCTCGGCAACGCCTGACCCGCCGGCGAGCCGGTCACGTCGCCGCCGCCCGGGAGTGCACCAGCCGCGCGTACTCCGCCGGCGAGCCGGTCACGTCGCCGCCCGGGAGCGCACCAGCCGCGCGTACTCCGCCGGCCAGCCGGTCACGTCGCCGCCGCCCGGGAGTGCACCAGCCGCGTGTACTCCGCCAGCAGCTTCTCCAGCTCGCCGTGCTCCCCCGCCGCTGCCAGCTGCTGGTGGCCCACCAGCATCGCCATCCCGAGCGACGTCAGCGTCCGGGCGAGGGAGCGGTCGCCGACGAGGCCGGCGACCGCCTTGCCGACCGTCCGCAGCCGGGCCTCGTCGACGCGCTTCTGCGCCGCGCGCACGGTCTCGTCGTTCATCGCCCACGCCCGGATGGCGGCCTCCGCCTCGTGGGGCAGCCCGAGCGTGAGGTCCATCAGCGCGGCGAAGTCCGCCGACGGGCCGCCGGCGCCGAAGTTCCGTTCGCGCAGGATGAGCACCTGCCGGTTCTCCCAGTGCTCCAGCAGCCGGTCGACGAATCCCGGCCAGCCGCCGAAGTGGTGGTAGAACGAGCCGCTGGTGACCCCCAGGTCCCGGCAGAGCGCGCCGACGTTCAGCCCGGTGAACCCGTGCTCCGCCAACATGTTCAGCGCGGCCTCGAAGTACGCCCGCCGCGTCACCGGCGGCATCAGACGTTCCGGCTGCGGTCCCGCCAGTACGGCTCGCGCAGCGACCGCTTGAGGATCTTGCCGGTGGCGTTGCGCGGCAGGGCGGCCAGGACGTCGACGCTGCGCGGGCACTTGTAGTGGGCCAGGCGCTCGCGGCAGAACTCGACCAGCTTGTCGGTGTCGAGCTCTTCTCCGGGCGCGGGCGCGACGACGGCCTTGACCTGCTCGCCCCACCGGTCGTCCGGCACGCCGATCACGGCCACCTCGGCGACGCCGGGGTACTCCGCGACCACGCGCTCGACCTCCGGCGAGTAGACGTTCTCGCCGCCGGTGATGATCATGTCCTTGACGCGGTCCTCGAGGAACAGGAACCCGCCGTCGTCCAGGCGGCCGACGTCGCCGGTGCGCACCCAGCCGTCCACGATGGTCTCCGCGGTCGCCTCGGGCTTGCCGAGGTAGCCCGCCATCCGCTGCTCGGTGCGGACCCAGACCTCACCGACCTCGGTGTCCTCGTGCGTCACCGGGTCGACGATCCGGATGTCCACACCGGACAGTGCGGTCCCGGCCGAGGCCAGCCGTTCGGGGCGGGTCTCGTCGCGGTGCGCCTCCGGATCCAGCGCCGTGACCGCGCCGGACAGCTCGGTCATGCCGTAGACCTGGGCGAACTTGACGCCCGGCCAGGCGGCCAGCACGGTGCGCAGCAGCGGGAGCGGCATCGGCGACGCGCCGTAGCAGAGGTACTTCAGCCGGGAGAACGCCTTGAGGGCGTCCTCCCCGGCCTGCGCGATCCCGGCGACCACGGCGGGCACCAGGAAGGCGTGCGTGCTGCCGGCCCGCAGCGCCGCGAACAGCGACGCCGCGTCCGGTTCCCGGGTCAGGTAGGACGGTTCGCCGTAGAGGAAGCCGGAGACCGCGTAACAGCTGCCGCCGACGTGGAACAGCGGCATCGCGACCAGGTTGACGTCGCCGGGGCCGATCGGGAACGCGGTGCCCGCGGCGAGGCCGTGCGCGATGACGCTGCGGTGGGTCAGCACGGCACCCTTGGGGAAGCCGGTCGTCCCGCTGGTGTACATGATCAGCACGCCGTCGTCCTCGTCGACGCCGGCTTCGGTGTGCGGCGCGGCGGAGGTCAGGAACGGCTCGTACTCGTCGGCGTCCCCGCCGACGACGACCACGCGTTCCAGCGCGGGCAGCCGGTCGCGGATCGCCTCGAGCGCGGGTTGCAGTTCGGCGCCGACGAAGACCACCTTCGCGCCCGCGTCCTTGAGGACGTACGCGAGTTCGTCGCCGGAGAGCCGCCAGTTGACCACGGCGTTGGCGGCGCCGATCCCGGCCGCGGCGAAGGTCGTCTCCAGGCAGGCGGGGTGGTTCTTGTCGACGAAGGCGACGCGGTCGCCCCGGGCGATCCCGGCGACGGCGAGGGCACCCGAGAGCCGCCGGACGCGCTCGTCGAACTCCGCCCAGGTCCAGGACTGGTCACCGAAGAGGAGCGCGGTGTCCGTGGGACGTTCGCGCGCCCAGTGCGCGAGGAGCTCGCCGAACAGCCGGACCCGCGGGCGGTGGTCTTCGGGCATGGGAGGAGTCCCTTCGGGCCGGCACTGGACCATAGACCGGTCTATGGTGCGCCGCGCTCCCCCGCGCGTCAATACCGGTGACCGGGAAGGTTTTTGACCGTGATTTCGAGATATCGCATGCTGTACATGATGTATGACAGCGACAGCGGAGGACTCGGATGACCAGTCGACGTGACTTCCTCAAGGCCGCGGGGGCGGCGGGCGGGCTGCTGGCCGCCGGCGCGGTCTTCGGCCCCGGGTACGCCGCGGCGGTGGAAGACCCGTGGGCGCGGGTCCCGGTGATCCTCGGCCGGATCTCGCCGCCGGTGTTCCCGGGCCGGGTCTTCGACATCCGCTCATTCGGGGCGGTGGGCGACAACACCACCGACTGCACGCCCGCGTTCAAGGCGGCGATCGCCGCGTGCCACGCCGCCGGCGGTGGCCGCGTCCTGGTGCCCGCCGGGACGTTCCGCACCGGCAAGATCCACCTGAAGTCCCAAGTAGACCTGCACGTCATCGGGACGATCCGGTTCCGCAGCGACGCCGCGTCGTACCTGCCCGTGGTGTTCACCCGCTGGCAGGGCATCGAATGCCGCAACTATTCGCCGTTCATCTACGCGATCGACCAGACCGACGTCGCGATCACCGGGTCCGGCACGATCGACGGGAACGCCGCCGCCGGCCCGTGGTTCGACTTCGACGGCCGGCGCGGCCCGGACTGGGACCGGCTGCAGCAGCAGGCGGCCGACGGCGTCCCGCCGGAGCGGCGGGTCTTCGGCGACAAGCACTTCCTCAAGCCGAACCTGATCCAGTTCTACCGCTGCCGCAACGTCCTCGTCGAAGGCGTCGCGCTGCGGAACCCGGCGATGTGGACGGTGCACCCGGTGCTGTGCCGCAACGTCACGGTCCGGAACGTCACGATCTATTCGCGCGGCGCGATGGTCGACGGCGTCGACCCGGAGAGCTGCGCGGACGTCCACGTCCACGGCTGTTCCTTCGACACCGGCGACGACGGCACGGTGATCAAGTCCGGCCGCGACACCGACGGCCGGCGCGTCGGCGTACCGAGCGAGGACATCGTCATCGAGGACAACGACTACCACGGCCGCTGGGGCGCGATCACGGTCGGCAGCGAGATGTCCGGCGGCGTGCGCAACGTCTTCGCGCAGGACAACCGGATCCACGCCGGTTCGTCGTACAAGTCGTTCTACGGCGTCTACCTCAAGACGAACCCGCGGCGCGGCGGCGTCGTCTCCGACATCCACGTGCGCCGGCTGACCGGCGGCCCGGTCGACCGCGGCGCGATCTTCGTGGACATGAACTACAGCCTCACCGGCCCCGGCTACGGCCCGATCGTGCAGCCCGTGATCCGCGACATCGACCTTCGCGACGTCCACCTCGACGACTCGCCGTTCGCGCTGAAGATCAGCGGCGCCGAGGAGAGCCCGCTGACCGGGTTCCGCCTGGCGGACAGCACTTTCACGCGGATCGACACACCGGCGCCGCAGATCAGCCACGCGCGGGACGTGACGATTTCGAACGTCACCGTGAACGGGAACCCGATCTAGGCGAACAACGCCAGCATCCCCTCGGCAGACCGCACCACCACGTGCGCCGCCGTCCGCTCCGCGTGCGGGCGGTCCGGCCGCTCCGCCTCGTGCCGCCAGCGCCGCAACGCGTCCAGGCCCGCTTCGTAGATTTCGCCCGGGTCCGCGTCCGGTTCCAGGCCCAGGCGATCGGCCGGGGCCGTGCCCTGGGCGCCCAGCAACCGGACCGCCTCCTCCGCGGGCTCGCCGGACAGCGCCGTCCGGCCGCCGCGGATGTCGGCGATCAGGCGCAGCTCGCGGAAGTCGTGCGCGGCGGCGGCGAACCGCTCCACCCGGGACACCAGCCGGTCGCCGCCCGGGCGGGGCTGCGCCGCCAGCAGCGCCTCCAGGCGGATGATCGCCGTGCGGGCCTTCAACGCCTCCGCCCGCGCCACGAAACACCCGGCGAGCGTGTCGCGCAGCTCGCCGAGACCGCTGCGGCGGACCAGTTCCGCCGAAAGCTTGACGCGGTTGTCGCAGCCGGTGCGGATCAGCGTCAGCGCCAGCCGGACGCCGAACATCCCGAACCGCACCACCAGCGACCGCCGCGTCTCCACCGGGATCGGGCCGGGGAACGCCGGATCGGTGAACGAGTCCACCGAAAGCACGTGCCGTTCCAGCTCTTCGCGCGGCACCGCGGCGAACGCCGCCAGGAGGTCGAACTCGTCGTCGCGCAGGGACCGGCCGCCGTACGCCAGCTGCCCGGCGACCGCGATCACGCCCAGGAACCCCGTGCACAGCGGGTCTTCGCGCCACGCGCGCCGCGCCAGCTGCTTCGCGGTCAGCAACGCGTCGATCCGGCCCGCGCCGACCTCGTCGGCCCGCGACAGGACCAGCACCGAGTTGACCGCGCTCTGCCGCGCGAACGCCGAACCGCCCGGCGGGTGCGCCGCCGCGAGCTCGTCCGGCTCCAGGTGCCGCACGAGCCGCACCGTCGCGTCCGGGACGTCGTCGGCCGGGCCGGGGTCGTCGAGCAGGACCAGATCGCGCAGCGCGCGCGTCGGCCACTCGCCCAGCGCGGCGGCGAGCGTCGTCTTCCCCGACGAGGGCGCCCCGGCGAACGCGACGCGCAGGGGCTGCTCCAGCCGGTTCTGGCAGTCGTGCAGGACCGCCGAAGCCCGCGGATCGTCCCGGTAGAGCCCGGCCGCGGCGGCGAGGAGGTCGCGGACGTCCTGGCTCACGCCGAAAGCTCCCGCCGCTGCCTCCCGGCGATCGTGCCGAGCTCGCCCGCGCGCTGGTGCAGGCCGGCGAGCCGGTCGATCTCGCGGCGGATGTGCCCCGTCCGGCGCTCCCGCTCGGCGGTGCCGGCGAGGATCGTCTCGCGCTCGCGCGTCAGCTCGTCGGCGAGTTCCTCGGCCAGGCCGGTGAAGTGGTCGCGCAACCGCCGCTGCACGACGCGGATCGCGTCGCGGCACTCCTTGCTGAACCGGAGGAAGACGTCGTCGACGTGCCGCTGCGCCGCCTGCTTGGCGACGGCCTGGCGGCGCTGCAGCCGCATCCCGCCCTCGTCCTTGATCGTCTTCGCGGCGAACGCCGCGCCGGCGCCGATCGAGACCGGGTTGATCAGCGGCAGCCCGGCCAGGCTGGTGACCAGGCCGAACATCAGCACACCGCCGTACGACCCGCGCAGGCCGGTGAAGGCCTGCTGGCCGACCTTGAACTTCTCGATCTTCGGGCGGCGGACGTCGTCGAGGCCCTCGATGCCCGAGCCGTCGAGGCGCAGGTCGGGCAGCGCGCGGTCGTACTGGGCGCCGAAGCAGGCCGCGACCGCCTGCGCGATCCACTCCGCCCGGTCGGCCAGCCACGCGTAGTTGACGTCGACGGCTTCGGCCAGCGCGTTGTCCAGCCACGGCGCGAACTCGTCCCACACCTTCGCGGGGTCGCCCTCGTCGAAGGTCTGGTCGATGGTGTTGACGATCTTGCGGGTCCGCTCGCGCAGGTCGTACTCGGCGTCGGACAACAGGTCGGTGATCTCGTCGGAAAGCAGGTTCTGCCACCGGGTGTTCTGCCGCCGCAGGTTGTCGGCGCGGCGCTGCGCCCGCTGCAGCAGCGCGGCCTGGCCGAGGCCGACGTCCTGGCCCGCGGCGTCGACGCGGTCGCGCAGCGACTCCACGAGTTCGGCGGCGGCGGCGCGCACGCCGACCGCGGCGAGCAGCGCGCGGGACTGTTCGGCCGGGCGCGCGGCCTGGTCGGCGATCCAGGTGAGCAGGTCGGGAAACCCCGAGCGGGCGTTGAGATCCGCGTCACCGGCCTTCGCGGCGGCTTGGCGCACGACGGCCGAAACCGGCACGACCGGCGCGTCGATCCCCGCCTCGGCGAGCATCGCGCGATCGCTCTCGGCGACCGCGCGCCAGCCCGGGCAGGCGTCGATCTTGGTGAGCGCCAACAGGACGTGCGGGCACCAGGTGCGCACGTGCCGGGCGAGCGCGAGCTCGGCGGCGCTCAGGGGCGCGGTCGCGTCGGAGACGATGATCACCGCGTCCGCTTCGGCGAGGAGGTCGAGAGCGGCGGCGGTCCGCGGTGACCGCGGGTCACCGACCGGCGGGGTGTCGACGAGGACGAGCCCGGCCGAAAGCAGCTCCCGCGGCACGCCGACCTCGACGCGGCTGAGGGTGCCGGCGGGCCGGGCGCCGAGCTCACCGGTGAGCCGTTCGACCGCGACGGGGATCCGTTCGCGGGAGCGGCCGACCAGGGTCGCGGCGGGTTCGGCGGCGTAGGCGATTTCGGTGGGCACGGCCGGGGTCGCGGCGTCGCCGACCGCGCACACCGGCGCGTTGAGCACGGCGTTGAGCAGGTAACCCTTGCCCTGTTTGGGAAAGCCGAGCACGCCGAGCCGGGTCTGCCCCGGCGGGGCGTCCCGGCGTCTGCGCAGGCGCTCGGCGAGATCGGCGCGGCCGTGCGTGCGGCACGCGTCCATGGTCTCGTTGAGCACTTCGAGCCAAGCCGGGGCGTTCACGATGGACGAGTGTCCCCGGTTCACTCCCCGTACGCACACCGGGTGCCCGTCCCGCGGCTGCACCCAGACCGCGGGACGGGCTCCGGTGACCGGTTCGGGAATCAGTGCCCGATGTGGATGTCGTTGGACGCGATGTCGCCGAGGTGCAGGTTGCCCAGGGCGTTGTGGCTGACGTCGGCGACGTCCGAGACCACGTCGTGGACAGCCGTGCCGTTGCCGCTGGCGACGTCGCCGACCGCGCCGGCCACCTGGCCGACCGCGTTGTGGTCGACGTCGATCCCGGTGGCGTTGGTCACGACGTTGGTGACCTCGCCCAGCGGGCCGTGGCCGTGGCCGCCCGCGGCGTGCACGGACTCGCCGGCGCCCTGGAGGATGCCGGAGAAGTCACCGATGTGGCCGGTGACGCCGCTCACCGCGTCGCTGACGCCGAGGGTGTCGGTCACGTCGCCGACGTGGCCGTTGATCTCGTGGATCTCCGCGTTGGAGGTGGCGAGGACCTGCTGGGTCTCGCCGACGCCCGCGGCCGCGGCGTAGGCCACGTTGCCGGTCACGCCCGACTCCGGGTCCGTCAGGTACGACGGGGCCGCGGTGAGGTTGGTCAGCGCGGCCGAGTCGAGGCCGTTCGCCAGGTCGCCACCGACGATGACGCTGGTGACGTTGCCGGCCAGCGCGGTGACGTTGCCGGCGTTGGTGATGTCGTTCACGCCCGGCAGCGAACCGACGGGCAGCTCGCCCACGCCGGGGAGCTCGCCGACGCCGAGGTCGCCGATGCCCGGCAGCGCCGGGGTGGCCGGCAGGCCGAGGCCCGCGGTGAGGGCGGTGAGCTGGTCGATCGCGCCCTGGATGCCCGCCTGCGGGGCGTCGGTGCCCAGGGAGTCGGTGCCCAGCGACGTCAGGTTGCCGACCTGCGGCAGCGCGCCGACGGCCGGGAGGCTGTCGACCGGCACGTAGTCGAGGACCAGCGGGATGACCTCGTGCACGTCGGCGGCGCTGACGTCGCCGAGACCGGCGGCAGCGAGGGCGCCCTGCGGGTCCGTCCCGAAGGCCGCCAGCGCGGTCGGGTCGTTGAGCAGGTTGAGGGCGAAGTCGTGCAACGTCTGCACGGAGTCCATGGGGATTTCTCCTGGTCCGGTGGATCGGGGGACAGCACCGGCCGCAAGAACCGGTGCTCCGTGATCAAGGTAGGGAGCCGGTCCCCCACCGCACATCGGGGATCACTCCGAGTTGCGGGTCAGTCAGCCGATAGGGGATCGATATGTCATCGTTAGGGAGTTAGGGGCTCATCCGAGACGCACTCAGTTGGGTTAAATCCCTCCAGCCACTTGCTTGACTAACCCGTTTGGGTGAGGATGCCCCGAGCCCTAGGGGGATTCCGCGCCCCCGTTCGGCCCCCGCGAGGTGAGGAGGAAGCGCCGTTGCCCTACGTCCTCGGGATCGATGTGGCTCAGGGGCGGACCCACGCCGCGGCTTGCCACCGCTCACGCCCCGGCTGGGGCGAGCCCGAACCCCTCTGGCTGGGCGAGCGGTCCCCGGCCGCGGCGTCCGCGCTGTTCCTGGACGACGAGGGATACCTGCTCACCGGTGACGCGGCGGCCCAGGCGGGCGCGCAGGTGCCGTCCCGGCTGCTCACCGGCTTCCACCGGCGGATCGGCGACGACGTCCCGATGCTCGTCGAAGGGGAGGCGTTCCCGCCGGAGACGCTCACCACCGTGCTCGTCGAAGGCATCGCCGAGCACGCCGCGAACCTGTTCGGCGGGCCCCCGCACCACCTGGTGCTGACCCACCCCGGCGACTGGGGCAGCTACCGCCGCGACGTGCTGCGGCGGGCGCTGGCCGACGCCGGGTTCACGGCGGTCACGCTGGTCCCGGGCTCGATCGCCGCGCTCGGCGCGCACCTGCCTGTCCCCGGCCCCGGCGCGCAGGTCGCCGGCGTGTGCGAATTCGGCGCCGACGGCGTGAACGTCACGCTGGCCACGGCGTCCGGCGCGAGCGGCTGGCAACCGGCCGCGAGCGCCGAGGGCGTGGCCCCGGCGGCCGCGCTCAGCACCCTGTTCGCCCTCGCCGGCGCGGCGTCGACGTCCCCCAAGGGACTCGCCGGTGTGGTCTTCTGCGGCGACGTCCCGCCGCACGCGCTGCCGGCCCGGCCGCCGTGCCCGGTGTTCGCGGGACCGGTTCCGCCGGCGGCCGCCGCCCTCGGTGCCGCGGCCCTCGCGGCGCTGCGCGCGGACCACCGGGGGGCGCCGCTGGAACCGCCCGCCGTCGAGACCACCCTGCTCCCCAAGGTGGACACGCTCGGTGAGCTCGGCGAGCGGCCACCCCGGCCGCCGGTCGAGATCACGCCGTTCGAACTGCCCGAGCGCAGCAGCCCGATGAACCTGTTCCGGCGGCGGCGCCCCCTCGCCGCCGCGATCCTGGTGCTCGCCGCGGCCGTCTCGGCCGTGCTGATCACCATCACCGCCCGCGAAGCCACCGCCGGCCCCGACCAGTCCCCCGTCCCGAGCCACTGCGCCCGCCCCGGCGCCCCCTCCGGTGAAGGTCACTGTTGAACACACTGCTCACGCAGGTTTCCCCGCTTCGCACCGTCCCGGTGCACCCGGCGGCCCGGCAGCTGCTCGACCAGGTCGCCGCCGACCCGGCCGCGCCGTTGCGGCTCGCCGTCGTCGCCCCCGGCGGGTACGGCAAGAGCGTGCTGCTCGCCGCGCTCGACCGCTGCTACCGGCAAGCCGGCGCCGAGGCCCTGCTCGTCGACGACGCCGACCGGCTCGGCGCCGACCAGCTCGAGGAGCTGCTCACCGGCGCGGACGGGCCGATCGTCGTCGCGCACCGGCCGGCCGCGGTGGCGCCCGGCTGGACGCTGCTGCAGCTCGGCCCGCTCGGCGTCGAGGACATCGCGCAGCTGATGTCGGCGGTGACGGGCTCGCCCGCCGACCCCGTCGCCGCGGCCGAGCTGCACGCCCGCAGCGGCGGCGTGCCGAGGCTGGCCGAACGCGCGCTGCTCGGGCGGCTGGAGGAGTTCCGGCCGGAGCTCGACGAGCTCGACGACGACGTGCTGCGCTACCTGATCGCGGCCGAAGCCGGCGCGGGGCGCAACCTCGACCTGCTGTGCGCGCTGCTGGACCGCGGCCCCGACCAGCTGCCCGCCATCGTCGACGGCGCCCGCGCGACCGGCCTGCTCGCGCCGGACGACACGCTGCTGCCGCTGGCCGCGGCCGCCGTCCGCGACTTCGGCCCGCCCGCCCGCCGGCTGACGACGGTGCAGCGGCTGGTGGAGCTGCAGCTGGCGAACGGCCTCCCGGTGCTCGACCTGGCGCGCTCGCTGCTCGGCACCGGCAGTTCCGGCGCATCCGCGGCGGCCGCGTTCGCCGCGGCCGCGGGCGAGGCCCTGCCGACCGACGCCCGGCTGGCGACCCGGCTCTTCGAAGCCGCCGCCGAAGCCGGCGACCGCTCTTCCGCCGTCATGGCGGGCTGGGCGCGGGCGGCCGCGTTGTCCGGTGACCTCGACACCGCGCTGCGGCTCGGCGACGGGATGCTCGGCGCCGACGACGCCGGAACCCGCGCGGCCGGGGCCGCGATCGCCGCGACGGTGCTGGCGCACCGCGGCGAGCTGGCCCGCAGCGCGGAGCTGTACCACTGGGCGTCCCGCACCGCCGACGGGCCCGCGGCGGCGACGTCCGCCACGGCCAACTGGGCCGGCGCCGACGCGTTCGCGGCGATCGCGCTGGTCGGCACCGGCGACCTCGACGGCGCCCGCCGGCTCCTCGACTCCCCCTCCCCCGGCCTCGCCCCGACGCTGTTCGCCGGCGCGGCGACCCGGATGGCCCAGGGCATCGCGGATTCGGTGGCCGGCTGCGCGACGGAGACGTTGTCCACCCTCCTCGGCGCGGCCGCGATGCTGGAGCCCGCACTGGGCGGCACGCTGCTGCCGGACAGTCCCGCGGCGCTGGCGGCGCTCGCCGCCCTGCACACCGGCGAGCTGGCGCTGGCGGAGTCCGTGCTGAGCCGGGCCCTCGACGGCGGCATCGGCGGAGACCTCCTGGAGGTCCGCCACCGGCTGCTGCTGGGCTGGGTCGCGATGACGGCCGGCGACCTCGCCAAGGCCGCGGAACACCGCGACGCCGTCGCCGGGCGCACGCTGGAAGCCCGCGACGAGCTGTTCTTCGCGACGCTGGAACTCGGCCTCGCCCGGCGGGCCAGCGACCTCGTCGGCCTGCAGCGGTCGTGGAACCGCGCGTACCAGGCGTCGATGCGGCAGCAGACCGACCTGTTCACGTTGCTCCCGCTGGGCGAGCTGGCGATCGCCGCCGCCCGCACGGGCGCGTACGCGAAGCTGGCGGGTCAGCTGGAGCGCGCCCACGGCTTGCTGGCCCGCCTCGGCGAGCCTCCACTGTGGACGGTCTCCTTGGTCTGGCACGAGCTGCACGCGGCAATCACGCTGGAGGACGCGGAGGCGGCAAAGGCACACCTGGCAACGTTGACGACGCACGCCCACTGCGGCCGCCACCCACTGGCGCTGGCCACGGCAGCCCAGGGCTGGCTCACGGTCCTGGGCGGCGGCTTCAACCCGGACACGATCTCCGCAGCGGCGGCCGAATTGCACGACCTGGGCCTCCGCTGGGACGCGGCGCGCCTGGCCGGCCAGGCGGCGATCCGGACATCCGACCGCAAGGCCATGGTCCAGCTCCTGGAGGCGGCCCGCCAGTTCCAGGGAACGGCCGCCCGCCGCGACCCGGGAACAACGGAGCAGGCCGCCCCCGGCAGCGGCCTGGCGGCGCTGAGCGAGCGCGAGCTGGAGGTGGCCCGCCTGGTGGTCGAGGGACTGACGTACAAGCAGGCGGGCAGCAAGCTGTTCATCTCGGGCAAGACGGTGGAGCACCACATGGCGCGGATCCGCGGGAAGCTGGGGGCGGCGGACCGGCGGGAGCTGCTGGCGACGCTCCGGGAGCTGTTGTCCCGCCCGGACGCCTCCTGAGCGAAGGTCGGCGCGGCTGGGGCTGCTCGGCCCCGGCTGAGGCGGCCCGGCGGCGGCTGAGGCGGCCCGGCGGCGGCTGGGGCGGCCCGGCGGCGGCTGGGGCGGCCCGTCGGCGGCTGGGGATTGCCTGGCTGCAGCTGGCGCGGCCCGGTCACGGTTTGCCCGGCCCAGCCACAGCCGGCCCGGGCCGACTACGGCGGGCCCGGCCCGCAGCCGCCGCGGCTCGGTCACGGCTGGCGCGGCCCGGCTGCAGCTGCCGAAGCTCGGCCGCAGCTGCTCGGCCCCGGCTGGCGCGGCCCGGTCGCGGCTGGGCTGCCCGGGCACCGCTTAGTCGCGGCTGGGGCCGAAGCGTTCTGTGCGGATGCGGTGCGGGTCGTGGCCGAGGGCGACCAGGATGTCCGCGACCGTCTCGACGAAGCCCGTTGGCCCGCACACGAAACACGATGCGCCGAACTCTGCCGGCCAGGCTGCTGTGTTGAGCGTGGCCACGTCGATGCGGCGCGGCAGACCTGGGCGGCCTTCGGGCAGTTCGCGCGTGTAGACGTACGTGATGTCCAGGCCGGCCACGGGCGTGCGCAGCTCCTCGGCGTAGTACAGCTCGGCCGGGGTGCGCAGGGAGTAGATCAGCTTGAACGGCGTCCGGACGCCGTCCGCGCGGCGGGCTCGGATCATGGCCATCAGGGGCACGATGCCCGAGCCGCCGGCGACGAGGAGTACCGGGGCCGGGTCCGTGGGACGCCAGACGAACCAGCCCCCGACGGGGCCGCGGATCTCCACCGGGTCGCCGATCGCGTACGGCCCGGCGAGGTGTTCCGAGACCTCGCCGTCGGCGACGCGCTGCACCGTCAGCTCCACCCGGTCGCCGTCCGCGGGCGCGGCGAGCGAGTAGCTGCGCTGCGCCCGGTAGCCGTCGGCGGCCGTGAGCCGGACGTCGACGTGCTGTCCCGGGAGGTGTCCCGGCCAGCCGTGCAGGTCGAAGACGAGCGTGCGGGCCGTCGGTGTCTCGTCCCGGAACGCGGCCAGGCGGGCGACCCGCCAGGCTAGTCGCCCTGATACCGCTGTTCGCGCCATGGATCCCCGTAGTCGTGGTAGCCGACGTTCTCCCAGAAGCCCGGCTCGTCCCGGGTCTTCAGCTCCAGCCCGCGCACCCACTTCGCGGACTTCCAGAAGTACAGGTGCGGCACGAGCAGCCGCGCCGGGCCGCCGTGCTCCGGGGTCAGCGGCTCGCCGCCGTACTCGTAGGCGATCCAGGCCTGGCCGTCGAGCAGGTCGGCCAGCGGGAGGTTCGTGGTGTACCCGCCGTAGGAGTGCACCATGACGTAGTCGGCCTCGGTGTCGAGCCCGCCGACCAGCGTGTCCACCGCGACGCCGCGCCAGCGCGTGTCCAGTTTGGACCACTGGGTGACGCAGTGGATGTCCACTGTGGGCTTCTCGCTCGGCAGGGCCATCAGCTCGGCCCAGCTCCAGGCGTGCTTCTCGCCGGTCTCGGTGGTGACGGTGAATTCCCACGTCTCGGTGCGCACACGCGGGGTCGGGCCCACCGACAGCACCGGGAAGTCCTCGGCCAGGTACTGCCCGGGCGGCAGGCGCGGATCGCCGCTGCGCGCCCGGCCCTGGAAACCCGGTGTCACGACACCCATGCGGCACTCCCTTCCCGGTCGAGCCGAGCCTACGCCCGGACGTGCAGCCCCAGCGACGTGACGAGCACCGCAGCCTGTTCGGGTGACACGATCGCGCCGGCCAGGTCGGCGTTCAGCGGGTCGAGCGCCGACAGGTCGCTGCCTCGCAGGTCGGCGCGCGGCAGCTGCACGGCGTGCAGCGTCGCCCCGGACAGGTCGACGTCGGTGAACACCGCGCCGGCGCAGTTCGCCCCGGTGAGGTCGGCCTCCCGCAGGCGCACGCCCTGGATGGTGACCGACCGCAGGTCGGCGCCCGCCAGCCCGGCGAACGACCAGTCGCCGCCGGTGACCCGCAGCGGGCGCAGCTCGCACTCGCTGAAGGTGGCGCCGACGAGCTTGCACCCGGTGAACTCCGCGTCGAAGAAGTTGCACCGCTTGAAGGCGCAGCCGGTGAACGCCGAATCCTCGTGCCGCGACGCGTTGAACCGCACGTTGCCGAACACGCAGTCGGTGAACACCGAGTTCCGCGTGACCGCCTCCGAGAAGTCGACCTCCCGGAACTCGCACCGCACGTAGTGCCGCCCGGTGATCTCCTCGCCGTACCAGTCGTCGCGGACGAACCGCTGCTCCTCGCACGGATCTTGCGTGGCCTCGGACATCCCGTCAGGCTAGCGGCAGACCCCGACCCGGGAGGGCCGCGCGCATGCTCGACGCCGACGACGTCCGGAAGGCCGTGCCGATGACGGCCGCCGTCGACGCGGTGCGGGAGGCGTTCCTCGACCTCGCCGCCGGACATTTCGCAGTGCCGCAACGGTTGTCCTTCGGCGGTGGCACCACGCTCGTGATGAGCGCCTGCCACACCCCGTCGTCGACGACCGTCGTGAAGACGCTCAGCCTGGTCGCCGGCCGCACGCCGATGATCCTGGGCACGCTCGTCTGGAACACCGCCGAGGGCCAGGTGGTCGCCGACGCCGTCGAGGTGACGACCTTGCGCACGGGCGCGGCGTCCGGCGTCGCGACGGACCTCCTCGCCCCACCCGACGCCCACCGGCTCGCCCTGCTGGGCACGGGCGCGCAGGCCGCCGACCAGGTGCGCGCCGTGGCGGCGGTGCGCCCGGTGCGCCGGCTGGCCGTGTTCGGCCGCGACCGGTCGCGGGCCGAGGCCTTCGCGGGACGGATGGCCGCCGAGTTCCCCGGAATGGTGACGCGGGTGGCTTCGAGCGCCTCGGACGCCGTGTCCGACGCGGAGATCGTCTGTTGCGCTACTTCGTCTCGCGCTCCTCTCTTCGCCGTCGATGACTTGCCCGAACGGGTTCACGTCAACGCGATCGGGTCGTACCTGCCGTCCATGCGGGAGCTTCCCGCCGGGTTGCTCGCCACCGCCGGTCTCGTCGTGGTGGACCAGGTGGGCGCCGCCCTCGAGGAGGCCGGTGAGGTGATCCACGCCGTGGAGACCGGGCTCCTCGACCGAGGTGCGCTGCTCGAGCTGGGTCAGGCCCTGCGCACCCCGCCGGTGGTGAACGGACGAACGGTGTTCAAGTCCGTCGGGCTCGCCGTGCAGGACTGGGCCGTGGCCCGTCTGCTCGGCGGCGCCGAAAAGGCCCGCACCTAGCGTGCCTGGAGGGCATCTCGCGTACCTGGAGGTCGGTTCGTGAGCCGACCCTCTGGGTACGCGAGCCGACCGGTCAGGCGGGGCGGGTGGCGCCCGTGATCGCCCAGTTGCCCGAGTGCCAGCGGGCCAGGATCGCCGCAGGCGGAGGAGCATGAAGAGGGAGAGGCCGGTCCAGATGCCCGTCCTACCCCAGGGACGCCCAGATCAGCGGCAGGAAGCCCAGGGTGGCGTTGCGGAGGAAGGCGGCGTCGCCCGCGCCCAGCAGGACGCCGTCCAGGGCGAAGACCACCCCGGCGATCGGCTGCAGCGCGACGAAGAACCACCACGCGTGCGGGATCTCGGCAAGCACGCCCGGGTCGGACGTGAAGGCGTGCGGCAGCACCCACGACAACGCCGTGAACAGGACGCACAGGAAGCTCACTGAGCGCGCTATCCAGCTAGCGGAGAGCGACAGGAAGCGGCCGAACGGCGCAATCTGCCCCTTGGAGCGTTTGATCCGTCACCCGATCCGGGAATTTTGCGGGCATGTCTCCTTGGCGAACCACCACCAGACGGAACACGGCCGTGCGGGTCATCACGGCGATCGGCGCGATCTTCGCGGGGATCGAAGTTCTTTACATGATCATGGTGCTCGCCGGTGCCAACGCCGGCAACGCCTTCTTCCAGTTCATCAAGTCACTGGCGGTTCCTCTCGCCTTGTTCTGGCCCGGTTTGTTCCCGGTGGACAGCCCGAGCCTGGCCGTGATCCTCGACTTCGGCCTGGCCGCGGTGTTCTGGCTGGTCGTCACCGGCATCATCGCCCGCTTCGCGGGCCGGTGACGGGCGGCGAACCGCTGCCCCACCCGCGCCGCCGGACCACCCGCCGTCGCCGCCACCGGTGTTCTTCAGCGACACTGGACGGATGAGCGACGGCAGGTGGTTCGACGGCTGGTCGCCTTGGCCCGAGCTGGCCGGGCTGGCCGCGGCCGGGCGTGCCCTGCTCCCGAACGTCCCGGTCACCCCGGCCGCCTTGGCGCGCACCGTCACCGAGCAGCTCGTCGGCCGCAGGCTGACGGCGAAGGTCGGCGACCGCGAAGTCGGCCTCACGCTCACCGAGCTCGACTACCCGGCCGACAGCCTCCGGCTGGCCACCGGCCGCGTCGGCGACGTCCGGATCGTCGCCGAGGACGTCGACTGGCCGCAGTCGGCAACCGAGGACGACGGCGAGCCGGGAAGCATCCCGTTGCGCCGGGTCACCGTGCTCGCCGAAGACGTCCGCCTCCGCTCGCTGCCCACGCCGGCCGCCATCCCCGCGCGGGTCGAACTGCACATCGCGGTGTCCGCGGATGTGCTGCGCGAGCGGGTGGCGGCGGTCCGCCCCGGGATCGTCGCGGCCCCGGCCGAGAGCGGGCTGCTCCAGATCCACTGGGCCAAGCGCCCGCAGTGGGGTCACCTGACGCTCGAAGCCCAGGTGGCGGACGACGCCGTGGTGCTCGTGCCGCGGACACTCCACATCGGACGGCGGCAGCTGCGCCCACCGGCCCGCTTCCGCCCCATCGTGCTTCCGCTGCCGGAACTCCCGCCGGGCATAAAGCTGACGAAGGTCGAGCCACGGCGCGACGAACTCGTGTTGCACACAATGGCGGAGGAATGGCCGGAACGGCTTTCCCGCATTCCCCTGACGGATTTGCTGACCTGGCTGACCACGGCGGCCGTGACGCTGACTCTGCCGAAACTCGGAACGCGTTCATAGCTCCCCTTTTGCCTGTGCCAGCCCGGATTGGCTGACACTGACCAAGCTACTCGAACGCCCGTTCGAACATCATCACTCACACGGGTAAATCACGGAAACCCTGTCAGAGCACCGGAAACCAGGTCCCGGACGCCCATTCCGCGTCGCCCCAGGCTTTCCGCTCGTCGGCCCGCGGGTCGAGCACCAGATCGGTGTCTTCCCGGAAAACCAGCACCGGCCGCAATTCGGGGCCGTACGGCGGCCATTCGGGACCGTCCGCGGACGCGACGCCGTCGTGCACGAACCGCACCCAGCAGCGGTGGATCAGCAACGCCGCGCGCTCGCGGGCGGGGTTCACCGCGGTCGCCTCAGCGTAGAGCGGCAGCGGGGTCTTCCACGCCATGGTCGTCTCGGTGCCGTGGCCGCCGTCGAGCTGTTCGGGCACGCCGGGCGCCGCGACGTCGATGCGGTAGCGGTAGACGGGCGCGTGCGCGGACTGCGCGTCGGCGAGCCGCTGCGTCGGGATGCCGTAGCGTTCGTCGCCCATCGCGGCGATCTTCGCGGCTTTGAGGTCGGGGACGCGGCGGAGGTATGTCTCGAGAAGCCGCGAAGCGCCTTCGTCGCCGAGGATGCTCGCGAGCACGTCGGACGCCGGAGCCGTCGCGACGTCGTCGCCGAGCATCAGCGCGTACGTGCTGCCTTCGTTGCTGTTGCAGCCGATCAGCAGCGGGATCCCGGCCGCGCTCCCCCGGCGGATCGGCTCGATCGGGACCTCCGGCAGCACGCGCGGATGCAGCGTCGGCCGCCAGAGCCACAGCGCCTGGAAGCCGGTGAGGATCCGTTCCTGCGCTTCGACGAACTCCTTCGCCGGCAACGCCCGCAGCGCGTCGATGTCGTGGCAGCCGACTTCGTCCAGGAGCCGGCGGGCCAGCGCCGTCCCGGCTTCCGGCGTCGCCACGTGGTCCGCGCCGCCGCTGCTGCTGATCGCCTGCGCGAACAACCCCGCGCCCAGCGGGCTGCCCATCAGGTTGCCGAGGCTCTTCGCGCCCGCAGAAACGCCGTAGACGGTGATCCGCGCGGGGTCGCCGCCGAACGCGGAGATGTTGCGGCGCACCCACTTCAGGGCCTCGATCTGGTCGAGCAGGCCGCAGACCCCGGCGTCCATTTCGGACTCACCGAAGATCCCGGCGAGGTGCAGGAAGCCGAGCGAACCGAGCCGGTAGTTGATCGTGACCACGACGATGCCGGCGCGCGCGAACTCCTCGCCGTCGCCCAGCTGCTCGCCGTGGCCGACGCGGTACCCGCCGCCGTGGAGCCAGAACAGCACCGGCCACCCACCCGCCGGCACGGGCCCTTCCGGCGTGCAGACGTTGAGGTACAGGCAGTCCTCGTCGCACACCGCGGACGGGTTCATCGGGTCCGGCGCCTGCATCGCGTGCGGGCCGTACTCCGCCGTGACGTGCACACCGCGCGGCAGCGACGGCGGCCGTGGCGCCTTCCACCGCAGCTCGCCGACCGGCGGTCGGGCGTACGGGATCCCGCGCCACCGCCGGACGCCGTCGCCCGCCAGCCCCACCAGCGCCCCGAGTTCGGTCGTGACCGTCGGGACGGAGCTCATCAGAGCGAGGCCTGCTCGACCGTCGGCAGGCAGACCTCGAACCGGGTGTTCCCTGGTTCGGACTCGACGCGCAGATCGCCCTGGTGCCGTTCGACGACGATCTTCCACGAGATGTCCAGGCCGAGCCCGGTGCCCTCGCCGACCGGCTTCGTCGTGAAGAACGGCTCGAAGATCCGCGGCTTGATGTCCGCGGGGATGCCCGGGCCGGTGTCGCCGATCTCGACGCGGATCTGGTCGTCGACGCGCCACGTGCGCAGCGTCAGGGTGCCTTCGCCCTTCATGGCGCCCAGGGCGTTGTCGATGATGTTCGTCCAGACCTGGTTCAGCTCGGCCGGGTAGGCCGGGACCTTCGGCAGGGAGCGGTCGTACTCCTTGACGACGCGGACGCCGTCGCCGATCTTGCCGGACAGCATCACGAGCGTGGAGTCGAGGCCGTCGTGGACGTCGACCCACTGGTGCGGCGCCCGGTCCATCTGCGAGTACTGCTTGGCCTTGCCGACCAGCGCGGAGATGCGCGTGGTCGAGTCCTCGATCTCGCCCATCAGCATCTCGGTCTCGAGCGCGTAGGCGAGCCAGCGGACGGCGCCGTCCATGAAGGTGTCGCCGACCTGCTCCAGCACGTTGTCCAGGTCGGCCGTGGTCAGCCCGGCGCGGACGTAGATGTCGGCGAGGTCCCAGCCGCCGTCGATGCCGTGGTTGTCGAACCAGTCGGTGATCTCGTCCTCGCGGTCGGCCTGCTGCATCGCGGTCAGCTTCTCCGCCTGCGCGACCTGCTTGACCAGGCGTTCCTGGACGTCGATGAGCTGGTAGAGCAGCTCCGGGTCGATGTCCTTCTTCGCCAGGAAGGCGAGCTTGTGCCGCATCCCGGCGACGCGTTCGCGCAGCGCGGACGTCGCCCGGACGGCGGCCGCCGCGGGGTTGTTCAGCTCGTGCGTCAGGCCGGCCGACAGCTCACCCAGCGCCAGGAGACGGCGGCGCGAGCCGATCACCGTGTCGCTGTTGCGCCAGCCGAGGTACATGCCCTCCAGCAGGTGGGTCGCCATCGGGAACCACTGGCGGAACTCGACGGCGAACTCGGCGGCGGGCAGCGCGAGCAGCGTCAGATCGCTCAGAGCCTGGACCGAAGCGCCGTAGCGGTGCTCGGCTTCCTGGTGCACGAAGAACTGCGTCGCGCCGAAGTAGGCACCGCGCTGGTCGGAGCGGTTGGTTTCGACCTCGGTGCCGCTGACCAGCCGCGTCATCCGGACGGCGCCGTTCAGGATCACGTAGAAGCAGGTCGCTTCCTCACCCTCGCGGATGACGAAGGTGTCGCCCTCGTACTGCTCCAGGACGCCGTTGGCGGCGACCCAGTCGAGCTGGGCTTCGGAAAGGTGTTCGAACAGGAAGAGGCCGCGAAGCTCTTCCCGCGGCAGTGCGCTCATTGTTCCTCCAGGTACCGGTGTACCAGCGTCACGGCCATCGCGCCCTCGCCGACCGCGGACGCCACCCGCTTGACCGACTGGGACCGCACGTCACCGGCCACGAACACGCCCGGGATCGACGACTCGAGGTAGTGCGGATCACGGTCGAGCGGCCAGCCGGGGGGCCGCTGCCCGGCGGTGAGGAGGTCGGGGCCGGTGCGGACGAAGCCGTGGTCGTCGCGCTGGATGTCCTCGCCGAGCCAGTCCGTGCGCGGGGCGGCACCGATGAAGATGAACAGGTGCCCGGTCTCGACCGTCTCGGTGACGCCGTCCTCGCACAGCGTGAGCCGCTCGAGGTGGCCGTCGCCGTGGGCCTGCTTGACCGTCGTGTGCGTCCGGACGTGGATGTTTTCGATGCCGGCGATCTGCTCGATCAGGTAGTGCGACATCGACGCCTCCAGCGACGAGCCGCGCACCAGGATCGTGACGTCGCTGGCGTGCCGGGAGAAGAACACCGCGGCCTGCCCGGCGGAGTTCGCGCCGCCGACGATGTAGACGTGCTCGCCCTTGCACTCGGGCGCCTCGGTCGAGGCCGAACCGTAGTAGACGCCGCGGCCGCTCAGCTCCTCGATGCCGTCGGCCTCCAGGGCGCGGTAGGTGACGCCGCTGGCGAGGATCACCGAGTGCGCGGCGATCTCGCTGCCGTCGCCGAAGGTGATCACCCGCGACGAGCCGCGGGCCTCCAGGCCGACGACGTCACGCGCGGTCAGCACCTCGGCACCGAACTTCTGGGCCTGGCGCCGCGCCCGGTCGGTCAGCTGGGCGCCCGAGACGCCGTCGGGGAAGCCGAGGTAGTTCTCAATGCGCGAACTCGTGCCGGCCTGGCCACCGGTGGCCTTCTTCTCGACGAGGACCGTGCGCAGGCCCTCGGACGCGCCGTACACGGCCGCGCCGAGGCCTGCGGGACCGCCGCCGATCACGACGAGGTCGTAGAACTCCTGCGCCGGGCGGGTCGACAAGCCGACCGCGTCGGCGATCTCGCTGCCGCTGGGCTGCTTGAGGACGGTGCCGTCCGGGGTGACGACCACCGGGATGTCGGCCTCGGTGGCGTCCGCCGCCTGCAGCAGGCGCTTGCCCTCGGGCTCGTCGACGGAGAACCAGCGGTACGGCACGGCGTTGCGCGCGAGGAAGTCGCGCATGTGGAACGACGGCGACGAGTACTTGTGGCCGAGGAGCTTGACCTCCTCGACGGGCCGGTCGCCGACCGCGCGCCAGGTCTCCACCAGCGCGTCGATCACCGGGTAGAGCTTCTCCTCCGGCGGGTCCCACGGCTTGAGCAGGTAGTGGTCGACGTCGACGACGTTGATCGCCTGGATCGCGGCGTCGGTGTCGGCGTAGGCGGTCAGCAGGGCACGGCGGGCGTGCGGGAACAGGTCCATCGCCTTCTCGAGGAAGGCGATCCCGTCCATCTGCGGCATCCGGTAGTCGGCGAGGATCGCCGCGACGGCGTCGCCGCGCAGCTTGATCTCGCGCAGCGCGTCGAGGGCGTCCTGGCCGGAGTCGGCGCGGATGACGCGGTAGTCCTTCCCGTAGCGGCGCCGCAGGTCACGGGCGACCGAACGGGACACGGCGGGATCGTCGTCGACGGTCATCAGGATCGGCTGGCTCACGGATGCAGCCTACGGCGCGCCGCGCCCGTCCGGGGAGGACCGCCGTTTCGGCACCTGGACCCGCTCCAGGTCCTCGGCCACGACGATCTCGCCGTCGAACTCGGCCTTGGCCTCCTCCAGGAAGCGCGCCGGGTCCGGATAGCGCTGCGAGAAGTGGGTCAGCACGAGCTGCCGGACGCCGGACTCGGCGGCGACGCGCGCCGCCTGCTGCGCGGTCAGGTGCCCGAAGTCGCGGGCGAGCTGGGTGTCCTCGGCGAGGAACGTCGACTCGATCACGAGCATGTCGGCGTCCTCGGCGAGGGCGTAGACGGCGTCGCACAGGCGGGTGTCCATCACGAACGCGAACCGCTGGCCGCGCCGGACCCCGCTGACGTCGTCGAGGCTGACGCCTCGGAGGTGGCCCTCGCGCTGCAGCCTGCCGACGTCCGGGCCGCCGATGCCGTGTTCCTCGAGCCGCTCGGGCAGCATCGTCCGGCCGTCCGGCTCGACCAGCCGGTAGCCGAACGCCTCGACGGGGTGGCTCAGCCGCCGGGCCTCGAGGGCGAGCTTGCCGGTGGCGATCGGGCCGTCCTCGGTGATCGGGTGTTCCCGCAGGTCAGCCTGCTCGTAGAACGCCGTCGCGTGCCGCATCCGCGCGAAGTAGTGCGCGCCGGACGCCGGGAAGTGGGCGTGGACCGGGTGCGGCACCTTGTCCAGCGACAGCCGCTGGATCACCCCGGGCAGGCCGAGGCTGTGGTCGCCGTGGAAGTGCGTGACGCAGAGGCGCGTGACGTCGGACGCGGCGACGCCGGCGCGCAGCATCTGCCGCTGCGTGCCTTCACCCGGGTCGAAGAGGATGCCCTCGCCGTCCCAGCGCAGGAGGTAGCCGTTCTGGTTGCGGTGGCGCGTGGGCACCTGGCTCGCGGTGCCCAGCACCACCAGTTCGCGGGTCGACACCCCCGCACGCTACTCAGGCGGCGAGCTTCCGGAGCCGGAAGGCCAAAACCAGCAGCACGACGCCGTAGAGCACCGCGTAGATGCCGACGAGCAGGGCGATGCCGTACGCACCGGCGATCGGGTTGATCACGATGAGGACGCCGGCGAGCACCGAGATCGCGCCCGCCGCGATGAGGAACGCCTCGCCGCGGATCTGCTTGCGCAGCCGGACCGCCGCCGCGATCTCGGCGATCCCGGTGACGATCGCCCACAGGCCGACCAGCAGGGCCAGCAGCAGCACCGTGATGCCCGGCCAGACCAGGACGAGGATGCCGGCGATGATGCCGAGCGCGCCGAGGACGCCGTAGGCCACGCGGTGGGCGGCGTCGCCCGGGCGGAACGCCTGCATCAGGCCGCCGATGCCGTCGACGATCGCGTACACGCCGTACAGGATCGCCAGGACGAGCACGGTGGCGCCGGGCCAGATCAGCGCGAAGAGCCCGAAGAGCACGGCGAAGACGCCGCGGACGGCGACCAGCGGCCAGGCCCGACGGGGTTCGACGACGGTGAACGCTGCGAAGGAGGTCATCTGCCGCTCCCGGATCGTTGGGGACCCCAGTATCGCGACGACCACCCGCCGGCGGCTTCCCGAACACCCCGTTCGGGCGTATCCACAAAGGACCGGCGTGCGCCGCGGCCGCCACCACGGCGCACGCCGGTGCTCAGGGGTAGCTCACCAGGTTGACCGGCTTGGTGCCGGTCGGCGTCGCCGCCCCGGTGGTGTTGATCACGTGCGTGATCGTGCCCTGGTAGTTGAGCGACACGGTCACCATGTCGTGGAACCGGACGCCGGCGGTGTTCGGCGCCTCGTAGGCGTGCGCGCTCGCGACCGAGGGGTTGGTGCTGAAGTAGCAGTAGCTGCCCAGCCCCCACGCCTCGTGGCTGGTCACGTTCGGGCCCACCTTGTAGGCGGAGAACCCTTGCGTGGAACCGTTCATCCAGCTCGCCTGGTTCGGCACGTCGTAGGGCATCTCGTTCTGGAAGAAGTACGTGCGGCCGCCGTTGCCGTTCCAGACCACCTGCGTCTTCTGGTAGTGCTCGACGAAGAGGCCGTACATCGTCACGTTGTCGCCGTTGACGATCAGGCCGGTGTCGGCGGTGTTGGTGGTCCAGCCGACGTAGCTGTTGTCGGCGGCGTGGTCGGCGCGCCAGATCCACATGTGGTCGCCGATCACGTTGCCGCTGTTCACCACCAGGCTGTTCGTCGCCTTGCCGACGGCCGGGCCGCCGATCCGGAAGAACACGTCGTGCAGTGACGTCGGGTTCGCCGCGTGGTTCGCGGTCGAGCCGGCCGGGCCGACCTGCATGAGCGTGTTCGAGCTGGTCGTGCCGGCGTCGATGAGCAGGCCCGCGACCTTGACGCCGTCGACGTCGTCGACGGTCATCGCGGTGATGCCGTTGTCCGGCACCAGGGTCGCGATGCCGAGACCGAGCACGACGGTGTCGGGCCGGGTGACGCGCAGCGTCTGGTTGAGGTGGTAGACACCGGGCGTGACCAGCAGGTTCTTGCCGGCGGCGAGCGCGGCGTTCATGTCCGCGGCGCTCGCGCCGGGCTTGGCGATGTAGAACTGGTCGATCGGGATCGAGCTGCCGGGAGCGGTGCCGTTCGCCCAGCTGGTGCCGGAGGCGTTGGTCTTGGTGCTCGGCACGAAGACCTGGTAGCTGCCGGCGTTGTCGATGTAGAGGAAGGGCTTCTCGCGCACGACGGGCGTCTGGGCGACCGTGGTGTACGGCGGCGTCGGGAAGGTGTTGGCGGGGGCGCCCTGGACCCCGGCGAAGACCATGTTCCAGTTGGAGCCGGACCAGCTGCCGAACTGGGAGTTGCGGGAGATCCACTGCTGCTGCGAGCCGGAGCGGACCTGGCCGTCGATCTTCGTGTCGGAGATCCAGCCGCCGCTGGCCCAGCCGCCGTCGTCGAGCTGCAGGTCGCCGCGGACGTGCATGCGGCGGTACGGCGCGGCCTGGCTCACCGCCCAGCGGTCGGCACCGCCGGTGGGGTTGACGGACAGGTTTTCCGCACCGCGCCAGAAGTTCTGGGTGGCGTTCTGCGGCGGGAACCAGTCGGCTTCGACGTGCACGGCGCCGTTGATCGTCACGGCGTCGGGGCTCAGGCCGAGGCCCAGGACCTGCGTGTAGAAGCCGACGTTGACGTCGTTGGCGTAGGTGCCCGGCTTGAACATCACGGCATAGCGCTGGCTGCCGAACTGGTTGCGCTCCTGCTGGCCGAAGATGCTGTTCAGGCGGCTCTGGATGGTCGAGCTCGGCATCGACGGGTCGAAGACGACGACGTTCGGGCCGAAGTCGGGCTGGCCGGGCTGGGTCGTGTTCACGGGGTTCAGCGTGAACGACTGCGCGGTGGTGCCGTTGCAGGCGTACTGCTGGAGCTGGACGGAGTCGGCGGCGGAGGCCCCGGGGACGTCGAGGCACTTCCCGCTGTTGCGGCTGACGAAGTGGTACCGGCCGTTCCCCTCGTCGACGGCCTGCCACTGCTGGTTGGCGCCGCCGGAGTAGGTCCACAGCTGGACGAGGCCACCATCGGCGGTGGAGACGTTCGTGACATCCCAGGCCGCGGCCGGGTTGGTCCGGGCGTTCACCCGGAAGTAGCCGTCGCCGGTGGACTGGAACTGCCACTCCTGCGACGCGGTCTGGTTGCAGGAGTACTGCTGGACAACGGTGCCGTTCGCGGTCCCGGCGGCCCGCGCGTCAACGCACTTCCCGCTGTTCGCGGCGGTCACGGTGTACCAGCCATCGGGAGTGACGGCGGCTTGGGCTCCGGGTGCGGTGGCAGTGCCCGCGACCAGGGCCAATGCTGCGGACAGCAGCACCAGCGTCCTCTTCATGCGAAACCTCCTCTGCCGCCGTGGGCGGCGTTCGTAGAGCAGGAAACGGCAGAGGCGTGCCCGGTCTGGGTAGACGCGGCGTAACGGGCGGGGACCTCGGCGTCACAACCGCGCAAAATGTAACGGCGGCCACACCCGGAGTCAATACACGACTAAAAATAAGGTGTAAAGCCGCAGGTCAGAGGGTTGTCGTTAGTGTGGGGACCCCCGCGCGGAGGGGTGCTGGGCGGGGTGTAATGTATGGACACACGAGATGCGGAGTTGAACTTCGCTCCGGGGCTATGGCGCAGCTGGTAGCGCACCTCACTGGCAGTGAGGGGGTCAGGGGTTCGAGTCCCCTTAGCTCCACTCTCTCGCAGAACCCCTTCGGTCACGCCGTTCCGGCAGGTCGGAGGGGTTTCTTGCTGTTGAGGGACGATCTTGGGTGATTCGCTTCGACCGACGCATCGGTGTCCCTGCTGGGGCACTTCTGGAGCACCACGCTCCCGCCCACGGAACCTCTGACGCCACGTCGCCGCCGCTCACAGGCAGTGCCTCCGAGCTGACCCCTCCCGCCAGCGGCGATAGGGGCAGCCGACCCCGATCGAGTGTGTTTTGCCGACGGGGCTGTCCGCGGTCGGCCTGTCGCTGCCGACTTTGGCCTCAGCCCCTTCGGATACGGACTGCGGGTCGCCTTAAGCCAGCGGCGCTGCAGATCGGCCAGCAACCGCCTCTCCACCTCCGGCGCCACATGCGAATACACCTCCACCACCCGATTCGGCAGATGATGACCCAACCGGCGCGCCTGCGCGATCTCCGGCGTACCCCCGGCGATCAACCACGTCTTGTGACTGTGCCGCAACCCGTGAAACGTCAACCCCGGCTGGACCGCATACAGCCGCACCCCCGCCTTACCGCCACCGCCGTCGATCGCCGGGCGCAGCACCCGCCGGTCGAAGCTCGACCGCCACAGCCAGGTGCCACACGCGTTGGTGAACACGAACTCGAACGGATGCGTCTCCAGATGCCGACGCAGCAGCCGGACTAGGAACGGCGGCAACACGATCGTGCGGGCCGACGACGGCGTCTTCGGCGGACCTAACCACCGCCGGCCTCGCGACTCATGCAGGGAACCGACCTCGGCGTCGACGACCAGCCGACCGGCCTCCAGGTCGAGGTTGTCGCGATGCAGAGCCGCCAGCTCACCCCACCGGCACCCCGTCCACGCCGCCGTGATCACCAGCAACCGCGCCACCTCTCCCCCGAGCACACCGGCCTGATTCGCAATCCGCAGCACCTGCTCCGGACTCGCCCACACCCGCTCTGCCACCATCGCCCGGGACCGGCGGCCACGCCGACGCCGCTGCCGCACCGGATTGACCGGAATCAACCGCTCCCGCACCGCATCACTCAGAATCATCGACAGCAGCTTCACCCAACTCGCCACCGTCGCCGCCGCGTAGCCCGCCTCCGCGACTCCTTCACCCACGCATCGACATCCAACGCCGTGATCTCCCCCAATGGCGTCGCACCAAACCGGACAAGAACATGACACCGCAGGTAACTCTCGTAATTGTCCACCGTCCGCGGATCCAGATCCTGCACCGGAAACCACCGCTCCACCCACGACCGCAACACGAGCCGGCCACCCGCCGGATCAATCCACACCTGCCGACGCTGGTCAGACTCCATGTCACCGGCGTACGCATCCGCGCTCCGGCGACTCGAGAACCCGGCACCGACCCCACAGTTCCGTCCGCGCGGCGGTACCGGACCCGCCACGAAGCCTGACCCGTCTGCTCAACCCACGCCATGACGACCTCCAAGCCGCCCGATCGAACGAGGCAGAACCAGCATCACCCCGACGCGACTCGAAGCCGACAACCAAATACTGCAACCTTCCCACCTGCTAGCCTTACAAGAAGCAATTGTCTGACGCACAACGACTCGGGCAACCCAGTCACCCGTCGGGACCATCCCACGCTCGTGTGCGGACAGCGACTCGTGTCTACCGAGGACGCACATCGTTCGCAGCACCCGGGCTTGAAGAGCACGCAGCACTGCTGCGCCAGTCAGGCGACAAGCCTGTCAGCCCGCCCACCGCACGAAGCGATCACACTGCACCTATCACGAAGTAAGCAGGCCTGCCGCCAGGTGCGCGGGTGGCGCAGCCGCGCGCGCATCCGCTGGAGGAACGGCGCGTCCGCGGACGCCTTGTCCCGGGCCGTGTGCGGGGCCCGGGGGATCTGGGCGCCCCGGATCTCGTAGTACGCGTACCGGCGCAGCGTCGTGAGCTGTGGGCCCAGCAGCACCGCCGCCAGCGGCGGGAGGAAGGCGCAGGCGAGGATCGACGGCAGGTAGCTCGGTGCGAAGAACGCCCACGGCAGCCCGATCAGACCCAGCGGCAGCAGGCTCAGCGCCGAGGAGAGGAGCACGAACCACAGGTCGCGCCACGCCCGCCCGCGCCAGGGCGCCAGCAGGAAGCGGCCGATCGGCGCCAGGACGGTGTTCATGGTCCCCAAGGTATCGACCGCGTGACCGGTGCTCCATGGCGCTGACGCCCGCTTCGGCCTGTACCTAGCACCACCCCCGGAACGGAAAGCCGCATTACTGATTCGCCGGGCCACGGCAGCCAGAGTGGTGATCGTGCCCGGCGCACCATCAGACGCCGACGCCGGGCGGAGAGGGGACGACCGCCATGCTCGCCGCCACGGACAGCCTCAGCCGTGACCCCGTCCCCGGCCGGATCGGGTCCCGGCCGAGGAGCGGGCGTCCGGACGCCCGCGCCGACCGCCCCGGCGGACGCCGGCCGGGGGCGCTCGGTGTCGCCTTCGTGCTGGCCGGGCTCGCGATGATCCCGTGGGTGTTCTACCTCTCGGTCACCTTGCCGGCCAGCGCGCGGGACGCGCACTGGTCGCTCGTCTGGGTCGGTCTGGACAGCTGCGAGGCGCTGGCGCTGTTCGCCACCGGCCGCTTCTTGCTGCGACGGGACAGCCGGTGCGTGCTGACCGCGGTCGGTACCGCGGTGCTGCTGCTGGTGGACGCCTGGTTCGACGTCACCGCGGCGGCGCCCGGCCCGGACCTGGCCACTGCGATCGGTATGGCGGTCTTCGCCGAGATCCCGATCGCGCTGGTCTGCGCCGTGCTCGCCGCGCGTGTCCTGCGCACGCCGTTCCCGCGCGGCTGACCGGCCACCGCGACCGGTCAGGGCGGTGTGCCGTTGCCGACGTCGTGCACGCCGCCGACGCAGGTCAACCGCACTCCGACCGGTGTCACCTCGATCAGGTCACGGCCAGACCCCCGGCAGCGGCTTGGAGGTCGACGCAGTCGCCCCGGTCATCGACATGCATGAACTCCCGGCGAGTCGGTACTCAGTCGTGGTTCCCGATGGCTCGTTACGCGATCTCCGACCGAACAGAGCTGCTGGTCGCTTGGTAGGGCCGGTGACCTCGGGGGCCGCGACGCACGCACATGCCGATGAGCGTGCGCCCGCACCATTGCTTCGCCAAAGTCAAGAGGGGGAAAGCCGGTGGATCTCACGGGTCGGCGGGCAGCTGTCAGGACGCTCTTCGAGGCCCATCGCAAGGCGCCGTTCCCAAGCCGCTGGCGAGGTGCCGACCTGGGAGGCATCGACATGGTGATGCTCGACGCGCACCCAGCCGGTTGTGTCGCCGTCTGGCTGGCGCAACAACATCTCCTGGACGACCGGAGATGGAAGGTCCTCGCCGAATGCGAACAGCAACTCATCCGAGTCATCCCCGAGTTCAACGCCTGCGATCGCGATTACTACCAGCGGATTCTGGACATGACGGTATTGGTGCTGGACGCGAACCGCCGATAGCAACGTCGGAATCCGGACGATCTCCGGTGATCAGTCGAGCAGCCTGCGCGATCGCCCTCCGCCTGCGCCGTGGTTTCGCTCGTGTGATGTGACCTCGGTTGTTTTTGACTACGGATGAACCCTTGCGACGGACGGGCTGCGTGCGCTCGGTTTCGAGAATCATCGTGAACTACGCGGCCGGCCGATCGGGGCTCGGCTCCCGGCGCCGTGATGACCCGCCGCTTCACGGACCCAGTTCTTCGATCCGGCGAGTGAGGTAACGCCGTTCGGCTTTCGGGAGATCGATCCGACTCACCCGCGACAAGGGTGACGCCGAAGAGAATCAAGAAGCGACTCGGCAATAGAGTTTTTGACCATCTGAGACGGCGCGACGAGCCAGCGCTGCCAGCTCCGCCGCGAACTCCGTCAGTGCTGGCCGCTCGGCGACGATGCTCAAGGCACCTCCCGCACCGACGGCATTCGACACCGCCTGTCGGAGGACGTCCGGCTCAGCTGAAGCGAGCGCTTTCGTCAGCGGATCAGTCAACGGCAGGACAACGCAGTCGTCGTCGTTGAACTCTGCAACCACCAAGCCGTGCCGCGGGTCGGATCGGATCTCGTCGAGGTTCTCCCCGTGAGAACCGCTTCCAGTCGTGCAAGTTCGTCCATCGGATCGACTCCCTTGACCGTCAAGCCGTCGAGTTCGTTGCCGACGCGAGCAGCGGCCATTTCCGCCTCTCGGCCTCCTTTTGCCGCGAAGTAGGTGTACAGCACGGTGATCCTTGTCTTCAGGCTTCGGCGATGCCCAGGTCGACCAGTTTCCGGTGGAGCGTCAGGCTTTCCTTGAAGTCCACTTCGTCGCGGCCGACGACGAGTACGGTGGAGTCGAACGGGCTGCGGGCCACGCGCTTCAGCCAGCGCTGGACGGACCGTGGCAGCGTCGAGAGGTCCGCTCCGGCCAACCGTTGCTTGCGCACCAGGAACTGCGTCTCCGGATCGCGCCGGACGAGTTCTCCCGGCAAGGAGAACATCGACGCGGATTCGAACACCGCCTCGCTGATGTCCAGCGCGTACTCGCCTTCCGCGTAAACTGCCGCTCGGCTTCGGCGAACGCCTCCCCGCGGTCACCGGGGACCGACTTTGGCATTTCGTTGAAAATCCACGAACCCAGCCGCCCGCGCAGGACGACACGCCGGAACAGGCACCCGTCCAGGTACACCGGGTCGGCCGGTGTGGGGCAGTCGGTGACCGTGACGTCTTCGAACCGCACGCCGATCGCCGCACTGTTGACCAGCTGCGTTCCGGTGATCGCCGAGTCGATCACCGGATCGGGTACGCCGGATCGTCGACCTGCACAATCGCACAGTCGAACAACTCGCCGCCCCGAACCGAGATACCGGCGAGCGTCCACGGCCGCTCGTCGAGCCTGAGGTGGCGAAACTCCCGGTCTTCGTAGGTTGCGTGGGTCATGTCGCGTACTCACAAGGTCGGGCCGATTGCGAACGGTCGGAGCATACCCGGCAGGCCGTCATGCTTCGCCGAAGAGTTCGATCATCTCCGGGATGGTCAGCCTCCGGTAGGTCAGCAGATTCTCCTTCGAATCGATGTAGTCACGGTTGAGATGTATTCGTTCCGAATATTCGGCGTCAGCGGTGATATCGATGTTGAACTTCCCCGCTTGGAAGTCCGGTTCCGCCTGGAACGGGCGACCGAGTCTGGTGATGTTCTTGTCATTTCTGACCGACGGTCCCCTGACGACAGCCTTTCTTCTCAGCGGTGCTTCGCGATGGCATCACCGCCGAGCTACCAAATTTCGTAGTTGCCGCATTCCGTCGTGATCTCGGCCGCCGTTGAGTCCATTTGCCTGTGGATCACACTTTACTGGACGTCTTCAAAGAACTGCTTGACATCATAATTCGCAATAAGTCGAGCCAGGCCAACGGGAGTTTGCCCTGAATCGTTGGTCTTGCGCGGATCCGCCCCATGTCGACGAAGTAATTGGATGACATCACCGCGCCCCTGCGAATTAAAGACCGCTACAAACAGGGGTGTGTTCCCGTATTTGTTGACCGCATCGACAACTGCCCCGGCCTCAAGCAGCACCTCGGCGACCTCCACGTTTCCCTGCTGTGCCGCCAGGTGGAGTGGAACGAAACCGTCACGATCCCCAAGGTTTGGGTCCTGCCCGGCCGCCAGGAGTGCGCGAGCCTGGTCAGCGGCACCCTCAAGCGCACTGTAATGCAACTCTGAGCGCCCTTGGCGGTCAACCATGTCGATGTCTCCTAGCGTTGCTCGTAGAGATGGCTCATGTTACTGTACGGATCCTCGATCCAGTAATGCGAGGGTTCGTTCTCGTACTCGATGAACCGCTGCCGGGTCCACTCTTCCAGCTGTGCACGGTCACGGGTTCGCCAATACTCGAACCCGGGCCTATGTCCGTAGTGGAACGGGCCGTCCTTCGGAATGATTTTACCGGTGTTCGGATCGATGTAGTTTCCGTCCTCGTCCTGCGGCTGCGCGGCACGAACCGCGGCCTTCGTGGATTCGCGAAGATTGACTCGATCGTAGGTCGACGAGGTAACGGGGCGGTTCGGATCCGAAATGTATCGCCCGTCGGGCCCTCGTAACGGTTCTCTTGCCTTGATTTGGTCATCGAGCTGGCCAGTCGAGTCTTCGTCGACGCCGCTGTCAGTGGTGGCGTCCCATCCGGTTCCCGGGTCACCGCCATGTGACTCACCGAAGTCCGGCTCGACCGGCTGGCTTGCTCCTTGGAACGGAGTTTCGCCGGCGACCTCAGCGGGATTGACGTCTGCTTCGGTTCCAGTGTTCGCCGGCTCGTCGGCAGGGCCGCTGTCACCGTTCTTCATACCCGGCTGGGTCGGCGCAGTGTTCTGTCCGCTCGGCCGTTCGTTGATCGGTTTCTGGGTGATGCCGTCTTCGGCAGTCGGCTTGCGCGGCCCGTCGGGCACATCGCACTCCCCAGCGGACGCTGGGAAGAGGCCGCCCTCGAAGAATTCCTCGAACAGTTCGTCGTAGAAGTAGCGTCCGCCGCTACCTACGCGGCGACCGTTCTCGTAGATGTCGCCCTCTTCGGTCACATAGGGACCCGAGGACCAGTGCCAGGTCGGCGCCGGTGCTATTTCGTAGCTGTCCGACCACGAAAGGGAGCCGCCCAGGGAGAGGGCCGCCTGGATGTCGGCCTCGCTGAGGTAGCTGACTGCCGCGCCGGCGGGGCGTGGCTTGCCGCGAGATTTGCCGCGGGAACCACCCCGACTCGAGCTGCTACCGCGTGATTTGCCGCCGCAGGAGCTGTTGCCTGTGGGGTCGAGGTTGTCGAGCGGGTCGTCGTCACCGTAGGCGTAGCCGTTGCCGGTCGCTGCCGACCCGCCGATGGTCTGCATGGTGTCCTGGCTGGTGAACCCGCCTGACGCCGGGTTGTACCAGCGCGACGCCGTGGCCACGAAGCCAGTCGTGGGACTGGTCCAGCCACCCTGGTAGCCGAGGTCATAGCTGTTTCCCGAGACCGCGGCCTGTTGGCCGTACGGATCGAATGCCGTGGAACCGTCGAGCGAGGCGCCGCCGGCGGTGAAGGTCGCGGTGAGATCGCCGTGGGCGTTGGTGAAGGCGAGTGCCGAGTGCCCGCCCCGGCTGACCGACAGCAGATCGCCGTCGGGACCGCGACCGTAGGTGTCGGCGCCGTCGCCGGTGAGAACGCTGGTGGTGCCGTCGTAGCTGAAGGTATTGGCGCCGCTGGTCAGCATGCGGCCGAGGGAGTCGTAGCTGTAGTTGTTCGTGCCGTCGGTGCCGAGCTGGCCGAAAGCGTCGAAGGTGTAGCCGGTCGTCGTCCCGCCGGAGGTCTTCGACGACAGGGTTCCGCGAGCGGTGTAGGTGTACGACGTGGAACCGGCGCTGACCAGCTGGTTGCGTTCGTTGTACGTCGCCGTTGCCGACCCGGCCTGGGTTCGGTTGCCCGCACCGTCGTAGCCGTAGGTCGTCGTCGTGCCGCCGCTGGTGGCTGAGGTCAGCCGCCCGGATTGGTCATACCCGTAGCTGGTACCGCCGGCGCCCGCGGTGCCGGCGGTGGTGAGGCTGGTGATATGGCCGTCGGGGTCGTGGCCGTAGGTGATCGAAGCCTCGGCGGTGCCGCCGGGTGCGGTCAGGGATTGGCCGGTCAGTTGGTGCTGGTCGTTGTAGGTGTTGGTCTGGGTGGCGGCCGAGGTGCCGTACCCGATCGAGGTGACTTGCCCGATCGTGTTGTAGCCGTAGGTGGCGGTGGTGCCGGTCTGGGGGTCGGTGGCGGTGGCCAGCTGCCCGGCGGCGTCGTAGGTGAAGGCTGCGGTGCCGGCCCGGTCGGTACGAGTGGTCAGCTGTCCGTTGCTGTTGTAGCCGAAGCTGCTGGTGCCGGCGGGGCCCGCGGCGGTCAGCAGGTCGCCGCGGTCGTCGTAGGTGAACGTCTCGGTGCCGCCGGGCGCGCCGACGGAGGTGAGGCGGTCTGCGGCGTCGTACCCGAAGCTGCGGTTGGGCGTCGGGGCTTGTGCGCCGGTGCCGGTCTCTGCGGTGACGCGGCCCAGCGCATCGTAGGTGACGGACGTGCCGACTCCGCCGGGTAGCGAGACCGCCGTCGGTCGGCCGGCGCTGTCGTAGGACAGGGTGGCTGTGCTGTCGGCGGTGGTGGTGTATCCGGCGACGTGCGGCGCGATCTTCGACTCGAGCAGGCCCAGGCTGTTGTAGGTGAAGGTGGTGACGTGGCCCGCGCCGTCGGTGGACCGGGTCAGGTGGCCGGCAGCGTCATAGCCGTTGCCGGTGGTGATCGTCGATCCGGCCGAGACCGGGTCGACGCGCTGGGTCAGCCGCCCCTGGGCGTCGTGGCTGTAGACGGTTGTGGCGCCGGTCGCGTCGGTGCTGGTCGCCAGGTTGTCCGCCGGGTCGTACGTCGCGCTGGTGGTGGCCAGGGTGGTTCCGGCGGCGTCGAGTTCCGCCGATCCGGTGTGTCGACCGGCCGGGTCGTAGGTCTTTGTCGTAGCTGTGCCGTCGGGCAGGGTGGTGCGGGTCGCGCGGCCGAGGTCGTCGTAGTCGTAGGTGGTCTTGTGCTGGAGCGGGTCGGTTTCGGACGTGGTTTCGCCGAGCCGGTTGTATTCGTAGCTGGTCTGCTGCCCGCCGGGCTGGGTGACGATGGTGGGCAGGCCGAGGAAGCGGCCGTTGAGGCCGTAGGTGAACTGGGTGGTGTAGGCGGCGGCTGTGGGTTGGCGGACGATGTCGGTCGAGGTCAGCTGTTCCCTGGCAGCGTCGTAGGTGGCTTCGTGACGTGCCCCGGTCGGATCGGTGGCCGAGAGCAGGTCGCCGTCGAGGTCGTAGCCGTAACGCCAGACCGGGGTGGTACCGCCGGCCGTGGGCAGGCTCTGCCGGGCGAGGTGGCCGAGCTGGTCGTAGGTGTTCGTGGTGACGTTGCCGAGCGGATCGGTGCTGGTGAGGACGTTGCCGAGGGCGTCGTAGGTACGGCTGGACGTCGGGGTGAGGCTCGTCGTGGTCCCCGGCGGTGTGTATGCCGGAGAGGAGACGGCCAGCAGCTCCCCGTCGGCGTCGTAGGTGTCGGTGGTGATGTTTCCGTCAGGATCGGACGTCGCCGTCGGTTCGTCGAAGGTGTCGTAGCCGGTCTGGCTGATCGGCCGGGCCTGGACCGGCGCACCGCCGCCGGTTTCCACGCTCGTGGCGGGCGCTGTCGTCGTGGTCAGCCGGCCGAGGGCGTCGTGGGTGTAGTCGGTGGTGTAGCCCGTCCCGCGCGGATCGGTCATCGAGGTCGCGACGCCGCGCTGGTCGTAAGTCCACGATGTGATGAGGTCGGCGGACCCGTTGTGCACGGTCTGGGACGTCCGGTCGCCGAGGACATCGTAGGTGTAGTCGGTGTCGTAGGTGCTCGTACCGTCCACTTCGGACTGCTTGGTGATGTTCCCCGCGGCGTCGCGGGTGTAGCCGATGGTCGTCTGGCCGTCACAGGTGCAGCTGTCGGTGAGGCGGGCGTAACTGCTTATCCGGCCCGCTTCGTCATGGAAGTAGTAGGTCTGCAGTACGTTGTCTTTCGGGCCCTGGTCGATCTCGAAGAGGGCGCCGGCTGGCTCGTAGTCGTAGAACCGGAAGAAGGTTGCGGGGTCTCCGGGACCGCTGAGGGTGTCTGTGGAGAGGGCGCCGCGGGCGGTGTAGGTGTAGGCGTGCTGCCGCCCCATGGCGTTCGTGTCGAGGGCGAGCAGTCCGGCCGGGTCGTAGGAGCGGAAGTCGAGGACGAGGTCGGCGGCGGGCGAAGGGGCGTTCGGGTCACCGGTCCAGTTCCGCAGCGTCGTGGTCAGGCGTTGCCGGTTGGCGTTGTAGCTGTACGCGTAGCTGTTGCCGCTCGGGTCTGTGGTGGTGCTGATGTTGCCGTAGGCGTCGTAACCGTACGTGCTGCGGTGGTTCAGCGGGTCGGTGTGGCTGTCGCGCTGGTTGTGGCTGTTGTAGGTGTCCACTGTGGCGCGTGCCGTGTCGCCGCCGGTCGTGTCCGACACGGTCGATGTGAGGGTATTGCCGTCCGGGTCGTAGGTGAGGCTCGTTTGTCTGGTGTGGACCCTGCCGGTGACGGCGTCGGTCGTGGCCGGATCGAGTCTGCTGAGCAGGCGGCTGTTGCCGTCGTAGGTGTAGGCGGTGGTGATCCCGATGGGGAAGGTGTCGGAGTAGTCGGTCTGACCGGTGCGGCGCCCGAGGTTGTCGTAGGAGTACGTCGTCCGGGCTCCGCTGGCCAGCATGACCTGGGCGAGGTCTCCGGCGTTGTCGTAGCTGTAGCTGGTGACGTGGTGGAGCGGGTCGGTGCGGGTGGCGAGCAGCCCGGCCGGCTGGGTGCCACCTCCGATCGCTGTCTCGGTGCCGGTGGTGTAGGTGCTGGTGTTCTGCCCGCCGAGTGGGTCGGTGACGGTCAGGAGGTCACCGTGGGTGGAGTAGCTGTAGCCGGTGAGGTAGGTGGTGTCGTTCTGGTCCGCGGAGTTTTCGTTGCGAAACGCCGTGGGTTCGTCGTCGCGGGGGTCGGTGCTCGCGTAGGTGCCGGCGGCTGGATAGGTGTAGTAGCTGGTGGCGGTGTTCCAGTCGCTGGTGTCGCCGGTGGTGCGGGACAGCAGGTTCCCGCGGGTGTCATGGGTCGTGAGGACGTAGGCGCCGTCCGGATCGGTTGTCCGGTAGGGGAAGCCGTTGACGTCGTAGCTGTGAGATGTCGTGTTGCCAAGGCCGTCCGTCGCGGCGACGAGGCGCCCGCCGCCCGCGGGGTCGTAGACGGACTTCAAGGTCGCAGTGCCGGGGTCGGTGACCGTGACCGTCGTGAAGGGTGTGGTGCTCGTGGCCGCGGCGTGGGACGCGTCGTACAACGCCTTGATCGTGCCGGCGTTCGGCGTCACATAGCCGAAATTGGTGACGTTGGCGATGGAACCGGTGAAGTATCCCTGCGGGTTAGCCGTCGGCGCGGCCGGCCAGGCGCTGCTGATGTAGCCCGCACCGACGTAGGTGGTGTCGTCGCCGTCACAGTCGCCGACGTCCTTGCTCCGGGTGGCCACGGGCATGCCGTCGAGGTACAGCTTCTCGTCCCAGGCGGCCCCGTCGCTCTCCCAGACCAGAGCGACGAAGTGCCACTTCCCGTCGGCGACTCCCGACGGCGAAGCCATCGGCGTGTAGTAGCCGTCCCATCGTTCGCCGTAGAGCTTGCCATCCGTGCCGACGTACAACTCGGGGTGGGCGTCGGCCGGGACACCGGAGGTGCCGGGTGCTTGGGACTGGCAGCCGAGGAGAACGCCGCCCGGGTTGGAGGTCTTGAACCACAGCCCGAAGTCGCCGTTGGCAGCCTGTGGCAAGGCGACCCATGAGCTGGTGCCGTTGAAGCCGGCCGCGGTGTCCGCCGCGCCGGTGATCATGCCGGGCTGTCCGAGGGTGACGTTGTGGTAGGTCGCGTATCCGTCCGAGCCGATGGGGTCGTAGCCGTTGCCGTGGGCGTTGCCCGTGGTCATCAGGTTCGCGGCTTGGGTACCAGAGGACTCCCCCAGCGACCAGTGGTTACGCGGCAGCGCGCTGAGGACGGCGCCGCGGTATTGGGCGCTGGATCCGGAGGACGACGGTGAGCCGATGGTCCAGCTGCCGCCGTTGGCGTCGGTGACCCGGGTGGCGCGGTCGATGACGTTGTCGTATTGGACCTGCGCCGCTGTCTTTCCGTTCGGGCTGGTGACCGACGTCAACTCGGCTGCGGCGGTGGTTCCGGCGGCGTACTGCTGAGCAATGGCGGGCGCGCCCAGGGCGTGGGTGTAGAACGCCGTTTCGGCGATGTTGCCGGAGAAGTAGCTCCAGCCGGCGGGCGGGCCGTTGATCCAGGCGTTGGTGTTCACGTAACCGGCGCCGACGAAGTCTTCGGGATCGTAGTTGCCCAGCTGCCCGGCCTTGGTGCCGACGAGGGCGCCGTCCAGGTACAGCGACTGCGTCGTGCCCTGTCCGGTCAGTGTCGCCTGGTGCCAGGCACCGTCGTTGACCTTCCCCGCGGATACGGTCGGGGCCACGGCGCCGGTCCAGAACTGGCCGTAGAGCTTGCCGTCGGTGCCGACGTACAGCACGGGCATCGATCCGGAGCTCGGATTGGCGCTGCCGATCGGGCTGTGTCCGGTGGACAGCAGCACGCCGGCGGGACCGTTCGCGGTCGTCTGGAACCAGAGCTGGACGGACAGGTAGGTCGCGGACCCGACCAGGTTGTCCGGCAAGCGGACTGATGCGTTGCCGCCGAACGCCGTCGCGGTGTCGGGTGACCCCGGGTGAGGTGTGGAGGTGCTCGACGATGTCGCGGTGGAGGTGCCGTTGAGGGTGCCGAGGTTCGGACCGACCTCGTCGACCGCGGTGGTCGCCGTCGAGGTCTGGTTGAGCCGCCAGTAGGCGTAGGGCTGGGCGTCGAGGACCGTGGACCGGTAGTGCGAACCGGCACTGCTGCCGCTGGTGTAACCGTAGGTCGTGCACTGGGTCGCCGAGGTCGGCGGGCAGACTTTGGTGAGCGTGTCGCCGGCGTAGCTGTAGGTCCACGTCAGCGGGGCGCCGCCGGTGGTGACCGGGTCGGTGCTCACTTGGCCGACGTGGGCGCCGTTCCAGGTCAGGTGCAGTGAGCGGCCGCCGGCGGTGTTGGTGATCGTGCTGAGCGCGCCCCCGGCGTCGTAGGTCAGGGTTTCGGTCCGGCCATCGGCGTCGGTGACGGTGGTGAGCTTCCAGCTCGCGCCGACGTGGCGGCCGAAGGTGTAGGTCGTGCCGCCACGGTCGGTCAGGGTGAATCCGCCGCCGGAGACGGGGCTGAACGTGGCGTAGGTGCCCTGCGGTGGCGCGAAAGTTGTGCCGTCGACATTGAGGCCGAAGCGCAGGGTCCGGCCGTCCGGATAGGTCACCACGACGTTGCCGGAGCCGTCGCTGTCCGGCGTGGCTGCCATGTCGTAGGCGGTGGACCAGCCGCTGCCGAACAAGCTGGTGGTTCTCGGGTCGAGCGAGTTGTACGACCGAGTGATCGTCAGTGCCGGGCCGGTGACGGCGACGTTTGCGTCGGTGGCGGTGCTGGTGTAGTCGCCGACGCCGGCGTCGAAGCCGCGGCCGGCTTCGGCGGTTGCCGCGGTGCCGAGGTGGGAGGTGATCAGAGGCTGCGGCACGGCGGTCGAGAAGTACGCGGGTACCGAAGGTGCGCTCTGCCCGAGGTGGTCGCGTACGGCGACGGTCCAGGAATAGGTCTGGTTCCACGCCAGCTTGTTTGCGGGCACGCTCCAGTTGGGTGTCTGCACCCAGCCGGAGTCGGCCAGCGTCGGCGGGGTGCTGCTCCCCGCGGCAGGCGGCCCGTACAGGACGAAGTCGTAGTCCAGGCCGCTCGCCGGGTAGTTGTCCGGGTCGTGCCCGGTCGCCATCAGCTGTGGGGTCAGCGAGCCGAGGACCACATTGGACGGTGGGTTGGCGGAGTCGATCTGCGGTGGCGTGTTGGCGGAGTTGATCAGGCTGCACGT
Source organism: Amycolatopsis sp. N2S4-7 (assembly GCF_058119595.1). Taxonomy (NCBI): domain Bacteria; kingdom Bacillati; phylum Actinomycetota; class Actinomycetes; order Pseudonocardiales; family Pseudonocardiaceae; genus Amycolatopsis; species Amycolatopsis sp. N2S4-7. The sequence continues at coordinate 4,642,462 of NZ_CP172299.1, forward strand.
CGACGTCGGCACCCCGTAGCCGGTGTTGAATGAGGTGGATCCGTTCTGCATGTCCCAGCACAAGTAGTACTGGCCGGGTGTCACCGCGCCGATGGCGGCGTTGACGGTGACCGATCCGTTAGGGCCGACCGACTGCGGCAGCGAGGTTTTGGGCGCGGTGACGGAAACTCGCTGCCAGCTGGTGGTGTAGAGCTGGTAGGACAGGGTGGTGCCCGGCGGGGTCCAGGTCCCCGTGCCCCGGTTGGTCACGGTGACCTGTTGGGAACCGGCGGCGGTTCCGGTTGGCTGGACGTAGCTGTTGGAGACCCGGTAGTCCGCGCCGTACGGGCTGTAGGTGATGGACAGGTACGGCGGGTAGGGGGAGTTGACGCTGTCGAAGCGCTTCCAGGCGTAGGTGTCACTGCCGCTGGCGTATAGGGCGAGGCCGAGGTTCCCGCCGCCGTGGGCCCAGCTCTCGACGAGCTGGGTCCCGGCGGCGGAAGGGTTGTCGCCGAGGTCGATCGACTGCCACACCGGGCCGCCGCAGCTGGTGCCGCCCGCGAAACTGTTGCTGCCGATCACTCCGCCGTAGGACAGTCCGGGGTACTGGTTGATCGACGACACCGACCAGCCGCTGGTGATCGGCGCGACGTACACGGGGCGGGGCGAGCAGGAGTAGGACCAGATTTCGTCCAGGTCCAGGGTGACGGCCTCGACGTAGTTGTTCGCGAGAGCCGCGCCGACGTTGAAGTTCAGGTAGGAGTTGGCGACGTTCCCTCCGCCGTTGAACGTCCCGACTTTCAGTTCGGCGTCACTGCTGTAGTTGTTTTTGTACGGGCTCATCACATACGTCGAGGACACTGTGTTCAGGTCGGACACCGATGGATCGACCGCGACCGGGAAGACACGCGCCGGGTCCCGCAGCCACACCGGGTCCAGGCTCACCCGCAGCACCTGCTGGCCGTTGGCGGTGTCCAGGGCGTAGGTGACGCCGATGGACATCGCGCCGTCACCCGAACGCGGATCGACCTTGGCGTCCTCCATGAAGCCGTTGGTGATCGTGTCGACCACGCGGCCCGTCGCGTCGGAAAACTCGACACTGCGACCATCGGCGCCGAGCTTCGCGGTGACGCCGGTCAGATGCAGCGGGAAGCTCCAGCTGGTCGGCGCGGACGCGTCGTGCAGGACGAGGGTCTCCTTGGCTCCGACAGCGGTCGCCTGGTACTTGAGGTCCGCGTGCGGCCGAACCGTTGGGTAGGTGATCGCGCTGCCGTCGGGTTCGCCGGCCGCGGGTGCCGAGTCCTGCAGCGAGAACCCGATCGACGCCCCGCCGGTCAGCGGCACGGAGACCAGCTCTGGTGCGTTGGCCGTCGCGGCGAACGTGACGCCCGGCGAGTTCGCTTTTTCGTGCCAGGCACCGTCGCCGCCGCGGACCAGGGTGGCGTCGATGTCGTTCCATGCCCCCGTCGCCGTTCGGTAGTGCACCGGGGTGCTGTAGACCCGCGCGGTGAAGCTGCCGTCGTCGTTGGCGAAGACTTTCGTCGTGGGAGTCCGGTCCGAGACGACTTCCGACCGTTGCTTCGGCTTCCGGGTCGGTGTGCGCGCGTCCGCGTTCCCCGCCGTGGACGTCGCTCGTTCCGAGTTGGACAGCTGCGGGGTCACCGCAGGCAGCTGCGGACCGGCTTCCGGAGCTCCTGGCTTGGTTCCAGGCGGGCGCCCTTTTTGCTTCGTCGACAGTGCCGATGGCGCCTGGTGTGACTTTCCGGCCGCGGTGCCGGAAGCCTGGTGTGGCGTCCACACGCTTGCCGACGCGATGCCCGCCGACTCAGTCAGCCCGGCGATCAGCACGACCGCGAGAAACCAGCTAACGACTCTTTGCGCCCTTCCGGAAAATCGCACACGCCAGCGGCTCACGCCCACCACGTCCCCAGTATCGGGCGCACTCCCCCTCTGGAGGCGCAGCAACGCAACAATCAGACACTTGAGATCGGAAAGTCAATACGTGGAACCGTCTTGTCCCGGAAGGTCCGTTTTGGACTAGTCCATTGAGGTACCTGAACGGTTATGCTCCACACTGCACGAGGCGGGAGGATTTCATTGGTGCGAAGAAAGTTGTTCCTTGTCCTGTTTGCCGGAATGATGGTGATGACCGTGACGCCGGCGTCGGCGGCCGGTGAGCGCGAAGCCGAATGGCCGTTGGACTCCCAACATCTGCGCGCGGAACAAGTGTGGGCGATGGCACGAGGCCGCGGGACCACGATCGCGGTCCTCGACAGTGGCTGCCAGGCTGACCACCCGGACCTGGCCGGGCAGGTTCTCCCGGGCACCGGCTTTGCCGGTGTCGCCGGCGACAGCGGTCAGTCGGACCGTTCCCGGGACTCGCACGGAACTTCGATCGCCGCGATCATCGCCGGGTCCGGAAAGAACGATGCGGGTGCCGGCATGATCGGCCTGGCGCCGGACGCCAAGATTCTCCCTGTACGAGTCACAATCGATGGCGAGACACAACCGGTCTCACTCGCCGAGGGAATCATCTACGCCGTCGACCACGGCGCCCGGATCATCACTATCTCCGAATCGATATCAGTACCCGACCCAAATCTGCGTTCCGCAGTCGGCCACGCTCTCGAACGCGGCGCCCTCGTCGTCGCGGCCACCGGGAACAGTGGTCGCGACGGAAATCCTCCGTCATATCCGGCTTACTTCCCGGGCGTGGTCGCCGTCACCGGAGTCGATTCCGGTAACGAGTTCTGGCCGGATAGCCAATCAGGTCCACAAGCGACACTGGCCGCTCCGGCCACGGATATCGCGTCCGCGAACAACCACGGCGGATACCTCCGTGGCGATGGCACCAGCTACGCCGCGCCCTACGTCGCTGCCGCCGCCGCGCTGGTCTGGTCGAAATGGCCCGACCTTCCTGCAGGGCGGGTCATCCGGCAGCTGATCGACACCGCCGATCGTCACGGCGACGCCACCCATGACGACCACTACGGATTCGGCATCGTGAACCCGCTGAAGGCCTTGACCTCGGCACCCACGACGGCAACCGGATTTCCCGCCGTCACAACCGATACGAACACCTCGCATTGGCCGTGGACGGCGAGCGTCATCGCCGCAGTTGCGGCGATGACGCTCGGCTGGTTCTTGCGCCGGCGGGTCGTTCGCGGAAAGGGAAAATCGTGAAACGACTGCATTGGGCCGTCCTCGGTGTACTGTTGGCTGTTGCAGGAGTCACAGCGACCGTTCTCCTGCGCCCCGCCGAGCCTGCGCCGCAGCCAGTCGCTTATGCCAACATCTCGCGCAATGCCCGCATCTGCCTCGCCAGCACCTCCTCAGGCGACGCACCGGAGATCTGGCGAGCAATCCAGGCGGAGACCAAGGGCGAACCGGTGAACGCTCAACACCTCATCTCCCCGAACCGGCGGCCCGACACGATCGCGCCGTTTCTCAACGGCGTTCTCGCCCTCCGTTGCCGCCTGGTCGTCACCACAGGCGGCGATATGCACGACGCAGTCACCGCTGCTGCCAAGTCACATCCGGAACAGGCGTTCGCATCCGACGACAAGTCGATCACTCTGCCGAACGTCCGGAACGTAGACACGGCTCCCGAGGTCGTTCAGCTCATCCGCGAGGTGACGAACGGGCGCTGAAGAATGTGCGCATGAACGCAAGTGACTCGTCGGATCGATGCTAGGCACGTCCGCACCTCGACTATGCCGTAGCGCGGACTGACTCAAGTGCGGCAGCGGGGGCCACGTTTGCAGGCAGCCAGCTTGGTCAGCTCGGCCTCGTAGCGGGGACGGTCGGCCGTAGGTGCGCCGAGTCGTAGCGCAGCACGACCCGGGCGGCCTGAAACACGTCGGTCTTGGGCGTCCCGCCAGCCGAGCCGTCGGATCTAGCCACATGCCAACTACGAACCGCTACTGGGCACGCAGATTCCATGACCCAACGAATGCACTCTCATGCCGCGATGAGGACGCTTGTCAAGGCATAGTTGAAGGCCTTCTGGCCGCAGCGCCGAGGGACACGATGGACACCATGATCGCGGAAATCACCGGGAGGTAACGCGCCCGAGCGTGACTCTGCCGCACGTGCGAACCCAACTGAGCGCCACGCGCAGCCTCCCTGAACGAGTTTCAGAACAAACCCGTGCAGGCCGCCAGCGACGGTCTCTCGCCAATTAATGTGGAGCAAACCTGGAGCACAGCCACGATGCCAACCGCATCCAACTGCACAGGACCGCACTCAACGGCAGCCAACTGCGCCACGCGACCAGCAGGTTCTCCATACCCGCAGGTCAGGGCCATGTTCGGCCCATACTGGCAGTGAGGGGGTCAGGGGTTCGAGTCCCCTTAGCTCCACATCGCAATGAACCCCTTCGTTTCAGTCTTCCGGGCTGGTCGGAGGGGTTTTCTGCAGTGTCGGTTCGATCTTCGGTGATCGGCTTGCGGCGTGATCTTGTGCTCCTGCTGGGGCAGAACTGGAGCACTGCCCCGGCGCGGCGGCGGTGCGGTGTTCCCGCTGCTCCCGGGCTCGTCCGTCGGGTGACCCCACCGTGGCGAAGAGGGGGACAACCGGCGCCATCCGCCCACCCTCGACCACACTCGGTGTCGGTGGCGGCGGTGCCGCGGTGTGCCAGCGGCGCTCGAGGTCCTCGAGCAGCCGCTGCTCGACCTCCGGGGCGACGTGGGAGTAGGTCTCGATGACCCGGTTGTCCAGGTGGTGACCGAGCCGGCGGGCCTGGGCGATCTCCGGCACGCCGCCGGCGATCAGCCACGTCTTGTGACTGTGCCGCAGCCCGTGGAAGGTCAAGCCCGGCCGGACCGCCGCGCACTCCGCCTTCGTCCCGGACGCCTCGGTGCCGTCGACCGCGGGGCGGAAGACGCGGCGCAGGAACGTCGAGCGCCACAACCAGGTTCCGCTCGGCGTGGTGAATACGAACTCATGCCGGTGCCGGGCGAGGTGCTCGCGTAGCAGTGCGACCAGGAAGGGCGGCAGCGCGATCGGCCGGGCGGAGGCCCGGGTCTTCGGCGGACCGAGCCATCGCATCGACCCCGACTCGTGCAGCGCCCCCACCAACGGATCGATCACCAGCAGACCACGCCGGAAATCGACGTTGTCCCGGTGCAGGCCGGCGAGTTCGCCCCACCGGCAGCCGGTCCAGGCCGCGGTGATGATGAGCAGCCGCGCGATGGGGCCGCCGAGGACGCCGGCCTGCTCGGCGATCCGCACCACCTGCTCCGGCGTCGCCCACACCCGCTCCGGCACCGCCCGCCGTGACCGCCGGCCACGACGCCTCCGCCGCCGCACCGGATTGAACGGGATCAGCCGCTCATCGGCGGCATCGGTCAGCAGCATCGACAGGAGGTTCAGCTGTGAGCTCACTGTCGACGGAGCGAACCCGTCCCGTTCCAGTTGTCGGGCCCATTCGGTCACGCCCAGCCCCGTGATCGCACCCGGCGGCACGTCCCCGAACTTCGGCAAGATGTGGCACCGCCGCCGGCTCCGGTAGGTCTCGATCGTCCGCCGATCGAGATCCAGCGACCGGAACCACCGCGCCACCCACTCGGCGACCGTCACGGCGCTGTCGGCCGGATCGATCCACACCCGCCGACGCCGATCCACCTCCAACCCAGCGGCGTAAGCGGCAGCATCACGCCGCGAGCCGAATCCGGACACCGACCGAACACCGAAACCTTGCCGTCGATTCCCACGCGCGCCGCGAGAACGCAGCAGGCCGACCATCGCCCGCGATGTCCAGCTCACGTAACGGAAGGGGTCGTACGTGCCCAACGACGGGCGTAACCGGCCGCTAGCCGACGTCTCCGGCGCCGCAACTAACGACGGAGAACGGGTCATCCAGTGGACCGCCGACGGCGGAGCATCCAGTTGCGGCTTTGAAAGTTTCACGGGATTGCGCTCTTCTTTCGCCGCAAGCCATAGACGTGTTTGACACCACGAGTCGACCCCGCTTATCGTTCTGTCGAACCGGTTCGAACGCGATTGCTTACCGACCGATGCCCTGCTCCGCGGGCATGGAGCCGGTAGACGAGTCCATAGTGGACCTCTCCATTTTGGCGGCCCCGGCGGGTAGTGACGATGGGTCCGATGATCGGTGTATCCCCGTAGACGCGACACCCTCGAAAGGGGTTTCTTGATGCGTCAGAACAACCCTCGCACGCTATCCCAGCGCCTCGCCCGCGCAGCGCTGGCCGGCGCCACACTCCTCGCGATCATCGACACGGTACAACCCGCCGCCGCAGGACAGCCGGCCGTCGCAACACAGCCAGCCCCCGCGGCCGCAGCTGCCGGCGCCGCCGCGATCGCTTCGGTCGACCTGGCCGGGACGTGGAGTTTCACGCCGGCGGGTCGGGGGGCGACCTCGATCACCGTGCCCGGCGGCGGCTGGTACAAGCAGGGCTTCACCGACGTGAACGAGGCGGTGTACTCGCGCACCATCACCGTGCCTGACTCGGGTCAGCCGCAGTCGACGTGGATCGAGTTCGGAGCGGTCAATCACCAGGCGACGCTGTCGGTCGACGGCCGGGTGGTGGCGACGCAGACCACGGCGTTCACGCCGTCGAATTTCGACATCACCGCCTACGCGGCCCCCGGTAGCACCCACACGATCAGCGTCGCCGTGAAGGGCCGCGGCGCGTTGAAGGCGTCCAACGGCCGGTACCTGGTGCCCGACGCCGCCGACTGGTCCGAGGCGGTCCCCCAGGGGATCTACCGTTCGGCGTTCCTGCGGACGTACCCGGCGGTGTACGTCAGCGACACATTCGTGCGTACGTCGGTGGCGAACAAGACGTTGAGCTACGACGTGTCGGTGCGTAACACGTCGGGCAGTTCCCGGTCGGTGACGTTGACCGGGTCGCTGTCGTCCGACAACGGAACGGCTTTCAGCTACCCGGAACTGCCCAGCCGTACGGTCACCGTGGCGGCCCACTCGACCGTGACCGTGACCGTCGGGCCGGTCGCGTGGAACCTCGACAGCACCTCGTACTGGTGGCCCAACGTGCCGTACCGGTCGGGGTACCGGGCGCAGCTGCACCGGCTGGCGGTGCATGCCGTCGGCGATGACGGGCACACCAGCGACGCCACGTACCGGTTCGGGTTCCGGGAGGCCACCCAGAACGGTGACTACTACTACCTCAACGGCGTGCGCGTGAACTTCCGCGGCGACAACCTCCAGGGTGCCGACTATGACCGGGTGAACAACGGCGGCAAGGGCGACGCCTACGACACCCTGCCCGGCTTCCTGCCCCCGTCGCCCGGCAACGGCGGCTGGCCGCAGGCGGTCGACAACTACCAGCGGCTCAACTACAACGTGGCCCGCATCCACCAGGAGCCCGCCAGCCCGTACATGCTCGACGTGGCCGACGAGATGGGCCTGATGATCATCGGCGAGACCGCGATTCGCGGCTCCTCCGGCAAGCAGGATTGGATCGCCGGGCACGACAACATGGTCAACCACGCCCGTGCGCTGGTCCTGCGCGACCGCAACCACCCCGCGGTCATCCGCTGGAGCCAGGTCAACGAGCCGAACCAGAGCGGCCAGGATTCCGAACAGTTCGAGAAGGACCTGTACGCGGCGATCAACGGCAACGATGGCACCCGGCCGGTCATTGCCGAGGTGGGCGTCGACGGGAATCTCAACGGGTATCCCGGGATGACGTACGCCAACTTCGCGGTGTTCCCGCACTACGTCGACGGCTTCGGCAGGTACGGGGAGGGCCTGAAGACCGTGAATGGGCGGCCCGACGGCGAGGGCGAGTACATCTGGCCGGCCTGCAACACCAAGCAGGGCTTCGAGTGGTTCGCCACGGCAACCCTGGCCAAGCGCGGCAAGAACGCCACCGACCTGCGTCCGTACACACTGCTGTCCGCCTGGGCCGGCGTCGTGCCCGGAGTGCGGACCACCGACTTCACCCCGGAGGAGGGCGGTCGCCCCGTCTACGGCGCGGACAACCTCCCGGACCCCTGGAGCAACCCGCAGATCCAGCGCGTGCAGGCGGCGTTCAACCCGGTGGCCGCGGTCGACCTGCCGTTCTGGTCGGCCTCCGGCGTCTCGGACTCCAACGGCACCTTCCCTCTGCCGCAGGCCGTGCCCAACTACGCCCGGAACGCCACGGTCACCCGCAACATCACCGTCTTCAACGACGACTTCGCCGACACTTCGGTGGGCCTCACCTGGACGGCGCGGCTCGACGCGCCGGACGGCGCGGTCGTCGCGTCCGGAAGCACGACCCTGACCGTCCCGCTCGGCTCGCGGGTCACCCAACCGGTGTCCTTCACCACCCCGGCCACCGGCAACCGCGTGTACCTGCAGCTGTCGACCACGAAGTCCGGTAGCCCCGTCTTCACCGACGCGGTGGAGTACTTCAACCTCGGGGGAAGCGGCGGAGACGGACCCGCACCGGGCAACTACCGCATCGTCAACCGCAACAGCGGCAAGCCGCTCGCTGTCGCGGGCAACTCCACCGCGGACGGTGCCAAGGTGGTCCAGCAGAGCGGCACCGCCACCTGGACCATCGCCACGACCTCCGACGGCTCCTACACCCTCCAGTACGTCCCGAGCGGAAAGGTGCTCGACGTCAACGCCAACAGCAGCACGGCCGGGCTGCAACTGCAGCAGTGGACGCCCAACGGCGGCACCAACCAGATGTGGTACCTGCGGTCCACCGGCAACGGCTACTACACCATCGTCAGCCACGACAGCGGACTGCTGGCGGACGTCTACGGCGCGGCGACGAGCGACGGGGCGCAGGTCGTGCAGTGGGCCGCCAACGGCGGGGCCAACCAGCAGTGGCAACTGAACCGGGCCTGATCGGACGACCCGGTTCTCGCCTGCTGCCGCGGCGTCGACCGCTACCCCTGGCCGCTCGGCCCTGCGGCCAGGGGCGGCGGCGAGATGTCAACTCCGAACGTCGGCAAGCGAGCACCACCGAGCACCTTGTCTCCGCTCCCATCGGTACGGGCCGGCAGACCACCGCAGTGAACGCGTCGAACCGCCTCGCTGCTCAGTCGAACAGCTCCCAATCGTCGCGGTGTTGGTCGACTAGCCCGGTGGTGGAGTGTTCGGGTGGGACGACGTAGAAGCCCGGCAAGGAGGTACTCAGATCGACGAAGATCACCGCGTGCACGCCTCCGACGTCTTGATCGGTCGCTCGCCGTAACGGGCGGTCTGTGTTGATCCGGCGAGAAAACACTCTCGCCTTCTTGTGGTTGACGGTGAGTAGCCATCGTCGGTCCTCAGCTTTGAGGTCGACCGGATGAGGCGTCTGGCGAACTGCTTCGGCGGCCGCAAGGTAAGCACCGGCCTCGTTGAGTCGATCATTGCTGAGATGCTCGAAGTTCATCGGCACATTTTGACGTGCCGGCTGACCGGCTGCCGTCCGGTCATGCCGATGTGCGGGCGATCCCGCCAAGTGAGTCTCACGAGCTTTGCCAGGCAACCGCCGGACTCCGACGACGACACGCATTTCAGGCGCGACAGTGCCAAGGTCGGGCCCCACGATCTTGGGGAAGCTCACTCGCACTACTCCGGCAGATGAGCAGCTACCGGACGCAGAACGGCGGCGACGCCCAGACAGAACTGTCTTGGGAGGGCCGAGATGATCTCGGACCCTCCCAGGACAGTTCGGTACGAAGATCAGATCTTGCCCGCGGCCACGTCGGAAAGGGTCACGCGGGAGGACTTGTAGTTCACCACATAGCGCTTGGACGATTCCGCCGAGGTGATCTCCTCACGGATCGGCAGGCCGTTGTCGGCGTTGATGGTGAGGACGTCCGCACTGCCGCCCAGGATGGCGGGGGGCGCAGTGAGGGTCAGCGCGGCCTGGCCGTCGACGTTGGTCTTGCCGACGATCATGTCCGGGATGGTCGCGTACAGCTTCAGCACGCCCGCGCGGACCTCCGCATCGGCGGCGTTGGCGAACAGCGCGTGTTCGGCGTTGCTCCACAAGTGGTTGTTGATGAGGTTTTCCAGGTCCTTGCCCGTCGGACGCGGTTGGGGGGCGGGAACCGGCTTGCCGACCTTGCGGAACATCTCCGCGGTCTCCGCTTGGGCGGCCGCCCAGGCCTTGTCGGCCTCGGCGGGGCTCAGGCCGACTCCCAGAGCATTGTTGGACGCGGTGATCATCGCGATCCTGGCCTTGTCCACGTCGCCGTTCGCGGCAAGACGGGCCGCCGCCATCACCTTCCCCTCGTACGGCGCAGCAGGCTCGGCGTGGCCCTTGGCGACTGCGTCCACCAGGGTCTTCGCCGAGTCGCCCGTGAACTGCTGGCCCTTGTCGGTGTAGAGGGTGTAGTAGAGGTCCGGTTTGTTGTCCGGCCCGAACTTCGTGTTGATGATCAGCGACGCGTCTCCTGGCTGCGTGCCGGCTGCCTGGACCGCGGAGGCCAGCTTCACCAGCGGCGCCTCGACCGCCTGCTGGGCCTCGACCGCCTGCGGGGCCGCGCCGGACGGGCCGGCCGGGACGTTGCCGCCTGACGTACCCATCACCACAGCCGCCGCGACGGCTGCCGCGCCCACGGCGGCGACGCCGACCTTGGGCCAGGAGAACCAGCGCCTCGGTCGCACGACCGTGGCCACGGGTTCCCCCATCGCCGTCTGCAGTGCCGTGCGGGCACGGTCATAGGCCTCGGGACCGGGGGACGGCACGTCACGCAGATTCTTCATGAGATCCATTTCATCCATGGGCTGTCTTTCACGTTGTCGGGACTTGCAGCAGCGCGACCACTTCGGGGGCTTTACGCAACGCCTTGCGCGCCTGGTGCAACAGGCGGCGGGCCGTGCCGGCCGGAATGTCGAGCACCCGCCCGGCCTCGGCGACGGTCAGGTCCTCCCAGGCGACCAGGCCCAGCACTTCCCGCTCTTCCGGTTTGAGCCGAGCCAGTGCCCTGCTCAGCAGTGCCTGCGTGTCCACGCGGACATCCACCGCCGGCCAGGGATCCCAGTCACTCGCCACGCCGGTCAGGTCCGACGCCGGCTCCTCGGCCGGTGCGGACCGCCAGTGCCGGCGCAGCCTGTTCAGCGCGACGCCGTACAACCAAGGCCTCGCTTCGGGGTACGAACGGTCATAGTTCGCACGGGACTCGTAAGCCGCCACCCACACATCGCCGAGCACGTCCTCGGCTGCCTGCCGCCCCACTCTGCGCGCCAGGTAGTTCCCGAGCGCGGTCTCGTGCCGGCTGATCACTTCCACGAAAGCATCGGTATCTCCGCGCAGCGACCTACCGATCAGTTCCGCGTCTGACGACATGAAGCTCCTCGGGTTTCGCTTCGCCCTGACACCCCGTCTTTGCCAACGCCCGCCCAAAGCGTTCAGGTTAGGTCACCCCACGACGAACATCGCTGGTCAGGCGACGTGTGCGATAAGGAGCCGCAGAGCGTGCGTCCCGGTGAGCCGCTCTCAGCGGCACCTCAACCCAGGAGGGGTCCCTCAAGCAACGCCGCTCATGAGAGCGGGCCGGCTACACGACCTGGCTCGGCCTCGTAGTGCTCGGGTGGATCCAAGCCCCGTGTCGATGCAGGCTGCGCCGGATGTTCGATACGAGCGCCGCCATTCCAAACCCCCTGTTACAACTGCACTCAACAACACACGGTTGCAAGCAACGGCACCGAAGCGCATGATCTGACTAGGCGATTCTTTATCTCCGCAGGTCAGGGCCATGATCGACTCTCACTGGCAGTGAGGAGTAGAAGTTCTACTACTGGCGAGTGGCTGAACTGCCAGATGGCGTCGAAATGGGGTCACGAAAAGTGCCCCAGCAGCGTCCCCCTGAACAGGTGGATCACCAAAGGTTCTCTGACGCGTCACCTTCGCAGGGTCGGCCAGGGCTCCGCCACCGACCCGAACCAGCCTCGCGGTTGGCAGCGGATCACCGCCGTTCTGTTTCCGCCGATGCGGCCGAGCGAGTCAGCAGCGCCGACGACCACATCGCACGATGCTCCACGAACAGCGCACCTGAACCCGGATCGGCCCCGAAGACGGCCGCACCACCATCGCCGAATTCACCCCCGCCTGGCTCGACTCCCTCGACATCGACCAACGCACCGAAGAGAACTACCAGCCAGGAGCCCGGCGAGAAGCTCGAGAACAACGCGCGACGCGAGATCGCCGAGGAGACCGGGCGCACTGACCGGGTCGGCGTATGGCGATCCGGGCACGAACGACTTCGCCACCGGGCCGTCCGGCAGCGGTGTCGTCCACCGGGTGAGACGGGCACGAGCCACGGCGGCCACCACCAAGGTGCGGCCGAAGCCAAGGTGCCGGTATTCGATGTACTAACCGAGGTCGGCCGGTGCGCACGCAGCCGGCGCGGGTGGTCAGTGTTCCCAGGCGGCGGCACCCCGCAGCAGGTGGTGGTCGGACATTCCCGCGGTGCAGGCCGCGGCGTCACCGCGCACGGTGGTGAACCAGTAGGCGCTCAGGAAGATGTAGTCGATCTTTCCGGGATCGGATACACGTGGTGAGCACGACGGTTCAGCGGTCGCTTCCCCGCTGCGGCACCGGTCGCCGGACTGGGGACAGTCCGCGCCGGTGAACTCGGACTTGTCGTTCTCGTCGACTTCCTGGAAGATGCCGGTGCCGCCGCCGTGGTCGTAGAGCGGGGTCAACCGGACGTCTTTGGGGAGTACGTTGAAGTCCCCGCCGAGGACCACCGGCTCTCCCCGGCCGGCGTAGTCGCGGGTGAGCACGGCGACCTGCGCGATCTGCGCCTCGGGATCGCGGCCTTGGTAGTCGATGTGCGTATTGCACGCGCGGACGCCGCGCCCGGCGAGGGTGGTCTTGGCGCACAGCAGGATCCGCTGCTCGCCGCCGCTCGGGTTGGGGAGCATGACGACGCTGCGGGAACCGTTGTCGATCGTGCCGGATTTGCCCTTGCCGAAGATGGCCAGGCCATAGCGGGTGTCGGTGCCCCACTTCTTACAACCGGAGTTCGCCGGCAGCGCCGCGCCCCACACCGAGTCGTAGGCGGGACCGGACGTGCGGTTCGCGAGAGTGTCGCGCAGCAGGGTCCATTGCCCGTAACACATTTCCTGGAACATCACGAGATCGGCGTCCCAGTGGTCCATCGCGTCGACCATGGTGTCGCGCCACGCGGTTCTCGAGCCCTGGTAGAGGGAGCAGACGCCGCCACAGACGTTGTAGGTGAGGAACCGGGGATGCGGCCAGTTCAGCGCATCGGGTTCGTCGGCTTGGGCTGGTGCCGCCGTGAACAGGAGACCGAAGGCAAGGAGGAGGGACAGGATCAGTTTTCCGGCTGGACGCATGCATTTTTCCTTCCTGAACCGCTCTGGGGCGGCGTGGTGGCCGGTGCTGGGTCGAGCAGGTGCCTACGCAGGAACGACAGTTCGGCTTCGGCGGCCTGGTCGTGGCCGTCGAGGAAGGGGGCGTAGTGGCCGCCGGGCAGCCGGACCAGTTCGCCTTGTGGTGCCCGCGTGGCCGCGTGGATCGCGGGTCCGGGCAGGGCCGATCGGTCCTGCTCGCAGATCAGGACGAGCAGCGGAACCGAGATTCGGTGTGCGTGCCGGCCTGGGCGGTAAAGGCCGAGTGCCAGCGCTGATCGGGCGGCGGCTTCCTGCCGCCAGTCCGGGTACCGGCCACCCGGGTTGAGGGCTCGGTCGCCGTCGAGGGTGTCCGGGGTGGTGAGTGCCGCGACGGTTCCCGGCCTGCCGGCGAGCGGTACCAGCAGCGGTGGGCGGCCGATGAGGCTCCCGAGGGCGTCGAGGGTTCCCCGGGCGGTGAGGCCGAGCATGGCGAGCGGCTTCTGGTGGTGGGCTGCGTTGCGGGAGACAGCGAGGCCGTCGGCGTTCGGTGTCTGGGCGATGGCCGCCGCGAGCTGCGTATCGCCGGCCGCGACGCGGAAGACGTGACCTCCTGAGGAGGAAAAGCCCCACAGCGCCACCCGCGTCGGGTCGACACCGGGCAGCGTCGCGGCGAACCGGATCGCGGCGCGCGAGTCGGCCAGCTGCTCACGAACGCGCACGACCTGGCGGGGCTGCCCGTCGCTCTCCCCGAGGTGACGGTAGTCGAAGGCGAGAACGGTGAAGCCGGCGTCGTGGAACCGGCCCGCGAACAGGTCCGTCGCCGGTTCCTTGGTCACCCCGAAGCCACCGGCCATGACGACGCAACCGCCATTCGTCCCCGGATAATGCCAGGCGGCACACTCCATACCCCCGCTGCGGAACCGGACTTTCTCACGATTTGCGGGCACTGTGACCTCCGTGTCGATCAGCTCGCCGCGTCGAAGTCGTCAGCGTGGTCGGCGGCCCACTCGGCGAAGGTGCGTGGCGGCCGGCCCAGGATCTTCTCGAGTTCCGGCGTCGGCGGGAACTGCGGGCGCGTGCGGTGCGCGGCGTAGCGGGCCATCATCGCGGTGACGAACGGCTCCGGCAGCCCGTTGGCCACCATGCCGCGCGCCGCGAGCTCGGCCGGGACCTCGTGGAACCGCAGCGGCCGCCCGAGCGCGACGCCGATCTGCCGGACCATTTCCTCGTGCGACAGCGACGCCGGGCCGGTGAGGTCGACGCGTCGGCCGAGCAGGTCGTCATCGGTGAGGGCCTTCGCGAGCACCGCGACCAGGTCGCGTTCGTCCAGCGGCGACTCCTCGAAGCCCGCGTACACGTAGCGGACGTCGTCGCCCGCGCGGATCTGGCTGCCCCAGGCGGTCAGCGCGTTGAGGGCGAACGCGCTGGGCCGCAGGCTGACCCAGTCGAGACCGCTCGTCGCGGCCGCGTCGTCGGCCTCTTTGTTGCGGTCGCCGCGGAAGCGCGACGGCTGCGCGTCGAGCCGGTCGTCCACATTGGCCGCGGCGAGCGCGACGACCCGGCGGACGCCAAGTTCCCGGGCCTGCGCGACGACGCCGTGGGCGGCATCGCCGACGGCGCGAGAGTGGAGGAACACCGCATCCGCGCCGCGCAGCGCGTCGGCGAGAGTTTCCGGCCGCTGCGGGTCGCCTTCGACGACCTCGACGCCGGCGGGCAACCCGGCGTTCCGCGGCGAGCGCGTGATGGCGCGGACTTCGTGGCTTTCGGCGAGTTCGGCGGCGAGGAGGCGTCCGACGAGTCCGGTCGCCCCGGTGAGCACGATCATGGCAATCCCTTCCCCCGGGCGGTGGCCCCGTTCCGGGTTACCTTCTTCCTTCTATCCAATACGAGAACCATATCATATGAAGTTCGTATCATGTGGGGACGGCGCAAAAGGGGTTGCTACGTGACTTGTGCAGACAGCTTTCGCGTGCCGAACCACCAGGTCAGCGCGCCCCAGGCTGAGCGGGACCCGATCGCGGGGTTCCTGCTGAGCGGCGAAGGCCGGCCAGCGAGTAACCCGCCATTGCAGAGCGCGCGGAACTACGTCGCTACCGGCAGGCACTTGCCGCAATCGATGAGCTGCCGCCGGTACGCCCGCTGCCTCGCCAAGGCCGGTGGCAAGACGCCTCCACTGGTCGCCGAACGCCACTTACGGGATGCGGCTGCCGTCGGCGACCTCGGCGTCGCGGCGGATCAGGCCTCCGTCCGGACCCGGCTCACGAGACCGGTGAGAGGTACCAGCGCAGTCAACAGGTACACCGCGGCGGCAGCCGCGGCCGCCCAGTCGACGGCGATCGACTGGAGCGAACCACTCGCGGGCACCGCGAAGGAGACGCAGGCCAGCGGCGGGTAGGCACGCCCTGCCCGGCTGGCGAGCACCAGCACCGCCGTGACGGTCGCAGGAACGACGAAAGGCAATGAGACCGCCGCGGCACCCAGGGAGAGCGAACTCGCGAGCGCGAAGGCCGCGGCGTAGCAGAGGAAGATCCGGCGCCTCTCCCGCCAATAGCGCGCCACATCATGGAACGCGATCGCCGCGATGCTGGCGAACGTCGAAGCGACGAACGGGCGGGTGAACAACACTTCCAATGCCACCAACGGCGCGAAAAGGGCCCCCGCCAGCAGCAGCACCAACGTGGTCCGCCCGTGAAACCGCGCCGGAAGAAACCCCTCTCCGCCAGGTCGCTTCACGACCGACCTCACGGGCTCAGCCGACCTTGCTCAGCTCACCGGCCGAGCCGGACGGCCGGTGTCGTGCCCGTCTCGGCTCGCCACGGCTATCCGGGAGCTGTCGTACGTCCTCGTCGCTGAGTGCCATGCTCGCGATCCTCGCAGCCACGCGTGCCCGCTTCAGCTGTCCGATCCGTCCATTGGAACGGTCCGATCAAGCCGGCCGCCCTCCGGATGTCGTGTGCTTCTCGATCACCGCACAACCGGCGCCGTAGAGGGATCGTGCGATGCCCTGCGGGTCGCCGAGGTAGCCGGCGACCATCGCGCCGTCCCGAAGCATCACCCGGCTGCATGTCGACCGCCCGGGTGCAGGTACCGGGCATGATCAAGTCGCCCGTGTCGAGGGAACGACCTCGGCTCGCGATGGTGTTCGCCAGCCAGGCGATGGCTTGTGCGGGGTTTCCGAGCACCGCGCCGCTGGCGCCGGTCTCCACGATCTCACCGTTGCGCCGGAGCACCACCCCGATCAGGCGAGGATCCACGTCTTCGATCCGGGTTCGGACGCCACCGAGGACCACCCTGGCCGAGGACGCGTTGTCCGCGACGGTGTCGACGATGCCGATCTTCCAGTCCTGGATGCGCGAATCGATGATTTCCAGCGCCGGCAGCACGAAGTCGGTCGCCGCGAGCACATCGGCCACGGTCACCCCGGGCCCCTGCAACGGCGCCTTCAGCACGAACGCGAGCTCCGGCTCCACCCGCGGCGCGATCAACGCGTCCACGGGGAGCGGCTCGCCTTCCGGGTGAAACATCGAACCGAGCAGGTGACCGAAGTCGGGGCGGTCCACTCCGAACTGTTCCTGCATGACGCGAGCCGTCAGCCCGACCTTGTGCCCACGCACGACGTCGCCCGTCCCCACCCGGAGCCGGATCCCTTCCAGCTGGATCCGGTAGGCGTCGTCGACGTTTGCGCCGGGATACCGGGAACTGAGGGGTACGACCGGCGCCGCATCGCTCTCCGCTCGCCACAACTCGTTGGCGAGTTGTCGAACGTCCTCTTCACTGAGTGCCATATCCGCAGCCTCACAGGCAACCAGGGCTGACACAGCCCAACGGTCCGCCCAATGGACTGCGCTGGAACTCCTCCAGGCCCGGCGCAGTACTTGACGAGTGGCCAATGACTCTCGCCCATGGCGACCTGGGTGCCGATGAGCTCCGCCTGGCCCGGATCACCGCTGATGCCGGAGCCTGGCGTCGAACTCGTCGTAGCGCTCTCGTTACTGGTTGACCGCTTCGACCTGGTCGTGCGAGGCCCCCTGTCCCTGGCCCGCCGTTGATACCCGACGTGGGGCTACGCCGGGTCACACTGTTCAGCACTCGACTGGTTATGGTCCGCACAGCCAGGTCCGGAGGTTCAGCAAGCCGTCGCGGCGAACTGATGATCAGCGCTGTTGCGCGCTGCGCGTCCTCGAAGTACGCATCGAACTCACTCCGGTCGAGACCGACCGCCAGACGGTGCCGTCGCCGGATTTGACCTGGCGACGCCGACTCAACCGCTTCCACCGTTGCCACTCCGACATGACCGGAGAAGCAGCCGGGTTCCTGCCGGCGCCTGAAGCCGGGTGCGACGAAGCTCAACAGTCTTCGAACCGTCCAGAATGGCCCGGACTGTCACGGGCTTAAGGTGAGTCGGATGGAGCCACTGACCGCGATCGCCGCGAAGTACGGCGCTCCCGCTGATCCGGGCGCTCACCGGGAACGACGAGCTCAGCGGGCCGGCCTCGGAGCTGCTGGGCGCATGACCGGGAGGATCCGGTTTCGGGATGAGCTCGGCCTGGCGTTGCGAGGCTGACGACCGCGACCGAGCCCATTCGCTGGCTGCGGTGTCACCACCATTTCGGCCAGAGGGGTTCGATGCGCAGTCCGGCTGCTTCCTGGTGCGAGCACGAACTCGCAGGGGCGGAGGGTGTACCCCGACCTGGGCCCAGAACGCGGCCGCGTCCGGTTCTTCCGGCGGGCTCGCGCTCCAGCTGAAACCACCGCCACGAACTGCAGCATCCGCCGCGCGGCTCAGTCGGTGACGTACCACTTTCCGTTGCGCAGCTCCAGCACGGCGTCACCCAGGTCGCTGTCGGTGAACTTCGCAGTGGCCTTGACCGCCTTCGCCGGGATCTCGACCTTCTTCGAAGACTCGGTGATGCGGGCCCGGTCCACGGTGGCGCCCTGCAGAGCTTTCCGCTGCGCCGGGCTGAACATCGCGAAGGTGATCGGAAACGTCTGTTCGCACGGCCCCATGCCCTCGTCCTCGGCCGTCTTGGCCGCGGGCGCGGCGATTTCGCAGGCCGTGGCGACGTCTAGGTTGCCCACCGCGTGCAGGAAGTTTTCGTAGCGCTCGACCGCCCCTGCGTTCGCCGTCGTCGTCGACGACGGGGCGGGCGGCGTGGTCGTGGTCTGTGCCGCGGTGGCCGACGTGGTCGCCGGCGGTGGGGCGGTGCTCGAGGACGCCGGCGCCGCCGAGGTGCCGCCCCCACCCGAGCAGCCGGAGATCAGCAGGGCAACGCCCGTGGCGAGCAAGAAAACTGAACGTGCGGACAATGGATCGCCTTTCAAGTCGGTGAAAACTAGTTCTTGACCGGGTACGCCACGGGCACGCCGTCGTCGCCGACCCCGATGCCGGCGTACTTGCTGACCACGGCCGGGACGACGCCGACGTCGTCGGTGGCAAGGTCCTTGCCCGTCTTGGCGTCCAGCACGATCGGCTGACGACCGGCGGTCCAGCCGTAGAGGGCTCCGTGCCACGCGGTGATGACGTCGGGGGCCACCCGGTTGGCGGCCTTGTCGGGCAGCGTCCAGAGTTTCGCGGCGGTCTTGGCGTCATAGGCCGTCAAGACCCCGCGCGCGTCGCAGAAGACCACGGACTGCTCGTCGTACGAGCAGGTTCCGTACGAGGTGGGGCCGAAGTCCTTCTCGCCCTCGACCTTGAGCGTCTCCGCACCGGTGGCGGGGTCGAGGAACAACAGGAACGGGTGGCCGTTGCCGTAGTCGGTCCGGGTGAGCACGACCAGCGCCGGGCCGGCGGGCGTCACGATGACCGAGGACGACTGCGCGGCGCCGACCCACTTCTGCCGGCCGGTCGCCAGGTCGAGCGCGGTCGCCTGGACCATCGAGGAGTTTTCGGCGACGTTGTAGTCGGCGCCGACGACGACGTCGCCGGACACGCTGCCGGCAGCGTAGTCCTTGCGCTCCCACAGGGTTTTGCCACTGGCGGGGTCGAGCGCGACCGTAACGTGCTCCTCGTCCGAGCGGCCATAACTGGCGACCACGGCCTTGTCGGTGATGGCGACGACCTCCGTGACGGCGTTGCTCGCGCTGGCGTACTGGTCCTCGGAGACCTTGGTCTCGGACTGCCAGACCTTGGTGCCCTTTTCGACGTCGGCCGCGACCACCGACAGCGCGATGTAGGCCGGCGTGGTGCCCTTCTCCGGGATGAGGACCGGGACGGCGGCGGCGACGAACCTGTCACCGACCGCCGGCGGACGCGGCCCGGTGGTGTTGACGAACGGACCGCTCTGGTTGTACGGGTCACCGGGCTGGCGTTCGAAAGGGACCGTCCACTTTTGTTGTCCCGTAAGGACGTCGACCACGTTCAGCGCGGTGGCGGTGATGATGTAGCCGGTGCGATCGCGCAGCGTCATGAACGTCGAGGTGACGTTGCCCGCCACGTTGGCGCGCAGCGCGCCGGCCGGGAGCCCGACGGGTGCGCTCTTGTCGAACGCCATGGGCGGGTCGGCGGTCTTCGCCTCGGGCGCGGCCGACGTCGGAGGCTGCGCGGCGGGCGCCGACCCGCTCGGTGCCGAGGCCGAGCCGTCGATTCCGCCGCCGCAGCCGGCGGCCGTGAGCACGGCCCCCAGGCAGGCCAGCATGATCAGTGTTCCCCGCATGTGCGCGTACCTTCCCCCGCTTGATCTTGCTCCGATCGGAGCCACGCAGGACTGTAGCGAACCGTCGGCGTCCCGTGTGGCAGTTCACGCAAAAGTGTCACAGTTGCGTAGTGCTTTCACGGCCCGCAGTGCGGCGGCCGTGAACGAGGCCGACGCGGTCGAGGACGGCGAGGTGTTTCGCGACGGCTTGACAGGTCACCGGGATTTCCGCTACGCGACAACCACTTCGGCGGGCGTGACAAATCACGGCGAGACGCTGTAATCAGCGTCCTGCCACTGCTGGGTGGAGCGGCCACCCGCAGTCCGCCGGCCAGGCGCTCGACCGGGACGACGCGCGTCAGCACCACCGGAACCGGCGGGCCGGAGCCGGCGTGAACGGCCGGCGATCCGCGGCATGCACAGATTCATCGGATAGCGTGATCCAGGTGATATCCGTCGTTCACCGGCGCCGGTGAACGCTCAACCCGTCGAGGGTGAGGGCGAGCATCGACGATGAGCGGTCCTCCGGCCCCGAGGCGGCCCGCCAAAGGGCGCCGGTGAGCTGCAGAAAGTCGCGGGGATCGGCGTCGGCGCGGATGGTGCCGTCGTGTTTGCCGGCGTCGAGCAGCTGCGAGATGGCGGCGATGACCGGACCGTGGGTCTGCTCGGCGATCGCCTGGTGCGCGTCGGGGCTGAGGGCGTCACCGAGACCGTGCTTCTTCCTAGCGGGTGGTCCAGTAGACGATGTCGGGAACCACGACCAGCAGGGCCACCGCGAGCCAGTAACGGCCCGCTTTGAGCTGCGGTGCGCGGAAAGCGAAGAGGGCATTCAGGCCGGCCACGACCGACCCGGCGAACACCAACGAGACCAGGCCGAGCCCGATCACGAAACCCGCACCGTCGTCGACCACAGTGGGGTCGATCGTGCCCCACCCGAGCTCAGCCGCGAGGACCTGCGTCCCCAGCATCGCGAACGCGACCGGGTAGGCGCACGGGATGGCCAGCAGCAGGTTGAGCGGAACGCCGATCAGCCACACCTGATGCGGGCGGAGCTGACGACGGGACACCCGCTCATCATGCCGGAACGCCGTGACCGCCGTTCGTGACGGCCCTCAGCCGAGGTCGGTGAACCGGTTCGCTGTGATCACTGCACCGAGCGTTTCGGCGTCGTTGCCCAGTGCGCCCGGGACAAC
This sequence comes from Amycolatopsis sp. N2S4-7, assembly GCF_058119595.1. Lineage (NCBI taxonomy): Bacteria > Bacillati > Actinomycetota > Actinomycetes > Pseudonocardiales > Pseudonocardiaceae > Amycolatopsis > Amycolatopsis sp. N2S4-7. The sequence goes on from NZ_CP172299.1 coordinate 4,663,545, forward strand.
CTCTGGTGTCCGGTTGGTGACCGGCGAAACGCCCCGCGCCAGCGTTTCCCGGATGCCGCTCAGCAGGGGCTCGCCGGTCTGCGCGAGAGTGCCGCCGACGACGACCAGTTTCGGGTTCAGCACGGTGCAGACCGGGGCCAGCGCGGTGCCGACGGCCCGGCCCGCGTCGCCGAGCAGGCGACGGACACCGGGATCTCCCCGCTGCGCCAGCGAGATCAGGTCGGCGAAGCTGAAGGAGGGGCCGTGGCTGTGGGCGAGCGTGGTGGCCAGAGCGCGGGCCCCGACGACGGTCTCCAGGCAGCCCCGGCTGCCGCAGCGGCAGATCTGCCCGTCCGGTACCACCGTGACGTGCCCGAGCTCCCCCGCGGCACCGGCGTCGCCCTCGTAGAGCCGTCCCTGCAGAACGAGACCGGCACCGACGCCCTCGGACAGCATCACGTAGATGAGGTTGTCCGCGGACACCGCCGCGCCGAGGCGCCATTCGGCCAGGGCGCCGAGATCGGCGTCGTTGCCGAGGTGCACGGGCAGGCCCATCCGCTTCCCCAGCCGCGCCGCGATGTCGACCTCGCCCCAGTCGTTCAGCATCGGCGGTGAGCTGAGCGCCTGCGAATGCAGCAGCACCGGGGCCGAGACCGCCACTCCGACGCCCAGCAGCTCCCGGTGCGGAATTTCGAGGTCGGCGACGAGGTCGAGTGCCGTGGAAGCGACGTACTCGAGGGTGTCGCCGGGCCGGTGGTCGACGTCGATTTCGTGGGTGTGCCCGGCGCGCACGGTGCCGTCCACGCCGGCGAGCAGGATCCGGACCCCCGCGTGGGCGAGGTGGACGCCGATCAGCACGCCCAGCGCCGGGTTGACCGCGAGCGCCGCGGCCGGGCGCCCGCCCGCCACCCCCGCGGCGGGGACGCGCCGCTCCAGTTCGACCAGGACGCCGTCGGCGATCAGGTCGGCGACGAGGCCGGAGACGGTGGCGGCCGAGAGCCCGGTCGTGCGCGCGATCTCGAGGCGCGTGGTCGGGCGCCCGAATCGTGCCGCGGAGAGAACTGCGCGCCGATTGCGCATTTGTCGCGATTCCACTCCGGTGACGTTAGCAAGGTTAGCCCCGGATTTGAAATAACCTCCCCCCTTTCTGGCCAGGGTTGGCTATTGACTGTCGCTATCTCCGGCTCTTAGTTTGACGACGGCCTCACGGCCACCGTGCCCGCCCTGACACGAGGAGGTGTCGTGTGCGCAAGACAGCGAAACTCAGCACCCTGATTCTCTCGACCGTCGCTTTGTTGTCCTCCGTATCCGCGACCGCATTCGCCGCACCGTCCCCCGCCCACAATCCGCCGGGAAATCTGCACGCCGGCCCCTATCCCGACGCGTTCGCCCGCGCCGGCTACTCGAAGAGACAGGTCGACGCCAAGATCGAAGCCACCTGGCAGCAGCTCTTCCACGGCAGCCCCGGCACCGGCGCCGACCGGTTCGACGGCCAGACGCTGTACTACCAGCTCGCCCCGGACCTGGCCTACGTCGAGGACATCGGCAACCAGGACGTGCGCACCGAAGGCATGGGTTACGCCATGATGATTTCGGTGCAGCTGGGCCACAAGCAGGAGTTCGACGCGTTGTGGAACTTCGCCAAGACCAAGATGCAGCTCCAGAGCGGGCCCGAGCAGTACTACTTCGCCTGGCACACCGACACGACCGGGAAGATCATCGACACCGGCGTGGCGCCCGACGGCGACCAGTGGATCGCCGCGGCGCTCGACTTCGCGTCGGGCCGCTGGGGCGACGGCACCGGGACCTACGACTACGGACAGCAGGCGAAGCAGATCCTGCACGCGATGTGGCACGAGTCCGACCACGGCGGCGTCGACATGTTCGACCACCAGTCGTTCCTGCCGACGTTCTCGCCGCCGGGCGCCGTCGGCTTCACCGACCCCTCATACAGCCTGACCGGGTTCTACAAGGTGTTCGCGGAGGCCGACCCGGCGGACCGCAGCCTGTGGGACAAGGCGTACACCGCCGGTGAGAAACTGCTGCAGAACGCCGCGAACCCGGCGACGGGACTGGCACCGGACTACGCCCACTTCGACGGCACACCGTACCTGCGGCCGAACGAGACGGTGACCGACAACGCCTACGACCACAACTTCCAGGAAGACGCGTGGCGTGCCATCGCCAACGCCAACGTCGACGCTTCCTGGTACGGCGTCCGCCCCTGGGAGACGCAGTACTCCAACACGCTGGAGCGTTTCTTCCAGGGCCAGGGGGTCAGCACCTACGTCAGCCGGTACCACCTCGACGGCACACCGTTGACCGCCGGCCAGAACACCTACGAACCCGCGCACGCCGAAGGGCTCGTGGCGATGAATTCGACATCGGCTATTTCGGCCACCGATCCGGACAAGAACGCCTTTGTCCGTGATTTCTGGAACACGCCGGTCCCGACCGGGCGAGCCCGTTATTACGACGGCATGCTCTACCAGCTCGGGCTGCTCTACGACAGCGGTCGGTTCAGGATCTGGGCACCGCACGGAAACCGCCACTGACGCGCAAACCGGGTCACAAAAGGAAAGTCAGGGCAGGATAAACCGGGATCCTCCACGGTAGTTCGGGCGGCGAGGATGCCTGTGCGCTGTGATCTGCCCCGGATGAGCTGTCGGACTGCAGGGCTTGCCGTGCAGAGTCGCACCGCACGGGACGAAGGCGGTGGCCGCGGGCAGCCCACCGGCCGGTGGGCTGCCCGCCGGCGCGGCCGGCTGGACGCCAGATTGCCGACGGCCTGCCGCAGCCGCACCGGGTCGGCGGGGCCGGTGCGCCGCCGCCACCTGATCGAGCAAGTGGGGCACGTCCACCGGCTCGGGGTGCGGCCGCCGCGCGCCGGCGTCGGCGAGGCGAGGTCTTGCAGGCTGAACGGCCTCTTCGAGCAGCGACTCGATCAGCTCGTCGTCGAGCTCGAGAGGGAGACGCTCAGAACGTCGCTCCTTGCTCGCCGGCGGGCCTGCACCTACAGACAGCCGATGAACTCACTGGTGATCGCCGCGAGGCTCCACCCGCTGCTGTCGTATTCGACCTGGAGGTTCTCTTCGTTCCGGACGCAGAGCCTCGTCTGCCGGGGGTTCGTGGAGTAAATGGTCCGCTGTTCGCCCGCGGTCAACCGAGCCGACCCCTCGTCTTCGAGAGTGTAGGGGCCGCCGTCGATGCCGTAGTGGAGGTGCCACTTGACGGTGCGGGCGCTCGTGGCCGTGTTGATCAGCCCGAGGTAGGCGAGCACGTTGCACCTCGTGCTGTCGCAGTTCCAGCGGAAGCAGACCTGGAAACGGATCTTGCCGTGGGTGTCCGTGCCTGAGCACTTCGGCGACGCGACGGCCGCAAGAGCAACTCGATCGGGGGTCGCTGCGTGGGCCACGGTGGCCGAGAACAGCAGGCTGGGCGTGATGGCCGTGCAGAGCAACGTCAGCAGCGCGAGAGTTCGCTTGAGCATGGGACTCCCCCTTGGAGGTCGGTTGACGCTGCCCCCACGCCCGGGTGCCGTCGGCGGTTGAGCCGCCTACCACGGGGTCACACGAACGGCTCAGAGGAAGTCGGTACCGGTGACCGGCCGCTCACCCACCTCGACGCGAGTGGTCACCACAGGCTGCCGGCCGGGCCACACCGCCGAGGCGATCGCCGGCTCGGGAGCGCGGTCCGGTCGATCCTGCGGAACCCGCGCCACACCGGCTACGCCGTCTTCGGCCGCTGGACCAAAACCGGAGTCCTTCTCGAACCCGACGACGTCGCCGCCGGTCGCATCGTCCGCTTTCGCCGCGCATCACCGGCGCCGGGGTGGCGCCACGAACATCACCAAAGCTCCGCGACATCTACCGGTAGAGCGTCCCGGTCACTGTGCGATCTCGTCGTCGAAGCGAGCCGCGGCCGGATCACCAAGCGCTCGGCGAAACCCGCGGCGTTTCCCTCGATGGATCGCGCAGCAGCCGCGAGAATCCGAGCTCGCCGGCGCCGATCAGGGTGGTGTCGTCCCCGAGAGCCGACACACTCAGGCGCACTTTTTCCTTCGCCACCGGCAGCACATTGCGTTCGACGCGACTGCGCACTCGCGGCAATACACCGGCGTACACATCCCGCAACATTCCGCCGAAGACGACCACGGCCGGATTGAAGAGATTGATGAGGTTCGCCACGCCGATGCCCAGCCAATCCCCGATGTAATCGAGCGCGTCTCGAGCGTCGGCATCACCCGCGGCCGCGTCGTCGGCCACCGCCCGCACGGCGTCACGACCGAAGACCTCCGCCGGTCGGCGTGCGGCGTCCAGCAAGGCCCGTTCACCGGCTTCCGCCTCCAGGCACCCACTGGAGCCGCAGCCACAAGGTCGCCCGCCGTGCGGGTTGACGACCATATGGCCCAGCTCGCAGCCGTACCCCGCGTCGCCGTCCAGCACCGTGCCGCCGACGATGATCCCGCCACCGACGCCGACGTCGCCGTGCAGGTAGACAAGGTTCTGCACCCCCATCCCGGCCCCGCGAAGGTGCTCCGCGACCGCTCCGAGATGCGCCTCGTTTCCCACCGGCACCCGCAGTCCCAGCCCCAGCCGGCGTGCCAATTCGGCGCCGAACGCCTGGTCGACCCATCCGAGGTCGGGGCCGAAACGGACGGTCCCGTCGTCGGGACGGATCATTCCGCAGTACGAGGCCCCCAGTCCCACGCAAGTCGACGTCGACGGCGCCGCCTCGGTCAGCTGGCGGCCGAGCTCCGCGAGCGTCGTGACCACATAGTCGAGATCGACTCCGGACCGGCGCCGGGCAGCGACCTTGCGGTCCAGGATGACACCGCCGAGGCCGATCCGGGCGGCGACCAACCGGTCCACCGCGACGTCGAACGCCAATACGTGGAAACGCCGAGTCTCGGGCCGCACGATGAGCGACGGGCGGCCCTGGTGACGATTGTCCGTCTGCGGCACCTCCCGGACCAGGCCCGCCGCGCTCAGTTCCGCCGTCAACGTCTTGATCGTGCTTCGATTGAGGTTCATCCGTCTCGCGAGTTCAGCCCGCGAGATTCCGCCGCTCAGGTGCACAAGGCGAAGAAAAGCACCGCGATTGTGCCGACGCATCTCATCCTGGTCCAACCCGACCCTCGAACCGTCCCAGGGCGTCAGCAATTCCATGTCGTGTCCGATGCGTAGAGTGTTCTGGCCAGACCCGCACCATCGCACCGTCGCGCCATTCGCGCAATCCCGCGGTGCGGCCGCGTCCCGCCACCGGCAGCCTGCCGGCCTTCGCCGGGCCGGCAGATATGAGGCCGTGACGATGCCGCCGGTCGTGAAGCAGTCGGAGTCCTCAGCCTCCCGCGCCGGCGCGGTCAGGGCTGCGAGGATCCGATGTAGGGCCGTAGCGCTGTCGCGAGCGCTTCGTCCGCCACGACCTCGGCCACCACGGCGTTCTCGGCGGCTTCGGCGTCGACCCGATCGGGGCAGAACAGGTTGACCGGCGTGCGGTATGCGTCACTGTCCAGCTCGAAGGTGCCGACCAGCGCCGCAGTTCGCGCTTGCCGTACTTCGTAGCGGTATCGCAGGCGATGCACGGCGATCGCACCGACTCCGCCTTGGTACGGGCCACAGCTGTAGCCGACACTGCTGTCGCCCAGGGAAATCGGGTATTCGCACACCACCAGCTGTACTTTTGACGCGTAGATGGCACCGTGCTGCCCGTTTTGAACCTGCCGTTGGTCCGGGTCCGAGCTGGGTTCTGGTATTGGTTCCCACGCTGCCGGAAGCTTCGGCGCGAACGAGCTCCACAGCAGCCGACGGCCGTCGTGTGGGGCGGGGTAGCCGGACGTCGCCTTGATCAGGGTGGCCAAATGCGGTGCCAAGCCGCTGAAGGGCGCTGCGTCTTTGTTGTACGGCGCCGGTTGCCCGGAGGGTCCGGGACAGGGGCGAGGTGGCGGGGCGGAGGCCTGCTCGGGCCCGCACCCGGAAATCAGGCTCGCGGCCGTGATCAAGCCTGCGAGCACCGCGAACCGTCTGCCGGACGCGAGAACACCTCGGTACATCGCACCATTATCCCCAGCCATCAGTGCCGCGTCCTGATCTGAGTGGCGGAGACGCCGGGGAAGCTCCGCAAGGACCGGGAGATGCCGGAACGCGCATCGGCGCGACCTCGCCGGCCGCAGTGCGCGACGGCGAGGTAGGACCAGGACTCGCCGCCGTCGAAGAGACCGAACCGATTCGACAGATCAGAGTATTGCGATGGCGTCAATCAACGACTTACCATCTATCGGAAGTCGAACCGATTCGAGTCTTCCCGACCTGTTCGGAGTCGTCATGGTTCAACGACGAACTACCGTCATCTCCCTCGCCCGCGTGTGTCGCCGTGGCCCGGCCGCGCGGACCGCCGCGACGCCGGCTCGGCGGATCACCAGCGCGTGTCCCCGCCATCAGGCTGGTGCGAACCGATCCGAAATCACGATGACGATCCGGCCTCTCCGCGCCCGGAGAAACTCGTGGACCTCTGCTCAGGCCATGGCCCACCCCACCCTCGCCCAGCAGGGCACCCACGAAGGACATCGACAGGTATGAGACGCCGACCCGGCCGCCTCACGGTGACCGTCGCCACCACGTTCGCCCTGGCCGTCACCGCGGGAACGGCCGTCCATCCCGAGGCCCAAGCCGCCACGACCGGGCCATGCGACATTTACGCCGCCGGCGGCACGCCGTGCGTGGCGGCGCACAGCACCACCCGTGCGCTGTACGGCACGTACAACGGCGCGCTCTACCAGGTCAGGCGCTCGTCGGACAACACCACGCGAGACATCGGCGTGCTCAGCGCGGGCGGTACGGCCAACGCCGCACTCCAAGATTCCTTCTGCACCGGCACGACCTGCCTCATCACCGTCATCTACGACCAGTCCGGCCGGGGCAACCACCTCACGCAGGCGCCTCCCGGCACCTGGCCCGGGCCCGCCCCCGGCGGATGGGACAACCTCGCCGACGCCACGGCCGCCCCGACCACCGTCGGCGGGCAGAAGGCCTACGGCGTCTCCATCTCACCCGGCACCGGCTACCGCAACAACAGGACCAACGGCGTCGCCACCGGTGACCAGCCCGAAGGCATCTACGCCGTCGTCGACGGCGCCCACTACAACAACTGGTGCTGCTTCGACTACGGCAACGCGCAGACGAACAACCAGGCCGACTCGCCCGCCATCATGGAGACCGTCTACTTCGGAGCCGACCGGCAGTGGGGTTACGGCGACGGCCCCGGCCCGTGGGTCATGGCCGACCTGGAGTGGGGGCTGTTCTCCGGTGTGAACCCGGGCCACAACCCGAACCCGACCATCAACCACCGCTTCGTCACCGCCATCGTCAAGGGTGAACCGAACCACTGGGCCATCCGGAGCGGCAACGCGCAGTCGGGCGGCTTGTCGACCGTGTTCGACGGACCGCGCCCCAGCGGCTACCACCCGATGAGGAAGCAGGGGGCGATCCTGCTCGGCATCGGCGGGGACAACAGCGTTTCCGGCGCCGGCACTTTCTACGAGGGCGTCCTGACCGCCGGTTACCCGTCGAACGCCACCGAGGAAGCCGTGCAGGCCAACATCACGGCCGCCCGGTACGCCCCGCCCGGCGGAACCCCGCAGCAGGGTGCCCAGATCGTGGGCAGCCAGTCCGGCCGGTGCGTCGAGGTGCCGAACGGCTCCACCGCCAACGGAACCCAGGCGCAACTGGCGGACTGTCAGAGCGTCGACAAGCAGCGTTGGACTTATCCGTCCGACAGGAAGCTGCAGGTTTACGGCACCAAGTGCCTCGACGCCAACGGCCAGGGCACGACCAACGGCACCCAGGTGATCATCTGGGACTGCCATGGCCAGGCGAACCAGCAGTGGAACGTCAATTCGAACGGCACCATCACCGGCGTGCAGTCCGGCCTCTGCCTGGACGCCAACGGCGCCGGGACGGCCGGCGGCACGAAGATCATCCTCTGGTCGTGCAACGGCGGCGCGAACCAACGGTGGAGCCTGCGCGGTTGACCACACGACGGTCGCGGTTGTCGACGAGTACCGATACACCGCCTGAGCTGCAGCGACGACTTTTCGAGCCCCACAGGTTCCGATCGCGCTGCGACGTGGCCTGCGGAGTTTGCCCGGAAGGGGCTTCGTAAAGCAGCCCACACAGCGACCCCCACAGCGGCCAGCGAGCCCAGCGCCGAGACTGCGGTCGCGATCTTGTTCGCATCGATCTGCCGCGGCGTTCGCGTCGGTGTGGCGCTTCAGTCGCGCCGCGGTCAATCACTGTGCGTGAACGCGCTCTCATGCCGCTGAGACAGCGTCGCGGACCTCCGACGCCGGCGCCAGCACCCAGCCCGGGCGCGAGTACGGGTGGTCGAGGTGGGTGACGGGGACGTCAAGCACGGCGCCGGGCCAGGGTGGATTTGCCGTTGCCGGAGGAACTCACTACGACAACACGTCGATCCTAAGGCAGCAAACCGCAGAGAAGCAGCCCCACAACCAGCAGGTCTGGGCCACGCGCGAGCTGCCGCAGGAGGCCCGTCGGGATGAGGACGCCCTCGTAGAGCACGAGGTTCATCGAACCGAAGTCGAGGGGGCCGCGGGTCACGGACCGCACCGCGGCGTACGCGGCCACCAGCACCGCCACGACCGAACCGACCGTCACCGGCACACCCAGCAACGCGACCACCAACGTCCACACCGCCGCCAAAACGACCAGCACCCACGCCATCGCTAACCGCAGCCGAAGCTCGGACGCGGTAAGCCAACGCCGCAGCGCCGCCGAGCGGTGCAGCTGGGCGATCGGCGCCGCGAACGGCAGCAGGGACACGTACCCGAAGAGGCCGAACAGCCAGACGGACGACAACGCTGGGAACGTCGTGTGCACCGCAGTCACGGCGAGTGCCAGGAACACCGGCAACCCCAGCGCGTGGCGCCGCGCGAGAGTCCCCGCCACGACGTAACGCAACGCTGGGTGACGCCCACCCAACCTGATCCACGGCACCGGTCGCCCGGCCGGCAGCAGTGCCCAGACATCGAGGAACGTCGCGGCCGTGTTCCGCGCCGAAAGCTCACGGTAGCCGCGAACCAGCCGCTCGCGTGACGCCGCGGCCGAAGGCCCCCACGCCAACCCCAGCGCGGCAGCCCAAGCCACACCCGCAAAAACCCCCAGCGGACTCCCGGGGAACACCCCGAGCACGGCCGGCACGAACGGCAGCGCGCCCTCCCCAGGGATCCGTCGCCGGGCCATCGCGAGGGCCAACGCCGCCACGCCAACGTACAGCGCGAGCGGTCCCACCAGGTCGGACGGAAACCCGATCAGCACCCCGGCGACCACGAAGGAGTACCCGGCCACGCCGAACCGCACGGCCCAACCGCCCAGCAGGCGCCGGGTCAGGACGGAAGGGCGCCGGCCGTCGAAGTCCGCCCAGGTCAGCGTGGCGGGGTTGGCGCGCAGGTGGCCGCGCTGCAGCGTCGCTCGCCACGCGAGCGCGAGCCCGGCACACAACACGGCGACGGTGCCATACGACCCCACCAGCGCGTCGCCGATCAGCTGAGCCCGGACCAACGCCGTGTTGTACAGCGGCGACAACACGACCCCACCCACGATGAACCAGCAGAGCACCAGGTCAACCCGCTTCACGACGTGACCCACCCTGCCATCACCCCAACGGCCCCCACCGAACCAGCTCACGGCACTTCACGATAAGAGCACCGCGCCAAAGCAACGAACGCCGCCCCGGCCAGTCCACAACAGAACCCACCCCGAGACCACCACTGATCATCGCCCCTCCCCGGAACCGACGATAACTCAGTCCGGCAACCCATCCAGATAAGCCCGCACCTGCAAGGTGACCAACTCCGCATACCCACCCCGAGCCGCCATCGACTCCTCATGGGTGCCGTACTTCGCCACCTTCCCCGCTCCAGCAGCAAATCCGCTCAGCCTGCTTGGGCTCCAACGCCGACGTCGGATCGTCGAGGATCAAAATGGGCGCCTCCCGCTGGAAGGCCTGGGTCAGCGCGATCTTCTGCCGCTCCCCGCCCGACAGCGAAATGCCCTGGTCGAACCACCGGCCCAGCGGCGAGTCGTCCCCGGACGGCAGGCGTTCGATGCGCTCGTCGGACTGGCGCAGCGCGGCCTGCTCGACGAGGTCGACGCGGCCGGCAACCCGGTGCCGGCGCAGTCCGGGCGCCGCACGACCCGGCTCGGAATGCAGCCGTTCCTGATCGACACCGCCGCGCACCGCCGGCAGTGGCGCGCCGTGCTGCTCGCGATCGAGCAGCGCCTGGTGCTCGCCGAAGCCGCCGGGAATGCTCACCGACAACCTGTCGGACTACCTGTTCGCGCGGTCGACCGGGCACATCGGGTCGCTGATGACGCTGATCAACCGCGGCTGCCAACGCGCTGCGCGCACCGGCGCCGAACGGCTCGGCCAGGCAGTGCTCGACGGCGTGAAGAACGACGCAGCGACGGAGAACGCGCGCCGCGAACTCGACGCCGTGTCAGTGGGTGGCCGGCAGCCCGGCCGCGGTCGCGGCGATCATGTGCTGCAGCGTCGGCCGGAACGGGGGGAACACCCGGGCGATCTCCGGCTCGCGGTCGTACAGCTCCCGCAGTGCGGCCGAGGGACGGGTCAGCGGGAACAGTTTCGCGACGAACGCGCTGGCCGCCATGACCAAGGACGCCCCGTCCGTGCCGGTCAGCTCGGGGCAGGCAGCAGTGAGCTGCCGACCCAGGGTGAAGTAGGTGTCGATGGCCCACCGCTTGTAGACCTCCAAGACCGCGACCGACACGTTGTGCTCCAGCATCGTCTCGGCATGCGTGGTGAGGTCGCAGTACAACGGCCGGTCGGCGTAAGCGTCGGCCAAGGCCGCCGCCGCCGCGGAAAATCCGCTCGCCCCGTGCAGCGCGGCGCCGGCGGCGGCCGCCCAGTCCGCCCCCTCCCGCATCGTCAGCTGCAGGTAGATCTCCTCGCGCGTGCCGAAGTAGCGCAGGACGTTGGACTTGGCCAGCCCCACCGCCGCGGCGATGTCGCCCAGGCTGACCCAGGCCACGCCCGACGCCCGGGCGAGATCGCCGGCGGCGGCGAGGATCGTCTCCCGCCGCTGGTTCTTCTGCTCCGGGCGCCTGGCCCGCTGGAACGACGCTTCCATGGCGGTCACCACCCTAACCCCCCGCACTTAGCAGAACAACGTTCTCTTGTTAAAGTTACGCTGTTCTTATAACCTCGGCCCGAACAGTCCCCCACCGAAACGGCACGCACATGACCGTCGGCAGCACCGATCTCGGCCAGACCATCGACGCCTTCGTGGCCTCCTTCAACGACCCCGACCTCGACCGGGTCATGTCCTTCTTCGCCGAGGACGCCCGCTACCTGCCCGGCCGCGGCCCCGAACTGCGCGGCCTCCCCGCGATCCGGGCGGCGTTCGCGCCGCAGTTCGCCGGCCGCTACGGCGCGATGACCTTCGACGTCTACGACCAGGTGATCGACGAGTCCCGCGCCCGGGCGACGATCCGATGGGCGTGCCGGTTGGACCTGACCGGCGCGCACGGCAAACGCGCGATCCCGCCGCTGCGGTGGTTCGCCCGGCTCCGCTACGGCGGCCGCGTCCAATGGCACGGCCTGGACGTCTTCCACTTCGACTCCGCCGGGAAGATCACCGGCAAGTTCACCTACGCGACCTTCCGCCTGCCCATCTGGGAACGGGCACACTGACCATCCGCGCCCACCCCCGAACGCAGCGAACTCGGGCAGCAAGGCTCAACATCGCTGTTGAGGGCGTTAGTCGGCACGGCGAGACCTCGAGGGTATGTACTGACAGGTGTCTGCCTCGGGCGGGCACGGCCCGTGATGCTGGTGGCATGACGAAAAAGAGCGTTCCGATCACCGTCTTCGCCCGTACGGCGTCCAGCCCCGCCCACACCCACCGGGTCATCGTGCCGATCGACCTCGCCCAGGTGTTCAAGCCGTGGGGACCGTTCCCCGGCGTCGCGGAGGTGCGCGACCAGACCGGCGTCTGGGACCGGCCGGGGACCTCGCGCCAGACCTGGTTCACCGACGGCTCCAAGGCCGATGAACGGCTCACCGAGGTCGTGGACGGACACGGGTTCGCCTACGAGCTCAGCGGCTTCACCAACGTCTTGGCCAAGCTGGTCTCCGGGGTGCGTGGCGAGTGGTCGTTCCTCCCCGACGGCACCGGCACGTCGATCCGGTGGACCTACGACTTCCAGCCGCTGCCTGGCCGCCGTTGGATCGTCGCCGGGCCGTTCAAGCCGCTCTGGACCCGCTACATGCGAGCCGCGCTCGCCCGGATGGTGACCGTGGTGCAGGACACGCCCGGTGCGATCATGGGGGAGTGAGCGACCTGAGCTTCGGTGCCCTGGTGCGCGGCTGGCGCGACCGCCTCGACCCGGCTGATGCCGGCTACGTCCGGTCAGCTCGCCGGCGCGCCCCCGGCCTGCGCCGCGAGGAGCTCGCCGAGCTCGCCGGTCTTTCCCACGAGTACGTGCTGCGGCTGGAGCAGAGCCGGGCCACCAACCCGTCCGTCCAGGTGGTCTCCGCCCTGGCCCGCGCGTTGCGGCTCTCCCCTGCCGAACGCGACCAGCTCTTCCGTGCTGCGGGCCTGCTCGCGCCCCGCGACCAGACCGTCGGCACCCACGTGCCGCCGAGCATCCGCCGCCTGGTCGAGCGCCTCGGCGATCTCCCGATCGGCGTGTTCGCCGCTGATTGGAGCCTGCTGTGGTGGAACGACATGTGGACGGCTTTGCACGGCGATCCGTCCGGCCTGCCGCCCGCCGAACGCAACCTCGCCCGCGCCCTCTTCGGCACGGGCGAGGGCCGCTGGCACCTGCGCCCGGTCACCTCGACAGCCGGACCGTACGCTTTCGAGACCGCGATCGTCGCGGACCTGCGCGAAGCGATCTCCCGTTACCCGGCCGACCCGGAACTGGCGGCGCTCGTGGACAGCTTGCGGGCGGCCTCACCCTTCTTCGGTGAGCTGTGGCCAGTGGCGGGCATGGGACAGCTCACCGGCGATCTCAAGACGATCAGCCATCCCGAGCTGGGTGACGTCACCCTGGACTGCGACGTGCTGACCGTGCCCGGCGTCGACCTGCGCATCGTCACCTACACGGCAGCCCCGGGAACCAGCGGCGCCGACCAGCTCGGCCTCCTGCGTGCGTCCCGGCTCAGTGAGGCTCCCTGACGACCGAGCCGCCCCGGGAACCGGGACGGCAACACCAGTTCGTTCACCGGCACCGGCACCGAGAGCGGGGCGGTGGCGTGGTCCCCCAGGCAGGCTGAGGGCCATCCCCACGGTGTTGAGCGTGGTGGCCTGCCATTTTGCTTCACCCAGCAGGACTGCTCCGGCCGGGCGTCCCCACGGGTGGAGCTTCTCAGGGCCCGCCCCGGCCAGCCGGCCGATCACGGGCCTGGCTCGCGGACAGCGGATCGCCGCGAAGGGCACGCCGGCGTAGTCCCCCGGCTTTCCGGCGGACCTGCAGTGTCACGCCTACATTGGACAGCATGATCTCGACCGCCGAGAAGGCCACTCTCCTGCAAGAGCTGCACACCGCGCCGGAACTGCTGCTCGTCGTCAACGTCTGGGACGCGATCACCGCCAAAGTCGTCGCCGAAACACCCGGCACCAAGGCACTCGCGACCCCCAGTCACGGCATCGCCGCTTCCCGCGGCTACCCGGACGGCGAGAAGATCCCGCGCGACGAAATGATCGCCGAGATCGCTCTCATCGTGCGGACCGCCGGTGACCTGCCGGTCACCGCCGACCTCGAAGCGGGCTACGGAGACCCGGGCGGCACCGTGGCCAGGGCGATCGAGGTCGGCGCGGTCGGCGCCAACCTCGAAGACCAGATGAAGCCGCTGGACGAAGCGGTGAAGGCCGTCGAAGCCGCCGTCGCGGCCGCACAGTCAGCCGGCATCGACTTCGTCCTCAACGCGCGCACCGACGCTTTCCTCAAGACCGACCCAGAGACCGCCATGACCGAGGCGATCACCCGTGGCCGCGCCTATCTCGACGCGGGCGCGTCCAACTTCTTCGTGCCCGGCAAGCTCGACGAGAACCAGGTGACGCGGCTCGTCGAAGAACTCGGCGAGCGCAAGATCAACCTCATCGGCATCCCCGGCTCGATCCCCCTGGCCCGCGCACAGGAACTCGGCGTTTCCCGCGTCTCCTACGGCCCGTGGAGCCAGAACGTCGCGTTGACCGCGCTGGCAAAGCTGGCCGAAGACGTCTACGCCGGCGGCGGCCTGCCCGCCGATACGCGCAAGCTCAACTGACGACGAGGGAATCCCGCGACGTGCCGGCGGCGCGTATCCTGCCTGGCCACCGGATACGCGCCGCTCCGGAAACGTGGTCCCGCGGCGACGATGACTTCCCGAGCAGCTCAGGTCGAACCCGGTTTATCTACAATGGACAACTGCCGTGGTGGGTGGGGCCGGTTCGCTTCAGCAGCCGGGTGGCGAGGACTTCGGTCGCGACGCCGCGGCCGATGGCGAAACCCGCCTGGTTGCTGAATTCGAAGTGCTGTCCGCCGAATACCCGCGACCGGCCGGCCTCGGCGGCGGCCGCGGAGAAACTCGGGTAGGTGCGCGCCTGGCCGCCCGGTGCGGTGTCCGTGGTGTGCGTGAAGCGCATGTTGTCCGTGCAGAAGAACCCGGCCAGCACGGCAGCCGCCGCGCCACTGTACGAGCTGTGTCCGGATGGGTATTCCGGTGATCCGCCCGTGCTGCCGGCCCGTGGAGCCCAGTTCGGGTTCGGCTGCGTCGACGGGTTTCCGTCGGTATCCGCCTCGTGGATCGCCGTGGCGGGACGCCAATGGCGGTAGGTGAACTTGGTGCCCACGGTGGGAACCGTGGTGTCGGCCAGCGTCGTCGTCAGCAACGCCATGAGGCGCGCCGAAGCGGACAACGACAGGCCGTGAGACGTGGTCAGGGCGATCTTCACCCACTCACCGGCGGGTTGGTCCGTGCCGGCCGGCACGGACCAGAACTGGTAGGTGGCGAGCTTGTCGGGGGCGGGTATCCCGGCGTCGCCGAGCAGCGCGACTTCGGCAAAAGCGGCGGCGTAGTCCAGGCTGTCCAAGGCAGGTGGCGGACCCGGTATGTACACCGCGGGGTTGCCGACGGCGAACGGGCGAACGTTGCGGTACTGCGTGCCGGACCACTCGGCTCGGAAGACACCGGGGCCGGAGCCGGCGGGCTGACTTTGCACCGGAGCCGAGCCGTCGTCGGCGCGGGAGGCCACCACCCGTTGGGCGACCTCACGTCCCCAGCGCACCCCCGCGTCGCGCTGGTGGCCGGGACGCAGACGGGCCAGGTCGGCCTGGAGTCGGGTGTCGTAGCCGGCGGTTCGGTCGGGGTCCAGCCGGACAAGGATGCCGTGTGCCGCGGCGACGGCCGCGGCCTGGGGATCGGCGCCGCGCGGGCCGGGGCCGGGTATCAGCGCGTGGGCGCGTCCCGGGCCGGCGAGTCCGTTGACCGCGTCGTAGACGGCAACGTTGAGCATCGCGTAGGTGCGGGCGGCGTCGGCGTCGGTGGCGCGGGTCGCGCGTACCGCGGCCAATGCGAACTCGTTCCACACTCGCACACTGTCCAACCGTGGCTCGGCGGCCGCGGGTGCACTCAATCCAACTGCAGCCAAACCGACCACCAGGGCCAGGACAATCTTCTTCACGGCCTCGCCTCCGAGTCACCCGGGAAATCCGCGGTCTCGACGCCCCTATCGTGTCGTGATTCCGGCAGCCCTGCGACGGCCACTTGCGGGTGACCTGGCTGGTACAAACGGCTGCCTGGCGTCTTCGCTCGTCACCGAGGGTCGACTCGCTCCATGTCCCCCGTGTCGACCGTCTGTCGATACGACGACTCGGCCAGCTCGTCGTCTTCGAGGTCGTCCGCGACATCGCCGAGCAGACCCGCCAAGTGCGTCTGCCCTTGGGCTACCGCATCGACGAGCACCTGCTTGGCACCCGCGGTCTTCCTCGCGCAACGCTGCACCCTGTGCGGTGAGAGCCTGGCCGTCCTCATTGCTGTTCATGGTGTTCCCGGTCGGGTGTTTCCGGGTCGGTGGCGATCGGTCCTCTCGATGGCGTCGCGAAAGGCGGTTCGTCGGACTAGGCTCGAAGACAGTTGCGGTCAGCGCGCACCCCAGGGAGCTACGACGTGGTTGAGACGCACGACATCGTTCGCCCGCCCGCCGAACTCAGTGCGGCGCTTGCTGCCATTGGCAGCGCCACCGCCAGTGGTGAGCTCAGCCGGATGGGTATTCGGAGTGCCTTCATCCGGGGGCCGGTTTCCGTGACGCCCGGTGTGCGCGTGGCCGGCCCCGCGCTGACGCTGCAGTTCCTGCCGAAGCGGGAGGACCTCTACCCCGTCGACGAGTACGAAGAACCGGAGAAGCAGCTGCACCGGCACGTCATGTACCACGCCCAGACCGGGGACATGATCGTTGTCGACGCTCGCGGGGACATGAGCAGCGGTGTGTTCGGCGAGATGATGCTGACCTACTTCAAAGGCCGTGGCGGGGCCGGCGTTGTCGTCGACGGGTGTCTGCGCGACACCGGTGAGGCCAAGCAGCTCGGGCTCGGGCTGTGGATCCGGGGCGCCACCCCGAACTTCCACGCCCAGACCGACATCGTCCCGGCCGCCGTGAACGTGCCGATCGCTTGCGGGGGCACGCTCGTCGAGCCGGGTGACATCGTCGTCGCCGATGACGATGGGGCCGTTGTCGTGCCGGTCAAGCTCGCCCCCGCCCTGGTGGCCCACGCTCAGGAACACGCGGAATGGGAGGAGTTCTCCCGGATCCGGCTGTCCGAGGGCGGCGACATGCGGCTGTACTACCCGCTGTCGGACGAGGCCCGGCCCGAGTACGAACGGTGGCGCGCCGAACAGGGCCGCGCCTAGCTCCACAACCGGTCGTGGCTCGATTCGGCGTCCCAGTGCGTCGTTTCGGCGAAGAACACCGGGTCGCGCGGGTCGAGGTGGCGGCGGATCAGCTCCTCGTCGAGGTCGCCGAACCCCAGTCCCGGCGTGTCCGGCACCGTGATGTGGCCGTCTTGGATCAGGGGGCGGGGCAGGTCCGTGACGAGGTCGCTCCAGAACTCCACGTCGGCCGCGTGGTGTTCGAGGGCCAGGAAGTTCTCCGTGGCCGCGGCCAGGTGCACGCACGCCATCGTCGCGATCGGCGACGCCGCCAGGTGCAGCGCCATCGCGATCCCGCGCTCCTGCGCGTAGTCGCCGAGCCGCTTGGTCTCCGCGATCCCGCCCGCCGTCGCCGGGTCGGGGTGCACGACGCGGATGGCGCCGGCGTCCAGCAGCGGCCGGAAGCCGTCGAGCAGGTAGATGTCCTCCCCCGTGCACGTCGGGACGGCGACCGCCTCGGTGAGCCGGCGCCACTGATCGGTCAGCTGCCACGGGATCAGGTCCTCGATCCACGCCAAGGTGAACGGCTCCAGCGCGCGGCCGATCCGGATGCACGAGTCGAGGGCGATGTGACCGAAGTGGTCGGCGGCGAGCGCGACGTCGTAGCCGACGACGGATCGGACTATGTCCACATAGGACACCAGGTGGTCGATGCCCTTCGCGGTGACCTGGATGCCGGTGAACGGGTGCATCGTCGTGACGTCCTCGCGAGCGCCGGGCGGCGCGATCAGCGCCCCCGGCACGTCCCACAGCAGGTCGATGCCCACGTCCATCTTCAGCATCGTGAACCCGCGCTGCTTGCGGTCGGCCAGCCGGGCGCCCATCGCGTGCGGGTCCGGCAGCGACGGCGTGTCCGCGTAACAGCGGATCTCGTCGCGGAACCGGCCCCCGATCAGCGCGTACGCGGGCACTCCGTAGGCCTTGCCGGCCAGGTCCACCAGCGCCATCTCGACGCCGGAGACCCCGCCGCCCTGGCGGCCGTGGAACCCGAACTGCTTGATCTTGCGGAAGATCTTGTCGACGTTGCAGGGGTTTTCCCCGACGAGCCTGCTCTTGAGCACGAGCGCGTAGGTGGCGCTGGCCTGGTCGCGCACCTCCCCGTAGCCGACGAGCCCCTGGTTGGTGTCGATCCGGATGATCGACGAGCGGAACGGCACGCCGGTCAGGTTGGCGACCCGCAGGTCGGTGATGCGCAGGTCGCTCGGCCGCGACGCCGTCGCGACGTGCTCCTCCGTGATCTCGCTCATCCCTTGACGGCCCCCGCGGTGAGGCCCTCGGTCAGGAACCGCTGCCCGAACCCGTACATGAGCACGACCGGAATGCTGACCAGCAGCGACGCCGCGGCCAGCTGCCCCTGCGGCACGACGTCGTTGAAGATCATCGACTGCATGCCGACGGGCAGCGTCTTGTTTTCGTCCTTGGTGATGAACACGAAGGCGAACAGGAACTCGTTCCACGCGTTGGTGAGCGTGAACAGCGCGACCGCGAGCAGGCCCGGCTTGGCCAGTGGCAGCACGATCCGGCGGAACGCCCCGAACCGCGTGCAGCCGTCGACCAACGCCGCCTCCTCGAGGTCGGCCGGGATCGACTTGAAGTAGCCGACGAGCAGCCACGTCGCGAACGGCAGGGTGAACGTGGGGTAGGCGAGCACGAGCGACCACAACGAGTCGTTGAGCCCGATCCCGCTCATCAGCTGGTACAGCGGGATGAACAGCAGTGCGCCCGGCATCACGTAGGTGAGCAGGATCGTCACCGTGAAGCTCTCCGAACCCCGGAACTTCAGCCGTGCCAGCGCGTAGCCGGCCAGCGCCGCGCAGATCAGGGCGATCACGGTGGACGCCACCGACACCAGGATCGTGTTGACGTACCAGGTGCCGAACGCGCCCGTGAACAGGTTGGTGAACTGCTCGGTGCTCCACGGGGTCGGCCAGAGGTCGTCGGTGCGCGCGACGATCTGGTCGTCGGACTTGAAGGCCGTGATCGTCATCCAGTAGATCGGGGCGAGCACGAAGCCCAGCAGGCCCACGAGCGCGACCCCCGAGCCGGTGCCCCCGACCAGGCGTGCGGCCAGCCGCTTGCTCCGCGCGGCGAGCGCGGAGACCACCCGGCCGACGACGGCCGCGAGCAGCACGAACACGCCCAGCACGAGCGCGGCCTTCCCCACGATCTGCGGCGACGCCCAGACCAGCACGAGCACCGAGGCCACGACGATCACCCACGGCAGCGCCCGGCGCTGAGCGGGACTGAGCCGCCTGCGCCCCAGGTCGGCTGCGCCCGGCTGGTCGCTGCGGCGCATCATCCGCACGAGGACCACCACGAGGACGGCGATGATCGGCAGCATCACCAACGTGACCGCGGCGCCCGCGCCCAGCTGCAGCTGCTGGATGGCCTTCGAATAGGCCACCATCACGTACGGCGCGGTGGCGTCCCCCGGGCCGCCCTGGGTCATCAGCCAGATCAGGTCGAAGTTGTTGAACGTCCAGATCGACGACAGCAGCACCGTCACGATCATGACCGGGCGCAGCCCCGGCAGCGTGATGTGCACGAAGCGCTGCCACGGCGAGGCGCCGTCCACCATCGCCGCCTCGTGGAGACCGCTGTCGATGGCCTTGAGGCCGGCGAGGAACGTCACCGTGAAGAAGGGGATGCCCTTCCAGACGTTGACCAGGATGACCGCCGGCATCGCGAGCGCGGGATCGGACAGCCACTCCGCGGGCCACTTGTCGACGAGCCCGATCGCGGCGAGGCCCGGCCCGATCCCGGATTCGGTGAGCAGGACGTTGACGCTGCCGAAGATCGGGTCGAGCAAGGACCGCCAGGTGAAGGCCGTGACGACCGTCGGGATCACCCACGGCAGCAGGATCACCCCGGCGATGATCGCCTTGCCGCGGCGCATGTGGTGCAGCATCAACGCCGCGATGAGACCGAAGGTCACCTTGAAGATCTCGGCGTACGCGGTGAAGACGAACGAGTTGAGCACGCCCTTGTGGAACAGGGCGTCGTCGATCAGGGCGGTGTAGTTGTCCAGCCCGGCGAAGACCGTCTCCGCACCGTGGCGCTCGGTCACGCTGGTGAAGATCGAGCTGACGATCGGGACCAGGATCAGGCCGGCGACGAGGACGAGCGTCGGCCCGATGAACACCGCGGCGAGGCGCCAGTCGCGCCCGAGCCGCCGCTGGGTCGGGGTGAGCGAGGACGACGCGCCCGGCGCCGGACGGGCCGGCGCCGGGCGCGGACGAAGGAGCGTCACTGCCGGTACCCCTGCTGCTCGAAGATCTGCACGATCCGGCCGTGGGTCGCGGCGACGGCATCGGCCGGCCGGGTGCCCTGGATGACCGACTGCATCATGTCGGTCAGCAGGTAGGCGGCGGTGGCGGCCTGCTCGCCGGGGCTGGGGGTCTGGGGGAACGCGTAGCCGGTCTTGGTGGTCACCGGGAGCTGCGCGCGGGTCTGCTCCCGCAACGCGGGGAAAGCCGGGTCACCGCTCGTGTAGTACGGATCGGAGTCCCACACCTTGTCCCACGAGGGGTTGACCAGGCACGGTGCTCCCTTCGCGACACCGAGCAGCGCGCTCCCGCCGACCATGAACTTCGCCACCAGCTTGGCGAGATCGGGGTTCTTCGCCCCCTTGAACACGACGAACGAGTTGGACTCGCCGTACGCCAGCGGCCGGTCGAGCGCCGGTCCGGTGGCGCCGTTGAACACGTGGGTGTTGGCGTAGACCGGGTTCTTCTTGGTCTTCGAGTCGGCGTAGACGCTGAACTGGTTGAGCGTCAGCCCCAGGATCTGCGCCAGCCAGTTCTCGTTGTTGCTCGAGTCGGTCCAGCTCCCGATCCCGGGTGGCAGCATCGGCTGGTACTTCGGGTTCGTGTAGATGTCGCCGATGAACGTGACGGCTTCGACCGTCTCCGGCGAATTGAACACGACCTTCGTGCCGGTGTTGTCCGCGATCGCCCCGCCGTAGGTGTTGATGACGTTCGCGATGAAACCGTTGGCGTCGCCGGAGCGGTTCACCGTGAGACCCCAGCCGAAGCGCCGCTTCCCCGGGTCGGAAACCGCCAATGCGTTGTCACGCAGCTCTTCCCACGTGTAGTGGGGCTTGAGCGGGAGGCCCTTCTCCTGGTACCAGTCCTTGCGCAGGTACATCCCGGACGCGATGAAGTGGTACGGGATCGCGAACCAGCGGCCGTCGAACACGCAGTAGTCGTTCGCCTCCGTCGCGGGGTCCCCGTAAAGCGCTTTCATCTCGTTGACCACGTCGGTGAGGTCGGTGAGGGCGCCCAGGTTGTGGAGCTGGCCGACGAACCGCCGGTCGCTCACGAAGGCCAGATCGCGGTTGGTGCCCGCCTTCACCTCGGCGTCCATCTTCGCGACCATGTCGCCGGCGTCGCCGGAGACCAGGTCGTTGCGGATCGTGGTGCCGGTGGCCTGCGCGAACACCTGCAGCGACTTGTCCAGCGCCTTGTTGGCGGCCTCCGAGTACAGCTTCTGCGAAAGCATCCCCACCGACCCGCCGCGGAGCCTAGAAGCTTCATCCAGCAGTGCCTTGGGCACCTGGACGTCGACCTGCGGCGCGGGGGCGGGGCCGCTCCCGCACCCGGCCAGACCGAGCACGCCCAGCGCGCTCACCCCGAGGAAGGTACGTCTGGACCACTCCGTTTTTTCTTCCATGACCACTCCTCTCGCGTCCGATCGAGCGGACGCGTACCGACGGGGCGACACTGCAACCGGCGGGACAGCGGGGCGAGCGCCACGCTGCGGGTCTCTCAAGCGGCGAAGGACGCCGAACTGCTGATGCGTTGTCCTGGCAGCCCGTCGAACAGCCCGGCCGAGCCACGGGGCCGCCACAGCGGTACCTGGCCCGCGCCGGGCACGGGGTCGAGCGCCAGTACCGCCGCCCGTTCCGCGGAGTCGAGCGCCCGCTGGACGACCATCGCGTTGGCCACGCTCTGCGCGACGCTGCCGACCGGCCGCACTCCGAACTGCACGGCGTCGGCGAAGTCGACGAGCTCCGCGCGGTAGCCGTTGTCGCTGCCCTGGAAGACCGTCGTGTGGGTGGTGGCGTCGGGGCGGCAGCGCGTCACGCGGCGCTCCGACTCGGATCCGGCGAGCACGAGCACGCCCTCGGTGCCGTACAGCCGCATCTCGTTGGGTTCGGGCGGCACGGGGATCTCGGGGTAGGACGCGGTGTAGTTGCCGATGGCGCCTCCGGTGAAGACGAGGTTGAGCGCGAGGTCCGACGGTGCGTCGATCGTGCTGTTGGCCGTCTGCAGGGCACCGTGCACGCACGCGATGTCGCCGCAGAGCAGCCGGATCTGGGCGATGTGGTGCACGCCGGCGTCGAGGTGCACGCCGCCGCGGTACTGCGGCCGGTGCCGCCACGGGGTGCCGGTGAACCCGCCCTCGCGGGGCACCAGGCGCACGGCGTGCCGCCACGCCATCAGGTGCAGGCGGCCGATCGCGCCGTCGTCGAGCAAGGCGCGGGCGTAGCGGAGGTCGTCGCGGTAGAAGAAGTTCTCGCCCACCACGAAAGTGCGGTCCGGGTGCCCCGCCGCCAGGGCGAGGAAGGCCGCGGCCTGCGCCGCGTCGACGCCGGTCGGCTTCTCGCAGAGGACGTCCTTGCCTGCCGCGAGCGCGTCGCGCGCCACCTCGTACAGGTGCGGGATCGGCACCGAGATCAGCACGGCGTCCACGTCTTCGCGGGCGAGCAACGCAGTGCGGTCGGCGGCGGCCCGGGCGGGATCGGTCCCGCTGTAGCCGGCGAACCGTTGGCACTGCTCGGTGGACGCGTCGGTGAAGGCGGTGACCTCGAACCGGTCGGTGAGCCCGCGCAACGCGGGCCAGTGCAGTTTTTCGACCGCGAGACCGGTGCCGATCAGCCCCAGCCGGATCGGCGGGATCGCTGAAGCTGCCATGCCTCGTCCGTCCTCGTCAACGGTTGGCGGATTTCGGTCGTGCAGTGCGCCTAACGCCGCCGGGCGGCCCGCTTGCTTCGCTGCTTCTTCTCCGCGACGAGCGTGGAGTAGTTGTTGCTCAGGTGCTTGCGCATCGCCGCGCGGGCCGCTGCCGGGTCGCGCGCCACGAGCGCCTCGTAGATTTCCGTGTGCTGGGCGGTGGCGCGGTGCAGCCCGGCCGGCGCCTCGTTGGTGACGCGCCGGCTGGCCGAGCCGAGCCAGCGGGCGGAGTACATGATCCGGTCGAGGATGCGGTTGTCGGCCGCCCGGCAGATCTCCATGTGGAACTCGTGGTCGACCTCGAGGTAGGCGTCGGGGTCCGCCTCGAGCGCCGCCATGCGGTCGATCTCCGTCCGGAGCCGCTCCAGCGTCTCGTCGGTGATGCTGGCCGCGGCCATCGCGGCGAGTTCGGGCTCGAGCAGTGCGCGCATCTGGTGCAGTTCCTGCAGCAGCTCGTCGACGATCTCCGTCGGCAGCCACTCGATCAGCAACGGGCTCAGGTAGTCCCACTCCGCGCGGGGGCGCACGACGACGCGGCGGCCCTGCGCGACGTCGACGATGTCGAGCGAGGCGAGGATCTTGAGCGTCTCCCGCGCCACCACGCGGGACACCCCGAACTCCTGGGAGATCTCGAGCTCCGACGGGGCCCGGCCGTCCTCGATTTCGCCGCGGACGATGCGCCGGGTCAGGTGGGCCGCCACCTGCACCGGAAGGGTCCGGACCTTGACAGCGTCCGGAGACTCTTGTCTCCTTTGCATGTCATCAGCTTATAGGACAAGTAAGACATCGCGACAGTCCCGTTCTTCGGCACTACCCTGCGGCAGGAGAGCAATGCGGATCGTGAACGTCACGACGGCCGTGGTGGCCTACCACGGTCAGGCCACGCTGGTGCGGATCGACACCGACGAGGGCCTCAGCGGGTTCGGCGAAGCCAATCCCGACGCCGGCGCGGGCGCCGTCGTCGGAATGATCAGCTCCTTGACCCCCCTCCTCATCGGCGAGGACCCGCGCAACGTCGAGCGGTGCTGGGAGAAACTGCGCCGCAGCAAGGTCTTCGCCGGCGCGCAGAGCGGGGTGTTCGTGATCGCCCTGTCCGGGATCGAGATCGCGCTGTGGGACCTCGCGGGCAAGGCCGCGGGCCAGCCGGTCCACCGGCTGCTCGGCGGGAAGTTCCGCGACCGGATCCGCCTCTACGCCGACTGCGGCGACGGCGACGACCCGGCGGGCTCGGTCGCCGGGTGCGTCGACCGGGCCCAGCGGATGGTCGCCGAAGGCTTCACCGCCATCAAGTTCGACATCGACGACCTGCGCCACCCGGCCAAGTTCGACGCCTTCAACCACACGGTCAACGCCGCCGAGCTGCGCTCGATGGTCGAGCGCGTGGCCGCCGTCCGGGAAGCGATCGGACCGGACGTCGATCTGGCCATCGACCTGCACGCCCGCTACGACGTGCCGAGCGCGTGCCGGATCGCGTGGGAGCTCGAGCCGTTCCGCCTGATGTGGCTCGAGGAGCCGCTGCCGGCGGAGAACGTCGACGCGCTGGTGCGGGTGCGCGAACAGACCCGCACGCCGATCTGCGCGGGCGAGAACCTGTACCTGCGCTGGGGTTTCCGCGAGCTGCTCGAACGCGGCGCCGTGGACGTCATCGAGCCGGACGTCCCGAAGTGCGGCGGCCTCGCCGAGGCCAAGAAGATCGCCAACCTCGCGGAGCTGCACTACATCCCGTTCGCCCCGCACCTGGTGTCGACGCCGCTGGGCACGATGGCCACGTCACACCAGTGCGGAGCGATCCCCAACTTCTTCGTCCAGGAATGGCACGCGCTCGAGGAACGAGAAGTGTGGGACAGCTACGTCCACGCACCCGACGGGAGCGGCTCGATCGTCAAGGACGGCTACATCACGCTTCCCGACACTCCCGGCATCGGCGTGGAGCTCGACATGGACGGCGTCCGGGCGCACGCCGTCCCGGGCTACGGGGTGTTCGAGTAGGTCCCCGAGCCTGGTCGAGGGGCGGGGTAGGACTACTCACGCTTCGGCTGAGCGGCCTTCGAAGTCCTGGCCCACTTCGCGGATCTCCCCGTCCTCACTCGCGTCGGCGCGCGCGACGAGTTCGTCCAGCCCTTGTCCGTCGTCCAGCCAGCGGAGCAATTCCGCCAGCCGCCGGTAATCGGAGGCGTCGGCGGTTTCGAGGCGCTCGCGGATCAGCCGCCGGAGCTCCGGCATGACGTCGTCCGGGTGCCTCGCCTTGATCGCGCCTCCCACCGCAGGTGCCCAGCCGGGTGACAGCGCACAGTCCAGCAGCTCGTCGAGCAATGCCGGAACGTCGTTCGCCAGGCCCGGGAGGAACTCCAGGGCCGCCCGGCGATCCCAGCCCGGGCTGCGCAGCGCGGCCGCGAGCACGTCACGGCGAGCTCCCGCGTTCCGGTGGAAGTCGGCACGAGCGCGGGCGACCTCACGCTGCGCTGCCACGACAGCCGCCCACAGCTCGTCGTCCGACTTCTCGATCGCCATCGATCTCCTGTCCGTCACTTCAGCTTGACGCCGATATTCTGCCAGTTCATCCCCTTGACCAGCGCGTCGAACTGTTCGAACGACATGCTCGTCGCCGGGTAGATGGTGGAGTGACCGTTCGGCATGGGGCCGCCGACGTCGGCGCCGTCGGCCACCATGCCGAGCCCATCGGGCAGG
Organism: Amycolatopsis sp. N2S4-7; assembly: GCF_058119595.1. Lineage (NCBI taxonomy): Bacteria > Bacillati > Actinomycetota > Actinomycetes > Pseudonocardiales > Pseudonocardiaceae > Amycolatopsis > Amycolatopsis sp. N2S4-7. The sequence continues at coordinate 4,689,113 of NZ_CP172299.1, forward strand.
TCGGCGTTCGGCGCCCGTACCTGACCCGTCAGACCTGAAGCCTTGAGGTTCTCCACCGAGTCGAACACCGACAGGCCACGCACGTTGAGCGTCCCCAGGTCGTCCGCTGACGGCGGGTGCACCAGCCCCTCACCGTCGACGGTGATGTCCGTCGCCGGCCGGATCCTCGGGCCGCCGGCGACGAAGCAGTTCGGCGGCGCGTTGTGGACCAGCACCGGCGTGGCCCCGGCGAGCACGAAGTACGTGTGCACGCCGTCGACGGTGAGGTTGAACGTCCGCACGGCGCCGGTGTGCCGCACGAGCGAAACCACCCTCGCGTGGCCGTTGCCCGGGGTGCTGAGCCGGTCGCCGGGTTTCAGGTCGGCGGCCAGTGTCCAGCCGCCCGTCGTGGTGTTCCAGAAGGCGTGGTGAGCCGTGGTCGTGATCGACCCGGCGCCGTCCGCGCCGACGACGCCGACATCGACGAAATCACGGTCGTCGTCGGTGACGTGCACCCCGGTGACCACGTGACGCTGGCGCAGATCGCTGCCCGGGGCGGCGTTCTTGACCTGGTCACCGGCCTTCACCTGGTCGATCGGCTTGCTCTTGCCGTCCGCCATGAGCACCGGCGTCGTCGCGACGAAGCTGTTGCAGCCGAACAACCCGGCCTCCTCGGCCGCGAACGCCTCCCCCGCGGCCATGCCGGCGGCGATACCGGTGAGGCTGTCGATGATCATGGCGATGGCCGCGTTCTTGTTCGTCTGCTTCTCGTCCGCGGCGCATTCCTGGGCGTGTTCGAGGCAGTACATCGCCGCGATCGTGCGCGCACCGTCGATGTCGTCCTGGTGCTGCTCCAGGTACTCGGCGGCCTTCTTGCAGGCGAGCTTGCCGAAGCACGTGCTGCCCGTGGTTCCGTCGCCCACGTCCCCGCGGTCCGGGTTCCAGTAGTCGGTGCCCGGGGTGGTGGCGTAGAGCTTGAACAGGTTGAGCATCGGGTGCCAGTCCCGGACCACCGGAGAGTGGTGGACGACCCAGTTCTTGCGCCGCGCGGCGGCGTGCTGGCGCTGCCAGTACTGACGCTGCTTCGCCGCCTGGCCCGGGTTGAGCAGGGCCGCGCCCGCCAGCTCGCTCTCCGGGAAGATCCCGACGAGCGTCGCGCCACCGTGGTCGTTGTAGCTGACGCCGTACGGCACTCCGGTGTTCGGGTCCTCACCGCCGACGACGTACAGGCCCGACGGGTCGGACAGGTTGACCGGGTTCGCGTCGCCGTAGCCGTAGCCGTTCATCGACTGCGGGTCCGACGGGTTGAGCACCGGGTCGACACTCAGGAAGCGGCCGGTCGCCGGGTCGTAGTCGCGCGCACCGAGGTGGGTGAGCCCCGTCGTCGTCTGGTAGCCGCCGACGTAGCCGTGCTTGTCCGGCCAGGTGGACGGCGGCGCGCCGCGGGTGAGGCCGTACGGGTCTTGCCAGCGCTTCGACACCGCCAGGTTCCCCGCGTCCACCGTGGCGTAAGTCGTGCCCAGGTGATCGGACAGCTTCCAGGCTAGCCCGGTGTCACCCTTGCGGGTGGCGATCACCTGCCCGTTGTAGCTGTAGGACCGGGTGCCGAGCGCCTTCGTCCCGCCGGTGGGGACGGTCAGCTCGGTGTCCCCGGCCATGAGCGTCGTGCCCGTCGGTTCGCGCGCGATCAGCAGCGCGCCGTCGGCGTCGTAGAGGTAGGTGCTGCTCGTTCCGTTGGGTTCGGTCGCCGTCGCGACGCGTCCTTCGGCGTCGTAGGTGAACGTCTGGGCCGCGCCGTCCGGGCCCCGGCTCTTCGTGCTCCCGCTTTCGTTGTAGGCGAACCCGGACTGCGTCGTTCCCGCCGGTCCGGACGTGGTCATCGCCTGGACCGCGTGCGGCTGCAGGTCACCCGACGCGGGATAGGTCGACGTCGTGGTGACGTCCCCGGCCGCCGTGTGCTGGGCCTGCGTCTTCCGGTTGCCGATGTCGTCGAACGTCCAGGACGTCCAGTACGGCGCCGCACCGCCCACCCCCGCCGTCGTGGGCGCGGTGGTGCAGTCACCCGAGGACGGCGTCCAGGCCTGGGTGAGGCGCTGGAGGTAGTCCTGCTGGAAGCACTGGGTGTCCGCGGTCGCGCCGGCCGGGGTGTCGGCGATCTTCGTGATGCCGCCCGACTGGTTGTAGGTGTAGACGCGGTTGGCGATCCAGTAGTTCGACGACGTCGACCGCTGGGCCTGCGTGGTGGCCAGCCGGTTCGTGCCGTCCTCGTAGGTGTTCGTGACGGACACCTGGTTGGGGTTCGCCGGGTCCTGGAGGTTGGTCCGCAGCACCTGCCCGAACGGGTTGTACTTCGTGAGCGACACCAGTTGCGTCGCGCCACCGCTCGAGTCGGTCGCCAGCATGGTCAGCGGGCTGCCCAGCGGGGAGTAGCCGAACGACATCTCCTCGTCGGGCAGCCGGCCCATCGCCGGGCTCGTCGTGGTGCGCACGGCCCCGGAGTTCGGGTCGTAGGTGATCCCGAACCGGTACGTCCCCGCCAGCCCGGTCTCCTCCGCCGGGATCGTCAGTGTGCTGCCGGTCGCGCGTCCGGCGGTGTCGTAGCCGGAGACCTCCTTCTTGTAGGTCTTGCCGCCCGCGTAGCGAATCGACGCGGTCGACAGCCCCGGCACCAAGGTGTCGTAGGTCCACTCGGCCAGCTTCGTGCCCGACGTGACGTCGCCGTCGAACTCCGCGGTCTTCCGGCCGAGGTTGTCGTAGGCGTAGCTGATCACCCGGTGCCGGGCGTCGGTCGTGCTGGCCAGCCTGCCCGCGTCGTCGTAGGTGAACGTCGTCGTCCCGGTGTCCGGATCGGTCGACGAGATCTTGCGGTCGTTCAGGTCGTAGGCGAACGTCCACACGTTCTTGCCGGTGGTGTCGGTGATGGTCGCCTGCTTGCCGCTGCGCGTGTAGGTGTACGTCGTGGTGTCGGCGGGCGAGCCGGGTGACGTCTTCGCCGGATCCTTGTACTGCAGCAGCCGGGTCGTCTGGCCGAGGCCGTTGGTGATCGTGGTCGTGGCGGTCCCGCCCACCGGCGGGATCGTCGTGGTGCGGTCGCCGTCCGGGACCATCGTGGTGCGCCACTGTTCCGTGCCCTTGGCGAGGTACGCCTGCGCGACGGGCCGTCCGGCGCTGTCGTAGGTCGTGGCGTGCGTGTTCGGGACCGCGTTGTCCTGCACCACCAGCAGCGTCGAGCCCGGCGCGGCACTGTTCCAGTAGGTGTTGTGCGCCTTCCAGGCACGGCCCTGGGAGTCGTGGATCGTGTCGGTGACCACCCGCCCGCCACCGTCGTCCGGTGACGGCGCCTGGGTCTGCACGGCCCTCCCCATCCCGTCCACGATGCTGTACGACGTCGCGTACTTCCCGTTCGCGAGCAGCATGCCGGTCGCGATCGTGCTGGGTCCGGTGTTGCTGACCGTGTAGCCGTAGGTCACGTCGGCAGGTCCGTTGGCCGCCTTGCTGTGGCCGGGTTTCCACTCCGCCAGCAGCCGCCCGAGAGCGTCGTACGTCGCGTCGGAGCGAAGCCCGCTTCCGTTCGTCTCACCGACCAGCACGCCCGAGACCGGGTCGAATTCCTTGGTCGTGGTCAGCCGCGTCGCATTGGCCGCGCCGATCGGCGGTCCCGTCGTGGCGACCTTGGTGACCGGGCCGTTCGCCGGCGTGTAGGTCGTCGTGGTGGTCAGGCCGAGCACGTCCGTGCTGCTCTTGGGGCGGCCGTAGACGTCGAACACCGCAGTCGAAGCGGGCGCCTGGAGGGTTTCCGCACCGCCCGCCGGCCACGACTTGAGCCCGTCGACCCGGGTCACGTTGCCCTTCGTGGGCGCCACCCCGAAGTTCTGGTCGTCGTAGTACGACCGGGTGTCGGCGATGATGTTGCCCGGGCCCGGCGGGTTGGCCTGGTCGTCACACGGCCCGGACACCTTCTGCACCTGGCTCGACGAGGTGAGCAACCAGTCGGTCGTGTTCGCCAGGTAGTGCGTGATGGCGCAGGTCGTCTGCCCGGCGTCCGCGGTGTCCGGCTCGTCCTGGACCTCCGTGGGCAGGCCGTAGTCGCCGAACGTCGTGTGCTTGCGCGCGACCCGCCAGGTGCCGGCCGCGTTCAGCCAGGTCCGGGTCCGGCTGGTCTCGGTGTCGACGTGGGCCGAGGTCCGGCCGTCCGCGTCGGTGCCGGTCGCGCCCGACACCCAGGGGTCGTTGAGCACCCCGCCGATCGCCTTGCCGTCCAGATAGGCGATGGTCTCCCGGTTGAACCCGGTCAGTTCCTTCCGGTCGGTCACCGACTCCTTCCATTCGGCGCTGGTGACGGGCACGCCTTCCATGCCCCGCAGGAAGATCGACTCGGTGACCACCGGCGGTCCGGCGGGGTCGCTGCCCGCCTGCCCGGCCGTCGTCTTCACGTCACCGTAGCCGCGCCAGTCCGACCAGGTCCGGTACTTCGGGTCGGTCAGCGGGTTGTCGTCGTGGTGCCACGCCGCTCCGCCGAGGTAGTCGTAGTGCGTGCGTTTCACCTGGGACAGCGCGGTCCGGCCGTCCTCGAGCACGTCGGTGACGCGGAACTTGTTGAACCAGTCCAGGATCGGGTCGGTGGCCCCGCCCGGCGTCCAGTAGATCGGGTAGCACGAGAGCGTGTTGGACTCCGGACTGGCCGGCATCTTGACCCCGGACACGCATTCCGGGTCCGCGTAGGTGATCGTGGTGACCCCGCCCTGCGGATTGGTGATCGCGTCGATGCGGTACCGCGTGATGGCCGTGTACTGGCTGTTGGCGTTGACGCGGTTCGCCTTCACGATCCCGTGGAACGTCGTCGGGTTCAGCGTGATCGCGTTGCCGACGGTCGACGGGCTCGCGACCCGGCCGGTCTGGGTGATCGAGTCCAGCCACAGCGCCGCCGGGCTGCCGTCACCGGTCGCCGGGAACGACTGACCGAGCGCCCAGTCGTTGACCGGCTTCCAGCCCGAGCCACCGTCGGTGACCTGGGTCCGGATCTTGGTGTACCGCTTGCGCGAGAAGAAGGTCGGCGAGCCGTAGACGCACACCGCGCCCGGCGCGCAGATCTGCTCGGAGGGCACGTCCGGCCACGACTTCGCCGTGCCGGGGTTCAGCTGCCCGGGGTCGCACGTGACGGTGCCGCTGGGCACGCACCGCTCAGCCGTGTCGAAGAGCACCTGCACCGGAGCGTGGCTGAAGACGTCGGCGACGTTGGTGTTGAAGCCGTATTCGATCTTCGTGAGGTAGCCGCCGCGGGTGTAGACCGTGCCCGGGTTGTTCGCGGTCGAGGCGTTGCGGTTGAGCCCGTAGTAGTTCGTTTCGGGCTGGTAGTAGTAGGAAACCGCGTTCCCGTGCGGATCCACGACGTAGTCGAGGTTCCAGCGCCACGCGCGCTGGCACCAGGACGCCGCGTACGTCGTGGCGTTGCACGGTTCGCCGGTGTTGTTCCCGAACACCGGAACCGTCCAGGTCGACTGCGTTTCCGCCTTGCCGCTCCCCCAGCCGGGGAGACGGTTGAGGCCGAAGAAGTACTGCGTCCCGTCCGGAGTCGTGACCTTCCAGTACTCGTTGAACTTGTCCCCGTTCACCGTGTTCGTGAACCGCTCGACCCGCGTCCCGTCGTCGTCCTTCGGGTGCCAGGCGCCGGTCGCCTTGTCCAGGATCAGGTCACCGTTCGCACCGGAGAACGAGATCGTCGCGTTGTCGTTGAACCAGCACAGATCACCGGTCTTCGTCTGGTTGTTGTTCCCGCCCAGGTCCTGCGAACAGCCCCGGTACGAGCGTTCGATGAACCCTCCGCCGGACAGGTCCCAGCCGTCCCCGACGCCCGAAGCCTGGTTGTTCGTCGCCGAGGTGAGCCCGTCGACCGAGCTGGACGAGTAGTCCAAGCCGACCGTCGGGCCGGAGCCCGCGGGTGTCGAGGGCGTCGCGATCGGGTACGAGAACCGGAAGTCGGCCGCGGAACCGCCCGCGGTCCACGACCCGGCGGGCTTGAGGGCGGTCGCGGTGAAGTCGCCGCCGCCCCCTGCCGTGCCCGCCTCCGCCGCGACGACCGCCGACTTCGCCGTGACGGTGTTCGCGTCGGCGGTGCCGGCCTGAACCGTGGTGGCGGGCATCGCTACTTCGCCGGCCACGTGCTGCGTGCGGCTGTTGTTGTCCGATGCCACCGGCGTTCCGACGCGACACTCGGGTCTCTCCGGGGTGGTCAGCAGGCACGACGGGTACTGGACCAGGTGGAGCCGGTCGCCGAAGCCACCACCGTACGCGGCGCCGAAGCTCCGGTAGTCGAGATCGATCCGCAGCGGCCCGCCGGTGTCACCGGACACCGGTGCCACCTGCATGAGGACGCCCTTGATCCCCGCCTTGGCCGCGGCCGCCTGGTCGAGCGTGGTGACCTTCACCGTGCCCTTCGCGGCCGCGGCCGGTGCCTGCTTCTGCCGGCCTCGCGCCACGGCGACCTGGCCGGTGCCGCCCGGCGCGGACAGGTCGACGTCGGCGCTCGCGGCGGCGGGCCAGGTGACCTGCGCGACGGCCGCGGGTGCCATCGCCTTCGGCTGGGCCACCGGCAGGAAGCCGCCGTCCGCGCCCTTCACCGAGGCTGTCTGCTGCAAGGGCGGGAGATCCCACCCCAGGCCGTGCCAGCCCGTGCCGGTCGCGGCACCGGCCGACTGCGCCGAGCCGAGCAGCACCAGGACGACGCCGGCCGCGGTCGCCCGCAGGCGGAAACGCGCACGTCTGACGATCATGTGAACCTACCCCTGTGTGCGGAAGCCGGTACGGGATTCAGTGGCGGACACCGAAGAGGGCGCCAGGGTCGTCGACCCTCTTGTCGATGACGATGCCGGTGTCGCTGCGGACCCCGGAGTAGACCCGGATCCCGGCGACACCGCCGTAGAAGTAGTTGGTGTGCACCTTCGTCCACACCGCTTCGCCGACCAGAAGGCCACCCGTCGCCGCGCGAGCCGTGAGCCCGGACGCGTTACCCGTCGGCGTGTAGAGGACACCCGCCTGGCGGACGCCGTTGACGTAGAGCGCCATCGTCCCGGTGCTCAAGTCGTAGGTCGCCGCCAGGTGCGTCCACGTGTTGTTCACGACGTCGGAGTCGCTGAACTCGATCGACGTGCCGTTCCCGTCCACGGTCGCGCTCGGCAGCAGGAACGACCACCGGCCGTGCACCGCGCCGCCGGAGTCCGTCCACGGCTGGTACCCCACGATGAACGGCGACGCCTGGCCGTCGTCCATGCTGATGAGGGTGCGTGCGACGTTGTCGACCGCGCCGCGCGCCGAGACGTCCGCGGCCGTCCAGTCGTGGCGTACCCAGCCCTCGACCGTGAACGACTTGTCCGTGCGCAGGTCAGCCGGCTTCGCCGCGTCGATGTGGCCGGTCCACGAACTGTCGAACTTCGCCGCGCAGCCGGCGGGATTGCCGCTGCCGTCCGGTTCCGTGGCCAGCGAGACGCCGCCGGTCGCGGTGGCGCTGCCCTGCGTGACCGTGTCGTAGTACCGGGCACCGGCCATGGCCGCGACCTGGTCGGCGCTCAGCGCCTTGCCCCAGACCCGGGCTTGGTCCAGCACGCCCTTGAAGAGGTTCTTCGCCCCGGGTTCGCCGCCCAGGACGAACGCGCCCGCCGCGTCCCACACTGCCGGCACGCCCGTGCTCGCCTCCTGTTTCCCGTTCACCGACAGGCTGATCCGCAGCGCGCCGCGATCGAACGTGCCGGTCACCATGGTCCACGCACCAGCCTGCGGAGCGGAGGTTCCGGTTGCCCACCGGGTGGCGGCTCCGGCGGTGTCCGACGGGTTCATCCCGAACGCCCAGTGGTTGCTGTCCTTCGCATAGCGCAAGACGAAACCCGGTGTGTTGGCGCCGTTCTGGGACAGGACCGTGTAATCCCTGTTCAGGTCATCGGCCTTCACCCACGCCGACACCGTGAACGACTGCGTCGTGTCCACCACCGAAGCGGCGGTCGAGCCGGATCCGGTGCCGTCCAGCTGCACCCCGCCGCCGCTGCGGCCGTCGACCCAGGTGTACCCGCCCGCCCACGTGATCGCGTTCGCGTTACCGGTCGCGTCCTTCGCGGTCGCACCGGTCTTCTCGCCCAGCATCCACGCCGCCTGCAACGACGTCACCCGCGACGTCCCCGCCGTCAGCTCCGGAGCACAGCCTTCGGCGAAGCTGTAGTTCGCCACCGGTGCCGCGGTGTTCGCGAGGTCTCGCACCTCCGCCGCCGACAACGTCCGCTGCCACGCCTGCGCGTCGTCGATCTGGCCGTGCAGGAAGTCCGAGCGGCCCCCGTTCACCTTCCCCGAACCGAGCACCAACGGACCCGACGCCGACCACACCGGCGTCACCACGGTGCTCTGCTTCACGCCGTCCACGTACAGCGTGGCGACCTGGGTCGGCGGGTCGTACGTCACGGCGAGATGTGTCCACACGCCCGCCTGCGCCGGGCCGCTCGCCGCCGCCCGCACATCCGTCGTGGTCGCCTGGTCGGCGTTCGTGAACCGCACCGCCCAGGTCTTGCTCACCTGGCTGTACTGCAGAGAGAACGTCCCCGTCTGCGCACCGTCCTGCACGATGACCGCCTGCGACTTCACCGTGTCGACCACTTTCACCCACGCCGCCACGGAAAACGCCTTCGACGTGTCGAGCACCCGGTCCGCGGTCTTCGCGTAGCCGGTCGTGCCGTCGAGGCTGATCGCGCCCTTCGTGCCTTCGCTGTAGCCGTTGGTGTCCGGGTGCGTCCAGCTGTTCCCGTGGTCGTAGCCCGGACCCGAAGTCACCCCGCCGACGGTCGTCATCGGGTGCGCGGCCACGCCCGCGTTGCCCGGCGTGTCGGCCGCGGTGTCCGCCAGCGTCGTGCCCGAGGGCTCGTCGGCACTCCACGCGGCCGCGAGGTTCTTTCCCGGGGTGATCGGCTCCACGTGGTACGAGCACGAAGCCGGGTCCAGGGCCGGGTTGGAATCCGGGAGCACCACGCACAGCGCGTCCGGGCTCGCCGTGCCGGCCTTGTTGACCGACTTCACCTTGATGAAGTTCTGGTTCCCGTTGAGCGCGGTCGCCTTGATCCCGCCGACCGCGACCATCTTCCCGTCGCCGTCCGTCGACTGCGTCGCCGGAACGCTCGGCGAACCCTGGACCTGCGGCTCGGATCCGTCGGTCGTGTAGATGAAGTGGTCGATGTCGTAGAAGTTTTCGGTGGCCATCCCGGTCCAGATGCTGAACTCGACCGGGTCTCCCTGCACCGCCGGGTGCGTCCACGACGGCATCGCCACCACCGGCTGCGCGGGGACCTTGCTGTCGACGGTGAACTCGCAGCCGCCGACCGTGTTCGACCACAGTTCGTTGTCGGTCGCCTGCACCGACCAGTTGTAGGTCCCGTCCTCGTTGATCCACCCCGCCGGCACCGCCGCCAACTGGGCGGTCGCCTGCTGGTTCTGGCCCGGCGTGCCCACCGCGACCATGTTCCCGCCGTTGTCGTGCGCGTACACGTTGTGTCCCAGCGCGCCGTACGCCACCGAGAACTTCGCGTACAGCGTGCCACCGTCCGGATCGGACACCTTCGCCGCCAGCTGCGGGTTCTTCGTGTACACCCACGGCCGGTTCGGACCGCTCGTGCACGGCAGCTGCCCGCTCTGCATGGACAGCGCCGTCGGCGGGTTCGGCGCCGAGTCGTAGTTCACCTGCAGGTAGGGGTTCAGCGCGAACCGCCGCCAGGTGGCCACGCCGCCGCCCTGCCCGTCCTCCACCAGCGCGAGGGACACGTTCGGCCAGCGGCCCGCCGCCGCGTCCTTCGCGGCGTGGGTCGCGTCGAACTGCCCGGTCACGTTCGGCGCGTTGCCGCAGTTGGCCACGTTCACCGAAGACATGTAGTAGCTCCAGCCCGGCTGGTGGCCCCACGTGATGTCCCCGCCGAACGGTCCGGTCAGCCACAGGTCGGTGTCCGCCGCGTTCGAGCAGTTGTAGGTGTGCGTGACCGTGGTGTTCAGGCTGGCCGAATGCACGACGGCCCCGGCGATCTGCGCGGTGTTCATCTGCAGGTAGGACCGCGAAGTGCCCGCGTTGTCGTCGTTTTCGTAGCCCGCCTTGAGATCGGACAGGGCGCCGTCGGACACGTTGTAGTTGTGCGCGTCGGAGAACCCGGACTGCACGACCGCGTGCGCCTGCATCCCGCAGGTGGTGCACCAGGTGTCCGGGTCGAGGGTCACCGGGTACCGCGTCGCCGGGTCGGCGAGGAAGGCCTGGTCGGGCGAGATCGCGACCGCCTCCGGGGAGACCTGCACGCCCATGACCGCCTCGCGGCGGCCACCGCCTTCACCCAGCTGCCGCTCGGCTTCGGAGCCCGCGCCGGAGGAGTCCCACATGCGCGACGCGTCGCCGGTGAAGACGACGGCTCCGGTGGCGTCCTTGACCTCCAGGCCGTCCGAGGGCCGGGCGCCGGACGTCGGCGTGGCGCGTCCCGCGCCCGGTGCGGCGGACACGGTGGTGTTCTTGGTGTGGAGGCCGAACGCGATGTCGCGCAACCGGGGGTTCCGCGCGGCATCCCGGGACTTGATGACGAGGTTCTCGGCGTAGCCCTCGGGCAGCGCGCGGACCGTGAGATCGACGCCCGGAAGCACCTCGGCGTAGGTCGCGGTGTCCCCGGACAGGGAGGGTTCCGGAAGGTCGTTCGTCCACTTGAGACCGACCTCGTTGCCCGCCTCGCCGGCCTGCACGATGGGCTTGGCCGCGGAGCCGGTGCCACCCGCGTTCAGCGCGAGGTCCAGCACCGTCGCCTTCGGCGTCACCGACCCGTCGGCGTTGCGCACGAGCGTCGTGTCGATCGCTGTCCACTCAGGACCCTGTTTGACCCGCACGGGGTGCGCGTACTCGGTCAGCGTCCACGAACCGTCCGGGTTCGCCACGGTCTGGGACGTCTCGGTGGTCTTCGACGTGACCAAGATCTGCTTGCCGGCCGCCCGCGCCCACGCCGACGCCGTCGCCTCGTCCTGCGCCTGGTCAGGCACCGAAACCGCGGCCGACGCGGCCGGTGCCGCCAGCACCGGCAGACCGGCGGCGCCGACGACGGCAGCCAGGAAAAGCGCGCGCCAAGGCGCACCGAACACACTCACGTGATCCCCCTCGTACAAGAGCAGCCCTCACCCGGCCAGGCCCCCGACGAACCCGAGATCACCCTGTCAAATCGATCCACCAGCGGAAATAGTCCAACCGGCTTAATCAGCGCAGAGTCACCGTATCTCTACAATGGACGAAGAATGTGTCGTTCGTGATGTTATGGGCGTTTCAACCGATTCTGACGGGTTTGCGCAGGTCGGGTCGACGGGTGACATCGCCGCGGAATCGCGGCTTGCGCCAGTTCCGCGAACGAATCGCACGCCTGAAACTTGGCGAAGAGCACTGTCGACATATTCGAGGAATTCTTTTTCGAAATTATCGTCACCGGCAGCTCGGTCGAGCCGGGGTTTTGCGGAGGACCTGCCACCACATCGGACCACCAGCGTGTCACGCGGAACTTCCCGCCACGCCTTGACGCGGCCGACGTCATCGTTCACAGTCCTCGTGGTGCGGCCGACCGCACCGACGGGCCCCTACCACCTCCGAACCTCGATATTTCCCGGCCCGGATCGCCGCCTGAAATGTTAACGCTAACACTTCGCCAACGAAGGGGAAGATGCCATGTCGGTCGGGTTTGCGCGCACCGTGAGGTGGCGTCGTCGGTGGCGGGCGGGGTTGGCTGCCGCCGCAGTCGTGACGGCCGTGGGTGGCCTGCTCACCGTGGCCCCCGTGTCGGCGTCGGCCGCCACGGTGGACACCGCCGCCTGGTACGTGCTGGTGAACCGCAACAGTGGCAAGGCCCTCGACGTCAACGGCGCGTCGACCGCCGACGGCGCGAACCTCGTCCAGTGGACCCGCACCAACGCCGGCAACCAGCAGTTCCAGTTCGCGGACGCCGGCGGCGGCTTCTACCAGCTGCGCGCGCGGCACTCCGGCAAGGTCGCCGACGTGCTGGGCGCGTCGACCGCCGACGGCGCCGCCGTGGTGCAGTGGACCGACAAGGGCGGCGCCAACCAGCAGTTCAGCCTCGCCGACTCCGGGAACGGGTACGTCCGGCTGGTCAACCGCAACAGCGGCAAGGCGGTCGACGTGCAGGGTGCCTCGACCGCCGACGGCGCCGGCGTCGTGCAGTGGAGCGACTGGAACGGCAGCAACCAGCAGTGGCAGCTCGTCAAGGTCGACGGGGGCAGCACCGGCACCTGCACGCTGCCGTCGACGTACCGCTGGTCCTCGACCGGCCCGCTGGCGAACCCGAAGCCGGGGTGGGTCGCGCTCAAGGACTTCACCAACGTCGTCTACAACGGCAAGCACGTCGTCTACGGCACCACGCACGACGCCGGATCGAACTGGGGCTCGATGAGCTTCGGCCCCTTCACGAACTGGTCCGACCTGGCCACCGCCGGGCAGAACACGCTGTCCATCGGTGCCATCGCGCCGACGTTGTTCTACTTCGCCCCGAAGAACATCTGGGTGCTCGCCTACCAGTGGGGCGGCCCGACGTTCTCCTACCGGACGTCGAGCGACCCCACCAACCCCAACGGCTGGTCCGCGCCGCAGTCGCTGTTCACGGGCACCATCGCCGGTGGAGCTCCGATCGACCAGACCATCATCGGCGACGACACGAACATGTACCTGTTCTTCGCCGACGACAACGGCGGCATCTACCGCGCCGGCATGCCCATCGGGAACTTCCCGGGCAGTTTCGGTTCGTCGTACACGAAGATCATGAGCGATTCACCCCTCAACCTGTTCGAAGCGCCCGAGGTCTACAAGATCCAGGGCCAAAACCAGTACCTCATGATCGTCGAGGCGCGCGGGACGAACGAGCGGCGGTTCTTCCGCTCGTTCACCGCCACCAGCCTGGGCGGCTCGTGGACCCCGCAGGCCGCGACCGAGAGCAATCCCTTCGCGGGCAAGGCCAACAGTGGTGCCACGTGGACGAACGACATCAGCCACGGCGATCTGGTTCGCACCAATCCCGACCAGACCAAGACCGTGGATCCCTGCAACCTGCAGCTGCTCTACCAAGGGCGCGACCCCGGCTCGGACGGCATGGACTACGGCCTCCTGCCTTACCGGCCGGGCGTGCTGACCCTGCAGCGCTAGGGCGTGTCTGACAAAAGTCTCGGCTTGTAGCTGGGATGCTGCTGGTCGTGTCGCGGTTCCAGTTGCTCTCCGATGATCAGTGGGCGTTGATCGAGGATCTGCTGCCGGTCCGGACCGGTAGGCGTGGTCGTCCGTTCTCGGACGCGCGGGCGATGGTCGAGGGGATCATCTACCGGTATCGGTGCGGGCTGGCGTGGCGGGATGTGCCGGCGGTGTTCGGTGCGTGGCAGACGATCTGGACTTGGCATCGGCGGATGGCCGGTGACGGCACTTGGGACATCGTGCTGCAGCGCCTGCTTACCGACGCTGACGCGGCCGGCCTGGTTGATTGGTCGGTGTCGGTGGATTCCACGATCGCGCGGGCGCATCAGCACGCCACGAACATCACCCGCTCCACAGGGGGCTGGGTCGAACTACACGGATCTGCTGACCGAGCCGCTTGACCATGCGATCGGCCGCTCCCGCGGTGGCTGGAGCACCAAGGTGCACCATCTCGTCGATGGGAACGGCCGGCCACTGGTGGCTTTGGTCGGGCCTGGGCAGGCCGGGGACGCGCCGATGTTCCCGCACCTGATGCGGCACTTGCGCATCCGCCGGGCTGGGCGCGGCCGGGCTCGGACCCGGCCTGACCGTGTCCGCGGTGACAAGGCCTACTCCTCGCGGGCGATCCGCGGGTATCTGCGTGACCGCGGCATCATCGCGGTGATCCCCGAGCCAGCTGATCAGGCCGGGCATCGCAAACGCCGCGGTTCCCGCGGCGGGCGACCACCCGCCTTCGACTCGGTGGACTACCGCGGTCGCAACGTCGTCGAGCGCCGGTTCAACCTGCTCAAACAGTGGCGTGGCCTGGCGACTCGTTACGACAAGCTGGCCATCGTCTACCGATCAGCGGTCGTCCTCCACGCCGTGATCACCTGGACCAAGGCATTGTCAGACACGCCCTAGCTTGAGCGGCGGGCTCCGTGCACAGCCGGGCCCGCCCGCCTCAGCGCGCGTCCCGCTCCGCTCAGAACAGGGTCGCGGGTTCCACCGGCTCCGGCTCGGGCAGCGCCTCGAGGCCGGGCACCAGCGCTCGCACGTCGTCGTGGAAGCGGCGGGCGAGGGCCGGTGCGTCGTCGTTGTCGGGGGTGTGCACGAAAACCGTCGGTGACCGGCCCTCGCGCAGCCAGCCGGCGACCACCTCCGTCCACGGCTGCCAGCCCTCGACCGTCTGCTCGACCGAGTCGCGGCCCAGGTAGCGGACGATCGGCTGGTCGGTCAGGGCCCGCGTCCGCCGGGGCAGCCGTGGTTTCTTGGTCCAGGTCTCCTGCTCGGTCTCGCTGATCGGCGGGCTCCCGAAGAAGACCGTGGTGTCGAACGGCACCCACTCGGCGTCCGCTTCGGCGAGGGCCGTCTCCAGCAGCGACGTCGAGCCGGCGTCGGTGAAGAACCCGGGGTGACGGACCTCCACGGCGCGCCGGCGGTTGGCGGGGAGGCGGCGCAGGAAGCGGCCGAGGGCGTCGACGTCCGACGGGCCGAACGAGCCGGGCAGCTGGGTCCACAGGACGGCCCGGTCGCCGAGGGGTTCGATCGCGTCCAGGAACGCCCGCATCTCGGCCTCGACCCCGGCGAACCGGCGCTCGTGCGTGACGACCTTGGGCAGCTTGACCACGAACCGGAAGCCGGGGCCGGTCTGCTGCGCCCACGTCTCGACGGTGCTCCGGGCGGGGGTCGCGTAGAAGGTGGTGTTGCCTTCGACCGCGTTGCACCAGCCGGCGTAGGCCCGCAGGCGCTCCTTGGCCGGCAGCGACGGCGGCAGGAACCGCCCGGGCCACACCTTGTGGGTCCACATCGCGCAGCCGACATGGAGACGTGCCACTCCGTCCGCTCCCCTCGGTCGTGTCATGCGCCCGGCTCGGGGTTCGGGCCCGGCGAACGCCGGAGCAGCGGATCACGACGATGTTCGATCCCGCGAAGCTTGCCGGTGCGCACGGCCCACCTCTTCGACACCACGGCAACAGGCTATGGGAGATGGCAGGCGTCAGGCCGGGGCGGGGACGCCTTCGAGGATGATCACCGGGAATTCGCGGTCGGTTTTGTGCTCGTACGCGGAGGTACCGTCGGAAACCAGGCGGTAGAGGCGGTCACGTTCCTCCCCTGCCGTGATGAGGGCCCGGGCCTGGTAGGAGCTGTCACCGAGCTCGACCGTCACCGTGGGGTTGGCTCGGAGGTTGTGGAACCAGGCCGGATGTCTGGGGGCGCCCGCCTTGGAGGCGACCACGAAGACACGGCCCTCGTCGTCGGTGGCGAAGCCGAGCGGCACGGTCGACCGCCGTCCTGTGCGTGCCCCGGTCGTGGTCAGCAGCAGGATCGGGAACGGCGGCCGGCTGACCACGCCGTGATGGGTGCGGAACTCGGTGATGACGCCTTGGTTGTAGGTCCGGAACTCCTCGTCGGACGGCACGGCGGGCATGGCTCTCCTCGGCTTCTCGAAGACCCTCGGACTGCTAGTGCAGACCGGCCGCGCCCGCCGGAGGAATCGGTGGCTAGGTCGGCTCGCCCGGGCGGGTCTCCTGGACCGCGTGGTGCAGGGCGCTGACGAAGGCCGTCGTCGCGGGTGGGTCCGGGGGGTCGCCGTACGTGGCCAGGTACACGTGCCGGCGGAAGGTGGTGATGATGCTCGCCTCGATTCCCGGTGCGCGGTGGGTGCGCAGGGCCAGGCCCGGCATCGTGGTCACGCCCATGCCCGCGGCGACCAGTGCCTGCTGGACGATGATGTCGTCGCTGGTGTACGCGATCGGCGGGACGAAACCCGCCTGGTCGCAGGCCTCGAGGAACTCGCGGCGGCAGTTCTCGCAGCCCGCGATCCAGGCCGAGTCGCGGTTGCCCGCCAGTGTCTGGCCGGGTTCGAGGCTGAGCAGGTACATCGGGTCGTCGAACAGGGGCGCGGCGCGGACGTCGTCCGGGGCCGGGTCGTCGTAGCGGAAGACGACCGCGACGTCGACCTCGCCGGCCCGCAGCAGGTCGAGGGCCACGCGCGGGTGGGCCTCGACCAGGTGCAGTTCGATGCCGGGGTGCTCGCGGCGCAGGGTGCCCGCCGCGTGCGGCACCAGCGCGGCGAGCGCCGACTGGAAGCCGGCCACCCGGACGCGGCCGGTGCGCAGGCCCACCATCGCGGACAGCTCCGCGGCGGCCGTGTCGACCCGGCCGACGATCTCGGTGGCGCGCCGGGCCAGGTGCTCGCCCTCCGGGGTGAGCCGGATGCCCCGGCCGACCCGCTGGACGAGCCTGGCCCCCGTCTCGGCCTCCAGCTTCGCCAGGTGGTGGCTGACGGCGGGCTGCGAGTAGTTGAGGTGCTTGGCGGCCTTGGTGACCGAACCCTGCGCGGCGACCGCCGCGAGGACCCGTAACCGCAGGATATCAAGCATTCATCAAGGTTACACATGTGTTCGCCCAAGTATTGCTATTAGACGAATGAGTCGGGGCGCGGCAAGCTGAGCCGGACAGCGAAGGAGGACGCAGCCATGGCGACGCTCACCGAGCTCATCGCGGCCGTGCGCAAGGCCGTCGACGTCCGGGCCGGCTGGACGGAGACCGCGGAACTGGTCGCCGGGCAGGCCCGCGCGCACCTGCCCGGCCCCGGAGTCCTGACGCCCGAACAGCGTCTCGGCCGGCCCGACCGGGTCGCGGGCCACCTGCTGCACGCCGAGCCCGACGGGGCGTTCTCCGTGCTCGGCCTGGTCTGGCGCCCGGGGCAGACCACCCGGATCCACGACCACATCACCTGGTGCGTCGTGGGGGTGCTCTCGGGCATCGAGCACGAGGAACTGTTCGACGAAGCGCTCAACCCCATCGGCACGCGGGACAACCCTCCGGGCGAGGTCGGCGGGTTCGCGCCGCCCGGCGACATCCACCGCATCCGCAACGTCGGCGACGAGACCGCCGTCAGCCTGCACATCTACGGCACGGACATCACCCGCGTCGGGTCCAGCGCCCGCCGTTACTACGACTGAGAAGGAACACCATGGAAGACACCCGGACCGGGACGATCCGGCGGCTGGACAACATCGCCATCGTCGTCGACAACCTCGCGGAGGCCAAGGCGTTCTTCGGCGCACTCGGCATGGACCTGGAAGGCGAGGCGACGGTCGAGGGCAGCGCGGTGGATCGCCTCATCGGGCTCGCGGGCGTCCGGTCGGACATCGCGATGATGCGCACCCCCGACGGTCACGGACGGCTCGAGCTGACCAAGTACCACTCACCGTCGGTCCGGGAAACCGACCCGCACACGCCGGCGAACACGCTGGGCCTGCACCGCGTCATGTTCGCCGTCGAAGACATCGACGACACCCTCGAGCGCTTGCGGCCCCACGGCGCCGAACTCCTCGGCGAACTGGTGCAGTACGAGAACAGCTACCGGCTCTGCTACCTCCGCGGCCCCGCGGGCATCCTCGTCGCGCTGGCCCAGGCGACCGGGTGAGCGCGGGTTTGAGCCTGCCGCCCCCGTGGTACTGACGGAGATCATCGTCGTCCGCTTTGGAGGGTGCTCGTGCAGATCCAGGTCAACACCGACCACAACGTCCACGGTGGCGAACGACTGGCCACCCACGTGACCACCGACCTGGAGAACAGCCTGTCCCGGTTCGGCGAATGGCTGACCCGGGTGGAGGTGCACCTCAGCGAGGACGGCGGTGGCAAGCCGGACGACCTGAAGTGCGTGATCGAGGCGCGGCCCGCCGGCAAGCAACCGGTCGCGGTCACCCACCACGCGTCCACTGTGGACGAGGCATACGCCGGGGCGGCGCACAAACTGGGGCGGGTGCTGGATTCCCGGTACTCCCGCGCCCACGACCACAAGGGCGACGACAGCATCCGGCACATGCCCGCTCCGGAGGACCCGGAGCAGGTCGGCGCGCTCGAGGACGAGCCGCGGGGCTGATCGGCCGCGACGACGTCAGGCGGCCCGTTCCAGCCACACGGAATCCGGGCCGCCGTTCGCGCCCGCTTCCCGCTTGAGGAAGGTGAAGCCGTGGCCGGCGTAGAACTTCGCCGCCCGGTCGTTCCCCTCGACGTACGCGAGCCGGACCGTCCGGCCCTCGGCCGTGGCGAGCACCTTGCGCAGCAACGCCGTTCCGGCGCCGGAGCCCTGCGCCTCCGGCACGACGTAGAGCTTCCACACGACCAGCGCGTCGTCGACCGGGCCGAAGCTGGTCATCCCGACGATCTCCCCGGCGGCGTCCTCCGCGACGAACGTGCGCTCCAGCGCCTGGCGGAGAAGGTCGCCGGACCACCACCGCGCCAGTCCGTCGGCGACGTATTCCTTGCCCGCCAGCGGTTCGTACGTGGGTGGCCAGGTCCGGTGCCCGACTTCGGCGATGGCGGTGAGGTCGTCCTCGACGGCCGCTCGGATCCGCACGGTTCTTCTCCTCACGCGTGATAGCTGCCGGCGTTCGCCGTCTCGAGCGTGCCCAGCGCGCCCGGGACGCGGTCCAGCAGCCGGCCGACGTCGGTGCCGCCCAGGTGGCCCGCGACCTTCCACGAGTATGCCGGATCACCGACGACGTGCCCGAACGCCAGCGCGTCCGCCTGCCCGCTCCCGAAATCGAGCGCGGCGAGCACGGACGAGAGCAGCACGTTCCGCGCGTTCTCCATCCACCGCCGGACGTCGTGGTGCCCCAGCACCCGCTCGGTCGCCTCGCGCACCTCGGCCTCGCGCTCGGTCGGGAAACCCAGTTCGAGCCACGCCCGCGCGGCGCCCGGACGGCGCTGGACGCTCGTGCGCAGGCCGTAGCTGATCCCGAGCTCGTCGCGAAGGGCCTGGTACAGCGGCGCGAACGGCGCTCCGGCCACGCCGAACAGGAACAACTCCGCCGCCGCGGCTTGTTCGGCGTCCACCTGCGGCAGGTCCCAGCACACGGCGTACCAGGCCTGCCGGCCGCTTCCGGCCCGGCGCGTTTCGCCGCCGCGTCTCGGCTCCCTGATGTCCGGTGGTGTTTCGCGGACGGTGACGGGCTCGGCGGTTCCGTCGAGGTCGGCCAGGACCGTGAGGTGCGTCTTGAGCGGACCGTCCGTCCGGACGTCCGGATCTTCCCCCGCGGCGAGCCTCCGGGCGGCGAGCCGCGGGCTTCCCGGCCGTCCGACGTCGGCGACGTCCAGATCCGCCCAGGTCAAGGCCGTACCGCCGAGAAATCCGAGCAATTGGCCGAGACGGTCTTCGGTCACCGTGAACGACAACGCCGGCTTCCCGGCGAGGACCTTCGTGCCCACTCCGGCGCCGGTGCTCGCGGCGACGCCCCGCCACTCCGGCCGCGCGATGACCGCCCGCTTCCACGCCTCGGCGGCGTTCGCGCCGGTCGCGTCCAGGGTCCACCGGACGTGCGCCAGTCCGGACCCGATCCCCGACCGGTACACATCGGCATGCGCCCAGCGGGTCGAGATCCGCTCGGGCAGGCAGTCCAGGACGGCGGTCACAGCACGACCTCCCGGCCACCGTGCGCGGCCAGCTCGACCGCCAGTTTCGCCACCTGCCCGCTGTCCACAGCGGACAACTCGGCGAGGTAGCCGTCGACGGACGCGCCAGCGAACATCCGCAGCCAGGTGGCGGCGCGCGTGCGCGGGACCGGCCGGTCGAACCGCTTGAGCGCACCGGTGCGCACCCACCTCGCGGCATCCGCCACCACCGCCGGCTCGAGCCCGCCGGCCAGCGTCCCGAGCGCCGAGTTCAGCGCGTCCGGCAGCCAGTCCGGGTCTCCCGTCGCCTCCACGGTCAGGCACGTCGGCGAGCGGTCCTCGTTCGGGTCGCCGCTGATCCCGGCCCGCGCCGTCACGCTCGTCCCCACCGGCGCCCGGCGGCCGACCAGCGACCGCCCGCCCCCCTGCCCCAGCAGCGCGGCGACGACCTGGGCCACCGCGAGATCGGTCAGCCAGCGCCCCGTCCGGACCACCGGGAAGCACACCGCCCGGGCGTGCGGCGAGTCGTCGGCCCGCTCGATCCGGACCACCCTCGGCCCGCTCAGCTCGTGCGGCCGCGGCGCGTCGGGCACGGCACCCCCGCCGAGCACCTCGAGCAACGGCGAAAGCCGCTCCGCCACCTCGTCCGGCCCGAGCGGCCCGACGGTCGCGACCTGCGCGACCGACGGGTCGAGGAAGAACCGGAACCAGCGGTCGAGGTCGCCGGGGGTCAGCTCCCGGAGCGCCGGGTTGTCGACGAAGCCGCTGTGCGCGTTGGCCTCGTCGTCGAACAGCGCCTCCCGGTTGTACTGCACGCTGAACCCGCGCTGCGGGTGCCGCAGCACCTTGCTCGCCACCTCCTGCGCGATGACGTCGAGTTCGCGCCGCACCGCGTCGGGCTCGTGCACCGGGTCGACGAGCTGCCGCCGCGCGATCCGCGCCCAGCGGCCGAGCCCGGCCGGCGGCACGCTCACCCAGAACTGGACGTAATCCGCGCCGGTGTAGGCGTTGCAGATCGCCCCGGCCGTGCGCAACGACGCGAAGAACGGCCCCGACCCGGCCTCGCCGCGGCAGTGGAACACGTGCTCCACCAGGTGCGCCAAGCCCGGCAGCGGCTCGTCGCGCTGCCCCCGACCGAAGGTGACGCAGACCGTCTGCAGGGCGCGGCCCCGTTGCCGCTCGGCGAGCATCACGGGACCGCCACGGCGACGGCAGCCGGCTCCACGGCGGCCGGGCGGACCAGGGTGCACGCCCCGGCGGCGACCGCACCGCACCCCGCCGTCACCAGCCACACGAGCGCGCCGCCCCGGGCGGTCAGCGACAGCATGACCACCGGCCAGAGCAGCCCCGCGGCGGCCCAGCCGAGCTGGTAGGCCGCCATGTACTGGGCCAGCCGGGCGGCCGGCGCGATCCGGGCCACGAAGTCGTTCATCACCGACGTGCTCAGCAGTTCCCCGGCGGTCAGCCCGACCATGCCGACCACCGCGCACACCGCCGTCCCCCAGGACGGCAGCAGGAACCCGGCGGCGAGCACGGCGGCCCCGGCCGCGATCGACAGCGCCGCCGCGATCATCACCGTCCGGTGCCGGTACCGCTCCACCTTCCGCGACACCACCGGCAGCGTCAGCACGAGGATCACGACGTTGAGCGCGATCAGCGCCCCGGCGAGGCCGGCGCCCCACTGTCCTCTTTGGACCATGGACAACGTGAGCACGGACGGCATCGCCAGCAACGGCACCACCAGCAGCACCGAGGCGATCAGGAAGACACTGAACTTGACGTCCGCGTAGACGGACAATGCGCGGGCCGGACG
This sequence comes from Amycolatopsis sp. N2S4-7, assembly GCF_058119595.1. Classification (NCBI taxonomy): domain Bacteria; kingdom Bacillati; phylum Actinomycetota; class Actinomycetes; order Pseudonocardiales; family Pseudonocardiaceae; genus Amycolatopsis; species Amycolatopsis sp. N2S4-7. The sequence continues at coordinate 4,710,520 of NZ_CP172299.1, forward strand.
GGTGGCGTCGGTGACCCGCGGCGCGGTGCGCACCCCGCGCAGCAGCACGGCCGCGACCAGGAACGACACGGCGTTCAGCGCCATGAACACGGTCAGCCCGCCGTTGCCGGCGAACCCGACGGAAATCCCGCCGACCAGGGCACCGAACCCCATGGCGGCGTTGCGGATGCTGCCTTCCAGCGCGTACCACCGGCGCCGCTGGTCCCCGGTGATGTCGGCGACGAACGTCGAGTTGCCGGCCCAGAAGGCGTTGTCCCCCGCCGTCGACAGCAGCAGGACGACCAGGGCGAGCACCCGGCTGGTCGCGAACAGCGCCCCGACCGCGGCGAGCGCCCGCACGTAGTTGATGACCACGAGGCAGCGTGCCGAGCCGAACCGCCCGACGAACCGGCTGGCCAGGGTCCCGGCCGGCAGGGCCAGGATCGCGGCCAGGGTCATCAGCACGCCGACCGCCGACTGGGAAAGCCCCGCCCGGAAGACGAAGTACAGCGGCACGAACGGCACCAGCGCGCCACTGGCCACCGAGTCGATGGCGACCGAGGCGAGCACGGACCGGCCACGCGGGATGCGCGTGAGGTCGAGCTGCGTCCAGCGGGCGAACATCCGGCCTCCTCAGTAGTGCGCCAGCGGAAAGCGGTTCAGCCCGGACTCCGGCAACGGCGTCGCACGCCAGCCGAGGTCGACGGCGGCGCGGCTCACCCGTTCCCGGCCCCACTGCGGGAACGCCGCCGGGAAGTTCGGGACCAGGCCGGGGCTGAGCACGCGCACCGCCGAGAACCCGGCTTCCGCGACGTCCGGCGTCGTCAGGTCGACGGCGATCGGTTCTTCGCCGAATTCCGCCCGCAGCGCCCCGGCGACCTGCCCGATCAGGGCGTCCGCGGACTCCGGTTCCCGCGCCGGCTCGGCCGGGCGGGGACCGGCGGGGACGTCGAACGTCCACGGCGAGACGTGGGCGCCCGCCCGCGGGTCCAGGTAGATCTGCAGCTGGCAGGACAGGTCCTTGACGTCCCGGAAGTCGGCCCGGTACGAGTCGAGGTAGCGCGAATCCTCGCGGAACGGCTTGAGGTTCCGTTGCGAGGACAGGACGTTCGCCTGCGCGCTGCCCGGCCGTGCCCCCGCCATCGTCAGCCCGGTCCACTGCAGACCGATGCCCTCGGCCAGCGCCTTCCGCCCCGCCTCGGCGAAACCGGGCCGGGTCGCGAACCCGATGGCCAGGAAGTCCGACTGCACGTCCTGCACGCAGGCGGCGGCGGTGGCCAGCCCGTACCGGTCCGAGATCGGGATGATCGACGTCCGGAACCGGTCGCCGAGTTCGGCGGCGAGCTCCGGCGCGAAATCCTCGAGCGGAACGTGCGGCAGCACGGGCGTGTTGGCCCACCAGACCATGGAGGCATCGCGCTCGATCGTCTCGGACAGGCCGTTCGCGACGGCTTCCGCCCAGGTCCGCCCGCCCGCGATGCCGGACAGGTTCGGGTAGAGGTGGCGCTGTTCGCCGTCCGGCCGGACGGAGTTCCACGACACGTACACCCAGCACGCCGGGACCCACCGCTCGGCGCCGCTCACCAGGCCACGGCCCGGAACCCACGCCACGGTGGTGTCCTCGTCCAGCGGCGCGAACGGAAATCCGCGCTCCGCGTGCTGTTCCGCGGAGTACCCGACCAAGGCGCTCGGCGCCACCGCGGCCAGGCCCCGGCGCGTCAGTTCGGTGTGGCTCGCGGAAACCATCGGCGTCCGCGGCGAAACCCAGTTCGCGCAGTACCGCTCGATCAGCTCGCCGATCGCCGGGCCTTCGGCGGCCGCGGCGCTCTCCCAGCTGGAACCGAACGCGGTCAGGTCGTTGGGGAAGTCCATCACCCGGCGCATGTCGGCCGCGCGGGCCACCGCGATGTGCAGTGACCGCGGGAAGTGCGCCGGCGTCGGCTGCGTCTTCACCGACCGGATCACCCCGGCCTCGGGATCGCGCAGGTGCCACGCGTCGGTGCGACGGACCGCGCGACGCCGGTCAGCCTGGTCGGGCAGGGCGAGGATGCCGTGGTGGTCGACGGTCAGGTGGGCGCAGTCCAGCACCAGCTCGGCCGACTGGACCTCGGCGCGCGCGGCCCCCGCCAGCCAGCGCTCGGCCTGGACGGCCAGCGTCGCGGCGGCCCAGCGCAGTTCCGCGGGCCGCAGGGCATCCGGCGCGGGCGGCGGTGGATCCCGGTGCTCGGCCTGGAACAACGCCGGCGACGCCGCGGCGGCCTCCCGGCGGCGGTAGACGTCCGACATCGTCGCGCCGACGCCGGGTTTGATCACCGGCCCGGCGTGGATCTTGTGGTCGAGCAGGCGGACGACCAGCCGCAGCGCCTCGAGCCGTTCGAGTTCGTCGTCCAGCGCGACCACGGCCTTCGCCGGCGCGTGGTCGAACACCGGGCAGACGACCAGGCGCGACCCGAAGTCGCCGAGCGCCTGTTCGGCGGCGGCGAGGAGGTCGTCCTGGGCGCACGCATGGGCCTCGGTGCGCAGGCCGGCGGCTTGCCATGCCTCCGCCAGCGCGGTGACCGGCCCCGCCGGGCCGAGCCACAGGAAGCGGTAGTCGCGAAGCCGCTGCGTGCGCAGGGCCTGCGGGAGCAGCCGGTACCAGGACCGGTCGCGGGTATCGGCGACCGGCTGGACGCAGCCGTCGCGGGTCAGCGCGTCCCAGACCTCGCCGAACTCACCGGCGTCGGGGGCCGCGGCCAGCAGCTCTTCCTTGGTCCGGGTGCCGTCCAGGAGGGCGAGCCAGCCCCGCATCCGCTCGGCCGCGACGCGGACGCGAAGAACGGTCCGGCTCGGCGGTACCAGGAGGCATCGGTCGGGCCCTTCGGCGACGACCCGTACGTGCCCGGCGATCCACTCAGGTGACATCTGCTTCCTCCACGCCGCTGCGCGCGTTACCCTGGACGTGCCGGATGGCCCCCGGGGTGTGCTAGGGACGCACCCCGGGGACCAATCCGATCATCGTGAGATCAGTCCTCGTCCCAGCTGAACTCGATCTCCGGGGCGACGTTGTTGTTCGCCAGGATGGCGAGCTCGTTCTCGTTTTCGAAGGACTCGAAGATCTCCAACATGTGCGGGTACTCCCTTTTGTCGATCGGTTACGGTCAACGCCCGGCTTAGAGGCTGCTTCGGCGTGGCCCACCACTGGGTGCGATCCATCTGCCGTTCGTATGCGTTCCTCATACCTTCGCCGTGCGTGTTTCCATGGTGCCGATCGGGCGGAACGCCGACGTCTCCTGGATTGCGGCCCCCTCGCCGCGGGTCACCGGTCCGCTGTCGCCGGTGCTGGGTGCCGCTCGATTTCCGGCGTTTTCCCTGGTGAGCGCACCAAAGCGAGCGCCGCCACCGCGAAGCCGAGCGCGTTCAGGCCCCACGCCGCGAAGTCCAGGGGGTGGCTGGCCAGGACCACGGCCGCCACGAAGTGCAGGGGCTGGGACACCGCCGTGAGCACCGCCGCCCAGCGGGGGACCGTATGCGAAATCCACAGGGCGATGCCGAGCAGCACCGTGCCCACCACGTGGCCGACGACGAACAGCGCGCCCGCGACCACCGTCGCCGGGTGCATGTTCTCGAACAGGCGGCCCAGCACCGGCTCGGCGATGCCGTTGCGGACGCCGAAGAGCAGCGCGGCGTCGCTCGAGACGATCAGGCCGAGCGAGAGGTACCCCGGCACGAGGAACAGCAACGCGGCCGCGGTCGTCCGCGGTGCCCCGGCGCGGCTGAGCCTCGCGACCCACAGCACCGCCGGGACCAGCGTGAGGGCGCCGGCGAACCCCAGCCAGACCACCAGGGACTGGGCGCCCGGGTGGGCGGCGACCTTCCGCGCGACCGCCACGGCGTCGTCGGTGGTGTCGTACGGCAGGACCAGCCGGAGCACGGCGATCGCGGCCGGGCCGGCCGGCAGCAGGACCGCCGCCGCCCAGCGGGCCGCCCGCCCGGTCATCGCCGGCCCGCCGTGAGCCGGGGCGCCAGCAGGAGCGCGACGCCGGTGACGGCGATCAGCACCAGGGCCCCGGCGAGCAGCACGACCGGGCCGGGCACGCCGGGCGTCAGCGCCGCCGGCACCGCGGCGAGCGCGGACAGCACCCGCAGGACGACCAGCGGGACGACCGCGCGGCGGGCACCCCGCCAGGCCGCGACGACCAGCACCAGGCTGGCCAGGCCCAGCACGGCGGCGGCCACCGCGACGGCCACGGGCGGGTGCTCGCCGTCGGTGACCAGGGGCAGCAGCAGATCGAGGACGGACAGCCCGCCGAGCACGAGCAGTCCGGCACGGTGTGTTCGGGACACGGAAACCTCCGGGATCGGGGTGGTGCGGACCGGTCCACAGTGGCGCCCGGCCGGTACCCCCGGCCCGAGGCGGCGTTCCCCCCGGCCGGGAAATCGCCCGGTCACGACGGGATCGCGGTCCCGGGACACCGGGACCGCGAGCACGGATACTGAGCCGCATGACACTCGGGCGCGGCCTCGCGACCGGCGTCGGCACGCTCGCCGCGACCGAGGCCGGGGCGGCCGTCGCGGTCAGCGCCGGGGTCGGCTGGTCGTGGCAGCAGGCGCTGGCCGCCTTCGTGGTGACCAACTCGCTGATGGGCGTCGCCTTCGCCACCTGCGGGGCGGTCATCGCGTGGCACCGCCCGCGCAACCGGATCGGCTGGCTGTTCGCCGCCGACGGCCTCGGCCACGCGACCACCGCGCTGGCCGCGCCCGTCCTGCAGGCCCTGCACGACGGCGGCGCGCCGCTCGGGCTCCAGCGGCTGGTCGCCACCCTGTGCGCCTGGTCGTGGCCGTGGTCGATCGGGCTCTTCCTGCCACTGGCGCTGGTCCTGTTCCCCGACGGGCACCTGCCGAGCCGGCGCTGGCGGCCGGCGGTGCTCGCCCTCGTCGTCACCGCGCCGCTCTTCGTCCTCGAATTCGGGACGAGCCCGGAGCCACCGGCACCGGGCCTGCCGCCTGGTTTCCCGACGCTGTCCCGCTACGCCGAACTCGCTCCTCTGTGGACAGTCGGCGAAGTGCGGACGCTGGCCGCGCTGGCGCTCGCGATCGGCGCGCTGGTCGTGCGGTACCGGCGCGGTGACGACGCGCGCCGCCGTCAGCTGCTCTGGCTGCTGCTCGCCACGATCACCGCGGCCGCGTTCGTCACGCCGTGGTCGCTCGTCGCGGGGACGCCGGTCGTCGTGCTGTTCTCGCTGCCGCTCATCCCGGTGGCGGTGACCATCGCGATCGTGCGGCACCGCCTGCTGGACATCCGGCTCGCGGTGGCCAGGGTGATCGCGTGGGTGCTGCTGTCCGCCGGGGTCGTGCTGGTCTACGGCGCGCTGGTCACGCTGCTGGACCGGGTCGTCACCGCCGGGTTCGGCCGCTCGGCGGTCGCCACGATCGTGGTCGCCCTGCTGGTCGCGCCGGTGCTGCCGCGCCTGCAGCGGGCGGTCGACCGCGCGCTGTACGGCGACCGGAGCGACCCCGCGCGGGTGGTCTCGCGGGTCGGCGAGCAGCTGACCGGCTCCGGCCTCGACGGCGTGGTGGCGGCGATCCGGGCCGCGCTGCGCGTGCCGTACGTCGCGCTCGCCACGGCCGGCACCGTCCTCGTCGAAGACGGTGCCGCCCCGGACGAGGTGAGCGTCGTTCCGCTGGAGTACGGCGGCACGGCCGTCGGCGAACTGCGCGTCGGCGCGCGGCCGGGTGAGCGCGAGCTCGGCGGAGCCGACCACGCGGCTCTCGCGGTGCTCGCCGCACCGCTGGCGGTCGCCGTGCACGCCACCGGGCTTTCCACGCAGCTGCAGGCGTCCCGCGAGCGGCTGATCACCGCGCGCGAGGAGGAACGGCGCCGGCTGCGCCGCGACCTGCACGACGGCCTCGGCCCCGCGCTGACCGGCGTCGCGCTCACCGCCGACGCCACCACGAACCTCCTCGCCACCGACCCGGACCGTGCGCGGGACCTGCTGGGCCACATCCGCACGGAGATCCGCGCCGCGATCGCCGACGTCCGACGGCTCGTCGAGGACCTTCGCCCGCCGGCGCTGGACGACCTGGGCCTGATCGGCGCGCTGCGGCAGCGGACCGAGCACCTCGGCCGGCGGGCCGACGGCGGCGCGCTCCTGATCCGGCTCGACGTCCCCGACCACGTCCCCACGCTGCCGGCCGCGGTCGAGGTCGCCGCCTACCGCATCGCGACCGAGGCGCTCACCAACGTGGTCCGGCACTCGCGCGCGTCCGGTGCCGTGCTCCGCCTGCGCTGCGACGGCGAGCTCGACCTCGAGATCGTCGACGACGGCCCGCCGGACGGGCCCTGGCACCCGGGGGTCGGCCTGCACGCGATGCGCGAGCGCGCGGCGGAACTCGGCGGCGGCTTCGAAGCCGGCCCGTCCGCCGCCGGCGGCCGGGTGCACGTCCGGCTCCCCCTGGCGGTGTCCTCGTGAGCGACATCCGCGTCGTCGTCGCCGACGACCACCCCATCGTCCGGGAAGGCATGACCGCGCTGCTGGCTTCGCTGCCCGGGTTCACCGTCGCCGGAGTCGCCGCGGACGGTCACGAGGCCGTCCGCGAAGTGGTCACCACCCGGCCCGACGTCGCCGTCCTGGACCTGCAGATGCCCGGCCTCGACGGCATCGCCGCGACCAAGGCGATCACCCGCGCCGCACCCGGCGTCGCGGTCCTGGTCCTGACCATGTTCTCCGACGACGAGTCGGTCTTCGCCGCCATGCGCGCGGGCGCCCGCGGCTACCTGGTCAAGGGCGCCGAGCAGGACGAGATCGCCCGCGCCATCCGCGCGGTGGCAGCCGGCGAAGCGATCTTCGGCCCGGCGGTGGCGCAGCAGGTCCTGCGGTTCCTCACCACCCCGCCGGCCGCGAACAGCCCCTTCCCCCAGCTGACCCAGCGGGAGCGCGAGATCCTCGACCTGCTCGCCGCCGGCCTGCCGAACGCGGCCATCGCCCGCCGTCTCGGCGTGGCCCCGAAAACGGTGGCCAACAACGTCTCGGCGATCTTCACGAAACTCCAGGTGGCCGACCGCGCGACGGCGATCATCCGCGCGCGGGACGCCGGTCTGGGCCGGAGTTCGTGACCGCGTTCTTCGACGCGCGGCCCAGCCGCACCGCGGAGACGAGGAAGAAGACGCCGCCCAAGGTGGCGTAGCCGGCCAGCGTCGTCAGCGAAGCACCGTCCTTTGTGGCCTGCAGGATGAACGAAGCTCCGGCCAGGACGGAGATCGCGCCACTGAGGATCATCGGCCACTGGCCACCCAGCCCGCGCCGGAGGACGCCGACGACGAGCTGGACGACGCCCGCCAGGATCGCCCAGGCACCCCACACGCGCAGGACGGCCGGAATCCCGGACGAGACCGCGACGGCCAGGCCCGCACCGGCCAGCAGGCTGATCGCGATGTTGACATACAGCGCCGCGCCTGCCTTCGACGAGCGGGCGTCGACCACGGCGGCGGCCACGTCGAACAGCGGGTAGAGCACCAGCAACGCGCCGCTGACCGGGCCCAGGCTCGACGCCGTCGCGAAGAGCAGGCCCGCCCAGACGACCGCGAACGCGAACCGGACGAAGTAGAGCCTCCGCAGGGTCTGCGCGACTCCGGCGGCCGGAACGGTCTCGGTGGTCATGGATCCTCCAAGTAGATAGAACGATCTGTCTTGTCCGACTATGGCAGGGGTCACCGCCAACGTCAAGACAGACCGTTCTATCTGGTAGGCTGGATCCAACGAACCAGCAGGTAGGGAGCACAATGTCCGAAGCTCGAGCCCGGCTGCTCACCTCGGCGAGCCGGCTGTTCTACTCCGAAGGACTCCACTCGGTCGGCATCGACCGGGTCATCGCCGACGCGGGCGTGACCCGCGCGACGCTCTACCGGCACTTCCCGAGCAAGGACGACCTGCTGGTCGCCTACCTGACCGAGGCCGACCAGGCCATCCGCGCCCAGATCGACGCGGTCCGCACCGCGGGAGGCCCCCCGGACGACGTCGTCCGGGCGGTAGCCGCGACGATCGCCGACGGCATCCGGTCCCCCGGGTTCCGGGGCTGCGCCTTCCTCAACGCCGCCGCCGAATACCCCGACCCCGCTCACCCGGTGCACCAGGCCGTCCTCACGCACCGGCAGTGGTTCCTGAGCACCGTCACCGAACTGCTCGCCGGGACCGGGGAAACCGCCCCCGAGCCGGCCGCCCAGCACTTCGTCATGCTCCGCGACGGCGCCATGGCCGCGGGCTGCCTCACCGACCCGGCCCCGATCTGCGAGACCTTCCTCCGCGGCGTCGAAGGAATCCTGCGGTACCGGGACGTCCCCGCCTAGTGCGACTCCACCGAGACCCTCGCGGCGAGTCGCCGACGGCGTGCCGAGAGGGGCGTTGCCGATCGCCGGGCGACGCCATCCTTGGCCGACATCATGTTTCCCTCCAGAACCGTGGTGTTCGAAGTCCGGCCTGATCAGTAGCTGCAGTAGTCCACGCCGGGCACCCAGCTCGAGTAGCCGGTGTAGACGTAGTAGTCGGAGACGTAGCCGTAGCCGTACGGCGTGCTGACGTAGTCCCAGACCGGGTCGCCGTAAATGTCCTGGCCCTCGTGCTGGCAGACCAAAGTCATGTTCAGCCCGGCCGGCAAGGTGGCTTGGAGGGTGCACGCCTGACGCGGGTAGGGCTGCTTGGCCGGGTGGTAGCAGTCGCGGAGCGCCACGCTGCTGTTGCCGACGTGCACCGGGTACGAACTCGCAGTGGCTTCCGTCGCGACGCCCGCCATCAGCAGACCGACGGCCGCCGCGATGCCGGTTGCCCGTGCCACCCGTCCCGGACGGCGCGGCCGGGCAACGCGGATTTCCGGGCTCTTCATGGATTTCTCCTTCGTGTTCGCCGAAATCGAGCTTCCGACGGTACGAAGGAGCCACCGGGTGAGCGGCCGGATTCGCAGCTCCGGATTTCCCTGCAACGCCCCTTGACGACGGCGCACGGCTGAACGCTTCCGGCGCGTTCAGGGGAGACCGCGAGACCTTTCGCCGCAATTCTGCAACGGCGCTCGCCAGGCGGCATCGACGCGATGTCTTCTGTACCGGGGAGGAGCGCGCGATGCAGAGGGTGAACGCCGGCCGGCGAGTCGGGTGGCTGTTACGGACGAACCGGGTTCTCGGCTCAGCACCGCGGTACCGCCGTCTTGCGGCGTTCGCCGCCGACTTCGACGCCGATGGCCGGACCCCGTCCGTATCCATCAGCACCGTGTCTCGCTGGGAGAACCGCCGCACCACGGTGCCGAGCGCCGCCGTGCGGCGGTACGAACAGCTGCTCGACCTGCGCCCCGGCCTGCTGGCCGCGGTCAACGACACCGTGGCCCGCTACCTCACGCCGCCGACCCGGACGGTCCCGCCCTGGGCCCGGCACCGCCGCCCGGCGCCGGGAGCCCCTCTCGACGAACTGATCGACTCGGCCGGCACCGACGCCGTCGTCAGCAGCGACGAATGGGACCGGTTGACCGAACTCCTCGCCTGCCGGCCCCAGCTGGTGCTGAGCCCCGCCTCGACCTGGCTCCGGCTCTCGGAACGGTTGCTCACCGAGATGTGCATCGCCGACGGGGTGTCGTGGATGCGCCGGGCGGAAGCCTTCCACCGGCTCATCGTCCACCCGGTCGGCCAGCGGGCGGCGTTGGCCACGGCCGCCGCCGCGGCCGCGGACTCGTCGGCGCAAAGCTTGATCGGCACGCTCGGCGTGTTCAGCGCGAGCGCGCACCCCGACGCGAGTTCTTCCGTCGTCCGGCACCTCACGGATCCGCTCACCGACCGGACCTTCTACGGAGCCTTGCTCACCAGCGTCAAGAAGGTCAGGTTCGGCCACTTCGACGAGCAGCAGACGGCGGCACTGCTGCCGATCCTCTGCAGCCTCGTGGCGTCCGGCAACCCGGAGCGATCGCCCCTCGCGGCCAGAACGCTGCAGCTTCTCCCGCCGGAACTCCGGGCCAAGGTCCCGAACCGCCTCTGGGCCATGGTGCTGGCCGCCGTGACACCACCGACCACCCCGGTCGCCGAACGGCTCGGCGCCGAGACGCTCGAGGCGATCGACCCCACCGGCGCGGCCCCACCCGACCCGCTGCTGCCGGTGTTCATCCACGAGATGCTGCACGATCCGGTGTTCGACGTCCGGCTCTGCACGATGTTCCTCCTCTACGCGACGCCGTACCGGGCGCCGCTGGCCGGGGCACTGGCCCGTGAACTGGTCGGCACGCTCCGGCAGCGTGGCCGCCCCGACTGGATGCAACGGCTGCTCGACGCCCTGCGGATCCTCGGCGCAGAACCGGAACGGCGCCTCATCGAGGCGATGGTCCTGTCCGAGCAGCTCAGGAGTGACATCAAGGACTCCGCCGCGTACGCCCTCGGGCACGTGGGCGGCACCAGCTCCGACGAGTTCTACCGGCGGGCCTTCCTGCTGCACGCCGAGCAGGCGCGGCGGGATCGAGGTTCACGGTCGGCGTCGGTGCTGGATCGGCTGGTGTACTGCATGGGGATCAGCGGCCGCCGGAACCTGCTCGGCGAAGTCATCACCCAGCCCGATCTCCCGGCTCGGATCCGCACCGCGGCTGTCTGGTGGGACGGCTTGCCCGGCTACCTGCGGGAGAGCGCGGCCCGGTAGCAACCGTCATCGCCAGGGCAGGACCTCGCCGTTGCGGATCAGCTCGCCGTAGTGGGCCGGGGTGACCGGCTCCGACACCAGGTCCAGCAGCACCTCCGCCGCCTGGGCGGGGCTCGGTGCGTCGCTCACGTCCCACCACATCGCCGACGTCGGGGTGTTCATCATGCCGGGGCAGACGGCCGCGAGCAGGATCCCGCGCGCGAGGTCGTCTTCGCGTCGCTCGGCGGCGAGGGTGCGCACCGCCGCGACCTGGCCGATCTTGGACGGGACGTTGACGAACCCCGGCCAGTCGCCGGCGCGGGCGGTGCCGTCCCTCACCGCGTCGCGCCAGGCTGCCACCTGCTTGTCCACTTCGTCCAAGGAGGACAGAGCGTCGAACTGGGGGTGGAGGGCGGGCGCCAGGTGGTTCAGCGTGCCGAACGAGCTGGCCACGACGAGGAAGCGGCCGCCGTCGCGCAGGAGCGGCGCGAACGCCCGCAGCAGCCGGGTGGTGCCGAAGTTGTTGACCTCGGCGTAGTCCTCGACGATCGCGCGCGGGTCGTCGTCGGGGCCGACGCGCATGACCGCGTTGCCGAACACGATGTCGACGCCGCCGTGCCGCTCCCGCAGCCGCGCGGCCAGGCGGCCGGACTCGTGGGGGTCGGCGACGTCGAGGACCTCGCCGCGGACCCGGGCCCCGCCCGCGGGCAGGGCTTCGGCGGCCTGGGCGACGCGCCCGGCGTCGCGGCCGGTGAGGTACACCGTGTCCTCAGTGGACAAGCGGGCGGCGAGCCCTTCGACGAGGGCGAGCCCCAGGCCCTGGGTGGCGCCGGTGACGAGAGCGACTTTCGGGGTCATGCGATTCCTTTGGTGAGCAGGGTTTCGGAGAGGGTCCAGGGCGCGCGCGGTCTCGACGCCGAGGGGGTCTTGAGCAGGTTCACGACTCCAAGCTAGAACCGGGCGGACCATGCGAACAGCGAAAGAACCGCAGACCTGGTATGCATTCCTGTCATGGCCTTGTCCGATGCGTCGCTGACCGCCCTGCGGGTGTTCCGCGAGGTGGCCGAACGCGGGACGCTCACCGCCGCGGCCGCCGCGCTCGGCTACACGCAGTCCGCGGTTTCGCGGCAGATCGCATCGCTGGAGCGCGCCGCGGGGACGTCGTTGCTGGAGCGGCGCCACGACGGGGTGTGGCTCACCTCGGCCGGGCAGATCGTGGTGCGCCGCGCCGCCGACGTCCTCGACCAGCTCGACGCCACCGCCCGCGAACTCGCCGGGCTGCCCGGTGAACAGGGCACGGTCCGGCTGGGCTGGTTCCCGACCGCCGGGGCCGCCCTGGTCCCCCGGGCGCTGGCCGCCCTGCGGAGCACCCACCCGGCCATCACCGTGCTCAGCCGCGAAGGCGGCACGCCGGCGCTGGTCCGTGCCCTGCGCGCCGGCACCGTCGACCTCGCGCTGCTCGCCTCCGCGCCCCCGTTCCGGCCGCCGGACACCGAAACCCCGGCCCTGGTGCTGCACACCCTCACCGAGCGCAGCCTGCACGTGGCCGTCCCCGCGAACCACCCGCTCGCGCGCCGGGCGTACATCGACGTCGTCGACCTGCGGGGGCAGCGCTGGATCGCCGGCTCGGGCGACAACCGGCTGCTGGGCGTCTGGCCCGGCCTGGACGAACGGCCCGAAATCGCCCACACCGCCCGCGACTGGCTGGCCAAGCTGCACCTCGTGGCCGCAGGCTGCGGCATCACGACGGTGCCCGGCGCGCTCGACCCGGTGGTACCCGCCGGGGTGCGCGTGATGGCGGTCCGCGGCGGTCCGGGAGAGCAACGCCGCATCGTGCTCGCCCACCTCCCGCAACGGCTGACGGAACCCGCGGCCCGCGTGGCCGCGGCGCTGCGCACGGCCGCCCTCGAACCGGGCACGCGGTGACGACGAACCCGCGGGCGGGGAGATTTTTCCGCGGCCGTGTCGATCTGCGGGCCGCCCGTTCGACGTGATGGTGTGAGAGCCGAGAGGCTGCCCCACCGGACGAGGAGACGGCGTTGCCGAAGTACATGCTGATCATGCGGGGCACCGACGAGTCGAACGCGGCCATGATGGCCGACATCGACGAGATGATGGCCACGAGCCGCCAGTTCATCGAGGACCTGTTCAAGGCCGGGGTCTACGTCGGGGCCGAAGGGCTGGACGATCCGGCCCAGGGCGTCGTGGTCGACTTCAGCGGCGAAGCCCCGGTCGTCACGGACGGGCCGTACGGGGAGACCAAGGAACTGTTCGGGGGGTTCTTCCTGATCGACGTCGCCTCGAAACAGGAGGCGGTCGAGTGGGCCAAGCGGGTCCCGGCGGCCCGCGGGGCCAAGGTCGAGGTCCGGCGGGTGCCCGGGAGCGACGAGGCCCCGCCTGCCGACGGCCGGAACTGATGGGGACAGCCGACGTCGAGGCCGTCTGGCGGATCGAGTCGGCGCGGATCGTCGCCGCGCTGACCCGGTTCACCGGCGACTTCGGGCTGGCCGAGGACGCGGCCCAGGAGGCGGTGGCCGAGGCGCTGGTGGCCTGGCCGCTCGCCGTTCCGGCCAATCCGGCCGGCTGGCTGATGGCCACGGCCCGGCGACGGGCGATCGACACGATCCGCCGCCGGGCCGCCCTCCAGGACCGGTACGCCCGGCTGGCGCCCGAGGAAGAAGCCGACGACGGAGAAGCCGACCCCGACCGGATCGACGACGACGTGCTGGCGCTGATGTTCATCAGCTGCCACCCCGTGCTGTCCCGCGAAGCCCAGGTGGCGCTGACCCTGCGCGTGGTCGCCGGCCTGTCCAGCGAGCAGATCGCCCGGGCGTTCCTCGTCTCCGTGCCGACCGTGCAGGCCCGCATCACCCGCGGCAAGAAGACGATCGCGGCGGCCGGGGTGCCGTTCGAGCTGCCGCCGGCCGACGAGCGCCGGGAGCGGCTGGGCGGCGTGCTCAGCGTCATCTACGTGATCTTCACCGAGGGGTCGACGGCCACGTCCGGGGACCGGCTGCTGCGCCCAGAGGTGGCGTACGAGGCGATCCGGCTGGCCCGCACGCTGGCCGCGCTGCAGCCCGACGAGCCGGAGGTGCACGGCCTGCTCGCGTTGTGCGAGCTGACGGCCGCGCGCTTCCCGGCCCGGACCGGCCCCGACGGAACGCCGGTCCTGCTCGAGGACCAGGACCGGCGCCGGTGGGACTTCTCGGCGATCCGCCGCGGGCTGGCCGCGCTGGCCAAGGCGTCGGCCCGCGGTCTCGGCCCCTACGGCCTGCAGGCCGCGATCGCCGCCACCCACGCGTCGGCGCCGTCGGTCGAGGCGACCGACTGGGACCGGATCGTGGTGCTCTACGAGGCACTGGGCCGGGTCGCGCCCTCGCCGGTGGTCGAGCTCAACCGGGCCGTCGCCGTGGCGATGGCCACGGGTCCGGCGCCGGCCCTGGCCATCGTCGACGAGCTGGTCGCCACGGACCGGCTCCCCGGTTCACACCTGGTCCCGACCGTGCGCGGCGAGCTGCTGGCCCGGCTCGGCCGCCGCGCCGAGGCGCGGGCCGAGCTGGAGCTGGCGGCCCGGCTGTGCACCAACCTGCCCGAACGCTCGGTGCTGCTGCGCAAGGCGGCCGCGCTGGGCTGAACTCCGTCAGCCCCGGGAGACGTGCCGCACCAGGGTGCCGCTGACGTACCGCGTGTCGCCCAGGCGGAGGTCGTCGTCCTTGAGGGAGTGGAGATCGCCGGCGGTGAGCAGGTCCCGGATCGTGCTCCCGTTCACGGCCCAGCCGAGCTCGGTCAGATAGGGAGCGGCTTCGTTGCGCTCGCCGAAGTAGCGCAGCCGCGCCATATCGGTGTCGAAGCTGTGCTCGCGCCAGCGTTCGGAGATGCCCTGCAGGCGTTCCTTCGTCTTGTCCTCGTCGCCCGGCCGCGGGTTCGGCCGGCTTTCGGTGGCCACGCGGCTTTCCGGCGCGCTGAGTTCGGTGATGGTGTCCAGCAGGCTGTCCTGCGCCTCGGGCGGCAGGTACCCCAGCAGGCCTTCGGCGCTCCACGCGGTCGGCCGGGCCGGGTCGAAGCCGGCGACGCACAGGGCGGCGGGCCAGTCGTCGCGCAGATCGACCGCGACCACCCGGCGGTCGGCGGTGGGCGCGGCACCCAGCTCGGCCAGTGTGCGCGTCTTGAAGTCGATGACCCGCGGCTGGTCGACCTCGTACACCACGGTCCCGGCCGGCCAGGGCAGCCGGTAGGCGCGGGAATCCAGGCCCGAAGCCAGGATCACGGCCTGCGTGATGCCGGCGTTGGCCGCGTCGAGGAAGAATTCGTCGTAGAACTTGGCGCGCACCTTGGCCACGTCGAGGAACACCTGCTCGACGAGGTCGCCGGGGGGCACTTCGCCGCTCGCGAGCCGGGTGAGGAGGTCGACGCCGACCGCCCGGACGAGCGGTTCGGCGAACGGGTCGTCGATGAGCGAACGATCCGCGCGGGTCGCGATCGCCCGCGCCGCCGCGGCCATGGTGGCGGTCGCGCCGACGCTGGACGCCAGGTCCCAGGTGTCTCTGTCGTGCCTGGTGGAATTCACGTGCTGCCCCCTGAGTGCGGCTGTGGAGCGTGATCCGGAGTATGCCAGGTACTCGCCGGTGGCATATTGCCCACGTATCCGAAAGCGCATACGGGGCAGCAACACCACGCCGTCTTGACTGGGGCGTATGACCTACAGCGACCCGGTCATGGGGATCACCGTTTACGGATGCGCGCCGGACGAGGCGGCCTTGTTCCGGGAGATGGGGCCTCGCTGTGGCGTTGTTCCGACCATCACCGAGGCCGCCGTCTCCGAGGGCACCGTTGAACTGGCTTCCGGAAACCGCTGCATCAGCGTCGGGCACAAAGCGCGAATCACCGACGCCACTCTTCTCGCGCTCAGCCAGATCGGCGTCGAGTACATCTCCACCAGGAGCGTCGGGTACGACCACATCGATGTCGCCTGTGCGGAGAGTGTCGGCATCGCCGTCGAAGGGGTCGCCTATTCGCCGGACAGCGTGGCCGACTACACGCTGATGCTGATGCTGATGGCGGTGCGGAACGCGAAATCCACCATCCGGCGTGCGGACGTCTACGACTACCGATTGCACGACGTACGCGGGAAAGAGCTCCGCGACCTGACCGTCGGCGTGATCGGCACCGGACGCATCGGTACCGCGGTCATGGACCGGTTGCGCGGCTTCGGTTCCCGCGTCCTGGCCTACGACAGCCGTCCCCAGAGTTCGGCCGATTACGTTCCCCTCGACGAACTGCTGCAGCTGAGCGACATCGTCACCCTGCACACGCCCCTCAACGCGGACACCCACCACCTCCTGAACCACAAGACCATCGCGCACCTGAAACGCGGCGCGTTCGTCGTCAACACCGGACGCGGTTCGCTCATCGACACCGAGGCCCTCATCCCGGCCTTGGAAAGCGGCCGGTTGGGCGGCGCCGCGCTGGATGTCGTCGAAGGTGAGGAAGGGGTCTTCTACGCCGACTGCCGGAACCGGCCCCTCGGGAGCGAACCGCTGGTGCGGCTGCAAAGCCTGCCGAACGTGCTGATCAGCCCGCACACCGCCTACTACACGGACCACGCACTGAGCGACACCGTCGAAAACTGTCTCATCAACTGCCTGACCTTTGAAAGCAGGACGCGGCATGGATAAGTTGAAGGTCGGAATCATCTTCGGGGGCGCCACCGAAGAACACCCCGTCTCCGTCAAGTCGGCCCAGGAGGTCGCGAACCACCTCGACACCGAAAAGTTCGAGCCGTTCTGGATCGGGATCACCCGCAGCGGCGCCTGGCAGCTCTGCGACGGCCCCGGCGCGGACTGGGAGAACGGCGACTGCCTCCCGGTCGTGCTGTCACCGGACCCCGGCGTCCACGGACTGCTCGTCCTGGAGCAGGGAAAATACCGGACGATCCGCCTCGACGTCGTGCTGCCCGTGCTGCACGGCCGGCTCGGCGAAGACGGGACGGTGCAGGGTTTACTGGAATTATCCGGCATCCCCTACGCCGGTTGTGACGTCCCGGGTTCCGCCCTGTGCATGGACAAGGCCCTCACCTACCTCGTCACCAGGAGCGCGGGCATCGCGACACCGGACTTCCGGATCGTCGCGGCGGACGACAAGATCGACCCCGACGAGCTCACCTATCCCGTCTTCGTCAAGCCGGCCCGGTCGGGGTCCTCGTTCGGCGTCAGCAAGGTCTCCGGCAAGGAGGAGCTGCCGGGTGCGGTGGAGACAGCGCGGCAGTACGACTCGAAGGTGCTGGTCGAAGAAGCCGTGGCGGGCAGCGAGATCGGGTGTTCGGTCCTGGGGAACGATCCGGACCTGGTCGTCGGCGAGCTCGACCGGGTCGCGCTCTCCCACGGCTTCTTCAAGATCCACCAGGAGAGCAACCCCGAGAGCGGCTCCGAAAACTCGACGTTCATCGTGCCCGCGGACATCCCGGAGGAGTCGCGCGCGCTCGTCCAGGAGACGGCGAAGGCCGTCTACCGCGCGCTGGGTTGCCGCGGACTGTCGCGAGTGGACTTCTTCCTGAAGGAGGACGGGACGGTGGTCCTCAACGAGGTCAACACCCTGCCCGGCCTGACGTCGTACAGCCGCTACCCGAGGATGATGGCCGCCGCGGGGTTGTCGCTCGGCGAGGTGATCGACCGGATGGTTTCCCTGGCCCTGACCGGAGAACCCCGGTGAACGACGACTTCGCCTTCGTGGACGAGCTCGTCCCCGGGATCCGCTGGGACGCCAAGTACGCCACCTGGGACAACTTCACCGGCAAACCGGTGGACGGCTACCTGGTGAACCGGGTCGCCGGCACCAGGGCCCTGTGCGCGGCGCTGGACGGTGCGCGGGAAAAGGCCGAGTCCCTCGGCTTCGGCCTGCTCCTGTGGGACGGCTACCGCCCGCAGCGTGCTGTGGACTGCTTCCTGCGCTGGTCGCGGCGGCCGGAGGACGGCCGGACGAAGCGGCGGCACTACCCGAACATCGGCCGGGCCGAGATGTTCGCGAAGGGCTACGTGGCCGCCAAGTCGGGGCACAGCCGGGGCAGCACCGTCGACCTGACGCTCTACCACCTGGAAACCGGTGAACTCGCGGCCATGGGCGGGGGCCACGACCTGATGGACGCGCTCTCCCACCACGACGCGAGCGGCATCACCCAGGCCGCGGCGAGGAACCGGCGGCACCTCCGCTCCCTCATGGAGGCCTGCGGGTTCCGCCCGTACGAGCGCGAGTGGTGGCACTACACGCTGGAGGACGAGCCCTACCCGGACACGTACTTCGACTTCCCCATCACATGACCGATCGCGACGAAGTGACGGCGCCGCGTGTCGTCGTGGCCGGCGGCCATTCGGCCGGGCACATCGAGCCGATGCTGAACTTCGCCGACGCGCTGCGCCGGCTGGAGCCCGCGGCGGAGATCACCGCTCTCGGCACCGTCCGCGGCCTGGACACCACGCTCGTCCCCGCCCGCGGCTACCCGCTCGAACTCATCCCGCCGGCGCCGCTGCCGCGCAGCCTGGACCGTGCCCTGCTGCGAACGCCGGGCCGGCTGCGCGACGCGGTGCTGGCGGCCGGGGCGGTGCTCGACCGCGTGCGGGCCGACGTCGTCGTGGGCTTCGGCGGTTACGTGGCCGGGCCGGCCTACCTCGCGGCCCGCCGGCAGGGCGTGCCGATCGTGGTGCACGAGGCGAACGCCCGGCCCGGCGTGGCCAACCGGCTGGCGGCCCGGATGACGGCGCACGTGTTCACCGCGGCGCCGGGCGTCCGGCTGCCCCACGCCACGGCCATCGGCATCCCGCTGCGGCCCGCGATCACCGGGCTCGACCGGCTCGCCCTGCGCGGTACGGCCCGGCGTCGGTTCGGCCTTCGGCCCGACGGGCCGGTCCTGCTGGTCACCGGCGGTTCACAGGGCGCCCTGGCCCTCAACGCCGCTGTCTCCGGCGCGGCCGCGGAGTTGCGGGCGGCCGGGGTGCAGGTCCTGCACATCACCGGGCCGCGGCACGTGGTCGAGGTGCCGGACGGCGACCCGCCCTACGTCGTCGTCCCCTACGTCGAGGAGATGCAGTACGCCTACGCCGCGGCCGACTTCGTGCTCTGCCGCTCGGGGGCGATGACATGCGCCGAACTCGCCGCCGTCGGGCTGCCGGCCGCGTACGTCCCGCTGCCGCGGCGCGGCGGTGAGCAGCGGCTGAACGCCGGGCCGGTCGTCGCGGCCGGCGGGGCGCTGCTCGTCGACGACAGCGTCCTCAGCCCGGCCTGGATCGAGGCCACCCTGATCCCGGTGCTCACCGATCCCGGGCGGATCGCGGCGATGTCGGCCCGCGCGTCGGCGGCCGGCGCCCCCGACGCGGACGTCGTCCTGGCCCGGCACGTGCTCACTGCCGTCGCCGTGCGACGCCGGTCCGTCTCATGAGGACGGTGACGCGGCCGGGAGCCGCACCGCGACGACGAGCCCGCCGCCGGTTCGCGGGGTGAGGGTGAGGGTTCCGTCGTGGGCCTGGGTGATGCTGTTGACGATGGCCAGGCCGAGGCCGACCCCCGCGTGGTCGGTGCGGACGCGTTCGGTGCCGCGCTGGAACGGCTCGACGAGCTTGGACACCGACTGCGGGGTCAGCGTTTCGCCGGTGTTCTCGACGGTGAGGACCACCGTCCCGGGCTGCACGACGGTCGTGACCCACACGGCGCCCTCGTCGGGCCGGGTGTGGACGATCGCGTTGTGCACCAGGTTCGTCGTCAGCTGCAGCAGGAGCGCGGGGGAACCGACGGTGGGGGCGACGTCGCCGGACGTCTCGACGGTGACGCCGCGTTTTTCCGCCAGGGGAAGAAGTGTCTCGGTGGCTTCTTCCGCGACGAGGGACAGGTCGACGTCGTCGCGGGCGAAGGACCGTTGGTCGGCGCGGCTGAGCAGGAGCAGGGCTTCGGTGAGGTCGATCGCCCGGGTGTTGACGGCGTGGAGGCGGTCGACGAGTTCGCCCGTGTCGCGGGTGCGGTCGCTGCGGGCCACGTCGAGGAGCGTCTGCGTGACCGCCAGCGGGGTGCGCAGTTCGTGGGAGGCGTTGGCCGCGAACCGCTGCTGGGCGGTGACGTGGGATTCGAGTTGTTCGAGCATGGTGTCGAAGGCGTCGGAGAGTTCGCGGAACTCGTCACGGCGGCCCGGTAACCGGATCCGGTGCGAGAGCGAACCGTCCGCGGCCACGCGGGTGGCTTCGGTGATGCGGTTCAGGGGCGCGAGCATCCGGCCGGCGAGCACCCAGCCGCCCGCGAGGCCGAACACCAGCAGGAAGATCAGCACCGCGCCCGCGGCCGGGGCGAACGCGCGGATGAGGACGCGGCCCGGGGGTGCCATCACCACCTGCATCGTCTCCATGCCCAGCCGCTGGTAGTGCATGAGGAACAGCCCCACCGCCGTGAGGAGCAGGGCGCCCGTGAGCATGACGAAACCGGCGTAGCTGAGGGTGAGTTTGAGGCGGACGCTCAAGCCGGGCTTCCTAGCCATGGTCGCCCCCGGCGCCGATGCGGTAGCCGACGCCGGGCACGGTGGCGATGAGCCAGGGCGCGCCGAGCCGTTTGCGCAGGGCGGAGACGGTGATGCGGACGGCGTTGGTGAAGGGATCGGCGTTCTCGTCCCAGGCCCGTTCCAGGAGCTCTTCGGCGCTGACGACCCCGCCTTCGGCGGCGACGAGCACTTCGAGCACGGCGAACTGCTTCCTGGTCAGGGCGACGTACCGGCCGTCCCGGTAGACCTCGCGGCGGAACGGATCCACCCGCAGCCCGGCGATCTCCCGCACCGGCGGCCGGTTGTGGGCGCGCCGGCGGTCGAGGGCCCGGAGCCTGAGCACGAGCTCCTGCAGCTCGAACGGCTTGGTGAGGTAGTCGTCGGCCCCGAGCTCGAACCCGGACGCCTTGTCGTCGAGCCGGTCGGCGGCGGTGAGCATGAGGATCGGCATCCCGCTCCCGGAGGCGACGATCCGCGCGGCGACCTCGTCCCCGGACGGCCCGGGAATGTCCCGGTCGAGGACGGCGAGGTCGTAGGCGTTGACGCTGAGCAGTTCCAGAGCGGTGTCCCCGTCCCCGGCGATGTCGGCGGCGATCGCCTCGAGGCGAAGCCCGTCCCGGATGCCTTCCGCCAGATAGGGTTCGTCCTCGACGATCAGCACACGCACCTGTTCGATCCTACGAGGCGCGGCATATCGCAGGCATATCGAAATCGGTGCCGCCGTCACCGATCCTCTTCGGTCAGTCGCCCGGTAGCCGGCACGTCGTCTCGGTGCCGGCCTTCGACGGCATGGCTCCCTTCGAGCTCGGCCCGGCTGGACCAGCCGCCGCCTGCTGCTCGCCCGCGCGGGGGCCGGTTTTTCCCTGAACGACACGGTGCTCCGGGCGGGCACGGAGCTGAAGCTGTGGTACGCCAACCACATCGAGGCGGTCCACGGGGAGGTGCCGAGGTCTTCGGACAGCCGCCGGCCGTCACCGCGTACGACCTGCGGGTTTGCTCGGTCGAGCGGGAGCCGGAGCCGGGTCGTCTCGATCTGCACGGGCGCGTTCGCGCCGGCGCGGCCGGGCTGCTGGACGGCCGCGAGGCGACCACCCACTGGCAGTACGCCGAGCTGCGGCAGGAGCGCTACCCGAAGGTCCGGGTGAACCGGAACGTCCTCTACGTGGACGGCGAAGACGTTCTCACCGGCGCGGGCAACGCCGCCGGGCTCGACCTGTGCCTGCACCTGGTGCGCCAGGACCACGGGGCCCGGCTCGCCAACGCCGTGGCGCGGCAGCTGGTCGGGCCGCCGCACCGGGAGGGCGGCCAGGCCCAGTTCGTGGCGGCCGCCGAGCAGGGCGCGCTGTCGATCGAGGAGATCGGCGCGGCCGTCGGCATCGACAGCCCGGTGACCTTCCGGCACCACTTCACCCGCGCCATGAAGACCTCCCCCTCGGCGTACCGCCGCACTTTCGCCTGACAGCCGTGTCAGGGGCGTGTCAGGTGGGCGTCAGGCCCGCCGCACACAGTGAGCGCATGACAGAACTGGCGATCACGGCTTCCGGGCTCCGGAAGGCCTACCAAGACAAAGTCGTCCTCGACGGCATCGACCTGGACGTCCGGGCGGGGACCGTCTTCTCCCTCCTCGGCCCGAACGGTGCCGGCAAGACCACGACGGTGAACGTCCTGACCACCCTGGCGAAGGCCGACGGCGGCACGGTCCGCGTCGCCGGGCACGACGTCGCGGCCGAGGCCAAGGCGGTGCGCTCGGCCATCGGGGTCACCGGGCAGTTCGCGGCGGTCGACGAGCTGCTCACCGGGCAGGAGAACCTGCAGCTGATGGTGGACCTCAGCCCGGTGTCCGCCCAGGAGGGCAAGCGGGTCGTCGGCGGGCTGCTGGAGCGGTTCGACCTGGTCGAGTCGGCGCGCAAGCCCGCATCGACCTACTCCGGGGGCATGCGCCGCAAGCTCGACCTGGCGATGACGCTCGTCGGCAACCCGCGGATCATCTTCCTCGACGAGCCGACCACGGGCCTGGACCCGCGCAGCCGCCGCACGATGTGGACGATCATCCGCGAACTGGTGGCCGACGGCGTGACCATCTTCCTCACCACCCAGTACCTCGAGGAAGCCGACCAGCTCGCCGACCGGGTCGCGGTGCTCGACCGGGGTCACCTGGTCGCCCAGGGCACGCCCGACGAGCTCAAGCGCCAGATCCCCGGTACCCACGTCCGGCTCCGGTTCGCGACCGTCGCCGAGCTCGACGCGGCCGCGCGGATCCTCACCGAGTCCACCCGGGACGACGACGCGCTGACCCTGCGGGTGCCCGGCGACGGCGGCACCAAGTCCCTGCGGACGCTGCTGGACCGGCTCGACGAGTACGCGATCAGCGCCGAAGGCTTCTCCGTCCACACCCCCGACCTCGACGACGTTTTCCTCGCCCTCACGGGCCACACCACGGAGGTGGCAGCGTAATGAGCAAGTCCCACTCGACAGTCATGCTGCGGCGCAACTTCAAGCACATCGCCCGGAACCCGACGTCCGTCTTCAACGCGGTCCTGATGCCGATCGTGATCATGCTGATGTTCGTGTACATGCTGGGAGACGCCTTCGACGTCGGAGTCGATTACGTCGACTACGCGACACCGGGCCTGATGCTGCTGGCCGTCTGCTACGGGCTGGGGGCCACCGCCACGGCGGTGAACTCCGACATGACGAAGGGCATCATCAACCGGTTCAAGGTCATGGACGTCTCCCGCGGCGCGGTCCTGACCGGGCACGTCGTCGCCGGCGTGCTGACCAACCTGATCGCCATCGCGGCCCTCGTCGGGGTGGCCTTCCTGCTGGGCTTCAGCCCGTCGGCGGGCTTCCTGGACTGGCTCGGCGTGCTGGGGATCGTCGTGCTGCTCGCCGTCGCGGCCGGCTGGCTCACGGTCGCGCTGGGCCTGTTCGCGAAGTCCCCGGAAACGGCGGGCATGGCTTCCGTGCCGCTGGTCATGCTGCCGTTCTTCAGCAGCGCGATCGCCCCGGCGGAGAAGATGGGGCCGGGCCTGCGGCAGTTCGCGGAGTACCAGCCCTTCACGCCGATCATCGAAACCGTGCGCGGGTTGCTCAACGGCACGCCCTCGACCGGCTACGCGATGGCCGCGATCGCCTGGTGCGTCGGCATCGCCGTCGCCGGGTACCTGTGGGCGAACTCGACGTTCAAGAAGCGAGCGTGACGGCGGCCAGGTCGCTCCAGTCCGCCTGCGCCCCCTCCTGAGTCGCCTCGGTGAACTTCGTGTCACCGAGGCGATTCCGCGCGTCCCGCTCGATCCGGGACACGTCCGGCCGGGACAGGTCCGGCAGGCCGCGCACGCCGGCGCTCGCCGCGAGCAGCCGCGCGGCCTGCTCGTACTGTTCGCGGCGCAACGCCAGGTCCGCGATCCCGACGAGCACCTGCGCGACCAGGGGTGCGTGTCCCACCTCGGACGCCGCCCGGAAGGCCTCGGCCCGGTGCCTGCGGGCCTCGGCGAGATCCTCGGCGAGGTAGCCGAGGAGGTCCTCGGTCGTCGCGCGGACCTGGGCCCGCTCGGCGGCGTTGCCCAGCATGGCGGTCGCGACGCCGAGCTGACGGCGGGCCTGCTCGGCATCGCCGGTCCAGCGGGCCAGCTCCGCCTTCGCCAGGGCCAGCTCGGTCAGCGCGCCCGGCCAGGCGACCCGTTCCGCGCTTTCCTGCGCCTGCGCGATGGCGGCCGCGCTCGCCTGCTCGTCACCCGCCAGCCAGTAGAGCTGGGCCTGCCGCGAGCGCATCCGCACGGCGTCCTCGACCGAGCCGACCTCGGTGACCACCGCGATCGCCTGTTCGTAGTGCTCGCACGCACCGGCGAAGCCGCCTCGCATGGCCATGAGGTCCGCCAGCTCGGTCAGGGCGAACGAAGTCCCCCACCGTTCGCCGAGCGCGCGGAACTCGGCGAGAGCCGTTTCGAGGTACGAATCGGCGTCCTGGCCGTCCCGGCCGAGCTGGATCCGCGTCTTGCCGAGCTGCAGCCGGGCGAGGGCGCGGACCCAGGGGTCCTCGTCGGCGATCAGCGGTTCCCACGCGGTCAGGAACGCATCCGGGGCGCGCAGCATCTGTTCCAGGGCGGCGACCAGCGACACCGCCGGGTGGGGGTGCTCGAGGCGCCGGCCGATCTCGTACACCTGGTGGATCCACTCGGCCGCCTGGTGCTGGTCGCTCTCCCGGCCGGCGGTCAGGAAGCCCGTGACGAACGCGTACACGGTGGCCCGGATCCGGTCCGGCACCTCGCCGGGCACGGCGGTGGCCGCCATGAGCAGCTCGTTGCCCTCCGCCTTGTGCCCGCCGAGCCACCAGTACCAGCCGGCGGCGGCCGCGAGCCGCATCGCCCCCGGCGCCTCGCCCGCCGCCAGCGCCCCGCGCATCGCGGCGGCGATGTTGTCGTGCTCGGCCTCGAGCGCGGCGAGCCGGTCCAGCTGTCCGGCCCGGCGGAGGTGCGGCTCGGCGGTCTCGGCGAGTTCGGTGAAGTACTCCAGGTGCGCCCGGCGCGCCGAATCCGCCTCGCCGGCCTCCGCGAGCCGCTGCTCGGCGTATTCCTTGATGGTGCCGAGCATCCGGTAGCGCGGGGCCCGGTCGCCTTCGGTGACCACCAGCAGCGACTTTTCGGTCAGGGCGGTCAGCAGCTCCTCGACCGTGTCGCCGGCGCAGACCCGCTCGGCCGCTTCCAGGGTCGCGCCGCCGGAGAACACCGAAAGCCGGCACAGGACCAGGCGTTCGGCGTCGCTGAGCAGTTCCCAGCTCCAGTCGATCACCGCGCGCAGCGTCCGGTGCCGCGGCAGTGCGGTCCGGCTGCCGCCGGTCAGCAGGCGGAACCGGTTGTCGAGCCGGGTGGCGAGCTGCTCGAGCGACATCGTGCGCAGCCGGGCCGCGGCGAGCTCGATCGCCAGCGGCATCCCGTCCAGCGCCCGGCAGACCCGCGCCAGGGTCGACCGCGTCGCGGCGTCCGTCCCGAGGTCCCCGCGCACAGCACCGGCCCGGTCCCGCAGCAGCCGGACGGCGGGCGCGGACTCGATCTCGGCCGGGTCGGCGTCCTCGGCGGGCATGACGAGCGGGGCGACCGGCCACAGGGCTTCACCCGTGATGCCGAGCGGCTCGCGGCTCGTCGCGAGGATCCGCAACCGGCGGCACTCGCCGAGCACCCGGTGGGCGAAGGTCGCCGCGGACTCGATCACGTGCTCGCAGTTGTCCAGGACCAGCACCAGGTCCCGCTCGCGGAGCGCGGCGACGACCCGGTCGGCCGGCGACGCGTCGGGCGCGTCGCCGAGCAGGGCGTCCCGCAGCTTCAGCGCGGCGAGCGTCGCCTGGGCGACGTCTCCGTCCGCGCCGATGGGCGCGAGCTCGACCAGCCAGGCGCCGTCCGGCACGTCGCCGAGCATCGCGCGCGCGGTTTCGGTGGCCAGCCGGGTCTTCCCCGAGCCGCCCGGCCCGACCAGGGTGGTGAGCCGGTGGCCGTCGACGAGCTCGCGGACCGCGGCGACGTCGGCCTCCTTGCCGACGTAGCTGGTCAGCTCGGCCCGCAGGTTGGTCTTCCGGGGCTCCTCCCGCCGGCCCAGCTCGCCCCGCAGCAGCGCGACGTGCAGTTCGGACAGCTCCGGCGAAGGGTCGACGCCCAGCTCGTCGGCCAGGGTTTCGCGGGTGCGCTCGTAGACGCGCAGGGCTTCGTTCTCGCGACCGGTCGCGGCGAGCGCGCGCATCAGCGCGGCGACCAGCCGTTCGCGGACCGGGTGCGCGGCCACCAGGTCGGTCAGCTCGGTGACCTCGCCCTGGCCGAAATCGGTCTCCGCGTCGAAGCGGTCTTCGAGGGCGGCCAGCCGGAGGCCCTCCAGCCGGACGACCGCCGCGTCGAACGCGTCGCTCTCCGTCAGGCCGACGTCCTGCATGGCGGCCCCGCGCCACAACGCGAGGGCTTCGCGCAGCCGCCGCCGGTCGCCGCCGGCCTGGGCGACGAGGCGTTCGAACCGCACGGCGTCGACGGCGTCGGGGGCCACCGCGAGCCGGTAGCCGGTCGGCAGGCCGTCGACCGAGCCGTCCGGCAGGACCTTCCGCAGCCGGGAAACCAGGCGCTGCAACGCGTTGGTCGCGTCGGCGGGCGGCCGCTCACCCCAGATCCAGTCGACGAGCGCCGTCTTCGGGACCACGTGACCCGGTTCGAGCGCGAGGGCGATCAGCAGCCCGCGCAGCCGCGCTCCCGGCACGTCGGCGAGAACGCCGTCGTCCGCGCGAACCTCGAATGGACCCAGCATCCCGATCTGCACCCGGCCCAGTCTGCCACGGGTGATCAGGACCTCCCGTGTCCGAGCCGTGTCAGGGCCGTGTCAGGCCCTTCGGCGAACGTGGCGGCACGCCCCCCACCACGAGAGGACTCCCGATGAGCCAGACGGTCGACACCCCGCACGGTCTCCCGATGGAGCGCGACGCCGGCCCCTTCGACCCGCCGAGCGGGATCACCCGGCTGCGCGCGGCGCGCCCGGTCAGTCCCCTGGTCTTCCCCGACGGTCACGAGGGCTGGCTGGTCACCGGCTACGACGAGGTCCGTCAGATGATGGCCGACACCCGGTTCAGCTCGCGGCTGGACCTCGACGTCGTCCACGTGCCGTACGAGACGCCCGGCATGCCCGCCGCCACCGAGCCGTCCCCGCAGCTGCCCGGCATGTTCATCGCCATGGACCCGCCGGACCACAGCCGGCTGCGCAAGCGGCTCACCGGCGCCTTCACCGTCAAGCGGATGAAGCAGCTCGAAGAGCACATCGCCGACGTCGTCGAGCGGCAGCTGGACCACCTGGCGAAGCTGACCCCGCCGGTCGACCTGGTCCGGGAGTTCGCGCTGCCGGTGCCCTCGCTGGTGATCTGCGAACTGCTCGGCGTCCCCTACGCGGACCGGGAGTCCTTCCAGGCCGACTCCGCCCAGTTCATGGTCCGGGACCAGACCCTGGAGCAGAAGATGGGCGCGTACATCGCGCTGAACACCTACCTGTCCGAACTGGTCACGCGCAAGCGCGCCGAACCGGGCGAAGACATCCTGTCGGACCTGGCCGGCCACGAAGACCTGACCATCGAGGAGCTGACCGGCGCCGCCTTCCTGCTGCTGCTCGCGGGGCACGAGACCACGGCCAACATGCTTTCGCTGGGCACCTTCGCGCTGCTGGAGCACCCGGCGCAGCTGGCCGAGCTGCGCGCCGACCCGGCGCTGCTGCCCGCCGCCGTCGAGGAGCTCCTGCGGTACCTGTCCGTCGCCGACATCTTCTTCCGCTACGCCACGGAGGACCTCGAACTCGGCGGGGAGACGATCCCCCGCGGCTCGACGGTGGTCGTCTCGCTGCTGGCCGCCAACCGCGACCCCCGCCGCTTCGAGAACCCGGACACCCTCGACCTCCACCGCAACGCCCGCGGCCTGCTGTCCTTCGGCCACGGCGTCCACCAGTGCCTCGGCCAGCAGCTGGCCCGCGTCGAGATGCGCGCCGGGTTCGAGGGCCTGCTGCGCCGGTTCCCGGACCTCGCACTCGCCGTCCCCGCCGGCGAGGTGAAGCTGCGGACCGACATGAACATCTACGGCGTCCACGAGCTGCCGGTGACCTGGACGGAAACGGCGGGCTGAGCGGGTCAGGCGGTCGGGAAGGAGAACCGCCGGACCAGGGGCAGCCAACGCTGGTAGGAGCCGGCGAGTTCGGGGGGCGCGAGTCCGGTGGCGGCGGCGCGGACGGCGGTCAGCCGGTCACGCAGGAGCGGGTCGCCGCACCCGTCGAGCAGGTCCGGCAGGGTGCGGTCGGGAGCCGCCTCGGCCAGCGCGCCGAACAGCCTCTCGGCCGCGCGGGGATCACCCACCATGACGGCGAGCAGGAGCAACACGGCCCGGTGCGGCGGTTCGGGGGAGCCCTCGTCGACGAACTCGTCGAGTGCCGGTCCCTGGAACCGCGCGCGGAGCAGCCGGTACAGGTTGACCAGGCGTTTGGCCGCCCGGGGCGTCGGGACGAGCGGGCCGAGCGTGGCCATGAACGCGAACTCGGCCGACGAGACGGCCAGCCGTCCGGGCAGCAGGTCCAGCGGTGGCGGCCCGGACGCCGGCCGGGCGCCTGGCGCCGGGGCCGGGGCTACCGACCGCGTGCCTTCGACGCGGTGCTCCCCGGGCGGTTCCGCCGGCTCCCCGGGGTCGCCGCGATCCGGCGGCCCGCCGTCCTCGGCCTCCCCTTTCGAGGCGAGAGCGCGGATGAAGTCCACGAAGCCTTCGTCGCCCATGGGCCGCACCACGAGCGGGATCTGGAAGATCTTCTCCAGGTACTGGGCGGCGAGCAGCTCACCGTCGGCGTCCCGGTCGAGGGTGCCTTCGAGCATGTCCGCGTAGTGCTGGCGGATCGCGCGGGCGAGCCAGCGGGCGTCGACGCCGACGACGACCGTGAAGACCGGGAGCGCCAGCATCAGGTGGATGGCCTCGAGGACCTGGATGACGACCTTCGGCGCACAGCGGTCGAGGTCGTCGATGTAGAGCACGATGCGCTCGATCCCGGCCCCGCCGCCGGGCAGTTCCCGGTCCCGCGCCAGCATCGCCGCGAAGGTCTCGAGGTCCCGGCGCAGCAGCGAGATCACGCCCAGGTGCCGCCGGTAGTCCTGGCTCCCGCGGCGCGCGTCGACGAACGCGGCGATGTGGTTGCCGGGAGCCAGTTCGGCGATCGCCTGCTCCAGGCGTTCCGCCTCCCCGTCCAGTTCCGCCAGCCGGCGCGTGGTCTCGGCGGCCTTGCGGTCGGGCGCGTCGAGCTTGCCCACCAGCGCGCGGATCCGGGCCACCGCGGCACGCACGCGCACCACCGCGGTCCCGCACGCGCCGACCACGGCCAGTGCGCCCGCCAGCCCGGTCCAGCCGGTCCAGCCCACGACGGCGGCCAGCACGCCCACCACCGCGGCGCCCCCGAGCAGGACCAGGCCCGGCCAGGGGTCCCGGCGCAACCACTGCCAAAGTCCCTTCAGGTCGACGGACAGACCGGCGGCTTCGTCCGCGAAGACCTGGACGGACTCGACGGTCAGCTCGTCCACGCCCAGTTCGGCCGCGATCCAGGCCTTGTCCTCACGGGACAGGCTGCGGAGCAACGCCTTGGCCATCGCGCCGGGGCGGCGGCCCCGCGCGGCCCGCTGTTCCTGCTGGGCGGTCAGCAGCATCCGCTCCATGCGGACCGCGCTCAGCTGCCCCAGCAGCGATTCCTCGGCTCGCCGGCTCTCGGCCAGGTCGTCCGCCCGGCGCTGCAGATCGGTTTCGGAGCTGCCGGAGGCGAGGTTGTCGAAGATGTGCGCGGCCAGGCTGGCCCAGAGGTTCGACTCCGTGTAGTGCCAGGCGTTGAAGGTGACCTGCCGGATCGCCGAGCAGTACGACGACACCGAACGACCTCGCCTGCCGGCGGCCGCCTCCGCTTCTCCCGCGGCGACGGCCAGGCTCCGGATCCGTTCGCGCATGAGCCGCATGAAGAAGCTCTTGCCCGAGCCCCAGTCCCCGAACAACCCGATCGACAGCGGCGGCTCCACCAGCCGGGACGCGACCAGGTCGGCCAGCATGAGCACGTCCGTGGTGACGCCGAGCCGATCGGCCCCCTCGTCGGTGTCGGCCTGGTAGTCGGCGACGTGGCGCGGACCCGGGCGGATCGGGTGTCCGTCGTCCGCGAGGCTCAGGAAACCGGCGAGGGTGCGCACGTCGGCCGCGGACGGGAAGAGCTCCCGCAGCGCTTGCTGTTCCCGGTCGCTGAGCTGTCCGGTCAGGTGGACGACCCGCGGGTTCAGCGACTCCCGGAGGCGCTTCTCGCTCGACTGCAGCACGTCTTCGCGGACGATGGCCAGGCCCCAGCGCCGGCCCGGGCCCCGCAGCCACGCCCCCAGCGCGGAGAGGTCCGCGCCGGCGAGGCTCTCGGGGGAAAAGGTGTCGTCGAGCCAGACCACGGCGTCCGCCGGGCCTTCGGGCAGGAAGCGCAGATCCGGCTCGACGAGCAGGGCCGCGTCGGGCAGGGTCCGGCGCACCGCCTCGTACGCCGTGCGGCGGGCACCGGCGTCCGAGTCGTACCCCAGCACCACCATCCCCGGCGTCGCCAACGCCCGGTCCAATGCCGCGTCGACGTCTCTCGGCAGGTAGGGCACGGTCGTCCCGTACGCCAGCAAGGCGTCCGGCGCGACGTCGCGGACGCGCGGCACGGACCCCGGGACGTCGAGGGTGCCGGCCACCAGTGCGTCGGCCAGCTCCGGCTGGAGCCCCAGCGCCTCGGCCAGCAGCCGCTGCGTGCCCGGCCTCGACCCGGCGAGTTCGCCGCTCTCGATCCTGCGGACCGTGCGCACGCCGACGGTGGCCCGCTCGGCCAGTTGCTCCTGCGTCATCCCCGCCTGTCGCCGCAGTTGCCGCAGCTGCTCGCCGAACCGGCTGTTGCCCTGCCCCTCGTCCGAACTCACGATCCTCCCCCGCGGGCGGCGCCGACCCGATCCTCCAACCTAGCCGACGACCGGCCGCCCGGCGACGGCCGTCGGGTTGCCTTGACGTCGACGTCAAGGGCTAGCTTCGCGACGGTGGAATTCGGGATCAGTTACAGCACACCGCACTTCGGCGTCGACCCGGACCGGATCCTGCGGTTCGCGCGGGACGCGGAAGACTGCGGGTTCGAGTCCTTGTACCTGCCGGAGCACATCGCGCTGTACCCCGGCGCGAAGATCGGGCCGAGGGAGCTGCCGCCGTCGCTGCCCTACGGCGATCCGCTCGAGTGCCTGAGCTTCGTCGCCGCCGGGACGCGGCGCATCCTGCTCGGCACCGGCGTCCTGCTGCTGCCCTACCACCACCCGGTCGTGCTCGCGAAACGGCTCGCGACGATCGACGTGCTGTCCGGCGGCCGCATGCGGCTGCTCACGGTCGGGGTCGGCGCGCTGCCCGGCGAGGCCAGGGCGGCCGGCGTCGACTTCGCCACCCGGGGCCGCCGGGCCGACGAGGCGATCGACGTGCTGCGGCTGCTGTGGGCCGGCGGCGAGGACGGCGTCGGCTTCGCCGGGGAGTTCTTCGCCTTCGAAGACGTCTGCAGCTTCCCGAAGCCGCTCGGGCTCGCCGGCCTGCCGATCCACGTCGGTGGTTCGAGCCGGGCCGCGGCGCGGCGGGCCGGGCGGCGCGGGGACGGCTACTTCCCCGGCGGCACGCTCACGCCGGACGAACGCCGGCTCCAGTTCGAGCTCGCGCGGAAGGCGGCGCTCGACGCCGGCCGGGACCCGGACGCGCTGCAGCACACCCGGTGGGGCTCCCTCGACCTGTCCGAAAAGGACATCGAGGCGTTCGCCGAGCAGGGGGTCACCCGGCTCGTCGTCACCCCGACGACGGCCGACCCGGCGCGGCAGCGCGACGAGCTGGCGGCGTTCGCGGAGCGCGCCGGCCTGGGCTGACCGGCAAGATGGCCGTAGGCCTTGCTGTGGGGGCACGGTGACGAAGGAGGTTCCCGCGGATGCTGATCGACAACCTGGCCGCCGCCCTGCCGGCCGACCGGCTGGTCCGTGACCCGGACGTGGTGCGGGGTTTCGCGCACGACGAGGCCGAATGGGCGCCCTACGCGCCGCCCGCGGTGGTCGTCCGGCCGCACACCGCCGACGAGGTCCGGACCGTGGTGCGCGCCTGCCTGCACCACCGGATCCCGCTCGTCACCCGCGGCGCCGGCACCGGCCTGTCCGGCGGGGCGAACGCCGTCGACGGCTGTGTCGTGCTGGTCACCGACCGCCTCACCGCGATCAAGGAGATCAACGAGCACGAGCGGTACGCGGTCGTCGAGCCCGGCGTGGTCAACGACAACCTGCGCGCCGCCTGCGCCGGGCACGGGCTCTGGTACCCGCCCGATCCGGCCAGCTCGCCGTGGTCGACCCTCGGCGGCAACGTCGCCACCAACGCCGGCGGCGTCTGCTGCGTCAAGTACGGCGTCACCCGCGACTACGTCCTGGGCCTGCAGGTCGTCACCGGCACCGGCGAGCTCGTCCGGCTCGGCCGCCGCACCGCGAAGGGCGTCGCCGGCTACGACCTGACCGGGCTGGTGGTGGGCTCGGAGGGCACGCTCGGCGTGATCACCGAGGTCACCGTCCGCCTGCGGCCCGCCCGCGCCGCCGAACGCACGGTCGCCGGGTACTTCGACACGACCGTCGCCGCCGGGCGGGCCGCGGCGGCGGTCGCGGCCCGCGGCGTGCTGCCGTCGGCGCTCGAGCTCGTCGACCGGCACTGCCTCGCCGCCGTCGACGCGTGGAAGAACATGGGGCTCAGCGCCGACGCGAACGTCGTGCTGCTCGCCCGCACCGACGCCCCCGGCGCGCTCGGGGAGCACGAGGCCGCGGAAATCCTGGACTGCTTCGAACAGGCCGGCGCGACCTGGGCCGCCCAGTCGACCGACCAGGCCGAGGCCGACGCCCTGTTCGCCGCGCGCCGGCTGGCCTACCCCGCCCTGGAGCGGCTCGGCCCGGTGCTCACCGAGGACGTCTGCGTCCCCACCCAGGCCGTGCCCGAGATGCTCGCCCGCATCGACGCGGCCGCCCTGCGCCACGACGTCCGCATCGCCAACGTCGCCCACATCGGCGACGGCAACCTGCACCCGCTGCTGGTCACCCCGCCCGGCGACGACGCCGCCCGCGAGCACGCCCAGGCCGCGTTCGAGGACATCATCGCCGGCGCCCTCGACCTCGGCGGCACCGTCACGGGGGAACACGGCGTCGGCCTGCTCAAGCGGCCCGGCCTCGCCCGCGAGCTCGGGCCGGAGGTCCTGGAGCTGCACCGCGCGGTCAAACGCGCCCTCGACCCGCTGGGCATCTTCAACCCCGGCAAGGTCCTTCCCCCGCCGGGCTGACCGGGAGGCCTCCTGCCGCGGAGGCCTCCCGGTGTTCACTCAGCCGTCGGATTCCGCCGACGGGAGGTACGCGCCCGGCACCCGGTCGGGGGCGAACACCTGGTTCTCCCCCGGGTAGGGCTGCTCCCAGCCGTGCGTCTGGTACCACGTGAAGTGGTTCAGCTGCGCGGGGTTGGCGTAGTCCGCGACGGCGTCCGGGCCGGTCAGACGCTGGTGCGTCGTCCACTCCTGCCACTGCGCCGCCACTTCCCGCTTGTCCGCGGGCACCACCGACGACGGCACCGGCGCGGCGGCCGGGTTCGCCGGGGCGGGGGTGTCCGGGCCGCACGACGGCTGGGCCGCCAGGCCGCCCGTCAGCGAGGTGCGGTTCGGCACCGCGGTGAACGGCGTGTAGTCCGGCTTCGCCGTGAAGGCCGCGCTCATCGGCGTCGCCGCGGTGTCCTTCTGGTTCATCGGCTTGACCCCGAGGATCTGCTCGATCGTCCGGATCATCGTGATCTGCGAGTAGAAGTGGCTGTCGACGACGCCGTGCTGGGCGTACGGGCTGATGATCTGCACCGGCGCCCGGTGTCCGTCGACGTGGTCGAGACCGGCCTGGGAGTCGTCCTCGACGACGAAGATCGCCGAGTCCTTCCAGTACTGGCTGTGCGAGATCGTGTCGACGATCTTGCCGACGGCGAGGTCGTTGTCGGCGACCTGGGCGGCCGCGTTCGGCGGGCCGCCGGTGTGGTCGCTGGACAGCCAGAACATGTTCAGGTTGGCCGGCCCGTTCTTCTCGAAGTCGTTCTTCCAGATCTGGTAGCGGTACTGGTCCGGCACCGAGGTGTCGAACTTCGGGAAGGCCGGCACCGAGACGTCGTTCAGCGACGGGATCGGTGACGTCGAAACCAGCGGGTAGGCGCTGGGCTCGCCGGTCGCCGCCATGTTCTTCGAGTCGCAGTACAGGTTCTGCCAGCTGGCCCCGGCCGGCTTGGTCAGGAACTGCTGGAACTCGCCGAAGTTCCGCACCGACTTCCCGGCCGCCTGCGCGCCGGTCCAGAGGAACCCGGAGCTCTGGTGGCCGAGGGCGTCGTCCTCGGTGTCGTAGCTGCGCAGGTACTCACCGGCCGAAGACTCGGTGTACTCGGGGTTGTCGGCCTGCATCAGCCAGTTGTGGCCCTCGGCGGAGTTCGTGCCGATGTCGTAGGTGTTGTCGTACAACCCGAACTGCCGCTCCAGCGCGTGCTGGTTCGGCGTCACGTTCTCGCCGAACTGCGCCACCGTGGGGTCGCCGTTGCCGCGCGCGTCGTCCCCGAAGAGCTGGTCGTAGGTCCGGTTCTCCTTGACCAGCAGGAAGACGTGCTTGATCGTCGACGGGTCGCCGAGCCGTGCCGGGACGGGCACCGGGTTGCGGTGGCCGTTGTCGGTGGCCACCTGGACCGAGTTGTTCGTCCAGCCGTTCTGCTCGAAGACCTGGGCCGTGTACCCGCGGATCGCGCGGTCGTCCGGCAGCCGGAACTTCTGCAGGCTCGACGTCGTGTCGTGCGTGCCGTGCCCGGCCGCCGTCGTCGGGCGGAGGGCGTCGATCCCGCGGGTGTTGGAGACCAGGACGTCCGGCCCGACCGTGGTGATCGCGGTCGGGAAGTAGTCCGTCGGCAGCAGGCCGACGTAGCTCACCGGCTCCTGCGCCCGCTGGTAGCGGTAGACGGCGACCGCGTTGGCGCGGCCGAGCGTCACCAGCAGGTGCCCGTCGCCGGTGAGGGTCACCCCGTCCGGCTCGTACCCGACCGAGGCCTGCGGCCACGGCTGGGTCGCGATGGTCTGCACGACCTGGTCGCGGCTCGTGTCGATGACGGAAACGGTGTTGCTCGCCGTGTTCGTGACGAACAGCGCGCCGTTTTTGAAGTACACCGCGGTCGGGTGCAGGCCGACGTCGATGCTCTTCGGCGCGGCGGCCGCGTTCGCCAGGTCGATGACGCTGACCGTGCCGCTGGTCGTCGCCCCGGTGGTCGGGCTGGCCGGCACCTGGGTGTTGTACGAGTTCAGCGTCGGCTCGCCGGGCTTCGCCGGGCGGCCGCCTTCGTTGCTGACGTACAGCTTGTTCCCGGCCTTGACCAGGTCACGCGGCGCGTTGCCGACGGCCCAGCTCTGCTTGATCGCCCCGGTCGCCGCGTCGAGCGCGACGACGCGGTTCTGGCCGTTGACGGCGGAGTACACGGTCGAGCCGTCGGGCGAGAACACCGCCTGCGCCACCAGCGCGTGCTTCGGCCCGTCCGCCGGGATCTTGACCGACGTCGGAGCCGACACGGTGCCGTCGGCGTTCACGGTGAAGCGCGTGTAGCCGTCGGTCTGCGCCAGCCACAGCGCCTTGCCGTCCGGCGAGTACGAGGGTCCTTCTTGACCCACGTCGTTGCCGGCGATGCGCAGGTTCGCCGTCGCGGAGTTGCCGACGAGCTGCTGCACCTTCCAGCTCTTGAGGTCGACGATGGTGAGCGCGATCCCGCCGTCGGTGGTCAGCGCGGCGAGGTGGCTGCCGTCCGGGCTGACGGACGACGCCATGATCTTGCCGTTGTTGACGACCAGGCGGTCGCCGATCGGCTTGATGTACTGGTCGGCGGAGACGACCTGGCCGTTTTCGGTGACCTGGCCGACGTGCTCCTCGCCGAACTGCCGCGTCGAAGCGACACCGATCCCGGTGCCGGTGGCGACGAGCACGAGCGTGGCGGAACCGGCCGTCGCGAAGCGCAACCGGTGACCACCGAGGTGACCGAGAAGGCCGGAGCGGGCCTTCCCGACACGCCGTCTGCGGCGTGTTACCTGCATGGGTTATCCCTTCGGGGTGGAGGAGAGCAGCTCGACGTTCGCGTCGAACTGCCAGAGCGGGTTGGGTTGGTCCCCTTCGGGGGTCCGCACCTGGAAGTAGCCGTTCACTTCCTTCGGTCCGTCGCCGTCGGCGACGTACCGCCCGTCCGAGGTGATGTCGAGCTGGTAGACGGCCGACCCCGTGGCGTCGATGCCGGGCAGGTGCCAGGAGACGACGCACCGCCAGTCGTTGCCTGGCCCTTCGGGGGCGACCAGCCCGTCGCCCTTGGTGCACGCGGCCGTGGCCGCCAGCTGCGCCTCGGTGACGTCCGGGCGGTTGAGCTGCGCGGTCTGCAGGCGGTAGAGGTGGGCGAACGCCGTCGCGACCGACTGCTGCACCTTGTCCTGCTCGATCCCGGTGCCCAGGGCCGGCGTCGACGCGGCGAGGACCGCGACCGTGACGGCGAAGAGCCCGGCGAGCGGCAGCGCGCCGACGGTGAGGGCGCGGCGCCCCGAGCCGTCGTGGGCGAGGTTGGTGAAGTCGCGGCGGACGAACAGCAGGTACGCCAGCGCGGTCGCGAGCACCGCCCACGCCAGGCCGACGCCGACGCCGATCAGCAGCGGCCCGAGCTGGGCCGGGTCGGTGAACAAGCCGTTCCACGCGATGAAGGCGTAGCTGGGCAGGGCGACGCGGACGGCGACGGGCAGCGGCAGCAGCTGGGCGAGCGCCATCACGAGGGCGACGACGGCGGGCAGCAGCAGCCCCATCGGCGACCGTCCCCAAAGGACGGACCCGAGCAGCCCGATCGCGGCGAGCGCGAGGGTCGGGGCGAGCACGCAGACCCACGCGAGCAGGACCTGCGCGGCGGCGTCCCCCGGCGTCAGCAGGTGGCCGTCGAAGCCGACCAGTGCCCGGTTCCCGACGGCGAGGAGCCCGCCCGCCGTGCTCGACACGGCCATCCCGGCGACGAGCACGAGGATGACGGTGAGACTGGCAAGCGCTTTCGCGACGAAGATCCGCCGGGCCGACCGGACCGCGACGAGCAGGTGCCGCCAGGTGCCGAGCCGGTCCTCGGCCGCGAACACGTCCCCGGCGACCACCGACGTCAGCAGCGGAAGCGCGTACGTGCCCGCGAAACCGAGCATCACGAGCGGCCCGGCCCACCCGGTGGCGTTCATCCAGCGGCCGAAGAGGGTGTCGACCGGCAGCGAACTCTGCTCGCTCACCGCGGCGACGAACAGGGCGGGCGCGATCCAGCAGGCCAGCACGAGCAGGCGGATCCGCCAGGTGGAGAACAGCTTGACCAGCTCGAAGCGGTAGCCGCGGGACACGGGAACGGGACGGGCGACGGCGACGGACGCGGTCATCGGGCGGTCTCCTGCTCGGTGAGGGCGAGGAACGCGGCTTCCAGCGGGGACACCACGGGGGCGAGTTCGCGCACGGCGACGCCGTCCTTCGCCAGCCGCAGCACGAGTTCGTCCACCGCGGGCACCCGCGCGCGGAGGACGAACACCTCGGCGTCCCGCTGCGCGCCGGTGTCCTCGAGGAGGCGGATCCCCGCCGTGTCCTCGAGCACCCGCCGGGCGGAACCGGCGTCGGAGGTGCGCAGCCGGTAGTCGAGTTCGTCGTTTTCGGCCGACAGCTTCGCCAAGGGACCGGTGAAGACGACGCGGCCGGCGGCGAGGATGGTGACTTCGGAGCACAGGGCCTCGAGGTCGTCCATGCGGTGGCTCGACAGCACCACGGTGGTGCCCTCCGCCGCGAGCCGGTCGAGGACGCCGTGGACGTGCTTCTTGCCGGCCGGGTCGAGGCCGTTGGCCGGCTCGTCGAGCACCAGCAGCCGCGGTTCGGTGAGCAGCGCGGCGGCGAGGCCGAGCCGCTGGCGCATGCCGAGGGAGAAGCCCCGCACCCGGTCGTCGGCGACGTCGGTCAGCCCGACCTGGCCGAGGCTGTCATCGATGTCAGCGGACCGCGAACCGCGCCCGCGGAGCCGGGCCAGCGCGCTGAGGTTCTGCCGGGCGGTGAGCGAGGGGTAGAGGCCGGGTCCGTCGACGAACCCCGCGACCCCGGCGAGGGCGCTGCCGACCGGTGTGCCGAGGATTTCGAGCTTGCCGTCGTCGGCGACCGCCAGGCTCAGCAGCAGCCCGAGCAGGGTCGTCTTGCCCGCGCCGTTCGGGCCGACCAGCCCGTGGATCCGCCCCGGCGCCACGTCCAGGTCGATGCCGTCGAGCGCGACGACGTCACCGAAGCACTTGGTGATCCCGCGCGCTCTCACTGCCAAGGGTGCGTCCATGGGTCCCTTACCTTTGTTCCCGGCTTGCGCCGAGAAACTTAGGGACCGCAAATGAAATAGGCGGGCGTGCGGGGTGAACGACGGCGGAACGCGAGCCGACCGGCGTCCGCCGGGCCGGTGAAATGTCTGAGTTAAGCAGCCTTCTTGCGGGGAGTTAACCCGTGCCTTGCCTTGCGGGGCAAGGCAAGGCCGAGCCGAGACCTAGCGGCGGTTGCCGTTCTTGTCGCGCCGGCGCTCCTTGTCCAGGTCCTTTTCCCGGTTGTGCCGCTCCCGGTCGACACCCTTCTTGCCGCCCAGCATCCCCGCAATTTTGGAGATCAATCCCATTTTTCCGGTTCCTCCCTGTTTGATCTTCGATTTCACCGTACCAAACGATGACGCTCAGTGCCGGGTCCGATACAGCCGCATGGTCGCCGGCGCGAACACCCCGACCAGCGCCGCGCACCACAGCAGCACCACCCCCGTCTGCCCGGAGGTCAGCGTGCCCTGCATCGCCGCCCGCACCGCCGTGGTCAGGTGGGTGATCGGGTTGAGCCCCACCACCGTGCCCAGCCAGTCCGGCATCGTCTTCGGGTCGACGAAGATGTTGCTGGCGAAGGTGAGCGGCAGCATCACGAACATGCTGAGGCTGGTGACGGCCTGCGGCGTGCGCAGGAGCAGGCCGAGCGTCGTCCACAGCCAGCCGAGGCTGAACGAGAACACCAGCACCAGCGCGACCCCGGCGAGCACCCCGCCGAAGCCGCCCGCGGGGCGGAACCCGAGCACGAGGCTCAGCGCCAGCACGATCGCGCAGCCGAGCAGGTAGCGGACGCCGTCGCCGAGCAGCGCGCCGACCAGCGCGGACGGCCGCCAGATGGACAGCGAACGGAACCGGTCGAACACCCCGGACACGCGATCGGTGTTCAGCGCGCTCCCGGTGGTCATCGTGATCATCACGATGGTCTGCACCAGGATCCCCGGCTGCAGGTACTGGAGGTAGTCCCCGGTCGAGCCGGCGATCGCGCCACCGAAGAGGTAGGTGAACATCAGCGTCAGCATGACCGGGAACGCCGTCACGTCGACGAGCTGCTCGGGCAGGTGCTTGAGCTTGAGCAGCGTCCGCGTGCCGAACACCAGCGACGTCGTGAGCGGGCCGGGGCGCGGCGGCCGCGGGCGCGAGGTGAGCACGCCGCGCAGGTGTGCCAGTGCGATCTCCGGGACTTGCGCTTGCGTCACGTCAGCACGCCTTTCTCACGCGGCCCGGCCGGCGGCCGGTTTCCCGGTCAGGGTCAGGAAGACCTCGTCCAGGCTCGGGTGGCTCAAGCCGAAGTCGGCGATGCCGATGCCCGCCCCGGACAGCCCGGTCAGGGCGGCGGACGCCTGCTCGGCCGCGCGGTCGGCGACCTGCGCGGTCAGCGTCCCCGGCTCGGCGCCGGCGTGGACCGGCACGCCGAGCCGGCCGGCGAGCAGCGCGCGGGCCCGCTCGCGGTCGGCCGGGTCGGTGAGCCGCAGGCGCAGCGCGGCCGCACCGACGGACGCCTTGAGCTCCCCGGACGTCCCTTCCGCGATCACGCGGCCGTGGTCGACCACCGCGATCCGGTCGGCGAGCTGGTCGGCTTCGTCCAGGTACTGCGTGGTGAGCAGCACCGTGGTGCCAGCCGCGACGAGCGCGCGCACGATCGTCCAGACCTGGTTGCGGCTGCGGGGGTCGAGCCCGGTTGTCGGTTCGTCGAGGAACATCAGGTCGGGCGCGACCACCAGCCCGGCGGCGATGTCCGCCCGCCGCCGCATCCCGCCCGAATAGGTCTTCACCGGGCGCGACGCGGCTTCGGTGAGGTCGAAGACGTCCAGGAGCTCGTCGGCCCGCTCGCGCGCTTCCCGGCCGCGGAACCCGAAGAGCCTGCCGAGCAGCACCAGGTTCTCGCGCCCGGTCAGGTCCTGGTCCAGTGAGGCGAACTGCCCGGTGAGGCTGATCCGGCCGCGCACCCGGTCGGCCTCGGTCACGACGTCGTGGCCGAGCACCCGGGCGGTGCCGCCGTCCGGGGGCAGCAGCGTCGCCAGCATCCGCACCGTGGTGGTCTTCCCGGCGCCGTTCGGGCCGAGGATCGCGTACACGCCGCCGGTGCGGACCGCGAGGTCGACGCCGTCCACCGCGCGGGCCTTCCCGAACGTCTTGGTCAGCCCGGCCGCCTCGATGGCGAACTCGCCGCTCATCGCGCCCGCGCCACCACGTGCTCGAGGTGCTCGACGACGCCGTCGACCCCCGGCAGGGCGAGCATTTCCCGGTGCGCGCGGCGCATCTCGGCGCGCACCTCGCCGTCGCCGAGCAGCGCCGTGACGGTCTCTGCGATGGCGGGCCCGCTCTCCTCGGGGACCTTCTTGCCCAGGCCCATCTCTTCGGCACGGGTGGCGTGGTACTCCTGGTCGCCCATCAGCGGGAGCCCGGCCATCGGGACACCGGCGCCGACCGCTTCGCGCGTGCTGTTGTAGCCGCAGTGGGTCAGGAACACCTGCGCGCACTGCAGCAGCAGCGGCTGCGGGATCCAGTCGTAGAGGTGGACGTTGGCCCCGACCGGGACCTCCACCGGGTAGCCGCCGGTCGCGACGACGGCGTGGCAGTCCACTTCGGACAACCCGCGGACGATGGCGGCCAGCGGGGTCGCCGCCTCCGGCGAGTGCTCGTCCGCCGCGACGCCCTGTTCGCGGATCGTCTTGACCATGCCGAGCGTGGTCCCGATCGACGCGATCACGAGCGGCTTGTCGCCGGACAGCGCGGCGACCTCGTCGGGCAGGCGCAGGTTGCGCTTGACGTCCAGCGGCTGCCGGTAGGCGAACGCCCGCGGCGGCCCGTAGTTCGCGAAGGAGTAGCGGTGCGGCATGCAGTCGATGCGGCCGTTCTTGTGGATCGCGTCGCGGTCGGTGCTCTCGGGGAGACCCACCTCGCGACGGCGTTCGTTCAGCAGCGGCAGCAGGCCGTCCGGGTCGAGCGTGTTGCCCGCGCCGGAGGGCACGGACAGCAGCGGCACATCCAGCGCCTCGGCGATCAGGCAGCCCGCCAGCTCCGAGCCGTCGCGCAGGACCAGGTCCGGCGCGAAGTCCCGGGCGAGCGGGATGGTCTTCTCGTAGGCGGCGGTGACGTGCTTCTCGCCGGCGAACGAAATCATGTCCAGCCGCTCGTCCGGCACGCCGCCGTTGTGCACGGCGGAGTACTCGCGGATGTTGAGGATGACCTCGCCGAGGTCCGGCATGGTGACGTGGACGTCGACCGGTTCGCCGTCGTAGGTCTTCACCAGGTAGTCCGACGTGGCCACGAGGATCTCGTGCCCCGCCTCCGCCAGTCCCCTGGCGATCGGGAGCATCGCCCTGGCGTGCGAGGGCGAGCCGGTCACAGTGCACAGAACTCGCACGGTTCTCTCCACCTTCCATTGTGGACGCCGACGGAATCCGTGCTTGCGACACTAGGTCCGCGGCCGAGACAGCGACAACCCCTTAGCCACCCCTAGCCGCGGCCCCAGCAGGGCGGCGACCGCGGGGAGGTGGTGGTCGAGGTAGAAGTGCCCGCCGCGGAAGGTGTGCAGCTCGAACGCGCCGCGGGTGTGCCGCTCCCAGGCGGCGGCCTCCGCCACCGTGACGCGCGGGTCCTCGGTGCCGGTCAGCGCGACGACCGGGACGTCCAGCGCGGCGCCCGGGACGGGCTCGTAGGTCTCGATCGCCCGGTAGTCGCTGCGGATCGCCGGCAGCACCATCCGCACCAGTTCGTCGTCGCCGAAGAGGGCGGCGTCCGTGCCGGCCAGCGCGCGCACCTCCCGGATGAGCTGGTCGTCGCCGAGCAGGTGCGCCGTCCCGCCGCGGGACGCCGCGGGCGCCGCGCGCCCGGACACGACCACGGCCGCCACCGGCCGCCGCAGCGCGACTTCGAACGCGACCGTGGCGCCCATGCTGTGCCCGAACAACGTCACGGGCCGGTCGTCCGCGCCGGCCAGCACGGCGGCGACCTCGTCGGCCAGTTCGCCGATGCCGCTCGCGAACGGCTCGGCGCGCCGGTCCTGGCGGCCGGGGTACTGCACGGCGACCACTTCCGCCGGGCCGTCCGGAGCCGCCGCGAACTCCTTCGCCAGCCGGTAGAAGTAACTGGCCGAGCCGCCGGCGTGCGGGAAGCACACCAGCCGGTGGCCGTCGCCGGACCGGCGGTGGAAACTCCGGATCCACCTGCTTTCGTGCACGGTTCTCCCCTCTCCGGAAGGTCTTCCGCAGCAGATTCGCAGCCCGGCGGCACCGGGGACAACCCCTATCGGAATAGCCGCGACCCCTGCTCGGCCGCCATTCCGGAATAGGAGCCGCCCACCTTGACACGCCGATCTGCCGTCCGGCATCGTCGGGAGACGCAGAACACATTTCCGTTCTTTCATCCCGCGCCAGACGAACCCACGGAGGATGCATCATGTCGAAAATCAAGGTGACGCTTTCCGGTGGTCCCGCCGCGCTGACCGAGCGGTATCGCGAGTGGACGGTCGGCGACCTCGGCGACGTCGCCAAGGTCAGCTTCGGGGCCGGTTACGAGCACTTTTCCCACGCGGGCGAGTTCACCACGACCAGCGGCGGCGACCAGGTGCCGGTGTTCGCCTGGTGCGGCCGCACCAGGGTCGCCGAGTGAGCTAGGGGTGGCCAGGGGTATCCGGGCGCGCACGGCGTCGTCATTCTCGAATTCGTGCTCTGCCCGCATTCGAACCCGGCCCGCAGAAAGGCACGATCGCGCATGACTACTTTTCCCCTCGAGCGTCCGCGGGAGAACGGGACGCTTTCCGGTCCGCTGACGATGTTCGGGCCGGACTTCCCGTTCGCCTACGACGACTGGATCGCCCACCCCGGCGGCCTCGGCACGCTGCCCGCCGGGGTCCTCGGCACCGAAGTGGCCGTGGTCGGCGGCGGCATGGCCGGCCTCGTCGCCGCGCACGAGCTCCTCCGCCTGGGCCTGCGGCCGGTCGTCTACGAGGCGGAGCAGCAGCTCGGCGGCCGGATGCGCTCGGCGGCCTTCGACGGCCACCCGGACGCGGTCGCCGAGCTCGGCGCGATGCGGTTCCCCGTCTCCGCCACCGCGCTCTACCACTACATCACCGAAGCGGGCCTCGGCACCAAGCCGTTCCCGAACCCGCTCGGCCCGGACACCCCGAGCACGGTGGTCGACCTGGAGGGCCGCAGCCACTGGGCGCGCACCGCCGCCGACCTGCCGTCGATCTACCAGCAGGTGTCCGACGCCTGGGACAAGGCGCTGCAGGAGAACGCCGAGCGCTCGGCGATCGAAGACGCCATCCGCCGCCGGGACGTCGGGAGCATCAAGGCCATCTGGAACAACCTGGTCTCCCGGCTCGACGACCAGTCCTTCTACGAGTTCCTGGCGAACTCGACGTCGTTCTCCTCCTTCCGGCACCGCGAGATCTTCGGCCAGGTCGGGTTCGGCACCGGCGGCTGGGACACCGACTTCCCCAACTCCATCCTGGAGATCCTCCGGGTGGTGTTCAGCGGGGCCGACGACGAGCAGCGCAGCATCGTCGGCGGCTGCCAGCAGCTGCCCGAGCGGCTCTGGACCCACCGCCACCACGGCGCCGCGCACTGGCCGGACGGGACGTCGCTCGCCGGCCTGCACGGCGGGCACCCGCGGCCGGGCGTCGCACGCCTCGAGCGGGACGGCGACGGCATCGTGGTGCGCGACACCGGCGGCGACACGCGGACGTACCGGGCGGTGGTCTTCACCCCGCACGTGCGGCTGCTGCTGACCCGGATCCGCACCGACGACCGCCTGCTGCCGCGTCCACTGTGGACCGCCGTGGAGCGCACGCACTACATGGGCTCGTCCAAGGTCTTCGTGCTCACCGACCGCCCGTTCTGGCGGGACACCGACCCGGGCACCGGCCGCGACACGCTGAGCATGACGCTGACCGACCGGGGCCCGCGCAGCGTGTACCTGATGGACGACGGCCCGGACCGGCCCGGCGTGATGTGCCTGTCCTACACCTGGAACGACGACTCGGCGAAGCAGGCCACCCTCGACGACGACGAGCGGATGGACAGCATCCTGGCGGCACTGGAGCGCATCTACCCCGGCGTCGACATCCGGCAGCGCATCGTCGG
The DNA here is from genome assembly GCF_058119595.1 of Amycolatopsis sp. N2S4-7. NCBI lineage: Bacteria > Bacillati > Actinomycetota > Actinomycetes > Pseudonocardiales > Pseudonocardiaceae > Amycolatopsis > Amycolatopsis sp. N2S4-7. The sequence goes on from NZ_CP172299.1 coordinate 4,754,673, forward strand.
CCCGCCGATCACCGTGACGTGGGAGAACGAGCCCAACTTCAACGGCGCCTTCAAGGCCAACCTGCCGGGCCACTACCGCTACCAGCGGCGGTTGTACACCCATTTCATGCAGCAGGACATGTCCCCCGAACAGCGGGGTTTCTTTCTCGCCGGTGATGACATATCGTGGACAGGCGGTTTCGCGGAAGGCGCCGTGACAACGGCGCTGAATGCGGTCTGGGGCGTACTGAACCACCTCGGCGGCACGACGGTTCCGGGCAATCCGGGGCCGGGCGACCTCTTTTCCGAACTGGCCCCGGTCGACCTGCCGATGGACTGATCGACGATTGGTCGCGGGCGGGCCGGACCCGTGCGAGCCACCTCGGAGCCGGCGCACACTCCCCCCGGCGCCCGCTCCGGGGTCATGACAGCAGCCGGGCGCGCGAACAGCGCGCCCGGCTGCTGTCTGTGCAGGTCAGCGGCGGTTTTTCGCCCGCGTCACCCGATCGGGCCCCACCTGGCGCCGTCCCCGGAGTCCACCCGGATCTCCACCGTGCGGAGGTCCTGCTCCACCCGGGTGGAGCACTAGTGTCCAACACGTCGGAAGCAGTCGGAACCGGCGAGGAAGAGCACTCCGAAACGGGTGCCGCGACAGTTTCTATCCGGAGGTAATCTGCCATGGGTGAAGTAATCGGTTTCATGCTTCTCCGTTTCGCCATGATCGGTGGCGGAATCATCCTGTTGCTCCTGCTGCTCGGCGTGGTCGTGGTCGCGCTCAAGAAGACGGGCCGATTCGACCAGGCGAAGCAGATGGTGGAACCCGTCGTGCGCAACAAGCTGAACAAGAGCAACGGCTACAAGGGCGCGCTCGGCACCAAAGCGCTCGACTACCTGAGCGAGCGCGAAAAGCAGGGCCACGTCAAGCACAAGGACGCCGACTGACCACGCCGGCCGGGGCACAGCGCAAGAGCGGTTGAGGGGAAGGACCCACCATGGACACCACGACAGTGCTCGCCGACACGAGCTTGAGCGACGTCATGGACATCATGCTCCACCGGTACCTGATCATCGGCGGGATCGCCCTGCTCGCGATCCTGTTCCTGGGTGTGATCGTCCTGATGTTCAAGAAGAAGAGCTAAGAACCGTGCGGGGCACCGGCGACGAGGACACCGAACTGGGGCTGGCCGAACGGGTCGCCCCGGGGTGGCTCGTCGTCCAGGTCGTCAGCACGCTGCTGCTCCTCGGCGCGTTGCTCACGGCCAGGGCGTCCCCCCTCGTGTGGACGGTGTGCGGCGCCAGTTTCCTTTGCTGGCTGCTGTTCGCGCTGTCCGACCGGACGTGGCCGAGGGTGGCGACCGCCTCGCTGGCGCTGTGCTCGTTCCTGCCCGTCCCGGTGGTCGGGCTGAGCACGGACGGCACCGCGATCCTGATGGCCGGCGTCCCGCTGGGGGTGTTCGCGGCGCTGACCGGGGTCAGCGCGAACCTCATCATCGGCTTCGCCGGGGCGGAGATCGCCGTCGAGGTGGCCAGCTGCGCCCTCGCCCACCAGTCGTGGGTGACGATGCTCGGCTACGCCATCGTGATGCTGATCTCGACGCTGTTCGGGTTGAACCGGCGGCAGTACCAGGTCCAGGCGCACCAGGCGGAACTGCTGCTCAAGCAGACGCGCCTGATGCACGACGAACACGCCAAAGCCGCGGCGCTGCAGGAACGCGCCCGCATCGCGAGGGAGATCCACGACGTGCTGGCACATTCGCTCGGCGCCCTGAGTGTGCAGCTGGATCTCGCCGAAGGACTGCTGAGCGTCAAAGGCGACCGCGAAGGGGCGCTGGAACGCCTGCGGCGGTCCCGGCGGCTCGCGAACGAAGGCCTGAACGAGGCGCGGCGGGCCGTGGCCGCGCTGCGCCGGAACACGCCGCCGTTGCCGGCTTCGCTGGCCGAGATGGCCGCGGAACACGAGCACGACCACGGGGTGCCGGTTTCCTTCGAGGCCACCGGCACCCCGCGCGCCGTCCGGCCGGAGACGTCGATCTCCCTGCTGCGCGCGGGGCGGGAAGCGCTGACGAACGCCGCGAAGCACGCGCCCGGCGCGCCCATCAGCATGCTGCTCGACTACTCGGCGGCGAAGGTGACGCTCAGGGTGCACAACGACCCGGTGCCGGCACCGCCGGATCCGGCGCCGGAGTCGTCGGGCTACGGCCTGGTCGGGATGGGCGAACGGCTGGCTCTGGTCAGCGGCTCGCTGGTCGCCCGGCCGGCCGACCCGGCCCGCGGCGGCTGGCTCGTCACCGCCGAGGTCCCGGAATGACCGCACCGGCGATCCGCGTGATCGTGGCGGACGACCAGCAGATCATGCGGGAAGGTCTCGTGGCGTTGCTCGACCTGATGGACGGCATCGAGGTCATCGGCGACGTCGGCAACGGCGAAGAGGCGCTCCGCGCGATCGCGGAGGACCCGCCCGACGCGGTCCTGATGGACCTGCGCATGCCGGTGCTCGACGGCATCGAGACCACCAAGCGCATCGCCGCCGAGCACCCCGGCGTCGCGGTGCTCGTGCTCACCACCTACGTCGACGACGAGTCCATCGCCGCCGCGCTGCACGCCGGCGCCAAGGGCTACGTGACCAAGGACGCCGGCCGGGAGCAGATCGCGGCCGCGTTGCGCGCCGCCGCGGCGGGGCAGATCACGTTCGACGCCGCGGTGTCGAAGCGGCTGGTCGCGGCGCTCACCCCGGACGCGGCCGTGCCCGCGCAGGCGACGCCGTCGCAGCGGGGCGCGCGCACCGGCTGCCGCACCGGGCTCCACGGCTTGACGGCCCGGGAGTCCGAAGTGCTGTCGCTGATCGCCCGCGGCCTGAGCAACGCCGAGATCGCGGCGGCGATGGTGATCGGCGAGGCGACGGTGAAAACGCACGCCAACAATGTGTTCATGAAAATCGGCGTCCGCAATCGCAGCGAAGCGGTGCGCTACGTCTACCGGCACGGGCTCGCCGACTGATTTCCGCACCCCTATTCCCCGCGATACCGATCCAGGGGGCTGCTAGGGGTCGCCGAATCCCGGCAGGGGTTGTCCGCCCATCTTCGTCTTACTAGCCTTCTGGCAAACGGTTCCGGAGTTTTCCGGAAATCAGCCGCCCTGAATTCCGCATTCGATTCGGCGGGAGCACGCGGCCTAAAAGACGAAAGAGTCCGCGCTGATGACCAACGAAATTGAACGACACCCGTTCGGGCTGTCGACGGGCGACCAGGTCCTCGTCGTCGCCCCGCACCCCGACGACGAGACCATCGGCCCCGGCGGCACCGTCGCCCGGCTGGCCGCCGCCGGCATCGGCGTGCACGTCCTGTGCGTGACCGTGCGGGCCGCGAAGATGTGGGGCTCGCACAGCGATCCGGACACCCGCCTCGCCGAGTTCGAGACCGCGTGCAAGGCGCTGGGCGTCACCTCCCGGACGATCGCGTGGATCGACGAGACCGGCGAGCTGGACATCACGACCCGGCAGCGTGACCTGGTCAACCTCATCGAGCAGCACGACGAATGCTCGCTGTCCGCGGTGCGCCCGGAGGCGCTGGTCATCCCGGCCGCCGGCGGCTACCACCAGGACCACCAGGCGGTGTTCCGCGCGGCCTTCGCCGCCGCCCGGATCCACGGCCCCGGGCTCAAGCCGACCCCGCGGATGGTGCTCGGCTACCGGGGCGTCGAGGACCGCTGGTCCGCCGACTCCGAACCGTGGTGGGTCCACGTCGACACCTCCGCCCACTGGGCCGAAAAAGAAGAAGCTTTGCGCGCCTACGGCACGCAGATGCGCCCGGGGCGGCAGCCCCGTTCGCTGAACCACGTCCGGACCATCGACGCCGCCACCGGCGGCTCGCACTGCTGGGAATACGGCGAATCCTTCGTCCCGTACCGGATGTCCTGGTAACCGCCCGCGAAAACACCACAAAGAATCCGAGGATATCGCCATGGCTGACACCGATCGGCATATCGTAGTTCTGGGGATCGGGTACACCGGTCTGCCCTTGGCTGTCGCGCAGGCGCGCCTCGGCCGTCAGGTCATCGGTTTCGACATCAGCGCCGAGCGCGTCGAAGCCGTCAACGCCCTCCGTTCCCCGGTCGACACGGTGCTGGACGCCGAACTGGCCGAAGTGGCCGGGAACCTGAGCGCCACCCTCGACCCGTCCGTGCTCGCCGAGGCGGACGTCGTGGTCGTGTGCGCCCCGACCCCGGTCCGCGAAGACGACCAGCCCGACCTGGTGCCGCTGGAGTCCGCGGTGGCCACCGTCCGGGACCACCTCAAGCCGGGCCAGCTGGTGATCGTGGAGTCCACGACCTACCCGGGCACCACCGACGGGCTGCTGCTGCCCATCCTCGAGGAGTCGGGCCTGCTGGCCGGGGTCGACTTCGACCTCGCGTACTCGCCCGAGCGCATCGACCCGGGCAACGCGAAGTTCGACCTCAGCAACACGCCCCGGCTCGTCGGCGGGCTGACGGAGCAGTCGCGCGACCGGGCGGCCGACTTCTACCGCGGCGTCACCCTCGTGCACCTGACCAAGGGCATGCGCGAGGCCGAGGCGGCCAAGATCCTGGAGAACACGTTCCGCCAGGTGAACATCGCGCTGGTGAACGAGTTCGCCCAGCTGTGCCACAGCATGGACCTCGACGTCTGGGACACGATCCGCGCGGCGGCCACCAAGCCGTACGGGTTCAAGGTCTTCTGGCCGGGTCCGGGCGTCGGCGGGCACTGCATCCCGGCCGACCCGCTGTACCTCGTGCACCACGCCACCACGCTCGGCCTGCGGTTCAAGATGGCGGAGACGGCGCACAACGTGAACAAGGGCATGCCGTTCTGGGTGGCCGACCGCGTGTGCAAGCACCTGGAAGACCACTCCGTCGCGGTCGACGGGGCGAAGGTCCTCGTGCTGGGCGTCACCTACAAGCCCGACGTCGCGGACACCCGCGAGACCCCGGCCGAGCCGATCATCCGGCAGTTCCGCGACCGCGGCGCCGACGTGGCGTTCCACGACCCGTACATCGACGTGTTCGCGGGCCTGCAGTGCGTCCCGGACCTGGCCGCGGCGCTGGCCGGCGCCGACCTGGTGGTGCTGCTGCAGCCGCACCGCGAATACACCGCCGACGTGCTCGGCGAGGCGACCCGCCTGTTCGACACGACCGGCGCCGCCGCCGACGTCACCACGGTGACCAGCCTGTAGTTCCCGACCCCCGCGAAGGCCGCCTCGACAGCGTTGTCGAGGCGGTCTTCTCGCGTTTCGCGTCAGGCCCGCTCAGCGGGATCCGGCGTTCCCAGCCGGTGGGCTCCCACCCGAATTCCCGGCGGTTTTCCCGCGGTTCCCCATTCGTTCCCGCGACCGTGACATCGCGGCGGGCGGGCGTCACCGGAAACGGACATCGCGGGCCTCCGCGTGGTCGCGGAGGTGACCGCGAAGGGTGGAGACCGAAACTCCACCACCGGACTTCGGCGCCCCTTTTGCCCGGTTCAGGGGTGCCCCACCCGACCGGAACCCCTACTCGACCCCTAGTACCGCGGGTCGGCCGAAGGTCTGGGTCACAACAATCCGGCTCGTCCGGGGTGGAGACCTCGAAGGTCTGCTTCGGAGGCGGGTGGAGCGCGGTTCTAGTCCGAACGAGTGACGGCATATGACGGCACGTCAGGGATCAGACCCCGAGGGTGACCCCATGACCCGGCCCCGACCTGGAGATCATCTCGGGAAGACCGCACACTGCCTGGTTGACAGCCCCGCTCCCCCATTAGGCGCTACCACTCTGAGTAGCGGCGGGCGGGAGCTTCGGCCACGGAGCGCGCTAGTTTAGGCCGAACGAGTTAGACCCTCGATCGATTCCGACGTCCTGTCCGATTCGACGCATTCGTCCCGGCTGCCCCGGTCGTGCGATCTGCATCCCTGCGTGACGGGTCTGCCACCAACCGTCAAAAACCCGGGTGATCTGACGCTCCGAAACCAGTTTTTCACTCGTATGGGTGATTGAGGGCGCGGATGTGCTCGACGGACCTCGGGAGAAATCGAATGGTTTTCACCCTGGTGAATGCGGTGGCCGGCGGCGCCGGGGCGGACTCCCACCTCCCTCCACCTGCGCTGGTCAACCCGTGCCGGGGCGGCTACGTTTGTTTTTGCCGAAGAGGACTTCGTTGATGGTGACAAGCTCTTCGTCACAGGAAGTAACTGGGGATAGCAAGCTACGTCGAAGGGCGTCACTGGGGTGGTCACACTCCTTCGGCGGGGAACATCACTGGGGTGATAGACACATGGCTTTGGTTGAACGGGAAAAGGTTCTAGACAATCTGATCGAGCTTCTCGACGAAAGCCGGCGCGGCAACGGGGTAGTCGCTCTCCTGACCGGTGGCGTGGCCAGCGGCAAGACCAGCCTGCTCCGCCGGTTCGCCGAGCGGGCCGGTGACTCCGGGGCTCTGGTGCTGAGCGCCTGCGGCTCGTTCGCGGAAGAAGACGTCCACCTGGGGCTGCTGGACCAGCTGTTCGGCAACCCCCTGCTGCCGCCCGAGACGGTCACGCAAGCCCACCGCATCATGGGCGCCGCCGCCGACGCGGACACGAGCAACGGCCTGCGCTTCGACGCGCGGATCGCCCACGGCATCTGCGTGGCCCTGCTCGAGCTGTCCAAGGAGCGGCCGCTGGTCGTCGTGGTCGACGACATGCAGTTCGCGGACCGCGCGTCGCTGCGCACGCTGCTCTACATCCAGCACCGCATCGGCGTCTCCCGCATCCTGATGATCCTGACGGAGAGCGCGAGCGCGCGGCCGGCCCGGTCGCGGCTGCACTCGGAGATCATCCGGCAGCCGCACGCGCGGCACCTGACCGTGCCCCCGCTGTCGGTCGGCGGGGTCGCGCAGGTGCTGGCGGGGCGGCTCGGCCCGGAGGCGGCCGGCAGGCTGGCCGGGGCGTGCCACCGGCTCACCGGCGGCAACCCGCTGCTCACGCACGCCCTCGCCGACGACTACGAGTCGGCGGGCGCCGCGGAGCTCACCGCGGGCGTCGCGTACGAACACGCGGTGCTGAGCTGCCTGCACCGCAGTCCGTCGCACCTGGTGCGGACGGCCCGGGCGGTCGCGGTCCTCGACGGCCACGGCGACCAGGAGGATCTGGCGCAGATCCTGCGGCTGGATCCGTCCAAGGTGGCCGCGGCGCTGCACACGCTCGAGCACAGCGGGCTGATCGAGGACAACCGGTTCCGCCACCAGCGGGCCGCGAAGGCCGTGCGGGGTGAGCTGCCCGAGGACGAGACGCGGGCGCTGCACCTCGAAGCCGCCCTGCGGCTGCACCAGCAGGGCAAGCCCGACGCGGTCGTCGCGGACTACCTGCTGCGCGGCGGGACGGCCGAGCCGTGGGCGCTGCCGGTGCTGTGGAACGCCGCTCAGGAGGCGCTGCGGGAGAGCCGCACCGACGTCGCCGTGGCGTACCTGACGCTGCCGAAGCCGGAGAGCATGAGCCCGCGCGACGCGGCGGCGTTCACGGCCCGGCTGGTCCAGATCCAGAACCGGACCAACCCGACGGCCGCGGCACTGCGGCTCGGCGCCCTGGGCGCGTCGTTCGACGAGGGTCACCTGAGCACGCAGAACACGGCCGACTACGTCTATTCGCTGCTGTGGCACGGACGGCTGGACCGGGCCGCGACCGTGCTGGCCCAGCCGGCGGCGGAGTGCTTCGCGGACAGCCAGTGGGTGCGGGTGTGGTACCCGGAGGTGGCGGGCGAGCGCCGGGCGCCGGGGCGCTACGACAGCACGTGCTCGGGCCAGGCGTTGACGCTCTCGCTGTCGTCGAAGTACCGCGAGGAGGCGCTGGCGGCAGCCGAGCAGGTCCTGGAAAGCTGCTGGCTGATCGAGGTGCCGCAGCTGGAGGAGGTCGTCGCCGCGTTGCAGGCGCTGGTCCTCGCCGGTGAGCCGCACCGGGCGGACCGCTGGAGCGACGAGCTGCTGCGGATGAAGGCGGTGCGGGACTCGCCGACGTTGCGGGCGGTGATCACGGACGTCAAGGCCGGGGTGGCGCTGCGGCTGGGTGACCTGCACGCGGCGGAGCGGTGTGCGCGGGAGGCGTTGACGATCCTGCCGGCCCAGAACTGGGGCACGGTGCTCGGTTTGCCGCTGGCGCACCTGGTGGACGCGCTGACGAAGATGGGCCGCTACGAGGAAGCGGCGGCCGAGCTGAAGCGCGACCTCCCGCCGGGCCTGCGCCGGACGGGTTTCTGGCTGCAGTACCTCATGGCCCGCGGCGATCACTACCTGGCCACGGACCGGCTCCACGCGGCGCTGGAGGATTTCGCGACGGTCCGCACCCTGGCCGTCCGGTGGGACATCGACCACCCGGAGCTGGTGCCGTGGCGGTTGAGCGCGGCGAAGGCGCACGCCCGGCTGGGCCACGCGGACCAGGCGCGGAAGCTGTTGCGCGACCAGCTCGAGCGGTGCGGCGACGACCGCGTCCGCGCGCACGCGGTGGGTCTGCGGGCGCTGGCGGAGGTGAGCGAGTTCAAGGAGCGCTTGCCGATGCTCCGCAAGGCGGCGGAGGAGCTGCAGACGTGCGACGACCGGTACGAGCTCGCGCACGTGTTCGCCGGCTTGAGCGAGTGCGCCCAGATGCTGGGCGACTACAACCGGGCCCGGACGGCGCAGCGCCGTGCGGTCCAGCTGGCGAAGTCGTGCGGCGCGGACCCGTTGTGGCGCAGCCTGACTCCGGCCGGGGCGCCGGCGGTGGCTGCTGCTGCTGCGTCTGCTGCGTCTGGTGCGTCTGGCGCGTCTGCTGCGGATGAGGAGCTGGGTGGGAGTCCGTCGGCGTTGAGCGCGGCGGAGCAGCGGGTGGCGTCGTTGGCGTCGCTGGGGCACACGAACCGGGAGATCGGGCGGAAGCTGTACATCACGGTGTCCACTGTGGAGCAACACCTCACGCGGGTTTACCGGAAGCTGAACATCAACCGCCGGACGGAGCTGCCGAGCGGGCACCGGTGGCTGGCGCACGCCGGTGATGTGGAGCAGATGCCGAGGCATGAGGTGGCTTCCTGGTAGGGGTTCGCCTCTGCTGAGCGCGTGGCGATGGGCCCGCAGCCGGGTGGCTGCGGGCCTTTCGCTGTGCTTCGTTCAAGCGGCGAGGCAGGAGCAGCCGCAGTCGCGCAGGTAGAGGGCGCGGCGCAGGCCCGCCGAGACGAGCCGGCGGAGGCGGCGGCGCTCGGCAAAGGAGCCGAGCACGGCGCTGGCGCGGGTGCCGGTTTCGTCGGAACGGTCGGGGTCAAGGCGGGCAATGATCCGCAATCCGGCACCGGCCACCTGCGCAGGACCCGCTTGGTCGGCAAGGTCGACGAGCTGCCGTTCAGCCCACGCCCCGGCGAAGCCGTTTCTTGGACCCCGACCCCACCAAGCACCTCACCGCAGGCTGTGCGGAAAAGGGCATCACGCGTGACTGGAGAGGCATCACGCGTGATTGAGCAGGCATCGCGCGTGACGGAAGCCGGATGTCACGTCATTGAGGCCGGAACTCGCGTGTCTGGAGGGCGGGTCAGGGGGTGGGGAGCCAGGTGTGGACTCGGTGGGCGGTGGAGGCTGCGTGTTCGCGCATCATCGAGAAGTGGTCGCCTGGGGTGTCCTCGATCGCTGCCGCGTCGGTCCAGGTGGCCTGCCAGCCGGTGCGGTTCCGCCAGGACGGCAGCGGGTCCGAAGCGCGGAGCAGCAGGACGGGCGTGGAAAGCGGCGAGGGTGCCCAGCCGTCGAAGACGGAGAGGTAGCCGCCCATGGCCGTCAGGCGGGCGTCGCTGACCGAGGCGCCGGTCATCTCCCCGGCCAGCTCGCCCTGGACGTCCGCGAGGACGTCCGCGCTCTGCAAGTACGTGTCCAGCAAAGCCAGCCCACGCGGAGCGGAACCCCGGCTCTCCAGGTGCCGGGCGAGCGAGTGCGCCACCGGACCGCCCGACGAGTGTGCCGCCAAGGCGAACGGACGGCCCGCGGTGTGCCGCAGCAGGACGTCGGCCAGCTCCTCCACCAGCGCGGGAACCGACGCCGGCAGCGGCTCGCCCGCGTGGTAGCCGGGCAGCGTCAGGACCGACGTGTCCCGCAGGTCCCGCAGGGCCGCCGCGAACCGCGCGTACTCCTGCGGCCCCGACATCGCCAGCACCGACGGCACGCAGATCAGCTCGGTCCCCGCCGTCCCCTTGGCCAGCCGCACGACGTCGACGCCGCCGGGCCGGGACCCGGCGTCGAACGACGGCCGGAACCGCGCCGCGCGGGCCAGCAGTTCGACGAACTCGCCGAACCGGCCCGTCCGGCCGGCCTCCGCCAGCATCGGGCCGAACACCCCCGCCGGTTCGGAAGGAGCAGCAGGAGCAGCAGCACCCCGCAGAGCCGAAGCCACCGTCGAGGCGACGTCGAGGACCGTCGGCTGCTCGAACACCAGCGTCGCCGACAATGTCAGCCCCGTGGCGGCGTTGATCCGGTTGCGCAGCTCGACCCCGGTCAGCGAGTCGACGCCCAGCTCCAGGAACCGGGACGAAGCATCGATCTCCTCGGCGGAGCCCAGCCCGAGGACGTCGGCGAGGTGCCCCCGCACGAGCGAGACCAGCAGCTTCTCCGCTTCCGCCTGCTCCGCGCCGAGAACCCGCGCGCGGAACTGGTCCGGGGAAGCCCCCTTCCGCCGGGCCGGCACCCGCACCAGACGCCGCAGCAGCGGCGGCACCGCGCCGTCCTGGGCCCGCACGACGGCGGGCAGGTCCAGCCGGAGAGGCACCGACAGCGCCCGGGACCCGGCCAGCGCCGCGTCGAACAGCGCCAGACCCGCTTCCGTCGGCAGACCGCTTCCGGTGACGTCGGAGGTCGATTCGCCGCGTTCCTCCCACAGACCCCACGCCATCGAGTGCGCGGGGAGGCCCGAAGCCCGGCGATGTTCGGCGAAGGCGTCGAGGAAGACGTTGGCCGCCGCGTAGGCGCCCTGTCCCGGGTTGCCGAAGACGCCGGCCGCGGACGAAAACAGCACGAAGGCCGCCAGGTCGGCACCGGCCGTCAGGTCGTGCAACGCCACCGCAGCGTCGACCTTCGGCCGCAGCACGCGGTCCAGGCGCTCCGGGGTCAGGCCGCTGACCAGGCCGTCGTCGAGCACCACCGCGGAATGCACGACGGCGGTGAGCGGGTGCGCCGCGGGAACCGTCCGCAGCACCTCCGCGAGCCGGCCGCGGTCGGCGGTGTCGCACGCCGCGACCGTCACTGTGGCGCCGAGGGCGGCCAGGTCGGCGGACAGCGCGTCGGCGCCCGGCGCTTCCGGGCCACGACGGCTGACCAGCAGCAGGTTCCGGATGCCGTAGGACGTCACGAGGTGCCGCGCGAGCAGCCCGGCGACCGCCCCGGTGCCGCCGGTGATCAGCACGGTGCCGTCGGGGTTCAGCTGGACCGGAGAGGCGGGCGAAGGAGTTTTCGCCAGCCGGGGGGCCAGCACGACGCCGTCGCGCACGGCCAGTTCGGGCTCGTCGGAGACCGCGGGCAGCACGTCGCCGGGACCGAGGTCGAGCAGCCCGAACCGGCCGGGCTCCTCCGCGGCCGCCGACCGCAGCAGGCCGCGGGCGGCCGCGGCCGCCGGGCACGGCACCTGCTCCCCCGGCGCCGTCGCCACGGCACCGCGGGTGACCAGCACGAGCTTGCTGTCCGGCGGTCCTTCCGCGAGCCAGCGGCGGACGAGATCGAGGGCCGACCGCGCGGCGTTCCGCGCCGACTCGGCGAGGTCCGCGCCGGAAGTGTCCACTGTGGCCAGGACGACGGCCGGGGCGGAGGACGGCGCATCGATCACCGGCAGCCCGAGGCCGAGCCGGTCCGGCGCCAGCACCGCGATGTCCGAAGTGGACTCGGGCACGGCGACGGGCGTCCAGTCCACCTGGTAGAGCGGGTCGACCGGAGCCAGGTCCCGGGTCTGCACGGCGTCGACGGAGAACACCGGGACGCCGGCGGGGTCCGCCGCCACCAGCCGCATCCCGTCCGGGCCGGGCGACAGCCGGACGCGCAACGCGGTGGTCGCGGACGGCCGCACCCGCACGCCGGTGAAGGAGAACGGCAGCCCGGGGCGCCCGGTGCCGAGCAGCCCGCCCAGCAGGGCCCCGTGCAGGGCCGCGTCCAGCAGCGCCGGGTGGACGGCGAACCCGTCGGGGGCGGCGTCGAGGTCGACCTCGGCGAACACCTCGTCGCCGCGCCGCCAGGCGGAGCGCACGCCCTGGAAGGCCGGGCCGTAGCCGAGGCCGATCGCGGCCAGCTCGGCGTAGATGTGCGTCAGGTCGACCGGCGTGGCGTCCGCGGGCGGCCACGGGCCGGGCTCGGCCGGGTCGGTGGTCGGCAGCAGGGAGCCGGTGGCGTGCAGGGTCCACTCCGTCCCGTCGGTCCGGGAGTAGACGTCCACCGAGCGGGTGGCGCCGGCCGGTCCCAGCGCCAGGTGCAGCTGCACCGGGGACTCGGGCGGCAGGACCAGCGGGGCGGCCAGGGTGAGGTCGGCCAGCGTCCCGTAGCCCTGCTCGGCCCCGGCGGAGACGGCCATCTCGACGAACGCGGTGCCGGGCAGCAGCACGGCGTCCATCGCGGCGTGGTCGGCGAGCCACGGGTGCGTGGCCAGGGAGACGCGGCCGGTGTAGCGCACCGCGTCCGACTCGGGCAGGGACACGGCCGCGCCGAGCAGCGGGTGGCCGGTGCCGGTGAGGCCGGCCGCGGCGACGTCGCCGGTGCCCGTCTTCAGCGCGTCCAGCCAGAAGCGCTGCCGCTGGAACCGGTAGGTGGGCAGGTCGGTGAAGTGTCCCGGGACCACGCCGGCCCAGTCGACGACGGCGCCGTGCACGTGGGCCTCGGCGAGCGCGGCGTGGAACCGCGCGAGTCCGCCGTCCTCGCGGCGAAGGGAAGCGACGACGGCCGCTTCGGTGCCGGCGGCCTCCAGGGTCTGCCGGGTGGGCATCGCGATCACCGGGTGCGGGCTGCACTCGACGAAGACGGTGTGCCGGTCTTCGGCCAGCGCGACGACGGCGGGCTGGTACAGCACCGGCTGACGCAGGTTCCGGTACCAGTACCCGGCGTCGAACCCGGCGGTGTCCTGCACCGAGCCGGTGACCGTCGAATACATCGGGATCGTCGAACGCCGCGGGCGGATCGACGCCAGGTCGCGCAGCAGGTCTTCGCGCAGCGCGTCGACCTGCGCGGAGTGCGCCGCGGTGTCCAGGCCGGGCACGCGCTTCGCCCAGACGCCGTCGGCTTCGCACGCCGTGAGGAATTCGGTCAGCGCTTCCGGCTCGCCGGAGACGCCGCAGGAGGAGGCGCTGTTGACCGTCGCGACCGAAAGCCGGTCGCCCCAGGGCTCGAGGCGCGGGGTCAGCCGGTCCTGGCTCAGGGCGACGGTCGCCATCGCGCCGTGCCCGGACAACCGGGCCGACGCCTTGCTGCGCGCGGCCACGATCAGCACGGCGTCGGCGAGGTCGAGGCCACCGGCCACGTAGGCCGCGGCGACCTCGCCCTGGGAGTGGCCGACGACGGCCGCGGGCCGCACGCCGTGCGCGCGCCACAGCGCCGCCAGGGAGACCATGACCGTGAACAGCACCGGCTGGATGACGTCGATGCGGTTCAGCTCCGGCGCGCCCGGTTCTTCGCGCAGCACGGCCAGGACGGACCAGCCGAGGTGCGCGTCGAAGGCCGTCGAGCACTCCTCGGCGGACGCCGCGAACGCGGGCGCGTGCTCCAGGAGCTCGCGGGCCATGGCCGGCCACTGCGAGCCCTGGCCGGGGAAGACGAACGCGACCTTGCCCTGGGCGCGGGCGATCCCGCGGACCACCAGGTCGCTCGGCTCGTCGTCGACCAGGGCGTCGAGGCCGCGGCGGACGTCCTCGCCGACGACGGCCGCGCGGTGGGCGAGCGCGGCGCGGGCCGTCGCCAGGGTGTGCGCGACATCGGCGCGGCTCGGCGCGGGGTTCTCGTCGAGGAAGGCGCGCAACGCGGCGGCCTGGTCGCGCAGGGCGGACGCCGTCTTGCCCGAGAGCACCAGCGGGAAGACGCCGTCCGGCGAGCCGGCAGCGGGCTCTTCGGCCGCCTGTTCCAGGATGACGTGGGCGTTGGTGCCGCTGATCCCGAACGACGACACCGCGGCCCGGCGCGGCCGCCCGGCCGATGGCCACGGCACGTTCTCCGGTACCAGCGCCACGGTCCCGGCGCTCCAGTCCACGTGGGACGACGGGTTCGCCGCGTGCAGGGTCTTCGGCACGACGCCGGCCCGCAGCGCCTGCACCATCTTGATGACGCCGCCGACGCCCGCCGCGGCCTGCGAGTGGCCGATGTTCGACTTCAGGGACCCGAGCAGCAGTGGCCGGCCGGCGGGGCGCTCCTTGCCGTAGGTCGCGATCAGGGCCTGTGCCTCGATCGGGTCGCCGAGGGAGGTGCCGGTGCCGTGGGCCTCGACGACGTCGACGTCCGAAGTGGACAGACCGGCGGCGTCGAGCGCCTGCCGGATCACGCGTTGCTGGGACGGGCCGTTCGGCGCGGTGAGGCCGTTGGACGCGCCGTCGGAGTTGACCGCCGAGCCGCGGACGACGGCCAGCACGCGGTGGCCGAGCCGCCGCGCGTCGGACAGCCGTTCGACAACCAGCATCCCGGCGCCCTCGGCCATGCCGAACCCGTCGGCCTCCTCGGCGAAGGCGCGGCAGCGGCCGTCTCGGGACAGCGCCCCCTGCTGGCTGAAGCTGATGAACGCGTCGGGCTGGGAGACGACGGTGGCCCCGCCCGCCAGTGCCAGCGAGCACTCGCCGCCGCGCAGGGCCTGCGCGGCGAGGTGCAGGGTGACCAGGGACGACGAGCAAGCGGTGTCGACGCTGACCGACGGGCCTTCGAACCCGAAGGTGTAGGAGAGGCGGCCCGAGGCGATGCTGGTGGAGTTGCCCAGCGCCGCGTGCGCCTCGGTCTCCGCCGGGATCGCCGTGGCGCCGCCGGCGTAGCTGCTGTTCATCAGGCCGACGAACACGCCGACCTTGGCGCGCCGCAGGGACAGGGGGTCGATGCCGCCGTGCTCCAGGGCCTCCCAGGACGTCTCCAGCAGCAGCCGCTGCTGCGGGTCCATGCCCAGTGCCTCGTGCGGCGAGATGCCGAACAGGCCGCCGTCGAACTCCGTGGCGCCGTCGAGGAACCCGCCGTGCCGCGTGTACGAGGTGTCGGTGCCGTCCGGGTCGGACAGCCCCTCCAGGTCCCAGCCGCGGTCGGCCGGGAACTCCCCGACGGCGTCGACGCCGTCGGAAACCAGGCGCCACAACGACTCCGGCGAGTCGACGCCGCCGGGGAACCGGCAGGCCATGCCGACGATCGCGATCGGCTCCTCGGCCTCGGCCAGGCGCTGCCGGGTCTGGTGCAGCTCCGTGGTCACCTGCTTGAGGAAGTGCCGGAGCTTGTCCTCCGTGGCGGTCATGAGATCCCCAGTTCCTTGCCGATGAACTCGAACATTTCGTCGTCGCTGGCCCCGGAGATCCGGTCGGCGACGTCGTCGCCGGCCCGGTCGCCGTCCCAGGTGCCGAGCAGCGCGGTCAGCCGGTCGCGGACCTGGCTGCGCACGTCGTCGCCGACGCCCGCCAAGGACGCTGCCAGCCGGTCCAGCTCGGCGAGCACCGGCGGCTCGGCCGGGGCCAGCTCGCCGTCGAGGTACGCCACCAACGCGTTCGCCGTCGGGTAGTCGAAGACGAGCGTCGCGGGCAGGCGGGTGCCGGTCGCGGCCCCCAGCCGGTTGCGCAGGTCCACCGCGGTCAGCGAGTCGAAGCCGAGTTCGGTGAACGCCGCGCCCGCGTCGACCGGTGTGCCGGCCGCGAAGCCGAGCACCCGGCCGACCTCGGTGAGCACGAGGTCGAGGAGGACCTGCTCGCGTTCGGCGCCGGTCATCGGCGTGAGGCGCTGCCGCAGGGCGTCGGCCGAAGCCGCGGACGCCGCCGCGGCCGAGCGCAGGGCCGCCGCCGGCCGGACGAGCCCGCGCAGCAACGCCGGGACTTCGGCGGACTGCGCCCGCATTCCCGCGAGGTCGAGCTTGGCCGGCACCAGCACCGCCGCCCCGTGGGCGCGGGCCGTGTCGAACAGGGCGAGCCCTTCCGAAGCGCTCAGCCCGGCGCCGAGCCGCGCGCGGTCGGCGTCGCCGAGGCCGCCGGTGAGCGCGCTGGTGTCCGCCCAGAGGCCCCACGCCATCGAGCAGGCCGGCAGTCCCTGGGCGACGCGGTACTGCGCGAGCGCGTCGAGGGCGGTGTTGGCCGCGGCGTAGTTCGCCTGGCCGGGCGCGCCGAACACCCCGCCGGCCGAGGAGAACAGGACGAACTCGGCGAGGTCGGCGTCCTTCGTCAGCTCGTGCAGGTGCCACGCCGCTTCGGCCTTGGGCCGCAGGACGCGGTCCAGCTGCTCGTGCGTCAGGTTCGCGACGACGGCGTCGTCGAGGACCCCGGCCGTGTGGATCACCGCGGTGAGCGGGTGCTCGCCGGGGATGCCGTCGAGGAGCTCGGACAGCGCCTCGCGGTCGGCGGCGTCGCACGCGGCGACGGTCACCGAAGCGCCGAGGGCGGTCAGCTCGGCCGCGCCCGGCGCCGCGGCCCCGGAGCGGGAGGTGAGCAGCAGGTGCCGCGCGCCGGCCGCGACGAGGTGGCGGGCGACCAGCGAGCCGAGCACGCCGGTGCCGCCGGTGATGAGCACCGTGCCGTCGGGATCGAACGTCCGTGGCGCGGTGACCGCCCCCGGTGTCCGGGTCAGGCGAGGGGCCAGCGCGGACCCCTTGCGCAGCAGCAGTTCCGGCTCGGTGCTCCGGATCGCCGACGGCAGGGCGGCCAGCGACTCGGCGCTGCCGTCGAGGTCGACCAGCGCGAACCGGTCGCCGTGCTCGGACATCGCGGACCGGACCAGGCCCCAGATCCCGGCCGTGGCGAGGTCGGTGACGTCCGGGCCCGCGGCCAGTGCGGTCAGCAGCACGAGCCGCCCGTCCCGATCCGCGGCGAGCCAGTCCTGGACGAGGTCGAGCGCTTCGGCGACCGACTGCGGCGCGGCCAGGACCACGTCGGCGGGCTCGGCGACGTCGGGGAACACCTCGGCGACGCCGTGGTGGTCCACGCCGAGCCGCGCGACCCCGGCGGTGGTCCCGGCCGGCAGGCCGACCGTGACCCAGTCCAGCCCGAAGAGCGTGTCGTTCGCGGCGACGGCGGACGCGCCGAGCTGCCGCGTGTCGACCTCCGCCGACTCGAGGGCCTCGATCTCGGCCACCGGCGCCCCGGTGGGGTCGGCGAGCCGGATCGCGACGATGTTCTCGGCCGCGGGCGAAAGCCGGGCGCGCAGGGTGGTGGCGCCGGTCGCGTGCAGGCTCACCCCGGCCCACGAGAACGGCAGCCGCAGCACGTCCGGGCGCACGCTCGGCGCGACGAACTCCCCGAGCGACATCGCGTGCAGCACCGCGTCCAGCAGGGCCGGGTGCACGCCGAAGCCCGGCGCGTCCTCGCGCACCGGCTCGGGCAGCTCGACCTCGGCGTAGACGTCGTCGCCGTCGCGCCAGGCGGCCCGGAGGCCCTGGAACGCGGGGCCGTACCCGAATCCGCTGGCGGCCAGCTCGCCGTAGAGGCCGTCGAGGTCGATCTCCTCGGCGCCGGCCGGCGGCCAGGCCGTCAACGCGAAGTCCGCGGCCGGAGCGGCGGAAGCCAGCAGCCCGGTGGCGTGCTGGATCCAGGGGCCCTGGCTGTCTTCGTCGGCGCCGCGGGAGTGGATGTCGAGCTCGCCGCCCTCGCGGACGGTCACCTGGAGCTGCACCGCGCCCCGCGCGGGCAGCACCAGCGGGCTCTGCAGGGTCAGCTCGGCCACGTGCGGGCGCCCGGTGCGCGCCCCGGCGTGCAGGGCGAGGTCGAGCAGCGCCGTGCCCGGCAGCAGCGGGTCGCCGTTCACCGCGTGGTCGGCCAGCCACGGGTGCGTGCTCAGGGACAGCCGTCCGGTGAACAGGTGGGTGCCGGTCCCGGGCAGGTCGGTGGTGCCGGTCAGGATCGGGTGCCCGCTCCGGGTGAAGCCGGTGGCCTGCCCCTGGCCGGGGCGCGGGGTCAGCCAGTACCGCCGGTGCTGGAAGGCGTACGTCGGGAGCGGGATCTTCCGCGCCCCGCAGCGGGTGAAGAAGCCCGTCCAGTCGACGGCGCCGTGGTGCGCGTGCAGCTCGGCCACCGACGTCAGGAACCGCCGCTGGCCGCCGTCGCGGTGCAGCGTGGCCAGCACCGGGACCGGCCGGCCGGCGGTGTCCGCGGCGTCGGCCAGCGGACCGCCGAGGACGGGGTGCGGGCTGACTTCCACCAGGTGCGTGAAGCCCTGCGCCAGTGCGGCACGGACGGTGGCGTGGAACCGCACCGGGTTCCGCGTGTTTTCGAACCAGTACTCGCCGGTGAGCAGGGCGGTGTCGATCGCCTCGCCGCGCGTCGAAGAGAAGAACGGGACGTCGGTGCCGGCCGGGCGGACCGGCCGCAGGGCCTCGGTGATCTCCGCTTCGCACCGCTCGACGCTCGGGTGGTGCGAAGCGAAGTTGACGTTGACCCGCCGGTACCGGACGCCGTCGCGTTCGCAGGCCGCGCCGAACCCGTCCAGCGCGGCGGTGTCCCCGGCGACGATGACCTGCGACGGCCCGTTGACGACGGCGACCGTCAGCCCCCACGGCCCGGCCGCCTCGGCGGCCCGTTCCGGGGTCATGAGGACCGAAGCCATCCCGCCGGTGCCTTCCAGCGCGAGCAACGCCTTGGCCCGCAACGCGACCACGCGGGCGCCGTCCCGCAGCGACAGCGCACCGGACACGGTGGCCGCGGCGATCTCGCCCTGCGAGTGGCCCACCACCCCGGCGGGGACGACGCCGTAGGAACGCCACAGCTCGGCGAGGGAGACCATGACGGCCCACAGCGCGGGCTGCACGACGTCCATCCGCTCGAGCGCGGTTTCGTCGGCCAGCACGTCGAACAGCGACCAGTCGACGAACTCGGAGAGCGCCTCGTCGCAGTCCCGCAGGCGGGCGGCGAAGACGGGCTCGTGCCCGGCGAGTTCGAGTCCCATGTGGACCCACTGGGCGCCCTGGCCGGGGAAGACCATGAGCACGCGGTCGGTCCCCGAACCGGTGCCGGTGACGACGTTCTCGTCCTCCCCCGCGGCCAGCTCCGCCAGCCCCGCGAGCAGTTCGTCGCGGTCCGCCGCGAGCACCGCGCCCCGGTGCGCGAACGCCGTGCGCCCGGACACCAGGGAGAAGCCGAGGTCCGCCAGGGCGAGGTCCGGGTCGGCCAGCACCCGCTCGTGCAGCCGCGCGGCCTGGCCCCGCAGGGCTTCCGGGGTCTTCCCGGACAGGACCACGGGCACGACCGGCGCGGTGCCCGGAGCGGGAACCGCGATCTCGGGAGCCTGCTCCAGCACCACGTGCGCGTTCGTTCCGCTGATCCCGAAGGACGACACCCCGGCGCGCCGGGGACCGTCCGAAACCCACGGCCGGGACTCCTGCAGCAGGGCGACCCCGCCGCCATCCCAGTCGATCTTGGACGACGGCGTCGCGGCGTGCAGCGTCTTCGGCAGGACGCCGGCGCGCAGCGCCTGGACGGTCTTGATCAGCCCGCCGATGCCGGCCGCGCCCTGGGCGTGGCCGATGTTCGACTTCAGCGAGCCCAGCCACAGCGGCCGGTCCGCGGGGCGGCCGGCGCCGTAGGTGGCCTGCAGGGCCTGCACCTCGATCGGGTCGCCGAGCGGCGTTCCCGTGCCGTGCGCCTCGACCACGTCGACGTCCGAAGCGGACAGTCCGGCGTTGGCCAGCGCCTGCCGGATCACCCGCTGCTGCGAAGGCCCGTTGGGGGCGCTGAGCCCGTTCGACGCGCCGTCGGAGTTGACCGCCGAGCCGCGGACGACCGCGAGCACCGGGTGCCCGTGCCGCCGCGCCTCGGAAAGCCGCTCGAGCACGACGACGCCGACGCCTTCCGCGGCGCCGAACCCGTCGGCGTCCTCCGAGAAGGCCTTGCAGCGGCCGTCCGGCGCCAGGCCCCGCTGGCGGCTGAAGAACACGAACGCGTCCGGGGTCGGCGTGACGTGTACCCCGGCGGCGAGGGCGAGCGTGCACTCCCCCGAGCTCAGGGCCTGCGCGGCGAGGTGCAGCGCGACCAGCGACGACGAGCAGGCCGTGTCGATGCTCATCGACGGGCCTTCGAGACCGAAGGTGTAGGACACCCGGCCGGACACGACGCTGCCCGCCGCGCCGGTGCTCAGGTGGCCTTCGACCTCGTCGGGGATGTCGCCGATGCCGGTGCCGTAGGTGGCGCCCATGACGCCGGCGAACACACCGGTCTGGCTGCCGCGCAGCGACCGCGGGTCGATGCCGGCGGCCTCGACGGCCTCCCAGGACGTTTCCAGCAGCAGGCGCTGCTGCGGGTCGGTGGCCAGCGCCTCGCGCGGCGAGATGCCGAAGAACTCGGCGTCGAAGTCACCCGCGTCGTAGAGGAACCCGCCGCGGGTCGTGTAGCACTTGCCGGGCCGGTCGGGGTCCGGGTCGTACAGCGCGTCGAGGTCCCAGCCGCGGTCGGCGGGGAACTCGCCGATGGCGTCGGTGCCGCCGCTGACCAGGTCCCACAGCGCTTCCGGTGAGCCGGCCCCGCCGGGGAAGCGGCAGGCCATCGAGACGATGGCGATCGGGTCGTCCGCGGCTGCCGAAACGGCCGAGGCGGCGGCGACGGCGTCGCCGGTCCCGAACAGCTCCGCCGCGAGGTGCGCGGCGAGGACCTTCGGGTTCGGGTAGTCGAAGATCAGCGTGGCCGGAAGCCGGAGGCCGGTGGCCGCGGCGAGCTGGTTGCGCAGCTCCACCGCGGTCAGCGAGTCGAAGCCGAGTTCGCTGAACGCGCTGTGCTCCTCGACGTCGGCGGCCGAGTCGTGCCCGAGCACGGCGGCGACCTGGCCGCGGACGAGGTCCGACAGCGCGGGCAGCCGGTCGGCGGGGTCGAGCGAGGCGAACGCACCGGCCTCGGCCTGCGGAGCGGCCTGCACGGCACGCCGCAGCCGCGTCCGCACCAGGCCGCTGAGCAGCGGCGGCAGGTCGGGCACGCCGGCCAAGGCGGCGCGGTCCAGCCGCATCGGCACCAGCAGGGCCCGGTCGGTGGCGCAGGCGAGGTCGAACAGCCGCAGGCCTTCGGCGACGCCGAGTTCGGTGACGCCGGACCGCGTGAGCCGGCCGCGGCCGGCGTCGGTGAGCCCGGCGGTCATCCCGGCCGAGGTGGGCTCCCAGGAGCCCCAGGCCAGCGAGTGCGCGGGCAGGCCGGCCGCCCGGCGGTGCTGGGCCAGCGCGTCGAGGAAGGCGTTGGCCGCGGCGTAGTTGGCCTGGCCGGGGCTGCCGAGCACGCCCGACGCCGAGGAGAACAGCACGAACTGCTCGAGGTCCGTCGTCAGCTCGTGCAGGTGGGTGGCCGCGTCGACCTTCGCGGCGAGGACCCGGTGGAGCTGCTCGGGCGTCAGGCCGGTGACGAGGCCGTCGTCGAGGACGCCGGCCGTGTGGACGACGCCGGTGATGGCGAACCGGGCCAGCACGTCCGCCAGCGCGGCCCGGTCGGCGACGTCGGCGGCCACGACGTCGACCTCCGCGCCGAGCCCGGTGAGCTCGGCGCGCAGCTCTTCGGCACCGGGGGCGGCCGGGCCGCGGCGGGACAGCAGGACCAGCCGCCGCACGCCGGAGCCGGTGACCAGGTGCCGGGCGACCGCCGAGCCGAGGCCGCCGGTGCCGCCGGTCACCAGCACCCGGGCGGCCGGGGAGAACGCCGGGCCGTCCATTGAGGACAGGCCGACCGGCGTGAGCCGCGGCACGAACAGGAGCCCGTCGCGCAGGGCCAGCTGGGGCTCGCCCGCGGCCAGCGCGGCGAGCACCGGGTCGATCGAGACCCGGGCGGCGTCGGTGTCCAGGAGCACGAACCGGCCGGGGTGCTCCGACTGCGCCGACCGCACGAGGCCCCACACGGGGGCGTGGGCCAGGTCCGGCACGCCCTCGTCCGCGACGGCGGTCGCACCGCGCGTCACGAGCACCAGCGTCGAGCCGGCCAGCCGGGGATCCGCCAGCCACGACCGCACCAGGGCCAGCGCCTGCTCCGCGGCCGCGTGGGCGTCGCGGACCAGGTCGCCGGAACCGTTCTGGCACAGGGAAGCGAACACCACCTCCGGCGGTTCCGCCGCGGCCGCCACGGCCGGGACGTCGAGGTAGCGGACGACCGACGGCACGGCTTCGTGCAGGCCGGTCGGGTCCGCGCCGAGCACGCCGATCCGCTCGGGGCGCGGGGTCTTCGCCGGTTCGAGGACGGTCCAGCCGAGCTGGAACAGCGCGTCCGACCGCGTCCGGGGCCGGGCCTCGGCGACGGCGCGGGTGCGGAGGGCGGCCGCGGCCAGCACCGGCGCCCCGGCGCCGTCGAACGCCGTCACCGCCACCGAGCCGGTCTCGGTGCGGGCGAGCCGCACGCGCAGTTCGGTGGCGCCGGCCGCGTGCAGGGCGACGCCCTGCCAGGCGAACGGGAGTTCCGGGGCGCCGCCGTCCTCGGCGAACAGCGCGATGCCGTGCAGCGCCGCGTCGAGCAGCGCCGGGTGGAGGCCGAAGGCCGCGGCTTCTTCGTGCCGCTCTTCGGGCAGGGCGACCTCGGTGAAGAGCTCGTCCCCGTGCCGCCAAGCGGCCCGCACTGTGCCGAACGTCGGCCCGTAGTCCAGCCCGGCGGCGGCGAGTTCGGCGTAGAGCTCGCTGACGTCGACGGGGGTGGCGTCCGGCGGCGGCCACGCGGCCAGGGCCGCCGGCTGCGCGGGCGCGGTCCCGGTCAGGAGACCGGTGGCGTGCAGCTGCCACGGCTCGTCGTCGCCGGCCCGCTCGTCGCGGGAGTGCACGGTCAGTTCCCGGCGGCCGTGGTCGTCCGCGGGGCCGGCGAAGACCTGGAGCCGCACCGCGCCGTCCTCCGGGAGCACCAGCGGGGCGGCGAGGGTCAGCTCGGCGAGGTGGCCGGCGCCGAGGTGGGCGCCGGTGTGCAGGGCGATGTCGACGTAGGCCGTCGCCGGGAGCAGGACGCTGCCCAGCACGACGTGCTCGGCGAGCCACGGCGAGGTCGCCGTGGAGAGCCGTCCGGTGAACAGGAAGCCGTCGCCGCCCGCCAGCCCGGTGGCCGCGCCGAGCAGCGGGTGGCCGGCGGCGCCGAGCCCGGCGGTCGCGACGTTGCCGCCCGTGTCCGTCGCGTCGAGCCAGTACCGCTTGCGCTGGAAGGCGTAGGTGGGCAGCTCGGCCGTGTCGCGGGCGGGCAGCCAGGCGCTCAGGTCGGGCGTGACGGCGGTGCGCGCGTGCAGGGCCGCCAACGCGGCGAGCACGCTGCGTTCCTCGGGCTTGCCGGGGTGCAGCAGCGCCGCGACCACGTGGTCGCCGGCGCCGAGGGTGTGCCCGGCCAGGGTGGTCAGCGTGGTGTCGGGGCCGACTTCGAGGAAACCGGTGACGCCCTGCGCGGCCAGCGTCTCGACGGCGGGCCCGAACCGGACGGCTTCGCGGATGTGCCGGGTCCAGTAGTCCGGGTCGGTGAACCCGTCGCCCAGCTCGCCGGTGACGTTCGAGACGATCGGGATCCGCGGCTCGTGGAAGGTCAACCCGGCCGCGTACGCGTGGAACCGATCGAGGATCGACTCGGTGTGGGGCGAGTGGAACGCGTGACTGACCTTGAGCGCCTTCGCCTGGCGGCCCCGCGCTTTCCACTCGTCGACGAGCGCTGCGACGGCGTCCGGGTCGCCCGAGACCACCAGGGAATCCGGGCTGTTGACGGCGGCGATCGAGACGGCGTCCGGGTCCAGCGTCAGCTCGCCCGGGGTCGCGGCGAGGGTCGCCATCGCGCCCGGCGGGAGCGTCTGCATGAGCTGGGCGCGCCGGACGACGAGCCCGGCCGCGTCCGGCAGGGACAACACCCCCGCGACGTGCGCTGCGGTCAGCTCGCCGATCGAGTGCCCGGCCAGGTAGTCCGGGCGTACGCCGAACGACTCCAGGAGCCGGTAGAGGGCAACTTCGACGGCGAACAGCCCGGGCTGCGTGTGCTCGGTCTGGTACAGCAGCCCGGCCTCTTCGCCGAAGACCACGGATTTCACCGGAACGCGCGTGTGTTCGTCGAGGGCGGCGCAGGTCTCGTCGAACGCCTTCGCGAAGACGTCGAACGTGCCGTACAGCTCGCGGCCCATGCCCGGCCGCTGCGAACCCTGGCCGGAGAACAGGACGGCGAGGGCGCCGCCGGTGCCGGTCCCGGTGATGGCGCTGTCCAGCGAGTCCAGGTCGGCCAGGGGGATTTCGCCGCGCGGAGCCAGGATCACCGCGCGGTGGTCGAGACGGGCGCGGCCGGTGAACAGGGTCGCCGCGGCGGCCGCCGGATCGACGTCGTGGTGCCGGAGGTGGTCGGCGAGCCGGCGGGCCTGGGCGCGCAGGGCTTCGGCGGTCTTGCCCGACAACACCCACGGCGTGTGGCCCAGCGTCGCCGCGGCGCGCTCGGCGGGTTCGGCGGGCGGCGGCTCTTCGACGATGACGTGGGCGTTCGTCCCGCTGATGCCGAACGACGAGACCCCGGCGCGGCGCGGGCCGTCGGAAACCCACTCGCGCGCTTCGGTGAGCAGCTCGACGGACCCGGTCGACCAGTCCACTTTGGACGACGGCGCGTCGACGTGCAGCGTCGCCGGCAGCACGCCGTGGCGCATGGCCATGACCATCTTGATGATCCCGCCGACGCCCGCCGCGGCCTGGGTGTGGCCGAGGTTCGACTTCAGCGAGCCCAGGTAGAGCGGCCGGTCGCGGTCGCGGCCGTAGGTGGCGAGCACGGCCTGGGCCTCGATCGGGTCGCCGAGCGACGTGCCGGTGCCGTGCCCTTCGACGACGTCGACGTCGGCGGCGGACAGCCCGGCGGCGTCGAGCGCCTGCCGGATCACGCGCTGCTGCGAGGGGCCGTTCGGGGCGGTGAGGCCGCTGCTCGCGCCGTCCTGGTTGACCGCGGAGCCGCGGATGACGGCGAGCACCGGGTGACCGAGGCGCCGGGCGTCGGAAAGCCGTTCCACCAGCAGCATCCCGGCGCCTTCGGACAGGCCGGTGCCGTCGGCGGCGTCCGCGAACGCCTTGCAGCGGCCGTCCTTCGCCAGTGCGCCCTGACGGCTGAACTGGATGAAGGGCTCGGGGATCGCCATCATCGCCACCCCGCCGGCGAGGGCCAGCGAGCATTCGCCGTTGCGCAGCGCCTGGACGGCCAGGTGCAGGGTCACCAGCGACGACGAGCACGCGGTGTCCGCGGTCAGCGCCGGGCCTTCGAGCCCGAAGGTGTAGGAGACGCGGCCGGAGGCGACCGCGCCGGAGTTGCCGTTGCCGAGGAAGTTCTCCAGTTCCTCGGAAACCCGGCCGAGGCGGGTGTGGTAGTCGTGGTACATCACGCCGGCGAACACGCCGGTCCGGCTGCCCCGCAACGACATCGGGTCGATCCCGGCGCGCTCGAGGGCCTCCCACGACGTCTCCAGCAGCAGCCGTTGCTGGGGGTCCATGGCCAGGGCCTCGCGCGGCGAGATGCCGAAGAGCGCGGGGTCGAAGCCGGCGACGTCGTCGAGGAACCCGCCGGTGCGGACGTAGCTGGTGGCCGGCCGCGTCATGCCCGGGTCGTACAGCTCGGCCAGGTCCCAGCCGCGGTCGCCGGGGAACTCGCCGACCGCGTCGACGCCGTCGGCGACGATCCGCCAGAGCTGCTCGGGCGTGCGCACCCCGCCGGGGAACCGGCAGGCCATGCCGACGATCGCGACGGGCTCCCGGCTCGCCTCCTCGACCTCGCGGAGCCGGCGGCGCGTCTCGCGCAGGTCCGCCGTGGCCCGCTTCAGGTATTCGAGGTACTTGTCTTCGTTCGCCACAGCGGGCTCCCTAGCTTTCCAGCTCGTTGTCGAGCAGGTCGAAAAGTTCATCCGCGGTCGCCGAGTCCAGCTCGGCCTGTGCAGCCCCGTCGCCGGAGAACCGCGCGACGCACTCGGCGGCCAGCGCCCGCAGCCGGGCGGCGGCGCGCTGGGCTTCTTCGGCGTCGACGGCCGTCAGCAGGCCTTCGAGGCCGTCCAGCGCGGTGCGCAGCGCCCCGCCGGCTTCGGCTTCGGCGCTGGGCAGTTCGGTGTCGAGGAACTTCGCCAGCGCGGCCGGGTTCGGGTAGTCGAAGATCAGCGTGGCAGGCAGCCGCAGGCCGGTCGCCGCGTCGAGCTGGTTGCGCAGCTCGACGGCGGTGAGGGAGTCGAAGCCGAGGTCCAGGAAGCCGCGCTCGGCGCCGATGTCGGCCGGTCCGCGGTGCCCGAGGGCGAGCGCGGCCTGCGTGCGGACCAGGTCCAGCAGAGCCTTCGACCGTTCTTCGCCGGACAGCCCGGCCAGCCGCTGGGTCACCGGTTGCGCCTTCTCGACGCTCTTTCGCGGCGCGCGGACCAGGCCGCGCAGCAGCGCGGGAACGCCGTCACCGGCCTTCGCCCGCAGCGTGGCGAGGTCCAGGCGCATCGGGACGAGCAGCGGGTTTCCGCCGCGGACGCTCCGGTCGAACAGCGCCAGACCGTCTGCCACGGACAGCGGGAGGACGCCGCTGCGGTTGATGCGCCCGCGGTCGCCGTCGGCGAGGGTGCTGGTCATGCCGCCGCCGGTGTGCTCCCACGAACCCCACGCGAGGGAGTGCGCCGGGAGCCCGTTCGCGCGGCGGTGCTGGGCGAGGGCGTCCACGTAGGCGTTGGCGGCCGCGTAGTTCGCCTGGCCCGGGCTGCCGAGCACGCCCGAGGCCGACGAGAACAGCACGAACGCCTCGGCGTCGACGAGGTCGTGCAGGTTCGTCACCGCGTCGACCTTGGCTTTCAGGACCTCGTGCAGCTGCTCGGCGGTCAGGTTCGTCACCAGGCCGTCGTCGAGCACCCCGGCGGTGTGCACCACCGCGGTGAAGTGGTGGTCCGCCACCAGCTTTTCGACGGCGGCGCGGTCGGCGAAGTCGCAGGCCACGATGTCGGCGCCGAGGTCGGCGCCGAGGTCGGCCAGGTCCGCCGCTCCCGGCGCGTCCGGTCCGCGGCGCGAAGCCAGGACGAGGTGTTCCGCTCCGGCGGCGGCCAGGTGCCGGGCCACGATCGAGCCGAGCCCGCCGGTGCCGCCGGTGACGAGGACCGTGCCGCCGAGCGGGAACTCGTCCGCTTCGGACACTTCGGCCTTCGCCAGCCGCGGCGCCAGCAGCCGCGATCCCCGCACGGCGAGCTGCGGTTCGTCCGCCGCCAGCAGCGGGGCCGAGCCGTCGGTGTCCACGAGGACGAACCGGCCGGGGTTCTCCGACTGCGCCGCGCGGACCAGGCCCCACACGGTCGAGTGGGCCAGGTCCGGGACGTCCTCGCCCGCGGTCGTGGCGACCGCGCCGGAGGTGACGAACACCAGCGGCGTGCCCGCCAGGCGGGGTTCGGCGAGCCAGGTCTGGACGAGGCGCAAGGCCTGTCCGGCGGCGTCGTGGGCCGCTTCCGCGCCGCTGCCCTCGACCGGCAGGGACGTGAAGACCGCGCTGGGCGCGGGGAGGTCGTCCAGTTCGGCCAGCAGCGCGGGCAGGTCGGCGAACGAGCCCAGGTCGGCGAACGCCGCCGCGGGACCGGCGCCCAGTGCGACCCGGCCACGCGGGGCGGGCGCGTCCGGCACCGGCACCCAGTCGACGGTGAACAGCGCATCCTTCTCGACGCGGGCTCCGGCGAGGAGTTCGGGCGAAAGCGGGCGCGAGACCAGCGATTCGGCCGCGAAGACCGGGTTGCCTTCGACGTCGGCGGCTTCCACGGTGAGGCCGCGGGCGCCGGTGGCCCCCAGCCGGACGCGCAGCGCGTCGGCGCCGGTCCGGTGCAGCCGGACGCCCGTCCAGGAGAACGGCAGGCCCGCGTCGGCGGCTTCGGCCAGCAGGCCGGGAAGCCCGACCGCCGGGTGCAGCGCCGCGTCGAGCAGCGCCGGGTGCAGGCCGAAGTCCCCGGCGCCGACGTGCTCCGGCAGCGCGACCTCGGCGAACAACTCGTTCTCCCGGCGCCACGCCCGGCGGACGCCCCGGAACGCCGGGCCGTACGTCAGGCCGCTGTCGGCGATGCGGTCGTAGAGACCGTCCAGCGCGACCGGCTCGGCACCGGCGGGCGGCCACTCGGCCCCCGGCCGCGGTGGCCCGCCCGCGTCCGTGCCGAGGAAGCCGCTCGCGTGCGCCGTCCAGTCGTCGTCGCTGCCGGCCGGGCGGGAGTCGAGCCGCAGCGGGCGCCGGCCGGCCTCGTCGGCCGGGCCGACGTGCAGCCGCAGCGCCACCGCGCCCCGCTCCGGCACCACCAGCGGCGCGGCCAGGGTCAGCTCGGCCAGGCCGTCGCCGCCGCCGACGTGCAGGGCCAGGTCGAGGTACGCGGTCGCGGGGAGGATCACCGTGCCCAGGACCACGTGGTCGGCGAGCCACGGGTGCGTGCGCAGGGACAGGCACCCGGTGGCGACCAGCGCGCCCCCGGGCAGGGTCAGCGTCGCCCCGAGCAGCGGGTGCCCGCCCGCGGCCTGGCCGAACGCGCCGGCGTCACCGCCGGTCTCGGGCGGGGTGAGCCAGAAGCGCTCGTGCTGGAACGGGTACGTCGGCAGGTCCGCCAGCTGGGCGCCGGGGAAATCCCAGGCCACCGTCGTCCCGGTGACGTGCAGCCGCGCGAGCGCGGAGAACACCGCCCGTTGCTCGTCGAAGTTCTTGCGCAGCGCGGGGATCGCGCCCTCGACCAGCGCCGAGAGGGCGCCGTCCGGGCCCAGTTCGAGGAACGTGCGGACACCCGACTCGCGCAGCGCGGCGACGCCGTCGGCGAACCGGACGGCCTCCCGCACGTGCCGCACCCAGTACTCCGGCTCGGTGAGGTCGGCTTCGCCGCCGGTGAGGGTGGAGACGACCGGGATCTTCGGCTCGGCGAAGGCGAGCCGGCCGACCACCGCGCGGAACTCGTCGAGCATCGGTTCCATGAGCGGCGAGTGGAACGCGTGCGACACGGGCAGCCGCTTGGTCTTGCGGTCGGCGAACCGCCCGGCGATCGCCGTGACCGCGTCCTCGGCGCCGGAAACGACCACGGCTTCCGGGCCGTTGACCGCGGCGATCGCGACGCCGTCGGTGAGCAGCGGGACGACTTCGGCCTCGCCGGCCTGGAGGGCGATCATCGCGCCGCCCGCGGGCAGCGCCTGCATGAGGCGGCCGCGGGCGGTGACGAGCCGGGCGGCGTCGGCCAGGGTGAGCACCCCGGCGACGTGGGCCGCGGCGATCTCGCCGATGGAGTGCCCGGCGACGAAGCCGGGGCGCACCCCGAACGACTCGACCAGGCGGTAGAGCGCGACTTCGAGGGCGAACAGCGCGGGCTGGGTGTGGCCGGTCCGGTCGAGCGCGGCGGCGTCGTCGCCCCACATGACGTCCCGCAGCGCGGGGTCCAGCTCGGCGAGCACCGCGTCCAGGGCGGCCGCGAACACCTCGGACCGCGCGGCCAGCTCCCGGCCCATGCCGAGCCGCTGGGCACCCTGCCCGGAGAAGAGGACGGCGAGCTTGCCGTCCACTGTGGACCCGGTGACCACGTTCACGTCCGGCTCCCCGGCGGCGAGCGCGGCCAGGGCGTCCTCCGGATTCCCGAGCACGACAGCGCGGTGTTCGTGCCCGGCCCGGCTGCGGGCCAGCGAAAACCCGACGTCGGTGCGGCGGGTCCCCGCCCGCACGACGTCGAGCACGCGCCCGGCCTGGGCCCGCAGCGCCTCGGGCGTCCGGGCGGACAGGGGCAGCGGCACGATCTCCGGTTCCGCGCCGGGGGTTTCCGGCTCGGTGACGGGTGCCTGTTCGAGGATGACGTGCGCGTTCGTGCCGCTGATGCCGAACGACGACACCGCCGCGCGCCGCGGCCGGCCGGCCTCGGGCCAGGGACGGGCCTCGGTGAGCAGGGAGACGGCCCCGGCCGCCCACTCGACGTGCGGGGTCGGCTCGTCGGCGTGCAGGGTGCGCGGCAACAGGTCGTTCCGCAGGGCCAGGACCATCTTGATCACGCCCGCGACGCCGGCCGCGGCCTGCGTGTGGCCGACGTTCGACTTGACCGAACCCAGGTACAACGGCTCGGTGCGGTCGCGGCCGTAGGTGGCCAGGAGGGCGTCGGCCTCGATCGGGTCGCCCAGGGACGTGCCGGTGCCGTGCGCCTCGACGACGTCGACGTCCGATGTGGACAGTCCGGCGGCGGCGAGGGCCTGCCGGATGACCCGCTGCTGGGACGGGCCGTTGGGGGCGGTGAGGCCGTTGGACGCGCCGTCGGAGTTCACCGCGGAGCCGCGGACGATGGCGAGCACCGGGTGGCCGAGCCGCTGGGCGTCGGAAAGCCGTTCGACCAGCAGCATGCCGGCGCCCTCGGCGATGCCGAAGCCGTCGGCCGCCGCGGAGAAGGGCTTGCAGCGGCCGTCGCGGGAGAGCCCGCCCTGCTTGCTGAACTCGGCGAACAGGTCGGTGGTGCAGACGACGGTCGCGCCGCCGGCCAGCGCCAGCGAGCACTCGCCGCCGCGCAGGGCCTGGGCGGCGAGGTGCAGTGTGACCAGCGAAGACGAGCAGGCGGTGTCGACCGTGACCGAAGGCCCTTCGAGACCGAGGGTGTAGGAGATCCGGCCGGAGACGACGCTCGCCGCCGAGCCGGTGGACAGGTAGCCCTCGCCCTCCGGCGCCCGCTGCAGCAGGTTGCCGTAGTCCTGGCCGTTGGTGCCCGCGAACACGCCGACGCGCCGGCCGCGCAGCGAAGCCGGGTCGATCCCGGCGCGCTCGACGGCTTCCCACGACGTCTCGAGCAGCACCCGCTGCTGCGGGTCCATCGTCAGCGCTTCGCGCGGGGAGATGCCGAAGAAGCCGGCGTCGAAGTTGCCTGCGGCGTCGAGGAAGGCGCCGCTGCGGACGTAGCTGGTGCCGGGACGGCTCAGTTCGGGGTCGTAGAGGCGGTCCAGGTCCCAGCCGCGGTCCCCCGGCGCCTCGGCGACGGTGTCGACGCCCCCGGCGAGGAGGTCCCAGAACCTGTCCGGGGTGTCCGCGCCGCCGGGGAACCGGCAGCCGATGCCGACGATCGCGATCGGCTCGGTCGTGCGCCGCTCGGCGTCCGCCAGCCGCGCCTGGGCGTCGTCCAGCTCGGCGACCGCCCGCTTGAGGTAGCGGCGGAGCTTGTCCTCGTTGTCCATGCGTTGTCCCTCTTCGAAAGCGTCAGGCCGTGCCGAAGCGGTCGCCCAGCAGGTCGAGCAGGTCGTCGTCGGTGGCGGCGTCGAGGGAGCCGCCCGACACCGCGGTGGCGCCGCGGGCCTGGTCCCAGAGCGGGCGCAGCGCCTGCACCCGGCCGGTGATCCGGGCGAGCGCGGTCTCGTCCGGGACGAGCGCGGCCACCGAATCGGGCGTGAGCGCGGCGAGCGCGGCTTCGAGCCGGTCGAGTTCGGCCAGCAGCGGGACCGGCGCGTCCGCTTCGCCGAGCCCCCCGGCCAGGAACCCGGCGACGGCCCGCGGGTTCGGGTAGTCGAAGACCAGCGCCGCGGGCAGCTGCAGCCCGGTCGCGGCGGTGAGCCGGTTGCGCAGTTCCAGCGCCGTCAGCGAGTCGATGCCCAGCGCCCCGAAGGCGCGGTCGGCCCCGACTTCGGCGGGCCCGGCGTGCCCGAGCACCGACGCGGCCGTCGTGCGGACCAGGTCCAGCAGCCGCTTCTCCCGGTCCTCAGTGGACAGAGCGGCCAGCTCGGCGCGGAAGCGGGCGGCGTCGACGGTCCGGGGCTCCGCGCTCCCCCGGGCCGGCGCGGGCACCAGCCCGGACAGGATCGCCGGGAGCGCGCCCGCCTTGGCGTCGGCCCGCAGCCGGGCGCGGTCGAACGGCACCGGGACCAGCGCGGACTCGCCCGACGCACAGGCGGCGTCGAACAACGCGGCGCCGTGCCCGGCGGTCATCGGGACGAGCCCGCCGCCCTCCAGGCGCTGCAGCTGCGCGTCGCCGAGAGCGCCGGCCATGCCGCTGCGCTCCTCCCACAGCCCCCACGCGAGTGCCGTGGCCGGGAGGCCGCGGGCCGCGCGGTGCGCGGCGAAGGCGTCGAGGAACAGGTTGGCCGCGGCGTACGGGCCCTGCCCCGCGCCCCCGAAGGTCCCGGCGAACGAGGAGAACAGGACGAACGCCTCGAGGTCGGTGGTCAGCTCGTGGAGGTTCAGCGCCATGTCGACCTTGGGCGCGAACACCCGCTCGACCTGGCCCGGCGTGAGGTCGGGGAGCAGCCCGTCGTCGAAGACGCCCGCGGAGTGGACGACGGCGGTGAGCGGGTACTCGGCCGGAACCGTGGCCAGCGCGGCCGCCAGCGCGTCCCGGTCGGCGCCGTCACACGCGCACACCTGGGTCTCGGCGCCGAGTTCCGCGAGCTCGGCGACCAGCGCGCCGGCGCCGGGGGTGTCCATGCCCCGGCGGCCGAGCAGCAGCAGGCGGCGGACGCCGTGCGTCGTGACCAGGTGCTTGGCGATCAGCGAGCCGACGCCCTTGAGGCCGCCGGTCACCAGGACCGTGCCCTTGTCCCACTTCGGCGTTTCCCCTTGCTGCCGCGGAGAAATCCGGGTGAGCCGGGGCACGGACGCGCGGCCCTCGCGGAGGGCGAACTGGTTCTCCCCGCCCAGGAGCGTGCCGATCAGGGCCGCGGTGGACTCGTCGGTGCCGTCGGTGTCCACCAGCACGAACCGCTCGGGGTTCTCCGCCTGCGCCGAACGCACCAGGCCCCAGACCGGGACCTGCGCGAGATCGGCGTCGTCGCCGACGGCTCCGCTGGTCACCACGACCAGGCGCGAGTGCCGCAGGCTCGGCTCGGCGAGCCACTCCTGGACGGTCTTCAGCATCGAGACGGTCAGGGCCCGGGCCTGCTCGGCCAGGTGCCCCGCCGGGCGGGGCGGCAGCGGCAGGAACACGTACTCGGGCGCCGGTCCCCCGGCGGCGGCCAACGAGGCGAGATCGGCGTACCGCGCCACGGGTGCCCCGACCTGCAGCTCGTCCGTGCCGATGAGCGCGAAGGTGCCGGACGTCGTGGGGTGCGCGACCTCCGGGTGGTCGACCCAGTCGACGCGCAGCGGCGGTTCGACCGGCGCGGTGCCGTCACCGACCGGGCGCATGACCAGCGAGCGCACGGAGGCGACCTCGGTGCCGGTTTCGTCGCTCACCAGCACGGAAAGCGCGTCGGGGCCGGCGGCGCGGATCCGGGCGCGCAGCGTCGTCCCGGCGGGGCGGCGCAGGCTGACGCCGCTCCAGCTGAACGGGCCGCGCCCCTGCCCGGGGTCGCCCAGCACGCCGAACCACGCGCCTTGGAGCGCGCCGTCGAGCAACGCCGGGTGCAGCACGTACGAGCCGGCTTCGCGGTGCAGATCCTGGGGCAGGGCCAGCTCCGTGAAGACGTCCTCGCCGCGGCGCCAGGCCGCGCCGACGCACTGGAAGGCCGGGCCCGCGTGCACACCGGCGTCCGCCATGGTCTCGTAGAAGTCATCGAGGGCCAGGGGTTCGGCGTTCCGCGGCGGCCAGGTCGCGAGTTCGGCGGCGCCCGCTCCGGGGACGGCCGGGGCGAGCAGGCCGGACGCGTTGACCACCCATTCGTCGTCGTCCTCGGCGCGGGAGGAGAGGGTGAACGCGCGGGCGTTGACCGTGACCTGGACGGCGACCGCGCCGGCAGGCGGCAGGACGAGCGGCGCGTGGTGGGTGAGCTCCTCGACGCGCGGGCAGCCGAGCCGCTCGCCGGCGTGCGCGGCCATCTCCAGCATCGCCGACCCGGCCAGCACCACGGTGTCGCCGAGGGCGTGGTCCGCGAGCCACGGCTGGGCGGACAGGGAGAGCCGGCCGGACAGGTACACCGCGCCCGTGTCGGAAGCGTGCAGGACCGCGCCGAGCAGGCCGTGCTCCGCCGGGCGCAGGCCGACCGTGGCGACGTCCCGGCTGCTCTGCCGGGGCTCCAGCCAGTACCGCTGGTGCTGGAAGGCGTAGGGGGGCAACGGGACCCGCCGGGCCCCTTCGAACAGCGGCGTCCAGTCGACGTGGCCGTGGTGCAGGTGCAGCTCGGCCAGCGCGGTCCGGAAGCGCTTCTGCCCGGTGTCGCGGCGCAGCGTCGACAGCACCGGGATGCCCTGGGCCGCTTCTTCGAGGGGCGCGCCGAGCACGGGGTGCGGGCTGACCTCGAGGACGTGGGTGAAGCCGTGCTCGAGGGCCTCGACGACCGTCGGGAAGAACTTCACCTGGCTGCGCAGGTTCTCGAGCCAGTAGTCGCCGGTGAGGGTCGCGGTGTCGATCGCCGCACCGGACACCGTGGAGTAGAAAGGGATCGCGGTGGAGCTCGGCGACACCGGCTCGAGGTCATCGAGGATGACGTCGGCCAGCTGACCCACCTGCGGGTGGTGCGAGGCGTACGAGACCTCGATGCGGCGGTAGTGCTCACAGGTCTCCGCCAGTTCGTCCAAAGCGGACACATCGCCGGACAGGATCACCTGCGCCGGACCGTTCACCGCCGCCACCGCGAGCTTCTCACCCCACGGCTCGATCAGCCCGGCCGCGCGGTCCGCCGACACCAGGATCGACGCCATCCCGCCGACGCCTTCCAGCGCCCGCAACGCCTTCGCCCGCAACGCCACCACCCGGGCACCGTCCTCAAGGGACAACGCACCCGAGACCGTGGCGGCGGCGATCTCGCCCTGGGAGTGGCCCACCACCCCGGCGGGCTCGACGCCATACGAACGCCACAACGCCGCCAGCGACACCATCATCGCCCACAGCAGCGGCTGCACCACGTCCACCTGCCCCAGCGCGGACTCGTCGGCCAGCTTGTCGAACAGAGACCACTCGACGAACTCCGACAGAGCCGCGTCGCACTCCCGCAGCCGCGCGGCGAACACCGGCTCCAGCACGGCGAGTTCGAGTCCCATGTGGACCCACTGCGAACCCTGGCCGGGGAAGACCATCAGCACCTTGGCCGGGCCACCGGACCCCGAGGCGACCAGCTCCAGGTTCGCCAACCCGGCCAGGAGCTCGGCGCGGTCCGCGGCGACCACCGCGCCGCGGTGCGCGAAGGCCGTCCGGCCGGTCAGGGAGTAGCCGAGGTCGGCGACGGAGAACTCCGGGTGCGCCAGCACGTGCTCGCGCAGCCGCGAAGCCTGGTCCCGCAGGGCTTCGGGGGTGCGCCCGGACAGCACCACCGGGATCGCGCCGGCCGGTGCTCCGGCGCCCTCCCCGGGTTCGGCGTCGGGCGCCTGCTCGAGGATGACGTGCGCGTTGGTGCCGCTGATCCCGAACGATGACACCCCGGCGCGGCGCGGGCCGTCCGGCTCCCACGGGCGGGCCTCCTGCAGCAGCTCGACACCGCTGCCGGCCCAGTCGATCTTCGACGACGGCGTCGCGGCGTGCAGCGTCCGGGGCAGGACGCCGGCGCGCAGCGCCTGGACCATCTTGATCACCCCGCCCACCCCGGCCGCGGCGGCGGAGTGCCCGATGTTCGACTTCAGCGACCCCAGCCACAGGGGACGGCCGGGCGTGCGGTCCCTGCCGTAGACGGCGATCAGCGCGTCGGCCTCGATCGGGTCGCCGAGGGACGTGCCGGTGCCGTGCGCCTCCACGACGTCGACGTCGCCGGTGGACAGCCGCGCGTCCTGCAACGCGGCGAGGATCACCCGCTGCTGCGACGGGCCGTTCGGGGCGCTGAGGCCGCTGCTCGCGCCGTCCTGGTTGGTCGCGGTGCCGCGGACGACGGCCAGGACGTCGTGGCCGTTGCGGCGGGCTTCGGAGAGCCGTTCCAGCACGATGACCCCGACGCCTTCGGACGCGCCGAAGCCGTCGGCGCCGTCGCCGAACGCCTTGCAGCGGCCGTCCGGGGCGAGGGCGCGCTGCTGGCTGATCTCGATCTGCCCCTGCGGGGTCGACATGATCGTGACGCCGCCCGCGAGGGCGAGGGTGCACTCGCCGGTGCGCAGGGCGCGGACCGCGAGGTGCAGGGAAACGAGCGAAGACGAGCACGCGGTGTCGACGGTGACCGCGGGCCCTTCCAGGCCGAAGGTGTAGGCGATCCGGCCGGAGAGCACGCTGGCCGCGCTGCCGGTGAACAGGTAGCCCTCGTACTCCTCGGAGATGCCGCGCGCGGCCGCGGTGTAGTCGTCGGACCAGCCGCCGATGAACACGCCGGTGCGGCTGCCGCGCAGCGACCGCGGGTCGATGCCGGCGTGCTCGATCGCCTCCCACGACACTTCGAGCAGCTGCCGCTGCTGCGGGTCCATCACGACCGCTTCGCGCGGGGAGATCCCGAAGAACTCCGCGTCGAACCGGTCGGCGCCGCGCAGGTAGCCGCCGTGGCGGACGTAGGTCTTGCCGGGCCGGGCGGGCTCGGGGTCGAAGATCGCTTCGTGGTCCCAGCCGCGGTCGGTGGGGAACCCGGAGATGGCGTCGGTGCCCTCGGCCACGAGCCGCCAGAGCTCGTCGGGGCCGTGCACGCCGCCGGGGTAGCGGCAGCCCATGCCGACGACGGCGATCGGATCGTGGTCCTCGAGCTCGCGCACGCGCCGGCGGGTCTGCTTGAGATCCGCCGTCACCAGCTTGAGGTATTCCCGGAGTTTCTCCTCGTTCGCCATTCAGCCACGACCTCATTCAGCGTGATGATTTGCCTACCGCTGGGACATCCGGGGCGTCGCCCCGGGCCGGGGGCTCCGCCACCCGGAACCCCCGAAAACCACCGTGGATTCGCTTTCCACGCTATGGACCGGCCGAGGCGCCGACAACCCCTAGCGTTCCCCTAGACACCCCTGCGCCCCCGCCGAGCTGCGGGAGCTCGGCGGGGGCGCAGGGGGCGGGAGGGTCAGGCGCCCAGGCCGTTGTCGATGAACTCGAACAGTTCCTCGTCACTGCCGAAATCGAAGTTTTCCCCGGCGGAATTCGATTCTCCGCCGTGGTCGGCCCATTTCGAGAGGAACGACTGGAGCCCGACCTTGAGCCGGCCGCGCGTGATGCCGTCCGGGGCCGCGGCGGCGAACACGCGGCCCAGCTCGTCCAGCTGGGCCAGCAGAGACGCGGCCGAGGCGGTGTCCTCGGGGACGAGCCGGCCGGCCAGGTACGCGGCCAGCGCGGCGGGCGTGGGGTAGTCGAACGTCAACGCCGTCGGCAGCTGCAGCCCGGTGAGCGCGTTCAGCCGGTTCCGCGTTTCCACGGCGGTGAGCGAGTCGAAGCCCAGCTCGGTGAACCCCCGGTCGGGGTCGATCGCGGCCGGTGACGCGTGCCCGAGCACCGCGGCGGCCTGGGTGCGGACCAGGTCCAGCAGCAGGGCCGTCCGGTCGGCCGGTGGCGTTTCGGCGAGCCGTTGCCGCAGCGTCGGGCCCGCGTCGGGCGTGGTCTCCACCGTGACGGGCGGGACGGCCTCGGGCAGCTGGTCGAGCAGCGGCCGCGGGCCGTGCCGCCCGGCCAGTTTCGGCCAGTCCACGTCGGCGACCCCCACGACGACGTCCTGGTGGTCCAGGGCGAGGCCGAGGGCGGCGATGCCGGTCGGCGCGGCCATCGGGGCGACGCCCTCCCTGCCGAGCCGCTCGGCGATCGCGGCGTCCGCGGCGAGCCCGGTGCCGCCCCACGCGCCCCAGGCCACCGAGGTGGCCGGCAGCCCGGCCGCGCGGCGCTGTTCGGCGAGCGCGTCCAGGTAGGCGTTGGCGGCGGCGTAGCCGGCCTGCCCGGCGTTGCCGATGACACTGGCGAAGGACGAGAAGAGCACGAAGGCGTCGAGGTCCCGCGTGAGTTCGTGCAGGTTGCGCGCGGCGTCCACCTTGGGCCGCAGGACGGTGGCCAGGCGCTCGGGGGTCAGCGAGTCCAGCGCGCCGTCGTCGAGCACCCCGGCGGCGTGGAAGACCGCGGTGAGCGGCTCGACGGTGGCCAGGAGCCCGCGCAGGGCTTCGCGATCGGCGGCGTCGCACGCGGCGACGGTGACCTCGGCACCCCAGGTCCGCAGCTCTTCGGCCAGCTCGGGGACCCCTTCCGCGGCCTCGCCGCGCCGGCTGGTGAGCACGACGTGGCCGGCGCCGTTCCCGGCGAGCCAGCGGGCGACGTGCGCGCCGAGCGCCCCGGTGCCGCCGGTGACCAGCACGGTCCCCCGTGGCCGGTACTCCTGCCCGGCGGCCCCGCCGACCGGGCTGCGGACCAGCCGCCGCCCGAACAGCCCTTCGGGCCGGACGGCGACCTCCGTCTCGGTGCCGGAGAGCGCCGCGACCAGCAGGTCCGGGTCGCTCCCGGCCGGGAAGTCGACGAGCCCGCCCCAGCGCTGCGGGGCCTCGATGCCGACGACACGGCCGAAGCCCCAGAGCTGGGCCTGCACCGGGTCGACGGCGCTCGGGTCCCGGGTCGTGGAGACCGCGCCGCGGGTCAGGCACCACAGGCGGGCGCCGGAATCGACGTCGCCCAGAGCCTGCGTCAGGTGCAGGGTCGCGGTGAGGTCCAGCAGGGACAGCACGCCGGTGAACGGCTCGCCGGAGAGCAGCTCGGCGAACGCGGCGCGGTCCCCGGCGGCGTCGGCGTGCACGATCTCGGCGCCCCGGCCGGCCAGCTGCGGAGCTTCGGCGCCGGGCGGGGTCAGCACCAGCCAACGCCCCGTGAGCCGCGGTGCGGCCGGCCGGGACAACGGCGTCCACGCGACCCGGTAGCGGAGGGCGTCCTGCGAGGCCCGCTCCGCACGCCGTCGCTGCCAGTCGGCCAGGGCGGGCAGCACCGTGCCGAGGGAGTCGCGTTGCTCGTCCTTGACGCCGAGGGTCTTCGCGATCTCGTCGACGTCTTCCTCGCGGACGGCGGCCCAGAAGGCGGCCTCGGCGGCGTCCGCGGTACCCGTGGTCTTCGGGGCGTCGAGCCAGTACCGCTCGTGCTGGAACGCGTAGGTGGGCAACGGAACCCGCCGCGCGCCTTCGAACAGGGGCGTCCAGTCGACCCGGCCGTGCCGGACGTGCAGTTCGGCCAGTGCGGTCCGGAACCGGGTCCGGCCGCCGTCGCGGCGCAGGGTGGACAGCACGGGGAGGCCTTGGGCGGCCTCCTCCAGGGGCGCGCTCAGCACCGGGTGCGGGCTGACTTCGAGGACGTGCGTGAAGCCGTCTTCGAGGGCCGCCACGACCGTCGGGAAGAACTTGACCTGGCTGCGCAGGTTCTCGAACCAGTAGTCGCCGGTCAACGACGCGGTGTCGACCCGCTCGCCGGAAACCGTCGAGTAGAACGGGATCTCCGTGCTCTTCGGGGCGACGGGTGCCAGGTCCCGGAGGATCACGTCGGCGAGCTGCCCCACCTGCGGGTGGTGCGAGGCGTAGGAAACATCGATGCGACGGTAGCTCTCGCACCGGGCCGCGAGTTCGTCCAAGGCGGACACTTCGCCGGACACGATGACCTGCGCCGGGCCGTTCACCGCCGCGATCGCGAGCTTGTCGCCGATCAGCTCCGCGGCACGTTCGGCCGGAACCCGGATCGACGCCATGCCGCCGAGGCCTTCCAACGCGCGCAACGCCTTCGCGCGCAGCGCCACCACGCGGGCGCCGTCGCTCAGCGACAGCGCGCCGGACACGGTCGCCGCCGCGATCTCGCCCTGCGAGTGGCCCACGACACCGGCGGGCTCGACGCCGTAGGACCGCCACAGCGCCGCCAGTGAGACCATCATCGCCCACAGCAGTGGCTGCACCACGTCCACCTGGCCCAGCGCGGACTCGTCGGCGAGCTTGTCGAACACCGACCAGTCGACGAACTCCGACAAGGCCCGATCGCACTCGCGGAGGCGCTCGGCGAACACCGGCTCACCGGCGGCCAGCTCCAGTCCCATGTGGACCCACTGCGCACCCTGACCCGGGAACACCATCAGCACCCGGCTCGGCCCGCCGGACCCCGTACCCGTCAGCGGCAGGTCCGCCAGCCCGGCGAGCAGTTCCTCCCGGTTCGCGGCGACCACGGCTCCCCGGTGGGCCAAGGCGGCCCGGCCCGTCGCCAAGGAGAAGCCCAGGTCCCCCAGGGAAAACTCGGGGTGGGCCAGCACGTGGTCCCGCAGCCGGACGGCCTGGTCCCGCAGGGCCTCCGGCGTCCGCCCGGACAGCAGCACGGGCACCGCGCCCGCCACCTCGGCCGAGCCGGCGTCGGCGTCGGCTTCGGCTTCGGCTTCGGCGGAGGGCGCCTGCTCCAGGATCACGTGCGCGTTCGTGCCGCTGATGCCGAACGACGACACCCCTGCCCGACGCACCTCGGAATCCCACGGACGAGCCTCCTGCAGCAGCTCGACCCCGCCGCCGTCCCAGTCGATCTTCGACGACGGCGTCGACGCGTGCAGCGTCCGGGGCAGCACCCCGGCCCGCAACGCCTGCACCATCTTGATCACCCCGCCCACCCCGGCGGCCGCCTGGGCGTGCCCGATGTTCGACTTCAGCGAACCGAGCCACAGCGGCCGGTCCGGCGACCGGCCCTCGCCGTAGACCGCCTGCAGGGCCTGGACCTCGATCGGGTCGCCCAGCGCCGTGCCGGTGCCGTGCGCCTCCACGACGTCGACGTCGGCGGCGCCGAGCCGCGCGTTCCGCAGGGCGGCCTGGATGACGCGCTGCTGCGACGGGCCGTTGGGCGCGGTCAGGCCGTTGGACGCGCCGTCGGAGTTGACCGCCGAACCCCGGACCACGGCGAGGATCCGGTGCCCGTCGCGGACCGCGTCGGACAGCCGTTCCAGCAGGAGGAAGCCGATGCCCTCGGCGGCGCCGAACCCGTTCGCGTCGTCCGAGAAGGCCTTGCACCGGCCGTCCGGGGCCAGCGCGCGCTGACGGCTGAGGCTGGTGAAGGTGGCCGGGGTGCACATGATCGTGACGCCGCCGGCCAGGGCCAGGGAGCAGTCCTGGTTCCGCAGCGACCGCACGGCGAGGTCCACGGCGACCAGGGACGACGAGCACGCCGTGTCGACCGACATCGTGGGCCCTTCCAGGCCCAGGGTGTAGGCGATCCGGCCGGTGGCGGTGCTGGCCATGTTGCCGTTGTCGAGGTAGCCCTCGAGGTCGGCGGGGACGCTGCTCAGCCGGGTCGAGTAGTCGCTCTGCAGCACGCCCGCGAAGACGCCGGTGAGGCTGCCCTTCAGGGAACCGGGGTCGATCCCGGCGTCCTCCAGGGTTTCCCACGCGACTTCCAGGAGCTGCCGCTGCTGCGGGTCCATGGCCAGCGCTTCGCGCGGCGAGATGCCGAAGAACCCCGCGTCGAAGTCGTTCGAGTCGCGGAGGAACCCGCCGGAACGCACGTACGTCTTCCCGGCCGCGTCGGGGTCGGGGTCGAACAGCGCGCCGGCGTCCCAGCCGCGGTCGGCGGGGAACTCGCCGATCACGTCGGCGCCGTCGGTGACCAGACGCCACAGGTCGCCGGGCGAAGCCACCCCGCCCGGGAAGCGGCAGCCCATCCCGACGATCGCCACCGGCTCGTGCGCGGCGTCCTCGGCCTCCACCAGGCGACGGCGGCTGCGCCGCAGCTCGGTGGTCATCCACTTCAGTTCCTTGAGCAGCTTCTCGTCGTTCGGCATGGGTCAGGACCTTCCGAATTCCTTGGCGATGATGTCGAGCAGTTCGTCGGCCGAGGCGTCGTCGACGTCGTCCCCGCCGGCCTCGCCCTCCGTGCTGCCGGTCCACCGGTCGAGCAGCGCCCGCAGCCGCGCGGTGATCTCCGCGCGGTCCTCGTCGCCGGCGGCCCCGGCCAGCGCGGACTCCAGGCTGTCGAGCCGGTCGAGCACCGAAGACGCGGCCGATCCCGGCGCGAGGTCCGCGTGGAGCAGCCGCGCGACGTGCCGCGGGGTCGGGTGGTCGTAGATGAGGGTCGCCGTCAGCCGGACCCCGGTCTGCGCGGTGAGCCGGTTCCGCAGCTCGACCGCGGTCAGCGAGTCGAACCCCTGGGCCGTGAACGGCTGGTCCAGGTCGGTCCGGTGGTCTTCGGCGTGCCCCAGGACGTGGTTCACCTGCGCCGCCACGATCGTCTCCAGCCGGTGCAGCTGCTGCTCCGGGTTCAGCGCGGCCAGCTGCCCGGCCGGTCCGGTCGTTCCGGTGGTGGTGACGGCGGTCTGCCGCGTGGTCCTGGTCAGCGCGCGCAACAGCGGTTCCGGCTGCGCCCCGACGGTCAGCGCGATCGGCACGTAGTGCGGGTGCGTCGACGTCATCGCGGCGTCCAGCAGCCCGAGGGCGTGCCCGGCCGCGAGCGGGCGCATCCCGGCGCCGGCCAGCCGGGCCCGCTCGGTGTCGCCGAGGTGCCCGGTCATGCCGGACGCGTCCTCCCACAGGCCCCACGACAGCGACAACCCCGGCAGGCCCCGCGCGCGACGCCGTCGGGCCAGCTCGTCGAGGTAGGTGTTCGCGGCGGCGTAGTTGGCCTGCCCGGCGTCGCCCAGCACGCCG
This sequence comes from Amycolatopsis sp. N2S4-7, assembly GCF_058119595.1. Taxonomy (NCBI): domain Bacteria; kingdom Bacillati; phylum Actinomycetota; class Actinomycetes; order Pseudonocardiales; family Pseudonocardiaceae; genus Amycolatopsis; species Amycolatopsis sp. N2S4-7. The sequence continues at coordinate 4,797,045 of NZ_CP172299.1, forward strand.
GCCGCCGAGGAGAACAGCACGAAGTGCGACAGCCCGTGCGCGAGGGTCGCCTCGTGCAGGTGGGTGGCCGCGTGCACCTTGGGCCGCAGCACCTTCGCCAGCTGCTCGGGGGTGAGGTTCACCGAAAGGCCGTCGTCGAGGACCCCCGCCGTGTGGAACACCGCACCCAGCCGCGGGTACCGGGCGACCAGCGCGTCGACGGCCTCGCGATCGGCGACGTCGCACGCGACGACGTCGACGGACTCGGCGCCCAGCTCCCGGAGTTCGTCGCCGAGGCCCCCGGCCGCCGCGGGACCGCGGCGCGAGGTGAGGACCAGGTGCCGGACACCGTGTCGCGCGACGAGGTGGCGGGCCAGCAGGGCGCCGAGCGTGCCGGTGCCGCCGGTGACGAGCACCGGGCGGGCCGCGTCGAGGGGCTCGGGCAGGGTCAGCGCGACCTTGCCGACGTGCCGGGCGTCCCGCACGAACCGCAGGGCCTGCCGCGCCTGCTGCATCGGCCACGCCCGCACCGGCAGCGGTTCGAGCACGCCTTCGCCGAAGAGCTTGGACAGCTCGGTGAGGATCTCGCGCAGCCGGTCCGGCCCGGCCTCGATGAGGTCGAACGCCCGGTAGCAGACGCCTTCGTGGTCCGCGGCGACGGTCTCCGGGTCGCGGACGTCGGTCTTGCCCATGTCCACGAACCGGCCGCCGGAGCGCAGCAGCCGCAGGGACGCGTCGGTGTGCTCGTGGGCCAAGGAGTTCAGGACGACGTCCACGCCGCCGGTCTCGCGCCGGAAGTCGGCTTCGAAGCCGAGGTCCCGGGAACTGGCGATCCGCTCCGGCGGGACGCCGAGTTCGCGCAGCGCGCCCCACTTCGCCGGGGACGCGGTGGTGAACGCCTCCGCGCCCCAGTGCCGGGCCAGCTGCAGGGCCGCCATGCCCACGCCGCCGGTGGCGGTGTGGATCAGGACCTTTTCGCCCGTGGTCAGCTTGGCCAGGTCGGCGAGGGCGTAGAACGCGGTGAGGAACGCGACGGGCGTCGAGCCGGCCTGCTCGAAGGTCCAGCCGTCCGGGATTTCCGCGAGGAGCCGGGCGTCCGTCACGGCGACCGCGCCGAAGGTGGCGCACTCGGTGAACAGGCCCATGACGGCGTCCCCGGCCTGCACCGAATCGACGCCGGGGCCGACCTCGACCACGATGCCCGCGGCTTCGCTGCCCAGCACGGCGTCGGGGTCCGGGTACATGCCCAGGCCGATCAGGACGTCCCGGAAGTTGACGCCCGCCGCGCGCACGCGGACCCGGACGTGCCCGGGTGCCAGGGGCGCGGTGCCCGTGTCGTACGGCACCGGGTCGGCGTCGTTGCCGATCCGCCAGCCGCCTTCGGGGAGCGTGAGTTCGGCGCCGACGCGGCCGAGGCGCGGAACCCGCACCGTTCCGTCGAAGACGCCCATGACGGGTTCGTCCGTGGCCGGAACGTCCACTTCGGACCCATCGGTGACGAGCAGCGAAACCCGGCCGGGGAACTCGGCCGCCACCGTGCGGACCAGGCCCGGCAAGCCGGCGGTCTCGAGAGTGTCGGCGCATTCGACGACCAGCCGGGCCTCGCCCGGCTCGGCCAGCCACTCCTGGATGCGCCGCAGCGTGGTTTCGATGACCTCGCTCGCGGTCTGCCCGCCGGGGACCCGCCACCGCACGGTCTCGGCCGGCGCCGGCTGCGAGCCCGAGGCCGGGGTCCAGTCCTGCCAGTCGACGCGGTACATCGCGTCCCGCAGCCGGACGGCGGGGCCGCCCACCGGGACGGGCCGGGAGATCAGCTCGTCGACCTGGGCGACCGGTGCCCCCGTGGAGTCGGCGGCGGTGATGGTCACGCCGTCCTCGCCCGCCGGGGCGACCCGGACGCGCAGCGCGCGGGCGCCGGTGGCGAACACCGAGAAGCCGCGCCAGGAGAACGGCAGCCGGGTGGTGCCGTCGCCGTCGAGCTCGGCGGTCTGCACGGCCGCGTCGAGCAGCGCGGGGTGGAGGACGAACCGGTCGGTGGCCTGGCCGTCGGGCAGGACGACCTCCGCGAACAGCTCGTCGCCGCGCCGCCAGGCCCGCCGGAGTCCCTGGAACACCGGCCCGTAGCTGAGGCCCGCTTCGGCGAGCGCCGGGTAGAAGGCTTCGACGTCGACCGGCCGCGCGTCCCGTGGCGGCCATTCCGCGAGGCCGCTGTCGGCCGCGGCGGTGCCCTGGGTCAGGACGCCTTCGGCGTTCTGGACCCATTCCTCGTCCGCGGACCGCGAGTGGAGGGAGAAGGCGCTGCGGCCGGTCTCGTCGGGCGCGTGCACGGTGACCTGGACCTGCGCGGGGAGCGCGAGGGGCGCGTGGTGGGTCAGCTCCTCGACGCGCGGGCAGCCGAGCTGGTCGCCGGCGTGCACGGCCATCTCCAGCATCGCGGCACCGGGCAGGATCACGGTGCAGCCGAGCGCGTGGTCGGCCAGCCACGGCTGGGCGGCCGGGGACAACCGGCCCGACAGGTAGACCGCGCCGGTGTCGGCGGCGTGCAGGACCGCGCCGAGGAGACCGTGCTCCGCCGGGCGCAGGCCGACCGCGGCCACGTCCTGGGCGCCGTCGGCGGACTCCAGCCAGTAGCGTTCGTGCTGGAAGGCGTAGGGGGGCAACGGAACCCGGCGGGCGCCCTCGAACACGGGCGTCCAGTCCACGTGGCCACCGTGGACGTGGAATTCGGCGAGGGCGGTCCGGAACCGCGCCTGACCACCTTCGCGGCGCAAGGTCGACAGCACCGGAAGCCCTTGGGCGGCTTCTTCGAGGGGGGCGCCGAGCACGGGGTGCGGGCTCACTTCCACCACGTGGGTGAAGCCCCGGGTGAGCGCGTCCACGACCGTCGGGAAGAACTTCACCTGGCTGCGCAGGTTCTCCAGCCAGTAGTCCCCGGTCAACGTCGCGGTGTCGATCGCCGCACCGGACACCGTGGAGAAGAACGGGATCTCCGTGCTCTTCGGGGCGACGGGTGCCAGGTCCCGGAGGATCACGTCGGCGAGCTGCCCCACCTGCGGGTGGTGCGAGGCGTAGGAAACATCGATGCGACGGTAACTCTCACAGGTCCCGGCCAGTTCGTCCAACGCGGACACGTCGCCCGACACGATCACCTGCGCGGGGCCGTTCACCGCCGCCACCGCGAGCCGCTCGTCGATCAGCTCCGCCGCGCGCTCGGCCGAAACCCGCAACGAGGCCATCCCGCCGCGGCCTTCCAGCGCCCGCAACGCCTTCGCCCGCAACGCCACCACCCGGGCGCCCTCGCCCAGGGACAGCGCACCCGACACGGTCGCGGCGGCGATCTCGCCTTGTGAGTGACCGACCACCCCCGCCGGCTCGACACCGTAGGACCGCCACAGGGCCGCGAGCGACACCATCACCGCCCACAACAACGGCTGCACCACGTCGACTTCGCTGGTCTCCTCCGCCAGCTTGTCGAACAGCGACCACTCGACGAACTCCGACAGCGCCGCGTCACATTCACGCAGCCGCGCGGCGAACACCGGCTCACTCGCCGCCAGCTCCAGTCCCATGTGGACCCACTGGGAACCCTGGCCGGGGAACACCATCAGCACCCGGCTGGGCCCGGCACCCGAACCGGTCGGCTCCAGGTCCGCCAACCCGGCCAGCAGCTCATCGCGGTTCGAAGCCACGACCGCGCCGCGGTGGGCGAACCGGCTCCGGCCCGCCAGCGAGAACCCGAGGTCGCCCAGGGAGAACTCCGGGTGCGCCAAGACGTGCTCCCGCAGCCGGGAAGCCTGGTCCCGCAACGCCTCCGGCGTCTTCGCGTGCAGCAGGAACGGCAGCGGCCCCGCGATCTCGGCCGATTCAGCCTCGGCGGAGGGTGCCTGCTCCAGGATCACGTGCGCGTTGGTTCCGCTGATCCCGAACGACGACACCCCCGCCCGGCGCACCTCGGAATCCCACGGACGAGCGTCCTGCAGCAGCTCGACGCCGCCACCGCCCCACTCGATCTTCGACGACGGCGTCGACGCGTGCAACGTCCGCGGCATGACCCCGGCCCGCAACGCCTGCACGACCTTGATCACCCCGCCGACCCCGGCGGCGGCCTGGGCATGGCCGATGTTCGACTTCAGCGAACCCAGCCACAGCGGCCGGTCCGCCCGATCGACCCCGTAAACGGCCTGCAACGCCTGGACTTCGATCGGGTCGCCGAGCGCGGTCCCCGTGCCGTGCGCCTCGACCAGGTCGACGTCGGCCGCGGACAGCCGCGCGTCTTCCAAGGCGGCCGTGATCACGCGCTGCTGCGAAGGACCGTTCGGGGCGGAGAGCCCGTTCGACGCGCCGTCGGAGTTCACCGCCGAACCCCGCACCACGGCGAGGACCTCGTGCCCGTTGCGCACCGCGTCGGACAGCCGTTCCAGCAAGAGAAAACCGACACCTTCGGAGACGCCGAAGCCGTCGGCGTCCTCGGAGAACGCCTTGCTGCGGCCGTCGGGCGCGACCGCGCGCTGACGGCTGAAGTTCACGAACGAGCTTTCGCTCGCCATGATCGTGGCCCCACCGGCCAGCGCCAGCGTGCAGTCCTGGTTGCGCAGCGCGCGGACCGCGAGGTTCAGCGCCACGAGCGAGGACGAGCAGGCCGTGTCGACCGACACCGCCGGCCCCTCCAGGCCGAGGGTGTAGGAGATCCGCCCGGACGCGACGCTGCTGAGGTTCCCGTTGTCCACGTAGCTTTCCAGCTCGCCGGGCACCGAAGGCAGCCGGTCGGCGTAGGAGCTGTGGATCACGCCGACGTACACGCCGGTCGGGCTGCCCTTCAGCGAAACCGGGTCGATCCCGGCGTTCTCCAGGGTCTCCCAGGCGACCTCCAGCAGCTGCCGCTGCTGCGGGTCCATGGCCAGCGCTTCACGCGGCGAGATCCCGAAGAAGCCCGCGTCGAAGCCGTTCGAGCCGTGGAGGAACCCGCCGGTGCGCACGTACGCCTTCCCGGCGGTTTCCGGGTCGGGGTCGTACAACGCGTCCGCGTCCCAGCCGCGGTCGGCCGGGAACTCGCCGATGACGTCCGCGCCGCCGTCGACCAGCCGCCACAGGTCGTCCGGGGAGGCGACCCCGCCGGGGAACCGGCAGCCCATCCCGACGATCGCGACCGGTTCGTGGGCCGCGGCGCGGAGCTGCTGGTTCTGCCGGCGCAGCCGCTCGGCCTCCTTGACCGACGCGCGGAGTGCGGCGACGACCTTCTCCTCAGGTGCAGTCATGAGTTCTCGGATCCCTCCATCGCCAACGCGATGAGTGCGTCGGTGTCCATGTCGTCCACGTCCGCCGCCGAGGCGGCGAAGCCCGCGGCGTCCGGCTCTTCGGCCAGGCTCAGCAGCGCGTCGAGCAGCCCGATCTCCCGGATCCGGGACACCGGCACGGTGGCCAGGACTTCCTGCAGCCGCCGCTTGTCCTCGTCGTCGGCCGACAACGGCTCCTGTTCCGGCGCGAGCGTCCGGTGCAGCAGCCGCGTGATGTGCCGCGGGGTGGGGTGGTCGTAGATCAGGGTCGCGGGCAGGTGCGCGCCGGTCCGGGCGCCCAGCCGGTTGCGCAGCTCGACCGCGGTCAGCGAGTCGAAGCCCTGCACGGTGAACGGCTGGTCCGGGTCGACCGGGTGCTCCTCGGCGTGCCCGAGGACGAGGTTGACCTGCGCGGCCACCAGCTGCTCCAGCAGGTCCAGCTGCTGCTCGGCGTTGAGCACCGACAGCCGCTCGGCGAGCCCGTCCTGCGCGACGGCACCCGCGCCGGCCTGCGCCCGCTTCGGCTGGACCAGGGCCCGGAAGATCGGCTCGCTCTGGGCGCCGACGGTCAGGGAGATCGGCACGTAGTGCGGGTGCGTCGACGTCAGCGCGACGTCCAGCAACCCCAGCGCGTGCCCGGCCGAGAGCGCGCGCATGCCGTTCGCGGCCATGCGGTCGTGGTGGACGCCGTCGAGGTGCCCGGTCATGCCGGACTCGTCCGCCCACAGGCCCCACGACAGCGACAGCGCCGGCAGGCCCAGTGCGCGGCGCCGCGCGGCCAGCTCGTCGAGGTAGGTGTTCGCCGCCGCGTAGTTGGCCTGCCCGGCGTCGCCGAGCACGCCGGCGGCCGAGGAGAACAGCACGAAGTGCGACAGCCCCATGTCCTGGGTCAGCTCGTGCAGGTAGGTCGCCGCCTGCACCTTCGGCGCCAGCACCCGCCGCACCTGCTCGGGGCGGAGGTTCACCGACAGGCCGTCGTCGAGCACGCCCGCCGTGTGGAACACCGCCCCGACCGGCCCGGTCTGCTCGAACAGCGCGGCCAGGGAGTCACGGTCGGCGACGTCGCAGGCGACGACGGCGACCGAGTCCGCGCCGGCTTCGAGGAGCTCGTTCCGCAGGTCCGCCGCGCCGACCGCGCCGAGGCCGCGCCGCGACGTCAGCACCAGGTCCCGCACGCCGTACTCGGTGACCAGGTGCCGGGCCAGCAGGCCGCCCAGCGTGCCCGTGCCGCCGGTGACGAGCACCGGGCGGTCCGGGTCGATCTCCTCCGGCAGCGTCAGCACGACCTTGCCGATCTGCCGCGCCTCCCGCACGAACCGCAGCGCGCGGCGGGCCTGCTGCATCGGCCAGGCCTTGACCGGCAGCGGCAGCAGCACCCGCGCGGTGAACAGCTCGTGCAGCGCGGTGAGGATGTCGCGGATCCGGTCGGGCCCGGCCTCGACGAGGTCGAAGGCCCGGTACCGCACCCCGGGGTGCGCGTGGGCGACGGCTTTCGGGTCGCGGACGTCGGTCTTGCCCATGTCGACGAACCGCCCGCCGCGCGGCAGCAGCCGCAGGGAGGCGTCGGTCTGCTCGTTGGCCAGGGAGTTCAGCACGACGTCCATGCCCGCGCCCCGCGTCGCTGCCAGGAACTCGGCCTCGAAGTCCGCGGTGCGCGAGTTCGCCATCCGCTCGCGCGGCACCCCGAGGGTGCGCAGGACCGGCCACTTGGCCGGGTGCGCCGTGGTGTAGACCTCCGCGCCCCAGTACTGGGCCAGCTGCAGGGCCGCCATGCCGACGCCGCCGGTGGCGGTGTGGACGAGGACCCGCTTGCCGGCGGCCAGCTTGCCGAGGTCGTGCAGCGCGTAGAACGCGGTCAGGAAGACGACCGGGGCGGCGCCGGCCTGTTCGAAGGACCAGCCCTCGGGCACCGGGACGACCATCCGGGCGTCGGTCACCGCGTGCGAGCCGAAGCCGGAGCACTCGGTGAACAGGCCCATCACGGCGTCGCCCGGCCGCACGGAACGCACGTCCGCGCCGGTTTCGAGGACCACACCGGCGGCCTCGCTGCCCATCATCGCGCCCTCGTCGGGGTACATGCCCAGGCTGATCAGCACGTCCCGGAAGTTGACGCCGGCGGCGCGCACCGCGATGCGCACCTCGCCCGGGCCGAGCTCGGCGGTGGCCGCGTCCGACGGGACCAGGCCGACGCCGTCGAGCGTCCCGCGTCCGTCCGACGCGACCGACCAGGCCTCGCCGTCCGGGATCGCCAGCTCCGAGACCGTCCGGCCGAGCCGCGGCACGCGGACGACGCCGTCGCGCAGGCCCACCACGTTCTCGTCGGTGGCCAGCACCGCCATCAGGGCCGGGACGTCGACGGTGCCCTTGCCACGGACGTCGAGCAGCACCAGGCGGTCCGGGAACTCCGTGCTCATCGACCGGATCAGGCCGGCGACGCCCGCGACGGCCAGGCCGCCCCAGCAGACCACGACGAGCCGGGTGCGCTCGGACTGCGGCAGCGCGAGCCAGCGCTTCAGGCGCATCAGCACCGCTTCGACCAGCCGGCCCGCCGTCTCGGCGAGCTCCGGGCCGTCGTCGAGGTCCACCGGACGGCGGACGAGCGAAGCGGTGTCCCACAGCACCAGGTCCGGCGTCTCGCGGGTGACGGCGACCTCGTCCCAGCCGCGGTACAGGACGGGCTCGCAGCCGGCCTCGGCGAACCAGGACCGCAGCCCGCTGGTGTCGTCGAGCACGCCGAACGCCGGCTTCTCGACGACGACCGCCGAACCGCTTTCGGCCGTCCACTCCGGCCAGTCGACCTGGAACAGGCTGTCCCGGATGTTGACGAACCGGGACAGCGCCTGCGGCGGCAGCGCCCGGGAAACCAGGGTGCGGACGTCGAGCACCGGCGTGCCGGCGCCGTCGAAGGCCGTGATGGCGACGGTGTCGTCGTCGCCGCCGGTGACGCACACCCGGAGGCGGCGGGCGCCGCTCGCGTGCACGGTGACGCCCTGCCACGAGAACGGGATCGCGGTGTCCTCGCCGGGGTTCGCCAGGCTGATGACGTGCAGGGCGGCGTCGAGCAGCGCCGGGTGGAGCACGAAACCGTCGTCCTCCAGGGCGTCCGGCAGGCTCACCTCGGCGTACAGCGCGCCGCGGGTGCGCCACGCGGCTTCGAGGCCCTGGAACAGGGTCCCGTAGGCGTACCCCTGCTCGGCGAGGACGCGGTAGGCGTCCGTGGTGTCGATCCGCTTCGCGCCTTCCGGCGGCCAGGTGGCCGGAGCCGCCGGGCGTTCGGGGGCCTCGCGGCAGAGCAGGCCGGACGCGTGCAGCTCCCAGTCGTCGTCGCCTTCGGGTCGCGAATGGAGGGTCAGGCCGCAGCGGCCGTCCTCGTCGGGGGCGGTCACCATCAGCTGGACGACCACGGATCCGGTGCGCGGCAGCAGCAGCGGCGCGTGGTGGGTGAGCTCCTCCAGGTGCGGGCAGCCGAGCTGGTCGCCGGCGTGCACGGCCATGTCCACCATCGCCGCGCCGGGCAGGAGCGGGGTGTCGCCGAGGGCGTGGTCGGCGAGCCACGGCCGGGTGGCCAGGGACAGCCGTCCGCTGAGGTAGACCGTGCCGTCGCCGGCGGCCTGCAGCACCGCGCCGAGCAGCCCGTGCCCGGCCGGGCGCAGGCCGGCGGTGCCGACGTCCTGGGTGCCCGGGCGGGCGTCCAGCCAGTACCGCTCGTGCTGGAAGGCGTAGGTGGGCAGCGGAACTTTGCGCGCGCCCGCCTTCAGGTAGAGGCCGGTCCAGTCGAGGCTGCCCTGGCCGACGGTGAACTCGGTCACCGACGTGCGGAACCGGCTCGGGCCGCCGTCGCCGCGGCGCAGGGTGGCGAGCACCGGGAGGTCCGGCGCCGCCTCCTCGAGGGGTGCGCCGAGCACGGGGTGCGGGCTGATCTCCAGGACGTGCGTGAAGCCGTCCTCGAGCGCCTTGACGACGGTCGGGAAGAACCGGACCTGGCTCTTCAGGTTCTCCAGCCAGTACTCGCCGGTCAGGGCGGCGGTGTCGATCGCCGCACCGGACACCGTGGAGTAGAAGGGAATTGCGGTGGTCGCCGGGGCCACCGGGGCGAGGTCGCCGAGGATGACGTCGGCCAGCTGCCCCACCTGCGGGTGGTGCGACGCGTACGACACGCCGATCCGGCGGTAGTGCGCGCCCTCGTTCTCACAGACCACGGCGAGTTCGTCCAAAGCGGACACGTCGCCGGACACGATCACCTGCGCCGGACCGTTCACCGCCGCCACCGCGAGCTTCTCCCCCCACGGCTCGATCAGCCCGGCCGCGCGGTCCGCCGACACCAGGATCGACGCCATGCCCCCGACGCCTTCCAGCGCCCGCAACGCCTTCGCCCGCAACGCCACCACCCGAGCGCCGTCGCTCAGCGACAGCGCGCCGGACACCGTCGCCGCGGCGATCTCGCCCTGCGAGTGACCCACCACCCCGGCAGGCTCGACACCGTAGGAGCGCCACAGTGCGGCGAGCGACACCATCATCGCCCACAGCAGCGGCTGCACCACGTCCACCTGCCCCAGCGCGGACTCGTCGGCCAGCTTGTCGAACAGAGACCACTCGACGAACTCCGACAACGCTTCGTCGCACTCCCGCAGGCGTTCGGCGAACACCGGCTCGTGCTCCGCCAGCTCCAGTCCCATGTGGACCCACTGGGAACCCTGGCCGGGGAACACCATCAGCACCCGGGCGTCGGCGGAGCCGGACCCGGTCACCGCCGACTCCGCGCCCGCGGCCAGTTCGGCGAGTCCCGCCACGAGCTCGTCGCGGTCCGCGGCGACCACCGCGCCGCGGTGCGCGAACGAAGTCCGGCCGGTGGCCAGCGAGTAGCCGACGTCGGCGACGGAGAACTCCGGGTGCGCCAGCACGTGGTCACGCAGCCGGGCGGCCTGGTCCCGCAGCGCCTCCGGCGTCTTCGCGTGGACGACGACCGGCAGCGGCCCCACCGGCGTCCCGGCCGGCTCGGGGGTCTCGACCGGCGGTGCCTCTTCGAGGATCACGTGCGCGTTCGTGCCGCTGATCCCGAACGACGACACGCCGGCCCGGCGGGGGCCGTCCGACTTCCAGGGACGGGTGTCCTGCAGCAGCTCCACCCCGCCGTCCCAGTCGATCTCCGACGACGGTGTCTTCGCGTGCAGCGTCTTCGGCAGGACGCCGGCCCGCAGGGCCTGGACCACCTTGATCACGCCACCGACCCCGGCGGCGGCCTGCGCGTGCCCGAGGTTCGACTTCAGCGAGCCGAGCCACAGGGGACGGTCCTCCGGGCGCCCGGCGCCGTAGGTCGCTTGCAGGGCCTGGACCTCGATCGGGTCGCCGAGGGACGTGCCGGTGCCGTGCGCCTCCACGAGGTCGACGTCGCCGGTGCCCAGCCCGGCGTCCTCGAGCGCGGCCGCGATCACGCGTTGCTGCGAAGGACCGTTGGGGGCCGTCATGCCGTTGGACGCGCCGTCGGAGTTCACCGCCGAGCCCCGCACCACGGCGAGGATCCGGTGACCGTGGCGTTCGGCGTCCGAAAGGCGTTCCAGCACGAGCACGCCCACGCCCTCGGCCCAGCCGGTGCCGTCGGCGTCGTCCGAGAACGCGCGGCAGCGGCCGTCCGGGGCGAGCCCGCGCTGGCGGCTGAAGTCGACGAAGACCTCGGGCGTGGACAACACCGTCACGCCGCCGGCCAGCGCCATCGAGCACTCGCCGCGGCGCAGCGCCTGCGCGGCGAGGTGCAGCGACACCAGCGAAGACGAACACGCGGTGTCGACCGACATCGCGGGCCCTTCGAGGCCGAGCGTGTAGGCGACGCGGCCGGAGAGGACGCTGGCGGCGCTGCCGTTGCCGAGGAAGCCTTCCAGCTCCTCGGGAACCTCGCGCAGGCGCGCCGCGTGGTCGTGGTACATGACGCCCGCGAACACGCCGGTGCGGCTGCCCTTCAGGCTGCCCGGGTCGATCCCCGCGTGCTCGAGGGCCTCCCAGGCGACCTCCAGGAGCTGACGCTGCTGCGGGTCCATGGCCAGGGCCTCGCGCGGCGAGATCCCGAAGAACCCGGCGTCGAATTCGAGGGCGTCCGGGAGGAAGCCGCCGTTGCGGACGTACATCTTGCCCGGCGCGTCCGGGTCCGGGTCGTAGAGCCCGTCGAGGTCCCAGCCGCGGTCGTCCGGGAAGCCGCCGATGGCGTCGGTGCCCTCGGCGACCAGCCGCCACAGGCCGTCCGGATCGGTGACCCCGCCGGGGTAGCGGCAGCCCATGCCGACGATCGCCACCGGCTCGTCCGCGACCTTCGTGGGCGCGGCGGCCGTCACCCGGGTGCCGGCCTCCTCGGCCAGGTGCGCGGCCAGCGCGGCCGGCGTCGGGTAGTCGAAGATCAGCGTCGCGGGCAGCCGCCGGTCGAGCGCGGTGCCGAGGCGGTTGCGCAGCTCGACGGCGGTCAGCGAGTCGAAGCCCAGTTCGGTGAACGCCTGGTCCGGGTCGACGGCGTTCGGGGCGGCGTGCCCGAGGACCGCGGCGACGTGCTCGCGCACCAGCGCGGTGAGGTCCGCGGGACGCACCTCGGCGACGGGCGCGATCTTCGGCGCCGGGCGGACGAGCCCGCGCAGCAGCGGCGGGACGCCGGTCTTCGCCCGCAGCGCCGGGTGGTCCAGGAGCACCGGCGCCACCACGGGAGCCGAGGTCCGCAGGGCCGCGTCGAGCATCGCCAGCGCGCGGTCGGTCGGCACCGGCGCGATCCCCGAACGCCGGAGCCGGGCGTGGTCGGCCTCGCCGAGCTTCGCGGTCAGCCCGCTGGCCTCTTCCCACAGGCCCCACTGCAGGGACAGCGCGGGCAGGCCGGCGGCCCGGCGGTGCTGGGCGAGGGCGTCCAGGTACGTGTTCGCGGCGGCGTAATTGGCCTGCCCCGCCCCGCCGAGCACCGCGGCGGACGAGGAGAACAGCACGAACGCGTCGAGCGGCCGGTCGTTCGTCAGCTCGTGGAGGTGGCGGGCCGCGTCGACCTTCGGCCGGAGCACGTTCGCCAGCCGCTCGGCGGTGAGCGAACCGAGCACGCCGTCGTCGAGGACCCCCGCGGCGTGCACGACGGCGGTGAGCCGGGGGATGCCGGCGAGGACCGCGGCGAGGGCGTCCCGGTCGGCCGCGTCGCAGGCGACAACCTCGACGTCGGCGTCCAGACCGGTCAGGTCCGCGTCCGGGCGGGCGGTGCGGCTCAGCAGGACCAGGCGGCGAATCCCGTGGTGCCGCACGAGGTGCCGGGCGACCAGCCGGCCGAGCACGCCGGTGCCGCCGGTGATGAGCACGGTGCCTTCGGGGTCGAGTCCGCTGCCGTCCTCAGTCGACGGTCGCGGGCCGAGCCGCGGGACCAGCGCCACGCCGTCGCGCAGGGCGAGTTCGGTCTCCCCCGCGGCGACGGCGGCCGTCACCGCGGCGGGGAGCGCGGCTTCGCTCGGGGCGCTGCCGTCGGTGTCCACGAGCAGGATCCGGCCGGTTTCCTCGTCCTGCGCGGACCGCACCAGCCCGGGGACGGTGGCCTGCGCGAGGCCGGGCACGGCGTCCCCGCCGACAGCGGCGAGGGCGCCGGCCGTCAGGACCACGAGCCGGGACTCCGCCGTCCGCGGGGTCCCCAGCCAGGACTTGAGCAGGCCGAGGACGCCGGCCGCGGCCGCGTGCGGACCGGCGGTCGCCGGCACGGGAGCGAGCACGAAGTCCGGGACCTCGGACAGCAGCAGCGCGGGGAGGTCCGGGTGCGCGGGCTCACCCAGGGTCGCCCAGGTGCCGGTGGCTTCTTCCGCCGTCAGCGGAACCCACTGGGTGGTGTACAGCGGGTCGGCCACCACCGGCATCGGCCGCAGCGTCAGGGATTCCACGGTGGCGATCGGCGTGCCTTCGAGGTCGGCCAGCGTCACGGCGACGGTGTCCTCGCCGGTCCGGGTCAGCCGCACCCGGGCGCGGGTCGCGCCGGTCGCGTGGACGGTGACGCCGCTCCACGAGAACGGCAGCCAGGCGCGTCCGTCGCCCCCGAAGGCACCTTCGAACAGCTCCAGGGCGTGCAGGGCCGCGTCCGAGAGGACCGGGTGCAGCGCGAAGCCGCCCGGAACCCCTTCGGGCAACACGACTTCGGCGACCACGGCGTCGTCCGTGCGCCAGGCCGCGGTCAGGCCGCGGAAGGCGGGTCCGTAGCCGAGCCCGGTGCCGGCGAGCGCCGGGTACACCCCGCTGATGTCGACGCCACCGGCTTCCGGCCGGGGAACGGCACTCCCGGCGGTGACCGGCGCGACGGCCAGGACCCCGTCGGCGTGCTGCGTCCACGGGCCCTCCTGTCGCGAGTGGACGGTGAAGGCGCGGTGGCCCCGCGCGTCCGGCTCGCCGACGGTGACCTGGATCGTCACGCCCGCCTCGGGCAGGACGAGCGGGGTGTGGAGGGTCAGCTCGGCCACCGTGCGGCAGCCCGCGTGCCCGCCGGCCTGCACGGCCAGCTCGAGGAACGCGGTGCCGGGCAGGATGACGGCGCCCTGCACGCGGTGGTCGCCGAGCCAGGGGTGGGTGTGCGGTGACAAGCGTCCGGTGAGCGTCACCTCGTCCTTGGCGGCGTGGGTGAGGACGGTCTCGAAGAGCGTGTGGCGCGGGCTCGTGGCGTTCAGCCAGAACCGTTCGCGCTGGAAGGCGTACCCGGGGAGCCGCACGTCGCGCACGTCGCGGTCCGGGTGGACCGCGCGCCAGTCGACGCCGGCGCCGCGGACGTAGCGCGTGGAGAGTGCCTCGGTGGTGTTCGCCGCCTGGCCGAGCTCGAGGAGGTCGCGCACGCCGTGCCGGTCCAGCCAGCCGGCTTCCGGCTGGACCGGCTCCGCGAGCCGCGCCCAGTGCCCGGCGTCGGCCAGGGTCGTGGCCTCCCGCCGGTCACCGGTCGTGACGTCGAGCACGGGCCTCCGCTGGGGATCGAAGGTCAGTGCCCGAACGAGCCTCCGCAGCTCGTCTTCTCCCGCGCCCCGGGCCACGGCCCCGGCGAGTGCGCAGGCGTCCGGAAGGGAAAGCACCCCGGCGACGTGCACCGCGGCGAGCTCGCCGAAGCCGGCCCCGGCGACGACGTCCGCGGCCACGCCCCAGGACTCGAACAGCCGGTAGAGGGCCACCTCCCCGGCGAAGGCGAACTCGGGCCGGCCGGGTTCGGGTGCCGCCGGGTCGAGGAGCGCGGTGTCGAGCTGCACGTTGAGGTGACCGCAGGCCTCGGAGAGGGCGGCGGCGAACACGGGGTAGGTGCGCCGGAGCAGGTCGAGGTCCCGCGGCGCCTCACCGCGGAAGAGGACGGCGAGGCCGCCGTCGGTGACCCGGCCCCGGACCAGGCCGGGGGCATCTTCCCCGGCGGCGAGGGCTTCGAGCTGGGCCCGGGCGGAGCGGAGGTCGTCGGCGAGCAGGACGGCGCGGTGCTTGAGCGCGGCCCGGGTGGTGCCCAGCGCGGCACCGAGGTCGGCCAGGGGGTAGCGGTCGAGGTGGCTGGTGAGTGCGGCAGCCTGAGCGCGCAGGGCGGCGGGAGTCTTCGCGGAGATCGGCAGCAGGACCGGCCCGCCCGGCTGGTCGCCGGGCGGCTCGGCCGCGGGTTGACGGGGTTCGGCCGACGACTCGCCAGGCTCCGCCACCGGCCGGCCGGGCTCGGCCGCCGGTCCCCCGGCTCCCACCGCCGCGTCCACCTCGTCCGGAGCTGCCTCCAGGATCACGTGGGCGTTCGTTCCGCTCATCCCGAACGACGACACCCCGGCCCGGCGCGGACGGCCCGTCTCCGGCCACGGCCGTGGCTCCGTCAGCAGCTCCACCCCGCCACCGGCCCAGTTCACGTGCGGGGTCGGCTGCTCGACGTGCAACGTCCGCGGCAGCTCCCCCGCCCGCATGGCCAGCACCATCTTGATCACCCCGGCCAGCCCCGCGGCCGCCTGGGTGTGGCCGATGTTGGACTTGACCGAGCCGAGCCAGAGCGGCTGCCCTTCCGGGCGGGCCGTTCCGTACACCGCCTGCAGGGCGTTCGCCTCGATCGGGTCGCCGAGCAGGGTCGCCGTTCCATGGGCCTCGACCGCGTCCACCTCGGCGGGCGGCAGCCCGGCGTCGGCGAGGGCCTGCTCGATCACCCGCTGCTGGGCCGGGCCGCTCGGCGCCGTGAGGCCGTTGCTCGCGCCGTCGGAGTTGACCGCGCTCCCGCTGACCACGGCCAGCACCCGGTGCCCCCGCGCGCGGGCTTCCGCGAGCGGCTGCAGCACCACCGTGGCCACGCCCTCCGCCCACCCGGTGCCCCCCGCGTCGGCGGCGAACGCGCGGCAGCGGCCGTCCTCCGAGAGCGCGCGCTGACGGCTGAACGACAGGAACCCGCCGGGGCTCGACATCACCGCGACACCGGCGGCCAGCGCCAGCCCGCACTCGCCGCGGCGCAGCGCCTGCACCGCGAGGTGCAGCGCGACCAGCGACGACGAGCACGCCGTGTCGACGGTGATCGCGGGCCCCTCCAGGCCGAACGTGTAGGCGATCCGGCCGGACGCGACGCTGCCCGCGGTGCCGATGTCCAGGTAGCCCTCGGCGCCGTCCGCGTCCTCCAGCCGCGGGCCGTAGTCCTGCGACTCGGCGCCCACGTACACACCGGTTCGGCTGCCGCGCAGGCCCGTCGGGTCGAAACCCGCGTCCTCGAAGGCGTGCCAGGTGCTTTCCAGCAGCAGCCGCTGCTGCGGGTCCATCGCGACGGCTTCGCGCGGGTTGATGCCGAAGAAGGCGGCGTCGAATCCGGCGGCGTCGTGCAGGAAACCGCCGCGACGCGCGTAAGTCGTGCCGGGCCGGTCGGGGTCGGCGTCGTAGAGCGCCTCGAGGTCCCAGCCGCGGTCGGTGGGGAAGTCCGAAGTGGCGTCGCCGCCGTCGGCGATCAGGCGCCAGAACTCCTCCGGGGTGCCGGCGCCGCCGGGGAACCGGCAGCTCATGCCGACGATCGCGATCGGCTCGCCGGACCACGACGGGACGTCGGCGGCGGCCGGAGCCGTCCCGCCGAGCAGCCGGTCCCGCAGGTACGCGGCCAAGCGCGCCGGCGTCGGGTGGTCGAACGCCAAGGTCACCGGCAGGCTCAACCCGGTGGCCTCGGCGAGACGCGCGTGGAGCGCGACCGCGCCGACCGAGTCCAGGCCGAGGTCCAGGAACGAGCGGTGCTCGCCGGCCGGCGGCTCCTCGAGCACGGCAGCCAGGTGCGCCCGGACGAATTCACCGAGGACGCGGGAACGGTCGTGGTCGGAAAGGGCCCCGAGGTCCCGGATGGGGTTCACCATTTTTCCCTCGTTCTCCAGCGGTCGATTTCCGACGGGAATCGGCGGGCTCGTCACGCGGAATTCCCGCACCCTGCCGGGAGGCTACCGAGATCCGGCGGCCGTCCCCCACCCCTAACCGCCCCTAGGTCCCGACCTGGCGATGGACCCCTAACGGCCGAGGGTGGAGATAGGGGTGGCGCGCGTTCGCCGTCCATTCCTATATTCGAGCCCACCTCGGATCGGAAATTCCACCGAAAGGACGGGCCGATGCCGGCGAAACTCTTTGCTGCGGACTCGGTGCAGACCCTCGACGAGTTCGAGCTGCGCGCACTGGGCGTGGCCGACGCGCTGGGCGCGCGGGGCTTGCTGCCCGGCCACCGCGTGATGCTGAAGGCCGGCAACTCCGCCGGCTACGTGACCACGCTCTTCGCGCTGATGCACCTGGGCGTCTCGATCGTCCTCGTGGACCCGCAGGAGAAGGCCCAGCCGACCCGCGAGATCCTCGACCGGGCCGGCGTCCGGATGTCCATAGTGGACGACGACGCACCGCTGCCGGACGACGAAACCCCCGTGTACCTCTACGAACTCCTCGCCGACGCCGTGCCGGCCGAGCCCGGCGAGCGGCTGTGCTTCGACCGGTGGTCCGCACTGGCCGACAGCATCATCATGTGGTCGTCCGGCTCCACCGGCTCGCCGAAGGGCATCGTCAAGAACGGCGCCCGGTTCCTGAAGAACATGCGGCGCAACGCCGAGCAGGTCGGGCACCGGCCGGACGACGTGCTGCTGCCGCTGCTGCCGTTCTCGCACCAGTACGGCATCTCCATGGTGATGATCGCCTGGCTGACCCGCTGTTCGCTGGTGATCGCGCCCTACCGGCGGCTGGACCGCGCGCTGCGGATGGCCGGCCAGTGCGGCGCGACCGTCGTGGACGCGGCCCCGAGCACCTACCAGAGCATGCTGAACATCGTGCGCAAGCGCCCGGAGGCCCGGGCCGCGCTGGCGAAGGTCCGGATGTTCTGCAGCGGTGCCGCCCCGCTGGACAGCCCGGTGGTCGCCGAGTACGAGGCCGAGTTCGGCATGACGCTGCTCGACAGCTACGGCAGCACCGAGCTGGGCAACCTCGCCTTCGCCACCCTGGACAACCCGGTCGGCACCGGCCAGGTGATGGACGGCATCGGCGTCAAGGTGGTCGACGACGACGGCCGCGAGGTCGCCGCGACGGAGATCGGCGAGGTCGTCGTCGACTGCCCGGACATGCTGACCGGGCTCCTCGGCGACGACGGCGTCGTCACCCCGGTCGAGCAGGGCTGGTACCCCACCGGGGACTTCGGTTACCTGGACGCGAACCGCAACCTGTTCATCGCCGGCCGCAAGGCCGCCGTGCACCGCATGGGCTACACGCTGCACCCGGAGATCATCGAGCGGAAGGTCGCCGCGCGGGGCTGCAGCACCCGCATCGTCTCGCTGCCCGACGAGCGCAAGGGCGCCCAGCTGGTGTTCTTCGTCGCCGACCCGCAACGGCGGGAAAGCGGCTACTGGCGCGAGGTGCTGGGCGAGGTGCTGCCCGCCTACGAGCAGCCGAACCGGGTCGTCGTCGTGGACGAGTTCCCGGTCAACCGCAACGGGAAGCCGGACAAGAAGCACATGGAAGAGCTCGCCAGGGCCGGCGCGGGGCTCGCCGGATGAGCGGCACCGCGCTCGTCTTCCCCGGCATGGCGCCGAGCCGGTTCGCGGAGCTGACGAAGTTCCTCGTGCTGAACCCGCGCGGCAGGCGGCGCGTCGCGGAAGCCGACGAAGTCGTCGGCTACTCCGTGCTCGACGCCTACGCCGCAAGCGAAGACGACTACTCCGCCGCCGCGCAGCTGGCCTTCCTGGTCAGCTGCGTCGCACTGGGCGACGGGGTCCCGATCCGCCCCGGCGCGGTGACCGGGGTCAGCTTCGGGCAGAAGGCCGCCGCCGTGTACTCCGGCGCGCTGGCCTTCGCCGACGCGGTACGGCTGACCGCGGTCCAGGCGGCCTGCGAAGCGGAGTACTTCGCGTCACACCACCAGGACGTCGTCACGCACACCGTCATGCGGGTGCCCGACGACGGCTGGCGGACGGTCCTCGGCGAACTCTCGTGGTACGAGATCTCCGGCGTCGTCGACGACGGCTTCCACATGGTCTCGCTGCGCGAGGGTGAACTGGCGGAGTTCACCCGGCGGATCAGCGCGGTGGGCGGCTATTCGCTGTACACGATGCGGCCACCGGTGCACGCACCCGCGTTCGAGGCGTTGCGGCACCTGGCTTCGGCCGCGGCGTTCGGCGACTGCCCGCTGCGCGACCCGCGGCTGCCGCTGGTGTCCGATCAGGACGGTGCGGTGGTGACCACGGCCGCGCAGGTGCGCACGATGCTGCTCGGCACCTTCGACCGGCCCGTCGACTGGCCGTCGATCACCGGCGCGCTGCACGGGCTCGGTGTCACCGAGCTGCACTTCTGCGGCACGGACAACCTCTTCAGCCGGGTGCCGCGGACGAAGGCGTTCAAGGTCGTCGCGCACAACCCGAAGCTCGCGCTGCGCCCGGTCCACGCCGGGGTCTAGCGTGACTTCGGTTCGCGCTCCAGCCCGTGCCGCACGGCGTAGCGCATCGCCTCGACGCGGTTGCGCACGCCGATCTTCGCGAACGCGTTGTTGATGTGCGTCTTCACCGTGGCTTCGCCGATGAACAGCTCGGCCGCGATCTTGCCGTTGCTCAGCCCGGCGGCGATCAGGCCGAGCACCTCGGCCTCGCGCGCGGTGAGCCCGTCCGGCAGGCCTTCCTTGTGCGGCACGGCTTTCGGCGCACCCTGGCCGCCCGAGTCGAACAGCGCGCTCACGACCTGGCGCGAGACGTCCGCGCCGAACGTCAGCTGCCCGGCGACCACCGCCCGCAGCGCGGAGCCGATCTCGCCGCGGCCCGCCTCCTTCGTCAGGTAGCCGCGGGCCCCCGCGGCCAGCGCGCCGGCGATCGACTCGTCGTCCGAATAGGTCGTCAGCACCACGACGGCCACGTCCGGGTGGTCCTGGGTGATCCGCCGGGTCGCCTCGACCCCGCTCAGGACGGGCATGTTGAGGTCCATCAGCACGACGTCGAGCTCATCCAGCCGTCCGACGAGCTCGAGCGCCTCCGCGCCGTTGCCCGCCGAGCCGACCACCTCGACGTCGTCGAGCAGGCTCATCAGCGCGACCAGGCCTTCGCGCACGACCTGCTGGTCGTCGACCACGATCACCTTGATCGTCTGCGGCTCACCCATGATCCCCTCCGTTGTCGTCCGGGGCCCCGCGTCGGGTGCCAACGGGTTCCGGCACTTCCGCGAGCACCTGCCACTCCCCCCGGTCGGGCCCGACGCTCAGCCGGCCACCGACCTGCGCGAGCCGTTCCCGCATCCCCGTGACACCGAAGCCCTTCCCGGTCCGCGGATCGCCGCCCATCGGGTTGCGGACGGCGAGGCGGACGGACTCCGGTTCGAACCCCAGCACCACGGTCACCGGATGGCCGGGCGCGTGTTTCGCGGCGTTGGTCAACGCCTCCCGCGCGGTCGCCACGAGGCAGGCTACCACCGGGAAAGCGGGCGCCCGGAGGTCGCCTTCGGTGCGAAAGGACACTTCGGCCGCGTTCACCTTGCTGTGCCGCTGCGCCAGATCCGCGAGCGCCTGGGCGAGCGGCGGGACGTCGGCGCGCAGCGCGGCCACGGCGTTGCGCGCTTCGGCGAGACCGTCCACGGCCAACCGCCGCGACACCAGGATCCGTTCCAGCGCCTGGCCGTCCTCGTTCTTCTCCATCAGCGCCTCGGCGAGTTCGAGCTGCACGACAAGCGCGCCAAGGGAATTCGCCAGCACGTCGTGGATCTCCCGCGCGATCCGGGTGCGTTCGTCCAGCGCCGCCGCGCGCGCCTGCTCGGCCTGCGCGCGCTTGGTCTGCTCCAGCAGCGCCCGCGTCTGCGCCAGGTGGATCCGGTACTGCCGCCGGTTCAGCCCGAACAGCAGGATGATCACCAGGCCGAGCGGGTTGCCGAGGGTCTCGCCGAGCGAAACGTCCGCGAGCACGCCCCCGAGCACGCACAGCGCGATGTCGGCGCACCCGGTCGCGACGATCACCCGGACGCGCGGGGTGATCAGCGCCGCGAACCGGCCGAGCATGACGACGCCGATGACCAGCGCGGAGGTGTCCGAGGCCAGGCTGATGACCGGCGCCACGACGGTGGCGCCCGCGGCGAGCAGCACCGCGGCCGTCCGCGGCAGCCGCGCGTGGACGAGCACGAAGGCCACCCAGCACGCGACCGCCGCGCCGTAGGCCGCCCACACGACCGGCTGGGTCTCCGCGGTGGTCAGCAGCGTCGCGAGGATCACCACGGACCCCAGCAGCTGCACCACCAGCCAGCCCGGCGCCACGTTCTCGGGGAGCCTGAGGCCGCGGAGCACCTTGTCCATGGTCAGCAGTCTGCCGCATCACCGGCCGCCCGGCGCCCCGTGGTGGGGCAGGTTAGGGGTTGTCGGGTTTTCGCCGTCCCGCTTACCCTTGGGCGGTGAAGATCGCCTGCTGGCAGGCCACCCCGGACGACGTTTCGGCCGCCCGGCTGCGCGCCGTGGCGCGGCGGGCCGCGGCGGCCGGGGCGGTGCTGCTCGTCGCGCCCGAGCTGTCCGGCACCGGCTACCTGGCCGACGCCCGGCGGCTGCGGTCGCTCGCCGAACCCGCCGACGGGCCGCACTGCGCGGAGGTCGCCGCGATCGCCGCCGAGACGGGGATCGCCGTGGTGCACGGCTGGCCCGAGGCCGACGGCGACCGCGTGTACAACACGGCCCGGCTGGTCGGCCCCGACGGCCGCACGCTGCTCCGGTACCGCAAAAGCCACTTGTACGGGCCGGTCGAGCGTGCCGCGTTCGAGCCGGGTCACGACGGCGTGGTGCAGGCCGAGTTCGCCGGCCTCACCCTGGGCGTGCTGATCTGCTACGACGTCGAATTCCCCGAAGCCGTGCGCGCCCACGCCCTGGCCGGGACGCAGCTGCTCGTCGTGCCCACCGCGCTGATGGAGCCGTGCGCGTTCGTCGCCACCGGCCTCGTCCCGGCCCGCGCCTTCGAGAACCAGCTGTTCGTCGCCTACGCCAACTGGACGGGCGTCGCCTTCTGCGGCCTCAGCCGGGTCGTCGGCCCGGACGGGCGGGTGCTCAGCGGCGACGGTGAGCTCCGGTTCGCCGACGTCGACCCCGCCGAGATCCCGAAGGCCCGCGAACTCAGCCCCTACCTGGCCGACCGCCGTCCCGAACTGTTCGCCTGAGACGTCCACTATGGACTTGTCCGTGCTCGACACCTCGCCGGTCGTGGCCGGTTCGACCGCGCGGCGGGCGCTGGCGAACACGGTGGACCTCGCCGTGCTGGCCGACGAGCTGGGCTACCGGCGGTACTGGGTGCCCGAGCACCACGGGATGCGCGGGGTGGCGAGCTGCGCGCCGGCGGTCGTGGCGGGCCGGCTCGCGGCCGCGACGCGCCGCATCCGCGTCGGCGCGGGCGGCGTCCTGCTGCCGAACCACGCCCCGATCGTGGTAGCCGAGCAGTTCGGCACGCTGACGGCGTTCCACCCCGGCCGGATCGACCTCGGCCTCGGCCGGGCGCCCGGCGGGCCCCGCACCGCCGTGGACGCCGTCCGCGGCGAACGCGAACGGACCGCCCGCGGTTTCCGCGAGCAGGTCGAGGAGCTGCTCGGGTACTTCACCGCCGAGGGCAGGCCGGTCGCAGTCCCGGCGGTCGGCAACGCCCCGGACGTCTGGCTGCTCGGCTCGTCCCCGGCCGGCGCGCGGCTCGCGGGGGAGCTCGGGCTGGCCTACGCGTTCGCCCACCACCTGAACCCGGACGACGCGGCCGAAGCGCTGCGGGTCTACCGCACGTCGTTCCGGCCCGCTCTCCGTCCGGCGCCGGTGACCCTGCTCAGCGTGGCCGTGATCGCGGCCGAGACCGACGAACGCGCCGAGTGGCTCGCGGGTCCGGCCCGGGTGAAGCGGTGGCTGCGCCTGCGCGGCGAGCGCGTCCTGCTGCCACCGCCGGAGGAGGCCGCCAAGCACTCCCCCGCCGACGACGGCCGGGTCCTGGCGGGCTCGCCGGCCACCCTGCGAGACCGGCTGGGGTCGCTCGTGGACGCCACCGGCGCCGACGAGCTGATGGTGACCACCCCGGTGCACGACCACGCCGACCGGCGCCGGTCCTACGAGCTCCTCGCCCGGCTGCCCTTCGGGTGAGCCCGCTCCGCCACCCCGGCGGACCTGGCCACCGGGGCGCTGAGCCGCCGGGCCGCGACGGTGCTCACCTGGACGCCGGGGTGCTGATCGTCGGGGCCGGGCCGGTGGGGCTGACCGCCCGGGCGCCGCTGGACCGCTGGGGCTGTCGCCGTTCCCGCGGTCCCGCCTGGTCGACGTGCGGTCGATGGAGATCTGCCCCGGCCTCGGGATCGACCGCGCGATCGCCGCGCCGATGCTCGCGGTCCGCGCGCCGGTCCTGCTCGTCCGCGCGCTCGGACGACTCCGGGCCCGGCGGCCCGGTCTCCCGCCCGCCGCCGGGTGAGGACAATGGCCGCGTGAAGACCCACTGGGCCGTGGCCTGCGTGAAGACCCAGTGGTGGCGCGTGGCCCTCGTGGTCGCCGCCGTGGCCGTGGCCGCGTTCGCGCGTAATTTCGCGGGGTGGTTCGGGGGGCTGCCGATCCTCGTCTGGTGTTCGCTGGCGCGGTCGCCGTGGAACGGGGTGGTCGTCGGGCTGGTCCTGGTCGCGCTGCCGGCGTGGTTCGTGCTGCCGCGCGAGCTGGGCCTGGCCGGCCACCGGGTACCGGCGGCGATCGAGGTCTACTGGCTCCACACCACACTCGCGGCGATCGTGTGCGCGATCGGCGCGCGGCGGGGGCCGGTCCGCCTGCTGGTGCTCGTGCTGGCGGGCTTCCTCTTCGCTGGCGGCGCGTCGTTCGCCGCGTACGAATCCCCGCCTGGGGCCGAAGGGGTCGCGCCGGGTCCCGCGCAGCTGCGGGTCACCGAGGACTTCGGGTGTGGTTCCCACACCTGCTGGGGCGTCCTGGAAACCACCGGCGACCGGGCTCCCGAAGTGGTACGGGACTACCTCGCGGAGCGGCACTTCACACCGGCGCCGCAGAGCGAAATCACGCGGGTCCCGCGGTTCTGCCGGAGCACCGGGATTCTGGTGGACCACCGGGTGTGCGCGGAAGTCCGGCCACTTGCGCCGGACGCGGCGCGGGTGGAGTGGTACGTCGACTGAGGAGGGTGGCGCGGCGGGGCCGAAGCCGCCGCGCCACCCGGACCGCTCAGCCCGGCGCCACCGCCCGGCCCGTCTGCGGCGAGATCATCCCCGCGCACAGCCCGCGGCTCGCCAGGGTCTGCGCGATCCGCGGGATCGCCGCCCTCGTGTTCGCCGGCCATTCGTGCATCAGGATGATCTGACCGTTCGTGAGGCGGGCGTTGGCCTGGACGATCGCGTCCACGCTCGCGCCGTTCCAGTCCCCCGAATCGACGTCCCAGATGATCTGCCGGAGGCCGTACTTCGCCTCGACCGCCTGGACCGTCGCGTTGGTTTCCCCGTACGGCGGCCGGAACAGCCGGGGCGTGCCGCCGCCCGCCGCCGCGATCGCCTGCTGGGTGCGGGAGATCTCGGAGTCCACTTGGGACTGGCTCTGCTGCGTCAGGTGCGGGTGCGTGTAGCTGTGGTTGCCGACCCACATGCCGGCGCTCACCTCGGCCTGGACCTGGGCCGGGTACGCCGCGGCGTACTGGCCCTCGTTGAACATCGTGGCCCGCAACCCGTTCTGCCGCAGCGCGGTGAGCAGCGCCGGGGTGTTCCCGGAGGACGGCCCGTCGTCGAAGGTGAGGCCGACGTACCCGTTGCAGGCCGCGGCCTGCGCCGGCCCGACGGCGACGGTGCCCGCCACGGCCATCATGGCGGCCAGGATCCAGGGACGCATGATCAGCCCACCGTCAGGTTGGAGTTGCCGCTGCTCTGGTAGCCCTCGGTCGCGAGGATCATGTAGTAGTTGAAGCTGCCGAGCCGCATGCCGTACCGCGCCCACGCGTCGAAGTGGTTGCCGGTGGTGATGGTGCCGCCGGTCTTCTTCGACTGCCGGACGCTCCAGTACTGGTTGAAGGTCTTGGTCCCCTCGACGGACGGCGCGTTGTACCGGGTCGTCTGGTAGATGTCGTAGGTGCCGCCGTCGCTGGTCACCGTGCCCTTGTACGTGCCGGTCGGCCGGTAGGTGCCCCAGTTGTCGACGATGTAGTACTCGACGAGCGGGTTCGACGTCCAGCCGTAGAGCGCCAGGTAACCGTTGCCGGAGGGGTTGAAGCTGCCGGAGTAGTTCACGGTCCGCCGGCTGCCGTTGCTCCAGCCCTTGCCGCCGACGAAGTTCCCGACGTTGCTCCAGTTCATCCGGTAGTTGCCGCCGGAGCCGAGCGTCATCTGGACCGAGCCACCGCCGTCGGTCCAGAACGAGTAGTAGTAGCCGCCGTTGTTCCCGGTCTGGCTGGTGGTGATGACGGTGTCGGCCCGGGCGACGCCGGGCAGGAAGGTGGCGATGAGCGCGAGAACGGCCCCACCGGCGAAAACCCTGAAGCGTTTCTTGGTAAGCATGCTTCCTCCTCGTCGAGGCTGGCAGGCGAGCCAGGATGGCGAAAGCATGCGTTCGGCGGCGGTGGTGGGGCAATAACTTTCGGAAAGTTTCGGGTGTACGGAACAGATTCCCCGCTACTTGTCCATGAACCTCACCGCTGGGGCCGGGGCGTACGGGAAGTCGCTGCCGCAGGTGATGTGGTCCGGGGCCGCCACCTCGTCCAGGGTCGGCAGCGCCGGGCAGTGCCACCATGGCCGTCGCGACCTCGGCTGTGATCGTCGCCGGTGGCGCCGCGCAAGAGCTGTCGCTCCGGCGCAAGTCCGCTCGGGTGCTGGCCGAGCACGCGGCGCCGGCGCAGATGTACCTCGACGACGACACCCTCGTTCTCAACCGCGACCGGGACCGCACGCCCTAGCCGTTTCATCGGGATTTCATTCCCTTCCCCTACCGTCGCCGGCATGAGTCCGGACGAGTTGTACCTGGCCGGGTACCGGCTCGAGTTCTCCGGTTCCGCCCGCGATCTGCCCGAGATCGAACGGCTCTACCGGCGCGCCGCCGCGGCTGGGTCGGTTGAGGCGATGGCTCGGGTGGGCCTGCTCGTCGAGGGGCGGACGCGCGCCAGGTTCGAGAAACGGCCCGGGGACGGCGATCTCGCCGAAGCCGCCGAGTGGTACCGGCGGGGTGCCTACCACGGGGACGCCAAGGCGGCGTTCTTCCTGGGCCGGCTCTACGCCGAGAAGCTCGGCGACTGGGCGGCGGCCGAGCCCTGGTACCGCCAGGCCGCCCACGGTGGGCACGGCGAGGCGCGCAAGCGGCTGGCCGAAGGTCCCTACGGGCGCCGGCCCAGAAGCCGGACGGTGAAGGGCGGGTGTGCGGTGCTGGCGATCCTGCTCGTCGTGCTGGTGGCGAAGCTCGCCTGAAGCCGTCCGGGCGCCGGCCGAGGGGGACGGCGCCCGGACTCCCTCACTCCCGCAGCCCGATCGCCTCCACCGGCCGGGCCCGCAGCGCCACCGACGTCGCCAGTCCCATCGCCACCATCCCCAGCAGGATCGCGCCGCCGCTGATTCCGAAGTAGACGGACAGCGGCCCCGACGGCAGCGGGTTCCCCCGCAGCCCCACGTTGAGCAACCCCAGCGGCACCAACGCCACCAGCGTCCCCAGCACCACCGCGATCCCCACCGTGGCCAGCGCCTCGAGCCGCATCATGCGGGTCACCTGGCGGCGGGTCGTGCCGACCAGCCGCAGCAGCGCGAACTCCCGGCTCCGCTGCGCGGTCGTCAGGACCAGCGTGTTCGCCACCGAAATCGCCAGGTACCCGACGATGACGCCGACCGCGACGAGGTTCAGGTAGAACTGCGCCTGCCGGTCGCCGCCCTCCGGCGCGGCCACCGACGCCGCCGGGGCCACCACCAGGCCCGCGTACGGCAGCGCGCGCAACGCCGCCGACACCGCCGCCGGGTCCGCCTCCGGGGCGCGCCGCACCAGGACCGAGTCGTCCAGCCGGCCCCCGGTGTGCTCCCGTGCCAGCGCCACCGGCAGCAGGAAGTCGCCGAACGCCAGGTCACGCGTGTACGTGGCCACCAGCCGCAGCTTCGCCGGCGCGCCGTCGCCGAAGTAGAACGACACCTCGTCGCCGATCTTCTTGTCCAGCCAGTCCGCCTCCGACCGGCTCAGCGCCACCGCGTCGCCGGTCAGGTCGGTGAGCCGCCCGGCGTCGACGCCCGGTTCGAGGACGCCGCGGAGCTGGTCACCCGCCACGCCCTGCGCGGGCGTCCGCAGGACTTCCACGCTGTCGCCGACCGAGGACGCCGTGATCACCGACGTGCGCACCACCGGCGTCGCCGCGGCCACCCCCGGCACCCGGCCGACGGCCGAGGCGACTTCCGGCGAGACGCCGCCCGGGCCGGAAAGCACGTAGTCCGCGGTTGTCGAACGCGCGGTCTCCTCCGACGCGGCCGCCGTGGCGGACGTCGGGCCGTAGAACATGGCGAGGGCGAACGCGACCGCCAGCATCAGCGGGGTCGCCGCCGCCGCGACGCGCCGGGTGTTGGCCTGGGCGTTCGCGCCGGCCAGGTAGCCGCTGATCCGCCAGACCCGCGCGAGCACCGGGACCAGGAACCGCACGACCAGCCCGGTCACCTGCGGGCCGACCACGGCCAGGCCGACGACGATCACCAGCGTGGCCATCGACGACATCGCGGTCACCACCTCGCCGCGCAGGAACAGCGGGACCAGCGCGCCGCCGACCCCGGCCAGCACCAGGCCCCAGCCGGTGAGCAGGCGGCCGCGGCCGAGCTCACGCCGTTCCACCACCGCCTCGCCCAGCGCCTCGACCGGCCGGATCGACGACGGCCGCCGCGACGCCGCCCACGCGGCCAGCCGGGCCGCGCCCAGGCCGAGCAGCACCGCGGCGGCCAGCGGCAGCGGGCTGAACGCCAGCCCGAAGTCCGCCGGGACCACGCCGATCGCGGCGAACGCGTCCCGCAGCCCGGACGCGACGGCCAGCCCCAGCACGCTCCCGAGCACGCCGGCGACCAGGGCGATCAGCGTCGTCTCGGTGCCGATGAGCTTGCGGATCTGCCGCGGGGTCGCCGCGACCGCCCGCAGCAGCGCGAATTCGCGCCGCCGCTGGTTGATCGTCAACGCCAGGGTGCTCGCGACCACGAACACCGCGACGAGCAGCGCGAAGCCGCCGAACGAGCCGGCGATCGCCAGCAGCAGCGTCCGCGTCTGGCTGACGTCGAGGAATTCGATGCTGCTGCGCTCGACGCCGCTGGTCACGTCGACGCCGGGAACGGCCGCGCGCACCCGGTCGGCCAGTGCCTCCGGCGACACCCCGGGCTCGGCCAGGACGCCGATCGCGTGCACCTGCCCGGGCCGTCCGGCCAGCTCGGCGGCCCGCGCCGGGGTGAAGAACAGCGCCGACTGGCGCGACAGGCCGCCGACGACCCCGCTCACCCGGAACGTCTCCGGCGTCGACCGCGTCACGATCCGCACCTGCCCGCCGATGCCGACGTCGGCTCGACGCGCGAGGTCGGCGTCCAGCACCACCTCGTCGGCGGCCGCGGGCGCGTCCCCGCCGCGCAGGGTGAACGGCGCCAGCACGGCGGCGTCCCAGTTGTGGCCCAGGGACTGCGGACCGCCGAGCACCTGCCCGTCGCCGGTCACGACCTGGGCCGGGAAGCTCTGCTCGGCCACCGCCGCACGCACCCCGGGAACGGACGCGATCCGCCCTTGGAGGGCCGCCGGGACCGTGGGCTGCTCGCCCACCTGCACCGCCGACAGCGCGTCGGCGCCCGGGGGCCGCACGGTCTGCGGGCCGCCGACGACGACGGCCGCGGCGGCGTAGCGCTGGGTGGGGACGCCGGCGCGCAGGCCGGACTCCATGAGGACGCCGCAGGCCGCCACCAGGGCGGTGCCGCACAGGATCGCGACGAACGCGCCGGCGAACCCGCCGAGCCGGCTGCGGATCGTCTGCCAGGCCAGGTCCAGCACGGTCACCACTCCCCGAGGTGCGTCATCCGCTCCGCCACCCGCTCGGGGGTGGGGTGCGGGAGGTGGCCGGCCAGCTTGCCGTCGGCCAGGAAGAGCACGCCGTGCGCGGCGGAGGCGGCGACCGGGTCGTGGGTGACCATCAGGACGGTCTGGCCCATCTGCTCGACGACCGCGCGGAGCAGGTCCAGCACCTGCCGCCCGGTGCGGGTGTCGAGGGCGCCGGTCGGCTCGTCGGCCAGCACCACCTCGGGCCGGGTGACGAGCGCCCGTGCGATCGCGACGCGCTGCTGCTGCCCGCCGGAGAGCTCCGCCGGGCGGTGCTCCAGCCGGTTCGCGATCCCGACGCCGTCGACGACCTCCCGCAGCCACTGCGGGTCGGGCTTCCGCCCGGCGAGCCGCAGCGGCAGCGTGATGTTCTGCAGCACGTTCAGCGACGGCAGCAGGTTGTAGGCCTGGAAGACGAACCCGACGCGGGTGCGCCGCAGCCGCGTCAGCTCGCCCTCCTTCAGCTTGCCGATCTCGGTGCCGCCCAGCAGCACCTGTCCCGAGGTCGGCCGGTCCAGGCCGGCCGCGCAGTGCAGGAAGGTGCTCTTGCCGGAGCCGGACGGCCCCATCACCGCGGTGAACGTCCCCCGCGCCACCCCCGTCGACACGCCGTCCAGCGCGGTGACCGCGCCGTCACCGGTGCCGTACACCTTCCGCACCCCGGCCAGTTCCAGCGCATACGCTGTAGTCATCCTGTTCCCCTTCGTTGTCTCGCAAGGAAAACTAGGGCGGCGGGGCCGGGAGTTCGATCCCGTGGAGAGGTGGATCCGGGGTAGCGCCAGCACCACCACGGCGGGTGGGGTGGGACAGGTGGAACACTGTCGGCGTGACGACCCGCCTGCGCGAGTGCTGGTCGGCGGTTCGCTACCTCGTGGTCGGCGCCGGCACCTCGCTGTTGTCGATCTTCGCCCTCGTCGGGCTGTTCGCCGTGCTCCTGCTGTGCCCGTTCGGGATCGGGATCCCGTCGCTGGCCCCGGCGATCCGGCTGTCGCGGTGGCCGGTGGGGGTCGACCGCCGCCGGGCCGCGCGCAAGCTCGGCGAGGCGATCCCCGAGCCCTACCGGGACGGCTCCCCGCTGAAGGACCCGGCGACCCGCCGGGACGTCGCGTGGCTCGCGATCCACGCCGCGACCGGGCTGCTCCTCGGCAGCCTGGCGGTCGGCCTGCCGGTCGGCGCGGTCCAGCAGGTCGTCACGTCGTTCGTCTGGCCGGTGGTGCCGGGCGGCATCGCAGGCTCCCTCGGCATCATGGTCGACTCGTGGCCGCGGGCCGGGCTCGACCTCCTGGTCGCCGCCGCGATGGCCGGGGCCACGTTCCTGCTGCCGCGGGCCGCGCGCTGGCAGGCCACGACCGCGCGGAAGCTGCTGCGACCGGCCCCGGGCGTCGTGCTGGCCGACCGGGTCGCCGAACTGACCGCGACGCGGGCGGCGGCGCTGGAGGCGCACGGGGCCGAGCTGCGCCGCATCGAGCGTGACCTGCACGACGGCACCCAGGCGCGGATCGCGGCGGTCGTGCTGCAGCTCGGCGTCGCGGGCCAGCTCTACGAGCGCGACCCGGCCGCGGCGCGTGACCTGCTGGTGAAGGCGCAGGACACCGCCACCGACGCGCTGGCCGAGCTGCGCACGGTCGTCCGGAGCATCTACCCGCCGCTGCTGAGCGAGCGCGGCCTGGCCGGGGCGGTGCGCGCGCTCGGCGAGCGCAGCCCGGTGCCGGTCGCGGTCACCGTCGAGTACGAGACCGGCCGCCCGGCCGCGGTCGAGGCCGCCGCGTACTTCGTCGTGGCCGAGGTGCTGGCCAACGTCACCAAGCACGCCGACGCGTCCCAAGTGGACATCACGCTCGGCGGCACGGCGGGCCTGCTGCGCCTCGAAATCCGCGACGACGGCCGCGGCGGCGCCGACGAGTCCCGCGGCAGCGGGCTCGCCGGGATCCGGCGCCGCGCCGAAGCCTTCGACGGAACCCTGTCCCTGACCAGCCCACCCGGTGGGCCGACCGTGCTGCGAGTGGAGCTGCCATGCGGGTCGTGATCGCCGAGGACGACGCGCTGCTGCGCGAAGGCCTGTCGCTGCTGTTGAAGACCGCGGGCATCGAGGTGGCCGCCGCGGTCGACAACGCCGAGGACTTCCTCGCCTTCATCGCCGCCGACCGCCCGGACGCGGTCGTGATGGACGTGCGGATGCCCCCGACGCACCGCGACGAAGGCCTGCGCGCGGCCGTGCGCGCCCGCGAGATCCACCCGGCCCTGCCGGTGCTGGTGCTGTCCGCCCACGTGGAGACGAGCTACGCGGTGGAGCTGCTCGCCGACGGCGTCGGCGGCGTCGGTTACCTCCTCAAGGAGCGGGTCGGCAAGGTCGAGCGGTTCCTCGACGCCCTGCAGCGCGTCGCGAAGGGCGGCACGGCGATGGATCCCGAGGTGATCGGGCAGCTGATGTCCCGGCGCCGCGCCGCGGATCCGCTGGCCGCGTTGACCGCGCGGGAGCGGGAGGTGCTGGCCCTGATGGCGGAGGGCTACAACAACAGCACGATCGCCGAGCTCCTGGTCGTCAGCGACGGCGCGGTGCTCAAGCACATCCGCAACATCTTCGCGAAGCTCGGGCTGCCGTCGGACGAAGGCGGGCACCGCCGGGTGCTGGCGGTGCTGGCCTACCTCGGCCGGGACGCGGGGTAGCGCTGGCGCTACCCCGCTTCCGGGTGCCGGCGGGATCGTCCGCGGCCGCGGAAATCCCTAACGTTTCCGGCATGGACAACGACATCGCCACCACCCGCACCGCCGCCCCCGCCATCCTCTGGCCGGTCCTGCTCGTCAGCGCCGCGGTCAACGCGGTCGGCTCCTTCACCGGCCTGCCCGACCCGATCCGCATCACCGCCGGCGCGATCGCGACCGTGGCCCTGGTGCTGCTGGTCGTCCACCACGTCCGGCGACGGCGCTGAGCAAGGCCACCGCAACCAACACCGCGGCAATCACGAACGGGTTCACGGCGCCGAGGAACGCGCCGACGAGCAGCGGGCCCGCCGTCGCACCCAGATTCAGGGCCGCCGTTGTGTAGGAGCCCGCCATTGTCGGTGCGCCGGTGGCCCGGTGCAGGATCCGGGTGACCACCGTGCCGCCGACCGCGAACGACAGCGCGCCCTGGGGGAACGCGAGGACGGCGAGCGCCGCGGGCGCCAGCGCCGGCACGAGCCAGCCCGCGAGCAGCAGCGAGCCGCCGATCGCGATGACCCGGCCGGGCCACCGGTCCGCGAGCCGGCCCGCCGCCACCACCCCGGCGAAGCAGCCCACGCCGAACTCGGCGAGGACCACCGGCACCGGGGCGACGCCGTCGGCCAACGGCGCCAGGTAGGTGAAGACGCCGAAGGTGGCCGCGTTGACCAGGGCGCCGACCAGGAGCATCTCGGCAACCGGCCGCAGCTCGGCGAGCTCGGCCCGCAGGTCGGGGCCGCCGCCGGCCGGGGTGTCGGGGATCCGCCACACCCCGGCGAACGCGGGCACGCACAGCACGGCGACGACCCAGAACGCCGAGCGCCAGCCGAAGGCCGCGTCGAGCAGCGCCCCGCCGGGGATGCCCGCCACGCACGCCACGGTCGTCCCGCCGAGGAGGACGGCGAGCGCGCGGCCCGTCCGGTCCGGCGGTACGAGTGCGGTGGCCGCGGTCAGCGCCACCGCGAGGAACCCGGCGTTGGCGACGGCGGCCACCAGCCGCGTCCCGAGCAGGACGGCGAACGACGTCGTCAGCCCGCCGGCGACGTGCGTCGCGACGAAGACGGCCAGGAAGCCGAGCAACGCGGTGCGGCGCCGCCACGACCGCGTGAGCGCCGCCATCAGCGGCGCGCCGGCGACCATGCCGGCCGCGAAGGCGGAGGTCAGGTAGCCCGCCTGCGCGAGGGAGACGTCCAGCGCGGCGGCGATGCCGGGCACCAGCCCGGCCAGCATGAATTCGGACGTGCCCATGGCGAAGACCGCCAGGGCGAGGAAGTACAGGGGCACGCGAAACTCCAGGGGACACGGAATCGAAGGACGATTTCGTGGTCACCCGGGAAGCCCGGAAACGCGGGAGAGCGGGAGTTACCGGGCCGCCGGGATGACCGGCAGCCCCGCCCTGGACGCTTCGGGGCTCGACATGTCCCCGACCCTAACGCACCCCGAGCGCGCGGAAGCTCGCCCGGTAGGCCTGCGGGCTCGTGCCCACCACGCGCTTGAACCGCTCCCGGAACGCCCCCGGCGACCCGAACCCGACGTCACCCGCGATGCGGTCCACCGGGTCACCCGTCGACTCCAGCAGGTGCTGCGCCCGCCGGACGCGGGCCCGCAGCAGCCACTGCAACGGCGTCGTGCCCGTCTGCTCGCGGAACCGCCGGTTCAACGTCCGCGTGCTCATCCCCACCCGCGCCGCGATCTCCGCCAGCGTCAGCTCGGCGGCGCAGTTCTCGTCGATCCACGCCAGCACCGGCTCCAGCTCCGACCCGCGAGGGGTCGGCGGCTGGTCGTGCACGATGAACTGCGCCTGGCCGCCCTCGCGCTCCAGCGGCATCACCGACAGCCGGGCGGCGTCGGCCGCCACCGCCGAGCCGTGGTCGCGACGGATCAGGTGCAGGCACAGGTCCAGGCCCGCCGCCGCGCCCGCCGAGCTCAGGAGCTGCCCGTTGTCGACGTAGAGCACGTCGGGGTCCACGGCCACCGACGGGTACTGCCGCGCCAGCTCCGCGGCCGCCGCCCAGTGGGTTGTCGCGCGGAGACCGTCCAGCAGGCCGGTCTCGGCGACGACGAACGCGCCCGAGCAGATCGACGCGATCCGCGCACCCCGCGCCGCGGCCGAACGCAGCGCCGTGACGACGTCCGCGGGCACCGGCGGGTTCGACGCCCGGCCCGGCACGATGACCGTGTCCGCGTCCGCGAGCCCGCTCAGGCCCCACGGCGGCCGCAGCGTGAACATCCCCGCGTCCACCTCGGGTTCCGGGCCGCAGATCCGGACGTCGTAGGCGGGACGGCCGTCCGGCAGCCGCGTCCGCGAGAAGACCTCGATGGGGGTCGCCAGGTCGAACGGGACGACCTGGTCCAGCGCGAGGACCGCCACGATGTGCATGTCACCACGATAGATCGTCCACTAAGGACGGAGACTGCGCAGCATCAGGTTCGCGAAGTGCTCCCCCACCTGCTCCCCCGACAGCTCGCCGTCGGCGTGGTACCACATGCCGAGCCGGTGGATCGCGCCGAAGTGGTAGTTGATGACCAGGTCGGCGGGCACGTCGCCGCGGAAGACGCCCGCGCGCTGGCCTTCGGCCACCAGGTCGCGCACCCGCTCGTGGTAGGTGCGCCGCTCGGCCCGCACCTGGACCTGCTTGGACTTCTCCAGCAGCGGGAACGACTGGAAGAACACGGTGGCCGCGTCGAGGTCGGCGATGCTGGTGACCACGACGTCGGCGACGATCGCGTGCAGCCGTTCCGGCAGCGGGAGGTCCGACTCGGCGATCGTCACCATCCGCCGCGTCTGCATCCGCAGCATCGCGGTGTAGATCTCGAAGAGCAGGTCGTCCTTGGACTCGAAGTAGTGGTACAGCCCGCCCTTGGTGACGCCGGCCTCTTCGACGATCTCCCGGACCGTCGTGGCCTCGAAGCCCTTCTCGGCGAACAGGCGCACCGCCGCCCGCACGACCTTCTCCCGCACCGTCATGTCGCCACCCTATGTGAGCGGGCGGGCCGGTCCGCGACGCTGCCGCGAACCGGCCCGGTCCTCACTTGCCCAGCAGGTTGACCTGCTCCGGAGTGGCGCGTTCCCCGGTGTACGGCGTGATCGCCCCGGTGCCCCGGTCGGTGACCGACGGTGGCTGGATCACGGTCGTGGTGGTGTCCGGGTTGATCTTGAAGACGTACGCGCCGGTGTACCCGGAGTGCGAGTCCTTCGAGAACCCGAACGGCGTCAGCCCGGGGCCCTTGAGCGCGCCGGAGCTCATCGCGTCGACGACCTTCTGCCGCGTCGGGTCCGGCCCGGCGGCCTTCAGCGCCTGCGCGAACGTGTAGGCCTGCACCATCCCGAACAGCACGGTGTTGGTGAACGGCTCCTTCGGGATGTACTTGTCGTGGATGCCCTTGAAGTAGGCGACCCACGGGTCCGACGTCTGCGCGACGTCGGGCAGGTAGCCGGTGCCGATCAGGCCGGCCAGCAGCTGGCCGCTGGAGACGCTGGCGCCGCCGCGCTTGGCGAAGTCCTGCAGCAGCCCGGACAGCGTCGCCGGGTCCGCGCCGATGCTGCTGACCACGAACTGCGGGTGGTAGCCGATCTTCGCCGCGGCCAGGATGGCGAGCGCGGTGAACGCCGGGATGCACTCGCAGACGACGATTTCGGCGCCGGCGCCCTTGAGCGCGGACAGCTGCGGCGTGACGTCGGTGTTGGCGCTGTCGTAGCCCTGCCGGACGACGGTCTGGTCCTTGACG
The DNA here is from genome assembly GCF_058119595.1 of Amycolatopsis sp. N2S4-7. Lineage (NCBI taxonomy): Bacteria > Bacillati > Actinomycetota > Actinomycetes > Pseudonocardiales > Pseudonocardiaceae > Amycolatopsis > Amycolatopsis sp. N2S4-7. Next base: position 4,832,160 of record NZ_CP172299.1, read on the forward strand.
AACTGGTCGAGCCCGGCCTGGGTGTCGCGGCCGACGTCGTCGTTCTGCGTGAAGTAGCCGATCTTCTTGCCGGCGAAGTTGTCCTTGATGTACTTGCCCTGGACCTTGCCCTCGCGGGTGTAGTCCACCTGGTACCCGAAGGTCATCGGCGCCTTCTGCGGGTTGTCCCAGGCGAGCGCGCCCGACGACACCAGCAGGTCCGGCACGCCTTCGGTGTTCAGGTAGTCGATCACCTTCGAGTGCGTCGGCGTGCCCAGCCCGCCGACGATCGCGAACACCTTGTCCTGCAGGACGAGCTTCTTCACGACCTCGACGGTCTTCGTCGGGTTGTAGCCGTCGTCCTCGACGCGGTAGTCGACCTTGCGGCCGTTGATCCCGCCGCCGTCGTTGATCGACTGGTACACCGCGCGGGCGCCGACGGAGATCTTGCTGTACCCGGGCGCGGCCGGGCCGGTGAGCGGCTGGTGGGTGCCGATGACGACGGCGTCCTTCGTGACGCCGACGGCCGAGTCGGCGGCCTGCTGCCCACCGCCGTCGCTCTCCCCCGCGCCGCCGCACGCGCTGAGCGCGAGCGCCAAGGCCGCGAATCCCGCGACGGTCCTAGTGGTTCTCATGGTTCTCCTTCTGCTCGGCGGATCGGCGGAGAAGCCCGCGCAGTCGTTGGAAACCGCCCTGGATGCCACGCGGGAAGGCGAGCACGACGACGATGAGGATCACGCCGTACACCGCGAGCGGGAGGTTGTTGGCCACGTCGGTGTTCAGGTGCAGGACGTCGGCGAGGTCCTCCGACCACGCCTGGAAGTAGACGAGCGCGACCGCGCCCCACAGCGCGCCCCACAGGGACCCGAGCCCGCCCAGCACCACCGCCGCCAGCAGGCTCAGCGACAACGCGGGCGTGAACGAGCCGGGTGCGGCGGTGCCGAGCAGGAACGCCTGCAGGCCACCGGCGAGGCCGCCGCACACGGCGCTCACGAGGAACGCCAGGATCTTCGTGCGGCCGACGGCGATCCCGCTCAGCGACGCGGCGACCTCGTCGTCGCGGACCGCGCGGAAGTCCCGGCCGAGCCGCCCGCGGACGATGTTCACCACCAGCACGAGCGCGAGGAGCACGCTGAGCCAGACGATCCAGGTCTGCCAGCGCAGCTCCGGAACCAGGCCGACCACTCCGGACGGTCTGCTGTGGACGGTGAAGCTGAGTCCGTTGCTCCCGCCCAGGAAGTCCGGGAACCGGCGGGTGAGCGCGGGCAGGCCGACGGCCAGGGCCAGGGTCGCCCCGGCGAGGTACGGGCCGCGCAGCCGGGCCGCGGCGGCCCCGGCCAGCAGCCCGGCGAGCCCGCCGGCGGCCGAGGCCAGCAGCAGGTCGGCCCACAGCGGGAACGACGGGACGCGCCGCACCAGCAACGCCACCGTGTAGGCGCCGATGAACATGAACGCGCCGTGGCCCAGGGAAACCTGGCCGGTGAGGCCGGTCAGCAGGGTCAGCCCGGCCACCGCGATCAGGTAGTAGCCGATCGTCGCGATCCGGAGGTTGGTGAACTCGTCGGTGACCAGGGTCAGCGCGACGACGACGGCCAGCGCCCCCAGCGCGGCCAGCGCGTGGACGAGCAGGGGCGGCAGCTTCCGGATCTTTTCCGGTGCCTTCACCGGGGTTTCCGGAAGACTCGTGCGCACGGTCATACCCGCCTCACCTTCGCGCGGCCGAACAACCCGGCGGGGCGCACGGTCAGCACGACGACGAGGATGGCCAGCGCGGCGATCGTCACCATCTCCGGTCCGAGGTAGCCGGACACGTAGGAGAGTCCGATGCCGAGGACGAACCCGCCCGCGATGGTGCCCAGCGGGTTGTCGAGGCCGCCGAGGACCGCCGCGGTGAGGGCGTAGACGAAGACGCCGTCCAGCACGTTCGGGAAGAGGAACGGTGGTGTGGCGAGCAGCCCGGCCAGCGAGCCGACGGCCGCGGCCAGTCCCCAGCCGACGGTGAGCATCAGCCCGACGCGCACGCCGAGCGTGCGCGCCACCTCCGGGGCGAACGCGGCCGCCCGCATCCGCAGGCCCAGCGGTGTGTACTTGAACACCACCAGCACGAGCGCGGCGATGGCGAGGACGATGAGCACCACGAACAGGTCGTTGGCGGAGAACCGGCCGCGGAAGTCGAAGGCGTACGGGAACGCCAGCGGCTCGTTGGACCAGATCATGCCCGCGACCGCCTGCAGCACCAGGAGCAGGCCGAGGGTGACGATGATCGAGCTCAGCTCGGAGCGGTGCCGCAGCGGCCGGATCAGCAGCCGTTCGGTGGCGACGCCCAGCACGGTCCCGGCACCGATCGCGACGGCGAAGCCGAGCCAGTAGCTGCCCGTCGCCTTCGTCACCGAGTACGCGAGGTACGTCGAAATCAGCGCGAGGGCGGGTTGTGCGAAGTTCACCACCCGGGTGGCCCGGTAGATGATGACCAGGGCGAGCCCGAGCGCCGCGTACACCGCGCCGCTGGAGATCCCGCCGAGGGTCAGGTCGAAGAAGTCCTGCATACCGGACCGTTCACCTCCTGCTGGGTGGTTCGGAAGTCTCAGAAACCGAGGTAGGCGTGGCGGAGGCCGTCGTCGGCCAGGAGTTCCGCCGCGGTGTCGACCGCCACCACCCGGCCGAGCGCGAGGACGTACCCGCGGTCGGCGATGGACAGCGCGCTGTGGGCGTTCTGCTCGACGAGCACCACGGTGAGCCCGGTGGCGGTCCGCAGGTCCCGGAGGATGGCCATGATCCGCGCGGTGATCAGCGGCGCGAGCCCCAGCGACGGCTCGTCCAGCAGCAGCAGCTCGGGCCGGCTCATCAGCGCCCGGCCGATGGCCAGCATCTGCCGCTCCCCGCCGGAGAGCGTCGAGGCGGGTTTCGCCGAACGTTCTTCCAGCGGCGGGAAGAGCTCGTACATCTCCCGGCGCGCGGCCGCGCGGTCGGCGCGGTCCCGCCGCCACAGGGCGCCCAGCCGCAGGTTCTCGTCGACGGTCAGTTCGGTGATGACCCCACCGCCTTCGGGAACGTGCGCCACCCCGCCCCGCGCGATCCGGTCCGGCGCCAGCCCGGTGAGTTCCTTGCCGTCCCAGGCGATCCGGCCGCCCCGGGCGGGTTCCAGCCCGCTGATGGTGCGCAGCAGCGTGGTCTTCCCGGCCCCGTTCGCCCCGAGCACGGCCGTGATCCCGCCCCGCTCGACTTCGATGCCGACGCCGTCCAGCGCGCGGACCGCGCCGTAGGCCACGGAAAGCTCTTCGATCTCAAGCACCGGGCGCCTCCTCGGCGGGGTCGCCGAGGTAGGCCTCGGCCACGCGGGGGTCGGCCTGGATCTCGGCCGGGGTGCCCGCCGCGATCACCTCGCCGAAGTTCAGCACCACCACGCGGTCGCAGACCTGCATCACCAGGTCCATGTGGTGTTCGACGAGCACGACCGCCATGTGGCGCCGCAGCGAGAGGATCAGCGTCGACAGCTCGACGAGCTCGGCGGCCGACAGCCCGCTCGCGGGTTCGTCGAGCAGCAGCAGGTCCGGTTCCGCCACCAGCGCCCTGGCCAGCGCGACGCGTTTCCGGACGCCGTAAGGCAGCACGCCGGGCAACCGGTCGGCGAGGTCGGCGATCCCGAGTTCGCCGAGCGTCGCGCGGGCGCGGTCGGCCAGCGCGGCCTCGTCGCGCGCCGAGCGGCCGGCGCCGGCGAGGGCCGGGAGCAGGCCGGTCCGGGCGTGGCGGCCCGCGCCGGCCATCACGTTCTCCAGCACGGTCAGCCCGGCGAACAGGCCGAGGCCCTGCAGGGTCCGGACGATCCCGAGCCCGGCGAGGTGCTCGGGGCGGTGCCGGCCGAGCGGCTTCCCCCGCCACAGCACGCGGCCCGCCTGGGGCCGGACGAAGCCGCAGACGACGTTGAACAGCGTCGTCTTGCCCGCGCCGTTGGGCCCGATCACCCCGACCACGGTGCCCGCGTCGACGCTCAGCCGGACGTCGTGCAGCGCGGTGAGGCCGCCGAAGCGCACGGTGAGGCCGTCGACGACGAGCAGTTCCTCGCCGGGAAGGGTCATCGATGACTCCCGTCTCACCATGTGGACCAGGCCGTACCGCGCGGTCGGTATGAAGAGGGTGGGGTGCGGCGCCGGTCGTGTCAAGGTGCGAACCACCGAAAACCGGATCTTCCCGGCCGGTCCGAAAATTTCGGCAAGACCGGTACTCGGGGGAAGTGCTCACCACGCGAGAAGGGCGGGTGCGCCGGTGCGCACCCGCCCTTCCCGTGCCGGCCCGGCTCAGCCGATGCTGGCCTGCGGAGCGATCATCGAAGAGGCGTCGAGCTTCGTCTGGATGACGCCGAGCTGCTGCAGCAGGTCCGGTACCCGCTGGATGCGGCGGGCGTCCAGGGTGGACCCGAAGGCGGGCATCACCATCAGGCTCGCGATGTCCTGGTCCACCCGCGCGTTGCGGACCACCAGCGGCTCGACGCGGGCGCGGTCCACCGCGGCGCGCGTCGCCTTGAGCATGGCGCGCTGGAACGCGGCCAGGGTCTTCGGGTGGTCCTGGGCCCACTTGGCCGTGGCGCCGTAGCCGGTGAGGGGGAAGGCCTGCGTGCTGCCGCTGGCGGCGTCGACCACCGGGTACGCGCCGGCCGTCTTGGCGGCCTGGGTGAGGAACGGCTCCGGCTGGTAGGCCGCGTCGACCCGGCCCTGCGCCAGTGCGGCCCCCATCTCCGGCAGCGGCATCGGGACCCACTGCACCTTGGCGGTGTCGATGCCGTGGTCGCGCATCACCGACTGGGTCAGCACGTCCGAAGCGGCGTTCTTCGAGCTGATCGCGATCCGCTTGCCGCCCAGGTCGTTCACGGTCTTCACCGGCGAGTTCGGCACGGTGACGACCACGTTGCTGCGCGGGCTGGCCGAAGTGGCGTCGGAAACCAGCTTCACATCCGCGGAGCCGCTGCTCTTCGCCAGGAAGAACAGCGTGTAGGTGGACAGCGCGAGGTCGTCCTGGCCGCCCACCATCCGGGTCAGCGTCTCCTGCCCGCTGGCGCCGACGTCGGTCTGCACCTCGAGCCCTTCGGCCTTGAAGTAGCCACCTTCCTGAGCCAGCCACAGCGTGGCGAGGTCGACGGTGGTGAGGATCGCGACCCGGATCGACGGCTTTTCGACGGCACCGGCGGACGAGGAACCGCCCGGCTGGCTGCACGCACCGAGCAGGGAAACGACCATGGCGAGCAGCGCAAGCCGGCGGGTCGAGGCGCGTTGGGGCATACCACTCCTCGGAAAAGAATCTTTCGATCACGGAATCCGGCTTGTCCAGCCGTGATTCGCCGGACTGTAGATGACGATTTCCGGGTCCGCAAATACGTTGCCAAGAAAGATGTCACACCAGGTTCACGCGAAAGAGTGACGAGCAGCCCGAACGGGTAATCCACCCACAGGGCGTCGGAACCCGGCGGAAAGAAACCCACGAAGAGCGCGTGCGTGACGTAACCGCAACATCGCAGGTCGGCGATACCTGGCCGTTACCTGTGGGCGCCTCCGGGACCCTCCGCCGTAACACCGCCGGTCCCCGGCCCGACTCGCCCGGCGTGACCGCATCCGCCGAACAACCGGATTCCGCCGAAGAACTCCGGAAACGGATCGAACGCTCAGCGCCGAATGGCTACCGGCACGTCGAGACGGCCGTCATCCACCAAAGCCCGGAGATCCACAAAACCGCGACGATCTGGTTCGCGCGCGAACCGGACGAGCGCGAAAAACTGATTCTTATGGTCAATTCCTGGACACCGCGGCCGGACGGTTCCGGTTTCGACCTGCGCCCCGGCGCCAGCCAATGGGCGTGCGAGAACGCCGCAATCGGCGCACTGCACCGGTTCCTGTCGGCGCGGTTCGGAACACCGGAGCCGGCACCCGAGCCGGAAGGCGAACAGAGCGCGCCGCTCGCGGAAGTCGTCCGGAAGGTCCGATCGGGGGAAGCCGATGCGGGCCAACTGGCCCAGCTGGCGGAAGCCTTGGCGGACGCGCCGAACGCGGCCGCGGTCCTCGCCGCGCACGGGGCCGGCCAGGTGCTGCTCGACGGCATCCAGACCGCGAAACAACGGGACGTCATCGCCGCGCTGTCCGAGGTCGTCCGGGATCCGGCGGCCAAGGAGAACGAATTCCAGCGGATTCTCGACGAAAGCTGGTGGATGTTCGGCGGCCGGTTCATCGAGAAGGCGAAACGCCGGTCCCTGACGGTGATGACCCAGCTCGACGTCCCGCTCATCCGGGCCGACGGCGCACTCCACGTCGTCGAGCTGAAACGCGCGTGCGTCCCGGATCTCGTCGTGAAGCACCGCGAGTTCTTCGTCGTCGGCCCGGAGGTGAACAAAGCGGTCGGCCAGACCCTCAACTACCTGCGGGAATTCGACGAGCAGCGCGACGTCATCCGGAACCGGCTGGGCATCGAATGCCGGCGCGCGTTCGCGACGGTCGTCATCGGCCATCCCGACCACGTCCCGGACCCCGCGGCCCGCGAGCAGGTCGCGGAGACGCTCAGGACCTACAACGCGCACCTCTCCCGCGTCGAGGTGATCACCTACGCCGACCTCCTCCGCGGCGCCGAGAACGCCCTCGAGCTGGCGCCGTCCGAAGCCGGCTGAAAATCTTCCCCGGCCCCTGTCGATTCCGGGCACCGGCCGCGTCGGGTCGGTGAGAAGCTGCACCGGACCACCAGGAGGAGCCTTGCGGTACATGCTGATGATCGGCAACGACGAGGGGACGGAGGTGCCGAGCCCCCGCGAGATCGACGCCCAGCCGGAGTTCGCCGCCTGGCTGCGTGACGTCGAAAAACGCGGGGCGAGCCGGGCGGGGACGCTGCTGCGGCCACCCGCCGAGGCCGTCACCGTGCGGGTGCGCGACGGCAAGCGGCTGCGGACGGACGGTCCGTTCGCCGAGACCAAGGAGTGGATCGCCGGGGTCGAGATCGTCGAGTGCGAAGACCTCGACGCCGCCATCGCGATCGCGTCCGCCCACCCCGCGGCGGGGCGGTTCCCCATCGAGATCCGGCCGTTCCGGGAGGACTGAGCGATGAAGTTCCTGATGTGGGTGTGCGTCGACCCCGAGCTCGCCGGCACCGCGGAGGACCACCCGCACGACTGGGTCGCCGAGGCCGGGAGCCGCCGGCTCGAAGGCCACCAGCTGCGGCCGGTCGCCGACGCGACGACGCTGTGGCCGCGCGAGGGCGGCACGTTCGTCTCGGACGGCCCGTTCGCCGAGACGAAGGAGCAGATCGCCGGCTACGACATCCTCGACTGCGCCGACCTGGCCGAGGCGATCGACGTCGCCGCCGCGCACCCGGTCGCGAAGTTCGGCGCGATCGAGCTGCGCCCGGTGTGGGAGTGACGGACGCCGTCCGCGCGGCGGTCGACGAGGCCTTCCGCACCGAGTGGGGCAGCGTCGTCGCCACCCTGATCCGGGTGACCGGCGACTGGGACGTGGCCGAGGAGTGCGCCCAGGAGGCGTTCACCAAGGCACTGGCCACCTGGCCCCGGGACGGCGTGCCACGCCGTCCCGGGGCGTGGCTGACGACCACGGCCCGCAACCGGGCGCTCGACCGGCTGCGGCGCGGCGCCACCGAGGCGAACCGGCTGCGGGACCTGGCCGTCACGACCCCGCCCGAGGCCCGGTGCGCTCCCGCCGCCGACCCCGTGCCGGACGACCGGCTGCGGCTGATGTTCACCTGCTGCCACCCGGCCCTGCCGCTGGACGCGCAGGTGGCGCTGACGCTGCGGACGCTCGCCGGGCTGACGACGCCGGAGATCGCCCGCGCGTTCCTCGTGCCGGAGCCGACGATGGCGCAGCGGCTCGTGCGGGCCAAGCGGAAGATCCGCAACGCGCGCATCCCGTACCGCGTCCCGCCCGCCGAGCTGCTGCCCGAGCGGACGGCGGGTGTCCTCGGTGTGCTGTACCTGCTGTTCAACGAGGGGTACGCGGCGAGCGCGGGCGCGGACCTGACGCGGCAGGCGCTGACGGCGGAGGCGATCCGGCTCGCCCGCGTCGTCGCCGGGCTGATGCCGGAGGAGCCGGAAGCCGGCGGGTTGCTGGCGCTGATGCTGTTCCACGACGCCCGCCGCGCGACCCGCACGGACGCGGGCGGCGACGTGGTCACCCTCGCCGACCAGGACCGCACCCGCTGGGACCGCGAGCTGATCGCCGAAGGCGTCGAGGTGCTGGACGCCGCACTGGGCCGCGGACGCCCCGGCCCGTACCAGCTCCAAGCGGCGATCGCCGCCTGCCACGCGACGGCGGTCCGGGCGGAGGAGACGGACTGGGCCCGCATCGCCCGGCTGTACGAGCTGGTCGGGCGGCGGAACCCGTCCCCGGTGGTGGAGCTGAACCGGGCGGTCGCGGTGGCGATGGCGGACGGCCCGGCCGCCGGGCTGGCGTTGGCCGACGCCCTCGCCGACGGAGGGGAGCTGGCGGGGTACCACCTGTTGCCCGCGACCCGCGCGGACTTCCTGCGCCGCCTCGGCCGGGACGGCGAGGCCGTCGAGGCCTACCGGGCGGCGCTGGCACTGGCTCCGACCGACGCCGAGCGCCGGTACCTGGCCCGGCGGATCGCCGAACTGGAGTGAGGGTGGTCCGCTGCCCGGTTGCGCCGGTTCGCGGCCCGGTGCCCGCACCCGGCCGTCGCCGGGCCTCAGAGGGGGAACATGTTGTCCCGCTTGATGAAGCCGTCGGCGTCGAGCAGCAGGACCTCCAGCCCGCCGCCCGCCACGACATCGCCCGCGACGGACTCCCACTCGAACTTGACCACGTTGCCCATCCGGACCGCGCCCGGCCGGGTGCGGAACGTGTACTCGCCCGAGGCGACGAACCGGTCGTAGCTGCGCGTCACCCGCGCCTCGATGGCCGCGTGGCCGTGGGCCTCCAGCGTCGGCGAGCCGAAGCCGAGTTCGGCCGCCACCCGCACCATTTCCTCCGGCGGCAGGAGGACGTGCGCGCCGTCCGGGGCCCACAGGGCGCGGATCTCCGCGCGCCGGGCCTCCACGGCGGGCTCGATCCAGAGCGCCGTGTACCGGTTCGCCAGGGTCTGCGGGTCCAGGTCGGGCACGGGGTTCCTCCTCATCGCGGCGGTCTGCACCCCGCGATCCTCCGCGACCGCCCGCCGCCCGCCAATTCCCCACGGGGAATCACGGTCCACGAAGGACATTGAGCGGCGCGTGACCGGCCGGTCACCAAGAGCGCGGCGCGAGTGGACGGAAGCAATTTGGAAGTCGCGTCCGGCAGCATCGGCCGCACACCCGATCAGGAGGAGTCGCAACATGAGAGCCGGCGCAATCCCAGCCGTCATCGGCACGGCCGTCCTCGGGGCCGTCGTCCTCGCCCCCGCCGCGCACGCGTCCGCGACCGGCGCGCAGACGGTGTCGTCGAGCTGCACCGCGGGCCCGTTCCGCGGCACCCTCTCGGTCACCTACCAGCCGTCGGGCGAGACGGAGTACCACCCGTCCGTCGCGACGATCGGCGGCGGCCCCTACATCGGCGACTCGGGGACGTTCGCGCTGGACGTCTCCTACGTCGACGCGGGGGTCACCACGTCCGTCTACACCGGAACGTTCACCGGCACCGCGGGCACGAAGCTCAGCGTCCACCTCCCCGAGGACGTCACGGTCCCCCAGGACCTCCCGAGCTACGCCTCGGTCAGCTTCGACGGCGGCGCCGGCCCCTGCACCGCCAAGGCCGAGATCAGGTAGGCCGAGCGCAGGACCGCGTCGCGCAGCAGGGCGGCGCTGTCCCGCGCCCGCGCCGGGGTGAGCACGAACCCGGCTCCCGTGTGCTCACCCCAGCCGGCCATCACGTGCGGCTCGCCGAACCCCCGGATCGGACACGGCAACGGTGGCGCCGCCGGCACGTGCGCGTCGCTGACCAGCAGGCTCACGTCCGCGCGCTCCGCCTGCTCCGGCACGGCCCGCGCGGCCCGGTCCGGCGGGGCCTGGTGGGCGACGACGAGTGCCCGCGGGACCCCCAGTCCCGCGGCCACCCGCCGCTGCGCCAGCCGGTACGCGACCAGCGCGCCGAGCCCGGCGCCGAACAGCACGTGCGGGCCGGCGAGCACGCCGGCCAGCTCCGCGGCCAGCGACTCCACGAGCAGCCACATGTCCCGGTACGGGTGTTCGTCCCGGCGTTCGCCCCGGCCGGGCAGCTCGACGACGTGGACGGCGATCCGCGGATCGCGCCAGGCCCGGTAGCGGCCGGCGGCTTCGCCGGCGTCCGGGAAACAAACGAACAACAGGCGCTCCGGATCGTCGGTGTCCACCCGTGGCCCCCCTTCCTTCTCGACCGGGGTTAGGGTCGACCACGGCACTTCCGTTCCGCTTCGGTCCGCCTTCGGGGGGCAACACGTGCGCTACCGCCTGCTCGGGCCGGTGACGGTCCTCGGCGACACGGGGGCGTTCCGGCCCGGTGGCCAGAAACAGACGTCCGTGCTGGCCGCGCTCCTGCTCAACCCCAACCGCGTGGTCACCGAAGACCGCCTCATCGACCTGACCTGGGGCGAGAACGCGCCGCCGAGCGTCCGCGGGCGCCTCCAGGTGCACATCTCGGAACTGCGGAAGCTCCTCGGCCGCGACGTCATCGTGCGGCGCGCGCCCGGCTACGTGATCGAGGTCGCTCCCGGTGACCGGGACCTCGACGTGTTCGACGACGAGGTCGCGCAGGCCAGGGCCACGTCCGGGGCGGAGGCCGTCACGCACCTGCGGGCCGCGCTGGCGCTGTGGGACGGCACCCCGCTCGGCGGGGTCAGCGAGGCGCTGGCCGAGCACGAAGGCCCGGCGCTGGCCGAACGCCGGCTCGTCGTGCTGGAGGAGCTGTACGAGCAGGAACTGGCGTCCGGGCGCCACGGCGAAGTGGTCGGGGAGCTGCGGCAGCTCGTCGACGAACACCCGTTCCGCGAACGGCTGCGGGCCGCGCTGATGCTCTCGCTGCACCGCTGCGGCCGCACCCCGGAAGCCCTCGAGACCTACACCCAGGCGCACGACCTGCTGGTCGACGAGCTGGGCATCGAACCCGGCCAGGCCCTGCAGGACCTGCGGATGCGGATCCTGCGCAACGAGGGCGAGCCGGCCCCGGCGCCGGTCGCGGCCCCGGTCACGCTGAAGCCCGCCGAACTGCCGCTCGACGTCCGCGGGTTCGCCGGCCGGGCACCCGAGCTGGCCACGCTCGACGAACCCGGCGACGTCTGGGTGATCACCGGCACCGCCGGCGTCGGCAAGACCGCGCTGGCCGTGCACTGGGCCCACACCGCGCGGGCGCGCTACCCCGACGGCCAGCTGTACGTGAACCTGCGCGGCTTCGACGCCGACGACGAGCCGCTCACCCCCGCCGCCGCCCTCGCCCAGCTGCTGCGCACCCTCGGCGTCGACCTGCGGGACGTGCCGCCGGGCGTCGACGACCAGAGCAAGCTCTACCGGTCGCTGCTGGCCGACCGGCAGGCCCTGGTGGTGCTGGACAACGCCCGCGACGCCGCCCAGGTGCTGCCGCTGCTGCCGTCGTCGGGGCGGGTGCTGGTGACCAGCCGCCACCGGCTCGACGAGCTCGTCGCGCGCACCGGCGCGCGGTCGCTCGGCCTGGCGCAGCTGCGGGAGGACGACTCGCAGGCGCTGCTCACCGCGTTGCTCGGCGACCGGACCGCCGCCGAACCCGAGGCGGCCGCCGAGCTCGCCCGGCTCTGCGGTCACCACCCCCTCGCCCTGCGGATCGCCGCGGCGAACACCGGCGTCGCCAGCATCGGCGAGCTGGTCGACGAGCTGCGCGGCGACCCGCTGGCCCAGCTCGGCTTCGACGGCGCGGAGGAAAGCGCCGTCGCGAAGGCGTTTTCGGTGTCCTACCAAGCCCTGGCGCCCGGGCTGCGCCAGGCGTTCCGCCTGCTCGCGCTGGTGCCGGGCGCCGACTTCACGGCGGTCGCCGCGGCGGCCCTGTTGGAGGTGCCGGCCGAGGAGGCGACCCGGCGGTTGCGCGGGCTGACCGCGGCGAACCTCCTCGAAGCGCACGCTCCCCGCCGCTACCGGTTCCACGACCTCGCCCGGCGCTACGCCGAGCAGTGCGTCCGCGCCGACGAAGACGAAACCGCGCGGAACCGGGCGTGGGAGCGGCTGTTCACCGGCTACTGCGCGGCCGCGGACGCCGCGGTCGCCCTGCTCGGCGCGCGGATCGTGACGCTCCCCCGCGAAGACGCGCCGTCGGCGCCGAGCCCGGTCGCCTTCGCCGGCGCCACCGAGGCCGTGGCCTGGCTGGACGTCGAGGTGCCGAACCTGTCGGCCGCGCTGCGGCAGGCCGCGACGCGCGGGCCGTACCCCGGGGCCTGGTACCTCGCGGACGCGTTGCGCCGGTTCTTCCACGACCACGGACGCCGCGCCGAATGGCTGGAGCTCGCCCCGATCGTGCTCCGCGCGGCGCAGGAGCACGGCGCCCAGCCGGCCGAGGCGCTGGTGCACCTGTCCATCGGCGGTGCGTACTTCCGCGAGGGCCAGCACGAGGCGGGGATCCGGCACTCGGAGAAGGCGGTGCTGGCCAGCCGGGCGTGCGGCTGGCGCGAGTGCGAGGCGACGGCCGTCGCGAACCTCGGGGCGATGCTGGAGTGGACCGGCCGGCTGTCGGAGGCCGTCGAACACAGCCGCCGCGCGATCCAGCTGTTCCGCGAGCTGGGCAACCGGTCGGGCGAGGCGCTGGCGCTGAACTCGCTGAGCTGCCACTACCGGCAGCTGGGCCGGCTGGAGCAGGCCGAGGACTGCCTGGTCGAGGCGATCGCGCTGGCCCGCAAGGAGGACCTCGCGTTCTGGGAGGCCGCGAACCTCGCCGACCTCGGCTGGGTGCTGCTCGCGACGGGACGGCTGGCGGAGGCCGGGGACGTCCTCGACCAGGCGCTGCTGGCCTTCCGGGACGTCGGGTCCAGCTTCGGTGAGGCGACCGCGCTCAACGCCGTGAGCGCGCTGCAGATCGCCCGCGGGGACCACGACGAAGCCGCGCGGACGGCGGAAGCGGCGCTCGAGTGCGTCCGCCGCGACGGCGACCGGCAGGTCGAGGCCGCCGCGTTGATCGCGCTCGGCCGGGCGGAAGAGGGCCGTGGTGACCTCGGTGCCGCCGAGCGCGTCCTGCGTGAGGCCCGGGAGCTGACCGCGGAGTCCGGGTTGCGGGGCCAGCTCGCCGAGGCGGCCGCGACGCTGGCGCGCGTCCTGGCCGCCGGCGGCCGCCCGGGCGAGGCGGGCGAGCACGCCCGGACGGCGCTCGACGCGGCGCGGGCGGGCGGGTTCCGCGTGGTGGAGGCGGAAGCCCTGCTCGGGCTGGCGGCGGTGGAAGCCGCGGCGGGCCGGTCGACGCTCGCCGACGGGACGGCCCGCGAATCCCGCGCTCTCTACCGCGCCGTCGGGCACGTCACAGGCGAGGCTCTCGCCAGGGATTTCCTGGCCGGACTGGCCGGTCAGGCCACCGGATGAGCCGCGCCGGGAGTTACCTCCGCCCGTGCGGCGCGACATACTGAAGCCATGCCCCGTCCGAAACACGTGCCCGCGAGCGATCTCCGGCTCCCGGACGCACTGCAGCCGGGGCGGCCGAAAGGCGACCAGCTCCGCGAAATCCTCGAAAGCGTCGCGACGGAGGCGGGCCCCGGCCGGCTGATGCCGTCGGAACGCTTCCTCGCCGAGCACTTCCAGGTCGCCCGCGGCACCGTGCGGCAGGAGATCAACCGCCTCGTCGCGGACGGCGTCCTGTACCGCCAGCACGGCACGGCGACGTTCACGGCGGAACGGCAGGCGGCGCACATCGACATGCTGACGTCGTTCACCGAGGACATGAAGGCCCGCGGGGTGGTGCCGAAGACGAAGGTGCTGCACGCGGAGGTGGAGTGCGCGGGCCCGCGCATCGCCGGGCGGCTGAACGTGCCCCCGGGCGCCCGGGTGTTCCGGCTGGAGCGGCTGCGGTACGTCGAGGACGAGCCGTTCGCGGTCGAGCGCACGAACCTGTCCGTCGACCGGTTCCCGGACATCGAGCTGTTCGACTGGGAAACGCAGTCCCTGCACCGCACGATCGAGGAACGCTGGGGCGTCCGCCCGGAGTGGAACGACACGGCGATCTCGGCGGTCCTCCCGAACAGCCACGACGCGGCCCTGCTCGGCATCGAAGCCACCCAGCCCTGCCTGATCATCGAGGGAACCCTGCACGACCAAAGCGGCGGCGTCATCGAGGCGGGCCGGTCGCTGTACCGGGCGGACCGCTACACGGTCTTCACCCAGGCCCGCCGCAGCCCTGCTTGAGCCGGGCACCCGCGCTCGTCGGCGTTGGTTGGCCTCCGCCGCACGGGTCGAAGCCGCGCCCCGGACGCGGCCGGTTCGTCCGAGCCCATCCTGGCCGTCGCCGTGTTCCGCTTCGGGTTCCCCCTCGGCGGCCCTAGCAGCTGACGTGGTGGGCCCGCAGCAGCTTCAGGCCGTGCTCCACCAGCACGTCCGCGGCGTCCGGGCCGAACAGCGTCACGTACGACTCGTAGATCCCGTCACGGTGGCCGTCGGCGTCCGGCAGGTAGCCCAGGTAGCCGTCGGTGTAGCCGATCACCCTCGTGTGCCGGAACGGGCTGCCCCGCCGGATGCGCAGGCCGAGCGAGGCGAACAGCTCGAACGGCGTGTGCAGCCAGGCGATCTCGCCCAGCGACACCACGGTGACCGGGACCTCGGCGCACCCGGTGGGCCGGTCGGTGGCGGCCATCGCGGCCAGCATCGCGCAGCCCTCGTACCGGGTCCGCGCGATCCGGACGGCCGGGTGGTCGTCGCCGTGGCGGGACAGCTCGCGCTGCCACGCCGCTTCGGCCGACTGCCGCAGCTCCAGACTGTCTTCCAGGGACGGCACGTCGCGGTAGGGCAGGTGCAGCGTGGACCGCGACAACCGCACCGGGCCGGTGACCGCCGACGACACCGCGGCCGCCGCGAGCGTGCCCGCGATCGACGTCGCCAGGTGGCCGCCGAGCGTGCGGACCTCGTCGTGGCCGCGGCCGCGGCGCACGAAACGCGAGCTGGCGTCGCCCGCCGCGCCCTGGAGGAACGCCGAGACCGGCTGCCCGACCAACGCGGCCAGCTCGCGGCGGGCCGCGCCCGGCCAGTCGGCCGACCAGTCGAGGTTCTCCGGGCCGAGCACCGTCGGGTGGCTGGCGTAGTCGAACAGCAGCGCGGCCGGGGTGCCGTCGTCGCGGCGCAGCTCGAGCACGCCGAACGACGTGTCGTGCGGCCCGTCCGGCCGGTAGCGGTTGCCGCCGACGGCCTCCGTCTCGCCCGCGTGCCAGCGCGCCCGCACCCGCCCGCGGCCGGGGCGCAGCCGCAGCGCGGCACCGGTGACCTTCTCCGCCATCCGCCCGACCAGCCCGGCGTCGCGCCGCCCCGGCAGCCCGGGGTGCAGCGGGCCGGTCCAGCCCTCCGGTCCCGAATGCGTGTGCGACGCGCACACGAGCACCCGGTCCGGGTCGATGCCCACCGCCGCCGCGACGGCGTCCGCCAGGGTCCGGGTGAGCCCGGCGTCGACCGCGAGCGCGTCCAGCGCCACCCACAGCACCCCGGGGTCGTCCTCTGTGGACAGCCAGATCAGCGACGCCTCGAGGTCGTCGTGCGTGCCGGTCGCGACGCCGTGCCGGGCCAGGTAGCCGCCGAGCGGGTGGCCCGGGCCCGGGGTGATCCGGACGTCCTGCGCCGCGAGCAGGAGCGCGGCGGTCACCAGGTGGATTCCAGGACGTCGACGACGCCGTCGCGGCCGGCGGCGCGGGCCACCCCGGCGAGCTCGGCGACGTCGCCGGTCGTGTGCAGCAGGACCTCCAGCAGCATCGGCAGGTTGAGCCCGGAGACCAGCTCGAAGCGCATGCCGGGCGTGGCGGCGAGCGCGCGGACGGCGTTGAACGGCGAGCCGCCGTGCAGGTCGGCGAGCACGAGCACCTCGGTGGCGTCGCCGGCCAGCGCGAGCAGCCGGGCGCCGAACTCCGCGGGGCTGTCGCGCGGGCTCAGCTCGCAGACCTTCAGCCGCGACTGCGGGCCGAGGATCATCTCGGCGGCTTCCCCGACGCCGGAGGGCAGGCGGCCGTGCCCGGCGAGGATGATCGGGACGCTCATGGCGGACTCCTAACTCTTCGCCGGGGCCGACGGCGCGAACCAGCCGAGCCACCCCAGGACCACCCCGGCGACGACGACGATGGCGATGACCCAGACCGGCCGCAGCCGGGCCTTGGCCGTCAGCAGGTACACCCCGGCGGTGACCAGCACGGGCAGCAGGAACGGCACGAGCTCGTCGAGCCGGTCCTGGATCGCCACGGCCTGCGTCACCGGCTGCCCCTGGACCGTGGTGGTCTGCCGGTAGGTCAGCGTGGTGACGACCTTGACTATCGACGGGATGAACCCGCCGAGCACGACGAACCCGAGCACGGTCGCCCCCTGCGCGACGCGCGCGAGCGCGCCGGCGGCGAGGTGCCCGGCCAGCCGCTTCCCTTCACGGTAGGCGAACCCGAACTGCCAGCGCCGCACCAGCGCGTACGGCACGAGCACCATCACCGCGGCGAAGACGGGGCCGAGCCAGTTGCCCTGCAACGCCCACGACGCGCCCATGGTGAAGACGATGCTGTTGTACAGCGCGAAGACGAGGGTGTCACCGATGCCGGCCAGCGGCCCCATCAGCGCGACCTTGGTGCTCGCGGCCGACTTGGGCGTGCCCGCCTCCTCCAGCGCGACGGAGGAGCCGAGGATCAGCGGGCCGCCGATGAGCACCGAGGTGTTGAAGAACTGCAGGTGCCGCTGCAGGCCGGCGACGTAGTCGGCCTTCTCCGGGTAGAGCCGGCGCAGCACCGGTTCCATCGAGTACGCGAAGCCCAGGGCCTGCATCCGCTCGTAGTTCCAGGAGATCTGGCTCGACCAGAAGTACCGGCGGAACACGCGGCGCAGGTCCTGTTTGGTCAGCCGCGGGTCCGCGGCGGGTTCGTCGGCGGCGGCCTCGGGGACCGCGAGCACGGGTTCGTCGCGCTTGAGCGTCACGAACAGCATGGCGACGGCGATGCCGACCAGCGCGATCCCCAGCACCGGCAGGTGCAGGTAGGCGAACCCGACGAACCCGATCAGCAGCAGGTACCAGTACTTCGGCAGTTCCATCATGCCGAGCAGCAGCGCGAAGCCGACGGCCGGCAGCAGCGAGCCGGCCAGCGTCATGCCCTGCACGAACCCGGCGGGGATGCTCGCGGTGATGTCCTTCACCAGACCGCCGGACGCGGCCAGCGCGGCGAGGAACGTCGGGATCGCGCGCACGGCGGCCCACGGCACCAGGCTCAGCCAGTGGATCATCGCCAGGCCGCGCGCGTTGCCGTCGGCCGCGTAGCCGTCGGCGCGGTGCACCAGCGCGGTGGTGACCATCTTGCCGACCGGGTCCAGCGCCGACAGCAGGATCGCCGCCGGCAGCCCGACGCCGATGCCGATCGCCGCCTGCGCGGCCACGTCGCCGGCGGCGCCCGCGGCCAGCGCGGTGCCGACGATCGCGCCGGTCTGGTAGTCCGGGATCGTCGCGCCGCCGTAGGTGTAGACGCCGAGCGCCGCCAGCTCCAGCGTCGCGCCGATCAGCAGGCCGAGCAGCGGGTGCCCGGTGATCAGCCCGGCCACCGAGCCGGCGATGAGCGGCCGTTGCGCGTAGATCAGGAACGGGCCGAGGCCGTCGTAGGTGCAGTAGATCGCCCAGATGGTCAGGGCCAGCGCGACGAGCATGCGGGGCTAGAGCCCTTTCCGGTCGAGCAACGGGACGAATTCGGCGGGCTTGTCCTGCGGCATCAGCTGGGTGACCAGCGGGATGCCCGCCGCCGCGAGCTTCCGGTAGGCGTCGGCCTCGTCCGCGGTGACCGCGATCGAGCGGGTGATCATGGTGTACTCCGTGCCCGGCCGGGGCGCGACGTTGCCGACGTTGACGACCTCCGGCCGCAGCCCGCCCTCGACCAGGCGGAAGACGTCTTCCGGGTGCTTGACGACGATCATGACATCCTCGCCGGCGGGTGCGGTGAGCGTGTCGGCGACCGACAGCACGTCGGTCGGCAGCCCGCGGGCGGCCTGCGGGAGCAACACCCGTTGCAGGTCGTCGGCGGCGACGTCGTCGTTGCAGACGAACAGCCGCCGGACGCCGAGGCGACGGGTCCAGGCGACGGTGACCTGCCCGTGGATCAGCCGGTTGTCGATCCGGACGTGTGCCCCCGCCATGTTTCTCCTCCCGGACGGCAGGAGACATACTGGTTCGTACCAGTATCTGTGTCAACACTGCCCGTGACCGGCGATGAACGGCGACTCCGCGCGGCCGACGGAAGGACCCCTCAGACCTTCCGTCGGCCCACGAGCGCGAAGCCCCTATTTGTTTCGCCCGGACCCTCCCATAAAGGTATATACCAGTATGGACGGTCGTGATCGACTGTCAAGACCCTTTGCCGATCAGCGGTCCGCAACGATTCCCGACCGGTCGACCGACAGAAATTGCCGCACCCGGCGGGGAGTTCACCCAGCGCTGTCCGTTCTTGTCAGTGACAGCCGTTCATGGCCCTCCTATCATTCCCATTGGTCTAGACCGCACTTCTCGTCAACTGCCGCACCGGGAAAGGCGGGATTTTCCGTGACCACAAGGATCTGGCGCCTCGCCGCGCTGTGCACCGCCGCCGTGTTCGCCACCGCGCTCCTCCCCTCGGCCGCCGCCGGAACCGACGGCACCGAGCAGCTGCCCGAACCGCTCCGCACGCCTTCGGCCGTCGCCGCGGCCCCGCTTTCGGCCGTCTGCGACGGCGACGGAACCAGCGGGAAACGCGTGCAGGCACTCTACGTCCGGGGAAACGGGCAAACCGACCGGTATTCCCAATTCCTCGACCGGTTCCAGGCATTCGCGAACCAGATCGACGACGCCTTCGTCGAAGCCGCGAGCCGGCTCGGCGGCGGCGTGCGCCACGTCCGGTACGTCACCGACGCCGGCTGCCGGGCGACCGTCGCGAACGTGACGATCGCGCAGGCCGACATGGCGACCGTCGACACGATCACCAACGCCGTCAAGGCGCAGGGCTACAACCGCGCCGACCGCAAGTACATCGTCTGGTACGACAAGGACGGCTGCGGCCTCGCGTTCGGCAACGGCGGCGACGACAGCCCCGGCGCGGGCAACCCGTACAACGCCGGCCCGCACTACGCGACGGTCGGCACCGGCTGCTGGTCGTGGCAGGCGACCGGGCACGAGCTCCTGCACACCCTCGGCGCCGTCCAGCGCAGCGCTCCGCACTCCAGCGCCTTCGGCCACTGCTGGGACGACGAAGACATCATGTGCTACGACGACGGCGGCCTGCCGAACCCGCCGGGCGGCCTGGTCAAGGTCTGCCCCGGCGCGCCCGAGAACCAGCTCGACTGCCTCGGTGACGACTACTTCAACACCAACCCGGCGCCGGGCAGCTACCTGGCGACGCACTGGAACGTCGCGACGAGCGCGTACCTCATCGCGAGCGGCACCCCCTACCCCGCCGGGACGATCACCGGGCTCGGCGGCAAGTGCGTCGACGTCAGCGCGTCGAACACGGCGAACGGCACCGCGGTGCAGCTGTGGACCTGCAACACCACCGCGGCGCAGCGCTGGACGAAGCAGAACGGGACGCTGCGCGCGCTGGGCAAGTGCCTCGACGTCGCGTCGAGCGGGACGGCGGACGGCACCCTCGTCCAGCTGTGGGACTGCAACGCGACCGGCGCGCAGACGTGGCAGGCGCGGGCCGACGGCACCCTGCTGAACCCGCAGTCGGGCAAGTGCCTCGACGCGGCCGGCGGCTCGTCGGCCGACGGCACCCGCCTGCAGATCCGGACGTGCGCGGCGACCGCGAACCAGCGCTGGCAGGTACCGGCCTGAACATTCCGGAAGAAAGCGCGCAACCTGCTCCGGTCACCGTCGTTAACCGCTTCGTCCGTTCAGGGGAGGAAAGCAATGCCGGCCGTCAGATCGAACATCGTCCCGCTCCGGCACGCACGCCCGGGTGTGGTGGCGTACGTGAAGAGCCCGGCGGAGTGGTTCGTCGCGAACAGCGGCTGGATCCAGGGCAGCGCGGGCGTCGTGCTGATCGACACCTGCGGGACCGAGCAGGCGACGCTGGAGCTCCTGCGCGACGTCCGCAAGTACGCGGGCGACCAGGAGCTGACCGTCGTCATCACGCACGCGCACGGCGAGCACCACAACGGCCTCGGCGTCGCGCTGCGCGAAGGCGGGACCGCACTCGCCGCGCCCGGGAGCGTCGAGCTGGTCAAGGCCGGGCCGCAGACGTACGGCAACGTCTTCACCTGCACCCGGTGGGGCGTGCTGGAGCCGCCGGAGCCGGACGCGGTCCGCCCGGTCCCCGGCTGGCGGCGGCTCGACCTCGGCGACGCGGTCGCCGACGTCGTGGCGGTGCCGGGCGTCGCCCACACGGCCGGCGACCTGGTCGTGCACGAGCCGCGCTCGGGCACGCTGTTCACCGGCGACCTGGTGGTCATCGGCGACACCCCGGTGGCCCTGCACGGCTCGATCCCCGGCTGGCTCGACGCGCTCGACTGGCTCCAGGACACGTTCCGCCCGCGGACGCTCGTGCCGGGCCACGGCCCGGTGGCGAACCCGGGCCACACGGCCTTCCACGCGATGCGCGTCTACCTGGAGTGGCTCCTGGAGGCGACGGAGCGCCAGTCCGACTTCACGAGGCTGGCGAAGCAGGCGTCCCTGCGGTGGCCGACGTGGCGCAACCCGGAACGGCACATCGGCAACCTGATGCGGGCGTACGCGGACCAGCACGGCCGCAAGCTGGACGTGGACCTGGCGGTGGACGCGGTCCTCGCGGCCGCGGGCGGCCGCATCGACCTCGACTACCTGCTCGGCGAGGAACCGGTCCGGCAGATCTCCTAGGAGCCCGCGCCACCGAGGCTCTCGAGCAACGTCCGCAGCGTCGCGGCCAGTTCGTCGCGCTCGGCCCGGCTCAACGCGCCCAGAATCCGGTGCTCGGTCTCCACGTGGTCAGGCAGGGCCCGGTCGATCACCTCGCCCCCGGCGTCGGTCAGCGCGACCCGCACACCCCGCCCGTCGGCCTCGTTCGGCGTCCGCTCGACCAGCCCGCGGGCCTCCATCTTGTCCAGCCGCTGCGTGATCGCCCCCGACGTCACCATCGCCGAGCGCATCAGCTCGGTCGGCGTCAGCCGGTAGGGCGGCCCGCTGCGGCGCAGGGTCGCCAGGACGTCGAAGGTCGGCCGGTCCAGGCCGTGGCGGGCGAAGGTGCGGCGCAGCTCCGTGTCGACCAGCGCGGCCAGGCGCGACAGCCGGCCGATCACCGCCATGGGGGAAACGTCGAGGTCGGGACGCTCGGCGTGCCACTGCTCGAGGACGCGGTCCACGTGGTCGGCCATCGGCCCAGCGTAACCGATTGCTTAGCGGTAAGTGAGCAGTAGCGCCTCTTCGGACACTCGCGTCGCCCGGCACGGCTGGGGCAGGACTGCGGACGCGTGCCGTCGCGACGGACGCCCCCACGAGGCGCCGCGTCCTCCGCCGAGGACACGCCGGCGCCCGGTCGGTCCACGCACCCGGCTGCCGGTCAACGCGGTAGCCCAAGCGGCGAAGCCGTCGCGGGGCTCGAAGCCGTCCGTGTCGACCGGACTGGCCATTTACCTTAGCGCTGAGGTAATCTGCCTTAGTGCTAAACAAAACGCTCGTCCTCACCGCCCTCGCCCCGGCCATCTGGGGCTCCACCTACCTCGTCACCACCGAATTCCTGCCGCCGGACCGCCCGCTGCTCGCCGCGGTCGTGCGGGCCCTGCCCGCCGGGCTCCTCCTGGTCGCCCTCACCCGGCGCCTGCCGAAGGGCGACTGGTGGTGGCGCTCGCTCGTGCTCGGCACGCTGAACATCGGCGCCTTCCTGGCCCTGCTGTTCATCGCCGCCTACCGGCTGCCGGGCGGGGTCGCCGCCACGCTCGGGGCGCTGCAGCCGCTGATCGTCGCGGGTCTGTCCACCGGTCTGCTCGGCGAGCGGCTGACCCGCCGGACCGTCCTGGCCGGCATCGCCGGGGTCGTCGGCGTCAGCCTGCTGGTCCTGCAGTCCGACGCACGCCTCGACGCGCTCGGCGTCGCCGCCGCCGCGGGGGGTGCCGTCGTGATGGCCACCGGTGTCGTGCTGAGCAAGCGTTGGACGTCCCCCGCGCCGCTGCTGGCGACGACCGGCTGGCAGCTCGTCGCCGGCGGACTGGTGCTCGTGCCGGTCGCGCTGGCCGTCGAAGGGCCGCCGCCGGCCGCGCTCACCGGCGCGAACCTGGCGGGCTACGGCTACCTCGCGCTGATCGGCGCCGCGCTCTCCTACAGCCTGTGGTTCCGCGGGATCCGCGCGCTGTCCCCCACGCAGGTGACGTTCCTCGGCCTGCTGAGCCCGGTCGTCGCGACCCTGCTCGGCTGGCTCGCGCTCGGCCAGCGGCTGACGGCGTGGCAGCTCCTCGGCGCCGCGATCGTGCTCGCCGCCGTCGTGCTCGCCCAGCACCGAGCCCAGCGTCGAACCCGGCGCCGTCCGCTGGTCCGGACGGGGGCTGAATATCGGCCTTCGACAACCCCTCGCCAGGACGCCGGCTCTGAAATGGTCTGAACAACTTGCGATCACCGGCTCGACGACGGGGGCCTCTGGATCAACAGCACCCAGGTGGACATGTCCTCGGCGCCGTACGCGGTCGGCGTGCAGCCCGTCGGCGGCACCACCAAGAACACCGGGCCCCTGAAACCGGGCGGCTACAACGGTTCTACACGGCGCTGCGCGGCCGGCCGGGCGGCTGGGCCAACCTCATCCGCACCCGCGCCGACGGCACGGTCCTGCGCGCGCTCGCCCCGGGCCACCGCATCGAAACCGGCGCCCTGCCCGCGAACGTGCTGCAGGACTACGCGCGCAAGATCCACGCGCAGATGGCCGACGCGTTCGCCTTCGACGACGTCGGCCACCACGAATCCCTGGTCGACGACGGAAATCCGGCGACGGCCTACCTGACGCTCGACCCGTTCAACCAAAGCTTCACGACGACCCGGTCCGGCGCCACCGGCGTGTCCCCGAGCCACGTGCACCCGGGTACGCCGGTGCTCGCCGGAACCGGCAGCGCTCTGCCGACTTTCTCCTCCACCACCACCGGCTGCCCGCAGGCGGCCAGCTCCAGCACGAGCACCGGTACGACGAGCACAGTGGTCCGCATCCGCATGATCGGCTCACCCCGTTTTGTCTCCACCACTCCCACGGGGCACACGACGGCTCCCGCGCGCCGGTTCAGCGCGAACGGGTGTATTTCCCGGCCGCCCGCCGGATCGGGTTGACGGGAGGGATGACCGCGAAGGAGTCCCCCGATGGCGTACAGGTCCGAAGGGCCGCTGTTGGCTAGGCTGAGTGGGTCAAGCGGAGGTGATGTGGACACCACGACCCTGCTCGAAACCGCCGCGCGCGGCGACCAGGCGGCTTGGGACGCGCTGGTCGAGCGGTACGCGAGCCTGCTCTGGTCGATCGCCCGTGCCCACCGGCTTTCCGACGCCGACGCGGCCGACGTCGTCCAGACGACGTGGCTGAAGCTGGTCGAAAACCTCGGCCGGATCAAGGACCCGGACCGGCTGCCCGGGTGGCTGGCGACCACCGCCCGGCACGAGTGCCTCCGCCAGATCCGCCGCGCGGGCCGCGAACGCCCGGTCGACGACGAGGTCTGGCAGTCCGAGCCCACGCCCGGCCCGGCCGTCGACGCGGCCCTGCTGCTCGACGAACGCAACGCGGCCCTGTGGCGCGCGCTGGCCCTGCTGTCCGAGCAGTGCCAGCGCCTGCTGCGGGTGCTCATGGCCAGCCCGCCGCCGTCGTACGCGGAGGTGGCGGCCGCCCTCGACATGCGGGTCGGCAGCATCGGCCCGACCCGGCAGCGCTGCCTGGCCCACCTGCGCGAGCGGGCGGACCGGACCGGGCTCGGCAGGGAGGACCGGACGTGACCGACGACGACGAACTGCTCGCCGACCTGCGGTCGGCCGCGGCACAGGCGGACCCGGTGCCGGACCTCGTCCTGCGCCAGGCCCGCGCCGCGCTGGCCACCCGCGACCTCGACGCCGAACTGGCCGGCCTCGCCTTCGACTCCGACCTGGCCGCGGCCGGCTCGGTCCGCGCCGACGGCGACGACGTCCGCCTGCTGTCCTTCGAGTCGCCGCGGGTGTCGGTGGAGCTGCAGGTGGAGTACGCGGACGGCCGGGTCGTCCTGCGCGGCCTGGTCACCGGCACGACGGGCGACGCGGTGATCGAGGTGGCGGGCGAACGGCACGTCCGGCCGGTCGACGCCGACGGCTGGTTCACGGCGGCCGGGCTGCCCCGCGGCGCGACGCGGGTCCGGCTGACGGCGACGGACGGCACGACGGTCACCACCGGCTGGGCCGGCCTCTGAGCACACGCCGTCCACGCGCCGGCGCGGTCATCATGGACGAGTGCGGATCACGGCCTGGTGGCGCGGCATCAGTCCCCGGCGGCGCCTGCTGATGGGGGGCGTGGCCGTCGTCGTGGTGGCCGTGCTCGTCGCGGCCGTCGTCGCGACCTCGGGCTCCAGCGCGGCGCCGCGGGCCGGGACCCCCGACCAGAACCGGCCGGGCCCGGTGCTGCTCGTGCCCGGCTACGGCGGCGGCCAGGGCGGGCTCAACGCCCTCGCCGCGCGGATCCGGCAGGCCACCGGCCGCACCACCGAGGTGCTCACCTTGGCCGGCGACGGCACCGGTGACCTGGTCGAACAGGCCGCCGTCCTCGCCGAAGCCGTGGAACGGGCGTACGAGCAGGGAGCGCCTTCGGTCGACGTCGTCGGGTACTCCGCGGGCGGCGTCGTGGCGCGGCTCTGGGTCAGCCGCGAGGGTGGCGAACACCAGGCCCGCCGGGTCGTGACGCTCGGCGCGCCGATGCACGGCACGGGCCTCGCGACGGCGGGCGGCGCGCTGGTCCCGGGCGCGTGTCCCACGGCGTGCGTCCAGCTGGCGCCGGGCAGCACCCTCCTGCAGGAGCTCGCGAAGGAACCGCTCCCGCCGACCCTGCCGTGGCTGTCGATCTGGACCGAACGGGACGAGACGGTCACCCCGCCGGACTCGGCGCGGCTCGACGGCGCCGTCAACGTCGCCCTGCAGCAGGTGTGCCCCGGCAACCAGGCCGCGCACGGCGACCTGCCGACCGATCCCGCCGTCACCGAACTCGTGCTGCAGGCCTTGGGGACGAGCCCGCTCGAAGCCCCGGCCGAGTGCGTCAGCTCGTGACGTCCTTCGTCGCGAAGTTCGCCCACGCCGCCCCGAAGAACACGACGATGTAACCCGCCTGCAGCAGCAGCCCGTGGTCGATGTTGCGCCACAGCACCGGATCGCGGAAGAAGTCGATCCACGACAGCCAGTAGTGCGTCGGCAGGTAGGGCTTGACCGACGCCGCCGCGTCCAGGGTCTCCAGCACCGAGCTCGTGATCAGCGCGGCCAGCCCGCCCAGCGCGGCGCCGAGCGCGGAGTCGGTCACCGTCGAGAGGAACACCGTGATCGCCGCGAAGCCGAGCATCGACACCACGATGTAGGTCACCGCGCCCAGCAGCCGCAGGCCCAGCCCGGACGAGCTGAGCGACTGCCCCGACAACGACGTCACCCCGGTCGGCTGCCCGCCCGGGCCGGCGACGCCCGGATTGCCGCCGGTGCCGAAGAGGATCACGCCGAGCACCAGCGACGTCAGCACCACGATGACGATCGCGGCGGTGACGTAGACGGCGAGGGCGACCATCTTGGCGCCGAGCAGCCGCGTCCGGCCGACCGGGCGCACCAGCAGGTAGCGCAGCGTCCCGGTGGACGCCTCACCGGCGATCGAGTCGCCCGCGGTGACCGCGACCGCGATCGGCAGGAACAGCGGCAGCACCAGGGCGAGCGCGGCGGCCGGGAACAGCGCGCCGTCGTTCACCACCGCGGACAGGAACGCCCCGCCCTGGCCGGGCGGCGGCGCGAAGTCGGCCGTCGCCAGGAAGACGCCGACGATGGCCGGCAGCAGGCAGAGCAGCAGCACGCTGACCCACACCCGCGGCCGCAGCGCGAGTTTCCGCAGTTCGACGCCGATCACCCGGTCACCCCGAACCGGTCCGAGCCCGGACCCGTCACGTCGAGGACGATCTGCTCGAGCGTCCGCTGCTCGGCGTGGATGGACGTCACGCGCACCCCCGCCTCGACGAGCAGCGCGTTCAACGCCGCCGGGTCGCCGTGCCGGATGACCAGGCGGTCGCCGTCGCGGGCCTCGAGCTGCCCGTCGAGGACGGCGGCCGCCGCCGCGGCGTCCGGCGTGCCGACCAGCACCCGGCCGGTCGCCGCCCGCAGCGTCGACAGATCTTCCGCCAGCACGAGCCGGCCGCGGTCGACGACGCCGACGCGCGTGCAGAGCTGCTCCACCTCGGCCAGCAGGTGGCTGGACAGGAACACCGTCGTGCCCCCGGAGTTCAGCTCGACGAGCAGCTCCCGGATCTCCTTGATGCCCTGGGGGTCGAGCCCGTTCGTCGGCTCGTCCAGGACCAGCAGCCGCGGCCGGCGCAGCAGCGCGCCGGCGAGCCCCAGCCGTTGCCGCATGCCGAGCGAGTACGCCTTCACCGGCCGCTGGTCGACCCCGCCCAGCCCGACCTGGTCGAGGGCCTCGTCGATGCGACGGCGCCGCGTGGGCCGGCCGCCGCCGCGTCCGGCCGCGTCGAGCAGGGCGAGGTTCCGCCGCCCGGACAGGTGCGGGTACGCGGCCGGGCCTTCGACGAGCGCGCCGACGTCCGGCAGCACTTCGGCGACCCGCTTCGGGACCGGCTTCCCGAGCACCTCGATCTCGCCGCTGGTGGCGTAGACCAGGCCGAGCAGCATCCGGACGAGGGTGGTCTTGCCCGAGCCGTTGGGGCCGAGGAAGCCGTAGCGGTCGCCTTCGCGGACCTCGAGGTCGACGGCGTCGACGGCGAGGGTGCGGCCGTACCGCTTGGTCAGCGCGCGCGTGACGATCATCGGCCGCTCCGGCGCAGCCGCGACAGCTCGTCCGCGACCGCCCGCAGCACCTGGGGCGTCACCGTCCCGGCCAGCAGGTACGAGCGGCGGGAGACGGCCGAGCGGACGATCGCCAGGGACAACGGGGTGATCGACAGCTGCACCACGGTCCCGGCGGCCAGCTTGACCTGCACCGCGCCGGCCTTCCCGGCCGCGTCGCCCGCCGCGTTGGCCACCGCGCGCGGCACGGCGATCACCGCGAAGGCCGCCAGCCCGGAGCCGTAGAGCGCGGCGCCCTCGACACCGCCGAAGTTCGACGACGCGACCGGGCGCCCGGCCAGGGTCGCCGGCAACGGGACCTCGCCCAGCGCGCCCAGGGCGTTCGTGACGTCGGGCGCGCTCGCGACCGTGAACCCGGAGCCGAGCACGGGCCGCGGCGCCTCGACGACCGGCGTCGTCTGCGCCAGCTCCTGGAACTCGGTGACCAGGATCGGCGCGTCGTGCCCGCGGGCCGTCACCTCGACGCGGACCGGCAGGCCGGTCCCCGGATCGGCCCAGACGTCCACCCGCCCGATCGTCGTGTCCGGGTCGGCGGGGACGAGCCGGAGACCGGACGCGGCGACGCCGGCGACGTTCCGCGCCGGCAACGCGCTCACCGGGTCGTCCTTCGCCGCCCGGAGGATCCGCCGCGCGAGCTCGGGCGGCAGCAGGTCCCCCGCGCGGGGCAGCCGGACGGTCGGCTCGCCGACCAGCTCGGTCAGGGTGTTGTCGCCGTAGTCCCAGGTGTATTCGCCGTCGGGCAGCCGGTAGACGTCGTGCTCGCCGGCCGTGCCGAGGATGTCGACGCGGTAGCGGTCCGGCCCGGCGTACCACGCGCGCATCGGCGTCCGCATGGAGAAGAGCGCGGTGACCGGGGCGAGGTTCGGCAGCTCGGGCAGGGCGAGCGAACCGGCGCTTTCGGCGTACCCCTGGTACGGCCGCCCGGTGGACGCCAGCACGAGGGCGCGCAACCGGGCCGGGTCGATGGACTCCCCCGCCGGGGCCACCGCGGCGACGACCGACGGCACGGAAACCAGCACCGCGGCCACGCCGGCGACGACCGCCCACCGGCGCCGCTTCGCGTGCCGCACCACCGAGGGCGTCATCCGGCATCACCTCTTCGTCCTTTGTACGCCATGGAACCGGGGCCGAGTTCTGACGAACCCGGCGAACCGGGCGCTACAGTCGAGGCGTGACGACGCCCGTTCATGCTGCTGTCCTGAGCTAGTTCCCGCTGCCGGCTCCGGCAATCCCGCACGCCCGCGTCTCCTCGCGGGTTTCTTCCCCGTGCCCGCAGCAAGAACGGAAACCCCTTTCTCGTGGCTCTCCTCGTCCTGCCCGGCGAACCCGATCGCCGGCTCTTCTCACCGCCTTCGCGCGACGCCGTCGCCGCCGACGACCGGCTGTCCGCCGACGCCGCCCTCCGCACGGTCTCCTCCGGGACCGCGCTGCTCTGGCGCGGCGACTACCCGGCCGCGCGGCGCCTGCTCGACGCCGTGAACCGGCGGATCCCGCCGCCCCCGCCGGACGACTACCCCCGGTACCGCGCCGACCGCGCGACGCGGGCGCGGCTCCTCTCGCTGCTGTACGTGCCGCTGGACCCGGGTCACGTCGTCCCGCTGCGCCGGGCGCCGGACGTCCGCGCCGCGTGCACCGCGGTCTACGGTCCCCTGGACGTCCCCGCGGCGGTACCGCTGCGGGAGTTGCTCGGGGTCCTGGGTGCCGCGCAGTGGCGTCGCCGGGGCGTCTTCGTCGCCGCGCTCGGCGCGCGGATCCACCCGCACTACGGCGTTTTCGCGCCGGTGCGGCAGGAGTACGTCGACCTGGTCGCGGAGGCACCGTTACCCGCTTCGGCGGCGGCGTTCGACATCGGCACCGGGACCGGCGTGCTCACCGCGGTCCTCGCCCACCGCGGCGTCGAGCGGGTGGTGGCGACGGACACCGACCCCCGCGCCGTCGCGTGCGCGACCGAAAACCTGGCGCGGCTCGGGTTCGGCGCGCGCACCGAAACCGTGCAGACGGACCTGTTCCCGCCCGGCCGGGCCCCGCTGGTGGTGGCCAACCCGCCGTGGCTGCCGGGGCGCCCGCGCACCCCGCTCGACCACGCCGTTTTCGACCCCGGCAGCCGGATGCTGCGCGGCTTCCTCGACCGCGCGCGCCGGCACCTCACGCCGGACGGCGAGGCGTGGCTCGTGCTGTCGGACCTGGCCGAGCACCTCGGGCTGCGCACGCGAGGTGAGCTGCTCGGCTGGATCGCGGCGGCGGGCTTGCGGGTCGGCGACCGGATCGAGGCGGTGCCGAAGCATCCCCGTGCGCTCGATCCCGCCGATCCGCTGCACCGGGCGCGATCCGCCGAAGTGACGTCGCTCTGGCGGCTCAGTCCACAGTAGACGCGAGGCCCGCGACCGCCTCCACGGCTTCCCGCGTCTCCCGGACGTTGTGGGCGCGGAAGACGGCGGCGCCCGCGTGCGCGGCGATCGCCGTGGCCGCGATGGTGCCCGCCAGGCGGTCGTGGGCTTCGACGTCCAGGGTCTCGCCGATGAGGTCCTTGTTCGACAGGGCGACCAGCACCGGCCAGCCGGTCGCCACCAGCCGGTCGAAGTGCCGGAGCAGCTCAAGGCCGTGGCGGGTGCTCTTGCCGAAGTCGAACGTCGGGTCGACGAGCACGCCGCGGCGCGGCACCCCGGCGGCGACCGTCCGCTCGGCCGCCGCCGTCAGCTCGGCGACCACGTCCGCGACGACGTCGTCGTAGCGCGGCCAGAACGGCCGCTCCTCGGTCGGCGCGGGGTACGGGTCGGTCCGCACCGGCATGCCCCCGACGTGGGAGCAGACGTAGCCCGCGCCGAACTCCGCGGCGATCTCGACCAGCTTCGGGTCGGCACCGGCCCAGGTGTCGTTGAGCAGGTCGGCGCCCGCCTCGCAGACCCGGCGGCCGACTTCGTGCCGCCAGGTGTCGACGCTGATGACCAGCCCGGGGTGGCGCTCCCGCACCTCGGCGACGAACGGCACCACCCGCCTGCTCTCCTCGTCGACGTCGACCTCGGGGCCCTCGCCCGCCTTCACCCCGCCGATGTCGACGATGTCGGCGCCCGCCGCGACCGCGCGGTCGACCGCGTTCATCGCCGCGTCCTCGTCGAAGGTCGCGCCCTTGTCGTAGAAGGAGTCGGGGGTGCGGTTGACGATGGCCATGACCAGTGCGCGGTCGCCGGGCATGCGGCGGCCCCGGAAGACCATCCCCGGCCGGTGTGACGTCATGCGCCCAACCCTGCCAGGTCACGGCTGGGTCCGAAACGCCGCGTCCGGGGCCGGGCGCCGGTTATCCTCGCCGCAGCCGGCAAGGGGAGGACGCAGTGAGCACGACGGAAGGTGTGCCCCGCAGCGACGCCGAGGCGATGATCGCCGAGGCCAAGAAGGCCCTCTGGGTGATGGTCGGCCTGCTGGCCGTGCTGTGGGTGGTCCAGCTCGTCAACGCCCCGACCGGCTACGACCTGAGCCGGGAGTTCGGCATCGAGGCGCGCGACCCGGCGTCGCTGCCGGAGATCTTCAGCGCGCCGTTCATGCACTCCAGCTGGGGCCACATCGAAGGCAACTCGGGGCCGCTGTTCGTGTTCGGCTTCCTCGCCGCCTACCGCGGGGTGAAGAAGTGGCTCGGCGTGAGCGTGCTGATCATCGTCGCCAGCGGTCTCGGCGTCTGGTTCATCTCGCCGTCGAACTCGGTCACGGTCGGCGCCAGCGGCCTGGTCTTCGGGTACTTCGGCTACATCATCGTGCGCGGGCTCTTCGACCGGCACCTGATCGACATCGTGCTCGGGCTGGTGATGGCGTTGTGCTTCGCCTACCAGTTCGCGTCCCTGCTGCCGACCGAAGAGGGCGTCAGCTGGCAGGGCCACCTCTTCGGGTTCGCCGGCGGCATCATCGGCGGCTGGCTGTTCCGCGACCGCCGTCCCAGGGCGGTCGCCGCCCCCGACCCGGCGACCGCCCTGCTGCCCAAGGACCTCACGTAGGCGGCTCGAGCTCCGCCTCGACGACGATCCGGACGTACCGCCCGATCAGCGGCCGCGGCGCCCGCAGGCCGAGCGGGGCCCGGTCCAGCGTCCCGGTCGCGCGGACGCCTTCGCCGTCCGGCGTCACGGTGAGCGTCAGCGGGCAGGACGTGCCGCGCAGCCGCAGCTCGCCGGTCACTTCCCAGCCGTCGTCGTGCCGCCGGACCCCGGTGGCCTCGAACGTCATCCCCGGCCGGGCGCCGCTGTCCAGCAGGTGCGGCTTGCGCAGGTCGGCGTCCCGGCGCGGGTTCCCCGTGCCGAGCGCGCCGAGGTCGAGGTCCGCGCGCACGGCGGTCACCTCGCCGCCGGTCACCTCGACCGTGCCCGAGCGGACCGGGATGGTCCCGCGCACGCGGTTGACGCCGAAGTTGCGGACCTCGAAACCCGCCGTCGTCCGTCCATTCAGGACGGTCCAGGTCCCGGTGCGGAGCGCGGCGGCGGTGCTCATCGCGCACCCCCGGCCGCGGCCGGCGCCGGCAGGGCCGCGTGCCGCACGCGGTGCAGGTCGACGCGGTCCGGGCCCGGCAGCAGCGCCGGGTCTTCGCCGGGCAGCAGGTCCGTGTCCATGATCGCCCGCTGCGTGGCCTCGATCGCCTCGATCGACGCGGCGAAGGCGACGATGACCAGCGCCCGGTCTTCGGCCACCAAGACGTAGGTCGTCCCGATGCCGTCGAGGTCGCGGACGGCGGGCCAGATCCGCTCCCGGCCGGCCCGGAGCTCGGCGGCCGACTGGTCCGCGCCGCGCGGGCCGTCGAACCAGGTGATCTGGGCGTAGGCGGCCGCGGGGGACGCGGACTGGACCTCGGCGACCCGGTAGACGCCGGTGTCGAGCCAGGTGGTCCCGGCCGGTCGCCGGGCCGCGGCTTCGCCCGCGGTGGCGGCGTCCGGCCAGAAGGCCACGACGGCGCCGGCCATGCCGCCGACCTGGGTGAGCGTGCAGGTGCCGAGGGCCCCGGGGCTGGGGTCGCCGCTCCCGAGCGGACCTCGGAACTGGTGGATGGTGGCGTGCATGACGTGCTCCTTCCGCTGGTCATCGCGTTGGGGACGACCTTCGGCCGGATCGGCGTCCGGGGCATCAGTGCCAGTACGGAGAACGGCACTGAAACCGGACGCGGAGGGGATACTGCTCGGGTGACGCGCAGCGAACCGTTCGTCGGGCGGTCCGGTGCCGCGGCCGACCTGCGCGCGTGGCTCGCGGCGGCGGCCGGCGGCACGGGCGCGCTGGTGCTCGTCGGCGGCCCGGCGGGGATCGGCAAGACCCGCCTGGTCGAGGCGGTCACCGGCCGCGCGGCCGTCTGGGGCCGGTGCGTCGACGACCCGGGCGCGCCGCCGCTGTGGCCGTGGCGCCGGGTCCTCCAGGCCCTGCCGGAGGCCGGCGCCGAGGTCTCCCGCGCGCTCGCCGACCTGGACGGCCACGACGGCGCCGACCTGGTCGCGGCCCGGTTCCGGTTCTTCGCGGTGGCCGCCGACGCCCTGGTCGCGGCGGCCGAGCCCGCCGGTCTCGTCGTGGTCCTCGAAGACGTCCACTGGGCCGACGAAGCCTCGCTGCGGCTGCTGCGCCACCTCGCCGGGGAGATCCGGCGGTCCCGGCTCGCCGTCGTCGCGACCTACCGGGACAACGGCTCGGCCGGCGCGCTCTTCGAAGCGCTGCCCGACCTGCTGGGCCGGCCGGGGACGGAGAGCCTGCGCCTGGACCCGCTCACCGAAGCCGACGTCCGCGCCTACCTCGCCGAGGTCGGCCGGACCGCCGTCGACGCCCGGGACGCGCTGCGGCGCTCGGGCGGGAACCCGCTCTACCTCAAGGCGGTCGCCCGTTCGTCGGCGACCGGCGGCGGCGAGGCGGAGCTGCGCCACCTCGTCCGCACCACCGTCTCCGAGCTCGACGCCGGCACCCGCGAGCTGCTGGCGATCGCGTCGGTGCTCGGCGAGGAGGTCGACGCGCACGTCGTCGCCGAAGTGGCCGGGCAGCCGGTGGCGGACGTCGTCGCGGCGCTCGACCGCGCGGTGCGCGCCGGGGTGCTGGGGCCCGCCGTCGCCGGGTCCCGGCGGTTCGCCCACGCGGTCGTGCGCGACGGGATCTACGCCGACCTCGACCAGGGCGTCCGCGAAGAACTGCACGCCCGGGCGGCGGCCGCGCTGGAGCACCGGGCCGAGCCGGGGGTGGTGGCCGGGCACTGGCTGCGCTCCGCGGCGACCCCGGACGCCCTCGCCCGGGCCGCCGGCTGGGCCGAGACGGCGGCCCGGGACGCCACCCGCTCGCTCGCCTTCGCCGAAGCCGCCCGGTTCCTGGGCCTCGCGCTCGACTGCCGCCGCCGCACCGGCGAGCGCGACGGGCTCGCCGCGCTGCTCGTCGAACTCGCCACCGCGGAGTACCGCGCGGGCCGGTTCGGGCGGAGCTTCGACCACGCGCGCGAGGCCGCCGGCCTGACGACCGACCCGGCGCTCGTCGTCGCCGCGGCCCTCGTCGTCCGCGACACCTCGGCGCCCGACCTGCTGCCCGGGATGGCCGAGCTCACCGCGTCGGCGCTTTCCGCGATCGGCTCCGACGCCGACCCGGGGGTCCGGGCGAAGCTGCTCGCGCAGGCGGCGGCGGTCGCGGCCGACTTCGGGAAGGCGGGTGCAGCAGTCAAGACCGCCGACGAAGCCCTCGCCCTCGCCGAGCTCTCCGGTGACCCGGAAGCGCGGATCGACGCGGTCCGCGCGCGGCTGAAGATCCGCCCGATGGACCTGCCCCTGGCCGAACGGCTCCGGCTCGGTGCGCTCGCCGTGTCCCTCGGCGGCACGGGACGGCCGCTCGTGGCCCTGTGGGGGCACAAGTGGCGGATCGACGCGGCGTTCGAGGTCGGCACGATCGCCGTCGTCGACACCGAGCTGAACGCGATCTCCGCGCTGGCCACGACGACCCGGCTGCCGCTCGTCCGCTGGCACGAGCTGCGGCTGCGGGCGTCGGTCTCGGCCTACCGCGGCGCGTTCGCCGAGGCCCGCGAGCAGAACCGGCTGGCGAGCGAGCTCGCGGCGGCGGAACTGGCCGAAGACCGCTCCACGGCCGGGATGTCGTTCGCGTTCGCGCAGCAGCTGGCCGACGTCGTCGGCGACCCGGCCGAGCTGCCGGAGGGGTACGACGAGCTGCTGGCGATCGCGCCGCCGTTGCCGATCACGATCGTTTCCCGGCCGCTCTGCGCCCTGGTCGGCGGCCGCCGGGACGAGGCCCGAGCCGGGTACGACGCCCTGCGCCCGCGCCTGCGCGACCCCGACTTCATCGGGCAGTCACCAGGAATCGGGCCGAGCCTCCTGCCGCTGCTGGAGGCGTTCGAGGACCGCGAAACCGCGGCATGGCTCGCGGAGCGGACGGCCGGCGCGCCGCCGTTCGGCTCGGGCGGCGCGGGCACCTTCTGCAGCGACTGCTCCAGCAGCTGGGCCGCCCGCCTCGCCGCGCTCCTGGGCCGGCACGCCGAGGCCGTGCCGCTCTTCGAGGAGGCGATCACCTGGGACGCGCGGCTCGGCGCCCGGCCGTACGTCGTGCACAACCGCGTCCGCCTGGCGGCCGAACTGGTGGCCCTCGGCGAGCTGCCGCGCGCGGAAACCCTGGCCCGGCAGGCCGCCGACGAGGCCCGGCGGCTCGGCATGCCGGGCTGGCTGCGGGAGGCCACGGCGTTGCTCGACCGCGTCCGGCTCGCGGCCGACCCGCTGACCGGCCGCGAGCGCGAGATCGCGGCGCTGGTGGCCGGCGCGCTGAGCAACCGGCAGATCGCCCACCGGCTGGTGCTGTCGGAGCGGACGGTGGAAAGCCACGTCCGCAACGTGCTGGCCAAGCTGGGCCTGGCCAACCGGACCGAAGTCGCGGCCTGGGCGCACCGCCGCGGCCTCACGCCGGGTTGAGGCTCCCGAAGGCGAACACGGCCTCGACGAACTGGCCGGGGTCGAAGTCCATCGCCTGGTGCGCCTGGCCGTGCAGGGGCACGACCTCGGCGCCCGGGATCCGCGCCGCCACCGCGTCCGCGGCGAGCCGGAGGTAGGCCGGGCTCTCCGTGCCGGCGAACAGCCGGACGGGCACCCGGATCCGGCCCAGCCGCTCGTCGAACACGACCCTCTCGACGGTGTCCAGCTCACGCGGGATCGTGGGCGCCGCGGCCACCCGGGCCCGCCAGACCGGCGTGCCCCGCATCGCCTCGACGTCCGCCGGGGCGAGCCGGAGCGCCTCCCGCAGGAAGATCTCCAGCACCTCCTCGGGATCGGTGGCGGCGCGCATGCGCTTGCGCGCGTCCGGTCCGACGACGGACCCGCCGGGCTCCGGCCGCGGCGGCTCGTAGGCCACGAGCCGTCCGATCGCGTCGGTGACCTGGGCGGCTTCGAGGGCGCACAGGGCACCGTAGGAGTGCGCGACGAGGTAGACGTCTCCCCCGGCGGCTTCCGCGACGGCGGCGATGTCCTCGCCCTCGCGCCGGAGGTCGTACGCGGCGGCCTCGGCCCGGCTGAGGCCGCGGCCGCGCCGGTCGACGAGGTGGAGCCGGTACCGGCGGGCGAGCTGCTCGCGCACCGCCGTCCAGCGGGTGTGGTCCGCGCCGGTGCCGTGGACGAGGACCATCGGCGGGCCGTCGCCGAGCGTCTCGAACCCGACGACCGTCCCGTCGGGCGACCTGACCGATGTCGACACGGTTCCGAGGCTAATGACGCCCGCCGGTCCCGCGGACGTCCTGCGCCGAAGTCCGCGCTTTCGGGCTGTGAAGCCGGGCTGTGAAGTCACTGTGCATCCGGCTCCGCGCGCTGCCGATCCGCCGCCGGTGTGGTGATCTGGAGTCGTGGCGATCAAGTTCCTCCGGCCCGTGCTCGTGGCCGCGACGGCGATGCTGGTGCTGGGCACCGGCCTCGCTGTCGGCGCGGGCACGACCACCGACGACGCCTACGCCGCGGGCACCCCGGTCACCGCCCCGACCGCGCCGGCTGCTCCTGCGCCGGCTGCCCCGGCCGGGCCGGTCGGCGCTTTGTTCGCGGACGGGAGCCATTTCTGCACGGCGAGCGTCGTCCACTCCACCACCGGCGACCTCGTGCTGACCGCCGCCCACTGCGTCAAGGACGGGATGGCTTTCGCGCCGGGTTATCGCGACGGCGTCGCGCCGCTGGGAATGTGGACGGTGACCTCGGTCGCCGTCGCCGACGGCTGGACTTCGTCGGCCGACCCGGATCTGGATTTCGCGTTCCTCACCGTCCGGCAGACCGGAAACCCGGCGTCGCTGGAAAGCCTCACCGGCGCGAACGTGCTCGGCACGGATCGCGGATTCGAGCACCGGATCACCCTCACGGGTTACCCCGATACGAGCGATTCTGCGGTGGTCTGCGCCGGGACCACGACGCGGTCCGACACCTATCAACTGCGGGTGGCGTGTCCCGGTTTCCCGGATGGCACCAGCGGCGGCCCGTGGGTCACCGACGGCGCCGTCATCGGGGTGATCGGCGGCTACCAGCTCGGCGGCGACACCCCGGACGTCTCCTACAGCGCCTACTTCGACGACGACATCGCGAAGCTGTACGCCTCGGTCACCGGGTGAACGCGAAACCGGGCCCGCGTCCCTGGCGGAGGACACGAGCCCGGTTCACCTCTCGCGAACCTTCAGCAGGTCACGATGAGCCCGGTCAGCGCCGAGCACGTTTTCGACGCGCTGTCGTTGGCGGTGTTGGGATCCGCCGGCGAACTGGCCGTCCGCACGGCGGTCGTGGTGTACGAACCGAGCGCGAGCAGGCCGCCGTTCACCGAGAACTTCGCCGTCGCCGAAGCACCTGAAGCCAGCGAAGCGACGTCACAGTTCACCGAGCGGGTGGTGCCGACCCGGGCGCACCCGGTCCCGCCGGCGAAGGACAGGGCCGCCGGATACGTGGCCACGACCCGGATCCCGGACGCGGCCGACGGGCCGTTGTTCGTCATGGTCAGCGTGTAGTCGATGCGCGCGTTCAGCCCGCCGTGCCCGGACGCGGCGAGCGCGACCTTGACGTCGGCGTTCGTCGCCGGGTTGCCGATCGTGATGACCGGCCCGTCGAAGGTTTCGAAGGCGTAGTTGTCGCCGACGAACTGGTGCTGCAGCGTGAACTGCCCCGGTGCCGCGGTGTCCTTGACGCGCAGGGTCCACACCGTGGTCCTCGTGCCGCCCGCCTCGAGGTCGCCGAACGCGGCGCGGTAACTGCTCCCGGCCTGGAAACAGCCGACCGCCGTCGTGTTGGTGCAGGACACGACGTCGACGACGTCGACGATCGCGGTCGGCGTGCCGTAAATGGCGCCCTTCGCGAACGTCACCGTGAAATCGCGGTCGTTGTAAATGGTTTGGGTGACGGTGAATGTCTGTCCCGGGAGCACGGTAGTGGGACTGACTTCGACAGAACTGGTGGGCGGCGCCGCCTGCGCCACGGGCGCCATCGCGATGAACGCCGTGGCCAGTGCGGCCACCGAGGACAGAATCGTGGTCCTTCGCCAGCTTCGTTGCATAGTCGTGATCTCGCTGTTTCAGTCCGAGGAATGGCGCTCTGACAGATGTTGCGTGGTCTTTTGCGGACACCGACGCTGTTCAGTCGTCGCACTCCCGGAATTCGTTACCGCCATCCGGACGCGCCGCGCACCGCCGTCAGGACGGACGCCAGCGGCCGTTCATCTCACCGGGACGCGGGGGCGGGCCGGGCAGGTCCGGGGCGCCGTCGGCCGCCAGTCCCTCGACGAGCAGCGCGAGGTAGCGGCGCCGCAGCTGGGCGGTGCGCTCCGGGTCGTCGACGCGGATCGCCGCGCAGCACTCGAGGATCATGCCGAGGTCTTCGGTGACGGCGTCGCGGCGGAGGCGCCCGGTTTCGCGCGCCCGCTCGACCAGGTCCTTCGTCAGCTCGTTCGCCCGGCGCGCGTCCTCGCCCATGTCGGGCGTCGGGGTGAAGGTGCCCGCGAGGTGGACGGTCAGCGAGTGCACGTCGGCGTCCACGACCCGGTTGAGGAACCCGGTCAGCGCCGCCCAGCCGTCCGGCTCCTCCGCGGCGGCCTCGGCTTCGGCGATGTAGGTGCGGAGCCCGTCGTGGCAGAGCCGGCAGAGCAGCGTCTCCTTGCTCGGGTACCGGCGGTAGAGCGCGCTGATCCCGACACCCGCGCGCTCGGCGACGTGCGAGATCGGGGCTTTCGGGTCCACCAGGAAGACCTGGCGGGCCGCGTCGAGGATGACGACGTCGTTGCGGGCGGCCTGGCCGCGGCGGCCGGGCAGGGCTGTCTCGGGCATGGGCCGAGATTACCACTGGAACGGATCGTTCCGCTCTGCTACAGTTCGGAACGAAGCATTCCGTTCCAGTCTTCCGAGGAGCCAGAGATGTCGGTCCCCACCCTCCGTCCGTTCCGCGCCGAGATCCCCCAGTCCGCCCTCGACGACCTGCGTGACCGGCTGACCCGGGCGCTGTGGCCGGACGAGCTGCCCGCCGAGTACGGCGTCACGAACGAGCGGGTCCGCGCGCTGGCCGAGCACTGGCTGGAGAAGTTCGACTGGCGCGCCTTCGAGGCGCGGCTGAACGCGTACCCGCAGTTCGTCACGGAGATCGACGGCGAGACGATCCACTTCCTGCACGTCCGGTCTTCGCGGGCGGACGCGACCCCGCTGGTCCTGACGCACGGCTGGCCGGGGTCGATCGTCGAGTACCTCGACGTCATCGGCCCGCTGACCGAACCGGAGTCGGCGGAGGAGCCGGCGTTCCACCTGGTCATCCCGTCACTGCCGGGCTTCGGCTTCTCGGGCCCGACCCGGTCGGCGGGCTGGGGCACGCACCGCACGGCGGCCGCGTGGGCGGAGCTGATGAGCCGCCTGGGCTACGAGTCGTACGGCGCGGCGGGCAACGACGCGGGGTCGATGATCTCGCCGGAGATCGGCAGGCTCGCGCCGGAGAAGGTTGTCGGCGTGCACGTCACGCAGCTGTTCTCGTTCCCGTCGGGCGACCCGGCCGAGATGGCGGACCTGAGCGAAGCCGACCAGGCCGCGCTCGCGCACCTGCAGTGGTTCTACGAGAACATGTTCTCCTTCAACACCTTGCACAGCCAGCAGCCGCACACGCTGGCGTTCGCGCTCGCGGACTCGCCGCTGGGCCTGCTGGCGTGGAACGCCCAGCTGTTCGGCGAGCACCTGGACGCCGACTTCGTGCTCGCGAACGTGGCGCTGTACTGGCTGACGCGCACCGGCGGCTCGTCGATCCGCTTCTACTACGAGGACGCGCACACGACGTCACACCCGGAGGGTCCGACGACGGTCCCGACGGGCCTGGCGATGTTCGCCGGCGACTTCCAGTCGATCCGCCGGTTCGCCGAGCGCGACCACGCGAACATCGTCAGCTGGAACTCCTACGACACCAGCAGTTCCGCCGGCGGCCCCCGCGACGCGGCCGGCCACTACTCGGCGCACGAGGCCCCGGAGGTCCTGGTCGCCGACATCCGCCGGTTCTTCGCGGGCTTGCCGTCCTGGCCGATCCTGGCATCGGCCCACGAAGCCCTGCGATCGGCGGTCGCGGGCGTCACGGAGTGGTCGGCTCCGACGCCGTGCTCGGCGTGGAACGTGACGCAGGTCCTCCAGCACGCGGCGGGCGACCAGCTGGGCTACGCGGCGTTCATCACGGGCAACCCCGGCCCCGACTTCGACCCGTTCTCCCCCTCCGGCGAGCTGACGGGCGCGGCCACGGACTTCCTGGAGCCGACCCTGTGCGCCGCCACGGCAGCGTTCGCGACGGTCCCCCGTTCGGCGACAGCGGTCCCGACGCCCCTCCCGCAGGGCGCCCTCCCGGCCCAGCTAGCGGCAGGAGCGGCAGCCCTGGACGCGGCGGTCCACGCATGGGACATCGCCGTGGCGACGGGCCAGCCGTCCCCGCTGACCCCGGAACTGGCGGAGGCGCTGCTGCCGGTGGCGAAGGAGCTCGCAGAACCGTTGCGTGGGTTCGCCTACGCCCCGGCTCTGGAGCCTGCCGCAGACGACGACGCGGCGTCGGCCCTGCTTCGGTACCTGGGCCGCGATCCACTGTGGACCGCCTGACGACGACGCCGAGTTTGCCGGGAGCCGCGATTGCGGTTGCCCGGCAAACTCGCGCGTGCCGGGAGTTTGTTCTCTTCCCGTGCATCGGCCGAACGCAAGCCGGACCGTCCCGTCGAGTCTTCGTCCTGCGCGGCCACCCCCGCCCCCACTATGCGCCCGAAAATCCGTTGCTGCCCAACGATTCCCGAATCTAACCTGCCTTCATGACGAACCGACCGTTCCGGTGGGACCTGGTGCGTCCCGACCAGGTCGGGACGCTCCTCGACGACGTCGAAGAACCCGACCTCTGGTTCCTCGACAACCTCACCCCCTGCACCGCCAAGGTCCTGGCCCGCTGCGGCAACGGCGAACTCCACTTCGTCGGCCGCTCGCTGGACAGCATGCACGACCTCCTCGGCGGCGCGCTCGAACGCACCTCGTGGCACGACCGCGTCCACCACCTGCCGATGTCCCTCAAGCCACGGCGGGGCTTCGACCCCCAAGACGTCGCCCTGCTGCGCGAAAACCTGGCCGCCGCGGGGATCACGCCGTATGCGCTTGCCCGCGGTACCCGGCCGACCGTGTTCGTCGATCTCGTCTACGAAGGCGATACCTTCACCGAGCTCTACCTCCAGCTGCGGCGGTGGATCGACGAGGAACGGGAAGCCTGGCAGGTGATCCGCCGGAAGCTGCGGTTCCTCGGCGTCACCCTGCGGCAGCCGATCCGGCCGGACGCCTGGCGCTGGCAAGAAGACGTGACGTGGCCGGCCGAGCTGCCCGCGCAGGCCGTCCGCAACGTCTCGCTCGCCCGGGACGTCTGGTTCTACTTCGGCAACGACCAGCCGAAGCTGACGCCGTCGTTTCCCCGGCAGCGCTGGACCGACGAGACCGTCCGGACCCCCGACCACGGCAAGCGGACCCGCCGCGCGCTGGCCGAAGCCTTCGCGCTCGTCGCCGCCGGGCGGACCGCCGCTCTGCGCGACCGGCTCGTCCAGACGATCACCACCGAACCCGCCATGGCCGAACCCTGGCTGCGCACCCTCATCACCGAACTCCGCTCCTGACCGCGCGGTCAGCCGCGGAAACCGACATCCGGCGCCTGCCGTCGCGCGGTGGGCCTCGGTACGGTGGCCGCATGATGCGGAAGGCGGTTGCGGTGCGGCGGGAGGAGATCGTGCTCGCCGCGCTCGAACAGATCCGGGCCCGGGGCATCGCCGGGGTGCGGGCCGCCGATGTGGCTCAGGCCCTCGACGTCAGCACCGCCCTGATCTTCTACCACTTCGGCACCCTCGAAGCGCTCATCATCGAGGCGTTCCGGCAGGCCGCGGAGCGGGACCTCGCGAACCTGCGCGACGAACTCGACCGCGGCGGCCCCGTCGACGCCCGCCTGCGCGCCGTTCTGACGCTGTACGGGCCCGCCCCGCCCGCCAACGGCTGGAAGCTGTGGATCGAAGCGGGCGCCGCCGCGATGCGCGATCCGCAGCTGCGGGCCGTGCTGCAGCGGCTCGACCTCCGGTGGCGCGACGCCGTCGTCGCGTTGATCGCCGAAGGCGTCGGTGCCGGGGTGTTCCGGTGCCCGGACCCGCACGGGGCGGCGTGGCGGCTGACGGCGTTGCTCGACGGGCTCGCGGTGCAGGTCATCGCGCGCGAAGGCACCG
Source organism: Amycolatopsis sp. N2S4-7 (assembly GCF_058119595.1). Lineage (NCBI taxonomy): Bacteria > Bacillati > Actinomycetota > Actinomycetes > Pseudonocardiales > Pseudonocardiaceae > Amycolatopsis > Amycolatopsis sp. N2S4-7. The sequence goes on from NZ_CP172299.1 coordinate 4,873,889, forward strand.
TCACCGCCGGCGACTGCGCCCGGTGGGTCGAGCAGGCGCTGGCGCACGAACTCGGCCTCCGCTCTTGACCGGCGGATCAGGATCGGGAGGGGCGATGACCGAACCCGCGTTGCTCGAAGTGGCGTGGACCGACCCGGTCACCGGGTGCCGCGGCTACCTGGTGATCGACCGCCTCGTCCGCGGCGTGGCCAGCGGCGGCCTGCGGATGCGCCGCGGCTGCACGCTCTTCGAAGTCCGCGGCCTGGCCAGGGGCATGACGCTCAAGGAGGGCCTCAACTACGACCCGGACGGCCGGTACGTCCCGCTCGGCGGCGCCAAGGGCGGCATCGACTTCGACCCGTACGACGAGCGCGCCCGCGACGTCGTCGCCCGCTACCTGCACGCCATGCGGCCGCTGATCGAGCGGTACTGGACCATGGGCGAGGACCTCGGCCTGCGCCAGGACGTCATCGACGGCGTGATCGCGGAGATCGGCCTGCTCAGCTCGGTGCAGGCGATCTACCCCCTGCTCGAAGACCAGGAGGCGGCGACCGCGCGGCTCGCCGAAGCGTTCCGGATCGAGGTCGGCGGCCTGGGGCTCGACGAGCTGGTCGGCGGCCTCGGCGTCGCCCAGGCCACGCTCACCGGGCTCGAGCTGCTCGGGCTCCGGGGACCGAATCGCGCGGTCGTCCAGGGCTTCGGCTCGATGGGCGGCGCCACCGCGCGGTTCCTCGCCGAGGCCGGCCTGCAGGTGGTCGGGGTCTCGGACGTCCGCGGGGTCGTCGCCAACCCCGGCGGCCTCGACGTCGAGAACCTGCTGCGGCACCGCGACCGCTTCGGCGGGATCGACCGCGACAACCTGAAGCCGGGCGACGAGCTCCTGCCGCCCGAAGCGTGGCTGGACGTGCCGGCCGAGGTGCTGGTGCCGGCGGCGATCTCCTACTGCGTCGACAGCGACAACCAGGCCAAGATCGGCGCGAAGCTCATCGTCGAGGCCGCCAACATGCCGGTCACCGCGGACGCCGAAGAGCTCCTCGACGCCCGCGGCATCCACGTGCTGCCGGACTTCGTGGCCAACTCGGCGACCAACTCCTGGTGGTGGTGGACGCTCTTCGGTGACGTCGACGCGGACGCCGACGAGGCGTTCGGCAAGGTGCGGGCCCGGATGCACGAGCTCGTGACCAGGATGTTCGAGGTCGCCACCCTGGACGGCCTGAGCCTGCGCGCCGCCGCGCTGCAGCTGTCGGAGAAGAACCTGGCGGCCATCCAGGCCCGCTTCGGCTGAAGGCCGGGGCCGAGGGCCGGGGAACGAATCGGACCCCCAGATAGTTGAACGCTCTATGAAACTCGGGATCTACAGCTTCGGCGACCGCGCGCCGGACCCGCACACCGGCGAGCAGCCCACCGTCGCGCAGACGCTGGCCGACACCCTCGAGCGGATCAAGCTCGCCGATGAGCTGGGCCTCGGCTTCTACGGCCTCGGCGAGCACCACCTCGACCAGTACGCGATCTCGAACCCGGGCACGGTGCTGGCCGCGGCGGCGAGCATCACCAGCCGGATCACGCTGAGCTCGGCCGTGACGGTGCTGAGCACCGAGGACCCGGTCCGCGTCTACCAGCAGTTCACCACCCTCGACCAGCTCAGCCACGGCCGCGCCGAGCTGCTCGCCGGGCGCGGGTCGTTCACCGAGTCGTTCCCGCTGTTCGGCAACGACCTCGGCGACTACGACGAGCTGTTCGACGAGAAGCTGGCGCTGCTCCTGCGCATCGACCGCGAGGACCCGCTGACCTGGTCCGGCAAGTTCCGCCCGCCGCTGGAGAACGCGCGGATCCTGCCCCGGCCCTACGGCGAGCGCCTGCGCATCTCGATCGGCACCGGCGGCAACCCCGAGTCCTCGATCCGCGCGGGCCTGCTCGGCCTGCCGGTGGTGTACGCCGTGATCGGCGGCCGCCCCGAGCGCTTCGCCCCGCTGGTCGACCTCTACCGCCGCGCCGGCGAGGCCGGCGAGCAGGACCCGGCCGACCTGCACGTCACCATGAGCGCGATCGGCTTCGTCGCGCCGAACTCGCAGGACGCCAAGGAGAAGTTCTACCCGTACTGGCTCGAAACGATGAAGTACGGGGCGAAGGCCCGCGGCTGGGCGGTCCCGACCCGCGCCGAGTACGACGAGTACACGCGTGACGCCCAGGCCTTGTTCGTCGGGAGCCCGCAGGAGATCGCCGAGCGGCTCATCGAGGTCGGCAAGCTCACCGGCGCGGACCGGTACGCGCTGCAGATGGACTGGTCCGGCGTGCCGCACGCCGACGTCATGCGGGCCATCGAACTCCTCGGCACCGAGGTGCTCCCGTTGGTGGAGAAGGAGTTCCAGAGGTGATGTTCAGGGACGTCGTCCCGGGCAACCGCCTCTCCCGCATCGACCGGGTCACCGGCGAACCTCGCCAGGTTCACCGACCACGGCCTCACGGTCGAACACGTGCACCCTGGCCGACGGATCGGCTTACGCCCGCTTCTAGACGTCGTTCGCGGCGATGTAGCCGAACGTCATCGCCGGGCCGATGGTCGAGCCGGCGCCGGCGTAGCTGTGGCCCATCACCGCCGCGCTCGCGTTGCCGGCCGCGTACAGGCCGCGGATCACGGACCCGTCCGGGCGGAGCACGCGCGCCCGGGCGTCCGTGCGCATGCCGCCCTTCGTGCCGAGGTCGCCGGGGACGAGCTTGAGCGCGTAGAACGGCGGCGCCCACAGCGGCGCGAGGCAGGAGTTCGGCAGCACCAGCGGATCCGTGTAGTAGTGGTCGTACGCGCTCGCGCCGCGCCGGAAGTCGGTGTCGACGCCGGACCAGGCGAAGCCGTTGAAGCGGTCCACAGTGGACTTCAGGGCGGCCGGCGGCACGCCGATCTTCGCACCCAGGTCCGAGATGCTCGACGCCTTGAAGACCGCGCCCGCCGAGTACCAGGCGTCCGGGAACGGCAGCAGCGGCAGGATGTCGCGGAACAGGTACTTGTTCCGGTAGTTCTGGTCGACCACCAGCCACGCCGGGATGTCCGGCGCCGTCGGGTTCTTGTCGTACATGGTGTGCACGACGTCGCTGTAGGGCGCGGCTTCGTTGACGAACCGCTTCCCGGCCTGGTTCACGATCAGCCCGCCGGGCAGGGTGCGCTCGGCCAGGCAGAAGTACGGGTCGCCGGGCGTCGGGATCGCCGGGCCCCACCAGGCGTCGTCCATCAGGTCGAGCGCGGCGCCGGCGCGCTGCCCGGCGCGGTGACCGTCACCCGTGTTCTCCTTGGCCCCCACGGTCCAGGCGGTGCCGATCGGCTGCCGCTGGTACTGCGCGCGCATCGCGGCGTTGTGCTCGAACCCGCCCGAACCGACGATCACGCCGCGGCGGGCGCGCACCAGCCCCTGTGGCACCAGGACCCCGGTGACGGCGCCGTTTTCGACGTTCAGGTCGACGAGCGGGGTGTTCAGCCACACCGGGACGTTCGCCGCGAGCAGGCCCGCCCGCAGGCCCGCGGCGAGGGACTGGCCCATGGTGAGCGGCTTCTGCCCGGCCAGCGCGGCGGCCGTGCCGCGGGCGAGGCAGGCGGCGGCGACCGCGGCCCCCTTGGCGTTCACCGCGGCGAGGTTCAGCCACTTGTAGTCGGCGCTGAACACGACCATCCCGGCCGGCGTCGCGAGGTAGGGCGGGTTGAGGTGCGCCAGCTCGGCGCCGAGCACGTTCCCGTCGAGCTGGTCCGGCTCGATCGACCGGCCGTTGGGCAGGCCGCCCGGCAGCTCCGGGTAGTAGTCGCTGTAGTCCTCCATCCAGCGGAACCGCAGCGGGCTGTTCGCCATGACGAACGCGATCATCTCCGGGCCGTTGCGCAGGAACGCCTCCTGCCGCGCGGCCGGCACCTCGGGGCCGACGACGGCGGCGAGGTACTGCGCGGCCTTCGCCGGCGTGTCCGGCACGCCGGCGGCGAGCAGCACCGGGTTGTTCGGGATCCAGATGCCGGCGCCGGAGCGGGCCGCGGAGCCGCCGAACGTCGGCGCCTTCTCGACCACGACGACGCTCAGGCCCCGCTTGGCCGCCGTCAGCGCCGCGGTCATCCCCGCCGCGCCGGAGCCGACCACGACGACGTCGTACTCGCCCAGCAGCGGCGCGGCGCCCGCGGACGGCGCCGCCGCGAGCCCGGACGTCACGGCGAGGCCCACGCCCGCGGCGGTGCCACGCAGGATCTGGCGGCGGGTCAGGTCGGCGTCCATGGCCACACTCCTCGCTCGCGGAACGGCGAGGGCCATGATCTCGGCACCAGCACTGAACTGGAACAGGTTCTACCCGCTTGGAGCAGCCGCGGACGGCCACATTGGACCGGTCGCGCCAACCACGGACGGCATTCGGCGCAGGGTCAGGCCGTCCAGGTCACCGGCACCTCTTCGGGTCCGCGCACCGACAGCGGCGGCCGCCAGGCGATCGTTTCCGATGACACGGCCAGGTCCAGGCCGGGCAGCCGGTCGAGCAGCGTCCGCAGGGCGATCTCGCCCTCCAGCCGGGCCAGCGCGGCGCCGAGGCAGAAGTGGACGCCGTGCCCGAAGCCGAGCTGCGGCGCGTCCTTGCGGCGGATGTCGAACGCGGTCGCGTCCGGGAACACGTTCTCGTCGCGGTTGGCGGCGCCGACGTGCGCCAGCACGGCTTCGCCCCGGCGCACGAGCACGCCGCCCAGCTCGACGTCTTCGAGCGCCACGCGCAGCAGCGACGAGTCGACCGGGCCGTCGTAGCGCATGATCTCCTCGACCGCGCCCGGCGTCAGCGCGGGATCGGCGCGCAACGCCGCGAGCTGCTCCGGGTGCCGGCACAGCAGGACGACGCCGGACGCGATCAGGCTGACCGTCGTCTCGTGCCCGGCGAGCAGCAGCTGCGTCGCGAGGTCGATCAGCTCCGGTTCGGTGAGGCGGTCCCCGTCCTCGTCCCGGGCGTGCACGAGAGCGCTCAGGAAGTCCTCCGCCGGGCGGGTCCGCTTGGCCGCGACCAGCTCGGCCATGTCCTGGGCACCGTCCCGGCGCGCTCGCTCGACGTCGGCCGGCGTGTGCTGCATCGGCGTGACGATCACCCGTGACCACTGCCGGAACCGCTCGCGGCCGGCGAACGGGACGCCGAGCAGCTCGCACATGACCGCGGTCGGCAGCGGGAAGGCGAACTCCTCGACCAGGTCGGCAGGCGGGCCGTGCGCGACGAGCGCCGCGGCCAGCTCGTCGGCGAGCTCCTGGATCCGCGGCCGCAGCGCGGCGATCCGGCGGACGGTGAACGCCTGCGCCGAAAGCCGCCGCAGGCGCGTGTGGTCGGGCGGGTCCATGTTGAGGATGCTGTGCTCACCGGTCGAGAAGTCGCCCGGCTCGATGAGGCACGGCGCGCCCGGGTACAGCAGCTTGCGGCTGAACCGCGGGTCGGAGAAGACCGTGCGGACGTCGTCGTACCGCGTCACGAGCCAGCCTTCGTGCCCGCTCGGGAACGCGATCCGGGACACCGGCGGGTGGCCGGCGTAAACCGCCCCCAGCGGGACGGCGGGATGGTCCTTCTCGGCGGGGTAGGCAGCGGTCATGGCGCCGATGATGAGCGCCGCGCTCGGCGTGGCGGAAGGCGTGGCGCCGTGCAAGACCCGGCCGGACGCGGAATTTCGCCCGGACGGCCGCCCCTCCGGGCGTCCCGTCCGTCCCTTGTGGACATACAAGTTGACGACTGCCTCATGTTGTGGATAAGTTGAGGACAGTCTCAAGTTCTCTTCGAGGAGGATCCCTTGCCGAAAGTGATCGCCGTCCTGGGTGCCGGGCCCGGACTCGGCCTGTCGATCGCCCGCCGCTTCGGCCGCGAAGGCTTTACGACGGCGCTGGTCTCGCGCACCGACGCCCGGCACGCGGCGTACCGCGAGTCCCTGGCGGGCGTCACCACGCACACCTACGCCGCCGACGTGACCGACGACGCCCAGCTCCGGGCGGTCCTCGCCCGCATCACGGCCGAAGCCGGCGAGATCGACACGGTGTACTTCGGGCCGGCCGACGCCACGGCCGGCCCGGGCATCACACCGCTCACCGAAGCCGGGGCGAGCGACCTGCGCGGGCCGTTCGAGTCCCTCGTGCTCCCGGCGGCGAGGCTGGTCGAAGCCGTCCTGCCCGGGATGTTGGAGCGCGGCTCGGGCTCCTTGCTCTTCGCCGGCGGCCTGAGCGGCAAGTACCCGATGCCGATGCTCGGCAGCCTCGCCCCGGCGTCGGCGGCGCTGCGCATGTACGTCCTGACGCTCCACGCGGCCCTGCGCGAAACGGGCGTCTACGCCGGGGCGTTGACGATCGGCGGCCTCATCGAGCGCGGCGACATCCACCGGATGTTCACGTCCCAGGACCACGGGTTCACGCCGGGAACACTGAACCCGGACGACATCGCCGGCAAGGCGTGGTCCCTGTACACCGGCCGCGAGGAGGCCGAAGCGGAGTTCAACGCGATGGCGGCCGTCTAGTCTGGGGATCATGTTCACCCCGGGGGATCGGACCCTGCTCCGCGACGCCCTGGTCGACGCGGCCCGGTCGGACGGGCGCGTCACCGGCGCCGCGCTCACCGGCTCGGCCGCGCTCGACGCCGAAGACGCGTGGTCGGACATCGACCTCGCCTTCGCCGTCGACGGCGACCCCGAGCCGGTGCTCGCGGACTTCACCGCCCGGATGTACCGCGAGCACGGCGCGGTGCACCACCTGGACGTCGTGTTCGAGCGGACGGTGTTCCGCGTTTTCCTGCTGGCGAACACCCTCCAGGTCGACCTGGCGTTCTGGCCGGCCGCGGACTTCGGCGCGACCACGCCGAAGTTCCGGCTGCTGTTCGGGACGGCGCAGGACCGTCCGGCGACCCCGCCGCCGGACGCGCGCCGGCTGATCGACCTGGCCTGGCTGCACGCGTTGCACGCGCGGTCGAGCATTGAACGCGGCCGCGGCTGGCAGGCCGAGTACATGATCAGCCGGGTCCGGGAGTACGCACTGGCGCTGGCCTGCCTGCGCCACGGCGTGCCGGCGGTCGAGGGCCGCGGCCTGGACCAGCTGCCCGCCGAGGTCACCGGTCCGTTCGAAGCCACGCTCGTCCGCGAACTGAGCGACGCCAAGCGGGCTTTCCACGCCGTCATCGAGCTGTACATCGGCGAGATCGAGCAGGTCGACGCCGACCTGGCCACCCGCCTGGCACCGCTCCTGCGCGAGATTTCCTAAGCCAGGTAAGCGAGTTCCGGGTGCGCGGCGAGGTAGCCGTCGAGCAGCCGCCGGGCCACGGAGACCGAATCGACCAGGGGGTGCAGCGCGAACGCCCGCAGCGCCGCGTCCCGCGAACCCGTCGCCGCCGCCTCGATCGTCGCGCGCTCGACCGCCTTGACCGCGGTCACGAGACCCAACGCGTGGTCCGGGAGCGGCCCGGCGGCGAGCGGCCGGGCGCCGTTCGCGTCGACCACGCACGGCAGCTCGACGACCGCGTCCCCCGGCACGCCAGGAAGCGCGGACCCGTTGCGGACGTTGAGGATCAGCGTCGTGCGCTCGCCGTGGGCGATGGCCCGCATCAACGCCAGCGCGACCTTCTCGTAGCCGCCACCCTCGAGATCGTCACGCTCCCCTTCGCGCGTCTCGGCCATGTACGTCGCTTCGCGCTCCAAGCGTGTGCGCTCCCACGAAGCCAGCGAGGGTTCCGCGTAGAAGCCGCGTTGCTGCTCCAGCAGGAAAGCGCCGCGCGACGCCGAACCGAGCGCCTCGCGCGCGAAGTAGTAATAGTGCAGGTACTCGTTCGGCACCGCACCGAGCGCACGCAACCAGGGAGCGCCGAAGAGCTTCCCTTCCTCGAACGACTCCAGCGCGCCGGTGTCGGCGAGCAACCGCGGGAGGACGTCTTCACCGCCGACGCGGACCGCGCGGAGCCAGCCCAGGTGGTTGAGGCCCGCGTAGTCGAACCAGGCCGCCGCCGGGTCGATCCCGAGGGCGCGGGCGACGCGGCGGCACAACCCCACGGGTGAGTCGCAGATGCCGATCACCCGGCCGCCGAGGTGCTCCGCCATCGCTTCGGTGACCATGCCGGCGGGGTTGGTGAAGTTGATGACCCACGCGCGCGGTGCCAGCTCCCCGATCGCCCGCGCGAGGGCGACGGCGACCGGGACCGTCCGCAGCCCGTAGGCTATTCCGCCCGCGCCCACGGTTTCCTGGCCCAGCACGCCTTCCGCGGCCGCGATCCGCTCGTCCAGCCGGCGGCCGCGCAGGCCGCCCACGCGCACGGCCGAGAACACGAAGTCCACATCGGACAGTGCGGTGGCGAGGTCGGTGGTGGTGCGCACGCCCGGGGCGCCGGGCACCCCCGCGGCCTGCTCGGCGAGGACGCGTTCGACCGCGGCGAGGCGGCCGGCGTCGACGTCGTGCAGGACCAGCTCGGTGACGCTCCGGTCGGCCAGCAGCGCGCCGTGCACCAGCGGCACGCGGAACCCGCCGCCGCCGAGGATCGCGAGCCTCACCGCAGCACCTCGACGCCGGCTTCGCCCAGGGCCGCGCAGGTCGGTTCGTCGGCTCCGGCGCTGGTGACGACGACGTCGAGCGCGTCCGGGCCGCAGACCCTGGCCAGCCCGGTGCCGGGGAACTTGCCGGCGTCGGCGAGCAGCACCACGCGGTCGGCCGCGGCGACCATCGCCCGCTTCACCGGTACCTCGACGACCGTCGAGTCCATCACGTGGCCGTCGCCCCGGACGCCGCTGGCGCCGAGGAAGACGGTGTCCGCGCGCACCTGGCGCAGCGCGTCCTCCGTCAGGAATCCCACCATCGAGTGGTAACTGCGGCGCACCACGCCACCCAGCAGGACGAGCTGGACGTCCTCGGCGTCCTTCAGCTCTTCGTAGACGGCGAGGCTGCTGGTGATCACGGTCAGCGCGCGGTCGCGCAGGTGCCGCGCCAGCCGGTGCGCGGTGGTGCCGATGTCGAGGAGCACGGTGTCGCCGTCGGCGACCAGGCTCGCCGCGCGGCGGGCGACGGCGTCCTTTTCGCCGGCCCGCTCGGCGGCCACGTGCGCGAACGGCTCGTCGTCGTCGGGCGCCGCCATCGCACCGCCGTAGACCCGGGTCAGCCGGCCTTCGCGGTCGAGGTGCACCAGGTCGCGCCGCACGGTGGCCTGGCTGACGCCGAGCCGCTCGGCCAGCACGCCGACCGGGGCCGGCCCCTCCGCGCGGAGGGCCCGCAGGATCAGCTCGTGGCGACGCTGGGGCAGCATCCGGCGACCATAGCAGTCAAACTCGCTCATCCCGCGGACGAGTTTGCGCAGCTCTTGCGAAATCTGGGCGGCTGACGCACGCTCGTGCGCACCCTTGCGCACTTCGTGGAGGCGCCCGTGACGGCTGAGCCCGCACCCGACATCGATGTCTTCCTCTCCGGCCTGCTGTTCTTCGACCTGGTCTTCACCGGGCTCGAACAACCGCCGTCGCCGGGCACGGAGGTGTGGACGGGCGGCATGGGCTCGGGACCGGGCGGCATCGCTAACTTCGCGGTCGCGCTGAGCCGCCTCGGCCTGCGGACGTCGCTGGCGGCCGCGTTCGGCACCGACGTCTACGGGCGCTACTGCTGGGACGTGCTGGCCCGGCAGGAGCACATCGACCTGTCGCGGTCGCGGCGGTTCCCCGAGTGGCACTCCCCCGTCACGGTCTCGCTGGCCTACGCCGGCGACCGCGCGATGGTCACCCACGGCCACCCGCCGCCCGTCCCCGTCGCGGAGCTGGCCGGCTCGCCGCCGCCGAGCCTCGCGACCGTCGCGCACATCGGCCTCGACACCGCCGAGTGGGTCCACACCGCGCACCAGGCGGGCAGCCTCGTCTTCGCCGACGTCGGCTGGGACCCGTCGGAGGCCTGGTCGCCGGCGCTGCTGGAGCAGCTGGCGTGCTGCCACGCGTTCCTGCCCAACGACGTCGAAGCCATGCGCTACACCCGCACGGACACGCCCGAAGCGGCGTTGTCGACGCTCGCCGAGCTCGTCCCGATCGCCGTGATCACCCGCGGCGGCGCGGGTGTGCTGGCCGTCGACGGCACCACCGGCGAGACGGCGGCCGTGCCCGCGCTGCCGGTCGACGTGCTCGACGCGACCGGCGCGGGCGACGTCTTCGGCGCCGGGTTCGTCGCCGCCACCCTGACCGGCTGGCCGCTGGCCGAGCGGCTCCGGTTCGCGTGCCTCACCGCGAGCCTGTCCGTCCAGCACTTCGGCGGCGCGCTCGCGGCGCCGGGCTGGCACGAGATCGCCCAGTGGCACGCGCGGACGCGGCGCCCGGACTACGCGTTCCTCGACGACGTGCTGCCGGCCGAGACGGTCGCCGGGATCCACCGCGGCCCGGTGACGCTCGGCTTCGGCGACGACAGCTGGCGCTGAGCCGCGACCTTCCGGACATATCGCTGATCATGCCCGCGGCCGCCGACCGCCCGCGCGGATCCGTGCCACGATGGGAGCAGACCCGGCCGAAGGAGGTCCGCCAGTGCCCGATTGGGACGGTCGTGGCCTGCCGCCCGTCGCGCGGGCGCGCGTCGACCGCTTCGCCGCCTCCGGGCTGAAGACGTCGCTGATGACCGTGCCCGGCGCGGTGGGCGCCGAGGTGGCCGGGTTCACCCCCGTCGGGGAGGTGATGGGCTGCGTCGTGCAGCAGTTCGGGTGGACCGGCCCGACGGCGGCCTGGGCCGCCGACCAGGTCGAGCAGCTGGCGCAGCTGCTGCGCCACGGTTACACGACCGCGCTCGACCGCCTGTCCCAGGAGGCGACCGCGCTGGGTGCCGACGGCGTCCTCGGCATCCGCTTCACGATCACCTCGCTCGACGGGGTGATGCAGGAGTTCGTCGCCCTCGGCACGGCCGTGCGCGCCGAGACCGAGCAGCGCCCGCGGCGGCTGTTCACCACCGAGCTGCCGGGCCAGGACGTCGGCAAGCTGATGCAGGCCGGCTGGGTGCCGGTGAGCGTCGCGATCGGCGTCGCCGGGCGTGCCCACTACGACTACAACATGCAGAACCAGACGACCGCGTGGGCCGGGAACACCGAAGTCGACGCGCCCACGAAGGTCGTCAACGAGGTCCGGGGCGCGGCCCGGGCGGAGTTCGCCCGCGCGATCCGCGACTGCGGCGCCGACGGCGGCATCGTCTCGGAGATGCTCCTGCGCACGTGGCCGGTCGACGGGGTCGCCGTCTCCGGCATCGCGAGCGTGACCGGCACCGCGATCGCCCGCTTCCACGAAGGGCGCGCCGCCCCGACCGGCGCGCTCAAGATCCTGCCGCTGAACCGTTCCTGAGGAGGCTTCGTGACCACCGCGGATCCCGCCGCATCGCACATCCCCGAGGACGCGATGCGCCGGCTCGCCGAGATGCGCCCCGGCCAGAAGACCAGCCTGTTCACCTCGGACCTGAGCGTCAACGAGTTCCTCCTGGTGCGCGAAGCCGGCTTCCGGCCGCTCGGGCTCGTGCTCGGTTCGAGCATCTACCACGTCGGGTTCCAGATGGGACGGTGGAGCAAGAACCAGGAGCTGGACCGGCTTTCCCAGGCGATGTACCACGCGCGCGAGCTCGCGATGTCCCGGATGGAGGCCGAGGCGGACGTCCTCGGCGCCGACGGCATCGTCGCGGTCCGGCTCGAAATCGAGTTCAAGGAGTTCGGCAGCGACCTCGCCGAGTTCATCGCCGTCGGCACCGCGGTCAAGGCCGACGAACCGGGCGAGTGGCGCAACAACACCGGGAAGCCGTTCACCTCCGACCTGTCCGGGCAGGACTTCTGGACGCTCGTGCAGGCCGGCTACGCCCCCCTGGGCATGGTGATGGGCACCTGCGTCTACCACATCGCGCACCAGCGGTTCCGGCAGATGATGGGCAACATCGGCCAGAACGTCGAGATCCCGCAGTACACGGAGGCGCTCTACGACGCGCGTGAGCTGGCGATGTCGCGGATGCAGGCGGAAGCCGAGCAGCTGGCGGCCGAGGGCATCGTCGGCGTGCAGCTGCTGTCGCTGCCGCACCGGTGGGGCGGGCACACGACGGAGTTCTTCGCCATCGGCACCGCGGTGAAGCCGTTGCGCGCCGACCACCACATCGCCAAGCCGCAGCTCGTGCTGCCCCTCACCGACTGATGGGCGGCGAGCTGGACTTCCACCTGGTGGCGGCGGCCCTGCGCACGGACCGCGCGGACGTCGAGTCCTACCAACGGGTCCTGTCCGAGACGCTCGGCACCGCGCTGCCGCCGGGCATGGTCGAGGTGACGCGGCGCCGGACGTTCGCCGACCGCGTCGCGGGCCGCGACGGCCAGGCGGTCTCGGTGCGGGTCACCACCCCGGACCGGGTCCTGGTGCTGCGCGCGGGCGAGCGCGGCGGGGTGGCGGCCGAGATCCACCAGGTGGTCCGCGGGGTGGTGATCAGCCGGAAGGAAGCGGCGGTCGAGGACTGGCTCGAGGCGCTGGCGCGGGAACTGACGACACTGGCCGAGCGGGACGCGAGAGCGCGGGAAGCGCTCTCGCGTCTCCTCGGCGGCTGACCTACCCCACCGCCACCCGCAAGATCTTGTTGTGGCTGTTGTGCGGCGTGCTGTCCTTGTCGCCGTCCACGCTGGTCGCCAGCCACATCCCGCCGCCCGGCGCCGGCTCCACCGTGCGAAGCCTGCCGTACGTGCCGTTGAAGAACGTCCGGAAGTCCGTCAGCGAACTGCCGCTGATCACCGCGCGGTAGAGCCGCGCGCCGCGCTGGCAGGCGACGTACAGCGCGTCCCGGATGATCGTGATGCCGCTGCACGACCCCTGCGCCACCGGGTACGTCTTCTTCGGCGCGACGAATCCGCCGCACGAGCCCGACGTCCCTTCGCACGAGGGCCAGCCGTAGTTGCCGCCCTTCACGATCAGGTTCGTCTCGTCCATCACGCTGTTGCCGAACTCCTGCTCCCACAGCCTGCCCTGCGAGTCGAACGCCAGGCCCTGGACGTTGCGGTGCCCGTAGCTCCACACCGCGTTGCGGAACGGGTTGTCCGCCGGGATCGAGCCGTCGGGGTTGATCCGCAGCACTTTCCCGTTGAGGCTGCTGGTGTTCGGCGCGTTGGCGCTGTTCTGCGCGTCACCCGTGCCCGCGAACAGGTAGCGGCCGTCCGGGCTGAACCGCAGCCGGCCGCCGTTGTGGAACTTGTTGCGCGCGATGCCCGTCAGCAGGACCTGCTCGGTGCTCGTGGTCAGCGAGTCCGCGGCCGGGTCGTACTTGATCCGCACGATCCGGTTGTCGTTCGGCGAGGTGTGCATGAGGTAGAGCCAGTGGTCGGAGGCGAAGGTCACCGGGTTGATCTCCAGCCCGGTCAGGCCGCCCTCGCCGTCGGTGCTCTGCACGTTCGGAACCGTCCCGATCGTCTTCTTCGCCCCGGTCTTCGGGTTCAGGTGGACGACCGCGTGCGCGTCACGCTGGTTGTAGAGGATCGTGCCGTCGGGCAGGGTGACCAGGCCCCACACGACGTCGTCGTCGGTGCCGGCCTGCGTGGCGCCGCAGACGCCCTGCGACGGCGAGCAGTTCGACGCGCCGGTGGTCGTGACGTCCAGGACCGGCGTGCTCGGTTCGCTCAGGTTGCCGTTCCCGTCGACGGCTCGCACCTGCAGGTGGTAGGCCGTGTCCGGGGTCAGGCCGCCGAGTGTGGTGCTCGCCGTGTCGGACGTGCCGATCTGCGTGCCGGCGTTGAAGATCCGGTAGCCGGTGACGCCGACGTCGTCGGTCGACGCGGTCCACGCCAGGCCGATCGAGGTGCTGCCGACCGCGGTGGTGTGCACGTTCCCGGGTGCGGACGGCGGCGCGTGGTCGTCCGACGGCGGTGTCTTCACGACGAGCGTGCCGCCGGCCTGCGAGACGTTCCCGGCCGCGTCCCGCGCGTTGACGTAGAAGCCGTAGCTGCCGTTCGGGCTGAGGTTGCCGCAGGTCGCGGTGAGGGCGCCGGTGGTGCTCGCGCAGAGTTGCCCGTCACGGTAGACGTCGTAGCCCGTGACGCCGACGTCGTCGGTGGCCGCGGCCCACGAAATGGTCGCGCTGACGGGCGTGACCCCCTCGAGCTCCGGCGTGCCCGGCGGGGACGGCGGCACGACGTCCCCGGTGGCGCCGTAGACGCCGAACTCCTGCAGCGAATAGCCCTTCGACGCGTCGGTGCGGCACCGTTTCGTGCCGTACACCCGCACGTAGCGACCGGTGCCGTCGAGCGAGGTCAGGTCTTCGACGCCGCCCTTCCCGGTGGTGGTCGCGTAGATCCGCGTCCACGTGACGCGGTCGGCGGAGGTGTCGATTTCGTAGGCCGTGGCGCAGGAAGCGTCCCACTGCAGCCGGACCCGGCTGACGTGCGCCGCCGCGCCGAGGTCGACGAAGATCCACTGCGGATCGACACCGGCCGCGCTGGCCCAGCGGGTCGACGGGTCGCCGTCGACAGCGTTCGCCGCCGGGCAGCACCCGCCCGCCGACGACACCGTGACCGGTTTTCCCTGTGACAGCAAGGAATCCGCGGCTCCGGCCGGGGTGATCGTCCCGGCGGCGAGCGCGAGCGCGACCGCCCCCACCCGAATCAGTCCACTCATACCGTCCTCCATGGCTGAAGATGACGGCGGAGTCCCGGAAACCCTATGAGCGCACCGAACGGGCGGTCAACCGGCATCCCGCTCACCGGGCAGCACCCGCCCGAGGAAGCCGCGGATGTACCCGGCGATGGCGTCGAGGTGCGTCTCCAGCGCGAAGTGGCCCGAGTCGAGCAGGTGGATCTCGGCGTCGGGCAGGTCGCGGGCGTACGCGCGGGCGCCGTCGGCGACGAAGATCTCGTCGTTGCCGCCCCAGACCGCCAGCAGCGGCACCTGGCTGGTCCGGAAGTATTCGTGGAACTTCGGGTACAGGCCGATGTTGTGGTGGTAGTCGGCGAGCAGCGCCTGCTGGATCGCCGCGCCGCCCGGCCGGTCGAGCAGGGCCTGGTCGTGGATCCAGACGTCCGGGCTGACCAGCGACGGGTCCGCGACGCCGTCGAGGTACTGCGCCTTGGTGGCTTCGAGGGTGACCATGCCGCGCAGGTCGTCCTCGGTCAGCGTGCCGGCGGCGAGCCGCTGGGGCAGCCCGGCACCCAGGCCCTCGACGTAGGCGTTGCCGTTCTGCGTGACGATCGCCGTGACGCGGTCCGGGTTCGCGGCCGCGATGCGCAGGCCCACCGGGGAGCCGAAGTCCTGGATGTAGAGCGCGAAGCGGCCGAGGCCGATTTGGTCGAGCAGGCCCAGGGTCAGCTCGGCGAGCGCGTCGAAGGTGTAGGTGAACTCCCCGGCCGGCGGCGCGTCCGACGCGCCCGCGCCCAGGTAGTCGGGGGCGACGACGTGGTAGCGGTCGGCCAGCTCCGGGATGAGGTGCCGGAACATGTGCGAGCTCGTCGGGAAGCCGTGGAGCAGCACGATCGTGGGCGCGCCGGCGGGCCCGGCCTCCCGGTAGAACAGCCGGTGGCCGGCGACGGTGGCGTGGCGGTGGTGGACGGTGACCATGGGGTTCTCCTCACGTCTCATGGATACTTTTTCATTTATCCATGAGACGAGGTAGGCTGTCAACGGGTCGGGGAAACTGGAGACCGGACTCGGGAGGCGAACGTGGTCACTGCGGCACCCGGCGAGGAGCGCTCGCCCGCGCTGGCGCTGGTCAACACCCGGCGGGTCGGCGAAGCCGACGACCTCGCCGACCCCGGTGCCGCCGCCGGCTGGCTCCGGGAGCGCGGGCTGCGGGTGACCGCGCTGGCCGACGTCACCCCTCTGACCGACCTTCGCGCGGCCGTCCGGGAGCTGATGGCCGCGCTGGCGGAGGAGCGGTCGCCGGACCCGGCGGCCGTGGCGGCGGTGAACGCGGCCGCCCGCGCCGACGCCGCCGCGCCGCAGCTCGTCTGGCCCCATCGCGAGTGGCGGAGCACGAAGCCCGGAAGCGTCGACGAGGCCCTCGCGGCCCTGGCCCGTGACGCGATCGACGTCGTCACCGGCGACCTCGGCGCGCTGGTGCGCCCGTGCGAAGCGCACGGCTGCGTGCGGTTCTACTTCCGCGAGCACGCCCGCCGCCGCTGGTGCTCCACCACCTGCGGCGACCGCGTCCGCGCCGCGCGGCACCAGCGGATGGTGGTCGAGCGGCGTAGCGTGTGAGCCCGCCGACGAAGGGACGCACGATGGACTGGACGCTCGAAGTGGTCGTGGTACCGGTGTCCGATGTGGACCGCGCGAAAGCGTTCTACGCCGAGCAGCTCGGGTTCGTCCTCGACCACGACATCACGCCCGTCGAGGGCGTCCGGATCGTCCAGCTCACCCCGCCGGGCTCGGGCTGCTCGGTGGTGTTCGGCCGCGGCGCGGTGCCGGACATGCCGCCGGGTTCGCTCAAGGGGCTCCAGCTGGTGGTCAACGACCTGCCGAAGGCCCACGCGATGCTCACCGAGCGCGGCGTCGAGGCCGGCGAAATCCAGGTCCACGGCATGGGCGCGTGGGACGGCCAGGCAGACCTGAACAACGTGGGATTCGTGCACTTCGCCGACCCCGACGGCAACGAGTGGACGGTCCAGCAGATCACTGACCGGCGCTGACCGGCGGCGCACGCCGAGCCCGGCGGCCCCGCCATGAGCCACCAGCCGGGCCGCCGGTCGGCGACGGGCGACCAGCCGAGCCGCCCGTCCGCGGCGAGCCGCCGCCTCGCGTCTCCCTAGTCCACCAGGGCACCGCAGCTGAGGTTGACCGTCGAGGCCGTCATCGTGCGGGCTCGGTCCGAGGCCGCGAACGCCGCCACCGCGCCGACGTCGGCGAGGGTGGCCGGGCGGCCGAGCATCGTCTTGCCCGCGATGCTCTCCTCGATCGCCTCCCGGCCCGGGACGTCGGCCGGGAGGGTCTCGGGGATGCCGCCGGTCCGGAGCGTCACCGTCCGGATCCCGTGCGGGCCCAGCTCGGCGGCGAGCTGGCGGCGCATCGCCTCGACCGCGTGGAACGCCACCTGCAGCCCGCCGACGGCGAACTCGCGCACCGGGTCGGCGTCACCACCGAAGAACAAGATCACCCCGGAGCCCTGCCCGATCATGTGCCGGGCTGCCGCGCGGGCGGTCAGGAACTGCGTCCGCACGGCGGTCACGACCGGGCGCTCGTAGTCCGCGAGCGTCATGTCGACCAGCGGCGTGCCCTGGACGTCGCCGTGGGTGATGAGGTTGACCGAGATGTCGACGCCGCCCCGGGCGGCCACCGCCGCGGCGTGTTCGTCGACCGCGCGCTCGTCGAGGGCGTCGACCTCCGCCACGTCGGCCGATCCGCCGGCGGCGCGGATGCGCCCGGCGACCTCCTCCAGCCGCGCCCGGGTACGGCCGGTGAGGAAGACGTGCGCGCCTTCCTCGGCGAAAGCCGTGGCCACGGCCGTGCCGATCCGGCCGGCTCCGCCGTGGACGATCGCGTTCTTGCCTGCGAGCAGCGTCATGAGTCCTCCGATGTCGGGGTGCGGTCACCCCTGCGTCGAACGGGCCCACCCGGATTCGACACGGACGGCTAGAGGATCGCGTGCCCGTGGATCTCCTTGGCCGCGAGGTACCGCAGCGTTTCGCGGCTCGGCTCCGGCTGCACCAGCTGGCACATCTCCGCCTTGATCCCGGCCACCTCGAGGGCGGAGATCTTGGCCGGGTTGTTGGTGAGCAGCCGGACGGCGGTGAGCCCGAGCTGCGTCAGCAGCGCCGCCGCGTCGGCGTACGACCGGCTGTCGGCCTTGTAGCCCAGTGCCGCGTAGCTCGCGAAGGTGTCGAACCCTTCTTCCTGCGACAGCTGGTACCCCTTCGCCTTCGCCAGCAGGCCCGCGCCCCGGCCCTCCTGGTCCAGGTACACCAGCACCCCCGAGCCGTGCTCGCGGATGATGCGGAGGGCCTCCTGCAGCTGCCACCGGCAGTCGCAGTTCGTCGACTCGAAGATCTCGCCGTAGAGGCACCGCGAATGGACGCGGACGGGACAGCCGTCGGACGGGTCGCCGTACACCGCCGCGCACGGCGGGTTCATCCGCCCGGACCCGTCGTCGAGGACGATCGCGCGGAACGTGCCGCCGCCCGTCTCCAGTTCGTGCGCCACTGATCCGGTCACGGGTTCTCCAGGCTCTGGTCGGTCTCGAGGGTGCGCTCGACCTCCTCGAGAACCGGCATGGAGTCGGCGATCTCATCGAGCGTCGGGTTCGTCGCCATCGCCGCGATCGCCCAGTGCAGGGCTTCCTCGCGGCTCCGGCCGGCACCCTCTTGGATAAGTTTCCGGATGAGCGCCGCGGAGAAGGCTTCGCGGACGCCTGGTGCGTCGTCGAGCGGGACCGGCGGGCCTTCGATGTCCTGGGAGATCACGCTCGAGCGGATCTTACAACCGAAACTCTCGACGACGCAGACCGCGCCCACGCCGAGGGCGAGCAGCGACCGGGCCAGGTTGTCGACCGTCGGCGGACCGTCCGGATCGGACAGCAGCCGGCGCAGCTCGCCTTCGCGGCCGACGAGGTAGTCGACCCCGCGCAGGAGCCGGTACAGCTGCTGGGGCGCGTCACGGGACGGCGAAGCCTGAAGCAGCACCAACGGTTTCCGCGGCTGCTTGGCCGCGGCCGAGAGCGCCCACTTGATCGTTTCCATCGGCGGTTCGAGCGTGACCAGCACGGCGTCCGCCGCGGCCATCGCCTCCCGCACGCGCGGCGCGCGAAGGTCCTCTCTGGACAGAGAGACGTCGTGTTCGTTCATCCAGCCGAGGTACCGCGCCTGCCCGGTCTGGCCGACCAGCACCAGCGCCCGCGGGTGGGCCGCCCCCGGCGTCTCCTTGAGCAGCGCGGTGGACAGGCCCTCGTGGCGCATGTACTCCACCAGCTCCCGCGCCTGGGAGTCGCCGCCGATCGCGGCCACCAGCGAGGCTTCGAGCCCGAGGCGCCGCCCGGCGACGGCCAGGTTGAGCCCCTTGCCGCCGGGGTGCACGTCGAACGACTGGGCCTGGACCGCTTCACCGACGTCGGGCCACTCGTCGGAGACGACGACGTGGTCGGTTGTCGCCCCGCCCACCACCACGACCGCACCGACCGTCTCGCCGCCGGCGGCCTCCTCCACCGGGGCGACGTCCTCGACGCAGTGTTCGGCCAGCACCCCCAGCGTCCGGTTTTCGATCGAGCCGCGCAGGCTCCGGACCGTCGGCGCCGGGTAATCGCTGGTGACCCCGAGCAGTTCGTGCAGCACGTCCCAGCCGTCGGCCAGCGCGCGGCGGCGCTCCCCCAGGTCGTCCGCGTAGAGCCGCTCGACCTCGGGGCGCTCACCCACGCGCGCGCGGAGGACACCGAGCGCCAGCACGGCGTCCGCGATGAGCAGATCGGTCGGGTCGAGCGCGGCGACGGCGGCGGTCACGACGGCGACGATCGCCTCGCCTTCGGACACGCCGGTTTCCCGGGCCTGGCGCTGGACGACCGGCAGCTCGGCGAGCAGCCGGACGTCGACCTCGGTCGCGTCGAGGCGCTCGACAGTCAGCCCGCTGCGCGTCCTCAGCTTGAGGAAGACGCTCCGGACGCCCTCGACGTTGGCGTCGTACCTCGCCATCGTCCCAGCCTACCCCTCGGTTGTCACTTGCCCTTCTTCACCTGGCACTTGCTGGCCGCGAACCCACCTTCCGGCGGAGCACAGCGGGCAAGTTACTCCGTTCGGCCCGTTTCGCTCGGGCGTTCAGTCCCCGCGTGTCGCACAAAGGGCCGCCGACCAGCACCACTTCTCCGCGTCATCGCATTGTCAATTGACTTCGTTACTCGGCAAATGTCACGCTGGACTTGCTCATGGACCCCTGGGAGGTCGTCATGCAGCCGTTGAACACCGGGTCGGCACGGGGAGTCCGGCCTTCGAAGACCTTGCTGGGCTTGCGAAACGTCCCGTCGCGCACCGCGACCGTGCGGCGGGCGGCATTTGCCGCCGTGATCATCGGCTGCCTGGCCGCGAGCGGGTGCGCATTGCCCGCCCGGGCCGTGACGCCCAGCGGCGGCGACCGGGTTGTCGTGGTGGTGAGCGGGACGGCGAACGAGCCGCGGCCGTCCGTCACCGATGCCGTCCGGACGGTGCTCCGCGACGCCGCGAACAGCGGGAACGTCTCGCAGCAGGGCTCGGGCAAGAGCAGCGTCGTGCTGGTGTCCGCCGCGGACGGCGGCGACCGGCGCTCGGTCGTGCTCACCCCGCGACGGGCCGACGGTTCGCTCGAGCACGGCCTTTCGCGGCCGTCGCTCATCGACCGGAACGTCGCCGCCGCCGTCGACGCGATCGGGGCCACCGCGGCGCACAAGAGCGGGCTCGACCTGCTCGCCGGCATCGCCGACGCCGTCCGCGGCGTGCCGGCCGGCACGCTCGTGGTGACCAGCGGCGGGCTGAGCACCGACGGCGCGTTCGACCTGCGCCAGGTCGGCTGGGCCGCGGATCCCGCGGCCATCGCCGCCCAGCTGGCCGCCGCCGGGCAGGTGCCGCGCCTGACCGGCTGGCGCGTGCTCTTCGCCGGGCTCGGTTCGGTGGCCGGCGCCCAGCCGCCGCTGCCGTCGCCGGCCCGGGACCGGCTGGCCGCGTACTGGCAGGCGATCTGCCGGGCGGCCGACGCGGCGGCGTGCGACGTCGACCAGAGCCGCGTTCCGGCCGAGCCGTCGCGGGCGACCGTGGCGACGCCGGTCGTGCCCGTGCCCGGGGTGACGTCGGTGACCGGGCCGCGGGGCGAGGTCACCACCACGGTTTCGGACGCCGCGCTCGGCTTCGCCGGGGACTCCGCGGTCCTCTCCGAATCGGCCCGCGACCTGCTGCGGTCGCTCGCGGGCAGCATCACGGCCGGCCGCTCCGGCGCGCCGGTCACCGTCCGCGGCTTCGCGGCCGACCCGCCCGGGTCGACCGACGCGGGGCGGCGGGAACTGGCGGAGCAGCGAGCGCGTGCCGTCGCCGGCGCGCTCACCGAGGCCGGGGTGACCCAGCGGGTCGACGCCGCCGGCACCGGCACCCAGCCCGGGGTCACCGCGATGACCGGCGGGCGGTTCGACGAAGCGGCGGCGGCCCGGATGAGGCGGGTGGAGATCACGTACCAGGGCGCCGGCCCGAGCTCGTAGACAGACCAGGAGGCACGCCATGACCAGCACCGACCAGACGCGCAACCTTCCGCTGCCCCAGCCGCGTCCCCGCGGGGAGACCCCGGCGGGCGACCTGCTCCTCGCGCGGGTGCAGGAGCTGAACTACCGCTCCGCCCGGGCGTTGGACGGCCACGTCGTGGGCCCGCACGGCCAGAACCTGACCGTCGGCGAGGCCCAGGCCCGCGCCGAACTCATCGACCGGCTGATCGAGCTGGAGCAGCTGCGCGGCAGCCAGCGCCACCGGCGCGTCGGGCGGCTGACGCGGGTCCTCACGTTGCTGACCGTGACGGTGGTCGACCTGCCGATCATGCTGTGGCTGGCCAGTTCGGTGTTCAACGTCGACTGGAGCGACCCGCTCGGGCTGCCGCTGGCGATCAGCATCGTCATCTCGGTGCTGGCCACCGGCGGCGCGGCGACCGCGCTGCACCACCTCGGCCACAACCAGCGCCAGCACAAGAACGCGCGGCGTCAGCTGGACTGGGTGAAGCTGTCCGCCGGTTCGAAGCTGAGCCTGGTCACGGTGGTGCTCCTGGTGGGACTGATGGGCGTGGTGATGTTCGTCCGCGTCTACACCGAAGGCGTGCTGTCCGGGATGAACGACCTGGCGGTGCTGATGGCGGTGCTGGTCGCGCTGGTGATGGTGGTCTCGGCGACGCTGGTCTTCTGGACGGCCTTCCGCGACGGCTCCCTGGAGCAGGACGACCTGCGCCACTACAGCGAAAGCGTGCGCCCGTTCCTCGCGGCGAAGCGCGAGTACGAGGACCAGGCGCACGAGCTGAGCTGCCAGTACGACCTGCTGCGGCGCCAGGCGGGCCGAGGGGAGACGGCCGAGTGACCTCGGGTGCACCCGGGGGCCCCGGGCCGGCGGGAAGGAGCTGCCCGCCGGCCCGGGTGACGGCAGGGCCGGGCGACGCCGCCGACTGCGACGCCACCCGCGGCCAGGTGACGTCCCGCACCGCCGGTGTCGCGGGAGTTGCCGGTCGCGGGCGGAGCGGTGGCTTCGTGGGACGGCGACCGTGGTGGGCGGCGCGGTGAGGATTCCTGTCGCGCGTCGTCGAGCTGCGGGAGGCGTTGACGGAGTCGGTGTTCCGGAGCCGCCGGTCGCCTCGGACTGAAATTGGGAGGCGTCTTCGCCGCCCGGGGGTTACCGTGCTCGGCAACGCGCTGATGGAGACGAGTAGTCCCGGGGCGCACGGGTCCAGAGAGCCGCCGGTAGCTGGGAAGGCGGTCCCGTGTCCCGGCGGCGAAGACCCTCCGGAGTGCGGGGAGGAACGGCGCCCGCGCCCCATGCCCCGCCGGCCGGCCCCCGTCACCAGGCCGCGACGAGGCCGCCTCCGGGCGGTGAAAGTGCGGTGGCACCGCGATTCCCCGATCGCCCGCACTCCCGAGGGATCCGCGTTGGGAGGGTGATGAGTTCTCGAGTTCTGACCGCCGACCTGCCGCAGCACGTCGGCGCTCGCGTCCGCGTCGCCGGCTGGGTGCACCGCCGTCGTCGCCTGAAGTCCGTCACGTTCGTCGTGGTCCGGGACCGCTCCGGAACCGCGCAGGTCGTCCTGGACGGCGCCGCGCCACCGGAGGAAACCGTGGTCGAGGTGCACGCGACCGTGACGGCGAACCCGCGCGCACCCGGCGGTGTCGAGCTGACCGAGCCGGTTCTGGAGACGCTCGGCGAAGCCGTTCAGCCGCCGCCGTTCGACCTCTACCGGCCCGCCGTCACCGCGTCGCTGCCGACGATCCTCGACCACGCGCCGGTCGCGCTGCGGCACCCGCTGCTGAAGGAGCGCTTCGCCGTGGCCGCGGCCGCGGTGCGGGGCTTCCGGTCCACTTTGGACGCGATGGGGTTCACCGAGGTGCACACGCCGAAGATCGTGGCGTCGGCGACCGAGTCCGGGGCGAACGTGTTCGGCATCGACTACTTCGGCCGCCCCGCCTACCTCGCGCAGTCGCCGCAGTTCTACAAGCAGGCGCTGGTCGGCGTGTTCGAGCGCGTCTACGAGGTCGGGCCGGTCTTCCGCGCCGAGCCGCACGACACCGCGCGGCACCTGGCGCAGTACACCAGCCTCGACGTCGAGCTGGGCTTCATCCGCGACCACCACGACGTCATGGCCGTGCTGCGGGACGTCCTCGCGGGGATGGCGGACCCGGACTTCGTCCCGGCCGAAATCCCGGAGATCCACTTCGCCGACGCGCTGGACCTCCTGGGCGCGGACCCGCTCGAGCCGGACCTCGCGCCGGCCCACGAGCGGGCGCTGTCGGAGTGGGCGCGGCGCGAGCACGGGTCGGAATTCCTGTTCGTCACCGGCTACCCGATGGCGAAACGGCCGTTCTACACGCACCCGGACCCCGCGCGGCCCGGCTACTCGAACAGCTTCGACCTGCTCTTCCGCGGGATGGAGCTGGTGACCGGCGGCCAGCGCCTGCACCGGCACGCCGACTACCTCGCGGTGCTGGGCGAAGACGCGCCGGAGTACGCCGACTACCTGGCGGCGTTCGCGCACGGCATGCCACCCCATGGCGGCTTCGCGATCGGCCTGGAACGCTGGACGGCGCGGCTGCTGGGCGCCGCCAACGTCCGGGAGGTCACGCTGTTCCCGCGCGACCTGCACCGGCTCACCCCGTGAGGAGCGATCCATGACCGCACGCAGCCTCTGGGCGGCCGTCGAACCCCTGCACGCTGTCGTCTACTTCGCGCCCGAGACGGCCGAAGCGGCGAAGGCGGCCGGCCTGCGCGGGTACTGGATGGGCTACTTCGCGGGCCGGCTGGCTCCGCTCGGCCCCGTCGGACCCGGACCGGCGACGTCGGTGCTGTTCGGGTTCGCCCCGGCGATGGTGGCGCGGGCCCTGCCGGACGCGTGGTCCTTCGCGGCGCCCGCGGCGGTCCTCGAGACGCGGCTCGCGGCGGTCTCGTCGGCGTTGGGCCGGGTTTCGGGTGACGCCGCGGAGCTGACCGGGCTGCTGTGGCGGGCGGTCGCGGCGTGCGGCTTCGACGGCCGTCCGCTGGCGGCGGCGTGGGCGGCGGTGCCGGAGCCCGCGGACCTCCCGGCCCGGCTGTGGCTGGCGACCACGATCCTGCGCGAACACCGCGGGGACGGCCACGTGCTGGCGGCGGTCCACGCCGGCTTGAGCGGGTTGGAGACGACGCTGACCCACGTCGGCGCCGGGGTGATCGGCCGCGCGGACGTCCAGCCCCACCGCGGCTGGCCGGACGCGGAGTGGGACGCGGGCGTGAGCCGGTTGCGCGGCCGCGGTCTCCTCGATGCGGAGGGCCGCCTGACCGAAGAGGGGCGGGAACTGCGCCGCCGCATCGAGGACGACACGGACCGCTTGGCCGCGGCCCCGGTGGAGGCCCTGGGCGAGGAGGGGCTGGCGCGGGTACTGGAGCTGGCGGTGCCGTTGAGCCGGGCGGTGATCGACGCGGGCCTGGTGCCGGTCCCGAACCCGATGGGCGTGGCCCGGCCCTGAGGGCACCTGGGCGCCGGGCAGGTGCTGGCCCGGCGCCGGCTCCACCACCTCCGCCAAGCCGTCAGTCCCAGGCGACCGGCAGCTCCCGCACCCCGTACACCAGCGTGTTGTGCTTGTACACCAACGACTCCCGTGGCACCGCCAGCCGCAGGTCGGGAACCCGGCGGAACAGGCGGGTCAACGCCTCCTGGAGCTCGACGCGGGCCAGCTGCTGGCCGATGCACTGGTGCGCGCCGAAACCGAAGGCGACGTGCGTGCGGGGCGAGTCGCGGTGGAAGTCGAGCTTGTCGCCGCCCGGGAAGAGGTCCTCGTCGCGGTTGGCCGAGTTCAGCGCGGCCACCAGCCACTCGCCCGCCTTGACCGACCGCGAGCCGACCTGGACGTCCGACGTCGCGTAGCGCAGCACGCCGAACTGGACGACCGACAGGTACCGCAGCAGCTCCTCGACCGCGCGCTCCGGCACCTCCAGCACGGCGTCGCGCTGCGAAGGGTGTTCCAGCAGCACCAACGTGCTCAGCGCGATCATGTTGGCCGTCGTCTCGTGCCCGGCCACCAGCAGGCTGAGCCCGAGCACGACGAGCTCCTCCATCGTGAGCGGGTCGCCAGACTCCGAGCCGCGGGAAATCAGCCTGCTGAACAGGTCGTCCTGCGGATTCCGCTCCTTGTCGGCGAACAACTCCGCCAGATAGCCGGACAGGTCGTCGTACGCCTGCTGTCCCTCTTCACGCGTGGCGTCGGTGCTGACCAGCGTCGTGCTCTGCCGCTGGAACCGCGAGCGATCGGCGTACGGGACCCCGAGCAGCTCGCAGATCACCAGCGACGGGATCGGCAACGCGAAGTCCTGCACCAGATCCGCCGGGCCGGGCTTCGCGAGCATCGCGTCGAGGTGGCTGTCCACCAGCTCCTGGACGTAGCCGCGCATCGCTTCCACGCGCCGCACGGTGAACTCGGCGATCACCTTCTTCCGGAGCCGCGAATGGGCCGTTCCGTCGAGCTGGATGATCGAGCCGGGGCTGACCTCCTCGTCGAGGTCGGCGTTCGGGTTCACGTGCACCGAGGACGCCCCGCGCGAGCTCATCGCGCGGTCCGCGAGCACCGCGCGGACGTCGGCGTAGCGCGTGACCAGCCAGGCGTCCATGCCGGCCGGGCAGCGCACCTTCGACGTCGGCGCGGTTTCCCGCAGGGTGGCGTAGTCCTCGGGTGGGTCGAACGGGCATCCGGGAGGTCTCGTCGTCGGGAGGGCCGGGGTTTCGGCTGCTGCCGTCACGGCGGATCACACCTCTCTTCCGGTGGTGGGCGACCCTTCCACCATGGAGAGAACTGCCGCCGTCGTGGGACACCCGGCCCACTTCCGACCCGGATGGCCTAGCGCGCGCCGTACGCGCCGCCGTTCACGTGCACGACCTGGCCGGTGACGTGCGCGGCGCCCGGCGCGGCCAGGAACCCCACGGTCTCGGCGACCTCGTCCGGGGTGCCGGCCCGCTTGTTGAACGCCACGGAAATCCGGGAGCTGAGCCATTCGTCGGTGAGGGTGCCGTGGAAGAACTCCGTGTCGAGGATGACTCCGGGCGCGACGACGTTGGCCGTGCCGCCGGCCGGGCCGAGCTGCCGCGCGAGGTCGGTGTTCCACGCCTCGATCGCCGCCTTCGCGGCGCCGTACGAGCCGGAGCCCTGCTTCGCCGCGACAGAGCCGAGAGTCACGACACGCACGTTGTCCGCGAAGCGCGGCTTCAGCGCCGCGGTGACGAGGACGGCCGAAAGGACGTTGGCGTCGAAGTTCGCGTGCCACGCGTCGGCGAGCCCCTGCAGGTCACCGGGCGCGGGCGCCTCGCGGACCCGGTCGGTGTTGCCGCCGGCGTTGTTGACCAGGACGTCCACCCGCTCGGGCAGCTCGGCCAGCGCCGCCTGCACCGCCGCCGGGTCGCTCGCGTCGAAGGCGACCGCCCGCGCGCCGATCCGCTCCGCCGCGGCTTCGAGCACGTCCTTGCGGCGCCCGGTGACGGTGACCCGCTCCCCCGCCGCCGCGAACCGGGCGGCGATCGCCAGCCCGATGCCGGTGCCGCCCCCGGTGACCACGATTTCCCGCTGTTCGCTCATGAGCGCCATCTTCGCGGAAGAAAGCGCTTGCCGACACGGCTTTCCCGGCGATCGGGACAGAGAGCCGGTTTGTTAGGAAACTTTACGAATAAGTCTTGACGCCGCACCGCAGCGCGGCGAACCTGGACGGACGCCGCAGTCATCGTCCGCCCACTCCTCCCGGAGGCAGCATGACCCGGCGCGCGCTCGTGCTCGTCGTGACCCTGTTCCTCGCCCTGGCCACCGCCGGGGCCGGCACGGCGAGCGCGGCCACCACGCAGCAGACCTTCCTCACCTTCTACGGCTGGTGGGACAACACCCCGCCCGGCGGCGACATCGCCTACCCGCAGATCCACGACACGGCGGGCGGCAAGGGCACCTACGCCGACCCGATCACCTTCGCCACCAGCAGCGACGAGCTCAAGCCGGGCACCAAGGTCTGGGTCCCGCGGGTGAAGAAGTACTTCGTCATGGAGGACGGCTGCGACGAGTGTTCCGACGACTGGAACAGCCAGGGCCCGAACGGCGGACCGGGCCTGCGGCACATCGACCTCTGGCTCGGCGGCCAGGGTGGCAGCGCCTTCGACGCGATCGACTGCGAAGACGCGCTCACGCACTACAACCCGGACAACACCCCGGTCATGGAGCCGGTCGTCGTCGACCCGCCCTCGAACGAGCCGTACGACGCGACGCCGATCTTCAACACCAGCACCGGTGAGTGCTACGGCGGCGCGCAGCCGAACACGACCGTCGGCCAGTACCGCAACAACTCCACCGGCACCTGCCTGGCCGCCCCGAGCAGCGGCACCACGCTGAAAGTGGCGGCGTGCACCGGAGGCCCCGAGCAGCGGTTCACCTTCCACGGCGCGTTCCTCGTGCTCGACGACCGGTGCGCGGGCATCTCCGGCAGCTCGATCGTGCTCCAGACCTGCACCGGCGGCCCGGCCCAGCAGTGGTCGATCAACCCGGACGGCACCATCTCGGACATCCAGTCCAGTAGCAAGTGCTTCCGCGCGTCGGGCAGCACCCTCACCGCGGGCAGCTGCTCCGGCACCGCCGCCCGCTGGACGTTCACCCCGGCGAGTGCGTCCGGTCTGAGCGTGACGCCGTCGTCGGTGTCGGTCGCACCGGGCGCTTCGGCGACGGCCACCGTGACTTCCACCGACGCCGTCACGCTCTCGGCGAGCGGCGCTCCCGCGGGCGTGACCGTGTCCTTCTCCCCCGCGTCGGTGCCGGCCGGCGGGACCTCGACCGTCACGGTCGCCGCCGCGGCCACCGCGGCCCCCGGCTCGGCGACGATCACCCTCACCGGCGGCACGAAGACGGCTTCGCTGGGTGTCACGGTGACCGGCGGCTCGGAAGCCCTGCTGTCCCAGGGCAAAGCCGCGACGGCGTCCTCCACCGAATCGGCGTCGTACCCGGCGGGCGCGGCCTTCGACGGGAACCTGACGAGCACGCGATGGGCGTCGAAGGAAGGCTCCGACCCGCAGTGGCTGCGGGTCGACCTCGGCGCCACCAAGTCGATCTCGCACGTCAAGCTGAGCTGGGAAGCCGCGTACGGGAAGGCGTACAGCATCCAGGCGTCCGCCGACGGCTCGAACTGGACGACGCTCTTCAGCACGACGACCGGCAACGGCGGCGCGGACGACCTCACCGGCCTGTCCGGCACCGGCCGCTACGTGCGGATGAACGGCGTCACGCGCGGGACGTCGTACGGCTACTCGCTGTACGAGATGCAGGTGTACGGCACCCCCTGAGTTGCCGATCCGGCAACGAGGTTTGCCTTCTCGGGGACGTTGTCCGCATGCTCGGGGGACGTCCTTGAGGAGGAACCATGCCCCACGACCACCCGATGAACGTCGACGCCATGCTCAAGCAGGACTTCTGGGAGGCGATGTACCAGCGTGACGAGCACCGGATCTGGAGCGGGAACGTCAACGTCAACCTGCGCACCGAGGTCGAAGGCCTGAAACCCGGGCGCGCCCTCGACCTCGGCAGCGGCGAAGGCGGCGACGCGATCTGGCTGGCCAAGCAGGGCTGGACGGTCGACGGCGTCGACATCTCGACCACCGCGCTCGCCCGCGCGGCGGAAGCCGCCGCCGAGGCGGGCGTGACGGTGAACTGGCTGCACCGCAACATCCTCGAGTGGCAGCCGGAGGAGAGCTACGACCTGATTTCGGCGCAGTACATGCACCTCCCGCCGGACCTGCGCCGCGACGTCTTCACGGCGGCCGCGGCGGCGATCAAGCCGGGCGGGTCGCTGCTGGTTGTCGGGCACTCGCCGAAGGCCATGCGGGAGTTCGACGGCCAGAAGCCGCCGGAGGAGCTGTACTTCGAGCCCGAGGAGATCACGACCTACCTCGGCGACCCGTGGCCGTGGGTGGTCGAGACGTGCGAGACGCGCGGCGAGGGCCACCACACCGACGCCGTCTACCGCGCGAGGCGGCTCGAAGCGTGACGAAGCGAGGGCCCGCTCACCTCCCCCGACGGCGGTGAGCGGGCCCTCGCCCGGACTCAGGCGAGCTCGAGGCCGTAGGCCTGCAGCTCGAGGGTGAGCGGGTAGAAGTAGCTGGTCACGGTGTCGCCGCCGGACAGCGTGCCCAGGCCCTTCGAACCGTCGTACGCCGGGCCGCCGGAGTCGCCGTGGTCGGTGTGCGCGGTGGTGCCGAACTCGTGGTTGAGCACGCCGACGTCGAAGTTGACCGACTCGTCGACCGAGGTCACCTCGCCGCTGCCGCCGCCGGTGGTCGAGCCCTGCTTCTGCATCTGCTCGCCGACGGTCGGGGTGGCCGCGCTGGTGATCTGCTGGCCGGTGTTGATCTCGCCGGGGCCGGTGCCGTTGGGGCGGGTCAGCAGGCCGGAGTCGGCGCCGGGGCAGTCGCTCTCGACGACCTGCGCGCCGGAGACGTCCCCGCCGGACCAGGTGCCGCCGAGGTTGGTGCAGTGGCCCGCGGTGAGCAGGAACGGCGAACCGCCGCGCGTCACGTTGAAGCCGAGCGAGCAGCGGCCCTGGCTGTTCTGGATCGCGTCGCCGTCCTGGATGTACAGCTCGAGCTTGCCGGTGCGGTGCTCGACGCGGACGCTGTCGCCGTACTGCGCGGCGGCCGCGGTGACCTTGTCGGCGGTCGCCTTGCTGGCCGCGTCGTAGACCTTCACCACGACCTGGTTGGTCTTGGTGTCGATGCCCCACGCGGTCTGCGGCACGTTCTTCACCGCGTCCAGCTGGTTCTTGACGCCGGTGAGCGCGGCGAAGGTGTGCTTGACCTTCTTCGCGGTGAGGCCGGCGGCCTGCACCTCCTGCATCGCGGCGTCGTCGACGACGTTCACGACGGCCTTGCCGTTCTCGAGGTAGATGCCGCCGGAAGCGGCGCCGAGGGCGTTCGCGACCTGGGTCGCACTGCTGATCGCGTGGGCCTGCAGTTCCGCGAAGGCCAGTGGGGACGCGGTGGCCGCCGACGAGCACACGCCCGCCGTCAGCGCGGCTGCCGACAAGACGGCGAAGGTCTTGAGGGCGGTCTTCCGGGGAGTCATCAACTTCCTCCAGGTTGCCGGTTCGAAGCCTGCGCCGGTCACTTTCGTTGCCGAGCAACCAACGCAACACCGACTAAGGTTGGTTAATAACCAATAGAACCGGACATACCTCTCAGAACAGACCCGGATGGCCCAGTGCCCTTACCGCTTCCGGCCTATTCGTGGGGCCGGCGGACGTGGTCCTCGTAGCCCGGGTGCTTCTTGAGGTACCCGGCGATGAACGGGCAGACCGGCACGATCGTCCGGCCCTTCGCGACGACGTCGTCCAGCGCGCCCGCGGCCAGGACCTTGCCCAGGCCCTGCCCGGAGAACGCGTCGTCGATCTCGGTGTGGGTGAACACCGTGAGCGTGCCCCGCAGGTCGTACGCGGCGAAGCCCGCCAGCTTGTCCCCCGCCCACAGCTCGTAGCGGCTCTCGGCGGGGTTGTCGGTCACTCGGTTCTCGTCGGTCATCAGCTCTCCTTCGTGGGTGCGGGGAAACGCGCCTCCCCCATCGTGCGACGGCCGTCCGCCGCGTGCTGACCGGGTCGTGACGCCCGCTGGGCCGGCCGGGGGACGCGCCCGGCCCGTTCGTGTGCATCCGGCCTGCTTCCCTTGGCGGGCACCGGGCCGGTTTGGTTGCCTCGCGGTGTGCCTCAGCAGCCGTTCGTCCTCCCCGAGTTCTACATGCCCTACCCGGCGCGGGTGAACCCGCACCTAGAGCGGGCCCGCGCCCACAGCAAGGCCTGGGCGGCCGGGTTCGACATGATCGACGTGCCGCAGCACGGCACGGTGATCTGGACCGAGCAGGACCTCGACTCCCACGACTACGCGCTGCTCTGCGCCTACACCCACCCCGACGCCGGCGCCGAAGAGCTCGACCTGATCACCGGCTGGTACGTCTGGGTGTTCTACTTCGACGACCACTTCCTCGAGCTGTACAAGCGCACCGGCGACATCGACAGCGCGCGCACGTACCTCGACCGGCTGGACCTGTTCATGCCCGCCGAGGGCGAGATCACCGCGACCCCGGAGAACCCGGTCGAGCGGGGGCTGGCCGACCTGTGGAACCGGACGATCCCCCGACGGTCGGCGGCCTGGCGGCGCCGGTTCGTCGCCAGCACGAAGGCGCTGCTTGAAGAGTCGCTGTGGGAGCTGGCCAACATCAACGAGGGTCGGCTCGCCAACCCGATCGAGTACGTCGAGATGCGGCGGAAGGTCGGCGGGGCGCCGTGGTCGGCGAACCTGGTCGAGCACGCGGTGGACGCCGAGGTCCCGGCCGAAATCGCCGCGTCCCGGCCGCTGGAAGTCCTGCGCGACTGCTTCGCCGACGGCGTCCACCTCCGCAACGACCTGTTCTCCTACCAGCGGGAGGTGCAGGACGAGGGCGAGCTGTCCAACGGCGTGCTGGTGTTCGAGAAGTTCCTCGGGCTGAGCACCCAGGAGGCGGCCGAGGCCGTCAACGACCTGATCACCTCCCGGCTGCACCAGTTCGAGCACACCGCGCTGACCGAGGTGCCCGCGCTGTTCGACGAACACTGCGTCGGCACGGCGGCGCGGGCGGCGACGTTCGCCTACGTCAAGGGCCTGCAGGACTGGCAGTCCGGCGGGCACGAATGGCACCTGCGCTCCAGCCGGTACATGAACGAGGGGGCGCTGGACGGCCGCGGCGCCCCGGAGCCGGGTGGCGCGGCCGGCCTCGGGACGTCCGCGGCGCGCATCTTCTCCTCGGTGCTCGCGACGGCGCCGCAGCGGCTGCGGGCGTACGGGCACCTGCCGTTCCAGCCGGTCTCGCCGCCGCGGCCGGCCGCCGAGCCGCCGTTCCCGCTGCGGCTGAGCCCGCACCTGGACTCGTGCCGCGTGCGCAACGTCGACTGGGCGCGGCGGACGGGGCTCCTCGACGGCGTCGTGTGGGACGAGCGGAAGCTGCGCGCGGCCGACCTGCCCCGGTGCGCGGCGGGCATCCGGCCGGACGCCCCGGCCGGCGAACTCGACGTCACCAGCGACTGGCTGACCTGGAGCACCTACGCCGACGACTACTTCCAGGCGGTGTTCGGCGCGACGCGTGACCTCGCCGGGGCGAAGGCGGCCCACGATCGCCTCGCGCGGTTCATGGCGGACGGCGCACCGCCGGTCCCGCTGAACCCGCTCGAAGCCGCGCTCGCCGACCTCTGGCCGCGGACGCCGAACCGGCTCGCGGTGCGCCGCGCGGTCGAATCGATGACCGGGAGCTGGCTGTGGCGGCTGGCGAACCTGGCGCAGAACCGGATCCCGGACCCCATCGACCACATCGAGATGCGCCGCCGGACGTTCGGCGCGGAACTCACGATGAGCTTGGCGCTGCCGGCCGAGCTGCGGCACACCCGGCAGGCGCAGACCCTGGAGCACACGGCGGCCGACTACTGCGGCCTGCTCAACGACCTCTGCTCCTACCGCAAGGAGGTCCGGTTCGAGGGCGAGCTGAACAACGCCGTGCTGGTGGTGCGCACCTTCCTCGGCTGCCCGGGGGAACGCGCGGCGGAGATCGTCGCCGACCTGGCCGAAGCCCGGCTGACGGAGTTCCGGCACGCGGCGGCCGCCGCCCCGGACCCGCTGCTGGGCCACGTTGAGGCCCTCCGCGCCTGGCTGGCCGGGAGTTCCCACTGGCACCGGAACGCGGGCCGCTACACGGAGATCGAACTGGGCCACCGCCCCCGGCTCGACGGCCCGACCGGGATCGGCACGGCCTCAGTGCGGATCTCGTCGCTGCTGCCCGCGGGACGGTGAGCCGCGGCCCCGGCGTTGCCCGCGCCACTCCGCCGGGCGTCCGGGTGCGGCGAGGGCGATACTCGACACCGTGAGCGGCTTCAACCTGCGTTTCCTCGGCCATTCGACCGTCCGGCTGGAACTCGGTGGCCGGGTCGTGCTGACCGATCCGGTGCTCACCACCCGGGTCGGCGGGCTCACCCGGGTCGTGCCACCGCCGGAGCCCGAGACCTACGCCGGCATCGACCTCGTGCTCATCTCGCACCTGCACGGGGACCACCTGCACCTGCCGTCGCTGCGGCTGCTCGGCGAGGACACGCGGATCGTCGTCCCGCGCGGGGCCGGGAGCTGGCTCGCCAAGAAGGGCTTCGAGCACGTCGAGGAGATCGCGCCCGGCGAAACCCGCACCGAAGGCGGCCTCACCGTCACCGCCACCGAAGCCGTCCACTCCGGACACCGGTGGGGGCCGCGGCTCACCCACGGCCCGCAGAGCCCCGCCATCGGGCACCTCATCGAGGGCGCCGGCCAGAAGATCTACAACGCCGGCGACACCGACCTCTTCGACGGGATGGCCGGCTTCGGCCCGGTCGACGTCGCCCTCCTGCCCGTCTGGGGCTGGGGACCGAACCTCGGGCCGGGTCACCTGGACCCGGCCCGCGCCGCGAAAGCCGCCGGAATCACCAGAGCCCGCGCGGCCGTCCCCGTGCACTGGGGCACGCTCGCCGTCCCCGGGCTGCACCGCACCGCCCGGATGCGACGGCTGCTCGCGGACCCGCCGCGGGTGTTCGCCGCCGAGGTCCGCACCCACGAGATCGCCACCGAGGTGCTGTTCACCGAACCCGGTGCCGAGGTCGTCCTCCCGACGCGCACGGACCAGGCGTGAACTGGACCGACCCGGCCGCCATCGGGTACCCGGCCCTGTTCGGCGGCGTCCTGCTCGGCTCGATCGTCCCGATCGTGCCCACCGGCGCGGTCGTCGGCGCCGCGGCCGCCGTCGCCACCACCACCGACCACCTCTCCCTGCCGCTGGTCCTCCTCCTGGCCACGCTCGGCGCGTACGCCGGCGACGTCGTGACGTTCGGCATCCCGCGCCTGGGCAGCGAGGCCGCGTTCCGCTGGATCAGCCGCCGCCAGCCCGCCGAACGGCTCGAGAAGGCCCGCGACCAGTTCGCCCGCCGCGGCTGGCAGCTCGTCGTGATCGGCAGGCTCGTCCCGGCCGGCCGGATCCCGGTGCTGCTCGCGGCGGCCGCGCTGGGCTACCCGTGGCGGCGGCTGCTGCCCGCCGCGCTCGTCGCGTGCGTGCTGTGGGCGACCGCGTACGCCCTGCTCGGCATCGTCAGCGGCGGCATCTTCGACTCCCCGCTCGTCGCGACGCTGCTGGCGACGGTGCTGGTCCTGCTGGTCACCGTGCTGACGAACCTGATCGCCCGATGGCGGCGCAAGACCAAGGAGCGAGTGTGACGACGACCGCGCCGAAGGGCCGGCTGCTGCGCGGCGGCCGGGCCGTCGCCCGCATCCTGCTGGTCTGGGCCGCCGTGACCGGCGCGCTGCGCCTGCTCGACGTCCTCCTGCCCGGCTTCCGGATGACGCACTGGTGGCAGCCGACGGTGTGCGCGCTGCTGCTCGGCCTGCTCGCCGGGGTCGTCTGGCCGCTGGTCATGCGGATCGCCTACCCGCTGGCGTTCTTCACCTTCGGCCTCTCCGGGTTCATCCTGCTCGGCGCGGGCACCCTCGCCGTGTTCCGCGGCGTGCCCGGCGTCGAGATCGCCGACATCCGGACCGCGGTGACCGTGACGGTGGCCATGGCCGCCGTCGGCGCGCTGATCTCCAGCCTGCTCGCCATCGACGAGGACGAGATCTTCTTCCGCCGCGCCGCCCGGCGCCGCCGTCGCCACGCCCCCGCGGTCGGCGACGGCGAGCTGCCGCCCGGCGTGCTCTTCCTGCAGATCGACGGCCTCGGGTTCGACACCGTCCGCCGCGCCGTCCGCGACGGCGACATGCCGACGTTCGCCGCGTGGCTCGCCGAGGGCAGCCACACGCTGACGCCGTGGCACACCGACTGGAGCTCGCAGACGGGCGCGAGCGTCTGCGGCATCCTGCACGGCTCCAACCACGACATCCTCGGCTTCCGCTGGTACGAAAAGGACCGCGACCACGTGATGGCGTGCGCGCACCCGACCGACGCGGCCGAGATCGAGCGGCGGCACTCCGACGGCCGCGGCCTGCTCTCCGGCGACGGCGCCAGCCGCGGCAACCTGTTCTCCGGCGACGCGGACCACGTCAGCCTCACCATGAGCTCGATCCCGGTGCTGGTGCCGAAGAAGTTCCTGCGCCGCCGCCGCGACCGGCTCGGCGCGGGCTACTACGCCTACTTCGCGAACCCGGTCAACGCGCTGCGCACGTTCGTCGTCGCGCTGGCCGACGTCTTCCGCGAGATCAACGCGTCGGTGCGCCAGCGCCGCGCCGGGGTCGTGCCGCGGGTCCCGCGCGGCGGCTGGTACCCCCTGGCGAGGCCGGGCACGACGGTGATCGCGCGCGACGTCGTCGTCTCGGCGATCCTCGGCGACATGCTCGCCGGGCGGCCGGTCGTGTACGCGGACTTCCTCGGCTACGACGAGGTCGCGCACCACTCCGGCATCGAGCGGTTCGACACGCTGTCGGTGCTGCGCTCGATCGACCAGCAGATCGCGCGGCTGCACCGGGCGAGCCGGCTGGCGCCGCGCCGCTACCACGTGGTGGCGCTGTCGGACCACGGCCAGACCCAGGGCCAGGCGTTCTCGCAGCGGTTCGGCGAGACGATCGAGGCGTACGTCGGACGCCTGTGCGGCGGGTCGCCGTCGCCGTCGGCGGGCAAGCGGCGGCAGGCCGAAAGCTGGCAGATCAACGCCGCGCTGGCCGAGGCGACGAAGGGCGGCGGGCTGATCGCGCGCCGGCTGCGGGCGCGGGTGCAGGACGCGGAGTGCGCCGAAGACCGGGCGCGCACGACGTCCGGCTCGCCGGGCGCGGTCACCCGCGTGGCGCCGGGCGTGGTGGCCGTCGTCTCCGGGCACATCGCGATGGTTTCGTTCACCGAGCACGAAGGCCGCGTCGAACTGGAGACGATCGAGCGCGAGCACCCCGACCTGCTGCCGTCGCTGGTGGACCACCCCGGCGTCGGGTTCCTGCTGGTGCGCAGCCGCGAGTTCGGGCCGGTGGTCCTGGGCCGCGACGGCCTGCACCGCCTCGCGACGGGCGTCGTCATCGGCGAAGACCCATTGACGCCGTACGGCCCGCACGCGGCGGACCTGGTCCGGCGGGTCGACACGTTCCCGCACTGCGCGGACGTGATGATCAACAGCCGCTACGACCCGGATTCGGACCAGGCGTCCCCGTTCGAGACGCACGTGGGCTCGCACGGCGGCCTCGGCGGCCCGCAGCAGCGCGGCTTCGTGGTGCACCCCCGTGAGTTCACGCCGCTCGGCGAGGTTGTCGGGGCGGAGGCCCTGCACCGGGTGTTCCGAGGCTGGCTGGCAGAGTTGGGTCACGCCCCGGCGGAAACCCCGGTATCGGAGGTAGTTTCGTGAAGCTGACGGTCTACGGCGCGAGCTGGTGCCCGGACGTGAAGCGCAGCCGCGCGCTGCTCGACCGCGAAGGTGTCGAATATTCCTATGTGGACGTCGAGGCCGACGCGGAGGCCGAAGCCCGGGTCCGCGAGCTGCAGGGCGGCGCGCGCCGGATCCCGACGATCGTGTGGGACGACGGCAGCTTCCTGGTCGAGCCGTCCGACGACGAGCTGAGTGCGCGGCTGTGAGGCTGCTGCGGGAGCTGCCGCTCGGCACGCGGGTGGTGGTGCGCTTCCGGATCGAGGGCGGCTTCACCGACGCGCTCGGCGACCTGGTCGCCCGGGACGAGACGACGTGCACCGTGGAGACCCGGCGCGGCCCGGTGGTGGTGGCGTTCTCCTCGGTCACGCTCGCCAAGCCGGTGCCCCCACCGCCCGTCCGGAAATCGGGTGGCGGCCCGCCGCCGACCCGGTGACCATCGAGGCCGTGTTCGACGACCTGGTGGCCGAAGCCGAAGCGGTGTCCGTCGACGGCTGGGACTTTTCCTGGCTCGACGGCCGCGCCACCGAGGCCCGGCCGTCGTGGGGCTACCAGCGCCTCCTGGGTGCCCGCCTGGGTTCGGTGCAGGCGGCCCTCGACCTCGAGACCGGCGGCGGCGAAGTCCTGGACGGCTGCCCGTCCCTGCCGCCGCTGACGGCCGCGACCGAGTCCTGGCCGCCGAACATCGCGAAGGCGTCGGAACGGCTGCGGCCGCGCGGGGTCACCGTCGTGGCCACCGCGGGCTTCCCCTTCCGCGACAACGTGTTCGACCTCGTCAGCAGCCGTCACCCGGTGACGACGCAGTGGGCCGAGATCGCCCGCGTGCTGCGCCCCGGCGGGAGCTACTTCTCCCAGCAGGTCGGCCCGGCGAGCGTGTTCGAACTGGTCGAGTTCTTCCTCGGCCCGCAACCCGAGGAAGCCCGCAACAGCCGCCACCCGGACTACGCCGTCGAGGCGGCCGTCCGCGCGGGCCTGGAGGTCGTCGACCTGCGGTCGGAGTCGCTGCGCACCGAGTTCTCCGACATCGGCGCGGTGGTCTACTTCCTGCGCAAGGTGATCTGGATGGTCCCGGGGTTCACGGTCGGGCAGTACCGCGGCAAGCTGCGGGAACTGCACGAACAGATCCAGCGCGACGGCCCGTTCGCCGCCCACACCACGAGGTTCCTCATCGAGGCCCGGAAGCCTTGACGATCGCCGTCTGGACGCCGTCCAGCAGCAGCTCCACGCCCGCTTCGAACGACAACCGCGCCTCGCGCTCCAAGTAGGGCTCCTCCGAAGCCGGCGCCTCGTACTCGCCCTCCGCGCCCAGCCGGGCCACCGTCGGGAACCGCGCCGGAAGATCCGGCACCAGCTCGCCGAGCAACGCCGACCGCGCACCCCACCAGTCCTCTTCGGACTGTCCCGTCTCGCGCGCCGCCTGGCGGGACTCCGCCGCCGCCTGGACCGAGCCGCGGACGATGTTGAACAGCGCCGACACCACCCAGCGCACCCGCGCCAGCGGCAACCCGGTCTCGGCCAGCACGGACAGCAGCGTCTCCTGGACGTGGAACTCCCCCGGCCCGAGCACCGGGCGCGCCGGCGAGACCTGCAGCAGCCAGGGGTGGCGCAGGTGCAGGTCCCACAACGAACCGGCCAGCGCCAGGGCGGCCGGGCGCCAGCCGGCCGACAGCGGGTACGACGAAGGCAGTTCGGCGAGCGTCCGGTCGTACATGAGGTCGACCAGCTCGGTCTTGCCCGGCACGTACGTGTAGAGCGCCATCGCCGTGCGGCCGAGGCGCTCCCCGACCGACCGCATCGACAGCGCCGTCATGCCCTCGGCGTCGGCGATCTCGATCGCCGCCGCGACGATCGCCTCGACGGACAGGCCCGGCTTGGGCCCCGGACCGGTGCGCGGTGCGACGACGGGCGGACCCCACAGCAGTTCCATGGACCGCCGGGCGTCGCCCTGACCCGCGAAGACGACCACCTTGCCGACTCCTTACACCCTAAAGTATTGTACGATGACAGATCACTTTACAGCCTAAACTATCAAGAAGGACGGTATGACCTCACCCAGGCGGGCCGCCGACACCCACGACGTGATCGAGGTCAGGGGAGCCCGGGAGAACAACCTCGCCGGCATCGACCTGGACATCCCGAAGCGCCGGCTCACGGTGTTCACGGGCGTGTCCGGCTCCGGCAAGTCGTCCCTGGTCTTCGGCACGATCGCGGCCGAGTCCCAGCGGCTGATCAACGAGACCTACAGCGCCTTCCTCCAGTCGTTCATGCCGAGCCTGTCGCGCCCGGACGTCGACCTGCTGGAGAACCTGAGCGCGGCCATCGTCGTCGACCAGGAGCGGATGGGCGCCAACTCGCGCTCCACGGTCGGCACCGCGACCGACGCCTACGCGATGCTGCGGATCGCTTTCTCGCGGCTCGGCGAGCCGCACGTGGGCACGTCCGGCGCGTTCAGCTTCAACCTGCCCGAGGGCATGTGCCCGGCGTGCGAAGGCCTCGGCCGGGTGTCCGACCTCGACGTCCACGCCCTCCTCGACTTCGACCGCTCGCTCAACGAAGGCGCGGTCCTCGTGCCCGGCTGGGCGCCCGACAACTGGTACGTCCAGATCTACGTCTCCTCCGGGTTCTTCGACCCGGACACGAAGATCCGGGACTTCACGCCGCAGCAGCTCGACGACCTGCTGCACAAGGGGCCGTGCAAGGTGAAGGTCGGCACCAGCAACCTCACCTACGAAGGCCTCGCGGTCAAGGTCAAGCGGCTCTACCTGCAGAAGGACACCGAATCGCTGCAGCCGCACATCCGCGGGTTCATCGAGAAGGCGGCGACGTTCAAGACGTGCGGCGAATGCGGTGGCGCCCGGCTGAACCAGGCCGCGCTCTCGGCCAAGATCGACGGCCGGAACATCGCCGACTGCGCGGCCATGCAGATCAGCGACCTCGCCGACTTCGTGCGCAACCTCGACGCGCCGTCGATCCGGCCGCTGCTGGGCAACCTGCGCGACACCCTCGACTCGCTGGTCGAGATCGGCCTCGGCTACCTCTCGCTCGACCGTGAATCCGCGACGCTCTCGGGCGGCGAAGCGCAGCGCGTGAAGATGGTGCGCCACCTGGGATCCAGCCTCACCGACGTCACGTACGTCTTCGACGAGCCGACCGTCGGGCTGCACCCGCACGACATCGAGCGGATGAACAACCTGCTGCTCTGCCTGCGGGACAAGGGGAACACGATCCTGGTCGTCGAGCACAAGCCGGAGACGATCCGGATCGCCGACCACGTCGTCGACCTCGGTCCCGGCGCGGGCACCGCCGGCGGGCGGCTCTGCTACACCGGGAGCGTCGACGGCCTGCGCGCGTCCGGCACGCTCACCGGCCGCCACCTCGACCACCGGGTCACGCTGCGTCCCGAGGTGCGGAAGCCGGCCGGGCACGTCTCGATCACCGGCGCTCGCCTGCACAACCTGCGTGACGTCAGCGTCGACGTCCCGCTCGGCGTGCTGACCGTGGTCACCGGCGTGGCCGGGTCCGGCAAGTCGTCGCTGATCCACGGGTCGCTGGCGCACCGCGACGACGTCGTCGTGGTCGACCAGTCGGCGATCCGCGGGTCCCGGCGGTCCAACCCGGCGACCTACACCGGCCTGCTGGACCCGATCCGGACGGCGTTCGCCAAGGCCAACGGCGTCAAGGCGAGCCTGTTCAGCGCCAACTCCGAGGGCGCCTGCCCGCACTGCAAGGGGCTCGGCGTGATCTACACGGACCTGGCGATGATGGCCGGGGTCGCGTCGGTCTGCGAAGAGTGCGAGGGCAAGCGCTTCACGCCGAAGGTGCTGACGTTCGAACTGCGCGGCAAGAACATCAGCGAGGTCCTCGCGATGTCCGTCGCCGAGGCGCGGGAGTTCTTCCCGACCGGCACCGCGCGGGTCGTGCTCGACCGCCTCGCCGACGTCGGCCTCGGCTACCTGACCCTCGGGCAGCCGCTGACCACGCTCTCCGGCGGTGAGCGGCAGCGGCTCAAGCTGGCGATCCGGATGGCCGAGAAGGGCTCGACGTACATCCTCGACGAGCCGACGACCGGCCTGCACCTCGCCGACGTCGACCAGCTGCTGGCGCTGCTCGACCGGATCGTCGACGCGGGCAACACGGTGATCGTCATCGAGCACCACCAGGCCGTGATGGCCCACGCGGACTGGCTCATCGACCTCGGTCCCGGCGCCGGGCACGACGGCGGCCGGGTCGTCTTCGAAGGCACGCCGGCTTCCTTGGTGGCGGACGCCTCGACGCTCACCGCCCGTCACCTGCGCGAATACCTGGGGAAGCCGTGAACCCGACCGGCCTGCTCGAAGTGACCGCGGTGCGGCGGCCGACCCCGCGCACCGTCCGCGTCACGTTCACCGGCGCCGGGTTGCGGGAGCTGGCGGCCTGGCCCGACCAGCAGCTCAAGCTCCTGTTCCCGCCGCCGGGCCGTCCGGTGCGGCTGCCGTCGCCCGAGGACGACGTGCTGCGCTGGTACCAGGCGTACCTCGCGATCCCCGAGGACGAACGGCCGGTGATGCGCAGCTACACCGTGCACTCGCGGGACCTCGGCACGATCGACGTCGAGTTCGTGCTGCACGGCGCCGCGCCCGGCCCGGCGACGGCCTGGGCCCGGACGGCGGCGCCCGGTGACGTCCTCGGCCGGTACGGGCCGGACGAGGCCTACCGCCGTCCCGTGCCGGCCGGGGACACGGTGCTGCTGGCCGGCGACGAGACGGCGTTGCCCGCCATCGGCTCCCTGCTGTCCGAAGTGGACAACGCGGTCGTGTTCGTGGAGGTGGCGGACGCGGCCGAGGAGCAACCACTGCCGGCCCGCTGGCTGCACCGGAACGGCGCGCCGCACGGGACGAAGCTGCTCGAAGCCGTGCGCGGTGCTCCGCTCGGGCCGGGCTCGGCCGCCTGGCTCGCGGGGGAAGCCGGGATGGTGCGCTCGCTGCGCCGGCACCTCGTCGGCGAGCGCGGGCTCGACAAGCGCGCCATCGAGTTCACCGGCTACTGGCGGCGCAAGCTGACGCAGGACGACGCGGCGACCCCCGAAGACCTGGCCGACGCGCAGGAAAAGCTGGGCGGCTAGTGGCAGACTCGGCCGGGTGCGCGCGGAACTGACGGCATCGGGCATCGACCCGGCTTCGGTGGTGGCGGCCGAGGAAATCGGCGGCGGAACGTACAACACGGCGATCCGGCTGCGGCTGGCCGACAGGCGGCGGCTGGTGCTCAAGATCGCGCCGGCCGCGCCGGGGTTGTCGTACGAGCACGACCTCCTGGCCACGGAAGCGGAGTACTACCGCCGGGCGCCGGGCCCGGTGCCGTCCGTCATCGGGTCGGGGCCGGGGTTCCTGCTGATGACGGAGCTGCCGGGCGTCCCGTGGTCGCAGGTCGCCGACGGCCCGCGGCCGCACCGCGAGCTGGGCGGGGTGGTGGCCGGGCTGCACACCGTGACCGGCGAGGGCTTCGGCTACCCGCAGGACCCGCTTCGGCCGACTTGGCCGGCGGCGTTCACGGCGATGACGGACGCGGTCCTGGCCGACACCGTCCGGTACGGCGTCCGCCTCCCCCGCCCGGCGGCGGAGATCAAGCACCTGCTGCGGCGGCACGAGCCGCTCCTGGAGCTGGTCAAGACGCCGGTCCTGGTGCACTTCGACCTGTGGGACGGCAACATCCTGCTGGAGGACGGCCGGCTGTCAGGCATCATCGACGCCGAGCGCGCGTTCTGGGGCGACCCCGTGGCGGAGTTCGTCTCGCTGGCCCTGTTCCGCGACCTGGATCCCGCCTTCATCGAGGGCTACCGCGCGGCGGGCGGCCCGGCGGAGTTCGACATGCCGGCGTGGGCGCGCCTCGGGCTGTACCGGGTGTACCTGGACCTGATCATGCTGGTGGAGATGGTGCCACGCAAGGACGACAACGCGGCCCGGGCCGCGCCCGCTCGGCCCGCCTCGCCGCCGACGTCGACGCCCTGCAGCGCGCGGTCTGAGCACGCCCGGCCTTCGAGGTCACTCGAAGACCAGCGACACCAGCTCGTCCACGAACGGCTCCACCAGCTCCGCCCCCGTCCGGTTCAGCACGCTGTGGAACAACGCCACCCGCCCGTGCGCACCGACGAACACCACCGCCGCCGCGCGTCCGGGGGTCACCCGCAGCGGGTGGCCCGTCTCGGCGCACCGCT
Source organism: Amycolatopsis sp. N2S4-7 (assembly GCF_058119595.1). Classification (NCBI taxonomy): domain Bacteria; kingdom Bacillati; phylum Actinomycetota; class Actinomycetes; order Pseudonocardiales; family Pseudonocardiaceae; genus Amycolatopsis; species Amycolatopsis sp. N2S4-7. Next base: position 4,916,544 of record NZ_CP172299.1, read on the forward strand.
CGAACCCCGCCGTCAGCCGGTCGATCACGTCCAGCAGCGGTCCCTCCGCTTTCGCGCCGGGCGTCGGCCGGGACGCCCCGTTCGCGAGCATCAGCCGGTAATGCCCGGGATTCTCCATGGCGAAGGTGCAGTACGCGTGGATCTGCGCCCGCACCCGGCCGACGACGTCGGTTTCGCCGAGCGACTCCTCCGCCGCGCGCATCGATTCCCGCAGCCGCTCGTATTCGTGCTCCAGCAGGCCGCGCACCAATTCCGCGCGGTCGGAAAAATGCTGGTAGATGCTCGCCGGGGCGATGCCGACGGCGCGGGCGACCCCGCGGATCGTCAGCCCGTCCTCGCCGCCGAGCTCGGCGAGCAACCGGCCGGCCGCCGCCAGGATTTCCCCGCGCAGCCGTTCGCCTTCGCCCCAGCGGTTCCTCGTTCGGCCGTTTCCGGCTTCGACGTTCTCCGGCACCCGCCCATTCATACGCCCGGTCCCACCGCGCCCGTATTCCGGGGTCCCGGAAACGCGGGGACCCCGGAAGCGCGGACCGGATCAGTGGTTGTTCACGAACTGCCGGGCGAGGGCTTCGCCGGTGCTCACGGCGTTGGCGTGGCTCTCGATCGGCGTCACCCGGGAATTCTTGAAGAAAAGGTAGGTGACGCCCGAGTCCGTCCCGCCGTTCGACGGGTCGGGGTCGATCCCGAGCGAGCTCGCCGTCGCGTACGACGCCTCGCCGATGATGTCGGTCGGCCCGGTGTCGCCGACCACGGCGTAGGTGACCTGGTTGTGGTAGATCACCGCCACCACGCCGGCGCCGGCGATGCCGAACTTCCGGTAGTCCCAGGTGCTGCTCGGGCTCGGCACCACGACGTAGGGCAGCGTCGCGGCGTTCAGCGGTTTGCCGTCGGACTGGTGGAACGCGGTGTCGGCCTGGAAGCAGCAGTCGGTGTTCTCGTTGCACTGCGTGGTGCGCTGGCCGTCGCAGTCGATGTCCATGTCGGCCTTCCAGAAGACGGCGTCCGACAGCCCGCACACGGGGATCGTGCGGCCGTTTTCGGAGTCGGTCTTGTAGAGCCCGCTGGAGATCTGGCTGCACGACGTCAGCTTCGCCAGCAGTTCTGACGCGCTCGGCGCGCCGGTGCCGCCCCCGGAGTCGCCGACGACCAGCGAGTCGACGTTCGGGCCGCCGTTCGCCGTCGTCGCGGTGGCCCGGACGGTGTGCGTGCCCGCGGCCAGCGTCGCGCTCACCGTCGTGGTGTTCCACGTCGTCCAGGCGCCGGTCCCGGCGAAGGACGGCGTCGACACGGTCGCGCCGTCCACGGCGATCGTCATCGGCCGCGCGGTCGTCGTGCCGTTGGCGAAGCGGAACGCCAGCGACGTGCTGCCGGCCGTGGCGACCGAGACCGACCACTGGACGTACGAGCCGGTCAGGTTGTCGTAGTTGACGAAGCCGGTGCCGGTGAAGCCGGCGTGGTCGGAGTTGACCGCGCCCTGCGAGATCGTGGCGCTTTCCGCTTCGTAGGTGACTGTCGCGGCGCTCGCGGCCGCCGGCGCCACCAGGAGCGCGCCGACGGTCGCGATCGCCATGGCGATCGCCCGGGGTCTGTGCATGAGGACCTCCGACAGTTAGGAAAGTTTCCTTACTGTCGAGAAACGCTAAGTCGACATACCGCCACGGTCAAGACGAACCTCTGCGCCGAGTGGGCTCCCGTTGAGCGGGAAGCCGTTCAGCGGGCCGACACCGTCCGAAGTGGACTCAGGAGGCCAGCGCCGGGTAGAGCCCGGTCAGGTCGCCGGACAGCCCGGCGCGCACGTTGCGGGTGATGTCGTCGGCGAGCACCTCGAAGCGGCCCTGCTCGACGCCGTCGAGGGCGAGACCCGCCACGACCGCGGGGTCGGCCTTCGGGCCGTCGACGTTCTTGGCCATGTCGGTGTCCATGTAGCCGACGTGCAGGGCGGTCACCAGCGTCTTCTGCGGCGCCAGCTCCTGGCGCAGCGCGTTGGTCAGCGACCAGGCCGCCGACTTCGCCGCAGAGTAGGCCGCGACCTGCGGCGCGGTGAACCAGGACAGCACCGACAGCACGTTCAGCACCGCGCCGCCGCCGTTGCGCTCGAGGACGGGCGCGAAGGCGCGCGTCACCGAAAGCGTGCCGAAGTAGTGCGTCTCCATCTCCAGCCGGATGTCCTCGAGGGACCCGCCGAGCAGCGACGAGCCGGTGGACGAACCGGCGTTGTTGACCAGCAGCGTGACGTCGCCCGCGACCTCGGCGGCGGCGCGGACCGACTCGGGGTCGGTGACGTCGAGCTTCAGCGGGACGACCCCCGGCAGATCGACCGACTCCGGGTTCCGCGCGGCGGCGTAGACCTTGGCCGCGCCGCGCTCGAGGAGGGCGGCGGCGAACTGGCGGCCGAGTCCCCGGTTGGCCCCGGTGACCAGGGCCACCGCACCCGTGATGTCCATGACTGTCTCCTTCGCACACCTGACTTGCACGTTGCAAGCTAGCTGTCACCGACCCTACGGCGTAAACTTGCTCCAAGCAAGTCAGGTCGAAGGGATCACACGATGAGCCGACGCATCACCTGGGAGGACGCCTCCTGCCCGATCGCCCGCGCCGCCGACGTCCTCGCCGAGCCGTGGACGTTGCTGATCCTACGCAACGCCACCGCGGGCACCACCCGGTTCGAGGACTTCCGCACCCAGCTCGGCATCGCCGACAACGTGCTGACGACCCGGCTGGCCAAGCTCGTCGACCGCGGGCTGCTGACGAAGCTCCCCTACCGCGACGGCGGCCGCACCCGGCACGAGTACCGCCTCACCCGGGCCGGCTCGGACGCGTTGCCGGTGCTGCACGCCCTCGGCGCGTGGGGTGACGCGTACACGTCGACGGAGAACGCCTTCGGGCCGATGACGTTGGCCCACACCCGCTGCGGACAGCTCACCCGCCCCGGCGCGACGTGCGACAGCTGCGGCAAACCGCTGGTCAGGGACGACTTGGCGTGGCGCGGCTCGTGGCTGAGCGAGGGCGAGATCCCCTTGGCGGAGCCCATCGGCTGAGCCGGACGGGGCATCCTCGTATGCACGGCTACGCATGTCAAGACTACGAAATGGTTGGTAAATCACCATTCGCCGTGCAGTACGAAAGTCGGGTCACAACGGCCGGGACGATCTCTACGTTCGGACCCCGATCCGGCAAATCCCCCACCGCAAGGAGTCGTCCCGATGTCCAGGAAGTACCTGCTGCCCGGCGCCGCCATCGCGCTCGCGATGATCGCCACCCCGCTGACGGCGGGCCCGGCGGTCGCGGCCCCGGCGGCGGCCACGATCGTCTACTACGACACCTCGGACGCCCCCACCTTCCGTTCCGTGATCAACGCCGGCGCGGCCAACTGGAACGCGGCGGTGTCGAACGTCAAGCTCCAGGAGAGCTCCTCGGGCGCGACGCTGCACTACACGGAGGGCAACGACCCGCGCGGCTCGTACGCCCAGACCGACGGCCACGGCAGCGGCACGATCTTCATCGACTACACGCAGGCGGAGCAGTACAACCAGACCCGCATCGCGGCCCACGAGACCGGGCACGCCCTGGGCCTGCCGGACCACTACGAAGGCCCCTGCTCCGAGCTCATGTCCGGCGGCGGCCCCGGCCCGTCCTGCACCAACGCGAACCCGAACGCCACGGAGGCTTCGAAGGTCCAGTCGTTGTGGGCCAACGGCTTCCGCGCGACGGCGGGCACGCCGAGCCGGGTTTACGAAGTGACGATGCCGGTGAAGTGAGGTTGGTTTGACGTAGTCGGGGGAGGCCGCACCGGGGTGACCCGGTCCGGCCGGCCGCCGCCGCTACCGGGGCCGCGAACCCACCGCGAGTCAGAGGCGGGAAAGCAGGCGGTCCCGCGCCACTTCAAGATGGTCCGTCATCGCCTTCCGGGCCCCCGCCGCATCGCCGGCGATCAACGCCTCCACGATCACCCCGTGCTCGGTGATCGTCTGCTCGCCGAACGGCTGGTTGTAGTTCAGCCGGAAGAAGTGCAGGTGACAGTGGGTCCGCGCGAACGCCTGCTCGACCGCGGCATTACCCGCCAAGCGCAGGATCAGCTCGTGCAACCGGGCGTCGTGGGCCGTCAAGGCCTTGTAGTCGCGGTACGCGTCCTCCGCCGGGGCCGCCGGGCACGTGGCCAGCTCCGCCTCCAACGCAGCCACGTGAGCGTCCGACATCGCCGCCGCCGCGCGGGCCGCGGAGGGCGGCTCGAGGAGCAGGCGCAGCGCGTACATGTCGTCGACTTCCTTGCGGTTCAGCAGTTCCGTGACGCGGTAGCCGCGCAGCGGGAGCCGGCTGACGAGCTCCTCCGACTCCAGGCGCGCCAGTGCCTCGCGCACCGGCGTGCCCGAGACGCCGAGCTCGCGCGCGATCTCGTCGATGTTGACGCGGGCACCGGGCTCGATGCCGTCGTTCATGATCAGCGACCGGATCTGCTCGTAGACGCCGTCGGCCAGCACCTGCCGGTGGGGCAGGGCCTCGAGCCGCCGTCCGCCTGTCATCGGTCCCCTCTCGGAGTCTCCCTCCAGGCTACTGGTTCGAGCAGCGCCCCGAACGCGCCGAGCACCGCGCGCAGGTCGTCGGCTCCCCCGGCCTCGTGGCCGCTGTAGTCCCAGACCGCGATCTCCTTCGGCCCGCGATAGGCGTGGTAGGCACCGAAGACGGTCGACGGCGGGACGATGCCGTCCATCAGCCCCACCGAGAACCACGCGGGCGCCACGGCGCGGCCGGCGAAGCCGACACCGTCGAAATAGGACAGCGTCTCGAACGTCCGCCGAACCCGCTCGCGATGAGTGGCCAGGTATCCGGTCAGTTCCGTGTACGGCCGCTCGCCCGCGACGAGGCTCGCGCGCCGGAAGTCGCAGAGGAACGGCGCCTGGGCGTGCAGCGCGGCGACGTCCGGGACGAGCGCGGCGGCGGCCAGGGCGATCCCGCCGCCCTGGCTGTTGCCGACCACGGCCACCCGCGCGGGATCCACCGCCTCGACCGCCCGAACCGCGTCCACAGCGCGGGCCGCGTCGGTGAAGATCCGCCGGTAGACGTAGTTTTCGCGGCTCTCGATGCCGCGCGTGAGGTGGCCCGGGTAGGCCGGTCCGGTCCCGGCGGGATCCGGCGTCACGCCGCCCTGACCGCGCACGTCGACCTGCAGGTGCGCGTACCCCGCGGCCGCCCAGTGCAGCTGCTCGAGTTCGCTCCCCCGGCTGCCCCCGTAACCGTGGAACTCGACGATCGCCGGCAGCGGTCCGTCGACGCCGCGCGGGAGCTTCAGCCAGGCGCGGATCGGGTGGCCGCCGAAGCCGGCGAACGTGACGTCGAAAACGTCGATCGCGCGCAGGGGCGCATCGACCGGCGTGAGGCGCACGCCGATGTCGTGCTCCCGGGCTTCGGCCAGCGTCGACGCCCAGAACGCGTCGAAGCCGGCCGGCGCCGCGTATTCGGCGCGGTACTCCCACAATGCGTCGCGCCCGAGGTCGGTCAGCATCACAGTCCTTTCAGGACGGTCGACTCCCCGGCCCGCAGCCACAGCTCGGTCTCACGGCCGCGGTAGCGCACCCGCACCGGCTCGGCCGGATCACCGGACCGCCGCCGGACGACGGCATAGACGAGCACGCCATCCCGCCACTCGAGGTCGACGGCGAGCCCGCCGCGGCAGCGCAGGCCCCGCGCCTCGCCGCCGGACCAGTCCGCGGGCAGCGCCGGCAGCAGCGTCACGACGCCGTTCTGGCTCTGCACCACCAGTTCCGCGAGCCCGGCCGGGAAGCCGTAGTTGCCGTCGACCTGGAACGGCGGGTGCGTGCTGAACAGGTTGGGCAGCAGGCCACCCCACTCGGAGCCGTCGACCGGGGCGTCGCGGTGGTGGTCGCCGGTGAACGGCTGCGCCGCCTCGCCCAGCAGGCGCCGCGCGGTCTCGCCGTCGCCGAGCCGGGCGCGCAGCGCGATCTTCCAGGCCCACGACCAGCCCATCGCGCCCGGTCCGCGTCGCTCGAGGACCCGGCGGGCCGCTTCCGCGAGGTCCGGGGTGGCGACGGCGTCGATCAGCCCGAGCGGGTACAGCGCCACGAGGTGCGAAAGGTGCCGGTGCGCCGGATCCTCTTCGGGCAGGTCCAAAGCCCACTCCCCCAGCCGCCCGTCGGGGAGGACGGGCAGCGGGCGCAGCCGCGGGAGCGCGGCCTCGATCTCGGTGCGGACCGGGTCGTACACCCCGAGCGCGTCCACCGCGGCGAGGCTGCGCTCGAACACCGCGCGGACCAGCGCGACGTCCATGGTCACCGAGTGCGTCAGCGATTCCTTCGTCCCGGCCTCGGAGAGGAACAGGTTCTCGGGCGACGTCGACGGGCACGTCTCGAGGTAGCCGTCCCGGTCGACCAGCCAGTCCAGGCAGAACTCCGCGCAGCCGCGCAGCAGCGGCCAGGCCGTCGACGCCAGGAAACCGAGGTCGCGCGTGAAGTCGTAGTGGTCCCACGCGTGCTGGACCAGCCAGGCGCCGCCCATCGGCCAGATCGCCCACGACGGGTTGCCGTGGCCCATGCCGGCCGGCAGCGCCCAGCCCCACGGGTCGGTGTTGTGGTGGGTGACCCACCCGCGGGTGCCGTACAGCTCACGGGCGACGTCGGCGCCGGTGGCCGCGAGCTTGCCGAGCAGGTCGAACAGCGGGAGGTGGCACTCGCCGAGCCCGGTGGTCTCGGCGGCCCAGTAGTTCATCTGGGTGTTGATGTTGATCGTGTAGTTCGACGACCAGGCCGGGCGGAGCTCGTCGTTCCAGATGCCCTGCAGGTTCGCCGGGGGCGCGCCCGGCCGGGACGCGCTCGCCAGGAGGTACCGGCCGTACTGGAAGAGAACGGTGGCGGTGAGCTGTTCGTCCACCCCGGACAGCAGCCCGGCGACGTCGTGGGTGCCGCCGCGCCGGTCGCCGATCCGCACCATCGCGGCCGCCAGGAGGGGCCGGAGGTCGGCCTCGTGCGCCCGCCGCAGTTCCTCGATCCCCGCCGCGGCAGCCCGCTCGGCCAGCACCGCCGCGCGCCGCCGGTGCTCGTCGCGGGTGCGCTGGCGGTCGCCGATCCAGGCGTCGTACGCGCTGGTCGAACTGGCCAGCGTGATCAGGACCTGCGTGCCGGTGCGGGTGACGCGGACGGCGACCGCGCCGAACGGGTCGTAGCCGTCCGCGGTCCCGTACCGCAGCGGCTCCTCGACCTGCGGTTCGTGCCGCGGCGCGCCGTCGACCGGCAGCTCGATGCCGAGGTCGAGGCCGTCCCGCGACACCTCCCGCAGCGGCGTCGTTATGTCGACACCGACGTCGAGCGGGCCCGGCGACGTCAGGGCGATGCCCAGGACCTGCGCGGGACGGCTCACCCAGGTCGTCCGCTCGACCTCGTGGCCACCGATGGTGAGCCGCTCGGTGGCGACGCCGTTGTCCAGGTTGAGCGTCCGGCCGTGCGAGGTTCCCTCTGGCAGCGTCAGCCAGAGGTCGACGTACGGCAGGAACTCCTGGCTGTACGGCCCTTCGAACGCCATCAGGAGTTCTTCGGCGCGCCGGAAGTCCTTCGCGAACACGGCTTCCCGCACCTCGGCGAGCCGGTCCGGCCCGGCCCCGACGTCGGCCAGCGCGTCGGCCGGGCCGTGCGGGGTGCCGGACCAGACGGTGGCGTCGTTGACCTGGATCCGCGTGCGGCCGGCGCCGCCGAAGACCATCGCGCCGAGCCGTCCGTTGCCGAGCGGGATCGCCTCGGTCCAGTCGTTCGCCGGGCGCGGCCAGGAAAGCAGGAGATCCGCCTGGTCCACTAGACGGTGATCCTGTCGACGTCGTAGACGTAGCCGGCCTGGTTGCCGATCTGGATCGTGTTGGCCCCGGCCTGCAGGTACACCGGGACGGTCACCGTCTGCGGTGTGTTCCAGTCGTTGTCGTTGCTCCCGGCGACCGGCAGCGGGAACGACGTCCCGTCGACGGTGACGATGCCGGTCCGGCTGGAGTCGCCGTCCACATAGGACAACTGCATGAGGTAGGTGCCCGCCTTGGCGACGCTCACGGCCGGCAGCACCACGTAGCCGCTGCCGCCGAGGTAGCCGACCTTCTTGCCGCCCGAGCAGGCGCAGTCGTAGACCGTCGCGCCGCCCTGCGGGCTGCCGTTTTCGGCCTCGTACGTCTTCGGGCCGTCGGCCGCGGGCGTCGTCAGGCCGTACTTCTTGCTCGGCGCCGACGGCCTGCCGTAGCGCTGGTTGGCCACGACCGTGAAGTCGTACGCCGTGGAGGGCGCGAGACCGGTGACCGTGGCGCTCGTGCCGCCGGTGGTGGTCACCTTCTTGCCGTTCGCGTAGACGTCGTAGTTCTGCGCGCCCTTCGAGGCGTCCCAGGCGAGGGAAACGCTGGTGCCGGTGGCGGCGGTGCCGTGCACGACCGCCGGGGCCGCGAGCGCGGCGCGGTCGCGCGGGGTCACCTTGAACAGGCGGGAGCCGTGCACGGGCAGGTCGGCGGAGGCGCCGGCGACGTCCTTGCGCGCCCACAGGTCGCGGATCTGCACCGGGCCGGTGATGCCGAGCTGCGCGAAGTCCGCGGTGACGCGGGCGGGCGCGGCGCCGAGGTTGAACAGCGCCACCGTGTAGCTGCCGTCGGCGTTGCGGTTGTACCAGACCTGCTGGTCGGTCGTCTGGCTCACCGGCTTGGCCGGGACGCCGGCCTGGTTGAGCGCGATGACCTCGTCGTTGGTCAGCAGCTGGACACCGTAGTCGTCGAGCTGGGTGAGGTCGTCGCCGATGTAGAGCGGCGCGGCTTCGATCGCCCAGAGGGTCATGGAGCTCTGGCGCTCGGCCTCGGTCAGGCCGTCCATCTTGCCGCTGCCGACGTCGAGGGAGTCGAGGTTGTTCCAGTGGCCGGGGCCGGCGTCGGGGATCCACTGCACGACGTCGTTCCAGCGCTGCTTGACCGAGGCGTCCCAGGTCACCAGCGTGTCGCAGTAGCACTCGACGTCGGTGTCGACGCGCCAGCCGTTCGTGTTGGCCTTCCAGACGTCGGCCTGGCGGTGGCTGAGCGCCCAGGAGACGACGAACTCCATCGGGCGGCCGGTCTTGGCGATCGCCCGGTGCCACGCTTCGACGTCGGTGGTGTTGGTGTAGTTCTCGCCGCCCTTGAAGGAGCCCGGGCCGACGCCGTCGAGCTTGAGGAAGTCGACGCCCCAGTCGGCCAGCAGCCGCGCCACCGAGTCCACGTAGGACTGGGCGCAGGGGTTGGTGAAGTCGATCTTGTAGGCGGAGTCCCAGCCGTTGGTCTTGCGCAGGTCGGGGTAGACCAGGTCCCGGGTGTGGCAGTTCGCGGTGCCCGCGATCGGCGAGTTGCCGTCGTTGTAGGCCTTGAGGTCCAGGCCGACGGCGAGGTAGGAGCCGAGCTTCAGGCCCTTTTTGTGGACGTGGTCGGCGACGTACTTCATGCCGTCGGGGAACGTCGCGGGGTTGACGACCGGGCGGGCGTACTCGTCGAAGGCGTTCGCCCAGCCGGCGTCGATGTTGACGTAGGTGTAGCCGTGCTGCTTGAACTTCGCGGCGAGGACGTCGGCCTGCTGCAGGACGTGCTGCTCGGTGAGCCAGCTGGCCGTGCCGGTGGGGTTGACGCCGGGATAGTTCGTCGACTCGAGGCTCCAGCTGCTCCAGCCCATGTACGGCTTCTGGGCCACAAGCTGCGGCTGGGGTTCCGGGGTCGCCTCGGCCGCCGCCGGAGCCGTGAGCAGGCCCGCGAGCAGGGTCAGTCCGGCGAGGGCACCCAGGGTCCGTGCTGCCATGACCACTCCTTCAGACATCGGAGGACCACGGCTCAATGGACGCCAACCATGGATCCTATAGGATCGACGACACGGAATTTTTGCTGCGCAGAGCCGAAGATGTCAACGGATTCGACAAGACAAAGATCGGACGAATCTGCGGAGGTTAGGTTCGGGGCATGCTCACCACGCTCGCCGTCGAGAACTACCGCTCGCTGCGTGACCTGGTGCTGCCGCTGTCCGGGCTGACCGTCGTCACCGGGCCGAACGGCAGCGGCAAGTCGAGCCTGTACCGGGCGCTGCGGCTGCTGACGGACGCGTCGCGCAACGGCGCCGTGGCGGCCCTGGCGCGCGAAGGCGGGCTGCCGTCGACGCTGTGGGCCGGCCCGGAGACGGTCGGGCGCGCGGTGCGGGAGGGGCGCTCGCCGGTGCAGGGCACGGTGCGGTCGAAGGCCGTCGGGCTGCGGCTGGGCTTCGCCGGCGACGAGTACGGCTACGCGCTCGACCTGGGGCTGCCGGTGCCGCTCAAGGACACGCTGTTCAACCTCGACCCGGAGTTCAAGCGGGAGGCGGTGTGGTCCGGCCCGGTCCTCCGGCCGTCGTCCCTCCTCGCGGACCGCGCGGGCCCGTCGGTGCGGACGCGGGTGTCGTCCGGCGGGTGGGGTTCGGACGTCTACCGGATCCAGCCGGCGGACAGCATGCTGAGCGAGTTCGCGGACCCGCGCGCGTGCCCGGAGCTGCTGGTGGTCCGCGAGCGGATCCGGTCGTGGCGGTTCTACGACCACTTCCGCACGGACGCCACCGCCCCGGCGCGCCAGTCCCACATCGGCACCCGCACTCCCGTGCTCTCCCACGACGGCGCCGACCTGGCGGCGGCCCTGCGCACGATCATGGAGATCGGCCGGGCACCGGACCTCGCGGCCGCGATCGACGCGGCGTTCCCGGGCTCCCGCCTGGAGGTCGTCTCCCAGGACGGCCTGCTGTCGGTCCGCTTCCACCAGCACGGCCTGCTCCGCCCGTTGTCGGCGGCCGAGCTGTCGGACGGAACGCTCCGCTTCCTCCTGTGGGTGGCGGCGCTGCTGACCCCGCGGCCCCCGGAGCTGCTGGTGCTGAACGAGCCGGAGACGAGCCTCCACCCCGACCTGCTCCCGGCCTTGGCCGGCTTGATCGCGACGGCGGCCAAGGAGACCCAGCTGGTGGTCGTCTCCCACGCGGCTTCGCTGATCCGGGCCCTGCCGGAGGTCGCGGAGGTGACGGCTTTGGAGCTGGAGAAGGAGTACGGGGAGACCAAGCTGGTGGGCCAGGGCCGGTTGGACCGCCCTTCGTGGCACTGGCCGAAGCGCTGAGGTTCGTGCCCAGAGGGTCGGCTCGCGAGCCGACCTTCCGGGTCCAACGGCCCTGGTCGCCCCGCGGTCGCGGGCGCATCTTGGGTGGATGCGGAAGCTCGCCATCGCCGGTCTGTTCGCGGTCGCCGGGCTGACCGGCGCCTGTACGTCGGCACCCGCCGCCCAAGTTCCCCAGCCGGTTCGCACCACCGTGACCGCCGAACCGGTGACGGTCACCGAGACCGCGCCCACCACCGTCACGAGTGTGGTCACCACGACCAAGACCGTCTCAGCCGGGAGCACCCGGCCCAAGGCGGAGGACTGCCGGACCGGCGGCTGCCTCAACGCGGCCCGCGGGCTGAGCCAGGAGGACGTCGAGCGCGAACGGGACGCCTGGCTCGCCACCCACCCCGGCTGGTGCGCCGTCGGCACGACCGGCGCCGTCGAGCCCTGCTGAGGGTCAGCGGCCCCCGGTGCTCTCCCGGATCTCCAGGGCGAACGGGGTCTGGATGTCCTGCGCCGGTGACGTCTTGTCCCCCGTGATCCGGCGGTGCACCAGGTCGATCGCCGCCTCCGCCAACGCCGTTTTGTCCGGGGCGATCGTCGTCAACGCCGGGAGTGAGAAGGCGCTCTCTTCGTTGTTGTCGAAGCCCACGATGGCCACGTCCTCCGGTACCCGCAGCCCCAGCTCCGCCACCGCTCGCAGCGCGCCGATCGCCAGGAGGTCGTTGAAGCAGAACACCGCGTCCGGCGGCGCGGGCAGCGCCAGCAACGCCTTCATCGCCGCCGCGCCCACCGATCGGTGCCACTTCTCCGCCGGGGCCACCAAAGAATCCACATAGGACAGACCGGCGTCGGAAAGCGCCGCACGGTAGCCCGCCAGGCGCTGGGACGATGTCCCGCGCGCCGGGTTGAAGCCGATCGCCGCGATGCGGCGGCGGCCCAGGGAGGCCAGGTGCGAGACCGCCGTGTGCGCCGCCAGGACGTTGTCGATCGCCACGTGGTCGATCGGGACGTCCACCGCGTGCTCGCCCAGCATGACCAGCGGGATGCCGCCGGGATCCGCCGGGAAGTCCGCCGCCTCCAGGGCTTCCGGGTGCACCAGGGCGCCGTCCACCAGGTGCGGCCCCAGCGACAACAGCGTCTCGCGCTCCCGCGACCGCGTCCCCTGGGTCTGTTCGATCAGGACGCTCCACCCGCGCTTCTGGGCCGCCGTGATGACCAGGCCGGCCAGCTCGCCGAAGTACGGGATCGACAGCTCCGGCACCATCAGCGCCAGGAACCCCGTGCGGCCGCGACGCAGGTTGCGCGCGCCGACGTTGGGCCGGTACCCGGTCGCCGCCAGGGCTTCCTCCACCCGCCGGCGGTTCTCCGGCTTGACGAACGCATAGCCGTTCACCACGTTCGACACCGTCTTCACCGACACTCCGGCGAGCGTGGCGACGTCCTTGAGCGTCACGGTCACGGGCGGCTCCTTCTCAGGTGTGAGCACGAAGCATAGCGATAATTTGCCGGTTTACAACGTTGTTCCAACGATGTAAAAAGTACCTCAAGGCTCCCGCGGTGACTCCGATCACCCCGGTGAGCGGGCCCCACCGTCGCTGCCCGAGGAGTCACCGTGCCGCTGTCCACCCGTCCCCGCCTGGTCCTGGTCACCGCGGCCGCCGCCGCGCTCACCCTCACCTCCTGCACCAGCCGGGAAGAGACCCCGGCCGCCCCCTCCAGCGGCGGCGGGCCGGCCGCGTCCGCGCAGTCGGTCGCCCCGAGCGCCGACGGCTGCACGCTCGACAAGACCGGCTACCCCAAGGTCGACCTGAAGACGGCCGTGGTCGGTTTCTCCCAGTCCGAAAAGGAGGCCAACCCGTTCCGGATCGCCGAGACGCAGTCCATCCGGGACGAAGCCGCCAAACTCGGCATCGCGAACGACAAGCTGCTCGTCACCAACGCCCAGAGCGACCTCAACAAGCAGATCAGCGACATCAAGTCGATGCTCGACCGCGGCGCGCAGCTGCTCGTCGTCGCGCCGCTGAACTCCGACGGCCTCCAGCCCGCCCTCGACGCGGCGAAGGCCAAGAAGGTCCCGGTCGTCACCATCGACCGCAAGGTGACGTCCCAGCCGTGCACCGACTACCTGACCTTCATCGGTTCCAACTTCGTCGAGCAGGGCAAGCGCGCGGCGCAGGCGATGGCGAAGTCCACCGGCGGCACCGGCAAGGTCGCGATCCTGCTCGGCTCGTCCGGCAACAACGTGACCACCGACCGCACCCAGGGCTTCAAGGACGAGCTGGCGAAGACGCCCGGCCTGACCGTGGTCGCCGAGCAGACCGGCGAGTTCGACCGCTCCAAGGGACAGTCCGTGATGGAGCAGCTCATCCAGAGCCACCCGGACATCACCGCCGTGTACGCCGAGAACGACGAGATGGGCGTCGGCGCGGTCAACGCGCTGAAGACCGCGGGCAAGACGCCGGGCAAGGACGTCAAGGTCGTCTCGATCGACGGCACCCGCAACGCCGTGCAGCTCATCGCCGACGGCAGCTACAACGCCGTGATCGAGTCCAACCCGCGCTTCGGCCCGCTGGCCTTCCAGACGCTGCAGAAGTTCGAGGCCGGCAAGCCGATCCCGGCCAGCATCGTGATCACCGACGACCAGTACGACGAGACCAACGCTTCGCAGAAGGTCGGGAACGCGTACTGATGACGGCAGCCACCGAAGAGGACGTCGCCATGACGACCGCACCGGTGCTCGAGGTGACCGGGGTGACCAAGCGGTTCCCCGGCACCCTCGCGCTCGACGACGTCAGCTTCGCGCTGCGGCCCGGCGAGGTGCACGCGCTGGTCGGCGAGAACGGCGCCGGGAAGTCCACGCTGATCAAGGTGCTCACCGGCGTCTACCAGCCCGACGAGGGCGAGGTGCGCCACCTCGGCGAGCCGGTGACGTTCAAGCGGCCGATCGACGCGCAGCGCGCCGGGATCTCCACGATCTACCAGGAGGTCAACCTCGTCCCGCTGATGAGCATCGCCGGCAACGTCTTCCTCGGCCGCGAGCCGCGGACGAAGGCCGGGCTCGTCGACTGGCCGAAGATGTACGCCGAGGCCCGCGAGCTGCTCAAGGGCTACGGCATCGACGACGACGTCAAGCGCCCGCTGCACACCTTGGGCGTCGGCGCGCAGCAGATGGTCGCGCTCGCCCGCGCGGTCTCGACCGACGCGAAGGTCGTCATCATGGACGAGCCGACGTCGTCACTCGAGCCGCGCGAGGTCGAGACGCTCTTCGAAGTGTTGAACAGACTGCACGCCGAGGGCATCGCGATCGTCTACGTCAGCCACCGGATGGACGAGCTGTACCGGGTGTGCGAGAGCGTCACCGTGCTGCGCGACGGCCGAGTGGTCCACAGTGGACCATTGAAGGCGCTGCCGCGCATCGAGCTGGTGTCCAAGATGCTCGGCCGCGAGATCAAGCAGATCCGCGAAGAGGGCGTCACGGCGTTCGGCGAGGAACACGACGTCGAGCGCGAACCGCTCCTCAAGGCCGAGAACCTGTCGGGTATGCGGAAGCTGCACGACGTCTCGGTGAGCATCCGGCCCGGCGAGGTCGTCGGCCTGGCCGGGCTGCTCGGCTCGGGCCGCAGCGAGACCGCGCGCGCCATCGTCGGCGCGTTCCCCCTCGACGGCGGAAGCGTGCTGCTCGCGGGGAAACCGCTCAAGAAGGGCAAGATCGCCGCCGCCATGCGCGCCGGGATCGCGCTGCTGGCCGAGGACCGCAAGACCGACGGGATCATCCCGAACCTGTCGGTGCGCGAGAACATCGTGCTGGCCGCGCTGCCGACGCTGTCCCCGTTCGGCATCGTCAGCAAGGCCAAGCAGGACAAGGTCGTCAAGATCTTCATGGACCGCCTGCGGATCAAGGCGTCCAGCCCGGAGCAGAAGGTGTCCGAGCTGTCCGGCGGCAACCAGCAGAAGGTGCTGCTCGCCCGCTGGCTGGCCACCGGCCCGAAGATCCTGCTGCTCGACGAGCCGACCCGCGGCATCGACGTCGGCGCCAAGGCCGAGGTCCAGGGCCTGATCGACGAACTCGCGCAGGAGGGGCTCGGCGTGCTGCTCATCTCGTCCGAGCTCGAGGAGCTGATCGACGGTTCCGACCGCGTGGTCGTGCTGCGCGACGGCTCGGTCGTCAGCGAGCTCACGGGCGACCGCATCACGGAGGAGAACGTTTTGACCGCGATCGCAGCCGAGGCTGACAACGATGTCTAGCGCCACCCTGACGAAGACCCCGGACCGCGCGAAAGTCACGGCGTGGCTGCAGAACTACGGCGTCTACCTGGCCGTCGTCGTGCTGCTGCTGTTCAACGTCGTGTTCACCGAGAACTTCCTGTCCGCGGCCAACTTCCGCACCCAGCTGGTGCAGGCGGCGCCGGTCTGCATCGTCGCGCTCGGCATGGCGCTGGTGATCGGCACCGAGGGCATCGACCTGTCGGTCGGCTCGGTGATGTCGATCGCCGCCGCGCTCATCCCGCTCTACCTCGGCGCGGGCCCGCTGATGGCGGTCATCGTCGCGATCATCGCGGGCGTGGTCTCCGGCCTGTTCAGCGGCTACCTGGTGGCCTACCTGGGCATCCAGCCGATCATCGCGACCCTCGCCCTGCTGGTCGGCGGGCGCGGGCTCGCGCTGGTGATCGCCCACGGCCAGCTCGTCCAGCTGCACAACCAGGACTTCCTGGAGCTGGGCACCGGCGATTTCCTGGGCGTGCCGATCATGGTCATCGTGGCGGGCGTGCTCGCGGTGCTGGCCGGGCTGGTCGTCCAGCGCACGACGTTCGGGCGCCACCTGGTCGCCGTCGGCGGCAACCGCGCCGCGAGCACCCTGGCCGGCCTGCCGGTGAAGCGCGTGCTCATCAGCGTCTACGTCATCTCCGGGGCGCTGGCCGCGGTGGCCGGCGTGCTGGCGACGTCCCGGCTGGCCGCCAGCGACCCGAGCGACGTCGGCCTGCTGATGGAGCTGTCCGCGATCACCGCGGTCGTCGTCGGCGGCACCCCGCTGACCGGCGGCCGGGTCCGCGTGCTCGGCACCGTGTTCGGCGCGCTGCTCATGCAGCTCGTCCAGGCGACCCTGATCAAGCACAACCTGCCCGACTCCACCGCGCAGATGGTCCAGGCGGCCATCATCGTCGTCGCGGTCTACGTCGCGCGCGAGCGGAGCAGCCGATGACCGCCACCACCAGCCAGACCTCCGCGTCGGGCGCCGCGTTCGCCGGTGTCCTGCAGCGGCAGGGCGCGGCCGTCGTGCTCGTGCTCGGCCTCGCCGCGTCGTGGTTCGCGTTCCCGCACTTCGGCACCGCCGACAACCTGCGCAGCCTCGTGCTGCAGGGGTCGTTCCTCGCGGTGATCGCGCTCGGCATGACGTTCGTGATCATCTCCGGCGGCATCGACCTGTCGGTCGGCTCGAACTACGCGCTCGGCGGCGTTCTCGCCGCGTACGGCGCGCAGTACGGCCTCTTCGTCGCGATCCTGCTGCCCCTGGCGGTGTGTTCCCTGATCGGGCTGGTCAACGGCCTGCTCATCGCGCGCACCGGCATGGCGCCGTTCATCGTGACGCTGGCGTCACTGCTGTTCGCCCGGGGGCTCCTGCTGGCCCTGACGTCCGAAGGCTCGACGACGTACAAAGTGGACCCCGGCTCGGCGTTCCTCTGGCTCGGGCAGGGCACGATCTTCGGGATCGGCGTGCCGGTGTACCTGACGCTGGTCCTGTTCGCCCTCGGCGGGCTTCTGCTGCGTCGCACGCGGTTCGGCCAGTCGGTGTTCGCCATCGGCGGCGCCGAGCAGTCCGCGCTGCTCATGGGCCTGCCGGTGGCGCGCACCAAGATCAGCCTGTACACGCTGAGCGGCGCACTGGCCGGGGTCGCGGGCATCCTCACCGCCGCGTACCTGCAGTCCGGCGTCACGGTGATCGGCGTCGGCACCGAGCTCGACGCGATTTCGGTCGTCGTCATCGGCGGCACGCTGCTCACCGGCGGCGCCGGGACGATCATCGGCACGCTCGTCGGCGTGCTGCTGCGCACGCTGATCCAGAACGTCATCAACCAGATCGGCACCCTCGACTCCAACTACCAGACGGTGGTGAGCGGGGCCTTCCTGCTCGTCGTCGTGGTGATCCAGCGCCTGCTGGCGCGTTCCCGAACCCGGTGAAAGTTCCACGCTGAGTCCCCGTCCCCCCAACAGGAGGTCTCAACGATGTTCCGCCCTGCCCGAAAAACCCGGAGCTGGCTGACCGCCGCCGCGGCGTTCGCCGTCGCGGTCGCCGGCCTCGGCACCGTTCCGGCCGCCGGCGCGGCCGACGCTCCCCAGTGGCAACGGCTGACGCCACCGCTGTCCACGCCGTGGACGCAGGACGTCTCCCCCACCAACGCCCTCCCCGACTACCCGCGGCCCCAGCTGACCCGCGACAAGTGGCAGAACCTCAACGGCGTCTGGGAGTTCGCCAAGGCGACCCCGGGTGAGGCCGCGCCCGTCGGCAAGACGCTCGGCGAGCGGATCCTCGTGCCGTACCCGGTCGAGTCCGCGCTGTCCGGGATCATGCGCCACGAAACGAACATGTGGTACCGCCGCACGTTCGAGGTCCCGAAGACCTGGCAGGTCGGCCGCGGCCAGCGGCTGCTGCTGCACTTCCAGGCCGTCGACTACGACGCCACGATCATCGTCAACGGCCGGACCGTGTCGCGGCACACCGGCGGCTACGACGCGTTCTCCATCGACGTCACCGACGCGCTGACCACGGCGAAGAGCCAGGAGCTCGTCGTCGGCGTCGCCGACCCGAACGACCAGGGCGGGCAGCCGATCGGCAAGCAACGCCGGCCCGGCGACGGCATCTTCTACACGCCGACGTCCGGCATCTGGCAGACCGTGTGGATGGAGCCGGTGGCGCCCGCGCGCATCGACCGCCTGGACGTCACGCCGGACCTCGGTTCCGTGACGGTGAACGCCGTCGTCGGCGGGCCGGTGAAGCAGCGCGTCGAAGCCGTCGCCTACGACCACGGCCGCCCGGTCGGGCGCGTGTCCGGCGACGCGAACAAGCCGTTGAAGCTCAAGGTGGACCGGCCGCACCTGTGGTCGCCGGACGACCCGTTCCTCTACGACCTGCGGGTGCGGCTCGTGCCTTCGGGCGACGAGGTCGGCTCGTACTTCGGGCTGCGCACGGTCGGCCTCGGCAAGACCGCCGACGGCAAGGAGCGGATGCTGCTCAACGGCAAGTTCGTCATGCAGGTCGGCCCGCTCGACCAGGGGTTCTGGCCGGACGGCATCTACACCGCGCCGACCGACGCGGCGCTGAAGTTCGACCTGCAGCAGGAGAAGGCGCTCGGTTTCAACATGGTGCGCAAGCACATCAAGGTCGAGCCGGACCGCTGGTACTACTACGCCGACAAGCTGGGCCTGATGGTCTGGCAGGACATGCCGGCGATGAAGGACGACGTCGAGCCGTCCGCGGCGGCGCGGGCCAACTACGAGTCCGAGATGAAGCGGATGATCGACCAGCACCGCAGCTTCCCGTCGATCGTCACGTGGGTGCCGTTCAACGAGGGCTGGGGCGACTACGAGGTCGGCCGGATCGCCGACGAGGTCAAGGCCTGGGACCCGACGCGGCTGGTGAACGCCGAGTCCGGCGTCAACTGCTGCCGGTCCGAACCGGACAGCGGCAAGGGTGACATCTACGACGACCACACCTACACCGGGCCGGGCACGCCGATGCAGACCGGCACGCGCGCGGCGGTCGACGGCGAGTACGGCGGCCTCGGCCTGAAGGTCGCCGGGCACGAGTTCGACCCGGCGGGCAGCTTCGCCTACGAGATGGAGCCCGACAGCGCGACGCTGACCCGGCGCTACGGCGAACTCCAGCAGCGCCTGCTGCTGGTCGCCCAGCGGTGCGGCGTCTCGGCCGGCGTCTACACGCAGACCACCGACGTCGAGAAGGAGGTCAACGGCTTCTTCACCTACGACCGGCAGGTGAAGAAGATGGACTTCGCGGCGGTCCGCGCGGCGAACCTCGCGGTGATCAAGGGCGCCACCGGCGACCCGGTCTCCGGTCCGTCCGTGCCCGCGGGCACGCCGGGCATCGACGGCATCGCGGCCTACCCGTTCGACGAGAACGCGGGCACGGTGGCCGCGGACGTCGTCGGCGACCACGACGCGACGCTCGTCGGCGGCGCGTCCTGGACCGCGGGCAAGAGCGGGTCGGCGCTGGCGGTGAACGGGTCGGGCCAGTACGCCGACACCGGTGCGGCACTGGTGAACACCGAAGGCAGCTACAGCGCGGCGGCGTGGGTCAAGTTCAACGCCGTCGGCGACGGCTTCCAGACCGTGGTGAGCCAGGACGGCCCGAGCAACAGCGCGTTCTTCCTGCAGTACTCGGGCCAGGACCACCGGCTCGCGATGAGCTTCGTCGGCACGCGGGCCTTGGCGCCCACCGCCCCGGAGCCGAACCGCTGGTACCACGTGGTCGGCGTCCGCGACGCGGCGTCGGGCACGCTCAAGCTGTACGTGGACGGGCAGCTGGCCGCCACGAAGAGCGTCTGCCTCGGCGAAGCGTCGACGGGCCACACGGTGATCGGCCGCGGCAAGTACGGCGGCGGCCCGGTCGACTACCTCAACGGGGCGGTCGACCAGGTCCACGTCTACGACCGGGCGCTGACCGACGCGGACGTGAGCGCGTTGTACTCGAGCGGTAAGTAACCAACCCCCCGATCCGGGGAGACCGGTTTCCGGTCTCCCCGGATTTTTCTTGCCCCGCCCCAACCGTCGGCCGCCCTCAGGCGTGTGCAATCCGGAAGCCGCCGTCCTCGGTGGCTCAGGGGAGGAAGCAGGGGGTGAGCCCATTGGGCTCCACAAGATCCATCAGGCCCGCGAGAGCGGGCGTACTGGCCGTCACGACGGCGTTGCTGGCCGCGGGCGCAGCCGTCGTCACCGCGAACCCGGCGTCGGCGACCGTCTACACGGGGATCCAGTCGACCTCGTGGTCTTACATCGACTCCGCCCAGCCGAAGACCAGCTTCGTGAACCCGGCGGGCGACGCGCCCATCGGCGCGAAGGTCACGGCCGACGGCAAGAAGCACGTTTCCAAGTCCTACTTCACGTTCGACCTTTCCGGGCTGCGCGGCGCGAAGGTGCTGTCCGCGCAGCTGTGGGGGCGTGAAACCGCGGTCGCCGACTGCTCGGCGCCGCGCACCACCGAACTCTGGGTGACCGCGCCGTCGACGGAGCCGCCGACGTGGGACCGGCAGCCCGCCGAGCTGAGCAAGGTCCCCGGCCCGGGCTCCCTCGACGTCTGCCCGTCGGACTACCTCGGCTGGGACGCCGCGCCCACGCTCCAGCAGGCGATCGACGCGGGCCGCACCTCGCTGACGCTGGTCCTGCGCCTCCCGGACGGCCAGCAGCACAACCCGCGCTTCGGCCGCACCCACCAGCCGTCGCTGGGCGTCAGCCTCCAGAAGAACCAGGCACCCGACGTGCCCACGAGCCTGACCGTGGACAACCGGGCCTGCGCCGAGAGCCCGGTCATCGGCCGCGGCGACACCCGGTTCTCCGCGATCGTGACCGACCCGGACGACCACCAGGTCGGGGCGGAGTTCGCCTGGTGGCCGGTGGCGCACCCGGACCAGCGGCAGACACAGGTGCTGACCCGCTGGACCCCGGGCTACCCGATTTGGTTCGACCTCGCCCAGGACCGCCTCGCCGACGGCGTCACCTACGACTGGCAGGTCCGCGGCGCGGACGAGCTGACGGTCGGCGCGTGGAGCGGCACTTGCCGGTTCACCACCGACTTCACCGCGCCCACGACGGCCCCCCTGGTGGCGTCCACGGACTACCCGGGCCCGCTGACGCCCGCCGGCGGGGTCGGCGAGCCGGGCGTGTTCACCTTCGACGCCCAGGGCGACCCGGACGTCGTCGGCTTCGACGTGGGCGAGTCGGTCCCGCCCGTCCACGTCGCGGCCGACCGGCCCGGCGGCAAGGGGACCTACACGTTCACCCCGCGGACCGAAGGGTCGCAGCGGCTGATCGTGCGCGGGGTCGACGCGGGCGGGAACAGCACGCCCAGCACGTCCTACCGGTTCTCGGTGGACCGCAACGGCCCGTCGATGGCCTGCACCCCGGCCCAGGGGTTCCTCGGCGAGACGCGGCAGTGCACCTTCAGCCCGCACGTCGGCGACGGCGCCACCGAGTACCTCTACAAGGTCGACAGCGAGCCGGAGGTCACCCTGCCCGCCGGGTCCGGCGGCACCGCCTCGTTCACGGTCACGCCGACCGACGCCGCGAAGGCCTACAGCGTCGCCGTGCGGGCGCGGATGACCAACGGGAACCTGTCCGGCACCCGGACCACGCAGGTCCCGGTCGACCGCGGCCTGCCGGTCGTCGACGTGCCGGCCGCCCTCATGGTGGGGCGGCCCGCCGTGTTCACCCTGCACGCCACGCTGCCGGGCTCGACGTCCTTCACCTACGACTGGGACTCCGGCAGCGCCGTCACCATCCCGGTGGGCCCGGACGGCACGGCGCAGGTCACGGTCGTCCCGGACGCGCCGGGCCAGCACTGGCTGCACGCGCGCACGACGACCGCGGCGGGACTGGTCTCGGCGCGGCAGGAGGTCAACGTCACCGTCGACACCAACGGGCCGAAGGTGACGAGCGCGGAGTACCCGGAGACGTCGGTGGGCGGTTACGTCACGACGCCGGGCACCTTCACGTTCTCGTCGCCGTTGCCGGACGCGGTGAGCTTCACCGCCCGCCTCCAGGGCGCGGAGCCGGCCACGGTGCCGGCGGGCCCGGACGGCACGGCGAGCGCCGTCCTGTCGCCGGTCAGGACGGGCTGGCAGTACCTGGAGGCGACCACCACGTTCGCCGACGGCACCGTGTCGGCGACGAGTTACTACCGGTTCGTCCCGGAGTCGGCCGCACCGCCCCTGACGTGTGACGGGACGGGGTCCCTGCGGCCCGGCCAGGTGGTCCGCTGCACGCTGACGCCGGTGCAGCCGGGCCTGACGTCGTACGGCTACACCGTGGACGCCGGTCCGGAGGTGACGGTCCTGCCGGGCGCCGACGGCACGGCGGCGTTCGAGTTCACGGTCCCGGCGGACCGGACCCAGTACGCGCTGCGGCTGGAGGCCTGGAGCGCCAACGCGGCCGGGCTGCGGACCGACACGTCGTACACCTCGTTCTGGGTGGACGAGACCGCGGCGGCCCGCGTCACCAGGGCGGTCTGAGGTTCCTCCCGTGACGGCCACCCGCCGTGGTGGCCGTCACGGTTGCCCTGGAGCGCGCTCCAGCCCCTAGCGTCGTCCTCGCCACGACGTACTGGGGAAAGGAACCCGCCATGACCGACGAGCGCTTCGAACTCGGCCTGAAGACCCTGTCCGCCATCGACGGCGAGAGCGGGCAGCGCGTGCTCGACAACCTCGCCGACGTGTCCCCCGCGCTGGCGGAAGCCGTGGTGTCGTGGGGTTTCGGCGAGGTCTACGCGCGGCCGGGGCTCGCGCCGCGCGATCGCCAGCTCGTCACGCTCGGCATGCTCACCGCGCTCGGCGGCTGCGAGCCGCAGCTGGAGGTGCACGTCAACGCGTCCCTCAACGTCGGGCTCACGCCCGCGGAGATCGTCGAAGCGCTCCTGCACTCGGCGGTCTACTGTGGATTCCCGAAGGCGCTGAACGCGACCTTCACGGCCAAGAAGGTCTTCGCCGAGAGGGGGCTGCTGCCGGTGACGAGCGCATGAGGGTCGTCCTGTTCGGCGCGACCGGCATGGTCGGGCAAGGCGTGCTGAGGGAATGCCTGCGCGACGAGCGGGTCGAGGCGGTGCTGGCGGTCGGCCGGTCCCCGGTCGGCACCAGCCACCCGAAGCTCACCGAAGTCGTGCGGCCGGACCTGTTCGCCCTCGAGCCGATCACCGGGTACGACGCGTGCTTCTTCTGCCTGGGCGTCTCTTCGGTGGGCGTGGCGCCGGAGGAGTACGAGCGGATCACCTACCAGCTCACCCTTTCGGTGGCCCGGAAGCTCCCGGACGACAGCACGTTCGTGTACGTCTCGGGCGCGGGCACCGACAGCACCGAGCGCGGCCGGGTGCGCTGGGCCCGCGTCAAGGGCGCCACGGAGAACGCGCTGGCCCGGCTGCCGCTGCGGACGTTCTTCTTCCGTCCCGGCTACATCCAGCCGCTGCACGGGATCACGTCGAAGACCCCGCTGTACCGGACGCTCTACCGCGTCGCGATGCCGCTGTACCCGGTGCTCAAGCGGCTGTTCCCGCGGGCGGTGACGACCACGGAGGACATCGGGCTCGCGATGCTGGCGGTGGCTTCGGCGGGGTACGAGAAGCCGGTCCTGGAGAACGCGGACATCACCGCACTCGCGCGACGAGACCGGCCAGCAGGTTCGTGAGGTTCTCCGCCACCACCGCTTCGAACCCCGGCGCACCGCCGGCCTCGGCCGTCGCCAGTGCGACCGCTTCGGTCGGGTTCGCGCAGGGCCACGCCCCCGACACCACGACCACGACGGCCCGGGCGAACACCCGGGCCGCTTCCGCGGACAGCTCCGGGACGCCGGCGCGCACCAGCGACGCCAGCCGTTCGAGGTTCGCGGTCGCGCGGTGCTTGAAGCCGCGCGCGAACTCCACGGAGATGTTGCGCTCCAGCACCGGGGCCATCGCGCTGATCAGCTCGCACAGCAGCCGCCGCCCGGCCAGCGTCGCCGCGATCGTCCCGGCGATCCGCTCCGCCCGCGCGAAGGGCGGGTCCGGCAGCTCCCCGAACGCCAGCTCGTCGAGCCAGGCCGTCCAAGCGCCGTCGAGGACTTCGAGGAAGATCGCCTCGCGGCTGTCGAAGTAGCGGAGCACATTGGACTTCGCGAGCCCGACGCGGCAGCTGAGCTCCCGCAGGCTGATCTCGGCGACCGGCCGCTGCGCGAGCAGCTCCCGCGCGGCGGTGAGGATCGCGGTGCGGCGCTCCTCGACCTGCTCCGGCCGGCGGGCCCGCTGGAATCCGGCGCTCATGGCGCCGACAGTATCCCTCCTCAGCTGTGGCTGGTGGCCTCGCGCCGGGTCTTGACCCGCCGGTAGCTCCAGATCAGCAGCGCGAACAGGATCACCGACGACAGGATCAGGCTCGACCCGGTGCTCCAGCCGCTGAACGGGAGCGATTTCACCGTGCCCCAGACGATCCCCGCCGCCAGCAGCGCCAGCCCGGCCAGCACCGAACCGGCGATCCGCAGCGGTGACGACACGCTCTCCTCGGCCGCCTTCATGGCCCGGTCCCGCACCGGGTCGACGTACCGCTCCAGCGCCGGGAACTGCGACGCGAGCAGCAGGAGCCCGGCGAGCACGAGCAGCAGGCCCGGCCCGGGCAGCACCAGCAGCAGCACACCGACCACCAGCAGGAGCCCGCCCGCCACCACGATCAGGACCCGCTTGACCTGTCCACCGATCCCCACGCGACCACTCCCGTCGTTTCGCCCGATTCTTCCCGTCGGGATCGGGTCGTGCCACTCACGACCGCGCTTACCCGCGCAATGAGCACCACTAACGCGCAGAGCGTGGCGGATCCCAGCCAGGTGACGAGGCCCGG
Source organism: Amycolatopsis sp. N2S4-7 (assembly GCF_058119595.1). NCBI lineage: Bacteria > Bacillati > Actinomycetota > Actinomycetes > Pseudonocardiales > Pseudonocardiaceae > Amycolatopsis > Amycolatopsis sp. N2S4-7. The sequence continues at coordinate 4,941,222 of NZ_CP172299.1, forward strand.
CCAGACGTACAGGATCTGCCCGAACGTGCCCTCGCGCCCGGCGAACACGACGCTCATCAGCTCCGGCAGCAGCACCAGGGCCAGGCCCGGCACCAGGTACGGCAGCAGCCGCAGGGCGGCCCGCCACCAGTCCGTCCGGCGCGCGGCCCACCGTCGCGCGTGGACGACGCCGAGCGCGGCGAGCAGCACCGAAAGCAGGATCAGCCCGGCGAGCACCCGGTCGGCGACGACGCCGGCGGGCAGCGCGAGCTCCGGCGAACCGCCCTCGATCAGGGTGGCCAGGCCCTGCGCCAGCGTCTCGGCGTCGTTGTCCAGCGCCAGGCCGGTGGTGGCCAGCACCGCGACGCCGTAGCCGCCGGGCAGCAGGACCTGCGCGGCCGTGTGGCTGAACCACTCGCCGGTGTGGGACAGCTGTCCCGGGCGGTAGGCGGCCCAGCCCAGCGCGTAGGTGCGGCCGGGGGCCGGGGTGTGCGCGAGCGCGACCGAGGACGGCGAGAGGACGCCGCCGCCGTCGCGCTGGGCGACCAGCCACCGCGCCAGGTCCGCCGCGGTGCTCTGCACGCCGTGGCTGCCGCCGGTGAACCAGTCCGGTTCGGTCACCGGGACCTCGAACCCGAACGCGCGCACGTAGCCGGGTGAGAGGTCCGCGGGCGGCTCGTCCACGGTCGTGCTCGACGCCATCCCGAGCGGGGTGAACAGCCGCGTCCGCAGGTGCTCGGCGAACGGCCGGCCGGCGACGACCTCGACGATCCGCGCGGCCACCTCGTAGTTCGGGTTGTGGTAGTGGAACCGCGTCCCCGGCTCGTCGGCGAGCCCCGCGTCCCGCAGGCGGCCGACGGCTTCGGCGAGCGTGTGCGGCTGCGGCAGCTTCAGGTCGGGGAACGCGGAGTCGGCCATCCCGGACGTCTGGTCCAGGAGCATCCGGACGGTGATCCGCGCGTCGCGCGGGTCGGCGAGCCGGAACTCCGGCAGGTACCGCGTCACCGGCTCGTCGAGCCCGATCCGGCCCGCCTCGGCGAGCTGCAGCACCGCGAACGCCGTCATGGACTTGCTCAGCGACGCGATCGGCAGCCGGGTCGACGCGGTGATCGGCGCGCCCGCCGCGTCGTGGCCGTACCCGGCGACGCGGACGATCTCGGCGCCATGCGTGACGGCGACCGCGGCGCCGGGCAGGCCGGTGTGGTCGAGGTAGGCGCGGACGTAGCCGTCGATGGCGGGAGCCGTCGCCGACGCGGCGGGGAGCGCGGCGGCGGGGGTCGCGGTGCCCAGCAGCAGGGCCGCGAGCAGGAGGAAGAGCCTGGTCATGGCAGTCAAGGTAGGCAGCGGACCGACCCGCGGACCGCTGCCGGAGGACGGGAGCCACCCCCTACTTTCGGCAGCTCCTTGACGCGGTGCCCCGCCGGACTTATAGTCAACACATCGATTGATAAACAGATTGGTTGATAAAGATGGCGGTTGACGACGAGACCCTGGATCGGGCGTTCACCGCGCTGGGCGACCCGGTGCGCCGGGCGCTCGTCGCCCGGCTGTCCCGCGGCGAGGCGACGGTGAACGAGCTGGCCGAGCCCTTCGCCATCACCAAGCAGGCGATTTCCCGGCACCTGCAGGTCCTGGAGCAGGCCGGGCTGATCACGCGCAGCCGGGACGGCCAGCGGCGCCCGTGCCGGCTCGTCCCGTCCGCGCTCGAGGCCCTGACCGGCTGGATCGACACCTACCGGCTGGCCACCGAACACACCTACCGGCGGCTGGACGCCGTCCTCGACACCCTCAAGGAGCAGTCATGACCGGCACCACCATCACCGCGCAGCCCGGCACCCCGTTCATCGACGTCACGCGCGAGTTCGCCGCGCCGAAGGCGGCCGTCTTCCGCGCTTACACCGAGCCCGACCTGGTCAAACAGTGGCTCGGCCCGCGCGACCTGGAGATGGAGATCCTCGAGTACGACGCGCGGCCCGGCGGGAGCTACCGCTACATCCACCGCGCCGAGCGCGGCGAATTCCGGTTCCGCGGCGTGTTCCACAACGTCGAGGACGGCGAGAAGATCATCCAGACGTTCGAGTACGAGGGTGCCCCGGACGAGGTCTGCCTCGAAACGATGACCCTCACCGAGGTCGACGGCCGGACGCGGCTGCACAGCCACTCGGTGTTCCCGTCGGTCGAAGCCCGGGACGCGATGGTCGCGAGCGGTATGGACACCGGCATCGTCCAGTCGTACGAGCAGCTCGACGAACTGCTCGCGAAGGAAGGCTGACGTGCCCGGGGTCGTGGCGAGCTTCTGCACGTCGCTCGACGGGTTCGTGGCGCGGCCCGACGACAGCGTCGGGCCGCTCTTCGACTGGTACTCGAACGGCGACGTCGAGGTCCCGATGGCCGGCTACCCGCTGACCTTCCGCGTCGCCCCCGCCAGCGCGGGCTACCTGCGCGCGTTCCTCGATTCGGTCCGCCACAGCGCGTTCGTCTGCGGCCGCCGCGTGTTCGAGTACACCCGCGGCTGGGGCGGCAAACCGCCGGGCGGGGGTGCGGCGTTCGTCGTGACGCACCGCCCGCCGCCCGCGGACTGGCCGGCCGGGCACCTGGCGCCGTTCACCTTCTGCCCCGACGTCGAGAGCGCGATCGAGCGGGCCAAGGCGGCCGGCGACGGCACCGTCGGCGTCTCCGGCCCCGCCATCGCCCAGCAGTGCCTGAACCTCGGCCTGCTCGACGAGGTGCGGATCGACCTCGTGCCGGTGTTCCTCGGCGAAGGGGTGCGGTACTTCGAGAACGTCGACCCCGGCAAGGCCGAGCTGGAGCGCGTCGAGGTCGTCGCCGGCGAAGGCGTGACCCACCTGCGGTACCGGGTGCACTACCGGTCCTGAGTGGACGGTCAGTCGCCCGCGGCCGCCAGCAGCTGGTCGAAGGGGACGAAGGCCGGCTCGGCCGGTACCGCGGGCCGTCCCGCGGCCAGCGACGCCAGCTCCGCACCGGCCTTCTCGATCCGCCGCTGCAACGCGCCTTCGCCGTTGCCCCAATCGGACGAAGCCGCGTACACGCCGGTAGCGACCGGATCCGCCTTCAGGTACCCGAAGAGCGGCCGCAGCTGGTAGTCGAGCACCAGCGAATGCCGTTCGGTGCCGCCGGTCGCGCCGAGCAGCACCGGCATGCCCGCCAGCGAGTCCGCGTCGAGCACGTCGAAGAACGACTTGAACAGGCCGCTGTAGCCGGCGGTGAACACCGGCGTCACGACGATCAGGGCGTCCGCGCCGGTCACCGTCTCGATCGCGCTGCGCAGCGCCGGGCTCGGAAAGCCGGTCAGCAGGTTCTTCGTGACGTCCAGGGCGATGTCGCGCAGCTCGACGACGTCCACCTCGACCGGGGACCCGGCCGCGGCGACGGTCGCCGCGGCCAGCCGGTCGGCCAGCAACCGGGTCGACGAGGGCACCGACAGCCCCGCCGTCACCACCGCGAGCTTCATGCTTCACTCCCCACCAGCGTGGCCGCCGCCTTCAGCGATTCGTGCGTCGGCGCCTCCGGCACGTGGGCGGGGCGCAGCGCGTCGAGTTCCTTGCGCAGCACGGGAACGACGTGCTCGCCGAGCAGGTCGAGCTGCTCCAGCACGGTCTTCAGCGGCAGGCCGGCGTGGTCCATCAGGAACAGCTGGCGCTGGTAGTCGCCGAAGTGCTCGCGGAAGGTCAGCGTCTTGTCGATGACCTCCTGGGGGCTGCCGACGGTCAGCGGCGTCTGGTCGGTGAACTCCTCCAGGGACGGGCCGTGCCCGTACACCGGCGCGTTGTCGAAGTACGGCCGGAACTCGTTCCACGCGTCCTGGGACTTCGGCCGGATGAACGCCTGCCCGCCGAGGCCGACGATCGCCTGGTCGGCGGAGCCGTGCCCGTAGTGCTCGAAGCGCTGGCGGTAGAAGCCGATCAGCTGCTGGAAGTGCTCCTTGGGCCAGAAGATGTGGTTGGCGAAGAAGCCGTCGCCGTAGAAGGCGGCCTGCTCGGCGATCTCCGGGCTGCGGATCGAGCCGTGCCAGACGAACGGCGGGACGCCGTCGAGCGGGCGCGGCGTGGCCGTGAAGCCCTGCAGCGGCGTGCGGAACTTGCCGGACCAGTCGACGACGTCCTCGCGCCAGAGCCGGCGCAGCAGCGCGTACTTCTCGATAGCCAGCGGGATGCCCTGCCGGATGTCCTCGCCGAACCACGGGTAGACCGGGCCGGTGTTGCCGCGGCCCATCATGAGGTCGACGCGGCCGTCGGCGAGGTGCTGCAGCATCGCGAAGTCCTCGGCGATCTTCACCGGGTCGTTCGTGGTGATCAGCGTGGTCGACGTCGACAGGATGATCTTGGACGTCTGCGCCGCGATGTGGCCCAGCAGCGTCGTCGGCGACGACGGCACGAAGGGCGGGTTGTGGTGCTCGCCGGTCGCGAAGACGTCGAGCCCGACCTCTTCGGCCTTGAGCGCGATCCGGACCATCGCCTTGATCCGCTCGTGTTCCGTCGGCGTGGTGCCGTTCGTGGGATCGGTCGTGACGTCGCCCACCGTGAAGATTCCGAACTGCATGACCTGCTCCCTTCGCGAGCCCATCTTACGTGCGCGTTCAACTACTTCCAAGCAAGAGATATTCCGGTTCATCGGCCTGGGGAGGGCACCGGCTAAGGTCGGGGACATGGACGCGGAATGCGCTCGGCTGGGCTTGGCAGAACGTTCGGTACGACTCCTCACCGGCCGCGACATCTGGGCCTCGATCACCCCCCTGCTCGCCCCGCGCCGGAACCTGGTGGCCGCCTTCGGCCACGTCGGTCCCGGCGCGGCCGCCCTGCTGCCGTTGCAACCGGGCGACACGGTGATCACCGACGCGAGCCTGGACACGGTGCTGTCCGGGGCGACGAGCCCGCACGCCCTGCTGCACTGGGTGAAGGCGGGCGTGATCGTGCACTCCCTGCGCGGGCTGAACGCGAAGCTGGTGATCGCCGAGGACGACCCGGCGTTCGTCGTGGTCGGCTCGGCCGACGTCACGGCCGCCGGCCCGCGGCAGCTGTTCGAGGCGGTGACCGTCTCGAACGAGAAGCACACCGTCGAAGAGGCCCAGGAGGCCTGGCTCGAGTGGTGCGACCTCGCGGGGCCCGCCCTGACCGCGGGTGACCTGGAGCCGCTCCTGGAGCAGTACGGGGCCGGCAAGCCGGTCACCGCGTCGCGCCCGGCCACGACCACCCGGGCCGCCGCGCCGTCCCGGCCGGTCGTGACGAGCCGCCCGGCGGCACCCGTCCGCCCCGCGGCGGTCACGCCGCCCCCGTCCCCGGTCCGGCCCGCTCCCCCGGCGCCGTCGCCGGTGCGCCCGGCGGAGGCTCCCGCCCCCGCCGCACCCGAACCGGCCCCGGTGGCCGAGTCCGCGGCGCCCGCTTCGGCCGCCTCGGCCGCCGAGTCCCCGGCTCCGGCCGAGGTACCGGAACCGGTTGCGGCAGCGGCCGTCGAGCCCGAAGCCACCGAAGCCACCGAAGCGCCCGAGACCGACGTGCCCCGGCCGTCCTGGCCGCGCCCGGCCGAGCTGTACCTCGTCAGCCTCGTCGAAGGCGGCGAGCCGTCGGCCGAGGCCGAGTACCGGCTCGAAGAGCTGGCGCGCGAGTACACGCACCCCGGCGAGAACGGCGAAGCACCGTTCCGCGTCGAGCTGTTCTGGGCCGACGACGGCCAGGGCCAGGACCCGCCGCGCACGCTCCGCCCGGGCGTGCACGTGATCCGCGTCTACAGCCAGAAGCAGGGCCGGGCCCTCGTCGGGTCGCGGATCGAGGCCCCCGGTCTCGTGCTGCAGGCTTACACGGACGAGTACGCGTACCCGCGCCGCACCTACTGCTACCTCCTGACGCGGGAGACGTCCGCGAAGCCGGTGTTCGGCGACCTCCGCAAGAGCCTCGCCACGATCGGCGAGAAGCCGAACTTCCGGAACAACTTCCAGGTGCCGCGGAAGATCGAAGCCCTGCTGGCACTGTGGCCGGACCTGGGCTACGACCCCCGTTAGGGGCGGCGCACGCCACTCCGGAGACGGCAGCGCGCGGAAGTTGTCGGGGTCGGCGGATATCCTGCACTACGGTGCAGGCGAGTCCGCACCACCACCAGCACTTTCGCGAGCCACGATCCGGGAGAACGACCCTGTGACTGCCGAGACCTTGTACGGGGCCGACGACCTGACGCATCTCGAGGGTCTCGAAGCCGTCCGCAAACGACCCGGGATGTACATCGGCTCCACCGACAGCCGGGGCATCAACCACCTCTTCTCCGAAGTCGTGGACAACTCGACGGACGAGGGTGCCGCCGGCCACGCGACGAAGGTTGTCGTCACGCTGCACGCCGACGGCAGCGTCCAGGTCGACGACGACGGCCGCGGCATCCCCACCGGCACCCACGCCAAGTCCGGTTTGTCCGGCGTCGAGCTGGTGCTGACCCGGCTGCACGCCGGCGGCAAGTTCGGCGGCTCCGGCTACAAGACCTCCGGCGGCCTGCACGGCGTCGGCGCTTCGGCGGTCAACGCGCTGTCGCACCGCTTCGACGTCACCGTGAAGCAGGACGGCAAGGTCCACCAGATGTCGTTCAAGCACGGCGTCCCCGGCACGTTCGACGGGCCCGGACCGAAGGCGAAGTTCACCCGCCGCTCCGGGCTGAACGTCATCGGCAAGATGAAGCGCGGCGAGCGCTCCGGCACCTCGATCCGCTACTGGTACGACGCCCGCTACTTCGAGTCCGGCGCGGCCCTGGACGTCGAGGGCGTGCGGGCGAAGCTGCGCAACACCGCGTTCCTCGTGCCGGGCGTCACGTACGTGCTGCGCACGGCGATCGAGGACACGATCAACGAGGAGACCTTCCACTTCCCGCACGGGCTGGTGGACATGGTCGACTTCCTGACCCCGTCGGGGGAAAAGCCGGTCTGCGGCACGCTGCTGATCACCGGCGAAGGCACGTACAAGGAGAACGCGGCGGACGCCACCGGCGTCATGCAGTCCAATGTGGAGCGCCGGGCCGAGGTCGAGGTGGCGCTGCGCTGGGGCACCGGCTACGAGCGCACGGTCGAGTGCTTCACCAACACGATCCGCAACGTCCACGGCGGCACCCACCGGCGCGGCTTCGACCGCGCGGTGGCGAAGGCGTTGCAGGAGGCCATCTCCAAGACCCGCGGGCTGCTCAAGCCCAAGGAGGACATGCCGACGATCGAGGACGTCCTCGAGGGCATGACGGCCGTGGTGCACGTCCGGCTGCCGGAACCGCAGTTCACGTCGCAGACGAAGGACGAGCTGTCCACCGCGGGCATCACCCGGGTCATCCAGGGCATCGTCGACAAGCACGTCAAGGCGTGGACCGAGGACCGCAAGACGAAGTCCGAGGCCAAGGTCGTGCTGCAGAAGGTGGTCGACGCCTCCCGCGTCCGGCTCACCCAGAAGCAGCAGAAGGACGCCGCCCGGCGCAAGACCGCGCTCGAGGGCGCGGCGATGCCGCCGAAGCTGGTCGACTGCCGCACCACCGGCGTCTCGCGCAGCGAACTGTTCCTCGTCGAGGGTGACAGCGCGCTGGGGTCGGCGCGGATGGCGCGCGTGTCCGAGTACCAGGCGCTGCTCCCGCTGCGCGGCAAGATCCTGAACGTCCAGAAGGCGTCGCTCGGCGACACGCTGAAGAACGCCGAGATCGCGTCGATCGTGCAGGTGCTCGGCGCGGGCACCGGGCGCACGTTCGACCTGTCGACCATGCGCTACGGCCGGGTCATCCTGATGGCCGACGCCGACGTCGACGGCTCGCACATCCGGACCCTGCTGATCACGCTGTTCGCGAAGTACATGCGCCCGGTGATCGAAGACGGCCGGCTGTACGCGGCGATGCCGCCGTTGCACAAGCTCGTCACGAAGGGCCGCAACCCGGAGACGCACTTCACCTTCACCCAGCAGGAGATGGAGTCGAAGTTCGCCGAGCTGGAGCGGGCGGGCAAGAGCATCGTCACCCCGGTGCCGCGGTTCAAGGGTCTCGGCGAGATGGACGCCGACGAGCTGTGGGAGACCACGATGAACCCGGCCACCCGCTCGGTCCGCCGGATCACCATGGACGACGCCGAGGCCGCCGAGGGCGCGCTGGAGCTGCTGATGGGCGAGAAGGTCGAGCCCCGGCGGAACTGGCTGGTCGCCTCCTCCGACCGGATCGACCGCGACGCCATCGACGCTTAATTTTCTTAGCTACCAAGGAGTTCTGCCGTGGCACGCCGCAAGGGCACCACCACCAAGGTCGATCCCAGCGCGTTCGACCGCGCCGGCGCGAACGTCTTCGACAACTCGCTGAAGACGGAGATCGAAGACTCGTACCTGGAGTACGCGTATTCGGTCATCCACTCGCGCGCCCTGCCGGACGCGCGGGACGGGCTGAAGCCGGTGCACCGCCGGATCCTGTACTCGATGAACGAGAACGGCTACCGCCCGACGCACGCGTACGTGAAGTCGTCGCGCGTGGTCGGCGACGTGATGGGCAAGTACCACCCGCACGGTGACGTCGCGATCTACGACGCCATGGTGCGGCTGGCGCAGGACTTCTCGCTGAACGTCCCGCTGATCGACGGCCACGGCAACTTCGGCAGCCCCGACGACGGCCCGGCCGCCTCGCGGTACACCGAAGCGCGGATGTCACCGGAGGCGATGCAGCTGGTCGGCGAACTCGGCGAGGACACCGTCGACTTCCGCCCGAACTACGACGGTTCGCTCGAGGAGCCGTCCGTGCTGCCCGCGGCGTTCCCGAACCTGCTGGTCAACGGCACGTCGGGGATCGCGGTCGGGATGGCGACCAACATGATCCCGCACAACCTCGGCGAGGTCGTCGCCGCGGCGCGGTGGCTGATCACGCACCCGAGCGCGACGCTCGACAAGCTGATGGAGTTCGTCCCCGGCCCCGACCTGCCCACCGGCGGGAAGCTGCTGGGCCTCGACGAGGTCCGCCGCGCGTACGAGACCGGCCGCGGCGTGGTCCGGATGCGCGCGAGCGTCGAGACCGGACCGCTGGAGGGCAGCCGCGGGCGGCAGGCGATCACCGTCACCGAACTGCCCTACGGCGTCGGCCCGGAGAAGGTGATCGAGAAGATCACCGACGAGGTCAACAAGTCCAAGCGGCTCACCGGCATCGCCGACGTCAAGGACCTCACCGACCGCGAGAACGGCACGCGGCTGGTCATCGAGTGCAAGGTCGGCGTCAACCCGCAGGCGCTGCTGGCCGACCTGTACCGGCTCACGCCGCTGGAGCAGTCGTTCGGCATCAACAACCTGGTGCTCGTCGACGGCCAGCCGCAGACCCTCGGGCTCAAGGAGCTCCTGGAAGTCTTCCTCCGCCACCGCTACGACGTAGTCACGCGGCGGACCAAGTACCGGCGCCGCAAGCGCGAAGAGCGGCTGCACCTGGTCGACGGCCTGCTGATCGCGCTGCTGAACATCGACAAGGTGATCAAGCTCATCCGCGAGAGCGAGAACGCGCAGGCCGCGAAGGACGGCTTGATGACGCGCTTCAAGCTGTCGGAGATCCAGGCGACGTACATCCTGGACACGCCGCTGCGCCGGTTGACCAAGTACGACCGGCTGGAGCTGGAGTCGGAGCAGGAGCGGCTGCGCGAGGAGATCGCGGAGCTGACCAAGATCCTCGACGACGAGTCGGTGCTGAAGAAGCTCGTCTCGTCGGAGCTGGCGAAGATCGCGAAGGACTTCCCGACCGAGCGCCGCACCGCCCTGATCGACGGCGACCTGAAGGAGGTCCTGGCCGCGTCGAAGCCTTCGGGCCCCCTCGAAGTCGCGGACGACCCGTGCCAGGTGATCCTTTCGGCGACCGGCCTGGTGGCCCGCACGGCGGCGGAGTCCGAGGAGTCGACGGAGACCCGCCGCCGCAACGGCCGCGTGAAGCACGACGCGGTGTCGGCGGTGGTCCACACGACAGCGCGCGGCCAGGTCCTGCTGGTGACCAGCCGCGGCCGGGCGTTCAAGACGGACGTGCTGCCCCTGCCGGTGCTGCCGGAGCAGGCGGGCACGGTCTCCCTGCGCGGCGGCATGGCGGCTCGCGAGCTGGTCCCGCTGGAGAAGGGCGAGACGGTCGTCGGGATCGCCCCGTTGGGTGACCAGGCGGCCGGCTCACCGGGCCTCGCGCTGGGCACGCGGGCGGGCGTGGTGAAGGTGTGTTCCCCGGAGTGGCCGGTCCGCTCGGACGAGTTCGAAGTGATCTCGTTGAAGGACGGCGACGAGGTGGTCGGGGCAACCTGGCTCACGGACGGCTCGGAGACCCTGGCGTTCGTGTCCTCGGAGGCTTCGCTGCTGAAGTACGCGGCCTCCCTGGTCCGCCCCCAGGGCCTCAAGGGCGGCGGCATGGCGGGCATGAACGTCGGTGCGGGCTCGGTGGTGTTCTTCGGAGCCATCCGCACGGACGACGACGAGCACGGCGAGCCCATGGTGATCACGTCGACGGGCCAGAGCGTGAAGGTGACACCGTTCAGCGAGTACCCGGCCAAGGGCCGAGCCACGGGCGGCGTCCGGGCGCAGCGGTTCCTGAAGGGCGAGACGGCATTGAGGGTGGCGTGGATCGGCCCACGCCCGGCAGGGTCGGCACGCAACGGAGACCCGGTGGAGCTCCCGGAGATCGACGTCCGCCGGGACGGTTCAGGCCACGCCCACCCCGGCCCGGACGTGGTAGGCCACCTCATCGAGCGCGACTGACGGTCGTGAGTGTTCAGGCGGGTTAGGACCCGCCTGAACACTCGCGGCCCCTCAGGGCAGCCTCGCCGCGATGTCGTCGATCTCCCACGGGCCTTCGGTCTCGATGACCTTCACGTCGTGCCAGCCCGCCAGTTCCGAAATCGCGCCGCCCTGGACCGCGAACACCTTGCCCGTCACCGGGCACTTCTCGGTCGCCAGGTACGCCACCAACGGCGAGATGTTCGCCGGCGAGAACGCGTCGAACTCGCCTTCCGCCACCGGTTCCGCGAAGATCGCGCCCATCCCCGGGGTCGCCAGCGTCAGCCGCGTACGGGCGATCGGGGCGATCGCGTTCACCCGCACTCCATAGCGCTCCAGCTCCGCCGCCGCCACCAGGGTCATCGCCGCGATGCCCGCCTTCGCCGCGCCGTAGTTGAGCTGGCCCGCGTTCGGCAGCGTGACGCCGGACGCCGACGCCGTGTTGATCACCGACGCCGCCACCGGAGAACCCGCCTTCGACAGCGACTTCCAGTACGCCGCCGCGTGGTGCAGGACCGCCGCGTGGCCCTTCAGGTGGACCGCGATCACCGAATCCCACTGCTCCTCGGTGATGCTCGCGACGAACGCGTCCCGCAGGATGCCCGCGTTGTTCACCACGACGTCCAGCCGCCCGTACTCCGAAACCGCCTGGTCCACCAGCTCCGACGCACCCGGCCACGACGCCACGTCCGACGTGTTCGCCACCGCCGAACCGCCCAGCGCACGGATTTCGGAAACCACCGAAGCAGCGGGCCCGGCGGACGAGCCGCTCCCGTCGTTGTCGCCACCCAGGTCGTTGACCACGACCGAAGCGCCCTCACGCGCGAACAGGAGGGCGTGCTCTCGCCCGATCCCCCGGCCCGCGCCGGTCACCAGCGCAACGCGCCCGTCGAGTGCACCCATCACAGCTCCGCAAGTCCGTCTTTGATCACGAGGGTGTCCCCGACCGTGGTTTCGAAAGCGAAAGCGCCGGGACCCGCGGCCCAGATCGACGTCGACAGGTCCTGGCCCGGCCGCACGGGCGCGGCGAACCGGACGGCGAGGCGGCGCAGCCTCCCGGCCGAGGACCCCGCCACCTCGGTCAGCAGCGCCCACGACGTGAACGCCATCGTGCACAGCCCGTGCGCGATGATCCCCGGCAGACCCGCCGCACGGGCGACCTCGTCGTCGAGGTGGATCGGCATCGGGTCGCCGGCCGCCGGGCCGTAGCGGAACGTCTGGTCGTCGTCGACGTGCTGGCTGACCTTCGCGATCGGCGACGACGAACGCAACCGCTCGTCAAAGCGGTGTGACGGCCCCAGCGTGCCCCGTTTCTCCCCGGTGTCGAAGCCGCGCACAAAGAACGTCACGTACTGCTCGTTGACCAGCGAACCGTCCGACGACCGGCATTCCAGGTAGACCGTCGCCCGCGTGCCCTTCGGCAGCCCTTCGTAGCCGGTCATCTTGGCGCGTGACACCAGCGCGTCGCCGGGCCGGATCGGGCGGTGGAACCGGAAGTCCTGCTCGCCGTGCAGCACCCGGCCGAACAGCGACGGCGGCACCACCTCCAGCGCCGGCTCCAGCAGCGACTGGAACACCGGGACGATCGCGAACACCGGGCTCGCGACGTCGCCCGCGCGGTGCGCCGGGATCGGGTCGTTGGTCGCCGACGCGTACTCGGCGATCCGCTCCCGCGTGACGTCGAAGTGCGACGGCGACGTCCACTTGCCGAGGCCGGCGGCGTCGAACTTCATGCGACGAGGGCCTTGAACTTCTCGAGCGACTCGTCGAGGTTCTTCTTGCCGTCCTTCTCGACAGCCTTTCCGAGCGCGCCAATGATCATCTGCCCGGCGAACTCGGCTTCGATGGTGGCGGCCGACGCGTCACCGGCCCCCGCCACCGACAGCGAGAACCTGATCTTCACCCCGGCCATCCCGGTGCCCGAGATCACCAGCCGGTGCGGCGCCTCGTAGGACTCGACGGTCCAGGTGATCGTGTTCGCCATCCCGAGCATGGTGACCACTTCGGACACCTGCGACCCCTCCGAGAACCCGGCGGGGACGTCGCCCTTCCACTTGGTGTGGATGGTCAGCCACTTCTCGAAGTTGGCGGGGTTCGAGAACTCGGCCCACACCTTCTCCGGCGGCGCGGGCAGTTCGACGGACGCGCTGATCCGACCCATGGTTTCTCCTAGGCTCGCTGGTAGGCGGTGACGACGGCGCCGCCACCGAGTCCGATGTTGTGCTGCAACGCGGCCCGCACGTCCGCGACCTGCCGCGCGCCGGCGTCGCCGCGCAGCTGCCAGGTGAGTTCGGCGCACTGGGCGAGCCCCGTCGCGCCGAGCGGGTGGCCCTTCGAGATGAGCCCGCCGGACGGGTTGACGACCCACCGGCCCCCGTAGGTGGTGTCCCCGGCGTCCACCAGGTGCCCGCCTTCGCCCTCTTCGCAGAGGCCGAGCGCTTCGTAGGTCAGCAGCTCGTTGGCGGAGAAGCAGTCGTGCAGCTCGACGACCTGGAAGTCGGCGGGCCCGAGGCCGGCCTGGTCGTACACCCGCAGCGCCGCCTGCCGGGTCATGTCGTAGCCGACGATGTTCTTCGCGCTGCCGTCGAACGTGCTGCGGAAGTCCGTGGTCAGCGCCTGCCCGGTGATCTCGACGGCCCGCCCGGCCAGTCCGTTGACGTCCACAAAGAACTCGCTCGCGAGCAGCACCGCGCCGGCGCCGTCCGACGTCGGCGAGCACTGCAGCTTGGTCAGCGGGTCGTAGATCATCCGCGACGCCAGGATGTCGTCGAGCGTGTAGGCGTCCTGGAACTGCGCGTACGGGTTGTTCACGGAGTGCCGGTGGTTCTTCTCGCCGATCTTCGCGAAGTGCTCGGCCGTCGTGCCGTACGCCTTCATGTGCTCGCGGCCGGCGGCGCCGAACATCCACAGTGCGGGCGGGAACAGCACCTCGGAGATCTCGGCGAGCGCCTGGAGGTGGTTGCCCAGCGGCTGTTCGCGGTTGTCGTAGGTCGACGCGAGCGACCCCGGCTTCATCTTCTCGAAGCCGAGCGCGAGCACGCAGCCGGCGCGGCCGCCGCGGATCGCCTCCGCGGCCAGGTACAACGCGGTCGAGCCGGTGGAGCAGTTGTTGTTGACGTTGACCACCGGGATCCCGGTCATCCCCAGCTCGTAGACCGCGCGCTGCCCGGACGTCGACTCGCCGTAGACGTAGCCGACGTAGGCCTGCTGGACGGCGTCGTAGCCGATCCCGGCGTCCTCGAGGGCTTTGGTGCCGGCTTCGCGGGCCATCTGCGGGTAGTCCCAGCCTTCCCGCCGCCCGGGTTTCTCGAACTTCGTCATCCCGACGCCGACGACGTACACCCTGCCCGCCACGCTGCGCTCCCTTCGGCGACCCGATGGCAACAAACATACAGACAGGCATGTATTTATCAAGAGCAGACCGTTGACCCGCAGGTCAGGAGCCCCCGGAAAGCCGTGAAGGCCACCTCGAGGGACTCCCCCGAGGTGGCCTTCACGGACCTTCCCCTAAGCGACCTTGAACGACTGAGCGGCGCTGCCGTTACAGGTCGCCTGGACCAGCTGGACACTGTCCGCGGTGGACGATCCGGGCACGGTCAGGCACTTGCCGCTGTGGCGGGCGACGAAGTGGTAGTAGCCGCTGCCCTCGGAGACGGGCTGCCACTGCTGGTTGCCGCCGCCGCTGTAGGACCACAGCTGCAGGCCGGCGTTGTCCGTCGTCGCCACGTTCGTGACGTCGATGACCTGGGCGGGGTTGGTCCGGTTGTTGACCCGGTCGTACCCGCCGCTGGTCGGGGCGAACTGGTACTGCTGCGCCGTGGTGCCGTTGCAGGTGTACTGCTGGATCACGGTGCCGTTGGCGCTGGCCGCGCCCCGCGCGTCGACGCACTTGCCGGACGCCTTGTTCGTCACGGCGTACCAGGCCGCCGGGTCGATCGTGCCCGGGTCCGGCGGGGTCGTCGTCCCGCCGCCGCCGAGCCACTTCAGGCCGTCGAGCACGAACCGGTTCTGGTCGGCGCTTTCGAACGTCGACGACAGCGCGGTGTTCGTCTCGTAGTTCATCGCGTTGTGGCCGAAGTTCGCGTACAGCATCTTGTAGTTCTTGTTCGTCCACATGATCGGGTAGTAGCCGCTGTACCAGGTCTGGCTCGGGTCCGTGCCGATCGGGAACGTGGACTGGTCCATCGACGCCAGGATCGAGATGTTCGGGTTCTGGCGCAGGTCGTTCTGCCACGCGTACCACTCGGACACCGAAGACTTGATCGTCGCCGGCAGGTTCACCGTCGACGGGTGCGTGCGGTTCTCGATCTTCAGCGTCTCCCCCGTCGGGCCCCACGTGTTCGACGTGAACCGGCCGGTGCCGAGGAAGTCGTTGTGGAACCAGTTCGCGTACGACGGCGTGGAGCTGTCGTTGTACGCCGTGACGTGGAAGCCGAAGAACGCGCCGCCCGCCTGCATGTACCGCTGGAAGCCCTCGAACTGGGCCTGCGACTGCGGCTGGTCGCCGAAGAACATCACCACCTGGTACTGGGCCGGGGTGATGGTGGTCAGCTGGTTCCAGTTGGTCGTGGCCGTGTAGGTGAACCCGTTGGCCGCCGCCTGCTGCGGGAACCAGACGTTGGCCTCCTTCTCGAAACTGATGTGCGCGGCGTCGTACGTGCCGCTGTAGAAGGCGAGGACCTTGAACGGCGTCGCGGCGTGTGCGGACTCCACCGCCGGGCTGCCCAGGGCGAGCCCCAGGCAGGCGGCGAAGAACGCCAGGATCCGGACCAGCGGACGGCGGGTTCTGGACGGCATGCGGGAACCTTTCCGGTGGGGAAACGGGGAACGATCACCAGTGGCGCGAGTAATGCAGCCCGTAGCCGAACGGGAACAGCGCCGGCTTGCCGTCACCGGCGTTGATCGGCTGCTGGTCGGCGCTGCGCATCCAGGTCACCGGCAGCTTGCCGGTCGGGTTGTAGTCACCGAAGAGGACGTCGGCGACCCCCTGGCCCTCGCTGCCCGGCAGCCACGACTCGACCAGCCCGGCCCAGTCCGGCAGCTGCGCGGCGATGTCGAGCGGCCGCCCGGACACCAGCACGACCACCGTCGGCACCCCGGAGTCCTTCAGCTTCTGCAGCGTGGCGAGGTCCGTGGCGTCCAGTCCCATCCCCTGTGGACGGTCGCCCTTGCCTTCCGCGTACGGCGTCTCCCCCACGACCGCGACGGCGACGTCGTAGCTCCGGTCGATCCCGGTGCCGTCCTTGGCGTAGGTCACCTTCGAAGAGCTCTTCTCGATGCCCTGGAGGATCGTGGTGCCGGGGATGACCGGG
This sequence comes from Amycolatopsis sp. N2S4-7, assembly GCF_058119595.1. Taxonomy (NCBI): domain Bacteria; kingdom Bacillati; phylum Actinomycetota; class Actinomycetes; order Pseudonocardiales; family Pseudonocardiaceae; genus Amycolatopsis; species Amycolatopsis sp. N2S4-7. The sequence goes on from NZ_CP172299.1 coordinate 4,957,243, forward strand.
CCGCTGGTGCCCTGCCAGCCGACGGTCCAGCCGCCGGACTGGTTGCCGAGGTCGTCCGCGCTCTTGCCGGCCACGAGGATCTTGTCCCGCTTGCCGAGCGGCAGCACGTGGTTGTCGTTCTTCAGCAGGACCTGGGACTCGCGGACGGCCTGGCGCGCGAGGTCGCGGTGCTGCTTGCTGCCGATGGTGTTCAGGAACCGCCGGTCGGTCAGCGGGTGCTCGAACAGGCCGAGCTCGAACTTCTTCGTCAGGATGCGCCTGGTGGCGTCGTCGATCCGGGACATCGGCACGCGGCCCTGCTGCACGAGCGTGCGCAGCGTGTCGATGAACTTCTGCCACTCGTAGGGCACCATCACCATGTCGATGCCGGCGTTGATCGAGGCTTCGACCTCTTCGGGGGTGAACCCGGTCTTGCCGTCGATCTTGTCGACGCCGTTGTAGTCCGAGACGACGATCCCCGTGAAGCCGAGCTCCTTCTTGAGGACGTCGTTGATCAGGTAGGAGCCGGCGTGCATCTTCACGCTGTTCCAGCTGCTGTAGGAGATCATCACCGAGCCGACCCCGCGCTGGACGGCGGCCTTGAACGGCGGCAGGTGGATCTGCCGCAGCTCCTGCTCGCTGATCTCGGTGTTGCCTTCGTTGACGCCGCCGGTGGTGCCGCCGTCGCCGACGTAGTGCTTGGCGGTGGCCATGACCGAGCCCGGCTGGTCCAGCCGGCGGCCCTGCAGCCCGGTGATGATCGACGTCATCTCGGTGGCCAGCTGCGGGACCTCGCCGAAGGACTCGTAGGTGCGGCCCCAGCGGTCGTTGCGGGCGACGCACAGGCAGGGCGCGAAGTCCCAGTCGATGCCGGTGCCGGAGACCTCTTCCGCGGTGGCGCGGCCGATCTTCTCGACCAGCCGCGGGTCGCGCGTCGCGCCGAGGCCGATGTTGTGCGGGAAGACGGTGGCGCCGTAGAGGCCGTTGTGGCCGTGGACGGCGTCGACGCCGTAGATCAGCGGGATGCCGAGCGGCGTCGCGAGGGCGGCCTTCTGGAAGCCGTCGTACATGTCGGCCCAGGTGACGGGCGTGTTCGGGGTCGGCTGCGAGCTGCCGCCGGAGAGCAGCGAACCGAGCCTGCCCGTGGTCACGTCCGCCGGGCTTTTGACCCCGAGGCGTTCGGCCTGCATCATCTGGCCGAGCTTGTCGTCGAGCGTCATGCGCGACATCAGGTCGGCCACCCGGACCTTCACCGGGCGCCAGGAATCCTTGTAGGCCGGGCCGTTTCCGGCGAGCGCGGGGGTTTCCGACGCCAGCAGCAACCCCACGGCCAGCGCGCCGATGCCCAGCCTGCGTCCGAAGCGCATGCGGGTCCTCCTCGTCGAGAGACCAAAATTCACGCCTTGAATTAATGCATAGGATTTGGGGGTTGGTCCAGACCTCTGACCGAACTCGGGTGCCGCTGAGCGGGATTGCCGATTCCGGTCACCATCTGGCCTAATTCGGTTCTACGGTTCCCCCATGAGCCGTGAACACGAAGACCTCCTCCAGCTGCTCGCCGAAGTCAGGAAGCGCTTGCTGATCCCGGTGCGCGACCTCTCCGACGAGCAGGCGGGCCGGCGCACGACGGTCAGCGAGCTGACCCTGGGCGGGCTGGTCCGCCACCTCGCGACGGGCGAGCGCCTGTGGCTGCAGGTGCTGCGCAACGCCGACGGCTCGCTCCCGGAAGGCATGCTGGACACGGCGCAGTACTCGATGAGCGAGACGTTGTCGCACTGGCTTTCGGCTTACTCGGCCGCCGCGGCCGAGACCGACGAGTACGTGGCTTCGCTGCCTTCGCTGGACGTACTGGTGCAGCTGCCGACGACGCCGTGGTCACCGCCCGAGCCCCAGTTCTGGTCGGCACGGCGGATCGTGCTGCACCTGATCCACGAAACGGCCCAGCACGCGGGTCACGCGGACATCATCCGCGAGGCGCTGGACGGCGCGAACTCGACGGCCCAGCTGGCTTAACGGTCCGAGCGCAGCGAGGCCGGGTCGAAGGAGTCCCAGTACGCGTCCTCATCCTCCGGCGGTGCCGGAGGAGCAGCTTCCACGGGCGCCGCACCGAGGCGCTCGGCCCGCTGCCGCTGGAACTCCTCGACCGTCATGCCCGGGTCGTCGTCCTCCGCGCGGGCCGGCGCCGGGATGCCCGTCATCTGCTCGATCATGAACGTCATGTCTTCGCCGAGCAGCAGGGCGACCTTGTTGTAGCCGTCCTGGGTCGCCTCGCGCATGGCCGCCTGGGCGATCTCCACCACGAGCGGGCCCAGGCGGTCGCCCAGGTTCACCGCCGACGGCGCCAGCCACAGCCGCAGGAGCTTGCCGCGCGCGTCGACGGTCACCTCGACCTGGCCGTCGATGTCGTGGGCCGTGCCGGAAGCCGACGCGAGCAGCTCTTCGACGCGGGACATCGCCTCTTCCCGCGCCCGGGCCTGGGCGATCAGCTGACGGGTCGTGATCACCGCGCTCACCTTCCGTACGAGTAGGTGTCGGCGTCCGGGTCGTCGTCCGGGATCGGCTCGTAGCCCAGCGTCTCGAGCTGTTCGGCGTCCACCACCGGCGCCAGCGCGTGGTACATCTTGTCGCCCGCGCGGCGGGTCGCGCGCTGGGCCAGCTCGAAGATCTGGTCGGCGATCACCGACGACCCCTGCCGCAGCGCGGAGCGGTGGATCGTCACGCTCGTGAGCAGCCCGCCGGGCGCCACCTCGACCTCGACGGCGTCGGACGAGGCCTTGCCCACCACCGGTCCCGAGCGCGCGAAGCGGGCGGAAGCTTCCGCCTCCGCCCGGCCGGCCTGCTCGGCGACCCGCGCGGAAGCCAGGTCGATGTCGAATTCAGCCACAACTCACCCCGTGGGCCGGTAGAAGCCGATGAACGACTGTCCCGCGTTCGTGGTGCGGATCTTGCTGATCTGCACCGGGTCGCCGGCCTCGACCATCTGGCCGTCGCCGATGACCATCGCCACGTGCCCGGACCACACGACGAGGTCGCCGGGCAGCAGCTGGTCGATCGAGGGCACCTCGGCACCGACCGTCTGCTGGGCCGCGGTCCGCGGCAGCTGCAGGCCCGCGTCCTGGTACGACGTCATGGTCAGCCCGCTGCAGTCGAGGCCGACGCCGCGCGCCGTGCCGCCCCAGACGTACGGCACGCCGAGCTGGGAAAGCGCGTTGCGGACGGCCTTCGCCGCGGTTTCGTTCGGCGCCATGACCTGCTTGCCGCCGGGCAGGTTGATCGCGACGCCGGAGCCGGGCTGCGGCGGGATCGCGACCGGCAGCCGCGGCTTGTGCACGGCGCCGCCGCCACCGCCGCCACCGCCACCCCCGCCTCCGCCGCCCCCGCCGTCGGAGCCGCCGGAGTAGCCGCTGTTGCTGTTGAACGACGACCCGACCTTCGTCGGCGACGCGCTGCTCGACGACGTCGTCTGCTCCTCGCCGCCGAGCCGGGTGCCGATGTCGGTGAGCTGGTTGATCGTCTGCTCGCTGAACGTCGCGGCCTGGCCGGTCAGCTGGCTGATCTTGGTTTGCAGCTTCATCAGGATGTCGCGGGACGCGGCACCGCGGCTCTCCGGCGGCTGGATGTTCTTCACCGCCGCGAGCGCCTTCATCGACGCCGAGATCTCCTTGATGATCTGGTCGCGGACCTGGTCGTTCTTGATCTCGCCGAGCTGCAGGGTCTCGGCCGCCTCGGCGACGGCCTTCTCGATCTCGGCGCTCTCGTCGAGGAGGTCCTGGACCTCCTGCTCGAGGCTCTTCGACGTCGCCGTGGCGCGGTCGGTTGTCGAGCCGGAGCTGGCCGAAGTCAGGGTGACGCGCTGGGCGGACGCGTGGTCGCGGGTCGTGCCCACCGACGTCTGCAGCGCGAGGTGCGCGTCCCGCGCGCCGCCGATCGCGGCCGGGTCGTGGCGCAGCTTCTGCGCGAACTGGTTCGTCGTGTCCAGGCCGTGCCGGACGAGGAGGTCGGCGTGCTCGTCGGTCACGCGCGGTCCTGCCCGAGGTCTCCGCCGAGCCGCCGGACGACGTCACCGTGCTCGGCCTCGACCGCCGCGTAGTTGCGATCGGTCTGCCGGGCGGCTTCGCCGACCTGGCGCCAGCCGCCGCCGACGCGGTGCATCTTCTCCTGCAGCGCGCGCATCCGGCCGCTGTAGGCCCCGGAGAAGCCGGACTCCCCGCCCATCTCCGAAAAACCGTGGCCGCCGAGCGTCACGTGCGGGCCGACGTGCTTGTCCGCGGCGCCTTTGACGTCTTCACCGAGCGGGTCGACTTCGCGCGCGTACCGCGTGTACGCGCCGTCGTCGACGTGAAACCCCGAATGCGAACCGTCCACTGGCCCTCCCTGTCACCAGGGGTGCGACGTGCCCTCGCCACCTCCGGTTCCCCTGTTGCGGGAATCAGCCTAGACCACGGTCCGTACCCGGGTGGGCGAATTGCCCGGAGTTCAGCCGGTGACCTTCTTGAGCCAGTCCGGGTCCTGCCAGGAGACGATCGTGCCGTTCGCGGTGACCGTCGGCGTGCCGAAGCCGCTCTGCCCGCCGCCGAAGTCCTGCGCCAGCTTCGGGTCCGTCTCGATCTGCTGGAACGCGGTGTTGAGCTGCTGGTCGTAGGTGCCGGCGTTCACCATCTGGGCGAAGGCGGGGTCGGTGATCCCGATGTTCTTGCCGAGCTCGATCAGCTGCGCCTTGTCGTAGCCGCGCTTGCCCTCCTCGGGCTGGTTCGCGAACAGGGCGTCGTGGAACTGGACGAACTTGCCGGCGTCGGCCGCGGCCAGCGCCGCGTTGGCCGAGTCGAGCGAGTAGCCGGGCGGGCTCGAGCGGTCGTTGAGCAGCGGCACCATGTGGTAGCGCACCTGCAGCTTGCCGTCGTTGACCGCCTGCTCGATCTGGGACTTGTACGTCTTCTCGAACTGGCCGCAGATCGGGCAGAGGAAGTCCGCGTAGACGTCGATCGAGGCCTTGGCGCCGGTCTTGCCGACGGTGACGACGACGCCGTCACGCTTCTGGGTGACATCGCCGGCCAGCGCACTCGTGGTCTCGCCGGGGCCGATCACCTTGCCCTCGGTCTTGTTCTTGTCCAAAATCGTCCAGATCACCCCGCCGATCACGAGCGCGGCCACGACGACCACGGCGCCGATCCCGATGATCCACTTCCGCTTGTCCCCGGACGCGCCCCTGGCCTGGGCCACCGCCCTCGCTCCGCCCGCCTGCGCGGCCTGACGACGCTTCCGAGCGGTCCGCTCAGCTCCACCCACTGTGTATCAGTTCCCTTCCGCGATACCCGAGTAGTCGTGCTCGGGCCCGGTGGAGTTCCCGCGACTTCGCGCGAGCCAGCCGTCGACCGACAGCCAGGTGCGCGGGCGCGCCAGCAGCCACGCGGCCAGCAGCGCGAACCCGGTGTCGCGGAGGATCTCCTGCGGGTACTCGGTCTGCCCCGCCGCCACCTGGCCGCCGCCGCCGAAGCACCCGCAATCGATGCTCAGCCCGCGCGCCCACGACTGGGCGATCCCGGCGATGAGCACGACGAGCAGCACCAGCGCGGCGCCGGCGGCCCACCGGGTCGCCAGGCCCGCGAGCAGGAACAGCCCGAGCACGAGTTCGACGAGCGGCAGCGCGATGGCCACCACGTCTTCGAGCGCGTCCGGGAGCACGTCGTACGCCTGGACGGCGATCAACGTCTGCCCCGGATCCGCCAGTTTCAGCGCACCGGAAACGAGCCAGACGGCCGCCAGCCCGAGCCGGGCGAGCGTGCCGACGGTGTCCAGCACGGGTTGGGACGGTCGCACCACGCACTTAGGCTAACGGGAGGACCTGAGAACTTCGTGAGGCAGGGCAGCGGTGGAGGGAGCGGCCGGATGCGGTGGCGCACGCTCCTCTGCTCCGCGTTGCTGCTGGTCACGGCGTCGGCGTGCGGTCCGGCGCACGTCTCGCCGTCCGACTCGCTGGTCACCCGTGCCGGTGCCACGGATCACCTCACCATCGGCATCCGGTTCGACGCGCCGGGCCTTTCGGAGCACACCGTGGACGGCCGGTTCGTCGGATTCGACGTCGACGTCGCTACTTTCGTCGCGAGTGAACTCGGCGTCGCCGCGAAGGACATCTCGTGGCGCGAGACGACGTCGGCGACGCGGGAAACGGACCTCACGTCCGGCGCGGTCGACCTGGTCGTCGCGACCTATTCGATCACCGACAAGCGCAAGCAGCTGGTGTCGTTCGCCGGGCCGTACTTCACCACCGGCCAGGACCTCCTCGTGCGCCGGACGTCGGCCGACATCGCCGGGCCGGAGGCGCTCAACGGGCGGCGGCTGTGCTCGGTCACCGGCTCGACGCCGGCGCAGCAGGTGAAGGACAAGTTCGCCCAGGCGGTGCAGCTCGTCGAGTACCCGCGCTACGGCGACTGCGTGACCGCCCTGCTCGCCGGCCAGATCGACGCCGTGACCACCGACGGGGTGATCCTCGCGGGCTACGTCGCGCGCGATCCGGAGCTGCTGAAGGTCGTCGGGAAGCCGTTCTCGAAGGAGAACTACGGCGTCGGCCTGCGCAAGGGCGACACCCAGGGGGTGGGCGCGGTCGACGACGCGATCCGGAAGATGATCTCTTCGGGTGAATGGCTGCGCTCGCTCAACGCGAACATCGGCCCGTCCGGTTACCAGCTCCCCGCTCCCCCCGAGGTCACCGAGAAGTGAAACTGCCCGATCTGCCGGTTCGGGAAGTGCTGCCCGACGTTCTTTCGGCCCTCGACGCGCACGGCACCGCGGTGCTGGTGGCGCCGCCCGGGACGGGGAAGACGACGCTGGTGCCGCTGGCCCTGGCGGCGTCGGGCGGCCGGGTGGTGGTCGCCGAGCCGCGGCGCCTGGCGGCGCGGGCCGCGGCGGCGCGGATGGCGGCGATCCTGGGCGAACCGGTCGGCGAGACCGTCGGGTACGCCGTGCGCGGCGACCGGAAGGTGTCCGCGCGGACCCGGATCGAGGTCGTGACGTCGGGGCTGCTGGTGCGGCGCGTGCAGAACGACCCGGAACTGCCCGGGGTGGCGACGGTGCTGCTCGACGAGTGCCACGAGCGGCACCTGGACGCGGACCTGCTGCTGGCGTTGCTGCTCGACGTCCGCGCCGGGCTGCGCGACGACCTGCGGCTGCTGGCGACGTCGGCCACGGTCGCGGCCGGGCGGCTCGCCGCGCTGCTCGGCGACGCACCCGTGGTGACGGCGACGGCGCCGACCTACCCGGTGTCCTTCTCGTACGTCCCGCCCGCGCGCGGTGAGCGGATCGAGGCCTGCGTCGCCCGGGCGGTGCGCACCGCACTGTCCGAAGGGGACGGTGACGTGCTCGCGTTCCTCCCGGGCGCCGGTGAGATCGCGCGGACTTCGGGGCTGCTGCGATTGTCCGATGTGGACGTCCTCCCCCTGCACGGGCGGCTCTCGGCGGCGCACCAGGACGACGCGCTGCGGCCGCGTTCGCGGCGGCGGGTGGTGCTGGCGACGGCGGTGGCGGAGTCGAGCCTGACGGTGCCGGGCGTGCGTGCGGTGGTCGATTCGGGGCTGGCGCGCGTGCCGCGGGTCGACCACCGGCGCGGACTGCCCGGCCTGGCGACGGTGCGGGTGTCGGCCGCGGTCGCGACGCAGCGGTCCGGCCGCGCGGGGCGCGAGGGACCTGGGCGCGCGTACCGCTGCTGGGCCGAGAACGAGCAGTCCCTGCTCCCGGCGTACCCGGAGCCGGAGATCCGCACGGCCGAACTGGCGCGGCTGGCGTTGGAGCTGGCGTGCTGGTCCACCCCAGACGGGAGCGGCCTGGCCTGGTGGGATCCACCGGGCGAGGGCGCGCTGGCGGCGGGCCGCGCATTGCTGGCCACCCTGGGCGCGACGGCGGACGGCGCGATCACTCCGCGGGGACGGCGGATGGCGGAGCTGGGGTTGCACCCGCGGCTGGCGCGCGCGTTGCTCGACGGCGCTTCGGAGGTCGGCGCCCGGAACGCGGCGGAAGTGGTGGCGCTGCTGGACGCGGGCGCCACGCTGACGGACGTGACCGCGGAGCTTCGGCGCCTGCGGGGTGCGAGCGACGAATCCGCGCGCCGCTGGAAGCGTGAAGTGCAGCGCCTCTCGAAGCTCGTGCAGGGCGAAGGCAAGCAGGATCCCGCGCTGGTTGTCGCGCTCGCGCACCCCGAGCGGCTCGCGCGGCGGCGGCCCGGTGGCGCGCCCGTCTACCTCATGGCCGGTGGTACCGCGGCCGAACTCCCGCCGGGCAGCGGGCTCGACTCCGAATGGCTGGCCGTCGCCGAAGCCACCCGGGATCCCGGACGGGTGCACGGCACCATCCGCCTCGCCGCGGCCGCCGACGAGCGGCTCGCCGTCCGCGTCGCCGGCGTGTCCGAAGTGGACGAAGTCACCTGGGACGGCGACGTCGTCGCCCGGCGCGTCCGGAAGCTCGGCGCCATCACCCTCTCCTCGAAGCCCCTGCAGAACGCCGACGTCCGCGACGCCCTCGTGACCGGCCTGAAAACCGAGGGACTGGGCCTGCTGAAGTGGAGCGAGGACGCGACCCGCCTCCGCGAGCGGATGGCGTTCCTCCACCGCGTCCTCGGCGAGCCGTGGCCCGCGGTCGACGACGCCACCCTGCTGTCCGATGTGGACCGCTGGCTCGACCTTTCCGGCGCCCGGCGGAAAGCGGACCTCGCGACCCTCAACGCGGGCACCGCCCTCAAGGCCCTCCTGCCGTGGCCGGAAGCGGCCAAGCTGGACGAGCTCGCCCCGGACCGCCTCGAAGTCCCGTCGGGCTCGCACCTCCGCGTCGACTACCGCGGCGACCAGCCGGTGCTGGCCGTCAAGCTGCAGGAGACCTTCGGCTGGACCGCGACGCCCACGCTCGCCGGCGTCCCGGTCGTCCTGCACCTGCTCTCCCCCGCCGGCCGCCCGGCGGCCATCACCGCCGACCTCGCGAGCTTCTGGACCACCGGCTATCCGGCGGTGCGCGCCGACCTGCGCGGCCGCTACCCGAAGCACCCCTGGCCGGAGGACCCCGCCACCGCCGTCCCGACCCGGCACACCCGCCGCCGCGGCTGAACCCCGCCGAAAGTCGGGGGTCGCCCGCGACCGTCGTCCGATGTCCGGGCGTCCCCGGAAACCGCACACTTCCGGGGAACGCACCGGGAGGGCACATGATCACACTCAGGGGATTGACCAAGCGCTACGGGGAAAAGACCGTCGTCGACGCGCTCACCTGCGACGTCGCCCCGGGCCAGGTGACCGGGTTCCTCGGCCCGAACGGCGCCGGGAAGTCGACGACCATGCGGATGACCGTCGGGCTCGACCACCCGCAGGCCGGCGAGGTGCTGGTCGGCGGGCGGCGCTACGCCGAGCTGCGGCACCCGCTGCGCGAGGTCGGCGCGCTGCTCGACGCCAAGGCGCTGCACCCCGGCCGCAGCGCGGGGAAGCACCTGCTGGCCATGGCGCGCAGCAACGGGATCGCGGCGAGCCGCGTCGAAGAGGTGCTCGCGACCGTCGGGCTTTCGGACGTCGCGGGCAAGCGGGCCGGGCAGTTCTCCCTCGGCATGGGGCAGCGCCTCGGCATCGCGGGCGCGCTGCTCGGCGACCCGGGCGTGCTGCTGTTCGACGAGCCGGTCAACGGCCTCGACCCGGACGGCGTCCGCTGGGTGCGGCAGCTGATGCGGTCGCTGGCCGCGGAGGGGCGGACGGTGTTCGTCTCGAGCCACCTGATGAGCGAGATGCAGCTGACCGCCGACCACCTCGTCGTGATCGGCAGGGGCAGGCTGCTGGCCGACGCGCCGGTCGCGGAGTTCATCGCGGGCAACTCGCGGACGACGGTTTCGGTGCGCGTCCCGGCCGACGGCGACCGCGAGGCGCTGGACCGGCGGCTGCGCGCCGAAGGCGGGCTGACGCACCCCGGCGAGCCGGGCGAACTGGTGGTGGACGGCTTGGCCGTCACGCGCGTCGGCGACCTCGCGCACGAACTGGGCGTCCGGGTGCACGGCCTCGCCGAGCGCACGGCGTCGCTCGAGCAGGCCTACATGGAACTGACCGCTTCTTCGGTGGAATACGGGGTGTCGGCATGACGGCTTCGGTGGAGGTCCGCGTCGGCGGACTGGCGGGTGCGGTGGCCGCGGAGTGGACGAAGTTCTGGTCGGTCCGGGCGACCTGGTGGTGCCTGGTGGCGGGAACCGCGTTGATGCTGGGTTACGGCACGCTGTCGGCGATCGCCCAGCGCCTCGACGGCGACCAGCCGCTGGGCGCGCACACGATCGCCATCGGCGGCGGCTTCTACCTGACCCAGTTCGCGGTGATCGCGCTGGCGACCCTGTTCGTGACGAGCGAGTACGCCGGCGGCGGCATCCGTTCGACGCTGCTGTGGACGCCGGTGCGCTCGCGGGTCGTGCTGGCGAAGGCAGCGGTGCTCCTGCCGGTGCTGTTCGGCTACGGCGTGCTGCTGGCGTGCGCCGGAACGGCGCTGGCGAGCGCGGTGAAGGACGGCCACGGCCTGCCGACGTCCCTGGAGGCGGGCTTCACGGCGGCGTCCGGCATGGGTGGTTACTTCGCGCTGCTCGGGTTGCTGTGCACCGGCGTCGGGTGGGCCCTGCGCAGCGCGGCGGGGACGCTGGTGTCGGTGATCGTGCTGCTCGTGCCGCTGCCGCTGATCGTGGCGTCGCTGGGGCTGCCGGAGCTGGTGGCGTACTTCCCGGGCATCGCGGGGCTGAACGCGATGGTCGAGGCCGGGCAGCCCAACCCGATCACGATGGCGGTCGCGCCCTACGCGCCGTGGGTGGGGCTGGTGATCTGCGCGGCGTGGGCGGCAGCGGCTCTGGGAGCGGGCGCGGCGGTCCTGCGCCGTCGCGACGCGTGACCCCGCTGCCTCACTCCGCGGGCCGGAGCGCCTTGGGTTCGTAGTCGCGCAGGACGAGCGACGTCGTGACGGGACCGAAGCGGGCGATGCCGTCGACCACGGCCTCCAGCCGCTCGGCCGTGGCGGACCGGACGTCGAGCAGGAAGCAGTCCTCGCCGGTGAGCCGGGAGACGCCGACGACCTCGGGGACCTGCGAGAAGTGGTCGAGGCAGGCGGCGATGCGGGCGTGGGTGGTCCGCAGCCGGATCACGGCGTGGATGGCCAGGCCCAGCCGCGCCGGGTCGACGACGGCCCGGTAGCCCGTGATCACGCCGGACCGCTCCAGGCGGTGGATCCGAGCCGAGACGGCCGGCTGGGAGAGCTTGACCCGCCGGCCGATCTCGGTGACCCCGAGCCGGCCATCCTCCTGGAGGATGGCCAGGATTTCCCGGTCGATGGCGTCGAATGAATCCAAGGTCTCCCCGCTCCTCCGCCTTCCGTTCATCGGCTCCCCGCCCTGCGCGCCGATGTTTCCCGCATAGTTTCCGCCATGCATCGTGTGATCATCCCCGGCATCGACGGCTCGGACGAGGACCACTGGCAGAGCCTCTGGCAAGCGGAGTGGGGATCCGCGGCGTCGCGCATCGCCCCGGCGTCCTGGGCCGAGCCGGACCTGGCGGACTGGTGCGAGGCGATCGACCGAGCCGTCGGCCGGGCCGGGGCCGACGTGGTGCTCGTCGCGCACAGCCTCGGCTGCCTCGCGGCCGCCGAGTGGATCACCCGCCGCCGTCCGGTCATCGGGGGTGTCTTCCTCGTCGCTCCACCGGACAGCGGGGGCCCGCGGTTCCCTGCCGCCGCCGGAACTTTCCGCGGCCTGGTCCCGAAGCCGCTCGGCGTCCCGGGGCTCGTGATCTGCAGCGGGAACGACCCGTACTGCACCCCCGACGCCGGCCGCCGGTTGAGTTCGGCGTGGCAGCTCGACCGCATCAGCGCCGGGCACCACGGGCACCTCAACTCCGCGAGCCGGCTCGGCCGGTGGGACTACGGCCGCGACCTCTTCACCGCCTTCACCGCCGGCCGCTGACCCACCCCGATCCCCGCCAGGATCTCCCGGGCACTGCCGACCAAGGCCTCCAACGTCGGCGGGGCAAGGGATCCCGTCCCCGCAAGAGCCCCGAAGATCGTCCCCTCCATCCAGTCGACCACGAGCGACGCGTGGCGCTCGGGGTCCGTCGAACCCGAGGCGGCCAGCACCGAAGCCGCCTGGCGGCGGATCAGCAGACCGCCCTCGTCGTACGTCGCTCGCAGCTCGGGGCGCCTCGTGGCCTCCAACGCGAACTCGTACCGCGCCAGCATCCGCGTCCGACCCGTGGTGATCGCTTCGAACGCGTAGCCCGCGATGAACTCCGCCAGCCCGCCCGACGGCGGCGCCACCTCCACCCGGTCCAGCGCGATGATCCGCGCGATCGTCAGCTCGAGCAGCGCCGCCCGCGTGCGCGCGTAGTACGACGTCGAGCCCACCGGCAGGCCCGCCGCCCGGTCGACCGCGCGGTGCGTCAGGCCGCGCATGCCCTCCGCCGCGATCACGGAGATCGCTGCGTCGCCGATCACTTCGAGACGGTCCACGAAACGGCATTCTACAGGTGTAGAGTGCTCTACACCTGTAGAGGAGGAGCCATGCACGCGATAGTGGTCGGCGGGGGCATCGGGGGGCTGGGCGCGGCCGCGGGGCTGCACCGGGCCGGCTGGACGGTCACCGTCCTGGAACGGGCCGCGGAGTTCGGCGACGTCGGCGCCGGCATTTCACTCTGGCCGAACGCCCTGCGCTGCCTGGACGAACTCGGCGTCGACCTCGGCGACCGCCTGGCCACCCAGCGGGAGGGCGGGTTCCGCGACCGCCGGGGCCGCCGGGTCACCCGGTACGACACCGCCGCCTTCGAACGCGTCCACGGCCGCCCGCTCGGCGCGATCCACCGGCGGGACCTCATCGCCGCCCTCCGGGACGCCGTCCCCGCCGGCAGCCTCCGGACCGATGCCGAAGTCACCGAAGTAACCGAAGACGGGCGCGTCCGCTTCACCGGCGGAGAACTGATGGCCGACCTCGTCGTGGCCGCCGACGGCATCCACAGCCCGGTCCGCCACGCGCTCTTCCCCGGCCACCCCGAACCGGTCTACTCCGGCAGCACGGCGTTCCGCGGCGTCACGAACCACCCCGGCGCCCGGCTCAGCACGAGCTTCGACCGCGGCACCGAGGTCGGCGTCCTCCCGCTGACCGGCGGCGACGTCTACTGGTTCGCCTCCTACGTCACCGAGCCGGGCGCGCCGCCGGCCGACCTCGAAGAGACCTTCGGCGGCTGGCACGACCCGATCCCGGCCCTGATCCGCGCGACCCCGCCGGAAGCCTTGCTGCACCACGACCTCTACTACCTGGGGACGCCGCTCGCGACCTACGTCAAGGGCCGGATCGCCCTGCTCGGCGACGCCGCCCACGCGATGCCCCCGTTCCTCGGCCAGGGCGGCTGCCAGGCCCTGGAAGACGCCGTGGTGCTCGCCCACGCCGTGTCCACCGAGGACAGTGTCGAAGCCGCTCTTCGGAGCTACGACCGGCAGCGACGCCCGCGCAGTCAGAGGGTCGTCCGGGAGTCCGTCCGGATGGGCAAGCTCGGCCCGCAGCTGACGAACCCGGTCGCGGTGGCGCTGCGCACCGCCGTCCTGCGCCTCCTGCCAGCGACGGCGACCGCGCGGGTGGGCACGCGGATCACGGGGTGGCGGCCTCCGCGTCTCCCCCGACCAGCCCCGCCTCGTACGCCGTGATCGCCGCCTGCACCCGGTTCTTCACCCCGAGCCGGGTCAGGATCGTGCTCACGTGCGCCTTCACCGTGCCTTCGACGACGAACATCTTCGCCGCGATGTCCGCATTGGACAGTCCGGACCCGAGCAGGGTCAGCACTTCCCGCTCGCGCGGGGTCAGCCCGAGAATCCGCTCCCGGGCCGCGGCGGCACGCGTCAGCTGCCCGCCGGAGAGCCGGGCGATCACCCGCTGCGCCACCTTCGGCGAGAGGAAGGCGGCTCCCCCGGCGACGGCGTGGATGCCGGCCAGGAGCTCGCGCGGATCGCCCGACTTCAGCAGGAACCCGCTCGCGCCGAGGCCCAGCGCGCGTTCGATGTACTCGTCCTCGCCGAACGTGGTGAGCACGATGACGCCGGTCGCGGGCAGCAGACGCCGGATCTCGGCGGCCGCGCCCAAGCCGTCCAGCCCGGGCATCCGGATGTCGAGCAGGACGACGTCCGGATGCGTGGCCAGCGCCTGCGAGACCGCTTCCCGGCCGTCGGCGGCCTCGGCGACGACCTCGATCCCCGGGTCCGCGCCCAGGATCGCCGCCACCCCCGCCCGCATCATCGCTTCGTCGTCGGCCAGTACGAGCCTGATCACGGTGCCCCCTCGGCGAACCTGTCCTTGGCGACCAGCTTCCCATCGGCGAAACACAGCCGGTAGGCGGCGTAGTCGTTGTCGAGCCACGTCCGCCCGGTGCCGTAGTACTCGCAGGCGACCCCGGGCACCGGCGGCAGCGGCGGCTCGCCCCGCACCGGACGGGCGCCGCGCTGGTGTTCGGGCAGCTGCGACGCCAGTTCGGCCCGCGGCTGCCCGATCCGCAGCCGGTCGTAGACCGGGCCCGGCAGCTCCGAGGAGTTCCACTGGTAGAGGAAGGCGATCCCGCTGATCGCCAGCACCAGGCCGAACAGCCCGCACGGGACGGCGACCGCCTGGACCAGGCTTCGCCGCACGTCCCGCCGAGCCAGTTCGAGGGCCTGGGCCGACGTCGACGGCCCGGCCTCCTCTTCGGCGGCGTCCCGCAGCTCCGGGGTCTCCTCGGCCGGCGCGGCGTCGTGCGGCAGCGTCGCGGTGACGGCGAACCCGCCCTCGAGCGGTCCGGCCCGCAACGTGCCGCCGACGAGCCGGACGCGCTCGCGCAGGCCGATCAGCCCGACGTGCCCGGACGCGACGCCCGGCAGCGGCCCGGCGGGCGGCGGCGCGTTGACGACGCTCACCTCGGTCCGCCCGCCGGAGCCGGCCACCCGGACCGTCACGGCGGCGCCGGGCGCGTGCTTCGCCACGTTCGTCAGTGCTTCCTGCACCACGCGGTAGGCGGCGCGCGCGACCATCGGCGGGGCCGCGTCGCCGTCCACTTCCGCGTCGATGAGCAGCCCGGACGCCCGCGCCCGGCCGATCAGCTCGCCGAGGTCGCCCTGCACCGGTTCGACCGGCGCGGCGTCCTCGCGCAGCACGCCGATGATCTCGCGCAGCCGGTCGGTCGCCGCGGCGGCGCTCGTCCGCAGCTGCGCGGCCGCGTCGCGCTGGACGTCGTCGAGCCCGCCCGCGACCTCGAGCGCGGCGGCGCGCACGGCGATCAGGCTCAGCTCGTGCCCCAGCGAGTCGTGCATGTCGCTGGCGATCCGGGCGCGCTCGCGCAGCCGCGCCTGGTCGGCGACCAGCCGTTGCCTGCTCTCCATCTCCTCGGCCCGCCGCCAGCCGGTGCGGGCGAGCTCGCCGCGCACGCGGACGTACCGGCCGAGCAGCCACGGCGAAAGCCCGGCGAACACCAGGATCGCGACCATCCCCGCCCAGTCGCCGAGGCCGTCCTGCCCGGCGACCAGCGCGAGCGGGAGCCCGAGCACCGCCACGGCCACCCCGGTCAGGATCCCGGGGCGGGCGCGCGGCATCCGCAGCCCGGCCTGGTAGCTGATCGCGACCAGCACGAACACCACCCAGACCGGCAGGCGATCGCCGTAGGGGAACGGCACGGCCAGCGCCCCGGCCAGCGCGATGCCGAGCGAGACGGCCGGGTACCGCCGGGCCGTCGCGACCGAGCCGGCCACGACGGCGAGGCCGCCGGCCAGCTCCCAGTACGACCGGGTCTCGACAGTGCCCGCGACGACGGTGAACGCGAGGAACAGCCCGAGGGCGACGTCGAGCACCACCCGCCACCTGCGCTTCGTCACCTCTCGCACGGGTTCGAAGTTACAAGGCGTGACCGGCGCCGACCACTGCCGAAAGTCAACCTTTCAAGGTGTCCAGGAAGGCCAGCGTCTGCGGCCAGGACAGCGCGAACGCATCGGCGTTGACGGCGGCGCCGTGCCGCGCGGAGTCGCTGAAACCGTGCTCGGCGCCCGGGAAGTGCTGGGTGAACGTCGCGCCCCGCGGCCGGGACTGCAACGCCGTCTGCAGCCGGGCGAACGTCTCGTGCGAGACGAGGGAGTCGGCCTCCGGGTAGGCGACGAGCACCGGCGCGGTGATCCGCGCCGACAACGCGACGGTGTCGAGGTCGTGGTTCGGCGGCGCGGGCTCGCGGACCGTCGGGTGGTACGCGACGACCCCGGAGAGCCGCTGGTCACGGGAGGCGAGCAGGAGCGCGAAGCGGCCACCGAGACACCACCCCATGACCCCGGCCGACGCACAGCCGAGGTCGCCGAGCAGGTGGTCGAGCAGCGCCGTCTGCTCCGCCAGCGCGGGCTCGTCGCGCAGGCCGCCGAGCTTCTTCCCGAGGTCCTCGCGGGAGGTGTTGTCGGTGCTCGCGCCGTGGAAGACGTCCCAGGTCAGCGTGGTGATCCCGCGGCCGGCGAGCTCGGCGGCCCACGCCCGCACCTGCTCCCCGATGCCGGTGAGCATCGGCAGGAGCAGCATCCCGGAGTCCGAGCCACCGGCCGGGCGGGCCAGGTGGGCGGAGAGGTCGCCGACACGGATGGTGGACGTCTCGATGCGCATTTCCGCACGGTAGCGCCCGGGGTGTTGCATGATGATCCACCATGGCCGAGCGCACACTCGCCGATCAGTTGGGCGGCTACCTCCCCGAGGGCATCGAGGCCCTCGAAGAGCACGAGCGGCAGGACCTCGCGAACGCGTTGCGTGACGCGCGGCGGCGGCAGGCGAAAGCCCTCGCCGAAGCCGGCGAGGAGGGCCTTCGGTACGTGCCCGCGCTGCTGCGCGGAGCGGTCCGGAAGGCCGTGGGCCTGTGACCGCCGGGAACTACGCGGCCGAGGCGGAGATCCTGAAGCTGGCCCGCGTCCTCGACGTCGAGCCCGCGCGGCTCGGCTACCTCGCCCGCGTCGACGCCGACGACCTCCAGGCGTTCCGCGAGCAGGTCACCGACACGCTGTTCGACGCGAACATCGCCGTGCTGCAACGGATGGCCCTCGCCGCGCGGCTGCTGCCCGGCGGCGTGCTCGCCAAGATCGCCGAGAAGGTGTTCGGCCCGCTGCTGTGCGCCCGGATCGCCGGCCTGGTCGACGTCTCGCGCGGCGTCGACGTCGCGAAGCGGCTCAGCCCCCGGTTCCTCGCCGAGGTCGCGGCGGACCTCGACCCGCGGCGCGCGAGCGCCATCATCAGCCGCATCCCCCTGGACACCGTCCTCGCCGTCGCCACCGAGCTGGCGCGCAAGCAGGACTGGATCACGCTCGGCCGGTTCGTCGGGCACCTGCCCGACCCGACGGTGCGGCGGGCCCTCGAAGAGATCGACGACCCCGGCCTGCTCCGGATCGCGTTCGTGCTCGACGACAAGCGCCGCATCGACCACGTCGTCGGCCTGCTCCCGGCGCACCGGCTCGGCCGCCTGCTCACCGCGGCGGCCGCCGACGAGGACCTCTGGCCCCCGGCGCTCGACCTGCTGACCCACCTGAGCGAAACCCGCCGCGCCACCCTCGTCCCGATGCTCGGCGGACTCCCGGACGGCCTGCGGGAACGCGCTCAAGCGACGATCAAGTAGATCCCGTAGCCGATGATCCCCGCGCACAGCGCGAAGCACACGACCGCGCCGGCCAGGGACCCCGCGCCCGAGGCACCCGCCTCGCGGGCCGATTCGCGGTTCGAGAGCCCCACCACCCCGAAGGAGAAGAGGCTCGTCAGCACGACGACCGATGCCAGCGCGATGACGAAGACGACGCCGAGGGAACCCCAGTCGATGTTCACGGCACTCCTCAGGCGTTGGCCGGCTGCACGGCGGATGCGGACTCGTCGAGCGAGTCGGCGTGGACCGGGTTCCGCTTCGACGCGAGGTAGATGCCCAGCGCGACGACGACCCCGGCCAGGCCGACCAGCACGGTGCCCCAGGTCCCGAGCGTCGAGACCTCGGCGGCGACCGCGCCGACGATCGCGGCGGCGGGCAGCGTCAGGGCCCAGGCGGCGACCATCCTGCCCGCGACACCCCAGCGGACCTCGGCGAGCTTGCGGCCGAGCCCGGAGCCGATGATGCCGCCGGAGCAGACGTGCGTGGTGGAGAGCGCGAACCCGAGGTGCGCCGACGTCAGGATGACCGCCGCGGCGCTGGTCTCGGCCGCGAACCCCTGCGGCGTCCGGATCTCCGTGAGCTTCTTGCCCATCGTCTGGATGATCCGCCAGCCGCCGAGGTAGGTGCCGAGCGCGATCGCGGTGCCGGCGGTCAGGACCACCCAGAGCGGCGGCCCCGAGTTCGGCGCGAGCGAACCGGAGGCGATCAGCGTCAGTGTGATGACGCCCATGGTCTTCTGCGCGTCGTTCGTGCCGTGCGCGAGCGAGACGAGGGAGGCGGAGGCGATCTGCCCGGCCTTGAAGGTCCGGCCCACCGTGTCCTGCTTCGCGCGGGCGGTGATCCGGTAGACGAGGAAGGTGCCCAGCGTCGCGACGATCCCGGCGACGACCGGCGAGGCGAGCGCGGGGATGAGGACCTTCTCGACGACCTTCCCGAAGTGGACGGCGTCCGCGCCCGAGGCGATCCAGGTGGCGCCGATCAACCCGCCGAACAGGGCGTGCGACGAGCTCGACGGCAGCCCGACCAGCCACGTCACCAGGTTCCACACGATGGCCCCGACGAGCCCGGCGAAGATGATCACCGGCGTCACCTTGGTGTCGTCGACGATGCCGCCGGAGATCGTCTTCGCGACCTCGACCGAGAGGAACGCGCCGACGAGGTTGAGCACGGCGGACACGGCGACGGCGACCCGCGGCTTGAGGGCCCCGGTGGCGATGGAGGTGGCCATCGCGTTGGCGGTGTCGTGGAAGCCGTTGGTGAAGTCGAAGGCCAGCGCGGCGACGATCACCACCAGCACGATCAGCGAGAAGTCCATGGTCGGCTCTCTTCCGTTGCTGTTCCTTGGCAACGCTACTGATCGACTTCGCGGAGACCGATCCCCTCCGCGTGACGGCTTCCTGAACTCTCCGTGAACGGGGGTGAGGAAAACCCCACCAAGACCGGGTGGTTCAGCCCAGTGTGCCCGTCCACCCCGCCTGGAATCCTCGGCACCGGGCGAAAGGGGCAGGCATGAAAGCACTACTGGCGACCGCGGTCTCGGCGGTGTTGTTCTTCTTCGGCACGGGGTTGGACCCGCTGCCCGAACTGGCGTGGCTGGCGCCGTTGCCGGTGCTCCTGCTCGCCCCGAGGGTGTCGGCGGCAAGCGCTTTCACGTGCGCCTTCGTCGCCTACCTCGCGGGCGGCAGCAGCACCTGGAGCTACTTCTGGCACTCCCTGTCGGTCCCCCGGCCCGCGGCGATCGCGATCCTCGGCGGGAGCGCGTTGCTGTTCGCGGCCTCGGTCGTCCTCTTCCGGCTGCTGGTCCGGCGCGGTCACGGTTTCCTGGCCGCGCTCGCCGCGCCCGCGTTGTGGACCGTCGCGCTCTACGGCGTTTCGCTGCTCAACCCGACCGGCCTCATGGGCACCTTCATGACGACCCAGGCCGACCGGCCGTCGATCGTGCGGCTCGCCGCGGTCACCGGCGGCTGGGGCGTCGAGTTCCTGGTGCTGTTCGTCCCGGCCGCGGTCGCCGCCGCCCTCGCCCCCGGCGTCCGCCGCCTGTCCCGGGTGACGGGGCTGGTCGCCGTCGCGGCGGTGCTGGGTGCGCTCGTCTTCGCGAGTGTCCCTCCGCTCACCGGACCGTCGACGCGGATCGCCCTGATCGCGCCGGGGCAAAGCCGCTGGGCCGTCGACGTCGCCACCCCGGACGGCCAAGCGCTCGTCCAGTCCTATGTGGACGAAATCGGCCGGCTGCCGGCGGGGGTCGGCGCCGTCGTGCTCCCCGAAGCCGCGTTCGCGGTGAACCAGGCCAGCCGTCCGCCCTTCGTCGAAGCCCTGACGCGGGTGGCCCGCGCGAAGAACCTCGACGTCGTCGCCGGTGTCCTGGACACCACGCCGGAAGGCCGGTTCAACGCCGCCCTGGCCGTCGCGCCGTCGGGCGAACCGGTCGAATACCGCAAGTGGCACAACGGTGATTCGGCGAACCTCGCGTCGGGGACCGAATTCGCCCGCTTCGCCGGGATCGGGCTCATGGTGTGCATGGACGTCAACTTTTCGGACCCCAGCCGCCAGTACGGCGAGGCCGGGACGGGCCTGGTCCTCATCCCGGCGTCCGACGAGGACGTCGACGGCTGGGAACACAGCCGCACGGCCCTGATCCGAGGCGTCGAGAACGGCTTCTCGGTGGCGTGGAGCGCGGCCCGCGGTACCCCGATGCTGTCGGACGCGCAAGGTCACGTCCTGGCCGAGACCCACACGGGAGGCAGCCCGTTTTCGGTGGTGGTGGCGGACATCCCGACCGGCAGCGGCCACACCCCGTACGCCCGCTTCGGCGACTGGTTCGCCTGGCTCTGCGGCCTCCTCGCCCTGACCGGCGTCGTGACCCTGTTCGGGCGAACCGCGAAAAACGCGCCCACCCGGCCGGGACCCACCGCTACGGTCGGACCATGACTTTGCGGCAACCCGACAGTCCGAGCGGCGTCGTCCGGACCCTCCGTCCCACCAAGCCCACCATCGCGTACGGACAGGACACGCAGCATTCGGCGTTCCCGAGCGTGACCCGGTTGCCCGACAACACGCTCTACGTCGTCTACCGCCAAGGCAGCAACCACTACACGAACCGGGACGGCTTCCTGCGGAGCACGACCAGTCCCGACAACGGGAAGACCTGGTCCGCGCCCGCCACCGTCCTCGCCGCGGTCGCGGGCGTCGACCACCGCGATCCGTCCGTGTCCCTCAGCCGCACCGGCACGACCCTCTACCTGACGTACTTCAAGGGCACCACGGCGGTCTCCGCCGCGGGCTCGTTCTTCCGCTCCTCGGCCGACGGCGGCGCGACGTGGAGCGCCGAGGTGCGGATCGACGCGAACCTCCCGTCGTCGGCGATCACCGCGCCCGTCGTCCAGCTCGCGGACGGCACCCTGGTGGCCGCGCACTACTCGAAGAGCTCCGGCGACAGCTTCGACTCGGTGTGGCTCGCGCGCTCGGCCGACAACGGCGCCACCTGGACCTCGACCCGGGTCGTCAACGGCCAGACCGCCGGCCGCGACTACCAGGAGCCCTACCTGGTGCAGCGGGACAACGCGCTCTTCCTGACGTTCCGGTGGGGCAACAACGCCTCCGTCGGCGCGGCCCTCTCGACGGACAACGGGACCACGTGGTCCACCCCCGCCGCCGCGTTCGCCGGCAGCGGCCGCCCGTCTTCGGTGTGGCTGGCCGACGACACCATCGTCGTGTACCTGCGGGACGCGGCGCGCCGGTTCGCCGTGCGGGCCACGCGCGACCGCGGCGCGACCTGGCTGCCGCCGTACGTCGTCCAGTCGCCGCCCAAGGGCGGGATGTCCACGTACGCGTCGATGCTGGAAACCACGCCGGGCCAGGTCTTCACGGTGCTGGCCGCCGAGGACTCGACGAGCACGGACTCGCGGCTGGCCTTCGCCTACCTGGGCAGCGGCGCGCAGCAGACACCGCTGGGGTTCATCCCCGGCGAGCAGGCCGCCGCCCAGGCGGGCTACGACCAGCTCGTGCTGGGCACGACGTTCCAGCAGCCGAACGGCGGCCTGCCGATCCCGTGGTGGATCGGCAACGGCGCGGTGACCGTGACCGACGGCGTGCTGCGCTCGGCCAGTGCCGACAACATCGCCGACCACGCGGTGCTCGAGACGTCGAGCGCGGACCACCGCGTCGAGGCCGACCTGCTGTGGACCGGCCAAGCGGGGTTCGGCCTGTTCCTCCGGTACACCGACGCGTCGAACTACCTGCTGTTCACGGCCGAGACGGGCGGGGTGAACCTCCGGCTGTACAAGAACATCGGCGGCACGCTGACGCAGCTGGTGCTGGCGACCGGGAAGCCGGTCAACGCCGGCGCGTTCCACACGCTCGCCGCGGCCGTCCGGGCCGGCACGGTGACCGCCGCGGTCAACGGCGAGACGCTGATCCACTTCGACCTCTCCGCGGCGGACAATTCAGCGCTCGGCGGCACCAACGCCGGCGTGAAGATCAACGAACAGGCCGGGGGCACGAACCAGTGCCGCCGGATCGTGATCACCACCTGACCCATGGCGCCGGGGGTGCCCGGGCACCCCCGGCGCCGGTGCTCACACTTCGAGCGCCTTGGCGTTGCGTTGCACCTTCGACCACGCGGGGTCGGCGCAGAGCGTGCAGCCCGGACCGAAGAAGACGCCTCGAGCCTGCTCGTCGCCCGACAGCCAGAACCGGAACCACGCGGTGATCGCGCCGCGGAAGCCGCCGCCGTCGCCCGCCGGGGTGAAGTGGGTGGCGCCGGCGAGCTCGCCGTAGACCGCGGGCACGTGCGACGCCGCCCGGTAGCGCGGGATGACCAGCAGCGCGGGCGGGACGATGACGTCGAACCGGCCACCGAGGAAGAACACCGGCCCGTGCAGCGCCGCGACGGACCCCTGCGGACCCGGCTCGATCGGGACGGTGGTGGTGACGAGCGGGTCGGCGCCCGCGGCGATGGCCCCGCCGCCACCTTGGGAATGCCCGGTCGCGCCGACGTGCGCGGTGTCGATCCGCCCGAAGTACGGGCTGCCGGGCCGGGCGTTCTCCACCACGAGGGTCCGGGCTCCGGCCAGCATTTCCTCACCGGAGCCGGAGGACGGCGTGTTGGCGGCGGCCACGACGAAGCCGTACGACGCGAGGTGGCGCAGCAGGGGCGCGTAGACGGCGGGGGTCGCGCCGGTGCCGTTGCCCCAGACGATCACCGGATGCTCCGCGTCGCCGAGGTCGGCGGGCCGGAAGACGGTGTGGGCGGCGTCGAGAGCTTCGCTGACGACGGCGAACGGGCCCGGCTGGTCCCAGCGCACCGGTGCCGCCCGCGCCGGCTGGGGAATCGCGAAAAGGGCGGTCAAGAACACCAAGAGCCACAGCCGTCGCATCGCTTCTCCTGCTTCGCCGTCGGAACAGTCACCATGAGAATCGGCCGGGAGCGCCGCCGGCGCGATGGGGAAGGCATTCAGGATTCCGATCTCCCCGCTGTGATCCGTCACAACGGGCCGCGAGCAACTCTGAGCGTTTTCCCAGGTCGCCTCCACCACCCTGTGACCGATCATGATCTGCATCACCTACTGATGGGTAACTGGAGGCAACGGAATGCGGGTCACCAACGGCGGTGCCAAGCGAATCCTGACCGCGGTCCTCGCGGCGCTCACCCTCGGCGCCGCCGCTCCGGCGGTCGCCGAGGCGGCGCCGGGCGGCGGCTGGAACGACTGGACGTGCGCCCCCGGCGCCCAGCACCCGGAGCCCGTCGTGCTCGTGCACGGCCTCGGCGCCAACGACACGGTCAACTGGTTCTTCCACGCGCCGAAGATCGCCGACCAGGGGTACTGCGTCTTCTCGTTGACCTACGGCACCGGCGTCCTCGGCCCCGGCGTCGGCGGGCTCGCCTCGATGCGGGACAGCGCCGCGCAGCTGGGCCGCTTCGTCGACCGCGTCCGCACGGCGACCGGCGCGGCGAAGGTCGACATCGTCGGGCATTCCGAAGGCAGCACGATGCCCGCGTACTACCTGAAGTACGGCGGCGGCGCGGCGAAGGTCGCGCACTTCGTCGGCTTCGGCGCGAACTACCGCGGCACCACGCTCGGCGGCCTCGACGCCCTCGCCAAGGCCCTGCTCACGACCGTGCCCGGGCTCGGCGCGATCCTGCGGACGGCGTGCGGCGCGTGCACGGAGTACCTGGCGCCGTCGGCCTTCCTGGACGACCTCGCCCGCGGCGGTGTCCACGTGCCCGGACCGACGTACACGAGCATCGTCAGCAAGTACGACGAAGTCGTCACGCCCTACACCAGCGGCATCCTGAACGAGCCGGGCACGACCGACGTCGTCCTGCAGGACTTCTGCGGCTCGGACGCGTCCGGGCACCTGAGCCAGGCGGTCGACCCGAACGTCACCGGCCTGATCCTGCACGCGCTCGACGCGAGCTACACGCCCACGTGCACGCCGTTCACGCTGCCCCTGTGAGCGGGTTCTGCCCGAGGTACCGGCGCCCGTTTTCGGCGGACTCCCGCACCGCGGCGAACCCGTAGCCCACCATCGCGGCTTCGTAGGAAGCCACGGCCTCGAGCAGCGGAGCCCCGGCCAGCGCGGACGCCAGCCCCGCACCGTCGCGCAACGCGGTGTTGGCGCCCGCGCCGCCGGCTGGGCTCATCGCGTGGATCGCGTCGCCCACGAGCGTCACCCGCGACGGTTCCCACGGCGCGATCGGCACGCTCGTGCGGATCGGCTGCGGGAACGTCGCTCCGACGGCCCAGTGCCCGACCAGCGCCCGGGCCCGCGGGTGCCAGCCGCCGACCAGGCCGAGCGCCAGTTCCTGCAGGTCGTTCGGGGACAACGCGGCGAGTTCTTCGTCGGTCCGGCCGAGCACCTCACGCCGGGCGCCCACCGCGCACGTCATGTACGGCTCGTGGTCGCGCAGCTCGAGACCCGGCACCAGCCGCGCGCACGCGTCGGCGACCGGTTCCGGGTAGTCGACCGGCGCGAACCCGACCATCGTCCGCTCCGGCGAAACGGCCATCGAGAACACCGCGAACATCCCCGGGTCGAACAGTTCCCGCGTCCGCGCGGTGAGCGGGATCCGGCCGTACAGGTGCACGAGCCCGGCGTCGACGACCTCGGCGTGCGGGAGGTACTGCCGCCGCACCGGGGAATGGACGCCGTCCGCCCCGACGAGCAGGGTGCCGCGCGCGGCGGTCCCGTCGGCGAAATGCGCTGTCACGCCGTCTTCATCGGTCTCGTAGTGCGTGAACCGCTTGCCGTAGCGGACTTCCTGGCCGTGCAGCAGGATCTGGCGCAGGGTGAAGCGGTTGATGTTGAGGTGGATTCCCTCGTCTTCCAAGCGCGTGACCAGCCGCAGCTGGTCGTCGTAGACGTTGGTGTGGGGCAGCGCCCGGCCCGCGGTGGCGCGGAAGAGCTCGTGCAGCTCAGGGCGCAGCACTTCGCGCAGCGCGGTGTCGCCGTCGCCGCCGATGTGGAGCCGGTAGCCCTGCTTCCGGGCTCCCGGAGAAGCGTCACGTTCGTAGACCTGGCAAGGAATCCCCGCTCGCCGCAGCCCCTGCGCCAAGCTCAAGCCACCCAGTCCGGCACCCACGATGATCACCGACACAGCTGTCCCTTCGTCACGAATGAGGAAGGGACGCACAGGTAAGCCCGCACTGCGCTGCCCGGACTAACCCATACCGGACTGTGTCTTCGCGCGTCCTTCGCGGACCAAGTTAGCGCACCCGGACCCCGGCCCGCCACACCGAGCGGGTCAGCGGCACCCCCGGGCGGTAGGCCAGGTGCGTCACCGAAGGCGCGTCGAGGACGTGGACGTCCGCCCGGGCTCCCGGGCGCAGGACACCCACGTCCTCGCGGCGCAACGCCTTCGCGCCGCCCGCCGTGGCCGACCAGACGGCCTCCTCGATCGTCATCCGCATCTGCAGCACCGCCGTCGCGACGCAGAAGGCCATCGACGTCGTGTACGAGCTGCCGGGGTTGGCGTTGCTGGCCAGCGCGACGGTCGCGCCCGCGTCGAGCAGCCGCCGCGCCGGGGCCAGTGGTTGCCGGGTCGACAGGTCGCACGCGGGCAGCAGCGTCGCCACCGTGTCCGACGCGGCGAGCGCCTCGACGTCGGGCTCCGAGAGGTACGTGCAGTGGTCGACGCTCGCCGCGCCGAGGTCCACCGCCAGCCGTACGCCGGGGCCCTCGCCGAGCTGGTTGCCGTGCACCCGCAGGCCGAGGCCGCGCTCGGCGGCGGCCTTCAGCACGCGCGCCGACTGCGCCTCGTCGAACGCGCCGGTCTCGCAGAAGACGTCCGCCCAGCGCACGCTTCCCGCGACGGCGTCGAGCATTTCCCCGCACACGAGGTCCACATAGGACTCCGCGTCGGCGCCCGGTGGCACCAGGTGGGCGCCGAGGAACGTGACCTCGTCGGCCACCTCGCCGGCGATCCGGGCCGACCGCGCCTCGTCCGCGACAGTCAGCCCGTAGCCCGTCTTCGTCTCCAGGCACGTCGTCCCCTGCCGGGCCGCCTCGCCGACATGGCGACGCAGGTTCGCCGCCAGCTGCTCGTCGGACGCCTCCCGCGTCGCGCCGACGGTGGTCGCGATCCCGCCCGCGGTGTACGGCTTCCCGGCCATCCGCGCCTCGAACTCGGCGGTGCGGTCGCCGGCGAAGACGAGGTGCGTGTGGCTGTCGACCCAGCCGGGCAGCACCGCGCGGCCCTCGACGTCGACGCGCTCGTCGGCGTCCGGCGCCTTCGACGCGGGTCCGGCCCAGGCGATTTCGGTCCCGTCGACAACCAGCGCCGCGTCGGTCAGCCGCCCCAGCGAAGGGTCGTTCGTGGTGAGCTCGCCGATGCCCGTGATCAGGACTGCCACAGTGCCTCGATCTCCTTCGCCAGCAGGGTTTCCGGTCGTTCGACGAGCAGGTGCGTGCCGTCCCGCACGACTTCGCGGCCCGCGACGACGACGTGCCGGACGTCGGCCGCGCCGGCCGCGAACAGGACGCCCGACGGCTCGATCCCGGCCGTCCGCACCGAATCCAGCGAGACGGTGACGAAGTCGGCGCCCGCGCCCTCGGCCAGCGAACCGACTTCCGGCCACCCGACGGCCGCGTGATCGGTGCCCGCCTCGAGGAGTTCTTCGGCACTGAACCGGCCGCGTTCCTGCGAAGCCAGCCGGTCGTCGAGCTCCACGGCGCGGGTCTCCTCGAAGGCGTCGACGACGGCGTTGCTGTCGCTGCCGACGCTCAGCCGCACGCCGGCGTCGCGCAGCGCGCGGGCCGGGCCGATGCCGTCGCCGAGGTCGCGTTCGGTGGTCGGGCAGAAGCACGCGCGGGCGCGGGCGGCGCCGAGCCGTTCGATGTCGAGCCGGGTCAGGTGGGTGGCGTGCACGGCGACGAGCCGGTCGGTCAGCACGCCGCGCTCGTACAGCAGCTCCGTCGGCGTGCAGCCGTACGCGGCCAGGCACTGCTCGTTCTCGGCGCGCTGCTCGGAGAGGTGAACGTGCACGACCCGCGCACTGTCCACAAGCGACAACTCGGCGGCCGGGACCGCCCGGACCGAGTGGATCGCCGCGCCGGTCCGGAACAGCTCGCCTTCCCGCAGCGAGGCCACCCGTGAAGCCCACGCCGAGGCCGAACCGTCGGAGAACCGCCGCTGCACCTCGTCCGGCTCGACGCCGATCCCGCCCGCGAGGTAGCACGTGTCCAGCAGCGTCAGCCGGATCCCGGCGTCGGCCGCGGCCTGCCGCAGCGCCTCCCCCATCGCGTTCGGATCGGCGTACGGCTTTCCGCCGGGAGCGTGGTGCAGGTAGTGGAACTCCCCCACGCTCGTGTAGCCGCCCAGCACCATCTCGGCGTAGACGCCCCGCGCCAGCCGGTAGTACGCGTCGGGGTCGAGCCGGGACGCGAGCGCGTACATCCGCTCGCGCCACGTCCAGAAGGTGCCGCGCTCGTGGTGCGTCCGGCCCCGCAGCGCCCGGTGGAAGGCGTGCGAATGCCCGTTCGCGAACCCGGGCAGCGTGAGGCCCTCGAGAACCGTCCCCGCGCGCGGCGAGCCGGGCGTGACCGCGGTGAGCCGGCCGTCCGCCACGTCGATCCGCACCCCGGACGCGATTCCGCCGGGCAGCCACGCTCGCTCGCACCAGAAGGTCATCGCGCCAGCTGCTCCAGCACGGTGGCCAGGGCGCCGGCCCCGGCCTCGACGTCCGAGGCCTCGGCGAACTCCTCCGGCGAGTGGCTGATCCCGGTCGGGTTGCGCACGTAGAGCATCCCGGCCGGGACGAACCCGGCGAGGATCGCCGCGTCGTGGCCGGCGCCGGTCGGCAGCTCCGGCACCCCGCCGAGCCAGCCGCCGAGGTCGCGGCGCAGGGCGTCGTCGAACACCACGTCGCCGGAGTAGGACTCGCGGGTGATCTCGACCCGGCAGCCCTCCTCCTTTGCGGCCTTGCGCGCGGCGTCGGCGATGTCGTCGACCAGCGCCCGCGTCCCGTCCCCCGGCACCCGCGCGTCGAGCCACAGGTCCACAGTGGACGCGATGACGTTGGTGCCGCCCGGCGTCGGCACGAGCCGGCCGACCGTCGCCCTCGCGTCCCGCCGCGCCTTCGCGATCCGGCGGGCCGCGGTCACCGTCCGCGCGGCGGGGAGCATCGGGTCGGCGCGGTCCTCGATGAGCGTCGCGCCGGCGTGGTTGCCCTGGCCGGTGAAGGAGAACCGCCACCGCCCGTGCGCGATCACCGTGCTGCCGACGGCCACCGGCGAGCCGAGGTCGATCAACCCACGTCCCTGTTCGACGTGCAGTTCGAGGAACCGCCCGATCCGCCCGAGCCGGCCGGGGTCGGGTCCCACCAGCGCCGGGTCGAAGCCCGCCTTCGCGGCCGCCTCGGCGAACGTCACGCCGTCGGCGTCACGCAGCCCGCGCGCCTTGTCCGCGTCGATCGTGCCGGTGAGCAGCCGCGAGCCGAGGCACGGGACGCCGAACCGGCCGCCCTCCTCCTCGGCGAACACGACGACGGCGAACGGCTTGGCCGGCCGGAAACCCCGCTCCCGCAGGGTCTCCACCGCGGCCAGGGCGCTCGCGACGCCGAGCGGGCCGTCGAAGGCGCCGCCGCCGGGTACCGAGTCGAGGTGGCTGCCGGTGACGACGGCGTCCGGGCCCGGCGGCCCCCACCAGGCCCAGATGTTGCCGTTGGGGTCGGTGTCGATGTCCAGCCCGAGGCCGAGCGCGCGCTCGCCGAACCACGCGCGCAGCTCCTGCTCGGGCACGTCGAACGCGTGCCGCGAATAGCCGCCGCGTTTCGGGTCGCGCCCGACGTCGCCGATCTCGTCCAGCAGCCCGGATGCGCTCACTCGCCCTCCCGCATCGGCACGCGCACGCCCCGCTCGTCGGCGACGTCGGCGGCGCGGTCGTACCCGGCGTCGACGTGCCGGATGACGCCCATGCCCGGGTCGTTGGTGAGCACCCGCTCCAGCTTCTGCGCCGCCAGCGGCGTCCCGTCCGCGACACTGACCTGGCCGGCGTGGATGGACCGGCCCATGCCGACGCCGCCGCCGTGGTGGATCGACACCCAGCTCGCCCCGGAGGACGTGTTGACCAGCGCGTTGAGCAGCGGCCAGTCGGCGATCGCGTCGGAGCCGTCGGCCATGCCCTCGGTCTCGCGGTACGGCGAGGCGACGCTGCCGGAGTCGAGGTGGTCGCGGCCGATGACGACCGGCGCCTTCAGCTCGCCGCTGGCGACCATCTCGTTGAACCGCAGGCCGGCCAGGTGGCGCTCGCCGTAGCCGAGCCAGCAGATCCGGGCGGGCAGGCCCTGGAACGCCACGCGCTCCCCGGCCAGCTTGATCCAGCGGGCGAGGGATTCGTTCTCCGGGAACAGCTCCAGCATCGCGCGGTCGGTGGCCGCGATGTCCTCGGGGTCGCCCGACAGCGCGGCCCAGCGGAACGGGCCGTTGCCCTCGCAGAACAGCGGCCGGATGTAGGCGGGCACGAAGCCGGGGAAGTCGAACGCGCGCTCACAGCCGCCGAGCTTGGCTTCGCCGCGCAGCGAGTTGCCGTAGTCGAAGACTTCGGCACCGCGATCGAGGAAGCCGAGCATGGCCTCGACGTGGTCGGCCATCGACTCGCGCGAGCGGTCGGTGAACTCGTCGGGCTTCTTCGCCGCGTAGTCGTGCCAGTCGGCGACGTCGACCCCCTTGGGCAGGTACGAAAGCGGGTCGTGCGCCGACGTCTGGTCGGTGACGATGTCGACCTCGACGCCGCGGCGCAGCAGCTCCGGCAGCACCTCGGCGGCGTTGCCGACGACGCCGACCGACAGCGGGCGCTTCTCCTGCTTGGCCTTCGTCACGCGGGCGATCGCGTCGTCGAGGTCGTCGGCCACCTCGTCGAGGTAGCGGGTCTCGACGCGGCGGTGCGCGCGCTGCGGGTCGCACTCGATGACCAGCGCGACGCCGTCGTTCATGGTCACAGCGAGCGGCTGCGCGCCGCCCATGCCACCGAGGCCGGCGGTCACGGTGAGCGTCCCCTTCAGGGAGCCGCCGAACTTCTTCTTCGCCACCGCGGCGAACGTCTCGTACGTGCCCTGCAGGATGCCCTGGGTGCCGATGTAGATCCACGAGCCCGCGGTCATCTGCCCGTACATGGTCAGGCCCTGCTGCTCCAGGCGGCGGAACTCCGGCCAGGTCGCCCAGTCGCCGACCAGGTTCGAGTTCGCGATGAGCACGCGCGGCGCCCACTCGTGCGTGCGGAACACGCCGACCGGCTTGCCGGACTGGACGAGCAGCGTCTCGTCGACGTCCAAAGTGGTCAGTTCGCGGGTGATCGCGTCGAAGCTGGCCCAGTTGCGGGCGGCCTTGCCGGTGCCGCCGTAGACGACCAGGTCCTCCGGGCGCTCGGCGACGTCGGGGTCGAGGTTGTTGTGGAACATCCGCAGCGCGGCTTCGGTCTGCCACGACTTGGCGGTGAGCTGGGTGCCGCGGGCGGCACGGACGACGCGGGACATCAGACCTCCAGACGGGCGGCGTCGAGGACGGCGCCGGAGCGGACGAGTTCTTCGGCAGCGGCGATTTCGGGCGCCAGGTGCCGGTCGGGGCCGGGGCCCGCGACCTTCGCGCGGAGCAGGCCCCGGACGCGGCCGGTGACCGGCGACGGCTCGAGCGGCGCGCGGAAGTCCAGCGCGCGGGCCGCCGTCAGCAGCTCGATCGCCAGGACGGTGGTCAGGCCGTCGACGGCCTTGCGCAGCTTGCGCGCGGCCGACCAGCCCATGGAGACGTGGTCCTCCTGCATGGCGCTGCTCGGGATGGAGTCGACGGACGCGGGCACGGCGAGCCGCTTGAGCTCGCTGACCACGGCGGCCTGCGTGTACTGGGCGATCATGTGGCCGGAGTCGACGCCGGGGTCGTCGGCGAGGAACGGCGGCAGGCCGTGCGAGCGCGCCTTGTCGAGCATCCGGTCGGTGCGGCGCTCGGCGATGCTGGCGACGTCGGCGACCGGGATGGCCAGGAAGTCCAGCACGTAGGCGACGGGCGCGCCGTGGAAGTTGCCGTTGGACTCGACGCGGCCGTCGGCGAGGACGACCGGATTGTCCACAGCGGACATCAGCTCGCGCTCGCCGACGAGCTCGGCGTGCGCGAGGCTGTCGCGCGCGGCGCCGTGGACCTGCGGCGCGCAACGCAGCGAATAGGCGTCCTGGACGCGGTTGCAGTCCGGGCCGCGGTGGCTCTCGACGATCTTCGAGCCCTGCAGCGCCTGCCACATCCGCGCGGCGGACGTCGCCTGGCCGGGGTGCGGGCGCAGGGCCTGGAGGTCGGCGGCGAACGCGCGGTCCGTGCCGAGCAGGGCCTCGACGCTCATCGCGGCCGTGAGGTCCGCGATGTCGAAGAGCCGGTGCAGGTCGGCGGCGGCGAGCAGGAGCATGCCGAGCATGCCGTCGGTGCCGTTGGTGAGGGCGAGGCCCTCCTTCTCGGCCAGGACGACCGGCTCGATGCCGGCGTATTTCAACGCCTCCGCGGCGGGCTTGACTTCACCGGCGTGGAGCACTTCGCCTTCACCCATGAGCGCGAGCGCGACGGCGGCCAGCGGCGCGAGGTCGCCGGAGCAGCCGAGCGAGCCGTACTCGTGGACGATCGGCGTGATGTCGGCGTTGAGCAGGGCCGCAAGCGTTTGCGCGGTGCCCGGCCGGACGCCGGTGTAGCCGCTGGCGAGGGTCCGCAGCCGCAGCAGCATCAGCGCGCGGACGACCTCGGCCTCGACGGCGGGGCCGGCGCCGGCGGCGTGCGAGCGGATCAGGCTGCGCTGCAGCGCGGTCCGGCTCTCCACCGGGATGTGGCGGGTCGCGAGCGCCCCGAAGCCGGTCGAGACGCCGTAGGTCGGCGTGACGGCGTGGGCGAGGTTCTCGATGTGCTGGCGGGTCGCGGCGAGGTTCTTCTCGGCCGCGTCGCCCAGCCCGACCGGCGCGTGGCCGCGGACGACGTCGACGACCTGGGCGGCGGTCAGTGGTTCGGGGCCCAGGAGCACTTTTTCCGGCATGGGCCCATTGCACCCCTTCGGAACCGCTGGTGGGATGCCTCAACGAGTGGTTGTGTCTGGTATCCCAGACTAGGCTCGGGACATGGGCGAGAGCAGCGAAGTCCCGGCGCTGCGCCGCGGCCTCGCGGTGCTGCGGCTGCTGGCGACGCGCCCGGGCCCGGTGACGGCGGCCGCGATCGCCCGCGAGGCGGGTCTCCCCCGCTCGACGACCTACCACCTGCTCAACGAGCTGGAAGCAGCCGGTTTCGTCGTCCACCTGCCCGCGGAACGCCGCTACGGCCTGGGCATCGCCGCCTTCGAGCTGGGCTCGGCCTACCTGCGCCACGACCCCCTCGAACGGCTGGCCGGGCCGCTGCTGCGCAAGCTCGTCGACCGCGCCGGGCACACCGCGCACCTGGGCGTCCTGCACGGCAACGAATCCCTGTACCTGATCAAGGAACGCCCGGCGCGCCCGGAGACCCTGGTGACGGAGGTCGGCGTCCGGCTGCCCGCCCAGCTCACCGCGTCCGGCCGGGCCATCCTGCGCCACCTGCCGGCGCCGCACGTCCGCGCGTTGTTCCCGTCGGCGTCGGCGTTCGTCCTCCGCACCGGGCGCGGCCCGGGCACGCTGGCCGAACTGCGCCGCACGCTCACCGCCGAACGCCGGCTCGGCTGGTCGGTCGAAGACGGCCACGTCACGGACGGCTTCGCGTCGGTGGCCTGCCCGGTCTTCGACCACGGCGCCCGCCCGATGGCGGCCATCAGCGTGACGCTGCGCCACCACTGCGCCGCGGAGCCGTGCGAGGAGACCTGGCCGGAACTGGCGGCGGAGGTCGCAGCGACGGCCGCCGAGCTGACCAGCCGGATCGGCGGCCACCCGGGCTGATGCGCTGGTGCGATCGGGGCAACTGTCACCGAACGGCTCGATTCCACTTCGGTGGGTGATTACCGTGACTGAACAGCGGTTTCGAGGGGCACCGGCGATGTGGGGGCGCGAGGGGAAGGCGCCGGCGGATGGACGACGCACGGGTGACGAAGGTGGGCTTCGGCGCGGTGCTCGCCGTCGCCGAATTCCGGGCCATGTGGGCCGCCGAGCTGCTGTCCATCTGCGGTGACCAGCTCGCCAGGGTCGCGCTCGCCGTCCTCGTCTACCAACGGACGTCCTCCGCCGCCCTGACCGGACTCACCTACGCCCTGACGTACGTGCCGTCGCTGTTCGGCGGCGTGCTGCTGGCCGGCGCGGGTGACCGGTGGCCGCGGCGGGACGTGATGATCGCGGCCGACCTGGCGCGGGCCGCGCTGGTCGCGGTCATCGCGATCCCCGGTGTCCCGCTGTGGGCGCTGTGCGTGCTGGTCGCGGTGCTGACGGCGCTGGGCGGGCCGTTCAAGGCGGCGCAGCAGGCGCTGCTGCCGTCGGTCCTCGAAGGCGAGCGGTACCTGGTCGGGATGGCCCTGCGGAACGTGACGATCCAGGCCGCGCAGCTGGCCGGGTTCGCCGGTGGCGGCCTGCTGATCGCCGCGCTCGCGCCGTCCGCGGCACTGGCCCTGGACGCGGTCACGTTCCTGCTCTCGGCGTTGCTGCTGGTCTCGGGCGTCCGGCGACGGGCAGCGGTCGCGCAGGCGGTCCGGGCCGCCTGGCTGTCGTCGACGACCGCGGGGCTGCGGCTGATCTGGCGGGACCCGGCGCTGCGGACGCTGGTGGCGCTCAACTGGCTGGCCGGGTTCTACGTCGTGCCGGAGGCCCTGGCCGCGCCGTACGCGGCCGGGATCGGAGCGGGCGCGACGCTGGTGGGGCTGCTCATGGCCGCGGACCCGGCGGGCAGCGTGCTCGGCGGCGTCGTGTTCGGCAAGTGGATCCCGGAACACGCGCAGGTCCGCGGGCTGGGGTGGCTCGGGATCGCGGCCGGGCTGCCGCTGGTGGTGTTCGTGGTCCGGCCGGGGCTGGTGCCGGCGGTGGTGCTGCTGGCGGCGTCGGGGCTGCTGGCGACCGGCTACAACATCCAGGGCACGGTGTCGTTCATGCGGCGGGTGCCGGACGAGCACCGCGCGCAGTGCGCCGGGGTGAATTCGGCGGGCCTGATCACTGTCCAGGGGGTCGGCGCCGCCGCGGCGGGCGTGCTGGCCGACGTGCTGAGCCCGGCCCACACCATCGCGGTGGCCGGGGCGGCGGGTGCCGCGGTGGCCGTGCCGATCGCGAGGGCGTGGCGCCGGGTCAGCCGGGTCGGGCTGGAGGAACGATGACCTCAGTTGTCGCGTCCGCACATGGCGCGCCTCCCTTCACGACCTCGAGCCGAACCGGCTCCGTCACCGGCCGGACACCATGAGTATGCGGACCGGCGGCGGCATCCCGCGCTCTGTACCCCGGTTTCGTGACGTCCTCGTGGCACCGCGGCGCTGGGCGCTGTGGCGGCAGGGCCCGCGGGTGATCGTCTACTGCCTGGTGAGCGAGGCCGTGGCGGTGGTGCTGACCCTGCGCCCGTCGCCGGTCGCGGTGGACCGCCGCACGCTGCTGATCCTGGCGGCGCTGCTGGTCCTGGGCGTGGTCCAGTCGGAAACGGGCCGCCGGGTGGAGCGCATCCGCCGCCGGGTGTCGGGCACACCGCACATCAACATGACGTCGGTCTGGACGTTCGCCGGCGTCCTGCTCCTGCCCCCGCTCCTGCTGGCGGTGCTGGTCATCGGCCTGTACGTGCACCTGGCGGTCCGCAGCTGGTACCGCTTGCAGCGTGTCCCCGCGTCCCGGACGGCCAGCAACGCGGCGATCATCCTGCTCTCCTGCTACGCCGCCCAATCGGTCCTCCGCCTGGCGGGGCTGGCCGACATCCGCTCGGCGGCGGCCCACAGCTGGGCCGGAACGTTCACGGTGGCCGCCGCGGGCCTGACGTTCTTCGTGGTCAACGCCGTCCTGGTGCTCCCGGCCCGCCGCGAAGTCGGCCACACCCCGGCGGCGCTGTTCGGGACGTGGTCGGACAACGGCCTCGAGCTGGCGACGCTCTGCCTGGGGGCGTTGAACGCCCTGGCCCTGGCGACGTTGCCCGGTCTGGCCGTGCTGGTTCTCCCGCCGCTGCTGCTCCTGCACCGGACGGTGCTGGTGAAGCAGCTGGAGGTGGCGGCGCACCGCGACGAGAAGACGGGGTTGTACAACACGAGCGGCTGGCACGCCCTGGCGGAGCGAACGCTGGCGGCCGCGGCTCGCCAGCGGACGACGTTCGGCCTGTTGATGCTGGATCTGGACCACTTCAAGCAGGTGAACGACACGTACGGCCACCTGGCGGGCGACGCGGTGTTGCGCGCGGTGGCGCAGGCGATCATCGCGGCGGTCCGAGGCCGCGGCGACGCGGTCGGCCGCTTCGGCGGCGAGGAGTTCGTCGTGCTGCTACCGGGGATCGCCCAGCCGGACATCGGCGCGGTGGCGGAGCGCATCCGTCACGCGATCAGCGCCCTGACGGTGCCGGCGGGTCAGCTGCAGATAACCGGTCTGTCGGTCTCGATCGGCATCGCGGTCTACCCGACAGCAGGCGCCTCGCTCCAGCGCCTGCTGGACGCGGCGGACACCGCGCTCTACCACGCGAAAGCCACGGGCCGGAACAAGGTCGTCCACGTGGCGGATCTGGTGTGAGGCTCAGACAGCCCGGGCCCGCTGCCGCCGCCCGGCATCCAGCCCGAGCATGGCCAGCAGTTCGGTGCACTCGGTCACATCCGAAGAGTGCCCAGCCACGGTGATCACGGCCCGATCATTCTGCTCGGCGAGCCGCACGGCCTCCTCAGCCCGGATAACCCCCATCCGGCTGTCTTCATCATTGGCGAGAGAGCTGCCACTTTGCCGGGCCCAAGTCATCTGGCCACCTACTTCCGGGCCCCAGCCGGTGCCAGGGACCATCGAAGACACCCAGCATGACACCCCCCACCCCCTCACCCAAAAGTGCCCCCCACCACCCACAAGAACCCCAAAAAAACAACCCCCAGTACACCCCCCATTCCGGTAACCCATCTCGACGCCCGACGAGGACGTCGGGGGAAGAAGAGCAGAGGCAAAACCCGGCTGGGGGTGGAGGTGAAGCCGCTGGACGAGGTCCGGAACCCGCCCACGGCAGCCTTCCGGCCGGAAGCTCCCGGCGGTTCCGGGCCAAGGCCCACAGGCCGGGCTCCGCGGCAACGCCCGCCGGGCTGAGGTCCAGGGCGGCGGAGCTCCCGGGCAGGTTTCTGGCGAATCCCGCCGGGCGAATCCCGGCGCGGGCTCCGCGGCAAACCCCAAGGCGGGTTCCGGAGCGAAGCCGCCGGGGGGGGCGAAGCCCAAACGGGGTCCGGGGCGGAGCCCCGACAGTAGAAGGCCCGACGGGGCGAAGCCCCTGAGGGCAAAAACAGGGTCCGGGGGCGAAGCCCCCGGGAGGGGGTCCAGGGGGCGAAGCCCGCCTGGCGGGGGTCTGGGGGTTCGACCCCCAGAAAAACACCCGAGAACGAAGAGAAGGCCCAGCCCCGAAGGGGCGTGGGCCTTCTCGAAGTGGAGGTGCCGGGAATTGAACCCGGGTCCTCTGGCGTATCAACAGGGCTTCTCCGTGCGCAGTCCGCTACGTCTCTGCTTGGCCCCCTCGGTCACGCGAACAAGCCGAGGTGACGAGCCCAGCCACTGTTTGCTTCACGACTGTTCCCCGTGGCCGGGACAGTCGCTGAGCCTCCTAGCTGATGCCGGTACCCGGGCCGGAGGCGAACCCGGGCCGACAGAGACGCACTCGCTCAGGCGGCGAGGGCGTACTCGCGCTGACTGGAGTCGGCGCTTATTTGGTTGCGATGACGCTTAACGGTGGTCTCTCGCCTGCACCGGCACGCTTCTCCTGAATCAACGTCCAAAGTCGAAACCGTTCACCCCCTTGGTGGGAACACAACCTGTCCATCATAACGCGTCCCGCCACTGCTTTGCTCCAGGCGGGTAGGGCCAGCCCTACCGCGGGGATGCCCGCGCGCACCATGTCGGCCGCCCTGCCGGGAGGCGATCCTTGAGGAGGCAGAAGGGAGCCGGTCATGGTGAGCGAGAGGCGGGATCCGCCGTTCGGTGGTTCGGTGGTGTTCCTGCTGATGAACCTGCCGCTGGGGGTGCTGGCGTTCGGGTTCCTGACGTCGTTCACGGCGGCTGGGCTGGGGACCGCGGTGGTCTGGGTGGGCGTGGGTCTGCTCGGGCTCCTCGTGCTGGCCGTGCGCGGCGGGGCACGGATGGAACGGGCGCGGGTCTACGCGCTGCTGGACCGGTACATCGATCTGCCGTACCTGCCGCTGCCGGCCGGTGGGCAGAAGGACCGGTGGAAGGCGCGGCTGAAGGACCCGTCGACGTGGCGGGACCTGGCGTACTTCTTCCTCCTCTTCCCGCTGGGCCTGGTCGAGTTCGTGCTGGTGACGGCGTTCTGGTCGACGAGTCTCGCGCTGGCCGGGCTGCCGATCTACTTCCGGTGGCTGCCGGACAGCGCGTACTACTTCCCGGCGGAGGACGTGCGGTGGCTGACCGTGGACTCGACCGTCGAAGCGCTACCGTGGGCGGCGCTGGGGGTGTTGTTCATCGCGTTGTCGGTGGCGCTGACGAAGGCGCTGGCGGGGCTGCACGCCCGGGTGGCGGGCGCGTTGCTGGGCACGACCGTGGCCCAGCGCCGTCGGATGGAGCGCTGGTGGGAAGACGCGGAAGAGAAGAACCTGGTGGCGGGATGACCGAGGGGCAGCAGCTGGAGCACCCGCGGCCGCACCCGGCTCGCACGATCGTGTACATGATCGTGAGCTTCGTGTTCCGGATCCTGCAGTTCGTGCTGATCGTGACGGGCATCGCGGTGGGGGTCGCGACGGCGGCGGTGTGGGTCGGGTTCCCGATCCTGCTGGCGACGACGAGTTTCGTCCGCTGGTCGGGCGACCGCGAGCGGGCTTGGCTGGGCATGATGCTCCGCGTGCCGCTGCCGCCGGTGGAGCGGCGCTCGCAGGAGGGCCTGCCCCTGCTGCGGCGGTGGCTGGTGCGGCTGAGCGACCCGACGACGTGGCGGGACCTGGCCTACCTGATGGCGGCGTTCCCGCTGGCGTGCGTGGAGCTGGCGGTCGCGCTGGCGTCGATCGTGCTGCTGCCGATGGCGGTCTGGGTGACGCCGTGGCTGGGCTGGTTGCACGGCGAGCTGGGGGTCGCGCTGCTGGGTCCGAACCGGACGAAGCGGCTGGAGCAGAAGGCCGAGCGGTTGCAGGCCTCGCGGGCACGGGGGGTGGACGCGGCGGAGGCCGAACGGCGGCGCATCGAGCGTGACCTGCACGACGGCGCGCAGCAGCGGCTGGTGGCGGTCGCGATGAGCCTCGGACGGGCGAAGGCGAAGTTCGACCAGGACCCGGCGGCCGTGCGGGAGCTGATCGACGAAGCGCACTCGGACGCCAAGCTCGCCGTGTCGGAGCTGCGGGACCTGGCGCGTGGCATCTACCCGGCGGTGCTCGGGGACCGGGGGCTGGACGCGGCGCTGTCGGCGCAGGCGGCGAAGTCGCCGATCCCGGTCGACGTGCAGGTGGACGTCGACCCGCGGCCGCCGGCGGCGGTGGAGACGACGGCGTACTTCATCGTCGGCGAGACGCTGACGAACATCGCGAAGCACTCCGGAGCGACCGAAGCGGGCGTGAAGGTGTGGCGGACCGACGAGCACGTCGTCGTCGAGATCACCGACAACGGTCACGGCGGCGCCGAGGTGCGGCCCGGCGGCGGACTGGCCGGCCTGGCGGACCGCGCGGCGACGATCGACGGCGTCATCACGGTGGTCAGCCCGGTGGGCGGGCCGACGGTCATCCGGGCTGACCTCCCCTGCCAGTGGTGAATAGGCTGGACCCCGTTCGTCTGAGAACCTGGGGGCCGGATGCGGGTAGTCATCGCCGAGGACGCCGTGCTGCTGCGGGCCGGGGTGACCCGCCTGCTCGCCGACGAGGGCATCGAGACGGTCGCGGCCGTCGACAACGGGGACGATCTGCTCGGCGCGATCACCGAACACCGTCCTGACCTGGCGATCGTCGACGTCCGGATGCCGCCGACGTTCACCGACGAGGGCCTGCGCGCGGCACTGGCGGCGCGCAAGGAGGTGCCGGGGCTGCCGGTGCTGGTGCTCTCGCAGTACGTCGAGGAGTCGTACGCGGTGGAGCTGCTTTCCGGGGGTGCCGGCGGGGTCGGCTACCTGCTGAAGGAGCGCGTGGCGGACGTCGCGGACTTCCTGGACGCGGTCCGCCGGGTGGCGAACGGCGGCACGGCGATCGACCCGGACGTCATCGCCCAGCTGATGGCCCGCGGCCGCCGCAACCCGCTCGACGCGCTGACGGCCCGCGAGTCCGAGGTCCTCGGCCTGATGGCGCAGGGCCTGTCGAACACCGCGATCGCGAATTCGCTCGTCGTCTCGCACGGCGCGGTCGAGAAGCACATCGGCAACATCTTCTCGAAGCTCGGGCTGGAGGCGAGCGCGGAGGAACACCGCCGCGTCCGAGCCGTCCTCACCTACCTCGGCCGCTGAGCCACCACCGTCCCACGGCGATCCGGCCGGCCCAGCCGCCACCTGCTCCGACGCCGAGCGAACAGACGGTGACCAAAAGTCCCGTAAAGTGGACATACGGTCACCCGTTCCGCGGGCGGCACCCCCCACACCGCTCACCTACGATGAGCGGACCCCCCGGAGAGGAGCGCGCAGATGACCGACGAGACGCGCTGCGTTCGCTTCTTCGGCGGCCCGCTCGACGGCCGGGTGCAGGAGCTCGGCGACACCGAGCCGGTGCCGGGGGCCGTCATCCGGCACATCCACCTGCACGGCGGCCCGAAGATCGAGACGCGGTACGAGCTCGGTCTCACCGAGAGCGGGTGGGAGTACCGCGTCGCCGCGACGCAGCACGAACCTGAGCCGGACGGGCTCAGGTAGGGACAACCCCCGGTCGGGGTGGGGGTTTGCCGGAGGCGGAAAAGGGCGGTCAGCACCGCTGTTTTCGCAGGTCGAAGCGACCAAGCTCGACGCATGCTGACAAGCCAGGGGGTCGCGCGCGGCGGCCGGGACAGGTTTCTCGACGTCGTCCGGGCGGGGGCCATCCTCGCCGTCATCGCCCAGCACTGGGTCATGCCGGTGCTGTCCTACTCCGACGGGCACCTCGCCACCGGCAACGCCCTCGCGACGCCGGGCTGGTGGGTCGTCACCTGGCTGTCGCAGGTGATGCCGCTGGTGTTCTTCGCCGGGGGCGCGGCCAACCTGATCTCGCTGAGCCGCGCCGGGTCACCCCG
The DNA here is from genome assembly GCF_058119595.1 of Amycolatopsis sp. N2S4-7. Classification (NCBI taxonomy): domain Bacteria; kingdom Bacillati; phylum Actinomycetota; class Actinomycetes; order Pseudonocardiales; family Pseudonocardiaceae; genus Amycolatopsis; species Amycolatopsis sp. N2S4-7. The sequence continues at coordinate 4,997,594 of NZ_CP172299.1, forward strand.
CCAGTGGCTCGCCGCGCGGATCCGGCGCCTGATGGTGCCGGTCCTGCCGCTGATGGCCGTCTGGCTGGTCATGCCGGACTTCCTGCGCGGGCTGGGCGTGCCCCCGCAACCGCTCCAGGTCGCGAGCGCGATCGCCGCTCAGCTGCTGTGGTTCCTCGCCGTGTACGTGCTGGTCGTGCTGCTCACGCCGCTGATGGTCGCGGCGCACCGGCGCTGGGGGCTGAAGGTGCCGCTGGTGCTGGCGGTGGCCGGCGTCCTCGTCGACGTCGCCCGCTTCAACGACATCGGCTACGTCGGGTACGCCAACGCCGTGTTCGTCTGGGTCGCGGTGCACCAGCTCGGCTTCCACTACGTCGAAGGCCGCCTGGGAGCGCTGACCCGCCGCGCCGCGCTGACGCTGTCGGCGGCCGGGTTCGGCACCACCGCGCTGATGGTCGCGTTCGGCCCGTACCCGGCCGGCATGATCGGCATGCCGGGCGCGCCGGTGTCGAACATGAGCCCGCCGACCGTGCTCCTCGCGTTCCTCGCCGTCGGCCAGATCGGCCTGCTGCTCGCCTTCCGCCCCCAGCTCAACGCGCTCGCCGAACGCCCCGGCATCGGCCACGCCCTGACCTGGCTGGGCGCCCGGTTCATGAGCGTCTACCTCTGGCACATGCCGGCGCTGATCGTGGTGGCGGGCGTGACGGTCTACGGCCTCGGCTACGAGACCCCGGCGCCGGGCACGCTGTTCTGGCTGGTCATGGCGCCCGCGTGGTTCGCCGTGTGCGGGCTGGTGCTGCTGGGCCTGCTGCGGCTGTTCGCGCACTTCGAGATGCAGCGCGACAGCGTCGAGGCGACGGCGAAGGTGCCGCAGCTGGTCGTGGCCGGGCTGCTCGTCTCCGGCGGCCTGCTCGGCCTGGCCGCGCACGGCTTCGCCCCGCTGTCGGACGGCATCGCGCACGGCCCGGTGCCGTGGGTGGTCCTCGCGACGGCCGGGTTCCTCCTGGCGGGCAAGCACATCCCGGTGACCGACCTCGGCACCCGGCTGCTGGGCCGCGCGGTGGCGGTTTCGGAACAGGCCGCGCTCAAGCGTTGAGCAGGCGCAGCGGGGTGTCGTGCAGGACCGCCCGCAGGAACGGCTCCCCCAGGCGATCGTCGGCTGCCGCCCAGCCGGCGATCGCCTGCAGCTGCGTCGCGTACGAATACGGGATGTTCGGGAAGTCCGTGCCGAGCACGACGCGGTCGGCGAAGCCGGCCAGCCGCGCGGTCCAGTCCGGCGGCAGCGGCGACATCGCCTCGGCGAACGGCACCCCCACCATCGTCGTGTCCAGGTGCACCCGCGGGTACTTCGCCATGAGGTCGAACGCGGCCCCGAACTCCGGCATCGCGGCGTGCGCGAGCACCGCCGTCAGCTTCGGGTGGCGCGCCAGCACCTCGCCGAAGACCGACAACCCGGTGAAGTCGCCCCGCAACGGACCGTGTCCACAGTGGACGACGACCGGGACGCCCGCGTCGGCCAGCGCACCCCACACCGGGGTCAGGTGCTCGTCGCGCGGGTCGTACGCGCCCACCTGCACGTGCGCCTTGAACACCCGGGCACCGGCGCGCAGCGCACCGTCCACAGCGGACCCGGCGCCGGCCTCGGGGTAGAACGTCCCCGTCGGCACCGCGTCCGGGACGCGCCCGGCGAACTCCAGCGCCCAGTCCGTCAGCCACTGCGCCATCCCCGGCTTGTGCGGGTAGACCAGCGGCGCGAACTTGAGGACGCCGAGCGAGCGCAGCGTGTCCAGCCGTTCCTCTTCGGACGTGCGGTAGTGGACCGGCCAGGCGGTGCCGTAGTGCGTCGAGGCCTGGTCGAAGTACGCCCAGACCTTGTCCATCACCGGCTTCGGCAGGAAGTGGACGTGCAGGTCGACCAGGCCCGGCAGGCCCAGCGACGCCGTCCACCGAGCAACGTCACCGTCATCCGCCGGGCCCGCCGTCACTCCGTGAACCGGCCCTTCAGCGCGCGGCCCATGGCCTTCCTGATGTCCCGCTCCGCGTCGCGCTTGGCCAGCGTCTGCCGCTTGTCGTAGGCCTTCTTGCCCTGGGCCAGGGCGATCTCGACCTTGACCTTGCCGTCCTTGAAGTACATCGACAGCGGCACCAGCGAGAGCCCGCTCTCCTTGGTCTTGCCGATGAGCTTCTCGATCTCCCGCCGGTGCAGCAGCAGCTTCCGGGTCCGCCGGGGCATGTGGTTGGTCCACGTGCCCTGCGTGTACTCCGGGATGTGCACGTTGCGCAGCCAGACCTCACCGTCGTCGACGGTCGCGAACGCGTCCGCCAGGGACGCCTTGCCCTCGCGCAGGCTCTTGACCTCGGTGCCGACGAGCACGAGACCGCACTCGTAGGTGTCGAGGATGGAGTAATCGTGCCGCGCCTTGCGGTTCGACACGATCACCTTCTGGCCACGTTCCTTGGGCATACGACCACTCTACGTGATATCCAGGGCCGCAAGCAGCCGGTTAAACCTAGTGCCGGACGTACAGCCGCAGCGTGACGTAACCGGTGATGGCGGAGATCACCACGGACACCCCGAGCAGGATCGGCGCCACCGGGAACAGCAGCTCCAGCATGGTGATCTTCGGGAACACGTCCCCGGTGAACACCGAGTCGAGGAAGCCGGCCTTGGTGATGATCAGCATGATGATCCCCAGCACCGCACCGACCGCGCCGGCGACCACCGCCTCCAGGAGGAACGGCAGCTGCGTGTACCACCGTGTCGCGCCGACCAGCCGCATGATGCCGACCTCGGTGCGGCGGGTGAACGCGGACACCTGGATCGTGTTGGCGATCAGGAGCAGCGCGGCGATGGCCATGATGAGCGCGGCGCCGAAGGCCATGTTCCGGACGCCGTTGAAGGCGTTGAACACGCGGTCGAGGAACTTCTTCTGGTCGTCGACCTTCCGCACGCCCGGCTTGGCGCCGTACTCCTGGACGATCGCGTCACTGCGGTCCGGGTCCTTCAGCTTCACGTGCAGCGACGCGGGCAGCGACTCGGGACCGGTGAGCGCGATCAGCTCCGGCTGGCTCTCGAAGATCTTCTTGAAGCGGTCGAACGCCTGGTCGCGGTTCTCGAAGACGACCGACTCGACGCCGTCGTTGCTCTGCAGCGACGTCCACAGGGACTTGCACAGCGACTGCGTGCAGTTCTTGTCCGTCGCGCTGATGTCGTCGGTGAGGTAGACCGAAACCTCGACGTCGGCGAGGAAGTTGGCCTTCATCTTGTCGATCGTCCGCACGGCGAGGAGGCCGCCGCCGAGCATGGCGAGCGACACGGCCGTGGTCAGCATCATCGCGATGGTCATCGTGACGTTCCGGCGCAGGCCGGTGATTACCTCACTGAAGACGAAACTGGCGCGCATGTCGGGTGCAGGTCCTTGGGGTCGGGGTCGTTGAAGGGCGGGGAGGTCAGCGACCGATGCCGTAGACGCCGCGGGCGTCGTCGCGGATCACCCGGCCGAGCTGCAGCTCGACGACTCGGCGCCGCATGGAGTCCACGATGGAGTGATCGTGGGTCGCCATCAGGACGGTCGTGCCGGTGCGGTTGATCCGCTCCAGCAGCAGCATGATGTCCTGGCTGGTGTCGGGGTCCAGGTTCCCGGTCGGCTCGTCGGCGAGCAGCACCAGCGGCCGGTTCACGAACGCGCGCGCGATCGCGACGCGCTGCTGCTCACCACCGGAGAGCTCGTTGGGCAGCCGGTCCGCCTTGCCGTCGAGGCCGACGAGCTCCAGCACCTCGGGGACGACCTTCTTGATGGTCGGGCCGGGCTTGCCGATGACCTCGAGGGCGAACGCGACGTTCTCCGCGACGGTCTTGTTGGCCAGCAGACGGAAGTCCTGGAAGACGCAGCCGATGGTCTGCCGCAGGCGGGGGACCCGGCGGCGGGCCAGCTTGGCGACGTCGAAGTTGGACACCATCACGCGGCCCTTGCTCGGCACCTCTTCGCGCAGCAAGAGCCGGAGGAAGGTCGACTTCCCCGATCCCGAGGGACCGATGAGGAAGACGAACTCACCCTTTTCGATGTCGACGGACACCCGCTCGAGCGCGGGCCGCGTCGAGGTCTTGTAGACCTTGGAAACCTCTTCGAGCCGGATCACGATTCGGCATACTACCCACCGGTCTCGTGAAGCCCCGGTTGCCCGGGCCACCCGGGTGGAGCAGCGGGCATTCGCGCACGGTGAGCGGTCGTGCGAACACCCGCCGCGTCGGGATTACGCCCCGGTCTGCTTCCGCCAGCGGATGCCGGCGTCGAGGAAACCGTCGATCTCGCCGTCGAGCACCGCCGACGGATTGCCGACCTCGAACTCGGTGCGGAGGTCCTTGACCATCTGGTACGGGTGCAGCACGTAGGAGCGCATCTGGTTGCCCCAGCTCGAGCCGCCGTCCTTGAGCGCGTCCATCTCGGCGCGCTCCTCCTCCTTCTTGCGCAGCATCAGCCGGGCCTGGAGGACCTTCAGCGCCGCCGCCTTGTTCTGCAGCTGCGACTTCTCGTTCTGGCAGGAGACGACGATGCCGGTCGGCAGGTGGGTGATGCGCACCGCGGAGTCGGTCGTGTTGACGCTCTGGCCGCCGGGGCCGGACGAGCGGTAGACGTCGACGCGGATGTCCTTCTCCGCGATGTCGACGTGGTCGACCTCTTCGACCTCGGGCAGCACCTCGACGTGCGCGAACGACGTCTGGCGGCGGCTCTGGTTGTCGAACGGCGAGATCCGGACGAGCCGGTGGGTGCCCTGCTCGACCGAGAGGGTGCCGTAGACGTAGGGCGCGGTGACCTTGAACGTCGCCGACTTGATGCCCGCCTCTTCGGCGTAGGAGATGTCGTAGACGTCGGTCGGGTAGCCGTGGCGCTCCGCCCAGCGCAGGTACATGCGGAGCAGCATCTCGGCGAAGTCGGCCGCGTCGACGCCACCGGCCTCGGAACGGATCGTGACGACGGCGTTGCGGTCGTCGTACTCGCCCGAGAGCAGGGTGCGGACCTCGAGGCCGTCGACGTCCTTGCCGAGCGCGGTGAGCTCGGCTTCGGCCTCGCCCATGCTGGCGGCGTCGCCCTCGGCCTCGGCGAGCTCGTAGAGCACGGCCAGGTTGTCGAGCCGCTGGCGCAGGTCGGAGACCCGGCGCAGCTCGCTCTGGCGGTGGGACAGCTGGCTGGTGACCTTCTGCGCCGCCTCCGGGTCGTCCCAGAGGTTGGGGCTCGAAGCCTGCTGCTCCAGGTCGGCCACCTGGGCGCGCAACGCGTCGAGGTCCATCACCGACTCGATCTGCGTCAGCTTGCCGGTCAGGTCCTTCAGTGCCGCGTCGAACTCATCACTCACGTTTGTCAAGGTTACGGCAAAACCCACGACCGGTTGCGAGGACCGGTCGTGGGCGCGCGAACCTCAGGCCGCGGGGATGGCGTCGAGCAGCTTGAGCGCGGCCTTGGCCTGAGCCTGGGCGAACTCGGCGACGGCCTTCTCGTACGGCCCGTCGGCCGCCTTGGTGGCCGCCTTCGCGTCGTCGAGCTGCTGGCTGTAGCTGGCCCGGGCCGACTCGAGCAGCGACTGGCGCTGCTTCGCGGTCAGCGACCCCGCGTGCACGAGCCGCAGGATGAGCGGGCTGCGCAGGTGGTCGGGGCCGGCCTCGGACGTCAGCCAGGCCTTGAAGGCCTTCTTGCCGGCGGCGGTGATCAGGTACTGCTGGCTGGAGCGCGGGCCCTGCTTGCCGAGCCGGACGAGGCCTTCCTTGGACAGCGCCGGGAGCTCCCGGTACACCTGGCTGCGGGTGACGCTGAAGAAGGCGCCGAAACGCTCACCGGCTCCCGCGACGAGCTGCCCGCCGGTGGCGGGACCGTCGTGGAGCAGACCGAGCAGGGCGGCGGCTGTTGCATTCAATTCGGACACGTCCCCTACATTCCCACTTATCGGCGTCTGTGTCCACAGTGGTCAGCAGATCTGTCCATTGTGGCTAGTGAGATCCCCTCGTTCGGCCCAATGCGACCAGGTCCACTGTGGACCGCGGACACGCTGTGCAACCACCCTGGCCACGCTTTGGTCCAACCAGCCGCACGCGAGCCGCCCAAGCAACCACCACCCAGGTGAGTTCGGCGGGCGGCGCTCCCCGGCTTGGCGGACCCCGGACACGCACCGCAACCACCCGACAACGGGGTTCACATCGTGGGATCCGCAGCCATTCGACGGTTTCGCGGAAAAGTCGGCTGCGAAACTTGCGCGAACATGACAAAAGAGGCGCGTTCCCGGATTTCCGAGAACGCGCCTCTTCGTGGTAGCGGGGACAGGATTTGAACCTGCGACCTCTGGGTTATGAGCCCAGCGAGCTACCGAGCTGCTCCACCCCGCGCCGTTGTGGTACTTGAGAAAGATTACACGGTGCGTTCAAGGCGTTTACAGGGGGGTCCCGAAACCCGCTGACCAGGCGTTACCCCGCTCCGAGCCACTGACGGGCTCCACTGAGGACCATGGACAGGCCGTCCTCGAACCGGGCGTCGGCGTCACCCAGGACCGCCTCACCCGCCGACTCGCGGTAGCGCTCGTCGAACTCGCCCGGCATGGGCCGGACAGCCTGCTCCTCGATGACGTAGCCGACGACGAAGCAGTAGACGGTGAACGTCGCCCGGCTCGCCCGCGCTTCGTCCAGCCCGGCTTCGATGCTGCGGCGCAGGGGGTGTTCGCCGACCAGGCTCGTGTCGGCGAGGTACGTACCAGCGAAAACCTTCCCGCCGTCGCGGTAGGCCAGCATCATCCGCCGGAGGGCCCGCGCGCCGTACGCGACGGCGTCCCACTCCCCCAGCGACTCCGGCGGCCGCCGGTCCTCGGCCGAATCGGCGTACATCTGCGTCGCCATTTCGTCGAGCAGCTCCTGCTTGTTCTTCATGTGCCAGTAGAGCGCCGGCGCCTTGACCCCGAGGTCGGCGGCGATCAGCCGGAGCGTCAGGCCGTTGAGCCCGGCTTCGTTGAGCAGCTTCAGCCCGGATCGAGCGATGTCCTGCCTGGTCAGGGCCATTTTCTGGATTCTCCTCGCGGTACCGGCTTGACAATTTAACGATGTTAAGGGCATCCTCGGAACAGGTCAATTTAACGTTGTTAAGGAGCTGGGGATGAACGAGCTGACGGCGGAGGTGGTCGTCGCCGGGGCGGGGCCGACCGGGCTGATGCTGGCGAACGAGCTGGCACTGGCCGGAGTGGACGTTCAGGTGCTCGAGCGGATGCACGAGCGGACGGGGTTGTCGAAGGCGCTGAACCTGCAGCCGCGCACCGCGGAGGTGTTGGACCTGCGCGGTTTGCTGGGCCGCGCGGAGGAACGGTCGTTCGCGACCGTCGCGGACGGACACTTCGCGGTGATCCCGGTGAGCTACGCCGGCTGGGACACGCGGCACCCGTACCAGCTGGGGATCCCGCAGGCGAAGGTCGAGGAGGCGCTGGAGGAGCGCCTGGCCGAGCAGGGCGTGAAGGTTCTCCGCGGCCAGGAGCTGACCGGCTTCGCGCAGGACGCCGACGGCGTCACGGTCACCACCAGCAGCCTCCGGATCCGGGCGGCCTACCTGGTGGGCTGCGACGGCGGCCGCAGTGCCGTCCGGAAGGCGCTGAACCTGCCGTTCGAGGGCATCGAGGGCCGCGGCCACGGTGTCTCGGCGGACGTCCGGTTCAAGTCGACGCCTCCGGGCGCGCCGACGGAGTGGCGCTCGATGGCCAACATGGTGACGTCGCAGAGCCCGGGCAAGTTCATCGGCCTGATCCCGCTGGGCGAGCCGAACCTGTACCGCCTGAGTTACGGCGACCGCTTGCACCGCCCGCCGAACCTCCGCGCCGAGGTGACGGACGAAGAGGTCCGCGCAGCGGTCCGCGAGCGTTTCGGCAGCGAGGTGGAGATCGCCGAAATCCGCTGGGCCTCCCGCTTTTCGGACGACTCCCGCCTGGCCGCAAAGTACCAAGTGAACCGAGTCCTCCTGGCAGGCGACGCGGCCCACACCCACTTCCCGGCAGGCGGCCAGGGCCTGAACCTGGGTATCCAGGACGCGATGAACCTGGGCTGGAAGCTGGCAGCGGAGCTCCAAAACCGAGCCCCGGCAACCCTCCTGGCCACCTACGAAACCGAGCGCCGCACGGTAGCCGCCCAGGTCCTCCAAAACGTAGCGGCCCAGAACGCCCTGATCCCCCTGACCCCAGACCAGCTGGCCCTCCGAGCCCTCTTCCGAGACCTAACAGCCCTCCCGGAAGTCCAACACCACCTGTCAGGCCTGGTTTCCGGCCTGAGCATCGCTTACCCCACAACAGAAACCCACCCAGCAGCAGGCCAACGCCTCCCCGACTTCCCGACAGAGGAGGGCCCAGCAAGCAACGCATTCCACAAAGGAAAGTTCGTCCTACTGACAAAAACCCCACCAACCAACCCGCACCCAGCCCTAACCGTAAAAAAGGTGAAGAACCTCCCCTGGCCAGACCTGACAACCATCCTGGTCCGCCCAGACGGCTACGTAGCCTCAACAACAGGATCAACCGAAGGCTGGCTAACCAGGTAGGCAACCACCCGAAGGGGGGTCCAGGGGCGGCGAAGCCCCCCTGGCGGGGGTCTGGGGGTTCGACCCCCAGAACAGAATGCGAAAGAGGCGCGGCTCGCGATTTCCGCGAGCACACGCCTCCTACCGCTGTAGCGGGGACAGGATTTGAACCTGCGACCTCTGGGTTATGAGCCCAGCGAGCTACCGAGCTGCTCCACCCCGCGTCGTGACACCTACCTTACGCCCTGGTTTCGCGAGGGTGCAAAGCAGGTGCCTCGGAGGTAAGCAGGGTCACCCTCCTGGCTGGGTGCTGGGGGGTGGGGTGCTGGTGCCGGGGGCGGCGGTTTTGGCGGCTTCGTAGGCCTTGGCGGCGGCGTCGAGGGCCGCGAGTGCGTTGCCTTGGTCGGTGAAGTTGCCGGATTGCTGGGCGGCCTTGAGTTTGGCGATGGCCGACTGGATGTCGGCGACGGCCTTGTCGAGGGCCGCGTTGCCGCCGCCGCCGGTGTTGGGTGGTGTCGTGGTCGGGGCGGTGGGTGTGGTCGTGGGTGTGTTCGTCGGCTGGCCGGCTTGGGGTGGCGTGGTGGTGGCTTCGCCGGTGCCGGGTCCGAAGATCTGGTCGAGGGCTTCCTGGAGGGTGGCGCCGTAGCCGACCTTGGGTCCGTAGGAGACGAGGACGCGGGCCAGCTGTGGGTAGCTGTTCTGGTTGCGCTGCCGGATGTAGACGGGCTCGACGTAGAGGAAGCCCTCGGCGACCGGGAGCGTGATCAGGTTGCCGTAGATGGGGATGACGTTGGGGTTGTTGAAGAGGGTGCGGTCCTGGGCGACGCGTGGGTCGCTCTGGAAGCGGTTCTGGACTTGGACCGGGCCGTCGACCTGGGTGGCTCCGGTGGCCGCGCTGGGTAGCTGGAGGACGCGGATCTTGCCGTAGTCGGCCGGGTCGGAGGACACCGACATCCAGGACGCGAGGTATTGGCGCTGGAGCCCGGTGAGGGAGCTGGTCAGCTGGAAGGTCGGTTTGGTCTGGCCCGGGGTGTCCGCGAGGACGTAGTAGCCGGGCTGGTTGGCGGCGCCGGCGGCGGCCGGGTTGGAGCCGCCTTCGGCGGTCGGGTCCTGCGGGACGCTCCAGAAGGCCTGCTGGGAGTAGAACTCCTGCGGGTTCTTCACGTGGTAGCGGGACAGGAGCTCGCGCTGGATCTTGAAGAGGTCCTCGGGGTAGCGGAAGTGGGCCCGCAGGTCCGGGGAGATCTCGGAGCTCGGCTTCACGAGGCCGGGGAAGACCTTCTCCCAGGCGTTGAGGACCGGTTCCTTGTCGTCGATCGAGTACAGGTTCACCGTGCCGTTGAAGGCGTCGACGGTGGCCTTGACCGAGTTGCGGATGTAGTTGATGGAGCTGTTGGCCTGCCGGGCGACGCCGTTGAGGGAGTCGTTGGTGGCCGCGCCGAGCTGGGTCTGCTGGGCGTACGGGAAGTTGTTGAGCGTGGTGTAGCCGTCGATGATCCACTGGATCTTGCCGTCGACGACCGCGGGGTACGGGTCGCCGTCGAGGGTCAGCCAGGGCGCGACCTTGCTGACGCGCTCGCGCGGGTCGCGGTTGTACATGATCTTCGAGTTGTCGGCGATGGCGTCGGAGAACAGGATGTTCCGTTCGCCGTACTCGGCCGCGAAGGCGAGGCGGTTGAACCAGTTGTCGATCGAGACGCCGCCGGTGCCCGTGTAGGTGTAGCGGGCGGTGGCGGTGTCGTACTCGCCCGGCGCGTTGCCGGAGGTGCCGCCGACGATGGCGTAGTCGGATTCCGCGGCGGACAGTTCGCCGTAGTAGATGCGGGGTTCCTTGACCACGATGCCGGGCTGGCCGACGGCGGGTGCGCCGGCGCCGGCCGGGTTCTGCGTGTCGCTGGTGGTGGCGATCGGGTAGCCGCCGTCGGAGTTGGCGTCCTTGACCGCGCGGTCGATGGTGTTCGCGGGCGCGGCGACGAAGCCGTTGCCGTGGGTGTAGACGAGGTGCTTGTTGATCCAGCTGGTCTGGTTGCCGGTCAGGCCCTCGGTCTTGATCTCCTTGGCGGCGACGATGTAGTCCTGGGTGACGCCGCCGACGGTGTAGCGGTCGATGTCGAGCTTGGCCGGGAAGCCGTAGAAGTTCTCGCGGCCGACGCGCTGGGTGAAGGTGTCGGAGAGGATGTTCGGGTCGAGCAGCCGGACGTTCGACATGGTCCCGGTGTCGGCCTTGATCTGGTCCGGGGTGGCGTCGGACCTGCCGGTGTACGGCTGGTACTGGACGTCGGTGAGACCGAAGGCGCGGCGGGTGGCGTCCATGTTGCGCTGGATGGACGTCGCTTCCTTCTCGTTCGCGTTGGGCTTCACCGAGAACTGGTCGAGGATGGCGGGCCAGGCGACGCCGACGAGGATGCTGGACAGGATCAGCAGCACGAGGGCGATGGCCGGGAGCTGCAGGTTGCGCAGGAACGCGCCGGCGAAGAACGCGATCGCGCAGATCACCGAGATGCACAGCAGGATCAGCTTCGCCGGCAGGACCGCGTTCAGGTCGGTGTAGGTCGCGCCGATGAACAGCGGGGCGCCGCGGTCGGACAGCAGCAGGTTGTACCGGTCGAAGAAGTACTCGGCGGCCTTGAGGAGCACGAAGAGGCCGACGGTGATGGCGAGCTGCGCGCGGGTCGGACCGGCGAGCTGGCCGCCCTTGCCGGCCAGCCGGATGCCGCCGAAGACGTAGTGCGAGATCAGCGCGCCGAAGAAGGAGATGACGACCGTGATGAACAGCCAGCCGAGGAGCCAGTTGTAGAACGGCAGGTCGAAGGCGTAGAAGCCGACGTCGTTGCCGAACTCGGGATCGGTCTGGCCGAACGAGGTGCCGTTCAGGAACAGCTGCACGACCTGCCAGTCGCTCTGGGCGGACAGGCCGGCGATGAGGCCGGTGAGCACCGGGATGCCGACGCCGAAGAGGCGGATCCGGGCGACGATCGCGGAGCGGTAGCGCGCCAGCGGGTCGTCGGCGCCGGAGATCGGCACGAACACCGGGCGGGTGCGGTAGGCGATCATCAGGCTGATCGCGAGGGCCCCGCCGACGAGCAGCCCGACCGCGAAGAACAGCACGATGCGAGTGACCAGCTGGGTGGTGAACACCGATCGCGCGCCGACCTCGCCGAACCACAGCCAGTCGACGTACGTGTCCAGCAGGCGGGCCCCGAGCAGCAGCGCCAGCACGATCACCGCGGCGATGATGAGGAGGATCCGGCTCCGCCGGGACAGCTTCGGCAGGCTCACCGGGGGCCGAGTCGCCACGGCACACGCTCCTGTCTTCGTCAGCACTTGAGCAGGGGCGCGTGCGCCCCCTGATTCCCTAACTCTACGGATGCCTCGTGAAGTTCCCGGGACCCGCCCAAACCGGACTCGCGGCAGTGTCGCGGGGACCGGCCTGACACGATGTGCGCATGGAACCGCAGCAGGCCGGCGTGGCCGCTCTCGCCCGCGAGATCGAGGAGTTCATGGCCGCGGCTGGCTGGGACCAGCCGCCGCAGCTGTTCGCCCTGGTGCCGACCGCGGCGCTGCTCGACGAGCAGCCGGAGCTGGCCGGGCAGCTGGACCGCACGAACCCGCTGACGCCGGTGGCCCAGGAGGCGCTGCCCGAAGGCGACCTCGCCGAGGCGCTGGGCCGGATCGCCTGGCCCGACCTGGTCATCGGGTGCGCGCTGGCGCAGGAGATCATCGTGCTGCCGCCGGGGTCGGAGTCGGAGCTGCCGGACGTCGCCGAGGCGGACTCGGAGAGCCTGCGCCGCGCGGCCGCCGACCACCCGCAGCGGACCGAAGCCCGGCTGGTGGCCGCGGTCCTGCGCGACGGCGAAGGCGCGTGCGTGATGCGGCTGCGCGGCATCGGCACGGCCGAGGGCACCGACGAATCGGTCGACGAGATCGTGGAAAGCCCCGAACTGGCCCCGAATCTGCTCGAGGCGCTGAAGGCCACGCTGCTGCCCTAGCAGGACGCCGTCGGCCGGCCCGCCTTCAGGTTGTCGAGCTGGGCGAGCGCGTCGTCCAGTGTGGACACCTTGATGAGGTTGAGCCCGGCGGGCGCGTTCGTCTTGGCTTCGGCGCAGTTGTGCTCGGGCACCAGGAAGTCGGTGGCGCCGGCCTCGCGGGCGCCGACGACCTTGAACGAGATCCCCCCGATCGGGTCGACCTCGCCCGTCTCGGTGATCTCGCCGGTGCCGGCGATGTGCCGCCCGCCCGCCAGGTCGCCGGGCTTGAGGCGGTCGATGATGGCGAGGGTGAACATCAGCCCGGCCGACGGGCCGCCGACGTCCTGCAGGGAGATGTTCACGGTGAACGGCGCGTCGGCGCGGTCGACCGCGGTGAGGCCGATGAAGCCCTCCGTGCGGTCCGGGCGCGAGGCGAGCGTGAGCGGCACGGTCCGCTCGGGCTGGCCGTCGGACTGGAAGGTGATCTGGACGGTCTGGCCGGGCAGGGTGCCGGCCAGCGCGGCCCGCACGTCGGCGGCTTCGACGATCTTCTTGCCGTTGACGGTGATCAGCCGGTCGCCCGGGGAGAGCACGTGGTCGGCCGGGCTGCCGGAGACGATCTGCTTCGCCAGCACCTTGATCGGGTAGCCGAGCTTGCGCAGGGCGGCGACCTGGGCGTTCGTCTGCGAGTCCTGCAGCTGCTGGATGTTCTCCTGCTTGACCTGCTCGTTGGTCTCGCCCGGCTTGAAGTACTCCTCGCGCGGCGCGAGCGCGTACCGGCCGCTCGCCCAGAAGCCGAGGCCCTGGAACAGCGTGACGCCGTCGTGCAGGGAGACGGTCGTCATCCGGAGCTCGCCGGTCGTCTGGAAGGTCTCGTGACCGGTGACCTGGATGACCGGGTTGCCCGCGGCGTCGCGACCCAGCGTGTCGTAGGTCGGGCCCGGGCTGATCGCCACGAACGGCACCGGCACGACCGAGCCGAGCACCACGAAGATCAGGAACAGCGAGCCGCTGACCACCAGAGTCCAGCCGCGGCGGGTCATCCGCCGGGCCTCGCCGGCCGGCTCCGCCGCCGGTTCCGGGGCGCTCTTCGCGGGGGCGGTCTCCTCGGAGGACTTGGTCACGACCGACAGCGTACGGTGACCGCGTTCGCTTCTCGGTGAAGGCCACGCACATGGGTCCGGTTGACGCGCTCCGGGGCCCTCGACCCGCGTACGGTGGACACATGAGCAAACCCCCGTTCGGCTTCGGACCTTCCGATCCCGACAAACGAGGTGAGAACGACCCCTCGGAAGGCGGGCAGCAGTCCGGCGCCGAGGCCTTCAACCAGCTCGGGCAGATGCTGAGCCAGCTGGGCCAGATGCTCAGCCAGGCCGGTACCTCCAGCGGGCCGGTGAACTACGACCTCGCCAAGCAGATCGCCCTCCAGAACCTGGGCAGCGCCGGCAACACCGGCGAGAGCAAGCTCGGCTTCTCCGGCGGAGACGACTCCAACGCGGCCGTCCGCGACGCCGCCCACCTCGCCGAGCTGTGGCTCGACGCGGCGACGATCCTGCCGGCCGGCGCGACGTCGACGGTCGCCTGGTCGCCGCGGACCTGGGTGGAGAAGACGTTGCCGACCTGGCAGCGGCTGTGCGACCCGGTCGCCCGCCAGGTCTCGGGCGCCTGGATGGAGGCGTTGCCGGAGGAGGCCAAGCAGGCCGCCGGCCCGCTGCTGCAGATGATGGGGCAGATGGGCGGGATGGCCTTCGGCTCCCAGCTCGGCAGCGCGCTGGCGCAGCTCGCGTCGGAGATGCTGACCTCGAGCGAGATCGGCCTCCCGCTGGCCCCGGCCGGGACGTCGGCGCTGCTGCCGGCGAACATCGAGAAGTTCGCCGAGGGCCTGGAGCTGCCGAACAGCGAGATCCTCGTCTTCCTGGCCGCGCGCGAGGCCGCGCACCAGCGCCTCTTCACGCACGTGCCGTGGCTGCGCCAGCGGCTGCTGGCGACGGTCGAGGAGTTCGCGCACGGCATCACGGTGGACACGTCCGCGCTCGAGTCGCTGGCCGGCCGGATCGACCCGTCGAACCCGGCGAGCATCGAGGAAGCGATGTCGTCCGGGCTCCTGGAGCCGCAGACGACGGAGGAGCAGAAGGGCGCCCTGAACCGCCTGGAGACGCTCCTGGCCCTGGTCGAAGGCTGGGTCGACGTGGTGGTGGCCGAAGCGGTCGGCGATCGCCTCCCGGGAGCGGACGCGCTGCGCGAGACGCTGCGCCGCCGCCGCGCGACGGGCGGCCCGGCCGAGCAGACGTTCGCCACCCTGGTCGGCCTGGAGCTGCGCCCCCGCCGGATGCGAGCGGCCTCGTCCCTGTGGAAGCTGGTGGGCGACCGCCACGGCCTCGAAAAGCGCGACGGCCTCTGGTCCCACCCGGACCTGATGCCGACGGCGGAGGACCTGGACGAGCCCCTCGACTTCGCCGACCGAGTGGGAACGGCGGGCTCGATCGACGACCTGGACCCGATCGCCGAGCTGGAGCGCACGGAACGTTCGGAGCGCGAGGAGCGGGAGAAGGAGAACCCCCCGAACCCTTCCGGCGACGAACCCGAAGAGGGCAAGAGCTGAGCAGTAACCCCGGAGCCGGGCGCCTCGCACCGCGAGGCGCCCGCTTCCATTTCCACCCCCGGCGCCCCACCCGCCAGACCGAACCCTCCAGGCCCGCGAGTCGTCCACCCAGGTCCGCGAGTCGTCCACCCAGGTCCGCGAGTCGTCCACCTAGGCACGCGAGTCGTCCACCCAGATACGCGAGTCGTCCACCCAGGCACGCGAGTCGTCCACCCAGATACGCGAGTCGTCCACCCAGGCACGCGAGTCGTCCACCCAGGTCCGCGAGTCGTCCACCTAGGCACGCCAGCCGACCGCCTAACCACCCGCGCCGCCCGCCAACCCGCCACTGCCCTGCCACGCCCGCACCCGGACGAAACCGGGGTGACCCGCAACCACGGATCACCCCGGCCACCGTCACCCGGTCAGTCCTCGGCGGAGATCCCCCACCCGGCAGCGGCCGACAGCCCCTCGAGGTAGCCGATCGCCCGTTCCGTCTTCGGGTACCGCCGCACCAGCGCCCAGAACGCCGCGTCGTGGCCGGGCTCGCGCAGGTGCGCCAGCTCGTGCACCAGCACGTAGTCGAGCACCCACGGCGGCACCTTGCGCAACCGTTCGCTGACCCGGATGGTCGCGTCGACCGGCGTGCACGACGCCCACCGCGTGCGCATCGGCGGCACCCAGCGGACGCTCGCCGGCACCGCGGTACCGGCCAGGTACTTGCCCGAGAGCAGCGCGCAGCGCGCCAGCAGGGCTTCGTCCGACGTCTTCGGGGACGCCGGCCGACGTGGTTCCGAGCGCTGCAGTTTGCGCTCCATCTCGGCGACCCAGTGTTTCTCCTCCGCCCTGGTCATCCGCGCCGGGATGAGCACGACGAGCGTGTCGTCGTTCCAGTACGCGGTGACCGTCCGGTGCCGGCGCTGGCTGCGCCGCACTTCGACCCTGTGTCCGGGTGTGTCCGACGGGGGGTTCGTCTCCCCCCGGCCTCTCAGTGAGGGCATCCGTGCTTCGACCACCCGACAACGGTAAGGCCAGGCACCGACAACTCCGAGCGCCTTAAGGTCACAGACCCGAGTTGTCCACAACTGCTTCCAACTGTGGACAACTCGGCCGTCCCGGCGTCTTCGCGGGCTTTGCGGTCGCCGCCGGCTGCCATCCTGCGGACATGATCCTCTCCACCGCGGACATGCCCCCCGTCCTGCTCCCGACCCACCCCGCCCTGCTCCCGGGCCTCACCGTGCTCGAACGCGGCTCGCGCGAAATCCAGATCGGGCTCGACCCGCGCCACGGCGTGGTCGTCGAAAACCTGCCTCCGGACCTGGTCACGCACCTGCGCTCGCTCGACGGCAGCAAGCCCGTCGAGCGAATCCTGCTCGCGGAGAGCGAACACCGCGACCAGCTGCGGACACTGCTGCGGCAGCTGACCGCGCTCGGCCTGGTCACCGACGCCGGCCGCCCCGAAGGCGCGGCTCTCCGCCGCGAAACCGGCCTCTGGTCCCTGCGCGCCCGCCACCACCAGAGAGCCCTGACGGACCGGCGCCGCGCGGCCGCGGTCGCCGTGCACGGTGACGGCCGGGTGGCGGTCGCGGCCGCCGTGCTGCTGGCCAACGCCGGCGTCGGGCACGTCGACCTGCGGGTGCCCGGCGCCGTGAGCGAGCACGACCTCGGCTCGGGCTTCACCGACGCGCACCTGGGCCGGCTCCGGCGGCAGGTGCTCGCCGATCTGCTCCGCCGGGTCGACCCCGAGGTCCGCGTCACCCGCCTGCAGGACCGGTACCCCGATCTGGTGCTGCTCACCGACGCCGTCGTCCCCGCTCCGGAGGTCGTCGCCGAGCTGATGGACGACGGCGTCCCGCACCTGCTCGTGCGCGTCCGCGACGGAACGGGCATCGTCGGGCCCCTGGTCGTGCCGGGCCGCAGCTCGTGCCTGCGCTGCGCCGACCTGCACCGGACCGACCTCGACCCGTGCTGGCCCCGCGTCGCCGGTCAGCTGGCCGGCCGGCACCAGCGGCCGGACCTCGGCGCGGTCCAGGCGTGCGCGTCACTGGCGGTCGCGCAGGCCATGCGGCTGCTCTCGCCCGCCGAGGCGGCGCCACCGGCGTGGAACGCGACCCTCGAAATCGACGCCTTCGACGGCCGCATCCGCCACCGCGGCTGGCCACCGCACCCGCGGTGCGGCTGCGGCGCGCGGGCGGTACTCCAGGAGACGTAGGCCACTAAGACGTCGCGAGCAGGCTGCGCGCGCCCGACGCCGCAAGGCAGAATCGCCGGTGTGACCGACTTCCGCGACCCAGGCGATCGTGACCCCGCGATGCCGCGCAAGGGTGCCGCCCGTACCGCCAAGCTCGCCAGCCTGCCCCTCGGCATCGCCGGGCGGGCGGTCGGCGGCTGGGGCAAGAGGCTCGCGGGCCAGAGCGCGGAGCAGGTGAACGCGACGCTGTCGGCCAAGGCCGCCGAGCAGCTGTTCGAGGTGCTCGGCACGCTCAAGGGCGGCGCGATGAAGTTCGGCCAGGCCCTGAGCGTGTTCGAGGCGGCGGTCCCGGACGACATGGCGAAGCCGTATCGCGAAGCCTTGACGAAGTTGCAGGCCGCCGCGCCGCCGATGTCGGTCCGGCAGACCCACCGGGTGCTCGCCGAGCAGCTGGGCCGCACCTGGACCAGCCGGTTCGCCTCGTTCACCGACGAGCCGGCGGCGGCCGCGAGCATCGGCCAGGTGCACCGCGCGGTCTGGCACGACGGCCGCGAAGTCGCGGTCAAGGTGCAGTACCCCGGCGCCGACGAGGCGTTGCGCAGCGACCTGCGGCAGCTGCAGCGGTTCAGCAGGCTGTTCCAGGCGTTCGTGCCCGGCACCGAGGTCAAGCCGCTGCTGGCGGAGCTCGCCGAGCGCATGAACGAGGAGCTCGACTACCAGGCCGAAGCCCAGCACCAGCGCGCGTTCGCGAAGGCATTCGACGGCGACCCGGGCATCCTCGTGCCGCGGGTCGTGGCCAGCGCGCCGAAGGTTGTCGTGACCGAGTGGGCGAACGGCACGCCCTTGTCGAAGGTGATCGCGGACGGCGACCGCGAGACGCGGAACCTCGCGGGCCGGCTGCTGGCGGAGTTCCACTACTCCTCCCCCGAGCGCGTCCACCTGCTGCACTCGGACCCGCACCCGGGCAACTTCATGATCACGGCCGACGAACGGCTGTGCGTCATCGACTTCGGCGGCGTCGCGCGGCTGCCCGACGGCATCCCCCGCCACCTGGGCGAGATGACGCGGCTGGCCCTCGACGGCGAGTCCGCCGGGTTGATGCGCCTGCTGCGGGAGAACCGGTTCATCCGGCCGGACAGCGACCTGACCGCGGACGAGGTGCTCGCCTACCTGGCGCCGTTCACCGAGCCGCTGGCCGAACCGACGTTCCACTTCACGCGCCGGTGGATGCAGAAGCAGGCGGGACGGGTGGGCGACAGCCGCGGCAACGACTTCCGCGTCGGGCGTTCGCTCAACCTGCCGCCCGAGTACCTGATGATCCACCGGGTGACGGCGGGGTCGACGGGCATCCTCTGCCAGCTCGACGCGGAGATCCCGGCGAGGGGCATCGTGGAGCGCTGGCAGCCCGGGTTCGCCGCCTGAGTTGTCCACAGGCTGGGCCTCGAACGGGCGGATCCGGGCGAGTTGTCCACAGCTGCGGGGAACGGGGTTCCACCCGGTTGGCCGAGCCGCCATGCTCGATGCATGACCGCTACGCAACGCACTGACCCGCTGTCCCTCAGTAATTCCGACGCCGGCGAGGTGATGAACCTCGAACAGCTACGCAGGGCCGGGGTGTCCGATCGAAGAACCCGGCGGCTCTGCGGCCCCGGCGGGCCGTGGCGCCGCCTGCACCCCGGTGTCGTCCTGCTGCGCAACACCGCGCCGACGCGGCGGCAGCTGCTGCAAGCGGCGCTCGTGCGCTACGGGCCGAAGGTGGCGATCACCGGCGCCGACGCGCTGCAGGCCCACGGCCTGAAGTGCCCGGCGGCCGGCGAGATCCAGCTGCTGGTCCCCGCGTACTGCCGGGTGGCGGCCTGCGAAGGGGTCCGCGCGGCACGCACGGCCCGGATGCCCGACCCGGTCGTGGTCGACGGGCTGCCGTTCGCCCCACCGGCCCGCGCGACGCTCGACCTGGCAAGGGCCGAACCCGACCCGGCGCGCATCCGGAATCTGCTGACACTGCCGCTCTACTGGGGTCTGTGCGAGCGCCAGGAGCTGCTGACAGAGCTCGACGCGGGGCCCCAACGCGGCACAGCGGCGGTCCGGAAGGTGCTCCGCGAACTCGACGACGGGCCGATCCGAGCCCACGGCCTGGCAACCCGCGTCCTGGACGCGGCCCGGCTCCCGCCGCCGAACTGGGACGTGACGATCTGCGACCGCCGGGGCCGCCGCATCGGCCAGGCCGACGCGTGGTGGGACGAGATCGGCCTGGCCTGGCAGTACCGCTGCGGCCCAGGCCCCACGGGCGGCTTCAGCCACCTGGCACTGGCGGCAACGGGGATCGTCCTGGTCCGCTGCACAGTTCGGCAGCTACGCCAGGTGCCCCACGAGGTCGCCCAGGAGCTGGCGAAGGCATTCGGCGACGCGTCCCGCACCCCAAGACCGCGGGTCCGAGCGATCCCGATGACACCGATTGGCGACGCCGCATGAGCCTCCCGACCAGCACCCAGCCTCCACCGTCCAACGAAATGATCCATCGGGAGCAGAACCCGACGATTCCCTCTCAGGAGCCCGCAGTGATCACCAGTACTCGTCCGGCAGCTTGCCCTCGATGTCCCGCACGTGCTGCCGCGCGCAGTCCGGGCACAGCCACCGCACCGCACCCCTCTCGCGGGTGGACACCCAGGCGAGCGCCGTAGCCGGGTCTTCATCCGAGCTGCGGCCGCGACCGCAGCGCGTGCACACGACCGGCTCCGGGGCGCTCACCGCAACCGTCCACAGTGGAATGCCTTGGCGCCGAACAGGTACAGGTCGTCCCGGTGGCCGAGGAAGTCCGGACCGTCCGGGTCGGTCAGCGCGGCGATCGCGGCGCGATCGTCGTCGTCGAGCCACTCCCCGACCGACTCGGCCAGCCACCCGACGCGGTGCACCACGTACTCGCGCAGGAGGTCCGAGCCCGGCATCGGGTGGTCGATGAGCGCGCCGAACGACTCGACGTCCTCGAAGCCGGCTTCTCGAAGCGCGCGCGGCCAGCCGTACGGCATGGCGACGCTGCCCGGGATCCCGGCGCGCATCCGGGCGAACCAGGCGCCCCGCGCGGCGAGCAGCCGTTGTTCCAAGCCGGGCCGGCCCACCCCGAGTTCCCAAGGGAGGCATCGCATCTCGAGCCCACCCTCGGCGATGGCGAGCACCCCGCCGGGCCGCAGGAGCCCGGCGAGCGTGCGCAGCGCGGCCTGCTGATCGCCGACGTGGTGCACCACCCCGGACGCCCACACAAGGTCGGCGGCGGGCACCCGCCCGGCCAGAGCAGGATCGGCGAGGTCACCCGCCTGGCTCACGACTTCAACGCCCTCGACGGCGGCCGCGGAGACAACCCGCCGCGCCTCGGCGAGCAGTTTCGGCGTGGCGTCGACGAGCACGACGGTGCCCCCGGAACCCCGGGCGAGCTCACGCGCGAAGTGCACGCTCATCCCACCGGCCCCGCACCCGACATCGACCACGGTAGGTCGCTCCGACAGCCCGTCGACGAGCCGCCGCGCGACGGGCGTGAGCGCTTCGGCGTCGAGGGTGTCGGCCATGCGCAGCTGGGCCAGGCGGTCCGCCCAGTCGATGTCGTCGTGGGTGTGTCCGGACATCACCCCATTCAACACCAGCGACCGCACGGAAACAGCTCACCCGAAGGAGGCCCCCGCCCGCCACAACAACACGGCCACGGCGACAAGGCCGCGGGGTCGCAGCAAGGCGCCCACCCCACAGCCCTCCGCAACCAGTGCGGCACGACGGCACGGCGCCGCCGCGCTCTGCGGCGCCGTGCCACGGCACAGCTCCACCGCGCATCAGCCGCGGCACTTGCGCCACCAACCACGCACGAAGGCCCCCGCCGCCGGGTGGCGACGGGGGTTCGCGCTCAGTTCTGGTCCTGGTACCGCTCCGCCCGGCGGGTCGCCCATCGGGCTACTCGCGTCCAGCGGCGTGCGGCACGCGCGCTACCTCGGGCCCGCTGGGCGCGGACCCCCTCCTCGAGATCCCGTATTCGGGCCCTGGACAGTTCTTCGTAAAGCAACATCTCGCTGATCTCCTCGATCTCGGTCTTGGTCAACTGCAGCTGCGTGCTGCTGGTGTGTGCTTCGTAATCCCTGGTCGTGACCGGTTCGACGCTCATGCGGCGGCGCTCCGGTGATCGCCGCCGGCCTTGGCGGCGGGCTCGACGGCGGCGTTCTTGCGCGGACGGCCACGGGGCCGCTTGCGCGCGATCACGGCACCGCGCTCGAAGATCTCGCCACCCCAGACGCCCCACGGCTCACGCCGTGCCAGCGCGCCGGCCAGGCAGGCCTCGCGCACCGGGCAGTCGGCGCACTGCGCCTTGGCGCGCTCGAGCTCGGCCGGGGACTCCGCGAACCACAGGTCCGCGTCGCCCGAACGGCAGGGCAGCGCCACGTCGGGGACGGCGACGGGGTCGAGCAGGTCGGCGAATATTGCCTCACCCGAGGTGTAGGCGATGGCCGAAGACATGGCAGTTCCTCCTTGTGTCGTACGGGTTTTCGGTTGGGAGATGGAGCTGGGCAACGCTGTTCCTCTTGGGTTGTGCAGCCAAAAACACGAAGGCCGCGGATCCGGGTTTTCCGGTTCCGCGGCCTTCGTGAGCCTCGTGTCCTGACTAGGTCAGGAACTTCGCTCCCGTATCGACAACGGAACACGGAACTGCTTGATGGTCGGCAGGTCAGCCTGCGGGTACGCGGCGACAACGCCATCGATCCCGAAGACGACGACATCACCGGTGGTCCAGCGCCGCTCGAGGCGACGCATGCCACGGACCCCGTGCGCGCTCACGGACACACCAGTGCCCGGGCGCTGAGCGGCCGCGACTTCCGCGGCGCAGGACAGACGGGTGCCCGGGTTCGTGAGCGTCATGTTGATGGTCATTTCACCGGCACCTCCTTCTGTACTCTGCACACACGGCCGCTTGGCGGCGCATCACGTGGATCCCCAGCCGAGCCCTTCGGGCTCGGTACTGGCAGGTTATTGCTCCCCACCACACCGAGGCAACTCAATTAACGGGAAAATCCTCGAAGTTACGAAGATCGCCCCTGAGCAGCGGGTTCGCCGCGTCGATCATGGCTCGGACGCGGTCAAGGCCACATCGGCGCGAGCAAGCCGCACCACCGGCTCGGACGCGACAGCAGCCACGCGCGAGCGGTCGCCCGGAAGGCCGCCCGAAGGGGCCGCTCCATCGGGCAGGACCCGGCCAGGCGTGACCGGAGGCGATGCGGGCGCGACCGTCGCCGAGAGGCAGCACTCAGCGCGCCGGATTGCCAGCACCGGCGCGCACCCACCGTCAGGAGGCCGACGAAGCCCGGACCACGGCCAGAATCTCCGCGCCGAAGCGCTCGAGCTTCGTCGCGCCGATGCCCGAGATCGACACCAGCGCCGCCTCGTCGGCCGGGCGTTGCTCGGCGATCGCCATCAGGGTCGCGTCGGTGAACACGACGAACGGCGGCACCTTCAGCTCGCGAGCCCGTTCGCCGCGCCACGACTTCAGGCGTTCCAGCAGGCCCTCATCCACTGTGGACGGGCAGCGGCCGCAGCGGCCCAGCTTGACGTCGATGGTCTCGAGCAGCGGCCCGCCGCAAACCCGGCAGCGCGTCTTGACCGGCGTCGACGGCTTCTGCTGGGACCGCGCCACCCGGGCGGCCGGGTGGTCCTCCGGGATCAGGCCGTAGAGGAACCGGCTGCGCCGCCGGTTGCGCCGCGCGCCCGGCGTGCGGGCCAGCGCCCACGACAGCCACAGGTGCTCGCGGGCCCGGGTGACGCCGACGTAGAACAGCCGCCGCTCCTCTTCGATCGCCGCTTCGTCGTCGCCGGCGTGCAGGATCGGGACCGTCCCCTCGGCGAGGCCGACGAGGAACACCGCGTCCCACTCCAGGCCCTTCGCCGCGTGCAAGGACGCCAGTGTCACGCCCTCGACCGTCGGCGGGTGCTGGGCCGCGGCGCGCTGGTCGAGCTCGGCGCAGAAGCGCGGCAGGTCCGCGTCCGCGACCGTCGAGGCGAGCTCTTCGGCCAGTTCGACGATCGCCAGCAGCGCGTCCCAGCGTTCCTTGGCCGCGCCACCGGCGGGCGGCGACTCGGTGAGGCCGACCCGGGCGAGCACCGAACGGACCGTCGTGACCAGGTCGGAACTGACGTCGCCGCTCGCGGCCCGCAGCGCCGACATCGCCTGCCGGACCTCCGTCCGGTTGAAGAACCGCTCGCCGCCGCGGACCAGGTACGGGACGCCGGCCTCGGTCAGCGCCGACTCGTACGCCTCGGACTGGGCGTTCACCCGGTACAGGATCGCGATCTCGCTCGCGGGGACGCCGCCGTCCAGCAGCTCGCGCACCCGCCGGGCGACGGCCTCGGCCTCGACCGCCTCGTCGTCGAACTCGGCGAAGCGCGGTTCCGGGCCGGACGGCCGCTGGCCGATCAGCTTCAGCCGCGAACCCGCCGGCCGGCCGCGCGCGGCGCCGATCACCCGGTTCGCCAGCGCGACGACCTCGGGGGTGGACCGGTAGTCGCGTTCGAGCCGGACGACGGTGGCGTCCGGGTAGCGCCGGGTGAACTCGAGCAGCGGCCGCGGCGACGCGCCGCCGAAGGAATAGATGGTCTGGTTGGCGTCGCCGACGACGGTCAGGTCGTCACGGCCGCCGAGCCACGCGTCGAGCAGTCGCTGCTGCAGCGGCGTGACGTCCTGGTACTCGTCGACGACGAAGCAGCGGTAGCGGTCGCGGAACTCCTCGGCGACGACGCCGTGCTCCTCGAGCACCGCTGTCGTGTGCAGCAGGAGGTTGTCGAAGTCGAGCACCTGCGCGGCGTTCTTCAGTTCTTCGTACGTGCGGTAAACCTGGGCGACCTGCGCGGCCGGCGCCGGGATGTCCCGCTGGGCGCGCGCGGTGACGGCCGGGTAGTCGTCCGGGCTGATCAGCGACGCCTTCGCCCACTCGATCTCGCTCGCCAGGTCGCGCAGGACTTCGACCTCGGTGCCGAGCTTGGCCCGGTTCGCGGCCTGGCCGACGTACCGCAGCTTGTTCTCCAGCAGGTCCCACGGCCGGTCGCCGACCACGCGCGGCCAGAAGTACCGCAGCTGGCGGCGGGCGGCGGCGTGGAAGGTCAGCGCCTGCGCCGCTTCGACGCCGAGGCCGCGCAGCCGCGTCCGCATCTCGCCCGCGGCGCGCGTCGTGAACGTGACGGCGAGCACCTGACCGGCGGAAACGTGCCCGGATCGGACGAGGTGGGCGATCCGGTGGGTGATCGTGCGGGTCTTGCCCGTGCCGGCTCCGGCGAGCACGCAGACCGGCCCCCGTGGGGCACTGGCGGCGGCGCGCTGCTCGGGGTCGAGGCCATCGAGCAGACGGTTGATGCTCTTGGTGGAAAGTACGCCGGTCACGTCCGGCATCCTCGCAGAGGGGGACGGGGAATCGGGGCAGGGGCACGCGGCCGTATCCTGGTCATATGGCGGGACAGCAGGACAAGGAAGCGGCCAAGCAGGCCAAGAAGGAGAAGCGCGCGGCGAGCAAGGCACGCCGTGGCCAGCTCTTCGAGGCTTTCAAGATGCAGCGCAAGGAAGACCCGTGGCTCATCCCGTGGATGGTGGGCTCGATCGTCGTCGTCGCCGGCGTCTTGTTCGGGATCGGGTTCTTCTTCGACGCGCAGTGGGTGCTGCTGCCGCTGGGCCTGGTGCTCGGCGCCCTGCTCGCCATGATCATCTTCGGCCGGCGGGTCCAGAAGACCGTCTACTCGAAGGCCGACGGCCAGCCCGGCGCCGCGGCGTGGGCGCTGGAGAACCTGCGGGGCCGCTGGAAGGTGACGCCGACCGTCGCGGCGACGACCCAGCTCGACGCGGTGCACCGGGTCCTGGGCGGCCCGGGTGTGGTGCTCGTCGCCGAGGGCGCGCCGCACCGGGTGAAGACCCTGCTCGCCCAGGAGAAGAAGCGCGTCTCCCGCCTGATCGGTGACACGCCGATCTACGACGTGACGATCGGCCACGAAGACGGCCAGCTCCCGCTGAAGAAGCTCCAGGGTTACCTGATGAAGCTGCCGCGCAACCTCAAGCCGGCCCAGGTCGACGCCCTGGAGGCGAAGCTGGCCGCCCTTGGCAACCGCGGCGCGGCGCTGCCGAAGGGCCCGATGCCGGCCGGCGCGAAGATGCGCAACGTCCAGCGCACGATCCGCCGCCGCTGACCCCCGCGTGCAGAAAGGCCCCCGTCCGGGATCCGGACGGGGGCCTTTCTCTTGAGCGCGTCAGCGCATCCGGATGACGACGGTGCCGGTCAGGCGGTCCAGCCAGCTGCGGCCGTCGGCGTTGCGGACCGCCGCCGGGATGAGGACGAACGTCAGCGCCGCCCGGACCAGCGCGCGCACCGGTCCGACCAGCGCGGCGCCGTCGAGGCGGGCGACGCGGATGCCGACCACGCCCATGCCGGGGGTGAAGCCGAAGAAGCCGGCCGAGATGACCGAGATGATCGCCCAGACGCCGCCGGACCAGAGGTTGAACTCCTGCATCGCGGCCGGGTCCTGCAGGCTGGGGTGCAGGAAGATCGCCGTGACCAGCGCCGCGACCACCAGGTCCACGATCAGCCCGAGCAGCCGCGCGCCCCCGCTCGCCGCCGAGCCGACGCCCGACTCGGGCAAACCGAACTTCTCGCCCGGCCAGCGCGAGCCGTGCTGATCAGTGCCCTGGCCACCGTCACCGGTGCCGGGGAGCCATTCACCGGTCCACCTCGCCACCCGTCTAGGGTATGCCGGTGGCGTAGAGCACATCCGACCTGGTCGGATACCCGATATCGACCACCCGTTAACACCGGCGAAACATACGGGTGACGGTCGGGCAACACCGCACTTTTAGCGTGAGCCGAAGAGAGCACTGCCGAACGAGCTCGAACGAGAAGGAGTCACCGAGGGTGCCCACTACTCCAGACGACATCCAGCGCCTCATCGCCGATGAGGACGTCGAGGTCATCGACGTCCAGTTCTGCGACCTGCCGGGCGTGATGCAGCACTTCACGGTCCCCGCGAAGGCCTTCACCGAAGAGGCATTCGAAGAGGGTCTCGCGTTCGACGGCTCCTCGGTGCGCGGCTTCCAGTCCATCCACGAGTCCGACATGCTGCTGCTGCCGGACGCGGCGACCGCGCGGATCGACCCGTTCCGCAAGGCGAAGACGCTCGCGCTCAACTTCTTCGTGCACGACCCGTTCACCCGTGAGGCGTACAGCCGCGACCCGCGCAACATCGCGCGCAAGGCCGAGCAGTACATCTCCGAGTACGGCGTCGCGGACAACGTGTACTTCGGGCCGGAAGCCGAGTTCTACATCTTCGACTCGGTCCGCTTCGACTCCGCCGAGCACGCCTCGTTCCACGAGATCGACTCGGTCGAGGGCTGGTGGAACACCGGTACCGACGAGGTCGGCGGCAACCAGGGCTACAAGACGAAGTTCAAGGGCGGCTACTTCCCCGTCCCGCCGGTCGACCACTTCGCCGACCTGCGCGACGACATCGTCCGCAACCTGACGAACACCGGTTTCGAGATCGAGCGCGCGCACCACGAGGTGGGCACCGCCGGCCAGACCGAGATCAACTACAAGTTCAACACGCTGCTGCACGCCGCGGACGACCTGCAGCTGTTCAAGTACATCGTGAAGAACACGGTGTTCGCCGCGGGCAAGACCGCGACGTTCATGCCGAAGCCGCTCGCCGGCGACAACGGCTCGGGCATGCACTGCCACCAGTCGCTGTGGAAGGACGGTCAGCCGCTCTTCCACGACGAGTCGGGCTACGCCGGCCTGTCGGACACCGCGCGCCACTACATCGGCGGCCTGCTCAAGCACGCCCCGAGCCTGCTGGCCTTCACGAACCCGACGGTGAACTCCTACCACCGCCTGGTGCCGGGCTTCGAGGCGCCGGTTTCGCTGGTCTACTCGCAGCGCAACCGCTCGGCCTGCGTCCGGATCCCGATCACGGGCAACAACCCGAAGGCGAAGCGCGCCGAGTTCCGCTGCCCGGACTCTTCGGGCAACCCGTACCTGGCGTTCTCGGCGATGATGATGGCCGGCCTCGACGGTATCCGGAACAAGATCGAGCCGCCGGACCCCATCGACAAGGACCTCTACGAGCTCCCGCCCGAGGAGGCCAAGGACGTCAAGCTGGTCCCGGGCGACCTGGGCACGGTCCTCGACACGCTGGAAGCCGACCACGACTACCTCCTCGAGGGCGGCGTCTTCACGCCGGACGTGATCGACACGTGGATCTCGTACAAGCGCGAAAACGAGATCGACCCCCTGCGGCTGCGCCCGCACCCGTACGAGTTCGCCCTGTACTACGACGTGTGATCGGGCTCTGAGCCCCACCTGACACGGGACGGCGGTCGAGGGGAATACCCCGCCCGCCGTCCCGTTCTTTTATGCGCCCGCTACCTCACTGCGGCGTTCGATCATCACGACGTCCCGCCAGTGGCCGTGGTGCCGGCCGAGGTGGTGGCGGATCCCCACCTCGCGGAAACCCGCCCGCCGATGCAGCGCCCGGCTCGCGGTGTTCGACGGGAAGATCCCGCTCTGGATCGTCCAGATGCCCGCCTTCTCGGTCGACGCGATCAGTCCGCTCAGCAGCAGCCGGCCGATGCCGTGGCCCCGCGAATCCGGGTGGACGTAGACGCTGTGCTCGACTACTCCCGCGTACACACACCGGGAGGACACCGCCGTGACGGCCGTCCAGCCGAGGACCTGACCCGCCGGGTCGATGGCCACCAGGCGGTGTGCCGGCAGGTGGGCCGCGTCCCACGTCGCCCAGTCGGGCGCCGTGGTCTCGAAGCTGGCCTCCCCCGTGTCCAGCCCCGCCTGGTAGATCGCCAGGACCTCGTCCGCGTGCTCCGGCACCATCGGTGCGAGCGCCGGTGTGGCGGCGCGGATGATCGCCGAATGCAGCTGGTCGCCGACCTCGTGGGTGAGCCGGACCTCCACGCCCACAAGGCCCGCCGCGTGCAGCAGCGCCTGGTAGCGGCCGAGGGTGAGCGCGCCACCGACGCATTCGACAGCACCCGTGAGGGTCGCGCGTTCGGCGTCGGTGAGGGTGTCGGCGGCCAGGATGTCCGTGATCCCGAGGCGGCCGCCGGGGCGCAGGACGCGGGCGATCTCCGCGAACACCGCCGGCTTGTCGGACGACAGGGCGATCACGCAGTTGGAGATGACGACGTCGACCGACGCGGCCGGCAACGGGATCCGCTCGATCGTGCCCTTGACGAACTCCGCGTTGGTCACGCCGGCCCGTTCGGCGTGCTGCCGGGCGAGGGTGAGCATCTCGTCGGTCATGTCGAGGCCGATGGCGCGCCCGGCCGGGCCGACGCGGCGGGCGGAGAGCAGGACGTCGACGCCGCCTCCGGAGCCGAGGTCGAGCACGGTTTCGCCGGGGTGCAGGTCGGCGACGGCGAGGGGGTTGCCGCAGCCGATGCTGGTCGCCACGATCTCCGCCGGGAGGTCTTCGCCGGCGTAGTGGACCGCACCGATCCGGTCCGCGTCGGCGACCAGGCCGGTTTCCTCCCCGGCCAGGGCTCGCCGGGCCGCGGTGGCGTAGCGGTCGCCGATGGCGTTCACGACGCGACCTCGCACGAGACGTCCGCGAACGCGACGGCGTCCCGGCCCATGACGACGTCGGCGGCGGTCGGGAAGCAGGACAGGCAGCGCTGGTTCACCCGGTACAGCCGGGCGGTGCCGCGCGGCTCGACCAGCACGAACCGGGCCTCGACGAGGACCTTGAGGTGCGCGGACACCGTCGACTGGCTCACGCTGACCCGCTCGACGACCTCCCCGACCGTCATCGGGCCGCCGGCCGAGGCCAGCAGGTTCAGGATCTGCACGCGAGTCGGGTCCGCGAGCGCGCGGAACCACCCGGCGTAGGTCTCGGCGGTGGCACGGTCCAGCATGGCGACCCCTTTCATCGTCCATCGACGATAGACGATGAACGTCGTCAGGGGAAGCTCAAGCCGGGACGACCGCGTCGCCGGGGACGAGCACCGCGGACAGCCGCGCCAGCACCTCGGGGTGGACGCGGTAGTACACCCACGTCCCGCGCCGCTCGCCGGTGATCAGGCCGGACTCGCGCAGCACCTTCAGGTGGTGCGAGATGGTCGGCCCGGTCAGGTCGAACGCGTCGGTCAGGTCGCACACGCACGCCTCGCCGCCGCCGTGGGACGCGATCATCGACAACAGCCGCAGCCGCACCGGGTCGGCGATCGCCTTGAACAGCTTCGACAGCTCGACGGCCTGGGCGTCCGTCAGCGGCTCGCGGGCCAGCGGGGCACAGCAGGCGTCCATCGCGACGATCGGCAGCTGTTTCGACATACGTCTATCTTGACATCTATCTACTCAGCGAGCAATCTGCTTAGACAAACGTCTATTCAAGGAGGACACGATGTCCCGAGTACAGCTCGCTCTGCGGGTCGGCGACCTCGAAGGTTCGATCGACTTCTACTCGAAGCTGTTCGGCGCCGAGCCCGCCAAGCTCCGGCCCGGCTACGCCAACTTCGCCATCGCCGAACCGGCGCTCAAGCTCGTGTTGCTGGAGGGCGAGCCCGGCCAGGCCACGGTCATGGACCACCTCGGCGTCGAGGTCGAGTCGACCGAGCAGGTCAGCGCGGCGAGCGAGCGGCTCACCGGTGAAGGCCTCGCGACGTTGACCGAGGACGACACCACCTGTTGCTACGCCGTCCAGGACAAGGTGTGGGTGCACGGCCCGGGCCAGGAGCCGTGGGAGGTCTACACGGTCAAGGCCGACTCGCAGACCTTCGGCACCGACAGCTCGGCCGCCGTCACCCCGGCCGAGTGCTGCACGCCCAACGCCGAAACCGGCGAGGTCGACAAAGCCACCCAGCCCGAAGGCTGCTGCGCCTGATCGTCCGGTCGGCGGCGAGGAGCCTCCCTCGCCGCCGTCGGGTCAGTCGCGTTCCGCGGTGGACAGCAGCTTGAGGTCCGCGCCCGCCTCGGCGAAGCGGCCGCGCGGGTCCTCGACCAGCTTGCGGCGTTCCAGGTCCATCAGGCCGAGCGTGCAGGTGATCTCCGCGGCGAGGGTGCCGTCGAGCTTGTGGATGTCCGAATCCATCTTGAACGTCTTGCCGCTGCCGAACTTCACGTCGCAGCTCACGTCGACGACGTCGCCCGCGCGCAGCTCGCGGCGGAACACCACGTGCGTCTCCAGCAGGACCGAAGCGAGCTTCGCCTTCTGGAAGCCTTCGAGCCCGCCGGCCGCTTCGAACAGCTCCAGCCGCGCGACCTCGCCGTAGGAGTGGTAGACGGCGTGGTTGAGGTGGCCCAGGGTGTCCAGCTCGTAGTGCCGGACCTTGATCCGGGTCCGGAACGGTTCTCGATCGGTCACGGACCCCACTGTAAGCGACCGCTCAGCTCTCGTAGAACAGGTGCTCGACGACCGCGTGCGCCCGCCGCGTGATCCGGCGGTAGGTGTCGAGGAACTCGCCGGGGTCGTCCCCCGCGGACTGGCCCAGCACCCTGGCCACCGCGGCGAGATCGCGGCCCGAGCCGGGGACCTCGTCGACGGCCTTGCCGCGCACCAGCATCCCCGCGTTGCGCACCCGGGTCGCCAGCAGCCACGCCTCCGTCAGCGAATCCGCTTCGGCCTGCTCGGCCAGGCCCGCGCCGGGCAGCACGGCCAGCGCGTCGAGCGTGGACGTCGTCCGCAAGCCCGGAACCGAGTGCGCGTGCTGCAGCTGCAGCAGCTGCACCGTCCATTCGACGTCGGCGAGACCGCCGCGGCCCAGCTTCGTGTGGCGCGTCGGGTCGGCGCCCTTCGGCATCCGCTCCGTCTCGACGCGCGCCTTGATGCGGCGGATCTCGCGCGCCTTCGTCCCGTCCAGGCCGCCCTCGGGGTAGCGGATCGGGTCGATCATCGCGATGAACCGCGCGCCGAGCTCGTCGTCACCCGCGATGAACCGGGCCCGCAGCAGCGCCTGCGCCTCCCACACCTCGCCCCAGCGCGCGTAGTACGCGCGGTAGGACTCCAGCGTCCGCACCAGCGGCCCGCTCCGGCCCTCCGGCCGCAGGTCGGCGTCGACCAGCAGGGCCGGGTCCGGGCTCGGCGCGCCGAGCATCTTCCGGACGGTCTCCGCGACCGTCGACGCGAACCGGACCGCTTCGGCGTCCGAGACCCCTTCGGCAGGCTCGCACACGAACAGCACGTCGGCGTCGGAGCCGTAGCCCAGTTCGGCGCCGCCGAGCCGGCCCATCCCGATGACGGCCAGCCGCGCCGGCGTCCGGCCGAGTTCGGCCTGGCGTTGGCGGAACGCCGCGGCCAGCGCGCCCTGGAGGACGGCCACCCAGACGCTGGACAGTGCCTCGCACACGCCGGGCACGTCGAGGAGGCCGAGCAGATCGGCGCACGCGATCCGCAGCAGCTCGTGCCGGCGCAGCGAACGCGCGGCGGCGACGGCGGCGTTCAACCCGGGCTGACGCCGGACGGCGGCCCGCAGCGACGTCGCCACCTCGGCGGGCGAGCGGCCGAGCAGCCGGGCCGGGTCGCCGAGCAGCTGCAGCACCTCGGGCGCGCGGACCAGCAGGTCGGGCACCAGCCGGGACGTGCCGAGCAGGACCGCCAGCCGCTCCACGACCGTGCCCTCGTCCCGCAGCACCCGCAGGTACCACGGGGTGTCTTCGAGCGCCTCCGAAACCTTCCGGTACGACAGCAGGCCACCGTCGGGGTCGGGGGTGTCGGCCAGGAGGTCGAGCAGCACCGGCAACAGCGCCTGCTGGATCGCGGCGCGCCGCGAGACGCCGGCGGTGAGGGCCTTGATGTGCTGGAGGGCACCGTCGGGCGCGGTGTAGCCGAGCGCGGCCAGCCGGCTGGCGGCCTGCTTGGTCGTCAGGCGCAGCGCCTCGGTCGGCACGTTCGCGACGGACTGCAGCAGCGGGCGGTAGAAGATCTTTTCGTGCAGCCGCCGGATGCCCTTGCCGTGCTTGCGGAACTCCGCCAGCAGCGCCTCGCCCTGGCTCTTGCCACCGCTCGCCTTCACCCCGCTGGCCCGCGCGAGGATCCGCAGCTCGTCGGTCTCCGACGTCGCCGGGAACAGGTGGGTCCGGCGCAGCCGCCGCAGCTGCAGCCGGTGCTCGAGCATCCGCAGGAACTCGTACGACGCGCCCAGCTCGGCGGCGTCCTGGCGACCGACGTACCCACCTTCGCCGAGCGCCGCGAGCGCGTCCATCGTGGACGGTGAGCGCAGGTCCGCGTCGACCCGGCCGTGCACGAGCTGCAGGAGCTGCACGGCGAACTCGACGTCACGCAGGCCGCCGCGGCCCAGCTTGAGCTCGCGCTCGGCGTGCTCGGACGGCACGTGGCCCTCGACGCGGCGCCGCATCTGCTGCACCTCGGCGACGAAGTTCTCCCGGTCGGCCGCCGCCCACACCAGCGGCGCCACCATCTCGGCGTACTGCCGGCCGAGCTCGGCGTCTCCCGCGACCGGGCGCGCCTTGAGCAGCGCCTGGAACTCCCAGGTCTTGGCCCACTTCTGGTAGTAGCCGTGGTGGCTGTCCACCGTGCGGACCAGCGCGCCGGCCTTGCCCTCGGGGCGCAGCGCCGCGTCGACCTCGAAGCACGCCTTGCCGGTCACCCGCATCATCGTGCTCGCCAGCCGCGTGGCGACGCCGAGGTCGCCGGCCCCGGCGAAGATGACGTCGACGTCGCTGACGTAGTTGAGCTCGCGGCCCCCGCACTTGCCCATGGCGATGATCGCGAGCGTGCCTTCGGCGGACTTGCCGACCTCGGCCTCGGCGACCACCAGCCCGGCGGCCAGCGCGGCCTCGGCCAGCTCGGTCAGCTGCGCGGCGACTTCGGCGTAGTTCGGGTGCTCGAGCCCGGCCTCCACGACGTGCCCCAGGTCCGCGGCGGCGATGCCGAGCAGCTGGGCGCGGTAGGCGACCTTGAGGGCCTGCTCCGCTTCGAGCCCGGTGAGCACGGAACCGTCGTCCCGCACGAGAGCCTCGTGCAGGTTCGCCCGGTAGCAGGCGGCGTCGGTGCACTTGTCGCCCGTGAGCGAGTGCCACTGGGCGGGGTTCGCGGCGAGGAAGTCGGCAAGCGCGCTCGACATCCCCAGCACGCTGAGGAAGCGGCCGCGGAAGGTCCGGTTCGCGCACAGCTGCTCCGCGAGAAGGACCCACTCGGCGCGGTTGGCCTCACGGATCCGGTCGAGCCCGCGCAGCGCGAGATCGGGGTCGGCGGTGCGGGACAGCGCCGCGAGCACGTCGGCGGCCGACGCGACCGGGCCGGCGTCGTCCCACCAGCCGGCCGCGCGCAACTGCCCTTCGGCACGGGCATCGGTGAAGCCGTACCTCGCCGCCGAAGCGGTCGTTCGCGCGCGGTCTGCCATCACGGACCACCGTAACCCGGCGGATCCGCTCAGGCGGCGAGCCGGCCCGGCTCGGTCTCGGCCGGCGTCGGCTCGGGCACCTGGAAGCTGTGCGCGGTGACGGGGTGGCGCCGCGACAGGAGGTAGATGCCGAGACCGACGCCGATCCCGACGACGCCGACGGCGATGGTGCCCGCGGTGCCGAGCGAGGCGATCTTGCCGGAGACCGCGCCGACGATCGCGGCCGCGGGCAGCGTGAACAGCCAGGCGACAACCATCCGGCCCGCCATTCGCCAGCGGACCGGCGCGTCCCGCCGTCCGACGCCGGAGCCGATGATCCCGCCGGAGCACACGTGCGTCGTCGACAGCGGGAAACCCAGCCGCGACGAAACCAGGATGACCAGCGCCGAGCTCGTCTGGGCGGCGAAGCCCTGCGGGCCTTCGATGTCCGTGAGGCCCTTGCCGAGGGTGTGGGTGATGCGCCAGCCGCCGAGGTAGGTGCCGGCAGCCAGCGCGCACGCGGCGCTGACGATCACCCACGCGGGCGGGGCGGCCCCCGCCGGCAGGCTGCCGGCGGTGACCAGCGTGAGCGTGATGACGCCCATCGTCTTCTGCGCGTCGTTGGTGCCGTGGGCGAGGGAGACGAGCGACGCCGAGACGATCTGGCCGACCTTGAACCCGCGCGTCGCCGGGCGGCCCCGGACCAGGAAGCGGTAGACGAGGTAGGTCGCGACCATCGCGACGACGCCGGCGATGACCGGGCTGGCCGCGGCCGGCACCAGGACCTTCTCGACGATCTTTCCGAAGTGGACCGAGTCGGTCCCCGCGGAGATCCAGGTGGCGCCGATCAGGCCGCCGAACAGCGCGTGCGACGAGCTCGACGGCAGGCCGACGAACCACGTCACGAGGTTCCAGACGATCGCGCCGATCAGCCCGCCGAAGACGATCGACGGGCCGATCTTCGTGTCGTCGACCAGCCCGCTCGAGATCGTCTTGGCGACCTCCACCGACAGGAACGCGCCGACCAGGTTCAGCACCGCGGAGATCGCGACGGCGACGCGGGGTTTCAGGGCCCCCGTCGCGATCGACGTCGCCATCGAGTTCGCGGTGTCGTGGAACCCGTTCGTGAAATCGAATATCAGGGCCGTGACGACAACGATCACGACCAGCAACGAGGGTTCCACCCCGACCTCCGCACCCTTGTGGGGACTCCTCCCGCAAGGTACCTGACGGGTGAACGGGGCAGTTAACAGGCCGTTTCCGATTGTGACGCTTTCCGTTAAGCGAGCGGCAAAGACCGTTGACTGTCGACGGCGGGCTCGAGCTCACCGGCGGCCAACCGGACGAACCGCCCCGCGAACGGCCGCCAGGTTTCCTCGATGTCGGCGTGGACGGTGACCAAGGCGTCGTGCTCGAGGGAACCCGGGCGAGCGAACTCGGCTTCCGCGGGGCTGTCCGCGGCCCAGCTCTCGACGACGGCGGGCGTCGTCTCGATGTGGAACTGGACACCGTAGACACAACGGCCGAGCCGGAAGGCCTGGTTCGCGTAGCGCGGTGCGGACGCGAGCAGCTCGGCGCCGGGCGGGAGCCGCGTGATCGCGTCGGTGTGGAACTGGAGGACGTCCTGCATGAGCGGCAGGTCGGCGAACAGCGGGTCGGTCCAGGCCGCGTCCTTCTTGGAGACGAGGTGCGGGCCGACCTCCGGCCCGTCCTTGCCGACCTCGACGCGGCCGCCGGTCGCGACGGCCAGCAGCTGGGCGCCGAGGCAGATCCCCAGGGTCGGGATCCTCTTCGTCGCGGCTTTCGACAGCAGGCGCCGGACGTCGGCGAGCCACGGGTGCTTCGCGTCGTCCTCCGCGCCCATGCCGCCGCCGAGGCAGACAACACCTTGGTAGCCGTCGAGGTCCGCGGGCAGGTCGTCGTTCGGCGGCAGGCGGACGTCGAGCTCCGCGCCGGCGTCGGTGAGCCAGTCGCCGAGGGGGCCGAGCGGGTCCGACGCGTCCGGCTGGATGATCAGCAGTCGTGTCACGCTTTCCAGGGTAGGTGCCTCAGCAGGCGCAGCGGATCCCGGCTTCGAGCTTCCCTTCGGTGGGATAGCCGGCCGCGATCCAGCTGGAGATGCCGCCGGAGAGCCGTTTCACCCGGAAGCCGAGTTCGGCGAGCTTGAGCGCGCCCTTCGTGGCGGCGTTGCAGTTGGAGCTCTCGCAGTAGCAGACGTAGACGAGGTTCTTGTCGAGGTGAGCCGTGGTCTCGGCGGTCATGGTCGCGTACGGGAGGTTGATGGCGCCGGGGATGCGGGCGTTCCGGAAGGCCTCTTCCGCTCGCGTCTCGACGACGAGGTAGCCGTCCGTGTGGCCGGCTTCGAGGTCCCGGACGAGGTCGTCGGGATCGACCTCGAAGGCGAGCTCGGCGGCGAAGTAGGTCCGGGCGTCCGCGGGGGCCGGGGCGGGGACGGTGAGCGTGCGTGCGGTGGTCATGGGGACAATCCTGCTGGTCGCCGGGCTGCGGACACAGGGCAGAATCGGGGCGGGGGCCCGGGTCTGCCGGGGATTTCCCTGTTCTGGCCGTGCGATCCCGGGAGAGTTGCGGTGGACCACCTCGACGACGTCGACTGGCACCTGATCGAGCTCCTCCAGGCGGACGGCCGCCTGAGCTTCACAGAGCTGGGCCGCCGGGTGTCGCTGTCCGGCTCGGCCGTGACGGAGCGCGTCCGCCGTCTCGAGGAACGCGGAGTGATCACGGGCTACACGGCCCACGTCGACACGACGAAGCTGGGCTTGCCGATCGAGGCGCTGGTACGGGCCCGGGTGCGCAGCTTGGACACCCCGCGGTTCAGGACCACGGTGTTGCCGCTGCCGCAGGTGATCGCGGCGGACCACGTCACGGGTGAGGAGTGCTGGATCCTGCGAGTGCTGTGCCGGGATACGGCGGAGCT
Source organism: Amycolatopsis sp. N2S4-7 (assembly GCF_058119595.1). Taxonomy (NCBI): domain Bacteria; kingdom Bacillati; phylum Actinomycetota; class Actinomycetes; order Pseudonocardiales; family Pseudonocardiaceae; genus Amycolatopsis; species Amycolatopsis sp. N2S4-7. The sequence goes on from NZ_CP172299.1 coordinate 5,034,133, forward strand.
GGAGTCGCTCGTGGAGAAGGTGCAGCGGTACGGGGAGACGACGACGTCACTGGTGTTGTCATCGCCGCTGCGCCGGCGTCCGTTGGCTCGGCCGGGTTCGGTTTGAGGCTTCGGGTGTGATCCGGGAGGCATTGGCCGGGTCGGCGGCGGTGTGATTCGGGCCGTCGGTCGAGTGATCCGGGGCGGGACTCACGTGAGTGGACCCGGATCTCGTATGGCTGGGGCCGGATCTTGTGTGACTGGGAGCGGAACTCGCGTACCCGGGCGGCCGGCTCGCGTACCCGGATAGACGACTCGCGTACCCGGGTGGCCGACTCGCGTACCCGGATAGACGACTCGCGTACCCAGGCGGCCAGGTTGTGTGTCGGGAGGGTCGGTCGGTGTGGTCCGTCGGTGTTTGGGGATAGAAAAGGGGGCCTGGGCCGGGAGACTTGCGTCTCGACCGGGCCCAGGCCCCTCTTCCGAAGTAAGTTCGGCGGTGTCCTACTCTCCCACAACCCTTCGGTTGCAGTACCATCGGCGCTGTCAGGCTTAGCTTCCGGGTTCGGAATGGGACCGGGCGTTTCCCTGACGCTATAACCACCGAAACACTACGAAACAACACACACAACGTGTGGTGTTTCAGAGCTGTAGAGTGGATGCGTAACATCTTCGTGGGCAAGTCCTCGGCCTATTAGTACCAGTCAACTCGACAACACATTACTGTGCTTCCATTTCTGGCCTATCAACCCAATGGTCTGTTGGGGGCCTTAACCCACAAAGGGTGGGATACCTCATCTTGGAACAGGCTTCCCGCTTAGATGCCTTCAGCGGTTATCCCTTCCGAACGTGGCCAACCAGCCATGCCCCTGGCGGGACAACTGGCACACCAGAGGTTCGTCCGTCCCGGTCCTCTCGTACTAGGGACAGCCTTCCTCAAGTATCCTACGCGCGCGGCGGATAGGGACCGAACTGTCTCACGACGTTCTAAACCCAGCTCGCGTGCCGCTTTAATGGGCGAACAGCCCAACCCTTGGGACCTACTCCGGCCCCAGGATGCGACGAGCCGACATCGAGGTGCCAAACCATGCCGTCGATATGGACTCTTGGGCAAGATCAGCCTGTTATCCCCGGGGTACCTTTTATCCGTTGAGCGACACCCCTTCCACCAGGTGGTGCCGGATCACTAGTCCCGACTTTCGTCCCTGCTCGACATGTCTGTCTCACAGTCAAGCTCCCTTGTGCACTTGCACTCAACACCTGATTGCCAACCAGGCTGAGGGAACCTTTGGGCGCCTCCGTTACTCTTTAGGAGGCAACCGCCCCAGTTAAACTACCCATCAGGCACTGTCCCTGAACCAGATCATGGCCCGAGGTTCAGATTCCCAATTCGACCAGAGTGGTATTTCAACAACGACTCCACAGCCACTAGCGTGACCACTTCACAGTCTCCCACCTATCCTACACAAGCCGAACCGAAAACCAATACCAAACTATAGTAAAGGTCCCGGGGTCTTTCCGTCCTGCCGCGCGTAACGAGCATCTTTACTCGTAGTGCAATTTCGCCGGGCCTGTGGTTGAGACAGCCGGAAAGTCGTTACGCCATTCGTGCAGGTCGGAACTTACCCGACAAGGAATTTCGCTACCTTAGGATGGTTATAGTTACCACCGCCGTTTACTGGCGCTTAAATTCTCAGCTTCGCCCCGAAAGGCTAACCGGTCCTCTTAACGTTCCAGCACCGGGCAGGCGTCAGTCCATATACATCGTCTTGCGACTTCGCATGGACCTGTGTTTTTAGTAAACAGTCGCTTTCCGCTGGTCTCTGCGGCCACCCACCCCTAGCCCGAAAAAGGCTTCAAGGTGTTTGGCCCCCCTTCTCCCGAAGTTACGGGGGCATTTTGCCGAGTTCCTTAACCACAGTTCACCCGATCGCCTTGGTATTCTCTACCTGACCACCTGTGTTGGTTTGGGGTACGGGCCGTGCATGCACTCACTAGAGGCTTTTCTCGGCAGCATAGGATCACTCTACTTCGCCTCAAACGGCTACGCATCACGTCTCAGAGTATATAAAGCACGGATTTGCCTATGCTTTCTCCTACACGCTTACACCAGGACAACCATCGCCTGGCGGAGCTACCTTCCTGCGTCACCCCATCGCTTGACTACTACGAAATCAGGTCCCACGCTCCACACACACCCCTCCGTCCGAAGACATTGGGACGCGGCTTTGGGTGGTTAGTATCAAACGCCTCGTCATGGGCGCACATGCTCGGGTACGGGAATATCAACCCGTTGTCCATCGACTACGCCTGTCGGCCTCGCCTTAGGTCCCGACTTACCCTGGGCGGATTAGCCTGGCCCAGGAACCCTTGGTCATCCGGCGGCAGAGTTTCTCACTCTGCATTCGCTACTCATGCCTGCATTCTCACTCCCACACCCTCCACCACTGGTTTCCACCGTGGCTTCCCTGGATGCAGGACGCTCCCCTACCCATCAACACGACTACACAACACTCTCAAGGAGCGAAGCGGATCTCATGTGTCAATGACACAGCTTCGGCGGTGTGCTTAAGCCCCGCTACATTGTCGGCGCAGGACCACTTGACCAGTGAGCTATTACGCACTCTTTCAAGGGTGGCTGCTTCTAAGCCAACCTCCTGGTTGTCTGGGCAATCCCACATCCTTTCCCACTGAGCACACACTTAGGGGCCTTAGCTGGTGTTCTGGGCTGTTTCCCTCTCGACGACGAAGCTTATCCCCCGCCGTCTCACTGCCACGCTCTCACTTATTGGTATTCGGAGTTTGGTTGATTTCGGTAACCCGGTAAGGCCCCTAGACCATCCAGTAGCTCTACCCCCAACAAGAAACACGTGACGCTGCACCTAAATGCATTTCGGGGAGAACCAGCTATCACGGAGTTTGATTGGCCTTTCACCCCTACCCACAGCTCATCCCCTCAGTTTTCAACCTAAGTGGGTTCGGGCCTCCACGACGTCTTACCGTCGCTTCACCCTGGCCATGGGTAGATCACTCCGCTTCGGGTCTAGACCACGCGACTCATTCGCCCTATTCAGACTCGCTTTCGCTACGGCTACCCCACACGGGTTAACCTCGCCACGCAGCACTAACTCGCAGGCTCATTCTTCAAAAGGCACGCCATCACCCAACAAAGCAGGCTCTGACGGCTTGTAGGCACACGGTTTCAGGTACTCTTTCACTCCCCTCCCGGGGTACTTTTCATCTTTCCCTCACGGTACTCGTCCGCTATCGGTCTTCAGGAAGTATTTAGGCTTACCGGGTGGTCCCGGCAGATTCACAGCAAATTCCACGAGCTCGCTGCTACTCGGGAACACCAAACAAACAATCCACACCGTGTTTTCGCGTACGGGGCTCTCACCCACTCCGGCCGCCCATCCCAAGGCGTTCCACTAACACGAGTAATCATTCCGAGGACTGTCAGATCCTCGACGCTGGGTCCCACAACACCACACACACAACGCCTGACAGCTTGACATGTGCATGGTTTAGCCTCTTCCGCTTTCGCTCGCCACTACTCACGGAATCACTTTTGTTTTCTCTTCCTACGGGTACTGAGATGTTTCACTTCCCCGCGTTCCCTCCACACACCCTATATATTCAGGTGCGGGTAACACCACATCACTGGTGCTGGGTTTCCCCATTCGGAAATCCTCGGATCACAGCTCGGTTGACAGCTCCCCGAGGCTTATCGCAGCCTCCTACGTCCTTCATCGGCTCCTGAAGCCAAGACATCCACCATGTGCCCTTAACAACTTGACCACAAAGATGCTCGCATCCACTCTACAGTTCTCAAACACCACACCAGAAACAAACAACGTTCCAGGACTGTGTCCAGCCCCGAGGCGTGTTGCCTCAGGACCCAACAGTGTGCTTCATGAACAACCACTCCCCAAGGCGCCGGCTCAACGTTCCACGCGGTAAACCGCAGTACTAGCCAAGACATTGCCAACCAGAAGCGACCATAACCAGTAGTTCCACGATTCCTTGAGCAACCAGAGCAAAACCACATTCGAGTTTTAAACTCCAGCCACTCCCGACCGAAGCCGGGATGTGTTGTGCTCCTTAGAAAGGAGGTGATCCAGCCGCACCTTCCGGTACGGCTACCTTGTTACGACTTCGTCCCAATCGCCAGTCCCACCTTCGACCACTCCCTCCCCTTACGGGGTTGGGCCATGGGCTTCGGGTGTTACCGACTTTCATGACGTGACGGGCGGTGTGTACAAGGCCCGGGAACGTATTCACCGCAGCGTTGCTGATCTGCGATTACTAGCGACTCCGACTTCACGCAGTCGAGTTGCAGACTGCGATCCGAACTGAGACCGGCTTTAAGGGATTCGCTCCACCTCGCGGTATCGCAGCCCTCTGTACCAGCCATTGTAGCATGTGTGAAGCCCTGGACATAAGGGGCATGATGACTTGACGTCATCCCCACCTTCCTCCGAGTTGACCCCGGCAGTCTCCCACGAGTCCCCGCCATAACGCGCTGGCAACGTAGGATAAGGGTTGCGCTCGTTGCGGGACTTAACCCAACATCTCACGACACGAGCTGACGACAGCCATGCACCACCTGTACACCAACCACAAGGGAAGCCCCATCTCTGGGGATGTCTGGCGCATGTCAAGCCCAGGTAAGGTTCTTCGCGTTGCATCGAATTAATCCACATGCTCCGCCGCTTGTGCGGGCCCCCGTCAATTCCTTTGAGTTTTAGCCTTGCGGCCGTACTCCCCAGGCGGGGCGCTTAATGCGTTAGCTACGGCACGGACAACGTGGATGTCGCCCACACCTAGCGCCCAACGTTTACAGCGTGGACTACCAGGGTATCTAATCCTGTTCGCTCCCCACGCTTTCGCTCCTCAGCGTCAGTATCGGCCCAGAGACCCGCCTTCGCCACCGGTGTTCCTCCTGATATCTGCGCATTTCACCGCTACACCAGGAATTCCAGTCTCCCCTACCGAACTCAAGTCTGCCCGTATCGACCGCACGCTCCACGTTAAGCGTGGAGATTTCACGGCCGACGCGACAAACCGCCTACGAGCTCTTTACGCCCAATAAATCCGGACAACGCTCGCACCCTACGTATTACCGCGGCTGCTGGCACGTAGTTAGCCGGTGCTTCTTATCCAGGTACCGTCACTTGCGCTTCGTCCCTGGCGAAAGAGGTTTACAACCCGAAGGCCGTCATCCCTCACGCGGCGTCGCTGCATCAGGCTTTCGCCCATTGTGCAATATTCCCCACTGCTGCCTCCCGTAGGAGTCTGGGCCGTGTCTCAGTCCCAGTGTGGCCGGTCACCCTCTCAGGCCGGCTACCCGTCGTCGCCTTGGTAGGCCACTACCCCACCAACAAGCTGATAGGCCGCGGGTTCATCCTGCACCGCCAGAACTTTCAACAACCCCCCATGCGAGAAGTTGTGATATCCGGTATTAGACCCCGTTTCCAAGGCTTATCCCAGAGTGCAGGGCAGATTACCCACGTGTTACTCACCCGTTCGCCACTCATCCCCGGCCGAAACCGGTTCAGCGTTCGACTTGCATGTGTTAAGCACGCCGCCAGCGTTCGTCCTGAGCCAGGATCAAACTCTCCAACAATGAACAGTTTAATCGAGGCAAATTAATGCTCTCAAAGGAACCTCACACGAGGTTCAAAAATAAGCTCTACTGGCTTAGTTCACTAGCACACTGTTGAGTTCTCAAGCAACACACCCGGACTCACCGCCTTATCAGCGGCTATATCCTCGGCAGTTGTTCCAAGCGATATTCACAAGCTTTTGGTCGAGCATGCCTCAGCCTACGGTGTTAGTCGTAGGGATTCGGCGGCCGCTCGTGGGCCGACGCTGAACATTACCCGGTCCGATCCGCGGTGTCAACCCGCTCGTCCCGGCCTGGCCTCCGGGGCTTGCGGCCCCGGTGTGACCCGGTGTTCCTGGCGACGAAGAGAAGATTACATGCCCGGGAACCACCCCGGAACAGGGGGGTCACTTAACGCCATTGCCGCAGGTCAGAGCGCTTACAGACGGCTACGACGGCAAGGTCGGCAGGTACCGGGGCGGCACCCGCGCCGGAGCGACCCGTTCGAAGTCCGCCGCGAGGGCCAGCATCCGGGCGTCGGACCACCGCGCCCCCATGAACGAGATCCCGACGGGGAGCGGTCCGGCGAACCCGGCCGGCACCGTCACGTCCGGGTACCCCGCGACGGCGGCCGGGGTCGACGACGGGATCACGTCGTCGTCGCCCACCGCGCAGTCGGTCTTCCACGCCGGCGGGTTGGTCGGCGACGCGATCGCGTCCAGGCGGTACGCGGCCAGCGTCTCGTCCAGAGACCGGCGCGAAAGGTCCGTGAGCTCGGCGCGCATGGCCAGGTACCCCGGGTCCGACGGACCCGGCGCGGCCAGTGCCTGCTCGAACAGCTCCTGCCCGGCGAAGCACGTCTGCTCCAGCGGGTCCGCTCGGTTGTAGGCGATGAGCTCGGCCAGGTTCCGCGGCCCGGACGGCCGGGTCGCCAGGTAGGCGTCGATGTCCCGGTGGAACTCCGTGAGCAGCGCCGGGAACTCCAGCTCGCCGAGCCGCGCCTGGTACGGCAGCGTCACTTCGACGACCGTCGCCCCCGCCTTGACCAGGGAGTTCCGGGCGGCAGTCATGATCGCGTCGGTGTCGGGACCGAGCACGGGCAGCCGCCACAGGCCGATCCGCGCGCCGCGCAGGACACCCGGCCGGAGCAGCTTCGCGTAGTCCGTCGGCTGGGTGCGCGGGTACTCGGCGGTGGCCGGGTCGGCGGGGTCACGGCCCTGCAGGACCGACAGGGTCAGCGCGACGTCGACGACGTTGCGGGCGATCGGGCCCGCCGTGTCCTGCTCGGCGGAGATGGGCACCACGCCGGTGCGGCTGACCAGGCCGAGGCTCGGTTTGTGCCCGACCGTGGCGGTCATCCCGGCGGGGCAGACGATCGAGCCGTCGGTCTCGCTGCCGATCGCGACCTGCGCCAGCGACGCGGCGACGCCGGCCGCGGACCCGGCGGACGACCCGCACGGGTTGCGGTCCAGCACGTACGGGTTGTTCGTCTGCCCACCGACGCCCGACCAGCCGGACGTCGGCTTCGCGGCGCGGAAGTTCGCCCATTCGGAGAGGTTGGCCTTGCCGAGGATCACCGCGCCCGCGGCCCGCAGCCGGGTGATCAGCGTGGCGTCCTTCGCGGGGTAGCTGCGCAGGGCCCGCGAACCGGCCGTCGTCCACTGGTCGCGGGTGTCGACGTTGTCCTTGACCAGCACCGGGATGCCGTCGAGCGGTCCGCGCAGGCGATGCGCGCGGCGCCGGGCGTCGCTCGAAGCCGCCTGGCTCAGGGCACTCGGGTTGAGCGCCAGGACGGCGTTCACCTTTCCGTCGACCCGGTGAATCCGGTCGAGGTAAGCGCTGGTCAGGCCCACGGCGCTGAGCCGGCCGGACGCCATCCGCGCCTGCAGCGCCGGGATGTCGGCCGAGTCCAGGTCGAACTTCCCCGGGGCGGGAGACGCGGAGGACGCGGGTGCCGCGGTGACGAGCACGAGCGCGGCGGCCAGGGTCGCGAGGAACACCGGCCGCCGCCCCATCAGAGCACCGGCAGCAGGGTGCGGAGTTCGTACGGGGTGACCGCGCTGCGGTAGTTGTCCCACTCCACGCGTTTGTTCCGGAGGAAGAAGTCGTAGACGTGCTCGCCGAGTGCCTCCGGCAGGAGCTCCGACTTCTCCATCTCGGCCAGCGCCTCTCCCAGGTTCTGCGGCAGCTGCGCGTACCCGGCGGCACGCCGTTCCGAGTCGCTCAGCTGCCAGATGTTGTCCTCGGCGGGTGGCGGCAGCTCGTAACCCTTCTCGATCCCCTTGAGCCCGGCGGCGAGGATGACCGAGTACGCGAGATACGGGTTGCACGCCGAGTCCAGGGTACGGATCTCCACCCGTCGGGATGACGCCTTTCCGGGTGAATACATCGGCACCCGGACGAGCGCGGAGCGGTTCGCCCGGCCCCAGGAGACGGTTGTCGGCGCTTCACTGCCGCTGATCAGGCGTTTGTAGGAGTTCACCCACTGGTTGGTGACCGCCGAGATCTCCTTCGCGTGGTGGAGCACCCCGGCGACGAAGGCCTTGCCGGTCTCCGACAGCTCGTGCGGGTCCTCGGCGTCGTAGAACGCGTTGCGGTCGCCTTCGAACAGGCTGACGTGCGTGTGCATCCCCGAACCGGGCTGGTCCGTGAACGGCTTGGGCATGAAAGTCGCGCGCACGCCCTGGGTCAGCGCGACCTCCTTGACGACGTAACGGAACGTCATCACGTTGTCGGCCATCGTCAGCGCATCGGCGTAACGGAGGTCGATCTCCTGCTGGCCCGGTGCCCCTTCGTGGTGGCTGAACTCGACCGAGATGCCCATCGCCTCGAGGGTCTCGATGGCGTGCCGGCGGAAGTGCGTCGCCGTGGCGTGGCTGGCCTGGTCGAAGTAGCCGCCGTTGTCCGCGGGTTCCGGCTCGCTGCCGTCCTCGGGGACGCTCGAGAGCAGGAAGAACTCGATTTCGGGGTGGACGTAGCAGGTGAAGCCCGCTTCGGCCGCTTTCGACAGCTGGCGGCGCAGCACGTGCCGCGGGTCGGCCCACGACGGCGAGCCGTCCGGCATCGCGATGTCGCAGAACATGCGCGCCGAGTACGGCCCGCCCTCGGGCGTTTCCCACGGGAGCACCTGGAAGGTCGCCGGATCGGGCTTGGCGACCATGTCGGACTCGTAGACCCGCGCGAAGCCCTCGATGGCCGAACCGTCGAAGCCGATCCCGTCGTTGAACGCGCCTTCGAGCTCCGCCGGCGCGACCGCGACGGACTTGAGGAACCCCAGCACATCGGTGAACCAGAGACGAACGAAACGGATGTCGCGCTCCTCGAGCGTGCGGAGCACGAATTCCTGCTGGCGATCCATGGCCGCACCCTAACGACAGCGTGTTAACGGGATGTTTCACGACGCGCCGAGGGTGACCCAGTCAATCGGGCGAGTCACGTCGCGAGCACCGGAACGGGCTTCTTCGCCCGCGTGATGGCCAGTGACGCGACCGACGCGATCACGGCCAGGACGGCGGCGGAGTACCAGGCCAGGGAGTAGTTCCCGAGCTGGTCGCGGACGAGGCCGGCGGCGGAGGCGGCGAACGCGGCCCCCAGCTGGTGGGAGGCGAAGACCCAGCCGAACACGATCGGGCCGGCGTCCCCGAACGCCCGGACGCAGAGCGCGACCGTCGGCGGGACCGTCGCCACCCAGTCGAGGCCGTAGAACAGGATGAACGCCCACATGCTCGGCTGGACGGAGTCGGTGAACAGCTGCGGCAGCAGCGCCAGCGAGACCCCGCGCAGGGCGTAGTAGACGCCGAGCAGGATCCGCGGGTCGACGCGGTCGGTGAGCCAGCCCGAGAAGATCGTGCCGACGACGTCGAAGACGCCGACCAGGGCCAGCAGGCTCGCCGCGGTCGTCTGCGGCATGCCGTGGTCGTGCGCGGCCGGGACGAAGTGGGTGCCGACCAGGCCGTTCGTCGTCGCGCCGCAGATCGCGAAGCCGACGGCCAGCAGCCAGAAGGTTCGCGTCCGGGCGGCCTGGCCCAGCACGGAGAGGGCGCGGCGGACCGAGCCGGTCTTCGCGACCGGGCGGGCGATCTCGGCGTCCGCGGGTGCGCCGTAGGCCGTGGTGCCGACGTCGGCGGGGTGATCGCGGATCACCAGCAGGACCACCGGGACGACGGCGAGCGCGGCGATCGCGATCACCAGCGACGCCGTGCGCCAGCCGGAGCCGACCGCGAGGTTCGCGATGACCGGGAGAAAGATCAGCTGACCGGTGGCCCCCGCCGCCGTCAGGACGCCGGTGACGACGCCGCGGCTGCGGACGAACCACCGGGCCGCGACCATCGCGGCGAAGCCCATGGCCATCGAGCCCGTGCCCAGGCCGACCAGGACGCCCCAGCACAGCACGAGCTGCCAGCTCGCGGTCATGAACACGGTCCCGCCCGCGCCGAGGGCGATGACGAACAGGGCCGTCGCCGAGACGCGGCGGATGCCGAAGCGTTCCATCAACGCGGCCGCGAAGGGCGCGAAGAGGCCGAAGAGCACGAGGTTCACCGAGACGGCGGAGCTGATCGTGGCCCGGGACCAGCCGAACTCCTCGTGCAGCGGGTCGATGAGGACGCCGGGAGCGGCGCGGAAGCCGGCGGAGGCGAGCAGCGCGACGAAGGCGGCACCGGCGATCAGCCACGCGCGGTGCAGCTTCGGGGCAGGACGGGTCTCAATGGTCACTCAAGCAGTCTCATCGCCCGCGCGTGCGGTCGAAAGTGGCCGGAAGGACATCAGCCGAAAGGATTGGGCCAACAGTAGGCTTTCGCCATGCCCCGCCTCGCGTTGCTGCTCGCGCTCCTCCTGACGGCCGGTTGCACGGGCTCGCCCGATACGCGAGGTCCCTTCCCGGCGGGCGCCGACCTGGTCCGCGAGGCCGCGACGTCCTTCGCCTCGGTGCGGAGCGTGCACTTCGCGGCCGGCGTCAACGGCGTGCTGCCGGGTTTCCCGCTCCGCCAGATCGAAGGCGACGCGACCCTCGGCGACGGCGGTTCCGCGACCGGCACGGCCGACGTCCAGGACGACAGCACCACCGGCGGGCACACCAAGTTCCCGTTCACCGTGCACGACGGCCAGGACGCGCTGCCCGAGGCGTACCGGGTCGGCGCGTTCCTCGGTCCGGCCGGCGGGCTGAAGCGGCTGCTCGACGGGGTGACCGACGCCGAGACCGAAGGCCGCGAGAACGTCGACGGCGCGGCCGCGTTGCGCGTCGGCGGCCGGGTGCCGGCCGCGGTGGCGCACGGCGTGCTCGCGCAGATCGACGCCGACCTCAACGTCAAGGTGTGGGTCTCCGACGCCGAGCCGCGGCGGTTCCTGCGGCTGTGGGTGCAGATCCCGCCGGCCGACGACCACCTCAGCCCGGTGATGATCGAGCTGTCGCTGACCGAGCAGGCCTAGCTACTGCCCCGAGCACCGCGTCCCGTCCGGCGGGACCGTGCCGTCGAGCAGGTAGTCCGTGCCCGCCTGGTCCACGCACTTCACGCCCTGCAGGAACACCGTGTGCTGGGTGCCCTCGAAGGTGAGCAGGGCGCCCTTCAGGCCCCTCGCGAGGTTGACCCCGGCCTGGTACGGCGTCGCCGGGTCGTTGGTTGTCGAGATGACCAGCGTCTTCGCCAGGCCTTCGACGTTCGGCACGTGCGGCTCGGACGTGTTCGGCACCGGCCAGAACGCGCAGGCGTCGCGGGCCGCCGAAGCCGGCCGGCCGTCGTCGAGGAACGGCGCCACCTTCACGTACTCCTCCTGCGCCTTGAGGATGACGTTCGGGTCGGTGACGCGCGGGTCGTCGACGCAGCGGATCGCCGTGAAGGCGTCCTGCGTGGTGCCGTAGCGGCCGTCGGAGTCGCGCTCGTTGTAGATGTCGGCGAGCTTCTCCAGCGTCGCGCCGCGCTGCTGCTTCAGCTCGTTGAGGCCCGAGTTCAGGGTGTCCCAGAGGCTCTCCTGGTAGAGCGCCTGGATGACGCCGGTGGTCGCGTCCTCGTACGAGAGCTTGCGGCCGTCGCCGACCGCCACCGGGAAGTCGATCAGCGGCCGGACCAGGTCCTGGAACGCCTTGACCGCGCCGGCGGGGTTCGAGCCGAGCGCGCAATCCTGCTGGGTGGCACACGATTCGGCGAACTTCGTGAACGCCGTCCCGAAGCCCTGGCCCTGCGCGACCAGGGACTCGACCGCGTCCTGCTCCGGGTCGACGGCGCCGTCGAGCACCATCGCGCGCACGTTCTTCGGGAACGCCTCGGCGTAGGCCGACCCGATCCGGGTGCCGTAGGAGTAGCCCAGATAGGTGAGCTTTTCGTCGCCGAGCACCGAGCGGAGGACGTCCAGGTCCTTCACGACGTCCCGCGTGCCGACGTTGGCGAGCATCCCGGTGCCGTCCTCGGTGCGCTGGGCGCACTTCGCGGCGAAGTCCTTCTCCTGCGTTTCCTGCTTGAGCACGCCCTGCGGCGAGCCGTCGGTCTCGCTGTCGTCGGCGCGGTCGGCGTCCCGCTCGGAGTCGGTGAGGCAGTGGATGGCCGGCTGGCTCGCGCCGATCCCCCGCGGGTCGAACCCGACCAGGTCGAAGCGTTTGCCCAGGCCGGTGCTCGTGACGGGCTTGACCAGCCCGGCCGCCGCGACCATGCCGGAGGCGCCGGGGCCGCCCGGGTTGACCACGAGCGACCCGATGCGGGAGCCCTCGTCCGACGCCTTGTGCCGGAGCAGGCCCAGCGTGACCGTGTCCCCCGCCGGCTTGGCGTAGTCCAGCGGCACGGTCAGCCGGGCGCACTGGACGTCTTTCGCCTGGAAGGCCGACCTCGCGTCCTCCGACGTCGCGTAAGGTGCGCAGTCGGCCCAGCTCAGGCTCTGGCCGTAGAACCGCTCCAGCCCGGCGGGCACCGGCCCGGACGGCGGGTGCGATTCGGTCGTCGGCGCGGGCGGCGCGGTCTTGCCGGTGGACGTGCACGCGGTCAGCGAGGCCGCGAACAGCACGGATGTCGCAATTGCGGTGATCCGGCGGGCGCGGGACCTGGCGCTGGGATGAGGGAACACGGTTGGATCGTCCCATCCGGCCGCGGAACTCGAACGCACCACCGTCGCGTTGGGTGGTGGAGGCCGGTCGAGCGAGAGAGAACGGGAGACCAGGGGTGGCAGCACTGATCAGCCGGGTGGGCAAGAGGCTCCGCCGGATCATCCAGCGGCCGGGCAGCGTCGAGCTGACCCGCTACGAAGCACTGCTGCCCGCGGTCGAGAAGCTCGAACCCGAGCTCGAGAAGCTCTCCGACGAGGAGCTGACCGAGCGGGCGGGCAAGCTTCGCGAGACGCTGAAGGACACCGCGTTCGGCGACGACCAGCTGATCGAGGTGTGCGCGCTGGGCCGCGAGGCCGCCCGGCGGGCACTGGGCGAGCGCGCGTTCGACGTGCAGGTGCTGGGCACGATGGGCCTGCTCACCAAGCACGTCGTGCAGATGGAGACCGGTGAGGGCAAGACGCTCGCGGGCGCCCTGGCCGCGGCCGGGTACGCGCTGCGCGGAAAGCGCGTTCACGTCGTCACGGTCAACGACTACCTGGCACGACGCGACGCCGAGTGGATGGGGCCGGTCTACGCCCTGCTCGGCGTGTCGGTCGGCTGGGTCGAGCCGTCGCACTCCCGCGAAGAGCGCCGCGAGGCCTACGCCAAGGACGTCACGTACGGCGCCGTCGCCGAGATCGGCTTCGACGTCCTGCGCGACCGGCTGGTCACCCACGTGGACGACCTGGTCCAGCCCGCCCCCGAGGTCGCGATCGTCGACGAGGCGGACTCGGTGCTGGTCGACGAGGCCCGCGTCCCGCTGGTGATGGCCGGCTCGATCGACCACACCGACGCCGACGAAGAGGTCGCGAAGGTCGTCCGGCGGCTGCGGCTGGGTCTGCACTACGAGACCGACAGCGAAGGCCGCAACGCCTGGCTGACCGACGCCGGTGCGTCCGTCGTCGCGAAGTCGCTCGGCCTGGAGGTCGACGACCTCTACGGCGAGACGGCCTCGGACCGGCTGCCCGCGGTGAACGTCGCGCTGCACGCGCACGCGCTGCTCACCCGCGACGTCGACTACCTGGTCCGCGACGGCAAGGTGCAGCTCATCAACGCCGCCCGCGGCCGCGTCGCCGAGCTGCAGCGCTGGCCGGACGGCCTCCAGGCGGCCGTCGAAGCCAAGGAGCAGGTCACCGCGACCGACCGCGGCGAGATCCTGGACTCGATCACCGTCCAGGCGCTGCTCGCGCGCTACCCCGAGGTCGCGGGCATGACCGGCACCGCGGTCGCCGTCGCCGAGCAGCTGCGGGAGTTCTACGAGCTCGAGGTCGCGGTCATCCCGCCGAACACCCCGAACATCCGTGAGGACCTCGAGGACCGGATCTTCGCGTCGCCGTCGCAGAAGCTGCGGGCGATCGAGGAGGAGATCCGCACGGTGCACGAGACCGGGCGGCCGATCCTCGTCGGCACCCAGGACGTCGCCGAGTCCGAAGAGCTGGCCGAGAAGCTCGCGAAGGTCGACCTCGAGTGCGTCGTGCTCAACGCGCGCAACGACGCCGAAGAGGCCGCGATCATCGCCGAGGCCGGCAAGAAGGGCGCGGTCACCGTGTCCACGCAGATGGCGGGCCGCGGTACCGACATCCGGCTGGGCGGCACCGACGGCGCCGACCGCGACGAGGTCGTCGAGCTCGGCGGCCTGCACGTCATCGGCACCGCGCGGTACCCGTCGAGCCGGCTCGACGGGCAGCTGCGCGGCCGCTCCGGCCGCCAGGGCGACCCGGGCAGCGCGATCTTCTTCGCCAGCCTCAACGACGAGCTCGTGCTGTCGAACGCGCCGGACGTGCCCGAGGGCATCACCGACGACGAAGAGACCGGCGAGATCACCGACCCGGCGGCGCTGCGGCAGCTCAACCACGCCCAGCGCGTCGCCGAGGGCGTCGACCTGGAGATCCACCGCAACACCTGGCGCTACACGCGGCTGATCGAGCGGCAGCGCGGCGACCTGCTGGCCCACCGCGACAAGGTGCTTCGCACCGGGTACGCGGCGGAGCAGCTGGAGAAGGCGCACCCGGAGAAGTTCGCCGAGCTGAAGGAGAAGCTCGACGACCAGGAGAAGCTGGAGCAGATGTGCCGCGAGGTGCTGCTGTTCCACATCGACCAGCTCTGGTCCGACCACCTGGCGTACCTGACCGACGTCCGCGAGAGCATCCACCTGCGGGCGCTGGCGCGGGAGACGCCGCTCGACGAGTTCCACCGCGCGGCGATCCCGGAGTTCCACAAGATCATCGGCGAGGCGAACTCGCGGGCGGCGAAGACCCTCGAAGAGGCGGAGCTGACCGACGAGGGCATCGACCTCGGCGACGCCGGCGTGCGGCGGGCGAACACGACGTGGACCTACCTGGTGCACGACAACCCGTTCGACTCCGACTTCGAGCAGACCATCAAGAAGGTCCGGAGCATGATCAAGCGGAAGTAGCCTTCTTCGCGAGGAGCCCCCGTCCGGTTCGCCGGGCGGGGGTTTTTCGGTTGTGGCGCCCGGGAGGATGGGGACATGCGGAAGATCCCGACGCTGTTCCGGCGCGACCCCGAAGACCTTCGGCGTGTCACGCGCGAAGTGCACCCCGCGTGCCAGTGGGTGCTCGACGGCGAGGGCGTGCCCACCCGCAAGTACGACGGCACGTGCGTCCGGCTCGACGAGTCCGGGACCTGGTGGGCGCGGCGCGAGGTCAAGGCGGGCAAGACCGCGCCGGACGGGTTCGAAGCCGTGCAGACCGACCCCGAAACCGGGAAGACCGTGGGCTGGGAGCCGGTCGGGCAGTCGGCGTTCGCGAAGTTCTTCGAAGAGGCGCAGGAGCGGCTTTTCGGCGCGGCGCCCGGCACCTACGAACTGTGCGGGCCGAAGGTCAACGGCGATCCGGAGCAGCTCGGCGCGCACCGGCTGGTCCCGCACGCGACGGCGCAGGAGTTCGCCGGCGTCCCGCGCGACTTCGACGGGCTGATGGCGTGGCTGCTCGCGCACCCGGAGTTCGAGGGCATCGTCTGGCACCACCGGGACGGGCGGATGGCGAAGCTCAAGCACCGGGACGCGGTCGCGTCGACCTAGCGTGGCATTTCGCCCACATTCGCTCGGCCGGGCGGGTGGCCGTGCGCCAGAATGGCGGCATGCCGCAACTGCGCATCGCGCTCGCCCAGGTCAACCCCACCGTCGGCGACCTCGACGGCAACGCCGACCTGCACGTCTCCTGGACCCGCCGGGCCGCCGAGGCCGGCGCTCACGTGGTCGTCTTCCCCGAGATGTCCCTGACCGGCTACCCCGTCGAGGACCTTTCGCTGCGCAAGACGTTCGCCGCCGCCTCCCGGCAGGGCGTCGAGTCGCTGGCGCGCCGCCTGGACGAAGCCGGCTGCGGCGACGTGCTGACCTACATCGGCTACCTCGACCTCGACGAGGCCGGCCCGCGCGACGCGGCGGCGGCGCTCTACCGCGGCGAGGTTGTCGCGCGGCAGTTCAAGCACCACCTGCCCAACTACGGCGTGTTCGACGAGCACCGCTGGTTCAAGCCGGGCACCACGCTCGACGTCGTCCGGTTCCACGGGCTCGACATCGGCATGGTCATCTGCGAGGACATCTGGCAGGACGGCGGCCCGATCTCGGCGCTCGGCCGGGCCGGGGTCGACCTCGTCGTGGCGCCGAACGCGTCGCCGTACGAGCGGTCCAAGGACGAGCAGCGGCTGCCGCTCATCGCCCGGCGCGCCGCCGAGGCGGGCGCGCCGCTCGTCTACACCAACCAGATCGGCGGCCAGGACGACCTCGTCTTCGACGGCGACTCGCTGGTCGTCACCGCGGACGGCACGGTGGTCGCGCGGGCGCCGCAGTTCGTCGAGCACCTGCTCGTGCTGGACATGGACCTCGCCGCGGGCGGGCACGCCGGCGACGGCGAGCTCGAGGGCCTGCACGTCCGGCGCCGCGTGCTCAGCGAGGAGCCGCTGCCCGCGTACGAGCCGACGGCCGAGCCGGTCATCAGCGAACCGCTGTCGGACGAGGCCGAGGTGTGGTCGGCACTCGTGATCGGGCTGCGGGACTACGTGCACAAGAACGGCTTCACGTCGGTGACCTTCGGGTTCTCCGGCGGCATCGACTCGGCGGTGTGCGCGGCTTTGGCCGCGGACGCGCTGGGCGGCGACAACGTCTACGGCGTCTCGATGCCGTCGCAGTACTCGTCCGGCCACTCGAAGGACGACGCCGCCGACCTGGCGCGGCGGATCGGGGCGCACTACCGGGTCGAGCCGGTCGAAGACATGGTCCGCGTGTACGTCGAGCAGCTTTCGCTGACGGGCCTGGCGGAGGAGAACATCCAGGCGCGGACGCGCGGCATGCTCCTCATGGCACTGTCCAACCTGGACGGTCACCTGGTACTGGCCACGGGCAACAAGACCGAGCTCGCCGTCGGGTACTCCACGATCTACGGCGACGCGGTCGGTGCCTTCGCCCCGATCAAGGACGTCTTCAAGACGCACGTGTGGCAGCTGGCCCGCTGGCGCAACGACATCGCGGCCCAGCGCGGCGAGACCCCGCCGATCCCGGAGAACTCGATTTCGAAGCCGCCGTCGGCGGAGCTGCGGCCGGGCCAGATGGACTCCGACTCGCTCCCGGACTACGCGCTGCTCGACGACATCCTCGACGACTACGTCGAGGGCGACCGCGGCTACGCCGACCTGGTCGAGGCGGGGTTCGAACCGGAGACCATCGACCGCGTGGTGCGGATGGTCGACAAGGCCGAGTACAAGCGGCGCCAGTACCCGCCGGGCACGAAGATCACGTTCAAGGCGTTCGGCCGCGACCGGCGGCTCCCGATGACCAACCTGTGGCGCGAGGGCAAGGCCTAGCTCAACGCGACCTGACGGCCTTCCGGCGTCCGCAGGGCGGCGGTCAGGCCGGCCCGGTCGGCGCGGCGGACCAGCAGTTCCAGGCCCAGCGCGTCCGTCACCGCGAGGACCGAGTCCGGGTCCGGGTGGGTGCCGGTCACCATCAGCAGCGGCAGGGACGGCAGGCCGCGCGTCGTGGGGTGCGGGGTGGTGCCCCAGTCGATGAGGAACGGCGTCAGCGCCCCGGGCGCGCTCGGCGGGGTCAGCCGCCAGCGCAGGGTTTCGCCGTCGCCGGTTTCGCGGGACATCTCGATCGGGTCGCCCGGGTCGAAGCCGTGGGCGCGGGCCGCCGCGACCGTCGCGTCGAGGTCGGTCGTGCGGACCGCCCACGCCACCAGCGCGGGCTCGGTCAGCTCGTCGATGCCGAACGGCCGCGGCCCTTCCGGTTCGGGCTGGTCCGGGTCCGGGCCGATCACCTCCAGGTACATGCCCGCGCCGAGGTCGGCGAGGTGGTTGGCGGTGCCGAGGCCGACGTGGCGGCCGCCGGGCGCGGGCGTCACCCCGGTGAGGGCGGTGACGCGGGCGACGGCGTCGGCGAGGTCCGGTCCGGCGTAGACGAGGTGATCGAGCACCGCGTCATCATCCCGCGCCGACCGCGGTCGCCGCATCGACCATTCCGTGGCCGTAGTAGGTCGTGCCTGCGGTTGTCGGCTGGCAAGTGGTGTCGGGGCACGGCAACGGCGTCGCCGTCTCGTAGAGGGCACGCTTGATCCGCTCGGCACCCCAGTTCGGGTGCTCGCTCGCGATCAACGCGGCGACGCCGCTCGCGTGCGGCGCGGCCATCGACGTCCCGCTCGCCGACCGGTATTCGCCGTTCGGCCAGGTCGACCAGACGCGCGCGCCGGGCGCGGCGACGCTGATCCGGGACGCCGAGTAGTTGGAGAAGCTCGCCTTGAGCAGCTTCTCGTCGAGCGCGCCGGTGCCGACGACGCCGGGCAGCTCGTGCGGCAGCCGGGTGCAGGTCGGGTCGATCCGGCGCTCCACCGGGGTGCTGTCCGCCGGGCTCTCGCGGTCGACCGAACGCGTGTCGAGGTTGATCCCGGCGTTGCCGGCGGACGCGACCACGAGGACGTTCCGGCGCTGGGCGTACGCGACCGCCCGGCCGACGGCGAGCTTCGCCGCGGCCTGGTCGGGCTGGTCGTCGCAGTTGTAGCGCCACGGGATCGAGCGGTAGCTGTTGTTGGTGACGGCGAAGCCGTGCTCGGCGGCCCAGACGAATCCGCAGACCATGCTTTCGGCGGTCTCGGTGTCGTCGAGCTCGGCCAGCTTCACGGCGGCGATCCTCGTGCCGGGCGCGACCCCGACGGCGCCGGTTCCGTTGCGGGCCGCGGCGATCGTGCCCGCGACGTGCGTGCCGTGGCCGTCGAGCGTCGGCCGCCAGGCGCCGGGGCTCCGGTCCGCCCAGCCCGACAGGCAGGAGACCGAGTCCTTGGCGTCGAAGGCGCCGGTGAGTTCGGGGTGGGTGTCGTCGACGCCGACGTCGAGCACGCCGACGACCGTGCGTTTGCTGCCTTCGGTGACTTCGTGCGCTTCGGGGAGGTGCAGGGCCGAGACGTCCCAAGCCGTCCCCTCCGGCGGGACCAGCCCGGAGTTCGGTGAGCCGGGACCGGTGTAGCGGACGTCCTTGCGGGGCGCGAAGAACTCCTTCGGGATCTTCGCGGTGCGCGTTGCGCCGACGGCGTCGATTCCGGGTGTGCGTCGCACCTTCGCAGCGAAGTCGTCCTTCGCCGTGTACGCGACGACTACGCCGATCTGCGGGTAACTCGCGACGACGGTGCCGCCGGCCCGTTCGACCGCCCGCTCGGCCCACCACGTGTGCGCCGGGCCGGCGTGCGTGACGACGACGTGCGGCAGCACCAGCGGATCCGCGGCCGCGGGGGTGGCGATCAAGCCGAGCAAGAGTGTGGTCACCA
Source organism: Amycolatopsis sp. N2S4-7 (assembly GCF_058119595.1). Taxonomy (NCBI): domain Bacteria; kingdom Bacillati; phylum Actinomycetota; class Actinomycetes; order Pseudonocardiales; family Pseudonocardiaceae; genus Amycolatopsis; species Amycolatopsis sp. N2S4-7. Next base: position 5,053,562 of record NZ_CP172299.1, read on the forward strand.
GGATCAACCGCCGCACGCGTCCTCCTCCGAATCCGCCCAAACCGAACTTAGCGATCATTCTCGGCGGCGGTACCCCTCTTCGGTCGTAGGCTGGCGGGATGACAACGGGCTTCACGGTGTTCGACACGGCGATCGGCGTGTGCGGGCTCGCGTGGCGCGGGGACGTCGTCGTCGGGACGTCGCTGCCCGAGGGCAGCGCCGCGCGCACCCGCGCCTGGCTGGTCCGGCGGTTCCCGGACGCCGTCGAAGGGACGCCGCCACCGCCGGTGCGCGCCGCCGTCGACGGGATCGTCGCGCTGCTGGCCGGCGCGCGTCCCGATCTGGCCTCGGTCGAGCTGGACCTTTCGGGGGTGCCCGAGTTCCACCGCCGCGCGTACGAGATCGCGCGGACGATCCCGCCCGGCCGGACCCTGACCTACGGCGACATCGCCCACCGCCTCGGGCAGCCGGGTTCGGCGCAGGCCGTCGGGCAGGCCATGGGGCACAACCCGTTCCCGATCATCGTGCCGTGCCACCGGGTCCTCGCGGCCGGCGGCAAGGACGGCGGATTCTCGGCACGGGGTGGCGTCGGGACGAAGCGCCGGATGCTGGTGATCGAGGGCGCGCTGGCCGACGAGCAGACGCTGTTCTGAGCCCCGAGGTGTGCTTGGACAGGCATCACGCGTGATTGGCGAGGCATCCCGTGTGCTTGGAAGGGCATCACGCGTGATTGGCGGGTCGACTCGCGGCGGGCGGCCGCGAACCGAAGCCGGGTCAGGCTGGTTGGGACTCCGGGGTCCAGGGCTTGATCCACGGGGTCTCCGGCCAGCCCTCGGCGGCCGCCATCAGGGGCATGGCCGTGCCGCCGTCGATGTGCTCGCGGATGATGTCCGCGTGGCCCGCGTGGCGGGCCGTTTCCTGGATCAGGTGCAGCAGCACCCAGCGGACCGACCAGGCCTCGACGTCCGGCGGGAACCACGGGACGCCCTTGGGCACCGGGACCGGGCGGCCGAGGTCGTCGATCCGCGCGATGACGTCGGCCGTCCGCGCCGCCACCTCGTCGTAGCGGGCCAGGACGCCCGCCAGGGTCTCGTCCGGGCCCAGCCGGTACGCCGACGCGTACTCCGCCATGCTCTGCTCGAACGGCTTCTGGGGCAGCTGCAGCACGGTGTCGAGCCAGCCGTCCTCGGTGCTGGCGACGTGCTTGATCAGCCCGCCCACCGACAGCGTGCTGTTCGTCGGCGTGAGTCTCGCCTGCTCGTCCGTCAGCCCGTGTGCGGCCAGCCTGAGCACGTACCGCTGCTGCTCCAGGAACCGCAGCAGCCCGTCACGCTCGTCGGCCACCGGGGGCACGTTTCCCGCCATGTCGATCCTCTCCTCCAGGGACACTGCCGTGATCGTCCCATCCGGCACCGACAATTCGGGCGCGAATCCGCTCAGCCGCCCCGATGCGCGTGACGGGGGGCCGGCTTGATGAACGCGTACGCGCCGCCCATGCCGAACAGCACCGCGCGCACCACCAGCTGGAGCCGCGTGAAGACGCCCTCGGCGGTGTCCAGCTGCCGGGCGAGCACGACGGCCAGCCAGGTCGCCATCACCAGCACGAGACCGGCGACGGCGAGCGCCCGCCAGCCCGGCGGCCACCACAGCGCGAGGCTGATCACCCCGACCGTGAGGACGACGCTGAGCAGCGACGAGATCAGGTGGCTGCGCTCGGGGTAGGCGGCCTGGAGCAGCACGACCAGGCCGAAGGCGCTCACCGAGATCGAGCTGAGCCGCGCCGACCACTGGACCGGCCCCAGCCGGTGCAGCGGCGGCCCGGCCAGCACGAACGCGACCCCCGACACGGCGAGCAGGACCCGGAACACCGGCGGGCCGGCCAGCAGCGCGTCGACCGGGTCGTGCACCGGCGAAACGCCCGTGGGCAGGAAGAACTCCAGCACCCAGCCGGAATACGCGAGGACGGCCACCCCCATCAGGAGAGCCGAGGCGATTCGAGCCGTGCGCACGAGGCTCACAGTAAGCGACCCCCCGCGCCTCGGCCGTGTCGCCGTGACCGGGTCGACCGAGTCGTTATGCCTGCGGACGGACGAAGGGGAAAAGGACCGTCTGGCGGATGGACGCACCGGTGAGCATCATCAGCAGCCGGTCGACGCCCAGGCCGAGCCCGCCGGTGGGCGGCATGCCGTGCTCCAGGGCGAGCAGGAAGTCCTCGTCCAGCTCCATCGCCTCGACGTCGCCGCTGGCCGCACGCAGGGACTGCGCCTCCAGGCGCCGCCGCTGCTCGATCGGGTCGGTCAGCTCGGTGTAGGCCGTGCCGACCTCGGAGCCGAACGCGATGAGGTCCCAGCGCTCGGCGAGCCGCGGGTCGGAGCGGTGCTGCCGGGTCAGCGGCGAGACGTCGGTCGGGTAGTCCGTGTAGAACGTCGGCAGCACGGTCGCGCCCTCGACGAGGTGCTCGAACGCCTTGAGGACGAGGTCGCCGTGGCTCGGGTCCTCCCCCACCGGCACGCCCGCGGCGAAGCAAAGCCGGCGAAGCTCGGCCACCGAGGTGCCCGAGTCGACCTGCTCCCCGAACACCGCCGAAACGGCTTCGTGCACCGGGACCACCGGCCAGTCCCCGGAGATGTCGTACTCGACGAGCTTCCCGTCGGCGTCCGGCCTTCGGACGACCTGGGCGCCGTACGCCGCTTCGGCCGCGTGCTGGACGAGCTCGCGCGTCAGCGTCCTCATCGTGTCGTAGTCCGCGTACGCCTGGTACGCCTCGAGCATCGTGAACTCGGGGTTGTGGGTCGCGTCGACGCCTTCGTTGCGGAAGTTGCGGTTGAGCTCGAAGACGCGCTCGACGCCGGCGACGCACAGCCGCTTGAGGTACAGCTCGGGCGCGATCCGCAGGTACATCCGCATGTCGTAGGCGTTGATGTGCGTGACGAACGGGCGGGCGTTGGCGCCGCCGTGCACCGTCTGCAGCATCGGCGTCTCGACTTCGAGGTAGTCGGCGTGGTGCAGCCGGTCGCGCACCGCGCGGACCACTGTGGACCGCAGCCGGAGCATGTTGGCCGAGTCCGGGTTGACGGCGAGGTCGAGGTAGCGCTGCCGCACCCGCGTCTCCGGGTCGGTGAGGCCCTTCCGCTTGTCCGGCAACGGGTGCAGGCACTTCGCGGTGACCGTCCACTCGTCGACGAGCACCGAGAGCTCGCCCCGCTTCGACGTCACGACCTGGCCGCTGACCCCGACGTGGTCGCCGAGGTCGACGCCGGTCCGCCAGCGGGTGAGGTCCAGCTCGCCGGCTTCGAGCATCAGCTGGATCTCGCCGCTGAAGTCCTTGACGCGCGCGAAGCAGAGCCCGCCGAGGACGCGCATGGCCAGCACGCGCCCGGCGATCCGCACCCGGTGCCCGGTGGCGGTGTCCGGGGCGAGGCCGCCGAACTTCCGGACGACGTCGCCGATGTGGTCGTCGCGGCGGAACCCGACCGGGTACGGGTCGATGCCGGCTTCGCGCAGCTTGTCGAGCTTCGCGATGCGGACGCGGACCTGCTCGGGCCGCCGCACCGCCTTCGCCGCCGGGACCGCCGCCGTGTCTTCGATCTCCTTGACGCGCGCGACGAAGCCCTCGCTGACCGTCTCCAGCCGCAGCGACCGCGACCGGCCCGTCGGGACGAACCCTTCGAGCGCCCCCGCGACGATGCCGACGCGCGGCAGCCGGCGCGCCGACTTGTAGCAGAGGAACCGCGGCTCCCACTCCGGCCCGTACTTGGCGTTGGACCGGTACAGCGACTCCAGCTGGAAGAACCTCGACGCGACGCTCAGGATCCCGCGCCAGGCCCGCAGCACCGGGCCCGCCCCGATCCGCTCGCCCTCGGAGAACACCGCGCGGAACATCGCGAAGTTGAGCGAGATCCGCTGCGCGCCGAGGTGCTGCGCGGCCGCGACAACCTCGGCGATCATGTACTCGTTGAGGCCGTTCTCGGCGTCGCGGTCGCGGCGCATGAGGTCCAGCGAAAGCCCGCGCCGCCCCCACGGGACGAACGACAGCAGCCCGCGCAGCTCGCCGCGGGCGTCGTAGGCCTCGACCATCACGCTGCGGCCGTCGCTCGGGTCGCCGAGCCTGCCCAGCGCCATCGAGAACCCGCGTTCGGTCTCCGCGCCGCGCCAGGCCTGCGCCCGGGCGAGCAGCTCGGTCATCTCGTCGTCGGGGATCTCGCCGTGCCGGCGGACCCGCGAGGTGTAGCCGGCGCGCTCGATCCGCTTGACAGCCTGGCGCACCGAACGCCGCTCGGGCCCGGCGAGGCTGAACTCACGGACGTCGAGCACCGCCTCGTCCCCGATTTCCAGCGCGCGCAGGCCGGCATCGGTGTACGCCTTCGCGCCGCGTTCGCTCGCCCCGAGCACGCCGGGGGTCCAGCCGTAGGTGCGCGTCTCGTCGAGCCACGCGCGGACCGCGTCCGGCCACGCCTCGGGGTCGCCGACCGGGTCGGCGCTGGCGACGCTCGTGCCGCCGAGGACGCGGTAGGTCACCGCCGCGCGGCCGTTCGGCGAGAAGACGACGCTCTTGTCGCGCCGGGTGGCGAAGTAGCCGAGGGAGTCGTCCTCGCCGTACTGGGCGAGCAGCTCGCGCACGCGAAGCTCTTCGCCGTCCGTCCGCAGACGGCGGCTGCGCACGCCGCGGAAGAGCATGTACAGCGACGCCGTGACGACCGCGGTGGCGCTGAGGTCGATGAGGACGTCCAGCCAGCCCGGCCCCTCGCCGACGCCGATCCGGCGCAGCGCCAGGTTCTCACCCGTCGCGTGGTTGACGACCCAGGCGAAGCGCTCCCAGGTGTCGCCGAGGTGCCCGGGGAACGCCTCCGCCAGCCCCCAGCCGACCAAGATGACCAGGGCGAACCCGCCGAACAGCATGGTCAGGCCGTCGCGCCAGGCGCTCGGCGCGAGCCGGGCCGGGAAGGCCGGGCGCAGCACGAGCAGGAACACGATCAGCCCGATCGACAGCACGTCGGCCACGGTGAGGGCCCACAGCTGGACGGGGATGTGCCGCACCTGCTTCGACCCGAGCGACAGCAGCTCGGGCGACCACAGCAGGGTCGCCTGGAGGGCCAGGGTGAGCAGCAGGCCGCCGACCTGGAACAGCACCAGCGTGTACAGCGCCGCCTTCTTGCGGCGGCGCAGCGCGCCGCCCAGCACCACCAGGAGCAGCACCATGACCAGGCTCGCGCTGGTCGGCACGCTCAGGCTGGAGAAGGCCATGTCGATGCCGTTGAGGAAGCGCCCGTGCGCGCCGTTCGTGAACAGCAGGAGCACCGAGAACACGGCGGCCAGCTGGACGACGGTCGCGACGATGCCGCCCGCCTTCGCCTTCCAGGCGGGAACGCGCGCACGCGTGCTCGCGAGGTTTCCCATCGTTGTTCTCGTCGCCTTTCGCGGCCGGTCGGTGGTCATGCCTCTTCTTGACGTCAGTGAACACAGGTTGGTTGTCCCCGGGCATCAACCTGAAGGCTGACGACCCCTCGTCCTCGAGGGTGTGAAGCTGGTCGCACGAGGTTGGGGCTCCTCCGGGAGCGTGTCACGCTTTGAGACGCCCCTGCTCCACGACCCGGGGACCTCACCGAGGCCTCGAGGGAAGGACGGTCGACGACGATGTCTGCTGCCACCGCGAACGGGCCTGAAGAAACAGCCCCCTACGGCACCGGATCCGCGCCCAAGCCGGCTTCGGGCCGGAAGGTCCGCGTCCACCACCTGCGCGAGCTCAAGGAACGCGGCGAACCGTGGCCCATGCTCACCGCGTACGACATGTACACCGCCGCGCTGTTCGACGAGGCCGGGATCCCCGTGCTGCTCGTCGGCGACTCCGCGGCCAACAACGTCTTCGGCTACGACACCTCGCTGCCGGTGACGGTCGACGAGCTGCTGCCGCTGGTCCGGGCGGTCACCCGGTCGGTCAAGCGGGCCCTGGTGGTCGCCGACCTGCCCTTCGGCTCCTACCAGCTCTCGCCGCAGCAGGCGCTGGAGACGTCGGTGCGGTTCATGAAGGAGGGCCGCGCGCACGCTGTGAAGCTCGAAGGCGGGCGGCGGTTCGCCGCGCACGTCGAGGCGCTGACGTCGGCGGGCGTGCCGGTGATGGGTCACATCGGGTTCACCCCGCAGAGTGAACACAACCTCGGCGGCTACCGGGTGCAGGGGCGCGGCGAAGCGGCGGACGTGCTGCTCGCCGACGCGCTGGCGCTGCAGGAGGCCGGGGCGTTCGCGGTGGTGATGGAGATGGTGCCCGCCGAAGCCGCGAAGCGCGTCACGGCGGAGCTGAAGATCCCGACGGTCGGCATCGGCGCCGGGCCCGACTGCGACGCGCAGGTGCTCGTCTGGCAGGACATGGCCGGGCTGCGGCGCGGCAAGGCGCCGCGGTTCGTCAAGCGCTACGCCGACGTCGCGACGGTCCTGCAGGACGCGGCGACGGCGTTCGCGGAGGACGTCCGGCGCGGGGAGTTCCCGGCGCCGGAACACGCTTTCCACGACTAGGCGGCTCACCGGCGCTTGAACCGCTCCGCGAGCGCCGGGTCCTGCTCCCACCACAGACCGGGCGGCGCCGAAGCGGCTTCCGCGTCCAGTTGGACGTCGAGCTGCTTCGCGCGCCGCTCGTCGTCGCGGGCCCAGCGGACGAACAGGGCGGCGATGAAGGGCAGCCCGGCGACGTCCCCGCCGATCCACAGCACGCCGGCGCCGATGATCTGGTCGGTGCGGGGGTCGGGTCCCCGGCCCGGGTGTGCGGCCGCGTAGTGCGCGGGCGCGAGCAGCGGGCCCAGCCACAGGACCAGGCCGAGCGCGCCGTCGAAGACGACCTCCGTGAACGCGATCCACACCGACACCAGGTGCGGGTCGCGCCGCGGGGTCGGGTCGAGGCCGAGCCGGGTCCAGAAGTACGTGAAGCCGGCCAGCACGAGCACCACCCGGACCAGGCCGTCGGCGAACGGCGACCGCAGCACGAGGTCGTAGAGCGGGGTCAGGTAGAGCACCAGCACCGGCACGACCAGCGCCAGCGTGACGACCGGCGGGAACGTCAGCGCGCGGGCCAGCGGGCCGCGGCCGTGCCGCCGCGCCCACCGGGCCGGGACGGTGTCGAGCAGCAGCCGGACGGGCGAGCCCATGGCGAGGAGCAGCGGGGTGATCATCAGCAGCGTGATCGTCTGGACCGCCCGGACCCAGAAGAACGTCGTGTCGTAGACGGCCAGCGGCGAGCAGGTGACGAGCAGGATCGTCGCGAGGCCGGCGAGGAAGGCCGTCGTGCGGCCCGGCGGCCAGTCCCGCCCGCGCGCCGCGCGGACGTAGAGCACGCCGAGGACGAGCACGACCAGGATCGCCGGGACGTCGGCCGTCAGCACCACGTCAGACCGCGAAGAAGATCAGGCTGCCGATTCCGGCGACCACGCAGTAAACGGCGAACGGGGTCAGAGTGCGCGTTTCGAAGTAGCCGGTGAGGAATCGGACGGAAATGTACGAAGCGACCCCGGCGATCAGGCTCCCGACCAACGCCGGGCCGAGCGATGCGTGGTTTTCCGGGGCGAACAGCGTCGGCAGCTTGAGCACGCCCGCGGCGAGGATCACCGGCGTGGCGAGCAGGAACGCGAACCGCGCGGCGTCCTCGTGCCCCAGCCCGCGGCGCAGCCCGGCGACCATCGTGATGCCCGACCGGCTGATGCCCGGCAGCAGCGCGAGGATCTGCGCGGCGCCGATGAGCACCGCCTCGCCGACGCGCAGCTTCGCCAGCCGGACGTCGGTCGCCTCCTCGACGGTGACCGCGCGCATGACCAGCGTGTCCTCGGCGGAAAAGTCCACAGTGTCCGGTTCCTGGTCCGGCTTCCGCCGGGAAAATTTCTCCGCCGCGTAAAGGACTCCGCCGTTGAGCGCGAGGAAGATCGCCGCGGGCACCGGCTTGCCGAGGTAGTCGCGCAGCAGGCTTTCGAAGAGCAGGCCGGCCAGCCCGACCGGGATGGTGGCGAGCACCAGCAGCCAGGCGAGCCGCTGGTCGGGGGTGCGGACCTCGCGGTGGCGGATCGACGTCCAGAGCCCGCCGATGATCCGCGCCCAGTCCTTCCGGAAGAACAGCACGAGCGCGAGCGCGGTGGCGACGTGCATCGCGACGAGCACCGCGAGGGACGGCGAACCCTTGCCGATGCTCAGGTCCTGCTGCCACTGCCCGCCGAGCCAGGCGGGCAGCAGGATGCTGTGGCCGAGACTGGACACCGGAAACAATTCCGACACCCCTTGCAAGGCGCCGACGACAATCGCCTCGAAATAGGTCACCGTGGACATTCCGTACCCCTTTTCGAAAACACCGTCGCATACCCGACACGGAAGCTACCGGCTCATTCGTTAGCCACGGGCAAGGGGGACGAGCGCGCTCAGCGTCCTCACAGCGGACGTTCACATCCATGAACATCAATCATGTTCTTGACTGGTGTTCGGATCGTGGCTTAGCGTTTAGCCCGTCGCCGCCACGACGAAGCTTCGAACCCTCGACGAGGAGGACGGAATGCGTGAGCGGGTTGCCTGCTGTCGTGACCACCCCGGCGGCAGCGGCGTCCGGGGCACCCGGATCCGGGCCTTCCCCTTCACACCGGAGGACTGCGCGAACGCGGCCGGCGGCCGCTGACGCGTCACGGACCGGGAGCCCGCTCAGCCCGGCGGCGGGGGCGGGCTCCCACCTTTCTTGGCCGCCGTTCCGGCCCTGGCGGCGGGTGCCGGAACGGCGGCCAGGACCACGGCGGCCGGGACCGATCCGGCAGAGTGTCGGGCATGGACGAGCTCTACCCGCCGATTCCCCCGCGGGCCGAAGGATTCCTCGACGTCGGCGACGGGCACCGGATCCGGTGCCAGGAGGCCGGCAACCCCGAGGGGAAGCCGGTCGTGGTGCTGCACGGCGGTCCCGGCAGCGGCATCGCGCCGATGGCGCGGCGGCACTTCGACCCCGCGGCGTACCGGATCGTCCTGTTCGACCAGCGCGGGTCCGGGCAGTCGACGCCGGGCGCCGAGGACCTCACGGCCAACACGCTGTGGCACCTGGTCGCCGACATGGAGGCCCTGCGCCAGCGGCTCGGCATCGAGCGCTGGCAGCTCTTCGGCGGGTCGTGGGGCGCGACGCTGGCCCTCGCCTACGCCGAGACGCACCCGTCCCGGGTCAGCGAGATCATCCTGCGGGGCGTGTTCACCGTCCGGCAGAGCGAACTGGACTGGATCTACCGCGGTGGCGCGGCCAACCTGTTCCCGCGCGAGTGGGAGGCTTTCCTCGCCCCGATCCCGGTTTCCCTGCGGGCCGACCCCCTGGCGGCGTACGCCACGTTGCTCGACAACCCTTCCGAAGAGGTCCGCAACCGCGCGGCGGTCGCGTGGAGCACGTGGGAAGGCGCGACGGTTTCGGTGCAGCCACAGGAGTCGTTCGTCCGCCAGTACGCCGAACCGGCGTTCGCCCTCACCTTCGCGCGGCTCGCGGTCCACTACTTCGGCCACGGCGCCTGGCTCGACGACGGCCAGCTGATCCGCGACGCGGGCAAGCTCGCGGGCATCCCGGGCGTGATCGTCCAGGGCCGGTACGACGCGGTCTGCCCGCCCGTCACGGCGTACGAGCTGCACCGGGCCTGGCCGGGGTCGGAGCTGAAGCTGCTGGAAGGCGCCGGGCACGCGGTGACCGATCCGGGCGTGCTGGCCGCGTTGCGCGCGGCGACGGACTCATTCCGCGAGTAGGACCGCGAACACCTTCTCGAGCTTGCGCCGCAACACTCCTTCGTCGGCGCGAGCCAGCTCGGTGCTGCCGATGAGCGTGCGCATCAGCCAGAACCCGGCGATCACCGACAGGACCAGCGCCGGTCCCTCGGTGCCCGCCCGGCCGGGCAGCACATCGGTCAGGTGCTTCTCGACGTGCCGCTCGATGCCGGCGCGCAGGAGCTCGGCGGCGCGCGGGTTGGCCGCCGAACGCAGCACCAGCAGGAACGGGTCGAGCCGTTCGGCGCCCGGGGCGGTCCGGTCCACCAGCGCCGCGGCGACGTCGGCGGCGAGGGTCGCCGAGTCGCGCGTGAGCACCGTGCGCTCGGCCATCGCCGCGTCGACGACCTCGGCGAACAGCCCTTCCTTCGAGCCGAAGTAGCGGTTCACGAGCATCGCCGTGACGCCGGCGGCCTGGGCGATCTCGCGCACGCCGACGCCGTCGTACCCGGCTCGGGTGAACGCCTCGAGCGCGGACTCCAGGATCGCTTCGCGGGTCGCGGCGGCATTGCGGGTCCTCATGTCTACGAGTGTAGACTTCAGGTCGTAAGTATACGACTGTAGACATCGGGAGAGTCTTCGATGGATCTTCGATTGACCGGTAAGCGGGCCCTGGTCACCGGCTCCAGCGCCGGCCTCGGCGAGGCGATCGCACGGTTGCTGGCGGCGGAAGGCGCGGCGGTGGTCGTCCACGGCCGGGACGCGGCCCGGACGGAGAAGGTGGCGGCGGCGATCGGCGCGGCCGGGGTCGCGATCGGCGATTTGTCGACCGACGCGGGCGCGGACGCCGTGGTTGCCGCGGCCGGCGATGTCGACGTCCTGGTGAACAACGCGGGCTCGTACGACCACCTGTCGTGGCGCGAAGCGACGCCGGAGGCCTGGACGTCGAGCTACCAGGCGAACGTCGTCTCGGCGGTCCGGATGATCCACCGGCTCGTACCGGGGATGCGCGCGCGGGGCTGGGGCCGGGTGATCCAGATCGGCGGCGGCCTGGCGATCCAGCCGACGGCGGAGCTGCCGCACTACACCGCGACGCTCGCCGCGCGGCACAACCTCGCGGTCTCGCTGGCCCGCGACCTCGCCGGCACGGGCGTGACGTCGAACGTGGTCGCCCCCGGCGCGATCCTGGTCGACGCCGTCCGCGAGCTGCTCACCTCGATCGCTCCCGAGCACGGCTGGGGAACCGAGTGGGCGGACATCGAGCGCAACGCCGCCCGTGACTTCGTGCCCAACGACGTCGGGCGCTTCGGCCGCCCGGAGGAGATCGCGGCGGCGGTGGGGTACCTGGTGAGCCCGGCGGCGGACTACGTGAGCGGCGCGACGATCCGCGTCGACGGCGGCACGGTCCGCTCGGCGCACTAGAGGCGGCCGCCCGAAGCCGTGTCGCCGGACAGGCGCTGGGCCAGGTACACCGGGACCGTCGACAGCACGATCAGCACCGCCGCCACCACGTTGACGATCGGCGCCTGGTTGGGCCGGAACAGGTTGTTGTAGATCCAGATCGGCAGCGTCTCCATGCCCGTGCCCAGGGTGAACGTCGTCACGATGATCTCGTCGAACGACAGCGCGAACGCCAGCAGCCCGCCGGCCAGCAGCGCCGAGCGCAGCATCGGGAACGTCACCAGCCGGAACGTCGTGAAGCCCGTCGCGCCGAGGTCCATCGACGCCTCCTCCAGGTTTCCGCCCATCCGGCGCAGCCGCGCGACGACGTTGTTGAACACCACCACGATGCAGAACGTCGCGTGCGCGATGATCGCCGTCAGGAGGCCGAGGTCGATGCCCAGGATCGTCCGGAACGCGTTGTTCAGCGCGATGCCCGTGACGATCCCGGGCAGCGCGATCGGCAGGATGATCAGCAGCGACACCGGGTTGCGCCCGAAGAACCGGTAGCGCTGCAACGCGAACGCCGCCATCGTGCCGAGCACCAGCGCGATCGCCGTCGCCGCCAAGCCCGCCCGCACGCTCGTCCAGAGCGCGTTCAACGCCCCTTCGTTCGACGCCGCACGGCTCCACCACTCCAAGGTGAACCGCGACGGCGGCCAGCCGAACGTCGTGTCCGCGTTGAACGAGTTGAGCAGCACCACCACCAGCGGGAAGTAGATCACCGCGAGACCGAGGCCCAGCGCCGTCCACAGCAGCACCCGAGACGTCCGCACGAGGAGGCTCCCTAGAGGTTGTCCAGCGCGCCGGTGCGGCGCACCGCGGCCAGGTAGACCAGCATGATCACCACGGGCACGGTCGCCACCGTCGCCGCGAACGGCAGGTTGTTGGCGGCGCCGATGTTGTCGTAGACGACGTTGCCGAGCATCTGCGACGTGCCGCCGACGATCTTCACGGCGATGTAGTCGCCCAGGGACAGCGAGAACGTGAAGATCGAACCGGCCACGATCGCCGGGAACGTCAGCGGCAGGATCACCGAGCGGAACGTCCGGAACGACCGGGCGCCGAGGTCGCCCGAAGCGTCCACCAGGGAGTCCGGCAGCCGGTCGAGGCCCGCGTAGATCGGCAGGATCATGTACGGCAGCCACAAGTAGGACAGCGTGATGATCGTCGCCGTGACGCCGTAACCGGGGGAAAGCCGGTTCAGGGCGCCGTTGCCGGACAGCATCGACCGCCACGCGTAAGCCTTCACGAGGTAGCTCGCCCACAGCGGCGTCATCACGGCGATCACCAGGATCCGCTGGGCCCGCGGGGAAGCCAGCTTGGCCATCGCGAACGCCATCGGGAACGCGATGACGGCGTCGATCACCGTCACCAGCGCCGCGATCCCGACCGTGCGGAAGGTGATCGTGCGGTAGACCGCGTCGCTGAACAACGTCTTGAAGTTGTCCAGCGACCACTCGACGACGACCTGGCCGGTGAACGCGTCGGTGTGCCAGAACGCCGTGACGAACAGCGCGGCGAGCGCGCCCAGGTAGGCCAGGCCGAGCCAGAGCAGCGGGGCCGAGAGGAGGAAGCCCAAGCGCAGCTTGGGCTTCCGGTAGAAGAAGGCCGAGACCGCGGTCATGTCAGCCCTTGATCTCGGTCCAGGCGCGGGTCCACTCGCCGTAGTCCTTGCACTTGACGTCCGTGCGGCCGTCGAGGCACTGCGCGATCGGCGTGGTCCAGTAGGCGATCTTCGCCGCGTACGCCGCGTCGTTGGCGTGGTAGGAGTCGCAGAGCGTCTTGTCCGTCATCTCCGCGCACGCCTTCGTGTTCGCCGGCGCCTCGCCGAAGTACTCGGCGACCTGGGCGTTGACCTTCGGGCTGACGATGTAGTCGAGCCACTTGTACGCGCACGTCTTGTGCGGTGACTTCGCCGCGACCATCCACGTGTCGGACCACCCGGTCGCGCCCTCGCTCGGCACGGCGGACTCGAGCGGCGCGCCCTCGCCCTTCGTCAGGTTGACCGTGACCTGCCAGGCGGTCCCGACGACGGCGTCGCCGTTCTTCAGCGCCTGCGACTCCTTGAGGTAGTCCGACCAGTACTCGCCGACCAGCGGCCGCTGCTGCTTGAGCAGGTTCACCGCCGCGGTGAACTGCTTGTCGTCGAGGGCGTACGGGTTCTTGATGCCCAGGTCCGGCTGGTGCGCCATCAGGTACAGCGCGGCGTCGGCAATGTAGATCGGCGAGTCGTAGGCGATCACCTTGCCCTTGTACGGCGAGTTCGCGTCGAACATCACCGACCACGAACCCGGCGCCGGCGTCACCTTGTCGGTGCGCCAGGTGAGCAGGTTCGCGCCCCAGCCGTGCGGGATGCCGTAGGCGACGCCGCCGACGCTGTTCCACGACTTGTCCTTGAGGAACGGCTGGACGTCGGCGTAGTTGGGCACCAGCGCGGTGTTCACCGGCTCGGCGTCCCCGGAGGCGACCAGCCGCAGCGACGCGTCCCCCGACGCCGACACGACGTCGTACTGGCCGGTCTTCATCAGCGTCACGGCCTCGTCGGACGTGCCGAACGGCTTGACGTTGACCTTGCACCCGGTCTGCTGCTCGAACGGCGTGACCCAGTTGACCTTCGGGTCGTTGGCGCCGTTCTCCGCGTACCCCGGCCAGGCGAGCACGTTCAGCCGGCCCTCCGGCTGGCCGAGCGCCTTGAGCGCTTCCAGCTTCGGCGGGGTGAACCCCTGCGCGCCGGGCGGCGCGGCGGAGTTCGAACCCGACGTGCCACATGCAGCCAACAGCAGGCTTGCGCCGAGGAGCCCGGCCAGCCGCGTCTTCCTGTTCTTCATGGCAACCCTTCTGAGAACTACTGGCGCCTTTCGGGGGCTCCGGGTGGCGGAGCCCCCGGCCCCGGGGCGAAGCCCCGGACATCACTGACCTGGAAGCTGTGTTCGTCGCGCCAGCTGAGCCGGACGCGCCCATCCGCGAAGGCGGCGGAGTCCGTGTTCTGCCGGACGACCGAAAGCTGGCCGCCGGCGTCGAGCGCGACGGCGTACCGCACGGTCGCGCCGGCGTAGACGACGTCGGTGACCGTGCCGGTCGCGCTGGTGAACCCGACCGCGGCGGGCTCGGACAGCTCGCCGTCGATGCGGATCTTTTCCGGCCGGATGCTGTACAGGCCCGGCCGGCCGATGACGCTCTCGGCGCCGCGCCCGCCCAGGAGGTTCGACGTGCCGACGAACCCGGCGACGAACGCGCTGGCAGGGCGTTCGTAGACCTCTTCCGGCGGCCCGACCTGCTCGATCTTCCCGTCGTTGAACACCGCGATGCGGTCGCTCATGGTGAGCGCCTCGTCCTGGTCGTGGGTGACGAAGACGAACGTGATCCCGACGTCGCGCTGGATCTGCTTGAGCTCCAGCTGCATGGCCTGCCGCAGCTTGAGGTCGAGCGCGCCCAGGGGTTCGTCGAGCAGCAGCACCTTGGGCCGGTTGACCAGCGCGCGGGCGAGCGCGACGCGCTGGCGCTGGCCGCCGGAGAGCTGGGCGGGCTTGCGCGAGCCGTAGTCCTCCAGCCGCACGGTCTTCAGCGCCTCGAGGGCGCGCTCCCGGCGTTGCCGCTTCGGGACGCGCTTGACGCGCAGGCCGTACTCGACGTTCTGCTGCACGGTCATGTGCGGGAACAGCGCGTAGTCCTGGAAGACCGTGTTGACGTCGCGCTCGAACGGCGGGAGGTGACTCACGTCCCGGCCGTCCAGCTCGATCGTGCCCCCGGTGGGCAGCTCGAACCCGGCGATCATGCGCAGCACCGTCGTCTTGCCGGAGCCGGACGGGCCGAGCATGGAGAAGAACTCGCCGGGCGGGATGTCGAGGTCGACGCCGTCGACCGCGTGGACGTCGCCGAAGTGCTTGCGCAGCCCGGAAAGCCGGATCGCGGGCCCCGCCGGTTCGGCCGGTGCGGTGTCCTCCGGCGCCGTCGCCGGTGCTTGGTTGGGCATCGCCAGCCTCACAGTGCGCTCATCACGTGCTTGACGCGGGTGTAGTCCTCGAGGCCGTACAGCGAGAGGTCCTTGCCGTAGCCGGACTTCTTGAACCCGCCGTGCGGCATCTCGGCGACCAGGGGGATGTGGGTGTTGATCCAGACGCAGCCGAAGTCGAGCTTCGCGGCGACGCGCATCGCGCGCTGGTGGTCGCGGGTCCAGACCGACGAGGCGAGGCCGTACTGCACGGCGTTCGCGGCGGCGAGGGCCTCGGCCTCGCCGGAGATCCGCTGCACGGTGATGACCGGGCCGAAGATCTCGTTCTGGCTGATCTCGTCGTCCTGGCGGACGCCGGAGACGACGGTGGCCTCGTAGAAGTAGCCCTCGTCGCCGGCCCGGTGTCCTCCACAGTGGACGGTCGCGTGGCCGGGCAGCCGATCGACGAACCCGGCCACCTTCTCCAGCTGCGAGGCGTTGTTGAGCGGGCCGTACGCGACGTCTTCGTCGTCCGGCCGGCCGGTCTTGGTGGCCTCGGCCTGCCGGGTGAGGGCGGCGACGAAGGTGTCGTGGACCTCGTCGGCGACCAGCACCCGGGTGGCGGCGGTGCAGTCCTGGCCCGCGTTGAAGTACCCGGCGACAGCGATGGCTTCGGCGGCGGCTTCGAGGTCGGCGTCGCCGAAGACGATGACCGGGGCCTTGCCGCCGAGCTCGAGGTGGACGCGCTTGACGTCGTTCGCCGCACTGCGAGCCACCTCGATCCCGGCCCGGACCGAGCCGGTGATCGACACCATCGCCGGGATGTCGTGCTCCACCAGGGCGCGGCCGGTGTCGCGGTCGCCGCAGATCACGTTGAACACCCCCGGCGGCAGGAACTCGCCGGCGATCTCGGCGAGCAGCAGCGTCGACGCCGGGGTCGTGTCGGACGGCTTGAGCACGACCGTGTTGCCGGCGGCAAGCGCGGGCGCGATCTTCCAGATGGCCATGAGCAGCGGGTAGTTCCACGGCGTGACCTGCGCGCAGACGCCGACGGGCTCGCGGCGCACGAACGACGTGTGGCCTTCGAGGTACTCGCCCGCGGCCCGGCCTTCGAGCACCCGGGCGGCCCCGGCGAAGAACCGCACCTGGTCGAGGACCATCGGGATCTCTTCGGCCATCGTGAGCGCGATCGGCTTCCCGGTGTTCGCGGACTCGGCGCGGACGACCTCGTCGGCGCGGGCTTCCAGGGCGTCGGCGAGCTTGAGCAGCGCGAGCTGGCGCTGGGCGGGCGTCGTCGCGCGCCAGGTCTCGAAGGCGGTCGCGGCGACCTGCAAAGCGTTGTCGACGTCTTCGGGTCCGGCGATCGGCGCGGTGCAGTAGGGGCGCCCGGTGACCGGGTCGGCGATCTCCGCCGTCCGGCCCGACTTGGATTCGACGTACGCGCCGCCGACGTAGTGCTTCAGCTCCTGCACGGTGACTCCCTCGGTGCTGGCGGGAGCCAAAACATATAAGTCCATATGTAATAGGACAAGGGGATGAGGCAAGATTGGTGCGAACGGGTAGTCCGACGGCCGAAGGGTGACGATGCGCAAGGGCCTGTCGCACAGCGCGCGGTCAGCCATGTTCGCGCCGCTCGGCCAGGTCGGGCGGGCGGAAGCGGTAGCCGCGCGGCTGGTCGACGCCATCACGCTCGGCCTGCTCGCGGACGAGGAGCAGCTGCCCAGCGAAGCCGACCTGGCCGCGCAGTTCGGCGTCTCGACCGTGACGGTCCGGGAAGCGCTCGTGGCGTTGCGGCAGCAGGGCCTCGTCGAGACGCGGCGCGGGCGCAGCGGCGGCAGCTTCGTCCGCGCGCCGGCCAACCCACCGTCGGACGCGTGGCGGGCACGGCTGAGCGAGGTGTCGCTGTCCGACCTGCGCGACGTCGGCGACCACTACCTCGCGATCGCCGGAGCCGCCGCGAAGCTCGCCGCCGAACGCAGCTCCCCCGAGGACGTCGCCCGGCTGCGGCTGGCGACCGACGACCTCCGGACGGCGCACGGCATCGACTTCACGCGGGCGGAGCGGCAGTTCCACCTGGAGGTCGCGGCGGCCGCGCAGTCGCCGCGGCTCACCCACGAAGAGGTCCACCTGCAGAGCGAGCTCGGCGGGCTGCTGTGGCTGCCGCTCGGCCCGCACGAGACGCACCCGCACGAAGAGCACGCGGCGATCACGGCCGCGATCGACGCGGCCGACGGCGAACTGGCCCGCAAACTCACCGAGGAGCACGTCCTCGGCGCGCTCGATCGGCTCGCGGACGTGCACCTCGGCCTGCTCGCCCCGTAAGCTTCGCCCCACTCCGCGCATCGAGGTGAGAACCGTGAACGACACCCGCACGCTGGCCGGCGACGAGGTTGTCGAACAGGTTTCGGCGTTGGTGGAGGGGGTTTTCGAGCGGCTCAAGCCGCTGCTGACGGCCGCCGAATCGGTACTGGCCGAGTCCCCGGCCGCGGCGGCGCTGCACCGGATCCGGCCCCAGGTCACCGAGGCCCTCGGCGGCCTGATCATCGGCGCGGGCTTCGTCAGCGCACCCCGCGTGCTCACGGACTCGGAGTTCGGCTTCGAGTGGTGGACCTGCTCCGCGGGCGAGCCGCCGTCGCAGCTGTTCATCAGTCTCGACCCGGGCAGCGAGAACTTCCTCGACTACACGCGCCAGTCGTGGTTCACGGTCCCCCGCGACACCGGGCGGCGGCACATCAACGGCCCGTACGTCGACTACCTCTGCACCGACGAGTACACGCTGACGTTCACGATCCCGGTGTCCCGTGGCGGTTCCTTCGCGGGCGTGGTCGGCGCCGACGTCTACGTGCGCGAGTTCGAGCGGGCGGTGCGTCCGCGGTTGCGTTCGCTGGGCCGCGGGGCCGCGTTGCTGAACGCGCAGGGGCGGGTGATCGTGTCCAACAGCGTCCGCCAGCCGACGGGATCGCTGGTGCGGGAGGTCGACGTCCCGGCCTGGTGGTTGTCGGGCGCGGAGCCGGAGCCGGGCCTGCGCCGCTGCGGTGACTCCCCGATCGTGCTGGTGAGCTAGGCCTGCAGCGCCACCCACAGTTCCGCGCGCACCCCGGGTGAGCCGAGGTCGCGGCCCAGCAGCTCTTCGGCCTTCTTGATCCGGTTCCGCAGCGTGTGGCGGTGGACGCCGAGGCGGGCGGCCGCGACGTCCCAGTGGCCGTGGTGTTCCAGCCAGCAGCGCAGTGACGTCTCCAGGTCGCCGCGGCCCGTCTCGTCGTGCTCGCGCAACGGGTTCAGCAGGCCGCGGGCGAACGCCTGCGCCACCGCGGGCTCGATGAGGGCGAGCAGGCCCCGGCCGGTGTGCTCCGCCGCCGACACCAGGATCTTGTCCTCCGCCTCCGCGGCCCGGGCCGCCAGCTCCGCCTGCTCCAGGCCGGCCGGGAAGTCCGGTGGGGACACCGGGCCGGCCACCCCGCCGTGCAGGCCGCCGACGCGCAACGCCGCCTCGGCCACCGTGCCGGTCACGTCGTCCCCGCCGACCACGACCACCGACGACCCGCGCCGGGCGGCGAACACCGGCTCGCTCTCCAGCACGCCGAGCAGCTTGCGCCGAGCGGCGGGCGCGCCCGCGAACACCAGCACCGACCACGGCGCCCGCGGCGGCTCGCCGCCCGCCTCGGCCAGCACCCGCAGCGCCAGCTCGGCCTGCCCGCCGGCGAGCAGCTCCAGCAGCCCGTCCCGCAACGCCTGCCGGGCCGCCGCCTGCGCGCGATCCTGTTCCAGCGCCAGGGAAAGCACCGACACCGCCGTGTTGACGATGTGCCGTCCCGCGGTGTCGAGCGGCGCCGCGGTCCCCACCGCGAGCACCCGGCGGGTGCCGGTGTCGAGGGTCTGCAGCACGACTTCCTCACCGTCGAGCACGAGAACCCGCGTGCCGGTGCGAAGCCGCTCCAGCTCTTCGCGCAGTGAAGCGCCGTACGCGCGTGCGCTCGCCGGAGCCGCTTCCGTGACCGTGGCGCGTTCGAAGAGCAGCACCCAGCCGTCGACCAGCTTCGCCAGCTTCCGCAGTACACCGGCCGGCCCGCCCTTGCCGACCGCCGTGCGGGTCAGCTCCTGCTGGGCGCGGCCGATCCGGACCGTCGTGGCGTACTCGTCGGCCGCCACCGCCCGCGAGACCGCGCGGGTGATCGCGATGAACGGCGTCTCGCGCGGCACCTCCAGCACCGGCAGGCCGACCTCGGCCGCCGTTTCCACCAGAGCGCGCGGGACGTCGTCGTGGCTCAACCCGACGCCGAAACCGAGGCCCGCGACGCCGGCGGCGACCAGCCGGCGCACGTAGTCCGGCGACGTCTCTTCGTCCAGGGCCAGGCCGGTCGTGAGCAGCAGCTCGCCGCCTTCGAGGAACGCCTGCGGGTCGGTCAGTTCGGTCGGGTGCACCCAGCCGATGGGCCGGTCCAGGAGGTCGTCACCGGTCAGCACCCGCAGCCCGAGCGGGCGGTCGGCGGCCAGTGCGCCCAGCGTGAGTGCCATAACGGCCAATTCTACGCGCCTTCTTGTACGGAAAGGCCAGCTGACGGCCACCGCCCGCGGACTCATCCTGAGGACGTCCGCCCACCCGCGTCCGCAGGAGCACGCCGTGACCGCAAGCACCACCGCCGAGCCGCAGGCCCCGGCGCCCCGGCAGCGCAGGCTGCACACCGAGATCCCCGGCCCCGCCTCGCGCGAGCTGCAGCAGCGCCGCCTCGACGCGGTCGCCGCCGGGGTCAGCTCGGTGCTGCCCGTCTACGTCACCTCCGCCAGCGGCGGCCTGCTCACCGACGCCGACGGCAACGTCCTGATCGACTTCGGCTCCGGCATCGCGGTGACCAACGTCGGGCACTCCGCGCCCGCGGTCGTCGACCGCGTCCGCAAGCAGGCGTGCTGGTTCACCCACACCTGTTTCATGGTCACGCCGTACGAGGGTTACGTCGAGGTCTGCGAAGCGCTGGCCGAGCTGACGCCGGGCGACCACGCGAAGAAGTCGGTGCTGTTCAACTCCGGCGCCGAAGCCGTCGAGAACGCCGTGAAGATCGCCCGGGTGGCGACCGGGCGCCAGGCCGTCGTCGTGTTCGACCACGCCTACCACGGCCGCACCAACCTCACGATGGGCATGACCGCGAAGTCGGTGCCCTACAAGCACGGCTTCGGCCCGTTCGCGCCCGAGGTCTACCGCGTGCCGGGCTCGTACCCGTTCCGCGACGGTCTCTCCGGGCCCGAGGCGGCCGCGCTGGCGATCGACCGGATCGAGAAGCAGATCGGCGGTGACCAGGTCGCGGCCGTCGTGCTGGAGCCGATCCAGGGCGAGGGCGGCTTCATCGAGCCCGCGCGCGGCTTCCTGCCCGCGATTTCTTCCTGGTGCCGGGAAAACGGCGTCGTCTTCGTCGCCGACGAGGTCCAGACGGGCTTCTGCCGCACCGGCTCCTGGTTCGCCTCCTGCGACGAGGACGTCGTCCCGGACCTCATCGCGACGGCCAAGGGCATCGCGGGCGGCCTGCCGCTGTCCGCCGTCACCGGCCGGGCGGAGCTGCTCGACGCCGTCCCGCCGGGCGGCCTCGGCGGCACGTACGGCGGCAACCCGATCGCGTGCGCCGCCGCTTTGGGGTCGATCGAGACGATGAAGTCGGAGAACCTGGCCGCGTCGGCGAAACGCATCGAGGGCGTGGTCCTGCCGCGGCTGCGGGAGCTGGCTGCCGAGACCGGCGTGATCGGTGACGTCCGCGGGCGCGGCGCCATGCTGGCGGCGGAGTTCGTGCGTCCCGGTACTTCGGAGCCCGACGCCGACCTCACCAAGCGCGTCGCGGCGGCCTGCCACCGGGCCGGTGTGGTGGTGCTGACCTGCGGCACCTACGGCAACGTCGTCCGGCTGCTGCCGCCGCTGTCCCTGTCCAACGACCTGCTCGACGAGGGCCTCTCGGTCCTCGAGCACGCTGTCCGCACGGAGGCCCGCTCGTGACTTTCCCCTTCTGGGTCGCCGGAAAGCCGGTGACCGGCGGTGCGACGAACACTGTCCGTCACTCCTACGACGGCTCTTCCGCGGGATCCCACTACGTCCCGTCTCCTGCCGACGTCGAGGCCGCGGTGCAGGCCGCGCACGACGTCCGCGAGGAGTTCGCGACGCTGCCCGCGCACGTCCGCGCCGGGGCGTTGGACCACGTGTCCCGGGCCCTGGGTGAGCGGTCCGAGGAGATCGCTTCGCTGATCACGGCGGAGTCGGGCAAGCCGCTGAAGTGGGCGCGCGGCGAGGTCGGCCGCGCGGTGTCGACGTTCCGCTGGGCCGCCGAGGAGGCCCGCCGCTTCTCCGGCGAACTGCAGCGGCTCGACACCGACCCGGGCGGCACCGGCAGGTTGGCGCTGGTCCGGCGGGTCCCGCGCGGGCCGGTGCTGGGCATCACGCCGTTCAACTTCCCGCTGAACCTGGTGGCGCACAAGGTGGCCCCGGCGATCGCGGTCGGCGCGCCGATCGTGCTCAAGCCCGCGCCCGCGACGCCGCTGACGGCGCTGCTGCTCGGCGAGATCCTGGCTTCGACGGACCTCCCGGCGGGCTCGTGGTCGATCCTGCCGGTGGACAACGAGACGTCGTCGCGGCTGGTCGAGGACCCGCGGCTGCCGGTGGTGTCGTTCACCGGCTCGGTCCCGGTCGGCTGGGCCATCCGCGACCGCGTGCCGCGCAAGCACGTGGCGCTGGAGCTGGGCGGCAACGGCGCGGTGCTCGTCTGTCCGGATTGGACGGACCTCGACTTCGCGGCGCAGCGGATCGCGACGTTCGCGATGTACCAGGCGGGGCAGTCGTGCATCTCGGTGCAGCGGGTCTATGCGCACACCGACGTCTACGACGCTCTGGCCGAGAAGGTCCTCGAGCAGGTCAAGGCGCTGCGCACGGGCGACCCGCGTGCCGAGGGCGTGGACGTCGGGCCGCTGATCAACACCGACGCTGCGGCCCGGGTCTCGTCGTGGATCTCCTCGGCGGTTTCGTCCGGCGCCCGCCTGCTGACGGGCGGCGGGCAGTCGGGGGCCACGGTCGAGCCGACGGTGCTGGCGGACGTGCCGGAGGACGCGTCGGTGATGGCCGAGGAGGTCTTCGGCCCGGTGGTCTCGCTGATCCGGGTGCCGTCGGTTGCCGAGGGGGTCGCGCGCATCAACGCGTCCCGCTTCGGCCTCCAGGCGGGCGTGTTCACCCGCGACCTCCCGACGGCGTTCGAGGTGTCGGCGGCACTGCAGGTCGGCGGGGTGCTGGTGGGAGACGTGCCGAGCTTCCGCGCCGACCAGATGCCGTACGGCGGGGTGAAGGACTCGGGAGTGGGCCGAGAAGGTCCGGCGTCGGCGATGGCGGACTTCACGGAGGAACGGGTAACGGTCCTGACCGGCTTGACGCTCTGAAACCGCTGGCTCCTGGCCCGGTCCCGGCGTGCTGCCGGGGCCGGGCCGGCTTCGGCTTCACAGCCCGGCCAACGCCTCCGTCAGCGCGGCGTGGGCGTCGACCAGCGAAGGCCCGTACCAGGTGAGGTGCCGTCCCGACACCAGCACGTACCGCGCGTCCGGGAAGTGGTCCGGGCCGTCGTCCTCGGTGAACAGGTACGGCTCGTCCGGCAGCACCAGCAGGTCCGCGTCCGCGCTCAGGTGCGCCCGCAGCTCCTCCACATCCGGGCGCGGGTAGCGCTCGCGGTCACCGGCGTACACGTTCGCCACCCCGGCCCGGCGCAGGACGTCGCCCGCGAACGTGTCGCGGCCCAGGACGATCCACGGCTTGCGCCACACCGGGACCACCGCGTGGAACCGCACCGGCCGGACCTCGCGCCAGACCTCCTCGGCTTCGACCAGCCAGCCCGGCTCCTCCAGCTCGTACGCCTGCGTGAGGATCCGCCGCAGCGAGCCCAGCGCGGCCGGCACGGACGCCGCCGCGGCCATCACCCACACCGGGATCCCGTTGGCGCGCAGGCGTTCCACGTCCTCCGGGCGGTTCTCCTCCGAGTTGGCCAGCACGAGGTCGGGCGCCAGGTCGAGCACGCGGTCCAGCTTCGGGTACTTCGACCCGCCCACGCGCGGAACGTCCAGAGCGGACGGATGCGTGCAGTAGTCGGTGGCGCCCGCGAGCCGTCCGGGCGCGCTCACCTCGACCGCTTCGGTGAGCGAAGGCACCAGCGAGACGACCCGCGAGGCCGGTCCCTCGATCGGCACCGTCTCCCCGAGGTCGTCGACCAGTTCCGCAGTCCTCATGCGCGTTCGAACGACACCTTCCGCTTCTCGACGTCGACCGCGGTCAGCCGGACCCCGATCCGCTCCCCCGCGGTCAGCTTCTCCCCCGCGCACTTCGCCATCACCGTCGGGTCTTCGACGAGGATCTCCGCCTTGTTCTCGTCCGCCCGCAGCACGACCGCGCTGAACTCGCCGCCGACGTGCTCGGCCAGCACCCACGCCTCCACCTGGTCGATGCACGCGCGCTCGACCTTCGCGGCGAGGGTGTCCGACGCGCTCATCCGCTCCGGGACGTCCGCCAGCGCCGCCCGCACCCACTCCGGGACCTCGCGGCCGGCCGAGACGGCGAGGCAGATCTCCGTGGCGAACCGGTCGACCAGCCGCCGGATCGGCGCCGTGACGTGCGCATACGCGCCGCCGATGCCCGCGTGCGTGGTGAGCGCGGGCAGGTCGCCGTCGAACGCGGTGTAGCCGGCGCCGCGCAGCAGCCGCGTCGTGTCGGCGTAGAGCGCCATCGACGCGGGCTGCCCGGGGTCCAGCCGGGACAGGAACTCCGAGACGGTCGCGCCCGGCGCCCAGGCGATGCCCAGCGCGTCGGCCGACCGGCGCAGCCAGTCGACGGCCTCGGGTTCCGGGTCGGGCAGCGTGCGCAGGACGCCGACGCGCGCGTCGATCATGATCCGCGCCGCGGCCATCCCGGTGAGCAGCGAGATTTCGGCGTTCCAGGCGTCGACGGCGGTGCGCGGGCGGCGCGCGAGCACCCAGCCGCCGTCCGGGTCGCCGCTGATCTCCTGCTCCGGCAGCTGCAGTTCGACGGCGCCGCGCAGCACGGCCAGTTCGCGACGCCGGCGTCCCAGCTCGGGCAGCGCGGCGACCGACGGGTGCGGGTGGCCGGCGTCGAGCGCGGCCTGCACGGTCTCGTAGTCGAACTGCTCGGTGGACCGGACCAGCGCGCGGCGCACCCGGGTCGCGGTCGGCTCACCCGCTTCGTCGGTCTCGATGGTCCAGAGCACCGCGGGCCGGATTTCGCCGGGCAGCAGGCTCGCCGCCCCTTCGGACAGCACCGGCGGGTGCAGTGGGACGTTCCCGTCGGGCAGGTAGAGCGTCTGCCCGCGCCGGCGCGACTCGCGGTCGAGCGCGCCGCCGGGCGGGACGAACGCGGCCAGGTCGGCGATCGCGTAGTGCACGCGGAAGCCGTGCGCGGTCCGCTCGACGACCATCGCCTGGTCGAGGTCCTTCGCGCCGGGCGGGTCGATGGTGACCAGGGGCAGGTCCGTCGCGTCCTCCCGCGGCCCCGCGGACGCCAGCGGGTCGAGGACCGCCGCCTCCGCCTCGGCCAGCACCTCGGGCCCGAACGACTCCGGCAGCGAAAACTCGGCACGCAGGGGGCCGAAGTCCCCGCCCGCCGAGTGTGTCCTGATCACGAGGGGAGGCACCCCCCAACCCTAACCCCAGCGGGGCCCGATGATCGCCCGATCGGGCGCGGGCCGGTCGGGTGTACGTTGGGCTGCGCAATAATGAAAACCGTCTTCATTGCCAGAAGGGACCTCCAGGAGTGAAGATCGCGTTCGTCGGCAAGGGCGGCAGCGGCAAGACCACGCTGTCGTCGCTGTTCGTCGCGTACCTCGCCGACACCGGGAAACCGGTGCTGGCCATCGACGCCGACATCAACCAGCACCTCGCGGTGGCGCTCGGCGCGACCGAGGAGGAAGCGCTCGCGTGGCCGACGCTCGGCGACAACATGGCGCTGATCAAGGACTACCTGCGCGGCGACAACCCGCGGATCCCCGACGCCGCGTCGATGATCAAGACGACGCCGCCGGGGCGCGGTTCGCGCCTGGTCAGGCCGTTCGAGGACAACCCGGTCTTCGACGCGTGCTTCCGGCAGCTCGGCGGTGTGCGGCTCGGCGTCACCGGGCAGTTCGACGAGGACGACCTCGGCGTCAAGTGCTACCACTCGAAGGTGGGCGCCGCGGAGCTGCTGCTGAACCACCTGGTCGACGTCGACGGCGAATACGTCGTGATGGACATGACCGCGGGCGCCGACGCGTTCGCTTCGGGGTTGTTCACGCGGTTCGACGTGACGTTCCTGGTGTGCGAGCCGACGGTCCGCAGCGTGGGCGTGTACCGGCAGTACGCGGACTACGCCCGCGACTACGGCGTGCGGCTGGTGGTCGTCGGCAACAAGGTCACCGACGCCGAAGACGTCGAGTTCCTGCAGGACCAGGTCGGCGAGGCCCTGCTGGGCTGGCTGTCGGCGTCACGGCACGTCCGCGCGGCGGAGCGCGGCGCGGCCCGGCCGATCGCCGAGCTCGAGCCGCGCAACCTCGAGACGCTGGCCTCGATGCAGGCCACGGTCGACGCGGAGCAGCGCGACTGGGCGCGCTACCAGCGTCAAGCCGTCGAGTTCCACCTGCGCAACGCGCGGGCCTGGGCCGGCGCCGACCTCGTGGCGCAGGTGGATCCGGAGTTCGTGCTGAGCCCGCGGCTGACGGTCTAGTCGTCGTTCCAGGCAGCGTCGGCGGCGTCGGCCTGCCGGGTGCGTTCCTTGGCGATGTCGAGGGCCCGCCGTGCGGTGGCCTCGTCCGGGTACGGCCCGAGCAGGTCGACGCTGCGGCTGCGTTCGAGGTGCTCGACCTCGTGGGTGCGGGTGTTGTAGTACCACCCCGGGTCCGGGTTCGGGTCTTTGGACATGGTCTTAGGTTCGCATCCGCAGGCCCGGCTGTCAGCGCTTGTACCGATAGGGGATTTCGGTCGGCTGCCCCGTGGGGCCGAAGTCCTGGGGTTCTTCGGTCTCAGGAGGAGCAGCGGCCTGCTGGTCGGCGTACTCGTCGAACCAGCCGCGAGGGGTGCCCCGGGGCGGGGTGTCGGCTTCGCGCGGGTTCGAGGGTTGCGGGAGCGGCGTGTCCGGGCCGGGGAAGACCGGGCGGGCGTTGGGGGCCGACGGGACGGGCGGCATGGTCCCGGGGCCGGGGAAGACGGGCCGCGCGGGAGCGGCGTGGCGGGTGGGGAAGGGCTGGGGGGTGGACTCCGGGCCCGGGAAGACGGGCTTGGCCGGGGTGGTTCGGGGGGCTGGGTTGGTGCCCGGAAGCGGGCTGTGGCTGGGGACCTGGGCGGTGCCCGGAAGCGGACTGCTGCCGAGGGCCGGATTGGCGCCCGGGACCGGGATGGTGCCCGGCGCTGGGCTCTGACTCGGATTCGGACCCGGGACCGGGCCGGATGCTGGGATCGGACCAGCGGCAGGTGTCGGGCTGGTGGGGGGAGCGGTCCGGTGTGGGGGGCTGGGCTCTGCCCCGAATTGGAGCCTGTGGCCTGACTCGTGCCCGGGAACGCGCCGGAGCCCGGAGCCGGGTTGGTGCCCGGGACCGGGCCAGGTGTGGGACCCGCGCCGGGGGCTGGGCTGAAGCCGGAAGTCGGACCAGTACCGGGTGCTGATCCGGCGCCCTGTTCCGGACCAGCGCCGGGAGTCTGCCCGAAGCCGGAACCGAAAGCCTGCCCGCCGCCGTGCGCCGGGCTGGGTTCGGGAACCGGGCCCTGCGCCGAGCCGGTTCCCTGCTGCGGCGGAGTCGGGCTGAACCCGGAAGTCGGGCCCGTGCCAGGAACCGGGAGACCTGCGGGCCCCCACGGAGGCCTGGGCAGATTGGCCCCGGCAGCCGGCGGCTGGATCTGCGGAGAAGCCGGCTGCGGCACACCCGATGGCTGATGCTGCGGACCGGAATCCGGCACAGCCTGCGAACCAGCAGGCGGCTGCACAACACCGGGCGCCACCGCCGGCTGCGGAGCGGCAGCAGAAGGCTGCGGCGCAGTGGGCGGCCCAGGCCGGAAATCAGGCGCAACAGAGTGGATCGGCTTCTGTTCGGCCGGCGCCGGTGCGGCCGCCTCAGGCCGGGGTGCTTCCCAAGGCGCAGGTGAAGCCGCCTCGGGCTCCTCCGGCGCGTGGATGGCTGGTGCCGGTGTGGCCGCAGCCGATGGCGCAGGTGGGGCCGCCTCGGTCTCTTGCGGTGCGTGGGTGGCTGGCTTGGCCGCCTCGGAGTCGGGTTCTTCAGGTTCCCTTGCCTGCGTGGCTTCGGCCGGGGCCTCCTGTTGGTCCGCGGCCGGTCGCTCAGGCTCGGCCCCCGGCCCGTCTGGTTTGGGCGTCGTCTCCGTCTGGCCCTCGGGCTCCGATGCTTCCGGGCGGGCCGAACGAAACTCCGTGGCGGAACTCTCCGACTGAGCGGGCGACTGTGGCTGTTCCGCAGCCAAGGATTCCGAACGAGACGGCTCCATGACCGACGATTCCGGTCCGGCCTCGGCGGCAGGCGCCTCTGGCCGAACTGCTGCGGCTTCGGCCGCCGGGGGCGCTGGATCCGGCCGAACCGTGGGCTCCGGCTCAGGAACCTCCGCTGCGGGCGGAGCTATCGGCTGATCCTCCGGGGCGTGCTCGTCAGACGCAGCCGGCTCAATACCCGCAGAAGGAAGCCCCGCCTCCGGACGTACCTCGGCCTCCGGAGCTGCATGGCGTGCCGCGGACTGCGGTGTCTTCACCGGGCCCGGCAAGTCTGATTCGGCCGCCACTGACCACTCCGGGCCGGTCGGCTCGGCGGCCGGTGAGGTGACCGGTTCCGCAGCCGCGTGCGCGACCGGAGCCGAGTCCGGGCGAGCCCACGGCGGCGAAACAGCCTCCTCCGGTGGCACAGCCTGCGCCCGAGGCGGGCTCACCGGCGGAGCAGCTTCCTCCGGACGCCCCCACCTCGGCTCCTCATACCCACCGGAAGCAGGCGGATGCGGCACCGTCCGCCACACCGGCGCCGGGCCGATGTTCATCGGTGCCGGTGCCTGCCCAGGCGCCGCTCCGGGAGGCGGCGGCGCAGGACGGGACGCCGGCTTGGGGATCGGGTCCAGGCAGGACACCAGCACCGTCGTGTTCAGGGGATCCTCGACCTTGCGGCCGCTCCGCTCGCGGTAGACCATCTCGCCGTCGACGTCCATCTCAACCAGGTAGCCCGCCTCCGCGAGCTGTTCCTCGTCGAGGTCCGCCAGCTTCTCGTAGCGCGACGGGACCACGCGGTAGATCGGCCACGCCAACGCCGCGTTCTGCGCGTGGAACTGGGCCAGCAGCGCCGCCATCTGCTGCTGCCACGGCAGCGACATCCCCTCAGCCAGGGACCGCGGCAGCACGACGTACCCCGCGTCCACCCCCGGGTAACCCTGGTTCAGCTGGTCGGCGAGCGGGGTGCTGGACGCGGGACGAGCCGACTGCCGGGGCGGCTGGGGCGCGCCGAACAGCGCCGCCGGGTCCCGTGGCTCGCCCGCACCGGGCTTGCCTCGCCTGCCGAATTTGCGTCCCACGTGCTCATCCTCTGCCAGTACGCGGCCACCTGCTCGGGGAAGCGCCGCGACGTCGGGTGAATCGGCCGAACACCCATGCTAAACGCCGGGGCGGACCGCCTGCGGGACCACTTCGGCCTCATCGAACGAGAACGCCCGTGTGTGCACCGGGACACCGGTCTGCTGCGCCTCGACGACCTTGCCGTCGCCCAGGTACATCATCACGTGGTGGATCGTGTTCGGATCCGCCGGGTTGTTGGCGAGGAACAGCAGGTCACCGGGCTGCGCCTCGCGCACGGGCAGCATCGCCCCCGCGTGGTACTGGTCGCGGGAGACGCGCGGCAGGATGATCCCCGCCGACTCGTACGCCCGCAGCATCAGCCCCGAACAGTCGTACGAGTTCGGGCCTGTGGCGCCCCACACGTACGGTTTCCCCTGCTCGCCCAGAGCGAAACTGATCGCCTGCGCGGCGGCCTGGCTCGGCGGCAGCAGCTGGCCCAGGCCGGTCCCGCAGGCGACGACGTCGGCGACCTGGCCGACGTTCTCCACCAGCGTCGCCGCCATCGGCTCCCACTTGTGGTAGCGGTCCGGGAAGCCGGAGCGCTCGACGGCCTGCGCGGCGTCACCGGGCCGCTTGTTCTCCCAGTCCGGCACCGCGAGCAGCACGTCGAAGAACTTGTTGATCGCGTACTGCGGGTTCGTGACCTCGGCCACCGAGCCCCAGCCCATCGACGGGCGCATCTGGAAGATGCCCTGGGAGTCGCGGTCGCCGTAGGTCAGGTTGTGCAGCCCGGACTCGGTCATCCCGGCCTGGATCGCGACCTGCCAGGCGCGCGGCGCGAGCGACCGCTGCTTGCCGATCGAGATGATCAGCGCGACGATCCCGCGCTGCTCGTCGTCCAGCTTGGACGCGTCGACCGTGCCGCGCTCCCCCTGGCCGGGCTGGGTCGGCCCGACCGAGGCGTCGCAGCTGGTCAGGGACACGCTCCTGGCCTGCGCCTGCTGGTTGTCGATGACGACCTTCGCGGCGACCGCGGTCACGACCAGCGCGCCGATCGCGACGAACACGATCAGGCCCAGCCACAACCCCAGCCGCCGCACGGTCAGCTCGCCTGGTCGTAGTCGGCGACCCGCCAGCCGGCGTTGGTGCTCACCACCGTGATGCTCAGCTTCGGGCCGTCGGTCGGGATCGTCAGCTGCACCGAGCTGGTGTAGGACGTGCCGACCACCGGCTCACCGGTGACCTTCGTCGCCGGGATGTTCGCCGGGTCCACCGACGACATCACCGGCAGGTACTCCTCGGTGGTGTACGGCTTCAGCTTCGCCAGCCACTGCTCGGAGGTGATGCCCGCGGGGTGGTTCACCCAGGCCGCGGCCCACTCCTTCGCGACGCGGACCGCGTCGGCGTTCGGCGCCGCCGACGTCGGGGTCGCCAGCGGCGCGGAGAGGCGCGTCGGCAGGTTCGACGTCGGCACCGGCGCGGCGACGCCGGGCGCGGTCGAGTGGGCGGACGTGGTGGACCCGGTCGGCGGCGTCGCCTTGGCTTCCGGCTTGCCGACCACCTTGGGCAGCACGATGCCGAGCGCGGTGACCAGGATCGCCAGGAACACCAGCGTCCCCATCAGGTGCCGGGGCGAGCGCAGCGGCCAGCCCCACAGGCGGCGGTAGACCGCGGCGCGGCCGCGGTTGGTGCGGATCGGCATCGGTCACCGCCCCATCACTTGGTCGGTGTCACGCGGTTCCTCGCGGACTTCGATGCCCCGCGACGGCCGGTACAGCACGAAGACCGGCTTGCCCGCGACGACTTCGGGGTCGACGCGGCGCGGCTGCGCCCGCACGCCCGGCGCCCGCGGCGCGTCCTGCGGCTGGTAGCCGTTGAAGTCCGCTTCGGACGCGCGCAGGTGCGAAGGCACGACGACGGGCTCGGGCTCGTCGCTCCAGCGCCGGTCGGCCACCGGGGAGGTGTCGACGCGCCGGCTCTCCTCGCCCCGGATCGTCGGACGGCCGCCGGCGCCGACGACGACGTAGTCGCCGGGGTCGCCGTTGGCCGGGTTGTACTGGCCGAACACCGGGGAGCCGGGACGTCCGCCCGCGGGCAGCGCGCCCGCGGAGCCGCCGCCGCCAACGGCCCCGGGCCACGCGCCGGACCAGGCGGCCGCCGGGCGGGAGGCGCTGGAGCCGTTGTCGAGGCGCTGGGCGTTGGCGAAGATCGTGGCTTCGGGCCGGAACCGGCCGCCGCCGACGGTCGCGCCCATCGGCCCGCGCTGCTCGCCGTCGACGACGTCGTCGGTGTCGCGGACGTTCTGCCAGAACTCGTCCTGCGGGGTCGGGCCGTTGCGGTTGCGCCGGAAGCGGGAGAAGATCCCGCCGCCCGGCGACGGCACCGCGGCGCCGACCATGCTGACCGACATCTCGACCATCTGCCACAGCCGCCGCACGGGGCGCCCGACCATGAACAGCAGCACGGTGATGAGCCCGGCGAGGACCATCTGCGTGAGCATGTTCAGCGAGTTGCCGGCGTCGAAGATGGCCTGCAGCAGCAGCGCGTGCACCCCGGCGAGCACCGAGAGCACGACGAGGTTGAACGCGACGCCGCCGGCGACCTTGAGCACGCGGCGCAGGATCTCCGGGTGCAGCAGGGCGATGAGCCCGATCAGCGGCGCGGTGAGCGCGAACAGGCGGATGAGCACCTGCGCGAGCAGGACGGACGCCTTGGCCAGGAGCTGGAAGAGCGAGTAGACGAGGGCTTGGCCGAGCGAGAGGAACCCGGCCCCGGTGCGGCCGCCGGCCTCGCCGGTGAAGTAGCCGGTGGCGGGGCCGAGCTTGGTGGAGATGTCCTTGTAGGAGTTCTTCTTGCCGTCGATGACGGACTGGTTGCCGTCGTCGCCGTTGCGCAGCTGGGCCCACGTGAACGCCTGCGCGTCGAGCAGCGGACGACCGTACTGGTCGGCCTGCGGGGCGGTCGGCGAGCCGAACTCCCCGCGCAGCCAGTTCTTGTAGACGATTTCGTTGTGCAGGCTGGTCGGCAGCACGTGCCGGATGACGCGGTTGTCGGACTCGTCGACGAACCCGGCCTGGATGTTCGTGGTGGTCTGGACGATCGCCTTGTCGATCGGGTCGAAGTACCGCAGCATCGCCAGCGACGACGCGGCGAGCCAGACGCCCGCCAGCGCATACAACGCCCGTTTGCTGACCGCGGCGAGGTCACCGCGCCAGATGTTGCGGAACAGCATGATCGACATGACCAGCGCGACCAGCCCGAACAGCTGGGCGTAGATGTTGTTGTAAACCTTTTCCGCGCCGGACTTCACCGCGCTGTACAACGGATTGAGCAGCCCGCCCTCGAGCACGGTGTAGTGCAGCGAGTTCGTCGCACCGACGATGTTCTTGCCCAGGTTGAACAGCTGGTTGCCGCCCCAGGTGTCGAGCGTCGAGCCCGCCGGGGTCAGGTTCAGCGCGGTGCAGTTCGTCTCGAAGGTGTTCCAGACGAACCCGGCGTAGCTGTAGTCGACGTACGCGCTGCCCGCCTCGCCGTGGCCTTCGGCGGGGTCGATCGCGCCGACCATGCCCGCACCCGGGCGTTCGGGGTTCGGCGCCTCACCACAGGTCGCGGCGCTCGCCGCCGGTGCGGTCGCGATCGCCTGCAGACCGAGCACGAGCATGACGGCGACCATCGTCGCCTTGCGCCCCGGCGTGCGCCGCCCCGGCCGCGGACCTTCCTTGATCCGCCGCTTGAGCGAGTGCCACCCCGCGGCCAACGTCAGCAGGACCGCCAGCGTCAGCACGGTGTTCATGCGGCGTCCCGGCCGGTGCCGCCCTTTCCGCCCGTTCGTGCGTGTTCCTGCTGTTGCTGCCCGCCATGGCCGTTGGCCGGCTGGACGCCGCCCTCGACTTCGCCCGTCTCGGACGCCAGTGGATCCGGGGCTCCCAGGAGGTTCTCGTCGGCCAGGCCGACCTCCAGTTCCGCCGCCAGCTCGAAGTCCTGCTCCAGCTCGATGTCGTCCTCGGGTGGGACGGCCACGTACGGCTTCTTCTCGTCCGTCTTCGGCAGGGCCAGCTCGTTGCCCGGACGCGGCTTCGCGGCGTCCTTCGACCCCGGCGTCGTGTCCATGACCGCGCGCAGGTGCTCCAGGTGCGGTCCCGAGAAGTCGACGCGGATGCGCTCCACGCCGCCCGCGC
This sequence comes from Amycolatopsis sp. N2S4-7, assembly GCF_058119595.1. Lineage (NCBI taxonomy): Bacteria > Bacillati > Actinomycetota > Actinomycetes > Pseudonocardiales > Pseudonocardiaceae > Amycolatopsis > Amycolatopsis sp. N2S4-7. The sequence goes on from NZ_CP172299.1 coordinate 5,086,305, forward strand.
CGTCGCCGAAGATGAACTGGCGGGGCTCCACGTCCCGCTCCAGGCCGCGCTGGGCGCCGGGACGGCGGCCCAGGGCCGCGACAACCTGCTCGTACCCCACGCCCACCGGCACCTTCAACAGCCGCAGGGCGTCGGCCTGGGCGTCGTCGTCGTCGAGACGACCGACGAACACCGAGTCCAGCAGGGCCACGAAACCCTGGATCTTCAGGAAGTCCGCCGGGATCTGGGACGACAGCAGCACCCGGACGTTCCACTTCCGCGAGTCACGCGCGAAGCGGTTCATCAGGACGCGCCCGGTCGGCACCTCGGACAGGAAGAACGCCTCGTCGATCCAGACGCCCTTGCGCAGCTCCTTCGGCTTCTCGTACACCGACCGCTGGGTCAGCCACGCCGCCAGGTTCAGCATCTCGACGCCGAGGGACTCCGCGTCCGTCCAGTACTCGCGCGGGACGCCGTCCTTCGGCAGGGTCAGCCCCGCCATCGTCAGGACCGTCAGCCGGTCGTCGCGGGTCTCCGCGTACGGGTCCGCGTCGGTCTCCGGGATGAGCAGCGCCATCCGCTCGCGCATCTCGTCGAGGAAGTCCGCGACGACGACGGCGTGCTCGTGGTGCTCGCTCGAATCCCGGCGCAGCGCGTCGATCACCTGGCCGGGGTCGGCGTCGAACCGGCCGCCGACGGCGCGGACCGCGCGCAGCAGCACGATCCGCGTCTGGGCCATCCGCGAGACCTCGTACGGCAGGACACCGGTCAGGACGTCGAGGACGAGACGTCGTCGCGTCGCGCCCGCGAGGGCCTTCTCGCGGCGCCAGGAACGCTCGGGGTCGTCCTCGTCCATGAAGTGCTCGATCAGCGGCTCGGCGACCACCCGGTACGGGTTGAGGATGCCGGGCTGGGCGTTGAGCAGGTTGATCGGCCGCGCGTACGGCCGCAGCTCCGGCAGGTCGCACAGCCGCGACAGCGGGCCGGACGGGTCGAGGATCGTCCAGTTCGCCCCGGCCCGCAGCGTCTTGTAGACGATGCCGCCGCCGAGGAACGACTTACCACCACCCAGGCCCGCCACCATGGCCGTCAGGCCGGAGCCGTCGCGGATCTCCTGGGCCATCCACGGGTCCCAGGCCACCGGGCGCCGCGTCGCCGTGCACGTCTCGCCGAGCAGGATGCCGCGGCGGTCGCCGACCTCCGCGGTCGCCGTCGGCACCGCCGAGGAGGCCCAGACCACCGAACCGCGGCGCATGTACGCCGCCGAGGCCAGCGGTTCGCCGGGGATGAACTCCCTGGCCATCGCGTACTGGGCTTCGGGGTGCTCGATGGCGATCTTCGGCTTGTAGAGGTCGAGCAGCTGCTGGGCCAGGCGCAGCGCGTCGCGCTCGGTCGGCCCGGACACCGCCAGCCGCCACCAGGACCGCACACGGGTGGCGAGCGCCGTGAAGCCCGACGTCATCTCGTCGTCGATCTCCAGCACCCGCCCGGCCTGCCGCGACAGCGACTGCGGCGGTTCCAGCTCGTGCTCGTCGGTGTAGTGCTTGACCTGCGAGCGCACCTTGTTCATCTGGCGCTGCAGCTCGTTGGCGACCTCTTCGGGCCGCCGGACGTAGATCCGCGCGGACACCTCGACCGCGGCGGGCAGCCGGTCGGCGTGCTGGATCCACGGGTCGTCGACCTCTGGGATCTGCAGGCCGTGCATCTGGCCGACGGTGAGGATCGCGAGGTGCCGCGAGACGCCGGCGTTGGACCCCGTGCGGCCGCGGACGGTCACGGTAGGCGCGTACGGATCGGCGTAGTAGTCGGCGGCGTCGGTGAAGCTGGCCAGGTCTTCCGGCTCCCAGGCCGCGCCCGGCACGGCGGGCATGTTCCGCGGCGCGGGCAGGCCCAGCGAGCACGAGCGGTGCATCAGCCAGGACATTTCTTCGGCGTGCACCGGACGGCCTTCCAGCCCGGCGCTGCCGATGACCTGGTCGAGGTGCTCGACCTCGGAGTCCAGCGCGGTCAGCTCGGCGTCGACGGCTTCGGGGAGGATCTTGCGCAGGACCGGCGCGGCCCGCTCGACCGCGCGGTCGACCATCCGCCGGGTCTGCACCTGGACGCCCAGGTAGACCTCTTTTTCGGCCATCGAGCGGCCCATCAGCTGCTGCTGCTCGCCGATCAGGTAGTCGTCGAACGACAGCGCGCCCGGGACGTCCTGGGGACGGCCGTGGGCGTTGTAGACGTGCGCCTCGGCCCACATCCGGATCGGGTACGGCCGGTTCGTCACGCGCAGGTGCAGCCAGCGGCCCTGCAGCTCGGCGTACTGGCCGGCGATGGCCGCGATGAGGTCGCGGCGCTGCGAGTCCGAGCGGAACGACCAGCGCTGCGGCGCGAGCCGGTACCAGGCGTAGACCTCGACGCCGGTGCGGACCAGGTGCCCGTCGATGCTTCGCACCGCGATCGACGGGGTGTAGGCGGGGATGGCCTGCTCGCCGGGCAGGCGCGCCTTGTTCCCCGAGCCGTTGCGCGACGCGCGGACCTGCTCGGGCGGCTGCCATGCGCCCGAGCGTGCGTCCCGACCCCGTTTTCCTCGGCTACCGCCGCGACCGAACAACGACTACCTCCCGGCCCGAGCCGCACTGCTGCGGCTCCGGCGCGCTCGTGGTGTTCCCTGGACCAACGCGGGGGCGCGGAGCGCCTCCGCCGAGGCGGTGGTGGGGGCGTGCGCGGAGCCGGCACCCGGCGGCGCGCCGTGGTGCCGGTACTGCCGCCGCCGGCGGTGCTTCGGCAACGGGCGGGTCGCCCGCACCCGGACGCGGCTGGCGCTGACCGCGCCGCCGGTGCCCGTGGTCCGCTCTCTCGGGGTGTTGAGCTCGCGGCCCGCCATCGTGACCACGGTGCCGAGCGGGCGCTCGTGGCTGATCTTGGCCGTGAGCAGCCGGGTGATCGCGATGGTGGCGACGAACGCCCACGCCGTCGAAAAGAACCCGAAGCTCCACCCCGCCCAGCGTTCGATGCCGAGGACGACGAAGAACGCCGGGATGCCGATCAGCCAGGCGACGTACCGGGCCCTCCAGGGAAAAGTCGCTTTCGGCGGGCCGAGCCACACGGCGTCGACCCGGTAGACCTCGTCATCAGTCCTGATGCGCACGCGGCCCCCGCCTCAGCCGGTGAACAGGCCGGCGATCCACTGGCCCACGTTGACGCCGGCGCCGCTGACCGCGAGCCCGATGATGGCGAGGGCGATGACCACGCCGGCCAGCCGTCGCATGACACCGGCGTTGTCGCCCTTGCCGCCACCCAGCCACAGCAGGAGGAGGGCTACGGCGAGCAGCACCAGGGGGATGATGTTGTCGATCAGCCAGGTGCGCACGTTTCCCGTGCCCAGCTCGCCGGCGGCCAGCGTGTCGAGGGTGGTCAAGGTCATCATCGCGATACTCCCGGTGCGCGGTGGGGGCCGCGCGGTTCTGGCTCAGGCGGTGCTTCGAACAACATCATGGGGGCTACGAGGGGTAGTGGTCAAAGCGCGCTGCGTAAATGCCGGCTGGCTTGTCAACCGGTGTGGTGCACCAGGCACACGAAAACTCCACGCCCACCATCATCGCGGCAAGGGTCCTCGGGTTAAAGCCCGGCCACCCATACTTCTCAGTGTGCTGACGAACTCACCCCAATGCCCGGGATTTGCTCACTGTGTGTGCTTGCCCTCGCGCCGTTGTGCGGCCTGGAACAGTGTGACATGACACGATCGGCCCTGTCGCGCGAGTCCGCTCTGTGACGCTCTCCGGCCGGTCGGCGGCCATGTCGATCTTGAGGGGCCGCGCTGTCCGTCACATAGCGCTCAGAACTTAACAACATTTTCACTACATAGCGTGATCGACTTTTCGAGAGCAAAGATGATGGGGCCGGCCGACCGTGGCGACGGCCGGGCCAACGGGGGTCACCTCAGCGACCGACTCTCGGGCTCATCGCGAGCAGCTCGACAAGGTCGTGAAGGTCGACGAGCCAGAGCAACAGGCCGACCGTGATGAGCTCGAACGCCCCGGGGAGACCCACGGCGACGATGGCCCGCCGGAACAGGGTCTTACTGCTCAGCAGGTGAATGAACACCCCCGACGAGCCATCACGACAAGGACTCTATGGAGCCAACTACGGCCACCCGAACTTCTCAGTGCGCCGACGAGCTCGCCCCAAAGCCCGTGACTTCCTCGCCAGGAATCAGCATTACCGCTGCTCGAGACGTATGTTGATCTCGAGTGCCCGGCTTTTCACTACATAGCGTGATCTTGGTCCTCAGGGGCGCCCCTGGGCGAACACTCCGGCGGGGTACGCGCCGGCTTCGACGACGCGGGCGCTGAGCCCGCGGCACAGCTCTTCGAGCCGGGCCGTCTTCTCCGGCCCCAGGTGCTCCCACGGGCCCCGCGCGGCGAGCTCGGTGGCGATCTCGACCCGGTCGCGGACGGCGGCGCCCTCTTCGGTGAGCGCGTCGCCGTCGTCGAGGAGACCGCGGTCCCGGAGCCCGGCGTGGGCGGCGGTCCACTGCTCGTCGCTCCAGCCGCGGGTGAGCTTGGCGGCGTCGGCCACGAAGCCGTTGCCGGTGGCGAGGTGGGTGACGAGCGCTTCGATGCCGCTGAGGCCGTTGAGCACGAGGGCGGCGATGTGCCCGTCGCCGCGGTACTCGCGCAGCAGCGTGATGGCGTGCCAGAGGACGAGGTGGGGTTCGCCCGGCCAGTCGAGCCCGGCGTGCGCTGCGTAGAGCGGCCGCCCTTCGCCGGTGCACCCGGCGGACGCTTCGCGGGCGAGTTCGGCGGCCTCGGCGACATCGTCGCCCTTGACGTGGTCGCCGAGCAGGCGGGTCAGGGCCTTGTCGACGCCCTCGAGCCGCGCGTCGAGGACCTGCTCGGGGGTCGCGAGGGTCCAGGCGCGCGGGATGACCCTGGCGACGACCTCGGGGTTGAAGTTGTAGAAGGTGGCGGCGACGACCTCGGGCCCGACGGCCCCCATCGCCGCGGACCGCCCGGCGAAGTACGGCATCCGCCCGGGCCGCAACCCGATCCCGGTGAGGGCCTGGTCGACCTCGGGCGCGAAGTACGCGAGGGCGTGCAAGGAATCGAAAGCCGACTTGAACCGCTTCTCGTCACCCGCCATGCGGGCACCCTACTACCGAGTAACCCCTTGGGGAACCACGGAAGAGGCAAGCCGACGGGCTTCACGCGTGATCCAGCGGGCATCACGCTGATGCCCCGTCAACCACGCCTGATGCCCCTGCAGTCACGCGCGGTGTCCCGCGGGACACGGGTGAAGGCGGACGAGCTGGCATGTAAGCCGGATCCTGTTCCCCGGTCGCCTTGCGGCTCGCGGGGCGGCGGTCATCCATCTCGGCCTGCCGTTGCCGGCAGGCTCCAGCGGCCTACCCGCAGACTCGGACGGGCCGTCCTCGAACGCCTGCGCAGGAGCTCGTGAGCTCCCTCTTGGCCTTGCTCCGGGTGGGGTTTACCTAGCCATCCCGGTCGCCCGGGATGCTGGTGGTCTCTTACACCACCGTTTCACCCTTACCCCGGTCCGGAGACCGGGGCGGTCTGCTTTCTGTGGCACTTTCCCGCGGGTCGCCCCGGGTTGCCGTTAGCAACCACCCTGCCCTGCGGAGTCCGGACTTTCCTCGGACCGGGTCGCCCCGGCTCGCGACCGCCCTGCCAGCTCGTCCGCGGGTGGATGGTAGCTCAGTACCCGGCCACCGCCCCGCTGTGGTGGCGGGCCGGGACTTCGGGCGGGGACTCGGCGGGCGCGGGGTGCTGGCGGGCGAGTTCGGCGGTCCAGTGGAGGACGGCGGCGGGGCTGTCGAGGCCGATGAGCCCGACGAGGCCGCCGTGGCGGACGAAGCCGGTGATCGGGCGGGTGCCGGGGACCGGTGATTCGAGGAGGACGGTGTCGGTCGCCAGCCCGGGACGGCCGGCGACCTGGATGCGGACGCCGTGTTGTTCGGACCAGTACCGCGGCACCGGCGTGTAGGCCGGGGAACCCTGGGGGCCGGTGAGGAGGTTCTCGGCGGCCGCGCGGCTCATCTCGACGGCGTTGAGCCAGTGCTCGTCGCGCTGGGCTGTGGTGTCGTAGCGGAGGTTGGGCCAGCGGGCGACGTCGCCGGCCGCGACGATCGTGGACGAGCCGACGACGTGGCAGGTGGGTCCGCAGAGGACGCCGTCGTCGAGGGGCAGCTTGGCCCCGCGCAGCCAGGAGACGGCCGGGACGCTCCCGACGGCGACGACGACGCAGGCGACGTCGATCGCGCGGCCGTCGGCGAACTCGAGGCCGACGGACGAGGGCGCGGGGCGCCAGCGGCGGATGGTGGTGCCGAGTTCGAGGTGGACGCCGCGGGCGGTGTGCAGCGCGGTGAGCCAGTCGCCGATGTCGGCGCCGAGGACGTCGGACAGCAGGGGTCGCGCGCGGCCGAAGAGGACGACGTCGCGGTTCATCTCGCGGAGGCTGGAGGCGACTTCGCAGCCGATGAAGCCGTCGCCGATGACGGCGACCGGGCCGGGGCTGGTGGCGAGGGCGCGCTGGAGGGCCGTCGTGTCGGAGAGCGTGCGGACGACGACGACCCGCGGGTGGCCGTGCGGGGCGCCGGGCATGCGGCGGGGTTCGACGCCGGTGGCGATCACCAGGCCGTCGTAGCGGAGCTCCTCGTCGCGGAGGTGGACGACCTGCCGGTTGGGCGACACCGCCGTCACCGGGGTGTCGAAGCGCCATTCGGCGTCGACTTCGAGGGGGTCGGCGAGCTGGGTGTCGGCGCGGCTGACCGCGCCGGTGAGGAGCTGCTTGGACAGCGCGGGGCGGTGGTAGGCGATCCCGGGTTCGGCGCCGAGGACGACGACTTCGCCGTCGAACCCGAGCTCGCGCAGCCGTTCGGCGGCGCGCAGGCCGGCGAGGCCGGCTCCGGCGATGACGATGCGTTCGCTCATCGGGTGGCTCCCAACAGGTGGATGGCTCGCATGGGGCAGGCGCGGGCGGCGGCGCGGACGTTCGGGACTTCCCCGGCTTCGGGGCGTTTCTCGTACTCGAGCTGACCGTCCTGGCCGAGCTGGAACACCTGGGGCGCCTCGGACTGGCAGACGCCGTAGGCGTGGCAGCGGTGGCTGTCGACGTCGACCCGCAGCTCCGCGGGCTCCGGGCCGTCGCCGTCGGGCGGCGCCGCGACCAGCCCGGCGCGGGCGAGGAGCGGGGCCGGCAGCACCCGCAGGACCGACAGCAGCACCGGCGGGACGAGCAGCGTGATCCCGGCGAGCCAGACCACGGCCAGGTGCCCGCTCGCGACGGCGCCGAGCCAGGCGTGCACGGCGAGCAGGCCGATGGCCAGGTAGCCGACCTGGTGGAAGCGGAGCCAGCGGCCTTCGCGGGCGCCGCGGCGCAGACCGGCGGTGACGGAGACGGCGATGACGAGCTCGAGGCCCGCGATGCCGAGCGCGTGGCGCGGGTTGCCGTCGTAGAACGGGAGGAGCAGGTCGGTGACGCCGAACGGGTCGTCTTCGAGGAAGAGGAACGTCAGCCCGTGCAGGGCCCCGGTGGCGAGGGTGAACGCGGCGAGCAGGACGTGCCCGGTGCGCAGCGCGTCCTGGCCGCTGAACCGGCGGACCCAGCCGGTGGCGGCGAGGACGCCCCAGCACAGGGTGAGGCACATGCAGAGGTAGGTGAGGCGGCCGGACAGCGCGGCGACCTCGGCGATCCCGGTGTCGTGGGGCGACAGCGGGACCAGCGCGGCTGAGGGGGACATGGGGCGGCTTACCTCCGGGTGCGCGGCGAGGTCCTGCCGGGGGTCCCGAGCAGGCGGAGCAGGCCGAACGTGGCTGCGGCGGCGAGGGCCACGAAAACGGCGCCGAGTGCGTAGTCGCCGCCGCCGAGGGTGTCGTCCTCGGTGGCGGAGACGAGCAGGGACGTGGTCTCGGCGAGCCCGGTGCTCTCGAGGAGCGTCAGGTGCCCGAGGGAGGTGTCGACGGCGGTCTGGGCGAAGGCGCGGACGTCGTCGTCGCGGGTGCCCGCGCGGACGTCGGAGGCGAGCCCGAAGAGGGTGCCGTACTCGGCGCGGAGCCGGTTGACGTAGGCGCGGTCGAACTCGTCGCCGGAGTCCGCGGCGATTTCGCCCGCCCAGTCGCGTTCCTGACCGGTGGGCTCCCCCGGGAGGGTGACCGCGAGCCGGTCGGCGACGGCGCGCAGGGCGACGTCGAGGCGGGCCTGGTCGTCGGCGATCCGGCCGGCGACCGCTCGGACGCGCCGGTTGGTGGCCCGCTCGGCGGCGAGCCTGCTCGACGGCACGGCCCACAGCGTGTGCTGTTTCAGCCGCGTCAGCAGGGTGCGGTCGGTCTGCTGCAGTTCGCCGGCGGAAGCCGGGAGAACGCAGCCGAGCACGAGCGCGGTCGTGGCGGCCAGCAGCGCCACGAATCGGAGCGGCATCCCCGTTGTCCCTTCGCGAAGGAGTCCTCACCGGGAGTTACGCGGGGAAGGTGTGATCCGGTTCTCGTCGTCACCTTTTAGTGACTGTGACGTGCATCACAAGACACATTTTGAACCGGCCCTCGCTCGATGCCGGCACGAGCGCCGCTAATTGGTAATGGGAACTAATGCATATGGCCTATTAAGTCCTTTTGCGCTACGCTCCGATGGCCCCACGGTCCGCCAGTCAGGTGAGGTTGCGAGCTTTATGGAAGCACCGGGCAGAGCAAGCCACAGCCCCGTCGGCTACGCCCCGTCAGCCACCGCGGTCGACGTCGGCCCCGACCGGGCGGACGACCTCGTCCCGTTGCTGTACAAGGACTTCCGCGCCACCCTGTTCAGCCAGGTACTGGCACTGACCCATTACGACCGGCAGTGGACCGAGGATGTGGTGCAGGAGACCATGATCCGCGCCTGGCAGCACTCCGGCTCGCTCGAACGCGAGCCCGGAATGCTGCGGGGCTGGCTGCTCACGGTCGCCCGCCGGATCGTCATCGACGGCTGGAGAAATCGCCGGGTCCGCCCGCAGGAGGTCGCTCTGGAGATCCCCGAAAACGCCGAGTCCGCCGATCGCGCGGACAGTTCGTTAGCCGCACTAACGATTACTCAGGCATTGGTGGAACTGGACGAGAAATATCAGTCCGTCATCTACGAGACCTACCTCGCCGGAAACACCGTCCGGCAGGCAGCGACAATTCTGGGAATTCCCGAGGGAACCGTGAAATCGCGGTTGTACACGGCGATGCGGCAATTGCGGAAGGCGCTCGGGGAAGTAGCGGTGCGATGAGGGGGCGGCACCACACCGACGCCGCGGCCTACGGGCTCGGCGTCCTGGACGATCCGGAAGAGTTCGAAGCGCACCTGCCCGGCTGCGTCCGCTGCCGGGAGCTGGTCGAGGGGTTCCGGCCGGTGGTCGGAGCGCTCGAGCAGGCGGTCCGGCTCGGCCACCTCGCGGTCGGCGAAACCGCAGCGTCCGAAGCCTTCGGCCGGCCGTCGTCCGGCGCGGCGCGGCCCAGCTACCCGCCGCCCGTCGCCGGCGCGGCGCGCCGCCGGAAGTCGGCGACCGGTCCGCTCCTGCTGCTCGTGCTCGGAGTGGCCGTGACGGCCCTGTGCGCGGCCCGGCCGGCCACCGCGAGGATCCGGTTCGCATCGGCTGCGGTCATCGTCTCCCCTGCTCAGGTCGTGGCCGGTACCGGCCACGCTCCGCGGGATCTCCCCTGGTGGGCCGGTTTCCAGTAGTCTGCCCCAACCCAACATGAAAGTCCTTACGGTGGATACCGAAGTAAATCCCGAGCACCCCGTCAGCGGGGCTTCGGTACCGAAGCGTCCCGCCCCGCGGCTCCCCGGCCGCGAGCCCGAGCTCAACCGTCTGACCAGCCTTTTCCCCCTCGCCCTCGGTGGCACGGCCGCCAGCGCGGTGCTGGTCGGCGAGTTCGGCATGGGCAAGAGCGCCACGCTGCGCACCACCGCGGCGCTCGCCGCCGACGCGGGTTTCACCGTCGCGATCGCCACCGGGTCGCGGCTGGAGAGCCACCTGCCCGGCGGGCTCGTCCGCCAGCTGGCCGACGCGCTGGACGACTCCGGCTCGCCGCGGCCGCCTGCCGCCGAGCTGTGCGGACCGGCCGGCGAGAGCGAAGCGCTCGACCTCTTCTTCCGGATCGTCCGCGACGCGGCCGGGCGGGGCCCGCTGTTCGTCGGCGTCGACAACGTCCACCTCGCCGACGCCTGGTCCATGCGGTGCCTGGCCTACCTCCGCAACCGCGTGCTCGACCTGCCGGTGCTGATCGTCCTGACGTCGCTGACCGGGCACCCCCCGCACCGCGAGGTGGCCCTGCTGGAGATGGCGGGCTGCACGCCGGCGTCGATCACGCTGAACGGCCTCGGCGACGCGGCCGCGGCGGAGATCCTCGGCCTCGCGCCCGGCGAGCTCGCCTCCGCCTGCCGCGAGGCGACCGGCGGCAACCCGTACCTGCTGCAGGCGCTGCGGCCGCGGCTGCTGCCCGGCGCGGACCCGCACGAGCTCGGCTCGTCGCTGATCGGGCAGGTGCTCCACACGCGGATGCAGGAGTTCCCGCACGCGCCGGCCATCCTGCACGCGGCCGCGATCCTCGGCGAGGACGCCGGCTTCGACCTGCTGGCCCAGCTCTCCGGCGTCGACGAGCTGGACGCCCTGCAGGCGATCGACACCATGGTCCGGCTGCACGTGCTCAACAACAGCAACCAGCCGACGCTGACGTACTCGTTCGTCCGCAACTCGCTGCTGAAGGACATGCCGCAGACCACGCGGGCGGTCAACCACGCGCGGGCGGCGAAGCTGCTGTCGGAGACGGGCGCGCCGGCCGAGCGCATCGCCGCGCACCTGCTGGAAGCGACGTCGATCCGGATCCCCTGGGGCGTGGACGTGCTGCGGCTGAGCGCGCGCAACGCCGTGTTCTCCGGACGGCCCGAGCTGGCCGCGCGGCACCTTCGGCGGGCGCTGGAGGAGCGGCTGACGTCCGGGCGCCGGGTCGCCGTGCTGCTGCAGCTCGCCCACGCGGAGTTCCAGGTCGACCCGCCCGCCGCGGCGAAGCGGGTGCGGGAGGCCGTCGACACGATCGGCAACCGCGAGACCGCCGCGTTCATCGCCACCGCGATGCTGCTGTCGCTCTGCGGTGGCCAGGACGCCCGGCTCGCGATCAGCGCGGCCGGGCAGATCGCCGCCCGGCTCGACGCCGGCGGGCCGGACGCGGTGTGGCCGCTGCTGTGCGTCACCTACCTCGCCGAGGCCGGCAGCCGGCTCGGGCCGCCCCCGGAGTTCCGCGACTTCGAGGAGCAGTGGGCGCCGCTGACCGACCCGGCGGCCCAGCGGAGCCGCTCCGCGCTGCTGGCGCTCGACGCCGTCCGCAGCGGCGATTCGGCGCAGGACGCGCTCGGGCACTTCGCCGACGCGCTGACCGGCGACGACGGCGTCCTGTTCGAGCAGCACTACTTCTTCACGCTGGCCACCGCGGTGCTCGCGGACGAGCCGGCGCACGTCGACCGGCTGTGCCGGGTCCTCGACGTCGAGCGCGAGCCGTGGGACGTCCACGTGCCGCACGGCGCGCTGCCCACCCTCGCCCGCGGGATCGCGCTGCAGGCCAGCGGCGACCTGCAGCGGGCCAGCGTGCACTTCGAGTCGCTGCTGCGCCGGTTCGACGAGCGTGGCGGGACGACGACCTGCCCGGTCGGCGTGCTGTGCGCGGCGAAGCTCGTCGAGTGCTGGGTGGACCTCGGACGGTTCGAGGCGGCGACGTCGCTGCTGGACCGGATGGACTTCGTCGCCAGCCAGGGCCTGTTCACCCACACCTACCTGCTGTACGCGCGCGGCCGCCTGCGCGTCGCGACGGGGTACACCCGCTTCGGCTTCGAGGACCTGCTCAGCTGCGGCCGCCGGCTCGCGCACCACGGCATGCGGTTCCCGGGTTTCGTGCCGTGGCGCGCGCACGCGGCGCGGGCCGCGCTGGCGCTCGGCCAGGCCGAGGACGCGGCCCGGCTGGCCGAAGAGGACATGAACGCGTCGGCCCGCTGGGGCGCGGCACGGCCGCTGGGCACGGCACTGACGACGCTCGGGCTGGTCCGCGAGGACGACGAAGCCGAGCGGGCGCTGCAGAAGGCGATCACGACGCTGCGTTCGTCGCCGGCCCGGCTGCAGCTCGCCACGGCGCTGACGGAGCTGGGCACGCTGCAGGCGCGGCACGGCCAGTCCGAAAAGGCGATCGAGACCCTGCGGCAGGCGGTCGAGCTGAGCGAGCACTGCGGCGCACGGCCGCTGGCCCGCCGCGCGGCGGAAGAGCTGCGCTCGGCGCGGCGAGCGTTGACCCCGGCGAAGGACAACGAGTACGGCTTGACCCGGCAGGAGAACCGGATCGCGGTGATGGCGGCGCAAGGGCTGACGAACCGCGAGATCGCGACGGCACTGCACCTGACGCGGCGGACGGTTGAGCTGCATTTGTCCGGTGCGTACCGGAAGCTGGGGATTCCGGGACGGGCGGAGCTGGGTGGCGCGCTGGCGAAGTCGCAGCGCGGCGGGTGAGTCCACTTCGGACACCGGGCTGAGCGGCCCCGGCGGCGCGCGGGACTTCCCAGCCGTCGGTTAGCGTGCACAAGTGAACTTCTGGGCGGCCGCGGGCAGCCTCGCGCTGCTGGCCGGGGTGCTGGTCTTCGCGATCATCCGGCCGCGGGGGTGGCCCGAAGCCGTGGCCGCCGTGCCCGCGGCCGGGGTCGCTCTCCTGCTCGGGCTGGTGCGGCCGGCCGCGGCCGGGCACCGGGTCGTCGAAATCCTGCCCACGCTGGGGTTTCTGGCCGCGATCCTCCTCTTGTCCTTTTTGGCCAGTGTGGACGGTGTCTTCACCTGGCTCGGCAACCGGCTCGCCGAGGCGTGCCACGGCAAACCGCGGCGCCTGCTGGTGCTGACCTTCGCCGCGGCGAGCGGGGTCACCGCGATCCTCAGCCTGGACGCCACGGTCGTGCTGCTCACCCCGGTCGTGCTCGCGACCGCGTCGAGCCTGAAGATGCCCGCGCGCCCGCACGTCTACGCCTGCGCGCACCTGGCGAACTCGGCGTCGACGCTGCTGCCGGTGTCCAACCTGACGAACCTCCTGGCGTTCGCCGCGTCGGGGCTGACGTTCGCCGGGTTCACGGCGTTGATGGCGTTGCCGTGGCTGGTCACCATCGCCATCGAGCTGGTCGTCTTCCTGCGGTTCTTCGCCCGCGATCTCGAGCCGCGGGAGACCGCCGAGCCGCGGCAGCACCTCGAGACGCCGACGTTCGCGCTGGTCATCCTCGGCCTGACGCTCGCGGGGTTCGCGGTGGGCCAGCTGGGCCACGTCGAGCCCGTGTGGATCGCCGCGCTCGCCGCGCTGATCCTGGGCGTCCGGGCGCTGGCGTCGGGCAAGGTCAAGCCGTGGCAGCTGGTCACCGAGGCGTCGCCGCAGCTGGTGCTGTTCGTGCTGGGGCTGGCGGTCGTGGTGGAGGCGGTGTCGGAGCACGTCCTCGGCGGGCTGCTCCGCGACGTCCTCCCGACGTCGGCCGGGCTCACCGACCTCCTGGTGGCGGCCGGCGTGGCGGCGCTGCTGGCCAACCTGGTCAACAACCTCCCGGCGACGCTGATCCTGCTGTCGGTCCTCGGCCCGCACCCGGCGCCGGGCGTGCTGCTGGCGGTGCTGCTGGGCGTCAACATCGGCCCGAACGCGACCTACCTCGGCTCACTGGCGACGCTGCTGTGGCGCCGGACGCTCCCGGAGCACCCCTCGGCCCGGACGTTCCACGCACTGGGGGCGCTCACGACCCCCTTGTGCCTGGCGGCGGCGACCGTGGCGTTGTGGCTCAGCCTCAGCTGGGCATCGTGATCGTCTGGCCCGGGTGCATCGTCGCGCCGCAGTCGTCCAAGGGGCCGCCGAAGCGGTCCGCCGCCACCGCTGGGATCGTCTTCGCCGCGTAGTCCTGGGCCGCCTTGAGCTTGGCCGGGTCCGTCACCGCGTCGCGGCGGACCCAGTCGCCGTTGCGGAGGCCTTCGATCGGGGAGGTGTAGATCAGCACGTAGTCGCGGTCCAGCCGCGGGTCCAGCGCGATGCCGTTGCCCGCCGCCCACGGGCCCCACGAGTGGATGAACGTCGGCTTCACCGTGTCGAACACGTAGTTCCGCAGCCCGGCCAGGTCGTTGTCGTGCACCAGGTCGGCGATCGGCTTGTTGACCAGGCCCGCCATGTCGACCAGCTCGAGCCGGCTGGTCATCGACGAGCCGCCGAGGTCCGGCAGCAGCAGCGACGCCTTCTGCAGGCCGAGGATGTCCGCGTACGTGTTGAAGCCGCGGCCGAAGCGGTCCGCCACCAGGCACGCCGTGATGTTCGGGTTCTTCGCGAACTTGTCCGCCGCGGCCGCGAAGCCGACGGCCGACGGGACGAACGCCCCGACCAGCACCACGACGACACCGACGCGCAGCAGCGCCCGCCGGTTGCGCAGCAGCTCACCCGCCGACAACGTCCCCGCGATGACCGCCAGCGCCCAGATCGGGCTGGCGAACCGGTGCTGGTACATCCAGTCGGCGACCATCACGCCGTACGCGACGATCCCGAGCCCCAGCGGCACCAGCAGCGCGATCAGCGACCGCCGCCACGGCGCCTTGACCAGTGCGAACGCGATCACCAGCGCGAGCAGGACCACCCCGGCCCAGCCCGCGTAGCCGGCCAGCTCGAAGGGCCGCTTCAGGGCGTCCATCCCCGGCAGGCCCTGCTGCTTCGCCACCGACGGGTTGGCCAGCAGCCGACCGAACTCCGCGTGCCGCCAGACGACGTACGCGCCGAACGGCACGGCGAACGCCGCCACCGACAGCAGCGCCAGCCGGAAGCTCTTCCAGAACAGGCCCGAACGCAGCAGGAACAGCGCCGCCAGCGGGTACGCGCCCGCGTAGATCAGGCCTTCCGGGCGGGTCAGCGCGGCGAACGCGACGAGCACGCCGGACCACAGCGCGACCTTCGGGGTCAGCAGCTTGTCCCGCTTGACCGACACGAACAGCGTCACGGCCAGCGTGACGACCGCGAACGCGAACAGCGAGTTCTCCAGGCCGGACACGACCCAGATGACGTACGACGGGATCGTCGCCAGCGTCAGGCCCGCGACCAGCGTGACCAGCCACGCGAAGCGCGTGAAGATCTGCTTCGCGGCGATGTAGCACGCCGTCAGGACGCCGCCGGTGAACAGCAGGCCCAGCGCCTTCGGGAACAGCACGTAGTCGGGGAGGCCGAACAGCAGGCCGTGGTCGAAGAGGCCGACGAGCTTGCCGAGGCCGAGCAGCACCATCCACGTCGGGTCGGAGAAGCCCTCGACCGGCGGGGCGCCCGGCTGCAGCACCGGGCCGAGGCCGTCGGCGAAGCTGCGGGCGTAGGAGAACGTGATGGCCGCGTCGTCGACGATCCAGTGGCCGTAGCGGGTGGCGTGCACGGCGACCGCCGCGACGCCGGCGAGCACGGCCAGTACCGGCGCCAGCCGCGCGCCCCAGCCCCGCTTGGTCGCGGTGGTCTCGGGGTCCTCGGGGAGGTCGCTGGGAGAGGTCTCGGTGAGTGCGCTAGCCGTCATGTCCTCGTCACTGTTCCGCCCGCAGGCTTCTGCCGGTGGGATACGCGCGAGCTGGCGCCCCCTGAAGTGGACCCCTGGAGGATCCGCCACCGCGGCGACGCGGTCGAGACACTGTAGCCAATACCCCATCCGGGGTCCGCCACGCGTCGGCATCGAGCGTGATCCACCCCACATTTTCCCCGGTCAGGCCAGGTGTGAGGTGTCGTTGACCAACCGGACCGAAGCGTTCCCGTCCGGGTAGAACTCGACGATCGACAACGACGCCAGATCGAGGTGCAGCCGGAAGAGCAGCTGCGGCCCCGCGTCGAGGCCCATCCGGAGCAGCGTCTTGATCGGCGTCACGTGGCTGACCAGCACCAGCGTCCGCCCGCCGTGCTCGGCGATGAGCTCGTCACGGGCCCGGCGGACGCGCCGGTGCACGACGTCGAAGCTCTCCCCGCCGGGCGGCGGCACCGAGCTGTCGCCCAGCCAGGAGCGGTGCAGTTCCGGGTCGCGGTCGGCCGCTTCGGCGAACGTCAGGCCCTCCCACTCGCCGAAGTCGGTCTCGATGAGGCCCGGGTGGGTCTCGACGCGGCCGCCGAGCGCGTCGGCGACGGCCTGCGCGGTCTGCTTCGTGCGCGTCAGCGGCGAGGAGATGATCGGGACGGCCTCGCCGTCGACGACCAGGCCCTCGGTGGCGGCCAGCCGCTTCGCCGCCGCCGCGGCCTGCGCCCGGCCCAGCTCGGTCAGCGGGACGTCGCCGCGGCCGGAGTAGCGCCGCAGCGCCGACATCTCCGTCTGGCCGTGGCGCAGCAGGAGCAACCGGGTCGGCGTGCCCTGCGCGCCGGTCCAGGCCACCGCCGCGCGGTCGGGCTTCCGGGTCGGCAGCTTCGGCGGGGCGGCGGGCTTGCCGGCGGCCGCGTCCATGGCTTCGTTGGCCAGCCGGTCGGCGTGGGAGTTCTGCGCCCGCGGGATCCACTCGTACTTGACGCGGGTGAAGCCGGCGGCCAGCTCCTTGGCCCGCTCGGCCAGCGGCTGCATGTCGGGGTGCTTGATCTTCCAGCGCCCGGACATCTGCTCCACCACGAGCTTCGAGTCCATCCGGACGTCCACAGTGGACGCCCCGAGTTCGGCGGCGGCGGCGAGCCCGGCGATCAGGCCGTTGTACTCGGCGACGTTGTTGGTGACGACGCCGAGGCTTTCCTTGCGCTCGGCCAGGATCGCGCCATCGGCGTCCTTGACGACCGCGCCGTAGCCGGCGGGCCCGGGGTTGCCCCGGGAACCACCGTCGGCTTCGACGACGACATGCGAAGTCACAGACCCGACTCCACGGTCCGGACGAGGATCGCGCCGCAGTTCTCGCACTGGATGACGTCGTCCTCGGGCGCGCCCTTGATCTCGTTGACGGTGTTGCGGTCCAGCTCCAGCTGGCAGGCCCCGCAGCGGCGGGCGCGCAGCAGCGCGGCGCCGATGCCCTTGTGCTCGCGGACCCGCTCGTACAGCTTGAGCAGCGGCTCCGGGAAGCGCGGCAGCAGCTTCGCGCGGTCTTCGTCGCGGCGCGCGCGGGTGGTGTCGAGGTCCTTGAACGCCTCGTCGCGGCGGACGATCGCGGCGGCGACCTCGGCCTCGGCCTTGTCGACCTCGGCGCCGGTGCGCTGCGCGTCCAGGCCCAGCGCCTCGCGCTGCTCCATCAGCTCCAGCAGGTCGTCCTCGAGCGCGCTCTGGCGGCGTTCCAGCGACTGCAGCTCGTGCTCGATGTCGGCCATCTGCTTGGCGACGACCGTGCCGGAGGCCAGCAGCTTGCGGTCGCGGTCCTCGCGGGCGCGGACCGACTCGATCTCCTTCTCCTGCCGGGCGATCTCCCGGTCGAGGTCGGAGGCGGCGGTCTCCACGGACACGAGCGCGTCGCGGCGCTCGCGGACGGTCTTCTCCCCCGCGTCGATCTCGGCCAGCTCGGGGAGGGTGCGGCGGCGGTGCGCGGTGCGCGAGAGCTCGGCGTCCACCTTGGCGAGCTCGAGCAACTGGCGCTGCACGGCGGGTTCGGCCTTCACGGTGCTCCTCTTAATTCGATTTGCGCTCGGCGCGGACGCTCCACGGGTCGGTGCACCGCGTGGAGACGTGAACGTCGACGTTACCCGCAAACGCCTGCGCCACGACCGCCGAGGCTTGCCCGCACCAGGGCCATTCGCTGGCCCAGTGGGTCAGCCCGACCAGCGCGGGCACCGCGCCCCGGCTCGCCAGGTGCTCGCCGGCGGGGTGATGCCGCAGGTCGGCGGTGACGTAGGCGTCGACGCCGGCCGCGACGGCCTGCTTCAGGTAGGAGTCCCCGGCGCCGCCGGAGACGGCGACGGTGCGGATCGGGCGGTCCGCGGCGCCCGCCCCGAGCACGCCCGGCACGGTCGCGGGCAGGGCGTCGGCGACGCGCTGGACGAAGGTCGCGAACGGCTCGGGCGCGGGCAGTTCGCCGACGCGGCCGATGCCGGTGACGCCGTCGGCGTTCGGTTCCAGTGGCCCGGTCACGCGCAGCCCGATCGCCGCGGCCAGCGCGTCGGAGACGCCGGGGTCGGCCGAGTCGGCGTTGGTGTGCGCGCAGTAGAGGGCGATGCCTTCACGGATCATCCGGTGCACCAGCGCGCCCTTGGCGGTGTCGGCGGGGACGCCGTGCACGCCGCGCAGCAGCAGCGGGTGGTGCGCGACGATCAGCTGCGCGCCGAGCTCGGCGGCTTCGTCGACGGTCTCGGCGACGGGGTCGACGCAGAACAGCACCCGCGTGACGGGTTCGGCGGGGTCGCCGCAGACGAGGCCGACGGCGTCCCACGACTCGGCGAGCGCGGGCGGGTAGGCCTGCTCCAGCGCGGTGATGATTTCGGAAAGTGCGGGCACCCGGGGATCTTCGCATGTACGGTGCGGGGCCATGCGCCTTCGGTCCGGGCTCGCCGTGCTCCTCGCGGTCTTCGCGGCGCTCCTCGTCGCCGCGGTCCCGGCTTCCGCCTCGGGCACGACCCTGTGGCGGCTCACCGATCTCGCCGCGCAGCGGGTGCGGATCGCCGACCAGGTGGCCGCGGCCAAGTACGGCACGCCGTCCCCGATCGACGACCCGGTGCGCGAACAGCAGATCTACGACTCGGTCGCGGCGCGGGCGCCGGAGCTGGGGCTCGCCCCGGCGGACGCCGTGCGGTTCTTCCACGCCCAGATCGAGGCGAACAAGCTGGTGCAGCGCGGCCTCTACGCCCGCTGGGACGCTCACCCGTCCGAGGTACCCACCACCCGTCCGGACCTCGGACAGATCCGCCCGGTGATCGACCGGCTGAACACGGGCTTGCTGACCGAGCTGGCGGCGACCATCTCCGCGCGGACGGCCCGCTCGTGCCCGGTCAAGCAGCGGCTGGCGGCCGGGGTGGCGGACGTCGTCCACCACTTCGACGTCCTGCACGCGCGAGCCCTCGGCGAAGCGACGTCGGCGACCTGCTCTCCGCGCTGACGGCGCCCCGGCGGCGTCAGCACGCCGCCGAGAGCGCCGGGTCAAGCGTCAGTTGCAGTTGCCGCAGCAGCCGCAGCCCTGGCCCGTGCACTTCGAGCAGCACCCGTGCATGATCGCTCTCCTTCCGGTTCGCGTCCCCGCGAGATCGAAGCTAAGTGCCGGTCGCGGGCCCCGGGTACCGCCGAGCGGGCGGGTGACCGGGTGATCCCGGTGGTTACGCTCGCGACGTGACGCACATCGTCTTCGTCTGCTCCGGCAACATCTGCCGCTCCCCGATGGCCGAGCTGGTCTTCCGCGCCCACCTCGAGGACGCGGGTCTCGGCGACGCCGTCCGCGTGACGAGCGCGGGCACCGGTCCGTGGCACGCCGGGGAGCCGGCCGACAAGCGCGCCCGCGCGACGCTGAAGGCGCACGGCTACCCGACCGCGCACGTGGCGGCCGAGGTGTCGGACGAGGACCTGGCCGCCGACCTCCTGCTGGCGGCGGACGCCGACCACGCGGACTTCCTGCGGGCCCGGGTGGGTGCCCCGGAGAAGGTCCGGCTGCTGCGGTCGTTCGACCCGTCGGCGCCCGAAGGAGCCGAAGTCCCGGACCCGTACTACGGCGGCGACGAGGGCTTCGAAGACGTCCTCGGCATGATCGAACGCGCGGTGCCCGGTTTGCTCGATTGGGTCCGTTCGCGCGGCTGAACGTCACACCCGGCGGAGGTCGGCGGGCGGCGCGGAGGGGCCACGGCCTACCGTGGTGGGGTGCGGTTGCGGTTCCTGCTCCGGCCCGGGTGGCTGGCTCTGACGGCGGTGGTGTTCACCTTCGCCATCTGCTGCTTCACGCTCTTGTCGCCCTGGCAGTTCAGCCGCAACACCGAACGCGAGCAGCAGAACGCCGCGCTGGAGGCGTCGTTCACCGCGGCGCCGGTGCCGCTGCCGCAGCTGCTGCCGCCGGGGAGCGTGCCCGACCAGCACACCGAATGGCACCTCGTGTCGATCACCGGCCAGTACCTGCCGGACAAGGAGGTCGTCGCGCGGCTGCGGACGGTCCAGGGCGAAGGCGCCTTCGAGGTGCTGACCCCGATGCGGACCACCGAGGGCACGGTCGTGCTGATCGACCGCGGCTTCGTCCGGCTGGACAGCAAGTCCGGCGTGCTCCCGTACCCGCCGCCGCCGGCCGGGACCGTGCAGGTCACGGCCCGGGTGCGCGCGGACGAGACCGACCCGAAGAACCGCGACGCGTTCGCCGACGCGTCGACCGGCGGGCAGCTGCAGAGCTACGTCGTCGATTCGCGGGTGGTCGGGCGCGCGGGCAAGCTCGACATCCGGCCCGGCTACTTCCAGCTCGACACCGACCAGCCGGGCGTGCTGGGTGCGCTGCCGCTGCCGCAGACGGATTCGGGGCCGTTCCTGTCGTACGCGCTGCAGTGGATCGCGTTCGGGGCGATGGCCCTGCTCGGCTGGCTGTACTTCACGGTGCGTGAGTTGAAGCCCGGCGGGGCCCTGACGGCTCCTTCCGGGACGCCCCGGCGCAAGTCCGTCGCGGAGATCCTGGCCGAGGACGAGTACGCGAGTGGACCTCTCAAATAGGGCGGAAATGGCCCTGTGATGTGGCCACTTGGCGGGGTGATACTCGGGTCATGTTGATCCACCCGTGGGACGCCGCTTCGGACTCGGAATGGCGGGAGTGGCTGTCCGGCCACGACTTCGGCCAGCTGATCGCCGGCGGTACCGGCCGCGACCTCCCGGTGGTGACCCCGGCCCACTTCGCCTTCGACGGCGACCGCACGATCGTCACGCACCTGGCGCGGCCGAACCCGATCTGGCCGCTGCTGGAGGAGCACCCGCGGGCGTTGCTGACGGTGGTCGACGACTACACGTACATCCGGGCGGACTGGAACACGGCCGAGGGAGCGGACCCGGCTTTCGGCGTACCGACGTCGTACTACGCGACGGTGCAGCTCGAGGGCGACGTCCGGCTGGTCGACGACCCGGCGGCGAAGGCGGCGCTGCTGGACCGGCAGCTGCGGCACTTCGAGCCGGATGGCGAGCGGGCGCCGGTGAGCGCCTCCGAGGCCCCGGATCGGCGGTTGCTGCCGGGGATCCGGGGGATCGAGTTCACGATCACGGGGGTCCGGGCGAAGTTCAAGTTCGGGGGGAACAAGGCGGCCGAGGACCGGGAGCGGATCGGGAGCCGGCTGGCGGAGCGGGGTGGGCGGTTGGACGCGGAGGCGTTGAGCCAATTGCGCCGCCGGGGCTGAAAAAGTTCAGGGGCGAACCGTCAACGCCCCCGGCGTCCCAGCCCCGCGACCACCGCCACCAGCACCGAAGTCACCCCGGCCAGCCAGCCCACCACCCGGGACAACTCCACCGCCCGCGTCACGTGCCCCGCGTCCGGGTTGCGCCCGACACCCAGCACCGGCAGCTCCGCCACCCCGTGCGGGTACACCGTCCGGCCACCCACCCGGACCTCCAGCGCTCCCGCGAACGCCGCCTCCACGCGGCCCGCGTTCGGGCTGGGGTGGGCGATCGTGTCGCGGCGCCACGCCCGCCACGCTCCGCCCGCCGAGCCGCCCACCACCGGAGCTGCCAGGACCGTCAAGGCCGCCGCCACCCGGGTCGGGACCAGGTGGACCAGCTCGTCGAGGCGGTCGATCGCCCAATGGCCCTGGCGGCCCGCGCGAGCTCGGCGCAGCAGGCTGATCGCCCGCGCGCCCAGCAGGCCGGGGACGCCCGCCACCGCGCCCCACACCAGCGGGGCCACCACCGCGTCGGAAGTGTTCTCCGCCAACGTCTCCACCGAGGCGCGGGACAGCGCGATCGCGCCCAGCCCGTCGGCCACCCGGGGGTCCAGTTCGGACAGTGTCGAGCGGGCCGGCTCGAAGCGGCACTCCTCGAGGTCGCGCGCCAGCTCGGTGCCGTGCAGGGCCAGCCCGGCCGCACCGAGCACCGCCCACGTCGTCACCGCCGTCGCCGAAGCCTGCACCAGGGGGCGGCCTCGGCCGGCGCGCTCCAGCAGGAGACCACCGGCCACCGCGGCGCCGGCCACCAACGCGCCGGGGCCCGGCCGGTGCGCGAGCCGGCGGAACGCCGTCACGGGAGGTCGCCGCCGGGGGTCGCCGAGGGCGCCGTCGGCCGCCACGCCCAACACCAGTCCGATCGCGCGCGCCGCGCTCACCCGTGCCCCCCGGCGGAAGAAAACTCCAGTACCCGTCGAGGCTACTCGACCAGCGCCGCGATCTCCTCACGCGCCTGGACGACGATGTCCCGCATCGCCCGCTCGGCCCGGTCCGCGTCCCCGCCGGCCACCGCGGCGGCCACCTCCAGGTGCAGCGCCACGGCCTCGGGCTGCGGTTCCGGCGGCATCAGGCCGTGCCCGGTCCGCCCGGTGAGCACCTCCGCGACAACCTCGGACAGCTGCGCGAACATCGGGTTCCGGGACGCCGACAGCAGCAGGTCGTGGAACGCGATGTCGAACTCGAGGAACGTCGTGAGGTCCCGCGCCCGGGCCGTCCGGGCCAGCCGCTCCCCCAGGGCGCCCAGCCGGCCGCGCTCCTCCGGCGTCGCGCGCAGGGCCGCGTACCGCGCCGCGCACGGCTCGATCGCCGACCGCAGCTCGTTCAGCGTGGCGAGCGCCGCCGGGCGCCCGGGCCCGTCGAGCTGCCAGCGGATCAGCCGCGGGTCGTAGTGGTTCCACTCCGCGGGCTCCCGGACGATCACCCCGACCCGCCGCTTGCTGCTGGTCAGCTGCATCGTCTCCAGCACCCGGACGACTTCGCGGGCCACCGTCCGCGAAGCGCCGAAGCGCTCCTGGAGCTCTTCGGAGCGCAGCACCGTGCCCGGTTCCAGGGAACCGTTCGCGATCGCCGCGCCGAGGGCGTCCAGGACCTGCTCGTGCCTCACCAGGTCAACCTAGCGGTCTGATTCGATTAAGTAGTACTTCATCTTGAATAAGTAGTACTTTTGAGTTTGACTCACCTGGGCACAACGAAGTGGGAGGTGCGGATGACCGTCATCGTGGTGATGGGCGTGTCAGGCTCCGGGAAGACGACGATCGGCACGGCGCTCGCGCGGGCGCTGGACGTCGAATACGCCGAAGCGGACACGTTCCATCCGAAGGCCAACATCGACAAGATGACCGCCGGCACCCCGCTGACGGACGAAGACCGCGCCCCCTGGCTCGAGGCCATCGCCGGCTGGATCCGGGAGCACCAGGCGTCCGGCGGCGTCGTGACGTCGTCCGCGCTCAAGCGCCGGTACCGCGACGTCCTCCGCGCCGGCGGCGACGTCTGGTTCGCCCACCTGCACGGCGACCGCGAGATCCTCGCCGAGCGCATGCAGTCCCGCTCGGGGCACTTCATGCCGGTGTCCCTGCTGGACTCCCAGCTCGCCGATCTCGAGCCACTCGAGGCGGACGAGCCCGGCGCGGTCTTCGACATCCGCGACACACCCGCCCAGATCACCGAGGCCGCCCTCACCGCCTTCCGGGAGCACGCATGAACACCGTCCTCGCGGCCGCCTGGACCGGCCACGACACCCGCCTGATCGCCGCGACCCTCGTCGCGATCGCGGTCATCGTCGTGCTCATCACCAAGGTGAAGCTGCACCCGTTCCTGTCGCTGGTGCTCGGCTCGCTCGTGCTCGGGCTGACCGCCGGGATGCCGATCGCCGACGTCATCAAGAAGTTCTCCGCCGGCGTCGGCAGCACGGTCGCGTCCGTCGGCATCCTGATCGCGCTGGGCGCGATGCTCGGCAAGCTGCTGGCCGACTCCGGCGGGGCCGACCAGATCGTCGACACCGTGCTCGGCAAGGCCCGCGGCGGCGCGCTGCCCTGGGCGATGGCGCTCGTGGCGGCGTTGATCGGGCTGCCGATGTTCTTCGAGATCGGCCTGGTCATGCTGATCCCGGTGGTGCTGCTCGCGGCCAAGCGCACCGGGAAACCGTTGATGCTGCTGGGGATCCCGGCCGTCGCGGGGCTGTCCGTGCTGCACGGTCTCGTCCCGCCGCACCCCGGCCCGCTCGCCGCCGCCGGGGCGCTCAACGCGAACGTCGGGCTCACGCTGGCGTTCGGCCTGCTCGTCGGCATTCCGACGCTGGTCATCGCGGGTCCGCTGTTCGGCAAGGTGGCCGCCCGGCTGGTGCCCGACGCGCAGCCGCCCGAGCGGCTCATCCCCGAGCGCGCCGACACGGACAAGCCGCGGCCGAGCTTCGCCGCGACGCTCACGACGGTGCTGCTGCCGGTCGTGCTCATGCTGGCCAAGGCGGTTTCGGACATCCTGCTGGCCAAGGAAAGCCAGGCCAGGAAGGTCCTCGACTTCGTCGGCGACCCGCTGATCGCGCTGCTCGCGGCGGTGCTGGTGGGCATGGTGCTGCTCGGCCGCCCGGCCGGGCTCGACCGCGCGCGGCTGTCCACTGTGGTCGGTGACTCGCTCGGGCCGATCGCCGGGATCATCCTCATCGTCGGCGCGGGCGGCGGGTTCAAGCAGACGCTGGTCGACGCCGGGGTCGGCGACGTCATCACCGGCCTGGCCAAGGACGCGCACCTGTCGCCGCTGCTGCTCGGCTGGCTGGTCGCGGTGGCGATCCGCCTGGCCACGGGCTCGGCCACGGTGGCGACGGTCTCCGCGGCGGGCATCGTGGCGCCGT
This sequence comes from Amycolatopsis sp. N2S4-7, assembly GCF_058119595.1. Lineage (NCBI taxonomy): Bacteria > Bacillati > Actinomycetota > Actinomycetes > Pseudonocardiales > Pseudonocardiaceae > Amycolatopsis > Amycolatopsis sp. N2S4-7. The sequence goes on from NZ_CP172299.1 coordinate 5,110,932, forward strand.
TGGCCGCGGGGATGGACCCGTCCCAGAGCGCGCTGCTGGTGCTGGCGATCGGCGCCGGGTCGCTGTTCTTCTCGCACGTCAACGACGCCGGGTTCTGGCTGGTGAAGGAGTACTTCGGGCTGTCGGTCGGGCAGACGCTGAAGAGCTGGTCGGTGATGGAGACGCTGATTTCGGTGGTCGCGATCGCGCTGATCCTGCCGCTGTCGCTGGTCGTTTAGCCACCGCACGAACGAGGAGGCCGTCACCCCAGCCGGGGTGGCGGCCTTTTCGCGACCGTAACGGTCAGCGCAGCGAACAGCACACTCGCCGGCGCACGCCGGTGCGGGTCGTGGCCTGTTCCGCCGGAACCGACATGACGAACCAGGTGGACCACAGCCATCCTCGCAACCGTTGACATGTGACCTTTTGGTCACCTATTCTCGGCGACGTGCCCGACGACGACCTGGTGTTCAAGGCGCTGGCGGATCCGACCCGCCGGTTCCTGCTCGACCTGCTCTTCGAGCGTGACGGCCGCACGCTCACCGAGCTGGAGACGCAGGTGGAGATGACCCGCTTCGGCGTCATGAAGCACCTCAAGCTCCTCGAAGAGGCCGGGCTCGTCGTCACGCAGAAGGAAGGCCGCGAGAAGCGGCACTTCCTCAACCCCGTCCCGATCCGGGAGATCCACGACCGGTGGATCGACAAGTACACCGAGCGCCAGGTCGAAGCCCTGCTCGACCTCAAGAACGAACTGGAAGGCAACGAGCCATGACGAACACCGTGCAGGTCCACCGCGTCTACATCAAGGCCACGCCGGAGCGCATCTGGGAGGCCATCACCAAGCCCGAATGGACGCAGAAGTACGGCTACACCGGCCTGGTCGACTTCGACCTCAAGCCCGGCGGCAAGCACCGGACCCGGCCGACGCAGGCGTTCATCGACGCCGGCTTGACCGGTGACCTCGTCGACGGTGAAGTCCTCGAGGTCGACCCGCCGCGCAGGCTCGTCATCACCTGGAAACTGCTCATGGGCCCGGAAGGGATGGGCGCCGAGCCGTACACCACGCTCACCTACGACATCGAGGCGACGAAGACCGCCGGCACCAGACTCACCGTCACCCACGACGTCACCGGGGCGCCGCTGACCGCCGACATGGTCGCCGGGGTGCACGAAGACGTCAACGCCGGGCCGGGGGAGAACGCGGGCGGCGGCTGGGACTGGATCCTGTCGGACCTCAAGTCGCTGCTGGAGACCGGCGAAATCCTGGTTCCGGCGCCGTGAGGGGGTCTGGCGGGACCTGTCTCGCGCCGCTTCGAGACAGGTCCCGCCAGGGTCTTCAGACGCGCTGGGTCGCCGCCTTCAAGGCCGTCTTCGCGGCCTCCGGCGCACCCAGCGTGTCGAGTCCGAACAACGCCGCTCCCACCACCGGGTTCACGTCGACGACCCGGACCACCGCGCGCGGCGCCACTTTGAGGCACCGGCGCTCGATCTCCGCGATCACCGGTGCGCCGATCCCGGTCAGGACGCCGCCGCCGAGGACGATCTCCGGCGCTTCCTCGGTGAGGTCGAGGTTGCGCAGGATCACCGCCGCGAACACGCTCACCTCTTCGACGAACCGGGTGACGATGTCCTGCGCGACCTCGTCGCCGGCCGCGGCCACCTCGAACAGCAGCGGGCACAGGCCGTGGATCGACGCCGGGTCGATCTCCTCGAAGTGCAGCCCCTGCACCACGTCCAGCAACGTCGGCTTGCCGAAGTAGCGGGCCACGGCCGGGTGCAGCGCCGTGCGCGGGCCGCGGCCGTCCTCGGCGCGGACCGCCCACCACAGCGCCTCTTCGCCGAGCCGGTAGCCGCCGCCCCAGTCGCCGGAGATCTTGCCCAGCGCGGGAAAGCGGTGCACGCGGCCGTCGGGGCCGACGCCGGCGCCGTTGATCCCGGCCCCGCACACGACTGCCACCCCCACCCCCGCGCTGCCCGCCCGAAGCAGCGCGAGGGTGTCGTTGCCGACGACCAGCGTGTCACTCCAGCCGCGGGCCGCCAGCGCCGCGTGCAGCGCCTCCTCTTCGCGCGGGAAGTCGAGCCCGGCCAGGTACGCCGAGGTGTGCACGGCGAACGGCTTCTCCCCGAAGTCCGGGTAGGCCTCCAGGACCAGGCCCTCCAGCGCCGTGACGCAGGCCGCGACACCGATGTTCTGCGGCGACGCGCCGGGGCCGCGCGAGCTCCCCAGCACGACGCCGTCTTCCGAGACCACCAGGACCTCGGTCTTGCTGTTGCCGCCGTCGATCGCGATGACTGCAGGCCTCATCCGCGCGCCCAGGGCAGGTACTCGCGGTTGATCTGCACCAGGGAGTCGGCCAGCGTGTCGGCCTTGCTGTACTGGCCGACCAGCGGGTGCGCGAGCAGCGCGTCCGCCACCCGGTCTCGGCCGCCCTTCACGGCCGCCTCCAGCGCGAGGAACTCGTACGCCGTCGTCGCCGCGATGAGGCCCGAGAACCGGGGCTCCACCGCCGGCTGCGGGATCGCCACCGCGCCTGAAGAGTCCACAGTGGACCGCGCCTCGATGACGGCGTCGTCCGGCAGGAAGGGGAACGTGCCGTCGTTGCGGACGTTCACCACGTGCTCCTCGGCCGGCCCGCCCGCGGTCAGCGCGTGCACCAGTTGCACGGCCGCCTCCGAGTAGTACGCCCCGCCGCGCTTCTCCAGCGACTCCGGCTTCGTGTTCTGCTCCGGGTCGAGGTAGATCTTCAGCAGCTCCTCCTCGACGTCGCTGACGACGTCCGCGCGTGGCCGTTCGGTGCGCTGCTTGGTGACCTGCTCGTCGTGCGCGTAGAAGTACTTCAGGTAGTACGACGGCACGACGTTCATCCGCCGCAGCCACTTCTCCGGCACGCTCACCTCGTTGGAGAGGTAATCGAGGTGCTTCTCCAGCAGCTCCGGCAGCCGGTCGACGCCGTCGACGAGCGCGCCGCGCTCCCAGCTGAGGTGGTTGAGCCCGGTGTGGACGAGCTTGACGTCGTCCGCGCCGACACCCAGGAGCTTGCCGAACTGCCGCTGCAGGTTGATGGCGACGTTGCACAGCCCGACCGCGCGGTGGCCCTCGTCGAGCAGGGCGCGCGTCACGATGCCGACCGGGTTGGTGAAGTTGACGATCCACGTGTCGTCACCGGCGATCTTGCGGACGCGGTCGGCGATGTCGAGCACCACCGGGACCGTCCGCAGTGCCTTCGCCAGCCCGCCGGCGCCGGTCGTCTCCTGCCCGACGCAGCCGCAGGCGTGCGGGAACGTCTCGTCGGAGCGCCGCGCCCGCTGCCCGCCGACCCGCAGCTGGATCAGCACCGCCGAAGCGCCGTCGACGCCCTCCTCCAGCGACTGCGTCGTCCGCACCCGCGCGGGGTGGCCGGCGTGGTCGAGCAGGCGCTGGCTGAACCCGCCGACGGCCTCGACGCGGTAGGCGTCCGGATCGACCAGCACGATCTCGTCGACGTCCAAAGTGGACCGGCGCCCGGCGATCCCGTCGATCAGCTCCGGCGTGTAGGTGGACCCGCCACCGACGACTGCCAGCTTCATCCCTTGACTCCCGTGAATGTGATGCCCTTGACGAACGACTTCTGCGCGAAGATGAACAGCACGATCACCGGCGCCATGATCAGCGCGGTCGCCGCCATCGTCATGTTCCACTCGACGTGGTGCATCCCGCGGAAGGACGCGATCGCCAGCGACAGCGGCCAGTGGTCCTGGTTCTCACCCGTGTAGAGCAGCGGGCCGAAGTAGTCGTTCCAGGTGAACAGGAAGCAGAACATCGCGGTGGCCGCGATCCCCGGCTTGGCCATCGGGATCAGCACCCGGTACATGGCCTGGAACTCGTTGCAGCCGTCGATCTTCGCGGCTTCGAGGTAGTCCTTCGGAATGGTGAGGAAGAACTGCCGGAGCAGGAAGATCGAAAACGCATCGAAGAAGAAGTACGGCACGATCAGCGGCACCAGCGTGCCGGTGAGCCCCATCCGCACCCAGAGGTCGTACAGCGGCACGACGGTGACCTGCGGCGGCAGCAGCATCGCCGCCACGGTCAGCATGAAGAACAGGTTCTGCCCGCGCCACCGCAGTTTCGCCAGGGCGTACGCCGCCGGGATCGCCGAGAGCAGCGCGCCCAGCGTCGCCAGCGCCGAATACAGCAGGCTGTTGCCGAAGTACTCCAGCAGCGGCGCCTTCTGGAACACCTTGACGAAGTTCTCGAAGTGCCATTCGGTCGGCCACAGGCTCGCCGTCATCGCCTGGTCGCTCGCCATCACCGCCGTGAGGAACACGAACAGCAGCGGCAGCATGAAGATCACGCCGAGCGCGATGCCGATCGCGTGCGTGGCGATGAAGGACAGGCGCTTGTCCCAATTCCGCTTGAACCGCACCTTCGGCGGTACGCCCGCCGCGCGCTGCGGCGCTTCGGCCACGGCGGTCATGCGCCCTCCTCCTGGTGCTGGGACTTCCGGAGCTGCCGTACGAGAATCCACGTGAAGGCCGAGCTCACGATGAACAGCAGCACCGCCATCGCCGCCGCGTAACCCATGTTGAAGTAGCGGAAACCCTGGACGTACAGCCAGATCGGGTACGTCAGCGTCGAGTTCTGCGGCGCCCCGATGAGCTTCGAGTTGCCGGCGACGTCGGCGGTGCCGGCACTTGCCGAGGCCGCCACGATCGCCTGGGTGAAGAACTGCAGCGCGTAGATGATCGAGTTGACCACGCCGAACAGCAGCACCGGCGAGATCGACGGCAGCGTGACGTGCCAGAACCGGCGGACCGGGCCGGCGCCGTCGAGCTCGGCGGCCTCGTACTGCTCGGTCGGGACGTCCAGCAGGGCGGCCAGGATGATGATCATCAGCTCGCCGGAGCCCCACAGCGCCAGCAGCGTCAGCGCGGGCTTCGACATCGCCGGGCTGTTGAACCAGAGCCCGCCGTCGATGCCGACGAGCCGCAGGAACCGGTTGACCGGCCCGAACTCGGGGTTGAACACGAAGACGAAGGCCAGCGTCGCCGCCGCGGGCGGGGCGAGCGTCGGCAGGTAGCAGAGCGTCCGGACGAGCCCGACGCCCGACTTGAGCCGCGAGATCACCGAGGCGATGCCGAGGGAGAACACCACGCGGCAGACCGTCAGGACGACCACCAGCCACAGCGTGTTGTACGCGGCCGTGCCGACCAGCGGCTCGGTCGTGAACATCCGGACGTAGTTGTCGAACCCGATGAACTGCGGCGGGTTGATCAGGTCGTACCGGGTGAAGGAGTAGTAGACCGTGGCGATCAGCGGGTAGCCGAAGAAGATCAGGAACCCGAGGAGCGCCGGAGCCATGAAGAACAGGACGGTCCGGCGGCGCTTGGCCCGGCGGGCCCCCGCCCGCACCTTCGCAGGTGCGGACGGGGAAACCTTTTCGGCGAGCGTCGTCATCCGCCCGCGCCCTTCTGCTTCAGTTCGTCGTCGATCTGCGCGTCCACCTTCTTCAGGCCTTCGGTGAGGTCCGGCACCGAACCGGCCTGCCACTTCTCGGCGAAGTCGTTGACCGCCTTGAGGTGCGCGTCACCGATCGGGGTGGTCTGGTTGGCCACCAGCTTGCCGCTGTCGTAGATGTCGAGGAACGTCTTGAACTGCGGCTGCAGGTCCAGCTTCGGCGAGGTGAGCGCCGCCTTGGTGCTGGGCACGTTCTTCAGGCCGTTGGCCATGTCCACCAGGGTGTCGGTGTCCAGGGTGACCTGCTTGATGAGCTCCCACGCGGCGCCGGGGTTCTTGGCGCCCTTGGGGATCGCGATGATCGTGCCGGTGGTGAAGCCGCCGCCGTAGTGGTCGGCCATGGTGTCGAGCACCGGCGCGGGCGCGGTGGCGTAGTTGACGTTCGGCGCCTGGTCCTTGAGGAACGCCGTGCGGAACTCGCCGTCGTAGATCATCGCCAGCTTGCCCTTGTGGAAGCCGTTGTCGGCGGAGTACTCGTCGCCGAGCCCGGCCTTGAACTGCTCGACCTTGTCGTGGCCGCCGTAGAAGTCGATGAGCTGCTTCTGGAACTCGAACATCGCCTTCCAGCCGGGGTTGGTGGCGAGGTCCGACTTGCCGTCCGGGCCGAGGAACGGCGCGCCGAAGTTCGGCGCCCAGTACTGGGCCTGGTTGGCGTAGAACGGCATCGAGGGCAGGAACCCGGCGACCTTGATCGACCCGTCCGGGTTGAACTCGGTCAGCTTCTTGGTGGCCTCGAACAGTTCCGAGGTGGTCTTCGGCGGCGAGGTGATGCCCTTCGCCGCAAACATGTCCTTGTTGTAGTAGAGCCCGTAGACGTCGGCGAGCATCGGCATCGCGCACCGCTTGCCCTGGTACTCGGTGTAGTTGCGGACGGCTTCCGGGATCTGGTTCAGGTCGATCTTGTCGCGCTCGATGTAGGGCTTGAGGTCCTGGAAGCTGCCGGTGGAGCACCAGGCGCCGAGGTTGTCGGTGTAGAACGAGATCGCGACGTCGGGTGGGTTGCCGCCGCGGATCGACTGGGTGAGCTTGTCGTCGTCCTGGTTGCCCTCGTGCTTGATCTCGATGTTCGGGAACTTCGCCTTGAGCTTGTTGAGGCCCGCGGTGACCACGCCGTACTCGCGGTCGGTGAACTTGGAGTACACCGTGATGGTCAGCTTGTCGTCCTTGCCGGGCGCGGCCGCCGCATCGCCGCCGCTCGGGGCGGCGGCGCCGGAACAGGCGCTGGTCAGCAGGACGGACGCCGCGGCGGCGACGGCTAACAGCGAGCCGCGGCGGATCCGGGTGGTAGGGGGCATGGCCCTCCTCCTCATCGGTTGGGGCTACTCGGTCGGGGACGGGTGCTGTCGCCCTCGGGCCGGCGCGACCCGAGGAGCGTGGGGGTGATGACGCCGAAGACGTCCTCACGGGTGGTGGCGAGCGCGGACTGCAGCGCGCCCGCGCGGACGGCGTTGCCCTGCACCGACGCGCAGCCGACGGGCGTGCGCGGCAGGACCAGTTCGTGCAGCTTTTCCTGCACCAGCGCGGCGAACTCCTCGCCGCCGGCGCGGCTGGTGTCGCCGCAGAGGAGCACGAGCTGCGGGTCGGCGACCGCGACGAGGTTGGCGACGCCGCCCGCGACCCTTCTCGCCAGGTCGTGGCGGAAGGGGTGGTGCGGTTCGGTTTTCGCCACGGCTTCCCAGGCGGTGTCGGCCTGGATGCCGTGGGCCGCGGCGAGGCGGCAGATCGCGGGCGAGTCGACGAGGTTGCCGAACCGGGCGCCGGCCTCGGGCCAGACGTCACCGGTGTCCACAGTGGCCGGATCGGGCACGCGCATCCAGTCGATCTCGCCGCCGCCGCCGGTGGCGCCGCGCAGGAGCCGCCGTCCGATGACGACCGCGCCGCCGACGCCTTCGGACAGCCACACCATGACGAAGTCGTCGACGTCCTGGGCCTTCCCGGCGGTCATCTCCTCGACGGCGACGAGGTTGACGTCGTTCTCGATCAGGACGTCGACGCCGAGCTCGTCGCTGAGCTTCTGCGGGACGTCGAAGCCGAGCCAGCCGGGGATGTGCGGGGCGGAGGAGAGCAGCCCGGTGCGCGGATCGAACGCCCCCTGCGCGCCGATCACGACGTGCGCGAGCTGGTCCCGGGTGATGCCCGCTTCTCCGGCGACTTTGGCGAGGGCTTCACCGAAGGTCCCGACGACGTCGGCGCCTTCGTGGACGGGCAGCGGGGTCTGGTGCTCGGCGAGCACGATCCCGGCGACGTCGGCGACGACGAAGTCCGCTTGGTGCGGCGTCAGATCGACGGCGGCGACGAAGGCGAGGCTGCCGTTGGCCGCCCAGAGCTGGGCCCGCGGCCCGCGGCCGCCACCCCGCACGCCGGCCTTGACGACGAGGTCGTCCAGCTCGAGCCGGGTCAGCAGCTGCGCGGTGGCGGGCTTGGACAGCCCGATGGCGAGCTCGAGCTCGGCACGCGTGAGCGGGCCCTCCCGGAGGAGGACCTCGATGGCCGCGCGATCGTTGATCTCGCGCAGCATCCGCGGGCTACCGGCTCGCACTCGTCGCTCCCGACTTAATTAGGATACTTTACAGACGGTTTCCGGGGACTGTAGTGAGCCGCGGCACAGCCGTCAACGGGCCTTCGGAAACGGCGAGGTAACGCTTGCCGGGGCGGTAGGCCACCTGGCCGAAACAGACGCCGGGGCTTGGGGACCTGGTCAGGGGATTTCCGCTTGCGCGGCCGGGGATATTGGAGGCGTGGACGTCGTGGCCCAGCGGGTGCGGACCACCTGGACCAAGCGGTCCAGGGGTGGCCCGACCGCCTCGCTGCGCAACCGCGTGCCGGTGGTCTTCCCGTTGCCGGGGGGCGTGGAGCTCCACGAGGTGCATGTCGACGAGTCGACCGGCTTCGAGCCGCGGTTCGCGGTCCAGCCGCTCGGCGACCTGGACGGAGTCACGCTCCGGGAAGCGGACGGCGGACTGCTGGTGCGGGTCGTGCTGTCACCGTGGGGGTACCCGGGACAGAAGTGGCGGCCGCCTCCGGTGCGCCTCGAACCGGGCGAGTGGCTCCGCTGGCAGGTCAACCAGCGCTTCGGCGCAACTTCTTCACGCGGCAGCGAGTGGACTTACCGGCTGGAGACGCTCAACCTCGCGTACCGCCGGCCCGCGGGCTTCACCGGCGCCCCGGCCCGCTCGGTGATCGAACGCCGTGACCTGCGATGACCTACTCTTTCGCGGCTCAGGCTCGGAGCGTCACTCTGGAGAGGGGCGATGGGGCGGAAGCGCTCCGCTGCGTCCCTCGCCCTCGCGACTGCCGGGCACTGCCGGTCTCGTCACCCCGTCTGCCCACTGCTTGAACTGGGTCGCCAGCCACTGCTTCGTTTCGTCCGAGACGTAGGCGTGCGCATCTCGCAGGAGTGGATCGACGGCGTGCTCCTGCACTTCCTTGTGGCTTCCGGGCGCCGGGCAGATGAAGATCGCGATGATGCGGAGGTTCCTCAGCAGGTCTTCACCGCTGAGCAGACCGAACAAGGGTGAATGGGCGACGGCGGCGGCTTTGAACGCTGACCACGCCTTGTCCACGACCATGTCCACGACCCGCTTGGTGAGCTCCGACCGCTTTTTCTGCTTGCTGGACGCGCAAATGGCTTCGGTGATCAGCTCCTTGGCCTTGTCCGGGATCCTTTCGACCACCTTGCCGAACATCTCCAGCGCCTGCACAAAACCGATGAACAGGTCGCACCAGCCGTGGTGAGCCAATTGGAGGCGGATCATCTTGATCTCCTCCGGGCTCCCCTCAAGTTCCGCGAGCACGTCTTGCCAGATGTCTTCAGTCATCGCTCGAGCGAAGGCGTCGACCTGCTCGACAGCGTCCGGCCGATCCGGGTCGACCTCGTCCGGAACCGGCGTAACCGCCACTTCAGACGCCGAACCCCCGGGTTCGGCGACAGGTGCCTGTGCACCGGCTTGCTCGACCGCGATCGGCTGACCGGAGACAGGTCCCCCTGCCTCGGTCCGCACGGTGCGGCGCGGTATCGGGGCGGAATCGGGAGCGGCGCCGGCGGCGCTCCGCGCGAGCCAGCCGGCGCACTCGATCCGCACCAAGTCCATGGCCGCGTCCTTGGGGCGGACCTTCGTCTTCGGCTTCTCCCCACGCTTCGCCGACCGCCAAGCGGTCAGCACGCGGATGATCTCCGAACGCCTCTCGGTGCGAACCGGCTCTGGTTCGCGGGCGATCTCGACCCAGTTGCTCCAGCCGTGTTGTGATCCACCACAGTTGCCGCATTTGCAGCCGGGCCGCGTCGCCTTCTCGCAGTTCTCCGGATGCTTTCTGATCGATGCCACGGGCCGGCCCCTCGCTCGACAACCCCTCCTCGCTCGATCTTCCGAGCGGACCGGAGCGCGCCATACCGCCACGTTGGTAATGACAAGGTAGCGGTCAGTGACGAGAGTTGGCCCCATAAATCCCGCACGCCACAGCAACCGCAAGAGCTGCTGGTTGCAGTCCGCGAACGGGTGAGAAGTGTCGTGAAGGTACGCCCTTCACGACACTTCGATCACTCCTCCGCGTCCGCCCAGGCTTTGAGCATCACTCGGGCGATGGACGAGTTGCCCGGCAGGATGATCTCCGCCGCGCCATCGGCGATCGGCGTCGGCCGGGCTCCCTCGCCGCGCACGTCACTGTTCGCGAACGCCTCGCGCAGCTCGGCGCGGGACACCCACAGCGCCTCTTCGATCTCCCCGTCCGCGGGCACCAACGGGGCCGACCGGTCCGCCCGGGCCGTGAAGCCCAGCATGATCGAGCGCGGGAACGGCCACGGCTGGCTCCCGAGGTAGCGGACGTCCGAAACGGCAGCCCCCACCTCTTCGCGGATCTCGCGGACCACGCACGCCTCGAGCGACTCGCCCGCTTCCACGAACCCGGCCAGCACCGAATACCGGCCCGCCGGCCAGATCGGCTGGCGCGCCAGCAGCACGTGGGAACCGTTCGTGCCCTCCCACGAGTGGACCAGGCAGATCACCGCCGGGTCCGTGCGGGGGTACTCCTCACGCCCGTCGTTCGTGCACTTGCTCGCCCAGCCGAACTGGATCAGCTCCGTCGGGTGGCCGCAGCGGGTGCAGAACTTCGCCTGGCGGCGCCAGTTGCGCAACGCCTGCGCCGTCGTGAACAGGCCCGCCGACGTGTCGTCCAGCAGGTCGCCGTAGCCGCGGAGCTCGACCCAGACCTCGCCGTCGGCGCGCGGGACCTCCTCGACGAAGCCCCAGCTGCCCGCCATCTTCACCGTGTCGGCTTCGCCCGACGGGCCGCCCGGCAGCGACCAGTAGTCCACGCCCTGCCACTCGCCGAGGAACACCGCGTCCGCGGGCGGCGCCGTGCCGAAGTCGACGGCTTTGCGGAACGCCAGCACCGAAGAGCCCTCGACAACCGGGGTGCGCCCGGTGTCGTCCAGGAGGACGACCCGGGCGTCGGCCCATCGCGACAACAGCCGCGAGGGGTTGGTGCGCAAGCCTTCCTGACGGTCCACTGTGGACCGCGAGAGTGTCGGCAGGGCACCGAGGGTGAACGGGACGGACATCAGGCCGGCTCGCCCACGACGACGTCGCCGAGCGCCAGCAGTTTGCGCTCCAGCACCGCGGCGTCACCGACCACCACGCCGGTGAACCGCTTGGGGGCGAAGAACTTCAGCGCCGCGTCGGCCACCTCTTCGGCGGTCACCTCGGCGACCCGCGCCGGGTGCTCGATCAGCCACTCCAGGCCCAGCCCGGTCGAAGCCAGCGCGAGCACCTGCCCGGCCAGCCCGGACTGCGACGACGTCGAGGTCAGCAGGGAGCCGATCGCGTACTGCCGCACCGATTCCAGCTCGTCGCCGGTCGGCGGAACCTGGCCGATGCGGCCCAGTTCGTACCGGGTCTCCAGCAGCGCCGGCGCCGTCGCGTCGGTGGCGGTGTCCGCGTCGACGTTGACGACCGCGGCGCCGTCGGTGTATTCGAACCCGGAGTGCGCGGAGTAGGTGTACCCCTTGTTCTCGCGGATGTTCTCCACCAGCCGCGACGAGAAGTACCCGCCGTAGGCCAGGTTCGCCAGCTTCAGCGCCGCGTAGCCCGGGTCGGTGCGCGGCACGGCCTGCGCCGAGAGCCGGATCTGCGACTGCACCGCGCCGGCCCGCGGCACCAGCCGCACGCTCGGCCCGGTCAGGTCCGGCAGCGGCGGCAGCCGCACGGCGGAGCGGTCCGACGCCCAGCCGGCAAGCACCTTCTCCAGGTCACCGACGACCCCGTCGGGGTCGATGTCGCCGACCAGGACCAGCACGGAACCGCGCGGCAGCACCGACGCCTGGTGCAGCGCACGGACCTGCTCGGGCGTCACGACCGCGACGTCTTCGGCGCGAGGCACCTCGCGCGTGGCCGGGTGGTCGCCGTAGCGGTGCTTCTGCAGGGCCTCGCGCGCGATCGTGCGCGGCTGGGTCCGGGAGACGGCGATCCGCTCGACCAGCCGCTCCTTCTCGCGGGCGATCTCCTCGTCGGCGTACGTCGCTCCGGTGAGGACGTCGCCGAGCACGTCGAGGAACGTCGGCAGCTTGTCGGCGAGCGCGGACCCGGTCAGCACCAGGCGTTCCGGGTCGACGCCGGCGCCGATGTCACCGCCGATCAGCGCCAGCTCGGCGTCGATCTCGACGCGGTTGCGGCGCGCGGTGCCGGTCAGGATCGTCTCGGCGAGGACCTCGGCGATCGCCGGGTGCAGCGCGTCGTCGCCCGCGAACGGGATCCACAGCCGGGCCTCGACCATCGGCACGGTCGCCTTGCGCACGGCCAGCACCCGCAGGCCGTTCGACAGCGAAGTGTCCACATGGGACAGGTCGGCGGCGGCGCGCTGCTCGCCCAGCGGCGGCAGCGGGCGCGGGCCCCGCTCGGTGCGGCCGATTTCCTCCGCGCTGCGGTGCGTTGCAGAAGTCACTGCTCGTTGTTCCCTTCCGAAGCGGGCTTGACCACCAGCACGGCGCGCGCGTCCGGGCGCAGCGCCTTCGCCGCGGCCGACACGGCTTCCGAGGTGACGGCGGACATCCGGTCCGCGAGCCGGTACACCAGCGACGCGTCGCCGTAGAGCAGTTCGAACGCGCCGAGCGCGAGCGTCCGGGAGACCAGCCTGTCGTGCTCGGAGTGCAGGCTCGCCGCCCAGCGGGCGGTGACCTTGCGCAGCTCCTCCTCGCTCGGCGGGGTCTCGGCGAGCTTCTCCAGCTCGTCGTCCAGCGCCGCCAGCACGCGCTCGCGCGGTACCTCGTGCGGGTGGATCAGCGTGATGGTGAACGTGTCCGGGTCGCGGGCCTCGAACGGGCCGAACAGCCCGGCGCCGGCGCCGATGTCGACGACCAGCGGCTCCTTGTGCACCAGCCGCTGCTGCAGGCGGGAGCCGTCGCCGTCGGTGAGCACGCCGGCCAGCACGAGGTACGCCAGGTAGCCGTCGACGTCGTTGATCGGGTCCGGCATCCGGTAGCCGATGCCGAGCGCGGGCAGCGGGGCGTGCGGGTCTTCGACCTCGCCGCGCAGCTCGGTGGTCGGCAGCGGCTCGGCGAACGACGGCCGCTGCGGCGCCGGCCGGTGCGGGACGTCGCCGAAGTGCTGCTCGATCAGGTCCTTGGCCGTGCCGACCGCGAAGTCACCGGCCACCGTGAGCACGGCGTTCGCCGGCGAGTAGAAGGTGTCGAAGAACGCGGCGCAGTCGTCGACCGTGGCGCTCTCGAGGTCCTCGAACCCGCCGTAGCCGTTGTGCGCGTTCGGGAACGTCGAGTACAGGACCGGCGGCAGGGTGATCCACGGGAACCCGCCGTAGGGCCGGTTCAGCACGTTGAGGCGGATCTCCTCCTTGACGACGTCGATCTGGTTCGCGAGGTTCTCCGCGGTCAGCTTCGGCGCGCGCATCCGGTCGGCTTCGAGGAACAGCGCGCGCTCGAGCGCGGCGCTCGGCAGCACCTCGAAGTAGTCGGTGTAGTCCGGGTGGGTGGACCCGTTGAAGGTGCCCCCGCTGGACTGGACGTGCCGGAAGTGGGCGAGTTTCTCCAGGCTCTCGGAGCCCTGGAACATCAGGTGCTCGAAGAGGTGCGCGAAACCGGTGCGCCCCTCCGGCTCGGAGCGGAAACCCACGTCGTAGTGCACGCTGACGCCGACCACCGGCGCGGTCGCGTCGGGGGCGAGAACCACGCGCAGACCGTTGTCGAGGGTGTATCGGACGAGCTCGGGATCGGCCATGACCCCACCCTACGACGGGTCGGCGTCCGGGTGCGGCACGCCTGGCGAATGAGAACCGGTGTCCCGGCCCACGGCGTCGAGCAGACGCCCGCGACGGGCACCGGCGAACGTGCCCGCGAGCGCCGTCGCGAACGATCCGGCCTGGTCAGGGGTGACGTCGCCGTCGTGCCAGTACACCGGCGGCGGGTGGTCGAGCCCGTCGAACGCGGCCACCCACGGCCCCAGTTCGCCCAGAGCGAGCGCGTACGGCAGGCCGCGCGAGAACACCAGCTCGCGCTGCGGCTTCGTCAGGTCACCGGGCCGCACCGACGCCAGCTTCCCGGCGACCCCGCGAAGGCGCCGGGCGACGTCGGCACCCGCCCGCCGGCGCGCGGGCAGGGCGGCCGAGACCGCGACGGCGGCGGCCCCGGCCAGCACGACGATGACGCCGAGCTGGGCGAAGCCGACGGTCAGCGCCAGCAGGACGGTGAGGAACGCGCCGTAGAAGACGACCCGGATCCCGGCCCGGCCGAGCCGCCGCGGCCGGGCCGCGAGCCAGCCGCGCCGGACGAGGTCGGCGGTCAGCTCGGCGGGGCCGATCTCGACGTGCTGCCGCCGCAGTTCGGCCAGCGTCACCGACTCCTCCGGCACGACGGCCGTGAAGACGGCACGTTCGAAGGCGGTGAGGTGCTCGTCGGCCGGGTTGCGGCGGGAGAGGCGCCAGCCGCCGTCCTCGGCGCTCACCCACAGGTAATTGCGGACGGCGAGGTCGAGCACGGTCGCGGCGAGGTCGGCGGCCCCGGGCCGGCCGTCCAGGAGGACCCCGGTGTGGCCCGGCAGCACGCCTTCCGGTGACGCGAACTCGCCGCCCTTGGCGACCAGTTCGGCCTTCGGTGGCTCCCCCGTCCCGGCGTCACGGCGGCGTGCGAGCCAGACCAGTGCGAACGCGGCGAGCAGCAGCACGCCGAAGCCCGCCCAGGCCCAGCCGACCGGGGCGGTGAGCACGAACGCGCCGCCGATCGTCTTCGCCGGGACCAGGTCCGCGTTCGCGGGGACGGTGCCCGCGGGCAGCTCGACCGTCGCCGTCATCCGCTGCCCCGCGGCCAGGTTCTGCTGGCTGAACCGGGTCAGCCCGGCGTGGTCGATCTGCGCCGCGCCGCACTTGAAGTCGGAGTCCGGCGGCCCGGCGAGGCAGTCGACGGCGGTCGGGATCTCGGGCGCCGCGAAGGAGGCCCGGAGGAACTTCAGCTCGGTGCTCCAGCCGCCGGCCAGCTCCCAGGTGACCCGCTCGACGCCGCCGTCCGCGGCGACGGCACCGTCCACTGTGTACCGGACGATCGACGTGCCCGCGGTGAGGTGGACCGTGAACGCGTCCTTGTCCACCGACGCCGTCCCGCTGCCTTCGAGCACGACGTCGCGGACGCCGTAGACGCGGTCGCGGTGGTGGGGCGCGGCGACCCGCAGCGGGACGCGGCGGTCCATGGTCGTGCCGTTGGGGACCGAGATCGCTTCGGCGACCGACAGCGAGCCGTCGCGCTGGACCTTGAGCTGGATCTCCGCGCTCTGCGGCAGCGCGGGCAGCGGCGGCTGGTCCTGCGCGGCGGCGGGCACCGCGGCCAGGAAGAGCGTCAGCGCCGCCCCGCCGACGGCCCGGCCGAGCACGGTCAGCGCGTCGCGGTGGCGCGGCCGGACTCGGTGAGCAGCCCGTCGAGCGCGGTCAGGAAGGACGGGAAGTGCGCGCCGAACCGGCGCAGGTCGCGCTCGGACTCCATCCCGCCGTACCAGTACAGCCCGGCCGAGCCGTCCGACGCCGGGTTGAGCGCGGCGAAGGCGCCGAGCCAGCGCTCGGTGTCGCCCAGCACGACCGCGTACGGCAACGACCGGGAGAACACCAGCTCGCGGTCGGCGGGCGGGATGTCCTCGGCCTTGGCGGTGTGCAGGTAGTCGAGGAGCCCCCGGACCTGGCCCACCAGGGCCCGGCCGCGCGCGGTGCGCGACGGCAGCAGCGCGGCCGCCGCGGCGACGGCGAGCCCGGCCAGCGCGACGGCGACGCCGATCAGCGCGTCCCCGACGGTGAAGGTGAGCACCGCGGTGGCGACCAGGCCGAGCGTGAAGACACCGGCGCCGAGCCAGGTCAGCCGCCCGCGGGCGGTGTCCGGGCGGCGGGAGAACCAGCGCTTGGTGACGACGTCGGCGTACATCGCGTCGCTGATCGGGCGCAGGTCGAGCCCGCCGCGGGCCCGCAGCTGCGACACCAGCACGGTGTCGGTGCCCTCCGGCAGCAGGGTCCGGTAGACGGCGCGCTCGAAGTCGTGCAGGTGCTCGTCGGGCGGGTTGCGGCGGGCGAGCTGCCAGTCGGGGCCGTGGTGGCCGGGGACTTCCGCGAGCCAGAGGTAGTTGCGGACGGCGAGGTCGACGACGGTGGCGCTGATGTCGACGACGTCCACGGTCTCGTCGACGACCGTGCCGACCTGGCCGGGCAGCACGCCGTCCGGGCTCGCGAAGCAGACGCGTCCGCCGTCGCGCAGCAGCACCTCGACCGGGCCGGTGGCGGTGTGCAGCGCGCCCGCGTCCGCCTTGCGGCGCCGCCGGACGACGAGCCCGCCCACGACGAGGAAGACGAGCAGGAGGGCGAAGACGACGCCGGTCAGCGGCGTCGGCGCGAAGGCGTTGGCCAGCAGGCCGATGTCGGCGAACTTCGCGTTCGCCGGCGTGGTGCCCGCCGGCAGGCCGACGAGGAGGTCGACGCGGTCGCCGGGCCGGACGTCGTTCTGTTCCAGGCGGACGACGCCGGTGTGGTCGAGCTCGGCGAGGGTGCAGCGCTGGCTGGAACCGATCGGGCCGGCGAAACAGTCCACAGGGGACAATTGGGGCGACGGGGCGAGGAACGACGCCGTGAGCTTGTCGAGCGGGGTGTCGAAGCCGCTCGCGACCTGCCAGCGGGCCTGCTGGCGGCCGCTCTGGTCGGCGATGGCGCCGTCGACGGTGTAGGTGACGGTGGAGCTGCCGCCGGTGAAGGTGAGGACGAGCTGGTCGCCGGTGAGCCGGCTGGTGGCCGCGCCTTCGGTTTTGACGTCGCGGACGGCGAAGACGCGGTCCTGGTCGTCACTGGCGGCGACCCGCAGGGGGACGCGCGAGGTGAGCTGCTTCCCGCCGGGGACGGTGACCTTCTCGGTGACTTCGAGCGAACCGTCGCGGAGGACCTTGAGGGCGACGTCGGCGGTGGCGCCGTCCGGCGGCTGGAGGTCGTTCCCGCTGAGCAGCTGGGGTTTCTTGACCTGGTCGGCCGGCAGGTTCGGCAGGACGGGCCCGGCCGAGGGACCGTCCTGCGCGACGGCGGGCCCGGCGGCGGCCAGCACGGCCGCGGCGACGCAGGCCGCTGTCCCCCATTTCCTCAACACAGCACCACACCCTAGAGCACCCGATCTATGCTGACGCCCGGAACGGCGAGATCTTCGCAGGTACGCCGCTTCCGACGGGGAAATCGCACGGGGGGTTCCACTCGATGACGCACGGCCCGCAGGGTCCTGGCTCCGGTCCTGGCCCTGGCTCTGGCCCTGGCCCGCACGACCCGCGCCGCCCGCTGCCCCCACCGGGGCGGCCGCCGCTGCCGCCGCCGGGGGTGCGGCCGCTGCCGCAGGGCAGGCCGCAGGGGCCGGGTTCGCCGGGGCAGGTGCCACAGGGGCCGGGCTCGGCGGGGCAGGGGCCGCAGGGACCCGGTTCCCCAGGGCAGGCGCCACTGGGGCCGGGCTCGGCGGGACAACCAGGCCCGAGCGGTTGGCCGGGGCACGGCGGGAGGCCGGGCTCGCCCGGTCCGGCCGGAGCGCCGAACCGCCCGCCGCAGGGGCCTGCGGGCGCGCCGCAAACTCCTGGTGGCCAGGGGCGCCCCTTCGGCGGGCCGCCGCCGGGTACGCCGCCGTTCGGTTACCCCGCGCCGCCGCCGGGGCGGGCTCCTCTGCCGCCTCCCGTTGCGGCCGCGCCGCCCGTCTTCATCCCCGGCTATGCCGGGCCGCCGTCCTTCGGGCCGCGCTTCGCTCCCGGTTACACGCCCTACGTTGCGAAGAAGTCGAACGCCGGGGTGATCGTCGCCGTGGCGATCATCGGGATCGTTGCCGTCGTCGGGGGGCTTGTCGCGGCCGTTGCGCTGATGAGCGGCAACACCCGGCACGTCGCCGACGCCGGCTACTCGAGCACCTACCCGAGCGACACCTACTCGCCCACCTACACCACCGAAGAAACCACCGAGACCACGTCGTCGACCGAGCGAACGACCTCCCGCACCACCACCGCGCGCCAGACCCCGGCGTCGCAGACCCCGTCCGGCCCGCGGCCGGTCGCGCGCACCGGCGACAACCCGCTGTTCGGCGATCCCGACTACGGCCTGCAGAACATCCCGTGCTCGCTGAGCCGCTGGGCGACCGACCAGAACAGCGCCACCCGGTTCTTCCAGTCCGGCATCGGCTGCCTCGACGCGATGTGGTCGCGGATGCTCGGCGCCGCGAACCTGCCGTTCCGGTCGCCGAACCTGGCGGTGCCGCAATCGCTTTCGGAGTCGTCGACGCCGTGCGGCAGCGGTGGGACCACCACCGGCGTCACGCCGTTCTACTGCCCCACGAACAACACGATCTACATGCCGATGGACCGCATCGAGGTCGACGTGTGGGGGAACCACCCCGGCCCGTACCTGTCGATCCTGGCCCACGAATACGGCCACCACGTGCAGAACCTGTCCGGCATCACCGACGCGTACGGCGAACAGCGCTACGACGCCGGCGCCGATTCGGCCGCCGGCCTGGAGCTGTCACGGCGCATGGAGCTCGAGGCGCAGTGCTTCTCGGGCATGTTCCTCGGCTCGGCGTCGGTCTCCGGTGGCTCGGTCGACAAGAACGTCTACAACGAAGCCTGGAACGCCCAGGACCGCGGCGACGACTACGCCCGCAACGGCAAACGCGACCACGGCAGCGCCAAGCACAACATCTCCTGGTGGCAGCACGGCGCGACGAAGAACCGCAACCAGCAGTGCAACACGTGGCTCTCGGCCTCGGGAGACGTGTCCTAGCTCGGTGGCGTGAACGGGTTTTCGACCGGAACGGCCACCGGGGTGCCCGACGGCGGAGTCGGCTCGGCAGCGGATTCGGCCGCCGACCAAGGCGACGGCTCAGGCGGCACGGCCGGTCCTGAAGACGGCTGTGCGGGGGTCGCGTAGCCGTGCTGAGCGGCCGAAGCGGAGTGGCCCGCCCGCATGAACCCCGGCTGGTCGGCCGCCGGGTACCCCGGCGAGCCGGCCGCCGGAGAGCCCGGATGGCCGGCCTGCGGATACCCCGCCGGAACCTGCCCCGGATATCCCGCCTGGCCCGTCGCCGCGAAAGGGCCGCCCCGCGCCGCTTCCACCTGGGCCGCATACGCCTGGTACGCCCGGGCGTGGTCGCGGTTGCGCCGTTCCGCCAGCACCGCCGCCAGGAACGCCCACGGGGGCACCCCGGGCGGCACCGGCGTGCCCAGCGCGTTGCCCACCTGCTGCGCCAGCCCCCAGCCGAGCGCGTGCGCCGCCTCCGGGCGCAGCTCGCGGAACCGCGCCAGGAACTGACGGCTCGCCAGCGCGAGGTCGTCCGGCAACCGGGTCAGGTCGAGCTGGGCCGCCCAGCCCTCGAGGCCCGGGGGCATGCCGATCGCCGGGTAACCGGCACTGTCCGGCACCCGCTCGCGCACCACGAGCGTCCCGGCCAGGAAGTCGCCGACGCGGCGGCCGTCGGACGAGCACAGCGACACGATCACCGCGACCGCGCCGAACAGCCCGAGCATCCAGAAGTCCACGATGAACCCGGCGAGCCCGCGGACCATCGCGTGCCGGAACCGGATCGGCCCGCCGTCGACGCGCACCACGCGCAACCCCACCGCCAGCTTGCCCAGCGAACGGCCGCGCGAGAGCGTCTCGAACAGCACCGGGTAGCCGACCATGATCAGCACCAGGAACACCAGCACGAGGGTGAGCGCGAGCGCCTCGTCCGCCTCCGGGATCGCGATCGTCAGCACGAAGATCGCGCCCAGCAGCAGCGCGCCCTGCACGAGGACGTCCAGCGCCATCGCCAGCGCGCGGCTGGCGAGCTTGGCCACGCGCAGGTCCAGGACGACGGCTTCGCCGGTGACCAGCTCGGATTCCTCGTGCACGGAACCCAGCCTAGCGGCGGCGGGCGCCAGCTAGGCTGGCCTCGTGGATGTTGACGTCTTCGTCGCGGCGCACGCGGCGGAGTGGAACCGGCTCGGCGAGCTGACCCACCGCGGCGGCAAGCTGACCGGTGCCGAGGCCGACGAGCTGGTGACGCTCTACCAGCGGACCGCGACACACCTGTCGATCGTCCGCTCGGTCGCGCCCGACCCGGCGCTGGTCGGCAGGCTGTCGGGCCTGGTCGCGCGAGGCCGGTCGGCGGTCTCGGGGTCGCACAACCCGGCGTGGCGCGAGGTCGCGCTGTTCTTCACGCGCCGGTTCCCCGCCGCCGTCTACCTCTCGCGGCGCTGGTGGATCCCCGCCGCGCTGGTGTCGATCGCGGTGATGGCGGTGATCGCCGTCTGGGTCGCGGGCGACCCGCAGGTGCGGGCGGCGATCGCGACCCCGGACGAGCTGAACCAGCTGACCAAGCCCGGCGGCGACGCGGAGACCTACTACTCGACCGGGCCGGCGACGTCGTTCGCGGCGCGCGTGTGGACGAACAACGCCTGGGTGGCCGCGACCTGCCTGTTCCTCGGCATCGCGCTGGGCCTGCCGGTGATCGGCGCGCTCTGGCTGAACGCCCTCAACGCGGGGGTGATCATCGGCGCGATGAGCGCGGCGGGCCGCGGCGACGTGATGATCGGCCTCCTGCTCCCGCACGGCCTCCTGGAGCTGACGGCGGTGTTCGTCGCGGCGGGCACCGGCCTGAAGCTCGGCTGGACGGTGATCGACCCCGGCCGCCGGTCCCGGACCGCGGCGCTGGCCGAACAGGGCCGGTCGGTGGTCGTGATGGCGCTCGGGCTGGCGTGCGTGCTGTTCGTGTCGGGGATCATCGAAGCGTTCGTGACGCCGTCCGGCTGGCCGACGTGGCTGCGCGTGGGGATCGGCGTCGTCGTCGAAGTGGCTTTCCTGGTCTACGTCTTCACCCTCGGCCGGCGCGCGGCGAAGGACGGCGAGGTCGGCGACCTCGACGCGCGCGACGCCGGGGACGCCCTGCCCGAGTCGGCCTAGAGCCGCCCCGCGGCCTTCAACGCCAGGTACCGGTCCGCCAGCGCCGGCGGCAGTTCCTCGGGCACCGCGTCGACGACGCTGATCCCGTGGCGCCCCAGGCGTTCCGTCACGCGCTGCCGCTCCGCCACGGTCCGCGACGCCGACGCCGCGTCGTACACCGCTTCCGCGTCGCCGCGGCCGGTGAGCATCTCCGCGACCCGCGGGTCCGCCACCGACGCCACGATCAGCTCGTGCCGCGCCGTCAGAGAACTCAGCACCGGGAAGAGCCCCTCCTCCAGCGGCGCCGCGTCCAAGCCGGTCAGCAACACCACCAGCGCCCGGCGGCGGGTCCGCCGGAGCACCTCGGCGACCATCCCGCGCGCGTCCGTCTCGATCAGCGACGGCTCCAGCGGCGCCATCGCGTTCACCAGCGACGTCAGCAGCGCGGCCCCGGACGACCCCTGCACCGCCGCCCGCAACCGGCGGTCGTAGGCCAGCAGGTCGACGCGGTCGCCGGCCCGGGAAGCCAAGGCCGCCAGCAGCAACGCCGCGTCCATCGCCGCGTCCAGCCGCGGCGCGTCCCCCACCCGGCCCGCCGAGACGCGGCCCGTGTCGAGCACCAGCACCACGTGCCGGTCGCGTTCCGGGCGCCAGGTCCGGACCATCACGTCCGCCGCCCGCGCGGTCGCCCGCCAGTCGATCGACCGGACGTCGTCGCCGATCACGTACTCGCGCAGCGAGTCGAATTCCGTGCCCTGGCCCCGGATCAGCACGGCGTTGCGGCCGTCGAGCTGCTGCAGCCGCGCCAGCCGCGAAGGCAGGTGCTTGCGGCTGTGGAACGGCGGCAGCACGCGCACCGACCACGGCACCACGTGCGAACCCTGCCGCGCGGCCAGTCCCAGCGGTCCCACCGACCGGACCGTCACCCGCGCCGCCGTCCGGTCACCCCGCCGCGAAGGACGCAACGCGGTCACCAACGCGCGCCGCTCCCCCGGCGGGACGCGCAGGGCGTGCCGCTCCGCCGCCCCCGCGCTCGGCGGCCACGCGTCACGCAGCCGCCCGCGCACCGTGCGGCGGCCGGGGTTCGCCACCACCAGCGTCACCTCGCACGGCTCGCCGAGCCGCACCGACGTGTCCCCGGAGCGGGCGAACGTCAGCGGCCGCACGCTCCCGGCCAGCACCAGGTCGACGACGACCAGCACCAGCAGCACCCCGCCGACCAGCAGGATCCCGGTGTCCGACGGCACGAGCAGCCCGACCACGAGCGCGCCGAACAGCGCCACCAGCCCGAGCCTTCCGGTGACCGCCATGTCAGCGCGGCACGGGCACGGACGCGAGCACGCGGTCCAGGACGCCGTCCGCGGTGACGCCTTCGAGCTCGGCCTCCGGCCGCACGTCCAAGCGGTGCCGCAACGCGGGCCGCGCCAGCGCCTTGACGTCGTCGGGGGTCGCGTAGTCGCGTCCGGCGAGCCAGGCCCAGGCCCGGGCGACCGCGAGCAGCGCCGTCGCACCGCGCGGCGAGACGCCGATCCGCACCGAAGGCAGCTGCCGCGTGGCCCGGCAGAGGTCGACGACGTACCCGATCACCTCGGGTCCGATCGTCACGCGCGCCACCGCTTCCCGCGCGGCCGCCAGCTCGGCCGCGCCCGCGACGGACTTCAGCCCCGCCGCGGCCAGGTTGCGCGGGTCGAAGCCCTGCGCGTGCCGCAGCAGGATGCCGATCTCGTCTTCACGCGACGGCGTCGGCATGGTGAGCTTGAGGAGGAACCGGTCCAGCTGCGCCTCCGGCAGCGGGTAGGTGCCCTCGTACTCCACCGGGTTCTGCGTGGCGATCACGATGAACGGGTCCGGCAGCGGCCGCGACTTGCCGTCGATCGAGACCTGCCGCTCCTCCATCGCCTCCAGCAGCGACGACTGCGTCTTCGGCGGCGTCCGGTTGATCTCGTCGGCGAGCAGCAGGTTCGTGAACACCGGCCCCTCGCGGAAGGAGAACTCGCCGCTGTGGGCGTCGTAGACGATCGAGCCGGTGACGTCGCCGGGCATCAGATCGGGCGTGAACTGGACGCGCGTCATCTCCAGGTCCAGTGCCGCGGCCAGTGCCCGCACGAGCAGCGTCTTCGCCACCCCCGGAACGCCTTCGAGCAGCACGTGCCCCCGGCAGAGCAGGGCCAGGATCAGCCCGGTGACCGCGGCGTCGTTGCCGACGACGGCCTTGCCGACCTCGGCGCGCAGCGCGATCAGCGCGTCGCGGGCCCCGGTCGCGTTTTCGGTACCGCTGGTCAAGTTCGCCCCACCTCTCGTTCCACCCTGTCCAGTTCGCCGGCCAGCCGGACCAGCGCCGGGTCGTCCGGCACCGGCGGGCCGTAGAGCACCGCGCCGACGTCGTTGGCCTGCCGCCCGGTCCGCTCGCTCACCGAGGTCACCAGCGCCGCCGGATCGGCGTCGCGCGGCAGGCCCAGCGTGGTCCGCAGCCGGGTCCGCGCCGCCTCCCGCAGGGTCTCACCCGCGTGCCCGGCCGCCTTCGCCCGCCGGTACAGCCGGGCGCGCCCCTCGGCGGTTTCGGCCGCGCGGACGACGATCGGCAGCGGCTCGGTGACCACCGGGCCGAGCCGCCGCGCCCGCCACAACGCCAGCAGCGCCACGGCGATGAACGCCTGCGCGGCCCCGTAGTACCAGCCGTCCGGGATCAGGTCGAAGATCGACTTGCGGGTGTCGTCCAGCCCCGGGTCGGTCACCGACGGCAGGTACCAGATGAGCTTGGGGTGCGCCCCGAGCAGGTGCAGCGCCAGCGCCGCGTTGCCGTCCTCGGCGAGCTGCGCGTTGGTCAGCGGCGCCGGGGAACCGAGCAACGTCGTCGTGCCGCCCGCGTCGGCCAGCTGCAGCAGCGTGCCGCCGCCGTCCTCGCCGGGGTAGCACGAGCGCGCGCCGGGCGAGGAGTAGCCGATCCCGCCGAGCGTGACGTCGCCGGCCGCGACCGCCGCGGCCACCGTGCACTGCGGGCTCAGGGTGCCGACGTCGCTCTGGCCGACCGGGTGCACCAGCGGCAGCGAATCGTGCAGCGTCGGCGCTCCCGGCGTCACGAGGACGACGTCCTCGGCGCGCTCCCGCAGCGCGTCGAGGCGCTTCGCGGGGACCAGGTCCGGCTGGGTGACCAGCAGCGTCGCGCCTTCGCCCGCCTCGTCCGCTTCGGCCATCGTGTGCGCCGTCCGGACGTCGACGCCCTGGTCCCGCAACAGCTTCGCGAGCGCGTGGGCGCCGCCGGGTTCGTAGGAGCCGGGTTCGAGCGCGCCGTGCGTCTGCTCGCCGCGGCCGAGCAGCAGGAGCGCGCCGGCGGCGAAGATCAGCGCGACGAGGGCGAGGGGAACCCGCGCACCGCGCCAGATCCGGCGCAGGTCGGGCGAAACCGAGGTACTCACGAGCCCGCCATGGCGACCGGCCGCTCGCGGCGGCAGCGTTCGTCCAGCTCGGTCAGCGCACGGTAGGCCCCTTCGGTGCCTTCGCGGCCGCCGTAGTGGACGTCGTCGAAGAGCCGCGCGCCCTGACGCAGCTCGTTCGCGACGTTCGGCAGCAGCAGCCCGGCCTCGGCGGCGGCCTCGTCCGCCGTCCGGCCGGAGCGGGTGTCGAGCAGCGCGCGTTCCTCCAGCGCCCGCACGACGGCGCGGAAGCGGTCACGGACGGCGTCGCCGTACCGGCCTCCGGCCGCGGCTTCGGCGGCCGAGCGGCGGTAGTCGTCGGCGCTCCGGCGCTGCCCGCCGAACACGGCCCGGCCGGCGCGCGAGGTCCGGGCGACCTTGCCGGTGCGCAGCCGGACCACGACGACGAGCACGATCAGCAGCACGACGACCAGCAGCAGCCCGAGGGGCCCGCCCGGAACCACCGACGACAGGCCGTTCAGCAGCTTTTCGAGCTGCTCACCGAGCCACTGCCCGATCTGCTGCAGGATGTTCGGCTGCGCGTCCCGGTACTTCGGGTCGGACAGCTCCTGCGCGGCGGCGCGGCGCGCGTCGTCCCGGCCGATGTCGACCGGGACGTCTCGCAGCACCAGCGTCACCATGCCTGCGGCGGCGTCACCCCGGCGGCGCGGGCCAGCTCGATGTCCATGCCCTCGCGGCGCATCCGCTGGTCGAGGTAGACGATCACGGTGACCAGCGTGACGAACGGGATCGCGATCGTGCCGGCGATGATCTGCCCGGCCGACTGCAGCAGCAGGTCGCCGGTGCTCGGCACGAACGCCTTGCCCGGGTTCAGCACCTGGTCGAACACGCCGGTGCCGAGGGTGAACGGCAGCTGGATGATGTTCTCGAAGAACGACTCGATGATCCGCGCCAGGAGCAGGACGCCGAGCACCCGCCAGAACGCGCCGCTCACCAGCTTGACCGAGCGGGAGAACGCCTGCCGGAGCGTTCCGCGCTCGAGCACGAGCGCCGGCGCCGCCAGCGCCCAGAACACCCAGGCCAGCACGCCGGGGATGATGCACAGCAGCACGCCCACCGTGGTGACCAGCGCGTACACGAACGCCACCCCGAACAGCGGCAGCAGCCGCGGCTGCACCTCGCGCCACGCGATGCCGAAGCTGACCTCGCGGCCCAGCGCGGCCCGGCCCATCACCGCGGCCATCAGGCCGGTGGTGAGGGTCATCAGCAGCGTCGAGACCAGCGTCGTCGGGATCAGCACGAGGAAGAGGTCGCCGAACGTGCCGAACAGGGCGTCGCGCACCTCCGCGTCGGTCGAACCCGGCCCGATTTCGGCCGTCGAGGCGAGGTTCTCCAGGTCGGCGAGCGCGTACTTCTGCACCAGGAACGTGATCCCGGCGGTGAGCACGGCCATCACCGCGCCGATGCCGAGGATGAGCAGCGGGTGACGGCGGATCGCGGTGATCGCGCCGTCGAGGATGTCGCCGACGTTGAGCGGGCGCAGCGCGATCACGCCCGGTTTGCCGAGCCCGTGCGGGTTCCAGCCCGGTGCCGCCGCGTAGCGCGGCTGCTGCCCGGAGAAGGGCGGCAGCGCCTCCGGCCGCCAGCCCTGCGACGGCGGCGGAGCCTGCGGATCCGGCGGCTGCCAGCCGGCGGGCGGCTGCGGCTGCGCCGCCTGCGGGTCCGGAGCCTCCCACCCCCGCGGCGGCGTCGCCGGTGACGCCGCGTGATCTTGCGACGGCTTCGGTTCACCCGATCCGGGGGCCGGAGCCTGGGGGATCCCCTGGCTCGGTGTCGGCGTGTCGGCGCCCTCTCCGCCGGGCGCGCCACCGGTGTCTGTCATCGAAGCCCCTCGCCTGCAGTACCTGCTTGACGACACTCTCTCAGAGCCGCCTGCACCCGGCCAGACCTGGGGTGACGTCCGCGCGCCGTGACAGCACGCGCACGGACGGGTGCGGGAGGCCCCGTTCCCCCGATATGCTGAACGCCGGGATCGGGTACCCCCGCTCCGTACCGAGACCCTTCGGGACTGCCTAGATGACGCAACCGCCCCACGGCCGGGTACCGCCTCGCGGAACCGTCCAGCCGCCGCCGGTGCCGGATGCGCAACCGGATCTCCCGTGGCTGGGCCGCCCCCACACCGTGTCCGCGCCGAAGCGCCGTTCGCCGGCGGCGGTGATCGGCGTCTGCCTCGGCGCGGTGGCCGTGCTGGTGCTCGGGCTCGTCGCGATCGTGGCGCTCAACCGCACCGAGACGCCGCTGGCGAACGCGAACTACCGCGACGCACCGTCGTCCCAGGACAGTCCTTCGCAGCTGCCGCCCGGCGGCGCGGGTGCCCCGGCCTCGGCGTCGAGCCCGTCGTCCGAGGCGTCGGTCCCCAGCGCGACCGGCCCGCAGAAGGTCCTCAAGCTCGCCGACCACCCGATCCTGCAGGACCCGAACGCCGGGCTGCAGAACCGTGTCTGCACGCTGCCGGCCTGGCAGAGCACCCAGGACGGCGCGGAAGCGTTCTTCACCGCCGCCAGCAAGTGCCTGGACGCGGCGTGGGGCCCGTTCCTCGAGGCCTACCACCTGCCGTTCACGCCGCCGGCGCTGCACTTCCCGACCGGCGCGAGCTTCGAGACCGAGTGCGGCACCATCCAGGTCGGCATCGCGACCGCCGCGTACTACTGCGAAAACAACCTGTACGTCCCGTTCCGCGGCCTGCAGACCGACCAGTACGGCAACAACCCCGGCGTCTACCTGGCCCTGTTCGCCCACGAGTACGGCCACCACGTCCAGGAGGTCGCCGGGCTGATGGACGCGGCCTGGCAGAAGATCTACGAGGCCGGCCAGAACAGCCCGGCCGGACTCGAGATGTCGCGGCGCAAGGAACTGCAGGCCCAGTGCTTCTCGGGCATGTTCCTCGGCGCGCACGTCGACCAGGGCGGCACGATCAGCCGCGACATGTACAACAAGGCCTGGAACGACCAGGAGACCCGCGGCGACAACACCTCCCGCAGCCACGACCACGGCACCAACGCGCACTACGCGTCCTGGTGGCGGGCGGGCGCGACGAGCAACCGGATCGCCGACTGCAACACCTTCGCGGCGCCGTCGTCCGAGGTCAGCTGACCTTCGCGGCGGGCTTCGGCCGCAGCGGGATGCTCAGCCAGAGGTAGACGAACATCCCGCCGGAGAAACAGGCGAACACGAGCAGCGCGAGCCCCACCGGGCGGCGGGCGTCCGACGCCCCCGCCGAGGTGTCCGCGGCGCTGACGGTCACCGTGCCCTGGTCCGGCAGCACCTCCGGCACGCCGACCTCGACGCGCTCGCCCTGGCCGTGCCCGCAGCCGTTGAGCGTGCCTTCGTGGGTCTTCCCGGCGATGGTGAACCGCACGGTCTCGACGGCGTCCGGCTGGTCGCACGACGCCGGCTTCGTGACTTCGGCCTGCACCGGCGCGCCCAGGTCGTCGTTGGCGATGCCCAGCAGCCCGGGCCCGGCGAGCCAGGCGAGGAGCACGACGAGCACGCCCGCCGCGGCGGGGATCGCCACCGTGGGCCACTTCAGGGCGAGGGATCGCGGGGGCACCCGGTCATGGTTCCAGATCCCGCTGCCAAAACCCAGGTGCCTGGTCGGGGCTACCGCTGCTGGATCTTCTCCGCCTGCGTGACCTTCTTGACGTACAGCAGCTTGTCGCCGGGCTCGATCGCGTCGGCCTGCGGGGCGTCGACGCGGTAGAGAACGCCGTCGCGGACCACGCCGAGAACGATGTCCGGCAGGTGCCGCGGCGACCCGCCCTCCTCCGACGGCTCGACCGGCCGCTCGGCGATCGCCAGCCCCGACTCCGGGGTCAGCAGGTCCTCCATGATGTCCACGACCAGCGGCGTCGACGTCGCCATGCCGAGCAGCCGCCCGGCCGTCTCGCTGGACACGACGACCTGGTTGGCGCCGGACTGCTTGAGCAGGTGGACGTTCTCCGCCTCCCGCACCGACGCCACGATGTGCGCCTTGGGCGCCAGCTCGCGGGCGGTGAGCGTGACGAGGACGGCCGTGTCGTCCCGGTTCGGGGCGACGACGACCGCGCGCGCGTGCTGCACCGCGGCGACGCGCAGGACGTCCGCGCGGGTGGCCGAGCCGTGCACGGCGACGAGGCCGAGCGCGCTCGCCGCGTCGAGGGCCTGCTGGTCGGTGTCCACGACGACGATCTGTCCCGGGGCGACGTTCTCGTCGCCGAGCAGCGCGTTGACGGCGGACCGGCCCTTGGTGCCGAACCCGACGACAACCGTGTGGTCGCGCACCTTCGTCCTCCACTTCTGGATCTTGAACGCCTGCCGGGAGCGCTCGGTGAGCACCTCCAGGGTGGTCCCGACCAGCACGATGAGGAAGAGCACCCGCAGCGGGGTGATCACCAGCACGTTCACCAGCCGGGCGGACGACGTGGCCGGCGCGATGTCGCCGTAGCCGGTCGTCGACAAGGAGACGGTGGCGTAGTACAGGCTGTCCAGCAGGGACAGGCCGTCGCCGTTGGCGTCGCGGTAGCCGTCGCGGTCGATGTAGACGATCACGACCGTGGCCAGCAGGGCGAGCAGCGCACCGATGATCCGCTTGACGATCGCGCGGAGCGGGCTGACGGTCAGCTCCGGCATCCGCAGGACGCCGACGAGCTCGTGGTCCGGCCGATCGGTGAGACTGCCCAGCGGCAACCGCTTCAGTGCCTTCATGCACCCGCTCCCAGCGGCGGGTGTCCAGCGTCACTCACGCCCGGAGGATAGCCGAACCGGGCGGCGGGCCGCCGCGTGGAACGACGAGTCGATGGCAACCTCGCAACGGCCGGCGCACCTCCTGGCGGCCTGCCCCGTGATCGGACGGGCCTCACGCGTGACTGAGCGGGCTTCACGCCTCGGGGATGTCGCGGAGGATCTGCCTCAGACCGTCGGCGTCCAGGAGGTCCGCCGGGCGGATCGTGCGGTTCGCCCGGACGTAGTGGAACGCCGCGCGGACCCGGTCCACCGGGACGTTCTTCAGTGCCGCCCACGCCATGCGGTACGCCGCCAGCTGGACCGCCAACGCCGGGATCCGGGACTCCGGGGGGACCGCGCCGGTCTTCCAGTCGACCACCGTCCAGCCGCCGTCGGGGTCGGCGAAGACCGCGTCCATGCGGCCCCGCAGCGTGATGCCCTCGACGTCGGCCGAGAACGAGACCTCCACCGCCACCGGGACGCGCGGGGCCCACTCGCTCTTCTCGAACTCCGTCTGGAGCTCTTCGAAGTCGGCGTCGGGGGCCTCGCCGAAGTCGGCCGCGCCGGGGAGGTCGTCGATCTCGATGAGCTGGTCGCCGGCGAACCGGCGTTCCAGCCAGCCGTGGAACTCCGTGCCGCGGCGGGCGAAGCTGTTGGGCTCCACCGGAAGCGGACGGCGCAGGTCCGCCGCCAGCCGGTCGGCGTCGTCGGCCAGCGCGACCAGCTGGCTCACCGAAAGCCGCGACGGCAGCGCGACCCGCCTGACTTGGTCGTCCTTGCGCGCCCACTCCTCCAGCAGGACGTCGGTGTCGGTCAGCCAGCCGTCCGGATCGTCCTCTTCGGACTCCTCGTCCTCCGGAGCGGCGGACAACGCCTCGAACACCAGCTCCACGCCGGTCTGCACGCCGGTGCGGCGGTCGGCCAGGGGGTCGACCGGCCAGCGGCCCGCCCGCGAGTCCGACACCAGCGGGTTCTCGTCGTCGGAGTCCGGCTCCGGCGCCCACTCGGCGAGCTGGCCGACGCCGG
Organism: Amycolatopsis sp. N2S4-7; assembly: GCF_058119595.1. NCBI lineage: Bacteria > Bacillati > Actinomycetota > Actinomycetes > Pseudonocardiales > Pseudonocardiaceae > Amycolatopsis > Amycolatopsis sp. N2S4-7. Next base: position 5,140,968 of record NZ_CP172299.1, read on the forward strand.
TCTCCCGCACCACGTCGGCGATCTCCGTCAGGAATTCCGACGGCCCCTTCGCCCGGCTGCTGCTTTCGTTCCACCAGTGCCCGGAAACGATCAGCGCGTGTTCGGACCGCGTCAGCGCGACGTAGCAGAGCCGCCGTTCCTCCGACTGCTCCCGCTCGACGAACCCGGCTTCGTGCAGCTCCAGTCCTTCTTGGACTTCCTTGCGGTCGTAGCCCTCGGCGATCCGCAGCTCCGGCAGGTCCTCCGAGTCCCCGCGCAACGCCGCGGGCAGCGACGTCGCGGTCCGCAGCCACGACGACGACCGCCGCCGGCCGGGGAACACCTCGTGCACCAGGTGCGGGACGGCGACGACCTGCCACTCGAGCCCCTTCGCCGAGTGCACGGTGAGCACCTGCACGCGGTCCGGGACGACCTCGACCTCGCCCGGGGTGAGCCCGTCCTCGGCGTGCGCCGCCGTGTTCAGGTAGTCCACAAAGGACAGAAGCGTCGCCGTCGGGGCCGTCTCGGCGTAGTCGGTGACGACTTCGGCGAACGCGTCCAGGTGCGCGCGCCCGGCGGAACCCGGGCGCGCCAAGGACTCCACGTCCAGGAGCATCGTCCGTTCGACGTCGGCGACCAGCTCCGGCAGCGACTGGTCGAGCCGCCGCCGCAACGCCGACAGCTCCCAGCCGATCCGCTTGATGCGCCGGTACCCCTCCTCGGAGTACCGCGCGGGGTCCCCCGGCTCGTCGATCGCGTCGATCAGCCCGGCCTGCTCGACGCGCTCCACGACGAGCTCCGGCGCGTCCGAAGCCGCCTTCTCCGGGCTGGACAGCTCCCCGGCCCGCCGCCACAGCGCGGCGACGTCGGCGGCCGCGAGCCGCCAGCGGGCGCCGGTCAGCAGCCGGGCCGCCGCGCTGCCCGACAACGGGTCGGCGAGCACCTTCAACGTCGCGACGAGGTCGGCGACCTCGGGTTCGTCCAGCAGCCCGCCGAGCCCGACGACCTCGACCGGCAGGCCGCGCGCCCGCAGTTCGGCGGCGATCGGGGCCATGTCGGCGCGGCGGCGCACCAGCACCGCGGCGGTCGGCGGCTTCCCGGTCTCTTCCTGGTGGGCGTACCAGCGCCGGGCGAGCGCGTCGGCCACCCAGTCGCGCTCGGCGCGGACGTCCGGCAGCAGCGCGCACGCGATGTCCGCCGGCCCGGCACCTTCGCGCGCCCGCAGCCGTTCGACGCCGAGGCCGCGGGCCCGCAGCGGTTCGGCGATCGCGTTGGCGAGGTCGAGGATCTCCGGCGGGTTGCGGAAGCTCGTCAGCAGCCCGTATTCGCTCGCCGGGACGAGGCGTTCGCCGTCGGAGCGCGGGAAGTCCGTGGTGAACCGGGGCAGGTTGGCCGCGCTGGCGCCACGCCAGCCGTAGATCGCCTGCGCCGGGTCGCCGACCGCGGTCACCGGCATCGGCGGGTTCTCGACGCCGCCGAACAGCGCCCGCAGCAGCACGCGCTGGGCGTGCCCGGTGTCCTGGTACTCGTCGAGCAGCACGGCGCCGAAGCGCTCCCGCTCGCCGCGCACGACCGACGGGTACCCGCTCGCCAGCTGGGCGGCCAGGGACATCTGGTCGGCGAAGTCCAGGGCGCCTTCGTTGCGCTTGCGCCGGTGGTACTCCTCCACCAGCGGCAGCAATGCGAGCCGGAAGTGCTGCGCCGCCATGATTTCCGTGAGCTTCTGCGGCAGCGCGGCCCGCTGTCCCTTGACGCGCGGCGCGTTCTCGATGACGCGGCACATCCACGTCGTGTACTCGGCGAGCTCCTCGACCGAGATCAGGTGCTCGCCCAGCTCCCCGGCCAGCGCGAGCAGGTCCGCGGTCACCGTCGGCGGGACGCGATCGGTGTCCAGCTCGTTGTCCCAGGTGGACACGACGCGGTGCGCGATCTGCCACGACGACGTCTCGGACAGCAGCCGCACGCCGGGCTGCACCGGCAGCCGGAGCCCGTGTTCGGACAGCAGCCGCCCGGCGTAGGCGTGGTAGGTGAGCACCGTCGGTTCGCCGGCGACCACGGTGGACCGCAGGCCACCGGTCGGGTCGAGCCGGTCGAGCAGCCCGGAGCCCGCGAGCCGCCGCAGCCGCGCGCGGACGCGTTCGCCGAGCTGGCGCGCGGCCTTGCGGGTGAACGTCAGGCCCAGCACGCGGTCGGGGCTGACGATCCCGTTGGCCACCAGCCAGACCACGCGCGCGGCCATGGTCTCGGTCTTGCCCGCGCCCGCCCCGGCGACCACCAGCGACGGCTCGACCGGCGCGGCGATCACCGTGGCCTGTTCGGGCGTCGGGCGGTGCAGGCCGAGGGCGTCGGCGAGCTCGGCGGGTTCGACCGGGTTCGCGATGAGAAGGGGACTCACGCGCCCACCTCACCCCGGGAGGACGATGCGGTCACGGACCCGGTACCTGCCTGCCTTCGGGCCGCAGCGGGCAGCTGCCGCGCGCCGGGCAGCGGTCGCAGTCCGGGTTCTCCTGCGCCTGGTAGTCCGGCCCGGTCGCCGAAGCGGCCGCCTTCTGCACCAGCTCCAGCCACTGCTTGCCGCCCGTTTCGTCCAGCGGCGGCTGGGAGCGCTCGGTCGACCCGGTCTTGTTGTTGGCCTTCGCGACGTACACGAGCCGCGCGCCGCCGGGGGCGTCGCGGCCCTCGATCGCGCCGAGCAGCACCGCCAGCTGGTACGCCGCCAGCTGCGGGTGGGCCTCGGCGTCCGCGCCCGACACCGGCACCTTGCCGGTCTTGATGTCGACGATCACCGGGCGGCCCTCGCTGTCGAGCTCGACCCGGTCGACGCGGCCGCGCAGCAGCACGCGGACCTCGTCCTCGCCGCCGGCCGGCAGCTCGACCTCGATGTCCTGCTCGACGCCGGCTTCCTTGAGCTCCGCCCGGCTGCGCTCCAGCCAGGTCGTGAAGTTCCGCAGCATCTGCTCGACGCGGCGCCGCTCGCGCCGCGAGAACCACGGCGCGCCGGCGTCGACGCGCACCCAGGCCTCGTCGAGCGCGGCCTGCAGCTCGGCGTCGGTGCTGCCGGACGCGACGGCCTGGGCGAGCCCGTGCACCAGCGTCCCGGTGACGGCGGCCAGCTGCGCCGGGTCGCTGCCGCCGTGGCGCTCGATCATCCAGCGCAGCGGGCACTTCGTCAGGATTTCCACTGTGGACGGTGAGATCCGGATCAGGTCGCCCGGCGGGTGCACCGGCTCGTCGGTCGACGCCGGGAGCAGGCCGTACCAGGTCGACGGGTGCGCGCCGGGGACCTTCGCCTCGGCCAGGCGCGCGAGCTGCTTCGCCGCGCGGCGACGGCGTCCGGGATCGGCCTTGTCGTCGCAGACGACCTCGCGCAGCTCCCCGACCAGCTCGGCGAGCACCAGCGACCGGCCCGGCGGCTTCATCCGCGAGTCGAGGCCGCCGTCGTCGGCGCCGTTCTCCTCGAGGTTGTCGAGGAACCGCGACGGCTGCTCGTCCTCCCCCGACACCGCCGTGACCAGCAGCGTCTGCTTCGCCCGGCTCATCGCGAGGTAGAACAGGCGCCGTTCCTCGGCGAGGATCGGCGCGGTCTGGGACACGGCGTCGTCGTCCACGCCCGCCATCAGGTCCTTGAGGCGTTCCACGCCGAGCACCGACCCGCGCAGCCGCAGGTCCGGCCACGCGCCCTCCTGGACACCGGCGACCGCGACGACCGTCCACTCGCGCCCGGCGGCGGCGTGCGCGGTGAGCAGCGAGACGCCGTCGGACGGGACGGCGGCCGGGGCGAGCGTGTCCCCCGCGATCTGCTGCGCGCCCAGGTAGTCCGCGAAGGACGCGACGCTCGCGCGGGGCAGCCGGTCGACGTACCGGCCGGCCGCGTCGAACAGCGCGACGACGGCGTCGAGGTCGCGGTCGGCCTGCGCGCCCAGCGACCCGCCGCGCTCGACCTGCTTCAGCAGCTTGTCCTGCAGGCGGCTTTCGTTCCACAGCTGCCACAGCACCTGCTCGACGCCGTCACCGCGCGCCACGGCCTGGTGCGTGACGCGCAGCAGCCCGCCGACGCGCCGCACCGGCTCGGCCTCGGCGTCGGCCAGCCCGGCGAGGATGTCCCCGCCCCGCAACGCTTCCACGAGCAGCTCGTCGCTCGACCGCTGGCCGCCGCCGGCCAGCTCGAGCCGCCGCAGACCGCGTCGCAACCGCCGCAGCGCCAAGGGGTCCGCGCCACCGAGCGCGGACGACAGCAGCATCTCGGCGAGGTCGACGTCGAGCAGGTCGGGCTGCGGCGCGAGCTTCAGCACGGCCAGCAGCGGCCGGACCGCGGGCTGCTTGGCCAGCGGCAGCTCCTCGGTCGCCGACCCGATCGGGACGCCGGCCGCGCGCAACGCGCGTTGCAGCACCAGGAAGGTCCGCGCCGGCGACCGGACGAGCACCGCGATCTCCGACCACGGCACGCCGTCGACGAGGTGCGCGCGGCGGAGCTGGTCGGCGATCCAGCTCGCTTCGGCGGCGGGGGTCGGCATCACGCGGACCCGCACGTTCCCGCCCGTGGCCCCCGGAGGCGGGACGATCTTGCGGTGCGGCGACGCGCCCGGCAGCGTCGCGCCGATCTTCGCGACCGCCAGGCGGACGGCCGGGGCGAGCCGGTGGGCCGTGGTGAGCGTGACGGTCCGGCTGCCGTCCGGGTCGGCGTCGGCGAACAGGCTCGCGTCGGCGCCCCGGAAGGAGAACACGTTCTGGTCGGGGTCGCCGGCGACGACGAACTCGGCGGCGGTGTGCCCGATCAGCCGGACCAGGCTGGTCTGCAGCGGGTCGAGGTGGTGGGCGTCGTCGACGAACAGGTGCCGGACGCGGGTGCGCTCGCGTTCGCGCAGCTCGTCGTCGTCCTCCAGGGCGAGCAGCGCGGAGGTGACCAGCTCGGCGGCGTCCAGCGCGGGCGAGCTCGCGACGCCCAGCGCGTTGCCGCCCGCGCCCTGCAGCTGCGTGACCTCTTCGTACTGGGCCCAGAACTGCCCGGCGGCGACCCACTCCTCGCGGCCGCGGCGGCGGCCCAGCTCGGCGAGGTCCTCCGGGCCGAGCCCGCGCTCGGCCGCGCGCATCAGCAGGTCACGCAGCTCCTCGGCGAACCCGGGGACCATCAGGGCGGGCCGCAGCTGCTCCGGCCAGTACTCGGCCTCCTCGTCCAGGTCGCCGGCGAGCAGTTCGCGGACGACGACGTCCTGTTCGGCGCCGGCGAGCAGCCGCGGTGGCGGGAGTTCCTCGGCCATCGCCTCCAGGCGCAGCAGCGAGTAGGCGTAGGAGTGGACGGTCCGGACGAGCGGTTCGCGGACGGTCCGGGGCAGCGGCCGCGCCAGATCGGGATCGGCGGTGAGCCGCCGGGTGATGTCGGCGCGCAGCGCGTCGGCGGACTTGCGGGACGTGGTGAGCACCAGCACGCTCTCCGGGTCGGCGCCCTCGGCGATCCGGCGGGTCGCGGCCGAGGCCAGCAGCGCCGTCTTGGCGGTGCCGGGCCCGCCGAGCACGCGGAGGAACCCGCCGGGCGCGGAGAGCACGCGCCGGGCCCCGGAATCCCAGGTGAACGTGGGTGCGTCGGTGATCGGCGTGCGCACCAGCCGCGCGTTCGCCTGCGCCGTTCGCCTCCCGTTCACCCCGCGATGGAACCACGCCCGGTCCCCCGGGTGGTGCACCGGCACGGCTTGGCGGCGGTGAAGGTGCCCGGCCGTGCGGTGGATGGCGCGAAAAGTGTCGGTGACGTCCGGGGCTCCGCCACCCGGACCCCGAAAATGTCGGACCCGTCCGGCAGAGTGTCGGTCATGGACGACGTTCTGCACGAGCGCGTGCGGGAAATCATCGAGTCCGTGCCGGCCGGCACGGTCGCGACGTACGGCGACATCGCGGCGCTGGCCGGGGCGCCGTCGCCGCGGATGGTCGGCGCGATCCTCGCCGAGGACGGGCACGACCTGCCGTGGCACCGGATCCTGCGCGCGAACGGGACCCCGGCCCCGCACCTGGTCCACGACCAGCTGGAGCGGCTGCGGGCGGAAGGCGTGCTCGCCGACGGCCAGCGCGTCGACCTGCGGAAATACCGCTGGAAGCCGGAGGGTGAGGAGGATCCGGGCCCGGAGGGGCTGTTCTGAAGCCTAGATCTTAGGTTAGCCTCGCCTAATGAAGACCCAGGTGGCTCTCGCCTATCACCGTGCCTTGGTGACCAAGGTCCGCCCGGTCACGCCGCACATGGTGCGCGTGACGTTCGCCGCGGAGAGCTTCCGCGACGTACCGGCCGGGGCGCCCGACCAGTACGTCAAGGTGTTCTTCCCGCCGCGGGGACAGGAAGCGCCGGTGCTGCCGGAGACCGGCTCCGACGTCATGTCCTGGTACCGGGCGTACCTGGCGATGCCGGACGACGTCCGCCCGCCGATGCGCACGTACACGGTCCGGGGTCACCGCCCGGAGGCGGCGGAGATCGACGTGGACTTCGTCCTGCACGGCGACACCGGGCCGGCGTCGGCGTGGGCGTCCCGCGCGGCCCTCGGTGACCGGGTGGCGTTCCTGAGCCCGTACGGTCTGTACGACGTCCCGGCCGGCGCGGACTGGCAGCTGCTGGTGGGCGACGAGACGGCGCTGCCGGCGATCGGCGCGATCGTCGAGCGGCTCCCGCCGGGCGCGCGGGCCTCGGTGTTCGTCGAGCTGGCGGACCGCGCGGACCGGCAGGTGTTCGAGACGCGCGGAGCGGTGGAAATCCACTGGGTGCTGCGCGGGGCCCGGCCGCGGGGCGAGGCGTTGCTGGAAGCGGTCCGCGGAGCGGCGTTCCCGGGCGGGACGCCGTACGCGTGGGTGTCCGGCGAAGCGGGGGTGGTGAAGTCGGTGCGGCGCCACCTGGTGCGGGAGCGGGAGGTCGACAAGCGGCTGATCTGCTTCACGGGCTACTGGCGGCAAGGGATGAGCGAGGAAGCGGCGGGCCGGGAGGCGGTCCGGGCGGCGGCGGCCGGTGAGTTGCCGCCCGATGAGGACTAACCCGGGCTCAACGCCGTGACCAGCAGCTTCACCAACGCACCCAGCCGCTGACGCTCCGGCTGCAGCGTCTCGATGCCCACCGCCTCCAGCGGAGCCGCCGTCACCGGACCCACGCACGCACACACCACCGGACCGCGCAACGCCGCAACGAGCTCGTCGTAGCGGCCGTAGGACCGGGCCAGCGCCAGGAAGTTCGACGCCGCCGGCGCGCTCGTGAACGCCAGTGCGCCCAGCTCGCCCGCCACGGCCGCGTCGATGAGAGCGTGCACCGGGCTCACGTCCGGCGGGGAGAACCACCGGTACGGCTGCACCGGCAGCAGCGTCGCCCCCGCCTGTTCCAGGGGGTCCGTGTGCTCAGGCAGCGGCGTTCCGTGCAGCTGGACGGCCACTCGCGTGCCGCCCACCCCGGCCGAGGCCAGCGCGCCGAACAGTTCCGCGTTGCTCTCCGAAGCGGCCGAAAAGGACTCGCGCAGCCCGACCCCGCGGACCGCGCCGACGGCCTTCGGGCCGCGCGCGTAGATCCGGGACTCGCCCAGCGCCGTCACCAGCCTCTCGCGCAGGCCCCACGCCTCGGCCGCGGTCAGCCAGCCGCGGAAGCCGGCGCCGGTCGTCACCGCGGTGAAGTCCACGCGCCCGGCCAGGACCGCCTCGGTGCCCGCGCGCAGCTCGGGGTCGGCGTCCAGGGGCACGATGGTGATCGTCGGCGCGTGCCGGACGTCGGCGCCGTAGCGTTCGAGCGCCGCGATGAAGTCTTCGGCCCGGCGTTCGGCTGTGACGCCGATGGCGATCCCGCTCAGCTCACCCATAGAACGCGCCCATCTCCTCGATCGCTTCCGCCAGCTCCGCACGCAGGTCCGCCGGTTCGAGGACCTCCAGGTGCGGCCCGAACCGCAGCAGCTCGCCGATGGCCGGTTCGCCCGGCTCCACCGGCAGCTCCACGGTGAGCCAGCCGTCCGCGTCGGGTTCCCCGGTCGCCGAACGCAACGCGCGAGCGCCGACCGCGCCCGCGTAGAACGGTACGAGAGCCTGTGCCCGCGGCGACAGCCGCACCACCGCCACGCGCGGGAACATCCGGCGTTCGAACTGCTCGGACCACTCCTGCCAGTACTTCGCGAGGTCGAACCCGGCCGGCCGCTCGAACACCTCGCCGAGGTCCGTCAGCTCCAGCACGCGCGAGATCCGGTAGGTCCGGTCGGTGCCGTCGCAGCGCCCGGCCAGGTACCAGTTGCCCGCCTTGAGGATCAGGCCGAGCGGCTCCACGTCCCGCTCGACGACCCGCTGCCCCCACCGTTCGTAGCGGATGCGGATGCGGTGCGACGACCACACGGCGTCGGCGATCGCGGACAGCGCCGGCAGGCTTTCGATGCCCCGGTGCCAGCCGGGAACGTCGAGGTAGAACCGCTCGGCGACGCGGCCGGCGCGGTCGCGCAGCTCGGCAGGCAACGCCGCGTACAGCTTGAGCTGGGCGGCCGCGAGGACCGTGCCGAGCCCCAGCTCCGCGGCGGCCACCGGCAGCCCGGCCAGCGACAGCGACTGGGCCTCTTCCTCGGTCATCCCGGTGAGCCGGGTGCGGTAGCCGTCGACCAGCCGGTAGCCGCCGGTCCGCCCGCGGTCGGCGTACACCGGGACGCCGGACGCCGACAGCGCGTCGATGTCCCGGTAGACCGTGCGCACCGAGACCTCGAGCTCCTCGGCCAGCTCCTCGGCCGTCATCCGGCCGCGGTTCTGCAGCAGCAGGAGGACGGACAGGAGGCGGCTGGCGCGCATGGACCGATTCTGGCAGAAATACCTGACACGAGCTGACAGGTATGGCGGCCAGACTGCTTCCCATGAACGCATTCACCATGAAGAACTGGGAAGAGAAGATCGTCAGCGGCCTCGAAGGCGGCCCCCGGGTGGCGTACGCGCACGCCACGATGGCGTACGACGGCGTCATCGAGGGTGAATCGATCTGCGACCTTCTGCTGTACTACGCGGGCGAAGGCTACGAAAGCGGCGCGACGACGTCGCCGAGCTTCGAGCGCTTCGAGGGCAAGGTGGACGGTCGCGAAGGGACGTTCGTCGTGCGGCACGAGTTCACGTTCGACGCCCAGGGCATCGCGTCGACGTTCAGCGTCGTCCCCGGCTCGGGCACCGGCGCGCTGGCCGGGCTCACCGGCAGCGGCACCGTCGGCGGCGCGATGGGCGAGGACAAGCTGGGGTACACCTTCGAGTACGCGTTCTAGGAGTCGCCGTGGACCGCCGTCAGGTACTCGCCTACCGCATCGCCGAGCACGGGCTGCACCGCACCGCGCGGGACCTGGCCGGGCTCGCCGTCGTCCGGGCCGGGCTGCAGGACAGCATGCGCGACACCGCGCTGCTCGCCCTCGTGGCCCGGCTCGACGGCCCGGTGTCCCTCGAGGACGACGAGCGGCTGGCCCTGGCTTGGACGTTGCGGGGCGCCCCGCACTACCACCTGCGGTCGGACCTGCCCGAGGTGGTCCGGGCCCTGGTTCCGCTGGACGACGCCGACGCGCTGGCCCGGATGCTGTGGCAGCGCAAGGAAATGGCGGCGACCGGGCTGGACGCGCGCGAAGTGGTGTTCACGGCGGCGGCCGCGATCCGGGCCGCCGTCAAGGAGCCGATGACGAAGGGGGCGGTTTCGGCCGCGGTGACGAAGAAGCTGCCGCCGTCGTTCTCGCGCTGGTGCCGGGGCTGCAACGCGACGCACATCCAGGAGCAGCTGATGCGCATCGCGACCCCGCACGGCGGCGTCCGCCTGGTCGCCGGGGCGTCGCCGGCGACGTTGGCCCCGCTGGAGGGCCGCGGCCGGATGCGGAAGTCGCCGGACCCGGCGGCGGCGACCGCGGTGGTTTCGCGGTACCTGCGGCTCAACGGCCCGGCGTCCCCCGGCGAGGCGGCGGAGTTCGTGGGGACGGCTCGCGCGGTGCTGGACCGGACGTGGCCGTCGGACCTGGCTTCGGTGAAGGTCGACGGCAAGGTCCGGCACCTGCCCGCCGACCGCCTCCCGGCGCTGGAGAACCCGCCGGAACCGGACGTGGTGCGGCTGCTGCCGCCGCTGGACCCGTTCGTCCAGGCGCGGGACAAGGCCCTGCTGGTGCCGGATCCGGCGCGCCGCAAGGAGGTCTGGAAGATGCTGGGCAACCCGGGGGTGCTGCTGGCGGACGGCGACGTCGCGGGGACGTGGCGCACGAAGGGCAGCGGCGCGAAGCTGACGTTCACGGTGACGGCGTTCGACCCGCTCCGCCCCGCGGTCCGCGAGGAAGCGGAAGCGGAGGCGGAGCGGGTCGCGGCGGCACGGGGGTTCGGGAAGCACGCCGTCACCTGGGTCGGCTGACACCGGCCCGGTCCCGTCACAGGCTGCGGGCGTCGATGTCGCCGTAAGCCGTGGTCGCCCGGATGGTCAGGCCCGCGGTGCCCTCGCTGTTCTTGAGGGCGTTGCGGATCCGGCCGTAGGTGGTGCCCGCGTCGAGGGAGGCGGACACCCCGGCGGCGGCGCCGACCGAGACGTCCCCCGCCTGGGTGCTCAGCACCAGGGTGCCGCCGACCGCCTCGGCGATCCGGATGTCGCCCTTGCCGGTGCCGATCTCGGCGGAACCGGTGAGGCGCCCGATCGAGACGTCGCCGGCGTGGGTGGTGAGGCGGACGCTCGCGGCCTCGTCGAAGGTGACCTCGCCGTGGGCGCTGTCGACGGTGACGTCGCCGAGCCGGCCGACGCCCCGCAGCTCGGCGCTGGCGGCCTTGACCTCGACGCGGGAGCCTTCGGGCAGCTGGACGGTCACGTCGACGGCGCCGGACGGGCCGAAGAACTGGTTCTTCGCCGCGGTCTCGATCCGCAGGACGCCGTCCCGGTACTCGACCTTGGTCTGCTCCACGGCCTTGACGTCCCGGCTCTTCGCCGGATCGACGGGCCGCACGTCGACGGCGGTGTCGGCGTGGTCACCGGCGACGAACCGGGCGCGGCCGGCGGGGATGTCGAGGACGGTGGCGATCGGGGCGGCGGTGGCGAACTTCTGCATCGTGGTCTCCTGTGGTCTCGTTTTCGGGTGTGAAGCCACGATCGCCGGTCGCGCTGACATCCGGGAGCCACCGCACTGACACGGCCGCTGACACGGCTAAGCCGTTCCGCACCCCGAGGCGTGAAGGTGTCGCCGGACCACCTTCGAGACCAGGAGCAGCCGATGCGACGGAGACCGATACGGACCAGGGCGACGGCCGCGGCGGCGGTGGCCGCGACCGCGCTGGGTCTGCTGACCGGACCGGTGGCGCAGGCCGCCGCGACCACCTACCCGACGTCCCACTTCAACGTCCCCTACGGCAATTCCTACACCCAGGGCACGCTGACCTGGTACAACCGCTCGGTCGGGGTGACGGGGACCCGCAAGGTCTACAGCGTGTGCCAGCGGTTGTACGTCCGGACCTGGGACCTGCGCCTGCACGAGCTGGGTATGGGGAAGACCGATCTCCTGTGCCCGGTCCGCGAGGGGGCGTTCACGCCCTTCTCGGTCCCGGCGGACGTCGCCGGCGGAGCGGCGTTCGTTTCCGCGTGCCTCTCCGACAGCCAGGACGCACCCCTCGGCGACTGCCAGGTCTACGCCCGCGAGGACGCGCACTGATCCGAGGCTGGGCCCGCTCGAAGCGCGGGCGGGCCCAGCGTCGGCAGCTCAGGCGTCCACCGCCAGGCGGTACCCCCGCTTCACCACCGTCTGCACCACCTTCCCGCCCCCCAACGACGTCCTCAACCGCCCGATCGCCGTCTCCACCGCGTGCTCCTCGCCACCCCCCGGCAACGCCGAGATCAGCTCGCGCCGCGACACCACCCGGCCCGGCGAAGCCGCCAACGCCCGCAGCAGCGCCATCGGGGCCGGGGCCACCTCGCGCCACTCGCCGTCCACGATGGCTGCCTGGCCGCGTAGCTCGATGGACCGTCCTCCCGCTCGCAGCCTCGGGGACCGTGCCACCAGGGTCTCCGCCACCGTGCGGGCCAGTGCCCCGATCCGCGCGCGGTGGGGCTGGACCGTCGGCACCCCCAGTGCCGCCAGGGGCGCGGCCGTGATCGGGCCGACGCAGGCCGCCACCACCGGGCCCGACAACGCCGCGACCAGCCCCGGCAGCCGTCCCGTCCGGCGGGCCAGCCCCAGCAGGGAGGCCGCCGCCGGGGCGCTCGTGAACGGCAACGCGTGGATCGAGCCGTCCAGGACCCCGTCGAGCAGGCGGTCGACCGGGCCCGGGTCCACCGGGCCGACCCAGCGGTACACCGAGATCTCGATGACCTCCGCCCCCGCCGCGCGCAGGGTGTCCACGAAGTACGGCAGCGGCTCGCCGTGCAGCTGGACCGCGATCCGCAGGCCCTCGACCCCCGACGAGAGCAGGTGCTGCAGCAGCTCCGCGTTGCTCTCCGACGCCGGCGAGTACGACTCCGACAGCCCCGCCGCCCGCAGCGCGCCCGTCACCTTCGGGCCGCGCGCGAGCAGGGAAGCCGCCGAAAGGCGGGAAACCAGCGCTTCCCCCAGCCCCCACCCCTCGGCGGCCTCCAGCCAGCCGCGGAAGCCGATACCGGTCGTCGCCACCACCGCGTCCACCGGCGAGGACAGCAACCGGGTGGTCGCCGCGTGCAGCTCGGTGTCGTCCGTCAGCGGCACGATCCGGATCGCCGGGCCGTAGCGGACGCTCGCCCCCTTGCGCACCAGCAGCGCGCCGAGCTCGTCAGCCCGGCGCGCCGCGGTGATGCCGATGACGAAACCGGCCAGCGGGAGCACTTCCGTCACGGGGACTCCACTTCGACTACGCCCTCCCGCACGCGCACGTCGTACACCGGGACGGAGACGTCCTCGGCGTCCAGGCACTGCCCGGTGTCCAGCGCGAACCGTTCCTTGTAGACCGGCGAAGCCACCACGGCGACCCCGCCCGCGTCACCGACGATGCCACGCGAGAGCACCGCCGCGCCGCTGCACGGGTCCCAGTTGGACAAGGCGTACCAGCGCTCGCCCGGCAGCCGGAAGATCGCCACCTGCACCCCGCCGTCGAGCAGCGCCGCCACTCCGGCGTACTCGGGCACGGCGCCGGCGGGGCAGACCGCCGTCCAGGTTCGTTCGATGGACGTCGTCATCGGCGCACCTCCGGAACTCCCAGCATCACGGGCACTTTCTGCTCCCGCTCCGAGCGGAACGAGATCGCCGGGTCGGGCGTGCCCGGCGCGTTGACGAACGAGGTGAACCGGGCCAGCTTCTCCGGGTCCTCCAGGACGCCCTTCCACTCGTCGGCGTAGTTGTCGACGTGCTTGGCCATCGCCGCGTCGAGGTCCTCGCAGATGCCGAGCGAGTCGTCGACGATCACCGCGCGCAGGTGGTCGAGCCCGCCGTCCAGCTCTTCGATCCACGGGGCGGTGCGCTGCAGCCGGTCGGCCGTGCGCACGTAGAACATGAGGAACCGGTCGATGGTCCGGATCAGCGTCTCGGTGTCCACATCGGACACCAGCAGGTCGGCGTGCCGCGGCGTGGTGCCGCCGTTGCCGCCCACGTAGAGGTTCCAGCCGTTCTCCGTGGCGATGATGCCGAAGTCCTTGCTCCGCGCCTCCGCGCACTCCCGGGCGCACCCCGAAACCGCGGACTTGAGCTTGTGCGGCGACCGCAGGCCGCGGTAGCGCAGCTCCAGCTCGATGGCCAGCCCGACGCTGTCCTGCACGCCGTAGCGGCACCACGTCGACCCGACGCACGACTTCACCGTGCGCAGCGCCTTGCCGTACGCGTGCCCGGACTCGAACCCGGCGTCGACCAGCTTGCGCCAGATCAGCGGCAGCTGGTCCACGGTCGCCCCGAACAGGTCGATCCGCTGGCCGCCGGTGATCTTGGTGTAGAGCCCGAACTCCTTGGCCACCTCGCCGATCACGATCAGCTTCTCCGGCGTGATCTCGCCGCCGGGGATCCGCGGGACGACCGAGTAGGTGCCGTTGCGCTGCAGGTTCGCCAGGAACCGGTCGTTGGTGTCCTGCAGCGTCAGCTGCTCGCCGCCGAGCACGTGCCCGTTGCCGAGGGTGGCGAGGATGGACGCGACCGCCGGCTTGCAGACCGCGCAGCCGCTGCCCGACCCGTAGCGGGCGATCAGCTCGCTGAACGTCGCGATCCGCGTGGCCTGCACGATCTCGAACAGCTCCGCGCGCGACTGCGGGAAGTGCTCGCAGACGGCCTTCGACTGCTCGACACCGGCCGCGCTGAGCAGCTTGCCCAGCAGCGGGACGCACGACCCGCAGGCCGTGCCCGCCCGGGTGCACGCCTTGAGCTTCGGGACGGTGTCGCAGCCGTCTTCGTGGATCGCCTTGGTGATCGCGCCCTTGGAGACCGCGTTGCACGAGCAGATCTGCGCCGCGTCGGGCAGCGCGTCGACGCCCACCGCGGCGCCGCCGCCCGCCGGGGCGAGGATCGCGCCCGGCTCGGCCGGCAGCGGACGGCCGACCAGCGCCCGGAGGGTGTTGTACTCGGTCGCGTCGCCGACGAGCACGCCGCCGAGCAGCGTCTTGCCGTCGTCGGTGACCACGAGCTTCTTGTACGTCCCGGCGACCGCGTCGTTGACGGCGACTTCCAGCGCGCCCTCGGTGGCCGCGTGGGCGTCGCCGAAGGAAGCGACGTCGACGCCCATCAGCTTCAGCTTCGTGGACGTGTCCGGCTCCGGGAACGTCCCGGAGCCGCCGGTCAGCTGCGCGGCGACGATCTCCGCCATCGCGTACCCCGGCGCCACGATGCCGTACACCTTGCCTTCGACCGCCGCGCACTCGCCGACGGCGTACACCGACGGGTCGCTGGTCCGGCACGAGGAGTCCACGAGCACCCCGCCGCGCGGGCCGACCTCCAGCCCGGACTGCCGCGCGAGGTCGTCGCGCGGCCGGACGCCGGCCGAGAACACGACCAGGTCGACGTCCAGCTCGGTGCCGTTGCCCAGCTTCGCCAGCAGCCGGCCGCGGTCGGCCTCGATGGCGTCGGTCGACGTTCCCGTGTGGACGGTGACGTCGAGGTTCGCGATGAGCCGCCGCAGCAGCGAGCCGCCGCCCTCGTCGACCTGCAGCGGCATCAGCCGCGGCGCCATCTCGACGACGTGCGGGGAAAGACCCATGTCCCGCAACGCCTTCGCGGCCTCCAGGCCGAGCAGGCCACCGCCGATGACGACGGCCGCGCGCCGCCCCCGGCCCGGCTTCTGCGCCGCCGCCCGGATCGCGTCGAGGTCCTCGATGGTCCGGTAGACGAAGCAGCCGGGCAGGTCGTGCCCGGGCACCGGCGGCACGAACGGCCGCGAGCCGGTGGCCAGGACGAGCGCGTCGTAGGGCAGCGACTCCCCGGACGCGATCGTGACCGTCTTGGCGGCCCGGTCCACTTCGGTGACCAGCGCGCCGAGCCGCAGCTCGACGTGCGGGTCGTCCGCGTAGTCCGAGCCGGGCAGCGCCAGCGAAGCCGGGTCCCAGCCGTCCACGTAGGACGTCAGGGCCACCCGGTCGTACGCCGGGCGCGGCTCCTCGGACAGGACGACGACGTGCCAGCTGCCGGAAGGGTCTTCCGCGCGCACCGCCTCCACGAGCCGGTGGGCGACCATGCCGTGTCCGGCGACGACCAAGGTGGGCATGTCAGACCTCCGCTCCCGCGAGCGCCAGACCGCGCTCACTCGTGGGCTGTTCGGCGGGCTTCCGCAGGTACACCGCCCAGGTGACGGCGAAGCAGAGCCCGTAGAAGACCAGGAACCCGATGAAGGCGGGCACCCCGCTCTTGGCGTCGGCGAACGACTGCCGGAACGCCAGGTTGATGAACAGGCCGCCCTCGGCGCCGATCGCGCCGGCCAGTCCGATCAGGGCACCGGAGAGGCGCCGGGCCTTGAGCAGCTCGGCCGCCTCCTCGGCGCCGTTCGCGATGGCGATCTTCGCCTTCGCCCGGAAGATCGCCGGGATCATCTTGTACGTCGAGCCGTTGCCGACCCCGGCGAGCACGAACAGCACGATGAAGGAGATCGTGAACAGCGTCAGGGACTTCGACGTCGACGCCAGGATCAGCACGACCGTCGCCAGCGCCATCCCGATGAACGTCGTGAAGGTGATCTTGCCGCCGCCGATCCGGTCGGACAGCCAGCCACCCGCCGGCCGCGAGAGCGAACCGAGCAGCGGGCCGAGGAACGTCACCGCGGCCGCCTGCAGCGGCGTGCGGCCGAACTGGTTCTGCAGCACCAGGCCGAAGGCGAAGCTGTAGCCGATGAACGAGCCGAACGTGCCGACGTAGAGGAACGACATCACCCAGGTGTGCGGCTCCTTGACGACCTCGCGCATCGCCTTGGTGTCGCCCTTCACGGTGGCGAGGTTGTCCATGTAGAAGTACGCGAACACCGCGGCAACCACGATCAGCGGGATGTAGGTGTAGAGCACGATCCGCGGGGCGGTGGCGCCCGCCGTGCCGATCACCAGCAGCCCGACCAGCTGGATCGCCGCGACCCCGAGGTTGCCGCCGCCGGCGTTGAGGCCGAGCGCCCAGCCCTTGTGCTTCTCGGGGTAGAAGGTGTTGATGTTCGTCATCGACGACGCGAAGTTGCCGCCGCCGACGCCGCCGAGGGCCGCGACCAGCAGGAACGTGCCGAGCGACGTGCCAGGGTGCAGCACGACCGCGGCCAGCACGGCCGGGATCAGCAGCAGCGCGGCGGACACGACCGTCCAGTTGCGGCCGCCGAACTTGGCCACGGCGAAGGTGTAGGGCAGCCGCATCAGGCCGCCGATCAGCGTCGGCGTCGAGACGAGGAGGAACTTGTCCGCGGCGGAGAAGCCGTAGTCCTTGCCCATGAACAGGACGATGACCGACCACAGGGTCCAGACCGAGAAGCCGATGTGCTCGGCGAAGACCGAGAACCACAGGTTGCGGCGGGCGACCTTCTTGCCCGTCGACTCCCAGAACTCCTCGTTTTCCGGTTCCCAGTGCTCGATCCAGTGCTTTCCTTGGTGGGCCACGGGGTTCTCCTTCGTGCGGCGGTTCGGGATGGTCATTGCGCGGCGAGCCAGTTCGCGATGCCGCCGACGGTGTCGGTGCACCCGCCGCAGCCCGTCGTGGCTCGCGTGGCCCGCGCCAGTGCGGGAGTATCGGTGGCCCCGGCCTTCCAGGCCTCGATCAGCCGGCCCTTGGTGACGTTGTTGCAGCGGCAGATCACCGCCGCCGCGGGCAGGTCGGCCGGGCTGGCCGCCGGGGTGCTGCCGCTGGGCAGCGCGCGGCCCAGCAGGACGGCGAGCCGGTTGTCGGGCAGCAGCGTGCCGCGGTCGTGGAACTGGGTGATGGTCGCGGCCGCGTCGGGCAGGCCGAGCAGGATCGCCCCGGCGACGCGGTTTTCGCGGACGACGAGCTTGCCGTACCGGCCGCCGGTGGGGTCGTTGAAGGTGAGCACCTCGGTGGCGGCGTCGCCCACCTCGAGCTGGGTCTCCCCCAGCGCGGCCAGGTCGATGCCGCGGGCCTTGAGCCGGGTGACCGCCGTGGTGCCGCGGTAGCGGGCGGCCGCGTTGGTGCCGGTGAGGACGTCGGCGAGCACCTCGGCCTGCTCCCACGCGGGCTGGATCAGCCCGGCCGGGGCGCCGGGGTGGCGGGCGCAGTCGCCGAGGGCGTGGATGCGGCCGTCGCTGGTGCGCAGCACGTCGTCGACGAGGATGCCCATGTCGACGTCGAGGCCGGCTTCGGCGGCCAGGCTCGTCTCGGCGCGGACGCCGGCGGCGACCACGACGAGGTCGGCCGGGACGAGGCTGCCGTCGTCGAGCTTGAGCCCGTCGCCGGGCAGGTACCGGGCGGCGGTGGCGCCGAACTTGAACGTCACGCCCATGTCGGTGAGCTGGCGGGCCAGCACGTGCCCGGCGGCCGGGTCGAGCTGGCGCTCCATGACGTGGCCCAGCGGGTGCACGACGGTCACCTGGTTGCCGCGCCCGGCCAGGCCGCGGGCGGCTTCGAGGCCGAGCAGGCCGCCGCCGAGCACCGCGACGGGCGCGCCGAAGCGGGCGGCGTCGAGGATCTTGGCGCAGTCGTCGAGGCTGCGGAAGGCGACCACGCCGGGGCCGGCTTCGAGGCCCTCGACCGGCGGGATCCACGGGTTGGCGCCGGTGGCGAGCACGAGGGCGTCGTAGTCCACGCAGGTTCCGTCGCCGAGCTCGACGCAGCGCTTCTCGCGGTCGATGCGGGTGACGTCGACGCCGAGCCGCAGGTCGATGTTGTGGCGCGCGGCCCACTCGTCGTCGTGCAGGCGGACGCTCTCGGCGCTCATCCCGCCCGCGACGACGGCGGACAGCAGCACCCGGTTGTAGGCGGCGTGCTTTTCGGCGCCGAGCACGGTCAGGCGGACGCGTTCGGCGATCGGGTCGCGGCGGCGGATCTCGTCGGCGAGCCGGGCGCCGGCCATGCCGTAGCCGACGATGACAACTTCACGGGGGCTCATGCGGCACCATCCACAGTAGACAAGGACACGGCACACACCTTGAACTCCGGCATCCGGGAGACCGGGTCGAGCGCCGGGTTGGTGAACAGGTTGGCGCGCTGCTCACCGGGGAAGTGGAACGGCAGGAAGACCAGGTCCGGCTTGAGGCTCTGGACGAACCGCACCTTGGCCACGGTTTCGCCGCGCCGGGACCGGATCCGGGCGGGGTCGCCCTCTTCGAGCCCGGCGCGCTTGGCCGTGTCCGGGTGGACCTCGACGAACACCTCCGGGACGACGTCGTTGAGCTCCCCGATCAGCCGCGTCTGCGCACCCGACTGGTAGTGCTGCAGGACGCGGCCGGTGGTGGCCTGCAAGGGGAATTCCTCGTCGGGCAGCTCGGCCGGGCCGGTGTGCTCGACCGGCACGAACCGCGCGCGGCCGTCCGGGTGGGCGAACGACTCGAGGAACATCCGCGGGGTGCCGGGGTGGTCGTTTTCCGGGACCGGCCAGTGCAGGGCCTCGCCCGCGCGCAGCCGGTCGTAGCTGACGCCGGAGTAGTCGGCGATCCCGCCCTTGGACGCGATCCGCAGCTCCTCGAAGACGGTCTCGGCGTCGACGGGGAAGCGTTCCTCGGGCTGCCCCAGCCGGCACGCGAGCCCGGCGAGGACGTCCAGGTCGGACCGGACGCCGACCGGCGGGTTCAAGGCCTTGCGCCGCAGCAGGACCCGGCCTTCGAGGTTGGTGAGCGTGCCGTCCTCTTCGGCCCACTGCGTGACCGGCAGGACGACGTCGGCCATGGCCGCGGTCTCCGACAGGACGAAGTCCGCGACGACCAGGAAGTCCAAGGCGCCCAGCCGGTCCTGGACGCGCTGCGAGCGCGGCGCCGAGACGACGACGTTGCTGCCGAAGACCATCAGCGCCTTCGGGCCGTTCTCCTGGCCGAGCGCCTCCAGCAGCTCGCTCGCCGAGCGGCCGGGCCCGGGCAGGCTGTCCGGCTCCACGCCCCAAACCCCGGCGACGTACTCGCGCGCGGCGGGGTCGTCGAGCTTGCGGTAGCCGGGCAGCTGGTCGGCCTTCTGGCCGTGCTCGCGGCCGCCCTGGCCGTTGCCCTGGCCGGTGAGGCAGCCGTAACCGGAGCCCTGGCGGCCCGGCAGGCCGAGCGCGAGAGCGAGGTTGATCCAGGCGCCGACGGTCGCGGTGCCGGTGGCGTGCTGCTCGGTGCCGCGCGCGGTGAGGATGTAGGCGTTGCGCGCGGTGGCGAGCTTCGCGGCGGCGAGGCGCATGTCGGCGGCCGAGACGCCGGTGACGCGCTCGGCGCGTTCCGGCCACCACGACGCGGCGATCCGCCACATCTCTCCGAAGCCGTTCGTCCGGTCGTCCACATAGGACTGGTCGAGGTGGCCGTCGGCGACGACGGCGTGCAGGATGCCCAGCGCCAGCGCGAGGTCCGTGCCGGGAGCGGGGGCCAGGTGCAGGCTCGCCAGCTCGGCGGTCGGGGTGCGCCGCGGGTCGACGACGATCAGGTCGGTGCCGCGCAGGTGCTGGGTGAACGGCGGCATGGTCTCGGCCGGGTTCGCCCCGGCGAGCAGCACGACGTCGGCGTTCTTGAGATCGGTGACGGGGAACGGCATCCCGCGGTCGGCCCCGAAGGCCTTGATCCCCGCGGCGGCGGCCGAGGACATGCAGAACCGGCCGTTGTAGTCGATCTGCGAGGTGCCGAGCGCGACGCGGGCGAACTTGCCGAGCAGGTAGGCCTTCTCGTTGGTCAGCCCGCCGCCGCCGAAGATCGCGACGCCGTCCGGACCGTGTTCACCCTGGATTTCGGCGAGCTTGCGGGCGACGTGGTCGAGGGCGAAGTCCCAGCCGACCGGCTCGAGCGCGCCGTCGACGCGGATCATCGGGGTGGTCAGCCGCGCCGCGGAGGTGAGCAGGCTGCCGGAGGTCCAGCCCTTCTGGCACAGGCCGCCGGCGTTCACCGGGAAGTCCCGCGGGGTCACGCGGGCCCCGTCGAGGCTCATCCCGCACTGCAGCGCGCAGTACGGGCAGTGGGTGTCGACCTGCGGCACGGGCACCTCCTCGGCGTTTCGGGGTTGCCCTGACGCTAAGGAGGCCTTGTTAACCGGATTCGACCGAATGTTTCAGGCAGTTGACATTACGGCGGTGTGTCCGCCGCCCGCCCGGTGAGATAAGTGTCCACGGAACGGGAGTCCGGAGGTCAGGGGGACCGGCTCCGGACGTAACGGCGCCCGTTGCGACGTCGGTCACAACGGGCGCCGGATGTCGCCCAGGTCACCCGCGGAGCCCACGGCTCCTGGCCACAGTTCGGCGTCCACATCGGCGAAAGCGAGCTCAGAGAACGCCGGAAACCTCGCGCGCCGCGGCGCGCAGGCCGTCCAGCGACGCCTGCGTCGACCGCGGGTTCAGTGCGTTGGACGCCAACCGGAACAGCACCGCGCGCAGCAGCAGCTGCGGCCACTCCGGCAGGTGCGCCCAGCGTTCGAGCAGCTCCCGCGTCGCCCCGCCCCACGCCAGGGCGTCGACCGCGACGATCGCCGCGCCGTACTCGCCCGGGCGGTAGTACGGGACGAAGTCGACGACGCCGGGTGCCGCGTCGCCGTCGAAGAGGAGCCCGGCCAGGAGCTCGCCGTGGGCGACCTGGGCGGGCAGCCGGATCGGGCGGCGGGCGCCGGCGAGGACCTCGAACCAGCGGCCGCCCTTCGTCTCCTCCAGCGGGACCTCGAGCTCTTCCCAGGCGACGCGGTCGGCGACGGCGTCGACGTCCTGCCGGGCGGCGAGGAAGTCCGGCCGGGGCAGGCCGGTGGTGGCCCGGTGCAGCTTGACCGCCGCCAGCACCGCCTCGTCGCCGCGGTGCTCGGGGGTGCCGGTGACGAACCTCGACGCCGTCCAGCCGCCGACGATCCAGCGGCCGTCGGTCGACCGGACCGGCTTCGCGACCCGCAGTCCCGGCTCGTCGACGTAGTCGAGCGCGCGGGCGGTCCACAGGGTCCTGGCCTTGTCGGTGACCGGCTTGAGCACGAGGTCGCCGCAGCGCCACGCCGCCGAATCCGGCAGCGGTTCGCTGCCGTCGGCGCGCCCCCCGAAGGCCGCGCAGACGTGGCCCGGAGGACGTTCGAGGGTTGACCGCACGCTGGTGACGTTACCCGGCCGGGTGTTCCACGTTCGAGAAGACGCGCTGGTCACGCAGGGTTTCTCGGCGCCCGCCAAACGCCGTGAAGGCCGCCTCCGGAGCCGGAGGCGGCCTTCACGGGCACCACTGTCAGTAGGTCGGCAGGCTCGGGTCGATCTGCTTGGCCCAGGCGAGCACGCCGCCGCCGAGGTGCGTCGCGTCCTTGAAGCCGGCCGCGTGCAGGGCGGCCAGCGCCTCGGCCGAGCGCGCGCCCGACTTGCAGTGCAGGACGATCGGCTTGTCCTGCGGCAGCTCCGCCAGCGCCTCGCCCGAGAGGATCCGGTCCTTCGGGATCAGCGTCGCGCCCTTGATGTTGACGATCTCGTACTCGTGCGGCTCGCGGACGTCGATCAGGGCGAAGTTCTCGCCGCTGTCGAACTTGGCCTTGAGCTCGGCGGGGGTGATGGTGCTGCCCGACGCGGCCTGCGCGGCCTCGTCCGACACCACGCCGCAGAACGCCTCGTAGTCGATCAGCTCGGTGATCTTCGGGGTCTCCGGGTCCTTGCGGATCTTGACCTCGCGGTACTTCATCTCCAGCGCGTCGTAGCTGATCAGGCGGCCGAGCAGCGGCTCGCCGATGCCGGTGATGAGCTTGATCGCCTCGGTCACCATGATCGAGCCGATGGACGCGCACAGCACGCCCAGCACGCCACCTTCGGCGCAGGAGGGGACCATGCCCGGGGGCGGCGGCTCCGGGTAGAGGTCGCGGTAGTTGAGGCCCTTGCCGTTCGGCGCGTCCTCCCAGAACACGCTGACCTGGCCCTCGAACCGGAAGATCGAGCCCCAGACGTAGGGCTTGCCGAGGATCACGGCGGCGTCGTTCACCAGGTAGCGGGTGGCGAAGTTGTCGGTGCCGTCGACGATCAGGTCGTACTGCTCGAAGATCTCGAGCGCGTTCGACGAGTCCAGCCGGTCGGTGTGCAGGTGCACCTTGACGAACGGGTTGACGTCGGCGATCGACTCCTGCGCGGACGCGGCCTTGAGCTTGCCGACGTCGGACTGGCCGTGGATGACCTGGCGCTGCAGGTTCGACTCGTCCACGACGTCGAAGTCGACGATGCCGAGCGTGCCGACGCCGGCGGCGGCCAGGTACAGCAGCGCGGGGCTGCCGAGGCCGCCGGCGCCGATGACCAGGACCTTCGCGTTCTTCAGCCGCTTCTGCCCGGTCACCCCGACGTCCGGGATGATCAGGTGACGGCTGTACCGGGCCACCTCTTCCTTGGTGAGCTCGGCAGCCGGCTCGACGAGCGGCGGCAGTGCAGACATCGGGTCCTCCATCTCGCGCGGATCGCGTCCATCCCACTATGCACAACGCGCGCAGGCAAATAAGCCTTCCCTGTCCCGGATGCTGAGAAGGCCTACGACTTCGGAGTGGGATTCGGCCAGGCGTTGGGGACGCAGGTGCGGCCGTCCTTGGCGACCTTGCCCTTGTCGCCACCGGGGATGTCGTTGAGCATCGACACGTAGTTGTCGTCCACGCCGAAGGACTGCTGCATCATCACCGGCGCCGGCTGGCCCTCGCCGCCGCAGCCGACGTGCTGGTTGCCCAGGGCGTGCCCGACCTCGTGGTTGATGGCGTACTGCCGGTAGCCGGTCATGTCCGCGTTGAACGCCTTGGCGCCGCGCACCCAGCGGGCGAGGTTGATCAGCACCCGGCCGAGGCTCTTGCGGTAGCAGGACGCCTCGAACTTGATCTGGAAGCCGCAGGCGTCGGCCCGGTGGGTGGTCTCGGGCGTGGTGAGGCTCACCTTGAACGACGGGTTCGGGAAGCTGGCGTCGACGCGCTGCAGCGCGATCTTGCCGTCCCAGGTCCAGCCCTTCTGGGGGTCGGACAGGGTGCCCTCGACGGCGGCCGCGAAGGCGTCGTCGCCGGCGTAGCTGGCCGGGTCGATGCCGTCCTCGACCTCGATCGTGTAGGTGTACAGCTTCCCGGTGCCGACCTTCGGGCCACTGCCCGGCACGACGTGCCACTTCCCGGCGCCGGCCTGGGTGAACGGGCTGCCGTTCGGCAGGTCCGCGGTCGGCACCTTGAGGTCGACGGGGGTGGCCGGGTTCTCCGGGATGGCCTGCTCGCCGTTGCCGTCGATGGCGCCGCCGGAGGTGTCACCGCCCGCCGACTCGACGGCGGGCCCGGCGCCCTGCTCGGCGATCGGCTGGGCCGGGCTGTTGGCGGTGTTGACCACCACGAGCACGGTCAGCACGACGAGGATCGGCAGGGCGTAGACGCGCCAGCCGTAGGTCTTGGTGAGCTTCGACAGGCCGGTGTTCGGCGGCGGTTCCTTCTTCTCCCGCGGCGCCTCGACCCGCGGCTTCCAGGAGGCGCTCAGCGGCTCGGCGCTGGTCCGGCGGCCGCCGGGGCGGTAACGGTCCTCGCTGACGCGCAGAGCCGGCGCTTTCGACGGGCGGTACTGCCCGGCTTCGGGCTCCTGGGCGTCCGGCGCCGCGCGGCGGGCGGACGCACGGTGGGGAGCCCGCCGATCTTCGCCTCGCGCGTCGTGCTTCACCCGGTCCACCGCACCAGGGTGCCACAGCGCCACCGAACCGTTATCGGCGACTGGCGGAGCCGCCCGGGGGTTGTTGTCACTCGATCGGGCTACCAGGTGCCCGCTTCGACGTGCTCCCACATCCCGAGGACGGCCTTCGCGACGGCGACCGGGCGTTCCATCTGCGGCACGTGACCGGTGCGCGGCAGCACCAGCAGCCGCGCCCGGGGCAGCGCCCGCGCGGTGCGCACGGCGCGGCGCACGGAGATCACGCGGTCCTCGCGGCCCCACACGACCAGCGTCGGCGCCCGCACCCGCGGCGCGGCGGCCCACAGCGACGCCTTCCCCAGGGTCGACCACGCCCGGAAGATGGCGAACGTGCTGCGCGCCATCGCGGGCGCGGCCCAGGCGAACCCCGCGCGGGCGCCGTGTTCCTCGGTCAGCTCGTCGAGCCGGCTCTCCGGGAACCGCGACGGGTCCGCGAAGCACAGCTTGATGACCTGCGCGGCGCGTTCCCGCGGCCCGAGCGCGGCCAGCTGCGCCCGCACCCGCGCGCCGATCAGCGGCAGGTAGGCCAGCGCCATCCGCGGGTCCGACAGCCGCCGCGGGTCGAGCCGCCGGTCGGGCATGGCCGGCGAGATGAGCGTCAGGGTCTTCACCAGCTCCGGCCGCCGTTCCGCGATGAGCAGCGCGATCGCCCCGCCCATGGAGTTGCCGAGCAGGTGGACGGGCGCGCCGACGTCCTCGATGTGCCGTGCGACGACCTCGGCGTGGGCCTGGAGGCTGAAGTCGAAGCCCTCTTCGGGCTCGGAGTAGCCGAAGCCGGGCAGGTCGGGCGCGGTGCCGCCGGCGACCGGCGCGAGCAGCGCGGCCAGGTCGGTCCAGTTCGTCGACGAACCGCCGAGGCCGTGCACGTACACCGCGCGCACGCCGTCCGGGCCCGGCGTGCGGCGGACGTGGAGGCGGGCGGTGCCGACCTCCTCGAACGTCGCCGGCCACGGTGGCGGGACCGGGTCGAGCGAGGGCAGTTCCCTGGTCGAAAGCGGCACGTGCGTCAGCGGCGCCCGCGTGGTCACGGGGGTGTTCACGAATCCAGGATGCCCGACCCTTGGCAAGGCATGCGTACCGACGAGTAATCTTCAGGACGACTTCACGCGGTGGCGACCCCGCCCGTCGAAGGGCCTAAGACGGGAGGAAGCGCATGACGGAGATGACGCGGTTGCAGCAACGAGGGGTGCGCCTGCCCCGGACGGAGCGCCGGGCCCAGCTCCTCGCGGCGGCGCAGCGGGTCTTCGCCGAGAACGGCTACCACGCTGCCGCGATGGACGAGATCGCCGAAGTGGCCGGTGTCAGCAAGCCGGTGCTCTACCAGCACTTCCCCGGCAAGCTCGACCTGTACATCGCGCTGCTGGAGAGCCACGTCGACGAGCTGGTGAAGCGCGTGCAGAACGCGCTGGACTCGACGACGGAGAACAAGCAGCGCGTCCCGGCGACGGTCGGCGCGTTCTTCGACTTCGTCAGCGAGGACGCGGGCGCGTTCCGGATGGTGTTCGAGTCCGACCTGCGCGGCGAGCCGGCGGTCCAGGAGGCGGTCGACCGGGCGACGTCGGCGAGCGTGGACGCGATCACGGAGACGATCACGGCGGACGCGGGCCTCGACGAGGACAAGGCGCGGCTGCTGGCCGTGGGGCTGGTCGGGATGAGCCAGGTCAGCGCCCGGTTCTGGCTGCAGCACCACCAGTCCATGAGCCGCGAGGAAGCGGTGGCGCTGACGGCCAACCTGGCCTGGCGCGGCATCGGCGGCGGCTTCCCGCTCAAGGACTCCTGACAAGCCGTGAAGGCCTCCTCCCCGGCTTCATGACCGTGAGGAGGCCTTCACGGCTTCGGGTCAGCGGGTGGCGGCCACCCGGACCAGCGCGGAGATCCGGCGGGCCACTTCGTACGGGCGTTCCTGCGGGAGCATGTGCCCGGCACCGGGGAACCGGACGAACTCCGCGTGCGGCAGCTCGTCCGCGATCACCTTCGCGTGGGACAGGGGGCAGAGCCGGTCCTTCTCCCCCGCCAGCACCACCGACGGCACGTCGCACAGCGCGCCCAGGCCGCCGACGCCGCGGTGGGACGCGATCGCGTCCAGGAACAGCCCCGCGCTCGCCGGGTGCGTGCACAGCAGCTGCTCGACGACGCTGTCCACCTGCGCCCGCCCCGGCCGGTCGCCGAAGACGAGCCGCCGGGCGCCCGAGCGGACCATCCCCGGCCGCAGCCGCAGCGTGTCCGACTTCAGCCCGGCCAGCAGCTTCGCCAGCCGCGGCTCGAACCGCGTCACGCTCCGGCCGACCAGGCCCGGGAACCCGAGCGTCAGCCGGTCCATGTCCCCGGACGACGTCGCGACGAACGCCGCGCCCGCCAGCCGGCCGGCGACCAGCTGCGGGTGCCGTTCGGCGAGCACCATCAGCGTCATGCCGCCCATCGAGTGCCCGGCCAGCACCAGCGGGCCCTGCGGGACGCGGTCGGCGATCAGCTCGGCGAGGTCGTCGGCGAGGCGGGCGATCGACGCCGTGCCCGGCCGGGCCGGTGCCGAACCGCCGTGACCGCGCAGGTCGTAGCGCAGCACGCGCACGCCGGGGTCGAGGTGCGGGAGCACGAAGTCCCAGGTCCGGTGGTCCTGGGTCCAGCCGTGGACGAGCACGAGCGTCGCAGTGGAGCCGTCGGAGCCGTCGGGCCCCGACTGCGAGACGTGCAGCGCGGCGCCGTCGCTCGCGACGAACCGGTGCTCGCTCGACGGGTTGCGGAGCCGCTCGGCGGTCGTCATCGGCCCGCCGGGAGCAGGAACGACTTGCGCCAGAAGTACTTCCCGGGCAGCCCGACCAGGCCGGACTCCTCGAGGAACGGCATGATCTTTTCCCCGGCCCACGCGATCGTCCCCTGCCAGTGCGGGTTGTTCAGGGCGGCTTCGACGCCGTCACGCGGCCGGATGCCGACCGCCTTGTAGACGTGCGGGTTGATGAACGCCCGCGTCACGAAGTACGAGATGAGCGCGATGATGAACTGCTGGTAGGCGATCTCGGCCCTCGACAGCTTCGCCATCCCGCGCGTGACCTCTTCGCGGGCGAAGGTGACGTGCCGCGCCTCTTCCAGCACGTGGATCCGGTTGACCATCCGGACCAGCGGCTGGACGCCTTCGTCGTTCATCTGCTCGCGCTGCAGCCGGTCCAGGACCTCCTCGGCGACCAGGATCGCGCCGTAGCGCGCCGGGCCGTAGGAGATCGACGGCATCAGCTTCGCGAGGCGCCGCAGCCACGACACGGGGCCGTAGGCGGGGCACCCGATCCGCGTCGCCATCCGCGCGAACATCGTCGAATGCCGGCATTCGTCGGCGATCTCGGTGAGCGCGAACTGGGCGTGCGCGGACGTCGGGTCCTGCTCGTAGACCTCCTTGAGCAGCATCTGCATCAGGAGGATCTCGAACCACAGCCCGGTGGTCGCGATGCTCGCGACCTCGTGCTTGCCCAGCTCGATGCGCTGCTCGGGGGTCAGCTTGTCCCAGAGGTCGGTGCCGTAGAGCGACGAGCGTTCGTCCAGGATGAAGCGCTTGCCCTCGACGAGCGGCGCCGTCCAGTCGATGTCGACGTCGGGGTCGTAGAACTTGTTCGCCGACGACTTCAGCAGGCGGTCCGCGGTCTTTTCGCGATCCGGTTCCTTCAGCGTCCGCGTCATCGCCGACACCCCTTCCGCAACCTGTAACTTGAGGTAACAGTTACCTCTGGTAGCATGACCTCCGTGATCGAACGTGTCAAGCGCTCCGGCAAGCCGTCCAAGCACTCGTCGCGCGACGAGGAGGCGACCGGCGACGCCCGGCGCGACCGCTGGCGCAAGCACCGGATCGCGCGGCGCAAGGAGTTCGTCGAGGCCGCGCTGCGGGCACTCGACACCCACGGCCCCGACCTCGGCATGGAGGACGTCGCCGCGGAGGCCGGCGTCACGAAGCCGGTCCTGTACCGGCACTTCGACGACAAGGCCGACCTCTACGTGGCCCTCGGCCAGCGCGGCACGGAGATCCTCTTCGAGCGCCTGATCCCGGCGATCAACGCCGAGCTGGCGCCGGTGCCGCGGATCCGCATGGCGCTCGACGCGTTCTTCACGGTCATCGAGGAGCACCCGAACCTGTACCGGCTGCTCGCGCACGGGCGGCCGGAGAAGCCGGTGTCGTCGGACGTCGTGGCCGAGGACAAGGAGCTGATCGCGTCCGCGCTGACCGCGCTGCTCGGCGACTACATGCGGATGTTCAACATGGATTCCGGCGCGGCCGAGCCGTGGGCGCACGGCATCGTCGGCATGGTCCAGAACACGGGCGAGTGGTGGCTGGACCGCCGCTCGATGAGCCGCGACGCCGTCGTCGAGTACCTGACGCAGATCATCTGGGCGGCCATCGACGGGCTGACCCGCCAGAACGGCGTGGTCATCGACCCGAACCAGCCCCTGGAGGCCAACAAGGTGGTCCAGCTGGGCCGCACCTCGGAGTCCTTGGAGGAGACGTCATGAGCGAGCACGACGAAGACGGCTACAGCGGACCGGCGACCCTGGTGGTCGACGGGGTTTCGCTGACGGCGGAGGTCGAGCTGCGCGGCTACTTCCAGCCGATCGACGGGTATTACCGCTGGTACGGCCGGGTAGCGGTGAACGAGGAGCTGACCCGCCTGGCGGGCGGCAAGAAGAAGGCGGTGTCCATCCAGGCGGGCGCCCACTCGGCGACGGGCGAGCTGTCGGACCCGGACCCGTGGGGGCGGTACCGGATCATGGGCACGAGCACCCCGCCGTTCCACGTCCCGACGACGCTGGAAGAACTCAACGCCTGAAAGCCCGCGAGGGCCGGGGTGGCTCACCGGCAGGGGCCCCAGCCTGCGATCGCAACTGGGGAGGGCCGGTCCCGTGCGGCCCGCCGCGAGGGGCACCCGGGCGTGTTCGGCCACCGCGGTCGGCGCCCTGCGGCGACTGACCCCGCCGATCGAGGCCAGGGCCGTGAACGAACCGGTGAAGGCCACCCCGGGAACGTCCCGAGGTGGCCTTCACCGGCTTGAAGAGTGGGTCAGTCGCCGACGCCGAAGCCGACCTTGCGGACGTCGGAGGGGGCGATCTCGACGTACGCGATGCGGTCGGAGGGGACGATGTACTTGCGCCCCTTCTCGTCGTTGATGCGGAAGAGCCCGTCACCGGCCGTCAGGGCCTCGGCGACCAGCTTCTCCACCTCTTCGGGAGACTGGCCACTGGACACCACCAGCTCGCGCGGGGTGTCCTTGATGCCGATCTTGACCTCCACGTGGGACCTCCGCTGGAAATTCGAAAGGGATGTGCCCGGCAAGGCTAACCGAACCGGGTCGTTGCGGTGGCGCATGTCCGCACCCGGCCGCGTCGTCGCGTCTTGGAACTCCATCGGGATCAACCCAGGCCGAGCGCCTGCATGCGCTTGGTGTGCCCCTGTTGCAACCGCCGGAACAGCGCGGCAATTCCGGAGAGGTCACCCGAGCCGCCGATGATGAGCTCGGCCAGCCCGTCGCGCTCGGCGACGACGTACTGGGCCTGGGTCAGGGCCTCGCCCAGCAGGCGGCGCCCCCACAGGGCGAGCTTGTCGCGGGTCTTGGGGTCGGCTTCGATGCCGGCCGCCACCTCGCGTTCGGCGAAGGCGGAGTGACCGGTGTCGGCGAGCACGGTGAGCACGAGGTCCTTGGTCTCCGGGTCGAGCCAGCTGGCGATCTCCCGGTAGAGGT
Source organism: Amycolatopsis sp. N2S4-7 (assembly GCF_058119595.1). Lineage (NCBI taxonomy): Bacteria > Bacillati > Actinomycetota > Actinomycetes > Pseudonocardiales > Pseudonocardiaceae > Amycolatopsis > Amycolatopsis sp. N2S4-7. Next base: position 5,170,793 of record NZ_CP172299.1, read on the forward strand.
CGGCGGCCAGCCCGTCGCCGACGTAGGCCTTGACCAGCGACTCCAGCCACGACTTCGGCGGCGTCGAGGCGTGCCAGGCGTCGACCTGGGCCACGAACGGCGCCATCGCGTCCTCGATCTTGACGCCGTGCGCGGCCAGGTGCTCCGACAGCAGGCCGTAGTGACCGATCTCGGCGGCCGCCATGGTCGCCAGCGCGGCCCGCCCGGCCAGGGTGGGCGCGCTGCGCGCGTCCTCCGCCAGCCGGTCGAAGGCGGACAGTTCGAGATAGGCGATCACACCCAGAAGGTCGACTACGCCTTCGCTGATCTCTTTCGGCTCGGTCACGGCGGCCAGGGTATCGCCGAAGCACCCGGGCGTGTCGGGACGAGACCGATCACACGGGTTCCGGCGTGCCGGGTACTGTCGAAAAACGGCTGACCAGGTACACTGCGTTTGATATAGAAGCTTCCGTACGTCATACCGGCGTCGGGAAACAGGCAGGTCACGTGGCCTGTCGACGTACTGCAATGTGCGTGCACGCCTCTTCCGGCATTCCCGGGACGGACCGGTTCCGCGCTCCAGTTCAGCGCCAGGGACCAGGGTTTACTCCCGGTCGAGTGTCGAGCGGACCCACGGCTGTGCGCGCTGGTCACGAGAGAGGCGATCACCCTGACCGCAGAAATTCCCACAACCGAACAGACCCCCGCCGTCGCGCTGGAGCACAGCGAGACCGGCCCGGCCGCGCTCGACACGTCGCACCCGCTGCAGGCGGGCGTCGAGGTCGAGCCCGAAGCCCCGACCTTCGCGTCCTTCGGCGTCAAGCCGGAGATCGTCAAGGCCCTCGGCGAGGCCGGCATCGAGCGCACCTTCGCGATCCAGGAGCTCACCCTGCCGCTGGCGATGGCCGGCGACGACCTCATCGGCCAGGCCCGCACCGGCATGGGCAAGACCCTGGGCTTCGGCGTCCCGCTGCTGCACCGCGTGCAGGTCCCGGGCGACGGCACCCCGCAGGTGCTCGTCGTGGTCCCGACCCGCGAGCTGTGCATCCAGGTCGCCAACGACCTCAAGGGCGCCGGCAAGCACCTCGGCATCCGCACCCTGGCCATCTACGGCGGCCGCCCGTACGAGCCCCAGATCGAGGCCCTGCGCAAGGGCATCGACGTCGTGATCGGCACCCCGGGCCGGCTCCTCGACCTGGCCGAGCAGCAGCACCTGGTGCTGGGCAAGGTCCGCGGGCTCGTGCTGGACGAGGCCGACGAAATGCTCGACCTGGGCTTCCTGCCCGACATCGAGCGCATCCTGCGGATGGTGCCGGACGAGCGGCAGACCATGCTGTTCTCGGCCACCATGCCGGGCCCGATCATCACGCTGGCCCGCACGTTCCTGCGCCAGCCGACGCACATCCGCGCCGAAGAGAACGACGCGAGCGCGATCCACGAGCGCACCACCCAGTTCGTCTACCGGGCGCACTCGATGGACAAGCCCGAGGTCATCGCCCGCGTGCTGCAGGCGGCCGACCGCGGCCTGACGATGATCTTCAGCCGCACCAAGCGCACCGCGCAGAAGGTGGCCGACAACCTGGTCGAGCGCGGCTTCGCCGCCGCGGCCGTGCACGGCGACCTCGGCCAGGGCGCGCGTGAGCAGGCCCTGCGCGCGTTCCGCTCGGGCAAGGTCGACGTCCTGGTGGCGACCGACGTCGCCGCCCGCGGCATCGACATCGACGACGTCACGCACGTGATCAACTACCAGTGCCCGGACGACGAGAAGACCTACGTCCACCGCATCGGCCGCACCGGCCGCGCGGGCCGCACCGGGGTCGCGGTCACCCTCGTCGACTGGGACGAGATGCCCCGCTGGAAGCTGATCTCGGACACCCTCGGCCTCGACAAGCCCGAGCCGGTGGAGACGTACTCGTCGTCGAAGCACCTGTTCGAGGACCTGGGCATCCCCGAGGGCACGACAGGCAGGCTGCCGCTGGCCAAGCGCACCCGCGCGGGCCTGGGCGCCGAGGTGGAAGAGGACCTGGGCGGCAAGCGCCGCGGCCGGGGCCAGGGCCGCGGTCCCGCCGCTGCCGCCACCGAGCCGTCGGAAGACGCCCCGCGCAAGCGCAACCGCACCCCGCGCAAGCGGACCCGCGGCGGTTCGCGGGCGGCGGAGGCGATCGAGGCCGCGGACAACGCGGCCGCCCCGGAGTCCGGCGAAGCACCCGCTTCGGAAGGCCGCACCCGGACGCGTCGCCGCACCCGCGGCACCGCCCCGGAAGCGACCGGCCCGGCCACCGAGAAGGAAGCCGGCGACAACGCCGAGCGGCCGGCCCGGCGGCGCCGCCGTCGCCGTCCCGCGGCCACGTCTGATACACCTGCGTCGGCAGACTGAGGCTGAGCAGCGGGGGTCGAGTACGTGAGCGACGTCGAGAAGGCGCCCGAAAGCGCGCCCGAAGAGGTACCGGCGGAAGCCACCGACGCTGCTGCTGACTACGGCTCCGAGGACGTCCTCGAGGACGTCGAGACCACTCCGGCCGCACCGCGGGTCAAGGCGCGTCGTTCGCCCTGGAACCGCGGGCGGGACCGGGTGATCGCCGCGCTGATCGCGGTGGTCGTGGTGGCTGTCGCGCTGGTCGTCGGCGCGACGAGCGACAGCGCCGCGACCGACCACACCGAGGCGGCCCCGCCACCGCCGCTGCCCGCGGCACCGGACAAGGTGCCCGGCTCGCTGACCGAGCTGTGGAGCGCCCCGAGCGGCGCGACGCCGGTCCCGGCGACGGCGGGCGACGCGGTGGCCACCGCCGACGGCGGCGAAGTCGCCGGCCGCGACCCGCTCACCGGGCAGATCCGCTGGCACTACACGCGCGACCTGCCGTTGTGCACGGTCAACGAGACGTGGGGGCGGCTCAACGCCGTCTACCACAAGAGCCTGAACTGCAGTGAGGTCACGCAGCTCGACCCGGGCACCGGGCGGATCACGGCCCAGCGCAACGGCAACGCCGAGCTCGGCACGCAGCTGGTCAGCGACGGCTCCCACGTGACCACGACGGGCAAGAAGCTGCTCGACACCTGGCGCGACAACCTGGTGAAGAGCGCCGAATACGGCCAGGTCCCGGCGCTGGTCAACGCGGGCAAGCAGCCCCGCACCGGCTGCACGTACGGCACGGTCGCGGCGGCGTCGGGCAAGGTCGGCGTGATCGAGCGCTGCCCGGGCGACCCGGCCGACCGCCTGACGGTCTACAAGGCGACGCCGGAGAAGGACGACGAGCCGCAGGTGTCGTTCAGCAGCGTGCTGGCGGGCAAGCGGGCCCGCGTGGTCGCGATGTCCGGCGAGCTGACGGCGGTGGTGCTCCCGGACCAGAAGCTCCTGGTGATCTACAACGGCGACGGCACGCAGCGCGCGGCCTACCCCCTGGACGTGCCGCCTGCCGACCTGGCCCAGGTCCCGCCCGGCGGCACCGAGGCGACGACCCAGACGACGCAGAACGTGTACTGGTTCAGCGGTTCGAAGGTGCTCGCCCTGTCCCGCGACAACCTTTCGCCGCGCTGGACGCTGAGCAGCGCGCTCGGCCCGGGCATCACGTTCGCGCAGCAACTGGTGGTCCCGATCAAGGGCGGCCTGGCGGTGCTGAACGAGAACGACGGTTCAACGATCCGCACGGTCGGCGTCGAGCGCCGCGGCTACACGGGGGTCGTCCGCCTGGGCGCAGCGGGCCCAGTACTCCTGGAGCAACGCGGCACGACCCTCACCGCATTGAAGTAGGGACGTGCTCAGGCGAGCCAGAAGAGGGTCAACGCCGAGACGGTGAACAGCACGACGGCAACGCTGGCCCCGACGGCCGCGGACCCGTTCCGCCGGTCGGCGACGCGCTGAGCCAGCAGGGCCAGCACGGCCGCGACCGGGTGACCGATCAGCAGCACCGGTCCAGGCCCGGGCGCACCGGTGTACAGGTCGATCCCCGCCACGGCGAGAACCCCCACGGCCAGGACGGCGAGCCCGGCGGCCAGCGAGCCGGTGAACCCCCGCCACCAACGCCCGCGCTCTTTGGCGGGTGAAGCAGGGGCGGCCTCGGCAACGGGCTCGATCCGCTCAGGCTCAACCCGCTCCCGCAGCGAGGTCTCGGCTTCGGCCGAGCCGGGCTCAACCAGGCGGTGCGGCGCGGTTTCGGCTTCCGCCAAGGCAGAACCGGCCGGAGCATCAGCGGCCGGCGAGGCGCCCGCCGGAGAACTGGCGACCGGCGAGGCCTCGGCCCGAGCGCCGGCGGCAGGCGAGGCCTCCGCCGCAGCGCCCGCGGCCGCCGTGGCCCCAGTCGGCGAGGCATTCGCCGCCGCGGCACCAGCGGCCGCCGTGGCCGCAGTCGGCGAGGCATCCGCCGGAGCGCTGGCTGCAGGCGAGGCATTCGCCGGAGTGCCGGCAGCCGACTCCATCCGCTTCGGCCGGCCCCGTTCCTCCGGTCCCGCCTCGGCCGCCCTTTCCTCCGCCACAGAACCCGCTGCCGGGGTCGGCAGCGGCGTGGTCGCCAGTTCGTCGGTGTCCGGTGAGGCCACGTTCCCTCCTGTTCAGGGCGCGAGCAGGTCCCAGGGCTGCGCCGCGGGTGCCGTTTGCCGGCCCACCGCGCAGCTCGGCCTGAAGTCGCACCAGGCGCAACGCCGGTCCGGGCGGGCCGGGAACAGCACGTCCGCGTCGCCGCCCGCGTCCAGGGTATCCGTGGCCAGCCTCAAGTCCGCGGCGGTCTCTTCCGCGCGTTGCAGGTGCCGCCGCAGGCTCTCCGGGGTGTGCTCGGCCGCCGCGATCGTGCCGCTGGGGACGTGGTGGAGCTCCACCGTCGTGCACGGCATCCGCAGCGTCCGCGCCGCCGCGACCGCGTACAGCGCAAGCGCTTGCGACGCCCGGGCCTCGTACTCGTCCGGCGGCCGCCGTCCCGTTTTGTAGTCCACGATGACCAGCGCGCCCTCCCGCGCGTCGATCCGGTCCGCGCGGCCCTCGATGATCATCGACGGCCGCTCCCCCGGCGACGGGCTGACCGGCGCCGACACCCACCGCTCCAGCCCGACCGGGTCGTGGGTGACGTCGTTGTCCTCGACGTACTCCGCCACCCAGCCCTTGGCCCGCGCCCGGTACCGCGCCGCCTGCTCGTCGCTCTCGAAGCCCGCGTCCTTCCAGTGCTCGGCCACGAGCGCGACCGCCCGCTGCGGCACCCGCTTGAGCACCGGCAGGTCGAACAGCGCCCGCAGCGCGTTGTGCACCACCGCGCCGAGGGTGCTGTGCGCCCACGGCCCGGTGCGCTGCGGTGTCGGCCGTTCGAGGTACGCGAGCCGGTACCGGCGCGGGCAGTCGTCGAAGGTCGCCAGCCGCGCCGGCGACACCTTCGTGAGCCGCACCGGTTGCGCGACGCCGAAATCGAAGCCCATCTGCTCCTTCACGGGTCCCCACGCTACGCACCACCACCGACACTTTCCGCGCGGGGCGAGCCGCCCCGCGCGGAAAGCGCCGCTACCGCACCACGAGCACCGTGTGCGTCCCGCCGGAAACGGCCAGCGCGCCGCCCGTCCGGATCGGCCGCCCGTCCAGCAGCACCAGGTGCCCCGCGGGCACCACCAGCGAGCCGGACGTCCCGTGCGGCGCCGTCACCGTCAGCGAAAACACCGAACCCTGCTGGGACCACGAAGCCGACAACGCGCCCTTCGGCGTCGGCACCGCTCCCCGTGCCCAGGCAACGGAACCCGGCTGCGGCGCAACCTGCCACGTCGCGAAGCCCGGCGACGTCGGCGAGACGCCCAGCAGCTCGTTCGTCAGCGCCGGCACGACGCCGGTCGACCAGCCGTGCGCCGCCGACGTGTAGCCCTGCTCGTAGTGCGAACCGCCCGCACCGATGCCCTCCCACGCCGTGATGCCCGGGTCGTGCGTGTCCATCCAGCCGTACATCCGCTTGATCTGGTCGATCGCGGACGCCGCCTGCCCGGTCCGGAACCGCGCCTGCAGCTCCGGGAACGACGTGAACGCGTACACGCGTTTCGTGCCGTCGGAAACCAGGGTGTCGTTGTCCATGAACGGGTTCCCGTACGGCAACGCCCCCGCCGCGAGCCGCGCCAACGCGGAAGAGGCCTGCGCCGGAGACGCGATACCCGCCAGAACCGCCTGGCTGTTGCCGTCTTGGCCGTGGCGCACCGCGCCCGTCGCCGAGTCGAGGTACGCGCCCGCCGCCGGGTCCCACAGATAAGCATTCACGGCCGTCGCCACGCCGGAAGCCCGCGCGAGCCACCGGTCGGCGTCCGCGGGATGCCCGGTCGCCCGCGCCAAGCCCGCAGCGCCCTGAAGAGCCCGCACGTACAACGCGTTGTAGTACGTCACTTCGCCCGTACGCGGCAGGAAGGCGTAGTCGCCGTAGCCGCCAGTGCCGTTAAGCCCCTTCGAGAGCAACCCGCGCGAATCGGTGACCGACGGATACCACGCGTCGAGCGTCTTCACGAGGTGCGAGTAGTACGAAGCCGCGTACGCGGTGTCGCCCGTGTAGAGCACGTAGTCCCAGCTCGAAGTCACCCACCAGAGCGGATAGTCGAACAGCGGCAGCGTGTAGTCGTTGATCGACGCGGGCGGGATCCAGCCGTCCGCGCGCTGGTGGTCGGCCAGGTCGGCGAGCACGTTCCGCGCCGCCGTCCCGTCCTGGTGGGTCAGGTACTCGGTCAGTCCCGACACCGCGACGTCGCCGACGTACGGGTCCCGGTCCCGCTTCGCGCCGTCGTGCAGCACGAGCTTCCCGTCCAGCGACGGCGAGAACGCGCCGCGAGGGTCCACATCGGACTCCCGGAAGGTGTCCATGCCCAGCTCGTTCGTGTAGGACGCGGCGTACCAGTACTTGTTCAGGTCCTCGTCCGACGACTCGAACCAGCCGCGGTAGGTGTCCGGCGTCCCGAGGAACGGCGTGAAGTCGAGCGAGACGCCGCTGATCCGCACCTCACCGGAGGGCTGGGCCGCAGGTGCGTCCGACGCGAGGGCGTCGAGGCTGATCCGCAGGTAGCGGAACCCGTGCAGACCGTCCGCGCACACCTGGGTCCCGGCCGCGCAGCCCTTCGTGTCCCGCCAGACGGTCGGTGTCCCGGGCACGGCGTACTGGTCGCTGCCCGGCCCGCCGGAGAAGTCCGACCGCGTGAAGTCGGAGCGTTCGCCCAGGTACTGCTGGGTTTCCGAGAACGACAGCCGGACCCCCGGCCGGTTCGCCGACGCGCCCGCGAAGGCGATCTTCGGGTAGCCGGCGACGACCTTGCCGAAGTCGAGCACGGCGACCGGCACCGGCGGGTCGGCGACCAGGCCCGGCCAGACCTCGGTGACGCGGCTGAACTCGCCCGACGGCGTGTTCTGGTCCTTCGTCACGGTGATCCGCACCTGCGTGGTCGTCACCGCACGGTCGAAGGCCACCGCGCGCTGCACCGCCGTGTTGCCGCTGACGGTCGCGGCCACCCGCCACGCGCCCGCGTCCAGCACTTCCACCGTGAAGTCCTGCGGCACGCCGTCCACACTGGACAGCACGGTGACGCCGGGGAGCGCGACCGGCGCGGCCGCGGTGATCGTCAGGACGTCCGGGTAGGCCCCGATCGTGTCGTCGTTCCAGAAGGTTCCGGTGTTGCCGTCGACGGCGTTGCCGGGCTCGTACGTGCGCGGCTGGCCGTTCCCGCCGTTGTTCGGCGCGTGGAACGACGACGCGGCCGCCGTCGTCCCGGCGGGCCACGCCGGCTTCGGCGGCGGCGCCTGCCGCTTGAACGTCGCGACACCCCGCCCGAGCAGGCCGTCGGGGTTGGTGACGTCGCCGGCGGTCGACAGGACGCGCACCGGTCGCACGTCCCGGCCGGCCGGCGCGACGACGTACTTTTGCCAGCCGGGGCCGGGCATCGCCGACACGGCGGGGGCGGCGACCACGCCGCTCGCCACCAGCACCGTCACCGGCAGAAAAGCTCTGAGCCACTTCATCGAGGCCTCCGAGAGGAACTTCCGCGTACTTGAATCGTTTCAATCGCTGAGCTGAGATTCAGGCTGCGGGAGCGGTGCCAACGATGTCAACGAACCCGGCCCATCCTGTCCGGCAGGACAACCCGGGTGGCGGGTCAGCTGCCGCCGGCGATGAACCCGCGCACGGAGTTCGCGACGAGCTCCACGGCGATGGCCGCGAGCAGCAGGCCGGCCACCTTGGCCAGCAGCGTGATGCCGCTTTCCTTGATCAGCCGGATGACGACGCCGGAGTAGCGCATGCAGAGGTAGATGACGAAGTGGGTCGTGACGATCGCCAGCGCCAGCGCGATGTACGCGCCGAGGTGCCCGTCGGCCTGGCGGACGAACACGATGGTCGCGGCGATCGCACCGGGCCCGGCCAGCAGCGGCGTGCCGAGCGGCACGAGCGCGACGTTGACGTCCTCCGCGGCCGCCTCGGGCTCGTGGCCGTTGCTGGTGAGCAGCTGCAGCGCGATGAGCAGGAGCAGCAGCCCGCCCGCGCCCTGCAGCGCGGGGATGCCGATGCCCAGGTAGGCCAGGATCGCCTGGCCGGCGACCGCGAACAGGCTGATGACCAGCAGCGACACGAGGACGGCCTGCCGGGCCGCGCGCGCCCGCGTCGCCAGGGGCTTGCGGCCGACGAGGCTGAGGAACACCGGCACCGTGCCGGGCGGGTCCATGATGACGATCAAGGTGATCGTCGCGCTCATGAAGAGCTTCGCGTCGAAGACGTCGGCGATCGCCATCTCAGCCCTTCACGACCTGGAACCCCGTCGCGCGCGCCACCAGCTCTTCCAGCTGGCCGGGGTCGGTGGTGCACTCGCCGAGCGCGATCGACTTGTTCGTGCCGTGGTAGTCGCTGGACCCGGTGACGAGCAGGCCGAGCTCGCCGGCGAGCTCACGGGTGCGGGCCCGCGTCGGCGCGTCGTGGTTGGGGTGGTCGGCCTCGACGCCGGTGAGCCCGCGCGCGGCCAGCCCGGCGAGGGTGTCCTCGCTGATCGTGGCGCCGCGGCTGAAGGCGAAGGGGTGCGCGATGACCGTGACGCCGCCGGCCGCGGCGATCATGTCGATGGCTTCCTCGACCGGCGTGTCGCGGCGGGCGACGTAGTAGCCGCGGCGGGGGCTCAGGTAGTCGGCGAAGGCCTCGTCGACGGACTTGACCAGCCCGGCGCGGACCAGGGCCTGCGCGAGGTGCGGACGCCCGGGCGGGGAGTCCTCCGGCAGCAGGCCGAAGATCTCGTCGATGTCGATCGGGAGGCCGTCGGCGGCCATCCGCTCGGCCATCCGGCGCAGCCGCGTGCGGCGCTCGACCCGCAGCCGGGTCTGCTCGACGACGACGGCCTCGGCCGTGGGGTCGAAGAGGTAGGCCAGCAGGTGGACGCTGATCTGGCGACCGGTCTCCGGGTCGATCGAGACCGTGGAGAGCTCGGCACCGGGGACGAGGGTCAGCCCCGGCGGGATCGCCTCGCTGGCGGGCGCCCAGCCGGCGGTGGTGTCGTGGTCGGTGATCGCGACGACGTCGAGCCCGGCGTCGAAGGCCGCGGCGACGAGCCCGGCCGGCGTGTCGGTGCCGTCGGAGGCGGTGGAATGGGCGTGCAGGTCGATGCGCATCGTGTCCATTGTCGACGATGCGGTGCGTCACAGTGCCGCCGGGACTCCCCGGCGCGCGTCACCCGACCGGCTTCTTGCCGCGGGCGGCCCGCTGGGCCTTGATCATCGAGAAGCGCTCGGCCTGCTTCTGCTTGTCACCGAACACCAGCTCGGAGATCGTGTCGTAGAACTCTTCGGGCCGCGGCAGGAAGTCGATCTTGTTGAGCGCCTGGATCTGACCGGCCGACTCGACCACCATCGTGCCGTAGCCCATCATGCGGCCGGTGGCCGTGCGGACGTAGCTGAGGTCGGTGACCTTGCTGATCGGCATCATCAGCACCTTGGTCGTGAACACCCCGGTGGTCATGACGAAGCGCTTGTCCGTGACCACCAGGCGTTCGACCCACCACTCCATCACCACGTAGGCGAACCGCAGGACGACGAGCAGCGCGACGTACCAGAGGATGTTCTGGCCGATGTACAGCGCCGGTGGCAGCAGGTAGGACACCAGGACGCAGATGGCCAGCAGTGCGGCCGCCTCGAAGGTGTCCCACAGCAGCACCGCCCAGTGGCGGCGGATCCGGATGACCCGCCGCTCGGTGTCGAGGAGGTACTCGTCGGGGTCGCGTGGCGCGAACATGGTTCGAGGGTAGCCCCCGATCAGCCCTTGAAGACGTTGCTGACGAAGGTGATCACCGATTCGGCCGAGTCGCGGAGGAAGTCGACGATCGTGCCGACGAGGCCAGCGGCCTGCCCCGGCTGGGCAATGACGAAGAACAGCACCAACGCGATACCGGCGAGGCCCGCAATCTTCTTCACGTTCACCGCGATCAAATCCCGTCTCTTACGGTGACACCGGACAACAGCTCAATCCTGACTTTTTACGTTGTACCGCACTGAACAGGCGCTGGGGAGGAAAGTCCCGCGCTTGGGTCAGCACGCGGTCCGAAGTGTACCGCACGGCTACTCTCCGTGTACAGGACATCGGTTTTCAAGTCGGTCACGTCTACCCTTCGGGACATGGAGGGCCTCACCAGCGCCACGATCCGCTGTGTCGGCGGGATCGCGCACGACGAACACGGCCGGCTGCTGCTCATCCGGCGGGCCAACGACCCCGGTTCGGGGCAGTGGTCGCTGCCAGGTGGCCGAGTCGAACCGGGCGAATCAGACGAAACAGCCGTCATCAGGGAGCTGCGGGAGGAAACCGGGCTGGACGTGATTCCGGGCACACTGATCGGGACGGTGACCCGCGGGCCCTTCGAGATCCACGACTACGCCTGCGAAATCGCGGGCGGCGTTCTCACCGCCGGTGACGACGCCTCCGACGCCCGTTGGTCCGATGCGGCAGACCTTTCGGCCCTGGAGACGGCCGGGGAGCTGGTGGATCTCCTCTACGTCACCCTGCGTGACTGGAACGCCCTTCCCCGGGCCTGACCGGCCGCCTCCGAGCGGCTCCGGGCGGTTCCCGGGGCCCTACAGCGGCAGCCAGGTCATCCGCTGGCCGTGCGGTGCCGTCCGCGCCAGGGCGTGCGCCTCCGGCTTCCCGCCGTCCCAGCGGACCACGCCCAGCGTCGCCAGCCCGTCGCCTGCCAGGTCCGAGCGGCCCGGCAGCACCGTCTCGAGCGCGGCGCCGTAGAACTCCTCCGAGACCCACCACAGCGGCCGCTCCGCCGCCAGCTCGGCGAGGCGCGAGACGAACTCCGCCCGCCGTTCCGGCGCGAAGTACGCCAGCACGTGGCTGGTCAGCACCACCAGCGGCCCGTCGAGCGTCGAGGCCGCCGCCGCCAGGTCGTCCACGCCGTCGCCGGTGATCAGCTTCGGCCGGTGCTTGGCCTGCTCGGCCGCCGCCGTGCGCAGCAGCCGGATGCGGTCCGGCTGGTCGGCCCACACGCAGGCCTCGAGCCAGGCCAGCTCGTCTTCGTCGGACAGGTCGACCGGCGCCCGGTCGAGCCCGGCCCGGCCGGTCACCGCGAGCTTCTTCGGCAGCTTCGGCGCCACCGCGCCCGGCGCCAGGTCGAGGGCGCAGTGCAGCCCGACCGCGGCCTTGGCCGGGCCCGCCGTCAGCTGCTCGCCGCCGTCGCACTGGTAGCGGTAGCCGAAGCGGTCGAGGCCCAGCAGGAGCCCGGCGCTGCAGCCGACCTCCAGGAGGGCGACCTTCCCGCCGGCCTCCTTCGCCGCGCGCGCGACGCCCGGGTACAGCAGCGCGGCCCGCCGGACCTCGTTCGTCTGCGTGTACCGGGCGGCGATCAGCGCCCGCGCCTTGTCCGCCCGCTCCAGCAGGAACGACCGGAACAGCGGCCAGGTCTCGGAGTCGACGCCGTCGAAGCCGCCCAGCGAGGGGTAGTACCGCGAAAGCGGGTGGATCGGGTCGGCCTGGACGAGCCGGTGCGCGGTCGCCATCAGCAGCGTCGCGCGCACCTCGCCGTCGCGGGCCGACGCGAGCAGCCCGGCGACGTCGTCGTCCTCGGCCGCCTGCAGCGCCAGGTGCTCGTAGAGCGGCGACACCCCGCGCGCCTCGGCTTCCGCGAACGTGCGCAGTACGCCCTTGATCCCGTCCAAGTCCATCAGAGCCTCATTCGTGCGGGGTCGGGCGGCCCGGCTGCTCCCCGCCGCGGGTTTCCCCGTAGGAGCGCTTCGGCACCATCACCTTCCGGCGGAAGGTGCACACGATCGTGCCGTCCTGCTTGTAGCCGCGGGTCTCGACGTACACGACGCCCCGGTCGTCCTTGGACTTCGACGGCGTCTTGTCCAGGACTTCGGTCTCGCCGTAGATGGTGTCGCCGTGGAAGGTCGGCTTGACGTGCTTGAGGGACTCGACCTCGAGGTTCGCGATGGCCTTGCCCGAGACGTCCGGCACGGACATGCCGAGCAGCAGCGAGTAGACGTAGTTGCCGACGACGACGTTCTTGCCGAAGTCGGTGGTCTCTCCGGCGTAGTGCGCGTCCAGGTGCAGCGGGTGGTGGTTCATCGTGATCAGGCAGAACAGGTGGTCGTCGTATTCGGTGACCGTTTTGCCCGGCCAGTGCTTGTAGACCGCACCGACCTCGAACTCCTCGTAGTACCGACCGAACTGCACTCGTCTTCTCCCGTTCCGCGTAACACCGCGTGAGGCTGGTACGACACGCATCCGTAGTGAGGAGTACCCTCAACCATTGGTGTTCGCGCGTCAACGCGAGCCCCACCACTGTCGCACCCGGCCCGAAGGAGGTGAGGAACCCCGATGAGTAGTGGCGATAGTCCGCTCCCTAGTAGTCCCAGCGTTCCCACCTCACCGGCCGGCCGGCTCATCTCTCGGTAGGCCTTCTCCCCCGGGAACGCTGGTGTGTCGCCGGGCGGACGCATTTCCGCCCCTGGTCAGTCGTCTCGCACGACCACGCACGACGCCCAGGAGATCCCATGCCTGCCATTCCCTCGCTCGGCGGCCTCCGCGGCCGCGGCAACAAGGGCGCCGTACCCGTCCGCCCGATCCCGGTTCCGCTGTCCGCGTACGTCGTCGACTGCGCGGTGTACGTCGGCGGTGAACGCCTGCCGGGCCGCTGGACCCACTCGGAGGCGATCAAGGAGGTCCGCAAGCGCCACGAGGGGTTCGTCTGGATCGGCCTGCACGAACCGGACGCCCAGCAGATCCAAGGCGTCGCGGACACGTTCGGGCTGCACGAGCTGGCGGTCGAGGACGCGCTCGAAGCGCACCAGCGGCCGAAGCTCGAGCGCTACGACGACACGCTGTTCCTGGTGGTCAAGACCGTCCGGTACGTCGAGCACGAGTCGCCGACGACGGCGAACGAGATCGTCGAGACCGGCGAGCTGATGGTGTTCCTCGGCCGCGACTTCGTGATCACCGTGCGGCACGGGAACCACTCGGGGCTCGCGCGGCTGCGCCGTGAGCTGGACGAGGACCCCGAACGGCTGCAGCTGGGGCCGTCCGCGGTCGTGCACGCGATCGCCGACCACGTCGTCGACCACTACCTCGACGTCACGGGCCGGATCGAAAACGACATCGACGTGATGGAGGCGCAGGTCTTCGCGCCCCGGTCACAGGTCAGCGCCGAGCAGATCTACCTGATGAAGCGGGAGGTCCTCGAGCTGCGCCGGGCGGTGATGCCGCTGGCGACGCCGATCCAGCGCCTGGCCGAGGGCTACACGCGGCTGGTGCCCGACGACGTCCGCTCGTACTTCCGCGACGTCGCCGACCACCTCACGACCGTGTCCGAGCGGGTGGCGGCGTTCGACGAACTGCTGTCCACCCTGGTCGACGCGACGGTCGCGAAGATTTCCCTGCAGCAGAACACCGATATGCGCAAGATCACGTCGTGGGCGGCGATCATCACCGTGCCGACGATGATCGCCGGTATCTACGGGATGAACTTCGACTACCTGCCCGAGCTGCACTGGAAGTTCGGGTACCCGCTGGTGATCAGCGTGATCCTGGCGATCTGCCTGTTGCTGTACCGAATATTCCGGAAGAACGGCTGGCTCTAGGTCCCCCTTCGGTGAGGCTTGTTCAGCCGTCGGCCGGCGCGGGGTAGCTGCTGGTGATGAGAACTCTCGTCCGTTGCGCCGGCCTGACCGGAACAAGCCTCCTTCCCCACCGTATTCGGAGAGTTCGTGATGCCTCGCATGCTGTCCAACCTCAAGTTCTGGGCCCTCGCGCTCAGCGTCCTGTGGATTGTCGTCATCACTTTCGTCATCGTCGCCGACCCGGGGTTCGCGCACGGGATGAAATGACGCCCGGGAGTCCTATCCTGGGGTCATGCCGAAAGCGCTGGTCGTCTCCGACGAGGTCGACGAGCGGCTGTGGACCGACGCGGTCCGCGCCGTCTCCGTCGACCTCGTCATCGGCGCCGGCGACCTCCCGTACGACTACCTCGCGTTCCTGGCCGGCGCGCTCGACGCGCCGTGCGTGTTCGTGCCGGGCAACCACGACCCGGACCTGAGCGGCTACACGCGCTACGGCGGGCTGTCCATGAAGGACGGTTTCCCCACGGTCTGGCCGGGCCCGGACGGCGGCGTCAACGCCGACGGCCGGGTCGTCGACGTCGCCGGGCTCCGGTTCGCCGGGCTCGGCGGCTCGATCCGCTACAACGACGGGCCGAACCAGTGGACGCAGCGCCAGCAGGCGCGCCGGGCCCGCGGCCTGGTGCGGCGGGCGCGGGTGCGGCGCTGGCGGGACGGCCGCGACGTCGACGTCCTGCTGACCCATTCGCCGCCGCTGGACCTCGGCGACCGGCCGGACCCGGCGCACCGCGGGTTCGCCTGCCTGCACCGGACGATCGCCGCGCTGCGCCCGAAGTGGCTGCTGCACGGGCACATCCACCCCCACGGCGAGCCGGTGCCGGACCGCGTCGTCGGCGAAACCCGGATCCGCAACGTGGTGGGCCACCGGATCATGGAGTTCTCATGAAAGAGACGGGATTCCCCCGCGCGGACGCGGAGAACGACTTCCTCCGCGCACGCCGGGGCCAGGTGCTCTCGCGGCTTTCGACGTGGCTGCGCCGCGAGCCCGACGACGTCAACATCATGCTGCCGTTCCACGAGGTGGTGGAGGCGCTCGGCTACCTCGGCGAGCACCGGATCGGCCTGCGGGTGATCAAGCTGGACTCGATCGTGGGCACGGTCGACCGCAGCCGCGACTTCGACCGCCGCTTCCGCCCGACGTCCGGCCGGGTCCGCGAGCGCTGGGAGCGCCTGGCACTGGCGGCTCGCCGCGGCGAGGAGATCCCGCCGATCGAGGTGTACCGGGTGGGCGAACTGCACTTCATCATCGACGGCCACCACCGGGTCTCGGTCGCCTTCGCCCACGGACTGTCCACAATAGAGGCATCGGTGACGGTCGTC
The DNA here is from genome assembly GCF_058119595.1 of Amycolatopsis sp. N2S4-7. Classification (NCBI taxonomy): domain Bacteria; kingdom Bacillati; phylum Actinomycetota; class Actinomycetes; order Pseudonocardiales; family Pseudonocardiaceae; genus Amycolatopsis; species Amycolatopsis sp. N2S4-7. The sequence continues at coordinate 5,186,166 of NZ_CP172299.1, forward strand.
CGGACCAAACTGGACCCGAGCGGCATCCGCCACCGGGGCGACCTGATCGTCAAGGACTACCGCCGGCTGTTCCTGGAGCGCGTCCCGCTGACGGGCCACGCACGGGCGTCGGTGATCGTCTCGGACCCGTGGGACTACGCGAAGCTGGGCGAACACGTGGAGGCCTGGGGATTCCGCCTGATGCAGGACGAAGGCAAGTTCTGCGACCGCGCGAGCATCGCCCAGCGCTGGTTCGACGAGGAGTTCGTCCCGGTGGTGGGCATGCTCCGCCAGGCCCACCTGATCGGCGAGCGCACGGAGGCGGAGGCGTACATGTGGGTGGCGGCGGAACGGTACCGGCTGATCAGAACCCACCGCTGGGACGACGAAGTCATCGAGCGGCTGCGCTCACGGGGTCGCTAGAACTTCCAGTCCCGGCGTCAGCGCCAGCTCCCGCACCTGGGCGAGCGTCAAAGTCGGCTCCGGGCGCTGCTCGGGCAACCGGACGCCCTGCTGTTCCAGCACCCCGCTGCTGGTCGACCAGAACTGCACCTGCGCATCCGGGGCGGCCAGCGCCACCCGGTTCTTCACCGCGTCACCGGTGCGCACCGTCGACAACCGCAGAAGGCCCTGGGGTGTCTGCTCCGTGCGGCACGTGAGCTCCCCCGGTTCGCCGCACGCCGGGCCGCCAACGCCGCCGGGCAGGATCAGCACGTACACCGACCCGGCGCCCCGCGCGTCCGTCACCCGCACCCCCATGTGGAAGATCGCCTCGCCGGGCGCCTGCCCCATCGCGTCGGCGATCAGGTGGAACGGGTCCGCCGGCGGGGTCTCCCCCGGGATCGTCAGGCGCTCGATCCGCACGTCCGGGTCGAGCATCGAGCGGACGGCGTTGCCGACGAGGCAGCTCAGGCGGTCGGTGATCTGCTCGCGGGTGTCCGACGCCGTGGGGCACGGGCGGCTCGCGACTTCGGCCCGGTGCGGCAGCGCCACCACCGCCAGCCCCAGCGCGAGCACCACCACGATGAGCGCCACGGCCCCCGTGAGCAGGTGACGGCGGCGCGAGAGGCGGGCCGCCGCCAAGACCTCGTCGCCGGAGAGGCCGATCGGAGGCTCGTCTTCGGTCACGTACGCCGTCAGTGCGGCCCGGATGTCTTCCATCACCACTCCTCCGCCGTCGGCGCCGGCAAAACCGCGCGCAGGGCCTCGACCCCGCGGGCCGTCTGGGACTTGACCGTGCCTTCGGCGACGCCGAGCAGCGCAGCGACCTCGGCCACCGGGAGGTCTTCGAGGAACCGCAACACGACCATCGCGCGCTGCCTCGGCGTCAGGTCGTCCAAGGCGCGCTCCACGTCGAGACGCACGTGGCTGTCGCGGCCCGGTGGTGACTCCCGCTCGGGTACGGAAGAGGTCACGTACTCACGCCCGGAGGTCCGGCGGCGAGCCAGGAAGAGGTTCAGCAGGATGCGGCGCGCGTACGCGTCGACGGTGTCCGGCCGCACCCGCCGCCAGCGCCGGTACAGCTGGACGAACATGGCCTGGACCAGGTCCTCCGCCTCGTGCCAGTTGCCGCAGAACGCGAAGGCGACCCGGCGGAACCGCTGCACGCGCGCGGCGAAGTACTCGCTGAAATCGAGGTCTCTCGACGCCCCCACCCGGCCCTCCTTCGCACGTTCTCAGTGTTACTAGTGCGCGGAGGGCCGGGAAGGTTCAAGCGGACCTACATGTGCACGGCGCCAGGCGCCGCTTCCCCCTTCGGCACGCCCGGCCGCAGCAGCAGGCCGCTCAGCACCGCGCCCACCGCGAAGATCACGGCCGCCCACGTGAACGCCGTCGTGTAGCTCTCGATCGACGCCTCCGCCGCCAGCTGCGGGGTCGGGACCTTGCCCGCCACGTAAGCCGTTGCCGCGTTGCCTGCCAGCGTCGACAGCAGGGCCGTGCCGATCGAACCGCCGACCTGCTGCATCGTGTTGACCGCCGCCGAGGCGACACCCGCGTCGCGGGCCTCCACGCCGAACGTCGCGACGCTCATCGCCGGGGCCATGGCCAGGCCGATGCCCAGGCCCATCACCAGGAGCGGGCCCAGCACCCCCGACGCGTACGTGCTCTCGAGACCGATGCCGCTCAGCCAGAACAGCCCGACCGCGGCGATCGCCATGCCCGTCGGGACCAGCGGACGCGGGCCGAACCGCGGCAGCAGGACGCTCGTCGCCGTCGTGGCGGCCAGCATCAGCGTCGCCACCATCGGGAGGAACCCGACGCCGCTTTCGATCGGCGTGAAGTGCAGGTTCTGCTGCACGTAGAACGTCAGGAACAGGAAGATCGCGAACATCCCGATGGCGAGCAGGAACATCGCCAGGTAGGAACCGCCGCGGTTGCGGTCGAGCAGCACGCGCAGCGGCAGCAGCGGGTGCTCGACGCGCTGCTGCAGCCACCCGAACACGCCCAGCAGCACCACGCCCGCGGTCAGGAAGCCCCACACCGACACCGCCGACCACGAGTCCGCCTCGGCGTTCGCGAAGCCGTAGACCAGCGCGAACAGACCCGCCGACGCCGTGACCGTGCCCGGCAGGTCGAGCTTCGGACGCGGGCCGCCGGATTCCTGGCGGCGCAGCAGGATCGTGCCGCCGACGAACGCGACCACGGCGAAGATGATGTTGACGAACATGCACCAGCGCCAGTCGAGGTACTCGGTGAGCACGCCGCCGAGCAGCAGGCCGATCGCCGCGCCGCCACCGCCGATCGCCCCGAACACGCCGAACGCGCGACCGCGCTCCTTCGGGTCGGTGAACGTCGTGGTCAGCAGCGAAAGCGCCGCCGGCGCGAGCAGCGCGCCGAACACGCCCTGTGCCGCCCGGGCGAGCAGCAGCATCTCGATGTTGGCGGCCGCGCCGCCGAGCGCGGACACCGCCGCGAAGCCGGCGAGGCCGACGAGGAACGCGTTCTTGCGGCCGAAGAGGTCCGCGAGCCGCCCGCCGAGCAGCAGCAGGCTGCCGAACGCGAGCGCGTACGCCGTCACCACCCACTGGCGGGCGTCGTTGGAAAAGCCCAGGTCGATCTGGGCGGACGGCAGCGCGATGTTCACGACGGTCGCGTCCAGCACGACCATCAGCTGCGCGATCCCGATCATCACCAGGATCAGCCACCGTCTGGCGTGGTGGGGGTTTTCGCCGGCGCGCACGTCCCCCGGCGGCGCGGCGGCGAGCGTGGACTCGGTCATGGAGTGTCCTCACAGAGGGTGATCAAGACGCTATGTGGAGTAGGTATCTCCCCTTACGCGACCCAAGGTACACAAGAACCGGAGATGGTGCCTCTACTTGAGGAGCTAGACTGGACGACATGGCACGGGACGCTGGTCCCGCCGCACCGGCGCGGCCGCTGCGGCGTGACGCTGAACTCAACCGCCGTCGCATCCTCGCGTCGGCCCGCGAAGTGTTCGGCCTGCGCGGGCTCGAAGCCACGCTGGACGACATCGCCCACCACGCCGGCCTCGGCGTCGGCACGGTCTACCGCCGGTTCCCCAGCAAGGAACACCTGGTCGAGGCCATGTTCGCGGAGCGGATGGAGGAAATCGGCAACCTCGCCGCGGAGGCGCTGAAGGCCGAGGACGCGTGGCAGGCGTTCGTCGACTTCACGTGGAAGGCCGCCGAGCTGCACTCCGCCGACCGCGGGTTGCGCGAGATCATGCTGTCCAACAAGTTCGGCCACGAGCACGTCGCCGAAGAGAAAGCCCGCATGGTGCCGTTGATCACACAGCTCGTCGAGCGCGCGAAGGCGGCGGGCGGGCTGCGGTCGGACTTCGCCCCCACGGACATCCCGCTGCTGCACATGATGGTCGGCTCGGTGGTCGAGTTCACGTGCGCGGTGGACCCGGACCTGTGGCGCCGCTGCCTTGCCATGCTGCTCGACGGCCTCCGCGCCGAACCCGGCAAGGCGTCGGAGCTGCCCCACCCGCCGCTGGACGAGCGAGGCGTCGACGAGGCGATGTCCTGCTGGCAGCCCTGACTCAGCAGTTCGCGAGCGCCCGGGCGGCGGCCCGGCGGAACCCCCGATCCCGGGCGACGCTGCCCCCGCCGCCCGTCCAGAACCACGGCTCGTCCGCGGCCAGGATTTCGCGCAGCCCGGCGTGGCCTCCTCCGGAAGCGGCCCCAGTTCCGCGAGTGTCCGCACTGCCTCGGCTTCGGCCTCGGCGAGCACGCCGAGCAGGATCGGCGTCGCCTCCGCGCTGTCCCCCGTGAGCCGGGCCAGCGCACGGGCGACCGCCACCTCTTCCCGCCGTCCCTCACGGTCGAACGCCCGCACCGCCGGGACGTGCCGCCGCCGGGCCGAGCGTCGCGACCCGCTCGAGGGCGGCCCGGTCACCCCGGGCCAGGCCGTCGGCCAGGAGTTCGTCGGCGAAGGTAGTCGCGGCGGCGCTGCGAGCGGCCCGCGCGACGCTGAGCACCAAGTGCGGAGCAGCTCGGGCCCGGCGTCGGAAGCCAGTGCCCCGGCGGCATGTCGAGGGCGCCGGCCAGGTCCAGAAAGCCCTTGAGCGGTTCGCCGTCGACGGCTTACTCGGACGGGATGACCGCCCACATGATGAGGTAGGCCACGAACTGCGGGCCGGGCAGCAGGCAGGACAGCACGGCCAGCAGCCGCACGGTGTTGGGTTTCATGTCGAACCGCTGGGCCAGACCCGCGCAGACGCCGCCGATCATGCGGCCGTGGCGGGGACGGGACAGCCGTCGCGTGACCGGTGCGCTCATCGTCGTTTCCCTTTCCTCGAAGTTCCGATAGCTCCACTTCACCACCGGAGTACCGGCTTCCGCATCGCTCGCGGGAAGGATCGCTCCCTTAGGGGACGGCAAAAGCGAAAATCGTTCGGGAGTCGGCGGAAACCGGTGTTGCCGGGCCGGAAATCCGGTGACCTGCGCGTTCGTGCGCCGGGGTGCGGAAAATAGTGAGAGATGTCCCCGTCAGGGCTGGTTTTTCGCTCCGATGTGGTGATACTTGCACCCCGTGTACCCGCGCCCGAAAACCTTGGTCGTCGCGATGCTGTGCGCCCTGCTCACCGCCGGCTGCGCCCGCACCCAGGCCGCGCCCGAGCCGGCCACCGGGCCCACCCCGCTGACCGCCTCCGCCGCCCTCGGAGACTTCGGCACCGTCGACTACTGCAGCCTGCTGAACGTGCGCGAAGTGGCGCCCGGCGCGGCCGCCGTCCCGACGTTCGAGAACTGCCAGGCCCGGCTCGGCCCGCGCACGATCCTCGTCGGGCCGCTCGCCTTCGACTCCGACCCGAACATCAGGCCTTACGCCTACCCCGGGCCGGTGCCCGACGGCGTCGCGGTCCAGCAGTCGATGTTCAACGACCAGAGCGCGTGCACCCGCGCGATCACCTTCGCCGACGGGAACCGGCTCGACCTGTCGGTCACCGACGACGGCGACGACCAGGCCGGCCGCTGCGACGTCGCGGACGCGGCCGTCGGCTCGGCGCTGAGCGCGATCACCGCGGGCAAGGTCGGGCACCTGACGTTCCCGGAGCGCTCGTGGGGCCTGGTGGCGCCGTGCGTGCTGCTGGACAACCACGACCTCGACGACGCCGCCGGCCCCGGCAGCAAGCCGACGACCGGGCTGTCCGGGCACACCTGCATCCGCGGCAAGGTGAGCTTCAAGCTGACGGTGGAGACGGCGGACCCGGCCGGTCAGGTGGAAACGCTCGGCGGCCGCGAGGCGCGGGTCCGGGTCTCGGGCGCGTTCTGCCTGATCGACACCACCCAGCCGGCGCCGGGCCTGCCGGGACGCCGCGAGCTGGCGGAGATCAGCGTGGTGGAAACGGCCGGCACGGCGGGCGACGGCACGTGCGCGCTGGCCCGCACGGCCGCGACGTCGATCCTCCCCCGGCTGCCGACGGCCGGAAAGCCGTGAAGGCCACCTCGATCGCTCGAGGTGGCCTTCACGGACTCGCCTAGTCCTCGTAGGTGAGGTTCTTGCCGTTCGACGGGTCGAACAGCTTGATCTTGTCCGCGTCGTACCAGACCTCGAGGTCCGCGTTCTCCGCCGCGGACGACTCCGCCGAAAGGCGGGCCACGATCTGGGACTCCGCGCCCGGCACGTCGGCCGAACCGCTGTCCGCGGCGAGCTCGGCCAGCTCCGCGGCGGTGGCGGCCTCGCCCTCCACCGTGAAGTGGGCGTACTTCTCCGAGCCCATCGACTCGAGCACGTCGATGTGCGCGGTGAACGTCGCCCCGTGGGTCTTCTGGCCCGCCTCGACCACCGCCGCGTCCTCGAAGTGCTCCGGCCGGATGCCGACGATGACGTCGCGGGGCGAGTTCGCCTTCTCCACCAGCTGCCGGACGCGGTCCGTCAGCGGTGTCGTGCCCAGGGCGCTCCGCAGCTCGTTGTTCTCCAGCGTCGCCGGGACGAAGTTCATCGACGGCGAGCCGATGAACCCGGCCACGAACAGGTTCGCCGGGTTGTCGTAGAGGAACTGCGGCGAGCCGATCTGCTGCACGTACCCGGCCCGCAGCACCACGACCCGGTCGCCCAGCGTCATGGCCTCGGTCTGGTCGTGCGTCACGTACAGCGTCGTGGTGCCGAGCTGCTTCTGGATCTTCGACACCGACGTCCGCATCTGGCCGCGCAGCTTGGCGTCCAGGTTGGACAGTGGCTCGTCCATCAGGAACGCCTTGGGGTTGCGGACGATGGCCCGGCCCATCGCGACGCGCTGCCGCTGGCCACCCGAAAGGTTGGCCGGCTTGCGGTCCAGGTGCTGGGTCAGGTCGAGGATCTTCGCCGCCTCCTCGACCTTCGCCCGCACGGTCTTGTCGTCCACCTTGGCCAGCCGCAGCGGGAAGGCCATGTTCTCGCGGACGCTCATGTGCGGGTACAGCGCGTACGACTGGAACACCATCGCGATGTCCCGGTCCTTCGGCGCCTTCTCGTTGACGCGCTGCCCGTCGATACGCAGCTCACCGGACGTGATGTCCTCCAGCCCGGCCACCATGTTCAGCATGGTCGACTTCCCGCAGCCGGAGGGCCCGACCAGGACGAGGAACTCGCCGTCCCCGATCGTCATGTCCACTTCGGACACCGCGAGCGCGCCGTCGGGGTACTTCTTCGACACCTTGTCGAGCACGATCTCTGCCATAGCGCTACCCCTTCACCGCACCGGAGGTCAGCCCCGCCACGATGCGACGCTGGAAGAACAAGACGAACACAATGATCGGGATGGTGATCACGACCGCGGCCGCGCTCACCTGCCCGGTCGGGTCCTCGAACTGCGAGGACCCGGTGAAGAACGACAGCGCGGCCGGCACCGTGCGCGACGCCGTGGTCGACGTCAGCGAGATGGCGAACAGGAAGTCGTTCCAGCAGAAGATGAACACCAGGATCGCGGTGGTGAACACGCCCGGCGCGGCCAGCGGCGCGATCACCTTCCGGAACGCCTGGGCCGGCGTCGCGCCGTCCATCTTCGCCGCCTTTTCCAGCTCCCACGGGATTTCCCGGAAGAACGCCGACAGCGTGTAGATCGACAGCGGCAGCGCGAACGTGATGTAGGGCAGGATCAGCCCCGGCCACGTGTCGAACAGCGCCAGGTTCCGCTCGATGTTGAACAGCGGCGTCACCAGCGACACCTGCGGGAACATCGCGATCAGCAGCGAGAGCCCGACCAGCAGCTGCTTGCCGGGGAAGTCCAGCCGCGCGATCGCGTACGCGGCCATCGTGCCCAGCACCACCGCGATCACCGTGGAGATGATCGCGATGCCGATCGAGTTCACCAGCGCCAGCAGGAACTCCGACGTCTGGAAGATGTCCGCGTAGTTCTGCCAGGTCCACGACTGCGGGATGAAGTACCCGTCGGTCAGCGTGTCCTTGGTCTTGAACGACAGCGACACCACCCAGAGCACCGGCACCAGCGCGAACACCAGGACGAGGATGTCGACCAGGCCCCACCTGACCTTGCGGCCCGTCGTGACGGTTCCCATCACCATCAGCGCTTACCCCCGTTGTCCGAACCCGGTGCGGCCGTGCCGAACACCTTGATGAAGATGAACGCGATGATCGCCACCGTGATGAAGATCAGCACGGCCATCGTCGAGCCGATCCCCAGGTTGAGGCCCTTGACCAGGTTGTTGTAGGTCTGCATGGACACCGACCCGGTGTCCTGCGCGCCGCTGGTGAGCACGTAGATGTTGTCGAAGATCCGGAACGCGTCGAGCGTGCGGAACAGCAGCGCCACCAGGATCGCCGGCTTCATCACCGGCAGCATCACCTTCGTGAACCGCTGCCACGCGCTCGCGCCGTCCATCGCCGCGGCCTTCAGCAGGTCGTCCGGCACCAGCGCCAGCCCCGCCATCAGCAGCAGCGCCATGAACGGCGTGGTCTTCCACACCTCGGCGCCGATGATGATGAACAGCGACGGCCACTGCTGGGTCAGCGGCGCCGCGTCGGCGGCGAGGAAGTTCGCCAGGTAGCCGGTCTTCGGCGTCCACGCGTAGTACCACGAGAACGCCGCGACGACCGTGACGATGCCGTACGGGATCAGCGCAACGGTGCGGACCAGCCCGCGCCCGACCAGCGTCCGGTGCATCACCAGCGCCAGCGCCATGCCGAGGACGAACTCGATCGCCACCGACACCACGGTGAGGAACATCGTGGTGCCGAACGCCGTCCACCAGTACGAATTGGACAGCACGGCCGCGTAGTTGTCGAAGCCGACGAACTCCTGCTGCGCCGGGAACCGCAGGTCGTACCGCTGCAGCGACAGCCAGATCGAGTAGACGATCGGGTAGCCGGTGACCGCGATCATGACGATGAACGCGGGCGCGCACAGCCAGAGCCCGAGCCGTCGTTCGGCTCTCTTGCCTTCGGAGAGCGCGGGTTTGCCCTTCTTGCGGGTGGCCGCTCCCTCGGCGACCGTGGCCCCGGCGGTGTCGGCCGGGGTCGAGTCCTGAACGGTCACGGGATCACTCCCTTCGACTGGAGCGCGTCACTGAGCTGCTCGCGCAGCTTGTCCGCGGTGGCCTGCGGATCGATTTCGGCCGGCGGCGAGAGGATTTTCGACATCACCGTCGACATGTTCTGGTACGCCGGGGTCAGCGGCCGCACCGCGGCGTCCTTCAGCGCGTCCAGGATGGAGTCGCGCATCGGGTACTTGCTCGCCATGTTCGGGTTGTCGTCACCCGCCGGCTTCGACGGGTCGAGCGGCGTGTCGTTGTGGTACACCGATTCGATGGTCGGCGGCACGCCGTCGTTGATCGCCGAGAACTTCTGGTTCTCCGCGCTCCGCAGGCACAGCGCCGCCTCGTACGCCTCGGGCTTGTGCGCCGACAACGAGCTGACCGCGAGGTCGTAGCCGCCGATCGTGGTCTTGGCCGGCGTGCCCGGCTTCGCCTCGGGGTAGACCGCCCACTTCATGTGCGAAACGTCCTGCGGCTTGTCCTTCGCGTAGGAGGCGTAGACGAACGGCCAGTTCAGTTCGAACGCGGCGTCACCGCGCTGGAACGTCTGCCGGACGTCGTCCTCCTTCGAGTTGGTCAGCGACGGGTCGGTGATCCCCGACGACGCGATCGTCTTCAGCAGCGCG